>NZ_FQUD01000009.1 GCF_900128945.1 Chryseobacterium sp. OV279 | reverse complement strand
CCCTTGGGACCTTCTCCAGCCCCAGGATGTGACGAGCCGACATCGAGGTGCCGAACCTCCCCGTCGATGTGAGCTCTTGGGGGAGACTAGCCTGTTATCCCCGGAGTACCTTTTATCCTATGAGCGATGGCCCTTCCATACGGAACCACCGGATCACTATGTCCTGCTTTCGCACCTGATCGACTTGTTGGTCTCACAGTCAAGCACCCTTATGCCATTACACTCTACGCACGGTTACCAAGCGTGCTGAGGGTACCTTTGAAAGCCTCCGTTACTCTTTTGGAGGCGACCACCCCAGTCAAACTACCCACCACGCAATGTCCTTCCATTAAGAAGTTAGGCTCCAAGTAAGTAAAGGGTGGTATTTCAACGTTGGCTCCACGAACACTAGCGTGCCCGCTTCAAAGCCTCCCACCTATCCTACACATTACTTACTCAAAGTCAATACGAAGTTATAGTAAAGGTTCACAGGGTCTTTTCGTCCCATTGCGGGTACTCGGCATCTTCACCGAGACTACAATTTCACAGAGCTCATGGTTGAGACAGTGCCCAGATCGTTACACCATTCGTGCAGGTCGGAACTTACCCGACAAGGAATTTCGCTACCTTAGGACCGTTATAGTTACGGCCGCCGTTTACTGGGGCTTCAGTTAATGCCTTCGATTTAACTCTAAGCACCTTCCTTAACCTTCCAGCACCGGGCAGGTGTCAGACCCTATACTGCATCTTTCGATTTTGCAGAGTCCTGTGTTTTTGATAAACAGTCGCCTGGGCCTCTTTACTGCGGCCAGCATTGCTGCTGGCGTCTCTTCTCCCGAAGTTACGAGACTATTTTGCCTAGTTCCTTAACCATGATTCACTCTAGCACCTTAGGATTCTCTCCTCGACTACCTGTGTCGGTTTTGGTACGGGTTGCTTCACTTCGGCTTTTCTTGGAAGCACTTTCCCTACAACAACTTCGCCCGAAGGCTAGGTCTTGACTATTCCGTCAGTCTCCAGTAAGTACGGCACTCCGTCCCCTTTTTAGTGTGAGCAAGTATGGGAATATTAACCCATTGTCCATCCACTACCCCTTTCGGGTTCGCGTTAGGTCCCGACTAACCCTCAGCTGATTAGCATGGCTGAGGAAACCTTAGTCTTTCGGTGAGCGGGTTTCTCGCCCGCTTTATCGTTACTTATGCCTACATTTTCTTTTCTATCCGCTCCACAATACCTCACGATACTGCTTCGGCGCAAATAGAATGCTCTCCTACCAGATATACCCCTAAGGTATAAATCCATAGCTTCGGTAATATGTTTATGCCCGATTATTATCCATGCCGGACCGCTCGACTAGTGAGCTGTTACGCACTCTTTAAATGAATGGCTGCTTCCAAGCCAACATCCTAGCTGTCAATGCAGTCCAACCGCGTTGCTTCAACTTAACATATATTTGGGGACCTTAGCTGTTGGTCTGGGTTCTTTCCCTCTCGGACATGGACCTTAGCACCCATGCCCTCACTGCCGACCATCATTTATTAGCATTCGGAGTTTGTCAGGAATTGGTAGGCGATGAAACCCCCGCATCCAATCAGTAGCTCTACCTCTAATAAACTGTAAATCGACGCTGCACCTAAATGCATTTCGGAGAGTACGAGCTATCTCCCAGTTTGATTGGCCTTTCACCCCTACCCACAGGTCATCCGAAGACTTTTCAACGTCAACCGGTTCGGTCCTCCACTCTGTGTTACCAGAGCTTCAACCTGCCCATGGGTAGATCACAAGGTTTCGCGTCTAATCCTGCTAACTAAGCGCCCTATTCAGACTCGCTTTCGCTCCGGCTCCGGACCTTAAGTCCTTAACCTCGCTAGCAAAATTAACTCGTAGGCTCATTATGCAAAAGGCACGCCGTCACCCAACTTGTGGGCTCCGACCGCTTGTAGGCGTACGGTTTCAGGTTCTATTTCACCCTTCTATTCGAAGTGCTTTTCACCTTTCCTTCACAGTACTTGTTCACTATCGGTCTTTCAGGAGTATTTAGCCTTGGAGGATGGTCCCCCCATATTCAGACAGGATTTCACGTGTCCCGCCCTACTCATTTATCACTTAAATATGCCTTTCATATACGGGGCTATCACCCTCTATGGCTGTTCTTTCCAGAACATTCTATTAAACATATAAAAGCTTTTGGGCTAATCCGCTTTCGCTCGCCGCTACTTACGGAATCTCTTCGATTTCTTTTCCTCCGGGTACTTAGATGTTTCAGTTCTCCGGGTTTGCTCTCCAAATAAATTTGGAGTGACTGGTCTTCAACCAGACGGGTTGCCCCATTCGGACATCTGCGGATCAATTCGTGTGTGCCGATCCCCGCAGCTTTTCGCAGCTTACCGCGTCCTTCTTCGCCTCTGAAAGCCTAGGCATCCGCCATACGCCCTTAACGATTTCTTTCCTATTTTTAGTTACTCAAGCGCT
>NZ_FQUD01000005.1 GCF_900128945.1 Chryseobacterium sp. OV279 | reverse complement strand
GAATAAAGAAGAAATATCGCTTTTAGAAAAACATATTGCAATTTTAGAAAAGGATATAGAAAATGTAATTGCTTCACATCAGGATCTTAAGAAAAAAAGTGAGCTTTTAAAAAGTGTTCCGGGTATAGGAAAAGTTTTATGCTGGATGATGTTAATAAAAACAGGAAACTTTGAAGAGATTACAGAACCTAGAAAACTTGCTTGTTATTCAGGCGTTGTTCCATTTGATCATCAATCAGGAACTTCTATAAGATACAAGCCTAAACTATCTTTCTATGCTGATAAATCATTAAAAAGTATACTTCATATGGCAGCAATGAGCGCTATAAGACTAGAAAATGATCTTAGAGAATATTATTTAAGAAAGGTAGCTGAGGGGAAAAATAAAATGCTGGTACTGAATAATGTAAGAAATAAAATTATTCATAGGGCTTTTGCCGTTATCAATAAACAAAAGCCCTATGAAAAAAATTATATAAATAATTTGGTAACGTCATAGAAATCAGCCGCCAGATACTTGTCTTTTATTCAAAATTATTCGATATATGAGGTTTTAGAGTATTTAAAAATTTCTGATTATTAAAGTATGAGGCTTAATTACTATCAGCCAGCAACTTTTTTCACACTCATATACTCTCAAACCCTCAAACTTCCCTACTCAAAAACCCGTCATTACTGCGGTCTGTTGATCGGAACATCTATTGCATCCAATACGGGATATAGTATCTCTGTCAGGAATTCATCCTCTCTCAAACGTGATTTTTTAGAACCTGAAAAATAACTGCTGATTCTGTAATTCTTGACAAATTGGTTTCTCTTTTTCCCGATTACATAATAATATCCACCGTTGTCTTCATTAATGAAATAAGTCATTTCATCAAAGCTCATGATGTTTTTGGTAAGAAACAGTTTGCGGTAGATACACTTCTCCCTTTTATCGAATATGTATTTTACAGGAACTCTGAAAACAAGATCCCACAGAAAATACACCATATAAATCCCTAATATAACGGAAGCAATGGTAAAGGCATTTCGAGATAGTATATTTCTGAAATAATACAGCACCGGAATGGCCAAAATACCCGCTCCTAACCACCATTTTAAGGTGTGTATGAAGTTGTAATTAGGCATAAAACTTATTTCACTTCCGTTATCTTCAAATTTATATCGGTCTTTGGTATTCATCGCTTATTTTCGTTTAGGCTCATGATATCTTCGGTTTCATTGACCATTTTCTGTATGCTTTTATGGGTAAGCGCCTGTCCTACCATAAATTTATGTTCCTTGCCATTCACTTCAAAATAAATATTCAGAAATACATTGGTGGTGATGAAGCCCAGATATTTCATTGCCAGCACTTCAAAATGCGTAAAATCCTTGAAAGAATAGGTCTTTGCAGAAACAAAAACACTCGGTTTACAGGTAATAGTCTGCTGCTGAGGATCAATCACAAATTTTTTCGCAAAGAAATTGGCGATCATCAGGCCTCCAAAAGCAACAAGAAATAAGGCCAATAAAGGAATCTTATACTTATACGAGAATCCTGCTGCAACGAATGTAAGAGCAGCCAATACAAATACAAAGATGGGTTGGTTTTTAAAAATTAACAGGTTTCCTTCTTTTTTGTAAAATTGATAGGTGTTCATAATAATAGTGATATATTTTAATGTGTATTATTTTATGAGGTATAACGTTCTGAAATTTCGTCGTCGTTAATCGTCTGCAGGGTATTCAGGTCTGTTTTAAAGTAGGTATCATGAATTGAAAAATAGGCATCTACCCTATTGTTTGTCTGTTCTGACGCCTTTTTCCAGCCATCAAAGAACCAGTTTTCAAATAGCTCATATTTTTCGTCATTGTATTCGTCCCACCAATCATCGAAGTCATCATCATCCGCATACTCTTCCTGAAAATCTGAAGCTGCTGTCCATATTTTTTCCGGCAGAAGTGCTTTCCAGCTTTCCTTGCCATCATTCTCTTCTTCTTTTTCGGTTAATAAAAGTACAGGATTGGTTATGATAGTTCCGGATTGATCAACAGACCATGCTGAGATATCCAGATCATCATATTCATATTCGAAATAGTAGGCTACAATGTCTGTTTTGCTCTTTCCGTCCAGATAATCTGCATTTTTCCCTTCCAGTATTTGTACAAGGTCTTTAACAAATTGTTCTGTGGTTTCTTCAAGATACGTTTTTAAATCAATATTGAGCTGTTTGAGGTTTTGCATACAGTGATTTTGTGATTTTGATTTGGGTGATAACAGTCAATGTACAAAAATAGATGAAAATTTAAATATTTCTAAGGCTGTAAGCCGTTGTCTGTAAGGTATTTTTTTGTATGCATACTATTTAATTATCACATACAATAGAAATATGGGACTGTTTATCTGCTATTGTAATCCATAAAATCAGGATTTATATTTCTCAATCCCAGATGGACAAAATTTTATCAACCGGATATTTTCATGATTTATTTTAATCTGTACAACCATACAAAAAGGCCTCACGAATTTACAAAAAAACAGCATATTAATTCACACAAAAGAGATGTAATAATCTATAGTTTTGGAATCATCAACGTTGATAAACATTCAGCAGATCCGTCTGTAAGTGTACAGTACAGACTGAAATGAAGAATGGTAAAACCCATGTCAGGGTTTATATGACAACCACAAATTTTAATAAAAAAATTATTCAATTATGAAAAAATTAAATGGAATGAAGAACTTTTCTTCATTGGAAAACAAGAAACTGAAGGATATGCAGTCTATTCACGGAGGAGATGATTCAGCAAGATCATCGGAACAAACGGCATGTGGAAGTAACTGCTCAGATACCGCCTATTACAAAGATGGGAAAAAAACAATGACTCTAAGCATTGAAGGACCTAATCCGAGCACTCCTTAATAATTGGGGATAAGGCAATCAGGACTGTTTTTAAATCAATTACAGTCCTGTTTTATTTAAACTTCAAGCAAGTACTAATGGAATCATTACACACGAAACAGAATCAAAGCATCGGATATCTGTTGGGCTCTCTGCTTATCTGCTTTTTTCTTTACTGTTGCAAAAGCAAGGATTATATCACCTATTACCAGAAAGTATATGAAATTGACAGCATTTATCGAATAGCTAAACAGCCGGAAAAAGCGACCGATCTCTACCGTAAATTATTCAGGAAATACCGGCCTCTTAATCAGGAACGCACCGAAGAATATGAAACGTATATCAGAACTTCTGACAAGCTTGGAAAAAATTTTGGAGGCAAGAGAAGTCTTTACCGATTGATTCCCTTAATAGCTCCTTATTGGAGATACAAAAAAGCAGATCCGAAGTTCATCAGCCTCTACAAAAAATACGAAATAGACAGCCTGAGTATAGAACAAAAGGTTGCTGAATGGGAAAAGAAGCTTGATAAAAAAATGATAGACTCTTTTGTTGTAGCTATTGGTAGGGATCAGTTTAATGGACGTTCCAACAGTTCAGAAATCTTTGAAAATGACCTAAAAAATGCTGAACTCCTAAAGTGGACATTTGAAAATCGCGGTTTTCCTTCCAAACAAAAGATAGGTTTATACCATAAGGATATTTTTATGCCCCTGGATGTAATCATTCTTCACATGGCAGATTATGATAAACATTATCCTTATTTCAAAGCCAAAATATTAGAATATGTAAAGTCGGGTGAATACCCTCCGCGCGATTATGCAGCCATGGTTGACCGAAATAATCTGCATCATAAAATTCCCTATACCTACGGTGTTTATCAAGGGTATCAAAATATAACAGATTCAGCTAAAGTAAACCGTAACAGAAAAAGTATTGGTCTTCCCAGTTTAAAATACAGAAACAAATTAGCAAAAGATTTATCCGATAGCCTCAAAACCAAATGATCCTGATATTTTCTGATAATAATGACCGGACAACAATAGAAGTGATCCGCTGGCTGGCTTCAATGAATAAACTCTTTATTCTTGTGAATGATGATGAGTTTTTTGAAATTCATCTTCGTGAAAAAAAATTCTTTCTGCAAAGTCAGAAAAACAGTTTCTTTCTGGACGATATAAAAAGCGTTTGGCACAGAAGAGGTGGACTTTATTTTAAACGTCTACACTACAATAACGATTCTATTAATATCTATATGAATGAAACCCAGCACTGGCTGGAAGATTACGTACTGAAAACTTTAGAAGCAAAAAAGCATATCAACAAACAAAGCAATAGCCACGTCAATAAGCTTTTGGTATTGGAATATGCGCAGAAAGCAGGACTGGATGTTCCTGAATATTTTTTGGCAGACCATACAGATGAAGTTCTTCTGAATACAACCATCACAAAGTCGATCACGGGAAATGTGATCCTGGACAATCTATCTGAAAATCAAGATGGAATCATGTATACAACCATTATCGAAGAAGCAGAGAAAGAGGGATTTTTCACTTCTTTCTTTCAGGAAAAGATAGAAAAGGATTTTGAGATCAGAACCTTTTATTTCGAAGGTAAATGTTTCTCCATGGCTATTTTCTCACAGAATGACGAACAGACTAAAACGGATTTCAGAAAGTACAATAATGAAAAGCCCAATAGAAATATCAGGTACGATCTTCCTAAAGAAATGGAAATTAAAATTCACAAGCTAATGCAGATGCTGGATCTCAACTGCGGTTCACTGGATTTTATCAAAAGCGGAAACCGCTATTATTTCTTAGAAGTAAATCCTGTAGGTCAGTTTGCAAACGTAGCTTACCATTGCAATTATCCACTATTTAAAAAAATTGCAGATTATTTATGAAAGAAAATTTCGGTGAAAAACACAAACTTCCCTTATCCTTTAAGCATATGGATTTTTTTGACAACACAGGCTCCAAAGGGATTACCAGCAATACCAAATGTATATTAAGATGTAAAAAATATCAAACCAGCTTTTACGTAAGAGAAAAACCCATAAAACCACTCGTCCGACTATTATGAGATACTTCAATTTGTTTTCAAATATACTCATCACAAAAGGAGCCATCAGGATCCTGATTTCCGATCTTCAAAGGAATGTCTCGGAGCTATATCCTCTTGAATTGTATGATGTCGTGGAGGAACTGAAAAATGGTTCTGTAGAAGATGTCTTAGAGAATTATGATGAAGAATCCAAAACTGTTATTCAGGAATACCTGGACAATTTATTACAGAAAGAATACGGATTCATGACAGAGAATGATTGGGACAAAAACTTCCCACCGCTTTCCTGTGAATATGATGAGCCCAGTAGGGTCTCTGATCTTTTCATAGAGCTCACAGAGGTTTCGATATTGGAAAAAGTAAAGGAATCAGTAGAAAAACTTGGCGTAAAGCATTTGGTGATATACAGTCAAAAACCATTTACTGAAGATGATTTCATAAAGACCGATCAAATATTTTCCCATTCAGTTTTGTGTGGTATCGAAGTTTTTTCTCCATTCCATCAAGCCGTCGATCTGGATTTTATAAACACCATCCACAGCAATACGGAAAGGATGTACCATATTGTTTTTTATACCTGTGAAAAAGAACCTTTCAAAGTAAAGGATGAATTCAGATTTGCTCTGAATTTTACAGAAGAAGACGTGAAAATTTCCTCCTGTGGAAAAGTAGATCTGAAATATTTCAATACTAATATATCAAAGGTTTCAGAAGCTATGAATCATAATTCCTGCCTTCATAAAAAGATGGGAATAGATCTTCACGGCCATATCAAAAACTGTCCTTTAATGCCTGAAAGTTTTGGAAACATCCATGAGACAAACCTTGAAGAAGCCCTGCTAAAAGCCAATTTTAAAAAGTACTGGAGTATCACGAAAGATAAAATAGAGGTCTGCAAAGATTGTGAGTTCAGATATATCTGCACAGACTGTAGAGCTTACACAGAACGCACTCATCAAAATAACGAAGAATTAGACACATCTAAGCCCCTTAAATGCGGTTACGATCCTTATACGGGAAAATGGGAAGAATGGAGCCGAAACCCGCTAAAACAGCATGCTATTCGATTTTACGGACTTGATCATTGCTGAAATGTTTTGCCTCGAACTCAGGTTAAGCCCTCGTTATTTTTTTTTACCCAAGGAAAGACAAAGATTATATTAGATAATTTTTTAAGAAAGACAAAGCCGCTTCGCTTATTCTAAGAAATACAATAGGAACTCATAGTTCAAAACTCATAACTCACTCAAATGATTTATTCTTACTTTTGGCTAAACTAAATCCATGAAAAAAGCGACTCACAGAGATCGGGAAAAGGCAGTTGACATATTATGCCGGGCTTTTATTGATATTCTTATTCCTAATTCTATCAACTTTGTGCTGAAAAAATCCGGTGACAGATACAAAAGACTAAAAGCATTAATGGAATTTCAGTTTGATGTGTCCCTATTGAATGGCAATATATTTTTAACCGATCACGATAAAGGATGTATTTTATTCCTGGACAATAATACATTCAGTTTCAGAAAATTCGCTTTAGAGCTCAGGTTGCTATTTGTCTGTATCGGCATAGACAATATGTTTAAAGTTTTAGGAAGGGAAAAACTTTTGAAAAGTTTCCATCCTGAGGAAAAATTCATCCATTTGTGGCTCATGGCAGTTATCCCGGAAGAACAGGGAAAAGGCATCGGCACAAAACTGTTGAATGAATCCTTAGAATTTTATGAGGGAGAATTGATTTATGTAGAAACAACCACTCCCGAAAACCGCACTTTTTACACTCAAAATAAGTTTGAAATTTTTCACGAAACTTTTGAGCTGGATTACCCTCTCTACTTTCTGAAAAATCTGTAGAAACTAAAAAGTCTATTTAAGCACTTAAATTCGCTTCTTATCCACAATTTAGGGAAATGGTAGAAACCAATCAAAAACTCTTTAAAACGACTCGCTATTTACTTCTACGGACCAGCTTAAAGGTATCATTTAAAGTTCTATCTGAAAAACTTCCATTTCGGAATAATAGCAAGCATTCCAAAACCGGTAAAAAGGAAAAGATTCGTTACATCCGTATACAAAAAGGTAGACAGATAGTAATTGTGCATAAAGAAATGCAGAACCAACAGCGCCGGAAACATGATGATGCCCACTTTTCTGTAGAAAAACATCAGCACCAGCCCGATCATCATCAGGAAATCAATGGAAAAAATAACGAAAAAATACCACCTCGGGATCTGAAGATATTCATGCTGCAGGTATTCATCTACATCTATTCCAAGCCCCATTATCGTGAACAGCATCAAAGCTGCAAATGCTAAAATAAAGCCCCATCCTTTCTTTGGATCCTCGTCAAAGTAACTGTATTCTTCCATAGGTACAAAAGTAAAGAACTTATGAATAAATTCATAAGTTCTTCAGCATATTTATTCGTTTAAAATTTGAATTATATAGAAATAGCGTTGATCAATCTGTTTTTGTCGCTCAAGTACTCTTCCATGGAGATCATACTTTCGGTTCTCATTACATCTTGAATGTCGTCTATCTGATAGATAATTCTTTTTGCATCTTCCGTATTCTTAGCTCTTACTTTACAGAAAATATTATATTTCCCGGAAATAACGCTCGCTTCGATTACGTTCGGAAGTATTGATAATTCTTTCAATACCTCTTGAGTGCGGTTTGATTTTGTCAAAAGGATCCCAATGAAAGCTGTAAAGTGATAGTCCAGCTTACCATAATCGATATTAAGAGATGATCCCAAAATAATACCTGCATCCTCCATTTTTTTCACTCTTACGTGAATTGTTCCCGCAGAAACATCCATCTGCTTTGCAATCTCTGTAAAAGGCATTCTTGTGTTTTCTACTAAGAAATCAAGAATCTTCTTGTCTATTTCGTCCAGTTGATAGTTCATATTAGTTAAATTACAATTTTCTTAAAAAATCCATGTATTTTTTGCAAATTTATAAAAAATTATTTAACTAAAAAAATTATATCAAACATTAACAATAATTAACACGGATGATAAAAATCATTAAAATATTCAGATTATTTAGCATTTGATTTTATAGAATCTGTTTTTATTTCCGTTTTAGGTTCTGACGGTTTTTTATCTTTTTTCTTCTTTTTAAACAGAGAATTAAAGCTTTTACTCCACACAACTCCACCACCATAGGCCTGATTTGCAGAACCATTCGTACTTACCATTCCGATATTGGTAGGCTTGGAATAGCCTCTCAGAACGAGAGTCCCGTCATTCTTTTTAGAAACATCATATTCAATAGATCCTTCTCCGGAGAGATAATTGTTCTGGGCACCTTCGGTTTTTGTCAGTGGAATACCCAGTCCGGTTTTGATATTTATCCTAGGCGAAACCGCTACACTTACCCCGGCATTAGCCCGGTCACCAGTGTTGGAATTTTGATCACCTTTTACATAATTCAGATCGATCTGGAATTCGTTACTCATGGTATTCAATACAGAGCCAAGCTGTTTAAGAAGCATATTATATCCTGAAGATTCCGCAACTCCCGCCACATCAAAATCCACTCCTCCGCTATTGGAGACATTAAAGGTACTTAACAGCAATACAGAACCAAACTGGAGTACTTTCTCGCCCTCCTGGCTCATCTTGGCTGCCAATGTTTCCTTTACCTGACTGGAGACATCAAGAGCGGTCACATTCAGGTCTATTTTCGGGTTGATTAAGGATTGGGTGATATTCGCCTGAAGCAGTACACTGATCGGCTGCAGTTTCCCCATGCTTAAATATTCCCCGGCATTTGATACCATTCTTACATAATTGGCTGTAATATCCAGCGCCGGCTTCATGGCATCACCGTCCCATCGGATGCTGCTGTTCTTTTCGATCTGGAAGGTTTTATTCAGAATCGCTTTAGAAACAAAGGTTCCGTTATCTACCTTATAAGTCCCGTTCATGGCGATTCCTCCACGTCTTCCCATCTGGAACCTCAGCTTGTCCGCCGTTCCTTTTACGGTAATATTTCCTACATCATCACCTACAAGTACGTTCACGGTTGTTCCTTTATCCACATCAAGACTGAAGTCGATATTCATATTCGCTCCTGTCTTTTTCTTTTCTTCCAGGGTGATCAATCCATCTTTTCCTTCTTTCAGGAACCTCAGCATTTTAAACTCTTCCACATTGGATGTAGAACTGGAATTAAAGGTAAAGGTACTTCCGTTTAATGCTTTCATATTCGGGGTAGAAATACTCAGTCCGGAAACAGGTCCGTCTACGTAGAGATCTCCCTGTCCGTACACCCTTCCCCAAAACAGGTCAAAATCTTTCTGTGAGGTATTCAGCACCAGAAGATTGTCTGCTCTCATAATCAGGTTGACCCCCATAGAAGAAATCGTTTCAAACTGGATCGCCCCGGAGATTGTTCCTTTAGAATTCGTTCTACCGTCATGTACTTCAATATTGTTAAGGATTGCAAGTCCTTTGGAAAGAGGAATCACCGTATCATCAAATGAATAATCTACGCCGGTGAACAGCAGTTTCAGACCGAAGCCTTTCAATGCGATATCACCGCTGTAATCCAGATTGCTTAGTTTTCCATTGATCTTAAGGTCACCCGTCGCTTTTCCTCTTATATTTCCAAAAACAGTCTGAACAAACTGTTGGGTAAAGGCAAGGTCAAAATCACGCATTTCTGCCGTCAGATCGATCGTAGGAGAAGCGGTATTGTTATTTACGGTACCTGTCAGATGCAGGTTATTATTTCCAAGAACTCCGGCGGACGTTACTTTGACATCTACGTCATAAACATTCAGTGAGAACCCGTTGGTTGCAGAAATTGTAAGGTCGCCCATTTCATTTCCGTTCATCATAATATTGTCTACCGTAAGGTCTACCAATGGCTGCAGCGTGCTCTTATCCATTTTGATTTTCACACTTCCGTTAGCGAGTCCTTTGATTCCCATCGGATTTCCTCCGGACTGCATTTCGAGGAGCTTTTCTACAGCAAATTCTTCAATATCCGCATCTATGTAAAAGTCTTTCGCCGATTTAAACTGTGCTTCCTTAATGAACAGGGCACTTTTATCTGAAAATACCCTCAGATTATGAATGTCAAAATCAGCTGTATTCTTTCTATAAGTAATGGAATGATCCAGTTCAGGACTTGTATCTATCGCCCACGTAACATCATTGAACTTCACTTCTGTAGGTTCAAATCTGAAAACGTAATCTCCCGCTGCATTGGTAGATTGATCTACATTAATAGCATATGATTTAAGGCTTTCACTCAGTTCATCCTCCGGACTTCCATGTTTAAATGTTGTAGCCAGGTGAAGCGCTGTATTGTTTTCATTCTTTCCTCTGAGTTCAAAATCTTTGATGATATTCTTATTGTACACCAGTTTACTGATCCTTGCATACAGCTGCTCATCAAGCTTAGCAGTATTGATTCTGACCATCACACTGTCGATCATCGCGCTGTCTCTGGAGATATTATTCCGGTCATTAAGCTTATATTCAGGATTGGTGGCTGCTAACGCTTTGTCTGCTTCGGTGATTTCCTCCTTTTTGGTCATGATATACTTCAGAGAAGCGGCATCCAGATTCAGGATCAAATCGTTTGAATCTCCATTGTATTCTCCTTCTACCAAAGCACCCTGCGGAAGTTTAAGATCCGGCAGAAAGTAATTCACAACACCCTGCTGAACATCAAAATTCATCTTAAAACTCTGACCTCTGTACAGTTTTCTCGGCGGAGGTCCCACCAGAATTCTTCCGATTCCGTTTTCCATCATCCCTACAAGATCACCAAGATTGTATTTTCCTGAGATCTTACCACTGGCAGCTCCCGGTGCATCAACTTCGATGACACGTCCGCCTGCTTCTATAAAAGTCTTAAGTTTTGCTTTCGGAACAATATATTTCTGTGTAGCGGTTGCAAAATGCAGTTCATTGGCATCCACATCCAGCGTCAGATCATTAATGGAAGACATGGACATTTTACCTACCACCTGGCCGCTTACAATCTGGCTTCCCGGTTTGTTAGTGAAATAATTCATGTTCAGATGGGTGACGTCTGCATTCACATCCATGATAATCCTAGGAGTACTGAAATCAATAAGTCCCTTAATCGTAGCTTTTGCCTGCTCATCATTTATGGTGATAAGTCCGTTATATTTTTTATGGTCCAATAAACCGTCCAGATAAAGATTGCTGATCTGCTTATCCATAATCTCAATGCTGCTGATCTGGGATTTGGTGGTCAGACGCATGGTATTGACGTCAAAACTCTGCCCGTTCAGATCAAATTTACCGGAGATAAGACCGACCGCTTTATTTTTAGTGATGACAGAGGTATTCAGGTCTTTTACTTCAAGATACCCTGAATATTTAGGCATTGCCGTGCTGTATCCCGTCAGTGAAAGCTTGGTAATTTTCGCCTGACCTATTCCCGTCATCAGATTTCCGTTGGGAATAAAGATTTGTTGGGGATCTACTTTTGCAGCGCCGTTGTATTTCAGTTTTCCAAAATCGTCTGCGAAATTCTTCATCTTCTTGGAAATAAATGAAGGCATCATCGCTTTAAGGTCTTTATAGGTAAAATCTGTGGAAAGGTCTTTGGTTTCAATGGAGAAATTTCCTTTCAGCAGCCTGTCCACTCTCATGGTTTTGGTGGCAATATTTACGTCAGGATTTCTGATCAGGAAGTTTTCCAGATAGAATTTATTCAGTGGGCCGGTCATTTTCCCAGCCAGATTGAAAGGTTTAAAATTATCCCAGTTTGTCACAAAATAGCTGATGTCATATCCACTCATCTGGCTTCCCTGTTTGATATTCATATCCCAGCTTACGCGGTCTGCAAATTCGGACCATGAGCCGTCATGAAGATTGAATTTTATATCTCCCTGCAGCAGTGAATGGTCTGTATTCAGCGTCAGATCTTTTAATGATAGGAATTCATGGGTCAAAGAGAGTTCTGTAGAAAATGTATCTACAAAGTGAGATTTCCCCCATCTTGCTGTGACGAAGGACATATTATTGATCAGCGCGGAAATATTCGGGCCGTTTACCTTTACATTAGGCGCTATTAAATTAAATTTTGTAGCCGTCAGCCATTTTCCAGGTTCTCCCGGAGAGTTTTGGCTAACGATAGAAACTTTTGAATCGATGATCTGTACACGGGAATTCAGCTGAAAAGGAGGTTTCTTTGGATCTCTTTTCTTTCCGCTGTCGAAAAGCTGTGTAAATCTGATGAAGTTGGAAATACTATCACCTTTGTAGGTAATGACCTTCACATCGGCATTGACAAGGGTAAGGGAATTAAAACTTAATGAATTGCTGTTCCCGGAAATTGCATTGTAGGCGAGTGACAACCAGTCGGAATTTGCTCGGAATTCTCTTGCTTTAATGAATTCAAGGCCTTTGTAATCCTTTATTTTTAAACCTTTTATAATAACGTCTCCGAAATAATCCACCTCTACACTTTCCGTAGACATTCCCGCTTTAAAGTCTTTGTTAACGATCTGAAGTGCCTGATCTGCCGCCCATTGCTTGGTTGCCGGAAGATTAATGGCTGTAAGAACTCCTCCAACAAGAATAACTCCCAGCCAGAAAAGGATCAGGAGAAGTTTGGCCCACCAGGAATAGCTAGTCACATCTTTTACCGCCTGCTTTCCAAATTCTTCAGCCGTTTCTACGGGATGATGAATGGCATCTGATGCCAGTTCAGATGCTTCCTTAACTGTTTCCTTCACAGCGCCTTCTACATTCTCCACAGTCTTCTGTACCTGATCACTTAGGTTCTCAGCTACAGATTTTTTATTCTCATTCTCGTTATTATTCTCTAACTTTGCCATTATTATGAGCGACTCTATAATTTTAGGTATTGAATCGTCTTGCGACGACACCTCAGCAGCTATCATCAAGGGAAACTGTATTCTGTCCAATATTGCTGCGAATCAGGCTATCCATAAAGAATATGGAGGTGTAGTCCCGGAACTGGCATCGCGAGCGCATCAGCAAAATATAATCCCCGTTGTTGAAAAATCTATTACTAAAGCAAATATACAACAAAATGCTATTTCAGCTATAGGATTTACACGCGGCCCCGGACTTTTAGGATCTCTTCTTGTAGGAACGTCATTTGCTAAGTCTTTGGCAATGAGTCTGAATGTTCCGCTGATTGAAGTTAACCATCTCCAGGCCCACATTTTAGCCCATTTCATCGAAGATGCAAATCCTATGCCGCCTCAATTCCCTTTCCTGTGTCTTACGGTAAGCGGAGGGCACACCATGATCGTACTGGTGAAGGATTATTTTGATATGGAAATTATTGGAAAAACAATTGATGATGCCGCAGGAGAAGCTTTTGACAAAATCGGAAAAATCTTTGATCTGGACTACCCTGCCGGACCTATTATAGACCGACTGGCCAAGGAAGGAAATCCTGCTGCTTTTACGTTTAACAAACCAAGAATGGAGAATTACGATTATTCATTCAGTGGTATCAAAACGTCTGTGCTTTATTTCATTCAGAAAGAGGTTAGAAAAAATCCGGATTTTATTAAGGAAAACCTGAATGATCTGTGCGCTTCTGTTCAGAGAACGATTGTTGAAATTCTGATGGCTAAACTTGAAAAAGCAGCTAAAGAATTAAATGTAAAAGAAGTGGCAATCGCAGGTGGAGTTTCTGCCAATTCTGCATTGAGAAAGGCAATGGAGGATAATCATGAAAAATTAGGCTGGAATATTTACATTCCAAAATTTGAATATACAACAGACAACGCGGCGATGATTGCGATGGTGGCTCAACTGAAATATGAGCGAGGAGAATTTACGGATATGAAAACGTCCGCAACTGCAAAATATGATTTATGAAAATACTCTTAGAAGAAAAAGTACTGGGAACGCAATCTAAAAAAAATTCAAAATATTACTGGGTTTTAGAAACCGTTATCGGAAAAAATGAAGTGACAGAACAATCTGAAGACGAAGATTATTTAATGATCAGTTCAGAAATCGGATATGTTCAAAATATAAAGGAGGAGATCATAGAGAAAATCAATTCAGAAAATGTATTCAGTTTTGCTTACGAACCCAAAGAAGGAGATTATTTATCCATCAAAAATAATTTAAGAAAAAACGAATACTTGAATTTAATTTTCATGAATAATAAGTGGATTGAAGAAATTTACGCATGTTCATACAGAGACTGTGAAGGTGATATTTATACCACGATAAAAACCGGTGTAGCATTTTTAAGCGAGAATGAAATTACCTTTTAATCCTCAACGTGAAAATTCATTAGGTAAGGAAGTCAGAAGCTAGAAGAGGGAAGTTATTGAAAGCCAAAGGTAGAATATATCAATTTAAAAGGAATTTTCAAATATTTCCCATCCAATAGTAACATCTAGCTTCCATCCTCCAGCTTCCAACCTTTTAATCATCCCTTATCAATACAATTCAGTCGCATTCTAAATATCAATATATGAAACTTTTTTTTGGCGAAATCAATAACGGAAAAGCAATAATTAATGACGAAGAACAGCAGCATATAGTGAAAGTTCTTCGTATGAAAGACGGTGAAAAAATTCACGTAACAGACGGTAAAGGAAATGTTGCTTCCGGAACATTGGTAATCGAAGGAAAAAAAGCCAATATCGAGGTTTCAGAAATTAAGAAAGATACTCAGGATTTCAATCCAAAATTGCACATTGCTATTGCTCCGACGAAAAATATTGACCGAATTGAGTTTTTTGTAGAAAAAGCTGTGGAAATGGGTATTGCTGAAATTACCATTTTACAAACTGAAAAAACAGAGCGTAAAAACATCAGTATCGAAAAACTTAGAAAACAAGCCATTGCAGCCTCAAAACAAAGTTTGCGATTTCATTTCCCTGTTGTTAATGATTTAATTAAACTTCCTGATTTTCTGAAAAATATCAATCCAGAGAAGACTTTTGTGGCGCACTGCCATGAAAATCTGGAAAGAATTGAGCTTAACCATATTCCCGCTTTGGAGCAGATCACTTTCTTAATCGGTCCTGAAGGAGATTTTTCTGAAAGGGAGATCCAGTTTCTATCCGACAGTAACGTAAAAGCTGTTTCACTTGGAAACCAAAGGCTGAGAACTGAAACGGCGGGTGTTTTTGTGGCGGCGTGGAATTATTTCAATATGATGAGATGAGAGGATAGGGATTAGGGATTAGGGATTAGGGATTAGGGATTAGGGATTAGGGATTAGAAGTTAGGAAATAAGGAGGAAACACATTATTCTACAATGATTTTTCCTTTCTTCCGGTACATACGGATTACATCTCCTTCCTCTTCAATATGGGCGCTCATCATCAAAAGTTTTCCATTTGTCCATTGATAGGTTTTGCTGTAAGTGTTAACCGGGCCAATATGATACTCTGAAGTAATTTCTCTTTTCCCGGTATCAATCTTAATATTCTGAATCGTATCCAGGGGTTTGTAATAATCGTATTTCTTTGTTTTTTGATTATAGAGCCAAAAGCTTGATGAATAAGCATAATTCCCGGCCCAGTTAATAAGTTCTACATCATTAAACCCATCAAAATTAGCATCTTTATCGACATTAAAAACCACTTCCCTTTCATTCAGAACAGCTACCGTATCAAAAATAATTTTCTGATGAAGTTTTTTTCTGTAAAATATGTTAATGGATTTAAAATTGATTGCTCCGTTAGGGCTTTCAAGCTCTTTAAGGGTATACATATATCCATTTTCTTTCAGAGATTGGGAAAAAGGAATTGATGCTGTATCTTCCTACTCTTGTGTATGTATTTCTATGTTTTGTACCAGACTGTCTTTATCCTCAATGCGATTTTTTTCAGCTGCTTCCTTCTTGCCGCAGCTGCTTAAAATGATTAAGATAAAGACCCCTATTCTGTTCATAGGGTAAGGTTGTGATCTCTTATATATTTTTCAAAGATCTGCTTTCCGCTTCGCATGGAGTTCACGGCCCAGCGGATCTTCATTTTCATCTTTTTTTCTTCGCTTAGTTTATAATCGATGCCTGATTTGATCAGTTTCTGTTTCAGTTCATACATACAGATTCCTGCGGCTACGGAAACATTGTAGCTTCTCGTTAAGCCGTACATCGGGATCGCCAGGGTTTCGTCTGCAAAATCTATAACTTCTTCAGATACGCCTTCCATCTCAGTTCCAAATACGAGAGCGATAGGTTCTGTAATCTGATAATCAGGGAGCATCACTGCATTTTTTTCAAGAGAAACCGCCAGGATTTTATAGCCTCTGTCTTTGATATTCTGCAGAGAAGCTATGTTCTTAGCCATTTTCTCTACTTCTACCCAGGTTTCGGCCCCTTTGGTTACGGTAAGGTTGGGATCAAAAACATTCTCTTCCTCCATGGCTATAACCTTGTGAAACGCATTGGCTTCTACAGATCTGATAATAGCCGCCGCATTTCTGAACTGGTAGACATCATCCATCACAGGAAGTACAAAATCGGAACTTTCCTGAGAGAAATGTTCTATTTTTGAGAGTCTTTCCTCTGTTAAAAACTGCTTTAAATATTCAAAAGTTTGCGCTAAATCTTCCATTCATTTTCAAATCTTTGCAAATTAACGTAATTTTGAGCTATGAACCTGAACGAGGCTCAATTTCTTACTAAAAAGTAATTCATGAAAAGAAAAGTCCTGCTCATCTATACCGGAGGAACCATCGGTATGGAAAAAGATTATGAAACCGGAAGCCTCCGCGCATTTGATTTTGGAAATATTTTCGAAAAAATGCCTGAGATGAAATTAATGGAATGCGAAGTGTTTGTGCATCCTTTCGCAAAACCGCTGGACTCTTCCGATATGGGACCTGAGGAATGGAAGGTGATCGCGAACTATATTCTCAAGAATTACGAGCTGTATGACGGCTTTCTGATCCTTCACGGAACCGATACCATGTCTTATACGGCTTCTGCTTTAAGTTTTATGCTGAAAGGTCTTAGAAAACCTGTTATTATGACAGGTTCCCAGCTTCCGATCGGAGATCTGAGAACGGATGCGAAGGAAAATCTTCTGACCAGCCTTTATTACGCCAGTCTTTATGAAAATGATGAAGCAGTCATTCAGGAAGTGGCCGTTTATTTCGAATACAAATTGTTAAGAGGAAACAGAACGCTGAAATATTCTGCGGAGTATTTTGATGCCTATTCAAGCCCGAATTATCCTATTTTAGGACAGTCAGGTGTTCATTTAAATATTGTTAAGGACAATCTTTACCGTTGTGATCCGGAAGTGGAATTTCATGTGGACGAACATATTTCTGAAGATATTTTATTCTGGCGTATTTTTCCGGGGATGCATCTGAGTCATTTCAAAGAAATCCCTAAAATGAAGGTTTTAATCCTTCAGGTTTTTGGTTCGGGAACCATTTTCAGCAGTGAAAAAACGCAGGAAACACTTGAAGAAATCAGAAGCAACGGAACGGAGATCGTGGTGGTAAGTCAGTGTATTTCAGGAGGAATCTCTTTCGGAAAATATGAAAACAGCAATATATTCTCAAGAATCGGAGCAATCAGCGGAAGGGATATGACCGCCGAAAGCGCCATTACCAAAGCGATGCACCTTATAGACAACCCAAATTATTCAGGAACCTTTGCCGACAACTTCACCAAAAGTCTTTGCGGAGAAATTACTGACTAATTTTGAATAATAATTTGCAGATTCCAGAAATTACTCTATTTTTGCAATCTCAAATAGAGAGGTGTCCGAGTGGTTGAAGGAGCTACCCTGGAAAGGTAGTATACGGGTAACTGTATCGAGGGTTCGAATCCCTTCCTCTCTGCAAGAATCTAAAAGTCTTAAACTTAATTGTTTAAGACTTTTTTTTTGTAAAAAGAATAGATCTATAACTTTCACGCAGATTGGTGAGATCATACAGATTTTTATTTTTTTATCTGCACTATCTGTATGATCAGCAAGAGGAATTGATTTAGTCCACAACTTTTGTATCTGATCCTTCCCTATTCCTAAAACATTCCTAAATCATGTATTTAATTTGTCCTGTTTATCGACAGTATTAAAATCATTTACATCATTATTTAATGGATAAAGGACCTACATTGGCTACGACAAATCATCATTTTACAGTATCATTCACCGTTCGACTTCATCTTATTGCTGAACAGATACTCAAAATACGATTCAACAGATTTTACGGGATGCTCAGAACAGGAAAAATTATTATCGGAATATTTTTATTAAGCTTATGCGGGTCATTACATGCACAGATCAGTCCGCCGGGGCTTGGGGAAGCGAATACCGCTTTCTGGTCGGCTTTTGGAGTAAGGCGTCAACTGGATTCGCTGGGAAAGAGGCAGACTTTAAGTTATATTGCTCTTGGAAGGAAAAGCAGTCCTGATGATTATAATTTAGTCTCAAAACAGGCTATTGTTGTATTGAACCATGAAGTCTTTTATTCTTTTGCGCCCAATCAACAATACAGTTATGCAGTCAGTTACCGCCGGCAGCCTAAATATGAAAGTTCTGCACCTTATGAAAAGGAAGCTACAGAACAGGAATTCAGAATTTACGGAAGATATGCCTATACTTTCAAACTGGGAAAAAGATGGAAACTCAAGAATACAGTCCGCCAGGAGTTCCGGAAGTTTTTTGATGCAGGTTTTCGTCAGGCTGAAGAGAATTTTCAACTGAGAACAAGGATTAAAAGCCAGTTGACTTATAATCTATCTCCCAAAAACAATCAAAAACTGGCTCTAAGTGCCGAAGGTCTGTTTTCTACAAGTTATCTTAATGAACCGGAACAGAAATGGACCCCTTTCGGATATCGCGAAATGCGTATCGGGGCTTATTATATGTTCAGTATTCCCCACTCTCCTTTATCGGTGGATATCGGATATGTGAATGATCTGATCCGGGGAAGCAGAAGTATAAAGAAAGGTGGCGTGCATTATTTGGCCGTAGATGTGATTTGGAATTTACCCTTTAAATAATGAGTAATGAGTAATGGGTAATGGGTAAAATTAAACAAAATCCTGGCATTGCTGTCAGGATTTGTCTGAAAGACCGGTCAGGGTATTCCGTGAATATAATTTAGATATGAATGTTGGTGAAAATATTAATTGCAGATCGTCAGAAACTGATGACTCATCTGCACTTTGAATTTGGCTTCTGACTTCAGTTTAGCATAAATGGTGTATTCGAAAGCCTGTACAGACCTCAGCTTTTTATCAATGTATTCCGCGATCTGTGCTATGGAGAAAATAAAGTCCCTGTAAACAGCAATATTTACAGTCTGCCCATAATAAGGAAGGTAAGCTTTTAAAAACGGAACCGCCGCCTGATGTCTGCTGTAATTGACACAATATCCGGCCCCTTCTCTTGAAGTGATGATCTCACGATCATTGATATAATCCGGAATTGTATTATTTCCGTTCAGAGAACTACCGTTTTTTAACAAGTATCTGTTGATTTTATCCAGAACATGTTGCGCGTATTCCATCATCGTAATGGTTTTCCATTCAAATATATGATTCATGCCTTTAGATGCCTTTGGATTCTTCCCATTTTCACAACTTGTGCAGAAAGAGATCCCGATCTTTTCATGATACGGAAAGAAGCAGTCTTTGATTTCCATAGAAGCATCAGCCATCAGCCTGTCATCTGCAAAACTATAATACAGATAAGGACTGTAAAGATCTGCCAGTGTCTTAAGATAATCGATCTCGCTGGCGTTGTGATATTCCTCAAACCATTTTTCAAGATTATCGTAATAATGGCTTTCAAATTCTGTAAATGTTAAGTAAAACGGCAATTCCATAGCTCTGTAATTTTGATAGGACAAAGCTATTGCTGTAATGCGACAAAACTTGACGTGTTATTTTTTTGTTTAGATATTAGATTGCAGACATCAGATTGCAGACTTTAGACATTAGTACTGGTGGCTTCGGGAGCCTCAGCCGCCAGATATTTGTCGTTCATTCAATATTTCTCGATAATTTCAGAGTATTAAAATACAGGGTTAATTACTATCAAAAGCAACAGTAAGCAACATTAAAATCCTCAAACACTCCGACACTCTAATCCCGAATCTCAAAACTCTAAAACTCTCTGACTCTCAAATTCTCAAACTCTCAAACTCTCAAACTCCGCATCGCGAAACCCGTACCCCGTAACTATTTGTCGTAATTAGTCATCATAAACTCAAAGTAATGGATCATCTTCATATAGTTCTGAATGCTGATGTACTCATTGGTGCTGTGGATGCTTTGCTGCTCTGAGCTGTTGATTTTGATGGGCATAAATCTGTAGATATTTTTGCTTACGATCTGGTATTTGTAGGCATCGGTGCCGGCCATAGTGAGGTAAGGTGTAACAATAGCACCCGGGTTAATTTCTTTGATTCCGGCCTCTATTAATTGATACGCTTTTGTATTGGTAGGGGAAACTGCGGAAGCTTCGCGTGTATTGTCGATTTCTTCCACCTCAACATCGAAACCTTCTGTGGCTTTTGCGATATGGTCGCGGACTTCTTTTGCTGTATCACCGGGAAGAAGTCTGAAATTCACGACAAATTCCACTTCGGGAGAAAGCACATTGGTTCCGTCGCTCCCTTTCATCATGGTAAGGGCGGTTGTGGTACGTACCAAGGCATTGGTGGTATTATTTTTGGTCAGCTGAGAGAGCAAAACTGGTTTCAGAAGCCATTGGTTGGCAATAGCAAGCCTGTTCGTAAACGGCATTGCTCCTCCAATATTGTCAAAAAACTGCTTGATCAATGGGGTTATGGTAGGTTTCATCTGATGATCCTCGAGACGCTGCATAATCACTGCGGCCTTTCCTATCGCACTTTCCATAGGCGGCATTGAGGAATGTCCTCCAAGTCCTTTGACTTTAATTTTTGCTGATAAGAAACCTTTTTCTGCACAACCTACTACGGCGACGTCTGAATCTATTCCTGCCACGTTTCCTTTCTGCATAATCAATCCGCCTTCATCATAGACTGCATCGAATTTCAATCCTTTCTTTTTAAAATAATCAGCAATCTGTACGGCTCCTTTTTGCCCTCCTACTTCTTCATCGAAACCGAAAGCCAGATAGATATCGCGTTTAGGTATCTTTTTACTTTTAACCATCATATTCATAGATTCCATCAGGGAAAAGAGCATTCCTTTCATATCGATGGCCCCTCTTCCGTAGATTCTTCCATTCGCAACGGTTCCCGAAAAGGGTTCGAAATCCCAGTCTTCCGCAACTTTGGAAACGGATGGTAGTGGTTTATCGTCGGGTCTGAAAATATTCTGTTCTTTGTTTTTCACATCTGCATCTCCGGGTGGCACTACATCCATATGGGAAATGAAAAGAATCGGTTCCAGTAAAGGATCACTTCCTTTAAGTCTGAACACCAATGCATGGGTATTGACTTCAGTGTTTTCAGTGTTTTGATATACTAAAGGATATGATGTTTTCAGATATTCTTTAAACTGATCAAACGGAGCATAATTGAATTCTCCAAGACTTCCAGTAGACACTGTAGGGATTTTGATACCGCCAGAAAGACGCAGTATTGCTGAATCATTTTTGACAGGTTTCCATCCTTCAGAATTTCCAGCCGTATTCTTTTTAAACGGATACGTATACATTTTGATTAAAAGTACGGCAACTAGAATAACAAGAATACCCAGAATGATTAAAAGGAACTTTTTCATGGCGGTAAGATTTTGTGTGGTGTCACAAATATACCAAACAAAATAATGATACCTATATTAAAAACCAGTATTTATCTATCTTTTAAACCAATCTCATCAAATAATGCTGAAAAATATTAAGATTATGATACTGCTTTGCTATTTATTTTATGATACTGCTTTGCTATTTATTATGACTCTAAAGATTAATTTAATAATCATTCTTCAATTTTAGCTTCATCATCATGTCAGTCTGCTCTTTATCTCCAAGTTTGAAGATATGTTTATCGAATTCTACAAATCCATTTTTCTTATAAAAATGAATTGCCTTTAGATTTTCTCCCCAAACTCCTAACCAAATAAAGTCAACGTTCTTCTGTTTCGCTATATTAATTGCCTGATCACACAGAATTTGTCCGATTTTTTTTCCATGAAAATCTTTCAGAACATAAATTCTTTCTATTTCAAGAGTTTTATCATCTTTGAGTTCTGTCTGGGAAATTCCATAATTGAGTTTTAAATACCCTACTGTTCTTTTGTTGATTTCTGCAAAGTAAAATTCTGAATTTTCATTATTCAATTCAGTATTAAGTTGAGCAACCGAAAAACTTTCAGTTACATATTTTTGCATATCTTCGTCGGTATTATATATCGAAAAAGTCTCGTAAAAGGTTTGTTTTCCAATTTTTTGCAACTGGTCAATATCATCTACTGTAATTTTTTTTATATCAATTTTTTCCATTAAGTCTTTTGATTGTAAAGATGATTGACAACTTTCATCATAATATTAGAAAGCCCCAAGTTAATTCGGAATAATTATTTTTCTACTGTTTTTTTACAGGAAGATATTGTAGCCCAACTATGCAAAATATTGTAGAAATGCCTGTTAGTACGGTTCTCATAAGGTGTATCATTTCCCACTTCATTAATTCGCTTTTTACCTGATTTTTCATTATCGTCCCTGATGACATTGATGAATTGGCAGGCATAAAATAAATAAAAAACAATAGGAGGATAATGACGTTAGCCGCAAGATTAAGCAGCCACCATTTACGAGTCTCATCTTTTTGTTTATTGACTAAATAAAATGTCAGAACAGATAAAATTAAAGGAATTACTTCCAGAGGCAGCATTATCTTCGCAATGTTTGGAGAATTGATGGAGAACCACAATAAAAAATCTTCAGGATTACTTTTTTGCCAAAAAGGAACTAAAACAAATAATATTACCAAGCATCCGCCTGTGAATAGTGACTGTACAGCCAGAGAGATTAATTTTAGAAGTTGATTATTTTTCATCTTTATGATTTTACGGTAAAATTCTTTTTAATGTATTTTCTTTATTTTTTATATAGTGATTAACCACACCTCCAATATGTCCTATCAGAAGCACAATCAATATGATGGATAAAGTTTTGTGAGCTCCAAGTGAGGGAACGTCCAATCTTTTTGGTAAAAGAGAGGCATCACCAGTCTGTAGGGCTTCTCTGAAATCGCCCATCATAATAGTCGCAATGCCTGATATACACAGTAAGATCAACAGGTAATAGAATGTATTTTCAATCCAAATAACCAATTTATTATGCAGGTAATTCCCGGTTTCCAACTTTGAAGGTCTTTTACGCCGGAAGAAAAACCAGACACGTATTAAAGTCAGGATAAAAACCAGAATACCTACAAAGAGATGCAGCCGTAAAAGATTAATTTTGGCAACTCCCGGTTCCATGTCTGACATGATAAACCCCATAGGAATAAGTAAACTAATCAATAAGAAGCTGAACCAATGAATAATGATGGTTCCTTTGCCGTACTTTTCTGCAAGATTGTTGTTTATAATTGTTTTCATCTGGAAAGTGTTTCAATTTTCTTTGATGAACAAATATCAACATCTCATAAAAACTAAAATTGTAAAAATCGGAAATCTGGAATGTCTTTACGTAATTGGCCGGGGCTTTGGCCGGTGATACCTTTTACTTCGTGAACAAAATGTGCCTGATCAAAATAATTGTTACTGTAGGCAATATTTGTCAATGAATTTTGAGAATGCTTTAGTTGATAAGCTATTTGTTTTAATTTTACAATACGAATGTATTCTTTTGGAGAGCAGCCTACATAGTTATAAAAATGATTTCTTATTGTTCGGTCAGACACGTTTAATTGTTCAGATAATAAGGTCATTTCAATATCTCCGGAGTTACTTTCAATTAATTCAAGTGCCTTTATGATAAGTGATAAATCACGATCAAGAATATTATTTAAGAATATGTCTTCCATTGCAGTGAACATTTCTTCTGTGTTGGCAATATGATGTATTTTTAACAGAAACTCTCTGGCCATATGACCAAACAGTTCTTCTATGTCGATTAACCAAGGAAGGGAATTTACTGCTTTTTGTGTGTAACAAGCCAAGCCAAAAGGCTTTAAATGGGCTCCGATAATTCTTATCCTGTCGGTGGCAGGTAAAACGTTTATCCTTTGGGTGGAAATTCTTGATATGGCATTGTTTATTAGTTTTGATTCATTTAATGTATCATTAATTACCCTAAATGGATGGTCAAAAAAATAACCCAATGTTATACGGGGGAACGGTATCATAAATTCAGCTTTCTCAGTCAATTGACAAACCGGAATATCGATATAAAAGAAACACTCAATAATATTTGATAGAAACGAATTAACAGGCTTTCTAATTAAAAAATTTTGATCATTCTCCATTCTAAATTGTAAATTAACTGATATAAAAATAAGGTTAAATTGTTATATTTCCAGAAACAGTTTTTAAAAATATAATGATGCTTTTTTCAAATTCTTTTTTTGCCTTTTTTAAATCATAAACGTTTTTCAGGCTGATCCAAAATTTTGCATGTTGAATACTTTAAATTAACCTATAATAAAACTACTGCAAAAAAAACAGTGGTTTATTTTTATTGATAGACACGAGCGAGATCCTCGCGCCAGCCGTAGCTAAAGTTGAGACGAATTCAAAACGGCTATAAACCGCGCTAAAAAGCAAGTATTTCCCTTGATCCAGATATAAAATCAGAGAAAATGAGTATGCTTAATTCCAAAGTTGAGCATTGATATCAAAAAATACATTATTGTTTTCCAACCTGAATTTCTCAACGGCCTGTTTTGCCGAATTGTTTACCGAAATAAAACGGACTACTCCTTTTTCCTGCTGTCTGTAGAATTCCATAATATAGTAGCCTTTGTATTCATAGGTGTACAAAAGACCGTTCTGCATTTCTTTTTCGGGCGTTTTAATTGAGAAATTATTCTTTATATCGGTCAGGTTTTTTCCTTCATAATAAAACCCCAGCATATTGTTGTAGATACTGGATTTGGTATAGGTGAAAAGGACCTGAGATGAAGGCTTTATGGTAAGATTGCTGAGCATTCCGGAGATCTCTTTATTGGTAAAAAAGATCAGGTTTTTATCTACCTTATCAAATATATAATCTCCATAGAAATTCACGTCCAGCGTTCCATCCTGAAAAACTAATTTTCTGGTTATATTTTCAGAACCGGGCACTGGTTCTGTGTGAATGGGTTTGATATAGGAAATACAGGAAAATGTGATGAAAAGAAGCGTGAGGGTGAAGATGTGTGAGATTGTTTTTTTCATGGATTGTCTTTGGGTGAATTTAGTTTTTAATTTTTATTAAAGTAAAAGCCACAATATAGGTTATCATGTTTTCAAAGCTAAAATAATAAAACCACTGTAAAAAACAGTGGTTTATTTTTATTGATGGGCGCGAGTGAGATGCTTGCGCCAGTTGGGGGTATAGCCCCGCTGTTTTCATAAACTCTTTAACTTTTCCATCATGATTTTTTATTCATTACTACAAATATAAAAAACTCAAAATTCTTATTAAACACAAAAGCCACTGCTGATGCAGTGGCTTTTATTACTAAAAAGAAACTTCTCTAATCTCTTTTTGTTCTAAACTATCATAAAAATAAATGGTAAAATTTTCTATTTTTATCAAGTCTATTATCTGATACATATCTGATATTAAAATAATTTCTAAAGTAGAAGTATTTATTTTAGCTAAATAAAATCCTGAGTTAAACCATCTTCTTTTAAAACAAGGGATATAAATAAATCCATTGTTATATAGTAATGGACCACCAAACACTTCTTTTTTTATAATGTTTCCATCAATGGACAGCTTCCCAACCTCAGGGCATCCTTGACAAATTTCATATGTGTTTAAATACAAAACTTCTTTTCCGTTTGGGAGTTTTATATTAACGTTAAAGCTTAATGGGTTTTCTAATTTCATTGATCTTATCTTGATATCATTCTAGTTGCCTGATTTACTACACTTTTAGATTCTGTCAAAAATTGAATAGATCCTCCTGTATAGAATCCTCCACCTTGAGGTCCAACTATTCCTATTTTAATTGGAGTTCCTTTAGGGACTATACCTGAAGTATATTGTGTTAAAGAATTCCACTCTTGCTTTATTGCCACTACTGTTCTATTTGTAAATTCACTAGTTCCAACTCTTACACCCCAAAAATCACTCTTTCCAATAGACATTTGCCCAAATCTTTGAGCAGGAATATCAAAAGGAGCTTTCATGTTAATACTTCCAAATAAGAACCCATCTGAAGTAGTTGCAACTTTTGCTACTGCTCCTAATGCCTTAGAAAATCCAATCTCTGCTACTGCTCCTTGCAATCCATATAGACCCGCAACAGCTAACTGCCCCGACGGATTTCCCATTGCTGCTTCCGGTGAATTTGATGCAGGAGTTTCTCTTATATACGAACCATTATCAGGAGTACCAAAAACAGCAACACTCATTGCTGATGCAGAATCACCTGCTTGAATTAAAGGATCTAAATTATTCATTATTCCCATTCCTCCTAACAAAGAATTGTTAGTATATGATCTATTTGAATTTAATGCTGTTGTAGAACCGTCTTGCGTTGTATATGTACCTGATTTCCCTAAATAAGTTTCATTAGCTCCGGCTGTAGCCTGATTTGTGGCATTATTATTCCAATAAATTTGATTTGTTTCTCTGTTGTGCACCCAATCCGTTCCCTGCCTTCCATCTGGGTCAATAAACCTTATCGGATTATTAAAAGCATAATTATAAGGATTATGGCGCGTCATCTTTTCCGCAAGCGGATCCACCACACCCCATCTTCCAATCTCCGGCATATAGAACCTCGCTCCATAATCATACATCCCACTCTCCTGAAGCTCCTTGCCATTGTATTTGTATTTATATGCGGGATTTCCCGACAACACATTATATCCTTCATGCTTCAATCCAAACGGATAATAATTACTCTCTTCAATGATCTCTGCTCCTGAGCCATTTTTAAAGTAGCTCAATCTTGTATTTCCAAGATGATCGGTGTAATTATACACATATTTTCCGGTTTCAAAATTAAAATAACCTTCTGCCGTTGGGAAGAATTTCAACGTGCCATTTTCATACTGAAAACCGTCTACATAATCTGTGGTGTCTGTACCGAAGATCTTTGTTACTTTATTTTAGGCTAAAATAATAAAACCACTGTAAAAAACAGTGGTTTATTTTTATTGATGGACACGAGCGAGACGCTCGCGCCAGCGGGGGGGGGGGGGGTAATATTAATATTTTTTTTTTTCCATTTACCTCACATCCAATTGTATAAAAACTAATGATAAATATGAGACTAAACCAGTTAATATTAGATTTATTAAAATAAAAATAATTTCAAGTAAAGATATTTTTCTCTCTATATATGCTATGTTGATGGCTAAAAGCAAACCTACCGCTATACCAGAATATAGTAAAAGTTCTCCATTTCCACCATTGATATGAGTATAACATATAACTATAACATAAACCCATATTAATATATTTGTTAAAATTACCGTATTTTTTTTCATGGCTTTTTTTCTTCCGATTTATTTAATTCTTTAACTACAGCATTGTATGCATTATAACGATATTTATTATCAATTTCTGTATGTGAAGCATTAACAGGAACGTTTAATATTTTAGTCTTTGACGGATCTTTTGCTTCAATATCTTCACCTCCAATTGAACTTCCCATAAATCCATCATTCTTGTTATAATAATTAACAGCAGTCTTAACATTTGAAGGAGTATTATCACTATCCCAACCAGCAGCAATGTCAAGAGTAAAAAGTAAATCTACTTTAACTTCCGTATGCTCATTAACCAATTCTATTAAGTTATCCGCACCTCTACTGTGTCCCACCATAATTAGTTTTCCGTCAGGACTTTGTTTCCTAAAACTATTAATTGATGATAAAATATCATTTTTAGTATTTTCAGTAGAGGAAGAGCCAAAAACTCCAACTTGAGTTTTTGCACTATTCAAATTGTTTATTACACCAATTCCTGAGTAATCAATTCCCCCATCTTTGTTTGTTTTTACAAAATTTTGGGACTGTGTCGCTCCATCAGGAGGATTTGCTCTTACCCAACCTTGATTAACAATAACCAAATTTTTGGTTGTCTTATTTATTTCAACAGGTTCTAAACCTTCTAACTCTCTTGCATCAACAACTCTGTTACCGCTAAATGCATAAGGAGTCCAAGTCGGATATTTTTCTGCCAATGGATCAACAGTAAAGAACCGTCCAACATCGGGCATATAATTTCTCCATTTAAAACTATACCAGCCAGTCTCCTGCAACTCTTGTCCTTGAAACTTATATTTATACGCAGAATTTCCAGATAAAACATTATATCCTTCATGCTTTAATCCAAAAGGATAATAATTACTCTCTTCTATGATCTCTGCTCCTGAGCCATTTTTAAAGTAGCTCAAACGGGTATTTCCAAGATGATCCGTATAGTTGTATACATACTTCCCTGTTTCAAAATTAAAATAACCCTCTGTAGTAGGGAAGAATTTCAATGTCCCGTTTTCATACTGGAAACCGTCTATATAATCTATGGTGTCTGTACCGAAGATCTTTCTTACTCTATTTTAAGCTAAAATAATAAAACCACTGTAAAAAGCAGTGGTTTATTTTTATTGAGGAGGCACGAGCGAGACGCTCGCGCTAGCGGGTGCATTTGCTTTATGTAGCAGATGGCTTTATTCAAGCACTCAAATTTAAAAATGTAGCTGCTTTATAAAACAACAAAAAACTTCGCAATTTGCAAGGCTTTTTGTGTTTATTTACCTCCTCAATGTCACCGACTTTGCGCAACGGGAATAATTTATTATTTCTTTCTAAGTTTTTTTATGTATTCAAACAAATCCTTTGAGGTTTCATAATATTGTCCATTGATTAAAATGGAAGCTTGGTCACCACAAAAGTTAAATCTTTTTTTATTAAAACAAATTTCTCCTTTGTATCGAATATTTGTATACGGTTTATTATCGTTTTTTTTTAAAACACTTGTAAGTAAATAAATTTCTTTACTTTGCTTATCATTTAATTTTATTTTCTTTATTGTTTCTGGAAAAGCATCAAGTAAGTTTGAACAACTTATTGAGTATGGTGTTGTTGCATCAATTGGTGCAATGTAAATATTACTTTTTTGTGCTCTTACAATACAAAACATTAAACTTAATAATACTAATAAAATTTTATTTTTTTTAATTACCATCTTTTTTCTTTTTAGGCATCGTGATAATAATTTCATCAATCTTTGGAAATGTGCTTGTACTAGGAGAAACTTTTTCATTTACATTAGAAGCTTTATATGGGTGTCCTCCGTGGTCATCTCTTGTTGTTTCTCCTTCCTCTATTAAACCTAATTTTTTTGCCGTATCTTGTTCAGATCCTTTAATTACTCTTTCTTCTTCCTTATTTGAATAGGGATTATCTTTATCAGCTTGCGAGTTTTCTGAATGCTGACTCGGATTTTTTAAGGCGTCTAACATATGGTCTCCCTCATGATTTAATATAAGTGTTGGAGTTAGTGAAACCCCTTTGTTAGTTTCGATCCCTTGCTTATCATTCCATTTTATTTCTTTTTCAGTATATGAAGCATAACTTGATCCAGATGTTTGGGATAGTACTATTTTATCCTTATGGCTCTCTAAGCTATTTATAATGCCATCAGCATTATTCTTTTTAAGTGTAGCAACTGTTTTATAAAAATTTTTTATAAAAGTATTATTTCCCTTATATGTACTACCAGTCTTATAATCATAGGTCATAAGTTTCCCTTTACTATTTTTATAATGTATAATTATATCTCTACCATCAGGATCAATAAATAAAATGGGATTATCGATGGCATAATTATAAAGTGACCACCTCCTATATTTCTCCGCCAGCGGATCCACAACACCCCATCTTCCAATCTCCGGCATATAGAACCTCGCTCCGTAGTCATACATACCAGTCTCCTGAAGCTCTTTCCCATTGTACTTATATTTATATGCAGGATTCCCCGACAATACATTATAACCTTCATGCTTCAATCCAAACGGGTAATAATTACTTTCCTCAATGATCTCTGCTCCTAAGCCATTTTTAAAGTAGCTCACACGTGTATTTCCAAGATGGTCGGTGTAATTATAGACATACTTCCCGGTTTCAAAATTAAAGTAACCTTCTGCAGTAGGGAAAAATTTCAACGTACCATTTTCATACTGGAAACCGTCTATATAATCTGTGGTGTCTGTACCAAAGAGCTTTCTTACTTTTACTCCATCTGCTCTATACGTGTAATCCGTTACTTTGGCATTCTGGGTAACCTTTCCCGGTAAATTTAAATAATTATATTGAATAGAGATCCCTTTATCCTGCTGAACTGTCATATTTCCGTTCAGGTCATAGCTGATCGTACTTCCGGTACTTCCTGATGAAAGCGGATAGCCGCTTAAGGCATTACCCGTTCCCACTTCTTTAAGGTAGGCTAACTTATTACTCTGTTCACCATTTTCATAGTGGTATTCCAGGTCGTCCATCACTTCAGGAGCGGTATAGCCGGAAAGCTGTTTTCCTCTTCTGACAAGGGATTTAATATTTCCGTTCAGGTCATAGGTAAGCTGCTCATGGTATTCTCCTCTGTCTAAATTCATGGCATCCCAGAAACGTCCTTCTTTAAGACGGTTGAGACCATCATATTCATAGGAGTAATTTCTGAGTACAGCATCGCTTTGGGTAATCCATGACATCTGTGAGATATTTCCGTTGTACCTTGCAGAACCTGAAAACTGGCTGTCAGGTTTACTGTACCTCAGCTCGTAAGCAAAGAGTTTATTCTGCAGATTGGAAGGTTCATTAAGTTTCGTGAGCCATCCTCTGATATTGTATGCATATTTGACACTCTGTAAAGGACTGCCGGTTGTATTTCCCACATTTTTGGTCTGTACCTGTCCGAGATCATTGTACAGGTTTTCAGCAAGAAGTTCCTTTACTCCGCCATTTACTTCATTCCAATGTCTTACCAGCCTTTCCTGATGATCGTACTCAAAAGTTTCTTTGATGTTGACTTTAGTGGCATCTGCGGCTCTTTTATGCTCGGTAAGCGTATATTCCGGAACCCCTGAAAATTTCAGGAAACTTTCTGTTTTGGTATATCCTCCGAGGTGATTCACAGAATAAGTGGATATTGCCCTCCCTTTCTTATCATAATAAGTATATGATTTCGTCCAACTGTCATTGTCAATGTTTTTCACATAAGATGCCGTAGGCAGACTTTTTGTGCTGACATTCGAGGACTGGGTAGACTGAGGCAGTACTTCCTGATCTAAAATAGTCGTGGAAACCGCCGGTGCTCCCTGTGGATAGGTATCATAATAATTGACCGTAAGGATTTTATCAATACTCGTAGGGTAAGAAACGTTTCCGTATTCTATATTCATTCCACTTAAGGCAAAACTGCCTCCACGGGCTTCATAAGAAACATTCCCAGCCTGACCATCGACATAATTCTGGATGTTCCGTCTCAGAGTACCGTCCCTTGAAATCCCGGTGTAGGTAACTCTTCCAAACTGATCATATTTGGTAAAATTCCATGACTGGTCAGCGGTAAAATTGGTGATTCCATTTTTCAGAACAGTATCCCGATAGAGAATTATCTGGTCTTTTTTGTTGTATACCATCTGTTCCCAATCTTTTCCGGGAAGTTTCTTTTCTACCAGTCTGCTTCTGCCATCATATTTATACTGATAACACAGATGTTCCAAAGCTGAGGCAGATACTGACGCGGAAGCAGAAGCCAACGGCGGAACCACAACCGCCAACTGGTCATACTCATTATACACATAATAGGTATCTGCATTTTCTGAGGCACTGATGACTTTTCTGACCAATAGAGTCTGTCCCTTACCATTCTTGAATTCTATGGTTTTATTGTTGTCTTCATCAGTGACGGTATTTTTATACAGTTGCGCTTCTCCGTAAGTCCCGGATAGAAGTAATTCGGAAGAAGTCATTCCATCCGCCCAATTCGTGACTGTTGTGGTGTATTTTTTCACCTCGCCTACCGTATTGGTATCATACCCGAAAACAACAGGTTTGTTCTGCCAGTCGGTCCCAGGATTTTTCTGACTCAGAATCCTGTCAAGCGGAGAATTTTCTAAATTTTTATGGCTAAAAGGAAAGGAATCATTAATCCCGTTAGACTGATAATATGCATTGACAGCTCCTTCCACTCCGGCCTGAATATTTCCACTTTGAGATGACATCGGAACCGGAAGCCAACTGTCTACCTGTCGTCCAAATCCATCATAAGGAATATGCGTTACCATATCTTTCCCGGTAGGGGTAGATTTAATGCTCACCGACTGTTTAGGTCTTCCGAGACCGTCAAAAAACTGAACACTCTGTATCTGTTGCAGCGATCCATCTGAAACTTCCGTAGGAACTAAATACTGTCTGGTATACACATAATTTTCAGTATTTGAGATATTCGCCGAATAATCAACGGTGATGGGTGTATAGGTATTTCCCGGATTATTGGGATTGGATCCTCCGATATAGGCACGAAATGTTCCATTGACAGAATTAAATTTGAATCCCGGGAGCATCCGTATACTTTGGGGATCTGCCACTTCCGTATTGGGAGCAGGAGGAGAAGTTAACACCACCTGTCCGTAATGATGCATCCCCCACAGCAATCCTATGCTTATATATATTTTTTTATACATAATTTTTAATTAATGGGTGGTGGATTTCATCTTAATAAACTCTTCTTTCAGTTGCTTAATCTCTAAAACGGCTTTTCCTAAATCCGTATTTTCTGTTTCTAATTTCTGAATTTTTGCCTGCTGATCTTTTAACTGTCTGTTTTGTTCAATCACATACAAAGTAAGTTCTTCGATCTTTTGCAAAAGTTTAATCTGAAATTCACCAACATTGACCCCTTCTTTTTCCATGACTTTGGCTGAAGCTATTTCCGGTAAATGTTTTTTCTCTTTAATATGTTTGGCCACTTCCTCCAGCTTTGGAAGGTCATAGTTTTCTTCAAATACGAAATCGGCAGTCGGAGTCAGGGTCACTTTAATTTCTTTGGCTTCCAATTTTCCTTGCAGTAAGGCATTTCCATTTGGATTAATTTTCATGATTTCATTCATTGTTACCGGGGAATTCATTGCAACGATTTGCGCTGGTGAACTTAAAAACCGGATCCCGTCATCATTCATGATCATCGACACCTTAGAAAAATTTAAGGTTCCATTGGAAGACAACCAGCCGTCCGCTGTATTGGGATCTGCCTTAACGCCAAAACTCATATAAGTAGCTGCTGAACTTCTTAAGGAACCCCAGTTACTTAAAGATCCATCTTCGTACCGTATCGCAAGAGCATTAATCCCCTCGGTGGAACTACCACCACCAACCAGTATATTCCCTGAAACATCAAGCTTTTCTCTGGGCTGTGTATTCCCCATTCCAATATTTCCATTCCTAAGGATTGATAATCTCTCTACCAGACTTGTGGCATTGTTACCATCATTCACTGAGATAGAAAACTTAGATGCATATGTATTTCCTGTCTCTTCTGTAGCTGTTATTCTTGCTTTAGGAGAGTTTAAATATCCCGTAAATTCTAAAGCAGGATATTTTGGATCTGTTGAAAGTGCACTACCTCCTGCTGTAGAAATCGTTATCTTACCGCCATTCTGGTCACCTACTTCTAAATTGGAATGAGGATTATTAACTCCTATCCCAACATTAGCTGAAGATTGTGTCGATGTCTGGCTTACCGCACCTCCCTGAGTATATAACTGTGCTGAAGCCAATTGTGCGGCAAAAAGGCCTGCAATGAATATTGTTTTTTTCATAATTTGAGTTTTTATTGTTTGTAATTGTATTTGAATTCTTTAAGGATTTTTCCGCTAGTGCTATTTTCTCTAATCTCCATTAATCTATTGGCTGTATCATAAATGTAAACCTCTCTGATTCCAGAAGGTTGAGTGATACTGGTCACACCAATTAATGGATCGTACGTATATGTTGTCATTGGATAGTCTTTTAACAAAGGATTATTTCTAAATATATCTAATGAATTTAATAGTTCTTGTTCTGTAGCTGGATTTACATCAGCATTAGATTTAGTAACAATATCAAGGTTCAAATAATCCGTGGGGGACGTGGGTTGCCCCAATATTTGCATTAACTGGACATATGTAATTCCTACAATATTTACAATCGGAGATGTTTGTTTATACCCATAAATTGAGACTGTTGAAATACCTGATTTATTGGTTGTTTGAAGATAATTTGCTTTATCATCTAAGAGATCATAACTTAGACCATCAACAGTTTGATCAACACTAATTTTGTAGTTTGTAAAATCAAGAACAGCATCTAACTTTGATTGTCTTATTTTTTTTGGAACAAATGAAGAATGATAAAACAAATTCTCTTGAAGTGAATATTTGTTATTCTCATTTTTTGCTATCTCTATTACAGGAAACCAAACATTTGAATTAATCATAGCTTGATACATGGGATTTTGCCCACCTACTATGGTTTCATTCACAGGACATCCCCATCTGCATCTGCCTGGGTTCAATTCATATGGGTATATATACTTTTTAATGCTAGTTCCTAAAGCAGTTGTAGTCTCAATTTGTTCAGGGTATGGATGCCAAGAAATATTAGATTCGCGGTACTTTGTATTAGTTTCTGCTGTAATTTGTTGACCATTAAGATAATCAATGACTTTTTCTTTCTTTAGCAGATATGGAATTACAGGTGCATACAGAGTAGCTTTATGTTGAGAATTAGACTTATCAATTTTTGTTAAAACATAATAATTTTCATCAGAAATTTTACAAGTACTACAGGCGTTCCCTGCCAAATCAACTAATTCATTTTCAGGCCTTAAAAAACTTTCATATTCAAATAGAGACTCTCTGAGTAATTTATTCGAAGAATTAAAGATTTTCTTTTTAAGTAACTTTCCTCTTTGATATGCTCCATTTTCTTGACCATTAAAACTGATTTGACTTAGCGCAGTAGAGTTAAATTGTTTGGTATTAATAAAAGAATTATCAGGGTTAGATATGAGATCACTAAAAAAATATTCTGTTCTTCCTTTATTTTCAATATTTTCTTGGACTTGGCTATATTTTATTTCTTCATTAGAAATTCTTCCTGATCTAAATTGAGTAAGAATTATTCCCGAGCTTTTTCCATCACTGAGTTGATAAGTATAATTCGTTTTGTATTCATTTACTCCATCGAAATCTATCCTATTTGCAATTCTATTTATCATACCATCAGAAGGCATCAAGGTATAATCAATCATTCCGTCAAAGACTTTTTTTGATACATCAGCCTTTTCACCATTAAATATAGTATATCCTTTATTTGGATAAACTATTTTTTTTAGTAAAGTAGCATCAAAAAAAGTATTAGAATTTCCTATGCCTCTAGAATTTGTTCCATTCCAATATCCAAAATCATTTGTTCCGTAGCTATTCTTTGAAGGAAGGGTTTCTGTTTTTTCATATTGAAAAGAATAAACTTCACTATTATTGACTAGAGAGGTTAAAAAATATCTATAATTTTGCCCTCCTAAAGGGGTTTGATTAAAGTTAATACTTTGTGATTTTCCAAAGTAATTTAAATTTATACTGTTTAAATGTATAAGGTTGTTATTGTCTTTAAAATAAATGTAATTAACTGATATATTTTTTCCTATTATTTTAATGTTGTCAATGATTGCTCTCTTAGTAAAGTTTTTTATCGCAACGTATTGTTCAGTAGTACTAGTAGATATTTCATATGATTTTGATACTTCAATATTTGCTGCTTCTAATTGAGCCGATGTAGGATAGCTTGTAGGAAAACCAGCATCATTATTATAAAGAGTATTTTGCAAAAAAGAATTAAAAGCGTCCGCATTCCGTTGCTTATAAGTTGCTTCTATTACTTCTCCATTGCTCAATTCAACTTTTTTTAAAAACCATGATAATATATAATTAGCTCTGGATCCGCTTGCAAAAGAGACATTAGATTGAAAAGCAAGATTGTAATAATTACCTGCGAAAAAAAAATCTGAATAATTAATTTCTAATGCGTCGTAAGAACCCCCAAAATAAAAAGTATTCCCTTTATCATCCATTATTCTGATTTCACTAATATTTTTATTCTGAAAATCGATAGGACTGGTCACAGAATAACATTTAGAGGCTAAAGAACCTGGTCCTACAACCTGTAATTTGGCATTTTCACAAAATACTAAAGGGTTACCATAATTATCAAAGACAAAATAGCCTTTATATCCAAAAAAATCAAAATAAAATTTATCTGGTATAAAATCAGATTGAATACCACTGTTATTCGGATTTTGCAATATTTGTTTCTTAGAAGCAACAAAACCATAATCAAAATTCTGTCTTTGAATAATACAGTCCGTTGTTTCTCTTGCTTTACTTTCATCAGAAGGATAAATTCCAGAAACCCCTGTGCCAGGCTGAACAGCAGCGTATTTGGTTAATAAAAAGTCTGTATTGGTCTCTCTAGTAATACTTCCAAACAGATTTGCATTCCAATGTAGTCCGAAAATACTTTCATCAACTCTAGGTCTAAATCCTGTTGGAACATTTGAAATTTCATTAGATAGTGTCAAATTTCCAATAGGAATTTTAAACAATGGAATGGATACATTGACAGTTCCATTATATAAATCATTATTAGTTGTAGCATTACTTATTAAAGATAAGCTTTCTTCAGGTCTATTCTGTGCAATAGTATTTGTGCCTATACATAGCACTAATACAAGAATAATCAATTTTATTTTTCTCATTGTTTTGTGTTATTTCTTAATCAATTTTGCATTCGCCGTTTTATTCCCATCCGTCTTTATCGTCACCAGATAAGCCCCCTGAATCAAATTCTGAGTATTGATCTTCGTCACTTTATTCTTTGTCTTCAAGCTCTGAAGCTGTCTTCCTCCCATATCATACAGCATAATATCCGCTTCTTTGAAATCGAAGCCTATTTCTACGTAAGCATAATCTGAAACCGGATTCGGATAGATCTTGATGTCTTGTTTTTCGATCAGTTTATTGATCTGGCTGTCACCAAGCTTCACGATCTTCCAGTTCTCTTTTCCAAGTTCTTCAGCACTGGTTCCTGCAAGGATAATGGAGCCATCTCTGTTTAGCTTAATATCTGAAAGTCTTTCCTCTTTCTTCCTGGATTCTCCTTTTACGTATTTTCTCCACTGCTCATTTCCGTCTTGGTTGAGATAAAGCATCCAGAACGTTTCGTCATCTGTTTCTATTTTTCCTTCTGCCTGCGTATAGCCTCCTAAAAGAATCCCTTTTGAGGATTTATCATCTGCTGAATGAAGCACACTCATTCCCATCAAAATATCACGATTTTTGAAATTGTAAGACTTCTGCCAGATCTCATCACCTCTTTCATTTAAAGAGATCAGCCATAAGTCTGTTCCTTCCTCAATTCCTACCGTTTTATTCCCTGATCTTTCGGATCTGGATTCTCCACCGATTACATATCCTGCAGATGTTAAGGCCAATGTTCTGATATGGTCATCCCCTTTTCCTCCAAAGTTTTTCTCCCATTCTACTTTTCCGGTTTTATCAAGTTTGACGATCCAATAATCTCCCTCGCCGAAATTATCCGTAGACTTAGCGGTTCGGGATATGGGATACGAGGTTGCCGAAGACGACTTATCTGTAGAACCCGAAACCCGAATCTCGGAACTTCTCGAGTAAACTCCCAACAAGGCTCCTCCATCCCTTGTAGGAATCATTTTCTCCACTTCATCCAGACCTTTTCCGCCCAGAACAGTTTCAGAAAGTGTTTTTCCGTTTTTATCCAATCTGGAAACCCAAACATCTTTTGATCCGTAACCTTTAGAAGAATTTTGAACATTTCCAGCCACAAAAAATCCAAGGTCTGTTGTTTGAATAACAGATCGTGCTTCCTCATCAGAAGAGCTTCCCAATGTTTTTTGCCAAAGTTCATCTCCGAATTCATTGATCCTGATCAGCCAGACATCAGATCCTCCTTTGGAATCTTCTTTTTTATCTAATCCCTTTCCGGAATAAGAAGTTCCGGCCAAAAGAAATCCTCCTTCCTGGGTGGCTACGGAAGCTGACAAGTAATCATGGTTCTGCCCTGAGAAATATTTTTCCCAAACCTGCTCACCCTGCTGATTCAGTTTGATTAAATGGAAATCGTAACCGTTATTTTGCTTTCCTGTTCCCTGAGGCTCTCGAAGGGAACCTGTCTGGATTGAGCTTCCCGAAATAAGATATTGTTGATCAATGGTCGTCGTAACCTGGCTTAGAAAATTCTGTGTAGAAGACTTAATGTCTTTCTGCCACAATACTTCCTGGGCGGAAAGCCCCAGAAGCGTGCATACCATCAATGCACCGGTGTAGAATTTCTTCATCTGCTTGTGTATTTTAGTTTAAGATTAGCTTTTATAATTTTGCGGCAAATTTAACACTTTTTAACGCATTTCAAGTCCCTGGATTGAGATTTAATGTAAATTTTAATTAAGTGATATATTATTAACACGTTATCATTAATTGATGAACAAAATTAATCTGATGATGCGACAAAACGCGTCGTATAAAAACAAAAAGAGCCGACCCCCGAAAGGATCAGCCCAAAACATTAACTGTTTTATTGATAGAATTATGATTTCTTATTTCCAGCCACCGCCTAAACTTTTGTAAATATCTACAACGGTACTCAGCTGTTGCTGTTTGGCTTCGATCAGCTCCATTTTAGCATCCAGCGCATCCCTTTGATTCAGAAGAACCTCAAGATAATCTGCTCTTGAATTCCTGAACAATTGGTTCGCAATATCAATCGACTGATCCAGCGCTTTTGTTTCCTGCGACTTCATCTGATAATATTGGTCTATATTTTTAACCTTTGACATCAGATTAGCCACATCCAGATATGCATGCAAAATCGTTTTGTCATACTCGTACAACGACTGGATTTGTCTTGCATCCGCAGTCTGGAAGTTCGCTTTGATCGCACTTTTGTTAATAAGCGGACCAGCCAATTCTCCTGCCAGATTATAGGCAATAGATTCCGGCATTTTAACTAAGTAAGATGGTTTAAAAGCCTCCAATCCTAACGTTGCAGAGATCTCCAGTGAAGGATAAAACTCTTTTCTTGCAGCCTGTACATCCAGTTTAGCAGCTTTTAATTCCAGTTCTGCCTGTTTGATATCCGGACGGTTAGCCAGTAACTGAGACGGTATTCCCGTATACACAGTCTGTGGCATTGTAGACATAAAGCTTTCCTTGGCTCTTACAATTGGTTGCGGATATCTTCCCAGAAGCGCATTGATCTCGTTTTCTTTTTCCGTGATATTCTGACGGATCGTGTATTCCGAAGCTTTGGATTTTGCCAGTTCAGCTTCAAATTTCTTCACAGCCAGCTCCGTTGCCGCAGCAGCTTCTTTCTGAATTTTGGAAATTTCCAATGCTCTTTCCTGCAGCTTAATATATTGCTGAATAATATCCAGTTGATTATCCAAAGCCAGCAATTCATAATAATTGTCCGCTACTTCTTCAACAAGGCTGGACAGAACGAAGTTTTTCCCCTCAACCGTAGAAAGATAATGAGCAACAGCTGATTCCTTCTCAGTTCTCAGTTTTTTCCAGATATCAATCTCCCAGTTTGCCATGAATCCTCCTTCAAAATTCCCCAGCGGATCCGGCATTTCTCTTCCGGGTTCTATTTCCGTAGTGGCATCACCTGCGCCTTCGCTGGTATAACGTCCGGCTTTTTTAAGACCGGCTCCTATTCCCGCTGAAACGGTTGGGCTTAGTTTTCCTTTTTTCGCTAAAACACTGCTTTTCGCCATTTCAATCTGCTGAAGCGTGATCAGTAATTCCTGATTGTTTTTTAAAGCAGTTTCAATTAAGCTTACCAGATTTGGATCTGTAAAAAACTGTCTCCATGGAGTTGTGCCACTGTTTGTATTGGCATCCTGCTGCTCTTCCTGATTGAAATTCTGAGGCAGGTTTTCTTTTACTTCATCTTTTATAACGGTGGCCATTGGAGCTCTACAGCCTGTGAGTACAAGCGATAGAGCAATGGCTGCTATATATTTATTATAAATCTTCATGTTTGTTATCGTGTTGATAAGGTTCAGTTTGTTCTGTTAAAGGATTCTCCTCTTCATATCTTGCCAGCCTCGATTTCTCTGCAATAGTTCCGAAAATATAATACAGACCCGGAATAATCATCAGCCCGAAGATCGTTCCTATCAGCATTCCTCCTGCTGCGGCCGTACCAATTGTTCGGTTTCCTACAGCTCCTGGTCCGGTGGCCATTACCAACGGAATAAGACCCGCAATAAAGGCAAATGAGGTCATCAGGATCGGACGGAAACGGATGGCCGCCCCTTCGATAGCTGCCTGTGCTACAGGAATTCCTTCTTCTGCTTTCTTCTGAACGGCAAATTCAACGATTAATACGGCATTTTTACCCAACAGACCAATCAACATGACCATCGCTACCTGAGCGTAAATATTGTTTTCAAGGCCTAATAATTTCAGACATAAGAATGCTCCGAAAATACCAGTAGGAAGAGATAAAATCACCGGCAGCGGAAGAATAAAACTCTCATACTGCGCTGCAAGAATCAGATACACAAATCCAAGACAGACTAAGAAAATAAATACCGCTTCATTTCCTCTGCTCACCTCGTCTTTAGAGATACCCGCCCAGTCGATACCGAAACCTCTCGGAAGTGTTTTATCAGCAACTTCCTGAATCGCTTTAATGGCCTGTCCACTACTGTATCCCGGTGCAGGAGTACCACTCACCTCTGCGGAGTTATACATATTATGTCTTGTGATCTCTGACAATCCATATACTTTCTGCATTTTCATAAAGTCTGAATACGGAACCATCTGTTCTTTATCATTTTTCACATAAAGCTTAAGCAAATCGGTAGGTAGTGCACGGTATTGCGGCCCAGCCTGTACAATCACTTTATACGGTCTGTCGAAACGGATGAAACTGGTCTCATAGTTGGAACCGATCAATGTAGACAGGTTATCCATTGCACTTTGGATCGTTACCCCTTTCTGCTCGGCAAGATCATTATCCACTTTCAGCATATACTGAGGGAAACTTGCAGAATAGAAGGTAAATGCAGACCCAAGTTCAGGGCGTTTCTTCAATTCTTTAACAAAATCATTACTTACCTGCTCCATTTTATGGTAATCTCCACTTCCTGCTTTATCCAGCAAACGGAGTTCGAAACCTCCCGCGGCACCATAACCCGGAATGGAAGGCGGCTGGAAGAATTCTATATTGGCACCGGGAATATTCTTGGCTTTTTCCTCGAGCTTTTCAATGATTTCTGCAGCAGATTCTTTACGTTCTTCCCAACTTTTAAGGTTGATCAGACACGTTCCGGAGTTGGATCCCGTACCTTCTGTCAGGATTTCATAACCAGCCAGTGATGAAACGGACTGTACCCCATCAATATCTTCAGATTCTCTTAATAATTCTTTCGCAATCTGATTCGTTCTTTCCAGAGTAGATCCCGGAGGTGTCTGGATAATCGCATAAATCATTCCCTGATCTTCCGCCGGAATAAATCCTGAAGGAAGTGAGTTGCTTAAGAAGAATGTACAGGCACAAAATGCCAGTAATAAAGGAAGTGTTATAGATTTTTTCTTAACTGTTTTGTTAAGCATTTTCTCATATCTTCCGGCTCCTTTCGTGAATAAATTGTTGAATTTATCTAAGAAAATGGTAATCGGTGTTTTCTTTTTAGCTTTTCCGTGGTGATTTCTTAAAATCAAAGCACATAAAGCCGGAGTCAGTGTCAAAGCTACAACCCCTGAAAGGATGATCGCTGAAGCCATCGTAATAGAGAACTGACGGTAAAACACCCCAACCGGACCTGACATAAACGCAATCGGAATGAATACGGATGCCATTACCAAAGTGATCGCGATAATTGCCCCACTGATTTCATGCATTGCTTCTTCCGTAGCTTTTAAAGGTGAAAGTCCTTTTTCTTCCATCTTGGCGTGAACGGCTTCAATCACCACAATCGCATCATCGACGACGACCCCGATGGCCATTACCAATGCAAATAGTGAGATCATGTTCAGCGTAATTCCAAATGCGGACATGACGGCAAATGTTCCAACCAGTGAAACCGGAACTGCCAGCGCAGGAATTAACGTTGAACGCCAGTCTCCAAGGAACAGGAATACCACGATGGCTACCAGGATAAAGGCTTCAAATAAGGTATGAATAACCTTTTCCATGGATGCATCCAGGAATCTTGAAACGTCATAACTGATGTCATAGTGCATTCCTTTCGGGAAGTTATTCTTCTCAAGATCTTTCATCAAAGCTTTCACATTTTTGATAACGTCACTTGCATTGGAACCGTAAGACTGTTTTACTGTAATCGCGGCAGAAGGTTTTCCGTTCAGTGTAGAATAAATATCATACATTGAGGAACCGAATTCTATATCCGCTACATCTTTTAATCTTACAAATTCTCCTCCCGGTTTTGCTTTCAGAATAATATTTCCGTAATCTTTTTCATTGTTGAAACGTCCGGAATATTTCAGAATATATTCAAATGATTGGGAACGCTTTCCTGAACTTTCTCCCGTTTTACCCGGAGAAGCTTCCAAACTCTGCTGGTTCAGGGACTCCATTACTTCGTCTGCGGAAATATTGTAAGCGGTAAGCCTGTCCGGTTTAAGCCAGATACGCATCGCATATTCACGGGTTCCGAGGATATCTGCGAAACCTACTCCACTTACCCTTCTCAATTCAGACATCACGTTGATATCAGCATAGTTGAAAAGGAATTTCTGGTCAGCTTTAGGATCGTCACTGTACAGGTTAATGTACATCAACATGTTGGGTTCTTCACGGGTAATTTTTACCCCTTCACGCACGACCAGCGGCGGAAGTTTGTTGACCACGGAAGATACACGGTTTTGAACGTTTACTGCGGCTACATTGGGATCAGTTCCAAGATCAAATACGATCTGAATGGAAGCTTCCCCGTCGTTACCGGCATCGGACGTCATATATTTCATACCCGGAACTCCGTTCAGACCTCTTTCGAGGGGAATCACTACCGATTTAATCAATAGTTCGTTGTTGGCTCCCGGATATTCTGCGGTGATATTTACTTTTGGGGGTGAAATGGAGGGAAACTGGGTCACTGGAAGTTTTACCAGCGACAGAACTCCCATAAATACGATGATCAGTGAGATCACGATAGACAGAACAGGTCTGCGGATGAATTTCTTAAACATACTGCTTCGTTTTACGAGTAGACTACTCTGCTTTTAGTTTCAATGACTGAAGAACTTTTTTAGGATCCTGGAATTTGGACTGTATTTTCTGGTCATCTTTCACCTTCTGTACCCCTTCTAAAAGGATTTTATCTCCCTCGGCAAGCCCAGAACCTACCACATAAAGATCGGGCAGTTCGTAAGCTACTTTTATGTTTCTGGATTTTGCTTTTCCATTTTTATCGATGATGAATACATATTTCTGATCCTGAATTTCATACGTCGCTTTTTGCGGAATGATCAACGCATTATGCACAGGCATCGTCATCTGTACTTTTCCGGTTTCCCCGTTTCTAAGGAGCTTATCCGGATTTGGGAATTTTGCTCTGAAGGCAATATTTCCTGTTTCATTGTCAAATTCACCTTCTATGGTCTGGATTTCTCCTTTCTGAGGAAGCATTTCTCCATTAGCCATAATCAAAGACACCTCCTTGCTTCCTCTGTCGGCAACATGGGTCTGATAGGTTAAATATTCAGGTTCTGAAACGTTAAAATAACTGTAAACGTTGGTATTGTCCGATAAAGAGGTTAATAAATCTCCTTCGTCTACAAGGCTTCCTAATTTTAAAGGAATTCTGTTGATCACCCCTGAAAACGGAGCTTTAATATCTGTAAAAGATAAATGAATCTGAGCCAGTTTCATTTCAGCATTGGCAGCATCCAGCTTAGCTTTAGCCATTGCTCTCTCGTTTTTAGAAACGATATTGTTGCTGGCCAATGTGCTGGCATTTTTCAGTTCAATGCTTGCCTGTTCTACTTCAGCTTTAGCTTTCAATAATTCAGCCTGGTAAAGCTGAGGCATAATTCTGAACAGGGTTTGTCCTGCCTGTACATACTGGCCTTCGTCTACGTAAATTTTTTCAAGAAATCCCTTTTCCTGTGCACGGAGTTCAATGTTTTTCACAGATTGGATTTGCGCTACGTATTCTTTGTTGATTACCGTGTCCATTTTGACAGGGCTGGTGACGGGATATACTGTGGCTTCTTCTTTTTCTTCTTTCTTCTGACTGCAGCCAACGGTCAATAAAAGGGTGCTTATCGCAATGCCTGAGGCAACTCTTTTGATCATAATTCTAGAGTTTAATATAAATTCGTTAATGTTTTGAATGGGAATAAACGGTAATGGAATTCCTGCATCGTCATGATTACCGGCATAAGCAATGCAGTAGATCTCCCGCCCGGAATCCGGACAGAAAAGGGATCACGAAAAATGATTTTTAGATTCTGATAGAACGGATCAGAATGAATGTTTTAACATTGGAATACAGCGAAAGAAAACCGTTGATATCAGGCTTTCTGCTTTTAGAAGAACGAAGACCAAAAATATAGACAAGACTGAATACACCGGCAAATACAGCAATCATCTGAATGGTATCAGACAACTGAAAACTATCTTCAGCAAGCTCTAATGTGGAATTATCAATATTGTCTGCCATCTGCTGTACTGACAATTTTTCAAAAGTCTGGTTCAGGCGGTTGGCTTTTTTGGGCAAATGATGAGAAACATGACCAGAATAGTCATTTCGAAGTGTTTTGACATCGAGTCTGCTTTCTACTACGAAGAGCAGAAAAAGACCGGTCAAAAAATATACTAATACGTTTCTCATTTTGAAGTGGCAAATGTACACTTAGAAATGCATACGCTCATAATAGATTAACAAAATTTAACGCTCCTTTAAATTAGCTGAATACAGAAATCACGCATTTTTTTCTTATGAATCAGTGTTTAACTTCAGCTAATTTTAACAATTGTAAGCATAATCAACGCACAATACCTTTTTATGATAAATTTTACACACATAATTTAATTTGAAACAGAAAAAAATACATTCAAAAATGGTTAACGTACCTTAAAATTTGAATTGAAGATTAAATATTATTTAAAAATCCATTATTGATTAATATTAATCATAATAATTTGTATATTTATGAAAAATTATCAGTAATTAATTAACAATTCGGTACAGTTACTTAATTTAATGGAAGTATTTTATTTTTAAACTTTCATATGATTGACAACCTGAATATTTAATTTTTTATGACTTATTTTTAAAACTAACCAACCACTATAACCATGAAAACTTTAATTGTGAAAAACATAATATGTTCTGCAGGTCTTTAATTCTGCATCAACATTCAATTAAAGATCTTATTTGACCCACTGCAGAGAACTGACTTTTTCGGTTCTCTTTTTTTATTACTTCTCAAAAAAATAAAGCTTCACGGGTATGATTTAAATCATTTTTTACTGTGTATCAGCATTATAGAATTTTTAATACTTTTGCAGCACATTAAAACAACAAATAGAACGTGAAAAAAAACTGTACTTTTTTATTCTTACCACCGGCTGTTTAAACCAGTATTCCAACGGTTACCCGCTCAGCAAATCTTTATTGAACAGACTTACTTTTATAAGCCTTAAAAGAATACTGTAAAGGAGGCGTAAAGCTTAACAGATAGAAATATCAGATTAATTTATGTAAAATTAACATATATTTATTAAAAATATTCGTAAATTTATATAGTATTAATATCACTATTCATGACACTTATCCAAATCACCTATCACTATGAAAAAATTATTTACATCGGTTCTTATGGGGCTGGCAGTCCTTTCCTCAACAGCGTGTAAGCATCCGGGCAAAGAAGCGGAAATGCTTACCGAAGCTGTACCTGAAAACAAAGATGAGATCTCTAAAGACGTTTTCACGGACAATTACGGGGAAAAAATTGAAGTTACCATCAACCACACAAAAAACACAGCAACCGTACATCTGGAAGGCAAAACGTATGATCTTAAGAAAAGCGATGCTCTTCCTGAATACACGGCCAGTAATGAAGAATATCAGTATTCGGATATCAAAGGAAATATTACTTTACTGAAAAAAAATGTAGATATGGTTCTGTTTCATGCCAAGCGTGATCCCAAAGGGTCGGGATCTACAAAGATGGCTTCCTATTAACCTAAACTCACTATCCAACACACAAAATAATAAACTATGAAAAACTTGTATTACTATTTATCTGCTCTTTTTTTACTGGTATTTCTTACCGCATGTAAGACGCCACCGGCACAAAAGGCGACGACAGATATCATGGGAAAAACATGGAAACTTACGGAATTGAACGGACAGCCTATTCAGCTTAAGAATCCTAAAAGCAATCCTTATTTCAAGCTCAATACGGAAGGTATGAGATATGAAGGTAACGGCGGCTGTAATGGCGTTGGAGGTACTTTCGAAATCAAGCCTGAAATGATGAGAATCAAGTTTAACCAGGGAATGTCTACGATGATGGCCTGCGATGATCTTGAAACGGAACAGCTATTCACCAAAGCTTTGCTTGCTGCAGATAATTATTCTGTCAATGGCAATACACTGACCTTAAACAAGGCGAGAATGGCTCCTTTGGCTAAATTTGTTCTTCAGCCTTAATTGAATTTAAAATTTTACGATATACAAAGGTGGCTTCGAGTTTCTCAGCCACCTTTTTTATTTCTTATAGATCATATAACTTACCAGCAGACTTATATTGACTAAAACGGCAAATGCATTTGATAAAATAATAGGCAATTCGTCTTTCTTAAAACCATACCATACCCAGAGCGAAAGTCCTGAAATAAGGACCAACAGCATGACCAGAGAAATATCGTCCACATTCTTCTCTTTGATCACCTTGATCAGTTGGGGAATCATGGAAATGGAGGTAAGGACTCCGGCAATGATGCCAAGGGTATTTTCATTCATAGTTTTAATTTTTTTTTGTGAATGCCTTCTAGCTTTTAGCTTCTGGCTTAAATCTGTCAGTTGAAACTTCCTCATGTAACGGAATATTATCTTCAATAAACTTATACAGGCTGTGAGAGAAATAGCAGCCATTCAGGATTCCTCTTGCTCCAAGTCCATTAAAAACATATAGGTTTTTAAATGATCCATGTCTTCCGATGATGGGTCTTCTGTCTTTTACCGTTGGTCTGAAACCGAAATTCACCTCTTCTACTTCAAAATCATGTGGATAAATTTCAGACAGTCCGTTCACGAGCTGTGCTACTGCAGATTCGTCTACATGATGGTGCAATTGTTCTCTGTCGTAAGTTCCGCCGTAGAAATGAAGCCCGTTATCTGTCGGGAACAGGAAATGTTTCTTTTTTATGGTGATATCTTTTGGAATAGATTCTGAAAGTTTTACTTTAATATGGTGTCCTTTATTAGGAACTACTGCAATATCTGAAAAGAAAGGATTTTCTTTTACACCCATTCCTTCACAAAAGATCATATTTTTAAACTGAAGGTCTTTGTAAATTCCTTCAGAAGCTTCAACTTTTCCATAATCGAATTTTTCTCTGATCAGAAATTCTTTTTTTTCTAAAAAATCAAATAGATCTACGAAAAATCCACTTACTTTCAGTCTGGCAGACTGATTGACCTTTCCGGTGTTAAAGTCGTTTTTTACTACCTCTAAATGATCGAATTTTTCATCAAGAAAGCTGGAAAGCTCTTCATTTTTGGATTTCTTTACCCAAAGGTTCTGTTCATTCTCATCATGAAAAATTCTGTGGATCGGTGAATCGATCAGATAATTTTTTCCGGTGTAGGATTCTATCTCTGTCAAAGTATCTTTAAGAAAGTCGATCTGTTCCTGTGCTTTCCAGAATGTCGTGAATTTTTTGAGCACTACAGGATTGATAATTCCTGCAGAAACCTGGGAAGCACTCTTTCTGCCTTCTGAGAAAAGGACAAAAGATTTGTTATGCTTTATTAACTGATGAGCGAAAAACAACCCTGCATAGCCATCTCCAACGATGATATAGTCTATATGTTTCATAATAAAAAAAACCTGAGTAAAAGTACTCAGGTTTTATATAAATATCAAGTGAAATCTTAGTAATTCCACATATCATTTTCCATGCTAAGGATCTGATTTTTGATTCTTTCGCTTTCAGCTAACTGATCGTCAGCATCTTTAGGGATATAGTCCTTGATCGTACCGTCACCTAAACCGCTTGATGATTTGTAAATAACTGAAGAGAATCTTCTTGCATTGATGATATCATCGAATGAAAGGTCAGCAGAAGAGTTTTTTCTGTTGTACACAAAGTTGTTGGCCAACACGTCTCTTGCATTCGGATAGAAGATCCAGAACAGGTCGATCAGCTCGTCATTACTTGCAATCGGCTTACCATCTGGTCCAATAACTCCTTGTACAGCTGGATCTGGTCCCATTGCTGCAATACCAAGAGGTCTGTATTTCATCTGTCCGTCTCTCTTATCGATAAACCACATACCCATGATTTTAAGCACTTTTACTTTATCAGTAGTGGTCTTGAAAACGTCGGTATATTCTTTTTTCTCCTGCTCTGTTAATTGTCTTCCAGAGTTAAGGATATCAATAGCAGCATCATTGATGATTACTTTTTCCAGTCTCTTCTGGATACCTTCCGGCGTCAATTTCACCGTAAAGTTTTCGTCATCATAAACCTGCTCGATCTTTCCGCTTAAAGCAGCATCCAATAATAACTGGTACAGAGATCTTGTAGGTGTAGCAAGAAGTCCATCCGGATTGTCATAATAGAAAGGCTGGTTGATCTTATCATTCATATCAATGATCTCCCAAACAAACATACTCTTAAAGATATCTTTATCTTCTACAAAACCATATTCAAGAGGCTTTACTGTTTTATCAATAATAGTATCACCAACTTTTTGTTTGTTTTCCTCTCTCATCTGTCTGAACTCTTCCGGAGAAGCTGCGTTCAGAATAGTCTGGGATAAAGCGAATCCCGAAACTAATACTAAAAGGGTGCTAATATATTTTTTCATAATAAATTACAATTTTAGTCCTATGGAATATTAATGATTATAGGAGTAATGTTTTTAATAACCTGACCGTCCAGACCTTGAGCCGTAACTTTAATATCAAATATTGAAACTACATCTCCTGATCTAAGATTTTTCACTAATCCAGCGGCATCACTTAATGAACTTCCGTGAACTAATAATGCTGCTCTACCTGGTACTCTAACCATAAACTGAGTTACAGTGAATGAAACCGGGAAGTCAAAGTCAGGAATTGCTGCCTGTACCGTTTGATTCTGGATAGACGTAGCTGGCATAGATACCATACTCTGTCCTCTGATCTGACCTTGCGGCGGTGGTACATTCTTAATTCTATACTCAAATACCTGTGATACAGATTTTCCGTAAGGATCTATTCCTGATAATGTCAGTTTAACTGTATTACCCGAAGTTGGTTTCACACTCCATTTTCCTGGACCTGTATTTCTTACAGATGCTCCCGGAGCAGATAGTGAAAGTTTAGAATTGTCAGCCCCTAAGATTGATCCTGAAACAGGGTTCTCAAGTCCTCTATACATTACATTCATTTTATCTGCAGAAAGTAATAATCCTTTTTCAAGTTTTACTTCTCTTGGTCCTGCGATTACGTTATACGTGTGCGTCCATGGGAAACTTTGAGGTTTTCCTGAAGCATCCGTTAAAGTAATTGTTCCCCCCAGTTTGTGCTCGCCAATACCAGAACCTGAAATAGAGGTAATCCCTTTTCCGTTCTCTACTCTGCCTACCCCTGAGATCGCAATCTTGTTGCTTGTAGAATAAGTACCTAACATTACTTTTACTTCAGCCTGTTTTCCTGCCTGGATATCCACCGGACCTGAAACGATAGGCTCGTAGCTTGAGAATTTGATACTTGCATCCACTTTCTCCTGAAGTAATAATGCCAATGCATCAGACTGTACGTTTCTCGCATCATTCTGGATAATCTCTAAATTAGAGATCGCTGCGATCAACGGCTGGTGATAGAATTTATTCTGAAACCAAGTCTTGTCATTCGGAGATTTTCCTTTTGGATATTCAGCGATCAAAGATTTATTAGCTCTGTCTACTAAGTCTTTCAGCTGAGGATTATTTCCAAAAGTAGCATTGATGTAATTTCTTACGTCATCAATTTTAGCTTTTAAATCTAAAGCTCCTTTTGAAGGCGTATTCTCTTCTCCTTCTTTGAAGAAATATTCTGTAGTCGCTTCATTATTATTCAGCGCAGCGAAATTTTCGCTTACATCAATTTCTTTTCCTGTTTTTGGATCTTTATCATGAAAATCTGAAGTCATCTTTAAAGCATCCTTAATATCCTGAGCAGATTTTACCAAGACATCAATTTTACCTTTTAAAACTTTATAATTTCCCCAAGGCTGTGCATAAGTATCTGGTACCTGCATTGCTTTAGCCTCAAGGGTTTTTTCGAATATTTTTTCGTTCTTATTTTCTGTTAAAGTTCTTGTTTCATTCAATGCTCTGGTAGAGTCATAATATGATCTGATGATTTCTGCATCAATATTTAGGGCCATCATCGCGATGAACACCAAATACATTAGGTTGATCATCTTCTGACGAGGGGTCTGTTTTCCTTGTGCCATTCTCTTTTCTTTTGTTTTTGATTAAGTAGTTAAATTTCAGAAATGGTTAGGAATTAAGACTTCATAGCAGTAAGCATACCACCATAAACTCTATTTAAGCTGTTAAGATTAGTTGTTAAACCTTGTAACTCTTGATTGAATTTTTCAGATTGCTCTGCAGACTTCTGCATATCTGCTACATATTTGTTAGCAAATTCAGATTGTCTTTTACCGCTTTCAAGCTGCATTACGTATAAAGCGTTCATACTTTCCATATGCTGAGCTGCTTTGTTAAGCTGATCATTATATTTGTGAGTAGAAGCAGATACGTCAACAGTCTGGTTGATCTGGTCTACAGAGTTCGAGAACTTGTCAATACCAGTTCTCAGTCTGTCGAACAACTGAACATCCAGTTTTGCATCCTGAAGCATTTTGTCTAATTTGTTTGAAAGAGAATTTTCTAATTCTGCAAAATGCTGAGCATTATTTTTAGATGAAACATTAGAATGTAAAGGGTTTGGGTTAGCATGCTTATCTAATAGTTCAGGATAAACATTCTCCCATGCATAAGATTCTTCTGATTTTGGAGGGTCAAATGCGAAAATGATAAAGATAATAGCCTCCGTAATAAGTCCCACTGTAAGAGCGATATTACCATTAATTGGTCCCAAGGTAATGTGAGTAATTTTAAGCCAAGCTCCAAGAATTACAATTGCAGCACCGAATGAATAAAAGAAATTCATCCAAGCATCTTTAGTCTTAAACATATTAAGTTAGTTTTTTTAATGTTAAATAAAATTGTTATTGAAAAATAGTTGTCCGGTTAAATTATCTGTTAACTCTTCTTGGCTTAACAGCTGCTTCAGGAATATCCTGTACAGTTCTGAATCCGATATAGCTTCTTGCGGAATCTTTTCTTTCCCAATCTCTAGCACCTGTCATAAGGGCATATCCTATATCTTTCCAAGATCCACCTCTTACTGATCTCTTCGTATCCTTTGTATCTTTCGTAGAAGGATTTAAAGTAGATGAGAATCCGTAAGAAGAGTTGTTATACGCAGATGCTGTCCATTCAGAAACGTTTCCAGCCATATCAAATAACCCAAATCCATTTTTCTTAAATTTCTTTACTGGAGCTGTATATGTATAAGTACCTTTTTTCTCGTCTTCCATGTAGTTACCTCTCTTCGGTTTGAAGTTCGCCAGGTAGCAACCTCTGTCATCCATTAAATATGGACCACCCCAAGGGTAAGTAGCGTTTTGCATTCCACCTTTTGCAGCATATTCCCACTCAATCTCTGTAGGAAGACGGAACTGCAATGGTCTTTGTTTTCTTCTTTTTAAGCTTTCGTTGTAGTCAGTTTTCAGTTTAGATCTGAAGTAGCAGTATGCTCTTGCCTGATCCCAGGTTACCCCTACTACAGGATAATCTTTGTAGGCTTTGTGCCAGAAATACTGTTCGAACAACGGCTCGTTGTAAGTAAAGTGGAAATCATTTACCCATACCGTAGTATCAGGATAGATGGCAATGCTTGAACTCTTAAGGTAGTTAGCACCTCTTTCGTTGTCAGCAAGTGCTGCATCCATATCTCCCCACTGATAGCTGTATTTTAGTTTACTAACGTCTAAAATTCTTTCGTTTCCTATTCTAGAAGAAGCAGGCAGATACATAGACTCTAAAACTTCCGCATATTCTACATCAGGATACTTTCCAGTGCTCCAATGTAATGGGATTTTCCAGTCTAGTTTTTTGCTTGCATCATAACTTCCGTCATCTCTTCCTCCCTGTCCCTCTAAATATTCTTGATAAGGTGTTAAATTCTCTTCTTTTTTAGCAAGGTATGCATAGTCTCCTATACTTGCTCCTCTACGTCCACCTTCTTCACCGCCTTCCCCAGCAGCTTCGGCTAATAGAGTTCTCGCAATGGAATCTCTTACATAATTGATAAATACCCTGTACTCTGCGTTGGTAGTTTCCGCTTCATCCATGAAGAAAGAGGAGACCGTAACAGTTTTCAATGATGCTTTTTCAGGGGTATTTGTTGGATCCTGATCAGCAAGACCAGCAACAAATGAACCTGCTGGAATAGCCACCATTCCGAATGGTCTTTCCGCAACAAATGATTTCGTTTTTTCTCTTGGTATCAATTCTCCTTTCGTTCCAGGCTTCCCTACAGAAGAACTGCCACCACCTGAACAAGATACTGATGCTACCGACGCAGACAATAATAAAAGAAATATCCTTTTCATGTTAATTTTTATAATTAAGCCGTAAATATATAATTTTTTTAAGAAACTTTTAAGATTTTTTTTGAAATAACGGAAGAAATCTAAATTTATTTTATTTACAACTGTTTTTTATTCCACAGTTACCGATTTTGCCAGGTTTCTCGGCTGATCGACATTGGCCCCTCGGTATACAGCAATGTAGTAAGCTAATAGCTGTAGAGGCACTGATGCAACAATCGGTGAGAAACATTCTGAGGTCTCGGGAATTTCAATAACATAATCTGCCATTGCACTTACCTGCTTGTCTCCTTTATTTACGACAGCAATGACTTTTCCTTTTCTTGCCTTAATCTCCTGAACATTACTCACAATCTTATCATAGTGTCCTTTTTTAGGAGCAATGATAACGATTGGCATGTTCTCATCGATAAGGGCGATAGGGCCGTGCTTCATTTCAGCTGCAGGATATCCTTCTGCGTGAATATAAGAGATTTCCTTTAGTTTAAGAGCACCTTCCAGGGCTGCAGGATAGTTATATCCTCTTCCCAGATAAAGGAAGTTCGTAGCGCTGATAAAGTCTTTGGCAATATTTTGAGTCAGTTCGTGTGTCGTACTTAAAACTTCTTCGATCTTTTTAGGAATAGCATCCAGTTCAGCAATTAAGCTCATGAATTCAGCATTTCCTAAGTTACCGTTATGTTTTCCTAGTTTAAATGCAATCAGCGTAAGGATCGTAAGCTGTGCAGTAAATGCTTTTGTAGAAGCCACACCGATCTCAGGACCTGCATGGGTATATGAACCTGCATCTGTAATTCTTGCGATGGAAGAATCCACTACGTTACAGATACCATATATAAATGCTCCTTTTTCTTTTGCTAATTTCAATGCCGCCATTGTATCTGCAGTTTCTCCGGATTGGGAGATGGCAATAACAACGTCTTTATCTGTGATAATCGGGTTTCTGTATCTGAATTCTGATGCATATTCCACCTCTACCGGAATTCTGGCATATTCTTCAATAAGATATTCCCCGATAAGTCCTGCGTGCCATGAAGTTCCGCAAGCGATTATGATAATTCTATTGGCATTCTTGAATCTCTCTAAATGATCCCAGATTCCAGCCATTTTGATAACCCCTTCGTCTACAAGAAGTCTCCCTCTCATCGTGTCGTGTATGGATTTAGGCTGTTCAAAGATTTCCTTAAGCATAAAATGCTCGTATCCACCTTTTTCTATCTGCTCTAAGCTTAATTTAAGCTCCTGAATTTCAGGCTCAATCTTAGAGTTATCATTAATTGTTCTGATGTCTACCCCATTTTCCAATGAAATAGTAGCCATATGTCCTTCTTCAAGATAGATCGCCTCTTTTGTAAATTCTACGAAAGGAGACGCATCAGAAGCAATAAAATATTCTTTATCACCAAGTCCTATGGCTAGCGGAGAACCTAATCTTGCTACCACCAATACGCCCGGATAATCTTCGTGAAGTACTGTGATAGCATATGCTCCGTATACTTCATTCAAAGCATATCTTACTGCTGTAGGGAAATCTGTTTCTGAATTCACATCCATGAAATACTGGATAAGATTCACCAAAACTTCTGTATCTGTTTCAGATTTAAATGTAAATCCCTTTTCAGTAAGCATTGTTTTAATCGTATCATAGTTTTCTATAATACCATTATGCACAAGTGCTATCTTTCCACTATTTGATAAATGTGGGTGTGAATTTCTATCACTTGGTACCCCATGAGTAGCCCAACGGGTATGCCCCATTCCTATTTTAGCGGTACCTTTTAACTGCGCCGAAATATTGACCAAGTCATCTACCTTACCCTTTGTTTTTTCAACTTCAAATTTTTTATCTGAACCTTCTAAAACAATTCCTGCACTGTCATACCCTCTGTATTCTAATCTTCTAAGACCGTTGATCACAATGTCATACGCGTCCTGAAATCCTGTATATCCTACAATTCCGCACATATTTTTTCTAGTGTTTTTTTTATTTTTTAATACCGTAAGTGACTTTTAACTGAATGCTGTTTGGGTTATTTTTATCTGTCCCAACAAAAACGGCTCTTTCCATTTCAAATGCTCTGCTTGTAAACTTGTATCCCGCCAATGGTCCTGCCGCTGTATTTATAAACTGTCCCATATTGATAAGCAATGGGCTATTTGTTTTAACTTCATCAGTTTCCACGATATCCTTCACTGCTTTTGTTACTGTGAAATCATAGTAAGAAGGATTCTTATCTAAATCACCAGGAGCAAGCCAATTAGGGAAACCTGCAATCATATCAGACAGAAAGTTTGTAGGTTCAAGTAATGACGTTACATCATTTTTCTTTGCAGGAACGATAGTAAGGTTATTACCTGCTTTTCTAAATTTATTATACCATGCAGCATCTGTATAGATTCTGACCTTGGCACTCATGATGGCTGCTTTATTATCCTTGTACAGCTTTTTAAGATCCTGGATTGTAGCATCCGGAATCTGTACCGCAATAGAAGGCCCTCCCATTCCCTGTACAAAAAGTTGCTTATCACCATCAGTCGAATTGATTGCCAATCTCGCATCTGCCCATGCAGATCCTGTTCTGTCATATTCATACTTTCCTATACGTGCATTTCCTAAGCCTCCTTTCAACAGTAATTTGAATGTAGATTGTGGTCTTGTAATCGTACCGTTGTCGTTTTTTTCGTTGGTGTAATACATCACCACTTCCATATCATCCGGAGAGAACCTTAAGAGATATCCATCCGTTTCAGTCACAGAAAGTTTGATTCCTTTAAAGTATCTTGTAAAGTTAGCCGCATCCTGAAGTTCCGGCTTACCGCTTTTATCAAGGATTTTAGCCTGGAAGAAATCATTATCCAAACGAATTCTAAATCCTGCATCTGCAGTAAACAATGCTGAATTATCAGATTTTTTGGTAACCGTGTATGATTTTACATTTCCATCAAATACAGCAGAACCCAATGCTGTGCCCGTCCCTACGGTTGCGTTGGAATATTTGAAATTATTATCATTACCATCCAGGAAAGTTGTAATCTCATCTACATTGACATGCAGCAGTGTATTAGTTCCTCCGGCACCCAGCTTAGTTTTACCATACTTCACGTTGTAATTAACAGGGTAAGTCTTGACCTCTGTAGAAACAGGTGTAGAGACGGTTCCTATTAACACATTTTCATCTTTAGCACCCGAAGCTTTCACCGAATCCGCTACAAATGCAGGTTTCATTACCAGCACAACAGAATCTACTTTTGGATTTTTTCCAAAATCGAAATTATCGCTGCTCATTCTCAACTGGGAGATAAACGATGCCTTCTGCATTCCGAACTGTCCCTCGGAGAAAGCTCCGATAACTGCAACTCCGGTAGAAGTACCCGTCGTATTGATGATGCTGTAAAGTCTGCCAGCATCACTTCGTATGGAATCGTTATTATTAATATTATAAGCAACAAGGGGATATGAAGTTACATTACCCTCAGCAGCACCGCCAAGAAACAGCTGCTCACCCAGTGAATCCGCTTCCGGTTCACAATTATAAAGAAGAGCACTTCCTAAAACCGCCACAAAAAGCATGGCAAAAGTCCTTTTAACAGTATGAGTCATTAAAAATGTGTTTTTAATAAAGTTGGTTTATAGAATCTACGTCTACGTATTCTGATTTTGGAGCTGAAGTTTCATTGAAACCTTTATCAAGATCCTCGTCCAGGAACTCGTCTCCTTTTACCACCATGTCTACGTAATTCATACTTTCGATAACAAAATTTTTGATTGTCGGATTATCTAACGCTTTTAATCCTGAAATATTATCGAATGCTAGTTTTTCAGCGATATTTTTATCAAGATCCGCGTCCTTCTCATTGTATAAGGAAAGAACGATTTTGGCATCTTTGAAATACGTATCAGATTCGTAATATGTTTTAAGGTAAATTGGAACGAAAGAAGACATCCATCCGTTCAGGTGGATCACATCCGGCACCCAGTTCAGCTTTTTGATCGTCTCGATAACACCTCTTGCAAAGAAAATTGCTCTTTCGTCGTTATCATCAAAAGGATTCCCTTCGTCATCGACATAGTATTGCTTTCTTTTGAAGTATTCTTCGTTGTCAATAAAGTAAACCTGAAGTCTTTCCCCCGGAAGAGACGCTACTTTAATAATCAAAGGCTGGTCCAGGTCATTGATAATAATGTTCATTCCCGAAAGACGGATCACCTCATGAAGTTGGAATTTTCTTTCACTTATTTGTCCAAATCTTGGCATAAAAACTCTTACATCATTGCCTTCATTGTGCATCTTAAGTGCCATTTTGTTTACCACTGCAGCCATATTCGTATCTTCCTGATATGGATACATCTCTGTAGTAATGTACAGTATTTTTTGATTCGGCATAAATTTCTATCTATATTTTTGTAAAAATGCTTTAATGTGCAAAATTACAAAAAAACATCCAACATTATTTTAATTAACATTATTTTACGATAATTCCTATTTCCAAATTATTAAAAACTCATATAATTATGTGATATTTTTAGTATTTTTGAATTAGTATTAAAATAAACTATGGAAATTATAAAGAACAAGAAAACCCTTCAGGATTTCATTGAAAGACAGAAAGAAATGGGGAAAAAGATAGGCTTTGCCCCTACTATGGGCGCGCTCCATAAGGGCCATCTTTCCCTGTATGAAGAAGCCAGAAAAGATAATGACCTCGTAATTTCTTCAATTTTTGTAAATCCAACCCAATTTAATAATCCGGAAGACCTGGAAAAGTATCCGAGAGATATCAATCGTGATATTCTGATCCTCAAAAACTCAGGATTGGTAGATGCTGTGTACATCCCAGAGGTAGCCGATATTTATCCGGAAAAAACAGTAAGTCAGCATTATGATTTTGACGGACTGGAAAATGAAATGGAGGGAAAATCCAGACCGGGCCACTTTGACGGCGTAGGAACTGTGGTAGAAGAGCTTTTCAGACAGATCAAACCGGACAATGCCTATTTCGGGGAAAAAGACTTTCAGCAGCTTGCCATTATTAAGAAAATGGTGGAAAAGAAGCAGCTTCCCGTAAAGGTAACAGGCGTTTCTATTTACAGAGCTGAAAACGGTCTTGCCTTGAGCTCAAGAAACCAAAGACTTCACGAAGATCGAAAAGAAACTTCAAAAGTGATTTATCAGACCTTAATTAAAGTAAACGACTGGTTCCGGACCGTAACCATCCCTGAAATAAAAGAAAGAGTAACGGATATTTTCGATCATGAGCATGGAATGAAATTAGAATATTTTCTGATCGCTGATGAAGACACCCTGAAAGAAACCGATTTCTTCTATAAAGACAGAAAATACAGAGCATTCATCGTGGTTGTAGTGGATGGCGTGAGATTAATTGATAATATGCATCTGGATTAATATTAAACAAGTGTTCAACAAAATACACGTGTGTATTTTATATAAAAAGAAAAGCTCTGATCTTATAGACCAGAGCTTTTCTTTTCTGTACATACAGTATATACCAAAAAAAAATCAAAGGTCTCTTGAGGAAACCTTTGATACACCAAATCACAAAATATTAATATGAAAAAAATTTACTTTTCAGTAAACTTGTGACCCGGCTGGGATTCGAACCCAGGACCCATACATTAAAAGTGTATTGCTCTACCAGCTGAGCTACCGAGTCGGTCACTTTATCAACGATTGCATTTGAATAATAACCTTCGTTTTAGGAGGTGCAAAGATACAACTTTTTTTTACTCCTGCAATAGTTAATATAAGTTTTTTTATAAAAATCAAAGGTCTCTTGCGGAGACCTTTGAAACACCAAATCACAAAATATTAATATGAAAAAAATTTACTTTTCAGTAAACTTGTGACCCGGCTGGGATTCGAACCCAGGACCCATACATTAAAAGTGTATTGCTCTACCAGCTGAGCTACCGAGTCGGCCACAATTAAAAATGAAAATAAATTCATTAATAATCATTAAATATTCGTTGCAGTGCCTGCGACTGGACTCGAACCAGCACATCCTTAGGAAACCACCCCCTCAAGATGGCGTGTCTACCAATTTCACCACGCAGGCATTAAAAATTACAAAAATCTAGTAATCTTTTTCGCTTGTGACCCGGCTGGGATTCGAACCCAGGACCCATACATTAAAAGTGTATTGCTCTACCAGCTGAGCTACCGAGTCGGTCACTTTATCTACGATTTACATTTGAATAATGTCCCTCGTTTTCAGTGGTGCAAAGATATGTGTTTTTTCGTTATCTCAAAACTTTTTTGCAAATTTGTTTAAAAAAAATTCATGGTTATTTCACTGATCGGATACATGGGATGTGGCAAATCTCACATTTCCAAAATATTAAGCGACAAAATAAATTTTAGACTAATTGACCTCGATAAAGAGATTTCCAGGAGAAATAAATTAACCATTCCTGAGATTTTCGAAAAAAAGGGTGAAATCCACTTTAGAAAGCTGGAACGAGAGGCCTTGGAAGAGATTCTTGCATCGGAAGAAAATCTGGTTTTAAGCCTTGGAGGAGGAACTCCGGTTTACTATAATAATATGGAAATTATCAATAATAGTTCTAAAAGTATATTTTTAAGAGCGTCTGTCAATACTTTATTTGAAAGGCTCACCAAGCAGAAAGAAAAAAGGCCTTTAATTGCCAATATTTCTGATGAAGATCTGCCGGAATTTATTGCCAAGCATTTATTTGAGCGAAATGTATTTTACAGCAAAGCACAGTTCAGTGTCAATACAGATTCCAGAGATCCGGATGACATTGTTCAGGAAATAATAGAAAAGCTCTATCTCTAGAGCTTTTTTATTCTTAATCTTCGTTTTCGGTACTCTCATTTTCGGGTCCGTCCGCTGTTTCACCAAAGAAATCATCCCAGTCTGTAAAGTCTGAGGCAATGTCATTTCCTACATACTCATCCATATCTCTCCGGTCTCTTTTGGTAGGTCTTCCCTCCCCTTTAATCCTGTAATAGTCCTGTGACATTTTACGAAGTTTTAATAGTTCGTACTGCTCTTTATCCGTCACATCCTGTATGTGAAGGGGAACCAGCTTCGCTCCCAGCCTGCTTTTAGGAATCTGAATGACCTTTATTTTATAATCGATCTGATTTTTGCGGATCTTGATAACATCTCCTACTTTTACCTCTTTAGACGACTTTACGGCAGACGTTCCTATCGAAACTCTGTTCTTCTTAATTTCCTCTGTTGCAATACTTCTCGTCTTATAAAAACGAATGCACCATAAAAATTTATCTATTCTCATAATTTTTTATACTTTTGCCGTTATATTATTTGTAAAGTAATTAAAGTTTTTTGAAATGAAAAAAATATTTTTATATATCCTTGCGGGATCTTTATGTTTTTCTGCATGTAAGAAAGATGATGAAGTTGAAACTTATAAAGAACCGGATGACATCGCCGTTCAAAACAGTTATGACGATCAGGCCATTAAGAAGTTTATGAGCGAAAATTATCTGGATGCTCAGGGAAATATAAAACCTTTCAGTACAACGGATGCCAGTGATGATAATGAAAAGAAATTATCTGATATGCCTTATGAAACACTTCCTTCCGGAACGATATACATCATGAGAGATGGCGCACAGCCTTCCCCAAGCGAAGAAAAAACGATTGCTCCGAAAGACATTCTTACTGTCATGATGAGAACTACAGGGTATTTGGCGGGCAATACGGACGGAAATATTTCTTTCCTTTCTACACTTGCTATCACCAATACAATTAATGGTACCGGTCTTCCACTGGTGGACCCGATGTTTTATTATGTAAAGCAGTCTGTTTTAGATGCAGCTACTGCTACCGCTGCCAAACAGAGAAGTTATTACGAAATCGAAGGTTTCCAGGAAGCAATTCAAAAATTCAAAGCTTTTAACAACCTTCCAAGCGGATCACCTTATAATCTTCAGGGAGTCATTATAGTACCTTCCAGAGCAGCTTTCGCAAGAGATCCTCACTTCCCTTATAATGCTTCTTTTTCATTAAGAAACAATACTATTATTTTCAATTTCCAGGTATACGGAAGAGCAGACAGACCTGCAGGACAATAATAAACCTAACATAAACAAGATAACAAAACCGCCTTCAAATGAAGGCGGTTTTCGTTTTTATATACTTTTTTAATATTTTGCTTTCTGCTTTACATTTCCTAAAATATCAGGAAAATAAAGATCTGCCAGATGATCGAACTCATCTCCTCTCATAAACATGGTGGCATCTACTTCTTCGTAAGAACTTCTTCCTGCGGCTGCAATCAGTTCATTGCACGTGTGTAATGTATTTTTGTGGAAATGGTATACTCTTTCACTTTTATCAGTAACATCAAGACCTTTAACCAGCATTTTATCCTGAGTGGCCACTCCCGTAGGACAATTGTTATTGTTACATCTTAAAGCCTGGATACATCCCAGCGAGAACATAAATCCTCTTGCGTTATTACACATATCCGCACCCATTGCTACGGCTCTCAGAATATCTAAACTCGTCAGTACTTTTCCGCTGGCAATTACTCTTAATTTACTTCTTAAATTGTAATTATTCAGTGTTCTGTTAACGAAAATCAAAGCAGGCTCCAAAGGCATCCCTACTCCATCCGAGAATTCCGGCGGTGCAGCTCCTGTTCCTCCTTCTGCTCCATCTATCGTAATAAAATCAGGGTAGATTTTTAAAACATTCATCTGTACGCAGATATCTTCGAATTCTTTAGTATCACCGATACAAAGTTTAAAACCAACCGGTTTTCCTCCTGAAAGCTCTCTCAGCTGCTGAACAAACCTCAAAAGACCTGCAGCATCAGAAAATGAACTGTGGGACGGCGGTGAAATAACGGTCATTCCAGGAGTGACGTGACGGATCTTTGCAATCTCCGGTGTATTCTTCACACCCGGAAGTACACCACCATGTCCCGGCTTTGCCCCTTGAGACAGCTTAATTTCGACCATCTTTACATTAGGAAGGGTAGAATACTGTTTAAACAGTTCAGGGTTAAATTTCCCTTCTTCATTACGACACCCAAAATATCCGGTCCCGATCTGCCAGCAAAGGTCACCTCCTTCCATGTGATAGGGAGAAATACCTCCTTCTCCTGTGTTATGGTAGAAATTTCCTTTTTTAGCACCTCTGTTTAAAGACATCTGTGCTCTGTCGCTCAACGCTCCAAAACTCATCGCTGAGATATTGAAAAGTGAAGCATGGTAAGGCTGTGTACATTGCTCTCCGCCTACCCAAACTCTTGGCAGTTCTTCTACCGGAGATTTGGCATAGATGGAATGCTTGATGCCTTCATATTTTCTGTGATTAACTTCTAACTGTGTTCCAAAAGCAACAGTGTCACTTAAGTTCTTCGCACGTCTGTACACTGCAGAACGCTGGTTTCTGGGAAATGGCTTCCCGTCTGTCTCCCTTTCGATGAAATACTGCTGCATTTCTGGTGAAATACTTTCGAAAAAGTACCTGAAGTATCCCAGGACCGGGAAGTTCCTCAAAATAGCGTGTTTCGACTGGTAAGCATTGTAAACACCCAATGCATAGATGGCAGTTAACAGGATGGGTATCCAATAATGCGCTCTGATCAGTAATGCGACAATCCATGTAGCAGTTACTAATACAATTCCCCAAGATAAAAACTTATCTCTCATGAATGTAGTTATTTAAAGTTAAAATAAATTTAGTGGAATTTTTGCAAAGAGACTACGCTTTTGCTAAAAAACTTTCGAAGGATGACTGCACAGAAACCGTGCCATCTGACAGGATTTTTTCTAAATTTAGAAATTCAATCTGATTAACGAATGCGGGATCAAAATCTTTCTGGACTCTCACATAGTTTTCTGTGAAGCCATACATTTTGCCGTCTTTATTTTCGTGCTCCCAAAGAACAGGAAGCGTTTTTCCAAGTTGGGTCTGATAAAATGCCATCTTTTTCTTTTCAGAAAGTATTCTGAGCATTTTATTTCTTTTTTTTCTTTCAGGAATAGGAACGACACCGTCCATATCTGCTGCTTCCGTATTTTCTCTTTCAGAATAGGTGAATACGTGAAGATAAGTGATGGGAAGCTCATTCAGGAAGTTATACGTTTCCATGAATTTTTCTTCTGTTTCACCCGGGAATCCTACAATAACATCTACACCGATAGCCGCATCAGGCATTACCTCGCGGATCTTATTCACTCTGTCGTTATAGAGTTTCGTAAGATAGCGGCGTTTCATTTTTTTCAACAGATCATCGCATCCCGACTGTAGCGGAATGTGGAAATGCGGAACAAAACTTTTGCTTTTTGAAACAAGGTCAATACTTTCGTCTTTCAAAAGATTCGGCTCAATGGAAGAAATACGTATTCTTTCGATGCCTTCTACCTGATCAAGCTCTGAAATTAAGTCCAGGAAAGTATGTTCATGTCTCTTATTACCGAACTCACCTTTACCGTAATCACCGATATTCACACCGGTAAGAACGATTTCTTTGATGTCTCTTTCAGCAATTTCTTTGGCATTTTTAATGACGTTCTCGATGGTGTCTGAACGTGAAATTCCTCTTGCCAGTGGAATGGTACAGTAGGTACATTTGTAGTCGCATCCATCCTGTACTTTCAGGAAAGCTCTTGTTCTGTCACCGATTGAATAGCTTCCGATAAAGAAATCGGTTTCTTCAATTTCGCATGAATGAACAATTCCTTCATTATCCCTTTTTTCCAGGTCGTCAAGGTAGCTTAGAATATTGAATTTTTCTTTCGCTCCTAGGACAAGATCTACTCCATTGATCTGTGAGATTTCTTCAGGTTTCAATTGTGCATAACATCCAACAATCACCACCAGCCCTTCCGGATTGGCTTTCATGGCTCTCTTCACGTGAAGTTTACATTCACGGTCAGCGTTTTCAGTTACCGAACAGGTATTGATCACATAAACATCTGCCTTCTCATCAAAACTTACTTTGTCATAACCTGCATCTGTTAATTGACGGGCAATAGTAGATGTTTCCGCAAAATTTAATTTGCAGCCAAGTGTATGAAATGCGGCAGTTCCGTGAAAAGTAGACATTTTATTACTCCTGAATTTTCTGGGTGCAAAGATAGTAATTTTAATAATAATTCTGAATCGATTCAGTCTATTATTTATATTCATCCCTTATTTCAGGGCTGTTTTGAAAGCATACGGGTGATGAATTGGAATCTGCATTTTCATTGGAAAACCGGTCTTTCATTTCATTATTAAATTCCTGAGACTTGTTTCTTTCAATGGAAAGTGTTTTCCAGTCATCATTCTTCATCATTTTCGCAATATAAACGATCTGTCCGATATGGTACGGATAATGAGCCAACTGACGACAGACAGCATCCAAAACCGAATGGGCCTCACCTCTTAAATAAATGGTATGATGTATATTTTCATCATTAATCTGATCCAAACCTTCAAAAAGACATTTCCAGCCTGCTTCCCAGCAATCAATCACTTCCTGTTTGGTCGTAAAGGTATTGACAAATTCATCATCGCGGTTACGCCACGGCTTTTCTCCGTCTTCCGTCAGGAAATTCGTCCATCTTGAAAGCATATTTCCACCGATATGTTTTACGATAACGGCTATGGAATTACTTTCATCATTATACTGCCAGAAAATCTGTTCATCAGAAAGCTGTCCGAATGATTTATCCCCGAGAGATTTATAGTACTGAAACCGTTTTATAAAAAGATCTTTCATGATATTGAAAATAAAAACCAAGTTAGCAATTTTCCCGTATATATAAGGTAAACGACAAACATGGTGTGTAAAATAAACGACTTTATGAAGGATCTTAATTCGTTAAAAATTGAACATCTTGAAAAATGGTTCACCGATGAAAGCACGATCTGGATTCCTCCCTCTAAAGAAATTTCGGGAAAGAGCAGGATATTAGCCTTATTCAGAGCAATATTCAGACGGTATGATTCGATTGAATGGCAGGTTTTTGAAATTTTTCCATTGGGTAATCAGAAGTATTTTTATCAGACGAAATCTTATGGAAGTATGATTAACAAAGGAGTTTATGAAAATAATATCTGCACGGTCGTTCATTTTTCAGAGGAAGGAAAAATCATTTATCTCTCTGATTATTTTAAAGATACAAAGGCGTTCAATTAAATTTCCCTCTAATAAAAGAATAAAACCACTTCTTTCGAAATGGTTTTACCTCAATAGTTTATTATTAAAAAAGCTTAATCTCTGTTTTTGACCACAATCCAACCTGAATATTTGATTGGTGTACTCATTTTATCATTCTCGTTCCAGCCCACGGAATACCAGTAGTTTCCTGTAGCAACTTTCACGCCGCCTCTGGTGTTTCCTTCCCATTTGTAGCCGGTAGATTTATCCACCTGGAAGATCATATTTCCATAACGGTCGAAAATATTCATCACTAGGTTTTTCTTATTTGCCAGGGCGGAATAATCAATAATATCGTTATATCCGTCGCCATTTGGCGTGATGACATTTACAAGATTAGGCACCACGATGCTGATATCTATAGGATCACAGTCGTAGGAATCTTTTACGTATATCGTGGCATCTCCTCTTTTAAGGTTAGTAAAGACGTTGGAATCCTGCCAGTTGATATTATCCAAAGAGTATTTGTAAGCCGGTGTTCCTCCTATCACATATACCGTAACCGTAGTGTTTGAAATTTCAATATTCGAAACTACAGGCTGCTCAGAAGGATATACTTTTACATTCTGCACCACCGTACAGTCACCAGTTTTAAGTTTTACCCAATACGTTCCCACGCCAACATTAGTGATGGTCTGCGTTGTAGCGCCGGTACTCCATAAGTAGCTGTTGAATCCAGGTCCTGCATCCAGGGTCGTTTTGTCTTCTACACAAATAATCTTGTCTTTAAGAGTGGTTGAATAAACAGGTGGAATCACTACCAGTGTTACTTTAGCGATATTATAACAGCCCTGAGCATTGGAAACCCTTACATACACTACTCCGCTTGGAGCAATATAGGCTGTACCCGTTAAAATTTCATTAGTCTGATTCGCTGCATCCGTTGCAGAAGGAAAGTATTTTTTCACCACCCCGGTCACTCCCGTTACAGGTGCAGATGTAAGATTGAAAGATGCCGTAGATGGACTGCTCTCGATAGAACATGATCTTAAGGTAGCATCCGTCACCGTCACTACAGGATGAAATTTCAACGTGATCTGTGCAATACCACTGCATCCGAATGTGGACGTCACTTTTACGTAAATCGTCGCTTCAGCAGAAATAAATGCCATCGGATTCGTGATTTCATTGATACCGGCATTCAGATCGGAAAGCGTGTTGTAGTATTTTTTGGTTACCGTCGGATCTGCAAAAACATCCGCTGTTGTAAGGTCATACAGTGCGGTTCCTGCATTATTATTGTTACATTGGGTCAACGTAGCATTTTTCGTAGTGATTTTACCGTCTCTGAATTTAAAGGTTCCAATCTGCTTACATTTATTAAGCGGACTGGTCGGATTGGCCGGATCTGTGTAGCCAATGCTGTAGTAGTAAACGGACGTCATATTGACCAAAGTAGGAACGGTAATCGCATTATTTCCTGTTAGTGCATCATTCTGGCTTGTATGATAACTCACATAAAAATTAGGATTTCCATTAAGAATTCCTGCAGTCAGTGTGGAGAAATCAAATACTGCCGGATTAACGCATACCACCACTTCTCTCGGATCTGCAGGGTTGGCCGCAGGAACTCCCGGAGGCGTAAACGGATAAGGCTGTGTAGCCGGATCTGTAAACGGAGATGCCAGTGTTGCCGTACCGCCCCATGTTAAAGCAAAAGGAGCTATCGTAGGATTAAAGACATCCACCCAGTTATCGATGTATAAATAATAGGTCTGACCTGCCAGAACATCCATATACTTACAATATGGTGTTGGTGAACCTCCAAGTGCATTGGTAATGGTACTTGTCATATTCATTCCCGTAGACGCTCCTACTCCAACCACCGTTGCAGCATTACAGCGGATGGGTGATCCCAAACTTCCGCAAGAAACATTAGGTCCGTAAATAGCCCAGTCATAGTCGGCTCCCGGATCATTCGGAACCAGATCAAAAGTAAGCGTTCCACTGGTCGCAATGGTAAGTTTGTACCAGATTGAATTATGCTCACCGGATGACAGGCATCCTCCCAAATTTTCATTCACAGCGCCTATTCCCAGAGGACTATAGGTAATATTAGAGTTTCCGCAGACCGCAAGGGCCGTAGCACAATCTGCCTGAGCAAAGAAAGCACGCGATATACCGAAAAAAATAAGAAGTAAAAGTTTTTTCATAGATATATAGTTTTTGGTGAATATAATGTGAAAAACACATGATATGTATTGATTTACAACACATACATCAAATATACCTATATTTTAATCACAAACAATGGATTTTTAAAAATCTTAAATTATTTCAAATAAAAACATGAAATAATTGCGATATAACCGAATAAACATCGACTATTTTATACTTGTAATATTTCCACAGAGATTTTCAAGGTGAAAGATTTTATGGAACGGACTCTTCACTTCCTGCAAATGCTCTTTATCCTGAATGAATGTGTATCGTGAGGCTATGGAATTCATATCTGATACAATTACGAGCCAGCATTCATCTACCGAAGTATCGTAATAAGGAAACTTTTCATTTTTCTTATCAATAAGGTCGAGGATCTTTTCGGAGCAGAGTTCGTCAAAAAGATTCATGCTGTATTCATGGGTAATGAAAACATTCCTTCGGTGAAAAGATTTTCGCATTCCTTTGACGCAGCCCACCGGCTTATTCTTTTTGATGCTTTTGTAAATATTGATGATATTTTCTTCCTGTTCTTCTATATTGTCAAATTTAATGTTTGGGTGGAATTCTAAAAAATAAACACCACGGTACTTCGCGGTGTCTTCCTGTTCTAATAATATTTCTGCCTGACGGAACATCTTATTCAAAGTACTTTCTACCTTTTTCATTTCCAGATGATTGATCACTTCGGTCAATTCTATTCCGATCTTTTTGTCGTTGAGTTTGGCGATAAAGTCGGGACTTTCGCAGGTGAGGTCTTCAAATTTCACATCGGGGAAATGATGCATAAAAGAATTAAGCAGCAGAATCTCTGACTTTTTTCTGTATTTTTCGCGGTCATGAAGCAGAGATTCGTCTATTTTACGGTGATACTTTTCCATCGGCTTTTTTTTCAAATGCCGGTTCATGTAGTATAGGCTCAGATTCTTTATTAAATCTTCATCAGAAAATGTCTTTTTCATGGGTGATTTATTTATGTGACCAAAGAACACATGCCGTAATGGTTCTCACCGTTAGAAGTTTTTGATTTTCAAAAATTTACCTATTAAAGGTAAGTAAAAAAACTATTCATCAGATACTTTTAAATGAATTTATCAAATAATTAATGTAGAGTTTATTTTCATAATCAATACCTTTAGCCTTCTAAATATAAACACTGTGATTTATGGATTTTAAAAATTTTAAAATACCTTACAACATCAATCCACAATATTCTAAAAAAGCCGCTTATTTTTCGATGGAATTTGCCATTGAACAGGTTTTAAAAATATATTCGGGAGGCTTGGGATTCCTTGCAGGATCTCATATGAGAAGTGCATACAATCTGAAACAGGATCTTATCGGGATCGGAATCCTCTGGAAGTTCGGTTATTATGATCAGGCCAGAAACCATGACCAGACCCTTCAGCCGGTATGGACCAAAAAAATGTACAGCTTCCTGGAAGATACGGGAATAAAATTCCAGATCGAGATCCACAGCGCACCGGTATGGGTAAAAGTATGGTACCTTGATCCTGAGATTTTCAACACCGCTCCGATGTTTTTCCTTTCAACAGATGTCCCAGAAAATGATCATGTTTCCAAAACCATCTGTCATAAATTATATGATGCGAATGAGTCTACAAAGCTGGCTCAATATATTTTGCTGGGAAAAGGAGGCGCCAAATTACTGGACGAAATGAACGCAGAAAGAGATGTCTATCATCTGAATGAAGCCCACGGACTTCCCGCTGCATTCTACCTTCTGAAAAAATACAACGGAGATCTGAACAGGGTAAAAGAAAAATTAGTTTTCACCACCCACACTCCTGAAGAGGCCGGAAATGAAAAACACAATATGAAACTGTGTTATGATATGTCTTACTTCTCAGGCTTCAGCATGCAGGACGTAAAAAGCATCGAGGGAACAGATGACGACCGTTTCAACCATTCTTTATGTGCTTTGAAAATGGCCAGAATAGCCAATGGCGTTTCCCAGCTGCATGGCGTGGTTTCAAGAGCAATGTGGAGTAAATATCCAGGGATATGCGAAATTACTTCTATTACCAACGCTCAGGAATTCAAATACTGGTCAGATAAACCTCTTTACAACGCCAAAGACGAAAATGATGCAACCGTTTTCGATTACCGCAAAAAACATTTAAAGAAAAAACTTTTTACCATTGTAGCTGATCAGACGGGAAATTTATTCAATCCTAATATTTTCACCATTGTCTGGGCCAGAAGATTTGCGGGCTACAAACGTGCAGACCTGCTTTTACATGATAAAGAAAGATTCTACAAGTTATTAAATAACCCAAAATATCCGGTACAGATCATTTGGTCCGGGAAACCATATCCGATGGATTATTCTGCGATTTCTACTTTCAATACATTAGTAGAAGAAAGCAAGAATCACAAAAATATGGCCGTTCTTACTGGATACGAACTGGCTTTAAGTAAATCGATGAAGCAAGGTTCTGATTTATGGCTCAACAACCCTCGAGTACCGAGAGAAGCTTCAGGAACTTCAGGAATGTCAGCTGCTATGAACGGATCTGTCAATCTCTCTACTGATGACGGATGGATTCCTGAGTTTGCAAAACCGGGAGAAAATTCATTTGTCGTTCCGAAAGCAGATTATATGAATATGAGCATCTACGAACAGGATACCTATGATTTGAATGCGTTGTATGATATCCTTGAAAAAGAAATTCTACCTATGTATTATGACAATCCTGATCAATGGAGAAAGATTCAGTATAATGCGATGAATGATGTTCAGGAGCACTTTAACAGTGACCGAATGGCAAACGAATATTATAAAATACTGTATAAATAATCAATTTGAATTTGATTTACCCATAAAAAATTCCGTGAAATGTTCACGGAATTTTTGTTATTTAAAGCTATTCTTTTTTCTTCTTCGGTACCTTTAAGCCTTTTTCTTTAGCTTCGGAAATACCTATGGCAATCGCCTGTTTTCTGTCGATCACTTTTTCTCCGGAAGAGGATTTCAACTTCCCCTCTTTGAATTCGTGCATTACTTTTCCTACTTTGTCCTGAGCTTTTTCTGAATATTTGGTCTTGCTCATGATCGATAATTTTTAAGATTTTGGCAGGGAAACCCCTAATTCATATACTTCAGCGTGCTTCAAATATTTTGAGCGTTCTCTGGAAGTTACCGATTCAAAATGGTCATTCTTGATCACAATGATCGGATCTTCTATATTTTCAATTTCAAAACTGGCTAAATACCTTTCATCCGGACTGGTTTTATCTTTACTGGCCTTTATTTTCTGCAGTTCATCGGCATATTTTCTAAACCCCGGATCAGACGAATGGATAAATTTATATTCATCACCTGCATATACATAATAATGAAGTTTTTTTTCGATCAATCCGGCTTCATTACTGATCTGTGGATTATCATTCCCGCCTTTAAAACTCACTTCCACCAAAGTTCCTCCTTTTTTATTAGCACATTCTTCCGCATCCTTAAAACTTGAAAATCCGGTATAAACAATCTGATCGGCCAAAACATAGCGATTCAGTTTTTGGTTGTATGCATTCGTTTCCATAATTATTATTTAATTTGATTGTAATATAATACATTCAATTTTTTTGCCAAATTGTTAATTTTAAAAAATTCACTGGTGTATGATTTTTTTTATTACTTTAGAACTTCAAATCCGAAAAACTAATATTTTATCATGAAAAATCTTAAAAAGATCGCAAGAGAACAATTAAAACAAGTACAGGGAGGAATTCGTCCGGGAATGAAAAAATGTCTGGATTCTGTAACATGTGAGCTCAGAGTTTCTTGGCTTGGAGGAGAAAATAGCCAATGTGGTTCTGCTTACCCTATTTGTGCACCTGATGGATTTGAACCTCCAATTGACGAACCTACTCTCCCATAATTAAAAGAATCAGAAACTAAAATTTTAGATTTATTGGCTATCTGAATAAATTATTTTTCACTCAGGAAAATTTGACAACTTGCAGAATTTATCTCTTTGCTTTTCAGATTTCCGGTAAGAATAATTTATAAAAACAATAACAAAAACAGGATCTTAGGGTTCTGTTTTTCTTTTATGTGGTTATATGACTAAGAATTATTAAATTTGGAATCATTAAAATTAGAAATGAAAAAATTACTCTTAACTCTTACTGTGGCTGTGGCATTCCATAATGTATCGGCACAGGAAATCACTTTAGATAAAATATATTCAGGATATTACCGTGGTAAAGGCATTGCAGGTATTGCATCCATGAAAAACGGCGAGAACTATCTGGTCATTGAACCGACGGGGATTGCCAAGTATTCGTACAAAACTTCACAAAAAGAAGGCAATATTGTTGACGGTAAATTTGAGAGCTATGAATTCTCTGATGATGAATCAAAAATTCTTCTTTTAACGGAGAGCCAGCCTATTTACAGACATTCTTTCCTTGGAAAATTTGATGTAAAAGATCTGAAATCCGGAAAAACGATCAGCTTAAATGAAGGCAAAACAGTGCAGGAACCAAGATTCTCCCCTGATGCCACCAAAGTAGCATTTATTGCAGAAAATAATTTATTCTATCAGGATCTGAGTTCAGGAAAAATCACCCAAATCACCAATGATGGTAAGAAAAATTCTATCATCAACGGTCTTGCAGACTGGGTATACGAGGAAGAATTCGGGCACGCAAGACAATATGAGTGGACCAAGAATTCTGATGCAGTCGTGTTTGTAAAATCTGATGAAAGCCAGGTTCCGGAAATCTATATTCCGATCTATGGAAAAAAATTGTATCCAGCTGAAATGCGCTACAAATATCCTAAAGCGGGAGAAAAAAATTCTGTCGTTTCTGCACAGCTGTATCGTCTTGATACAGGAAAAACGATGCCGTTGAATTTAAGTTCTTTCAAAAACTATTATATCCCGAACGTTATTCAGACCGCAAAATCTGACGAAATCGTTCTTGTAACCTCTGAAAGAATTCAGAATGCTTCGGATATTTTAAAGGTCAATACCAAAACGGGAGCGATCCAGAAATTATTTACTGAAACGGATGATAAATGGATCGATACGGACAGCCCGACTCTTGAATTCCTTGAGGATGATTCTTTCCTTTGGGCTTCTGAAAGAGACGGAAACCGTCACCTTTACTGGTATGACAAAGACGGAAAACTTAAAAAGCAGATTACCAAAGGAAACTGGGAAGTGACCGACTATTACGGATTCAATCCAAAATCTAAAGAAATTTACGTTCAGACCACTGAAAAAGGAAGCATCAACAAAGTCGTTTCCAAAGTAAATATTGAAAACGGAAAATCCCAGCTGATCTCGAATGCAGAAGGAAATAATTCTGCCAACTTCAGCAAAAACTACAGCTATTTCATAGAAACATCTTCTACGGCTTCAAAACCTTATACTTTTGTTTTAAAAGACGGGAACGGAAAGACGGTAAAAGAACTTCAGAATAATAATGATCAGCTTCAGAAATTAAAGGCTGATAACTTTTCAGAAAAAGAATTCATCACCATTCCAAATGATGCAGGAGATCAGATGAATGCCTGGATCATCAAGCCTAAGAACTTTGATCCAAATAAAAAATATCCTCTGTTTATGTTCCAATATTCCGGGCCGGGATCACAGCAGGTGGCCAATTCATGGGATACAGGAAATACTTTATGGTTTAATCATTTGGTACAGAAAGGATATATCGTTGCCTGTGTAGACGGTCGTGGAACAGGGTACAAAGGAACTAAGTTCAAGAAAGTAACCTACATGAATTTAGGAAAATACGAGATTGAAGATCAGATTACGGCTGCAAAATGGTTCGGTAACCAGTCTTATATTGACAAAACGAGAATCGGAATGTTCGGATGGAGCTTTGGTGGATATATGACCAGTTTAGCGATGACCAAAGGGGCAGATGTTTTCAAAGCAGGAATCGCTGTAGCTCCGGTAACCAACTGGAGATATTATGATTCTGTATACACGGAACGATTCATGAGAACGCCTCAGGAAAATCCGGACGGATATGACAAAAACTCACCTACAGAATACGCTAAACTGTTGAAAGGTAAATTCCTTCTCATCCACGGAACAGCTGATGATAACGTACATTTCCAGAATTCTATGGAATTCTCTGAAGCATTAATTCAGAATAAAAAACAGTTTGATTTCATGGCTTATCCGGATAAAAACCACGGCATCTATGGCGGACAGACAAGACCGCAGCTGTATCAGAAAATGACGGATTTTATTGTAGAAAACCTATAATATGAAGCATCTATTTGTTTTGTCAATGCTCGTGTATTCTTCTTTTGCAAAATCGCAGGCATTGGCAATGACAAATGAAAAAATGGAAGTTGCCGTTTTTGCGGAAGGAAATTGGGAAATCAGAAAAATTTCTGATGAATTTAATCTGCCTCAGACAACAGCAGTGACCGAAAATGGTGCACAACTTATTCTTTATAAAGATAAGACGTGGAAGTATGCTAACCTTAAAGATCGGGAAGCTTTTGAAAATATTCCTGTTAATAAGCAGCTCTTTACCAAACCAACATCTGCCGATTCCCTGGTGAGCAGTGAACGTGCAGACGGAGGCGTTTATCTTGACACGAAAAAATGGAAGGCTCACCAAAGTGATGATATTCGCTTTTCTGAATATCAATTTACAGGACCTGATGCGTCAGAATTATACGGTTATTTTTATTGTATCAATTCCAAAAAAGAGAATATTGAAGCAATTAAAAATGAAGCTATTGGCTCTATTTTGAGTTCTCCCAATAATTCTACCCTGAAAAAAACAGAATACAGGACAGTGAATGGATTGCCTATGTTTCATATATACTATTCCAAAAAAATAGACGGTGACCGTTTTGATTTTCTGGACAACTATTTTCAAACAGCTTATGGATATTGCCACATTTCCGGATATACATACAGTAATCTGGTGGCAAAAAATAAACAAGAAATTGAAAAGCTGATCAACGGACTTTCAAAAGCAGAGCAAGTGAACAAAAATCAACAGGCTCCGGTGCCGCCTCCTCAAGTTTATAAATAAGTGAATATATATCCCTTTCAGTAACTGAAAGGGATTCTTATTTATTTCATTAATCATTTCCCACCGTATTATTTATTTTATCAATTGAAATTAAAAACTTATTTTTGGGAAATTTGAAATTTGATTATATGAAGACTAAACATCCTAAAGGCCTACCCTTCCTCTTTTTCACAGAAATGTGGGAGCGTTTCGGGTACTACCTGATTCTTGGAATCTTTGTCCTGTATGTTATTGAACCTACCGGAATGAAAGGCGGACTTGGACTTCCGGATAAAACAGCTGATGATATTTTCGGAACCTACATCGCTTTGACCTATTTAACGCCATTCCTTGGAGGATTTCTGGCGGACAGAGTTTTAGGATATATAAAATCTATTTATCTGGGCGGAATTCTAATGGCTGCCGGATATATCGGAATGGGAGTATTCAAAGAACTTCCTCTTTTCTATGGTTCATTAGCACTGATCATCATTGGAAATGGTTTCTTTAAACCTACCATTTCTACGTTATTAGGAAACCTTTATTCTGAAGAACCTTATAAAGCCAATAAAGACTCCGGATATAATATTTTCTATATGGGAATCAATATCGGAGCGTTTATCTGTAATATTATTGCGGCTTTCATGCGAAATAAATTCGGATGGGGTGAAGCCTTCATCACTGCCGGTGTAGGAATGCTGGTAGGTCTTGTGATCTTTACGATCGGAAGAAAACATTACATCCATGCAGCACAGATGAAACCTGTAGAAGAAGGAGACACCAAGCTTTCTGAAATTTTAATCAAGGTTTTCGTTCCTGCGATTGCCATTGGGGCTATTGGCTGGTTTATTCCGGGAAATATTTTCGGAAGCGACAGTACAGATGCCTTTATTTTCGCGTGTGCTCCTGTAATCTACTTTTATGCTTCGCTATACTTTAAAGCTAAACCGGAAGAAAAACCTTCGATCGGGGCTCTGCTTTCCGTATTCCTGATCAGTATGTTCTTCTGGGCGGTTTTCAAACAGAATGGTACGGCTCTTACAAGATGGGCCAATTATTATACGGACAGAAGTGTTCCTGCTTCTCTGGAAAAACCTCTTGAGGACATCTATATGGTGGAAGGAAAGAGCTATGAAGACAAAGAAGTTCCTGTATACGACAACCAGTTCCAGTCTCAAAAAGATAAAGACGGAAAAAGCATCAAAGAAACCGGAAAAGATATCTATTTCAAAAACATTTCTCCTGAGCAGCGTGCAGCTCTGGAAAGAAATCCGGAATCTAAGGTCTATTTATACAACACGGAATTATTCCAGTCTATCAATCCATTCTGGGTAATTGCGTTGACTCCTTTGGTAGTAGGATTCTGGGCTTTGCTGAGACGAAAAGGAAAAGAACCGCTGACCCCTACAAAAATTGTACTGGGACTATTCATCTCCGGATTGTCATGTTTAGTGATGGTTCTTGCCGTTATGGCCGGGGATAATGGCGCTGTAAAAGTTTCTCCGCTGTGGCTCGTTGCCGGATATGGAGTCATTACCATCGGTGAATTATGCCTTTCTCCAATGGGACTTTCTTTTGTATCCAAACTTTCACCTGCAAGAATTACCGCATTGATGATGGGAGGTTTCTTCCTAGCCAACTCTGTCGGAAACAAACTTTCAGGAATTCTGGCGAGTACATGGTACAACTACGACAACAAAATGAATTACTTCCTGGTGAACTTTGCTTTGTTAATATTTGCGACACTTTTAGGACTGTCTATGTTAAAAAGATTAAACAAGATCATGAAGGAAAAAGGGCACTAATCCCTGTTTATCATAAAGAATATCAAGCTGCAGAATCACTCTGCAGCTTTTTTATTTAAATATAAAATTAAAACCTTGCCAAAAACTCAAAAAAAACTATATTTGTCAGTCTTAACAAAAATTAACAATAGAATGGATAATATTGAAGCATTAAGTCCGAAACCGGATGAATTTGTAGAGAATAAGAATTCAAGGCATCCAAAAGGGTTGTGGGTTCTTTTCGGAACAGAAATGTGGGAGCGTTTCAACTTTTATGGGATGAGAGCACTTTTGACGCTCTTTATGGTAAATTCCTTATTAATAAAAGAGGCTGATGCGGCAATCATTTACGGTGGATTTTTAGCTTTATGTTATTTAACACCTCTTTTGGGAGGATTTATTGCAGATAAATATATCGGAAATAGAAATGCCATCTTAATCGGTGGATCTCTAATGGCTATCGGTCAGTTTCTATTATTTATCAGTGCCTCTACTTTTTCTGCCGATCTGGGCAGTTCCAAAATGATCATGTGGCTGGCGTTGTTCGTTATCATTTTCGGTAATGGATTCTTCAAGCCGAATATTTCCTCAATGGTAGGAAGTCTTTATCCTAAGCAGGAAAAATCCAAATTGGATTCTGCTTTTACCATTTTCTATATGGGGATCAACATCGGAGCATTCCTTGGACAGTTTATCTGCCCATACGTAGGAGATGTGAAAGATGCAACAACAGGAGTAAGAGATATTTTTGCTTTTAAATGGGGATTCTTAGCCGCTTCAATTGCGATGGTGATTGGAACCGTAACATTCTTTATCCTTAAAAATAAATATGTGGTAAATCCGGAAGGAAGACCTATCGGTGGTTTACCCAAGAACAATACAAGTGCAGACTTTGAAGAAGGGGAAACTCAGACCGCTAAATTCTCAGGTTTATCTTTAGGGATTACCGGAATTATATTTGTTGTTTTATTCTTCGCTTTCCGATATTTATTGGTCGGAGAATTCGGATTTAAAGCTGTAGAAATGGGTCAGTTGATCAAAGGAGTTATTTATCCTTTCATCTATGCAGCCGGTATTTCGCTTGCTTTCCTGATCATGAGTTCTGCAGAAAACAAGATTGAAAGACAAAGAATCTGGGTAATTTATATTGTATCCTTCTTTATCATTTTCTTCTGGGCAGCTTTCGAGCAGGCAGGATCTTCACTAACGTTTATCGCAGATAACCAGACAGACAGAAACATTTTCGGATGGAATATGCCTCCTTCAATGGTTCAGATTTTCAACGGTATCTTCGTAGTTCTGTTAGCTGTTCCATTCAGTTTGACATGGGATAAATTAAGAACAAAAGGAAGAGAGCCAGTTTCTCCTTTCAAGCAGGCAATGGGACTTGCATTGATCGCTCTTTCTTACTTCATCATTGCACACAACGTAAAAGATCTTGGAAATTCAGGATTATTAGCTATCAAATGGTTAATGCTTCTTTATTTCATCCAGACTTGTGGTGAGCTTTGTTTATCTCCAATCGGTCTTTCATTGGTAGGAAAGCTTGCTCCAAAAAGATTTGCTTCATTATTATACGGAGTATTCTTCATTTCCAATGCTGCAGGTTATGCTTTGGCAGGCTCATTAGGAGCTCTTATCCCGGCTACAGGTGATAAATTTACAAAAGCACAGGAAATAGGCGTAAACCTTCAGGACGTTTTAGACAAAAAAGTAACCCTGACTGCTGAACAGACAGCAGCATTTGACAAAGCTCAGTTACCATTACACAATCCTACATTTGCAGGATTTGAGATCCACAACCTGTTCGAATTCTTTATGGTATTCGTAGTACTTTGTGGTATTGCAGCTGTGATTTTGGGTCTGATCTCTCCAATCTTAAAGAAAATGATGCACGGTGTAAAATAACCGCATCAATAAAATACAACAAAACCTCTGCTAAGTCAGAGGTTTTTTTTATTTTCGTATGATGGAAATTTCCGAAGATTCTTTATTTCAATCCGTAAAGGAAATTATTAGGCAGTCGCGCGAAAAAGTGTTTCGGATAGCGAATTCTACTTTACTGCTTACGTACTGGCAGATCGGAAAACTGATCGTAGAAGATGAACAGCAGGGAAAGGAACGTGCTGAATACGGAAAGCAAACGTTAAAAAATCTTTCCAAAAGACTTTCTCTGGAGTTTGGAAAAGGCTTTGATGAGAGTAATTTAAGAAATATGCGGTCTTTTTATCAGGCATTCCCAAATTGTGACGCATTGCGTCACGAATTGAGCTGGACCCATTACAGATTGGTGATAAGGCTTGACCACACTGATAAAATGAATTATTACATCAATGAGGCCATTCAGAATAACTGGAATTACCGGGATTTGAAAAGACAGATCAATTCACTTGCCTACGAAAGAGTTTTGGAACATAAAAAATCCCCGGCAGAAAATATTCATAGTGTTTTAAAAGACCCTTATATTTTTGAATTCTTAGGATTAACACCGGATCAAAAATTTTCTGAAAAAGAAATTGAAACCGCCATCATTGATCATATTCAGAAATTTCTTCTGGAATTCGGAAAAGGATTTGCTTTTGTGGCCAGGCAGCAGCATATTTCTACCGATACTTCAGATTTTTATATCGACCTTGTTTTTTACAATTATATTCTGAAATGCTTTGTCATTATCGACCTTAAAACAGGAGAACTCTCCCATCAGGACATCGGGCAGATCGATATGTACGTACGAATGTATGATGATCTGAAACGCGGAGAAGGTGACAATCCAACGATCGGAATTTTACTGTGTTCAGAAAAAGACGAAACCATTGTAAAATATTCCGTTCTGAACGACAAAAACAATCTCTTTGCCAGCAAATACCTCCTCTACCTTCCAAAAGAAGAAGAATTAAAAGAAATCATAGACCAGGACAGAATCCGTTTCGAGCTGGATCAAAACAATAATAAACAACCTTAATTAAAATCAATCATATACGATTATGAGCTTAACTCTAGAAGAAATACAAAATTTTAAAGGGAAATACCCTAAACAGCTTTGGACGCTGTTCACGGTAGAAATGTGGGAGCGTTTTTGTTTTTACGGAATGCGGGGGGTCCTTACCATCTTTATGGTAGATCAGCTCGGTTTGTTGGAAGACAAAGCCAATTTACAATATGGAGCTATACAGGCATTTATCTATGCCTTCACATTCATAGGTGGAATTTTTGCCGATAAAATTCTTGGATTCAAAAAGTCTCTGGTGTTCGGGGGACTTATTATGACTGTCGGAAACCTTATCATTGCTTTTTCTCCACATGACTTCTTCTATTTCGGGATTACCTGTTCAATTATCGGAACAGGATTTTTCAAGCCCAATATTTCTTCCATGGTAGGAGAACTTTACAAGGAAGATGATCCGAGAAGAGATGCCGGATACGGACTTTTCTATGCAGGGATCAATATTGGCGGACTTTTAGGAGGAGCACTTTGTGTTTATCTCGGAAAGTATCATTCGTGGTCATGGTGTTTCCTGGCAGCAGCTATTGTCATGCTTCTGGGTTTAATCACTTTTTTTGCTACAAAAAAATCATTGGGACCAATTGGTGACTCACCATTACAGGTACTTCCACAGTCTAAAAGAACTTTACGTGAAGTCCTGGTATATATTGGTGCATTGCTAAGTATGCCTCTTATTTTTATTATGGTTAAAAATACTGATTATACAGATTATTTCATGTATTTAATCGGTATTGCAGCTGTAGGTTATTTTATTATTGAAACATTGAAACAGACAACGCCTTATCAAAAGAAGCTTGTTGCTGCTTTCATCTTTATCTTCATGTACTTCCTGTTCAATTCAATCTATGAACAAAGTGGAGGATCTCTGTCTTTATTTGCAAAAGACAACCTGGTTCACAATCTGTTAGGCTTTGGGATGGACCCAAATATCATTAATAACAGTGCCAATTCTTTTTTCATCATCCTTTTCAGTCCGCTTATTGGTCTGGCATGGGTTGCTTTAAATAAAAAGAAGCTGGAACCTAATACGATTAATAAGTTTGGAATTGGATTTTTATTCCTTGCCGGAGGTTTCTTTTTGTTTTACAGTTTAAGATATTTCGCAGGTGCAGACGGGAAGTCTTCTCTTAATTTATTTACGTTCACGTGGTTGGTGATCACATTCGGTGAATTGTGTCTGGGACCTATCGGAATGTCTATTATTACGAAATTATCTCCAAAGAAAATGTTCGGGATGATGATGGGATTATGGTTTCTGGCCAGTGCTTTCGGGCAGTTTGCTGCGGGAAAAATCGGAGCAAGTTTATCTGAAGCCAATACAGGAAATACCAACATGAGTAAACTTATCGCGTATACCGATGGATACAAAACTCTGGGAATCTATGCCTTAATTGCCGGTGTGGTACTAATTTTGCTATCCTCGTTCGTAAGAAAATTAATGCAGGATGTAAAATAGAATAAGCAAGATTATGCTTATTTTTACGTAAATATCAAATTATGAAAAAAATTATAAGCATATTTCTTCTTTTTATAGTAAGTTTCAGTTTTGCTCAGGTAAAATGGATGACTATTGAAGAAGCTTTAAAAGCTCAGAAAGAAAATCCAAAAAAAATCCTGATTGATTTTTATGCAGACTGGTGTGGCCCGTGCAAGATTATGGATAAAAAAACATACGGTCATGCTATCATTGCTCAGTTTTTAAATGAAAATTACTATCCTGTTAAGTTTAATGCTGAAGAAAAACAATCTATTGATGTTTTCGGAAGAACATTTTCCAATGATAATACAGAACATAAAAAAGGAAAAAATTCTCTTCATGAATTTACCCAATATATGAATGTAGGTGCCGTTCCAAGTACCGTGTTTCTGGATGAAAAAGGCGGACCAATAACCATTCTACAGGGAGAATTATCTGCTAAAGAACTTGAACCTTATCTGGAATTTATCTCTAAAGATCTCTTCAAAAAGATCCGCTCCAGAGAACAGTGGGAAGATTATCAGAAAAAATTCAAATCTAAAATCAAAGATTAAGATCATACAGCGGCTTTCAACAATTGGAAGCCGCTTTTTTTGATTGTAACGGCCCATATTTTCAACAAAAAATTTTAATCTTAAATCTATTTTTCCGAAATTAGGCCTCATTTTTAAAATGACCTTAGAAACATCCATAGAATTCGTCAAAGGAATTGGTCCTGACAGAGCCAAACTCATCAAAAGTGTGTTGGGACTCTCCACCGTAGATGACCTTCTGAACTTCTACCCTATCCGCTATCTGGATAAGAGTAAGGTATTTAAAATTTCCCAGCTCGAGGAAAGCAGCATTGAAATACAGCTGAAAGGAAGAATCACGCAGGTACAGGAAGTTCAGACCGGAAAAACGAAAAGACTTTCGGCGAAATTTAATGATGATACCGGAACAATGGATTTGGTTTGGTTCCAGTATTCAAAGTGGCTGAAAGAGCAGCTTCCGATCAACCGTGAGGTTTATATTTTCGGAAAAATCAATGTGTTCAACCGTCAGTTTTCCATGCCGCATCCTGAAATAGAAGTGGAGGAAAAAAAAGAGGGCGACAATCGTCTCAAACCCATTTATCCAAGTTCAGAAAAGCTGACCAAAAGAGGCCTGAACCAAAGATTCTTCCAAGTAGTTTTAAGGAATATCTGCAAAGAGATCCCCAATCTGGTTGAAGAAAACTTCCCGGATTATCTGACGAAAGCATTTAAATTTTTATCAAGACAGCATACTTATTTAAATATCCATTTCCCAAAGGATATGGAACACTACGAAAAAGCTGACAACAGGCTGAAATTTGAGGAATCCTTCTTTTTTCAGTTAGGATTTGCCCTAAAAAAGTTACATCACAAAAGCCATTCACCCGGAAATCCGTTTCCAATTATAGGTGATCACTTTAATAATTTTTACAATCATCATATTCCTTTTGATCTTACCAATGCACAAAAAAGGGTTTTAAAGGAAATCCGTCTGGATATGAAAAGGCCGATTCAGATGAACAGGCTTCTGCAGGGTGATGTTGGATCCGGCAAAACAATGGTTGCCTTGCTTACCATGCTCATTGCGATGGACAACGGTTTTCAGAGCTGTATGATGGCTCCGACCGAAATTCTAGCCCAGCAGCATTATAACGGCATCAAAGATCTTTTAGAAGCAACGGATATCAACGTCCGCCTTCTGACGGGTTCCACCAAAACTTCGGAAAGAAAGATCATTCACGAAGAACTTGAAAATGGTACTCTTTCTATATTGGTGGGAACGCATGCTGTTTTGGAAGATAAAGTGAAATTCAAAAATCTTGGACTGGCCATTATTGATGAGCAGCACAGATTTGGTGTGGCACAAAGAGCGAAATTATGGGCTAAAAATAAGATCCCTCCACACATTCTCGTGATGACGGCAACTCCTATTCCCAGGACATTGGCTATGAGTTTTTATTCTGATTTGGATGTCTCTGTGATCGACGAAATGCCGGTAGGAAGAAAGCCTATTATCACAGCTCACAGGCGTGAAAAAGACAGAGATTATGTCTATAATTTCTGCAGGGATGAGATTAAAAAAGGAAGACAGGTCTATTTCGTGTATCCATTGATCGAAGAATCTGAAACTTTGGATTACAAAAATCTGATGGAAGGTCTCGATCATGTCATGACTGCATTCTCCGACTATAATACCACGATGCTCCACGGCAAAATGAAACCGGCTGAAAAAGATGCGGCGATGAACTATTTCGCATCCGGAAAATCGGAAATTATGGTGGCAACGACCGTCATTGAAGTCGGTGTGAATGTTCCGAATGCTTCGGTGATGGTGATTGAAAGTTCAGAAAGATTCGGGCTTTCCCAGCTTCACCAGTTGCGGGGCCGTGTGGGAAGAGGTGCAGAACAGAGCTACTGTATCCTAATGACTTCTGATAAATTGTCTAAGGAGAGCAGAACCCGTATCAAAACGATGACGGAAACCAACGATGGATTCAAAATTTCAGAGGTGGATATGCAGCTCAGAGGTCCCGGAGATATTCTGGGAACCCAGCAGAGCGGTGTTGTAGATTTCAAAAGACTGGATCTGGTGAATGATTCCGCTATTATCAAAACAACGAAAAACACGGTTGACAAAATACTGGAAGCTGATCCGCATCTGGCCAATCCGGACAACCTGATCATCAAAAACTACTACCTGAGGTACTACAAAGGAAAAAATAAGTGGAGTAAAATTTCATAAAAAAACCGCGAAAAGAAATCTTTCCGCGGCCCCCTTATAAAACTGTTATTTAGAAGAAATTACTTTTGGTCTGTTTAAAAAATTTATTTTAATAGCAGAACTAATATCTTGTGATTTGGTGTGAAAATATTTATATACTACTTGAATTTTTTCAGCTCACACTATTAAAATAAATTAAAAAAACAAAATGAATTATTTTTCCAACTTGCTTATTATAAAAACTAACTGTTCAGGTTGAAGGAAGTGGGAATGAAACGAATAAATACCCTTCAACTTTCTTAAGTTTTCATGATTGTACCGTTTTGTTTAAAGATCTTCTATGCTTTATAGTTGGAAATGAACATAATTCATTTTGTTAAAACTAACATTGTGATTTATATTTTTATTTCTAATGAAATAATCTATTCTCTACCATCCACTGCTTTTTTATATAGCTAATTTGTGTTGCAATGTTTACATTTACAAAATTGCTGATATTGCGTGGATTTCTCCTTATATGATTTTAATTATTAGTTATACAATTTTCACCTTTCTGTGAATAGTATGCTTTAAATACAAAGTCTTCATTCATAATTAAAAAACTTTAAATCCTTTATTCATCATACTTTCATAATGAAATTATCTTTATTGAGTCCTGATGTATGATACTGCCAGTTAATGGTAATAATTTCTGTAAGTGATTTTTTAAGGCCTTCGTAAGTTTCAGGTTTCTTCATAAAAATATTTGCTCCGTTCACAAAGATCTCTTCTATTTCAGCTTCCGAAATTTGATCTGCATAAACCGCAACAGTTATATTGCTGAATTTGGGATCTTCTTTGATTTCTTCCAGACATTCCTGAAAATTTTTCCCCGGAATATCATATTTAATGAAAACTATTTCCGGAACAATGGCCCCGCAGCTGTTCAGATATTTCATAAGATCCTCACCGTTTGAGAAACACTGGGACTTTACGCCTATCTTTAAACCTTTGAAAATATTTTTAAAGAATATTATATTACCCTCGTCATCATCTGCTGCCAGTATATTTAAATATTCTTTATTCATACAGCATTGTAGAATTTATAGCCATGCTTTGAATCTTTCGTCTTTTGGTAATAATTTTCTGAAACTGGGAAGGCGTAATGCCGGTTGTATTTTTGAACTGGGTACTCAAATGCGCTACACTGGAGTAATTCAGCCTATGGGCAATTTCGGTAAGGCTTTGTTTGTTATTTAAGATCAGTTCCTTGGCATACTCAATTTTCTGCAGGATAATAAAATTTTCTATAGAGGTAAAAGCAACCTCTGAAAAAAGATTGGAAAGATATCCGTAACTGTGGTTCACTTTCTCAGCAATATAAATAGAGGCCTTCACGGGAACTGCGTTTTCAGAAAAAACAAGCTCTACGATAGCATCTTTTATTTTCTGTACTAAAGCCGTCTTTTGGCTTTCAATAATCTCTATGCCGTAATCTTTAAGGTTCTTCTTAAAAAGATTATGCTGCTCCTGAGTAATGGGTTCATAGAACTCCACTTCCCCAAAGTTCAGCAGGCGGTATTTCAGCCCGTGCTCTTTTAGCTTCTCATCCAACACTTTCTTACAGAGCGCGTTGAAATCAAATTTTACATACATTTTCATCCTGGTATAAGTGTGTCAAATTTCGAAGTAAATATAATAATTTATTTCATTTAAAAGTGAAATAGGTATGAATATTTTTAACATAATGTATAAAAACAAAAAACTCCTGCATTATGAATACAGGAATTTAAACACTAAGGATGAAAAAAATATACTGATAAAAAGCTACTGTAGCTCAAAACCAAGCATATGAATGTATTATTGAAAGTGATTTGGTTCTGATACAAAGATGGACCAAAAAGAAACATCACATGTTATAGAATTAAAATTAAATGTTACACAATTTTAAGTCAATCAATCGTGAATTAAGATCTCCATAAGATAGTCGTCCATCACATATCCACGCCCTATATCAAAGATTCCTTCATCGTAAACTCTGTATCCCTGTGACTCATAGAAGTTTCGGGCTGCGTTATTTTTATTCACATTCAGGATAATTCTTTTGTCTCCGTTTTCAGACACTTTACCGTTCAAAAACTGTAATGCGCCTTTTCCGAAACCTTTTCCTTTACTTTCCGGAACCAGATAAATCCTGTGAAGTTTTGTAGTTTCTTCTTCATAATGGTGCTGATACCCGATAAAGCCTTCATAAGAACCGGTACTTTCATCCTGAATCATATAATAATGATAATCCGGATTCCGGAGATGGCTCCCGATTTCAGCTTCGGAATACATCTCTGAAAGCATATATTCCATCTGTTCGTCGGAAAGAATGTCTGCATAAGCATTTTCCCAGGACCTTCTCGCCAGATCCTGAATAAGGGGAATGTCTTTTTCTGTTGCTTTGAGTAATTTCATAGTTTTTATGATTAAAAAAAGTGAAAAGCCGAAACTTTTCACCTGTTATTTTACGTTAATGGTCAATTTTGCTTCGCAAGTGAATAGTCAATTTCTCACCGTCATTTAAAAATTCACAATTGACAATTGACATTTCACTATTTACGGCAATAGTCAATTTTGCTTCGCAAGTGAATGCTTAATTTTTTAACCGTCATTTAAAAATTCACGATTGACAATTGACATTTCACTATTTACGGCAATAGTCAATTTTGCTTCGCAAGTGAATAGTCAATTTCTCACCGTCATTTAAAAATTCACGATTGACAATTGACATTTCACTATTTACGTTAATGGTCAATTTTGCTTCGCAAGTAAATGCTCAATTTTTTAACCGTCATTTAAAAATTCACGATTGACAATTGACAATTCACATTTTCTCCATTCACATTTTTTAAATCTTCTCCATCTCCGCTTTGATCTTCGCATACAATCCTTCTGAAGCAGGAACTAATGGAAGTCTCAGATAGTTTTTGATGATTCCTTTTTCTGTAAGAATCACTTTAATTCCGCAAGGGTTTCCTTCTGCGAAAATCAATCTTGTGATGTCTACCAGTTTGTTGTGAATTTCATAAGCTTCTTTCACTTTTCCTTCAAAAGCTAACTGAACCATGGTAGAAAATTCTTTTGGATATCCTTGCCCGATTACGGAAATTACCCCGTTTCCACCCGCTAAAGTGACAGGAAGTGTGTATTCATCATCACCGGAAACCAGTGAAAATCCTTCAGGCTTCTTTCTTAAAATATCGAAATACTGAAGAATGCTCGGTGCTGCTTCTTTGATCATGAATAAATTCGGAAATTCATTGGCAAGACGGATGGTAGTATCTGCTTCAACATTCTGACCTGTCCTGGATGGAACGTTGTAGATAATAATATTTTTACCCGTAGCAGCAAGCGCTTTATAATGCTGATAAAGTCCTTCCTGGTTAGGTTTGTTGTAATATGGAGACACGGAAAGTACTGCATCAAATGCAGAAAGATCTGCATCTTCTATCTGTTTCTTTACTTCAAGAGTATTATTCCCGCCAATTCCTAAAACCAAAGGAAGACGTTTATTATTAACCTTAATGATATGCTCAATCACCTGTTTCTTCTCCTCTTCAGAAAGCGTTGCTGCTTCCGCTGTAGTTCCTAAAACAACTAAATAATTGGTTCCGTTTTCGATATTATACTCAACAAGTTTTGTTAAACTGTCGAAATCAACGGATAAATCTTCATTAAAGGGCGTTACCAACGCAACACCTACTCCTTTTAAAATGCTCATCTGTTAGAATTATTTTTGCCAAATTTAATAATTTACGATAAGAATTTATAATAAATAATAATGTTTTATTCTACATATAATTATATTTGCATATACTAAAAGATATTATGGCATCGCGATGACCTAAGTTGCTGAGCAAAGCACTATGGTACCGGCGATTACATATGACCTTTAAAAATAAATTTGCAACATATGAAAAATAAATTCTTGTTACTAGGAATTGCTCTGGCTTCCCTTACTGCCTGCAAGACAGCTTCTACGCTGCAGCTGGCGGAAGTAAAGACCCAGAAGAATATTTCTATTAATAATGAGCTGAAAAATGATGAGGAGTTTGTAAAAATTATCGAACCTTATAAGCAGAAACTGGATAAGGAGATGAATCAGAAGATCTCCCACACCAGCATAGATCTTACCAAGCAGGGCGATAACAGCAATCTGGGCAGTCTTTTGGCCGACTATACCTTCGAAGGTGCAGATGCCTGGACCAAAAAAAATCTTCAGAAAAATGTAGATGCAGCCCTGATCAACATCGGAGGAATCCGTACTACCATCGGGAAAGGAGATATTTTCCTGAAAAACATTTTTGAAGTAATGCCTTTTGAAAATGAAGTGATCATTGTAAAAATGAAAGGATCAGACCTTCAGGGGCTTTTTGACTATTATGCAAAAACTCAGGTGAACAATCCTGTTTCCCATTTATACATTGAAACCAATAACGGACAGCTTACCAAATCTCTGATCAATGGAAAGCCTGTAGATCCTTCCAGGGATTATTACATTGCGACTTCAGATTATCTGGCGCTGGGCGGTGACAATATGAAATTCTTTTCCAAAGGAGAATCTATTTCTACAGGAATCAGACTGAGAGATCTTTTCATTGAGTATTTCAGGAAAAACTCTGAGGTGGTTCCGAATACAGATGTTCGTTTAAATTTTACAGGTAAGAAATAATGGATAGAAAAAGTTTTTTAAAAGTAATAGGCGGTGGATCTTTAGCAGCAGCTTTAGTTCCCAATATGATGATGGCAGAAGAATTGAAACTCAATCCTTTCACTTCTGCAAATAAACTCACCATTCTTCATACCAACGATCAACATAGCAGAATAGAGCCTTTTGACGCCAGCTATACAAGGAATCCCAATCAGGGAGGATTTGCGAGAAGAGCAAGTCTGATCCAGCAGATCAGAAGTCAGGAAAGTAATGTTCTTCTTCTGGATTCCGGGGATATTTTCCAGGGAACACCTTATTTCAATTTCTTCGGCGGTGAACTGGAATTCAAACTGATGTCTATGATGAAATATGATGCTTCCACCATGGGAAATCATGATTTCGACAACAGTCTGGACGGCTTCTTAAAAGTTCTTCCCAACGCGAAGTTTCCATTTATCTGTTCAAACTACGATTTTAAGAATACGGTTCTTGACGGTAAAACTTCACCCTACAAGATTTTTAATAAAAACGGAATCAAAGTAGGAATTTTCGGAGTAGGTATCCAGCTGGATGGCCTTGTGGGCAAAAAACAGTATGGCGAAACCGTGTACTCAGACCCTGTAGAGGTGGCTCAGCATTATTCCAACTTCCTTAAAAACGAACAAAAATGTGATCTTGTGATCTGCCTTTCTCATATCGGCTATGATTATAAAGATGAACCAAATAAAATAAGCGACAAAGTTCTGGCTGCCAAAACAGAAAATATTGATATTATCTTAGGCGGACATACCCACACTTTCTTATCCGAACCACAATCTTTTACCAACAGACAGGGTAAAAATGTTCTGGTGAATCAGGTAGGATGGGCCGGTCTTCTTCTGGGCAGAATCGATTTTTACTTTGACGCCAATAAAAACGTAAAGCATATTTCCTGGAATAACCAGGCGATAGACAGCAGTATAACCGTATAATATGAAAAAACTCTCTTTAATCTCTCTGGGTATTTTAGCATCCCTGCAATTCATAGATGCACAGGTCATTTCATCAAAAAAATGGACGGATCTTTTTTCCTATAATAATGTCCTGGCCATGAAGGAGGACAACGGGAAGATAATTGCAGCTACAGAAAACGGACTGTTCTACTATACCATCGCAACCGGAGAAGTGACCAAACTGTCAAAAGCCAATGGTCTCCATGATGTCAGCATCACTGCATTCGACTATAATCCACAGACTAAAGTAGGAGTTATAGGATATGCGAACGGTTCTTTAGACATCGTTACTCCGCAGGAGATTAAATACGTTGTTGATATTCCTATTGCTACCGGTTATAACGGGAGCAAAAAGGTCAACCATATTTCTATTACGGGAGATCAGGCAGTAGTATCTGTAGGATATGGCCTGTCTATATTCAATCTGAAAAAACTGGAATTCGGAGATTCTGCCTTCTTTATGACCGGCGGCCTCTATGAAGCCAGTAATGAAGCAACAATTTTTGGAAACAAAGTCTATTCTGTAACCAATAGCGGTCTGAAAAGCCACGAAATGAACATTACATTTCCGGTGTTCTCTACATGGACGACGGAAATACCCGGATCATTTAAACATATTGATGCCGAAGCTTCATCAATGATTTATTCTTCTGCTACCTCTGCATTCATCTATAATAATGGTACAGGAACCCCGCTTCCTGCTTCTTTTGGGAATATCAGGGATATTGTTTTAACCTCAAACAACATCGTTGTAACGGACAGCAGAATTTATACATTTGGCTTAAACGGAATATCTTTAAATGCAGTAAGTTTAGGAGAAGAATGTAATACTGCTATAACAACAGGCAGTGGAAAAATATATGGCGGAACTCTATTATCAGGAATAAAAGATGAAGCAAGTACAACTTATAAACCTTCAGGTCCTTATTTAAATTCTGCCTACAAGATCAATCTGTATGATAATAACCAGATGCTGGTATCATCCGGAGCCAGAATAAACAGATTTAATCACGTTGCATTAAATCCCAAAAACCCCGGATTTTATTATTTTAACGGATCAGAATGGATATATTCTTCCTTTTTTGTAGGAAATACGACAACTCGATTCAATGTCTTGGATGCCGTTGTGAACCCTACTGACCCCAACGAAGTTTTCTTTACCAATTATTTAGGAACTGCAGGAGGAGAAGGAGTCTACAGAATGAAGTATAATGCAACCAATAAAGATTTCGAATTTGTGAAATATTATACGGGAACGTTCCGTCCTGTAGGTTTTGCATCAGACAACCAGAATAATCTTTTCGTATCCATCGCATTCAATGGTGGTAACCCAACGATTTGGATTTATGATAAAGCAGCCGATAATTTTCTATTAAAAAAAGTAGTATTAAGCAGCGACGGGATACAAAAGCCTGTAGTCTATGAAAATATGTTATGGATTCCTCTTCCGAGAACCAATAACTTCCTGGTATACGACTATAAAAATGCACTTAACCTTTCTGACGATACCGAATATATATTAAAAGATACGAATGGTTTCGCAGGAAATTCCAAAGGAACATTATCGGTAGCATTTGACAAATCCGGAGATGCCTGGATTGGCACAGACAGTGGTTTGAGAATACTACCCAATGCTGCTGCAGAAATAAAAACTCCGGAGCCGAAAGTAGAGCCTATCATTATAGAACAGGGCGGACTTGGAGAAGAACTTTTCAGAGACGGTCAGATCCTTCAGGTAGAAGTAGATGCCGGAAATTACAAATGGGTTTCTGTAGACGGAGGTGGTGTATATTATCTTTCGGCAGACGGTCAGCAGACCATCAAGCACTTTACAAAAGAAAACTCGCCTCTTCCTACCAATTCTGTAACCGATATCAAGGTGGACAAGAAAACAGGAAAGGTATATTTTGCAACCTTCAATGGTATCGTAGCTTATCAGGGTGATGTAGGAGATGTAACTTCCAATTTCGGAAATGTAGTGGTTTATCCTAATCCTGTAGTCTATTCCAACTTTAAAGGAAAAGTAACGATAAAAGGACTTGCAGAAAAAACAAATATCAGAATCACTGATGCGGCAGGAAATGTCATACACTCTGCCGTAGCCAGAGGAGGTTATTATGAATGGGACCTTACCAATCAAAAAGGAACCAGAGTAGCTTCAGGTATGTATTTCGTACTGATGACTAATGAAGACGGATCGGATAAAGCTACCGCAAAAATAGGTGTGGTCAATTAATGAATTCACAAAACGGATTTTTATTATCTTTTATAAAATACGGCGAAAATGATGCAGTTCTGCATTGTTTTACAGAGGAGGACGGCTTTCAGACTTATTTCGTAAAGGGGATTTATTCCAAAAGAAATAGAAAGAAAGCCCTGCTTCAGCCTTTGAGCATGCTCAGCTTTACCATTAATCCCACGAGAGGCAACGGAATTCCTTCCATTTCAACATTTGAACTGGTGAAAAGCCATGATATGTATATGGATATCAAAGCCAATACCGTCATATTCTTTATCTCAGATTTCCTGAATCAGGTTTTAAGACACGAAAATAAAAATCCCGGTCTCTTCTTCAGTATTGATCAATTTATTGATGAGCTGAACGGTAAGAATTATCAGTGTCATCTTCTTTTTTTAATTACGATACTCAAAATTCAGGGTGTAGCTCCTTTGATCACCGACGGGCCATATTTAGATCCGGAGACCGGAACGTTTTCTATGGTTTCTACTCATCATCTGTTTACTGAAGAAATTTCAGCCATCTGGAAGACAGCGCTGTATTCTGACAACCTCTACACGACAAAGATTCCCAACGCTTTAAGAAAAGATTTTCTGGACAGCCTTCTCGTTTACTATCAGTATCATATTACAGATTTTAAAATCCCGACATCGCTGGAAGTTATTCAGCAGATCTTTGAGTAGTTTGAGACCCTAAAAGTAACTCCCATCTTCCCTCTTCCATCACCCAACTATTCACTCTTCACTTCTCCCGGCATTTCCGTTTCAGACTCCGCTATTTCTTTTTTGGAGAATCTTGGCTGCAGAATTTTTGCAATCAAACCCGTCCATCCCGTTTGGTGGGAAGCTCCTACTCCTCTCCCATTATCGCCATGGAAATATTCGTAAAATAAAATATAGTCTTTAAAATCAGGATCGGTTTGAAATCTTTCGTATTGGCCGTTCACCGGGCGTTTTCCGTTTTCATCCTTTAAAAATATCTTAGATAGTCTTTTGCTTAAAGAATCTGCAATCTGATCCAGGTTGGAATAATTTCCGCTTCCCGTAGGATATTCCACCATAAAATCCGGACTGTAATAGAAGAAAAACCGCTGAAGGCTTTCAATAATCAGGAAATTAATCGGAAACCAGATCGGCCCGCGCCAATTGCTGTTTCCTCCGAAAAGACCACTGTCACTTTCAGCAGGCGTATATTTTACGCAGTAATCCGTTCCGTTTAAATTTAGTGTGTACGGATTATTTTCATACTCTTTGGACAAAGCCCGAACGCCATAATCGCTTAGGAATTCCTCAGGATTCAGCATTCTTTTCAAAAGCCTCTTTAATCTGTGTCCGCGAAGCAATGACAAAAGGTGCTTGGAGTCCTGCCCTTTTACCTCCCATCTCGATACAAGTGAGGCCAGTTCCGGCTTATTGTCAAGAACCCATTTCATTCTTTTTTTGAAATTGGGAAGCTTCTCGATCATCTCGTCATCAATGACCTCAACGGCAAACATCGGAATAAGTCCAACGATGGTTCGCAGTCTCAAATACATATGATCACCGTCGCTGGAAGCAATGGCATCATAGAAAAATTCATCTTCCTGGTCCCAAAGACTGAATTCCTCATCACCCATATTATCCAGTGAATTGGCAATAGAAAGGAAGTGCTCAAAAAACTTCATGGCCATTTCTTCGTACACATTATTGTAAAGAGCCAGTTCAAGCGCAATTCTCATCATATTCAGGGCAAACATGGCCATCCAGCTTGTTCCGTCCGACTGTTCCAGCTGCTCACCATTCGGAAGCGTGGTGTTTCGGTCAAAAACACCGATATTATCGAGTCCTAAAAAGCCTCCTTCAAAAATATTATTGCCGTTGCTGTCTTTTTTATTCACCCACCATGTAAAATTCATGAGCAGTTTTTGAAAAGCACTTTCAAGAAATTCAAGATCAGGCTTTCCATTGATATATTCATCAATCTTAAATACTCTGAAAACAGCCCAGCCATGAACCGGAGGATTCACATCGCTAAAGTTCCATTCATAGGCGGGAAGCTGACCGTTGGGATGCATATACCATTCAAACAGGAAAAGTTTCAGCTGATGTTTTGCAAAATCAGGATCGATTAATGAGAAGCTGATCGTATGAAACGCCAGATCCCATGTCGCATACCAGGGATATTCCCATTTATCGGGCATTGAAATGATATGTTCATTGTTCAGATGCTTCCACTCATAATTCCTGATCTTCTCCCTTGATTTGGGTGGTGGCATTTCTGCAGGATCGCCTTTCAGCCATTTTTCTACATTGTAATGATAAAACATTTTATTCCACAGCATCCCCGCAAAAGCCTGTCGCTGAACTAGCTTTTCATCCTCCGTGTTTATTCCCTCCTGAATTTCAGCATAAAACTCATCGGCTTCTTTTTTTCTCAGTTCGACAACCTCATCAAAGTCAGCAAACGGTGCCTTCAAATCTTTATCCGTCATCCTGAATTCAAAAGTTTTGGATTCTCCGGCTTTCAGAAGTTCATCAATGAAAAAAGAAGCTTTTGTTCCGGTACCTTTTGGATTAACTGCCTGAGAATTTCCTTTAATGACAAAATCATTGATCCCGTCTTTGCAGTATTTTGATTCATTTGCAGATTGATACAGCCTTTCAATATTGGTTTCGTTGTTACAGAACAATGTTTTTGAAGACTGCTTTGCATAGATATTTCTGATGGTAAGATCTTTATGGCTGATCTCAATACGTTCCGCATCTTCGCTGTCCAGTTGCGGTTTGTAGTCGTCATATCCCCAATTCCACGTATTCCTGAACCAAACCGTTGGTAATATTACAATCGGAGCTTCTTTTTCAGATTTATTGATGACCGTAAGTTTAATCAACATATCATGCTCGCTTACTTTAGCATATTCTATAAACAGATCGAAATATTCATTCTGATCGAAGATTCCGGTATCGATCAACTCATATTCAGGTTCAGCCTTACTTCTTTCTGCATTGGTTTTTAAAAGATCTTCATACGGAAAAGCATTCTGTGGATATTTGTACAGCATTTTCATATAAGAATGCGTAGGCGTGGAATCCAGATAGTAGAAATATTCCTTCACATCTTCACCGTGATTTCCTTGTCCGTTGGTGAGGCCAAAGAAACGTTCTTTGACCATTTTATCTTTCTTATTCCAGAATCCTATGGAAAAGACCAGTTTCTGGAAATCATCACAGATTCCACAAATTCCTTCCTCACCCCAACGGTAAGTTTTGGCTTCTGCCGTATCATGATTGGTATAATTCCAGGCATCCCCGTTGGCACTGTAATCCTCACGGACGAGCCCCCATTCGCGGTTGCTGACGTAGGGTCCCCATTTTTTCCATGCAAGATCTGAAAGTCTTTGTTTTTCGGACATGTGTTTGTTTTTTTGTAAAATGTATTGATGAATAGAGACAAGAATAAAGAGAAAAGAGTAATGACATCAGATTTCAGACATCAGATGTCAGATTTCAGATTTCAGACTATTAAAACAGAACATCATCTAGGAACTAGAAACTAGCAACCTGTAACTCTAAAACTCTCATACTCTAAAACCCCAAAACTCGCTTACCCTCCCGTAGAAAAGCTCTCGAAAGTCGTCATTCCGCCATCAACAAAAATGCTGGTTCCGGTGATGTAGTCTGCGAGGTCACTTGCGATGAAAGCGGCTAAATTTCCGATATCCTGTGGCTGTCCTATTCTGTTGTATGGGATAAGGTTCAGTAATGAATTCAATGCTTCCGGAGTGCTCCATGCATCTTTATTGATGGGCGTTTGAATAGCACCGGGACAAATAGAATTGACGCGGATCTTATTGGCTCCGTATTCCTGTGCAAGCGTCTGCATCAGCATTCTGACAGCCCCTTTGCTGGAAGCATAATTCGCGTGGCCGGCCCATGGGATGATTTCGTGAACAGAACTGATATGGATGATTTTTCCACAGGCAATGGAACGGGATGGATCTATACCTCTGCGCAGAAACTCTTTGATGGCTTCACGGGCGCAGAGAAACTGTCCGGTAAGATTCACGCCTAAGACCGCATTCCATTGGTCGATGGTCATTTCTGTAAATTTTGCGTCCTTCTGAATTCCGGCATTATTGATTAAAATATCTACGGTTCCGAATTGTGAAACGGTATCCTGAAACATTTGGATCACCTGATCTTCTTTGGAAACATCACATTGGTACGTGATTCCTTTTCCACCAGCATCTGTAATTTCTTTTAAAACAGCTTTCGCCTCATCGGTTGATCTTTCCGAAGAATGATTGACAATTACCGTAGCACCGGCATCTGCCAGAGATTTTGCGATTCCTGAACCTATTCCGCTGGATGCTCCTGTAACGACAGCTACCTGATTGCGAAGTGATATTTCCATATTTTATTATTTGATGTTACTCAAAGTTATGGAAACAATTCACCAGGATGGAATTTTTAAATTTAAAATTTTCTTAAAGTTTTTTGTACATCAGATATTGCGGACCGCTTCTTCCCATTCTGCTTTTACCATCATACGCATATCCTGTTTTCAAATAAAGATGATAGGCTGAAAGATTTTTCTGATTGACTGCAAGAACAATTTCATCACAGTCAGGAAAGGTTTTCTTCACAAACTCATCAACGATCTGCATGGCTTCTTTTCCAATCCCTCTTCCCTGTAAGGCTGGGTTTATGGATAAGGATCTCAACAATGCCGATTGAGTATTATCCGTCAGTTCGAATTTATCATCTCCAAAATCAAGGACGAAAAATCCGGCAGGTTCGTCATCTTCAAAAACAGTAACGGAAAAAGCCTTGGAATCATTTCTCTCACTGATCCTATTCAAAGCCTGTTCTGCGGTTGACGTATACTGCTGTTGATTTTCATCCAGGGCATAATTAAGCGCGGAGAAATCTTCCTGTTTAAAAAGTTCTAATCTGACCATATTTTTTAATGATGATAAATATCCTGATACATCACACCCGCTCTGATCTCTACCGGAAGTTTGTTTTCTTCAGGAACGATCGGACAATTGTAATCGTAAGCGTTATAGGCGCAATAGGGTTGATAAGATTGGTTGAAATCCAGAACGATGGTGTTTCCTTTCGGTATTTTCAGATCCATATATTTTCCGCCTCCGTATGTGTCTTTTTCGTTCGTCGCATCACGGAAGGGAAGAAAAAGATGGTCTTTATATTTTTCCTGCTTGATCAGGTCGAGACTTTGGTAAAGCGTCAGTGTATAAGGTTTTCCATCCAGTTCAAATGTTGCTTTTCCATATTCACGGTAAGATTTGGTTTTACCGGAAGAAGTAGGTAGATCAAAGGGTTGCGGATTTTCTGTTTTGGTAAATTGAGCAGTCACTCTGTATTTTAGATCAACCGGAAAGAAGGGATGTTCTTTAAAATGGGTAAAATTGTCTCCGCGTAAAGGCGTTTCCTTCGGGTTAAGATATTCTGCATTGAGTTCTTTCTGAAATTTCTTGATCTCCACAATCTCTTTTGAAGCCTTTTTCTGGGCAAACATAAACAATGGAGACAGCAGAAGTATGATTAAGTATTTTTTCATGAATGCTTCAAATTATAAGTAAAACTATGAATTTTTCATGGCATGAAAAGTTAAAATTGTAATAAAAACACACAATCTGTTTTAAATAATTCCTGGTCCATATTCTTTAGCATATTTTTTGACCCACTGAGCACATGGACAGAAAGAAATTCATTAAAACAGGCATTCTCGCTGGAGCGGGTTTTTATTTCCTCAACACGGATTTGTTTAAGGCGATGCAGCCCAAAACCGGTCTGCAGGAAAAAGAAATCACCGATGCTCCCATCCTGATCATCGGAAGCGGATACGGAGGTGCTGTTTCTGCCCTGCGTCTTTGTGAAGCCGGAAAAAAAGTGGTGATGCTGGAAATGGGGCTCAACTGGGAAAAATCCGGAATTCCATTTTCCAATATGCTGAAACCCGGAAAAAGTGCAGCGTGGCTGAAAAAGAAAACGATTGCTCCGTTTATGAATATTTTTTCTTTAACGCCTTTTACCGGAACACTGGACCGAATGGATTTTGAGCACATCAATATCTGGGTAGGAAGAGGTGTTGGTGGCGGTTCTCTGGTCAATGGCGGAATGGCCGTGACTCCTAAGGAAAGCTATTTTAAGGAAGTTTTTCCTGATCTTGATGCTAATAAATTCTACAATACTTATTTCCCGTTAGTCCATAAAGAATTAAAAGTGAATGTCATTGGCGAACAGTTTTTAAAAGACTGTCCTTATTATAAATTTACCCGGGTTGGTGAGGCAGAAGCCCATAAAGCTGGCTTTAAAACCATACGGGTTCCGAATGTCTACGACTTTCAATACATGGAGAAGGAATATAAAAATGAAGTTCCCCGCTCGGCTTTCAATACGGAAGTCATCTATGGAAATAATCATGGTAAAAACAGCCTGGATAAAACCTATCTCAAAAAAGCCCTGGAGACCGGAAATCTAGAAATTCTGGATCTTCACTGTGTGGACAATATCAAACTTAATGAGGATAAAACCTACACTCTAAATGTTCAGCAAACGGATACTTCCGGAGCTGTGGTTGCTGATAAAGTATTCAACTGTAAAAAACTGATTCTCGCCGCAGGAACGATGGGAACTTTGAAACTGCTTTTAAAATCCAATGCTGTCAATAATTTCCCGATTCATGAACAGATTGGAAAAAGCTGGGGAAACAATGGCAATTTCATGACCGGTAGAAATTGGGTGAAACCTCTGTCAGGCGGAACCGGCGCCAAACAATCAACAATTCCCGTGGGTGGTATTGATAACTGGGAAGATAAAGAACATCCGTTTTTCACAGAGATTGCTCCCCTTCCGATGGGAATGGATGTGGCTACAGCCTTATATCTGCTGATCAACCGGGTGGATAAAAAAGGAGAAGTTTCCTATGATGTTAATTCACAAAAACTCAGTCTGAACTGGGATCAAAGCAATACTGCGAAAATGAGGGAGAATGCCGATTATTTCATCAAAAAGATGAACCGGGCGAATGGCGGGACGAGAAGTCACTTTCTGTTCAATAACGGTTTCGGGGCAGATGTGTGCTATCATCCTCTGGGAGGTTGTGTATTGGGTAAAGCAACTAATGAGTATGGGAAATTAAATAAGCACGATAATCTATATGTTTTGGATGGCTCTTTAATTCCGGGAACTATTGGAGTCAATCCGTTTGTCACCATTACAGCTATCGCAGAATACTGTATTGAAAACTTAATCCAACAGAATGAATTTGCCTAAGGTTGAGGCATGGATTTCACTTCATCCAGGTATTTCCTGATATCATTTTCCAGTTTCTGAGGATATTCGAAATGAAGTTTTTCAGCTAAAGCTGTCCCGAGTTCATGAACCAGATCCGCAAAAGCGTACATTGCACGCCAGTTGTCCTCTATTTCACTTGCTGAGAAAGTAGCTTCTACTTTTGTCCAGAGTTCCGCCGACAGATGCTTTTTGAAAAGGCGGCCATGTTTATTGGTCGTTATATTATTCCAGTCGTGGAAGCTGGCGATATACCATTCGATGAGAGGAACCAGATAATCTGTCCTGATCACATCTTCGGACATGAATTTAGCATAAAAAAGATCACCGCGTTTAAGACATTTGGCCACATAAGTTGTATCCCACCAAAAATCATTCATCAGTTGACGGAACTTTTGCTCTGTCGGCCGATGGATCATAATGGATTGATAGGTTGGCGGTTTCAAATCCTTAGTCAGGTTGTCTTTATCCACCAAAACTTTATACCCCACATCCCAATCCTCGGGAAGAGTTTCTGCCTGAACCTCTTTTATAAATTCTGATGTTTGATACAGTTTAAAATCAACCTTCACATGATCGGTATACAGCACCATTTTCATCGCGTGTTTCCCATCAAAATAAGTCTCATCTTCTTCCACCATGGAAATAGGTTCGCCAAAAAGAGAGAGCCATTCTTTATCGGTCACATATTCCTGCAAATTTTCAAAGACCAGTTCTACATCCAAGTCGCTGAAATCATCTACAGGTGCATAAGGATTCACGAGCGAACTGGTCAGCAGCGCAACACGGATGTCGGGATTATTTTCTGCCCAACGGATGATCTGTTCCAGTTTTTCTTCCCGCGCTTTCATGGTTTTCTGTTAATAAGATTCTGATATTTTCACCCGATAGACATCAAGAGAATTTCTTTTAATAGATTCCACAAAAAATCCACCTTCTTCAGGAATCACTTCTTTCAGATCAAAGCTTTTACAGTCTCTCGGCAATCCGGAAAAGACTAAGGTAAACCAAAAATCCTGCATAAACGGTACAGCCGTCCAGTTGGGATAGATGGTAATATTTTCAGCATGAATCAGCTTACTTTTATGCTCAGACTGATTGTCCAAAAGATAAGTGGAATTCCAGATCCTGATCAGGTTTCCTAAAAACGGTGATGCCGGAAAACAGCAGTGTACAATGACCTGCTTCTCCTCTTCTATTTTAGTTTGAAGGGATTCCAGCAGTTCTTTAGCAATAATGGGTTTTACGAGTATTTCTTCAACCTCCATAAATGATGAGTAATAGGTAATGAGCGATGAGTAATGGTGAATGGGTCAATTTTGCTTCGCAAGTCAATTGTCAATGGTGAATTTTTCAATTCTATTTGTAAAATTCACTATTCACATGACAATCGTGAATTTTGAATTTTGTATTCTGAATTTCTAAACATGCCGTTCAGAATTCACCATTCACTTGCAAAGCAAAATTCACCATTCACTATTTAATATTCCAGTTCCAGTTTTTCTTTTGTATAATTTCTCACTTTCTCAGTAAGTTCGGCATTGTGGGCTAATTTCTGACCATAAGAAGGGACTATTTCCAGCAGTTTATCTTTCCACTCGCCCTGCAGTTTTTCAGGGAAGCATTTTTCAAGAACGTTCAGCATGGCATACACCGCAGTGGATGCACCCGGAGAAGCTCCCAACAGTGAAGCGATAGTTCCGTTTTTATTCACCACCACTTCGGTTCCGAATTCCAGTTTTCCACCATCTTTTTCATCTTTTTTGATGATCTGTACCCTCTGTCCGGCTACTTTCAGTTCCCAGTCTTCTTCGTTGGCATCTTTGATAAATTCTCTCAGATGCTGCATTCTCTGGGATTTTGTCATGGCTACCTGCTGGATAAGGTATTTCGTCAGAGGAAGATTATGCCACCAGGCTCCAAATAATGATCTTAAATTTTTTGTATTAACGCTTTCCGGCAAATCCAGATAACTTCCTTCTTTCAGGAATTTTGTAGAAAATCCCGCAAAAGGTCCGAAAAGAAGTGCTTTCTTACCATCAATAATTCTAAGGTCTAAGTGAGGAACTGACATCGGCGGCGCGTCTACAGTGGCCTGAGTATATACTTTAGCATGATGTTTTTCTACCAACTCCTGATTATGACTTACCAGCCATTGTCCGGAAACAGGAAAACCTCCATAACCTTCACTTTCTTTGATATCTGAACTGTCCAAAAGAGGAAGCGCATAACCGCCGGCACCGATGAATACAAAATCAGCGACTACTTCCTGTTTGTGATTGTGGATCCTGTCTTTAACCTTCATTTCCCACTTTCCGTCTTCTCTCGGATCAACGTCTTTTACTTCGTGGTACAGGAAAACCTCAACATTGGAATCTTCCAGCAAATGTCTTCCCATTTTTCTGGTTAATGTTCCGAAATTGACATCGGTCCCCATATCCATTTTGGTAGCCGCCATCACTTCAGACTGATTTCTTTTGCTCATCACCAATGGAAGCCATTCTCTGAGCTGCTCATGATCCATAGAATATTCCATCCCGGAAAACAAAACGGAGTCTGCCATTTTCTCATGACGCTTTCTAAGATATTCAGCATCTTTTTCACCGAACACAAGGCTCATATGCGGACATGAATTGATAAAATCTTTAGGATCCTGAACATATCCTTTGGTTACCAAATACGCCCAGAATTGTTTTGACATTTCAAACTGTTCAGCGATGCTTTCCGCCTTGGTAATATCTACAGTTCCGTCTGGTTTTTCAGGAGTATAATTGAGTTCACAAAAAGCCGAATGCCCGGTCCCGGCATTGTTCCAGGCTGCTGTACTTTCTTTCGCAAACCTTCCAAGCCTTTCGAATATGGCGATTTCCAGATTGGGATCAAATTCGTGAAGCAGTGTTGCTAAAGTGGCGCTCATGATTCCGCCGCCTATCAGTACAACGTCATATTTTGGTTTCGGTGTTCTGCTTGTAAGCGAGTGTGGCATAATTCTAAAATTTACATCAAATTTCGGGAAAAGTTTTATAAGTATGGATGGGTTTAACGATTTTAACACGTTAATTTTTATTGTTAAAACAGTTTCCAAACAGGCAAAAAAATTCTATGGATACGGTCTATGCTCTCCTATCGAAACAAGCAATCAAATCATTCATTGGTTTCCAGAAAAGACCATCTACAAGCCATTTTAAAATTTTGCAAAAATCAGGGAGTTATCAGCCAAAATATAGGTTAACTTTAATATCTTAGCTTATAATTTGCCTATATTACCCATATTTTAACCATTCACCTTTACAGGGTTTAATGAATAATCAATTTTGGGGATATTTGCTTAATACTTAATGATATGTTTGAAAAGAAAGTGTACCTGCAACGACGTGCTGCCTTACAATCGAAATTAAATTCCGGGATATTGCTCTTTTTGGGTAATGAAGACAGCCCGATGAATTTTAAAGATAATATCTATCATTTCAGGCAGGACAGTACTTTTTTGTATTATTTTGGAATTAATGATCCTTCACTAGCCGCTATCATCGATCTTGATGAAGATGAAACTATTCTCTTCGGAAATGAAATGAGTATTGATGATATTGTGTGGATGGGCAGACAGAAAACATTAGCCGAAAAAAGTGTTGATTCCGGTTTGTCAAAAATTCTTCCGTTGGATCAGCTCGAAACCTATCTCAAAAAATATCAGGAGAAAAACCGTCCCGTTCATTTTTTACCACCTTACCGTCCTGAAAATATCATTAAACTGACGAATTGGTTTAACGTTCCTACCAATCAAATGAAAGAACGTGCATCATTAAGTTTCATAAAAGCCGTTGTCGCACAGCGTTCAATCAAATCAGCTGAGGAAATTGCAGAATTAGACCGTGCAGCATCGATGTCAGCGGATATTCACTTAATGGTCATGCAACAGGCAAAACCAGGAATGTACGAGCGTGAACTTGCCGCTAAAATACAAAGTGAAGCACTCGCTTCAGGAGGAAATCTGGCTTATCCGGTGATCTTAACGGTTCAGGGGGAAATTCTCCACAATCATTATTATGGCAATCAGCTTAAGGAAGGACAATTGGTTTTAAATGATTCCGGAGTGGAAACCGCTTTAGGATATGCCGGCGATCTTACCCGTACTTTTCCTGTGGGCAAGACATTCAGCGCTGAACAAAAAGATGTGTATGATATTGTACTGAATGCCTACCATCATGCTAAAGATTTATTAGCCCCCGGTGTTAGATATCTGGATGTGCATCTGGCTTCGTGCAAAATGCTGGCACAGGGATTAAAAGACATCGGTCTGATGAAAGGGAATATTGATGATGCCGTACAGGCTGGTGCTCATGCAATGTTTTTTCAATGTGGTACAGGTCATATGATGGGCCTGGATGTCCATGACATGGAAGATTTAGGGGAACAATACGTAGGTTATACGGATGATCTCATTAAAAATACAACCCAGTTTGGTCTTAAATCTTTAAGGCTGGGCAAAGAACTGGAAGCAGGTTATGTACTAACCGTTGAACCTGGAATTTACATCATTCCTGAACTTATCGACCGTTGGAAAGCATCCAATGAGTTTGCTGAATATATCAATTACGATAAACTGGAAACATTCAGAAACTTCAGCGGCATCAGAGTGGAAGATGATTTCCTGATTACCGAAAGCGGAAGCAGAATGTTGGGTAAGCATCTGGCCTTAACTACTGAAGAAATCGAAGCAATTAGAACGGAGGCTTACTAAAAAGATCTTTTTATCAGAGGTATTATCGTCATTTAGAACTTTTTTCTAAAGATTTTTTCAAATATTATCAAACTATAGCATGATTTTAACCCAATTAAATATCCATGCTGTATTTTTAGGTTAATATTATTAATTTCGCTTAAGTTAATTAGTCAAATTAATATGAAAGTACTGCCATTTACGATTCTTGTACCTCAGGACAAAAGTGTGATATCGGAGTATATTGAGCTCCCTTATTTTTACCAGTATCTTCACAGGCACGATGAATGGCAGATTACCTATATAGAAAGCGGTGAAGGAACACTCATTGCCGGTAATGATATGCATACCTTCCGTTCGGGAGATCTTTTTGTGATTGGTGCCAAGCTTCCTCATTTATTTAAAAGTAATCCGGAATATTTTTCTACTGACAGCAATAAGGTGATCAAGGCCTGCACTGTTTATTTCAACCCCAATGGTGTTCTCGCTCCTTTGTTCGGCCTGCCAGAAATGAAGATGGCCAGTGTTTTTTTGAACAAGAATAAGCACGGTTTTAAAGTTCCCTCCAGCGTTGCAGAAGATGTAATCCCACAAATATTTATGGTTCATCAGGCAACGGGTATTGATGTATTATTAAGTTTTGTGAAACTGATGAATACCTTACAAGATCTGAATGAAAATATAGAATTGCTCTGTTCCGACCTGTATTCATCCAATTTCAGCGAAAATGAAGGAATGCGGCTGAGCAAAATAATTAATTTTATTACGGATAATTATAGTAATCCTATCTCTCTGGAAGATGTTGCCAACACTGCTTTTATGACGCCACAGGCTTTTTGCAGATATTTCAAGAAACATACAGGCCATACCTTTATTTCTTTTCTGAATGAAGTCAGGGTTAATGCGGCATGTAAAAGTCTTATTGCGGGAGAAAAAGCGGACTGTATTTCAGGAGTGGCCTACAAAGCCGGATTCAACAGTATTACGAATTTCAACAGGGTATTTAAAAGTATTATCGGGCAGTCTCCAAAATCTTATATTGAGACCTACAACAGTGTGAGCAGGGTAAATCATGTGGATTATTAACAGAAAAAACCGCCATTATACTAAATGACGGTTAATTATTTTTTAAACTGTGTTAAACCCAGATTCTGTTTAATTCAGTTTTGCTGTTAATTTTTTAAACTGCTTTTCCGCATTCTTGCCTTCATAAAGAATGGCGTAAACGGTATCAATGATCGGAAGTTTCAGATGTTTCTGCTTAGCCGTTTTATAGATTGAATCTGCTGCATAATACCCTTCTGCCACCATGTTCATAGACTGGATTGCCGATTTTACGGTATATCCTTTTCCGATAAGATTTCCTAAGCTTCGGTTTCTGGAGAAAAGAGAATAGGCTGTTACCAGAAGGTCACCCAGATAAGCACTTTCGTTCACATCTCTTGGAGCTTCGTATACCGCTTCCAGGAAAATTTCCATTTCACGGATGGCATTGGAAACAAAAACGGCAGTGAAGTTATCTCCGTAGCCAAGTCCGCTTGCTATTCCCGCTCCGATCGCGAAAATATTTTTAAGAATCGCACTATACTCATTTCCTAAAATATCTTTGCTGGAATGTACTTTGATAAAATCTGAACCGAAAATTCCTGTCAGTTTATCTGCTGTTTCATCCTCTACGGCAGCCACGGTAAGATAAGAAAGTCTTTCCATAGCAACTTCTTCTGCGTGACATGGTCCTGCAATAACGGCCTGGTTTCTGAAACCAATTTTAAATTCGTCTCTTAAATAATGCGCTACCACATCATTCACTTTAGGAATAATCCCTTTAATTGCAGAAACAAAAATTTTGTCTCCGTATTCACAGGTCATTTTATCCATCGTATCCGACAGGTAAATGGAAGGTGTGGCCAGTACAATCACATCGCAGGCGCTCACCAGTTCGTTGATATCTGTGGTAAGTTTTAGACTTTTAAGATTAAAATTAACGGCTGTAAGATAAGACGGGTTGTGCCCGCGGAGTTCAATAGCTCCTTTTACGAATTCACTTCTTACACACCAGTGCACCACTTTACAGTTTTCAACCAGCATTTTTACGATAGCGGTTGCAAAACTTCCGCTTCCTACTACTCCTACAGAAATATCGTTTTTATTCTTTTTTGGATGAGAAGATTCTGAAATTATTTTCTTTTTAGCCATAATTGGAATGTGAACTGCAAATATATTAAAACAAAGGCGGAACAAGGACTTTGGGGCTATGATAAAAACCACTTTCTGAAAAAATTAACACTTCAACACAATTAAATATCTAATTAGACGTTAAATACAGAAAAAACTAAGTTTAATTTAAAAATATGCCTCAAATAGTATTTTTAATTAAATTTGCAGGCTTAAAACCGTTTTGTAATTTACTAAGAGAAGAAATATGAAGAAATTTCTAAACAGCAGGAAGAACGTGAATATTCTCCTTGGAGGACTTTTGCTAGTAGTTTTTGCACAGGCTGTCTTTATCGCTAGGTTATTTTCGAAGAAAGATGACAAGATGTATGAAGTAAACCTCGTCAAAATAAACACTGAAAAAGACAGTGTAGATTATTTAAAAATGAAAACTGATCTCACCATGGTAGATCAGACTGTGGCAGAACTGAATTCGTTCCTGAAATCCAAAAACATCACAGATCAGAAACTGATGATCCTCGCCAAAGACAGTATCTCCAATTCTGTATATCTGGCAAAACAGGCCAACCGCTACAGCCAGTACTTAATGAATCTCCAAAAAAAGCTGATGGAAGTTCCCCTGGGAATGCCTACCGATGGATACATCTCTTCTAATTTCGGCATCAGAAAAAATCCAATTCCTTTTAAAACCGTATTTGCTTCTGTAAAGCCCAGTGCCGCAGAATCCAAACCTGTGGCTGCTGCCGCACCAAAACCGGAAGTAAAAGCTGAACCTGTTGAAAAAATCATTGAATTAACGGACAGCTACGGTAATAAAAGAGAAGTAAAAGTAATGGTCACTCCGAAAGCGGCACCTGCTGCTCCGGCACCATCTCCAGCTGCTGCTTCAACGAAAGCTGTAGCAGGAAATACCTCGGCGAAAGCACCGATGGAAAAGAACAATCCACCTGCTGAAGCAGATCAGATGCAGTTCCACAAAGGACTGGACATTGCAGTGGCTTACGGCTCAGATGTAAGAGCTGCCGCCGCAGGAACCGTTATTTTCTCAGGCCAGAAAGGCGGTTACGGAAACTGTGTCATTGTTTCTCACGGAAACGGACTGGCTACCCTTTACGGTCACCTTTCGCAACTGGTTTCAAAAGTAAATGAGAAAGTAAAAGTAGGACAGGTTATTGCCAAATCCGGCAACTCCGGACGTTCTACAGGCCCGCACCTTCACTACGAAGTACACAAAAACAATACACCGGTCAATCCGAAACTGTTTATGAATTTATAAAAAAATGGCTGTCTGTTGGACGGCCATTTTTATGTAATATTATCAAAAGAAAATCTGTGTATTCTGAGAAATCCGTGGGAGATTCTATGGGGAAAAATATTTTATAAGACAATTTTTTTAAACCATTAAGATCCTATAAAGCTTTTAAGAATATTAAGCTGAGCTCCGCTTTAAGCAGTGTTGACTTAAAAATCTATTTGATTTTCCTTAATGAAACTTAATCCCTTCCCTATTCTTAATGTTTCAAATTAAGAATATGTTAATCTATTAAATTCAACTAGAATGTCAGAATAGCGCGGGATAATCTGTGTATCCTCTCGCATCTCCTCCACCGAAAAGGGTATGCGGATCGCTGATCTCATTCAGGGCAGCATTCTGTCGGACTCTTTCCGGATAGTCAGGATTGGTGAGAAATTTTCTTCCGAAGCCGATCAGATCTACCAGATTCTGCTCCAACAGCTCTTCGCCTTCAGACGGCGTTTTGTTTCCTGTAGCAATGATTGTATTTCTGAATTTATACCTCAGCTCTTTTCTGAACAGATATGGAATTTGAGGAGCATCATCCCAATCAGCTTCACATAAATGAATATAGGCAATTCCCAAATCATTAAGTTTTTCGGCTGCCAGCATGATGGTTTCAAGTATTTCTGGATCATCCATATCTTTAAATTTAATGAATGGGGAAAGTCTTACTCCTGTTCTTTCTTTACCCACCGTTTTAATCACGGCTTCGGTCACTTCAATCAAAAACCTGAGCCTGTTTTCTATACTTCCTCCATATTCATCGGTTCTTATATTAGAATTACCGCGTAGAAACTGGTCGATGAGATAACCATTGGCTCCATGAATTTCTACTCCGTCAAAACCAGCATCTACTGCATTTTTTGCACCTGTTGCGAAATCATGGATAGTCTGATCTATCTCTGCTTTTGTCATTGCTTTAGGTTCCTCTACCGGAATAAAGGTAGCATCACCATTAGGTGCACCGTCAAAAATATAAACATTGGTATTACCCGCGATAAGAGCCGATGGAGCCAAAGGTTGCAGCCCATTGATTCTGGAAGAGGATACTCTGCCTACATGCCATAGCTGTAAAAACATTTGCCCTCCTTTCCCTTGCACAGCTTTGGTAACTTTTTTCCAGCCTTCCACCTGTTCTTTGGTATAAATACCCGGAGTTCTGGCATATCCCATCCCCTGAAGAGAAATCTGGGTAGCTTCAGAGATGATAAGGCCTGCAGAAGCACGTTGCCCATAATATTCTGCCATGAGGTCATTGGGAATCTCATCCGGATCTGAAGAACGGCTGCGGGTCATTGGAGCCATTACAAATCTGTTATCTAACTGGATATCATTTAAATGATACGATTGAAATAATTTTTTCATACTATAATTTTTTTATTATCTGTCCTTAATTACACATACAAAATTATAGTAAAGACCAGGCTTATTAATTGTAAAAAATCATTCCATATTGGTAAAAATCAATGATGCCTATAATGAATTTTGATCATAAAAAAACTGCTGTCGTTGGGCAGCAGTTTTATATATTATTTCAGAATTGTAAGCGTTCCTTTCAGATGCGTAAATGATCCGTTAGGTTCTGCAATATTGGTATAAATGATATTCTTGTTATAATCCTGAATGTGGGTAATGTTTGAACCCAGCTTTGGTTCGTGCCAGTACACCATAAAGATATTCTTGGCTACCTCTGTTACGGTATACTGTACCGTATCTGTATTGCCTTTTACATTTCCGGAAACGCCTGTGAAGGACATTTCTTTATTGTTTTTGAAGTCCAGAATGAATTTAAATGTTCCGAAATCAGCTTCCACTTTGTTGCCAATTGGCGGATAAGGTGACTTCAGGTCCCAGTTGATTTCTCCAAAGAAAACTTTCGCTCCCATTTCCAGTTCATCTTTTCCGTGAAGATCAGGATATTGTTTCACCATAAAATCTACAACACCTGAAGATGTTTTGTTTTCAGTGACTGCCCTTTTATAGTTTTCCAGATAGTTTTTAACGAAATCCAGAGACTGTGGAGACAGCGATAATTTTGCAAAATGGGAAGGAACAACCTGTTCAGGCTTTAATGCCTTCATCACATCAATCTGTCCGATCCACTGATCAATTGTCTTGATATTCTGTGTATCTGCCATCCAGATGTGAGAATCTACGGAAACAGAAATACCGCCGGCCACTGTTTTTAAAGATGGAATCCACACAAAACTGTGAGCAGGATCTTCAGCATTTTGCTTAATTTCAATTTTATTTCCTTCCAAATCTGGAATGGCATTAGCAGCTTCCGGAACAATGATCGATGAAGGAGCATCATCTTTCAGCTGTGGTTTCCATACCGCCATTTTTTCATCTTTTGAAGCAGAAATCAGGTACGCGGTTTGGACAGTGGAAATGATTTTTACATTGGGAAATGCTTTTTTAATCACATCCAGTCCGAAATAAAAATCCGGGTCACTGTGAGAAATAAAAACGGTCTTCAGATTTTTTCCCGTTGCTTTAATTTCCTTCACCAACTGTTCCGCATACTGCTTCTGAAACTGGGCATCGATAAGCACAGCATCTTTATCTCCGTAAATAATAGTTGAAGTAATTGGAAAAATGGCTTTAGGGCCGGGATTGTATACTTTGATCTTCAAATTCCCTGCAAACATGATACTTACCAGTCCCAGCACTGCTGCCAGTGATAATAATTTCTTTTTTAACATTGTAATTTTTTTTGTGAATTAATAAGCTGCTGTAAAACGCTCGCGGATGTGGTTGTTCTGTTCCAGTTCGTCTACCAATACGGCTGCGACATCTTCTACAGAAAGACGGCTTCTTCCGTTTTCGTCAAAAACAGGGGTTTCCAGAGAAGTTCTGTATTTTCCGGTTCTTTCCCCTACATTCGCCTGGTTCATTTCAATAGCAGGGCTGAAGAACGTCCAGTCAAGGGTATTGTTTTCTTTGATTTTGTTTAAATAATCTCTTGCTGCCGTTGCACCTGGTTTGTAAGCTTCCGGGAAATCCGGCGTATCTACAATCTGTACATGATCCGGTGTATAAAGGCTTCCGGCTCCTCCTACTACGATCAGTCTTTTCACGCCTGACTGTTCTACTGCTTTTTCAATATTTACAGAGCCGTTCAGGAAATCGTTATACAGATTCGGGTTCGTCCAGCCTGCATTGAATGCACTGATTACCGCATCACTTCCCTTCAAAGCTTCCGCAAGTTCTTCCGTATTGTTTACATCTACGCTTTTTGCTGTTACGTTTTCTTTTGATTCCACTTTAGAAGCGTCTCTTACCAAAGCTTCTACTGCATATCCTCTTGATGTTAGCTCATTCACTACTTGTTTTCCTACAAAACCGGTCGCACCGATTACTGATACTTTTTTCATACTATTTTATTTTAAATTAATTGTAATAAATTTTGTTACATTTAAGGGTAAAAAATTTTTATTCGAACTGATCGCTGAATTCCTGCAATGACTTATCTCCTAAAAAATTAATAACCAGCTTATCTGTTTCTTCAAACAGGGTATTTAAATGAACATTGACTTCTTTACCCACGCTGCATGCCGGATTGGGATTCAGATTCTTTTTCCCCAACACATCTGTATTTTTCACAGATTTATAAATCTCCGAAATACTGATCTCGTCTGCATTTCTCGCAAGCTGAGTTCCTCCGTCTTTCCCCTGTCTGCTTATAATCAAACCTGCTTCTCTTAAAACACTCAATTCCTTTCTTACAATTACCGGATTTACATTCACGCTGCCCGCAATCCATTCAGAAGTGAGCCACTCCTGAGGACTTTTAGCCAACAAGGTCAGAATATGTATCGCCGTAGCAAATCTTGTATTGTTCATTTTAATTACAGGGCAAAGATAGACAAATTTTTAATTGTAACAAATTTTATTACAGTTAAATTTTTCTTAAAGAATTAATTTGTCCAGATCCAGCAGTAGATAATTGATATTCTGGTTAATGGTACGCGTTGCCGACTGCATCTGATTGAGCATCGCTGCCCGGTTATGAAGATCATCGGCTCTGTAAAAGCCTCCATCACTGAAAATCACAGACTGATCGGCTTCCGTTGTGCTGTCGTCGAACTGATAATGAAGCCATCGCTCCTTCATGCTGCTGATAATGGAATGTTTCTCTTTATTGGAAAACTTTTTCTCGGTATACATATACCAGATAAATGGTGGAAAATTAGGGGACTCCAGTTTTTCTCTCCAGATATCTCTCAAAAGGTTTCTCTGGTGGATAAATTCTACCTTCTTCCCTTTCGGATTCAATGTGGCAAGACCGAAACCAGCTCCTACAACACCCCCGCTGATATCAATCGCGTTGCTCCATCCTCCATCTGACACAATACCGCCGGCAATAGACGCTGCAGCACCCGTTACAATGGAATAAAGAATCATTTTATTATTTCTGGAATCATTAAGGTTATCCACATAATTTCCGATCTGGGCTACCCTTTCTCCCTCACAATCGAATTCTGCAGCTACGGCATCCAGTTCGGTAAGCGCAATCGTGATTTTACTGTTGATCTTACTTTTAAGCTGTAAAACTTTCACCTGAGCGGCTATGGAAGAGTCTTTTTTCAGATCAATGATCTTATGAACCTCGTCAAGATTATCCAGGGCATTCAGGATAAGAATACTCTGATCGGAAAACGTTCCCTGAAGTTCTTTATTGGCCGCTAAAATAGAATCCGAATTATAGGACGGAACCCTGTTGCTGTAGTTATATTGGAAAGGTGCTTTGCAGTAGCTGTCTTTCAGTGTAAGGATGTTCTGCCTGATGACCTGGTTCTTTTTTGAAACACAGGAAGTCAATAAGCTGAATACGGCCAAAAGGTAAAAGAGTTTTTTCATTCAGTTTATATTTTTTCTTTGTGTGGTGTGGTAGTTGGATCATCGCAAAGGACGCAAGTTTTTTAAACAAATTCGAATGCTTTAAAGCGCAAGGATTTTATCTTCGATAAAATTTAAATCTGCTTATTTTGTATAATATTTTTCAGACTTTCGCATCCGTTAAAAAATATAGCAATCCCTGTTCTTTGAAATTGATCAACACGAATATAGTACAAATAAAAAAATTTACCTGAATTCAGGTAAATTTTTAAGCTATTTTTAAGCAGGATTATTTAATATCCAGCAATTCCACTTCGAAAACCAATGTAGAATTTGGTCCGATTTCTTTGCTGATCTGTTGATCTCCATAGGCTAAGTGCGGAGGAATGATCAGTCTCCATTTGCTTCCAACAGACATTAGCTGAAGAGCTTCCGTCCATCCTTTGATCACCTTGTTTAAAGGGAAAGATGCCGGCGTTCCTCTTTTTACAGAACTGTCGAAAATCTTACCGGAAATAGTAGTTCCGTGGTAATGGCATTTTACGGTGGATTTAGGTCCCGGCTGTGCGCCATCGCCTTCGGTAATGATCTCGTACTGCAGGCCGCTTGGCAACTGTACAACACTTTCTCTTTTACCGTATTCTTCCATGTATTCCTTACCGTCGTTAAGGTTCTTTTCTGCCTGTTCTTTTTTCTTTTTAAATAACATATCTGCTACTCCCATTGTTGATATTTTTTACAAAGATAGGGGTTTTGGAGAGAATGGAAGAGGGAAGCCGGAGGATGGGAGTTATGGAGGGAGATGACAGGGATAATGGTTAAGATGTTGTTTGTTGCTAGTTGCTGGTTGCTGGTTGGCGGTTTAGAATATAATGAAGAAAAAAATTGAAAAAGTCTTTTGGTTAAAGGGTAAATCAGGAGTTCTTCCATCTTCAGACTTCCATCTTCCATCCATTCTTCTAAACCACAGACTAGCAGCAACTTCCATCTTTTCTTCTTTCATATCCCGCCCCTATCTCCCTGTCTGTCGCAAAATTCAAATAATTTTAACATTAGGTTAACGCGGATTCAGAAACTTGGCGTTATAATTGAATTTAAAAACTAAATGCCAGAACCACTAAAATATAATAAGAAATTTGACGAACTTACCGAAGAGGAAAAAAAGCTTTTCGAAATCAATAAAAAAACCATTGCTGATTTCGTTGAACAGTCTTCTTCCATAAGTGATGTTGACTATGCCACCAGAAATGCCCATGCCAAGACTTATGCCGCAGCTGATGGTACTTTTTTCACCGATAAACACATTCCTGAAGAACTTCTTCCTTTTTTTGACGTTGAAAAATTTGACCTTACGGTCAGACTTTCCAATGCCAATCTGAAAATTCAGAACTCAGAAAAAGATATTCCTGCCTACGGATTTGCGGTCAAAATAAAGGACGAGAAAGGCGGGCTGATCGCGAATTTCCCTTTGGTTAATTTTCCTTTATTTCCCACGAATTCGGTTTCTCATTTCCTGAAACTGTTTACTGCGGTGAACCGGTTTTACATTAAAAAATGGAGCAGTTTCTTTTCACTGGCCACTCAGATGCTCAAAGTGATTCCTTCTGTTTGTACACTGTCGTTTGCACGAAATATTTTAAAGCTGCTGGGAAAAAGAAATGATTTTATTCTCTCTTTTGATTACCATTCTGTAGGTGCTTACCGTCTTGGTGACCATATGATCAAAATCAAGCTGGTTCCGAAATCTGTGGATAAAAATTTTGGGAAGAAATTAAAGATGAAAGAGGCGCTGAAACATTATTTTCAGGACCACGATTATAATGCCGATGTTCTTATCCAGTTTTGTTATAACCTGAAAGAACAGCCCATCAACAAGCTGAATGTAGAATGGAAAAATTCACCCTATATTAAAATCGGGGAAGTGAAAATAAACAAAGGTCAGCTTCTGGATCCTCGTGACTGCACCACCGAGCTCCTTTCATTCAATCCGTTTGAAAGCAAGATCTTTTTCCAGCCTGTCGGGAAGATTCAGAAACTTCGTGATGAAGCGTATAAAGTATCTGTGCAGACGAGGAGGAAGATCAATAAGCTGCTGCACAAACATCAATGAATTTGAAGGCGTAAACCTTAGCCATTCCGATACCTACAATAAAAGACTACTCTTTTCGGGCAGTCTTTATATTATTATTTAAACTTACGGTCTTCTTCTTTGATACTTACATCATTGATACTGGCATATCTTTTCTGCATAAGCCCGTTGTGATCAAACTCCCAGTTTTCATTACCATATGCTCTGAACCAATCTCCATCTTTAGTTTGGTATTCATATTCAAACCGGACGGCAATACGGTTGTCGGTATGGGCCCAATATTCTTTCTTAAGATGATAATTAAGTTCTTTCTCCCATTTTTTCTGTAGAAAAGTGACAATCTCTTCTCTTCCGTTAATGAAAGTATCTCTGTTCCTCCATTCGCTGTCAGTTGTATATGCTTTGGATACTCTTTCCGGATCCTGGCTGTTCCAGGCATCTTCTGCCATCTGTATTTTTTCTTTTGCCGTTTCAAGGGTGAAAGGCGGAAGCGGGTGTTTCTGTTCCATTTTTTAAGAAATTAAATGATTAATTATTTTTTTTGATCTTTCGATGAGTTCATTGGATTTAAAAAGCTGACTTTCTATGAGACTGCTTTCAAACAGTAGATAAATATGGTCTGAAAGTTCTTCCTCTTTCAACAGTTCTGAAAAATAGACTCTGAGATCCATTTTGTGATGCTGGATCACCGTTAAAATCTTTACATTATCTACAGGAATTTCCGATAAAATATTAAGAAAGCTGCAGCCCTGAAAATGTTCTTTTTGGTTCATATGGATCAGAAAATCGAAAGATTTTAAGGTTTTTGATTTCGGGGTTTCTTCCTGTTCACAAAAATGATTCAATTCATTGAACCAATATTCATGTCTTACATTAAGGAATTCTACACACAGGTCTTCTTTAGACTTAAAATGCTGGTAAAAACTTGCTTTGGCAACTTTTGCTTCGGAAATAATCTGATTAATGCCTGTAGAATTATATCCCTGTTTACGAAATAAATCAGAAGCTGTCTGAACAATTCTATCTCTTGGAGATGTCATATACTATCATTTATAAAACAAAGATACAACAAAAATCAATACAGACAGACAAGTCTGTCTGTATATTTATTATTATTTTAAATTCGAAAATAGGTGTGGCTTATTATAAAAAAAGCCCCTGAAATTTAATTTCAAGGGCTTCTATTTTTAAAGAAAATTCTTAAGATTTATTTATCTTCCAGTTTCTCTTTCTCATCATCTTCCTTTTCAGGGAACATAATAGATATAAGAACCGAAAGTACCAATACTCCTCCTACGATTCCCAATGAAACCGGAGACGGAATATGAATCCATGGTGCGATCAGCATTTTTACCCCGATAAATGACAGGATAATCGCCAGTCCGTAAGGAAGCTTGCTGAACATATGGATAAAGTTCGCCAACAGGAAATATAAAGATCTCAATCCTAAGATCGCGAAAATATTGGATGTATAAAGGATGAACGGGTCATTAGAGATCGCAAAGATCGCCGGAATAGAGTCTACCGCGAAAAGAACGTCGGTAAATTCAATAACCCCAACCACTACTAAAAGCGGTGTTGCCATTTTGATTCCGTTTTGGATCGTGAAGAATTTATCACCATCATAATTATCGGAAACTTTCCAGAAGCTTTTGATCAATCTTGCACCGGCAGTATTGCTGTAATCTTCGTCGTCATCGTCACCTCCGTCACCCCAGGATTTGATCCCGGCATAGACAAGGAACAGACCGAACAGGGCCATTACTACGTTGATCTGTACTGCTTTTCCGAAAACATTCATTTCAGGAAGATACGTCAGGTTGATCAACCCTACTCCAGCGAAGATAAATATCGCTCTGAATATCAATGCTCCAATGATTCCCCAGAAGAGAACTTTGTGGTGAAGATATTTCGGAACTTTAAAGAACCCGAAAACCAGGATAAATACGAATAAGTTATCCACAGAGAGGGCTTTTTCAATCCAGTAAGCGGCCTGATACTGCGTAAATTTCTCTACGGCCACAGCGTGGCTTTCAGGACTTCCGTCTGTATTGAAAACCCAATACACTACTCCGGAGAATATCATGGATAGTGAAATCCATACGATAGACCAGATGGTTGCTTCTTTGGATGATACTTCATGGCTTTTTTTGTTGAATACTCCTAAATCCAGGAGCAGCATGATAACTACCGTTACCGCAAATCCCCACACCAAGCCCGGGTGCAATTCTAAAATACTTTGATGTTCCACTTCAGTTTATGTTATTATATGATAAAAGCAATAGATGTACAGTATGCACAAATATTGCTAATTTTTAATGTTTTTTATTTGATATCAATAGGGTCAATAAGTTTTAGCTCAAGCCTGTAAAACTATTCATTTTTTTTGAATGAACCAAAGTACATTCTTACTGATGATCTACCGATTATAAATAATTCGCCTGAACCGTCTGGATCGTCTGTTCCAGCTTTCTGTCTGAAGTAGGATCTCCGATTGCGTTGAATTTCCATTCTCCGTTTCTCTTGTAGAAAACACCCATTACCATAGCAACGTGCCCTTTGAAAGAAGCATCATTAGCGATATCATATTTAGCGAAAACCTCTCTTACATTGGTAGGTGTTCCTTCATAGATACGGATAGAAGCGAAAGGAATTGTTCCGAAATCCTGTCCCTGGTAACTGTTCAATACCAATGCAACGTGTTCTACGTTAGGTTCCAGCTGGCTGAAATCTACTGTGATCACTTCATTGTCTAATCCGTCATCTCCATTCACATCTCCGGTAAGGTCATCACCGCTGTGTTTTACAGAACCGTTTCTTGATTTCAGGTTTCCGAAATAGATCACTTCCGTAAGCGTTTTGTTTGAATCAAATAAGATACAGCTTCCATCTAAGTCTACTGCTTCTTTTTTAGTTCCGAAAAGTCCTTTTTTCTCAATTGCTCCCCAGTTGATTCCCACACAGGCTTGGGTAAGCTCGGCACCGTTTTCCTTTTTCAGGTTGATTCTTTGACCTTTTTGTAAGTTAATAGCCATCTTTTTATGTTTAGTATTGTTATGTATTCTAAGGCGAAATGATTGGTTTTTCTTTCGCTTTAATTGTTATTCAAATTTAAATTAAGCATTGCGCGCAGGATATTCGTTTCTTCATCGAAATCGAATATTTTGCTCATAATATCTATATTTTCCAGGTTTTTGAGATAGTCTTTCAGCACATTGCCCACCTCTGCAGGGATCGTTCTTTTCCTTTCATTGATGGTATTTTCCAGCATCTCATTTTTTGTCTTCAGCTGATTGATGATTGAACTCTGATTCGACTGGTTCTCGGAAACATCCAGTTTTTCAAGATCCCCGTCAAACAGGTAGAGTTTTTTATCATCGATGCCGAAAATAAAATGATCATCAGACTGAAATATCTTGAAGAGTTCATACTCATAAGTCCCGATGAGATAACCGCAGACAAAACGCACTTTAAAACTCTGAATATTCAGTCTTCCCAAAAGCTTCCTTTCTATCGTATAATCTTTGTACTGATAGGCCGGAAAGGGCTTGGGTTTCAACTGCTCTTCATCTGCCTGGGTCCTGTAGAATTCCTGTCCGTATTTTTTATGGAAATACAGAACATTGTTCCAGTCTGCCGTAAAAATATCTTCAGTAAGGTCTTTGTAAAGCATTTTCAGATGCTGGGAAAATATACCGCTGTACATCTTCCGGTCGGTCTGAAAACTGTCTACCCGTCTTTCCTCAAAACCTTCAATATATTTATTATTAACGTCAATTTCATTAATCACAGCCAGCATATCATTTTCCTTCTGCCGTTTTATTTTGGTGAGAAGTTCTATGAGGCTGTCGGTATACTGCAGGTGGAAAAGTTCCAGCTTATTGTAGTCCAGAGCGGTATTTTCCTGAAACAAATTATGGATGATATCCGTTTTGATGTAAATAGATATAATATCAATATGTTCAAAAAAATTAGCAAGAAGTTTAAGCTTTGTTAATCTTCTTTTGCTCTGAGACATTATGGTTGCTGCATCATCCCCCACCTTGGTATCCTGTTAATTAACCTCTGACGTTTGCTTTTAATTCATGCTCCAGTGTCTGAAGATCCTGATCCAGTTTTCTTCTTCCTTCGGCACCCTGTTTTTGGATCTGTTTCACTTCATTCAATGTGTTGATAAGCATTGAAGTCGTTTCTCTCAATGTTTCTACAGATACAATGGTCTGCTCGTTGGCTCTCGCCACATTCACTGAATTCTGACCCAAACGTTCTGCATTTTTCTTCAGAATCGCTTCCGTAGTAGAAGATACCTTCTGCTGGATTTCGATATTCTGCTGCTGTCTGTACATCGCTACCGCCAGTGAAAGCTGGTTTTTCCAAACCGGAAGTGTTGTGGTAAGGATCGTCTGTGCTTTTTCAGCGATAGACACGTTGTTATTCTGTACCAGTCTGATCTGTGGAAGGGACTGCATCATAATGATACGCACCACTTTAAGATCAGCCATTCTTCTGTCTAATCTCGCGATGAAATCTCTCTTATCAGCGATCTGGTAATCCTGGTAGGTCTGTGGATCAGCTTCCATTTGAGCCAATTCTCCGGCAGCTCTTTCCATTCTTACATTACCGGCGATCACCAATTCTTCAATAGCTTTAATGGAATTCACATTGCTCTCAAAAATGGTCTGAAGAACAGCGTTATCTTTGGTAGAAGTGATGATTCCTGCATTTACCTTATGAGCGATTTGCTCGATATTGTTGATGATCTTATCATATTTCGTGAACAGATTTTCCACCTGCGTGATCACCTTTTTCATGAACGGGATCTTGCTCAGAAAGCTTTTCACTTTATTCTGCTGAAGTTCATCAACATCTACGTAGTTCAATTCTACCAATAGATCATTGATAAGTACGCCTACTTCACCTGAGTTGGATCTCCTTACATTTCCTAAGAAGCTGTCACTCTGATTGGATAAAGTTTTCTGAAGCTCAGCGCCGTAATTCACGATGGAACCAGGATTGGTCTCATCGATAGAATTGGCAAGAACTTCATATTTCTTACGCTCTTCTATCTGCAGCTGAGTCAGATTTACATTCCCTTCTCTGTCCACAAGAACCGCCGGTGCCGTATTTTGTACAGGCTGGCTCGGTGGAGTCGGAGCAGGTTCAAATGTTTTAAGAGGTTCAATGGATCCCATTGGATCTATAGGTTGATTTTCCTGATTGTCCATAATTACTTTTGATAAATTGATACGAATTTGTCAAGGCCGTCTCTCTGTCCTGCCCCAACAGCTTCAAATTTCCATTCTCCGTTTCTGTTGTAGATTCTACCGAATTCTACAGCAGTTTCAATAGAGAAATCTTCATCTAATTCATATTTCAGAATTTCTTCGTTCGTCTCTGAGTTGAAAATTCTGATGAAAGAATTTCTTACCTGTCCGAAGTTCTGCTTTCTAGCATCAGCATCGTGGATGGTTACCACTACTGTAATTTCCTGAATCGCTGAATCTATTTTTGTAAGATCTATTTTGATCTGCTCATCATCTCCTGAACCTTCACCGGTAAGGTTGTCTCCTGTGTGGATTACAGATTTGTCCGGAGATTCTAAATTATTATAAAAAATAAAGTGACTGTCTGAAACCAGTTTTTTGTCCTCGCCCAACAAAAATAATGAAGCGTCAAGGTCAAAACCTGTTCCTGTAGAAGTATTATTGATATCCCATCCTAAACCTACAGTGAATTTAGGTGCGTTAATGTTTTCTCTCTGTCCTTTTTGTAAGTTAATAGCCATAATATAGTTCCGTTTGTGTTAAAGTATTGATGTTATTTTCGTATTCTTTTATTAAATGATAATTGTTGCTGATTGCCAGCTCCAGAAGCAGGTCCATCTGCTCCTTTTTTACTTTAGACGTAAGATAGTCAAAATTACTTGAATCCAGGCCTAAAATATATTTCACGATCCTTGTGTTAAATTCAAAACTTGGCTTTATCATTACTTCTGCCACGTGTTTGATGTTTTTCACGGCATAATAATTAAAGAAATTTTCAATTTTCGGATCAAGGTCAAAATTCATCAGTTCCGCATAATAGAGGAACATAAAATCTGCCTCCACATGATATTCGTTCAAAATCCTGTTCACCGTAAATTCGTGGCTTCCCGTGATTTTTATATCGTCTATAAAAATACAAAGTTTTCCGCGTAAAAAATCCTTATCGATATAATAAGTATCATTCGCAATCAGATTTTTACGGTCTTCAAAATTAAGGTTCCCATAATCCGTGATATACGTGTGGTTACGGTTGATTTTGGAAATAATACTGGATCTCATTCCTTTCTGAAACAGGTACAGATCCAGATGCTTTTTAAAGAAAAAACATAAAAAATTAGAAGCCGTAGGAATGGCCATATACGGACTTGGAAGAACTACGATCTCTTTTTCTGTATTTAAAAGTTCCGCATGTTCAGCAATAAATCCGTTGAATAACTCTTTAGCAAACTTTTCAGCATACGACTTATCGCCATATTTGAAATAGCTGTATTCTGCGGGTGAAAAAGTGAACTCATCCGCGGAATGAATGTGGTGTAAGCTGTATCTTTTATTCATATCAATTTAGTGTTTAAGTAAATGGGCACTGAAGCCAAAATCTCTCGCTCCCTTATAATCTGCCACGGGATTGTCTCCGATATGCAGGATACGGTGCATCGGAAGATCCCGGTCTTTAAGATTGTTTTTCACTTCCTGAAAAATAAGAGGATTCGGTTTGGAAATATTGATCTCATCCGAATAAATATGGAAGTCTATATACTGATCCAGCTCTTCCTGAATCAGAAACTTTCTCATCGTTCTTCCTTTGATAAATCCTGTATTGCTCAGAATATTTACCGTTTTTCCTTCATTTTTGATCTGATCAAAAAATTCTTTTATGTTTTCGAAAATGACAACTGGCTTATATTCTAAAAACAGTTCTTCGCTTTTCAGATAAAACGCGTCCAGTTTTTCTTTATCCAATTGTTTTACATCTACATCCAGTGATCCCAGAATGAGTAAATACATTTCAAAAGTATCAATATTCCCTCCTGTAACCTCATTGATCGTATTGCAGAGATCATCGTAATATTTTACAGTTTTCGCAACCTCAGCAATCGGTTTATCAATAGTAAAAAACGAGGTGAATAGCTCAACTCTTTTTGTTTTAAATTCAGGATGAGATTTGATTAGGGTGAGCCACAGGTCAAAAGAAAAATGACAGTGGTTGTGAATGTCGATATCCGTTTTCAATAGTTTTAAGTTAAAAGTTTTATTTAGCTTTCTTGAAAAAGATTTAAAATTGTTTAATCATCAACAAGTGTTTAATTGGGTATTCTTCCCAAAGATAAAATTTTTCTCATAAAAGCATTACGTACTTCTCTGTTTTAAGAAATTTTTATGAATTTTCGCCTACTTTTCTACTGATGACAGTCGGCCTTAACAATTTGTTTAAATTCGCTGATCAAAAAATTTATCTGAAAAATTTTGGACAATTAAAAAATTTATCTAATTTCGCAACCGATTAAAAATCAACAATGTCAACAACAATGATAAATATAATAACTTTAAGCAACCCTGTGAGAGCTGTGTACTCTGGCAGCACTGAATATTTATCTGAATAGTTCCTTAGATCTTTTATTACTAAAAATATATTGAAGACCTATCTGTTCAGATGGGTCTTTTTTGCTGCCTTATTTCCAGACCTCAAAACGAGGAGAATACGTATCTGTATTCTCAAAATCAACAATTTAAATTCAGCAAAATGAAATATAACACAAGAAATATAGGAATCATAGCACACGTAGATGCAGGAAAAACCACTTTAACGGAAAGGCTTCTTTATTACACAGGCCTCATTCATAAGATCGGAAATGTAGACGATGGAAATACCACGATGGATAAAGACATCCAGGAGAAAAACAGAGGAATCACCATTTCATCCGCAGCTGTTTCCACTCAATGGGAAAAAGGAGAAACGGTTTATAACATCAATATCATCGATACACCCGGACATATCGATTTCGCAGTAGAAGTCGAGCGCTCTTTAAGGGTTCTGGATAGCGTTGTTGCTGTTTTCTGCGCCTCTTCAGGGGTCCAGCCGCAAACCGAAAATGTTTGGTTCCAGGCCGAGAAACATGGAATTTCAAAGATATGCTTCATCAATAAAATGGACAGAATTGGAGCTGATTTCTTCGCCGTTCTTAAGGAGATTGAAACGAAACTTAATGCAGTTCCTATGGCACTTCAAATCCCGATCGGAGCTGAAGCCCAGTTTGAAGGAGTGATTGATTTAATCAGACAGAAAGCTTTATACTGGACAGATGAAAACGGGGAAACCATTATTGAAAAGGAAATTCCTGAGGATCACAAATCGGATGCCGATGAATACAGGATGAAATTAATGGAAACCCTCGCGGAATACGATGAAACGTTCTTTGAGGTTTACATGAATCCTGAAAACAGCATTCCCTGGGAAATGATCACTGAAGCTTTACAGAAAGTCTGCAGATCAGGAGCTGCGGTTCCGGTTCTCTGTGGTTCTGCCTTTAAAAATAAAGGAGTACAGCCTCTTTTGGACGCGGTGGTCACTTATTTCCCGGCACCGGATCAACTTCCGGCCGTTCATGGGAAAAATCCTGAGACAGAAGAAGTCGTGGAACTGGTAAGAAATGAAACGGAAACTTTTTCAGGACTTGTTTTTAAAGTCGTGATCGATAAACATATGGGAAGGCTTGCGATGCTCCGTCTGTATTCCGGTTCGATAAAATCCGGAGATACGGTTCTGAATGTAAGAACAGGAGAAAGTTTCAGAATATCGAGAATTCTGAAGATGCAATCTGACAAAACCTTATCGATTGAGGAAGGAAAAGCAGGAGATATTGTGGCTTTAACAGGAATTAAGGATGCCAAAACCGGAGATTCTTTATCCGCGGTTGAGAAACCTGTCCTTCTGGAAGCGATCACCATTCCTGCCCCTGTGATCAGGGTTTCGATAGAGCCTAAAACGAACAGTGATGAGAAATCTTTCGGTTTGGTTCTGGCTAAAATCCAGGAAGAAGATCCGTCTTTAGTAGTGGAAAGAGACCGGCAGACCGGAGAAACTTTATTGAGCGGTCTGGGTGAGCTTCATCTTGAGGTCACTCTGGAAAAGATCCGTCTGAATCACGGGATAGAAGTCAATCAGGGGAAACCTAAAGTGTCTTACCGTGAGATTTTAACGGAAACCAAGACGCACAGGGAAAAACTTTCGAAGCAGAATGGCGGAAGCGGACAATTTGCCGATATCACTTTTGAAATCGGACCAAGGGAAAATAATGAACCCGGATTGGAATTTATTAATCTGATCAAAGGAGGCGTGATTCCGGGTGAATTTATTCCTTCCGTAGAAAAAGGTTTCAGAGAAGCTATGGAAAACGGACCCTTAAAAGGTTATCCTTTGGAAAGTATGAAGATCAGGCTTCTGGACGGTTCTTTCCATCCTCAGGATTCTGGTGCATTTGATTTTGAAAATGCTGCGAGAGACGGATTCAGAGCAGCTGCTTTATCATGCAGTCCTAAACTTCTGGAACCCATCATGCAGGTTGAAATCCAGAGTATTGAAGAGTACACGGGCGCTGTAACGGCTGATATCAACCGGAGAAGGGGAATTATTTCGTCCATTGATGAAAGATCAGGAAGAAAGATTTTCACGGCGGAAGTTCCGTTGGCTTCTACGTTCGGATATATTTCCGATCTGAGAACGCTGACGAGCGGAAGAGCTTCGATCAGCATGAAACTGTCGCACTATGCTTTGGTGCCGGATTTCATTGCAAATACATTAATAACCTAAAAGACAAGGGCTGTAAAGTGATTTTACAGTCCTTGTTTGGTTATTGCAGGTGAATGGTCAATGGTGAAATGTCAATGGTGACTTTTTGTGGTTGATATTTTTATTTCCTTCAGATTTATGAGATGACACAGACTTTTTAAATTTTTGAATCTCCAAACCTTTTAATTCTTACATTTTTAAATCTTTCAATCTTCCTCCCCCAAACTCCATTCGTTTTATTTTTCTACCTTTGTGGTCTGTTATGAAAATATTTACAGTTACATCTTCGCAAATCACACCGCCTTAAGGGTTAAGGTGACCTATTTTTCTTATATCCGGAATTTCTTTTGGATATTTATTCTTTTATATATCAATCAGTTTTAATCATAATACCTTATTTGTTGAAGGGTGTACTATAATAATTTCAATCATTTATGGAAAACATATTATCTGGTTTTCAATTGCGTAATGTAAATTTTAAAAACGAAATTCTGGCTGGCCTTACGGTTGCTATGACCATGATTCCTGAATCATTATCATTTGCCATTCTTGCAGGGCTTTCACCTCTTACGGGATTATACGCTGCATTTTTAATGGGAATCGTAACGGCTGTTTTTGGCGGCAGACCGGGAATGGTTTCCGGAGGTGCGGGTGCAACAGTTGTTGTTTTAATAGCATTAGCTTCATCTCACGGCGTTCAGTATCTCTTTGGAGCTGTGATATTGGCCGGAATTATTCAGATCCTGGTAGGAACATTTAAACTTGGGAAGTTTGTACGGCTTATTCCGCAGCCTGTCATGTATGGTTTTTTAAATGGTCTTGCCGTTATTATTTTTATGGCTCAGGTAGCTCAGTTTAAAGTTGTCAAAGAAGGTATCAGTACATGGATGGAAGGCTCAGCACTATTGATTATGGCAGGTTTAACGGCTGTTACGGTTATAATCGTTTTAGTTTTTCCAAAGATCACCAAGACTGTCCCGTCGTCATTAGTGGCCATCATTATTGTTTTTGCACTGGTTTATTTCTTTAATATTGATACCAAAAAGGTTATAGATATTGCTTCGGTAAGTGGTTCTCTGCCTTCTTTTCATATTCCGGAAATCCCGTTGAATATGAACACTTTAAAAATTATTTTCCCTTATTCAATAGTGATGGCCGGTGTGGGTTTAATAGAATCTTTACTGACCCTGAATATGGTGGATGAAATTACCAATACCAAAGGAAAATCTGATAAGGAAGCAGTAGCCCAGGGAATTGCCAATATTACCAATGGCTTCTTCGGAGGAATGGGAGGTTGTGCAATGGTCGCTCAGACTTTAGTGAATATCGGAGCCGGTGCAAGAACCAGAATTTCTGCTATTGTGGGTGCCTTAACGATTCTTTTTATTATCCTTTTCGGAGGTTCTGTCATAGAGCAGATCCCGATGGCTGCATTGGTGGGTGTGATGATGATGGTAGCCATCACCACTTTTGAGTGGGCTTCTTTCCGGATCATTACAAAAATGCCTAAATCTGACATATTTGTAGGCGTACTTGTCGCTGTCATCACGGTTGTTCTTCATAATCTTGCTTTAGCGGTATTAATAGGAGTTATTATTTCAGCGCTGGTCTTTTCATGGGACAGTGCGAAAAGAATCAGAGCCAGAAAATCAGTTGACGAATCGGGGAATAAAGTATATGAAATTTACGGACCTCTGTTCTTTGGCAGCACTACTGCATTTTTGGAAAAATTTGATATTGCCAATGATCCTGAGAATATTATTATAGATTTTAAGGAATCACGGGTCGTTGACATGTCGGCGATTGAAACACTCAATAAGATCACTGAAAAATACAAAGCACAGAATAAACATGTTATTCTTAAACATTTAAGTCCCGATTGTATCAAGCTTCTGAATGACGCCCATGGTTTCATTGAAGTGAATATTGAGGAAGACCCTACTTATAAAGTGATGCCAAAGTAACTTAAGAGAGACTGTTTTAAAAGACAGTCCTCGGACATGTCCTATTAGTTTATTACTTTTCCTGTATAATTCAAACTCCTTAAAATAATTCACACATATGTGTATTTAATTTGTTAATTTTCATTAAATTTTGCATTTAAGGAGATTTTTTACGCGTTTTTAAGAATTAGATTCTATTTTTTATTTAAATTTGAAAACGAACAAACGGATTATTTATTAATTAATCAAAAATCTATATAAGTAATGGTTTGTTTACACTAAGGTCAATAGTTAAAAATATTACGAATAAAACTGCATGAAAGAGCTTTAATAGGTTATATATTCTTACAGAAAAGTCTGAAGCACAAAAGAGGTCTTACCCGATCAATTGAATAAGAATACTACAGAGGAGATGAAAGAGAAAAAGTATTCTTAAGACATACATAACCTGAAAACTAATTTATCGGCAGACTGCCCCCATAGACTGCCGGCTGTACACATCAAGTATAGCACAGAGCTTAATATTCCCCTTTACTGCTGCCGTTGAGATTTTTCTTGGCGTGATTTTATTTAAAACAGTCTGTTCATTCACCGTAAAAGTGGAACAAATGACCTATTGGCTTTAATTCATGAATTTAATAAGAAATAGTACTCAAAACATGTTATATAAAGAAATTCACATAGGAAAGTTTATCAAGGAGATGGTTGATGAGAATGAGATACCCATGGAGAGGATCTGTAATTTTCTCAATAAGGATGATGAGTTTATTGAAAATGTTTACAAAAGCAAATCCATAGATGCAGAATTGCTTTTGAGATGGAGCAAGCTGCTGGAATATGATTTTTTCAGGCTTTACAGCTCACATCTTATCTTGTATGCACCACCGTCTGCTGTCAAGAAAAACCAGGATCAGAAGAAATCTGATAAAATTCCTTATTTCAGGAAAAACATTTATACTCAGGAAATCAAAGATTTTATCATGAAAAGAATTTTGTCCGGAGAAATGACGTATGGCGAAGTGATCAAAGAATATTCTATTCCAAAAAGCACCCTTCACCGATGGCTTCAGAAAAATAATGATAATACTAACGGATAAACACAACTCATTATGCGTCCCAATTACAAGAAGATCTACTATGATATGCTGAGACTGGAACATCCGGAAAAGCTGAAAGACCCAAAAATCAAGGAGCTCCTCGGAAAACTCAATACAACTGAAGATGTCCTGAATTTTAATGACAAGATTTTTGCACAGTCCAAAGAAAGCCAGATCAACAATCAAAAACTTAAAACCTATGATAAGAAAACCATGTTCAAGCTTTTACAGTATCAAAAAAAACATGGATTCTCTACCAGTTATATGTCCAGGAAATACAAGATCAGCAGAACGACGATCATGAACTGGAAAAAAACTTTCGAAGAAGAGATAGAAGAAGTAATCAATGCCGGCGAATAATTCACCGGCATTTTTTATAGAAGATTTATTTCGGGAATATTTTAAGTAAACAGTTCTGGAATAAAGAAAATTTTAAAAAAAATTTCAACTTTTATTCAAGATTTTTTACTCTCCACTTTAATTTTATCATAAAAAATTAAGCAGATAACTTTTAAAAAGCCAGTATAAATTCTACAAATTTATTTAATTGACAAAAAAAATTCAAAAAAACGAGTTATAAATTAATATCTATTTTTGTACAGGGTTAACATGGGGATAAAATCATTCCTGTGTTACCCGGTAAAAAACATAATTGATGAAAATCCCTGTACTCTTTATACCTAACACAAGGTATAAGTATTTTCTTGTCATTAAACGAAACTATGCATCTGACAAATATATTATTCCTATCGGAAGAGACTGTCATCCTGCTTATTCTTTAGAAAGACTCAACATTCGTGTTCAAAGCCTTCCTTACGACTGGATCCGGCAGAAATCAATTATGGGGCTGAAGATTGTACGGGAAAATATACAGGAACGTTTTACTTTTTTCCTCGATGATCTCAGGAAAAATGAAAAGGGAAATACCTATGCTGAAAAATATCCCGATGCAGAGTTTACTCATTCTAAAGCGGTCATCAGTGATCCTAAGCTGAGGAAAACTTTTGAAAGGCGATGCTCCAGAATGATGGATATTATTGAATGCCAATCTGTGGCGTATTTATATACTTTGTCGATTAATGGTTTTAAGACTTCGGAGGATGTTGATTTTTTTTGTGGTACGGTCCATGATTTTACGAAGATTCTGAAAACGGAAGATTCTCTTCATATGTACATCCGTTTTGATGAACACATTATAAATGAGGAAATATGTCATGCACTGCTTACGCGAATACAAAAAATACCACAAGTATACATTACCACCTATAGCCGGCAAAAAGAAAAGTTTGGAATCTGGGGCAATGAAAAGGAATACCCGAAACTCTATAAGAGTCTTCATCTGCCCATCAGGCAGATATTTCCGAAATTCTATTTAATCAACTATGAATAACGATGGCTTTTGCTCTTAAAAGATTAAAAGTTATGTTGAACACGAAACCCGTATCCCATATCCTGAAACTTGACTACCTGAATTCGGTTAATTATTGTAAAACAAGGCAACAGCTGAGCGTGTAGTCGTGCTCTAACCAACTGAGCTACTCTTCCTATGACAGACTGTGTTTTTTTGGTGGAAGAGACGGGACTCGAACCCGTGACCCCGTCGTGATGAGCGAAGTAACACTGTTCTACGGCACTTGTTTATTTTTTTTATTAAAAAGAGGCAAAAGGCGAAAAGACAGACGTGCACCTTTCTCCTTACTGTTATTCAGGCATATTGCACTTTTCTTAGATTTTTGAGGTCTAATTTCCTACTCGAAGTAAGCCTTTTCTACGGCACTCTTTTATTGAAGTCAAGGTTATCATGTTAGAATCTTTCTTTTTCACCTGCTCTGCCCAATTGAACTACAATCTCTTTACAAAAAGAGACGGCAGGATTCGAACCTGCAACCTGGTGAACCGTAATCGAAGTATGATTCTGAGACGACACTCAACTTTTTATTTTTAAATCAAGGTAATACTGAAAGGATCTTCCGTGCATTTGCTCTACCAGCTGAGCTACCTCTCCTTTTCGAGGGAAAAGGCAGGAATCGAACCTGCGTCCCAATGTTTCTAAATCCCGAAGTATGATCCTAAAACGACACTTGATTATTTGTAAGCAGGGCATTTGGCCAAACAGAAACTTACGACAGAGCGATACCCTTACGCCATCTGTTTCCAGAACAGGATTCGAACCTGTATTGCTGTCACCCAACGAAGCAATTCTGTTTTACGGCACCTGCTTTGTATTTTTCCAACGGGTTTTTCTGTATTTTTTCCAGTTTCTCTGGTAATTTTCCTGATGGGAATTCACCGTATCAAAACCGTGCGGAAAGCAATACGAACAGCCCATTTTATTTCCATACTTTAATCTTGAGATCTGTATTCCGGAAATTTTCTTTGGAAAATCAATGAGTCCGTATTCATTGATCCCAAAAGATTCTTTGAATGTTTTGAATTTTTTCATGTCTATTGAGAATTAACCTCAATACACAGTTCCTTTAAGACAAAGTTTATACATTTTCATGGTTACTTATTTTTTTATACTGTAAAATCTACCTAAATAATGAAATGATAAGTTCACGCAGCTTAACAAGTCCCAAAACCGGCAGTAAAATTACTGTTCCTATCAGTAAAAAGATTGCCACTTTACTTAGGAAGCTTGGGTTACTTTTTGAATCTATCAATCCCTTTTTATATTTTTGTTTATACTCAGGAATATAATTGGTCTTTTTTAAACTGTCCCTTTCGAGATCTTTTAAAACATTCCGTGCATAATCACTGAGCATCTTTTTATCACCTCTGAAAACAATATCTTTTAAAATAGCATTTCCAGAATAGCTTAAAGAACTTTTATAAATCTCCACAGCATTTTCCATTTCCATATCTTTCGGTTCAGATAAAATCCAAAACTTTCCCGCTTCATCTAAAAATCCTGCTTCATAATAAATCCGTCCCAGCTTTTCTCTTAAAGAAAGATCATCAGGATATTGATTTACAGCATTTCTAAGTCTGTCACATGCTTTTTTCTTTCTGCCTTCCTCAAGATCCTTCCCAATTTTGTAAAAGATATTTTCCATACTAATATTTAAAAAACCAAGCAATAAGTCATAAGCGTTTTTTGAATGTATTCAAATTGGAAGTTTGACGATGAAACGCTTAGTGTACGGCATTGGTCTGTCTGTACCGGGCATCTGGCGAAAAGACTCTGTTCAATGAAAAGTCGAAGAAGTTCTTTCCTTACGGCACCGGGTCAATAACAATTGCAAAGTTATTTCTGAAGTGCGCATTCTTTTTACGCAGTTTATTTTTTATTTGTATTTTTTTAAATACTGATATACAGTTTCTGTCCTTTTTTTATAACTTCTTCTGCGAAATTTTTAAAAACAGGATAATAATAGTTTTCAAAATCATCGTACAGATATTCTTTCCTGCTACAATTTTTGATAGATTCTAAAGTCAGCAGAAAATCATCTGCGTCGATCTCAGTACATTGAGCGCTGATATCCTGCCAGCCGTTGCATTCATTGTTTTGTCTTACAAATTCCGGCAATATGTTGTACTCTTCCGGGGTAATCCCTTCATAAAACCAATAATTTAAATATCCTCTGAAAGTTCCACCTCCAAAAAGTACTGCTTCCTGATTGCCTTCCGATTCTGTCAGCAACATATATTCTTCACCACAATCGGGTGCTCCGCAGCATGGACACAGACAAAGATGAGTTAAATCTTCTTTTATAAAAAGGCCTCTGTTTCCGGTTTCTTGATATGGATGGTTTTCAGACATGGTTTTAATGTATTTGTCATTGCGGAGAATGGAGTAACGAAGCAATCTCATCGGATTATTCATCATTCATCAATTATCATTTATAAAAACAGTGCCTTTTACAGCACCACTTTTTTAATTAATTGCACCGCAGACTTTCTGTCTTCCACAGCATTCAATACATCGAAAATCTTATCCGACCAACCTGCAATAAGATATACGTCATTTTTTCTGACATCTAACGGCTGGTTTCCGTAACCCGCTAAATCAAATATATATAATTTTGCATCCGGAGCTATCTTTTTATACTTATTCCAGGAATCTTCAAAAGAATGCTTGGTGTTTTTACTGTTCCACAACTGCGTATCGGTAAACAACATTACTTTATCTATTTGTTCTTTCTTTCTAATCAAGTCTTCAATCACCAGATAACCGTTGGTAGAATACCCTACTTCACCTTCACGCTTGTAAAACGCATTCACGTTTCTCAAAATACCGCTTTTAGGCATAGGAACTCTCATCCAGCTGTCACCGAATATACCCGTGATCACATTTTTACATTGTGACTGCAAAATCATAGACATCAATAATCCGATATCGTAAAGCAATACTTTACTTTTAGGAGAAACCGGCTTCTGCATAGAACCTGAAACATCCGCCGCGATCACCACCGAAGTATCAAAACCAAAACCTTTGATATTTTTTGCACTCACCATCACCGCATCTTCCAATGCTTCTAAAACAGATGACAAATAAGGTGATTTCTTAGCTTTCAATTCTCTGTAAGCCGCCAAAAATCTGAACGGAAGCTGTTTTGAATTAAGGACAGCTTTTTCATTGGATAGATAGCTGCAAACTTTAGCCATCGCATTAGAAGAAACTTCCGATTCCAAAATATTTCTAAGGTTTCTCAGTGTCGCCATATACCCCAGCTTATTGCTCAGGATCAATTCTTCCCACTTATTTTTAAAAGCAAGCTTTTTTTCCGTTTCATCTGCAAATTTCGTCTGACCTAATACGGAAAGCTCAACTTCCCACGTGAAAGGAGTTTCCAACGTATCACCCACAATCTTGTTAAAAACTGCCTGCTGATTTTCATCTTTTGCTTTCGGATGAACCAGGAACAACGCATCTCTAAGCGTTACTTCTGCCTTTCTGTTGTATTTTGCAAACTGATATTCATCAAATTTATTGAAAGACTTCGCAAGACCTTTCTGGATCTGCTTTGAAAGCCTGTTCAGTTTTTTCATTTCTGTTCTTTCGTTCGTCGTTTGGTAGTACGCCAAAAGTTCAGTGATTTCATCCGCTCTCTGCACCACCCCATCAACCGTTCTGCTGATTAAGTCAGTACCGGAGGTTTGCTTAGCGAGTTCGGCAGCCAATACCAATGGAATAGAACGCAAGTACATATCTTTCCTTGCATACACCGCCAGCTTTGCTACGAATTCCGGATCGTTTTTTTTGATCAGAGACTGAATTCTTACCAATCTGTCGCTCCCTTTTTCATAAGAGGTTTTGGATAATCCTGTTGTAACAACAGCACTGTATAATTCTTCAGCAGGTGTCATGGTAAATGCCTTTGCACCTTCGTAGTTCATTACGGTATTTTTCTCTTTGTTTAAAAAATTGAATTTCATGAGTTACTGTTTTTTGTTAAACATTTTTGGAGGGTCGTCTTTTCCTCTCTGATTTCTGATGCAAAGTAAAAACAGTATTGCGCATTCTTTTTGCGTAGTTAATTTTTATTCATATCTTTTTAGAAAATTGGGGGATAATTTAATCGTTGGTTGATATTTTATCAGTATTGAAAGGTTATGGTTCGTGTTTTTTTATTAACCACAGATTTCACAGATGTGCACAGATGATTGTGTTATTTGTGAAAAATATTTGTGGTATTTGTGTTTACATTTAGATTTTGGCTAAAGCCGGATGAATAAAACTATTGTGTAAGCGGGCTAAAGCCCGCTCCTATTGATGTATAGATTGTTTTTTATTAACCACGGATTTCACAGATGTGCACAGATGATTGGGTTATTTGTGAAAAATATTTGTGGCATTTGTGGTTAAATACAAGATTTTGGTTAAAGCAAAATGAGTGCGGCCTATTGTATTAGCGGGCTAAAGCCCGCTCCTATTGATGCTTAATGATAAAATCTTTTATCTTTTATCTTTTATCTTTTATCTTTTATCTTTTAAATAAAATTTTTCTATCACTCAATTCAAATAAAGGAATCAATAATCATCTGGTTTTGAAAAGGTATTGTCTAGCTTTGTGTACATTAAAATTCAGGCTATGATAAAAGGATTATATGAAACCCATGTTCAGGTAAGCAGTTTGGAAAATTCCATCCGGTTTTACACTGAGGTATTGGGTTTGAAACTGGCTCATATGGATAAGACGCGTCCTATTGCATTTTTATGGATCGGTGAAGGAAAAGATTTTATGCTGGGATTATGGGAACAGAAAGAAAACCTGCAGCCAAGACATTTTGCGTTCTCCAGCAGCAAAGAAGATATTTTAAATTATTCTGTAGATTTTTTGAAAAATAAAGACCTGAAGCCTTACAATTTTTTAAAGGACGGCATCGATGAACCTATGGTTTTTGCATGGATGCCTGCGCTGGCCATTTATTTCAATGATCCGGATGGCAATCAGCTCGAGTTTATCTCCATCCTGGAAGGTGAAGGAAAACCGGAATTGGGTGTTATTTCCTATGAGGAATGGCAGCGTCAGATATAAGAAATAATATGAATTCTGAGATCATCTTTAGTAACAGTACAGACGGACTACTGTTCAGCAGTCCTCAAAAAAACGACTATTATACCGTTATTCTCTGTCTTACGGGAGCTGTTTCCATTAAAATAGGATATCACAGTTTTGACCTTAAGCCCAGAATGATTTCTATACTTTCCCCTGACACTGTGTTTTCGTGTGAAAATGCCGACAGCCTGGAGATTCTGTCACTCTGTTTCCATAGGTCATTTCTCCGTAAAATATTTATTAAAGAAGAAATTACAGACGGTCTTCTTGAGCTTAATCCAAATTATCCACCTGTTTATCCACTTGAAGATTCTTTTGACCGGGTATCTGAAAAATTCAGACTTATCGAAAGAGAACTGAGCTCAACATATGCCTATCGCCTGGACCTTGCCCGTCTGGTTACTCTGGAAATCCTGTATGAGTACAACAGAGCTTGTGAGTTCTGTCTTTTAGGTTTTGAAAAAAATATGAACAGAGGATATCAAATCACTTATGAGTTCAAAAAACTGATTGGGAAACATTTCAGGGAATGGAAAAGTGTCGGAGATTATTCGTCAGTTTTAGGCATCAGTGCAAAACATCTGACAGAGGTCATCAAAGAAGAAACCGGACATACCGCTTTGCAGGTCATTCATGAAAGACTTCTTCTGGAAAGCAGGTATTTACTTAAACACACCTCTTATTCCGTAAAGGAATGTGCTTATGAATTAGGTTTTGAAAGTCCTTCCTATTTCACCCGTTTCTTTAAAAACAACACAGGAGTATCCCCCAACCAGTACCGTTGCATTCCGTGAAATGTGAAAGAAATACCGCATTTTAGGAATTGATAACTCTTCAATAACTTCCGAATTTTGTATGTATCAATGATTCACTAAAATGGAAAGTACAGATCATCATGCATCAACGCTGAACAAGGTATCCTGGCAGGATTTATTTTCAAATGGAAATGGTATAAAAGCAATAACTCTGGCCCTCGGAGTTATGCTTCATGCGACCAATGTATACCTTGCTACTACTGTTATGCCCTCCGTTATAAAAGAAATTGGAGGACTGGAATATTACGCCTGGAATACTACATTTTTTGTAGCCGCATCAGTCATAGGATCTGTGGTTTCAGCCAACAGACTGGCAAAACTGGGTCCAAAAAAATCCTATCAGATGGCTATCCTGTTATTTGCACTCGGCACATTGGTTTGCACAGCCGCCGGTTCAATGTACATATTGCTACTCGGCCGCTTTATTCAAGGGCTTGGAGGTGGATTGTTATTTGCACTGTCCTATGCGATGATCCGGATTGTTTTCATTAAAGATCTGTGGCCCAGAGCCATGGCGCTCGTATCAGGAATGTGGGGCATTGCTGCATTTTCAGGGCCATTTGTCGGCGGAATATTTGCGGAACAGGGGCAGTGGAGAATGGCATTCGGGGTTCTTCTGATTTTCTGTCTGCTTATATTTATTACGGCTTCCGTTATCCTTCCTTCAAAACAGAATAAACATACAACACCTCCAATCCCTTATCTGAAACTTCTTATGCTTGTCCTTGCCGCTTTCTCAGTTTCAGCAGGAAGTATTGCAGAAAGTACCATTTTTAATGTTGCAGGAGTGTTGGTTGCTGTTTTCTTTATTTATATTTTAATGGTAACCGAGAATAAAAATTCAGGACTAAGGCTTCTTCCGACAGGTTCATATTATTTCTCTACAGCATTAAGTAAAACTTATGTGGTCATGGCATTGCTGACCATAGCCACTTCCATTGAAATCTTTGTCCCCTATTTTGCACAGACCATTCAGGGATTCTCTCCGATAGAATCGGGATATCTTACCGTTCTGATTGCTATAGGCTGGACATTGGCATCCATTGCATTTTCCGGTGTAAAGGAAGCAACGGCTGGAAAGATTATTCTGGCAGGCTGTATTCTGATGTTTATAGGATTAGCAGGACTTACGGGTATTTCTTTATTATCCGGTTTTGACACATCTTACCTTCACCTGATTCTAAACTGCACTTTTCTATTCGCAGCCGGAGCAGGTATCGGGATGGGATGGCCTCATTTACTGACGCGCGTGTTTGCATTGGCACCTTCAGGACAGGAAGAACTGGCTTCAGCTTCCGTAACTACGGTACAGCTTATGGCAACGGCCTTTGGAACGGCCTTAGCAGGTCTTGCAGCCAATATTGGCGGAATACTGTCCCCGGGAGGGATACAGGGTGCACATCAGGCATCTATCATTCTGTATGGTACATTTTCCATTGCTCCTTTTTTAGCAGCGGTTGTTATTGCTGCTATAGTCCGAAAAAAATGATACTATTCTTTTACATTATAATGGTTGCGTCCGGTCGAATATCGGCCGGACGCATTTTTATCAACTATATTTTAAAATATCAGGCTTTAAGGCATACCACTTTTTTAACTGCCAAAACATGTTTGCATGGTCCTCTCTCGCCCTGGTATTTACTGAACCATTCGCAGGTACAGCGTTCTTTCCCATTATCGATAATAACCGTATGATGTACACCGGTCCCTTCTACTCTGGCTTCGGTTCTGGCTAAATTTTTATTTAAAATTTCCACCTTTCCTTCTGCAATGAGTTTTTCTGCATTTTTCATCCTTGGATTTAAACCGATAATCCGGTTGAGTTTAAATGGTAATCTACGGTAGAAAAATCCGTTATCATCAAGATCGTAGCCTAAAAGTCCCATGGCAGCCAATCTTCCTGTCAGGTTATCCGTTGTTTTAAGACTCATATTTTCCTCCACAGCAAAAGCTGAAGGATTAAAAGACTGATTCGCATAAGCGTATTTATCCAGTGCATCAATCCATTCATCGGAAATATCGTCAATCAGGCTGTCCAAAACGGCTCCTTCTCCTGAAAATCCTCTCCAGCTCTCCCTTGATAAAGAAAAACTAAACCTTATATTTCCCATATACAGCTGCCATGTGGTAGACTGCATATCTGCATGCGGAAATACCTGCATCTGGTCGATATAAGGAAGAAGCGGTTCCAGCAAGCGTAATCTGTTAAGCCCGCCAATACAGACTGCATCCGCCGATTTCACAGGAGAAAACATAGGTTTATTTCCTCTGATGATCAGATAATAGTCTGATTTTACCGGACCTTTCGGTATTCCTCTGAATAACTGCTGAGTCTGGATTTTATTAAAAGTATGAAGCTTTTCCGACTCGGAAAGATAGATCTGAACGGTACTGAGTCCTTTGATCCATTTTACAGGCAGCGGAACTTTTCTTTCCACTACTTTTTCTTCTTCTTTGTACAGTCCAACTTCTTTTTCCCCAACAGAAAGCATTATTTTTTCATTCGGCCGAATGCTTCCCAACGCAGTAATCATCGGTTGGTTAAAATCCACATTGGTGGTTCCGTTTTCCAGAAACTCACCGTGCAGTCCGTCAGGCAGAACATCTACCCTAGCGTACACTCCGGCACAGTGCGAAAATCCTTCAAACCGCAACCGCTCATTTCCGGCCGTAACGATAGGGTCTTTAAGCAAAGCCATCTGAAACGGCGACAGATTAAAGCTGGATTTCACAATATTGGAAAGGGTAATAAGGCATCTCGCCAGTATAAACGGCTGACTGACATCTCCCCAGAAAAAGCAGGGAGCATCCGTAGTCTTCTGAATTTCGCTGTACTTGGACAGAAATAATTCTTCAGATGCATCTTTTTTTATCAAAGACGATGGTCTCTGATAATTGTAAACAAGCGTATCTTCCATATCTATTTTTTTAGAAGAAGATTGCAGATTTTTTTCAGACTGGAATTCTCTTTCCAGCTATTCAGTTTTTCTTTTAAGTTTTTATCAGCTTCAGATTGGTTTAAAGCCAGAACCTCGTGGTAAATATCCAATATTTTTTTCAGATTGGTAACAGGGGTTTCCATCTGCAGCAAAATATGGGTAAGAAGCTGTTCCAGTGCCAGATTGTGGTCTTTGCTGACATTGAGCATCTGATGCTGTACCAGATCCGTAAATCTCTTCACAGGCGCCCATTCGAGTTTCTCATGCAAACCGGTCACACGGCCCAGCTGTACATTATCCATTACTTTATGCGAAACATGTTCCAGCCAGATCTCAGCAGCGGTTCCACGAATGACTTTATCGCCATCCAGGAAAATAGTTCCCAGAAACAGGTATCCCATTGCATCCAGAGGTTTTTTCATCTGATGAAGCGCCTGGGCCGTATTCAGAACCAGAGTTCTTTCATACACTTCTGCGATTCCGGAATAAAACAGACAGTCCTTAATGATCTTAGCAAAAACATTTCCAAGGGTATTCGGGAAACTCCACATGAATGAAGGGGTTTCAGAGAAATGTTTCTGCTCCGCAATAAAGAATTCCAGGAAAAGCGGATGTTCTCTTTTTTTCAGATGATATTTCGGAACATTGATGTTCAGTTCAACCGGATAATAGGAGTTCTTTTTACTGTCAATTGTTTTCCATTCATATGAGCCGGTAAGGAATTCATTAGGAATATCGTCATATCCGAAGTCTTTGAATTCTTTAAAAACAGTTCCCGGAGAACGGGTAATTCCGGCAGTCATCCACCATGATGGATGTTCAAATTTTCCTTTCGGAGCTGCATTTGGACTAAAAAAGAAAAGAAGCAGGTCTTTGTATTCACCTTTCAGCTTTTCTTCCACCAGCTTTAATCTGTCTGATGTTCTTTCAAGTGAACAACGCTGCAGTGCCAGCTGTACATCCAGATCATCAGGCTTTATATTTTCGTTTTGATAAATTTCAAATCTTTCTACCAATGCATCCGGACTTACCCAACATGGTTCATGGGTTACTGTAGACAATAACGGAGTTTTATCTCCTGATTTTATTTTATTGAAAACCTGTACTGCAATATGCTTGAAGGGCTTCATAGCCACCCCTCCGGCATAGATATCCCGGATAGGACCCAACTTTTTATGGTAGGTTGAATACACTTCTCTTGTCGCTTCGTCTTCCTGTGTTCTTTTATATATTTTTTCCAGATTCTTAAGCTGAACCGGGAATTTTTCCATTAAAGACAGTCCATAATTGATGATCAGATTGCACAGCAGCACATTAAAATGATGTACTTCCCATTTCGCAATAGTTTTACAGGCTTTCTGAAATACGGGTTCAAAAAGTTTTACGGATGCGTCATCTGCATCAGCAGCAAACTTGACAAGTCCACCAAGTGCCAGATCATAATAATACGTCCCCGGCTTTTCTATCGCCTGCGGAAGGAAAAACATCAAATCTTCAAAGCTGGCAGGCTCTTTAGCCCGGCTTTCTTCGCTGATCAGTTCCAGCTTTTCCTGCTCTACGGCATCCAGTTCCAATTGTTTATCTTCAATGTATTCAGCGAGTCCCGGTCTTACATTAGCCAAAACATTATCTGCATAATGTGATAAGGCTTCCTGGATATCTTCGGAAACAGGAATGTATTTCTGGATGATCTTTGCCGCTTTAGTCTGTATGCTTTCATCTTTGCTTACAAACGCTGCGCTCAAAGCCATTCCCAGGTTTTCAGTATCGGTTTTCTTTTTCTGAAAGATATTTTCTGTCACAGCAAGACTGGCTGCCACCACCGTTTTGACCTCTGAACTTAACAGGTTCGGAAGGAAATGGGAAAACTCACTGGTTTTGAATTCTGATTCCGGAACTATTTTTTTCAAATGAGCCAGCATGGTATTCACCGCCTTCGACTGTACGGAAGCCAATCCTGCCATCAGTTCGTCCTGAAGCATGATCAGTTCTTCGTTTGAAGGTTTCAGGATATTGAATGCATCCATGAACCATCCGGTCACGTTTTTATTAAAATTTCTGTTGGCTGCCAGAAGGCATTCCTTAAGAAATCTTTTTCTTTCAATTTTGTTTTCGGCAATCAGCTTTTGAACCAAAGGAAGCCATTCTCTTGTAAAAGGGAGTGATTTCGATGGAAATTCGCACAGATACCAAAAGTGGGTATTCAGAGTCTCCGGAGATTTATCCAGGTCATAGGGCTGAAGACTTAAATGGTATCCCAGCAGTTCAGGTCTGGGTTTTACATAGCCTTTTTCTGCCCACTCAAGAATATCCTGATAATTAAAAGCTGTAAATTCAGCTTCTATAGAATCATTGATAAATTCTGAAAACCACGGCGGGCATCCCCATTCCAGTATCTTACGGGTCTGTTCTTTGTCTCTGAAAAGGCTCCAGTAGTTTTTCCCGTAATGCTTCTGATCCATGCAGACAAATGATGCAATATCAATGATAGAGTGCTGATCTGCAGAACCGGCAGTATGGTAGGAGTTTTTCGTCATTACAATCTTACTGATCTCCCGGTCCAGCTTTTTTATTGTGGGTACCAGGGTTTTTCTTTCTTCTGTGCTTAGCTGCTTCAGAAACGGAATAATCTCATGTGCTTTTTCCTCATTAAGGATCTCATAAAGTCTTTCTTTCATTTGTTTTTAATTTGATGATAATTTTTTTCAGGTTATTTTCGTTTTTCCATTCTTCCAGCCTGGCAGCCACCGCACCATCAACTTCGGACTGATTAAGGTGCAGCAGCTCATAGTACATCTCTAAAATCTTTTTGAGATTAAAAACGGGACGATCTATCGCTGTAAGAATGGGTATTAATAGTTTTTCAAAAGCATGGTTGTGACTGGCATTCAATCCGATAAAGCCGGAAAGTCCATCCGTAAGTCTTTTCACCGTAACCAGTCCGTGACTGATCTTTTCACCGATCATTATTCCTAATATTCCGGGGTCAAAATCCTCTGAAACTATCTTATGAACAATCGCTTCAAAAGCCGTACCAGAGAAGGTTTTATCCTTGCTGAACATAGCCGCGGACAGGAATAAATAATGCATCTTCTGACATGGAAGATTCAACTTCATCCAGGCATCTAAAAATTCGGTATTGGTTCTGCTGTCATATTGATAAACAGCATTGGACAGGGTTTCGTTACATTTTTTAGCAAAAACAGCCCCCGAAAAGTACGGAGCAGTGTATAAAATCCGGATCAGATCCTGATCATAGATGCCGTGATAGGAGTTAAATAAATGATCCAGCAGCGGTGCATCTCCGGGAATTTCTTTATTTTCAATCGTTATTGTAAGCTCTGGAATTTCTTCTGCTATGTAGCCTTTGTATATTTTTCTGATGCCTAACTTTCTGTCGAAATTGCCTTCCAGATAAGACTTGTCGTAAATATTTCTATAATATTCCGGATCAAAAATGGGTTCCAACAGTTGTACATATTCTTCACTAAGCTGCTTGTGAGCATACTTTTGTGCTTCTTCGAAATTCTCTTTTCGTACCCGAAGCACTGCTCTCTGCAGATCGAAAGGAACGGGAAGTTCTTTCTGATCCTGGTATATTTTTAATTGATCTATAAGTATTCGAATATCAATCCAGCAAGGTGTATGATCCGCGACTGAAAGTAACGGAAGGTTTTTTCCTTGTTTTAAAAGATCAAATACTCCCAAAAGAATTTGATGATAGGCTTTAAAGATCAAAGGTGTACGCTTTCCAATCCAGTTTTCAAGAGCCGGAAATTCTTTCTTTGCTTTATTGAGTAGCGGAGATCCTTTTTTCAGTTTTAAAAGTGCGTATGCCATAAAAAATGTAGCATACAAATGGTGCATCCCTACACTTTCTTTTACTTTAAGGGCTGCTTTGAAAGCCGGTTCCAGCTGTGTAAGGTGCTCTTCACTGATCTCTGTATTGAACCTCAGCAAAGCATCTATAAAAAGATCAAGATCATTGGGCTTGTTTTTGCTGAAAACCTGTGGCGCAAAGAATATCAGATCACTGATGCTTTCAATAGGAGAAATCGGTTGAGATATATGCCAGGAAGTTGGTTCTTCAGCCTCTACAGATTCCAGAGCTTCATTATTATGGTTGATAAGGAATTTTTCAAGCTCTTTTTTAGGATCTGACAGTAGAGATTCTGTGTAAGCCTGTAATTCATTCTTATACTTTTCAGAACCGGGATCACCATATTTTGTAATGATTTTGGCTACTTTGGTCTGTATAGAAGCGTCTTTGCTCATAAAAACAGGTAGCACGAAAAGACAGATCTCTTCCCTGATTTTTTTATCGTTCTTCGCTATTTTCTCAACCGTCTGAAGCCATGTATTCAGAATATTTTTAACCTGAAGACTGGGTAAAGTTGCTGTAGCATTAAGAAAATCGAGTGTTTTAAAATCTGGTTCCGTGATAACCGGGCTAATAATTTTCAGTACCGGAACAAAAAGTGCCTGTTGTGAAGCATGGAAAACTGAGAATAGGTTCTCCTGAAGTGCTAAAATCTCCTGTGAATAAGGTTCCAAATATGAAAAAAGTTCCAGAAACCACATATTATGGTCTTTGGAAAAATTGAGACTCACTGCATTCAGGCAGGATTGTAAAACTTTTAAACGGTCAATTTTATTTTTTTGGACAAGATCTTTAAAGAAGACCTTCCAGTTTTTATCGTTTTTATAATGATACGTGATATTGGAAATATACTGAAAAAGGAGCCAGATATGAGCATCCAGTGTTTCAGGATAGGTGAAAAGAATTTCTTCTGCGGTATGGTCTGAAACCAATGATTCCGAAAGAAGATGGGCAGCAATTTCATCATCGAGGATAAGATAACCTTTCTGTTGCCATTCCAGGACTTTCAGGTAGTCAATATTCCTGAGAAACGGATAGCTGTTTCCGAGCCATTCCGGCGTGTAAGATTCGAATAATTCGTCAACGAGATGTATTGGGACGGCGTAATAACCGGGCGACAGTTTTGCATATTCGTCCCGGTGGGTGCTGCAGGCCAGAGCGGCCAGCATAGAAACGTGATTATGGCCCCAGTCTTTATTTAAAAATTTCTTTAAAATAACTGCAGTTTCCTTCTTTTCTTTTGGGGTCAGCTTTATGAGAAAAGGAACAATATCCTTGATTCTATAATTTAAATAAATCGTCTTCAATTCATCTTCAATAAGCATAATTCCAATCTTGAGGACTAAAATAACAAAAAATGACTGACAGACATTGAAATATCCCAGTAAAGTGATTTTTTTAACAAAAAATTATGCTTTCAACAGCAGTTCTGCGAGCATTTCCGAATAAAAGTTAAATGGAATTCTTCTTTCATCTTTGAAAAAACCATAAATATCCGTTTTCTCGTTGGACCCTGTTTTCCTGAAGGTTATATGATCGCCGTGACTGTCGTGAAACTGGCAATTGATTTCTTTATCTTCGAGGTTAATTGAAAAATGCGCAGTGATTCCGTATCCAAAAAAGTCTGATTCCACGGTATGCTCTTCTTTCTTTATATTATGAAAAAAAATGTTAAAAAATCCGTCCGGAAATATTCTCACGTAATCATTTAAAGATTGATCAGCACCCAGAAAATAATAAGTGTCAAATTTATTGACGGCAACGGTAACTGCTGAATCACCTCTCAAAACTGTCATCTCGCTTTCTGACGCTATTTCATCCCCAAATTTCAATTTCCTGACCGTAAAATTCATCAACGGGAACGCCGGATTTTCAGGAACCAGGCTGTCCAGATTTCTATGATAGTTCAGAAAAAACGGATTTCTTCCTGAATTGTTTGCCATAAATTTTTCTTTGGAATCCGTATGTTGGATATCATAACGGCTGTCCGTATAACTTTCCACATCTCCTTCTTTATTGAAATTCACTCTGACAAAATTTTGGCCCAATAAAGGAGAGACTTGCATATAGATCACTTTGAAAGCTTCTATCAATTTTTTTGAAAAACGATCACAGGTCATTCTGGAAACAACTCTGTAATAGTTGTCATACACCACTGTTCCTGATAATTGAGCTGCTTTCATGGCCCAGTCATTCCGGATGATAAAATCGTAAACCATATAATTATTAACCACTCTTTTATTGTAGTATATTTCCTCATCATAGTTTGTTGAATTTTCCAGATTGGAGCTGTCTTTTATATCATCATGATAGGATGCTTTGGTAACGTAGTATTTTCTTTTTCTGAGATCTTCTTTCGAATGGGCTTTGTAGGTTTTCCTTTTAACAAGCTTGCTATTTTGATAGATTTCTTCAGTATATTCATAAAGCGATTGGGTCTCTTTTTTAGAAATTACCTCATCCAGATGATTTTTATAAACAATCTTATATGTTTTTACAGGATCTGAAATTTCAGGAATCTCAGGAAATGCGGACAGGAAATATTTCCCGTATTCAGAATTAAAAAAACCGTTCTCATGCATTTCTTCCAATGAATACGATTCACCATCCCAATCGTCATATACGATCCTACAGGTCGGGTCCAGCTGCCCGTCTTCCTTATATCTGAAATCTTCCAGGTTTGAATATCGCGAATCACAATAATAGGCATCCTTTTCAAAGGCTACGGTCTTTCCGGTAACGACATCGATGTATTGTGCAAAGATCTTTTTTTCCAGTACATCAGTGACCCATATTTTCTTTTCGCTCAGTATATTTTTTCTGTAAAAATCGGATTCCCATTGGGTAAAACCATTTCTCTTTTCTTTTAAATACTGTACTTCAATTTCCAGAGAAAAGTCGCCATCTTTTGGTTTAAAACCCGTATCGTCATAGATCAGATAGGTCTTATTGATCCTTTGCAGATTTTCAAAATGTTCAATATAGGTAAGCTTCTGATTTCTGTATACTTTTTTATCAAAATTCCGTTTAAAGAAAGCTTCTCTAAGTGTCATTTCCTGGTCTTCATCATCTGTTGAAAAATAGCGCGCGGTTTCTAGTTCTATTCTTTCATCTGAAAAAGGGAACGGGAAAAACTGCAGATAATGATTCCATGATGGATCTGTACTGTTGATTCCGGATGCATCCATAAGAGACTGGAGAATTTCTTTCTTTTTCAGGTAAGGTCTTCCGTCTTCGAAATATTTAAATTCTACCGATTCCCCATTATTCAGATAGAAATATTTCTTCAGGAATACATTCCCGTTTGTATCGTGTATACTATATGAAGCCACAATTCTATCCTGCTGGTCATAGACAGAAAAATTTTCAATATCAAGTTCAAAACTTTTGTACCTTCTCTCGTGGACGAATTGACCTTCTCTATGATTTTTAGTCCTTATAATATTCACTCCGCCTGCCAGTACATGCTCCATCAGGATGTATTCATCCGGGATTTCCTCATCGGTAAGATACACCTTAACAGAATTGATATTCTGAAAATAAAACTGTTCGGTCTTTCTCAGCACATCATCAATATAGGTATGTTTTAAATATGATCTTTGCTCATGAAGACTGCTTTCTTCAAGTACTGTTTTATCTCTTTTTGTATATACTATTCTTGTGTCCATGATCTTTTCAAAATAATAAAATCCATCTCTTCAGCCGGTGCTAAAAATATGGATTTATCTCTTTTCTTTAGGTGTATTTCTATCTTTTCTCTTCTTTTGACCATTAGGATTTAAAAAGGGCAGACCGTTTTTACACGAGCCTACCCCTATAGTAACAGTTATCAGTTTTTATTTTGTGAAAATTTCTTTCAGCTGGGAAACGATGTTGCTGTTTCCGGAAACGGTAATATCACCAATCTTTTCTGCGATTTTTTCCATATACTCCATTTCTTTCAGCTTCCATAAAACTTCATTTTCTTCCATCAGTTTTGCAGTGTTCAGCAAACTTCTTGTGGAAGCCGTTTCTTCACGGCGCATGATGCTGTTAGCCTGAGCTTTTTTCTCAGCGATCAAAACCTGGTTCATAATTTCCTTCATTTCACCAGTTAAGATCACGTCACGGATACCCGCATCAAAAGCTCTGATTCCTAAATCACCGGCTTTTTCACCCAGATTTTCAAGAATTTCTTTACCTACCGCATCTTTCTTCAGCAACAGTTCATCCAGTGTCAAAGCTCCTACAAACTCACGCAATGCCAGCTGCATCAGAATATATAATTGCTTATCATATTCTTTATTTTCCATCAGTGCTTTTTCGATACTCTGTACCTGAAAACTCACATAAAAATTGATTCTCAGCATCGCTTTATCCTTAGTCAAAAGCTCCTGACCTGCAATTTCCATTTGCTGCATTCGCATATCAACCGTGTTGACATCGATGGAAATTTCATTATTCCAAAAACAGTAGGTTCCCGCTTCCAGAGTGTTCACCAATTTACCACCAATGATCAACAGTCCTTTATACTGATTCGGTACAGTAAATTTTCTTACGTAATGTCTCAACCTTGAATTTTCCAGGATGGTATTCGGGATATCCTCGGTGATTTCAACTTTCGTCAAATCCACTTTTTGAAAGGTTCTTTCCGTAATATCCATCCAGAATGCATATTGTCCAACGTTCAGAACATCCTTTAAAGTCCCGTTTTCATACATCAAAAGGATTTCACCATCTTTTACCTCTACGATTTCCAAAAGGTTTTTCAGGGTTTCATTTTTTAGTAAAGCAGCTACATTTTCATGCGTTCCAAACTGCGATTTTACTTCATAATTGGGATCAATTAACTTAACCTCAACTGAAATATCATTGTTCCAGAAGGAGTAAATACCGCTTTCCAATATCTGAGTTAATTTACCGTCAATTAACAATAAACCTTTGTTGTGATGAGGCACAAGAAACTTTCTTACAAAGCTTTTCACCTTTATATTTTCCAAAATTGTCTTGGAGATTTCTTCCGGGATCTCAATCTTGGTTAAGTCGATTTTCTGAAATTCTCTGTTGACCATTCCTTTCCAGAATGCATACTGTCCAACAGTCAAAACATCTTTAAAAGTTCCGTTTTCATGAACTAAAATGATTTCTCCGTCTTTCACTTCTACGGTTTCCAAAAGGTTTTTCAGGGTTTCATTTTTCAACAGAATCGGTAAATCTTCACCGGCTTCAAACCTTGATTTCATCTCATAGACTGTGACCGATTTATTTCCGAAGATATAATGATTACCTTCTTTAAGAACTTCAATTAAGTTTCGGTTTTTGAAGACCAAACCCATTTGGTAGGCTTTAATGTGTACATTTTTTATCATTTTATTATATTTTTAGTGTTGTTATTTCAATTAAAAAGAGAAAACCGAGTTTCTTTCTTCCAAAAAATGGCGGAAGCAAAGGAGTTTCAAAAAGCTCCAATCATTTCAGAAAACCGTTCTTAAACTTATTTTTCCAATCCGTAAGATCTTGGGCGTGTCCCTGGCCACCGCTGAAAGCAACAACTCGGGTCGCTACGTTCACTGCTATCTTTTTTGCATACAAAAAAGGATATCCGTTACCATCGCTCACGCGGAAAACCGTCCTTATCAGAAAATTTTGTTCAATTGCGGTATTCATCAACTGAATTTCACTTTCAGAAAAAATCTTTCTCACTGGCTTTTTCAAAAATGTTGATTCAACAACTGAAAAAACTCAGATTTTCTCTATAGAAATGTTTTTAAAGGAAAACATTGAAAACTTTGTAAAAAATAGATTTTCAGTCTATCTTCAACTACATGTGAAGTGTAGCGCTCTAACCAACTGAGCTATCTCAATCTAATTGAGAGAAGGAGTCGAACCTTCGCAAAAAAACTATTTACTCTATCCTCTTGAGTTATATTTCCCCTTAAGGAAACAGAAGGATTCGAACCTCCGTACAATAGTTAATGGTAGAAGTTTTTTGGTGAACTCCTCAAACCTTCGGGCCAAGCTGAACAGAACGAAAACAATGTTTTTCAACAAATTCTTCTGCAATGGTGTTATACAGAAACACACAACCTGACTTGCCTGATATTTTAACTGAAACCTGTCTTTCAAAATTTCAGTGTTGTTTCATTTTGATAATGCAAAGTAAAAACTGTATTACGCAATCATTCTGCGTAGAAAATAAAATTTGATAAAAAATAAAAAACTCCCTAAAAAAGGGAGTCATTGCTATACTGTTGTATGGTTAAATTGTTACATTAAGCCTGGTTTAAGCACCAATGCAAGATCTTCGCAATATTCTTCGCGTCATCTACACCTCTGTGGTGCGTACCTTCCAGCTTGAGATTCAGTTCACCTAAGGCCCTGCTCATTCCTACACTTTTTCTTACCGTAGGATGCAGCTGCCCGAACAATGTTTTTACATTGATATGGTCATCGCTCAACGGATAATCTACATTGAATCTTCTGGCCTGGTTTTGCAGCATATTCAGGTCATAGTTGCCATAGCTCGCCCATGTCAGGTCCTCAGAATCGTATTCCGCCCTAAGTATATCCAGAGCGTCTTCCAGCATGATGCCTTCATCATCCAGCATATTTTGTGTAATGGAAGTCAGTTCTGTACAGAATGTACTCACCTTTGAGTACTGTGGTTTCACTAAAATGCCTTCATTTTTTGAGACCTTCCCGGTGGCAGCATTCATAATGCACACGCCGATCTCGATGATCTCACTTTCCTGGCCTCTGGGCGGTCTGTCGTCCCAGCAGGTGGCTTCCAGGTCTATAATTAATATATTTTCTGTTGTTTTCATTTGTTTAAAATTTAATGTTGTAAAAGAGGGAAGATGGCTTTTGGCTTTTGGCCTATAGCTTCCGTCTTTAATATTTACTCCAAAATCTTCCGTAAAATTTTGGCAGCATTGTAAGCATCGTCTGCTCCGCTGTGGTGGTTTCCTTCGAAATCCATTTTCAGGTAGTCCAGAGCTCTTTTCAGGCCTATCATTTTATGGAGTCTGAAATGTTCTCTGAATTCTTCCATCACATTCAGATATTGTCCGCCAAAAGGAATCTCTATTCCAAGCCAGTCGCACTGTTCGAAAATCTGTTCCTTGTCGAAGTTTCCGAAGCCCGCCCAGGTAAGGTCTGAAGAATGATATTCATCCAGAATCTTTTCGCAGGCTTCTTCAAAATAGATTCCTTTTTCGTCAATAAGTTGCGGAGTAATTCCGGTCAGTTTTGTACAGAATTCATTGATTTCTGATCTTTCAGGAATAACATAAATGCTCTGTTTTTGGGAAATGGCCTTTGATTTTAAATCCAGTTTGCAAATCCCTATTTCTATAATATCGACTTTCTCTCCAATGGGAATTCTGTCATTTTCCCAGCAGGTAGCTTCCAGATCGATGATTAATATTTCGTTTGTTGTGTTCATTTCTTTTGTAAAATGTATAAAGTATTGAAGTACAATGTAAAATGTATAAAGTATGAAGTCTAATGGCATTACAATGGCCGCCACTCATTACTCATTACTCATTACTCATTACTCATTACTCATAGCTTATAAATCTCTACTGTCTCTTGCTCTAAACGGGGGCGTCCATTTTTTTCGCTTCATGATTTCTTTGACTTCTTCGTAAGAAATCGGGTAGAAATCGTGACAGTCTACTCCCACATCGAAGCTAAGGGCCATCTCGTCATCGGGTAAAGTTCCGTGTGAATGGCCGTAGAGCTGCCAAACTCCGCGGTGTGAACCGTTCCAGGTACGCATGGCGTAATGCAGGAGGATAATTTTCTGCTTGCCATTGCTGTTTTCCGGTTCATCAATTTTCAATTCATGATAATCTCTCACGGATTCAAATCGTTTGGGGTATGTGAGCGCAGCACCTTCGTGGTTTCCTCTGATCAAATGAATATTACCGTTTAATCTGTCGAGGATTTCTTTCGTGAAATCCGGTTTTCCTAAACTGATATCACCAAGGTGGTAGACGGTATCATTGGTACCGATTCTTTCATTCCATCTTTTGATCAGTTCTTCATTCATATGGTCTAAGGACTCGAATGGTCTCTCTGAAAATTTTATAATATTGGCGTGACCGAAATGATGGTCCGCTGTAAAAAATATATTTGGTTTCATTTTTTTAATAATTTGTTTGTTTAATTTTTACTACATCTTTTTTAACCACGGATTACACAGAATACACAGATGTTCTGTTGGTTTGTGTAAATACTCGGTGGTATTTGTTTTAAAAAAAAGACCGTTTTCTTAACCACGGATTTCACAGATTTACACAGATGATTGTGGATATTTGTGGTTTCATTTGTGGTATTTGTGTTTAAAAAAGACCGTTTTCTTAACCATGGATTACACAGATCTACACAGATGATTGTGCTTATTTGTGAAGATTAGTAGTGGTCTTTGTGTTTAAGAAAATCAATTCTTTTGTAGTTCATATTTTTAATTAATTTTCGTGAAATGCTTTATAAAAAGCAGTTTCAATTTCAATAACATCAGTTTCCGTATATCGTCTTGAAAAGTGAATGGGAATAGCTTTTTTCACCTGACAGTCTTTCATGATCTTTCCTGATGCAGAAGCAAAACTGTGGTAATTCAGCTTTGCAAATTCCTGATCAGAATCTTTATAAAAACTCTCGATATACACGAGGTCTGCCTCACTGAACACCGCTTTTATCTTTTCATAATTTTCCTGATCTGCCGCATGATCCATGATTACCCCAAGCCTGTAACCTTGATTTCTGGTCAGTAAATAAAACAGATCAGATGCTTTGTAAACGGTTCCATCAATCTCAATTTCCTTATCTTCATCATTATTTTCAAAAGCCGTTTTCAGTTCACTGATCCATTTTCCTTTTCTGAAGCCGGAAGCCTCTTCATGAAAGGTCACTGAATCCTTTTCTTTGAACAGATATGCAATGGAATCTGTTTTATGGTCAAGAATGGCAAACTCTACTTTTACCTGATCATCTTCAAAAAGAAAATTCTGCGTCTTTATCAGTTCCAGGTTCCAGTGCGGTGGACGAAGGATATACACATTAATTTCGTCAGGGGAAATGATCTCACGGATTTCATATTCAATGGCCTTTTCATCAATCAGATTCCATGTGTAAGATTTTAACCGTGCTTCAATCTGGTGATGGATATTTTTCGGTCCGCAGATCACAACTCTTTCTCCGCTACCTATCTGATGTCTGAAAATTCCGTCAAAATTCGAAAAATGATCAATGTGTGTATGGCTGATGAACACCGCTGAAACCGACTGTATTTCTTTTACCGTCAGCTGGCTGGCTTCACCGCAGTCACACAAATAATGTTTTGCTGTATTTGCTATTTTTATTAATATGCTGATGTCTTCTCTCAAAAGACTTTTTATCTCTGCCTGTATCATTGTATTAGTTTTTAAACATAAAAAAGTTCCGGTAAAAATATACCGAAACTAAACTTTAAGAGTCATAAACTCTTCTTTTATAAAATCAATCACTAAAGTATTCAACTTTTTGTTGATTCTTTTCTGTTCGTCTTTTTCCACTGAAGTGAAAGCATCCGGAAAATCTTTTCCAAAGTCTTCCAAAATATCCTGAGCAAAAAGACCTATGATCTTGCCTATCATTTTGGGTTCAAATTCTCCCACTTTGCTCACCACATTATGCAATCTGTTGACTGTAGCGTACCTCTGAATTTCTTCCCAGATATTCTGAGCATTTTCTGAAAAATCTGCCGGTTTTTGGACGTCTTTACGGTCTTTTTTCACCATTTTAGATCTTTCGACCCACTTATCATTCTTGTTTTTAAGAATAACTCTGGCACCGTTTCCAAAATATCTGGTTTTTAAAGTTTTGACAATCGTTCCTTCGCACATATTGTTCTCCATTTCGGGTAAGCCAAGCCAGCCCGGAATTTTAGAGTCAAATACATTCGGGAACCTCAAAGCGTCTTCCAAACTACCCTGAAACACAATTTTAGCGTAGAAAAATCCGGTTTCCTCAAAAATCTGATTCACCACATCGGTATCCAAATAAGTAGTACCGTTCAATTTAATATCGAATCCATAGAATTCGTTATGAGGTGCGTATTCAATACCTTTTTGTACTTTGATAGCCTCTTTTACAGGTTCTACTTCTCTATGTTTGTAGCCACCTCCGAACAGTTCACCGTAGATCACTACTGTTTCCAATTCTGGGTGAATGGTTTTCACTTTTTGGAACAAATCAATTACATTTTTTCTGTAACGTTCTAAAATAAGGTGTGCGTTGTAGAATTTTTCATCCTTTTCAATAAAGGCAGTTCTCTTCGCGATTTTAATATCCTTTCCATCGGTAAAGAAAGAGAAATTAGCACCGTGAACCTTTTCCTGCACAATGAAAACCTCATCCCCAAAACCCTGCAACCTGATCTGATCGATCACGCGGGTTTGGTAAGCGTTTTCTATAGAGTTATATGTTTTGAAAATCATTTTTTTTTTAGTTTTTAATAGTTTCTGATTCATTATTTTTCATTTGAGTAAGGTGTCGCTGAGCGTGAAGTGAAAGGAAATAAATGTATTCATATACATTGATTTTTCCCAGTCCATTCACTGTCATTGTCGTTTTACAGAGGAGACCTTCACCATTTTTCATCAGGTCTAAATAATTTAAACACTGATCATACTGCTGACTCATTAAATTCCTGATTTCACTAAGACTTAATTCTCCTTTCGGCTCCATATGTTCTGGTCTTATCCATTCAAAAGCACCGTACTCCCCTACTTTCTCAAATTTTTCATTATCGAAACTGTAGTTTTTTATTTCGGAATTCAGATCAAGCTCAAGATAATTCCGCATTGCTTTTTTTGTTCCTTTTTCAATGAGAATGAGTAAATAAAAGTTGGTAAGATAAATATGTTCCAAAATCTGTTGAACCGTCCAGCCTCCATTGGCAGGTAGAGCATTCAATGTTTTTTAATCTTTTTCAAACCACTTGTCCACCTCATCAAAATTGAGTTTCAAATGCGTTTTTATATTCTGAATTAATCTAAAAATATCCATTACAATGTTTATCGTTTTCCAAAAGGCCTGGAATATTTTCCTGCCTTTCTATCGATCATCTTCATCTTCTTTCTTTCAGTAATCTTTGATATTACGATTGTGCAAAGTAAAAAAGTAAGAACGCAATCTTTTTGCGCTGATCTAAAAATGTTGTTTATAGTTGTTTAAAATTTTCCAAAAGGCTTAGAATATTCTTCTTTCCCACCGGATTCATGGAATGACAATAGAATTTTGGGAGATCTAAATAGTTATCCATACAATATTCTACCAGCCATTTGGCACAATCGTAGCCTGTTTTTTCAGTGTATTCGTCAGCATTGGGCTTCAGATAATGAACATCTGCCAGGTCATGGTCAAAAGAAATGAGTTCCGGAAGTCCTTTTTCCATAATTCTGTTGACAAACTGCTCGTAATCTCGAACAATATGCCAGTCTTTTCTGAGGAAAATATCCTGTTTGGTATAATGAAACGCCTCAATCGGGTATCTTATATCATCCAGAAATAATAATCTTTTGGTGATTTCCATCCTGTTATTTTTTAAGCCCGAAAGCCTTTGAATACAATCTTTATTTATTACACCATCATATCAGCACAATTGGTGCTTGCGAATGCGTAAGGTTTTGCTTTAAACACATAGCCCATTCCCAGAATATAGCCCATAGCATCTTTCAATGCTGCATTTGACTTAAAATCAGGGTCGGTATTAATGTCTGCGTGTACCTCCATTTCCACACCATAAGCATCCAGAACGGCACAGATAGCGTAAGCAATTTCTACGGATCTGTTGACCTCGTTCAGCATTCGTTCTTTGATACTGATCTTCTGTATTTCTCTGTCTTTTCTGATAAAGGTAAACGCTCCTTTTCCCTCCCGTACAAATACTACTGCCGTAGCATAACTGATCGCTTCGCCGTACACGTGGGAATCTGAGCCCACACATACTTTCAGGCGGTGACCGTTAGCCTGTTCGCGGATGATGGCTTCTTCTACCAGCTGTGTGATAGATTTTTGGAAAAAATTTCCTTTCATATTCTGCCATACTTCTTGTTGCGTTTCCATTGTTTTACATGTTTTAAATTCTGTTTTATATTAATTTGTCAATTGTTAATTGTCAATTGTTAATTGTCAATTCGTTTCACTGTCAATTTTATAAAATTCACCATTGACGATTCACTATTGACCTTCATTTTTTGCACTCCGAACCGGACTCGAACCAATACCATCAGTTTTGGAGACTGAGATGCTGCCATTACACTATCAGAGTAGTTTTTTGTTGATTCATCAGGACTCGAACCTGAACAACAAGAGTCAGAGTCTTGTGTGCTAAACCATTACACTATGAATCATTTTTTGTGGATCAAAACCGAATTGAACGGTTCCCTTTTGCTTTTCAGACAAATGTGCAGACCTTCTACACCACTGATCCCTGTTTATATATAATGAGTAATTGGTAATGAGCAATCCCGACATAGTCCTATGGATATTTATCAATCATCTTTCATCATTCATGTTTTGTACAGAAAAAGGGATTCGAACCCTCAATATCTTGATCCTAAATCAAGCGCGTCTGCCAGTTCCGCCATTTCTGCAGGTTTTATAAGTAATGAGTAATTTTAAAAAATTGACTTATTGACCATTCACCATTGATTACTCATTGCTTATTACTTATAAATTTGTGAATGATCGGATCAATTTTATCTCCCCGATCTGAACTTTCATGGTATTATTATTCACAATTGATTTTTGACCATTCACATTGTACTCCATAAGGGAATCGAACCCTTATCATCTGCTCGAAAGGCAGGCGTCCTAACCGTTAGACGAATGGAGCGTTTTAAACCAACTGACCAGGAATCGAACCTGAACAACAAGAGTACTTTTCCTGCATGCTGCCGTTACATTATCAGCGGTTTTTGTGGAAGCGGTAGGATTCGAACCTACTCAGCAATAAAGCAACAGATTTACAGTCTGCCCCGGCTCTCCAACTCCGGCGAGCTTCCATTATAATGAGTAATAGGTAATTAGTAATGAGCAATTTTCTAACTTCTAACCTCTAATTTCCCTTTGAAGAAAAACAAAGCCTGTCTTAATTTTTTGTTTGATATAAGAACTTCTGCGCCTGACAAACTTTTATTTTTTCTTCTGAACTAACTAAATTTTATAAGTGATGAGTGATAATTGATCGGTAATCCTGTAACGACCACTCACTTCTAATTTCTAATCTCTAACCTCTAATTCCTATTTGGAAAAAAACAAAGCCTGTCTTAATTTTTAGTTTGATATAAGAACTTCTTCGCTCGACAAACTTTTACTTTTTCTCCGGAACTAATCTCATTTTAGTTATTTGAGATGGTTATGGGATTTAAACCCACTCAGCTTACGCAACGGTTTTGCAGACCGCCCCGACTCTTCCACTTCGGCGAACCATCAGATGTGATATAAATGATAATTGATGATTGATGGCTGATAATAAATCTAGAAACCCTCTAATTTCTAACATCTAGCTTCTCAATAAAAAAAGAAAAAGGCTGTCGGTATTTTCCATATTTGGCGTAAAGATCTTCTGCTCTTGACACACCTTATTTCTTCTCTTTTGAAACAATTAACATTTAGTTATCTGCGATTCCGGAAAGATTCGAACTTTCAACTTCCGGTTTAACAGACCGGCGCTCTACCATTGAGCTACGAAATCATTTTTTTTTATGTGAATGGTGAATAGTCAATTCGCTTTGCTTGTCAATTGTAATTATCAGAATTCACTTGCGAAGCAAAATTCACTATTGACCATTCACTTTTTCATTTTTTCATCTTTTGTAATTCCGGAAGGACTCGAACCTTCAACCTTCGGCGTATCAGACCGACACTCTAACCACTTGAGCTACGAAATTGTTTTTTGTTTATGAATGGTGAATCCGTTTTTACTGTCAATTTTTAAAATTCACTTGCGAAGCAAAATTCACCATTCACCATTCACTTTTACCCCTGGCAAAACTTGTCTGGAAAGCAAGATTCGAACTTGCGACCTCCCGCGTCCAAGACGGGTAAACAACCACCGTTATCTTTCCAGTTTTTAAGGTTCGGTTTCCAATTTTCTTTCCGGGAGACAGCCGGAGCTAAAATTTTCCTTGAACCTTTGCGGTCTATGCGGGAATCGAACCCGCAGTGCCCAAGAGACAGTCGGGCAGGTTAGCCTTTACCTCAATAGACCTTTTTGTAATTCTGAGAGGAATCGAACCTCTAACCTTCGGTTTAGAAAACCAACGCTCTATCCAGTTGAGCTACAGAATTGTTTTGTAATCCCAGAAGGAATTGAACCTTCAACCCCCGGTTTAAAAGACCGGTGCTCTGACCAATTGAGCTATGAGATTGTTTTTTATGTGAATTTAAAATTGACAAGCAAAGCAAATTGACAATTGACAATTGACCATTCACAGTAAACACGATTCACCATTCCTATTTACTTTGGGTATCTTCGGGGATCGAACCCTGTTCTCCGGTTCCACAGACCGGCGCTTTACCAAATAAGCTAAAGAAACCATAAAAAAAGCACCTCTTTTCGGGAGGTGCTGTATATATTTTGACGTGTCAGATCACTGAGACCTACGTATATAAGCACCTTTTATCAATAAATTCACTATTCAGAATACATGTATATCCTTTCGGATCCTGTCCGTCTAGTCTTGAATACTGATTAGATATGTTATGTAATTGTTTCATTATATTCCTGTTATTTAAAAAGTTTTTGAATTCTGAAAACCTGTTGCTTTCAATTTTCGGTTGCAAAGTAAGTATGAAAATTTTTAATCTGCAAATTTATTTTTCAATTAAATATTTGATAATCAATAAGTTAAATGTCGTTTTCAGCATAAAGAATAACCGTCCGCAATATCCTGCGGATCTCTTAAATACCTAAATGACTGTCTCTCATCGGGTTACTTATCACTCTTATTTATCGTATTAAATTGACATTGTTAATTAAAAAATTTTTGTTTTTACGGTTATTTTTTTTCATTCTAAATAATTTATGGCCTAAAACACAAGAAACGCCTCGAGTTATCGAGGCGTTTCTGCGGTATTTTGTTTAAATTTTTACGGGTTTATTGTAAATAATTTTCAAAGCAAGCACATTTCGCCTCATTCCATATCATCCATTCGTATCCGAATAATCCTTTTATTGAAGGGCTATCGCATAGATTTACATTGATATGTGCTCTTTGTAGTGTCATAATTTTATGGCGCAAAGATAGGAAAAATTGTTTTTCAGCAATGAAAATAATACTTTTGTTCACTGACCAGGGGGATAGTTTAACTGGAAAAACTACTTAGGTGCTGGCTTTTAGGCGGTGGCTTCGAGTACCTCAGCCACCTTGTATTTACCGGTATAAGAAATTTCTTCTAATCGTTTTAATGCTTGAATTTTTAAATTTTTAAATCTTTAAATCTTTAAATTTTAAAATAACGATCTCCTTCATTCATAAAGAAAATATTTCATTAAAACTAAGGCTACAGTTCTGGGTGGCTGAGGGCCTCGAAGCCACCTACCATTTTTTAAATCTTTAAATTCTTTAATTCCTCAACATCTTATTTCTCCCCGTTTTAAACCTCGAAATATCCTTTAAAATGACATTGTCATCAGGATTAAAATATTTCAGTTCATTGATGATTTCAGAACGGGTGCCTACTTTTTCTGCAATAATTTCATAGGCGATATTTCGCGTTACAGACTGTAGTTTCGGATCTTTCTTAAACTCATGCTTCATCGCTTCAAGATAGATTGTCTTTTTATAGGAAGGTGTTTTATGATAAAGCTTCTGAATTTCCGTTTCCAGTTTTCTGACATCAAAAACATTGGCGAAATAATTATTCAGACAGTTGAAGGCATCTTTATCTTCTTCCCAACCTTTCAGCAAAATTTTCTGGGCTTCCTCGGGCTGCTCCATTTTTTTGCTGTATACCAAAGAGGCTTTTACCATTTGATTATTGCCTGTATAGTCATCTGCAACCATCTGATAATAGATGTGTGCATTTTTTATATCACTAATTTCCCGGTAAAGATCCCCTACTTTTTCTTTCTGCTGCAGTTCTTTATACAGATCGATTGCTTTTTTGTACTGTTTTGCCTTTTCATAGCAGGAGGCCGCTTCTGATTTATTGTTTAATTTTTTCAAATAAACAGCCGCTGCTTCATTGTAGAAACCGCCGTCTTCCAGTGTTTTTGCGCCGCGGAAATTATCCTGAAGGAGGTTCATATATACTTTTGCTGCTTTTTTGTAATCTTTTTCAGCGATATATTTTTCGGCAAGTTCTTCATACCGGCTTCGGATTCTGTCGAATAAAGAGGCTTCGAGATAGAAACTTCCGCCTCCGGAACCGCGTCTTCCTGAGTTTTTTCTGTTTTGTTCTTTATCTTTTAAAGCCGTAATAACAATCATGATAATAAAGGCTATCACAAGGAAAATAGCCAACGTTCCTACTACACTCCAAAAGCTTTCGTGAAACAGCTGTGCTCCTATTCCAATGATTTTAAACACCGCCAGGATCATAAATGCGATCAGGAATTTGTCTATAAATTTCTGTTTATTCATCGTTGTCAGGGTTTAAAATGGTTTTGTCTTCGCTGAACAGTCGGTAAAGGAGAAGAATGACGCAGATCACCAGAATCCATACAAACCAGTTGTAACCGAACATTTTTATCAGTGGATAAAACAGATACACCAGCATGGACACAAGGAACACCGACAAAATAATCTTCACCCAAAGCGGAACACTGTCTCCGCCAAGGTTTAAAGATTTTCTTTTGAAGATAAAAGAATAGATTCCCACCGCTCCAAACATAAAAATCACAAGATATAGGATATCCGAAACTTTTGTTTCTTCAGGTGAACTGCTTTCGCCAGACTCCAGCTTTCCTATTTTTGAATCTTTCACCGGAGACGGAGGAAGTTCCATCATATCAAGCGTTCCATAGAGTTTTCCAAGAGAATCTGCCATGAGCACCTGCTTTTTCTTTAAAACAAATTTCACAATTTCCCCATTCACAGGTTTTCCCTTACTGTATTGTTTCAGGGAATCCGAAATACGGCGTTTCATCGTAGCTTCCTGCTGAACCAGATGTTTCGTTATCTTTTTTGAGTAAATAATTTTCAGAGAATCTCGACTGTTATGTTCTCTGCTGTTTAGTTTTTCGATATCATTCCCTACTTCTCCAAGGTTTCTTCCTCCGGATTTTTTATACTGTTCTCTTTCGTTTTTATCTTTTGACATGGCGGCACCGGCTGCAGAATATTCACGGGAGAGTTTTTTTCTTTCTTTTCCGTAAATGGAATCAATTTTCATATCAATATCTGTCACCCCGGACTGATATGCAATCATATCGGCGCGGGTTTTATCAGCACCGTTCATGATTGTACCGGATGAAACCAGAAAATCTTCTTTCAGCGTCTTGTCTTTATCTGAAGGCATAAAAATCCTGAACAGTATCGCAATGACGACAACAGCCCAGAATATTCTTCTAAAATTTCGGGTTCCGGCGGTTTCTTTTTTATCTCCGGAGCCTCCGAACAGGGTGCTCAGCCAACTGTTTCCAAAAGTAAAGTTTCCAAAGCCATCACCACGGGAAGTTCCCATAATATCCAATGGTACGCCCAGCTCTACCGCTCTGTCAGGATATTTTTCTATATATTGTAAATATTTTTCAATCTCTTTTTTATTTCCGTCCATTACTTTTTTAAGGTCAAAAGGCAGGTTCTTCATCCATTCTTCTTCATTCTTCGGCTGCTGAAGGGCGGCAAGAATTTTCTCATCATCCATCTCAACTGTAAAACTCTCAATATGCAGAGGGGTTTTCACACCATTCGAAGGTTTTCTTACTTTACCCTGTGCTATTTCAGGTTCCTGTAACACAGAAAGCCAATCTATTTCTTCCGACAGTTTTACAAATCCAAATTCCGGATGCATAATCATGAACCTAGTTCCTGCAGACTGCCAGTCTTCCGGATTGATTTTAGGATAAAATATAGTATTTTCAGGGATAAAAAGTTGATCGTCCACACACTGAAAATAGGCATTCTTCCCAATTTCCTGAGGAGCTTCATGATAAAATACCAACAGACATCCGTAAAGAACATTAGGCTGATCCGCCGGAATCGCATAGGATTTTACTTTATTGAGATCAATTCCCAATACTTCCATTTCGTGAAGCCATGCCCTTGGTGACGGATCTTTGATCAAAACCCCTTTCTTAGGATAGCTGTTTTTCGGAAAAGGTTTTATTCTAAGCTCCATAATCCAGGATTTGATCAATAAACGCTGTTAAATATTGGGAATACATTTCTTCCAGGGTTTTCACTTTCAAAAGCGTCTGTTTCGGAAGATAATATTCTGAACCGCCATATTCTGTATTGGTAGACAATGCCAGGAAACCATACTCCGTGGAGGGAATATAAAATGTTGGAATTCCAGTGTTGCTGCTCTTAAAAGTAAGCATTCCACGGGGATCTGTAATGATCTCACTGCCGTCCTGAAAGGTAAATTTATTTTTGTTCTGCTCTGCAAGAATTTTTACGGTAAACCGGTTTTTGTAAAGGTTCAGTGAATTGTCATACAATCTGCTCAGTTCATTTCCTGAGATCACCAGATTGTTATTTTCGTTGATTCCCATCCGGTTGAAATTACTGATAATCTTCATTCCGCTTCGGTTCAGCTTGGCCACTTCGGTTTCAGCTTTTGCAATATTTCTGTCTATTTCACGGTCATCATTAAAAACGGATTCTACGGATATATTTCCTTCCAAACTGATTTTATAAAGGGAAGAATTCGTAGGTTGATGCAGATAAAAATTCCGGCTGAAATAGGTCAGATGATACGAGCTCGGGATATTCAGTCCTGTAACGTTGAATTCAGAATATTCTTTCGTATTCAGATTCAGTTTGGAAATGAGTTTTTTATCCGGCTGATACTGGCAAAGGATAAACTGTTGCTGCTTATTTTTCGCCAGGGCAAACTGTCCTCTCGGTTTTACGGAAATATCTTCGATCAGGACCTCGCATCCATGATATGTTTTATAGTAATCATAGGAGCTGCGGTCATAATAATTATCAGAAAGGTACGTTTTCAGCAACTGCTTTTTTGAACTTAAAATGTAAAATTCCCCTTCGTATAAAAACTTGGCAATTGTATTGGACGGTGTTGGAAACAGGATCGGATAATTTTGAGGAAGATCCGTTTTCTTGCCATTAATGGTCGTCGCTTTCAGTTTACGTTGTGGCGGATTGGCCCACAATTCCTGCAGCGGAAGTTTGATCTTTTGAATATGTTTCCGGGCTCCTTTATGGTGTTTATAAAAATTCAGTTCGCCGTCCGAAGAGGTCGTGATCAGGAATTTCAGGCGGTCCCTGTTTTCGTGAATCACTTTCCGCACTTTTTCATCGGCAAGGTTTTCCTGATGAGTAATGAAAAACACTTCAAGATCTTTTTCCCGATGATCTTCATTAAAAAATTTCGCCAGCGCTTCCGAAACTTCCAGAATCGGACTTACTTGATTCAGGTTTTCAATAACGTCTTCCATTTTATCAAGAGACACCGGTAATCCGGCCTGTCCCAAGGCAAAAACTTTACATTCCGAATGGGCTTTCGGATGTCTGATCACCGCAATAGCCGATGCAAACGCCAATACTTTAGGTGTTCCCCAGTTTCTCAGAGAAGTATCAATTAAAATGGCTCTTTCAAATATATTTTCTTCCGGTGGAATCTCTCTCTGGATGTACAGGGCTTCATTATTTGCAATACGGTTCATAAATACTTCATCTTCATTGGCAAATTCGGAAAGCAGCATTCTGTGGAGGTCGCCTTTATTCGCCATATCAGAAATTCCCCCAATGGGTTGTTCCCCGGGAGATAAATGACGCATCGGAATTCTCAGTCCGCTCCAGATTCTTTTGATCAGGCTTCCTACCTGAAAAGTTTTCGGCTCTTCGATCAGTTGCTGGATAAAATCTTTATCGGTTTCTATGGTAGTTTCCTCTTCCACCACTTCATCATCCAGCTCAGGCTCATCAATGTGATCGCGCATGGCATCAATGATGGACTGTACGGTAGGAAATTTTTCATTTAGCAGATCAAGGGCACTTAAATCCCTGTTGATGGCAGATGGTCCTGCATATTTTTTCTCCGCACTTGCCGCCAGCATGTAGGGTCTCTTGTAATAGATGGTCAGGATCATTTCTGCTTTGCCGGGAGCGATCCTATTGTGGGCATCTTGAAAAAGAGTCTGAAACAGAACAATCCTGTTCTGCCCATGTTTGTAAACTCTGTTTAATGATTTCAGCTTTTCAAGGAACTCAATACTCTTCTCAGCTGTGAAGTCGAAGTTTCCAATGCTGTGAAAATTAGCCGTATGTTTCAGAGGACCAGCAAAATCTGTATAACCGTCCTGCATGGCATATAAAACCATCAGCAATGCCCCGAAAGGAGGCCATCCCTGCGACTGCAGCTCTTTCAGTATCTCCATGACATAAGGTCTGTAGGCTATCGCCCCAACGCCCGGAATAGAGATGAGATTATGATCATGGTACCCGGAATCTCCGGCGATATCCTCGTCGGTCTCCCACTCCCAAAAGTAGTTTTCGTATGACTGGAAATATTCGTTTAAATCCATTCTTTTGTTTTTTCAGTAAGGCGGAATGAGCTTACGGACAGTTTCCGGAAATCCTCTTTTTTCACAGGAAGATAAGTTCCGTCTTCATTCCATAACAGCCATTTGTCCGACGCTTTATTATATTGCTGCTGCAGGAGTGAACTCAAATTTTTAAATTTGAAATCAAAACCTGAAGGTAAAAGGTGGCCGTCTCTGGTCCAATAGGTTTTTCCGGGCAGACTCAACAGCGGTGTTCCGAGAAACAATGCTTTATCGTCAATCACTGCCCATTCTATTTTATCCAGTTTGAAATTCGGCTGTGCGGGAATACTGTCTTTAATTTCTGTTATTGAGCTTAATAATGCAATGGCAGGATGTTCTTCATTTCCAGGCTTCAATCTCACTTCCACTTTTTCACTGATCCCAAAATAATTATTGTTGGAAGCAGGAAAAGTAAGCCGTAATGCTTTATCTATCGGTGACCAAAGCAATGCTGTTCTCATCTTTTTACTTGGGACCAGTGCTTCTTTCTTGAATAAAAGTCCGTCACGCAGTTCGTACAGCATAAAATTAGGAAGCTGCTGAATATCTGCGGATACAGCCTGCTCTTCGGTAAAGCCTTTCAGCCAAACCGTCTCGTCGTCTACTGCAATCTGTACATTTTTCCAGTCCCGGATAGCGCCCAGAAAATCTTCATCGGCGCGGGGAAGTTCTGCCCAGAATTCTTTTATACCGTTTGAAGGATCTTCTGCCATAAGCTTTCAATTTCTTGCTGGATATACTGCTTCTGCTCCGGATTTCTGATCCAGTCGCAACGGGTCTGCAGGTATCTCAATTTATCTTTGATCACATTCTGTTCTTCAAAACTCAATGTTCCGTTGTTCCATTTTTCTATGAGGATTTGTACATCCTTCATTACTTCCTCCGGATTCGGAGTTTTGTTCTGCATCGCCTGTGGGTGGGATTTCGGGTTGTCATCTTTTTCAATGGTTTTGTTGATGATGCCTTCAAGGATCTCGATCTGTTCTTCCGTATCCCAGATATGTTTCAGCACCCAAAGGTCTGAAAGTACAGCTTCATTTCTTCCGCAGATCAGGGCACTGGCCGCAATCAGATTCTGAAGTTTTACTGCTCTACGGTCGGAAATGGCAATTCCCGTATTTCTTAAGCTGATAATTGTATTTAAATAGACTTCGTAAATAGGTCTCAAATCCACTGCTTTACACAGATTCTGAAGTTCTCTTATTTCGTCTGCAAGAATTTCGGGAATATCAGTTTCCGTTTCGTTTTCCAGCTTTCTCCCGGCAAGAAGAACCTGCTGAAGCAGTTCAGGATTTACATAATCTACATTAATTCTCACCAGAAAACGGTCAAATAATGCGTTCAAAGATTCATCTTCGGGAAGAACGTTACTCGCACCTACAAACATAAGCGCAGGTAAATGTTTTGTTTCTTTTCCTCTTTTGAAAATCTTTTCGTTCAGAGCCGTCAACAGTGAATTCAGGATGGCAGAATTCGCATTGAAAATCTCATCCAGGAAAACCAGTGAAGCTTCCGGCATCATGCCTTCGGTATTGGTAAGAAGTTCGCCTTCTTTTAGTTTTCTGATGTCAAAAGGTCCGAAAATTTCATTCGGTTCTGTGAAACGGGTCAGCAGATATTCAAAGTTTTTGCCGTCTTTCACTGTTTTGGACAGCGTTCTTACAATCGCAGATTTTGCGGTTCCCGGAGGCCCGTACAGAAATGCATTTTCTTTAGCCAGAAGACATATTCCCAGCAGATCTACCACATCATTTTTTCCTACGAAGGTGTCTTTTACGTAGTTGAGAACGGTATTGAGTTTTGTAATATTTTGAGTCATTAGTATTTATTTAATGAAAAATCTTAACAGTAAAAAGTATATAAATCCAATTACAATCAGTGAAAGAATAAGATCAATATAAAAAGTAAATGGAAGTTCTAGAAATTTAAAGCCTACAACAAAGTATCCAACTATGATCACAAGGCCCATAAGCGCCGATAGGAAGGAATACAGTGAGGAAATCATCAGGACCAATGAGATAAAAATAAAATATATTCCCACACTTAAAAAAATAAAAAAATGCTTCCCGTATGCGGTGTATTGGCTGTGAATAAAATTTACAAACCCAGAAAAGTCATTCTTTCCTGAAAACAGCAGCCAGATATGGTTTCCGAAATCTTTAAAAATCACAAGGGGATCATACCCTGAAATCCAACTGACAGCAACAATTAAAACGGTGAGCATAGTTCCCATCATTCCATGAAAAATAAAGGCATTTTTCATTGTCCGCCTATCATATTTCTTCAGTTCATCGTCATTAAGCCCCACATCCCCTCCTGAATCTGTTTTCACAAGGCTGGAAAGGGGAATATAGCCAAACTTAATTCTGAGATCATTTTTTATGGTGTAGGCATATAAGGGTTTTGAAAAGGACATGAACATCCAAATCTCATTCACTTTCGTTTTAAACATCAAAATATTGGCATAATATGCCAAAATACAGAACACAAAAAAGTAGGAAGCAACTATTCCTCCCAGTGCAACTGCAGTATTAATCTCCATGAGCAATTATTTTTAAATCCCGCCAGTAAACATCCTTATGAAGTCCAAAATCTGCCATAAGCAATTTATTAATATAGGGAATTTCTGCCAGCGAATAGGCTTTCTTTTCCACAATTCTTTCAAGATATAATTTCCTGTACACCTTATCCTGAAGCTCCTTTTCCCAGTTGATCTTATCTAAATTCAGCGGATATCCTATTCCGGAATAATGAAACTGTGTAAGAATATCTTCCAGAATCTTTACCAAAGGATCATACGGATCTGCGGTCTGCAATACGGAAGTAATTTGTGGTAAAAATCTCAGGGATAAATCCGCAGACAAAACGGAAGAAATATCAGACGATACTTTCTTCTTCGGAATCAGTTTATCCAGATCTTTTGATGTATTTTCGCGGATAAGGTAGAGCTGAGCACTGTGGTACAGAACTTTTGCTCCCCAAACTGCAGCTTCCTTATCACAATGTATAGCTGTGGATAAAAATTCCAGTCTCTCTTTTTCGAACTCTGCTTCAAAATAATCTCCGGCTTCCTGTTCTTCTTTTTTAGAAATCTCCTGAAGGTTTGAAAATACAGTAATCGATCCGCTGTTTCGCAGCAGAAAAATAGTGTCTAGAAATGGGGACCTGGTTTCCATCATCTAACAAAAATAAAACTATTTCGCAGAGAATCGTTGATCGTTACATAATATTTGAGGTGAATCATTCATAAATCTGCTGATTCAATTACTATTGAAAGTCTTTTTCTGTTTTTTTAGCTCTCGCGGATTGGGCAGATGATGCAGATCATTGCGTTGGTTTAATTTACACCTCATCGGTTTTGGAAACCTATGACGTTGGTTCGGGGAATTTATGCTTAGAAAACTTAGGACATTGAGCTACAAATCTTTAGATATTTCAATCTAAAAGTTGCTATCTTTGTCCCTTCAAAATAACATTATGAGTATTCACATCAGTGCAAAAAAAGGAGAAATTGCTAAAGTAGTATTGCAGCCGGGGGATCCGCTTCGTGCACAATATATTGCTGAAAATTATTTGGAAAATGCTAAACTGGTAAGCAAAACAAGAGGAATCTTTTATTATACAGGTCTTTATAAAGGAAAAGAGATCACTGTAGGAGCCAGCGGAATGGGCTTTCCGAGCATCGGGATCTATTCTTTTGAATTATTTACAGAGTATGAAGTAGATACCATCATCAGAATCGGGACGTGCGGAGCTTATACGACGGACCTTAAGCTTTTTGATATTTTAAATATTGAAAATGCAGCCAGCGAAAGTACGTATGCAAAATATGCATGGGAAATTGAAAATGATATTCTTCCTCATCAGGGAAATATTTTCGGAACGATCAATGAAACGGCTCAGGAGCTTTCTTTAGCTACCAAAGCGATCAATGTACACAGCAGCGATATTTTCTACAGAAAAGATCCTAATGTTCCTGCGATTGCTACCAAATACAACTGTCCGGCTGTAGAAATGGAAGCTTTCGGATTATTTGCGAATGCCCAGCATTTAGGAAAAAATGCAGCGACGATTCTTACGGTAACTGATATTATTCCTACGCATGAAAAAATTTCTGCTGACGAAAGAGAAAAAGCCCTTAAACCAATGATGGAACTGGCTTTGGAATCGGCAATAAAAAGTCTTTAACAGAAAAGAAAGTTAAGCTGCGGTTTTGCAGTTTCGCCATAAAAAAAGAGCTTTACTTCATTAGTAGAGCTCTTTTTTATAGTTTGAAAAAATTCCTGGCGGTTTCGGTGGTTTCCTCTGCGACTTCAGAAATACTCATCTTCTTCCAGTGGGCGATCGTCTGTGCTACATAAGGTAGGAAAGACGGTTCGTTCCTGCGGTTCTGCATTCGGGGCATATTCTTCGGAAGCATGAACGGGGCGTCGGTTTCTATCATCATCCGGTCCAGCGGCATGTATTTAATCACGTCTTCCAGCTGTTTAAATCTTTTGTCATCACTTATCGCGCCGGTAAATCCTAAATAAAATCCTTTATCAAGATAGGTTTTAGCTTCTCCAAGCGTTCCCGTAAAGCAATGAACAACCGCTTCTGGTAATCGGGAAAGATATTCATCGGTAATTTCATTAAATCTTTTAAAAGCTGATCGTTCATGCAGGAAAAGGGGTTTATTAACCTCAACGGCTAATTCCAGCTGGGCTCTGTAGCATTTTTCCTGAATGGGTCTGGGAGAGAAATCGCGGTCGAAATCCAGTCCGCACTCACCTACCGATACGACCTGATCTGATTGCAAAAGGTTTCTAAGTTCGCGGATGCTTTCTTGGCTAAAAGATTTGGCATCATGGGGATGAATTCCCGCTGTAGAAAATAAAATCTCAGGATATTCTTCTGCGATCTCCGCAGATTCTTTACTTCCGCGTACGCTGGTTCCAGTGAGGATCATTTGCTCCACCCCATTGTCCAGAGCGCGGTTGATAATTTCTTCGTGTTCGTTATAGAACTGTTTATTGGTCAGGTTAATGCCAATATCAATGTATGTATTCATTTGTTTTTGTTTTGTTTAAAAAGGGAGGCAAGCGGGAGTCGAACCCGCATATCACATTAGCAGTGTGCGTTTTTCCGTTAAACTATTGCTTCCGTTTATTTGAAAATTTGAGAGTTTACTATTTCTTCATTGTTTTAGTTTTTAAAATAGAAACAGACAGGGCCCGAACCTGCAACCTTCCAGTGAGGGGAATGTTTTTCCAGTTAAACTACTGTTTCTTTATTTATGCTTCCACTTCCAACAGGCTGAAATATTCTGAAGCGGTGAGCGCTCTGGGAAAGCCGCGTGGCGTAATTTCCCTTTCCAGTTCACAGATCAGAAGATCGCCCTGTCTTTTCAGACATTTGATGTGTGGAATAATATTTTCATGTATCCTGAAAGTAGATGCGATGGCGGTAAGTGCATTTCCTTTATATTCCTGTTCTATCCAAAGCCAGTGTTCCTTTTCTGTGGAAGGGCACCAGCATTTTACAGCGTAGGAATACTGATCTGTTTCACGCCATGTATAAATTCCTAATTTTTTATTTTCAATTTTATACACCTCATAACGGTTGATTCTTCGGATCTGAGTTTTATTTCCGTTTTGATCGTATTCGTTGTAATTCAGTTCCACTTCTTCCTCATTGATCTTTTCCGCTTCCAGGCGATTCATCAGATTTCCTACTCCAATATAATTAAAACAGAAGAGACGCAGATTTCTGTCCGTGGATTCGAAGAATTCTTCAAATTGTATGGTTTCCACTATATTCCAGAGTTTTTCTATTTTTTCCAGAATTTTGGTGAAAAACGGAGTTTCAAACCTCGTCCACTGGCGTTCATATTCTCTCGTCATAAAGTTCTGAAAACTGCTGTGACGCAGCTTCAGGATAGAAACCAGTTTCCGGATGGTATAATTCTGCTGATGCATCACATAGTTGAAAGACGCTCCGGAAAGGATCAGTTTATCTTTGGAAAGATACATTCTGTCATTGATCTTAAAATAAATATTTTTAGCCAGATGCTCAAAATGATCGTCTTTCTGATACAGATAGAAATTAATTTGCTTCAATGCCGGAAGGCGGGAACCGTTCTGTCTTTCATCACCGAAAAAATTAATATACTCCAGAGATTTAAAATTTACTTTAAATGCATTGATCAGTCTTCCATTAATTCTCTTAAGATGGTCAAATTCCAAAGAAGTATGCATCTCCAGATCCCCGACTTCCTGAATTTTAGGGGCAATCGTCTGGTGGGTTTTATACGTTCCTTTTACTTTTTCCAAAGATATAAAATGACAGGTTTCTCCCTGAATCTGAATATTTCCGTTCACATTCTTCAACAATGGAAATCTTACGCCTGAATTACGGTTTACAGAAATGTTACCTGAAGTTTCCAGCAATGGAAAATCTGCATAGCAACCCTGTTCCAATAGAATATTTCCCGTGATTTCCTGAAGCACAGGAAAAGAAGCTTTTGTCTTTTCAAATCTGAGGTGTCCGACTATTTTCTTCAGTTCCGGAAAATCGTGGGTAAAATAATGCCCGGTTTTGTCACGGCATTCCATATTGATCTGTCCCTGAAGAAATTCAAGGTAGGGAAAAGATACATTTTTACCGTAAACATTAATCCTTCCACGGATTTCATAGTGCGGAATAATAATATCGTTCCCGAAAATATCTATATTAAAAATACCTTCTTTCGGAAGAAATTCCACTTCGTACTGATGATTGATTGGGATGACAATTCTGGACTGCACCAGTTTTTTACCTCTTGCGATGACACTGGCTTTTTTAAGGGAAATATTTCCTCCTATCGTTGCCAGGTTTTTAAAATCAAAATCTATGATGCATTTGAAATGACTTTTTACTGTTTCCAACTCCCATATTTGGGCGAAACAATGAAGGGTAAAATTTTCTTCTACCGTCTTAAGATTGGGAAGAGAGCAGTCTGCCGCATCTACAGACAAAGACCCTTTGACTATTTTCAGGTTTGGAAACTGACATCCTTCTCCACGCAGAAGCAGGGTTCCGTTCAGTTCTTCAATGTCCCATGTGATGTTTCTGCCATATATTTCTACGGTCACAGGGTCATCAAAAGCCGTCTCCGGAAGGTCTTCCGCGGAGAATACTTTATATCTTGTCATGGGATCAGTCGTATGCATTTTCTGTCAGTTGGGTTATGGGATTGTATTCCTGCTGGATGTATTTTACAAAATGGTCACTTTCTATGCGGAGGATTTTATGTTCACCGTGAAAAATAAAGCCGTCACCATAGATTCTGAAAGTTTCCGTACTGCCATCTTTTTCAATGATCTTATATCCGGGTGCTTTCAGGGTATGTTGGTTGCTTGTCTTTTCCAGACAGTATTCTTTATAGGTTTTGATATGTTCTTCCAAGTTGTTGATTTTTTCACTTGCCTCTGAACTTTTTCTTAGGTAAGGCTTAATGTCAGATGATTCGGAAACATTCATGTTTTCTACAAAATGAAGGGTACTTTCCTGTGGGACAGGAACCACTGTTATTTCTTCAACAGGACCGTTTTCTCTAAAAAAATCAAATATCTTTTTCAACATGGCTTTTATTTTTTAATGGTAAAAAACAGAAAGAAAATCGGATTCGAACCGATAATTCGCTTCTTAGAAGCTGGTTTTCTCCGGGTTAAACTATTTCTTTACTTATTATTTTCTGTGAAACGGCAGGATTCGAACCTGCGCCTCTGGCTTGCCGAACCAGCGCTCTTCCATTGAGCTAACGTTTCTCCTTTTACCAGGCATTTATTTTATAATTTTTCAGCAGTACTCCGCTGTAATAATTTCCTTTTATTCCCTCAACGACCGGATGCAAAATTCGCGCAGCTCCGTCTACAGAATCCAGCGGCGGAATATATCCCTGCTCAAACTGTTTTTTTCGAAGACTTTCTTTCGCACCTGTAGAAATCCATCCTACATCCACGGCACTCATATAAATCTGATCATTTTCAAATTCTTTTGCAGAGGTAAGCGTCATCATATTCAGGGCCGCTTTTGTCATATTCGTGTGCGGATGAAATACCGTTTTATTATCGTAGCTGAAAATACCTTCCGAAGATGTGACATTGATGATGAATTTCTCCTGAAATGCTGAGTTTTTCATCAAAGGTTTCAGTTCTTTGATCAGAAAATAAGGCGCGATATGATTGATCAGATTTACCTCTACCAGTTCATACATGGAAACTTCTTCCAGTGTAGAATTCCAGCTCGTTTTTTCTCTGTTATCCACAGGCTGTCCGAAACGGGTAAGTGCCACCGGAGTTTCATCGTTCTGTGCATATTCAAGTTTTGCAATTTCGCTTGAAATTTCCGTCTGATTGGGGAAAAGATTCTGAATGTTTTTAAATTCAACACACTTTTCTTTCTCACGACTGATGATCGGAAGATAGTATTCATCCGGATATTTTATGGTTTGAGCGGCATTATTGATCAGGATATCCAGTGTATCAAAACGGGTTTTATAAAAATCTATAAAATCCTGTATCGCCTTTAGATTTCTCAAATCCAAACCGTATATCCAAAGACTTTCTTTCCAGTCTTCGTAATCTGCTTCCTGCTGCATCATTTCCAGCGCCAATGCGGGAAAACGGGTTGTCAAAACCAAATTGGCCCCGTTTCTCAACAGTTTCAGCGCGGTGGCCCATCCTACTTTTACTCTTCCTCCCGTCAGGATTACATTTCTTCCTTTGAGGTCTGCCATTTCAAAACGTTTTTCATAGTTTTCTGCGGCACATTTCGGACAAAGTCTTGTGTAAAAAGAATGGGCATACTGATAGCTTTGGTTACAGCAGTAGCAGTTTTTTGGGATCTGAAGCGGAGTGAGTTTTGTTTCCTCTTTTTCTTCATCATAGAAAGCTGAAGCACCTGCCAATGCTTTTTGCATCAAGACAGCATCAGAACTCACTGCGAGATCATGAGATTTCATCATGGAATAATTTTCCTGGCGGTTCTGTTTTTTTGCGTTCTTATGAATTTTCGTGATCAGTCCTGAAAATGTTTTATTGTCAGGATTGAGGAACGGATCGTCTTTCAAAGCATCCAATACCTTGAGACATGTTTCCCATTCGTTTTGTGAAAATTTTTGATCTGAAAAATTCATAGCTTCAGTTTATATCTGCAAAATTATCTGCGCAGTACGCAATCTTTTTACGCACTGAAATTTATTTGTTATTTGTTGATAAATTTTTCAAGAAAACCGATCAGCTGTTTCCCGCCGTGGCTCCACCGGATTCCGTGACCTTTTTTTTCCCTGACTTCAAAAACAAGCTCATGTTTGTAATGATAGAAAACATTCCACCAGGTTCTGTTGTCAAGAATATAGCTGATCTTTTCCATGACTTTTCCCTGTTTCTGCATATTATTTCCTTTGATTTCGCCCCAAAACTGATCATCCATTCTTCCGATATGCTTTTCACAGGCTCTCTGTGCAATGGTAATTTCACTGTTAAAAGGTTTCATGCAGGCTTCGATTAACATCTCTTTTAAAGGCGGAACAGCATTTTCATCCCGGATGCTGGCGGATGTCAGTCGCTGCCCAAGAATATTCAGCCAATGCTCAAATGGGATATTTTCAAGTCGTGATGCTTTCACCTCATCGGAGTCGTTGCTTTGGAATATATCGATGAACTGCTCAAAACTTTTCGTTCGGTCCGGTTTTATTTCTTCATTAAAATATGGAAGTTCCTATTCCAGCGTATTATCCTGAAATTTACTGATATTTTTTTCCACCGCCTGCAGATGTTCTTCAGCAAGAATGGCCTGGTATTTTTCTGTCCAGGAATCTGAAATTAACGGAATATAAGGTGTAAACAAATTCATTCTCAAATCATTTTGATGAGATTAACCTCCAGTTTTTCTTCTGTGATCAGATGTGCAATGAGATTGAACCATTGTTGACAATGATCCAGAATCCATGCATCTGAAGACACGGCAATTTCTGAATTTTCTGCTAAAAACTTATCCGGATTGAATTCCAGTGCTGCTTCCCAGTTCAGTTTGTTTTCTTCTGCAAAATCAAGGACGATTTGTTTAATCCTTCCGCTGTTGGAAACCGGTTTGTCAAAAATCCAGACGAGCTTCTGTACCTCAGCTTTCCTAAAAAATGCAGCCACCAATTCCACCGCTCTTTGAGTTTGGTTGACTCTTTTATACGTTCCGTGAACGCCTGAAAGATCGCGCAAACATCCGTCTGCTCCTTCAAAAATATAAGCACCGGACAGTAAACTTTCCATTAAAATCAATACATTGAAACCATCCAGATACAGGATTTTGTTTTTCAGATCCGAAACATCCAGCTGTTTATCTTTTCTATGCTGTATCTGCTGTTCAGATGCGGAAGCTCCGCGCAATGCCTGAATTTGACGTGTTTTCAGCTTATATCGGTTTCCCACGAGTTCAGAAGAAGCTTTTTCAGGATAATCTCTGCTTAATAGATACAACATATCCTGAACCGCCATTTTCAGCTTATCAACCTGTTTTTGCGAACCGAAAATCACATCATCACCGGTGTTTTTTCCGCGGTTTCTGTTATTCATACTCAAAAATAGTTTTTTAAGCGGATATAATGACAGGAATCTGTTTTTGACTGGCTATGATTTTAAATTTAACTCGAAGAGCCGGAAGATGGAAGATGGAGGCTGGAAGTACTGTTAGACGCTAATTTCAACAATTCCTGTAAAATTTGATGAAATTATAAAAAAATGAATAGGGCCAAGTTACAGTTTTGCTTTGGTCTTCAAAAAACTTCCATCTTCCATCTTCAAACTTCCTTACCTCATTATGACAAGATCTCAACTTTATCCCGAATTGGTATTAATTTATCAACATCTGAAAGGTGGAGTTATACATTCTACAACAAAAGAGATATTTCGTACAACGTTTTGATTTTCATAAGGAATATGTTTGCAGAGAATAAAAAATATAGATTATGAATACCTTGAAAAAATTATGTTACCTGCTGACAGCAATGCTTTTATCTGCTGCTTTTGTTTCATGCTCTGATAACGACGACATGGTCATGGAACAGATCACTCCCTCACAGAAACTTTCTTCCACTCCCTGGGAAACCACGGCTGCAAGAGACAAGAATGGTCAGACGGTGAACCTCAACGATGCCAGTGTAAACGGGTTTGTAGGTTTTGCTTACTTTAAAGCCGATGGAAATTTCGTGATTTACGGTCTGAATGACGTTTTAAGATCGAGAGGAACATGGTCTGTAGATCCGTTGGGAAAAACCAGAATCATCACGGCATTGAACCCAGACGGGACGACCATCTTTACCCGTTCTGTGGATATTCTGGTATTGAACAACAATGAATTCACGTACAGAATTCACACCAATCCAAGTGATCCTTCTGTTTATTACGATATTGTCCACACTAGAACGGCTCACGCTGAACCAGCGAATGGCCAGCTTACTTTAGCTTCTACCCCGTGGGAAACGACAGGTGCTAAAAACAGCAGCGGAAATCCGGTAGCTTTAACTGATCCTAGTGTTTCCGGTTTTGTTGGATATTCTTATTTTAAAGCGAATGGTACTTTTACCATTTACGGACTGAATAATGTGTTGAGATCTCAGGGAACATGGTCTATTTCTCCGGACGGAAAGAAGAGAACAATCACCGCTCTGGACGCGAACGGCAATGTACTTTTCACCAGAACTGTTGATATTCTTACGCTGAACAGTTCTGAATTTAACTACAGAATCACTCCTGATGCAGGAAATCCTTCTGTCTACTACGATATCATTCATACCAAAGTAGATCATAAGGAACCATAGATATTTTTTAAGTTAGTTGATCATGGATAGGCTTCGGCGGCCCAAAGGGCCGCCGAAGCCTTTTTTTTAATAAGCTTATGATCGTATCATCATGTTCAATAAAATCATTGAAACAGAATTATTTTTCTTACATCGAATCTTGCCACCATTTTTTCCACGTAATTTCTCCCAGCTGATTCAGATTTACTTTTTCACCAATCATCGGATGGGTAACCGGAATCTTGTTTTCTTCTGCATATTTTGAAACAAGTTCCAAAGGCTCAAACCACGGATGCTGAGCCAGTTTGAATTTTGAATTATGAACGGGAATAAAGTTTTTGGCTTTTAGTTCCTGTACTTCCTGAATAATCTGTTCGGGCAGGCTGTGAATGTAGGGCCATTTTTCGTTGTACTGCCCGCATTCCATTACGGCAAGATCAAAAGGTCCGTACTTCTCGCCGATCTCTGTAAAATGATTTCCGTAACCGCTGTCGCCACCCAGAAAAAGTTTTTTGGATGGAGTCTGCAGCACAAAGGAAGTCCAAAGGGAAATATTTCTATTCAGAAGTCTTCCCGAGAAATGTCTTGCTGGGGTCAGTGTAATACTGAAACCATCTGCCAGATCAATGCTTTCCCACCAGTTTTTCTCGATTATTCTTTCTGCTTCCCAGCCCCAGTATTCAAAATGCTGTCCCGTTCCCAGTCCGCAAATGACCTGGCCTACTTTGTCTTTCAGCGTCTGAACTGTTGAATAGTCCAGATGATCCCAATGATCATGGGAAATAAGAAGAACATCAATCTCCGGCATATCTTCCGGTTTGTAATGGTCTGAACCCGGAAATGCTTTTATAGAACCGGGCATTGGAGAAGCATTCCCGCTGAATACAGGATCTACCAGAAACTTTTTGCCATCAACCTGAATAAAATAAGAGCTGTGCCCGAACCATACGAGAACATTGTCTTCGGGTTTCAGGTTCTTCAGGTCTGTGGTTACAAACGGAATCGGGGATTTTGGGGTTACGTTTTCTATTTTACATAAGGTCTGCAGAAGTAATTTGGTCATACTTTCCCCTTCCAGCAATGCTGGCGTAGGAAGAATATTCTGAAATTTTCCGTTGGTATAATTGGGAAGTGTATTAAAATAGGCTTTTCGTTTTTCATTGGGAAACTGTCCCATTTGTTTTTTTAAATTCATTCCGTTGTTGTTTTTGTTCTGAACCTTCATCATTTAAGGATTAAATCAGAATAATAAATATAGGGATTAGATTCTTTATTCAAATAGATCAACGAATAAAGGATGTCGTTTACTTTATTTTTCCGTACGAAGCATAGATTTATGAATAGGTTTACACTACAAAAACATTAATTTATTGTCTTCCCTTATTAATTTTTCATTTATTTTCTCTGATTGATGTAACAAACATCCTGCAATAAGTGTCTTATTGGTGAAATATCACTTTGAATGAAGATAATTATATGTTCGGCAGCTTTACTGATGGGATCTCTGGTCTTTTCACAGGCTAAAAACGACACCATCAAGCAGAAGGAAAATCAAATTGAAGGCGTTACATTAACAGCAAGAAAACCTACTGTGGAATCTAAGGCAGACAGAACGGTTTTTAATGTATCCAACAGTTCTATCCTGGCAGGAAATACCACCTGGGACGTTTTGAGAATGACACCTTTAGTAAGTATTGACAATAATGATGCAGTGAAAGCAGAAGGTGAATCTGTTACGGTTTATATCAACGACAGAAAATCTGTATTTACTGGTAAGGAATTAAAGGAATATCTGAAAACCATTCCTGCAGATAATCTGATGAAAATTGAAGTCATCACAAGCCCGTCATCACGCTATGAAACAGCAGGATCAGTCATTAATATTGTTCTTAAAAGAAGGGATGATGAAGGAATGAAAGGCAGCGTAACCTTTAATAACAGACAAAACGCCAAAAATTCTCAGTATACGAACATTAACCTTAATTACCACAAGAAAAATTTCACGCAGACCCTGATCGGAAGTTATAGTGATAATACTTATTTCCAGAGAAATACCAGTCTTAATATGCTGTATAAGGATAATGATATTACGCAAAGCAGCAACGAAACTTTGGGACGCGGCAAAAGCCCATCCATGTCCTCTACTTCCGAATATGAATTGAATGACAAAAACAATATAGGTCTTATTCTGGAATATTATCAAAGTAAAAACACTTCAACTTCTGACGCAGATTTCCTCAGAACCAGGAACAGTCAGGATCCCGAATCTTATCATCAGGATCAGGATGTAACAGGTAGATACCGCACATTGGGGACGAATGTTTTTTATAAATATTATGACAAGGAGAAAAACAGAATTCTGGATGTCAACTTAGGTTCCAATTACAATTCTCAGGAGAATCTCAATGAATTTTTAAAAACATACAGCGATAACTCAAAAGTAAGTCAGTTGGGAATCAATTCTCATGAGCAGACCAGAAACTATTACATCAAAATAGATTATACCCAGCCTCTGGGAAAAGGCGGAAGCTTTGAAGTGGGCGGAAAAATGGATTTCAACAATAATGTGATCCCAAATACGCTTTCAGGAAACAATGTGGATAATCTCCGTACCAATGATGTTTTTCATTACGAAGACAATATCAATTCCCTGTATGCGAACTACAGCAAAACCTTCTTCGAAAAGCTGGAAACAAGAGTCGGAGTCCGTTATGAACATATCGATTATAAAATGAGAGAGGATATATCCGGAAAAAACAGAAAGGATTCCTACAGTACTTTGCTTCCCAATTTGTTATTGAAGTATTCTTTTTCAGATAAATATGACCTGACCCTGACCTACAACCGTAATCTTTGGCGTCCATGGTATTCGGAGTTCAATCCTTTTCTTGTTCCTACAAATGAGGGGACGTTCTCCCGTGGAAACATGGATCTGGAACCCAACCCGAGTCACAGGGTGTATATGAAGTTGGGAATTCTTAAAAAATACTTCCTTTCCGCAAGGTATATGTATACCGACAAGGATTACTGGACATCTTTAGCTGAGGAAGACGGCAGGCTGGTAACCCTTCCTGATAATTTCAACGGAAAAGTGCAGAAGTATTACCTTTTTGCGAATACCAACCAGACCTTCCTGAAAAACAAGCTGAATGTGAATGTCGGAGTCGGATGGTACTACATTGACAATCATGACTTTAATGAGATCAACGATTTGAAAGGGCAAAAATACATCAATTATGTAGGAGCCTCAGCCAATGTATCCTACACGAACCTGTTTAACAAAAACATCAATCTGAGTCTCTGGGCAGAGCTTTCTAACCAGAATAACGGAAATTCATACGCCAATAAAACGAATATTTTCCATAATATCTCTGCCACAAAAATATTCCCTAAAACACAGATGGAAGTCAGTCTTCAGCTGATGAATATTTTCAGCAGACCCAATTTTGACTCCACAAGCTACAGCCAGGAAGGAACCTCCAGAACTGCTACAAGATCCGACTGGTATGGATTTTCCCTTTCATTCGTAAAACGTTTCGGAAACCAGAAGGTAAAAGGAAACACGAAAATAGATGTTGAGAAAAACAGTGGCGGCGGAAAATAAAGTACCGATTTAACCTTGATAAGTCCTGAAAAAACATTTCAGAATTCATCAGACAAAAAATAAATTAAACAGCAGAAACCCCAGGGTTTTTGCTGTTTTTGTTTTTGGGCTTTCCATAAATCATGTCCATCTGTCCAAGCAAAAAACCATCATCTGATCCATTGGACCACAGCTTTTTAATCATTCTGGATGAGAGTAAAAAAATTGGAAGTGGGTAGCTTTACACCCAATTAAAAAGCTTTTCAGATGGAAAAAAACAATCTAACAAACAGAACGGGTGCTCCAGTCTCAGACAATCAGAATATTTTAACAGCCGGAAAACGTGGTCCAGCCTTACTTCAGGATATATGGTTTCTGGAAAAAATGGCTCACTTTGACCGTGAAGTGATACCAGAGCGCAGAATGCACGCCAAGGGCTCGGGAGCTTACGGAGTTTTTAAAGTTACCCACGACATTACATCCTATACAAAGGCCAATTTATTTGGTGAAACAGGTAAAGAAACACCACTATTCATCCGTTTTTCAACGGTAGCAGGAGAAAGAGGTGCAGCTGATGCAGAAAGGGATATCAGAGGTTTTGCCCTGAAATTCTATACCGAAGAAGGAAACTGGGACCTGGTAGGAAACAATACACCTGTTTTCTTCCTGCGTGATCCTTTAAAGTTTCCGGATTTAAATCATGCCGTGAAAAGAGATCCGCGCACCAATATGAGAAGTGCCGATAATAACTGGGACTTCTGGACGCTTCTTCCTGAATCTCTTCATCAGGTCACCATTACCATGAGCGATCGTGGATTGCCGAAATCTTACCGTCATATGGATGGTTTCGGAAGTCATACGTACAGTTTTATTAATCATGAAAATAAACGTTTCTGGGTTAAATTTCATTTCAAAACCCAACAGGGAATAGAGAATCTCACCAATGCTGAAGCAAAACAAATCATTGCTGAAGACCGGGAAAGTCATCAGAAAGATTTATATGAAAATATAGAAAACGGAAACTTCCCTACCTGGAAGATGTACATTCAGGTGATGGAAGAAGCGGATGCAGACACGTATCACATCAACCCTTTTGATTTAACGAAAGTATGGCCACACGGAGATTATCCGATGATCCCCGTTGGAGAATTCACCCTGAATCGAAATCCTTCCAATTATTTTGCTGAGGTGGAACAGGCGGCATTTAATCCGGCTACCATCATTCCTGGAATTGGTTTTTCTCCTGATAAAATGCTGCAGGGCCGTTTGTTCTCGTATGGTGATACGCAACGTTACCGTTTAGGGGTCAATCATCACCAGATTCCAGTGAATGCTCCGAAGTGCCCGTATATGGCTTATCACCGTGACGGAGCGATGCGAACTGATGGAAACTACGGAAGTAAGATCGCTTATGAACCCAACAGTTTCAGCCAGTGGCAGGAGCAGCCGGCTTATGAAGAACCACCTTTAGCTTTGTCAGGATATGCCGGACATTGGGACCACCGTGAAGATGATGATTATTTTTCCCAACCCGGAGATCTATTCAGACTGATGTCTGATGAGCAGAAAGAACTTTTATTTAACAATACTGCTGATGCTGTAGGAGGCGCCCAGCAATTTATCCAGATCCGTCACATCAGAAATTGCTATAAAGCCGATCCACACTATGGAAAAGGCGTTGCAAAAGCGCTTAATCTATCCTGGGAAACCGTTTGTGATTACGAGGGGTATGACATGAAAAAGCAGACGGATATGAAATAGGGAGAAATCCCTGTTTCTTCCCCTGACTTATCTGCTTTAAACTTATTAACTGTCCATCAAATACTGATATTATACAATGGAGATACAAAAATTTAGTTATGATAATAATATCGTGCGTGCTTTCCTGTATGCCACCGTCGTGTTTGGTATTGCAGGATTTATATTGGGGCTCACTACCGCTCTGATGCTTTTCTATCCTGAACTGCCGGAATTTCTCTTCGGTACGGATGATATGACGATTCAGAGTTTAAGAGAAGGAAATATTCAGGGGCTTGTGAATTCGCAGGGGATATTGGGTTTTGGAAGAATCAGAATGATGCATACCAATACGGTGATCTTTGCTTTCGTATGTAATTCTTTTTTCTGTGCAACATATTACAGTCTCCCAAGATTGTTAAAAGCTCCTATGTACAACGCTACCCTTTCGTGGATTCATTTCTGGTCGTGGCAGATCATGATTGTGGCCAGCTGGATCACGTTTGCTATGGGCTTCAATACTTCAAAAGAATATGCAGAACATGAATGGCCACTGGATATCCTGCTCACCTTTTCATGGATTGTTTTCGGAATTAATATGTTCGGAACGATTGCGAAAAGAAGGGTAAGACATTTGTACGTTGCCATATGGTTTTACATTGCCACATGGATTGGGGTGGCTTTACTGTACATCGTCAATAATCTTGAAGTTCCACTTGATTTCTGGAAATCCTATTCCTTGTATTCAGGGGTTAAAGATGCTCTGATCCAATGGTGGTACGGGCACAATGCCGTTGCATTTATCCTGACCACTCCTATTTTGGGAATGATGTATTATTTCCTTCCGAAAGCAGCGAACAGGCCCGTATTTTCGTATAAGCTGTCTATTATTCACTTCTGGTCACTTATTTTCGTGTATCTCTGGGCGGGGCCTCACCATTTGCATTATACCGCTATTCCTGGATGGACACAGGCTTTAGCCACAGGTTTCTCCATTATGCTGATTGCACCGTCCTGGGGAGGAATGCTTAACGGATTACTGACTTTAAGAGGTGCCTGGGAAAAAGTACGAGACAATCCGGTCTTGAAATTCTTTGTCGTTGCGGTCACCTGTTATGGGATGGCAACTTTCGAAGGACCGCTTTTAGCGACTAAAACTTTAAATAAAATTGGACATTATACGGATTGGGTAATTGGTCACGTACATTTAGGGGCTCTCGGATGGAATGGTTTTATGGCGTTTGGTATCGTGTACTATCTTGTCCCGATCATGTGGAGAACCAATTTATGGTCTGTAAAGCTGGCGAACTGGCATTTCTGGCTGGGAACTCTGGGCGTTCTGTTCTACGTTGTACCGATGTATATTTCAGGTTTTACCCAGGGGTTGATGTGGAAACAGTTTAATCCTGATGGTACTCTGATGTATAAAAACTGGCTGGATACGGTAACCGCCGTCATCCCTTATTACAAGATGAGGTTTCTTGGAGGGACATTCTATCTTACAGGCGGATTCCTGATGGTTGTTAATATTTTTAAAACCATAAGACAGGGCTCCTTCCAGAGAGAAGTTTCTGCGGAAGCTCCGGCATTGGCAAGAATACACGGGAGAAAAGCCGGAGAAGGTATTCATTTATGGATTGAAAGAAAACCGGTTATCCTTTCAATAGGCGCGTTTTTTACTTTATCGATCGGAGGTGCTGCGGAAATCATTCCCACGATGACGATTAAAAAAAATGTTCCTACGATTTCGGCGGTTAAACCTTATTCCCCATTAGAACTCGAGGGCCGTGATCTGTATATCCGTGAAGGCTGTAATGCCTGCCATTCCCAGATGATCAGACCTTTCCGGGACGAAATTGTGAGATTTGAAGGTAAAAACGGACAGTATTCGAAGGCCGGAGAATTTGTGTACGATCATCCTTTTCTCTGGGGCTCTAAAAGAACAGGACCGGATCTGCACAGAGAAGGAGTCAGAAACCCGGATTCATGGCACCTGAAGCATATGTACAATCCAAGATCAACCTCTCCGGGATCTATAATGCCGCGTTTTCCATGGCTGATCACCAATAAACTGGACCGTTCTCAGATGTTGAGCAAAATGGAACTGATGAAAAAATCATTTGATGTTCCTTACAACAAATCCCAGATCGACTCTGCAAACGCTTGGGCAGACGGACAGGCATCAGGAATTGTGAAGAGAATCTATGCGGAAGCAACGGATGTCAAAGAACAGCTGGAAAAAGAAAAAATGGCTAAAGGAAATCAGTTTGTTCCTCTCGAAAAACGGGAAATCGTTGCAATGATTGCCTATCTGCAAAGATTGGGAACGGATATTAAGACGACAGATGTTAAAACCGCAGGAAACTAATAGTAACAGAAGACTTTCATAAAAATATACATCATATTTAAATTATTCATACATTAGTGATTAATTACAAACTAAAATATTATGAAAAATTTAAAGAAAGTTTCAAGAGACAATTTAAAAACGATCAAAGGAGGTCTCTCCTATTGTAATGAACAACGGTATTGCAATATAAAATTCTGCTGTGCTGACGGAGTCTGCAGACATATAGATTCCGCCTACTGCCAATAATCTAATCTACTGATTTAAAATTCAATCATTATACCGTATACAAAGCTTCTGAACAATCAGAGGCTTTTTTGTTGCAGAGCCTTTAAAATCATATATTTGGCCCTTTAACGAAAACCATGAAAAAAATTCTCTTATTTCTAGGATTATCCTGTTTATCTACGTTTTCCGCTCAGGAAAATTTGTTAGATCCGAACTACGGGCAAAACAACGGTACTTCGATTTTTGCATTTTATACCAATGGACAGCCCAGCGGTGGTCTTCAAATCCATGACACGACCCAACTTCCGGACGGAAAGCTTCTGGCTGTTGGGGCCAGTTTTTATGCCCGCTTTACAGCAAATGGACTTTTAGATCTAACTTTTAATAATGGGTTGGGATATAAACTGATCTCCCCTGCCCATACCTATAATATGGTAGAACCTGCCGGAGACGGTAATTATATTGTGCTGGATGGCAGTACAGGCGGACAAATCTTAAAAATAGACGAAAACGGAAATTCTGTAAACGGTTTTACCACTTATAACGCATCCGGGGACTATGTGGATATGCATATTGATCCCAGTGGGAAAATTTATGTTATAAGGAGGGTCAGTAATAATCATTTCTTAGTCCGCCTGCTTCCCAATGGTCTTGTGGATACAACATTTGCGAATAACGGGGAGATCGCTTTAGGTTCAACTTACCAGTACAGACAAGTAAAGGTAAATGCCAACAACGAAATCTTTATTGGAGGAAAATATCAGATCGCACAAAACAACCGTTATATGCTGGTTTCAAAGTTTGATGCCGCAGGAAATCTGGTGACTACTTTCGGAACAAACGGACATTTCACACGCCCTGCAGGAGAGTATGTAGGTGATTATACCCGCCTCGAACTTCTGGAAGACGGAAAAATACAGGGCTTTACTTCAGGAAGTTTCTGCTTTGGAAACAACTGCTTTGGCCTGATCGCCTACCGTCTTCTTCCCAACGGAACCTTAGATACTTCCTATAAAAACGGAGGGGCATTCGTACTGCCAATACAGTCAAATTCCGATCCTGTAGAAGTTAGACGCATGCCGGATAACTCGTTTATGATCGGAGGAACCGGTTATCATACGATGTATGCCCTAAGGATGAAGGCTAATGGAGAACTGGACACTTCTTTCGGGGTGGACGGCAAAATCATTACCCCTATTATTGGCACCGGAAACTCCTTTGTCTATAATCGGGGTTTTGAATTATATGGAAATTCTATCGTACTGGTCGGCATCTATTCTATTTGGTACGGAGCCCAAACGAAATATGTGGGGACTGCACGGAAATATTTCTTCTCTTCAAACAATTTGGCAACCACAGATCCGGAAAAAAGCAGCGACAAGGTAAAAATTTACCCCAACCCAGTCGGAAACAATCTGCAATTCACATCCAATGATCCTGTCAACGGATTTGAAATCTATGATATGAACGGGAAAAGAATCATGTATTCTGCCACTCCTGTAAAAAATAATTTCATCAATGTGAATGCCCTGCCATCCGGAAATTATATTCTTAAGCTGGAAACTTCGAAAGAGATAATTACGGCTAAGTTTATCAAGGAATAAGACATCATTTCAGGGACAAGACTTTAAGATTGACAGATGTGAATGGTGAATTTTGCTTCGCAAGTGAATGGTGAATTTTGAGACAGATATGAGATTTTAGAGTATAACATCAACATTTATTATATGATTCACGGTATTGAGAAATAACTATTTTATGTAACTTTACCATCACTAAATTTTTAAACACATGAAAAACAAAACATTAAAATTAGCTCTGGCTTCTTTACTATTAATGAGTGCATTTTCTTTTGCCAAAGAAACTCATCAAAACAAGAATATCACCATCTCACATAACGATGGATCAAAAGGACATGGTCCAATAGGGACTACTACTCCACCGGACGACACCATCGATCCTACAAAACCAGACAGACCGAGATAGTATACAACACATACGATCTTTCATACGGCACGGCATTTCGCTTGATGCTATGTATATATAAATCAATCCAGGAATCAGTTTCCTGGATTTTTTTGTTTTCAGAAAGACGTAGGCTTATTCAATGGGATCAAAGTCTTCTGCCCACTCTACAATATCCGTATTATGAGTAGAAAAAATAATGACAGCACTATCGCCTACTTTATCATCTTTTTGAGATAAATCTGCGGAATATTTTTTACCATCCAGATAGAAATCGAAAAATGCATAGGGAGATCCCTTCCCTTTGTACTCTACAGCTTTTATTTTCACTTTCTGAGTCACCCCGTAATTCATCAGTTGGTATTTTTCGTGATTATTGGCGGAAATGACTAATCCAAAAACGGTAGCTCCACAAAAAATAAAAAATAGGGAGAGATAGCAGATATTTACCATTTGAACTTTCTTCGGACCTATGGTGTTTTTTAGAATCTGATATTTATGTCTGTCTGAAAGGGTTGAAAAACTAATATTCGCATGGGTCGGAATAATCATTTTGGTCAGAGCGATACTTAAAAGAAGCGACCCAATGGGAATGAGAAAAAAGGCTACTAGCCCTAAAAATCTTGCCCCGCTATCCGTCCACCAAACATTAAACCCGATAAATGCTCCTATTAAAATAGTGAAGAGACTGAGTAAGATGTTTTTTATGTTTTCTTTTGACATAGTTTGTATTGAGCGGGCAAAGATAAATAGTAAAGTGGTTAATATCTATTGCAGGTAAGGGAAAACAAAGGGGTTATATTAAAAAAAATGTAATCTGTATCCGTACCTGATGTATCACCCTATGAAAACATTTTGACAAGTGGTATCTTTGGAAAAAATTATTGCATGAAAAATTTTCTTATTTTCTTAATTCTTTTATTCGCTCAGAAAGTATTCGCACAATCTGAATGGATGTCAATAACCACTTCAGTTTCAGGAAGAGAATATCAAATTCGAAATCTTGAAAAAAAAGATAATCAACTCTATGATGTATGGGTAAAGAAGATTGATCCACCCATTAAAATCAAAGGAAAAAATGGAAAATACACTTACAAAAGTAAATACTCTATAAACAATTGGATTGTTTCGTGTGATACCAAGGAATATCAGAACATAACATTTGTCGAATATCATAGTAATGGCAAAATTTTATCTGAAGGCGGTTCTACTGAGGATACATATAAATTTATACCCGATTCAGTAGCTTATGGGGTTTACGAATATATTTGTTCTGAAAACAATTAACTACTCTATACGTAAAATAACAATAGTGGTTCTTTGATTCCAGTTAGCAATAAAACATTTTTTTAGACTGGGAACTAAAAAAAAACCGTAAAACTTTATTAAATAAAGAATTACGGTTTTATATTGTGGTCCCACCTGGGCTCGAACCAGGGACCACCTGATTATGAGTCAGGTGCTCTAACCAACTGAGCTATAGGACCTCAAAACTTGGTTAAATTTTGTGATTGCAAAAATAGCAAAATTTCTTTCACTACAAAACTTTTTATTGCTTTTCTTGACAAAGTTCTACCAGCACGCCATTGGTGGATTTCGGGTGCAGGAAGACAACTAATTTGTTATCAGCACCTTCTTTCGGTTCTTCGGAGATAAACTGGAATCCTTCTTTTTTTAATCTTTCTACTTCTTCCAGGATATTTTCTACACCAAAGGCCAGATGATGGATGCCTTCGCCCTTTTTATCGATAAATTTAGAGATCGGACTTTCAGGATTACTGGCTTCCAGCAGCTCAATTTTACTTTCTCCTGTTCCGTAAAAAGAAGTGACTACCCCTTCTCTTTCCACACTTTCTTTTTTATAGGATTCTTTTCCTAATAATCTGGCGAAAAGCTCATCAGAGACTCCTAAAGATTTTACGGCAATACCGATATGTTCTAGCTTCATAAAATACTAATAAATATAATTAAATCGTAAATTTGATACCGGAGCTGAATTTCAAAGGTATCAATTCAAACAAAAGTACTAAATTTGCATAACTTATGGAAAGTAACAGACAAAGAAAAGTAGCACAGATCATCCAGGAAGACTTCGCAGAGCTTTTCCGCAAACAGGCTTCAGAAAGCAAGCAAAGTATATTGGTATCCGTTTCAGACGTAAAAGTATCGGCAGATCTGGGTATTGCTAAAATTTATTTAAGCATTTTCCCGCAGGAATTCCGTTCCGCGGTGATGAAGGAAATTGAGGAAAACAAAGCTCAATACAGAAATTTTATCGGCCAGAAAATGGCAAAACAGGTACGTATCATTCCACAACTTAATTTTTATTTAGATACGGCTCTTGATGACGTTGAAAAATTAGAAAGAGAATTAAGAGGCGAAGGCGACAATCCTGTTTTATAAGATCTTGAAGAATATTGCATTTTACATAGCATCCAGATACCTTTTGGCAAAAAAAGGCAGTACCGCCGTGACGTTCATTACGTGGCTTTCGGTAGGTGCCATGATGGTTGCTGTGACTGCAATGTTCGTGATCATTTCAGTATTCTCAGGACTTGAAACCCTGAACAAAGACCTGATCTCCAATCTTCACGCTGACCTTACCCTGAAAAGTGCTTCAGGCAAAACGGTGAAAGATCTGGATAAGGTCACTTCTGTTTTAAACAACAACAAAGGCATCAGCAGTTTTTCCCGTGTCATTGAGGAAAAAGTTTACGTCAATTATAAAGGCAAAGGTGATATCGCTTATTTAAGAGGAGTAGATTCCGCTTATACAAGGGTCAACCCTATCGATAAAGATGTATTCTACGGAACATATCCAAGTTTCAAATATTCTAATGAAGTATTAATGGAAACCAATCTGCACAACAGATTATCCATTCCCATTGATTCCACCAGTAATTATGCCACGATATTCATGCCTAAGCCTGGAACCGGTATCATTAATAAAGAAGAAGACATCTATAATAAGAGAGATTTTCTTGTTACAGGAGTTTTCCCGGGGAAAGATCAGCTGGACAGCTATATCATTGCCCCTATTGAACTGACTGAGGAACTGCTTAGCTTACCCAAAAAATCAGCGTATCAGATTGTTATTAAATTAAAGAATCCTGAAAATGCAGATGCAGTAAAGCAGAGTCTTCTTAATTCTTTAGGGAAAAACATCGAGATAAAAACCAAGGAAGAGGAAAATGCAGCCTTCTGGAAGATGATCAATACAGAAAAAATGTTCATCTATCTGATTTTTGCGCTGGTGATCTTCATTACAACCTTTAATCTTGCCGGAGCTATTATTATTCTCCAGCTTGATAAAAAAGAACAGTCAAGATCTCTTATTTCATTAGGTTTCCCGATAAGCCATCTAAGAATGACCTATTTCTATACCGGGCTTCTCATTGTGATCTCAGGTGTGATTTCAGGGTTAATCATGGGAACTCTACTTTGCTATTTCCAGCTTTATACGGAATTCTTCAGAGCTAATGAATTACTTCCTTTCCCTGTAAAAATTGTTGGGAAAAATTATCTTATTGTAGCCCTTACGGCTTCTCTTTTCGGAATCATTATTTCATGGTTCTTTTCTAAGATCGGCAAGGACTATATTACTAAAAGTTAATACACTAGATTTAAAATAAAATATACTTCATTTTCAATTTTTTGTACCTTTACGGCCCAATTTTTTTTAAATGAAACGAATTTTATCCTTTTTTCTGCTGAGTTTTACAATTATCATTGTATCAGCACAAGCACCTGCCACCTATTATGACGGAACGGCAGGTCTAAGCGGTGTAACTTTAAAAAATAAGTTAAACCAAATCATTACGAACGGTCATCAGGCTAAAAGCTATGCTGGATTATGGATTGCTTACCAGACTACCGATCGCGACTACTTTTATGAAAATGACGGAAGTGTTTTAGATATTTATTCTGAAAATCCAACCGGCGCAGATCCATACAATTTCACCATCGGCACTAACCAGTGCGGGCAGTATTCCGTTGAAGGCAACTGTTATAACAGAGAACATATTGTTCCGCAAAGTCTTTTTGATGAAGCTTCACCAATGGTAGCTGACGTCAACTTCATCAGAGCAACAGACGGAAAAGTAAACGGAATGAGATCTAATTATCCTTTTGGGAAAGTGGGTACAAGCCCATCATTCACCTCTCAAAACGGATCAAAATTAGGTACATCTGCATCTGCCGGATATTCAGGAATTGTATTTGAACCTATTGATGCGTTCAAAGGTGATGTAGCAAGAATGATCTTTTATTTTGTAACGAGATATCAGTCCCAGCTTGCAGGTTTTACTTCTGCAAATGGAACAGGAGGTATGCTTGGAACAACAGCATTTCCGGGACTGCAAACCTGGGAACTTGACCAGCTAAGAGCATGGCATGCAGCGGATCCGGTATCACCTGCTGAAATTTCAAGAAACAATGCCACTTACGAATATCAGAGCAATAAGAATCCTTTCATTGATCACCCTGAATTTGTGGAGCTGATCTGGGGATCACAGGTTCCGGATTCTCAAGCTCCTACAGCCGCCACCAACCTTACTACTCAAAATCCTACTGCCAGTACGATATCTCTAAGCTGGACAGCTGCTACAGATAATATTGGTGTTGCAGGTTATGATGTATATGCTAACGGAATATTAAAAACAACGGCTTCAGGAACTACAGCAACGGTTCAGGGACTGACACCTTCTACGACTTACACTTTCTATGTAATTGCCAGAGATGCAGCAGGAAATTCTTCTCCGCAGAGCAATTCTGCAGATGGGACAACCCTTGCAGGGCAGCCTGGAGGAAATACAAGCTGTGGAACAGAAAATTTTGAAACTATTACAGGTGCTCCAAACACATATGCAACAACAATATGGACCAATAATAATATTACCTGGACTGCAACAGATGCAAGAACTGACCAGACTATTTCAGGGAAAGCAATTACCATCAGAAACGGAAGTCTTACAAGCAGCGCTATTTCAGGAGGCATTGGAAGCATATCTTTAAAAGCCCAGCTGAAATTTGGCGGGGATGCCGGTAATCTTAACGTTCAGATCAATGGAGTAACAGTAGGAACAATAGCTTACAGCGGAACAGCTCCAACAGCTCCAATTACAATTAATAATATTAACGTAAGCGGTAATATTGTCATTAAAATTGTAAATCCGATAACAACGAACAGAGTAGCTATTGATGACCTTACCTGGACATGTTTCGGTGCCCTTGGCACTTCAGATGTGAAAAAAGATCAATCTGAATTCTCAGTTTATCCTAACCCGGTAAAAAACAATGAATTATTTGTGAAAGGTGAAAACTTAAGCAAAATTTCAAAAGCTCAGATCTATGACCTTTCCGGAAAGCTTATAGAAGTGATTGAAAATCCTTTCAAAAACTCTAATAAAATAAACCTTAAAGGTCTTACCAAAGGAAATTACATCCTGAAAACAGACCGTTTCTCTACAAAATTCATTGTAGAATAAACTTGAAAAATATTTGATAACAAAGACCGATTTATTCGGTCTTTTTTTTATTTTTGATGTATGGAATCCAATAAAAAATTAGGGCTGATAGGAAGAAATATTTCCTATTCCTTTTCCAAAAAATTCTTTGAAGACAAGTTTCAGAAGCTGATGCTGAAAGACTTTACCTACGATATTTTTGATCTGAATGAAATTGATGAAGTAGAGAATCTCCTTACCGATCCGGAACTTTTAGGATTCAATGTCACCATCCCATACAAGGAAAAGATTGTTGATTATCTTGACGGGCTCAGTGATGAGGCTGAAAAAATTGGCGCTGTGAACTGTGTTTTGATTAGAGACGGTAAAAAAACAGGTTACAATACGGATGCTTTCGGTTTTGAAAAAACACTTCTGCTCCATAAGAAAAGTTATCAGGATAAAGCTTTGATCCTTGGAAACGGAGGCGCTGCAAAAGCTGTAAAATATGTAATGGATAAACACGGAATTCCATCCATTACGGTTTCCAGAAATTCTGAGATTAATTTTGAAAACCTCGACAGCAAGACGGTTTCCGACCATAAAATTATTATCCAGTGTACGCCGGTAGGCACATTCCCGAATGTGGAAGACTGTCTGGAATTCCCTTTTGACGGGATCACGCCGGAACACCTGATCATCGACCTGATCTACAACCCGAACTATACTCAGTTCATCATTAAAGCATCCGAAAAAGGAGCCAAAACTGTGAACGGATATTACATGCTTGAACAGCAAGCAGAAAAAGCTTGGGAAATTTGGAATTTTCAAAAAAAATAACCTAAATTAGTACCTTAATTGGCTTTACAGCTATATATCAAAAGGATATTAACGCCACTCACATAAAAGATTTGCTATGACTACAGAAAACAATCTTTCTGAAAACGAAGAAAATAAAATTCCTAACGAAGTATCTCAGGAGGAAACGTCAGAAACGCCCGTACCTCATGGTGAAACTACTCATGATGATGATGCAGAGCATATTGAAGAGGATCACACTGATGATATTTCTCTGGCTGATGCTTTGAAAGAAATGGAAAAAATCATCAATACGGCCAATGCTGGTGAAAATTTCAAAAGATTCAATCAGTTAAAAGAAAAAGCAAGTCATTACATCCATGATGAAGTGGAAGACAAGAAGCATGAATATGCAGAAGGCGGAAATGCTCCTGAAAATTTCAGCTACGAGCACCCTTTACAGTCTAAACTGTCTGCCCTGATCAATATTTTCAGAGAAAAGCACGACACATATCAGAAATCTCAGGATGAAGAGCAAAAGAAAAACCTCGATCACCGTCAGAGTATCATAGAAAGACTTAAAAATCTGTATACCAATTCTGAGCCGGGAACCAACCTTTTCAAATCCATCCGTGAGATCAAAGAAGAATGGTCAAAAGCCGGACAGGTAGCAAAATCTGAATTCAAGATCCTTAACAATAATTATTTCCACCACCTGAACCAATTTTATCAGATGCTGGATCTGAATAAAGAATTCTTAGAGCAGGAATTCAGCCACAACCTTGAGAAAAGACAGCACATCATTGCCCGCGCCAAAGAGCTAGAAAGCGAGCCTGTGATTCAGAAGGCCCTGAACGAGCTTCAGTACCTTCACAAACTTTGGAAAGAAGAAGCAGAACCGGTAGCAGAAGAATTCCGTGAAAAAACATGGGAAGAGTTTAAAGAAATTTCCAACAAGATTCACGAAAGAAAATCTGAGCTTTCTGCCGCTATTGAAGGAGAACAGAATGACAATCTGGAAAAGAAAAACCAGATCATCGCGGAAATCAAAAAACTATCTGAGCCTGCTGAAACGCCTAATCACGGTTACTGGCAGAACTCCATCAAAAGAGTGGAAGATCTTCGTACCGAATTCCTAAAAACAGGAAGTGTTCCAAGAAAACTGTCCAACCAGAACTGGAATGATTTCAAAACAACGCTTAGAGGTTTCAACACGACAAAGAACAATTACTATAAATCTCTTAAAGGTTCTCAGCAAGCCAATCTGGAAGACAAATTGAAACTGATCCAGACTGCTCAGGACAATATGAACAATGAAGAATGGGATATTGCTGTTCCGTTATTCAAAAAGCTTCAGGAAGACTGGAAAAAGATCGGGCACGTTCCAAAGAGCATGACCAATAAGATCTGGGATGAATTCCGTGATGCCTGTAATACGTTCTTCAACAATTACAGAGAGAAAAACAATGCGTCCAACGACAACTGGAAAGAGAATTACAAGCAGAAAAAAGAAATTCTCGAAGACCTGAAAACGGTTTCCAATGACGAAGGCAGCATTGAAAAAATTGAAGCCATAAAAACGGCCTGGAACAATATCGGGAAAGTACCGAGAGACAAAATCGCGATCAATACCGAATTCAACAGAACGTTGAGAGAAAAGCTGAAGCTGAATAAAATCAATGAGCTTGAACTGAAGGAAGAAGGATTAACAGAGAACCAACTTACCGATAAAGCAAGAAAGATCAAGAGCCAAATCTCTGACCTTGAGAGCGAAATTGTAAAACTGGAAAACAACCTGGCATTCTTCAAAAACCCGTCAAAAGAAAATCCACTTCTAAGAGATACCTTCAATACCATCGACGAGAAGAAAGTACATCTTGAAACTTTAAGACAAAATCTTCACAATATTATTGCAGGAGAATAATCTATTAAACAATATAATAAAGGCGGAGCAAAGAAATTTGTCTTCGCTTTTTCTTTTCACCCTATGAACAACGACGAATTATATATCAAAAGATGCATTGAGCTCGCCCAAAAAGCACTGGGCAAAACCTACCCCAATCCTCTTGTAGGCAGCGTGATCGTACACGACGGAAAGATCATAGGAGAAGGATATCACCATAAAGCCGGCGAAAATCATGCTGAGATCAATGCCATCAATTCTGTAGAAGATAAAAGTCTGATTCCGGAATCTACGATCTATGTTTCCCTGGAACCCTGTGCGCATTATGGGAAAACACCTCCATGTGCTTTAAAAATTAAAGAACTGGGATTCAAACAGGTGGTTATCGGTGCTATGGATTCTCATGATAAAGTGAATGGAAAAGGAAAGAAAATCATTCAGGATGCCGGAATAGAAGCCATTTCCGGAATACTGGAAAAAGAATGCATTGAATTAAACAAAAGATTTTTCACCTATCACGAAAAGAAAAGACCCTATATCATTCTGAAATGGGCAGAATCCGGAGACGGATTTTTAGATAAAGACTTTAAACCCACCGCCATTTCAAATGCATTGGTGAATCAGTTTGTGCATCAATTAAGAGCAGATGAACACGCCATTTTAGTCGGAACACAAACGGCTTTAAATGATAATCCAGGTTTGACCGTAAGAAATGCTGAAGGAGTGAATCCTGTACGAATTCTTATAGATTTTGACTTAAAAGTTCCCAAAGACTTTAAAATATATAATGACGAAGCACAAACGCTGATCATCAATTCGATAAAAGAAGAAACGGAAAGCAACGTTAAATTCATCAGAGTCGGGAAAGAGAATTTCCTGCCGGATCTTATGACTGCACTTTATAAGGAACAGATACAATCCGTTATTATAGAAGGCGGAAGCTATACCCTACTGCAGTTTATTAAGGCTGGACTCTGGGATGAAGCCATCATCATTCAAAACGAAGGTCTGAAACTTGAACATGGAACGAAGGCTCCTAAACTGGATGTAAAACCTTACGATATCAAAACATTTAGAGACAACACTATTTCATTTTATCTGCATGATCATTGAGATTAAAATCATACCAATTAAAATGATTTTAAACCATTTCTACATCAATCAATATTAACATGATCATAAATTCAATTTAACATAATAAAATTCTCTACAAATCATATTTTCAGCTGAAATTAATTAAGTAACTTAATGGTGAATTAACTAATATAAATCATCATACATGAAAAATCTAAAGAAAATTTCAAGAATCGGCTTAAAAAGCATTAGCGGTGGAGCATTTGTAACCTGTACGCTACCTAACGGACAATCTACACGATGCAGAGATAAGTGCCCTCAGGATTTTTGCGGTCCTACAAGTTATATGTGCTTAATTCCAATGGATCTTTGCGGAGATGGAATCTAGTTATTAAGTATAAAATTTAAAAAATCTAAGGAGCTGTCAAATATTTTGACGGCTTTTTTTATTGATCCTTCAGTATGTACATTTTTTTTAGATCTAATATAATCACAAAGAAAAACAACTATAAATACATATCATTCAAAAACTTAACCTAAAAATATTTTTTGATTTTTTCAATTTTATTGGATTTAATTGCTTACCTTTTTATTAAACTAACCATCAAATTCAATATTTACATGAAAAATTTAAGAAAACTATCAAGCAGAGAATTAAAGACCATTCAGGGAGGAATCCAGGGATGTTATTATTTAGCAAATGGCACCTACTTTTGTCCTTGCAGACCCGGTTACTTTAGATGCGTTCCCACGGACGCCAGTGAAGTCTGTAAACCAAATGGTACCATATGTATTTAAAATAAAAAGGAGCGGAAACGCTCTTTTTTTTATCAATATATAAACCGTAAATTTGCAGTTCAAAAGTTACGGAACGGTATGTTCGAATACAAAACGATAGAAAAACCCATAGAAAATACTTTATTAAAAGAAAAAGGAAGCAAGTTCATCGGATTTGCATTTCCTGTCAATAATGAAAAGGAACTGAAAAACGCGCTGGAGAAAGTAAGGTCAGAACATCCAAAAGCAACCCATCACTGCTATGCTTTCAGAATGGGGCTGGAAGGAGAAAACTACCGGGCCAACGATGACGGAGAACCTTCAGGAAGTGCAGGGCTTCCCATTTACAACCAGCTTTTAGCCCATGAAATCACCAATGTACTCGTTATTTCCGTGCGTTATTATGGCGGAACAAAACTCGGTGTTTCCGGATTGGTAAAAGCCTATAAAGAATGTGCAAAGATTACTCTGGAGGAAGCGAATATCATCATCCGGGAACTTGAAGCAGAAGTTGCAATTCAGTTCAACTTCAATCAGCAGAATACGATATTTACCCTGCTTTCTAAATTTGATGCGAAGGTTTTGAGTTTTGATGCTAATGAAAACTGCATATTGACCGCCTCTTTAAAATTGGCCCAAAAAGAAAGCATCTCAGATAAATTATCCGAGATGCAGTATGTTTCATTTGAATTTAAAGATTAATTTCTTCTTCCGCCAAGCAGTAAAGATCCCCAGTAAAGAAGTTGTGCCAGCGATCCGATGGCCGCCACCACATAGGTTCTTGCTGCCCATTTCAGACTGTCCTGTACGCCTACAAATTCTTCCTGAGTCACTGTGCCGGTATCTTTAAGCCATTTCATCGCTCTGTTACTCGCATCGTATTCAACGGGAAGCGTTACAAAAGCGAAAAGTGTCGTCATGGCAAACATGGCTACTCCAATCGCAAGAACGGCTGTATTTCCATTCGGATCTTCAATAGATCTTGTAGCCGCCATGATCCCAATACCTGCAAGCAGGACAAACTGCATCAGATTAGACGTTATATTGACAACAGGAACCAGTTTTGAACGCAGATTCAGCATTGAATATCCTACAGCATGCTGTACCGCATGACCGCATTCGTGAGCTGCTACTGCCGCCGCAGCCGCATTTCTCTGCATATAGACTCCTTCAGAAAGATTAACTGTTTTATCTGCCGGATTATAGTGGTCCGTCAGCTGACCGGGAACTGAAATTACCTGTACATCATTGATCCCGTTATCTCTAAGCATCTTTTCTGCCACTTCTTTCCCCGATAAACCATTTCTGAGATGTACATTGGAGTAATATTCAAATTTCGATTTCAATCTTGATGAAACCCACCAGCTCACCAGCATTGAAATACCGATAATGATATAATAACCCGTCATTTTATATAGATTTTTGTGTTTAAATTTTAACCATAATGATGTAAAAACTGTGCCAAAGTATTACATTTTATTATTTATATTTGTCCTCTAATTACCCTCTAATTATGTCAGAAGTTTCAGTTATTGAAGTAAAAAATCAAAGCGAATTAAAACAATTCGTAAGGTTTCCAATGGATCTTTATAAAAACAACCCCTATTATGTTCCTTCTTTTATCAAAGACGAATTTAAAATCTGGGACGCCAAAGAAAATCCGGCTTTACATTATTCAAAATCCAAACAGTATCTGGCTTTAAAAGACAATAAAGTAGTTGGAAGAATCGCTGTGATCATCAATCATAAGGAGGAAAAAGAACTGGGCATTAAAAAAGTCCGTTTCGGATGGATCGATTTTATTGACGATAAAGAAGTTTCCAAAGCTCTGATTCAAAAAGCCATAGATTACGCTAAAGAACATCATATAGATAAGATAGAAGGACCAATGGGCTTCACCAATCTCGATAAGGCAGGAATGCTGACGATGGGATTTGAAAAGCTGGCTACCATGATCGGAATCTATAATCACGCCTACTATCCTAAACATCTGGAAGATCTTGGACTGACCAAAGAAAAAGAATGGGTAGAATATGAGATGAATTTCCCGAAAGTTCTCCCCGAAAAAGTAGAAAAATTCAGCGGTCTGATCGCACAGAAATACAAGCTTAAGGTTCTTGATTTCAAATCAAAACAGGAAATTTTACCGTTTGTAGAACCGATGTTTAAGCTTCTGGATGAAACCTATAAACATCTTTCTACCTACACACCTATTTCAGACGAGCAGATTCAAACGTACAGAGAAAAATATTTCCCGTTTATAGACAAAAACTACGTCATCTGCGTCGTAGATGAAAATAATGAACTTGTTTCATTTGCCATCACCATGCCTTCTTATTCAAAGGCTTTACAGAAATCTAAAGGAAAACTGTTTCCTTTCGGATGGTGGCACTTTTTACAGGCAGGAAAGAAAAACGACCGCGCCAATTTCTATCTGATCGGAATTCACCCTGAATACCAGAGACGTGGTGTTACAGCCATTATATTCAAAGAGATTTTCGTTCGTTTTACCAGTATGGGAATTGATTTTGCCGAAACCAACCCGGAGCTGGAAGAAAACAAAAGCGTTCAGGTTCTGTGGCAGGATTACAATCCGGTGAACCATAAGAGAAGAAGAACTTACTCATTAATGATAAGCAATGAGTAATGAGCAATGAGTAATCGTTGATGGGTTATTAGTGACTTATTTCAAATTTAAAGCTAATAACTCATATTTTTCGTCTCGTAATATGAACCCCGTATCTCTTAACCCGTAACACGCATCCCCCACCCCATGAAACCACATCTCATAGTTTTCGCCGTTCTGATCTCAGCATTTATCGCCTATAACTTCTTTTTCCGCATCGAGGATGACAGAATAAATACGGTAGTTAACATAATCTTAGCCAGTATTCTTTTCGGATACATATCATTTATGGCCTATTCTCTGCTCAGAAAAATGAAGAAATAGACACTATTTTTATTGATTCTAAATTACCGGTTTTCCCTATTTTCAACCCACTTTTAGGCTTATTAATTTCATGCTTTCTTGTTTATTCGCTAAATTTGCAAATTGAGATAATAATGCAAAAATGAATTTACCTGAAAGTTATATTCCAATCCTTCTTCAAGCAGGTGTAGCAGTGGCATTTGTAGCCGTTTCTTTGCTTGGAGCCCATTTTCTGGGACCGAAACAGAAGAAAGGAAATTCTGTAAAAAACCAAAGCTGGGAATGTGGAGTTCCTGTGGAGGGCAATGCGAGAACACCGTTTTCCATTAAATACTTCCTGACTGCGGTATTGTTCGTACTATTCGATATTGAAATCGTATTTTTTTACCCGTATGCGGTTAACTTCAGAGAATTCGGAGTAGAAGGATTCCTGGCCGTACTTACCTTCGTCGCAATCTTCTTCATGGCGTTTTTCTATGTTTGGAAACGCGGTGCACTAGATTGGGATAAATAAATTTTAACATTAAAAGATTTAATGTATTTAACGAATTTAAAGATGGATAAGTTTTTAAATTTTTAAATGTTTGAATCTTTAAATATTTAATAAAAATGTCAGATAAAAAACCAGTAATAAGAACAGATGCACCTGCTCCCGAAGGATTTGAAGGAGAAGGGTTTTTCGCAACGAAACTGAGCAGTGTGATCGGGATGGCCAGGAAGTTTTCTCTTTGGCCTTTACCATTTGCAACCTCTTGTTGTGGTATCGAGTTTATGGCTACCCTGAACCCTACGTATGATGCTTCGAGATTTGGTATGGAAAGAAACTCTTTCTCCCCAAGACAGGCAGATATGCTGATGGTTTGCGGAACGATATCTAAAAAATTAGGACCTGTCCTAAAAGAAGTTTACACTCAGATGGCTGAGCCGAAATGGGTGGTGGCTGTTGGTGCCTGTGCATCCAGCGGTGGTATTTTTGACACGTACTCTGTATTACAGGGAATCGATAAAATTATTCCGGTAGACGTATACGTTCCGGGATGTCCTCCAAGACCGGAGCAGATCATTGAAGGCGTAATGCAGGTTCAGGCTCTTTGCGAAAGCGAAAGCATCAGAAGAAGAGATATGCCTGAATACCAGAAATTACTAGATTCTTACAACATAAGCAACTAAGGGAAATGACAAACGAATTTGTATTAGAAGCTATTACAAGAGAATTTCCGGATTCTGTGATTTCGAGTTCAGAACCTTATGGAATGCTGACGATTGAAGTAAAGAAGGAAGATATCAAAAAGATCATTCATTATTTAAGAGACTCATCACTGGAATTTAATTTCCTTACTGATATCTGCGGTATTCATTACCCTGAGTTTCCTGAAAAAGAGATCGGTGTTATCTATCACCTGCACAATATGATGGCTAATTTCAGATTACGTCTGAAGATCTTTATGTCCAGAGAAAATGTAGAAGTAGATTCTCTTGTAGAATTATTTGCCGGAGCGAACTGGATGGAAAGAGAAACTTTTGATTTCTACGGAATTAAATTCAAAGGACATCCTGATCTGAGAGCGATCCTGAATATGGAAGACCTTGGATACCATCCGATGTTGAAGGAATACCGTCTGGAAGATGGAACAAGAACAGATAAGGACGATAATATGTTCGGAAGATAAAAAGCGAATGGCCAATGGCAGCCAGCCAATAGCCGGAAGCAAATAGCTAAAGCAATCATTATGAAAGATAACTCATTATCTAATATACTTAACCAGTACGAAAGTAAGGAGCAGATTGACGGGCAGCTGTATACCCTCAATTTAGGACCTACCCACCCTGCTACCCACGGGATCTTCCAGAATATCTTAACGATGGACGGAGAAAGAATCCTTCACGCAGAGCAAACGGTAGGATACATCCACAGAGCATTTGAGAAAATTTCCGAAAGAAGAAATTATGCTCAGATCACTACCCTTACCGACCGTATGAATTACTGTTCAGCGCCTATCAATAACCTGGGTTGGCACATGACAGTAGAAAAGCTGATCGGCATAGAAGTTCCTAAGCGTGTAGATTATATGCGTGTTATTTTAATGGAACTGGCCAGAATCGGTGATCACCTGATCTGTAACGGGGTAACCGGGATGGATGCAGGAGCCATTACAGGTCTTACCTATATGTTCATCGAAAGAGAGCGTATTTACGATATGTACGAGCAGATCTGCGGAGCGAGAATGACGACGAATATGGGAAGAATCGGAGGATTTGAAAGAGATTTCACCCCGAAATTCCATGAGCTATTACAGGATTTCTTAAAAACTTTCCCGGCAAGATTCAAAGAATTCGGAACTTTACTGGAAAGAAACAGAATCTTTATGGACAGAACCATTGGTGCAGGAGCAATCTCTGCCGAAAGAGCATTAAGCTATGGTTTTACAGGTCCGAACCTACGTGCAGCCGGCGTAGATTATGACGTAAGAGTTGCACAGCCTTATTCTTCTTACGAGGATTTCGACTTTATCATTCCTGTAGGAACTGCAGGTGATACATACGACCGTTTCATGGTTCGTCAGCAGGAAATCTGGGAATCACTGAAAATCATCAAACAAGCATACGAAAATCTTCCTGAAGGACCATTCCACGCGGATGTTCCTGATTTCTATCTTCCTGAAAAGGCAGATGTTTACAAGAAAATGGAAGCGTTGATCTACCATTTCAAAATCGTTATGGGAGAAACTGAAGTGCCTAAAGGAGAAGTTTACCATGCTGTAGAAGGTGGAAACGGAGAATTAGGATTCTATTTGGTGAGCGACGGAGGAAGAAGCCCTTACAGACTTCACTTCAGAAGACCATGTTTCATCTACTATCAGGCCTATCCTGAAATGATCACAGGTTCTGTAATTTCAGACGCGATCGTTACCATGTGTAGTATGAATATTATTGCGGGAGAATTAGACGCATAATATAGTAGACAAAAAGATAACAGAAGAAAGATAAAAGACTTTCTTCAACCCAATATAAATACGAATTTAGAATAACGGACTTTAGAATCTTTTTTCTTTGTTCTTTACTCTTTAATCTCAGATAAAAAATGAGCGAAACAATAGCTTTTAAACCGGAAAGTTTAGAACAGGTACACAAAATTATCGCAAGATATCCTGAGGGAAGACAAAAGTCTGCTCTTCTTCCTGTACTTCACTTAGCACAGAAAGAATTCGGAGGATGGTTAGACGTTCCTGTAATGGATTATGTTGCTGAATTATTAAGTATTAAGCCAATTGAAGTATATGAAGTAGCTACTTTTTATACCATGTTCAATATGAAGCCGGTTGGTAAATATGTTTTGGAAGTATGCAGAACCGGACCATGTATGGTGTGCGGAAGCGAGAAAATTCTTGATCATATCAGAACCAAGCTGAACATTAAGGACGGAGAAACTACCGAAGACGGAATGTTTACCCTGAAACCTGCTGAATGTCTTGGAGCTTGCGGATACGCACCAATGCTTCAGCTGGGGAAATTCTTTCATGAAAATTTAACGATAGAAAAAGTAGATGAAATCCTTGATCTTTGCAGACAGGGACAGGTTGCTTTGGACTAAATAAATTTTAAATTAATTAAAAAAGGCGCAAAGCTGCCACACTGAGCTTGTCAAAGTGTAGAAGCCGTTCGCTAAAAGCATATAACAATGAGTAAAAAACTTTTACTTAAAGACGCACATATAGAAGGCATTCGCTACTTTGAAACGTACCGTAAACAGGGAGGTTACACCGCAGCTGAAAAAGCCTTGAAAATGACACCTGACGAAATTCTTGAAGAAGTAAAAACTTCAGGACTTCGTGGACGTGGTGGAGCTGGATTCCCGACAGGGATGAAATGGAGCTTTCTGGCAAAACCGGAAGGCGTACCAAGACACCTGGTTGTGAATGCCGATGAATCTGAGCCTGGAACTTTCAAGGACAGATATCTGATGGAATTCCTTCCTCATCTATTGATCGAGGGAATGTTGATCTCATCTTTTGTTTTAGGTTCAAATGTTTCTTATATCTACATCCGTGGAGAATATTCATGGATTCCGGATATTTTAGAAGAAGCTATTGAAGAAGCTAAAGCAGCAGGATTTTTAGGTAAAAACATCTTAGGAACAGGTTACGATCTGGAAATTTATGTTCAAAGAGGTGGTGGAGCTTATATCTGTGGTGAAGAAACGGCATTGCTTGAATCTCTTGAAGGAAAAAGAGGAAATCCAAGATTAAAACCACCATTCCCAGCTGTAAAAGGACTTTGGGAAAGACCAACGGTAGTAAATAACGTGGAATCTATTGCAGCTATCGTTCCGATCATTGATATGGGAGGAGCTGAATATGCTAAAATCGGGGTAGGAAGATCTACAGGAACGAAATTGATTTCGGCTTGTGGAAACATCAACAAACCTGGAGTTTACGAAATCGATATGACCATTACGGTTGAGGAATTCATTTATTCTGATGAATACTGCGGTGGAATTAAAGACGGAAAAAAATTAAAAGCCTGTATCCCCGGAGGAAGCTCTGTTCCGATTGTTCCTGCTAATTTATTATTAAGAACGGTAAACGGAGAACCAAGATATATGAACTATGAATCATTGGCAGACGGTGGTTTTGCTACCGGAACTATGATGGGTTCAGGTGGTTTCATTGTTTTGGATGAAGACCAGTGTATCGTAGAACATACCATGACTTTAGCGAGATTTTATCATCATGAGAGTTGTGGACAGTGTACCCCTTGCCGTGAAGGAACGGGATGGATGCATAAAATCCTGAAGAAGATAGAGAAAGGAGAAGGAAAAATGGAAGACATCGACCTTCTTTGGGATATACAGAGAAAAATTGAAGGAAATACCATCTGCCCATTAGGTGATGCAGCGGCCTGGCCGGTTGCAGCAGCGATCCGTCACTTCAGAGACGAGTTCGAATGGCATGTGAAAAACCCTGAATTATCTCAGACACAAAATTATGGATTGGCACATTATGCAGATCCTATTCCTGCTGTTGAAAAAAATGCGTAGCTGAAATGAAAAACTTATTGGTTGTTGCCATAATGATGTCGGGGGTTGCTTTCGGGCAAGTTAAAAAAGATACATTAGACAAAGAATATAAACTGGAGGTAACTCCATACAAAGCTGAAAAGAAAGAAAAACCCTTACCATTGAGTAAAAAAGGTCAGGTGTTTGTTTTCTATGGATGGAACAGAGGCGCTTTCAGCAATTCTGATATCCATTTCACGGGAAACGGCTACGATTTTCAGTTGAATAATGTACAGGCAAGAGATAAACCTACCAAGTTCGGAATCGTTTATATTGATCCAAGCTGGTTTACCGTAACACAGTATAACTTCAGATTGGGGTATTTTATAAAGGATAATCTAGCGCTTGTTTTAGGGATAGATCATATGAAATATGTGATGAAACAGGACCAGACGGCTAATTTTTCAGGAACAATTTCAGATCCGAAATATGCAGCAATGGTACAGAACGGACAGGTTAATTTAGCCGACAGCCAGTTCCTTACTTTCGAGCATACAGATGGATTGAATTATGAAAATTTAGGTCTTGAGAAATACAAAAATCTTATTCATAAGAAAAATATAGATTTAGTATGGTCTTACGGTGCAGGAATCGGGGTGATGTTTCCAAAAAGTAATATCAAGCTTTTCGGAAATGAAAGAAGCGACCGTTTTCACGTTGCAGGTATGGGAACCGACCTTAGAACCAGCCTTAACATGGTTTTCTGGAAAAACTGGATGATCAGAGCAGAGGCTAAAGCCGGATATATCAATATGTGGAATATCAAGACTACATTGAATAACAAGCCGGATAAAGCACGTCAGGATTTTGTTTTCGGACAGGTCCTTGCAGGAGTCGGGTATACATTTAACACGAAGAAGTATAATTAAAATATAGCTTAACGCCTTAAAAGCATAAGCGAAAGCATAGAATATGAGCGAAGAGGTTAAAAAATTCAAAATAACTATAGACGGACAGACTACTGAAGTTTTGCCTGGGACTTCTATTTTGGAAGCTGCCAGACAAATTGGTGGAAAATCTGTACCTCCTGCAATGTGCTATTACAGCAAATTGGAAACCAGTGGAGGGAGATGTAGAACTTGCTTAGTCGAAGTTTCGAAAGGATCTGAAGCAGATCCGCGCCCTATGCCTAAATTAGTTGCTAGTTGCAGAACTAACGTAATGGACGGTATGGAAGTGAAAAATCTTTCTTCTGAAAAAGCTCAGGAAGGTAGAAAAGCCGTTACCGAATTCTTATTGGTGAACCACCCTCTGGACTGCCCTGTGTGCGACCAGGCCGGTGAATGCCACCTTCAGGATCTTGGCTACGAGCACGGAAACCTTGAAACCAGAACTGAATTTGAAAGAAATACTTACGAAGCAGACGATCTTGGTCCGAATATCAAGTTGAATATGAACCGTTGTATTCTTTGTGCTAGATGTGTATTGGCAGCCAATCAGTTAACAGGTGAAAGAGAGCATGGTATTCTTTTCAGAGGAGATCACGCTGAAATTTCTACTTATTTAAATAAAGCTTTAGATAATGACTTTATCGGAAATGTTATCGACGTTTGCCCGGTAGGTGCATTAACAGACAGAACTTCCCGTTTTGCAAGCAGAGTTTGGTTTACAAAGCCAATGAATGCAACCTGCAAATGTGATAAATGTTCAGGAAAAGCCGTAGTTTGGATGAAAGGTGACGAAATTGTAAGAGTTACTGCCAGAAAAGATCAGTGGGGTGAAGTGGAAGAATTCATCTGCGATACCTGTCGTTTCGAAAGAAAAGAACTGTCTGACTGGAATATTGAAGGTCCTAGACATATCGACAGACACTCGGTCATTTCATTGAACCACTACGAAAAACCTAAGGATGAACTAAGAGTATTAGACAATCCTATGGCAAAAGAAATCAGTGAAAAAGACGAAAAATAATTAATAAGACTTCAGATCTCAGACAACAGACGTCAGACCGTAGATTTTCAATCTGATATCTGGCATCTGACATCTAGTATCTAAATAAATAAAAAATGGATTTACTAACATTTAAACTTATACTTGTACTAGCACTTTTCCTGCTGTCTCTTACGATAGCCGCCTACTCTACCTGGGCTGAAAGAAAAGTTGCCTCTATCATGCAGGATAGAATTGGTCCCAACAGAGCAGGGCCTTTCGGACTGCTGCAGCCACTGGCCGACGGTGGAAAGTTTTTCTTTAAAGAAGACTTTACTCCTGCCAATGCTGAAAAGTTTCTTTTCGTATTGGGACCGGCATTGGTTATGTTTATTTCATTGATCACAGGAGCGGTTATTCCCTGGGGTAAAAGTTTAAATATTGCAGGTACTTCTTTTGATTTACAGGTGGCCAACATTGACGTTGGGGTACTTTTCATCATTGGAATGGCTTCAATCGGTGTATACGGAATCATGATCGGAGGTTGGGCTTCGAATAACAAATATTCATTATTAGGTGCTATCCGTGCTTCTTCACAGATGATCTCTTACGAACTGGCGATGGGATTAGCATTGCTTTCTATCATCATGATGTCAGGAAGTTTAGATTTAAAAGAAATTACGGAAAGTCAGACAACTGGAAAATTATGGGGAGTTATTCCCTGGATTTCCGGTATGAACTGGAATATTTTCTACCAGCCGATTGCCTTCCTTGTATTCTTCGTAGCTGCTTTGGCAGAAACCAACAGACACCCGTTCGATTTACCGGAATGTGAATCTGAATTGGTAACAGGATATTCTACGGAATATTCATCGATGAAGTTAGGATTGTATATGTTCGGTGAATATGTGAACATGTTTATCTCCAATGCTTTCATGGTCGTTCTTTTCTTCGGGGGTTACAACTATCCAGGAATTGAATGGGTTACTCAGAACTGGGGTGAAAACGCTGCGGGAATTTTGAGTATCGTAGCATTTTTAACGAAAACGGTAATCGGAATTCTGATCTTTATGTGGATCAGATGGACGCTTCCAAGATTTAGATATGACCAATTAATGCACTTAGGATGGAAAACACTTATCCCAATGGCATTAGTAAACCTATTGATTACAGGTGCTGTAATTTTAGCATTTGCCAACTAGAATAATTTGAAAATGAGATGATGTGATGATGTGATAATATGGTGATGCGGGAAATAAAAACCCACTTCCATCTTCTAACATCTAACGTCTAACATCTAACATCTATAATTAAATGAAACTTACAAACAGATCAAAAGTTGTTTCCAACAAAGAAATGACCCTTGCTGAAAAAATCTACCTTCCTGCTATTTTTACCGGGATGGGGATTACATTTAAGCATGCTGTAAGAACCGTGATAAAAGGTGCTCCGGCAGTATATTCATATCCGGAAGTACAGAAGCCCAGAACCACTATCTGGAGAGGTCAGCACGTTCTGAAAAGAGACGAAGAAGGCAGAGAAAGATGTACAGCCTGTGGACTTTGTGCCGTAGCCTGTCCTGCAGAAGCCATCACCATGACGGCTTCAGAGAGAACGAAGGAGGAAAAAGGTCTTTACAGAGAAGAAAAATATGCATCAGTTTATGAAATCAATATGCTGAGATGTATTTTCTGCGGGATGTGTGAAGAAGCCTGTCCTAAATCTGCGATCTATCTTACAGACAGATTGGTGGATGTAGAAACCAACAGAGGATCTTTCATCTATGGAAAAGACAAATTGGTTGAAAAAATAAATGAAAGGATTGACATTACGACTAGACAATCCGAGAAACAAAAAAATGCGGTAAAATAATGGATCAGTTTTTATTTTTCTTGGTGGCGTTTTTAGCAGTAGCTAGTGCAGTGTATTTTGTGTTTGCAAGAAATCCGCTCTATGCTATTTTGTCATTAATTGTTACGATGTTTTCAATTGCGGGAATGTACATTCTTCTGAATGCCCAGTTCCTTGCAATCATTCAGATCATAGTGTACGCAGGAGCCATCATGGTATTATTCCTTTATATCCTGATGATGCTTAACCTTAATAAACAAGACGAAAGTAAGAAGAACAATACTTTAAAATTTGTTGGAGTTTTTACAGCCGGTCTTTTATTAATTGGAGTTTTAGGCGTATTCAGAGGCGTTCAGGACAATCACATTGTTGTTGAAAATGTAGACAAGGGTGTAGGTCTTACGAAAAATCTGGGCAGACTTTTGTTTAATCAATATGTTTTACCGTTTGAGCTTGCATCCATCCTTATTTTGGCAGGTATTGTAGGTGCGGTATTAATCGGTAAAAAAGATTTATAAAATTATGGGAGAAGTAAATACATTTATACAAAGCGTCCCTCTTAACTATTTCATCATGCTTTCTTCAGTATTATTCTGTCTGGGAGTATTGGGAGTACTGTTGAGAAAAAACGCTATTGTTATTTTGGGCTGTGTAGAGCTTATGCTGAATTCTGTAAACCTTTTATTGGCTGCTTTTTCAGCGTATAAAGGAAACGGAGACGGACAGCTTTTAGTTTTCTTCATTATGGTGGTAGCCGCCGCTGAAGTTGCGGTAGGTCTGGCAATTATTGCTATGCTGTATAGAAATACCCGTTCTGTGGATGTAAGTATATTTAATAAATTAAGAGGATAAGGAATGGAAAATTTAGTGTATGCAATAGTACTTTTACCACTATTAGGGTTTCTTATTAACGGTTTATTCGGGAAAAATCTTCCAAAAATATTTGTAGGCTCTCTGGCTACAGCTATGGTTTTCGGATCATTCTGTATCGCAGTAAGTCTTTTCTTGAAATTTGATTCTGAAAGTCAGCCTGTCATCGTAAAAGCTTTCGAGTGGTTTACGGTAAACGGGGTTCAGATCAATTTCGGATTCCAGATTGATCAGCTTTCATTAATGATGGTGATGATCATCACAGGTATCGGATCCCTGATCCATTTATATTCTATCGGATATATGAGCCACGACAAAGGTTTCTATAAGTTCTTTACTTATCTGAATCTTTTCATCTTCTCGATGCTGCTTTTAGTAATGGGAAGCAACTACCTGATCCTGTTCATCGGATGGGAAGGTGTTGGACTTTGTTCTTATCTGTTGATCGGATTCTGGTATACCAATGAAGAGTATGGTAAAGCAGCAAGAAAAGCTTTCATCATGAACAGAATTGGTGACCTTGCCTTACTGATCGGGATCTTTATGATTGCGGCTCAGACCAATGCAGTGGATTTCCTTACCGTAGCACAGAACTCTTCAAAATTTGAATTAGACGGAACAGTAATTATCTTTATTACGGCCAGTTTATTTATCGGAGCAACCGGTAAATCTGCTCAGGTTCCTTTATATACATGGTTACCGGATGCGATGGCCGGTCCTACTCCAGTATCAGCGTTGATCCACGCGGCAACGATGGTAACGGCAGGTATCTATTTAGTGGTAAGATCAAACTTCTTATTTACTTTAGCACCTACGGTTCAGGGAGGAATTTTATTCATCGGATTCTTAACAGCTGCTTTGGCTGGATTTTATGCACTTCGTCAGAACGACATCAAAAAAGTATTGGCCTACTCTACCGTTTCACAGCTTGGATTTATGTTCATTGCTTTAGGACTGGGAGCTTATACGACAGCGATGTTCCACGTAATGACGCACGCATTCTTCAAAGCACTATTATTCCTGGGAGCAGGTTCTGTGATCCACGCGATGAGCAACGAGCAGGATATGCGTTTCATGGGAGGTCTGAAAAAATACATCCCTATTACCCACGCTACATTCCTTATCGGAACACTGGCAATCTCAGGTTTCCCTTTATTATCAGGGATGATCTCAAAAGACGAAATTTTAGTAGCAGCATTCGCTAAAAACCCTGTTTACTGGGTGATCTTATTTGTTTTAGCGGCAATGACTGCAACGTATATGTTCAGACTGTACTACCTGACTTTCCACGGAGAATTCAGAGGTACGGAAGATCAGAAACATCACTTACACGAAAGCCCGTCTAATATGACCCTTCCGTTGATCGTTCTGGCTATCCTTTCTGTGCTTGGAGGTTTCATTAACCTTCCTCACTTCATTGGACACGGTCATTATGCTAAATTAATGGAATGGCTGAAGCCTGTTCTTACCGAGCAAAGCTACAACCAGATGGAAGCTACTCTTTCGGGAGTTCCGTTTGGGACTGAAATGATCTTATTAGGCGCTACAGTTCTGATGTTCTTCACCGTATGGTTTATCGTAAAAAATACCTACGTGAAAAAGAAAAAAATGGCTCTGGCAGAAGAAAGCTATACCGGATGGGAGAAACTTTCTGCTAAAAAATTATATGTAGACGAACTTTACAATGCATTGATTGTAAAAACTGTTGAAGGATTAGGACGCGGAGGAAAGATGTTTGATAAAGGGATCTTAGACCGTTTTGTAGACTTTGTAGGCGAAGGCGCTGAAGACAGCGGAAAAGCGATGAAGCGTATCCAAAACGGAAATGTAGAGACTTATATTCTTATCATGTCTTTAGCAGTGGGAATTATACTGATTGTTAACTTTATATTACAATAATGTCTGGTTTATTATTAACATTATTACTATTACCTCTAGTAGGTTCGGGATTAGTTTTTGCATGGAAAAATAAATCCAGCAAATATTTGGCGCTAGGAATAGCTTTGATCCAAATGCTTATTACATTCTACATCGCAGCGGATTTTGATTTTAATCCAACGGTGGACAGTGTATTGCAGCACGAAATCAACTACCCTTGGTCACAATTTATTAAAAGCTCACTTCATTTCGGCATTGACGGGATGAGTCTGCTGCTTTTACTGTTGACCAATATCTTAACGCCCATCATTATTTTATCTTCGTTTAACGAAAATGTAAACTACAGAAATACATTCTACGGTCTGATTCTGCTGATGCAGTTCGGTCTTGTTGGGGTGTTCACTTCTTTAGACGGACTGTTGTTCTACATTTTCTGGGAAGTAACCTTGATACCGATCTGGTTTATCGCCGGACTTTGGGGTCAGGAAAATAAAAGATTTGAATTCACAACGAAATTCTTCGTTTATACATTTGTTGGATCGTTATTTATGTTAGCCGGATTGATCTATGTGTACAACCACTCTGCATCATTCGCTTTAACAGATTTATACAATGCTCAGCTTAATGAAGTACAGCAGACAGTAGTATTCTGGTTCATTTTCTTTGCATTTGCAGTGAAATTACCAGTATTCCCTTTCCATACGTGGCAGCCGGATACCTATACCTACTCTCCTACTCAGGGGTCCATGCTTTTATCAGGGATCATGCTGAAGATGGCCGTGTATGGTGTTATCCGTTATTTGCTTCCGATCACTCCGCTTCCTATTGCAGGAATTTCAGGACAGATCGTAATTATTTTAGCTATTGTAGGAATTGTTCACGGTGCTCTCATCGCGATCATCCAGACCGATATGAAGAGAATCATTGCGTATTCTTCTTTCTCTCACGTAGGATTAATGGTAGCAGGGATCTTCTCTTCTGCAGTGATCACGTTAAGAGGAACATTCAATATTGAAGGAGCCGAAGGGGCACTGGTACAGACTTTTGCTCACGGTATCAACGTAGTGGGATTATTCTACTGCTGTGATATTTTATATAAGAGATTTAAATCAAGAGACATCAGACAAATGGGAGGTTTAGCCAAAGTGGCTCCTAAGTTTGCCGTGTTGTTCCTGATCATTATATTAGGTTCAATGGGAGTTCCATTAACCAATGGATTCATCGGAGAATTTATTTTGCTGAAATCGGTATATGATTTCAACGGACTGGCAGCAGTGATTGCAGGTCTTACTGTAATTCTTTGTGCCGTGTACCTGTTGAGATTCTACGGAAAAGCAATGTTCGGTGAAGGAGACGAAGCCGTTTTAAGTACAGCTAAAGATTTATCCGCTGTTGAATTTTCTGTATTGGCAAGTTTAGCGGTTTTCGTGATCCTATTGGGCATTTTCCCACAGCCGGTGATCGATATGGTGAGCAGTTCGCTGAAGTTTATCTACACAGCAATGGCTAATTAGAAGATTAAAAGATTTAAAAATTAAAAAATTAAGAGATTAAGAAATGAGGAATCACAAATTGTGTCTCAGCTCTCATGTCTCACATCTCAAATCTATATTATGAGTGTTTTAATTATTGTTTTCCTAACGGCAGTTATTGCGTTATTTTCGGGAGTTTTTGAACAAGGAAAATTCGCAAGATACATTGGGATTTTAGGATTGATCATCGCATTATATGTAAGCTTCTTACCTGAATGTGCTTTCTTCGAAAAGTACAGACACATGTATGAGTACACTGCAAATACGGCGTTATTCACCAAAATTTCTATTGTAACAACCTTATTGTTATTCTTCCTGGGAGGCTTTGCGTTCAGCAATCACAGAAGCCACCAGTCAGAATTATATGCACTGATGCTTTTTGCATTATGCGGAGGGATCGTCCTTTTCGGATTCCAGAATTTGGTTACTCTTTTCTTGGGAGTAGAAATTCTTTCCATCCCGTTATATGTAATGGCCGGTGCCAACAAAACTGATTTAAGATCAAACGAAGCTTCGATCAAATATTTCTTAATGGGTGCGTTCGCTACAGGTTTCTTACTGTTCGGGATTGCATTTATCTACGGAAGTACCGGAAGCTTTGACTTGTATAAAATACAGGATTTCGGAGTTAAAAATCCGCAGGACGTTATGTTCATCTTAGGTGTTCTGCTTATTCTTTGTGCGCTGGCATTCAAGGTAGCATTAGCTCCTTTCCACATGTGGAGCCCGGATGTATATGCAGGTTCGCCTTCACTGATCACGGCATTCATGGCGAGTGTGGTAAAGATCTCAGGATTCTTTGCTTTATTCAGATTAATGACCATCGGATTTGGAGGCGTTACAGAACATTGGATTAACATCTTCGGAGTATTCCTGATCATTACATTACTGTTAGCGAACGTTATGGGTCTTGCCCAAACCAACGCCAAAAGAATGTTAGCCTACTCTTCTGTATCTCATGCAGGATATATCGGATTGGTATTCTTCGGAATGACCAGCCTTTCTACGTACAACCTGGCATTCTATTTATTCGCTTACTCATTATCAACCGTAGGTGTTTTTATGTGTCTGATTTATGTAGAAAAATTAAAAAGAGAAACCTCTTTCGGAGCCTTCAAAGGATTGGCAAAATCAGAACCTCTATTGGCTACAGTAGCGGCGATCTCTATGCTTTCAATGGCAGGAGTTCCACTTACAGCTGGATTTATGGGGAAATTTGCATTATTCTCCCAGGCGATGAATTCTAAGCATGGCGTTTTCTTAGTACTGGTAGCTGTACTGGGTTCTGCAGTATCTATTGCTTATTATTTAAGACTGATCATTTCAATGTTCTTCTTCAAAGAATCTACATTCAAATCTTCAGAAAAAGTAACCCTTACGTACAATATCGTAGCGGTATTTATAATTGCATCTATTATTATGTTGGGTGTTTTCCCTGACCTGTTCGCAAGACAGTTCGGATTGTAAAATTCCCATATAAAAATATAAAAAGCACAACTTTTCAGTTGTGCTTTTTTTGTGAAGACCATGGGGAGAACTTAGAAATAAACTTTTATCAACATAATATGATTATGAAATACAGAATTTTTATTTTAAATCTCCATGAAAACCGTTAAATTTGATTATCCATTAATCACCATGAAAAAAATCCTTATCACCCTACTTACTGCTCTGCTCATCGCAGCCCTTATCTTTTTCATCAATAAAGACCAAAAAGATACTGTGAATTACAGAATGTTCGTTCTCCCTTTTGCGCTCATATTTTCTGTTCCTTTAATGAAATTTCTCTTTCCGGTAACCCGGGAATTAAAGATTGGAACTGCAGAATTCTATCCTAATCTTTATCGCAAAACTGCAGAATTTTTCAAAAAGAAAAGCGGCAACAGATAATGTTTTATTTATTTCTGAATATTATTTAGAAAAAATAAGGAAAGCAGCTCCAAAAGATCATTTTCGCCAATCCGAAGCCCATTTGGAAGTTGCGTTTTTTTCATAACTTTACTTTAAATTTCAGCTCTTGACCAATCTTTACAAAAAAGACGCTCCATTTCAGGTTCTTATATCATTCGAAAAATATTTGGATGTGCTGGAACATATCCGCTATAACGACCGTCTGGACTATCGTGTCAACTACGCTGAATCCCTGATTGACAGAACCAGAAATTTTAAGGAACTGAAAGACGGTTTCCAGGATGTTTCTCTTCTTGAAAAACACGAGGACCTCATCAGAATACTGCTTGCTGATCTCTTTCCTACCGGTCTTACCCACAATGAAATCAAGGCGGCCAGTATTCCACTATCCAAAACTACTTTCAATTACACCGAAAGATTCAAAGATATTCTGAGAGATGCCGGAAAGGATTTTGAAATAGAACTTAGGAATATTGGTGACGATGAATTTTATGTATTCTGCTGCTGTCTTATCCTTCAAAGCTATTTTAAAAGAGATATCAAGAGCACAATGCCGCTTTATTATGATATTCCAAACAGATTGGGAATCATGAAGCATTACAAAATCACAGTGAATTCAGATTTTACAGAGGTCTATCCTACTGAGCATGCAAAAATCCCGACGGATGATGTGTTGGATATGCTTTTGGAAAATCTTGATGATTTTAAACTCTGGAAAAAATATTTCCCTTCCAAATCATGGGTTTTAAAGGGATTTACTATTATTTCTCTGGTTGACTGTACTTCGGAAGTGGCCTTGTCTGATCTTAAATCAAGCATGATAGAAATTGATCCGGAAGATCTGAGTCCGGATGAAAACCTGGTTGAAATTTTCAAGTCTTATTTTGATGTTCCGGAACTTAATTTCGGATTAATGCTGTTCGACAAAAAAGATCAGAAACTGGGCAGACTCCCAATCTACGAAAATGTGTTCACCCATCATGTGCTGGATTTCTGGATCAATGCATTTGACGAAGAAACCCGAAAGAATACATTCAATAATTTAAATCACAACTCCAAACCGATTGTCATTTCTAATGTCAACAATCTGGAGGACGATATCAAATCACTTCCCTCTTTCAGTATTTTAAGGGATAATAATATCAACAGCTTCATGGTGATTCCCATCATGAAGGATAATGAATTGTTGGCCATTATGGAATTTACATCCCCGCAAGCCAATAGTTTTAACGGATTAAAGCTTAAAAAAATGGAGTTTTTCACCGATATGATTCTGTTCTCCCTGAACAGGTTCAGTTTTGAGAAAAACTACCAGATAGAAGCAATTATCCAGCGTGAATACACTTCCATCCACGACAGTGTAGTGTGGAAATTCAGGAATGAGGCTGAGAAATATTTCAATGCTTCGCTCGGAAAGAAAATGTATACGCTGAAACAGATTTCTTTTAAAAACCTGACGCCACTATTTGGGTTTTCTGACATCCGTTCTTCCTCCGAGAAGCGTTTCAATCTGATGCTGGAAGACCTCAACCAGCAACTGGAAAGCCTTCATGATATTTTCACGATGATCAATTCTGATTCGGAGAAATATCTTCTGGCACTGGATATTTTTGAGAATGAACTGAACAACGAGATCAAAGCTGATACGGAACAGCGTTTTCAAAGGTTCCTGAGAGAAGAGATTCATCCTTATCTTCAGGCGAAACTGGAACTGAAAACGGATGCTGAAATTAAGAATAAAATCAAAGATTATTTTCTGCAGATTTTCACTCAAACCAATCTGTTTTATGCCAACAGAAAAAGTCTGGATGACTCCATTACATTGGTCAACAGAAAACTGGCTGACATGCTGGATGAAGGTCAGGTGAAGGCTCAGCAGATCTTTCCTCATTATTTTGAAAGGTTTAAATCTGACGGTGTAGAGCATAATCTGTATATCGGGCATAATATTGCCCCGGATCTTGCTTATACCTCCAAAGAAGTTCATAAATTACGATACTGGCAGTTGAAGACCATCTGTAATATGGAACGTGAATTCCACCATTTCAAAAGAGATCTTCCGATTCAGCTGGATATCGCATCTCTTATTTTTGTTTATAATGAAAAAATAGATATCCGTTTCAGAATGGATGAAAAACGTTTTGATGTAGACGGTGCTTACAATTCTTATTACGAAATTGTAAAAAAACGTCTGGATAAAGCTCATGTAAAAGATTCATCGGAAAGAATTACCTGCCCGGGAAAAATCACCATCGTGTATTTCGGGATGGAAAACCAGAAAGAATATCTGGAATACATCAGCAAACTTCAGAAAAAAGGAATTCTTCAGAATGACGTGGAGTTCTTGAAAGTAGAAGATCTTCAGGGAATTACAGGATTATTAGCATTGAGAATTTCTCTGGATAATTCTTCAGTAAGCATTGAGTAAAAACCAATAAAAACCGGCTTAAATTTGTTTTTCAACCTCCAGAACTTCCCTCTTCAAACCTCCATCTTCCTTTCTTTCCTCATCAATCTATAAAATAAGAATCCGGCTTTTTAAGCTCGCCCTGCGGTATTCCTGCCTGCTCGAAAATGGAATATTCAATGGTTCTGCACATGCTATTTAACGCAAGATCATTTTCCTCTTCTCCAAATGGTTCCCCGATCTCCTGGATAATGGCATCCAAAGCAATAAAGGTATAACTGATCAACAGAACAATCAAAGGCATCATCCATCCCAATGAATCTACCAAGCCAAAAGGCAGCCAAAAACAGTACAGATAAACCGTGCGATGTAACAACACGCTGTAAGCAAAAGGCAGTGGCGTATTGAAAATTCTCTCACAACCTCCGGAAATATTGGAAAACTGATTCAGCTGATGATCCATGGAAGTCATGACAATGGTGTCTATGTTTCCCTTCCGTTGCTGCTCATTCAGCCAGTCTGCAATAAATCCGAGAATAATGCTTGGAATAAATTTCTTGTCCTTTAATTGTTCTACCTGTTCCGGAGAAAGAAGCCTCGTAAGATGTTCCGTCCCTGATTTTTCTCTCAATTGATAATTCAGAGACCAGCAGAACGCTGATATTAATTTGATGATCTTTTCTTTTTCTTCTTTTGCATCAGCCGAAGGATCATTCACCAGTGAAAGGATCTGTCGGGTAAAAGATCTGGTTTCTATCACCAATGAACCCCAGAGTTTACGCCCTTCCCAGAAACGGTCGTAGCTTGCAGAATTGCAGAAACCCATGAAAATGGCCAGTGCAAGGCCAAGCAGGGTAAAAATAGTAGGATTAAGATGAACTTTATAATCAAAAACTTTTCCTTTCAAATAATAGACAGAAAGTGAAAACAGCAAAATAATACTCAGCTGAATAATTATTTTCTTCAACACAGAACCTCTCCATATAAACAACATTTTCAGCCAATTGGTACGCTGTCTGACAATCATCTGTATCTATTTTTTTAATTAAAGGCTAAGAAACGCATAAGCAAAAGAAAGCACGGAAATAATAATTCCGGCCATAAATATCTGATACGTAACTGATAAAAGCTTGTATTTTCTGTCAAGAACTTTTCCAAGGAAATACAGGTCTTTCACCATAGAATCGTAGATGTAATCTCTATCCTTGATCAGATCTTTCATTGCATTGTGATAATCGTTGAATATCATTTGGTGAAAGTTTCCGAAGAACAGAAGATTCACTTTCCGGTCGGTAATGTCCTGGGCCGTAAAATTGGTTTTCGTCACATTCGGTTTTGTCGATAAAATCGCAAATATGATCGTTAAAACACTTGAAAGCAACAGTACAAAACTTGGAATGATCAGGTGTGCGTTCTTCGGGGTATCCAGCTTTGGAACCAATACGGAAAGACAAACTGAAATAATGATGGCATTAACGGAAAGAAGAATATTCGCCTTGCTGTCTGCAATATCACTCAGTCTTGTATGATTATTCAAAGTTACTCTGAACAGCGTGTCTACACTACGGTCAGATTTCGCTTCCTTAGATTCTTTTTTATTGTCTGAGATTTCTTTTTTGTCTTTGTCCTCCTTTTTATCCTCTTCTTTTTCCAGCTTCTTTTCTATCTTTTTGATATTTTTCTTTTTCAGAGGATCCCAGTTTTCCTTTGCATAGTCCGTGTAATAATGATGCCTGTTTTTCAGCATATCCAGATTTCCGGCATTCCATTCTTCATTGGAGAAACATCTTACGTTGGTAAGTTCCCATTCTTTTCTCAGTGCATCGGAGATATCATTGTAATCGTGACTTGCAAAGTGGCTGCAGTCTGCATCTTTAACGATCTTTTCCAACAAATTCTGTGGCTCGTAAGTGATCTTTGTCGCGAGAATCAGCTTAGAAACATCTTCAATAAAGGTTTCAGGATAGTTTTCCTGTTTCAGAAAATCGGCAAGAATGGTGACCCCTTTTTCCTCATGATTCTGGGCACAGTCTACATAGCCGGTATCGTGGAACCACAGTGCCAGCAGAACCTTTTCCTGGTCTTCTTTGGATACAGGCGTATTTCGCATGATCTCCTCAGCCTTATTGACGGTATAAGTCGTGTGAATAAAATTATGGTAAAAGTATACAGAAGATAACTTATCTTTGAATAAGATTTCGACATAATCTTTAGCTTTGTGTAAAATGCTCATTCCTGAATTTTTGTTAATGTAAATTTATGAATTTATCCTTTAAAACTCATTTAAAAAATACTTCTATTGCCTTTAGAGCAGTATTGTCTGCTGGAGTTCTCTATTCCTGCGCAACATATAACGTAAAAAAGGGTAAAAACTTATTTGAAGTTAAAAATTCTGATATAAAATCTGAAAATGATTTTAAGGTTTTCCTGATCGGGGATGCCGGAAACTCAGATGAAACTCAGGCGCAAAACACTTTAAATTTACTCAAAAACAAACTGGATTCCGCAGACAGCAACTCTATGCTGATCTTTCTTGGTGATAATATTTATCCCAACGGAATGCCGAAGGAGTCTGACAAAGATTATGCACTGGCCAAACAGAAACTGGAAAACCAGCTTGCCATCACCAAAAATTTCAAGGGAAAAACACTTGTTATTCCCGGAAATCATGACTGGAACAGTGGTCTGGACGGTTTAAAAGCTCAGGAAGATCTGGTGAAGGCCTATTTCAATGATAAAAAAGCGTTCCTTCCCAAAAATTCCTGTGGTATCGATGATATCAACTTATCAAAAGACATTAAACTTATCGTTATAGACACCGAATGGGCATTGGTCAACTGGGATCAGTACCCGGGCGTCAATAAAAACTGTACGATTAAAACCCGCGAAGATTTCTTCACAGAATTTAAAGATCTTGTGACTAAAAACCAGGATAAAAGAATCATTGTGGCCCTTCATCACCCGGTGATCAGCAGTGGTACACATGCAGGATTCAATTCTGCGAAATCGCATCTTTATCCTTTGAAAAGCAAGATTCCGGTTCCGGTGGTTGCGAGTGTGATCAACGTTTTGAGAAGTTCTTCAGGAGCAAGTCTTGAGGATATCAACAATCAGCATTATGCAGATCTGGCTAACCGGTTGAAAAGTATCGTTCAGGATAAAGAAAACATTATTTTCGTTTCCGGACATGATCATAATTTGCAGTATCACGAAGAAAGAAATATCAGACAGATCGTAAGTGGTGCCGGTTCTAAAACAGATCCTTCCACCATCGCTGAAAAGACTGATTTTTCTTACGGAGGCAGCGGTTTTGCAGTTCTTAATATCAGAAAAGACCAAAGTACAGATGTAGAATATTTCTCTACAAAAGACAACCATCTGAAAAAGCTTACCCATATTTCAGTGATCTCAAAACCGGATGTATTCGTCAACAATTATCCAACATCATTTCCGGGAACAGTTAAGTCCAGCGTTTATCCTGTAAAACTTACCCAAAAAGGAGGCGTTTACCGTTGGCTTTGGGGCGAACACTACAGAAAATATTACGGAATCCCGGTGGATGCTCCAACCGGAGATCTGGCTTCATTGAACGGAGGATTTACTCCTTTCAGAGAAGGTGGCGGAAATCAGTCGAACAGCTTAAGACTCAAGGCTGCGGACGGGCAGGAATTTGTAATGCGTGGCGTAAAAAAGAGTGCTGTCCGTTTCCTGAACAATATGGCTTTTAAAAAGAGTACTTTCGGGAATGAACTGAACAATACATTTCCTGAAAAGTTCCTGCTTGATTTTTATACGACCAATCATCCGTTTACGCCTTTTTCAGTAGGAAATATGGCGGATAAGCTGAATATTTTCCACAGCAATCCAAGATTATATTATATTCCGAAGCAATATGCTTTAGGAGAATACAATGAAAATTACGGGGATGAAATGTATATGATCGAAGAGCGTTTTTCTTCCGATCCTAAAACATTGGCTTCACTGGATAATGCCAAAGACATTGTTTCTACAGATGATGTTCTGAAAAATTTCACCAAAAATTATAAATATTCCGTAGACCGTGAATCGTATATCAGAGCAAGGTTATTTGATATGCTGATCGGCGACTGGGACAGACATTCAGATCAGTGGAAATGGGCGGAATACCAGGACGGAGATAAAGTGATTTACAAACCGATTCCTAAAGACAGAGACCAGGCTTTCAGCAAATATGATGGTGCTGCTTTCAAAATTATCATGAATGTTCCGGCGATCCGCCACATGAAGACTTTTAAAGAAGAAATCAAAAATGTGAAGTGGATGAATATGGAACCGTATCCAATGGATATTCTTTTCTTAAAAGGAGCCACTCAGGAAGAATGGACCGCACAGGCGAAATATATCCAGGAACATCTTACGGATGCTGATATCGACGATGCCTTCACCAATCTTCCGAAAGAAGTAAAGGATGAAACCATTGCAGATATTCAGAGAAAATTAAAAGTAAGGAAAACAAAGCTTCAGGATTATGCGGCTCAGTATTATGACGTGCTGCAGAAAAAAGTTTCTCTGGCAGGAACGGTAAATCCTGATCAGTTTGTTATTACCAAAAACGGTCATTCCGTTACGGTAAAACAATATAAATTAGACAAGAACAAAGAAAATCCTGAATTGGTTTTTGAGAAAACTTACGATGATTCCAAAACAAAAGAACTTTGGATTTACGGCCTTGAAGATGATGATATTTATGATGTTTCAGGAGATGGAAGACCAAAGATGAACATCAGGCTTGTTGGAGGCTATAATCACGATGTGTACAATATCGCTGACGGAAAGAGCGTGAAAATTTATGATTTTAAATCCCAGAAAAATACCTACAACGGTTCCGGGACGAAAAATATTTCTGATGATTATGATATCAACACGTACAACTACAAGCATCCGAAATACAATTTCTTTGCCGGGTATCCGAATTTAGATTACAACCCGGATGACGGAGTGATCATAGGGGTTCTGGCTAATTATACCGTGAATAATTTCATCCGCGATCCTTATACACAAAAACATAGTCTGAGAGCTAATTTTTATACGGCAACCGGCGGATTTAACGTTGCCTATAAAGGAATCTTCAAAAAGGCCATATCAGGCTGGGATTTCAATCTGGATGCAGCTTATACGACACCTAGATTTTCCGAAAACTTCTTCGGACTGTCTAACGAAAGTAAATACGACAAAGAAAATACGGAAAGGGAATACAACCGAGCAAGAATTTCCAAGTTTAATTTCGCTCCGTCTATCTCTAAAAAAAGCTGGATGAACCTTCAGCATCAGTTCCAGCTGACGTTTGAGGATAATAAGGTTCAGCAGAAAGGAAACCGTTTTGTAGACCAGTCTCCGGACGTAAGACCTGAGGTTTTCAAGAGCCAGCAGTTTGCAGGAGCCAACTATACATTCAGTTTCAAAAATTTAGATAATACAGCCTTCCCTACCTTAGGATTGGAATTATTAATGAATGCAGACTGGAGAACAAACCTTGCCCATACGGAAAAGAATTTCTTCACTCTGAACGGAACCCTGACGCTCGATCACAGACTTGATAAAAGAGGAAATTTCGTTTTTGCCAACTCCAGTAATGCGATGTGGATCAGCAATAACAATTTTGAATTCTATCAGGCCGCAAGCATCGGTGGAAACAATGGAATGAGAGCTTTCAGAAATGACAGATTCTCAGGGAAGTCTTATTTTACTAACAACTCTGAGATCCGTTGGGATTTCGGAAGGGTAAGAAACAATATTATACCTGCCAATATGGGCGTTCTTATCGGTTATGATATTGGCCGTGTATGGAATGACAATGAAGATTCTACGAAGTGGCATCAGTCTGTAGGAGCCGGTTTCTGGATGAGCGTTGTAGATATGTTTTCCGCAAGACTGAATTATTTTCACGGTTCGGATGGAGGCAGAATTTCTGCGGGTGTGGGGATGACTTTTTAAACTGGTTTGGTTTCCACTTTTCACTCCAAACTCTGCGTTTCATAACTCAGAGTGCTGTATTTTATATATTAACTCTAATTTAATTAAAATTTAAAATTCCTCCATTTTTATTTGTAAATCGTTACAAATAAAGCAAATACGATCAGGAAAGCCAATTCATATCATCCACGGCTTCAAACAATTACACCCATAGCCCAATATGTTTGTACATCTTTTAAAAATTCAATGTTTTAAAAAGAATCTATATTTGTTTTAAATTATTTCAACAAAAACAAACTATTGGATGAAAAAAACGCTATTATACATGGCATTATTTGTCATGTCCTTAAACGTACACGCACAAGTGGGTATAGAAACCCCAACACCACAAAGTACTTTACACGTCAACGGAAGCCTTCAGGTAGTCAAAGACTTTAATGTAGGCGGAAACGCAAAAACAAGAGGAAACTCAGGAAACCGCGGTGAAGTTTTAATGTCAACCGGAGCCGGATCTGCACCCACTTGGGGCACTATTGAATCTCAGAACTTTTTAAAAGTAGTATTTGTCGGGAATAAGACGGATACCAATCCAAGTACCGGAAGTTATACGGGAACGGGAAGTAACCCTGTAAGCACGCATGACAGCTATGCCAAAAGCTATGTTTATAATGTGAGCAATAAAGTGGATAATACTTATCTGAAGTATAACTCTACGACAGGATTATTTACAGTGGTAAAGCCCGGGTTTTACAACATCGTTCCGTATATTACGTATGATCTGAGCTTAAACGGAAACGGATACACCGCAGGAACGGCAAAATCGTCTATACAAAAGGTTTCTCCGGCAACGGAAACACTGGCGTCCATCTCTACAGGACACGGCGAGCGCACCCTTGCTGTGAATCACAACCTGTCATCTATTACGTATTTTAATAAGGATGATACCTTCAGAGTACGTTGTGTGTATACCCAAAGTTTCAGATTATCTGCCGGGAATATTCACATTTCTTATCTTACTCCATAAGATATTTTTGGATTTAACCCTTTTGCCATTATTTGGCTTGAGGGTTAAATTCAAATCTATATACATTTCCACCGGTATCTTTATCCTTTTCATCCGCAATCAGAAGAGTTTTATCATCAAGGAAAAGAATTGCTTCTTTTTGGGAATTGTGATTTAAAGATATTTTTTCAATTTTGGAAGTATTGAAATTATCTGCTGTAAATCCTGAAAGAACATGGATATTTTTATGGGTAAGCAGAATGATTTTATCCTGTGTACTGTTCAAAGCAGCTGAAGTAATAGCCGCATCGCTGTACTTCCCGTCAAGCTTTAATTTCCCTATTAATTTCGCTTCAAAATCCCCTTCTTTATTAGGAACCTGGAATACCAGAAAAGTTCCGTCAAAACCTTTGCTTCTGTTCTTGGTAAAAAGATAGAAGTTTCCGTTCATTTCTACGAAAGCTTCGCAGTCATACAGCAGATTTGATTTCTTTGGAGGAAATTCAGTCTGTCCTTCATAATGAAATTTTGTGGTCTGAACGGTCTTCGATACTTTTTGGGTCGCATCTTTTAAATCCAGCTTTAAAATAGCCAGATTCTGTCTGTCGTTCTCATTATTTCCAAAATCGCCAAGGTAAATATTTCCCTGAGCGTCTTTTGTAATATCTTCCCAGTCGTTGTTTTCAGCATTTTCTACCAGAACATCCGTTACCAGTTTGCCCTGTTTGTCCAAACCGTAGACTATGTTTTTATTTCCCTGGTCTTCTATAGCCCAAATGGTATTTTTATCCTGGGACAGAACCATCCCTGACACTTCTTTCAGTTTTTTAGGCAAGGTAAATTCCACTGTCAATTCATCAGTTTTAGGGGTATCCTGAGCTTTCGGATTACAGCTCCACAGTAAAAAAGCGGATAGGGTAAGAATACGCAACATAGCTATTTATTTAATTTTTTAAACTGAAAATACGAGTACCGTATATTTTTCTCTAAGTTATTAATAATCTGCTGATGGTGAAGAAAAAAACCAGCCGCCAGCCCGATTAAACTTCCGATAATGGTGTCCAGAAGTCTCGCATGCATCAGGTTTTCTACATGATGATGAACAAGGCTGCCCGTTTCCGTCAGAAGGATCGTTAATGGGGTTATAAATATCACGGCAAAACCGTAGTTTCTTACAATAAGCAATTCAATAATAAACTGCAGGATCGTAATAATGATAATCATTTCTATTTTTGCAGGATCAAACAGCAGGATGAGCCATGCAAAACCTATTCCAATAAAGGTTCCCAGGATCCTGTGCATATTCCTTTGGCGGACATGTTCAAAATTCCTGCCCTGAATAATGGCTACTGCAGCGATGGAGATCCAATAGGTATTTTCAAATTTCAGAAGATGTCCCACAATAAGCGTTAACATCATAAAGAAGCCGATAATGCTGCTTTCTACAAATTTAGTGTATCTTCTTTTATTAAATTTTCGTCTTCTCGGTACCGATAAAATATCACCTTTTTCGATAAAGACAGAGTACAGAAATGCCAACGTGCAGGATAAGATCGCTCCCATGGCTACAAGTCCAACCCGCGTAGGAATCATTTCAAGATCAAACTGATAGGTGCTTGCCATGGCCGCAAGCATAATAAAGAAAAAATTTCCGGGTGGAGGAATTTTAAAATATGAGGTAATAAAATGGGCAAGAAAGGATACAACTCCCAAAGACAGACCTGCCGCATACGCATTAAAGCTGAAAAAAAGACTGATCGTAAAGGAGAAAACCATACCGAATGCACACACTGCCAGATGCACCATCCTCTGAGTGATAGGCGCTGAAGTGAAATATAAAATCGTCAGAGCTCCCAAACTGGACAAGCTTCCATAATTAGGTTTTCCTAAAAAATATCCGATGAACAGACAACTTCCAATGTAAAGCGCTGCAAGGAACGGAAAATGCCATTTCCTTTCTGTTTTTTTGAACTCCAGCAAATACTGAAACCGGTGGTGTACGGGGCGCTGTACCTTCATATTATGGCATCAGTTTCGCTTTCTCCCATAGCACATCCATTTCTTCCAAAGACAGGTCAGCAAGCTTCAAATCGGATTCTTCTGCAAGCACTTCCATTTTCTGGAATCTTGAGATGAATTTTAAATTGGTTCTTTCCAGTGCAGAATCCGGGTTCAGCCCAGATATTCTGGCATAATTGATGAGAGAGAAAAATACATCTCCCAACTCCAGTTCTTTTTTATCCGGATCTGTTTCTTCGTGGAATTCCTGAATCTCTTCATCTACTTTTTTCCAGGCATCCTCCGCATCGTGAAATTCAAATCCGATTCCTTTTACTTTATCCTGAATTCTGTAGGCTTTTACCAAACTTGGAAGGCTTTTGGGAACACCGCCTAAAATAGATTTATTTCCTTCTTTAAGCTTCAGTTTTTCCCAGTTCTGCTTCACTTCTTCTTCATCTTTCACTTCTGTATCACCGTAAATATGGGGATGGCGGAAGATCAGTTTTTCATTTAAAGAATTGATGACATCTGCAATATCGAAACTTTCTTTCTCCGATCCTATTTTAGAATAAAAAACAAGATGCAGCAAAACATCGCCCAACTCTTTTTTGATTTCCTGTAAATCTTCCTGCAAAATAGCATCCGAAAGTTCATAGGTTTCTTCGAGCGTCAAATGACGAAGAGACTGCAACGTCTGCTTCTGATCCCACGGACATTTTTCACGCAAATCATCCATGATGTCTAACAATCTTCCGAAAGCTTCTAGTTTTTCCTGTCTGGTATTCATAAATCGAGAATTCAAAGTGATGCAAATTTAGGGTAAATCTTTAATTAAGCCGTTTTAAATTGGTGATAAAAAAATCTCTGTCAGAAAATTCTGACAGAGATTTATATTTTAAATCCAGGATAGATTATCCTTTTTTAGTGTGCGTACTTTTTGGAGCTGCTTTTGCTGCAGAAGTAGCTTTTACTTTTGGAGCGGCAGGCTTTTCAGTTTTTGGCGCTGCTTTTTTAGGAGCATCTTTGTCAAGAGTTACTTCTTCCTGTACACCATCCAATGTTTCAGGTTCTGCTTTTACGAAGCTTTCAGGAGTAATATATCCTGCTTTCTGAAGAAGGTTGTACCACTGAGCCAGTTTCTTAATATCTGAAGCATATACTCTGTCTGTATCATAGTTAGGAAGAGAAGCCGTCATAAAATCTTTAAGAATCTCGTCAGAAGATTTGTGAGAAATAGTTTCTTTATACTCGTAATTTTTAGCAATATTTTCAAAAACTTCGAACAAAGGAACTTCTTTATCAAATGTAAACATAGCAATATTATCCAGTAAACTCACTTGGCTTGAGTTTCCAATGCTTACTTTTTTCTTGGTAGTAACATCTTCAATGATAAAACCGTTTCTTAATTGAGAAACTAATTTGAAAAGTCCTGGCTTTCCAGAAATTGAAATTATTTTTTCTAACAGCATATTATTATTTTTTGTAAATTCTGCAATAGGCACGGGGCTTTTTGCTTTTTATTATTTTGTTTTTAATCCTTGTTTAAATTACTTTGGAAATCTCATTTTGTAACTGATGCTTACTTCACCCTGTGAGATTTTCGTCAGTTTACCTTTTACGAGTTTTTTCTTCAATACGCTCAAATGGTCGGTAAACAGTACGCCTTCAATATGATCATATTCATGCTGAATTACGCGGGCTCTAATATCGGAAAAAGTTTCTGTATGTTTCACAAAATTTTCGTCATAATATTCAATAACGATTGTTCCTTTTCTCTTTACATCTTCTCTTACATCCGGAATAGAAAGACATCCTTCATTGAATTTCCATTCTTCGCCGGATTCTTCAAGAATCGTTGCATTAATGAAAACCTTCTTAAAATCAGCCAGTTCGTCTTTGATATCCTCATAATCTTCGTCATCCGCAAGAGGCGTCACGTCGATCACGAACAGGCGTAAGTCCAATCCGATCTGCGGTGCAGCAAGGCCTATGCCGTTGGCACTGTACATCGTTTCAAACATATTATCTATAAGTTCCTGTAAACCGGGATAATCTTTGTCTATATCTTTCCCTACTTTTCTCAAAACAGGATCCCCAAAAGCTCTTATCGGTAAAATCATCTTATTCTTTGTTCTAAAAAATTCTGCAGTATGATAGTTGCACTTACTTTATCTATTAACCCCTTTTCCTGTCTCTTTTTCTTGCTTTTTCCGCTTTGGGAAATAAAAAAAGAAGCCATTTTAGAGGTAAATCTTTCATCTAAACGGTGGACCGTGATATCCGTAAATTCTTTCTGAAATGCTTCAATGAATTTTAAAATATCCGTCTCCACTTCGGAAACATTTCCTTTCAAGTCTGTAGGAAGGCCTACTACCACATCATCCACTTTGTTTTCCGTGAAATACTTTTTCAGGAATTCCATCAAAAATCGTGTCTCAACGGTATCCAGGCCGCTGGCAATAATCTGCATATCATCTGTTGCAGCGATGCCGCAGCGTGCCTTTCCGTAGTCTATCGCAAGGATCTGTCCCATAAGTGTGCAAATTTAGTAAAATTTAATGATTTTATTCATAACGCAGTTTTTTTATGAAAATCATGTTTTATTCCATTATTTTTTTTATAATTTTAATCTTCCAAAAAACGAAAATATGAAGAAACTCATCCTCGTAAGACATGCGAAAAGCGACTGGCCGGAAGAAACGGAGGACTTCGACAGACCTTTGGCAGACAAGGGATTGAAAGATGCGATGAACATGTCCAGATTCATGAAAAGCAATAATATTTCTATTGATCATTTTGTTTCAAGCCCGGCGGTGCGCGCACTGAATACGTGCAAGATCTTTAATCAAACCTACCAGCTTAAAGTGGCTACGGAGGATAAACTTTATAATCCTTCGGAAAGAAATTTTGAATCTGTAATCTACGACCTGGATGACAGCGTAGGCTCTGTGGCTCTTTTCTCCCACAACAACGGAATATCCAATTTTGCGAATTCCATCTCTGAAGATATTTTTCATTTCCCGACCTGCGGAGTAGCCGGTTTTGAAATAGACTGCAATTCGTGGTCTGAATTTGACGGTGCCAAAAAGAGACTGCTTTTCTTTTATGAACCAGGGAAAATATAATTTTATCTTTTTTTATCTGATTACACTCTTACTCTTTTTTTCTTGTCACAAAAAGGAGAAGACTTATATTGAAACCATTGCTGTAAACGATGTTCAGCTCCCTAAAGCCAAACCCGGCGACTGGAGATATTCGCGGGACGAAAAGTTTCAGACTTTCGACGATTTTCAGAAGCTGAAGAAAATAAAACCGGAACCGGGGAAAAATACAATCTATCTTCAGCCCATTGGAGAATTCAATGAATTGCAGAAAAAAGAAATAGAACTTACCCGTGAGTATTTAAGTACATATTTTCAGCTGCAAACGAAGGTTCTTCCCCTTTTATCCAACACTATCTTTCCAAAAACTGCGAGAAGAATTTTCAGAGACGGTCAGGAACAGATTTTGGCAGGACATGTTCTGGACAGCATTCTTATGAAGCGAAAACCTAAAAACGCCGTAGTCTTCATGGGAATCACGGAAAAAGATCTTTATCCAAGACCTGAATGGAATTATGTTTTCGGCATCGCATCGTATCAGGACGGTGTGGGAGTAACTTCTATGTACAGATTTGCAAACGGAGGCCTGACAGATTCTAATTTTAATGAAAGCCTCGAAAGATTAATCAAAGTAAGTTCCCACGAGATTGGACATATGTTCGGGCTCAACCATTGTCTGAATGCGAACTGTGTGATGAACGGAACCAATACACTTCCTGAAACTGATTTCCACTTTGCAAGAGCGTGTTCGCTCTGTCAGCAGAAATTACATTCAAGCATTCAATATGATCCTAAGAAACGGCTTCTGGATCTGAAACATTTCTTTGAAAAACAGCATTTAAATTCTGAGCTTTCCAGGGCTGAGCAGGATCTTCATCTTTTGAAATAATTTTTTCTGTATAAAATATCATTAATAAGGTTTTGGCTAAAGCCGGATTCTACCGATCTATATGTGTAAACGGGCTGAAGCCCGTTTCTATTGATTAACATGATTTTCAATTAATAATCATTTTACGAATTACGTATTTTCATACCTGATAATTGGGCTAAATAATAAAGCTGCTTCGCCTATTTTAAGAAATAAAACAATAGGAATTGCCCTTGTCTTACATTGATAAGTTTACGCCTTTGTTTATCTTAATAACAGTATTCAAAGAAAATAAATCATTGTTTTCCTTTGCCATAAAAAATAATCAATAAAAAAATGAATCCTAAAAATCTATTGGTCGGAAATTTTTCTTCCGATCAAAACTAGACTAAGCCCGTTCCTATTGAATAACAGGATTTTCAATTAAAAGCATTAAAAAATAAGATACCCGACATTTATAATCAATGGACCAATTCTATTTATGGTTCAATATTTTTTTACAGTAAGCATTGCTTTCCTTTGTTTATGATATTTGTCAGACCCTTCACGATTTTATTTTTAATAAAGTACTTTTGTCTAAATTTAATTATTCTAAATAAAAATAAAATGAAAAGACAACTTTATCTCTTAGTTTTAGTTCTGCTTTTAGCGGGAAACAACATGTATTCGCAAGCTTCAGCTAATGTACTTATCGACAATCTGGGCACTCCCAATCCGATGGTTATTGATGGCAATACGATGTATATCGGTATTTATTATCTGGACAAGGTTGTTAAAGTAAATATTGATGATCCGGGTGCTGCACCTGTTGATGTGGTGACAGGAGTTAACCGTCCATATGGTCTTGCGTTAAAGGATAATATTCTTTACGTTTCAGAATTTGGAGCGGGCAGACTTTCTAAAGTTGATCTTGCTCTTCCTCATCCAAGTCCGCAAGTTATACTGGGAGGAATAAGCAGTCCGCTTGGTCTTGAATTCGTAGGAAATGAGCTGTATATGGCTCTTGAAGGAGATAATAAAATTGCTAAAATAGATGTAAGCCAGCCTAATCCCCAACTGATTGATGTAGTATCGGCACAATCTCCGTTTGAAATCGAGATTATTAATAATGTCATTTATTTTACAGAACGGTTTGAAGGAAGACTTTCAAAATTTGATATGACTACATCAACCGGTCCTACCACAATAGCACAGGGATTAAGCTATCCATCAGGTCTTGCTTTCCATGGAAAAGATCTGTTTATCTGTGAAGCGGGTGCTTCTAAAGTATCTAAAATTAATATCACTCAACCCAATTCAACTGTTTCCACTGGTCTTGTTTCCACCGGATTTGATTATCCCTCAGGGTTAGCTGTGAAAGAGAATATCATCTATGTCACTGACTTTTTTGCAGGTTCTGTGTTAAAAGCAGATTTGGCCGCTTTATCAGTTTCAGATCAAAAAAACCGTGACCGCAAAACATCAATTTATCCCAATCCGGCTAAGGAAACATTAAAAGTTCAGAATGCTCCGTCACAGGATTATAAGATTTTCGGGATGATTGGAAACCTTGTACTTTCGGGAAAAATGGAGCGTGATTCCATTGATGTAAGCCCGTTGACAAAAGGCGCTTATATTATTCAAATCGGGGATGTTATTAAGAAGTTTATTAAGAATTAAAATATTGGAAGCTGGAAGAGGGAGGTTTGAAGTTACACTCTTTAGACTCGTAATAACTTCTCTCTTACACTTTCTAATCACATATCATCTATACACCAGAAGAGCTCAAACGAATATTGGAGCTCTTTTTTTTAGGATTTGGCTAAAGCCTATTTGCCTGTAATTAATAAAAAAACGGGCTAAAGCCCGTTCCTATTGAATATTATTAAGTTATTTAATTAACTATGTATCCTTATTTATCTTCTCAGATCCAGATCATCAAAATCGAAGCTGAAGTCGGTGACATCTGAAATCGGTTTTAATTTGGCAGATTCTGCTTTTCCGGTTTCATCATAATTAAAAATAATGTAGGCATCAGCATCATAGCTTCTGTCGTCCCATTTAACGATGAATGAATTGTTGGAATAAGGAAGTAACTCTCCCTTCAGACGTGGAGAATTTTTACATGAAATTCTGTATGTATTTCCCTGCTGTGAAATTTCTACATCTCCAAACCATTGATCATTGTATTTTCCTATGAACTGTTCTGCTTTCGGCTGAAGATTTTTTTCTTTTTTGAAGGCTTCAGATTTAGCAAAGGCCTCTTTTTTCTGTTTATCATACTCAGCATTAACTTTCGTCATTCTTTCTCCGTAGGTTTTCAGCCAGTTTCTGTCTGCCACTCCAAGGTAAGAATCTTTCACTGTATTTGTGATCGAGTTGAAAGCCGCTCCTGACTGCTGGTTGGTAAGTACTACAATTCCCAATTTCAAATCGGGGATCAGTGTAAACTGGGTAACGGTTCCAATAAGACCTCCTGTATGCTGAATCTGCTTGTGCCCTTTAACATCACTTAAGAACCAGCCTAATCCATACCCGTAAAAACTGGTATCATAAGGATTTTTCATTGCGACTCTGTCCGGAATCTGTAAGCTCCATAACTGTTGTACATTTTTATCGGAAACCAGTTTTTTACCGTCTTTCGTGGTAAAATTATTTAAAAGACAGTCTGCCCAGGTGGTCATATCTTTAATGTTACTCATAATTCCTCCTGCTGCATTCCCTGTTTCATTCCAGTCGTGTGGAACGGCAATGGCTTTTCCGTCTACAGGAGCGTGAGCATCAATCTTGTTGGCTACAGCTTTAGCTCTGTTATAACTTCCGAAACTTGAAGTCATACCAACCGGTTTCATAATTCTCTGCTCAATAAATTCCGCCCAGCTTAACCCGGAAATCCTGTGGATTACTTCTCCGGCAACAATGAACATGACATTATTATAGTCTAATTTAGTTCTGAAAGGATTTTCAGGTTTCAGATATCTGACGTTGTGAATAATATCATTAACGGTCATATTTCCGCCTTCAGGAAAGAACATCAGGTCGCCCTGCCCCAAACCTAATCCGGCTCTGTGTGTAATAAGATCTTTTATGGTCACGTTTTGGGAAACGTATGGATCGTACATCTGAAATTCAGGGATGTATTTTGAAACTTTATCGTCCCAGTTCAATTTTCCTTCATCGGCTAAAATAGCCAGCGCAGTACACGTAAATCCTTTTGAGTTAGAAGCGATTCCTACCAATGTATTATCATCCATCGGTTGTTTGGTGGTTAAGGAACGTTGTCCGAAACCTTTGGAATAGATCACTTTTCCATCTTTTATGATCCCAACGGACATTCCGGGCACATCGAAAGTTTTTAAGGTATTCTGGATCAGTTCATCCAATTTTTTTTCTTCAACCTGAGCATTGAAGAGCCCTACCGCTGCGAGAAAAAGTAAAAAAGAAAATTTCTGCTTCATTTTTTTTTAATTTTCTCAAATTTAGTAAATATTCAGCGACCCAAATTTTGTAACAGAGAAAAATTTATCTATTTTGCCCACTTTCAATTTTATCTGAATGAAAAAATCAGTTTATAGCCTTCTATTCGTATGTTTCGCAGTTCTTTCCTTTAAAAGTCAGAATAAGATTGATGCTTCATTTCTTTTCCACACATGGAAGCTGGCAAAATTAGATAGATTGACTTACATCTATAAAAGTCAGAAAACTTTTGATCAAAAATGGGGTGGAATCCGGTTTAAAAAGAACGGAACAATTGTATCACTTAATGCGGAGCCAGCGTGTGCCACGGCAATAATAGAAAGAATTGAAGCTGACAAATTAAAGCTGTATCGCCACCGTGGATTCTGGCAAATGGATTCTGACACCACCATCATCATAACCAATCCCAAATTTCCAGCAATTAATGGTAAATTTATAGTATCAAAACTTCCGGATAATAGCTTGGTGTTAAAAAGATTTATTAAAATAGCTGAGAAATAAATCTTTCCTAACTTTGCACAAATTTCAGATTTTCATGACAAAAATCCTTCTGCTTTCTGATTCCCACTCCTATATAGATGACCGTATCTTAGAATATGCGTCTCAGGCTGATGAAATCTGGCATTGCGGAGATTTTGGAAGCATCGAAGTTATTGAAGAACTCGAAAAGATAAAACCGTTAAAAGGAGTTTACGGAAATATAGATAACGCGAAAATCAGGGCTGAGTTTCCTGAAGTAAACCGTTTTTTCTGTGAAGATCTTGAAGTTCTGATGATCCATATCGGAGGTTATCCCGGAAAATATACGCCAATCACCAATAAAGAAATCTCTGAAAAGGCTCCGAAGTTATTTATTTCTGGACATTCTCATATTCTGAAGGCGATGTTTGACCAAAAGAATAATCTTCTTCATCTGAACCCGGGAGCCTGCGGAAAACAGGGATGGCATAAAGTGAGAACCATGATGCGCTTTGTGGTGGAAGGCGATGAAGTGAAAGATCTCGAGATCATTGAACTGGGACCGAAGAATTAATTTTTAAAATAATAAAAGAAGAGGCACAATACATGAAAATCGGGGACAAAGTTTCTGTGGTAGATGAAGATTTAAGCGGGACAATCACTTCTGTGAAAGGCAATATCGTTGTTTTTAAAGATGAATATGGATTTACCTATCAGTATCCAAAAGAAAAACTGGTTCCAAAAAACGCTGATCTTTATGAAAATATTCGGGTGGAAAAAAAAGCAGAACCGAAGAAAGTAGTTTCTAAAAAGCACCAGAAAAATCATATGGTTCTCGACCTGCATTTTCATTATCTGGTTAAAAATCCCAGTGATTATGACAGTTTTGAAAGGCTCTTCATTCAAAAAGCAAAACTGATGGAAGTTCTTGATTTCTGTAGAAAACATAACCTGAAAAGGTTAGAAATCGTTCATGGCATTGGTGACGGAACGCTGCAAAGAATGGTTATGGATGTTTTGGAAAGCCAGTCGGATATTGATTTTTACAATAAGGAAATACTTCACCATCAATCAGGTGCCGTTATGATAGAATTTCACTAAATTTGCATCAATTGAAATATGAACGTACTTAATTTACTTTTTACCAAAGACGGATTAATCTGCCAGATTGCAAAGAACAAAAGCATTCTGGAGGAAAAGTCTTATTTCGTTACCGAAGAAACACCGGAAAATCTCATCGAGGATAAACTTGATGAAATTCTTCTTAAGCAAAGGTTTGAAGAGATCCATGTGATCTCTGCACTGAATCATTTTACCCTGATGCCGGAAGGATTTTCAGAACATGATGCAGGTTTTGAACTGATTGCTTTTAACGCTCCTGCAGATAAGGAAAAAGAAGAGCTGATGCTTTCTGTGAATAAAAGATTCGGAGTACAGTTTTATTATACGTTCCCTAAAAACTTTTATAAGAAAATAAAAGAGCTGGCGGTTCCGGTTCATTTTAATTTTTCAGGAGAGAAGTTTTTAAATTCTATCAATAATAAAAACAATAAAGAAATTCATATCAATTTATACCACAACCAGTGTGAGTTTTTTGCCATCGATAACAAGAAGGTGATTTTATACAATAACCTGGATGTGAATTCTGAAGTAGATTTTCTTTATTTCGTGATGTTTACCCTAAGTAAGATTGGCTTTGGTATCAATGAAACCAACTTCTATGCATACGGCGAAACTACGGAAAATGAAACCTTTATTTCTGAACTTCAGAAGTTTGTCAAGAACATGAGGATCGTTTACGACAACGTTCCCAATAAGAATTTTATACTTAATTAATCACATAAAAAAAGGTACTGTTTCAGACAGTACCTTTTTCATATAATTTTATACCATTTAGAATAACGTATATCCTAATATAACAGAGAAGTTTTTGTAGTCTGCAGAATAGGTACTGCTTTCATTTTCAAATATACTTCTTTTCGTGTGCATATTAAATTCTACACTAAATCTGTCATTGTATTTATAACCTACTCCAAATCCGAAATTGGTAGCAGATCCTATCTTTATTTTTTCATCAGCAAACTGATATCTTTGGAATACCGCTTCAGATTCTCCTACAGGTACATCAAAAATAAATGAAGCATTGAAGAAAAATTTAGATTTCTCATTTAGAAATGCATAGTATCTCACCCCGATTGGAACTTCAATTGAAGAATATTGTACGCTTGCTCTGTTTGATACAGTTTCACCTAAGATCGTAGTTGTAGGAACATCTTTTTCTGTTTTTTTGAAATATTGATAAGTGGGTTCTAATATAATTGCCCATTTGTTATTGTTAAACGGCATTACATATTCAAGCTCTACCCCGATTCTGAAGTTCGTCTGGCTACCAAAATCCGATCCGAAAATATCTGCTCTTTTTTCATTAGTAATATCTAAAGATGAAAAGTTCACTCCAGGTCTCAAAGAAACATGGAAAAAGCTTTTCTGTAATTTTTTCTCGAAACTCTTATAGTCTGCATTTTTACAGCTGTTGAATTTGATAAAAATATCTCTTAGATCACTTTCTCTGTATTCAAGACCTGAAACCTGTGATGCTTTAATATGGTCACAGTCTGATAAAGCCTGCAGCTGCTTGATGAATGTATTGTTTTTAGCAATACTTGATCCCGAAATCATATACCGTTTAAAAACCAACGGTTCTTTTTTATCCTCTTTCTGGTAGAAAAAACGTTTTATATTTTCATTACTGTATCCGTACAAAGTGTATTCTCCTTCAACAATAACTTTAAGAAAAGCCGTCTTTTTAGTAAATGAGGGCTTTTCATCATCATCCAAAGAACTGGTATCATCACTGGACATATCAATCTCCACTTCAGATCTTACATACTTTGCCTTTCCATCAACTTCAAATTCCTTTATAACATCAATCCCTATTAGTTTAGAAGATGCATTGTTGTCCTGCTTAAATTCTATCTGCGAAGGAGACCTGTTCCAGTCCATATTTTTTATCAATCCTTCAATCTTGCTTCCGTCATTGTTAATGATATAACCTTTTTCAAAGTTGTTTTGCGCAGATAATTGTACGCATAAAATGACACCAAGTAAAAATGTCAATAAATGTTTGTTCATAATCATTCTTTTTTCAACCGCGAAAATAGCCATTATCACCCGACTATCGAATATTTTATGACTAAATTCTTTTTATTAGCCAACATTTAGTAATTTCGTTGCCTAATAATTTTTCAGTATGTACAGAATAATCTCAGGCAAGTGGAAAGCCAAAAAAATAGCCGCTCCTAAAAATTTTGACGTAAGACCTACAACGGATTTTGCTAAGGAAGCGCTATTCAGCATCCTGGAAAACAAATATGACATGCAGTCTATTTCGGTGCTTGATCTTTTTGCAGGCATCGGTTCTATCACTTTCGAATTTGCATCCAGAGGATGTCAGGATGTCACTTCAGTGGAACTGAATCCAAAACACACAAGCTTTATCAATTCTACGGCTTCAGAGCTGGATATGTCTCAGCAGGTGAATGTTCAGAGAGGTGATGTTTTCGACTGGCTTAAAAAATTCAGAAACAAAAAAAGTTTCGAGATCGTATTTTCTGACGCTCCTTTTGAAATGGAAGAAAAGAAATATTACGAACTGCTGTCTTTAGTTCTGAACAATAAATATGTGAAGGAAAACGGTGTTCTGATCATAGAACATCAGAGCAGAATGAAATTGGAACACCCCAATTTAGTAGATACCCGAAAGTACGGAAATGTAAGTTTCAGTTTTTTCGAAGCGAATAAAGAAGATAATCAGGAAATTTAATTCCTGATTATTTTTTTTACGGAAAGATCCGGTGCAGCAATTCCCCAATGGGTAATCGCTTCAATCACCGGGAGCAGTGTTTTTCCAAAATCCGTCAATGTATATTCTACCATCAAAGGAGGCTTTTCCGTATATACTTTCCTGTTGACGATATGATCTTCTTCCAGCTGTTTCAGCTGCAGACTTAAGGTTCTTTCTGTAATCGTAGGAATTAATTTCCTTAGTTCATTATATCTTTTGGCACCATCCGTCAGATGAAATAAAATTACAGCTTTCCATTTCCCTCCTATAAACTTCATCGTAACGCTGGTGCAGCACGGATATTCTTTGTTATCTATTGTATACATTTTTATACTATCCTTTTTTACCGTTATTGCAAAGGTAATAAACTTAAATTACTTTTGTAACTATAAAAATGATAGTACAATAATTTATGAATTTTTTAGAACAAATGAAAAAGAGGTATACAGTCAAAAAGTATAATCCTCAGGGAAAAATAAATGCAGAGCAGATTGCAGAATTGAAAGAGATTCTTAATCTAAGTCCATCTTCGATCAACAGTCAGCCATGGAATTTTATTTTCGTGAATACGCCTGAACTAAAGGAACAGCTGGCGGAAGCATCTTATTTTAACAAAGAAAAAGTATTGGAAAGCAGCCATGTGATTGTATTCCAAATGATGAAAAATCCGGAAGAATTTGAAAGACAGATCGAAGAAAATCTTCCTGAAGGTTCCGTGAATTACTACAGAACGATGGTAAAACCCAACGGTGAAGAGGCCATCCGCTCATGGTTTGGGCATCAGGTTTATCTATCGCTGGGTGTTTTTCTTTCCGCATGTGCCACGATGGGAATTGATTCTACGCCGATGGAAGGAATTGAGCCTGAAAAATATGACGCTATCCTGAAAAATGATTCTTACGAAACACTTTTCGCCGTTGCGATTGGTGAAAGAGCTGACAGTGACAGCAATCATCCGGCAACAACTCCTAAAAGAAGACTGAACCGTGAAATGGTGATTTTAGAATCTTAATTTTAACCTGAGTCCGGGATAAGGCATTTCAGTTTTTATCATTATGTAAGGAAGTCAGAAGCTCGAAGAGGGAAGGTATTGAAGTCCAAAGATAGAAATACAGGTTGCCTTTATTAATCTTTTTAAAACTACTTCAATACATTAAAAGGAATTGTTAAGTACTTACTACCCAATAGTAACTTCCATCTTCCATCTTCAAGTCATTGATGATATTTCCACAAAAAATAAAAGCTGTTTCAGGAGAAACAGCTTTTTGTATTATAATACTTTCAATTCCAAATCTATGGTCTTTCCGAAAAATTTCTTGGAGATTTTCTCAAAGTTTTTCGTCAGATCCGAAAGATAGAAATGATAGTTTGGTTTTGGATTATTATCATTCAGAAGGTGGTATTTATCCAGGATAATCTTCAGATGATTGGCTACAATATTGGGAGAATCGATTACACGGACTCTGTTTCCGTAATACTGTTTGATCTCATCAATCAATAACGGGTAGTGCGTACAACCAAGAATTAACGTTTCAATATTTTTCAGCTTTTTATTGCTCAGATAATTATAGATGATGGCATGCGTGATAGGATGATTCTTGAATCCTTCTTCAATGGCAGGAACCAGCAAAGGTGTAGCTAGTTCATCTACTTTAATCCATTTATTCTGCTTTCTGATGCTTTTCTTATACAGTCCTGAATTCACTGTTGCTTTCGTTGCAATCACCCCTACATTATTATGAATCTCATAGGCCACTTTTTCTGCAACCGGATTAATAACGTCAATGACAGGAACTTTCCCATTCACCGACTGCATTACTTCATTCAAAGCATTCGCAGTAGCCGTATTGCAGGCAATAACAATCGCTTTACAGTTCTGTTGAAGCAGGAAATTGGTGATCTTGGTAGAATATTCAATGATGGCGTCTTTGGACTTTTCACCGTACGGAAGGTGCTTGGTATCTCCGAAATAAATCAGGTCCTCATGAGGAAGAAGTCTTTTGATTTCTTTGGCTACGGTAAGTCCTCCCACCCCACTATCGAAAATACCGATAGGCTGGCTTGGTGAAAGATGTGAATAGTCTTGCTTTTTAGTTTTCAAGTGAGCTGAAATTTTATACAAAAATAGTGAATAATCGTCTATTTAATTAAGATTGCTGATTGAAAAATCTTTCGGGTATCTTACTTTATAGCTTACCCTGATTTTTTTTGTTTCAGATGATGAAATTTTAACGTTCCACAGTAAAAATCCTTTCTCTTTATCCAGGTCTGCGTTATCACTTTGAAGAAGTTCGATCTTTACAGATTCATCCTTACTCAAAGGAATCTGATCCCGGATCTCAATATTGATGGCTTCCTTTTTATTATTTCGGACAACAAGATCGTAAGTAATCGTTTTTTCCTGATAGGAAGAGAATAATTTTTCACTTGCCTTATCATTTACCATTTCCTTGCGTATACTAATCTTCTTGTCATCACCAAGGGTAATGCTCATTTTATCGTTTGTCTGATTGGGATTGATTCTGGTTTCACCTACATACATATTTTCAAAAATCACACTGGCACCACCTGAAATCAGATTGTACTTATTAAAATCTTTAATATCTGCGACCAAATAGGCCGTGGTATTGTATTTTGGAACGGTATAATATTTATATTCCGCCGGAAGTTTTATCTGTTTTAGATTGATAAAATGATCTTCATTGTTTGATAGAATATCATAAGGAATATCCGGATCAAAACTTACATTTAACTGATTTTCATTGATTTTAACGCCATAGCCTACCATAACGACTTCCTCAATATTATGCGATCGTATAGTATCTTTTTTGCTGGAATAACTGTAGGTTTCTCTTTCTTCACTCTTGTAAGAATTCAAAAACCATGGATTCATAGTTGGAGCCTCATTATTTCTTGAAGATCTTGCATTGATCAGCGAAAGCTTTACTCCTTTCCAGTCAAGTCCGGTATCCTGTCTTACCTTTGCTTTAAAAGTCACATCTAAAGGCTCAGTCAGTTTATTACCTTTCACTTCATAAAACGGTTCCCAAAAAACATTTTCCGCCAAATACCCCAGATCCATTTTTGCATTTCCTCCTGCACCACTTACAATTCTCAGAACAAGAACGCCATCAGAAAAAGTTTCTTCAGCTTCTGTATTGGCTTTCAGACGATTTCTTAAAGTCTCAAGTTTCAGAATGGTTTGCGTATATTTTTTATTGATATCAAGCTGTGCTATGCTTATTTCGTTTCTTTTGGTCTTATAATATTCGGTCAGTTGCATCAGTTGGGCTACAGTGGAGGAATTGCTTCCCACCAACAGTCCCTGATTTTTGTCTAACAGTTCCAATGTTTTTTCATTCGTCTGTCGCTCAATATTGATTTTTGTACTGAGATTTTCTAAGATGGCAATGCTGTCTTTAATTCTTTTCCTGTTAGGATTATTATTCTCAAAATAATTCGATTTGTAGCCGCTAGTGTATTGTGCAGAAAGGATAGAAATATCTTTATTATTTGTATTAATCTGTATAGATTTTTCCACAATTTCATCTGAAATATTAGTTACGACAACCTCAGATGTTCCTGAAGGAAGCGAAACACTCACAGAATTCTGAAGCTCGGCAGAAGATCTGTATACATTCACAGCATTAACTTTTGCTTTTGTAAAAATCGGTTTTTGGGAAAAATAGAAAGCACTAAAAAAAAGAAAAAATAATAGTAAGTTTTTTCTCATGGTTGATCATTTTTTATTTAAGGTATACTTTCAAATATACATTAATAAACGTTATACCAAAAATAAATCAGAAGCAATTCCATCCGCCATAAACCAGTGTTTTTCCGGGATTTTAAGATGGTTATTTTCTGTAATCAGAATACCTTCTTCTATTTTGGATTGTATTTCACGTCGAAAATGTTCAAGCGTCTGTTCGCTGAACTTGCTGTTCAGGCTTTCAATATCTACACCCCAGATTGTTCTCAACCCGATCATGATCATTTCATTAAACTGATCGTTCTGCGAAAGGATTTCTTCTTCTTTGGCAAGAATTCCACCATCAAGCTTTTTAATATACTGTTGATTATTGGCTACATTCCAGCTTCTGACATCAAATCCGTTGTAAGAATGTGCGGAAGGGCCTATTCCAAGATACTCTTTATACTTCCAATACGAAGAATTATGTCTTGAATAGAAGCCCGGTTTCGCGAAATTAGAAACTTCATAATGCTCAAATCCGTTGTCTTTTAAGAAATCTGACAGATAATAGAACTCTCTATTCTGTTCTTCTTCCCTCGGACTGGCGATTTTTCCTTTCGCTATCCAGTTTTCCAAAGCCGTTTTCGGTTCAACCGTTAGGGCATACGATGAAATATGGGGAACTTCAAGAGCAATAGTTTTGTTTAAATTCTCTTTCCAAATTTCCAGATTGGAGGTTGGTGAGCCATAAATCAAATCGATGCTTAAGTTTTCAAAGCCAAAATCTTGTGCTCTTTTGATGGAACCTTCTGCTTCAGAAGCATTATGAGCGCGGTTCATTAACCTTAAATCTTCATCAAAAAAACTTTGTGTACCGATAGAAAGTCTGTTAACCGGAGATTTTGCAAGCTGTTGAAGAAAATTTTTATCCAGATCATCGGGATTAGCTTCTAAAGTAACCTCAATATCCCGGTCAAAACTGAAATATTTTAACACTTCATCAATCATTGAGCTGATCTCATCTGCAGAAAGAATAGACGGTGTTCCGCCTCCAAAGTACAGTGACTTTAAGTTTTTATTCTGAAGTTCGTCTTTTCTCAGACGGATTTCGGCCTTCATGGCACTGATCATTTCATCCTTAAAGTTCAAAGATGTGGAAAAGTGAAAATTACAGTAGCTGCATTTCTGTCTGCAAAACGGGATGTGAATGTATATCATAAAAAAAGCTCTGAAAATTTCAGAGCTCAAATTTATTTAAATTAAATCAGATTAATATCTATATCCTCTATGATTAATAAAGTTATCGAAGTTATAACCTAAGCTCAACATAAAGCTGTTTCCACCATAAGTCTGGATATCAGACATTCCGATGTTATAAGTTGCTCCGATCATTAATTTATTAATTCTTACTTTAACAACCGGTGCCACCTGTAACTGCTGGCTGTCAAATCTGTTCTGTACCGTTCTGTAGCTTACTCCGGCAGAGAATGAATTGATATCGTTAAAGAAAGTTGCCATTAAGTTGTAGTCGATCATTCTTGTTGAATTCGTATTCAGGTTGATCAACGCTGATGGCGATACGTAGATATTGTCAGCAAAATGCCAGTCATATCCTAAGTTTAAGAAGAATTTAATTGGTGAAGGCTCGATTCCGTTTACGATAGCCTTGTCATTGCTTAACGCGATATCATTTACAGAGATCCCTGCAAAGATGTTTCTGTACGTTGCCGCTGCACCAAAGTTGGCATAAGCCATAAAAATATTCCCTTCTTTTCCGATCAACAATGGATCGTAACCATCTTCAACATTCACTGAAGTATAGTCGAAGTTCATATTATAAAATGAAACACTAGTACCGAAAGAGAATTGGTCTTTTCTTTCTCCTTCACTGCTTAGTGGAATAAAGTATGAAGCTCCCGCTGTAATACCGCCTGCAGAAATAGGTCCATTACTGTCTCTGAAAATAGAGAGCCCTGCTCCCACTCTGTCGAAGATGTTCCCGTTGATTCCTATAGACTGCGTATTTGGAGAATCGCTAAACTTGTCAAATTGTTTGTGGTAATTAGCATTGAGCTGTACGTAATCGGTCTTTCCGTACTGAGCTGGGTTGAACAGAAAATCACCATCCAAAAGATATTGCTGATAGTATGGTAGTGATTCCTGTGCTTTGTATGCATTTGACAAAAGAGCTAAACATACGATAGCATATAGTTTTCTCATAACAAATCTTGATTTCAATTCAACAAATATAAAAAAATTCTCAATATATTTTTAGTTTTCTAAATAATTTCTCCATTTTTTTACAGCATCCGCCATATCTTTGGGCATTGGGCTCTCAAAATATAATTCCTTTTTCGTGGTTGGGTGTATAAACCCTAAAGTGTGGGCATGGAGTGCATGCCTTGGAAGAATTTCGAAAACATTTTTTATAAACTGCTTATACTTAGGTATATTCACTCCTCTCAGAGGCGTATGACCTTCATATCTTTCGTCATTAAATAAAGTATGGCCGATATGTTTGAAATGAGCACGGATTTGGTGCGTTCTTCCCGTTTCAAGTTTACATTCTACCCACGTCATATACTTGAATCGCTCCAATACCTTGTAATGCGTCACCGCATGCTTCCCGTGGCTTCCGTCTTCATAAACGGACATCTGCATTCTGTTTTTAGGATGCCTGCCGATATGGCCCTTAATGGTCCCTTCCTCTTCCTGAGGATTTCCCCAGACAAAAGCCCAGTATAATCTTTTTGTAGTTCTGTTAAAAAACTGTTTCGCTAAAAAGCTCAGTGCATATTCATTTTTTGCAATCACCAAAAGTCCGGAAGTATCTTTATCAATTCTGTGAACAAGCCCTACTCTGTCCAGATCAGATTTTTCACCACTCTTTTCAAAATGGAAAGCCAGTGCATTCACTAAAGTCTTATCCCAGTTTCCATGGCCGGGGTGTACTACCATTCCCGGTTCTTTATCTACTACAACCAAATCATCATCTTCGTAAATGATATTCACAGGGATATCCTGAGGGATGATCACATTTTCTCTCGGCGGGTGGGCAAGAAGCACTGAAATCTGGTCACCGGGCTTCACACGGTAATTTTGTTTTACCGGAGCTCCGTTTACAACCACATTTCCGGCTCTGCAGGTCTGTGAGATTTTATTACGTGAGGAGTTTTGTCTGTATATTAATAAGAACTTATCAATCCTTAACGGCTCCTGGTTTTTATCGACTTTGATGTTCACATGCTCATACAGTCCCTTATTTTCCTCATCTATATCGATGTTCTCGAGACTGTCGGACTCTACTAATTCTTCATCTAAAAAGTCTTCGTTATCTTCTGCCATTGTTTTATCTTTTTTACGCAAAAGGCCCCAACATTTTGCAGTTGAAGCCTATATTTTATATAATAAATCGTTATTATTCTACGACTACTTTTTTAGCTTTTGGCTTTTGAGCCGGTTGCTGAGTGGTTCCCGTGGCAGCCGGTTTATTTCCTGAACCCTGACTGCTTGATGCAGTGGATTTAGGTTTTTCAGCTGTAGTTCCCGCAGGTTTAGCTCCTGTGGTTACACTGGTTTTGGCCGGTTCTGTTTTAGCCGGTTCCACTTTAGGAACTTCTTTTCTAGGGACAGGTACTGCAGCAGGCGGATCATAGCTTGGTTCCGGATGGTTGGGAACTTCATCATAATGTACCGGAGGCAGTGAAGTATCTACCTTCATACGGTAAATAGCATTCAGCTGTTCTACTTTCGCTCTAAGCTCAGCAGGAGTTCTCTTACTGGCCCAAAGGTCAATCTGCATTCCCTGGTCTCTTACATCACCTGAAGCCGGATCCTGATAATAGATAATATCAGATTCGTCTTTGCTTCCGTCTTCATGTTCTACCAGTCCTATTTCAAACATACTTTTCAAAATAACGGCTCTGGCTTCTTTTACAGAAAGCCCTACCACGCTAGGAATAGAAATGTTTCTCATAGGTCCTGATCCCACGACAACGTCAATTACGGAGAATCTTGGAAGACGTGATCCTGGATTTACAGCATTACCTTTATATAATACTCTTAGAAGAGCATCTTTCTGAATACTCGGTTCGTAGATGGTATCGCCAATCTTCAGACCTACCTGATCCAATCTCTGGAAAGCAAGTCCTGAATATTTATTGATCACATCCGGAACTGTAATGGGAGCCCAGGTTCTTGGGTTAACAACAATTCTCACCAGCGATCCCGGCTTTACGCGGGAACTGGATAAAGGGTGCATCTTTAAAACCTGAAAAGGCTTATATTTAGGGTTATACTCTGCACTGTCTACTTCATATTCAAGACCTGTATCCTCTAATATTTTTACGGCATCGTACACCGATTTATTAATAACATTGGGCACAGGAATTTCCTGACCGTGCTTGGTATGATATTCCAACCAGCGGAAAGTAAGCCACACCAACCCCACAAAAACACCGATGGCGACTACTAAATTCAGTAAAACTTTCCAATTGAAAAGTGATTTAAGCATACTTAAAAATACTTTAATTATAACGGCAAATATAGCTAATAATTTTAAATGTCCTTTTATTTAACACAATTCATTTTCAATTTTAAAATTTCTGAATTTCCCTTATTGCATTACATAAAATGATTAAATTTGCCTTAATTGATACTATAATGGTTATGAGCAAAAAAAGTGTTGCCGTTGTCATGGGAGGCTATTCAGATGAATATGTGGTTTCCTTAAAAAGCGGTCAGTTGATCTACGATTCTCTGGACAGAAATCTATATGACGTATATAAAGTAGTCATTCTAAAAGATGAATGGTATTTTTTAGGAGACAACGACAAAAAATATGAAATCAACCGCGGAGATTTTTCAGTGACATTAGACAATAATGAACCACTGAAATTCGATGCCTGTTTCAACATTATCCATGGAACTCCGGGTGAAAACGGAATCCTTCAGGCCTATTGGGATGCCATCGGGCAGAAATATACAGGCTGTGATTTCTATCAAAGCGCTTTAACCTTCAATAAAAAAGATACGTTAGCGGTATTGTCAAAATATGGAATCCCTTCTGCTAAAAGCATTTATTTAAGAAAAGGAGAAGAAATCAATACAGACGAAATCGTTGAAAGTCTTGGACTTCCGGTTTTCGTTAAGCCTAATCAGTCCGGATCTTCTCTGGGAATTTCAAAAGTAAAAGAGAAGTCAGAATTAATTGCTGCCACAGAAATCGCATTCAAAGAGGATAATGAAATCCTTATCGAAAGTTTCCTTGACGGAATGGAAGTTTCGGTAGGCGTTATAGATTTCAAAGGTGAAACCATCGTTTTGGGAATCACTGAAATTGTACCTACCAATGAATTCTTTGATTATGAAGCTAAATATGAAGGCGCTTCAGAAGAAATTACCCCTGCAAGAATTGATGATGCGACCAGAATCCGGGTGGAAGAAATTTCAAAAAGAGCTTATAATTCCCTTGGTATGAGCGGTTTTTCAAGAAGTGAATTCATCCTTATGGACGGCATTCCTTATATGCTTGAAATGAATACCAATCCGGGATTCTCTCCTGCCAGCATTCTTCCGCAACAAGCTAAAATTTACGGAATCTCCATCATGGATCTGTGCGGAAACGAAGTAGAAAAAGCGTTGAATAAATAATAATAGAAGTTAGAAATCAGAGGTTAGATATTAGTGGATGGAAGTTTGAAAAGAAGATACAGGCAACAATCCGAAATCTGTATCCCGAAACTCACCACTTAACTCGCACCCCATAACTCATCATAACACGTAAAACATGAAAATTGCTGTTTTCCCCGGATCATTTGATCCTATTACCCTGGGACATTATGATATTATTGAAAGAGCGGCTCCGCTTTTTGACAAACTGATTATTGCGATCGGGCAGAATTCCCAAAAAAAATATATGTTTCCTCTTGAAAAAAGGATGGAATTTATCCAAAATTCCGTCGCCGAATTCCCCAATGTGGAAGTCGATTTCTTTGAAGGATTAACGGTAGACTATTGCTTTGAAAAGGATGCACAATACATTCTGAGAGGCCTAAGAAATCCAGCCGATTTTGAATTTGAAAAAGCCATTGCCCACACCAATAGAACGCTGGCCCACAAAAAACTGGAAACGGTATTCCTATTAACCTCATCCGGAAAATCTTTCATCAGCAGCAGCATTGTAAGAGAAATCATCAATCACGACGGAGAATATGAACTGCTGGTTCCGGACTCTGTCAGGGTAGAGAAAAAAGCAAAATAAATGATCAATTATAAATGATAATTGATGACATGGCCGAAAATTTGCAGATGCAGAAATCATTCATCGATTATCATTTATTAATCATCAATATATGCACGAACAGTTCAATTTTGCCATAGAGGTACTCGGAACCATTTCCTTTGCGATGTCGGGGAGTTTTGCAGCGATGCAGAAACGGCTTGATCCGTTCGGGGTGCTGATTATTGCATTCGTCACTTCTGTAGGCGGAGGAACTGTAAGAGATCTCCTGCTGGACATTCCCGTTTTCTGGATGCATGATCTTTTAACCTGTGCATTAATCCTCGGAACAAGTATTTTTGCCATGATCTTCAAATCCATTGAGAAGAACTTCAAGGTAACCTTATTTATTTTTGACAGCTTCGGATTGGGACTATTTACCATTATCGGCGTTCAGAAAGGGCTCAATGCTGAAATTCACCCACTAATCTGTATCGCACTGGGAACCATCACCGGCTGCTTCGGAGGGATTATCCGGGACATCCTCCTCAACCGGATTCCATTGATCTTCAGGAAAGAAATCTATGCAACGGCGTGTATCGTCGGAGGATCCGCATTTCTTCTGATGACGAAGTTTATCCCACTTTCTTATACACTGATACAAATCTTCACTATTTTACTGATTGTAGCCATCAGAACACTTGCCGTGAAATACCACTGGCAGATGCCTAAATTCTATGGGTATGATCATAATTCAGAAATGTGATGAATGAGTTTAAAATAAAAAAAGCACCTGAATCAGGTGCTTTTTTCGTTTCGTATAGTGTTCTTAGAAGAATTTTCCTCTCTGTCTCATATTCGGGTTATGCATGTGTTTCTGCATAGAAGGCATTTTCAGCTGATCTTTCATCATTTTGATCTGATCCGCCATCATTCCTGCCGTGTCTAATCTCTTAGCCTCATCCAGAAGCTTCTGGCCTTCCTGTTTTCTACCTTTAGAAATAGCTGCTGCGGCAAGATTCAATGTTGCCATTGCTCTGTCGTGCTTCATATTCAGACCATATTCCAAAGCTTTTTTCATCAGCGGTTCCACTTTCGCAGGATGTTCCTGAGCCTGAGTCAGCCCCTGTAAATAGTGGAAATATCCATACTGGGATTTATGAAGCTGCGCCTTGTAGTTGGTAATTCCGTTTAACCATTTTGAGGCTTTTTCCATATTCTGTTTTCTCAGCTGCCAGAAGGCAAGAAGGATATATTCATTTTTGATGAAAAGTATAATAGGCAGTGCTGCAAGAAGGAATACTACAATCCCCCAGCCCAGACTTCTTGTGAAAATCATCATATAAAGTCCTAAAAGGATAAGAACTGCTGCAATTACAATTTTTATGTACTTATTCATTGTTCAATTTTAAGAGTGCAAAGATAGAAAATTTAGAGGTTAGAAGCTAGAGGTTACGAACTAGAATTTTCATAACTATTCCGTCTTGATTCGCTCATATGTTTGAAAGGAGAAATCATATTCATTCTTTTCGTCTTTTTCATGAAAGATCTCTTCCGTTTTTTTCCAGACTTTCGGATTGATCTTCGGAAAGAAAGTATCCGCCTGAAGATCAGCTTTCACTAAAGTCACTTCCAGCTTATCCACGATCTCCATCGTCTGTTCATAGATATTCCCACCGCCAATGATGAATACATTTTCATCGATTTTTTTAGCAAATTTCACGGCTTCTTTAATGCTTCCCACGATCAGAATCCCTTCCTCAAACCAGTTTTTCTTTCTGGAAATAACAATGTTTGTACGGTTCGGCAATGGTTTTCCTATACTTTCATAGGTCTTTCTCCCCATAATAATAGGATGTCCGGAAGTCATATCTTTAAAGTGTTTCAGGTCTTTCGGAAGATGCCACAGCAGTTTGTTTTCAAAACCGATCTCGTTCTTCTCACCCATAGCCACCACTATTGTTGTCATTCTAATAATTTTTTACAAAATTAGCACATAATTTGTATATTTGATTAGCACAAAAAATTAAAAAAAATAAACTATGAAAAATAAAGGCTGCCTGAGCGCAGGAACTATCGGTATTGCTCTGCTAATCATTGTAGGTGTACTCTTCTTCTGGGGGAAAAACGGTTATAATAATTTTGTTTCGAAAGAACAGAACGTGAATTCCAAATGGTCTAATATCGAAACGGTATATCAGAAAAGGGCCAATCTTATTCCAAATCTTGAAAGAACCGTGAAATCCTATTCAAAATTTGAACAGGAAACATTAACGAAAGTAGTTGAAGCACGTTCTAAAGCTACTTCCATTCAAATCGATCCTTCGAATATGACAGAAGCTGATCTGGCGAAATTCCAGGCTGCACAGGGAGAACTTTCCGGAGCATTAAGTAGATTAATGGCTGTGGTAGAATCTTATCCGAACTTAAAAGCGGACCAGCAGTACATCAACTTCCAGAGAGAATTTACAGCGATAGAAAACAGCATCAGAACCGAAACGGTTTATTATAATGACGCTGCCAAAGATTATAATACAACGATCAAAACGTTCCCGAACAATATTCTGGCGAACTTTACCAACTTTAAAGAAAAACCATTCTTCAAGGCTGAAGCCGGTGCAGAAAAAGCGCCTGAAGTATTTAAATAATGAGCCGTTTTCTGACAAATCAGCAAATCACTTCCCTTGTGGAAGCGATACAGTCGGCAGAAGAACATTCTACAGGCGAGATCCGTATACATATAGACTCGAACACCGAAACCCAAAATGCACAGACTGCATTTGAAGTTTTCAAAGAACTCTGTATGAATAAAACTGCCGACAGAAATGCTGTGCTTTTTCATGTAAATTTCGAACAGAAATATCTTACCATCATCGGCGATATTGGAATCCATGACAAAGTACACCAGTCGTATTGGGATCATCTCCACGATTATATTACCGCTGAATTTGCCAAAGGAAATTATTATAAAGCTTTAAAAAGCGGCATCCTGGAAACCGGTCTTGAATTAAAAAAATATTTTCCTGTTCAGGGAAAAAATCCCAATCAGCTCTCTAATGAAATTACGTTCTCTTAAACTTGTATTTTCATTCATACTCTTCTGCTTTTACACTTTTGTATCAGCACAATACACGATTCCGCAAAAACCTGCGGTTCTGTATCCCGTGTTTGATGAAGCAGGACTGTTGACACAGCAGCAAAAAGATGAGCTGAACAACAAACTGATCAAGTTTGCAGATTCTACTTCTACAGAAATTGAGGTGATCATTATCCGTTCTACAAAAGGAGAAGATGTCAATTTTCTGGCGACCATGTTCGGTGAGCAATGGAAAATTGGGAAAAAGGGTGTAGATAACGGGGTCGTTTTCCTTGTTGCAACAGAAGATAGAACTATGTCTATCCAGCAGGGACGGGCTGTAGAACAATACCTTACCGCTTCCGTGGCGGGACAGATTCTTGATTATATTGTCACACCCAATTTCAGACAGGGACAATGGTATGAAGGTATCAACCGCGGTACCTCAGCCATTATGGAGGCCGTTCAGGGGAAATTCAAACCTACGGAAACCTCAGCCCCTGCAGGTAATGGTAGTGCTTTTAAAATCATTCTGATTGCCTTTGTCATCTTTATCATTCTGGCCTTTCTCTTCGGAGGGAAAGGCGGAGGAGGACGTGGCGGCGGCAATAATGATGACGATGATGTGATCATCACCAGAAGAGGACGCAGAAATTATCCAGGCGGATTCTTCCCATTCCCGGGCAGCTTCGGAGGAGGAGGCTTTGGTGGTGGAAGTTCCGGTGGCGGCGGAGGTGGATTCGGCGGCTTTGGCGGCGGAGGAAGCTTCGGTGGAGGTGGCGCTTCGGGCGGATGGTAAACAGAAATAACGAAATTCAATATAATCGGGCTCATGGCCCGATTTTTTATTTAATACGCTAAAATACTATCATTTCTTTGACTTATTTTAATACTATATTCAACTTTACATATTAAAAAATTAACAAAACCACTTAAAAACCGTCTTTTATCCAATTTTTTTTCATTATATTTACTGAAAACAGGTTTATGAAGAAGACGCTGGTAGTTTTTGCACATCCCTATTTAGAGCACTCCAATTCCAACGTAGAGCTTTTTAATTTCTATGTCCGTCACCAGCACTTTACCCTCAGAGATCTTTACGAAGAATATCCGGATTTTCATATCGCGGCATTCAGGGAGAGAAAAAGGTTAAGAAATTATGACCGTTTTATTTTTCAATTTCCGCTCATCTGGTTCGGAATGCCTCCTTTATTAAGATTATGGATCGATGAAGTTTTCGACAGAGACTGGCTCAGAGAAGGCGAAACCAATCCTCTGGAAGGAAAAGAAATCTACATTCTGATCACCACCGGCGGAAAAGAAAGATCGTTCACCAAAACCGGAACATACCAGTACACGGTGGAAGAACTCATCAGCGGCTTGATCGTATCCTTAAAGGTTTTTAAAGCGGATATCAAGCATATCAAAATCGTTTACGAAGCCAATAAACTGAGCAAAAAAGACATTATTTTACATAAAAAAGAATTTACAGAACTTCTCAATCAATAGCTTATGGAATCCAGCTTAGCGATGAATACTTTACTTTTCTTAGGTGTAGCCATTATTATGGTTCCGCTGGCCAGAAAATTTGGGTTAAGCTCAGTAATCGGATATATTTTAGGAGGTATCATCATTGGTCCTTATGTGCTGCGGCTTACCGGAAAAGATGTCAATGATATCATGCACGCCAGTGAATTTGGAGTAATCATGCTGCTTTTTCTGGTGGGACTGGAACTGGAACCACGGAAATTCTGGGAAATGAGGAAGAAAATTATGGGCCTCGGACTGACGCAGATGTTGCTTACTATTTCACTCTTATTTCTTGTTTTCATCAGTGCCGGATGGCGAATTGACAAAGCTATTGCCATCGCGATATGCTTTGCCCTTTCCTCTACTGCTATCGTATTGCAGACGCTTCAGGAAAAGAATAATTTTAAATCCATGGCCGGAGAAGCCTCATTCTCTACCCTTCTGTTTCAGGATATTGCCGTGATTCCTATTCTCGCTATCCTGCCAATTATTGCCAATTATAAAGCCAGTCATCACGATAATGAAATTCAAATCATCATCCAGAAGCTTCCGGAATGGCTGCAGGCCGGAACCGTTATTTTAGGGGTTGCTATTTTGATTCTTTTGGGCAGATATGTATTCGTCCCTTTCTTACGATATGTTTCAAAGTCAGGAATGACGGAATTGCTTACTGCTTCTTCCCTGTTCCTCGTGATTGGGGTTTCAGAGCTTATGGCTGCTATTGGGCTTTCTCCTGCTTTGGGAGCTTTCCTTGCCGGTGTCATGCTTGCCAACAGCGAATTCCGGCATGAGCTGGAAGCGCAGATCAATCCTTTTAAAGGACTGCTTCTTGCTGTATTCTTTGTAAGTGTTGGGTCTACCATCAATTTTAATATTATTCAGCAGGATCCACTATTTATTTTCTCTACTGTTTTTGCCGTGTTGGCTATAAAATTTATGGTTCTTTACGCGATCGGAAAGTTTTTCAAAATCGATACGCCGCAGAGCTTGTTTTATGCTTTTGCCCTTTCTCAGGTTGGGGAATTTGCTTTTGTTTTAATCAATTACGCTTCGGATCTTTATCTGCTAAGCCCTGAACTTAATGCCCAAATGATGGCCGTCACAGCAATCACCATGTGCATCACTCCTATCCTTCTGATCATTAACGACCGGTTTATTACGCCTAAATTCATTAAAGAGATTCCTGATGAAGACAATGACTTCAATATTCTCGATAATAACGTAAGCCAGAAGAAAATCATCATTGTAGGTTTCGGGCACTTTGGAAGTACGGTAGGCCGACTTTTAAAAGCAAATAAAATATCAGCCACAGTTCTGGACAGGGATTCTGACCGGGTGAAGCTTCTGAGAAGTAATGGTTTTAAAGTCTATTACGGAGATGCGACAAGAATTCCTATTTTAAGGGCTGCAGGTATTGAAGATGCGGAAATTTTAGTTTTGTGTCTTGACGACCGGGATGACAATAAATTCATTGCAGATCTTGTACGTGAACACTATCCAAAGGTGAGAATTTTTGTACGGGCTAAGAACAGAATTGATGCTTATGACTATTTAAATAACGGCATTGAAAATATTTACCGTGAGACATTGGGAACAGCCGTTGATATGGCAGTAGATGTTCTTCATGAAACCGGGATGAGAAAATATGCAGCAAGACGTCTGGGACAGAGATTTATGGCTATAGACAAGGCTTCTATCCGAAGACTGGCTAAGGCAAAAGGTGACGATGAAATTTTAAAGTTTACCACAAAAGAATTCCTCCAGCGTGAGGAGGAATTATTAGCTTATGATAATCTTAATTTTGATAATAGAGACTGGGAAGGCTCCTCATCAGTAGATGATGATAATGACGAGGAAACTCCCAACTGATTTATTGAATACTGACGCTTCCGCCACTGCTTTCCTGCTTGGTTACGTTTTTAAGTTCTCCTTTTTTGGAAACATCTACGCTTCCTCCTGAAGAAGCTTCGGCATTCACTGAGTTCACAGCACTTACCTGAAGGCTCGCTCCACTGGATGCATCTGCTTTTACATTGTCTGCAATAAGATTTTTGGCTGAAACACTGCTCCCTGATGATGAACTGATGTCCGCATTTTTGCTTTTCCCAGAAATATCAAGACTTGCTGCTGAAGATGCTTCAATATCAAGATCCACCGCCCATACTTTTCCACTGTAGCTGCTGCTGCTTCCCGCTGAGATATCGAAATCGTTGGCTTCCAGATCTCCGGAAACGCTGGCTGCACTGGAAATATCAATGCTTATTTTATCCTGTGTGAATTTATCTTTGATGCTGATGCTTGCTGCAGAATTAGCCGTAAGCTTTGAGAAATCTTTTGTATAGATCTTAGCCTTTACATTATGGCTGTTCATCACTCTGATTCCTTTTTTGTAGTGGATATGAAGCTTTCCGCCATCGTTGTCCACAAGAATTTCGTTGATGATATTTTCCGGTGCGGAAATCACCACTTTCTCTACGTCAGATTTGATCACCTCAGCATCGATCGCCTGGGAAACTTCTATTTCGTCAAAATCTCCGCTGAATGTTTTTTCTTTCACCGGGCCGTTGTCCTTGTCGATTACTTTGTCTACCCACCCGTTATCATTATTGTCATTATCATTGTTCCTTTTATTATGATTTTCATTGCATGAGGCCATCAGCGCGAAGGCTGACAGCATAAAAAGAGTTGTTGATTTCATGTTTACTGCGTTTATAAATTAAGTTTTTAATATCTTTATACTTTAATAACAACTAATTTATGAAAAATATTTCATCGGTATTGTTAATTTCTGCGCTGGCACTTAACCAATCTTGTACTACAATGAAGAAAACCGATACTCAACAGGAGATTCCTGTTACCGATCCATCCTTATCTTCAAACCCTTTTATGAAGAAAAGCAAGCTTCAGTACGAAGCTCCGGAATTCGATAAAATTAAAAATGAACATTTCAAACCTGCTTTCGATTTTGGACTGAAACAGCACGATGCTGAGATCCTGAAAATTGCCAACAATCCGGAAGCGCCTACTTTTGAAAACACAATTGTAGCCCTTGAAAAAAGCGGTGAAGTTTTAAAAAGAGCCACTATTGTATTTTCCAATCTTACAAGCGCGAATACGAACCCTACCCTTCAGGCTTTAGATGAAGAATTTGCTCCTGTTTTTGCAGCACATTCCGATAAAATGTACCTGAATGAAAATTTATATAAAAGAATCAAGTCTATTAAAGAAGACGGTTTAGACTCGGAAGGAAAAAGACTTGTACAGTTTTACAAACAGAATTTTGAGATTGCAGGAGCGAATCTTTCTGCAGCAGATAAAGAAAAATTAAAGCAGATCAATCAGGAACTGGCTTCACTTTCTACGCAATACGCCAATAAATTACTGGAGGCAAGAAAACAGGGCGGTGTATTTTTCTCTGATGCCAAAGAACTCGACGGACTTTCTACAGACGAAATCGAAGCAGCAGCAACGGATGCTAAAACGGCAGGGCAACCGGGAAAATATCTTCTTGCTCTTCAAAATACAACCCAACAGCCGCTTCTTCAGAATCTGAAAAACAGAGCTACAAGAGAAAAATTATTCAAAGCGTCATGGCTTAGAGCTGAAAAAGGCGACGGAAATGATACCCGTGAAACCATTGAAAAACTGGCTAAGTTAAGACTTAAAAAAGCTCAGACCCTTGGAAAGAAAAGCTTCGCTGAATGGAAACTTCAGGACCAGATGGCTAAAACTCCCGAGGCAGCAACCAAACTAATGAACCAGATCGCAACGCCTGCTGTGGAAACGGCAAGACGTGAGGCTAAAGATATTCAGGATCTTATTGATCAGCAGAAAGGTGGTTTCAAAGTAGAACCATGGGACTGGAATTTCTACGCAGAGCAGGTAAGAAAAGCAAAATATGACCTTGATGAAAATCAGATCAAACCCTATTTTGAAGTGACTACTGTTTTGGAAAAAGGCGTTTTCTATGCCGCTGAAAAGTTCTACGGACTAACTTTCAAAAAGAGAACCGATCTTCCGGTTTATCACCCGGATGTAGTAACCTACGAAGTTTTTGACCACGATGGAAAATCTATCGCGATCTATTATCTTGATTTCTATACCAGAGATTCTAAAAATGGCGGCGCATGGATGAGTAATTTTGTTGAGCAGTCTTATCTTTTGGGAACAAAACCTGTGATCGTCAACTGTTATAATTACCAGAAACCGGCTCCGGGAAAACCTTCTCTGATCAGCTATGATGACGTTTCTACAATGTTCCATGAATTTGGACACTCTATCCACGGAATGTTTGCCAGCCAGAAATATCCATCACTTTCCGGGACAAGTGTTCCTAGAGACTTTGTGGAATTCCCGTCGCAGATCAATGAGCACTGGGCTTTAGATCCTGTGGTTCTTAAAAATTATGCGATTCACTACGAAACAAAGCAGCCGATTCCTCAGACTTTAGTTGAGAAAATTAAAAAGGCAGCGACATTCAACCAAGGATATATGACGACAGAACTTGTTTCTGCAGCAGCTCTGGATATGGATTGGCATACCGTTACAAATGAAAGCCAGCTCATTCCTGTTCTTGATTTTGAAAAACAGTCATTGGCAAGCCACGGATTTACTCTGGCTACCGTACCTCCAAGATATCACACGCCTTATTTTGCACACATCTGGGGCGGAGGATACTCAGCAGGATATTATGCTTATTTATGGTCTGAAACCCTTGACAATGATGCATGGGAATGGATTAAAAGCAATGGCGGTCTGACCAGAGAAAATGGTGACCGTTTCAGAAAATATATTCTTTCTGTAGGAAATTCTGTAGACCTGAATCAGGCATTCAGAGATTTTACGGGACATGATCCGGATATCAAGCCTTTATTGAGAAACAGAGGTTTTATAAAATAAATTTTATAGAGAAGCATCCGATTGGGTGCTTCTTTTTTTATACGTTTTGGCTAAAGCCGAGGAAATGATTGAATGTTCCGTTAAATGGGTTAAAACCCATTCCTATTGAATATAAAGGCTTGAGCTTTTTGAGAGGTTCCTTATGCCACGGGCTAAAGCCCGTTCTTATCCAACAATGGATATTTCATATTCATTCTTTGTGAAGCATTCATTTTCGGATGCTTTTTTATTTAACCACAAATCACACGAATTTTTTCACTAATAACACCATTATTCTCACGCAAATTTTGCGGATCATACAGATGTTTGCGTTATAATTTTTTGTATTATTTTAAATCTGTATGATCTGCAAAATCTGCGTGAAACAAGTAAAAAGTAATCGTTTTAATGAAATAAAAAATCACGTAAATTTGTGCTTTAAAATGTATAACATGAATTGTCCCTGCTGTTCAGGAAAATCTTATGAAGAATGCTGCAAGCCGTACCACACCGGAGAAAAGCATGCACCTACTGCGGAAGCTCTGATGCGTTCCCGTTTTTCTGCATTTGCGATTCCGAATGGAAAATACCTGATGGAAACCACGTTTCCTCCAAAAAGGAAATACCACAATACAGAAGATCTGCAGGAATGGGGAGAAATTAATGTGTGGACAAAACTGGAAATTATAGATAAGCCCTCCGTCAGTAAAGTTGAATTTAAAGCTTTTTATACGGATGAGGAAGGAAAGAAACAGCTCCATCACGAATTGTCAAAATTCAAAATGATTCAAAACCGGTGGTTTTATGTGAGTGGAGAATTTTTAGAATAGAGAAAAAAAATGTCCGGAGAAAATCCGGACATTTTTTATAGTTTAGTGGGCGTCAGTTCCGTCAATTCCATGAGCGTGACCGTGCGTCAATTCTTCTTCTGTTGCAGGACGTGTATTTACAATTTCCACCTGGAAATCTAAAACTTTCCCAGCCATTGGATGGTTAAGGTCAGCAATTACTGCTTCAGGGGTAACTTCTACTACAAATGCCTGGAAATTATTTCCCTGACCATCAGATAAAGGTAAGATAGCTCCTATTGGAGGTACTCCTGATTCCTGAAACATATCGATAGGCAACTGCGTGATAGAGTTCGGATCCTGTTCTCCGTAAGCTTCTTCCGGCTGAATAACGAAAGCTGCTTTATCACCTGCTTTAAGGCCAAGGATATTCTGTTCAAATTTTGGAATCATCATTCCTACACCATATAAAAATGTAAGTGGGTTTTCTGCTGTTGTTTCTTCTACAAGAATCTTACTTCCATCTTCTTCGATCGTGTGAAGTATGTAGCTTACTGCTACAACATGGTTGGTTTCAATTGTCATATTTTATCTTTTTTTTCGCGATGTTTTTCACGATTAACGGCACAAATATACTATTTTTGAAATGATTGCCTATTTAAAAACTGTTAAAACAAAAATCTCAAAACAGCCTCTTTTTTTACTTTCCGTTTTTTGTTTCGCTTCGTTTTTTCTGTCTCAGTACAAAGAGGTACAGACTTTCTACTTTTGCTCTTGCCCAATCTGTTTTTCTTAAAAATTTCAGAGAAGACTTGATGCTCGGATTATCTGTAAAGCACTTGATATTGATCTGTTCGCCCAGTTTCTCGAATCCTTCATAGTATTCTACCAGTTCTTCAAGAATGGCATCGAGTCTTTTTCCGTGCAGAGGATCTTTTGATTTTTCTTCCATAACGCAGTAAAATTAAAATATTTTATCTGACTTAGCGACTAAAATTGTTTAAACTCCCAATCTTTAGTATTTTTGATGCGTGTATTTTTACCTGAAAACGATTCATTCCGAAAAATAAATATGAGCAAAAATAACGAAGCAAACCGGCAAAAACATAAAAAGAAAATTGATCAGAAAAAACGTAAAATACAAAATGCTGAAGTTGAAAGAAAAGCACGTTTAAAACAAATCCGGGAAGATTTTAAAGCAAGAGAGGCCGATAATACGCTTTAATAATCATTACTATTTAAATCTTACCAGGTTTGAAACCCATTCGGCTGGAAGCTACCCCCATTGTCTTTTGTGACAAACAGGATTATTTTTTCCCAAATGTAATTTGTTGCCGGTTACAACGTAAACCTTATCTTTAAAATTACATTACCTTTTACTTTAAAACCATAATAGAATTTTCATGAAAATCCTCCACACCGCCGACTGGCATTTGGGAAAACGACTGGACAGATTCTCCCGTCTGGAAGAACAGATTTCAGCAATGGAAGAAATCATCAGTATGGCTGATGAAGAGAGCGTTGATCTTATTCTCGTTGCCGGTGATCTTTTTGACAATTTCACGCCTGGTGTAGAGGCTGCCGAGCTGTTTTATAAAACACTGAAACATTTATCTAACAATGGGAAACGCCCTGTTATTGCTATTTCCGGGAATCACGATTCTCCCAACCTGATTAATGCTCCTGATCCTCTGGCGCGGGAATGCGGAATTATTTTAATTGGTCATCCTAAAGCGGAAATTCTTCCCTTCGGGACCGAGCATTTTAAGATTGTCAATTCAAAAGAAGGTTTTATAGAACTGGAGCTTGAAAATACAGATTTCCCGGTGCGGATTTTACATACACCTTATGCCAATGAAGTCCGTCTGAAAGAATATTTCGGCGAGAATAAAGAAGAAGAGATCAATAAGGTCCTATCCGAAACCTGGAAAGAACTGGCAGATCAGTTTTGTGATATTTCCGGAGTGAATCTTCTGACAGCGCATCTGTACATGAACAAAAGAGGAGCTGAAATATTAGAAGAGCCGGAAGGCGAGAAACCTATCAAAATAGGAAATGCTGATCTCATCTTTTCGGATAGTATTCCGGATCAGATTCAATATACAGCGCTGGGACATCTCCATGCTTTTCAAAATATCGGAACTCCGGAAAAACCGGTTGTTTATTCATCTTCGCCGCTCTGCTACAGTTTTAGTGAAGCGGGACAGACCAAGTATGTTTCCATCATTGAAGCGAAACCGGGACAGCCTGTATCATTCATAAAAAAGCCTCTTAAAAGTGGAAGAAAATTGGTAAGAAAGACCTTTACTTCCGTTGAAGATACCGTTCAGTGGCTGACTGAAAATCCATATACGTTTATTGAACTTACCCTGGAAAGTGAAACCTTCTTAACTGCTGATGAACGGAGAATAATCTATCAATCCCACAACGGCATCGTTCACCTGATCCCGAAAGTTAAAAGCAAGGGACTTACCGAGCAGGAAAATATAGAAATTAATCTGAATCAGGATATTGAGCCTTTGTTCAGAGATTATTTTAAATCCAAAAATGGCGGCCAGGAAGCCAATGAAGAACTGATGAATTTGTTTAACGAAATTTTAAATGCCTAAGCGATGATACCTGTTCAATTAACGATCGAAGGTTTATATTCCTATCAGGAGCGCCAGACCATAGATTTTAAAAACCTTACCGATGCGGGATTATTTGGTATTTTCGGGGCTGTAGGTTCCGGAAAATCATCAGTGCTTGAGGCTATTTCGTTTGCTCTTTATGGCGAAACGGAGCGTCTGAATATGCGTGATAAAAGGGCATATAATATGATGAATTTAAAGTCAAGCAGTTCTTATATCAAGTTTGATTTTATCAATTATGAGAATAAACTGTTCCGGGCAACCAGAGATTTCAGACGAAATTCTAAAAAATTTGAAGATGTAAAACCTTATTCGGTTACATTTTATGAAAATATTGATAACAAATGGATTCCACTGGATCATTCCAACGCGGAAGCCATTATTGGCCTGAGTTATTCGTATTTCAAAAGGACCATCATTATTCCGCAGGGCCAGTTCAAAGAATTTCTGGAATTGGGCGCTGCTGAGCGAACCAATATGATGAAGGATATTTTTAATCTTCAGCGTTATGATCTTCAGAATAATGCTTCTGCTCTGTACGGGAAAAACAGGTCTGAACTGGATCAGCTGGAAGGTCAGTTAAAAGGTTTTGAAGAAATCAATGAAGAAAATATTCAGCTTCAGAAAGAATATCTGGTGGAGGAACAGAAGAAGTTCGAAGAATCCAATCAAAAGTTTGAGAAGATTTCAACGACTTATCAGCAGCTGAAAAATTTAAAGACAGATTTCGAAGGTTTAAAACAAAATAGAGAGAACTTTGTTAAACTATCTGAAGATAAACCCCGAATTGATGTTTTGGAGCTGCAGACAGAGCTTTACGACAAAGTATTTCGGGTATTCAATCCTTTAATTGCTGAGAAAAATAAACTTTCCAAAGAAATTGAAGCCAAACAGATTGAAAAGGAGCACCAGATAAAAACTTTTCAGGAAACTGAAAAGGATTTTAAAGCAATTACGGAACAACTCAGTGTGCTGGAACCGCAGTTTAAAGCACTGGAACAGTCTAGAGCTCAGGAAAACGACCTGAATCTGATCGTAAAAATACTGACCTTTTCAAATGAAATCAAAGCACTTAAAGACAGAACCCAAAAAGGATCCGAAAAAGTAAAAGAAGTAGAAGAAAACAGGAATAGTATTCAGAAAAAGATTGACACCCTTTCCAAAGATGCAGATATTCTGAAGGCACAGAAACTGGATTCGGCTGTCCTTTCGGCAGTTGGAAACTGGTTTATTCAGCAGAAAAACTTCAAAAAATCACAGCAGGAGCAGATCAGCAAAATAGAAAACCAACAAAAACAGATCACCGATATTTCTGAGGAACTGAAGCATTTTTCTTACCATGAAAATTTTAAGGAAGACTTCAGAAGTAAAAAGGAAATTCTGGAAAAAAAGAAAAAGGAACTTTCACAAAAACAGGATCACTTAAAAATCCAAAAGGAGCTGTCCCGTTTTGCCAGTGAACTTCATGATGGTGAAGCCTGCCCGCTTTGTGGCGCTTCGGAACATCCACATATTGTGGAAATTCAGGATGTAAATGCTGAACTGCAGGAAATCCAGGAGAATATTCATGCTGCAGAACAGGAGATCTTACAGAATCAGACACAGGAAACTGAAATTGAAAAAATAGTAGCCCGAAGAAAAATATTTGATGAGCAATTGGCTAATGAGCAGAAATCATTGACTAAGATTCAGCAAGACATTGAGAATCATCTTCAGCATTTCGTCTGGCAATCATTCAGTCCGGATCATGAAGATGAATTTGAAAAAAAACGATTAGATTCTTTTGCCATCGAAAAGAAGATGGAGGAAAATAACCAGCAAGTTGCTTTGGAAAGAGAAACGCTGGAAAGAGAAACTAAGACCTTAGATAAATACAGAAGCGCTCTGGAAACTTTCAGACTGGAAGAAGCTGCGAAACAGGAACAGATCAATATCAGCCTTTCCAATCTGAAAATGCTGGACTGGAACAGCTATGAACAAAAAACCGTACAAGAGGTTGAAGATGCTTACCACAAGCTATCACAGTTGAATACGGAAACGGAACAGAATTACCAGAAAGCATCACAACAAGAAAAAATACTTGCTCCTAAACTGGCAGAACAAAAAACGATCGTGAGTCAATCTGAAAAACAGTTGACGGAGCTTGAAAAAGAAATATCTGAAAATAAAGAAGCCATCACTTTAGCACTCATTGAACAGAATTTTGCGGATTTTAAAGAAGCCGAACATATTTTACGTCAGGAGATCAATGTACAGGAAGCCAGAGCTGAGATTCAAAAATTTAAAATTGATTATGAAACTTTAAAGAAGGTTATTGAAGGTCTTGAGTTAAAGCTGCAAGGTCTTTCCTTCGATGATGAGCAGTTTTCTCTGGCTGAAAAACAGTTCTCTGACGCTCAGACTGATCTGAAACAGATGAATGATGCTGTTGTCAAAATCAAGTCGGAAATTGAAAGACTGGAAAAAGAATTCCGGAAGAAAGAAGATCTGCTGAAGAATCTCGCGGGTCTTCAAAAGCGTTCTGAGAATTTAAAACTGATGATGAACCTGTTCAAAGGCGCTGGTTTTGTACAGTACGTTTCCTCTATTTATCTGAGACAGTTGTGTGATCACGCGAATGTCCGTTTCCACAGGATGACAAGAAATCAGCTGAGTCTTCAACTGAATGAAAGCAATGATTTTGAGATCATCGATTATCTGAATGAAGGCAGAAGCAGAAGTGTAAAAACCCTTTCCGGCGGACAGGCGTTTCAGGTTTCACTGAGTCTGGCTCTTGCTTTGGCGGAAAGTGTTCAGTCTCATGCGAAGGCTGACAAGAATTTCTTTTTTATAGATGAAGGCTTTGGAACCCAAGATACGGAGTCAGTCAATATCGTTTTTGAAACCCTCACGAATCTGATGAAAGAAAACAGAATTGTAGGGATTATTTCTCATGTGGAAGAGCTTAAAGAAAAGATTCCGACGGCCCTGAATATTGTGAAGGATGAGGAGAGAGGAAGCTTGATTGAGATTGTGTAAAGATAGATAATGTTATCGTTAAAAATAAATTACAAAAATAAACCGCAGTTGTCTGCGGTTTATTTATTTTGCTGTAAAACTATACCTATTTAATTTCCCAGTATAAAGGTTTCCGTACCATACTCTACCTATTTTTTTTCCTCTTCTTTATTCATTTTATCATAATCTTCAGAGGTCATCACAGATACATTATTTGATTTACTATCCCAGAGACTTATGTATTTTTTTGAAACGACAGTGTAGTTTTCCCAGTTGGTAAATCTTTGATAAAGCATGAGCGTACAGATATCGGTTGGTGTTATTGCCTGCCAGTTCTCCAAAATATGAGAGTGGGCTCCACCGCTTGATTCACCACCATCATCATCTTTAATCTTTTGAACAATCATTCCCTGGTGCAGCTTTTCTACCTTCTGAATATCATTTTTATCATTAAAAGTGATCAGATAATCATTCCCGAATATGACAATATTCGAAATAGACGGACCCGTTATTACATATACTTTCTTAGTATTATTTTTAATGACAGGAATCAAATTAAGACTTGCATTTTTATAATTTTTAAAAATAGTATCGTTTTGAACTCTTGTCAGTGCCCTCTGTCTAATACTAAAATAATCGTATTCTGTAGCTGTAAATTCTCTTTCGCTGAAATCTTTTTTAGCATCTTTCGGATTAAAATTAGCTGGAAAAGATATCGTTGCAATCACTTTATTATTTTTAGAAAAGAAAATGCATTTGGGAACTGTCTTATCTACGTAAGAGAAATAGCCACCAACATTGTCCATTTTATCATAACCTTCCTTAAAAACATCGGTACCGTACCAACTTGCCATTTCACTTTGATAAAGTGCCACACCTTCTTCTTTGATCTCTTTCGAGATACTTTCTGCGTTTTGAGCAGCAATAAGTGTACAGGCAAAAGAAAATAAGATAACCAGAATATTTTTCATCGTATGGGTTAGGTTTAACCAAAAATACTGTTAATTAATACATTTTCAAACTTTTCAGCTAAATTTTTAACTGAAACATAACTAATTCTAAAGAATTTCTACTTTGAACTAATATTTACAAATCTTTAATTACAGGTTTTACCTCATCCCCAAACAGTTCGATCGATTTCATCATAATATCATGAGCAGGATCACCGATGTCCATATGTCCGATGAATCTGGTGATGCCAAAAATCTCTTTCATGTAGTTGATTTTATCCGCTACTTCTGCAGGACTTCCAATGAACAGAGCGCCTTCTCTTGCTCTTCCGCCATCATACTGCATTTTCGTGTAAGGAGCCCAGCCTCTGGTGGCCCCGATTCTGTCCATCTGAGATTTATAGTTATTGAAATATCCGTCCACTACAGCCTGATCATTACTTACAAACGTATGGGAATGAATTGCAATCTGCATTTTGGATACGTCATGTCCCGCTTTCTGATATTCCTGCTTGTAAAATTCTACCAGATTTTTAAACTGTACCGGCATTCCCCCGATGATGGCTACCACCAAAGGCATTCCTAATTTTGCTGCACTTAAAACTGATTGCGGAGTTCCTCCAACTGCTCTCCAGATCGACAATTTTCCGTCATTTTTGGCTCTTGGATAAACCGTTTGGTTCTGCATCGGTGCACGAAGTTTCCCTGACCACGTCACATTTTCTTCTGAGTTGATCTTTAAAAGCAATTCTAATTTTTCATCAAAAAGTTCTTCATAATCATTCAGTGAATAGCCATATAAAGGAAACGACTCGATAAAGCTTCCTCTTCCGACAAATATTTCAGCTCTTCCGTCTGAGATCAGATCTAAGGTTGAAAAATCCTCATATACTTTCACGGGCTCCGAAGAACTTAACACGGTAACTCCACTTGCCAGTTTTATATTTTTGGTGATACTCGCTGCGGCAGCCAATACCATTTCCGGTGACGAAACTGCATAATCCGGACGGTGATGCTCTCCCATCGCAAAAACATCAATGCCCACCTCATCCATTAATTTTACCTGATCCAGTATTTCACGGATCTTCACACCTGCATCTCTATATTTTCCGGTAGCCTGATCAAAAGCCAGGTCACCAAACATTCCTATTCCTAATTCCATATTTTTAGATTTTAGATACACAAAATTACGGATGAAAAAGCTCAAAAACATTGATGTTTGTTAAGAACGGATTTTACCTATATTTGGCACTTTCTATAATGATAAAAATGAAACATACCCTAACAGCGTTCTTACTTCTCCTGACCGGCTTCTGTTTTTCACAAAGCAAAACCGAAATTTACGTCATCGGCAACATCCATGACAGTGTGCCCAATTATCATCCTAAAATACTCTTCGAAATACTCGATAAAGTAAAACCGGATATCATCCTTCATGAAGTAGACAGCCAGGGAATGAAAGACTATGAAAACGGCATTAAGATTACAGAAAACGAGATCAAAGCAAGCAATGCCTATCTGAAAAAATATCCGAAAACATTAAGGTTCGCTTTTGATTTTGAAGGCAGAAATCAATACAGAAAAGACAGAGGAATGGTTCCTACGGATAATTTATCGGTAAAACTGATTGACAGTTTGTATAAAGCAAAACAACTGGCTCCTTCGGAAGTGAAGATCTATGAAAATTTCAACAATCTCACGAAAGACCTGATGAAGATTGCAGAATTAGCTCCGGAGAATTTTAATAATGCCACGACCGACCAGCTCTCAGGAAAGAGACAGAATGCCCAGTATTCCGAGCTTTTAAAGATCATTGAAGCAAGACCTGAATTTGCGAAAAGATTTGTGGTAAAGCCAAACGGTGAAAAGATCAGCTACAGAGACGGTTTTAAATTAATGTCCGGATTCTGGGACCTCCGAAACCAGACTATGGCTAAAAACATTTACAAAGTTGCGGAAGCCCATCCCGGTAAAAAGATTGTTGTGCTTACAGGTTTCCTGCACCGGTATTATATATTAAAAGAACTGAAAAGAATCAATGACGGCAAGTATGTGACAAAGGAATTTTATGATTAACCTGAATTCGGATTGTAATTAGAGTCTGTTTAAAATTTATTTTAATCTTAATAACCTTTAGCTTATTTTATAATTTAAACATTAAGGATTTAAGCAATACGCTCACTGTTGAATGAAGAAATCAATAAATTGATTTTTTTAAGTTCTTTAAGCATCAAACCTTTTAAAAGCTTAATTTCTTAATGTTTAAAAAAATAAATCTCCAAGAAATTAAAAATACATTCTAAATACTAAAAACAAAAAATCCAGCCTTTCGGCTGGATTTTTCTATTATTTCTTCAGGTACTGATCAAAGTAGTCCGTCACTTTCTGCATCAGGTGAACCCTGTCTTTCCCGATCACATTATGCGGATGTCCCGGATAAGCAAAGTAATCCAGCTGAACTCCATTGTCTACTGCAGATTTGATAAATTTAATGGAATGCTGCCATACCACCACATCATCCTGAGCTCCGTGAATCATCAGTAATTTCCCTTTCAGGTTCTGAACTTTATCCAGAAGATTCGCTGCTGCATATCCCTGAGGATTTTCCTGTGGCGTATCCATATATCTTTCTCCGTACATGATTTCGTACATTTTCCAGTCGATTACCGGTCCTCCGGCAACACCTACTTTAAATACATCCGGCTTACGAAGCATGAAACTTGTCGTCATAAATCCACCAAAGCTCCATCCATGGATTCCCATTTTCTGAGCATCGACATAAGGAAGAGATTTTAAGTAGTCTACTCCTTTCATCTGGTCATTCATTTCTGTGGTTCCCAGGTTTCTGAAAACAGCCTGCTCAAACTTCATTCCACGGTTGGCAGAACCTCTTCCGTCCATCGTGAAAATAATGTATCCGTTTTGAGCCATATATTCGTACCAAAGGTTTCCTGATGCCGGGAACGTATTCGTTACCAGCTGAAGGTGTGGTCCGTTGTACAGATACACAATTACCGGATATTTTTTGCTTGCGTCAAAATCGGTCGGAAGAATGATCTTTCCGTAAAGCGGAGTTCCGTCATCAGCTTTCAATTCTACATTTTTAATTTCAGGTCTCTGATAATTTTTCAATGTATTTTCTGCCGTCAGGATATTCGTAGATTTTGCCGTACTGGTATTGATGATATTTATAGATCTTGGCGTACCAGCATTACTGTAAGTATCGTACAGATAATTTCCGTCGCTGCTTAAAACTCCTGTGTGTACACCGGCCGCATCATCCAGACGCTGCATTTTGAAGTTCGTCCAGTTGATCTTATATAAATGTTTTTCCGTAGGAGTTTCCTTCGTAGAAGTGAAATAGATCTCCTTTTTCTTTTCGTTAAAACCTAAGATATCAGTAACCAGCCAATCTCCTTTTGTAATCTGGGAAACCAACCCTTTCTCAAGGCTGTAGTGGAACAGGTGATTGTATCCGGTTCTCTGACTCTGCCAGATGAAGTCTGTATTCGAATTCGGGAAGAACGTAAGCGGATGCTGAGGCTCAACATATTTGTCGCTGCTTTCTTCAAATAAAGTTTTGATCAGATTTCCTGTAGCTGCATCGTACTGATTCATTTTCACATGATTCTGTCCACGGTTCAGAACGCCTACAAAGATGTATTTTGAATCCGGACTCCAGGTAACTGCTGTCAAATACTGATCTTTTTCGCCTTCTATTTTAAGGAAAGTGGTGGATTGGTTTTTAATATTATAAATACCCAAAGTGACTTCATGAGACTTCTGCCCTGCCATCGGATATTTAATGTTGTGATTCACAGCCGGCGTTACAGACCAATCGATGATCGGATAATCTGCCACCATTGTCTGATCCATTCTGTAGAATGCTACCGCTTCAGAATTGGGAGCCGGGAAGATTCCTGTATCGATTCCGAATTCATTTCTGTGAACTGTTGCTCCTCCGTTGATGATATTTTCATCAGAATCATTGGTTACAGCAAGTGTTTTACCGTTTTTGTTGACAAATAAATTATTCTTTACTGTAAAAGCAAAAGTCTGATTATCTCCGAACATTTTCACGTTAGAAGCATTTCCTTCCACCGCAGCAGCTGATTTCACTTTCCAGTCGTTTCCGGATTTTTCGATCCAGAACATTTTGTCGTTGGCACTGAAATAACCGTTTGAACCGTTTGTAAATTTGATCTGCGGAACCGCTTTTAGTTTAGCATCAGAAAACGATTTGTTCAATTGCGTCAGAGACACTAAAGTATCCTGCTTATTCGTCTTAAGATCGGTGATCAGATAACTGCCTTTCACAGCCTGAATGTAAGATTTACCATCCGCAGCCCATGAAAACTGAGAGATATTTTTCACGGCAAGATTCGTTCTCAATCCGTTTACTGCCTCCGCCATGGTGAATTTTTGGGTCTGAGCAAATGCAGAACTACCCAAAACCAGCATCAATAAAGAAAATTTATGTAATTTCATTGTATAAAATTGAATCCCTCAAAAATAAGAAATAAAAGTCATCCGTTAATAAATGTTAAATTAAAACATTCATAAAACAGGATTAATGTACCGATAAAAATAAATTCTTAACTTAATGGTAGGAAATTAGGTGAATGGTCAATTGTGAATTTTACCGCGATAATTCACTATTGACTTGCGTAGCAAAATTGACCTTTCACAGGAAATATTGTGTGAATGGTGAATCGTCAATAGTGAATTTTACAACCGCAAACAATTGACATTTCACTTGCGAAGCAAAATTGACCTTTCACAGCAAACATTGTTTCAACGATGAATGGTCAATTGTGAATTTGTCCACCTTAATAATTGACTATTGACTTGCGAAGCAAAATTGACCTTTCACAGGAAACATTTTGTCAATTATGAACCGTCAATCGTGAATTTTTCAATCTCAATAAATGACTATTCACTTGCGAAGCAAAATTCACCTTTCACAGTTCAAATTCACACAAAAAATCATTTCTTATCCTAAATCAATGACCCGTATATGTTCTCTGTCCTACATTTGCAGTATCAATAACAAACAAAAAATACAATACAATGGCAACAAAATGGAACCTAGACCCAACGCATAGTGAAATTACTTTCAAAGTAAAACACATGATGATTTCTAACATCAAAGGAAACTTCAGAACATTCAATGCTGAAATTGAAGCTGACGATGATACATTCACCAACGCTAAAACAACGGCTACGATTCAGACTGATTCTGTATTCACCAATAATACAGACAGAGATAATCATTTAAAATCTGCTGAATTTTTCAATGCAGAACAATATCCGTCTATCACATTTGAATCTCAGGCTTTAAATGATACCATAACTGGAAACCTTACGGTAAACGGTGTTACAAAACCAATCACTTTAGATGTAGACTTCGGTGGAATCAACGTTGACCCTTGGGGAAATACAAAAGCAGGTTTTTCTTTTGAAGGAAAAATCAACAGAAAAGATTTTGGACTAAACTGGAACGCAGCTCTTGAAGCAGGAGGCGTAATGGTAAGCGAAGACGTAAAAATCGCCGGAGAATTACAGTTTGTAAAACAGGCATAATAAAAACGGATTTTTTGGCGTAGAAAGGGAGCCACGAAGTGGCGACTTAACCAAAAATAGGATGTAATCCTATTAAACAAAAAAATATCCAATTCATAACATAAAAAGGTTCAGGGATTTTTCTAAAAGCCTTGAACCTTTTTCTAATTACAACCTCATTATGAACCTCAACGATCTGCAAAACATCAGCAACAATTTTGGAAATACCCAAAGAATGCCCGTTTTATTTCTCGGGCACGGTTCGCCGATGAATGCTATTGAAGAAAATCAGTTTGTACAGGGATTCAGAAAAGCAGCACAGGAGATTCCAAAACCTAATGCGATTCTTTGTATTTCCGCACACTGGTACACGCAGGGAACTTATGTCACTGCGATGGATATGCCGAGAACCATCCACGATTTCGGCGGTTTTCCAAAGGCTTTGTTTGATGTACAATATCCTGCTCCGGGAAGCCCGGAACTGGCCAAAGAAACAGTTGAACTTTTAGCTCCGGCTTTGGTAGAGGAAGACCATAACTGGGGACTTGATCACGGCGCTTGGTCGGTGATCAAGCATATGTATCCTAATGCTGATATTCCAGTGATCCAGCTGAGCATCGATTATACAAAACCTCCGCAATATCATTTTGACCTGGCTCAAAAGCTTAATAAACTTCGTGAAAAAGGTATTCTGATCATCGGAAGCGGAAATATTGTACATAACCTCCGCCTAATTGATTGGAAAAACATTGATACAGTAGGCGCCGGCTGGGATTGGGCTATAGAAGCAAGAGAAAAGACCAATAACTGGCTTCTGGACGGAAATTTCCAGAATATCATAGAATATCAGAAACAGGGAACATTCCTTCAGTATGCTGTTCCTACACCGGATCATTACCTTCCGTTGATCTATTCATTAGGCTTAAAAGATAAAGCGGAGAATCTGTCTTTATTTAATGATGAACTGATCGGTGGATCTTTAAGTATGACAAGTATAAGGATTGGATAAACCTGTTTTAAGAGTCTTTTTTTTATCACTAGAAATTTAGTAATATTGTTTACCATGAAAAAAACGATATTACTATTTTTGTTTATTCTCCCTTTGTATTTTGTAACCGGGCAGATTATTAAAGGCCGTGTAGTCAGTGATACCGGCAATCTCATTCCCGGTGTGAATATTTATATTGACGGAACTAAAACGGGAACTATTTCAAAAGAAGATGGAACCTTCAGTCTCAGTATTTCTTCTACGACTTTGGGAAATGTCGTTTTTCAGAAGGACGATTTTGAAACTTTTACTACCGCCGCTTCAGAGGTTATCAATAAAAACCTGAAAGTGGTTCTGACTAAAACCACTGCTATTGAAGAAATCAGGCTGGTTCCCTATACTCCGGAAGCTTACAGAAGTTATATCAATTATTTTCTGGAAACTTTTATCGGCAGTGACCGTGAACACGTAACGATCAAGAACCAAAAATCGCTGAAGTTTTCTTACGATAAAAAGAATAAATTCCTGAAAGTAAAAGCTCCGAATACTTTAATCATAGAAAATAAAAATCTGGGATATGAGATTCAGTACAATCTGATCAGTTATTCCTCAGATTTTAATACCCGCATGGTCAATTATACGGGGACAAGTTTTTTCAAGGAAACAAAAAGCACTGATAAAATCAAACTTAACCGGATGAATGCTTACGACGGAAGTCTGCTTCATTTTTTCAGAAGCATTTACAATAATCAAATCCCAAAAGAAAAGTTTATTGTGAATCATGTGGTAAAAGTTCCCAACCCGAAATATCCAACGGAAGAAGAACTGAAAATACTTGATGATTTTAAGCAGATCGTACAAAGTTCGGCAATGCTAAAAATACCCGAAAACATAAGTGATATTTCCCGGAGAAAAAACAGCCAGAAACCTTATGCACTGGCGATTGTAAAAACACAAATCCCTGATTCCGCGTACGTGGAAAGAAAAGATGGGAAGGTACTGTTCAGTTTTAAAGATATGCTGCAGGTGAACTATCAGAAATATTTTTATGAAATTAAGGGAAAGGAATTTATTAAAGAGGGATTACCCATTACATTGTCTTCCTATCTGCATCCTGAAGGTGAAGTCTTTGAAGTAACAAAAGAAGGGAATATCTCCAATCCGGACCAGCTCATCAACGAAGGTGATTTTACAAAAAATAAAATTGAAAACCTACTTCCGTTAGATTATCAGCTGGGAGACTGAGATATTCCCTTTGATATTTTTATTAAGAGACAGCCTGGATGTTTAAGGAATAAATCTCAGCGTAAAGTTTCGGGATGCGGGTTTCGGGATGCGGGTTTCGTACTCATACCCCTGAAACTCATTATTCATTACTGATTACTTATAACTCTATTGTACCGCTTTCAGAACATTGATGTTTCCGTACCCGTAGCTTGAATTGACGGTAGGATAATAAGTTGCAGACTGTCTCATTTTATTTAGTACCTGATCTCTCGTCCATGAAGGATTTTTAGACCACACAAGAGCTGCAATACCAGCCGTAGCTGCTGTTGCCACTGATGAACCGCCTACATAATCAGACTGATTGTTATAATAACTTAAAACAGGAACTGTATTTCCGTTCGCTCTTTCCATCTGGAACGTAAAATCGATTTGACTTCCGGAATGGCAGACATCACATTTCTGGTTGGACGTTCCTTCTTTTACCCCGGTTACAGCCTGTGTTTCGGACATACTTGCAGGGAAAATAACTCCTACAAAATTGGTAAAGCTGGTAGAAGTACCTCCTGCGCAGAAGATCAATTTTCCTTTAGAATAAGCATATTTCACTCCGTCTTCAATTTTTCCGACAGAGAAAATATGTCCCATTGACATTGAAATAATCTTCACACTGGTATTATTGGCCAGATCTGTAAATGCTGTTTTCACTCCATTCTGCTCGCTGGAAGTTTCCAGTACCACATTGGAAGCCGCACGGTAAGTGATCAGATTGGCATTGTAAGCCACACCTACAGGAAGTCCTGCATTATTTTTCGGAGCTGCCATTACGGAAGCCATTTTTGTTCCGTGGCCGCACTGATCTGCCGGTCCGTCTGTAGTAGAACCATTTACATATGATCCGAACTTGTTGATCGTTCTTCCGGAAGAAGCGCCGGTATTAAAACTGCTCCCCAGTAAGGTCTGTTCCGGTGAAACTCCTGTATCGATAAGGCCTATCGTAACTCCGGCTCCTGTGCTGTGACTCCATGCGTTAGGAATATTGTGCTGGGTAAAAGCCCACGGCACTTTAGCATTAGGGGTTGTAGTCGTATAATCTGCAGCATTTAAAGCGGTAGATTCAAAGCCGCATCCTGATGAAGAACCGCTGGATTTTGCGTTGGGATTAAGCCCGTTTTCTATTTCAAAATAATGATAGTCTCCCGGTTCTACATATCTGATGGTTTTCATCTTTCTCAGGGCTGTAATCGTTTCCTCTTTTTCTACGATGACATCTATCTGATTAAGATACTGATCTGAAGCAATCAGAAATCGTTCCTGGCTGGCATTTTCATATTTTTTGATCAGATCCAGAACTTCAGCTTCCATGGTTTTACTGTCTGCAGAAAGGCTTCTGTCAAAATCATCCTTTGAAGACCCGAATCCGATGGACACCATTCTGTTTCCTCTGAAAATGGCACTCCAAAGCAAATGATCGGAAGCATTTTTCCAGTTGAAAGATCCGGTATTTTTGATCGAGCTGTTAATTTCTGCGTTGATCTGTTTTCCTGTTAAAGGATCTTTCTGAACATTTTCAATGGTGGGATTTTCATTTTGAAGCTGGTCGCTGGTACATGAATTCATGACAAAAAACAGTGCCAGTAGGTAAAATACACTTTTTCTCATAGTTTTAATTGTATGGTTTGGACTCCCAATATAACACTTTGATGGGAATTAAAAGCTTAGAAAAAATGAATTTACTATTACAAGAATATGAATCCTTACTGCTACCCTATGAAAAATTTACAATATTTTCTCATAACAGACGCTTTTATCGATACCGATATACTGCCCATAGTTAGGAATTCTGCAATACCTACTTTTCTCGTAGACGGAAAGGGCTTCATTCTGTTCAAGTGAACTTTCCAGAACGGCTTTTGCATAACCTGATTCTTTGGCCCAGGATTCCAGTTCCTGTACAATTGCTGTAGCCAGACCTCTTTTCCTAAAATCAGGATGAGTGTACATCCTTTTGATCTCTACCGTATCCTCAGAAAACTTTTTGAATGCTCCACATGCTGCCGGCTTTTCATCAATGTAGATCACGATACAGTTTTTGATATTGTCAATTTTATTGAACTGATCATAGAATGAATGCTCATCTCCATTACGGATGGCAAGATCAGCATCGAGAAGTTTAACTAAATTTTGAAAATCTATGTGGGAGGAATCTGTTCTGGTGATGGACATTTTTTTGGATTTAAGGATTTAACTGATTTAAAAATTTAAAAATTGGGGTGTAATACAAAAGCTTCCCCGGTGAGAGGAAGCTTGGGATTTATTTGTCTTACTTATTTTTTTCTGGCATCGGTGGTGGTGGGCTTTGATAGCCTGCTTTTTTATCAAGTTTTTCTTTCACTTTGATTGTTATCTCCCGTCCCATTTTTTGCCCTGCTTCTACACTTTCTTTCATAATAGTTGGTAATACAGCAAGGGTCTTTTGGCCAATAGGAGACTTATAGAACCTGATAAGCTCATCAACTTCTGATTCTGTATAATATTTAGAATATATAGGAATATACATTTCAGTTATTCTATCAGTTGTTACTTCTGCCATAAATTCACTCCAAAATTCATCAGAAATATTGGGAGACTCCTTCTTAATCTCGGGTATGGATTGCTGCATTCCAGCAATAGCCATTTTATCTGCACCCGTAATTTTAATAAGTTCCCGAACCTTAGCTTCAGAAGCCTGAGAGAAAGCAAATGTTCCAGCAAAAAGACTTACAATGATGGTTAATTTTCTCATTTTCAATTAAACTTCAACCTTGAATTTTCTTTCATTAATAAGTTCTGCAATCGCCAGCATATCTTTTCCTATCAGTCTGTCATCTTCCAGCTTCTTCACTTTTGTACGGATGATGGTAAAATTTTCTTCGATGATCTTTGAACATTTGGAAGGTCTTCTGAATTCTAATCCCTGCGCTGCAAACATTAATTCCACAGATAAGATATTCACCAGATTTCCTAAAACCTGATTGAATTTTCTACCGGAAATACTTCCCATAGAAACGTGGTCTTCCTGTCCTAAACTTGTAGGAATGGAATCTGCCGATGCCGGGAAACACAATGTTTTATTTTCCGTAACCAAAGCCGCAGAAGTATATTGAGGAATCATAAATCCTGAATTCAGTCCTGAGCTTTCCGTCAATAATCTTGGAAGTCCGTATTTTCCTTCTAACAGTAAATAACTTCTTCTGTCTGAAATATTTCCTAATTCAGCAGCAGCCAGTGTAGCATAATCCAATGGAAGTGCCATCAGCTGTCCGTGGAAGTTTCCTCCGGAAATAGATTCTTCGGCGCTTAGTACAATTGGGTTATCTGTTACAGAATTTAGCTCTGTTTCAGCCATCAGCTTAAGGTGCTCAAAAGCATTTCTGCTGGCACCGTGCACTTGAGGAACACATCTCATGGAATAAGGATCCTGCACTCTTTCGCACTCTTCATGCGCTTTCATGTTTTCAGAACCTTTTAAAAACTTAACCATTCTTGCCGCCACTTTTTTACTTCCCTCGAAAGGTCTGATCTCGTGAAGTTCTTTTTTGAACGGGCTTTCAGAACCTCTGTACGCTTCAATACTCATAGCCGCAGTCATATCTGCCAGATTCAGTAAATATTCAAATTTCTCCAAACCTTTGATCGCGTGAGCCAGAATAAACTGGGTTCCGTTGATCAATCCCAAACCTTCTTTCGGGCCTAATACCAACGGTTCAAGACCATGTCTTTCTAAAACTTCCAGAGTTTCGAAGATCTCATCTCCTTCCCAAACCTGCCCTAATCCAAGCAATGGTAATACAAGGTGAGCAAGAGGAGCTAAATCTCCGGATGCCCCTACAGAACCCTGCTCAGGTACCACCGGAATAATATCTTTTTCAAGCATCAGGATCAGTCTTTCGATCACTTCAAGAGATACTCCTGAAAAACCTTTAGACAAAGCATGAACTTTGGCAATGATCATGATTTTGGAAAACTCCTTATTGATAGGTTTTCCTACACCTACTGCATGGGAAATAATAAGGTTATACTGCAGCTGGGCAGTTTCGTCAGCAGATATTTTAGTATCGCAAAGGGGGCCGAAACCCGTATTGATCCCATAGACACATCTATCGGATTCTACTATTTTCTGAACGTTTTTCTGAGATTTTAGGATCTGTTCTTTGGCTACTTTATTAAGTTTAGCTTTATTTGGTTTTTTACAGATTTCCAGAACATCATGGAAAGTGAAAACATCTACACCGTATATCATTTCTAAAAATTTCCTTAAAATTACGCATTTAACGATAATTGTAAAAGCTAAATTTCACGGTCTTACATTTTTCTGCCAATACGTCAATTAATTTGCTATTTTTACCGCCAAAATTAAAAACAATTATCAATAACTTATGAAACTTAAAACTCTACTGCTTACGTTATGTGTGGCAGGTACAGCCACTTTCGCCCAGAAAGTAAAATACGCCAAAGAAGACATCAAAAAAATGGAAACTTATCTCTTCAACGAGGGTTTTAATACACCGTCTCCTAAGAAAACATCAACCATTGTTTTAAAAGACGGAAGCTCTCATAAAGGGTTCTGTGGCAAGATCGAAACAAAAAAGGGACAGATTTATGAAGTCTCACTGAAAGACAGCATCACAAAAAAGAATGAAGTCTTTAATGCTGAACAGATCAACGAAATGTATGTATACCCTACCAATGCTGAAAAAATAGCAAAAGTTGGAAAGTATATGGGAAACATCAGAAACTTCGGTACCAAAAAACTAACAAAGAATACAGCGGGTGGCAGAATCCATTTCGTCAATCAAACCGTTTCTCTGAAAAACAAAAAAGATGATAAGGAATTTCTGATGCAGCTGATCAACCCTGACTTCAGTGATATTATTTCTGTCTATCATGATCCTAGAGCTAAAGAAACCGGAGGTTTTTCTATGATGGGTTCTCCACAGCTTGGTGGTGGCGTTATCAAATCTTATTATGTAAAGAAAGGAGATAAGGTCATGTGGCTTCACAAAGATGACTTCGAGGATAATTACGATTTCCTTTTTGGTGACAATGCAGAATTCATGAAGAAATATCCTAAAAACTCTGTTGAGTGGGACTATCTAAGCTTCCTGATCAATGAATACACTGCGATGAGCAACGGATAGAATTTAATTTTAATCTGAGTTCGGGATGAGCAAACCAAGAGTCAATCGTGAATTTTGCTTCGCAAGTGAATGGTGAATTTTTTGGGTAGATGTAAGATTTCAATACTACAAGATCTGAAATTTCCATGTCAAAACTTTCAACCCCTAAAACGCTCCGACTCTCAAACCCGGATCTAATTTAAACATACCTCATAAAACTGCAGAAAATTCTGCAGTTTTTTTGTTCTTTTAAATCCCGGATGGATTCCGTAATTTTGTTATATGAATCCTTCTTTAGAATTACAGCTTAAAACTTTACCATCAGAACCAGGCGTTTATCGTTATTATGATAAAAACGATCAATTGCTGTATGTAGGAAAGGCCAAACACTTAAAGAAAAGGGTTCTCTCCTACTTCAACAAAAACCTTCCAGGCTACCGTATTAAAATAATGGTAGGAAAGATTGTCCGTCTGGAAACGACGATCGTAAACAGTGAATACGACGCTCTTTTACTGGAAAACAACCTGATCAAGGAACACCGTCCTTTTTACAATGTATTGTTGAAGGATGATAAAACCTACCCATGGATCTGCATTAAAAACGAGAACTTTCCTAGAATCTTTCTCACCAGAAATGTGATTAAGGACGGATCTGAATACTATGGACCTTACGCGAAAGTACGTCCTGCAAAGATTCTACTGGATACCATCAAGCATATCTATAAGCTCAGAACCTGTAATCTGAATCTTTCGCCTGCTAAAATAGACGAAGGAAAATATAAAGTCTGTCTGGAATATCACATCAAAAACTGTGAAGGGCCTTGCGAGGATCTGGAAAGCAAAGAAGATTATGATGAAAAGATCGATGCTATCCGTGGAATTATCAAAGGAGATTTCCGGAAAGCAAAGGAATATCTGGTGAATCAGATGATGAAACATGCAGAAAACCTGAAGTTTGAAGAAGCACAGATCATCAAGGAAAGACTGGATATTTTAGAAGATTATCAGGCTAAAAATACGGTGGTCAACCCAAATATTGATGATGTGGATGTATTCGGAATGACCAGTGATGAAACAGCTGCTTATGTGAATTTCTTCAAAATCCGGAACGGAAATATCATCCAGAGTTTTACCACCGAAATTAAAAAAATCCTTGAGGAAACCGATGAAGATATTATGGAAGAAGCTCTGATTGAGATCCGCCAGAAATTCAGCTCTGATTCTAAAGAAGTCCTACTTCCGTTCCATCTTTCGGTAGAGATCCCGAATGTAAAACTGATTGTTCCCAAAGTAGGTGATAAAAAAAGGATTGTAGAACTTTCCGAGAAAAACGCCAAGGAATACCGTTTGGAAAAATTGAAACAGGTACAGATTGTAGATCCTGAAAGACATACCAACAGAATCATGGCAGAAATGCAGAAACTGTTGAGAATGCCTGTAGAACCGAGACATATTGAAGGTTTTGATAACTCGAACATTCAGGGAACAAATCCTGTCTCTGCCTGTGTCGTATTTAAAGACGGAAAACCAAGCAAAGCCGACTATAGAATTTTCCATCCGAAAACAGTAGAAGGAGCCAATGACTTTGCTACTATGGAAGAAGTGATTTACAGACGTTACAAAAGACTGCTAGATGAAGGGGAAGATCTTCCTCAGCTGATCCTGATAGACGGTGGAAAAGGACAGCTTTCTTCTGCTGTAAAAAGTCTGAGATTATTGGGACTTTACGGCAAAATTACGATTGTAGGGATTGCGAAAAGGCTGGAGGAAATATTCTTTCCTGAAGATTCTATTCCATTGTATCTGGATAAAAAATCAGAAACCTTAAAGATATTGCAGCGGGTAAGAGACGAAGCTCACCGTTTCGGAGTCAAACACCACAGAACGAGAAGAAAAAACTCGACCATCAAATCTGAGCTGGAGGAAATTCCGGGTGTGGGTGAAAAAACGATTGAATTGTTACTTTCCAAATTGAAATCTGTTAAACGCATCCGGGAATCGAGTATGGAAACGTTGGAGGAAATTCTGGGAAAAAGTAAAGCGAAGGTGATCTGGGAATATTTCAACAGTACTGACCAATAAAAAATCCTTAACTCATGGAATTAAGGATTATATATTATTGATAACGTATTCTTATTTTGATGAAAATACTTCTTTAGAAAACTCTCCATTAGATTGTGGCATATCAATGATGATATTTCCATTTTCAAAATAACCGATAGTATAGCTTCCGTCTGCAAGTTTCACTCTGAAGACATCTTTCTTTGAAGAAGTTTTAAAAACAGCGAATGGTACAGAACTTCCGCTGTCTGCCAGAATAAACTGATTATTGTCTACCTGAATTTTCTGAAGATTCCACTTTCCGTTTGAATACTTCCCTGATTTGTTTTCTGAAACAGGTACAGAAGCAGAAGTATCATTTGTACTTACAGATGATTTGGCTACAGGTTCTGCTTTTACTACTGCTAAGACTGTTTCTGAAGGATATGAAACTGGAACGGTAATGATAGCCTGTTTAAGAGCATCCTGAAATCCTTCTTTAAAGTCTTTAATGTTGGAAGTTCCTTTAGAAGAAAAAATAATTTTCTCATTACAGTCTTTCACTTCAATAAGAACTTTATTCTTTAAAAAGCTGCTGGCATTCAAAACATTGGCAGATAAAATACGGCATGGGTTTTCCTTTACATCGGCCGGCCATTCTTTCATTCCCCTTACCACTGTGTACTTTTTGGTTGTCAAAGCCTTAGCTAAAGCCGTGTCAAGCCCGTAAGAGTCTTTTTCAAAATCTTTGAACTTCTCCGGAACGGAAATATATTTATAATCAGAAACTTTCTGTCCAAAAACAGCCGTTACCAAAAAGAAAGATGCTAATACTGAAATTTTTTTCATTGCTTTTAAATTACATGTCAAAGTTAATCATTTCTGAATGCTCCCATATCCAATTTAAGAGAGAAAAAATTAGAATAGAAATTAGATCCTCCTATTCCTGAATTGGTGATGGCATAATCCAAGGTAAGCCCTCTGTATTTTATCCCGATACCTGCGCTCGGCTGGAAAGAAACTTTTCTCTTTAAGTCCTCAATATCTGTAATCGACTGGAATCTGTTTACCCCAAGTCTTACGAAGATCATTTTCTGATATCCAAGTTCAGCCCCTGCGTAAGGCGTAAGGCTGGCAAAATCTGTAGAAACCAAAGCTGCCGTTTTTGCGAAATCCACATTGATCCCGGCTTCCGGTAATACATAAAGGCTGCTGTTGATATTGAATATTTTACTGGCCCCAACATTCAGTTTAGGCATGGTAAGTTCCATTTTATCTTTTGGCGCCGGGTTAAATTCTTCTCCGTTTACTACTGTGGAAAGCTCCTTTTGATTGATGCTCCAGAAGTTGACAGTGGTCGTTGCATCACGCAACATACCCCCGAATTTCCATCCGTTGTCTGCTTTATAAATAGCACCAATGTCAAAACCAAAACCATAACCGTTGGCAAATTTCCCTACGTTTCTGTAAACAATTTTAGCATTTACCCCTACATCCAATTTAGGATTTCCGGCAGGATGAAATGCATAGGAAAGGATCGCTGCATAGTCAGACTGGGAAAATTTGGTGATTTTATCATAGTCAATATTTCCTTCTGAATCGATCATCTGTGTAGTGTTCAGGATATTGTCTACCCCTAATCTGACTACAGAAACTCCGAATACGCCTTCTTCCAGTACTTTTGCATAGGCCAGATAATCATATTTCGCAATAGATTCGAAATATTCTGCGTGCATTGCTGCGCCCTGCCAGTCTCTTTCGATGGCCATTAAACCTGCGGGGTTCCACATCGAGGCGTATACATCGTCCTGATTGGAAATTACAGCTCCACCCATGGCCAGTCCTCTTGCTCCAGCTCCGATATTTAGAAATTCATTGGAGTATTTTCTTATGATCTGAGATTGAGACAGCCCAAACAGCAGTGAAAATGCAAGTAAAAAATATTTCTTCATCATATAAATTTGATGCTTAGTTAAAGTTTTTTTAGTTTTTTAGTTTTTCTGGATTTCATCAATCCATTGACAATGATTGCCAGTATCATAACGCCTGAAGCTCCATAAAATACAGGACTCATTTCTTCTGATTCCCCAAAGATAAAAAAAGCTAGTATAATTCCGTAAACAGGTTCTAAATTAACTGTTAAAATTAGAGTAAACGGCGAAATATACTTCATCAGGTTTACAGATTCCAACATTGGAAACGCTGTGAAAACACTGGCCAACAAGCATATTAACGCCAGATCTCTGTAGTTTATTTCATCCATGTGAAAAATCTGTCCTGTACCCATATAAAATAGAGCAAGAACCAGCCATCCGCAGAAGATTTCATAAAATATAATATTTCCGGAACTCGTTTTTCCAAACATCTTCCCGTTAAAAACAGAAAAGATGGTCCCAAATATAGCACAGAGGATCCCATAAATGATCCCTTCTTTAAAATGAAACTCCGTTTTAAAAATCAGTAAAATACAGGCAACAATCACGACACCCATGATCACTTCTGATATATCGATCTTCCTTTTAAAAATAATGGGTTCCAATATAGAAGCAAATAAAGTAGAAAGTGAGAGGCAGCTTAATGCAATGGAAACATTCGATACTTTAATGGAATAAAAAAAACAGTACCAGTGAAGCGCCATGGCACAACCGATACCGGCCAGCTGAAAAAAGATCTTCTTCGATACTTTTATACTCTCTTTTTTATAGATCCTGATAAATATAAATAGGAATATGGCCGCAAACAGCATCCTGTAAAATACGAGAATCTGAGCATTGGCTTGAATCAGTTTTCCCAAAATTGCAGTAAACCCCCACAAAAAAACAATCAAATGCAACCTGAAAAGTGCTAATTTTTGCATATCCTAACTTCTATAAATTTTTAACAGGCAAATTTACAAATAGCATTTAGAAATAGTGCTAAAAAGATAAGTTTAGTGAAATAAAAAGCAGAAAATGTAAAATTCAGTTCATCTACTTATTATGAGATATAAAAAACCCTGAAAATTTGTTCAACGTTCAGGGCCTTCAAATAATAAACTATTAAAAAAATAAACTAGGAACTTAGAGTATTTAGCAGGGAATATGATCCCTTTAACTCTGTAGTAAAGTTAGAAAAAATATCAGTAATTTAAAAATAATTTTTTGTTAAAAAATTCACAAATTTCTGAGAACCAATATATTAAACACTTGTTTTACTTCAGTGCGTATTCTTTATAAAAATAGTATCTTTAGGCGTAAAAAATTGAAATTTTATGGACCTTGAATTCAACAAACGGGAAGATCAAAATAGATTAAAATTATCCGATCTCAATCAATTGCTCGCTGAAATAAAAAAAGGAGGCGGTGAAAAGAGGCTTCAAAAGCTTCGCGACGAAGGAAAAATGACAGCAAGAGAAAGAGTGGAATATCTTCTCGACAAAGGTTCAGATTCCATAGAAATCGGTGCATTTGCTGGCTATGAAATGTATAAAGAACATGGCGGATGCCCTAGCGGAGGAGTTGTAGTGGTGATGGGATATGTTTCAGGCAGACAATGTCTGGTTGTGGCGAATGATGCTTCTGTAAAAGCAGGCGCATGGTTCCCGATTACCGGAAAGAAAAACCTGAGAGCACAGGAAATCGCGATGGAAAACAAACTTCCGATCATTTATCTGGTAGACTCTGCGGGTGTTTATCTTCCTATGCAGGATGAAATTTTCCCTGATAAAGAGCATTTTGGACGAATTTTCAGAAATAATGCTAAAATGAGTTCGATGGGGATCATTCAGATTTCCGCGGTGATGGGAAGCTGTGTAGCAGGAGGAGCTTATCTTCCTATTATGAGTGATGAAGCGATGATTGTGGATAAAACAGGTTCTATTTTCCTTGCCGGAAGTTACCTTGTAAAAGCAGCCATTGGTGAAACTATTGATAATGAAACATTGGGGGGCGCTACTACGCATTGTGCTATTTCAGGTGTGACAGATTATAAGGCTAAAGATGACAAAGATGCTTTAGACAGAATCAAAAACATCATGAAATCTCTTGGAAGTACTGAAAAAGCTGGATTCGACAGAATAGAAAGTTTTCCTCCAAAAGAAAATCCGGATAATATTTTCGGTATTGTTCCTGTTTCAAGAGCGGAACAGTATGACACTTACGAAATCATTAAATGTTTAGTTGATAATTCAGAATACGAAGAATATAAACCTGATTACGGTAAAAGCATCATCTGTGCTACCGCAAGAATTGACGGCTGGTCCGTAGGAATTGTAGCGAATCAGAGAAAACTTGTAAAAAGTGGAAAAGGTGAAATGCAGTTCGGAGGTGTCATTTATTCGGATTCTGCTGATAAATCAACAAGATTTATCGCTAACTGTAACCAGAGAAAAATTCCATTGGTATTCCTTCAGGATGTTACAGGATTTATGGTAGGTTCGAAATCTGAGCACGGTGGTATTATTAAAGATGGGGCTAAAATGGTGAATGCCGTTTCTAATTCTGTAGTTCCAAAATTCACGATCATTACAGGAAATTCTTACGGAGCCGGAAATTACGCGATGTGTGGAAAAGCTTATGATCCAAGACTGATCGTAGCATGGCCTTGGGCAGATCTTGCTGTAATGGGCGGATCTCAGGCAGCAAAAGTTTTAGTTCAGATTCAGGAGTCTACCTTAAAAAAGCAGGGTAAAGAAATTACTGAAGAAGAGCACAACGAAATTTTGGATACCATTACCAAAAGATATCAAAAGCAGACAGAAGCTACTTATGCAGCTGCAAGGCTTTGGACGGATGCTATTATCAACCCTACAGACACAAGAAAATGGATTTCTATGGGTATTGAAGCAGCGAATCACGCTCCAATTACGGAAAAATTTAACTTAGGAGTTATTCAGGTATAAAAATATTCACAATATATAAAAATTGAGTTTATTTTTTTAATAAACCTTATAAAACGGCAATATGATAAACAATTCATATTGCCGTTGCTTTTTATTTATTAACTTTATAAAAAGAATCACTTTATTATGAAAACTAAATTAACTTTTTTCCTATTAATTGTTTTTAACATTTTTTGGGGACAGAACATTTCAAAAGAAACGTCCTTACCAGGCAGCGTTTTCCCTTTTGACTTTCAAAGATTTGAAACTCAGTTTCAGTCAAGCCGATTAAAAAAAGAAAAAATCTCAAAGGTCTGGATCAATATTCCTGCAGAAAATGGGAAAAGTATAAGATTTAATCTAAGTGAGAACAGTCTTACAGAACAGAGGCTTAATTCAATCCTTACTTTTGACGGTGTGAGTGAAGATCGCAGTTCTTCTTTAAAACTATCTGTCTTTAAAGATCACTTTAATGCGATTATTAAAAATGATGAGGGTTATTTTATTGTAGAGCCTTACAAAACATCTCCCGGCGAGTACAGGATATACAACGCTTTCTCTACATTTGATGAAAGATTTACCTGTGGTGTGGAAGAAAATGATGTGATTAAGGAATTAGCAGTAGTTAAACAGTCTTTAAACTCAAAATCAGCGGTCAATTTTCCATTTGGAAACCAGATCAGAAAATTCAGACTGGCGGTTGCTACGACCGGTGAATTTACCCAGGCCTTCGCAGGAAATACGGATGATGCTTTGGCAGAAGCTGTCAATATGGTCAACCTGATTAATAAAATTTATGAATCTGAGGTTTCCGTAACGTTCGGCCTTATCGCTGATACCACTAACAAAACCCTGATATTTACTGATCCTGCAACAGATCCATTCACTGTGGATCCTTCTTTTGCCAGTGCAGCCAATTCTCAAACCGGTTTTAATACATTGAATACCAATACGACTTTAGTTTATAATAAATATGATATAGGACATACATTCAATATTCTAAGCAGTGGCGGAGCTCAGGGCCAGGCTGGTCCGCAACCATGTAACAATACTTCAAAGTCAAGAGCATGGAGCCAATGGGCCCTTACAATGCCTAAGGGGATTGTTGCCGGATTAATTGCGCATGAAATGGGTCACCAATTCTCTGCAGGACACACCTATAATGCAGTGGGAGGAAGCAGCGGAAGCCCAACATTCTGTACAAGCGGATGGAATGCAGCTGCAGCTATTGAACCGGGTGGCGGATCAACGCTTATGGGATATTCCACCAACTGCTCAACCCCCAATAATCAAACCAATACAGGAAATAATAATCTAAGTTATTTTAATGCAAAAAGTTTAGATCAAATTCTAGCTTATCTGCAAACTCCTGCCAACTGTTATACTATTGTAGCCAGTATCAACCAGGCTCCTTCTGCCAATGCCGGAGTAGATATTACCATCCCGAAAAATACACCGTTCAAATTAAAAGGTGTCGCCTCTGACCCTAATGACAGCAGTCTGTCTTATACCTGGGAACAGGCGGATGTGGCTACAGCTAATGATAAGGGAGCATTCGGTTCCACGATTACCGGAACAGGTGGTTATACCGCCGTCAACAGTACGACTGCACCACTGTTCCGTTCTGAACAAACGGTTTCAACTACAGAAAGATATTTTCCAAAGATGCAGTTTGTCTTGAATAATCAAAACAATCCACCTACGAATGACGCTGAAGCGCTACCTCTGGTGGCAAGGAATATGAAATTCCGTTTTACCGTGAGAGATAATAATGCCACAAACGGAGGACTGGATTCTGATGAAATCATAGTAACTGTTAGTAACAATGGACCATTAACTGTTTCATATCCGAATGCTACAGGTATTTCCGTAGCTTCCAATGCAAATATGACCGTAACATGGGATGTTAATAATACCAATACAATTAAAAGTAATGTTGATATTTTGCTATCTATTGACGGAGGAGTATCGTTTCCTTATACATTAGGATCCAATGTTCTGAATAATGGCAGCTATAGTGCTACTATTCCTTATATTCCATCTACTGATAAAGCAAGAGTGAAAGTAGTAGGCGTAATCAATCCTAATGCTGAATTCTTTGATGTTTCTGATAATAATTTCACCATTACATCGGACTGTGCAGCTTATTCCACTTATATAACTCCACAGACCGCAACCACAACTATTTCTGGCAGCCCTGCATCTAATCTTAATATGACCGCTCCACCAGCGGCAGATGCAGCATATACTTCTAAAACTTTTGTCTATAATGTAGGCACCAGTACGAACAACGTTATTGTTTACAGCAATTCTGGAATGACAGCTCCTGTTTCTGCAAGCAGTAATTCTGTAACCAATACATTCAAATTCAGAGTTACGGAAACCGGTTCATATGTTTTCTCCAAATCATCCGGATTCCTGATTACGTCCGTACATTCAGGAAATCCTGCTACACTGGCTAACTTTTTAACTTCAAATGCTTATTATAACGGCTCAAATTATACCTCTGTAACATCTGCAAAAGCTGTAGTATTAAATGAAGGAGTTGATTATTACTTTGTGATTTCAAATTTTTCCAATCCAGCGAATGCAACCAGTTATACCCTTACATCAGCCGGTCCTGGAAGTTTGTATGAAACTGCTACAACACCTGCAGGTTACAGCTACACATTTGTTGCCATTAATAATTCAACTGGTAAAATTCAGGCAGTAAGTCCTACAGCAAACTTTACTTCTCTTCCAGCAGGGACTTTTACTGTAAAAGGAATCTCTTATATCAGTACAGCCAATGTATCAAGCTTTGTTGGAAAAAGTATCAGTGAACTTGTTGCTTTAAATATCTGCTTAAATGAAAGTAAAAATTCCAGAGTACTAACACTTACTTCAAGCTTGGGCACAAAGGAATATCAGAATGTTAGTGATATTAAAATCGTCCCTAATCCGGTAAAAGATATTCTTTCTGTGATTACCGACAAACAGGTTACTCATTACGAACTATATGATATGTCCGGAAGAAATATGACCGGTAAAAAGAAATATTCAGGAACCATCAATTTCACAGAATACTCAGCAGGATCTTATGTAGTAAGACTTTTCGATAAAGAAGGTCTGATCTATACAACGACTGTTATTAAAAAATAATATTATTTATAGATACAGTAAGGAAAGATGGTCGAAGGGCCATCTTTTTTTGTTATGCATCTTAAAGTATAAGAGTAAATAAGAATTAAGCTTATTAACGGTAATGAATATCTCACGCGGATATTCCAGATTGAGCAGATACCTTTTAATTGTGGAAAGAGAATAGATGGAAAACCCTGAAGTCTAAGTTTTGGCTAAAGCCTTTTGCGTTGTATACATTGTAAGCGGGCTAAAGCCCGCTCCTATTGAATATAATAGG
>NZ_FQUD01000011.1 GCF_900128945.1 Chryseobacterium sp. OV279 | reverse complement strand
GCGCCGATGGTACTGCGAAAGCGGGAGAGTAGGCCGCCGCCAGTTTTTATTAAAAAGTCTCATACAGAAATGTGTGAGACTTTTTTGTTTTATACATATACCCAACCAATACCTAAACCAAACCTATACCAACTACCTTGGCAATAAGCACGTCGTTGTGATCCATGTGATCATTTATAATCTATACCTTATAGCTAAACACGATTCCAATACCATCCATCCTGGTTGAATCCTTGTCTCAAACCTATAAACTGATCTCCTATATTTTTCCTATTATATTCAATAGGAGCGGGCTTTAGCCCGCTTACAATGTATACCCAATGCAAAAGGCTTTAGCCAAAACTCATGTTCGAGGTTTTTCCTTACCTGTTTTCAGGTAACTATAAAAAGAATCCGCTTAATCTAAAAGATCTACACGAGACAAGTTATTACTGTTAAGAATTATCTCAGGAATTTTATACTTATACCTTTATACAATACGAATTAGAATATCATATTTGCAATAATCTTAAACTCCGGGTTAACATTACACGCTTTATTATGGTCTAATCAATCAGCCATAAACTCTGTACGATGTGCATGATCCTGATGAGAGTAATCTCACCTGGGTTCTTCTGTATTTATCTCTATCTATCTACAATTATTATTCAAAGCCTTCTATTCAATAGGAGCGGGCTTTAGCCCGCTTATGATATATGTCCATCGAAAAAGGCTTTAGCCAAAATCTATACTTCAGGACTTTCCGTTTGTTCTTTTTTCATAATTAAAAAATATCTGCTCAATCTGAAAGATCTGCGTGAGGCATTTCATTGTAATTAAAAATAATCTTTCGGATCAGTAATGTTACATACTTTATATAATCCGAATCAGGTATTTTATATTTTCCAATAATTTTAAATTGCTTACAAAACATTCTAAAGCTTTATTATAGTCTAATTAATAAAGCATGCGGCTTCTCTCAATCTTCCGGATCTCTGGGATAGTCCTGTTCTCATTCTCTAAACTTTGTTTTACCAAACAACTTTTCCACCCTATCTTTAAAAGTACCTCATTAAAACTTCAGCTGCTACTCCCAAATCCGAATCACTCCTTCCTGTGTTTATCGCCCAACTTCCCGTGTTCTTCAGCTTTTGAACAGTTCTTTCCGCTACCACAATTTATTCACACTCATTGTGGATAACT
>NZ_FQUD01000010.1 GCF_900128945.1 Chryseobacterium sp. OV279 | reverse complement strand
ATTGCGGAAAGAAAAAAGATCATTGACATACAATATACAACCAAGTAAGAAAAAACTAAAGCGTAATAAAAAACTTTGAGCGGGTCAGGAAAAACATACAATGGAGAGTTTGATCCTGGCTCAGGATGAACGCTAGCGGGAGGCCTAACACATGCAAGCCGAGCGGTAGGTTTCCTTCGGGAGACTGAGAGCGGCGCACGGGTGCGGAACACGTGTGCAACCTGCCTTTATCAGGGGGATAGCCTTTCGAAAGGAAGATTAATACCCCATAATATTTTGAGTGGCATCACTTAAAATTGAAAACTCCGGTGGATAAAGATGGGCACGCGCAAGATTAGATAGTTGGTGAGGTAACGGCTCACCAAGTCTACGATCTTTAGGGGGCCTGAGAGGGTGATCCCCCACACTGGTACTGAGACACGGACCAGACTCCTACGGGAGGCAGCAGTGAGGAATATTGGACAATGGGTGAGAGCCTGATCCAGCCATCCCGCGTGAAGGACGACGGCCCTATGGGTTGTAAACTTCTTTTGTATAGGGATAAACCTTTCCACGTGTGGAAAGCTGAAGGTACTATACGAATAAGCACCGGCTAACTCCGTGCCAGCAGCCGCGGTAATACGGAGGGTGCAAGCGTTATCCGGATTTATTGGGTTTAAAGGGTCCGTAGGCGGATCTGTAAGTCAGTGGTGAAATCTCACAGCTCAACTGTGAAACTGCCATTGATACTGCAGGTCTTGAGTGTTGTTGAAGTAGCTGGAATAAGTAGTGTAGCGGTGAAATGCATAGATATTACTTAGAACACCAATTGCGAAGGCAGGTTACTAAGCAACAACTGACGCTGATGGACGAAAGCGTGGGGAGCGAACAGGATTAGATACCCTGGTAGTCCACGCCGTAAACGATGCTAACTCGTTTTTGGGGCTTTAAGCTTCAGAGACTAAGCGAAAGTGATAAGTTAGCCACCTGGGGAGTACGGACGCAAGTCTGAAACTCAAAGGAATTGACGGGGGCCCGCACAAGCGGTGGATTATGTGGTTTAATTCGATGATACGCGAGGAACCTTACCAAGGCTTAAATGGGAAATGACAGGTTTAGAAATAGACTTTTCTTCGGACATTTTTCAAGGTGCTGCATGGTTGTCGTCAGCTCGTGCCGTGAGGTGTTAGGTTAAGTCCTGCAACGAGCGCAACCCCTGTCACTAGTTGCCATCATTAAGTTGGGGACTCTAGTGAGACTGCCTACGCAAGTAGAGAGGAAGGTGGGGATGACGTCAAATCATCACGGCCCTTACGCCTTGGGCCACACACGTAATACAATGGCCAGTACAGAGGGCAGCTACCAGGCGACTGGATGCGAATCTCGAAAGCTGGTCTCAGTTCGGATTGGAGTCTGCAACTCGACTCTATGAAGCTGGAATCGCTAGTAATCGCGCATCAGCCATGGCGCGGTGAATACGTTCCCGGGCCTTGTACACACCGCCCGTCAAGCCATGGAAGTCTGGGGTACCTGAAGTCGGTGACCGTAA
>NZ_FQUD01000008.1 GCF_900128945.1 Chryseobacterium sp. OV279 | reverse complement strand
GTTGTCAATGGAACAGTAAATGGTACGAATTTACCTGTAGATTTACAATTCAATACAGGGAGTGCGAATAATCCATCTGAAAAGATGAGAATTACGTCTGCAGGTAATGTCGGGATTGGAACTAATAACCCAACAACAAAACTTCATGTAGTAGGTCAAGCACGAATCACTGATACCCCTCTATCTACTTCTGTAGCAGATAGAAATGTCGTGGTAGATAGTAATGGAAACCTAAAAACCCGTATTACTACTTTTGCTAATTTATCACTAAATGGAACTTCTAACTGGACTAATTTCGCACCAGAACAAATAAAAGATTTTTATTTTATTGATAAGGCGCATACAGTCACACTCCCTACCGCAAGTTCAGCTTATGGAGGAGTGGTTATTCGTTTTTATCTTTATGGAGGTGATCCACCAAGTTTAACTATAAATGGAGTTACTACAGCTAATATGGCAGGTACTGGTACATTGCCTCCAGGAACTACTAAACCTACAGGATCAGGAACATTAACTATATCAGGTAATAACTGGAGATTTCAGTTTATCGAGTTGATTTGTGATGGATCTTTTTGGTGGCCTAATTTGACAGATTAAGTAAATTAATCAGAGAAAAAAAATTAAATTATCGCAAATGTGACAGCCAATGCAAGCGGTTTGCCTATAGATTTATTATTTAATACTGGACGCATTACTAGCTAGCGAAGATAATGAGTTCACAAGTAAGACAAATAGTAGACGAAATATTTGTTGCATTTGAAGAAACTGATGGTATAGAGTGTATAGATACATATTTTTACAGTATTTATTGGTTTTGAAATATTTAGAAAACTTTAGTAGGTTTTACAATTGATTTTTTTTACAAAATGTTCTTTTCATTAAATTTTATATTAACGATTATGAAAAAAAAATTATTTTACTTTCTCTTTTAGGATCAGGATTAGTATCTGCCCAAGTAGGTGTAAACACAGACACACCTAGAACTACAATGGATGTAAATGCAAAGAGAAATACTTCTGGAGTAATTACTGATAATGCACAAACTGTCGGTTTGCAGGCACCTAGACTTACCCGATTAGAACTTTCGTCACTTACAGCAACATATGGAACAAACCAAAATGGCGCTTTGATTTATGTTACAGATATTGCTGGTGGAAATACAACCGGGCAAAGAATAAATGTAACCACTCCTGGCTACTATTATTTTGACAGTGTTGCCAATGTATGGCAAAAATTTGTAGCAGGTAATATTCCAGCAACCACTACAGAGCCTTGGAAGGTCGGCAATTCAACTAATGATGCAACTGTAAACAACCAAAATATTTATCAATCAGGATTCATTGGTATAAGTCAGGCTAATCCCACGTATTTTCAATCTAGAGGCATTCCAAGAGCTCTATCAATTGTAGGAGATGGTAATGCTTCAGATGATATTCAAATTCAGGCGTTTACTGGCAACGTTGCTAGTAGCTCAGGACAAGTTGCTCTAATGAAAACCAGAGGTACTGTAGGGGCTGCACTTCCTGTAGTAACCGGAGATGGTCTAGGAACATTAGTTTTCGGAGGAAATGTTGCTACTGGAGCTAATCCTAATTATATAGAATCAGCGAGTATTAAGGGAATTGTAAATGGAACAGTGAGTGCAACAAGTTTACCTGCAGATTTACAATTCAATACTGGAACTGGAAACGAGCCGTCAGAAAAGATGAGAATTACATCTACTGGTAATTTGGGTATTGGCGTAACTTCACCGTCCGAAAAGCTACATGTAGTGGGGCAAACAAGGATTTCAAGTTTGGCAAACACATCGAACAAAATTGTAATTGCTGATTCACAGGGGGTTTTAAAATTGCAAGAAGCATCAGTTCCGCCACCAAATGGTTTTATAAATCAATCAACTACTGCTGCTAATAAGCAATTGACCATTTACGAAGGAAAGTGTTACGACCCAACACAGCCTCAGTCTTCTTGTGCAGTAGATCTTGTGCATTATAGTTCTTGTGCTGGTTTTCTCTCTCCAGTGAACACGAAAATTATTGTAGTTAATCGTCTTGATTTTGCTACTGGACTGTATAGTAATGTTTGGGAACCAAAATATATAAATACGAAATCTGTTGATAATGAGCCCACCGAAATGACTAGTGTTGATACTAACACTTATCGTTATTTAGGGAATGGTTATTCTTTGGGAGCACGATGCTATACAGACTTTAATACTACAGTTAATACTTCTAATGGTAATATAAAAATTATATCATCTAAGACAAATATGTTTACACATATAACTTATCTGTCTTCAGTTGCTGCAAATCAATAATTGGTATGACTACAAAATTGTACTAAATATAAACTAGCAGGTATTGATATGTATCGTGAGAAAATTTGCTCTATATTGCACTTGTCTGTAGAGCAAATTTATTTAAAAACTTAAAAATTTCAATATCTACATCTATGAACTGAGGATAGATTATATTATAAAATAAATTGATAGAGACTCTAATTTACTCAATTATAAAATCAGCTACTTGGCAGATATTTCGGGATTCAATTCACGAAATACGTTTGCTTTAGTATTCAAAAAGATAACAAATTTGCCACCTTCTGCATATATTGGGCAAAGAAGAAATGAAATTGAGAAAATCGAGATTTACAAATAAATGATTCTGAAAATCAGCTCATTAATATTTTTAATCATCTCATAAAAACAAAGGTTTTCACATATAAAACATTTTACACTTCCACATTTTGCCATAATATTGCCGAAAAACAAAGCAATATTTATGAAAAGAAAAATTATTGTACTTTCTCTTTTAGGATCAGGATTAGTATCTGCCCAAGTTGGTGTAAATACTGAAACTCCTAGAACTACATTAGATGTAAATGCAAAGAGAAATACATCCGGAGCCATAACCGACAACGCGCAAACTGTCGGTTTGCAAGCGCCTAGACTTACCCGATTAGAACTATCGTCACTTACAGCAACATATGGAACAAACCAAAATGGTGCTTTGATTTATGTTACAGATATTGTTGGCGGAAACGCAACTGGGCAAAGAATAAATGTAACGTCACCTGGCTACTATTATTTTGACAGTGTTGCCAATGTATGGCAAAAATTTGTAGCAGGTACTGTTCCTTCTACCTCTATAGAACCTTGGAATGTTTTGGGAACTGCTAATCAAGCGACTAATAATACAGATAACATCTACCAGGAAGGTCGTGTACTGATTGGTTTTCCAAACGCTTTGACTTCTTCTTCTCCTATACTTCCTACTACACTCGTAGGTCAAAAACTTGCTGTAAACCAAAATTTTGGGATACACAGATGGGCGCTTCAACCAAGTATGGTATTAACCCGTCTAAGCAATCTTAGCGCTACAACACCTGAAGCAGTTACATCCGGCATGATGTTAGGAAATATTATATTTGAGGGTTACAATGGTACAACACGTGTAGCGACTTCCCAGATACGCGCTTGGGCAGATACCAATTTAGGTGTAG
>NZ_FQUD01000007.1 GCF_900128945.1 Chryseobacterium sp. OV279 | reverse complement strand
CTTAGTAGCGGGAACCGGACTCGAACCGATGACCTTCGGGTTATGAGCCCGACGAGCTACCTACTGCTCCATCCCGCGATATTGGATTGCAAAGATACGTCTATTTTTTAAAAATCCTAATTTTTCTTTTAAATAAAGGACTTTTATGAAAACTATTTTATTATTTGTATCTTTGTTTTATGGCAAAAATACTTAAAATTTACCCTGATAACCCTCAGGAAAATCTTGTGAATGAGGTGATTAAAACCTTAAAAAATGGCGGATTAATTATCTATCCTTCAGATACGATTTATGCCTTAGGATGTAATATTTTTGACATAAAGGCTATGGAAAAACTGGCCCAGATCAAGAAAGTCAAGCTGGAAAAGTCTAAATTCTCAATTATCTGTAATGATTTAAGCCATCTTTCAGATTTTACAAGACCTATCGATACTTCTGTTTTCAGGTTTCTGAAAAGCCATCTTCCGGGACCGTTCACCTTTATCCTTGATGCCAATAAAAGTCTTCCTTTAGCATATAAAAACCATAAAACAATCGGTATCCGTGTTCCTGACCACCCGATTCCCCAACTTATAGTGGAAAAACTGGGACATCCGATTGCTTCAACCTCTATAAAAGATGATGACGAAATCATTGAATATTCTACAGATCCGGAACTGATCGCCGAAAAATATGATCATCTGGTAGATATTGTCATCGATTCCGGGTATGGAGATAACGTAGCCTCTACTATTGTGGATCTTACTTCCGGAGAACCGGAGATCATCCGCCAAGGAAAAGGTATTATTTAGTAAAGTATTAAAGGAGGCTGAACGCTGATCATCTGAAATTATGAGTTTAAACGGAAAATATGCACTGGGAATTCTTTTGACCTTTGTGTTCCTCGCTGCACTGATGCTTTATGTTTTTCCGCTTATCTATTTTATTACGGGAGTCAAGGTATTTAATGCGGCTAATTTCTTTTATACAAGATTCGCACTCTGGGCGGTTCTTGGATTGATTTTCCTTTACAGTCTTTCCGTTGAAAAAAACACTTTTCTGTTATGGAAAGATAAGAAATACTCCACCCTATTTTACATCAAAGCAGTCATTGCGCTTTATCTGATCTGTGCTTTCGGCGGTTCTCTTCTGAATGTTATCGTTCAGCTTTTGACCCGGGAAGGGATGAGCAACAAACTGGTTCAGTTCTCTTCTGTTTTTAAAAACAACTATCTGCTGATTATCTTTATCTGCCTCACTGCAGGCGTCGTGGAAGAACTTCTGATGCGGGGATATATTCAGCCGAGACTTGAAAAAATATACAGTAGCCCGTACGTTGGCATTATTGGTTCTGCCATGTTATTTGGGATTCTGCACAGCACCTACGGAACGGTTGGACAGGTAGTAGTTCCTTTCTTTATCGGAACCGTTTTTGCTTTGTTTTATAAAAAATATTCGAATATTAAGATTCTGATCATCTGTCATTTTATGTACGACTTTGTGTCTATGATGATTATGAATTTTATTGACATTAAACATTTATCTGCATTCTAAACATTATGAAAATTATAACTTCTCCAGCGAAACTGATGAACGTTGAGAATTCAACCGACTTACTGAGATCTACAACTCCGAAATTCATCGAAGACGCTGCATTGATACAGTCTTATTTAAAACATAAATCGCCGAAATATCTTTCCGAACTCATGGAAATCTCGCCTAAACTGGCTGATGAAAACTGGGAACGAAACCAAAGATGGAAAGACAAACCTACAGCAAAGGAATCCGCTCCTGCCATGTTCGCTTTTGCCGGTGAAGTGTACAGAGGGCTGGATGCGAAAACCCTGGATAAAAATGCGGTAGACTACTTACAGAAAAATTACAGAATGCTTTCCGGGCTGTATGGTCTGCTGAAACCTTCTGATAAAGTGATGCTTTACCGACTGGAAATGGGTCGTCATTTCGAGTTTGATCAATACAAAAACCTGTATGAATTCTGGAGAGAAAAGATCACCGAACAGTTGAATTCTGAAATGAAAAAAGGCGAATTCCTTCTTCACCTGGCCAGTAACGAGTACGGAAAGGTGATTGACAGAAAAAAACTGAATCACAAGGTGATCGACTTTGAATTTTACGAACTGAGAGAAGGAAAACTGAAAACGATTGTCGTTTATACCAAACATGCGAGAGGCCTTGTGGTAAGATTCTGTGCAGAAACCAATGCCAGGACGCTGAATGACGTAAAAGCATTCAACTATGAAGGCTACCTGATCAATGAAGAAAAATCTACGGACACAAAACTGGTTTTCACAAGATAAATGACGATATCAGCATTCAAAAAATATTTTAAAACTGAACTTTCCGAGCTGTATACTGATTCGGAAAGTGCTTTTTTATCGGCTCTTTTTATACAGAAAATAGTAGGTTTCGATTCATTTCATCAGAGAAGGCTTTCGGAACAGGAACTTCTTATTGATGATGAAAAGCAGCTTATTCAGATTGTTTCTGATTTAAAAACTGGCAGGCCTTATCAGCAGATTCTGGGTGAAACCGAGTTTTACGGAATGGTATTTTTCGTGGACGAACACGTCCTGATTCCACGTCCTGAAACAGAGGAACTCCTTGAAATTGCGATTCAAAACATTCATGATTCGGAACTTCCTGTTCAGGGTTTAAAGATTTTGGATATCGGAACCGGAAGCGGTGTGATTCCGTTGGTTTTAAAAAAACATTTTCCCGAAGCGGAAATTTCCTCCATTGATTTTTCAGAAAAAGCTTTGGAAACAGCTAAGCGAAATGCAGAACATCATAAGTTGGAAATCAATTTTATTCATGGGGATTATCTCAGCTTCGGATTAGCCGAAAGTTATGATATTATTATTTCCAATCCTCCGTACATAGGAATTGAAGAGGAAGTTGAGATCGCAGATTCTGTCAAGGAATTTGAGCCCAAAATGGCCCTATTTTCTCCTGTTCAGGATGCTTTGATCTTCTACCGGAAAATTGCAGAAGATGCTCATCAATACTTGAAAGCCAACGGCCTTTTATTTTTGGAAATCAATCAGAAGCTCGGTCCTGAAACCCTTGACCTATATACCGGACATTTTTCTGAAGCAAAACTCATCAAAGATTTATCTGAAAACGACCGCTTTATTGTTGGAAAGAAATAAGTACTTTTATCTTCTTAATCCATACCTCTATGCGGATATCCTTATTCAGTCTACTGCTTGGTTTTATCGTTATTCTGCAGCTTTCATCCTGTGAAAAAAACTCGCGTAATGTGGTCAAAAGTTATTACGACAAGGGAGAATTCAACGGTTCTGTTTTAGCTGTAAACAATGGAAAACTAGTCTGTGACACGGCTTTAGGACTCAGCAATAGGGAGAAAAATATAAAACTGGAGAAAACCACTCCGATCTATATTGCCTCATTAAGCAAGCCTTTTACCGCAACTTCGGTTATGCTTCTGCAACAGAAAGGATTATTGAATTATAAAGATAAAGCATCAAAATATATTGAGCTGCCTGCCTATGCCGAAAATGTAAGCATCAGGCAGCTTTTAAATCATACCTCAGGAATAAAAGATTACGAATCGATTATTTTCAGCAAAAAAGGACTGACCAATCAGGATGTGCTGGGCTGGCTGTATGGCCTCAACAAGCTGGAATTCCCCTCAGGGAGCAGGTTTGAATACAGTAACAGTGGCTTTATTATCCTGTCATTGATCATTGAAAAAGTTTCAAAACAGTCTTATGGAACCTTTCTCAGTGAACATATTTTTGTTCCGCTGGGAATGAAAAACACCTGGGTATATGATTCCTCAACTGCCGATAAAAACAGAGCTACAGGGTATAATAAAGAAAAACAGCCGGATGATTATTCAATTCTAACGACCGGAGATGGAGGCATCTACTCCACTCCCGAAGATTTATACCGGTTTGACCAGGCCTTAAGAAGCTTTAAACTGATTAATAAAAGCAATACGGATCTCATGTACACACCTACCAAACTGTCTGACGGAAAACTTTCCAACTACGGTTTCGGATGGTTTATTGAAGAATCTGATGGAGGAAAAACCGTGAGTCACACCGGTGGTCTGAGCGGTTTCCGGGCGATATTCTGGAGAGATCTGAGTCATAACAGCTGCATCATAGCACTGACCAATCAGGGTGATGCATTTCCGTTGGCTGATTTTTTAAAAGATATGAAAAGAACCTTACAATAGAACCAAATGCAGATCAAATCTCACGATATTAATACCATAAAAATTGCAGAAGTTGTTTCTGACGAAGTCATCATCAAATCCGCTCAGGATGGGCTGGATCTTCTTGGGAACATTTATTATCAGGGTTTTAATAAAGTGATTATGTATGAGGAAAATATTACGAACGAATTCTTTGATCTGAAAACAAAAATAGCCGGAGATATCCTACAGAAATTCTCCAATTATCGGGTAAATCTGGCCATCGTAGGAAATTTTGAAAAGTATCCGGGAAAAAGCATCAGGGATTTCATTTTTGAAAGCAATAAAACGAGACATATCAACTTTACGGGAACGCTGGAAGAGGCTTTGGAGAGGCTGGGAAGGTGAATTAAAATTTATATTCTATCCTTAAAATAATTATGTAATCATTTACGTTATAGATTCAATTTAAGAATTTATTAACACAATGATCAGAAAACTAGTTCTAGCCGCTGCCTTCACTGCATTAAGCTGTTCTCTCACAGCTCAGGAATTTGCCACATACAAAAACGGATTTATCTATGGTGAAGAGACAATGAGTAAACTTGCAAAAATTGTTGATTCACTCAATTTAAAATATAAAACCTGTGATCTGAACCAGGTTTTTTATTCCAAACTACAAACCATAGGTTATTCTGTCAAGCTAAAGTCCGGCCCTATTACCCAGGCTAAAAAAGATATGGATCTGAATATTTCATTTGATGATTTTATTAAGAAATATCCGGAAGCAGTGGTTAAAAAGGACCTTTTACTGATCAAATCCAAAACAATAAATTACAGAGATAAGGAGGTAACAGAAATAAGAGAATTGTCTGTTAATGATGATGACGAGATTGAAATAGAAACTCCATATAAAAAAGAACTGTATACCAAGCCTGTAAAAAATAAATGGGTGTATTCTTACAGCGAAAAAAAATCATATTCCGGAGAATCTATTGAAGCCTTTTACTTTTTGGATAATTTTAAAAGTATTCCCCTGGCTCCCAAATATTCAAGACAGATCATCTATTCCGACTGTCTTATCGATACTTCTTCTTCCAAATTAAAAAAAGATGCCAAACAAGGAGGACTTCCCAATGAGATTCCCAAAAACTGGAGAAAGCTTTCTAAAGCTGAGAAAGAAAAACTGCTTGATGATTTTAGGTCTGTGCAGGTTGTAGGATTATGCAGCCAGGATCAGTCTCCAAGGGTACAGGGAGTATATCTGGCTTTGCTATCTGCAGAAACTGCCAACTGGCCGGTTTTCCTGAAATCTCATCTGGATATTATGAACGACAGGTTTGAAAGAGCATCAGATGCCAGCTATGCCAGAGAAAGACGGCAGACTTACATCAAAGAGCTTGAAACACTTAACATCAATGTTCCTGATCTTATTTTTGGAACTTCTTTCAGAATAGAAAATCCTGCCGACAATCATTATTATGCCAGTATTTCAAGATCAGGAAGAGCTGTAGCGGAATCTAAAGACCGCGAACTGTTCCTATCCCAACTCCTTTCCATGATAGGAGATGAAACGCTGGATGACTATAACAGAATTATATCTTATTTTTTCTATGTGAACTGCAATCATTATATTAAAAATGAAAGAGAAAAAAAGATCAATAATATAAAACTGATGACTGCTGTGCAAAAGCTTCCCAAATATCTTGCGGATCAGATTAAATTCGAAAAAATCTAAGGAATATGCTCTTATTTGTTTTTCTGTGGAATAAAATTAACCATTGATGTTTTCACAAATGAAATCTGTGAAATTATTTGATGTGTAAAAATGGACTTGAATTCAAACGTGAACAGACAAAAAACTTATATCTGCCGCCCTACCTTAACTTCATTATTCTTCCTTTCAAAAAAACGGATTGCATCTTCAACAGCCTTATCAACGGACTGATACCGGACTCCCAGTTCTTCCGAAGATTTCCGGTTTGAATAGAAATTATTGATTCTCAAAGCTTTCATATTGGGAGAACTCAGGCTGGTTTTTATCTTCAGTTTTCTCAGAAAGTCCCCGATCATTCCCAGCATCGCCAACCCGGCATCAGGAATTGGAATCATGAGGGGAGCCTGTCCGGTGATCGCGTTTATTTTTCCGAAAAACTCTTTATAAGTCAGGTTTTCATTGGCCAGCAGGTATTTTTCACCGTTTTTTCCTTTTTCAACAGCTTTGATAATGCCTTCGGCTGCATCTTCGGCATGAACAAAGTTTTTTCCGCCTTTCGGATAGAAAACCAATTTCTTTTTCCAGGTCCAAAAAATGATTTTCCCAGAACTTGGCTTACGGTCATAGGCCCCGATCATAAAGGTAGGATTCACAATAACCACCTTTGTTCCTCTGTTCTGCTGAAGAAGGTAATTCTCTGCTTCCAGTTTACTTTGAGCATAATAAGAATGGGTAAACGGATAGATCTGAGGCGCTTTTTCACTTCCCCACACAGCAGAATTCCCATATCCCAACGTATTGGCTGTACTCACGAAAAGAAATTTCTCTGCTCCAGCCGCTGCTGCCTGCGCAAACAGATGAACAGCTGCATCGTAATTCGTCTTTTTATAATCGTCATAATGCAGCAGATCCTGACTGGTTTCTGCGGCAATATGGATCACAGCATCCACATTCTGCAGATAGTCTGAAATATCCGAGAACAGGTCTCCTTCTATGAGTCTGAGATTTTCATTTTCTTCGCCCATCCAGCTGCTTTTTTTGCGCACCAGAGCAGTAACAGTATAATCATATTGTAGTAATTTAATAACGGTATTGGCACCCAGAAGCCCTGTGGCTCCGGTCACGAAAACTTTTTTCATGCTTCAATTTCTTTTTTTATGGCACTGGTCATCAGAGGCAGCTTGATCCATATCGGCAGGATCTTCATGACCAGCCAGCTGATGGGATTCACCATAATAACGGAATCTTTTTTGAAAAGTTGTCTGATGCAGTAAGCTGCCACTTTATTGGGATCAAGTAAGGTAAGTTTCCCTAAAATACCCTGCTTTTCTATTCTTTTACACACGTCGATGTTTGTTTTCATCGCACCGGGATTCACAACGCTTACAAAAACGTTGGTATCTTTCAGCTCCTCATGCAGTCCTCTTGAGAATGAATGGATAAAGGTTTTGGATGCAGGATAGACTGTTTTAAAACCTATCGGAGAAAAAGCAGCCATGCTGGATACATTTAAAATATAGGCTTTCGGCTGTCTCAACAGATTAGGCAGCAGCTGGTGTGTAATCAGTGAAGTTGCAGCTACATTTACCTGTAAAATAGTGTTGATATAAGATGGCGATGCGTCTACAAATTTCTTCGTCCCGCCAAGTCCGGCATTATTGATCAGAATATGAATTTCAAAAGACCTATTCAGCCATTCTGTAAGTTTCATAACATTTTCATTCACGGAAAGGTCTACTTCATAATAATGGGCTTTGATTGGGTAGCTTTCCTCCAGCCGTTGAGCCAGTTCTTTTAAATGTTGCCCCGGAAGACTGACCAGAACGACATTGATATTTTTACTGGCCAGGTTTTCGGCAAATGCTTTTCCCAGTCCCTGACTTGCTCCCGTCACTACAGCATATGATTCTTTGGTGCTCATAAAACAATTTTATGGTACAAATCTATTCTGAAATGAGTCCTCCAATGTTCAGGATTATCTGAGCGAACCTATTTTTAATTTTAAAAATAAATACACACAACTAAATGAAAAACAGATAGTTATTTAAATAAGAACGTTAAAATTTATAAACCTGAACCATTTTTATACTCGGAAGGAGTCTGATCGGTCAGTTTTTTAAACGTGGTGTTGAAAGAAGTTTTAGAATTGAAGCCAGATTCGTAAGCGATACCCAAAATCGAAAGTTTGCTCTGGGTATCTTTAAGAAGTTTTTTAGCGTACTCAATCCTGTATTCATTGACATACTGGAAAAAGTTTTTTTTAAACCCGGTATTGATTACATAAGACAGATGATGAGTAGAAATAGATAAGAGTTCGGAAAGACGGATCAGGTTCAGTTCACTGTCAAGATAAGGTTTTTGCTTACCCATGATTTCTTCAAGCTGGCTTTTGATCTTTAAGAGTTCTTCATCAGAGATCAGCTTTTTCTTCACTTCTTCCGTTTCCGGATCTTCATCAATGGATATCAGTTCCTCACGCTGTTTTTCTTCCAATGGATAAATTTCTTTCTGTTTTAAAGAATAATAGCCTACAAAATAAATCACAACAAGGAAAGCTCCGTTAATGAAGAAATTCAAGGCTGTTGAATCGTAGGATAGATTATAAACTACGTAGGCAATATTGATAATGAAAATAATAATTGTGATGTACTCCAGCCAGTTCAGATTGATTCCTTCCGTATTGGCAGAAAACTGCTGGATTCTTTTCTTATGTTTTCGAATGGTGAAGTAGGAAAGACCCGTATAGAATAAGGCCTGGAAAAGGATTAACCCGATAAAGACAACATTAAAAACGGTATTATCCTTAAATCCCCCGAAACGCTGTAACAGAATATTAATCCAAAAGATAACGGGCAGAATCAGGTATTTAAGATCTGTAATTTTAAATTTAAATGACGGATTGGTGTAAAATAATACACTGAAATAGAACATAATCGGTGTCAGAAACTGAATAATCTGGACAGAAATAATGGAATGAACTTCTACCTGGGAATCTGTAACAAGCGTCAGGACTTCATCCAGCCAGAAACTTGACCATAAAAATAGAAATATCCCGAACCAGAAATTAGCTTTCCTGTTAACCCGCAAAGGATTGGACAGTTTCAGTAAAGAAAGCAAAACCAATGAACCATAGATTAATACAACGATAAAGCGGTTTAATTCTGATGTGTTCATTGGTTTTGATATTTTAAGTAAAGATAGCTTTTATCCTATTCTCTTCCTGACAAAAATTTCGTAGCCCAGATAGATGAGTGGCAGAGACATAATTCCAAGATACAAAGCATTGTGCATTGCCTGTTCCGGAGCCATCGCCACAGCATACACCAATCCGAAGAATGCACCTCCAAGGTGTGCCGCATGGCCAATATTATCTTGCTGTCTGGGATTCATCATCATGTACACGGAATATCCGAAATACAGCAGTCCGAAAATATATCCTTTAATCGGAATCGGAATAAAGAAGATGTAGATGCCGATGTCAGGAATCATTGCAATGGAAGCAAATAATATCCCTGAAACCCCTCCACTCGCTCCTACTGCAGAATACCAAGGCTGTTTCTGGTAAATATAAAGCGAGAGAAAATTCCCCAGCAGTATAGATCCCAGATAGACAATCGCGAAACCGATGTTTCCGAAAGCCTGAATAACAATTGGTCCAAAGAAATACAGCGTCATCATATTAAATACCAGGTGCATGATATCGGCATGCAAAAACCCTGATGAAATAAGACGTATATACTCTTTCCTGTTCAGAATAGGTCCTACACTGAATTTATATTTCTCGGTAATCCCCGGATTGTTGAAGGCAACAAAACTGATAATGGCCGTAATGATGATAAATACGATTAGAATATTCATAAGTTTAATGCTTAATTTTCTGGTTCACCGCTTTCAAACAGATCCCCGATTACAGTACGGTCGTCATCCACAATACCGTCTCCGGTTTCCGGCTCTTCATACACTTCCGGTTCCTCTTCTACGGGTTCCGGAATCGTAATATTAATGGTTTTTACTTTAAATTTGGTAAACTGGTTTCCGATGGCCTTTATTCCTTTTACAGTAATAAATTCATCCAGATGTATCATTTCAGCATCGCGGTCTTTACCTTTATCTTTAGCAAAAATAATTTCTGCAGATGCTCCGTTCGCTACGATTACATTTTCGATGAATGATTTCGGGTGCTCCGAAGGCATGAACGTCTGCAAATTCACTGTGTTTTCCAGCAGGAACCTCTTGATGAAATACATGTCTTTTTCACCATCATAATAGATGCAGGTCACCGGCTGTTGCGGCTTCCATTTTTCAAGAACTAAGTATTCATCATCGAAACGGTTTCCAAGATCGAAAGAAACGAGCTTCACTTCTCCGTTTGTATTGATGGTCAGAATTCTGTCGTCTCCTTTGAAACTGCCTAAAAGAGTCCCTCTTGCATCTGCATTAAGTCTTCTCACGGTATCATCAAACCAGATTCTTCTTGGAGCCAGCGTAGAAACGCCTTCCTCTTTCATATCTACCTTTTTCACCGAATACTTGGTTACCAGGTTTCCTTTGGAGTCTCTTCCTTTAATCGCAAGATCGGAGAAATCGATCTCCATTTTATTTTTCCTGATCCTAGGATTCGGTTTTAACAGCACCGTTACTGTTTCTGCTTCACCATTAGGATTGGCAGAGAAATACAGGACTTCCGAACCTTTTTTATCGGAAGCCAGCGGATAATCTGTGTTCCGGGTTACTGCCGTCACGGAGAAACGTTTCATGTAGTAAGGTCCGGCGGTGCCTTCACGGTAGATCATGTTGTAGACCGTTCTTTTGTCATTTTTCTTCCATATGGCAACGCTCAGAAGGTCTTTTCCGACGAATATTTTCGCATCCACCTTCACCACCTTCATGGTTCCGTCTTTTCTGAATATAATGATATCATCAATATCCGAACAGTCGAACAGATACTGATCTTTTTTCAGCGATGTTCCGATAAAGCCTTCCTCGAAATTGGCATAGAACTTTTCATTAGCTACCGCTACTTTAGTGGCATCAATGGTATCAAAGATTCTAAGCTCAGTTTTTCTCTGTCTGTCTTTTCCGTATTTCTTCTGAATATTTAAATAATAATCAATCGCGTAAGCAATCAGATTAGCAAGATTGTATTTTACCTGCTCTATTTTGCCTTCAAGGGCTGCTATATTTTCTTTAAATTTATCTAAATCGAATCTTGAAATTCTCTTAATCCTGATCTCGGTCAGTTTTAAAATATCTTCTTCTGTTACCGCTCTTAAGAGATGCTTGGTATGAGGTTCTAAACCTTTATCAATAGTTTTAATAACATCTTCCCAGGTCTTTACTTCTTCAATATCATGATAGATCCTGTTCTCGATAAAGATTCTTTCCAGTGAAGAAAAATGCCAGCTTTCCTGAAGCTCGTGAAGTTCAATTTCAAGTTCCTTTTTAAGTAAAGAAACCGTGTGCTCCGTATTCATTTTCAGAATATCCGAAACATTCATGAACATCGGTTTGTCTCCTACAATAACGCAGGCATTCGGAGAAATCGTTACCTGACAGTCTGTAAAGGCATACAGTGCATCAATGGTTTTATCCGGTGATACATCATTATGGAGATGAATCAGGATCTCTACCGTATCTGAAGTATTGTCTTCAATCTTTTTGATCTTGATCTTTCCTTTTTCGTTGGCCTTCAGGATAGAATCGATCAGGTCACTGGTTGTTTTTGAGAAAGGAAGTTCGGAAATCACCAGCATATGCTTGTCGGTGTGGGTAATTCTTGCTCTCGCTCTTACTTTTCCGCCTCTGTGACCATCGTTATATTCTGAAACATCCAGATAACCCGCCGTCATAAAATCCGGAAAAAGTTCAAATTTCTTTCCTTTCAAATGGGCAACAGAAGCGTTGATCAGTTCATTGAAGTTATGCGGAAGGATTTTCGTGGAAAGTCCTACCCCGATCCCTTCTACGCCCTGTGCAAGAAGCAAAGGAAATTTAACCGGAAGATCGATAGGTTCGTTATTTCTTCCGTCATAGGATTTCGCCCATTCCGTAGTTTTCGGATTAAAGACTACTTCCAGTGCGAAAGGAGTCAGCCTGGCTTCGATATATCTTGCCGCTGCCGCAGAGTCTCCCGTATAGATGTTTCCCCAGTTTCCTTGGGTATCTATCAAGAGTTCTTTCTGCCCGATCTGTACCATGGCATCGGTAATGGAAGCATCTCCGTGAGGGTGGTACTTCATGGTATTCCCAACGATATTGGCAACTTTATTGTAACGGCCGTCTTCCAGTTCCCGCATAGAGTGCATGATCCTTCTCTGAACGGGTTTTAGCCCATCATAGACGGAAGGAATCGCTCTATCCAGAATCACATAGGAAGCATAGTCCAGAAACCAGTCTTTATAAAGTCCTGAGACTTTTTTCAAGCTCTCACCTTCGTGCGAGTTTTCTTCTGTCGTCATCTGTTTTTAATCATTTTTCTCCTCGTTAGCTTTCACTACTTTATTCAGAGAGAGTTTTAAATCGTTTACTTCTTTTTGGCTCAAATAAGATATTTCATATTTGAGGATGGTAGAACCGCTGTTTTTACTTGAAATCGTAATATATAATCTTTTGATAAAGAATACATTGACAATCTCATACTTCATCAGTTTATACTTCGGAAATTCGTCATGAAGCGGTCTGTCTAAAAAAGGAATAATGTTCCTGTTTTTAAAGTTCAGCGCTTCTCCGTCACTGTCGTATTCAAAGATCTGTCTGCCGTTCAGGTGAAAAATCACCAGCAGCAGGATCGGAAGAATAAGAATGATATAACTTTCTTTTCCTACCGCATGAAATCTGTACTCGTTAAGTAAAAATGCAGCTATCCCAAATATGACCATCATCAGCAGCAGCGTATGTACAAAATTGTAAATTGAAGCTTTATTGCGGTTGCTAAGTCTCATGTCTGGTATTGTGTGTTTGGTGTTTTATGTGTATTAGTTTAGTTTTTTAACCTGCGGCTTCGTCCAGTATTTCCTTCTTCTCAATATCTGCATCTTCTACGACAAGATTTTCAAGGATAAATACCTGTCTGTCCGGGGTATTTTTACCCATATAGAATTCCAGCAGCTGATCTATCGTCTGATCTTTACCGATCACGACAGGCTCCAGACGGATATCTTTTCCGATGAAATGTTTAAACTCATCAGGAGAGATCTCTCCAAGTCCTTTGAATCGTGTGATTTCAGGATTTTTTCCAAGTTCATTCAGCGCTTTGATCCTTTCTGCTTCGCTGTAGCAGTATCTTGTTTCCTTTTTATTTCTTACCCTGAACAATGGAGTCTGAAGGATATAAAGGTGACCATTCTTAATCAGATCCGGGAAGAACTGAAGGAAGAAGGTGATCATCAGAAGACGGATGTGCATCCCATCCACATCGGCATCCGTTGATATAATCACCTGATTGTATCTCAGATCTTCCAAACTTTCTTCGATATTCAAAGCCGCCTGAAGAAGGTTGAACTCTTCATTCTCGTACACCACTTTTTTCGTCAGTCCGTAGCAGTTCAAAGGCTTTCCTTTCAGTGAAAATACAGCCTGAGTTTCTACGTCCCTGGATTTTGTGATGGATCCGGATGCAGAATCTCCCTCGGTAATGAAGATCTGGGTTTCCCCTTTTCTTTCATTTTTCTGGTCGTTATAATGTTGTCTGCAGTCACGCAGTTTTTTGTTGTGAAGTGATACTTTTTTAGCCCTTTCCCTTGCCAGTTTCTGGATTCCTGAAAGTTCTTTTCTTTCTCTCTCGGAGATCAGGATCTTTCTCTGGATAGCCTCGGCAATTTCAGGGTTTTTGTGAAGGAAATTATCCAGTTTGCTTTTCAGAAAATCAATGATAAAAGTCCTTACGGTAGGTCCGTTCGGGCCCATATCATTAGATCCAAGTTTTGTTTTGGTCTGGGACTCGAATACAGGCTCTTCCACATTGATGGAAATAGCTGCTATAATGGATTTTCTGATGTCTGATGCATCAAAGTTTTTATTGAAGAATTCGCGGATTGTCTTAACATACGCTTCACGGAAAGCATTAAGGTGCGTTCCACCCTGCGTGGTATTCTGTCCGTTTACGAAAGAGAAATACGTTTCCGTCTGCGATTTGTCTGAATGCGTGATCGCCAGTTCTATATCCGTATCTTTCAGGTGAATGATGGAATACAGAATTTCGTTTTCCATCTCTTCTTCCAAAAGGTCTTTCAGTCCGTTCTCAGAATAATAGGTTTCCCCGTTGAAAATAATTTTCAAACCCGGATTCAGATACGCGTAGTTACGCAGCATCTTTTCAATATATTCTTTTCTGTATTTGAAATGAAGGAAAATTTCTCCGTCCGGAACGAAGGAGATCTCCGTACCATTGCGGTCTGAAGTATCTTTTTCTTCGTGGTCTTCCGTGATGATTCCTCTGCAAAACTCCGCCATCTTCACTTTTCCTTCACGGAAAGACCGTACGCGGAAATATTCTGAAAGGGCATTCACGGCTTTGGTACCAACCCCGTTTAATCCTACAGATTTTTTGAAGGCTTTGCTGTCATACTTTCCTCCCGTATTCATTTTAGAAACGGCATCTACTACCTTTCCAAGCGGGATTCCACGGCCAAAGTCACGGATACTGACTTTCCCGTCGTCCACTTTTATTTCTATTCTTTTCCCTGACTTCATTCTGAACTCATCAATGGAGTTGTCCAGAATTTCTTTCAGCAGGATGTAAATACCGTCATCTGCAGAGGAGCCGTCTCCGAGCTTCCCGATGTACATTCCGGGGCGCAGACGGATGTGTTCCTGCCAGTCGAGGGTTCTGATATTATCTTCGGAGTAGATTGGATTTATTTCTTGTGACATATATGATTTCAGCAAACATACAAAAGTACGAAATTGTACAAAATTATCCGAATTTTTTCAATTCGATTTTATTCAATATTTAATCTTAAATTTTGCATTATTATCAGTCAAATCCTATATTTACCACATTATTCAATATGATGTGAAAAAATTTGTCTTTTCCCACTTATTTTATTTCATTTTGCTGTCTCCCTCATTATTTTTTCCACAGATTCCCGGAATGGTCAATTATAATGAAGAAGATGGCCTCAACAGTTCATATACTTATCACCTGCGGCAGGATCAAAATGGCCTGATCTGGATAGGCAGTGACAACGGATTATTCAGATTTGACGGAAAAGATTTTAAGCAGTATGGAAAAGAAGAAGGATTAAAGAATATTGACATTATATCCTGTGAGCCTTTGCCGAATGGTGAGGTTTTTATACTTCCTTTCCTGAATGATTTTGCTTATCTGAAAAACGGGCGGGTGATCAATTTAAATATTAACGATTATCTGAAAAACCAGTTTTCAGGCTCAATTCCCAAAATTACGCGTGATGGAAACAGACTTTATTTATACAGCACCCAAGGTCCGCGGAATATTTTTATCTATGAAAATGGAAAAGTAAAGAAAAACCCAATCCTTTTAAATTATAACAAAAGAGAATTTACAACGGTACAATATGACTTCCGAACTCAGAATTTATATTTAAATAACAGTATTACCGGCAAAATTTTAATTTACAGCCTGATCACCCGGAAAGAAAAAGAGATCAGCATAGATCCGGGAAGTATAATCTGTGAAAAAGATGATTTTTTTGTGTTTCAGCATCAGGGAAAAATTACGGTCTATCAAAGGACTGATCCGCTTCATATAAAGAAAATTCACTCCTACGATACAAAAGAGAACATCTTTTACGGTGTTATTGATAAAAATAACAAACTGTGGCTCAATGTTCAGAATGGCGGTGTTCTCTATTTTAACCAGTCACTGCTTGAAAATAAAAAATATCTGGCACCTCCTGTAAAAATATTAAACCAGCATGTCATCAACAATGTTCTGGTAGATAAAGATGATAATGTCTGGTTCAATTCCAGGAACAGCGGTGTTTTTTTTATCACCAAAGCTCTTTTTACCAATCACATCAACTTATCGGTAAAAAGCAATTCCGAGTATATCAAAGCGATTGCAAAAGATGATCAGAATATTATTTTGGGCTATAACAATTCTTACGGAGCCATTATTTACAGGAATGGTAAGATGCAGGATATTACGCTTGATGCAAACAACAAGGATGAAAACAAATCCATCTATCTGAACCATAATGTATCTATTTTCGGTATGGCCGCTAAGATCGTCGTTTATGATCTTTCTACAAACAGGAGTAAAAAACTGAGGTATAGTTTAAAAAACATCGTTCCTTACACCCAGAACTCGGTCTTTTTCTGCACATCCGGCAGTTTAATGACTTACCATTTAAAAACTGGAAAAATCACCAGCCTTCTTGATGAACGAGTATATACCGTTCTCCCTTTTGATCCAAAAAATTTATTGGTGGGTAATTTCAGTGATCTGTACAAATTCAATATTAAAACTAAAAAAAAGACCTTGTTCTTAAAGGGATATTATTTTACCGATCTAAAAAAGTTAAGAGATCATGTCTATCTGGGGGCCACCAACCTCAACGGAATTATTATTTTCAATGATAAGGGTATTTTAAAGAAAATTGAGAAAAAGGATGGCCTGATCAGCGATCAGGTGAAAAAAATAGAGATAGAAAATCAAAATACCTTCTGGGCCAGCACCAATTCCGGAATTTCCAGAATTGAACTTGTCCACAATAATCCTCAGATCACCAATTTAACCCAGACAGACGGCCTTCCCTCAAATGCGGTATCAGAATGTGTCATCAGAAACGATACTATTTTTATCGGGACATCCAAAGGACTGGGAATCTTTTCCATTCAGAAGCTTCTGACACAGGAAAAATCCATACACAAAAAGGTTATTATCAATTCCATCACTATTGAAAACAATGAGCATTATAATCTAAGCGCAAACCTGACCGGCCATTCCAATAATAATGTGATTTTCAACCTCAGCTTTCCCGATTACGCTTCACAGGGGAAAATAAGCTATAAATATAAGTTGGAAGGTCTTGATGAAGCCTGGCAGGTTAGCAATTCCTCAGCTATCATATTCAACTCCATTCCTCCGGGAAAATATACATTCCGGGTGTATGGATTGGGTTACAATGGGAAGCAGTCTTTTATGTCGTCTGATCTGGCTTTTGAAATTAAACCCAGATTCTGGCAGACCTGGTGGTTTAGGGCAGCTCTCGCGATTATTATGATCATGACTGTCACTGTGATCATTAATTCATGGCTGCAGAAAATGCGTAATAAAAAAATGGAAAAATTCTTTCACGAAAAGAAAATTGCAGAACTGGAACTACAGGCTATTAAGGCACAGATCAACCCTCATTTCATTTATAACTGTCTTAATTCTATTAAATATCTGTTGTTCAAGGAAGATTATCAGGAAACAGAAAACTATCTGGATATTTTTTCGCAGCTGATCAGAAAAACGCTTCATTACTCAGAAAAAACCTTCATGCCCATAGAGGAAGAAGTGGAATATCTTTCTCTCTATATGGATATGGAAAAGCTTCGCCAAAATGAGCTTTTTGATTACGAAATCCATATTTCCGAACGAGTCAATAGAAGATGGTCTATCCCCTCCCTATTAATTCAGCCTTTCGTGGAGAATGCTATAAAACACGGAATTTCAAGCCTGAGAAATACCAAAGGCTTCGTTAAAATATCTTTTGACCATGCAGATTCTACCCTCTCCATCACGATTGAGGATAATGGCACAGGAATCAAAACTAAAGACGAATCTTCCCCAAACACTGATTCTTTCGGATTAAAATTATCTCAAAAAAGGATTAAAACCTTCCAACAGTTATTTGAAACCCATATCACTTTAGAAATCATTAATCTGTCTGAGAAAAACGGAAAACAAGGAACACAAGTTAAACTATACATCAGCCCCTATGAAAACAAAAACACAAATCTGCATCATTGATGATGAAAAGCATGGAAGAGATTATATTGCCTTGTTATTAAAAAAGGAATTTCCGGAAATTGAGATCAGTTTTGAGGCTTCCAGCGTAGAAGAAGCCTATATTTATCTTACGAAAAACACGCCGGATATTTTATTTTTAGACATCCGGCTGAATGACGGTACAGCTTTCGATCTGCTGTCAAAATTCAGAGAGATTTCGTCTCAGATGATCTTTGTCACTGCCTTTGAAAATTTTGCGATTCAGGCCATTAAAAACGGAGCTACCGACTATCTTTTAAAGCCCATAAAAAAAATTGATTTTGTTATAGCCGTTAATAAAGCTTTGGAAAATATCAAAAAAACACAGCCGGTCCATAACAATCCATTACAGGACAACAAGATCATACTTTCTACCCTGCAGGGTTTCAGAGTGATAGGTATTGCCGATATTGTCCGCTGCGAAGCAGATTCCAGTTACACTACTTTTTATCTGATCAATAAGACTAAAATAATGGTGTCTAAAACCCTTCATGAATTTGAGATGATGCTTCCTGAGCTCAATTTTTTCAGGATACATCATAAGCATCTCATTAACGTAGATCATCTTCAGGAATATATTAAAGGCAGAGGCGGCCAGGTGGTTATGAGTGACGGTTCTGTTCTGGATGTATCTTTCCGGAGAAAAAATGATTTTCTTCATAAGATAGGAAACGTAGATTAATCGCTTTTTTTCGCATTTACTGGCTCAACCCACGCACCTGTTAGTTGTATCTGTTTTTGCTTAAGGCACTTCTCTATTTTCGTCATGTTAATCAATAAATAAAAACATTATGAAAACAATTACAGGAAAAGTACTTAAGAAAAATCAAATGAATGCTATTTCAGGAGGAACTGCTTTTATCACACCAAGCAACCCGGGGGCAATTAATCCTCCTCAACCCCCTATCGTTCAAAATCCACAACAACCCATTGGAGGAATTCCAGCGATCTACACCATGCCTTGGGGCGGACTTCCGTGGGTAGAGCCCAAATAATGTTGATTTAAAAAATAAATTCCGGTCTGCAGACTGGAATTTGTTTTTTCAAAGAAAAATCATCCGGTGATTCATTGCCGGATTATTCAGCCATATCAATTGGGGACATTACGATATTAAAATTTCCACATTTTTTAAACTTTTTAATAAGAAATACATAAAATAAAACAACAAATGATTCCGGACAGTAGAGATTTTAGAATTTCTACTGTTTTTGTTTTCATTCCACACATCACTTATTTAAAAAAATGCCCTAAATAATATTCACAGCTATATGTTGCATTATTATCAATCAAATTCTATATTTACATCATTATTCAATATGGTGTGAAAAAAATATTTATACTTTTCTCATTTTTGTTCATTTTACTATCTCCAACATTATTTTTTGCGCAGATTCCCGGAATGGTCAATTATAATGAAGAAGATGGTTTAAATAATTCATATACCTATTCACTCAGTCAGGACGCCTCTGGACTTCTCTGGATTGGAAGTGACAATGGAATGTTCAGGTTTGATGGAAAGGAATTTAAGCATTTCAATAATAAACATGGTTTAAAAAATATTGATGTCTTATCCTGTATTCCTTTATCCAATGGCGAAGTTTTCGTTTCTCCGTTTCTGAATGACTATGCTTACCTAAAAAACGGAAAAGTGATCAATTCGGATATGAACAGTGAGCTTAAGAAGATACAGTTCACTTACAATCCTGATTATTACATTGACGGGAGTTCTCTCTATCTATTCTCCAGCTATAATCCCAGCACAATTTATATCTACAAAAACGGAAAGGTGGACAGAATTCCGGTAAGCGTTAAACGAAAGCCAAAGGATGAATACTATGCTTTTGGCCTTAACATGACTGATCATATTTTTTACCTGCTCAACCACTATGGCGGTGGAAATATTATGGCTTATGATATCATCAGTAAAAAAAGAACGGTCTGCAATATTTCCGCCAGTAAAAGCACCTTTATTATAAGAAAAGGTGACATATTCGTTTTCAGAGATAAAAGAAATATTGATGTTTATAAGCTCTACAATAAGGTTTATTTTAAAAAAATTAAAAGCTATCAAACGAAGGAAAATGTCGACAGGCATGTTATAGACAGTAAATACAGGCTTTGGCTGTGTCTCGAAGCAGGCGGAGTTCATTACTTCAAACAGTCGCTGTTGGAAGAGGAAGAACTTTCCAGCCCTGTAAAAATGATGGAAAATTATATCATCAGTGATGTTCTCGTTGATAAGGACAACAATACATGGTTTTCCAGCCGCAACAATGGTCTTTTTTTTATTGCCGACCGGTTCTTTAAAAAGCATATGCAGCTTCCTATTAAAAATAATCTATCATATATAACAGTCATCGCCAGAAATAATCACGGCATCTACCTGGGATATAATGAGGCTAAAGGTGGTATTTATCATAACGGAAAGGTTACCGACCTTGTTTTTGAAAAGAATATTAAAATAGAGCATAAAGCCATTTTTGCTGAAGGAAACACCGTCATATTTGGGCTTACAAGAAGGCTCTTCCAGTACAATACAAAAATCAAGGAAAAACACTTTTTAAATAATTTTGTTCTGAAGAATATTGTACCCTATACTCCGGGATCTATTCTTCTCTGTACTTCAGACGGCCTTATTTCCTACAATTACCGCACAAAAAAATACACCGATGTTCTCAGTAAAGAAAGAATCTACACCGCTTTGCCTTACGCCAGTGACAGTCTGTTTGCGGGAAGTTTTAAGGACCTTTACAAAGTGAGTACAGTCACAAAAAAGAAAACTCTGTTTCTGGAAGGATATTATTTTACAGATATCAAGAAGCTCAGGGATAATCTGTATGCCGGAGCCACAAATCTGAATGGGATTGTTCTTTTTGACAACACTAAAATCATCAGAAAAATTACAGAAAGTACAGGACTGGCCACCGGTCAAATCAAAAAAATAGAAGTAGAGAATAAAAATATTTTCTGGGCAAGCACCAATTACGGACTCAGCAGAATAGAGCTTAGAGGCCATGATTTAAAGATTAATAATTTCACACAGACAGATGGGCTTCCTTCCAATACTGTAGCAGGATGCGCTCTCTCCGGTGATACCATTTTTGTAGGAACATCAAAGGGACTTGGAATTCTTTCCATCAAAAATCTGATGACTCAGAAAAATTTTATCGACAAAAAAGTGATCATTAGCTCTGTTGTGGCCGGAGGAAAAGAAATCTTTGATACCCATCAGCCGGTAACAGGACAAACTCCAGAAAATGATATCATATTCAATGTAAGTTTTCCCGATTTCACCTCGCAGGGGAAGATCAGCTACCGGTATACCGTTGAGGGGCTCAGTAGCGGCTGGCAAACCAGCAGCTCGCAGAAAATAGCTTTGTATTCTCTGCCGCCGGGCAATTATACATTTAAAGTTTATGGGATCGGATATAATGGGAAGCGCTCTTATACTCCTACAGAACTGCATTTTGAAATCCGCCCGAAATTCTGGCAGACCTGGTGGTTCAAGACCATGATCATCAGTCTGGGAGCTGCGGCATTGTTTATTCTTATCACGATTTATTTCCAGAAAAAAAGAAATAAAAAACTGGAAACTTTGTATTATGAAAAGAAAATTGCGGAGCTTGAATTACAGGCGATCAAGGCACAGATCAACCCGCATTTCATTTACAACTGTCTTAATTCTATCCAGTTTCTTCTGTACAAAAAGGATTACCGGGAAACAGAGAATTATCTGGAAATATTTGCCCAAATGATCAGGAAAACCCTGCATTATTCGGAGAAAACATTTATGCCGATCCAAGAGGAAACAGAATATCTGGCCCTGTATCTGAATATGGAAAAACTGAGACTGAAAGATCTGTTTGATTATTCGATCACAATATCTGAAAAGGTAGATAAAAACTGGGTGGTCCCTTCCCTGCTGATCCAGCCTTTTGTAGAAAATGCCATAAAACATGGAATTGCAGGATTAACGGACAGAAAAGGAAACATTCAGGTTTCATTTGACCATACGGGAATTTCACTTTGTGTCATCATTGAAGACAACGGTGCCGGCATTGGTAACGGAAAACAGAAAAAAGCGGATTCTTTCGGGGTCAAATTATCTCAGAAAAGAATTGAAACATTCCGGCAGCTTTTTGAGACTCATATCTTATTAGAGATTTATGATCTTTATGAAAAAGAACAGAGACCGGGAACCCAGATTAAACTTTATATAAAACCCTATGAAAACCAAAATACAAGCATGCATCATTGATGACGAACAGGACGGAAGAGACTATATCGCTCTTCTGTTGGAAAATGAATTCCCTGATATCCAGATCGTATTTCAGGTATCAAGCGTGGAAGAAGCCTATATCAATCTTTCTAAAAATACCCCGGACATTATTTTTCTGGATGTACAGCTCAAAGACGGTACTGCTTTCGATCTTCTTTCCCAATTCAGGGAGGTAGATGCTCAGATTATTTTTATTACAGCATTTGAAAATTTTGCCATTCAGGCGATCAAAAACAGTGCGGCGGATTATTTACTGAAACCCATCAGGAAGATGGATTTTATCATTGCCGTTAATAAAGTTCTGGAAAATATGAAGAAAAATAAAAATTCTTCAAATATTTCCCTGAATGAAAATAAGATCAGCCTTCCAACGCTTCAGGGTTTTAAACTGACCAATATCACCGATATCATCCGCTGTGAAGCCGACTCCAGCTATACCACCTTTTATTTAACAGATAAAACGAAGATTATTGTTTCCAAAACACTGCATGAATTTGAAGAGCAACTTACAAAATATAATTTCTTCAGGATCCATCACAAGCATCTGATCAATCTTTTTCACCTTAAGGAATACATCAAGGGGAAAGGCGGCCAGGTGGTGATGGCTGACAATTCCATCCTGGACGTTTCTGTCCGTAAAAAGAATGATTTTTTACATAAAATTGAGCATTTGGAATAATGACAAAGCTTTTTGGTAAAACTGATCTGTTTTTAGCTGAACAGACCTGGCAGATCATGTCTTTATATCACATTTCGTTCTTTTGCCAACCCACACTAAAATAATCGCACATTTTTAATTTTTCATTGTTTTATTGAGAATTTTACGACACTCCTATTAAAATATTTCACATAACCTTAAATCCTTATTTTTCCTTTATTAATAAGGATTTACGACATGCTAAATCACACTTAAAAGATATAAAATACCACTTGCTAAGCAAAACATAACAGTTACTAATTCACAATAACAGAATATCACCCATCAGGATACTTTTATGGAAAACATAAAAATAACTTACAAATGAAAATAAAAGTATTCTCAGCTGTTGTCGGATCAGGTATTTCACAATCCTTAGTAAGGATGTTTCCCATTATTCACAAGATCAATTTCCGTCATTTAAAACAGAGGGAAATAATATATTCCAGAATACAAGATAATCTTGATCTTTTCTACAATAAAGGACAGATTCCAAATACCGGAAAGCCAGTCATTAAAATCATTGACCTAACTGTCAGTGCTATACTAAATGGTAAATCCATTTCCACGTAGATTTTAAAAAAAGGCAATTCTTACAAATTTGTGAGTAATATAAAATACTTAACCCCAATTTTTAACTGACAAATAAAAAATGGATAGCCACAACTTTATAATAATAGTTGAAGCTATCTAAGCTAATAATTATTAATCTTAAAGTTTTTGTTGGTTTTTGATGTACAAAACCAAAATTGCATTATGAGAACAGTATATCTTTTAATTATGACATTGCTATTAAGCAGTATTACAGCAAATGCGCAGGTTTTCGATCCACCTCCATGTTCTAATTTCAACACAAATCCGGCACCTAACTGGAATCCTTCTCCGGGCAACAGTAATCTCACAGTACAGTATGGAAGTCCCAATACTTTTGATGGTAGCCAATATCTTAGCCTAACTGACAAATCCGGAGGTTCATGGTATGAAAACACTACCGATTATAAAAGTTTGGGTAAGAGGTTCCTTGGGCAGTGTCTTTATTTTGATTTTTATCTTCAAAACAGCGGAGGCAGCACAGCACCACATCATCCATACATTACCATATCGGATGGTGTCAACCATGCAACATTTACAGCCAATATTACCGTAACGGCAGGAAGCGGATGGGTTCGGGTGAAAGCTCCAATCCAACTTGCTAACGGAGGGCCTCTTCCTAGCAATTCAGATGGTAAATGGACAGCAGCAAGTGCCAGTATTTTTGACAATATTATGCTCAATACTGCCTCGCTGATCCTATCGCCTGAGGTTACTTCATCTCCATCAGAAATAGTCTATTTTGATAATGTCTGCATAAAATCATGCAGTGACTGTACGGCAGATTTCAAACTTGATACATCATTTAGTACCTTTATTAATTCAGCAACTGCTACTTTAACTTTAATTAACCCAATTTATGTTTCCACTCCAGGGAACCCTGGCCCTACTTATACTGTAAACTGGGGAGACGGAACTACATCTCCTGTACTTTTAGCAGCTGTTACTCACAATTATTCAACCGCAGGCACTTATACTATTTGTGTTACTGAGCAAATTGGAAAAGCAGTCAGATGTAAAAGATGCTTTACTTTTTGTTATACATCTCCTATCGTTTCGGGAGTAATGACCCCGCTTCGTGAACTTCAAACTATTACAAAAGCCGAAGTTGAAAAATACGAGAAAAATGAATTTTTGCTGGTTCCAAATCCTGCTAAAAACTATGTGGATGTACAAACTACTCTTTCAAAAAAAGGGTTGATATCCATAAGACTTATTGATATTTCAGGAAAAGTTGTGCTTGAAAAATCTGAAAACCTGAACAGCGGCCGTCAAATTATTAAGCTGAATACCGAAAATCTGATACAAGGAAATTATATAGTGGAACTTCGATCTGAAAATAAAACGAGTTCTCAGAAACTATTGATTTCGAAATAAATTATCTCAAATTAAAATTGAAAGGCCATCTAAATCGGGTGGTCTTTCTTTATCGGTTCCTGTATTTTAAATTAATCTACGATTATTAAACCTACAGTTACATTTCCCTGAAATTAATCAGATGTCAATATCTCAGAATCATAGGTACTGCTTTCCAGCTTTGCAATCATCTTTTTCAGCATGACCGGAACGATCAGCTGGTGAAAAGGACATACAGGCAGGAAATACAGTTTTCCCATCCAGTTGTGGTATTTTACGGTGGTTGAAATCGTTAAAGAATTCGCTTCAGTGCTGTGTTTTGCTTTATCATAAAGAAGAGAAACTCTGAAATCAAGGTGTTTATCATTCTCACCCAGAATAATTTCATGATCTGTCTTACCGAAGACCGTGAAAATTCCGACCTGCTCTCCTACTTCAAGCTGAAGATACTCCGGTTTTAAAGATTCATTTCGCTCTTTTCCGGTTTTCAGTCCGAATATTTTGACCATACGGTTCCTCAAAGCAAACATTTTCTTCCCCCATTGAGGAGTACTGGTAAAAAATGCCTTGCCAATCTCCGCTGTACTGATGCTTCGTTCTCCATTCAGTACTTCTCCACTGAAACTGTCTGTGTAGTCAAAAAAAATTTTTTCTCCGGATAGAACAGATTTGTCGGGTAACCCGGTCTTTTTAATGTTCATGGTCTTGATTTTATGATGATTTAGTTTTCTTTATCACAAATGTAAGAGCCTTGAAGCATAAAGGATGTGAGCAATCTCAGTTTTAAGTTAAAATATATCGCGGATTATTTATTTCATCGATATTCAAAAATTACACTTATCTGTTAATCAGGCACACTTATTAGAAAAATATCTACACTTACCAATTCACACAACAGGGAGTTTTAAAAGCTGTTAATTTTATTCAAAACTAAAATACGGAATGATGTCCAAAAGCTTCCGGGCTTTCTCATCTTCCAAAAAAAACGACCAACCATAAAAACTTTACTAATATGAAACTCAAAAACATGGCTATCTTAGGATTGTCAGCCGGACTTTTCTTTTTATCAGGATGCCGCGACAACAACGAACAACTTGAAGAATCTACAGGCGTTGCGCCAACAACTTTTAGCAAAACAGATTTGTCTAACCTGCCACCTCCACCACCGGGAGTCAGGGAAGAATTTGCCCAGGACGGCATTGACATTGATAAAATAAGAGTCGAATATTTCTCTGACGGACAGCAGGTTGACCCCATCGCTGATTTGGAAAATAAATATCCTGTAGCTTCTCTGGTGAAAAACCCAATCAATCAGTCTGCACTTATTACGGTAAGGACTTTTTCTTCAGAAGAAAAGTACCTCCAGTATGGCGAACAGAACGGTCTGAAATTCCGTGAAACAAAAGCATTTAATGAATCCATACAGAAATACGCAGAAGTGAACGGTTTAGTTCAAATGGCTGAAGCCGGAGAACAACTGCCTGACAGCTATTATGCATTTGAAAAGCAGCAGTATCAGACTTTTTTCGGAGCATTCAGTCCGGGATGGCTGAGGGTTTATGATGACATTATCCCCTATGGTTCCAACAAATATGTCATGTCTCCATTTACCCCAACGCTGGGCTTCTGGTTTTTTGACAACTGGAATAATAAAATCGGATGTTATAAAAGACAGCACATTTATATGGTGGAACACCTGTATGACAAAAAGTTTTTCAGAAAACATTTAGTTTCTCTTTCCGGATGGGGAGGCTCTACCGTGATGTTCTGGGGAATCCTTGGCTATGTCAACAACAGAGTGGAATCTATGATCCTGTTTTAAAATAAAGCAAAATAAATAACTGGCTGTTTCGAAAGAAGCGGCCTTTTTTGCGTTCTTCTGTTTCATGGTTGCAAAAAATAAATTAAATTCGGATCAACAAAATTGATCTTCATGATACAACTTCCTTTATCTAAGCTTTCTAATGTAGGAACTACCATTTTCAGCCAGATGACACAGCTCGCCAACGAAAATGAGGCCATCAACCTTTCTCAGGGATTTCCGGATTTCATGCCGGATGCTGAACTGCTGGACCATGTAGACCATTTCATTAAAAAGGGTTTCAACCAATATGCTCCGCTGGGTGGAATGATGCCGTTAAAGGAAGAAATCGCCAGAAAAATTGAGAACAGTCATCAAGCGATTTATCACCCGGATTCTGAAATAACGGTTACCGCAGGAGGTACACAGGCTATTTTCACAGCAATTGCCACGTTTGTAAAAAAGGATGATGAAGTCATTATTTTTGAGCCGGCTTATGACTGTTATGAGCCTACTGTAGAACTTTTCGGAGGTATTGTAAAACGTTTTGAAATGAAAGCTCCGGATTATGAGATCGACTGGAATACGGTAAAAGGTCTCGTGAGCGATAAAACGAAAATGATCATTCTCAACAATCCGAATAACCCTTCCGAAAAGATCTTAAAGGAAAGCGACCTGCAGGAACTCGTTGCCATCGTAAAAGATACTCCCATCCTTATTCTGAGTGACGAGGTGTATGAAAATATTGTATTTGACGGAAAGCAGCATTTAAGCATCTGTAAGTATCCTGAACTTAAAGAAAGAAGCCTTCTTGTCGCATCTTTTGGGAAACTATTCCATGTTACAGGCTGGAAAACCGGATATTGTGCAGCGCCTAAAAACCTTACCGACGAGTTCAGAAAGGTGCATCAGTTCAATGTTTTCTGTGTAAATACGCCGATCCAGCTTGCATTGGCAGAGTACATGAAAAATGACGATCATTACAATCACTTAAATTCATTCTTCCAGGAAAAGAGAGATTTTCTGAGACAGGGACTTGCGGGGACTTCTTTCGGGCTGTTGGACTGTGAGGGAACCTATTTCCAGGCACTTACCTACGATAAAATTTCCGATAAAAATGATTTTGATTTCGCTTCTGAATTGACAATCAATCATAAAGTAGCCAGTGTTCCTTTCTCATCATTTTATAAAAACAAAAGAAATGATCACGTCATCAGATTATGTTTCGCGAAAAAACAGGAAACGCTGGAAAGAGCAATAGAAAACCTTTCCAGGCTTTAAAATTATATCAGCGGAGAAAGTAGTCTGGCCAGATGCTCAAAGAACACTTTGGATTTTGGCCTTTTTATCCAGGATTCAAGGGAGATTTCTTCGCAGTCATTCATATCTTCATGAAAGATGTCCTGAAGTTTCCCGTTGATCTTTTGATCAAAAACCAATGCATTCACCTCGAAATTCAGTTCCTGGCTTCGCACGTCCATATTCGCGGTACCTACTGAAGAAAACTGATCATCTATGAGCATTGTTTTCGCATGAATAAAGCCTTTTTTGTAAAAGAAAATCCTAACATCATTCTCTAAAAGTTCTTCATAATAAGAATAGGCTGCTGCGTTTACGATGACGGAATCACCTGATTTGGGAACCATCAGTCTTACATCAACCCCGGAAAGTGCGGCCTGTTTAATGGCATTTAATACCGTTTCAACCGGAATAAAGTAAGGTGTAACGATATAGATCCGTTTTTTCGCAGAAAGTACGGCTGAAGTTGTACTCAGCATAATGGAAGGTTTGGTATCCGGTCCGCTGGCAGCCGTCTGAATTAATGAAGTTCCTTGACCTTCGTTTTTTGTAAAATAGAGTTGGGAAATCTCAGGAATTTTTTCCGTGGCAAAAATCCAGTTGCTGAAAAACAAAAACTGAAAATAAAAAGCCGCATCTCCTTTCATGTACAAATGAACATCCCTCCAATATTGCTTGGGATTAGGATTAATATATTTATCCGAAACATTGATTCCGCCTGTAAAAACTTCCGCCCCATCTACAATAATGATCTTTCGGTGATCTCTGTAATTGACCCGGTTCGCGAGAAGTCTGAATGTGATTTTATTAACGGGAGACACCTGTACTCCACCTTCTTTCAACCTTTTCAGAAGCTTTTTTCCTATTTTTCCACTGCCCATATCATCATACAAAAAACGGACAATCACGCCTTCTCCTGCCTTTCGGATCAGCAAATCCGCAAGTCTGTTCCCGATATTGTCATTATCATAAATATAGTATTCCAGATGAATGTGATGAACCGCTTTTTCAAGAACCTCAAAAACCTTTTCAAATTTACCTTCACCGTTAATCAGCACTTCTGCATAATTTCCCTGTGACAAAGGAGAATGCCCGGCATTATACAGAAAATTAACAGTCGTGAGAAACTGGTCTATATCTTCCCTATGATTTTCCAGCGTTTTATGGTGTGTTTCTCTGATATACGTACTTACAACCTGATAAACCTGCTCGTTCCGCTCTATTTTAAAAGTATAAAACTTATTTTTCCGGTAATTCACCCCAAAGACAAAGTAGATAATAATTCCCAACACCGGAAGAAAGATGATCAGCATGAGATAAGCCAGGGTTTTACTTGTATTTTTGGTATCCATGATAATTTTCCCCGCCAGAAAAATAATCCCGACGAGATAAAGAACTTCGAGCCCTACAAGAATATAGGGAAACTGGTCAAAAAATTCTTTAATCATAGCAGTGAAGTTTATTATTGATATTAAAGGTAGGTAAATTTGTTAAAAAACTTCTTTATCCGTTCTCTCAGTAATAAAAAATATAACCAGCCCTTTTCAGAACTGGTTATACCTTTTGATTTTATTTGAATAGGTCTTCTATAAAAACATTCCTCCTGAAGCTTCGATTCTCTGTCCGGTAATCCAGCCAGCATCTTCAGTACAAAGAAAAGCAACTACCCCGCCGATATCATCCGGAAGTCCGGCTCTGCCTAAAGCAGTAATATTGGAAATCATTGAGTTTACATTCTGATCGTCTCTGGTTCTTCCGCCTCCGAAATCAGTTTCAATGGCTCCCGGCGCAATCACATTGGCTTTGATTTTACGCGAGCCTAATTCTTTGGCCATGTATTTGGTCAGCATCTCAACACCCGCTTTCATAGCACCGTAAACGGATGATCCCGGAAGAGCAAATCTTGCCAGTCCTGATGAAATATTTACAATTCCACCGCCATCATTGATGAAAGGAAGCATTTTCTGTGTCAGAAAGAAAACCCCTTTAAAGTGTACATTAACGATATCATCAAGCTGCTCTTCCGTAGTTTCTGTGATTGGAGCGTATAAAGCCGTTCCCGCATTGTTGATCAGGAAATCGATGTTTGAGTTTCCCGTTTCTGTTTCCAGGTGATCGGTGATGTTTTTGACAAATGCATCAAAGCTTTTCACATCTCTCGTGTCCAGCTGATAAGCGATGGCTTTTTGACCCAAAGCTTTGATTTCGTTTACAACAGCATCCGCCTCTTCTTTACTGTTTTTATACGTAATAATAACGTCTAGTCCTTTCTGAGCAATTTTTAGGGCTGCATTTTTACCCAATCCGCGGCTTCCTCCAGTGATTAATGCAATTTTTGTTTTTGTATTCATCTTTTATATGATTTGTTTTACTATTTAATGGTACAAAGTTGGGCAATTTTGCAGAGGATACGGTTGCCCGAATCAATCTGAAATTTGCAAAATTCAAATCATGAACGAAATTCCATCGGTGTGAAAGATGTTTTTCTTTTGAAGAAGTTGGAAAAGTGGGCTATTTCTTCAAAACCCAATGCATAGGAGATCTCAGAGACATTCCATTTGGTCTGTCTTAAAAGGATTTTAGCTTCCTGAACCATCCGGTCTGCAATAAATTCAGTGGTGGTTTTTCCGGTGCTTTCTTTTAATTTTTTATTTAAATAATTCACATGTACAGCCAGACGGTCTGCATAATCTTTCGCTGTTTTCAATTGCAGCCTCTGTTCTGAGGATTCAATAGGAAACTGTCTTTCCAAAAGCTCAATAAACAATGAAACTACCCGTAATGAAGCATCATTGGAAGCTGATAATTTTGCCGCAGGCTGCAGTTTCTGCCCGTAATGAATGAGTTCCAGAACGTAGTTTCTGATCAGATCATATTTGAATACATAATCTGAATCTATTTCATTTTTTATCTTCCCGAAAAGCACTTCTATTTCATCTGCCAGTTCATCTTCAATTTCAAATAACGGGATGTTTCCGGGCTGAAAGATAGGCAGTTCTTCCAATGAAAACCGTGACTGTGCCTTAATGAAAAAATCTTCTGTAAATACACAGAAACTCCCCGACTGATCAGGATCTTCAGGAACCCAGTGATACGGAACCTTTGGAGTGGCGAACAGCAATGCATTTTTCTTAATCGCAACAATCTTATCTGCATACTCTGCCCTGTTCCGGCCTCTGATCAAACTGATTTTATAGTACTTACGCCGGTTATATGGCATTTCCGAAGTCATTTTCACCTTTTCTATGGTCTGCCTGATATCAAATACATTAAAGTGTCCGATATCTTTACCAAGCCCTTTTGGAAAAATACTTTCAAGGTCTTTCCCCAGCTTGGCGGTCATTTCTTTATAAAAGTCTTCAAGGGATGCATGAGCGATCTTTTCCATAGCTAACGATTTGTAAAATTCAAATATACAAAGTTGCCGTTATATGAAAATAAAATACAGCTGAAATTTTAAAATACCATTCAATAAGTATTTTTTATACCTTGGCTGAACTAAACAACAACCTATATTATTATGAAAAATCAAAATTTAGCAAACGGAAAAAAATTAAACAAGAAAGAATTGAGAAGTATTACCGGTGGATTGATGATGTGCCGTGATCCAAAAACCAATCAGTGCCGGATTTTTTCAACAGGCTGCGCCGATCCTCAATGCCGTCCGGACCTTCCTTAAGCAAAAAACGGGTACCGCAGAACACACATCGTTCATCAGCAGTATTTTCTTAACTGTGTAAAATATATTCCTTATCAAGTGATATATATTCAGATTTTTCATACCTTAGTTTTAACTAACACACTAAAAATCAAAACAATGAAAAATCAAGACTTACCGAAAGGAAAAAAACTGAACAAAAAGCAGCTAAGAAGCATTACCGGAGGATTAATGGACTGCATTGATCCGATGACCGGAGGCTGCAGAAAAATATCAATAGGCTGTGCACAATTGCAATGCAGACCTATAATAGATCCATTATAAGAAATTAAAAAGAACCGTTCACAACCTGAACGGTTTTTTTATATTTTCCAGTCATTAATATAATTTTAGAATATTTTTTCTTCACCAAGTGATATATGTGAATATTTTTCATATCTTAGTTTTCAACTAACACACTAAAAATCAAAACAATGAAAAGCCTATTTTTAAAAGGAGGGAAAAAACTAACTAAAAATCAATTAAAAACTATTGCAGGAGGTCTACTGAACTGTGCGGCACCTGTTCTTTGCCCGGTTCAACCATGTGAACCTTCTTCAGAGCCAAACGGATGTACGATTATCTCAAAAGTATGTGCACAAAAAGAATGCAGACCACAACCTTTAGTTTAGAATTAATCACAAATTAAGTCAATTGAAAACTATGAAAAATCTAATTTTAAAAAGCGGGAAAAAGCTAAGTAAAAAAGAGCTAAAAACTATTTCCGGAGGTATGATAAACTGTATGGAACCAATTCTTTGTACAGAATTTCCATGCGAGCCTTTTCCACCTGGTGATCCCAGAGCCTGTTCAAAAATTTCTATAGGTTGTGCTCAAAAACAATGCAGACCTCAACCTGATCCGGTTTTTGAACCATAATTCATTGTAACAGCAATCTACAAAAACTAATTAAAATAAATCAAAGACTATGAAAAATCAAAATTTGAGCAACGGAAAAAAACTAAACAAAAGAGAATTAAGAACAATCGTTGGCGGAAAGGAAATGTGCATTGATCCTTTTACAGGAGAATGCAGAAAATACGGAAGAGGATGCGCTGAACAGCAGTGTCAACTGATCATCATAGATCCTATCGAACGTTTATTCTAATATCAAGAAATATGTTTAAGAAGCCACTCTCCTGCAGGGTGGTTTTTTTATGCAAAAAACGCTTCCCATATTGCGTGGAAGCGTTTTTCATTTATAACTAACTTTAATATATTCTTATACGTTGAATCTAAAGTGCATGATGTCACCATCCTGAACGATATATTCTTTACCTTCTACAGATAATTTTCCGGCTTCTTTAATTTTCACCTCAGAACCGTACGTTAAATAATCATTGTACTTGATTACTTCTGCACGGATGAAACCTTTTTCGAAGTCTGTGTGGATCACTCCGGCAGCCTGTGGAGCTGTCCATCCCTGACCAATTGTCCATGCTCTTACTTCTTTTACACCCGCTGTAAAATACGTCTGAAGCTTCAGTAAGTCGTAAGCTTTTCTGATCAAACGGTTTACTCCAGGCTCTTCAAGACCCAATTCTTCAAGGAAAATCTCTCTTTCCTCAAATGTTTCAAGTTCATTGATATCTGCCTCGATCTGTGCTGCCAAAACAACAACTTCTGCGCCTTCATTTTTAGCCATCGTTTCGATTTTCTCTATCCATTCGTTTCCGTTTTTGATAGAATTTTCGTCTACGTTGCATACATACAATACCGGCTTTTTCGTTAAAAGCTGGATATCATCAATGATAGGCTGCGTTAAGTCGTTAACAGGAAATTCTCTTGCATTCTTTCCATCTTCAATGAACTTCTCTAAGTTTTGAAGGGTTTCGTATACAAGGATATCGTCTTTCTTTCCAGACTTGATGAATTTTTTAGCTTTTTCAACTGCTTTTCCTACCGTTTCAAGGTCTTTCAGCTGTAACTCGATGTCGATGATCTCTTTATCTCTCATCGGATCTACAGAACCTTCAACGTGGATGATATTACCATTGTCAAAACATCTTAAAACGTGGATAATCGCTTCACACTCGCGGATATTCGCCAGGAACTGGTTTCCCAATCCTTCTCCTTTGCTCGCCCCTTTTACAAGACCTGCAATGTCAACGATTTCAACTACCGCAGGCAGTACTCTCTCCGGATTAACTAATTTCTCAAGCTCGAATAATCTCTGATCCGGTACCGATACCGTTCCTAAGTTCGGTTCTATGGTACAGAAAGGATAGTTCGCAGACTGCGCTTTAGCGTTGCTTAAGCAGTTAAAAAGAGTTGATTTACCTACATTCGGAAGGCCTACAATTCCACATTTCATATTGTAAAATTCAAAGTTTAATGTTCAATGATACGATTTAAGTTCAAGGTTTAGGGTCTTGTATATAAAGGCTTTCCTTTATCAACTCCGGACCATTGAACTTTCAGCCTGCAAAGGTAGTGAATTTATGGGGAGATTCATAATAAAAAAATCTGCCAGTAATTCTGACAGATTTTTAATAATTTTAGTTCACCAATTGGTTTTTATGGATTCTCCCCGGTCGCTTCCTGAGCCAGAGGAACGTCATTCGGGGCATTCTGTAATGCTTTATCTAAAGTAAATAATGATTCATCTGTAGCTCTGTCTCCCCCTGCAATTTTTAATTTATCGATCAGGTTGGCCGCCAATGTTTCTTCTTCGATCTGTTCCTGAACAAACCACTGCATAAAATTCCAGGTTGCCCAGTCTTTTTCTTCTAACGCCATATCTACAATTTTATAAATGGCAGTTGTATTGTCTACTTCATGCTTAAAGACTCCATCGAAACAGGCCGTTAAAGAGTCCGGATCGGCCGGAGGAGCCGGAATGGTATCCACTTTCGGTTTTCCGCCTCTGTTCAGTACATATTCCATGAATTTGATGGAATGGTTTCTTTCTTCCTGCGAGTGTCTGTAAAGGAAGTTGGCAATTCCCTGATAACCTTTGTCATCTGCCCATATTCCATACGATAGAAAAATATGTGACGCGTGAATCTCTTTGTTCATCTGATCACTTAATGCTTTTTCAATAGTCGCGGAAAGTCTGTTGGTATTCATAATGGTATTTTTTTGTGATTATGGAAATAATAATGCAAAAATGGTTCCGCCCCTGTTTCTTTTTTCTCTCAATAAATTCTAGACTGTTTTTAAGTTATTGATTTAAAGATAATTAAATGTTTAATTTATAGTTATTCTAAAATAAATTGATCTCATTTCTTGAATTGGTTTGTCTTTTTGGGTTAACGCAAGGGCGCAAATTATTTTCTGATTCGACTGTTTTAAGGCGCAAGGATTTTATCTTCGATAAAATTTCATGCCGCTAACTAAGGTGCTATTTAAAGAAAAAACAGTTCAAAAAGATCAGTTTTTGGTGAATGCTAGCGCGCAAATTATTTTCTGATTCGGATGCTTTAAGATATAAGGGCTTTATCTCCCATAAGATTTCATGCTGTTGACTGAATATTTTATTTAAAAGAAAAACCAGTTCTTTTTTGAACTGGTTGTATTCTGGTTTTATTAAACGTAAAAGGTTTTTATTCGTTTTTTCCAGGCTGCTGAATTAAATTAATAATCGGGAGTTATGACAAGGCTAATACTAACTTCCAGCCTCCTTCTTCCCTTTCAGCCCTTTACTTTATCTTCTTCGCCATATAATCGCTCTCATTTCCGAGTCTGTCCACTGCTTTTATAGCTACTGCGTTGAGTTTCTTGCCGTCTTTAAATTTTGGGATATCTTTTGAAAGGGTGTCTAAAGTAAGGATTTCTGTTTCCCAAACTCCGTTATACTGGGTGAAAAGTACCCATTGAAATACATCACCTATGTTTTTAGTGCTCCAGCTTGTTCTGGCTGAACTTCCGCTGTCTGTCACAAAAATGGTAGGGGTCTGCAATGGAATGGCTTTGATCCAGGATGTTTTCGGGATCAGTGCTTTTTCTTTGTAAGGTCCGTTTTTCAGGACAGGAAGCATATTGGCATTTTTTGTAAGGCCAGCAATGCTCCAGTGGATTTCTCCGGCATCATTCTTTAAGATCTGTCTTGAAACTTCAATCTGATTTTTAATTTCCGTAGGTCGATCTGATACTTTGATCTCAACGGTATTCAGTCCCGGCCACAGGTGACGGTTCATTGTATTTTCAGATTTCCACCAGTTCAGTAAAGCTTCAAAACCCTGCCCTTTTGAGTCAATCGGCCAGTATAGCTGTGGTGAGAAATAATCTACCCATCCTTTATTCAGCCATAATTTAGCATCAGCATACAATTCGTCATACTGAGATGAACCTACGATTCCTTCAGGATATCCTGGTTTCCAGATTCCAAACGGGCTGATTCCAAATCGTACATAATTTTTTTCTGCATGAATCTCTTTATAAATCCTTTCCACGAATTTATTCACGTTGTCTCTTCTCCAGTCTGCTCTGGACAAGGTTCCACCACTTCTCAGATACTCATTCCAGCTGGCATTATCCGGAAAATCCGCACCTCTGTTGTACGTGGCGTAAGGATAGAAATAGTCATCAAAATGAACGGCATCGATATCATATCTTTTCACAATATCTTTTACAACATTGGAAACGTGGCCCTGCGTTTTTGGATTAGCGGGATCGAACCAGTACATTCCGTTCTTTAATTTAATCACGATATCGGACAGCTTGCTCGCCATAGAAAGGCTATTAACAGCTCCTCCGTTTGAATGGTGAGCACGGTAAGGATTTAACCATACATGCAGTTCCAGGCCTCTCTTATGCGCTTCTTCAATCCAAAACTGAAGGGGGTCATAATTTGGATAAGGAGCAGATCCGGTCTGCCCAGTCAGAAAGTATGACCAGGGTTCAATGTTACTCGTATATAAAGCATCCGCAGAAGGTCTGATCTGGAAGATGGCTGCGTTGAAATTATTGTCTTTCAGCATATCGAGCATGCTAATGGCTTCTGCTTTCTGCTGATCAACGGTTAAATTATTTCTTGACGGCCAGTTGATATTGGCTACACTGGCAATCCAGGCTCCACGGAATTCTCTTTTAACTTCGGGAAGAACGGTTCTGAAGTTTTCATCCGCCGGAGGAACTGGTGTTCCGGGTTTTACTACGGCAACCGGTTCTTTAGGTTTTGATATATTGGTATTGGGCTTTGCTGTATTTTTTGTCGGGGCTGCTTTTACGGTATTGTTCTGGACGGAGCAACTGGCATATGATGCAAAAACTCCGGCTAAAACAGTAAGCTTTATGATATTCATTCTCATCGTCTGCAAACTACTTTAAATTTTATTTTTTCTAAGAGATTATTATGCCAAAATAAACATTTTAAGACATAGTATAATAAAAAAGCCCCGAAAAATTCGAGGCTTTTCTTATATGTAAGAATTTCTTATGCTTTCGCAGATCTGTCCATTCTTTTTCTTTCTTCTTCAGAAAGTACTTTCTTTCTCATTCTGATGAAGTTTGGAGTCACCTCAATCGCTTCATCACCCTGAATATATTCCATACATTCTTCAAGAGAGAATAAGATTTTCGGTGCAACACCTGTATCTTTATCTTTACCTGAAGCTCTCATGTTGTTCAATTGCTTTGCTTCAACGATGTTTACGACCAAGTCACCTGGCTTGTTTTGTTCACCGATGATCATACCTGCATAGATTTCCTCACCCGGATCTACATAGAACTTACCTCTATCCTGTAGTTTAGCGATAGAATATTCTGTAGCAGGACCTTGAGTTTTGCTGATCAGTACACCATTGCTTCTTCCAGGAATAGCACCTTTGAAAGGCTTGTATTCTGTGAAACGGTGAGCCATAATAGCTTCACCAGCAGTAGCGGTCAACATTTGAGAACGCAATCCGATCAAACCTCTTGAAGGAATTTCGAATTCCATATGCTGCATTTCTCCTTTAGTTTCCATAATGTGAAGGTCACCTTTTCTCTGAGTAGCCAAGTCGATTACTCTTGAAGCAAATTCTTCAGGAACGTCTACTACTAAAGATTCATAAGGCTCACATTTTTCTCCGTCGATTTCTCTAAGGATAACCTGCGGCTGACCAATTGTCATTTCATACCCTTCTCTTCTCATTGTTTCGATCAAAACTGATAAGTGAAGAATACCTCTACCGAATACTAAGAAAGTGTTAGCATCATCAGTTTGTTCAACTCTTAATGCTAAGTTTTTCTCTAATTCTTTTGTTAATCTTTCTTTCAGGTGGTTAGAAGTAACATATTTACCGTCTTTACCGAAGAAAGGTGAATTGTTGATAGAGAACGTCATGTTCAATGTAGGCTCATCAATTGCAGTTCTTGGCAATGGTTCAGGGTTTTCAAGATCTACGAATGAATCACCGATCTGGAAAGCGTCAAAACCTACAACAGCACAGATATCACCTGCTTTTACTTCTGTAACTTTTTTCTTACCTAACCCTTCAAAAACGTAAAGTTCTTTTACTTTTCCTTTCAATACCTTACCGTCTGCCTGAGCTAAACCAATCCACTGAGATTCTTTGATCTCTCCTCTGATCACTTTTCCGATTGCAATTCTTCCTAAGAAAGAAGAAAAGTCAAGAGAAACGATTTGCATCTGTAAGTTTCCTTCCTCTACTTTAGGTTCAGGAACATATTGTAGGATACCATCTAATAATGGGAAAATATCTTCTGTCTGCTCTAATGAAGTGTTGAACCAACCTTGCTTGGAAGAACCGTAGAATGTTGGGAAGTCAAGCTGCTCTTCAGTAGCCTCAAGGTTGAAGAATAAATCAAATACCTGGTCATGAACTTCTTCAGGACGACAGTTTGGTTTATCTACTTTATTGATTACCACTAATGGTCTAAGTCCTAATTCCAATGCTTTCTGAAGTACGAATCTTGTCTGAGGCATTGGCCCTTCAAAGGCATCTACCAACAAAATAACTCCATCCGCCATTTTTAAAACTCTCTCTACTTCCCCACCGAAATCGGCGTGACCGGGAGTATCGATTACGTTAATCTTAACGTCTTTATAAGTAACAGAAATATTTTTAGATAGAATGGTAATACCTCTTTCTCTTTCAAGATCGTTATTATCCATTATTAATTCTCCACTTTCCTGATTTTCTCTGAAAATGTTTGTAGCATGAATAATCTTGTCAACCAAAGTCGTCTTCCCGTGGTCAACGTGTGCGATAATCGCAATATTTCTAATGTTTTGCATGAATGATTTTTACGGGTGCAAAAATAGTGATTTCTAATGAATAATAAGCAAGAATATAAATTAATTAACAAATTCATAATGAGCACGTTCACCAGTTTACCCTGTTAAAGCTTTAAAATTGAAGATTTTAGAATTCCATTTAAATTGAAGATTAAGAATCTACCATTAGGTTTAAATGATTAATCTCACGAATATTTTTCTAAAAAATAAATACATACGACCTGAATTAAAATAATTCCGCCCAATTTCAGCAAAAAAGATTTTTTAGAAATTTTGTGCCTCAAAATGAGCATTCCTAAAATGGCTCCGACTGTCCCACCAAGAAATGTAAATCCTAAAAGTGTACTTTCAGGAATTCTTCTTTTATGTTTAATGGAAAGTCTTTTGTCCCAGCCAAAAATGATGAAAGTGATCAGGCTTGTGATGAGTAGAATGTAGATCATGGGTGCAAAAGTAATGAATTGGGAGATCTTCAGCCACCATAAAAAAAGCTGCTTTTATAAAAAAGCAGCTCTCCCTATTTGTATTGTATCTAACAATTATTTTTTAGCTTTCACATCAACAGAGATCTCAATGTCTTTGCTGATCATCCATTCTGCAGGATCTGCTTCTGAAGTCCCGAATTTAAGCCCCCAATCTGCTCTGTTTACCGTAAATTTAGCATTCACAGATGCTGAAGTTTCTGTTACATCTACTTTAGCAGGGAAAGTTACATTAACTGTTTTTCCTGATAAGGTAAGGTTTCCGCTTACTGTTTTGTTGGCTCCTGCAACAGCATCTTTAGGTGCATCTTTTAAATCTGTTACACTGGTGATTTTAAAATCTGAAGTGGGATTCTTTGCCGTATCAAAGAAATCAGGATTTTTTAAGTGAGCTTCAAGATCTGCCGGCTTTTTATCTTTCTCCGTTACTGAAGCCGGATCCACTTTAATAGAATTCATATCGATCACAAAATTTCCGGCAGCCAACTGACCTCCTTCAATGCTAAGATCTCCAGACTTTACGTTAAGTGTTCCCCAACGAGGTGCCATACCTCCTTTGTGAAAAGCTTTCCAGTTTACTACAGAAGCAGCAACATCTACCGGTAAAACTTCACCTTTGCTCTCAGCTACTTTCTGTTCTGTAGCCGTAGCCGTAGTACCCGCTGATTTATCTTTATTACATGATGCTGCAAGCAATCCAATTCCTACTAATGCGATTACACTAAGTTTTTTCATATTGTTTATTTGTTTAGAAAATTGTTTTAAAACTTTAAATTTAAGAATTTCAAAAATAGAAAACCATATTAATGATCACCTTAACATACATCAAGAAACGAAAATTTTAACATTTATTGTATAGAAAATACTTTATTTTAAATTTATTAACTTCGTGATGAGTCACAGCATTCATGGCTCAT
>NZ_FQUD01000006.1 GCF_900128945.1 Chryseobacterium sp. OV279 | reverse complement strand
CCAGACTTAAAGTCTGATATCTGAAATCTATCTTCTGATATCTTATATACCTTCTTTAGGGTGGTTTTAGCGGTGGGGCTCACCTGTTCCCATTCCGAACACAGAAGTTAAGCCCACCAGCGCCGATGGTACTGCGAAAGCGGGAGAGTAGGCCGCCGCCAGTTTTTATTAAAAAGTCTCATACAGCAATGTGTGAGACTTTTTTGTTTTATACCTATATCAACCAATATCCAAACCATATCTATACCAACTACCTTGGCAATAAGCAATAAGCAATAAGCAATAAGCAATAAGCAATAAGCAATAAGCACGTCGTTGTGATCCATGTGATCATTTATAATCTATACCTTATAGCTAAACACGATTCCAATACCATCCATCCTGGTTGAATCCTCCCGAACCCTTAGACTAACAGTTCCCAATACACTGATTCTATATTTACCCTATTATATTCAATAGGAGCGGGCTTTAGCCCGCTTACCACTAACCATTGCAAAAAGGCTTTAGCCAAAACCTATACTTCAGGATTTTCCATCTATTCTTTTTCACAATTAAAAGGTATCTGCTCAATCCGTTTAATTTGCGAGAGTTTATATTATCAGTTAATGATAGCCTTGGATTATTTTAACTTAAAGGATTCTATATAACCTGGTAGTAAGTGTTTCTCATATTAATCTTTACTGTGTAACTTATTATTTCAACTTGGTTAAGACATTACGGTGTCATATGAGAAGTTTTATTCAGTATAAATGGATCAAGTCTCCATAAAACAAAAAACCGCTCTAAAAAGGGCGGTTTTCTTATTCTTTCTGATTTTTCAATCTTACATAGTGTTGTCCGGACATTTGAAGTCATCACTGCAAGTTGCGCAAACTACGGTACCGTTACAGTAATACATACAGAATTCAGGTTCAGGAAGTTTAATTGCTCCTGCACCGGAGATGCTTTTTAATTGGCCTTTGTCTAGTTTTTTTAGATTTTTCATATTGTTTTAATTAAAAATTTGATAGTAAAGTAAATATAATTAAAATATTATTAACTAAAATAAAATATGGTAGGTTTTAGTATTAAATTTTATGGGACTATAAATATTAGTCAACATAAATGTGAAGTTGATGCATAAAATTTCATCATATAGTGAATAAATTAAGTTAAGTCTTTGGTTATTAACTAAAAATATTTAATTTTAGATAAATCAAAGCGATATCCGAAAAGCTTATAGAGTAGGAAACATCAAAAACAAAGAACTATGAAAAATTTAAAAAAACTTTCCCGTGTAGATCAAAAGAGAATTTCTGCCGGAAATCTAAATCCATCTTTCTGTTTTGAAGGCGAAGGACCAGGAACTGGAGGATGTTCGGCAGGACATATCTGCTCAGGGGGTAGATGTGTACCGTATGTAGATCCTGGAACTGGTGGTGGAGGCCCTGGACAAGGGGGTGATACCTATACATGTATTTGCCCATGGGGAACTGTTACGCAGACCACTCCATGTCCGGAGTTTTATTGTATAACTGGATAATTTTAAAATGTAATGAAACCTGAAGATAAAAGAGAGAGTTATAAGAACAATTTTAAACAGCTTTACAGCTATTTTGATGGTTGGGATGTCTAAAATTAAAATAACCGTTAGAATATAGCTTTTCAACCTGTTTTAACGGTTTCCGATGTCTTCAGTAATTAATACAAACTATAACTATGAAGAATCTAAAGAAAATTGATCGAAAAGATCTGAAAGAGATTAGTGGAGGATCAAGAAATTGTTTTGAAATAAGAGATACTTTCGAAGATCCCTGTGCAGAACTGAATAGTATGGGAACAGGATGCTACCGTTTTAACAGCTGTAGTCTTTCATGTGAGAGAATGTCTTGCGGGCTTGGTTTTTAACCTGCTTCCACGATAAAAAATGAAAGTCAATAATTAATCTGAAGGTATCAACATCAGGCTGATAACCAAAATACAGATCAATTATTGACTTTTTTATGTTACTTTTTGATAAGTCCTAATTCAATAAGTCTTTCATGTAAAAATTCTCCCGCCGTTGTATCTTCATATAACTTAGGATTGTTTTCGTCAACACAGTTTTCAAGAGCATTTAGCGACATTCCGCTTACGGGATGCATAAAGAACGGGATTGAGTACCTTGAAGTCCCCCATAATTCTCTAGGCGGGTTAACCACTCTATGAATCGTAGATTTCAATTTGTTGTTGGTATGTCTTGACAGCATATCTCCGACGTTGATCACCAATTCATCCGGTTCTGCGATAGCATCGATCCAGTCTCCATTGTGGTTCTGAACCTGTAAGCCTTTCCCCTGAGATCCCATTAAAAGGGTAATCAGGTTAATGTCACCGTGAGCAGCAGCTCTTACTGCGTCATCTGGTTCCTGAGTGATGGGTGGATAGTGGATAGGTCTCAAAATAGAATTTCCTTCTGCGATTTTATCATCAAAATAAAATTCATCCAGACCAAGATAGATAGCCAAAGCTCTTAATACAGACTGGCCTGTTTTTTCAAGCATCTGGTAGGCTTCTTTTCCTACTTCATTGAATTTTGGAAGTTCATCAACGATGACGTTGTCCGGATACTCTGATTTGTACTTTGAATCATCAGATACATACTGTCCGAAATGCCAAAATTCTTTTAAATCACCTTTTTTGAAACCTTTGGCGGTTTCTTTACCGAATCCTACGTAACCTCTCTGGCCACCGATTCCTGGAATTTCATACTTCTGCTTCGTTTCTACAGGCTGGTCAAAAAAGTTTTTAACCTCTCCATAGAGTTCATCTACTAGTTTGTCATCAAGAAAATGGCCTTTTAAGGCTACAAAACCAATTTCTTCATAAGCTTTTCCGATTTCATTTACAAATTTCTGTTTGCGTTCCGGGTTGTCCGAAAGGAAATCACGCAGGTCTACACTAGGTATTTTATCCATTTTTAGAAATTTACGAATTACAAAATTACATTTTTTTTGATTGAAATGATTTTAAAATAGGTATTTATCCGTTAAATTTGCTGTATGAAAAAATATTCTTCTAAGAGAAGTATTCAGATACTTGCCCATCTTCTTCAGCAGTACGGAATTTCAGATGTCATCATTTCCCCGGGATCCAGAAATGCACCTCTGGCGATTCATCTTTCAGAAATTGATGCCTTCAACTGTTATAGTATTGTAGATGAAAGAAGCGCAGCTTTTGTAGGAATAGGAATGGCTATAAGTGAGAAAAAACCTGTGGCGATAACTTGTACAAGCGGTTCTGCCGTGGCCAATTATTATCCTGCGGTGACTGAAGCTTTTTACCAGAATGTTCCGCTTTTGATCCTGACGGCCGACAGACCTACAGATTTTGTAGATATTTTTGACGGGCAGACCATCAGACAGAAAGATATTTTTCATCAGCATTCTTACGGTGACTTCCAGCTAATAGAAGACAGTAAGGAGAATGCAGAAGACATTAATTTTGACATCATTAAAAAAGCAATCGAGCTCTGTTTTGAAAAGCAGGGACCGGTGCATATTAATATTCCTTTAGAAGAACCACTGTACGACTTGGTTTCAGAACTTCCTTCTTTCCCGACTGTTGAAAAAACGATCAGACATAAGGAATACGAGATTCCGTCTAACTTAATTGCAGACTGGCATACTTCGCAAAGAATTATGCTTTTGGTCGGAACCAGAGACTACAGTCCGGAACTGGAAAATCAATTGACACAACTGGTGAAAAACCATTCTGTGGTCGTATTGAGTGAAGCCAATTCCAATCTGTATCATGAAAAGTTTTTCAGACATATCGACCGTTATATCTTTAATTTTACAGAGGAAGATTACAAGACCTATGCTCCGGATCTTCTGATCACTGTAGGGCAGAACGTCGTTTCCAAAAAAGTAAAACAGTTTCTGAGAAATGCACGCCCGAAACAGCACTGGCATCTGGATGAAGTATGGCAGCCGGATACCTATTTTTCTCTGACGGAGAAGATCGAGGTGAAGCCCGAAGTTTTCTTTTCCAAACTCTTGAAGTTCATCAATCTTGAACCGAGACCTTATTTTAATCTTTGGGATGTTTTAAGGGATAAAAAAGATGCGAAACACGAATTGTTCCTGAATAAAGCTGAGTTTTCAGATTTTTATTTCTTTAATAAAGCTTCGCAAACCATTCCTGAAAACTATAATATCCATTTCAGTAATTCATCAGCGATCAGATATGCACAGCTGTTTGATTTCGGAAAGAGGAAAATCTATTGTAACAGAGGAACCAGCGGGATAGATGGCTCAACCTCTACGGCGATGGGCTTTGCTATTAAGAATGCGAATCCAACGTTGCTTATCACCGGAGATTTAGGTTTTTTCTATGATATCAACGGACTTTGGAACCAATATATTCCGCCATTTGTAAGAATCATCATTTTCAATAATGGGGAAGGGAATATCTTTAAGATCATTCCGGGACCTGGAAATGCCAATCCAAATACGCTGGATGAATTTATTGCGACCAAACACCGCAAACATGCTGAACATTTAGCCAAACATTTCGGATTCTCTTACATCAAAGTGGAAGACGAACCTACATTGGACAGAGTTCTTGAGAATTTCTTCAAGCCTGATCTGCAGCCGAAAATCCTGGAAGTAAATACTTACGGGAAAAACAGCGCAGATGTTCAGAAGGCCTACTTCGAATTCATGAAAGGAAATTAAAGATCCAGATATTCTTCATTCCCCGGCAGATTGTTAATTCTGTCGATCGGGTAAATAAACATATCATCAAAATCATTCAGGGCATTAATCAGTTGGAAATGAGAAAACTGCTTAATGTTCTGAAGGGTGATTTCCGTTTCTTTTATCTTCTTGTTTTTCAACAGGTTCTGTCTCTGTACTCCGTTCAGAAGATAGGTATTCGGCGTGAACCAATCCTTACCTTTAAGGAAAAGAATGTTGGAAAAAGAGGTATCGGTAATATGATTGTTTTTGACAATAATGATTTCCTCCGCTTTAGATTTCATCTTCATCTTTTCCAGTTCCTTACGGTCCTCAAATTTAAAAGAATAGTCGAAGCTGTTGTTTTCCACCAGCTGGAAGCTCTGTATTTCAGGAATGGCGTACGGAATCATCTGGGTACGGATTCTTTTATCAAGATCATAGGAAAGTCTCAGCTTAAACAAGCCGTCTTCGTCATGTTCAAGGTTTTTGAAGATCTTCCCCAGATCAATAGACCCTTCCTTTCCGAAATGGGCAAATGTCTGGTTGACACGTTTTTGATGTAGATCTAAAAGGAAAATCTCCTTATCTTCTACTTTTATGCTTTCAATGAATTGGGACATAGATTTTATTTTTCATTTCCTGATATTCGTCTTCTAACCTGCTCATGTGTGTTATACCACCGCCACTTTTGAAATAAAGTTGATCTCCCTCTTTTTCAATAAAGCGTATCATGACGCAACTGTCCAGGTTTTCACCATCAAACCAGCCACATACTCCGGTATAATATCCTCTGTCGTATCCTTCTGCTTCTAAGATTATTTCCAGCGTTTTAGGCTTTGGAGCCCCAAGAATAGATCCGGCGGGAAGCAGTTTTTTCATGATACTTCCGATTTTTCCTGCAAATTCAGGTTTTACCGTTCCCGAAATTTCAGAACTCATCGCATACAGGTCTTTCTGCTGCGTTCTGATGAGATCTATATGCTGGAACTGATCCACTTTCACATCGTTGGCCACCATACTGAGATCGTTTCTCAAAAGATCAACGACTGTATAATGCTCTGCCTTTTCTTTTTTATCGTTTTTCAAAACTTCGGCCGCATTTTCCAAGGACGCATCAATAGTGCCTTTCATTGGATACGTTAAAATTTTGCCGTCTATAATCTTTACAAAAGTTTCAGGAGAAAAAAATACAAAAAAATCTTTAGAATACACTTTGTACTTCGCAATTGAATGATAAAAAATTTCATCAAGGCTTAAATTCGTCTGAATTTCTGTTTTTCGGGTATAATTGGTAAGATAAGAATTTCCGAGGCGAATATTTTTCTGAACTTTGTCAAATCCATATTTAAAACTTTCCAGAGATTCAGGAAGCGGTTTCCATTCAATCTTTTTGTTAAGACCGTACGCCTGTTGTGAGTTCGAAAAGCTTTGAAAATCAATCAACAAACCTGATTTACTAATTTCATTTTCTTTATATACCTGTACATTTTCCGCAAGGAAATCGATCATGAAAAAGAACGGTACCTTCTGAAGGGAAAGTTCGTCCATTTCCAGAAATTTTTGATGATTCATTGAAAACATCCTGCAAAAATAATTAATGATGATTACTTTTGTGTAAAATTTTTTTGATGCAGAGTAAATATCCACAGAAACCGGGAATAGATTTTATATTGAAGCAGGCTTTTTTCTATTGGAACAAGACACTTTTCTTTCAGTTAGTATTTTCAATCTTTTATTTTGGAATTTTTTTCACCGTGCTTTTCTTCTTTGATGGGAGGTATGGAATTTTAGGACAATATGCAGAAGCTGCAAAATATGCAAAAGACGGCTTGGAAGCCTATTCTGCACAGGTTGTAAAAATGCAGTCCACGCCAGGATTTCAGTATTTCTCGTGGGCAATTATGGGGACTTCTATCTTCCTGTATCCATTAAATATTGGTTTTTTCCAGATATATAAGAAAATTGACCTGAATGAAAAGCTGGAATTGGGAGATCTTCTTGTAGGCTACAATGGATTTAATTTCTTCAAATACATCGGTTATTATATTTTCTGGTCGTTTGTTTATGTGTACACCCTTCAGACGATCATTCTCGCTATTGTCTGGGTTTTTGTCACAGTCTTCGTGGCTCCGCTTATGTTTTTTAACAATAAAAGGATTTTTGAAGCTATTTCATTGAGTGTGCAGGCCTTGAGAAGATATTTTATGGAGATATTGGTATGCACTATCGTGGCTGTTTTCTTTAAATATATAGGTTTCACCTTATTTTTTATTGGAGGTCTGTTTACATTTCCTTTCTGGAACGCTATGATTTATTCTTTGTATAAAACAGTTTTCTCTGAAAAAAGCTAAATTTTAAAAAGGTTTAATATGTTTTTCTGCCAAAAAAAGTTAATTTTGGTAAAAATCATTAAATATTAAACTATGTCAGAATTTAACGAATTTGACCAACAGGGGTCCGTTCCAAACAGAGATACGGGATCCATCATTTCGCATTCCTTTGAAATGTTTAAAGGAGTTTTCCTTTACGGAATCGTAGCGATGGTAATTTACATGATAGCAGGTTTTGCGATCCAGTTTCTTACCGGGTTCAATTCTGCTTCCATGATGGAGGAAATGAAAGATGCCGGCGGAGATTACTCTAACTTCAGCTACTGGAATGTTCCGGGGTTTTCATTGTATCTTTCCTTATCAGGTCTATTGGGGCTTTTGCTGGCTCCTTTGTATGTAGGTTTGATCTACATTGTTAATAAATACAATACCAAAAGCCAGATCGATTTTGCTGATCTATTCATTGGATACAAGCAGAATTTTGTGAATATTCTGATCTATGCAGTTATTTCAGGGATTATTTCCACTGTTGCGATGTCATTGTGTTTCTTCCCTATTATTTTTGTTTATCCATTTCTTTTATTGGGTTATCCCATCTTATTATTTGAAAATGCATCAGCAACTGAAGCTTTAGGAAAGTCTTTCAATATTGCAAAAGAAAATTATGGAACGTTTCTTGGTGTGACAGTATTGGGAGCACTAATCTCCTTTGCAGGAATTATTCTGTGTGGTATCGGTATTCTTGTAACCGCTCCATTCATGATGATTGTGATGTATTCTGCATACTGTGCTTTTTTAGGAAAGCCAAGACAGATTGAATTTAAAAAATAATTATAAATGATAAATAAGGATAAACAGATAAGCAGCGTTGCGATAAAACAGGTCGCCCTGCTGGCCATCATTTTGGTTTTGGCCGGGTTAATCTGCTTTAACCTTTCGCTATTCATACCGTCGGTACTTGGGGCCATCACGATTTATGTGGTCTGCAGAAGATATAATTTCTACCTGCAGGAACAGAGAAAGTGGAAACCCTGGCTTGCAGTGCTTGTGCTGATGCTGGCGAGTCTTGTCATCCTTATTCTTCCTATCTATTTTATTGCGGACCTTCTGATCGAGAAATTAGGAAATGCCCAGGCGTATATGGCCAAATTCAATGTGTTTCTGGATAAAATTCATTCCTATGTTTACTCAAAGACAAATTTCGATTTTCTGAGCAAAGAAAATATGGATAAACTAAAGAGTTCTGCCGGAAGAGTTTCCACATCAGCGCTAAGCGGGACATTCAATACCCTTACGGTGGTGATGTCTATGTATTTTATTCTTTATTTTATGCTGGCCAGTCCGAGACTGTTTGAGAGAATTCTGAGTTCATCTGCACCTTTGAAAAGAGCGAATATCTCTTTGATCGGCGAAAAACTTAGAAAACTGATTATGGCCAATGCCATCGGGATTCCTGTAGTAGCATTAGGGCAGGGGATTGTAGCACTTATAGGGTACTTCATCTTTGGAGCACCCAGCGCGGTTCTTCTTTTTGCTTTAACGGCGGCTGCTTCCATGGTCCCGGTTGTAGGAGCGGCTATTGTTTATGTGCCGGTCTGTATCTTTATGATTGCGGAAGGGAATACAGGACAGGGACTTGGTCTTGCGGCTTACTGTTTGATCGTTGTAGGTCTTACAGATAATCTGCTTCGTTTTACGCTCCTGAAAAAGCTGGAAAATATCCATCCGCTGAATACCGTATTCGGAATTATCATGGGGATGAACTTATTTGGTTTTATGGGACTTATTTTCGGACCCATCCTTATTTCGTTTACCTTACTGCTTATTCAGGTGTACAGAAATGAATTTTCAGATGAAGATACACCGCCAGATCTTGAACTGCCGGATAAAGATAATGATCAGGGAAATAAAGTTAATTTAATTGTATAAAGTGGAAGGAGTCAATTCAGAAATATTAAAAGAGATCTGCATCATGAAGATGCCTTTCGGAAAATACAAGGGAACAGTGCTTGCTGACCTTCCTGTCAGCTATCTTGAATGGTTTAACAGGAAAGGAATGCCTCCAGGGAAACTGGGAATGCAGCTTGCTACGGTTTATGAAATTAAACTGAATGGGCTGATGGAGCTTCTGATTCCGATCAGGGCATCTTTAAGATAGACACTGAGTTTTTCCGAAGATTGATATAAGTTTCGGGGCGGCATCGCAGATGCCGCCCCGAAACTATTTTATAAATAAATTATTCTCTTAAGGCAGCAATCTCATCTCTCAGCTTGGCTGCTTTTATAAAGTCAAGATTTTTAGCTGCGGCTTCCATTTCTTTTTGCTTAACACCGATCATTTTTTCAATGTCTGCATCTCCATAGTTAGCTTTGGTTTCGGCTGCTTTCTGAAGGATTTCTTTTTGGGTATATTTCGGATCAGGGAAATCCTTGCTTCTTCCCACAAGATTTTCAGAGATCTTTTTATTTAGAGCGGTAGGAACCTTATTATTGTCTGTGTTATATTTGATTTGCTTTTCACGACGGTAGTTTGTTTCGTCTATCGTCGCCTGCATAGATTTTGTCATTTTATCAGCATATAAAATAGCTTTCCCGTTAAGGTTTCTCGCAGCACGACCCACCGTCTGAATCATTGATCTTCTGCTTCTGAGCATTCCTTCTTTATCTGCATCTAATATGGCTACCAAAGAAACTTCAGGTAAATCCAGACCTTCTCTCAATAAATTGACCCCAATCAATACGTCGAAAAGACCCACACGCAGATCATGCATAATCTGGATACGCTCCAGTGTTTCTACATCCGAGTGGATATATCTCGTCCTTATCCCGAACTTCATAAAATATTTGGTCAGCTCCTCAGCCATTTTTTTCGTTAGAGTCGTTACCAGAACCCGTTCGTCTAGATCTGCTCTTTTTCGGATCTCTTCCATCAAATCATCGATCTGGTTTAAGCTGGGTCTCACCTCAATGACAGGATCCAGAAGACCTGTCGGACGGATAATCTGTTCTATATACTCTCCGCCGGTTTTCTCCAGTTCATAATCAGCTGGCGTTGCAGAAACATAAATGACCTGATTTTGAATAGATTCATATTCTTCAAATTTCAATGGTCTGTTATCCATTGCAGCAGGAAGTCGGAATCCATATTCTACCAAAGCTTCTTTTCGGCTTCTATCGCCACCATACATCGCATGTACCTGAGGGACTGTAACATGGCTTTCATCAATAATCATCAAATAATCTTTCGGAAAATAATCCAATAAACAGAACGGTCTTGAGCCGGGAAGTCTGCCGTCTAAGTAACGTGAATAATTTTCAATTCCGGAGCAATATCCCAGCTCTTTGATCATTTCCAGATCAAGCTCGGTTCTTTCTTGTAATCTCTTAGCTTCCAAAGGTTTTCCTATTTCGCTAAAGAAATCTACCTGCTTTACCATGTCATCCTGAATATTTTTTATGGCGCCGTTCAATGTTTCTTTTGACGTAACGAAAAGGTTAGCAGGATAGATCTGAATTTGGTCAAAATTAGCCGTTACATTTCCCGAAACCGGATCAAAACTCTGAATTTTTTCAATCTCATCACCATAAAACTGAATCCTGACCGCATTATCTGCATAGGCAGGAAATACATCTATCACATCTCCCTTTACCCGGAATGTACCTCTTTGAAAGTCACTTAAGGTTCTTGAATACAAAGCATTAACTAAAGAGTGAAGAAAAGCGGTTCTCGTTACCTTCTCTCCGGTAGAAATTGATATCAATGACTTGTGAAACTCTGCAGGGTTTCCTACCCCATAAATACAGGATACGGAGGCAACAATTAAAACGTCCCGTCTTCCGGACAGTAAACTTGCAATGGCGGAAAGACGCAGTTTCTCAACCTCTTCGTTGATGCTCAGATCTTTTTCGATATAGGTTCCGGTGGTGGCAATGTATGCTTCCGGTTGGTAATAGTCGTAATAACTTACAAAATATTCTACGGCATTATCAGGAAAAAATTCTTTAAATTCCATGAAAAGCTGTGCGGCCAATGTCTTGTTGTGAGCCATGACAATCGTTGGTCTTTGCACATTTTGCACAAGATTGGCAACGGTAAAAGTTTTCCCGGACCCTGTTACACCCAGCAGGGTTTGATACTTCTCACCAATTTCTATTCCTTTGGTAAGTTTTTCAATAGCTTGTGGCTGGTCGCCGGTAGGTTTATATTCTGATTGAAGATTAAAGTTCATAGGAAATGATGTATACAACAAAAATACGAAAGAAATTTTTAGCCTTCATAAAGTATTTGAAGATGAATATTTTGTTAGTAAAATTTTCACCTTTTTGGAATGTATACAAAATAAAAAGAGCGCTGAAATAGTAGCGCTCTTATGAATTGATTTTACTGAAAAGTCATGGTTGCCGGCAGTTTGTAGATGGAGGCTACTGCTTTTCCGTCTTTAGTGGCGGGCTTCCATACCGTTTCATTGTTGATGAGCTCGGCGGTCTTTATGATTTCGTTGGTAAACACCTCATTATTTCCTGATCCTGTTACCTTTGTTCCTTTTCCGTTTTCGTCAATGTGAATGTAAACCGTTGAGCTGAGTGTTCCATTTTTAGAACTGAACAGACTGGTGTCTACTGTTATACCTATTTTTTTTCTTAAAGCGGCTTTTCCACCCGGATATTCTGCTTCAGTAGTATTTTGGTTGATGTTGGTGTTGATATTTGTGTTTTTACCTTCATTGTTATCTGTCTGAGTTGTTTCTTTAAGAGGAATAGCATCTGTAATCTCTTTGATACTTTCCTTTTTAATTCCCATGGCCGTATGAGGTTTTTCTTCCTTCTTTTTCTCGAAATAATCATGAGTCATTAAACTCACCTGATAAGGCTGAGGATTTTTTGCTGTTCTTGCATTCTTACCAACTCCACTGATAATAATACTGGCAAAGTCAGATGTTTTGTAGTTGTTCAGGCTGCTGTTATCTATCTTTTTAGAATCAATCCACACCGCATAATTGCTTTTATCCAGGAATGATTTCAGTTCATTTTCAGTAGGAACTCTTTTTATTAAGTCAGGAGTTTTGAAGAATGTGATTTTCTGTTCCCCTTTTTGTACATCGGTCAGTTGTGGGTAAAGCTCTTCCAGTCTTTTCTTATCACTTTCAGAGATCTTTTTAGAGAATTCTGCATATTTTCCACTGTTTAAAAGATCGGAATATTTACTTAAAATACTCCTGAACTCCTTATAAGGATCCGTTGTCGATGAATGGCCTGTTGATATACTGCTTACTTTTTGAGTTTCTGTTGCCAAAACAGGCTCAATAACATACGTTCGTTCTGCAAATAAAGCTGCAGCTGCAACAAGGGCTGTAAGGCCGGCTGCTTTTTTCAATACAATGAATTTTGATTTTTTTGCGGTCATCATAATAAATCGTTTTTTGGTGTTGTTAAAATTAAATGAATGGGTTAGGTGCAAACTTTGTCCGGCTATAATCTCCTCAAGGATTAAGCTTTGATAGTCTTTTACGTTGTATCTGCTTTTCAGAACAGCTTCATCTGCCAGAAATTCATGGTTGGTCATAATTGCTTTTTTATAAAGAAATAAAACCGGATTGAACCATGTAAAAATCTTTAAGAGATCCATTAAGATAAGATCGATACTGTGCTTCTGATCCAGATGACTCTTCTCATGAAGAAAGATTCTAGGATCGATTGTATTATCTTTTATATAATCTTCGCCTAAATAAATCGTATTCCAAAAGCTGAAAGGCGCAAGATTTTCTTTCGTTATGATCACCCTGTGATTCTGATACATATGTTTTTCCCCTTGCAATTTTTTAACAGCCCGGATGGACAGGATACTTTTTATCAGGAAGAAGAGTGTGACAGCTCCGTAGACCATCCATAATACATTCATCCAGTCAAAACTTGCCTGCACAGGTTGAGTGTATATGATCTGCTGGGCCGTTTCTTCAAAGATGATCTCAGGCTTATTCTCAGGTCTTGGCTGCTGTACTGTGATTGTTATAAACGGAATCACGTAAGAAAGAACCAGGGAAGACAGTAAGTAGAACCTGTTGAACCGATACATCTTCTCCCTTTCCAAAAAGAGATAATAAACAGCAATGAATACGGAAGAACACAGAATGATTTTTAGAATAATGGTCAGCATTTTTATTCTTTTATCTGTTCGTCTATAATATCACGGAGTTCTTTCAGCTGCTTTTGACTGAATTTTGCATTGGAAGTAAAAAACGAAGCGAACTGAGTCACTGAGCTGTTGAAAAAACGGTCAATCATGGAGGTCATTTCCTCGTTGAAATATTCCCCTTTTTCTACTTTCGGATAGTATTCACGGGAATTTCCATACAGTTTGTATCCTACCAGATCTTTGTTCTGCATTCTTTTCAGCAGCGTGGCGATGGTAGTTGCGGCAGGTTTAGGTTCCGGATAGGCATCAAGAATATCTTTCATGAAAGTGTGTTTCTTTTCCCAAAGGATTTCCATAAGATTTTTCTCGGAACCGGTTAATTTTATATCTTTCATTCTACAATGTTGTAATTTGTTCTACAAATGTAGAATAAAAATTTATACTCACAAATTTTTATGGCATTATTTTTCTATTTATCTTTTAACCACTAATCACAACTCTATGAAATTCAATCATTTTTATGTACCGGCGCTCAGTGTGTTTTTGTTTTTATCTTCGTGTAATAAGAACAGTGCCAGCGCCCAGAAGACAGGAAACGACGGCAGTGTGGAAACTGAGAAACCGAATACTGACTACCAACCGGCTTTTAAAGGACAGACCAGAATTAAAGCCGTAAAAACTACAGCTGCCTATAAAGTGGAAGTCCTCAATAAAGATCTCGGAAGACCTTGGGGAATCATCAACCTTCCGGACGGCAAGTTTCTGATAACCGATAAAAACGGTCATATGAACGTCGTTTCTACAGATGGAAAACAGGTTTCTAAAATCGAAGGATTTCCAAAAGTAGATGCAAAAGGACAGGGCGGAATGCTGGATGTAGCTCTTGATCCCGACTTTAAATTAAACAGTATCATTTATTTCAGCTTTTCAGAGCCATTTGGAGAAGGAAATCTGACTTCGGTAGCCAAAGGAAAACTTTCAGCAGACCTGAAAAATATTTCAGAAGTAAAAGTTATTTTCCGTGCAGAGCCTTCCTATGACGGAGATAAGCATTATGGAAGCAGGCTGGTTTTTGACAAGGACGGAAACTTATTTGTAAGTACCGGCGAAAGATCAGACAAGGAAACCCGGGTTTACGCTCAGAAAACAGATAATTATTTAGGTAAAATATTGAAAATTACCAAAGACGGAAAACCGGCTCCCGGAAATCCTTTCATTGGGAAACAGGGATATAAACCTGAAATCTATGCATACGGGATAAGAAGTCCACAGGGATTGGCTATAGATCCGAACGGAACACTTTGGGACGTGGAAATGGGACCAAGAGGCGGAGATGAAATCAATCTGATACAGCCCGGAAAGAATTACGGTTGGGGAGATGTAACCTATGGAATTGAATATTCCGGAGCCAAAGTAGGAAGCGGAATCACTCAAAAAGCAGGAACAGAACAGCCTGTTTATTACTGGGACCCTGTAATTTCTCCAAGTGGAGTCACTTTTTACACAGGAAACGTAGAAGAATGGAAAGGAAACCTAATCATTGGATGTCTGAGTGGAGAGCACATTAACAGAATCGTGATGAAGGATAATAAAGTAGTAGGTGAGGAACGTCTTCTTGCTGATCAGAAGGAACGTTTCAGAGATGTTCTGGATGGAATGGATGGTAATCTTTACGCTGTAACCGATAGTGGAAAACTGTATAAGATTTCTAAAAAATAAAAAAAATCTCCAGATATATTTCTGGAGATTTTTAATACTATTTATTTAAAACTTAAAGTTTAGTCTTGCGAAAGCCTGTCTTCCCGCAAAGCCCATCTGCACCGGATCAAAAATCCCTCCGGACTCTGTGTTGCCGTCTACATGAGCTTTTTGCAGAGTCGGGTAACGGTTAAATAAGTTTTTACTTCCAATAGTTAGATTGAAACTCTTAGAAAACTCGTAACCGAAAGAGATATCGGTAGTTACTTTTGCGCCATAAAGTTGGTAGTCATCTGCACCTCCATAACCTATCAGTTTTACTTTGTCAAATCTGACTAACTGAAGATTGGCATTGAACTTATCAATTTTATAGTTTAAATTCAGATTGATTTTTGTTTTCGGAGCCGAAGCTAAGATAAATGCTCTTTCTCTTGGGCTCAGATAGACCTCTTCTTTTCCTTGCAGTTTATCAGATGTATTGACTTTGGTAATCTCCATTTCATTATAGTTTCCGGCTAAAGTAGCGGTCAGTCTTCCCGAACCAATATTTTCATTGTAGCTTAAAATAACATCTACTCCCTTCGTTCTGGTGTCAATAGCATTGGTGAAGAACTGCGCCTGATCGATATGGTTTTCAGCCAGAATTCCGCCTATCGCATCATCGTCCTGTGAAAAGTTACCGGTCAGTACAATTCTGTCTTTTACTTTGATGTAATAGCCATCTATAGTTGCGGTAAATTTTCCGGTATTAAAAGTAAATCCGGCACTTCCGTTTAAAGAGGTTTCCTGTTTTAGCTGTGGAATTCCCACAGTTTTTGCCAGATCGCTGTCATTGGAAGCCAATTGAATAGTCACCAGATTTCCTCCCTGGAAGTTGGTAAACTGAAGGCTGTAATATTTCTGTGCTAGGGATGGTGCTCTGAATCCCGTTGAAACCGAACCCCTGAAAGCAAACTGGGGTGTGAAAGCATATCGTGTGGCAAATTTCCCATTCAGTGTACTGCCGAAATCACTGTAGTTTTCAAACCTTCCGGCTACACTGATCATCCATTTTTTAGTGATGTCAAGCTCTGTGTCTACATAAGCGGCAAAATTATTCCTGTTTTTATCGACTGCCTGCGAATAACCTGGGAAACCCTGTGAGCCGCCTGGACGCACATCTCCCGAAATCGGATTAGTAACGAGCAAACCTTGAGGCGTATTGGGCGTTACAATATTTCCATTGATATCATACATCGCGTAAGACGCTTCTTCTCCTTTAATGATTTCAAACTGTTCATACCTGAATTCAGATCCGAAGGCCACGTTTAATCCTTCCAGTACTTTAAACGGTTTGGAAGCATTAAATCCTGTTGTATTCTGCAGAAGAGAGTGACCTCCGGCATTAAAACCTCTCGGTGATTGTATTCCTAAAGTAGCATTGATGGTATTGTCAATGTCATAAGTAAATCTATTGCTCCCGAAAGCATTGTAAAAATCTACATCCCAGTCAGCAACTTTAAATTTAAGTCCATTGTCAAAAGTAAAATCTGTAATGCTGGTGTTCTGCATCGGGTTGAATCCATTTGGGTAAACTTCCGGAATGTTTCCGTCTGCATCTGCTGATCTTGTCCACGCATAAGCATTGGTCTTTCTGTGAGAAAATCCTTGACGGGAATAAAACTTCAAACCGTCAGATAATGGAAGTTCTACGTTTCCGAAGAAATAAATATTCTGGGACTTCGCATCTCCGAACTTTTCTCTTGGAGACGAATATTTTTCCGGGTTGGCATTTCGTATGGTGCGTTCTTTATTGACAAATTCCACCGTGAAATTTCCAAAGCCTCCTTTGTTCCCGATTTTCGTTCCCAGGTTTCCATTGAAATTGAAGGTGGTTCCGTCTATTTTACGCTCAGATACGACATCTTTATCTCCCGGGCTTTTAAACAGGTTCATTCCGTAAAAAGCATTCCCTTCAAAGCCATGATTCCGATCATTAAGAATAACGTTGATGACCCCGGCAATCGCATCAGAGCCATATTGAGCCGAAGCTCCGTCGCGGAGAACTTCAATTCTTTTTATCGCACCGATGGGGATTGTGTTCATGTCTGATCCGGTATTTCCCCGGCCTTTTGTCCCGAAGAGATTGATCAGTGAAGATTGATGGTATCTTTTTCCATTGAGTAAAAGAAGTGTCTGATCCGGTCCAAGTCCACGAAGAGTGGCGGGATCTACCGCATCAGCTCCATCTGACCCCGACTGTTTATTGGAGTTAAATGAAGGTGCGCTGAACTGAAGAAGTTGGTTTACCTCTATCTGCCCCGTTGACTGGCTTACTTGCTTAATGTCAATAACGTCAACAGGAACAGGAGTGTTGGTAACGGTTCTTTTTTTATTCCGGCTTCCGGTAACGGAAATCTCGTCTATTCTGGATTCTTTGGAAATAGTATCATTGGTGTTTTGCGAATAAAACATCGATACAGACCCTAAAAAAAGAACACTTGTGTATATTATTTTCATATTTCATATCGGATTTGGTGATTGTTTCAAAAATATTGAAATTTATTCTCAAATCAATGTGAAAATGAAGTATTGTGTATGAATTATTTAAATGAACGTTGATTTTGTTTAATTTAAGAAAAATATTAATTATTTAATTGAAAATAAAGAATTTTATTAACCTTAAAAGCTTTTAATAATTCGATCGAGACCTTCTTCCAAAATTTCCTGAGAAGTGGAAAAACAAATCCGGATATGACCTTCCGCCCCTTTTCCAAACCATCGTTCGGAACCGGGAACAACGGCTACTTTTCCGTGCTGCAGGACATGTTGGGTGAATTCATCACTGGTCAGATTGTTTTTGATCTTAGGAAACAGGACAAAAGTGGCTTCCGGTAAGTTCGGGCTTAAAATCTCTGAACGTTTCAGAATATCGAAGGCGAGATTTCTATTGCTCTGCAAATGACTCAGAAATTCTTTGTACCATGGCTTTGCTCTTTCCAAAGCGACACTTGCTGCAATCTGTGACAGGGTAGAAACTCCTTCTATGGTCGAATTGAAATTTGATTTCTCTGTAAAATCATCCAAAATATCCTGATCATTACACAAAACAGCCCCGATTCTCAAGCCTGCAATTCCAAATGATTTCGAAAAGCCATACACCGTAAAACTTTTCTTCTTCGCCTCCTCCGAAACGGATGAATAGGTGTGGAAATCTTTATTGTCGTAAATAATATCACTCCATATTTCATCACTCATCACCCAAAGATCATGGGCCGAAGCAATTTCAGAAATCTTTTTCAGGACTTCTTTCGAATATACTTTCCCTAATGGATTGTGCGGATTGCAAATGCTGATCAGTTTGGTTTTCGGATTGATCAGCTGAACCATTTTCTCGAAATCAATAGCTCCTGTTGTGTGATCTACAGGACATAATTTCACCGTTCCGCCGGCTGCTTCCACGGATCTTTTGAACAGAAAATCTACGGGATCTAAAATAATGGCTTCATCTCCCGGTTTTAAAACATAGGATGCAATCAGGAACATTCCCTGAGCCGCACTGTTGATGGCAAGGATATTTTCGGGTGAAAAACTGCCGTGCTTATCTGTATTAAAATGTTCTGCCACATTTTTTTTGAACTCAGGAAGCCCTGAAAAAGGTCCATAGCTGAGGTAGCCGTCTTTGATGTATTCTATGATTCCCTGCTCGATTTCCGGAGCGGTCCTGAAGTCGGGATCTGCTGCCGTAAGCGGGATAATGCCTTCTTCTATAGCTGCCCATCTTCCGTTGTAGGCTTTTCTTTTTAATGCGTCAAAATTGATATCGTTATTGCTAAACATGGTCTCTATTTATATGATATGGGTAAAATATTTTCGGTTTGCTGGTCAAGGGGTTTTAGAAACTGGTCCAGCAGAATTCTTCCGTTTCTGATGTGGATTTCTATTTCCGGCTTTCTTTCAGCTTCATATTTTCTGAAAGCATCAGTGATGTTTTCTTCTGATGTTAAATATTGGGTAAGGGTAAAAGAATCCTTTAATGCTGAGGTAACGCCCTGGCTTGTAAAAGGGATGAGCGGATGGGCTGCGTCACCGATGAAAACAATATTGTCTTTGTAAAAAGGATTAAGTGTTTCCAACTCATAAACCCGCCATAAATGTACGTTTTCATAATTTGATCCTTTTACAATGGAAGAAACCATGGGATCCCAGTCTTCAAAAATGTCAAACATATAATTTTTAAGGCTCTCAACAGAAGACTTTTCACTGATCTTGTATTTTTGGTTATCAAGCTGGGAGTACCATAAGACTGTATCTTCAGAAAGCTTCAGAATGCCGAATGTTAATCCTCCGTCTTCATGATGGTACTTCATAAAATTACTCTCTAAACGGGCCGCAATATCTTTGCAGTGAATGATATTGACGATTTCGTTTTCCTGAACGGTATTCATTGTTTCATCCTTGAAAATTTCTCTTCTGATACGGCTTTTGGAACCATCTGAAACAATTGCCAGGTCAGAATCAATATAAGTTCCGTCCTGCTTTTTCAGCTTTCCTTTTTGAGTCGTACAAGGAGTAACCGTTTCCTCATAGGTGATTTTTTCAGGAGGAATATTCCGGGCAAGGATGTTGATCAAAGAACTTCTTGATATAACGAAAACGTCATGAAGATCTTTTTCTGCCAGTATTTTCCCTTTGTGTGAATACCGGATGTATTTCTTTAAAAAATTACCCTGTTTGAAAAGCTCAGAAGGATCAACAATCTGTGAAAGATATTCTATTCCCTCCTTGGGAAGGAGAAAGCCGTGGCCTGTAAGATCATCTTTTTTTCTTCTCTCATAAATGTGGTAATCCAGTTGGTGTTTTTCTAAGTAATTCGCTATGCTTAAGCCGGAGATGCCGGCGCCCACGACAGCAATTTTGTTCATTTCGGAATAGTGGATTTTTTCAGTTAGTGTTTTAGCTTACATCATGTAAACTATTATTTTGATAAGTGCAAATGTAAATTAAAAACACTCATTAATTGAAAAAAATAATTGAATATGATTTAAAACTGTTTGACAATAAAACGAAACATATAAAGTTTCCTATGTTTCTGAAAAAGAGCGACTAAGATATTTTTAACCAAACTAAATACATCAAAAAACCGGGAAATAAATCCCGGTTTTGTTTTATGCTTCTTCAAGTTGTACTGTGAAATGTCGTAGTAAATCTGGTTCCCAGGTAATTTTGTATCCCTTGGAGATTTCATCACGTCTTTCATAAACGTTTTTGATTCCCGCAGCGATATAATCCATGTGATTGTTCGTGTAGGTTCTTCTTGGAATGGCAAGACGTACCAGTTCCAGTTTCGGATAACGGTTTTCTCTGGTTTCAGGATCTCTGTCGGCCAGTAAAGTCCCGATCTCTACCGTTCTGATTCCGGCTTCCTTATAGATCTCAAGTCCTAAAGTCTGTGCAGGATATTCCGCTCTGGATACATTGGGAAGGAAATTCAGAGAGTCGATGAAAACAGCATGTCCTCCGATCGGTTTCTGAACCGGAATTCCATACTCGATCAGTTTGTTTCCAAGGTATTCTACCTGAGAAATTCTGCTTTCAAGGTAAGCGAATTCTGTAGCCTCGTCAAGTCCAACCGATAATGCAGCCATATCTCTGCCGGCCATACCACCGTATGTGATGAAACCTTCGTAGATAATCGTGAAATTAGATGCTTTTCTGAAGGTTTCCTCGCTGTTTAAAGCAATAAATCCTCCGATGTTTACCAATCCGTCTTTCTTAGAACTCATCGTCATTCCGTCTCCGTATGAGAAGATTTCTTTACAGATTTCCTTGATGCTTCTGTTTTCCTGGCCTTTTTCTCTTTTTTTGATGAAATAAGCATTTTCAGCGAATCTTGCAGAGTCAAAGAAAACTGGAATTCCATAACGGTTGGAAAGTTCTCTTACCGCTTTCATATTCTCTAGAGAAACAGGCTGTCCTCCTGAAGAATTACAGGTAATGGTGATTAAGCAGAAAGGAATGTTTTCTTTTGGGTGACTTTTATAAATCTCTTCCAGTTTTTCAAGATTGATATTTCCTTTAAACGGATGAAGATCATTGATGTCAAAAGCTTCGTCGATGGTGCAGTCCACAGCATGTGCTTTTCTGAACTCGATGTGGCCTTTTGTAGTATCGAAATGAGAGTTTCCTGGAACTACATTACCTTCCTTTACCAAAACTGAGAAAAGAACGTTTTCTGCAGCTCTTCCCTGGTGAGTTGGCAATAAATATTTAAATCCGGTGATTTTTTCAACGGTATTCTGAAGCTGTTCGAAAGAACGGGATCCTGCGTAGCTTTCATCTCCGGTCATCAATGCGCCCCACTGTCTGTCGGACATAGCACCTGTTCCTGAATCGGTAAGAAGATCAATGAACACCTGTGATGATTTCAGGTTGAAAAGATTGTAATTGGCTTCTTTAAGCCACTGCTCTCTTTCCTCTCTTGTAGACTGGCGGATTTCCTCCACCATTTTGATACGGAATGGTTCCGCGTACGGTAATTTCATGCGTTAAAATATTTTTTGGATTGTTTTTAAAGAAAATTTGTTTGAAAAAATTTCAAATTCATCAATGTATATTTAAATGGAGCAGAAGAAATTACTCCGGAGCTTTAAATATATTGTCGTCAGAATGGAACCCGGCTACACCGCCGCTTACGGCAAACTTCATGGCAGAAGCCGCAGTCATTCCCACTACAGGTTTGATGTTTTTTTCTTCAGTAACAATTACCCATCCTGAAATAGCGTAGGAATGGGGCAGATATACCGCAACGTAATTGTGCTTGTCAACGTCCGACATCTCTTTTTGGGTAAGAAACCCGATTCTCCAGATTTCCGGATTTTCATTGGTTTTTACCCAGACAGGATCGTTGAATTTCTTTTTGTCTCCTACAAATGAAGACATGACGTCTTTTGTAGGCGTATATATATGTTTCACCCCCGGAGTTTTCTCCAGCAGGCTGTCCATGGTGTCAAAAAAGAACCTTCCGACTACGAATTTATTTCCCAGATAGCCCAGGATCGCAGTCATCAGGATGGTTGAAACGAAAACCAGACCCGGGATTTCCTTTGCGACGGATGGAATGATATTGTCAATAGCACTTACAATATACCAGATCACAAAAATGGTAAGCCCGATGGGACCAATAATAACCAGTCCCTGAAAGAAATTTTTCAGGAAAAAATTGGCAATATTTTCGAAGGTCGGTTTTTTCAACGTGGATTTTTTACTTTTTTATTTTAGCCGTGAATGGTTTCTTTGTTTCCGTAAGATTGAATGATTTTAGCCTCGTATTCCAACCATTCTTCCCAACGCTTGTTTACCTTTTCGATGTCGCCCAGCTGTCTTGCGAAACCAATAAAAGTGGTATAATGATTGGCTTCCGAGATCATGAGTTCTTTATAAAAAGTTTTAAGTTCTTCGTCTTTGATGTTCTCCGTAAGCACTTTGAATCTTTCACAGCTTCTTGCTTCAATCATGGCAGCAAAAAGGAGTTTGTCAACAATTAAGTCTTCTCTGCTTCCCTGAACAACAAATTTAGCCAGCTCATTGACGTAATCATCTTTTCTTGCTTTTCCGAAAACATATCCTCTCTTCTTGATAATTTCGTGCACCTGGCTGAAATGGTCAAGCTCTTCCTGCGCAATGGCAATCAGTTCCGTGACGATTTCCGGGTGTTCTGGGAGCATATTGATTAAACTGATGGCATTGGTTGTGGCTTTCTGCTCGCACCACGCATGATCCGTTAAAATTTCTCCTATGTTTCCTTCTGCAATATTTGCCCACCTTGGATCGGTAGGAAGTTTCAACTTAAACATGTTTTGAATTTTTTGTAAAATTAAAATAAATTGCGATAATAAAGATTATTTTATTTCAAATTGGCTGTTAAACTGTTAAGAAGCCGTTTTTTGCCTTAAAAACTCTAAAATTTTCCATCCGAAATCGTCCACTTTTTTCAATCCTGCAGCGATGATGAAAGCAAGAATAATATTAATGATATAAATGAAAATCATCAGCATCCACCAGGGCATATTTTCCTTTAAGGCAACGACAATGAAATACACCAGCGATGAACTTATTCCTTGGGCAAAGTAAAAAAAGATGGCATTCTTCCCGATATGGGTGACGAAGTTTTCTTTTGTGATTTTTAATCTGTTGTAAAGAACAAATAAGGTGGTCAGAGAGAATAATGACCAAATAATATAAGGAATTTTTGGTGGAAATTTATTTTTGTTGATTTTGTAAAATATTTCACTTCCGTAATACCAGAACATCCAGATCAAAGCTGCAGCAACGATAGCATATAATACAGGAATCATTTTAACCGGAATTTGTTTCCCCCGCATTCTGTTGGCAATTAAAAAGATAGCAAGGTAAAAAGCGACATAGCCTACCTGGCCAGCCGGATATATTTCCGGAAAAATATTGAATAGTAAAGTGAGAGCGATGCACAGTCCTATGAACCAGTCGACATGTTTTGGAAAGAATCTTAAGATCAAAACTCCAAAAACAGCCAGAATAAAATAGACTTTTAGATACCAGAAACTTCCCATGACTACCGGGAAAGTATCCGCGTTGGTGTATTGGTGTAAGTACCAGTTTCCAAGGTTTTGCCATTGAGGGATATCAGAAACGCCGGTCGTGGCATATTTTGATCCGAAGGTTGAATAGAAGTTCTGAAGCCATTCCAGGGAAAAGAATGTTAATCCGAAAACCTTGAAAAAGTAATCCATAAAGAACAGGAAGGTCACAAATATCATATAAGTGATCTGAAGTTTTAAAAGCCTGTAGAATGTTTTTTCTACATTCGATCCGGAAGTGATTCCGCTTAAAGCATAAAAAAGAGCGACATCAAATACCAGAGAAAAGACTCTGATCTCCGTAGGAATATAAAACTGTCCCGACCAGAAAGCGGTATGGATGAATATGATGGAAAGTGTTGCCATTCCCTTGGCAAAATCAATGTAGAGGTCTCTGTTCATTGTTGTAGGATATGGTTCAAAAGTAAATAAACTTTAGGAGATTTATTCATAAAAATAAAAGAGACAGGACATCGCTGCCTGCCTCCTTTGTTAAATATGCTAAAAATGAATGTTTATTATTTAAGCTGCTTAAATTCTTCTGCGGAAATTTCTCCGGTCTGGATTTTTCTAAGTTCATCCATGTACTGGCTCATATAAGCATCGATCTCTGGATTTACAGAGTTTTTGCCCATTTTATATGTTCCGTTTAATACACCTTGATAATAATAGAAGAAGTTATAATCGAAATTGGCAGCATTAAGATCATACTGTCCCAAAAGGAAGCCTAAACGTACCGCAGATCTTCTTTGTGGAGGAGTTCCGTGGTGGTTGGCGCTCGTAGTCTGGTAATCTCCGATGCTCTGTGCGAATTCATATGCAGCAGCAATTTCTGCAAAATTTGTTTTATTGTACCCGTTTGGTCTTCTTAAGTAATATCCTGCGAAACCGTCTGCTTCCAGTTCGTTCGGTCTTGCGGTGGATTCATTTACGGTAGGAAGATTAAAGATGTACTGTAGTTGGTGGCCGTATTCGTGAGCAAGAATCATGGCATTAACAATATCTCCGCCTTTGTTTTTGGCATCAGCATAGATGGCATAACCGTAATAAATTTTCCCTGTAGAATACGAGATTGCATTGTAAGTGGAATTGAAATTGGATGGATCATCTACAAAACGAAGCGTTGGATTACTTCTTCCCCAAAGACTTGCAATCTTAGTCATTTGAGCATTCATGAAGTTTGTGTCTGTAGAATTTGAGAGAGTCGTTTTAAGAACTGCAGATGAGCTCCAGTATTGGTCTACGTAGGAGCAACTCTTTTCGAGGTCTCCCGGTTGTTCAAGCTTGGCGCTTGCAGATTGAGATTCAGGAAGAATAGATTCCTCCATTTTGTCATCACGGCACGCTGACAGTGAGAAAGCGGCAATGGCTCCCGCCAACAGGCAGAATTTGAAGTTTCTTTTCATATAAAATATTTTTGGTGATAACGAAGGTATAAAATTATCTTTTAATTATCAGTACTTTGATGTGAAAAATTATTCAAACCATAGTGAATTTGTATTTTCATCATGCTTTTGATAAAAAAAATAAACTTAATTAGATTATTGTGTAGAAAATTATTAATTAATTTTTGTTTATGTGTTAAAGTAACTAGTGGTTATGAACTGTTTGTAGAAAGTAAGAACCTTTTAAGGGTCTGTCTGCCAATGAATATTTTAGTGGAGGAAATTTTTCAAAAGACAGTAAATTGTTTTTATTAAAAAATACAGATCTGATTGCAAGCTATTTAGAAATTTATTCATATATTTGCACCTCGAAATAACTAAAAATTTATAAACAATGTTTGCAATTGTAGAAATAGCAGGGCTTCAATATAAAGTTGAGCAAGACCAGAAGTTGTTTGTAAACCGTTTAAAAGGAGAAAAAGGAGACAAAGTTTCTTTTGATAAAATTCTTCTTACTGTAAACGGTTCAATCACTGTTGGCGCCCCAGCTGTAAGCGGAATCACTGTAGATGCAGAGATCCTAGACCACGTAAAAGCTGATAAAGTAATCGTTTTCAAGAAGAAAAGAAGAAAAGGTTACCAAGTTAAGAACGGTCACAGACAATCTTTAACTCAAATTAAAATCACTGGTATCACTGGTTTTGAAGGAGGTTCTAAGAAAGCTGCTAAAAAAGAAACTGTGAAAGCTGAAGTTCTTTCAGACAACGCAACTGTTAACTTTAGTGAAGATCACGAGCTGAACTATCACTTGAAGAAAAACAACTTGTCTCAGTCTAAAGAAAACAGAGAAACTTTAATTACTTTAGGTAAAGCAGTTAAAGTTGAATTAGAAAAAACTATTCTTACTCACGAAGAAGTAGATGCTGCTATCGTTAAGAATATTGATACATTTAAAGCACTTAACAAATAATCCAGTAATAAAATGGCACACAAGAAAGGAGTCGGTAGTTCCAAGAACGGTAGAGAGTCTCACTCTAAGAGATTAGGTGTGAAGATTTTCGGTGGACAAGAAGCTATTGCCGGAAATATTATTATCAGACAAAGAGGTACTCAGCACCACCCAGGTGAAAACGTGGGAATGGGTAAAGACCATACTTTGTTTGCACTAGTAGACGGTAAAGTAGTTTTCAGAAAGAAAGCAAACAACAGATCTTTCGTATCTGTAGAAGCGAACGCATAATCATTTAAGCGTTTTATAAAAAACTAAACCTCGGCATTTGCTGAGGTTTTTTTATGTCCATATGTGCCGAATGTAAAAATATTTTCGTTAATATTCCAATTATTGTGAAATATTTATATATTTGTTAACTATCAAATAACAAATCATTTGCGGATGCCGAAAAGCGTATAGAGTAGGCCAACAAATTAAAACAAATTACTATGAAAAATTTGAAAAAATTGACGAAGAAGAATCTAAAAGACATCAACGGAGGTGCAGAAAGATGTCCTCCTATGGCCAGCTGGTGCTCAGAGTGGTGCTCATGGAGCGCATGGCAAAAGGCGCATTGCTTAAATGCTGTGCTTGATATGCCTTGTGACTGCTAATTCTTTTTCAAAAAATCACAACCAATTTAAAACAAAACTATTATGAAAAATCTGAGAAAATTATCTAAAAAACAATTGAGAACAATAGAAGGAGGTGCTTTAGCTTGTCCGCCGCCTGCAACTACCTGCGGAGAATGGTGCTCTTGGACGCCGCAGCAGAGACTTAGATGTCCTAACATGGTTATGGATCCAGATCCATGCGGATGTTAACATAAATAAAGTTATTGAAAAAGGAGGTCTCCAGTTTTAGCTGGAGATCTTTTATATGTCTGATGGTAAAATATTTCGCCAATATTTAATGGTAGTGAATTTTTTATCTGAAAATCACGAATAAAACTAAACAGTAAATTAAAACAATATCCTATGAAAAACTTAAGAAAATTAGCAAAAAGAGATTTAAAAAAACATTAATGGGGGACGTGGTTCAGATTGTCCTGTTCCGGCAACATGGTGTGCAGAATGGTGCCAGTGGACTGATCAGCAAAAGAGAAAATGTATGAATATGGTTATTGATTTTTGCGAAGTTTGCTAAAATATCCTAATAATAAAGCTTCTATCATGAAGCGTTTTTTAATAGATAAATATAGTTGATACCAAAATAAATGGGCTGTCTCACAAGTGAAACAGCCCATTTTATATTTTAAAATCCTACCTGGAATCCGGCTTTTACTCCAAATGTGGAGATATCCGGTCTGTCAAGGTAATTTCCTCTCCAGTTAAAATCTACCCTGAATATCCTAAGGTTTCCGATTCCAATGTTTTCAATTCCGAATCCGTATTCAAAATAGATCTGTTCGCTTGGCGCGGAATATTTAAATCCATCTACATTGATGGCTTTAGAAGCATCGCTCAGCGTTCCGTAGGCACTTCTGATAAATGCAATTTCTCTCAGCTTCAGTTTTTTGATCAATGGGATATATGATAGGATCTTTCCGTTGAAATGGTGCTCAAGATGAAGCGTTGTGTACGTATCGGCTACAAATTCATAGTAATTAAGCTGTGCAAAAGTATTCTGTGCGAGGCTATAAGACTGGTTTCCTGGAATCACGTTCTGAAGTCCCAGTGGAACGGTATCAAAAGTTTTTCCTGCCTCAAAACTTACAAGGGTTTTCCCCCAGCTTCCGATCAGTACAGGTTTATAGAACATAAACTGAAGTCTGTTATAATTAAAGTCTCCATTAAAAAGGCCTTCAATTCCACGCGTATATTTCAATATGATAGTTGGTGCCAATGTGCCATGCTCGTAGCGGTCTACTCCGGTTTGTGAGAATTTAGCACCTGGTCTTGCGATTAAACTAAGGGTGACGTGAGAGTCATTAAGTGTTTTACGTAAATCACCATCACGGAAATACATCAGGCTGAATTTCTCAGGATTGGCAGATTTGATGCTCTGTAAAGTTCCGTCCACTCTTACCTGGAAGTTTTTCCATGGTTCAATGGAAGCGAAAATATTGGTCTTATTAATCGAGCTTAAAGAAGCATTTTCTCCTCTTGCAAAAAGAGTAGAAGAGGCAAAAGTACGCGCCATAATTCCGTCATCAGTAGTAAGCTGTACTCCTAACTGCTCAATATCTCTTTTGGTTCCTGCTCCGATCATGAATCTGTTGACTCTGTTAAACATATAGCGTGCTTCAGCGCCGTATTTGACCTGCTGATCCTTGAATCCGTAGGCAGTATAAAACTGAACTCTCCAGGGATCATTTTGCCCGAAATAAGTTCTTGCTCCCAATCTTATTCTGTCACCTTCTACTTCGTTCTTACCGTAAATTGAAAAGATAGGACCGATGTCAATGCCTTTAAATGCGTTGTAATATCCCGATGCTAGCGTTTCGTACAGTTTAACAATACGGTTGAATTTTGGAGTCTGCTGAAGTCTGTCAAGCATCTCATAAACTCCCTGCTCAGCTTTGGATAATGAGTCCGGTCTTGCTTTTACCCAATACGCATCATCTTTATCCACGAATTTTGCGTCGTATTCTTCTGCTTTTCGGTTAAATGTTTTATCGTCGATAGGTTTGTTGAATTCATATTGTGAATAGTCTACCGATCGTTTTGCAATAATACTTTTCGAGGTTCTCTTTTTTGCAAAAGGAGTAAGTTCTATTTCGGTGATAAATTTTTTAGGAAGGAATGTATTTTCGTCCGGGTTGTCATATTCCAGCTCTGTGGAAATACTGTTGATAAAGTTGACATTGATTTTCTGTGTGGATTTTAAAGTCGCGCCCAAAACCGCATAACTGTCTGTGTCTATATAAAGATAGCCTTGGAAAGCCAGAACCTCTTTTCTTTTTGGCTGGTATCTGATTTTATAAGCATTTTCCCCGTGGATGGAGATGGTGTCCGTTAAATTATAATCGTAAGTGCTGAAACCGTTCGAGCCAACAGGACTCGGAAACCCGATGTCAAAATAATTTAAGGTATTGTCGTAAATATTAATATCCCTGTAAAGGTTCTTGGCGGTAATAGTGATCACCTGATTGTCCTGAAATCCTGAGGTTTTCTGAGCGACCAGTAATCTTTTGGTCTTTTTTCCGGGTTTGTTTTCTCCAAAGTTTTCATAAATCGATTCATTCAGGAAAATGGGAAGTCCTATTTTCCCACTCGCTGTAGAATCTGCGTACTCAAAAATGAAATCCAGTTTATTAAAAATCTTCTTGCTCATGAAAGCACTGTCCAGATTATTGGCGTCAAACTGAATCTTTTCGTATTCTTTGTAAGTATACGTGTCAAATTTCTCTAACCCGTTATTCCTTTTTCTTTTCCACACCTCCTGCATAATCGCGTAAGCAGGGTTTTCCTTCTTATTTTTATATTTAGGTTTTTCGTTATGGATTACAATTTCATCAATGCTGCTTACCTTTTCCTGTGAAAGCTTCACGAAAATATTTTGAGCATTTTCCGGAGTAACTGTAACTGTTTCTGAGGAATAGTTCTTTTTCGAAAATTTTAGTTTAGTAATAAGACTGTCGGATTGAACTGTAAAACTTCCCAAAGTGGTCTTCAGGAGAGGTTCAGTATGGTCATTGATAAATATATCTACACCCGTAATTTCCTTGTTCGTTTTCGCATCTGTAATTCTACCGTTTGCTGTGTTTTGGGCATACGTAAGAGTGGATATAAAAAGCAGGAAAAAAAGGTTATAATATTTAGAGTTGTTATTTAACATCATTTGGTTCTTCAGGCAATTAGCACAAACAAAAAGCGTGCTGTTTATTTAAAAAAGATCATATTTTTTAACGTTTTCTATGAAAAATCACAAAACTACAAATGTAACGAAAATAACAGTAAAAGATTGTGATCTTTAATTACTTAATAGGAATGCATTTCATAACAAAATAAGCACCCGTAAAGCGTAATACAAAAAAGGTAAAAATGAGGATTAACTGATAGACTTGATTTTTACTACTCACATCGTTTTCCACAGTTTCTTTACACTTTAAATTCACTTATTAATGGGCTTTTCACAGGTTTCTGACACGCTATTCACAATTTGTCCACAAGTTTATAAAGTGTTCTTCATAATGTACTCATATCTTCTTAATAGTTTTTCCACAGGTTATCAACAATGGTAATTGTTTTATTTTCAGCTGATTATTTTGTTATGAAATCTTTTTCCACAAATATGGGTCTTGGATTGTGGATTTCCTAGTTGTTGTAAATAAGAAGAAATAACTAACGTTTTTGCTGTTTTGTGGAAAAGTATAAAAATGGGGATGTTTTTACAGCAGGTTTATAAAGGAAGCTATGAAGAAATTAATTTTATTGATTCTCATGAAAAGAGTGGGAGGATTAAATATCTCACACGGATTAATCAGATGATGCAGATTTATGCTTTCGTATAATCAACGAGAGCAGTAAATTTTCGTTTACGTTTCAATTTTTGAGACTCGTTAATGATAGATTAATCTCAAAACTTGGGAAGTAAAATAATTACAATCTGTTTAAAATTGACCTTAATTTCTTTAACCTCAATAAACTTTAGTTTATTTCTTAATTTAAACATTAAGGATTTAAGAAGTATGCTTATTGTTATGAATGAAGAAATCAATAAATTGATTTTTTTTAAGTTCTTTAAGCGCCCATCGCTTAAGATCTTAATTTCTTAATGTTTAAAAAAGCCTGCTCCCTAAGTTTTGAAATTGATCCTTAATAATGATCGGTTGTTTGAATTCAGGGCATAAAAAAAGACCTACATTTCTGTAAGTCTTTTGGCTCCTCCTGCTGGGCTCGAACCAGCGACCCTCTGATTAACAGTCAGATGCTCTAACCAACTGAGCTAAGGAGGAATTTTCCTCTGTTTAAGGTGCTGCAAATATAAAAGGAATATTAATATCAGGCAAATTTTATCCCCAATTTACCGTCAATTTTAACCAAAAATGTTGAATTTCAGTTAGAAATATTTCAACTCTTTTTTATTTAACTCTAATAATCTTCAAATAAATGCCGGAAATAGTGCTCCGGAGATTCTAAAAAATTCTTTGTTAGTTGATAATGCTCGGTTTCTTTGTAATGGATCGATTGAATTTGATCATCTAATAAATAAATTTCTGAGCCGGGATAACACATCAGAATCGGTGAATGGGTTGAAATAATGAATTGAGCTTTTCCGGCCTTCTCCAGTTTGTGAATGATAGATAATAATGAAAGCTGTCTTTGGGGCGAAAGTGCTGACTCAGGCTCGTCAAGAATATAAAGCCCATTCTGGAAGTGATTGTGGAATAATGACAGGAATGCCTCGCCATGCGATTGTTGATGCAGAGATTTGCCTCCATAGGCGTCCAGAACTCTTGCATCTTCCTTAGCGACTTCATCAATATAGGTGGCGAAGTTGAAAAAACTCTCGGCTCTCATGAAAAATCCCTGAGCGGTCTTGGTTTTCCAGGAAAGAGTAAGATAATCGGACAGGCCGGATTCGGTTTTGTGGAAATCATACCGGTGGTTCCGGCTGCCTCCCGCTGCATTAAAGTCACACTTTTCTGCAATAGCCTCCATCAGAGTGGATTTGCCAATTCCGTTTTCTCCCACAAAGAAGGTGACATTGCTTTTAAGTTTCAGATCTAAGCCGTTGCTCAGAAAAGGAAGATTAAAAGGATAATCTTTAGGATGTTCGTCTTTTAAATAAATCCTGGACAGATAAGGCATGATGTTTATTTGATTAAATGATTTTTTATCATGCAAAATATATGCAAAAAAATAGAGGCTGTTCAAAAGACAGCCTCTATTTTTTTATAGAATCTCATTTACGGTCTGTGCAATCCACAACCTGATTCCTAGGTTTCTATTTCTTTAAGTCTTTCAGTATTTCCTGAACAGCCCGTTCCAGTTGAGGATCATTGTCTTTTTGGCGGTCTATGAAGGTGTTTTTAATGTAAATATCCGGTTTTACCCCTGTTTTTTCAAGATTCTGCCCATCAAGGGTGTAGGTTCCCCACGAAGGCAGTCTGTAATAAGAGCCATCCACCAGGCTTTTTCCCGAAGTGAAGATGATCCATCGATAGGTGTCCTGGCCGATGATTTTCCCTAGTTTCAATGCTTTAAAACCGGCTGCGGTCAATTCAGCGTCGCTTAATGAGGCTTCGTTAATCAACAAAACGACAGGTTTTCCGGCAGGAGCAAAGTTGGGTTGTGTCGTCATTTTTCCTTCACGGTATTTCCATTGCAGATAAGGCTTCTGAGCCAGGAAATTCAATACTTTATCATGAACATTTCCGCCGGTGTTGTATCGTAGGTCAAGGATGACGGCATCTTTTCTGTTTTCCTGTTCAACCATGTCCAGAAGAAAGCGATCCAGTTCGTCAGTGGTCATGTTTTTCATGTAAGAATACGCAATACGGTTGTCGCTAAGCTTATTCACGCGTTGGCGGTTGTTGAATATCCAGTCATCATAAAGCAGTCCTTTTAGATCTGTATTGGCAATCGGATGTACTTTTGTTGTTACATTTTTCCCATTACGGCTGAAAGTAAGAATAAGCTCATCCTGTTTTTTCGGACTTGTAAAATAGGATTCACGGTTTTCACTGGAATCAATTTTTTTTCCGTTCACGGCAATAAGCTGATCTCCGGGCTTGATATCAACATCCGTTCGGAATGCCGGAGATTTTCGGACAATACTTTCTACAGTATAAGGCTGATCTGTTTTAAATATGATTCCGGTTTCGTTTGTAAAATAGTTTAGATATCTGGTTTCCTCTTTTCCGGATGAAGAAAACCCGGTGTGTGAAGAATTAAGTTCACCCAAAAGATCATTCAATAAAATTCGCAGATCGTTTCTGTTGTTTACATACGGGAGATATTTGGCATACTGTTCCTTCTTTGCTTTCCAGTTGATACCGTGAAAGTTTTCATCATAGAAATTTTCTTCAACTCCCGTCCAGGCTTCATCATACATTTGGATGAATTCGGATGCCAGATCCTTATCAAAAGTATATTGAATATTAATTTTTTCCGGCTTTAATGCTTCAAGGGTCATTTTGTAAATATTCCCTTCTATTAAAGCAAAAAGATTTTTTTCAATCCGGGTGATATTGGAAGCTTCCTTATCGAAGACTTTTTCAGATTTTGCAGGCTCAAAATCAGTAAAAACTTTTTTGAACAGTTGCTTTTTTCCATTATCCTGATTAGAATTAAACAATAGAATCTCTTTCTTGTCATCAGCAAAAACGATAGGATCGTCCTGATATCCGTATCTATCGGTAACCAATTCTATCCTTTCCAGCGTATTTTCCGGATTGACTTTGAGTTCCTTTATAACGGGTTCTTTCTCTTTCTTTTTCTCTTTGCCTTCGTCTTTTTTATCTTTATCGTCTTTAGCTGTATCGGAGAATTTTTTGCCTTTTTTCTCTTCAATGAAAAGCTTGTCGAATTTCTCAGATTTATAAGGTTCATCAAACCAGTCCAGTGCCATGCGGTAAATGTTGGATTTTTGCATGCCTAAAGGGTAGGATGGATTGGTTCTGTCGCTGCTGAAATAAATATATTTACCATTAGGAGACCAGAAAGGGTCTTCCTCCGAAACGCCGGTATTGGTAAGGTTTATGGTCTGTTTTTTTTTGATGTTATAAATAAAAATATCCAGCTCGAAATTCCTTTTTGCGGAGAATAATACATATTCGCTGTTAGGAGAAAAAGACGGTCTTGAATTTTGGAAAGCCCAGATTTCATCTTTTACAATCGTTGTAGAGTTGAAGCTTTTCAGATCCATTATTCTTACTTCATCACGACCGCTTAGATAAACCGCTTTTGAAAGATCATGATTAAGGGTAATGCTGCGATTGTTGCGTAAATCATGGGTTAATTGTTTGGGTTGACCCTTTGCGTCCGCAGCAATACTGAACCAGTTCTGATAGCCTTTATCCGTCTGGTTGAAAAGTAGGGTACGATTGTCTTTCAGCCATTTCACTTCCATGACACGTTCCTTTCCATTGGAAATTTGCTGAGTGAATTTTCCTTCAATATCAGAAACGAACAGAACGCCTCGGCTTACAAAAGCCATCTTTTTACCATCCGGTGAAACATCGTAATAGGAAATGTTATTTTCCACACCGAAATTTTGCTCTTTTTCCAGTGTTTTATTGGTGTTAAGACTTACGTTAAGAGCTTTTGTGCTTTTTGTGGCAACGTCATACATATAGAGCTGATAATCCTTTTCGAATATGACTTTGGATCCGTTTGCGGAAACAGAAGGTTTTTTTATAGAAGAGTCAAATTGAGTCAGTGGTATCTTTTTGCCGTTTTCAATTTGATAAAGGTTGTATTCATTGTTATTCTCATCAGAGATAAAATAAATGACGCCATTTTTATCGACGCTTGGGTTGAAATCTTTCCCTTCGTAATTCGTGTATTGTTTGAAAGCGCTGCTCTGTGGGTTGTACCCTAGGATATCAGGGTTGTTTTCTCCCTTGTAACGCTTGCGGTGTGTCTGATTGGCAGCTTCCGAAGAGTTGGTGAAAAGATATTCTCCTGCAGGGGTTTCAGCGAGCCCACTGGTGTTATTAAAGTAATTGTTGAAAAGCTTTTGTGGAGTTTTTCCTTCAATGGTTGTTTTAAAACTTCCAAAATTATTATTCCTGTTCGAAGTAAAATAAAGTGTTTTGCTGTCCCATCCCCAGTTTTCTATTTCATCTTTTCCGGTATGGAAGGTGAGTTGTTTAATCGTTCCGCCTTCTACAGGCATTACATAAACATCATAGTTGCCATATTGATTGGAACTGAATGCCAGCCATTTTCCGTCGGGAGAAATACGCGGATTGATTTCTTCTCCGTCTAAAGCTGTAATTCTTGAAGCATTTCCGCCATTAGAATCTACTTTCCAAATGTCTCCGTCATAAGCGAAGTAGGCTGTATTTCCGTCGGGGCTAAGTGAAGGGCTTGATAAAAAGTAAGATTTTTCCTGTGCTGAAATCTGGATGATAGAAAAGGCTGTTAATAATGAAATATAAAGTTTTTTCATGAAGCAATTTGATATTTATACCCGATTATAGATTAATTTATGGCTAATATATAATTGATTTATCAAATCTGAAAAGTTTAAAGCAAAAAAAAGACCTACATTTCTGTAAGTCTTTTTGGCTCCTCCTGCTGGGCTCGAACCAGCGACCCTCTGATTAACAGTCAGATGCTCTAACCAACTGAGCTAAGGAGGAATGTCCTTTGTTTTAAGTGGTGCAAATATAGGACGAATATTTATACCTTACAAATATTTTTTAGAAAAAATTTCAAAAAAATTATAAACTGCCGGTCACTGCTTTGAAAATGTCGCTTCCGAAGATCAGTACCATCAATCCTAACAGGAAGATAACCCCGATCATTTGTGCGTTTTCCAAGACTTTCTGAGGTACAGGTTTCCCCGTAATCACTTCCCATAGCGTAAATAATACGTGACCACCGTCAAGACCCGGGATAGGAATCAGGTTAAGGAATGCCAACCATACAGAGAACATCGCGGTAAAACTCCAGAACATGCTCCAGTTCACCGATACCGATCCGTCTTTCGACTTCTCTACCGGCATATTTTTGATGATCGCTAAAGGACCTCCCACTTTCTTATATCCCTGAACTTTTTTGTTGAATACCAGTTTAAATTGCTTCACCTGATACGTCAAACTTTCGATACTTCTCGTAAATCCTCTTCCGATAGACTCCACGAAAGTGAAATGCTGCGTATTAGCATATTTTTGAAGCTGCTTATAAGAAGCGATCCCTAAAGTACCTTCCTTAGAAACTTCAAGGCTTAAAGGCTGCACTGCGCCAGCTCTTATTACCTCCATATTAATAGTTTTCCCGGCATTTTTTACAACAACACCTTGCAGCTCGTCATAATAACTGATTTTCTGACCGTTTACCGAAGCCACCTGATCTCCTATTTTTAAACCTGCCTCAGCCGTTTTAGGATTCACGATGGTGTCAATTACCGGTGCATATCTCGGCGTAAGGAATGCTCTTGGGTTTTCGTCTTTGAAAGCAAGTGCTTTTCCATCGTCATTCGTGTTAAAAGTAACATCCTGACCTTTTCTTAAAACCGTTACCTGATCACTTAGTAAAATATCTAAAGACAACTTATCCAGGTTGTTCTGAACTTTTCCGTCTACTTTTAAGATCTTATCACCATCCTCAAAGCCCATTGCTTTTGCAATACTGGTATAATGCATCGGTGCCTCAACTCTTGTGGTGTCAAAAGAGGTTTCCCCGTTGAAATACGAAAGACATCCGAAAATAATCCACGCCAGGAAAAAGTTAACCGTAACCCCTCCAAGCATAATGATCAGTCTCTGCCAGGCCGGTTTTGATCTGAATTCCCATGGCTCTGCAGGTTTCTTCATCTGCTCGGTGTCCATACTTTCGTCAATCATTCCGGCGATTTTTACGTAACCACCGAAAGGAAGCCATCCGATTCCGTATTTCGTCTGCTCCGGATGTTTTCTCCAGTCGTTGTCAGGAAGTTTTGATATATCGATAGGAACTTCTTTCTCTTTTCCGTCTACCACGATAGTTTCTGTGTCCGGAAGGTTCTTGGAAAGAAATTTATACTGCCATTTTCCGTTGATCTTCTTCATTGAAAAGATCGAAATCCATGGATCGAAAAACAGGAAGAATTTCTCAGCTCTGGTCTTAAACCATTTTGCCGGTAAAAAGTGTCCAAGCTCATGAAGAACCACTAAAATAGAAATACTTAGTATGAACTGGAAAATCTTGATTGCTAATTCCATTAATAAATTTTAGATTTTAATTTGCAAAGGTAACAATTATCAAAACTATGCCAAATAAAAAAGCCCCTCTAAATGAGAAGCTTTGTCATATATTTAGCCGATATTACAGATTGAAAGAAACACCGATACTGCCGTTGTTGCCTACTTCTGCAAAAACGCCCACTTTCTCTGTGAAAAAGTAACGGGCTCCAATGTGCGCCCCGATTCCAAAATCCTTACCTAGCACTCCTACATCTACACCCGGATAGATGTCCCATTTGGAAGGCAGATCAAGCGCTTCCTGAAGGTGGAAATTCAGTCTCCCGAATACAAAAACACGGTTGTCTTTGTCATTATCTTTATAGTCACCAAAATACGCATTAAGCCCCGCACCTACCGATATAAGCTTGTTCAACCCATAGTCATAAGTTCCCGTAACTCCTGTTCCATACCCCCATGCACTCAGTCCGAGCTGAATTTTCTGGTCACCTTTTCCTGTATAAGCCTGAGCGTTGGCTGCAGTTCCAAAAAAAGCGATCATCAACACAAAAAACAATTTCTTCATAAACTTTACTTTTATTAAATGATAATAATGAAAAATATCCTCATCAAAAATAGAACCGAAATCATTGGAAAATCGTATTTTTATTGAAGTTATTTAACAAAGTTTATGAGAATAGCAGGACTTAATTTAGATATTGTCTGGAAAAATAAAGACAAAAATTTTCAACTGATCGAAGAACATTTTAAAGAAGTAGAGGCTGATATTTTCCTGCTTCCTGAAATGTTCTCTACCGGTTTTTGTATGGATGCGGCTGAAGTTTCGGACCGAAATGAAGAGTCTCTGGAGTTTCTGAAGAAAATGGCAAAAGAAAAAAATGCAGCCTTCTGTGGGAGTGCACCTGTAGAACAAGGTGGACATTTTTACAACAGAATGTACTTTGTGCAACCTGATTCTGAAAGTTTTTTCTACGATAAAAGACACCTGTTTTCATTTTCGGGAGAAGATAAAGTGTATAGCCCGGGATATAAAAGAATGATTGTGAATTATAAAGGATTCAGAATCCTGTTGCAGGTGTGCTATGATCTTCGTTTTCCTGTTTTTGCAAGAAATAATGACGATTATGACGCCATCTTATATATTGCCAACTGGCCTGAAAAAAGAGTAGGAGCCTGGGAGCATCTTTTAAAAGCAAGAGCAATAGAGAACCTGTCTTTTGTTTTTGGTTTAAATAGAATTGGAACAGACGGGAATGATCTTTTTTATCAGGAAAGTTCACACTGCTTTTTTGCCGATGGAACAGAAATTTCTCAAAAGAACGGAAATATCATCTCTGCAGAGCTGAATATGGAAGAATTAAAAGATTTCAGGCAGCATTTCCAGTTTCTGAACGACAGAGACCGGTTTTCAATAGAATTATAGGAGTAGATTGAGACTGAGGTTTAGACTTTAATAGGAGCCTAAACCTTAGCCTCAGCCTAATTAAGCATATTGTTTAAGCAGTTCCGTAAGTGAATTCACATCGTGGACACCGCTTTCTTTCCATAAGAGTTCACCATTTTTGAAGACCGCAAGGGTAGGAACACCTCTCACTCCGTACTGAGCTGCCAAAGCCGGATATTGGTCCACATCTACTTTGATGATTCTGGCTCCTTCGCCTATATTTTCCTTTACGGTATTTAAAACGGATGACTGTACTTTACATGGCTGACACCACGTGGCAAAAAAGTCAATAAGTACCGGTCTTTCCGAATTGATGATTTCCTGAAATTTTTGTGACATAGTTATGGTTTTTTGTAAACCATCAGGCTTCATAAGATCAATCCTGATGGCTCATTATACTTTATTTTCCGGATGTTGCTTCGTCCTGAATAGCTTTTACATTTTTCCAGCTGGTGCCGTCGTAAGCTTCCACACCGTTTTTCTTTAAGATTTCCATTGCCTGGTCAGCCTGAATTCCTTTATTGCAGAAAACAACTACCTTTTTGCCTTTCAGCGAACCGATATTGTTCTGTATTTCAGCTAAAGGAATGTTGACAGCACCTTTAGCGGTTCCTGCTTCATACTGTTCCGGAATTCTTACATCTACCAACGTGACATCAGAACTGTTAACAATTTGTTTGATGTCTGCTTTTGAATAGTCAGCCGTAGCTGTTGTTTTACAGGCTGTTAACGCTAAAGCGGAAATCAGAATATATCCGAAGATTCTTCCTTTCAGCATGCTATAATGTTTTGGACTGACAAACAAAATCAGTTGTCGGTAATTTTTCTGTTTTTTTGATGCCGTTAAAGCCTCCTTCTATTTCAGTAAAATTCCTGATTCCGTGTGCGTTAAGGATGCTTGCAGCGATCATGCTTCTGTATCCTCCGGCACAGTGCAGGAAGAAATGTTCAGAATCATCAATGGTTTTTACCCAGTCGCTGATGGTGTCCAATGGCTTATTGAATGCATTGTCAACATGTTCAGCAGAATATTCTGTCAGTTTTCTTACATCAATTACTTTGGCGTTTTCTGTAAACTGTTCTGCAAACTCAGCAGGAGTTATCCTTTTAATTTCGTCAGTTTCTTTTCCGGTAGATTTCCATGATGCAAAACTTCCGTCCAAATATCCTACCACATTGTCGAATCCGACTCTGCTTAATCGGGTAATCACTTCTTCTTCAGTTCCTTCATCAGCAACAAGAAGAATAGGGTGTTTTACATCTACAATCATATTTCCAACCCACGGTGCGAAATCTCCCTTCAAACCTATGTTGACAGAATTAGGAATAAATCCTTTGTGAAATTCTGCAGGGCTTCTTGTGTCTAAAATCAATGCGCCTGTTTCTTCAGCAAAATCCTCGAAATCTTCCGCAGCAATAGGACTTAATCCTTTATTCATTACTACATCCAAGCTTTCATATCCACCTTTGTTCATCGCAACGTTCATTCCGAAATATTTCGGTGGAGCGGTAAGGCCGTCAAGAACTTCTCTGATAAATGATTCTTTGTCCGGCTGGTTAAGCGCATAATTGGTTTTTTTCTGATTTCCCAGAATGTCCACCGTTTCCTTCTGCATATTCTTTCCGCATGCTGAACCGGCACCGTGCGCAGGGTAAACCGTAATGCTGTCATCCAATGGAAGAATTTTGCTATGAAGACTGTCATACAGAATTCCTGCAAGATCTTCCTGAGTAAGATTGGTTGCTTTCTGTGCAAGATCCGGTCTTCCAACATCTCCTAAAAACAGAGTATCACCGGTAAAAATAGCGGTTTCAGTTCCGTTTTCATCAATTAAAAGGTAAGTGGTGCTCTCCATCGTATGTCCGGGAGTGTGCAGTACTTTGATTTTTATGTTTCCGATCTCAAAGATCTGGTTGTCTTCAGCGATGATAGCCTCAAATGCAGGCTGTGCAGTAGGCCCGTAAACAATAGGAGCTCCTGTTTTTTTACTCAGATCCAAATGTCCTGAAACGAAATCAGCGTGGAAATGGGTCTCAAAAATATATTTTAAAGTTACATGGTCTTTGTCAAGACGATCCAGATAAGGTTTTACCTCTCTCAGCGGATCAATAATCACAGCTTCATTTTCTGATACAATATAATAGGCACCCTGAGCCAGACAGCCCGTATATATTTGTTCAATTTTCATTGGGGTCTTTTTTAAATTTTAGATAAAGATACAAAGTATTAGATGAATTGTAAACGAAATGTTAAATCCGGACGATAGTTTATTTCAATATTATACGGCTGTGAGCCTTAAAGGCCTTTGTTTTCAAACAAAAAACCTAACGAAAACAACTGGTATTTTCCAGACTGTTTTTTATCATGCTCCGGAAGTGAAAATAATTATGTAGTGCCTTTGTTTAAAGACATTGTGTGCAGTGTATTTCACTTCATGGTTTAAAATTTGCAGAGGATGGGTTTGAAGTATTTTTCCAGGTGTATTAAGTAAGATTATTGTGGAATATGACTTTAATACCCGAATATTTTACAAAAAATTTTATATTTATATGTTAAAAAAAGATCAGATGGCAGACAAAACACAATTTATTGAAGAACTGAATGCAAGATATACTCCGAAAGGAGAACACATTATACTGGGAAAAGGAATGCTGGACGGGGAAGTTGTCCCGGACGTAAACGTAACGATTCCTTTGAAAACCATCAACCGACACGGACTTATTGCAGGAGCTACAGGAACAGGTAAGACGAAAACGCTGCAGGTTTTTGCAGAGCAGCTTTCTCACGCCGGAATTCCTTCTTTGGTTTTAGATATTAAAGGAGATTTTTCTGGAATTGCGGAAGCGGGGCAGATGAATCCCATCATTGAAGAAAGGTATGCTAAAACGCAGCTTCCATACAATCCACAGGCTTTTCCGGTAGAGCTGATGAGTATTTCCGGAGGAAAAGGGGTAAAGCTGAGAGCGACTGTAACCGAATTCGGACCGGTTTTATTAAGTAAAATTCTTGAACTGAATGATACTCAGCAGAGTATTATGTCTATCGTTTTCAAATATTGTGATGATAAAGGTCTTCCATTAATTGATTTAAATGATTTAAAGAAAGTTCTGCAGTACGTAACAGATAATGCACAGGGAAAAGCTGAACTGGCGGCCAACTACGGATCCATAGCTTCGGCTTCTTTAGGAACGATTTTAAGATCTATCGTTGCGCTTGAGCAGCAGGGAGCTTCTGATTTCTTTGGTGAATTAAGCTTTGATGTTCATGACCTTCTTGAAACCAGAGATGGAAAAGGAGTGGTGAATATTTTAAGAGTGGCTGAGATTCAGAGTAAGCCACAGTTGTTCTCTACATTTATGCTGTCACTTTTTGCTGAAATTTATATGACTTTTCCGGAAGAAGGAGACAGCGGAAAACCAAAATTGGTCCTTTTCATAGACGAAGCCCACCTGATTTTTGATGAAGCTTCAAAAGCACTGCTTTCACAAATTGAGACGATGGTAAAACTAATCCGTTCCAAAGGAGTGGGGATTTATTTTATCACACAGATTCCGGGTGACGTTCCTGAAAATGTTTTGTCTCAACTCGGGTTAAAGATCCAACATGCTTTGAGAGGATTTACAGCAAAAGATAAAAAAGAAATCACGAAAGCCGTTGAAAACTATCCGACAACGGAATTTTATAATGCATCAAGCCTGATTCAGAATCTGGGAATCGGAGAAGCATTTGTGACCGCTTTGGATGAAAAAGGGATTCCTACGCCGCTTGTTCACACCTATCTGATTTCTCCGGAATCCAGAATGGACGTTTTAAGTGATGCTGAAATTTCAGAATTAACAGGAAATTCTGCTTTGGTAGCCAAATACGAACAGCCTGTTGATAAAGAATCAGCTTACGAAATATTAACGAACAGAATGGAGCAGGCAGCCCAAAACTCTGCACCGACTCAAAAGACAAAACCGGTGAAAGAAGAGCCGGGAATGTTTGAACAGGTGCTTCAAAGTAAGGCCGGAAGAACTTTTACCAGCACTTTGATGCGCGAAGGGGCAAAAGCCATCCTGGGAATGTTCGGATTGGGAGGAAGAAGGAGATAGGGTTTTAAAATTAATTATATAAAAAATAATCCTGCTAAGGGAAGAGTATCAGCTTTTTAATGGGTCATACTGGTTATTTTGAATCTGATGATGAAGTGGATCAATGGCCATTTTACTTTTTTTTGACATATTTTTTGTTATTTTAGCAGGACTACCTTTGCCGGTGGATAAAAAATGGCTTTGTCAGCTATTTGGAAGAATAATTTCAGAAATCATCTGTAGGTAATTTCTATGGTATTTTTATTGAATATCAAAGACTGGCAAAAGATACAATCGTAGCCTGGATAGACAGATGGCATGGGTTATGTATTAAGCCTCATAGGTTTAAGCTATGGGCTGATGATGACGGTAATTATTAATATTAATCAAAAAATAGCAGTATAACTACAATTCAATGTATTCGATTATAGATATAGAAAGTAATGGTGCAGGTTATAGAAATGAATGCATTATAGATATAGCCATCTACAGGTACGATGGTCAGAAAATTACTGACCAGTTTATATCTCTCGTAAATCCTGAAAGCGACATTACTCCTTTTGTGCAGAAACTGACAAGTATTACGCCTAAAATGGTCAAAACCGCTCCTAAATTTCATGAAATAGCCAAAAGAGTCATTGAAATCACTCAGAACACCATCCTCGTAGGGCATAATATTGATTTTGACTACAGAATGCTGCGTCAGTCTTTCAAAAGGCTGGGGTATGACTTTCAGACCAGTACTTTAGATACTATTCCTTTAGCGAAGAAAATGATCCCGGATGAGGTAAGTTACTCATTGGGGAAACTGGTGAAATCGCTTGGAATTCCGTTAACGAATCACCACAGAGCCGATGGTGATGCGCGAGCAACATTGGAACTGTTCAAGTTGCTGATCTCAAAAGATACAGAGAATGAAATCATTCAGAAGCAGCATGACGAAAGCAATGCCAAGACCTACATTAATAAAATCAAAATCCTGACTCAGGATCTTCCGAATGAAAAAGGTTTTGTCTACTTCCAGAATGAAGCGGGGAAAATCATTTTATCGGATTACGTTCAGGATATCAATAAATTTTCAAAGAAAGTCTTTAATTCTAAGTCCAAGAGGTGGGAAGATGTTCAGAGAGAGGTTGAGCAGATCAATTATGAGCTTACAGGTACGGATATTATTGCTAAACTTATCCTGAACTCCAAAAATATCAAGAAAAAAGAAGCCTTTCAGTTCGGATTGTATTTCAAAAACAATAAATACATTGTTGAAAAAAATAAGCTCAACAAAGGCGAAAAGCCTATCCTAAAATTCAAATCATTTACGCAGGGCACAAAAGCCGTTCAGTTTATCAATCTGCAAGAAGAATTTAATGATGTCAATGTTTTCATGAAAAAGATTGATTTCAGAAAGAGAAATGAATTGTGGCTGGGACAGGGGAAAAAATTAGGAGAAAAAATGTTCATGATCATTGAAAACGGTAAAATTATGTCTTACGGTTTTTATGATTTGTTTACGCAGATTCAAACCATGAGCAAGCTTGCGAAACTGAAAATTGATCTTCCGTTGCCTTCTACAGATCTGCATAATGATCTTCAGCTGGCGCTGCTTCGCGGTGATTTTGAGACACTACCATTACCGAAATAATTTTTATCAAAAGAAGACGGTTTCAAATCAATTCTCCTGAAATAAAAAATAAATAGTATTTTTGTAAAAAATAAATAGAAGCAATGCAACATTTTAAACAAATTAAAACTGGAAAGAAGGGAACTGTAAAGTTCTCTAAGGTTTGGAATATTTAAAAGACTTGTCTTGCATAAAAATAATCAATGTGGCAGGTTCTTTATCTAAGAATCTGCCTTTTTTTATGTTAAAATGAAATTATGAATTCAAAAGAATTATTAAAGATTGCCAATGATTTTGGCACCCCGGTGTATGTTTATGATGCTGAATCCATCAAAGTTCAATACGAGAAACTTACATCCTCTTTTTTAAAACATACCAAATTTTTCTACGCGGCAAAGGCGCTGACCAACATCAACATTTTGAAGTACGTCAAGAACTTGGGTGCTTCTTTGGATTGTGTATCTATTAATGAAGTCAGACTAGGACTGAAGGTAGGATTCCCGAAAGAGAAAATCCTGTTTACTCCCAATTGTGTAGATCTGGCTGAAATAGAAGAAGCAATGGCTTTCGGAGTTCATATTAACATAGATAATATCTCTATTCTTGAGCAGTTCGGGAATAAATATGGAAATACGTATCCTATCCTTGTAAGAATCAATCCGCATATTTTCGCAGGCGGAAACTATAAAATTTCAACGGGACATATCGACAGCAAGTTCGGTATCTCTATCCATCAGGTTCGTCATATCGAAAGAGTGATGAAAAGTACCAACCTTAATGTGGAAGGTCTTCACATGCATACAGGAAGCGAGATCAAAGATCCGGACGTTTTCCTTCAGGCACTGGATATCATGCTGGAACTTTCCGAGCATTTTCCTAATCTTAAATACCTGGATATGGGAAGCGGTTTCAAAATTCCTTATCAGGACAGCGAAGAAGAAACAGATGTAAGAACATTAGGTAAGAAGGTGGAAAAAGTAATATCCGATTTCACAAAATCTACAGGAAGAAAATTCGAACTTTGGTTTGAACCTGGGAAATTCTTAGTAGGAAAAAGCGGATATCTTTTAGTAAAAGCTAATGTCATTAAGCAAACGACAGCTACTGTATTTGTAGGGGTAAATTCAGGATTTAATCACCTGATCCGTCCAATGTTCTACGACTCTTATCACAAGATCGAAAACCTTTCCAATCCAAAAGGAGCGGAAAGAATTTATACGGTAGTAGGAAACATCTGTGAAACCGATACTTTTGCTTGGGACAGAAAACTGAATGAGGTAAGAGAAGGAGATATCCTGGCTTTCCATAATGCGGGAGCTTACGGTTTTGAAATGAGTTCAAACTTCAATTCCAGACTAAAGCCGGCTGAGGTGCTGTTCTTAGACGGAAAAGCACTCCTGATCCGTAAAAGAGATGAATTTGAAGATCTGTTAAGAAATCAGATAGAAGTAATTTAATATCAACTATAAATAACAAAAACTCCGCAGATTAATGCGGAGTTTTTTGTTTTAGAAGTTAGAAGCTAGAAGCTAGACATTAGAATTTAGTGATGAAGATAAAACAATAACTCATCAACTTAATGATGATGAACTAGCAACCAGCAACTGACAACCAATTAACCTCCCAATTTTAATTTCTCTTAAACCTGTTGAAATTTTAATACTATCCAAGCCTTAGAATTGTAATTTATTAGCTAAATTTGAGAGAGGTAAGGATTTTTTCATGCTTAAAATGCCTGCCCATCTATATTTTCTTCAGTATTCTATAACTAAAATAACCACCAAAAAATAGTAATTATGGCTAAAAACATAGCAGAGCAGATTGTTGAAATGCTCGAAAATGCCAATGTGAAAAGAATTTATGCAGTAACCGGCGACAGTCTTAATCATCTTAATATTGCCGTTAAAAAAAGCAGCATCGAATGGATCCATGTAAGACATGAAGAAGTAGGTGCCTATGCCGCTGCGGCAGAAGCTGAGCTCGATGGTTTTGCGGTTTGCGCAGGAAGCTGTGGTCCGGGACACGTTCATTTGATCAATGGAGTCTATGAAGCGCACAAATCTCATGTTCCGATGCTGGTTATCGCGTCCACGATTCCAAGTGACGAAATGGGAATGGATTATTTCCAGGAAACCAATACCATAAAGCTGTTTGATGACTGCAGCCATTACAATCAGATGATCACAAGGCCTGAACAGGTACAGAGAACATTGCAGACGGCCATCCAGCATGCCATTTCAAAAAAAGGAGTAGCCGTGATCGGACTTCCGGGAGATGTGTCAGAGCTTGATGCCGAAGAAGGATCTACTTCTACCCAGATATTTAAAACAAACCCGGTGATCAGACCTTCTGATGACGAATTGAAACGTCTGGCAGCTTTGATTAATGAAAGCAAAAAAGTGACGTTGTATTGCGGAATAGGGGCAGGAGAAGCCAATGCTGAGGTGGTGGAGTTGTCACAATTTTTAAAAGCTCCGGTAGGGTATTCTTTCCGTGGAAAAATGGCTATTCAGCCCAATAATCCCAATGAAGTTGGACTTACAGGTCTTCTGGGATTTCCATCCGCTTATCATGCGATGCACGAGGCCGATCTTCTGATCATGTTGGGGACAGATTTTCCGTATCAGAAATTCATGCCGGTAAAAAATAAAATTGTCCAGATCGACGAAAGCCCTGAAAGACTGGGTAGAAGAGCGAAACTTGAACTTGGACTGGCGGGAGATGTCAAAGAAACCATTAAAGCTTTGCTGCCGTTACTTGAAGAAAAAACGGATATCCACTTCCTGAATGAACAGCTGGCATTTTATGAAAAAGTAAAAGAAAGTCAGCTTACCTATGTGAAGGATTCCGGAAAGGAAGATGCTATTCAGCCTGAATATGTAGCGCATACTTTAGACCAGCTGGCTAAAAAAGACGCCATTTTTACGGTAGATACAGGAATGTGCTGTGTCTGGGGAGCCAGATTTATTACAGGAACCGGCGAAAGAAAAATGCTGGGATCTTTCAATCACGGATCTATGGCGAATGCTATGCCGATGGCAATTGGAGCGTCTTTGGCTCATCCGGGCAGAGAAGTAATTGCTTTGTGCGGAGATGGCGGATTGTCTATGCTTCTCGGAGATATGGCAACCATCTTCCAATATAAACTTCCGGTTAAATTAATTGTTTTCAATAATCGTACTCTCGGAATGGTAAAACTGGAAATGGAAGTAGGTGGGATGCCGGATAACGAAACGGATATGATCAATCCGGATTTTGCCATGGTCGCACAGGCGATGGGCTATCCCGGGAAAAACGTTCACAAGCCGGAAGAAGTGGAAGACGCAATAAAAGAATGTCTGGCTTATAACGGACCTTACCTCCTCAATATCTTTACGAATCCGAATGCACTTGCTCTTCCTCCGAAAATAGATTTCGATCAGGTATTAGGCATGACGAAATCTATGGCTCAGCTCATGTTGGGTGGAAAAATGGAAGAAGTTCTGGATACGGTTAAAACGAATTATAAACATATTAAAGGACTGCTGTAATGAGTACCTCCTTAAAAAGATTTTATATTATCGCCTGGGCATTCGGGCTGGTGTTTTACTTTCTGGACTATGTGGTCCGTTCGGCACCAGCAGTGATGATCCCGGAATTGGTCAGCAATTTCAGTACAACGGAACTGAAACTGGTCAGCCTGATCGGAACCTATTACTATACCTATTCCACCTGTAGCCTGATTGCGGGAATAGCTCTGGATAAATTCGGAGGGAAAAGATCTCTTTTTGCCGGAGCTTTAATCCTGGGAATCGGTTGTTTGCTTTTTCTCGCGTCTGCTTATTCCGGCGGTGTAGCGGGAAGATTGCTTCAGGGAGCAGGATGTGCTTTTGCATTTCCGGGATGTGTCTATCTGGCAAGCAAAGGGTTTTCTTCTAAATCTCTGGCAACGGCCGTTGGATTTACACAATGCATCGGAATGCTGGGTGGAACTGCGGGACAATTTGTGGTAGGACCATGGGTTGAGGAAGGTATTAATATCGATACTTTCTGGCTTTGGTCCGGGATTATTACCGTAATTACAGCGTTCTGTCTGTTTCTGGTCATTCCTAGCGAAAAGCAATCTGAGGTACAGTCTGGAGAAGTAGTTAAGAAAATAGGATATTTAGAACCATATAAAATCGTTTTTAAAAATCCACAATCCTGGCTGTGCGGAATTATTTCTGGGCTTCTGTTTGCACCAACCACGATATTTGCCATGACCTGGGGTGTTGCCTTCTTTGAAAAGGACAAAGGCTTCGTATTTCATGATGCCGCGATCACCAGTGCTATGGTGGCCTTTGGTTGGGTATTCGGATGTCCGCTTTTAGGATTTATTACAGATAAAATAGGAAGAAGAAAACCCGTTCTGATGGGCGGAGCAATTCTGATGATTTTAAGCTTTCTGCAGTTGATCTACTTTCCTGAATTGTATCCGGCGAAGATCAGTATGTTTATTTTCGGGCTTGGTTCCGGAGCTGCGATGATTCCGTATTCTATCATTAAAGAAGCCAATCCGGATTATGTAAAAGGAAGTGCTACCGGTGCTATTAATTTTATTACTTTCGGAGTAACGACCTTGGTGAGCCCGCTATTCAGTATGTGGTTTGGGAAAAGCCTGGCAGATTCATCTGGAGAGATGCATTTTCAGTATTCCATATTATTCTGGATCGCAGGAATTGTATTGGCTGTTTTGATTTCATTTATGTTAAAAGAAACGGGAAGTAAGGCACAGGCTGTAAATGCTTAAATATTATTGAACCCTGTCAAGGTTCAAAACCTTGACAGGGATAATGTTAATAAAGTACGCCTGTAATCATCCGGTTACGTGTTTTGTTGTCATCATTGAAACAAAAAGTTCTTATCCGGAACTCTGGTTACATGTAATAATTAATCAACTTCAGGTGAAAGCCTGAAGTTTTTCTTTTTAACAAAGAATTTAAATAATTAACTTTGTATTAATAATCAATGAATACGGATCTATGAAAGCTTTTACATTATTTATAGCACTCCTTGTTGCCAATTTTGCATTGGCCCAGCAGGACGTTGAGGACAGAGATGATAATCCGATCACGGAGATCAATAAAAACTTATTGAAGATAGATATCAGGGAACCTCTTTTACAGGTTGCCGTGAAAAACTGTAATGATTTTAAACCTGCCGCATTTGAAGGCGGTGTCGCGGTTTACAAAGAAACACTGCGAAAATTCATGTATGATTATCTGAATTCAGATTTTTATGTTCTGAACGGAGATTTTACATTTACCCTTACCGTAGATCAGAAGGGAAAAGTTACCAACATTGAAGGAAGCCCTAAAGTATCGAACAGCGCTTACTTTTTTGATGATATGAAATATGTGGTAAGACGGATCAAAAAAAGCTGGGTTCCTGCTTCATGCAACGGACAGCCCGTTTCTTCACAAATCAAACTTAAGATGAGTTTCTCCTCCATTGCCACAGATCTCTAAACTCATTACATGAAAAAATACCTTTTATTGCTGACTTTCCATCATTCAAAATAATTTTCAGATTCAAAGGGTATTAAAATCATTATTCATGATCTTAGCAAAATTAAAAACACATAAATGAACACGATAAAATTTTTATTTTTTTTCCTATTGACCACTATTTCCCAAGTGTTTTATGCACAAATGAATGTTCTAGAAGATTATCCCAAAGGTCAGGACTTTTATGAAGGCGGAGCGGTTGAGTTTTATAAGCAGGCCCATGAATATCTTACCCAGAATAAATTCAAAGAATGTGGTGAAAAAGAAATTTATCAGCCCAGAATTATGATTACAAAAGATGGAGCTGTCAAGAAGGTAAAGGATAATGACACCGCGAATATTGCAAAAAACAAATGTGCCTTTGATCTTTCAATGCAAGTTCTCAAAAACCTGAAGCACTGGAAAACTGCTGATGTAAAAGGAGTGAAGATAGGGGCTATTACAGAATTTATCTTTTATCCTAAAGATCTGATGAGCAACTATAAACAGGGATATAATGCCAATTCTTTTGTAATCCATGCACAGTATCCGGGAGGAAACAAAAAACTGAATTCGGATTTCCATGATAATTTTATGACCCTTTTTGCAGATTATCAAATCAGAGGAGCTTTCAGTTTAGAATTTTATGTAAATGATAAAGGCTATATCACCAATCCCAGAATCTATCCTGAAATAGATAATCAAAATTTTAATATCAACTTTATGAGAACTCTTTCCAGACTTAAAAAAGTTTGGAAACCAGCACTTTATTCTAATATTCCGGTCAAACAGAAAATTGTATATCCTATGGAATTTTCTGTAAATTTTATACAAAGATAGTCCTGCCATTCTGTCACAATATTTTGTATCTTTGCAGACTAATCTGTTTAGGAGTGAAAATTCATGAATCAAGACTGAACTTCACCTCTTAAACATTGAACTTAAATTGATCATTGTGCAGGAAAAATATATAGACGAAACAAAACAGGGAGAAGCTTTTGCCATCGCTGAACGTCCTGAGAATTCTAAAAAGCTCTTTCTGGAAAGCTACGGCTGCCAGATGAATTTTTCTGATTCTGAGATTGTTGCATCTATTCTTAATGAGCAGGGGTACAATACCACGCTGAAAGTAGAAGAAGCAGACCTTATCCTTTTAAATACCTGTTCTATCCGTGAAAAAGCGGAGCAGACCGTAAGAATGCGCCTTGCTCAGTTCAAAAGACTGAAGAAAGAAAAACCAGGCATGACGGTTGGGGTTTTAGGATGTATGGCAGAACGACTGAAAACCAAATTCTTAGAAGAAGAACAGCTGGTAGATCTTGTCGTAGGCCCTGATGCGTACAGAGACCTTCCGAACCTGCTTAAGGAAACGGAAGACGGAAGAGACGCGATCAACGTAATACTTTCCAAAGAAGAAACGTATGCAGATATCAATCCGGTCCGTTTAGGCGGAAACGGCGTTACGGCATTTGTAACCATCACCAGAGGCTGCGATAATATGTGCACGTTCTGTGTGGTTCCGTTTACCAGAGGAAGAGAAAGAAGCCGTGATCCGCACTCTATTATTGAAGAATGTAAAAATCTTTTAGATAACGGATATAAAGAAATTACCCTTTTGGGCCAGAATGTAGATTCTTACTTATGGTACGGAGGAGGTCCAAAGAAAGACTTCGTTAAAGCTTCTGAAATGCAGAAAGCTACGGCTGTTAATTTCGCACAGCTGCTTGATTTAGTGGCTAAAGCCGTTCCGGAAATGAGAGTCCGATTCTCTACTTCCAACCCTCAGGATATGAGTCTGGATGTATTCAGAATGATCGCAAAACACGACAACATCTGTAACTACGTTCACCTTCCTGTACAGAGCGGAAGCAACAATATGCTTCTTGCCATGAACAGACAGCATACCCGTGAGGAATATTTAGATTTAATCAGAAAGGCAAAGGAGATCGTTCCGGATATTGCTTTTTCTCAGGATATGATCATCGGTTTCTGTAATGAAACGGAAGAAGATCACCAGGATACCTTAAGCCTGATGAAGGAAGTGGAATATGACTACGGTTATATGTTCGCCTATTCAGAAAGACCGGGAACGCCTGCGCATAAAAAGATGGAAGATAATATTCCATTTGAAGTGAAGCAGAAACGTCTGAATGAAGTGATTGAACTTCAGCGCGAGTTATCCAGAAAAAGAATGGAGACTTACGTAGGAAGAACACACCAGATTCTGATCGAAGGGACGTCCAGAAAAAATGAAAACCAGTGGAAAGGAAGAAATTCTCAGAACGCGGTTTGTGTATTTGATGTGCTGGAAGGACAGAAAATAGGTGACATTGTGAACGTTTTTGTCTATGACAATACACAGGGCACACTTTTAGGGAGAACAGCAGAATAATTTGAGATCTTGATCAAAGCGGTTTGTTTTTTTGCATTATTTTCTTTTGTGCTGATGTCATGTCAGACGGAAAAAAGCATGAGCAAATATCCTTTAACCGTTGGAGATATTGAATTTGATGAAAAACTGGATGATCCTGCATTTAAAAGATGCACCACGGAAAAGCTGGTCAATCTTCAGTATTATCAGGGATCAAAAGAGTTTGACTATAAAGGAGAGAAAATCGCCATTACAGAAAAACTGGAAAAAGAAAAAATATCTTCCGAAACTAAAATGAACGGGTATATTACCGTAAGATTTTTAGTAAATTGTGAAGGAAAAACAGGACTGTTCAGAGTTCAGCAAATGAATGCAGAACTTAAAGAAACAGTTTTAGATAAAGAACTGGGAGACCGTTTGCTGAGGTTTACAAAATCTCTGGACGGCTGGATCCCGAAAGAGATAAAAGGTTTTAAAGTAGGCTATTATCAGTATTTAACCTATAAAATTGAAAATGGAAAAGTTTCAGAGGTATTACCTTAGCTTTTTGATGCTTATCGTTTACACCAATACTATTGCGCAGGTCAACTGTAACGCAGTAGAGGGTGAGAACTGCAAAAAAGCTTGTGAGTTATACAACTGGGCTTCGGACAGACAGGGCAGCAGGGAATCTCAGGAAGCTTTTGATAAAGCCATCGGATTGTGCCCCGATTTCTCCAATTCCTATATGGAAAAAGCCGTTCCATATCTTAAGAATGGAGATTTTGTAACCTGGAAAGTCCTTATTGATAAAGCGGTTGCCGTAGATCCTAAGATGCATCTGGGCTACAGAGGCTGGTGTAAATTACAGTTTCTGCGCGATTACAACGGAGCTGTTCTGGATTTAGAAGCATTAAAAAAATACTATCCTGAAGACTTAGGAAGATCTTTAAACGGAGATTATCACCTGGAAGTGGTGAAAGCCATGGCTTACAGTGCTTTGGGGCAGAAAGAAAAAGCCGCAGCCATCATTGAAAAAGCTTTATTGTCAAAAGGTTATTTCAAAGGCATGTATGACCATTACCAGCTGGGAGTGACCTATTTCGAGCTGGGCAGATACGACAAAGCTTCAGAAAATTTTGAAAAACAGAGCAAAGAATACGACTTTGCGGAGAATATATATTTTAAAAGTAAAGTTTCTAAGATCAGAAACAAAGATTATTTGGATTTAAAAACCTTAGCATTAAGGACTTATGATGAAGGCAAGACCATGAAAGATGTCTACACTCATCACTTTAACAAAGTCTACAGGAAACAGATTGAGGCCCTGTAGATTATTATTAAATCAATAATCAAAAATTTACTTATGAGCAACGACTTACAAAACATAAAAAACCGCTTTGGAATCATCGGAAACTTTCCTGCACTGAACAGGGCTCTGGAAAAATCAATTCAGGTGGCACCTACAGATATTTCCGTTCTGGTCATCGGAGAAAGTGGAGTAGGGAAAGAATTTATCCCGAAAATCATCCATTCAGAATCCAAAAGAAAACATCAGCCTTATATCGTCGTCAACTGTGGAGCGATTCCGGAAGGAACGATAGATTCTGAGCTTTTCGGGCACGAAAAAGGTGCATTTACCGGAGCTACAGCGACCAGAAAAGGTTATTTTGAAGTGGCAGACGGTGGAACTATATTCTTAGATGAGGTGGGAGAACTTCCTCTTCAGACCCAGGTTCGTCTTTTAAGAGTTCTGGAAAGTGGTGAATTTATGAAAGTGGGTTCTTCACAGGTACAGAAAACCAATGTGAGAATTGTGGCGGCTACGAACGTCAATATGATGAAGGCCATTCACGACGGAAGATTCCGTGAGGATTTATTCTACCGTTTAAATACCGTTCAGATCGATATGCCTCCTTTGAGAGAAAGAAAGGGAGATATTCACCTGTTATTCAGGAAGTTTTCTATAGATTTTGCAGAAAAATACAGAATGCCGGAACTGCAGCTTGAGCCTAGTGCTGTTCATTATATTGAAAATTATACGTTCCCGGGAAACATCCGTCAGTTAAGAAATCTGGTAGAGCAGATGACCGTGGTGGAAAGAAACCGCGAAATAACAGTGGAGAAACTCGCTGAATATATTCCTATGGAAACTCATCTTCCGATGGTGGTCAATACTCAGAACTCCCAGAAGCAGAGTGATTTCGGAAGCGAAAGAGAAATCATGTATAAAATTCTCTTCGATATGAGAAGTGATATTAATGATTTAAAATCGCTAACTTCAGAACTGATCAAAAACAAAGGAACCGCTGATCTGAGCAACCAGGAAAAAAACCTGATCAACAGGATTTATTCTGCAGAACAGAACCAGCCTGTAGCACAGAATTCACTGCTCTATTTCGAAGATAAATCGCCGGTGGTACAGACTTCGCCAACCATTATTTCAAATGCTGATGACAGCTACGAAGATATTGAAGATATAGAAATAGAAGAGAACAGACCGGAATCTTTATCGCTTCAGAATAATGAAAAAGATTTAATTATCAAAGCGTTAGAGAAGCATAAAGGGCGTAGAAACAGAGCTGCGGACGAGCTTGGTATTTCACAGAGAACATTATACAGAAAAATAAAACAATATAACTTAGAAGACTAATACACAGGAATGAAGAATTTAGAAGTAAAAGATTATGATTTTAATATCGGGAAATATGTATCCCGGGGAACAGATCTGTTCAAAAAAGATATTGGTGGCTTCATTGTAGCTACGCTGCTCCTGTTTGTCATAAGCTTTATCCCTTTCTGTGGGATTCTTGGACTGGGTAACTTCTATAAGATCTGCAAAAAAGTAGATGAAGGTCAGCAGGTTTCGGCAGGAGATATTTTCGACTTTACGGATTTCGTAGTGTATCTGAAATTGTTTCTGCTTATTTTCGCGATATGTATTGTGGCCATGATTCCGATACAATTTATACTAGTCCCGTTTTTGATTGCTGCCGATAATGAAGGTGGACAGGTATCAGATACCGGTGCAGCCTTACTGGCAGGTGGAATGGGATTGTGGATGATGCTGATTATGATATTTTTCGTAATTCTTTCTATATCCATGTATTTTATACAGCCTTTGATCTCGCTGTACAGAATCACAAGCGTAAGAGAGGCGTACAGACTTTCCTGGAAAATTGCCAAGAAAAACTTTTTTATGATCCTTTTGTTCTCAATTGTAGTAGGCTTTATATCCCAGCTTGGAATCATCGCATGCGGAATAGGAATCCTGTTTTCTATACCTTTGGGAATCTGCATTAAGTATGCTGCTTATAAAGATGTTTTGGAGTCTTTAAATCAAAAAATGGTATGAGTAAATTAAAAATAATATTCGGGTTTGTCATTCTTTCGCTGTTTCATCAGTGTTACTCATTTACAGGATCTTCACTGACGGATGAAAAGACCGTTCAGATCAATGAATTTCCCAATAATGCAGCCCTTGTGAACCCCACACTTTCCCAGCAGTTTTCTACGGATATCCAAAACAGATTCCTGCAGAGAACTACTTTGAAAGGAACAAAATCAAATCCTGATATTTTGATAGAAGGTGAAATTTCCGACTACGGATTCTCACCTACTACAATCAGCTCCAATACCACGCAGAACCCTTCTGGCGGTATAGTACAGCAGGCACAGAGCAAACTGACGATCAGTGTAAAAGTACACTATGAAAACAAAATACATCCAGATTCCAGTTTCGACAGGACCTATACGGATGAAGCGGTTTTCAACAGTGACCTGACGCAGAGTCAGATAGAGGCTTCCCAGGTGAAGCTGGTGACAGACAGAATTATTAACAAGATATTTAACGATATTGTAGCCAATTGGTAAGATGAATCCCAGAGTTTTAGAATTATTAAAGAACCCCAAAAATATTCAGTCAGAAGATCTCGGTCTTTTGAAAGAAGAAATCTATGCTTTTCCTTATGTTCAGAACATCAGGGCACTTCATTTGTTTGGGGTACACCTTTATGATAAAGAAAACTATCAGAAAGAACTTTCTACAACGGCGGCCTATACCACCGATAAAAAACTTCTTTATCAGCTGATCAACGGGAAGATCCAGCGTGAACCGAAACCAGAAACGGCAGAAGAAAAACAGCCTTCCAAAACCACAGAAAAGGCCGTGAAATATTCCTATAAAGACAAAGCTTTTCCTATAAAAAGAGAAGAGCCTTCCGATAAAAAGCAGGATCAGTATGAGGCAGTGGCCTCTATGATACCGCCTGTTCAGGAGATCAAACATATCCATGTGAATGGGGAGAGAAACAGAATTCTTTTTGAAGGAGAAGAAAACTTCCTGGAAGAAACCCATTCCGAAGTCATAGATCTTGAATCCACACTGGAATCAGGGGTAATCGTGACTCAAAAAACAGAACCTGTTACAGAAAATCTTAAGGAAGAACCTGTACAGGAAGTAGAAGCAGAAAATAATGAGCCGTCAGAAGATTCAGAAGCCGGAGTAGAATTCACGCCTGAATTGATTATTGATGAAGATCAAATCGATGAACCTGCTGAAGAACAGGAAGTCGATAATGAGGAAGAAGTAAGTTTCCATGAAGTAGAAGCAATAATGCCGGAAACGGCAGTTACTGAGGAGGAAGAACAGAAAGAAACTATTGAAGAACCTTTAGCCATTGAAGCAGAGCATGACTCTGAAATCATTGATGAAGTTGAAAATATAGAGGAACCGCATGCGGAAATCAGTTTCCACGGAATGGATGAATTCCTGCCGGACGTTAAAATCCAGGCAAACAGTGATGATGAAGCGGTAGCTCCGGAAGTCTCTAAACCGAATGTGAATAAGCATGAGGAAGAAATGAGACGCCTGATCGAAGAGGTAGAAAAGAAAATGAAAGAAGCTCAGTCAGCTCCAAAGGTTGACAATGAGGAACCTGAAACTGCCGACCACGAGATCAGTTTTGCCGAGACCCAGAATTTCCACTTCTGGTCCACTGAAAAAGAAGAACCGAAAACGACTGAGGAATCTGCTCCTGAAAAAGAAGAAGAGACCAAAGAACAGCCTATACAAAACGAAGAGCCGGAAGTAACAGTAGAAAAACCGGAAGAACAGAAGATCGTCGCTCAGGAAGTCTCCGCATGGAAACCGATGAGCCTGGAATCTAATGTACCGGATTCTATGATTTCCAAAGAACAAACAGTTCCCGCTCCCAAAACTGAAGCTCCAAAACAAGAAGAAATCACTGCTGTAGAAGAGAAGCCGGAAGAAGTTCCTGCAGAAACAGTTGAAGTGCCTCAAAAAGAAGCTGAAACAGTTTCAGAAGAGCAAGTTGCACCTGCTGCAGAAGAAACGCCTGAAACGACAGAAGAACAGCATACAGATGGTAAAGCCTCTGAAGAAGTTACTGAAACAAAAACACCTAAAGGAGAAGAAGCTCCCGTGATGAATGTTTCTTTCTTCGGTTCAGATATCTCAAGTTTATCCGTAGAAAAAAGAGAAAAAGAAAACATACAGGCAGAAGAGTCTGTTCAGGAAGTTAAAGCTCAAAGTACTGCACAGACGCCATCTGACAGCAATGTTCCCGGTTTTATCAATACATGGCAGAGCTGGCTTAAAATAGACAGACCGGCAGAAGAAGAGGTTGTTGCACAGAAAGAAGAGGTAGAAGAAGAAGAAATAATCCCTATTCAGGAAAAGGTTATTGAAGCCTTTATCGAAAACAATCCTAAGATCAGTCAGTTAAGAGACGAAAGCACCTATGTTGTCAGAGAAAAGAACGATGATATTTCTCACCTGATGACAGAAACACTGGCCAATCTGTATCTGGAACAAAAACTATATTCAAAAGCGATTAAAGCCTTTGGGATTTTAAAGAAAAAATATCCTGAAAGAGTTGCTTATTTCAACAGCAGAATCGAAGAGGTGAATATCATCAAAAGCGGAAAATAAATGATTGCACGTTTAGTCTGTATTTTTTTGCTTGCTTGTTTCTCCTTTGCTTCGGGACAGGTAAATCCGGGTGAAGTATTTCCTGTAGCTACTTTGACTCATGAGTTTACACTTCCTGCAAAGAACCTTAAGGAAGAAACCGTGATCACAAGACTCCTTGAAATTCCAAGGGCAGCACTGTTTAAAAATAAAGACTGGAAAGAATCATCATCTTCTTTTACTTCATTTGAAAAAATAGAATCTGTAGTCATTTTTCAAAAAATAAATAAAACAAAAGACAGGAATTATAATTTCTCCTGCGCAGCTACCATACATTATGTGAAAGGAGAGTTTCAGGTAGAACTGATTACCCATAATTTCGAAAAATTTCTTGAATCAGACGGAAAACCCAATTCTTTCTATGATGTTAAGTATCTTGAGTATTATCAGGCCATGTCACAGGAATTTAAGTCCTTGGTGACCAAATACCTTTCAGGAAACACCACTGCTGCCGAAAATAGAGATATTCAGCTGAATAAAGCAGCTAACCTTACATCGTCCGGAAATAATGAAGATGCTTTAAAAATCAATAACAAAATTCTTGCATCAGATCCTCAAAACAGCCTGGCTCTTTTTAACAAAGCTCAACTTCTTTTTGCTAAGAAAAAATATGCAGAGACTCTGAATGTTCTCAACTTAGCGGAGAAGAATACAGAATTGGATGATTTTGAGATATTGACCTATAAAAATATTAAAATTCAGTCCTTTATGGCGACCGGGCAGAATGAAAAAGCCCTTGAGGAAACCCATAAAACAGTACAACTCACAGCTGGAACAGATCCCGAAAAAGCTTTTGAAACCATTGAGGATGATAATGGAAAAGAGACACTTGCTCCTACAGACAGGACAAAATTACTGTTGCTAAGTGTGTTCTATTATGAGGAGCTTAAAAAAAATAAAGAAGCTGTAGAAAGTCTGAAAAAATTTGAGGCCCTTATTCCCAACAATGATATCGGTCTTTTAACAAAAGTATTTAAATTCTACTGCCTTTTGAAATCCAAAGAAAATATAGAAAGAGTCCGTTCAATCATTCTCAAAGATAGTCCCAAAGCGAATCTTCCGTGTAAGGATTAAAGCGGTTCCACATTCTTTTTCCGGAATTTCCGCCATATTTTCCGGCCGAAAACAACGATCAGAATAATCAGAATAACAGCAAACAAAGCCGCAATCACCGGTGCAGCCATCGCCAGTACAGACATGATGCCCGCTCCGGCTGTTTCAGCAGTTCCCACCACCGAATTCCCCAAACCACCTGTTGTGGCGGTAGAAGCCGCCCGTATCCCCGCAAAACCCGAACTTATCGTAGCTGCAGTTCCTCCCCCGGCAATCAGTGCAAGGCCCCACTGTGGAAAAGTTCCCAGATCCGCAAACTGACTGGCAAATAAAACAGAACCTGCTACAGTAGCCAGAGGAACAGAGATCGTGTCCAGCAAATGATCGACAAAAGGAATATAATACGTTAATATTTCAGCAATAGTGGCAATACCAGTCGTAATAAGCGCAGGAAGCCCGGAAAGCCATTCAAAATGCTCATTCATCGGGATCCAGTGGAAATAAGAAGCAAGGCTCACCGCAAACATCGGCAGAAAAACTCTGAAGCCGGTTGCCGCCGCCAGTCCGATACCGATAAAGGCACTCAGGACGTAAGAAAGGTAGGGAATATGATCTAACATTTTAATTTTCAGATTTATTGTTTTCCCTAAAATTACAAAAACTATACAAGTTTTTACAAAAATTTAAACCTCTATCATTTTTTTAATACACAAATACCCGAATTCCTTTATGAAATTTCGTGCATCGCGACAGAAAAAAGGGCCGATATATTTTGGAGAAGGAACATTTATTTCCCCCTTCCCATCTGTGAAAATCTGTGTAATCCGTGGTGAAAAAATAAAAAAACATTAAGCAAAAACAAGTCTCAGTTTTCAGTTTTCCTCAGTGAAATCTGTATAATCAGTGGGAAAAATAAAAAGCCTCACATTTTACGCATTATTTCATTGGTAAACTGTTACACTGCTCCATTGTTACATTGTCAAGACCTCTTCTGCATCTGGCACAGCTTAATAAACTGCTCCTCCACATCCTGAAACTTATCCGGCATTTCAGGCGAAACCCAAAACATCATCGCCAGTGTTTTTTCTCCGAAAGCCTCTTTAAATAAATCCTTATTCAGTCGGTAGCATTCTCTTAAAAGCCTTTTGACACGATTTCTGTGCACCGCTTTCTTAAAATATCTTTTAGAAACAGAAACTCCAAATTTATGGCTGTCTACCTGCAGGTTAGGTTTATCTTTCAGAATGATGATCCTTAGGTTTCCACAGGTCCTCCATTTACCTTTGTCAAAAAGTAAAGCAATCTCAGTGTTTTTCTTGAGTTTTTCTTCTCTGGAGTAGGTGTAGTTCATTAATCCTGTTTCACTAAATAATTAATCACTTCAGCGGCTGCATACAGTCCGAAGATGGCAGGAATATAGCTGATAGTGCCGTAGAAAGACCTTTTGTAGTTGGCCCCGTCTGTTAGCTTCAGACTTTCCTCCTGTTGAAGTTCATTGGAGAAAACACATCTGAAACCTTTATTGATATTTTCTTTTTTAAGTCTTTTTCTGATTTGTCTGGCAAGGAAACAGTTCTGCGTTTTGCTGATGTCTCTTACCATGACCTTGCTTGGATCTGTTTTTCCGCCGGCTCCCATAGAGCTCACCAGTTTTATTTTTCTTCTTTTGGCGGCTTTAATTAAAGACAGTTTTGGCGTAATGCTGTCAATACAGTCTAAAATATAATTAAACTTATCAGAATCTAGCACTTCGTCCATTCTTTCCGGATTCAGGAATTCATTGATTTTAATTAATTTAAGATCCGGATTGATGTCCAATAGCCTTTCTGCCACCACTTCTACCTTATGCTGTCCTACCGTCGAGCGCAATGCCGGAAGCTGTCTGTTGATGTTCGTGATGTCTACCGTATCGCCATCTACAATCGTCATATGTCCCACACCTGCTCTGGCCAAAAATTCTGCCGCGAAAGAACCTACGCCTCCTAAACCTATAACCAGGACATTGGCCTTATTAAGCTTTTCCAGTCCTTCTTCTTTCATCAGGAGCTCCGTTCTCTCCAGCCAGTACTTATCCATTCTTTATCGTGTCTAAATTTTCTAAAATCTGTTCGTTCAGTTGTTCCAAAGAAATCCCCTTTAACTCCGAAACTTTTGAATACAATTCTTCAATATTAAAGCATTCATTATCAGTTTCTAAAAACATTTTGTCCAGGGGAGTATTCCTTACAATTTCCTGCAAAGATAAATGATACAAAACAGCTTTTCCAAAACTCAAATAAAAATTATTTTTCAGCAGGTCCTCCGCAATGCGTTCCTTTTTGTTAAAACCATGAATAATAACGGCCTGTTTAGCTTTCTTTTTAAAAGAAATCACCTCGTAAAATTTTCTTACACAGTGAATAATCAGTGGTTTTTTGATCTCGTTGGAAATAAGGATTTGTCTTAAAAAAATCTGTTCCTGGATCTTTTGTGGAATCTGAACCATGGAGTCGAGTCCACATTCTCCGATGGCCAGGCAGTTTTCAGTGATATTTGATTCCAGCCAGCTGAACTGGTCCTCCACAGAATCTACGGTGATGTCTTTAGGATGTATGCCTATAGAATAAGGAGATTCCGGGGGAACCGTACCGAAGTCTATATTGTAAATCCCATAGACTGTATTCTTCTTATGGTGGTGAAAATCAAAAAAATCCATTAACAAAAGTACGATTATTCAGAAAATTAATTTAAAATTATTAAACGAACGTTTATAATTGTGTTAAAAATTTCTTAACTTTACTCAAAGTGCACTTCATGAGAAAAAAATTTACGGAAAAACAGATCCATATCCTGGACATTGCAGAGGAACTTATTGCCAAAAAAGGGTATGAGGGAACTTCTGTAAGAGATATCTGTTCCAAGGCCAATATCAATGTGGCCATGATTTCCTACTACTTTGGTTCCAAAGAAAAAATGATGTCTTACCTCTATCAGTACCGGGTACTCAAGACCAGAGAGAACTTTTCAGAATTTGCAGATACCATCAAGGACGGCAAGCCTGAAATGCAGCTGAGAGAGATCATCAAATATATTGTTTCCCAATTATTCAAATACAATTATTTCCACGGATTCGTTACCCAGGAACTCAGACATACCGAAAACTTAAAAGACGAGTTGCTGGACTTCTATCAGCTGTTTGTAAAAAAGCTGGACGATGTCATTAAAAAAGGGGTGGCTTCAGGCGTATTTACCTTTACTCCCAAACCTGAAGATATCCTTACAATGATCATTGGTTCTACTTTATTTGTCATCCGTAATAAAAACTTCTACGAGCTGTATGTGCCGAGTAAAAATGAGGAAGCTTATACAAAAGAAGCGGAGAAAAAAGTAAGAATGAATCTTTTACTCAGTGTTTTTGCGATTTTGGGATACGCTGCAGACTAAATTTACGTTAAATATTCATAAAAAAAAATCTATTGACAAAAAAGTTATATTTTTGCAAATTAGTAAATCGGCTGTAGAATCCGAAAACTGTTGAATTTTTTATATGAAAAAATATATTTTAGGTCTTTTTGCTGTAGCAGTTGTTTCTTCATGCGTAAGCCAGCAGGAAAGAGCAATGAAGAGTGCTGACAAGAATGTAATCTTAAAGGCAGCGAATGAAAATTTTACCAAAAAGAAGTGGAAAAATGCATTGGCTCTATATGACAGGTTGACTAACCTTGTAGCGGGAACAGATGATTTTCCTAACGTAGGTTTTAATACTGCTTATGCCAATTACTATGACAAAAGCTATAAACTGGCAGGACACCAGTTTAAAAACTTTGCCGTAAACTTCCCGAAAGACCCAAGAGCTGAAGAAGCTGCATATATGTCTGCATTATGCTACTATGAGGGTTCTATGGATTATAATTTGGACCAGTCTACAACAGAAACAGCGATCAATGAGCTTCAGGACTTCCTGACGAATTATCCTAATTCTGAGAGATCTAAAAATATCAGCCAGCTGGTGGATGAACTGTCTTATAAATTAGAATTCAAAGCATATGAAAATGCAAGACAGTATTTCAAAATGGGGGAGTATAAAGCGGCTAACGTGGCTTTAGAAAATGTATTGGAAGATTTTCCAAGTACAAAACTTCGTCCGAAGATTTATGATTTTATCATGAAATCCCGTTACGAACTGGCTTCAAAATCGGTCTATGAACTTAAAGGGGAACGTTTAGAAAGCGCTTTGGCTTACACCAAACTAGTAGAAAAAGAACTTCCGAATACAGAATATTCCAAAACAGCAGAAGATCTGAGAGGAAAACTGGAAAAAGAAAAAACCAACTTTGCAGTTGTAAAAAAACAAAATGATGCAAGAATTGCAGCATTAACGGCAAGACAGAAAAAAGAGGCTGAAAAGACGGCGGAAAAAAATAAAACGGAGCAGCAGATCAAAGATCAGATCAGCAACGAAAAGAAGGCAATGCAGATCCAGAGGGACAGTGCGGCACTTAGTACCCCTCCTCCGGCGGCCACTTTCAAAATCCAAAGATAATTCGTAAATTTGCCATCTTAAAATAAAATAATTTTCTCAAAATGAGTGTAAAAGATACAAAAGCAGAAGTAAATACTATTACTTACGATAAAGACAAGATTGAAGATAAAGTAGGTTCAATCTATGAAGCTATTGTTATCATGGGAAAGAGAGCAGAGCAGATCAACGCGGAGATCCGTACGGAGCTTCACAATAAATTAGACGAGTTTGCTGTGCACAATTCTACATTGGAAGAAGTTTTCGAAAACAGAGAACAGATTGAAATCTCTAAACATTACGAAAAACTTCCTAAGCCTACTTCTATTGCTATCGAAGAATGGCTGAATGAAGATATCTATTTCAGAAAGACAGAAGACAGAAAATAATTATTTTTGTTTTTAATCATATGAAGGTCATAAAGGAATTCAATTCTTTTATGACCTTTGTCTGTTTGTACCCGTCTTTGTGCGAAAAAATAAGTAATTTAGTATTTCAAAAATTAAAACTAAATGAGTGTTTCCGGTAAAAAGATACTTATCGCTGTTTCTGGAGGAATTGCGGCCTATAAAATCCATTTCCTGATCCGGGATTTTGTGAAAAAAGGTGCCGAAGTTCAGGTGATTATGACACCCGATGCGGAACAGTTTGTAACGAAACTAAGTCTTTCAACGCTTTCAAAAAAGCCTGTATATTCAGATTTTTATAGTGATAACGGTACCTGGAACAGTCATGTGGAAATGGGCCTTTGGGCAGACGTCATCATCGTTGCTCCGTGCACGGCCAATACATTAGCCAAGATGATTCACGGAATGTGTGATAATCTGTTGATTGCCACCTATATGTCCGCGAAATGCCCCATATTTATCGCTCCTGCCATGGATCTTGATATGTATGCGCATCCTTCCACCAAACAGAATCTTGAAATGGCAGAAGATTACGGACATTTTATCATTCCTGCAGAAAGTGGTGAGCTGGCCAGTGGTCTGATCGGGCAGGGAAGGATGGCAGAACCGGAGACGATTTTCAAAACCGTTGACCAATTCTTTGCTTCTCAAAATCACAGCAAAAGCCTTGAGGGGAAAACCGTGCTGATTACGGCGGGTCCTACTTATGAAGCTATTGATCCAGTAAGATTTATTGGGAATCATTCCTCAGGGAAAATGGGATTCTCTCTTGCGGAAGAAGCATCTAGAAGAGGTGCTAAGGTGATTCTGATCTCAGGACCAAGCTCTCAGACAACCTATGATAAGAATATTGAACTCCATAAAGTAACCTCCGCCAAAGAAATGCTGAATAAAGTTTTTGAATTTTATGACCGTGTGGATATTGGTATTGCCAGCGCTGCAGTGGCAGATTACGCTCCAAAAGAGGTTGCGAAAGAAAAGATTAAAAAGAATGATGATAATTTAACCATCGAACTGGTGAAAAATCCTGACATTCTTAAAACCATGGGTGAAAAGAAAACCCACCAGTTTCTGGTAGGATTTGCTCTGGAAACCCAGAATGAAGAGGAAAATGCCAAAGGAAAGCTGGAGAAGAAAAACCTTGACATGATCGTCCTGAACTCCCTTCGTGACGAAGGAGCAGGTTTTAAAAACGACACCAATAAAATCAAGATATTTACCAAAACAGGAAAACAGGAATTTGACCTGAAATCCAAAGATGAAGTTGCTAAAGATATTCTGGATTTTGTTGAGATGCAACTTAATCAATCATTGTAAATTTCGATTAAGCTTACTGTTTTTCAGCTATAATTAAAAAAATATCAAATAGGAATCCTATTTTTTAGACACGACTTAATTACCAATATGAGGTATCAAGAAAGTATATACAAATTTGGGGCGGCTTAACTTCAGTTAAGCCGCCCCAAATTTGTATAAAATATTGATGATAAATTATTTCTTTATCAATTTACTATTATATGTTTTCAAATTTGTAATAATGTTTAAAAAGTATATGCCTGTAGGTATGCTTTGTATGTTTATTAGCTGACTATTATGTGTGGAAATTTGTCTGCCATTAGCATCATATATCATCACTTTTATAATTCTTTCCTGATTGCTTAATTTAATATTAACTTCGGTACTTGCAGGATTAGGATATAGCAATATTTTATCACTATTAGTCATATTCTCATCATGGACTCCTAAAGTGTTTATAAGGTCTGTGATGAAAAGTTCCTCACCATGATTATTATACTGATCTATGCTGAAATAAATTTTAGAATTATGAGTATATAAACTTTTCATCCAAAGATAATTTGGCTGTTGCAAAACCTGATTATTTATAGTAAAACTAAGCTCCTGATAATTTCCGGGATCTCCATTAGTTTTAAAAATCTTTTGTAAAGAATTTAGTCCATATATTTCATTGTTCATGCAATTGAGCTTAGAATAACTTTGAGCTCCTGTGGTTATGAAAACTGAACCAGATGCTGTTCCATCGGTTCTGAATAATTTTTGACGATGGTAATCAAGAAAATAAGCAAAATTTCCACACTTTTTAACATTATAAGCTCCTTCAGAATTAATTTGTGTAATAGTCTGGGTATTTTGTAATGTTCCATCGGTAACGTTCAGTGCAGTAATAAATCCATTACTCGTTCCGGAGAAGAAGTATAATTTATTGTTTTTAATAAATGACTTTCCATCTATATTATAATATGAATCTTTTACAAAACTCACTAGATTAGCGGTTTCATCAATATAATAAAGTTTTGTATTACTGAAACTATTATTAGGATTATCAGAAAAGAATATTTTATTATTTAATAAGCCTAAAAAGCTATTAAATGTATAAAAATTATATAAATCAGTAATCTTAATTGTATTAGCTATTGTACCATTAGATTTCCAAATTTCTGTTGAGGAATTATTTATCACTTTAAAATATACACCAGAATCAGTTTTCACAAAATCATTATCAACATTATTTACGGAAGGCATATTATTGACAGGTCTTTCCACCAATAAAGTGAAGTTTGTTGCGCTATTATCCAAGCTCCAAATTCTCATATAATTCTCAGAGCTATTGAATGTTTTAATCAGAATTTTATTATCATTTAAAGAATAAGTACCATAAATTTTTTCATTTAGTGGCGGAGAAATTTGTTGAGTAGAATTATTTACAGCATCAGTTCTTATCAGATTATTGCCATGAAAGTAAAGAAAACTTCCTGAAACAGTAACAGGATTATATCCCTCAATATTATCTGGCAAATATTCTTGTAAACCAGTGCTGAGTTTTACGATGTTACTATTGGAGTCTATCTTGTAAACTTGAAAATAGGAGCCGTCCCGAGCTAAAAAATATACTTCTCCATTTAATTCTGTATAAAAACGAGGAGTTCCGTGATCGGCGTAGATCAAATCCTTTTCAACTTTTGAAATATTGCTGGAGGGATTATAGGAAAACAATTCAGTATTTTTATAAGTGGTATAAAAATCTATGTAGGAATCAATATATCCGGAAAATAATAACTTGTTTTGATATTCAATGAATTTATTATCAGGCGTGAATTTAATATTTGTTTGTAATAGATTAGTTCCATCAAAAAAATATATTTGTGAAGTATTGTTGTTATATTCTCTTAATGCTAAATAGTTTCCATTGTTACTAGGAGCAATTGTTTGAAGAATAGGACCCGAACCATTATTTAATGTATTTACCTGATCGTTTTGGTCAACATGATATATGCCTGTATCTGTATCTATGTAAGTTTTATTTCTGAAATAAGTAAGTTTATTAATATTGGGTATATTGTTATATATCTGATTTGTTCCTATAGTTGTTCCGTCAGTTTTCCATAAGTCTCCGTTTACTTTGAAAAGGAGGCTATGGTAATTTTCAAAATCAAAATTATAAAAATTTGAATTGTTACCTAAAGTATAAAACTTTACAGTATTAATATCACTGCCATCCGTACTCCATAACCCCAAATTAAAATTATTATCTCTGGCGATAAATACAATCTTATTATTGAAATTATACATCTTTTCACCATACTCAATGGAAGAATCAATACCAGGATTAATGTCTTTAACAACAGTTGTACCAGCTATAGTGCCATCTGTTTTCCATAATTCTCTGCCGGATATATTGTTAGTACCAAAAAAGAATACATACCCGTTGCTTTCCTGTAAGTAATTTCCAATGCTATTCACATTGTTAATTTGAAAAGTGCCGGCTGTAGAACCATCACTTACATAAAGCTTTTGTTGGAATACAAAATACAGTTTATTATTTAGGACTTTAGCAATAATATTATTGGACGAAGAGTAGTAAATGTTGAAATCTTTAACTTTTGAGGTTAAATTTGTTATCAGGTCAGTAGACCATAATTGGAGATTAGAGTTATCAGATGCAAAATAATATACTTTATTATCTAGTTTGTAGAATTCATTCTTGAGCATACCGTCCCCCGAGCCACTATTAATATTCTTTATGATTTCTGCCGTTTGGGTTTGTAAATTATACTTGTGTGGTTCATTTCCGTTACCAGTATTTGCTGCAAATACCAAATTGTTTCCCACTTGTAATAATCCGCTAGGTTCAGATCCAGGGAAAAAATTGGTTTCTTTAAGATAAGCATTAATTGGGGTTTGAGATTTAATTATAAGTAAACCTGTTAATAAGATGATGAAGATAATTAGTTTTTTTTTCATATTTAAAGTGTATAATTGTACTTAGCTTAAAAAGTGTTGGTGAAATATTGTTAAAATTGAATTTAAATCTAATTTCTGTCAATGTATTTCACGTATTTTTTCATGTGGCGAAATTGAGAAAAAATATGTGAAATAGAAAATGTGTTTGAAAAATTATTACAAAAATCAGTTTATTATTTTCCAATTTTAATAAACCATACATAGAGTTTTTAGAAATTGTCTTTACTCGTGTAACTATCTTAATAATAAAAAATTGTTTTTTCTATCTTTTAGCATTTATTATAATATTTTTGTTGCTAATCAATGGCTAATCCGGATTTAGATTAATTCCTGATATTTTTAGGGTACTAAGAATAATTTTAATAAATTTCCGTTCTCAATTTTTAATAGATAATGAAAAAAATCATAAGCTTATTCTTGCTGTTTTTTATATATAATCTGAGTTTTTCCCAGGAACTGCTTGCAACAGTACAGATCAACGCCCAACAGCTGGGAGGAAGTAACCAGCAAGCCTATAAAGCGCTGGAAAAAAGCCTTAGAGACTTTATCAACAATACCAGCTGGACCGGAAAAAAACTTCAGAACTTCGAAAAGGTGAAGTGTAATTTCTCTGTTGTAATAGCTGAAAGAGACGGAAACCGATTCAAGGGAAGTATTGTGATTCAGGCAGTACGTCCGGTTTATAATACAAGCTATGAATCACCATTAGTCAATCTTCAGGACAAAAGATTTGCATTTGAATATGTGGAAAATGAAAACCTTGTATTTAATGAAAGACAGTTTTCAGGAAAAAATCTGATTGATGTAGTCAGCTTTTATGTTTATGTGATCTTAGGCTATGATGCAGACAGCTTCCAGTCTATGGGAGGGACACAGTGGTTCTCAAAAGCGCAGCAGATTGCTCAAAATTCGCAGAACAGGAACTATGAAGGATGGAATGTCATCAATGAGCCGCGAAGCCGTACCATACTCATCAATGAGATCATCAATCCGAATTGGAGCCAATTAAGATCTACGATGTATACCTATCACAGAGCAGGCATGGATAATCTGTTCAATCAGGATCAGACCGCAGCAAAAAAAGTAATCTTTGATGCACTTATGCAGCTGAAAATGTATGAAAACTCATTCCAGCAGTCTTATTACTTCAATTTATTTTTAGACAATAAAAGTGACGAAATTTTCAATGTTTTCAATTCCGGAAACAATGGAGGACTTGTCATCAATGACCTTAAGCAGCTGATGATGATCTTTACGCCCAAATATTCTGAGAATAAATGGAGCAAGTGGAAATAAAATCTGCCGGCTTTAGCCATTGAATACCGAATACTAAATTCTATATTTGCATTACTTAAAGTAATCAGCTAATCCATGCTTTCGAGAATTTACATTAAAAACTTTGCCCTGATTGATACCCTTGAAGTATCACTGAATAACGGTCTGCAGGTAATTACCGGGGAGACCGGAGCTGGTAAATCCATTATTTTGGGGGCTTTAAGGCTGATCCTTGGTGAAAGGGCAGAAGTAAAATCTATTTCCAAATCGGAAGAGAAAAGCATTGTAGAAACTGAATTTGATCTCAATAACCAGTTCAAAAAATTCTTTATTGAAAATGATCTGGACTATGAGCATCACACCATCATCAGAAGGGAAATTCTTCCTTCGGGTAAATCAAGGGCGTTCATCAATGATGTGCCGGTGACTCTTGATGTGCTTAAAGAACTGTCTTCAAAACTCATCGATATTCATTCCCAGTTTGAAACTTCGAACCTTTTTACGTCAGAATATCAGTTTAAAATTATTGACGGACTTTCTGAAAACAAGAAGGGCATTGAAGACTATCAGAATGAATTTTCTGACTATCAGAGTTTAAAAATACAGCTTAAAAAACTTCAGACCCAGCTTTCTGAGAACAGAAAAGAAAGCGATTACAAAGATTTTCTTCTGAACGAACTGGAAGAACTAAAACTGGATGATGTAGATTATGAAGATCTTCAGAATCAGTTGTCTATTCAGGAAAATGCGGAGATGATTTCCGAAAATCTCGTACAGATCCTGTCGAGATTTCACCAGGAAGAAGTGGGAATTCTGTCGTTTTTTAACGAAGCTAAACATAAACTTTCCAGAATTGCAGAAGTATCCAATGGTTTTTCAGAACTTGATGAAAGACTTGAAACCTCTTTTGTAGAGCTGAAAGACATCATTTCCGAACTTGAAAATGAATCGGAAAGAATAGAAATCAATCCGGCCAATCTCGCGATCCTTGTCGAACTTAATAATAAGATTAATGCCTTATTTCTGAAGCATAGTGTCTCTGATCTGGATGAACTGAAAGCGCTCAGAGATCAGCTGGCAGGTGAGCAGAAAGGCGCTTCGGAACTCGAAGATCATATTGCGGAGATTGAAGAAAATATTTCCAAAAAAGAAAAAACGCTTCAGGCTCTTGCTGAAAAGCTGTCAAAAAACAGAAAAAAATCCGTTCCTGTCTTCATTAAAAAAGCAGAAGGACTTCTGAAGAAATTAGGTCTTGAAAAAGCAACCGTAGATATTGAACTTCAGGATACAGCGGAGTTCAATGCATTCGGAAAAGAAAATATACAGTTACTCTTCCAGGCCAATTCCGGTTTCCCTTTAAAACCGATACAGACGGCTATTTCCGGTGGTGAGAGATCCAGGGTAATGCTTGCGGTAAAAAAGATCATTGCAGAGAGCGATGAACTTCCAACCCTGATTCTGGATGAAATTGATACCGGAGTTTCAGGAAAAGTAGCCGAAGAAATCGGTAATCTGATGAGAGAAATGTCTGCGGATATGCAGCTCATCGTTATTTCCCACCTCGCACAGGTTGCTGCCAAAGGAAACGACAATTACAAAGTCGTAAAACGAGATATTTCCGGTAAAACACAGTCTACCATCATTCCTCTGAACGACGAAGAAAAACTCAATGAAATCGCCCAGCTTCTGTCCGGAAGCAAAATTACTGAGGCTGCACTGGCACAGGCAAAAGAATTGATTGGCTAAAAAACTGTAACATATTTTACTTTATATTGACTAATATAAAAAAACTAACATATGTTTCTAAAGTTCCTAAGACTGGAAATCAAGAGCTTTTTCCGCGGTACTTCTGTAGGCGTGAATCTGGCCATGAAGATCCTTCGTTTTATAGGAATCCTTTATTTTATGGCCTGTCTGGCTGGAGGTGCTTTTGCGGCGTTCTTCTACGTACGGGACGAAATGCATCAGGATCCTTTAAAAGTCGTTTCAAAATTTTTGATAATTGCATGGGCTGCCGACTTGATTTTCAAGTACATTTGGCAGGAAATGTCTACCCAGAATATCAAGCCGTTCCTGACGCAGAATATTCCTAAAAATACGCTGGTCAATTATATACTCGTGAAAACCTTTCTTTCCGCATTGAGCTGGCTGAATTCCTTGTTCTTCATCACATTTTCGATCATTGCGATGTTCAATGGATACAGTATCGTGGGTATTTTAACCTGGTTCATCGGGATTTCGTTCTTGTTTTATCTGAATAATTTTATCAATATCCTGTTCAATGATAAAGAAACGATTGCGATAATCATAGGCTGTATATTTGCCGGAGTGGGTGCGCTTAGCTATTATAATATTGTGCCCGTACTTTTTTACTCTGAGAAATTTATTTATAGTTTCTACCAGATTCCTTACTGGATTATCGTTCCAATTGTTCTGTTCTTTGGCTTATGGCGAATATGTTTCAGCTATGTTCGTAAAGAATTCTATCTGGATCAGGGACTTGAAGCGAAGAAGCAGTTTGGGAAAACCGAAAACATTGCCTTCTTAAATAAATATGGCGTTATCGGAACATTTATCAACAACGATATCAAAATGCTGAGACGGAATAAAGTCACCAAAGGGATTCTGATCGGAAGCTTTTTCTTCCTTTTCTACGGATTACTGATGTACACTTCCGTGATTTATAAAACGCCGGCCATGATGATGTTTATGGGACTGTTTGTGACCGGAGGCTTTCAGTTTCTTTTCGGGCAGAGGGTTCCTTCTTTCGACAGTTCTTATTATCCGTTAATGATGACCCTGAACGTTCCTTACAAAGAATATCTTAAAGCAAAATGGTGGTTAATCAACATCATGACCGCAGCTTCAATCATCATTGCGTTATTTTATGCCTATTTCGGGTGGGAACTTTATATCACATTTTTTGCGGCAGGGATTTATAATATAGGGGTGAATTCCCAGCTTACTCTTTGGTCCGGGGCATTTAATAAAACCCAGATCGATCTTAATTCAAAAGAAAAAAGGATAGGACAGAAAAACAGTTTTAATCTGAAAGCTATGCTGCTTCTGATCCCGAAAATGTTACTTCCAATGGGCGTTTTTGCTCTGTCAAAATACTTCTTCGGAATCACAGCAGGCGTTGTAAGCATTGCAATTCTGGGACTTGTAGGATTTATGCTGAGAGAAAGAATATTCGATATCATCGTCAAACAATACAAACGCGAAAAATACAGTACGCTGGACGCATTTAAAAACAAAGACTAAATTATGATTACCATCAATAACTTATCCAAGACCTACGGAACTGCTACAGTTCTTAATATTGAGCATCTTGAAATTCCTAACGGTGAAACTTTTGGGCTGGTAGGAAATAATGGAGCCGGAAAAACCACGCTTTTTAGTCTTATGCTTGACCTGATCCAGCCTACGACAGGATTTGTAAGCATCGAGGATATTAAGGTCAATGAATCTGAAGCCTGGAAAAACAAAGTCTCTGCTTTTGTAGATGACACTTTCCTGATTGGTTATCTGACCCCTGAAGAGTATTTCTACTTCATTGGCGAATTGAGAGGTCAGAATAAAGCTTCTGTAGACGAATTTTTAAAACCTTTCCATGATTTTTTCAATGGAGAAATTCTTAATTCTGGAAAATATGTCCGTGATTTATCAAAAGGAAACCAGAAAAAGGTTGGAATCATCGGAGCTGTCATCGGAAATCCGGAAATTATTATCCTGGATGAACCATTTGCGAATCTGGATCCTTCCACGCAGATCAAGCTTAAAAACTTAATTAAAGAACTTTCGAAGCAAGACGGAGTTACTTTTCTGATCTCTAGCCATGACCTTTCCCATACGACAGAAGTCTGCAACAGAATTGTCGTCGTGAATAAAGGACAGCTTGTGAAAGACATCAAGACCAATCCGGAAACATTGAAGGATCTTGAACAGTATTTTGCAGATCAGGTGTCTGCGCCGGCAGAAGTTTAACTGATATAAAAATAATGAGTATAGAATCCCAAAACGTCACAGACTATCCTAACAGCAACACTATTTTCATGGTGTGGAAACTGAATGGCAGCCCGCAGCTGAAAGATGTTTTCCAGCAGCTTTGTGCTTTGGTTCTCAATCTTAATAATTCGGCTTTCAACAGGTTTCCCGATAGTAGAGTAAGCTGTGTGATGGGAATTGGTGCTGAAGCCTGGAAAAAACTGGAACTTCCGACACCGTTGCCGAAAGAGCTGATCAGTTTTGAAGAAATTAAAGGCGTAAAACATACGGCCATTTCTACGCCCGGAGATCTTCATTTTCACCTGAGAGCAGATAATAAAAGCCTTATTTTCGATATGGCGATAGAGATATCAAAACTTTTGAGCTCCGTTGCCGAAAGTATTCTTGAGATCCATGGATTCAAATATTGGGATGCCCGTTCCATTCTCGGTTTTGTAGACGGAACTGAAAATCCACACGGAGAAGACCGCGATTATTTTGCGAAAATCGGCGATGAAGATCTTCAATATAAAGGCGGCAGCTACTTATTTGTTCAGAAATACCTTCACAATATGGATGCCTGGAAGGGGCTGTCCACAGAAGAGCAGGAAAAAGTGATCGGACGGTCAAAAGAAAATGATATAGAAATGTCGGATTCCGTAAAACCATCCAATTCCCATATTGCTTTGGCTAATATTGAAGGGGAAAACGGGGAAGAACTTAAGATTGTAAGAGACAATATGCCTTTTGGAAACCCTTCTTCCAATGAGTTCGGGACTTATTTTATTGCCTATTCCAGTACATTCAGCACAACGAAGAAAATGCTGACGAATATGTTCATCGGAGATCCGCCGGGCAATTACGACAGAATTTTAGATTTCAGTACAGCCGTTACCGGAACGCTTTTCTTTGTTCCTACCAGAAATATGCTGGATGAATTTTCAGGATAAGATATAAAAAGGCCGGAACTTGTTTCCGGCCTTTCCATCAATTATTTTAAATAGGATCTTCCTCTATCGGTACCGCACACATATCAACATGCACCATACACATTCCCTGGCAGGGATTGTCTGTAGGAACACTACAGCATGCGTAATAACCGTTGTACTGGACAAGATACCAGTTCGGTGGGCAACGTGGAATAACGGCCCCTCCGAATACGTCTTTCAGGTTGGCTCTGTTGAATTTTTTTAGATTTTTCATAGTAAAATAGTTGAGTTAGAGTTTCATCTTACATCGGTTCACTGGAACACATTCCCTCAGGAATAAAGCAGAATTTTCCTTTGCATGGATTTCCTTCAGGTGGCATATTCAGGCAGCATGCATGATAGCCGTTAAACTCTACATGAACGAGATTGTTCGGGCATGTATGTCCTCCCATTACTTCTCTTAAATGATCTCTGTGTAATTTTTTTAAATTTTTCATAAGGTTAGTTTAAAATGTATTTATATCACTAATATAGGAAAAAATAAAATTATAGCCTATGTTTTTATAAAAAATTGTACGTCAGTGTTTTACTAAAAATAAAAACCCCAGAATTTCTGGGGTTTTCTTATTGTTCAATCTATTTAAATGTATGGGAAATTAAAGTTGTTATGGTCTAAAACATACTACAAAGCATTTTTATTAATTCTTAAATCACACTTGATATATTTTAAGGGATCTCTTAAAAATTAATGCTGAATAGTAACTTCCAGCCTCCATCTTCCATCTCCCAAACCTTTATTTAAGGCTTCCTACCATATCTTCCGGCTTCACCCATTCGTCAAACTGCTCAGCCGTTAAAAAGCCAAGGCCTACCGCTTCTTCTTTTAGAGTTGTTCCGTTTTTGTGGGCTGTTTTTGCAATCTTCGCTGCATTTTCGTAACCGATGTGGGTGTTTAAAGCGGTAACAAGCATTAATGATTTGTCTACCAGTTCTTTAATTCTCTCATGATTCGGTTCAATACCTTCCGCACAGTGATCATTGAATGAAATACATGCATCCGCAATTAACTGAGCAGACTGAAGGAAGTTGTACGCCATAACAGGTTTGAACACATTAAGCTCATAATTCCCCTGAGTACCTGCAAAAGAGATCGTCGTATCATTTCCAAGAACCTGAGCGCAAACCATGGTCATTGCTTCATTTTGCGTAGGATTTACTTTCCCTGGCATAATAGAAGATCCTGGTTCGTTCTCCGGAATATGAATTTCCCCGATTCCCGAACGTGGCCCTGAAGCCAGCAATCTGATATCCTGAGCTATTTTGAATAAAGAAACAGCCAGTTGTTTTAAAGCACCGTGAGATTCCACAATGGCATCGTGAGCAGCCAGAGCTTCAAATTTATTCTCAGCCGTAACAAACGGGTGATTGGTAAATTTCGCGATATATTCAGCGACTTTTACATCATAACCATTTGGGGTATTAAGTCCTGTACCTACAGCAGTTCCGCCTAAGGCAAGTTCAGAAAGGTGAGGAAGGGTGTTTTTCAACGCTTTCAGACCATATTCAAGCTGAGCTTTATAGCCTGAAAATTCCTGTCCAAGGGTAAGAGGAGTCGCGTCCATAAGGTGGGTTCTCCCGATTTTTACAATATCTTTAAATGCTTCTGCCTTTGCAGCAATTGTATTTTTTAATTTTTCAACAGCCGGAATCGTTACTTCCACCACTTTTTTGTAAGCAGCAATATGCATCGCCGTTGGGTAAGTATCATTGGAAGACTGGGATTTGTTCACATCATCATTCGGGTGGATTTCGGATTTATCGCCTAAAGTTCCGCCATTGTTCACATGAGCTCTGTTGGAAACCACTTCATTGATATTCATATTGGACTGTGTTCCTGAACCTGTCTGCCAGATCACCAGAGGAAACTGGTCGTTAAGTTTTCCTTCCAGGATTTCGTCACATACTTTAGCGATCATATCTCTTTTTTCTGCGGGAAGAACACCAAGATCTGTATTGGTATAAGCAGCTGCCTTCTTTAAAAATGCAAAAGCTTCAATGATTTCGTGAGGCATAGAACCCTCAGGTCCGATCTTAAAATTGTTTCTTGAACGTTCAGTCTGTGCTCCCCAAAACTTGTCAGCAGGCACCTGAACTTCTCCCATAGTATCCTTTTCGATTCTGTAATTCATTGTGATTGAAATTTTTATAAAGTTAATCATAAACGCAGAATCCCGCAATTTATAACCATTATAAATATCAATATGGATGAGTGATTTTACTCATGTTTTTTTAAGGATGACGTATTTTTGCACAAACAAAAATTGAATGGATTTTAGATATCAGGATCCGTATCCGATCCAGAAAGATGATACGGTGTATAAAAAATTGACATCAGACTATGTAAAGGTTGAACAATTAGGAGAAAGAGAGATCTTAACCATTGATCCGAAGGGACTGGAGCTTTTGGCCGAAGAAGCTATGGCGGATGTTTCTTTCATGCTTCGTTCTTCTCACCTTGAAAGTCTCAGAAAAATCATCGATGATCCGGAAGCTACAGATAATGATAGATTCGTTGCTTACAATCTCTTGCAGAATGCTGCTGTGGCGGTAGAAGGAGCTCTTCCTTCATGCCAGGATACAGGTACAGCTATTGTCATGGGTAAAAAAGGAGAAAGTGTTTACACCGGAGTGGATGACGGAGAATACCTTAGCAAAGGAATTTACAATACTTATCAGAAAAGAAACCTTAGATATTCTCAGGTGGTACCTTTGACGATGTTTGACGAAAAAAATTCAGGTTCCAATCTTCCGGCACAGATTGATATTTATGCCAAGAAAGGAGACTACTACGAATTTTTGTTTTTAACGAAAGGAGGAGGATCTGCCAATAAAACATTCTTATATCAAAAGACAAAATCATTATTGAATGAAAAGTCTCTTGAAGCATTTGTAAAGGAAAGAATCTCAGACCTTGGAACGGCTGCATGCCCGCCTTATCACTTAGCTCTTGTGATCGGGGGAACTTCTGCTGAAGCCAATCTTGCTGCTGTGAAAAAAGCGTCTGCAAAATATTACGACAACCTTCCGACAGAAGGAAATGAAGGCGGACAGGCTTTCAGAGACCTTGAATGGGAAGCTAAAGTTCAGAAAATCTGCCAGGAAAGTGCTATTGGAGCACAGTTTGGAGGGAAATACCTCACCCACGATGTAAGAGTGATCAGACTTCCGCGTCATGCTGCTTCCTGTCCTGTAGGAATGGGCGTTTCATGTTCTGCAGACAGAAATATCAAAGGAAAAATCACAAAAGAAGGTATTTTCCTTGAGCAGCTGGAAGAAAATCCAAAGAGATTCTTACCGGATACGCCGCCACACCTGGAAGAAGCTGTTGAAATCAATCTGAACAAGCCAATGCCTGAGATATTGGCTGAGCTGTCTAAATATCCTATCAAAACAAGATTAAAATTAAACGGAACACTGATCGTTGCCAGAGATATTGCTCACGCAAAAATCAAAGAGATCATCGATAGCGGACAACCGATGCCTGAATATTTCAAAAACCACCCGATCTACTACGCAGGACCTGCAAAAACTCCGGAAGGAATGGCTTCAGGAAGTTTCGGACCTACCACTGCTGGAAGAATGGACGTGTATGTAGACGAGTTCCAGAGCCACGGCGGAAGCATGATCATGCTGGCGAAAGGAAACAGAAGCAAAGATGTGACCACAGCTTGCGGTAAATACGGAGGCTTCTATCTGGGATCTATCGGCGGACCGGCAGCGATTCTTGCCAAAGACAATATTGTCTCTGTAGATATCGTAGACTTCCCTGAATTAGGGATGGAAGCGGTGAGAAAGATCGAAGTAAAAGACTTCCCGGCATTCATCATTACGGACGATAAAGGCAATGACTTCTTCGCAGATCTTGCCCATTAATTAGTTTAAAATCAAAATAAATTAGAAAATAGGGCTTGTATGTTTTGTGTACAACGCAAAAAAGTCCTATTTTTGCCTAAAATCTTTAAGAGAATGATAACGATTTTATCAGCATTTTGGCCGTTCTACCAGTTCCTATGGACTGTATTCTTTATAATTATGTTCTTAGTAGGGTTCTGGTGTATCTTCATGTTCTTCGGTTTGGTAATCCCAATGTGGTTAACTGAAGGTCTGAAAGAATATTTCGGAAAAGTAAAACCTTTTGATCCTGAAGATATCAGAAGAAAAGAACTTAATGAGCAGGAAGGCGTAGAAGTAGTCTTCAGCAATCCTAAAGGAAACGGACCTTTCCTACACGATCACGGACATCATCATTAATTGACTGTCATTGCTTTTTCACCTTAATTCTGAAAAAGTAATATCAAAGCAAAACAACATATATAAACCGCTTAATTTTTTAGGCGGTTTTTCTTTTTATTAGCCGTTTCTAAGTTTTTCCGGAGAAACGCCGAATTTCTTTTTGAATGCCCGTGTGAAGTTCTGAACATATTCATATCCGCATTCAATAGCAATTTCTTTGATCATAATACCTTTGTCGATGATCATTTTCTTCGCTTTCAGCATTCTCAGTTCTGAAATATAATCGGAAACCGTCATCTGATATTGGGCTTTAAATTCTTTCCTGATTTTATTCTGATTGATCCCCGTAAGCTTTCCGATATCTTCCGCACGGATATTCTTGTGATAATTTTCATCAATGAATTTTTTGATCACAAAAGAAGTTCCCGGCTCGTTCTGTACGGTATTTTTTTCATTGAACTGTTCAAAAATTAAAATCAGAAGCTTAATGATCTTGGCTTCGACAAATAACCGCTGTACCATTCCTTTTTTTGAATAACTGATCAGCTCGTTCAGGATCATATGCATTTCCACAGTCATATAAGGAGGCGTTCTTTGATGAAGGAAAATATAATTGTTCCGGATCATGTTTTCCAGAATATCTGCATTTTCCTTGCTCGATTCCGGATCGATGAGGTTAAAAATATATTGATAATTAATCTGAATCTGAAAATATTTTAAAGCTTCCTGGCTTTCTGTCCAAAGCTCTGCGGTACTTTCCTGAGATGAATAATGAAGGATATACTGGTTTTTCCTGAACAGAAATTTGGTCTCACAGTCATTGGCTTCCAGTTTAATATTGGGACTCAGCAGAAAAAGCAGGCTGAAACTTGCCCTGCTTTCAATCATATGCAATCTTGAAAACTTTTCAGGCTGTGGGTCTTCCTGCATGACGATCTTGATGTTGTCGGAACTGAATAACAGTCCACTCCTGGAGAGATTCTTCATAGGAAATGATTTTACGGGCATGGTACAATTTGAAACAAAAGCCTTACATCAGATAACAAAAAGTTTGGAAATGATAACTCAGGGTTAAGAATGTAAAGTAATTTTGCGCAAAATTAAATTAAATTTAGAATAATTAAAAATAATATTAGATATGTTTCAAAATTTACATTTTGCGATCCGTAAAATAGGAGCAGGTTTAGCCTTGCTAACCATCGCAGGAAGTTATCTATATGCCCAGCAATGGGAAGATGTAGGAGGTGCGCAGGGAGTTTCAGCAGGAGGAAGCAGTTATAACAATCTGGCAGTAGATCAGGCTGGAAACTATTATCTTTCTTATTATGATACCTCAGTGGCTAAAGGTTCTGTGCAGAAATTCAACGGGACTTCATGGTCTTATGTAGGGGGAACGGCAGGAATTACAGAAGGGACAGCAACCTTTAATTCATTATCTCTTGACGGTTTGGGAAATATTTTTTACACCAATCAGGTAGGATATCCGGGATCCGGAATTGCAGTTCGTCAGTTTAATGGTACTTCATGGACACAGCTTGCAAAAGCTACGGAATCTGCGGCTAACTATCATGCTTCTGCGGTTTCTCCGTCTAATGTACTGTTTACATTCGGTGGACAGAACTCAGGAACTGTACAGCGTTATGCAAACGGAGCCTGGGAGCAGGTAGGAAATACTGGTTTTTCAAACGGAGCATCATTTGCAGAAATGGTGATCGGATCCAATCAGAAAATTTATACATGCAATATCGCATCGGGTGTAAGAGTATATGAGAACAGTACATCAGCGGTAGCTACAGATACGTGGACACTGGTGGGAGGAACAATCGTAGATGCGGCTTCTTCTTCTGAGCAGTATACCTCTGATATTGCGATAGATGGTAATAATAATCTGTATGTGGCTTATGTTGCCAGTTCAGCGAATGGTCAGAAACTTAACGTTAAGAAATTTAACGGAAATGCATGGATACAGCTTGGTCAGGCTGATTTTTCTAACGGAAGAGTACAGCATGTAGCGATTACAGTGACAGCATCCGGAGAGCCATTTGTAGTAGCCAGCCGTTTTGAAGACAACGACTTATTAAGAAATACGGTTTATAAATTCGATACTGCTGCGCAAAATTGGGTAACCTACGGTGGAGATTTCATTTCCACAGGAGAAGCTAAGTATAATGACCTAGCGATTGATAAGGCGAATAACTACTTAGTACTTGCTTATTCCGAAGATGGTACCAAAGTGAAAAGAATTCCACTGAACGGAACGCCTCCGGGATGTACCAATACAGATCCTGGAAGCAATGCAGGAGATACGGGTTGTGTAACTTTTACTTACCGTGGACAAACGGTAACGTATTCGACGGTAAGAGGAGCCGAGGGAAACATCTGGATGCAGCAGAACCTTGGAAGTTCCCAGGTAGCAAATTCATTAGGAGATGAAGCATCGTACGGAGATCTTTTCCAGTGGGGAAGATGGGATGATGGCCACCAGCTGAGAAATTCGGCTACGGCAGCACCTACAACACCGAATTCACCGGACGGACTGGCTGGTTCTGGTGCTTTCATCATCGGATCATGGTGGAGTACTTTTGCCGCTACCGACAAATGGACCGCTTCCAATGCAGCGAATGTTTCCAACAATGTAGGAGCAGATCCCTGTATGGCAGTTGGGCCGGGTTGGAAAATGCCTTCCCAGGCTGAATGGGCAGCCGCTGTAGAGTCGGATCATATCGCAAATCCGGGAACGGCCTACAATAGTTACCTGAAACTGCCTGCATCAGGATACAGAAGTTCTTCCAACGGAGCCCTTACATTTGCAGGGCAAAGAGGATATTTCTGGAGTTCTGACACCTCTAATTCAGGAGGAAAATACCTATACATAGGGTCTACTATTGCGAATCCTTCTTCAGGAGCGATGAGAGGACAGGGATCCGCGGTAAGATGCATCAAGACGGGTTCGGCTTTAGGAACATCAGATATCATCAAAAATACGTCAGCAGTAGGATTCTATCCAAACCCTACGAACGGTGTTCTTAATATCAAAGCAGATGCACTGATCGAAAGTGTCAGTGTTATCAATATGGTAGGACAAAAGCTGAATAATATTCAGTTTTCCAATAACCAGATCAATATGAACGGACTTCCGAATGGAATTTATATTGTAGAATTAAAGTTAAAGAGCGGACAGGTTTTTTCTAAGAAAATTATTAAAAACTAAGTCCCGATACGTTTGATTGATCAGCAGGGGCTTTTTTAGGAAAGCCCTTTGTTATAAAGGCATAAATTGATTTATTTTAAAAAAAGTTCATTACAATTACTTTTATCGTAAAGGCTCATGAAATTTTTCATGGGTCTTTTTTTATGACTTATTTTTTCACTGTGAAATGAAGTATAAAAAAGAAAATTAATACTATATTAGATAAAAATAAAGAAATGAAGAAGTTTTATTCCCTTGTTTATCTGCTTGTTGCAGCGTTGGTTTTCGGGCAGATTAATTATACCGTTACTCCCAGTCCGTTCAATGAAACGGATGTGATTACCCTAACCATTCCGGGAGACCAGATCGATGAATCAGCGTGGAATGTTTCAAATAATGCCATTTACATCTGGTCATGGTCATTTGATACCAATTATCAGAACAGCCAGGATTGTCCTACCAACGGAAGCTGGAACAGTTCCAGTGATCTGAATAAACTCACTTACAATTCAACTGCAGATACCTATTCCTTAACCATGACTCCAACAGCTTTTTTCGGAAGAACGGGAATCGGGAGGTTTGGATTTCTGCTAAAAGATAAAACGGGCTCCCATCAGACCTCCCCGGATATTTTTGTTAATGTTGGTCTTTTAAATTTAACGCTGACCAACCCGGCAGCGAATAGCCTGACTACAATTCCGGCAGGAACGTCTGTTAATATTACAGCGACCACTAATGTAGATGCGACGTTTCAGTTAAAGGCAAACGGAACGGTTGTGAATACGGCATCTGCTCCTTCACAATCTTACACCTATAGCTATACGGTGTCTCAGGATGCCAGTATGGAACTAGTTGCTACTGGTACAAATTCCAACACAAAGAGTGCTGCATTTCTTCTGCAGATTCCCCGGACAGTAGTTTCGGAAGCTATTCCCGGCTGGATCAGGCAGGGGATTAATTATCATTCTTCAGACCAGACGAAAGTGGGACTTGCCCTGTACGCACCTCATAAAAATTTTGTACACGTCATCGGAAGTTTTAATAACTGGGCGGTGAATGATACCTATTTAATGAAAAGAGATACTGCCAATCCTGATCTTTACTGGATTGAATTAAACGGATTGACTCCACAGCAATTATACACTTTCCAATACAGAACCAATGATCTTAAAAAAGTGGCGGATCCTTATTCACCGCAGATTTTATCGTCCTATGATGATCAGTGGATTTCAAGCACAACGTATCCCAATTTACCTCCGTTTCCTGCAGGTCAGGGCTTTGAAGTTTCAACCTTTAAAACCGGTCAGACTCCTTACAGCTGGCAGGTGACCAATTTTCAGAGACCGGCAAAGGAAGATTTGGTGGTGTATGAATTATTGCTGAGAGATTTTACACAGGAAAAAAACTGGCAGTCACTCATCAATAAGATTTCTTATTTGAAAAACTTAAATATCAATGCCATTGAGCTGCTTCCCATTATGGAATTTGAAGGGAACTTATCATGGGGCTATAATACATCTTTTCACTACGCGCTGGATAAAGCGTACGGAACGCCTGAGAAATTCAAAGAATTTGTAGACCTGTGCCACCAGAACGGGATCGCAGTTATTTTAGATATCGCTTTTAATCATGCAACAGGACGTTCTCCACTGGCCAGACTGTGGAATATAGATCCTGATGGGGACGGTTTCGGGGAGATTGCGGCCAACAACCCTTATTTCAATCAGGTTCCCAAACATTCCTATAATGTATTCAACGATTTTAACCATACAAGTCCTTCAACTCAATATTACGTTGAAAGAAGTCTTCAGCAATGGCTAACCGAGTATCATATCGATGGATTCCGTTGGGATTTAACGAAAGGTTTTACCCAAAACTGTTCTGAAAATGATGAAGCCTGTACCAATGCTTACCAGCAGGACAGAGTAGATATTATGAAACATTATGCAGACAGGCAGTGGGCGATAGATCCCAATTCTTATATGATTTTCGAACATTTGGGAACAGATGCAGAAGAACAGCAGTGGGCGAACTACAGAGTTGCTGAAGGAAAAGGCGTAATGCTGTGGAATAAGCAGACAGATCCGTACAATCAAAACACGATGGGATACACGGAGAACAGCAATTATGACAGAATGAATCACACGCTTCACGGTTTTACGAATATGCATGCTGTAGGATACGGAGAAAGCCATGATGAAGAAAGACTGATGTTCAAGAATCTTTCCTACGGAGCGGTGAACGGCGGCTACAATGTTACCAATCTGAACACAGCCCTTGAAAGAATGAAGACATTCGGGGCGACTTTCTTTACCATTCCCGGCCCGAAAATGATCTGGCAGTTTGGAGAACTGGGGTACGAATTCAGTATCAACCGTTGTGCAGACGGAAGCATCAACAGTGGTTGCCGTACGGATGAAAAGCCGGTTGCCTTCACATTGGGCTATGATACCAATGCAAACCGAAAAGCGGTTTATGATACCTGGGCTAAAATTATCAATATCAGAAAGACTTATCCGGTTTTCAAGTCAAAAACCTATACCATAGAATCCAACAACCTTACTAATGATCCTGCGGGTCTGATCACTAGGATTTATGTGTACGATAATGCCATAAACGGAGTAAAGAATGTGGTAGTTCTGGCTAATTACAGCACTTCGGCGCAGAATGTTATCCCCTATTTCCCATATGCAGGACAATGGCAGAATCTGATGGATCAATCGATCTCAAATTTTGCCTCTACAACAACTCCGGTTATGCTGCAGCCGGGAGAATTCAGAATTTTTGGAAATTACGCAGGAGCGTTGTCAACAATGGATGTGAATGCTGCCAATAAATTATCCCTGCAGATTGCAGATAATCCTGTGAAAAACGGCTCTGCAAAATTAATTTACCATAAAGCGAAGAACGGAGAGATCGTCATTTTTGACTTGAGTGGTAAAAGAATGGATTCCTTTAAATTAAATCAGGAAAACGGAACCTATGAACTCAAAGCAGATTATCCACCCGGAACCTATCTCGTTCATCTCCGTTCTGAAACTGGTACAGCCATTCAGAAGATGATCATTCAATAATACAGACAAAAGGGGTAATGAAAATTATCCCTTTTTTATTTTTTTTGACCCTGAATTTCTCAGGTGTTCACATCTTAATATTCACCTGTAGATTATACTGAATCAATAGCCTGATTAGACGCAAACTCCTGTGTACAAATGAGAAACCTGTGGTTAATTTAAATTATTTCCGGATGATTATTTCAGCAATTCCTCTTTTGGTCAATTAAAAATATTAGTCTACTTTTGCAGTAGATTTATCAAGAAAGGTGGAGGGATTTGGCCCTATGAAACCTTAGCAACCTGCACGTCTCTAAAAAGTGTAAAGGTGCTAATTCCAGCCCATTGCGGGGAAGATGAGAAAAGTCACTATTCTGACAGCAATTCCATTTCTTGAAGTCTTTTTATTAACTGCGGATCAGGTCTGCGGAAGCATTTTATTATTAATTTACAAGAACGAAAGATGAAAAAATTAAGTCTGTCTGTGATACTCCTGGGAGCTGTTTTAGTGAATGCACAGGAGCAGGAAAAAGGAACTCAGATCGAAGACGTGGTAATCGTAGGAAACCGGAATGCGAAAAGAACAAAACTGGAAACACCGGTTCCCGTAGACATTATCAATATAGAAAAGCTGCAGAAATCTGCTCCACAAACTACCGTTCAGGACCTTCTGAACTATGTGATTCCGTCATTTAATACTGTGCGACAGTCTGCTTCAGATGGGACGGAGCATATCGATCCGGTAACTTTAAGAGGAATGGGACCTGATCAGGTTTTGGTCCTGATCAACGGCAAAAGAAGACACAGCACTTCATTGGTCAATTATCAGAATACGGTAGGAAACGGGTCTGTAGGAACGGATCTCAGTACCATTCCCGTGATCGCTATCGACAGGATTGAAGTTTTAAGAGATGGAGCCGCAGCTCAATATGGCTCAGATGCTATCGCAGGAGTGGTGAATATTATTCTCAAAAAAGACATCGGAGCATCAGCTTCTGCATCTTACGGAATCAGTGGGAGAAATGATGGGGAAACCTATCAGGCAGGAATCAATTATGGATCTTCTCTGGGTAAAAAAGACAGCTATGTGAATCTTTCACTACAGCTGAGTCACCGGGGAAAGACAACAAGAACTCAAAATCATGATCTTGACATCTTCGGGGAAAATTTTGCGTATGAATTTGCAGATGACCCGGAAGGAGCAAGGGCACTTGATGATCAGAAATTAAGAGAAAGAGGACTTACGCGTGATGATTTTAATTTTCAGATCGGCGATGCACAGATCAGACAGGCGCAGTTATTTTTTAACTCCGAATATCCGTTAAGTGAAAGTCTGAAACTCTATTCTTTCGGAGGCTTCAGTATTAAAGAAGGAAAAGGTTTTGGTTTCAGAAGACTTCCAGGTGAAACATCCAATGTGGTATCTTCTATTTATCCCAACGGCTTCCAGGCTTCTCTGGGCTCGCAGGTTTATGATTTTTCATATGCTGTAGGCGCAAAATACAATGTGAATAACTGGTTCGTTGATTTAAGCAATACATTCGGAAGCAATACATTCAATTACAATGTTAATAATACAAACAACGCTTCATTAGGCGCAAAATCACCCACCAGCTTTTATGCCGGAGCACACAGTTTCCTTCAGAATACGGTTAATCTTGATGTGTCTAAAAATATAAATCAGTTTAATATTGCATTTGGTGGAGAATTCCGTTTTGAACAGTATGAGATCAAGCCGGGAGATGAAGCATCTTACACGCGCTATGACATCAATGGAAATCCTGCCGTTCCGGGTTCTACAGTGGTAGGAAATGGAGGTTCACAGTCGTTTATTGGTTTTTCACCGGATAATGCTGTGAAAAAATCAAGACATTCAGCGGCGGTCTATGCCGATGTTTCTTATGATATCGCTAAAAAGTTGAATATAGACCTGGCTGGAAGATTTGAAAATTATTCAGATTTTGGAAATACGTTGAACGGAAAACTGGCGGTGAGGTATGAGTTTGTAAAAAACTATGCAGTACGGGCGGCTGTGGGAACAGGTTTCCGAGCGCCGTCACTTCAGCAGCAATATTTTAATAATTCCTACGCAGATATTTCTACTTCAGGATTGGGAATTGTAACCAAAGGAATTTTCAGGAATGACAGTGATGCGGCAAAAGCACTAGGGTTTGATCAATTAAAACAGGAAACTTCAGTAAATGCCAGCGCAGGATTTACGCTGAAACCTGCCAACAGATTGTTTATAACCATTGATGGATATTGGATTAAAGTAAAAGACAGAATTGTGATTACGAGTAATATCGATGATCCGAGATTGGCTCAGTACAATGTAGAGAGCGGAAGATTCTTCGCGAATGCCATTGATACTGAGACAAAAGGCGTTGATGTTGTGGTCACTTACGACTGGAAACTTGGTGGCGGAAATTTGAATATCAACTTAGCTGGAAATTATACGGAAACGAAAATCAAAGATTTCCATTTTCCTGAAAAGCTGGTGCCTACGCAGGATCAGTTTTTCGGACCGGATCAGATCAATATCATAGAAACCCTTTCACCCAAGACAAAAGCTTCGCTGGGGTTGAATTATGCCATTGGAAAATTCAATTTCATGGTAAGAAATACGTATTTTGGTCAGGTCATCAGAGACGGTTATCCGTTCGGAAAAGTACAGAGCTTCTCTCCAAAGGTCGTAACGGATGTGAGTGTGGGATATGACATAACGAAAACCATCAATCTGACCGTGGGAGCCAATAATGTATTTGATGTTTTCCCGGATCTTCAGATCTATGCGAATTCCTATTATGGTGTGTTTAAATACGCACCGGTTCAGATGGGAACGCTGGGGAATTACTTCTTCGGAAGACTTAATTTTAATTTTTAACAGATCAATGAGTACTGCTACACACCAGATCGGCTGGAAAACCGCTGCTGCTATCGTCGTTTCCAATATGATTGGGACGGGGATATTTACGACTTTAGGTTTTCAGCTGTCTGATATTACCAATACCTACAGCATTTTCCTGTTGTGGATCATTGGCGGGATTCTCGCTTTGTTCGGGGCATTTTGCTACGCGGAGCTTGGATCCTATTTCAAAGGAAACGGAGGGGATTATATCTATCTCAAAGAAACTTATCATCCTGTTTTCGGGTATCTGGTCAGCTGGATCTCTCTGATTATCGGGTTTTCTGCACCGGTAGCTCTGGCTGCCCTGGCGATGTCAAAATACCTATCAGCTTTTAATTACACCTTTGGAAACGGTTTTGCGATCGGATTCATATTTCTGGTGGCTGCGACGTTATCATTCAGCCTCAAGACTTCCAGTAGGTTTCATAACTTTTTCACCTTTATCAAAATTGCTTTTATCATTGTTCTCGTCATCCTTGGCGTGGTACTTCCGGAGTCCGCGGCAGGAAACAGTCTGGAATTTGGAAACAGCTGGCAGGATGAAATCATGCTTCCCGCTTTTGCGACTTCGCTGGTTTTTGTCACCTATTCCTATACCGGTTGGAATTCCGCCTCATACATTGCGGGAGAAATAAAAGACGTTCAGAAGAACCTTCCCAGAGCTTTGATTGTGGGAACAGTTTTCGTAACGGTAAGTTATCTGCTGGTCAATTTTATCATGCTGAAACATGCGCCTGTAAGCCAGATGGCCGGAAAAGAAGATGTGATGGGCGAAGCAGCGGGTAATATGCTGGGAATCGGTTTCGGGAAAATCGTCAACATTTTTATTGCCCTGCAACTGATTGCGACGATCAGTGGTTATTTATGGGTCGGATCGAGGCTGACGCAGGCGTTTGCAAGGGAAAATCATTTATGGAGATCACTGGCAGTCAATAATAAAAAAGGTATTCCGGTGAGAGCCATTTTTGCCCATGCGGTGATTGCTTCGGTGATTATCCTGACGGGAAGCTTTAAAGAGATTTTTGTCTATACCGCATTTATTCTGCAACTATTCGCCAGTCTCTCTATTTCTACGGTTTTCTTTCTTAAAAAAGATCAGCGGAAAATTTTTAAATCCAATCTGTTCTATATATTTCCTGCCGTTTTTCTGCTTTTCAGTATCTATATCCTCTATTTTACCCTCATCCATAATCCTAAAGAAAGCATCATAGGACTGGGGATTGTAGCGTTTGGACTTGTTTTATATGTTGTGGATAAAAAGTTTTTTAAAAAGCCCTCTGAATAATGATTCAATAGAACAAGGTATTTGTCTTTTAGTGGAATTTTAAGCTAAAACGGCATTTAATTATCTTAAAAATATCATAAACCTAAATGGTTCAAAAAATTATGCTGATTTGATTGTATAAAGGAATTTTAATTTGAATTAATAATTCTTATCTTTGCACTCTCAAAAATTGCAGAATGTCTAAATCATTAATTCCAAAACTAGAAGCTATTAAACAAAGATATAATGAGGTTGCAGACCTTATTATACAGCCTGATATCATTTCAGATCAAAAAAAATATTCTTCTCTGAACAAAGAATACAGTGATTTGGGAAAGATTGTAAGAGTGTACGATCAGTATAAAGGTGCTTTAGATAATATTGCAGAATCTGATGAAATCATCGCTGATGGCTCAGACAGAGACCTTGTAGATCTTGCGAAAGAAGAAAAAATGGAAGCTCAGGCTAAACTTCCCGGACTGGAAGAAGAACTGAAAGTTTTACTGATTCCTAAAGATCCTGCAGACGACAAAAACATCATTGTGGAATTACGTGCCGGTACCGGTGGTGATGAAGCAGCTATTTTTGTAGAAGATGTTTACAGGATGTACAGCATGTACTTCAAAACAAAAGGCTGGAGACATGAAGTAACGGATTCTAATGAAGCGGCAAAAGGCTACAAAGAACTCATCATGAAGGTGGAAGGAGAAGGCGTTTACGGAATTATGAAATTCGAGTCCGGAGTTCACCGTGTACAGCGTGTTCCTGAAACAGAATCTCAGGGTAGAGTTCATACTTCTGCCATCACAATTGCTGTATTACCGGAAGCTGAAGAAGTGGATTTCGAACTGAATCCTGCCGATATTGAAATGCAGACATCCCGTTCAGGTGGAGCCGGAGGTCAGAACGTAAACAAGGTTGAAACGAAAGTTCAGCTGACGCACAAACCTTCAGGAATGGTGGTTGTATGTCAGCAGGCACGTTCCCAGCTGGCTAACCGTGAACTGGCAATGGAAATGTTGAGAACCAAACTATACGACATCGAATTGCAGAAAGTTCAGGGTGATATTGCAGCACAGCGTAAATCAATGGTTTCTACCGGTGACCGTTCTGCAAAGATCAAAACCTACAACTATCCTCAGGGAAGGGTGACAGATCACAGGATCAACAAATCCATGTATAATCTGGACGCTTATATGAATGGAGATATCTCTGAAATGATTGATGCCGTGATCATGGCGGAAAACGCAGAGAAAATGAAGGGAGAAGAAGAAAACTATTAAAAACAGATATATCAATCAGGCTCTTGAATTTCAAGAGCTTTTTTTTGCTTTAAATTCAGCATATTAAAAAACTACACTATGAAAGGAACGATGAGAATTGTATTACTGATGTTGCTGTTCTGTATTCAGAATCTGTCTGCACAAGCTGATGCTCTGAAACCGGAGCAGGTATTCGGGATGTATTTTAATACTTTTGTAAAACAGGATGAGCGTGCGCTTCAACAGCTTAATGAATATCTTGTGCCATTCCTCGGAGCGGAAAATACGTATACAATAGACATGAACAAATCTTTTAATGATGAGGTTCAAAATCTTACCGGAAGCTTCCTTGCCCATCTTCCAAAAGAAACGGCGGCCGGATGCAGGGCAGAAGCGGGAGAATATTTCAGTGCTCTTTTAAACAATTTAAGGAACACGGGATACGTTGTAAAAAATACGAAGGAGGTCAAAAATGAATATGCTGATAACAGTTGGGTGACAGAACTTAGTGTGGATCTCAGCTTTCCTGTTCCGACAAACGTTTCTGCATTAAAACTTGAAGAGGCCAAAAAAATGACGGCAGAAGATTTGAAGAGCTATTTGAAAAACAAAACGAAAGCTTTTGCAAAATCAGAGAAGAAAACGACGGTACAACAGGTTTTTAAACTTTATCAGGTTAAAAAAGAAGGAAACACCTATTACTGGAACGGCGGCCCGCAGGAATTAGTCTGGAAGCTGAATGAGTCCTATTTTAAAACCTTAAATCATTAAAAAAAACAAAATATCAATATGAAAAATTTTAAAATCATCATACTACTGATGTTGGCCGTTCTAAGTCAGAATCTGATGGCTCAGACTGAGGTGAAAAAACCTTCTGAAGTCTTTGAAATGTACTTTGGTACTTTCGTGAATAACGATACTGCTGTCCTGAACAAGTTGAATGATTATTTAAGGCCAACCGTAGAAGGTGAAACGGCTTATCAGGTTGATTTTAATACCGTTTCGCTGGAAATGATGAAAGAAAGCACAGATCATTTTTTATCTGTTTTTCCCAAAGAAACTGCCGATGCGTGCAGAAAAGAAGCAGAAGCATACTTTAGTGCAATGATGGAGAATTTCAAGAAAGGAAAGCTCACCGTTAAAGATGTAAAAATAGTACAGAATGAACATGTAGAAGATCAGAAAATTGCTGAGGTAAATTTTTACGTAAGTTTCAGGGTTCCTGCGAAATTTTCCGATATTCCACCTGGTGATATTAAAAATGTTAAGCCTGAAGAGTTGAAAAAATACCTGGTTCAAAGTGTAAGAGATTTCAAAAATGCCGATAAAACGGTAGTTACCGACCAGAAGTTTAGCCTGTATCAGCTGAATGAAGGTGGAAAAACATACTATTGGAATGGGAGTCCTGATGAAATAGTTTCAGGATTAACTGATTTCTACTTTGAAAGTTTCGGGTCTAAATAACGAACTGTAGAAAATATTTCTATACTAAAAGCTCTGATTTCAGGGCTTTTTTTATTTCATATACTTTATGTATTTTTGATAAAACCCTTGATTATGAATTTTAAACCTCTTTTATTAACTGCTGGAGTCCTCTTTTCAGCAACTTTTTATGCTCAAAAAATGAATTATCCTAATGCCATAAAAGGAAGTCAGACAGATACCTATTTCGGTACCGCTGTGGCTGACCCTTTCAGAGATCTTGAAAATGATTCTGATGCTACAAAAAAATGGGTAGATGATGAAGTAGCCTACAGCCAGAATTATCTGTCTAAGATCCCATTCAGAAATAAGATCAAGGATCAGCTGAGAGATATCTGGAATTACGAAAAAATTTCAGCACCTTTCAAAGAGGGAGATTACACCTACTATTATAAAAATGACGGCCTTCAGGCGCAGTCTGTCCTATACAGAACAAACAATAAGACCAAAGCAACGGAAGTATTTTTAGATCCGAATAAATTTTCAGAAAAAGGAACCACTTCACTTTCCAATCTGTCATTCAACAAAAAAGGAAACCTGGCTGCCTATTCTATTTCTGAAGGCGGAAGCGACTGGAATAAGATCATCATCATCGACGCCATCACTAAAAAACAGATCGACGAAACACTTGTTGATGTAAAATTCAGTGGCATTTCATGGCAGGGTGATGAAGGATTCTACTATTCAAGCTACGATAAACCAAAAGAAGGAACGGTACTTTCCGGAATGACGGATAAACATAAAGTGTTCTTCCATAAATTAGGAACAAAACAGTCTGCAGACCAACTGATTTTCGGAGGTGATAAAACACCTAGAAGATATCTTGGAGCCGGTGTTTCTGAAGATCAGAGATACCTGATCATTTCTGCTGCCAATGCTACCAATGGAAACGAATTGTACATCAAAGACCTGAAAAAAGGCGGTGATTTTGTACAGATCAATAAGGGCTTTGATATCAATGTCAATATTGTGGATACACAGGGAGATGATCTTTTTATCTTTACGGATAAAGATGCTCCGAATATGCGTCTGGTAAAAACAAGCATTACCAATCCTTCCCCTGAAACCTGGAAAGATGTTATTCCGCAAACAGAGAATGTTTTAGGGATCTCTTCCGGAGGCGGGTATTTCTTCGCTACTTATATGGTAGATGCTATCGATCAGGTAAAACAGTTTGATAAAGCCGGAAAATTGGTAAGAGAAATTACACTTCCGGGAAAAGGAAATATAGGTGGTTTTGGCGGTAAAGAAGAGGAAAAAGAACTGTATTTCTCTTTCAGTAACTACATCACGCCGGGAACCACGTATAAATTTAATGCAGATTCAGGAAAATCAGAAGTTTATCAGAAGCCGAAAGTAAAATTCAATCCGGATGATTACGTTTCTGAGCAGGTATTCTATACTTCAAAAGACGGTACGAAAGTTCCGATGATGATCAATTATAAAAAAGGAACCAAGCTTAACGGTAAAAACCCTACCATCCTTTATTCTTACGGTGGGTTCAACATTAGCCTGCAGCCTTCATTCTCTGTGGTGAATGCCATCTGGATGGAAAACGGAGGAATTTATGCCGTACCGAATATCAGAGGCGGTGGTGAATATGGTAAAAAATGGCATGATGCGGGTACGAAGACTCAAAAGAAAAATGTTTTCGAAGACTTCATTTCTGCAGGAGAATATTTACAGAAGAAAGGCTATACTTCAAAAGAATATATGGCGCTGTCCGGAAGATCAAACGGAGGGCTTCTTGTAGGAGCTACCATGACGATGCGTCCTGATCTTGCTAAAGTAGCCTTCCCGGGTGTAGGCGTTCTGGATATGCTGAGATACAACAAGTTCACGGCTGGAGCTGGCTGGTCTTATGACTATGGAACGGCGGAAGACAGCAAGGAAATGTTTGAATATCTTAAATCCTATTCTCCGGTTCACAACGTGAAAAAAGGAACTTGTTATCCTTCCACAATGATCATTACCAGCGATCATGATGATAGGGTAGTTCCTGCGCATTCATTCAAATTCGGAGCAGAGCTTCAGGAAAAACAGGGATGCAAAAATCCTATTTTACTAAGAATTGAGAAAAATGCAGGTCATGGAGCGGGAAGAGCCACTGAACAGGTGATCAGTGAAAATGCGGACCTTATTTCATTTGCTTTATATGAAATGGGAATTAATAAATAGTTATCAATAACAAAAAAGAAACCAAAATGGCTAATTTTATTAAAATTAGCCATTTTTTTTGATTGTACTATGTTATAAATTGCTATTTTTGTTGTGGATATTTAAAATTTATTAATTCTATTCATGTAGTTCAGTTATGAAAAAAAGAATTTTACTAGTTTGTGCATTGACAGCCGGTGTAGCCAGTTTCAACGCACAGAGATGGGAACCTGTTTCGCAGAAATCATCTCAAATCAGAAATGAAGTTGAGGTAAAACACTCTTACAGAGTAGACCTTACATCACTTAGAAACATTCTAAAAGATGCAGTAGAAACAGGTAAGAATGCAAAACCTGTTATTATTTCCTTGCCTACAGCAGAAGGGAAAATTGAAAAATTTGCAGTGTATAGTGATCCTGTTATGGAGAAATCTATGGCAGATAAATTTCAGCTGGGTTCTTACATAGGTGCCGGTATTGATGATCCATCCAAATTTGTAAGATTCAGTACTTCTCCCAATGAGATGCAGTCTATGATCATTAAAGATGGGGTATTCCAGTTCATTGAACCTATTACAACAGATAAGAAAACGTATGGTGTTTTCTATAAAACAAAAAGAACCGCAGGGGCGCATGGTTTTGAATGCAGTACAGACGAAGAGAATCTGAAAGACATCAAATCATTAGAAGCTAACGGAAAAAAAAATCTTTCTAATCTGGGGATTAACAACAGACCGTCCAGCACAAAGTATAGAACCTACAGACTGGCTCTTGCAGTTACAGGAGAATATACACAATATTTTATGAATTTGGCAGGGGTACCTGCTACTGCAACGGAAGATCAGAAAAAGGCTCCTGCTCTTGTAGCAATGAACAACACGATGACCCGTGTGAATGGAGTTTTTGAAAAAGATTTTGGAATTAAAGCAATTATCCAGAATTTACCAAATATTATTTATACAGATGCTGCTACAGACCCTTTTACAGGAAGTTTGAACTTAAACCTGCAGCAAACGCTAACTGCACAGGTGGGTAATGATAATTACGATATGGGACACGTATTCAATGCGGCCGGTGGAAACGGAAATGCCGGTTCTATTGGATCTACATGTGTAAACCCTGCCACTGCCACTACATTGGCTAAAGGTTCTGCTTTTACTCAAAATACAAACCCAAGTGGAGATTTATTTGATATAGATTATGTAGCTCACGAAATGGGCCACCAGCTGGGAGGAAATCACACATTTTCCAATAAATCCGAAGGTTCAAATGCAAACGTAGAACCGGGAGGTGGAACTACCATTATGGGATATGCTGGAATTACGGATGATAACGTTCAGTCAAATTCTGACGCGTATTTCCATTATAAGTCCATAGATCAGATCCTTACAAGTCTGGAGGGCAAGCCTGCATGTGGTACTTCAGAAGAAATTACAGTGAATACACCACCTGTAATTAGTGCTCTTACGGCTTATACTGTTCCTAAAGGAACGGCTTATTATCTTGATGCTTCTGCTACAGATCCACAGGGTGATGCTATTAAATATACATGGGAGCAAAATGACAGTGTAACTGATGGAGCTTCAATCTCTGGTGACGCTGGATGGGGATATAACACAGAAGGAGCGTTGACAAGATCTTATTTTGGAACAACAAGCGGAAGAAGATATTTCCCAAGCTTATCATTGGTGATGAATGGGATTTTAACCAATAAAACAAGTGCTGCCAATAATCCAAACGTAAACTGGGAAACGGTATCTTACATTCCAAGAGTTTTACATTATGCAGTAACGGTAAGAGATGAAAATGCACAAAGACCAATGTTGTCTTCTGCTGAAATACAAACAACTATCGGAAATGATGGTCCTTTCAAATTTAACGGACTTACTGCTTCTTCAGTGCTGTATAAAAATGCCAATAACACGATTCAGTGGGAAGTTGCCAATACCAATACTGCGCCGTATAACTCGCCTAACGTAAAAATCGACTATACATCTAACAATGGTACTACATGGACAGATTTAGTGGCTTCTACACCAAATACAGGTAGCTATACGGTTCAGATGCCATCTACGATTACAGGACCAGTTAAATTGAGAATATCTTCAATCGGAAATGTTTTCTACGCAGTTTCTCCTGCGGTAACGGTTGGTGATGCTCCTACTTCAACGACAAATGCTCCAACGGGAGTAACTGCAATTAATACGGAGATCTTCAAAACAACTGCGAGAGTAAGCTGGAACAGTGTACCGGGTGCTACGTATTCAATCAATTACAGAAAAGTTGGAACTACAAACTGGTCTAATGCAACTAGCCCTACAAACTCTGTGGTTCTGAGCAGCCTTGAAGATGAAACTAATTATGAAGTACAGGTAGCTGCAGTAGTAAACAGTGTTCCTGGAACTTTCTCTGCTAATTATGCGCTTAAAACAAAAGGCCTGACAACGGGTGTTGATTACTGTATTCTTAATTCTGGAATATCTGATTACTCAGCAATTAGACGTGTAACGGTTGCGAATATCGTTCATGATGATCCTACATTCAGAACGTATAAAGATCTAAGTGAAGATCCTACTAAAATAGTTAATTTGACAAAAGGAACACAGTATAGTTTGACCCCTGTGATCTTAATGTCATCTAACTACAGCCAAATGAGTACAAGACCTGTTAACCTTTCTGTATGGATTGATTATAACAGAAACGGACAGTTTGAAGCTTCAGAAAGAGTAAGCACTGTAGGAGGAAATTCTCCTGTAGGAAGTGTTGCTTTCCCGGCACAGACCTTTACGGTTCCAGCTACTGCTTATGCAGGAAGTAAATTGCTTAGAATGAGAGTTATTGCAAAATATGCAACATCTGCTTTAGATAGTGCATGTGGAGAATTGGCTTCAGGAGCAGGAGGTATTATGGACCTTCCGGTAAAAATCACTAGCGGATTGGCAGTAGATGATGTAAGCGGTCCTAAGACTTCTGAAGTGTCTATCTATCCAAACCCTGCGGATACTTTCGTGGAAGTGAAGAACCTTAAAGGAAAAGCTGACTACAGCATCTTCAGTGCAGACGGAAGATTAGTTCAGCAAGGTCAGACAGATGGTAACAACAGAATTAATGTTGCATCACTGATCAAAGGAATGTATGTGATCACTCTTAAAGATGACAAAAACACATACAATACTAAACTTATCAAAAAATAATAAGTAAGTATATCTATAATAAAGGCCGGGCATTTGTCCGGTCTTTTTTTTGACCTAAAATTCAGGAAAACTGAATGTTAACATAAGTTTCGTGTTTCGTTCAAAAAAATTAACTTTACGCTGACAAAAATTATTGGAATGCGAAAGACAATTTCTGTGAAAAAACCAGATTTTAGCGTAGACCCTCTGGAAAGAGAGATCTATAATTTTGAAAAAGACGGTTTAGAGTTAAAATCATCTTACACCCCAAAAGATGTAAAAAATGAATCTTTAACGCAGACTTCTCCAGGAACTGCTCCTTATCTCAGAGGCCCGTATTCCACCATGTATGTACAGAAGCCATGGACGGTGAGACAGTACGCAGGTTTCTCCACCGCAGAAGAATCCAATGCATTTTACAGAAGAAATCTTGCCGCAGGGCAGAAAGGTCTGTCTGTTGCTTTTGACCTCGCCACACACAGAGGATATGATTCCGATCACTCAAGAGTCGTAGGGGATGTAGGTAAAGCCGGGGTAGCGATCGATTCTGTAGAAGATATGAAGATCCTGTTCAATGAGATTCCGTTAGATCAGATCTCGGTTTCCATGACTATGAACGGAGCTGTACTTCCTATTTTGTCTTTCTACATTGTAGCTGCCGAAGAGCAGGGGGTAAAGCAGGAACTCCTTTCCGGAACGATTCAGAATGATATTTTGAAAGAGTTCATGGTAAGAAACACCTATATCTATCCGCCGGCTCCTTCCATGAAGATCATTGCAGATATCTTTGAATACACTGCGCAGAATATTCCAAAATTCAACTCTATTTCTATCTCAGGATACCACATGCAGGAAGCAGGTGCCACTCCGGTACTGGAAATGGCCTACACGCTGGCAGACGGTCTTGAATATGTAAGAACAGGAATCAAAGCCGGAATGAATGTCGATGATTTTGCTCCGAGACTTTCATTTTTCTGGGCAATTGGGATGAATCACTTCATGGAAATTGCAAAAATGCGTGCGGCAAGGTACATTTGGGCAACCCTTTTAAAGCAGTTCAACCCACAGAATGCAAAATCATTAGCATTAAGAACCCACTCTCAAACCTCAGGATGGTCGCTTACCGAGCAGGAACCATTTAATAATATTACCAGAACGGCTATTGAGGCCCTTTCTTCTGCTTTAGGCGGAACCCAGTCATTGCATACTAATGCCTTGGATGAAGCCATTGCACTTCCTACCGATTATTCAGCGAAGATTGCAAGAAATACCCAGATTATCCTTCAGCAGGAAAGCGGAATCTGTGATGTGGTAGATCCAATGGGCGGAAGTAACCTTGTGGAAAGCCTTACCCAGCAGATGATCGAGGAAGCGATGAAATACATTGATGAGGTAGAGCAGGAAGGAGGCATGACCAAAGCCATTGAGGCCGGAATTCCAAAAATGAGAATTGAAGAAGCTGCAGCCAAAAAACAGGCTAAAATAGACAGCGGTGAAGAATTCATCATCGGAGTAAATTCATTCAGAACTACGTTAAAACAGGACGGAATTGAGATCCTGGATATTGACAATACAGAAGTCCGCAGAAAGCAGATCGAAAGACTTGAAAAAATAAAAGCAGAAAGAAATCCTGAAGCCGTGACGGAAATCCTGAACGAAATCCGTGAAAGTGCCAAAACAGGAAATGGAAACCTTCTAGCTTTATGCATCGAAGCCGCAAAAAGAAGAGTAACCCTTGGCGAAATGAGTGATGCCATGGAGGAAACTTTTGGAAGATATAAAGCCAATATCAGAACAATCTCTGGAGTATACGCTATGAATGCCGGGAAAAACGAATATTTTGAAAAAGCCCTTCATCTGACTCAAAAATTTGAAGAGGCAGAAGGCCGTCGTCCAAGAATTATGGTGGCCAAGATGGGTCAGGACGGACACGACAGAGGTGCCAAAGTAGTAGCTACCGCTTTTGCAGATATGGGATTTGACGTCGATGTGGCGCCATTGTTCCAGACCCCTGAAGAAGTAGCCAAACAGGCCGTAGAAAACGATATCCACATCCTTGGCGTTTCTTCTCTCGCAGCAGGTCATAAAACCCTTGTTCCACAGGTCGTGGAAGAACTTAAGAAGCTGGGAGCTGATGACGTAACGATCGTGGTAGGAGGCGTTATTCCGCAGCAGGATTATGAATTCCTGTATGCCAATGGTGCTGATTTTATTTTCGGTCCGGGAACCAATCTCCCGAAATGTGCGGTGGAAATCCTACAGAAATTTTTAGAAAACTAAAATAAAACTTCCCTTGCTGTGCAGATTGGCTGAAAAGTACTAATTTCAGTTCTCCAATCATAAAGTACCGTGAGATGAATTTTAAAAATATAACAAAGCCTGCAGCCAGTAAGATCATTATTGTTGCAGGCTTAATTTTTATAGCTGTATTTTGTTTTGCAGCAGACTCCGGAAACAGACCGGTTCAGAAATCTCCGGTGCCGGCAGATATTAATTTGGTTAAAAGCCACCTCACAGCCCTTACACAAACCCCTGAATTCAGGAATCACAAAAATTTGGATCAGCTGAATGCCATTGCGGATTATATTAAACAGGATTTTAGCAAATACGGGGACAGTACGACCTTTCAGGAATATAATGTTGATGGCAAAATTTATAAAAATATCATCACGTCTTTCGGTACGGAACATCAAAAAAGAATCATTATCGGTGCCCATTATGATGTTTGTGGAGATCAGCAGGGAGCAGACGACAATGCTACCGGAGTGACTGCCCTTCTGGAACTCGCCAGAATGCTTAAGGGCCAAAAACTGAATTACAGAATAGATCTTGTAGCCTATACATTAGAAGAACCTCCCTATTTCAGGACTGAAAATATGGGAAGCCACATCCATGCCCGGTATTTAAAAGATCACAACATCGACGTATACGGAATGGCTAGTGTGGAAATGATAGGGTATTTCAAGGACGAAAAGGACTCACAAAGCTATCCGTTAGGGATTTTATCATGGGTTTATGGGAATAAGGGAGATTTTATAACATTGGTCAAAAAGTTCGGAGCCGGGGATTTTGTAAATAATTTCAGGACTCAGTTTAAAGAAGCCAACCAGATCAAAACAGAAACTTTTACCGCTCCGAAATTTGTAAAAGGAACAGATTTTTCAGACCATCTTAACTATTGGAAATTTGGTTATTCTGCCCTGATGATCACCGATACATCGTTTTTCAGAAATAAAAATTATCATGAGACAACAGATACTGTGGAAACACTGGATCTTCCTAGAATGACCAAAGTAATAGACGGTATTTTTCTGAGCCTGATCCACATGAAGTAAAAAAAATAATTTGATATTCAGAAAAAATATTATATTTGCACCTGAAAATAAAGTTTAACCAATAAAAAAACAACGAAGCAATGTTCAAAACGAATCAAAATTCTTCAGCTGGAGTACCGCTTATGGTGGTAAGGCTTCGTGGTTTGGTATACTCTTAGAATAATAGTACAACGAAATATCAAAACCCGAAGTCGTAAGATTTCGGGTTTTTTATTGCGCAATATCTAAACTCCAGTTTCCCCGAAATTTTTTAGTGTCATTTAAGAACAAAATGAAAAGATCATGTACGATCGATGTTTCACGCTGTTCATTATCGTAAAATCAATCAACTTAAAATATAGTTGAATAAGAAAAGATGTAAACAGTCCATGTTTTTGGATGCTGTACCTGACATCTTGTGTCTTATCATTAATGGAAAATAATAACCTTCTGTTTCACCGCCTGAGAAGCGCAAGAAGCAGAAAAAGAACAGGTAAAAAAGATGTAGAAAAACAGATAAGAAAAAAGTATAAACGTAGTAAAGAGCTTTGGTACCTCAGAAGGAATATTCCGTGGATTCCATTGGAAAAACCCTATCAGAGAGGTTTTATAAGATTCTTCGTGCTGAATGATGACGTGAAAAGATCAGAAGATGCAGATTTCTATGAAGGAATTCTGAAGAAGATCGCCACGTACATGTACTCCGAAAGCCGGCTTTTTCTGAAAAAGAGAAGAAAGTTCGGACGAAGAATATATGTGGAAAAACCTCAGAGACTCAATACTGTTTCTTCCTATGCATGGACAGATCCAAAGTTTGGGCTCAGCCCCAGAGAAAGGCCGTATTTTCTTAAAAAAGAAGAATACAATCCATTCAGAAAAAGAAATGAAACGTATTACGAATTCACTGAACCCTGGAGATTTACACTACGGATAAAGCCCAATATGATCACGCACTACAAACCTGTAGATCTGGATCTCGAGAGAGAATATGCTGAAATAAAAGCCTATGTGGAACAGCATAAGATAGCGGGAATCATCCGGAAAAAGATCTATGGTAAATCAAATGTCTGGAAATGGGAATATGAAACTGATCTTATCAAAAGCAGGAAATATGCCGACTGCATCATGTCTGCAACAGAGCTTGCAGCCTATTTTGAGGACTTATAGGTCCAATATGATTTAAAACAAAAACAATGGGAAATTTAAAACTAAAAGGAAAAGATATATTAAAACTGGGATATCCAAATAATCAAAGCGTCAACGTGGCTTTGGAGGTCATGAAAAGAAATTTTGCAACGAAGAACATTCACCATGTAAAATCTATTTTGAAAGACATCCTCCTGAATCCGGAGAACTTTGAAAAAGACCTGACTTTCGGACAGATTGCAGAATCTCTGCTTTCATCCAGAAAAACAGAAAAAAGAATGCTCAATAGCCAGCGGGCTTCCTTCCAGATCTTTGGAAGCAATATTTCTGAAGAAGCCAAAAACCAGCTGTATACGGCTTTAAAACTGCCGATTTCAACGCAGGGCGCTCTAATGCCTGACGCACACAGCGGTTATGGACTTCCGATAGGAGGAGTTCTGGCGGTAGAAAAAGCAGTAATCCCTTACGGAGTAGGAATGGATATCGGCTGCAGGATGAGCCTCAGTATTTTGGATATACCGGTTTCATATCTGGACGGAGCAAGAGATAAATATGAAAAAGCGCTTGCGGAACATACCAAATTCGGGATGTATGAAACACACAAATCTCACATAGATCATGAAATCTTTGAGAGAGATACGTTCGATATGATCCCGATTTTAAGGAGATTAAAAGGAAAAGCCATTAAGCAGATGGGCTCATCAGGAGGCGGAAATCATTTCGTGGAATTCGGAGAAGTAGAGATCACGGAAGAAGATGATCAGATCGGACTACCAAAAGGAAAATACCTGGGAATACTTTCTCACAGTGGTTCCAGAGGTTTGGGGGCTGAGATTGCGCAATATTACTCAAGAGTAGCTGCAGATCAGTGTCCGTTGCCAAAAGAAGCGCAGCAGTTTGCCTGGCTGGATATGAACACCCACCTCGGCCTGGAATACTGGACGGCGATGAATCTTGCCGGTGATTATGCTTCTGCCTGTCACGATGACATTCACAGAAGGCTTGTAAAAGCTGTCGGTGGAAGGGTAAGAGCGAGAATCGAGAATCACCACAATTTCGCATGGAAGGAAATCCATAACGGAAAAGAAGTGATTGTCCACAGAAAAGGCGCTACACCGGCCAATGAAAATGAATTGGGAATGATTCCCGGATCCATGACGGCAAAAGGTTTTATCGTCCGTGGAAAAGGAAACCCTGATTCTTTGAACTCAGCATCACATGGAGCAGGAAGAGCTCACTCGAGAGGAGAATGCAGAAGCCTTTTCACTCAGAACGATATCAAAAAAGAACTGAAGCTGAAGAAAGTGACTTTGATGGGTGGTAACACAGAAGAAGCACCGATGGCTTATAAAGATATTCACGAAGTGATGAATGCACAAAGTGAATTGGTGGACATTCTCGGAACATTTCAACCTAGAATTGTGAGAATGGATAAATAATGAAGTTGCTGGTTTATAGTCGTCAGTGAGAAGAACTCTGCTTTCCATTATAAACCTACAGCTTTCAACCTTATAGGTTTCAAAGAACCTATAAGGTTTTATAAACAACCGGGTTAATATAGATTCTTATCAGTATTAATCAACAAAAAACAGAAAAATGGGAGCATCTCATAACATAAAAAGATACGGAGAAGTCTGGCCGGAATTTAGAATCCACCACGGACTTGAAATTTTAAATAAATTAAAGGATAAAGTCATCATATCCGGTGGCTGGGCGTGGCATTTTATGTCGGAAAAAGGACATACGGAATACAAACATGCCCACGACCATAAGGATATTGATGTTTTTGTAAAAAAAGAAAATGCCGCAGAAGCGGTCATGGTCATTCAACACGAAGGTTTTCAGAAAGTATGGACCCGGTATGATCATCTGCAGAGTGAAGAAAATTTCAGGAGATATGAGAAAACGGTAGAACTCGAAAACGGGAAATCTCATAGAATCACCATAGATTTCTTTGAAAAAAATGATCTCGAAACGATTGAGATAGATGGTTTTACTGTTGTTAAGCCGGATATTTTGCTGACTTTTTACAGAAACATCCATTCCAGTGATAAATGCTGGGCTGTAATGGCTGCCAAAAATTTGCTGGAAAAAGGAATTGACCCTGTTGGTCATCCAAAATTAAATGAAATTCCTAAAGTAGATTAAAATGGAAAAACTCATACAAATAACCTCAGGAAGAGGACCTTTAGAATGCCAGTGGGTGACTGCTAAAGTACTGAAGGTCTTCCTAGAGGAAGTGAAAAACAATGCAATAGATTACGAAGTCATTCACCGCGAGAATGGTGATGAAAACCTGACTTTAAAATCCGTAACCCTGCTTTTAAAAGCAAAAGAACTGGATGAATTTTTAAAAACATGGCTGGGAAGCATATGCTGGACCGGGAAAAGCACGTTCAGAAAACTCCATAAAAGGAGCAACTGGTTTATCGGTGTTTTCGAGCTGGAAGGACTGGAGAAAATCAATTTCAATGAAAAAGATATTCAGTTTCAGACTACGAGAAGTCAGGGAAGTGGTGGTCAGAATGTGAACAAAGTAAATACAGCGGTCCGTGCAGTGCATATACCCACCGGAGAAAGCGTATTTGCGCAGGATTCACGGTCGCAGCTGGAAAATAAAAAGCTGGCCATTATGCGGCTGAAAGAGAAAGTAACCAGACTTTACATCAAACAGCTTGAAAAAAGAATGCAGGACACGTGGAACAATCATCTGCAGGTACAGAGAGGAAGCCCGGTCCGTACATTTTCAGGAACAGATTTTAAAAAGAATCATCAGGATAAATCATTTAAAAAACAACGGAATATCCTGAAAAAAGAATTAAAAAACGAAAGACATGACCTTAACTAAAAGTAAATATTATTTTGAAGCTCTGGATAATTATCCATACAGCCTTCCGGATTGCCTGGAAGCCCTGAATTATGCTTTGTCCTACGACCCCGAAGATGCAGACAGCCTGTGTCTGATGGGAAGAATTTATAGTGAAATGCTCACCGATTATGAAAGAGCAAAAATGTATTTTGAAGAAGCCATGCAGTGCAATGTGTCTAATCTCAACACGCCTTTACACTATATCAAATGCCTTTTGGATAATGAAGATCTGGATGAAGCCGAAAAACTCATCAATTATGCTTTAAAAATCAAAGGAATTGATAAATCGCGGATTCTGATCCAAAAATCGCTGCTGTTTGAGATCAGAGGGGAATATAAAAAAGCGTTGGAACCATTGAAAGAAGCAAAAAAATACAGTTATAATCAAAATATGGTTGATTTTTTAAAGTCTAGATCCAAATTCATTAAAAATAAGATGGTAAAAACCAAAAAAAGCAAGAAATAAATCTTTTTTAATTAAAAATATTAGATCAAATATCTTTTTTTGTTAAAAAATCATAACTTTATTGCGAAAAAAACAACCTTATGGATAGAAAATTATTTTTATGGCCGGTGTCGGTGGCCGTATTCTTTGCTTTTGGCAAAATGAATGCACAAAATTCAAACAGGCTTATTCAGAATTACTATCAGGAAAGTGGACAGATCGCACAAAAAAATGGAGGAGCAGGAGTTATTATTTTAAATGAAGATGCTTCCAAAAGTTTAGGCGTGAATGTGGTGAATGTTCAGCAGACCTACGCAGGACTTAGAGTCTACAATGCTTTGGGTAAAGTAATGATCAAAGAAGATAAAATTATCTCTGAAAAAAACGATTTTAAAAAAGACATCACTGTTGCCAGCCAGAAAAAGGCTAAAGAAAGTTTCCCGGAAGATCTTCTTAAACAGAAGCTGGAACTTCATGAAATTTCTAAAGTAGACTACCTTCCAAACGTATATTTTGAAAAAAATGGAGTCTATGTACTGGCAAAAGAACTCTTTGTTTCAGATAAAAACTCAGCGGATGTATGGCATTTACTCGCTGACGCAGATACGGGAGAAGTTCTTGCTAAAGACAATCTAACCTTAGACTGTAATTTTACGCATGATAGCCACTCAGACAGTGAATCAGAATCACACGGTACTCAGTATTCAGATTCTGAACCGGCTACAGCTGGTTTTGCAGGAGCATCGAATAAAGTTTCAGCCAACAGTCTGCTTGCTCCTACCAATGCTTCTTACAATGTTTTTCCACTTCCTGTAGAAGCACCTACATTTGGGCAGCGTGCTCTCCTTAATAATCCTTGGGATATTACATTTTCTCCTGAAGGATGGCATTCTGATGGAGTGACCAGCTATACCAATACAAGAGGAAATAACGTGTATGCCTATTCTGATCAGAACAATACCAATAGTCCAGGATATTCGCCGGACGGAGGAAGTGCGCTGAACTTTGATTTTCCTTTTGATGAGGGGAGATACATCAGCCCTTTCACACACAGAGATGCAGCCATCACGAATCTTTTCTATATGAATAATAAGATGCATGATGTTTTCTATAAATTCGGCTTTACGGAAGCTGCAAGAAATTTCCAGACCAAAAATTTCACAAACTTAGGAATGGGTGGTGATGCCGTAAACGCAGAAGCGTATGATGGAAGCGGTCTGAACAACGCCAATTTCAGTTCAGGATATGAGACAACGATTAACGGACAGGTTTATCTGGCTGCTCCAAGGATGCAGATGTATATCTATGACAGAACGCAAACCGCAGCAGATCCTATTTCCAGATATCAGTATAATACGCCGGCAACAGCGGTCAGCAGACCTAAAGTAATGACCGGAAGTGCATCTTTTGGAAAACTTTTGTTTGACGGACAGACTGTGACAGGTGATCTTGCGGTTTCAGTGCCTGCAGATGCATGTACTCAGCCCGCGTTGGGAAGTCTTACCGGTAAAATAGCAGTGATTACAAGTACGACCTGTGAATACGGGCTTAAAGTCTTGAATGCTCAGAAAGCCGGTGCAGTGGGAGCTATTGTTTATAGGCCGTCTACTGATACTCCAATCGCTATGGGAGGAGGAACTTCAGGAGGACAGGTAACCATTCCTTCTATTAATATCGGAAAAACAGAAGGTTTGTATATGGTGACCGAGCTTGGAAACGGAAACACAATCAATGCTACCTTAGGAAATGATTTTAATGGTTTTAAACATTCAAGCCTTGATAATGGGATCATCGCCCATGAATACGGACATGGAATTTCAAACAGACTGACAGGTCAGGGCTACAGCTGTCTTTCTGCAACCAACAGTGCAGAACAGATGGGCGAAGGTTGGTCTGATTATTTTGCTTTAATGCTGACCACAAGACCGGGCGATACATCTGCTTTGGCAAGAGGAATGGGAACCTACGCAAAAGGAGAGCCTACTACAGGACTGGGAATCAGACCTGCGAAATATTCTCCGGATTTTGCCGTAAACAGCTATACCTACGGAAATACAAATACGGTTTCAGGTTCACACGCTATAGGATTCATCTGGGCGAGCATGCTTTGGGATCTTACCTGGAAATACATCGAAAAATACGGATATAACAGTGATGTACTGGCAAGTACTACTTCCGGGAATGCAAAAGCGCTGCAACTTGTGGTAGATGGACTTAAACTGCAGGCTTGCAGTCCGACATTTATTGATGGGCGTGACGCAATTCTTCAGGCCGATTTAGTTGGAAATGCCGGTCTTGATAAATGTATGATCTGGAAGGCATTTGCCAAAAGAGGATTGGGAACAGGTGCTTCAGCAGGAGTGAGAGCAACGGCGAATGATCAGGTTGAAAGTTTTATTGTTCCTGATGAATGTAATACGGCTTTAGCCACTCAGGATATTAAAAAAGAAGATCATAAATTCATTATCTTCCCAAATCCGACCTATGACGAATTCTTTGTGGGTAATTTAGATGCTTCTTCAAAAGACGTTCAGATTAAAATGTTTGATATGTCCGGAAAATTAGTATTCTCTGACGCAAGAGATTCTCAATCTAAAAAAGCAGTTTCTACGAAAGGACTTCAAAAAGGAGTCTACATGGTGCGTATCACGCAGGGTGAAAAAGCACAGACTGAAAAACTGATTGTAAGATAAAATTATTAAGCTGTAAATAATGAAAGAGATCACTTGTGGTCTCTTTTTTTGTAGCTTTAGTATATGAAAGGGTATATTTTTTTGGTCTTATTATTAATGATTTCATGTAAGAAAAGTGAAATCAATCTGAATACCAGTGTTATAGATGAAGAGTTAGATTTAAGATATGAAGTTTTGAATCAGCTAATTGATAATGAACGTATGTCTTCTGAGGAGAAGAATGATATATTTATTGTCCCATTAAAGTCGGTTTATCTTTTTGAAAAAAGAGAAGATGAATCCCTGCCGTTAAGTGTTATCCTAAAGTATGATTCCGTTTTTTTAATTAGGGATTCTGCGTACTATAAAAATCAGGCAAAAACCACGTTTAATTTCAAATTGGATACAACAAAAATAAAGAGACCATTACAGTATGCTACAGAGGAAGACCTCGACAAATTAACGGAAAATGGTAAAAAAGATTTTTGGGTTGCCTTTCGCACGAAATTCGGGAATAAATGTTTTCGAAAGTTATCGGTACCTTTCTTTAATAAAGAGAAGACAATGTGTATCGTTGAAAATTCTATCTCCTGCGGCTATTTGAGTGGGAGTGGGTATACAGCAATTTACAAGAAAGTCAACGGTAAATGGGTTGAGATTAAAATAGTAGAACAATGGATTAGTTAGAGTATGAGAATAAGTTGGGAAATAAAAGAACTGAAGTTAAAAGAAACCTTCTCCATTGCCTATGGAAACTATGACAAAAGGGAAGCCCTGTTGGTTGAATTATCTTATTTAAACTGTAAAGGCTATGGCGAATGTGTAGCGATAGATTATTATCAGATTGACCTTAAAAAATTTATTGCTAGATTAAAGGAGATAAAGACATTGCTGGAAAACCAGACCATCATTCATCCCAGTGAATTTTTCACTTTTCTTTCAACAATGAATCTGCATTCGTTTTTACTGTCTGCTTTGGACTGTGCTTATTGGGATCTGTTTGGAAAGCTTGAAAATAAAAGTTTTATCGAATTAAATACGATTCCTTCCGATCATTTAGTGGAAAGCTCTATTACGATTTCTGTGGCCGATATCAATGACCAGATCCGGAAAATAGAAAACAGCAGCTGGAATAGGTTTAAAGTAAAATGTAAAGGCTTAAATCATGAGAATATTGAAAAACTGTTGAGGTTAAACCTGCATATTGCTTTGGATTCCAATGCCAGCTTTACAGACCAGGATTGTCTTTGGCTTCAGGAAAATGAAATGATAGCTCAGTTTTCCTATCTGGAACAGCCAAGACCGGTTGGAAATTACAAAATCCTTAATAAAGAAAGTCCTGCAAACTGGATGGCAGATGAAGACTGTCAGGATTTCAATTCCCTAGAAGAGCTGTTGCCTTACTACAAAAGTGTCAATATCAAACTGATGAAGTGTGGCGGGCTCACTCCGGCGTTGGAAATGATCAGAAAAGCAAAAGAACTGGGCTATAAAGTCATGATTGGATGTATGACAGAATCCACCGTTGGTATATCCGCAGGCTGTGTGCTGGCAGGTCTTACCGATTTTGCAGATCTGGATGGAGCCAATCTGATCTCCAATGACTATGCCTCCGGAAATTATGTAGAAAACGGAAAAATAATCCTATCCGGAAAACCCGGTCTGGGAATCGGTTTGAAAGAGTTATAGGTTATAAGTGATAAGTTTTGCACACCGATACTCTTAAACGCTCCTACTCAACGACTCTCCAACTCTCAAACACTATTTCTTATTCGCAGAAATCAGATAATCATAAACCATCTGGTGCTGCTCATCGTTTAATTTAGCTTTCGGAGCCATTCTGCTTAATGTTTTGATCCATCCCTGATCATCATGTTTAGCCGGGTCGGGGAGTTTGTGACATTTGGCGCATGAATTTTCAAAAATAGTTTTCCCTTGAACCAGTTGTTCAGACGCGGTATACTTTGGTCCGGTCACTGCTGTACTTTTGGGGCCGCATGATACCATAAACACGGCACCTGCCACCATACTTAAGATTATTTTTTTCATACCCATATTTTGATTTGGTGATTATTTTTTCACAGAAACAATATAATCGTAAACCCACTGGTGTTGCTCATCAGTCAGTTTCGCTTTTGGAGCCATCGAATTCATGATTCCTACCCACTGTACAGACGTGTGCGCTGTAGGATCCGGGAGTTTGTGGCATCTTCCGCACGCATTTTCAAAGATTGTTTTTCCTTGTGCTAATTGTTCTGCAGTAGAAACGGCAGGTCCTATAGGTCCGGCTGTAGAGGCTTTTGGGGTACAGGAAGCCAATAATACACAGATAAATAATGCAGCAGCGGATATTTTTTTCATGTTTCTTAATTTTGATGAATAGCAAATGTAGGAATTTCCCTCTCCCATTGATAAGATGGCTCTTAGTTTTAATTTAGAAGAAATAAAATTAACGTCCGTTTGTATGGGAGTTTGAAGGTTATTTTTATACTTTTGAATCAATGAAATTTTCTACAGAAGAACTAATCGAAGGAATACGGTCAGGAAATAAACGCCTGATCGCAAAAGCTATTACATTAGTTGAAAGTAAAAAAGCCGAACACAGAGCTCAGGCAGAAGAGCTTCTGAAGCAGATTATGCCTTTTACGGGAAACTCTGCCAGGGTTGGAATCACGGGAGTTCCCGGTGCCGGAAAATCTACTTTTATAGAAAATTTCGGAAGATTGGTGATTGCTAACGGAAAGAAAGTAGCGGTTCTAGCTATTGATCCCAGTTCATCTATCAACAAAGGAAGTATTTTAGGAGATAAGACGAGAATGGAAGAACTGGCCAAGGAGGAAAATGCCTTTATCCGCCCTTCCCCGAGTTCAGGATTTCTGGGCGGCGTTGCCAATACCACTTTTGAAACCATGATGATCTGCGAAGCGGCAGGATATGATTATATTCTGATTGAAACAGTTGGAGTAGGGCAGTCAGAAGTGCTGGTGTCAGACATTACGGATGTGTTTTTATTCCTCAAAATCATTGGAGGAGGAGACGAGCTGCAGGGAATCAAACGGGGTATCATGGAAATGGTAGATGTTATTTTTATCAATAAAGTAGACCAGGACAATCTGCAGAAGGCAAAAAATACAAGACTCGAGCTAAAGCGGGCCCTGGACTTTATTCCTCCTAAAGAAAAAGGCTGGAAAATCCCTGTTTTACTGGGCTCCGCTCTTTACAATGAAGGTCTTGATGAGATTTATACCCAACTCAATGAATTCATTGATCTGAAAAAGAAAACCGGACGTTTCAATGAAGTTCGTACCCAGCAGGCTGAAAAACGTTTTGAATATTGGGTTCAGGAATATATTCTGGCGATGATGAAAAGAAGCAGCTCTGTGGAGGAAGCTTATGTACAGCACAAAAAAAATGCTTCAGAAATGGTTTCTAATCCCAGTACTGAAGCAAAAATATTTGTTGAGAAATTTCTATCTAAAGATTAAAGTGTCTCCTTTTCTTTTGGCATTTCCTCATTTTTAGTCACATAACCGTCATAAGTGATAGGCTGTCTGTCGTTACTTCTCATTGAAACAAATGCTTTCCCGTTTTTAAAGACTTCAATATTGATTTCATCTACATTTCTTACATCATTAGGTTTAATTTTCAAAGTCCATTTTCCCTTTTTATTTTGAGATTTATTGATGGTGAAATCTTTTGAAGTAAAACGGTAACTGTTATTTGCGGTATTGTATGAAGGGGTAAAAAGTCTTCCAAAATAAGGAAGGGTAACCTCCACATTATTTTTTGTAATAACAATACTGTAGCTTCTTTCATCCAACTGTAGCATTCTTGTAGTGGGAGCATTTTGAATACTGCCCATTACATTGATCACATCATAGTTGGTAGGATTGGCACGCTGTGCATAAAAAGTAAGCTCCTGAGAATTTACCAGTGCATCTACTGTTTTGGATTCTAATGAGCCCTGTGATGAGCAGCTCTGAAAGAAAAAAAGAAATCCAAAAATAAATATAAGTGAGATATACTTTTTCATAACCATATAATTGTTAAATTTAAATAGCAAAATGTATGCAAATATATTCCTTCTCAACCGTTTTGGAATAAAAATTGTAAATGTTGAATTATTAATACACGAACTATGAAATTTACACATCTATTAGGAATAGGAGCAGTTGCCCTGTCAATTGCAGCTTGTACTACTAACCCGATCACGGGAAGATCTTCATTACAGATTGCAAATAACTCTGAAATACTGACGATGTCTGCGCAGGAATATAAAACAACACTGTCTAAATCTAAGATTATTTCAGGAACTGCAGACGCTAAAAAAATAGTAAGTGTAGGAAGCAGAATCAAAAGTGCAGCAGAAAGATACTATCAAAGCATTGGAAGATCAGCAGACTTGGCCAATTACAGCTGGGAATTTAATCTTATTCAGAGCAATGAACTGAATGCCTGGTGTATGCCTGGCGGGAAAGTTGCAGTATACACAGGAATCCTTCCGGTTACGAAGAATGATAACGGTCTTGCGGTTGTGATGGGACACGAAGTTTCACATGCCTTAGCGGGACACGGAAATGAGAGAATTTCTCAGGCTATGGTCGCACAGTATGGAGGTTCTATTTTAGGTGGAACCATTTCAAACTCACAATGGGCCGGGATTTTCCAGAAAGTATACCCGATAGGATCTCAGGTAGCACTATTGAAATACGGAAGAAATCAGGAGTCAGAAGCAGATCAGATGGGACTGTATCTGATGTCTATGGCAGGATATGACCCAAGAGAAGCGATCCCTTTCTGGAATAGAATGGAAGGAGCGTCTTCAGGATCAAGACAGCCTGAATTCCTTTCTACTCACCCGAATCCTGAAACAAGGATCTCAGATATCAATAGAGACCTTCCCAAAGCTTTGGAATATTATAAAGCTGCCGGAGGGAAAATATAACATCAGAATTTTTAATCTTGTATAGAGCCTTATTTAATTTTCACTAAATTGGGTAAGGCTTTTTTTTAACACCAACCACTAACACAATATTTATGAAAAGTTTATCAATTACAGGACTTATCCTGCTGGCCGTTTCGGCACTGCTTTTTTATCTGACCACTGATTTTACGGTAGGCGGAATTACCATTTCCCATATGATGGGTGTAATGGCAGGGGTAGGAATCGGTCTCATTATCGGCGGAATGGTAGGATATGTAAGTAAAGGAAGCGCGCTGAAAGCTGAAGAAAAAAGAAAAGAATTCAAACAATTACAAAAAGACAAAGAAGAACTGGAAAAGCAGGCGGCAGAAATTGCCCAACGTGAAGCAGAACTTCAGCGACAAAATCAAAACCCTCAAATTTAAAAAATTTGAGGGTTTTTTATAGATGTTATTTTCAAATTATTTAAACTTATAACCTACACCTACCAAGAATAGGTTAGGTCTGTTGTCATATCTGATCTCAGAGCCGGAAACCTTATTGATGAAGTTTCTTTCATCTTTGCTGAATGAACCTTCATATCTTGCGTTGATAAGCAGTTTCTTGATTTCAAGCTGTGCTCCGAACTGATAGCCTACAGTGAAATTGGTTTTAACATTTTCTTTAAAATCGTTGTAAGTATTTTCCTTGCTTAAATTATAGCTGGCCACAGGTCCTATGAACACCCCAAGCATATCTCCCAAAACATTGTGTCCTAAAAGAACAGGCATATCCAAACGGTTGCTTTTCACATCAAAAGTAGTATTCTCCGTAGTGAATTCATTTTTGAAGTGCGTGTAGTATAATTCCGGCATTACATAAAATGAACCTGGAAGTTTAACTTTTACTGAAAGACCCGCGTTGAAACCTGCATTGTTCTTTCCTGTTCCTTCAATGGCGTCATTGACTGTTCCTTTGATGTTTTTCCATGAAGGAGAGCCTGTAGGGAATATTAAGTTAGCTTTTGCTGCCAGTGAAATCTGTGCAGAAGCGAACATTGAAAACCCGATTAACGCTATACTAAGTACCTTTTTCATTATCGTCTATTTTAGTGATTGTATTTTCAATCGTTTTATTATTTTCAAGTAAATATTCTCTCAGTTCTTTAAACAGTTCTGAAGAATAAACGAAGTCAATAAGATTTTTATTGCCTGCGGTGATCAGAACGTCTTTGTTTCCTTCCCATTCTTTGATTCCCAATCTCAAGTATACAATTTTCTCCCCGATCGTCATCACAGAGTTCATATCGTGGGTATTGATGATGGTTGTCGTGTTGTATTCTTTGGTGATTTCAAGAAGAAGGTCATCAATAATATTGGAAGTATAAGGGTCAAGTCCGGAGTTCGGCTCATCACAGAACAGGTACTTCGGATTGTTGACGATGGCTCTTGCAATGGCCACACGTTTCTGCATCCCTCCTGATATCTCGGATGGAAATTTTCTGCCGGCTTTGTCAAGATGTACTCTTCCTATGACTTCAAAAACCCTTTTCTTTTTTTCACGGAAGGTAAGGTTGGTAAACATATCCAGTGGAAACATAATGTTTTCTTCCACGGTTAACGAGTCAAAAAGCGCGCTGCCCTGAAATACCGTTCCGATTTCTGAACGCAGGTGCTGTTTCTGATCTCTGGTCATCGTATTGATATCCGTACCGTCAAAAAGGATCTCTCCCGATGAAGGCTGGTATACATTCAGTAAGCTTTTCAGGAAAACAGTCTTTCCCGAGCCGCTCTGCCCGATGATCAGGTTCACTTTTCCTTTGTCGAAGGAAGTTGAAATTCCCTTAAGGACTTCGACATCACCAAAACTCTTCTTAAGATCTTTTACCTCAATCATTAGCTTAATATTAATTGGGTTAAAATTAATTCAGAAATGATAATAAATACCATTGTCCATACTACGGCCTGTGTACTGGCTCTACCTACTTCCAGCGATCCTCCTTTTACGTTATATCCGAAATAGGAAGGAACGGTAGCGATGATAAAGGCAAATACGGTAGTTTTTAGAAATGCGTAATACACAAATAAATTGGGCATATACATCTGAATTCCCACAATATAGTCGTTCTCAGTCCAGTTTCCGGTCAGCATACCTGCCAGATGTCCACCGCCGATACCAAATACGATACTGATGGCGATAAGGATAGGATTGAAAATAACGCAGGCAAAAATTTTAGGTAATATCAGAAAATTCGGAGAGTTCACTCCCATGATGTCCAGGGCATCGATCTGCTCAGAAACTCTCATGGTTCCTATACTTGATGCTATATATGATCCTACTTTACCGGCCAGGATAAGACTGATGATGGTTGGTGAAAATTCCAGAACCAAAACGGCTTTCGTAGCATATCCCACGAATGAAGGAGGGATAGGAAAAGAGGAAGAAGCAAAGTTGTTGAACATCTGGATAGCGACTACCGCTCCCACAAATATAGAAGTGAAGATCACAAGCCCAAAAGAATTGACGCCGAGATCATTAATTTCTCTCATGAACAGCTTCCAAAAAACCCTCATTTTCTGGGGTTTCTGCAAGGATTTACCTAGAAGGATAATGTATTCTCCTACTGCTGTGAAAAACTTTTTTAACATGCTGCTAAATTAGACTTTTTTATTTAATTAAGTAAGGCTCAGTTGAAGCCCTAAAGTTTATTTAACCTTAGAAGCAAATATGATTCCTCAATTGTAATCTTAACCTTTTGTTTGATTTATTTTGCGTTTTTATCCCCTGCGATCACCAGTAAAACAGTCTTTAAAACGATGACCAGATCCAGAACAAAACTCCAGTTCCTTACATAGAACGTATCTGCAAGGATTCTTTTCTTCATTTCCACTTCCACATCTCCGTAATCTCCACGCAGTCCGCTTACCTGTGCCAGTCCTGTAATACCGGGAGAAACCATGCTTCTTAAGCTGTATCTTCCGATCTTTGGCTTATAGTAATTATCTACGGCCAGCATATGAGGGCGGGGTCCTACGATAGACATTTCTCCCTTCAGTACATTGATAAACTGGGGAAGCTCATCAAGGCTGGTTTTTCTCAGAAATTTTCCAATGGTGGTGATCCTGGAGTCGTTTTCTTCCGTGGTTTTCGTTGCAGATTCTTCATTAACGATCATCGTTCTGAATTTCAGGCAGGAAAATACTTCCTCATGGAAACCATATCTCTTCTGTACAAAGAAAACAGGACCTTTAGAAGTTGCTTTGATGAGAATTGCAATAACTGGAAATAGCCACGAGCAGAGAAATACTAATATTGATATTGAAAATAAAATATCGAATGTCCTTTTTACTAGAAAATTGGAATAAAAGTCCAAAGGATATTTGGCCTGGCTTAGAACCGGCTGTGTCTGAATATATCCGAGATCATACAGGAAAAAATCACTCTGTGTAATGCTCGGAATCAGGGAAACGTGGACCTTATTGTCTTCTGCAAGCTTGAAGATTTCTTTCTCCGTATCCTCATTGAACAGATTTTCAGTAGATAAAAAAAGGGTGTGAATTCCGTTCTTTTTCCAGAAACCAACAAGTGCATTGGGATTGATAGCCGGGCCTTCATATTCGAATATTCTATATCCGTAATCCTTCCTATCTTTAAATATATTTCTTAAAATTTCGGTAGAGCTTGTTTCTCCCAAAAACATGACATTTCTGTAATTGATCCCCAGTGAACGGAAATATTTTATGGTAAAATAAATGACCGATTTCGCCAGGAAAATAAAGAAAAACAGGTAAAATGAGAGCCAGTAGATATCTGAATTGAAAAACACATTTTTGCTCACCCTTCCGATGAGGAGAACTCCCAGTATAAAAAACAGGAAATGAATCAGAAGACGTTCCAAAAACAAAGTATACGTAAGATTCCTCTGAATGTTATAAATTTTTGTCCTGCCGCTCAGCAGCATCCAGAACAAAAACAGTAGAATCAGAGAGAAAACATTTTCATACCATGTTTCTCTATGGTATCTTAAGTTTTCATTCCTGCTTATAAAAAAGAATATAAAGATAGATGCAATAACCATAAGGTCAAGCAAAATAATAATCGATTTCAGGTATCTAGAGTATCGAATTCTCTGCATCTATCGGTGTTTAAACGGATACGAAGAGCTAAGGTACATATTTTTTATGGTATATCTCATATTCGATGAATATTATCAATTTTCGTCCTACTACTTGGATACTTCATGCAGAAAACCAGTCATAAGAATAAAAATAATCTCATTCAATTTGCTCTGCACAATCTAAGGGAAATGATCTTTATGGAATATTCAAATATTTATGAGTCTGAACCGAAGCCTGCCATTCCGGGTGAGCCAGAATAAAATCGGTGATCTTTGGATACATCTCATCACGCTTGCTCCACTCACTCTGAAGATATAACCTGCAGTTTTCGGAAACTTTTGCAGCTTGCTCGTCAGCAAATTTAAAATCATTATTATTAAAAACAATCATTTTAAGTTCGTGAGCTTTAGCATAAATTTCTTCTTTCGGAAGTCCGGTTTTCTTTGGTGAAAGAGTAATCCAGTCGATTTGTCCGCTTAAAGGATACGCTCCTGAAGTTTCAATATGTATGGTGCAGCCTAATTCTTTTAATTTAGAAGTCAAAATATCTAAATTCCACATTAATGGTTCGCCACCAGTCAAAACAACGATTTTACAGTGTTTTGCGGCAGTTTCTGCAATTTCTTCAGCATTCATCAAGGGATGCAGCGTAGGATCCCAGCTTTCTTTCACGTCACACCAGTGGCAACCCACGTCGCAACCTCCCAGTCTGATAAAGTAAGCTGCTTTTCCAGTATGCGCACCTTCCCCTTGAATAGTGTAAAAATGCTCCATCACAGGGAGCATTTTACCTTCTTTTAATAAAATATCTTCTTCTTTATTCATTTTAAAATTAGTCGTTATAGACCGAAGTTTTGTATGCGATGATGGTGTTCTTCATCAGCATGGCTCTGGTCATTGGGCCTACACCTCCCGGTACCGGCGTGATCCAGCTTGCTTTGGCTGCACAGCTGTCAAAATCTACGTCACCCGCAAGGTAATATCCTTTTGGAGAATCATCATCTACTCTTGTGATACCCACATCCACGATTACTGCGCCGTCCTTGATCATATCTCCTTTCAGGAAATGCGGATCGCCTAAAGCGGTGATAACAATGTCTGCTTTTTTTGTATATTCTTCGATATCTTTTGTGTAAGAGTGCGTTAAAGTCACGGTAGAGTTACCCGGGAAATCTTTTCTTCCCATCAGGATACTCATAGGTCTTCCTACAATTTTACTTCTTCCGATGATCACACAGTCTTTTCCTTTCGTTTCAATATTGTATCTTTCCAATAATGTCAGAATCCCGAATGGTGTAGCAGGAAGGAACGTGTCCATTTCCAACGCCATTTTTCCGAAGTTTTCAGGGTGGAAACCATCTACATCTTTTCTTGGATCAATAGCCAAAATGATTTTTTCCTGATCGATCTGATCCGGTAAAGGAAGCTGTACGATAAAACCGTCCACCGATTTAGATTTATTCAGCTCCTCAATTTTTTCCAATAATTCAGATTCAGAAACTGTACTTGGAAATTTGACAAGGGTAGAGCGGAATCCAACTTCCTCACAGTCTTTTACTTTACTGTTTACATACGCCTTGCTTGCTCCGTTGTTTCCAACAAGAATTGCTACCAGATGCGGTGCTCTTTTCTTGCTTTCAAGGATCTTTTCCACTTCAACCTTGATCTCCGCTTTTATTTCTTTGGATACTTTAAGTCCGTCAAGAATTTCTGCCATTTTTACTTTTTTTACTTTTATTTAGATTTTATTGAATACAACAATATCCTGGAACTCATCGGCACCTTCCTTTTCTACATCAGTTCTCCAGAATCCTCCTTTTATGGTCGTTACTTTTAATCCGGCTTCTGCTGCCATCTGGTTCAACAATGGAATGCTTACCGCGATATTGGCCGCGGTCACTTTATCATCCATAAGTCTGTACCCATCATATTGATGCGGAAATGGCATGGTTCCATATTCCTTTTTAGATTCATCATACAGGAAGAATGTGGCCAGACATTGCCCGCCGCTGTTCAAAACCCTGCTGATCTCGCTCAGATATCTTTTAATCTCAGGAATCTGCATATGAGTGAATACCGAGAACAAAAATGCTTTGTCAAACTGAGCATCATCATAAGGAAATGTAAAATCTTCCGCTTTTTGGCTGAAAGTATTGTACAGATCATTATAAATCGGGGTAAACTTGAATTTAAAATTCGGATGTTTTTGACCGATATTTTTATTGCACCAGTTAATTCCCTTTTCTACAGCATCAAAACCGTCGTAAGTTCCTTTATCAATGATTCCGGTAAGGGCTACAGCGGTTCTTCCGATTCCGCATCCTACATCCAGAACACGGTCGGTATTTCGTAAGCCGATATATTTTTTCAGCGCATTAGCCTGACGAATCCCGTGAGGAATAAAGTCGCTGCCTCCTACATAAATATCTCCCTTTTTAGGCTCGTTTTTAGATCTTTTTCCGGTAAACCCATCATAAAGGTCTATCGGGAAATAGTAGATCTTTCTCCCCAAAAGCCTGAGGCCCGGAGGAAGTTTATAATAATATGACCGTAATGCAGACATCTGCTATTTATTTCCTTTATAATAATTGATCAATCCGTTGGTAGAGCTGTCATGAGAACTTACTGCCTCATTGTTTTCAAGCTCAGGAAGGATCTTATTGGCTAATACTTTTCCTAATTCTACTCCGAACTGGTCGAAACTGAAAATATTCCAGATGACACCCTGAACAAAGATTTTATGCTCGTACAAGGCAATCAGCTGTCCCAGTGAAAAAGGAGTTAATTCCTTGAATAATATAGAGTTGGTAGGTGTGTTTCCGTGGAAGACTTTATAATTTAGAAGTCTGTCAATTTCTTCATCACTTTTTCCTTCACTTCTTAATTCCTGTTCTACCTCCTCTTCAGATTTTCCGAAAGCAAGTGCTTCAGTCTGCGCGAAAAAGTTAGCTAAAAGTTTAGGCTGATGATCAGAAACGGCATTGCTGCTTTTTGCATAAGCTATAAAATCGGCAGGAATAAGTTCCGTTCCCTGGTGGATCAACTGGTAAAAGGCGTGTTGTCCGTTTGTTCCCGGCTCACCCCAGATAATCGGTCCTGTTTCGTATTCCACGAATTCACCGTTTCTGTCTACGCATTTTCCGTTACTTTCCATATCTCCCTGCTGAAGATATGCTGCAAATCTATCCAGATATTGAGAATAAGGAAGGATCGCATAAGTAGTGGCAGCATAGAAATTACGGTACCAGATACCTAAAAGTCCCATCAACACCGGGATGTTTTCTGAGAAATCTGCAGTCTGGAAATGTTGATCGGTGTCAGAAGCCCCTTTCAGAAGCTCTTCAAAATTCTCATATCCTACTGCCAGAACAATGCTTAGGCCGATAGCGCTCCAAAGAGAATATCTTCCGCCTACCCAGTCCCAGAACTCAAATATATTTTCTTCTGCAATTCCAAACTTTTTAACAGCTTCAACATTAGTGGATAAAGCCACGAAATGTTTCGCCACATCTTCCTCTTTTCCAGCTTTCAGGAACCAGTCTTTCGCAGAATTGGCATTCGTCATTGTTTCCTGAGTCGTAAAGGTTTTGGAAGCAATGATGAATAAAGTGGTTTCAGGATTCAGTTTTTTAACGGTTTCAGCAATGTGATTACCGTCAACGTTTGAAACGAAATGAACGTTTAATCTTGTTTTAAAATGCTTTAAAGCGGAACAAACCATCACCGGTCCAAGATCTGAACCTCCGATTCCGATATTCACAACATCAGTGATTTCTTTTCCGCTGAAACCTTTATGCTCTCCTGAAATAATTTTTTCAGAGAACGTTTTCATATGGTCAAGAACTCTTCTGATCTGAGGTTTTATGTTTTCACCGTCTACGATGATTTCTTTATCTGAAAAATCCCTCAAAGCTGTATGAAGAACTGCTCTTCCTTCTGTTTCATTGATTTTGTCACCTGAAAACATTTTGGAAATAGCGTCTTTCAACTGGCACTCTTCTGCCAGATGAAGTAAAAGTTCCTTCGTTCTTGAATCGATCAGGTTTTTAGAATAGTCAAAAAGGAAGTTGTCCTTTTGTATAGAAAATTCATTAAAACGCTCCGGATTGTACTGAAAAAGACTTCTCAAATCAAAGTCATTTCCTGCAAAATGTTCGTCAAGAGCCTTCCAGCTGTTAGTTTGTATAGGATTTATTTTTGATAGCATACTTTTGGAATTTAGTAGATTCAGAAAATGATGGGCTGGATCTAAATGTTTAAAATCCATATCATTTTATTTCTGATGTGCAAATTTAAGGAAAAATAAAACCTCCGGAAAAAAACGGAGGCTGTAAAATCTAAAATTATGATAATAATGGAAAGGCTGCGGTAATTCATTCATTATTTTGGCTGCTTTTTTAGTACATATTACTGCAAGTTATAATGTGGAAAAAAAATTGAGTCCGATATTTATGTTTAGATATTCATAGTATTTGGTTTTTAGATGATTATGATGGTTTTTGTATATTTGGGAGTGATTCTTTCGTATTAAAAAGATAGAACTCAATAGAAATAAAAAAACACTGATGATAAATGGGACAAATTAAGATATTCGGAATAAAGAAACACCTGCATCCAATCAGGGAAAAATTATCTGAAATTGTACACGAAAGTATAGTTGATGCTTTTCAGTACCCGAAAGAAAAAAAAGCACATAGATTTATTTATATAGAAGAAGACAGTTTTTTCTACTTCGATACACGAACGGAAAAGCATACCATTATTGAAATAAATGTTTTTGAAGGAAGAAGTATTGAAGCAAAAAAGAAACTTTACCAGCTTTTGTTTGACAGATTTGAGAATGAACTTGGTATTTCGACAATGGATCTGGAAATTACAGTTTTTGAAACTCCAATGCATAATTGGGGGATACGGGGTAAAAGCGGGGATGAACTAGTACTGAGCTACAAAGTAAATATTTAAGTCGGAAAAAACAGGGAATAAATATGCCTATTCAATGGTATGCCTTGGTCTATACTTCCTGACGTCATTAAATAATAAACCCCAGATCAGGTCTGGGGTTTCATGGTTATTGTTTGGTGGAAGATAGATAGGGAAGTTATTCATCCATTTCGTTCAGGATATTTTCCAGACGTTTAGCATTTCTTCCGTAGATATATTTTGTCCATAGCACAATGCTCGTGACGATCGCCACCGTTCCGATCAGAACGCTGATGATTAAAGCCTGCTGATAAGTACTTGACATATCACCTAAGGTTTCTCCTTTTTTCTCCAGTATATTATAGAATTCCAAGCCTAATGTGATCATAAAGTGGGGAAGAAGAAGGAATCCGAAAGACTGGTATCTTTCCATATTCAGTTTCAGTTCGTGGTATATCTTCCAAAGGCTGTTTTTGGTATTTCCGTCATAAAGTTCGGTCTGCTTATAAAATTTATAGAATCCGAACAGATAGTAAGAGGAGATCACAACCAGCATCGCATACGAAGTGTAATAAATAATATATTGAGATTCCGGAAAATGGAGCTGCTGCGGAAAGAAGGCGATAAGAATGACGGCAATGACCTGCATCGGAAATTCCGCTTTCATGCTTTTCTGGATCTTTTCGATCGGATGTTTGCTTTTCTTTAGTTGTTCTATGGTGTTGGGAATGTTGACGCTGTCGCCGTCTTCGTTATTCCACTGTTCTTTTAATTGATCAAAATTCATAGCCTGATTTTTTTATGATTTGCTGTATTTTTTCTTTGGTTCTGTTAAGTTTTACACGGGCGTTGCCTTCGCTCAGCCCCAGGTTGTCTCCGATTTCTTTGTGAGACATTCCTTCCATGAAATAAAAGATGACGGCTTTCTCTAATGCCTTAAGCTCCTGGACTGCAGCGTAAAAAACTTCTAATTGCTTGTCCTTTTTAGGATTATAGTCTTCATTCTGGACCTCGAAATGATGTGGCACCTCGGTTTGATTATCCGTCCGCTGCTTTTCTTTTTTTAAATAAGTGATCGCGGTGTTGATGGCCACACGGTACATCCAGGTCGAAAATTCACTGTTCCCTTTGAAGTTCTGATAAGATTTCCACAGCTGAATAAGGATCTCCTGCTGCAGGTCTTCTCGGTCCTCCAAAGAATCCGCGTAGATACGGGAGGCCTTGTACAGAATGCCTTTGTGCTGGTTGACGAGCTTTAAAAAAGCGGTTTCGGTTTGACTGCTCACGATGATTTCATGGTTTGGTTATACATTATAAGCTTGATACCGGCTTCACGGTGTATCCTTTTGCTCTTAAAAGACGGATCATTCCGTTTTCACCCATAAGATGAGAGCCTCCTACTGCAAAGAAAGAACTTTCTTTCTTCATCATCTCAGGCATTTTTTCTGCCCAGTTTTTATTTCTGTCCGTAAGCATGGCTTTTTCCTGCGCAGCATTCATCATTTTATCATCTTTAAATAGGGTATAAAGAGACTGTACATCTTCTTTTTTAAATGCGGTGAGCATTTTGTTAAGCAGGATTTCATATTCTTTTCCCATTTTTAACTGTTGCATGACTGCTTTCAGATCATAGGCTTTATTAATGGAGGTCATCTGTTCTTCCACTTTTTCAAGCCCGGAGACTTTCTTTTTATTTTTCATCGCACTTTGAAGAAGTTCTATTTCATACAGTTTGATTTCAGTCTGTGGACATGGAATGGCTTTCATCGAAATCAGCGCATACAATGCCTGTGAACTGGAGTTGTCCATCTTCTTTAAATCTGTTCCGTAGTCCGCAAGGATCTTATCCAGCTCCTTTGCTTCTGCAGGACTCAGTTGATCCGATAGTTTTTTATCCGTCTTATACATTTTCTGCATGACTGTCATTTCAGCGGGATCCGTATAATTGATCTCCATTACAAATTGATCAGACTTTTCAAGAGCTTTCATTACTTTAGGCTTAATCTCAAAATCCTTGCTGCACATAATATGAAAAGTTCCTGCAATATAAGAGGGTTTGGTAAGACCATTTCCGGAAACTTCCCAGAGTGTACTGTTTTCTGTGCTGGTATTTTGAGCTTTTACCGTCATAAAGGTCGCCGATAATAATAATGCGAACCCAAGTTGTACTAAATTTTTCATATGATTAAAGTTTTTGATTATTCATTCTTTTAAACAGTAGGTAAGGGCAGGATAATGATCGTTACAGTTTTTTTTGAAAAAAATAAAAAACCTCCCGGAAAGGAGGTCTGTAAAATCTAAAATTATGATGATAACCAGCTGGTTAGGATTGCTTTTGTTATTCGTGAATTTTTGTGCGTTCAGGTTTTGTCAGTTTTCTTTTTCTTAGAAAATAGACAACCGCCGCTAAGATTAAAAGTAAAGGCCATATGGTGATAAGTCCCACAGCAATCTTTTGAATCAGGTAAAACCCTTCTACGAAAGCATTTTTAGCATCATATATAAAATTGAATTTATATTGATTGTCAATATTGCGGGTATTGGTCACTGCAATTTCAACAATACGAAGTTTAGGCTCTTTGATGTAAATATCTATGGTGCTGTATTTGATATTATCTGTGGTATCCATATTGGCCAGCTGCTGCATGTTTCCTTCCGCCATATTGTCGTTGTCCAGCTGTACTTTGTCTTTATTTGTTTTCAGCTGATCGATGTTTTCTCCTGTCTTTTTAATTCTTTTGCCTTCCATTTCTGCATACTTGATGCCGGAGGTTACATCTTCCGCATTGATGGTTCTGTAATTGAGGAATACTTTTTTGTCATTAATCTTTGTAAGCAGTTCCCCCAGCTTCTCTGTCGGAACACGGACCTTCATGGTATTTTCCGTCTGGTATTTTTTAATCAGCATGGCTTCATTATCGGAAGTATTGTAGGTGTCCTCTGAAAGGATACTGCTCTGAAGATTGCTGTGGGTCACAAATCCTCCAAGATCCTGAACTGTTTTTTCAATGGAAACGGTTGCTTCATACACATCTTTGACTTCCATATTCACATCAGCCGTTTTAATGAACTGTTTGTCCTTTACTTCCATAGTGGCTACAGAAGAAACACTGTCCGTAACCATGGAAACAGCAGAGTCTGAAGCAGAAACTTCTGTGGCGGCCACTTCTCCTTTTTTACACGAATAGATTCCTAATAAAAGAACTGCTGACAGGGATAATTTAATGTAAGTCGTTTTCATAGCGTTGATTTTTGTGGGTTTTCTTAGGTCAAAGTTCAGTCAGGATCTTTTGTAATATTTGAAAATCAACCGCAAAAAGTTTGTAAAGAAATATTTCTGTTTTAATTTGTTGTCAATGAGTGTTTTGTAAAACAGGTGGTCATGGAATGACTTGTTTTCGGAGCAGTTTTTGCTTAACTTTTACAAATCAATCCCACAAAACATTACTATGTCAAATACTTTTTCCAAAATCAGAAATGCTATAGAATTATTCAGATCCATAGATTTTGACCAGCTGAGTGCTATTTCTCAAAAAGTTGATCTGCCCAAACTGATGCAGAATTTCTCCAAACTGGACGATAAACAACTGAACGGAATGATGAAAATGCTTGATCCTAATAAGAAAAAGCGGGAACTTCCGCCTATTGATGGTGATTTCTACGATATCTACCACACACTGACTCCGGAGCAACGTGAGATTCAGCTTAAAGTAAGAGCGTTCATGGAAAAAGAAGTGAAACCTCTCGTAAATCATTACTGGCTCAGAGACGAATTTCCTTTTGAACTTATTCCAAAATTCCAGAAACTGAATATCTGCGGGGTAACCTATGAAGGATACGGCTGTCCGGGTATGCCTTTCTTGATGGAAGGGGTTATTGCGATGGAAATGGCGAGGATAGATGCTTCTATTGCGACTTTCTTTGGCGTTCAGTCCGGATTAGCGATGGGATCTATTTATATCTGCGGATCTGAAGAGCAGAAACAGAAGTGGCTTCCTCAGATGCAGAAATTTGAAAAAATAGGGGCATTCGGTCTTACGGAACCTGAAGTAGGATCCGGAGCGGCGGGTGGTCTTACAGTAACCTGTAAAAAAACGGAAGAAGGCTGGATCCTTAACGGTCAGAAAAAGTGGATCGGAAATGCAACATTTGCAGACCTGATCATTATCTGGGCAAGAGATCTCGATAGTGGAGAAGTGAAAGGATTTATCGTAGAAAAAGATAATCCCGGCTATTCCGTTGAGAAAATCAAAGGTAAAATGGCATTAAGGATTGTGCAAAACGGATTGATCACCTTAACGGATTGTCTTGTAACTGAAGAAAATCGCCTGCAAAACGCCAATTCATTTAAAGATACCGGAAAAGTTCTGCGTATGACCAGAGCCGGAGTAGCATGGATGGCTACAGGCTGTGCAAGAGGAGCTTACGAAAGTGCATTGCAATATACCAGAACCAGAGAGCAGTTCGGGAAACCGATTGCTTCGTTCCAGATGATTCAGGGACATTTGGTGGAGATGCTTTCCAATCTTACAGCCATGCAGACCATGGTGTTCAGGTTATCGGAAATGCAGGATGAAGGCATTTTAAAAGACGAGCATGCTTCACTGGCCAAAGTTTTCTGTACCCTGAGAACCAGAGATATCGTTTCCAGAGCAAGAGAAGTACTGGGAGGGAATGGTATTCTCCTCGAATATGATGTAGCAAGATTCGTGGCCGACGCTGAAGCCATCTACTCTTATGAAGGAACAAAAGAAATCAATTCACTGATTGTGGGAAGATCCATCACCGGATTCAGTGCATTTGTATAAATTATTTAATGTGAATGGTGAATGGTCAGTAGTGAATTTTTCGCGGGGTATCAAAATTGACAGCGAAGCTAATTGACCATTCACTATTCATCAATAGTTGTTTTTAACTAATCAAAGCTTTATATTTCTCTCGGTCATCAATAATTGCCCAAATATTGATCAGGAACATAACGATAGCGGTGATGATTCCCATCTGGTTCGGGTCTCTGTATATATTGTGAATAACAATTCCTACCATGACAGGAAGGAGGATGATAGTGCCCAAAGCTTTGGTCTTCTGGAAGATAAATAATACTCCGCCAACAATTTCTACGATTCCCACTAAGGGAAGCAACCAGCCGATTTCCCCGAATGCAGCAAAGATCTTGATCTGCTCGTCGGACATTTTAGGCATAGGTGAATAGTGGAAGAATTTGTTCAGTCCGGCATGAATAAACATCAATGCAAAAATGAACGAAAGGATAAATTTTACGATTTTCATGATTGTTGATTTTATATCAAATGTATAACAAAAATGATATTCGTTTATGTATTTTTATTAAAATTTGTTAATGTTATTTCTTTCTCTCGACATTGTGATTAAATTATGATTTCCATTTAATATATTTGTGACTCAAATTAAACTAAACAATCGTATTATGTTGAAAAAACTTCAAAAATTAGATCGCGAGAATTTAAAAAAAATTAATGGAGGAGGAAAACCACCTATCTGTGATATCGGACCGGAAGGTTGTCCTTGTAAAATTCCACCGGGAGACCCTTGTTTAGGTGGCCCAGGCGGAGGAGGCGGTGATGATTTAGGATACTGTCCGGATAATCAGTCTTATATTCCATGTAACCAGACCTGTCCAAGTGGAATGAGCCCATTCTGTGCTGCAGGAGTTTAAAATAATGGCTGTCTTTTTTAAGGCAGCCCTCTTTTTTTATAAGTAATAAGTAATGAGCAATAAGTAATGACTACTATTTGTTTCATTTATTACTTATTGCTCATTACCCATTACTCATCATTTATGATCAGTCCATTTCCTTCAGTGTAATATTCTTGGAAATCTTGTAGCTCTTTTTCTTTTTGTTAGGTTTTTCTTCCTCGCCAAGCAGCTTACCCCAAGGTTTTAAACCTTCTACTCTTTCAAAAATGATTTTAATGATGGCAATCGCCGGAATACACAGAAACATGCCCGCAATTCCCCAAAGATGTTCTCCTAAAATAATGCCTATGAAGGAAAACAGGGCATTGATCTTTACTTTTGAGCCCACTACAAATGGAAGAACGATATTTCCATCAATAACATGAATAGCGATATAACCAATAGCTACATAAACACAGGTAGATGGTGTTCCGGTGGCAAAGGCGATAAAGCATGAAATTAATAAGGATATACAGATTCCCAGATAGGGAATAACGTTGAGTAAACCTGTCAGGACAGCAAGCAATATCGCATATTTTACCCCTAAAATAGTAAGAACGATAGAAGAAAGAATAGAAACGATCAAAACCTGCAGACAGAGCCCGAAAATATATTTTTTCGTCATCACCCGGATTTCGGTCACCACTTCCTGTACGCTGGCTTTATGCTTTTCGTTAAAAACCGTGACAATGAAGTTATTAAGAATTCTTCTGTAATTTAAAATGAAGATGAAAAACAGGGTGAAAAATACAATAAACCCAAACCCGCTTGAAAATATCCCGAACGTAAAACCAAGAATCACTCCGGAAGAGGAGAGTAGTTTATTCAATCCCTGATTAATGTAATCAAGCTGTTCATCAATCTTTACATTGAATGTTTTTGAAATCCAATGCTGCAGATTATTAAAAACCGTAGTCACCTGATCTCTTAGATGCGGCAGATCTTTACTGAAGTCAGAAAGCTGTGAGCCGAAGAAGTAAATAATTCCGGCTAAAATAGCGAGCATAACAAAAACCGAAGTCATTGTCGAGATGGATCTTGGAAATCTCAATCTTCTTTCCATAAAAGTAGCGGCCGGAAGAAACAGCATAGCCATTAAAAAGGCTAGAAAGAAAGGCGCTAAAATGCTCTGTCCGAGTGCCAAAAGGTAACCAAGACCTATAATGGAAATAATGACAAGCGTTAATTTAACAAGAAACGGGATTTTGAGGAAGTTCATAATTTTTCAAATCTGTAGGATAAAAGTAAGAAAACACAGCTAATTATACTGCCCTTTTCATTTAATTAACATAATTCTTTTTGATAGAGAAGATACGAGACAACGCCGTGTGGTATGTCTTTCTTTAAATTGTTCTCAGCTATTTTTATCATTAATGGCCTATGTATATTTCAAAAATCTCGCGCAGATTTCTCAGATTGCACAGATCTGTTTGTTTTACTGAAGAATATCTTTGATTTTTATAAAACTTTAGTGCTGCAATGTATTGAGCTCACAATTAATTAAGTGTTAAAAGACTTTTGCGCCTTTGTGGTCAAATAAAAAACGCACCCCAGACATAATCTGAGACGCGTTTCCTTATTGAGAGTGATATGTTCTGAATTATTTTTCGATCGCAAAATCGATCACATCTTCCATTCTGTTGACGTAATGAACAGTCAGGTTTTTAAGATAATCTTTTTTGATCTCTTCTACATCTTTTCTGTTGGCCTCACAAAGGATCACTTCTTTGATACCTGCTCTTGTAGCCGCCAGAAGTTTTTCTTTGATTCCGCCTACAGGAAGTACTTTTCCTCTTAACGTTATCTCTCCTGTCATCGCAAGGTGAGGTTTCACTTTCTTATTTTTGAATGAAGAAACCATAGACGTTAGCATCGCAATACCCGCAGATGGTCCGTCTTTCGGAGTTGCTCCCTCCGGAACGTGAACGTGGATGTTTTTCTTATCCAGATCTTCCTGTGCGATTCCCAGATCATCATGTCTGGCTTTGATATATTCCAGAGCGATGGTGGCGGATTCTTTCATCACGGTTCCTAAGTTTCCGGTCATGGTAAGACTTCCTTTTCCGTTGCTTAGAATACTTTCGATGTATAAAATATCTCCACCCACACTTGTCCAGGCTAAACCGGTCACAACACCAGGTACTCCGGTGATTTCAGACAAACTTTTAGGTCTTGGTACGCCAAGGATCTCATCTATTTTTTCAATAGTGATTTTTGGATCGTATTCTTTTACCAGAGCCGTCTGAAGAGCCACCCATCTTGCAATGGAAGCAATTCTTTTCTCTAAGGTTCTTACCCCGCTTTCTGAAGTGTGTGCTTCAATAATATGTTTAAGTTCAGGATTTCCAAGTTTAAATGATTTCGCATCCAAACCGTTTTCTTCCTGTTGTTTCTTAATTAAATGTCTTTTCGCGATCTCCGTTTTCTCTTCCATCGTATATCCGGCAATCTGGATGATTTCCGTTCTGTCCAGAAGAGGAGTCTGTATCGTGGAAAGCGAATTCGCTGTAGCAATGAACATTACTTTAGAAAGGTCATAGCCCATTTCTAAGAAATTATCATAGAACGCTTTATTTTGTTCAGGATCAAGAACTTCTAAGAGCGCAGAACTTGGATCACCGTGAAGTCCCTGAGCAATTTTATCAATCTCATCAAGAACGATTACCGGGTTAGAAGTCCCTGATTTCTTGATAGATTGCAAAATTCTTCCCGCCATAGCTCCGATATATGTTTTTCTGTGTCCACGGATCTCACTTTCGTCATGAAGTCCACCCAGAGATAATCTTACATATTTTCTGCCTAAAGCATCAGCCACAGATTTCCCTAAAGACGTTTTTCCAACTCCCGGAGGCCCTACAAGCAATAGGATAGGGGATTTCATGTTGTTTTTCAGTTTCAAAACAGCCATGTGCTCCAGAATCCTTTTCTTAATGTCTTCCAGTCCGAAGTGGGCTTTGTCTAAAGTTTTTTCAGCTTTTGCAATGTCGAAAACGTCTTTTGTATAAGTTTCCCACGGAAGATCCGTGAAGAAATCAAGATAATTTCTTTGAACATTATAATCAGGAGAATTCGGGTTCTGACGCTGCAGTCTGTTGATCTCCTTCTGGAAATGATCTTCCACTTCCTGGTTCCATTTCTTTTTTCTGGCCTTAATGATCAGGTCTTCAACATCGCTTTCCGGACCGCCTCCCAATTCATCCTGGATGGTTCTGATCTGCTGGTTCAGGAAATATTCTCTCTGCTGTTTATCAAGATCCTTTGAAGTTTTCTGGTGGATCTGATTTCTCAGTTCCAGTTTTCTGAAATCTTCATGCATCATTTCGTAGCACTTGTTAGCTCTTTCCATCAGGCTTTTTTCTTCAAGAAGTCTTTGCTTTTCGATAGAAGGAAAGCTGGAGTTGGTGCAGATGAAATTAAGCAGATCATCATTGTTATTGATATTCTTAATTGCAAAATTGGCTGCATTCGGAATATTCGGATCCAGCTCAATGATTTTTAATGCAAGATCCTTGATGTTCTCAAGTAGAGCATCATATTCTTCCCTGTTTTTCGGCTTTGAATCTTTTAGCTTGGTAATTTCTGCTTTAAAATAAGGCTGGCTTTCCACGATTTTTTTGATCTTAAATCTGTGGAAACCTTTAGTAATCGCGGTGATGTTACCTTCCGGTAATTTGATGATCTTAATAATCTTGGCAAGCGTCCCGGTCTGATACATATCTTTCTCGGCAGGCTGCTCCAGATCTGAGTTTTTCTGACTCACGATCCCGATAAAATCACCATTTTTCTGTGCTTCTTCAAGCAGCTGTATCGATGTTTTTCTTCCGGCAGTAATAGGAATTACTACATTTGGAAACATGACCATATTTCTTACGGGAAGTATAGGGAATATTCTCTGTTCGGAATTCTTATCAGTCTCCGAAAAGTCTGAAAGATTGATCTCCTCGGCTACAATGTCAAACCCATCGCTGATCATTTCCTCTAAACTGATATCTTCAAATTCTGTCATAGTTTATGAAATGACAAATTGTCATCTTCGTTTTAAATCGTTAAAATGATATTTTACAATATGCGCTGAAAACGTGCAGCGTATTATGGTTCTCTAGATTGCACAATACCTATGCCATTTGTTTTTTGCTAAAAAATATGGTCAAAATTTCCTTTTTTCAATAATCTTTCATTTTAAAAATTAAAATAAAGGACTTCTGCTTCTCTAATTTCTTAAAAATGTGTATTTTCGCAAACTGATAAAAAACTATAATATATAAAATGGCAATTTTAGGACAGATTAGGAGTAAGCCTTGGCTTTTGATGGGAGTGATCGCATTGGCGCTTTTAGCGTTTCTCGTAAACCCAGACAGCATCGACAAGGTTTTTGGAAAAAATCCTGATGTTTTAGGAAAAGTAAACGGTGAGAAAGTCACCCGCGAAGAGTTCAATGATCAGCTTTTCGTACTGCAGCAGCAGGCTGAACAACAGGGCCGTCCAAAAACGGGACTGGAAGAGCAGGCGTGGCAGTTACTTGTACAATCTAAACTTATCAAGCAGCAGTTTGAGAAATTGGGCTTTGAGATGACAGACGACTATTTCTGGAATCAGATCCAGTATGATCAGATGTTTGCCCAGCAACAGCAGTTCTTTGATGAGAAAGGTAATTTTAAAACTCAAGAGCTTAAAAAAGAAATTGAAACATTAAAAAGCACCAACCCGGAAGGCTACAACCAATGGTTGAAAACCAGAAAGACTGTTGAATACAGACTGATGGCAAGACAGGTGTTTACTAATATTTCAGCAGGTATCACTACTGGCAAGAAAGAAGCTGAAGAGCTGATGAAGCAGAGAGACCAGTTAGCTGACATCGATTTTGTAAAGATCGACTATGCAGCATATCTTCAGAAAACGAAGATCAACGTTACTACGGCAGACCTTGAAAACTACATCAAGCAACACCCTGTAATGTTTAAAGCAGAACCTAGCAGAAATGTTGGAATTGTATATTTCCCTTCTACACCTAGCCCTGCAGATGATGCAGCAGCGCAGAAGGAAATCAATAAATTATTCTCAGGCGGCACTGATGCAAGCGGTGGAGCAGAAAACTTCCAGAACACGAAGAATGACTCTATGTTTGTAATGGCGAATTCTGATATGCCTTTCAATAATCAGTATGCAAAACCGAACCAGTTGCCTCAAAACATCCAGGGACAGATTGCTACTGCAGCTATCGGACAGACTTTCGGACCATACAAGGAGCAGAACTTCTATGTAGTTTCAAAACTTTTGGATAAAAAGACTTCTGATTCTACATTGTCAAGACACATCCTTATTGCTTTCAAAGGAAGCCCTGCAGGAGAAGGGGTAACAAGATCCAAAGAGCAGGCTAAGAAATTGGCAGACTCTATCGGAGCTATTGTAAAAGCTACTCCAGCTAAATTTACAGAGTTTTTAAAACTTTCTAACGACCCAAGTTCAGCAGCTCAGGCAGGTAGCTTAGGATGGACTACTCCGGAAACACCTTTCGTTCCTGAGTTCCTTACTTATTTGGCTAATAACCCTAAAGGCGCTACAGGTGTTGTAGAAACACAGTTCGGATATCATATCATCAATATTGAAGATAAAAAAGCAGGGTCTATGAGCTATAAAGTAGCCAACCTTGTAAAAGAAGTGAAGTCTTCAGATGCTACAGAAGCAGAATCTGATAAAAAAGCAAGAAGATTCATTCAGCAGGTTCAGGGGAAATCTTTCAACGATTTCGTGAATATTGCTAAAAAAGGAAACTATCAGTTCTCCAATCCTAAAGCAGCCAAAAGATTTGATGGTCAGCTTCAGGGTCTTGGTACAGATAAAGACGGAGAGATCTTAGCTTGGGCTTTCGATAAGAAAAGAACAAAAGGAGATACGGAATTCTTTACCGTAGAAGGTACAGGAGACAAGATTGTAGTATATCTTAACGGAAAACAGGAGGCAGGTCTTGCAGATCCTGAATCAGTAAGAGATCAGATCGAAGTAATTGTTAAAAATAAATTGGCGGCAAAACAAATTTCTGATAAAATTGCAGGAGCTAAAGCTTCTAACTTAGATCAGATTGCTAAATTATTTGCTTCTACAAAACAGGCTGCTCAGGTTAATATGCTTAACCCTTCAGTAGCTGGTTCTATGGAGCCTAAAGTAGCCGGTGCAGCATTCGGTGTGGCGAAAGGAAAACTTTCTAACCCTATCGAAGGTGGAACAGGAGTTTATGTTCTGATCAAAAAATCTGAAACCTTAAACAAGCAGCCGGGTGACCTTAAGCAGTTTACAGAGTCTATTACCCAGAGAGGGGCACAGATGTTCGGAGCGGCTTGGATGAAGAGCCTTCAGGATAATGCAGACATCGAGGATTACAGAATCGAGATCTGGAACAAGGTTGGAAACCAACAACAGTAAGAAATTAATTTTTACAGATATAAAAGCGGCAGATTTTTCTGCCGCTTTTTTTGTATTTAACGCAGAACAATAAAGAAAAAGATTAATTTAAAATGTGTTATATTTGCTCATTAGAAAAAATTTAGCAAGTGAAGTTCAGTAAAGAATTAAAAGCTGGTGTGATCGCACTTTTGGCTATTGTAGGCTTTGTGTTGTTGTTTCAATTCATGAAAGGCAGAAGTCTGTTTACTACCGATAATATATTTTACGCAAAATACGATAACGTAGAAGGGCTGGCACAGTCATCTGCGGTTTCCATCAATGGTCTGAAAGTAGGGCAGGTCGATAAGATCATCCCTAAGACAGCAAAAGACGGAAAGATCAGTTTTATCGTGAAAGTTACGGTAGATGACAAATTCGAGTTTTCGAAAAATTCAACCCTTGAAATCTTTGAACCGGGTCTTATGTCCGGAAAAGAGATGAGAGTTAATCTTATGTACGGCGGTCAGACTGCAAAAGATGGAGATACGCTTCAGGGAGCTTTCAAACTGGGAACTTTGGGAAGTCTTTCTTCTCAGGTAGGTCCGGTGAAAGATCAGCTGCAGACGGTTTTACATCGTGTAGACTCTTTGATGGCTAATGCAAATCTACTGGTAGACGGACAGAACAGAGCAGAGATCAAAGCTTTACTTTCCAACCTTAACAAAACGGTAGGTGCTTTGCAGACTACTGCAGGAAGTGTAAACAGCCTTGTAGGACATAACGATCCTAAACTTCAGAAGGTACTTGATGACGCAGCGGTGACGATGCAGAGCGGAAAAGTGACATTGGATAAATACGGTAACCTTGCTGAAAGCATTGATACTAAAAAATTAAATGCAGCCATTTCCAATTTAGATGCTACCGTAGGAAAACTGAATCAGGTAATTGCCGGAGTTGATAACGGACAGGGAAGCTTAGGTAAGCTAATGAAGGATGAGCAGCTTTACAATAATCTGAATTCCGCTTCTACGAATCTGAATTCATTGATTGAAGATATGAAAGCCAATCCTAAGAGATATATTAATTTCTCAGTTTTCGGTAAGAACAATAAAGACTAATCACCTTATGCAGTACATCGATAACATTATTTTTCTGATCTTATTAGTTGCTGGATTTGGGCTGTTTGCAAAAAGCCTGCTCAAGATTTACAGAAATATCAAGCTGGGAAGAGAAATCAACAGAAGCGACAGGAAATCTGAGCGCTGGGAAACCATGGCACGAGTGGCGATGGGCCAGAGCAAAATGGTAAAACGTCCTGTAGCTGGTATTCTCCACCTTTTTGTATACGTAGGTTTTGTGATTATCAATATCGAATTGATCGAAATTATCGTTGATGGAATCTTTGGAACCCACAGATTCTTAGCTTCAGTTTTCGGACACGGTTTCTATAATTTCTTTACAGCAACTTTAGAAGTTCTGGCGTTGCTAGTTGTAATTGGAGTGGTGGTATTTTTCATCAGAAGAAACTTTTATGGCGTTAAAAGACTCACCATGAAAGAACTTTTCGGATGGCCGAAAAACGATGCCAACTGGATCCTTATCATTGAATTTGCGTTAATGATGGCTTTCTTTAGTATGAATTCTGCAGATTACGTTCTCCAGATGAGAGGTGTTCTTGCGGAACATGGAAGCTTTCCGATCAGTGAAATGACATTAGTTCCGTTTTTAGAGATTTTCAGTTTTGATAACGGATTTCTGATGTTTGTAGAAAAAGGAGCCTGGTGGTTCCACTTTGTGGGGATTCTTTTCTTCATGAATTATCTTTATTACTCAAAACACCTTCATATCATTTTGGCGTTTCCAAGCACTTGGTTTGCGAATCTTGATAAAAAAGGAAAATTCAATAACCTTGATTCTGTAACCAAAGAGATAAAACTCATGATGGATCCTAATGCTGACCCTTACGCCGCACCGGCTGAAGGAGATGCTGCAGATGTTCCGTCTAAATTTGGAGCAGAAGACATCTTTGATCTGAACCAGGTACAGTTGCTTAATGCCTATTCCTGTACAGAATGTGGTAGATGTACTTCGGTATGTCCTGCCAACATCACCGGGAAAAAACTTTCTCCGAGACTGATCCTGATGAAAACCAGAGACAGACTGGAAGAAGTAGGCCGAAATATCGACAAGAATGGAAAATTCGAAGACGATGGTAAGAAGCTTCTGAATGATTATATCACCAAAGAAGAGCTTTGGGCGTGTACTACCTGTAATGCATGTACAGAAGCCTGTCCGGTATTGCTGGATCCGCTTTCTATTATTTTCGAAATGAGAAGATTCCTTGTGATGGAACAGTCCGCTGCACCTCAGGAACTGAATCTGATGATGACGAATGTAGAAAACAATGCCGCTCCGTGGCAGTATAACCAGGCAGACCGTTTGAACTGGGCAAATGATTAATTAGTGTAACAATGTAAAATAATGTAGCAATGTAGCAATCATTGGTAAACTGGTACATTGACATATTGGTAAATTTGAAAAAATGGATTTCAATATAAAAACAATGGCAGAATATGCTGCCGAAGGAAAATCCCCGGAAGTTTTATTTTGGGTGGGATGTGCAGGAAGTTTTGACGACCGCGCCAAAAAAATTACGAAAGCATTTTGCAAGATATTAAACAAGATAAAAGTTGAATTTGCAGTTCTGGGACAGGAAGAAAGCTGTACCGGAGATCCTGCAAAAAGAGCCGGAAACGAATTTGTCTTCCAGATGATGGCTCTTACTAATATTGAGGTCCTGAATGCTTACGAAGTGAAAAAGATCGTTACCGCATGTCCTCACTGTTTCAACACGCTTAAAAATGAATACCCAAGTCTGGGAGGACATTATGAAGTAGTTCACCATACCCAATTCCTGAAAACCTTAATGGAAGAAGGAAGACTGAAGATCGAAGGAGGAGCCTTTAAAGGAAAAAAGATCACTTTCCATGATCCTTGTTATCTGGGAAGAGCCAATAACGAGTACGAAGCACCAAGGATTCTTCTTGAAAAACTGGATGCCGAACTTGTAGAAATGAAACGTTGCAAAACCAACGGTTTGTGCTGTGGAGCAGGAGGCGCACAGATGTTTAAGGAACCGGAGAAAGGAAACAAAGACATCAATATTGAAAGAACGGAAGAAGCATTGTCTTTCGAACCTAAAGTTATTGCTACAGGATGTCCGTTCTGTAACACAATGATGACAGACGGTGTAAAGCACTTCAACAAAAACGAAGAAGTAGCCGTAAAAGATATTGTAGAACTTCTTGCGGAAGCAGACGATTTGTAAAATTTGAATTAAGAAATCTAAGAATTTATAAATTCAACGCTGAGAATTTTTAAATCTCTTAATTTTTAAATCTTTTAATTGTATCACAATGAAAATCGAAGAATCCAGTATAGTAGAAACCAACGACTACAGAGTCATTATATACCCTGCATCAAGACCTTTTGAAACAAAGGAAGCAAAAGCAATCACAGAAAAACTGTTTGATTTCCTTGCGACTTGGGCAGCACACGGAAAGCCGCTTGATTCATCCTTTAAAATCGAGAAAAATCAGTTTATCGTGGTATGTGTAGACGAAGAGAAAGAAATGGCTTCAGGATGCAGCATTGATGCCTTAGGGAAGATCATGCGCGAGATCGACGAACAGTACCAGCTTGGTTTGTTCGACAGAATGAAAGCCAGCTTTGTGCATAATGGAGAAGTAAAGACCCTGAAACTTCAGGAATTTAAGTCTCAATTAAGAAGCGGAGAATTACCACAAGATATTCAGGTATTTGATTTTTCTAAAAATACGTACTTAGACTTTTTAAGCCACTTTGTTCTGCCTTTGGAGAAAAGCTGGGCCAACGGGATCGTTTAATCCTATATAAAATACAATCTACTAGAACTTTAGATTGACGCCTTCAGGAAGTTTTCTGTTAAAAACAGTCTTCGTGAAGTCTTCAATGTAAGGTTCTTTTTGTTTGATGACCTTGCAGGGATTTCCCACAGCGATAGAGTTGGAAGGAATATTTTTGGCAACAATAGAACCCGCTCCGATCACTACATTATCCCCAATCTGCACGCCCGGAAGGATGACCGAATTGGTCCCCACAAAAACATTATTTCCAATGACAATCGGGCCACACTCATCATGGAGGCTGTGGTCATTATGGTTATGATTGGCTGAAATTAAAGACGTTCCCGCTCCGAAACCTACATTGTGCCCGATAATGATACCGTTGTTCGCCTGAATATAAATATTAGGGTTATCCCCCGGATCACATAGAATTCCTTTCTTTATTTTCGTATGATTTCTTACTTCTGAAGTAAAATGGACCGGCCATGGAACCTGTCCGTTAATTCTCAGTATTTTTTGAGGAACCAGATAATGGAAAAAAAGAACATGAGGAAGCATGTACTCATATTTTTGTCGGTAGTATTCCGGATAGAAGAAGTTATTAATTCTATGGAAAATCTGGTATTCAATAAATTTTTTAAGCGGATTCATTTTTCTTCAGAATAAACATGATGTAAAAATACAAAAATCCGTAGCCTATAAATAAAAATAGGGAAAAAATACCCACCAGATAGGTGATTCCTTTCTCTTTTCCAATGAAGATCGCTGCAATATTGGCCAGAAATAAATAGATATTAAAGATCAGCGCTACATTGTTTCTCTTTAAGATGGTCAGAATATCTGCAATAGGATTGATAAGACTTCGGGTGAGATATCCGAAAGACATCAGGAAAATAAACAATCCAAGATGTTCCCAGTTTTTATTGAAAAACATTTCCAAGAGAGGGATTCCGGCTACATTTACGAGGATATATAAAGCGAGGATAATGTAAAAATTCATTAAGCTCATCTTTTTGGTATACGCAAACAGTTCAGTTTTGCTCCGGCCTCTGTTGCTAAGTTCTGCAGCTCTCGGATAATACACCGTAGCGATGGAAGAGGAGATCAGAAGAAGCGGGACAGACATGATTTTTACGGTTAAAGAATATTCTCCCAGCAGCGAATCTGCAAAATAAAGAGAAATCAGGATCGGCATAATATTGTTTCCCAAAGCATTGATCAGTGTAGAAGGATAGGAATACCTAAAAAGTTCAGGCCTTTTTTTCGCATTGGCGATATATTTTTTCAAATCCGGTTTTACAAAATATTTTCTGGCACAATAAATAGCAGCGAGAAAAGCAGCAATATACCCGATCAGACTCCCGATCACAAGGCCGTTTTCAATCTTAATAAACACAAATACCACCTGAAACAGAAAGCTCACCACAGAATCTACAATCGTAAGCACTGAAACCAGCTTAAACATTTTCTTTTTGGCTAAAAGAAACTTTGCATTATTGGTGAATAAATAAAGAAACCCTGAAAAGATCCCAAGAAATATAATGTTTTTAGGAATGTCAAAAGGGATGAAGACCAGCAGAAAAGCAAGAATCATCACTGCTGCTGAAATAATGCCTGCCGTACTGAAATTATTATTCACCTCCTCTGCATCGCCTTCAAGCATGATCAGATGTTCCTGAGCAAGGCTGAGCACGACTGTAAATATACTCATGATACTGAGATAGATGCTGAAAATACCGTATTCGGAGGAACCGTAATATTTAGCCAGCAGAAGCCCTCCCATGACCAGAACAAACTTGGAAATAAAGTTCCCCTTAAAGATGGTGGAGATGTGGCTGCCGTTTAATCTTTTGAGTTTGTTTAAAAACATGGTAAAATATTACGAGAACAAATATATAATTATACATTTGCATAAAAAAGATTATTGAAAATTAACGGAAGATGAAATCTAAGCTAAATCATATTTTCATACTTAAACTTATAGCCGTCCTCTTTTTAACGGTTTCATGCGGAAGTGATGATGATTCTTTACAGAGAATTGATCAGGTTATGAATTTCTCCATCAAAAATGTGGCAGGACAGGATCTGATGAACCCCAAAAAGGCAGGTTCCTACACCAGTTATTCTGTGAATGACTTTAACGGAACTACGGCTGTAGCTCCGGTATCTATTTCGCTAAGAATGACGACGGACTCCTTATATTATTTTGAGTACATTAAAGGAGCCAAAAGGATTACTCTGGATTCTATCAGCCCTGAAAACAGAACCTACAAATCGAATCTGACTTTTACACTGAGCAAAATTGTAAATAATCAGACGGTTAGTGTTACTGATCAGATGGAAATCCGTTACCGCTGGACACCGACCGTATTTCAAGTTTCTCAGGTACTCTACAATAATAAAGAGGTATTTTCAAAGGCTGCGGATGCACCCAATGCGATTAATACCTTTATTATCACAAAATAATTTAAATTTGTAAAACGGTTAGCTTAATATGTAAGTTAATCATCTAATATTTAACATCTAAATAAAATGTTACAAGTCAATTTTTTACGCGACGATAAAGAACGCGTTTTAGAAGGTCTTAAAAAAAGACAATTCAAGAATCTTGGTTTGGTAGACGACGCTGTTGCTACTGACGACGAAAGAAAAAGAATTCAGTTTGAATTAGATTCCCAACTTTCAGAAATGAACAAAATCTCCAAAGAGATCGGGCTTTTGATGAAAGAAGGTAAAAAAGACGAAGCGGAATCTGCAAAATCTAAAACACTTCAGTACAAAGAAGCGAGTAAAGAACTGCAATCCCAGTTAGATGTAACGGAAAAAAAATTACTGGATATTTTATACCAGATTCCAAACGTTCCTTACCAATTGGTAAAAAGCGGAGTTTCTGCGGAAGACAACGAGAATATTTATCAGTCTCACGATGTGGAGGGCCTTGGAGAAGGTGCTATTCCTCACTGGGAGCTTGCGAAAAAATATAACCTGATCGATTTTGAATTGGGAGTGAAAATTGCCGGTGCCGGTTTCCCTGTTTATCTGGGAAAAGGAGCAAGGCTTCAGAGAGCTTTGGTTCAGTATTTTCTGGATAAAAACATTGACAAAGGATACATGGAGGTGAATCCTCCTCACGTTGTGAATGAAGCATCAGGATACGGAACAGGGCAGCTTCCTGATAAAGAAGGACAGATGTACCACATTGGTCTGGATGATTTATACCTTATTCCTACGGCAGAAGTTCCGGTAACGAATCTTTACCGTGATGTATTGCTGGAAGAAAAAGAACTTCCGATCAAAAATACGGCTTTCTCTCAGTGTTACAGAAGAGAAGCGGGAAGCTACGGAGCACACGTAAGAGGTCTGAACCGTCTTCACCAGTTTGAAAAAGTAGAGATCGTAAGACTTGAAAAGCCTGAAAACTCTTATGCTGCTTTAGAAGAAATGGTAGAGCACATCAAAGAAATTCTTACCGACCTTGAACTTCCATTCAGAGTATTGAGACTTTGTGGTGGTGATACAGGTTTTGCAGCTGCAATGACTTATGACTTTGAAGTATGGAGTGCAGCTCAGGAAATGTGGCTGGAAGTAAGTTCTGTGTCCAATTTTGAAACTTTCCAGTCTAACCGTCTGAAATGCCGTTTCAAAACAGACGGAAAATCTCAGCTGGTACATACCTTAAATGGTTCTGCAATGGCTCTTCCAAGAATTATGGCGGCATTGCTTGAAAACAACCAGACAGAAGAAGGCATCAGAATTCCTAAGAAGATTGCAGAATATGCAAGATTCGATCTGATCAACTAAGAGTTATTAGACTTTAATCTCAATAAAAAACCACTGAAATTTTTCAGTGGTTTTGTTATTTTAATCTGATTCAGGGTATGAGTTAAGAATAGAGAGGGTAGATTTCAGACATCAGACATCAGACTGAGTTGGAACAATCCCCAAACTCATTAATTCTAAAACACTCCAACTCTCAAACACGCATCCCGTAACTCTACTTCCCTTCAAAGTTTTCTATTGAAATAATACTGGCCTGATTGTCCATTGCTCTGGGATAAGCTAATGTCTTTACCTCTGGTCTGTAAAGTAAAGCCTGGCTGTACGCCTCGCCACCTCCAAAATAAGGATCTTTACCCGATGTTTTAGGAAGTGAAGGAATTATTTTGCCACTGTTGCTGTCAAAATTAATAGCTGACAGACTTAATAATGATCCGGCTTTAAAAATATAATTCCCTTTTATATTCACAAGTCCGAAAGAGTGAATTTCCAGATCAGAAAGTCTGTCACTGTTTAGCTTTGTTATGGCGTCTATTTTACCTGTAGCGGTGTTGATTGCTACAATCCTTGGGTCACCTGTTTTATAAGACGTTTCACTAATCATCATGGTACCCATAGGAGATTTTACTTGTTTTGTTCCCGCATCGAGTTTGCTTTCTGTGAAAATATAGATTTTATCTCCGCTTACATACGTATAAGGAATAAATACATCTGTTATTTTACTGCCGTCATTGTATTCTTTAACCACTTCGTTCGCAATAATTTTTCCTTCTTTAATATCATACAACATTAAATTTTCGAAATTGCTGGCATTAAATTTTACCGTTTTAGGTGTACTGTTAAAGGCAACTAAATAATCTTTATCACCGATAGATACAGCCGTTTCACTGATGACCTTCATCTTCTCTGTAAAGAATTTCTCTTCCTGCCCTGAAGCCGTTACAAAAAGAAGAGATGCATTTTGATTGGCTGATCTTAATAGTCCAATATTTCCTGAATTCGTCACAAAAAAATCGGTATCAGAACTTCCTGCTTCTCCGGTAACTTCTTTGGTCCAGGCAGATTTCAGGCTTCCGGTGTCGATCACATTGATGCTTATTTTTACAGGTTCCTTTCTCGGAGCGTGCTGATAGAAGACCACTGCCCCATATCTGCCGTTTTCAGATTTCTCGAAATAAGCAGTTCCCGATTTCATCGTAGATTCGATAGGGTAGGAAGCCAGCAGTTCACTGGTAAATGTGGCTGTAGTTTTATCGAAAATAATTTTATAGATGTCCTTCTTTTTTACCTTTCCTGCATACGTTTCTGTAATGAAAACAATTTTATTTCCAGATTCAAAGCTTCCCAGATAATTAATAGGGGCATATTTTTCTATTTGAGGCATCTCGTAAGAATAAGTCTGCTTCAGGTTATTAGAATTATCAAACTTCCTTACGAGTATTTTATTATTGCTGCGGATACTGTTTTCGTTAATGCTGCTCTGCATATAATACGTGTCAGCTCCTCCGGCAATCAGTTTTACATCTTTTTCCTGCGTAACATCAAAATCAAACTTATTCCCGTACTTATAATTGCTCTGCGCCCATGTGATAGAAGAGAGGCAGATCGCTAATGTTGTAAATGTTTTTAGTCTCATCGGTTATTTATAAATCTGGTTTTCCAATTGCTTTAATTCTGCTTTCTCGTTGTATGACAAATCCAGATCTACAAGTTTTTCCTGCATCTCGTTAAGATACTTTTCTGCATCCTTTTTATTTTCAAGGGCTACATTCAGTCTTATTAAGTTGAAATTGATGTATTTACCGATTTTAGCGTTGTAAGGAGCTTTTTTGTCTTTATAATTGACTTTTTTAAGAGTTTGCTCCCAGATATCTGTCCCTTTTTTCATATTGGCAAAAGCAATATTATTGTTGGTCTGATCAGAATTGGCCTGAAGCTTTCTCAAATTAGTGGTTACATAGATATGTGCTTTTTCTAAATCATCAAACTCCCCTTTGTTTTTCACAAATTCCAGTTTTACCTGCTTGTTAAGGGTTTTGTATCCGTAATTATCATTCAGGAAAGTATTGATCGCCTTAATGTTGTTTCCAAGATATTTCTTTTCTTCTGCAGGCTTGTTGATGTTGTCAGAAGGCTGGGAAGATACGAAAGTGAAGTCCTGAGAGATGGTCGTATTGATTTTCTCCGTACCGTTTTCTTTTATAACGATTTTCGTCGGCTGGTTAGCATAAGTCTGTCCCGCGTTATCCTGAAAGTTTACTTTTTCCATCGTTACGTAAACATCTACATTCGGATTTCCTTTTTTATAACCGTCAATAGCAATTTGAGAAGCTAAAACATTATTGTCTACAATGAAATAGTCATTCAGATTCGGCTCTCTGTATACAGGAGGAGAAGGCTTTGAGTAAACAGGCTTGGAAGGAAGCTGAAGCTGTGGTTTTAGTCCCTTTTCCTGTAAAGTCAGACGCTCCAGGAGGCTCATTTTTTTAAATTCTGCCGATTCTATTGCAAATTTCTCCTTTGCTTTTATGATTTCTTCATTGTAGTCTTTAAGAGACTGCTGATAATCGCTTTGACTTTCTGAAATGGTAGTGCTGAAGTTGGCAACAGCTTCCTGATGCTCCTTCTTGGCTTGTTTTATTACATCTTCCTTAGTCAGGTTGTAAGGAGAATTGACTGTAATATTATAAGTTCGGGAGTTTTCGCTAATGGAAGTTTGTGGTGCTTTTAAAACACGAAAATCAACCGTTTCAGAATTAATGCTTTGCGCATGTACACTGAGTGCTGAAATGACACTAAGAGATAGTAAAAATTTTCTCATGGTTATTTATAAATTAAGATTCAAAGATAATATTTTTAAGCAAAAACTGGAATTTGTTAATCTGTTATGATGAATAGGCTAAATTCGGGATAAGAACTGTTTAATTTTAATGAAGATCAGGAAGTCTGAACTTACTTAAGTCTCGGTAGTTCTGTTAACCATGTCAAGGTTTTAAACCTTGACATGGTTAGTAACAAAAAACGACTGATATTCAGCCGTTTTTTTATTGTTATTCTGTGACAATGATGATTTTTTTGTCTGCGTTTTTTAATTGAGCTTCCGGGTCATACATTGCCTTTAGATCGTAGTCTATTTTTACGGTATACTTATCGATCTGCTTTACCCAGTCATGTTTTCCGGTGATGGATTTGATCTTGTTTTCAAATTTCAGGGTAGTTCCGATGCTTTTGAAAAACATGGAGATCATTCCTTCTACTTTTTCGGCTTCCTCTTTTGAGGTTTTGCTCTTAAGGGTTTCTTCAATGTTTTTAAGATTGAAATTTTCTGTACTGATGGTCAGTGTTTTTCCGTCCCAGTCGTTGAAAATATTCTGATCGAGTGGAAGCTTTTCCTTTTTGTTATAGTTGCTCAGTAATTGATAATCAGCCTGTGTAAAGTGGTCCATTTTTAAAGAAAAACCAGCCGGCTTGTTATTTTCTTTATTGGTCTTCATGAAAATCTTTTTCATGATCCTGATAGAATCCGGGTCTTTTGTTTTCAGTTTTCCTTCCTTCTGCTGTATATCCAGAAAACTTGTCCAGACCGTTGGAAGCTTATCGAAATCTCCGAATTCCTTCTGCTGTTTAAGAGAATCAGGGGTCATGGCCTTCATTTCGGTTATAAACTGTCTCATATCAATATCTGTCACCGAAGTGGATGCGGCATCTTTGTGGTATACAATTTCAGAATTGATAGTACACGACTGCAACACAAAAAGTGCTGCCGTGAATAAAAAGAGTATTTTTTTCATGGAATTAGTTAGTTGTATTAATGACAGTTCGTTGAACTGTGGTCGTGTCCCTCGATATGACAGTTAGCCCCGTTATGATCTTTGGAAATGGTCATGGCTTCAGCTCTTGGAGAAATGTAAGGAATTCCTAATTCAAGACCTCTGAGAATAAATAATCCTCCCAGAATAATCATAATCACCGGAACCGCTTTTAAAACCTTTACTCTGAAAGCCTGATTCATGAGGTTTCCGGCTAAAACTACCGCAAACATGAACGGAAGGGTTCCTAGTCCAAATAAAGCCATGTATGAAGCTCCCTGCCATATTCCTCCGCTCGCCAGACTTGCTGTAAGAGCCATATAAACCATTCCGCAGGGTAGAAAGCCATTCAGAACCCCTGTAGAAAATCTTGAACGGTAATCTGCCTTCTGCAGTAATTTTCCTAAATTCAGTTTTACAGAATACAGGAACTTAGAAAGAAAAGGAATTTTTGAGGCGAAATCTTTTCCACCGAACGAAAATAAAGCCATGATGATCAGAAGAATTCCTGCACCGATCGTAAGATACTGCTGAAATCCCGCCATTTCAAAACCTTCACCTATAATTCCAAGAATCGCTCCCAATAATGAATAGGTGAAGATTCTGCCGAACTGATAGGTCAGATTCTGAAGATAAAAATTGGTGGCTTGTTTTTTCGTCAATCCCATCGATAAAGCAATAGGTCCGCACATTCCGATACAGTGAAAACCGGAAGCGAATCCTAATGCAATGGCCGATAAAATGAGTCCTATTTCCATATCACATCATAATCCATTCTGTAGTCTGCTTTGTCTTTTGTCCACATCAGTCTTAGCGTGTAGTTTCCTACTTTTAATACCTGTGCAGGGATCATGAAAGACTGTGCGGCATCAAGCTGAACAGGTTTTTTGATATCCAAATTCTGATCGTCGGTTCTGTTTAAAACAAATTTTACCGTAGTATTGCTATTGTTATAGTCTTTTGGAAAAACAATTTTGATTCCGTTTTTTTCCTGGCTGTATACAGGCTTTTCCTGTAAATCATCAGCTCTTTTTTTAGCATCAATGACATCCTGATACTTAAGCTCCTCTTCGTAATAATTATCGGTTACCATTTCAGAATTCTTCTGCCCGTTCGGGAAAAGAAACATCATGGATAATATAAAAACAATGAATGCAAATAATGCGATTACCACACCGTGTCCCCAACTAAAGTTTTTCATTTCTTCCGGATTTTTTATTTTTTTATGGTCATAAGGAGCCTCAAGATTTTTACATCTTGAAGACTCCTTACGATTAGAATTGCAGTTTGAATGGTCCCTCGAAGTACGTCTGGTAAGAATCGACAAGCTTGCCCTTCATATCATAGACTCCGATGGTTATATTTTGTTTTGAAAGTTTCATATCGTCTTCAGGGAAGCTGATATTGATGGTTCCTTTCGAAATTTTGTCTCTTTCTACCTGGATCTTGCTGGATGCACTGTAAGTGATCTCACCATGAGCCGGTTCCAATACTTTTATCGTAACGATTTTCTTGTCGTTGGTCTTGTTCAGGAACGTATAGTTGTACGTGTTGGTGATTTTACCGTCTCTTACAAAGAATGTACTTCCTGCAGGTTTAATGAATTTAGCCTCCATTTCACCTCTGCTGTAAAGAAGGAATCCTAAGAATCCTACCAACAACACAAGAACCACCGCAAAACCTTTCATTCTTCCTGTAAATTTAAACTGAGTTTGATTCTCAATTTCATTCTCGGAAGCATATCTTACCAGTCCTTTTGGAAGACCTACTTTTTCCATCACTTCGTCGCAGGCATCAATACATGCGGTACAGTTGACACATTCCAGCTGTTGGCCGTCTCTGATGTCAATTCCCGTAGGACAAACCACCACACACTGGTGACAGTCGATACAGTCTCCTTTTCCTGCAGCTTTACGGTCTTCTCCTTTTCTCCATTTTGATCTGTTTTCTCCTCTTTTAAAATCGTAGAAAACATTGATGGTATCTTTATCGATTAAAACACCCTGTAATCTTCCGTATGGACAAACCAGTGTACAAACCTGCTCTCTGAACCAAGCAAATACAAAGTAGAATGCAGAGGTGAAGAGCACCATTACGATAAAATTGGTAGGATGGGCAAACGGTCCTTCTGAGATGATTCTTAAAATTTCCTCATAGCCTACAATATACATCAGCATAAAGTGGGTGATGATCAGGGAAATAATAATGTAAACCGTCCATTTCAAGCTTCTTTTCCAGATCTTTTCGCTGTTCCACTCCTGTCTGTCCAGCTTCATTTGCTTGTTTCGGTCACCTTCAATAAGATATTCAATTTTACGGAAGATAGATTCCATAAAAATTGTCTGAGGGCATATCCACCCGCAGAAAATTCTTCCGAATGCAATCGTAAAAATGATAATAAAAATTAAAGACGCGATAGCACCTAAAGTAAGGATAAAAAAGTCCTGTGGATAGAAAGGCTGTCCAAGAATGAAAAACTCTCTATCGATAACATTGAATAAAAAGAAAGGGTTGCCATTGATCTTGAGGAATGGCACCGTAAAATAAATGATTAATAAAGCATAGCTTACAAGGTTTCTGTAGTTGGTGTATTTCCCTTTTGGTTTTCGGGGGAACACCCATCTTCTCTTACCGGATTGCTCCATTGTCCCGATAGAATCTCTGTAAGTCTCAGGGTCCAGAACCTGTCCCTGTCCGCCGCGTACTTCTATTTCTTCTATATCTGACATTTCGTAATAGGTTTAAAAAAGAAAAAACATAATTCGTTACTATTTTTAGTTAATAACAAATTATGTTTTTTTCATATGTTTCTAATTTTTTAAAATTATTCTTTTTCCCAATGCGCTTCAGTTCCCTGAGGAGCTGCTCCTCCCTGAGCCTGCGTCACTGGTGGTTGTTCCTGATTGATGTGATATACATACGCTGCAATCTTCTCAATTTCTGCTCCGGAAACCTCTCCGTTTTTACCGAAGGCTCTCATCGCAGGGTTAGTAGGGGAACCATTCCAGTCCATGTGGAAAACTGTTTTAAATAAAGTCTTCTCAGGCTGGTTGATCCAATAGTTATCCGTAAGGTTTGGACCGATACCACCACTACCGTCTTCTTTGTGACAAGATGCACAGTTGGTTTTGAACAGTTCTTTTCCGTCTGCGATATTATCAGCAGAGTATTTTGCCGTTTCTATCGTTACAGGAGGCTGAGATTTTTCGTATTCTGCAATACTGGCCATCTGCTCTTTATATTCCTGCTCATATTCGCTCAATGGGTGTGCGAAATCTGTGAAAGAATACGCTGCGATATATACAATACAAAAAGCAGTCCCAAAATAGAATAATCCTACCCACCATTTCGGAAGCTGATTATCCAATTCCATAATTCCGTCGAAACCGTGGTCGATAAGGATATCCTTTTCTTCCGTTTCAGATTGCTTCTTGAATGCAGCATCGTACATTCTTCTCAGGAAAGGCACTTTCTTTTCTGCCAAATAAGCCGCCTTTTCTTCCGGAGATAATTTTTTGAATTTATTGTTTTCAATCAAATCCCCGATCGAGCTGTGGATGTATGCCAAAATAGCACTGATCACCACAGTTCCCCAGAAATAAGGTGAAGCTAGGAACGAGTAGCTTTGTACAAACAAATAATAAAAAACTATTAGAAGTCCGGTTATTATTAAGATGTTTACAACAACAGGTGTTCTTTGTTTCATAATAAATAGTTTAATTTTTTAAATTAAAATCGTCATCCTCATCATCCCCAAGCGGTGCTTGCTCTTCTTCTCTGTAATATTTTTTAGGCCTGCTAAAAACATAGATTACCAGAGCTACGAAGAATAGCATAAAGAAAATCAGAGCCAGCGTCTGGTATAGACCAGCGTTTTCTGTATTGGATAATATATCTTTAAAGTTCTGAGGAATCATGTGAACCTTTTAATGTTTAGTTAGTACTTGCTGTTTTAATTTCTGTCGTCTTGATATCTGTACCTAATCTCTGAAGGTAAGAGATAAGAGCTACAATCTCTTTTTTCTCCAGTTCTCCCTGAGGTCTCTTAGCATAGGCCACTTTAAGGTCGTTTGCTTCAGAGAAAATATCTTTTACAATCTTCGTTGCCTGGTTGTCTGCCCATGCGTTGGCAGAATCTATCTGAGCTTTTGTATAAGGAACGTCAAATGCATTCTTCATAAGCTTCATTTTGTCTACCATTTTAGATCGGTCTAAGTTGGTAGCAATTAACCAAGGGTAACGAGGCATGATAGAACCGGCAGATGTAGATCTTGGGTTATACATGTGTTTGTAGTGCCAAGAACTTGGGTTTTTCCCTCCTTCTCTATGTAAATCCGGTCCTGTTCTTTTAGAACCCCATAAGAATGGTCTGTCATAAACGAATTCTCCCGCTTTGGAATACTGTCCGTTCTTACCGTTGAATCTTGTGATCTCATCCCTGAACGGTCTGATCATCTGAGAGTGACAAGCATTACATCCTTCACGGATATAAAGATCTCTACCTTCTAATTCAAGCGGTGAATATGGTTTTACAGCTGAAATCGTAGGTACACTTTTCTTTAAGGATAGTGTAGGGATGATTTCAATTGAACTACCTATCGAGATGGTGATGAAAGATAGAATACCTAATAATACAGGCATTCTTTCAAGCCATAAGTGAGTTCCTTCACCTTCTTTACGTTTGTTTCCGATGTTAGCCAGTGCAGGTGCTTCAGCAGGAACTTCTTTCTGGAATGAACCTTGTCTTACTGTAGCAACTACGTTCACAATCATTAAGATCATTCCTGAAATATAGAATAAACCTCCTACGAATCTCATTTTGAAATATGGAATGATAGCAGTTACTGTATCCAACCAGTTTTTCCATAATAGAGTTCCGTCCGGGTTGAACTGCTTCCACATTAACCCCTGTGTAAATCCTGAAATATACATTGGTACTGCATAGAAAATAATTCCTAATGTCCCTAACCAGAAATGCCAGTTAGCTAATTTTACAGACCACATTTTTGTTCTCCACATAATCGGTACCAGGTAATAGATAACCCCGAATGCCATGAAACCATTCCATCCAAGAGCTCCTAAGTGTACGTGACCGATAACCCAGTCTGTAAAGTGACCAATTTTGTTGATGTTTTTAGTGGCTAAAAGCGGACCTTCAAATGTTGCCATACCGTAGCATGTAACAGCCACTACGAAGAACTTAAGGATAGGGTTTTCCCTTACTTTATCCCATGCTCCTCTCAGTGTAAGAAGTCCGTTTAGCATTCCTCCCCAAGACGGTGCGATAAGCATGATAGAGAAACCAGTTCCCACAGCCTGCGCCCATGCAGGAAGAGCTGTATACTGAAGGTGGTGAGGACCAGCCCAGATATATACGAAAATTAATGACCAGAAGTGAATAATAGACAGTTTATAAGAGAAAACCGGTCTGTCTGCTGCCTTCGGAAGGAAGTAATACATTAGACCAAGAACCGGAGTCGTCAGTACGAATGCAACCGCATTGTGACCGTACCACCACTGTACAATAGCATCTTTTACCCCTGCATATGCTGAATAAGATTTCCAGCCTGTGAAAGATAATGGAACCTCAAGGTTGTTGAAGATGTGAAGCATTGCTACTGCAATCCATGTACCGATATAGAACCAGATGGCTACATAAAGGTGTCTTACTCTTCTTTTTGCAATCGTCAGGAACATGTTGATCCCGAAGATGATCCATGAGAACGCAATCAATATGTCGATCGGCCACTCGTGTTCAGCGTATTCTTTTGAGGTGTTGATCCCCATAAAGAAGGTAACGAACGTAGCAACGATCATAAACTGCCAAGTCCAGAAATGTAACCAGGATAATGTATCACTGTACATTCTTGTTTTTAATAATCTCTGTAACGAGTAATAAATACCGGTATAAACGATATTACATACAAATGCAAAGATCACGGTATTGGTATGAAGCATTCTGATTCTACCAAAACCAAATGCACCATGAGTGTTTATTAACCCTTGAATATTGCCTGATGCAAGACTCTTGATGGTTGTATCATCAGTACCGAATACAAATTCCGGTAATTCAGGGTAGAAAAGCATTAATGCCGCCGTAAGCCCGAACGTAAATCCTATAAGACCGAAAACTAAGGTCGCATAAAGGAACGCACGGACAATACTGTTGTCATAACTAAACTTTTGTGTTTCCATATCAACTATTCACTTTTTTCTTCAATTTTATTATTCTCTCCTATTTTTTTCTCGTCTTTATCTTTGTTGCCCTCGTCCTTTTCCTTGATTTCTCCACTATCAAAAAGGATTCTGACAGCCGGAGATTCGTCATCTTCAAACTGTCCTTTTCGGGCATACACTATAAATACGACCAAGAAAATCGCAGCCAAAGAAACACTGCAGAGGATCATTAAATATAGAATATCCATTGGACAACAAAATTAACCTATTTTCGGGGTTCAAATTTAGTGAAAAATAATGACATTCATCACGAAATGCCGATTTCAGCTAATTTAAAATCAGTCTAAATAAGGGCTTCTACGCCTGCTTTTTGAAATGTTTTCTGCCCAATATCCAGGTCGAAAGAGTAGTGAATGTGACCACCGTGATCGAACTGATTGGCATGATGATTGCTGCGAAGAGCGGATGCATATGGCCTGTAACTGCGTAACTTAAACCGACAATATTGTATAAGAAACTGATTATGAATGTCATTTTTACAATAGTAATCGAGCCTTTGCAGACACTCAGGTATTTGTCCAGAGTCACTACTTTATCCCCATTCATGATGACATCAGACGATGGTGTGAAACTGTTCGTGTCATCCGCAATAGCAATTCCTACGTTACTTTGTTTCAGGGCTCCTGCATCATTCAGTCCGTCTCCCAGCATCGCTACTTTCATCTGTTGATCCTGAAGGTTTTTGATGTAGTTCAGTTTGTCTTCAGGGCTTTGGTTGAAAGCCATTCCTTTGTAGTTCGGGATCAGTTCTTTAAGTTGATTTTCCTCAGAAGAGTTATCACCGCTCAGAATGAATATTTTGTAGGTGCTTAACTTCGTAAACAGCTCTTTTAATTTCGGGCGGTATTCGTTTTTGAAAATGAATTTACCTACAAATTCGCCGTTCTTGCTTATGTAAACCGCTGTTTCTAGATTCTTAGGTTCCTGGTTGTTGTAACGGGCAGAACCAATCTTATAAAGGCTTCCTCTTATGCTCGCTTCATATCCTTTTCCTGAAATTTCCTGGAATTTTTCAACAGGATAGTAGTCATCATTCACCTCAATGAATTCGTATAACGATTTGGAAAGCGGGTGATTGGAATTTTTTAATAACGTTTTGATATTCAGTTGATCAAAATCATTGATTTCAATACCTTCATATCTGATATTAGATTTTTTTCTGTGGGTAATAGTTCCTGTTTTATCAAAAACAATCGTATCCAGTTTCGCAATCTTTTCAATCGTCAGCGTATCTTTTACGTAAAATTTATTGCGTCCTAAAATTCTCATGATGTGCCCGAAAGTAAACGGAGCAGACAATGCTAGTGCACATGGACATGCAATGATCAGGATCGCTGAAATAACCTGGAACATGACATTAAGGTCAATAAACGCCCAATAAGTTCCTGAAACGACTGCAATGCCTAAAATGATGAATGTGAAATATTTGCTGACGTTGTTGGTCAGTGTGTCAAGGCCTGTTTCGTGTTTCTTGAACGCTTCTTTATTCCAAAGCTGTGTTAAATAACTTTGGTCAACATCTTTGATCACCTCCAGCTCAAGTGAAGATCCGATCTGTTTTCCACCGGCAAAAATTTTATCACCAGGCTGCTTGCTGATGCTTTCGCTTTCTCCGGTAATGAAACTGTTGTCAATATTTCCTTCCCCGTTGATCAGAATGGCATCCACCGGAATGATTTCCTGGTTTCTTACCAGAATTCTGTCGCCCACTTTGATTTCAGAAAGAAGAATGTTGTCCTGTTTACCTTCGAAATCTACTTTGGTAACGGCGATAGGGTAGAATGATTTATAATCTCTGTCGTAAGATAATGCGCTGTATGTTCTTTTCTGGAAAATTTTTCCCATTAACATAAAGAACAGCAATCCGCACAGGGTGTCAAAATAACCTGGACCGTAATCGGTAACCACTTCATAAATACTTCGTCCGAAAAGAACAAATATCCCCAGTACGATCGGAACATCAATATTTACAATCTTATTTTTTAATCCGTACCATGCCGATTTATAATAATCCGATGCGGAATAAAATACGACCGGACATGCCAGTAAGAACATTAATGTTCTGAAAAGTCCTTTGTAATGCTCCATCCAGAAATCTTCACCTCCCACATATTCCGGAAAAGCCAGGAACATTCCGTTTCCGAATGCAAAACCTGCGATCGCAAATTTTATAAGAAGAGATTTGTCAAGATGATCTACATTTTTATCGGCAGTTTCAAGGCTGATAACAGGCTTGTAACCAAGATTGGTTAAGAAATTAGCTAGTTCGCTTAATTTGAGATCGTTATGATTAAATGAAATCTGTAAGGTCTTTCTGGTGAAATTCACCTGAGAGTAATTGATATGTTCATGCAAGGTATGAAGGCTTTCGAGTAGCCAGATACATGAAGAACAGTGTATTACAGGGATTTTAAAAGTGACGAGACTGGTCTTTCCTTCTGAGAAATCGGTGACCTTTTCGAAGATCTCCGGTGTATCAAGATATTCGAACTGCGAAGAGCTCTCGTCGCTGGGACGGATTCCGGCTCTTTTATTAAGCTCGTAGAAATTAGTTAAATTATTGATATTCAGAATTTCATAGACAGACTTACATCCGTTGCAACAGAAAGTCTTTTCATCAAACAAAATTCTCTCTTTTTCTATACCTTGACCACAATGAAAACAGTTCTCGCTCACCACATAATATATTGAACGACAAAATTATAACAATTTTTTTTGTTTATCGTGTTAAAAAGTTCTATTTTTGTGATAAATGTCATATAAAATGTCGCAGGAACAACAGATTGCAATTGAAGAGAGGTTCGCCAGAGTTTTTAATGATAAATCATTTAAGGAAAGACTTTCTAGCATTGATTTTGAAAAATATATTAACGGCAAGAAAAGATTGAGTTTTCAGAAGCACGATACCATTTTCGAGGACGGAGAAACACCAAAAGGAGTGTTCGTTTTGGAAAAAGGGGCAGCTAAGCTGTCAAAATCGGGAGCGTTTGGAAAAGACCAGATCCTAAGATTTATCAAAGAGGGCGACATCATCGGCTATCGTTCATTGCTTTGCGGGGAAAATTTCCAGGCAAAGGCAGAGGCTATGACAGACATTGAATGCATTTTCCTTCCTGCAGATATCTTTATGTATCTTCTGGAAGTAGATCCACAGCTTTCTTTTGCAATGCTTCAGAAGATCTCTTACGAATTAGGAGAATCATCCAACACCATCACGTTCCTTGCTCAGAAAACAGTAAGAGAAAGACTGGCAGAAATTCTGATCCTTCTGGAACAGAAACTGGGGGTAGATCCTGAAGGATTTATCAAGATTTCGCTTACGAGGGAAGAAATTGCCAACATCATTGGTACTGCTACAGAAAGTGCCATCCGTTTGATCTCTGAATTCAAACAGGACAGTCTCATAGAAGTAGACGGAAGAAATATCAAAATTCTCAACCACGACAAACTGATGAAACTAGGTCACGTAGTTTTATAACCATCATACAAAAACTTAAGTCGGCGAAAGCCGACTTTTTAACTTTTAAAAAATAGATAAATTATGTCTGTTCACTCTGAAATTAAAAAAGTTACGACTGAAACCTTGCGAAAAATGAAATTCGACAAGGAAAAAATAACAATGCTTACCGCCTACGATTTTACCACCGCTAAGATGGTAGATGCAGGAGGAGTTGATGCAGTTTTGATCGGAGATTCTGCAGCCAATGTAATGGCAGGATTTGAAACCACACTTCCTATCACATTGGATCAGATGATCTATCATGCTCAAAGTGTAGTAAGAGGAACTGACAGAGCTCTTGTGGTAGCGGATCTTCCATTCGGAACCTATCAGAGTAATCCTGAGAAAGCATTGGAGTCTGCAGTAAGAATGATGAAAGAAGGAGGTGCTCATGCCGTAAAAATTGAAGGAGGAAAAGAGATCTCAAAATCTATCAAAAAAATCATCAACGCAGGAATTCCTGTGATGGGACATTTAGGATTAACGCCACAGTCGATTTATAAATTCGGAACCTATAAGGTAAGAGCAAAAGATGAAGCAGAAGCGGAGAAATTAATTGCTGATGCACAGCTTTTAGAAGAACTGGGATGTTTCGCCATTGTTTTGGAGAAAATTCCGGCTGATTTAGCTAAAAAAGTAACTGAAGCCATTTCAATTCCTACGATAGGAATCGGAGCCGGCTCTGATTGCGACGGACAGGTTCTTGTGTACCACGATATGGTTGGAATGAACAAAGGTTTTAGTCCGAAGTTCTTAAGAAGATACCTAGATCTGTACACAGAAATTACAGGAGCCGTAGCTCAGTATGTGAAAGACGTGAAAAGTGTAGAATTTCCTAACGAAAATGAAAGCTATTAATTGATGAAAGACCAACAACAAAGATCTATCCAGGGAATTTTATCAATTGCAGCACTGGTCTGTATGGCCATAGGCTGGTTTAATCTATTTTCACCTGAAGTTAATCATCTGCTTTCAGGAAAGGTATTTTATATATTGATAGGAGCAAGTTTCTTTATTCAGGCTCCTACCTTGACCAATAAAAATTTTATGTACGGTATGTATGCAGCGGCCGGAGCTTGCGTATTGGGAGCTTTTCTGCCGTCAGATTCACAACTTTCGGTACTTAAAACCATCGGTCTTCTGGGGGGAGTGATCCTTTCGATATCCAGCAGACGTCAATAGTGAATTATGGAGGAGCAGATTGCATATGAGGATAACCATCTTCTGGTGGTGAACAAAAAAGTAGGACAGCTTGTTCAGGGCGATAAAACCGGCGATGAATCTTTGCTGGAGTCCATTAAACATTTTATAAAGAAAAGAGATGACAAGCCGGGAAATGTTTTTCTCGGTTTGGTTCACCGTATAGACCGCCCGACTTCGGGTCTGGTCATTTATGCTAAAACTTCCAAAGCGCTTACCCGTCTTACCCAGATGGTGAAAAACAGGGAAGTAAAGAAAACCTATTGGGCTGTCGTAGGAAAAGAAATGATTCCTCAGAGCCAGAGATTGGTGCATTACTTAAAGAAGAATGAAAAAAACAATAAGGCGAGCGTTTTTCCAAAAGTAACCGAAGGTGCAAAAGAAGCCATTCTTACTTATCATGTGATTAAGACATTAGATAATTATATGCTTCTGGAAATCGATCTGGAAACGGGAAGACATCACCAGATTCGTGCTCAGCTCTCTAAAACAGGAATTCCTATCAAAGGAGATCTGAAATATGGAGCACCCCGCTCGAATCCGGATGGTGGAATCAATCTTCATGCGAGAAAACTGGAGTTTATTCATCCCGTCACCAAGGAAAAAGTAGAAATTATTGCTCCCGTTCCGCAGAATGATGCCATATGGAGAGCTTGTGAAGAATAAAAAAAATAATCCTGCATACCTTTGCAGGATTTTGTTTTTGTACGTTTTAAAGTTGGGGTATTAATGGAAATTTATTCATTGATTTTTTCCAAGGTTAGTGATAAATTAACTACTATTAATCAATTTTATTGTTGATAATTTATTCGAATCTGTTTTTTATTTAATTATTTGTAAAAATTCATATCTTAGTTTGGAATTTAATCCATCGTATATGAAACATTTTTACAATTTTTTCTCTCAACGCAACGAAAAAGTAAATTATTTAAAAAGTACTTTATTCGGTCTTGCTGTAATGCTTGGAGGTGGCAGTTTTGTATCAGCACAGGTAAGTGCTTACAGTTTTGCTCAGTCCTCAGAAACTTATACCTCTATTACGGGAACGGTTTTGGCTGAAGCTACAGGAAATACTTCAGCAACAAATCTTGACAGTAATTTTTATCCTGTAACCCTGCCATTTGGCTTTGTCTTTAATGGAACATCCTATACTTCCCTGAACGTTTCCACAAATGGGTTTATTACCTTTGGGGCCACAGCACCAGCAACCTCAACCAGCAGTCCGATATCTGGAACTGTTGCATATGACGGAGCTGTTTCTGCCTGGGGAAGAGATCTCAGTACCGTATTTGATATCAATGGTACTACCGGAAACATAAGTTGGGAAACCGTAGGTTCTGCTCCTAACCGGGAGATCGTGATTCAATGGAAGAATTTCAGACCAGCCTACAGTGCTTCCACTACCGCAGCCTATACATTTTCTTTTCAGATAAGACTTCAGGAAACGTCCAATGCTATAAAAATGGTGTATAACAGCGGAGCATTTTTAGTGGGCAGTACGGCTATAGCAACGACAGCTCAGATTGGTTTGAGGGGCAGCACAAATACAGATTTTAATAACAGACTTAACGCGACCACCCTGGAATTTATAAACTCCACAGCCGGGACCGCAAACAGCAGTACCCAAGCTGCCAATACAACGAACGCAATTCCGGGAATGCCGCCAGCGGGTTTGACCTATACCTGGTCAGTACCTACATGCTGGATGCCGTCAGGGGTCAATGTAACAGGGGCCACAACCAATTTAGCTACCGTAAACTGGACGGCTCCTTCACCAGCTCCTGCCAATGGATATGAAGTCTATTATTCTACTTCCAATACTGTACCTACAGCCTCTACACCGGCCACGATAACAGGGATAACAGGATTATCCACACCATTAAGTCCGCTACAGCCTGCTACCAACTATTTTGTATGGGTAAGATCAGTATGCAGCACTTCAGATAAAAGTAACTGGACGCCACTTACCAATTTTGCCACACAGTGTGATGCACTTCCCGGATCTTATTTTGAGGGATTTGAAGGGTACACCGGTGTAACCAACGGAAATGCAGGTGTTCTGCCGGTTTGCTGGACTAATTTAGGATCCAATAATGGTGGCCATATTTCAAACAGTACAACGATTACCGGAAGCAATACACTGTATATGTGGACATCGGGAACCCGTATTGCGTATGTCGCTCTTCCTGCAATGAGTACCCTGCAGTCCGGAACGTATAAACTGAAATTTGATGCAAAAGCTTCAGTAACGGCAAACGGAATTCTTCAGGTAGGATATGTAGATCCATCGAATAATTTTGTACAGCTCACAACTTTCAGCGTAACGACTACCAATACAGTATATCCGTTCACTTTTGATATCCCTGCATTACCGGCCGGGGTAACCCAATTGGCTTTAAAGAATTTAGGAACACCTGCGAACAGTCTTTCTATTGATAACATTTCTTATGAGCCACGGACTTTAAGTACTCTGGAAACGGCTAAAAAAGATGCGCTGAAAATTTATCCGAATCCATTCAGTGATAACATCAGTATTTCTGATGCTGATAAAGTAAAATCTGTGATTGTTGCTGATGTTTCAGGAAGAATTGTTAAAATGATTGACAATGTTTCCTCCAGTGTGAATTTATCAGAATTGAAAACAGGTTTATATATTCTGAATGTTCAGTATAAAGACGGAACAAGGTCTTCCCATAAAATAATCAAGAAGTAACCAAAACAAATATTTAAAATCAAAAGCGATGGATTCCATCGCTTTTTTTGTTGTATTCACTGAGATTCGATAAACCGGATAGAAAAACAAAATTTTGCGCGTTCTGAAAAAATACCTACCTTCGTTGCAACTTTAGGGGTGTCTGTAAATATACAGACTGAGACTTTACCCTTTGAACCTGATCTGGATTATACCAGCGTAGGGAAAAGTAAATGACTTTTGCTGTACATTCTACTGTACAATAAGGGCCATTCCTAAAGTATATATAAAATAATTAGGAATGGAACTTACAATCAACCACACAACGAAAACATTTGAAGTACTTCCCGATACTCTGGAAGCACTTATAGCTATGGAAATACCCGGAAAGAAAAAGGGGATCGCCGTAGCTGTGAACAACCGTATTATTCCACTGTCCGCCTGGGCAGAAACCCTCCTTAAAGATAAAGATTCAGTGTTAATCATTACTGCCACTCAGGGCGGATAATTCTCATTTAATAAAACAAAAATTTATGGCTCATTCAATCACATGTTCGCCATTTCCGAACGCCAAGAAAATTTATGTTGAAGGAAAAATACATCCTATCAGCGTGGCAATGCGTGAAATTCATCTCAGTCCTACCAGGCTTACGAACGGCAGTCTGGAAGAAAATCCCCCGGTTACCATTTATGATACCTCGGGACCTTATACGGACGAAAATGTATCCATCGATATTATGAAAGGACTTCCAAGAATTCGTGAACAGTGGATTCTGGACAGGAAGGATGTAGATATCCTGAACGGCATCACATCAGAATATGGAAAAGCACGTTTAGCAGACACGCGTCTCGATGAATTGCGTTTTGCGTACGACCACAAACCAAAAGTAGCCAAAGAAGGAATGGAGCTTACGCAGCTTTACTACGCCAAACAGGGAATCATCACTCCTGAAATGGAATATGTAGCGATCAGGGAAAACCAGCGGATCGAACAGCTGGATAGTGTTTCCAGAGAAATGGCATTTCAGCATCCGGGAAACAGTTTTGGGGCTAATACACCAAAAAGCAAAATTACTCCCGAATTTGTAAGAGACGAGATTGCAGCCGGAAGAGCAATCATCCCGAATAATATCAACCATCCGGAGAGTGAACCGATGATTATCGGGCGTAATTTTCTGGTTAAAATCAATGCCAACATTGGAAACAGTGCCGTTTCATCCAGTATAGATGAGGAAGTGGAAAAGGCAGTTTGGGCCTGCCGTTGGGGAGCAGATACCATTATGGATCTTTCCACAGGAAAAAACATCCACGAAACCAGAGAATGGATCATCAGAAACAGTCCGGTTCCGATCGGTACAGTTCCTATTTATCAGGCGCTGGAAAAAGTAAAAGGAGTTCCTGAAGATCTGACGTGGGAAGTTTTTAAAGATACTTTGATCGAGCAGGCGGAACAGGGCGTTTCTTATTTTACGATTCATGCCGGAGTATTGTTGAGATACATCCACCTTACCGCAAAAAGAGTAACGGGAATTGTTTCCAGAGGTGGCTCTATTATGGCTAAATGGTGTCTTTACCATCATAAAGAAAACTTTTTGTACACCCATTTCGAAGAGATCTGCGAGATCATGAAGAAATACGATGTGGCTTTCTCACTGGGAGATGGTCTGCGTCCCGGATCTATCGCAGATGCGAATGATGCAGCCCAGTTTGCAGAACTGGAAACTTTAGGTGAACTCACCAAGATCGCATGGAAACATAATGTACAGGTCATGATCGAAGGGCCAGGTCACGTGCCAATGCATATGATCAAAGAAAATATGGAGAAGCAACTGGAAGTTTGTCAGGAAGCCCCGTTTTATACTTTAGGTCCATTGACAACGGATATTGCTCCGGGATATGATCACATCACTTCAGGAATCGGGGCTGCCATGATCGGTTGGTTCGGTTGTGCGATGCTTTGCTATGTAACGCCAAAAGAACATTTAGGCCTTCCCAACAAAGAAGATGTGAAGGTGGGAGTGATTACTTACAAGCTTGCGGCCCATGCTGCAGATCTGGCAAAAGGTCATCCGGGTGCTCAGTACAGAGACAATGCATTAAGTAAAGCCCGGTTTGAGTTCAGATGGGAAGATCAGTTCAATCTTTCATTAGATCCGGATACAGCGAGAGCTTATCATGACGAAACATTACCGGCAGAAGGCGCTAAAATTGCCCACTTCTGTTCTATGTGTGGTCCGAAATTCTGTTCCATGAAAATCACTCAGGAGATAAGGGATTCCGCAGAAAAAGGAATGCTGGATAAGTCCCAGGAATTTATTGAAAAAGGAAAAGAAATCTATATATGATCCTTGTCATCACTCCTGAAGTTTCTGTTCAACATGAGGCTGAAATAATCAATCAGCTGTTTCAGGAAGGATTGGACCTGCTGCACATCAGGAAACCTATGTTCATCCGGGAAGAAATGAAAAGCTTCCTCGATACTATTGATGAGAAATTTTATGCTCAATTGGTGGTGCATGGATTTTATGATATGGGAAACGAATATCCTGTTTCCCGGTTTCATTTCAGGGAAATAGACCGTCTGAACGGAGATTTTAAGTCTTACGCAGACTCAACTATTGTTTCAACCTCGGTGCATGATATTCAAACCTTTAATGCTCTGGGAAAAGAATGGGAATATGCATTTGTAAGTCCTGTTTTTCCAAGTATTTCGAAAAAGGGATATGGTGAGAAATCTGCTGTGATAGAAGACCTGAAACAGAGGACAAATTATGATGTCAAACTGATTGCTTTGGGAGGAATTAATGAAAATAATATCAGTAAAGTCTTTGAAAACGGAGCAGACGGAGCAGCGCTTTTAGGAGGAATATGGGAAAGTGAAGAACCTGTACATTCATTCAGAAAATGCAGAGAGAAAATCACAGATCATTCAGTTTAATTAATCATGGAAAAATTACAATACATATCACAGGGACAGACAAAGCAGGAGCAGGAACTCAATATCCGGACTGCGCTGGACAATGGTATAGAATGGGTTCAGGTTCGCTGGAAAAATGCTTCAGAGAACGAATTAACCGAACTCTGCACCGTGTCAAAACAGCTCTGCTCAGAATATCAGGCGGTCTGTATCATCAATGATCATGTTCAGATCGCAAAAGAAATTGATGCAGACGGTGTTCATTTAGGTTTAAATGATGTATCAATCGAGACGGCAAGAACTGTTTTAGGAGCTCATAAGATCATTGGAGGGACGGCTAACACAGTGTCGGATGTGATTCAAAGAATAGAAGAGCGGTGTGATTATATCGGTCTCGGACCCTTGAGGTTTACGGCTACAAAAGAAAAGCTCAGCCCGGTGTTGGGGTTTGAAGGCTATCAGCATATGATTAACAGTTTAAAAGAAAAATCAATCACCATTCCGAAGATCTTCGCGATAGGAGGAGTTGTGCCTGAAGATATAGAACTGCTGCAGCAGATCGGAATCTATGGAGTGGCGGTATCGGGACAGATCACCAACCGGCCGGCTGCCATCAGTGAATTTAAAAAAGCAATGATATGAATAATCAAAAATTAATAATAGCAGACAGAATATTCGGGTCAAGACTGTTCCTAGGGACCGGAAAGTTCGGAAACCTCGATGAAATGGCAACCTCTGTGATTGCTTCGGGAACAGATATGGTCACCATGGCCTTGAAAAGAATAGATTCCGGTGCGGCAGAAGACGGCCTGTTGGATTCATTAAAAGAAACCCATGTTCACCTTCTTCCCAACACTTCGGGAGCCAGAACCGCGAAAGAAGCCGTACTGGCGGCTCAGCTTGCAAGAGAAGCGCTGGAAACCAACTGGGTAAAACTGGAAATTCATCCCGATCCGAAATACCTTCTTCCGGATCCTATCGAAACCTTGTATGCAACGGAAGAATTGGCTAAACTGGGATTTGTCGTGATGCCTTACATCCATGCCGATCCTGTTCTGTGTAAACGTCTGGAAGATGCCGGAACTGCTGTAGTAATGCCTTTAGGAGCTCCAATTGGGACTAATAAAGGATTGAGAACATTAGATTTCCTGGAGATCATTATCAGTCAGAGCAATGTTCCCGTGGTGGTAGATGCCGGAATCGGGGCGCCTTCAGATGCGGCAAAAGCAATGGAAATGGGAGCTGATGCAGTTCTTGTGAATACTGCAATTGCCGTGGCAAGAAATCCGGTCAATATGGCTTTAGCCTTTAAGGAAGGTGTTATTGCAGGAAGAAGAGCTTTTGAATCCGGGCTGGGAGCTATAGCAGATCACGCTGAAGCTTCAAGTCCTTTGACCTCGTTTTTATTTGAATAATACAGCGGATACATAATGAACAGCTTTAAAGATGTTTTTGAACGCTATCAGTGGGATGAGGTAAAGGCCAGACTCGGAAAAGTGACTCATTCGGATGTACTGAACAGCCTTCAGAAGAAAAACAAAACATTGGATGATTTTCTCAACCTGCTTTCTCCCGCCGCCGCACAGGAGCTGGAACTGATGGCCAAAATGACCCGTCAGCTTACCCAGAAACGCTTTGGGAAAACCATTCAGCTGTATGCACCGATGTACCTCAGCAATGAATGTCAGAATATATGTACGTATTGTGGCTTCAGTCTGGATAATGATGTGAGAAGGAAAACCCTTTCTGATACGGAAGTAATGATAGAAGCCTCTGTTCTGAAATCTATGGGTGTTAATCACGTTCTGTTAGTCAGTGGAGAAGCCAATAAAACCGTAGGAATTTCCTACTTTTTGAACGCAGTCCGCCTGATGAGACCTCATTTTGCCAATATCTCAATTGAGGTGCAGCCTTTATCGGAGAATGAATATCTGCAGTTGCATCAGGAAGGCGTTTATTCGGTGTTGGTATATCAGGAAACCTATCATCAGGAAGTGTATAAAGAATACCATCCCAAAGGGAAAAAATCCAATTTCCATTTCCGCTTAGACACTCCTGACAGAATAGGAAGAGCAGGAATCCATAAGATCGGACTTGGTGTGCTGCTTGGGCTTGAAGATTGGCGTGTAGACAGTTTCTTTAATGCCCTTCACATTGATTATCTGCAGAAACAATACTGGAAGAGCCGTTTTTCAGTTTCCTTTCCAAGACTCAGACCTGCAGAAGGAATTATTGAACCCAATTTTATCATGGAAGATAAAGACCTGCTGCAACTGATATGTGCTTACAGAATCTGGAATGAAGATCTGGAAATCTCCATATCTACCAGAGAAAATGAAAAATTCAGAAATAATATCATCTCACTTGGAGCAACAGCTATGAGTGCTGCTTCTAAAACCAATCCGGGAGGTTATGCCGTAGATGTAGAATCTCTGGAACAGTTTGAAACCAGCGATGAAAGAAGCATGGAAGAAGTGAAAACCAGCATCAGAAAAGCAGGCTACGATCCGGTGATGAAAGACTGGGATCCTGCGTACAGTGGATTTAATTACAGTGGAAAATGAAAAGGCAAGATGTTTTTGAAAGATACAGCCGACAGATATTCATAGAAGAAATCGGGCTGGAAGGGCAAAAGAAAATCAGGTCGTCCAAAGTTCTTATCATTGGAGCAGGAGGCTTGGGAAGTCCCGTTATTCAATACCTGGCAGCGGCGGGAGTTGGAACTTTAGGGGTTGCAGATTTTGATGAGGTAGAACTTCACAACCTGAATCGCCAGATCATTCATAATGAAAATACAGTTGGGGTTTCAAAGGTCAAAAGTGCGGAAACTTTTGTCGGTAATCTCAATCATCAGGTGAATTTTATAGGAATTGATAAGAAAATTGACAGTTCAAATGCAGAAGAAATCATTTCTCAGTATGATATTATTGTAGACGGGTCCGATAATTTTACCGCCAGATATCTGATCAATGATACTTGTGTAAAACTGGGGAAACCTTTGGTCTACGGAAGTATTCTGGGTTTTGCAGGACAGACTGCCTTATTCAATTACAAAGGGAGTAAAAATCTCAGAGACCTCTTTCCGGAGCCACCTTTTGATGAAGATATCCCGGATTGTGACAGTCTTGGAGTTTTGGGAGCGCTGCCGGGGATTATTGGAAGTATGATGGCTATGCAGGTTTTAAAGATCATCACAGAACTTCCCATACATCCGGATCAGCTTACCCTTGTTGATACTTTGCACTGGAGATTCCAGACTATAGATTTTTAAATTAACTGAATTGGGATAAGAATTTAAGATTAAAAGGTTGGAAGATGGAAGCTGGAGGATGGAAGTTACTATTGGGTACTAGTACTTAACAATTTCTTTTAAAGGTATTGAAGTCGTTTTAAAAAGATGAATAAAAATATCCTGTGTTTCTATCTGTGACTTCAATAACTTCCCTCTTCGAGCTTCTGACTTCCTTACTCATAATAAAAACTGAACTCACGTTACATTATATTGTTTTTAAATAAATGAGGCAGTAAAATCTCTTTACTGCCTCATTTTATTTGGATAAGTTACTGGGGAGCCTGCATGACACCTGAATCTTCTTTTTTAGTACTGTTTAAAATACTGGCATCTTCTTTTGCCAGCTTATTCTTTGTCGGAATTTTGTAGTTAATAGACAGTCCGAAGTTTCTTGTATCATATTTACTTCTCAATATTACGGCATCGCCTGCTGGCGGATTAGAACGTACCTGCATCACCTGTCCGTTGAAAATATCATTAGCGAAAACAGAAAGAGTCAGTTTGTTGTTCAGGAATTTCTTCGTTAAAGTAATATCCACATTATTGTTAAATGGCTTTTCTGCCGTAAAGTAGAAATAACCGGCTTTAGGGGTTAGATAACTGTAATTAGCCGTCATTTTTATGCCTTTGGGAAGGATCAACTGAGCCATTACATTAAAAATCCAGAAACCTTTATTATTGAGGTTGTCAATTTCATGCTTCTGATAACCTGCATACAGATACATGAAGTTAATTTTGTCCGGATTGAAATCAAACTTCATAATTTCACTGATCGGTTTGCTGAAGATCATAAACGGAACCGGAAGTCCAACATTGAAGTTGTGAATTCTCATATTGGAAATGTTCACCTGCTGATTGTAAAGATTTTTACCATCCTTCATAATGATCTGTGCTACCTGATCCTTCGCAGAACTTACACTGTATCCGATGAAAGCATAATCAAAAGCAGAGATTTTTAACTCGTAATTGTCAAAAATGGTCGGCTGAAGATTGGGGTTACCGTTTATTTGCGTGTTAGGACCCGAAAACGTTACGTTATTGGGATTCAGGGCAGAGATGCTTGGTAAGCTGATCTTCTTGTTATAGTTTGCGGCAATATATACCTGATTCATCAGATTATACTGCACACTTGCATTAGGGAAAATTTTAAACTTATTGAACGTTCTCAGATCTTTCTGTACTACAAGACCGGCACTGTCCTTTCTGGCTATTCCGGAAATATCATAATTTTCAGCACGTGCCCCTAAGGTGAAATCAAACTTTTTCAGTTTAGCCTGAAGCTCAAGATAGGTAGAAGCAGTCTGTCTTTGATATTCAAGGTTTTTAAGTCCTTTACTTTCTGTTTCAAAATCCTGTCTTTCGTACAATCCGCCGGCACTTACTTTTCCACCGTCCAGAAGTTTAATGGGCTGTGAATAATCTATCTTGAAATTGGCCACCCTCATATCCGATTTATTATTAAGGATATCATTGGCACCAGGATTATTGAAAGTTTGACCATCATCTGTGAAATTGCCTCTTTGGAAGAAATTATCCTGGGCAAACTTACTGTCAGATTTTGTATAACCAAACTGGAAATCCAGTTTTTGAGACTTATCGCTAAAACGTTTTTGATAGGTAGCAACAGCTTCCTGTCTTAGATTATTGGTTCGGGCAGCATCAAAAGCGTTAAAATCCGCTTCTCTGTATTTATCTTTTTCTTTATCAAAAATTTCCGCAAGACCATTACTCGCAGTATAATTGTCATTATTATTATGATAGATATCGTAGTTTAACAATAGCCTGTCGTTCCCAAGGTCAAAAGTCATTCCTGATTTGGCAAAATATCCGCGGCCGATTCGGTCTGTATTACTGTTCAACAATACATCCTGCATGGTGTTCAGCATGCTTTCACGGTAATTCTGGCCTACATTCAGCTGCCATCCGAACAGTTTATTTCTGGCATTCAGGTTCAGGGAATGGGTGGTTCTGCTTCTGAATTTATCGTAATTCGTAAAAGAGTAGTTTCCGGAATAAGTAGCCGTTAAATATTTATTGGCATTTTTATTAGTAATGATATTCATGATGGCACCTCCCGAAGTGGCAGGATATTCAGCACCCGGTTGCGTGATCACTTCAATTCTGTCTACCGAGTTGGCCGGCATTCCTTCAAGGAAAGAATTCAATTCATTGGAAGTGATATTTAAAGGTCTTCCGTTCAGATATACATCCAGGATTTTACCCTGATACATCATTCCCGCGATATCGGTAGATACCAATCCCGGAAGTTTTTTAATTCCTTCTAAAACGTTACCGTTATTCAGCTGTGGCTGCTCCGAAAAATCGAAAATAGTACGGTCTGCTTTCTGTTCAACGGCTTTTTTAGTTTTGGTGATTACTACACCTTCAATTTGCTTCTCCTTCTCCGTACCGCTATTGGGTTTCTCCTGTGAATAGGCGAAAAAAGATCCCAACAGAGATAAAGTTAATATAGTTTTTTTCATAATGTTTTTTTCCTACTCTCCAGTTAGACGTAAAAAAGAGTAATTTGTTACGGCAAAATTTGCGAAAAGTTAAATTTTTAAGCAATTATTTTTTTATTTCCGAAATAATTATATCTTTGCCAGGTAATTATCAAGAATCTCATAGATGGGATAGCAACCTGCAAAAACAAGCAAGGTGCTGAAATAGATAAGCCGGTATGCCCGGAAAAAATGTTTATTCTCTATTTTCTCCCCATCTTGACATTTTTGTTTTAAAAATAAAATCAATGTTTAAAGACAAGGGAAACCACAAGACCAATTTAAATTTTCGTTTCTCAGATCATGAAGTACCGCTTCATTATTCTGATCTCTTTTCATGCCATTTCCACATGCGTATGTGTTGTTGTTTCTAGACTTTGGATCAACTTCAAAACCTGTGTAAGAGATAAGCTTTTTTTGACGCAAAGAAATTAATTATTGTATTGATAAAGGGAAGCAAAGGCGGAATCAATTTCATTGATTCGATTAAGCGAATGTTGTAAACCTATAGCTTCATCAGTGACGCAGTCACATTCTTTGCCTTCCTCAAAACTAAACGTTAACAAGATGAAGCTTTGCGTTAAAAACCATTTTCTCTTCCCAAGTTTTGCACATGATCTAGACTTCTTTAAAAAATAATGTAAACATTCCGGCTTTATAAAGCGACCTGAAATAGAGGTTGCAGGAAAACTATGGCCTGAAATCAAATCAACAATCAGTAATAAAAAATAGAAAACACATGCGCAATTTCGAGAAAAAAACAATCATAGCTTCGGCAGCATTTATATCAGCATTTTACTTTGGACAGTCGGATTCCACCTCATCCAAAAAGATTGAAGATGTAGTCATCCTCGGATCAAGAGGATCAGGAAGATCTCTTACAGATACTCCGGTACCGGTAGATATCATCAATATATCAAAGATCTTAAGACAAAGTCCGGTTAACAATATCAGCCAGGCCCTCAATTATGTGGTGCCTTCATTCTCATCCACTTCACATACCGTGAACGATGGAACCGATTTTGTAGATCCGGCCCTTCTCAGAGGACTTGGCCCGGATCAGGTTCTGGTCCTGCTTAACGGAAAAAGGAGATACCAGTCTTCTCTTATCAATGTGACATTGACTCCGGGAAGAGGTTCGGTAGGAACAGATCTTAATGCAATTCCAGCATTTGCACTGGAAAAAATCGAAGTCTTAAGAGATGGAGCTTCTGCTCAGTATGGATCTGATGCCATTGCGGGTGTCGTAAATTTAGGGCTTAAAAGAAGGCTAGGACTATCGGGACAGGTATTTCTGGGAGGATACGCTTCATCAGTTGCCAAAAATTTTTCCGGAGGGATAGATGGGCAGTCTATTTCTGCAGATCTGAACTATGGAGCAAAAATTGGGGAGAAAGGCTTTATTAATGTAACAGGTTCTGTACAATACCGCGATCCGTATTCAAGGGCGGGCGTACGTCAGGGGGATATTTTTAATGCCTATAACGCGATTAATTACAGGGCATTGCAGAGCGGAGTGAATATCGACGGACTGTATAAAAATATTACCAATACATCCAACAGCCAGCAAATTATCAATACGGTCAAGCAGTATGCGTCGCAGGTTGATTATTTTTCGCAGGATTTTAAAAATCAGATATCGGGAGCTAACAGTATTGCGGCATTGCAGGGCTTATTAGGAAAAGATTTTACAGATCAGGAACTTAATTACAGAGGTCTGGAAAGAAAAGATTTCAGTCTGAGAGCGGGGCAGTCTAAACTACAATCAGGACAGCTTTTTTTCAATTCTGAAATTCCGGTGAATGAAGACTGGAAAGTGTATTCTTTTGGAGGTTACAGCTACCGTTTGGGAAATGCCGGAGGATTTTTTCGTCTTCCGAATACAGAAAGAAACATCAATGCCGTTACGCCCAATGGATATTTACCGCAAATTGAAGCTAATGTGAATGATTATTCCTTAGCCGGAGGAATCAAAGGAAAGTGGAGCGGCTGGAATGTAGATTTGAGTAATACTTTCGGAAAGAATGCTTTTAACTTTGGGGTGGTTAATACATTTAATGCCTCTCTGGGCGACAATTCACCAAGAACTTTTAAAGCAGGAGGATCTGAGTTTTCACAAAATACCCTGAATCTGGATTTCTCAAAAAAATATGATGTCCTTCATGGCTTAAATGTAGCTTTCGGAGGAGAATACCGCTATGAAAATTATAAAGTGAATGCAGGAAATGAAAATTCCTACGTCTCCTATGATATTTTCGGGCGTGTAGTGACTGCTGCTACCCCTGACAATGAAAAGGTAACCGACTTCTTTGGAGCTACAAGACCCGCAGGTTCTCAGGTATTTCCAGGTTTCAGCCCGGATAATGCCGTTTCAGGAAGCCGGAACAGTTTAGCAGCCTATGCCGATGTTGAGATTGAACCAACGGATTGGTGGTTATTGGAAGGCGCGGTACGTTTTGAAAATTATTCAGACTTCGGTTCTACCTTTAATTATAAATTGGCTACCAATGTCAAACTGGCTAAAAATTTCAATTGGAGAGGAGCGGTTTCCACAGGATTCAGAGCGCCTTCTTTAGCACAGATTTACTACAGTTCTACCTCTACCCTGATCCAGCAGGGACAAACTACACAGGTGGGAACTTTCAGAAACAATTCAGAAGCAGCCCAGGCCTTAGGAATCCCAAAACTGAAACAGGAAACTTCACAGTCTTACAGTACGGGAATTACCTGGAAGATTCCTTCTTTAAGTTTAGTATTTACAGCGGATGCTTATCTGATAAAGATTAAGGATAGAGTGGTACTTACCGATTTGTTTTTCCGTCCGTCCGGAAGCTTTACCCCGGGATCAGATCAGGCAGTTCTTCAGGGAGCCTTTGATCTTGCGAGAGCCAGTGCCGCGAATTTCTTTGCCAATGCAGTAGATTCCCAGACCAAAGGACTGGATATCACGGTTTCCCAGAATACAAGAATTTCGGAAGGAATATCTTTGGAGAATAATTTAGGACTTAACCTGAATCAGACCAGAAGAGTGGGGGATATTCATGCTTCACCGAAACTGATAAGCCAGATCAATAATTATTTTTCTGAACCTAACAGAGTGTATTTTGAAGAAGCCGTACCCCGAATCAAAGCTACGCTGGCCAATACCCTGAAATTTTCCGCGCTTACGGTTGCTCTCAGAAATTCCTACTTTGGAAAAGTGACAGATGCGGATGTCCTGGATGCCAATTTTGACGGCGTTACCGAAAGCAGAGAACATTTCGTTTTAAATGACCGCTTTGTGACAGACCTTTCCGTAGGCTATGATTTCAATAAAAACATTTCAGCGACGGTGGGAAGTAATAATATATTTAATGTAATGCCTTCCAAAAGCCCGAATATCAATTCATTGACGGCGGATAACCAGTTTGTGTATTCCAGACAGGTTTCGCAATACGGGATTGGAGGGCGTTTCGTTTTCGCGCGAGTAGAATTTAAATTTTAAAAACAGATAAAGATAAAAGCAAAAAACAGAGAACAATTCTCTGTTTTTTTGTTTGAGTGAATAGCAAAAACAATTACTGTGCTCTTTCTTTTTCCTCAAATTTGATATTTTTCTTGGTGATTTTCTTCTTGCTGCTTCCAAAAGTATAATTAACACTTAATCTGAAACTTCTGCCGTCCCAATAGTTATTCATGTACTGGGTATTATCAGAGAAATACAATTCTCCTCGGTATCTCTGGGCAAAAATATTGGTTACCGTTGCATTGATCTGAAGTTTCTTTTCCATGAGTGAGACTTTTAATCCTGAAGTCAATTCCGGGAAAGCCTGGAAATAAGAGTTCACATTTTTGTAAGCCAGGCTGTGGCTGTAGTTCAGAAAGAATACAAGCGTCTTATTTTTGTTTAAAGTAAATGTATTGTTGATGGAGTAGCTGAAAGAACTTCCTTTCTGGGTTTCCGCATCCACATTGAATACGGATGAATTCTGAAGTGAGGCATTCATCGAGATACTGCTTTCCCAGAACTTGAAAAAAGTATCCGTATAAGAGGCATTAAGACCCCAGAAATTATTGTTGTAATAGTTCAGGTAGGTTGAGATCTGTGAAATATCATCAATGGCAGAAATTTGACCGAATGCATTTTTCATTCTCAAATAATAAACACTGGTTGAGAATTTATTATTAAAGGTATATCCCAATTCCCAGTTATTGATGTAAGCCGGGGTCAGCAAAGGATTTCCTGATGAATAAGAATAGGGATTTGAGTACCAGCGAAACGGGTTAAGATTACCCATACTCGGACGGTTGATCCTTCTGGAATAGGAAAAGCTGAATACATTTTTATCTTCTTTGTACGAAACATAAGCAGATGGGAACCATTGTCCGTAATTGTATTTGTTTTCTGAATTGGAAGAGGGTGTAAAACTTTCTGCATTGGTATGTTCATAGCGAAGGCCCGCTTTGGTTTCCCAGTGCTCCCCGAATGTTTTGGCATAACTGAAATATCCGGCATAATTTTCTTCCTGATAGGTGAACAGATTAGCTCTTGAAAGATCCGGTACATATTGTCCGCCATTCAGATTAAAATACTGAATGTCCGAACTGTTTTTAAACTGATTAAACTTCACTCCGGTTTCAATGGTTCCGAAAGAGAAAGGAAGTTCCAGATCTGCCTGAGCAGAAAAGATCTGTGGCGAGATCAAAGACGTTGTCTTTACATCCTGAACAGAATGATCTGAAAGGGTAAGCGTAGAAAAATTCACTTCCGTATCCGAATTGTTCTTATAAAAATTTCCTGCAATGCTTAGTTTCTTACCCAATGAATCCAGTTTCAGGTCGTAATAAGCGCTTAAGGTATGAGTAGGAAGTTTTTCGCGGTGAAAGGTATTGGTTAAAAGGTTTTCCTCATTAAGACTAGCATCAATATTTTTTGTGGTATTGACGATGTCCATCCCGGATTTTTGATGCGCGTAGATGTATTCCATTCCGATTTCAGCATTTTTGCTGATTTTATAGGAGAGATTGAGGGTTGGCGTAAGTTCCTTCCACATATCTTTCCGGATGGAGTTGCTGTAGTTTTGGGAAGCTCCGATAATATTGTAATTTTCGTCGGTACGCTTGGCTGAATCATAATACGTCAGTTTCAGACTGCTGCTGAATTTTTCCGTCTGATAATTAAGCGAACCATTGGAACTGAAGCCGGAATAACTTCTCTGGATGAGGTTCGAGTTGATATTTCCGCTGAACCCTAAATTCGGATTCTTTTTCAGGATAATATTAATGAGTCCGCTGTTTCCCTGAGCTTCGTATTTTGAAGGAGGCGTCGTGATGACTTCTATTTTGGAGATATTTTCTGATCGGATGGATTTCAGATAATTCAAAAGAGCATTTCCCGAAAGATTCAGCATTCTTCCGTTGATCATTACGTTCACACTGCTTTTTCCGGTGATTGAAATAGAGCCCATGTTTTCATCTACTTTCAGCATAGGAACGTTGGCAAGGGTTTCTGTTGCGTCCATTCCCTGGGAAGCTATCGATGCTTCTACATTAAAGATAAGACGGTCTGCTTTTCTTTCAAGAAGTTTTTTCTTGACTAACAGATTGATCTGTTCCACATGCTTAATGCTGTCTTTTTGAACCTGTGCAGATAACGATGCTGATAAAAGGGTGCTGATAAGAATATATTTCAGTTTCATAGTTTAAAATCTTGGTCCAAAGGTATTTTCAAACTTCTTTATGTGAAATGGCGTTTAGATTTCAGCGCAGATTAATCCGCTCAAAATATTTTCATCGGAAAAAAAACGGGTTTCGTCGGAAATGTGTAGGAATTTAAAACATATGAAGCTTAAATTTGAACATGAAGCAAAAACAAGTTCTCCTCCTGCACGTTTTTTATTGGCTGTTGATTATTTTTAACGGCATCCTTTCCAGGGCGGTATACAGTAAATCTGGTCTTGATGTTTTGGATGTCACGATCTTCCTGGCCAATTTTCTGGGTTTTTACGTTAATTATTTTTTCGTCGCGCCACGGTTTTTCAATCCTAACAGATTCTACATGATGATCGTCGGTTTTTTTGTAGGTGTATTTATTTTCGTGCTTTTCAGATATTCAATGGAAGAGTTGCTGCTTCCTGCGGTAGTAGGCTTCAGAAATTATGCGGAAGGAACAACTTTTCTGTACTATTTTTATGATAACATCTATTATTCGAGCTTAACGGTTTTCGTGAGTACCAACCTATGGTTCTTTAAGTATTATTTTAAAGTGGAAGAAGAGCGTAACAGGCTTGTTGAAGAAAGAAAGCATGCTCAGCTTCAGGCCCTGAAAACCCAGATCAATCCTCATTTTATTTTTAATTCTTTAAATAACATCTATTCCCTGGTGTATCAGAATTCGGATAAAGCACTCCCGGCCATTGAAAAACTGAGTGAATTGCTGCGGTACAGCACGAAAGATCTTGAGAAAGATGTCATCAGTCTGGATAAGGAAATAGGCTATATTGAAAGCTTAATCGGTTTGGAAAAGCTCAGAATCAAAAATCCTGAACTCCTGATCATTGAAAAGAACATCAATCATCCTAAAATCAATATTTCACCTATGCTGTTGGTTCCGTTTGTGGAAAATGCTTTTAAACATGGGGATTTTCGGGAGAAAGGATTTGTATTAAAAGTGTCGGATGACAATAAAGTGCTTCATTTTTACCTTCACAATTTTAAAAACCAGAAAGTGAAAGATACTGCGTCCGGAATCGGGATCGATAATGTGAAAAAAAGGCTGGAAATTCTGTATCCGAAGAAGCATGAGCTCTATATAAAAGATCTGGAATCTGAATTTATTGTAGATTTAAGAATTATTTTCCCTTATGAAAACGATTAAATGCCTTATTGTAGACGACGAGCCGCTGGCGATATCGCTGCTGGAAAATTATGTCCGGAAAATTCCCTTTTTAGAACTGGTTTTCTCTGCGGAGAATCCTATTCTGGCGTTGGAATATATACAAAACAATGAAGCGGATCTTATTTTTCTGGATATTCAGATGCCTGAACTTTCAGGGATTAATTTCATGAAAATTGTAGGGGAAAAGAAAAAATATATTTTGACAACCGCCTATTCCGAATATGCACTGGAAGGGTATGAACACAATATTATTGATTATCTTCTGAAGCCAGTTTCTTTTGAGCGTTTCTATAAAAGTGCAGTGAAGGCACAGGAACGTTTTTCCTTTTCTGAAAGCAATGAAGAATCCTACTTTTTTGTGAAATCTTCCGGCCAGCAGCACCGCATCAGCTTTAATGATATTCTGTATATCGAAAGCATCAAGGATTATGTGAACATCAAAACCTCAAATGAGGAATATATTGTTCTGGATACGCTTAAATCTCTGGAAACCCAGCTTTCTGAAAGATTTGTCCGCGTTCATAAATCATTCATCGTGAATCTGGATCAAACCAAGAATATTGGGATCAGGAAAATTGTTTTAGTCTCAGAACAGGAAATTCCGATCGGAGAAAGCTATCGGAGCCATCTTCTGAGTAAGATAAAATGAAAAGCGGCTTCCTTGGAAGCCGCTTTTCTATGATTAATTAAATCTAACAATTAATTTTCCTGTCTCTTAATCAGGTTAAGTGCAGAACCTGCCTTAAACCAATCAATCTGCTGATCATTATACGTATGGTTGGCCATGATAATGTCTTTAGTTCCGTCAGCATGAACGAATTCTAAAGTCAGCTGTTTTCCCGGAGCAAACTGATCAAGATCTAAGAAGTTAACCGTGTCATCTTCCTGGATTTTGTCATAATCAGCTTCATTAGCGAAAGTGATTCCCAACATCCCCTGTTTTTTAAGGTTCGTTTCATGGATTCTCGCGAATGATTTTACCAATACCGCTTTTACACCAAGGTGTCTCGGCTCCATAGCTGCATGCTCTCTTGAAGAACCTTCTCCGTAGTTCTGGTCTCCGACAACGATGGTAGGAATCCCAGCGGCTTTATAAGCTCTCTGTACAGCCGGAACTTCACCATATTCACCCGTTATTTCACTTTTAACGTGGTTGGTTTCCATGTTGTAAGCATTAACAGCTCCAATCAACATATTGTTTGAAATATTGTCAAGGTGACCTCTGTATTTCAACCATGGTCCCGCCATAGAAATGTGGTCGGTTGTACATTTTCCGAAAGCTTTGATCAATACCTTAGCTCCTTCGATGTTTTTACCGTCCCAAGCCGGGAATTCTTCCAATAGCTGAAGTCTGTCCGAAGTAGGGCTTACGTTCACCACAACTGAAGAACCGTCTTCAGAAGGTGCCTGATATCCGTTATCATCTACAGCGAATCCTCTTGGTGGTAATTCAGAACCTTTAGGCTCATCCAGTTTCACCTGCTCGCCGTTTTCGGCTGTTAATGTATCTGTAATCGGGTTAAAGTCTAATCTTCCTGAAATCGCTACTGCAGCTACCATTTCCGGAGAAGCTACAAAAGCGTGGGTATTCGGGTTACCGTCAGCTCTTTTTGCAAAGTTTCTGTTGAAAGAGTGGATAATAGAGTTTTTCTCCCCTTTATCAGCACCCTCTCTGTCCCACTGTCCGATACAAGGTCCACAAGCATTGGTGAAGATTCTTGTGTTCTCAAATTTTCTGAAAGAATTTAAGAAACCGTCTCTTTCCGCTGTGAATTTCACCTGCTCAGAACCTGGGTTAATTCCCAGAATCGCTTTAGGCTTAACTCCTTTGGCTACCGCATCTTCTACGATAGAAGCAGCTCTTGACAAATCTTCATACGAAGAGTTGGTACATGAACCGATCAATGCCCATTCTACCTCTATTGGCCATCCGTTTGCTTCAGCTTTAGCTTTGAATTCAGCGACTGGTGTTGCTAAGTCCGGAGTGAAAGGCCCGTTTAAGTGTGGCGTAAGCTCAGAAAGGTTGATCTCGATAACCTGATCAAAATATTGCTCAGGGTTGGCGTATACTTCAGCATCACCCGTTAAGTGTTCTGCAATTTTATCAGCGGCATCTACTACATCCTGTCTTCCGGTTGCAGCTAAATATCTTCTCATGGAATCATCGTATCCGAAAGTAGAAGTGGTCGCTCCGATCTCAGCACCCATGTTACAGATGGTTCCCTTACCTGTTGCTGAAAGAGATTCTGCTCCTTCTCCGAAATATTCTACGATGCATCCTGTTCCTCCTTTTACGGTAAGAATTCCTGCCACTTTCAGGATAACGTCTTTGGCCGACGTCCATCCGCTCATTTTACCGGTTAATTTTATTCCGATAAGTTTTGGCATTTTTAGTTCCCATGCCATTCCGGCCATGACATCTACTGCATCAGCACCCCCTACACCGATGGCTACCATTCCTAAACCTCCTGCATTTACCGTGTGAGAGTCGGTACCGATCATCATTCCTCCCGGGAATGCATAGTTTTCAAGTACCACCTGGTGAATGATACCAGCTCCCGGCTTCCAGAAACCAATTCCATATTTATCACAAACAGAGCTCAGAAAGTTGAAAACCTCCGAGTTTTTGTTGATACCTTCCTGTAAATCTGCTTCTGCACCTACTCTTGCCTGGATCAGGTGATCGGCGTGAGCTGTTGAAGGTACCGCTACTTTAGCCTTTCCAGCCTGCATAAACTGTAAAAGTGCCATCTGTGCGGTGGCATCCTGCATGGCTACTCTGTCTGGTGCGAAATCTACATAAGAGTTTCCTCTTTCATGCGCTGATGTGGCATTTCCTTCCCAAAGATGGGTGTAAAGGATTTTTTCTGAAAGGGTAAGAGGTTTTCCCACGATTTGTCTTGCCGAAGCAATTCTTTCCGGGTAACGCTCGTACACTTTTTTGATCATATCAATATCAAAAGTCATATCTTAATTTAATTTTTCTCTTTTTAAATATACTTTCCCGTCATTCATTGAATGCTTAAAACGGAAAAAAATCTTTCGTTACTACGATTCATCAAATTCTGTTCCTTAGGCTTATAAAAAGGATATTTCTAATCAATAATGGGCATGTTTTATTTCTATCAAGTTAAGAAAAAATGGAATTTTATGGCTCAGTTTTATGTAAAATAATTCTTAATCGGTCTTAAATGGAAAGGTTCTAAACAAAAATTGAAAGATTTTAAATCCCTCAGGACTAAAATCTTTCAATGATATTATTTTAAAAAAGTCCTGAGACTTCGTTACATTGTATTAATGGCCAACCTGAACCAACTCCTTGATCGGTGGAGCAAATTTAGTAAGGTCAATACCCTCAACCGCTGCCTTGTACTCGTCGATATTAGGAATTCTTCCGATAATCGCTGAAAGAACAACAACCGGAGTTGAAGCTAATAAAGATTCTCCTTTTTTACGTTCAGAATCTTCAACGACTCTTCCCTGGAAAAGACGGGTAGAAGTGGCCAGTACGGTATCTCCTTTAGCCGCTTTCTCTTGGTTACCCATACAAAGGTTACATCCGGGACGCTCAAGATACATCATGTTTTTGTATTCAACACGAGCTTCTCCTTTTGGAGCATTATCATCAAATTCGAAACCTGAATATTTTTCTAAAAATTCCCAGTCTCCTTCTGCTTTTAACTCATCGATGATGTTATAAGTTGGAGCTGCTACTACAAGAGGCGCATTGAATTCTACCTTACCTTGTTGCTTTTCGATGTTTCTAAGCATTTGAGAAACAATCTTCAAGTCTCCTTTGTGAACCATACAAGATCCTACAAAACCAAGATCTACTTTTTTCTCTCCACCGTAGTAAGAAAGGGTTCTGATCGTGTCGTGAGTATATCTTTTGGAAACATCATCATTGTTTACATCCGGGTCAGCAATCATGGGTTCCACGATGATATCAAGGTCCACAACAACTTCAGCGTAATATTTAGCATTTGAATCCGGAGTTAAAGCAGGTTTCTCACCTGATCTGATCTCTGAAATTCTCTTATCTGCTTTATTGATTAATCCCTGAAGAACCTGGTTGTGATTATCCATGCCCTTGTCGATCATGATCTGGATTCTGCCTTTTGCAATCTCCAGTGATTCAATCAGGGTTTCGTCTTCAGAAATGTTGATTGAAGCTTTTGCCTTCATCTCTGCCGTCCAGTCTGTAAAGGTAAATGCCTGGTCAGCTGGAAGTGTTCCGATGTGAACCTCAATGATTCTACCCTGGAATACGTTTTCTCCTCCAAACTGCTTAAGCATCTGAGCCTGAGTCGCATGAACCACATCACGGAAATCCATGTGTTCTTTCATGTCTCCTTTGAATGTTACTTTCACGGATTCAGGGATTGGCATAGATGCTTCACCTGTAGCCAGTGCAAGAGCCACTGTTCCTGAGTCTGCTCCGAAAGCAACTCCTTTAGACATTCTTGTGTGAGAGTCACCACCAATGATGATCGCCCACTCGTCTATCGTAATATCGTTAAGAACTTTGTGAATTACGTCTGTCATGGCGTGGTATTCACCTTTCGGGTCACGGGCTGTGATCAAACCGAAATCGTTCATAAATTTCATTAATTTTGGAATATTAGCCTGAGCTTTTTTATCCCATACTGAAGCGGTGTGACATCCGGATTGGTAAGCACCGTCAACAATCGGAGAAATCACTGTAGCTGCCATTGATTCCAGCTCCTGAGAAGTCATTAGACCTGTTGTATCCTGAGATCCAACGATATTAACTTCTACACGAACGTCAGAACCTGCGTGCAATACTTTTCCTGGCGTAGAACCTACAGCATTTCTGTTGAAGATTTTTTCTACTGCGGTAAGACCTTGTCCTTCGTGAGAAATCTCTTTAGACGGAGCAAAAACAAGAGGAGTATCTATTCCTAAAAGTTTGGCAGCAAATGTCTGAAGCTTTTTACCGAATACAATAGCGTATGATCCACCGGCTTTGATGAATTCCATTTTCTGAGGCGTGAATGCCTTAGCAATGTCAATCAGCTCCTGGTCGCCGTTATAAAGTTTTTTTGTTTTAGTGTTGATGGTAAGAACAGTTCCTGTAGCCACAGAATATGCTTCTTCAAGAATCGGCTCTCCTGCTTCGTTACGGATTGGCTGTCCGTTCTCGTCCAGTTTTTTTACCCAGTTTTTAAGGTCAAGACCAATACCACCGGTAACGTCTACTGTAGTAAGGAAAATCGGAGAAATACCATTTGTTCCTCCAACAATTGGAGCAATATTTACGAAAGGAATGTACGGGCTAGCCTGTTTCCCAGTCCATAAAGCCACGTTGTTTACTCCTGACATTCTGGATGAACCTACACCCATCGTACCTTTTTCAGCAATAAGCATCACACTTTTGTCAGGATGTTGTGCCTGTAAAGCTTTGATTTCTTCCTGTGCCTGAGGAGTGATCATGCATTTCCCGTGAAGTTCACGGTCTGATCTTGAGTGAGCCTGGTTACCAGGAGAAAGTAAATCGGTTGAGATATCACCTTCACCGGCGATAAATGTTACCACTTTAATTTCTTCAGCAATTTCCGGAAGTTGAGTAAAGAACTCAGCTTTTGCATAACTGTCAACGATTTCCTGTGCGATTTCATTACCGCTATTAAATGCTTCCTTCAGACGGTTTGTATCCGCATCATAAAGGAAAACCTGTGTCTTAAGAACGTTGGCCGCCTGTTTAGCAATAGAAATATCATTCCCTAAAGCCAGATCCAGCAATACCTCAATGGAAGGACCTCCTTTCATATGAGATAATAACTCAAAAGCATACGCCGGGGTTATTTCTTCTACTACGGATTCACCGAGAATGATTTCTTTTAAAAACTGAGCTTTCACACCTGCTGCACTGGTCGTTCCGGGTAAGGTGTTGTAAATGAAAAATTGAAGAGAATCCGATCGGTATTCGTTACCTGAGTCTTTAATCTGTGCAATGATTTCGCTTAATAATCCGGCACCGTCAATTGGCTTTGGATTTAGCCCCTGGTTTTTTCTTTCCTCAATCTCTTGGATGTAATCCTGATACATATTCATAATAATAGAAGTCTTTTAAAATTTTAAAAGTAGAATCAATTCTGTTATTCTTAACAGGGTTATAAATTACAATAAAACATTTAAAGTTGCCGCAGCAAAACGACTATAGTAATAAACAACATCATCTACCTCCTTAAAAAATGCGAGATAATGTTCAGTTTCGAAGTGAAGTATAGATGATCTCTAATAGAAGTGTACGTAGTTTACCTGCGGTTTGTCCTGTTGAAAAAACTCTCTTTGGGTAAGATTTATACACCTTTTTGACAGCATGACTGCCAGAAATTATATCTCCAAAACGTTTTTAGATTATCAAACACTTAAAAAGTGTTCCCAAATTTACGGATTTTTAATATTTTTTATACGCTAAATTATTTAGATTCTTTATAAATATGATTTTGATAATTTCTATTTTTGGCCGTAGTTTTGCACGCAAATGGTGAATATGAAAAATATCCTGAATTTTTTATGCGTATTTATTTCGATTTTCGTTTTTTCTCAGACGAAATCCGTGAAAAAACTACCGGTTAAAAATGTAACGAAAACTGCAGTAAAAAAGGCGACTTCTGTTCCTAAACCGAACCCGGATCTCGTAACCATCCATCAGGATCTTCCTGTTCTGATCCCGAAAAAGGAGAATGGGAAATTCGGATACGTGAATCAAAACGGAAAATTCATCATCAAGCCTGAATATCATATTGCGGTCTTTTTCTATGAAGACTGTAATTTGCTGAATTCTCCCAACCTGAAGGCAAGGAAGTTCGGAACTGATGACTATGCTACGGTTGAAAAAGATATGATCTCTTACCGTGTAGACAAAACAGGAAAAAGAGTGTATCAGTTCAAAGATGCGGATCTCGGAAAATGTAAGTTCGGAGACTATAAACAACAGCTTTATCAGGCCTATGTTCTGAATGGTTTTTACGGAATCATTGAAAAAGCCAAATTCGTGAATGCGGCAGATTACAGACAATACCAGATCTATCCTCAATACCAGTATTTATACATCATGGAAGGCGATGACACGTCAGATCCAATGATTGTAGCTTCTCATAACGACAGATTCGGAGTGATTGATGTGAATAATAAAGTGATCATTCCTTTCGAATATTCCAATATCAAAAGAAACTTCAGCTGGAAACTGGGGAGAATGTTTGAAGTGACAAAAGACGGCGCGAACTATTATTATATTGATGTGAGGAATAAGACGTATTAATGCGGTAGGCAGTAGGCTATAAGCAGTAAGCTTTTGGCGGATGGCTTTTGGCTGTTTGAAATGTGTAGAGAATGAATCTTTAGTCTTTAAAATTTCACGCAGATCAAACAAATTGAACAGATCTATATAACCGGATTAACCTCTATCACTCAAATCCCGCCCTCGTATCTCAAAACCCTGAAACGCGTACCTCAAAAACCCGTATTTTTTTTGTAATTTCGCGGCTGAAATAAAGGGGTGCTTTAACAGGCTGAGATTATACCCAATGAACCTGGAACGGATAATGCTGTTTAGGGAAATTTGAAAATGTACCAATGGAACAGTATAACAATATACCAATCTCATTGCTAGACTGTTAAATTAGTAAATTGCTACATTATTTAATCCGCCCCTTTTATTCATTAAATTTTAAAGATTTATAGAATGAAGGGATTATTTTTTTTAGGGCTTACCATAGGCTCTGCAGCCTTTATCCAGGCTCAAAATAAGGATTCTCTGAAGATCAGGGAAATTGAAGCGGTCAGCTTTACAAAAAGGCTGCCCGTTGCTAAGGAAATCATCAACGTACAGAAAGATGTAGACAGCAGAAATCTGGGCCAGGATCTCCCGATCCTCCTGAAAAATCAAACTTCCATTATCTCTACTTCTGACGCCGGAAACGGGGTGGGTTATACAGGATTCAGAATCCGTGGGGTAGCCGGAAGAGGAATCAATGTGATGATGAACGGAGTTCCGTACAACGATTCTGAAAGTCAGGGAACTTTCTTTGTCAATGTTCCGGATCTTACGAGTTCCGCTTCACAAATCGTGATTCAGAGAGGGGTGGGAACTTCCAATAATGGTGTTTCTGCGTTTGGAGCGAGCATCAATGTGATCTCCAAAGAACCGGACGAAAAGATGTATTTCAAGACGGATGACAGTTATGGCTCATTCAATACCTATAAATATTCAGCGGAAGCCGGTTCCGGGAAATTCTGGAAAAACAGACTTTCTGTGATGGGTAGATATACGAAAATTCATTCCGACGGATATATTGACAGAGCTTCTTCGAATCTGGATTCTTACAACTTCACGGCATTATTTGAAGAGGGAAAAACAAGGATTCGTCTGATGGCTTTCGGAGGAAAAGAAAAAACCTATCAGGCCTGGAACGGGATCGACAGACCGACCTGGGAAACGAATCCGAAGTTCAATTATTCAGGACAATATACAGACCTGGTTACCGGAGAAGAGAAGTTTTATGATAATGAAACGGACAATTACAGACAGAATCATTATCAGCTTTTGTGGGAGCAGAAATTCAATGATAACTGGAGTTTAGAAACAACCCTTCACTATACAAAAGGAAGAGGATATTACGAAAACTACAAAAGAGTAGATGAAACGGATGTAGAGGCTACCCATTATTCCAATTATAATCTCCCGGTACCTGTAGTGAATGGTGCTCCGGTAGAAATAACCGATTTTATCAGAAAAAAATGGCTGAATAATGATTTTTACGGTGCCGTTTCCACATTGTATGGAAAGCTGGAGAATGTAGATCTTAATTTCGGTGTGGTGGCTAACCAGTATTACGGAAGGCACTTTGGAAATGTGACCGGTGTTTATTTTCCGCAGATCAATGAATATGAATACTACAGAAACCGTTCTGTGAAAACTGAATTGGCAGGTTTTGCAAAAGCGTTGTGGAGAACGGGAGAACATTTTGAATTCTTTGGAGATCTTCAGCTCAGAAATATTGATTACGATACAAAGATCCTGACAGCAGGAGATGGAGAAGGAGGAAACCTTGATAAAAACTGGCTTTTCTTTAATCCAAAAGCGGGCGTGAATTATAAAATCGGAAACGGAAAAGTATTCCTTTCCTATGCCCATGCACAGCGTGAACCGAACAGGGATGACCTGATGAGTGACAACAATGTGAAAGCTGAAAAATTACACGATTTCGAAGCAGGTATTGAGAAGCAGTTTGGAATAGTATCCGTAACAGCCAATCTATATTATATGTACTATCTGAATCAGCTGGTACTGAACGGACAATTGAACAATGTAGGTGCATTTATCAGAACAAACTCAGGGAAAAGCTACAGAAGAGGAATTGAGATCGGAGCATTGGCTAAACTTTCCAAGCAATGGGAAGTGACGGGAAATGTCAGTCTTAGTCAGAATAAAAATCTTGATTTTAATATTAAAAATAAAGGCGTTCTTCAGAATTTGGGAGATACCGAAATATCATTCTCCCCGAATGTGATCGCCAATCTGGGTCTGAAATTTAATCCAAACAAGAATTTCCAGTTTGCTTTAATGAACCAATATGTTGGAAAACAGTATCTGGATAATACCGGTGATAAAAACCTGCAGCTGAAAGATTATTTCTTAACCGATTTTAATGCCCAGTATCATTTTACCATCGCACATAATGATATCGCTTTAAAATTATTGGTGAATAATCTTTTCAACAAAAAATATGTGAACAACGGAGCCGTTTACAGTGGCGATCCATATTATTTTTCACAGGCAGGTACTAATTTTATGTTTGGGATCAGCTGGAAAATTCAATAATCTGTAGAATAATTTACCAAACAGGTTTTAATACTTTCAATTTTATACATATTTATCAAAAGACTGTTTCGGCAGTCTTTTTTTATATCCGTTAAATCTCTTCAAAAAGTCACGAAAAAATTATAAATTTGCTGCCAAATGAATATTTCAGCTTACATTTTAGAATATCTGAAACAATTTGGAACTGTGACGGTTCCGGGCTTCGGTGTGTTTTCGCTTAAAAACTCCAAGGCAATTATTAATTCTGAGAACGGAAGCATCCTTCCGCCCGCCAGCGAGATTGTTTTTGCGGTGGATTATGAGATACAGTCTGATGAGCTGGCTGCTTTCATTGCGGCCCAGAAACAGATGTCTCTGGAAGCATCCAAAAGCGATTTGAAGATTCAGACCGATTTTTGGAAGAAAAAACTTCAGGCAGATCAGGTTCTGGACATTCAAAACCTTGGATTCATTAATATTGAAGAAGATCATACCCATTTCAAAGGGAAAAGAATAGAATCGGGACATCCGGACTTTTACGGACTCGAAGAAATCAGGATTTCAGATATCAATAACGGTGAAAAAATAAACACCACAGTCAACAGGGAAAAAGATTATCGATTCAAAAAGACGATCCTCTGGATTTTCCTTCTTGTAATTCCTGTTCTTGGAATTCTGTATCTGGCATTTACCCAACAGGAACTTCTTTTCGGAAAAAAATCTTTTGATAAAGTTTCTGTACAGACTTCTACGCACAGAATTGCAAAAGATACTGTAAAAGCAATAGTTGCTCCCAAAACAGCAGTTTCGGATTCCCTGAAAAAAGATTCATTATCAAAACCTGCCGTGAATGGGGTAAAACCTGCTCCGGCCGTTCAAAACAACACTAAGACTCAATGGCAAAAGTAAAAAAAGCGTCAGAATCCCTGACCATCATGACTAATATTGTTCTTCCGAACGAAACCAACTCTTTAAGAAACCTTTTCGGAGGTGAACTTCTGGCAAAAATGGACCGTTGTGCTTCCATTTCTGCAGCCAGACACTGTGAAAGAAGAGTGGTAACAGCATCTGTAAATCACGTTTCTTTCAATCATCCTATCCCTGAAGGTGGCGTAGTGGTTCTGGAATCTAAAGTATCCAGAGCTTTCTCTACTTCAATGGAGGTGTATGTAGATGTATGGTTGGATGACCCGATCAATCAGAAAAAAATTCACACCAATGAAGGAATCTATACTTTCGTTGCCGTGGATGAATTCAACCGTCCTATTCCGATCCCGGATATGATCCCTGAGACTGAAGAAGAAAAGCTGAGACATGCTGCGGCGATCAGAAGAAAAGAACTTTCCCTTATCCTTTCTGGAAGAATGAAGCCTCTTGACTCTGTAGAGCTTAAAAAACTGTTTCAGGAGCCGGAAGAAACAAAGGATTCAAAGAAGGATAAAAAATAAAACCTGCCTTTGTAAGACTTAAATACAAATAACACAAATGGCTGCACAAATTTTCACAAATGATTTGTGCGGAATAAATGAAAAAAATGATAACATCAGGTATTTCAGAGAATGATATATCAAGAATGGTGTATGAAGTAGGATATATTGTTCATAAAACTTTAGGTCCCGGACTTTTGGAGAGTGCCTATGAAGAATGTATGTTCTATGAGCTGGGTAAGCATGATCTCCTGGTTGAAAAACAAAAACCAATGCCCTTGGTTTATGATGAAGTGAAATTGGATGTGGGTTACAGGCTGGATTTTCTGATTGAAAGTAAATTTGTTCTGGAGATTAAAGCTGTGGAGTCATTGAATGACATACATCTTGCTCAAATTCTGACCTATCTTCGCTTAAGCAACTGCAAGCTTGGAATGCTGATCAATTTTAATACCCTCCAGTTTAAAAACGGGGTAAAAAGAGTAATCAATGGGACACTATAAAATTCACATTGGTGTCATTTGTGAAAATAATTAGTGTCATTAGTGTTTAAATCATTCGTGCTTAAAAAAATGAAAATTCTCCTTTTAGATAAAAACCATCCTCTCATCACAGAGCAGCTTCTGGCTAAAAACTTTGTGCTGGAAGAGGATTTTACGTCTTCCTACGATGAGGTTTGCCATAAAATTGAAAATTATGACGGAATCATCATCAGGAGCAGAATTCCTTTGGATAAAAACTTTCTTGAAAAAGGAAAAAATCTGAAATTCATCGCCAGAGTGGGAGCGGGAATGGAAAATATTGATATTCCTGTTGCAGAGCAATTGGGAATACAGTTGATCAATTCTCCCGAAGGCAACAGAGATTCTGTCGCGGAACACGTTGTAGCAATGTTGCTGATTCTGATGAACCGCCTTTTCATCGCTTCCAATGAAGTGAAAAACGGAATCTGGAAACGGGAAGAGAACAGAGGCGACGAGCTTCTTGGAAAGACAGTAGGCCTTATCGGATACGGAAATATGGGAAAAGCTACGGCAAAGAGATTCTCCGGATTCGGATGTAAAGTTGTTTTTCATGATATTCTTCCCGGACTTGCTGATGAGTATGCTTCACAGGTCAGTCTGGAAGAACTACAGCAGTCTGCAGATATTGTAAGCCTGCATATTCCGCTTACTTCTGAAACCCACTATCTTGTTGATGAAAAGTTTATTTCAGGAATGAAAAAAGACTTCTATTTTGTCAATACCGCAAGAGGAAAAAATGTAGAAACTAAATATCTAGTTGATGCTTTGAAGTCTGGGAAAGTAAAAGGCGCGTGTCTGGATGTTCTTGAGTATGAAAAAGCATCTTTTGAAAACCTTGAAACAGAAAATGAAGATCTCAAGTATCTTCTGGAATCTGAAAAAACAATTGTAACCCCACACATTGCCGGCTGGACGCATCAGAGTAAAGAAAAACTTGCTCAGGTGATTGTAGATAAAATTGTAGAGAGCTTTGCAGGGTAGGTAATCATCCTTGCTGAAGGTACTGATCTATTTTTGACGTAACCTTTCCAAATGATTTTCACTAAATAATATTTTTACTTTCAAATAATAAAAAAGCACAGATCGTAAGATCTGTGCTTTTCCATTTATTGCCGGAAGCTGGTATATTTACATAGCAAAAGGCAATTTTTACGTATTGTTTATTTTTTTATGAGTTTGTGTGTACTCTCAGATCCATCGGCTGTTGCAATTTTAATAAAATAGGTGCCGGTAGGAATTTGTTGCAGGTTTAATTGATTTGTTTCACCTACTTTGTTCAGTAATACTTTTCCTGAAGCATCTAAAACCTGTACCGATTTAGTGATGTATTCTGATTTTATAAAGATCATTTCTGAGGCAGGATTTGGGTACAGCAGTAATTTTGTCTTGCCTGATTTTATTTCTTCAACAAGTAACGAAGGCTCCGAGCAGTTTGGAGAAAAACTGTCTCCAACAAATGTCCAGCCCTTGTTGTTAATTAAATGGTTACGATATAGTTGGCCCCCGTTTCCATAAGTTCTTCCAACTGCTCCTACGAGTCGTCCAAGTGGAGAATTAGGATTTTCAGCCCAGCCTTTTAATGTTGCCCCATAATTTCCACAATCTAAACCACTATAGCCAAAAATTTCTGTCATATTCACTATTGGCGAAAGTGTCCAGTTGCCTAAATTCTTATTAAAATTATTGTTAGACCAAAACATGCGAGACATGTCGGTAACATTCGATACATCCCAAGAGGAAATGTCTTGGTTGAAACTTGGATAAGAAAACATTTGAGCCATATTGGTAACATTTGAAGTATTCCAGTTGTTTAATGGTTGGTTAAACGCCTGAGATGCTTCGAACATCAGTGACATATTCTGAACATTTGACACGTTCCAGGTATTAATATTCTGGTTGAATGCCTTTGCACGATTAAACATTGAACTCATGTTAGTCACATTTGAAACATTCCAATTACCAATATCCTGATTGAATGCATCAGCATAAAAGAACATCTGGCTCATATCTGTAACTTTAGATGTATTCCAACTACCGATTGGCTTATTAAAAGCCTTGGCATTAAAGAATAAATTACTCATATTGGTCACGTTGCCCACATTCCAGTTGTTAATATTGTTTACAATGGATAAGTTGGTACAACCTGAAAAAAACGAGCTTAGATTGGTAACTTGTGAAAAATCGGGAATATCAGTTGCTGTAATTTGAATATTCGCATATCCGGAAAACATTCCTGATAAATTAGTATTCCAGGTTATTTGCCCCCATTGTGTTAGTTCGACCACTTTATCTGCATCAGTCCCGGAACCAAGTCTAAAAGTGCCGGTAGGCGTAATTGAAATAGCATATGTTCCTATTGAAGGAACGTTTATTTCTGTTAAACCCGTATTTCCATTTCCATTACCTGTAACAGTAGAATTGTTGGTCTTTACATATGAGTAGCTGTAAACGCCTTGGGTATTTAATTTTATTTTTAGGCTGTTAGCATCGGTCACCAAAAATTTTAATATCAGTGGCGTCTGTGCCCCTAGAGCACTAATGGCCAAAAAGAAGAAAGAGAAAAAGTAAATTTTTTTTAACATTTTTATTAATTTTTATTGAGCGCAAAAATACATATTTCCCATAAATAAGACATAAAAACAAAAATTAAAATTGCAAATAATCGCCTGAATTCCGTATAAATTATCCTTTTTAGCGTTGATTTATCTAAAATATATATTTATAAAAGAAATCTTATTGATTTTTTACACTTTAAAAAATAAGTGCTTAATCTAAATTATAAGAAAGTTTCCACATTGAGAAGATTTGTGTCATTTGATTTTATATTTTTCAAAAGCGCATTTGATAATGTTAAATAATTCATAATGTACGCTCCGGATTGAGGATTTATTTTGAGTTTTATTAAATTGCTGCTCATTTTTTGATACTCATGACGACGCGTAATTTAGTACTTATTGTAACTGTTTTTTTATCCCTTATTTCCTGTAAAAAAGATGCTGATTCCAAAAAGGCTTCAGCAGAAAATACAACCAACCTTCCGAACTATGGAAACGTAGATCTGAACAGTGTTTTTACCAAAGCTGACAGCCAGCTTGGTGACAAAGGAATACTCACGGGATATATTGATCAGTATTACAAAAAAATCTGGGAAGGAGGAAACCTGAGTGGAGGGATTCTGGTAGCAAAAGGAGACGAAATTCTATATGAAAACTACAGAGGTTTCGGAAGAGAAGGAAACCAGATGCCGATTGATAAAAACACGCCGCTTCATGTGGCTTCCGTTTCAAAAACTTTGACAGCCATGGCGATGTTGAAGCTGGTAGAAGCCGGAAAAATTAAACTGACAGATCACCTTACCCAATATTTCCCGGGATTCCCTTATCCGAACGTTACGGTGCAAACCTTACTGGATCAGAGAAGCGGTCTTCCGAAATACGAATATTTTATTCCCAAAATACAGCCGGCTCCGGCAGAATTATCAAAGCCTTTCATTACCAACCAGGATGTTCTGGACATGATCATCAAGTATAAGCCGGATCTTGCAAGAGATACAGATACAGGTTTTATGTACTGTAATACCAATTTTGCGATGTTGGCTCTCCTGATCGAAAAGATCACAAAAACTCCTTTTCCACAGGCGATGAAAGAAATGATATTTCAGCCTCTGAAAATGGAGCACACTTATATTTTCCAGGAAAAAGATATTCCTACGGCGGCACAATCATTTTATTACGGTGGAAACAGATTATATCCTCTGGACAGACTTGATCTTATTTATGGAGATAAAAATGTCTACACTACGCCAAGAGATCTTTACAATTTCTCAAAAGCCATGTATTCAAAAGATTTCTTAAAATCTGATTTGATGCAGATGGTTTTCACGCCATACAGCAATGAAAAATCAGGAATGAATAATTATGGGCTGGGTTTCAGGATGAAAATTTTTGACAACGGAGAGAAGCTTACCTACCACAATGGTTGGTGGCACGGGACCAATTCCGTATTTGCACACCTTCTGAAATCAAAAGTGACGATCGTAGCGATTGGAAATAAATATTCGAATCAGGTGTACACAGCCCTTGCTTTATCAGGATTATTTGAAGATTTTCCTGTTCAGAAAGATAAACTCCACAGTGTAATGAACGACAATAAAGATACTTTGAATGCCGGACATGAAGTTTTTGGAGAATAATGTTTAATTTTGTTAAACATATATGAAAAGACTTCTTCTATTATTCGTTATCTGTTTTCTTGTACACTCATGTGCAAGAGTAGGGGCTCCCGTTGGTGGTCCGAAAGATACCCTGGCGCCAAAGTTTTTAAGTTCAAATATTGACACCACAAGAGTCAATGTGAAAAGAGACATCCATGAGCTCAGGCTGGATTTTGACGAATATATTACTTTAAAGGATATTAATAAAAACCTGATCATTTCTCCGCCTATCAAAAGTATAAAGCGGATCCTTCCTTCCAATATCGCCAATAGGTATGTGATGATCCAGTGGGAAGACACGCTTCAGGCAAATACCACCTATAATTTCAACTTCGGAAATTCAATTGCAGATAATAACGAAGCCAATATTCTCCGCTATTTCAATTTTGCTTTCTCTACGGGAGATAAACTTGATGACCTGTACATCAGTGGAGATATTATTGATGCCACGGCGATTAAAAAGAAACAGGGTGAAAATAAGCTTGTTGTAGGCCTTTATCAGGTAAAAGATACCATTAATTATAAGCAGAAACCGTACTACATCACCAAGGTAGATGAAGATGGCTATTTCGAACTTAATTATCTGACAAAGGGAAAATACAAGATCATCGCTTTTGAAGATGAAAACGGCAATTCTGTATATGATCCGGGAAAAGAAAAGATTGGTTTCCAAAAAGATCCTGTAGATGTTGAAAAGTCTATTTCAGGAGTAAAATTAAAAGTATATCCTTCCAAAAAGCCTCTGAAATATGCTGAGATGAAAGAAAATCCAGGTGGAGTTATCATGACATTTGAAGGAAATCCGGAAAGTGTAAAAGTAGCTTCTGTAAGCGATAAACTCAAGGATATAAAATTCACTCACCGTCCGAAATCAGATACCGTAAGGATTTGGTTTGATCCGGTAAAAAGTGATGTAGGACAGACTGTAACAGAGAATCTTAAATTCAGTTATGATACGGGTACTAAACAGGATACCGTATCCGTTTTCTACAAATACAATAAGAAAAATGCCATGGATCTTGAAAATGATAACGGAGGACCTGCATTGGCCCCGAATTCTGATTTTAAGATTAGATCCAATTATATCATTGATAAGATAAGCCCTGAAAAATGGGTGCTGAAGAGCGACAGTTTAACCACTCAGGAATTTACAGCGAAAATTTCAGAAACAGATCCGTACCAGATCATGATTCATTCAGATTTTGTACCGGGTAAAAAATATCAGCTTACTGTTCCGAAAGAAACCGTTTCATCGTATTATGCTAAAAATGTACAGTCAAAACGTTTTGATTTCGAAGCAGAAAAAGTAGAACAGTTCGGAAGTCTGGCGTTTTCTATTCAGAATGCTCCGGAAGCCAGTTATTGGATCCAGCTTCTGGATGCTTCGGACAAAGTGGTTTATTCAAGATATACCAAAGGGGACAAAGTGAAATTTGACATCCTGAAACCTAATGAATACATCGTCAGGATACTGGTAGACAACAACGGAAATAAATTCTGGGACGTAGCCGATTTCGAAACGGAAACCCCTGCAGAAGATTCTTACGTATTCTACAAAAAAGCCATTGTGAGGCCACTTTGGGAAACCAAAGAAGACTGGGATCTGAAAGACACCAGAACACTGGATAACCCTAAAGGAACGGTTGCTCCTAAACCTGCAGAAACTCCAACGGAAGAAACCCCGAAAGAAACCGTACAGAAGGAAGTAAAAAAAGAACTGAAGTCAGATTCCGGAAACGCAGTACTGACACCGGTAAAATAGAAATATGAAAACGGTAAAAAAAGTATTGTTCTGGACATTGGTCGCATTTGCGCTGATCCAGTTTATCCCTATTGACAGGGTGAATAAGCCTGTTGATAAAGCAGCTAATTTTGTGGAAGCAAAGAAAACTCCGGAGAAGATCAGGGATCTGATAAAAGGAGCCTGCTACGACTGTCATTCCAATGAAACAGTATATCCTAAATATGCTTACCTCGCCCCTATTTCATGGTCTGTAAAAAGCCACGTGAATGAAGGCAGAGAGCACCTGAATTTTTCCATTTGGGGAACTTATAACAAGGAATTAAAGGAGAATATGCTGAGCAAAGCTATTCAGACGGTTCAAAATAAAACAATGCCTATGCCGGGCTATATTGTGTATCACAAAGAAGCCAACCTTTCCGAAGCCGAAAGAACACTGATGGTTCAGTACTTCGAAGAGATGCTGAAATCTAAATCTTATTAAAAAACTGAGTTCAGGTTAAGATATTTTTTTTAGACATCAGACATCAGACATCAGATGTGAGATTGAAGACTTTTCAAGGGAATTTTATCAGCTCAGTATGTTTTGGGATGATGATTTCGTGGTTTATATATGTTATACCCATATAGTTTTAACCACCAAAATTCCGTACTTCTCAAACTCATCACTCATAATTTATAACTCAAAACTCTTATCCAAAGAAAATCCCACAGATATCACCGTAACACAGTATTATTGAAAACAGCTGTGTTTTTTGTGAGATCTGTGGGAGATATTATAAGTTTTTATTCACATATTCCTCAAAAAACTTCTTCTGAGAATCAAAAGCAATGTCGTTAAGATCCAATGTACTCAAAGGAATCCAGACAGCTTCTGATATTTCAGAAAGCTCAAGACTGACCTCAAACTTTTCCTGAACCGTATACTCGTAGAAGAGATCGATCGTATTGTAATCAATTTCCTTATACTGATACACATTCGGAAGGCTGGTCAGATACTTTAAATTTGAAATATCCACATCAAGCTGAAGTTCTTCGAAAAGCTCTCTTTTACAGGTTTCCTCAGCACTTTCCTTCGGATCTACAAAACCTCCCGCCAAATCCAGTTTTCCCTTTTTAGGATCCCTGTTTCTTCTGGTAAGATAGATTTCATCACCACACCGGATAACAACGGCTACTGCGCCGGCTACGTTATTGTAAAGGGTAAACCCGCATTCAGGACAGCTCCATTTCTTTTCACCGTCCCAGTGAAGCGTTTCTTTGCCACAGCTTGGGCAATATTTCAATACTTTCATCTGTTTAAAATCGTTTTTTCAAAATTCAGATGGAACTTCGTATCACTGAGCAATATTAATATTTCTCGGGTGATAGTTCAGGATCACATCCCGAAGTTCTTCTGTCTTCAGATGGGTATAAATCTCCGTAGTGGTAATACTGGAATGTCCCAGCATTTCCTGGATATAACGAAGGTCTGCACCATTCTGTAAAAGGTGTGTTGCAAAAGAATGTCTGAACGTGTGTGGAGATATTTTTTTGCTTACTCCTGCTTTGTCTGTAAGTTCCTTGATGATCAGAAATACGATCACCCTGGACATAGATGTTCCACGGCTGTTAAGAAACAGCGTATCCTCATACTTTTTATTGATCTTATTGGTAGAACGGACCTCGTTGATGTAGGTTTCCAAAAGTTCAGCAGTATAATCTGCCAAAGGAACGAAACGCGTTTTATTGCCTTTTCCGTTTACTTTGATATACTGTTCTTTGAAATTGATGTTCGAAATTTTAAGGTCAATAAGTTCCGAGACACGTAATCCGCATCCGTACAGAACTTCAATGATACAATGATTTCTCTTTCCGAGATCAGAATTGGCCTCGATGGCTGCGATGATCTTATTGATATCCGGCAGGCTCAAGGTGTCAGGAAGATATAATCCCAGTTTCGGGCCTTCAAGCAGTGACGCAGGATTGTCTTCTCTGAACTCATCCTCAAGAAGAAACTTGAAGAAAGCTTTGATAGAAGAAATCCATCTTGCCTGAGATCTTTCGCTGAACTTCTGTTTGGAAAGATTGAAGATATATTCCTGTAAGTTTTCATAGCCTATAGCATCCGGACCGACGTTTTCCAGATCCACTATGGCATAATCTTTTAATTTTTTGATGTCTCGAATATAGGCATCGAGCGTGTTTTCTGAAAAATTTCTTTCGAAGCGAAGAAATATTTCAAAATCTTTGATCTTTTCATCCCAAGTCATTTGTGCTTATTTTTTTAGTTCACAGTCCGATATTTGTTCTATTTCAATATTATGGTTTCTCAGGAACGAAATCCCGTGGTCGTCTGAATACTCATTGATATACACAAGTCTTGTAATTCCTGCCTGCAGAATCAGTTTGCTGCATTCTTTGCAGGGCGACAGCGTTAAATATAACGTGGCACCTTTTGCAGACTGAGTGGAAGCGGCCAGCTTTAATATCGCATTGGCTTCCGCATGAAGTACATACCAGTGTGTTTTCCCCTCTCCATCTTCACAGCAGTTTTCAAACCCCGAAGGCGTTCCGTTGTAACCATCTGAAATAATCATCCTATCTTTTACGATAAGTGCTCCTACCTGTTTTCTCTTACAGTAGGATAGTTTTGCCCACTCCTGGGCCATTTTTAGATAAGCTTTATCAAACTTATTCATACCGCAGCATTAGTTTTTTTCGAAATAATTTGGATTAAAAATCTTAGAAGTTAGGCTTCCTTTTCTCTAGGAAAGCGGTAACTCCTTCTTTCTTGTCTGCAAGATCAAAAAGTTCTCCGAAATACTTGATTTCAGATTCAAAACCTTTATCCGTATCAGACAAGTTAACGGCTTGGATGGCCTTTGATATAGCCATTGGTGAGTTGCTGGCTATAATACTTGCTAATTCTTTTGTTTTGGTTAATAATTCTTCAATTGGGTATACTTCATTCACCAGTCCGATTTCCTTTGCTCTTTGAGCGGGAATCATTTTGGCAGAGAAGATCAGTTCGTTGGCGATGCCTTTTCCTACTAATTTAGGAAGTCTCTGTGTTCCTCCATAACCCGGAATCAATCCCAAAGTTACTTCCGGAAGCCCCAGTCTTGCATTCTCTGATGCATATCTGATGTGGCACGCCATAGCAAGCTCTAAACCACCTCCTAATGCAAAACCGTTTACGGCCGCAATCACGGGTTTAGATGTATTTTCAATTTTGTTGAACAGGCTGTTTTGCCCGTTTCTGGCCAGTTCTTCGGCTTTTTCCTGTCCAAAATCACTGAATTCTTTTATATCTGCTCCGGCTACAAATGATTTTTCTCCGCTTCCTGTTAGAACAATTGCTCTACAGGTGGTGTCAGCGTTCAGTTCATCTATAGCTGAGCCAATTTCCTGAATAGTCTTCGCATTAAGAGCATTTAAGCTCTGAGGTCTGTTGATCGTAATGACAGCAATCCTGTCTTCTTTTTCTAATAATATATTTTCGTAACTCATTTTTCCACTTTAAAATATTATTTTCTGCAAATTATAAATTTTTTACAAAAAAAAGGAAAAAATATTGGTTTTTTTTCCTTTTAATTGATTTATCTTTCAAAATACTATTTCGAATGATTCATCATATTCGCATCTATATTGACATGAAGCTGAGATGCCACTTTCATGCCAAGTTCAATATTAGTCCTGAAAAAGTGACATAACTGACGGTTGATGATCTCGTCTTTTTTAGGTCCCGTGATTCCTTTCATACTTCCCACGATGTTGCTGATTAGGTGTTCTCTGTCTTCAGCGGTCATAGATTTTGTGTACAGTAATCCGGGTTGGGTATAGTGGTCGTCGTCGTTTTCGTTTCTATTGTAGCTGGCAACATGGGCACTGTCCAGTTCATACTCGTAATTTTTATACGAAGGATCCGGTTTTACATTATCAAAACTGTTCGGGAAATAATTAGGCTTGTCCTGATATTCACTTGAATCTGCCATGAAACCATCTCTCTGGTAGTTGTTGACCGCAAAAGGGCATCGGTTCACTTCCAGAAGATGAGCATTGACTCCCACTCTGTATCTGTGGGCATCAGGATAAGAGAATAATCTTCCCTGAAGCATTTTATCCGGAGAAAAACTGATTCCGTTAATCAGGCTGCTTGGTGAAAAAGCAGACTGCTCTACGTGTGCAAAATAATTAACAGGTACTTCATTCAGCTCCATTTCTCCCACTTCGATCATCGGGTAGTCATCGTGGAACCAAACTTTCGTTACGTCAAAAGGATTCCATCTGAAATCTTTTGCCTGCTCTTCCGTCATCACCTGGATAAACAAGGTCCATTTCGGGAAATCTCCGTTTTCGATGGCGTTGCAAAGATCTTCCTGTGCAAAGTCCGGATTTTCTCCCGCCATTTTTACTGCCTCGGCATCCGTAAAGTTTTTAATTCCCTGTTTTGTTTTAAAATGGAATTTTACCCATACCCTTTCATTCTTATCATTGATCATCGCGAAAGTATGAGATCCGAATCCATGCATATGTCTGTAGCCGTGAGGTGTTCCTCTGTCGGACATTAAAATAAGAACCTGGTGAAGAGACTCAGGATTGTGGCTCCAGAAATCCCACATCATCGTGGCACTTTTTAAATTGGTCTTTGGTACTCTTTTCTGGGTGTGGATAAAGTCCGGGAATTTTTTAGCATCCTTAATAAAGAATACCGGTGTATTGTTTCCTACCAGATCCCAGTTTCCGTCTTCGGTATAAAATTTTAAAGCAAAACCTCTCGGGTCTCTTGCGGTGTCTGCGCTTCCTTTTTCTCCACCCACGGTAGAGAAACGGGCAAACATCCTGCATGAGTTTCCTACTTTTGAAAATAATTTCGCTTTGGTATACTGGCTGATGTCATGAGTAACTGTAAATGTTCCATAGGCACCGCTTCCTTTGGCATGTACAATTCTTTCAGGGATTCTTTCCCTAACAAAGTGCGCGAGATTTTCCTGAAGGATAAAATCCTGCAGCAGGACAGGCCCTCTGGGACCTACGGTTTGTGAGTCCTGGTGTTCAAAATAAGGAGCGCCATTGCTTAGCGTTAATTTTTTAGAATCCATAGAGTTATGATTTGTATGATTGATTTACCTTGTAAACTGTCTTATGCAGACGTATGAAATATCAAATTTACTTGAATTTTTGATTACTAATAGCAAAAACATTTTATCTTTGTAATAGATAATATTAATCAGATGAACATTCAGCAACTGGAGTATCTTATCGCTGTAGATAAGTACAAACATTTTGGTAAAGCAGCTCAGGCATGCTTTATTACGCAGCCCACGTTAAGTGCGATGATACAAAAATTTGAGGATGAACTGGATGTGAAGGTGTTCGACAGAACTACACACCCGATCCGTACTACAGATGTAGGGCTTCAGATCATTGATCAGGCAAAGGTAATTATAGAATCTGTCAATGAGCTGAAAAATAAAGCGAATCTTCTGAATAATATTTTAGGCGGAACGATCAATTTAGGAATCATTCCTACGGTTTCGTCTTTCATTTTACCAACAGAAATCTTTAAGTTTTTGGAAGACAACCCGAAAATCCAGATGAATGTGAAGGAAATGACCACAGATAATATCATCAAGGCTTTAAAAGCCGGTGAACTGGATGCTGGAATTATTTCTACACCCTACGACACGGCTGATGAATTCTATCAGGATTTCCTTTTCAATGAGGAACTGATGATTTACAGCTCCAATACGGAAGCGAATAAAAAGAATTCTTATATCATCCCTGAAGAACTGAACGTTGAAAAAGTTTGGCTTCTTGAGGAAGGGAACTGTCTGAGAAACCAGTTTGAGAATATCTGTCATCTGAAAGAAAATACACTGAAACCTAAAAATCTTGATTTCCTGGCTTCCAATATTCAAACATTGGTGCATATGGTAGACAAGGTAGGAGGGATCAGTATTCTGCCGGAATTAGCGTTGAGTCAGCTTTCTGATGAGCAGAAAGAAAATGTGTTCAGATTCAAAAAACCTTTCCCTTACAGAGAGATCAAGATCATCTATTATAAGCCAACTTTCAAGCAGAAGATTATTGATGAATTATCTCATTCTATCAAGAGTTCTTTAGAGCAGAAGCTTAATTATCACATCAACCCGAAAGAGTTTGTGAGCATTAAACCGCAATGAACTAAGAAGTCCGCAAAGTGATATAAATCATTAATTTTAAGAAAATTATAATTAATAAGCAAAAATCTTGAGTATTAAAAAAATAGTACTTAAATTTGCAGACGTTTATAAACGAGGAAAAATTTGACCTGATTGCAACCTCTCTAAAAATATGCTAAAACAGTATTCTTTTTTGGGCAGTTTATTCTTATTTTTCTTCACTTATTTTAATCTAAAAAACAAAGAATAATATGTCTTATCTATTTACATCTGAATCCGTTTCAGAAGGACATCCGGATAAAATTGCCGACCAAATTTCCGATGCATTAATCGATCATTTTTTAGCATACGATAAAAACTCTAAGGTAGCTTGTGAAACCCTTGTAACTACTGGACAGGTAGTACTTGCCGGTGAAGTGAAGTCTGACGCCTATCTTGATGTTCAGACCATTGCAAGAGACGTTATTAACGGAATTGGCTATACGAAAGGAGAATATATGTTCAATGGTGATTCTTGTGGAGTAATCTCCGCGATCCATGAGCAGTCTCCGGATATCAACCAAGGGGTAGACAGAGCAGTAAACGACGAATCTTTCGAGGCTAAGGCAAACGCACAGGGAGCTGGTGACCAGGGGATGATGTTCGGTTATGCAACTAACGAGACGGCTAACTATATGCCTCTTGCTTTAGACCTTGCCCACACGATTCTTAAAGAACTTTCTGTATTGAGAAGAGACGGAAGCGAAATCGCTTACCTGCGTCCTGATGCAAAAAGCCAGGTGACTATTGAATATTCTGATGACCACAAACCGGTAAGAATTGATTCTATCGTAGTGTCTACACAGCACGATGACTTCGGTACTGAAGAAGAAATGCTGAACAGGATCCGTGAAGATATCAAAAGTATCCTGGTTCCAAGAGTAGTGGCTCAGCAGACTGAAGAGATCAAGGCTTTGTTCAATGATCAGATCAAATATCACATCAACCCTACAGGGAAATTTGTGATCGGTGGTCCTCACGGAGATACAGGTCTTACAGGAAGAAAAATCATCGTAGATACTTACGGAGGAAAAGGAGCCCACGGTGGTGGTGCTTTCTCTGGAAAAGATCCGTCCAAAGTAGACAGAAGTGCTGCTTATGCTACAAGACACATCGCTAAAAACTTAGTGGCTGCAGGAGTAGCTGACGAAGTTTTGGTGCAGGTTTCTTACGCAATCGGTGTTGCTGAACCTTGTGGTTTATATATCAATACCTACGGAACTGCGAAAGTAGATCTTAACGACGGTGACATTGCTAAGAAAGTGTCTACTATCTTCGATTTAAGACCTTATGCTATTGAGCAGAACTTAAAATTAAGAAACCCGATCTACCTTGAAACGGCTTCTTACGGACACATGGGGAAAGAGCATTATACCGCTGACAAAACATTTAATAAAGGCCAGAAGAATGAAATTACCCTTACAGGTCTTGAGTTCTTTACCTGGGAAAAACTTGACAAAGTAGACGAAATTAAAGCCGCTTTCGGTATTTAATTTTTTCTTCAGAAATAATAAATAGACTGCTTTATCTTTGGGTAAGGCAGTTTTTTTTAATTTTACACCTTAAATAATTTAGAGATGATGAATTTTAGAACAGCAGCAACCGTAGTATTTGTATTTTTCCTGAGCATAATGGCGAAAGCACAGTATACCATGCATAAAATGGTTAGCGTGGGATATACGTACCAGAACCAGAGCTTTGGAGAAGTTGGGGGCAAGCTGCTTTTCCTGAAGAATGATGATGTGATATACAGATTGGGTGGATCTGCTCTGATGGGTTCAGCCGGTTCCAAATTTGCGATCATGCCGAAACTGCAGGCCGATGTCATGCTTAATTTTGAAAAAAATGTAGATTTCTATCACGCTTACTATCTTTTGATCGGTGCGGAAGGAACCAATAAATATATCGCTCCGAAAATAGGAGTGACGCTTTTCGGGCTTTTGGATCTTGCCGGAGGTTATGCTTTTCCGATCGGAGATGCGCGTTTGAACGGAAAAGAGATGAAAGGTTTAAATATTAATTTAACATTAAATATCCCTACAGTGTTTATTCATGATATGTTTAAATAAGTTTTTTTACATTTTTCTTGTAAAAATTTAATAATTGCTTAACAGTTATTAAAAAATTATTATATTTACACCATATAATAATTGTACCGCCTATTGATTTTACTTTACTCCAAAAAACTGTTTTGTATTTACAGCTAGGGCCAGATAGAATATCTGGAGAATTGCTGGTCTGCAAATTTTTTATTATTGAGAAGAGTTATGAAATCAAAAACGGACAGCCTACTAATTTCCCTTTACCAGAAAGGAGACGAAGAAGCCCTATCAGCCCTTATTCATCGTCATCAGAGAGAACTGTTTACATTCATTTTTTACAAAATTAATGATGAAGACCTGGCCAATGATGTTTTTCAGGATACATTCATGAAAATCATCCTGATGCTGAAAGAAGGACGGTATAACGAAGAAGGCAAATTCATTCTTTGGGCAAAAAGAATCGCACACAACCTTATCATCGATCATTTCAGACTGAAAGCGAAAAACGTTAAAGTTTCGGAAACCACTTTCGAAACAGACGAGTATTCTATTTTTGATCTGATCAGAGAGCCATCGGAAAATATTGAAGATCAGTTGGTAACCCTTCAGATTCAGGAAGACCTTTTAAGGATGCTTCAGTTTCTGCCACAGAACCAGCAGGAAGTCATTAAACTGAGGTTTTTTGATGGGCTGAGCTTCAAAGAAATTGCAGATCATACCAATATGAGTATCAATACCACATTGGGAAGAGTACGCTACGCATTGATCAACCTGAGAAAAATCATGGACGAAAATAATATTGTATTGACACGTTAGGATAATAATTTCAGAAAATTCACGTTTAAAGGAAAACATACTTTCGCCTATGAAAAAAAATGATTCCTTAAAAGTGAAAACTTTGAAACCTAAGAAACAAACAATTGATTTTCTACTGAATTACTCAAAAAGTATTGAAGTGGTACCAACCAAAAACAAGAATTTCCCAATTTCCAAAAATTAAATTGAGTAATTTTGTGCTGTATGAAAATTCAGCACATTTTTTTTGACCTGGACAATACGCTCTGGGATCACCGTAAGAACGCATATCTTACCATTAAAGACCTTTTTGAAAAGCAGGAAATCACTTTACATTATCATATCGACTTTGAAAGCTTCCATACTGTCTATCATGACATCAATGAAAGTCTTTGGGAGAAAATCAGGGACGGGCTTATCGATAAAGAATATCTGAGAAAGCATCGTTTCTATGATACGTTCAAACATTTTGGAGTGGATGATGAAGAGCTTTCCCAATATTTTGAGGAACATTTTCTGGATAAAATCCTTAATCACAACGAGCTGGTAGAAGGAGCGGAATATATTCTTGAATACCTGAAATCCAAACACTATACACTGCATGTCATTTCCAACGGCTTCCAGGAAGTAACGGAAAGAAAATGTATCCTGTCCGGAATCGATAAATACTTTAAAACCATTACCAGCGCTGATTCTATAGGTGTGAGAAAACCTAATCCGAAGATCTTTGAATATTCTCTCGGACTGGCAGAAGCCACTAAGGAAGAAAGCATACTGATCGGCGACGACTGGATCGCAGATGTAGTGGGTTCTCAAAATTATGGACTGGATGTGATCTTCTTTGATGTATATAAAGAAAATAAGCAGGAAGAGGGATTGAAGGCTATCACTCATCTTTTGCAGATTAAAGAATACTTATAAAATATACAGTTTTCAGTACGGTAAAAACTGATTTTTTGAACCATTAAGATGATGGACGATTTAAGTTGAATTAAACCAAATTCGGGATAAGAAAAATTACGGTTAACCATGTCAAGGTTCAAAACCTTGACATGGTTAGTAGGGGCGATACGTCCTAATTAAGCAGTAGCTTTCTTAATGTTCTTAACCTTTTACTTAATCTTAATGGTTCAAATATTTTTCACTATTCATTCTCCACTTTTCATTTTTCCTAATTCTTTCCTAAATTGATTCTGAACTTTGCTCTATCATAAAGACAGAAAAAATTTAATATTATGAAAAATTTTAGAAAAATCACCGGAGCGCTTGTTATCTTATTCTTATTGGCAGGCGGATTTATTTTTGCACAGGACAAAGCGATTAACGCCAACCAACTTCCTAAAACGGCTAAAGTTTTCCTTTCTACCCATTTTAAAGGGATTGCGATAGGATCTGCTATTGAAGACAGAGAAATCTATGGCGTTGACGAATATCAGGTATATCTGGCCAACGGAACGAAAGTAGAATTTGACAGCAAAGGAAACTGGAAGGAAGTAGACGGAAAACATCAGAAACTGCCTTATGGATTTATTCCTGCATCAATCAGGAATTACGCAGCTAAAAATTTCCCCAACACCTACATCGTTAAGATAGAAAAAGAAAGATGGTCTTATAAAGCCGAACTTTCGAACGGACTGGATCTTGAATTTGACAGAAACGGGAATTTCAAAAAAATCGACGATTAATTCAAATTAAATAATCTGAGTTCGGTATAAGAAGGTTGGAAGATGGAAGCTGGAGGATGGAAGTTACTATTGGGTATTAAGTACTTAACAATTCCTTTTAAATGTAATTAATTCGTTTTAAAAAGATGAATAAAAATACCCAGTATTTCTTCTTTAGACTTCAATAACTTCCCTCTTCGAGCTTCTGACTTCCTTACCTCTAAATAAACACCTTAAAATCTTAATATGATGGTTAATTGGAGCATAATAAACAGCAGTGGAGGAAATCAGTCTTCCCAAAGTATAAGAAAGAACATTGTTTCTTTCCTGACAAGGAATTATCCATGCAGCGTGGTGGATGCTATTGAAAAGAAATACAGTGCTTATAAAATCTACCTGATGAGCGGTCTTTGCCTTACTTTTGATGCAGATGGACACGCTGTGAAAACAGGATAAGTAATTAAGTGGGAAAAGTGAAGCCGGAGGATAGAAGTTGGTTGCCCGGGAATAAGTTCAACCGTCTATCTTCCGTCTTCCTTTTCATTTTTCATATATTTGATAAGCCAATACTGCAGCATGAAGATATTAATCGTAGAAGATGAGCCGGAACTGAAAGACACTGTACAGACTTTTCTGGAAGCAGAGCATTTTATTGTAGAATTTGCCCTTACTTACAATGCCGGGCTTGAAAAGATCATTTCCTATGAATATGATTGTATTCTTCTGGATATCATGTTGCCGGACGGAAACGGAATAGATCTGCTGAGAGAAATCAAGAATCTGCATAAAAAGGATCCCGTGATCATTCTGTCGGCGAAGGATTCTGTTGATGATAAAGTCGCCGGACTGGAAATCGGGGCCGATGATTATCTGGCGAAACCTTTTCATCTTGCGGAGCTGATGGCAAGAATCCGTTCAGTCATCAGAAGGAAAAATCAGGATGGAGAAAATACCATCACGTATAAAAATATCAGCATTGATCCGGAAAACAGAACGGTAAAAGTAGGTAATGAAGAGCTGATCCTCAACCGTAAGGAATATGATCTGCTGTATTATTTTGTGATTCATCCGGAAAAAACGCTGCAGAAAACTACCCTGGCTGAAGCCATCTGGGGAGATTATATAGATCAGGCAGACAGTCTCGATTTTATCTATTCACAAATTAAAAATCTCCGCAAAAAACTGAAAACCCTTAATGCAGAAGCCGATTTCCAGGCTGTTTACGGAATAGGTTATAAATTTGTCTGATGAAAGTTTCGTTAAAATACTACACCATCAAATACATGATCGTTATCCTGCTGCTCATCATTGCAGTCTGGGCAGCGCTCTTTTACGCCTATATTCTGGATGAAGTGTATGATAATGTAGATGACGGACTGAAAGACAGAAAGATACAGATTATTAAAGCGGTTTACCACGATCCTAAGCTGTTGGATAGCAAGGATTTTGGATTTAATGAATTTAAAATCAAACCGATTTCGGAATCTGAGTATAAAGACAAAAACCGGCTCTATAACAAGATGTTTTATATGGAGTACGACGACAAAGACCAGCCCTACCGCGTACTTGAGACGGATTTTATAGATCAGTTCGGAAAACGCCAGAGACTTGAAATACGGACCTCTACGGTAGAGCAGGATGAATTGGTATATGACCTGACTACCGCTTTGATCGTGTTGTATATTCTTCTTGTGATAAGTATTTTGGCTGTCAATGGCTATCTGCTGAATAAAGCGATGCGGCCTTTCTATACCATTCTTGACCGGCTTAAAAAATATCAGTTCGGGGTTTCTGCTTCTAATGAGGCTCAAAATTATTCCATCAAAGAATTTGAAGAGCTGAATGTAGAAATAGAGGAAATGATTGAGCGTAATGAATTGGTCTTTCACCAGCAGAAACAGTTTATTGAAAATGCATCACATGAACTTCAGACCCCTTTGGCTATTGTGATTAATAAAATTGATCTCGTGATCCAGAATGATGATCTGGACAAAAAGAATATGAATTTCCTTACCGAAGTGAAGGGAGATCTGAGAAGAATGGCAGGACTGAATAAATCCCTCCTGATGCTTTCAAAAATAGAAAACAGCCAGTTTAATAAAACATCGAAAGTAGATTTTAATGAAATGATTGCGGAGCTGGTGAAAAGCTACGAAGACTTTATTGAGTTTAAAAAAGTTAAAGTCAGCATTATAGAGAAAGGATTCTTTGGTGCGGACTTTAATCCTGATCTGGCGGATATTCTGCTTTCGAACCTGCTTAAAAATGCAGTGAAGTATAACAGCCAGGATGGAGATGTGAACATCATCATAGAAGACAACAGGCTGATCTTTCAGAATAACGGCAGTGGTGTTCCATTGGACAAAACACAGATTTTTAACCGTTTTTACAAACAGGGTTCAGACCACAGTTCTACCGGTTTGGGGCTGTCTATTATCCGGACCATAACAAAACAATATCCGGGTTGGGATATCGTCTATGAGTTCCAGGATGGAATGCACTGTTTTATTCTTTCGAAAAACAATGCTTAATTGTGGAAAAAAATCTAAAGAAAATCCTGATGCTTAGTTTTGGCTAAAGCCTTTTGCGATGTGCATATCTTGTAAGCGGGCTTCAGCCCGCTCCTATTGAATATAAAGGAAACCCTGCAGGAATACCTGATCAGTGTAAAATATTCAGAGCATTATTTTATTCTTTCGAAAAGCTAACTGTCATTTATTTTTCCTGAATTAAAATATTGGGAGATGAAGCGGGATGATCTTTAAACAGATACCGATATCTGGAATCTTCGTAGGCACTTATAATAAACCTGTCCCGATTATTGTTCCGAACTTCGTGAAAGCTTTTCAGATCAATGAAATCTTTTAATTCAAAAACCTGGTCTTTGTATAGAACATAGTTGAAAAAGCGGGTAACCTTTCCTGAATCTTCAGGATTTCTGCTTTTAAGAATGATCGTATGCTTTAAGAACAAACCATTTTTATTTTTATAGATCAATTCATCCTTAATATTGATATAACGAGGTTCTTTTTTGCATGAAGTCAAAACAAGAAGAATAAGTAACCCTATATTTTTCATTACAATAAAATTACAAAAAAACAAAAGCCTTTCGGTGAGAAAGGCTTTTTTATATTTAAATAACAGGCTTTAAATTCCTAAACTTGCTCTTACTTTTTTAATGGTTTCGGTAGCAACCACTCTTGTTTTTGCTGCTCCTTCCTGAAGTTTAGCTTCAAGCTCGTCCAGATTGTTCATATAATAAGTGAACATCTCTCTTTCTTTTGCAAAACGGGTTAAGATCAGGTTTAACAGCTCTAATTTAGCGTGTCCATACCCGAAGTTCCCAGCTAGGTATTTCGCTCTTAATTCTTCTGTCTGTTCAGGATTGGCGATCAGTTCGTAGATAGCGAACACTTTATCTGTTTCAGGGTCTTTTGGTTCTTCCAGACCTTTAGAATCGGTTTCTATACTCATCACCTGCTTTTTCAGTTCCTTTTCAGGTAAGAAGATGTTGATGATATTCCCCATGGATTTAGACATTTTACGGCCATCTGTTCCGGGAACATATTTCGTGTCTTCCTGAAGTTCAGACTGAGGCAGTACAAAAACTTCTCCCATCTGATTGTTGAACCTTGAGGCTACATCACGGGCAATTTCCAGATGCTGAAGCTGGTCTTTTCCTACAGGAACTATTTCTGCGTCATACAGTAAAATATCCGCTGCCATCAGAATAGGGTAGGTAAACAGTCCGGCGTTCACGTCCTGAAGTCTGTCTGCCTTATCCTTAAACGAATGGGCAAGGGTTAATCTCTGGTAAGGAAAAAAACATGATAAATGCCAAGAAAGTTCACAGGTCTCAGGGATATCACTCTGTCTGTAAAAATATGTTTTTTCTGTATCCAGCCCACAAGCAAGCCAAGCCGCAGCGATCTCGTAGGTATTTTGTTTGAGCTCCTTCGCGTCTTTAATCTGGGTAAGAGAATGAAGATTCGCAATGAATAAAAATGATTCATTTCCTTCCTGCTTGGAAAGTTCAATAGCAGGAATGATCGCCCCAAGGAGATTTCCAAGATGGGGTGTTCCGGTGGCTTGAATGCCGGTAAGAATTCTTGACATTTGTTTAAATTATTAAGTTTAAAATAAAGAACAAAAATAGGAAAGATTGCGATGGCTGGCAAATCCTTTTTAATGGGGAATGATTTAAGGTGCTCAGTAACAGTTTTTAAATTATATTTGTAGAAACACCTCTTCCATATGGGAAATAACAATTTTTTGTCTCCAAAGCTCTTTAATGCCCTTAAAAGCTTGTGGATCTTATTACTGATCTTCGTTGTATTGGATTTTGCAGGCAATTATTTTTATCCCGAAACGGATAACACCCTGTCTAAAATCCTGGATTATCTTTCCTATACCTTAAGCAGTCTGTTTTTCCTCTGGTATTTCCTGGTCAACAAACGCTGGAAGTCCGTATTGATCATCCTTCCTTTTTTTATTATCCTGTTCTTCTGCATGAAAGGCATCCGGAATATGGTAGATTATTATGTCCCGTTTGAAGAGACTATCAACTCTGATACGCTGAGAAAATGGACCTATCTGATCATACAGTTTGTTACCGTTTTTGTAGTTTCAAAGCGATATCTGGTAGAAGAGGAGATGAATATTAAACAACCGTTACTTAAGCTTTTTCTGTTAAATCTTGGACTTTTTATTCTATACAATACAGATCTCGGCCTGATTGAAAAGCTGATCGGATCTGCTTCTTATGACTCCAAAACAACGGAATTCATAGTCAATTTCGTTTATTATACCCTTACCAGTATAAAAAATGTGGCTTATCTTGGGGCATTTTTCTTTTTGACGGCCTGTCTTGCCAACCGCGAAAGCTTTTATACATTATCAAAGGAAGCATTACAAACTGCCAATAAGTATTTTGTTCCTGCCATGCTTATTGTGATCAGCTGTATTATATTTTCATTCGGAGGTCTTCTGGAAAGTGCATTATCTATGGAATTGGACTTTTTCGGAAAAGATCTTACCCTTATCGGATGGATGAATATGGTGGTGATTGTCGTGTTTTTTGTAATCTGCACGAGATTTACAGGACAGCTGCTTAAAGAAAGAAGCGTATTTAAACAAAAATATTACGGAGCAGTAGGGGCTTCGATCTGGGTTCCGCTGATCAATATTGTCTCGCTTTTAATGATCAGGTTTGATGATAAAATTAAATTTCTTGCTCCTTCCAATATAGAAAAGGCTAAAAAAATACATTTGGGTATTATTTCCCTTCTGATTATATTCCAGTTCAGAAATGGATTGATGGAAAAGAAAGTGGATGATATTCTGATGTGTATCATCTATATCGCTGCTTTTTGGATCGTGGCATATATCAAGAAATTCACGTGGCTTTTCCCTGTTGTTTTGGGAGCGGTGGTGACCGTGATTAAAGTGTTTCCTTTTTATAACGGCGTTTATGATCAGGAGTTTGTGTTCAAGGATTATGTGTTAGATCTTTTTAAACATACCTTCTCCATTGCACTTGTGCTTACAGTTATTGTGTTTTATGGGATTTACTATATCGCTTACCAGGCTTTGAATACCAAAAAATAAGACCTATTTCTTTCTGATAATAATAGCAGCTTTGTTGAACATGCTGTTGCTTTCAGCATCCTTCGGTTTTACTTTATAGTCGAGTGTATATTTGCCGTCTTTTTCTATCGGAATTTCAATGACTTTCTGCTCGAATTCCCATGAAGCGCTTACTTCCTTCTGTTTTTCCACGTGGGTCGTGTCGGAATCATCGCTGTATCCGGAAGTCTGTACCGTCATTGGCTGTTCTTCCTCTTCCTTTTGTTGGGTATAAGTAGAATTGATAATGTGCTTTTTATCACTGAACATAGCAACGGAAGAATTGGCTACGGTATTTCCGTTCAGGCTTAGGTTGTAGATAAAATCAAAAGATGGTAACAGTCCGTTTTTTACGAAAGAGGCTTCCAGCTTGCTCCAGACAACAATTACGTCACCTTTTTTCAGATCCAGACCGTCAATGGTGTTAACCAGCTGCATGTCTGCGGGTGTTTCTTCCGTTATTTTTTCACCTACAGGATTGCAGGAAAAAGTAAACAGAGAACATAATATAATAAGGTATAGTGGCTTCATAATTAGATTTTTAAATGTTTACTGAAGTAATCATTCATTAAAGCAGTCATGTCATTACCATCTTTATTGGTACTGCTGATCAGATAAAACTGTCCTTTTGGTGTCTTGATGGAGCTGATGATAAAATACTCCGTCGTATCATTCACATAGCCGCTATCATTCTTTGCACTTACCAGAATGCTGTTGTTGCTGAGTCTTCGTACAAACGCAAACAGATCATCTTTGCTGAACTTTCCACTGAAATATCCGGAAATCAAATGATTTTCAAACGGAAGGTCTTCAAAATGCCCCGAGAAGTTGGAATCAGCGATAAGAGTTGTCTGATCCATTGCTTTTTGGGTATGAGCATTGTCACTGTACAGATAAAGGTCAAAATGATCCTTTCTGATCTCCGTGCTGTCATTATTTTTCAGGAAATATTTAAGTTCTTTTTGAAGGGAATTGTAATAAATATTATAATTTTTCAGTTCTACTTCAGAAATACTCGGCTTTACCTTTTCCCATGTTAAGTTTTCCGGCAGGGCTTCTTTATCAAATGAGAGCAGATGCTTTGCTTTGCTGTATATTGAATACAGGGCAGCGTACTGAAGCTTTTCACTGTTGTACTTAGGAACTTCTGCGATATAGAGATAATAGGTTTTGGTAGCCGGAACGTATTGTCTGTAATACAGTTTTTTGTGTCCGAAAGCATCGATGTAGAGCAAAGAATTTTTATCTTCAGAGAGAATTTTTTCCGTCTCGTTAAATTCTTTGATATCAGAAACAGGAAATACATCCGGGTTATTGGATTGTCCAATCAGTACCACTTCATCAGAGCTGCTGTCAGAAAAATCATTCTGTATATTCAATCCTTGAGTATACGTAGTTTCATCGTTTGTTTCTGTGGTCTTTTGAGGATCGGTAAGATTGATGCCCGGAGAAAATGAATATTCTTTTACATAATTACTGACGGGAAGCATGATCTCAACGGAGCTGGCAGAATCGGTCTGATAAGAGACTTTCTTCAGCAGAACCTGTTTCTGATCTTCAGCCTTTCGGATAGAATCTATCTGGGTCTGAGGAATTCCCAATGCAGGATCTGTATATCCGTCATCTTTTACCGCTTCTTTCTTACACGAAAGCAGAAACAAAAGTCCGAATAAAAGGAATGTAGAATAAATTTTTAACATAGCCTAATTTAGGACTTTAAAGTAAGAAAATTATTTTATTTCAATCTTTTCTCCTCCGAATTTAGGCTGCACGCCAAAAAGCAGGTCCCAGTACACTTTTGCTTTCGCAAGGTATTCTCTCAGGTTGGTTTTTAAACCTGCATATTTGTTCACATCTGCCGCATTGAACCCGAAAGCTTCCATTCCGTTTTCCTTTGCAAGAAAGACTGCTCGCTCATTGTGAAATTTCTGCGAAATGATCACCAGTTTATTCTGTCCGAAAATTTCTTTGGCTCTTACCACAGAATCCAGCGTTCGGAATCCAGCATGATCCATCACAATTTTGTCTTTTGGAATCCCGTATTGCATCAAAGTGAGCTGCATATCTTCCGGTTCATTATAATCCTTGGTGCTGTTGTCTCCGCTTACGATGATGTATTTGATCTTTCCGCTTTTGTACAGATCAATGGCGGCCTGAATCCTGTTGTAGAAATAGGCGTTGGGCATTCCGTTGCTTAATGTTTTTCCGGTTCCCAGCAGTAAAGCGGTTTTGGTTTCAGGAACATCGGCAATGCGGTAAGAAACAAAAGCACTGCTTTCTTTTCTAATGCTGTAGTTAGCCCAGGCTATAAAAATAATTCCCGCCGCAAGCAGCAGCAGGAATATTTTAAAAATATTTTTAATTACTTTTTTCATCCGGAATACTGTTTTTTAAAACTCAAGTCCGTTCGGGAAAGCTTTTTTTCTGAATATTAATAAGAAGGCAGCGCCTACCGTAATGGCAGAATCGGCCACATTGAAAATATATTTGAAGAATTCAAGATGTTTACCTCCGATCAAAGGGATATTTTCAGGAACATACCAGTCTACCAAAGGAAAGTGAAGCATGTCTACCACGCAGCCTTTCATAAAGGAAGAATAGCCCTGTCCTATGGGAACAAACTTGGAAACGCCGCCGTATCCGATCCATCGGTCGATGCTTTGGTCGTACACGGTTCCGCTGTCGAAGATCAGTCCATAGAACATACCGTCAATGATATTTCCGATAGCACCTGCGAAAATAATAGCCATTGGAATCAGAAGATAATTGGAAGCCCCTTGTTTCAGCCATTTCTTAAACATATAAACCATTCCTCCGATTAAGAAAAGTCTCAGGATTACCAGGAAATATTTCCCGATGATTCCTCCGAAATGAAGCCCGTAAGCCATTCCCGGATTCTCTACGAAAGTCAGTTTAAAGCCCGGAAGAACAGTCACGCTGTCATCCAGATTGAAATGGGTTTTGATGTAAATTTTTGAAGCCTGATCAATTAACAATACTAAAAATGTTATAGCTAAGATCTTTTTCATTATTCTCCTTTTGGTTTAGAAGGTTTTTCCGTGTTTTTCTTATCGAAAATTTTCTTCGCCACCTTTTCCGTATGGAACGTATTTTTGGTCTGAGTACGCTCATATCTGATATTCATATCTTTTAAAACACTTTTCAGTGCACTCATTTCCATAGGATTTTTAGGATGTACTATGATAGATTCCATTTTCTTTTCTGTTTTAATTGTTACATTTTGGACAATTCATCGAGTCTTTTCCGGTCTTTTGCAGACAGGTCACTGATCCCGTTTTTGCCCATCTTACTCAAAAGTCTGTCGATTTCTTTTTCCCTTTCGCGTTTATCAGAATTAAACTGATCATCGATGGTGTAGTTCTTATGTTGCTCGGGGAAGAATCTGTTTTTGATCCAGGCCCTGTTTACAAACAGCAAAACTGCGGCCACGATGATGCCTAAAATTAATACTCCGTTCATGGGTATACATTAAAAATTAGGTTTATAAAGTATCCGCGAATACAATATAAACCCAATATTATTTTTACAAACCTTGACGGTTTATTTTTGCATATTTTTCGCTTCAATGCTCAGCGTAGCATGTGGAACGGCTAAAAGTCTTTCCTTAGGAATCAGCTTTCCTGTCACTCTGCATACACCGTAGGTTTTATTTTCGATACGGATCAAAGCATTCTTAAGATCACGTACGAATTTTTCCTGGCGCCCTGCCAATATAGAGTTCTGCTCCTTGCTCAGTGTTTCTGCTCCTTCTTCAAAAGCTTTGAAGGTAGGAGACGTATCATCCGTACCATTATTCTGGTCGTTGATGAAACTTTCTCTGATCAGCTGAAGATCTCTTTCTGCTTTTTCTATTTTTTCTTTTATAATAGCCTTAAATTCCTGTAAATCAGCATCGCTGTATCTAACTCTTTCGTCTGACATATTCTTTTCTCTTTTTTAATAAAATTATGAAATGGAATTTGAAATACAATAACTATATGTTAATTTTTTTCGACATTTATCTTAAAACTAACCTCATCTATTTCGATTTCGTTAAAATTTGAAAGTGAAGATACAATTTCTATTTTATTTGACAAGACCTCTGAAGAAATATATTCCTCATTTTCCTTAACATCTTCAATGAAAGGTGAGTTTTCTTCAATGGAGATTTTGATCCTGTCTGTCAGTTCAAAGTCCTTCTCTTTTCGCAGGTTCTGAATTCTGTTGATGAACTCTCTAGCGATACCTTCAGATTTTAATTCTTCTGTTAACGTCAAATCTAATGCCACAGTTGTTTTCCCATCGGAAGTTACCGTCCATCCCGGGATATCTTTTGTAGAGATTTCCACATCATCAAGGGTGATTTCATACCCCTGAATATCTACTTTTCCGTCTTTTTCAAGACTGGCAATCTGCTCTGTGTTAAGATTCGCAATTGCTCCTCCTACCGTTTTCATGTCTTTCCCTAATTTAGGTCCTAAAGCTTTGAAATTCGGCTTGATTTGTTTTATAATTAAATGAGATGCTTCTTCAGCATTAATCAACTGTAATTCTTTCACGTTCACTTCCTGTTTGATCAGGTCTGCAACAGCTAAGATCTGCTCTTCCGTTTTAGCATCCAGAACCGGAACCAATACTTTCTGTAACGGCTGGCGAACTTTCACGTTCTCTTTCTTTCTCAGGGAGAAAACCATACTCGTGATGTTCTGAGCCAGGTGTGTTTTTTCTACCAGATCCTGATCGATCAGACTTTCGTCCGCTACTGGGAAATCTGTTAAATGCACAGATTCACAGTTCTCTTTTCCGGTTACCTTATTTAAATCCTGATACAGCTGATCCATAAAGAACGGAGCAATAGGCGCAGATAATTTCGCCACAGTTTCAAGACACGTATATAAAGTCTGGTAAGCCGAGATTTTATCATCAGAATATTCTCCTTTCCAGAAACGTCTTCTGCAAAGTCTTACGTACCAGTTGCTCAGGTTATCATTCACAAAGGTGCTGATTGATCTGGCTACTCTTGTTGGTTCGTAATCTTCGTAGAATGCTTTTACCTCTTTAATTAAAAGATTAAGCTCGGAAAGGATCCATCGGTCGATTTCCGGACGGTTTTCCACTTCTTTTTCAGAATAATTGAAGCCATCCACATTCGCATATAGCGCAAAGAATGAATAGGTATTATAAAGGGTTCCGAAGAACTTTCTTCTTACTTCGTCGATTCCTTCGATGTCGAACTTCAGGTTTTCCCAAGGATTCGCATTCGAGATCATATACCATCTGGTAGCATCCGGACCGTATACAGAAAGGGTTTCGAATGGATCTACTGCATTTCCTTTGGATTTTGACATTTTCAGTCCGTTTTTATCCAAAACAAGACCGTTACTCATTACATTTTTATAAGCAACTGAATCAAAAACCGCTGTTCCGATCGCGTGAAGGGTGTAGAACCAACCACGCGTCTGGTCAACGCCTTCTGCGATAAAATCTGCCGGGAACGCTTTATTGTTGTCAATTAATTCTTTATTTTCAAAAGGATAATGCAACTGGGCGTAAGGCATCGAACCTGAATCGAACCAAACGTCGATCAAGTCACTTTCACGCTTCATTGCTCTTCCTGAATCTGAAACTAAAACTATTTTGTCTACTACATTTTTATGAAGATCCACCAGTTCATAGTTCTGCTCAGACATATTTCCGATCACAAAACCTTTGAACGGATTCTCTTTCATAAATCCAGCCTCAATAGATTTTTCTATTTCGTTGTATAACTCCTCTACAGATCCGATGATCTTTTCTTCTTTAAGGTCTTCAGTTCTCCAGATCGGTAACGGAATTCCCCAATATCTTGAACGGGATAAATTCCAGTCGTTTACGTTTTCAATCCAGTTCGCAAAACGTCCTTCTCCCGTAGATTTAGGCTTCCAGTTGATTTCTTTATTTAAATCGACCAATCTGTCTTTCACAGAAGTCATTTTTACAAACCATGAATCCAGCGGATAGTATAATACCGGTTTGTCAGTTCTCCAGCAGTGTGGGTAACTGTGGACGTATTTCTCTACTTTGAAGGCTTTATTTTCAGTCTTCAGAACGATGGCAAGTTCCACATCCCATGATTTCTCAGGCGCGGTTCCATCATCGTAATATTCGTTCTTAATATATTTTCCTGAGAATAATTCAGGAACATTTTCTCCTTTGATAAATCTTCCCTGCAAATCTACCAGCGGAACCAGATTATCATTTTCGTCTTTGATCAACATTGGAGGAATGCCGGCTTCTTTGGCCACTCTTGCATCATCCGCACCAAAAGTAGGCGCGATGTGAACGATACCGGTACCGTCCTCAGTGGTTACAAAATCTCCCAAAATCACTCTGAAAGCTTTTTCAGGGGAATCATTAGGGTTAAACCAAGGGATTAACTGCTCATATTGAGCTCCGGCAAGCTTTTCTCCTGTAAATTCTTTGACAATTTTGAAAGGAATCACTTTGCTTTCTGCTGTATAACCAGCGAAATCATCATCCGTTCCTTCTGTATATTTCTTACCGAATACTTTAGGTAAAAGAACTCTGGATAAAACAATAGCGATCGGTTCAAATGTATATTGGTTGAATGTTTTAACCAAAACATATTCAATATCTCTACCTACAGCCAATGCTGTGTTGGATGGTAAGGTCCATGGAGTGGTCGTCCAGGCAAGAATGCTTACCTCTCCTTCCACATCACTAAATAATTCGGAAGATTCTTTCTTTACTTTGAACTGAGCTACAACGGTAGTATCAGAAACATCGTGATAAGTTCCCGGCATATTTAATTCCGCAGAAGAAAGTCCTGTTCCTGCTTTCGGAGAATAAGGCTGGATCGTGTAGCCTTTGTACAATAATTCTTTATTATACAACTGCTTCAGCAACCACCAAACCGTCTCCATATATTTTGACTTATACGTGATGTACGGATCTTCAAGATCTACCCAGTATCCGATTTTTTCCGTAAGGCTGTTCCATACGTCTGTATATCGCATTACTGCTTCACGACAAGCTTTATTGTAGTCTTCAATAGAGATTTTTTTGCCAATATCCTCTTTAGTAATTCCTAATTCTTTTTCTACGCCCAGTTCTACAGGAAGTCCATGTGTATCCCAGCCCGCTTTACGGAAAACCTGTTTCCCGTTCTGAGTCTGGTAACGACAAAAAATATCCTTTAATGCTCTGGCCATAACGTGGTGAATTCCGGGCATACCGTTTGCTGAAGGCGGACCTTCATAAAAAACAAACTCGGCATTACCCTCGCGAATCTCAACACTTTTACTGAACGTTTTATTCTGTTTCCAAAACTCCGATACATTCTCGGCTATGTCAATAAGGTTGAGGTTTTTGTATTCTTTAAATTGGCTCATTGTAAATATCTCAATATCGTTGATTAATTAAGTCTGCAAATTTACTAAATTTTGTCGGTTTATAATATATGTTTTATTTAGCTTATATCTATTAAAAAGTTCAATTTCAGAAATATAAATAAAGGAAGCGGTGAAATGTGAAATGTGAATGGTGAATACGTCAATTTTTCATGTGAATTTTATAACATTTTTTTAATCATTTTTCAGGAATAATGACGGCCTTGGGCTCACTTAATAAAGCCTAAACAGTAAAAGAATTTACACGATCATCAGTGTCCATCTGTGTAATCAGTGGTTAATAAAAAAGTTCACAGCTTTTACAGGATATTGAATTTTTTATCTGTAGTAATCTACATGGTATTGGAGTATCATATTCAATAGGAGCGGGCTTCAGCCCGCTTAAAAAATAAATGCTCCATCCTCAGGCTTTAGCCAAATTTTAACCAAAAAAATATTCAGTTTATAAAAGCAACCCGTTCTTCACACAGTCATTCGTGTAAATCCGTGCTATCCGTGGTTAAAATAAAATCATTCCTCATAAAGGCGAACAAAAAATAATAAGAACCCTATGTAGTATAATTTAAAATTTTGTAAATTTAAGTAACCCCCAAACCCAACCACTGCATGAAAGTCCTTTCTAAAATTGTATTCATTGTTTGTTTCATCAGTACGATTATTCTATCGGCTCAGAAAAACTATCCGCAAAATTATTTCCGGAATCCACTCAATATTCCCATGCAGCTGGCGGCCAACTTCGGAGCGGTCCGTTCCAATCATTTTCACATGGGACTGGATTTACGGACCAACAGCCAGGAAAACCTATCCGTTGTTGCGGCGGCAGATGGTTATGTGAGCAGAATAAAAGTAGAAAGATATGGCTTTGGGAATGCGGTTTATATTACCCATCCGAACGGGTATACTACTTTGTATGCCCATTTGAATAAGTATTATGACAAACTGGATGAATTTGTAAAAGAAAGACAGTATAAAGACGAAAAATGGGAGCAGGATATCACATTTTCTCCCGGGCAGTTTCCTGTAACCAAAGGACAACTCATTGCTTTGAGCGGAAATACCGGAGGTTCAGCCGGCCCGCATCTGCATTTTGAAATCAGAGATACAAAAACGGAAGAATGCATCAATCCTTTGCTTTTCGGATTTAATATTCCGGATGGTATAGCACCGATTATCAGCGGACTTTATTGGTATGACCGACGTTTCAGTACCTATGAACCCGGTGCCAACGGAATTGCTGTGAAAAAAGCCGGCGGTACATACACAACTGACGTAGTGCAGGTAAGTTCACCAACGATAAGCTTTGCAATAAAAGCAGTAGATAAAGCCAATCAGGGATTTAATCTTGGAATTTATCATGCAGAATTATTAATGGATGACCGCCTGATTTACAGCTTTTCCATTGATCAGGTGAGTTATGATGATACCCGTTATATCAATGGATGTATCGATTATACCAGGTTTGCAAAAGATAAAATAAGCATTCAGCACTTATCTTCTTTACCGGGTATGAAACTGACAAATTATAGCCAGCCGGATTTAAATGGTGTGATCACGCTTCAGGACGAAGACATTCACGATATTGAAATTATTTTAAAAGATGTCAATGGAAATACAAGCCGTCTGAAAACAAAAGTGCGGTTAAATAAAAATTCAGAAGCAATTCCGCAAACGGGAAAAACAGTATCGCCCAACCAAGGGAAAACGATTGCGAGTGAAAACGCTGAGATCAGTTTCAGTAAAAATGCAGTGTATGATGCCGTGAATTTTCAAATGTCTGAAAAGCAGGCTACCAATGCAGATGGAGTCTCAAATACAATTGTTCTGCAATCTCCCTACATTCCGGTGCATGATGATTACACCTTAAAAATAAAACCCAACAGAAAATTAACGGGTGAAGAAAAAGGAAAGACAGTTGTTCTTTTTGATTATGGAAGCGATACAAAGGTGATCAAAGGAAAGTGGGACGGTGATAGAATGGAAACACAGTTCAACAGATTGGGAACAGCCACATTGCTATTGGATCAAAGTTTACCGTCTGTCTCTCCGGGTTGGAAAGACGGAGCCCTTATAAACAGCAGCTTTTTGAAGTTAAGCGGAAAAACTAAAATTGGAGACATCATATCTTTCCGTGCAGAGCTGGATGGGAAATGGCTTCGTTTTGCCCGTGTAAAAGATGATTTTTTCTATGTTTTTGATGAAAAATTTCCTAAAAGTTCAGGTTTACATACTTTAAAAGTCACCACAACCAATACCGCTGGGAGCACAAATACACAAACTTTCACCTTTCAGCGTTAAAATGATGAAGCAGTTGGATTTTTAATCTTTTAATCATTCCATCTTTTAATTTTAATTAAATAAATTTGTTCCTTAAAATTAAAATCATTGGAATTCTATCCGGACATCGAAAGATCAGACCTTCAGGACATCAAAAAGTTTCAGGAGCACAAGCTTCAGGAACTTCTCTCTTATCTTGAAAAAAAATCACCTTTTTATCAGAAACTGTTTCAGGAAAACGGAATCAGTATCTCGGATATTCAGACATTGGAAGACCTGCGGAAAATTCCCACAACCACGAAAGATGATTTGCAGCAGCACAACCACGATTTTTTCTGTATTCCGCCGGATAAAATTGTAGACTACAGCACCACTTCAGGAACGTTGGGTGATCCGGTTACGTTCGGGCTGTCCGACAGCGACCTTGAAAGGCTGGCTTACAACGAAGCAATTTCTTTTGCCTGTGCAGGAATTCAGAAAGGAGATGTTGTGCAGATGATCACTACCATTGATAAAAGATTTATGGCCGGTCTGGCTTATTTTCTGGGATTGAGAAAAATGGGCGCCAGTGTGGTCAGAATGGGACCCGGTATTCCTGAGTTGCAGTGGGATTCTATTTTCAGATACAAACCCAAATATCTGATCACCGTTCCATCTTTTCTATTAAAGATGATTGATTATGCAGAAAAACATGGCGTGGATTATAAGAATTCCAGTGTCTATGGAGCTATCTGTATCGGTGAAAGCATCAAAAATCAGGATTTTACAGACAATATTCTTTCACAGAAGATCAAAGAGAAGTGGAATATCAAATTATTTTCCACTTACGCTTCCACAGAAATGAGTACAGCCTTCACGGAGTGTGAATTTCAAACCGGAGGACATCAACATCCGGAACTGATTATCACAGAAATTCTTGATGATAATGAAAATCCTGTGGCGGAAGGAGAAAACGGCGAGCTTACGATCACCACTTTAGGTGTTGAAGCCATTCCTTTATTACGTTTCAAGACGGGAGATATTGTAAAAGCACACAACGAACCTTGCCGTTGTGGAAGAAACACGATGAGGCTCGGCCCTGTTGTCGGAAGAAAACAGCAGATGATCAAATATAAAGGAACAACGCTGTATCCGCCGGCGATGACTGATATTTTAAATGATTTCAATACTATTTTGTGCTATCAGATCGTTATTCAGTCTAATGAAATCGGACTGGATGAAATTATCATTAAACTCAGTACAGATCAGGATCAGGAAACCTTTGTGAATGAAGTCCGCGACCACTTCCGCGCAAAACTCAGGGTAAGCCCAAAAATTGAAATCATAGACTTCGATATTCTGTCCAAAACTGTTTTTAATCCGAACAGCAGAAAACCGATTACATTTATCGACTTGAGATAAAAATCAAATTTTTCACCTATTAAATTAAAAAAAATAAACAATGAAAAAATTATTATTGCTACTGTTTATGGCAGTGGCAACGACCACTTTCGCACAGGAAAAATTCAATGTTGTCTCAGGAAATTTTCTTGCTTTAAAAGATCAAACAGAGGTAAATGTGGAACTGAAGTTTGAAAATGTATTATTTATGAAAGAAAATATTACAGAAGCTCAGTATCTTGAAAACAGGAAAAAACAAGTTCTGGAAAATCCTAAAAGAGGAGAAGAAGCATGGAAGAAATGGATTGAGGAATGGGAGAAATATAAAAATGAAAACTATGCAGATTATCTGATCAAAGGATTAAACAAATCCTATAAAAATATTTCATTTAAAAAGAACAGTTCTGCAAAATATACCTTGTTGCTGGAAACAAAATGGATCTTTCCGGGCTGGCACGCAGGATTAACCGCAATGAGTGCAGAAATAACAGGTAAGATAAAACTGGTGGAAACGGGTAATCCTTCAGTTGTTTTAGCCGAAGTAGAACTTAATAAATTTGATAAATTTGTGAATAATAAAGAGTTCGTAATGGAATATGGGAGAATTGCCGCTGGTTATGAATCTGCCGGAAGATATGTAGGAAGAGAAATAAAAAAAGCTTTAAGATAAAATAAAAACGGTCTGAAATTCAGACCGTTTTTTTTATGATTGTTCCTGCTGTTGCTGTTTTTCAAGCTTAATCAGGTTGGCAAGATTTTTAATAACCGTATCGTGTTTCTTGACAAACGGATTGTCTTTGTTCCAGACATAACCGGCTAATACTGCACAAATTTTCTTTTTAACCTCCGGGTTCTCCGGCTGATGGAAAAATAATTCCTGTAGGTTTCCGGTATACCATTCCTTTACATAGGTTGTAAATACATCTACGCCATAAAGAATATAATCTGTGTATTCCGTCTGCCAGTCGATCTTCTCGCCGTTCAGCTGTCGTAGAGCCAGTTTTGCAGCCAGCATTCCTGATTCCGTAGCAAAAGCCATTCCCGATGAGAACACCGGATCAAGGAACTCAGAAGCATTTCCGGTAAGCGCATATCCGTCCCCGAATAACTGTTTTACCGAGCAAGAATAATCTTTCAGATGTCTTGGTTCAAAAAGAAAATCTACACCTCCGAAACGTTTTACATAATAATCAGATAGTGAAATTGCTTTTCTTAAAGCTTCTGCAGTATCACCGTTTTCAGAAAGTTTGTCGATGTATTCCGTAGGACCTACAATCCCCACACTCGTATTGCCGTTGGAGAAAGGAATCACCCAAAGCCATACTTCAGTTTCTATAATATCAAAAGAGATCAGTGTTCCCTCTTCACCTTCCTCTCTGTTAATGTCTTCTACGTGGGCAAAAATAGCAGAATGCGGAGAAAGTTTGGAAGGTTTTTCAAGATCAAGAAGTCTCGGAAGCACTCTTCCGTATCCACTGGAGTCGATGACGAATTTAGAATGAATCTCTTTTGTTTCGCCATCCTTTGTTTTTACAGTCGTGATAGAATCTGTACCGTTAAACTGGATGTCAATGACTTCAGTTTCAAATTCAAGATCGATGCCTTTGTTGATCACTTCCTGGGCAAGAGTATTATCAAAATCAGCTCTCGGAACCTGCCAGGTCCAGTCCCAGCCTTCTCCGAACTTATCACTGAAATCAAAAATGCAGACTTCATCACCCCGTAAAAAACGGGCGCCCAGTTTTTTTTCAAAGCCCATTTTATCCAAAGCAGGAAAAAGTCCGGCCTCGTCAAAATGATCCATTACCCTGGGAATTAGGCTTTCACCTACTACAAGTCTGGGGAATTTTGTCTTTTCGACCACTTTTACGTTGACATTGTTCTTCTTTAAGTATGAAGAAGATACGCATCCGGAAGGCCCAGCCCCGATTACGAGAACATCAACAAATTCTTTGCTCATCTTGATTTTTTATTTTAATAATAACTTCTATCTTTGCCGCAAAATTAGTGACAATTAATTAATATTTTACAAAATTATCAACTATTACTTTTAATTGATGAAAATAAATAGCTTTTTAGAACTGAAGGATTTTCAAAAAATTATCATTGAGAACGAAAAAATTGAACTGGACGAAACACTTTTAGATAGAGTGGAAACAAGTTTTCAGTTTTTAAAGGAATTTTCGCGAAACAAAGTAATATATGGTGTGAATACCGGATTCGGGCCTATGGCTCAGTTCAAAATCAGTGATGAGGATACGCACCAGCTTCAATATAACCTGATCAGAAGCCATTCTTCAGGGATCGGGAACCCGTTGCCTGCCCAGGAAGTAAAAGCCTGTATGCTGGCAAGACTCAATACCCTTTCACTTGGAAATTCCGGCGTTAATCAGTCTGTTGTTCATTTACTTAAAGAATTGATCAACAGGGATATTACACCGTTGATCTTTGAGCACGGAGGAGTAGGCGCAAGTGGAGATTTGGTACAGCTTGCCCACCTTGCTTTGGTGCTGATAGGAGAAGGAGAAGTATATTATAATGGCGAAAGAAAAGCGACAAAAGATGTTTTTGAAGCAGAAGGATTAGAGCCGATTAAAGTAGAGATCCGTGAAGGACTTGCTTTGATGAACGGTACTTCCGTGATGTCCGGGATAGGAATTGTAAATGCCTATAAAGCGAATCAGCTGACCGATATTTCAATCAGACTTTCTTGCGCGATTAATGAAATCGTTCAGGCATATGACGACCACCTTTCGGAAGCGTTGAACGGGACGAAAAAACATTACGGTCAGCAGAAAGTAGCCGAGAGAATGCGTGCCCATCTGGCAGACAGTCAACTGATCAGAAAAAGAGAAGATCATCTTTATACTCATTTTGAAGAGCAGGAAAAAGTATTTAAGGAAAAAGTTCAGGAATACTATTCATTAAGATGTGTTCCACAGATCTTAGGACCTGTTTTGGATACTTTGGAATATACTGAGAATGTTCTTGAAAACGAGATCAATTCAGCAAATGATAACCCGATTATTAATGTAGCAGACAAACACGTTTATCACGGAGGAAATTTCCACGGAGATTATATTTCATTGGAAATGGACAAACTGAAAATCGTTGTTACCAAGCTTACGATGCTGGCAGAAAGACAGTTGAACTACCTTTTAAATGCAAAGATCAACGAAATCTTGCCTCCTTTTGTAAATTTAGGTAAATTAGGGTTCAATTTCGGAATGCAGGGCGTTCAGTTTACAGCGACATCTACTACGGCAGAAAGTCAGATGCTGTCAAATTCCATGTATGTACACAGTATCCCTAATAATAATGATAATCAGGATATTGTAAGCATGGGAACCAATGCTGCGGTGATCTGCAGAAAAGTGATCGAGAATGCATTTGAGGTATTGGCGATTGAAGCGATTACCATCATTCAGGCTATTGAATATCTTGGATTTCAGGATAAAGTTTCGTCTTCTACCAAAGAACTGTATGACGAAATAAGAAAGATTATTCCCGCTTTCTCAGATGATATGGTGATGTATCCGTATCTGGAGGAAGTGAAAAAATATTTAAAGGCAATGTAATTATCAGAGATGATGAATTGTCATATACTTAAGGATTAAAAATTAGCTTAAAAAAAACTAACACTAAGACATGAAATGTGCAATCGTAACAGGCGGATCCAGAGGAATTGGAAGGGCAATCTGTCTAAAACTGGCAGAAGAAAAGAACTATCATATTTTAATTAATTATACTTCCAATGATACCGCAGCAAAGGAAACTTTAGCTAGAGTACAGGAATTGGGTGCTACAGGAGAGCTCCTAAAATTTGATGTAGCCAATGCCGAAGAAAGCCTGAATGTTTTGACCCAATGGCAGGACAGCAATCCGGACGCTATCGTTGAGGTGATTGTCAACAACGCAGGTATCACGAGAGACGGATTATTCATGTGGATGCAGAGTGAAGACTGGAACAGTGTCATTAACACCAGTCTGAACGGTTTTTTCAACGTTACCAATTTCTTTATCCAGAAACTTCTCCGCAATAAATACGGAAGAATCATCAATATGGTTTCAGTTTCCGGAGTAAAAGGAACGGCAGGACAGACCAATTATTCTGCAGCAAAAGGGGCTTTGGTAGGTGCTACAAAAGCTTTGGCTCAGGAAGTCGCGAAAAGAAATATCACAGTAAATGCCGTAGCTCCAGGATTCATCAGAACAGATATGACCCAGGACTTCAATGAAGACGAACTTAAAGCGATGATTCCGGCCAACAGATTTGGAGAAGCCGAAGAAGTTGCGGATCTGGTTGCGTTTTTAGCGTCAAGAAAAGCATCATACATTACCGGTGAAATCGTGAACATCAACGGAGGAATTTACTCTTAAATAATAAAAAATAATGTAACAATATAGCACTGTACCAGTGTAGCAATTTGGCTTTGAGATCAATATAATTGTTACATTGTTATACGGATACATTGTTACATTTAAATATAAAGACATGGAAAATAGGGTTGTAATTACCGGAATGGGAATTTATTCTTGCATCGGGACCTCTTTGGAAGAAGTCAAAGAATCCCTATATCAAGGAAAATCCGGTATTGCTTTAGTACAGGAAAGAAAAGAATTCGGATTCAGGTCTGGTCTTACTGGGGTAGTGCCGAAACCGGATCTTAAGAATCTGCTCAACAGACGCCAGCGTGTAAGCATGGGCGAGGAAAGTGAATATGCTTACCTTGCGACCAGCGATGCGCTAAAACAGGCAGGCATAGATCAGGATTTCCTGGACAGCCATGAAGTGGGGATTCTATACGGAAACGACAGTGTTTCTCAGGCAGTCGTAGAATCTATCGATATTGCAAGAGAAAAGAAAGATACGACATTGATGGGGTCCGGAGCGATCTTTAAATCAATGAATTCTACAGTAACAATGAACCTTTCAACCATTTTTAAACTGAAAGGAATTAATCTTACCATCAGTGCAGCGTGTGCCAGCGGCTCACATTCTTTGGGACTGGCGCATATGATGATCAGCAATGGTTTTCAGGATATGATTGTCTGCGGCGGGGCTCAGGAAACGAACAAATACTCAATGGCAAGTTTTGACGGACTGGGCGTTTTTTCTGTGAGAGAAGACGAACCTACCAAAGCATCAAGACCTTTTGATTCAGGAAGAGACGGACTGATCCCAAGCGGAGGAGCAGCCAGTCTTGTGGTGGAAAGTTTAGAATCTGCACAGCGAAGAGGAGCTACCATTCTTGCAGAAATCGTAGGATATGGCTTCTCGTCAAATGGCGGACACATTTCAACACCCAATGTGGATGGTCCGGCTTTAGCTATGAAGAGAGCCCTGAAACAATCCGGATTAAAAGTTGAAGATATCGATTATATTAACGCTCATGCGACCTCTACACCCATTGGAGATGCCAATGAAGCCAAAGCGATTCATGAGATCTTCGGAAGCGAGATTCCGGTAAGTTCTACCAAGTCTATGACCGGTCATGAATGCTGGATGGCAGGAGCAAGTGAAGTCGTTTACTCCATTCTGATGATGCAGAATAATTTCGTTGCACCGAACATCAATCTGGAAAACCCTGACGATGAGGCGAAAAAGATAAATTTGGTCTCAAAAACGAAAACTCAAAAAATTGACGTATTTTTGTCGAATTCTTTCGGATTTGGGGGAACCAACTCCGCATTAATAGTTAAAAAATTTGATTAAAAACATGGAAAGGGAAAAAATTGTTGACATCGTTAATGATTTCTTAGTAAACGAATTTGAGGTAGACGGCGATGAGATCAGTAATGACGCCAACCTGAAAAAGACGCTTGGGCTGGACAGCCTGGACTATATCGACATGGTCGTAGTGATTGAATCTAATTTCGGAGTAAAATTAGGTGAGGCAGATTTTAAAAAAATGGTCACATTTGATGATTTCTATACGACGATTGAGCAGAAGATTGCTGAAAAAAACGCATAAGCTATCGATTGAACTTTATTCTTTTTAATAATGTAACAATAAAACAATGTACCAGTGTAACAATACCTTCACCCGAAATATTGTTACACTGGTACATTGATAAATTGGTAAACTAAGATATGAACAAGTGGAAAGGTAAATCTAAAGGAACCATACTGGGATATAAAATATTCGTCTGGTGTATTAGAAATATCGGGATCCGGAGTTCATATGTTGTCCTCTATTTCGTAGCGTCCTATTACTTTTTATTCTTAAAAAAGAGCAACCGCTACATTCTTTATTATTTTCAGAAAAGACTCGATTACGGATACTGGAAATCCAAAGCCAGTGTATTCAAAAGCTATTTTACTTTTGGAAAGGTTTTGATTGATAAAACCGCAATTTCTGCCGGTTTAAGGGAAAAATACACCTACGAATTCGATGGTATAGAAAATCTCAGAAACCTTTTGGCGGAAAAAAGAGGTGGAGTTCTTATCAGTGCCCACATCGGAAACTTTGAAATTGCAGAACATTTCTTTGCCGATATTGATTTCGACTGTCAGATCAACCTGGTGACTACAGATCAGGAAGTAACGGTCATCAAAGAATATCTCGAAAGCGTTGCCGTCAAACAGAGCAATATCAAATTCATCTACGTCAAAGACGATATGTCGCATATTTTTGAGATCAATAAGGCTTTGTCAGATAACGAATTGATCTGTTTCACCGGAGACCGCTATTTCGAAGGTTCAAAATTTCTTGAAGCCGATTTACTGGGGAAAAGTGCTAAATTTCCGGCCGGTCCGTTCCTTATTGCTTCACGTCTTGGCGTTCCCGTGGTCTATGTGTACGTGATGAAAGAAAAAAATCTTCATTACCACCTGTATGCAAGGGTGGCACAAAACATTAAAAACCGTGATTCTCAGGGACTTCTCAATTCTTACGTACAGAATCTGGAATCTATGATCAGAAAATATCCCCTTCAATGGTTCAATTATTTCGATTTTTGGGATGATATTGATTAATTTTTCTAATTTTATCCCTGAAAACTAATTAATAAACTCAAATCGTTAAATAAATTCGGGAATTGGATATTTGAACCTCTCATTTAGGTTTAAATATAATTTCTAAATCTCAGGATTTCTTAATTTTTGAAATAAAAACACACATCTTTTCTCCTTTTGAAAAAAGAATACGACATACTTGTAATCGGTAGCGGATTGGGAGGTCTTGTTTCGGCTCTAATTTTGGCGAAAGAAGGTCTGAAAGTCTGTGTCCTAGAGAAAAACAACCAGTATGGCGGAAATCTCCAGACTTTTTCACGCGATAAGCTGATCTTTGATACCGGAGTCCATTATCTGGGAGGCCTTTCAGAAGGGCAGAATCTTCACCGCTTTTTTTCCTATCTTGAAATTATCGAGGATCTGGAACTTCACAAGATGAATGAAGACGGCTATGACCGGATTTCGTTTGGTGAAGAAAGCATAGAATATCCCCATGCGCAGGGCTATGAAAACTTTGTTGAACAGCTTACATCCTATTTTCCCAACGAAAAACAAAACTTAGAGAGCTATTGTGATGAGATCCAGTATGTCTGCGCGCAGTTTCCAAGGTATCAGGTGGTAGGAAAAGACAGCTATAATGAAGAGATTCTTCACCTCAATACCAAAAGATTCATAGAGTCTGTGACCCAGGATAAAAAGCTGCAGGCCGTATTGCTTGGTTCCAATTTTTTATATGGCGGTGATTCAGAAAATATACCTTTCTACGTTCATGCCCTTACGGTGAATTCTTATATTCAGAGTGCCTATAAATGTGTCAAAGGCGGAAGTCAGATCACCAAGCTCCTGATTAAAAAGCTTCGTCAATATGGAGCAGAAGTTCACAAACATTCTGAGGTTTCCGAATTCATCTTTAATGAAAACAATGTTCTCTCTTCTGTGAAAACAAAGGATGGAAAAGAATATGCAGCGAAAAAATTCATCTCCAACATAGAAATCCGCTCTGCGATGAAACTAATGGGAGAAGACCGGTTGAGAAAATCCTTTTCCAACAGAGTCATGAGCTGGGAGCCTGTTTCTTCATGCTTTAGTGTCTATCTGGTATTAAAACCGCATTCTTTTCCGAATTTTAATTACAACATCTATCACTATTCATCGGAAGAAATGGTCTGGAATGCATTCCGTTACCGTAAAGAAACCTGGCCGGAAACCTACATGCTTTCCTCCACGCAATCCAAACATCATCCTGATTATGCAGAAAGCCTTACAGCAATCTCATATATGGACTTTGATGAGGTGAAATCCTGGGCGAAAACGATCAATACGGTGGCAGAAGAGCATGAAAGAGGATTAAAATACGAAGAGTTCAAGCTGGAAAAGGCAGAGAAAATGATCTCAGCGTTAGAAAAGAAAATTCCAAATTTAAGACATTCCATAAAAAGCATCTATACTTCCTCACCGCTGTCTTACAGGGACTATATCGGCAGTTTTGAAGGAAATATGTACGGATACATGAAAAATTCGGATAACCCGTTAAAAACAATGGTTTCGCCGCGTACCAAGACCGATAACCTGTTCCTTACCGGACAGTCTGTGAATATGCATGGAATTCTGGGCGTAACAATCGGCGCATTCAACACCTGCGCAGAAATTCTCGGAAAAGAAACGATAGACGATCGTCTGAAACAAATGATCAAAACTCATGAAAATAAATAACAGACTCGCTGCAGCGTTCCGGGGAATTCAGTTTTTCCTGCTCCTTTCCCTTTTGTCGTGTGGCGTTTCAAGATCGGTTCATCATCTTCCGGATATCAGCAGATATGCTTTGGAAACTCCGATAGTCAGTAAGATCAATGATTCTACGTTCAGTTTCAATCGGAATTATTTAACCAAAAATAAACAACAGCTCTGGGAACTTTATATCAAAGGAAACCCTTTACAGCTGGGCTATAACAATGGAGCTCTGACTCAAAATCTGATGCAGCAGCAGGAACAGATCTTCTTTTCCAAAGTGGAAGGTTTTGTTCCTTCGAAGTTTAAACAAAAGCTGCTTCGTGGTTTTTTAAAATGGTACAACAGGAAAATGTATCTGAATGTACGGGAAGATGATCAGGCTGAATTATACGGTTTGGCGAAGTATTCATCGGATCAATACAATTTTATAGCACCCAAATATCTTCGGAACCTGTATCTTCATGGCGCTCACGATATTGGTCATGCCATGCAGGATTTGGCGATGGTAGGCTGTACTTCACTCGCGGTCTGGAATGAAAATACAGAAGACGGCGAGATGCTAATCGGAAGAAACTTTGATTTCTATGTAGGAGATGATTTTGCTAAAAATAAACTGATTGAATTTGTAGAACCGGATACCGGAATTCCATACATGTCCGTAAGCTGGCCGGGAATGATAGGCGTAGTTTCAGGGATGAATAAAGAAGGAATTACAGTAACCATCAATGCCGGAAAATCTAAGATTCCTCTGACTGCCAAGACTCCAATCTCTCTCGTAACGAGGGAAATTCTGCAGTATGCAAAAAATATTGACGAGGCCATTGCCATTGCAAAAAAAAGAAAAGTGTTCGTTTCCGAATCTATTCTGGTGGGAAGTGCTCATGATAAAAATGCAGTGATTATCGAAGTTTCCCCAAAAAATTTCGGAGTTTATAGAGTTGAAAATACAAGCAAGGTTTTCTGTACCAATCATTTCCAGTCTGAAGCCTATAAGGACGATAAAAGAAATCAGAAACATATCATAGAAAGCCATTCCGAGTATCGCTACGAAAAACTTCAGGAACTTCTTGAGGAAAAGAAAAAACTCAATCCTGAAAAAATGGCCGCTATTTTACGGGATAAATCCGGTTTAAATGATGAAAAGATAGGTTACGGAAATGAAAAGGCGATCAATCAGCTGCTGGCTCATCATGCCGTTATCTTTTCACCTGAAAAAAAACTGGTTTGGGTTTCTTCCAATCCTTATCAGCTGGGAGAATTTGTATGCTATGATCTCAATGAAATCTTTTCCGGTAAAAGGGCAGCGGAAAGCTTACAGGCAAAAACAGTACTGAATATCGCCAGAGATCCTTTTGCAGATTCTCAGGAATTTGAGAACTATGAAATGTATAAAATGATGAGCGAAGAGGTGATTGCTGCGACAGACAGTAGAGATATATTCCTGACAGACGATTTCATTCCTCATTATCAGTCTTTGAATCCTGATTTCTGGTTAGGTTATTACCAGGCAGGCCAATATTATTACAGTAAAAAAGAGTTTGCCAATGCAAAGGCAGCTTTTGAAAAAGCTCTGACAAAAGAAATTACCACAGTTCCGGACCGGAAAGATGTGGAAAAATATCTCAAGAAGACTCTAAAAAAATTAAAATGATCCCAAAACATATAAAACTGCTGTTCTGCATCCCTTTTATCATCATTATCGGCTACACTGCGTACCTTCTTACCAGATACAGTGCTATTCCGGATATTATTCCAATTCATGGATATGGAGGGAAGAATGACGGATTCGGTAGTAAACTGTTTCTTTTTGCACCTATTGTCTTAAATCTAATCATTTTAGGCTTTATATGGATGATCATCAGAAAACCGGATAAGATCAAATTTACTTTTGAAGTGAAAGAAGAGGATAAGGAAAAAACCTCTTATCAGTATCAGCTGGTTTTAATCATTCTCGCCATATTTGTTACATTGATTCTGAGTCCGTTATCTTTTTCAGATGTCGTCTTTAAGTAATTCACTGAATGAATAAGATTTATTTTTAGAAGCAGAAATAAGTAATATTTGCATCTGAAATTTCCTTTTTGCTTCATATAATAGAATGCTTTTTTAAGTTTTTGTGTAAATAATGTAACATTTTGTTATTTTTACTACTAACTAGGGAAGTTATCTAATCAATATTTTGTTAAAAAGTAAATCATATGAAAAGAATTCGACTAAGTGTTAAGTTTTTATTGCTTTGTTCTTTTTTTGGTTTTGGCGCATTGTCTGCCCAAAAGCATGAACAGGTAATAAAAGATTATGTTAATTCCGAAAAGACATTTCAAAGAATAAACCCTGAACTGAAAGCATTTACCATCGTGAATGTGGATCCGTCAAAAAGTTTAAATGGTGACATTGTTGGAATCCAGCAGACGATCAATGGAGTTCCTGTCTTTGGAAGTTCAGCTAATGTTCTGATCAGAGAGGATAAAGTATTGAGTTTTGCAGATACTTTTCTTAAAACTTATCCTTCCAGCGTAAAAGGCAAGCAGAGCGCACAAAAAGATATACTTGTAGCGAATGCCGCAAAAGAATTGAACGGGCTTACTACTGCAAAGAACAGTGAAGGAAAAGAAGAGCCTATAAAAACTAAGCTGGTTTATTTCGCGAAAGGCGGAGAACTGGTCCTTGGATATTTGTTTAATGTAGAGGAGAAGGGAAGCGGTAATCTTTGGAGTTTGGTCATCAACACAGAAGATGGATCAGTTTTATACCGTGAAAATCTTACTATCTCATGTAATTTCCATGATGGAAATCATGAGCATCTTCCTACAGAATTACATCAGACAGAACTGGATAGCCAGCCTTCTGTACTTCCTGCTTACATAAAGCAAGAGAATAATGGCATGAATAAGAATTTTGTTCTGGCTCCCGACAACGCCTCTTATAACGTACTGCCTTTCCCTGTAGAAGCACCTTCTTTTGGGGCAAGAGCACTGCTGAATAATCCTTGGGATCTCACAGCTTCTCCGGAAGGATGGCATTCTGACGGAACCAATCATTATACCAACACCAGAGGGAATAATGCCTACGCATATACCGACGAAAATAATACCAATACGGTTCAGTTTTCTGCTGATGGTGGAGCTTCAAGAGCTTTTGACTTTCCAATGGATGTGACACTGCCGCCTCAGAACTATACCTCTGCAGCAGTGACTAATCTATTCTATGTCAACAATAAAATGCATGATGTATTTTATAAATTAGGGTTCACGGAAACAGCCAGAAACTTTCAAACCAATAACTTTGGAATAGGAGCTACAGGAAATGATGCTGTTTTAGCTGAAGCCAGAGACGGTGGAGCATATAATAATGCGAATTTTCAGTCACCTGCAGACGGATCCGCACCTAGAATGCAGATGTACCTATTTGAGCCTACACAGATGCAGAATCTTTTCTACAACTCGCCATCGGCTTATACAGCGAGAATCCCTATAAGCAAAACAGCACAGTTTGGTCCAAGACTTGAAGGGAATGCTCCAGTAACCGGAGATTTAGCACTTTCTACTCCTGCAGATGCGTGTACCGCCGTTGCAGCGGGAAGCTTAACGGGTAAAATAGCTGTAGTAACTGCTGCTACCTGTGGTTTTGCGGTGAAGACTAAAAATCTGCAGAATGCCGGGGCTATAGGAGTCGTACAATATCATCCCAACAGTGATACACCAATACCTTTAGGAGGTACTGATGCTACGATTACGATCCCTACCATTATGATCGGAAAAACAGAAGGACAGTTTTTAACGGCTGAAATTACTAATGGGGCAACGATTAATGCAACATTAAAATATGATAAATTAAATTACGTTTATAAAGACGGAAGCTTAGACAACGGTGTTGTAGCTCACGAATATGGTCATGGGATCACCAACCGTATGACGGGTACAGGGAACAACTGTTTAAATTTCGGAACGTCCAATGAGCAAATGGGAGAAGGATGGTCTGATTTCTTTGCCCTGATGCTGACTAACAAGCCGGGAGACAATGCTTCTGTTCCTAGAGGTATGGCAACCTTTACAGCAAGTCAGACTACCGACGGAGCAGGGATAAGACCTGCAAAATATTCACCTGATTTTGCTATTAATAATTTTACATACGCAAGAACCAACGGGATGAAAGTAAATGATATTCTTGGTGGAGTTCTTCCTGTTACAAGAGCAGATGTTCACAGCATCGGATTTGTATGGGCAACGATGCTTTGGGATCTTAATTGGAAATATGTAGAGAAATACGGATATAACAGTAATGTTTTGGCCGATCCTAACAGTGGAAGTGCAAGAGTGCTGCAGTTGGTTGTTGATGCTCTAAAATTACAGCCTTGTAACCCTAATTTCATACAGGGAAGAAACGCTATCTTAGCTGCTGATCAGGCTAAAACCAATGGTGCAGATAAATGTCTGATATGGAAAGTATTTGCCAAAAGAGGTTTAGGTGTTAATGCAGCTCCTGGCGGATTGACAGGTGTATGGCAGGGATTCAACCAGCCGGCTCCGGACTTAAGCGACCAGGTTGAAGACTTTACCATCCCTGCAGAGTGTGGTGTTCTTGCAGTGAATGAAGCCGCTTCCAACACCAAAGGAATATCCATCTATCCGAATCCGGTGAAAACTGAATTTACGATCAAAACCCCTTCAGGAATGGATCTTTCAGGAATCACTACGGTTTCAGTGTATGATTTTACAGGGAAACTGGTTTCTTCAGAGAAAATCAATCTTAATAAGCAGACTACAGTAAATGTTAATACCCTGCTGAACGGTGCTTATATGGTGACCATCAAAGGCAACACCATTGATTACAGCCAGAAAATTATTGTTTCAAAATAAAAGTAGAATAATAACAATATAGAGAGGAAAGTCCTGGAGCTCAGCTTCAGGGCTTTTTTGTTGTAGAATTTATTTCCGGGTTTGAGAGTATTTTTGTTGCTAGTTGCTAGTTGCTAGTTGCTAGTTGCTAGTTGCTAGTTGCTAGTTGCTAGTCTTTAAGCTTAATGCAAAAGGTCTTACGTCTGAAATCTGAAATCTGACATCTTGGTTCTTGACTCTTACACCCCCTACTCATTCTCCGGATTCAGTTTATTCAGGAAAAAAAATGTTGCAATGCCGCAGAGTGCAGACATAGAGGTGGCCAGAATAGCACTTCCGATCACATATTGAAGCAGGTTATTCTTGATCAGTTCAAAATTGAGTTCGCTGCTTAAAATATTACTGTCGCCGTGTACAAAAGGAGAACCTAAAAATAGAGAAGCTGCAATAACAAAGGGAATAAATGGCGGAAGACTTACGTTGGATGCCACAAAAGCCAGAACTTTATTCAGTTTAAACAGAACAGATAGCGAGATCACAAGAAGCGTATGGAATCCCCAGAAGGGAGAAAATCCTATAAATACGCCCAACGCAATAGAAAACGCCTTCGTACGGTTGCTGCCGTCACTTTCAAGGACATCTTCCTTGATGAATCTTTTAAAGCTTTTTTTTTTGAAATTATTCACGAAATTTCGCGGAATAATGTACAGCAGTGTGATTGTTACCAAGATAGTATTCAGAATACTGATCCGCGTAAAATCTTTGAACGGCCTGAAATGAGAAACCCTTTCTGCTGGATCATATAAAACCTTGATCGGAACATTTTTTACAGGAACGTGCCTCCAGGCAGTTCTTACAATGATCTCGATTTCAAATTCAAATTTTGGAGTGAAATATTTCTTGGGAATTTTTAATAACGGATATAACCTGTAACCGGATTGGGTATCTTCCAGTTTAATTCCGGTCTCAAACCAAAACCAGAAATTGGAAAACCTGTTCCCAAAGCTACTTTTTTTCGGAATTCCGTCCTGTGACATATTCCGGTTTCCGATCAGAAGAACATCATGTTTTTCCTGAATTAAAGCTTCCACAAATACAGGAATGTCATCCGGATAATGCTGCCCATCAGAATCAATGGTGATGGCATAATGATAACCCAGCTCTTTGGCTTTTCTGAAGCCTATTTTCAGCCCGTTTCCTTTGCCTTTGTTCTCAGGCAGGGAAATAACGGTTATTTGGGGATAATCAGTTAAAATATGTGCAGTAGAGTCGGTAGAACCGTCATTGACCGCAATAATATTGTCGGTGTAGCCCAAAACACCGTCTATTACCCTTCTCAGGGTTTTTTCATTGTTGTAAGTAGGTATTAAAATGCAGATTTTTTTCTCAATCACTGCATTTTGTACTTCTTGAAGGGTCATTGTTTTATTTTATAGTGGCTCTTTCTGCCTCTGAAAAGGATTTGGACTGCATTGCAAACTTCTTCACATAGCTTTTCAGGGCTGCATTCTGCTTGCTGTAATTATTGATCAGAAATGCCTTATCATCTTTGATACTGCCTCTGTAACCTACTATTTTCGGAATATTTTCCTGAACACTCAGTCTGATCAGTCGCAGTTCTATATTGTTCGGGTTACTTTTGATAATGCTTTCAAGGCTTGTTGCACCGGTTTTTACAAGTGCTTTTCTGTTCTTTTTAGTAATCTTAGCTTCCATAATCTGTGCAGCAGCTTTATAGCCTGTAGTCACGGCATCCGAACCGGATTGTTTTTCTGCAAGATTGATGAATGCTTCCGTATTGTCATTGGACTGATTGGCCTTTGCATAGCTGTTTCTTAAAGACTCAAGATCAGTCTGGAAGAAAAAGATAAAAGCGGTTACGAGAGATAAGAGAAGTTTCATGATCTTATTTTTTATAGCTTACAGACATTTTCAATGCAATAGTCTCGCCAAAAGAAGTGATGTTTTTTACTTTAATATCTTCTTCATTTTCAGTAATATCCAGCTGAAGTTTCAGATCCGGCGTCTCAAAAGGATTGATAATGGCCATGAACTTTACATTCGAGGCTGTTTTTAAAAATAATTTTGAACCGGTAAATTCTTCTGTTAGCTCTTTTACGATCTGCATCATACAAACTCCCGGCGTCACTGGATTACCCGGAAAATGGCCTTTAAAAATATCGTGATCTTTATTCAGATGAATGTTGGCAGTGAAACTTCCATGGTCTCCCTTTTCAAAAGATTCTAAAGTGTAAAAGTCTGTAAGAATGGTCTGCATACAATTATTTTTTCGTGTTAAAGGTATAATAAATACCTGTTTGGAATGTCACATTCGTCTGATCGCTCTTGATGTGTACAAAACCTTTTTTAATTCGGGCTTCTACGCCAAAGTTTTTCGTAATGTCATATCCTGCTCCAAAAAGCAGTCCTAAATCTGCATCAGTAGGCGATTCAATGTTTTTATGATCAGTAAGAAGCTCTAAAGTAGGTCCGAAATGAATATTAAATTTATCAAAATAAAATTTATTCACTACCGCTGCTCCCACATAAGAAACACTTACAGTCTTTGAGGCTACAGCCGGGTTCTGGCTTTCGTATTTCGCTCCCTGACGCGTATAGTAAACTTCCGGTTGAAGAGCATAGAATTTAGCAAATCGGATATTAGCCTGAAAACCGATATAAAAATCAATTTTCGACTTTATATCATAGGTGTTGCTTCCGTTATAATAATAGTTTTGACTATCCACATAATACCAGTAGTCGTGAGCAGGACCATCAGAAAAATGGGCGATATTAGCCCCCACTCTGATTCCCGGATTGAAAGTTACCTGTGCAAAAGACAGGCTTGAAATGAATAGGACAGCTGATAGTAGAAATTTGTTCATGTTAATTCTGTTCGGTTTCAGTTATTTGAAATAGTTTTATATTGATCTTAAAGTCCTTGTGTTGCAGGTTTAAGCTATCCGCGAAGATATGTTTTTTTGCTGCAAAACTGAAATCGATTTTTTCCTTATTGTTTTTCGTGTAAATGATGTTCTTCAGCAGTCCGTCTTCCTTATTGAAAAACAGATAGTAAGCCCTTTTGTCAGCTTTGGAAAGATAGATTTTAGAATGATCGTTTTCAAAAGATTCATTCACCGGAAATTTCCTTTTCAGCAGCTCCCGGAAGTCGTTCTTTAAAAAATTAATCACAATCCTCTTATCAAGATCCGGAAGGACATAGTTCAATTTAAAATCATTCTCAGAAATCTCGAAATCAATTAATTTATTTCCAAAATCTGAAGTCATGGCCACGCGGTGAGTCGTTTCACTCAGTTTTTTAATGATCAGAATTCCGCTTACATGATTCTTATAAATATCCATTTGGCATTTATACACATAATCTTCACCAGAAGAAAAATATAAATTTTCAACCGTTTTCTCAGCACTCTGAACCGGTTTTGCATCTGTCAGCTGGTAGCTTTTACACGAAACCAACAGCAGGAAAACCAGACTATAAACTAAACTCTGAAGCTGCAATCGCTGCATTGATCTTGGTATTTTTGAATACAATATTCGTCGTGTCTCCCGAGGCTTCCGTCATATTCACCTGTGAAACCGTTGACTGGTTTTTTGGAAAATGAAGTTCAATCTGTTTGATGTATTTCAACAGCTGGGCAGATTTCGGAGTGAATTTGGCCACATTGAAATTTCCGTTTTTATAATAGGACACGGTAAATTCAGGATCGCTGAACATTTTTCCGTTTGAACTTCCTACAATCAGCTTATTGATCTTCTCAAAGGTCTTACTCTTGGCATCTACTGACGATTTTTTCCCCTGATCATTGATGAAAATTTTACCTTCTTTAAAAACAATGCTGTACTGATAAGGTTTTGTATACTTCCAGCTCAGCATATTCGGTGATTTCAAAGACATTTTTCCGTAGGTAACAATGCTTTTATCAAGAAAATCCATCTTTTTGGTCTGGGTAAAATCGCTCTGAAGGGTTTTGATCTCCTGGGTTTCAGAAGACACTTTCGTTACAAATGCTTTAGCTTCTGCGCCGGACATCGCGGTCATCTGCGCAGAAAAGAAGCCTGAAATGAATATAAATGCGCCTAAAACAATATTTTTAATCATTTTTATTTGATTTTGTTAATTGAATCGACCGTAAACGTCGAATGTTTTTTCTCCTTCAAAAATAACAATAAATCGACCAATATGTTGTACGTCTTTTCAGAGGTATCATGAAGAAGGATAATGCTTCCTTTCTTCAGGCCTTTGGTTACTTTTTTATAGATTTTCTTTTTATCGTCTGTAACCGTATCCAGTGAACGGACATTCCAGCCGATGCTTTTTTTATGAGTTCTTTTAATGGCCTTGGCGATGCTCGGATTCGTAACACCGAAAGGAGGTCGGTACCAATCAGTTTTAATCTGACCGGTTTTTAAGATGATTTCGTCACATTTTTCAATCTCCTCTGTCATTTTTGAGGCAGACAGAAAGCCTGTATTGTTAGAATGCGAAAGCGTGTGATTTCCGATGGTGTGGCCTTCAGCAATAATCCGCTGAAAAGTTTCCGGGTATTTTTCGATCTGTTTTCCGATACAGAAAAAAGTAGCTTTTACCTGATGTTCTTTAAGCAGATCTAAAAATTGGGGTGTAAATTCAGTCGGTCCGTCATCGAAAGTCAGGGCAACTTCATTGATTTTCGTCCTTTTATGGGTAATGCTGTTCACAAAATACCCCAGCGTAATATCAAATGATCCCCAAACCACTACGAAAGAAAAAGCCAGAAATCCAGCCAGATAAACCCAGATACTTCCATGAAACGCATAAATAAATACGTTGCAGAAAAGATAAAATAGAATAAATGGATAGTGCTTCATCTTCCGGTATTTTGAGTTGTACTTATGTTGATCACTGCATTCAGAAAACCCGTAAATTAGATGTTTTCCTGTTTGATTAAGCTCTTTCCAACAACATCAGACTATGGTCATTTCCAGCCAGATGATTGTAAAGAAGAATATTTTTAATGTCGGTCTTTTGCTCTGAACGGATCATCATGACTTCCGGAATTTGCTGTTCCTTCAATATATGACAGGCCATAAATGTAGAAAACCCACTTGCCGTATTGAATTCCCCGCTCAAATGCTTGTAATATAATAAAGCTGAATTCTGAAATGCATCCATTGCTTTTGTATAGTAAACATCAGATGTTGCATCACCACTGAATCCTAAAATCACAGCATCAATGTCTTCAGGTTTTAAATTGTTTTTAGCTAAAAAATCTCCTATAAAAGAGGTTGTTTTTTCTATATCCAATCTGTTGATGATCTGAATGTCTCTAAGTTGAGCGTAAGAACTTTCCGTTTTATCTTTTCCTAAAACAAAAAAAGCAGCACCTTCGCCCCAGATCACACCATCCGTTTTTGAATGTAAATAATCAGCGGGAAGATCTTCTTCTTTTTTTATGGTATTGTTGAGACGGTAAAGTTCCATGGTTCTGGCCGTCTGCTCATCTGCAGCGCCTACGAGAACATTTTCAGCCTCTCCGTCGTTGATCTGAAGCTGAGCGTCCAGAAAAGAGAATTCCAGTGAGGAAGAAGTATTGACATACGTGAAATTGTACGCATGACACTGAAGACCAAGAGCAATCTGGCCTGCAACGGTGTTATGGGTAGACTGGATAAAAAATGTAGGAGTCAGAAACTCTTCATGATTATCGATTACGTTTTTCAGGAACTTTTCAGAATCCTGGGAACATCCCATTCCTGTTCCTACAATGATAGCGTCCGGTTTTTCAATTCCTGCTTCTTTTAAAGCGTAAGTGGAAGCTACGGAGCTCATTTTTACGGTTTTAGACATTCTCCTGATCATCGCAGGCGGAATGAATTCTTTATAGTTGGGATCTACAGCTTTTAAGATCTGAACAGATGGGCCAGCCTTAAGATCCTGGGAAAAATTTTCTTTTAAAGTGTCCTGAACAGAGATGCAGGATGCACTGTTGATGTATACTGCGTTCATGATTTTGAGAAAATTAAAGTAGAACAGTTTCCTCCGAAGCCAAATGAATTGGAAAGAACATGGTTAATGTCTTTCTCCTTCAGCTCTGTAACCGGAGTTAAATCAAATTCTGCCATTTTCGTTTTGAAATTCAGATTGGGAAAAATGACGCTGTGCTGCATCGCCAAAATGGAAAATACCGCTTCAATTCCTGCCGCCGCCGCCAGAGTATGTCCTGTAAAAGCTTTGGTAGAACTGAATTCAGGAACCTGATCTTCACCGAAGATTCTGATCATGGCAATTCCTTCTGATAAATCATTATTGGGAGTTGCCGTTCCGTGAACGTTGATATAATCGATGTTCTCTTTTTCCAGGCCGGATATTTTAAGAGCCTGTTGCATGGCGAGAAAAGCACCCTGTCCGTTTTCTGACGAAGCGGTCTGATGATGGGCATCATTCGCATTGCCATAGCCGGAAAGGTAAGCCAGGACTTTTTTGTTTTCTTTTTTCACGACTTCATCAGACTCAAGAACGATAAAAGCAGCTGCTTCACCAAGATTCAATCCTTTTCTGTCGTTATCAAATGGGGTGTTGTAAGAATCCGTAAGAATCATCAGCGTATTGAATCCGTTCAACGTAAATTTTGAAAGGGAATCTGTTCCACCCACGATCACACGGTCCAAAACACCGTTTTTAATCAGTTTAGCACCCATCATGATCGCATTCGCTGCTGAAGAGCAGGCTGTGCTGATGGTGGAAACCATACCATTTAATCCAAGATAATCAGCGATGGCCAATGAGGAATTTCCCGCATCATGAGCATCGATGTATTTTTGCTTTTCAGGAAAGTCTTCGTAAGAGTAGAAATACCTTTCCGTGATATCCATTCCGGCTACACTGGTAGAAGAGATGAGCCCGGTTTTGTATTCATTGATATCCGAAATTCCGGCAGATGCTACAGCTTCTCTTGCAGCGATCATGCCCAATAAAGAAGTTCTCGTCACATTATTGTCTTCAGGCAGCTGAAGTTGTTGTACAAGCTCTTCATTAGACCATTTTATCTCGCCGGTTTTTATAGTTCCGGCATGGCGGGTTTCAAACATCTGGATGTCAGAAATTCCATGTTTTCCGGTTTTTAACGAAATAAAATTTTCCTCCACATTGTTTCCGATGGAAGAAATGATGCCCATTCCTGTGATGGCAATTTTCTTGTTCATTTATTATTTTAATATAACAGTGTACCAATGTAGCAATGTACCAGTGTAACAATGATTGCTAGACTGTTAAACTGATACATTGGTACATTTATTTATTTCGTTCTGTTGTCTTCAATGAATTGAGCCATCGTATCGATAGATTGGAAAATTTCCTTTCCTTTTTTTGGATCGGCTAATTTTATTCCGTAGTCTTTATCCAAAAGAACAATAAGCTCAAGAGCGTCAATAGAATCAAGACCTAAACCGCCTCCAAACAGAGGATCTGTATCTTTGATCTCTTCTACAGAAACGTCTTCAAGGTTTAGAACTTCAATGATTTTGTGCTTTAATTCTGTTTTTAAGTTTTCCATAATATAGATTAATAGTGTACCAATGTACTTAATGTACCAGTGTAACAATGCATGAATATATCCATTTCTATGTTTAGAATTGTTACATTGCTAGACTGTTACATTGTTATATTGTTCCATTGTTATATTGTTACATTTTTATAAGGTTAGCAAATATACAAAAGCTTTATAATTTTCCTGATAAAGTTCCGTCCAGCCGCAGAGAACTTTTTCTGCCTTTCCGGACAGCAGGATCTGCTCTGCATAATCGTTTAAAAATTGTTCATCCAATTCATCCAGAACGAAAAAAGCATTCTCCGTCTGCATTTGATGTCTGATGCTGATCTCACCTACGCAGATGTTAGGTAAGGTGTAGACAAATACGGCAGGGCTAGGGAAGTAATTTTCTTCTGAGTTGATGCTTTCCTGGTATTTGAAATCTGTATCGAGACTGGATGAACGGTTGGCAAGAACCACTGCTGTTCTGCTGTGATCTTCGTCTTTTAAAATCATTTCCGAGGCGAGAAACGCAAGCTTACTCAGATTATCCATCTTGTGAAATTTGGAATAATTGATTTCTAAGCTTTTATAAGCCTCTTTCGCAAAATCGTGAAATGTTTCCGTCTGGCTTTCAAAAACAGGATGTCCGTTAACGGTTATTTTTGAATGTTCTATGGTACAGCTGTCCGTTTTCTTCATCACTTTCATTTTAACATTTTTCCAAAACAATCGCTGCATTGCATCCGCCGAATCCAGAAGCTGTTTTTAATATATACTGAACGCTTGCAGACTGGTTTTCTGTAATGATATTCAAAGGTTGGGAAACTCCCGTTTCTTCAAAATTCTTAGAAGGAATCAGCAGTCCGTGGCGGGCACTTTCCATAGAGATAATACTTTCCAAAAGTCCCGATGCACCAAGACAGTGTCCGTAATAGCCCTTCATGCTGTTCAATGGAGCATATTGAAGTTCCATTCTGTTGAAAGCGATAGCTTCCATTTCGTCATTGTAGATAGTGGCGGTTCCGTGGGCGGAAATAAAATCGATCTGATCAGAGGTGATATTCGCTTCTGTCATGGCATTTTTGATGCTTGCATACAATCCGTCTCCCGTTCTGGAAGGTCCTGAAATGTGATTGGCATCATTTACTGCAGAGTCTCCTGATATTTTAAACCTAAGTTTTTCGTTTTCGCTAGGAACGGAAGTGATATACACCCCTGCTGTCGCTTCGCCGATATTGATTCCGTTTCTGTTTTTGTCATAAGGTTTGCACGGTTCGGTTCCGATGGCCTGAAAAGAGTTGAATCCTGAGATCACAAACTCTGAAACCTCATCACCGGCAGTTACAAAAGCATCTTTATATTTCCCGGCCTGGATCATATTTTTAGCAACAGCAATGGCCATTACTCCTGAAACGCAGGCATTGGAAACCACGATGGGTTTTGTTTTAAATCCAAAATAATCAGCAATTTTCTGTGCTAATTTTGAAAGATAAACGCCTTCCGGTAATGCTGTCTGATTTTTTAATAAGCTGATATTTCCTTTGGTCGTTGATAGGATAAAAGCCGTTTCTTCTGAAATATGATGCTTTTCAACCAGAGGTTTTAAACTTAGAAGAAACATTTTCTCCAGTCTTGTAAAATCCTGATTGTCAAAGTTGTTTTTAAATTCTTCTTCCAGCTTTTCAGTATCAATAATGGAAGCATAAAAAGCGTCCTGGTTTTCTATCACCTGATGCAGACCCACGCCTGATTTTCCTTCTACCAGATGATTCCAGTTCGAAGTAACGTCAAACCCTAAAGGAGTGACACAGTTGTAGTCTGTAATATAAATTTCTTTCCTCATTATAATCCCATTTTATCTTTCCATGCCTGAAAAAACTCAGGATTATAAAGGCATAAGCTTCCGTTGCTGTCTAAGAAAACCTGAATGGTTTCTCCGCTGCATACCAGCTGATCATCCTGATTGAACAGTTCATAGGTATAGATCAGTTTGGCAGATACGGAATTCACAAAAGTGGTAACGATCCTGAACGTTTCTCCATATTTTAAAGGAAGAAAATGTTCACAGGTACTTTTTACGATAGGCGTCACATAGCCTTCTCTCTGAATATCGAGATAAGTAAGGCCGTGCTCTCTTCCGAAAGCTTCTCTTCCGTCTTCGAAATAAACGATATAATGTCCGTGCCAGACGATGCCCAGCGGATCTGTTTCGTTGAATCTTACCCTTACTTCTTCCGTACAGGTTAATATGTTTTCTTTAGACTGCATTTTGTTTTCGTTCGTAAAAAATAGAAATAGCGACCATTGCAATATAGAATGCAAAAAGGAAAGCAAGTTCTTTGGCAATTCCTCCGATACCGCTGTTTCTTAAAATAATATCATAATAGGCATTCAGTCCCCAGTTCATCGGGGAGAATTTGGCTACGGTCTGCATAAATTCCGGCATTAAGAATACGGGAACCCATATTCCTCCAATAGCGGCCAGAACCACTACTGAAGTAGCTCCAAAAGGCGCAGACTGTTCCTGAGTATCTGCAATAGTTCCCAGTAAAACCCCAAATCCGATAGCTGCCAGTCCGGAAAATAAAGTCACCACAATAAGCTGGAACATTTTCCCCGAAACATCAAAAGCTGGCAGATCCATATAAGGGAAAAGGTAAATTCCCACTGCGACCATCAGTAAAAACTGAATGATGCAGATGATGAGATACGTAAATGTTTTTCCTAAAATATGAACAAAGTATGGCGTAGGGCTGATCCTTGCTCTTACACTCGTGCCCTGACTTTTTTCTTTGACTAAATTGATAGAGAGCGGAACGACAATAAAGAAGATCGCGAAAAGCGTCCAGGCCGGAACATTGTGCTGAACTGAGTTCGGCATCACATCCATCGCTCCTTTTTTCGGGGTGATTTCTTTGAAACTGATGAGATTTTTGTTCTCATCAAGGTTTTCTTCCGTTCCCAGCTGATCCTGAAATGCTTTGTAGATCTTTTTGTTTTCAATCTCAAAAACCATTTTATTCACGGAATTCATCACGGAGTTTTTGAATCCTACGTTGGTTGCCGGATCAAAATACAGATGAATTTCTTTGGCTTTCGGTGCCGCTTTTTTCACCGCTGCCGTATCGCCTTCCAGTCCGAACGAACTTACGATCGTCTGAACTTTGGAATCTATATTTGAATTTAAATCTTTCGTTAAATTTTCAGGAATGACAATCGCCATCTGGTAATCTCCGGAAAACACGGCTTCCTGCGCTGATTTTTCGTCATAATTCGTCAGCAGCTGGAATGTTTTGCTGGTTTCCAGTTCCTGTTTTATGTTTTTGGATACCTCGGATTTGTCATTGTCAATGAAAATAATCGGGATCTTTGAGCCTTCCAGATTTTTGAAAGTTGAATCCTGAATTAATGTAATCGTTACAATTAACAGCAACGGCATGACGAAAATAATGACTATTCCCCCAATATCTCTCTTCAGAAGAAGGATTTCCTTCACGAAGCTTCTCCAAAGTTTATACAACAACATCTCTTAGTTCTTTTCCTGTTAATGATATGAAAACGTCTTCCAGGTTTTCAGCGTTGGCGATCTGTGACACCAGTTCTTCCGGCGTTCCTACGGCGTGGATCCTTCCTCTGTCGATAATGGCGATCTTCGTACAGAATTCTTCCGCCTCGGAAAGGTGGTGAGAAGTGTAAATGATACACGTCCCGTTTTTATTCAGTTCCTGTAAGAAATCGATGATGACTTTTTTAGACTGAACATCAACACCTACAGTGGGTTCATCGAGGAATAATACTTTCGGATTGTGAAGCGTTCCAGCGATAAGGTTGCATCGGCGTTTCATCCCTCCGGAAAACTGTTCCACTTTTTTATCTGCAAACTTTGAAAGGCCCATGATTTCTAAAGATTCATCGATGGTTCTTTTAAGTTCCTTATGCTTTAATCCGTACAGACTTCCGTAAAACATTAAGTTTTCCTTAGCCGTAAGAGTAGGATAGAGCGCGTATTCCTGAGGCACGATTCCGATGATTTCTTTGATCTTAAAACTGTCTTTTTGGGGAGACAGACCATTGATCGTAAATTGTCCGGAAGTGGGTTTGATTAATCCTGAAAGCATGGAAATCAGAGTGGTTTTTCCGGCACCGTTTGGCCCCAGAATTCCATAGATCTCATTTTTCTCAATATTCAGCGAGATATCGTTCACAGAAAACTCTTCGGAGTTTTTGTACTTTTTGTATAGATTTTTGATCTCAATCATATTCTCCTCCATATCAGATCGCTTTTCTCAGTTTTTTATAGAAAGCTTCTTCCAGATCTGCGATATGAAGCATAGATTTTGAAAGGTTGTTGTAGATATCGCTTTTTGAATTCCTGTTTTTGTAAACACGGGCAATATCCACGGCAAAGTCTCTCCACAGGTCACCAATCGCAGTGATTTCTTTGGACAGCTCTTTTAATTCATCATTTTTAAGGATGACCGCTGCTTCCTGAAGAAAAGCGCCATAGATAAATCTGAAACCGCCTCCGCCAGTTCCAATCTCTTCCTGCATTCTGATCAGCTGTCCGAGATAGTGGTTAGTGACTTTGGTTCCCTTCTTTGCTGCCCATTTCGGGATGCTTTTGGCGACCCATCTCATGGCTTTTACCCCGATAAGGGGAACCGGAGCCAGCATGTTTTTACAGGTGTCTTTGATTCCTTTTTTAATGGCTTCTTCAATATTTACATTTTCAGGGATATAAGTCGGGTAGTACATATGTCCTTTTGGAGGCAGTGCGCCTTTGGCATATCTTACTTTTTCAAGTTCAGCTTCGGACAAGGAAGTTGTATAATCCATTACCGGATCGCTGATCAGGAATTTTCCGTCTTCTTTTCCGTATACCACCAGGTTGTGTGCATTGAAGTGGAATTTATATTCTTCAGGGAAATAGGTAAGGTTGAAAACGCCTACCTGAAGCCCAGTCGGGATATTCTGATTTAAGTTTCTTTCTAAAGCGGATTGTGCGTCTTTAGGATTAGAAAATTTTTCTCTTTTGATTTTAATTCCCAATCTTTTGGCTGCTTTGCTGAAAATAGCACCGGGCATCGGACGATAGCTGAAGCCGGGAGCAAAATTGACTTTCAAAAATGGCAGATAGACAAAAAACAGTCCGGAACCGATCCCGAAGATCATTGGTTCACTGAGTTTTAAGCCTTTGTTGAGTAACAGATTGGAGGCAACACCGTTTTCGCAATGCGCGGTCTGATGGTGTTCAAAGTTAAGTTTCATTTGCTGCTTTTATCTTTTTCATTGGCGAAATGAAATTGTGCATAGGATGGTATGCTTCATTTCAGTATTATTTTCCGTCAAAGTTCTTTAATTCATCCACTGAAATCCCGAATGCATCGGCATATTTTTTCAGTACGGATTCGTTTAGTGTTTTAAATACTCTTGGTTTTGCGTGTCTTTTTACTCTCCATTGCCACATTCCGACATAGGAAGCAAGAACACCCAGATCCATTTTATTCAGTTCCATAAAATACATAATGGGACTTGATACATTATTAACAACATCCTGTCTTGCTTCTTCAATTCTTTCATGAATAAGCTCTAAAGATTCTTCCAGGGCTGCTTTTTTAGCTTCCCAGCCGATGCTGTTGGCCGTCGTATAATTATCGTTTTCGTCCGTCACATACAAGACTTCGGTCATGTTTGCTGACTTCAGATTGCTTTCATCCTGAGGCAGGTCTTGTTTTTTCATGTAAACTGTATTATTTTTCTACTTTAAGATGAAAAAGGGGTCGCCTTTTTAATTCTTTTTAATCAGTTGGCTAAAATAGTGAAAATACATTATATGTAAATCATATTAAATCAGAATGCTCAGGATGGGCTTTTTAAAAGGAGAAGAGCGGTGTTTAACTCAAAAATATTAATCCTGAATTTGTAATATACAGGCTGTAACAAGTGTCATATAAATGTAGACTAATAAGGTTCTAAGAAATTTGGATAAAATAAAATAAGACTTATGAAGAAATTTTTTATTTCTGTTTCGCTTTTCTGCATGCTTCATGCAATGGCACAGAAGTTTGATACTCAGAAGATGACAGACAGTCAGGGGTATACATACAAAACGGTAAAGAATGACCAGTCAGGGGTAAGAGTTTATACCCTGAAAAACGGACTGAAGGTGTATCTGGCAAAAAATGATGACGCTCCGAGAATTCAAACCTATATTCCGGTAAGAACAGGATCTAATAACGACCCTAGCGATAATACCGGTTTGGCGCATTACCTTGAGCACATGGTTTTCAAAGGAACTTCTCACTTGGGAACACAGGACTGGGCAAAGGAAAAAGCATTGCTTCAGCAGATCTCTGATCTTTATGAGCAGCACAAAGCAGAAAAGGATCCTGAAAAGAAAAAATTACTCTATAAGAAAATAGATGAAGTTTCTCAGGAAGCATCTAAATATGCGATCGCTAACGAATATGACAAAGCGATCTCTTCATTGGGAGCAACAGGAACAAACGCTCACACATGGCTTGATGAAACGGTTTATAAAAATAATATTCCGGCCAATGAGCTTGAAAAGTGGCTTCAGGTAGAGAAAGAACGTTTTTCCGAACTGGTACTGCGTCTTTTCCATACAGAATTAGAAGCGGTTTATGAGGAATACAACAGAGCTCAGGATAACGATTTCCGTCTTGTCAATTATGCGATGATGGAAGCTCTTTTCCCAAAACATCCAAACGGTCAGCAGACCACTATCGGTACTTCAGAGCACTTGAAAAGCCCTTCAATGGTTGCTATTCATAAATATTTTGACACGTATTATGTGCCTAATAATATGGCAGTGGTTCTGGTAGGAGATCTGGATTTTGATAAAACCATCAAAATGGTAGATCAGTATTTTGGAACTTTCAAATACAAAGAGCTGCCAATGAAAAAAATGGTATCGGAACAGCCTATGGAAAGCATTGTTTCCAGAACTGTGAAAAGCCCGAGCACACAAAGAATGACCCTTGCATGGAGATCCGATTCTAATGGAAGCCAGAATGCAAGATTAGCGGATGTAGTTGCAGAAATTTTAAGTAATAGTGGAGATGCGGGTCTTATAGATCTTAATATGAACCAGACCCAAAAAGTATTAAGTGCAGGCGCTTACGAATCTGCTTTTAAAACCTATGGTGCTTTTACCATGTCCGTAACGCCGAAAGAGGGACAGAGTTTTGATGATGCTAAGAAATTGCTATTGGATCAGCTGGATCTTGTGAAAAAAGGTCAGTTCCCGGATTGGATGCTGAAGGCAATCGTTAATGATAAAAAGGTACAGCGTATGAAGTCGTGGGAAACTGCAGACGGATTAGCTACTACTCTATACAGCACGTATATCAACGAGCAAAGTTGGGAGCAGGAATTAAATGATATCAACCAATACGAGAAAATCACCAAGGCTGATGTGGTCAAGTTTGCCAACGAATTTTTCAAAGACAACTACGTGGTTGTTTACAAAGAAAAAGGAGTGAATGACAAACTGGTTCGTGTACAGAATCCTGGAATTACTCCAATCAAACTGAACAGAGAAGCGCAATCTCCTTTCCTTAAAGGTATTTTGAGCAGCAAAGTAACTGAGATCAAACCTGAGTTCATCGATTATAAAGCAGCGATCCAGACAACGCAGATCAAAGATAAGAAAGTAAGCTTTGTAAAGAATAAATACAATGATGTAGCACAGATCAGCTATATTTTCCCTTTCGGAACGGATAATGATAAGGAGCTTTCAGTAGCGGTAACCCTTTTTGAATACCTTGGAACGGATAAATATACGCCTGAGCAGCTGAAAGGTGAATTCTACAAACTGGGAATCACGTACAGCTTCAGAACTTCAAACGATCAGGTAGTTATCACACTGAGCGGTCTTGAAGCCAATATGAAGAAAGGTGTTGAGCTGATGAATCACTGGGTGACAAATGTAAAAGCAGATAAAGAGACTTACGGAAAGACTGTGAAAACAATCCTTGAAGCAAGAGCTGCTGCTAAAAAAGATAAAACCAGAATCATGGCTGCTTTAACGAACTATGCTAAATACGGCAAAAATTCAAGAATGGCAGACATCGTTTCTAAAGAACGTCTTGAAGGCATTGATGTGAATGAACTGACTAAGAAAATCAAAGTACTGAACCAGTCGCCATATGAGGTATTCCTTTATGGACAGGAGCAGTCAGGTTTAGAAAAAGCAGTTAAGCCGTATATCTCAGAAGCGAGCGTTCAGCCGGCAAAAGCTAAAGAATACCAGGAGCCTGCAGCAGACGGAAAAGTATATTTCACCAACTACGACATGGTTCAGATGGAAATGTCTAAAGTGGCTAAAGGAGGTGATGTAAACTTAAGTAATTTCGGAAAAGCTAATGTTTTCAATGGCTATTTCGGATCAGGCCTTTCTTCTATTGTTTTCCAGGAGATCAGAGAAAGTAAATCACTGGCGTATTCAGCTTATGTGTATTATGCTAATGCTTCAGAAAAAGGACATGCCAACTATATCACGAATTATATCGGAACTCAGGCTAATAAGCTTCCATCAGCAGTCAATGCAATGAGCGATCTTATGGCTTCTCTTCCACAGATTCCTGCACAGTTTGAGAACTCAAAAGGTTCTGCCCTGAAGCAAATTGCGTCTAACAGAATTAACAGAACGAATATTTTCTTTAATCAGTTAGCATTGAAAAAACTGGGAGTAGATTATGATATCAGAAAAGATACATATGCTGAAATCCAGGGGCTGACATTGCCACAGCTTACCAGCTTCTACAATACTGAGATCAAGCCTATGAAATACAACACAGCGATCATCGGTAAGAAAGAAAACCTGAATATGGAATCCATCAATAAAATGGGAACGTTCCAGGAGGTATCTCTTGAAGAAATCTTCGGATACTAACCCTTTATGATACCAATTTTTTTAAGCGGAGCAGCAATGCTCCGCTTTTTTATTTTCTGAATTTAATTTGGAAAGCAACTTTTATCTGTTTTGACGGTAAGTTAGTTTTACCAGCAGATACACTTCCTGTTTGTCAAGATCATTGCACCAGGTACGCTGAGATACTACCGCGTCATTATACAGATCAAGATCGTCCATATTGTTATAGTATTCCAGTCTTTCGGAGGTTTTGTATTTAAAAAATGAAATAAGATTCACTTCATCCCCAATTTGCGGAGCTACGGGAAACTCAACAGAATTTTCAAAATCAAATTCAACATTATCTGAATAGAACCTTACTTTTACACTCATACTTTTATTTTCATCAAATATATCGAAAAATAAGGGTTGTTTGATCATTAGGAGGGAAGAGGGAAGATGGAGGCTGGAAGTTACCGGCAGGCTTTCCATATCTCATAGTTTATCTTACAATTTGATGAGGTAGTTTTAAAAGAACAATAAGACAGGCTTAAAGTTATTCTCCAACTTCAATAACTTCCTGCTCCCAACCTCCAGCTTCCGTTCTTCACAATCATCTGTGAAAATCCGTGCCATCTATGGTTAAAAAATAAAACGAATCTTTTCACAAATAGACACATCAATAGGGGCGGGCTTTAGCCCGCTTACAAGATATACGCTTTACAAAAGGCTTTAGCCAAAACCTAAATTTAGCATTGATGTAACACAAAAAAAACCGCACGATAATCGCACGGTTATATATTTTAACTAAAATAGATTCTTAAGATTTTACCTCCTGAATAAACAGATTGATCTCCGCCCTGATGAGCAGTTCATCATGATTAAACGTCTCACAAAAGATATTGCAGACATTTTCATACTGAGAGATCAGTGAGGCCTTTGAAATGATCTTATCGCCGGTTTTTGGAAGACCGAAAAGTTCGATCTTTTTAATATTGGTGATAAAGCCAATTACTTTGGTATCTGCTTCAGGGTTTTCAAAGAAGCTTTGTCCCAGAATAGAAGAGCAGGTTTGGGCAAGATTTTCAATCAGGCCGGCTTCCACAAGTTCATGATTGTGGACGAACACATTATCTTCTTTTATTTCAAAGGAAGTCACAACTTTTTCTTTGGTCAATTCCAGGATATAATCTGCCATCAGCATCGGTTCGCGGTGCGGCAGAAAGTTATGTATATTGATAAGTTGGTCTTCTTTGATCTCCATGACAGTTATTTTACAGCAGTTTTCATTTGGGATTTTGCAATGATTGCGCCATTCAGTTTCGTTACAATATCTACCAGCGTTACACCCATTACTTCATTCAGGATCGTTACTTCCGATACCAGGCGGTCACCTGTTTTAGGAAGAGTTTCCGCTTCAAAAGATTTGATGGCACCGATATATCCGGTAGGCGCATCTTTTCCTAAAAGATGATATTTGTAACCGGTATGCAAAGCCACACTCTGTGCCTGATGCTCTATAAGTCCCGAAGCCTGAAATATTCCGTCCTGGATAAAAATAGCGTCATCCTTGATTTCAAATCCCGATACCAGATGATTTTCAGAATATTCCGTAAGCTCATGAACCATGACAAACGGAAAACGCTGGGGAATAAGGCTTCCTACAAAATTCGTATCAGATGTTGGCAATTGGTTCTCCATTAGCAAACCGTTAATAGGGCACAAGAGTAAGCAAATCTTCCACTTTCAGGAACACAAAGCAATACTTTTTCTCCTTTTTTCAGCGTTCCTGAATTCATTAATTCTTCCAGTGCTACGAAGATAGAACCAGCTCCGATATTTCCGATGTCGGAAAGGTTGTAGAACCATTTTTCCGCAGGGAAATCCATTCCTTTTTTAGCAAATTCATCTTTCAGGCCGTCTTTGAAATACCCTGAAGAAATATGAGCCAGAACGTGATCGATTTTTGCTGGATCTAATTGATGTTTGTCAAAAGAAGATCTTAAGCTTTCTGCACCTTTTACCAGGATGTATTTATCCAGGATCTTGGTGTCTTGTTTAATAGCAAAGATAGACTGCTTCAGCCACTCATCAGAAGGGTAGTCTGCCCAAGATTTAAGGCTTCCGTCCTCCTGCTTGTCGCATCCTGCATACATACATGCTTCGATCTCGTGAGCGTAGGAATAGAAATCGATGAACTCTATTTTTAAAGAAATTCCGGTTTCTCTTGGTTTATTTTCAAGAAGGAATGAACCTGCACCATCAGAAAGCATCCATCTCAGGAATTCTCTCTTGAAGGCAACGATAGGTCTTTCTTCCAGTGCTTTTAAATTTTCAGCTTCATGGTTGAATTTATCGGCGGTCATCCATGCAGACATTCTCTCAGAACCTGCACATACTGCATTTTCATTCACACCGGCCTTTACAGAAAGGAATCCGTAGTTCAGGGCATTCATCCCGGAATTACAAAGACCTGTAGCGGTATTAATTTCAATAGATTTACCGATATTCAGCTCACCATGAACCATAGAAGCGTGTGAAGGCTGCATCTGATCCGGAGAAGTCGTTCCTACGGACAACAGTTTCATATCTTCCTTTTTGAAATTTTCATCGAATAGTCCTTCTACAGCTTTTGCGGTCAGCTGTGCATTGGTATGAGTAGGATTTCCTTCTTTGTCCAAAGCATAATATCTTGTGGTGATCTTGTTATTTCTTAAAATCAGTGATCTTGCTTTAGAAGGAGCGTCATTTATCAGACCAAGATAAGTCTCCATTTCATCATTTGATACCGGGTTGTTAGGTAAGTATGTTGATGCTTTTGTTATAAATACGTCGTACATTCTATTTTAAATTAATTCCTTGTAAATATGTTTTTTGTTTTTGTCTTTTAGACCAAAATATGGGGGTTGTCAGTAGGTGTAAAACTAAGACGACAGGTGAGATAATCCATATCGCAGCCATCAAATATACCTTAAAGAATTTTATCAGCAATGGACGTTTCTCTTTTTTCTTCATAATGAGATTAGACCATATGGTGAAGATCTTGTTCCCTACTTTTTCCACTCTCACTAAAAATGGGCGGATTTCTATCGCTCCGTTCTGTACCAGTTCAGGTTGAAGACCGGAAAGATTTCCACTGTTGAAATGCTTTTCTATAATGCGGCCATACTTTACAGATCCCGAAATTTCTTCATCCGAAATCCCTGCAGGAGGAAGCATTCCCGATTTCTCTTTCTTTCCTGTGGTCAGCCAGCGTAAGATCGTGAGTACACTTGTATAATTGTCATGTCTGTCTACTAAAGCGATATTTCCTACCAGTTTTGCTCCCAGGTCTTTTAAATATACCTTCAGTTTCTCCTGAGAAAGCATCCACATATTTCTGGTTCCTGAGATGGTAACCACATCCGTGCCTTTTAGTATTTTTTCCGCAAAACCACTCTTTAAAAAAGAGATGATAGGAATAGACGGTGTAAGATACCATACCTGATATCCGAATAAGATGAGGTCATATTTTTTGTTCAGAATCTCTTCAGAAGGAGGAAAGATCTCTTTCGGGATCTGAAGATAAGATTCAGGGAACGTATTGAAGAAAACATCTTCCGGCCAGGGGAAAGGAAAATCCTCTTTCAGCTGAATATTATAATACGTAACGTCATATTCCTCCTTTTTGGCTTCGAAAGGCTGCGCTATATTCTTCACAATATCTTCCAGCTGTCCTGTCTGCGAATAGTAGATTACGAGTATATTTTTTTTCATTAGTATTCTTTAACGGTTACAAAAATATGCTTTTCATATTTATTTAGTGTTTTTTGAATATTTTTATTCCTTTTGAATTAAATTCTTCATAATAATCTGAATTATTAAAGTCTGAATGAATCGTATTCAGGAAGATAATGGTCTCCGGAAGATTTTCCAGGGTACTGATGTCAAACTGCTGATCCGAAATCAAAAGGATATCAATAGCCTTATGAATCTCAGAAACATTTTTGATATAGTGAATCTTTCTTCTCTTAACCAGATACGTCTGCATAGCGGTTTGTCTTCTCTCCTCATCTTTAATAAGAGAGAAAATTCTTCTTTCGGCCTGATAAAGAGTTAAAAGTACATCTTTTTGTCCAAAATCATCAGCCATATGCAGAATAGATGCATCTCTGGCAATGTGCTTATTCAATTCAAAGTAAACCGATTTATGGGCATTGAAATCATCCTTGACTTCTTTTACCATCTCACTGTCTTTGAATAAATAACTCAGAAATAGTTTTTTCCTGAAATAATTTTCATCCTCCAGTTCGATTCTCAGTTCGGCAAACTTTTCTCTGAAATAGGCATTAATCTTTTTCGTTCTTTCGGAATAGTTTTTTCCAAAGCTGAGGTCATCTTTACTGATCCTGTCACCAACTTTTACGGTAATGCTTCCGTCGTAGATGATAAAGTCACCTTTCGGCAGCACTTCAGAATTCCCGTGAATGTATAAGGGAAGAATATCCAGTCCGAACTGTTCGGCAAGATAAAAGGCTCCTTTGTGGAATCTTTTTACATCATTCGTATAAGAACGTTCCGCTTCCGGAAAAACAACCAGCGAATATCCCTGATCAATTTTTTCTTTCAGCTTTTCCATACCGTTCTCTATTCCCTGAGAAACGGGATAAAAGCCCAATGCTCTTACCAGTTTTCCGAAAACCGGAGAATCATACACCCAGTCATTCACCAGATAAATAATCTTATGCGTTGCCATGGCGATCGCAAGGGTGTCCAGGAAAGAAGTATGATTGGCAATGATCACGGCCGGTTTGCTGAAATCTTCTGCGGGATTTTTTATCACTCTTTTTCTTACAAAAGGACTGATGTGCAGGACTGATGTTAGAAATTTAGCTAAAATTAATTTAATAATATCTAAGGTTTTCCCTTTCGATCTTTTGACAAAGACACTTCCGATCAGTGAAAAGACCAATCCTCCCAATCCATAATAAAAGAATGAAATGATGCATCTTAAAAACAGTCTGAACGTGATAGGAGAAAGTCCTTTTTTCGCTCTGTTCGTGATCAGCAATCTAAACCAGAACGGATAAAGCGTTGAGGTAATAATAATCACGGAGAACATTCCGATCAGGGCAACCAGCGCCAGTGAATGTAATGCCGGATGTTTTGCAAAGATCAGAGAGCCGATGGACAATATCGTTGTGAAAACCGCCAGAATAATGGAGGTTCTGTAAGTCGGAAGTTCGTTTTTCCCGGTGGTATGTTCCTTCTGCATCGCCTTTGTAAGGAAAATACTGAAGTCGTCACCCACACCGAATACCAGTGTACAAACCACGGTACTGAAAATATTTAATTCCAATCCAAGAAAATACAGAATACCTGCTGTTACAACTCCGGTCAAAACAATAGGAAACATCGTAAGAACCGTAAGTTCAAAGTTTCTGAAGAAAACAATAATCGTCAGAACAATGGCCAGAAGCGAATAATTAATCAGCGTACTGAAATCTCTTTTCAGCAGTCCCAGAAAGTTTTCGTTCATCTGCTGGCGGTCAATGGCCAACGCGTCGTGATGCTTCTCAACATCTTTTATAAAGTGATCTCTTTTCTTTTCATCTACCTTGACCACATTGGAAACCGTGTAAAAACCATTTTCATTGCTCAGGAATTCGGAGATCTGTAATGCTTTTACTTTTTCGTAGTCTTTGAGACTTAATTCCGTATAATTTTTATTTAAAACTTCATTGAAGTTATCAAAGGCACTGCTGTTGAAGCCAAATTGATTTCCGCTGCTCACCAGTTCAGAAACGGTGCGGTTCTTTTTATCTGCATCCCAGAATTTCTTCCAGGTTTCAATCCTTTGTTTCTGATCTTTTTCAGACAAGACAACATTTCCGAGCGAACTGTAGCTCAGAATTTTTCCTTCCTTTTTCTCTTTTTCAAGGAAATTGCTCAGGCGGGAGTTTCTTGCCAAGGCTTCTTCCTCAGAATTACCGTAAGAAATGGTGTAAATAGATTTTGAGGTGATGTCGGAAAGCTTCTGCAGCTTGGCTTCACTTATTTTTAAATCTTTCGGAATATAATTAAGGTCCCCGATATCTTCATTGAATCCTACATGTCTGAAACCAAACAGACAGGCCACGATGATGATAGAACAGCCTATAATCAAAGGTTTGTTTTTCTCATAAGGATAAGACCCTATCCTGTCTATAAAATTGGTGCTTTGGTGTTCTTCTTTCTGCTTGGGTTTATACAACTGAGGGACGATGATCAATGCCGTGACGGAAGATAAAATAACAGTAATCGCGGCAAAAAGACCAAGATCTTTCAACGCTTCAGAACGCACAAATACCAGACACAGAAAAGAAACAGCGGTTGTAGCACTGCTCAGTATGATGGGCTGGGTGATCTCTTTGTAAAGTTCTTCTATATTGTTGTTATGTTTATAATGGGTAAGAATATGAAGGGCATAATCTATCGTGATCCCGATAAGAATGGCTCCCACACTCAAAGAAATAGCGGAAATTTTATCTTTAATAAAATAAAGAATCAGCAGGGCGAGAAGCACTGAAAATACAGTCGGGAGAAATACGATAATCGGAGTGAAAAAGTTTCGGAAATAATAGATAAGCAGGACCAATAGCACTGTCATTGAGATCATAACCGTATTCTGGATGTCTTTTTTTATTTGTTGTGCATTCGCTACGGCAATCACTGGAGAACCGAAATAGCTGAGCTCCGTTTTCCCTTTGAACTGTTTATTGATGCCGTCTTTTATCTCATTAAGCTGATTGACAAAGACTTCATTGCCCTTGGTGTCGTTGCTTTTGTTTTTCGGATCGATGAAGAGAAGAAGGTTTTTCCCATCTTTGGTGACAATATAATTGTCTTCAAGTTTGAAATCTTTGCTGATGTTTAAAGCATTTAATTTCTTAATGCCTAAATAAGTGATTCCTAACGGATCTTTTTTGATAAACTCCTTTGTCACAAGACTCGTAGGCGAAACCAGAGATACATAATTGTTCTCTACCTGTTTTGAAATGCTGTCTTTCTGAAGTTTTCTTTCGATTTCCTTATAATCGTTTTCATCAAGGAACAAAGGCAGATTCTGATTCACAAAATCAAATGTTTCCGAAATTTCACTGTCGTTCACTTTACCCTGAACAGAACCGATATATTTCTTCAAAGGTTCCACTTTCTGCAGAAAAGTATCAGCGGTTTCGGATAACTGAAAATTATCTTCTTTGGACTTGTTTTCTATAATCACGATGATCTTGTCCGAAAAATTCAGCTGTTTGAGAACTTTTGCCGTAAGATCTGATTTTTCATTTTTAGGAATTATCTGGTTGATATCTTCTTCAAAATTAATTTTTGAAGCAAAAAATCCGCATAGAACAGCCGTCCCAATAGCAATAAGAGCAGAAAGGACCCTGTTTTTAGAAATGAGATAATATAAAAAAATAAAAAAACGATGCATTATATGGTGAAATCAAGTCTGCAAATTTAATTTTTTCAACATTAGTTCAAAACATTTGGGCTATAAGTTTTGTCTGAAAATCAACAAAATATTCTAGGCAGAATAAAAAAATATTCTACTTTTGCAAAAGTTCCCTTTCAAGAAATATATTTTAAACCCATATTATTATTAAAGAAATAAGAATCTGTTTTAGATATGTTGAAAAAAAATGATGAAAAAATAGACGGATTTCTATTCCCAATAGTATTCCCTTTTCTGCTGTATTTCTTATCTTATTACAGATTTGGAGCCTTCTTGTGCACCCTGCACCGGTTAAACAAAACCTACAACTAGCATGAGTGTATTACATCCATATTTTATAGTGGCGATTGTCTATATGCTTTTTTTTAGTGTACAGGAAGTTTTCGGCAAAAAAGTAGATAAAAAATGGCTCTGGTTTTTAGGGGTTTATCTCATCATACTGGTCGGTTTCCGTGACAACGTAGGTCCGGATTACGGAAGTTATAAAGGATTGTACATTTATTCCGATACCAAAAGCTATGAAAGTATCTTTCTTAAGATGCTTCATATGGAGGGGCCGGATCAGCTGGATGTAGAATGGCTGTATACTTTGATCAATAAAATATTGCTCAATGTCTTCGATGCTCCTTTTTATGTTCTTACCTTAATAATTGCCATTTGTGCCATCTTTTTTAAGATAGAATATACGGAGGATAATACTTTTTACCCCTTTACGTTTATCCTGTTTATGTTTGTCCCCTACTTCTTTGTTGGAGAGAGTGGACAGATCAGGCAGAATTTAGGAACATTTATTGTTTATTTTGCGATACGCTATATCAAAGAGCGGAAGCTCTGGCATTATCTCTTCTTTATATTTATTGCATCCGGAATCCATACGGTAAGTTATCTGTTTCTTCCGCTGTATTGGCTGGTTCGTATTCCTTTGAGCAAAACTGTGATGCTCGTGCTGATTATTATTTCCGTATTTCTTTCGCCTTTTGAAGTGTACAGGGTTTTTGGAGATTTCCTGAGCAGTATGGCGTCTGAGAATATCCTTGTAGAAGGTCTGAACGGATATATGGATGAGTCTATAGAAAGGCTGAATGGTGGTTTCGGAATTCCCGAGGCCATGATGATGATCCTTACCTTCTTCCTTTTTGCTTTCGATACCAAGATGAAAGAATTGTATCCGTATTACGAATACCATAGAGCTTATGCGGTAATAGGAATATGTTTTTACTTTATTTTCAGAAACAATCCTGTATTCTCATCCAGGCTGGTAGGTGCATTTATTGGTTTCTCCTTCGTTATTATCCCTAATGCGATGTATGTAGTGTCCAGTGGGGTGAAGAAAATGATTTATGCCTTTATCTTAGCCCTTGTTATTTTTAATATTATTGTTTTCTGCTCATTTAACAATATTAAAGTGGGTAGATTTACGACTGAACTTTATAAAAACCACATCCTTCCTTAAGAACTTAATTCATATATGATACTATATAAAAGACAGCTTTATGGTTGTCTTTTTTGTTATTTCTTTTCTGTCTGAAACACAGACGGCTTTATTATTTTATCAGTGAAGAGAGCTGTTAAAAATAAAGGAGCAATTACCACTTTCATCTTCCCATTTGCGGATTTCTGTCTCTTTGTTAATATTTATTCAACTTGAATTCTCGGTTCAGATATGTCATTTGAATCATTTATTTTTGCACGCTGTGAAACGAGTTGTGCCGTTTTCGTATTTATAATCTTTTACTGATTGATTATTAATGATATAATTTGAATATTTAATTCTTATTTATATTATTAATGATTTATTATTGGCGAAGGCTTAAAAGTTGTATTTCCTGAAAGGCACACAAGTCTAAGGATATGAGAAATTTAATTAAGAATTTTGCGGCAATTTTTTGCTTAGTGTCGATTGGTACCTATTCCATGAATAGCAGGGAATTAAATGAAATTCCTCCCTCGTATAGATATACGGAAAGATTAGTGTTAACAGGGGATACCTTACGGAGACCTGCTAACAGAGACACAGGTCCGGACTGGACAAAAGCTCCCAACAGCTATATTTTTGATCCCGGTCAAAGCAGTGAAGGCCTGCTGATCCCTGTACGAAAAGCCTACGCCATGTGGGCGGAAGATAAATACATTAGAGACGGTGGAATTCCTGCCGGTACAGTAACAGCCGATGTATTGTGGGAAGATACCCACGGGCTGATCAAATCAGGAACAGGGTATTCGCTCGAGATTCTGGATTCTAATCAGAGTGCCAAAATAAAAGTTCCCATCAACAAAACAAAAAAAGGAAATGCCGTCATTGCTTTCAGAGTAAACGGAGAGATCTACTGGAGCTGGCATATCTGGGTAACTGACGATCCTGGTAACGGATCAACCTACAAAAGTTTCAACAACATCACAAGAATGAAAGCCGATGGGACCATTGAGCCTATTCCAGATGCAGACTGGGGTTGGATGGATCGTAATCTTGGCGCATTGAGCAGTTCTATCACTTCCTCAGACTGGAACAGGAGCATCGGACTTCTTTATCAGTGGGGACGGAAAGACCCGATTCCACCATTGGTGACAAGAGGAAATGACTTCTATGAAGTGTCCGGTTCCATGGGGAGAGTAAGACACAGGGCAGCAAAGAACTTTGCCGGAGCTGCAAGTATTGACAACCTTACGAGATTCGTTCCGCTAGCCAATGCGGAAGTCATCAGTAATATGAGACTTTCCGTAAAGAACCCGCTCAGCCTGATCTATGTAAATAAAGATGGCAGTAATAACCAGGCCTATTACAATAATAACCCGAATCTTCCGGTCAACTGGTTTGGTCGTTTTCCGGAAATAGGCGATGGAAGGCTTTCTGAGCTTAATCTTTGGTCTGATAACTCGCGAGGGATAATCAGTGAGGATTATAATAATGACGGCAGCGCCCAGCCTTATAGAGACAAGTCTCCTTACGACCCTTGCCCGAACGGATGGAGAATACCGTCGATGCTTGTTGCCAATTTAGGTTCTCAGTCTTATGCAGATGATATCAGGGTAGATTTTTCTCCTTTCGGGGTCAGAACCAATATGGGGAAAGATCTTTTTGAAACGAATAAATATCACATTATAAAACCTACCAACACCGGTGTTCCTGCATTCATGACCGGATTCAGAATTTATCCCAATCTGGGTTTTGATCTTTCGAATGTGGGTGGAAACAATATGGGCGTTTTTCCGGGAACAGGACAGCTGATCAGAAGCGCCCATGAAGGGCAGTATACCGACCAGCATCATACCGCTTTATGGACCGCCACGATGGGCAGACATTTTGATGGATCTCCCACGGTAATCACCAGAGGGCTTTATATGATCCCCGACAAAGGGCAGCCGGATGTCCCTGATCCCGCTTATCCCAACATTAAAGGAAGATATACCTATATGCCGATGTCCGGAATGTATACCTCAGAAGCGAATGGCTGCCGATGCATCAAAGACCCGCTGTATGTTGTGAATAAATATAATTTCCCTTCCGAATATTTAGCGCCCCCTACAGAATACAGAGAGGGAATCAATAATCCCAATACCTACCAGGTTGTTAAGAATGCCCAGCTTTTTACGGTAGAAATTCCTGTAAGTAAAGCATTTTCGGTACAAAGCCAATTATTGAACAACCAGGAAATTCTAAACCCTTCCAGTTTCAGCAACTTAAAAGCGAATGTGTTGTGGACGACCAATACAGCTCTGATCAATAAGATAAGTGTGGTAAATCCTTCGCCTTCATCACTTCAAAGTGTTAGCAGCTCAAAAATTTTAGTGGAAATCAGACCTAACCAAAGTGGAAATGCTGTAGTAACGCTTCATAATGGAAATATCACATCTCCGGTATACTGGAGCTGGCATATCTGGATCACAGATTCCGCTCTTGGATCCTTTAATTATACCACAGAGCTTCCGGCAATTGAAGCGGTCAATTATGTGAATTATGTGAACAAAGCGGATGTCGCCCTTCAGACAGAGTTCATGGATAGAAACCTGGGAGCAACAGATGCTTTTCCCATGGTGGCTAACGGATTGAGTCCCACTGCTGCGGAACTCGCTAAAATAAGAGCTTCTACCGGAATGCATTATCAGTGGGGAAGAAAAGACCCGATTCCTACCTTTCAATATGCAGATAACAGAGCTTCCTATAATGTGTTTTTAGGAACGGCAGCAGATAACGGGACAGTTACCTATACAACACTTACTCCGGCTACATACAACACTGCGCCTGGAAACTATATTGTTCCTTACAATACGTACGCAGCAGCTGTAAATGCGCAGAGTACAGACAGACCGGCAGAGAAAGTAGCGAAAGTGATGTCTTACTCCGTTAAAAACCCTCTGGTATATATGATTCCGAGTTCTTTTGCATCTTATAACAGTGCCATGCCGAATTATACCAATGGAACAGACTGGCTGGCGAATGAGCCCAACCTTGCTCCGGACCGATGGGGAAGAGGAGGGAAGAAATCTCCTTTTGATCCATGTCCTGAAGGCTGGAGAATTCCGGATATTACAAGCTCTGCTTTGATCTCGAATCAGGATTTTGGACAGTCGCCATGGTATAAAAAAGATAAAAATGCAGCCACTTTTTACAGTGTACCTACAGATTATTCCGGAACAAGGGTGAGAAACCCTTCTACAACGTCTACGATAGGGTACATGTTCAATGGTTCCGGGTACACTGTAGGGAATTTTCCGGATTCCGGATCCCGCGGGTTCAGAAGTGTTCTGGCTAATCAGTCTCCGCAAGGAACTTTCAATACTGTGAATTTTCAGTTTCCGGGGGTATGGACCGGAGCTTTGGCTGCCAATTATTTGGGAAGATCCATTAATGTTTTATTTGATGCGGCATCTTCATCCAACCGTTTCATTGCTTTTCATGATAATAATGACCCGTATTTTGGAACGGGCTGCCGATGCGTTAGAATGAAATATGATTCCGATGGAAATGAAGCTGGACCTATTCCAAAACTGCAGATTACCGCTTTGGCCTCCGGAAAAGGAGCTGCCATTTTAAGCAGTGCTGAGGTGAGAGAAAGAGTGAATGAAAACAAAATCACCTTATTCCCGAATCCGGTAAAAGATATGCTTCATATTCAGACACAGGAGAGTAAAGATTTTGATTATCAGATTTTTAACATGTCTGGTCAGCTTGTGAAATCAGGGCAGTTTAAAAACGGTAAAATAGATCTTTCTTCTTTGATTTCAGGGATCTACTTTTTAACAATTAATGATTTAAAAGAAATTGTGAAAATTATCAAGAAATAGGTAAGAAATTCGGTACGTAATTAAGGAGAGGCAAAAAGCTAATTGGTTTAATTTCAATATTTTAGGCGCTATAAAATGATGGAATCCAAACAAAAGCTGTTTTGCTTCTCTTTTTTTTGTCCCAAATTTTAAACACACAAATGATGCTAGAAAAAATTGTACCCTATTTCAATCTCAAGATTTTTATTTATCTTATGGTTGCAGTTACGGCTGCTTATACCCTGTTATTTACTTATTATTACAATCTTAAAGACGACGGATATATCCTTGCAGATTGGCTGATCAATTATCAGGATGGCGGTTTTAAAAGAAGAGGCCTGTCGGGAAGTTTCTTCTTTTTGCTTCAGGATTTTACGAATTTAAGACTCAATTATCTTGTGTATTTTGCTCAGTTTTCAATTATTTCAGGATTTTTTTTACTGTTCATTAAACTCATCCGCTATAAATTCACTGACCTTCTTTACCTGTCACTGCTGCTTTCCCCAATAGGATTTGTAGGGCTTTTAAATACAGTGAGTTATGTAGGAAAAAAAGAATTTATAGTTTTTCTTTTATTTACATGGTTTGTATATCTTCTGGATAATGAAAAGCTTTCGAAAAATAAAGAATATATTTTCTGTGCTACACTTAGTTTAGCAACTTTTTTTCATGAAGTGGTTTTGTTTTATGTTCCTTATTTTGCCATTGCATTATATCTGAAAACCGGGGAGCGAGAATTTAAAAGATATATTAAATATTTCCTCTCGGTTGGAATTCCTGCACTTTTGATTTTAAAATTTGGTAAGAATATCAACGAAGGAATGTCCTTACAGATTCTTGCCAAAAGGGGAGTTCACCCTAAATACGGAATTTTATATTGGAATATAAATGAAAGAGATTATATTAAACAGCATCTTAACGAATATCTGTTGTATTTGGTAAGTTTGGTTTTAAGTATTTTTCATATTGGGTATTATTTAAAATATCTAAACAACCGAAAGGTGGTGTCTATTTTATTAATTGGCGCGTTCTTATTTTCTTTTCCACTGTTTTATCTGGCTATAGACTGGGGAAGGTGGATGTATATTCACATGATGCTTATGATCGTACTTTTTGGTTTATTATTAGAGAAAAACGTTTGTGCATACATGTTTAGACCCATTGTTATTAATAAAAGCTTTTATATGACACAGTTCATTATTATTTTCTCATTAATGTACAGAGTAGAGATGTCGGGAAGAGGTTTTACATTTGAGGGAATTCTCTACAGAGTGTTTGTTGTTCCCCTTGAATTGCTAAATAAAATGTAACTCCAAAAAACTATCTAATAAAAAAGCTTTACTTTTGCAAAAAATTTTTTTAGAATGTCGAAAAATTTAGTAATCGTAGAGTCCCCGGCAAAAGCAAAAACTATTCAGAAATATTTAGGGAAGGATTTCGAAGTGAAATCGAGTTTCGGACACATCCGTGACCTTCCGAAAAAAGGAATGGGAATTGACCTTGCCACCTTCAGTCCTGATTACGAAGTTTCGGCTGATAAAAAGAAACTGGTAACAGAATTAAAGGCTGCAGTAAAGAAAGCAGAGATGGTATGGCTGGCTTCCGATGAGGACCGTGAAGGGGAAGCTATTGCATGGCACCTTGCAGACGAATTGAAATTAAAGCCTGAAAACAGAAAAAGAATTGTTTTCCACGAGATTACTAAAAATGCCATTCTAAAAGCCATTGAAAACCCAAGAGATATTGATCAGAATCTTGTGAATGCCCAGCAGGCAAGAAGAGTTCTGGACAGAATCGTAGGTTTTGAAATGTCTCCGGTACTTTGGAAAAAAGTAAAACCGGGTCTATCTGCGGGTAGAGTGCAGTCTGTAGCCGTAAGATTAATCGTAGAAAGAGAAAAAGAGATTCGTGAGTTTGTTCCGAAAGCGAGCTTTAAACTGGACGGGATCTTCTTAAATAAAACCGAGCAGGAAATTTCGGCCAAGCTTAAAAAAGACTTCGAAAAAGAAGAAGACGCAGAGAAATTCCTTGAAAAAGCAAAAACGACAGAATTTAAAGTTCTGAATGTTGAAACAAGACCGGGAACACGTACTGCATCTGCACCGTTCACGACTTCCACATTACAGCAGGAAGCTTCATCAAGATTAGGATACAATGTAACCAACACCATGCGTCTTGCCCAAAGACTGTATGAAGAAGGGTACATTACCTATATGAGAACGGACTCCGTAAACCTTTCCCAGGAAGCGATCGAAGGCGCAAAAAAACAAATCACATCAGAATACGGCGCTGAATATTCTTCACCAAGAAATTACACCACAAAATCTGCATCGGCACAGGAAGCTCACGAAGCGATCCGTCCAACTGATTTTGCTGTAAAAAGTATCGGTGATGCCCAACTGAACAGATTATACCAATTAATATACAGAAGAACACTAGCTTCTCAGATGGCTAATGCTAAAATTGAGAAGACGGTGATCGAAATAGGAAATGCATCACTGCCTCAGCATTTTGAAGCACAAGGGGAGGTGATCATTTTTGATGGTTTCTTAAAAGCTTACGGAATTGTAAAGACAGAAGATGATGATGAGGACAACAACGAGAAATTACTTCCTAAAGTAAGTGTAGGTGAAATTTTAAGTTATAAAAAGATCACCGCTTCGGAAAAATTCACAAGACCAAGCGCGAGATATACGGAAGCAGGTTTGGTGAAAAAGCTGGAAGAATTGGGAATTGGTCGTCCGTCTACTTATGCACCGACGATTCAGACCATTCAGAACAGAGAATATGTAGACAAAAGAGAAATCGATCCTCAGACTCGTGAGGTTGTGAAAATGTCTCTTACCAACGATAAGATCAAAAAAGAAGTTCTTGAAGAAAAATTCGGGGGCGACAAAAATAAATTCATCCCTACAGATATCGGTGAGGTCGTTAATGACTTCCTGACCGATAATTTCAAAGAAATTCTGGACTACGGATTTACAGCAAGAGTAGAAGAAAGTTTTGACGAAATTGCAAACGGAGACCAGAAGTGGAAAGAAATGATGACCACTTTCTACTCAAAATTCCACCCGAGAATTGAAGATGTAGAAGAAAATGCAGACAGAGCGAATGGCGACAGACTTCTTGGAGTAGATCCTAAGACCGGTAAAAATGTTCATGCAAGAATCGGAAGATTTGGGGCGATGATCCAGATCGGAGAAACGGAAGATGAGGAAAAACCAATCTTTGCTTCCCTGATGACAGGTCAGAATATTGCTACCATTTCTCTGGCTGAAGCATTGGAACTTTTCAAATTGCCGTTTGAACTGAGTGCATTTGACGGGCAGCCTGTTTCCGTGGGAGTGGGCAGATTCGGACCTTACGTGAAGTGGGGCGAAACATTCATCAGCATTCCAAAAGGAGAAGATCCGCTTTCAGTAAGCCAGGCGCGTGCAGAAGAGATCATCAACGAAAAGAAAAAAGCTGATGCACCGATTGCTTCTTACAAAGGAGATCCTGTAACGAAAGGAACCGGAAGATTCGGACCGTTTATCAAGTACAAAGATCTTTTTATCAATGTTCCTAAAAAATACAATTTCGATAATCTTTCTCAGGATGACATCAATGAACTGATTGATGCAAAACTTGAAAAAGAAGCCAACCGATACATCCAGCAATGGGAAAAAGAAAAAATTTCTATTGAAAACGGAAGATGGGGCCCATTCGTAAAATTCGGAAAAGCCATGTTCAAAATTCCGAAGAAAAAAGACGACACCAAATATGAAGCTGAAGAGCTGAAAGACGTGTCTCTGGATGAGGTGAAAAAATGGATTACGGATCAGGATAAAAATGCTTTTGTAGAGAAAAAGAAGCCGGCCGCCAAGAAACCTGCAGCGAAGAAAACAACTGCTGCTAAAAAGCCAGCCGCCAAAAAGAAGTAATATTAAAATAAGTATACAAAGCCGTTAACAATATGTGTTGACGGCTTTTTTTATCAACAAAATACGCCACAGCATATGAACTTGCTGTGGTTTTTTTGTATGTTTGTTCGGTAAAGGAATTAATAAACTAACATTTTCTCAAGTTTTCAGATTAAAAATATGGATTTTGAAGATTTTATCATTTCACCAAGAAATTTCAAAACAGAAAGCTGGCAGATAGGCAGCAGGATCACGAAAGATATCAAAGAAGATAGCATTGTGCTTCTCTTTGTTTCGGATTACAGAGGAGCAGGCGGCGATGCGGAAGTACAGGATTTTACAGCGGTAAGAAAAGAGTTTTATAAACTTTCACAGCTGGATTTTGAAATTCCTGTCGTAGATCTTGGAGATCTGGTTTCCGGAAAATCAGTTCAGGATTCCCATTATATTCTACAGGAGGTTTTGTCGGCATGTCATTACAAAAGAGCGCTTCCGGTCATTATCGGAGGATCCAATGATTTTGCTTTTTCATTGTTTTCTACACTGAATTTTCATAAGAAAAATATTAATTATACTCAGATCAGCAATATTATTTCCCTAAAGCAGGGCGAGCAGATCAATGAACATACTTTTTTAGGCAAAATATTAGGGTCTAAAAATTTCTCGATTAAAAATTACCATCACTTAGGCTATCAGAAGCATTTGAATGAAGCAGATTCCATCAGGCTGATCAAGGAAGTGGAGTTTGACATCATCCGTCTTGCCGAAATGATGAATTCCACAGAAAAAACAGAGCCTTTCTTCAGAAAAACCGATCTGGTAACGTTGAATTGTGATGCGGTTGAAAGTTTCAGCGAACCGTTTTCTATGAATCCTCAGGTCAACGGATTGAACAGAAGAGAGATCTGTGCCTACATGAAAGAAATAGGATTGAGTGAAAATTTAAAATCTGTCGGGATTTTTAATTATAATATTTATTCGGAAAACCAGCTGAATCACCAGTTACTGGCCCAGATGATCTGGTATCTGATCGAAGGAATTAATATCCAGAGATCTCATCCAAGGGAAAGACATTATGAACTGTTCTATGTTTTGATAGATGATGATCAGTATGCGTTCAAACGGGATACATTCAGTAATTTATGGTACTTTGGAGATGATGAGAATATTGAGAACTGCATTCCATGTTCCAAAAAAGATTTTGAAGAAGCAAAAAGAGGAACGCTTAATCCCAGGCTGACCTTTTAAGGATACACAAGATGAAAAAAAAGATTGTTTTAAGTATTGTTCTGTTAGCCGGAGCCTTCTGCTTCGTTTATTTCTGGAATAAATACGCTTATGCCGGGGAAGAAAATTATTTTTCGTCCGGTACAAAACCCGAAGATGGTTTACAGATCGGTATTATTGGTGACAGCTGGGTCGTAAGGCAGAACCTGGACTCCCTTTTAAGCAGAAAATTGTCTGATCAGGGCGTTCATGCAGAGATCTATTCATCCGGAAATCCGGGTGCGAAGACCAAAAAGATCTATGAAAACCTTTTTAAAGAAGATAGTGAAGAATTTTCTTCCAAAAAAGTGATTGAGAAAAAACCGGACTACTGTATCGTTATCGCAGGCGTAAATGATGCAGCCACCCATGTGGGACCGGATTTTTATACCCATCACATGATGATGATCATTAAAACACTGCTTCATTACAACATCAAGCCGGTGGTGGTTTCTCTGCCGGAATTTGGAGTAGAGGAAGATTTTAAAAATAAAAATATCATAAGCGGACTGAGTAACAAAGGTGCTGAACTGGTCTTAAACGACGGTACAGCATTTAAAATACAGGATTACAGAAATGCACTTCTGAAAGATTTAAAACGTAATGGACTGGATCAGAAAGTAGTCGTTTTAAATTTCGATGAAGTGACCAGAGATTATGAAAAAGACCGGAATTTATTTGGAGATCCTTTGCATCTGAATAAGCTTGGATACCTTAAATTCAGTGAGTTTTTAGCAAAAGGAATTATTAATTTAACAGATGCAAAATGATGGTTTCAATTATAGTTCCCGTATATAATGTTGAAAATTACCTGGCCAAATGTCTGGATTCTCTGATTAACCAAAGTCTTCAGGAAATCGAGATTATTGTGGTTGATGATGGGAGTAAAGACGGTTCCGGATTGATCATTGAGGAATATGCCCGGAAATTTCCGGAGAAAATAAAAGCTTTTACCAAAGAAAACGGAGGTTTGAGCGATGCCCGGAATTTTGGACTGGAAAAAGCATCAGGAAAATATATTGGTTTCGTGGATAGTGACGATTACGTGACGGAGACGATGTTTGAAGAAATGATGCAGCTGGCAGAAAAACATAATGCCAAAATGGTGATCTGTAATATCCAGAAAGTGGACCAGAACGGGAAAATTACCCAGAAACTGACTCAGATTCCTCATTTATCTGAAAAGATAGTGTTGGAAGATCATTTCTCTGTATTTTCAGATTTGAGTTATTTTGCATGCAATAAGCTGTTTAAAAAAGAGCTTTTTGACCATAAAAGATTTAAGAAAGGAGTTCATTTTGAAGATATTCAGCTGATCCCGCAGTTGCTTCTCGAGTGTGAAGTGGTGGCTCAGACGCAGAATTTTCATTATCAGTATCTGGAACGTACAGATTCTATCACAAAAACCCACACTGAAAAAGGATTGGACATTCTGAAAGCGGTGAAAGATGTGGAATCGGCCTTTGAAAAATCCGGATATTCCCACAAAAGAAAAGAATTGAAAAATTTTCAGATCTTTGAGGGTGTATATTCTTTTCTGGCTTATGTGGCATTTGTGAAGAGCGAAGAAACTTTCAATACAATGGCTGATGAACTGGCTGTTTTTATGCAGGAAAGGAAAATAAATATTCAAGATATATTGAGCTATAGTCGTTTTGGTAAGAATTATCTTTTATCTTTGCCGGTGAAAAAAAAGATTTTTTATCTGTTATTTTTTGCCGGACAAAAGAAGCTGATAAGAAAAATGTTATAACACAAATGATAAGTGCAATTATTTCGGTCATTACTAAAACTTTGACAGAGAGTCTTTTAAAAAAAGATTTTAATGAGTTTTATGAAGGGCATGGATGATGTGCTTGATAAAAAAAAATGAAGAATTTTGAATTGTTCTTAAGCGAATCAGGAATTTCTATTTTTTACGTGAAAATAGGATTCGGTTTTCTGTTCGCTTTTTTAATTACCTTTTTCTCCATACCCACCATCATTAAAATATCCAGAAGAAAGAATCTTATGGATGAACCCGGAGTAAGGAGTTCCCATCTCAGAAAAATCCCCAATCTTGGCGGGATTGCCATCTTTTATTCCATCGGGATCAGCGCATCGATCTTTGCGTATGAGCTTTTTGACCTATACAAATTCTTATTCGCTTCATTAATTATCCTTCTGTATATCGGGGTAATGGACGACATTGTGGTGATGCGCGCTTATAAGAAGCTTGTGGCACAGATTATTGTGTCTTCACTTGTTGTGATAGGATCAGATATCAGAATCCGGAGTTTATTCGGGATTTTCGGAATTTATGAGATGAGCTATTTTGTAAGTGTGCTGTTCAGCATCATTACTTTTATTATTCTGATCAATGCATTCAATTTGATAGACGGGATCGACGGGCTTGCCGGTGGCTATTCTGTGATCTGTAGCGCCCTGTTCGGAATAAGCTATTACAGATTAGGGGAGTATAATTATCCGTTGGTTGTTTTGTCCGCGATTATCATAGGAACCGTACTGGCATTCCTCTACTATAATTTATCCAATTACAGGACCAGTAAAATATTCATGGGAGATACAGGATCTATGCTTCTTGGTTTCCTGCTGGCTTTTACATCCATCTGTTTCATTGATATTTTTATTGATAAAGAACTTCCTAATGTTCCGAGATACCATCTTCAGTCGGCACCAGCCGTAGCAGTAGCTATTCTTATATTGCCGATTGTGGATACTTTAAATGTGATCATTGTAAGGCTGTGCAATAAGAAATCGCCGTTTGATGCAGATAAAAACCACATCCATCACAAGCTCCTGAAACTGGATCTTACCCATAGACGTTCCACATTTTATATCATTATATATTATCTTATGATTGTGACGGTAGCCTACTACCTGAGACATCTTAATATCAATCTTTTACTGTTGATCATTGTCTTATTAGGTTTTTTTGGTGCTTATCTACCGGATTTGATTTATCGTTTACGAAATAATAAGAAAATATCAATTTAATTTTTACTTTTGCAATACATTCAAATATGATGAAGAACTTAAAGTATTTATTTTTAATTTTCCCCTTGTTTATTACTTCCTGCATCACCAAAAAAGATGTAAGGTATATGCAGCCAAGTGAAAGCCTGGTCATTAATGAAGAAGGATTGGTTCCCTACAACATTCCCACTTATCGAATTACAAAAAACGACATCCTTAATCTTAACATTGTGACCACTCCTAAGGGAGATGCGGCTCAATTTTATTCATCTCTGAATACATCAGGAGGTGTAGGAGGCGCTGCCAACCCTACAGCATTAGGAACAACAGGCGGTTCTGCTATGGGTGGCAACATCAACTTTTATTTTAATGGACTGAAGGTAGATTCCAAAGGAGATATCAATGTTTTCGGTATCGGATATGTAAAGGCCGAAGGCCGAACGGTAGAAGATATCAGCCAGGAACTTCAGGAAAAAGTAAACCAAAACTTCCAGGAAGGAAAAGCGGAAGTAAGACTGAATACCAACGGAATTACCTATTATATTTTGGGAGATGTGGAAACTACCGGTCTTTCAGGTGAAAAAGTAGTACATAAAAATACATTGACGATCACCGAAGCATTAGCTATTAACGGAGGTTTGAACCGAACCATTGACCGTAAAAATATCGTTATCCACAGAAAACTTCCGGAAGGAATCAAAAAGGCAAGAATAGATCTTACCCGTGAAGATATCATGAATTCTCCTTTCTACTACGTACAAAATGGAGATGAGATTTATCTGAACACGAGAGGGAAAAGCTTGAACGGATTTGGAAAAGATCCTGTACAGACTTTAACCACCGGAGTATCTGTGATTACAACAGCATTATCAATTTACCTGCTTCTTAAAAATCTTTAACCATGATTCCAGAAAGAGACACCAAAGTAGGGAAAAACGAACCCCAGAAGGAAAAGTACGGATCGTTTGCATTATTTGATATTGAACATTTCCTGAGAAGAATACTCAAAAACTGGTACTGGTTTGTATTTATGCTGTTTATAGGCTATGCCATTTCGTGGGTATACAGTAAATACTACGCACAGAACATTTATGCTTCTAACCTTTCTTTAAGTATATCCAATAATACCTCCAGTTATTTTACGCCTAACCAGTCTATCAACTTTATCTGGGGGTCGAGTGGAAATCAGGACGGGATTTATCTGAAAAAAATGCTTCTATCCAGATCTCATAACGAGTTTTTGGTAAAGGAACTGGATCTTTTTGTGAATTATTCCACGAAAGGGATGATCAAATCTACATATATTGATAAAACGGATTCACCGGTTTTTATGCAGATCGATAAAAAACACCTTCAGCAGATCAATTATCCTGTGACTTTGATTCCAAAAGGACATGATTCTTATGAAGTGGTTCTTCCTGAAGAAGGACAGTCTACCAATTTATACAGTTATGAATCAGAAGGATTTCAGTCTATAAATGGATATAGCAGACCTGCCAACAAGATCATCAAGATCAATGAATGGTATAATTCTCCGAACCTTAGATTCAGATTGCTTAAAAGTACAGAAACTCCAAAAATAAAGGTTGACAATATTATCGTAACACTTAATTCTGTGAATCAGAGTGTTAATGATATTGTTTCCACAATAGCAGTAGAGTTTGACAAAGAAATCGGTACGATCATGATTATTAATAAAAAAGGATTCAATCTTAACAGTACCGTTAACTTCCTGAATAAATCAGTAACCGAGCTTCAAAAGAAAAGATTGGCTGACAAAAATATTGTTAATAAAAATACAGATGTTTATCTGCAGGCCAATATAGATAACATCCGTAAAAAACTGGATTCAAGTGCGGCAGTCCTGAATTATTTAAAAACTTCGGAAAAGCTGTATAATATTAAGGACAGAGACGAGAAATCTTTGGACAGAATAAAAGATCTTGAAGCGAAAAAAGCTGATATTGTAAGTAAAATCAGTTCACTGAATAATATCAGAACTACTCTTCAGTCACAGGATTTCGATAAGATGATCAGCACCAATGCTGCCGGTTTTGAAGATGGTTTCTTCTCTGCTACCGTTACAGAGCTTAAAGCCCTGTACGCGAAGAAAAGAGAAATGGCTTCTATTTACAGGCCAAACTCTGAGCCTATCAAAGAAATCAACAGACTTATTGATGAAGCAAGATCCGGCTCATCCGGAACTTTGAGAAATTATTATACGAAATATTATGATGAGATCAATAAGATCGAGCGTCAGGTAGCGGATGCCAATTCCGATCTGACCTCCTATCCCGAGAAAGAAAGAAAGTATCTGGATGCAGAGAGAGGGTATAATATGATAGAAGCTACCTACAACAGCCTTTTATCCAGACAGAATGAAGCGCAGATGAAAGTGGCGACCAATCAGTCTGATATTACCGTAATTGACCCTGCCAAAAATCTTGGGCAAGGTGCGATAGGTCCCAACGTAAAAGCAATCAAGTTTGGAATTATTGCTGGATTAATGCTACTTCCGTTATTATTTATCCTGATAGCAGAAGTTCTGGACAACAAGATCAGAAATATTAAAGAACTGCTGAGCGCAACTAAAATCCCACTTCTGGGTGTGATTGGAAACAACAGCAACGAAAATATGCTGACTGTTCTTGAGCAGCCTAAATCGTCAGTATCAGAAGCATTTAGAGGAATTCGTGCTAATATTAGATTCCTGATGGAGAATAATAAGGAAGATGGTAAAGGAAAGACTATTCTGATAACATCGTCCATCGGTGGAGAAGGGAAGACCTATGTTTCCATCAACCTGGCTTCAGTAATAGGTTTGAGTGATAAAAAAACAATCCTTCTTGGGATGGACCTTAGAAAACCAAAGATTTTTGGAGATTTTAAGATCGATAACAAATACGGGATCTCAAATTATCTTACGGGAGAAGTGGGAATAGATCAGATCATCAACAAGACGAAAATTCCGAATCTGGATGTTGCGACTTCTGGACCGATTCCTCCAAACCCTTCTGAACTCTTAATGAGTGAAAGGAATATCAGATTTATTGAAGAATTGAAAGAGAAATATGATTTCATTATCATTGATTCGCCGCCGGTAGGACTGGTAGCAGACTCTTATGAACTGATGAAGCATTCTGATGCTAATATTTATGTGGTACGTCATGAATATACAGAAAAATATATGCTGAAAATGATCACTGAAAAGTACCACAATGGAGAGATTGATCATTTCGGACTTATATATAATGATTACAATACGAAGCAGGGATATGGCTATGGATATGGTTACGGATATGGTTATGGGTACGGATATGGCTATTTTGATGAAGACAAAAATTATAAAGAACCATTACTGATAAAAATACGAAATAAGGTACAAACAATATTTAATAAAAAATAGCGTTTTAAACCCTCAGCAAATGGGGGTTTTTTTATACTATCAGTATTTGGAATCTAAGGAAAAAAGAATATTTTTGGCACTTTGCCGTTTACTTTATAACAAATTATGTTTTTTTGTTTATTTTTAACTATACATTAAGAATATCATTAATATAAAAATGTTTTATATTTGCAAAAATTAAATTTTAAAATAACCATAAATCCATATTCTTTTATGAATAAAAAATTATTGTTTAGCTTTCTTGCGTTCCTTGGAATGGTAAGTGTTAAAGCACAAAGAAACGAATTGGGAGTTCGTCTAGGGATGAGTAACCTAGTTGGGGACGTAGGAAGGACCAATTACATTTTACAAAAGCCGTTGGATTTAGACAGGATGTCAGAATGGGGATTCCCATTTTATGGAGGTTTATTATATAGATTTAATTTTAACCCGCATCAGACCGTGAGATTGGACCTTGGCTACAACCAGATCCAGTTCAGCGATAAAGCTGCGAAAGAAGAATACAGAGTGAACAGAAACTCTTACGGAAAAAATAATGTATACGAAGCCAGTTTAATGTTCGAATACAATCTTTTCCCTGTTAATAATGAGCAGGTAAGCATGGTAAGCCCATACATCTTCGGAGGTATCGGTGCTTTGATGTTTGATGCTCCCAAAGCAGATCTTGTGAACGACTTCAGAAGAGATGCAGACGGAGTAGCACAGGCTCCTCTTAATGAACTGGATTTTAAAAGTACTCCGGTATATACATTAGGAAAAAAAGTAACGATGCATATTCCTTTTGGAGTAGGTTTAAAGTATAAGTTCAATCATAATTGGGCTATATTTGCAGAAGCTACATTCAGATATACAATGACGGATCAGCTTGACCATAGCAGATTAATGCCAAAAGATGTAACATCCAGCTTTAATGCGGATATTTTGGATCCTGCTACAGGAGCTTCGTTATTGCAGTCTGGAAACTATTATGCAGTCTCTAAAGAAAGAGAGCAAGAACTTATTAACAAAAGAAATATAGGTGACGAAAGGTCTAAGGACTGGATGAATACTTTTAGTTTAGGACTTACCTATTCATTCGGAAGACCTCCGTGCTATTGTGATTAACTAATATGTCGTTGATTAAAGATAAAATAAATTCTGAGAATTTACCGAAACACGTCGCCATCATTATGGATGGCAATGGAAGATGGGCAAAAACTCGTGGCGAAGACAGAACCTTCGGTCACAAGAATGCCATTAATGCAGTAAGAAATGCCATTAATGCCTGTAATGAGATTGATATACCTTATTTAACACTGTATACATTTTCTTCTGAAAACTGGAGCCGTCCTGCAGATGAAGTAAGTACACTGATGAATCTGCTGGTGGAAACTTTATTGCTGGAAGCTGAAGAAATCTTTAGCAAAGGTCTCAGAATGCATGTTATAGGGAATCTGGCAAAGCTTCCTCTCCTGGTGAGAGAACAGCTGGAACGTGTAGTAGAGCTTACAAAAGAAAACACAAAAGGTAACTTAGTGCTTGCCATAAGCTACGGCTCACAGAACGAAATACTGGAAGCCGTGAAAAACATCAGTTCTGATGTGAAGGAAGGAAAAGTGGATGTTGAGAATATTGATGAAAAATTATTCGAAAGCTACCTTTATACAAAAGACTTTCCTCCTGTAGACCTGTTGATAAGAACCAGCGGAGAAATAAGAATAAGTAACTTCCTCCTCTGGCAGATTGCTTATGCGGAACTACAGTTTTTAAATGTCCTATGGCCCGATTTCACAAAAGATATTTTCTTCCAGTGTATTGTTGATTATCAAAACAAAGAAAGAAGATACGGATTAACCGGCGATCAGATAAAAGCCCAATAAATTTAAAGAAAAGAAAGACTCGATAAAATGAAGTTTAGACTATTACCCATCATAATGTTTGCTGCTTCTGCGCATTTTTATGGACAAGTGACTCCTCAGGACAGCACTAAAGTAAATAATGCTGTACATGCAGAAAATGGCACAGGAACTTACACGCTTAAAGACATTGTTGTAGATGGGGTAAAAAAATACACGCCGGCTCAGATCTTACGATTTACAGGCTTAACAAAAGGCGAAGTTGTAGATATTCCAGGACAGAAAATCAGCAACGCTGTTAAAAAGCTTTGGGATACCCAGTCTTTTTCGGAAGTTGAAGTGTATGTGCAGAGTATTGAAGGGGAAACCATAATTTTAAGATTCTACCTGCAAGACCTTAAAGAACTTGGTGAAGTAAAATTCGCAGGTAAAGGGATTGGTAAATCTAAAAACGAAAAACTGATCAAAGACAACAATCTGAAGCCTGGAACAAAGATCACTCAAAACCTGATCTCCGGCCTTAAGACGAAAGTCCCTAAAGATTACGTGAAAAAAGGTTTTGCTGATGCTAAAATTACCATTCAGGATAAAGTAAACGCAAACGATCCGTCTATGGTAGACTGGACCATCAACGTAGATAAGGGCAAGAGAATAAAAATCGACCATATCGAATTTGAAGGAAATCAAAGCGTTACTGATGCTAAGCTTAGAAATAAAGCTTTCAAAGAAACCAAACAAAGAAGATTTAGTATTGGTGGTATCCTGAAATCTTCAAAATTTATTGAAGAAAAATACCAAGAAGACAAGCAGAGCCTTGTAAGCTATTATAACTCTTTAGGATACAGAGATGCTACTATCGTTTCAGATTCTGTATGGAGAAACAAAAGAAACAATTACGAGATCAATGTAAAGCTTAAAGAAGGTAAAAAATATTATATCGGGGATATTACATTCACCGGAAATACAGTTTACGCTACAGAGCATTTACAAAGACTTTTAGGATATAAAAAAGGAGATATCTACGATGCTGTAGGTTTCAACAAAAAAGTAGGAGAAGACGGAGGTAAAGAAGATGACTCAGATATCAAATCTGTGTACATGAATAACGGTTACCTTTTCTCCAGTGTTACACCAGTAGAAAAATCGGTATCAGGAGATGCTGTAAATCTTGAAATCAGAATTACTGAGGGAGAGCAGGCAACCTGGAATAAAGTAACATGGCAGGGGAATACAACGACCCATGACCACGTGGTACTTAGAGCTCTAAGAACAAAACCGGGAGAGCTTTTCAAAAAGACAGAGATTAAGAGAACTTACTTTGATCTTGCAGGAATGACGTTCTTTGATCCACAGCAGGTAGGTCAGGATATTCAGCCAAACCAACAGGATAATACGGTAGATATCAACTGGAAATTAGTTGAAAAAGGTTCTTCTCAGGTTCAGCTACAGGCAGGTTACGGTGGTAACAGCTTTATCGGAACATTAGGACTTACGTTCAACAACTTCTCTCTGAAAAACTTCCTTAAGTTTAAAGACTTTAAGCCGGTACCTCAGGGAGACGGTCAGACCTTGTCTATCCAGGCACAGGCAGGACAGTATTTCCAAAACTACGGAGTTTCCTTTACTGAACCTTGGTTGTTCGGAACAAAACCGACAGCGCTTTCGGTAAGTTTAAATACATCCAGAGTAAAATATAGTGATGCTACTGGTAGTGCCCAGAAACTTAATATTTTCTCCGCATCAGTAGGTCTGAACAGACTATTAAACTGGCCGGATGATTACTTCTCACTATACACAGGTATTCAGTTTCAGAATTATAAATTCAGTAACTATCCTTTCCAGTTTGGAGATACTACGGAATATTACGGTGATGCGAATAACTTAAGTCTTAACTTAGGTTTAAGCAGAAACTCTGCAGGTCTTGACCCTATTTTCCCGACAATGGGTTCAAATATTGAACTTTCCGCGAAAATGACTGCCCCTTACTCATTGTTTAGTAATAAAGACTATTCTACAATGTCACCGGTGGATAAATACAAGTGGATGGAATTCTATAAAATCAAGTTCAAAGCTGATATCTATAACGAGATCGCTGGAAAACTGGTATTAAGATCTTCCGCTGAAATGGGATTCATGGATGGATATAACAAAAAACTGGGTGCTCCGCCATTCGAAAGATTCTATGTAGGAGGGACAGGTTTATTTGGTGGTAGATATGACGGCCGTGAATTGATTCCTTTAAGAGGATATGAAAATGCTTCCACTTACGGAGGAGAACCAGATGATATTACACCAAAAGGAGGAGGTACAATCTATAACAGATTTACGTTAGAACTAAGATACCCGATCTCAATGAACCAAACCGCTAAGATCTATGCACTTACATTCGCTGAAGGAGGTAACGTATGGAACAGCTGGGGAACGTATAACCCATTTGAATTGAAAAGATCAGTAGGTATTGGGGTAAGAGTTTATATGGGAGCTTTTGGTTTGATCGGATTTGACTTTGCTTATGGATTTGATAAGACGATTTCCGGACAAAAACAATCTAAAATGATTCCTCACTTCTTAATGAACCAATCATTATAATTCATAGATATGAAGAACTTTAAAATCATTTTCACATTTGTATTATTCCTTCTTTTCGGGTTTTCAAACGCCCAGAAAGTTGGAGTGGTAGACACAGGCTATATTTTAGACAAGATGCCACAATACAAAGAAGCTGAAGCAAGATTAAATTCCCAGATCGATACCTGGCAGTCTGAACTTCAGAATCTGCAGTCTGAGTACGAAAGAAAAAAAGCGGCATTTGAAAGTGAGAAAGTATTGTTGATAGGAGACCAGCTGAAGCTTAGAGAAAAAGAAGTAATGGATCTTGAAAAGAACGTCAAAACGACAACCAGTTTGCGTTTTGGAGCTAACGGAGAGATTACAAAACTGAGAACAAATCTTGTAGTACCTTTCCAGGACGAGATCTGGAACGCTATTAAAACTATGGCTGAGAAAAACGGATTGGGCACGGTTCTTGATAAAACCGATAACAATGTGCTTTTCCTTCTTCCAAGATATGATTATACAGAAAAAGTCTTGACGATCTTATTAAAAGGATCCACATCTGATAAAAAAGAAAAATCTAAAAGCAAAAAGTAAATCAATTAACTTTTGCTTAAATTTACAATCTAAAAACAAATTAAATTATTTATTTTACCAATTATGAAAAAATTAAGTGTATTATTTGCCGCGGTAATAATGGTTGTGTCGGTAAGTATGGCAAAAGCTCAGAAATTTGCTACTGTAGATGTAATGGGAGTGCTTAATGCAATGCCGGAAAAAAAGAAAGCTGATGCTGATATAAAAACTTTCTTAGATACAAAACAATCTGAGATCAAGAAAAAAGCAGATGCAGGTCAGGCTAAATTAAAGCAGTATACGGACGAAGCTCCTAAGAAAACAGCTGACGAGAACAAAGCAAGAGAAGCAGAATTACAGAAGCTTCAGGAAGAAATCGGACAGATGCAGGAAAAAGCTGGAAAAGATTTAGAAGCTAAGAAAGATGTTGTTTTCGGACCGATTGAGAAAAAATTAAATGATGCTATCGAGAAAGTAGCTAAAGCTAACGGATACGAATTCATCATGGATGCAAATTCTCCGGCATTTGTTTACAGATCTGGAGCTGATGCTACAGCTGCTGTTAAGAAAGAATTAGGGATCAACTAATAAATTAACAAAGTTTTATAAATTAACCGCCTCTTTTAGAGGTGGTTTTTTTATTTTTGCGCTATGGAAAAAGAAGTATCAACAACCGTAAAAGTTAGGTTCAGCGATTGTGATCCGATAGGACATTTGAATAATGTAAAATATCTGGATTATATGTTCAATGCCAGAGAAGATCATGTAGAAACATTTTATGGATTTACCTATGAAGAATACACCAAGAAAACAGGGTGTACATGGATCGCCATTCAAAATGAGATCGCTTATCTGAAAGAAGTAAGATACAATACGCAGGTTGTGATCAGCAGCAAAACCATCGAAATACAGGATAGAACGGCTAAGGTGGAAATTTTAATGAAAAGCCTTGACGAAAAAACGGTTCACGCCGTACTGTGGGTTACCGTGATCTATTTCAATATCAAAACAAGAAAATCCGAAATTCATCCGGAAGATATAAAAGAAACGTTCCATAAATTCTATGTAGACCTTGAACAGAAAGATTTCCAGCCGAGAGTGAAGTTTTTAAGATCTCAGAACGCAAGAAATTCGTGATCACATGATAAAGGAAAATAATTACGCAGTATAAAGTGAATATTTTCTTTTAACAGTACATTTGATAAGTAAAATAATAAAATTACAGATGAAAAAAATAGCCGTATTAGGAAGCAATGGACAGTTGGGTAACTGTATCAGAAAAATTGCCCCTGATTTTGAAAACTCTTATGAGTTCATATTTACAGATTCACAGACTTTAGATATTACAGACGAAGATCAGGTCAGTAGTTTTTTTTATGACAACAAGCCGGACTACTGTATCAATGCTTCTGCATATACAGCAGTTGATTTAGCCGAAAAAGAAATTGATAAGGCTTTTGCAGTCAATGCAGACGGAGTTGGGTATCTGGCTCAGGCTTGTGCTGATCATAAAAGTATCCTGATCCACATCTCCACCGATTATGTTTTTGATGGAGATACAAATCTTCCATACTCAGAAGATGATTTTACCAGCCCGACGGGAATATACGGGGAATCAAAAAGAAAAGGTGAAGAACTGGCTTTGGAGATTAACCCAAGAACCATAGTTTTGAGAACCTCTTGGTTGTACTCAGAGTTCAATAAGAATTTTGTTAAAACCATGCTGAACCTCTTTTCTCAGAAAGACGAGCTTGGAATTGTTGCCGATCAGTTCGGACAGCCTACCAATGCCAATGACCTTGCAGAAGCAATCATGGACATCGTTCAGAATCCAAACAAGAGCTTTGGTGTTTTTCATTTTTCAAACTATCCGGAAACAACATGGTTTGAGTTTGCAAAAAAGATTGCAGAATTTTCAAACTCTTCAATACAGTTAAACCCGCTGACGACAGAACAGTATCCTACTCCTGCAAAAAGACCGGCCAGAAGCACCATGTCTTTAGATAAAATAGAAGAGATATATAAGATTGAACCCAAACATTGGGAAAACAGTCTTGAAGAATCTGTCAGAATACTAACACAACAATAATTATGATCAAGAATCTTGCAGTTGCCATTTCCATATTCTGTGTCCATCTGTGCTCTGCCCAGAATGTATACCTTTCAAAAGTGGCAAAAACAAACGATAACACAGATAAATTCCTGTATCAAAAAACAGAATCTACAGTCGGTGCCGAATATTTGGGAGAAATAGAAGTTCAGGGATTCTCAAATGATGACGCTGCTATTTTTTCGTTAATATATAAGAAGGCAAAAGAAATCGGAGCCAATACATTTTCATTTAAACCTTTTGAAAACATAGATGGAACTCTGCAGCCCCTCAATCCGGCAAATTATAAAATTGCTTTATACTATACTCCCAAAGAAGAATTGAAGGTAAAGAAAGGAATGTTGTATGTTTTTGCTTCCTCAGACAGAGATCAGAAGATTAACATCAATAAGAAAGATTATATATTGACCCCAAGGTCGTATCTTACCTTGGATATTATTCCCGAAGAGGTCTACACCATTTCAACAAAGAAACTTTTAGGGTCTACTATTAAGGTTCAACCCAAGACAGCCGATGAAAACCTCTATTTCCAGGCTTCTTCAGCAAAAATAAAATCCGACACCTCCGGAACCGGCGGTTTAAATCTAAAATCCGGAGATATTATAGGCTTAGAAAAGTCCTATGCCGAGTTTTTGAGCCTGATCTATGAACGTTCAAAAAGGTAAAATCACTATTCTAGAAAAGGCAAGCCTGAAAATCAAACATTAGTTTAAAATTTTTCTCTCTGCTTCCCAGTGTCTTATGGATTTATAAGGCCTGTTCATGAATTTTATGTTAAATAAACTTGTTTTGCGTATTAATAAGTTGTTATCTTTGCCCCACTGAAAAACGAGAGTTATACAGTAGCACAGAAGAGCTTTTAGATAAGCATAACTATTTAAAACGAGCTTTAAGAGACAGACGAAAAACTTCTTAAAATTTTTAGAAATAAAAGTTGCGAGAGTTAAAAAAGTTTGTATCTTTGCAGTCCGGTTAAACGGGGAGCAGAAGCGAGTAAGGATTGAGGTTTAGGAGGGGTTAAGGTTACTTAAAAAACTTTAAAATTTTCCTCTGAAACATTTGGTCAATTAAAAATAAATAATTACTTTTGCAACCGCAAATAAGGAACAGAACGACAGAAAAGCTTC
>NZ_FQUD01000004.1 GCF_900128945.1 Chryseobacterium sp. OV279 | reverse complement strand
GCAATGTATAAAGAAGCTTTTCTGTCGTTCTGTTCCTTATTTGCGGTTGCAAAAGTAATTATTTATTTTTAATTGACCAAATGTTTCAGAGGAAAATTTTAAAGTTTTTTAAGTAACCTTAACCCCTCCTAAACCTCAATCCTTACTCGCTTCTGCTCCCCGTTTAACCGGACTGCAAAGATACAAACTTTTTTAAACCTCACAACTTTTATTTCTAAAAATTTTAAAAGATTTTCGTCTACATCTTAAAGCTCGTATAAATCATTAATGCTTATCTAAAAGCTCTTCTGTGCTACTGAACTACTCTCGTTTTTCAGTGGGGCAAAGATAACAACTTATTAATACGCAATGCAAGTTTATTTAACATAAAATTCATGAACAAGCCTTATAAATTCATAAGGCACTGGGAAGCAGAGAGAAAAATTTTAAACTAATGTTTGATTTTGTAGTTCTTCTTTATTTAACAGGGGTTTTATCTTTCACTTTGCATATAAATAGGTTTTGGCTGAAGTCTTATTCAATGCGTATATCTTGTAAGCGGGCTGAAGCCCGCTCCTATTGAATCTGATACTATATGGTATTATGGACTTGTATTATATTCATTTGATGCTGTCATATATATAAGGTATAAGATTAATGAATCAGATAGTCTTAGCATTGGTATGTTGCTCCGGTAAAATTCGCTTTGGAAAGTTTAGAAGATTATTTTAATTCTATAAAAAAGAGTATTCGGAATTTCTGAAGTAAAGCTTTTAACTAAAGCCTTTATGATGAATATATGCTGTAAGCGCGCTGAAGCTCATTCCTATTGAATGTATAGAAACATACAAGAGATTTACTAATCTATCCAAAAATGGATCAATGTGATTAGTGGTATTTTATTTAGAAAAAACGCTTGATTAGCATCTTATATATATAGTATCCAATTAAGCATCCTACAGTATCTGCTACGATATCTAAAGATTCCATGGATCTGCCTAATCCCATCTCCTCCTGAAGGATCTCGGTAAGGAATGCATATATAAGGATGATCTGAAAGAAGTATGAAAATTTGATTTTGGGAAATGCTGCAATGAAGGAGAATCCTAACATGGCAAATATGCTCACATGCAAAACTTTGTCGATACCGCTGAACATAAACCAGTATTCCTGGTTCTCTTCACCCGGCTTCAGGAGCATATAAGTAAGAAATGCCCAATAAATGGGCAAAATCTTACTGAATATTTTTGAAATCTTATCCAATGATTGCCTGGTATTCTTCTGCAGTAAGCAGTTCTGAATGATCAGCACCATCAGCAAGTTCTAATTTAATGATCCAACCGTTTCCATAAGGGTCTGTGTTTAACAGCTCAGGCTGAGCTTCCAATTCTGAATTAAATTCAATAACTTTTCCTGCAATAGGTAAGAATAAATCTGAAACCGTTTTCACCGCTTCTACACTTCCGAAAACCGCTCCCCCTTCAAGATCGTCATCTACAGTATCTACATCTACATATACAATATCGCCAAGTTCTCCCTGTGCGAAGTCTGTAATACCAATTGTAGCTACGTTACCTTCAATCTTGATCCATTCGTGATCTTTCGTGTACTTTAATTCTGATGGTGTATTCATTTTAATTTTTATTTTGTACAAATGTATTCAAAATAATAGTAGTTTCAAATATCGGATATAAAAAATGTCCTTCAAAATTGAAGGACATTTAAGCTTTATGTATTTTATCTTAGAAACCACCGCCTGAGTCGCCAAACGTGAACGTCGCAGACAGACCGGCTCTGATGGTAGACAGCGGGAATGCCGTCGATATTTTATACTTGGAAGTCATCTGCTCGTAGAAGACTCTTAAGTTCAGATTCTCGGAAACATTGTAGTCTGCAGAAATCTTGATATTCATCAGTTTCTGACCTCCTGTGATCTGCGAATCATCCAAAAGGATATTCATAATAGAGGTTTTGCTGTCTCTTAATGAAATATCTCCTCTGATGTTAAGATCGCTTCCTTTTCCTCTGGATCCTCTTGTGTTGGCCATTCCTAATCTGAAGTTCTTCACAATGTATCCTAATCTCACTACATACTCACTATTGGAATCTTCCGTAAGGGTATGGTTGACCAATCCTAGAATCATCATTCTGTTTCTGTTGTACTGAAGTCCGAACTGCATATTGTTTCTCATGGTCACATCTATTCCGATAAGTGGTGAGAAGGATTCTACGTAGCCCACCTGAGAGAAGGTAAACGGATTGATATAATCATTATTAACATCGAATGCATTTCCACCTGAAATCCTGTTAAAGTAATCAATACTTGACTGGATTCCAGTTGCCGTATACGTTGCGGTATATCCGTGCAGGATATCAAATTTAGAGAACTGACCATTAATGATCGGAACATTTCTTAAACCAGAGTACGTAACTCTCCAGTTTGGAATCGGGATTCCTGCTTTCTTGGCATTTCCGATCTGCTTGACAGATTTTCCTTCTACTGCTGCTCTGAATGCCGGGATCAATACATAAGCATTGGCAATACTGTAATGATCTGCAAAACCATCACTATTCAATATTTCTCCTATACCCACCTGTTGAGACAGTATTCTTGCATTCTCTCTGATCGCCTGATAGACGGCCTTAGTTTCTTTGAATGAAGTTTTAAGAAGTACGACTGAATTGGAGTATGTCACCTGATCATTCGCAAAAGCATAGTCATGATTGGCTGTTCCGAGGTTATTCCTGTTATTAAATCCGGATTGTGAAAAGTTTCTGTTATAGTTGTGCAGTGCACTCAGATCAATCCTGAAATCATTCATCGGCACGATCTGTAAATTGGCCCTCAGTTCCCTGGTTGACATTTTGATGTAAGGATCGGTCATATATGGTGAATCACTTACCCATCCGTTTTCCAGCACTGTTCTTCTGATATCTGCCTGTGATCCAAAAAGGAATCCCATCGTAGGGCCTCCCAAAGTCTGGCCGTAACCATACATATTCGGTGCAGACAATAAACCAGGAAGCACTGTTCCGTTATTTTCAGAGTAATTAACATCTAACTGCTTGAATGATGTCATTACAAAAGCTGCACTCTGAAGAATCGTCAGTTTGTTTTTAAATTTATAGCTCTTGTATCTGTATCTTCTCTTCTCCCACTGCTGCGTGTATGCGTTATTCAGGGAGTCTATTTCCTGCTTACGTTTCTGCAGTTTTGCGGAGATATTCTTGAAGTATTTAAACTGTCCGAAGAACTTAGGAATATCTGCCGTAGCTGTCACCTGAATCACGTTGGTATTCTGACCCACGGAACCTAGGCTTCCTTCAGGACTTGAAAGGAGTGCTGTAGATCTGGAATTCCAGTTATACGTCATTCCGTAGCCTACTTCTGCATCAATGAAATCTAAATACGGAAGATACTGGAACGGCAGTTTGTAGTTCAGCTGTACTCTGTGATTATACAATACCGGTCTACCTGCTCTGAAGATATTTCCAAAGATGGATTTATTACTCATCCCATTCACGTCTATATTATCGTTCAGTGTTCTTGTCGCGGAATTGATTTCCAGTTTTAATGATTTTGTAAAATTAAATCCTAAACCGTACTGCCATCCGAAGAAGAAGTTTCTGTTTCTGATCGCCGCAAAGCTATCGCCCGTGTTTCCGCCTAAGATAGCTTCTACATTTCTAAACTCAAGCTCGTTGTAATTTCTGTCTATTTCCGTTCTGAAAGATAATCTTGTAGGAATCGGATTGAAATTGAATTCTTTAACCCATCTCAGGTATTTTGTAGACTTCGCCGTATCACTGATCATTTTGTTGAAAGGCTTAATCACCCAAGGCTTGAAGGTGTAGTTGTAATCCACATATCCTCTCAGATATTGTCTGTAATTTTTAGAGGTGTAAATATCTCTGAAATAATCATCGTTATAAACCGCAGTTACGGAAACGTTTTCTATATCGTAGAATTTAGGTTTCTTATTTGGATTTACTCTTTCCTTGTGCATATTCACTACACCGATACTTCTTTGCTGGGTGTATGTTCTTGCTACTTTTTTCAGCTGCTCTTTATTGGCTGCTTTACTGAATTCCACATCGGTATCAAGAGGATTGTATTTCGGATCCTCGATGGTTTGTGAATAAGAGTAGTTTAACGGAATTTTCATTCCACTTTTCTCAGGAAGTAATTTATCTACGTTTATCGCCGTATTGATACTGAATGCTGATTGTGTAGACTGAGTTCTTTCTGCCGGTTTTGAATCTATATTACCGAAACCTACAGAGGTATAAGATGCACTCGTGTTAATGGTTGCAAAATCTCCCAGGTTAAAATTCAAGCTTGCATTACCTGCATATCCACCATCGTTTTCAATTTCAGAAAGACGTATTTCGTTTACCCAAAGAACCCGGTTAAGAGAAGCCTGCGCATCACCTCTTTCGTTACCATTTCTGATACCAATCATAATGGTTGTTACATTCCCTAAACTTGGACGTCCTTTAATGTATATTCTTTTAAAATTGGGTCCGAGTTCAAAATTCGGATCCATTATTCTCTCTGATATTTTATTCGGATTGTTTTTGTCTCGTCTTATTTTCGCATCCACCAAATTCTGGATTTCCAGTTCCACGTCATTTTCGAATGGCCAGATTTCCATAGGTGCAGTCGCCGTACCTTCAGTTAACTTCAGGGAAGCTTCATATTCATAATAGTTGTCTGTAGCATCACTACCGAAACGGATAAAGAACTTAGTTTTACGGTCTATATCACCCGCACCAGGTTCTCTGATATTCGGATTATGAGCGTGTACAAAAAGTTTTAGTTTTTTATATCTTCTCATATCCAGTGACGTATTTTTGAATACTCCTCTTGCCTCGCCACTTACAAGATCGTTCACTTTCATGTATAGAGATGCCTCATTCTGTCTTTGCGCACCGGCGTTTCCGCTTAGTACCTGTCTGTCGATACCAGGAGGCAATACATATGGAGGCTGATTCAATGCATTTTCTTCAATGTTTACACTTCCAACTTCAAGATTGGTAGTGTTCACTTCCAAACCTCCTTCATTAGTAGCAGGATCCGGGTTAGGTTGTGAAAATACTGCAATATTTTTAGGATACTTTCTCCAGTCAGATCTCACAAGATCCATTGTTCCGAATCTTAACGTAGAAGTCTGCTCAAATCCGGCAAGCATTAATCTTGCGAATCTTACGTTGTTCAGTACCGATGGATTTCTTTCTCCTTCAGCTTCAGGCTCTGCATATTTTGAAACCGGAATTCTGAATAAGTACCATTTTACATCTGAGGTCTGTCCGTTCTGGAAGCTGGCCTTCACCGTTTTTACATCTACGATATTGTTTGTTCCTAATGCAAGGCTCGGCTTATCCAGTTTTACAATATATTCATTGTAACTTTCCGTCTGGTCTAGGTTGTAATCTTTGTTGATATCTTCTGCATCCGGAGTCTGTGAAGCCACTTCCAGAGAGTTGGCCTGAGAGTTTCCTTCCGGGTTTCTGAAGTATTTGTATCGCTGAACAAGAGATGAAGCCTGTCCGCCGGTAAATTTATCAGACATGAAAAACACAAAATCATCTACTGCAGGGTCAGCCAGGTTAGTCACCGGGTTTACGAATGTATTCCCGAATCTCATCGCTTCCTGATCAGAGCTTAAACCGTCATATCCTAAATCCTGAGACCTTCTGTCGTCTCCTTCGCTTGAAAAGGCATAAAGGATAGGTGGCTGTTTCGGCTGCACTCCCCAGTTGGAGGTAGTTGTAGTAGAAGGTGCTCCCGGAGTAGGAAGACCGTTTTCATACTGCATTTTACCGTCCTTCAGGATATCTTCGGAAACGTTTCCTAACTGAAGTAATAGTCTGGCTCTGTTTCCTAATGTATTTCCGTCAGCATAAGGATCCATCATCCAGAATTCCACATATTCGATGTTAGAATTCACAAAGTTGGACACACTGATTGGTCTCATGATCCCCGCCCATCTCGCAGCTGCTGTTTCAGTGCCCGGATTGACGTTATAAGGACCTTTTTCATTAGGGTAATAGGAAATATCTAAAGTATTGGTGAAGGTCTGCTCACCCGCAACAAAATCTCTGTTATTGTAAATCTCGGAATACTGAACTCTTCTGGACGCGTGATTGGAAACGGACTGCGCCGTAATTCCCGCAGGAGCTCTGCCTCCTACTCCCCAGAATCTCGGGTCAATATTATACCATGAAAGAAGTCCTCTTCCATAGCCGCTTGTCAATGCATCGTCAGCAGGCGCTCCGTTGAACGGTGCCGCTGTATTTTTCTCCGGTCTTGAAGCAAGGCTCCATGCAGCCGGTTCTTTTAAAGATATCTTAGAAGTGGTCTGTTCGAAGTCATCAATATAAGACTGATCATTGGTTCCTTTGTTCAGTCCCGGAAGTAGGTAAGCAGCTTCCATCTTGAAGTTTAGATTGGATGGTGCTTCAGTGTTTACAAATGGAATTTTATCGGTCAGTCTGGTCAGGAAAGGCACCTGATTGTTGTACATCATATTAACCCCTGCCATGGTGTTATTAACGGCCTCCTGCCCATAGTTTACTTTCTGTGTAAGCGGAGATTCTGAATAGTTGACAACCGTTCCACCTATGATAAAATTCTCATTAAATCTTCTTTCTAAGTTTAATCCTAAGAATCTTTTTCTTTGAGTATTAAATGTAAGCTGGTTTTCCAGTGAGATATTGATCGCCTGTCCGGACTGTTTAACGTTTTCGTTGATTATAGTTACCGTTCCCAGCATATAGTCTACGGTATAGTCTACTCCTTCGGTCAGCTGAACTCCGTTTGCAGAAACTTTTACAGATCCCTGAGGAACGTTTACCGCTCCAAGAGAAATCCCCTGTCCCTGTGTTCCTTTGTAACGTCCTTCAATCGTATAACGCTGTGCAAGGTTACTGGAAGTGGCTACCTGTTTCTGTTGCCGGTAAAGATCATTAAATACATACTGCGGATCGTTAGTTCCAATCTGACTCTGCATAAAGCTTCCGAAAGGCTGTACTTTGGTGAAAATAATCCTACCTGTTTCCGGGCGTATCGTAATCCCGTTCACAAAGTCAAAAATACCGTCTCCCAGTACACCGCTGCTGGCCTGGATATCACCGTTCATGTTCAAACGGTCCCAGTTGAATAGTTTTAGTAAATTTTTATCCTGAACAGGAGTACCCGGAAGATAGTTTACCTTACCTCCACTCTTCGGATCTCTGTAGAAAACATTAAGAATAAATCCGTCCTGAGCTACCTGTCCTGCGTCCAGAGAATAGATGTTCTTCATCATCAGGTCCCACATCGGAGATTGTGTATTCACTTTGTTGTTTACTCTAAGAACCTTGGTTACCAACACAGGGCTTTCTTCGGAGAATTCCCCTACTTTATACACTTTATTGGTTCCGTCTGTAAAAGAGTAAGAAACGGCTAAAAGCTGATTTTCGTTCAGCTTCTGGTTTAATGAAACATATCCTAACTGAGGCTGTAATGTATATTCATTGGTATTCAGCCTTCTTGCTTTTGTATTAAAAATAAACTGCTCACCGTTATCATAGGGCTGCACACTTCCCGGGAAACTCTGTCCCTGGAATGTCGTTGCATAGTTTTTACCGGCTTCTCTTGGTCCAATGGCAGCATTAATAGACTGGTACAAACCATTCTGTGAGTTATCCGGCAATCCTCCGGCTCCTTCTCCAAGGTCCCTGATCCCAATGATACTTTTCTGGTAAGCCAGGTTACTGTTCCCTTGGTCCAAGACCCAAACTTCCAATCTGGTTACATTTACTGTGGAATTGATCTGCGGATAATTAAGCAATGCCTGGTCATATCGGTCTAGGAAATAATGTCCCAGGAAAAAGTGTTGGTTGTCTTCATAGTCGATGGCATTGACTTTAAAGTTGTTCATCACACCACCACCTTGTACGACAATATTTCTGGCCTCACCCTGCTGTTGGGAAAGGACTACTGTCCCGAAGGTCTTTCCAAGCTGGAATTCCGATTTTACCCCAAACAGGGATTGTGAACCACGGATAAGACTGGTAGAAAGCGGCATATTCACGTTACCGAATTCTACTCTTTTTATGATTTTATCTTCCCCTCCGGCACTTGGCTTGTCTACATCACCAAGACCCTTTGTCTGAAGGTCTTTCCAGCTTCCTTTTGCCTGCCATACGAGGTTCATTCTGTTTTCAAATGCGAAACCACTCTGGGTATCGTAATTGGCTTTCAACTGAAGGTTCTCCCCTACTTTTCCTAAAAGTCCCAGCTGTATTCTCTGGTCGATATCAAACGTAAAACTGGTCCTGTTTTGTGGCAGGATCAGCGGGTTATCTATTTTCTGGTAAAGTCCGGCAAAGTCTAAAGAGGCATATCCTGAAGGAATGATCTCAATTTTATTACTTCCGAAAATCGTTTCAAACAATCTGTTGTTGATCATCAGAGACGGAATAAGGCCTTGTTTTTTGGCATCGCTTCTATCTCTTCTGAAAAGGAGACTGTATTTATCAGATTTCTCTTTGTAGTATGCTTTTGTCTGGGTAGCGAGCATAAATTCTTTATACTCTTCGGGGGACATCGCTGTAGGCGGGCCGGTGTAGGTATTTCCAATCTTTGGATATACGTAGTACATTCCGGTTTTTATGTCATAAAAGGCTTCATACCGGGTGGGGTCAGCCAGTTGATATTCTTTCTTTATGATCGCAGTATCACGTACCTGTTGTGCAAAGGCACTTACTGACATGCACAGGAACGACAGGAACAGAAATATTTTGAGATGCTTATTATTCGCCACCAAATGTTAAATGTTTTTTAAAATTTGTTTTACCAGTTCTTCTACCGTGATCTCCGGATTCTGCTTCATCATTCTGTCTGCCATCTTCTCACTCATTCGTTTCGGGATCCCTAAAACTTCTAATGCAGATAACGATTCTTCCTTGACTTTATTATCTACAAAAGCAGAAATATTTTCTGCCTCAATGCCGAATTTCTGGACTTTATCCTTCAAATCCACAATGATTCTTTCTGCGGTTTTAGCCCCTATCCCTTTGGCTTTTTGGATCAATGCACTGTTCTTGGAAAGGATAGCCGTAGCGATCTCTTCAAGGGTTAAAGTAGATAGAAGTATAAGGGCAGAAACAGCTCCTACTCCGTTAACGCTTATTAACAGATTGAACATTTCTTTTTCTGAACGAGTGTTAAAACCAAAGAGAAGATGGGCATCTTCCCGAATGATCTGCTGAATAAATAAGAATGCCGGCTTATTCAGGGCCAGTGCCTGGGAGGTCATCAAACTGATACCTACATAGTAACCAACTCCGTGTACGTTGATCACTGCGTAAGTGGGCGTAAGTTCTTGAACGCTGCCTTGTAAGGAAAATATCATTATTAATTTTTAAAACTCCCAAATATAGCAATTTAAACTAATTAATATTTTCATTTCATGTACGAATGATTTTTAACTTAAATTTTGACTGTAAATTCAATGAATTAATATAAACGTAATAAAAACAAAAAACCCATCCGGACGGACAGGTTTTGTAATGATATATCGGAGTATAATCTATAAAGGATTTATATCTAAACACATGCTTATGTTACAGGCACCGTTTACGCAGGTTGGGGTACAACCTACAAGACACAGCTGTCCCTGAGACGGAAGGCAATAATATCCTCCTTCCGGTGATTGAATAGGCTGACTTCTAGGCCCTCCTCCATTGATTTGTTTCAAATTTTCTCTTGATAGTTTTTGGATGTTTTTCATTATAAATAGTTTTTAATTACACGTAAATATATTTATTTTTCTATAAAACCATTATAATATTTTAAAAAATTATCTACTATTTCACTTTTTTAGGAATAATGAAGGACAACAACTGCTAAATCCATATTTCCAGATAAGTCTGTGTTCACATTTTTAATGAAGTTTAAAGCAATAAAAAAAGCAGTACACAAAGATGAGTGTACTGCTTATTATCTATAAAAAAGAATTCTTTATTATTTTTTATTTTCTCTTCTCTGAGCATCAAGTACGGCTACCGTTGCCAGGTTTACAATTTCATCTACGCTTGAACGCATCTGTAAAACGTGTACCGGCTGCTTTAATCCCATAAGGATTGGCCCGATTACCTGAGCTACTTTCATCCCTCTGATGATCTTATAAGAAAGATTCGCACTTTCAAGATTCGGGAAAACGAATGTATTGGCAGGAGTGGTTCCTAATTTTGAGAATGGATAATCGCTCAAATGATCTGCATTCATCGCAAAATCCGGCTGGATTTCACCATCAACGATCATTTTAGGATATTTCTCGTGAAGAATGCTTACTGCTTTCGCTACTTTTTTGGACGTATCGGAAATCGCTGCAAAGTTTTCGAAACCAAGCATCGCAATTCTAGGCTCTATCGCAAAAGATTTCACTGTGATTTCAGCCATTTTAGCAATATTCACAAGGTCTTCTGCGGTAGGGTTCTGGTTGATGGATGTATCAGCAAAGAAAATTGGCTTCTTTTCTGATAGAATCATCATCATCGCCGCGATTTTATCTACGCCTTTATCTTTTTCAATCACTTCCAAAACAGGACGAAGCACTGACGTATAGTTTTTAGAGAAACCAACGATCAGTCCGTCTGTATCTCCGTGTCTCAGCATCAATGGACCGAAATAATCTCTCTGGCGCACATATCTTTTCGCTTTGTACTCGTTCATTCCTTTTCTCTGACGAAGTTTCCAAAGGGTTTCTCTGTATCTTTTTCTGTTTTCCTTCTGATCATCATCACTTGGATCGATAATCGGGATGTCCAGATTGATACCGAAACGCTCCATCTGTTCTTTGATGTATTTTTTATCTCCTAAAAGACTTGGGAATGCAATTCCTTCTTCATAAAGAATCTGTGCTGCTTTCAATACGTTGTACTCTTCAGCATTTCCTAAAGTGATTCTCTTCGGATTAGATTTTGCACGGCTCTGCATCATTCTTACCAACTTCTCGTCTCTTCCCATTCTGTCCAGCAGCTGGTTTTCGTATTCTTCGAAGTCTTCGATGGTTTTTCTTGCAATACCGCTTTCAATAGCTGCTTTTGCTACAGCACTGGAAACTTTGGTGATCAGTCTGTTATCAAATGGTTTCGGGATGAAATACTCTCTTCCAAACTGTAAGTTCTGAACATTATAAGCAAGGATTACAGCTTCTGGCACTGGTTCTTTGGCAAGATCTGCGATAGCATGTACCGCTGCAAGCTTCATTTCTTCATTGATTCCTTTCGCCTGAACGTCCAGTGCACCACGGAAAATGTAAGGGAATCCCAGTACATTGTTCACCTGGTTAGGATAGTCGCTTCTTCCGGTTGCCATGATCACGTCTTTACGGGTTTCAAGGGCAAGATCGTAAGCAATTTCAGGATCCGGGTTTGCCAAAGCAAAAACGATAGGGTTATCAGTCATGCTGGAAAGCATTTCCGGAGTCATTACGTTTCCTTTTGACAATCCGATGAAAACATCTGAACCTTTTACGGCATCTTCCAGGGTCTCGATATCAGTATTGGCAATGAAATCTATTTTTTCAGGCGTAAGGTTTTCTCTTTTATGATTGATCACCCCTTTACTGTCGCACATTAAAACATTTTCTCTCTTCAGACCCAAAGAAATGTATAGGTTGGTACATGCAATAGCAGCCGCTCCGGCTCCGTTCACAACCATTTTTACTTCACCGATATTTTTACCGGCGATCTGAAGCGAGTTGATCAGTGCAGCAGCTGAAATAATAGCTGTTCCGTGCTGGTCATCGTGCATCAATGGAATATCAAGCTCTTCTTTCAGTTTCTGCTCGATATAGAAAGCTTCAGGAGCTTTAATATCTTCAAGGTTGATTCCTCCGAATGTCGGAGCAATTCCTTTTACAATCTGGATAAATTTGTCCGGATCTTTTTCATCGATCTCAATATCAAAGACATTGATGTCTGCAAAGATCTTAAACAAAAGACCTTTTCCTTCCATTACCGGTTTTGAAGCTTCAGCTCCGATATCACCAAGACCTAATACAGCCGTTCCGTTGGAAATTACAGCTACCAGGTTTCCTTTTCCTGTGTAGTCATAAACGGTTTCCGGCTTATCGTGGATCTCCATACAAGGAACTGCCACCCCTGGTGAGTATGCCAATGATAAATCTCTTTGAGAAGAGTGAGGCTTCGAAGGGATAACTTCGATCTTTCCTTTAGGTTCGGCTTTATGATAATCTAACGCGGCCTGATTAAAGTTCTTTTCGTCGCGGTGGGTTTTACTTGACATAGAATTTTGTTTTTTATTAAAGTATATACTTAATATGGTAGTCTACTAAACTTTCGATAGGTTTCTGGACAACATGTCCTACATTTAAATGAAATTCTTCTGCAACTGAGCGCAGCGTATCTTCATAGTAATACGCAATAGAGCCGATGAAATTGATCTCGGCATCTTTTGATTGTTTATAAGGAATGACCTGATATTCGAAGAAGTTTTTCATTTCCTCGTATACCATATCTTTAAAGTAAGGATGATCCTTTCTTTCGATGACAAATTTGTTGAAATCCGCCAGCCAGGCGTTAGGTCTTGAGCTGTGATACATATTTTTCAATGCATCTTCTATTTTCAGCCCATAATTCTGCTCAAATTCTGTATGAAGGTCTGCCGGAAGTTTTTTCATAAAATATCTTCGCACCAGCTGTTTTCCAATGGCGCTTCCGCTTCCTTCATCTCCCATAAGGAAACCAAGGGAAGGAAGTTCTATTTTAATGTCTTTACCGTCGAAATAACAAGAATTGGATCCGGTTCCTAAAATACATACGACAGCAGGTTTTCCACTGTACGCGGCGTAAGCAGCGGCCACAAGATCTTCTCTCACAACCACTTCAGCTTTTGTGAATACTTTTTTCAATTCTTCCTCTATGGTTTCGCAGTTTTTTTTCACACCGCATCCGGAACCATAGAAGAAAATCTTCGTAATGGAATTTCTGACCAATATAAGGCTGCTGTTCTTTTCTATTTCAGGAACGATAAGTTCTCTATTGATAAAATTAGGATTAAAGCCGATAGTTTCTGTTTTTAAAAACACTTTTTTGAAGTCATCAAGAATCACCCAATCTGATTTGGTAGAACCACTATCAACAATAGCAACCATATATTACATTTTAGTTTAAGGATGCTAAATTATGAATTTATCTTTACATAGCGTTTAAAAACAGACTGGAAGCTTCTAATGTTTTATATCAGCTTTTTGATTGTCAAACTTCATCAGCCAGTCTTCAATTTCGTCCTCCAGATAAGAACTCTGAAGCATGATGGCATTGATAAAATCATCCGGCACCGGTTTGTCTGTAGAGTTTTCAAGATTCCACAATTCGTCTGCCATATTTTCATACTCTGAATACACTCTTTTGAAGCGGGAATTCTCTCTCTCAAGAGCCTCAATATTTTTTTGCTGAAGCTGGAATTTTCTGTATTTGTTTTGACTTTTCATACAAATATTGTTATAGTTTGGGTCGTGAAAATTAAGGTATTATGCGTTAGAGCGCACATTCCAAGATAGAAAAAACCATCAACACAAGGAGTTGAAAATGAATTTATTATCAGGTTATAATTACATCATTCAGAAGATTAAATTTAGAAATTATTTTGATTCAAAAAAATTATTTAACAACTTTTTTCATTGTTTAACATATGCTTATCACAATATTTTCAGCCTCCCGATTCCGGATCATCTTCAATCCCTTTTGCTTACAACGATTGTCCTGTTTATCTCCCATTTATTAAATGATCATAAAGTAATTTTATGGTCTGTTTCAGTCATTATCAGGAACTGTTCAATAGAACACATGACTCATTATATAAAGTATTTTCGGCCTATCCATCGCACAAAACGACACATACCACACTATCAATCAACAAAATACGTTCATTTTTAATTTTAAAATAATCTTTTATTCTTACATTATTGACATATAATTATAAATTTGCACTTTCATATATATTGAATGAGAGAATTACTACTACGCCAGAAACAGGTTTTGTTTTTCATTATAGCCGGAGGGCTCAGCGCTATTGTAGAGATTGGAAGCTTCAAGGCTTTCAGTACTTACCTTCCGCATTTTTTCTCCGGAGAAACCAATTTTCATGGCATCCATTATCCTTTGAGTAACATTTTCTCAACCAGCTGCGGGATCATCACCAATTATTTCCTGAGCATCTGGTTTGTCTTTGAAAGGGGGAAACATTCGAAAAACAAAGAATTCGCCTACTTCATGGGAGTTTCTTTTGTATCAACGTTACTGAGTCTAGGCTTTTTCCAGATTTTCTACAGTTTTATATTTAAGGACAATATCAATTTAATTTTTTATACCTTAAGCCCGGAAATGATCAGTAAGATTGCAGCGATCCTGCTGGTTTCCATTCTGAATTATTCTGTGAAAAAGAAAGTAATTTTTAACGGTTAAGCGGTGACAAAAATTTTAAATTATCTCTGGAGATTCTGGCTGCTGCTACTGGCATTTGTCTTAACAGTTACCCTGGGAATCCCTGTCTACATTTTATCCTTTAATAAAAAGCATTACAAATACGCATACAAATTCATCCGCATCTGGTGCTTCGGGATGTTCTACGGTATGGGGCTGAGATATGACCTTACCCATCTTTCCGATCAGAAAAAAGATAAAAGCAAACCCTACGTTTTCATTTCGAATCATACTTCGATTATGGATATTATGCTTACCTGTATTCTGATGCCGGATCATCCTATCTGTTTTGTAGGCAAAAAAGAACTGGTAAAGATCCCGATTTTCGGTACCATATATAAAAGGATATGTGTGATGGTAGACCGTGGAAGCGCAAGAAGCCGTGCAGATGTCTACAGAAGATGCGCAGAAAAAATGGAAGAAGGCAACAGCATTGCTATATTTCCCGAAGGTGGCGTACCGGACGACACTTCTATTATTCTGGATGAATTCAAAGACGGAGCATTTACTTTATCTTCCAAACACAACTCCCCGATTGCAGTCTATACCTTTGTAGGGCTGAAAGAAATTTTCCCTTTTGACAGTGCAAAAGGCTATCCCGGCCGTGTAAAAGTATATTTCAACGGAATCATGGAGTCTTCCGATTCTCCAAGAGACCTAAAAACAGAGGCTTATAAAGAAATAAAAAAAACACTGCTGGAACACTCTATATAAAAGAAATAGTTATATTTGTTTGCGAAATTTTTAACAAACATGTCTAAAACAAATCAACCGACTAATTACCCTGCACTTTACACGCTGGTGCTTGTATTTTTTTTCTGGGGTTTTATTGCAGCCGGCAATAGTATTTTTATCCCTTTCTGTAAAAACTATTTTTCCCTTGACCAGTTTCAGTCCCAATTAATAGACTTTGCGTTTTACACGGCCTATTTTTTAGGAGCACTGTTGCTGTTCATATCCAGTACAATTAAAGGTATTGATATCATAGGAAAATGGGGCTACAAAAGGAGTATCGTCTACGGACTGCTGCTGTCAGCCATTGGAGCTGCCATTATGATCTTAGCCGTTAAAGCCAATGTGTATTACGGAATGCTTATCGGGCTTTTCGTTGTAGCCTTAGGTTTTTCTATTCAACAGACGGCTGCCAACCCTTTTGCTGTCCTTTTGGGAGACCCGAAAACGGGAGCAAGCAGGCAGAATTTAGCCGGGGGAATCAACTCTTTTGGAACATCTATCGGACCCATTATTGTAGGTCTTGCGCTTTTCGGAACGACTGCTACGGTAGATGACGATCAGATCAAACACCTGGCGCTGGATAAAGTAATTTTACTTTACACCGCTGTAGGAGCCCTGTTTTTAATTGCTGCCGGAGTTTTCTATTTTTCTAAAAAACTTCCGGACGGGATCTCTACTGAGCCTATGGAAAAAGCTGGAAAAGCAAGAAAGACTTTGATTGCAATGACAATATTGGTGATCTTATTCTTTATTCCGGTATTCAGCAGCTACAACTCTGATGAAGCTAAGAAAATTGAAGCATTAGGTAATGAAATTTCAGTCCTTGACACGAATCTGAAGAAAGAAACAGACGCTGCAAAAACAGCTGAATACACGACACAGATTGCTGCCAAGAAAATAGAACTTGAAACTATAAAACATCCTCTTGAAAAAGAGAGAATGATCTACCTGGGAGGTGCATTACTTTCCGTTATTGTATGTCTTATTTTCGCCAATACCAGTTCGAAAAAGAATCCGGATGGTTGGGGCGCGATGAAATATCCACAACTTGTACTGGGAATGATTGCCATTCTATGCTACGTGGGAGTGGAAGTGGCGATAGGAAGTAACCTGGGTGAACTTTTAAGTACCCCTGCGTTCGGCGGACATCAGTCCTCAGATCTGGCTCCTTATATTTCAATGTATTGGGGAAGTTTGATGATCGGAAGATGGACCGGGGCTATTGCCGTATTCAATCTTAATAAACAACAACAAACCATTGCTACAATTGTGGTTCCTTTCGTGGCATTCCTTGTCATTATCGGTATCAATACGATTGCACAAAAAGATATGTCTCACCTTTATTTCTATGCGATCTGTATTGCGATTCAGGTGATCTTATTCCTGGTTAGTAAAAATAAACCGGCTACGACATTGACAATTTTTGGTCTGTTTGGAGTGATTGCAATGATCGTAGGACTTCTTACCACAGGAAACATCGCTATCTATGCATTCCTTTCCGGAGGTCTGGCCTGTAGTATCATGTGGCCGTCTATCTTTACTCTGGCCATTACAGGTTTAGGAAAGTATACTGCTCAGGGTTCAGCTTTCCTGGTAATGATGATTTTAGGAGGTGGTATTATCCCGCCGCTACAGGGGAAACTTTCTGATATTATCGGAATTCACAATTCCTATTTCATTCCGGTGCTGTGTTTTGCGTATATTGCATTATTCGCATACATCACCAAAAAGGCTTTGTCTAAACAGGGAATCAATGTTGATATTTTAGAATCTGATGGAGGTCACTAATACAACAAAAAAAATACATAAGAAAAGATTTTGGGCAGGTGGATTACTTGCCCAATTTCTTTTGTTCTATGCGTTCTCTAAGTCGAAAACAATCATCTCTTTTTTCGAATGGTTCTTTGAACTTCAGAAAAAGATTCATCAATTGCTTTTCAGCTGGATCCCGTTTTCTTTCGGCGATCTTATCTATATTCTTTTGGGAATTTTTCTTTTATATGGCCTTATACTCTGTTTTAAAAAGAAAAGCAGAAACAAGGCTCTTTTAAGGCTTCTGGCCGGCATTAACATCTTCTACTTCATCTACCAGATCTGTTGGGGCATGCTGTACTTCCAGACTCCTGTTATCAAGAAGCTTTCGAGTCAGAAAGAACCGGAAATCAATAAAGCAAAGACACTCGCCCTTCGCTACCTGGAAAAATGCAAAGCGACCAGGCAATCTGTACGGGAAGATAAAAACGGAGTATTTATTATTACTGATCTGAAGGCCGTACAGACTGAAATTCTTCAGCAACAGACCCAGCTTCCTCAATATATATCAGATAAATATGCTCCGGAAATCAATGCTTTTAAACCCAGTCTTTTTAAGAGTGTCATGAATTTCACAGGAATACTTGGGTACTATAATCCGTTTACGGCAGAAGCACAGTATAACAGTGAACTACCCCATACTTTCATCCCATTTACATCGGCACATGAGAGCTCACACCAGCTTGGTTTCGCCAGAGAACAGGAAGCCAATTTTATAGGCTATCTGCTCGGTGTGAATGCTAAAAATCCGGATCTGAGATACAGCACCGAATATTTTACATTAAAAAGTCTTTTAAGATTTATTGTAGAGGAAGACCCTGCATTTGTAAAGTCTGTGCTTAGTCAATATTCTCCTGCCATGAAAAGAGACCGTCTCTATGAAAGGAGCTTCATTTTCAGACATCAGGGCTGGCTGGATGACTTCTTTGGGTTTACGAATAACCTGTTTTTGAAGAGCAACCAGCAGGAAGGAGCGGTTACCTATTCTTACTTTATCGACCTTCTTCTGAACTATGAAAAATAGTCAACAAAAAAAAAGAATCGTATCAGGCGATACGATTCTAAAAACACAAATGATGAAAAAAAATTTATTACCTTGACTTGTTCCCTCATTCAAGGCGATGTAAAAGTACAATATATTTTATAAATACAAAAACATTTCTAACCTTTTTTAAAACTTTAAGAAAACTTTATGATTTTTTAAGTTTTTTTGAGTTCATCACTGAAAATTAGAATTTTACCAAAACAAATAATTCAATAATAAATCATTATTTAAATTTAAAATCCACTATGAAAAGCGCATAAATCTAAACAATTGTTTAAGAATTGAATATTTGAATTTTCCGATATTTTTTCAATACTAAAAATTAGAGTTATTATCTGTAAGTGGGTAAAAATGAAGAAAAAATAGCCAAATTTTGTTCAACAAAATATTTCCTCCTTCTGGGATCGGATGATTTTTTATATTTTTAAAATCTTTCAGTCTAAAAACCGTAAAAATGATCTTCCTTTTTATTCCTTTTCAAATTAAAAGTACATGATCTCAAAACAGAACTTCAGTTTCTTTTATTAAGCTCCGGTATGATTTAGTATCAAAGATTATGCATCGCTAAGGTTTAAAACTTCAATATGGATAAAAAAGAGTGATCTGCCTTTACTATTTTAATCTATTGATCGTCATCATTCAAGATTCTACCCTTGCAAAATATTAAAACCACTTCTATTTACAGAACTTTCTGACGCCATACGATACCCATAATGAGGCAACTTCTTACTTATATTTCATTATGAAATTAACTTTATTTTCTACTAAATAATGTAAAAAATACAGTAATATTTACACATAATCAAGCATTTAACAAAAGTATATCACTAACAAAAGAAAAAAAATTTGTTTTTTTAAAACATCTGCGTATTTTAGTTAAAAATATTACTATGATTTTCGACAAACTTATTAACTATCTAAAACTCGATAAACAGGAATTTTCTTTCCAGTTCAACTCACATCCAAACTACCCTTCTGCACTTGCTTTTAGTGATACGCTTAACTTTATGGGAGTAAAAAATGATGCTTATGAACTTGATAAGGAATATTGGGATGAGCTGCCGGAAGAATTTATCGCGATTGTAGATAACTCCTTTTCTCTGGTAAAGAAATCGGGAGTCAGTTATTCGGTTTATTCAGAAAAAGCAAAAACACTTAATAAAGAAGAACTTCACCAAAAGTCTACAGATTTTGTACTTCTTTTTGAAAAGAGCGAAAATGCGGAAAGCAAACTGGCTTTTAATTTCACGCCTCTTCTATACCTTGTTTTCGCCATCATCCTTGCGTATTCTTTTTTCACCCAAACCATATACGAAGCTCTTTTCAATCTTCTCTCTTTGGCCGGTGTTTATATTTCTCTGGAAATTTTCAACCAAAAATTCGGAAATACATCTACCGTGATTGGAAGTATTTGTGGAGACACTTCTTCCAAGCAGGCTGCCAACTCATGTGACAAAATTATCAAACAGGATAAGACGAGTATCTTAGGTTTAAAGTTCTCTGACTTTTCACTGATCTATTTTGCAGGTCTGGCCATATTGGGGCTTTTCCTTCCGGCAACTTCTTATATTGTAAAAGGATTTACTTTCGTTTCCATCCTGGCTATTGGTTATTCATTATATATTCAGGCTTTTGTAGAAAAAACATTCTGTAGAGTGTGTCTTTTGATTATTTCGATTCTTATCGGACAATTAGCGATCAGCATTTTCTTATTCCAGAATACATCATTCAGTATTGGAGCATTATTATTAACCGCTGTTTTATGGATTCTCGTTTTTTCTGCAGTACTGTATTTCAGCAATATTCTTTCTCAGAAAGAAACTCTTCAGAAGTCCAATGCCAAGAACCTTAGATTTAAAAGAAATTATGAACTTTTCAAAAGCCAGCTTCTGGAAAATGAAAAAATAGAATTCCAGGATACCCATACTTTTTCATTAGGAAGTAATGATGCTAAACTTCGTCTTTCTATCGTATCCAATCCTTACTGTGGATTCTGTAAGGACGGTCATAAAATCATGGAAGGACTTCTTGAAAAATATCCTGAGGACATTTCTGTACAGATCCGTTTCAATTATTCATCAGAAAGAGCTGATGAGAAGTATACGAAGTTACTTTCAGCTTTTAACTATATCTACCACAATAGACCTCAGAAAGATTTCCTGAAAGCTGTGGAAGAGTGGTTTGAAACCAGAGATGAAAACAAAATTGTTGCCTTATCCGGATCATCTGCAGAGGAAGATTTGACGCCATTTATTGAAATGACAAAAGATAACAGCGCAGCAGGATTGAACTTCACTCCTATTTTTCTTCTGAACGGACACCAGTTCCCGGACAAATATGACCGTGATGATATTTGGTTTTTCGTTGATGAATTGATGGAAGATGAGGACTTACACTAAGAAAACATTCACGAATTGAAAAATTCACTATCTTAGGAAAAAATATAAGCGTCCTCCGAAAAGCTTTGAAAGAGTAGGAAAACAGCAAAACTAAATAACACTATGAAAAACTTAAAGAAAATCTCAAGAGAAAATTTAAAATCTATTAAAGGAGGACTTAGAAGATGTCCTGATAATGGAGAATGCGGTGGTGACCAATGCTGTGCCAACGGAGTATGCAGACCTATTGCAGGAGCCGGGCCCAACACCTATTATTGCACGCCGCCTACCATGATTGATTTCACACCGCAAGGTTAATAGGAATAAGTTAAAAAAAAGCAAGGGAAGCATTATCCTCTCCCAGCTATTAATGATCCTTTAATTTGTATCGATGTATACAATAATGGTGCATGATATAAATGAACGATATAAATTTGAATATTAATTTGAATAAGTAAAAATGTCGTCATATTTTGGCGACATTTTATAATGAATATCAATTTTGAAGAAATTTCCCTTTTATAAACAGCCGGATGCTAAAGACTGCGGCCCTACCTGCCTTAGAATAGTAAGTAAATATTACGGCAGAAGTATTTCCCTGCAGCAGATCCGTACCCTTTCTGAAACTACACGTGAAGGAAGCAGCCTTTTAGGCCTTAGCGACGCATCTGAAAACTTAGGATTCCGTTCCCTTGGAGTCCAGATCGATTTTAATACCCTTGCAGAAGAAGTACCTTTCCCCTGCATTGTACACTGGAACAAGAACCACTTCGTTGTTGTCTACAAAATTGATAAAAATAACAAAGTCTATATTTCAGATCCCAGTTATGGGCTGATCACCTATTCCCGTGATGAATTCATCAAATTATGGATCGGGGAAAATGCCAACGAAAATACGGAAGAAGGAATTGCCCTTATTCTTGAAACTACGCCGGCATTTTTTCAGACTGAGTTTGATACGGAAGAAAGTAAGGCTAGTTTCTCTTTCTTATCCAAATACCTGCTTAAGTACAAGTCTCTTGTTATTCAGCTTGCGGTAGGTCTTTTGGCGGGAAGTTTACTCTCCCTTATTTTTCCTTTCCTTACGCAGAGTATTGTTGACGTCGGGATACAGAATCAGGATCTCAACTTTATTTATGTGGTCCTTCTTGCCCAGATCATGTTGTTCCTGGGAAGGATGGGAATTGAAGTCATCCGAAGCTGGATTCTTCTTCACTTGTCTGCAAGGATTAATATCTCCATCATTTCGGATTTCTTTATCAAGCTGATGAAGCTTCCGATAAGCTTTTTCGACACGAGAATGACGGGAGATATTATGCAAAGGATTAATGACCACCATAGAATTGAGCAGTTATTGACGAGTTCTTCGTTAAATACCCTTTTCTCTTTGGTGAACCTTATTATCTTCAGTATTGTTCTTCTGTTTTATGATTACAGACTGTTTGTCGTTTATCTGATAGGCGCAGGTCTTTACATCGGATGGATCAGCTTTTTCCTTAGTAAAAGAAAGGAACTGGATTACAAAAGATTCTCTCAGGTTTCACAGGAACAGAGTAAGGTAATCGAACTTATCAACGGGATGCAGGAAATTAAAATGCATAACGCAGAGAAGCAGAAACGTTGGGACTGGGAATTCCTTCAGGTTAAATTATTTAAAATCAGAATCAAATCCCTGTCCCTGGAACAGTGGCAGTCGGTAGGAGGAAATTTCATCAACCAGATGAAAGATATTCTGGTCAGTTTCCTTTCAGCCAAACTTGTATTGGAAGGAAATCTTACTTTAGGGATGATGCTTTCGGTGCAGTATATCATCGGGCAGCTGAACAGTCCATTGTTACAGCTTATCGATTTTATCAAGCAGACTCAGGATGCTAAAATTTCCCTTGAAAGATTGGGTGAGATTCACGATAAAGAAGACGAAGAAGACAAAAATGAGCAGTATGCAGGAGAAATTCCGCAGAAAGACATTGAAGTCAGCAATATATCATTCAGGTATATCGGGTCAGATGTTCCCGTATTTGAAGATCTCAGCCTGACGATACCTTATCAGAAAACAACAGCTATTGTTGGGGCCAGCGGAAGTGGAAAGACTACGCTTTTAAAACTTCTGATGAAATTTTACGAACCTACAGCAGGAGATATCAGACTTGGAAGCACACAGCTGAAAAGTATTTCCCCGAGATTCTGGAGAGATCATTGCGGCGTAGTGATGCAGGAAGGATATGTATTTAATGATACCATCGCCAATAATATCGCGGTAGGAGAAGACCACGTAGATAAGCAGAAATTACGACGTGCTGTAGAAATTGCCAACATCAAAGATTTCATTGAAAGCCTTCCGTTAAGCTATAATACAAAGATCGGAAATGAAGGTGTAGGCGTGAGTGGTGGTCAAAAGCAAAGGCTTTTCATTGCCAGAGCCGTTTACAAATCTCCTGAATTTATCTTTTTCGATGAAGCTACTTCTGCTTTGGATGCCAATAATGAAAAAGTGATCATGGAAAATCTTGAACAGTTCTTTAAAGGCAAAACGGCTATCGTAATTGCTCACAGACTTTCAACCGTAAAACATGCCGACAAAATTATCGTTCTGGATAAAGGTCAGGTAGTAGAGGAAGGTAATCATGCCGATCTGGTGGCTTTAAAAGGAGAATACTACAGACTGGTAAAAAATCAACTTGAATTAGGAAGCTAATACCCATAAAAAAGCGCATTCCGAAAAGCTTATAGAGTAGGAAAAAAACTAAGCAACTTTTAATTATGAAAAATCTGAAAAAACTGTCGAGAAAAGAATTAATTTCTATTGACGGAGGAGCAATACTCCCTGGTACAAATTGCTGCGGATCTTGGTGTAACGGAAGCTGGGTTCCATGCAGAATCAAGCATTTTGAGTGTCCACCGGATTCAGATACCAATCCTCCATCAGACTATGACGGAAACTGTCCATTTGCTTAAATTATATTCCCTCTGAAACATGGGGGAAATTTTATCTCAGAAACATGAAAGAAGATATTTTAGACAATATTGAACTCCGCTCAGAGAGTGTTCAGGACATTCTCACCCAGCCTCCACATTGGATGATACGCTGGGGAAACAGCGTTATATTAATTATACTCCTGCTTATCCTTGGGATGAGCTACATCATTAAGTATCCGGAATTTGTTGCTGCTCCGGTTATGGTAACATCACAAAATCCTCCTGAAAAAATAGAGGCCAGAATGAACGCGAAAATTGAAAAGATTTTCATCAAAGATCATCAGGAAGTAAAGAAAAATGATGTACTGATGGTCATGCAGTCCACGGCCAATTATAAAGACGTTTTGGAACTGAAAAAGCTGGTAGATTCTATTTCTCCCCAACAACTGCAGAGTTTCCCTATTGCAGTAACTTCAAGATTCAAACTTGGTGAACTGCAGGGAGATTACAACAGTTTCGCAAAAGCTTTTCAGGATGAAGAACTCTTCACAAGACTTCAGCCTTATGCGCCGGAAAATATAGCGGCCAACCAAAGCATCTCAGAATACAGGGTAAGAATCGCTACTTTAAGACAACAGAAAAGTCTGGAATTAGCGAAATATGAATTATCAAAGAAAAGCTATCAGAGATCTCAGGAACTATTCACCCAGGGAGTCATTGCTTCCGTAGAACTTGAAAATGAAAAAATAAAATTCCTTCAGGCTCAGCAGAACCTTGAAAACCTTAATATTTCCATTTCTCAGATGGATGAAGGAATTTCCAATCTGAATAAAACGAAAAGCGGAACAGCCATTAACACAGAAAAAGACAAGATCACCTATTCTTCTCAGACTTTACAGCTTTTTGAACAGCTTCGTAAATCTTTAAAACAGTGGGAACAGAATTATCTTGTCATCTCTTCTACAGATGGAATGGCCAGTTTTCAGCAGTTTTTCGGGGAAAATCAGTTTGTGAAAATGTCAGAACCCATTGTTTCCATCCTTCCTACCAATAAGGAAAAGCTGGTGGGAAGAATGTCCGTTCCTACCGTTAATTCAGGAAAGGTCATGACGGGTCAGAAAGTGTTGATTAAACTTGACAACTACCGTTTCCAGGAATATGGTATTGTGGAAGGAAAAGTTCAGAATATTTCTCTTATTCCCGATGATAAAGGAAACTATTATGTAGATATCACCCTTCCGAAAGGATTAAAGACCAGCTACAACAAAAAGCTTCCTTTTGACAAAGAACTCAGAGGAAATGCTGAGATCGTAACACAGGATCTTCGTCTTATCGAAAGATTCTTCTATCAGATCAGAAAATTATTGGGGTACCAGACTTAATACCCTTTAAAATAATACAAACAATAAAACCGCAGCCTACAAAGACTGCGGTTTTATTGTTATGAATGAGTACGATTAATTTCCGGGCTTAACCTTTAAAAATATAAAACTGTAATCTGTAGGATATTTTTGGTCTCCAACCGATGCATTTTTATGACAGTCCATACACTGTTTCTCCTGGATATAAGTCTCCATAGTGACATTGGCTATATTCTTAGGAGTAATCCCACCGGTCATCAGAGGAGCTTTCTTATTGTTATCTTTATCCTTCACCGGATTTTCCGGCCACTGCACATTCACCAGCTGATAATATTGCCATACAGATTTAGGGTTACTTGCCTTAATCATATTCTGGATCTGCTTATTCAGCTGCTGTATTTCCGGCGAAATGGCATTGTCTGCAATACGAACCACCTGAACCGGTTTGTTTAAACTGTCTTTTCCGGGAACCGGAGACTGGTTTGGCTTGTCCTTGCTTTTAGGATCATAAAAACAATACTTCACGGACGGATCAATCTGTCCATCTGTTGGCGCATTGTTCACGTGCTCAAAAGTCATCCAGGTAAATTGGGGAGACTGATTGGTTTTTCTGATGATATGAAGACCCACCAATCCTAAATATTTCTGTAAATATTTTCCATAAATCGGCTTATTGTTCTTATCAAAACCTTTAATCTCCGGAACCATCGCCATGGATATTTTGTAAAAATTCTTCAGCGATTCCAGCTGATCTTCCGGAATGATTCGCCATGCCGCTTTGATCTCAATAGATTCCATCGGAAACCAAACCCCTTGATTTTGGGCAGCAAACGCACTTAAGCTTCCATAATTATAAAGTTTATTATCACGCACAAAATCACTTTCAATAGTATTCATCCGGATTTCGTACCAAACGATATTCCCGCTTTGATCGGTCAGCCATGCTCCTTTAGCCTGCATGATCTCGTCTACATTTCCTCCAAGCATTGCTCTCAGCTTAGGTTTCGGAAGACTTGCATTGATATCCGTAAATTTATTGATCTCATTGATGTACTTCATATACCCGTTTTTGCTTCTAAGATTCCATTGTGCAGGTGGTTTGGCAGCAAATACATCATCAATACTTAGGTAGCTTTCCCATACCGTAGGTTTGTAGTCTCCGGGCATCCCGTAATCAGCGGCAACCGCAGCAGTATCAGGAACTCCCCTTTGGTCTGAAGCCAACCAGTTCAATGCAAGAAAATTTTTCCAGGCAAAACAGTTCATTACATTTTGAGAACTATTTACACAACTGGAATCTGCCGGCAGCTGATACGTTACCGAGGGAGGATCACAAAAGGCACCACAGTCGAAGTCTGCCATCTTTTGAGAAAAGCCAACTCTGGAGTTTAATTTTTTGTCCTTTTTTCCGGATTCACATGAAATTGAAATTAAACTCAATAGAAAAAAGGAAAATAATAGTGTTCTCATTTCAGTATTTTTTGAACCTGTTTGATTTGCTGATCAGAAAGTAAGGTCTGGTTTGGCGTAATATTCAGTTTTGGAAGTGAACCCGGTGCCACTACTTCAAGAACTCCTGAAACCGTATATTTTGGATCTGAAGTATTATTGTACAGCGCAAGCGGCTTTTCTCCCAACGAGGCAGCAGCATGAACAGTAATATCGATCATGAACAGTTGATTATCATTTCCCAGATCCTGATAATCGGTCACAGATACACTGATTCCAGGACCAAAATCAAAACCTGTTTCCTTGTTGGCATCACTGGCCAGCACAGCAATTCCGCTTGTAGTGGTTCCTGCTTCAATCTGGGTAATGCATGAGGTTAAATTAGAAAAAGTATTCAGTTTGTTGTAAAGACTCGCCTGAAGCAGATTATTATCCAGAAGATACTGTACGCTTGGAAGCGTAACATCCGGATCTCCTACCGGCGGGTATTCCTGAGGCTTATCGCTACCTCCAGGAATTCCTGTTCCTGCAAGCTGAACTTTAAAAACATCCGCAATCTGTGAGCCCCATTTTAAAGGTTGGCCCTGTACTTTAATATCACTTAGTTTAAATTGAGCTCCAGCCGGAACTTCAAATCTTGAATGAAGAATCATATTAAAAGGATAAAAATCAGTTCCCGGATTGGTAGCTGTTCCTCTGATAATTTTATAACAGTCTTCAATAGTATACCCTTCCGCTGAATCAGGCATTGCAAACTGAGTAAAATCCGGCATCTGACCGTACAGTGCGATTGGGTTGGTCAATGATATTTTAAGCTTTTTATTATAAACCAGTGCATTTACATTCTGTCCGATACGGGGATCACTGTTTCTGTAGATCTGTCCGTACTGTGCGGCACAAATCAGTGTATTGGCATCGGTAATCACTTTTCCTCCAACCACTCTTAAAATAGTGGCTGCTGCTCCAAGATAAATCTCTGCACCTAAAGAATTGGGCGGACTGGTAAGATGTACCGCTCCTCCTCCTTCTGCTGTAGCCGATGAACCGTTGTTCCATTTATTAATCGGATTATAGGCAGGCAGTCCTGTTTCTCTTACTATTACAGGATTCCCATTTTCATCCAAAAGATAGAGATCTTCCTTCTGTACATTGGGATTATTAAGAATTTCCTGATACAACGAAACCACCATATCCTGAGAAACTTTCCACATATGGAACCAGTATTCCGGGTTTTCGTGGGTAAAATTGACAGCGATAATATCTCCGTTGGTATCTCTTGTCACGCTCCATTCACAGTATTCATCCTGCCATCCTCTGGGACCTGAAGGCCCGAATGCTTTTGTATCCGTATTCGTCGGATCACATGGATTTTTAGGAACCACCAGTTGTGTACCATATTTCTCAGTGAATGCCTTCGGACCGATATCGGCAAGTTCATGCAACTTGTCCTGGGCTTCATTAGGAAAAACCTTAGTAAATAAACTGGTAAAATAATGGTTGATCCTGTTCGGGAAAGCTCCCCACTGGATTGGGACTGTATTATTTTTATTTGGAGTAACTGGTGTTACAAGAGGATTATAGTACCAGCTTCTGGGATGGTCATAGCTGCTTGACCATGGATTTCCCATCTGTGAATTAATGGTACAGTATTTTACGTAATTGCTCCAGGCATTTTCAATCTGATTTCTCAGATCCGGCTGGTCTTTAAAATCTTTGTCAGCCTGATAGGCCGGGGTGTCAAATTGTTTCATGGTTTTAGTTTTTAATGGTATGTGATTTTAAGAATTTGAAGTAAATGCGGTAAGAATGTTCATTCTCCCATACATCAGCACCGAAAGTGCAGTGAACATCCTATTTCAAAAAAAGCACCACCAGAAAATAATTTCTACTGATGCTCACGTGAAAAGTAAATTATGATACTCAAAGCTAGAAATTATCCTTTGAAATTCTTTACGTATTTCTACGCAAATTTATTTTTCAAAGTTTACACCTATAGTCAAAAGCCTTTTAATAAAGAAAGAATATAAAACTAAAAAATCCCTTCAATGGGAAATTCATGTTAAGTCACAAAAAAACCGCACTCCTCAGTGCGGTTTTCTCACCCTTATTTTACATAAGTCCGGTGAAGTAGAATATAGTAGAAAACAAAAGTATTCAGTTGAATTTCAATCTATTTTTCATGTTAAGTCTGGTCTGTGCAATCATAACACGGAGCAGCTTCAGACGAAAACTGAAATGCCATCCCGGAGATCTCGGATGTTCCATATGTTCGCTGATCATGATGAAAGTAACGACAATCATCGCCAGATTATGTCCGGAAGGCAGCAACATCGGGAAAAGCATCAGTGCCCATCCTGCTCCCACACACCAAACTCCGTGCATAATTCCAAACATAAATGCATCCCGATCTGCTTCGGAACCGAACGCAGCAAGTGCAACGTGATCATGTCCACGGTTCAGACATTTTTGCTTGATCGGAGAAAACTGCCATATTACTGCAATGATTCCAACGCCCAATGCAGGAATGTAAGAATTCGGTAAGAGCAGATTCAGCCCTACAATGATTGCATTCATAAAAAAGCCCATAACGATCCATACTGCGGTATATCCTAATATGAAAAGTAAGGCAGACCAAAACCTGCGGCTTTTGAAACTGCGGTCATAAATATACTGAACCGGCGTAATCAGTTTTGGCAGCATCATCGCCAATACCATCAGGGTCCAGCCGATCATCAGATCAGAGACCGGATTCATCTGAAGCATCATCTGAAGTGAAGCCTTTGATGGTCCTTCAAGGGTAACATGACAATGCTTTACAGTCATAATCCCGCCGGGATTAAACAGCAGAATTATCCAAAAGAAAGTACTTACCGCCAGAATCGTTATACTTATTGAATAACGGATCCTTTTCGAGGCTTTCACAGTTTTTGCTCTTCACGATAGATGCTTACGCGGCCTACCGTAATTTTTTCATCAGAAGGAATCACATTATCCGGCAGGATCGTTACATCCAGAGAATTAATATCAAGCTGATTATTGATAAACAGGTTGTCGATAATGTCTGTAATATTAAGAATAAAGGTAAGTCCTGTCCCGCCATTGTGTCCGTCTTTATCGGAAGCATTACGCAACCCGAAAAGAGAAACATGTCCTGCCAGCTGATGGTTCACAGAAACGTTAAGAATATTCGCATCTCTCGTTCCTTTCACATTTTCCAGCTGAAGATAGACCTGATCCGGTAAATTGGATACAGAGGCTTTCATCAGACTGTTGGGTACATTCTTCCAGGAACTGCTTTCTAATGTAACGGTAGTTTTCGCTCCTGATCCGTCTATCTGAACCTGTCCGCTATTAGCCCCTACAAGTTCTGAATTGTCTCCTAAGTCCATATCTTGTTCTTGTAAATTTTCTGTTTCTACAGATTGTGCTCCTAATTTAGTCAATCTTTGGGAAAGCGTTTTCTCTACTAATGGAGCCGTTGTTGGTTCAAGATCATCATACGTATAATCAAGCTTAGCTAAGCTGGTCATTTCTGCAGGCGTATACACCCAGGCTTTATTATCCGGTAAAGGCATGATGAATTCTCTTTCGCCGTAAAGCGCAGGTCCTCCTAACCACAGCGGATTAATGGGATTACTATTCTTTACATTCCATGCAGCCCACATTCTGTCGATATTACAGTGGTGAAGATAGAAGATAGGATCAAGTCCTGCAGAATCAGGATCAGACATTATTCCGTCATTTCCTCCTACCTGTACATGCACGAGATTATGTGGATTACTCTCAAGGTTACCACTGGTGGCTCCGTCGTGTGAAAATTTGGTTTCCGGTCCGCCATACCCTGGCTTTGAAGTTGCAGAATTGCTTCCTGTATAAATGGTATTTCCCTGACAGGCTTCTGAAAGCGGTGGAATCACCACATAAACGTTTCCATCACTTTTAGGACCGTATCTCGCGGTTACATATAAAGGATTCGGAGTTTTCCCGTCAGGAAGGGTTTTCTCTGTAAATGCCGGAGGTATTTTGTACTGGTCCCCAGATCCCAGATAATTCCAGTATGGAAGCGCCCAGTCTGCCGGACCTCCTAAGCTGATTACTGCCTGGCGGATCTGTTCTTCAAGAGCAATAAGATACCCACGGTGCCATGGTGCAAAATACCAGCTCTGGTGCTGGCACTGATTCCAGTATTTATTCATTGTATCTGTATCCGGAAGCGGGCTTGTCGGAATATTTGGAGGTCCGGGAATAACATTCCAGTTCGGAAATGTACTTCCTCCCATTTGCTCACCGTGCATCGCTGCAAAAAACCACCAGCTGTTTTCGTCATTTAAAGCACGGGACTGCATCACCCCTACTGCTTTTGCATACCACAAAAGATCCGGGTTATCAAAAGTACCATCATACTCCCACGCATTTTTTCTTGTAAACTTTGCCATAGAATTAGTTTTTAGTTTTTCTGGTTATCAATTTTTTATCAAACATTGCTGCTCTATACAAGCAGGTTTTATGTTAACCACAAATCTAAACACATGGCAGGAAAACGGATTACGTATAAATACGTAATTTATCTCTTATTAGTGAAATTAAAGAAATGTTTAAGGAGAATGGAAAGTCAAATTTAAGGTAGAATATGCTATGAGAAAAAGAATAGATAAGTCACGTAAAACTTATCGTAAGGAATTTTTAATTCAGGATTTTAAAATAAGTAACGATGAATCATTAAAATAAAAGAGGGAAAGTAAATCTATTACTTTCCCTCTTATTGTAGCGAAGACGGGAATTGAACCCGTGACCTCAGGGTTATGAATCCTGCGCTCTAACCAACTGAGCTACCTCGCCGTTTTGGTGGTGCAAATATAGAAAATATTTGTTTACCACCAAAATTATTTTAACTTAAAATATTCCAAAACATCACCTACGTGGTCTGGTTTATTGATTATCTTATTGTTAGCATCTAAAATAAAATACGTCGGAGTTGCATGAACATTGTACGTATCTACGTAAGTACTGTTCCATCCTCTTAATTCAGAGTCATTGATCCATGGAAATGCAGCGATCTTCTGAGTATAGGTATTCTTATCCGTATCTAAAGACAGCCCGACAACCTGAATGTTTTTCGCTTTTAAATCATTGTATTTTGCTAAAAGCTGTGGTAATTCACTTTCACAGTGAGAACATGTAGAAGACCAGAAAATAATGACTTTCTTATCTGCTTTCACGTCATACAGTGACTTTGCAGAGGTATTCGTTGCTGACTGGAATTTCACATTAGGAAATGAAGCTCCCATTTCCACATTCGCATTGGATTTTAAAGTGGTGGCAAGTCTGTCGGTAATAGTACATTTAAGGTTTTTTGCAAGGGTCAGATACTTGGTTTTAAACTCTTCCATATCATAAGCATCAAAGATGTCGATAAGCTCAGATAAAACAGTCTGCCCTCTTGGAGTTTCTACCTTTAAACGGTCTAAAAGTGTATCCACTGAAGCTCCGACATTCGTATTTCCTCCGGAGTTAAGATATGATACCAAAACAGGTCTTAAAAGTGACGACGACTCAAGCATATCATTAGACTTATCCAGGAAGTTGACAATCTCGTCCTGAGTTACCTTTTTCGCGGGATCTGCGGAGTTAGACAGGAACTTAGCGGAATTGGTATTATAATAAGAAATAAAAGGATGTTTGGCAGCATCAACACCGGTACTGGTTCCGGAAAGTCTGTCTATTTCTGTTTTCAGAGCTTTTCCGAAATCGGTATTGTCTTTATAGTATTCTTTGATCTGTGCCAATGCAGGAAGAATAAGTTCTTTTTTCTGGGAACCTTCCTGCTGCTTGCTCATAATATCGTTCACTTCATCAAGATAAGCCACATCTTTGACCTTACCATTCTGAACATCCATTTTTATACTTATATTTTTATTCTCCGAAACAAAGCTTACCGCATTATTTGAAGCCGGAAAATACACTTTCATCATCCCCATATAATGGCCTGGATACTTGAAAGTCCATGAATTATTCTTATTCTGTTCTTTGGTAACGATGATATCTTTTGAGCCGTTTAATGTATATAGAATGGCATCCTGATCTTTAAATTCGGCAGGAGCCTGGACTGTAACCGTAAACTGAGCCTGCAGAGAAAATGCAGCTAATACTGCAGATAATATATATATCTTTTTCATAGAGTAAAAATAAAAAAACTCTCCGATTAATCAGAGAGTTTAATGTTATTTTAATAAAATTTTAGGCTTTTACGCTTTTTAATTTCTTTGTATAGAATATAATTAGTGCAATGGCAACTACAGACAGCAGATAAACATACATGTCGATAGGTGATGCTGCAGCTCCCGGTCCTACTACTCCGGTACCACCTCCTCCCGGAACTGGTGGAACTTCATCATCGGCCTTGACCAGAAATGTTCCGAATAAGAAAAGAGCGATTACTAGTTTATTAATAGTTTTCATAATATTTATTTTAAGATTTTAGTGTTAACGGTTTCTCCTTTATCAGAGACAATTTTTACAACATAAGAATTTTTAACAGCGCCGTTAAGCTCAATTACAAAATCCCTAGCTGCATCAACTGCCTTTTTAGAGATAACCAGTTTTCCGCTCATATCATAAACTTCAATATCTGCTTTTTTCCAGTTTGGATCAAATCTAACAATGTAGTTGGTAATTTCCGGATTGTATACCACCATTGTTCTTGAAGGAACATTACTAGTATCTTTTGTCCCTAATACTACATTATTTGGATCACCATAATATAAATCATAAGATGCAACAGCGTTAGGTGCAATACCTCCCTGAGTTGCCTGCTGTACAGTACCGTTGGATGCTTTATAGTAGAAGCCGATACCTGCAGACAGTAAGTGTGTTCCTGTTGGAACCAACTCTCCGTTTTCTCTTATTTCGAACTTGTAAGATTTAACTTTATCAGTCTTATAATTTACAAGTTTAACATTTTTTCCTTTAAAGTTGTTTTCATTGGCTTCATTGATATATAGCCAATATTGTGCTGTATAGTTTGAATCATAACCCCCATTTAAAGCTTCTTCAAATGTACCGATCATGTTTTCAGTTGTAGCTGTAGCCTGAACCGTAGTTGCTATTGAAGTCTGGTGACCTGTAGTAGCATTAGGTGAAACTACATAATACGTTCTTGCCAATTCATTTCCGTTAGCATCTAAACCAATTACTCCAAGCTGTTTTACAGTTCCTTCATTGCTTTTTACACCATTTTTCGCAGCAGTAACGCTGTAATCAGTGGCTGCAGCTCTTACCGTTTGATTAAATCTTCTAAGGGTGTTGAAGTTTAATGTCTGTGGATCGGAAGTTCTTAATTTCAGTACGAAAGTCTGCATTGGTTTGATGATCATACCGATATCTCCAACAGGAACTCCTCCAGGAGTAGTATAAGTCTGAATCAATGCTCCGGAACTGTAGGCGTTTCCTTGAGATCCTACTGAGACAGTTCCCGGGTCGTACCTTACTCCCCAAAGATTAGGAATATTGTTATTATCAGTAGTTCCTCCGTTTTCAACATATCCAATTTTTGATAAATCAAGATTTGTTAAGAATGGATTTCCAAACTGATAAATATTCTTACCGTAAGTATTCGCCCATGGCGTTACCGATACTTCGAACTGATCCTGAAGATAGGTGTTGTATCTTTCATTGTAGCCATTAAGAGCATTTCCTCCCGGGCCGAAAGTAACATTTCCTCCATTTTGAAGAGGTACATTACTAGCCAATGTTGTATAAGGACGACCGTTAACGGTATGAAGTGCGCTACTTGTATCCAGATTATTATTGGCAGATCCCAACATATAATATCCGGTAGCATCACTTGTAGGAGTAGTCAGATCTGTAAAATCGGCAACCGCTGCAGTGTTGTTCACTTTCAGGATTTCGTTTTTACTTCTTCTTACTGTTCCAAAGGTTTTACCAAGTTCAGTGGATAATGTGTTTAAGGCTTTACCTGAGAAAGGCATTGCTACCTGCTGATAAAAATCCCCATTACCATGTTTCTTGGTTCTGAATTCTTTACTTACGATACCAGTAACCTGTGCCTGGCTTAAACCATCAACATATAACTGTCCGTAAGTAGATGCGTCGTCGGTATTTCCGGGAGTGTTAAGTCTTAAAATAATATTTCCACCATCGGTTTTATCTCCACCGCCAGTGTCTATTGTTTTAAAAGCATCTCCGGTTGTACCTACAACCATAACGTTTCCGTGCACATCCAAAAGGCCATTACCTCGTGTCTGCACACCTCCACCACTATAAACAAGGGTGCCTTCGCTCACATACATATTAGCATTAGTGTCAACGTGACATAGTACCTGCGCCTGAACAGAGTAACTAATTGCTAAAAGACCTATAGCAAATAAACTTTTTCTCATTGTATAAATTATTTGTGTGTTAATACAATCTTCACCCGCAAAGGTAAGATTTTTTTTTAAAGAAAAAAAAATATTTTATTTATTAACAAAAATATTATCCTCCGTTAATATGATTTCTTTCTCCTCTCCTATTGAAAACATATAGTCCTCCAGAACTTTTTCAGTGGTTCCTCTTAAGCCTCTGGCTCCCAATCCTTTTTCAATGGTTTCTTCTACTATCTTTTCGACAGCGCCGTCTGTAAATACCAAATTCGTGCCATCCATTTTGAACAGTTCTATAAACTGATTGATGATCGAATTTTTGGGTTCTTTCATGATTCTTACCATGGTCTCTTTATCCAGTTTATCCAGGTAAGTAATGATTGGGAATCTACCTAAAAGTTCAGGAATTAATCCGAAAGTACGAAGGTCAATAGCATTGATATTGGTCAATACATATTTTTCTTCGTCCGTATTATTTATTTTTTCAGAACTGAAACCAATGGCCTGCTTGTTCATTCTTCTTTCGATGATATCTTTGATTCCGTCAAAAGCTCCACCGGCAATAAACAGGATGTTCTGAGTATTCACCTGGATGTATTTCTGATCCGGGTGCTTTCTTCCTCCCTGAGGCGGAACATTGACGATACTTCCTTCCAGAAGTTTCAGCAATCCTTGTTGCACTCCTTCTCCGGAAACATCTCTTGTAATGCTTGGATTGTCAGATTTTCTTGCAATTTTATCGATCTCATCAATAAATACAATTCCTTTTTCTGCCTTTTCCACATCATAATCAGCCACCATCAGAAGTCTTGAAAGGATACTTTCCACATCTTCTCCCACATAACCTGCTTCTGTAAGAATGGTAGCATCTACGATACAGAAAGGAACGTTCAGCTCTCTTGCAATGGTTTTTGCCAGAAGAGTTTTTCCTGTACCGGTTTCGCCTATCATGATGATATTTGATTTTTCCAGTTCTACTTCCCTGTTCTCATCCTGAGCGTGAAGCAGTCTTTTATAATGATTGTATACCGCGATCGAAAGCTGCTTTTTTGCCTGATCTTGCCCAATAACATATTGGTTAAGGAATTCTTTGATCTCTTTCGGTTTTTTAAGTTCGTCTATACTTTCTGCCGGAGAAGTCCCCGTTTTAGAAACGCTGTCTTTTACTATAACGTGCGCCTGTTCGATGCAGTTTTCACAAATAAAGCCGCTCTGCCCTGAAATAAGCATCTGTACTTCATTTCTTTTTCTGCCGCAGAAAGAACATTGGTTTGAATTCATACTATATAATAAGGTTAAAGAAAATCGTAAAAAATTTCTTTTTTACGATTTTATGCTTTTAAGAAATAATTGAGTTTTGAATCTCTTTATATTCTTCGTCTGTTAGTTTCAGTCTTTCATTTTTGAAGTTCATGTCCTCCACTTTGTTTAAGGGAATGAGGTGGATGTGGGCATGAGGAACTTCAAGTCCTACTACAGCTACACCCACTCTCACGCAGGGTACTGCATTTTTAATCTTTTTGGCGACTTGCTGGGCAAATCCCCAAAGGTTTTTATATTCTTCACTGTCCAGATCAAAAATAAGATCCACTTCTTTCTTGGGAACTACCAGTGTATGTCCTTTCACTAAAGGCATTGCATCCAGAAACGCGATAAAGTGATCATTCTCGGCAATGGTATAAGAGGGAATATCGCCATTAATGATTTTTGTGAATATACTGCTCATAAGGTAGAAGTTAGAGGTTAGATTTTAGAAATTTGATTCCGGATATCGTACTTAGATTATAGGGAAATATCTAATACTTCGAAAGAAAGTTTGTTTCCGTTGGGTAATGTAATATCAGCTGTCTCACCGATTACTTTTCCAAGCAATCCTTTTGCAATAGGTGTATTTACAGAAATTCTTCCTGTTTTAAGGTCGCTTTCATTATCCGGCACCAATGTAAACACCTGCTCCTGATTGGTCACATTGTTTTTAAGTTTTACAGTAGTAAGGATGGAAACCTTTGAAGTATCTAATTGACTTTCATCTATGATCTTGGAAGTTGCGATAATATCTTTCAGCTTGGAAATTCTCATTTCAAGCATTCCCTGAGCCTCTTTAGCCGCATCATATTCAGCATTTTCAGACAAATCTCCTTTGTCTCTTGCTTCTGCGATCTGCATGGTAATTTTTGGTCTTTCCACAGTTTCTAACTGTTCCAGCTCAGCTTTCATTTTCTCTTGTCCCTCCTTTGTTACATAGCTTGCCATAATTTTCAAAATTTAGGTTTGGTATAAAAAAATAATCCGACATTTGCCGGACAATGTATTACGTGTTATATCGTTTAACTTTTACAAATATATAAAAATTTAAATTGAAATGAAAAAAACTTTTTCAATCCTTTCTATTTTAACGATACTGATTTTCAGTATTTTAACTATAAACTCATGCGGAAGCAGAGAAGACACGGTAAGCTGTTTTCCCAGCAACCCTATCAATGTAACTTTAAATCTGAACCTGCCTGCTTATTACAATCTGACTTATGACGGAGGCTGGATTTACGTAAACGAGCAACAGTCCGGTACAAGAGGACTGATCATAGTGCGTGTGGGAGAAAACTTTAAAGTTTATGACAGGAATGCCCCACATCTGTGCCCTGACAGCAATACAACCCTTGAAGTAAAAGACAACATCAGCATTCTATGTCCTAAGGATAACACCAAATGGATCCTCAGAACAGGCGAGCCGCAGTCTGGTTCACCCACTTCTCTTCCGCCTAAAACCTATCTTAACAATTATGACCCAGCTACTAAGAATTTAAATATTTATTACTAAAATGAAGATCGTTATACAGAGAGTTTCGGAGGCCAGTGTAAAAGTAGACGGAAAAATTGTCGGGGAAATAGGAAAAGGATTGATGCTGCTGACAGGAATTGATGAAAATGATGAAAAAGCAGATGCAGACTGGCTGGTTCAGAAGATTTTAAACCTCAGGATATTTGGTGATGAAGATGACAAACTGAATCTTTCTGTTAAAGATATTTCAGGAGAAATTCTTTGTATCAGTCAATTCACTCTGATCGCAGACTATAAAAAAGGCAACCGTCCTTCTTTCATAAAAGCTGCAAAACCGGATAAAGCCATTCCTCTTTTTGATTATTTTAAAGAAGAAATTGCTAAATCAGGATTAAAAACCGAAAGCGGTATTTTTGGGGCAGACATGAAAGTTTCCCTTATCAATGACGGCCCGGTGACGATTGTCATGGATTCTATCACAAAAAACTGATCATTATTAACAATATAATCAAGCATTATCAACCTTAAGATTTGAAATAAAAACACCATATTCATGCATCTTCGTTTTAAATTAATGTCCGGACTTTTATTCACTCTCAGTATTCAAATGGTCTGTTTTGCTCAGAGCCGTGAAGATCTTTTAAAATCCAAACTTGATTCTGCGTTTTCAGAACTTTTCAAAGCAGACGAACCGGGTGGTGCTATTCTGATCCAGCAGGGAGATAAGGTTTTGTATGAAAATTCCTTCGGGCTGGCTGATCTGAAGACTAAGGAAAAATTCACAACAAAAACAGTTTCGAACCTTGGTTCTATTACTAAAACTTTTGTCTCCTATGGCATTCTGATGCTTCAGGACCGACACAAACTTTCAACAGATGACAACCTGCTAAAATTCTTTCCGGATTTTAAAAATAAAGATATTGCTTCTAAAATTAAGCTTCGCCATATTCTTACCCACAGTTCCGGGCTCCCGGATCTCAGACATGTGGAGAAAGACAGCATTTTTTATCTGACTGCGAAGGATGAGGAGAATTTCAGACCTCTAAAATCTGCCGACTCACTGGAATTTGAACCGGGAACAAAATTCAAATACTCGAATCCTGCTTACAACGGACTTGCGCTGGTGATTGAAAAAACAAGCAGCATGAAATGGCAGCGTTTTATCGGTGAGCATATTTTCAAACCTTCCGGAATGAAAAGCAGCCGTATTACAGACGGAAGCTATCCTGAAAAAAATGTAGCCCACGGTTATATTCTGAAAGATAAAGTATACACGGAATACGACTACGGTGAATGCCCTACTTTTGCTGCTGCCGGAAACGGAGGGGTCTGGAGCTCCATTGAAGATCTGAAAAAATACATTACAGCTATTAATCAATGTAAGTTTACCAACTGCGCTGTTATTGAAAACTCAAAAACACTCTACAAGCCGGAACAGTGGAATGGCAAAAAACCGGTTTACCATACCGGAACCTGGTTTGTTCACAAAGGTTTTTACGCCGATACTCAAACGGAAGAGAATGTAAACGTCATAGAGCACTCCGGTGATCAGGGAGGTTTTAAATCCCACCTCATCATGATTCCTGAAAAAAACATATCTATTGTCTGGCTGACTAACAATAATAAATTCATTACCGGTCATATCAGGAGACTTCTTCTTAAGATGAATTATATCAACTAAATTACCTCATCAATAGTTTATCATTAGCCGAGCATGCATATCAAATTTTTCGCTATTAATTTAATTTCACAAAAACGTGATTTAAATTAATTTTATTATCATTTATATAGATTATTCATTATAATTAACAACTATACAACAAAATTCATTTATTTCATTCTATTTTTCCATTTCTTGTGATATAAATTATATATTTGATTAACAACCATTTAATAAGATATTATGAGAACAGAAATTAGACTTTTCACATTATTTATTTTCGGCTTTATCCTTTCTTACGGCCAGAATCCATCGGAGAAAAACGATAAGCCCAACCCGAACATTTATGTATGTTTTTCAAAAAACATCGCTTCTGAAAAAGCAGCACTCGGAAATCCGGAACTGGCAGAATTTGTCAAAACCAACGGAATTTCGTTTGTCAATGATTTTGGTTTTAGTGATCGAAAACTTGACGAAATGATCAAAGACAGCAAAGCCAACGGTAACTCCGGTGAATCTGTTGAAAAACTGAGAAGGATATTCAAAGTCAATACTCCTTTACAAAACAATGAAGACGCTGAAAAGCTGGCGCGCACGCTTGAAAGATTCCCTGAAGTGGAATATGTTTCCGTGATGAGCAGCACGCCTATCGAACCTCCCTTCGTTAAAGCATTTGTAGCTACTCCGGATCTGGAAAGTCTTCAAACGTATCTGAACGACAATCCGGGAATTAATGCCAAATACGCATGGTCGAGAGGAATCACTGGACAGAATATCAGAATCCGTGATGTAGAATATGGCTTCTATAAAACTCACGAGATGCTTTCTAATCAAAATTCTATCCAACTGGAACCGGGATACAGTCCGAATGCAGGATTAGCCAACAATAATTACCGCGATCACGGAACGGCTGTGGTAAGTATTTTAGGCTCTGTAAAGGATAATATCGGTCTATCAGGAGCAGCTTACAGTGCTTCTCAAATCAAAGGCTATATGGAATGGACTACCGTGGGATACAACAGGGCTTCCGCGGTGAGCAGATCCATCAATGCATCGCAGGCCGGTGATATTATTCTGTATGAAATGCAGACCGGTGGGAAAGACGGCCAGTACTGCCCTGCAGAATACGACAGCGTGATCTGGGATTTAACAAAAGCAGCTACAGATTCAGGCATCATCATCATTGCGGCAGCAGGAAACGGAAATCAAAACCTTGATGATCCTTTTTATGCGGCATACAGAGCAAGAGGAAACAGCGGTGCTATCATTGTAGGAGCAGGTTCTCCAAATACAACCCATTCAAAACTAAGCTTCAGTACATTCGGAAACCGGGTGGATGTACAGGGTTGGGGAAGCAACGTTCTTGCAGCAGGATACGGATCTTACCAAAAATATGACAATGATAATAACAGAACTTACAATTATTTCAGCGGAACAAGCTCTGCCACTCCTGTGGTAGCTTCTGCAGCCACACTGATCCAGTCTTATTATTACCAGACTACAGGTCAGTATCTGACTCCGTCTGCTATGAAAAATCTGTTAATCTCTACGGGAATTCCTCAGGGTGGTACCGTTGTGAATCAAAAAATCGGTCCTTTTCCTAATGTGAAAAATGCCATCTTACAATTGGAAGGAAGTCTTAAAGCCAGCGTCAAAGCTCAAGCTCCTTTAGAAATTAAGATCTATCCTAATCCTGTGACCAGCTCTGTTGCCATTCACAGCAATGACGATAAAAAACTTGATTTCGAAATCATCAATATGCATGGAAGAACTGTTACAAAAGGTTCAGTTTCACCGGATGAAAAGATCAACACTTCAGATCTTCCTACCGGTCAGTATATCATCAATATTACTGAAGGACAGAGAAGAGTGGTTGAAAAATTCACCAAACTGTAATATCAAGACATTCATACCTATTTAATGAAAACAATGAGGTGATCCGGATTCGGATCGCCTCATTTTACTTTTAAAACTGTAAAAATAGCTGTATCTTGTTTTCTTTTTAATGTAACTAAAGAATGAACGGAGAAACAGATTTAGGAAAGCTTTTAAAAAGTATGAAACCCCAACACAATCCGGGTGACTATGTTTTTTGTACCACGAAAAGTACAGAAGGTTTTAATTTGAATGAAATTGAAATGTTCTTTAGAGAGGAGGAAGGATTTACCCTTATTCTAAAAAAGGAAATCGCAGACAGATTACAGCTGGACTATTCCGTTGTCATGTCGTGGATAACACTGACTATACATTCTTCCCTGGAAGCGGTGGGATTAACCGCTGCTTTTTCAAAAGCGCTTTCTGAAAACGGCATCAGTTGTAATGTCGTAGCAGCGTATTACCATGACCATATTTTCGTGAATACAAAAGATATTGAAAAGGCGCTTGAAGTTTTAACAAAATTGTCTGAATAATACTTATAAAAAATAGGCTGCCTTTTCAGGACAGCCTATTCTGTTTTAAACGGTACAAAAATTATTTCGCTGGAACACTGTTGAAATTCAGTGCTATTTTAAGATTCATATCCGAAGTCGTCTGATTTTTCAACTCATAGACTGTTCTTACGGTCAGTCCTGAGCTTTTCACAACCTCATCTAAATATCCTGTATCATTAAGATCAAGATTTAAACTTGAAGAATCCGTTGTAATGTTGGAACGGGATGCTACCAATTTCTCTCCTGTCCCGCTGGATGAAACATATACTTTCACAGATTTCACTGCGCTTAAGTTTCCACCTGAAGGGGACACTACAGAAATTTTAGCATCAGAAATTCTTACATCTTTGATCTTCGCATTATTGTTTCCTCCAAACCATGTCTGCACATTGGTCGCTGTAGAAGTTGAGGAAACTTCTTTATCGGCCGGAACTCCCGTAGACACCAAAACATTGGCCGTATAAGGGAATGTGTTCTGTACCAGTGACTGCACCGTTCCACAGCTTACTACTACTGCTGAAACTGCTGCCGTCATTAACCATATATTTTTCATAACTTTTAAACTTTAGTAATGAGTTTGCAGAAATTATACCAAAGGGATAAAACTTACTCTACACTTACATTAAAACTTCCTTTTGTATTCCCGGAAGCCATATTGCTTTTCCCGATAATCAGCCAGACTTCGCCGGTACCTTTAGTTTGGTAAGTGATTTCTCTGCTGAATGGTCCGTCATAATCCCCGTTGGGAAGTTTGATCTGGTTAAATCTGATATTAAAGTCTTTTTCATTCGTTGAAATTTTGGCTTTAATAGTCGGTTTGTCATAATGGGTCAGTTTTAAAACAAGTTCCTGACCGTCTTTCGTGAATTCTTCTCCCAGTGTGAAAGGAAGCTGAGAAGCATCTGCCGTTCTTACGATCTGGCCTTCTTTTTCACTTCTCATAACGCCTTTGCGCAGTACTTCTTTGGTAACGGGAGCATTGTTAATGATTGAATCTTGCTTTCTGATGGCGGCAGAATCTGCTTTAGCGGCAGCGTCCGGCATTTCTGTGATCACGGCAGAGTCTCTGTTGGGAGCTTCTGCTATGTTCGCTTCTTTTTTACATGAAATAATAATCAATGGAATTAACAATAAGGATTTTTTCATAATAACTACTCTTTTAATGTTTCATAGTAAAGGATTTTTGAAAGGAAAGGCTTGGCTTTTTCTTCTTTTACTTTTTCAAGTATTTTCTTTTTAAGCTGCAGATCTTTCTTTTCATCCGCATACTTCAGCAGCCTTCTTTCACTGAAACTGATCTGCTCAAGGTGATAGTTCACAGCAAAATCTTTACGTTTCATATTCTGGGAGGTAATGATTCCGCCCCAGTTGACATAACTGCAAGCCAAAATTGTTCCATAAAAATACCAGGTCATCCCATTAAACAGGAATGCATTTCTTTTTTGCTTCTGAATTTTAATAAAGGTAAGAGCCAGACCAATCAGCGCCAGCAGGAGAAAGGCAAATACGCCCAACCTTTTGTAAGTAAATCCGTAGGTGATAATATACTCGTAGTTTTTCAGTGCTGCGGACAGTACCAGAACAGCATTCAGAATGATCCAGATTCTGGCCAGCATTTTCATCAGCTTTGCTTTAGGATCAAAATTGAATCCGGATTTAAAGTAGAACATAATCACCATAACAGCCATCACGATCGACATGATCACGGCATTTACTCTTTCATGCGTTTCTTCCGAAAGCTGGACCGGCGTTTTTGACACTTCATAAAACTGTTCGTAATTGTAAGTGATAATGAAAAATACCAACAAAATATTCAGGCAAAGGAAAGAGATCACGCCGCTGGTTCTCTCTGCATCCAGATCTAGAAATGAATACGTCGCCTTCTGAACTTTAGACTGATCATTAAAATTATCATCCAGCAGATAATTATTTTTGTAAATAAATCTTTCCACGGCATAATTCCAGTAATTGAACGCGATAAAGAAGCCCAGAACTGAAAGAGATAACAGTTGCCACAGATTAATATCCAGTTCATAATCCGTAAAAAGCGCTGCAAAATGATCACTTCCCGCAGAATAGATCCCGAAAAATATCGAAATAAACACGAGCGGAATCACTATGAAAGCCAATGTTTTCTGCCACACGCCGGAAATGTTCTTTTTCGGCAGCCATGCATCAAAGCTGAAGAACCGGAAAATGGAGGTGAAACTGTTGATGATAAAAACCGGGATCAGGAACAGTATTTTAAGCTTTCTGTTTCTTGAGCGGTAGCCCAGCAAAAGAATGGAACTTACAACCGCCAGCAAGGAAGGGAAATCTCTGTACCAGATGAAAGCAAAGCTTGACAACATACTTGTAACAAAAAGTATCAGAAAAGTTCTGGTCCTGTTTCTCTCAGGCGTTTTGAACAAAGTAAGCAACGCGTAAACAATGGCAAGAATACCGAGATTCAATCCGATGTCCTGATCATAGAATACGATGACGAACAAGGCGGCTGTAAGGAATATATAGTGATGTGTTTTCATGATGGGAGATGTTAAATTTTTGATTGAAAGATTAAAACATTGAAAGATTTAAAATTTAAAAAGTAAATAGATTTATAGTTTAAAATCAATGAGGATGCCCATATAGAGGATGGTGACGGGAATATTGACCAAAAGAAGAAGTACAGAGTTTCCGGAGGATTTCTTATCCGAAATATGGGTCAGGAATTCCATAAGCTCATATAATAACACAAGCAAATTGACCACCGCTGCTATGATGACATAGTAGAACCCGAAGACCATCAGAAGTTCTGCTTTTGTGATCAGGTAACCCATTAAAAGTAAGGTTCCTGATAAAAACGAGATCAGAAATGTATTTCTGCCAAGCGCAGTATATTTTATTTTCTTCATGGCTTATGATTAATAGAGCGGTGCTGTTTCTTTCTGTTGGATATAATCTTTCAGATGATCGAAATTCTGCCACAAAAGACTTTCAAAGTCCCAGTGGTAAAAGGGTCTCATGCTCTGCCCTTTCCTATATGCTTTCATGTACAGTTTCAGGTATTCCGGAAGGATAAGCGTTCCCAATACAACAGCGGCCAGCAAATGGGCATTCAGTTTACCGTTACCAAGCAGCAGATACTGCATCGCCACCTCATCTTCGAAATGGGTTCCGCATCCGGTGATCAGATGATGTACATCGTGGTCTTCCATTTTTGGGATCATGGAGAACCCGTGCTTTTTATAGAACTCGCCCAGTTTTCTTCCTAAAGAATCTTCCTGAAACTGTAATAACTGTTCTTCGTTGAACTGCCATTGTCTTTTTTTCTTTTTAAAATATTTTCTGTAAAGTTTCTGGGTTTTATCGTAGACAAAAAGCAGAAATTGAACACGTACTTTTTTCATAATGTATTATTTAAATATTAGATTAATTCCTATAACAGCATACAGATATGCTACAGGGATATTGAGCATTAGCCAGCCAATTGCTCTGAGACAGATGTAAAATTTAGAATGAACAGCAATTCCGTAAATTAATAATCCGGTGACAAGGAGTAGATTTATAATCGTTCCCAAAATCAAAAGCGTATAACCTGATGCTGCAAAACCATCGTTTTTTGTGATTAAATAACCCAAAAGGCAGATATTTCCAAGTAAAAAACAAAGTCCGAACATGTATTTTCCAAGGTTTATTATTTGATTATCTTTCATTGATACAGTATTTTAAGCTTTTGTTAAAGTAAATACGGTAATTTCCGGACGGACCATAAATCTTATCTGGAAGGAATGACCGATGGCTCTGTTGATGTAGAGCATTCTTCCGTCGTGAAGATCTATTTCCCCTGATACATATTTCTTATTTTCTACAGGAAGAACTGGTGTGATGATGCCGGGAATTCGGCATTGTCCTCCGTGGGTATGACCGCTTAGAATCCAGCCCTGATAGCCATTCCATATATCTCTGTCGCAGGCATCCGGATTATGACAAAGCACGATATTGGCCTTTAAAGGATCATGGTTTTTCATCACTTCTGCCGGATAGAAATTGGGTGACCACAGGTCTTCAAACCCGATAAAGTTCAGGCTGTGGCTTTCTTCACTCCTATTTTTAAGCATCTTGATTCCGTAATCTTGAAGAATATCACAGATATTTTCTGAGCATTCTACATCGTCCCAGTTCTTTCCGTAATCATGGTTTCCTAGAATTCCAAAGGTCGCTAGCTTTCCATAGACTGCCTGTTTCATTACTTTTTCCAGATCTTTCTGCTCTTCTGCCGTTCCGTGATTGACAAAATCTCCGGTGTAGACCACAAAATCAGGATTAAACTGTTTTGCTTTTTGGAAAGAGTCGATCAGGAAATTCCAGTCGAAACGGTCTCCGACATGGAGATCTGATATCTGCATCAGTGTTTTCCCTTCCAATGTTTCCGGGAGATTTTTAACGGGTAGCTTTCTTTGGACAAATTCTACCCAGAAAGGTTCTATCTGCCATGAATACAATGCAGGAAATGCTCCTATTACTGAAAGCTGTGCCAATCTTTTAATGAAATGTTTTCTTGTCATCACTGAAACCTTTATGATTAAAATCTTTGTTTAACTTCCAGCGAACGGGCTTCCGAAAATCCCGACCGCCAATTCGATCCAGATTAATGCAAGGACGATCAAAACGAAAACGCAGATTAAAATTCTGTGACTTTGTTTTTTGACTTTGGTTCTTACCAAATTGATCAGAAAAGCTGTGCTAAAGAGTAAAACGCCTCCGATCAGAAAATCTGAAGCTGACCAATTGACCTCATTTGAAGTTAGATTTCCCAGCAATGGAATACACAGTAAAACCAGTGGGAGCGCATAAATGGCGAGTGTTTTTTGTTTTTGTGTCATCATTTTATTTAATTTTAAATTATAAAGTACTTTGTATTTCAAAGTTGAATTTCAAAAAAATATAGCCTTTACCTTCCCAGCAATTTTTCAAGACCATCCAGATGTTCATTGAAAGCCTGTCTTCCGCTTTGGGTCACCCGGTAAGAGGTTTTCGGTTTTTTGCCTACAAATTCTTTTTTCACTTCGATGTATCCTGCTTTTTCTAAGGCATTACTATGGCTGGCTAAGTTACCGTCTGTGATTTCCAGAAGTCCTTTCATTTCAGAAAAATCAACCCAGTCGTTGACCATAAGAACGGACATAATCCCCAGTCTTACACGGCTTTCGAATTCTTTATTGAGTTGATTTATTTTTATCATAGTAAGGCAATAGCTGCAAATCTTTAAGAAGCTGTTCTTAAAAAGTCTGCAAATTTAATCTTTATTTATATTTTTTATGCATGATCAGCCCATACACAATATGTAAAATTCCAAAACCGATGGTCCAGAACACAAGCCCCCATCCTAAAAAGAAGAGAGAAATAAGTCCCAGCGTAATCTGACAGTATCCTAAATATTTAATATCCGTTAGTGTATATCTTTCTGCACTTACTAATGCGATTCCGTAGAATATAAGTGTGGCCGGCGCTACCCATACAAACAAATGGTGAAAAAGAAGTGCGAGGCAGAAGACGCCTCCTGTTACCAAAGGAACGGCAAACGTAAATAATAAACGCTTCGTGGTGCTGTCCCAGATCTTTTGCCCTTTCTTTTTGCTTTTATTGGCAGTGAAAATATAACCGCTTAAAACGGCAGTCAGCAAAATCACAGTTCCTACCAGTACAAGTTCCCGGACCAATGCCGGACCGAAAAAGTTCCTGTCACCATCTAAATAACTGATTCCTTCCCTCTGGAAGATATAATATACATATCCCGCACCGATCAGCGCAGCCAAACCGGCAAAAACTCCGGACAGTCCACTCAATGAAATAAATCTGGAAGACCGCTCCATCATGGAACGGATATGTGATAAGTCTTCGTGATAGTTTTTCGAATCCATAAAAAGAACTTTGAATTACAAAGTTATAATTTATTTTGAATCTGCCAATTATTTTTTTTAATATTTTAATAACAACTTTTTACCATCCCATTCCTACAATTCTTAACTTTAGGAAAACAGGATATTGTTAAAATGAATTCTGTAACTATTTAACGAATATATCATGGCGAAAACTTCAATAGATTATTCTCAGATTGAACTGCAGGAACATATTCCTTTAACCGAAGAGGAACTAAACAGTATCGCTAATCAAAAGCAGGATTTTTTCAAACATGTTCCGGGTGTGCTGATATTGGTAATCCTTTTAATGGCAATCATGGCCTGTTACCTGCTGAAAGATAAGTTTCATGATTTCAAATACTATGATTACCTCCTGTTTTTCGGCATCACATTGGCGCTTTACGCTTTTTTCTACGGCATCATGTACCTTGTTTATATTTACTTTGTTAAAAACTGGCAAAAAGATATCAAAAGCGGTAAAAACAGATTAACAAGTTTCATTATCAGTGCCCACAAAACAGAAAATGACGAATACATCATCACCTTCTCCGGTCGTAACAGTAAAGAAAAGATAAGACTTCCTGTTTCTAAATCTGACTATCTGAATTATCATGTAGGAACAAAAGTCGTGGTGGTTTATTTAAAGTATAGTAAAACCGTTATTTCTCTTAAAGAATTATACACTGATTTTCCACAAAAAAACCGCTGAAATATTCAGCGGCTATACTATAATGATGCACAAAATACTATTTTGCTCTCAGTCTTTCTTTAATGGATTCGATATTTTTCTTAGCAGAATCTTCAAGAATTAAACTGGCACTCATGTGAATCCTTGCCGGCATCAGTTCACTGAAATGATCTGTTCCTTCCCATGATACTTTCTTGATCAAAGCCAATGCATCACTGCTTCTGGAAGCCAACGTCTGCATAAATTTTTCCAGTTTGGCATCCATCTCCTGAATATTTTCAGATACGGAATGATACACATTATGCTGCTCTGCCCATTCTGCCGATCTGAAGTCTGCATCAATAGCCATTGCGGAGAACTGAGATTTTCCGATTTTTCTTTCCACGTATGGTCCGATCACGAATGGTCCGATTCCCAGATTAATCTCTGTAAGTGCCAACGCTGAATCTTTTGTAGCAAAACAATAATCTGCTCCACAAGCAATTCCCACTCCTCCACCGGTCGTTTTTCCCTGAACTCTTACGACAACTATTTTTCCACAGTTTCTCATAGCATTCAAAACTTTTGCAAAGCCACCGAAAAATTTCGTAGATGCTTCCAGCTCTTCAATAGCCAAAAGCTCATCGAAACTTGCTCCCGCGCAGAATGCTTTCTCTCCCTCACTTTTTACTAAAATAGCTTTTACTTCTTCTTTAGCCCCTTCATCCAGAATGGTCTGAGCCAGTTTTTCGAGAATGGCACCCGGAAGGGAGTTACTTTTTGGTGTTCCGAATGTAATTTCGGCAATATTGTTTTTAATTTCTGATGCTACGAATTCGTTCATTTTTATTTTAATTGGATTCTTACAAAAATACTAAATACCGCTGTCCCGGAGAAAATTATAAGAAACAAATTGCAGCTTATTACATCAAGGTGTTTATTATATCACAAAACCTTTCCCATAACGAAAAACAAACATCCATTACGTAGAAATACGGACTCTCCAATTTGGTATTTTCTACTCTAGCACTGCCTTTCTATAAGTTGTTCCTTTGGCTTATCAAAAAAACTAATAACCACCGGCGGAATCCGAAAAGCCCATAACAGAGTAGGAAAACTTAATAACTGAAAAAACTATTATCATGGACGAGTACATTGGAATTGTAAAACTATTTGCTGGAAATTTTGCACCTAGAGGCTGGATGTTTTGTGACGGAAGCTTACTGAGAATTTCAAATAATTCTGCTTTATTTTCCATCTTAGGAACCACTTACGGAGGAAACGGTATAGATACTTTTGCACTGCCTAATCTGAAAGGACGTATGGCTATCGGAGCCGGAAATGTCAATGCAAACGAATATTATCCTTTGGGAGTTGCTGCCGGAACTACACAAAATACAATTATGGCACAGAATCTTCCAAGTATAGGTTCAGGGTTTCAACTGAAAGTGGCTAATGTAAACGCTACAGTTTCCACTCCTACAGCCACTACTTCTATAGCTAAATCAGGAACACAGGTAGGAAGAGATTTCAATGCTGTACCGAGCTTTGCAGCCGTAGATCCTGATACCACAATTAACGCAAGATCTCTATCATACATCGGGCAAAATCTTCCGGTGAATAACATGCCGCCTTATTTAGGGCTAAACTACATCATCTGTATTGAAGGAATATATCCTCCACGCAGCTAAAAAAAACAACTTATTTAAAACCTAAATCATGAAAAGAACTATTTTTTTAACCATCTGTAGTCTGTTCATATCCTTACTTTCTTTTGCACAGACAAGTACAGAGCAATTTGAAACCGAATCGAACGGAAGCGCAAGTTTTACGGATAACGGAGTGATCTTTAATATCATCTCTCACGTAGGACTTTTTGATATCCAGGCGAATTACCCTAATACAGGATGGAACGGAACAGCTAACGATAACAGATATATCGATAACTCCAATGATACGGCTTCACCACCGTCTTTCAGTATTAAAACGACATCGAACTTGTTTAAAGCAAACCGTTTCTGGATGTACCTTTCTGCTCTTAATTTAGATCTGACTGTAGCGGGGACTTTAACAGTTACAGGAAGGCTAAGCGGTGTTACTAAATTTACACAGACTAAATCTACAGGCTTTAATACTTCTATGGCTACGGCAAATGGATATACCCTGATTGATCTTACCAATTTAAACGGTCAGAATTACTCAAATATCATTATTGACGAGCTTAGAATTACTATGGGAGGAGGTTACAGATATGCAGGACTTGATGCATTTACCTGGGTAAAAGATTCCGGTATCGTACTGGCAACGAATGAAGCTGCTGCTTCACAAAAAATGATGAGCATTTATCCAAATCCTACCAGCGGCTCTCTTTCTATTCAGGCAGAAGACAATGCGCCGGCTGAAATTTACAGCCAGGACGGAAAACTGCTTAAAAAACTGGATATGAAGAAAGGAAGCAATCAGACAGACATCTCGGAACTTCCGAATGGCGTTTATATCCTCAAAACACCATCAGGCTCTTCCAAGATCATCAAAAAATAAAAATTTTTCATAAGTGATTTGTGCTCTCGAAAAGATTCTAATGCATAAATGAGAAATTCCCTGATCCCTCAGGGAATTTTTGTTTTTTAACGGGTCCATTTGTGAAGATGTTCTATCCTTGCATTTCTTTTTAGCAGGGATTGGAACCTCAGCTGTAAAAGAATACGACGTCCTTCAATGGTTCTGGTAAAAACCAGTTCTGATTTTTCAATTTTTTCGCTCCAGACTTTCATGAACAGCTCGGCGCTTTTTTTGTTTTTGGCAAAAACTTCAGGGATAGGATAATAGATATATTTCTTCGTAAAGAAAAGCTTAGCCTGCTGTTTAAGCAGATAACGAGGATTATCAATCTTAGAAATAACCTCCTGCAAAACCTGAATAAACTGTGATTTCTCATAGTGACTTCCACCATCGAGATAACAGAACATATCACCTTTAGCCCCTGAACTTACCACTTTCATCTTTTCCGGAGGAGTTGTAATAATTCTCTCGTAGATCAGGCATTCCAGAACAGTTTCACCTATGAGTCCGATATGTCCTGCCGCGTTTTTATATTTGAGATACTGTCTCAAGGCACGGTAAAATTTTAACCCATACGCCAAAAACCCTAGTCCTCCAAACATAAACATAACCCAGGAAAAGCTTTTAACAGAATCTATCGCCTGCATATTTTTTAGTATCCCCAGAAGAAGATCCTGCCCAAATAGCAAAACGGTTGATATCATTACTTTAGAAAGATCTGCGGTCATTTTTCCGAGATAGGTCATCTTCATATCGTTCACTTCGGTAAAATCGCCGGAAGGAACCTTAATTTCTTCGACGAGAATATTTCCCTTATCTAGAGCTGATTTCCATCGCAGCGTAAGATCTTTCCTGTTTTTAGCCCAGGAAAAACTTTCCTGATTGATGACTGGAATCTGATCTTCTTTTTCAATGGTTTTGATATTGATCCTTTCAAAATTGTTCACAATGGACGTTTCATCGTGGGTTGAAATTCCCACAAAGGTTTTGAATCTCTTTTTCACAATATCCATATCCTGACCACCATTCTCACTCTGTGGATCAAAACATACGAGATGCCATATATTTCCTGTCTTTTGGGGACTGTCTTTATCGATTCTTATCACTCTTCCCCTCATCTGGTTGGAAAGGACAAAGGAACTCACAAAACTGGCAAGAATCAAAGTATTCATTTTAGGAGCATCCCAGCCTTCGCCCAGTAAAGCTTTTGTACCAATCAACACCTGAATATAACCCTGTTGGAAAATTTCTGTGATGATATGCACGATATCGTGTTTTATCTGTTCCGTAAGATGGACCTGAATATAGTCTTTATCATATGCAACAGGAGAAAACGATACTTCGGAGATCCCTTTTCCTGCACAGAACTCATTCATCTTTTCTTTTGCAGATAATGGAATGATGACAATACTTCCCGTCAGAACACCTATTTTTTTATTCTGGGAATTCTCACGTCTCAGCTTTTCAAAAATAGGGATGGCTCCGATTTTGTCCAGATGGAGATTATTTTCGGTATCGGTGGATAGGTATTCCTTTTTTATAAAGTCGGTAAGCACTACCATTTTCAGATCTTCTTTCAAAACTGAAAATTCAAATTCCACAATGTCTTTAATCCCCTGAAGTTTTCCAATACTGGAATTAAGGATCTGGCTTACATTTTTATTGCTGAAAAAACTGATCGTCTTTTTTTCCAGGAATCCCTGTCTTTTCAATCTATTGCCTAATGCGGTACGATGATCTTCTTCGTTTTTAAAATTCACTTCATCTACGATCAGATAAAAGTCGAGAAGTTCTTCGAGCCAGAAAAAATCAAATTCGGGAATGTACTGATGCTGATCACCAATGATTTCAAAATGAATCTCAGAGATTTCTTTTTTTCTGAAATGAAGATAAATAAGTCCGGAGGTATAGGAGGATATATTTTCATAGATCCATTCCAGATGATCCATTGGTTTCTGGTAAACATGATGCTGTTCCAATGCATTGAGAAGAATATCGTCATTCTCAATTTCTTTAAAAAAAGCGGCAGCCTGTGTATGGTAATGTTCTATTTCCTGCTGTTCTTCATAGGTTGGCAATGTAAAATAAACCAAGTCCTGATGCGGGCAAAGATCGCCTTCAATCATTAATTCCGGAACGGAGATCTCTGCATCTATGGGACCGTTCAGCTGCATGTATTTTTGCCATTCGGAGCCGGAAACATCAAAAGGAGGTGTTGCGGTAAGGGAGACAACGGTTGGATCTATCGCTGCTTTCAATTCCATCAAGCTTCTCCACCATGCATTTTTCAGATGATGGGCCTCATCAAAAATAAAGGTTTTCACTTTCTGCTTCTGAAGTTTCTTTATAATTTCAGCTAAGGAAACTCTGGATGATTTTTTTCCAATCTCCGTTTCATCGTCATCCGGAAAACCGGATGCTGCATGAATTCCCTGATAAGTGGTTACGGTAATAAGTCCGGGATTTTTGATATCCGTGGAGATCCAGTCCGGTACTGTTTCTGTATCAAGAAAAAGTTCGCAGAATCTCTGTACCCATTGATTTTTGACGGCTAAGGTTGGTGCTACAATAAGTGTCGGTTTATTGAGTCTCAGCATGACTTCCAGTCCTAAAACGGTTTTTCCGGAGCCGGGAGGTGCAGTGACGTGCAGATGCCGATCGGTAAGAAATCCGTCAAGATCATCCAGAAATCTCTTCTGATAAGCGCGCCAGCTGTATTTAAATTTTGTATGGGCAGGAAAAATAGTCATGGTAATCGTTCAGTGCTGCAATTAACAGCTATTTTTTCAATGCCAAAATATATTTGTCGATGTACAGCTGTTTTTGTTTTGTTTTGTACTGCTGGATATATCTCGGATGTTCAAGGACGGTCATGGTATCAAATAATTTGGCTTCTTTGTTCAGCGCAGAGATAAATTCTGAATTCTTTTTGCCGAGAACAAATACTTCGGAAGTATCCACGCCAAGGCTGATATGTTTCTTCAGAGCATCGATCATAAAATCTTTTACCGCTTCAAAGAGTTTTTTATCATCATAATAATTCGCGTTCAGCCAGCCGGTTTTTGTTTTTCGCACAATGGCCAGCGGAAAAGGGGAATTGATATAAACGTCTTTGTAAAATTCTTCAGGACCACCATACTCCGAAATCATATCATACATAAAAACCGAAGAAACTTCATGGGTGTGGGCCGACTGCATTTTAATTCCGCAGACCGCTTCCAGCCTTTTGGTATCGGTAAACGGAACGCCCGTCACTCCTGCTCCATGCCGGCTGGGATTGATCCCGATCATCAGTTTCCTCTGGTTTCTGTCATTATAGTATTTGTGATAAAATTCCTCCATGACCGTCATCGTTTCCGGATTATCCAGATACGGATTCATGGCCTCAAAGCCCTCAGGAAGATCTCCTGAAAACTGAAGGTTTTTATTGAATTCTATGACTTTATCTGCAAATGTTTTCATTGGAAAGTTAATAAAACCCCATAAAATAATTGATTACCCAATTGAATTTGAGCTTAGGATTAATCTTCTAGTTTGGTATCTATGAACTCATAGTTTTCATTATTCTGTTCAAGAGATAATTGAGCCGCTGTGAATTTTACATGATCCTTATCCAGGACCTTATAGGTATAGACATCAGTTTTGCCATCTCCTTTATGAAGCTCATAGAATTTACCATCTTCAACCCACCATTGTCCTTTTTCTGTAAACGTTGTCGTTTTTCCATCCTGAACAGCAACGAATAACAAGAGGAATTTGCCATCATCCGAACGATGCATGATCCAGCTTTTATGCATTCCTGCAATCTGCTGATCATCTTCTTCTCCTTTCCAGCTTCCTACCAGCTTTTGGTCTATTTGATTTTTTTTAACATCTTTCCCTTTCTGCGCTAGAAGCAGCATAGAAAAACACAACATCACAAAACTTAACTTTCTTTTCATTTTAGTTTATTTAAAAAATATTAATACATGCATTTCACTATTTACCGGAATTCCAACTGAGGTAGCGGGTTTCCATTTTGATTTTATAACAAAATCTTTAAGCTTTTTAATAAAATATCCCGAAAACTGGTAGTTGTCTTCATTTTGAAAGCGAATATCTACCTTGGGTTCAGAGATACTCCCGTCTTTTCGAAGGATAAAGTTTGCTTCCATGGACGAATATAAATCTTTCTCCTTTCTGAAAACAAATTCATCAGGATATTCAGTATCATTCCAGAAATCCTTTTCTACCCTTTCCAGGGCATCGCTATAATCATTTGATTTTGCATAACGGGAGTTCATATCGCATTCCTCAAAACTGAAAACCTCGTTCTTTCTTTTATTCACATAAGAGATTTCGGCTACTTTCCTCAAAGAATCGATGAAGTTTTCCCCATGTCTTCTAACGATCTCCTCCCGCATTTTTACGCCGTAACAATTCTGTTTTGAGGATGGTACCATACAGTAATATAAGCTCTTCCTCGTTTTAATAGAATATAAAGCTAAAAGAGAATCCATTTCAGAATTGCTTCTGTACATTTCCACCATGCCGAAAACATGCGTGTAAAAAATATGGTTGTTTTTAATGTCTTTAACTGCCTGGTTTCTCTCTGCATTGCACAAAGAATCCCAATATTTTTTCTCTTCTTCTTCCATTCCATACGAAATTCCCGCAAGTGGTTCGTATTCCGCTTTTGAAATGCTTTTCTTTTTAGAAATACAGCAAACAAGCAACAAGACAGAAGCAAGATAATAACAGATCTTGATTTTCATTAATAAATGTATGTTTTATAGAAATTATTCATCCTCTTCGTTTTCTTCATCAGATAATTCCATTTCGATATCAATAAAGTGAATATAAAGGCTGCAAATTTCGTCCTTTGCATCATACCCAAAGTAAACAGGATATACTCCATCTCCTAAACCGCTTGCAAATATTGGAATCTGATATTCTGTATCCGGCACTTTCCAATTGATCCAGTCTCCCAAATCTCTTTGATTATCAGGATTTTCTTTATAGCTTTTAGCAAAGAGTTCTGCAAAATAGTCATCGTAAATGTTTTCCACATCAAGTTCTGAAATAAACTTCTCCACATAAGGAACTACCTGTCTATCGGTAATACACGCCAACCCTGCATCTACTACAAAGCCGAAATAATCTTCTTCCTCAGAATCTCCAAGTTCCTCTTCTCCTATTAATGCCTCTCTGTATACAACAGCCTCTTCTTTTGTAAATTCTACTTTCACAGCAGCATACCGGTCTCCCCAATCCTCGAATTTGGCCACAGCGATTTTAACAGGGAAATTACCTTTTGGTACTTCAACAAAATAAGGTTTCTCCTTTGCATTTAAGTAAACCAAAGGATCTCTTACAATCACTTTTCCTGACGGCAGCGAAACATTCCCGATCTCCATTACTTCCATTTTCTCCCTCATAATTTCATCTGAAGTAAAATAGGTTTCCAAATCTACAGGACAGATAAGTCTATCTTTTACCTCTTCCCATTTTTGCATCCAGCTTTCGTTCATTGTTTTTATTTTTTACGATTTGAATTAAAGTTTAAAAATATCGTTTTAATTATTCACCGTCAAATTCATCTTCATCTTTCAGACCCTTTATGAAAGTTTCAAAGTCTTTGGCCAGAAATATCTTTTTATAATCATTTTCCTGATCAATGTGAACCACTTCCGGTTCTCCATCTTTGCCGCAATTGGAATAGTCCAGCAAAACCATATCATGCCCCGCCGAAGGACAATCGCAGATGTAAATACCGATTGCAGGATATCCCCATTCCTCAATCATAAACTGGCTTCCGAGTTCTCCACAGATAGAATAGGTTTTCTCTCTTCCAATACCCATAATTCCGGTAATCGCAATATGATCATCCGCCCATGAATTCTCTTCTGTTGTAGGAAAGCAGGATTTCTCAACCAATCCGCCGTTCTGCAGTTTCATCAGTTCAATATAAGACGCGGGAAGTTTGTAGCCAAGCTCTTCTTCTACAGAAGCAATAAGTTCGTCATCCGGAAACGGCTCAATATAATCTCTTACAGAATAACTGCTTTCATTCCAGAAGTCCGTAAAGTCAAAGTCTTTGAAAAATTGTAGGTCCATATTTTGTCTTAAATAAATGAGATTTTGATTGTCCTGTAAAAGTAATTATCATTTTTAACAAAAACCTTTACTAAACTAAGATTTTTCAGGCAGCAGATATCCTTGTCAACGGTAATTAAAAAATCCCTTTCAGTAAAACCAAAAGGGACTATCAATTTATATTTTATTTTAAGAATCAGCACATATATAACATGCTCTTGCAATATCTGGCCATCTTCCAGGGCGGCAACAACTTCCCGGAGGGCAGAAATTAGGGAAACAAGCCCAGTTTGGACCGGCACCTTTAACAGATCTCAATTCACTTCTTGAAAGTTTTTTTAAATTTTCCATAGTCATTAGTTTTTAATTTTTTCTTCCTACTCTATATGCTTTTCGGATTTCGCCTATTAAAGTTACTCATTTTAATATAAACTTTTATTTTCCAATGGCTTACTTATTAAACCCTGACAAGGATAATTAAAAAAATCCCTTTCAGTAAAAACCAAAAGGGATCATAAATTTATATTTATTTTGAATTAAATCAATCCAAACTGTTCAAAGTGGTGGGTAAAATGCTTCTTATGCATCAGCTCCCACATCTCTTTATTCAGTTTACCGAATACATAGTTCATATGTTCAGCCTGTGGATTTTCTCTGTAATAGACTGTAAATCTCTGTAAATTATCCAGAAATGACTGTTTCGCAGCATCCAGATTTTTATGCTTTAATTCCAATAAAGTTTCATCTTCAGCCAGGAATGGAGCAGGGAAATCTTTCGGCATTTTTCTGTGATTATAAAGTGAATCCTGCCATTTTTCCAATTGCTCTTCCGGGGTAAAACATTTGTCGGCTTCCGGCTCACCTAAGCTTACCAGAACGCCATGTTCCAGGTGTTCGATCATTTGCTGAGGAGACATTTTACCCCAATTCAATGGCGTCGTTTCTGTTAAACCTCCCAATATTTTCTGAACATTTTTCACTTTCAAATCGATAAAAGGAGAATGCTTTGCCACCAATGTTAAGATCGTCGCTACACAAACGATTTCATCTCTTTGGTTAACTACTTCTACCAACCATTTTACAACGCCGGAAGGAATGTTTCTTCCTTTTACGCCTCTGTTTATTTTTTCTTTTGCCGTTAAATAAACCGTGATCGTATCTCCTGCATAAACAGGTTTAAAGAATGAACAGTTTTCCAAACCGTAGTTAGCGATAACAGGTCCTTTTTTTCCTGATACAAACAGTCCTGCCGCTGCAGAAAGGATGAAATACCCGTGAGCTACTGTTTTATCGAAAATAGTTCCGCTTAAACTTGTAGCATCTGTGTGTGCGTAGAAATGATCCCAGGAAACGTTGGAGAAATTAACGATATCTGCATCAGTAACCGTTCTTCCTGCGGTTTCCAATGAATCTCCTACTTCAACTTCTTCAAAATATTTCTGGAACGGATGCTTATCTGAGAATTTTTTCTCGGCACCCTGCTGATATACTTTTGTAATCGCTTTCAATACATCCGGAGAACCCTGAATCGCTGTTTTCTGAAGGAAGAAATGAAGACCGTTCAGTCCGCCCATTTCCTCGCCTCCACCAGCTCTACCAGGACCACCATGCATTAAAGTAGGCAGCGGAGAACCGTGACCTGTACTTTCTTTGGCATTGTCTCTGTTCAGAACAAAAATTCTACCGTGCTGGGAAGCCATTTTCCATGAAGTTTCTGCGATAAAGGTTTCGTCGTGGGAAATAATAGATCCTACCAAACTTCCTTTTCCTCTTTTAGCAAGAGCCGCCGCTTCTTCAGCATCTCTGTAAGGCATTAACGTGGAAACCGGTCCGAAAGCTTCTACATCATGAGAGATATTTTTCTCGAAAGGTTTATCGTTTAAGAACAGTTTCGGGCTCATGAATGCACCGTTATCATAGTCTGCATCTACAAGTTCATGTTTTCCATCGTAAACTAATTCTGTTTCTGACTTTAAAATATTTACTTTTCTAACGACCTCATCGTACTGCTGTTTTCCTACCAGTGATCCCATTCTGGTTTCTCTGCTCAACGGGTTTCCTATTTTGGTTTGGTCTAAAGCTTTAGACAAAGCATTCTGAACATCTCCGATCAGGTGCTCAGGAACAATAATCCTTCTGATTGCCGTACATTTCTGACCTGCTTTTGTCGTCATTTCAGTACGTACTTCTTTGATGAAGAGATCAAATTCCGGAGTTCCAGGTTTTGCATCCAGACCTAAAATTGAGCAGTTCAGAGAGTCTGCTTCCATATTAAAACGTACTGCATTTCCAGCGATAGAAGGCATTGATTTCAGTTTTCTTCCTGTATTGGCAGAACCGGTGAACAGTACAGAATCACCATCCTGAACATAATCCAGAATATTTCCCGGCTCACCGCAAACCAATTGAAGGGCACCTTCCGGAAGGACACCACTTTCAATCATGTCCTGGAAAACGGCGTTCGTCAGGTAAGAACCGTAAGGAGACGGCTTTACAATGGAAGGAACACCTGCTAACAGCGATGTTGACAATTTTTCCAACATTCCCCAAACCGGGAAGTTATAGGCATTGATCTGTATAGAAACCCCTTCACTTGGCGTCAGAATATGAGTTCCCAGAAAAGTTCCATTCGCAGAGATTTTCTGAGTTTCGCCATCCACCCAGAACGGAGTGTTGGGAAGCATTCTTTTGGCCAATCCGGAATAGGTAAAGAAAGTACCGAAACCTCCTTCTATATCTACCCATGAATCTGCGTGGGTAGCTCCGGTTTTATATGATAATTCGTAATATTTTTTCTTTCTTTCCAAAAGATAAAGAGCCACTTTTTTCAGCATCTCTCCTCTGTCATAAAACGTCATGGAAGAAAGGTTTTTGTAGCCTACTGTTCTTCCGTAGTCAAGAGCCTGCTCAAAATTAAGCCCTTCTGTATCTGAAACAGCAACCTGCTCGCCTGTAACGGCATTGTATAAAGGAAGTCCGTTTCCGGTACCTTCTACCCATTCTCCGTAGATGTAATTTTTCAGTTTTTCCATATTATTTTTAACTTTTTACCTGACTTTTATTTTTTAATAATGAGTTGTACTATTTTCCTTCCTCCCATAAACAGCAACAGCAGAATAAGGGAAAAATCCAGGATCAGGACTGCATCCACAAACAGGGTATATACAAAATCCTTCTGTTTCAATGTTCTGATCACATGTTCTGATTCTACATGCTCTAACGCGTCGGAAATACCCATTGATTCCCACAATAAATAGAATCCCGCATAATTGATTCCGATAAGGGCAATCAAGAGGAAAACCCAATATTTTTTCAGACGTTCTATCATTTATTTCTTTTTCGGAAGAAGGTCCAAAGCTTCTTTCAATGTATATTTTTTGTATTCGAACCCTCCTGCATCTTTAGCATAATCTTCGATGGTCCTTCCAAATCCGGAATTCTTTCTCAGTTCGTTGACAGCCTCCGGGTCTTTTATCGGCCACACAAATGACAGGGTTTCCGTTTTTCCGTTTTTTGTTGAAAAAATTGAACGGATCTGTGTTCCATAGATCTGCTCTTTATTTTCGTACATGAGCTTTCTGTCCATCATCATAGCATACAATCTGAACGGCAGTTCTTTTTCATCGGCTGCTTTTTTGATCAGAGGAAAATATTTTTCGATTTTTGGGGAATGCTGGATGACATACCATACGGCATAATTCTCAGGTTCCCCCACCATAGATTTTCCGGGATAGCCATATTTTTCAATGATCTTTTCAACTTTAACCAGATTCTTCTGATCCTGATCGTCCATCAATTTGATCAACCCCGTACTCACGTCTTCTGTAGAGAGGTTTTTCTCTTTTATGATCTCGGCCTTTCTTTCGGGCGTAATATTGGGCTGTGTCAGCTCACGGTAGATCTGATCGTCTTTATAAATCTGAGCAAGCTCTTTCTTAAGCTCAAGATTGAGTGGTTTTTCTTCCGCTTTCTGGCTATCTCCGAACTTTAATACTTCATCCAAAGTATAATTTTTAAAAACAAAATTCTTCCCGTAGAGGCGCTTGGCATAGCTTTCCACCGTATCATAAAAACCGGCTTCCTTTCTAAGTTTATTTACATTTTTAACATCTTTAATCGGCCAGATAATAGGATCACTTTCTTTCTCTCCATCGTGAGAAGAAAACCCCTGAGTTCCGTAGATCTGTTCTTTTCCATCATTCATCAATTGTCTGTCCAGCATCGTGGCATACAATCTGAACGGAATTTCTTTATGATCAGCTGCCGCTTTAATAAGGGGCATATATTGATTAATTTTTGGAGAGTGCTGAATAACAAACCATGTGGTTTCATTTTCCGGCTCTCCTACCAAAGATTTTCCAGGATATCCATATTCTGCAATGATTTTTTCAACTTTTTCGAGATTGACTTTATCCTGCTCATCCATCAGTGACCATAATCTATCCGTAATGTCTTCTTTAGTAAGATTTTTTTCTTTCATGACCTTTTCCTTTTGCTCCCGGGAAACGTCAGACTCCATCAATTCACGATAGATTTGATCATCTTTTTGAATCGTGGCCAATTCATTTTTTAGCTTTACATTAATTTTCTTATCCTGCTTTTTCTGAGCATTGATTAACACTGAAAAGAAAATGGCGAAAAATAAATATCTCATGATTCGTATTTTGATGGTTTATTTTTTAGGTTCCTTATATGGAAAAAGTTTCACCAAACCTTCGTACAAACTTCGGTGAAGAATGGTCGCATGATTGTCTGTTTCCATCATTTTATATTCTACAGTCCAGTTCTTTTTACCGGCCTGTTTCAGTACGTCATAAAGAGATGCTGCGTCTTTTACCATCACAGGATGTTCGTCTTTTCCTACAGAAACGTATATAAATTTCTTAGTATCCTGGCTTTTGGAAAGCCATTGCGGAGCCTGTTTCAATAAACTCTGATCATCCCACCACAAACTTGGACTGATGATAAAGTAGTTATTGAACATTTCCGGTTTTTTCAACAAAATTTCTGTTGCCAGAAGTCCGCCAAGAGATTGACCGAATACATATTTCTCTGTTGTTTTATACTGGTTTCCTATGTAAGGGAGTAATTCTTTATCAAGAAACTCAATAAACTTATCTGAATGTCCTGTCGTAGGATAATCCTGCTGTAAATCTTTCAGATCGGTATGAAAGGTAAAATCTCTTTTTCTGTCGATATTGGCAATTCCTACTACGATGGTTTCAGGCATTGCATACATTTGATTAAAGAACTGTACTAATCCCGAAACATGGATAAAATCTTCATTTATTGAGCCATCCAGCAGATAGATCACCGGGTATGATTTTGTTTTATCAAAACCTTGCGGCAGATAAATATTTAAAGTTCTGTCTTCATTTAAGATCTTAGATTTAAATGTTCTGACCTCTCCAATAGTCAACGGTTTTACTTTTTCATTCTGGGCTAAAACCATGAATTGAAAAGCAAACAGCATACTACAGGCAATGAGCATCTTTTTGATCATATTCTTTTTCATTGTATCATAAAACCTTATACGTTTTGAATAAGGTTTAAAAGTTTATTTTAAATCCGCCCAGATGCTGTAATCTACAGTTTTGGTAGCGGTCTGTTCTACATATTCTGAGAACGGTTCACATGGAAGGATAGCTTCTTTTCCTTCTCTTGCCAGTTGTTGGTATAGCTTGGTTCCTTCTGTTTTCCAGTGGATCATTTCATCGGAAACGTCACGGATAATTTTCGCAGGGCTACCCACAATCAGTTTTCTTGGTCCGCAGGTGAAATTAGCAGGAACAAAAGCCAATGCTCCGATGATGCATTCATCACCGATAACAGCTTTATCCATCACGACGGAATTCATTCCTACCAGGCAGTTTTTACCGATATGTCCGGAATGGATGATCGCTCCATGTCCGATATGGGCTGATTCTTCAAGGATGGTTTCAATATTCGGGAACACATGCAGGGTGCAGTTTTCCTGGACATTGGCTCCGTCTTTAATGATAATTTTTCCCCAATCGCCTCGGATCACAGCATTGGGTCCTATATATACTTCTTCACCGATTTCCACATTCCCGATGATCACCGCCTGCGGATGAATATAAGCAGAGGGCTTGATGATGGGACGGATACCGTGGTATGAGTAGATGTTCATAAAATTTTTGTTAAAAATTTAATTTAACAATGTATCAATCTAACAGTTTACCAATCTAAAAACTCTTAAGTTACATTGATAATGTTACACTGATACATTATTAGACTGTTACATTTAAAAATTTAATTTAACAATGTATCAATCTAACAGTTTACCAATTGAAATGCTTTGGCAACCTCAGCATAGGAGGAATTGTTATATTGATACATTTTTATATTGTTACATTATTGAAAAAATTATACTTTTTCAATGACCATTGCATATCCCTGTCCGACACCGATACAAAGGGTACACAATGCATATTTCTTATCTTGTTTCTCCAGTTCAATAGCAGCAGATCCAATGATTCTTGCTCCTGACACTCCCAGCGGGTGGCCGATGGCAATAGCTCCTCCGTTTGGATTTACTCTTGAGTCATCATCTTTCAAACCTAAGCTTCTGGTCACGGCTAATGCCTGTGCTGCAAATGCTTCGTTCAGTTCAATGATGTCCATGTCTTCCAGAGAAAGGTTTAATCTTTTTAATAATTTCTGGGTCGCTTCTACCGGTCCGATTCCCATAATTCTTGGTTCCACACCAGCTACGGCAGATCCTAAGATCTTAGCTTTCGGTTTTAAACCATATTTTTTTACCGCTTCTTCACTTGCTAAAATAAGCGCTGCTGCTCCATCATTCATTCCTGAAGCATTTCCTGCCGTTACGGTTCCTTCTTTTCTGAAAGCCGGACGAAGTTTTCCCAAACCTTCCATAGAAGATGTAGGTTTGATGAATTCATCCTGATCAAAAACTTTAGGCTCTCCTTTTTTCTGAGGAATTTCAACTTTTACAATTTCTTCCGCCAGTCTTCCGCTTTGTTGGGCTTTTGTCGCTTTTTGCTGAGACCAAAGGGCAAATTTATCCTGATCTTCTCTGCTGATATTATGCATATCGGCTAAGTTTTCAGCGGTTTCTCCCATTCCATCAACTCCGTACATCTCTTTCATTTTCGGGTTAACAAAACGCCATCCGAAAGTGGTATCAAACATCTGACTGTCTCTTCCGAAAGCAGCACCCGGCTTAGACATTACGTAAGGAGAACGCGTCATCTGTTCTACTCCACCAGCAATATAAATTTCACCTTCTCCGGAAGCAATGGAACGGAAAGCATTAGCCACCGCTGACATTCCTGAAGCGCAAAGCCTGTTTACCGTTTCTCCACCGATTTTGTAAGGCAGCCCGGCCAATAAAAGAGCCATTCTCGCTACGTTACGGTTATCTTCTCCCGCCTGATTAGCACATCCGAAAATAACATCCTCAATTTCCTCAGCAGGAACTTCAGGATTTCTGGCCATAACTTCTTTAATAACCACTGCCGCCAAATCATCCGCTCTTACTTCTGATAATCCTCCCTGCAGTTTTGAAATGGGTGTTCTGACGTAGTCTATGATGTATACGTTGTTCATTTTTTATTAGATTTTTAGATTTCAGATTTCAGACGTCAGACATTTTTTAATCTAATATCTGGCATCTGATGTCTTTTATCTTTTTATAGTTCTGTTACTTTTTTTCCGATTTTATAGACGGTTCCGACGAATTTTGCGATCAGTTCACTGTTTTGATTGGTGATCTTTATGTCGTAAACGGCTGTTTTTCTGGTATCATTCACCAGAATACTTTCTGCTCTGAAAACATCCCCTTCTTTACCGGCTTTGGTAAAATTGATGATACAGTTCAGCGCAACGGCTGCATCGCCGGAATTGTTGGACGAAAATGCCAATGCAGAATCTGCAAAAGCAAACGTAACGCCTCCGTGAACCGTTTTCAGCCCATTAATCATCTCCTTCTTGATGGGCATTTCTATTAAACAATAGTTTTCTTTGACTTCGATCATTTTGATATTCATCCACTGGGAAAAATAATCCTGACCGAACATATAATCTGCAACTTCTCTCGGCGTCATAATTTTTAATTTATCAATGTAACCCTGTTTTTATATAAATCGTGTTTCATCCGATTCTATGGTAAATCGTCCCTTTGGGACTCATTATTTAGATATTGATAACAGGTATATTTTTTTATATTGTTACACTCTTACATTTTTATATTCTTACATTTTGCGAAGCAAAGGGCTCTGTCTGTATCTTTCTTCCTGATATTCTCCGTAAAGGTTCTCTAGCGTTCCGGAGATTTTTGAATACCCGATTTCTTTTCCCCATGCCAGTAATCCTTTTGGATAGTTGACTCCTTTCTGCATGGCCAATTCGATGTCTTCATCGTTGGCAATTCCTAATCTTTTGGCTTCTACTGCTTCATTGATCAACATTGAAATGATCCTTAAGAAGATCTGCTGATATAATGCATCATCTTTTTGAGCGACCTGTTTTTCTGCGCCTTCTGCGTAATCATAGAAACCTTTTCCTGTTTTTCTGCCGTGAAGCTTGGCCTCAGCCATTCTTTGCTGAAGCAGAGAAGGTTTGTATTTCGGATCGTAGAAATAGTCTTTGTAAACGGTTATGGTTACTGCAAAATTCACATCCACACCGATTAAATCCATCAGTTCAAAAGGTCCCATTTTAAAGTTCCCCAGTGTTCTCATCGCTTCGTCTACCTGTTCAGGAGTTGCAATATTTTCTTCAACAATCCTTAATCCCTCGCCGTAGTAAGGGCGGGCAATTCTGTTGACAATAAATCCGGGAATATCTTTAGCAATCACAGGAATTTTCCCCCATCCTTTCATGAGGTTATAAATTTTTTCCGGTAATGATTTTTCTGTTAATAAAGAAGGAATCACCTCAACCAAAGGCATCAGTGGTGCCGGATTGAAAAAGTGAATTCCGATGAAACGCTCGGGCTTCTTTAATTCTGCACCAAGAGAGGTGATAGAAATGGATGACGTATTGGAACCAATGATACAGTCGTCGGAAACATAGGTTTCAAGTTCTGTAAAAACTTTGGTTTTTATGTCTTTGTTTTCGATGATGGCTTCTATGACAAGATCTGAGTCTTTCAAATCCTGTAAAGCTTCACCTTTAACGATATTTGTTCTGATTTCTGTGGCTTTTTCCTGAGAAATTTTAGCTTTATCCACTAATTTCTGAAGTGTTTTCTCTAAGCCTGATAATGCTTTATCAATCTGCGGAGCATTTGCATCGAATAAAACGACTTTGCATCCCGCTGTTGCAGCCACCTGAGCAATTCCTACGCCCATGGTTCCTGCCCCAATAATTCCGATATTTTTCATTTTTTATAGATATTAGAAACCAGAAGTTAGAAGTTAGATCGCATACTTACTAATATCTAACTTCTAATCTCTAGCTTCTATAATTTATTTTCCTTTATAATCAGGTTTTCTTTTCTGTAAAAAGGCATTGACACCTTCGATGAAGTCTTCTGTTTCTGCAGCTTCCTGTTGCAGATCGCCTTCCAGCTCCAATTGTTCTTTTAATGTGTTGGTATAAGACTGGGCAAAGGCTTTTTTAGTCAATTTAATAGCAGCGGTCGGCATATTTGACATTTTCTCAAGAATCTCCATAGATTTCTGAGCAAACTCTTCTTCAGTGAATACTTCAGCCACTAAACCGTAAGATTTAGATTCTTCCGCTGACAGTCTTTTGCCAGTAAATGCTAAATAGTTGGCTAACTGTCTTCCCAATAATTTTGGAAGGAAATAAGTTCCACCCGTATCAGGAATCAATCCGATATTTGAAAATGCCTGAGCAAAATAAGATTTATCTACTGCCAAAACAAAGTCACAGATCAATGCCAACATTGCACCTGCACCTACTGCAGGACCGTTTACTAATGCCACAACAGGTTTTTTACAACGCGTGATTTCTGTTACCAGAGGATTATAGTAATCCACTACAATTTTTCTGATGATATCGTTATCATGGTGTTCGTTACCCTGTACGAAAGCATCATCCAGATTTTGACCGGAACAGAAAGCTCTTCCTCTTCCCGAAATCGCCACACATCTTACGGTAGGGTCTTCACTACATTCTTTAACAAAATCTTTCAGATCTGATAAAGATGGCTTGGTAAGCGCGTTCATTGTTTCCGGCTGATTGAGGTAAGCAATTTTCAGTTTTCCGTCAAAATGCGTTTCAATATCAAGTTGTGTATACATGGTTTTAAATTTAAAATTAAATGATTAAAGAATTAAAAAATTACACTGCTCTAATTTAACAATATAAAATAATGTGGCAATCTCTATCATGTAACAATCTAACAGATTAACAATGCTGCAAATAAATCTAAAAATGTATCAGTTTAACAGTGTAGCAATTATTTTGCTATTTGTTAAACTGGTACATTGATTTATGTTTACATTAAATATCCAATTTCACTACATTGATCACCGGAATTTCGGGATCGGGAAACTGGGATGGTATGTTTAAAATATTGTTTTGCATAATTTAAAAATGAAAAAGCTTCTTTTTATCCCTTTCCTTATATGGGGCTATTATTATAATAATTCTGGAATTTAATGTTTGTAACAAAATCTTCTTCAATAGGAAGAACACTGCAGTTGAATAATATATTATCCCTAACAATACTATTTTCACATCTTAAATAAAGTCCACTTCTAACGTTATTTATTTCATTACCAGATATTGTGACCTTTCCATCCAAAGATCTTCCAAAGGGAATAGAAGGAGTGGTTATATCAGTAACTATTCCATAATTATTTCCGTTTCCGTATATTAAATTATTTGAAATTACAAATCTCTTAGTTAGATCATTGACTATTTTAAATTCTTCTACAGATTGTGGTGTATAACTTCTAATAGAAATACCTACAAATGCATTCCCTTGAGCGCTCGCTTTAAAATTATTATTACTAATTAACGCATTTCCTAAAGCAGAAGTAAGCCTTTTTGTCTCTGTTGTTATTACATCTCCATTAGCATCAGTTATAGTTGTAATTGTAGTTGAATAGGCTAAATAGTCAATTGCAACGGAGTGTAGATTAGATCCACAATTATTGGATATATTGATATTATTAATATTACCTCCAATAGTAACTGCTGTTCTAACGTTGTTAAAATTATTATTTTGTATATTAATATTGTCTGCTTCTATCTCATCCACCTGAGACTGAAGTAATATTCCATAAGTGGCGCTATCAGAGGTTTCGATAATATTATTGTTAATTGAAATATTTTTAAACTCCTTGGCGAGACCATCTGTTAATCTGGAAGAAGAGTTAATAACTCCACTGTCGTCGGCAATCAGTTGATGAATATAATTATCCGAAATAATGGCATTCTTCTTAGTTCCATCAAATCTGATAGCTCCCCAGGTTGTATTCCTAAACATGTTGTTACTGATAATAAAGTTATTCACATTATCATAAAAATCTATTGCATACAATCTGTGGTGTCCGGTATTATTCCTTCCACAATATTCAAAATTGTTGTTTGTAATCAAAACTGATCCATAGTATCCGCAATCAAATGCAAATATCCCACAAGGAGCTGTGGAAGGGTTTAAATTTTTTGCATTTTTAAAAGTATTGTTCTCCACAATAAAATTGGCATTATGTGATTGCGTAAGTCCTAAATGCTCCATTCTGAACATTTGTGATTGCACTCCACTCTCAAAATAATTATTAGATACTTTTATAGTTCCTTCACAATTATAAAATTGTACTGCTCTTGTGTATAAGTCAAAGAAGCTACAATCACTAATTTCTATATTTGTAGATTCAAGTGAATTGATGACATATATTCCTCCATTGAAATCTCTTAATATTTCAGTTGCAGCACTATCCCAGTCATGGGCAGTGTAAACTTGCAGGTTTCTTTTATTTAAATCAAAACTAATTCCTTCAATAATGAAATTGTTACAATTTGAAAAATGTAAGAAATAAGAATTAAATCGCTGATTACTATTTGATTTAATTACTGTATGTTGCTTATCTCCCAAAAGTTTAAAACAGGAAATATTTACAAAACTTAATTGTTCATTAAGAATATATTCTTTCGCATCAAATCTTAAAGTTGCTCCCAAATATCCCGCGGTATTAATCGCTTTAGTTAGCATGACTTTATCTCCGGTTCCATTTGTTAAATCAGTGGGATAAGTACATCTGTACCATTCTACATTAATGGTATTCTCTGTATAAATGGCTTTATAATATTTCCCGTTTTCTTGTCTCAGAACAACACCATCTAGTAAACTGGCACTAATAGGGTCTATTTCCTGATAACGGATAACTTCTCCGGTATTGTGAAATGTTTTAATAATAGTAGATTCCTGGCACGTTGATGGAAATTTCTGGCTGTTGCAATTTGTCATAATAAATGTTTTGTGTTGATTATTGTAAATAAGATCATTAATAAATGATACTGAAGCAAAACTAAGGGCTGCTAACGACAAAACTCGTCGTATCATTTTTTATCTACATCATCAAGTCATTTATTTTGAAAATAATTTCTTACTATTAATGACATTTAAAATAATCAAACGGCTCCAGACAGTCTAAGCATTGATAAGAGGCTTTACACAAGGTAGATCCGAATCTGCTGATCTGTTTTGAGTTCATAGAACCGCAACGCGGACATTTTTTCGGTTTCCCGATGTGATGTTCGTCTGCTCCTTTTTCAGGAGGTGTGATTCCGTAAATACGAAGTTTTTCTCTCGCTTCATCCGTTAACCAGTCCGTTGTCCATATCGGAAACATTTTGGTTACCACTTTCGCATCCCAGCCGTTTTCCTTCATGATCTTCGTTATATCTTCCTCAATGGTGAACATGGCGGGACAGGCAGAATAAGTAGGCGTAATGGTTACTTCACAGGTATTTTCACCGGTAACTTTTGCCTCTCTTACAATACCTAATTCCACAACATTGATCACCGGAATTTCGGGATCGGGAACCTGGGATAGTATGTTTAATAAATTATTCAAAATTTTAATCTAACAATTTAGCAGTGTATCAATATAACAATTCCTACCACGTACAGCCCGGGTAAGCTCTCTGCATATACTGAAGTTCGCAAAGGATAAATCCGAAGTATTCTGTATGGTATCCTGTTCTTGATTTTGGCTGCATAAAAGGATTTGACGGATATTCCAATCCATATTCTGCAAAATCTTTTTGTGTGATCGAAAGAAAATCTTCATAAAGAGCGTCAACACTCGGAGCGATATTTAAAGCAATTAAATCATCTTCTCCTTCCACTTTTGCGAATAAACCTTTTGAATATTCCCAGATATTATCAAGAGATTTCACTAAACGTTCACGGCTTTCTTCTGTTCCCTGAGCAAAAATCTTCATCCAGGAAGAAGCGTGCGTATAATGATACCTTACCTCTTTTAAAGACTTCTGAGCCAATGCGGAAAGTTCTTCGTCCGCAGAATTTGACAATGCCTCATACATCAACTTCTGATATACAGAGAATACATATACTTTAAGAATGGTCTGCGCATAATCTTCATTTGGAAGTTCTACCCAATGTGCGTTGACATATTCGTGCTCGTATCTTAAGAAGGCTAAATCGTCTTCACTTTTACCGTTATCCGCAACTCTTGATGCATACACATAGAAGTTGTTGGCCTGGCCAAGTTCGTCCAATGCAATGTTTGTCAATGCAATATCTTCCTCTAAATAAGGACCTTCACCGCACCATGCAGACAGCCTTTGTCCCATGATGAAGCTGTCATCAGCAAACTTTAATAAATAATTATATAATGGATTCATTGTTTAATAGATTTCAGATTTCAGATACTAGATTTCAGATAGAGCCAATGTCTGGCATCTGATATCTCACATCTTAAAGTCTTTATTAATTACATGTTTTTTACATCATTAGGAATATCATAGAACGTCGGGTGACGGTATAATTTGTCGTCTGCCGGATCAAAGAAAGCTTCCTTGTCTACTCCTTCTGAAGTCACGATATATTTACTTGGCACTACCCAAACAGAAGTTCCTTCTTTTCTTCTTGTGTAAACGTCTCTTGCGTTCTGCAAAGCCATTTCTGCTGTTGGCGCCTGTACTATTCCTGCGTGTTTGTGAGATAGTCCCGGTTTAGTCTGAATAAACACTTCCCACATATCTAAATTTGCCATAGTCAAATTCTAAATTTAACAATGTATCAGTGTAACGGTTTACCAATCAGAGATTCTTCGCTTTGCTCAGAGTGACCAATTGATTGTTACAATTTTACATTGGTATATTGTTACATTATTATATTACTTCTTTTTGTTGTTTCTCTGCAAAAGCTATTGCCGCTTCTTTTACCCAAAGGTTTTCCTGCTGCGCTTTTACCTTGGTTTGTAATCTTTTCTTATTACAAGGTCCGTTTCCTTTTAAGATTTCCATGAATTCATCCCAAGGAAGTTCACCGAAATCATAATGCTGTCTTTCCTCATTCCATTTCAGATCTTTATCCGGCATGGTTAATCCCAAAAATTCTGCCTGAGAAACGGTCACGTCGATGAATCTCTGACGAAGACTGTCGTTACTTTCTCTTTTCACTCTGTAATTCATCGAGATTTTAGAGTTTGGAGAGCTGTCATCATTCGGGCCAAACATCATTAAAGCCGGCCACCAGAAACGATTTAACGAAGCCTGAGCCATTTCTTTCTGCTGTTTCGTTCCACGGCAAAGCGCCATCAGAATTTCGTAGCCCTGTCTTTGGTGGAAAGATTCTTCTTTACAGATTTTCACCATCGCTCTTGAATAAGGACCATAAGAATTCCCCATCAGCATCACCTGATTCATAATGGCTGCACCATCTACCAACCAGCCAATAGCGCCGATATCTGCCCAGCTCAGCGTAGGATAGTTGAAAATACTTGAGTATTTCGCTTTCCCTTCCAACATATCTTCGTAAGTGGCATCTCTGTCTGCTCTGATGGTTCCGTTTCCTAAAGTTTCGGTTGCAGAATACAGGTATAATCCGTGTCCTGCTTCATCCTGAACTTTAGCTAAAAGAGCCATTTTTCTTCTCAGTGAAGGCGCTCTTGAAATCCAGTTGGCTTCCGGCAACATTCCGACAATCTCAGAATGCGCGTGCTGTGAAATCTGACGAACCAATAGTTTTCTGTAATCATCGGGCATTACATCTTTTGGCTCTACTTTATTCTCGTCATGAACGTATTGAACAAATTTTTCTAAATCCATAATTTTCAATTTAGCAATGTATCAGTTTAACAATGTACCAATGATTGTTACACTGGTAATTATTAGATTGTTACATTAATTTTTACACATCATAATTAAGCATCACCACATTCGTTGTCGGGTGACATTGACACGTCAGAACATAGCCTCTGGCTACTTCATCTTCGGTAAGCGCGAAATTTTTCTCCATGAAAACTTCTCCTTCCAAAACCTGCGCTTTACACGTACAGCAAACTCCTCCTTTACATGCGAAAGGTACCGGAAGATTGTCTTTTAATGCTTTATCTAAGATACTCTCTTTTTTAGAATTCAGGTGGAAAGAATATTCATCATCATCAATGATCACCGTTACCATACTTTCCAAATTGGCAATGGCTTTAAATTCATCACTCATCTCCTCAGAATTCTCTTCGTCAGGAGCTGTGAAATATTCAAATAAAACCTGAATGGCAGGTACTTTTTTATCTTTCTTTAAATAATCTGCGATCCCTTTGATCATTTCTGCAGGTCCACAGATAAAATAAGTCGCTTCTTTTACATCAATATCTGCATATCTTTCAAACAGCTGTTCCAGTTTTTCAGCAGAAATTCTTCCTTCGAATACCGGATCTTCATGTTTTTCACGGCTTACCAGATAAATAACTTTCAGTCTTCCGTTGAAGTGTTCCACCAATTTATCAATCTCAGCTCTTTTCATCACATGATTCATGCTTCTGTTGCTATAGAAAAGATAAGCGCAGCTGCTCGGCTCCTGGTAAAGACTTTCCTTAATATTCGATAAAACCGGGCTGATCCCGCTTCCCGCCGCCAAACCTACATAGGTTTTCACATTGGTAGGGTGATAAGAAGTATTGAAACCACCCATCGGAGGCATTACATCCAGCAGCTCATCCATATGAAGATGCTCATTAAAATATCCTGAAACCTTTCCGCCTTCCAAAAGCTTTACCAGAACTTCCAGTGTATTGCTTTTTTCGCTCGGGGCGTTGCAGATAGAATAAGAACGTCTTTCTTCGTTCCCGTTGATCATCATACGGAAATTAAGATACTGTCCCTGCTTGAATCTGAATTTATCCTTCAGCTCCTCAGGAACTTCTACTGCTACGTTCACCGCATCAGGAGTATCTTTCTGAACCCTTACCGTTTTAAGTTTATAAAATGAATTCATTATTTTTTAAGTATTCTATTAATTTTTCCGCCTTCGCACTTCGGCAGGCTGTCCTGGGCATGAATTTTTACTTTCGTGGTAATTCCTACCCTCTTTTTTATTTCGTTTTCTATGTTTTTTCCAAAGTTGCCGACAAAATTAAAATAATCATCGGTATCAGCATCTATTTTTTCAGCTTTCACCAGTTCATCATCAATTTCTACGTCGATATCCAGTGCTACACACATCTGTTCTTTCTCAACCGGTGTAAGATAATAGTTCGGAACCACTCCTTTTACATGTGAAAATGCTTCTTCAATCTGGCTTGGATAGACATTAACCCCTCTTACGATCAGCATATCATCTGCTCTTCCTTTGATGGGTCTCATTTTCACCATAGTTCTTTTTGCATTCTCATCGTAGTAAAGACTTGTGATATCATTCGTCCAGTAACGTAAAAGCGGCATTGCTTTTTTCGTTAAAGTCGTAATCACCAAAACGCCTTCTTCTCCAAACGGAACCGGCTGTTTCGTCACAGGATCCAATATTTCAGGATAAAAGTGGTCTTCCCAAATGTAAGAACCTCCTTTTTCTTCAAAATCCTCCATAGATACTCCGGGACCGATGATCTCGCTTAATCCATAAATGTTGGTAGCATGAAGACCCAGTCTTTCTTCAATGTGGCTTCTGATAATTTCCGTCCATGGCTCTGAACCTAAAACAGCGTATTTTAGACTAATTTCGTCTGCAGAAACACCTCTTTTCGTAAATTCATCAGCAATCGTTAATGCATAAGAAGGCGAACAGCAGATCACTTCAGGTTTAAAATCTAAAATCAGATCAACCTGTCTGGCCGTCATTCCTCCTGAAATAGGAAGAACACTCATTCCTAATTTTTCAGCTCCGTAATGAAGTCCTAATCCTCCGGTAAAAATTCCGTATCCATAGGCATTGTGCAACTGCATTCCTGGTCTTGCTCCTGCTGCATATAGTGATCTGGCCACAACTTCACTGAAAAGATCCACATCTTCTTTTGTGTATCCCACTACTGTAGGTTTTCCTGTCGTTCCACTTGAACAGTGAATTCTCTGCAACTCATTCTTTGGAACGGTAAAAAGTCCGAACGGGTAATGATCCCTCAGATCCTGTTTGTAAGTAATCGGAAGTTTCGTGATGTCTTCAATGGTCCTTATGTCCTGTGGAGATATTCCTGATTCATTAAATTTTCCTCTATAAAATTCTGATCTCTCCTCAAGATAGCCGACCAAATCTGTCAACCGATCAGACTGAAGCCGTCTCAACTGGTCGAGTTTTAAATATTCAACTGCAAAATCCATATCCTACTAACTAACATTTGTTAGGTGTAAATTTAAAAAGAATTTCAATCCTGACCAAATTTTTATGATTTTCGTCATATTTTGAATGATTCTAAATAACTGCCTATTTAATTAATTACGGATTTTACATGTAAACAGTAAAGGTTTTTCAATACTAAAAGTTTAATAAATAAAGTATTTTTTAATTTTAAACATTAAGATTTTTTCAGTAAGTATACCTTTATTCATCCTTCATACTTAAAAGAAACCAACGATCCCGTCCTTCATTAATATCCTTGGCAAGGTTTAAAACCTTGCCAAGGATAAAAAAATTGTGCGCTTTTCAACACTAAAACATTCAGCTTAAAATTAAACTGAAGTATTTAAACTTTTGTGTCTTTTATGGTAAGAAAAATTATTGTTTCTGATTGCCTAATAGCCCGTAAAGAAGCTTAGCCCTTATTTCATCAGTAATTTCAGAAGTGGATTCCGTATTTCTTTTGAACCAGAAATAGGAATTATTAAGGGTATGAAGAATAAACCTTGTTGTAAAGGTGGGTGATTTCAGTTCCCAATTCTCAGCTTTGTAGATCTCAGAAATTAGCTGCTCCACCTCATCCTGATAGTTCTTTCTCAGTGCTATGAATTCCGGAAGCCTTTCTTCAAGATGTCTCCATTCATTGGAGTAAATATGGGTAACATCGCGGTTTTGGAGAACAACCGATAGATGTTTGTCTAAAAATAAATTGAGTTTTTCTTTTGGAGCAACGTCCGTGTTTTTTACTTCCTGAAGTTCATCAAAAAATTCCTGAGCAATACCAAAGCAGATCCATTCCAGAATTTCTTCCTTTGAACGGATGTGGGCATACAGCGACGCAGCTTTGATATTAAGCTTTGTGGCCAGATCTCTTACCGAGCTGCCCATATAACCCTTTTCCTTGAAAAGTTCTACGGCTACGTCTAAAATTTTCCTTTGTTTTTCTTTAAGTTCCATCTGTAAAATGCAAAAGTAATTATTCTGAGGTTAAAAAAATTAATTTAACACTATGATTTTAAACACTGAAGCGGGAGTTTTGCTCAACTACCCCGTCAAATCTTTGATTTACCATCCCTTTGGAGGAGAGGAATTTCAGGTTAATTTTATATAAACTAGCCGTTAAATGCTGAAGTTTCCACTTCTTTCCAATTTATGTTTTTCAGGAAACTGACGGTTTTTCCATTATTTCAAAGCAAAAATCAGGGAATCGGAAATTTTGTCAAGTTAATTTATCGTTAAAAATAAACAATCCGGAAATTTTGTCCATATTTTTTGTAAATTTAATAATTGAACAGTTTTTGCGGTAAGGTAATCGATTAAATGATTAAATAACTGATGGCATTAAGAAACCGGGCCTCAAAATTCAGTTTCTTGATGTCTTTTTAAAGCACAACCAACAACAAATTATTACAAAAAACATAAAAAATATGAACTTAAACCAATATACTGTAAAATCACAGGAAGCCATCCAGGCGGCACAGCAAACTGCTCTGGAATTTGGCAATCAGAGTATAGAACCACAACATATACTTGAAGGGATCTTTCAGGTAGATGAAAATATATCGCCTTTCTTATTAAAAAAATCTGAAGCAGATGCTACATTGGTAAGAGAGCGCAACCGTGAGAATATTGAAAAGCTTCCAAAAGTTGAGGGAGGAAATATTTACCTCTCCCAGTCAGCGAACAAAGTATTGCTGGATGCCCCTAACATTGCCAAGAAAATGGGCGACGAATATGTAACGATTGAGCATTTATGGCTTACGTTACTGGAAACCGGTTCTGAAGTATCTAAAATGCTTAAGGACATGGGCGTTACCAAAAGTCTTTTGGAAGGTGCCATTAAAGAATTAAGAAAAGGAAGCAAAGCTACTTCTGCGAGTTCGGAAGAAACGTATCAGTCTTTAAATAAATATGCTAAAAACTTCAACGAATTAGCAGCGGAAGGAAAACTGGACCCGGTGATCGGGCGTGATGAAGAAATCAGAAGAGTGCTTCAGATCCTTTCGAGAAGAACAAAAAACAATCCGATCCTTATCGGGGAACCGGGTGTAGGTAAAACGGCGATTGCTGAAGGTATTGCCCACCGTATTATTTCGGGAGATATTCCTGAAAACCTGATGGACAAAACGCTTTACTCTCTGGATATGGGTGCATTAATTGCCGGAGCTAAATACAAAGGTGAGTTTGAAGAACGTTTGAAATCTGTGGTGAATGAAGTGATAAAGTCTGAAGGACAGATTATTCTTTTCATCGACGAGATTCACACGCTGGTCGGAGCCGGAGGCGGTGAAGGTGCAATGGATGCAGCCAATATCCTGAAACCGGCTTTGGCAAGAGGAGAATTAAGAGCGATCGGTGCTACGACTTTAAATGAATACCAAAAGTATTTTGAAAAAGATAAAGCATTGGAAAGACGTTTCCAGAAAGTGATGGTGGAAGAACCGGATACAGAGTCTGCGATTTCTATCCTTCGTGGAATTAAAGATAAATATGAGGCTCACCATAAAGTAAGGATCAAAGATGAAGCGATCATTGCGGCAGTAGAAATGTCTCAGAGATATATTTCAGACCGATTTTTACCGGATAAAGCGATTGACCTTATTGACGAAGCTTCAGCGAAGTTGAGAATGGAGATCAATTCCAAACCGGAAGAACTGGATGTACTGGACAGAAAACTGATGCAGCTGGAAATTGAGCTGGCCGCTATTTCAAGAGAAGGTAACCAGACCAAAATTGATCACCTGAAAGAAGATATCTCAAAAATTTCTGAGGAAAGGAATGAGATCAATGCCAAGTGGCTGAAAGAAAAACAAAAATCTGAGGATTTAACACAGATCAAAAAAGATATTGAATCTTTAAAACTGGAAGCAGAAAAAGCCTCAAGAGCAGGTGACTATGCGAAAGTTGCAGAAATTCAGTACGGAAAAATAAAGGAAAAAGAAGATGCTTTGCAGAAACTCGAGCTGGAGATGCAGAACCATCAGAATGAATTAATTAAAGAGGAAGTAACTTCTGAAAATATCTCTGAAGTAATTGCGAAATGGACAGGAATTCCTGTTACCAAGCTTATCCAGTCCGAAAGAGAGAAACTGTTGAACCTTGAAGGCGAACTTCACCACCGTGTTGTAGGACAGGATGAAGCCATTGGAGCGGTTGCAGATGCCATCAGAAGAAACAGAGCCGGATTAAGTGATGATAAGAAACCGATCGGATCTTTCTTATTCTTAGGAACAACCGGTGTTGGTAAAACGGAGCTTGCTAAAGCTTTGGCAGAATATTTATTCGATGATGAGAATAATATGACGCGAATCGATATGAGTGAATACCAGGAAAGACACAGTGTTTCCAGACTTGTAGGGGCTCCTCCGGGATACGTGGGTTATGATGAAGGCGGACAGCTGACGGAAGCGGTAAGAAGAAGACCCTATTCTGTAGTTCTTCTGGATGAAATTGAAAAAGCGCATCCGGATGTTTTCAACACTTTACTTCAGGTATTGGATGACGGACGTCTGACGGATAATAAAGGACGGGTGGTGAATTTTAAAAATTCAATCATCATTATGACTTCCAATTTAGGTTCACACCTGATCCAGGAGAATTTTGAAAATATCACCGAGGAAAACCAGGATCAAATCGTCAGCAAAACAAAAGATGAAGTTTTTGATCTTCTGAAACAGACGCTGCGTCCGGAATTCCTCAACAGAATTGATGAAGTGGTATTATTCCAGCCTTTAAACAAAAAAGAGATCGGAAAAATTGTTCAGTATCAGCTGAGAGGTTATAATGATATGCTTGGTAAACGAAACATTATCATGACAGCCACGCAGGATGCAGTAGATTATCTAATGAATAAAGGGTATGATCCTTCCTTCGGAGCGAGACCTTTGAAAAGAGTGATCCAGCAGGAAGTATTAAATAAATTATCCAGAGAGATTCTTGCAGGAACGGTGAATGATGGCGACAGAATCACTTTAGATTATTTCGAAGAAACCGGTTTGGTTTTCAGACCGACAGATCAATAAGTAGTTTTTTTCATATATATTATTTTTGTAAGTAAGTGGTGCAGCCCAATCTGCATCACTTATTTTTTTATGCTAAATTTTATCAAAAGACGGTGATATATTTGTATCTTTATAAAACCAAACAAATTAATAACTAAAACAAAATCAACATGAAAAAGCTAAAAAGAAGCTCACTAAAAACCATTTTGGGAGGAAAAATTGACTGTCGATGTAACATATTTACTTACCCTGATGGCTCCACCAGCGGAACTTGCGCAACGGAACGTTGTTCACAAATCAACATTAATTGCGGACAGCTTGAATGTCGTCCAGGCCTTATTGATTAACCCATAAAATCATCGTATGAAAAAGTTAAAAAGAAATGATTTAAAGAAAATCAGTGGTAGCGGAACGGCGATCATTACAGAATGCGACATTGATATGAACTGCCCAACCGGACTCTGCTGTTCGAACTGGAATATCTGCAGGGATCCCAAAAAATATCCTTGTATCTAATCACACAGGCCGGAGATTTTTTCTCCGGTTTTTTTTTGCTTTTAACATCAATTATTATTTTTCACAAAATTTAAAAGACATAGTCTATCAATTTGATATATTAATAGAATGATTAAAATATTTCAATAAAATAAATAATTTAACGAATAATTTAAACTTCAATAAAATATCATATTATCAACAAATAACGTTAAATCATTAAATAATAATCAATCAATACATATTTTTCATACATTTGTGACACATTCAAACCACAAACCATTTATATTATGAAAAAAGCAGTACTAGGAGTATTGATTACTCTTTTTGTGTCGTGTAACAACGAATCAGAAAATCTCGCTTCCGAAAACAAGACTCCGGATCAGCCTTCCATGGCAGATAAATCAGCAGCCATCTGCGGCTCGGATTTGGTGAGACAAAAATTTCTTTCAGAGAATCCTGAGGCCGCACAGCGTATGCTTCAGATCGAAAACAACACCGCAGATTATATTGAGCAAAAGAAAATGGGCAAAGTGCTTCCGGACGGCAGCGTAGAAATCCCGGTTATCTTCAATGTTCTGTACACCAACTCAACGAATAATGTATCTGACGCGAGAATCAACTCACAGATCGATGTCCTGAACAAGGCTTTCGCTTCCACTCACGCCAATGTTTCCAATATCCCTGCTGCATTCCAGCCTGTGAATGCCGGAGACACGAAGATCAAATTCAGACTGGTTCAGATCAACAGAAAATCTACAACCACCTCCAACTGGGCTCCTAATGATAATATGAAAAAAACTTCAACAGGAGGAATCAACGCTACAGACCCTACCAAATATCTGAATATCTGGGTAGTAAACTATATGCCATACCAAACCGGATATGTACTTGGATATGCGACTTTCCCTGAATCTGCAGGTCTTTGGAATGACGGTGTAGTCATGATGGACGAATATGTAGGTGAAGGCGGACCGGTAGCCACTCACAATAAAGGAAGAGTTACGGTACACGAAGTAGGCCATTACCTGAACCTAAGACACATCTGGGGTGATGCTAATTGCGGAAATGACTTCGTAGATGACACTCCACAACAGATCACCAACCACAGAGGCGTTCCTTCTTATCCTAAAATGGAAACATGCGGCGGTGTATCCCGTTCTACCATGTTCATGAATTATATGGATTATTCTGATGAAACTACCCTGTTCATGTTTACAAAAAAACAAAACGACAGAATGCAGGCTTCCATTTCTGCTAACGGTCCAAGAGCCGGATTGAGATTATTATAGAGACAATCATCATAACAAACATAAGGTCCTCAAATTATTTGGGGACTTTATTGTTTTATAGTCTAATTTGCAATCCGTAAAATCACGGAAAATTAAGGGGAAAAAACACATACTACTTAACATAAAAAATTACGAAATTTGCACTACTAACTAACATTCTTTTATAAAACTAACGTTATGAAAACAAAACCTACTTTAGAGGACGGAACCCTTGAAGCCGTTTCTGGGACAAACACCATTGCCTCGGAGCTTGTTCAGAAGTTGATTTCCAACTACAGAGACAATCAGATGCAGGCTGTAAATAAAGAATTGGGAATTACCGACTCCCACTCCATATGGTTTGACCTTCCTAAATTGAAAAAATTCATTGCGTGCATAGAAAGTGAAGCTGCAAAAGCAAACCCTGAAGTTTCCGAAGCAGATCTGGGCATCAGATTCTATTATGCAGCCTATCCAAAAGCAGAAGACTGGGCCATTATGGAAAGTCATCCGGTAGAAAGGGAGTATGCAGAAAGACACACCTTGGTGATGATTCCCACTTTAAAGAAAGCTGATGAAACAGGTGAAATGCTTAACTATGATTTCTGTCCTTCAGCTGAAGGTTCTACGTTGGCTATGGCCGCAAAAAAAGGTCCGGGAGGATCAGATGGGGATACACTTGCAGAAAATCACGGAACATTATCTCCGCCACACGATACAAAAGTTGAACAGTTTCCTAATTAATAATATATTTTTCATCCGATAAGACACATGACTGATTTTCAGAAGATACTTCAGGAATCCCTAATATGGATAGAAGGACTTGCTGCCCTAATATCCATTATTTACTATAACCGTGGTAATACGGACAGATATTGGAAGTATTTCTCTTTTTATCTTATTCTTATGTTTTTGTGTGAAGTCATAGGAAAATGGGGACATCATCTGATAGAATATGATAAGCCCAAGTTTTTCAATTATTTTGTCATTCCTGTTGAATTCCTTTTCTTTTATTGGCTATATGCCGCAAAATCATTGGAAAGGCCTAAACTCTTCTATACACTATCAGGACTGTATTTATTGTCATTTTTACCCAGTGAAATATTCTTTACCACAAAAAAGATTATTTTCTCTTTCAACTATACATTTGGATGTCTTATACTGATGGTACTTGTGATTATGGAATACTACAGGCAGATTAATTCCACTGAAATTTTAAACTTCAGTAAGAACAAAATGTTTTATATCAATTTAGGGGTAACTCTATTTTATATCGGAACACTGCCTTTCTGGACATTTTTCAGTCTTCTTGCCAAGTATAAAGAACTCTGGGACATGTATTTTAATTATTTTCTGGTATCCGGAATTATAATGTATCTTTTATTCTCAATTTCATTCATATGGGGAAAACGGAGCTCATAATAACCATCATTCTATTCAACATCTTCTTTGTGCTTTTTGTAGCTGCCGTTATGGTATACATCAGAAAGTACAAGCAGAGGAAGAGAGAATATATGAATGAAATTGAGGTGAAAAATGAAATTCACAAACGAGAACTTTTGGCTACTCAGCTGGAAATCCAGCAGGCAACGATGCAGCAAATAGGACGGGAACTCCATGATAATATAGGGCAGAAACTGACACTGGTAAGCCTTTATACCCAGCAGCTCCTTTACGAAAACCGGGTTCCTGAGGTCAGTGAGAGAATCGATCAGGTTTCCCAAATCATCAACCAATCTCTGCAGGATTTGAGAAGCCTTTCAAAAACACTGACAGATGACAACATCAATCAAAAGGAAATTGTAACTTTAATCCAGGAAGAGGTAGACAACACCAATACTTTTAAAAGATGCCATGTTACTTTTGAACATAATTTCAAGCAGCTTGACCTCGGATTTGTTCACAAAAATGTATTGCTTAGAATCACTCAGGAATTTATCCAGAACAGCATCAAGCATGCACAATGCAAAAATATTTTCATCAATCTGAACACTTCTGACGACATTCTCTGGGAGCTCAACCTTAGAGATGACGGTACCGGATTCGACAGCACGAAGATAAAATCCAATGGTATCGGCCTGACCAATATGAAAAACAGAGCAGCCATCATAGGTGCAGATTTCAGCTTTGAAAGCCGGGAAAATGCCGGAACTATCCTCAATATTATCTTAAAAAAACAACCATGAAAAAAACAATAGTAATCGTTGATGATCATATCCTTATTGCCAAAGCATTAGAAGGAATTATTGGAAATTTCAGTGATTTCGAGGTCATCTATGTATGTGAAAACGGTAAAGATCTGATTGAAAAATTTGAAAATAACGGTAAAATTCCGGACATCATCCTGCTGGATATCAGCATGCCGATCATGGATGGTTTTGAAACCGCTGCATGGCTTACGAAGAATCATCCGGACATCAAAGTAATGGCGCTGAGTATGCAGGGCGATGACAACAGTGTGATTAAGATGATCAAAAACGGTGCAAAAGGATACCTGCTGAAAAACACCCATCCCAAAGATCTTGAAACGGCATTGACAAAATTGAATTCAGACGGATTTTTCTATCCTGAATGGGCATCAAAAATCATATTCTCTAATCTGAACAAGGACAAGGAAACAGAAAATGCCATAAAAATATCAGACCGTGAAAGAGAATTCCTGAAATACACCGTAACAGAATTAAGTTACAAGGAAATTGCAGACAGAATGTGCTGCAGCCCGAGAACCGTAGAAAGCTATCGCGACCAGCTTTGCGACAAATTAGATTTGAAAACACGTGTGGGATTAGCGGTATTCGCCATTAAAAATGGTTTTGCAGGTGAATAAAAAGAAATCATGATTAAAAATAGTAGCTCCAAAACTATTGAAGCCACCGGATCCAGTATTATGATAGATTAAACCTGAAAACGCGTCTGGAACCATTTATATCCGACATTAGAAACAATTCTTCCGCTTAATTAAAAGGCAAAAATTACACTTAAAAATATAAATCATTTTGAATATTTTATAGTATTATTTTCAATAAAAATAAATTTAAAGATAAAATAATTAGACACACATTCGTGATATGATTAAAATTCAACTAAATCAACAAAAACATAAATAATATTCAACAACAAGTGGTATTCAATGAAAAATATTTAAATATTTTTCAAATTATCTTGTTTATTAATTTTTTATAATATAAATTTGGAGACCAAACCAATAATAATTTATATATGAAAAAGCTATTATTTGGAGCTCTCATCCTGAGCTTCATGTCAGCCTGTAACAGCGATAATATCTCCAATCAGGAGGAAGCTTCACAGGATGTCTCTACCTCTTCCGGTATGCCTGCATCAAAAAGAGCCTGCCCTTCTGACCTTATCAGAGAAAAAGCCCTTAAAAGCAATCCTGCATTAAGAGCTAAGTTCGAAGCTAACGAATTACAGTCTGAAAACTTTTTAAGAGACCTTTCCATGGGCAAAGTCCTTGCAGATGGTACGGTTGAAATTCCGGTTGTCTTCAATGTAATCTATAATACAGCTGCCCAGAATGTTTCTGATGCAAGAATCGCAGAACAAATCGCAGTACTGAATGCTGATTACGGTGCTACCAATTCTGATATCAATAAAATCCCTGCCGCATTCCAGCCTTCTGCTGCCGGAAACGTAAAAATCAGTTTCAAACTGGTGGCTACCAACCGTAAGCAAAGCACAAAAACAGCGTGGAGATCTGATCTGGAAGAAATGAAAAAAGCAACTACCGGAGGGATCAACGCTACAGACGCAACTAAAAATATGAATATTTGGGTAGTGAATTCTATCCTTGACGAGAACAACCAGCCTGGAACATTAGGATATGCTTACTATCCTGAATCTGCAGGATTATGGTATGACGGTCTTGTAATCGGTTACCAATACATAGGAAAAACAGGTGCTTCTGCTCCATTCAACTTAGGAAGAACCGTTACACACGAAGTGGGTCACTATTTAAACTTACCTCACCTTTGGGGATCATCTGATGCAGGTTGCCAGACAGATTACTCTAACGACACACCAACTTCTCCTGGCCCTAACTATGGAACACCATCATATCCTTTAAACAGAACTTGTGGAGGAGTAAGCCGTTCTCAGATGTTTATGAACTATATGGATTATGTAGATGACAAAGCTATGTTTATGTTCTCTGCCAACCAAAAAACAAGAATGCAGGCTGTAGTGGCTGCAGCTGGCCCAAGAGCTGGATTAAGATAATACACACCAAATTAACTTTTACATAAAAAGAGCCTGAATTTTACATTCAGGCTCTTTGTTTTTATAATGCTCTTGTATTATTATCCGGCGTATAATCCATAAAGATATCTCCGTCTAAAGTCACAGATTTCACTTTCTTTTTAATAGGAACGGTAAGGTCCGTCTGTTTCTGGTTTTTCTCCCAGATTCCCGGTGAGAAGTGAAGTTTTTCCACAGATCCGTCCTCGTAATTAAGCACGGCATCAAAAGGAATGGCGAATCCGCCTACATTATCTACATTTACGGTAAGAAGATCGTTTAGCTGTGAAGCACCGGTTACTTTTAAATCTATATAATTATTGGTATAGAACCAGTTTTGAAAGAACCAGTTCAGATTTTTTCCTGAACCTGTATTCATTGAATTAAAATAATCCCACGGCACAGGATGCTTCCCATTCCAGTTATCCATATAATGAAGAAGCGCTTTCTTGAACAGGTCATCTCCTAAATAATCTTTCAATGCAAGATAAGACAACGATGCTTTTACATAAGAATTGTTTCCATATCCTGCACCACTCACCTGAGTACTCATCGTAATAACCGGCTGATCCTGTTCAGCAGAAGGGTCTTTGATCCACCTTTTAACGCGGAAGTTTTTATAGAATTCTTTTGCAGCAGCTTCCCCGTTTTCATCAATTCCGATCAGGTATTCAAGGGTAGTTGCCCAACCTTCATCCATAAAAGCATAACGGGTTTCATTAATCCCCATATAAAAAGGAAAATACGTGTGTGCAATTTCATGATCAGCGGTAAGTCTTGCATCGCGAAGATCGTCAGGAACGCTTGTATCATTGATCATCATAGGGTATTCCATATCAGCATATCCCTGAATAGCGGTCATCACATTATAAGGATACTCCACGCCCGGCCATTTCTTTGAAAACCAATCCAGATTATAACGCATCCAGTCTACATACTGTTCAAAATCTTTGGCTCCTGTTTTATAGGCTGACTGAACACTTGCTCTTTTCGATTTCAACTGAACACTTGCTCCGTCCCAAACATAATGGTTGCTCAATGCAAAACAGAAATCCGTGATATGATTCGCTTTAAATTTCCAGATATTCCATTTGTTTGGCTTAGTTACTTTTCCGGATCTCATTTCCTGTTCGGAAGCAATTTGAATCACTTTATCGCTTTTAAGAGAAGCTTTGTATCTTTTTAAATATTCAGGCTGCAGTACAGCATCCGGATTCAAAAAATCTCCGGTGGCCCAAACTACAAAATTCTTTGGAGCAGAGATGGTAAAACTATAATCATTAAAGTCGTTATAAAACTCCTGTCTGTCCGAATGCGGAAGCATATCCCAGCCATTGTAATCATCATACACTGAAACCCTCGGGAAAGAATAGGCTACATAAAAAGTTTCAGGGTCTATCTGCCCTTCTCTTCCACTCTGAACAGAAAGCGGATATTCCCATTCTATTTTGATCTCTGTTTTAGATCCGGCTTTAAGGGCTTTATTCAGTTTTACTTTTTCAACCGTTCCCCAATCATCGCTGTTTACAGCATATTTTTCTCCATTTACCATGAAAGATTTGATGTGAAGACCTGAAGACAGGAAATCTTTGGACACCGTCCCTGATCTTGGCGACTGTGGCTTGTGAAGGTTATTTACAAATCTGATGGCCAACTCATGAAGTTCGTCCGGGCTGTTATTCGTATACGTGATGGTTTCTTTTCCTGAAACGGTCTTCGTTCCGGCATCCACTTTTACGTCAACATTATAAATTCCTTTATTCTGCCAATAGTTTTTGCCCGGGGCACCGGAAATATCCCGGGTTCCTTTTTCATAGGCTTTTTTAATATTCCTCGGCATATAAAGCTCCTGCGCACAAACCTGCTGCATCGAAACAGTCACTGCCAGAGCATAAAGAAATCGTTTCATATCTCTAATTTTTAAAAATAAGTATCAAAATTAGCGAAAATGTAACACCGGGCAGTCATTTCTTTTATAATAATGTTTTATAGCTATTAATTTTTTATTTTCTTAAAGACTTCAGATGTGAGACTTCAGATTTCAGACATCGTCATACTCATCACTTGCGTCAACAAAACATTGATTTACAACAACTTGATCTTTATTTAATCTTTCCGGACTGACAGATTTCAAAATTCGAATTTCATAACTCAAAACTCATCATTTATAAATCAAAAAATACTCCCAAACCCTAAAACACTCCGACTCTCCCACCCCGTAACAAGAAAGCCGATCACAATCTATCCTGTTCATCAGTCTTCTTAATCGTTTTAGCATTTTTCACCGCCTGGTTCCCAAAATTGAATTTCAGTGAAAGCGTAAACCCCTGCGTGTCTCCGTAATCCAGAAAGTAATTATCCTGATTGGCATATTTTGTACTGATCTTCTGCCCCATGGTTCTGAAAATATCATTGACGATAAATGAGGCTTCCAGTTTTTTATTAAAGAATTTACGGTTCATCACGAAATAAGCAGACCATGCGCTGGAGATCGTGAAAGTTCCCTGTATTCCAGGTGAGTAGTATTTGTGACCCACCTCCATTTTCCAGTCATTGCTTTTATCCAAAGTAACGGCAGTGGAAACATTCGATACCCAGTTCCATACTTTATTTTTATACAGGAGATCATCCGTTCCTTTGAAATAATTTTCGTTGTGTTCAAGATTTTCAGAAAGGATAAGCGTCCACCAGGGTTTGATCTGGAAACTTTTGTACAGACTTGCTCCAAAAGCCTGTCCTTTTTCAATATTAGTGAAATAGTAAATCAGGCTGTTCGTGCTTGGTTCCTGATACGAAATTTCCATAGACGGATAAATTTCTTTCCGGTAGTACATATCCAGATTCCAGCCTTTCCACGAATACGTAAGATTCAGGTTATGAATGATGGTGGCTTTCAGTTTCGGATCTCCCTGATAATAGGAAAATAAATTATAATATGACTTCGCCGGATTCAGCCATGAATAAGACGGTCTGTTGATTCTTTTTCCATAAGAGAACCCGAACTCATGCTTACTTTCGGTAGTATATTGGGCGTAAAATGTGGGGAAAAGATTCCAGTAATTGTTTTTATTTCGTTCATAAGGTTCGGAAACGACACCTTCCAGATCTGTCATTTCTGCACGGAGCCCTCCTTTAAAATTCCACTTTCCAAGATTATAAGCCAGTGAAGAATAGACGGCGAAATTATGTTCTTTATAATCAAACAGACTGCTTTTCTCCGGGCGCAGTTGCATGATTCCGTTTTCGTTATCTGAAAAATCCAGTCCGCTGGTTGTTTTCACAAAACTATATTTCATTCCGGATTCCACTTCCAACTTTTTATCTTTCCACTGATAATCTGCTTGTGTTGAATACAACTTAACATCAGCTTTATTCCGGGTAAAGAAATTATCATCCCTAGGCGTCTCACCAGCAAAATCAAGATGAGTAAGCACGTTCTGGTATTTATCCACATTGTTTACGGTAAAATAACTGATCCACGAAAGACTGCTTTTTTTGTTCAGTTTACGGTCTATCTGAAAGCTCAGTGAATTATTGATTGTTCTGGACTGATGATCATTAATCGTTGTATAATTAGACTCAGCCATATCCTGATTGTTGTAGATCAGCGTAGGCACTACATAAGTGCCAAAAGATTTCGGGCTGAAGTATCCTGAGTAATTCAGACTCATATTCGTCAGGCTGTCAATTTCATATTCCGCATTGAAGTTGAGGGTATTCTGTGCATTATTTTTATCTTTCCGGTTCATGGTACTCACCCATCTGGTCTGGCTTTCCTGGTAATTGACAAAATCAGTTCCCTCCCGGTAATAGGTTCCAAAACCTCTGTAATAGCTCCCCATTAATGAAAGTTTATCTTTTTTATAATATTGGGAGATTCCTGCCACTCCTTTTGCATATTGGGTCTGAACATATTTTGAGGAAACAATCCCACGGTAGCCTTCAATCTTATTTTTCTTCATGACGATATTCAGCACTGCACTGCCTGAGGCTTCATATTTTGCAGGCGGATTGGTAATCACTTCTACCGATTTGATTTCATCGCCCTGGGTATTTTCAAGAAAATTTTTGAGCTCATCTCCGGTCAGCATAACTTTTTTGTCATTGATGGTCACCAAAATCCCTGTACCTCCTTTGATGGCGATCACATCATTATTGATCGTTACATTGGGTGTTTTCTTTAAGATTTCCCATGCGTTAAGTGAAGAGACATTACTGTTTTCCACATTGAACTCCAAGCGGTCTACTTTTCTGGTGACTACCGGTTTCTGCTTGGTCATTACGACGGCTTCTATTTCCTGGGTTTCTTTGTTAAGGATGATTTTTAAAAATTCATTCTCTTTTTGCAGATCCACTATTTTTTCAAACGGAGCATAATCTGTTTTTTTGACGGCTATTTTTATGGAATCACCCGAGATCCCTCCTACACTGAAATAACCGTTTTGATCAGTTTTCAGTGTTTTGATCAATTCATTTTTTAAATTATAAACGGTGATATCCGCGGAAGATATTTTGCTACTCCCGGTATCCGTCACTGAACCTTTAATAATCTTCGTCTGGGCCGACAGTATTATTGGAAACAGCAGTAAAAGAAAAACTTTATACATAATTGATTCTGAAAAGCATGGATGTGACTCTGCTTTCCGGTTCAAAATTCAGTATTTACATAGAGAATTTCGGTTAATGGAAGGTTAATGATGGGTTAATGCCGGCAAGGGGAAGCCTAAAGTTTTTATCTTTGTTTCAATGATCACCAAAAGCAAAAATCTTATTGCTCTTTTCGCTGCCCTGTTCCTGCTTCTGCTTGGGATACAGGCTTATTTTATGTACAAGACGTATCAGGTAAAGGAACGGGAGATTTACAGAGATGTTCATGCAAGACTTACCAACTATACCGACAGACTGGAAGATCTGGGTGGTATCAAAAACAGAACAGATGATACTATTCAGAAGATCTTAATCCGATATCATGATAAAAAGATCAGTAAAAAAGATTTTCTGGAGTACTTTCAAAAAAACAGAAAGGAAAATGAAAAGCATCTCAGCGACTACGTAGATGCCAGTTTTAAAAAAGAAGGCTATAAAATCGCTACCAAAACAGAATATATTTCCATTATTTATATTCCTGACAGCACGAGCCTGATTGATCAGCCGATTACCCTGTATGAAACCCGAAATAAAGTTTCCAATCCTAAAATTTCCAATACAGGTAAATGGGAAACTACATCAAGATCCACGACTAATGATGACACTCCCGGCAGAAATGACTCTTTTATTCTGAAAAGCAATACCGGTTTCGAGATTTTAAACATCAAAACCATCATATTTAAAGAGCTTGCCCTGCTCACCATATGCTGTGCTGCCATCCTTGCCAGTGTACTCTTACTTTATATTTTCACCGTTAAAAATCTAGCCCGCCAGCAGAAACAGGTAGAAGTTCTCCACACCGTTGTGGATAATATTTCTCATGAATTTAAAACGCCGATCGCTACTTTAAAAATAGCCTCAAAAACTTTAAAAAAAGAATGGAATCCTGAAACACTGCCCCTCATCGACCGGCAGATCAACCGTCTGGAAAATCTGATGATTCAGCTCCACAAAGACGAAACTTCTGAGGAAACCCTTTCCATACAACCGGAAGACTGGAGTTTTTTTGTGCAGGATCTCGCCTTCACTTATCCTGAAATCAATTTTGATTTGTCCAATAAAATAACAGAAGAGCTTCCTTTTGACCAGCATCTTATGGAAACCGTCATCAAAAATCTTTGTGAAAACAGTGTAAAATACGGAGCTTCCGATGTGAAAATCAATATTAATAATTCTCCTCAAACCCTCAAAATAGAGATCAGCGACAATGGCTGCGGCATTGAGAAAAAGGAACTTGCCCACATTTTTGAAAAATTCTACAGAATCCAGGCTAATAATATTCACAACACCAAAGGATTGGGACTGGGGCTTTATTTTGTGAAAAAGATCGTCACGAAATACGGTGGCAGCATAGAAGTTTCCAGCCTTTCTAAAACCGAAACGACCTTTAAAATATCTGTTCCTTATGAAAACTAGGATCCTTTTAGCCGAAGACGACCCGGATTTCGGGATGATCCTGAAACAGTATCTGGAACTGGAGGATTTTGAAGTGACGTGGTTTCAGAATCCGGAAGACGTTGTTAGTCTTTTAAGCACTGATTTCCCTTTTCACATTGGAATTCTGGACATTATGATGCCTTCCATTGATGGTTTTTCTTTAGCTAAAATGATTTTAAAGGAGAAAAATAATTTCCCCCTGCTTTTCCTCACGGCCAAAAATCAGAAAATAGACCGCCTGATGGGCCTGAAGATCGGAGCAGACGATTATATTGCCAAACCCTGCGATCCGGAAGAGCTGGTATTGAGGATTAAAAATATCCTTAAAAGAACCCAGCCAAACACCCCGGCACAGATCAAAATCGGGGATTATTATTTCGACACAGAAAAACTGTTACTTTCCCATCCTGAAGGCAATGTACGCCTTACGATCAGGGAGCGGGAACTTCTTCTATATCTTCTGAAATACAACGGTACCATGATCAAAAGGGATGATATTCTGGATAACCTTTGGGAAACGAACGATTATTTCACAGGAAGAAGCCTTGATGTATTTATCAGCCGTCTGCGAAAATATTTCATGAATGATCCCCAAATAAAAATCCAATCCCTGAGAGGAATTGGATTTGAAGTTGATTTTCCGTTAAATTGATCTGAAATCAAGTCAGGAAGTTTGAAGTTTGAAGCTGGAAGTTATCGAGGTAAGAAGGTAGAATTACGCGCGGCTTTATTTATCTTTATATTTAAAAAATAATATTAACAATATGTCAGTAGAATTAATATCTCAATTTTTAACCAAGTATCATCGAGCTAATTTGGTTTCTTTTAATAATTACATGGAGATGATAAAATCTAAATCACAGTTAACTAAAGAAGAATTGGAAAAACTTATAATTGATTCAAAGTATAGTCTACAAGGTGATTTTAACTCTAATCTTTATAAAATTGCTGAAGAAATAAATTTTGATTTAGATATAGAAATCACGCATCCTTTCATAAAAGATTTGCAAGTTAAGTTAATCGATTTACTAACAATTATGTCTATTCATTCGACAAACAAAGTAATGCTTGAATGGTTTGACAATGAGACAAAGAAATTTATTTATTAGACTTTTCTATTAATTTAGTTAAGGCTTCAATATATTCATTTGATGAAGTATATAAAATTGTAAATATTTGCCTAAACCCTTACATCCTATTACAAGGTTTAACCTTTCAACTATCTTTACGATTCCTTTTAAGAAATCATCTTATTATGAATCTTTAATATTGATAATATATGGGCATTAATAATGCTCCTTAATTAGAGCTTTAATTATTTATTTTTGTTGTTATTTTATTAAGTTATATGATTAATATTTGTATTTTTATCTAAACTAAAATCATAAAACTATGGCAAAGATCAGAGACGCAGGAACAGGTAAGTATGTAACAGAAGAATATGGTAAGAAACATCCTAAAACAACTGTTAAGGAAACTGACAAGTCGGCACCTAAAAAATCTCCACCTAAGACTCCAAAAAAGAAGTAATTTCAATTCTTTTACGTAAACACAACCTATTGGTATTCTATGGAGTCCTAAATATTTACCTGTTGATAAGTTAGTTAAGTTAATTCAATTGGTTTGCTAATACTATAAATGAATCTGTTTCTTTTATAATAAATCCAGCTTGTAAAACTGTAAAACTTTCATCAGCAAATATTCCGTTCATTTCTTCTGTATGCAATTCATCAGGAATAGAATATACATCTTCCCACTCAATGTATGTAGGTGAATATTTTTTTATTATCATAATATAATTTTTAAATATTTTAAAGTATAATTATAAACTCTTTAACTATGGATTTACAAACAATTGCTATGGATTCTTATCAGAGTTCAATGATTATGGCTATTAAGCTAAATGCATTAATAGCCAGTTTGACAGATGAACAAAAAGTTATCTATCAAGATAGCATAAATGAACAAATTGCTGAAATAACAAAAAAATTAGAAAACAAAATGAACACAGAAGAAGTTCTTGAAATATTAAGATCAATGAACAAAATGTGATTTCCCAATTAATGAATTAATAAAAAAGAGAACTCAATCCAAGTTCTCTTTTATTTTTGTTAATTTAGTTTGGTGTATTGTTGGCACACTTGCCATATCTTTTAAGGTAACTGATAAAAATAACTTTCCAATATCAACTTTCCATCCTCCCTCTTCCAAACTTAACCTTATTATCTATTCCTAACGACCTCTGCTAATTAATAGAAAAGCTCTGCCAATACCGGAAAATGATCCGATGGATACAGCAGGTTTTCTCTTCTGTCATTGATATGTCTCTGGGACTTTATTTTAAAACCTTTCACGAAAATATAATCAATTCTGTCTTTTGGAACCTCATTGACATTGAAACCTGTGAACGTTCCTTTGGGTCCGTAAGGTTTAGTCTGTGAATGATAAAAGCTGTCATCCAGATTCTTCGAAAGGATTTTTATAGGCTCGGAATCTTCCGTTAAATTAAAGTCTCCGGTTAAAGTGACCGGAAGATTTTTAGGATTCATCTCTTTAATTTTTTTCAGAATAAGTTCGGAGGATTTCACTCTTGCTACATTTCCGATGTGATCAAAATGAAGATTCATGGCCAGGAATTCTTTTTTTGATCTTTTATCTTTAAAGACGGCATAGGTACAGATTCTGTTAAGCGCAGCATCCCATCCTCTGGAAGGCGTTTCCGGTGTTTCCGAAAGCCAGAATGTTCCGGATTTTAAGACCTGGAGTCTGTTCGTATCATAAAAAATAGCTGAAAATTCTCCTTTTTCTTTTCCGTCATCTCTTCCTACACCTACATATTCGTAATTCTTAAGGCTTGCTTTTATATCTTTCATCTGTTCGGGAAGTGCTTCCTGAACACCGAAATAATCGGGATGATAATAATTTAATAAATCCACAGCATCCTGTTTTCTTTCTGTCCAGGCATTTTCCTTATCTGAAGTCACCTGCAGCCTGATATTGAAACTCATCACTTTAAGATCCTGCGAAAATCCCAATGCAAAAAACAGCAGGGATAAGATTGAAAATCTGAAATTCATAGTCCTATTTTTAAATTACAATAACAAAAATAGAACATCTTTCTGAGAGTTGATGGAGGTTTGTGTTAATTTTTGGGAAGTGATGAATGATGAGTTACAGGTTATAAATGATGAGTTTTGACTTTTGTGATAGAGGACACTGAGTTGGGGAATTTCACATTTCACTTGCGCAGCAAAATTGACCATTCACGTCTATTCCTCTTCATTACTCATAAAAAAACCTGAACTTCAAATGAAGTTCAGGCCTCTCAATAGGAATAAGCTATGTTTTTAGTCTTTCGTAAATTTATATTCTCTTCCGCCCTGCTTAAAGGCAACGTCTTTTTTATCTTTACTGAAAACAAGTGTTATTTCACCTTCTTCAAAAGTAAACTGATTATTTCCTGCATAATCAATTGGAAATTCCTGCTGGTCACCAATTTTAGTATAAATCTGTCCATTTTTATCTGACAAAACCAACTTAACCGATGTTCCTTTCATAGAATAAGTTCCTGTAAAATCTTTTGCATTGATCTTTTCAACAGGTTTTGCCTGTGCTGAAGTCCATACGTTGTTTTTTGCATTCACATCAGGAATCATAGAATCCGGATCCAGCATCACCTCATCAATTTCTTTAGTTGAGTTTACTTTAAGCAACCATTCCGTGTTACGTTTCCAAACCTCAACCGGAATTTTCATGATCTGTTTGGTCCCGTCTTTGAATTTCACCTGAACCGTCGTTGGCATCGGCAGCTGGCCAAGGTTTTCAACAATGATCTGGGCTCCGTTCTTAAAGTCGCCATTCACATATTTCACGTCTTTTACAGACTGATCGATTTTCCATTTATTGATGAACCACCCTCTCCAGAACCAGTTTAGTTCTTCTCCTGAAACATTTTCCATCGTATGGAAGAAATCCCATGGTGTAGGATGTTTGAAAGCCCATCTGTCGATATACGTTTTAAAAGCTTTGTCAAATTTCTCAGGACCTAAAATGGTTTCTCTTAAAATCTGCAGTCCCATTCCCGGCTTGTAGTAAGCCAAAGCTCCAATGCTTCTTTCCTTCATATTATCAGGTCCTACCATGATCGGCTCAAGATTATCTCCCATCATAAAACCTCCGGCTCTCGCAATATTTTTCTTGCTATAGTATTCTCCGTTGTTAAAAGCCTTTGTGGATAACTCGTTGATAAAGGTATTGAAGCCTTCATCCATCCAGGCAAACAGTCTTTCATTCGAACCTACGATCATTGGAAACCAGTTGTGCCCGAACTCATGATCTGTAACTCCCCAAAGATCTTCCCCTGCAGAATCCATATGACAAAATACAATTCCCGGATATTCCATTCCGCCTTCGTTTCCTGCTACATTGGTTGCTGCCGGATAAGTGTATTCGTACCATTTCTGAGAATAATGCTCAATGGCTGCCTTTGTATATTCTGTAGATCTTCCCCACGCTTTTTCGCCTGCACTTTCTGCCGGATAGGCTGATATAGCTACAGATTTTTTACCGCTTGGAAGGTTTATTTTTGCAGCATCCAGAATAAATGCCGGTGATGAAGCCCATGCAAAATCACGGGTCTGATCTATTTTAAATTTCCATGTTTTGGTCCCTGAAGCCTGGTTTTTCCCAATCTCAGATTCCGGCCGGATCATTACTGTTTTATCACTGTTTCTGGCTTGTTCCCAACGGTTATTTTCTTCTTTGCTGTAAACCTCTTTATAGTTTAAAAGCTCGCCGGATGCTACCACATAATGATTGGTAGGCACTGTAATATTCGCAGAAATATGCCCGTATTCCAGATAAAACTCTGATGCTCCAACGTAAGGAAGCGTGTTCCAGCCCATCACATCATCGTATACACACATTCTCGGATACCATTGAGCGATGGTAAATACTTTCCCGTTTTTCGTCTTCTGAACACCCATTCTGTCGGATCCGTATTCAGGAGAAACAAAGGTATACTCGATTTTAATTTTAGCAACACCGCCTTTAGATTTCAGTTCTTTGGGAAGATCAATCTGCATTCTGGTATCCGTAATCGTGTATTTTACGTCTTTCCCATCCAGCTTTACCGATTTAATTTTATAACCGCCTTCCAGTTCTTCGCCGTGAGCTCCGTTTCTGCTTCCTGATGGAGGAACAACTGCATTTCCACGGGAATCTTTTGCAAATAAATTCTGATCAAGCTGCAGCCATAGGAAACCCAGTTGGTCCGGACTGTTGTTGGTATAAGTGATATCAGCCGTTCCGGTGATTTCATTTTTCGCTTCGTTAAGGCTTACATTCAGATCATAATCTGCTGAATTCTGCCAGTACGCATGTCCCGGCTGTCCACTTGCAGAACGGGTTTCTGTACCTGTCTGAGGATAAAAGAAGGGTTTGAATGCCTCTACATAACTGTATTTCGGTGTTTCCTGTGCTAAAGCAGATCCTGAAAAAAGGAATAGGGCCGCTGCTGCCACAAGGCCTGGAAGTTTATAATTCATTGGGTATAATTTATACTGTTCCTATGATAAGTTATAAAAAAACCCGGAATCGTTACAAGTCCGGGCTATTTTTATAAAAATTTTAATGAATTGAAGTTCTAAGTGGGTTTGAGAGTCAGAGTTGTTTGAGTGTTTCGAGAGATGCATATTTGAATCGTGTCTCATGTCTAAAATCTCATATTTACCAAAAAACCATCATTCACTTACGAAGTAAAATTGACGATTAACGTTTCTCTTTAGAGTCTCAATATCTTCCCTCCTCCAGCTTCAGGCTTGCTGCCTTCTTCAACTAAAAATATTTTAATTTGTTTTTTTCGCTTTGATCATTGCTTCCAATGCATCCCACATTTCTTTTGGAATATCTTCAAGCATATTGAATTCTCCAGCTCCCTGAAGCCACTCGCCACCGTCTATAGTTACTACTTCTCCATTCATGTAGGCAGAATAATCTGAAACCAGATAAGCCGCCAGATTCGCAAGCTCCTGATGTTCTCCCACTCTTCTCAAAGGAACTTTTTTTCTCATGTCAAATTTTTCCTGAAGATCTCCCGGAAGCAATCTGTCCCAGGCTCCTTTCGTAGGGAAAGGTCCCGGTGCGATTGCATTGAAACGGATTCCGTATTTGGCCCACTCTACAGCCAAAGATCTGGTCATCGCCAGAACACCAGCTTTAGCACAGGCTGAAGGAACTACATAAGCAGATCCTGTCCACGCATAAGTAGTCACAATATTTAAAACAGTTCCAGGGCTTTTAGAATCGATCCAGTATTTTCCGATGGAAAGAGTACAGTTTTTTGTTCCTTTTAAAACAATATCTAAAATAGAATCAAAAGCCGAATGAGTCAGTCTCTCTGTAGGTGAGATAAAATTTCCGGCTGCATTATTTAACAGAATATCAATTCTTCCGAATTCTTTTAACACAGCTTCCTTCATCGCTTCCACCTCATCCCAGTTTCTCACATCACAGGCAACACACAGAACTTTTCCTCCGGTTTCCTCTTCCAGTTCTTTCGCAGTCCCCTGTAGTTTTTCCAGATTACGGGAAGTGATCACCACTTTGGCTCCCAGTTCCAGAAAATATTTGGTCATTGCTTTTCCCAGGCCGCTTCCGCCTCCTGTTACAATAGCAACTTTATCCTGTAATGCACCTTCGCGCAACATTGGCTGTGTATATAAATTCATATGATCTTATTTTTTCCTAAAAATACTAAATATTGAATTCATGCCCTTTAAAATAATGGGATAAATAATAATGTTATAAATAGTGATTCTCTTTTGCAGAGATAAAAACAATACCAGCGTTATAGAATTTGAGATAAAAAATAATTTCAAGCTGGAAAAAGTGAACAGGTGCAAAGGCTGGAGAAAATAGACTGTCTTTTTTTAAACGCAAAGTTTTACATTAACTACGAATAATATAAGGGTTGCAAAGGTGAATCGATCTCTGATCGATTTGATTAAGCGAATGGTTTATCCGTGTCAAGGTTTAGAACCTTGACACGGATTCCAATGCAATTTCTAAAAATAAAAAACAACCCCGTAACGGATTACAGGGTTGCTGGATTTATTATGACTGTCTGTTATAAAAACTGATTATGCAACTACCACTCCTTTGAATGAAAGAGTTTTAGGTGTTTTGCTTTCGCTTGTAGTCACATTTACTGTTTTCATGAATGAACCAGCCGCTGCTGCGTTGTAGCTAGCTTCTACAAATCCTTTTTTCCCCGGAAGAATAGGCGTTTTAGTGTAGTCTGCAGTTGTACATCCACAAGATGGAGCTACATTTTCAATAACGATTGGTTTTGAAGAGGTATTTGTAAATTCGAATCTGATTGTTTTTGGTTTTCCCTGAGGAATATTTCCTACGTCTATAGATTCTGATTTCCATTTAATGGCATCTGCAACTGTTCTTACGATAGAAACTGTTTCACCAGGAAATACGTTCGCGTAAAACGGAGAGAAAGCAAGTACTGCTAAAAGCGCTGAGATTTGTAATTTTTTCATGAGTATATATTTAATAGTTAATAAAAAATCAAAAGAATCGGTTATTATTTTTTGATATAGCAAATATAGAGCGGATCATTCATACAACTTGTTAATCACTATCAAACATTTGTTAACGAGTTGTTAATGATCAAAGATAAATAGATATTTTTGGATAATATTGCTTCAGGAAATGAAAATCAAAAAACTCAATATTATTATAACGCTGGGATTCATTGCTATTATTGGGATTTTAATAGCACAGCTTCTCTGGACCCGGCAGGCTTATAATCTTGAAGATAAAAAATTCAACCAGAAAGTAAATATTGCCTTAATGGAAGTGGCCGAAAAATTATCCGGTGGAAAAACTTCTTTCACTGAAAATCCGGTACAGATTATTGCCAACGATTATTATGTAGTTAATACAAATAATGAATTTCATCCTGTCGTTCTGGAACACTATCTGAAAACAGAATTCACCCGTTTCCAGGTGAACACAGATTACGTATATGCCTTATATAATTGTCACAGCGATAAAATGGTGTATGGAAAGTATATGTCGAAAAATCAGGAAAGCCCCAGTGATAAGGTGATTAATTTTCCAAAGCATAAAAATCTGATCTATTATTTTTCCATCCGTTTTCCCGATAAAACCACTTATCTTATCAGTTCATTAAGATTTTGGTATGTGCTTACTTTTGCCCTTATTATCATTCTTCTGGTTTATGTCTATTCTATCTACACTATTATTCAGCAAAAAAAATTCTCAGAACTGCAGCGCGACTTCATCAATAATATGACCCACGAGTTTAAAACGCCCCTTTCTTCCATCCTTCTGGCTTCGGAATCGCTCAACAAGCAGAATATTGTACAGGAAAATCCAAAACTACAAACCTACACGTCCATCATTATCAATCAAAGCTACAAGCTTAATAATCATATTGAAAAAATACTGAATATCGCTAAAAACGACACCTCCGGACTGTCATTAAAACCTCAGAAAATCATACTGCTTCCGTTTATTCAGGAAATTGCTGACACCATTCAGCAGAATAATGAAAATATGTCGATCGATATAGACATCGAAAACAGTTTCTCCGTCATGGCAGATGAATTTCACTTTACGAATATCATTTACAACATTTTGGACAATTCCGTAAAGTACTGTGAAAACAATCCTCAGATCGCCATTTCAGCCTATAAAGATCCAAAAGGTTTATATTTAAAGTTTAAAGACAACGGAATGGGAATCCCTGTTAAAAATATTCCTCATATTTTTGACAAATTTTACAGGGTAAATACCAGAAAGAGTGAAGAAGTCAATGGCTTTGGATTGGGATTATTTTATGTAAAAAAAATCGTCCAGCAGCACAACTGGAAAATTTCAGTTGAAAATAATGCTGATAAAGGAATTACCACGACACTCTTTTTCCCGTCTTAAATTTAATCATGGTACGTATGGAGAAATCTAAAATTTTATATGCAGAAGATGACGAAACGATAGCCTTCCTGATTCAGGACAGCCTGGAAAGTTATTATGACATCAACTGTTACCCGGATGGAAAATCTGCACTTGATGCATTCAACAGCCAGAGTTTTGACATCTGTCTGCTGGATATTATGATGCCGGGACTCAACGGATTTGAACTGGCAGAGCACATCCGCAATAAAAATTCAGACATTCCTATTATTTTCATTTCTGCAAAAACTTTAAAAGAAGACAGAATCAAAGGGCTGAAAATCGGGGCCGATGATTATCTGGTAAAACCTTTCAGCATCGAAGAACTGATCCTTAAAATCGAAGTTTTCCTTAAACGCACCAAGAAAACCAATCCATCCCCGGCACAATATAAAGTCGGGAAATATGATTTTGACCCCAAGAATTATACGCTGCGGGATCCTGAAAACAGCATCACGCTTACCCAAAGAGAATCTGAACTGCTTCTATATTTTATCCGCCACAAGAATATTGTTGTCAAAAGACAGGACATTCTGAAAGCGATCTGGGGAGACGATGACTATTTTATGGGACGAAGTCTGGATGTATTTATTTCCCGCCTGCGAAAAGTACTGGCGGATGAGCAGACTATTTTAATTGAAAATCTGCACGGAATAGGCTTTCGTTTTTCTGAAAAAAAATAAATGAGGATTAAAAAGATTGGAAGATGGAAGATGGAGGATGGAAGTTACTATACGGGTAAGTATTTGCCAATTCATTTTAAATCTATTGAAGTAGGTTTAAAAAAATTAATAAAAATACCTTTTATTTCTATCTGTGGACTTCAATAACTTCCCTCTTCGAGCTTCTGGCTTCCTTACCTGATAATAACAACGGGAATATTTTATCCCAAACTCAGGTTAAAACAGATCCTGGAATTTCTAAATTACAACGATAACACATTATTCTTTGATTTTTAATTAATTTTAAACTTTGAAAATGAATCTTTAATGAAAAATCACGGAACTACTGTTTTTCTATTCCTTTTATTTTTTGGGTTGCATCTTAAAGCCCAAAAATTTGAGAGATTAATACAATACGTCAATCCATTAATCGGGACCGAAAAGATGGGGCACACCTATCCCGGAGCCACCGTTCCTTTCGGAGCTGTACAGCTGAGCCCGGAAACGGACACTATTTCTTATGAACTCAATGGCAAATACAACGGCGAGGTTTATAAATACTGCGCAGGTTACCGCTATGAAGACAAGACCATCGTAGGCTTCAGCTCAACACACTTCAGCGGAACAGGACATTCTGACCTTGGAGACTTCCTGATAATGCCAACTGTTGGTAAACTGCAACTTAATCCGGGAACTGCATCAAATCCTGAAAACGGCTACAGAAGCAGATTTTCCCATGAAAATGAAAAAGCAGAAGCCGGATATTATAAAGTTAAGCTTGATGATCACAATATTCTAGCAGAACTGACGGCTTCCACAAGAACCGGAGTTCACCGTTATACCTTTCCAAAGTCTGATCAGTCCCATATTATTTTAGATCTGACGGCAGGAATTTATAATTACGAAGGTAAAAATGTATGGACCTACGTTCGGGTAGAAAACGACGGAACAGTGACCGGTTATCGCCAGACCAATGGCTGGGCTAGAACCAGAACGGTTTATTTCGCGATGAAATTCTCAAAACCTTTTAAATCTTACGGACAGAAAAATTTTGACGGACCTCAGGTATACAGAGGATTCTGGAGAAAATTTGATCAGAATAAAAACTTTCCCGAGATCGCGGGCAAAAACCTGAAAATGTATTTTGATTTTGATACTCAGGAAAATGAAGCGGTTGAAGTAAAGCTAGCCATTTCTCCGGTAAGCAAGACCAATGCACTGGAAAATCTTGAAAAAGAAACAGGAAGTCTATCTTTTGACCAAATCAAAGCAAAAGCCCAGGAAAACTGGAATAAAGAACTGAATAAAATCGTCATCAAAGGTTCTGAGACTGAAAAGACAAATTTCTATACCGCGATGTATCATACGTTCATCAGCCCTACTACGTATATGGATATCAATGGAGAGTATAAAGGTCTGGATCAGAATATCCACAAAGCGGAAGGTTTTACCAATTATACAACGTTCTCCATCTGGGATACGTACCGGGCCCTTCACCCATTCTTTAATATCATCCAGCCAAAACGAAATAATGATATGGTTAAATCGATGATGGCCCATTATGATCAGTTTTCCATGAAAATGCTTCCGATATGGTCGCATTATGCCAACGACAACTGGTGTATGAGCGGTTATCACAGTGTAAGTGTAGCCGCAGATGCTGTGATCAAAGGAAACTACAACGGTGATCCTAAAGAAGTATTGAAAGCGTGTATCGCAACGGCCAACAAAAGAGATTATGAAGGTATTGGATATTATATCGATATGGGCTATATCCCAGCCGAAAAAAACGGAACTTCTGTTTCCAATACGTTGGAATATGCTTATGACGACTGGGCGATTGCTCAGCTGGCCAAACATTTAGGCGAAACAGAAATCTATAATCAGTTTATCAAACGTTCTGAAAACTGGAAAAATAATTTTGATCCAAAAGCCGGATTTATGCGTCCCAGATTAGCAGACGGAAGTTTCAAAAAAGATTTTGATGTTCTAAGCACCCACGGACAGGGTTTCATCGAAGGAAATTCCTGGAACTACAGCTTTTTTGTCCCTCAAAATCCTGATGGTTTAATGCAGATGATGGGCGGAAAGAAAAAATTCGCTTCAAAACTGGACGAACTTTTCACCATGCATCTTCCCGATGAATTCTTCGCCGATACAGAAGATATTACCCGCGAAGGAATTATCGGTGGCTATGTTCACGGAAACGAACCGGCTCACCATGTTGCTTACTTCTACAACTGGGCAGGACAGCCATGGAAAACCCAGACTCAGATCCGCCGTATTTTAGAAATGCAGTATAAAGCAACACCGGATGGCCTTGGAGGAAATGACGATGCTGGACAAATGAGTGCATGGTATATTTTAAGCTCGCTTGGATTTTATCCGGTAGCTCCGGGTTCTGAAGATTACTCCATTGGAAGTCCGGCCGTGGATCATGCGGTTTTGAATCTTGAAAACGGAAAGACTTTTGAAATTGAAGCCATCAATCAAAGTCCGAAGAATGTATATGTGGAAAAGATTCTTCTGAATGGGAAAGAGATTAAGAATTTTATCCTAAAACATTCCGAGATTACAGCGGGTGGAAAACTTACTTTTTATATGAGTGCAAAGGCGAAGAAATAGTTTTTCTAAACACAAATAATCTACACAAATATCCACAATCATCTGTGTGCATCTGAGAAATCTGTGTTCAAAAAAATACAACTCAAAATTTTCTCAGATAAGGATTCTACTTCGAATCCTGAATTAATAGAAAATAAAAGGGCAAATAGTTTTATTTGCCCTTTTTATTATTTTGATTTTTGTCTTAGCACTAATCTCTTAATTCAAAAAGAAGTCTTTCCCCGAACTTTTCTTCTGCGATATTTCCATTATCATAAACCAAATGTCCATTGACAAAAGTCTGGGTTACTTTAGAATGTAAATTCATTCCTTCCAGAGGGCTCCAACCGCATTTGTACAGAAGATTATCTTTAGCTACCGTCCAGTCCGCATTCACATCCACCAAAACAAGATCTGCCTTGTAGCCTTCTCTTACAAAACCTCTTTTCTCAACCCTGAAAAGAATGGCCGGATTGTGACACATCTTTTCAACGATCTTTTCCAAAGAAATTTTTCCTTGATGATAATTTTCCAGCATCACCAGTAGTGAATGCTGTACCAAAGGAGCACCGGAAGGGCATTTTGTATACACATTCTGTTTTTCTTCAGCAGTGTGTGGCGCATGATCTGTTGCTATGACATCAATCCTGTCATCCAGAAGCGCTTCCCAAAGGGCATCTTTGTCTTTCTGAGTTTTTACAGCAGGATTCCATTTGATCAGAGAACCTTTGGTTTCATAGTCGTCATTCGTAAATGTCAGGTGATGAACACATACTTCAGCGGTAATTTTTTTATCTTTTAATGGAATATCATTTCTGAAAAGTTCCATTTCTTTAGCCGTTGAAAGGTGAAAAACGTGAAGTCTCGCTCCTGTTTTCTCTGCCAGTTCAATTGCTTTTGAAGATGATTTATAGCAAGCTTCTTCGCTTCTTATCAGGTGATGAAATTTCACAGGAATATCCTCTCCATATTCGTCAAGGTATTTTTGTGTATTGGCTCTGATCGTAGCTTCATCTTCACAGTGAACGGCAATCAGCATTTTTGTGCTGCTGAAAATATTCTCCAGCGTTTCCGGATTATCAACCAGCATATTTCCGGTAGAAGAGCCTAAAAATAATTTTATTCCCGGAACATTTCTCGGATTGGTCTTTAAAACTTCTTCAAGATTATCATTGGTTCCGCCCATCATAAAACCATAGTTGGCATATGCTTTCTGAGAACCTATCTCGTATTTATCCGCTAATAATTCCTGAGTAACGGCATTAGGAACCGTATTCGGCTGATCGATGAAACTTGTAATTCCACCTGCGACGGCAGCTCTGGATTCTGTTTCAATATCTCCTTTGTGCGTCAGTCCCGGGTCTCTGAAATGCACCTGATCGTCTATGACACCAGGCAGAAGGTATTTTCCGGAACCGTCAATGATCTGATCTGCCTCTTCTGAAATTGAGGAATCTATTCTGGAGATCAGGTCATTTTCTATTAAGACATCGCCTTCGAAGATCTTACCTTCGTTCACGATCTTTACATTTTTGATTAGGGTCTTCATTTTTACTTTAGAAATTAGATGTTTGATATTAGATATTAGAAGTTAGATGTCAGAAAATTTTTAAGCTAAAAATTATAAGTGCTTGAGAAAACTGCAATCACTAATTTCTAACTTCTAATATCTAACATCTATAAAAAGCAAAATTAAGGTTTATGAATGAATTTCGAGTTCGCTCATTAAAATCAGTTTCTAAATATTTACATTTGCATAAAATTTTCGAGTTTGTATAAGAAGTTATTCGGTCAGACCGCCGTATATGGGCTTAGTTCAGTATTAGTCCGTATTTTCCCGTTCATCATTGCACCTATTGTGACAAAGGCTTTCGGGCCCGCGGCTTCATCGCCCTTTGTAGACTGGTACTCCATCGCAGGAGTAATTACGGTTTTCCTTACCCACGGTATGGAAACCTCTTTTTTCAGGTTTGCACAGGAAGAAAGCATTGATAAGAAAACATTGATTTCAACATGTTCGGTAAGTATTATCAGCATTGCCCTGATCTATCTGGGCTTAGGCTATGTCTTCAGAAACGAACTCGCCATAGCTTTTGAAACTCCGGACCAGGTCAACTATCTTGTCATCTTTTTATTCATCCTTTCTCTGGATGCATTTTCTACCATTCCTTCCGCTATATTAAGGCTGCAGGGGAAAGCTTTCAAATATATGTTTTCCAAGGTGGCTGGATCTGTCGTTTACTTTTTGCTGGTTATATTCTTTATCAGATGGCTTCCAAAACATCCGGAAGGAATTTTCGGTTTAAAATATGATCCTCAGTTGGGGGTTGGTTATGTATTTATCGCCAATTTAGTGCAGAGTATCATCACACTTCTTATCGTAGGAAAGGAATTCTTTAGCTTTAGTCTTTCCAAATTTGATTTTAAATTATGGAAAAGAATCATGAATTATTCGTGGCCGGTAATGATTGCAGGACTGGCAGGAATCGTGAACCAAACCTTGGACAGACAGTTTTTGAAATATCTCCTTCCTCCGGATGAAGCACGCCATCAGATCGGAGTATACGGAGCGGTTTATAAAATCGCGACTTTTATCACGGTTTTCCGACAGGCTTATCAGCTGGGTATAGAACCTTATTTCTTTTCAAGTTTTAAAAATAAAGATTCACATAAAACGTACGCTGTACTGATGGATGTATTTGTCATCTGCAGCTGTATTATTTATATGGGACTGATGGTGAATCTTCAGTGGATCTCAGAAAAATACCTGAGTAACCCGCTCTATTATGAAGGGATTGAAATTATCCCGTTTGTAATGCTGGGCGCGCTGTTCCTGGGAATTTATCTCAATCTTTCCATATGGTATAAATTATCTGATCAAACCAGAGTCGGTTTATATATTTCAGTGATAGGTGCATGTATTACCGTTTTCATTAACTTCTTCTTTATCCCGGAATATGGATACTGGGCAAGTGCCATGGCCGCATTGATCACCTTTATGTCTATGATGGTCATATCATACATCTGGGGACAGAAACAGTACCCGATTCATTACAATACCGGAAAAATTGCACTCTATCTGGTCTTTACCATTACGTGTTCTCTGGTATCCTTCTATTTTTTCAGAACCAATTACTTTGTAGGAAATTTATTTTTGCTTCTTTTCATTGGCCTCGTAGCCTATAAAGAGAAGGGTATCGTATCCAAAATACTAAAAAAGTCTTAGGGTATGGCCTCTAATTTGATACTATTGAGTTCTTTAAAAAAAATTAAACAGCAGTTTGCAAAGATGATAAATATTACGATCAGCAATGATTTAAATTATTACCTTTAGCCGTACCAAAATAAAAACTAACAAATAAAAACATTGTCATATAGTCTATGAAAATAATTGTTCCTATGGCTGGACGCGGTTCCAGATTACGTCCACATACTCTGACCGTTCCTAAACCTCTTATTCCTATTGCAGGAAAACCTATCGTACAGAGACTGGTAGAAGATATTGCTAAAGTAGCAGGTGAAAAAATTGAAGAAGTAGCATTTATCATTGGAGATTTCGGACCGGAGATTGAAAAATCTTTACTTCTGATAGCCGAAAAACTGGGAGCAAAAGGCAGTATCTATTACCAGAACGATCCGCTGGGTACCGCACACGCTATCAAATGTGCTGAAGACTCTATGCAGGGAGATGTGGTGATTGCTTTTGCAGATACGCTTTTCCGTGCAGATTTCCAGCTGGATAAAAATTCGGATGGAGTAATCTGGGTGAAAAGTGTGGAAGATCCGTCTGCTTTCGGAGTGGTAAAATTAGACAACTATGGTTTCATTACAGACTTCGTGGAAAAACCGCAGACCTTTGTATCAGACCTTGCCATCATCGGGATTTATTATTTCAACAGTGCTGAAAAACTGATGAATGAAATCAATTATATTATGGACAATAATATAAAAAATGGTGGCGAATATCAGCTGACAACTGCTCTGGAGAATCTTAGAGCAAAAGGAGCAAAATTCACCTTAGGAAAAGTAAACGACTGGATGGACTGCGGAAACAAAAATGCTACCGTAGAAACCAACAGCAAAATCCTTGCGTACGAAATAGAAGAAATGAATAATTATCCTGCATCAGCAGTTATCGAAAATTCATTGATTATCCAGCCGTGTTTTATTGGTGAAAACGTAAAGATCTCCAATTCAAAGGTAGGTCCCGGCGTTTCATTAGGAAACAATACAATCATCGTGAATTCCAATATTGAAAACTCTCTGATTCAGGAGAACACAAGAATTAATCACGGAAACCTTTCCAACTCCATGATTGGAAATTCTGCACAATACTTTGGAGTGGCCAGAGAAATCTCATTAGGCGACTACTCGGTTTTAGATTTTTTATCTAAATAAGATCAGAAATAATTAATATAAAACAAGATACATCCAGACCACACAACATTTTTTGTGTGGTTTGGCGTTAATATTGCAGCGTTTTTTCTTTAATTGAAAGATAAATACATGAAAAACTGGATCCCGATACTTTTACTATTCCTTACCCTTTCATCCTGTAAAACAAGAAATGCGGCCAAAAACAACGGCAAAGCACAGGATAGCACTGTTGTAGTCACAGATGACAACCGTAATCCTAAAGATGCCAATGAGGCGGTAAGAGATAAGTTTTCATTTTATGAGCACGTGGTGGTTCCTCTGAAATTTGATCAGGTTAAGATCAACAGTAAAGTAAATGTGGAAACCGGAAGTTTTATTCCAACCCTTGACGCAGTGATCTATATTGAAAACGATAAAAAAGTATGGATGAACCTTCAGGCACTATTTTTTAATGTAGCCAAAGGGATCGCCACACCGGAAGGGATTAAAGGCCAGGATAAAACCAGCAAAACCTACATCGATTCTGATTTTGATTATCTGAATAAGCTGCTTAATGTCAATTTCATCGATTACAAATCGCTCGAAAAAATACTGATGGGCAGAACCTTTGTCAAGATCAGCGATTCTCAGTTTACCCTGACCCAAAATGCACAGGGCTTTAAAATGGTTTCCAATGCCAACCAGAAAATAACAACGGATGAGAAAACCAGGGAATATAAAATTGTGCTTAACTATGATACGAATTATGATCTGCTAAGCGTGAATTTAAAGGATGTTTTATCTACAGACGAACTGGAAATCTCTTACAGTAACTGGAATGAATACGATGGAATCCGCCTTCCAAAAAATGTTAAAATAATTATAAAAGGCTCAAAATCTAGTCAGATTTTACTGGAAAACACGAAATTTGACTTTTCGAGGATGGAAACACCTTATTCTGTACCATCCAGTTATAAGAAAATTGAGATTAAATGATTAAAAAATTTAGCTTTTTAATAGGTATTCTACTGTTCGGCCTGCATCAGGGACAGCAGAACAAGGAACAGCTTCAGAAACAGAATGCCGATCTTAAAAAACAAATTGTACAGATAAATACAGATCTGGCTAAAACCAGAACCGAATCTAAACTTTCAGTGGCCTATCTTACCAACGTTAATAAAAAACTGACGTTGAGAGAAAAAGTATATACCAACACTCAGAAAGAAAAAAGATTCATTGAAGACGAGATCTATCTGCGTCAGCTGGAGATTAACCGTCAAAACAAAGAACTGGTTGTTCTGAGAAAGAATTATGCTGACGTTTTAGTCAATGCTTACAAAAACAAAGGGGTACAGAACAAAGTAACCTTTATTCTTTCGTCCAAAAATCTGGGTGAAGCAATAAGAAGGGTTCAATACCTGAAACAGTATGCTGACTATCAGGATAAAAAAGCTGCAGAGATCAGTAACGCAGCCGCTCAAATCAAAAAATCAATCGCACAAAAACAGAGTTCCGCAAGGGAAAAAGATAATCTTCTGGTGAACCAGCAGAAAGATCTGGCTACCATCAATGCTGAAAGAGCACAGAAGGAACAATTGTTGTCTGATTTCAAGAAAAATGAAGCCAAACTTACGGTAGAATTGAAGCAGAAGCAGGTTCAGTCTAAAGCTTTGGAAGGACAGATCAGAGCCATCATCGCAGAAGAAATCAGAATAGCAAAAGCTGAAGAAGAAGCCAGAAGAAAAGCCGAAGCAGAGAAAATCCGTATGGCTAAAATAATTGCGGAAAGAGAAAAAGCGAGAATTGAAGCTGAAGCTAAAGCAAGAGCAGAGGCCTTGGAAAGAGAAAGAAAGCTTGCAGAAATTGAAGCTAAAAAAGCCGCCGATCTTGCTGCAAAAAGAGCTGAAGAGGAGAAAAGACGTAATGAGGAGGCTACAAGAGCTGAAGCCAGTGCAAAAGACGAAGCCAGAAGAGTGGCCGCGAAAAAAGCGTCTGAGGAAGCAAATGCCAGAGCAAAGGAGGCCAGTGATAAACTAGTGGCAGCCAGAGCAGCTGAAGCCGCACTGAACAAGAAAAAAGAAGAAGAGAAAAAAGCAGCTGAAACCAAAGCAATGACCAGCTACGGAGTGACAACCTCTACCGGAAGCAGTTTTGCGGACAGCAGAGGGAAATTAGGATATCCTGCGGACAGAGCCGGACAGGTAACCCACCGATTTGGAAGACAACCGCACCCGGTTTTCAAAAATATTGTTGAAGATAATACAGGAATCAAAATAGCAGTCCCTTCCGGAACGCGGGCAAAATCTGTATATCCGGGAACAGTCTCTTCTGTATTGGCAAACAGTGACGGAACTAAAACCGTTATGGTAAAGCACGGAAATTATTTTACGATTTATTCTAACTTAGGAAACGTAAGTGTCTCCAAAGGACAGCAGGTTTCTTCAGGTACTCCGGTAGGTACCGTTGCTCAGGATTTCGACGGTTCTTATACCCTTGATTTCCAGGTATGGAACGGAAATACACCAGTTGACCCATTAGGTTGGATTTCGTATTAAAAAAAGCTTTAACTTTGTAAAAATCTTAAGAGATGAATACACTTACAATATTAGCCTTATCTTGGCAGCACATCCTTATCGTAGCGATACTTTTGGTATTGCTTTTTGGAGGAAAGAAAATTCCGGAATTAATGAGAGGAGTTGGTTCAGGAATCAAAGAATTTAAAGATGCGGTGAAGGAAGAAGACAAACCGGGTTCTGACAAAACCTCTTCTACCAACAACAATAATAACACTCCCAGCAACTAAAATTCCTCAGAATTAATGAATTTTACCGAGACTGCATGGAAAGTCTTCAATCAATCTATTGAAGACTATCACGTGTCCGATGACGTTAACGCTCTAATTAATAACCCGTTCGAAAAAGATAGTTTGGAACGGATTTTGTATGCAAAGAACTGGATTGATACCGTTCAATGGCATTTAGAAGATATTATTAGAGATGAAAATATTGATCCTGCTGAAGCTCTTCAACTGAAGAGAACGATAGATGCATCTAACCAGAAAAGAACAGATCTGGTAGAATTTATCGACAGCTGGTTCCTTACTAAGTTTGAAAATATAACTCCTAGACCTGATGCAAAAATCAATACTGAAACGCCCGCTTGGGCTGTAGACAGACTATCAATTCTTGCATTAAAGGTTTATCATATGTCGTTAGAGGCCAATAGAGAATCCGCTTCTGAAGAGCACCGTGCAAACTGCCAGGCTAAACTGGATGTACTGCTTACTCAGAAAGAAGACCTATCAACCTCTATAGATCAGTTGCTTACTGATATTGAATCCGGTAATATTAAGATGAAGGTATACAAACAAATGAAAATGTATAACGATGACAGTCTTAATCCGATCCTTTATCAAAAGGGGCAACAGAAATGAGAAAACTGATTTTTTTTGGAGTACTACTAATTATAACTTCCTGCGCAACGGAGAAGCTTAACCTTTCCCCGTTGTCAAATAATTTTTACAGCGAAACTAAAGGTTCTGATTCCGACAGAGGGGCAAAGAAAGGTTTTGATATCAATATCAAAGAAAATGTAAATGCTTCTGAAATTTCAAATCTGATTTCTACTTTTCCAAAGTTTAAGAATAACGGTTTAAATGATGAAGTCACAAGCTTGAAATACAGCCTGCAAAATTATTTATATGCCATAGATGCCAACAACTCGAACGGAAAAAACAGAGCCGTTAAAAGCTTCGAAAAATCATACAAGAAAATTCAAAAACTCAGACAGCAGCTTGATAAAGATGATGATGAAGTTCTCAACAGATATCTGGTACGTCTAAAAACCAATATTTCTGTCATAGAAGATTCTTTAAAAGGAAATTAAAAACGAACCACTATTAATGATTAAAATTCAGGCAGAAGCTAATGTTCCTACAGAACACGGCTCTTTCCGAATGATCGCTTTCTCCGAAAACGAAAACGACTGGATGCCACATATGGCCATCGTTGCAGAAAATACAGATTTTTCAAAACCGGTGAACGTACGTTTCCATTCAGAATGCATTACCGGAGAAGTTTTCCATTCAAAAAAATGTGAATGCGGGCAACAACTGGATGCCGCAATGAAATATACCCATGAGCACGGAGGCATTATTGTTTACCTTCGTCAGGAAGGAAGGAATATCGGGATTATCAATAAGCTGAAAGCTTATTCACTCCAGGAAAAAGGCCTTGATACCGTACAGGCGAACCTTCAGCTGGGACTCCCTGCTGATGACAGAAAATTTGGTGTTGCTATCGATATTCTGAACCTGCTGGATGTAAAAGACATTAATCTTTTAACCAATAATCCGGAAAAGGTAAAATATGTAGTAGACAGCAATATTCATCTCAATTCAAGGATCCCTTTACAGATTCCTGCCAATGAGATGAGCAAAGGCTATCTGCAGACAAAAAAAGATTTCTTCGGTCATTTATTAGATGATAATGACAATTAGATAAAACATAAAAGCTCCAGAAGAAATTCTGGAGCTTTTTATTCTGATTATCCACATCCGATTATAAAGGAGTAGGTAAAAATTTCAGAGACCAGTTTCCCCTAAAATGATACTGTTTCCATGTCCCGGATTTGGTTTTTAAACTTCCGGTGAGAACAAAACCTTTTGGAGAAACAGAAGAATTTATAACACCACTTTCATTGGGCTGAAGGCTTGCGGAATACACTTCCTCCACATTATTATTTACAGTTCTTGTTACCTCCATGCTTCCACTTTTTGAAACATTCAGGATCAAAGTTCCATTCAATTCACCTGAATAGGTTCCCACCCATTTTCCCATATAGGGAGAAACATAGTTTTCATCTGCATTATTATCGTCAGTCTCCCTGCATGAAGTCAACATCAATAAAGGAATAATAAGTAAAAATTTAAAATAACAGTTCTTTATCATAGTTTTATGATTCATAGTTTGATGGTAAAATTAATCTTTTTTATTTCTACGTAAAGAAAGTTGTAAAGAATCAAATAAAAAAAGGCTCACGGATTCCTCCGTTAGCCTTTAGTCATATATATTGCTATATAGTTATAACACAACTAATGTAACAACTATTAATAACTTTTTATTATTGATTAGTATTTATTTTACTTCCATGCCACGCCCCATTCTTTTTAACAATACCATACATAATAACCTTGTAATCCTGTGGCTTTTTTAAAGCATTAGGAGATGTGCTTGGACTAACACTTCCATTAGAGTCTATATTAAAACCTATTTGAAAGCCCCAGTCAAAAGTTTTTTCAACATCATCTGTATTATATTGATTTTCATAATATGTTTTTTGTACTAACATCTTATTTAATTGTACTGCATTATAAGAGTATGTTATATTATTATCAGGTTTAGTTTGGCCTAAAGCTTCAGCAAGTTTTTCAACTTTTTTAACAACATTCTCCCAAAATATTTTATTAAGGTAGTTATATGAAAGTTGTTTATTGCCTGCCTGAAGAGCAGCATAAATTCCTTGATCTACTAATGGATTATTTGACATAAAATTAAATCTGACAACATCTTCAATATAATAATTATCCTTGAATATTTTAGGATATCCAGAAATACTAAAGCCTGAAATTGTTGAAAGTCCTGGATTCAGATAATCCTGCGCCCAGAAAGTATTCGCATCAAAGACATAGCGATTATTATTATTGTATATTGTTGTAGTCCTATTATTTGTTGAAACAACAGGGTCAAAGTAGGAAGCATAATCATAATAAAAGGCAGCTCCAATTACACCTAATCTTATTTCATCTGCTTTCTCTTTTCTCCACAACCCTGTCCACCCTTTATATTGGTGCTTAACTTTAACTCCTAAATTATATACTAAATAATAATCATAATTATAAGCCTTCGTTTTAACTCTTCGTCTATCTTCATATCTGTCTACACACATATCTGAATCTCCGAATAAATCCTGAAGCCATGTAGTATAAGTAGAACAATCTTGAAGACCATTGATAAAGCTATTCATTTGAGCTGTAGGATCTACGGCTGGACCAAATCCTCCAGTATACGTATTTCCTCCTCCGTGTACAGGACCACCTATTACTCCTCCCTCATTACTGGTACCTCCGCCACCTCTAAAACCTCCATCACCTTTATTATTATAGTATTCTATAGAAGGATTACCGGGTATCGAAACTCTTTGACCGGATGGCATACTGTCAACATATGTTTCTCTTATAGAGTTCGGAGTTGGATATAAAAGGTTATTAGAAATGTTTTTTGCTGCCAAATATTGTTCTAATGCAGGATAGTTGTCTGCTTTTACAATAAACAAACCAGCATCTGTATATTTGTAAATATCATCTGCAACCTGTATCTCTGCCTCACTATTCAAAAATGCAGCATAGGCATCATCTCCAACAAGTTCTTCAAGGTCATCAATGTCATCTTCGATTGCTGCTGTACTCATTACCCTGTTTGTTGCACCTTTTGAAGCCATAAACCTTTTATTGGTCTTTAACAGTTCGATTCGCTCCGAAATTTTAGAAGCGATCTTTGCCTCATTCTTCTCCGTAACTACAGGTCTTAAGGAAATTATATCTTTACTGTCAATATAATTGGCAATAGCTTCATCATCTGCATTCTTAACTTTATTGTAAGAATAAGTTAATGATTCTTTGTTCGGGAAATACAATCTCCCATTCTTAACTACGCTTTCTGAAATAACGGTATTCTCTCCTCTATTATTTTCCACCAATTCTTCCGTACAGGAAGTTAATAGCGTCAAAAAACTTAGAAATGTAATTTTCAAAATGTTTCTTTTCTTCATTATTATTTTTTTAACGGTGCAAAAATAATAATTTTATTTCTCTAATAAGTGAACTTAAGTAAACATAATAAAAAAGCTTCAGGATTGCTCCCGAAGCTCTTAATAATTATAAAAAACTGAAAAGATATTTCTTAATTAATTTTTAACTTTAATTTTAGATTCATCAATATTGTAATATTTAATTACGCTATTGTAATCTGAATAATCAATTGCGGATGCGGAAGCATTTTTCCCTGTTGTATTTGCCGGTACAATGATTACTCTAAACTTCTTATTTGTATAATAAACTGAATTTGCACCCGTACTAAGGTCTAACGTTGAATTTACATTCAATCTAACATCATATTTACTAAAATCAAATGAGTAATCAACAGCTGTATTATTATTTGTAAAAAAGGTATACGGAAGAAGTCTCCACACCGGAGAACCATCACTGGTACTGTCTACCTGCAAATATACAAGAACTACATCTGACTGTACCAAAGTAGATTTTAACTGTCCAGTAAATTGATAAAGATTATTATTAGTTCTAGTAAAATTAGGAATTACATCGAACCCTTGTGCTACAGTATCATTATCTACTGTCTGAACAGGAGTATCATCATTATTATCACAACTATAAGCAGTAAAGCCTACAGTAGCGAGAAATAAAAATAAAAGAATTTTTTTCATTTTTAGAAAAGTTTAGTTATTATTTATAAAGCGTATTCAAATCATATACCAAAAATTACAAAAACTTTGTTTTCATCATTTTTTTAATTGTATTTTTGTTCTTATTCAAAAGATCATGAAGAAATTACTATATACTTCCCTCTTTATTTTTTCTTTAATAAGCTTTACAGCCAAAGCTCAATACCAGCCCAAAAACATTTCTAAAGAAGACCTCAAAAAGGCCAATCACTGGGTGGATAAAACCTACAGATCGCTTTCACAGGACGAGAAACTGGGTCAGCTGTTTATTGTAGCACTCTATACCAATAAAGGTGAAGACTATATCAACCAGATCAGAAACATCGTGGTTAATGATAAAATCGGAGGACTGATCTTAATGCAGGATGACGCAGCCAGAGAAATTAATCTGGTAAATGAATTCCAACAAAAATCAAAAGTTCCGATGATGATCGGGATGGATGCAGAATGGGGAATTTTTCAGAGAATTGCTACTGCACACAAATTTCCATGGGCCATGACCCTTGGCGCCATACAGGATAAAAGCCTTATTTATCAGATGTCCGCCAAAATAGCGGAAGACTGCCACCGAATGGGGATCAACTGGGATTTCGCACCAGTAGTGGATGTAAATACCAATCCAAACAACCCTATCATCGGGAACAGAAGTTTCGGTTCAGAAGTGAATAATGTGATCAGTTCAGCTTTATCATATTCCAACGGGCTTCAGGATAATACGATCCTTGCTGCGATCAAACATTTTCCGGGACACGGAGATACGAGTACAGACTCTCACCTTGATTTGCCGGTAGTTTCACATAGCTTAGAAAGATTAAACAGCGTAGAACTGGCTCCTTTTAAAGCTTTGATGGATAAAGGAATCGGAGGTGTGATGGTGGCTCACTTATATGTTCCAAGTCTTGAATCCGGAAAAGGAATTCCTGCTTCGGTTTCTAAAAACATCATTACAGGGGTATTAAAAGATCAGTTAGGATATAAAGGTTTAATTATCACCGATGCCCTAAACATGGGCGCTGTAGCCAATAAATATAAGCCGGGCGAACTGGATGCACTTGCGTTTAAAGCAGGAAATGACATTATGCTTTTCTCACAGGGTGTTTCGGAAGGAAAAAAATTAATTCAGAAAGGAATTGAGAAGGGTGAAATTTCTCAGTCAAGAGTTGAAGAAAGTGTAAAAAAGATTTTACTGACAAAATATTTCCTGGGCCTTACGCAATACACCCCGAAAAATCCTGAAAACATCAATAACGATCTGAATAACGACTCTCACAAAATTTTGGTGCAAAATCTTTATGCCAATGCTTTGACTTTGTTAAAAGATGACCAGAAACTTCTTCCGATCACCGGAAAGCAAACTTATTATGTTCCTTTGGAAGAAGCGCCTTATCAGACTTTCGCGAATCAATTAGGATCTAATGTGATCACTAAAAAAGCCAACGAAATCAATACCATCCCTGCAGGTTCTACCGTAATCGTAGGATTTCACAAGGATAATTCGACAGCATATAAACCTTATAAAATTTCAGCGGAATCGAAGAAAGTTCTTGCTGATCTTACCAAAAATCAGAATGTTATTTTAAATGTATTCGGAAGCGCATACGCTTTAAAAGATATTGATATTTCAAAAGTATCTACCGTCCTTGTCTCTTATGAAAACAATGACGACTCTATGACCGCTGCAGCCGCTGCGCTGAACGGAAAAACAAAAATATGGGGCAAACTGCCCGTACTGGTGAATGACCAGCTGAAAGCAGGATTAGGAATCGAAAAGGCTCCTTCTGCTTCGAATGTGAACACCACAGTTTTTACAACATCAAAACAACAATAATCTAATGAAAATAGGCATACTTTGCTATCCGACCTACGGAGGAAGCGGAATCGTAGCAACAGAACTGGGAATGTCTCTTGCCAACAAAGGCTATGAGGTTCACTTTATAAGTTCTGCGCTCCCTGCGAGACTGGACATTACCAACCCGAACATTTTCTTTCACCGAGTGAATGTACAGACGTATCCGCTATTCCAGTATCAGCCATATGATATTGCGTTAAGTTCTATGATTTACCGTGTCGTAAATCTATATAAACTGGATCTCCTGCACGCTCATTATGCCATTCCATACGCATATGCAGCATTTACGGCTAAACAGATGCTGAAGGAAGATAATAATGACGTTCCATTGGTAACAACACTTCACGGAACAGATATTACCTTGGTTGGACAACATCCAAGCTATAAACATGCTGTAGAATTTTCAATCAACCAGTCAGATGCCATCACGTCGGTTTCTGAAAGTCTGAAAAAAGATACCCTTCAGTTTTTCAATATCAAGAAGCAGATACAGGTGATTACCAATTTTATTGATAATTCTGAATTTGATGACTGTACGGAATGCCAGAGAACACAGTTTGCAAACCCGGATGAGAAAATCCTGATCCACGTTTCAAACCTTCGTCCTGTAAAACGTGTAGAAGAAGTATTGCAGATCTTTAAGAGTGTTGAGAAAAAGGTAAAATCGAAACTGATCATCATCGGTGAAGGACCTGACATGGAAAAAGTAAACCAGTTTCTGGAAGAAAACCCTGAGCTTATATCAAAGATCCGTCTGTTAGGAAAAGTAAATGATTTGTATAAAATCTTACAGCTTTCAGATGTATTTTTACTTCCTTCAGAACAGGAAAGTTTCGGTCTGGCAGCACTTGAGGCGATGGCAGCTTACACTCCGGTGATCAGCTCTAATGCGGGAGGAATTCCTGAAGTAAATATCCAGGGAGAAACAGGATTCTTAGCTGAAATTGGAAATGTAGAAGCGATGAGCAACTATACGATCAAGCTTTTAAGCAATGAAGAACTTTTAACCACGATGAAGCAGAATGCAAAAGACCAGGCTATCAAATTTGATCTGAAAAACATTCTTCCTATCTATGAAGAAATGTACAGAACCACTATAGAAAATTTCAAGAAGGAGCTGACAAAAGCTTAATTCTACCAAACAGATAAAATGTAATCCCTATTCCCGCAGGCCAAATATGGAACTGACAGACAATACGAAAGGATTTGAAGATGAGTTTTCTATCATCCGCCTTGACGGGAATATGGATTATAATCACCAACCGCAACGAACTGCCGTTAACCGGATCTACATTTATCAGGATGGTAAAGGATCTGTAACCATCGACAAAACCTCTCTTCATTTGGAAAAATATCAGGTTCTCCTTATCGCTAAGGGACAGATCTTTTTATTCTCCGAAGATTCTTCACTGGCAGGCTATGAAATTACTTTTACGGATGCATTCTGGGAGAAAGCCCCTGAAAGTGCCAGCAATTGTAAATCCGTCCTGTTCAATCTGAATGCAGACAATCAGGGACTGGCAGCGGAAAAGAATGATCTCGAAGAACTTTTCTGTGTAGCAGTGATGGTGAACAAGGAGTTCCAGACTGAAAATTATATCAATAAGACAGATGCTCTGGCGGCCTATCTCAAGATCATCATGATCAAAACCGCCAATATTAATTTTTCCCTACAGGAACGGTACAACAATTCCGACAGAAAAATCTATACTCATTTTCTGGAACTCGTTTCACAAAATTATCAGAAGACCCGCGAAGTTTCAGCCTACGCAGGATTTCTGAATATAACCCATAAGCAACTTTCCGGTATCTGCCATAAACAGGGTGGAAATTCACCTAAAAAATTGATTGCAGGCGTGATCATCAACGAAGCCAAAAGAATGCTGTATTTCTCTTCATCACCTGTCAAAGAGATTGCTTCCCTCCTTAATTTCTCCTCAACGGAACAGTTCAGCCACTTTTTCAAAAAACAAACTTCTTTTTCACCTCAGACTTATCGGAACTTAGGTCAGTTTTGACATGTGAAGGGAAAAAACTGATATTATCCACGCGCTTTGATTGATTTAATTTTGTAAAAAAAGTTATGACAGCAAAGTTAAAATCAGCCGCAGGCATCATAATCCCCGACAGTACTATTGCAGAACAGGCAAGAGAACTTCTTTTGGAGCACGGCAATGAATTTTTATACAATCACTCGATGAGGGTGTTTCTTTTTTCATCTTTAAATGCCAAACGGAAAGAAATTTCCTATGATTTCGAATTGTTATATGTTTCGTCCCTATTCCATGACCTTGGTTTAACCGCACATTACAGCAGCCCTGATCTCAGATTTGAAGTAGACGGAGCGAATGCAGCCAGAGATTTTCTTAAAGGACACGGACTTCCCGAAAAAAGCCTTCAGCTTGTATGGGATACCATTGCCCTGCATACTACGATAGGAATTGCGGAACATAAAGAAGCGGAAGTTGCCCTGATGTATTCCGGTGTAGGATTGGATGTGATGGGTGAAGGATATGAACATCTGTCAGAAGCAAACCGTGAGGAGATCATCGGATTTTTCCCGAGGACAGATTTTAAGAAAAAGATCATACCAGCATTTTTCTCAGGCTTTGAGCATAAAACCGAAACAACATTCGGAAATATTAAAGCTGATGTATGCACTTTTATGATTCCGAACTTTCAAAGAAAAAATTTCTGTGACTGTATTCTCCATTCACCGTGGTCGGAGTAGATTGGGGTTTGGAGAAGTTATGAGTTATAAGTTATGTGATGTGGTTCCCGGAGTTGGAAAATTTTAAAAATTCACCATTCACTTGCAAAGCAAAATTGACCATTCCCATTTCTAATCTCAGCCTTATATCTGCTACCTAAAATAGTACATTAAATTTAGACACGATACCTTCCGTCACTGTATGGGAGGTATTTTATTTTTTTAGTTAAAACAAGAAGAAAATAGAATGAACAAAACATAAATCTTTGTTTCAAAAACTGGATTTCTATAGATAAAAAATTGTGTAGAACAGAACCGGAAAACTTAATCACAGGGTTAATGAAAGTACTGAATTTCTATTATATTTATCATCACGCCTATGACGGAAAAACTGCTTCAATATCTCTGGAACTATAAGGTTTTCAAAAATTATGACTTCAAGGACATTGAAGAAAATCCCATTGAAATCATCCATTTTGGGAGATGGAATACCGATGCAGGACCGGACTTTCTCAATGCAAAAATTAAAACAAAAGGACTCGTCATTGCCGGACATATAGAACTTCACATCCGTACCTCCGACTGGATTTTCCACAACCATTCCCAGGATCCCAATTACCAGAATATCATTCTTCATGTAGTCTATCAAAATGACACAGAAATTGATGACCTCATCCGGAAAAATGTTCCGACGTTGGAGCTTAAAGATCATATCGACTCAAATATGCTGTGGAAATATGAAAAATTGATCAACGGAACCCAATTCATTCCTTGTGAAAATATTTTTGAGCCTAATAAAATCCCCATTCATTTTCACGAAGCTAATGTTCTTAAAAAATTAGATGAAAAGTCTCAGGAGTTGGAGAAAAGTCTGGACCAGTACAAAAATAATTTTGAAGCCGTCCTTTTTCACAGCCTCGCCTACTCTTTCGGATTAAAAGTAAATGCCCATATTTTCAGACAGATCGCAGAATCAATAGATTTCAGTGTTATCAATAAGGTCCGGCAGAATGAATTACAGTTGGAAGCTCTTCTGTTCGGTATTTCGGGGTGGCTGGATCATCCGAAGGACGGACAAATGATGATCTGGAAAAGAGAATTTGAATTCATCCGAAAAAAGTTCAGCATTCCTAATCTGACACTTCATCCCAAGTTTTTGAGATTGCGCCCACCCAACTTTCCTACGATCCGCCTTTCCCAATTGGCAGATCTGTATTACAAGCATCAGAATTTATTTTCAAAAATTATTAAGGCGAATCATACGGATCAGCTATATGAAGTCTTTGAACCGGTAAAAGCTTCGGAATATTGGGATTTCCACTTTAACTTTGGAACTATTTCAAAGTTCCAGCCCAAAACGTTAAGTCAGGATTTCATTGAATTAATTATCCTCAATACGGTACTTCCCCTAAAATATACCTATCATAAATATCATCATGAAGAAAATACAGAGGAAATCCTTGATTTGTACAGAAACAGTAGCTCCGAAAAAAATTCTGTAACCGCCGCATGGAAAAAACTTGGATTGAAGATTAATAATGCTTTGGAAAGCCAGAGCCTGATTTATCATTATAACAATTTATGCACAGAAAAAAAATGCCTGAACTGCAGTATAGGGTTTAATCTGTTGAAACAGTCTTTGGACAGCTGATATTTTTCCAATAGACCTCATTACATTGTAGAGCCTGATTTTATATTTAAATCAATAACAGTACTATCTACATAGGATCAGTCTCCGTTCGTCATCACGTTCTTAAACTCCATGGATTTATTCGAATATTTACAGAAAAATAATAGCGGAAAAGGTTTTACTTCTGATCATAAACCTGATCTGTCTTTCGAATTCATTCTTAAAATAAAATCCTATGAAAAACATAAGCGTATTATTTTGTGTTTTACTTACATTTTTTTGTCGTGCACAAGGCTATACACAACAAAAAAATGAAATCCAAAATCTTGTTGAGGAGGTCAGACAACATATCATTAAAAAAGATACCGCAGCTTTTAAGGCTCTATTTACAAAAGACTCCTTTAACTGGACTGCTGTAATCAGAGATAAGACCCAGCAGAAAAGGCTGAAAAATAAAACGTCAAATCCTTCCAATCTATTCACGAAAAATTTTCAGGATTTTCATCTGTTTCTTATGGATAAAGGCAACCAGGATGAATTGTTTAAAAATGTACATATTGAAAACGATGATGTTATCGGTTCAGTTACCTGTGATTATTCTTTCCTTTTGGATAACAAAGTAACCAATTACGGCAAGGAATTCTGGCAGCTGGCAAAAGTCAATGGACAGTGGAAAATTATCAGTGTGATCTATAGCATAGAGCTTGATTAATCTTTGATAAAAAACAAAGTCGTGATCAAGATCAATTTATTTATCACGAATCGGATAGGTAGAAAAAAATTGCTTAAATTGCGGTATTGGATTTAAACTTTTAAAAGAATCTTCAAATGTTTGATAATATCCGCCACAAAATGGAAAGAGAATGGTTCGGCGTTCTTACGAGAACCGGAGCTAAACTGGGGATCCCTGTATCTAAATTGAGGATCTTTTTTATCTATTCTACTTTTGCCACTGCCGGCTTTTTCTTTCTGATCTATCTGGGACTGGCATTCACGCTTTGGATCAAAGATATTTTTATTACCAGAAGGCCGAGCGTTTTTGATTTATAATTATGGAATTTTTACCGATTACTTCTGCAGAAGACTATAGAGTTCAGGACATCTATACGTCATATTCCAGCACATTCCCCGCAGATGAGCAAAGGGACTGGAACCAATTTACCGCATTATTTTCAAATCCTCATGTGAAGGTAATATCTGTACTTCATGAATCTCAGGCAATAGGTTATCTTATTATCTGGGAACTGAGTTCTTATGTTTTCGTGGAACATTTTGAAGTTTTTGAAGCCTTCAGAAGTCAGAAACTGGGATCACATATTACAGGATACCTGTTTAAAAATTATCCTAGAATTATTCTGGAAATAGAGCCTGATCATTTGGGAGAAGATGCGAAAAGACGCTATTCTTTTTATCAGAAAAACGGATTTACCCTGATCGACGAAATGTATGTACAGCCGAGTTATGGTGAAGGGAAAAAACCGCTGGATCTTTGGCTGCTGGCCAATTATACGCCTGAACATCTGAAAAGTGTTAAAGACGAAATTTATGATGTTGTGTATCATTAAAATATAAAAACCGCCGGAGATGTTCGGCGGTTTGTTTTTTATAGCATCTTGTAAAGTCTTTTTCCTTTTTCTTTAACCACTGATTTCACGGATTTTCACAGATGATTGTGTATATTACTCCGTATAAAATCTTTGATTTTTTTTAAAACTTATGTGAACTTCTTGTGCGCAAAGTATTAAAATTCAGAATAACTTAAGTGTCCAAAAAAAACTTTTGTTCTCTTTTGTGGTTGATATTTTTTCGCAGATGATGATCTTAATTGACCTCGTATTCTAGCTTTATCGTGATATTTGCTTCTTTCTCTTTCGAGGAAGTATTGAATGTTCCGCCGTAGGAATAATCTTCATTAGAATTGGGTTCTGTAATCTGAATCACTCCCATGGTTGCTTTTTTAAGATTTCCCAGACTGCTTCCTGAATTTTCTGCAATTTTCTCTGCTCTTTCTTTAGCATCTTTCGTTGCACTGGCAATCATTTCCTGCTTTACCGTGGCTAATTTGGTGTAAAAATAGGATGGTGAAGATGAAGTGAATTCAATCCCACGGTTGATGATTTCCGTAATATTTCTTGAAAGGTTTTCAATCTTTACCACCTCTTTGCTTTCAATAGAAACTTTTTGAGTAAGGTTGTATCCGGAGAATTCACCCTGTACATAATTTCCATTAGAGTCGTTGTAGCTTCTGAACTGCTTCTGGATATCTACGGAAGAAAATACAATTTCGCCCTGCTTAATTCCTTTTGAAACCAGATAATCATTGATGACCTTTCTGTCTATAGCCAACTCATCATAAGCCGCTTTTAAATCGGAATTATTTTTAGAAAAACTTCCGGACCATGTGATCAGATCGGACGTAAACTGTTTGGTTCCCAATCCGGTTACGGAAATGGTATTTTCAGATTTATTTCTGTTTTTAATAGCATTCCCTAAAAAACCAAGCCCAAGGACAAATCCCAGTGCTCCGACTGCTACCGCAATAATATTTTTATTCATAAAACTTGTGATTTGATTGATTCTGTGTAGCTGTACATCAATTTCTATTCCGCTTTTTAAGAATTCTTTAACATTATTCCTGGTTTTTCCTTTGCTTTAATCTTTCCAGATAAACAGGCATGGTTTCTTCCATTCTCAACAGCGTCCCAGCAAGATTTTTTGCTTTCACATAAGTTCTTACCTGAGGTTTAACCTCAAAGGAATATTGGATAAATTCTGAAATCCGTTCTTCAGGAATTCCTGCCTTGGTAAAATATTCATTATCAACCCGGTTTCTCACCCACATAATATGTTCCTGCAGATCGTCATACCTGTACTGCCGTTTCTGGCGTCTTGCTTTCCCGCTGATCAGATCATAGGTACCCTGCACATCTAAGCTTCCTAAAAGTATCGGAAGAAGAACCTTTTTAACTTCTGCAGGCTTTTCACGCATCTTACCAACAGGTTGTGGCAAACCTACCGCCTGTTGTACAATCTCTCCTTTATCTATTTTTGCGGCCAATCGGGAATCAGTTTCCAGGTCACCGGTTGGTTTTTTGACGATTTTTACTTCTCCGACATCTCTCGGTATCGGAATCATGGTAACCAGCAGTTGAGGATTGTAGCCATTGATAAGAACTCTTGTGGATACTCTGTTGAAATCTGCTTTTACAAATCTAAGCTCGTCATTGGGAGAGGCTTCAATAGAGAACATTCCCATAGCATTGGAAGACGTTTTCTGATCGGTAGACATATTGATCACAATGACTGAGCTTAATTCCGCCCCGTCATCATCTGTGATTCGCCCGCTAACCGTTTGCTGTGCCATGAAACTATTAAACGCGAAAATCAGAAGAAAGAAAGTTATCTTCCATCCGGTAATAGTGGTATTTCTGCATCCAGCATTCATCTTCATGTTTTTAAAACTAAATATTACTCACCTTGCGGGTTTTCCTGTATTCAGCAAATGCTGCTCTTAATTCATATTCCACGACATCTGCTTTAAAGTTTTTTCTGAATTTTTTCGCCATCATTCTTGTATCATTGGCATAAATCAGGAATTCATCGATCTGTTCTTCATCCATTCCATATTTTTTCAGAAACTGTAAATCTATTTCGTTTTTTATTCTTTGGATAAAATCCTGGGTTTCCTTATAATTGGCTTTGGTTATTTTAAGTTCCGTAGCTTTTTTGAACAAACCCACAGCGGCATCCAGAACCCCTAAAATACTTACCTGTCCGGCATTATAATCCGGTTTGAAGGTTTTCGAAATCGCATTATCCGGTACCGCTTCGTTCATCGGACTTTTCATATACTCATCCAATTCTGATCTTAAAGAAACCATTTTTCGTGATTCATTAAGATGCTTGTTATCTCTTTCCAGATTACCGGTAGGTTTATAGACGATCTTCACTTCCGGGATTTCTATTTCTACCCTTTCAAAGCTGATCATTAAAGGAGAACTGAAATCTTCCTTTTTTATTTTTTTATCAATACGGTAATACCCTTCTTTTACAAAACGTACTTCATCATTTTCCGAGGCTTCTACGCTAAATTTCCCAGAAGTATCACTTACAGCACTTTTTTGACTGGTGATATTGATAATTAAAACCGGATTAATATTGGTTTTACTGTTATCTGTTACGACACCGGTCACCTGCTGCTGGGAAAAAAATTCAACAGATACAAAAAGCGGAACTGCGTAAAGACTTTGTTTAATATAAGTTCTCATCTGTGTTTATTTTTGAGTCTGTGGAGCACGGTAGGACGAAATTCTTGTCAGTACAAATCTTTGAAACCTGTACAAATCTGCGTCGCTACAGAACCCATACTTCAGAATACTTTTTCGCTCAAAACCGCCTGCAAGAACGTAACTGATGAAATGTTCAATCTGAGGTTTCTCTATTTTCAGACTGGTAAAATAGTCATCTCCCAGCGCTGAATGCAGGTAGCCCATCAAATCAATATCATCCCATTTGTTCTTTACTTTTCCAATGGAGAAGCCCTGTCCTTTCGGTTGTACAAATTCTCCCGGTCTCGCTGCCAGAATCCTCGGATCCGATTTCTGAGCGATGTATTGATCAATGTCTTTGATGAGTTTTTCTACTTTTTTAGGGCGGTTAAGGTTTTTGGTGTCAATTTTCAGATCGCCTGTGAGTCCCTGCTTAATTTCTACTTCAGGAATTAATATGGTTTCTCTCTTTAAAGTTATATTGATGGGAGCATCTATAATCTCTTTGGAAATTTTTTTGACGATGCGTTCATAACCGGCCTTGATAAACCTGAGTTCATCCCCTGCCCTTCCGGAAACCATGAAATGTCCGTCCCGGTTGGTAACCGTTCTTTCATCCGTTCTGATATTGATGACCGTTACATCCTGAATTTCTGCACTGTCTTCAGAAATCACTTTTCCGAAAATATAATTTTGAGCATTGGTATTAATGAAAAAAAGGGTGGTTAAAAAAAAGAGTAGTTTAAGTTTCACGGACAGTTTTTTATTAAGCAAATCTAAAATTATTTTTAAATTAATTGACAAGTTTAACCACAGTTAACGCGTTTTGGGATTTCTTTTTGATTTTTGTGGTTTAAACTGTTAAATCGAGGATCGGAATTGTTAAAATTTCACTTAAAAATTAGCTAACTTGCAGTCTCAATTCTAAATTCAGCAATGCAAAATTCTTATACAGTGATCAATGCTTCAGCCGGGTCGGGGAAAACATATGCCCTTGTCCAGAGGCTTTTGATGATCTGTCTCCGGTATCCCAATCAACAGCAGTCGATCAGGAATATTCTCGCGCTTACTTTCACCAATAAGGCAGCGAATGAGATGAAGGAGAGAATTCTGTCGTGGCTGGGAAATTTTTCCGCTGACAATTTTGCTGAAAACGAAGATCTGAAAAACATTCAGAAAGCATTTGAAGCTGATGGTTTAAAAATTACCATTGATGAACTTCATAGCCGTTCCAAAAAGCTGCTGGATTACGTTCTTCACAATTATTCAACATTGAATATCGGAACGATTGACCGTTTTAATTCAAGACTGGTAAGAAGTTTCTCCTATGAATTGGGTTTAGCGAAAAATTTTAATCTTGAGATCGATGCAGAACCGTTTCTGATCGAAGCTGTGGATAAAATGCTCGACCAGATTGGTGAGAATGACAATATCTCCAATTCTTTCATGGATTATGTAGATTACAGTCTGGAAAACAATGAAAGGATCAATCTGAATAAGAGCCTTTATGATTCCGCCAAGGAGTTTGTGAAAGATATTCACTATGAACATCTGAAAAGCAACAAAAGCTTTGATGACACGAATTATGAGAATATAAAAAACACACTCAGAAAAGAGATCGTGCAGAATAAGAAGAAGTCTGGAGAGCTTGCCACACAGTCGGTAGAGCTGTTCCGGTCCAGAAATATTGAGATCGAAGATTTCGCTCAGGGCAAAAACGGGATCGGAGGATTTTTTACGAAGGTTCAGGATTTCTATAACCAGAAAAGACCCGGTTTTCCGTTTCCTACCACGCAGGAAGAATCTGTAGTCAACAATTACAGAAAGGGAGCGGCTACGAAATCGAAAAGTAAAGAACCCGAAATACTGGAAATACTTGATCAGCTTCTGGACAACAGGATGCAGCTGATTCTTCTTTATATTGAAACACAAAAGAAAGAAAAGATTTTATCCGCTCTTCTCCCATTGAAAGTGAACAAAGATATTCAGGATGAATTAAAAAAAATTGAGGAAGAGAACGATCTGGTTCTGCTTTCGAAATTTAATATCCTGATCAATGAAAATCTTAAGAACGAGCCATCAGCCTTTATTTATGAAAAGGTAGGTGCGCAGTTTCAGCATTATTTCTTCGATGAATTTCAGGATACTTCGGAATTGCAGTGGCAGAATTTTGTTCCGCTGAGGGACCACAGTGTTTCCTCGGAATACACGTCTTTTACGCTGGTAGGTGATCCCAAACAGAGTATTTACAGATTCCGTGGTGGAGAAAGTAAACTGATGCTGGACATTATCAACAAAAAGGAATTTTCGCCCAAGCAGGCAAGTCTTCTTGTTTTAAAAGATAACTGGCGAAGTGCTAAAAATATTGTACAGTTCAATAATGAGCTGTATAGTTATCATTCGTTAAATCTGGAAGAGGAACACCGTAATATTTTCGGGGAAGATGCTGAGCAGAGTCCAAGATCACAGATTGACGGACGTGTAAAAGTAAGTCTGATTGAAAATCTCACGAATGAGGATTTTTATAATGACACTTCTGAAAAAATGCGGAATGATATTCAGGAAAGTCTGGATAACGGTTTCAAATTTTCAGACATTACGATTTTATGCCGGGGCAATTTTGATATTTTCAGTTATTCTCAGAAACTGGGAAATCTGAAAGTAAAATACCGCGGCGAAGAAACCAATATCAAAACGATTTCGGACAAAGGTCTGACGCTTGAACTTTCCAACACGTTGAAAGCGGTCATTGAATTTCTGCGATGGGAAATCAATCCAAAGAACAAACCCAATCTGATCATGATGATGTATTATCTGAATACATTGGGAAGAATTCATATAGCAGATTTTACGCTGGAAATGAAAGAAGTTCTGGAACTTGAAACGCATGAGGAAATTCTTCAGTTTATCCAGAATACCTATTCATTAAAATTGAAACAGGAAAACTTCCCGAGATTCAACCTGTATAATTTTGTGGAATATTACATCAATGAATTCGCGGTAGAGAATAAGGAGACGGATTTCCTTCTGAATTTTCTGGAAATGCTTTTCAATTTTACACAAAATGCGGGAGCCAGTACGAAAGAATTTCTGAAATATTGGGATGAAGAGGCTTCTGCGTATACGATTCAAGCTTCAGAAAACATTGATGCCGTGCAGATCATGACGATCCACAAATCAAAGGGGCTTGAATTTCCGATTGTATTTATCCCGATGATGAATAAAAACCGGGACAGTGAATTTACCAACTGGTTTGACACCAATAATGATGATGCTCTGAAATCGGTCAACATCAATCAGTTCAATAAAAACCTTGAGGTGTATGATCAGGAAATCGAGGCCTTCAACAAAAAGAATTCCTACAAAAACCTCATCGACAGATTATGTCTTCAGTATGTCGCTACAACACGTCCTGTAGAACAGCTGTTTTTCTATCTTCAGAAAGCGAATAAGACATCCAATAATCTTGAACTGCTGGAATTTTTTAACGGAAAAAATACGGAAGGAGCTGATGAATTTGATCTGTATGAAGTTCGTCCTGAGATGCTGAAAAAGCATTCTAAGGATAAAACATCATTATTTAAAACCAAGGATATTCAAAACCTTAAAAATATTAATGAAAACAGGTCTTCTATAAAAATCGCTACACCATCTAAAAACTATCAGGTACGGAATGAAAAAGTAAGGATCGGGCTTTTCGTGCATGAATTACTGTCTAAAATCAATACAGAGAAAGATACGGCCAAAGTTCTGGAGAGTTATGTACTGGACGGACAGATCACGCGAGAAGAGAAAGATGAAATTCAGGAAACCCTGATTCAGATCATTCAGAAATATGCTGAGTTTTTTGACGAGAAATGGGAAGTGATCAATGAAAAAGATATTATGATTTCGGACAGAGGTCAAAGTCATATTTTCAGACCGGACCGTATTCTAAAAAGCGAGGAAGGCTATATTATTGTCGACTTTAAAACTGGTGAACAGACAGAAAAAAACGAATACCAGATCGAAAGGTATAAAAATATCCTGGAAAGCTTGGGAAGAAAGGTTTTAAAGACCCAGCTTATTTATCTGTAAAATAGGTTTTCCACAAAGTTTTCCACAATCCAGTGTTGATAACTTCAAAATCATCAATCAATACACTGATTAACAAATCAATATATTTACAAAAAAGAAAATAAATTCCTCATAACTGTGGGGAAATCCTGAAAATCATTGTGGATAACTTTGCATTTTATCAACATTGTCAGACTGTACGTAAAACTTGGGGAGCAGCTAATTTTTTTTAATACAAAGAAAATTATAACCTTATTCTATAAAATTAACCACGGATGACACAGATTTTCACAGATGCTTATGTTATCAGAATGCTTGATCAGGATAATATGCGAGAACACACTATTATAAACAGTCTTTTGTGGTTAAAAAACTTTTGAAGATCAAAAAAGGTATGTTTAGATAACGAAACCTTTGATCTACATTATTCTCATCTGATGTTCAGTAAAAACAAAACCGCCCGGCCGTTCTTCGAACGGCCGGGCGGTTTCTATCTTTTCTATTAATTAAGCTGTTGTAGCCGGTACAAAAACTCTTTGAGACAATTCCTGGTCAAAAAGATATAATGCAGATGGATTGTCGCAAACCATCTTGATTTTTGTAACGTACTGTGAAGCACTGGCTTCTTCCTCTACCTGCTCGTTGATGAACCACTGCATGAAAGATGTCGTTGCAAAATCACCTTCGTCATTTGCATTTTTCACGATGTTGAAGATGCTTCTTGTTACTTTTTTCTCGTGCTCCAATGCTTTTTCGAAGATATCCGTTGCATTTTCGAATTCATGAGGAGGTTTTGCAATTTCTCCGATGATGATTTCTCCGCCTACGTCATTTAAAAAGTCAAACATTTTATCTGCGTGCATCAGTTCTTCTTTGCTCTGAACTCTGAAATAATTCGCAATACCATCAAGATCTTTTCCTGAGAACCAGGCAGACATGGAAAGGTAATATTGTGCGGCATATTGTTCGTGAGCTATCTGTTCGTTAATTAACGTTGCAATTTTTTCGCTGATCATAAGTATAAATTTATATTCAAAAATAAGGAATAAAAGCCCGACATCAAAAGTTTTAATGAAATTTAATACAAAAAGGACGGGTATTTCCCCGTCCTTCTCACATTAAAAAATCAAAATTATGAACTCTTATTTAGCTTCCGGAGCTCCAGTGTTCATTGGCTTCTTCATCATTTTTCTATCCTTCATTGCGGTCTTTCTCTGCTCCATTTTAGCTTTTCTGTCAGCCTGCCATTTATCATACTGATCAGGGGTAAGAATCTTCTTCATATCGGCATCCATCTGAGCTCTTTTAGCTTTCATATCTTCCATCTTGGCCTGTCTTACTTCTTTATTCTTGTCAAAGTCGGCTTTCATTTCAGACTTTCTTTTTTCATGAAGGCTTTTTATCTGTGCTACCTGAGAATCGTTCAGATTCAGATCTTTTTTCATCTCATCAAGATGCTTCTGATGCTTCTGCTCCATTTTCTGGTGCATCTCTGCTCTTCTTGCTTCTTTGTCCTGTGGAGTTGTTGTCTGTTGCGCCATGGCAAGACCTCCTATTCCGATAAATGCTATTGCTAAAACTAATTTTTTCATCTTAAAAAATATTTAATTAATTGTTATACATATATTTGATTATTAGTTAAAAGATAAGTTAAACCGAAATATTCATAAAAAATGTTAAATTATAGTATTAAAATAATAAAATTGAAAAATAAAAAAGGACAGATCCTAAAACCTGTCCTTCACACCACTTAAATATAATATATGAAAATTATTTACTGCTTACCAGACTGCCTCTGAAACCACCTCCATTGCTGTTCTGTGATCTTGAAGGCTGACTTTCAGATCTGGAGCTTCCTCCATTTCCTCTGAATCCTCCACTGTTATTTTCTCTTCGCGGAGCACTTTCTCTTTTCACTTCACCGCTCCCTCTGAAGCCTCCATTATTTCCAAATTCTCTTGTTCCGCTATTTTCAGAACTCCCTCTGAAACCACCGTTATTTCTTTCTCTGGTGTTTTCATTACGGAAACCTCCTGAATTTTCAGATCTTCTGTCATTATTTCCAGCCTGATTTCTGAAACCTCCGGTATTACTGCCGTCTCTTACCGGTCCTCTGAATCCGTTATTTGGTCGGTCGCTTGTTCTGATCACATTGAAGGTTGGGTTATCCATTCTTCTGAATCTCGCTCTGTCTACCCTGTATACGTTGATATTTACATTTCTGTATCGTGGCATTACGGAATATCTTGGCGTGTAATACGTTCTTCTGTAATTCTGGAAGTAAACGATCGGGCTTGATCCACGGTAATAATTGTTTTGGAAAACAACAAATACCCTGGGTCCTAAAATTCTTTCCAGTGCGTAGAATCTGTCATAGTACCATCTGTCCGGATTATATCTGTAAAAATTATCCCATGTAGAGAAACTTACATATAAATTATTCAGACTCATGATCTGATCCATCTGCCAGCGGTTCAGCCTGTTTTCTCTAAAAAAGACATTCCAGTTGATATTGGTGATACTGTTTCTGTAATCATTGTAATATCCCTGATAGTAATCGCTTGGGTAATAGTCCTGAGGATAGTTGTAATAATAATCGTCCGGGAAATAATTTCTGTCATCTTCATCGGAATAACCACCGTTCTGGTAATATCCGTCATCTCCCCATCCGTTATTTGGATACTGCTGGGCGGAAGACAAAGCTGCCAGTCCCAAGGCAAATCCCAAAAGTATTTTTTTCATCTCTATAGTCGTTAATTGGTTAGTATATAGCAGAATATCTCTATTCTATCTTTTGGATGTAAATAAAAAAAAGAAGTTAAATCCTAAGATCAAACTTCTTTTAATTTATCATTAACTAATTGATAATCAAATGTTAAATTTATACTCTTCCACTATCTTTTATCCAATAAGCTATTTTTTCATTGAATTCTTTCTTTCCTTTCAGATCCTCAAGGTTCAGATGCATCCTGTATCGCCAGTAATGCGGGAAAACCGCAGGATTATTGATCCTTTCGTTATCCACATTCGGATTGGTAAGTTCCGGATCGGTTGCCAGGAACTCCTGAATCGGGAAAATTGCCAGCATCGCATCATTGTAAAGATGTTGCTTCATTATAATTTCTGCCAGATGAGCATTCATTTCTTCAGGGGCTTTCCCATACTGGATCAGCTGCTGGTTAAAATATTTCTGAGTCAAAGCCGGATCTTCTTTCCACCATTGTCTCAGCGTAGAACTGTCATGGGAAGATGCGGTGACTACATTCATATAATCCGCATTTTTAGGATTGTAGAACGGAATATTATCCGAAGGCATACGCTGAACTTTTAAGGCGATAATCGCCAGCTCGTCCATCGCTATAGGCACGCAGGCCGGAACCATTCCTAAATCTTCACCACAGATTAGCATTTTGGTAGCATTCAGAATCACCGGAAGTTTCTCCATTGCTTTTTCATACCACAAATGATCCTGTCTTCTGAAGAAGTAGTCGTGATACAGATCATAGATTACTCTTTGCTCCCATTCAGGAAGGTATTGATAAGAATCTGTACTGTAAACGTTAAATCTCGGATGATAGACTGTTTCCCCATTCCTCTCTTCAGTCAGGTACAAAACATTGGCACACAGTGAAACCAGTTTTTCTTCAACAGCACCTTTTGGATTCTTTTTGAAAAAATCGGTCAGTTTTCTTTGGGTATCAAATTCTTCTTTAAAAGTATAAGTCCCATCATTATTATTGTTAATAAATTCAAGCGCAGCGTTACTCTCTTCACCGAAATATTTCCACAGAATTTTATCATTGATGAAAGGTTTACAATACCGGTTAAAATCAAACGGAATATGTCTGGCTTTAAATTCATCCACAACAATTGGAACAGCAGGATAAAAATATCCTAAAATCCCCTGTGTGGCAGATATCGGCATTCTCCATATCCTGAAAAACCCTAAAATATGATCGATTCTCATCGCATCGAAATACTGCTCCAATGCTTTGAATCTGTTTTTCCACCATCGGTAGTCGTCTTCCTTCATCGCCTCCCAGTTGTAAGTCGGGAATTCCCAGTTTTGTCCCAGTTCTGTAAACTGATCCGGCGGTGCTCCGGCCTGGAAATCCATTCCGAAAAGTTCAGGCTCTGTCCAGGCTTCCACAGAATGTCTGTAAATACCAATCGGAAGATCACCTTTTAACGAAACCCCTAAACTGTGAGTATAGTCTACTGCATCTTTCAGTTGTAGATGCAACTGGTATTGAACCCACGCATGAAGCATGGAAGCATCATAATCTTTACTTTTTACAGCAAAGAACTGAGAAATTTTACCGGCAATATATTTCTTGTGGGTTTTCCAGTCGTTGAAGTTGGGCGTTTTATATTTATCCCTCAACACGCAAAAAGCAGCATAAGGAACGAGCCAGTGCTCATTGTCTTTTATAAATTTTTTGAAGCCTCTGTCTTTATAAATTTTTTCTTTTTCAGCGTTGAAAACCGCTCTTAAAAATTTCCATTTGCCGGCCATTACTTTTTCATAATCGATCAGATCCAGAGCGTTTAACGTCTCTTTCTCAGACTGGTATTCAGAAACTAATTCTTCCGGTAAAGGAAAATCAAGGTTTTCCAGTGAAATATATTGTGGGTGCAACGCATAAACAGAAACTGCCGCGTAAGGGTAAGAATCCGTCCAGGAATAATTGGCCGTGGTATCGTTAATCGGAAGGATCTGAATAATTCCTAGATTGGTCTCACTCGTCCAGTCGGCAAGATTTTTAAGATCTGAAAATTCTCCAACTCCGAAACCGTTCTCACTTCTCAAAGAAAAGACAGGAACCGCTACTCCGGCATCATGATACATCTGATAGGACCTGAATTTAAAATAATGATTGGAAACAATCTGCAGAACATCCGGAAGCAGATTAGCAAGGGTGAATCTGTTTTCCCCGGTCTCCACATCAATTACTCTACCTTCTTTTGTATCGTAAAGGCAATATTTAAACTGAATAAATTCGTTCTCAGGAATTTCAACAGAAGCTTCCCAAATCCCAAAATCGGTCTGCGAAAGATGGATTACTTTTTCGTAATTCCAGTTTCCTAAAGAAGCCGTACTTCCGAACAGTGCAATCTTCCAGTCCGGGTTATAAACAGGGGCTTCTATTCTGAATAAATGGGTGTGCTTTTTTAAAACCGTCGCTTTTTCAGGCACAAACTGATTGAGCTTATTATAAAGAATTTTATTGTTTAAATAGTTTTCAGGGAAATTTTTATTACTCCATTCATCGAAAATAATAAACTCCTTGTAGTTATGGGGGAAATTAAGATGATGCAGAACAAATTCTTCTCTCAGAACATTTCCTTTTTCGTCTGAAACCTGATATTTATAGGACACTGATTTTGAGAAATAATCTACCTCACATTTCCAAATGCCGTTTTCTGCATAAAATAAGGTATGAGTCTGGACTGCAGCGCCTTTGTCATCTACAATCAACAGCTGCAGATTCTGCCCGGCCTTTGCATTATATCCTACATTAAAGTATAACTTCATCTATATTTTTTTATAAAAATACATTTTAATATCGAAAAATAAAACTTATTGAAGATCAAATAATCATTAAAAAAACCTTTCCAAAATAAGTTGAAAAGGTTTTAAATTTTAATAGAGTTTAATGAAATCTCTGTCTTTATTATTCCGTTACCAGAATTTTTTTGTTTAATAAAGCTTTACCGGATTCATCTGTAATATTCACGATATAGGCTCCATTGACAAGACTTTTCAAATAAACCTGCTGATTGAGCGAACCGTCTTTTATAGACAGCTTCTGTTTCATCACATTTTTCCCGGAAATATCGAAAACATTCAGGAGAATATTTCCTTTTATCTTTTGATCATTGACGTTGATGTTAATGAAATGTTCATCCACTTTCGTCGGATAGATATCGATATTCGCCAATGTATTAACTGCCGTTGCTCTGTCATTAGCAAAATATTTACTCGCCAGATCATAAATATGCGGTTTTTCTCCACCAGGAAGTACTTTCGCCTGAAGAGTAGTTAAGTCTACTTCATACAGACTATCTCCTTTAGCACTCGCAATAACTACTTTTCCACTGGCATTAACTGCAGATCCGTTGACTGAATAATTTTCCGGAAGACCGGAGATTTTACCCACAAATTTTGCTTTCAGTTCTTTGGCTACCACTTTAAAGACATTTCCGGAAGCCGAGAAGACATAGAAATTATTTTCAGCATCTGCAATCATATCGCCACCAAAGCCTGTTTCAATAGCCGTGAATGAATTCTTACCATTGGAAGCATCATCCTTAATAATCCCAAGATCATTAACGGTGTACTGGCTGCCTTTCCTACTGATCTGCAAAAGCTGAGATCCTGCATTGTTCAGGGCATAAATATTTCCGTCATATCCTGCGGTCATTCTTGTGATATGGGAATTGATATCACACGATGTAACTTTGGTCACCGTATTTTCAACCAGTGTAATTTCCTTTGTCTTCGCATTCAAAATATAGATATTGGACGAAAACATCGGCATATACACCAGGTTATTGTTCATCGGGTCATAAGCCAGAGCCGCCATGGTAGTCGCCTGTGAATGGTTGTAGGAATTCTTGTCTTCCGACACGTTACCTTTTCTTTCCTGAGAAAATACTTTTGCAACAGCATCTACAGAAAACAGTTTATCTCCGGAATTACCATTAGTGGCATCCATCACACGGAAATCACTGAAAACAATGCTGGAGGTATCTTTTCCGGCAATCGCGAAAAAATCCTGCTGTGCCTGGGCGTTGGCACCTAACACAAGCAGGAAAAGAGGGAATAAATGTTTTTTCATACAATGTAGAATTTAGATTCGTAATGATTTTAGTATGACTAAGTTACATAAATTACCAATGGTATCATAAAAAAATAGCAGTATTTACAATCATTTAATCTAAACATTGATATTATGATAATCTATTTTTTCTAGAAACATAAATAACACGATTTTATTCATTAAACTTCAATTTAAACACAAATAGCACAAATGTGTTCACAAATATCACTAATTAAAGACTGTAACATTCGTGTTATTCGTGAAAAAGGATTAGTGGAATTTGTGTTTTTTTTTAAACGCAAAGGTTTATTATAAAACTGCGTTTATTTAAAGGAGCAAAGATTGTCTGCTCCGCCGACGTGAGGAAGGTCTTCGGATTAAATCTGCAAGATCCTTTACATCTGCGAGAGATAATAAAAAGTAAGAAATTACTGAAGTATAAGCATAAAAAAACTCCCGCAGATCACACAGATTACAACAGATTTTTATGATATGATCTGTAGAATCTACACGAGCTTCGGGAGCTGTACTATTTATTTTTGCGGTTAATTCAGAACGTAAGTGGTTCCGTCTCTCCCATCTTTTAATTCAATACCTTCAGCAAGCAGTTTGTCTCTGATCTGGTCTGAAAGGTCGAAGTTTTTTGATTTTCTGGCTTGATTTCTCAGTTCAATTAAAACCTTTAAGGTCTGATCAAGCTTCTCGTTATTATTTTCTTCCACATTCTGAAGTCCCAACACATCGAATACAAAAGCATTCAGCGTTATTTTTAAATCTTCAAGATCTTCAGAAGAAATTGTTTCTTTCTCATCATTTAAAGCAAAAATATATTTTACTGCTTCAAATAAATGAGCGATCAGAATCGGAGAATTGAAATCATCATTTAAGGCATCATACGCTTTGGTTTTCCACTCTTTAAGATCAAAACCAGACTCCTTTTCGTCATTAGGAGTGATTGAGTTTAATACTTTAATGGCTTCCATTAATCTGATAAAACCTTTTTCGCTCGCAATCATCGCATCATTCGAAATATCCAGCACACTTCTGTAGTGTGCCTGCAGGAAGCAGAAACGTACGATGGTAGGATGGAAAGGCTTTTCAAAGAAGTCGTTTTCGCCCGTTACCAACTGCATCGGAAGGATATAATTTCCTGTAGATTTACTCATACGCTGGGAATTCATCGTCAGCATATTGGCATGCATCCAGTAATTCACCGGAGCGGTATCATTGCAGGCTTTCCCCTGTGCGATTTCACATTCGTGGTGTGGGAATTTCAGATCCATTCCGCCGCCGTGGATGTCAAATTTTTCACCCAGATATTTTGTGCTCATGGCAGTACATTCAAGGTGCCATCCCGGAAAACCTTCGCCCCAAGGGGAATTCCATCTCATAATGTGAGCAGGAGATGCTTTTTTCCATAGGGCAAAATCCTGTGGGTTTTTCTTTTCACCCTGTCCGTCAAGATCACGGGTGTTGGCAAAAAGTTCTTCGATGTTACGTTTTGAAAGTTCACCGTAGTTTAAACCTCTGTTATTGTATTCCAAAACATCGAAATAGACAGAACCGTTGCTTTCATAGGCAAAACCTCTTTCGATAAGCTTCTGTGTAAGCTCGATCTGTTCTACGATATGACCTGTCGCGGTAGGTTCGATATTCGGAGGAAGCAGGTTGAACATTTCTAAAACTTTATGAAAATCCACGGTATATTTCTGTACGATTTCCATTGGTTCCAGCTTTTCCAGACGGGTCTGTTTCACGAATCTGTCGTTTTCAACATTTCCATCGTCTGTAAGGTGACCTGCATCGGTGATATTTCTTACATATCTTACTTTATACCCTAAATGGATCAGAGTACGGTAGATAAAATCAAAGGAAAGGAAGGTTCTTACATTCCCCAAATGCACATTGCTGTACACGGTAGGTCCGCAGACATACATTCCTACGTTTCCTTCTAAAATGGGTTTGAATATTTCTTTTTCTCCGGTAAGAGAGTTATATAATTTTAATTGCATTTTTTTAAGTTAAAAGATTCAATGATTAAAGGATTTAAAAATTAGTTAAAATAATTCTATCCACAACAAATAATTGTTGTGAGAAAAATTTTATTTGAAACTTTTTTAAATATGACCATTATTAAATTGCTTTTAAGTGATACTGAAGATGATCTATATAATCCTGGATAATATACTCCAGTGTGAAGGTCTGAGGAACTGTTTTTGTAGTATCACAGGTTCTCTGCAAAGCTTCATCCGGGATATTTTCTACGGTATGCACAATTTGAAAATTCAATGACTTCCAAAGACCAATGATCTCTGAAACCGGAATATTCTGATAATTCTGTGCTTTTACCCAAAAATCCTGATCATATACAATATTATCATTTTCCTTATACTGGGTGACTACAAATCGCCTGATATTACTGAATGCACTATCACAAAGATGGCCTAAAATTTCTTTTTTCGACCATTTTTCAGGCGAAATTTTATAATTCCAATCTTCCTCAGAAATGGTTTCAAACCTCTGAAGTTCGGCATCAACAATATTTTTAAGGATCTGATAGTTCATCTGTTTACTAATAATCTAATTTAGCATGACTTCCCACATAATGCAGGAATTCCTGTCTGGTGATAGGATTGGTTCTGAAAATACCGCTTAATTCTGCCGTGATGGTAGAACTTGCTGTATCTTTTATTCCTCTGCAGTTCACACATAAATGTTTTGCATCAATGATACAGGCTACATCTTTGGTACCTAATGCTTCTTTCAAAGCATCTACAATCTGCATCGTCAGTCTTTCCTGAACCTGCGGTCTTTTTGCATAATAATCCACAATTCTGTTGATCTTGGAAAGGCCAATCACTTCACCGTTTGAAATATAGGCTACGTGGGCTCTTCCGATGATCGGCAGAAAGTGGTGTTCACAGAAAGAATACACGGTAATATCCTTTTCCACCAGCATCTGGCGGTATTTATATTTATTGGAAAATGTGGAAATTCCCGGTTTGTTTTCGGGAAGAAGACCTCCAAAAATTTCATTCACATACATTTTGGCAACACGCTTCGGAGAATCCTTCAAAGAATCATCCGTCATATCCATCCCCAGTGTTTCCATAATTTCACCGAAAAGTTCGGTAATTTTTTCTATTTTTTCCTGTGGCGATTTATCAAATGCATCTTTCCTAATAGGCGTATGTTCTTTTCCAGTGAAAATATCATCGTCGTTATCGGTAAAATCAACCATTTTTATTTAATTTGCAACAAAAATACGGATAAAATCTGTTCATCGATTTCAATTTGAACGAAAAACATTGTCCATTCTCAACTTAGCCTATGATTATTGTCGAAGAAGTACAGAACGAAAAACAGAAAAAGGACTTTTTAGAATTCCCCGCCCAACTTTACCGGCACGACAAACACTATATAAGACCCCGAAATCAGGACATCGAAGAGATTTTTGATCCTGAAAAAAATAAATCTTTCGAAGAAGGAGAATGTGCCCGCTTTTTATTTAAGAACAAACAGGATAAAGTAGTGGGAAAAGTGGCCGTTTTCATCTCAGCCCCTTACGAACAGAAACAGCCTACAGGAGGCATCGGGTTTTTCGACTGTATTCATGATCAGAAAACCGCTGATTTCATTTTCGATCACTGCAAAATGTGGCTTCAGGAAAGAGGTATGGAAGCCATGGATGGGCCCATCAATTTTGGAGAAAGGGATAAATTCTGGGGACTTTTAACGGAAGGTTTTGATGAGCCGCTCTTCGGAATGAATTATAATTTCCCTTATTACAAAGATCTGTTTGAAAATTATGGCTTCAGAATGTATTTCGAGCAGCTGTGTTTTTCAAGACCCATTTTCGCAGAAGTTTCAAGGATTTTCACACTCATGCATACCAAGCACAGCAGAAATCCTGCGATCTCAGCAAGACCGATGAAGAAAAATGATCTGCCAAAATTCGCAAAAGATTTTACGGAAATTTATAATCAGGCATGGGCCTGTCATGGAGAGGGTAAACAGCTGGAGGAAGCAAAAGTTCTAAAAATGTTTAACACCATGAAACCTATCATTAATGAACATATTTCGTGGTTCGTTTACGAAAATGAAAAACCTATTGCGATGTGGATGAATCTTCCGGATGTAAACCAGTGGTTCAAATATCTGAACGGCCGATTCGGGATTGTGGAAAAACTCAAGTTTTTGTGGATAAAACAATTCACGAAGAATGAAAAGATGGTCGGTCTGGTTTTCGGCGTTATTCCGGAATGGCAGAAGAAAGGAATTGATGGGTATATGATCTGGGAAGGAACGCAGCACCTGAGAAAACATACGGATTTCAAGACGACGGAACTTCAGTGGATCGGAGATTTTAATCCTAAAATGATAAAAATTGCAGAAAGTCTCGATACGACGGTTACCAGAAAACTGGCTACATACCGGTATCTATTTGACCGCAATAAAGAATTTGAAAGACATCCTATCCTTTAAATAAAAAACCCTGCCATTTTATGGCAGGGCTCCTTTCATTAGATACTCTATTAGAATAGCTCTCCGGCTACTTTTTTAATATTATCACTTTTCCCCATGGAGTAAAAGTGCAGCACAGGAACTCCGAAATCCAAAAGTTCTCTGCATTGGTTAATGGCCCATTCCACACCGATCTGTTTGACAGCCTCGTTGTTTTTGGCCTTTTCCACTTCATTGATCAGCTCTTCAGGAAGATCAATTTTGAATATCTGTGGAAGGATTTTTAAATGCTTTTTGGTTGCAATGGGTTTGATACCCGGGATAATAGGCACTGTAATTCCCATTTCTCTTGCCTTTGTCACAAATTCAATAAACCGTTTATTATCAAAAAACATTTGGGTGACGATATAATCTGCTCCGGCATCTACTTTTTGTTTCAGCCATTTCAGATCATAATTCATGGAAGGTGCTTCCATATGTTTTTCAGGATATCCGGCCACTCCAACACAGAATTTGTTCAGCTCGTCACAGGCTTCCTCATCATTATGGAGATACTTTCCTCTTCCTAAATCATTAATCTGATGAACGAGATCCATGGCACTGGGGTGACCTCCCGGTGTAGGCTCGAAGTATTGATGTCCTTTCATCGCATCGCCTCTCAAAGCCATTATATTTTCTATTCCCAGATACATACAGTCTACCAAAAGATATTCTGTCTCTTCTTTCGTGAAACCACCGCAAAGAAGATGGGGAACAGTGTCTACATTATATTTATGCTGGATCGCGGCACAAATCCCTAAGGTTCCGGGACGCATTCTGGTGATACGGCGCTCCATCAACCCGTTCCCTTTATCAAGATAAATATATTCTTCTCTGGAAGTGGTTACATCAATAAAAGGCGGCTTAAACTCCATAAGCGGATCTATATTGGTATACAGATCTTCAATCCCGATTCCCTTCTGGGGTGGAACTACCTCTAAGGAGAATAAGGTCTTCCCATTGGCGTTTTTAATGTGTTCAGTGATCTTCATTTTATAGTTTAGTTATTTTTTCTTTTGTTGATGGCTAGTAGGTTGGTGACTCACAATTATTAACTTTTTAAGCTAAATTTGGAGATAACCATCTTCTTGCTTCATCAATGGAGCAACCTCTCCTTTTTGCATAATCCTTAAGCTGATCTTCTGTAATTTTTCCGAGACCGAAATATTTTGCGTGCGGGCTCCCGAAATAATATCCGGAAACTGCTGCCGTCGGGAACATGGCTAAGCTTTCTGTCAGGAATACACCTGTATTTTCTTCTACTTTTAAAAGATCCCAGATGGTTTTCTTTTCCAAATGGTCAGGACATGCAGGATATCCCGGTGCAGGACGGACTCCTTTATATTTTTCGGCGATAAGGTCTTCGTTGCTTAGGCTTTCCTGATTGGCATAACCCCAATACTCCGTTCTTACTTTCTTGTGTAAAAATTCAGCGTAGGCTTCTGCGAATCTATCGGCAAGGGCTTTTACCATGATGGCATTGTAATCATCGTTGGCTTTTTCATATTCATCCGAAAGTTCATCTGTTCCAAATCCGGTACAGACACAAAAAGCCCCAACATAATCAGTTTTCCCTGAACTCTGAGGTGCTATAAAATCACTTAACGCTAAATATTCTTTTCCTTTTGATCTCTGAGCCTGTTGTCTTAAAGTCAGGAATCTGGCCTGCTCTTCGTTATTTTCGTCAAAAATCAGGATATCATCCGTTTCATTTGAATTCGCTTTGAAAATTCCGAAGATAGCTTTTGCCTTCAATAATTTCTCATCAAGAATTCTGTTTAAAATAACCTGAGCATCCTTAAACAATTCTTTAGCCTGAACACCTACCACCTCATCTTCCAGGATATTCGGGTATTTCCCATGCAGATCCCAGCTCCTGAAGAACGGAGACCAGTCGATAAACGGAAGCAATTCTCTCAAATCCTGATCTTCCAGTACGGTTACACCTAAATGATTCGGCGTAAAGATCTCTTCATTTTCCCAATCAATGGTAAAGTGACTTTCTCTTGCTTCGTGAATGGTAACATAGTCTTTATCAACTTGTCTGTTTAAAAATTTTTCTCTGAAATCAGAATAATCACTTTTTAAATCATCCACATATTCTTTATTCCTGTCACCTAAGAGCGAGCTCACTACATTCACAGCTCTCGACGCATCATTAACGTGAACGACTGCGTTTTTATATTTTAAATCAATTTTCACGGCGGTATGTGCTTTTGAAGTCGTTGCACCACCGATGAGTAATGGAAAATTGAGGTTTTGTCTTTCTAATTCAGAGGCTATATATACCATTTCATCTAAGCTTGGGGTAATCAATCCACTTAAACCAATGACATCAACCTTATGTTCTATGGCAGCCTGAATGATTTTTTCAGCCGGGACCATCACTCCAAGATCAACTATTTCATAATTATTACAGCCCAAAACAACGCTGACGATATTTTTTCCGATATCGTGAACATCCCCTTTTACCGTCGCCATCAGAATTTTTCCGTTGGCTGGTCTTGCACCGTCTTTTTCAGCTTCAATATAAGGTTGCAGATATGCAACGGCTTTCTTCATTACCCTCGCAGATTTTACCACCTGAGGAAGGAACATTTTTCCGCTCCCGAAAAGATCTCCGACAACGCCCATTCCCGTCATCAGGTTAATTTCAATAACATGAAGCGGTCTTGCTGCCTGTTGTCTGGCTTCCTCAACATCTTCTTCAATAAAACGGTCGATACCTTTAACCAAGGCATGGGTAATTCTCTCCTGCAAAGGTCTTGTTCGCCATTCTAAATCTTCAACGATTTCTTTCTTGACAGATTTATGTTTTTCGGAATAATCCAACAGTCTTTCTGTAGCGTCTTCTCTCTTATCAAGGATTACATCTTCTACAAGACCTAAAAGTTCTTTATTGATTTCGTCATAGACCTCCAGCATGGAAGGATTCACGATCCCGATATTCATCCCAGCTTGGATGGCGTGGTAAAGAAATACCGAGTGCATCGCTTCTCTCACCGTATCATTTCCACGGAACGAGAAGGAAACATTGCTTACTCCACCACTCACAGAAGCATAAGGAAGATTTTGTCTCACCCATCTTGTAGCTTCAATAAAATCAATGGCATTTCTTCTGTGCTCATCCATTCCCGTTGCTACAGGGAAAATATTTAAGTCGAAAATGATATCTTCTGCCGGGAAACCGATTTGATTTACCAAAATATCATACGACCGTTTTGAAATCTCAAGTCTGCGATCATAATTGTCTGCCTGACCTGTTTCGTCAAATGCCATTACGATAACCGCAGCACCATATCTTTTGACCGCTTTGGCCTGTTTGATGAATTCTTCTTCACCTCCTTTTAAGCTGATAGAATTCACCACACATTTCCCCTGTGCTACCTGAAGTCCGGCTTCCAGGATTTCCCATTTGGACGAGTCTATCATCACCGGAATTCTCGCAATATCCGGTTCTGAAGCTATTAAATTCAGGAACTTGATCATCGATGCTTTTCCATCGATCAATCCGTCATCGAAGTTGACATCAAGGATCTGTGCTCCTCCGTCTACCTGATTTCGGGCAATATCAAGTGCTTCAGAGAATTTCTCCTCTTTTATCAGTCTTAAAAACTTTTTGGAACCGGCAACGTTTGTCCTTTCACCAACATTGATGAAATTACTTTCCGGCGTTATGATAAGAGGCTCAAGGCCTGATAATCTTAAATATTTCATTAATTTTTTATTCTGCTAAATTATAATAGGTACTGTCTGTATTCTGTCTCAGCAGATCTATAGCTCTGCTTCAAGTTGTAAACAGCGGAAACTTTTTATAAGCCAGCTTCTATTTCTTGTTTTAATTAAAAACGGCCTGATTATACAAACTCTTTCGTCTTTCTTGGTGGATATTGTGCCACCAGGTCTGAAATTGCTTTGATATGATCCGGCGTTGTACCACAGCATCCTCCGATAATATTGATCAATCCTTTCTCTACATATTCTTTGATCTGTCCCGCCATATCTTCCGGTGTTTCGTCATACTTCCCGAAAGCATTCGGAAGACCAGCATTCGGATAAGCGGAAACATAAAATTCTGAGTTATGAGCCAGAGTTTCCAGATAAGGAGTAAGCTGATCCGCCCCTAAAGCACAGTTAAATCCTACGCTTAACAGGTTCAGGTGTGAAACAGAGATCAGAAAAGCTTCTGCAGTCTGTCCGCTCAACGTTCTTCCCGAAGCATCGGTAATGGTTCCTGAAACCATGATCGGGATTTTTATATTTCTTTCATCCTGAAGTTCATCAATAGCAAACAAAGCTGCTTTTGCATTCAGGGTATCGAAAATGGTTTCGACCAAAAGGATATCTGAACCACCATCCAGTAAAGCTTCACACTGCTGTTTGTAAGCCACTCTCAATTCTTCAAAAGTGATTGCTCTGTATCCCGGATCATTAACGTCCGGACTTAAGCTTGCGGTTCTGTTGGTCGGTCCGATGGAGCCTGCCACAAATCTTGGTTTATCCGGATTTTGAGCCGTAAATTCGTCACATACTTTTCTGGCAATTTTTGCAGACTCATAGTTCAGTTCGTATACCAGTTCTTCCATGTGATAATCTGCCATCGCAATGGTGGTTCCCGAAAATGTATTGGTTTCGAGAATGTCTGCACCTGCTTCCAGATATTTTCTGTGAACTTCCTCAATCGCCTGAGGCTGTGTCAGGGAAAGAAGGTCATTATTTCCTTTTACCGGATGTTCCCAGTCTTTGAAACGTTCTCCGCGGTAGTCTTCTTCCTCGAATTTGTAGCGCTGAAGCATGGTTCCCATTGCGCCATCGAGAATTAAAATTCTCTCGGATATTGCTTTATATAATTGTTCTGAATTTTTCATATGTTTTGCTATGATAAATAAATAGGACGATGTCCTATCCTTTGTTAAATCGTCCCGTTGGGACTCGTTGATTTATTTCAAACAAATAATCTGAACTCTATTGAATTAATCTAAAGCCTGTTTCAGATCTGCAATGATGTCATCTATATATTCCAGACCTACGGAACAACGGACAAGACCAGCTGTAATACCTACTTCATTTCTTTCATCTTCACTCAGTTTTGAATGGGTTGTGGATGCAGGATGTGTCACGATGGTTCTTGTATCCCCCAAATTGGCAGAAAGAGAACACATCTTTATTTTATCAAGGAAGTTTCTTCCGCCTTCAATTCCTCCTTTAATTTCAAAGGCTACGATGTTTCCCCCCAGCTTCATCTGCTTTTTCGCTACTTCATAACTCGGATGGGATTTTAAGAACGGATATTTTACCAACTCTACATTCGGGTGGCTTTCTAAAAATTCAGCAACCTTCAATGCATTCTCACAATGTTTTTCTACACGGATAGACAATGTTTCCAGGCTCTTTGATAAAACCCATGCATTGAAAGGTGACATCGCAGGTCCCGTATTTCTTGCAAAAAGATAAATCTCTCTGATCAGGTCCTCTTTTCCTACGGCTACACCGCCCAATACTCTACCCTGTCCGTCAATCAGTTTCGTTGCAGAGTGTACAACAACATCTGCACCATATTTTATCGGCTGTTGCAGATAAGGTGTTGCAAAACAGTTATCTACAATAAAAATAAGGTTATGTTTTTTCGCGATCTTTCCGAAAAACTCAAGATCCAGAATTTCAATAGCCGGATTGGTAGGGGTTTCAAGGTATAAGATCTTGGTATTCTGTTTAATATATTGTTCCACATTCTCCGCATCTTCAGCTTTGAAATAGGTTGTTTCGATATTCCATTTCGGGAAATACTTTGTAAATAAAGTATGGGTAGAACCAAAAACCGACTGACAGCTTACAATATGATCGCCCGCATCCAATAAAGTGGCAAACGTAGAATAAATAGCCGCCATTCCTGTTGCAAATGCATATCCTGCTTCTGCACCTTCCATTTTTACAATCTTATCTGTGAATTCTGTCACATTCGGATTTGAAAAACGACTGTACAGGTTTTTAGATTTTTCTTCGGCAAAACTTGCTCTCATATCTTCCGCATCCTGAAAAATAAAGCTGGATGTAAGATATAATGGCGTAGAATGTTCGTCAAACTGCGTTCTTTCAGTCTGGGTTCTTATTGCGGAGGTTTCAAAATTTTCCATATAGTTTAATTTTAATAATATAACAATGTGTTTTGTTTGGTAATCGACCAATGGGGAGTCATTGTTATGTTATCTAAAAAATAATAATTACTTTTTTTTGATGTTTGTTTGATAGTTTGATAGAATTTCATTCTATCCTATGTTAAATCGTCCCGTTGGGACTCAGAATTAGTTATCAGTAAATACATTGTACATTTTACTTTGTACATGATACAATTTATTTAGTTTCACTTACTCTTAAGATATCACCGAAAACGCCTCTTGCTGTTACCTGAGCTCCAGCACCAGCTCCCATGATAACGATTGGGTTTTCACCGTAGCTTTCTGTGTAGATTTCAAAGATAGAATCTGAACCTTTCAACTGCCCTAAAGCAGAACTTCCCGGTACAGAAACCAGTTTCACATCAAGCTGACCTTTGTCCTTCTGAAGATCTCCGTGAAGATCTCCTACATAACGAAGTACGTGGCCAGGCTCCTGCCCTTCTTTGATTTTCTTATATTCTTCATCCAGCTCATCCAGTCTTGAGATAAATTCATTTTTATCTACTGCCAAAAGGTCTTCAGGAATTAAATTCTGAATATTGATATCCTGAAACTCATTGATCAGGTCCAATTCTCTGGCGAGGATCAGTAGTTTTCTTGCTACGTCGTTTCCAGAAAGGTCTTCACGTGGATCCGGTTCTGTATATCCTTTTTCCATTGCTTCCCCGATGATGGTTGAAAACTTGTTGTCTCTTACCGAGAAATTATTGAAGATATAGCTCAATGATCCAGAAAACACTCCTTTAATTCTGGTAATATTTTCTCCCGAAAGGTGTAATAATTTGATGGTGTCAATTAACGGAAGTCCCGCTCCTACATTGGTTTCGTACAGATAACGTCTGTTGTTTTTACTCAACGTATATCTTAGTTTACGGTATTCTTCTATCGGAAGTGTGTTGAAAATCTTATTAGAAGAAACAAGGTCAAAACCATTTTCAGCTAAAGCATGATAGTTTTTTACAAAATCCTTGCTCGCTGTGTTGTCTACTACGATAAGGTTTTCCAACTGATTTTCTTTTGAGAAGTTGATCAACTCTTCAACGTTTGAAGGGTGTTCTGCCGTTAAAATCTCATTATTCCAATCTGCATTAAAGCCTTTTTTATTGAAAGCAATTTTTCTTGAATTGGCTACTGCCACTACTTTCAGGTCTATCTTTTTTCGTCTTTTAATCTCTTCTGAAGACTGTAGAACCTGTTCTATTAAAGTCTTTCCTACATTTCCATGACCAATGATCGCCAGATGAACAGTTTTCGGTTTTTTGAAAATTTCGGATTCGATGACATTCTTTGTCTTCTCATCTTGGGAAGAGGTTACAACAATATTCACTCTGTTTTCTCCTGCAACCTGGTTTAATAAAAGTGGAAAAACGTTATTTCTTGCCAGTTCCGTTAAAACTTTATTGAAATCTTCCGCTACAAATCCAAGGACGGAAACATTATTGATGCTATAGATCTGTGATACTTTTCCTGATTTTCTTTCTGCTTCAAATTCATCGATCAGACAGGCAACTGCTTTTTCCGCGTCGGCTTCATTGACCAGAATAGAAAGCCCATTTTCAATAGCCTGCTGGGAGATCACTCCCACACTGATTCTCGCTAAAGTAAGCGCTTTAAAAATTCTTCCGTCGATTCCTATTTCTCCCAGGAAATCTTCTCCTTCAAACTTGATGATCGATCTGTTTTTTAAAAACTTTATTTCGTTCGCATTTTTCATCTGTTCTATACTTTTTGTTTGTTATTATCAGATGGAGTTTCGCTTTCGCTCCCTTTCATTCTGAAAATATTGTTGATGATATTATTTAATTGTTCGTATTCCATTAAGAAGGCATCATGCCCGTGAATTGACTGTATTTCATGATAGAAAACCTCTTTGTTTTTCTCTTTCAGCTGTTCAAAGCACATTCGTATTTCTGAAGCAGGGAAAAATAAATCTGTATCTACAGCGATCAGGTGCATTCGTGCGCTGATCTTTTCGAGCTGGTTTTCATAGGTATTGATATTCATGAGGAGATGATTCATCAGCTTGTAAGATTTTAAACTAAATCTATCGTTTAATGAATTTCCGTGATAAACAAGCCAGTCTTCTGACTCTAACCGTTTGTTTTCCTGATGATATCTGTTTTGAAATCTGTCGTTTAGGGACTGTGGAGTTCTGTAACACAACATAGCGTGTATTCTTGCTTTCTGCAGAGGCTCATCATTTCCGTTTAACAGAAATTTCTGAACGAGACACTGTGCATGAAGCCAGTCGTGGGTTCTGAAGTCGCAGGCAATCGGGATAAAAATCTCTGCAAGCTGTGGCTTTTTGGCTAGCATTTCCCAGGCGATTCCTCCTCCTAGAGAGCCTCCAATAATGGCATATAAATTTTTGATATGTAAAGCTTCAAGACCTTTCAGAAATATTTCAGCAATATCTGAAGGGGTGAAGTCTTCGTAGTCGTCAATTAAAAAATGATCAAATCCGTTTCCGGGAATATTGAAACAGAGAACTGTGTATTTATTCGTATCGATTACCTGATTTTCACCAATCAGTTGTTTCCACCATCCATTTTCTCCGGAAACATTTGAATTTCCGGTTAAGGCATGATTGATCAATATAATGGGTGCTGTAAACAGGTCTTTCCCGAAGATCTGATAAGTCAACGGGATATGGTATTCCTTTTGGGAATAAGTCTGATACGAAAGATTTATATAGTTTAGTTCTGTTTTCAATTCTATTATTATTTTAATACAATTGAAAATGCCACAGGAAATGGCTGAAAAGAACTTCAGTAAGTTATCTGTCCAAAATAAATTGGTAGAACGTAGCACCTTCTCTGCTTGCACAAAGGGTTGCTAAGGTTTCATAGGGTCTAATCCCTCAACCTTTCTTGATAACATTTTCAATATTTGAATGAACGCTCTGCAAAGATATGTCTTTTCTTTTAAATTAAAAAAGAAAAAATATTTAATATTTAAAAAGCCTCTAATCATAAGTGTTTCAAGGCTATGTTAAGAATTCTTCAGATGAAAGGAATTGGAATTATTTTTCAAAAAAACTAACTTCGTATTGAAAAAATGATGAAATATGACTGTTGAGAAAGAAAGACTACAAGATACCAAATGGAAAAACTGGGGGCCATACGTCAGTAACCGACAGTGGGGAAACGTCCGTGAAGACTACAGCCCAAACGGAAATGCCTGGCACTACGCGAATCACAATAATGCCGAAAGCTACGCTTACCGATGGGGAGAAGAAGGTATCGCAGGGATCTCTGATGTGAAGCAGATCTTCTGTTTTGCTTTTTCATTCTGGAACAAGAAAGATAAAATAGTAAAAGAACGTTTCTTTGGACTGAGCAATCCTCAGGGAAATCACGGGGAAGACATCAAAGAAATCTTTTATTACCTCGATAATACACCTACTCACAGCTATATGAAAATGGTGTATAAATATCCTATCAATGCATTTCCATACGATGATCTCGTTGCTGAAAACGGAAGACGAAGCAAAAAGGAACCTGAGTATGAAATTTTTGATACGGGAATTTTTAACAACGATGAATATTTTGATATTTTCATTGAATACTGTAAAGCCGATCACAACGACATCCTGGCCAGAGTAACGGTTCATAACAGAAGCCAGCAGGATGCTCCGATAGTGGTAGCTCCGACGGCCTGGTTCAGAAACAACTGGAAATGGGGTTATAATACCTATAAAGCACAGTTGAATGCTTCTTACGACGGATGTATCGACATCAATCATGACAGTATTTCGATTAAAAAACTTTACTCAAGAAACCTGGCTGCGAAAAGTGTTTTCTGCGAAAATGAAACGAATGCACCTAAATTATATGGTGCGCCTTATTCCGGAAATACTTATTTTAAAGATGGGATCAATGATCATATCATCTACGGAAGCAATACGGTAAATCCTGAGAAAAGAGGAACTAAGGCTTCTTTTATCATTGATGAGCTCATCGGGGCGGGACAGTCAAAGACTTTTGATTTCAGATTATGTCCGGATGAGGTGGATGAACCTTTTGGAAAATTTGACGAAATCTTCGCAACAAGAGCTGCTGAAACCAATGAGTTTTATGAAGAAATTCAGAGTGAAACCACGAATGAAGATGAAAGAAATGTACAGCGGCAGGCTTTTGCAGGACTTCTCTGGAATAAGCAGTTCTATCATTATAACGTCGGAAAATGGCTGAAAGGCGACCCTAATCATCAGGCTCCAAGAAATTTCAATGACTATGTAAGAAACACGGAATGGAACCACCTTCACAATAAGGACATTATCTCTATGCCCGATAAATGGGAATATCCATGGTATGCAACCTGGGATCTGGCATTTCACTGTGTTCCTTTCTCCATTATCGATGGTGAATTTGCCAAGGGACAGCTTCTTCTGCTTACGAAAGAATGGTATATGCATCCGAACGGTCAGTTACCAGCCTATGAATGGAATTTAAGCGATGTGAATCCACCCGTACATGCATGGTCCTGCTTCAGGGTTTTTAAAATTGATGAAAAGCAGAACGGTAAGCCTGACCTTTTATTTCTCGAGAAAGTTTTTCAGAAACTTCTCCTGAATTTCACATGGTGGGTGAACAGAAAAGATAAAAGCGGTAACAATATTTTTGGCGGTGGTTTCCTTGGACTGGATAATATCGGGGCTTTTGACCGGAATATGGAACTGAAAGACGGACAGCATCTGGAACAGGCAGACGGAACCAGCTGGATGGCCATGTATGCGCTTAATATGATGCGAATCGCAATGGAGCTCGCGCAGTATTATCAGGTTTACGAGGATATGGCAATCAAGTTTTTTGAGCATTATCTCTATATCGCTGAGGCTATGGAGAATCTTGGAGAAGGCAAAGAAGGTCTATGGAATGAGGAAGACGGCTTTTTCTATGATGTACTGCAGCTTGGAAACGGAGAAAGTGTTTCTTTAAAGCTAAGAAGTATTGTCGGTCTGATTCCGATGTTTGCCGTGGAAATTGTAGATCATAAATTACTGGATAAAATGCCCAATTTCAAAGCCAGAATGGAATGGGTATTAAAAAATAAACCGGAGCTTACAAAGTTAGTTTCCCACTGGGATGAGGAAGGACAAGGCAGAAAACATCTGATGAGTATTCTTCGTAAGAACAGACTGACAAAGGTTTTGAGACGAATGCTTGATGAGAATGAATTCCTGAGTTCTTACGGAATCCGTGCGATGTCAAAAGTCTATGAGGAAAATCCGTTTGTATTTTCAGTTCACGGTACGGAAAATGTGGTTTACTATACGCCTGCCGAGAGTGACAGCCGTATGTTCGGAGGAAACAGTAACTGGCGCGGCCCGATCTGGTTTCCTATTAACTTCCTGATTGTGGAAAGTTTACAGCGTTTCCATTTCTATTATGGCAACAGTTTGAAAGTAGAATTCCCAACAGGGAGCGGTGAGAAGAAGAATCTGGATGAAGTGGCTCAGAATATCAGCCGCAGACTCTGCTCGTTGTTTTTAAAGGATGAAGACGGACAAAGACCTTTTAACGGAGGAAATGCCAAATTTAACTATGATGAACATTTCAGGGATTACATCACTTTCTTTGAATATTTCCATGGAGACAACGGCCGCGGCGTAGGGGCTTCCCATCAGACAGGATGGACGGCAACGGTAGCAAAGCTTATGAAACCAAGATTAACAGTATAAAAGCAGCGGCCGGCCCGAATGGGCCGGCCGCTTATAATCAATTAAAAAAATATTTAAACTTTTTCTCCGTTCACAAGAACTTCATACCCGATTTCTACATTCGGCTCTAAAGTTTTTGATACAGAACAGTATTTCTCAAAAGATAACTGAGCGGCTTTTGATGCTTTTTTAGGATCTATATTTCCTTCCAGAAGAAATCTCACCTTAATAGATTTAAAAGGTTTTGCATCTTCTACCTGAACTCTTTCGCCTTCTACTTCTGCCTGGAAACCTGTGATTTCCTGACGCTGTTTTTTCAGGATAGCGACTACATCTATTCCGCTGCATCCGGCAACAGCCATCAATACACTTTCCATTGGAGAAACGCCTTTAGCTCCGGGCTGTGAGGTATTGTCCAAAAGAATTGAATTCCCCTGGGAATTGGTACACTCAAATAAAAAATCGTCGTTAATTCTGTTTAGTGTTATTTTCATTTTCGAATTTTGTTGTAAACTTCTTCGGCTCTGTGAGCAGAACCGGAGTGATTAGATTTATGATGAATGCAAAATTATAAAATTCCCCGCGCTTTTATCTCAAGATATTTATTGATAACGTCGATATTTAAATTTTCAGGAAGCGTATACACGGTGTAAATCCCATACTTCCTGAGTTCCTGAATGATCAGTTTCTTTTCAAATTCAAATTTTTCTGCAACGATTTCATCGTAAATCTCCTGCATATTTTCAGGATTTTTCTGAATAAGGGTCTGCAGTTCTGAATTTTTGAAGAATATCACCACCAAAAGATGGTTTTTGGCTATTCCGCGGAGGTATTTTAACTGACGGTTTAATCCATCAAGCGTTTCAAAATTAGTAAACAACAGCACAAGACTTCGCTGGTTCAAAGAGTATTTCACATCCTGATAAAGGCGGTTGAAATCACTTTCAAAAAAGTCTGTTTTAATATTATACAAAGCTTCCGAAATCTTTCTCAGTTGGCCGGATTTATTTTCTGCAGCAACTTTATTCTCTGTCTTTTTAGAGAAGGTCATCATTCCGGCACGGTCGCCTTTTTTAAGGATAATATGAGACAGAGCCATGGCAGCATTGATTGAATAATCCAGCAGACTTAATCCGTTGAAAGGCATCTTCATGGTCCTTCCTTTATCGATCAGAATAAAAATCCGCTGTGATCTTTCATCCTGAAACTGATTAACCATTAATCGGTTGGTCTTGGATGTAGCTTTCCAGTTGATGGTTCTGATATCATCCCCGGGAACATATTCTTTGATCTGCTCAAATTCCATGGTATGCCCCAGTTTTCTGATCTTTTTGATTCCGCCGAGCATAAATTCACTCTGCAACGCCATCAGTTCATATTTTCTGAGGTGTACAAAAGACGGATAGGCAGGCAGCATTGCATCTTTCTGGAAATTAAATCTTTTTGAAACGAATCCCAATGGCGAAGAAACATATACATTCAGGTTTCCGAAACTGTACTCTCCTCTCTCCTTGGGCTCCAGGCTGTACTGGAAATAGGTATTTCTACCAGGTTCTATATTTTTTTTAATTAAAAAATCTCTTTTCTGAAACTGAAACGGAATCTCATCAATGATTTTTGTACTGATCTTAAAACTGTAATTATTTTTAATATCAATCTTTACAAAATTCTCATCCCCGTTCGACAGTTTTTCCGGAAGTATCCTCTGGGCAAGCACTCCCTTTTTCTGATTAAACAATAAAAGATAGTCTACCATTGCCGCCAGAAAACAAATCAGCAGAACAATGTGAGCCGCCCACATCAGAACCGGAAAGAAAAAAGCAAGGACATACAGTACCCCCACTCCGATGAGCGAAAAGAAAAATCGTGTATTGATGTATAGGTTCTTCATTTTTTTTAAGGGATTAGGGGATAGGATTTAGGGACTAGGATTCAACTGTGATAAATAATTACCTGCTAGACCTAATCCCTAAATCCTAATCCCTACGCTCTATCTCGGAATCTCTATTCCCTCTAAGATCTGACGTATAATTTCATCTACCGTTAAGCCTTCCATTTCGCGTTCTGGAGAAACAATGACTCTGTGTCTTAATACTGCGTAGCTTGCTTCTTTGATGTCTTCAGGGGTAACAAAATCTCTTCCTCTCATGGCTGCAAAGGCTTTTGAAGCCGTAAGCAATGCCAGAGAAGCTCTTGGAGAAGCCCCGAGATACAGGAACTGGTTTTCTCTTGTATTGACGATGATTTTCGCAATATATTCCATCAGCTGAGCCTCTACAATAATCTCTTTTACCAGATTCTGATAGCTTTTTAACTGCTCGGCCGTAATGACACGGTTCACTCCCTCTGTCTTATCTTCTTTTCTACTCTCGTGTTGATTTCTGATGATCGCGATCTCCTCTTCCAGATTTGGATATCCTACATTGATTTTAAACAGGAAACGGTCCAGCTGTGCTTCAGGAAGCCTGTAGGTTCCTTCATGCTCTATCGGGTTTTGCGTTGCTACTACCAGGAATGGTTCGTCCATGATGTAACGGATTCCATCCATTGTGATCTGTCTTTCTTCCATGACTTCAAACAGGGCTGCCTGGGTTTTCGCCGGGGATCTGTTGATCTCATCAATTAATATAAAACTGGAAAAGATCGGCCCTTTTTTAAATTCAAATTCAGAGTTTTTTACACTGAAGACTGAAGTTCCCAAAATATCGGAAGGCATAAGATCCGGCGTAAACTGGATTCTGCTGAAGCCTACATCTATTGTTTTGGCGAGAAGCTTTGCCGTAATAGTCTTTGCCACTCCCGGAACTCCTTCAATCAGGACGTGACCGTTCGATAAAAGTGCCGCAATAAGATGCTCGATCATGCTTTCCTGACCGACAATTACTTTAGCTATTTCAGTTTTTACTCTGTCTAAGCTGGCACGAAGCTCGATCATATCAATTCTCGACTGAAACTGATCTTCCTGTTTATTTAGATTGATAGAACTTTGCTTTTCTATGTTTTGATTTTCAAGGTTGTCCATAATTTTCTATTTGTGGTTTTTAGTCTATGGGGCTAATCTATCTGGTTTAATCTATCGGACTTTATATAATCCACTACGTATACACGATCATATATCCGGCTCATATCTCGGGCTATATATCCGGTCATATATCGGACTTCATATATCGGACTTCATCCGATCTTTTGTTAAATCGTCCCGTTGGGACTCTTACTTACTTTATAATGTACCAATGTATCAGTTTAGCAGTTTACCAATATTCATTGTTACATTGTTACATTGTTACATTGTTACATTGTTACATTGTTACATTGTTACATTAATACCTTATCTCAAAATCTCATCAAGAAGCCTATTCATTCTGGTGAGATCTTCTTTCATTACGTTGGCATAAGGATCCTGACCTTTTTTTATCAGGACTATGGCTTCATGGATCATTTCCATTGTTTTTCCGGTTTTCAGGTGAAGTTTTTTGGCAAATTCTTCGTCCAGATTTTGGGTATCAATCAGGAAATCCATTCTTACTTTATTCAGGAAATATTGGCCTTTTTTAGCCATCATATCATGAAAATCTCCTTCCTGAAGATAAAGATTTCCAATACTTTTGACAAATTCAAGGGAAGTATTTTTCAGCGGCTCTACAACAGGCACGATCCGCTGTTTTCTTTTAGCATTAAAGAAAATGAACAGGACAAGTCCGCCCAAAAGTACCCACCACGCATACTTCAATGCCGGATTGGAAAGCACAAACCTCATAAAGAAGCGTGAAACTTTGGTGTCATTTTCAACAAACCAGATGGTTTCCCTATCCTGAAGATACGAAAAAACATCCTGTGCATATTTTATACTGCCCGGTTTCAGCAGATAATAATTGGTAAGGAAAAGCGGTTCACTGTGAACATAGATTGTTCCTTTTCCAAAACTGACTTTAATAAAATTAGCCTGATCCGAATTATCTTTTTCTACCGTTTTTCCCAGTACTTCCACTTTAGGTTTGATATACGAAAATCCTCTGCCTGACGGAAATTTATCCAGTTTAATAAAATCATTCTGGTATTCTTTATCCGTAAGTTTCAGTACATTTTCTTCTGCAAAAGAAATATCTGCGCTATAATAGCCAATGGTGTCTGAAATATTTTTTGGAACACGACTCACCAGGATCATTGCATCTGAACCGCCTGATACCTGATCCAGAATTTTTTTCCAGGACTGCTTATCCAGTTCCTTTTCAATAACCACGATATTGTGTGCTCCCTTTTTATTTCTGCTGTAATAGTCGTAAGGTGCCTCTTCTATTTTTCTCAGGTTATTTTTAAAAAGATCTTTGGCTTCATTATTAAAAACAAACAGTCCGAAAGGAGATTTCTCTTCAATATTGAAATTCTTACGCCAGCTTATTCTTTCTTTTTTATTGACTTCAAACAACGCCAGAATAACCATCACAACGATGAATATCACAGCATATATTTTGAAGGTTTTTTTCATGATTAATTTTTTAATTAAGGCTTAAATGACTGATACTGGTTTTTAAATTTCGTATAGTTCTCTTCATCAATACTGAATTCTCCGTACCAGACATAATCAAAAATATAAGACAGACCTGAAAATTCACTTTTCAGATTTCCGTCTTTTAGTTCGGCAACATAGTCTTTATTGGTCTTTTCAGGATTCCAATTGATTTGTTTTTTGTCACTCAGTTTTTTAAGGATAAACAGGAACTGGTAACGGACTGCAGAACGGTAATCTCCTTCCCGTTCAAATTTGGCTATACTTTCCGGGAAATTGATTTCATGGATGTTCTCATGAAGCTCTTCCGCATTGATGTCTATTTTCTTATTTTTCTTTCCGAAGAACAGATTTCCATCTTTTCCAAGAAGAAATTTAATGATAAAATAAAGAAGGAATCCGACCAGAATAATGGCAAACAAACGGATTAAAATGGTGGTAATTTGTGCAGAATTATTGAAAACAGTCTCACCAAACATGCTTTGCAAAATTCTGTCAATCCTGCGCATTAGTTTTTGGAAGAATGACTCTTTCGGTTTCGATACCGAATAATCAAATTCGTTTCCTTTATATCTGGACTGGATATTTTCCTTAAACTTTTTCGGGTGAAGTGTATTTTCTGAAACAGGCTTGAGGATCAGTACAGAATCTGCACGGAGCATATTCCTGTAATGTCCCGTTCCTAGAGAATCTACGATATAATCTTCCACCGTTTCACCTCCATCGTCATCCTGTGCAGAAACAGGACAAATGGAGAAAAAGATCAGCAGAAAAAGTAAGAATTTATTCATTAATACCGATAGTTTCTATTTCTTCAAGTTCAATTTTCGTGTGCAGGTCTGTTCTGCTGTCATAATACATCAACCCCGCATTGATAAACATCAGATTGTAAAGTATGAATGTTGCCAAAATAGAAATTCCATAAAATAAAAAGAATAAAATCCCCATTGCTCCCGTAAAAGGATTCTCTTCAAAATTCCCGTCCGGAGCAGAGGTAAGAATGGATCCGTACATAAATATCATCGGAACAAATGTAAATACGGACGTTATCATGTACATAATGATGAACATGATGATGGATGCTCCCCAATATTTCCAGTACGGAGATTTTTCATTTCCATTCGGATAGGAAAACTGAGATCTTATGGAATAACTTAAGCTTTCAAAAAAGCCCCGTTTTGTATTAAAATAATCGTACATCAAAAATGCAGAAACATTGAATGCCGTAGGATATACAAGCAATATCAGGAAAAAACCAATAACGATCAGCAGCAGCAAATAGGAAAATCCAAGGACAATTATTGTCACCGGAAGCACGACCAACAGCATTCCCAGACACATTTTAAAGATCCTTCCTGCATTGGTTTTGAAATCGCTCAGTATTTCATCTGTTTTTACTTTCTGAGCGCCTTCAGCGATCCTTTTCATATAAAAAACAGGATACAGATAATTGACAATTCCCAGAAGAACAAAAAGTACAAAAACCAATATTCCGACTATCGTAAGCATTCCCGCATTATCTGAAAAGTATTTTTCAAAATAATAACTTTCACCGTTGAGATTTCCACCAACCAATTGTCCGATGATCTCTCTGAACCCAAAAATCACTACAGCGATTGTCAGGATTAACAGCAGCCCGTTGATCAGAATATAATTTTTAAAATAATTTTTTCCGTATAATTTGAAAAAATTAAAGCTGTCACTGATGAAAGCTCCAAATTCTCTTTTTTTATAAAACTGCATCATTGGTGTGGGTATTAATTCTTTTATAAACCACCGAAGGATAAACGAAATAGTAAAATCCTATAATGGCCAGTGATGTGATTATTAATGCTAAATTGACAACCAGCGGCATTTTTAAAGCATGTCTTGTGACATATCCTTCAATAATTCCGGCACAGATCGTAAACGGAATCGTACTCAGGAAAATTTTAAACGAATCCTTAAAACCGGTTTTAAAGGAGTTAAATCTTGAAAAAGTTCTCGGAAACAGGATACTTGCTCCTAAAATCAATCCGCACATCGCTTCTACCACCATTGCAAATATTTCAAAAACACCATGAAGCCAAATTCCTCTTGCACTGTCTTTCAACGCACCATAGTCGTAGAAAAAATACTGAAATGAACCGAGCATAACGCTGTTCGAAAGTAGAGCATACAAAGTTCCTACACCTCCGGTAACTCCGTAAATGTACAGTCTCGCACCCACTCTGATGTTATTGAAAATGATTCCAATGGTACTTCCCCATGTGGAACCGCTCTGGTAAACGCCTACAGCATTTCCTTTTTTAATATTTTCTATGGTTTCGTTGACATATTCTTCACCAAGAATAATATTGGCAAAATCTTTATCATACGCACCGGAAAGCACGCCTATTGCTGTAAAAAGAATGAAAAACAGAAAAGCATACAAAAGGTATCTCCTATACTGGTACACCAACAGGGGAACTTCTGTTTTGAAGAAATACATCAGCCTGTTCTCCTCTACTCTTTTGGTCTTGTAAATCTTCTGGAACATCTGCGAAGACAAATGATTCAGATAAACCGTAGTGTTGCTTTTAGGATAGTAGGACTGTGCAAATGAAAGATCATTGATCAGGTTGATATACAGTGAAGACAGGTCATCAGGATTTTTTTTTACTTTCCCTTGAATAACCTGTTCAATTCCCAACCATTTTTCTTTATTTTGTTTAATGAAATAAACTTCTCTCATAATTGTAAGGCTAAAATAATAAAAATTATGTCTCAAATTGCGATAAATACCTCACAAAATGTAAATATTAACTTTAATATTGCAAGTGTCGGAGAAAGAATGCTTGCCTTTATTATCGATTTCCTGATCAAGGTGGCCTATGTCATTATTGTACTCTACCTTTTCTTCAACATTTTTGATCTTGGGTATTTATTGGATGGGCTGGATCAGTGGTCTATCATGGCGGTTTATATTGTCCTCACTTTTCCGGTTTACATTTATCCTGTAGTTCTGGAAAGCCTTATGGAAGGACAGACTCCCGGAAAAAGACTGATGAAGATCCGGGTGGTAAAAATTGACGGTTACCAAGCCAGTTTCGGTGACTATCTGATCCGGTGGATGTTCCGCCTGATCGATACAACAGCCGCAGGTGTTGTAGGCTTAATCTCGATGATTGCTTCTAAAAATAATCAACGTTTGGGCGATATTGCTTCCGGTACCGCTGTGATTTCTTTAAAAAACAACATCAATATTTCCCACACCATTCTGGAAAACATTAACGAAGATTATATTCCATCATTCCCTCAAGTCATCGCGTTAAGTGATAATGATATGAGGATTATTAAAGATAATTACACCAAAGCTCTGAAAATAGATGACCGCCAGATCATCAGTAAACTTTCAGATAAGATCAAAAGTATTTTAAAACTGGAAATTGATCCTAAGATGACGGAAAGACAGTTTATTAATGTGGTGATCAAGGATTATAACTACTATACGGGGAAGGAGAACTGATGAGAATGTCAATGGTCAATTTCGCTGCGCGAGTGAATGGTCAATTTTTGCTGTGCAAGTGAATGGTCGATCATCAATTGATTACATTACAAAAAAAATTTACACTGTTTAAATCAAGTTAAAAAATTGACTGCGAAGCAAATTCACTATTCACTATTGACGGATAATGATGGTTGTCAATGGTCAATTTCGCTGCGCAAGTGAATGGTCAATAATCAATTAATAATGGAAAAAAAAGAATAGTCCTCCTATTTAATCAAATCAAAAAAATTGACTGCGAAGCAAAATTCACAATTCACAATTGACTTTTCCCTATTACTCATCACCTATTAATCATTACCCGTAATCCCTGTCGGTGCAATTTTTGTATCTTTCAATACCAAAGCTTAGCATTATGAAATTTGAGAACAATAAATCAGGAAACGGTGGCGTACTTACGCTGAACAACGAAACCAAAGAAGTAGGAAGACTGACGTATACTATTTTTCCTGAAGACAGTAAATTTATTATTTCATTCGTACTCGTACACCCTGAATTCGAAGGGCGCGGACTGGGAAAATATCTGGTTGAGGAAGCCATAAAATTTGCAAGAGAAAACAACTGGAAAGTTTACCCGCATTGTTCTTATGCACGGGCCGTAATGACGAGAATGAGTGATGTGGACGATATTTTTCTAAAGAGCTAAAACATCTTTCACCAGAATCTCCTCAATATCATCCGGATAATCTACTTTTAAGTGATGATCTGAAGCTACCCATTCCATAATTTCCTGAAGTTTTAATACTTTGGAATTTGGAATTCCCATCAGATCCAGAGCACAGGCGTTGCATTCCTGCTCATACTGATTATGAATCGGGATTACAAAGAGTTTTTTATCCATGAAAAGAGCTTCTGCGGGCGTTTCAAAACCGGCATTACACAGAATTCCGTCACAGCTTTCAAAATATTTCAGATACTGCATCTCATCGATAGGGAAAACTTCTACGTTTTTCACTTTCACCTGTACTTTGCTGTGTTTTGAAAATACTTTCCACTGTACAGGAATCTGTTTCAGAACCCTGATGATATTTTCGTCTGCAAAACTCGGAAGATAAACGAGATAATAGCCTTTTTTATCAGGATTTAGATTTCTGATTTTATGTCTGATGACTGGTTTTTTGATCTGCGGATGGTAATTTTCAAAGTGGAAACCTATTTTTCTTTCACTCGGGACGTAGTACTTCAGGATAAGTTCACCAAGAAAATCTTTATGTTTCGGCTTTGGTGTTTCAGCAAAACTCATGGAAGCCTGATGGCTCAATTCGATCATCGGAAGCTTTTTTAATTTCCCGGCCCAACCAGTGAGAGGTTCATAATCATTAATGATCAGATCATACTGTGAAAGTTCCAGTTCCCTGATTGTTTTTGCCGCTTCAAGAAATTTATTCTCGGTAAACGTTTTGCGATAGGATAAACCGCCTGTTTTGTTGTAAAGAAGAGAAATACCCCGATATTGATAATTAAGATCAAAATCAGCCTTTAATTGTGACTGGTGACCACTGATTAACGTATCAACCGAAGCATATTTTTTGAGAAGAGGAATAATTTCCTGTGCCCGTGCCACATGGCCGTTCCCTGTCCCTTGAAATGCATACAAAACCTTCATTTACGAAAAATTAGTTACTATTTTCAGAAGTTCAGAACTGTCCATGTCCTGGATCTCTTCTGCTTCGTCGTCTTTAAGTGAATCTTTGTGGTCGTCATAATAGAAGATTTTCCATTCTTTATCATGGTATTCAAGAGCGGAAAGGTTTTCTATCCAGTCTCCGGAATTCAGATAGGTGCATGATCCTTTTTTATTAACAACTTCGCGGATCTGAGGCTGATGAATGTGTCCGCAGATCACATAATCGTAGTGGTTGTCGATGGCCAGTTCGGAAGCAGTGAGTTCAAAATCTCCGATATACTTCACCGCCTTCTTTACATTGTTTTTGATCTTTTTGGAAAACGAATATTTTTCTCTGCCCATTTTCTCCAGAAACCAATTGACAACATTATTGATGACAATCAGGAGATCATAGCCTTTTCCCCCTAATTTTGCTATCCATTTAGAATGTTGGACAGATGCATCGAAAACATCGCCGTGAAATATCCAGGTTTTCTTCTGATCAATATCCAGACAGATCTTATTGCAGACTTTCAGTTTGCCCAGTTCGAAATCCGTAAACTTCCGGAACATTTCATCATGGTTGCCCGTAATGTAGTAGACCTGTGTATTTTTATTGGTAGCAAATGAAAGGATCTTTTTGATCACCTTCAAATGAGGTTTAGGGAAGTAAGACTTTTTAAACTGCCAGATATCGATAATATCACCATTCAAAACTAATGTTTTTGGCTGGATAGAATTGAGATACCGTAACAGCTCTTTAGCCTTACATCCATAAGTTCCCAAATGAACATCCGATATGACAACTAACTCAACGTTTCTTTTCATAGTTTTATACAAAGAAACTAATTGAAAGTTAACTGTATATGAATGCTATATTATTTTTTACAGCGAGTTCATCAACTCTTCTGTGATTTCCATATTGTGATATACGTTCTGCACATCATCATCGTCTTCAAAACGCTCAAGCATTTTCATATTCGCTTTGAACTGTTCTGCATTCACTTCTTTGATATTGTTTGGAATTCTCTGAAGTTCTGCACTTTTTGCTTCAATTTTCAACTCATCCAATTTATGAGACAGTGAACCGAAGTCTTCGAAAGCAGTCGTAATCATTACTTCCTCTTCATCTTTTTCCACATCTTCTGCGCCTCCGTCTATCATTTCCATTTCGAAGTCATCCCAATCCATTTTGATCTGAGATAAATCAAGAGTAAAAATACCTTTTCTGTCGAAGATAAAGGCAAGTTCTCCATTTTTACCCAGGTTACCATCGAATTTATTGAAGATCGCTCTTACGTTGGCTACGGTTCTTGTTGGATTATTGGTTGTACATTCCACAAAGAATGCTACTCCACCCTGTCCGTATCCTTCGTAGGTAATCTCTTCATAGTTTTCAGCATCAGCACCACCTGCTTTTTTGATGGCTCTTTCTACGTTGTCTTTAGGCATATTGGCACCCTTAGCATTCTGGATACATCTTCTTAAAGCCGGATTGGCTTCAGGATCTGTTCCTCCGGCTTTTACAGCCAGTGCAATGTCTTTACCGATCTTAGAGAAAGTTTTGGCCATTTTATCCCATCTGGCCATCTTAGAAGCTTTTCTATATTCAAATGCTCTTCCCATTTTAATTTTTAAATTTTCAACAAAATTAAATAAAAGTCAACAAAAAAAAAATACCCCCAAAAAATTGGAGGTATTTATTATTTAGAAAAATTAATTATTTTTTCTTTTTAGCTGGAGCTTTTTTCTTAGCTGGAGCTTTCTTAGCTTTTTTCACTACAGTTTTCTTCTCTACAACGTCTAGATCAGATTTCTGAAGTGCATCCCAAGCAGCACCGTTTACAGCCTCAACTACAACTTTTCTGTCAACCATTCTGTCTGCGTCAGAAGCTTTTTCAGAAATAGTAGCGTCTCTTTCACCAACTCCTACAGATTTCAACTGGTTTGCGCTAACACCTCTAGCTTCTAGAGCACCAACTACTGAAGCAGCTCTTTGTCTAGAAAGTTTCAAGTTATAGTTATCAGCACCTTTCTTATCTGTGTGACCAGTTACTAAGAATGTACCGTCAGAAGATTGCTTAATAATCTTAGCAGCTTCATCTAACTTAGTGCTAGATTCTGGTCTGATTGTAGCTTTGTTGAAATCGAATAAGATACCTTTAAGAGCACCTGTAGCTTCAACTCCGATTACTTCTTTTGGTTTAGGACATCCGTTGTATTCTGGAAGACCTGGAACAGTAGGACAAGCGTCATCTTTATCTAAGATTCCGTCACCGTCTGTATCTGGCCAAGGACAACCGTTGTTTTCTGCAGGACCTGCAACTGTAGGACAAGCATCATCTTTGTCGATAACACCATCACCATCTGTATCTGGCCAAGGACAACCGTTGTTTTCAACTGGACCAGCTACTTCTGGACATTGATCGTCTTTATCTGGAACTCCGTCACCGTCAGTATCAGGACATCCCTGGAATTCTGGTAGACCTGGAGTATCTGGACAAAGATCATCTTTATCTAGGATACCATCCTTATCTCTATCTCTGTTACCGAATCTGAATAAGATCGATGCAGAAGCTTGCCAGAAGTTAGCAACTGTAGATTTATCACCTGGAGTTGACACGTAGTCACCCTGTACACCAAGACCGAAGTTCTTAGTTACCCAGAAGTTAACACCAGCACCTGTAGAAACTGTAAAGTGGTTAGCTTTACCCATTTCGTTACCACCGTCTCCGTTAGGAACAGATTCACCTTTGTAATCGTTTCTTGGGAAAGAAAGTGCAGTATAGTCATGTCTCAGGTAGTTAGCACCAACTCTTAAATATGGATCGAACCAAGATTCTTCATTCCATAAAAGACCAGCTGCTTTAGCCTGGAAACCAAGACCTGTCATAAGGAAAAATTCTTTCCCCATGTTGAATCTCTTGTTATCTACATTACCTACTGAAGTCTGCCAGTCGATAACTAAACCTTTACCGATGTTTCTAGCAACTGTTAATTTAGATAATGGAGGTGTAATAGAGAAGTTGTTCACATTGAACATCGTCTTCGTTAAATTATTAGCAGAGAACGTGTTACTGAATCCTGTCTGTGCTGCCTTGTGATTTTCCGCATGAGCACCAACCCCGATCAACCACGGATTGTTGGTAGTCTGCGCGAAGACAGTAGAGGCTACAGTAAGCGCCAATGCTGAAATTCCTAATTTTAGATTTTTCATAGAATTAAATGATTAAATAATTGATAATGCAAAATAAATATAATTTTTCTTTATAAACAAAGTTTTTTGAATGATTTTTAACTTTTCTTTAATATTCTATCTAGGTTACGTTTATTTTCTCTATCTTTTATCGCTTCCCTTTTATCAAAGAGTTTTTTCCCTCTGGCAAGCGAAATCAAGACTTTTGCTTTCCCCTTATCCGTGATATATAACTTAAGAGGTATAACTGTGTTCCCTGCATCCTTTAACTTCTTTTCAAGTTTCTGCAATTCTTTTTTGTGCAACAGCAATTTCCGTTCCCTTTTTGTTTTGTGATTGTAAAAAGTTCCCAATTTATACTCATCAATCATCATATTAATAATGTATAACTCCCCATCAATAAACTGACAGAAGGATTCTGTAATAGATGCCTTGGATGAACGTAAAGATTTTATTTCCGTACCCGTCAAAACCATCCCAGCTTCATATTCTTCAAGGATTTCATACTCAAAACGGGCTCTTCTGTTTAATATACTGACTGTTTTTTCGATCTTCATTTTAAAAAATTCGTGTAATTATATTGGACTGGGCTGCCCAATCCATCATTAAGATGTCTTCCGGGGCTCTTTCTAACTTTTATTTCATTAATGAAATATAGAAAAAATACCCCACATTTAAAAACTTGACTATTACATTATTACGAAATACCCAAATTCTTTTCGTAATTTTGCGCCAAATTTACAAAACTATATGTTAACAGTATCTAACTTATCTTTACAATTCGGGAAAAGAGTTCTTTTTGACGAGGTAAATATTATGTTTACCAAAGGAAACTGCTACGGGATTATCGGAGCAAACGGTGCGGGGAAATCTACATTCCTTAAAATATTAACAGGAAAGCAGGATCCAACTACAGGGCATGTATCTTTGGAACCAGGAAAAAGAATGTCAGTTTTGGAGCAGGATCACTTTGCTTATGATCAATTTACTGTTCTTGAGGCTGTTTTAAGAGGTAATAAAAAATTATACGAAATAAAAGAAGAGATGGATTCTTTATATGCTAAAGAAGACTTCTCTGATGAAGACGGAATCAAAGCTGGTGAGCTGGGTGTAATCTATGATGAAATGGGCGGATGGACTGCAGAATCTGATGCACAGACTATGCTTTCAAACGTTGGGGTAAAAGATGGCATGCACTGGCAGATGATGAGCGAGCTTGAAAATCAGGACAAAGTAAAAGTCCTTTTGGCTCAGGCACTTTTCGGAAACCCGGATGTACTGATTCTGGATGAACCTACGAATGACCTTGATATTGAAACTATTGCCTGGTTAGAAAATTTCCTTGCAGATTATGAAAATACAGTGATCGTAGTTTCTCACGACCGTCACTTCCTGGATACCGTTTGTACGCACATCGGAGATTTAGATTATGCGAAACTGAACCTTTATACAGGTAACTATACTTTCTGGTATCAGGCTTCTCAGCTTGCAACAAGACAAAGAGCTCAGGCTAATAAAAAAGCAGAGGAAAAGAAGAAAGAACTTCAGGACTTCATCGCGAGATTCAGCTCGAACGTTGCAAAAGCTAAGCAGGCTACAGCCAGAAAGAAAATGATCGATAAATTAAACATCGATGATATTAAGCCATCTTCAAGAAGATACCCTGCCATCATTTTCGAAATGGAAAGAGAGGCCGGAGATCAGATCCTGGATGTAAAAGGTCTTGAAAAAACTAAAGATGGAGAATTATTATTCTCAAACATCGACCTAAACCTTAAAAAAGGAGATAAAGTTGCTGTTCTTTCTAAAAGTTCTTTAGCTATCACAGAATTTTTCGAAATTCTTGCCGGAAATGTTCAGGCAGATCAGGGAACTGTGGCTTGGGGAGTTACGACCAACCAATCTCACATGCCATTGGATAACACAAAATTCTTCCAGGAAGATATCAGCCTGGTAGATTGGTTGAGACAATTCACTAAAAACGACGAAGAGCGTCACGAGGAATTCGTAAGAGGATTCTTAGGAAGAATGCTTTTCTCAGGTGATGAAGCTCTAAAATCCTGTACAGTACTTTCAGGAGGTGAAAAAATGAGATGTATGTTCAGCAGAATGATGCTTCAGAAAGCAAACATCCTTTTATTAGATGAGCCTACTAACCACTTGGACCTTGAAAGTATCACAACGTTAAACAACTCATTGTCTAACTTCAAAGGAAACCTTCTGTTATCATCTCATGACCACGAAATGCTTCAGACTGTCTGTAACAGAATCATCGAATTGACTCCTACAGGAATCATCGACAGAGAAATGACCTACGATGAATACCTTGCTGACAAAAAAGTAAAAGAAATCAGAGAAAAAATGTATTCTTAATTTTTTAAGATCACATTACTTTAAATAAAAAAAATTCCTCAAAGACAACTTTGAGGAATTTTTATTTTATCTATAAATTTAATTATTTCGTAAGCTTCGTTTTAGGAAGGGCTACCGTTCCCGGGTCTTTCCATAAGCCGTCTTTTTCTGCTCTCTTCTTAATAGCCTGAGCTCTTTTTTCGCTATCAGGGTGAGAGTTGAACATTTTTTGAAAACCGGTTTGAGTACTTCCTTCAGAAAGCAAAGCCAGTTTCTTGAATGCCGAATACGCTCCTACTACATTATAGCTGTTCGTTTTCATAAAGTCATAAGAATATGTATCTGCCTCAGATTCCTGTTTTTTGCTGTGAGAAGCATCCAAAAATTCGTTGGCCATTTTTCCTACCTGACTTTCGTTGAGTGCCGCTACCGTTCCGGAAGCTGATGATGCCGCATCCAATGCCGCTGCCTTTAAATAAGCAGATTTAATAGCATCTTTAGTATCCTGATTCTTCACGTGCCCGATTTCATGCCCGATAACTGCTAAAAGCTCTTCATCCGTCATGATATCCATTAAAGAAGAAAACACACGTACACTTCCGTCTGCACAGGCAAAAGCGTTGATATCCTTTACTTTATACACTTTATAGTTCAGGGCAAGTCCGTCCTGAGATTTGTGCTTTCCGAAAAGTTTGTTCAGTCTTACCGTATAAGGATCTTTCGGACCTGCAACCTCGTTGTTTTTGTCCATCCAATCCACAGATTCCTTAGACAGTTTCACCGCGTCTTCATTGGTAAACGTAAGGGCTTTTGCTCCTTTCGAAACAATACCTGCCGCTTTTCCAAGATTGATTTTCTGTGCTGATACAGCATTCATTGCCCCTAAGAATAAAAGGCAGAGAGTCATTTTTTTCATAATCATTTTTAATTTGGACCGCGAAGATAGATAATTTTTTTTAACATTCAGTAAGTCAAGTTCATCCTTAATCATTTCAAAATGCTGTTTTTTTTCCTTATTTTTGTGAAATGAGTCAGAAATGGATTTACAAGCCGGAACCCGATGAGGAAGTTGTGGACAGATTAAGTTCGTCACTTGGTTTTGGTACTTTTGAATCTAAACTCCTCGTTTTAAGGGGAATTGACAATTATCAAAAGGCCAGAGAATTCTTCAAACCCAACCTTACCGATATACACAGTCCGTTCTTAATGGCAGATATGCAAAAAGCTGTAGAGCGCATTGCAACAGCCATTGAAAACGGAGAAAAAATACTTGTTTACGGAGATTACGATGTAGACGGAACTACCGCTGTTGCCGTCATGTACCTTTACCTCAGCAAAATTGTTGAGAAAAAATACTTAGATTATTACATCCCGGACAGGAATTCCGAAGGATACGGAATCTCTACCGAAGGTATTGATTTTGCCAAAGAAAACGGCTTTTCGCTGATCATTGCTTTAGACTGCGGTATCAAAGCTATCGACATGATCAACTATGCCAAAGAAAAAGACATTGATTTTATCATCTGCGACCATCACCTTCCGGGTGACGAGATCCCTGATGCTGCGGCTGTTCTGGATCCGAAAAGAAATGACTGCAGATATCCTTTTAAAGAACTTTCAGGATGTGGTGTCGGCTTTAAGCTGTGCCAGGGACTGAATACCATTTATAAAATTCCGGAGGCTGAATTGTTTGAGCTTACCGACCTTCTGGCTATTTCCATCGCTGCGGATATTGTTTCCATGACCGGCGAAAACAGGGTGCTTGCGAAAATGGGACTTAAAGTTCTCAGAAAAACAAGAAATCTTGGATTAAGATTATTAATTCCGGAAGATAAACTGTCGCACTTCGAAATCTCAAATATTGTTTTTGAAATTGCTCCGAAGATCAATGCAGCAGGAAGAATCTCCCACGGAAAAGCAGCTGTGGAACTTATGGTTTCCGACAACCTGAAACACGCAAATCAGATTGTGGGCGACATTATGAATCTGAATGACGAGAGACGTGAGCTCGATATGAATTCCACGCTTTCGGCATTGAACCAGATCATTGAATCCCAGCAGCAGAGCAAACATTCCACGATCGTTTACCATCCGGACTGGAACAAAGGCGTGATTGGTATCGTCGCCTCTAGGCTTATCGAAACTTATTATAAACCGACTTTGGTATTCACAGACGGAAACAACGGAGAAATGGTGGCCTCGGCAAGATCTGTTTCTGATTTTGACGTTCATGAAGCGCTTGATATGTGTTCTGAGTATTTCCTGAAATTCGGTGGACATCATGCTGCTGCAGGACTTTCCATGGAAAAGGATAAGTTTGAAGCTTTCAAGATCAAATTTGAACAAATTGTTTCGGAAAAAATCCAGGAACATCAGCAGGAACCTTCCGTTACCATTGATTCTGAAATCAAAGTGGATGAGATCAACCGTGAGTTTATCAATTTCCACAGAAAACTGGCCCCTTTCGGCCCTCACAATATGAAACCTATCCTTACGCTCACCGACCAGAAACTTTCCGGTTATGTGAAAACAATGGGGAAAGACAACAATCACCTGAAGTTTTATATCAAGCAGGAATCCACAGGAAGAAATATAGAATGTGTAGGCTTCAAACTGGGACAGCATGCTGAAGATTTTAAAAACAAAAACTTCGATCTTGCTTTCACCTTAGAGGAAAACCACTGGAAAGGAAATGTAACGCATTATTTGAATATTAAAGATGTAAAGTTTAGGGATTAGGAGTAAGGGATAAGGTAATAGGGATAGCGCTATGGGAAATTTTAAGGAATTATTGGTGTGGCAGAAATCAGTACATCTTGTTACTGAAATTTACTCCTTTACCAAAAGTTTTCCAAAAGAAGAAGTTTATTCTCTTACCAGCCAGATTCGGCGCTCTTCCGTTTCTATTCCCTCGAATATTGCGGAAGGCCATTCAAGAAGATCCACATTAGATTATCTGCAATTTTTAAAGATTGCCCGTGGAAGCTGTGCAGAACTGGAAACCCAACTCATTATTGCAAAAAATTTAAATTATTTAACGCCTGAAGAGTTTGAAAATTTAAGTGGAAAAACATCTGAAATATCAAAAATGCTTAATGCCATTATTACAAAATTACAATCCAACCCTAATTCCTAATCCCCTAAACCTAAGCCCTAACAAATCATGAAAAAAATCGGCTTATTTTTCGGTTCTTTCAATCCGATACACATCGGACATTTAATTCTGGCCAATTACATCCTGGAACATACCGACATGGATGAATTATGGTTTGTAGTAAGCCCGCAAAACCCTTTTAAAGATAAAAAATCACTGCTTAAAGATCATAACCGGCTGGATATGGTGCAGCTCGCAGTAAAAAGCTATCCTAAAATGAGAGCTTCCAACGTAGAGTTTTCACTTCCAAAACCTAGCTATACCATTGATACGCTGACCTATCTTCATGAAAAATATCCTGATCATTCTTTCAGTCTGATCATGGGTGAAGATAATCTGGGCAGCCTTCATAAATGGAAAAATGCTGAACTTCTGATCAAAAACCATCATATCATTGTGTATCCAAGGGTTTTTGAAGGGGAAAAGAAAGATTCGGAATATCTGCAGCATGAGAACATTTCCATGATCAAAGCACCCGTTATAGAACTTTCTGCTACGGAGATCAGAAACATGATCAAAGAAGGGAAAAATGTACGTCCTATGCTTCCACCGGAAGTTTTTGAATATTTGGACGGAAGCAGTTTTTATAAGTAATTTTGTAAGAAAGAAATTAGAAGCTAGAAATTAGAAGTTAGATTCCAATACGGCCTGCTATTTTTCAATTTATATATCAAGACATGGAGTTTATCGAAAATTTTTTCTTAAAATATCCTCAGGATAAAGTGATCAGATGGTTTAGACAAATCTGTCTGGCTGAAGCTGTTTCATGGTTTTTCCTGTTCACCGCAATGATCTGGATACGGGTGGATCCGGAAGGTATTTTCCCAATTGTTTATATCAGTACTATTGGCAGTATTCACGGGTTATTTTTTACATTGTATCTGATCTTTCTCCCTGCGATACGAAAAATATTTACCTGGGATGATGAAGACAGTGTCTTTGCTTTAATTTCAGCATTTTTTCCTTTTGCCACGATTTGGATCGACAAAAAATTAGCCCGCTTCGACAGAGAATAACAACAACATAAAAAAAGGACCGAAATGGTCCTTTTTTATTTAAGTTATGATGAATAAATGATTAAAGATCTCTGAGTACATGCCCGTTGGCTGTGAACGTATGGTTTCCGTTCGTATCTGTATAGGTTCCGTTTACCGTAAAATCAATATACGCTCCTACTGCACCGAAACTAGTCACCTGAACCACTACGTTTCCATTACTAGAGGTGAAATATCCTCCGGAAAACTCAAAAGTATAATCTGTCGTAAAACTTCCCGGAACTCCAAGCATATTATTTTGATTCATAAAGAAAGAATTCCCGGCAGGCGATGTAGAATTAATTCTTAATTGCTTAGCAGGCATATTCGGGCTGGTTGAAGTAAGGCCGGACCATTGAGCGTACATACTTCCCAAAACATATTTCACATTCTGATTGTCGATTTTATAGCTGATAAACTCGTTCACTGAATTACAAACCGAAAGATTGGTAAAATTCATCACCGGTAAATTAGCTGTGAAAGGGATTTCTCCTGAAGTCTGCAGATTGGCATAATCATAAGCTTCCAAAATAAATTGCGGATTCGCCGTACATGAATACACATTGAATGAAAAGCTACCTGTATTGCTCACCGGAACAGATGTGTACTGGAAATAGTTGGTCCCGGCAGCAGGTCTTAACAGCACATAGCCATCCGTAACATCAGTATTGGTACAGGTTTTCAGATTCCCCTGTATGGTGTACTGATTTCCTGTAGAGGTTACTGTAATATCAGGCAGTGTCATGGTAGTTCCCACTGCGACAGGAGCGACATTGGATGTATAAATCACCGTATTACAGACATCATATACTTTAAGAACAAGCGTTTCGTTGGCCGGAATAATTCCTGTAACGGCACCCAGATTATCTGTCATACCATAGGTTTCATAGGCTTGGCTGCTTCTTTTTAAACTCACCTTTATATTCACCATTGGTAAGCCAGCTGGATTTTTCACTGTCACTTTCAGCATGGCCTGCGGAAACTGTGCATCGCAATTCCACCAGGAGAAATGGTTCACCGTTCCTACATAAGTGTTTCCCACCTTTGTTGCAGAACCTTCTTCGTTCCACATTCCTGTATTTTCATCGTATGACCATAGCGGAATTGTATTGGGGGAAGTTGAAGTTTGTGATGCATCAATAGGAACCGTCATTTCAGCGGTATGTCCTGTTGCGATCTGTAATTTTTGTCCTGAGCTTCCCGTAAGCTGAACATGTACCATTCCAAAGGTTTCCATGATTCTCGCACCACCGCCGGAGTTGGTGGCCAGAAGAGAACCTGGCATTAATTCAGTCAGATACTGATTGGATGATGCTAAATTATACAATGCAACATTCACACTTCCGCTGTACGCATTTCCGCTGGCGTCTTTGAAACTTCCATCGAATTTTACTTTTGTTCCGTTAGGTAAAGAAACGGTAGAAGTTGCTCCTGAATTGATACTTGCAGTGGTGGTTGCAGGGATCATCATGATATTCACACGGTTCATTCCACCTGTTGGAACCATTACTCTTGAACCATCTACAAATCCGGATTTTGTTACTTTCACAAGGGCAAAGTTTTCCTTCACATTTGCATTTTTAAACGTAAAAAAACCTTTGAAATTGGTTTGAACCGTGCTCGATCCAATGGTTACCGTGGCTCCGCTTACAGGATTTCCGCCGGTATCAAGTACTATACCCTGAAAATTTCTTTGTACTGTGCTTCCAAAATTAAAATTGGATTCAGGGATTGGGCTGCTGTCATCAATGTCTATATATGTTTCATTTTTACATGAAAATATTAACAATAATAACAACAATAGAGGATAAAATTTTCTCATATGCTATTAATTTTTGGTTTATACTAAATTAATCATAAAATGAATACATCGGTATTTTATTCAATTTTTAAACTCATTTTTCTTACATCTGAATAATTTTCAATCTCTGACATTAAGAATTTTTAGTCAAAAAGACCGAGATAAGTGGTAAAGAAGTGAGACATTGCGGCCTCACTTCCCCATTATTATTTCAGATAGTCCTATTGTGGAATTTTTATGCCTGGTATTACCTGTACAGGTAATTTTGGGCCCAGTTCTTTACAGGCAAATTTGCTTGAATGTTTATAAACAGGTAAACCATTCACCGTAGAGGAAGGTACCGGCTGATTGGCCGTGCTGATTACCGAAATATCTACCGGCATGGTGTAGCATCCTGTAAAGCCGTTCTGCACAAAGTTTTCATACGCAATATTTCCTCCGGCGGACACTATTTTCAATTTTGCATTGACTACCGTTCCTGCCATTTTAAATCTGACTTGTCCTGTGAGAACTTCTTTATGAGGATTTCCCGGCGCAACAATAAATTTGGTGCAGCAAACAGGCGTTGCCGTAACGGTACCAGAGGATGAAGACTGAGGACCTTCTACAATAACTGTAAAACAGCCTATTGAACAGGTAGTACCCGAAGATGGACATTTTACATTAATACAAATCGTGTTTGTTCCTACGTTCAGACTTGAAAAAGGTATTAATCTTGCGGAAGGATTCTGCCCATTGGTATGGTTAAATGGATTTCCGCCTGAACTTACCGTACTCGGACTTCCATTGGTGAAAATCGTGATGATGGAAGCCCAAATTCCTGTATTCAATGAATTGTAAGGATGCGGTGATGCTTCAACTCTTAAGAATTTTGAAGAATTTGCCGGGTTATACGGAATCGTCAAAGTCCCACCGGGATTTATTGAGGGACCGCTGACATTAGGAAACTGCACAGAAGCCGTGGGTGAGCTTAAACAAACACAATTACTTGATTTTGACTGAAGTTCATCCGTTATCTCTGAACTTTTTGGGTTATTGTAATCCTTTTTCGAAAAGATACTGAAGATTATTCCTGCATTCAAGCCTAAAACATTGAGCCTGTTTTTTGTTTCCAGTGTTTCATATCTGCCTGCCATTATCTGATCAATACTGTAAAAGCCTTCACTGTTCGGGGCTCCGTTAGGTTTGAAAATGGTTGTCGTATTTTTTACATTCGGGCCTGCCAGATAACTTCCTTCTACAAAAAATCCTATTCTTCCCGGAAAATAAGACAGCCTCAGTTTAGGGATGACGCCCAGACCATCTGTTTTGGAAATTATTCTTTTTGATGTTTCAAAACTTCGGACCTGCCCATTGACACTCGAAGTCTGAATAGCCGTAAACAAACTTTCCTTTGAACTGATATAGGCGGCATTCACAATAGGTGATATTGTAAATTTGTTGAAGGAAAAATTAGACTGAAGCCCTAGTTCTCCTATGAAACCATTCTGCCGGCTTCCATTTCCTATTTCCGTTTTAAATGAAGGTGGCGAAGACTGTCCGGCAATATTGTAAAAAGGTCCTTCAGGTTTGTATTCTTTTTTCATTCCGAAAAATCCGGCCCCTCCGTTCAGCCCCAGTGAGGTATAATTTGTTTCCGAACCGTTCAATGTAAAAACAGGAACGTACAGATTAATATTTCCATTAAATCCGTTTCCAACATGGCTCTCCTGCCCATAAGTATTTCCGGGAAACAATCCACCTCCACCTACAGAAACCAGAAGATTTCCTCCCGGATTTTTCCCACCTTTCACAATAACCCCTTTGATGGGTTGTCCCGGTCTTTCTTCCTGCGCACCAGCCGTCACAAAAAGTAAGACCCATAATAAGACCGCAGCCTTTCTCATAAAAGTAAATTTGCATTTCATAATATTTTGTTTTTAGAATTGTTTCTCAAAATTCATTTAAAACAAAACATAAAAAAATCCCTAATTATAGGGACGTTCCAAAAGCTGAAAACAAAATTTTTCAGCGTTTTTACTCCTTTATATTTTTAAAATACCATGAGACCGCTTCCCCCAAAGAAGATACATGAAGTTTGTTATAAATATGCTTGATGTGGGTATTTACTGTAGAATAGCCTATTTCCAGTTTGTCGGCAATCATCTTGTAGCTAAGCCCATCTGACAACAGTTTTAGAACTTCCTGTTCTTTTTGTGTCAAAAGTTTCTGCTGTGCCGTAGGCTGAAAATATTCCAGGACGCGTTTCGCAATAGCCGGATTCATAAAAGCTCCGCCTTCGTAGATTTCTTCAATAGCCTGAAGAATTCTCCTCGGGTTATCACTTTTTAAAATATAACCGCTGGCCCCGCTGGAAATAGAACGGAACACCTTTTCACTGTCGTCAAAAGCAGTCTGAACCAGAACATTGATATGGGGAAATCTGGATTTAATAATTTTGAGACCTGTTATTCCGTCCACCACCGGCATATTGATATCCATTAAAACGATATCCGGCTGATACTTCTCCATTTCTTCTTCCACATGTTCACAGTTGAGCGCATCCCCGATATATTTCATATTCTCTGAAAGCTCGATAAGGCTTCTCATGCTGTGCAGGCGTTCCTGGCTATCGTCGTAGGCAAATATTTTAATCATGGTGTGGTACTGCTAGATTGAGTCAAAGTTAAATTCTTACTGAGCTGTCATCAATCCCTAAATCTAGGGATAAGGATTTTGATACGGGTCCCGTTTTGTGATTCCAGTTCAAAAACGCCGTTCATTTCCAGGGTTCTTTTTTTCATATTTCCAATACCGTTTCCTTTTATTTCCGAGAGATCAAATCCAATTCCCTGATCTTTTATCTGGAGAATATGGTGGCTCTCATTCTTTTTAAGATCAATAGAAACCTGATTAGATTTACTGTATTTTACGACATTGTTCAATGCTTCTTTGGCGATGAGAATGATATTTTTCTTAATGCTGAAATCTACAATTTCATTATCAATACTTTCGTCAATATTTATTTTATAGTCAATATCCGTATTGCCCAGAATTTCGCTGGCTATATTCCTGATCCTGGTGGAAAGCGTCATCAGAGAATCATTGTTGGGTTTAAGGCTCCAAACGATATCACTCATGTTTTCGGAAAGTTTCCGGGACTGATCTTCTATATTCCTGAGAACTTTTTGGGCATCCTGTATTTTTTGTTTATCAATGAGTTCTCCGGCCACCATGGAATTGATCTGCAGGCTGCTTAATGTGGAACCAATATCATCATGCAGATCGGCAGTGATTTTATTTCTTTGGGATTCAAGCGCCATTTTTTCTTTAAATTCATTTTTCTGCTTGATAAATTCCCATCGGCTTACCAGCAAAATAAGTGCTCCGGAAAATAAACTTCCAAGAATTATCCAAAATAAAAATGTCTGATAAAAAACCTTGTCAATACTAATCTTTATTAGCTTTTGAGATAAAACTTTCCCCGTAAATTTATCTGTAATCCCGAATTCTATTTCATAAATCCCAGGGGCTAAACTATTCAGATTAAGTGGTGCTTTTCTGGACATTTTTTTCCAAACCTGATCAATATTTCTTATCCGGTACATCATACTTCTTTGCGAACCATGTTCCAAATCTTTGATCAGTGCCCTTATGGAAATATTGTTTTCATCATATTTGAGATTGAGTTCCTTCAAAAAATTAATTCCTTTCGGGCTTACATAACGTCTGTTATTGATCAGCACCTCATCAATATAAATTTCGGGCCGGTAAAAAGAACTGAGTTTTAAAGGCGGTTTAAAATAATTAAATCCTTTCACCCCTCCGAAATACAGAACCCCATCTGACGTTTTGAGAAAACCTCTGTTATTGAAATCCCAGTATTGGATTCCATCTTCTTTATCATAATTAGAGATAATGTGTGTCCGGGTATCAATGCTTGAAAGCCCTCTCTGATGGCTGCACCAGAGCTTTCCGAAATCATCCAGCAGAATTCCATAGATGTAGGTTCCGGCAAGACCGTTATTGCTGTCAAATACTTTTACTTTCCTGAAATCTTTATCCAAAAGATAGACTCCCTGATTGGTTCCTACCCAATACTGACTGTTTTTCACATCCTCCTGAATATAAAAACTCTGAACTTTCGGAAGAATTCTCCCAATGACTTTATAGCTATTTTTATCTTCCCTTTTCACCAACGTCATATCCCCGTTCAGATAGCTTATCGCCATTCTTTTATCGCTTAGAATATTGATGTAAAAAGGATTCTGATCCGGAATACTTTTTATTTTTTCAAACTTTCCGGTGAATGTATTTAAAAGATATAAACCTGTAGAAAAAGAAAATACAGACGGTGAATCTTTAAAATTAACCATATGCTGATGCTTGCCCATCTCCCCGTTATCAAAGGTATAGCTGGTTTGGGGGTTTAAATTTTCATCAAAAACAATAATCTTATATTGATGATCACTGGTACTATTCTCAAACATCCATATTTCCCGGGTATATGGATTGCTGTAGCTTCTCCCTCTGGAGTTCGTGTAATAACTGCTTCTGTCCGGTACAAATTTTTTAACAGAAAATTTTTCAGGGTCAAAAACAGCAGATGAATTAATTAAAATGCGATGATCCGGAAGCTCCGTAAAATCTGAAACTCCACGTTGTCTGAAAGACATCATCAAAGGATCTGTAGCATCAGTCGTATTTTTGAGCATGGCTCCCCGAAAGTCTATGATAATTTCCCCTTGCCCGTCATCACAGAACCAGAGCCTTCCAATCTGATCGAACCGGAAATTAAAAGCCCGTTCAAAACCGCCATGGAAAGGACTTCCGTTTTTAAGCTCTTTATCGAAAATAAAAAGAGTTCTATTGCTCATCAGGACAACTTTGTCTTGATGAGCTGCAATCCCTCCGATTCTCTTCAAAGATTTCTGACGCTGATTCAACGTCTGATAATGATCTTTAAGAACAAATAATCCATGGTCTGCAGTTCCGAGATAAAGCGCATCATCTTTTTCATCATATGCGGCAGATTGCAGAATCGCAGCAGAATCTGTCTTAAATTGACGTAAGGGGAAATTTATTTTTTTGGAATCCAGGCCATAGGTTACCACCTCTTTGGTTCCTATGAAGCATATATTCCGATGCTTATCCAAAAAAGGCATTCTGAAGTAAAATACATTTCCATCGTTATAATAAATGTGAACAGACTTTAAGGGTTCAATAGGAATCTGGGCTTCCAGGGTAATCTTTTGGGTTGTAACATCAAAACTTGCCAACTGATAAGCTTCATTAAACAGCCAGATTCTACCGTCTGCAAAACCAATGGGAATAGCTGTTTTATTTTTGGAAAACTTTTTATAAATATCTACTAAGATAAACTCGTCCAACTGATAATTATAAATATATAAACCTCTTGTACTGCCTATGTACAAATGCTTCCCATCCTCTGCAAAACCGTATCCCTGCTGTAATGCGGGGCAATTTTTAAAAAAATATTTGAGATTGTAAACTTTTACCGAAGATCCGTCATAGCGGTTGAGGGCATCATTGCACGTCAGCCATACAAAACCCTTACGGTCTTCAAACCAGAAATAATTGGAGCCCTGCGAGAGTCCGTCGTCCTGTGTAATTTTGGTCACAGAATAATTACCCATGTTTTGTGCACCCCATTTTGCCGAGCAAAATAATGCAATGACAGCACATAGTTTTAATAGGAATTTCATGATTTGTAGTTTAAATAAAGTTAGTCTTTTTTTAATAATTTAAGGAAATTCTTCTTTGAATGTAACATTTAACTTTCCTCAATTGTCTAATTATGTAGAAAGTCAAAAGAAGTTGAATTTTTAATTTAAAATTTTATACACTGATAATCAATTGGTTAAATTTATTTTAAAAACATTTTAAGTACTTTGTATTGCATGATACTGTTTTTATTATATATCTTTGTAATGTTAAATAATCATCCATACAAGCTATTAAACAACTAAAACAATATAATTATGAAAACTCAGATTCTAATTGCCGCCTTATTTTTCAGCGGACTCGCAGCTGCCCAACAAGCAAAAGACACTCTGAAAGTAAAAAATATTGAAACTGTCAATATCAAGAAACAGGTTTTCAAAAAACAAAGTGACCGTTTCATTTATGATGTAGCTTCTTCCCCGATTGCAAAGGGAACGAATACATTCAACCTCTTGAAGCAAACTCCGATGATTTCCAGCATCGACGGAAAATCTCTGAAGATCATGGGAAAATCTGACGTAGTAATCTATATCAACAATAAAAAATCCAATATGGATGCTGAAGCATTAATCGAAATGCTGAAAGGAACTCCATCTGAAGATATCCAGAAAATTGAGGTGATCACAACCCCGGGAAGTGAATTCCAGGTAGAATCCAATGAAGGGGTCATCAATATTGTGATGAAAAAGAAGAAAAATGACGGCTACAACGGAACTCTGAAAATGAATAATGAGCAGGCTTACTATAACAATCCTTCTGCCGGAGCTTCATTCAATTTCAGAAAAAACAAATGGTCTGTAAATTCAAACTTCAATACAGGAAGCTGGACCGACAGAGAAAGATATACTTTATCCAACGGAGATTCCACTTTCAGAAATGAGTCTTCAGGATTCAATTCTGATCCTAATAAAAATGTGGGCGGAAGCGTAAATATTGATTATGAGTTAAATAAAAATCACAGTTTAGGATTTACCTACAACATGCGATATAATAAAAGCTTTAACTCTATTCTTGATATAACAAACTGGGAAAACGGAGCGCTTATCAACAGAACTGTAAACAATGAAAACGCGCAGACAAGAAATCACTCTTTTAATTTAAATTACGAAATAAAAACAGATTCTATCGGAAGCAAACTTACTTCTAACGTTTCTTATTTATGGTTTAACAGGGATAAAATGAGTACCAACGAAAGTTTTCCTTTAAATACTGATCCGGACAATAAATACAGCGCATTACAACAGTCGGTTCCCCAGATCATTAATAACTACGCCGCGAATATCGACTATCTGAAAAAAACGGCTAAAGGAAGCACCTGGTTGATGGGAGTAAGCTACAACCACACGAATACGGATAATGATACGAAACAGGACAAGATCATTAACAATGCGATCATCAATGACGCCAATCAGACCAATCACTTCATTTATAAAGAAAGAATTCTGGGTGCCTATATTACGTATGAAAGAAAACTAAGCGATAAATTCTCAGGAAAAATAGGAAGCCGTTATGAGATCACAAGAAGCAGCGGTGAAATTCTTGGAAAGACAAGTTTTGACAGAAATTACAATAATCTGCTGCCTTATCTTAACTTAAACTACGCCATCAGTTCTGATCATAATCTTACGTACAGTTTCTCCAGCAGAATCAGAAGACCAAGGTTTTGGGAACTGAATCCTTCAAGAACTTATTTCACGCCTAATAATTATACACAGAACAATCCATTCGTACTGGCTTCTAAGTTTTACAACCAGGAAATCAGTTATATGTACAAAAATGCATTTTTCGCCAACGTAAGTTTCAATTATGTAAAAGACGCATCGAACCAAATACCGCTTCAGGGAAGTGTAACAGGACCGGAAAATGATGAAAACGGAAATCCGGTAATGGTCACCAAGAAGTTTTTAAGATATATCCGAACCAACTATGGCGACAACAAACAGTTTGGACTGACCTTAGGGATGAACAAATCATGGTTCAAAGAAATCTGGACAACCAATTATTCTGTGAATTTAGGATACAATATTTATAAAGGGTCAGTAATGGCAGATCCAACCTCAGTACCTGTTGAAGGTCAGACAGAAGTTGTAGAACCTTACGTAATCAATTTCAAAAACTTCAATGTTTCAGGGAATATCAACAACAACATCCGTCTTTCTTCTAATAAAGACTGGTTCCTGGGAGTGAATTACTATTACGGCAGTAAAGTGAAAATTGAAAGCGGAACATTGGGTGTAAGACAGAGCTTTGATGTCAGCTTAAAGAAAATCATGGGCAACTGGACATTTGTTGCGGAAGTGTATGATCTCTTTAACCAGAATTACAACAGCATTCAGGGGGTACAGCCTAACGGAAGTTACAATAACGTTGTCAACTTCGAGTATTCAAGACTTCTGAACATCGGTGTAACCTACAATTTCGGAAATCAGAAACTGAAAAAAGCGAGAGAAATAAAATCTGCCAACGACGCTATAAAATCAAGGACTTAAGTCTACCACAAAAAATAAAAACAACCACAAACCACACCCGTTCCACAACGGCACTTAAATAAGATAATCATGAAAAAGATCATTATACTGGCAGCAGCTATCTCAGGAAGCGTAGTTTTTGCACAGGAAAAGAAATCCGATACGGTAAAAGCAAAAGCTATAGAAGGAATCACATTGACGAAGCAGGTTTTTAAAAAACAAAGTGACCGTTTTGTTTATGATGTTGCCGCTTCACCGGTGGCCAAAGGAAATACCACCTTTGACCTGTTGAAGCAGACTCCCCTACTTTCTTCAACAGATGATAAAACACTGAAGATTGCAGGAAAAAATAACGCTCTGATCTACATCAACGGAAGAAAAACCAATATGGATGCAGAATCTCTGGTACAGCTCCTGAAAAGCACACCGGCGGAAAACATTCAGAAAATTGAAGTGATTACCGTTCCGGGCAGTGAATATCAGGTAGAATCTTCGGATGGGATCATCAATATCGTGATGAAGAAAAAACTGAGCGACGGTCTGAACGGAAACATGAGGATGAGTAATATGCAGAATAAATTCAATGGTTCCAGCGCTTCACTTTCTCTGAACTACAGAAAGGATAAACTGGGAATCAGCGGAAATATTTTTACGGGAGAAAATATTCAGGCTCAATCGTATGTTTTAAAAAACGGAACTAAATTAATCTCCAATGAATCCGTTGGTGACATCAATGATCCGAATAAAAATCTTGGAGGATATTTAAACTTCGATTATCAGTTAACGGATAAGAGTAATTTAGCGCTTACCTGGAACTCATGGTATAATAAAAGTAATGATTCAACGGTAGATCTATTGAATACATTAAGTAACTATAATGCTGACGGAACTTTTAAATCAAGTGAACAAAATAAGTCTCAAAATAGAGAAAATGCCCACTATTACAACAATTCCCTGAATTTAAACTATGAATTAAAAACAGACTCTCTGGGAAGTAAATTGAATGTGAATGCAGCTTACCTGAACTACAGAAGATTTCAGTTTTCTGATAACAGGACTTTAGTTCCTTTAATTCCGGGGACTTCCAGTGATTTTTCATTATTACGTCAAAAAATTACGCAGGATATTCCGCAGGTCATCAATAACTTTTCAGGGACGGTAGATTATATTCAGAAATTTAAAAATGATTTCACGGCTTCTCTGGGCGGGAACTTTAATAAAACGAAAACAGATAATGACACTAAAAATTACAGTTATTTCTACAATGGAAACGGAGATCTTATCGATACTAAACGCGATTTCAATCACTTTATCTATGATGAAAGTATTTACGGGGTGTATTTAACCCTTGAGAAAAAGTTTTCCGATAAATTTTCAGGAAAAGTAGGCGCAAGATATGAAATCACGAAGAGTTTAGGAACTTCTGACAATCCTCAGAATACGGAAGCTCCTTACCAGGAAATAGAAAGAAATTACAATAATTTCCTGCCTTATTTGAGTTTCAATTATACCATTAACGATAAGAATAATATTTCATATGCATTTTCAAGCAGAATGCGCAGACCGAGCTTCTGGGAATTAAATCCGGTAAAGAACATTCTTACTCAAGATAATTATACTCAGAACAACCCATTTGTAAAGTCATCTTCTACCTATAATCAGGAGTTAACGTATATGTTTAAAAGCTCATACTTCCTGATCTTGAACCACTCTTATTTCAAGGATATCATCACTCAGGTTCCTTTACAAAGAGAGATTGTAAGAGATGATGTGAAATACAGACAATTGGCTTATATCAGAACCAACTTCGGTGACAAGCAGGAAATGTCTGCCATGATCGGAATGCAGAAAACGTTTTTCAAGCAGTATCTGACAACGAACTTTAATATCGGTGTCCAGCATAATATCAATAACGGAACATTGAATACGGATCCAACGACAGGACAAGTTTTTGACACCTACATCAATAAAACCAAATCTACGAGTATGGTGATTCAATCGAACAACACCATCCGTCTGGATAAGAAGAAAACCTGGTTTCTGGGAGTTAACTATTTCTATGTAGACAAACAGCAGATCGAACTGGGAATGTTGAAAAACCTGATGAGTTTAGATCTGAGTATCAAGAAAAACTGGAACGACTGGACGTTTTCACTTAACGTAACAGACGTTTTGAGAACCAATGTTGTGGAAATTGAAGATTATCAGTCATCAGGGAACTACAATTATGTGAAAAACGATCAGTTCAGACGTGGAATGACGTTCAGTATTGTGTACAACTTCGGAAATCAGAAAGTGAAAAAAGTAAGAGACATCGAAGGGGCATCAGATGCCATTAAGAGCAGAACAAGATAAGAGACTATCTTTCTTCATATTAACTATTTTTGTGGTAACCCGCCGGTATTTCCGGCGGGTTTTTATTGATGATTCATCTAATTGATCTGAATTAGGTTTAAGAACGTTTTATTTTAATGATGTTGAGAAAGTTTAAAACTACTTGGATCTGAGTAGTTCTGTTAACCATCAACCCTGTCAAGGTTCAGAACCTTGACAGGGTTAAATGAGTACTCTTTGTTCTAATCTCGCACTCAGATTAATTATATTATTAAAATTTATAAGCAATGCTTCCCAGAACCTGTGTAGGGTTTTGTGGTGTTAATCTAACAGACCAGGTTTTTTCATTCGTTAAATTATTCACTTTAATGCCTGCTCTGAAGTTTTTGTGATCATAAAATAAGGTAGCATCCAAAGTAGTGTATGCAGGAATAATCACCTTTGCCGTCGTCGTATTGGTCTGGAAAGAATGATTTCCTTTATTTCCTCCGAAACCAATTCCCAAACCTTTCAGCTGTCCGCCTGTCATCTGATAACTCATCCAAAGATTATATAAATTGGAAGGTCCTGAAAGTGCAGGACGCAAACCGTCTATCTTTGCATCAGCTTTCGTCATTTTGCTGTCGTTGTACGCATATCCTGCGATGATATTCAACCCTTTTACAGGATTGGCCGTGAATTCCACTTCGAAACCCTTACTTCTCTGACCTCCGTCCTGAATAGAAAACAAAGGATTCACAGGATCCTGACGCACCATATTCTTAACATCAATATCATAATAACTGATAGTTCCTACCAATCTGTGCCCGAACAAATCTCCTTTCACTCCAAATTCCTTCTGATTGGCCTGTTCAGGTTTAAACGTATTCCCGGAGATATCAGATCCGCCTTTGTTCGTAAATCCGTTCATATAATTTCCGAAAACCGATACTTTATCCTTCACCACTTCATACACCAATCCGAATTTGGGAGAAAAATTCGTCTGCCAATAATCTCCGGTCGTGATATTCTGTGCAATATTCGTCACACCCATATTCTGATAACGGTCTGCTCTTAAACTTACCATCGCCAGAAAACGCTCTGTAATATTGAAAACATCTGAAACATAAACGGCATAGCTGTTATCTCCGTTCTTTTCAATTCTCGGAGTTCCTGATGCAGCAAGGTTATTGATGGCGTCCTGATTAACAGCATAAGGCGCGGTTCCCGTAAAATCGAAAGGAGCCCCGTTCACCGTTACTCTGTCAAAACTGTTGGCATTGTTGTAATAGTCCAAACCAACGATCATTCTGTTTCGGTGTCCTAAAATCTGGAAATCCCCGATAAAGTTCTGCTGGATATTGGTAGCGATAAAATTGGTATTTCCTTTCATCACCTGCAATCTTGCCATGGTATCTGAAGTTCCATTAATAGCGGTAATATAGCCATCGATGGTAGATTTTGCACGAGATACAAGCGTCTGTGAAGTCCAGCTGTCAGAGATTTTATAATTCATCTGGGCAAAAATGTTCATCATTTCTGTTTCATAAGGAATGCCATTGCTTCCGAAGAGTCTGTTGTATGGGAAGCCCATATCTGCGATGGACTGTACTTTATTACTTCCAAGGAAAGGATTGAATCTTACGACAGATGTCGCTTTTTCATGACCGTATTCAATATCGAATAAAAGAGAAAGTCTGTCATTGATCTGATAGGAAATAGAGGGAGCAATAGAAACTGCATTACTGAAACCCAGATCCTGGAAACTCTTTTGAAAAGTAGCCGCTCCATTTAATCTGAAAAGAACTGTTTTATCCTTATTCACGGCTGTGTTTACGTCTGCCGTAAATCTGTTATAATTCCAGCTTCCGGCTGTGAATGATACTTCCCCTCCAAAACCGTTGAATGGTTTCTTCGTCACCCTATTAAACAAACCTCCGTATGTAGAAAGATTAGAACCGAATAATGTGGCAGAAGGTCCTTTAATAGCCTCAATTTTTTCAAGATTGGCAGGATCAATGGTTGTATACGCAAATCCTGAAATCCCGTTTCTCACCATAGGCTCTGTAGTAAATCCGCGGGAAAGAAACGTCACACGTCCCTGATTGGCCAGCATTGGAATACCTGCCCCAGGAATATTTTTAGAGATACTTCCCAGATTCACTGCAATCTGTTCCTGGATCAGTTCTTTAGGAACGCTGATGTAAACCTGCGGCGTTTCCATATTTTTTAATGGAAGCTTCGATACATACGGGCTTTCCTTTTTAGAAAACTTGTTGGTTACGGTAGACAGGGTAATTTCCTGTATGGCAGAAATATTTTCTTTTTCCAGCTGATAATTGACCACAGCAGGTTCATTCTGTATCACCTTCACTTCAATGGTTTTTTCTGCTGAACCGATCACCTGGATTTTAATATGATAATCACCGTCGGTAAGATGTTCAAAGCTGAATTTCCCGTCCTGATCGGTAAGTGTGTGCCTGTTGATTTCCACGAGTTCCACCGTTGCTTCACGGAGTACTTCCCCGTTGTGCTGTTTCAGAATCCCGGATATATTCCCCGAGTTCTGAGCAAGGGCCCATCCTAAGCCTCCGAAAAGGAAGACTGCAGTAGCTATACATTTCATTCAGTAAATTTTTTCAGATGCAAATCTATAGTTTTATTTATACTAAGTAAAAATAATAATTCCCTTTATTGATTAAAATCATATGAAACAGAAATTAAGATAACTCTAAAATTTCTATTTTTATTACTGAAATACTATTCAAATATAACTCACACACTGTATGAAAATTATCGTTTATATTTCTTATCTTAAATTCATAAAAGTCTAATCCATAACCTTTATTACATAGATGAAAAATTATATGATCCATATGGTGAAACGTCTGGCCATTGTGCTTCTTATTTTCAGCTGTAAAGAAAAAACAGTGAAGTTGGGAAAAGACATCAGTTTCCAGAAAGAAGAAAACGTTCATTACGGAAATGATTCCGAACAGATTTTGGACTTTTATCTACCTCATCAGGAATCTTCAAAAAAGAAAGATGTTTTTATGATCATTCATGGCGGAGGCTGGCGTGGTGGAGATAAATCACAACTGACTTTCTTTACGCTGTCGATGATGAAAAAATTTCCGGACTATATTTTCGTTAATCTCAATTACAGACTGGCCACCGCGACCAGTTCCGGGATTCCCAACCAAACGGATGATATTGAAAATGCAATCCAATATGTCGAGGGAAAACTGAAGTATCATCCTAAGTTCATACTTCTTGGAAACAGTGCCGGTGCTCATTTATCAATGTTGTATGCTTACCATTTTGATGCTAAAAAAAGAGTAAAAGCTGTGGTGAATATTGTGGGACCTTCCGATCTGTCAGATCCCGGTTTTGAAAAATATACAGATTATTCATTCGTTAAAAATTATCTGGTGAATCCTAAAGCAGTCGTTTCCGGAATGTCTCCAACATCCTTTGCGAGCCCGATCAGCTGGGTGAATTCTGCTTCTGCTCCTACGCTCTCCTATTATGGAAACACAGATCAGATTATTCCTTTATCTCAAAAAAGAAGACTGGATTCTGTTTTTACCGAAAATAAAGTACAGCATGAAAGTTATGAATTTAATGGTGGGCATCTGGATTGGGATAAAGCACCTAATGATCGGTTTTTGATTGATAGAATTGCTGCTTTTCTTAAACAGTCCGGCACGCTATAAAAACTCCCGCCGTTATGAATTATATTTCTATATTTACAGACTTTTTTTAACCATTATAATTGTTTGAAAGGTGTAATGATTAAACAAAATATTGAAATTTCCATATTGGTTTATACTAAAAACATGAAGCACTCATTTTTAACTCAGGGGATATTTTACATTCTCTTTTTTTGTTTTTCAACATTAACCGCTCAAAAGTTTACCATCAGTAATAGCACCTCTGAATCTTTAACGGTAAGGAATGGTAAACAGGAAGTGATGATAAAAGATGGGGACAAAAAAGAGTTTTCAAATATAGCAAACAGAATATCAGTTACAGGCTCTCAAAATCTGAACAGATCCATACTTATATTCCTCGAACCAACGGAAAAGCTCATCATCACCCTAAAACAGGGCAATGCCATTTTTTATACCGGAGACCAGCCCGACATCCATGAATATCTTAATGAAAAACTGAACGTTGAAACTTTCGGAAAAATGAGAGACTATCTAAATGCGACTAACAAGAAGAATATCGGAGAATTAAAAAATACTTCAGAAATATTCCTTTCGGATGTTTTAAAAAAAGTAAAATTGTCTTCTGTGCTTGTTTCTCCTGAGGATAAGAGTTCCACCAAAAAATTAAAAAATCATATAAAATACAATTGGCTTTATACCGTACTTACCTCCATGAATTCCCAGAAGGATAGAGCATTTACCCAGCAAGGCCTAAGCTATTACTATAAAAAATATATAGAATCTGATATTGCACAGTACAGCTGCAATAGTGTTTACCAGTATAATGTCATCGAAATATTAGCGAAAAATAAAGAGTTGCTACAAGTCGAGTTTCCAAACTATCCAATTGTTGAGCATACCGATTCTGATAATATCAATCAATATCTTCCAAAAAGCTGTCAAAGATTTTATTTTCAAAAAAAATACGATTATCTCGAGCATATCAATGATCCCGGTCAAGACTATTATAAAACGGTTTTAACTGAAAAATTCAATGAACAATAAAATAAACGGCTATCTACTTAACTGATCTAAAAACTATAGATGCTATTTTAATTTTCCATAAAAAATGCCCTTAAAACATATTACTTTTTAAGGGCATTCTATTAAGTTTGTGAAGTATAATATATTACTTAAAATTTGAGATATTAATTATTGAAAAATCCTGATGGAAAAGTTTTGGCTAAAGCCTTTATCAATGCGTATATCTTGTAAGCGGGCTGAAGCCCGCTGCTATTGAATAAAGAGGAAGCCATCCAGAAATCATTGTCAATGTATCAATATCCTAAACCTTATCAAAAGAAAAAAAAATTAATTCTAATCTTTATTTTTTCAGTTTTAGCGTTTGAGTTTCTTTTCCAAATCTAGTGTATTCTTTATTCTTTATTCTTTGCTCCTATTCCGATTTCGCAACCTCCGTTCTCTCTGAAACTCCATTCGCGTTGAAAGCTTCGATCTGGAAATAGTAAGAATCCGCTCTGTCGGCTCCGGTGAAGAAATATTCGTTCTTTCCGTATACCATGATGCTTCCGTATAATTTATCCGGAGATTTCCCCCAATAGATTACATATCCGTCTGCATCCTGGTTCTGCTGCCACTTCATCCAGATGCTTCTTCTTTCACCGAATTTTTTAGGTTCTGATCTTAAAGGAACAAATCCTTCCACTTTCTTTGGTTTTTCTCCTGCTCCTTTTCCAAATACCCTGAAACCGCTTAATGCAAATTTTCCGGTAGGCATTTTCAGGTTTTCCATTTTCAGGAATCTGGCCTGTGCCGGTTTTTCCAGTTCTATATAATCGTGGGGAACATCTTTGGTATTTTTGCTTTTATCAACAATCACATTCCATTTTTTACCGTCATTCGATCCGTAGATTTTGTACTGATGCATTTTACCCAGGGTTTTACCCATAAATTCAGCATCCTGATCGGCATAATTGATCTGAATGGCATTGATGGTGGAAACTTCTCCCAGGTCTGTTTGAAACCATTCTCCAGAATTTCCTGTTTTTGCACTCCAATAGGTTTTAATATCTTCATCTACCGCCAGGTTCGGCTGATAACCACCTAACGTAGAGGAAACCTGAACCGGTTTATTGTAATTTAAGAGCATCCATCCTGCAAAAAGTCCTTTTGAGAAATCTTTTCCCTGGGCAAACTGAGGAAGAAAGGTTGGATAATCTCCATAAGCGGTATTGGTGTACATTACATCATCCTTATCAAATCCGGCAGGCCAGATTCCCAGTCTTCTTTCAAAATTATTTTTAGTGGAAATAAAAATCGTTGAGATATGCCACCAGTTTTTGTAGTTATCCTCGAAAGTAGCTCCATGTCCCGCTCCTCTCGCAAAACCACCGGGTTTGTAGGAAAAAGGATTGTGCTGCTGGTATTCGAAACCTTCCAGTGGATTTTTACTGACGTAAACCCCATCAGAATACCCACTGAATTCAGTAGCCGGAGCACCGTACTGCATATAATATTTTCCGTTATGCTTTGTCATCCAGGCTCCTTCCACAAAGGGCTGAAGGAAAACATTATCATTATATTCCCCGAATCTTTCCCAACCGTGATCTTCCGGCTTCAGCCTGATAATGGGTTTTGTAAAACCTTCGGACTGCAGGGTTTTCACTTTCACTTCAGTTCCCAGTAACGGCCATTCGTTGCTGGATCCCCAATACAGGTATAATTTATTTTTATCTTCATCATAATGGAAAGCCGGATCCCATGCGCCTACTTTTAAAGTATCGACAGCAATTTTCCAGTCGTCTTTGGTAGGATTGGTACTTTTCCAGATCGGAAAGTCCTGCTCCCACGTAGATCCATATACATAGAGTGTATCTTTCATCGCCCAGACTGCCGGAGCGTTCAGATCATGGATGTATTTATTGTCTCTGAGAAACTTTCTTTTGACAAATTTCCAGTCCAGCATATCATCGCTGTACCAGTATCCTTCCTGATTGGTGGAGAACAGGAATAATTTATTTTTAAAATTAACGATCACAGGATCGGCTGTCGCACGGTGTTTCCCCTGTTTTGAAAAAACTTCGAAAGGTGTATAGCCATAATCGATGTTAATCGGGTTACAGAAAGTTTTCTGCTGGGCGCCCACAAACATCCCGAACAGAACAGCGAATGCTAAAAAATACTGCTGCATCTTCATAATTTTTGCTTAATGAACAAATTTAGGCAACTTTTTTGTCTTTTGTCTCAATTTGAATAAATGAAACGAGTCAAAAAAATTCCGGCCCTGAGACAGGGCCGGAAATATATTTTAATAGAATTTTGTTCAACTATTTTTTCGGAAGAAAAACCTCAGCAAGCATACATCTAGCGCTTCCTCCACCATTCACTTCAATCGTATTCAGATCTGAGTAAATGATCTCACAGTATTTTTCAATAGCGGCTACCTGCTCAGAGGTCAAAGACTGATAGGCAGTCTGGCTCATCACCAGAAATTTCTGTCCGTCTTTATTCTGAACCTGAAGCATATTTCCCGCAAATTGCTGCATTTGCTCTTCTGAAATTTCAATGATTTCTTTTCCTGAATTTTTGATGGTTTCAATCACCTTTTCTCTTTCCAGTTCATCATCGATACAGTCTAAACAGATCACGACAAATTGGTCTGCCACACACATCATAACATTGGTGTGATAAATAGGAAGTCTTTCCGTTCCTACAGTCTGATAAGAATGAAAAACAATCGGTGTAAATCCGTATTTCTCACAGAATTCTCTGAATAATTTTTCATCAAGTCTTAAAGAAACGGAACCGTAAGCAATTTTTTTGTCATGGTCGAAGATCATACTTCCAGTTCCTTCGAGGAAATGCCCCTGAGTTTCCGGGAAAGACCAGTCATCAACTTCTGTCAGTTCAAATCCCTGACTTTTTATCGTTTCAAGAATATCTTCTCTTCTTTCCACTCTTCTGTTGGACGCGAACATCGGATATAGAACGACTTTTCCGTCTTTATGGAAACTTACCCAGTTATTCGGGAAAATAGAATCCGGTGTGTGAGGATCTAATGTATCTTTTATAGTGATCACATTCACTCCTTTGCTTCTCAGCTTTCCAACAAAAGTGTTAAATTCCTCCAAAGCCTTAGACTGAATATCAGAACCTTTCTGTTCTACCTGAAAATAGTTGTTTTCCGCTGTTTCAGCGTTGTAACCGAATGCAATCGGCTCTATCATTAATACTGTATCTGTTGTTTGCATTATTTTAGATTTAAAAATTAAAAGATTGAAAGATTAAAAGATTTGGCAATTACCGAATCAGCAAATCATCTAATTTTCACATCAATCTACTCTCTCACCAACGGCATTGTAGAGCAACGTAAAAGGCCTCCCATTTTAGAGATTTCTCTGTAAGGAATTTCTTCCACGGTCATGCCCCATTCGTTTCTCAGGTGATTGTTCATTCTGGTGAATGTTTTATCTGACACCACAACGTCAGGAGAAATGGAGAAAATATTCGGGAACATTTCAAACATTTCCTCGTCATTGAGATGGAAACAGTTTTCTTCCCCGAAAATATCAATGATCAGGCGATAATCACTTTCATCTACAAATCCGTTTTTATAAATAAGACATTTATCTTTTCCTACCGGATTGAAGGTACAGTCCAGGTGCAGAATTCCTTCGAACGGAATTTTATCATTTTTCTTTAATTCAAGATCGATGATTCTTTTCTTCGGAAAATATTCTTTTAAAATTTCAATAGCGTATTCGTTGGTTCTCGCTGTTTTATAATTTCTGTAATCTTCGCTGAAACATGTTCCTATAAAAAGGAAATCATCCCATACAATAACGTCTCCTCCTTCGATGTGTGCCGTTTCCGGAAGATTGATAATCTTTCTCCAGGCTACTTTTTCAAACACTTTTTTGTAGGCCTCCTGCTCGTCAGCCCTGTCTGCAATCACGTTTGAGATGATCATTTTATCGTCAATCACGAAAGCTACATCTCTTGAAAAAACCTGGTTGTAATCTTTGATAATGCTCGGGCGAAGAACCTCCACATCATATTTTTTTAGTATTGCTTCGAAAGCATTCATTTCATTGATGATATCCTCCTCTTTCGGATACATATTGTGTTCGATAGAGTAATATGACTTCGCGTCATAGCTCTCTTCTAATGTGGGAACACCTCCCATTGAATTAGGCTGACCTAGAACAACTGATTTCAGTCTGCCCGTTTCGTTTTTAATGTTTAGTCTCATAAAGATTTATGCAATACTACAAATATAGGTAAAGGTCTGTATCTGGAAAACTTTTGAATTGCTTTATCCTTATAATTTTATCCAATATTCCGGTTACTCTAAGGAAGGTTTTATTTACAGTTATTTTATCCGCATAATACAAGAAATACAGAAAATACCACCATACGATACTCACATATAATTTTAGTGTACGCGCTTACCGCTCAAGTGTACGCACTTACTTAATATAACTGGTTTTACTTTCCTGCTGCAGCTACATTAGCAGTATTAATTTTAAATCTTATTATTATGAAGAAAAATCTTACCTTTTTATTAACTGTTTTATTGACAGTGGTATCTGTAACCGGTTTATTTGCACAGAATTCGTTTAGTGTTAAATATGTTGGAGAAGCGGGTCGCATTAACCCTACACCTGTATCTATAAAAGTGGAAGCAGATTATGACCGTCATAAACACATTATTTCTCCTCCTAACAGTTCTACCCAAACAACTCCTGTTCTTGAAAGCAAGCATATTGCCAACGGGGGAACAGTTGCTTACCTTTCTGCTCCGGCTCCAAGTCCGAATACTGGGCAAACCTTTGAATTGTTTCATTTAAAGGTGGTGTGGAATGCTACAGGTGGACTTCCTCTTGCATTTGGGTGTACCTTTAATAATGCACAGATATTGGCTGCCAATAGTGGAGCTGAAATAGAGAGAATGGTGTCGGGTACCAAGGTACGTCTAAAGGCGATCTATTCAGGTACACATGTTCTCTATCAAATTACTCTCAAACCACTTTAAGCGAGCCGATCAGTATTCAGCACAAAATAATAAACTCTGTTTTTGCAAGCAGAGTTTGTTTTTTTTATGATTCCCACTAAAAAATCATACTGCCAATTCATCTACAACCGACTATTTTTCATCTACATAAGAAGCAAAAAAATATAAATACAATAAAATAAATTCCTATCTTAGTGATATAATTTCAATGGAATTATCATTTTAAAACTTTAATTATTAACACCAAAAAATCAAAATCATGAACAAGAAAAATCCGGTGCTGAAAAACGCACAAAAATTAGGAAGAGAGCAACAGAAATCCGTTATGGGAGGAGCTATTCCACCAGGAAACAGAAGATGTTGCGAGTGGGATGATGTTACAGGAAAATGCTATATCTGGACTTGTGACAGATGTATGTGTCCATAAAATGAATAAAAGCCTGCCTGATCAAACAAGCAGGCTTTCTTTTTTTACCTGGCCCTGTTTTCTTCTTCTGTTTTCTGGATTTCTTTAGTCTGATACTTAGAACTTCCAAAACTGTAGCCCACAGAAAGAATCAAACGGCTGCTATCCCACCAATGCGTAAAACGGTTATCCATAATCTGTTTATGCCTGAATTCCAGTCGCTGATCGTAAGAATCAAAAATATTGTTGTAGCTGATTTTTGTATTCAGGGTATTATTAAACCATGATTTCTGCAAGGATAGATCCACCGTATATCTTGGCTTTATGATGTAGAGACTGTTTCCGGTTTTGGATTCATAATTGGCAAAGAGATTAACTGTATATCCTTTCGGCAAAGAAAAAACCTGATTAACGCGAAGTTCATAATTATATACTTTTAAGGCAAATACCTCATCGAGATACGGCCTGAATTCATCATTATAATATCCGGCGATCTGGCTGGTGATATTCCACCATTTCGTCAGTTTTACGGGAAAACTGGTTTCTATTGAGGCAAACTTCCGATACGGAAGATTCGTTCCCAGATATTCCAAAACATTAGTTTTCGGGTTGTACAGCGGATAACGGGTCATCACATCTTTCTCTTTTCCTGCAGTAAAACTGGTCACCCAATTCTTATAACGGTATGTAAGTTTGATCTGGCTGGTGAAAGAAGGCTGCAGATAAGGATTCCCGATCCAATAATTCAGCGGACTGAAATAAACCCGGAACGGATTCAACTGTGAAAACACAGGCCTTGTCATTTTTCTGCTGTAGGATAAAGACAATTCATTAGATTTATTGAATGCATAAGACGTACTGAAAGACGGCAGCCATTCCAGATAATTTCTTGACACAATGGAATCTCTGGTTACAGCATCTGAAGTACTTTGTGTATTCTCAAACCGCAGCCCTGCATTCACCTGAAGCTTTCCGAATTTCTGTCTGTAAGATACATAACCGGCCCAAATTTTCTCTTTATATGAAAACATATTGCTACGTTCCGGATCAAAGACAAAACGGTTGTTGACAGACAGCGTATCATATCGGATATTGTTATCTGTATCTGAACGGCTGTATTTCATTCCCGCTTCAAGATCTGCATTACCTATCTTTTGAGAAGCATCAATCTGCACGGTCTGAATGTCAATCTTATTCAGCAAATCAGATTTCCAGTAAGATAAAAGTTGAGCGGTAGGCTGATCTCTATTAATAAAATCATCATTCTGCTTATTTGTAACGGAAAGATAATTTCCTAAAAAGTTCAGCTTAAAACCTTTGTTCTGAAATGTATAATCAGCGGTGATCCCATAATTTTCCTGAGAATACTCCGTCGGGTTTTCACTTTGGGTATTAAAGATCAACTGTGATTCATCCCTGTTAGTCGTATAAAGCGATCCTAAACGGAACCGGTCACTTTGTCTGAAATTTCCTCTTAAGCTGATACCCAGCCTGTTTTTATCATTCATCCTGAAATCTGCTCCGGTCTGAATACCATACACGGTTCCCTCATCTTCCTGATACGTATTGGTTCTCATGACATTGGTATTGGCAAGTTTCTGTAGTGCATTATAACGATAGGTGGAAATCCCATTATTGTAGGTGGCTTGCAGACTGTATGCTGTTTTTTCTGTATTGTAGGAAAGATTTAAAGCGTTTTCCCTGTAGCTGAACTTATTTGCATAAGTATTTCCATTGTAATTTCCTTTCCAGCCGAGATTTCCATTTTTTTTCAGTCTAATATCGATAATGCCTTTGAATTCCGCGTCATATTTTGAAGAGGGATTGGCGTTCACTTCTAGAGACTCTACCATTTCCGGTGGCAATGAACGAAGATAGGATTGTAATTCCTGACTGCTCATCGCTACGGGTTTTCCATCAATAAATATCGCAGGTGCAATTCTTCCCCCAATAAAAATGCCCCCTTCCTGATCTATGGAAACGCCGGGAGTTTTTCTTAAAACCTCAAGAAGATTAGCCGATGTTTTAAAGTCTTTATTTCCGGAAACGCTCATCACGATATTTCCATCACTGAGCTTGATATTTCTGGCTACTGAACGGATCACCACTTCAGAAATATTTCCAACTGCCGGTTTCAATTCAATCAAAGAAAAATCTCCGGTCTTATCCAATTCTTTGTTTTCGTACCCGTCTTTTTGAATGACAATATAAGAGTTATCTGCTCTGTTGTTCAACTGAAAAACGCCTAAGGAATCTGTGAGAACTTTTTGAATGATGCGCCGGTCTGATTTGTTAAACTGAGAAACTTCAGCCTGAAAAACCGATGCTTTTGTCTCTGAATCCAAAACTTTTCCTTTAATTGTTTCCTGACCTTTTCCAAAACAGAAAATAAATAAGAGCGGCAGGAAAAGCCATAATCTGATTTTCATAAATTCTAAATTTTATGAAACCAAAAGTAGCGGGATGAAGGAAAAATAAGGTTTTGAAGTTTAAATTCCGCAGTACGAAATTATAATTCTGAACTCTGTAACCTGGCCTCAGAAGGGATTTGAGACTGTTTGTACAGAAGAGGTGTTGTATTTTTGATTTTTTTGAATGTGGAAAAGAAGGTAGACTTGGAATTAAACCCAACCTCATAACCAATCTCTTCGATCTTCAGGAAAGAACCGTTTTCTATTTTTTCGCAAGCTTCGCTGATCCTGTATTCATTAATGTATGTAGAGAAACTTTTACCGAGATTATCATTCAGCAGTTGGGAAAGCTGATGGGCAGACATATTCATTTTGGCAGCCAGATCACTTAATTTCAGATTTGGATTTTTGTACAATTCTTCGGAATTCATCAGTCGTTCAAGTTTTGAAACAAAGCTGTCCACCAGTTCTTCTGAAATCTTTTTATTGGTATATTTTGGAGCTTCCTTTACAGACTCCTGATCACTCTTTTTACTGAATATAATTAAAAAATTAGCATACAGCACAAATGAGAAAACAAGACTGCCTCCTGCGCAGTAAATCTGAACCCATCCCGTAGAAATTAATTGATAAGCCAGAAAAATAATCACATTGCTGATCATCACGGGAAGGAGAAACTTATTGGAATTTTGAATCGTCCGTTTTGAAAAAATATAATACTGGTACACCGATAACAGTACAAATACTGACCAAACCGTATAAATAAAGGTTCCGAAATATCTGTCCCAGGTCACCGGAAAGAATAAATATACCAATCCAACGGCTCCAAGGATCAACGTCAGAATACCGAAAGAAGTTCTGCACTGTTTTAAATCAAATTCTTCCCGTAAAAATGATGATCTGACATAATAATATAAAGCCGGGCCCGTAAAAAACAATGCTGACATTCCAAGATGTGGAATAATTCTCGGCAAATCCGGATAAAAGTACATCCCAACTGAAATACCTACTCTGGTACTTAAAGTCAGTAAAATTAAGCCTAAGAAGAAATCCGGAAGGTATTTGATCTTTTTGACAAACAGAAGATAGATCCCGAGCAGCAACCCATTAAAGGCTCCTACCGCACTGAAGAAAAATAACATCTGCTGTCCGAAAGTCATTGTATTTGTTTTTTATTTTGATGTAAAGATGGTCATTTCAATAGGAACGGACTTTAGTCCGTTTAATTAATAAACATCATTCATCCTGCTTTAGCCGAAACCTATTGACGGTTATCAACTTATGGGAGTAAATTTAATAAAATTATTGTGTCCGAATTCATTTAATCTGATAAAAGATTCCCCTTTAAATTTTTGTACTTTAGACTATTCTTAAATCAATGAAAAAGTCTGATCAATCCCTTTACAATATCTGCATAGCTTCAATAAAACGGAAAAAAATGAAACTTAACGATTTCAGGTGGACACAGTTTTATGATTCAGATTCCAATCCTAAATTATTATTTCAAAACTTCCCAATTGATTTTGCGGAAGAAGAGCTGATTATTTGCTCAGTTATTATTGATTCCGACAATTACAGTATTTTAACAACAAGAAAACTAATCACCAACAATAAGGGGAATATAGAATCTGGAAGTTTGATCAATGCTAAAAACAAATGGTATGGAGAATTTAAAAGCAAAACGGATCTGTATACCATAGGGGAAGTTGAGTTATCTACTGGTAAAAGATTATTCTATTTTGTAGAAACTGGCAAAGCTTCAATGATTATGATTTATGGGGTAAGAACTTTAGTATTTATCAGTCAGGAAATTTAATTTCAAAACAACAATGTAAAATAAAAAAATCCCAAAGCAAGCTTTGGGATTTTATTTATGATAAAAACAGTGATTATCTGTTTGTAATATCGATGTAATCTCTTTTTTGAGCACCTTGGTAAACCTGTCTTGGTCTTCCGATAGGGTCTCCTTTGATTCTCATTTCTTTCCACTGAGAAATCCATCCCGGAAGTCTTCCCAATGCAAACATTACCGTGAACATTTCTGTAGGGATTCCTAACGCTCTGTAGATGATACCTGAATAGAAATCTACGTTTGGATATAGTTTTCTTTCTACGAAGTACTCGTCTTCAAGAGCTACTCTTTCTAACTGCATAGCAATATCAAGAGCTTTATCCTGGATTCCTAATGCACTAAGGATATCGTCAGCCGCTTTTTTAATGATTTTCGCTCTTGGGTCAAAGTTTTTGTATACTCTGTGTCCGAAGCCCATTAGACGGAAGCTGTCATTTTTATCTTTAGCTTTTGCTACCCATTTGTTAACGTCTCCACCATCTTTTTCGATCAATTCAAGCATTTCAATTACAGCCTGGTTAGCGCCTCCGTGAAGAGGACCCCAAAGTGCAGAAACACCCGCAGAAATAGAAGCGAAAAGACCTGTGTGAGCAGAACCTACCATTCTTACTGTAGAAGTAGAACAGTTTTGCTCGTGGTCAGCGTGAAGGATTAATAATTTATCAAGAGCATCAACAATTACCGGGTTTACTTCGAATTCTTCGTTTGGTAATCTGAAAGCCATTTTGTAGAAGTTTTCTACGTAGTTCAGGCTGTTGTCTCCGTGGTTAAGAGAAAGACCCTGAGTTTTTCTGTACGTCCATGCGCAAAGGTGAGAGAACTTAGCAATCATCAATTCTGCAGCGTGGTCCATTTCTTCTTTAGAGTTTACGTTAACGGCTTTAGGATTGAAAGCGGTCAAAGCGGAAGTTAAAGAAGATAAAACTCCCATTGGGTGAGCAGAACGAGGGAAAGCATCGATGATTTTTTTCATCTCCTCTGCTATAAAGTTATATTTTTTAATGTTGTTGTTGAAAGTCCCGAACTGGTCCTGAGTAGGTAATTCACCATGTAATAAAAGATACATTACTTCTGTGAAGTTAGATTTCTCAGCAATCTGCTCGATTGGATAACCTCTGTAGAATAATTCTCCTTTATCTCCGTCTAAGTAAGTGATGTCGCTAAGAGTAGCTCCAGTGTTCTTGTACCCTAAATCCAGAGTGATTAAACCTGTCTGGTCTCTTAATTTTGAAATATCAATTCCTCTGTCTCCGATAGTACTATCCACGATTGGATATTCATATGAATTACCGTCGTAATTCAATATTACTTTGTTGTCTGACATTTATTTATTTTTTTTCTAAATATACTACTTATTACAAAATACGGCAAACAAAAATTATCGCTTGCCGTCATTTATAAATTCAATTATCTTTTAATTTTGAATGCATCTAAACCAGGGAAATAAGCTGTATCGCCCAATGCTTCTTCAATTCTCAACAGCTGGTTGTACTTCGCCATTCTGTCTGATCTTGAAGCAGATCCTGTTTTGATCTGTCCGCAATTCATAGCCACTGCAAGGTCAGCAATTGTAGCGTCTTCAGTTTCTCCTGATCTGTGAGACATTACTGAAGTGAACTTGTTGTTCTGAGCCATTTGTACAGCATCCATTGTTTCAGTAAGAGAACCAATTTGGTTTACTTTTACAAGGATAGAGTTAGCGATACCTTCTTTTACTCCTCTTGACAGTCTTTCTACATTGGTTACGAATAAATCGTCCCCTACAAGCTGTACTCTGTCACCAATTTTATCGGTAAGCATTTTCCAACCTTCCCAGTCGTTTTCCTGCATACCGTCTTCGATAGAGATGATTGGGTATTTAGCGGCTAATTCAGCAAGGTAAGACACTTGCTCGCTGCTTGAGAACTGAGCGGCATCCGGAGTCTGGAATTTTCTGTAATCGTAGATTCCGTCTTTATAGAATTCTGAAGCTGCACAGTCCAGTGCCAGCATGATATCGTCACCAGGCTTATAACCTGCTTTTTCGATCGCCTGAAGCAATGTATCCAAAGCATCTTCAGTTCCTTTGAATGTAGGGGCAAAACCTCCTTCGTCCCCTACTGCTGTAGAAAGACCTCTTGAATGAAGAATAGATTTCAGGTTGTGGAAAATTTCAGTTCCTTTTCTCAATGAATCAGAGAAAGATTCTGCTTTTACCGGCATGATCATGAATTCCTGGAATGCGATAGGCGCATCAGAGTGAGATCCACCGTTAATTACATTCATCATAGGAACAGGAAGGGTGTTGGCATTAACACCTCCTACATATTTGTATAAAGGAATTCTTAGCTCAGCAGCAGCAGCTTTTGCTACAGCCAGAGAAACTCCTAAAATTGCATTAGCACCCAGATTTCCTTTGTTGGCAGTTCCGTCAAGATCAATCATGATCTGGTCGATAAAGTTCTGCTCAAAAACCGGTTGTCCAATTAAGTTTTCTGCAATAATTTCTTTTACATTTTCAACAGCTTTCAGGACGCCTTTACCCATATAATCTGAACCGCCGTCACGTAATTCCACTGCTTCATGTTCACCTGTAGATGCTCCTGAAGGTACTGCAGCGCGTCCCATGGCTCCGCTTTCCGTAAATACATCTACTTCAATGGTAGGATTACCTCTGGAATCCAAAATTTGTCTCGCTTCTATGAAAGAAATTGCACTCATATTGTTTAGTTTTAAACCATCGGCACATGCTTCAGGCTGTTTTATTAATAATTATACTTGATCACAAATTTAATGAAAAAACTAACCTGATGAAAAAAACAGGGCTTTAATATTTGGTAATAAATCATAAATTCTCCAAACTTTTTTACGATTTGGAGAATCTAGAAATATAATTAATTACGGCTTTATCTTATAATTTAAATTTACCTAATCCTACCAATAAATTCAATGCAACGATGAGATTTCCCTTTTTCTCATATTCACCCTCAAAATTTCGTCCAAACGAAAAGGTAAGCCTTTGGTTTTTAGCGACCTCATATTCAAAATTAAGAACGTATTTCCAGGATGATTCAAAATCAGATTTATTTAAAATACTTCTGTAGATACATTCCCCACTCATAAGAAATCTTTCATCAAGCAGTTTGAGTACAAGTCTGGATCCCATATCAAACGTGTGAAGGTTTTCTTTTTTTAATTCGGGATTTGCTAATGGCGTTTCCGGATTGTATAAATATCTTGCCATACAAATCAGGGTGAATTTCTTTTCCGAATTATATCCACCGGTAAGCCAAGCCCCTACCTTACTAATTTGTGTATTATTAAATTTATTGTTTCTAAAATCTAATACGGTTCCCATTGACATATCGAGAAAATAACCGTAGCGTTCTAACTTAATATCCTGAGCTATTTTAGTAATCTCCTGTATTTTCTCCTCTTCTTCTTTGGTATCACGTTCTTTTAAATAAGTCTCTTTTTTAACTCTGATTTCTTCAACCCTTTTCTCTAAATCCTTATATTCCGGGGTATCTCTCTGATTGGCATCTTCCAAAAGCTTTTTTTTCTGCAAAAGAACTCTGTTGATATTGTCTAGCCTTTTCGATTCTTTATTAGTCTCATCTGTACTAATTCTTTGCTCTTCTATGAATTGATGAACTGTATGAATTTTATCCAGTGCATTCATAGTCTCATCATTGAATTTTCCTCTTTTAATGGAAAACTTTATCCCAAAACCCAGCCTTGATTTTTCTTCTATATTCAGTTTTTCATCTTCCGCTATCCCTTTAAAAGCAAGAGAAGTCACAAATGTCTGTTTAAAAGTTGTCAAAAAGTTGGTGTCAGTTCTTACATCCTGGTACTTTCCATTCAGTTTAAATGGAGCCAGATCAATCGCAAATGAGGTTGGCAGACTGGAAAAGTTACTTGTTCCTTCCCTTAAAGAAACCATGATGCTTTTCAGATCCGTAGGTTTTTCAATATCAGAAGTAGCAATATCCAAAAGATTGGCTCCCGGTGATGCTTGTGCTCTTAGTACATCCAAATCAATCCCTTTTTCTTCCTGTCCGGAATAAAAATGAGATAGTAATATGAGTATGAGTACAAAACTCAATTTTAGTGCTTTCATGATGCATTTTAATAAAAGGTTATATGATGTGTATAAAATGAAACTCCTCCTTCATTTTTAACTTCAGAAGTGTGAGTATCATGATAAACAGTTTTCCCTGCTTGTCTGATCTTTACATTCAGAATTGTTTTATTACTCTCTGTACTTATATCCTGTATCATAGATTCTATACTCAGGACATTCCCGATCAGCTCATTACATGTCCCTATTAAAATATTATCTGTGGATACATTAATAGATTTGCTTGGTTGGTTGGTCCTTAACACTTTAAAAGTAGAAGTTCCTAACTGCCCTTCACCCCCAAAATAGATTGAAACTGTAACCGAGGATCCATCATCAGGCAGTCTTAAATTTTTAACAGCAACATATCTGTTGTCATTATCCTGTACAGTCGATAGAGCACTACTTGTCTGTAATTCCATAATTTTAAGATTAAGCAGTTGAGCCTGTGTATTCATTATTTTTGCTAATTGGTCTTTTTTAGTTTTCATGGTCATTAGGTTTTTAGTTTATAGCTCAAAGTTCTGCTAAAGAAAACGTCATGTCAATTACACAAAAGGGTGATTATAACAACAAAAAAGCACCACTTTTCAGTGATGCTGTCTCTATACATATTTTTTCTTTTTACAGTAAAATCCGAAAAAGAACTTCTGTTCCGGAGCCTTCGGATAGAATTTCACATTCGCCGTTTTGCTCCTGCATGCGTCGCTTCATATTCCGGAGGCCGTTTCCTTCGGTTTTTTCATGATGAATTCCGATTCCATTATCAGAGACCTTCATCATGAATTCGTTATCCTTTTGAATAAATGAAAGCTTTAGCTGATTAGACTGGCTGTGTTTGTAAGCATTATTCAGAGATTCTTTTAAGCATAAAAACATATTTCTCCTCAGTTCTGTAGAAATCGGAGTATCTGAAATAATGTCCTCGCTTTCTGACCATAATTTGATCTTTGTTTTTTTTAGAAAGTTATCCGCATATTGAATAGCATAATCTATGAAGCTCCCCACCGTATCATTTCCAGAGTTTAGGCTCCAAAGCATTTCCCTCATGGATAGATTCATTTCTTCGGAGGTTTTCAGAAGTTCGTCCAGGTCATTCTGGAGATCATCATTTTCTGCTTTCTGTTTCAGGAATTCCGCCTGAAGTTTTAACGCTGAAATGCCGGCTCCAAGATCGTCATGCATGTCGTGCGAAATACGTTCACGTTCCTGTTCTATGGATTTTTGTTTTTCGAGTTCTTTTTGGAGGAGCTGGTTTTGGTGTTCAATATTTAATTGTTTTTCTTTCAAATAAAGAATCTGTTTTTTATTATACATTAGTACAACAAAAATTATAAATACTGCAAAAACCAATATCAGGATAAATGCAGTAACATAAATAAATTTTATTTCAAATGGAAGTTCTTTCATTTTTTACACAATAGACCTTTGACAAAAATAAAGTAAGAAATAACAGTAATAATTTGGAACGTTATTTTTAGCATATAAGAAAATTCTATATCTGTTTTAACAAAAATGTACATGGGAAACATTCTAAAAATATAAAAAACGGCCCAAAGCAATAATGAACTACTAAACCAAAAAAAACTAAGATGCAAAATATTATCTTCTCTATTTTTATTTGATATTTTCATATAGAACCAGAATAAAGAAATGAAAATTAAGAATATGGAATAAAGAAATCCAGTAATAATAGAATAGTTTTTAGTAGAAATCATGATAAAAAAAGATCCTGCCAAACAGCTCGTGACAGTAATCAATTTAATGGTTTTACTATGATCCGTTTCCCTGAAATAAAGATATCCAAAATAACAAATACAAAATATGTCTAAATAATTATAAATCCGTGAAGTAATAAAATCTACTTTCAAAGTTACGAGCAACTCAACAAGAATCGTAATTCCAAAATATAGCCAAAAAAATTGTTTCCAGAGATTTCTAAAACCAATGGAAACAATAAAACATAGTATTATAATTACATAATATAAATAATCTAAGAAGTTCATTTAGCAATTTGAATCATCCGGAGGAGGGCAAAGGCCATTTCTGTCAAATATTACAGCTTCTCTTAAATCATTAAAATCACTAGTTTCATCACCAAAGCTTATCATATAAGTATATCTATACTTATAACTTTCTTTCGATGGATTATTTGTATCATTATCCATACAGATAGCAGGGAATAAAATCATCGCCTCATAATTTTTATCTTTTAGATATTCAAAAACATTTCTAGTAATTTCAAACTTTCTAGTATTTTTCAGCTTATCTTTTCTTCTATTATGTAAGTACTCATCTAAACTTGCTCCTAAACCTGGTGATGCAGCGAAGTTATTTATCCAGTTAGAGTCAATTTTCGTTAGTTCAGGGACATCATTAATTTGATAGTATTCATCTTTAACTTTAATACATAGTATAATTTCCGACCTTGTTTGTGCTAAATAAACACTTATTTTGTCATTGTTATTCTCAAACAGTTTTTCAGCAATATTCAAAAAAATACGGGATGTTTTTTCATAACTATCTGGAAATTCTTCTTTAAATTCTCCCATAAATTCCTTTGGTAAAGGAGAATTTTCGGGAAAAGGTTCTGACACTTTTGGATATTTGAAATCAACCATATCATAAAATTGAAAATTTCTGATATTTTTAGTGTTATTATAAAGACCTTGATATTGGTCATAACGTCTTACATTCACTTCCTCTTTAGCTTGAAAAGTCTTACAAAGCTCGATAATAACTTTTAGTTGCTCTAAATCAAGTTTTTCATTTTCGTACTCACTCTGGATTAATTCCAAAATCAAATTTAATTTTTCTGGATTCTTCATAATGTCTAGTTTTTAAAATTGTTAAATTTATTTATCGCCTCTACCTTATTACTGACATGCAGTTTTCGGTAGATGTTTCCTACGTGTTTTTTGACGGTGTCGATGCTGATGAACTTCTGGTCGGCAATTTCCTTATACAAAAGGCCTTTTGAAAGAAGTTCAAGAATTTCTTTTTCGCGTTCGGTGAGATCATCAAAATCTTTGGTTTCGGGAAGCTTTTTTTCGAAGTGGCTCAAAACTTTTCGGGCAATAGACAGGCTCATTGGCGCGCCACCATTGTAGACATCGCGGATAGAGGACAGGATTTTATCCATACTTTCTCCTTTAATAAGGTAGCCCATAGCACCAGCTTTTAAAGAATTGAAGATCTTTTCATCATCTTCGAAACTGGTACACATAATGAACTGTGTTTCCGGCATTTTTTTCCTTAGTTTCTCGATGATTTCAATTCCCAGCATATCCTGCAGCTGAATATCCATCATCACCACATCCGGAGAAATATCGGGGAGATTTTTCAGGGCGTCATTCCCGTCGAAGAACTGGGCGGCCACCTTCATGTCATCCTGGTAATTGATGACTTTCTTCAACGCATTGTTGTAGTTCTTTTCGTCTTCTACTATGGCGATGGAAATCCTCATTGTTTTTTTGTTTAAGACAAATTTCGTAAGAAAACAAGGCGGAATCAATTACACTTTTGTGTAATTTTGAGACTTGAGTTCAGGGTTATTGGTTTGTTTTTTGTTTCTACTAAATTTACTTAAATTTCTGTTACGATAGAAAAACAATTCATTACCCATACATTAAAAAATAAATATCATGAGAAAAAGTCTTTTAATAGCTGGTTCAGCTGTAGCATTATTATTAACCAGCTGTAAAAAAAATGAAAGCGGAAACAAGAACGTGATCAAGATGGACAGTTCTACAACTGTGGTCACGGATAACAATGGAAAAATAGATTCTGTAACTGAAAGTTCTTCCACCATTGAAGTGAATGGCCAGAAAACTGAAAAAACAGATTTCGTGTACAAAGCCACAGACGGAACATTGGTAAAAGTAGTGTTCAAAAATGATCCAAAAGAAAATACAGTTGCGATTACCAGTAACAAAAAAACATTTACTCTTCCTAAAACTGAAACCAAGAATGGGGAAACCATCTATACGAAAGATGATATGACCGCAAGGGTTAAAGGCGACAGTTTGCACCTTGAGCAAGGGAATAATGTGATTGAACTGAAGAGAACGAAGATTTAATCCTTTTTTGGGATACCAGGTTTTATGATCAGGGTACCACAATAAAAAAGCCATCCGGAATCCGGATGGCTTTTCATTTATATCTGAATGAAATATTATTCTTCAGTTTTCTCTTCTGTAGAGTCTGTTGCTTCAGCCTTAGGCTCTTCAACTTTTTCTTCTACTTTAGGAGCATCAGCAACTACAGCTTCTTTTTTAGCTGTTGTAGCTCTTCTACTTCTTCTTGTAGTCTTTTTCTCTTCAGCATTAGGATTGTAAAGTTCGTTGAAATCAACTAGCTCGATAAGAGCCATGTCAGCAGCATCACCTTGTCTGAATCCAGTCTTGATGATTCTTGTATATCCACCGTTTCTTTCTGCGATTTTAGGAGCTACTGATCTGAAAAGTTCAGTAACTGCTTCTTTACTTTGAAGATATGAAAAAACAATTCTTCTATTGTGTGTAGTATCTTCTTTTGCCTTTGTTAATAGAGGTTCAACATATACTCTTAAAGCTTTAGCTTTAGCTACAGTAGTGTTGATTCTTTTATGCTCAATTAGAGAACAAGCCATATTAGAAAGTAAAGCACTTCTATGAGAAGCTGTTCTTCCTAAGTGATTGAATTTTTTACCGTGTCTCATTATTAATTATTTATCAGCGTCTAACTTATATTTTGCAACGTCGAAACCGAAGTTAAGACCTTTTGAATGCACTAATTCTTCTAGTTCTGTCAAAGATTTTTTACCAAAATTTCTGAATTTCATCAAATCAGACTTACTGTAAGAAACTAGCTCTCCAAGAGTTTCTACTTCAGCTGCTTTCAGACAGTTAAGGGCTCTTACAGAAAGATCCATATCTGCTAATTTAGACTTAAGTAATTGTCTTGTGTGAAGTGTTTCTTCATCATATTGGATAGATGCTTTTACAGCTTCTGTTTCAAGTGTGATTCTCTCATCAGAGAACAACATGAAGTGATAAATTAATATCTTAGAAGCTTCTGTCAAAGCATTTTGAGGACTGATGGAACCATCAGTTTCTATATCTAATACAAGTTTTTCGTAGTCTGTTTTTTGCTCTACACGATAATTTTCAATGCTGTATTGTACTTTCTTAATTGGCGTGAAAATAGAGTCAATAGCAATAGTTCCTACAGGAGCATTGTTTGACTTATTTTGTTCTGAAGGAACATACCCTCTACCTTTTTCAATATTGAAAGTGATTTCGAAAGTTACATCACTGTTTAGGTTGCAGATCAAAAGATCCGGGTTCAGCACCTCAAATCCGTTGATAGACTTACCTAAATCACCAGCAGTAATAACCGTCTGACCTGATACTTTAGCAATTACCTGCTCGTTGGCCTGGCCTTCTGCTGAAGCTTTTAATCTTACCTGCTTAAGGTTAAGAATAATTTCGGTAACATCTTCGATTACTCCTGGAATAGTTGAAAATTCGTGCTCTACACCTTCTATTTTGATAGATGAAATAGCATATCCTTCCAGAGAAGAAAGCAACACTCTTCTCAAAGCATTACCGATTGTAAGCCCGAAACCTGGTTCTAATGGTCTGAATTCGAATTGACCTTTAAATTCATCAGAGTTAAGTAAAATTACTTTATCGGGTTTTATGAATTGTAAAATTGCCATATTATTGGGTTGAGCAAAAATTTGATTAAAAAATTATTTAGAGTAAAGTTCGACGATAAGCTGTTCCTTGATGTCCTCCGGAATTTGGATTCTTTCAGGAGCAGAAACGAAAGTACCTTCTTTCTTATCATCGTTGAATTGTAACCACTCATAATTAGCTTTAGAAGCTAATGAATCAGTAACAACCTCAAGAGATTTAGATTTCTCTCTTACAGCGATCACATCACCTGCTTTTACTAAATAAGAAGGAATGTTAAGGATCTCACCATTCACAGTAATGTGTCTGTGAGAAGTTAACTGTCTAGCAGCAGATCTTGTTTTAGCAAAACCTAATCTGAATACTACGTTATCCAATCTTGATTCACAAAGCTGTAATAGAACTTCACCTGTTACACCTTTACTTCTGTGTGCTTTTTCAAATAAGTTAGCAAACTGCTTTTCTAAAATACCGTAAGTATATTTAGCTTTTTGCTTTTCAGCTAGCTGAACTGCATATTCTGATTTCTTAGCACCTCTTCTTTTGTTAGGACCATGTTGTCCTGGCGGTTGGTTTTTTCTTCTTTCGAAGTTTTTGTCATCTCCGTAGATTGCAGCACCAAACTTTCTAGCAATCTTAGTTTTAGGTCCAATATATCTTGCCATAATGGGTAAATTCTAAAAATTAAACTCTTCTTCTTTTAGGTGGTCTACATCCATTGTGCGGCATAGGAGTCACATCAATGATTTCGCTAACTTCAATACCTGAATTGTGGATCGTTCTGATCGCAGATTCTCTACCTGCACCAGGACCTTTCACATACACCTTTACTCTTCTTAATCCAGCTTCGTGAGCAACATTAGAGCAATTTTCAGCTGCCATTTGAGCAGCAAATGGAGTATTCTTTTTAGAACCTCTGAAACCCATTTTACCGGCAGACGCCCAAGAGATAACTTCTCCGCTTTTATTTGTTAAAGAAATGATGATGTTATTGAAAGAAGCCTGAATATGCGCTTCTCCAATAGCTTCAACTTTTACTTTTCTTTTTTTAACTACTTTAGTTTGTTTTGCCATAATTCCTAACGATTATTTACTTGCTTTTTTCTTGTTAGCAACTGTTTTTCTCTTTCCTTTACGGGTTCTAGAGTTGTTTTTCGTTCTCTGGCCTCTTAAAGGTAGTCCTAGTCTGTGACGTATTCCTCGTTGGCATCCTATGTCCATCAATCTCTTGATGTTCAATTGCACTTCAGATCTTAATTCTCCTTCTACTTTTACGTTTTCTAAGATATAAGTTCTGATTGCAGCCAATTCATCGTCATTCCATTCGTTGACTTTCTTGTCTTCGCTGATACCGGCAGCCTTAAGGATTTCAGAAGAAGTACTTCTTCCAACTCCGTAGATGTAAGTTAAACCGATAACACCTCTTTTGTTTTTTGGTAAATCAATACCTGCAATTCTCGCCATAATTTAATGTTAGCCTTGTCTTTGTTTAAATTTTGGGTTCTTCTTGTTGATTACGAATAGTACACCTTTTCTGCGTACAATCTTGCAATCAGCGCTTCTTTTTTTAATTGATGCTCTAACTTTCATTTTGATAGTATTTATTTTTCAACAAGAGCCAAATGGAACATACATTCCATTTGGCAGCTGTTTTTAATATCTAAATGTGATCCTCCCTTTAGATAAATCGTAGGGAGACATTTCTAGTTTTACCTTGTCTCCAGGTAAAAGTTTAATATAATGCATTCTCATTTTACCGGAAATATGAGCGATAAGTATATGCCCATTCTCCAGCTCTACACGGAACTGGGCGTTCGAAAGTGCTTCCGTGATAACGCCGTCTTGTTCAATATGTTTTTGTTTTGCCATAAATTAATATCCAGTCGTTCTTGACAATTTAGACTGCATTAAGCCATCATAATGATGGTTCAGCAGATATGTATTAATCTGTTGAACGGTATCTAAAATAACTCCAACCATAATCAATAGTGATGTTCCCCCGAAAAATAGGGCGAACGCATCTGTCTGAACAAAGCTTCCATGCACTATTGCTGGAAGGACTGCAAAGATAGACAAAAATATTGCACCTGGCAAGGTAATTTTTGATAAAATATCATCTAAATAGTCAGCTGTCTCTTTACCGGGTCTTACTTTCGGTACTAAACCTCCATTTCTCTTCAAATCATCAGCCATTTGGTTCACCGGAATTGTAATTGCAGTATAGAAAAATGAGAATATAATAATTAATAGCGCGAACAATACGTTGTACTGCCAGCTAAAAACATTCTTGAAACCTGCAAGAAAAGTATTGGACTCATCGAATTTCGTCAATAATCCTGGTACGAACATCAATGCCTGAGCAAAGATAATCGGCATTACACCAGCAGCATTCACTTTCAATGGGATCCACTGTCTTGCTCCCTGCATAAGATTTCTGTTTACACCTCCTCTTGCTTGAGCTCTGCTTACATACTGAATTGGAATTTTCCTAACAGCGACAGATAATACCACTGCTAAAAGAACTACCAGCATCCAGAATATTACTTCAATAAGGATCATAATAGATCCCATTCCTCCTTTTCCGTTCTGCACGGCCATTTCCTGAACGAATGCTTCAGGTAATCTTGAAAGGATTCCCACCATAATAAGGATGGAAATACCGTTTCCGATACCTTTGTCGGTGATTTTCTCACCTAACCACATTGCGAATACTGAACCAGCAACCAAGATAACAATACTTGGTAACCAGAACATGATAGAATTTGGCTCTACATAGTATGCAGAAGAGAACTGAGCATATGGTAAGAATAATTGAGTAATAGAAGTTAAATAAGAAGGAGCCTGTACAAGACAAACACCAATCGTTAACCATCTAGTAATTTGATTCAATGTATTTCTACCTGACTCTCCATCCTTCTGAAGTTTCTGAAGATAAGGAATAGCCATTCCCATCAACTGAACAATAATAGAAGCAGAAATATAAGGCATGATTCCCAACGCCATTACGGAAGCGTGGCTGAAAGCTCCCCCCGTAAACGACGAAAGCAAGCCAAGGAGACCTGCTCCTTGCTTGTTACCGCCTTGATTTTTATAATGCTCTAAGAGATCTCCCACCTCTGCAAGGTTAATTGCAGGAAGTGAGATATAAGATGCGAATCTATACACAAGGATAATACCTAACGTAAAGAGAATTTTATCTCTTAATTCCTTTAGGCTCCAAATATTCTTAAGGGTTTGTATAAATTCTTTCATTAGTAAGTATTATAAGGTAATTGCTTTTCCACCTGCTTTAGCAATAAGCTCTTCAGCAGATTTAGTGAACTTGTCAGCAGAGATTGAAACCGCAGATTTCAATTCTCCTCTACCCATAATTTTCACTAATTCGTTTTTAGAAACGATCCCGTTCTCTACTAAAACTTCTTTCGTGATCTCTCCAGTGATGGATTTGTTCTCGATTAAAGTTTGAATAGTGTCTAGGTTTACTCCTCTAAACTCTTTTCTGTTTACGTTTTTGAATCCGAATTTAGGTAATCTCCTTTGTAAAGGCATCTGTCCACCTTCGAAACCGATTTTCTGAGAATAACCAGCTCTAGCTTTCTGACCTTTATGTCCTTTCGTAGCAGTACCTCCTTTTCCTGTACCCTGCCCTCTACCAATTCTTTTAGAGTTGTGAGTAGCACCTGCAGCAGGTCTTATGTTGTTTAAATTCATTTTAATTTTTGTTTTAAAATTATTTTTGAACTTCAAGTAAATGACTAACTGCAGCTATCATTCCTAAAATAGAAGGCGTAGCTTCGTGTTCTACAACTTGGTGAAGTTTCTTAAATCCTAATGCTTCAAGCGTTCTCTTTTGGGTTTTTGTTCTTCCAATAGCGCTTCTTACTTGCTTTACTTTGATTGTTGCCATTGTTCTAATATTAACCGTTAAACACTTTACTTAGAGAAACTCCTCTCATTCTAGCGATCTCTTCAGGTCTTCTGATATCTAATAACGCCTTGAAAGTAGCTTTCACTACGTTGTGAGGGTTAGAAGATCCTTTAGATTTTGAAAGGATATCGTGAATACCAGCAGACTCAAGTACCGCTCTTACCGCACCACCGGCGATAAGTCCTGTACCGTGAGAAGCAGGTCTTAAGAAGATATCTGCACCTCCATATCTAGCAGTAGTCTGGTGAGGAATAGTGTGGTTCATTACAGGAACTTTCACTAGGTTTTTCTTAGCATCTTCAACAGCTTTAGCAATTGCAGAAGCTACTTCTTTAGATTTTCCAAGACCGTGACCGATTACTCCGTCTTCGTTCCCTACTACAACAATAGCAGAAAATCCGAAAGCTCTACCTCCTTTGGTTACTTTTGTTACTCTGTTAACAGCTACGAGACGATCTTTTAATTCTAATCCTCCCGGTTTTACTCTTTCTATATTATCTAGTCCTAACATATTTCCGAAATTTTTATGATTAGAATTTAAGTCCTCCTTCTCTCGCTCCATCAGCAAGAGCTTTCACTCTTCCATGGTAAACGAAACCGTTTCTGTCAAATACAATACTTTCAATTCCTGCAGCGATAGCTTTAGCAGCGATAGCTTTACCAACAGCAGCAGAAACTTCAGTCTTAGTACCGTTAGCATCTACACCCTTCTCTCTAGAAGAAGCGGAAGCTAATGTTGTACCATTTTTATCATCGATTAACTGAGCGTAAATTTCCTTATTACTTTTATATACAGATAATCTTGGCAATTCAGAAGATCCAGAGATTTTTCCTCTTACTCTTCTTTTGATTCTTATTCTTTTTTCTAATTTACTTAATGCCATAATACTTATAATTTATTAAGCAGATTTACCAGCTTTACGTCTAACAATTTCTCCAAGGAATCTTACACCTTTTCCTTTGTAAGGTTCAGGTTTTCTGAAAGAACGAATCTTTGCAGCTACCATTCCTAGAAGTTGGTTGTCATGAGACGCTAAAGTAATAATTGGGTTTTTACCTTTTTCAGTCAATGTATCTACTTTTACTTCGTTTGGAAGTTCTAATACGATACCGTGAGAGAATCCTAAAGCTAACTCAAGTTTTTGACCTGTGTGTGAAGCTCTGTATCCTACTCCTACTAGTTCTAGTTTCTTTTCGAAACCTTTTTCAACACCAACAATCATGTTGGCGATCAACGCTCTGTATAAACCGTGAAGCGCTTTGTGTTGCTTAGAATCAGATGGTCTGTTTACATTAAGCTCGCCATCTTTTTGTTCTAAAGTAATTCCTGCTGTAAGCTCCTGAGAAAGTTCTCCTTTAGGACCTTTTACTGTTACAACACTGTTATTTTCAGTGACAGTAATTCCAGCTGGAATTGTTATAATTGCTTTACCAATTCTTGACATTTTCCTCTGATTAAAAATTAATAAACATAGCAGATTACTTCACCGCCTACTTTTTCTTCTCTAGCCTTCTTGTCAGTCATTACTCCTTTAGAAGTAGAGATAACAGCTATTCCCAAACCGTTCAGTACTCTTGGAAGTTCTGTAGAACCTTTGTACTGTCTTAAACCTGGTCTAGAAGCTCTCTGGATAGATTTAATAGCCGGCTTGTTAGTTTGCTTGTCATACTTTAAAGCGATTTTGATCGTACCTTGAACAGCGCTTTCTTCAAACTTAAAGTTTAAGATATAACCCTGATCAAATAAGATCTTAGTAATCTCCTTTTTGATTTTCGATGCAGGAATTTCCACCACTTTGTGGCCTGCGCTTTGTGCGTTCCTTACTCTTGTTAGGAAATCTGAAATTGGATCTGTTACCATTTTTCTATTTTAAATTATTGGTTAAAGACAATCAGTATTGAAGGGACTTGAAGATTAAAATATCAGACTTCAGAAAAACTTGGGTCTGATATTTTTATTCTTTAGTATCCAGACAACTTAATTGTCCCGATTAATTAGTAATTATTACCAACTAGCTTTTTTCACTCCCGGGATAAGACCGTTGTTGGCCATTTCACGGAACGTTACTCTAGAAAGACCGAAAGTTCTCATGTACCCTCTTGGTCTACCTGTTAGTTTACATCTGTTGTGTAATCTTACAGGAGAAGCATTTTTAGGTAATTTCTGAAGACCTTCATAGTCACCAGCTTCTTTTAAAGCTTTTCTTTTGTCAGCGTATTTAGCAACTAGTGCTTCTCTTTTGCGCTCACGCGCTTTCATTGATTCTTTAGCCATTTCTTAGTTCTTTTTAAATGGTAAACCGAAGTGAGTTAATAATGCTTTCGCTTCTTTATCTGTTTTCGCACTTGTTACGAAAGTGATGTCCATCCCTTGGATTTTTTTCACTTTGTCAATTACGATCTCAGGAAAGATAATCTGCTCAGTAATACCTAAGTTGTAGTTACCTCTACCATCGAACCCGTCTGCTTTGATACCAGAGAAATCTCTGATACGTGGTAAAGCAGAAGCAGTAAGTCTGTCTAAGAATTCATACATTTTATGAGCTCTCAATGTTACTTTAGCACCTACAGGCATACCTTTTCTCAATTTGAAAGCCGCTTCGTCTTTCTTAGAGATAGTACCAACTGCTTTCTGGCCAGTAATCATTGTTAATTCTTCTACAGCGTAATCAATGATTTTTTTGTCTGCAGTGGCATCACCTAATCCTTGAGATAGGATGATTTTTTCCAATTTAGGTACCTGCATTACAGATTTGTACCCAAATTCTTCCATCATTGCAGGAACAATTTTCTCTCTGTATATATTTTTGGGTCTTGCTATAAATTCCATGTGTTAATTCAAATTATAAAGTTTCACCCGTTTTTTTATCGATTCTCACTTTCTTATCTCCGTCGATTTTATAACCAACTCTTACCGCTTTTCCGTCTTTACCAACTAGAGCGATGTTTGAGATATGAATAGAAGCTTCTTTTTCAGTGATTCCACCTTGAGGGTTAGAAGCTGAAGGCTTAACGTGTTTCTTAACGATGTTAAGACCTGCAACGATAACTCTAGGATCTTTTCCTTCTTTTTTGATCACTTCAATAACTTCACCTGTCTTACCTTTGATATCTTTCTTACCAGTAGTAATGATGACGTTATCTCCTCTTTTTATTTTTAACTTTGACATTTTCTTTTAAAAATTTTAAAAATTAAAGTACTTCAGGAGCTAATGAAATGATTTTCATATATTCTTTGTCTCTCAACTCACGAGCAACTGGTCCGAAAACACGCGTTCCTCTCATTTCTCCCGCTGCGTTTAGTAATACACAAGCATTGTCTTCGAATTTGATGTATGAACCATCTTTTCTTCTAACTGCTTTTTTAGTTCTTACGACTACAGCTTTAGATACCTGACCTTTTTTAGCATTTCCTGATGGCGTAGAATCCTTGATAGTAACAACGATTTTATCACCAACTGAAGCATATCTTCTTCTGGTTCCTCCCAGAACTCTGATAACTAGTACTTCTTTTGCACCTGTGTTATCAGCAACTTTTAATCTTGATTCTGTTTGTAACATTATTACTTAGCTTTTTCAATGATTCTTACTAATCTCCATCTCTTGCTCTTGCTCAAAGGTCTAGTTTCTTGGATAAGAACTGTATCACCTTCTGTGCATTCGTTGTTCTCGTCATGTGCAGTATATTTTTTCGTTTTCAAAACGAATTTACCGTACATCGGGTGTTTCACTCTAGTAGTCTCACTTACAACAATGGTCTTTTCCATTTTATTGCTGGAAACTATTCCGATTCTTTCTTTTCTTAAGTTTCTTTCCATAATGTATGAAAATCTTATTGTTGTTTAGTGGTTAACTCAGTGTTTAGTCTAGCGATCGATCTTCTCAAATCTCTGATTTGAATCGGGTTTTCAATTGGACTGATCTTGTGAGCCAATTTCAGTTTTGAATATTGAGTTTTCAATTCAGCAAGTTTTGCTTGAATATCACCCGCGCTTAAATTTTTAATATCAGCTTGTTTCATTGTATCAAAGATTATAGAGGTTTAACAAAATCGTTAGCAACTACGAATTTAGTAATTACCGGTAATTTCTGTGCAGCAAGTCTTAAAGCTTCCTTAGCGATGTCGTAAGATACTCCTCCGATCTCGAACATGATTTTACCTGGTTTTACTACAGCTACCCAATATTCCACAGCACCTTTACCTTTACCCATCCTTACTTCGGCTGGTTTCTTAGTAATAGGCTTATCCGGGAAGATTTTGATCCATAGCTGACCCTCTCTCTTCATATATCTAGTCGCAGCGATACGAGCAGCTTCGATTTGTCTTGCAGTGATCCAAGCACCTTCTATAGCTTTGATTCCAAATGTTCCGTAAGCCAGTTGATTACCTCTTTGAGCAATCCCCTTCATCTTCATCTTGTGAACTCTACGGAATTTGGTTCTTTTTGGTTGTAACATAATTTCTAAATTTTAGATTTTAGATTTTAGATTTTAGATTTTTTATATTTTAAAAAAGTAACGGTAATTTAAAATTCAAAATTTCTAACCTAAAATTTTTAATTATTATTGTTATTATTGTTATTATTCTTTCTAGGTCTTCTGTTATCTCGGTCTCCACCTCTGTTTCCGCCTCCTGAAGGACCTCCTTTCTTCTGTTGTCCCACTAGTGGAGAAAGGTCTCTTTTACCGTAAACCTCTCCTTTCATGATCCAAACTTTCACTCCTAGTCTACCGTAAGTAGTGTGAGCTTCAGCCCAGTGATAATCGATATCAGCTCTGAAAGTAGACAAAGGAATTCTTCCGTCTTTGAAAGATTCGCTTCTTGCCATTTCAGCACCGTTCAATCTACCAGAGATTTGAACTTTGATACCTTCAGCACCCATTCTCATTGTACTTGCCATCGCCATTTTAACAGCTCTTCTGTAAGAAATTCTGTTTTCAATCTGCTTAGAGATGCTGTCTGCTACTAGTACTGCGTCAAGTTCAGGTCTTTTGATTTCGAAAATGTTGATTTGAATATCCTTACCTGTAAGTTTCTTCAATTCTTCTTTCAATTTATCAACTTCCTGACCTCCTTTACCGATGATAAGTCCCGGTCTAGCAGTAGTAATAGTTACTGTAACTAATTTTAAAGTTCTTTCAATATAAATTTTTGAAATACCACCTTTAGATAATCTAGCTTCAAGGTATCTTCTGATTTTGTAGTCTTCAGCGATTCTGTCTCCATAATCTTTACCACCAAACCAGTTTGAATCCCATCCTCTGATGATACCTAATCTGTTACCAATTGGATTTGTCTTCTGTCCCATACCTTGATTAATTTTCTTTATTACCTAAGATTAATGTAATGTGGTTTGATCTTTTTCTGATTCTATACCCTCTACCTTGTGGAGCTGGTCTTAGTCTCTTCAATTGTCTTGCACTGTCTACAAAAATTTCTTTAACGATAAGATTAGCTTCTTCGATATCAGCACCTTCGTTTTTAGCTTGCCAGTTGGCCATTGCTGAAAGTAAGACTTTTTCTAATTTATTAGAAGCGTCTTTCTTTGAATATTTTAGGATGTATAAAGCTTTGTCTACTTCTACGCCTCTGATGATATCAGCTACTAATCTCATCTTTCTTGGAGAAGAAGGGCAATCGTTATGTAATGCTTTTACTACATCTTGATTTGTTAACTTACGTGCTAATGCACTTTCTCTTTTTCTTGATCCCATGATTATCTACTTCCTTTGTTTTTATTACCACCATGACCTCTGAAAGATCTTGTTGGAGAAAATTCGCCTAACTTGTGACCAACCATGTTTTCTGTAACATAAACAGGGATAAAAGATTTCCCGTTGTGTACAGCAATAGTTTGTCCTACGAAGTCTGGAGAGATCATAGACGCTCTAGACCAAGTTTTGATAACTGTCTTCTTACCAGACTCTATGTTTGTCTGAACCTTCTTATCTAAAGTATGATGAATGAATGGTCCTTTTTTAAGTGATCTTGCCATAATTATTTACGTTTAGATATGATATGACGGTTAGACGCTTTGTTTTTCTTTCTGGTTTTGTAACCTTTAGCAGGCATACCATTTCTAGATCTTGGGTGACCTCCTGAAGAACGACCTTCACCACCTCCCATTGGGTGATCTACAGGGTTCATTACAACTGGTCTAGTTCTAGGTCTTCTACCTAACCATCTGCTTCTACCAGCCTTACCTGAAACAGTTAACTGATGATCAGAGTTAGAAACAGATCCAATCATTGCATAACACTCAGTAAGAATCATTCTTGATTCTCCTGAAGGCAATTTGATGATTGCATATTTTCCATCTCTTGAAGTTAATTGAGCTGAAGAACCAGCACTTCTTGCTAAAATAGCACCTTGTCCAGGCTTCATTTCAACACAAGAAATAACAGTACCCAATGGAATGTTTTTCAATTTCATTGCGTTACCGATATTCGGTTCTACGCTTTCTCCTGAAACTACCTTCTGATCTACTTTGATACCGTTTGGAGCGATGATATATCTCTTCTCTCCGTCTGCGTACTCTAATAAAGCGATAAATGCAGTTCTGTTTGGATCATATTCTACAGTTTTTACCGTTGCTTCAACATCATGCTTGTTTCTTTTGAAGTCGATAATTCTGTATTTCTTTTTGTGTCCACCTCCGGTGTAACGCATGGTCATTTTACCAGTTTGGTTACGTCCACCTGACTTACTAATACCAACTGTTAGAGATTTCTCTGGTTTGTTGGTAGTAATTTCCTCAAAATTGTTAACAATTCTGAATCTCTGTCCTGGGGTGATAGGTTTTAATTTTCTAACAGACATTACTATTATTTATAATTAATAATTAATTTACAGCAAAAATATCGATAACCTCACCTTCAACAAGCTTGATTACCGCCTTTTTCAATTTGTTTGTCTTTCCTACTTGAAGACCTTTTTTAGTGTATTTCGAAGAAACCTTCGGAGCATAAATCATTGTATTAACGTCTGCTACTTTTACACCGTAAGCTGCTTCAACAGCTTTTTTAATCTGGATCTTATTAGCCTTAGGATCTACTAAGAAAGAATAAGAACCTCTTAAATCTGTAAGGTAATTAGCCTTTTCTGAGATAACTGGTTTAATAATAAGTGACATGATTTATTTCTTTAAATTTTCCTGGAATTTTTCAACTGCACCTTCTAAGAATACGATCTCACCTGCATTCATTAAGTCATATGAACTAATTTCGTTGAAGTTCATTACTTTAGTTTTAGGTAAGTTTCTTGAAGATAAATATACATTCTTGTTAGCTTCAGGAAGAACGAATAGAGATTTCTTATCGTTTAATGCCAATGCATTTAAGATAGAGATGAAATCTTTAGTTTTAGGAGCGCTTAAGCTCATATCTTCCATTACTCTGATGCTGTTGTCTCTCATTTTCTGAGATAAAACAGATTTTTTAGCTAATCTCTTAAGAGCTTTGTTCAATTTGAATCTGTAGTCTCTTGGTTTTGGTCCGAATACTCTACCTCCACCTCTGAAAGTTGGAGATTTGATATCACCATATCTAGCAGAACCAGATCCTTTTTGCTTCTTAAGTTTCTTAGTAGAAGCAGTAATTTCGCTTCTTTCCTTTGATTTATGAGTCCCTTGTCTCTGTGCTGCAAGGTACTGTTTAACTTCTAAGTAAACCGCGTGCTGATTTGGCTCAATTCCGAATACTGATTCGTCTAGAGTTACTTTTCTTCCGGTCTCTTTTCCTGATGTATTTAATACTACTAGTTCCATTTTCTGATAATTACATAAGAATTTTTAGCTCCCGGAACAGCACCTTTTACTACTAAAAGATTTTGTTCTTGATCCACTTTTAATACTTGAAGGTTTTGAACAGTTACCTGCTTACCTCCCATTCTACCCGCCATTCTCATTCCTTTGAATACTCTTGAAGGATCCGATCCAGCACCGATAGAACCTGGAGCTCTAAGTCTGTTGTGCTGACCATGAGTAGCTTGCATTACACCTCCAAAGCCATGTCTTTTAACAACACCTTGGAAACCTTTACCTTTTGAAGTTCCTGTTACGTCAACGAATTCACCTTCAGCGAATAAGTTCACTTTTACTTCTTCTCCTACTTTTACTTCGTCTACGAATTCTCTGTAGAATTCTACCAACTTAGCTTTTGGAGCAGAACCAGCCTTTTTGAAATGGCCAGCTAACGCTTTACCTACGTTCTTTTCACTCTTGTCATCGAAACCTAACTGAACTGACTTGTAGCCGTCCTTTTCTATGGTTCTGACCTGTAAAACCGAGCATGGACCCGCCTGAATAACTGTACAAGGAATGTTTTTTCCTTCTTCGTTAAACAAAGACGTCATACCGATTTTTTTACCAATAATACCTGACATTGTTTATGTTATAATAAAATTTATCTTTCTATTTCTACATTTTTAGGAAGTCTGAAGTAATTTCTACTTTTGATATAGGCATACTACGCCCCTAAAATGGAGTGTGCAAATTTATGAATATTTTTATAACTGACAAATATTTTGAGTAAAATATTTTGATTTTTAATCAATTAGATCATTTTGAAAAAATCCGGACGAAATTTTCAGAGAAATTATTTTGTTCTTAAAAAAGAAATGATGAAGGAATTTATTTTACAATTACCGAAACCCCTATTTCTTCCAGACCAGCTTTATCCTCATCACAAATACCATCATCCGTGATCAGATAATCTATTTTATCCAGAGGAGCGATCTTCCCGAAACCTTTCTTATTCAGTTTCGAAGAGTCACCAAGAATAACCACTTTTTCGGAACATTCTATCATAAGCTGATTCAGATGGGCTTCTGCTGCATTAGAAGTACTGATCCCGAATTCCATATCAATACCATCTACCCCAAGAAAGAGTTTATTACAGGAAAATTGTCTGAGAATGGTTTCTGAAATAGATCCTACTATAGAAGTAGAACTCTTTCTCACTTCCCCACCTAATTGTATGATATTAATATTAGGATTATTGCAAAGCTCCAGTGCAACCCTTAAAGAAGAAGTAAGAACCGTAAGCGGACCGAAATTCACCAGCATCCTCGCCAGATAGTGCATCGTAGTTCCCGAAGCCAGAATAATACAGTCATTCTCCTGGATAAGCTGCAAAGCTGCTTTCGCGATGTTCTGTTTCGCTTCTACATTGATGTTTTCTTTTTCATCTACATTCCTTTCATATGCATAGCGCACATGCTTACTCGCCCCTCCATGGTTTCGAAAAAGCAATCCCAGACTTTCGAGATAATTCAGATCCTTTCGAACCGTAACCGACGAAACATTCAGCTTCTCACATAAATCCTGTACCAGAACATGCCCTTTTTCATTCAGTTCCTTTAATATATCATCGTGCCTTGGTATTAACTTTTCCATTCTGATTCTTTCATCAAAAATACCATTTTTTTCCGAGACCGATAAAATTTCATTTATTTTCTTTTTAGTTTCGTTTTTAATTTATACATTTGAAAACGAAACATAAACGAAACATTTATGAAACGAAACGAAGAACTTAGTAAACTGACCAGTGTGCAGGAATGGGACTTTATTGTCATCGGAGGTGGAGCCAGTGGTCTGGGCTCAGCACTGGATGCAGCCAGCAGAGGATTTAAAACCCTGCTCCTCGAGTCCCACGATTTTGCAAAAGCAACATCCAGCCGAAGCACCAAACTGGTACACGGCGGTGTAAGATATCTTGCCCAGGGAGATGTAGGACTTGTAAAAGAAGCCCTGAAAGAAAGAGGACTGCTTGCCCAAAATGCAGCACATGTAGTCAAAAACCAGTCATTTATTATTCCCAACTACACCTGGTGGGGAGGTATCTACTATAAGATAGGATTGTCTCTTTATGATTTCCTTGCAGGAAAACTCAGTCTTGGAAAAACAAAATACATCAGCAAAGCCAAAACCATTGAAAAACTACCCACAATTGAACAGCACAACCTCGCCAGCGGTGTAGTGTATCAGGACGGACAGTTTGACGATGCGAGATTAGCGATCAACCTTTCCCAGACTCTTATAGAAAAAGGAGGAAGCGCGGTGAACTATATGAAAGTAACCGGCCTTCTGAAAAATGATTCCGGAAAGATAAACGGCGTAAAAGCGGAAGACCAGTTTTCCAACCAGCAGTATGAGCTCCGTGCGAAAGCTGTGATCAATGCAACAGGGGTATTCACGAATGACATTCTGAATATGAATAATCCTAAGCACGGTAAATTTGTCGTTCCAAGCCAGGGTATCCACTTGGTATTAGACAAATCTTTCCTTAAAAGTGATGATGCCATCATGATTCCTAAAACATCAGACGGCCGAGTGCTGTTCGTTGTCCCTTGGCACGACAGAGCATTGGTAGGAACTACAGATACCCTTCTGGAAAGTCCAAGCTTTGAACCGCATGCTTTGGAATCTGAAATTAATTTCGTTCTCACGACAGCCAGACAATATTTAGCCAAGAAACCGACGAGAGAAGACGTAAAATCTATGTTCGCCGGATTGAGACCGCTTGCCGCACCAAAAGAAGGAGGTAAAAACACAAAAGAGGTTTCCCGAAGCCACAAAGTCATTACTTCAGATACAGGATTGGTTTCCATCATCGGCGGAAAATGGACCACGTACCGTAAAATGGCACAGGACACTGTAGATAAAGCGGTAGAAATTCTTCATTTAAACGGAGGACCTTCTCAAACAGAAAACATGTCTATTCACGGGAATATAAAAGCAGAACTTGTAGACCGTACCAGTCATCTATATGTATACGGATCCGATATTCCAGCTATCAAAGCGTTACAGAGCAGCGATCCTCAGTATTCCAAAAAAATACATCCGGATCATGCTTTCACTATAGCAGAAGCCGTTTGGGCCATACGACATGAAATGGCAGAAACCATAGAAGACATTCTCGCCAGAAGAGTCAGACTCTTATTTTTAGATGCAAGAGCCGCCATCGATAGTGCCCACACGATTGCACAGCTTATTGCCAAAGAAAAAGACTATTCTCAGGAATGGGCAAATGATCAGGAAAAAGAATTTATTGAATTAGCACAAGGATATTTATTAACGCCTTACTCTCCCAAAACTATTACTCATAACTAAAGATTTGCAGTATGAAGGAAAAACTGATTCTCGCTCTGGACCAGGGGACAACATCCTCCAGAGCCATTTTATTCAACCACAGCGGAGCTATAGAATACATCTCCCAGAAAAATTTTGAACAGATCTTCCCTACTCCGGGATGGGTAGAGCATGATCCCAACGAAATCTGGTCTTCCCAGATATCCGTTGCCGCAGAGATTATCGCCAAAGCAGGCATCTCCGGACTGGAAGTAGCCGCCATTGGAATCACCAATCAGCGTGAAACAACCATTGTCTGGGATAAAGAAACCGGCGAACCTATTTACAACGCAATTGTCTGGCAGGACAGAAGAACCTCCAAATATTGCGATGAATTAAAAGAACAGGGACACGCCGAAACCATCAAAGAAAAAACCGGACTTGTTCTGGATGCTTATTTTTCTGCAACCAAACTTAAATGGATTCTGGATAACGTAGAAGGCGCAAGAGAAAAAGCGGCAGAAGGGAAATTATGTTTCGGAACCGTTGACACTTGGCTGGTATGGAAACTTACCCGCGGGAAAATGTTCATCACCGATGTTTCCAATGCGAGCAGAACGATGCTTCTGAACATTCATACTTTAGAATGGGATCAGGAACTGTTGGATTTATTCGACATTCCAAGATCTGTTCTTCCTGAAGTAAAACAGAGCAGTGAAATTTACGGCGAAACCGCAACCACTCTATTCTCCACAAAAATTCCGATTGCAGGAATTGCAGGAGACCAACAGGCTGCTTTATTCGGACAGATGTGCATCACTCCGGGAATGGTAAAAAACACCTACGGAACAGGATGTTTCCTTTTAATGAATACAGGAAAAGAAGCGGTTTCTTCTAAAAACAACCTGTTGACAACTGTAGCATGGAAAATTAACGGAGAAGTAAATTACGCACTTGAAGGAAGTGTATTCGTAGGCGGAGCAGCCATACAGTGGCTGAGAGACGGGCTAAAATTAATCCGTACCTCTGAAGAAGTGAATGATCTGGCAGCAAGCGTTGAAGATAACGGAGGCGTTTACTTTGTCCCTGCACTTACAGGATTGGGTGCACCATACTGGGACCAATATGCCAGAGGAACGATTGTAGGAGTAACACGAGGAACCACCAACGGTCACATCGCAAGAGCGACTTTGGAAGGAATTGCATTCCAGGTGTATGATATTGTAAAATCTATGGAAGCGGATTCCGGAAGACCAAGTCTTGAACTTAGAGTAGATGGCGGTGCTTCTGCAAGTGACCTTCTGATGCAGATCCAGTCTGATCTTTTCGGGTTCAAAATCACAAGACCGAAAACCCTTGAAACAACAGCCCTAGGGGCAGCGTATCTTGCAGGCCTGGCGGTAGGATACTGGAAAGACATCAACGAGATTCAATCCCAATGGATTGTGGACGAAGATTTCCATCCGAAAGTGGACAAGGAAAAAGCAGATAATATGATTCATTTCTGGAACAAAGCTGTGAAGCGTTCTCAAAGCTGGATCGAAGATTAAATCCTAAACTTAAAAAAACTACTCATGAACCCATTTACCGCAGAACTCATAGGCACCATGCTTATGATATTATTAGGCAACGGCGTTGTAGCGAATGTTGTCTTAAAAGATACCAAAGGAAATAATTCAGGATGGATCGTCATTACAACGGCATGGGCACTGGCCGTTTTTGTGGGGGTTACCGTAGCAGGACCGGTAAGTGGTGCTCACCTGAATCCGGCTGTATCTATCGGATTGGCTGTCGCAGGAAAATTCTCATGGGATCTGGTTCCCACGTATATTGCTGCGCAGATTCTCGGTGCAATGCTTGGCGCTTTCCTTGTATGGCTTTTTAATAAAGACCATTTCGCTATTACCGAAGACGGAGGAGCTAAGCTGGCCTGTTTCAGTACAGGTCCCGCGATCAGAAATACGTTCTCCAATCTCATCAGTGAGATCATCGGCACGTTTGTCCTGGTATTCGTCATCTTTCATTTTTCGGATCCCAGCATTGCTCTGAATGCAGATCCAACCGCTAAAGTAGGACTTGGCTCTGTGGGAGCACTTCCTGTTACCTTACTGGTTTGGGCTATCGGTTTATCTTTAGGTGGAACCACCGGTTATGCCATTAATCCCGCCAGAGATTTAGGTCCCAGAATCATGCACGCCATACTTCCCGTAAAAGGCAGCAGTGACTGGGGATATGCCTGGATTCCTGTTGCAGGCCCTATTCTGGGCTGTATTATCGCAGCAGTTCTATATGGAATCTTAAAATAAATACATCCATGAAAGTTTTAAAAATAGCATGCCTGATTATTTTGGGCACAGGAAAACTATGGTCTCAGGAGAACACTGAACCTAAGGAAAGCAACAGGCTCGATTTCACGGCGAATATTCAGAATAACCACTTATGGAGAGGTCTGATCATTACAGATAAACCTGTGGTCATGGGAAATCTGTCGTATGCCTTCGATGCGGAAAAGAAATGGAAAGCAGGAATCTGGGGTGCCTCCTCCCTGACGGACGACAAAGACGGAACACATTATAAGGAGATCAATTACTACGTCCAGTATTCAGACGGAAGGCTTTATATCGGGCTTTGGGATCTTTTTAATTCCAGAAACATCAATACGGCGGTTGCTTCAGAAGACATATTCCATTATTCACGGACAAGAACGGCTCATATCATTGATCTTAGAACCAATTATACATTCGGACCTTCATTTCCACTGAATATTGAAGCTGACATTATGCTTTACGGAGGAGCCAATGCAGGAGAAGTGGTTTTAGAATCTGACGGAAGCTATAAAAAGAATAAGTATTCAACTTACGTTCAGGCAAGCTATCCCGTTATTGCAGGGCAGAAAGTCAATCTGGATGCTTTCATCGGTGCAGGATTCGCCCTGAACGACAGGAATTTCCTCTATGGAAACGGCAAAAACAGTTTTGACATCGTTAACGTTGGGGTAAAAGCCAGCAAGACCGTCAAAATCACGGAACACTACAGTCTGCCGGTCGCCATGATGGCCATGTGGAACCCTTCGAATAAATACGCAAGAATTCAGCTGGCAGCCACAGTTTTCTAATCTGAATTTTAAATTAATTTATACTAAGACCACTCCAATTCGGGGTGGTTTTCAACTTTTATACTGATTTAAAAAATTCAACCACAAAAGTCACAAAAGCTTTTCGTCCATTTTAGCACGTAAGAAGTTTTTTTATAATTCGAATGTTTTAAGGCGCAATGATTTTATCTTCGATAAAATTGAATACCGCTGTCATTGCAAGAAGTACAGCAACGAAGTCAGCTCATCACCAACCTTGCTGAAAATCTTTGATTTTCTTGCGCCGTAAAACATATTTAAATAAGACCTTGCGCCATTGCGTTAATCCAATGTCGCCAACATTCTTTATACAAAAAATCTTTGATTTTCATAAAACTTAAGTATACAATTTATGTAACTTTAAAATAACTAAAGTGTTTAAAAGCTTTTGCGACTTTTGTGGTTAAAAAAAAACGCTACAATAACCTCCAACAGCCAATCACCGGGTTTTTACGGTTTCATTTTTGCTTAAATATTTTTACTTTTGAAAAAAAATATATGAAAAAGATTTTCAGCTTAGTGATCTTATGCATCAGCATTTTATCTTTTGCCCAGACAAAAGCACCATTTGTCGGTCACAGAAGTTTTAACATCATTGAAGGATTCAGTGGATCGGGAACACCGTCCTATTATCTGGATGTGAAGAAAAACGGCGATGTCTATTTCGGATTTGTTCAGGTGAATCAGGCCGATGGAACCGAAACTACCGAAGAAATGAATGCCGGAAAATACAACCCAAAAGTCATGAAAGTGGTTTTTAAAAAGTATGGAGAAAACTTCTATGTGAAATTTGACAAAGACAATATCTACCTTACCGATAAAGAAGGAAACATCCAGAAATCAGAAGACTGCTGCTCTTCCATGGAAAGTGCTTCCAACGACATCTGTACCTGCGAAAGCAAACTGTACAAGAAATGAAAGCATTAAAATTCCTGTTGATCCTTCTTCTCGCTGTTTCATGCGGCGGGAAGAAGAATCATCCTTATACTTTTTATTACTGGAAAACTCAGCTTAAGCTGGATGAGGAAGAGAAAAGAGCATTGGACAAGGCTTCGGTTCCTTATGTGTACACTAGATTTTTCGATATAGATAAAATCGGCGGACAGTTTCAGCCGGTTGCTGTAATTACGAAAGACAAAAGTTTCCAGACGGATAAACAGATTGTTCCCACTGTATTTATTACCAATCAGTCGATGTACCGTATCTCTGCGGAAGAGGTTAGGTTTCTGGCCAAAAACATCAACGATCTGGTTCAGAAGAAATCCAAAGAATATGGTTTAAAGATCAATAATGAAATTCAGATTGACTGCGATTGGACGGCCGGAACCAGAAATGATTATTTTAAATTCCTGAAAGAACTGAAAAAGGTTTCCGGAAAGGAGATCACCTGTACTTTACGCCTTCATCAGGTTAAAGATAAAAACCAGACCGGAGTTCCGCCTGTAGAAAAAGTCTACCTCATGTGCTACTCTACTTCCTCACCATTGGAAAATTCCAACAAGAATTCTATTCTGGATGTGACGATTTTAAAAAGCTACCTTTCCAAACTGGAAGATTATCCTGTAAAGAAAATAGAAGTCGCACTGCCGATCTACTCCTGGGGAATTGTTACCAATCATCTTGAAAAGCATAAATTAATCAATGCCTTGTCCAAAAAAGATCTTGAAAACCCAGGATTCAAAAAGATATCCGATCATGAGGTTGAAATTATGAAAGACGGTTTCTATTTCGGAAGTTTTCTGAGCAAAGGCTTCAGGATAAAGGTGGAGGAAATCTCTGATGAACAGCTGGAAGACGTCACCCGTTTTCTGGAGAAAAAAATAACTGATTTTAATGTAATTTATTATCAATTAGATAGTAAATTTGTAAGTAACCGGGATTTTTAAAATTTTATCTCCCGCAGATCGAGCACTTTAAGCAGTTTTTAAATACTGCTGATCACATTTAATTATAAAAATAAAAACACCCTCAACTATATGAAAAAGTATATTCTTTCACTGGCGGTTCTGTCGCTGTTTTATACTAAATCTGACGCCTGCGCGTGGTCAGACCCCGATTATGAATACTTCAACCTGTTTACCCAAAGCATCATCAAGGATAAGTCTTACCTTCCTTTCCTGCTTACCTATTCCAACAGGTTCTACGGTGATTATAAGAACATGACGATTCCTGACGACAATATTGAGACTTGGAAGAAATTCTTCAACAACCAGCTCAACTATGCGGAAACAGAGAATCTGGTGTACAAAATAAGCATGGCAGATTTGAATGCTTTGAAAAACGGAACACCGAGTAACCCTCTTTTGCAGAAACTGGGAACAGGATTCTACCAAAAGTACAAGGAAGGCATCGATTATTTAATTGAAGCGAAATATCTGGAGCCTTACATGAGCATCAATTATGTGGAAAGCCCGGATGCTTTTTACAACAATGGTCCTTCAAAAAACCTCAATGCCACTTCGGTTGATTATGCAAAAACAGTCAATGCACTGACTTCTCTATACAATGCCACAAGAAATCCGGAAATCAAGCAGCGTTACGGATATCAGCTGGTGCGTTTCAATCATTATACGAGAAATTATGATGCCGCACTGGAAGCTTTCAAAACGTATATTGAACCAATCAAGCAGAAAGGTGCCGTGTATTTCATGGCGCTTGATCAGCTTGCCGGTGCTCAGAGAGGAAAGGAAATGAACAGTGATGCAAACTGGAATTTCTTTCAGGTTTTTATGAACAGTAAAGACCGTAAGGAATCTGCTTTCGTTTCCATGAAACTTTCGGATACGGCTTCTTTCAGTAATATCATGAAAAGAGCGGGTACCAGCGATGAAAAAAACATGGCTTACTTCCTGTTGGGCTACGAAGGTTTCACAGATCCTATTCCCATCATGGAAAAGATGTACGACATCAATCCGGATTCTGAGATTCTGAAAGTAATGGCCGTAAGAAGCATCAATGAATTGGAAAGAAGTTATCTGCCGATCTACTACTATAATTCCGATGCTTCAGACAATGTGTATATGCAGAGAGGCAATGCGGATGATCATAGTAAAGCTTCAACCGATACAAAATCTGAACCGGCAGCTGCAGAGGTAAAAAAAGAAGAGAAGCTTTCGTTCTGGCAGAAGATTGTAAGGTTTTTCAAAAATCTTTTCGGAGGTTCAAAATCTGACAGTGCGGATGGTGGCAAAAATGATAAGAGTGATGATGAGCTATTGAACAACCCGGACAGAATTCCGTTCTACACCAAATCCGGTTACGGGTACGATGAAAAAACGAAAGACTATCTGGACAACCTGGAGAAATTCACGGAGAAAACGAAGAAGGTCTCTAAGGATGAATACTGGCAGATCGCCGATGCTTATCTTAAGTTTTTGAAAAAAGACTATAAAGCAAGTTCCGAAATTCTGGAAGATATCAAAACAACCAACCCGGAATATCTGGAAGAAATAAAAAGAATGAAAGTTCTGAATGATATCGTTTCTCATCCCAGAGTTGATGCTGAATTCGAAGATCATCTGATGAAAGACTACGCCGATTATTTCGTAAAAAAAGAAGTGAAGAAAGATACGGCAGCCGTTGCAGATTATGACTATTACGGTGAAACTCCTTCTACAGCAGACTTCCTTAAAGATGTTCTTGCCAACCGTTACTTCTTACAGGGTGAAGATGGAAAATCGTTCTTAATGAACAATAAACTTTCTGATCTTCAGTACAACCCGAATTCAAGCTTGGTGAAAAGCGTTGAAGACTTTTATAAGAAACCGAATAAGACCCAGTTTGAACAGCAGATTATCGCCAAAAACATGGACAACGTCGGAAATATTGATGCGTTCTTCAGCATGATCTACGGAGACAGAGCCATGAAGCAGGCCGATTTTGAAAAGGCCAAATCATATTATGAGAAAGCTCAGGGCTTTGCAGGAATTCCAAGAATGAATTATGACTGGACCGATAAAGGTGAAAAGATCACTGCGAAACAATATGCAGCCGGTGAATACAACGGATTCAGAGATATTTCGAATCTGGTCTTCGGACACAATGTATGGGAAAGTTTCGGAAGTGCAGAAACCGAAAGTATGGAAGCTGAAGATTATACTGCGTTCCCTTTCATTAAAAACAGCATGAATAAACTGGAACTGGCAGATGCATTGATCCAGCTTAAAAAGATCAGCGCCGGAACGGATGAAAAGGCAGCTACAGCCAGCCAGCTTATCGGAAACTTAATGTACAATACTTCAAGCTTAGGCTATTACCGTCAACTGTTCGTGATGGACATTGACAACAGCAATGGTGGAAAATATGACTTCTGGAACACGGACAGAAAGAATCCTTACAGGTATTATTATAAGAATTTCCTTTATACTACTTATATCGAACCGGATAACTTCGACCTGGCGATTAATTATTATCAAAAGACTCTGAAACTGTCCAAAGACAAGGAACAGAGAGCAAGAGTTCTCTTCCAGATGGCCAGTGCAGAGCAAGGAAAGTATTATCAGTATGAAGCGAAAAATGTAAAGACTATTGACTATTCAGATCCTAAATATTCTGAAAAGGAACAGGCTCATCAGACTGAACTGGACAATATCAGAAATGAGAAATACAGAACGTATTTTGCCCAGCTGAAATCCCAGTATGCGGATACGGAAACATTGAAAGGACTGTCAGGAAGCTGCAGTTATTTCGGGTATTTCCTGAGAAAATAATTTTCAACACTTATTAATCTGAGTTTGGGATAAGAAAATTAAGATTTAGGTATCGAAAGTTATGGGATACGAGTTTGAGCGAATGATGATTTTTAACGCAAAGTTTCATCTTGCTAACGTTTAGTTTTTGAGGAAGGCAAAGACTGTGACTGCGTCACTGAAGAAGCGATCGGTATAAAACATCTGCTTAATCGAATCAATGAAATTGATTCCCCCTTTGCTTCCCTTTATAAATAGGATAATCAATTTCTTTGCGTCAAAAAAAACTTATCTGTTCTCCAAGTTTTGAAATTGATCCAGTATATGAATCTAAGGGTCGTTTCCTGCTTGAACTACGAAATAAGAGATACTAAGATTGATACTTTAAACATCTTGAAATCATTATAAAAAAGGGATCATTACGATCCCTTTTTTTGTTCCTGTTTCTGCAACCATTCTTCGTGTTTTCTTTTAAAAACATCGTGTTTATAATTCTGATTTCTTTTAGCAGCATCAATAGAATGAGAGGTATGAATATCATTATCTTCTTCTGCAAAATCTGCCAATTTTTCGTAATAGCAGTGAAGCTGATCCAGTTCTTTTTCGGTCAGGTCTTCTATATCAACAATTCTGTTGCTTGCTTTTTCATTGGCAGCGAGAAGTTCGTTCAGTTTGATCTGTATCGCTTTGGAGTCTTTGTTCTGTGCTTTCTGAATTAAAAAAACCATCAGAAAAGTAATAATCGTAGTTCCTGTATTGATCACGAGCTGCCACGTTTCGGAATAGTGAAAAACAGGTCCTGAAAACGCCCAAGCCACAACGATAGCTGTTGCACCGAGAAATGCGTAAGAACTGCCCGTAAATTTGGTTACCCAGTCTGAAAATTTTTCAAAAATACTTTTATCTTTATTAGCCATATTATTAGTTTTAATCAATTCTTAACTATCAAAAACTCCGCCGAAGTGGCAGAGTTTTGAGGTTCGTTTACAGGTAATTATGATTAATATTTCATAGCCTTATTAAGTTCAATTGGATTATTGGTTTTCCTCAACATTTCCTGAACTTTTTTATTGAGCTCGTTGAATTGTTCTTTGCTTGTAATCTTAGTTCCCATTACATTCATTTCTCCCTTCATATTATCCTTATATTCATTTCGCATATCCTGCAACGGATCATCATAGAATTCCTGCTTTTTTCTGATTCTTATCTTCTCTGATATTTCCAATGGTTTTGTTCCGTAAAATGTTTCAAGAAAACCAACCGTATTGTACGTTTCTTTTAAATTGCTGTTTTTAACCAGTGTAAAAATATAATTTGACTTCGAATCTTCCAGCTGAAAAATCAAGCCCGGAAGTCCTCGGAATTTATATGGACCTTCTGAAATATTTACTTCTTTATTGAACCATGCCGTCCAGATTCTGCCTCCGAAATTCGTAGTCGCTTTTTGCAATGTATATTCACCGAATGTCTTCGTTTCTTTGGTTAAATTCCAGCTTATCTTATCTTCAGATGGAAAGGAAAACATATCGTGCCCTATGAGCTCATAATTTTGATTCTTAAAGGAGTTTCTGTCTCTTTTTACTGATGGAAACCAGCCTCCGTAATGATGTGCATAATTTCCATTTACTTTATTAATAGAGTCTGCCTTAAGATAATCGTACTCATAGAACTTTACATCTTTTGGATTGATGTCTAATGCGAAGTTGATTTTTTCATGTCCTTCTTTTGCACTGTCCATCTTAAATTGCATTTCATAAATAAATCTTTGAGTCTGCGCAATGACACACACATTGATAAACAACATTATTAACAGGATTCTTTTCATAGTGTTTTTTTTATTTCAAATATACAATTAAATTAGAACCTTGCAATACCTAATAATGTTAATTTTAAAATTCTCAAAATAAGTACAAAAAATCCCTCTTTTCTTTGAAAAGGGATTGTATAATAATGATCATTAAATAATTTAAAACAGAAATATTTTATCCCCAGCTCAGCTAAAATTTTACTTTGATTTTGATGAACTTCCAGCTCCCGTCTTTCCACCTCCCTTCTTAAACCTGTGCCACCAGATCAGGAATCCGGTCACGGGCAAAGAGCATCCAATCATTGAAACGATGAAATAGAGAATGATACTTGGCAGTCCCATGATTTCTCCTGTGTGGAGCGGTTTGGCTAAAGCAGTAAATTGTTTATTCAATGGTTTATCTGAAAATAATTCTTTGGTTTTAAAGACTCCGGTTTTATCAAAAGTGATTTCATCCGGAAACATCATACCCAGAAAATTTTGGGTATTGGTCTTGATGACAACGTATCGTGGATTTTCTTTGTTGGGAAGTTCAATGCTGGTCACCGCTGTATAGGGAAGCTGCTTGTTGGATAGCTCAAGGATCTTGTCTATAGATGCTGAAGCTGTATTTTTAAGGTTCTTCTTTTCGTCCTGTTTCTCCAGCATATCTTTAAGAAGACCTCCGAAAGGATCATCACCGCTTTTCTCTTCAGCAATACGATCAATTGAGGAGCCGCCTAAGCTTACGATAAGACCGTTTTTCACCCAAGGATACGTGACATATAATCCTGTAACAGCAATGAAGAAAAGCATGAAAAAGGTATAAAAGCCCAATGTATTATGCAGGTCGTAATTCACACGCTGGAACTTTGCTTTGAATTTTACGGAGAGTCCCTGCTTCAGGAACTTCAGTTTTTTGGGCAGCCATAAAATCAATCCGGAAATTAACAACAGACAAAATATCAGAACAGATGCACCAACAATCTGCCGTCCGGCATTTCCCATCATCAGGTTTCTGTGAATATCGAGAACAACTTCAAAAAAGCGATTGGCTCCTGTATCAGCCTGTCCCAAAATCTGACCCGTATATTGATTGTAGTACGAACTTTTATCCAGCTGGTTTTCGCGGTAAGAAACGACATAGCTTCTGTTTTTACCGTCCGGAATGAGAAGCCCGGTAAGCTCTTTTCCGGTTTTCAGCAATCCGATCTGTATCTGATCCGGCGTATGGGAAACCTGCGAACCTGCAGTAATATAAACCAGGTCTTTATTGTAAAGGTCTATGATCTGATTTTTGAAGGCGTACAAACTTCCGGTAAGACACATCACAAACACAACAAGACTCGACAGAAGCCCCAGCCAAAGGTGAATGATCCACATCAGGTATTTGATGAGGGATTCATTTTTTCTTCTTTTTCGGTAAAGGCTTTTAAATAATGATTTCATTGAGTTTGGTGTACGGGTTTCGGGTTTGAGGGTTTGAGAGTCAAGGGAGAGTTTGGTTGCTAGTTGTTAGTTGCTGGTTGCTGGTTGTATGGTTTGCAAAATTGATTATAAAAAAATCTCATGTCTGAAATCTGAAATCTAGCATCTTGGTTCTTGGCTCTTGAATCTCCAATCAATTATTCACCATTCACTTGCGAAGCAAAATTCACTATTCCCCTTTCAGTTTCCAATGACATTCCCTTTAACAGCAAAAACATTAAGACAGGAGTACTGCCTTAATGTTTTCTAATTAAAATTTGATATGAATGTTTCTTAGTTTAGAAGGAAGCTTAATTATTTTCTTCCCTTGAACTTAATATCTTTTACGATTTCTTCGAATTTCGTATAGTGTTCCGGGGTAAGAGCGGACTTGATGGCTGCTTTTCTCTGGGCATCAAATTTCTCCCAGTATTCTTTAGCAAGATCATTATTTCCGTGGTAGACATCGTGCGCATCGTTAAATGCTTTTTCAAATGCATCGTTGGCTGCATTCACTACTTTGAATTCATCTTCTGAAAGCTGACCTTCCGTTTTGATTCTTTCAAGAAGTGCATTGTCATATCTAGGTCTTTTTCTCGAATTTTCATCTACGAATTTGTTGAACTTTTCCATCTGGGTAGCATCAAGTACTTTTGTCATTTCAACAGACTGCTGTGCTCTCAGTTCTTCGTTTTTGATTCCCAATGCTACGCGGTCCATATTTCCTCCCTGTGCTTTTGCAGCCTGAAAATTCTGTTCCTGAAGGTCCTGGTATTTCTTAGTAATTTCGTCAAAGCTTTTCACCTGATCCGGAGTAAGCTGTACTTCAGTTTTGAACTGATTATAGTCAATTCCTTTCTTTTTGTCTCCTGAACATGCAACAGATACTGCAGCCAGAGCAAAGGCTAAGAATAATGTTTTTACGCTTTTCATAATGAATAATTTTGCTGATTAGAATTTATAGTTTACCTGTACGGCAAAGTTTCTCGGTTGAATCTGATCGATATAGCCTCCTCTGAAGTAAGAACTGTAGCCTACAGAATCAAAGATGTTATTCATAAACACTCTTAATCCCATACCGTTTTTAAGCGTATATCCTACCTGAGCATCTACGGTAGTATATTCCGGCATATCAAAAGGTTTTTTACCTGCCTCTACGCTATTGAGGTGACCGGCAGTAAATGTTTTCTGAGTCCATTCATCAACTGGTCTTTTTCCTACATAATAGATTCCGGCTCCTACATCAAGACCTGTTAAGGCACCTGTAATAAATTTGTAATTCAACCATCCGTTGGCGGTATGCTTAGGAGCATTCATTGGAGCAGAACCGTTGATATAAGCAGGACTGTCCTGATATTGAGCATCCAGATACGCCCATCCGGACATGATCTGAAGGTTAGGCAGAATTCTTCCGATAAGCTCTACTTCCATCCCTTTTCTTTTCAGATTACCGGCAAGTCCGTAAAGAATATTATTCTGATTATCTTTTATAGGCTGATAGTTTTTATCCAGAATCTGGAATGAAAGGTTATCCGTATTAATATCAAATAATGTAACATTGAATCTTAAACGTTCATTAAACCAGTCAGATTTAATACCGGCTTCCCATTGCTTTGTATGTGATGCTCCTACCAATCCACCTGCCTGAAGAGTATTATTGGAGGCTCTTAAAGAGGTAGTCGTAGTATATGAACCAAAAACATTGATATTCTGGATTGGTGAAACAATTAATCCAAAAGATGGGTTCCAAGTATCCACAGTTGCATTAGCAGATCCGTTCAGCCTGCTGTATCTTAATCCCAAATGGGCTTTCACATATTTCCCTATTGACATTACATCCTGTGCCATAGCACCAATGCTTGGAGTCAGGATAGGATTCGATCTTCCCAGGTTTTTATAAATAACATTAGTAGGAATTTGGTTGGGTATTGTTCCATTGACAACATCAAAAATATCCAGAGGATTGGCACCATATGTTACACCTCCTATTTTGGTTGGACGTGCAGTAATTAAATTTTCAGGAGCAATGGAATTTTTATAGGCTTCATAAGTTACAGTAGAGGTTTCTGTTTCTCTCCAGTCAAATCCAACCTGGAAAGTATGATTAATGAAACCTGTTTTGATCTGCTCACCAATAAAGTCTACCTGCAAAACTTTATTAATATCTTCCCCCTGAGATTTTCCAATAGTATGTTGTCTTATATTATAATTAGTCTCCCCGGTTGGTAATGATATTGATGATGCTTCGCTGTCTGAATTGCTATTAGAATTGATAAAAGCAGCTCTTACCTTTAATTTATCATTAAGCTTACGCACTACTGTGGTGGCAAAGTTAAAGGTCTCTGTTTTTGAATAATCCGATGCATATCCTAAAAACTTACCTTTTGGCATATGGTACAATGCTTCCACATCACCAGTCGCTGTATTAATGGTTCCTCTGTCGGGAGTACGGTTATCATGAAGATAATCCATCTCTACATTGATTTCAGTTTTATCATCCGGACGATAAGTTACAGATGGATTTATATAAATTCTCTCGCCTTCTACATGGCTCCTGAATGAATTATTTTTCTGATAGGCACCGTTGAATCTTACCGCTACTTTACCCTGAGAATCCAAAACTCTCTGAAAATCCACTGTTGGTCTGTAAAAGTCCCAGCTTCCATAACGGAATCCTACATTGGTCAGATTAATAAACTGAGGTCTTTTCGTCACCACATTAATAACTCCTCCTGCAGAACCCAAACCGTTTCCGATTCCCTGGCTTACAGCGGCAGATCCTTTAATCACCTGAATACTCTCAACTCCCTGCATATCTGTTATCATTCCTGCGGTACGGAAATCCGAATCCATCTGAACCCCGTTTTTCAGTACAGGTACTCCACGATACCCTCTGATAGACATACTTTCGCTTCCCCCGCCATAGCTGGAAAACAAAGTCACGCCCGGTACATTTTTGGCAACATCAGTTACGGTAAGACCTCCCAGCTCTTCAATAGCTTTGTGAGAGATCACGGAAATACTCTGGATCTGGTCTCTGGTTTTCAAAGGAAGTCTGGTAATGGCTTCAAGCCCTACCGGCTGTTTCTTTTTTTCACCAAATAATTCTACTTCATCAATCTCTTTTGATTTTTTAATAGAATCATTCACTTGCTGTGCGTTTACAAAAACCCCACCTAATACAAGCAGAGAAAAGGATACTACTTTATTCATCTGATAATTTTTTGCAAAATTATTATTTTTAATGATTCTAAATAAATAAACACAGGTGACATATCTCACGTCGATATGACTAATCATTATCAGATTATAAATGAGTCTGTAGATGTGGTAGAGATCCTTTAACGATACCAGAGCATCATTAAAGGTACCGGGCAAAAGTGGACTTATGGGTACAAAGGTTGAAATGGTAAGAAATGGGAATGGTGAATTTTGCTTCGCAAGTGAGTGGTGAATTTCTTAATAAGAGCTAATTGTTTAAACAAAAAAAAATCCGTCCCTAAAAAGGAACGGATTCTTTTATATTGCAAAGTATGCAGTTATCACACTTTAATTTCAACGTCTACACCGCTTGGTAACTCTAACTTCATTAGAGCATCAACAGTTTTAGAAGAAGAAGAGTAGATATCCATCAATCTCTTGTGAGCTGATAATTGAAACTGCTCTCTAGCTTTCTTGTTTACGTGTGGAGATCTCAACACAGTGAAGATTCTCTTATTGGTAGGTAATGGAATTGGTCCGTTTACAACAGCACCAGTAGCCTTTACCGTTTTTACGATTTTCTCAGCAGACTTGTCTACCAAGTTGTAATCGTAAGATTTTAGTTTTATTCTGATTCTTTGTGACATTTCTTTAATTTAAAAAATTAACCTTTTGCTTTAGCAATGATATCTTCAGCAACGTTTTGAGGAGTTGCTTGGTACTTCTCTAATTCCATAGAAGAAGTAGCTCTTCCTGATGAAAGTGTTCTTAGAGTAGTTACATATCCAAACATTTCAGAAAGTGGAACAGAACCTTTGATTACAACAGCTCCGTTTTTCTCTTCCTGACCACTGATCGTACCTCTTCTCTTGTTAAGGTCACCAATGATGTTACCCATGTATTCTTCCGGAGTTACAACTTCCAGTTTCATAATAGGCTCCATAATTACTGGCTTAGCAGCACGTCCCGCTTCTTTAAATCCTAATTTAGCTGCCATTTCGAAAGAAAGTGCATCAGAATCCACTGCGTGGAAAGATCCGTCTTTAAGAATAACTTTAATACCTTCAACTTCGAAACCAGCCAAAGGACCGTTTTTCATTGCAGCTTTAAAGCCTTTTTCAATAGCAGGAACAAATTCTCTAGGAACGTTACCACCTTTGATCTCATTAATAAATTCAAGACCTATTTTACCTTCGTCAGCTGGTCCTAGTTCAAATACAATATCAGCAAATTTACCTTTACCCCCAGATTGTTTTTTGTAAACTTCTCTGTGCTGAGCAACTCTTGTAAGATTTTCTTTGTATTCTACCTGAGGTTGACCTTGGTTAACTTCTACTTTGAATTCTCTTCTCATACGGTCTACAAGAATGTCAAGGTGAAGTTCACCCATTCCTGAGATAATCGTTTGACCAGAAGCTTCGTCAGTTTTAACCTGGAAAGTAGGATCTTCTTCAGCTAGTTTAGCTAGAGCGTTACCCATTTTATCCTGGTCTGCCTTAGTTTTAGGCTCAACAGCGATACCAATTACCGGATCAGGGAAAACCATCGATTCAAGAACGATTGGGTTTTTCTCGTCACACATTGTATCACCAGTTTTGATAGATTTAAAACCTACAGCTGCACCAATATCTCCTGCTTCAATATATTCTACAGGATTTTGCTTGTTAGCGTGCATCTGATAGATTCTAGAGATTCTTTCTTTATCTCCTGAACGGGTGTTCAAGATATAAGAACCTGCATCAAGTCTTCCAGAGTATGCTCTGAAGAATGCTAATCTTCCCACGAACGGGTCAGTAGCAATCTTAAATGCTAAAGCTGCGAAAGGCTCGTCTACAGATGGTTTTCTTGTAATATCAAGATCTGTTCTTGGGTCAGTACCTTTGATATCATCTTTATCCAATGGAGAAGGAAGGTATTTACATACCGCATCCAACATAAACTGTACTCCTTTATTCTTGAATGAAGAACCACAAGTCATTGGGATAATAGATAAATCGATAGTAGCTTTTCTAAGAGCTTCGTTGATTTCGTCTTCTGAAATTGAATCCGGATCTTCGAAGAATTTCTCCATCAAAGTATCATCATAATCAGCAACAGCCTCAACTAATTTCTCTCTGTATTCCAGAACTTCAGCCTTCATGTCTTCAGGAATTGGCACTACTTCGAAAGTAGCTCCTTGTCCTGCTTCGTCCCAAACGATAGCTCTGTTTTTAATTAAGTCTACTACACCTTTGAAATCTTCTTCAGCACCGATTGGTAAAACGATTGGAACTGCGTTTGATCCTAACATAGTCTTAACCTGGTTTACCACGTTAAGGAAGTCAGCACCTTGTCTGTCCATTTTGTTTACGAATCCCATTCTCGCCACTTTGTAGTTGTCAGCAAGTCTCCAGTTTGTTTCAGACTGAGGCTCTACTCCATCTACTGCAGAGAATAAGAATACCAATCCATCTAATACTCTCAAAGATCTGTTTACTTCTACTGTGAAGTCAACGTGTCCCGGTGTATCGATGATGTTGAAGTGGTAAGACTTACTTTCAGGTAACATTTTACCTTGGTCAGTCGGGAAGTTCCAGTTACAAGTAGTCGCTGCAGAAGTAATGGTAATACCTCTTTCAGCTTCTTGCTCCATCCAGTCCATTGTAGAAGCACCATCGTGTACTTCACCAATTTTGTGGTTTACTCCCGTATAGAATAAGATTCTTTCCGTAGTAGTAGTTTTACCAGCATCAATGTGCGCAGCAATACCAATATTTCTTGTAAATTTAAGATCTCTACTCATTTCTAATTAGAATTTAAAGTGTGAGAAAGCTTTGTTAGCTTCCGCCATTTTGTGAGTATCAGATTTTTTCTTGTAAGCAGCACCTTCTTCTCTTGAAGCGGCAACTACTTCATTAGCTAATTTCAAAGCCATAGACTTATCATTTCTTTTCTTAGAATAGCTAATTAACCATTTCATTGCCATAGAAATTTTTCTATCAGCTCTGATTGGCATAGGAATCTGGAAGTTAGCTCCACCTACTCTTCTAGAACGTACTTCTACGTGAGGCATAACGTTAGTTAATGCATCTTTCCAGATTTCAAGGGCTGTCTTTTCAGTTTCTCCTTTTTTAGTTTCTACGATTTCTAAAGCATCATAGAAAATTTTGAATGCGATTGACTTTTTACCGTCAAGCATTAGGTTGTTTACAAATCTAGTTACCAATTGATCATTAAACTTCGGATCTGGTAACAACGGTCTTTTTTTCGCTTTTGTCTTTCTCATTGCTTCTGTACCTTATTTAATGATTATTTTTTCTTTCCTTTTGCTGGTGCAGCAGCTGCCTGACCTGGTTTAGGTCTCTTAGCTCCATACTTCGATCTTCTCTGTGTTCTTCCATTTACACCTGCAGTGTCTAAAGCACCTCTTACGATGTGGTAACGTACTCCCGGTAGGTCTTTCACCCTTCCGCCTCTCACCAATACTATCGAGTGCTCTTGAAGATTATGTCCTTCGCCCGGGATGTAGGCGTTGACTTCCTTCCCGTTAGAAAGTCTTACCCTTGCAACTTTTCTAAGTGCAGAGTTAGGTTTCTTAGGAGTGGTAGTATATACTCTCGTACATACACCTCGTCTTTGTGGACAAGAATCAAGGGCAGCCGATTTGCTCTTCTTGGCAAGCGTGGCTCTTCCTTTTCTTACTAATTGTTGAATAGTAGGCATTTAATTGCTTTTTATTTTAGGGTGCAAAAATAGGAATATTTTTCCAATCTACAAAAACTTATAGAAAAATTAAAATCAAACACTTACATCAAAAAGACATTGACCCTGAACGACCAAATAACAGACCACCGATATACATTGAGAAAATGTGAAATTGGAAGGTGGTATTTATGTTATCAACTCTATATTAAATAATTGTAAAACTTATTCAATTATTTTCACATCTACATTTTTATTCCAGTCAAAGTTTTTTACATTCTGCATCAAAGCATTATGAATCTCAGGATTGATAGAATAAATGGTCACTTTGGTATCTCCCAGCACGGCATTGATATCCTTAATTTCAAGTACTGCAGCCTTTTTCCAGTTTTTGGGAACGCGTCCATCCAGCCAGCCTTCATATATAATAGCCAACTGATAATGATTCTGTGTAGAGTATTGCGTTAAAAATTTCTCAAACTTAGCATCAGTCCCATTTTTTTTAAGTTTAAAAGGAACCATCTCCGCCGAGCCTAATCCTGCGGTATCCAGCAAATGAATATCTGTAAAGTAACAGATAGCACCAATATCGTTCGCCACCACTTTGGAACTGTTGTAATATTTTTTCAAAAATCCTGCAGACTGAATCTGCTGTTCATAGATATTCCGGCTTCCAGTTAAAATCAGCGTATTGACGAGACTCATTTTGAGAACCAGCACCATACCTGTTAGCACTACAAGAAGTACAGCACTTCTGTTTTCTTTTAATAAATAAGCTCTATTGACAAAAAGATTCTTCAATCTAGGGATAATAGCCATAGCAAAAGCTGCGAGCAAATAGGCTTCGTAACGGTAAAAATTGGTAAACTGTCCAAAAGCTCCCTGAACAAATAAATTAATGACCAATACAATCAGTAAAAAGTTATGAATAACGATTTCCCTGAAGCTTAATTTATTTTTATAATCTTTAAAAATCAAAAGAACAGTCATACAAATCGGAAACAGTCCCGCAATATAAAAGTAAGGCTTCAGTATGATCTTATTTAACATGATATTCTTCATCTGCAAAAGAAGATCTCCTGAAAAATCGAACTTCGTGCCTTTCACAATCACAGAATTTGGAAAATAATATCCTGTTTTCTGATAAGTAAAATAGGCAAATATGAGAAGGGGTATAAAACCGGACAATAGTACTAAGCCACTCTGCTTCCCTTTTCTCAGCAAAAGAAAGACAAACGCAAGGGCGAGGAAATAGAACATACTTTCAAACCTGATCAGCCCCAACACCGCAATGGTAGCATAAAACCAAACTGAATATGGAGACTTATCAAACTCAACAGCCCTCCATTTTTCAAAACAATATATATTAATGACTACTACCAGTACCTGAAACACGTGCTCCATTCCCGAAAAAATAAGCAAATGAATAGAAGCAAAAAGAAGCGTAAAAAGACCGGCAAAAACAACAGACCTGGTTTCTTTAAAAATCCCCGAATAGTATTTGTTGAGAAAATAAATGAGCAGAAAAGCACATCCCAGATTAAAGATCAGAGGAATCAGCTGATAATTTCCAAAACAATAGATCAGTCCTGCTAAAACAAAAGTAAAAACCGGGGATGAAGAAGAAGAGGAAAAAGAATGTTCCGTTACTCCCCACACGCCATGAAGTGCAAAATTCTTGGCCATTGCCAGATGAATGTAGGCATCATCTAATATATAGGTGAAATTATTCTCCGTTTTAGAAAGCATGAGCAGGATGTATACCAAACACATCCCGAAAAACACCGCTGCCGTTGTCAGTAAACTTTTCATTTCACTGCAATATTAATACTTCCAAACTATTTTAAAAAATTTTCTTATAGTTATCTTCTATTGACATTGAAGGCTTTTCGGCACAATATTTTCTAAATTTGTTAGTATAAAAAATAAACGTATGAAAAATGCAAGCATTATCGGCTTAAAAGAGGCCGACTGTAAAAACATTTCAGAAAAATTAAATACCCTTTTAGCCAATTATTCTATATTCTACCAGAACACAAGAGGTTCACACTGGAACATCAAAGGAGATCAGTTCTTTACGCTTCACCCGAAGTTTGAAGAATTGTACAACAGCCTTGTATTAAAGATCGATGAGATCGCAGAAAGAATCCTGACATTAGGCGCAACTCCTGCCCACAACTATTCAGATTACCTAAAAGTATCTACCATTAAAGAAAGTAAGGAAGTAAGCGACGGTACAAAGAGTGTAGAGAACATTTTAAGTTCATTTAAAGTCGTTCTGGATTTACAGAGAGAGCTTCTTGATATTACAGATGCAGCGGGAGATGAGGGAACCAATTCGCAGATGAGCGACTACATCACAGAACAGGAAAAAGAAGTATGGATGTACAATTCTTATTTAGGGAAGTAACAGACAGAATTCCACTGATAAATAAAAAAATCGCCTTACATTTAGGCGGTTTTTATTTTAAATGACTATATTTGCGTTAAAATTACACATATTATGTACGACGTTCGATTAAACTCTATCCTGGATAACGATTTCTATAAAATAACCATGCAGAATGCGGTGGTAAAATTATTCCCAAGCTCCATTGTAAAATACGAATTCATCAACAGAGGGAAGCATCAGTTTCCGGAAGGATTTGCAGCAGCTTTGAAAGAAGCAGTGAATAAAATGGCAGAACTGAAGCTGACCAAGGATGAAAAAAAATTCATGGCAAGAACCTGTCCTTATATAGACCTGCCCTACCTGGATTTTCTGGAAGGCTATCACTACGATCCGTCTGAGGTGAAAATTCATCAGGAAGGAAGTGAACTTTCCGTAACGGTGGAAGGACTTTGGTACAGAACAATCCTTTGGGAAGTTCCTTTACTTGCTTTGATCAGTGAACTGCACTACGAAATGAATCACATGGAAAGAGATTCCAATGAGATTGTGATGAACAGAACTTTGGAAAAGGCAGATTCACTGGCAAGACTTGGAGTCAATTTCGCAGAATTCGGGACCAGAAGAAGACATTCCTATAAAGTACAGAATCTGGTGATGGAAGCTTTAACGCAAAATAAAGAATCCACATTTATCGGAAGTTCCAATGTACATTTCGCTATGAAATTTGGAGTAAAACCAATCGGTACACACGCTCACGAATGGTTTATGTTCCACGCGGCAGAATACGGATTCAAAATGGCCAATGAAATGGCTCTTGAACACTGGGTAGATGTTTACAGAGGTGATCTTGGGGTTGCTCTTTCAGATACGTATACCACAGATGTTTTCTTCCAGCAGTTTGACAAGAAGTTCGCCAAACTGTTTGACGGCGTTCGTCATGACAGCGGTGATCCTTTGGAATTTGCAGATAAAACAATCGCACATTATAAAAATAACGGGATCAATCCTTTATTTAAATACATCATCTTCTCTGATGCTCTGAATCTTGAAAAAGTAGAAGAAATTACCAATTATTGCAGAGGAAAGATCGGCGTTTCTTTTGGAATCGGGACCAATCTGACCAACGATGTAGGTTTGAAACCTATGAATATCGTCATGAAACTTATTGGCGTACAGGCTCCAAACAAAGAATGGATTCCAACCGTAAAACTTTCTGACGAACACGGAAAATACACAGGAGATCCAAAAATGATTGAACTGGCTAAGGAATTTTTGAGAATAAAAGATTAGATTCTAGATTTCAGACGTCAGATTTCAGATAACAGACTTACAATAAAACCATTGCTATGAAATTAAAAATTTATGTATCTCTAAGTCTTTTAATGGCCATTTTATCATTTGCTCAGGAAAAGAAAGCAGAAAAAGCAAAATTCAATCAGGAACTGGCGACCTCGCTTGGTGCAGATCAGTATGGAATGAAAGCCTATACCATTGTAATGCTTACCACAGGCAGTACAAAAATTGAAGACAAAGCCAAAATGAGCGAAGTGATGAAAGGTCATATGACCAATATCGGAAAGCTGGCTGATGAAGGGAAAATAGTGGTGGCCGGTCCGTTTTTAGAGAAGAACAAAGAAAACTACCGCGGTATGTTTATCTTCAATACAAAATCTAAAGAAGAAGCGGAGCAATGGGTAAAAACAGATCCCGCTGTACAGGCTGGCGTTTTCAGTTATGAAATTTTCCCGTGGTACGGATCTGCTGCGTTGCCTTTGTATCTGAAGCATCATGAGGAAATATCTAAGGTGAATCCGTAAAAACGAAAACAAATGGGCCTACTATCCAACATTCTATGGGCTTTTCAAAAGAAAGGCTATAGCAGCATTGAAGATTTCAATAAAGAAATCACAGACTACCAGACCCGTATTTTAAAAGAAAAAGCATCCTGGGAACCTCATAAGGTGGTAATAGATGCACCCGAAATCAACGTTTGCTATGAAGCATGGATTAAAGGAAAAGAAGATATTGCAGTTAATGAAACCATAATCGGTGATGAAAATGAGGTGTTCAGTGAAGACAACAGTGACTACGATATGTTTCAGGTGGAGTTTTGTGCAAAACTGAAAGCAGACAACGGAGCCAACTTTACAGCTCTTGACCTGATGTATCAGCTACACAACCAGGTCAGCCATAAAGAACTTGGTGACCATATATTTTTTGAAGGACTTACGGCAAACGATACGGAAGAGCAAGACAATGATCTGCCACTCTACTTTATGTATTTAGGAAGCTAGTTTAATTTCTTTACATTGCCTTCTTATAGGATTAATTAAAATCAACACTTATGAAACTTCGGGATAAAAAACCAGCTCTACTTTTAATTGATATTCAGAAAGGATTTCTTGATGAACAGTATTGGGGAGGAAACAGAAATAACAAATCAGCGGAAGAAATCAGTGGAAAATTATTAGAAAAATGGAGAGAATTAAACCTTCCCATATTCCACATCAGACACAGCTCATTAAATCCTGATTCAAAACTGCATGAAACTCATCCCGGATTTGAATTCAATGATTATGTACGTCCAAAAAACGATGAACCTGTCATTACCAAAAATGTTAATAGTGCTTTCATAGGAACCAATTTAACAGAACAACTTTACCAACAGCATATCAATTCTTTGGTTATTATTGGAATAACGACCAATCACTGTGTTTCTACCACCACAAGAATGGCCGGAAACTACGGATATGAAACCTATGTCATTTCAGATGCCACTGCAACTTTTGACAGAACAGGAATCCATGGAGAAAAGTATGATTCAGAATTAATACATCTGACCAGTCTTGCCAATTTAAATGATGAATTTGCCACGGTGTGGAGTTCAGAAAAATTATTAAACGAATTATAGAAAACTCAGGGGCCACTTAAAAAAATTCGATAAAAATTAATTAAATCATTATGTAACATCATAGTGATTTATTTTTTTAGTACCTTAGTCGTTCACTTTCAGAAATATACAAATTAAAACCATCAAAAAAATTAATTCCATGAAAAAAACGAACCTATCCAAACTATCGAGAACGGAACTGAAAGAAGTATTCGGAGGAACACTGTATCCGGCACCATGTCCGGGAGGATGCCCTGGGGAAGCCATGATCAGATGTCCTGACGGCTCTACCACGATGACTAATTTTATATGCATGGGGAACAGATGCGAACCGGCCGCAATGTGCAAACCATTGGTCCTTGAGCCTTTTCCAGATCCGATTTTTGTCACTCCATAATCTGACCAACAAAAATAAAGTGAGCTTTCCAGCTCACTTTTTTATTTGCAAAAAGATCAGCCTACTCATTTTCAAAGCAATACACCAATGATCACAGGTTTTTTTTATTACCTTTAAATAAACAAAAAACCGCCATGAAAACTATTGAAGAAGTTCTTCAAAAACTGGATACTATCATTAATTGGTGCAAAGAAAACCAAAGTCCTGCCGGATATTTTGCCTGTACTTACCGAATTATGACCGCCCAGGTATTAAGAGGAATTCAACAGAAGAAATTTGAAGACAATCCAAGAATGATCTCCTTAGATATTGCTTTTGCCCAAAGATATCTGGAAGCATGGGACAATTACAGCAAAGGAAAAAAATGTACCCAATCCTGGTACACAGCTTTTGAAGCCACGAAAAATAAAAACCTTTTGATTTTACAGCATATTTTTCTTGGAATGAATGCCCATATTAATCTGGATCTCGGTATTTCTGCAGCAACGGTGATGCCCTACCGGAAAATAAATCCGCTTAAAAAAGATTTTGAAAATATCAATACGGTTATCGCCTCAATCAATCAGCAGGTTCAGGACTCACTGAATACAATATGTTATCCCGTCAATCTCATTGACAAAATTTCCAATGGAAAAGATAATGCCGTTCTGGATTTTGCCATTTCCAAAGCAAGAGAAACTTCCTGGGCTACAGCAGTTATTGCATCCAACACCCCCAACTTCCTCAGAGAATCGGTGATCCATATTGTAGATTATGCCGCCGCAAAAGTGGCAGCTCAGATTTTAAACCCTAAAATACTGACTCCAGCTTTGACGAAAGAACTGAAAAAGTGTGAGAGCAATGATGTGGTGAAGAATATTGAAATATTATCCGGGACGAAAGTAGTTTAGAGAAAAGAAAATGTAAAACGAACGAGAAAAGTACAACTACAATGTACAGTAGCTCCCCGCTTCCCTCCTCCATATTCCAATCTCTCATTTAAAGTATAAATTAATTTTTCTTTTTGTAATTTTGAGACATGGAGATGACCTATTTAATTATTGGATGTATTGCCGGCGGAGTTCTGGGAGCTGTTATTTTGTATTTTGCCTTAAAATCGTCTACGGTTTCAAGAAGTTCTTATGATGAACTGAATAATCTGCATATCAAAAAACATTCAGATCTGGAAAATCTTCAGCTGAAAGTTCAGGAACTGACCCAAAATATTGACAGAGAAAAGGAACAGAACCAATTACAAACTGATCTACTGAATGATCTGAAAAATGAATACGCAAAAATTTCAGCAGAACATTCTTCTCTAAATTCTCAATTTTTAGAACAAAAGCAGCTCAATTCAAAACAGACTTCTCAAATAGAAACGCTGATCACTGAAAAGCAGCATATCTATGCTAAAAATTCTGAACTTTCTGCTAAAAACGACAGCATGCAGCATTCTCTTGATACCCAAAAGGAAGAAATTACCAAAATTCAGGATGAATCAAAGCTGCAGTTTGAAAATCTGGCCAACAAAATCTTAGAAGAAAAAACAGAGAAATTCACCACTTTAAACCAAAATAATTTAAAAAATATTCTGGAGCCTTTTCAGGAAAAAATCGCTGATCTCAAAAACAGGGTGAACGAAGCCTATGAAAAGGAAAATAAGGAACGTTTCTCTCTTGCAGAAAAAGTAAAAGAACTGGCAGAACTGAACCAACAGATTTCTGAAGATGCGAAAAAACTGACAAGAGCCCTGAAAGGAGAAAGCAAAACCCAGGGAAACTGGGGTGAAATGATCCTTGAAAGTATTCTTGAAAAATCAGGACTGGTAAAAGGAAGGGAATATTTCCTTGAACATGAACTTCGTGATGAAGACAATAAAGCCCTATTCTCTGAATTTTCAGGAAAGAAAATGCGTCCGGATGCCGTTGTAAAATATCCGGATGAACGAAATGTAATCATCGATTCTAAAGTTTCTCTTACAGCTTTCACTGAGCTGGTGGATGAAACCGATCAGGATGTGTATGCCATCAAACTCAGCCAGCATTTAGGTTCGATCAAAAATCACATCCTGCAACTGAGCCAGAAGGCGTATGACGACTATGGAAAATCTCTGGACTTCGTGATGATGTTTATTCCGAGTGAACCGGCTTATATTGCAGCGATGCAGGCAGACCAGAATCTGTGGAACTTTGCCTACGACAGAAGGATTCTTCTGCTCAACCCAAGCAATCTGATCACTTCCTTGAAGCTTATCGCAGATCTTTGGAAGCGCGAATATCAGAACAGAAACTCTATGGAGATTGCTGAACGTGGCGCAAAACTGTACGATAAGTTCGTCGGTTTTGTGGAAAATCTTGAGAAAGTAGGAAAAAACCTTGATCAGGCTAAAAATGTTTACAATGACGCTTACAAACAGCTTTCCAGTGGGAATGACAATCTTGTGATCCAGACTCAGAAACTGAAATCTCTGGGAATTAAGAACAAAAAAGACCTGCCGCAAAGTCTGATCGACAATGGTAATTTTTTAGAAACCGAAAACTAATCTTATGAAAAAAAGTCATATCATTTTAATCATCAGTGTGGCTGTTTTTGTAATTTCTCTGGCATTACCTGCGGTTTTTACACAAAAAGGCAGCGAGATGTATGGCCTGGCTCTTTTTCTATTGGGATGGGCTGATGTTTCCGGAGACGGAACTTCATGGCTGGCCAATCCTATTCTTCTTTTCTCCTGGATTTTCCTTTTGGTCAAACAACCGAAAATTGCCGCTTTTTTAGGCTTACTTTCTGTAGGTGTGGCGCTTTATTACTTTAGTGAAACTGAGATAACCGTTAATGAAGCAGGACACAAATCCTCTATTACTTCTTATGGTCCCGGCTATTATCTTTGGCTATTGAGCTGTATCACCATGTTTGTTGGCAGTTTGTTGCTCTTACGTTCCAAACCGGATCCTCAGGCCGGCTTGAAAAATTAACCCTTAAAGGTTCACGATATGTTTTCCTTTGCAGCCTATTCATTTCCCAAATCTGATTCTTACAAAGAGATTCTGGTTTCGTCAATGGTTGCAGGCCTTTCATTCTATATATTCCTTATTGTTTTTCAGCCTTTCGGAACAGAAAACTTCCATCATCAATATAAATATCTGTTGCTTTTCCCCTATTCCCTCATCTTTGGAATCGCTTTCTTTATTGGAGATCTCTGCATCATCCGTTTTAAAGACTGGAACATCGGCCTCGAATTATTGAAACTGATCGGAATTATTTTTTTAGCCTCCATTCTGTCATATTTTTATAATAGCCTGTTCATCAGCCATGTCAAACTGAGCTTCATCAACTATCTTTATATGTTTGTGTACTGCCTGGCATTGGGAATTCCTATTTCCACTATTTATATATTGTCAAGGTATATTTATTTAAAAAACATTCACGAAAAAACAGCAGATCAGGTCTCAAAAAAACTGGCTGAGCATCACCAACCTACAGATCATAAACTCAATAAAACCCTGAATATCTCTGCTAATAATATCAATCTGCAGATCTCTGAAAACCATTTTCTATGTGCACTTTCTATGGAAAATTACTGTTCGGTGTATTTTATAGAAAATGATCAGGTGAAAAAGGTGTTAATAAGAATCGGTCTTTCCCATCTTCTGAATCAGGTCCAGACGGATTGTATAAAAAGATGTCATCGTTCATACATTGTCAATTTGAATCAGGTCAAAAACATTAAGGGAAACGCACAGGGTTACCGGCTTTTTCTTTCTGAAATTGATTTTGAAATTCCTGTTTCCAGAAGCTTTATTTCATTGATTATTCCCAAATTGAAAGATTTAAAGGTTTAACATTTGTGATCCGTCACTTTTTCTTTGTCATTGATCACTTTGATTTGGACAAGCCTATCACAAGGTGCAATTTTGTTCAAAATTTAAAACAATGAACAAGCTTATCTCCTTTTTTTTCTTTTTTATTCTCGGATTTTCCGTTTATTATTTCCTTGATCTCAACTATTTTAAGACCATTCAAACCTTTGTTAAAGAAATATCGGGAAGCAAGGCCGTTGCGCATGTCGCAGCCTATTCTGTAACCCTTATTCCTTTAATCATTACTTTAAAAATTCTATTTCCCAAAAAGAATATTACAGATCTTTTCTCAATGAATAAGTCTGTCCCAAAAGGCTTTTATCTGGCTTTTATAGGTACACTTCCTATGCTCTTAGGCTATTTCATCAATTTTAATCTGACAGACAGAATAGATATGCAATCCCTGTTTATCAATACCATTTCATCTGCATTTTTTGAAGAAATTATTTTCAGAGCATTTCTTATCGGAATCCTGTACAGATTTACCGGGCTGGGATTCATCACATCCGCTTTATTCGGATCATTACTGTTTGCACAGGTCCATTTATACCAGGGAAGCACGGGAAAGGAACTTATTGAAATATTTCTCATCACATTTTTCGGCTCGGTTTTTTTCTCATGGGTTTATTTTGAGTTGGATTTTAATCTCTGGGCAGCTATATTTCTTCACATTTTTATGAATCTGTATTGGGAAATTTTTAATGTTTCGGAAAATGTTTCTGGAAATCTGTTTGGAAATTCATTTAAGATTTTATCCATTCTGCTGGTTATAGCCATGATTATCTATAAAAAATATGAAGGTAAAATACCTTTTCAGATCACCGGAAAATTCCTTTTCCTGAAAACTAAACCGGCCTAATCACAAATTTTGCATAATTTTGCAGCATGTTGATAGAAAGTTTTCAAAACGATAAAATAAAAAATGTCACCAAACTTCTGGCTGACAACAGGTTTCGTAAAAAATCAAAGGTTTTTGTTGTAGAAGGACAGCAGGAAAATGAAAGGGCATTACAGTATGATTTTGAGCCTGTAGAGTTTTTTATCTGTGAAAACATCTTTAAAGGAAAGCTTCCTGAAGGCAGAATTCATCAGGTAAGTGAAAAAGTATACGAAAAAATCGCGTACAGAGGAAGCTCGGAAGGGATCATCGGGATTTATAAAACCAAAGATAATCTGCTTTCTGCGTTTGTTCCTAAAGAAAACTCGACGGTCATTATTGTAGAAGGCGTTGAAAAACCAGGCAATTTAGGCGCAATCCTTAGAAGTTGTGAAGCTTTTGGAATAGATGCACTAATCGTTGCAGATGGAAAAGCAGACTTTTATAATCCAAATGTGATACGCTCAAGTGTAGGATGCCTTTTTGGAATGGAAGTTTATGATGCGGAAAATGAAGAAACCCTTGAATTTTTACAGAAAAACAACTTCAACATCTACACGACTCTTATGGATGAGACTGCGGAAGATCTGTATAAAAGAGATTTTAAACAGCGTTCTGCGGTATTATTCGGAACCGAACATTCCGGTTTAAGTGATTTCTGGGTTGGAAAAGGAAAAAACACGTTGATACCGATGGCAGGAAGTATAGATTCACTAAACTTAAGTAATGCTGTTGCTATTACCTGTTATGAATCATTGAAGCAAAAGAAAGGATAGTTGTAGGAGAAAGGAAGATGGAAGATCTGAAAGTCATTTATCTTTTGAATCTTCTTCATGATAAAGCATAAAAAAACCGTCTCACCAGGTGAAACGGTTCTTTTATTGTTAAGCTTAAGCTAGAATTATTTCTTAGCAGCGTCTTTAACTTCTTTAGCAGCATCTTTAGCAGCTCCTTTAGCAGCATCAGCAGCACCTTTAGCAGCGTCAGCAGCAGCTTCAGTTGTAGCTTTAGCAGCATCAGCACCAGCAGCAGTAGTTGCAGCAGCAGCGTCTTTAGTTGCGTTAACAGCAGTAGTAGCAGCAGAATCGATTACTTTAGCAGCAGAATCAGAAACTACAGCAGCAGAATCAGCTACGTTAGCAGCAGCAGAATCAGTTGCTCCTTCAGTAGAAGTAGCTTCAGTTTTTTTACAAGCAACTAGAGAGATTGCAGCGATAGCAGCTACGAATAATGACTTTTTCATAATAAATTAAATTTAATTTTGTTAATATTGTTTTTATAAATTTTCTTCTGTTCTGTTATTTGAACAAGACAAAGGTAGATCAGATAAGAAAGTTGTTTATGAAAAATAATTGTAATACATTTGTAAAATAGTTTTACAAATAAATAAAACTGATAATCAACAATTTAATTATTTTATAAAAATTGACAGATTTAGATCTATTGCATTTTGAACAGCTCAAAAAAGACGTTCAGACCGAATATTTAAAAAGATCCACCCCTTCCCATGATGATATTTCAAAATGGAAGGGGATAGATATTATATATTTCCAGGAAGACCTTCGCAAAAAAGCCAAAGGCAACATCAGTGAAAAGTCATTTTACACCTATTTCAAAACTTCACCGGTTACCAAATTACCAAGAATTGATATGCTCAATTTATTGAGTATATATGCTGGATACGAGTCATGGTACGACTTTAAAAAGCAACATCTTTTTGCAGGAGAATTGCTCTTGGAAAATGAAGATCTTGAAGAAGAAGAAATCGCCGAATTGGAAAAAACAGTTTCCGAGGCACCGGAAATTCCAAAAACTGAAATTTCAGCCAAAAAAATAGAATTTCGGCCACAACAAAACACCGATTTACAAAAATCAAATACTGACAATCAACCAAATACACAAAATACAACTAATATACCTCAGGTAGAAATACAACCCGTTGCAGCGAGAAAAAATTTCTTTAAAAAGAACGCCTGGGCTATTGTTACTTCTATTTTAGTTACCATTACCGGAATTCTTGGTTTCAAAGACACTTTATTTTCAAAAACTTATAAATATTGTTTTACGGACAAAGACCGTGGGGTTTCCGTGATCAATACCCTAGAAATAAGAGTGATTAAAGAAAACGAATCTCCACTTTTCTATAAAATCAAACCCGGAGAATGTTTTTATTACTCTACTAAGGATAAAAATATCAAAATGCAGATCAGCGCTCCGTTCTACGAGTATCTGGAAGTCAATCGAAACCTTGAAAACGCTCCAGAAGAGGAAATGATCGAGCTGAAACCTGATGATTATAAGATGGCGGCCTATTATTTCTCCATTAAGGATGTAAAAGGTGGAAACCCGGAAGAACAGGTGGCATTGATCAAACAGAAAAGAAACCAACTGGAAAACCTGATCAGCAACAGCGCTGTTATTTATCAGGTGTACGACAACAAAACCTACGGTATAGAACGACTTGATAAACAGAGATACATCACATTGGTGACAACCCCTACTACATCTCTGAAAAACCTTAATGTCATAGAGATGAAGAAAGACAGTAAAGGAAAAATAGTATCTATTAAATTTAAAATTGCATCCACAGATGAAGAGAATAAATAAGTTTTTAATTTTCGCAGTACTTTTTTTAGCATTTGTTTCCTGCAATAATAAAAAGACAGAAGTAAGCGATCTGGATAAACTGAGAAACAGCACCAATGTAAAAAGCTATCCGGCGGTACAAATGGACAGCATGCAGGCCATCAATTCCATTACGAAGCAGAAAGTACAGGAACTTCTTGACCTTTCTACTTTATATTTGTCCGGCAACAGAAATACAGAAATAGATACCGTGATTTTTTCGCAGATGGAAAGCTATTTTCACAAACCAGATTCTCTGACGTTTAAAAAACTTTTAAAAGAACTGGACAGCCTGAAGGTAAAATCTGTAAAGGTAAACAGCCTGAATGTCTACAAAGAATTCTATAAAAAGGACACACTGGATTATGCTAAATTCAATCTGGAATACTTTGATGCAAAAAATAAATCTCTGGGAACTTTTGAAAAGAACGCCCAATATATTTTGCTTTCAACCCCGATGATTAAAAAGGAATTTAAATTTTATTTTCTGGATTTCTATTCTACTCCGTTGAAAAAGGACAGCACTTCGGTAGGCGTTACCAAATAGTCTAAAGGAATATCATTTTCCCAGACATCGTCAATAGATTCGTTCGGGCCAAAATAATTAGCCCCAATTTTTTCGGATGCGGCAGAAATACTTTGGAAAAATCCGTCGTAAAAGCCCTTTCCGTAGCCTACTCTATTTCCTTTATGATCACAATAGAGTAAAGGCGTGATCACAAAATCAAAATGAAGTTCTCCGGAATCTTCATTGGAAACAGGCTCGGAAATTCCCCAGTTGCTGGTTTCAAATACCGTGTCTGCAGTAATCTCCACAGAGATCAGATCATCTGCAACCACTTTAGGAACGAAAACCCGGACACCCTTCTCTAAAAAAGCATCAATAAAGATTCGAGTATCGAGTTCATTGAACTTTTTGATTGGTATGAATACATGCACCTTCTGCCCTTTTTCAGGCTTGAAATAATCAAGAAAATTACCCAATATTTTCTGAGATAACAGGAAAGCCTCATCAATTGACAAGGCTCTTCTTTTCTGCATATATCTTTTTCTAAGTTCAGCTTTTAGCATGACTCAATTATTTTTACTGAAATTAATTAGTACAGGCTTTCTTCTCTATTATGCGTTTTCAGCAGGCTGTATAATTTTGTATAATTTATCAGATAAACGAACTCTGAACGGAATTTCAAAAGTGATCTGATCTCCTTTTTTCGCCGTCTCACAAGGACCTCCATCCACATAAATTTCGGTAATGGTAAATTCCTCCTCACCGGTTGTAGGTCCTGAAATCAATACTTTATCCCCAATTGAAAGCTCTTTGTTTTCAATTAAAAACTGTCCGATTTTCGATTTTGTATAATAATGTTCTGCCTTTCCAACCAATACTTTCTTGATGGCTATTTTCTGGCGGATATTTTTTGTTTCTACTTTTGCTAAAGGTTTATCAGGTAAATCTCCTGAATTTTTAAATTTCAAAGCATCAGATTTTCCTTTTCTGAAAACTTTATTTCCGACCTTTAACCCTTTTCTTAATTCTAACTGTTCAGCCAAAGGTAAATGGATGATGTCCTGGCATTCTGTAGAACAACAGTTTTCCATCACTTCTTTACAATCATCACACTGAATAAACAATAAATGACAGGCATCATTGGAACAGTTGGTATGGTTGTCACAAGGTTTTCCACATTGGTGACACTGTGCAATAATATCTTCTGTGATTCGCTCTCCTAAACGATGATCAAACACAAAGTTCTTTCCTATAAATTTACTTTCTATCCCTTCTTCTTTGATCTGTCGGGTATATTCAATAATTCCGCCTTCCAGTTGGTAAACGTTTTTGAAGCCCTGATGTTTGAAATAAGCACTGGCTTTCTCACAACGAATTCCACCTGTACAGTACATCAATAGATTTTTATCTTCTTTAAAATCCTGCAACTGATCGTTGATAATCGGTAAACTCTCTCTGAAATTTTCCACGTCAGGCGTGATAGCTCCTTCGAAATGCCCTACTTCACTTTCGTAGTGATTTCTGAAATCAACCACAATCGTATTGGGATCTTCAAGCAAATTATTAAATTCCTGTGCCTTTAAGTGAATTCCTTTATTGGTTACATCGAAAGAATCGTCATTCAAACCATCGGCAACGATTTTATGTCTGACTTTGATGGTCAGCTTTAAAAAAGAATAATCATCCTGATCCACCGCTACATTTAAACGGATGCCTTTCATAAAGTCGTAAACCTCCAGTGTATCGCGAAAAGCCTCAAACTGATCCGCAGGAACACTCATCTGAGCATTAATTCCTTCATGGGCCACGTAAATACGGCCAAGGGCATCAAGGGCGTTCCAGGCTATAAATAATTCGTCGCGAAATTTTTTGGGATCTTCAATTTTGGCATACGCATAGAAAGACAATGTAAGACGTTCCTTACCAGCTTCATCAATAAGTTGAGCTCTTTCTTCTGCGCTTAAGGTGTTATACAGTTGCATGCTATAAACGTTTTAAGTGAGAAAAATATTTTTGCAAATATAATGATTTTTCAATTGAATCATCCCGCTATGACATCAGTCATAGATAATAGGTACAAAGCAATGAGTCGCCAGATCATGATGAATGAAGGACTTTCAGATAAATTATCGTATCTTAATCATGACATTTTTACTGTTCTGAAGTTTACAAAATGTCACATTTTTCCTTTAATATTTTTTTAAGTTTTGTTAATACACGGGATCAAATTATGACATAATGCATAAAATGATATAATAGCCGTTAAATTTTAGTTAAAATTGAAACATAGCATGCTAATTGCTTACTTATTTAACATTAAATTTGTTTACGATAAAACAAAAAATCAATAAATAAAAAAGAAAGATATACAATGAAGAGTACTTTAAAAAAACTATTACCATTTGCAGTAGTGGGCGTTGTCTCAGGAGCTACTACCGTTGGGACATTACAATATTTCGGTAAGCATAACAATAATGCTGACCAGTCTTACTTCACCGCTGCGGCCCCTAACGCATCATTCGTAGGGATGAATACAGCAACTGTGGGTGACGATTTTGTAAAAGCATCAAAAACGACCGTTCCGGCCGTGGTTACTATTAAAAATTACCAAAGCAGATCTACGAGCAGGGCTTCAGAACAAGATTTGTTTGATTTCTTCTTCGGAGATCCTTTCGGAGGAAGAGGACAGCAGAGACAGAAGCAGCAGGCACCTGACAATATGCCATCAGGAATGGGATCCGGGGTGATCATTTCACCAGACGGATATATCATTTCGAACAACCACGTGGTGGCAGGAGCGAATAAACTGGAAGTTGTTTTGAGCAACAAAAAGTCTTATATCGCAACGCTTGTTGGCACTGACCCGAATACAGATATTTCTTTACTTAAGATCGAAGAAAAAGGACTTCCTTATTTAAATTTTGCCAATTCAGACAATATTGAAGTGGGACAATGGGTGCTTGCCGTAGGAAATCCACTGGGATTGAACTCTACAGTAACAGCAGGTATTGTTTCTGCTAAAGGAAGAGGAATCGGGATCTTAGGAGGTCAGGGAAAGGCTACAAACCCAATTGAAAGCTTTATCCAGACCGATGCCGCGATTAACCCGGGTAACTCAGGAGGAGCGCTGGTAAACGTTAATGGTGACCTTATCGGGATCAACTCTGCGATTCAGTCTACTACAGGTTACTATCAGGGATACGGATTTGCAGTTCCGGCTAACTTAGCAAGAAAAATTGTTGAGGATATTAAGAAATTCGGAATTGTACAGAGAGGATTCTTAGGCGTTTCATCGTTAGACCTTTCCAGTGACCAGCAAGTAACGGCTTACAACAAGCAGTTTAAAACTACTCTTAAAGTAGGTTCAGGAGTTTATGTGACAGGATTTGGAGATAACAGTGGTGCTGAAGATGCAGGATTGAAAAAAGGAGATATCATCACTAAAATTGATACGTATGATATTACAGATTTCGCGGATCTTTCCATGTCTATCGGAAGCAAACGTCCGGGAGATAAAGTTCAGGTAACTTACTCAAGAAACGGTAAAGAAAGTACAACTACGGTAACGCTTAAAGACCAGAAAGGAGGAACTACGACCAGAACAAAAGCTGATCTGAGTGTCACTGAAAAAATAGGTGCAGACTTCGATCCGCTTACTGAAAAATTCAAAACAGAATACGGACTGAACAGCGGTGTAGTTGCTAAAAACGTAAGCGAAGGAAGCGAAATGGCTAAGATCGGAATTGTAGATAACTATATCATCATCGAGATCAATGGCAAGCCGGTAAATTCACAGAAAGATGTAGAAAAGGTACTGGATAAATACCAGGGGAATGTACAGGTGAAGTTTGTAGATGACTACGGAAGAATCTATACCAAAGGGTTCAAAATGCCTTAATACATAAAGACAACGGTCTTTTCACATCAACAAAAAACGCTGCAGATTTTGCAGCGTTTTTTTTATTTGGTTTTGTTCATTTTCTCAGCAATCCTTTTCTTTTTGTTCCGCTCATAAATGACTTCTACAATCTTTCCTCCTATCCACGAGAACGGGAAAAACGTGAGGAAAATAGAAATCTTATAAAACGTAGGATGGTATGGAAATATAATAACATCCAGCATGGCAATGAAAAGCATAATGAAACCGATAAGAATCGCATAAGCTACCTTAGCATATTTCACAATAAGAGCAGTAGCCACTCCTCCAATCGTAGATCCCAGGCCGGAAATAAACAGCAGGAATCCGAAAAATGCATTATCGTTTTTCATGCTGAAAAGAAATCTCTGCCAGTGCTCAAAAGGGGCAAAAGCTTCGAAAGTGATCCATTGCGGAAAAACCCTTATACCAAGAGTGATAATAAGCCCCGCTATACCAAGGCCTACCAGAACCGCAACTGTATTTCTAATAAAATTCATTAATCCTGATGTGCAATCATAGAAATTTCAATATCCACATTCTTAGGCAGACAAGAAACCTGTACTGTTTCACGCGCCGGGTAGCTGTCTGCATCAAGATATGAAGCATAAATATCATTCATTACAGCAAAATCATCCATGCTCTTAAGGAAGATGGTGGCTTTTACTACGTTTTTAAAGGTCATTCCTGCTTCAGTAAGGATCGCCTCAAGGTTTTTCATTACCTGATGTGTTTCCTTCTCAATTCCCTCTACCAATTTACCAGTTGCAGGATCTACAGGAATCTGTCCGGAAATATATAAAATTCCGTTGGCCATATTAGCTTGTGAATAAGGCCCGATTGCTGCAGGTGCATTAACTGTGTTGATTATTTGTTTCATATATGGGTATTTATTTTTTCAAAAGTCATATGCCATCACTATTTACGGTATTCGTTTGTTAACAGATTCCGTTAACTGTGATTTCATTGAATTTATTTTGGTTGCAAATATAAAATTTATATTTACAATAGTCAATCTGATATTAGAAAGGTGCGTTAGGCTGTGTAAAACTTCTGTCTTTGTACTTCAGTGCATCACTTAAGATATTGGCTTTGATACCGATAAAGAAGTCATATACTTTATACTGTCCGAAAGGCACCCAGTTAAAGTTGATCGTAAAACTTCGCTGGTCTCTTGAGAATCCTATTCTGGTATACGCCAGATCTTTCGTCACCAAGTCAAAATGCGTACTTCCGTTGATATTCCAGTAAGGCGTAAGCTTAATACTACCATCCAGACCTACAGAAGCAATTTTGGTTCCAAGTAAGGAAGTTCCCTTTGAATAGGCATAGTTTGCATTGATATTCAAAGTCCAGGCCTGATCGAAATGGGCATAATTATCATCATCAAAATAATAATTTTCATTCCTCACTTCCCCTTTTGCAGGATACTTTTTAGCATAATCTGTTTTCTCCCCGAAAATCTCGCTGCTCAAAGGATAAGAAAGCTGTACGTTGAATCCCTGTACACTGAAGTGACCGAACTCTTCCGTTCTTATTCCCTGGGTAGCACCCGGAGCAAAATCAATTCTATAAGGATCCAGTGAAAGACTGGTGTTTACGTTTAACTTATTATTAAAGAAAGAAGACTGTCCGTTAATACTGAATACAGACCACGGGTGATCTTTTGCGGCAAAGTTATAATTCCCTGATAAGCTAAGAGATTCGAAGATCTTAATTTTCTTCACTCCTGTAGAATCACTCTTAGATTTCACCTTCATTTCAATATTGTTCCCGATATTGAAACCTAAAGCTCCCACTACTCCACTTGACGGGCTTCCTACAATTCCTTTATCAAAAATAGAATAAGGGGTCAAAGCACCTTCCGCATTATAATAGCTTTTATAATATCCGAAACCGGGGCTTGAGAAGTCCGGTGAATAAGTAAAGCTAAGACTCGGTGTCATCATGTGTCTTACCGCTTCTATGGCAGCTCCTTTTTTGAATTTCAGCATTCCATAAAGAGTCGTCTGAAGACTGGCAGAAGTAGAGAAGGTAGAATATCCTGAAATATTTTTCTGAACTTCGTCTACATCAACTGTTTTTATAGGATCGTAGTATCTTTTAAGGGTTTTGGTCGTTAACGCGTTGTCTATATTAGCACTTAAACTGAATGTGAAATATTTCGCTACCGTTGTATTGGTTCCTAAGGCAATATTATTTTTAAGTCCTGTCTGCATTTTATCCCACATCGCCTTTGTAAAAAGTTCGTTTTCCTGGGTGCTTGCAAAGTTGGTCAGGTTGAAACCTGTATTCACGGTAATGTTCTCAAGAAGTCCCTGTCTTACCCCTGTTTTAGATTTAAACAGATAAAACTGATTGATCGCTACGTTCATCTGAGGAAGACGAAGATCTGCCAGTCCGGTGGCAAAGTTTTGAGCGTATGATGCAGATCCTGTAATCGTAATCGGCAGTTTCAAAAACCTTTTAGTTATCGTTACCGCTGAATTCTGCTGGGTGTTCAGGACATTCTGGTTGAAAATATAATTATTGTTCAGGTTATTATTGTAAAACTTCGTACTTACGATATCTACTGAAGCACTGAAAGTCAGGAAAGGATTGGATTTTGAATCCTGAGTATGCGTCCAAGCAATTCTGTACGTACTGTTTTTGGTATAATCATCAAGTCCTTTGATTCCACGTACCATGGTTCCTACGTCTGCTGTAAATGTCCCTGAATACCTGTATTTTTTCAGATAATTCATCTGCGGCCGTATATTCCAGCTTCCTTTGGTATAAATATCGGCTAGTACCTTAAGGTCAAAATGTTCTCCTATCGGCTGATAATACCCCAGCCCGTTGAGGAAAAACCCGACATCCTCCCTTTCCCCGAAACTCGGGATCAGGATACCAGCAGCCCTCTTGTCTGAAAACGGAAGGATCGCAAACGGCAAAATCAAAGGAGTCGGAACCTTTTCGATATACATCTGGATAGGTCCGGTGACGATCTGTGATTTATTTTTAGTCTTGATCAGCTTGATATTGGAGGCACGCATGAAATAATCCGATGCCGTATCTTTTTTCTTGATATAATACTCATCGGTCGTATAATCTGCGTTCCTCATCGCGAAGACAGAATCGTTATACTTTTTGGTTTTCTGTGCGGTGATGACCCCTTCGTTTTCTTCGGTTCTCGCATTAAATGCAATAGCCTGCTTCGTTTTGGTATTGTAGCTGAATTCGTTGGTTTCGTATTTTTTCCCTGCCTGAGTGGTAATTACGGGTTCAATAATCTTCCCCAGAGAATCCTGTTTTCCACGGGCATAGATGAGACTTTTATTGTCGTCGATAGAAATATAATCCGCATCAATCTGCATATCCTGGTATTTTACCTGGGCATTTTTGTTGAGGAATGTCATTTTCTTAGGGACATCTCTTCGCTGATCATCCGCTTTTGTGCGGAGAATATCATCTAAAGATTCCTTTTTTACAACAATGGTATCCTTTTTGGAAATAGTATCATTAACCACATTTTTAGGCAATTTTTCAGGTGTTTTCTGTGCTAAAAAATTGTTAAAAATTAGGATAATTAAAATTTGTAATATATTTTTGAGGACGGTTTTGGCCAATTTTGTTCTATATAATTAAGGCTCAAAATTAATATAATTTTTAAAACTGTAAGATGCACAACCAAAATTTTAAAATAATTTTATCATTTCTCCTTATTTTTTCGAGCACTTTAATATTTTCGCAAAAGAAGTTTACGATCGTTTTAGATGCTGGTCATGGGGGAAGTGACCATGGAGCGAACCGATCTTATGCAGACATTGGAAGGGTTGCAGAAAAAGACGTTACGCTAGCCGTTACTCTAAAAGTAGGGGCAATGTTGGAGAAAAACAGAGATTTCAAAGTAATATACACCCGTAAATTTGACGAATATCCTTCTCTTTCGGACAGAACCAACCTGGCGAACAGAAGTAAGGCCGATCTTTTTGTGTCCATTCACTGTAACTCTTCGCAGAGACCTACCGCATACGGAACTGAAACCTATGTACAGGGACCGAATCAAAACGACGAAAACCTGGAAGTAGCCAAAAGAGAGAATGACGTGATCTTTCTGGATGAAAAAGACAGACAGACCTTCGGTTCTTATAACCCAAGCTCTCCGGAGTCTCTTATCGCTCTGAAACTGCAGCAGAATAAATATCTGGAGTCCAGTTTACTGCTTGGCGGATTGGTGGAAGATAATTTCGTGAACAAGGATAAAAGATTTTCAAGAGGTGTTTTCCAGAAAAACCTTCACGTTCTCCGTATGAATGCCATGCCTTCTGTACTGATAGAGACCGGATTCATCAACCATCCTGAAGAAAGTCATTATTTGGCCTCCGAAAAGGGTCAGAACGAAATCTCAGAAAGTATCTACAACGCCATCATCGATTATAAGAAAGCGATTGACCGAAAAACAGGAGGATCATCCATGGCTGTAAAAAAACCTGAGCCTGAGAAGCCTGCAGAGTCTCCTCTTAAAAATGATTTCAGAATTTTACTGCTGAGTTCACCTGTAAAATACAATGATGGAGATCCTGCCTTAAAAGGTCTGAATTACATTCTCCCTCTCAAAGATAATGGCCAGTACAAATATTATTATGGGGTTACGAACATGGCTTCCGTAAAAGACATCAATTTAAAAACAGCAAAAGATGCAGGGTTTAGAAATGCGTATGCAGTAGGATTTATGCCTAATCAAAAACTGCTTTCCGGCTACTATACCATTGAGGTTTATACGGGCGAAAAGCTAAACGGAAACTCATTTATCTTACAGACACTGAAGGATGTAGAACGTAATAAAGAGAACGGCGTTTTCTATTATACGTATGGAAAAGTATTCACTTTGGAGGATGCTGTAAAGCTCCAAAAAGACCTTGAAACCAAGGGAATCAAGAATACGATTATTCAAAAAGTTTTTAAATAATTTGAAAAATAATTTTGAAGTTAAAAAGTTAATCATTACTTTTGCAACCTCAAAATTTGGCCTATTCGTCTAGTGGTTAGGACTCAAGGTTTTCATCCTTGCAACAGGAGTTCGATTCTCCTATAGGCTACCAAATTTGATATCATGCCGGATTTAAAAATACAAGAAGCTAAACTTCTTTTTAAGAAAATCCACTCTAACCCAAAAAGTTACGATTTACAAATCAATGAAGACGGGATTACAGGCAGGGATGATAAAATAAGTTTCAGACTTTACCGGACTGGAGAAAGGGTCGCCTTTGAAGTAACAATTGATGGACTTACCTTCACCAACACGACTGGAGAATGGAACAACGCAATGATTATGTTAAGTAGCACAATCAAGAAAATAGAACGAGAACAAGAGAATTTAAAAATAGAACAAGCAATAGATAAACTCAGAAAATACCTGTCAGAAGAAAATTGAAAAATTTTAAAAATAAATTTGGCAGATTAAAAAAAAGTTTATAGTTTTGCACTCACATTTGAACGATATGGCAAATCATAAATCAGCACTAAAGAGAATTAGACAAAACGAAGTTAGAAAAGTTCGTAACAGATACTACCACAAAACTGCTAGAACAGCAATCAAAGTTTTGAGAAATGAGGAAGATAAAGCTTCAGCTACTGAGCAACTTCCAAAAGTTATCGCTTTATTGGATAGATTAGCTAAGAAAAATATCATCCACAAGAACAAAGCTGCTAACTTGAAGAGCAAATTGACAAAGCACGTTAATAAATTAGCGTAATAGTATAGTTGGCCCGTTCGTCTATCGGTTAGGACCTCAGATTTTCATTCTGGTAAGAGGGGTTCGATTCCCCTACGGGCTACAAAACTTAATCACTACTAACCGGGTGGTTAAACTAAGAGTTGAAACTTATAAAAACAAAAAACTAACCCTGTAGGTATTTTATTTACAGTTTGGTAGATGGCCCGTTCGTCTATCGGTTAGGACCTCAGATTTTCATTCTGGTAAGAGGGGTTCGACTCCCCTACGGGCTACTTAACAACAAAAAACTCTGGTATTTTTATCAGAGTTTTTTTGTGGTTTAATGTTAATGAGTCACTTGGATAAGCTTTTCAGGTAATATCGGATCAATTTCAAAACCTGGGGAGCAAGCTTTTTAACATTAAGACATTAAGATCTTAAAAGATAGCGTGCTTAAAGAACTTAAAAAAAAATCAATTTATTGATTTCTTCATTCATAACAATAAGCATACTGCTTAAATCCTTAATGTTTAAATTAAGAAACAAACTAAAGTTTATTGAGGTTAAGAAAATTAAGGTCAATTTTAAAAAGACTATTATAAGTTTGATTGTATTTATTTTACTCCAAAAGTTTTGTAATTGCCTGCTTCATCTCCATATTAATTCCCAGAAGAGAAACTATAATTTGTAGTTTTGTAATATTCAAAATAAAAACATGGCATTCATTAACGATTTAGGTAAGATTATTGTTTTTCTGTTTTTACTGTTAAGTGTTTTTCTGATGACTGCAAAATCTGAAAGAAAATTGCCTGATTATTTATTTGCTGTTTTTCTCCTGGTATCTGTGATCGATTTTTCCGGTCTGTTCCTATCACCACCCGACTCTAAAGTAATCAAAGGAGGAAAATTGGCCAGCGTTCTTCTGCAGATGCCTTTGTATTATTTATATGTCAATTCCGCCTGTTATTATAATTTCAAACTTCAGAAAAAGCATCTTTTGCACGGACTGCCATTTTTATTCGTTTTTTGCTTCTTCAGCGTTACAGGAATTTCCGAACAGGGTTACAAAGTATTTGATGTGATCTCTATCATTCAGTATTACTTTTACATCATTGCTGTATTTGTCTTGTTGAAAAACTTCAGAAAATTATATCTGGAAAATTATTCCAGCAATCATCATCTTACCTATAAATGGCTGATGCAAACCACTGTCCTTTTTCTGATAGGAAATATCTTTGTTCTTATCCGGGGTTTTGTTGAGAAAGATAGTCCTATCTATAATTACTTATTCACCTTTACCTCTGTGTTTGTCTTATCTGTGATCACCTGGTTTGTGCTGAATGCTTTATACCGGCCTAATCTGTTTGCGGGAATCAATAAAGATCTGATTCCTGTACAATCAGACCATGAAATAAAAGAACAACCGGAGCAATTGAAAAGTCTTCTCCAATTCATGGAAATTGAAAAGCCCTATTTGGATGATAAACTGACCTTGCAGAAACTGGCTGAACTGATTAGCTTACCCGAAAAGCAATTATCCCTGCTGATCAATCAGCATACCGGAAAACATTTCTTCGACTTTATCAATGAGTTCAGAATTAACGATGCCAAAACTCTTCTCAAGGAACAATCGCAGTTAACCGTACTGGAAGTATTGTACGAAGTGGGTTTCAACTCAAAATCTTCATTTTATACGGCGTTTAAAAAGGAAACCAACTTAACCCCTACAGACTACAGAAAATCAATCATTTAATAGTGTCCGATTTTAAGTCGGACTATTTTTATGTTTTAAAATCAGTCCGGTTTCCGATAGTCGGATGTTTTTCTTACTGTAAATTTTCAGATTTGCTTCATCATTTAAAAATTAAATCAAATGAAGCTATCAATCCAATGGGCATTGTTCTTTTTTACTTTATTGAGTTCCGGACCATGCTCCGCCCAATCCAGACCAACTGATCCGATCAGAAGAACAGACTCTCTGCTGAATATCTATCAACAGGAAAATGAGCCGGGAATGGCCATTGCCATCATAAAAGATGGAAAAGCAATCTATAAGAAAACCTACGGACTGGCTAATCTGGAAAATAAAACTCCGGTCACAGATTCCACGGCGTTTAATATAGCCTCCGTTTCCAAACAGTTTACCGCATTTATTGCCCTTTTAGCTGAAAAGGAAGGAAAGCTATCCTTAGATGATGATATCAGAATCTACTTGCCGGAACTGAAGCATCTGCCCTTTAAAATTACGATCCGTCAGTTAGCCAACCATACCCACGGATTACCCAATTTTTCTGAAATAAAAAAACTACAGGGTTTTGGCGATGAATTTAAAGTAACCAATGAGGAAGGAGTACAAACTCTTCTGGGCATTAAAAGCATCAACTTCACTCCCGGAGAAAAATATCAATATAACAATACCGGTTTCACGCTCCTCGCTGAAATTCTTCACAGAATTTATCAAAAGGATTTTAACGAAATCGCAAAGGAATATATTTTTAATCCTTTGCACATGAAAAACACCATCGCATTAGATGATCCCGATAAAATCATTCCTAATGCAGCAGAATCCTATCGGCCAAAGGGTAAAACTTTTTTAAAGTTTCCTATCGCACAAATGGTGGATGGCTCATCCAATATCTATACAACACTGAATGATCTGTGTCAATGGGCCATCAATTTTCAAAATCCGGTGCAGGGAAGCCGCCAGCTCTATCATACTATGCAAAAGAGTACCGTGCTCAGTACGGGCAAAACCATAGAATATGGGTTGGGTCTGCAAACGGAAAAGTATAAAGGTTTAGACATTGTATTTCACGGTGGCGGTACAGTCGGCTATCGTGCCTATATCCTACATGTTCCTTCACAACAGTTTTCTATTGTTATGTTAGGCAACAAGCAGGGATTTGAAGGTTTGCAGATTGTTTATCAGTTGGTGGATTTCTTTCTCAAAGATCAAGAGACAATTTCTCCGTTACCGCAAAAAACAACTTATACTCCAGCTGAGCTTAAAAAATTTGAAGGCGTGTATGAATTTAGTCCGGGAAATTTTCTTGAAATATCAACGGAAGGGAAAGATCTTTCTGTGGGAACCTATAATCAAAAAGGTAAGGAACCGCTTCAGATCATTGGGGACAATAAATTTAAGATTACATCTATTCCTACAGCAAGTTTAACGTTTCATAGTGGATCCGTTACCCTTAGAATTGCCGACTTTACCTATACTGCAGAAAAGATAACGTTGAATCCTCCTAAAGTTGATAAATTGGTTTTAAACAAATTAATTGGTTTTTACAGAAATGAAGAATTTAATACAACCTATCAACTAGTCGTTGAAAATAATAAGTTAATAGCCAAACATCCTTTGAATGGTGATATCGAACTCCATCCATTAACTCCTATCAGCTTCTACTCTACAACGGATTATTTCGGGCAAATTGATTTTAATTATAATCAAAATAATGAAGCCACCCAATTTATGTTGTCGGGATCTAATCTTTCTAATATTGAATTTAAAAAAATAAAATAGTTTTATCATCCTTATTTACTGAGGTTATTTCCAGTGTTTAACCATGTCAAGGTTTAAAACCTTGACATGGTTTGCTGAACTACTCATCCATCTTATCCTTTTTTCAAGATCAATACATCCTTTTAAAATTTATAGTCAAATATTCTAAAAAAGTCATACCTTTGTATTCGTCAGATGATAAGATGTATATGCAAATTCAAAGAAAATCATTAGCTCAGGAAGTCGCAGAAAGATTAATTCAGGGGATTACCAATGAAGAATATGCTGTTGGTGATAAACTTCCGATTGAACCGGAACTGATGAAAATATATGGTGTCGGCCGGTCCAGCATTCGTGAGGCTATAAAAATTTTATCGATAAAAGGAGTTCTGAGTGTACAGCAAGGTGTGGGTACCTTTGTGACTTCTAAGAATATCCAGGAATCACTGGAAGACCAGATCAACAATGCGGAATTCAACGAAGTATATGAAGTTCGTGCTCTTTTAGATTCAAAGATTGCGGCGAAAGCAGCGGTTAACCGAAGTGAAAAGGAGCTGGAGGCGATTAAAATGCACCTGGACCTCAGAGATCGGTTTGCAAAAGACAACCAGGCACTGGAGTGTTACCAGGCAGACATTAATTTTCACATATCTATTGCCGAAGCCTGTGGCAATACTCTTTTGAAAGAAATCTACCGAATTGCCAGTAAGCATATTCTCAGAACTTTTGAAGCCAGTCACAATAACAATACAGACTCTTTCAAACTTTCTCAAAAAATACATACTGATCTTTATAATGCTATTGAAAATAAGGATTCCGACACGGCTGCCCGTATTGCTCAGCTTATTGTCGAAAAAGTATACTAATTATTAAAATTATAATCAAATTCATCAGATGACCTGATGAATAAAAGACTACATTATGGAAAAGGTACAGACACAAACCATTGATACCACTAAAATTGTTTATCCTATTTTATTTATGATCAGTTTTTCACATTTACTGAATGATCTGATCCAATCTACGATTCCTTCATTATATCCTATTCTGAAAGGTGAATTCAGTTTATCCTTTGCACAGATCGGGATCATTACCCTTGTGTTTCAGCTTACGGCATCTATTTTACAGCCGTTTGTCGGAATTTATACCGATAAAAAACCGAACCCTAGATCTCTGGCCATAGGAATGGGCCTGTCAATGGCAGGTTTATTACTTCTGGCAGCCGCTCATCAATATTATGTGATTCTGATTGCCGTTGGACTGATTGGGATGGGATCTTCTATTTTCCATCCTGAAGCTTCGAGGGTTGCTCAACTCGCATCCGGCGGTCAAAAAGGATTGGCTCAATCGATTTTTCAGGTGGGTGGAAATTCGGGAAGTGCAATCGGGCCTTTACTGGTTGCATTAATTATACTTCCTTTAGGACAGGGTTATGTTGCACTGTTTGCGATTGCTGCTTTTATAGGAATTATTGTCTTATGGAGAATCGGAAACTGGTATGCAGAAAGACTTTCGCTTAAGAAATCAGCGAAACATCCGGATAACATTATTGACTTACATCTTTCCCGCAAAAAGGTAATTTTTTCTATTACCATTCTATTGGCTTTGGTATTTTCCAAATACATCTATCTGGCATCCATGACCAATTATTTTACATTCTTTCTGATTGATAAGTTTCATATTTCGGTGCAGGATTCCCAGTTGTATTTATTCATGTTTCTTGCCGCAGTAGCAATAGGAACTATTCTGGGAGGAAAACTAGGAGATAAATATGGAAGAAAAAAAATTATTTGGGCTTCTATCTTAGGAGCGGCCCCTTTCACACTTTGTCTTCCCTATCTACCTTTGGGATGGACCATTGTATTTGCAGTTTTAATAGGATTAATTATCGCATCCGCATTCTCTGCGATATTGGTTTACGCTACCGATCTTATGCCTAATAAAATCGGATTGGTGGCCGGATTATTTTTTGGGTTTATGTTTGGGATGGGAGGAATTGGTTCTGCTGTCTTAGGAGCTGTAGCTGATGATACGGGAATCGAATATGTATTCAGAATCTGTGCATTTTTACCTCTGATCGGGATTATCACCGCTTTCCTTCCTAATATTAAAGGACGAAAAAAATAGGCTGGAAATGAAGATGTAAAAACATATGTACAGATTTCAGATCAAATTATTTTCTGATAATCAACATCTTCAACATTAAGGAATTATTATATATTTCACATTTTATAGAGATAATATTGTATACATATACTTTTATGCTTAAATTTGGTTAAAACATTAACCTTAAATCTCTATAGTATGAAATCTATTCTACTTTCCAAGAGCCGCCTTTTCCAGGCCGCATTGTTTTTAGCATTTTTATTCCAATCGAGCAATACACAGGCACAAAGCAGGATCTACGCCAATGACCAGTACTCCAATGTATACGGAGTATGTCTGGGATGTGCCGTACAGAACCCTCTGAATGCCGTGGGTGACAATGAAGACAACTATTCTACCATGGTAATGGGTACCGTTCTATTGGGAGGCGTTGAACAAACCCTGAGATTCCCTGACGTGAGAATCAACACTAAACTGGTAATCGGTATCGGAACCAATAACATTCCTCTGACCGTTCAGCTGTTAAGCGGTGTGTATATAGAAACGATCAGCGGAACGACGTCTAATAATGACAGTCAAATGATCACCGCAAGTTTACTGAAACTAGCAGACACTCCTAACAGAGCAACGATTGAACTTACTCCTGCCAGCTCATACAACGCCGTTAAAATAAGACTGAGTGGTGGTGTGTTAAGTCTGGGTGGTGGATTCAGAGTGTATTACGCTTACCAGGATCCACTTGCTACGATCATGGCTTACAGCAAAGCCGGACAGATTACTTTGGGTGGTACCGTTCCGTTAGAAGGGGCTGAAGTTTCTCTAAGAAATACTTCAGGAAAAGAAGTACACCGTTCTACCCTGAAATCAAATACTTTCGAACTGTCTACTCCACAGCCTGAAGGTATTTATATCCTGACCGTGGAAGCAAAAGATAAAAAGACTTACACGCGTAAGATCAGAATTACGAACTAAGTAAAAGGACATATTAAAACTCCGGCAGGCTTTCAGCCTGCCGGAGTTTTTTTGCCATTTAAGAGGCAAAAAAATCGGCGGCCCCGCGGGCCGCCGATTCATTGAAATAAAATAGACTGTGAAAACTATTTTTTGATTAATTTCTGTTGGTAAACTGCTTTATCAGTTACAACCTTCAGAATATATACTCCGTTCGGAAGCATGCTTACATTGATCTGGCCATTGTTAAACTGCGTATTCACCACTTTTCCGGAAGCATCATAAACGGAAACGTTTAGGATTTTCTCTTGAGTTTTAATGGTAAGAATATCGGTCACCGGATTTGGATAGATACTGAATTCAATTTTCTTCACTTCAGCTGTTGCTAAAACAGAAGCTGTACTGTTTACGGTAAGGGTTTTCTCCACCACTTTTCCGTTTGAGTTAAACGTAATTTTAATATCAGCAGTTCCTGAAGCAATTGGCGTAAGAACAAGTTCGTCATTTCCGTTGATCACGGCAGAAACAGCTGCCGGATTTGAATTGGATTTAATTGATTTTACAATAGCTGATGAAAGGTTATCCTCATCGGAAACAATTGTTTTCAGATCAATCACAGAGGCGCTGTTTACACTAACCTGTGAAGGGAACGTATTGCTTACTGTAGGAAGTGTATTATCCGGGAATACGGTTACAGCAGGGAACCAATAATAATCGTTAAGCGTTTTTGTATTGGTAAGGGTTCCGGTTGCATCATAAGTATGGATCCAGTTTTTCTGGTAGTGGGCACCGTAACCGCTTTCTGTTGTATTTAAGATTAATTCATCCGTTATAGGATTCACGCGAAGTGCCGCACCGTAAGGAATCTGCTTGTAAGTACCTGTCTGACCTGGAATGGTAGCAAAGCTTTCGTTAAATGCTTTTGTCGTTACGTCAAATTTTACAATTTGTGCTCCTGATACAAAACTGTTGACTGAGTTATTCCAGTATAAAACATTCTGCTTGCTGCTCGCTGTAAAGCTTCCTGCATTCCATGCTCCCCATGATCCTAAATATTTAGTCGTAGGGATATTATATGGAGTCGTTGCAAAAGTCGTTGTATTAATGTTCACCACTTTCTGATCCTGAATGGCCCAGATGCTTCCGTCTTTGGCCTGAACAATTGAATGGAAAGCTCCAGGAATTGTACTCACCAGGGTATCAGTTGCAGGATCAATCACTAAAATTCCAGCAGATTGTTTTACTGCAAATACATATTTAGAAGAACGGACCATATTTCCGATCTGGCCGGCATACTGACCGCCACCGCCTGTTCCGGTGATCAGGCTTCCAACCTGCATATTCGCGATATCGAAAACAAAAATACCGTTCGAAGCTCCGATGTATCCTTTATTTTCATTCACCCCAACGAATGACCTTCCGTCACCACCACCGATGTTGTTAAATCCTGCAATTTTCTGCATTGTCTGCGCGTTGGCTACCACAAGTCTTCCTCCTGGAGTATACTGAGTATCGCCTCCGTCTGCAGCCTGCTTTGAAATAAAATAGAATTTATCTCCGTAGATCGTTCCAAACTGAGTGGTAGCACCAAAAGCCTGGTTGTTATTGGCATTACTGTAAACACGGTAATTGATCTGTCCGTTATTATCTATGAAGTTAACAGAACCGTTGGTGTGTCCGAACCATTCTTCGTTCACCATGAAATAACCATTCGTAAAATTGGTTGCTGTAACGTAAGCAGAAACCGGCGTTAATGTCGAAGAAATAGGGAAACTCTCCATTCCTGCATTAAAATTCCATACATCATAGGAACCATTCTGAAGCACACGGGATGTAGCACCTACTCCTGAATATCCGAAATCAGGATCTGTAGGATCTTTTACCCAATAGGACCAGTAGCTGTTGTACCATCCTGATCCCCAATGATCCGAAGCATCTGCTGCGGTATAATCATCAAAATCATAAGCCGCCGTATTGACAATCCCGTTGACAGGATAATAAGGATAGGTTACATTTCCGTTTTTGTAAAGCGCATTGCTGTTCTGTCCGTTCAGGTCAAAGCCCATTCCTCCGATTGCTGTTCCAAACTGTGTTCCCGGATAAAGCAAGGTGAAAAACCTGTGATCTGCCTTTGCAATTGCCTTCAGCATATCTTCTCCGGTCGCAGTTCCGTTCCATCTGAAACCCCATACCAAAGCATCAGGATTTTTGCTGTCATTCCACTGTACCACGAAAGCCGCTTCGTTGGTACCGCTTCCCACCCAATACTGGATATCAGAAAAATTGATGGTGGTCGTTACTGTTGTATTCAGCTGATTGCTGCCGGTGCCCTGAATATCATTTCTGGGTACGCCCTGTACTTTGATCTGTGCATTCGCAAAGAACGCAAACAGAAACAGTACGATAAAAAGGTAAAACTTTTTCATTTTTCGAATTATATGTATTAAATTTTGTTGTCTGTCGTATTAATTGAGATGTAAATCATAAGCTCCTGCCACTTCTGTAGAAACTTCTCCAAGCCAGCCGGCTTCCTGATTGATTCCCGTATACACCTTAATAAAATCGATGCCCGGAAGTTTTACATACTTTCCGTTCTTATCTACGGCCCATGAAATATCTATATTGGACGCTTCATCATTGTTCGGGGCATTGTCTGCATAACCGTAATCATACGATGTTCCCACCCAATAAGTCCCCGTTCCGCTCTGGTCATGAAAATTATCCTTAAGTCTGGTTCCCGTCAGGCTATAAGAAGCGCTGGAGAGCCATAAAGGATAATAGCTTTGTGCATGGAAGGCATTTTTAGTTTTAAATCCAGAATTCCCAATATTGTCCTGCCACTTGATGTACTCCACATCAGCTTGCCAAAACTCACTTCCGGGAACGGGGGGCTTACTTTCGTTGGGTTTGAAGTAGGTTATGCTGTAATTTTTTGTTGTTGAATTTTTAAAATATTCACTGCCGGCAATCTCGTACCATTCGTCCTCGTCCGGTTTACCGTTTTTATTTTTATCGTAGCCAACCATGATGATACCAGGTTCGCAGGATCCTGATCTGGTGGCATTGGCATCATTTCCCCAGAATGCATTTCCTAGAATTTTGAAATCTCTTCCGTCAAGATTGGGAATCGTATGATCGAAACCGAAAGCAACATAACCACCGAAGCCTCCAAGCGTGATCATCGTAGAATTGCCACCTACCAATGATTCTTTTGCTTTTCTAATCATATCGGTCTCCGTATACCCGTTGGCGTATTCCGGAATTTCATTCGTAAACTGGCCTACAGCCGGACGAAATTCAAAGACATCCAAAATATATTTGCTGTAAGGTGTAAGTTCTTTATTCACAATGATCGTTGACTTATAAATCTTCACCGCTCCTTTTATTTCGACTTTTAATGTCAAAGGATAGTTTTGCACGGTTGGACTTACAAAATCCAGCTGTAGCTGATCAGAAATCACAGCATCATTAATGCTCCATGTCAGTTTACCCTCAATTTTAGGATCAATATTCAAAAGCTTAAGCCTGTCAATCGTATAGGATTCCTTAAGTACTTCCGCAGGAAAAGTCACTTCCTCTACCACTTCTTCGCTGTCACTTTTACAGGCAACAGTTCCCAACAGAACCAAAGAGAGCAATATCGTTTTTAAAATATGTTTCGTTTTTCTTTCCATTTTTTCTGATCTGATTATTTATATAAAAAAGCAAAGTGAGCTGGGATATTCCCGCCTTCAGTTTTCCACTTGAATTTCCCTGTCTTGTCGAAACAGTACACATATCCTGTGGTCACATAGTTTTTCGCATCCGTTAGATAGATGTCTTCTGTATAAGGATTGACAGCAATTCCGTAAGGTGCTTTGATCTCATCCACATATTGCTGGTCGATAATTTTGTTGGAAATAACCTGTTCTGTCTTTACATCAATGATTCCAAAGGTCTTGACGTAAGCATGGGTATTGTAATTAAATTCATTACCATAATAGTACAGCTTGTCATTCACGATCGTCATTCCGCTTACGGCAACATGAAAGTCTTTTTTCACGGTTCCTGTAGCAGCATCCACAAGGAAAAGACTGGATGGAATATTGTAATAATCTCCTCTTGAACTCACATACAGATCTCCATAGTTGTCCTTTTTAATACGGTGAAGATTAATGGCGACATCAATTTTCTTGGTTTGCGTAAAGCTGTTCAGATCAATAACGGAAACGGTTTTATCATAATTCGGGAACATATATCCCCCGGAATTGGCCACAAAAAGCTGATCTCCCATCACTTCTATTTCTTCCGGCTGATACCCGACTACGACCTGTCTTTCGATGTTCAGGGATGTTGTATCAATTTCCACTACTTTTCCCGGCGGAGAGTTCGGATTCAGTTCAACCGGACCGGCATAGCTGCTGGCATAGACTTTATTTCCTTTAAAAGCCAGATAACGGCAGTTCTGCAGCTGTATGGTTTTGATTCGTTTAGCAGTTTTCGCTTCCAGTACTTCAATTTTATTGGAAACATTCACTACCACATACATTTTGCTTCCGTAGATCATGATATGATTTCCCACATCACCCAGCTCTTTTACTACAGAAGGGTTGATCTCTCCATAAATATTCTTACGGTAGGTTCCTGTTGCATAATCGAAATAATCGAGCGTACATTTGTTGCTGCCCATATTTCCTTCGTTCAGAAGATAAAAACCTTTAATAGGCAGATCTTGTCCGGTACTGACCTCTTTTGTTTCCGAAGGAACTATATTGTCATCTGTTCTACATGAGAACAGGAAGAAAAGAGTAAAAGCCAGCAGGCAAAAGTTTAGTTTTTTCATAATGTAAAGCTTACAATAAGTTTAAAATTTCTTCCGGGCATCGGATAATTCCTGACCACGTCATAGTATTGATTAAGGACGTTATTGACCTCAAAACCGGCTTTAATCTGATGAGAATGCCAGTTGAATTTTTTCTGAACGGATAAATCATGCGTGTACCACGGCTGAAGATAATTGGCTTTGATATTATTCAGCTGGGCATCATAACGCTCTCCGGTGTACATAAAACTGTAATTGAAACTCCAGTCTTTATAATCTGCCATCATGGTAAAGGTCAAGGCATGCCAAGGCACATAGGAAATCTGGTCGCCGTAATAGTCGTCAGTTTTATCGGTATAATCTCCGGCACGCTGATAGGTATAGCTTACCAAAGGTTTCAGTTTCACTTTATTGATTTCAAATTCCGCCTGAACATTCACGTCTGCCCCGATGATTTTCACTTCACCCAGATTCACCATCATCCATCTGAAAAGATTGGTAGTAGGCACAGCAATAATTTTGTTCTCTACTTCATTATAATAGCCATCCACTTTTATGTAGATGCCTTTAAAAAATTGATGGTCATAGAGCTTTTGGTAAGTAAAACCTGCATCATACTGATTGGTGTATTCAGGTTTCAGCATCACGTTTCCGATCATGGTGTAATACAGATCATTGAAAGTAGGCATCCTGAAGACTCTTTTGTAGAAAGCCCTTACGGTAAGCTCTTTGGATGCAAAAGGCTGATAACTAAGGAAAGCAGAAGGGGTCCATTCGGTTTTATCAGGAGACTTTGCATTCATTTTCACCTCTTCATGGACAAAAGTTCCGAGGAGGCTTCCCAAAAATTTAAAACGTTTCCACTGATAAGTCGTAGCAAAAGCAACGAGGGAAGTATATCGTGTAGGATATGAAAAATCCCTTAAACTGGCATCGAGATTATTATACTGAAAGTCAAAACTCGCACTTACATCCCAGTTTTGATTAATAGAATAGATATTGGAATTGGAAAAATAGAGTTCTCTCTGAACATATGAATTATCTATCGGCAGAACAGTTGTTGCCACATTCACCGTATCTAAAAACCGCGTGTAGTCATAGGCAAATTTAGCTTTAAGCTGCGTTTCGAACTTTGGAAATAATTTTTTACGGAAACTGGCCTGAACAAAATAGTTCTCATCCAGCATCTGCTGACCTTTAGGCGTGAAATTATTATTAACAATGGCTGTGGGAACTCCACGATCGGAAATATAGCCGAATCCGCGTACACTCCAGCTTCCATCGTTAATAGTACCGTTTAAAGCGCCTTCAAAACGCTTTGCACGGATATAGGAATCATATCTTCTCGCAATGGTATCATTGGCAACGGATCCGTCAGAGTTTTTCTTTTCATATTTAAATTTATACAATCCCTTACTCTGTACAAATTCCGAACTGAAACTTGCCGAAATTCTGTCTGAAAGCTTCTGTTCCACACGGAAGGAAGGATTAAATAAACTGATGGAGCCTAATTTCAGTTTCACCGTTAAGTTGGTCTTCTGATCTCCTTTAAAAACAGGTATTTTAGGCTGAAGATAAATAGATCCTGAAGATCCGAAGTCCTTTGCAGGCTGAAAAATTTCACTTTTCTGGCCGTTGTATAAAGAAATAGCTTCAAGATCATCCAGGGAAAACTTTCCAAGATCCACGATTCCGTTCTGAATATTTCCCAGCTGGATACCATCATAGAAAACACCCACATGCTGGCTTCCCATACTCCGGATATTCACCGTTTTCAGGCCTCCCATCCCGCCATAATCTTTGATCTGAACTCCTGAAAAATACCGTAGGGCATCAGCCACCGACTGACTGTTCAGCCTTTCAAGCTGTTCCCCGGAAAGGATCTGTGCAGGAAGAATTTCTTTAAAATCTTTTTTGTAAATCTGAACAGGAAGAATGGTTTTCACCCTGACGGTGTCTACCGATTGTGAGAATAGAAGTTGAGATGCTGCCACAAATAATGTGATAACGCCTTTTTTAAACTGTGAAGCAGTATATTTTCTGACCATTAGCTCATTGAGAATAATATTGACGCTAATGGATATAAGGTAGCAAAGATAAAGCGCAGCTGTTACTGCACAGAATCGTTGTTGTCCTAAGCTTTATTCCACGAAAGCATCAAACGTTTATCTTCTGGCAGGTCTTCTGACTTACTCCGTTTTTGAAATCCTTCCCATTAAAAAACAGTGGATATACTCTTCAAAAACTTTGATGTGGAGCTTACAGCAGCGGGTCTGTCCCGGATTTTCACCGGATTCCCTTTTAAGTGCTTGTTACAGCGCACCAGATTTCGGCAAAGATAGAAAATAATTAACAGATGCAATACATCACATAATAAATTAGCTATCAGCACTATAAAAACGCTCTACATCGTATTTCTTTCACGGTTAATCATCGCAAAAAATAAATATGTTCAGGAGTATGTATTAAACCCCGGTGGCTTCGAGATCCTCATCCACCGGGGTTTTAGAATTATAATACATGCAATAACATGGCGGCTTCAAGGTTCTTAGCCACCAAGATTCCGATTATCATAAGATTAAATTCCAAAATTGATAAAAACACTGAACCTTGATTTTGCTTCAATGTCACCGCTTGCCAGATTGGAATAAGCTGGCAGCATAACTTCCCCACCCAGACTGAACTTTTTATAGGAAGCCTCAAAACCGAGTTTTCCATATAAAGCGCTTCCGGCTGTTTTGGGCAATACTTCATCAAACTGTTTGTTTTTATCATAGACTTCGCCCTGAAGTCCGGCTTTGGCAGAGAAAATAGTTTTTTCATTTCCTGCAAGTTGATAAAAACCTGTTGCGGCGTAATTCCACTGGTTTCCGAAACGGTAATTCTTTTTGTTTTCAGTTTTTACCGTATAATCTGTATTGACCAGCACAGCCAGTTTATTCTTTTGAAACTTATAGTTCAAAGCGGCCTGATAATCCCAGCTTCCGGTTCCCAATTGAAAACTTGGGTTGACGCCGGAAGCACCTTTTTCATCAAATTTTCCCAAAGGAATTTTCACTCCCAGACCACCGTTGAGCTGATGGAAGTTATCCTTAGAACTGATGATCCGGTAGATTCCCATCAGGTTCAGATCTCCGATACCATTAATCTTGATATCGCCCTGCATTGTTCTCTTCTCATGAAAATGGAAGGGCAGGCTGGCGTATACACTCAACTTTTGTGTCAATGGAATTTTCCCCCAAACCTGCAGGGTATTGAAATACTGGTCCTGTGTAAGATCTTTTACAAAAAGGTTTTCTTTAGCTTTATAATGCTGGGCAAAATATTTGATCCCGATAAACTGAGGATTCAGTAAAGACTCAAAACCGGAAGATCCGTTTCCTGCCGCACAACCGCACGCATCACAGTCATCAAATACAATTTTATCCATATGATCTGCGATATACAGACTGTCGTTGACTGTTTTAGCCTGACAGACTAATGATAATGTCAGGCTCAGTATAAAAATTATTTTTTTCATGTTCATGATGCTCATTCTGCAAATTTTGGATTAGAAATAAAGTTTTTGTCGGATAAGGTTTTCAAAAAGGCGATGACAAACTGCTTTTCCTGAGTATTCATCGCAATTCCGACATGCCCGTTCTGTTTCAGCTGCGGATCCAGATTGGGATTATCCTCCACACTATCTGAATAGAAATTAAGAACTGCGCTCAGCGTGTAAAATCTTCCGTCATGCATATAAGGTGCGGTATATTCTACATTTCTGAGACTCGGTACACGGAATTTCATCCAGTCATTCTGATCAAGGGTCACGCGGTGACGGCCCGCATCTTTGAACTGATTATTGTAATACATTCCCGTATTCCTGAAACTCTCATCGGTAAATAATTCTCCGCTGTGGCAGGAAGCACATTTTTGGCTAAAAAGAGCCAATCCCTGAGATTCCTCAGAAGTGAAATTTTCTTTTCCCTGTTTAACCCTGTCATATTTCGAATCTGCGGAAATCATGCTGACCATAAACTGCGACAGCGCTTTTAAGACTCTTTCACCGGTTATACTTTCGTCACCATAAGCTGCCATGAAGAGTTTTTTATACATCGGATCAGCTTTTAATTTAGAAAGCACTTCCGGCATTGAACTGTCCATTTCATTGGCATCTGTGATTGGAATGATGGGTTGTTCGTTCAGATTATGGATCACGCCGTCCCACATATATCTTTTCAGAAATGCCATGTTTTGAATGGGTGGTGCATTACGGATTCCAATCCTGTCATCTACACCATGACTTACATTATGACCATGGTGCGTAAAAGCATTTTCCTGAATGTGACAAAAGCCGCACGATATGGTATTGTTTCTGGAAAGCCTGCCTTCGTAAAATAATTTTCTACCCAGTTCTACTCCATTTTTCGTCACCGGATTCCCGGATGCATCGAAAGTCATTTTCGGAAAGTACGATGGAAACTGTAATGAGTAGGCTTCATCTTTTTCCAGCGGCTGCATCACCTCATCTGAACAGGATAAACAACTTAGAAATGTAATGACTATCAGTATCGTCTTCAGTAAAACCCTAATCATTATGAACATGATCTACTTTAAACATTGCTGTAAGGTTATTCGTCACATCCAAAAGATGCGGACCGGAACCCATCATCATGTTATTTCCTGTCGTTAAAGAAAGTGTTTTGCTGCCGCTCAGAAACTGATTCAGATCTGCAAGAATGTGGATGGAAGGTCTTACCTGGGTTGTTACTCTGGCTGTAGTCGGAAGATTCAACGTAATTTCCCGGTAAAGATCAGGCATATCATTGGCTGTTATGTTTCCCATATTTCCGGTATGGTTCATGAATTCTGTATCTGCAGAGGATATTCCGTATTTCCCTTCCAGTTTTACAAAAATATAGCCGCCTGCCCATGACCAGGACATCCCTTTCTGTTTAGCTTTATTCCAGAATTCTGCCTGACCGTTCTGTCCCAGCAGGTAAGCCTTCTGGCTGATCCCCAGTCCGAATTTTACTTTCTTGTAATTGTTTTTCGGAATTCCATTCAGGTCAATATAGACCACTCCTGCAACGGCATCTGCCTGGTCTATGATAAAAGCTCCTTTATCCGGATTATTTTCATTGTATTTGAATTCGTTTCCACCTTCATCAATCAATGTGATATTGCTGACCACGTATTTTAGAGCTGAGAAATTATGTTTTTGTCCGGCAGCAGAAGTCTGAACAGTTTGGTTTAATACAATATCGCCAAGATTATTGAATCCGTTTTCAAATTTGATCTGAAGGTTTCCTGTAGAAGTATCCTGCGGATCATCGTCATCGCTGTTTCGGCATGATGATAGAGTGAATAAATTAAAGGCAATAAAGAGTAATGATAAAAATTTATAAATTTTCATTTTGATTTTTTAAGTTGAATTTTTAAAATAGAAATGCTTTTGAATGGGTGAGCATTCATTTTTTAACCACAAAAGGCGCAAAAGTTTTTTGACACATTAATTATTTAAAGTGTATTGAAAAACTGTATAGACAGCAGTCTTGATGTTTTTTTGTGGTCGCTAAAAATTAAAATTGAACTTAAAAAACCGGTGGTTTGAAAATGTGTTTGAGAAACAGAAAAGAATAGGCTGCTTCGTAGAGAAAATTGGAGTGTACAGAAAGAAAACTTTCCGCTTTATTGATTCCTGTAATTTCAGGAAGGGTACAGATATCAAGAACTTTTTGTCCTGAATTTTTGGTTTTGTTTAAAGGCGAAGAATCGGAATCATTTGTTTTTGCGAGTTCTTTGCTCAGGTAGCATTTACCATTACAGTGAAGTTCCGGTTTGCTTTTATTGATACAGAGAACGGTGGAGATATAATCATAATTTACAGCATACTCCATCAGTGGGATCAGAGGCCTGAACACCATATAAAGAGTAAGGAATATGCTGCAAATTAAATTCATCTGTTATTTCTTGCTTACGGCTTCTTCATATCTTCTGCTTACCTCTTTCCAGTTCAGCACATTCCAGATGGCAGTAAGATAATCTGCTCTCTTGTTCTGATATTTCAGATAATAAGCGTGTTCCCAAACATCAATCCCTAAGATCGGTGTTCCTTTTTCTTCTACAACATCCATCAAAGGATTATCCTGATTTCCTGTAGAAGACACAAATAATTTTCCGCTCTTATCCACAGAAAGCCATGCCCATCCTGAACCAAAACGGTCTGCACCTGCTTTGCTGATCTTTTCTTTAAAAGCGTTCATACTTCCGAAAGTTTCCGTAATCGCTTTAGCCAGTTTCTCAGAAGGCTGCGTATTTTTTACGGGTGTAAGAACGGTCCAGAAAAGCTCGTGATTGTAATGTCCGCCTGCATTATTTCTTACCGCCGGAGTAAGCTTAGAAACTCCTGAAAGAATCTGGAAAAGCGTTTGTTTTTCCTGTGGTGTTCCGGCAATCGCTTTATTCAAATTAGCAACATAGGCTGCAGCATGCTTTGAATAGTGAATTTCCATCGTCTGTGCATCTACTGAACCTTCCAGTGCATTGTATGCGTACGGAAGCGGTGTCTGCTTAAACTGTGCAAAAGCAAACTGTGCGGCAAATACGGCACTTAAAGCTGCTATTTTCAAAATCTTCATAACGTTTTGTTTTTATGGTTTAACAATATTTTTATACTTATAGAAGGGAAGCAGGACGATGGAAGCGCGAAGACATTTCTGTTTGAAGATGACTCTCCTTCATTGATATTTCTTCATCTCATCTTTTTAATCCTCTGCATTCATGATTTCCAGCCATCATTATCCCTGTCATTATCTTCTGCATTAAGACTCCTCTACTCTACGACCTCAACTTCATTGGCCTTTCAATCATTACATTAATGACCATCATTATCATTATCATTATCATTATCCTCATCATTAACTTCCAGCTTCATTCTTCCATCTCCCTTTCCCTACTCTATTTCAATAATTTCTTAATATCCTCGATCAATATTTCCCGGTCTGGATGATACTTGCCATTAAGTTTAGCAGTTTTTCCTTCCGGATCTTCATAATTCAATCCAGAGTAATAAAGGATAGGCATTTTATCTTTATTGTATCTGCAACGGATATTTCCTTCTTTATCCACCAAAGCGATCATTCCGCTGTGGTTAAGACTTTCGCTGTCATCTTCCTTATCCCCTACATAGATATTGAACTGGTCTGCCAGTTTTCCGATATAATCTCTGTTTCCCGTAAGAAAATGCCAGTCCGGAGATTTTGCTCCGACACTTTTAGCATGTTCTTTTAAGGCAGCGGGTGTATCATTTTCCGGGTCTATGCTTATTGAAATAATCCCGAATTCAGGACTGTTTACCTCATCTTCAATAAATCTCATATTCCGGTTCATCACAGGACAAATCGTAGGACATCTGCTAAAGAAAAACTCTACCAGATATACTTTTCCCAGCATATCTTTATTGGTTATTTTTTTGTTATTCTGGTCGGTGAGTTCAAAATCGGGAACCTTCATTACGGTGTACAGATTCTTCTTGAAATATCCCATTCCAACCCCTATTCCCAGAAACAGCAGAGCGAAAATCGCAATCGGAATGATCACCTTTTTCTTTGCTCCGTTTTTGGCCTTATTATTTTTGGACATATTTCTCAGGATTTTTTTTGAACTCGTCCTTACATAGGCTACTGCAAAAACCGTACGTTTTATTTTTATAGACTGCCGTATCTTTCATATCATCTTCTGTTTTCATGTGACAGATAGGATCTTCCGCATTGGCGAATTTTACTTTTTTAACCGTTGATTTTGAAGAGGCAGTGCTCTTTTTATGCTTTACTTTAGGGGTTTCCTGCGCACAGGCGAATAATGAAACTGACAATAGTGCAGTCAAAATAATTTTTGATTTCATTGTAATGGTCAATTGAAATTGATAGTATTATGAATGTGTAAATTAATTTTTAACACAAAGATCAGCATCGCTTTTACAACATCAGTCCGTAAAAAACGAAGACACTTTGAGAAAAAAAACTAAAAGAATAGTTGAAAATTTAAGCTAAAGGAGGATGGAATATTCTGGAAAAATATTCTGAATGAAGATCAATACTATAATCAGAATGTATAGCCTCATCTTCAGGCTCAGATTCTTTCTGCCCTAAAAATGAAAGGGTATCGTGGGACACAAAAACATCCAGAACGGATATTTTGATGACCTGGGAATTGTTGGACTGTTTTTCAGTTTTCGCCAATTCTTTGCTGACATAGCATTTCCCTTTACACGTTGACTGAGGAACATTTCTGTTCTCACATAGATTTTTTACAATATAATCATAGTTCACGGCATAGTTCACCAATGGCAAAACGGGACGTAGTGCAATGGTAAAAATGATGAATATGGATATAAAAAGTCTCAATGATCAGTTCTGTTGTACAAATATACTACTCAAATTGGGTTTATGGATTATTTATGATGAATGTCATTGATTATTTTTCGGTGAGCGGATACGGGTTTCGGGATCCGAGGTTTTGAGTTATGGAATAAAACGTTTAATGTAATTATTCTTTTTCGCGCAGATAGTGGTGATTTTGCAGATTCTTTTTTGTGTATGAAAAAACCTTATAGATTTTGGAAATCTATAAGGTTTGGGTGTTTTTATTTTTAAATAGATGATGTTGTGTTTCTTAATCGCAAAGACGCGAAGAATATGACAAACGGATGCTTTAAGGCGCTAGGATTTTATCTCCGATAAAATTGTATAATCCTAATAATGGATCGCTTATTCTAGAAGCTATTGCTTGACGGCTGCTACCTGCAACCTACCATCTGCAACCTAACCAAACTTCATCCTCTGAATCCTCACCGCATTTAAAATCGCCAGCATCGCTACTCCTACATCAGCGAATACGGCTTCCCACATCGTTGCCAGACCTCCGGCTCCGAGCACTAAGACCACTGCTTTTACCGCAAAGGCAAGAATAATATTCTGCCAAACGATCTTTTTGGTTTGTTTACCGATATTGATCGCCATTGGTATTTTGCTTGGTTTATCGTCCTGGATAACGACATCTGCCGTTTCAATCGTGGCATCGCTTCCGAGGCCGCCCATGGCAATTCCTACATCGCTGAGTGCCACTACAGGAGCATCATTCACCCCATCGCCGACAAAAGCTACGGTTTGATTTTTTGCTTTGATTTCTTTTACTTTATTTACTTTATCTTCCGGTAAGAGATCTCCAAAAGCATTGTCGATGCCCAGTTGGTCTGCTACATATTTAACAACGGTACTTTTATCACCGCTCAGCATGGTGGCTTTTACGCCCATTCTGTGCAGGTTGTCAACGGTTTCTTTGGCATCACTTTTTATACTGTCTGCAATGGTGATGTACCCTGCAAACTTTTTATCATAAGCTATGGCAATAAGTGTGTACACAATATTGGCGTGGTTGGTATCGTAGCTGATATTGAATTTATCCATCAGCTTAAAATTACCAACCAGTAATTCTTTTCCATTGACTGAAGCTTTTAGACCATGTCCTGCAATCTCTTCCACATTTTCCAGAGGAATAGAATGATCGATCTCACCTGCATAGTTATGGATTGCGGTGGCTACCGGGTGTGTACTTTTGCTTTCCAGCACATTGACCAGTTTCAGGATTTCGTCTTTATTGAATTCAGACTGAATGTTTACTTCCTGTACTTTGAATACGCCTTCCGTCATGGTTCCGGTTTTATCCATCACCACATTCTGAATTTCTGCAATGCTATCTAAGAAATTACTTCCTTTAAACAGAATTCCGTTTCTGCTCGCGGCTCCAATTCCCCCGAAATATCCTAAAGGAATGGAGATCACCAATGCACAAGGACATGAGATCACCAGGAAGATCAATGCTCTGTATAACCAGTCTCTAAACTGATAATCATCAACAAAGAAATACGGCAGAAGACAGATTCCTATGGCCAGAAATACAACAATCGGTGTGTATACTTTTGCAAATTTTCTGATAAACAATTCGGTTGGGGCCTTCTGCGCGGTAGCGTTTTGAACCAGTTCCAGAATTTTACTCAGCTTGCTGTCTTCATAAGCGGTATTTACTTTTACGAGAGCAATGCTGTTCATATTGATCATCCCTGCCAATACGGCTTCCCCTTTTGTTTTAGTGTCCGGTTTACTTTCACCGGTGAGCGCTGCGGTATTGAATGAAGCTGATTCAGTCATCAGCTCACCGTCAAGGGCCAGTTTTTCTCCGGGTTTCAATTGGATGATATCTCCTATTTTGGTTTCTTTGGCTTTAATGGTCTTTGGCTGACTGGCTTCAATGATCGTCACCTCATCAGGTCTCTGATCCAATAAGGCTTTGATATTCCCTTTGGCTCTTGAAACCGCCATTCCCTGAAATACTTCTCCTACGGAATAGAAAAGCATTACGGCAACACCTTCGGGATATTCCCCTATTACAAATGCACCTACTGTAGCGATTCCCATCAGGAAAAATTCGGAGAATACATCTCCTTTGATAATGCTTTCATACGCTTCCTTTAAAACCGGAAGACCTACGGGAGCATAAGCGGCCAGATACCAGACTAAACGTACCCAACCTGTGAACCATTCTGTTTTTATATAATTGTCTAATGCTATTCCAATCAGCAACAGCACGAAAGAGATGATGGCAGGAAGAAACATCTGGAAAGGTGTTTTGTCTCCTGTATCGTGAGAGTGGTCATGCCCGTCTCCTTCTGAATGATCATGCGTATGCTGTTCTTTCTTTTTTGGTTTTGTACTGCAACATTCTTCCATAAATACTATTTTGATGTAAAATTAGGGTTATACACGATGCAATACTATTGCAAACTTTCAAGACAGTTTTCGCAGATTCCTTTGGCAAAAAGTCTTATTTCATCGATTCTGAAATGGGTCTGAACATTTTGAGGAAAGGAAATATCTTCTCTGCAGGTGGTCTGTTTGCATATTTTGCAGTAAAAATGCAGATGCCAGTCTTTGTGGGTTTTCTCGTCGCAGCCGTCATCACATAATTTATATTTTGTGGTGGTATTTTCCTGTATGCTGTGGACAATTCCTTTTTCTTCAAACGTTTTCAGTGTCCGGTAGATGGTGGTCCTGTCTGCATTATCAAAATGATTTTCCACTTCCGAAAGGGACAGTGCAGCTTCCTGGGTACTCAAAAAATCATACACCAGAATCCGCATGCTGGTAGGCTTGGTATTTTTATCGATGAGTTTGGTTTCTATATCTTTTTTCATTTCTACAATTAATTTTTAAAGATGCATTTCCTGTTCTTCATAACCTTCCTCTTCAATCTGAAAGGTCGTATGACTGATTTTAAAATTCGCTGTAGTAACTTCCGTCAAAGTTTTCAGCAATGGATTCTGAGCTGTTCCGGTATCTCTGACAATATGTGCGCTCATCGCATTGACGCTTGATGTCAATGACCATACGTGAAGATCATGAACATCCTTCACTCCCGGAACTTCTTCCAGTGATTGACGCAGCTTGTGAATATCCACATCTTTCGGAGTTCCTTCCAATAATACATTGACTGCTTCTTTCAGCAAACGCCACGTTCTGGGGAAAATCAAAAGACCAATCAATGCTGAAATAATTGGATCTGCATAATACCAACCCGTTGTCAGCATAATAACTCCGGCGATCATAACTCCGATGGAAGTAAGCATATCCGAAAGCACTTCAAAATAAGCACCTTTCATATTCAGGCTTCCTTCTGAATCTTTTCTAAGGATCATCATTCCGATGATGTTGACGACAAGTCCTATTCCGGCTACAATCAACATTGTTTTACTCTGGACTGCAGGAGGATTCTGAAATCTTTGGTACGCTTCGTACAATACATACAGCGAAATAGCCAGTAATATGACAGCATTGATTACGGCTGCCAATATCTCTGTCCGGTAATACCCGAATGTTTTAGAAGCATCTGCCTTCCGCTCTCCTATTTTGATGGCAATAAATGCCAAAAACAAGCCCACCACATCGGTCAGCATATGTGCGGCATCCGCCATTAGCGCAAGACTTTGGGTAACGAGGCCGCCGATTACCTCAGCGATCATATAGGTTCCGCTCAGCAACAGGACAAAAAGCAGATTCTTTTTATGTCTGCTGGCCGGTGAACCTATTTGTGTTTTTATTTCTTCCATGTTTTTCTGAAATTTTAGTGGATCACATTTCGTAATACAAAGAATTATCTTTTTTGACAGGAACATTCTGATCTCCTATCATCTGTTTAATATTAATTTCGATGGTCTGTGCCAATGAAGTCACTGGAGTATCTACAGGTCCGTTTTCAAAAGGATCCTGCATGATAATGGAGGTCTTTTCTATCGCAAGAAACATCACCGGAATCAGGAACGTAATGATAATCTCAACAGCCAACTGTGCATCATCCAGTCCAAAAGGAAGTATGGCTGCAAAAACATAGATTAAAGTATGCAGCAAAATACTGTACGACCTTGGAAAAACCGTATTCTTCAGTCTTTCACATTTTCCCATGCTGTCGCAGAGTCTGGTGATGATGTCATTCAGCTGCATCTGTTGGAAATCCGTTAAGCCTTTTGAAGAAGCTGTCTCTCTGAGCTGTTGGGAATGGGCATCCAGAAGTGCATTCGGAACGTTGGCCGCTATGATTTGATGTTCATTCAGATAGTTTTGAACCCGGTCTGAAAAAGGCTGTCTTCTCAGAGATTCACCAAGTGTGTAGGTCCAGATAATCTGTCTTTCCGCAAATTCCTTGATGACCTTATCTTCTCCTGCGGGGAAAAACTGGATGACCAACCTCATCAGCGTTCTTGAATCATTTACTATCGCACCCCAGACGGTTCTGGCTTCCCACCATCTTTCGTAGGATTGGGAAGTACGGAACGCCAGCAGCAATGATACGGCCGTTCCCAAAAGAGCAGGAATATTAAGGGGAAGTGAGATTTTCCGGAACCATGGGAGAAGGTCTAATAATCCTATGGACACAGCAAATATTCCCATATACAGGATCTGGGGTTTTATTTCACGGATGAAATACCAGATGGATATTTTCTTGTTTAACAGCATAACTGAATGATGTATTAGAATGTTTCTTATATTCTGACTCTGAAAATGTACCGTAAACACCTCTAATTTAGGCATAAAAATCGGTAGTTCTTCCGGCCTGTTTCTATAAATCGATTATCATTTCCTTATTTTAATGCTCATGGCCGCCTGAATTAGAGAGCTTGGCATTAACGAAAAAGGCTCCTTTCACCACAATTCTGGCATCAGCAGGAATTCCTTTTACAGCTGTAATAGCTGTATAGCCCATATCTGATGTACCTTTTATCACTTCTACTTTTTCAAAATTCAAAGTCTTCTTATGTTCGGCAGCATCTCCTTTTTCATTTTTGTGATCGTCTCCACCTTCTTCCTCTTCATGTTCCTCCGGTTTTTTATCGGTACGGATGAAGACGTAGTATTTTCCGTCTGCTTCTACAATGGCCTCATTAGGAACCGCAGGCGTTGTATTTTTATCCAGGCTGACAATCCCTGTAATATTCATTCCATCGATCAGACCTGCTTTATTTCCTGTCACTGTGCCGTGTACCGAAACGGTTTTGCTTTCGTTTTCAAAGGAAGATCCTACACTGTACACCATAGCATCATATTCAATTTCAGGATTATTGGTCAGCTTGAAATGGACGATCTGCCCTACTCTCATTTTGGGAAGGTCTTTTTCAAAAACCTGCAGGTCAAGATGGATAGAATTATTGTCGATAACCTCCGCCACAGGCGACGAAACATCTACATAACTTCCGATCTGTGCTGAAATACTGCTTACAGTTCCGCTGATCGGGGCGGTAATCACCAATCCTGATCTCATATTGCCATTATTTACTTTCCCCGGACTGATTCCCATCATCTGAAGCTGTCTCAGAAGGGAAGCTTTTTTCGTTCTCAAGGTCTTAAGCTCGGCATCTGAACTCTGCAGATTTTTCTTGGCGCCTGCATCATTGTCAAAAAGCTCACGCTGTCTTCTGTATTCCTGCTCTGCATAGGTAATCCGGCTGTTTGTCGTCAGATATTCTTCCTGCAACTGGATAAATTCAGGATTCGCGATGGTGGCAATGACCTGTCCTTTTTTTACAATGCTTCCTACCTGTACGTTCAGGGTTTTGATTACTCCTCCATACAGAGAGGTGATGGTGGCTTTATTATTATTAGGAACCCTCAGAAGACCGTTGGCTTTTACGGTGGAAGTAAGTTCCTTCATTTCGATGGGACCTAAAGATATCCCGACCGATTTGATCTGATCTTCCGTTAATGAGGCGATAGTCTGTGGTGCTTCTTCATGACCGGCTTCAGCTTTTTCAGTTTTCACTTCGGGTTTTTCAACAGGCGTTTCTTTTTTCCCGCAGCTTAAAAGTAAAAGTGCCGTGACGGTCAGAGATATGATATTGTGCTTTATTTTCATGTTATTTATTGATGATTGAATTAATGGTAACTACAGATTGGTTGACCTGCTGAATAGATTCTAAATATTTCAACTGAATATTGGTAGCGGTCTGCAGGGCAAAAAGATATTCTACATAAGAGATTTCTCCCGTTTTGTAGCCTAACTGAGCTGCTTTAACAATTTTTTCCGCATTCGGAATGGCCTGACTTACATAATATTCATACTGCTGTGTATCCTGCTGATATTGCCCGAAAGCATTTTCAAGCTGCGTCGAAAGTTGTTTCTGCTGCATCTTCGCATTGGTTTCAGCGGCATATTTTTCATATTCCAGAGACTGCATTCTCGCTTTTGTCGCTCCAAACGTCAACGGAATGGCAACGCCTACAGAAAACGAATTGAAACGGTCTCCGGCATTATAGAATTTCTCCTGTCCGTTTTTGGTATGCAAACCTATCAGTGACTGGCTCGTCAGACCAAGGCTGAATTCAGGAAGTCCCTGTGATTTTTCCACATTTTTGTTCTTTTCGGCAATTTCCATTTCATGATAAAAAGCTTTGACCGTAGGATTGTTGGCGACTGATGAACTGTCCAGAATATTTTCGGTCTTCAAAGGTTCATAATCGCTTTTAAACGGAACTTCGAAATTCTCGGAAGTATTCAGCAATGTCTTTAAATTTTTATATGCATTGTTTAAATACACTTCATTCTGTTTCAACAGCAGATTGATTTCTCCTTTTTGGGTTTCTGCTGTATTAATTTCAATCTTCTTGATATCTCCCGCTTTAAATCTTACGGTTGCAATCCTGATAAAATCCTGATAAAGACTGTCGAGATCTTTCAGTTTAAATTTATTGTACTGAAGATATTCGATCTGATAATAATAGGTTCTTACCTGTTTTGTAAGTTCATTCGCCGAAACTTCTTTATCGATCTGTCTGGTTTTTATATTTTCAGTGATCAATTCTCTCCTTGCTTTGAACAGCGTAGGAAAGGGAATGCTCTGCGAAATGGCAAATGACTGGTCGAATTTCGGACTGTTGTATTGTCCAAGCTGTGCTTCAAAATTTAATTTGGGAAGTTCTTTTGCCGTTCCTTTCAAAGCTTCTGCTGATTTTATATTCAGATCTTTTGATTTTAAAACCAAATTGTTTTCGGCGGCCATTTCTACTGCCTGATCTACGGAAATCTGTCTGGTCTGCGCTTTGAACGTCTGTCCGAACATCAGAAATCCAAGAACAATAACTGTTGTGATGGGTTTAATTCTATTCATCTTTCGTGGAATCTTTGAATTAAAAATAATATAGAGCATTGGCAGAACAAATAAAGTAAGGAATGTAGCGGTCACCAATCCTCCGATGACTACAGTTGCCAATGGTTTCTGTACCTCTGCTCCTGCTCCAGTCGAAATCGCCATCGGTAAGAATCCTAATGAAGCTACTGTTGCGGTCATGAGAACGGGTCTTAATCTGGTTTTCGTTCCTTCATATACCCTCTTCAATACATCTGTCTCGCCGTCTTTTTCGAGTTGATTAAAGGTTCCGATCAAAACAATTCCGTTAAGAACTGCAACACCAAAAAGAGCGATAAACCCGATTCCTGCACTGATACTGAACGGCATATCTCTTAAAAGAAGGGCAAAAACCCCTCCGATGGCACTCATCGGAATGGCTGTAAAGATCAATGCAGCCTGTTTAAAAGAGTGGAAGGTGAAATAGAGCAGCATAAAAATCAGAAACAGGGAAACCGGAACCGCGATCATCAGACGCTTGCTGGCTTCCTGCAGATTTTCAAACTGGCCACCATAGGTAAAATAGTATCCTGAAGGTAACTTGATTTGTTTATCCAGTTTAGCCTGAATATCCTTTACCACACTTTGTACATCACGACCTTTTACATTAAATCCGATCACAATTCTTCTTTTTCCTTCTTCACGGCTGATCTGTGCAGGCCCCAGTTTATAGCTGACATTGGCTACCTGAGAAAGCGGAATCTGAGCTCCTGTCCCGGTCGAGATCATTAAATTATTCACATCATCAATATTCGTCCTGTGAAGGCTGTCGAGACGGACGACAAGATCAAAACGTCTTTCGTTTTCAAAAACCTGCCCGGCTGCTTTTCCGGCAAACGCTGTACTTACGGCATTGTTTACGTCTTCTATATTTAAACCATAATTGGCCATTCTCGTTCTGTCGTATTCTACATTGATCTGAGGAAGTCCGCTTATCCTTTCGATCTGAGGAGGTGTCGCACCATCAACGGTCTGGATGATCTTTCCTACTTTATCTGCATAAATAGACAGTGAATCCAGATTCTCACCGAAAATTTTAACGGCAACATCCTGTCTGATCCCCGTCATCAGCTCATTAAAACGCATCTGAATCGGCTGGTTCTTTTCAAAAAACACCCCGGGAATGGTTTCTAATTTCTCACTGATTTCATCGGCGAGTTCTGTATAAGATTTTTTTGATTTCCATTCGCTTTGTGGTTTTAAAACGACAATCAGGTCGGTGGCTTCAGGAGGCATCGGATCGGTAGGAACCTCAGCGGAACCGGTTTTTCCTACGACCATTTTCACCTCATCAAACTGTTTGATAATTCTTGAAGCCTGCATGGAGGTTTCGATACTCTGACTGAGTGAACTTCCCTGCGGCAGAATACAGTGGAATGCATAATCTCCTTCCTGTAACTGCGGAATAAATTCACCACCCATATTTTTGAAAATAAAGGCACTGATGACGAAAATAAAAATCGTAGCCGAAACAATGATGTATTTTACTTTAACAGCTTTATGCAGCATCGGCTGATAGATTTTCTGCAGGAAGTTCATCATCTTATCTGAAAAAGTTTCTTTATGCGAAATCTTTTTGGACAGGAATAAGGCGCTCATCATTGGAATATAGGTCAGAGAAAGGATTAATGCTCCTAAAATGGCAAATCCTACTGTCTTAGCCATTGGCGTAAACATTTTCCCTTCTACTCCGGCCAGTGTAAGGATCGGGATGTAAACGATAAGGATAATGATTTCTCCAAAAGCCGCACTGCTTCTGATTTTTGAGGCAGAAAGGAAAACTTCCTCGTCCATTTCGCTTTGGGTAAGATTCCGTACCGATTTCCTTACGCCTAAATGATGCAAGGTGGCTTCCACAATAATCACGGCGCCATCCACAATCAATCCGAAATCTATGGCTCCAAGGCTCATTAAATTGGCACTGACTCCGAAAACATTCATCATTCCCAAAGCAAAAAGAAGGGATAATGGAATGGCTGAAGCTACGATAAGTCCTGCTCTAAGGTTTCCAAGGAAAACCACCAATACGAAAATAACGATCAGGGCACCTTCTATCAGGTTTTTTTCTACGGTATTGATAGCTCTTCCGACAAGATCTGTTCTGTCTAAAAAGGGTTCTATCACCACATCATCAGGAAGGGATTTCTGAATGGTTGGGATTTTAGCTTTAATCAGGCTGACCACATCGTTACTGTTGGCTCCTTTCAGCATCATGACGACACCGCCTACGGCATCTACTTTTCCGTTGTAGGTCAGTGCTCCGTAACGCACAGCACTTCCGAAACGCACATCTGCAACGTCTTTTATAAAAATGGGAACGCTTCCTGTTTCGTTTTTAACGGAAATATTTTTAATATCTTCCAATGAGGTCACAAAGCCAATTCCACGAATAAAATAGGCATTCGGTTTTTTGTCTATATAAGCTCCACCGGTGTTCTGGTTGTTTTTTTCTAAGGCTGTAAAGATGTCGGAAATGCTTACGCCCATTGCTTTAAGGCGGTCTGGATTTACTCCTACTTCATACTGTTTCAATTCTCCTCCGAAGCTGTTGATTTCTGCAACGCCCGGCGTTCCATTCAGCTGCCTGCGGACAATCCAGTCCTGCATGGTCCGGAGTTCTTTAGCGGAATATTTCTTTTCGCTGCCTTTTTTCGGGTGGAGAATATACTGGTACACTTCCCCAAGACCTGTACTTACAGGGGCAAGTTCGGGAGTTCCCACTCCTTTGGGGATTTCTTCAACGGCCAGTTTCAACTGTTCATTGATCAGCTGTCTGGCGAAATAAACATCTACATTTTCTTTGAATACCACAGTGATCACAGAAAGTCCGAATCTTGAAATACTTCGGGTTTCCTGGATATCCGGAACATTGGCAATACTCTGCTCTATGGGAAAGGTAACAAGCTGCTCTACTTCCTGCCCTGCGAGTGTAGGACAAGCGGTGATAATCTGCACCTGATTGTTGGTAATATCAGGAACAGCATCTATGGGAAGTTTTGTAGCACTCCATACGCCCCAGATAATGAGAAGCAGGGTCATGATACCAACGACCACCTTGTTTTTTATACTGAATTTTATGATTTTATCTAACACGATCTGTATTTAATTTTTTATTGGTAATAACTGCATACGGCGATAATGCCGTTGCAAAAATATCACGAAGACCTCTGCAATGGTATTGCAAAGTTCAATAGATAGAAAGCCTAACTTTCCAATAATCAATAAAAATTAAATCTTAGGAGGTTGCCAGATATGGTCGTACATCTGGTAAGCGAAATTGTTTTTCTGGAAAAGAATTTTCTTTGAAAAGTAAGCCTGAACATGGCTCGGAATTTCAAACAAAGGATCCATTTTGAAAGAAGACACCGTCATCTGGCAGCAGCTGCACGTACACAGTGGTGAGCAGATATCTCCTTTGTCCTTTGAATGGGATTCCTGAATATTGAATGACAGTTTAATTTCTGAAGGCCCTGCAGGACGGTGCACATCTTCGCAAGGCATCAGTGACAATGCCATGAAATAGAATGCAAGTATCCATCTTAACAGGTTCATATGGACAAAGGTAGAGTTTTTTTCTAAAACGGGAGATTTATAGAGTCTATTTAATATATTCTTGACATTGCAGTGTTTTTTGAAAGGAAGGTATATTTTCTTTATTTTTGGAGTAGGATCTGCCTGATACAGCTTATGAAAAAACTTTTTTTAATTTCTTTATTTTTAACTCTGTTCGCCTGTGTAGGCTCTGATACAGAATTTCTGCCCCAAACTATTTTAGAATCGAAGAGTAGAAAACTTTTAATCAAAGAATACAGTCCTACGGAAAATAAGGTGGTGATCAATCAGGGAGAATATGAGATTGTGGAAGCATTTACCACTTTTAAATTCAATTCAAAAAATGATCAGACGATCAATAAAAGTTTTTTTGCCTTCAGTGTAAGGATCAAAAATCTTAAAACAGGTGAGATAGGTCTTTCTCCTGAAGACAGCGATCATAGCCAGTTTCTTGATTTTCACTGTGATTTCTGCGGAGGCATTAACAACGACAATCTTGTGCTCTATTATGATGACATCAGTAAAAGAGAAAGTCTGGACAGCATAAAGATTGGTTTTAAAGACCGAAATAAAAATGAGAAGGTTGTTTATTTTGTTCAGAAGAAATAAGAATGGAAAATATTGAGCCTTTATTTAAGATATCTAAAATAAAAAAATCAGTAGTCTGCCTTTCCCTTGTAATGCTCTCTTCCTGTACAGAAAAGGAACGGCTGGAGGGCAGAGATATTTCTCTTTCAAAGGAGAATACTTTTGTTTCTACAGCTAAAGGAATTGTGGTGTATGAGAGCAACAGTTTTACAGAAGAATCCAAGTCTGATACTTTTAAAATTCGATTTTCCACCCATGATTGGGATATTCTGACAAAAAGCTTTGATAAAAATCAGATTTATACATTAAATGATGATTCTGAAATAGGTGAAAGCACAAATTCTATGTCTTTTCCCAAGACCATCAGCATTAAAACCAACAAAAGAAATCTATCTATTAATTATCATTATTTTATAAATGAAAAAGACAAAATAGACCAGGATAAAAGTGAAAAACTAAAAAGGTTTATGAGAACTTTTGATTCGTTGATTTATTATAGAATTGAAAAGCATTAAGCATTTTAGGAAACAATTAAAATCATTCCTCAAAACAAAAGATAATTTAAATTATGGATGAAAAGATTTTACAACTTTCAATAGCATTATTTTTATGTGGACTATTTTGCATTTTTATCAACTATTTTACAAATATTGGTAACAATAAGACACCTACAGATAAATATTCAAAATTTTTCAATGATTTAGTTAAAACAAAATCTCAAAATTTTAAAATTTTAAGTTACTTTTTACTTTTATTCAGCCTTATTCTTTTAATCATTTATATCGTTAAAAATATTTATCATAAAGTATGCTAAGATTTCTTTTTAAAAATAAACTCTCGGTTTTTGGTTCTGTTTTAGTTGTAGGTTCTGTTATCGTTCTGCTATATAATTATTATAAACTTCAGCATTTGATCTCATCAATTCAAACTGTAGAAAAAGTTTATATCGAAAAAGAAAAGACAGAAAGTGAGTTCAAGTATGGAAAAACAAACCTGAATATCAATTATTTATATATTGAAAGTGAGTCTACTGATCATAGATTCTATAGCTATGAAAACACTGGAAAAGATCTAAGCAGTCAAGATCTTGAAAAAGCAGCATCTGAAATTCCGGCAGGCAGCAAAATTTCGATCTGGGTTGATGAGGAAGAAAACAAAGATTATAAAGATGTTGAAATACAGAAATTGAAAATAGATGGCAACACTGTCATCAATAATCCCGCAAATTATTTGTATTTGGTATTAAGTATGATTATTGGCTTACTGTTTTTATTAATAAGCAGAAAGTATGCATAAGAATGGTTACTTATTTAAATATTAAAAAAAGACTATGATCGTAAAAATAATTATGCAAATGTTTTTTTGCGTGCTGTTAATGGGTTGCAATAATTCTACAAAAGAAAATGAAATTAAAGTCACCATCAAGGTCGTTGATTCCTATACTCAGAAGCCAAGAGTAAATGACAGACTTACACTAAGACAGGCAAAATGGGGAATTCCAAGAAGATATGTTAAAATTGGAGAATACATTACGAATTCTGCAGGAGTTGTTACCCTTAAAATAAGTAAGAAAAATAGATACAGTTTTGAAACTGATGGTCTCAACCATGCTTTTGGATCGGATGAATATGGAGAAGGGGAGTTAAAAAACAATCAACAGATTGTCATAAAAGTAGTTCCGCCAGAGAAGAAGCAGTTTAAAATTGAGGAGTAAATACACTTATGGAGAAAACTAGTTTAAAACAAATGTTGACCGAATTAATTAAATTTTGGGGAAAACAAGGTATTCTGACCTCCTCAAACTCAAAACAAGATATTGATGAATTTCAGAAAAGTAATAATATCCATTTACCACAAGACTTTGTAGACTTTTATTCAGAACTGAATGGTATGGAAATTTTTTATCCTAATGAATCTGATGAGGAAGGTTTTTTGTTTTATCCATTAGAAGCACTTATTCCATTAAGTACTGAATTTCAAAACTCTAAGCTAAAAAATAAAGAACGCTTTTTTTTGTTTGCAGAATATATGCATAAAAGTTGGTGGTATGGTTTTGAGATGATCAATCACGAAGACTATGTCATTGGAATTGTCGCTGATAAGGATTCGTTTCAACCCATTACTCATTCACTGGCAGATTTTATAAAATTATATATAGATGACACTCCAAAACTTTATGATTATTCATCATCGGAAAAAAATCCAGAAGTTTTGGATTCATTGATTAATATTCATGAGACAAAAGAAAATAACACTTTATAATAGTTCAATTCAAGGATAAGCCTCATCAATGGTTTAACGATAAGGTGAAAAAAACATATTATGGCTGAATTCAAAACGGAAGTCCAAGAACTTCTTCCTTACGATAGAAAACAATATTTGTCATTAAAAAAATGGTATGGAGTTTCGTTTCAATTACCAGGTGTCTTTGAAGGAAAAGATATTGGTTTAGACCTGTATCTTAATGCCTATGAAGACTGGTTTAAAAACATTATCAACCAACCAGACAACAAACATCAATGGATTGTCAATCATGACTATACAGATGTGATTTGGTTTCCAAATGATGACAAAACTTTAGTCTCATTAAGAGACTTATTCAAAAATAATAATATCCCTAATACGTTTATAGGCGCTTTAATTTTTTCAAAAGATGATCTGTTGAAATTTACCAGAGATTTAATTTCGTACCCTCATGCTGTATTTAATCAAAAGGAGATTTTATATAATGATATAGCTATTTCAAATCATAAAATTCCGTTTGTTATAAAAATATCAGGGCATTTGAATATAGATTTATTAAGCACAGATAAGGAATTATTAAAAAAGATTGTAAATTCTAATTCTTCAAGTTATTTTAATATAAAAGAATATAAAGGAACTCAACTTTGAAGCATTATTTCTGCTTCAAAAAGTTAATGGTAAAACAATCAATCATCCTATAATTTCTAGATATCTTTATCATGGGGACTAAAATTAAATAATAAATGAAAAATTATAAATTATTTACATGCATTATTTTCCTATTAATACTTCATTCTTGTGCAACGAAGATGAACTATTTTGAGGTTATTAATGGAAATAAAAACAATACTAATTTAAGCGTAATTTCTTCTTTGAAGTATAAGGAATTTATATTAGACGGACTTGAAAATAATAAAAAAGAAGAAACTTATATAACTCTAAAAAAAGAAGAGTCCCATCAAATGATATATGACGAAAATAGAAAGTCTTTTATCTTTGGCTTAGAAATAAGTGATTACAATTTCTATAAAAAAATAGTACGTGATACCATATTTATTAAGCAAGGAGATAAGACCATAAAATTCAAATTCGTAAAATAGAGAAATAGACTGACTGCCCAAACAGCAGTCTGTTTTATATTACTTTATACAGATTTAAGCCTGCTTCTAACGAAGCAGGCTTTTTCCTTATAACAAACCTAATCAAGAACAAAAAAAGCCACCGCATTACACGATGGCTAAAAAAAATCAAATCTAAATAAAATTACAGGTTTGGATTATTATCCAGTTCTTTCTGAGGAATACTGAATAACAAATACTTGTTATTGGGTGCAAAAGGCATCTGTTCCGGGAATGAGAAAACTGTATGTCCTCTTCCATTTACTGTTTTTACGGTTCCGTCAGGAGTGGTTACCTGAACTTTTATCGGTTGTCCGCTGGTATCTACGAATGGTTTTCTTACCACTGTTCCCTGCGTTCTGATAATATCTGAAAGGGAGAATCCTTCCCCGAAAAGTTCTTTTCTTCTTTCAAGCAGAATTTCTGTGATGACATCAGTCTGAGCAAGAGATCCTGTGTAAGGATTGGCATTTCTGGCCGCTTTCAATTGGTTTAATGCTGTAACCGCATTGGCAACATTTCCGTTTCTGGCTTCAGCTTCAGCTTCGATCAGGTACATTTCTGCCGCTCTCATGAATACAATATCTGCGATAAGTCCGGTTTTAAATTTAAACTTGGAATACCTTAGCAGACCTTCTCTACCCGGCAGACCATCCCACTGAAACAGCTGAGACCGGATGTCATTGGTATCAAACAGGTTTTTGAAAAATGGGTCTGCCATAAAGCTATAGTAATAACTCCCCGAAGAAGATACATCCAGAAAATGGAAAGCATAGCTCGCTCCCGACTGTTCCTGAGTTTGTCCGTGTCCCCAGATCCATTCACCGTTATTGATGTCATTGAAACCTTCTTTGTATTTTTCAGCGATCATTAAAGGATATCCAGCTCTGGCTATTTTGGCTGCAGCGGCAGCTTTAGTCCATTCACCGGTATTCAGGTAGGTTCTCGCTAAAAGTCCGTTGACAACAGCTTTGTTGATCTTGTCTTTATTATTTCTCGTATAATTGGTCAAAAGGTTATCTGCTTCCGTAAGATCGCTTTTGATCAGTGTATAAATTTCTTCAAGACTTGCTTTTTTCTTCGGTACAGAACTGATTGTCGAAGGTTCTGTGTAAATTGGTGCCGTAAGTGCTGTTTTGTCTTTCAGATAACTGAACTGGTAAAAACTCGCCAGGTTCAGATAACCGAAAGCACGCAATGCTTTAGCCTGACCTTTGACCTGATCTTTTTTCGCCTGGCTTCCTTCTGTCTGGTCAATACGGGCAATCACATTATTCATATTATTGATCGTGGAATAAAGCGTAGTCCATATAAACTGCGGTCGCGAGAGTGTATTATTGATCATCTCGGTAAAGGCATAGGCAGACGGAAAACCATACTTATTCGTAAGAACCGCCACATCACTTCCCATTGCATCACTAGTTCTCAAAACGGTTGAATATCCGCTATTCGCATAGTTCGGGCCGTCATCATTAAGTTTAGCCCATGCACCATTAATTACTGTTTCTGCACTTTCCGCTGTTTTAAAAACCTCTGCACCATTGGCCTGATCGGTAGGAGCCGTTTCCAGCTCGCTTTCACAGCTTGTCAGTGACCATAAAGCAATCAGGGCAAAAGATATATATTTTAATTTTTTCATTGTTTCGATTTTAAAAGTTTAAAGAGTCGCCTGAAGACCGAAAGTAATCGTTCTCATTGCAGGGTATCTGTAATACGTAGTTCCATCCAAAGCCTGCTCCGGATCCATTCCTTTATGTTTGTAGAAGGTCAGAAGGTTCTCAGCCTGAATATAAATTCTGAATTTCTTCAGTCCTAATTTTTCGAAATAATCCGAAGGAAGTGTGTACCCCAGACTCACATTTTTAAGCCTTGCATACGTTCCTGAATATAAAAATCTTGAAGAAGAAGCGTTCCAGTTATTCGTTGTGGTATTCAATGCAGGAACGTCAGTGTTAGGGTTGTCCGGAGTCCATCTGTTCAGCATTTCTGCACTCCATGCGCGTCCTGCAGAACTTCCGCTGGACATTAATGAAGTATAATCCGTATCCAGAATTTTTCCTCCGATACTGAAGGTCAGCAATCCTGAAAAGTCGAAATTTTTATAAGCCACACTTGTGCTGATCCCACCGGTTACTTTAGGTAATGCAGATCCCTGAAGGGTTCTTGTCGCTTTCGAATATTCGGAAGTGGTTCCGTCTACCGTATTTCCGTTGGCATCCTGATAGATATACCTCCACAAAGGTTTTCCGTTCGTAGGATCTACACCTTTCCATTCCTGAAGATAAAAATCATAAACAGAACCTCCTACTTCCATACGTTTTGTAGAAGTTACCACTGCTCCTTTCGGCAGCTTTGTAATTTTGTTCTGTAAAGTACTCAGGTTCACATCCACATTCCACTGGAAATTATCATTCTTGATGGGCGTTGTGAATAAGGAGAATTCGAAACCGGTATTCTGTAATGTTCCGACATTAAAAGGAAAATCACTGATTCCAAGGGATGGCGCAACGGGCATATTAAACAGAAGATCCTGGCTTTTACGTTTAAAATATTCTACGTTACCTTTAACCCTGTTATTAAGAATAGCGAATTCTAAACCTACATTTAAATTAAGATTGGTTTCCCATTTCACGTCATTGGTCTGCACTTTCTCAAGAACAGTTCCCGGCTCGCCAAGGTTATTATAAAATTTGTATAATTCCTGATAAGCGTAATACAGTGAAGATCCATTAGGCCTCCTTAGTTTATCATTTCCTTGTCCACCGTAACTTGCACGAAGCGTCAGCTGGTTGAAGAAGTTCAGATCTTTAATAAAGTTTTCATTTGAAACTTTCCATGAACCTCCAACGGACCAGAATTTACCCCATCTGTTATCGGCAAAGAATCTTGAAGAACCGTCTGCTCTTCCTGAAACGGATAGAAAATACGTATTGTTAAAATCATACTCCGCTCTTCCCAGGAAACTCAACAGAGAGAATTTATCACTGTTTCCGCTGAAACTTCCCAACAAAGCGGCTGCATCCGGCTCATAATAATAAGGAAGTGAAAACTGGCTTCTGGAACCTGAAATCGTCTGGTAATCGTATTTATAAAATTCCTGACCTCCCAAAACATTGATGTGATGTTTCCCGAATTTTTTATCATACGTCAGAATATTACTGGTCGTATAAGAAAGTGTTCTGCTGTTTGATCTCGTTACAGAACCACCAATTTCGCTTCCTTCCCCGATAAGCGGATTCGAATAATAATGTCCGTTGTAATTCACTAAATCAACAGAAAAACTGCTCTTAAACTTCAATTCAGGAAGGAAAGTAAATTCTAAAAATCCTTTTCCGGAGAAGTTATCTTCTTTATTTTCATTTTTATCTAAAGGTAGCGTTGCAGCAGCATTTTGATTCTGCAATGCATTCGTTGGTCTGTATTTACCAAAATCATAGATTCTGTTTCCATCCGCATCAAGCCTGTAACTTCCATCAGCATTTCTTTCGTAATAAGGATAGAAAGACGGAACTGCTCTCGCTGCCTGGATGATATTGTCCTGTCTTGAATCTGAAGATGGCGGCGCATTCTGTATACTGTTGGTGTAGCTTAAATTCACCCCTGCATTCAGCCATTTCTTCACTTCAGTATTCACCTTCAGTCTGGTGGCAAATTTTTGAAAACCTGATTCGATGGCAATTCCTTTATCATCCAGATATCCTAATGAAAAGAAATAATTGCTTTTCTCACTGCCTCCGCTGATATCAAAATCCACCTGACTTCTGGAAGCCGTTCTTTGAAGAATATCTCTCCAGTCGTCATTCCATAAAGGTTTTGCTCCCGGAAGAAGTTTTCCGTCCGGTCCTACAGGCTGTGGATATCCGGCTCCGTAAGGATTGATTCCAAGGGCAGTCACAAGGTTGTCACTGGCCATCTGACCTGCCTGTTGCGAAGAAATCTGACCGGACTTGTATCCGTTTCTCAATGCTTCCCAATACAGCTGAAAATACTGATCCGTACTTACCTGCTTATAATCTTTTACCGCTCTGCCGGAAAATCCCTGGCTGATATTAAAATTCACCCTTGACTCTCCTTTTTTCCCGGATTTTGTGGTAATGATGATGATTCCATTAGCACCTCTTGATCCGTATAATGAACTTGCCGTAGCATCTTTTAAAACACTGATGGATTCAATGTCATTGGGGCTGATGGAATTGATATTTCCGTCAAAAGGAATTCCGTCTACCACATACAGAGGATCGCTGGAAGCACTGATAGAGCCAACTCCTCTTATCCTTACAGAAGCGGTAGCGCCCGGCTGCCCTGATGCACTTACTGCCTGAACTCCCGGCACCTGCCCTTCCAGAGCTTTTGTAATATTGGTAACCGCTCTGTTATTGATTTTATCGCTGGAGATGGTAGCTACTGAACCGGTATAGCTTGTTCTTTTAGCCTTACCGTAAGCAATCACTACTACTTCATCGATTTCCTTTTCCTTGATCGTATCTTTTTTAGGCTTGGCTTCCTGAGCCTGCACACTCATAATTCCAAGGAAAAATACAGCAACAGATGGAATCCAAACTTTAGAATTAATTAAACTTTTACTAATCATAACCAATTTTATTTGTCATATATTAAAATTTAGCCCTTTGCAGAAAAGTCAGCAAAGGGCATCGATACATACGATTAACCAAATGCTTATTTTTCCTTTATAGGCTGAATGTAACACCTTGCACATGGGCAGGTTGTCAAGATTTCACTGGGTCAGTTCCCTCCATCTTTCTTTATAAGCCGATCGAAATATGTCTGCAAATCTAAAAACAATTAGTCTACAAAACAAGTAGACTTTAAAATTTATTATGAAATATTTTCAAAAATTAACTTAATTATTAATCAAACAACGCTACAGTAAAGAGTTACAGGATTACGAAATAACCAAACATGATAAATATCATTACACATAATGTAATTAACCAAAACTGTAAAAAAAAGCGCGAAAATAGAACGAAACTATTTAAATTTATAGAATGAAAGTTTTAATTGTAAACGGACCCAATCTGAATCTTTTGGGCACAAGAGAACCTGAGATCTACGGCAGTACTTCTATGGAATCATGCATGGAAACACTGAGATCTGAATTTTCATCTGATGAACTGGACTATTACCAATCCAATATTGAAGGGGAAATTATAAACAGGCTTCAGGAGGATAATTTTGATGCGCTGGTGATTAATCCCGGAGCGTATACGCACTATTCGTATGCTATTGCAGACTGTTTAAAGAATATCAGGAAACCTAAAATCGAGGTTCACATCAGTAATATTTACAAAAGGGAAGAATTCCGTCAGAAATCTGTAACAGCCGCGAATACCGATGCGGTATTATCCGGTTTTGGGATGGACGGATACAGATTGGCTTTATTGAGCTTAAGATAAAAGTTTATTAACCACTGATTACACAGATTTACACGGATGATTGCGTTTTATTTGAAAGAGAAATCAGTTTAATGAAATAAATACTATAGAATTCTAACTGTTTTTTTTAACATTAAGAAATTAAGATCTTAAGAGATTACGTGCTTAAAGAACTTAAAAAATCAATTTATTGATTTCTTCATTCATAACGATAAGTGCATTGCTTAAATCCTTAATGTTTAAATAAGAAATAAACTAAAGTTTATTCAGATTAAGGAAATTAAAACCAATTTTAAACAGACACAGAAAAAGATCATAAAAAAAAGCCTCATCGATGATGAGGCTTTTGTTGTATTAAGTAGTCTGCTGTTGAAGCTGAGGTCCGGAAGCGATTAACTTTCTTCCTTCTTCAGTATCGCAGTACTGTTCAAAGTTTTTGATATATCTTGCCGCAAGATCTTTTGCTTTTTCTTCCCATTCTGCAGCATTGCTGTACGTTTCTCTAGGATCAAGGATACCTTCAGAAACATTTGGAAGCTGAGTTGGAATTTCAAGATTCATGATCGGAACCTGAGTTTTAGGAGCATTTTCGATAGAACCGTCAATGATGGCATCGATAATAGCTCTTGTATCTTTCAGAGAAATTCTCTTTCCTGTTCCGTTCCATCCTGTGTTGACAAGATAAGCTTTAGCTCCGTGCTCCTTCATTTTCCCGATCAGTGTTTTAGAATACATAGTTGGGTGAAGGGTAAGGAAAGCTTCTCCGAATGCAGGAGAGAAAGATGGTTCCGGTTCTGTAATTCCTCTTTCGGTACCTGCCAGTTTGGAAGTATATCCGCAAAGGAAGTGGTACTGAGCCTGGTTTTCATCCAAGATAGAAACCGGAGGCAATACTCCGAATGCATCAGCAGAAAGATAAACGATCTTCTTAGCATGTCCAGCCTTAGATGGAAGAACAATCTTGTTGATATGATAAATTGGGTAAGATACTCTTGTATTTTCAGTGATAGATCCGTCTGTATAGTCAGCAACTCCGTTGTTTACGACTACATTTTCAAGAAGTGCATCTCTTTTGATCGCTCTGAAAATATCCGGTTCTTTCTCTTCAGAAAGGTCAATCACTTTAGCGTAACATCCACCTTCGTAGTTGAATACACCATTGTTGTCCCAACCGTGCTCGTCGTCACCGATCAGGAATCTTTTAGGATCTGCAGATAAAGTTGTTTTTCCAGTTCCGGAAAGACCGAAGAAAAGAGCAACATCTCCTTCTTCACCTACGTTGGCAGAACAGTGCATAGAAGCCATTCCCTTCAATGGAAGGTAATAGTTCATCATGGCAAACATTCCCTTTTTCATTTCACCTCCGTACCAGGTACCTCCGATGATTTGTAGTTTTTCTGTAAGATTGAACATGATGAAGTTTTCAGAGTTTAATCCCTGAGCTTCCCAGTTCGGGTTCGTAGTTTTAGAACCGTTGATCACTGTGAAATCCGGCTCCCCGAAGTTTTCAAGCTCGTAGTGAGACGGACGGATAAACATATTAGTAACGAAATGCGCCTGCCACGCTACCTCAACGATGAACCTTACTTTTAGCCTGGTATCTGTATTGGTGCCACAAAAAGCATCCACTACATAAATTTTCTTAGCCTCAGAAAGCTGGTTCAGCACTAATCCTTTACAAGAATCAAAATTTTCCGCTGTAGTAGGAAGGTTTACTTTCCCATCCCAGAAAATTGTATCTCTTGTAACATCATCCTGAACTATGTATCTGTCTTTAGGTGAACGACCTGTGAAAATTCCAGTTTTTACTGATACAGCACCGGATTCCGTAAGTTCAGCTTGCTCAAAGCCTTGATTATCAGGAGCCACTTCAGCCTGATATAACTCTTCGTAAGACGGGTTATAGACTACTTCATAATTTCCTTTAATCCCTAATTTTTCTAAATCCTGGATGATTTTAGCGTGTTTCATTTTACTTATATTTTCTATTTCTTTATTGGGTTCAACAAAATTAATATTAATTATTTGTTAAAGGTGGTTTAAATATAATGATATAAGTCAGAATGACAAATAAAAAAAAAGGATTGTAATTTATTGATTATAAATTAATTATATCAGACCATTGAAAAACGGTATTAAAACCTTTTCCCCAAAAATAGTCCTCATAGCCGTCAAATTTAGCACTCATCACAAAATCTCCGCCCCAGGCCCCCAAACTTTTAACAAAAACCGGACAGTCTGCGAAAAATTTCTCTTTAACTGTGGGAATTTCAAGGAATTTCGATATTTTTTGTTCATGAATCATCATCAGTTCGGAAAATTTTTCCAATTCACTGCATAACAAAACTTTTTCTGTGATATCCGAAAATTCATCAACGAGTATTTGAGACTTCGGTTTTGACTTGTAAAAGTTAATTCCTTCCCTGCTGTCCTGTTTCTGATTTAAGTGAATAAAGATCAGTTCATTTTTGAACGGAGGACTAAAATCTGTCTTTTCATAAAAGATCTCAGGTTTACTTCTGAACAGGATGGCTGATTTCTCTTTGGCAACGGCAATATCGTACCCGCTTCCGCCTAGACTGATGCTGTTTAAATAAAAAGGATCAATAGCTGCCCATTCCGCAAGGTTGTTCATTAGCGTTGAACTGCTTCCGAGTCCATAATCTGCAGGAAACTGAAGATTGGTCTTCAGATGGTAAGTATAATTATTTTTGAATTGAGTTTTAGAAAGCCGCTGAACGTTTTGTAAGGTTTTAAGAATAAATTCAGCGCTTGAAGGAATATTGGTCTCGAGGATCTGCCAGATTTTGTAGTCTATGACAGCCTTAAACCATAATTTGTTTTGATGATAGGCTTCCCAAAAGATCAGGGATTTTTCATCTTCTTTTTCTTCAAAAAAAAACTCTTGTCCAAGCTTGGTAGGTACCGCCAGGACAAGAGCTCCGTCTATGGCGAAATATTCAGAAGTAAGCATAAGCTTGCCCGGTGAAAATATCCCGCTCATAATTTTTTATTAGATGGCTGAAGCAACTTCTACAGACGGATCAATTTTCTTGATCAATCCCTGAAGTGTTTTTCCAGGACCTACTTCTACGAAATTAAACGCTCCGTCTTTGATCATATTCTGAACAGACTGCGTCCATTTTACAGGACCTGTAAGCTGAGCGATCAGGTTTTGTTTGATCTCCTCAGGATTAGTCACTGCTGTAGTGGTGATATTCTGGTATACCGGAATCGTTGCTTTTCTGAATTTTGTATTTTCAATCGCAGCCGCCAGTCTTACCTGTGCAGGCTCCATTAAAGGCGAGTGGAACGCTCCGTTTACCGGAAGTAACAACGCTCTTTTTGCTCCTGCTTCTTTAAGCTTTACACAAGCCTCTTCTACTGCAGCTGTTTCTCCTGAAATAACCAATTGGCCAGGACAGTTGTAGTTTGCCGGCACTACAATACCGCTGATCTGTGCACAGATTTCTTCAACTTTTGCGTCTTCAAGACCTAAAATTGCAGCCATAGAGCTTGGATTGGCATCACAGGCTTCCTGCATTGCTTTTGCTCTTTCGGATACTAATTTCAGACCGTCGTCAAAGGATAAAACTCCGTTGGCAACCAAAGCTGAAAACTCTCCTAAAGAATGTCCTGCAACCATTTCTGCTCCAAGACCGTTCACTGCTTTTAAGGCAGCTACCGAGTGTATAAATATAGAAGGCTGGGTAACCTCTGTTTTCTTAAGATCTCCATCCGTCCCGTTGAACATCAACGAAAGGATATCGAAACCTAAAATTTCATTGGCAGATTCCATTAAGTCCTTAATGTCTTTTCTAGAATCGTACAATTCTTTTCCCATTCCTACGAACTGAGAACCCTGCCCAGGAAATACAAGTGCTTTCATGTAATGAATTAAATATTATGCAAATATAAAGATAATGTTAAAAATATTCCTTTAAAAAGGCATAAATCGGTTAAGGAACTAATCTAATCACGCGGTATCCGGTGTTTACGTAAGCTCCGTTTGCTTTTGATTTTACAAACTCAAACTTGGTGGCAAGCTGGGTCTGTACTTTATTCATCTGCTTAAAGATCTCCCCTTTTCTGTTTTCTCTCGTCAGCATGTCATTGACAACATCAAAACCAACGATTGCATATTTAGGAGGCGTTTTGCAGTATTTGCTTTTATAAGCTGCTAAGATTTCTTTTTCAAAATTACCGTCTGCATTGATCTTTCTGTCCATCAGATATACAAGGCTTGCCTGGCTCAGTTCATCCACTTTCTTCTCGAAAGTTGGAGAATAGTACATACTGAAGGCTTTCACACCCTGCACTTCTTTGGAAAGCGCTATCATTTTATTGGTGAAAGCTTCACCGGCATTATCATTGTCACTGGCAAGAATAGCGATAACAGGAGCAGACTGTCCAGTCATCATATTTTGGTCCAGCTGAATTTCAGCAGGAGAGTTTACAATAATAATGTTTGGATTTTTAACTGCTTTCTCCAGACCGCCCTTGATGTAGCCTGCAATTTCTTTTTTGCTGTCTGCTACCACATAGATTTTCTGATCTGAATATACTCCTTTTACTTCTTCAACAATTTTATCTGCATAAGTCTGGTCATTGGTTTCCACAATGATCAGGTTGCTGTAGTTGTATAGTTCCGGAGAGTTAGCGAAAGGTGCCACCACCGGGATTTTCTGATTTTTAGTAAAATCAAGAACATCAATGACGTTTGATTTGAAGAATGGGCCAATGATCAGATCCGTGTTTTCAGGATTGATCTGTGCCATTGAGTTTTTAAATGAAGCTTCGTTTCCTGAATCTACAATTTTGATATCCAGTTTCTGCCCGCCTCTTGCGTTTCTTTCGATGGCTAATTTAGCTCCGGTAAGGAAGTCCAGTGCCATTCCTCTATACTGAGTTTCGTTGGTACTGTATCCGAAAGGAAGCATTAAGACAACGCTCAATGCATCACCGCTTTTCTTTACATAAGCCGGATCCTGTTTTTTGATCTTCAGGACCATTCCTGATTTCAGACCTTTTGAAAGATCCGGATTCAGGGCGATCAGTTCATCAATCGAGATTCCGAATTTGTTAACAATAGAGAATACGGTATCTCCCTGCTGAACGGTATAGGTTACATAATCATCAGCTGCTCCTACGGGAGTTGCAGTGGATGTAGTCGATTTTTCGTTTCCTGAATCTATTTTGGTTTTCGGGTTTACCGGCTCAGAGACTGAGGTGGTATCCGTTTTTGAATTTTTTACGATAATGGTTTCGCCCGGCTTCAGTCCTTTTTCCTCCAATCCAGGATTTAAGGTATACAGTTCCTGCTGGCTGATTCCAAACTGTTTTGTAATTCTGTAATAATTATCTTTAGCCTGAATAACATACATGGATGCGTCTAAAGATGCTCCTGCATTGACTCCGCTATGAGGTTCTGTCGGCTTAGGATCTACAGTCTGAGGAGCAAGCTGCTGGTCTCCCCCATATTTTTTGATGCTGTCGAGCGGCAAAGTGATCTCGTCCCCTATTTTCATATGGGTATCCAATTCAGGATTCAGCTTTCTAAGGTCTGTTTCAGAGATACGGTATTGTTTTGTAATTCCGTAAACCGTCTGTTTAGGCTGAAGGATAATTTTTCCAACCTGAGCATTTGAATGACTTGGTTTTGCTTTTTCAACTACTGCAGGCTTAGACACCGGAGCGGTCTGTTTTTCAGCTTTCACTGTAACAATATCTCCAATAGCCAGCTTACCGTCTTTGAATTTTGGGTTCAGCTTTAACAATTCATCTACAGTTATCCCGTATTTTTTTGCAATATTGTAAGGATTATCTCCTTTCACAACGGTGTGTGAGTTTTGGGCAGATACTCCCAAAACCATACATAAACTGGACAAAATAAAAAACCTCTTTATCATACTCGATAATTATAATTTACAAAAATACTTCTTTAAAATTAAATGGCAACAATTATTAATTTGGATTCTTGAACCACCATTTCTTCCCAACAATTTTCAAGCCATGAATAGCCGTAATCGGAAAAGAATACACTGAAGTTATAGACTCTTTCCTGCCAGGTTTTGGAAGGATGAACATCTAAAAACAGCTTTTCCAGTCTTTCGAGCAATTCGCCCTGTTTTATCTTTTCGGCGTGTAACAGACGTTTTTTCATTCTTTTAAATGATTTCAACTGTCTTACTTCTTCTGCCTTCACCATATTCCCGAAAGAAAGTTCGGTAGTTTCTGCTATCGTTTTCAGTTCGGAGAAGCTTTTCTCCAAAAGTATTTCTTTTTCTTCAAGCAACGACAATACACTGCTGTCTTTTAAAATTTTCTGATTGGTAATGGCTGTAAAGTTTCCAAAGAAGTCTTCAATGCTCAAATCCAGTTTTTCAATTTTCCCTACTGTTTTTTCTTTAATGAAAAGCATAGAGTTTCTCGGAATCAAAACAGGGAACGGAATATTGACTGCTGCAAAATAATCTTTAAGCTCCAGCCAGTACATAATCTCTGCATTTCCTCCGATGTAGGCTAAATTGGGAAGTACTTTTTCCTGATACACAGGACGCATTAAAGCATTCGGGCTGAATCTTTCGGGATGATTCTCCAGCTCCTGAAGGATTTCTTCCTGCGTAAATTTTTTGTCTGTATCTACTGCACTATATTTTCCACCGTCAAAGTCGATTCTATCTCTGGTTTCTGAAAGGTAGAAAAGGTTGATATCTCTTGGATTCACCTGAACTTTTCCATATTTCCTGGTCAGAAAATCTACTTTTTCTTTTGAGTTTTTCTGTAAACTGAAATGAAGCAATTCATCTCTGAAAATATCTTTGATCTGGTTTTTAAGTTCTTTGGAGTCGCCATCCATGATCAAAAGACCAAATTCAGAGAACAACCTGTTCACTAAGGTTTTGATGGCCTCCGTTAATGTATTTCCAACTTTATACGCTTCCTTCATCATCAGGATCAGCTCTGTCCCGAATACGGAATCTTTAAATTCCTTTTCAAATTCTGAAATGAAAAAGGTATCGCTGATGGTAATTCTTCCTACCGGACCGCCTGACTTTTCATTGATCTCATAATAATTATTTTCCGTCTTAAAATGATTAATTTCTACGAAATCATGATCTTCTGACGCCATCCAGTATACCGGAACGAAATTGAAATCCGGAAAATTCTCCTTCAGATAGGTACAGGTTTTAATGGTCTGTAAAATTTTATAGACAAAGAAAACAGGTCCGGAAAACAGGTTTAACTGATGTCCGGTCGTTATGGTAAAGGTATTGGACTGCCTCAGGTTTTCCAGGTTCTCTTTCTGCTTTGAGGAAAGTGTGAATCCCGAAAGCTGTTCTTCCAGTACATCAGACAAGATCTGTCTCTGATCCGGTGTAAAGGAATTCTGTTTGAGATGGATATGATCTTTAAAGTGATCTAAAGAAAAGGTATTGTTTTCAAAGCCCTCAATCTTTTGGTTCAGAAAATCTTTTACCAGCTGAGGAATGCTTTCTATATCGTTAAATGATATTTTATTTATTGTTTTCAACTTGGTTTGGCTTTTAGTTGAACAAATACCACACAATCCCGATGTTTAATCTGAAATCATAAACCGGATAATGTGGAAATGCATATGCTTTATTATTGGAGATGAATGTTCCTATCTGCTGTCCTTCTACGTAGAAAAACATTTTTTTAACCTTCATATTGATATAAAGATCGGCAATAGGCTGTCCTCCGATAGAGAATGAATCTGCGCGAGGCAAAATATATTCATTAAGGATCGGGAAGTAATCTCTTGATGCAAATTTTGAGAAATAATAGACTTTCACTCCCATCTGAACCTCGGCCGCATCTTTAAAGGCTTTGCTCTGGAAGAAGAAATTGGCTCTTCCGATAAAGCTTGGCATTGGCAGAAGTTCTTTATTCGTCAATGCATTCTGGAAATGAAGTCTTGTATTCAAATGGAATTTTCCGAAACTGAATGTAGCATCACCTCCAATCTGAGAAATATTCAGCGAGCTGCTGCTCTGTTGTGGAGCTCCGTCTGCATTGAAATACGTGTAGTTGTCTATTCTGAAATAATTAGCGAAAATTTCGGTTTTGAACCATTTCAGATTAACACTTCCTCCGATTTCTGTTACCGTCTGGTTTTTAGCATTTTCCAGATAGTAATTGTATTTATTGTAAACGGACGTATTTAAAAGATAGTTAAATGAAGGATAAGCACTCTGGAAATTCACTTTCGCATTAACGAAATAATCTTTTATCGGCTCAAATTTGATGTTGTTGGTTGTTCGAAGATAACTTCCGAACTGGCTTCCATTTGAAAATTCTAAGAATGATTTCAACTGGAATTTATCCCAAAGTTTAATCTGTAAATTTCCAACTGCTCCGATTCTGTTTTCTTTAAATTCACCCGGAAGCGCTGTTCCGTTGACAGTAGCAAGATCTCTCACTCCAAATTTAATCATCTGATAACGCACTCCACCATCAAGCTTGAATTTTTCATTATTAAAAACCAAACTTACCGTATTGCTGAAGTTATCTGAATATTTTTTCGTGGTCAGCGGGAAACCGTTCGTCAGTTCTGAAGCATTATCAAACCAGTACGATTCCACAGCTCCTTGGTTATAAAAATACTTATTCCCCTGGTGAGATAAGGTATGTCTGATGCTGAAAGGAAATTTCTCAGCATTGAACGGCGTAAACTGATGGCTCAGATAATATCTTCTGTATGAATACTGAGAACTTGATGACGCCAGATTAACCTGGGCATTCTGTCTGTTTTTGTAATTACTGTCACCACTTTGGAACAGATCATCTTCTGTGATCCCTCCACTTTCCTGGTTGTTGACATTCTGATGTAGATAATGGGCAAACAATTCATAATTCCCGCTCTTGGAAGTATAGTGTCCTGAAAACAAAGTATTGTTATTGGACGCCAATGAATTCCTGTAAAACCCCTGAGAACGAAGCCCCATATAGTTGATGGCAAAGTTGAATCTTTTTCCGATATTCTGGGTATATGTAGAGTTCAAAGCTGCCCCGTTTTTCATCGCGGTATGGTAAACGAAAGTGGCTGTAGGTGTTTTTACATCATAGTACTTCACATCATTGGCACCGATAATCATGTACGATTTATTGGAAGGCAGCAGAGACAGGTTCTGCTCCGGATTTACTTCATATACCAATGGATTGAATCCGGCTCCTATATTCGCAACCTGGGCTTTCCCAAAGTTGTCTGTATTATTATACTGTGAATAGATATGGGTCTTGTCAAAAGTCATCACGGTATCAAAAATCTTCTTTTCAGAAAATTGGGTCTGATACAGATAATCATTAATGGTAGGTTTAAAAATTTTCAGGGAATCTTTTTTCCCGTTGTCTACAACAAGGGTGTCTTCTTCTTTCTGCGGGCTCTTGATATCTGTTTTATTAACAACTTGAGCCTTCGAGACAAAACCGAAGAAGATTATGATAAAAAGGATGTACTTCATGCGTTTATTTATATTGTTCAAAAGTAACATGAAACCTTAAAGTTCCATTATTGATTTTTGTACAGCAAAAATAAGAAATAAAAGGAAACAAAAACCCCTGCGAATGGCAGGGGTTTATATATGGTGTTTACTTGTTTACAAATTCTACCAGTTTTATCATATCCGGTTCTTTGTTGAAGTTGATTTTATTGGATTTCACAAAGGTTTCAAGCTCTTTTTTGTCTATTGAAAAAATTTCTGATGCTTCTGAAGCGTTCTTTGGAAATTTGGAAAACTTTTTGTCTTTGGCTACCAGATAGAGATCCTTATCCCTTTCATAATAATCGTTAGCATCGCGCGTAAAGCCATTATTACTTTTAGTTCCTCCCATAAGCTCCATTTTTTCTCTTTTGTACAAAGAAAATTTAGGATTGTTTACCAATAGTACAAGATACCCTGACTTCGTTTTGTTATCATACGAATAGTTAATAGATTCATATGTCTTTTTCAATGATGGAAACTGAACTTTAAGGCCTTCTGTTTTATTAGCATTATACAATTCGTCTCCTACTTTGAACTCCATTTCATCGCGGTAAGCGTTGTATCGGAGATCCTGAACATTTTTACTGTAATCTTTTATAATCACTTTTTCAAATTTATCTCCATTAACATATGGGGAACCATCAATTTTGTGATCTTCTTTACGGACTTTTCCAGGTTTACTGTAGAAGCCGTCTGGTGTAGTTACAACATTGAGAATATCGGTTTCCTGGGAAAAAACGCTCTGCGCTAAAAGCATTCCAGTAATAAAAAGTATTTTTTTCATATTAATATTGGTCTTAAGATTAAAAAAGCCGCTCTAGAGCGGCTTTTTTATTATTTATTTATTATTAAGCACCAAACCCAGGGTTAGGCGTTACCAATGTTCCAGGAACGTTAATTTCGTTTCTAGGAATAGGGAATGTTAATAATTGATTTCCAACATTTCTTACAGTACCAGCAGCACCGCTAGAGCTTCTTTGGATAACCGGTTGGTTTCTTCTTAGTAAATCCCAATATCCAAATCCTTCTCCTACAAGTTCTTTCTGTCTTTCTGTGTAAACATCGTTTAACGTAAGTGTTACTGCAGGTGCTAAAGCGCCAGTAGCTTTTCCACGTTTAGCCTGAATCATATTGTAGTAGGTCAATGCAGTTGCAGCAGTTCCTCCTGCTTGAAGTTCAGCTTCAGCCCCATTTAACAATACCTCTTCGAATCTTACAATACGAATGTTGTCAAAACTATTTACATATTTACCGTTAAGAACGTTCGTTGTTGAAATAACTGAACCTCTCACATCATCCGGAATATAAGAAAGTCTTAAAGCAGGAACAACTTTCATATTTCCATATCCTTTTGGAGCAATGTTTAACTTATTAGAAGTAGATGTTGTTCCAAGATCGTTAGTAGCACCTACTGCAATTTCAAAAATTGAGTTAACTGAAGAATCCGGTTTTGAGAAACTTCCGGAGAAATCAGATGCACCAATTACAGAATATTTACCTGATGCCACCAAATCAGCAACTAGAGTTCTTACTTTTGCATAATCCCCTTTGTAAAGATAGTATCTGGACATTAAAGCCTTCACTCCATACTGGTTAATTTCTGTTCTGGTTAAATGTATACTGGCTGTAGGAGTTCCCATTAAGGAAAGTGCCATATCAAAATCAGCTTCGATCTGAGCTCTTGTCTCAGCTACTGTAGAACGGGCCTGTTTAGCTTCAGCGTTGTAAACTGTAGGAACAACTACTCCTGTAGTCCCTCCAGCATACTCCTGTCCGAACATTCTTAATAAGTCAAATAATGCCAGAGCACGAGATGCATAAGCCTGACCTTTTAAATAGTTAGCTCTTGCCTGGATCACTGCAGGGTCCTGAGATTGCTTCCATGTTAACTGTCCTGAAGGTACATTGTTAATTACAATATTAGCCTTTGAAATAACTTTATACATTTCCGCATACGGGCCAGAAGAATACTGATCTGCCGCAGTCATAGAATATGAAGCAACTGTCTGATAATAACCTGCTCCATTCGCAAAATCAGAATACATATTATTACTTCTCAATTCTCCGATCATTGTGAAATCACACCCATAATAAGAAGCATTTCTCATTGACAAATACTGTCCTTTAACAAAAGCATCTAGTTCTTCAATGGTATTTAATGGTGACTGCTGAACCTGCTGAAAGAATTCAGTTTCAATGAAGTCATCACTACATGACGTTAATGTTACAGTTGATATAACTGCTAACATTCCATATTTTAAAATATATTTTTTCATTTTTTACTAATTAAAATTGAATATTAAACCCTAGTGAATAAGTTTTTTGAACCGGCAAGTTAAGGTTATTAGTTGAGTTCAAATTGTTTTCAGGGTCAAACTTAAGGTTCTTATCATAACGGTGCGTCAGGATATTGTTTCCTTGAGCATATACTTCGAATCCTTGAAGCCCTGTTCCTTTTAACATCTTAGCATCAAATTTATATCCAACTCTGATGTTGCTTAGTCTTAAATAATCTGTTTTCGCCAAGAACCTTGTTGAAGTTCTGTTTGAGTTTGTTGCGTTATTATATATCGGTTTTGGATTAGCAGCATTTGGATTAGAAGGTGTCCAGAAATCAAGTGCATCCGTAGAACCAGGGTAAGAATAAGTATACTGACCATCTGATTGAGTATATGAGCCCCAATCGTTTAGAACTTTACCACCAAATCCGAATGTTCCTAAGGCAGATAGGGTAAAGTTTTTGTATGCTACATTAAGGTTTACCCCTCCAAATACATTTGAATAAGATCTTCCCTGTACAGCAAGTGCCGCATCTGCATATTTGTTGGTAGTTTCTCCATCCATCCCGTTCTTATACCATAATGGATCTCCATTTGTAGGATCTACTCCTGCCCATTTTCTGATATAGAAAGTACCTATTCCTTCACCTTCTCTAAGAATAGTAGCACCTGTAATCACGTCTTGTCCACCATATAATGATGTAATTTCGTTTTTCAGGGTACTTAAGTTACCACCAATGCTAAGGCTGAAATCTTCTTGTTTGATCACATCGTAGTTCACTGTGAATTCAAATCCTTTGTTTACCAATGATCCTACGTTTATATCTTTGTATGGATATGTTGGAGTAGTTTCAGCAGGTAATCCCTGAGATAACTGTAAAGGCACACTGAATACTAAGTCTTCAGTCTTCTTGTTATAATATTCTGCCGTAACGGTAAGTCTGTTTTTGAAGAAGCCCATATCAAGACCGAAACTCAAAGGTTTTACTGTTTCCCATCTTAGATCCGGATTGTAAACATATCTTGGTGCAGCAGCAGGCTGATCATTATAGTTTCCTGTATATTGGTATAAAGAATATGGAATACTTGAAATAGTGTTACCTACTTTACCGTAAGATCCTCTAAATTTAAATTGAGAAATTTTGTCCCAGTCTTTTACGAACTGAAGTCTTGCCAAATCAACTCCGGCACCAATTGAATAGAAAGTTCCCCATTTCTGCCCCGGTACAAAGTTTGACAATGCATCCCTTCTTATGGAAGCATCAATTAAGATCAATTTATCATAGTCATAGTTTAACACACCAGCATAACCGTTTCTTGAGCTTACAGATCTATCTCCGGTTGCATAGATTGGCTTGATGAAGTTACTTAATGTTTCAAGGGTTGGAGAACCTACGTTCACTCCTTGTCCTGCAACAGCTCTGTAATTTCTTTGGTAAGCTTCCTGAATTGCTGAGATATTGAATCTGTTTTTGTCTCCTAACTTAAAGTTATAGTTAACAATGTTCTGTAAGTTCCAGTTGAAATATCTTGCTGTAGTTTCAGTTTTTCTACCATTTACCTGATATCCGTCACCATGAACAGGGTTGTAATATGTATCATTTTCGATGTTGTTATATTCAGCTCCGAAAACTACTCTGTATGATAAGTTCTTTAAGATTTGATATTCTCCATATACGTTACCAAATACTCTTGCGGTAGAAGCTCTGAAATAGTTATTATCCTGTACATAACCAGAGTTGAACAAGTTATTACTTAATCTTCCGCTGTTTCCTAGATAATAAGTTCCGTCCGGATTGTAAGCCTGATCTGTAGGTCTTGCAAATAATTCAAATAAGATTGGATTTGCAAATCCACCTCCGTTTGGAAGAGTATTGATTCTACTGTATGAAAGCTGAACATCTGTACCAAACTTGAATTTATCTGTAGCTTTAACGTCTACTTTTGTAGTAAAACCTAAACGTTTGAAGTCAGATCCTTTCAATTCACTTTCCTGAAGGAAATAGTTAGCAGAGTTATAATAAGTAACCTTATCATTTCCACCGCTGATAGATGCATTTACTGAATTCTGATACCCGCTTCTGCTGGTTACATCTCTCCAGTTTGTATTATTAGTTGTAGTAAATATCTGCTTTGGAGCAGCTCCGTATAAACCAGCTATCATATCTGCATAAACCCCCTCAGGAGTTGTTGTAGGATCTGCATTAGCAAAAGCATACGATAATATATGTCTATACTGCTCTGTATTTAAGCCTCTCATTCCTTCAATAGCACGAGAGTTTGTCCCTGACTCGAAGTTTAATGAAATCTTTGGTTTACCTTTTTTTCCTGATTTTGTGGTAATAACGATTACCCCAGCACCTGCATCCGCTCCATATACCGCTGTTGAAGCAGCATCTTTAAGGACCGTTACACTTTCAATATCATCACTGTTAAGGTTAGCAAGGATGTTAGCAGTAGTAGCCCCGCTGGTTAAATCCCCACTTTGTACTCTGATACCATCAACTACATAAATAGGGTTTACACCACCATTTACAGAAGCGATACCTCTTACTCGAACTGATGCGAAACCTCCAGGCTGCCCGGAAGCATTTCCTGTTTGAACACCAGAAACCCTACCTTGAAGCATTTTATCAACTGATGCTACAGGAACATCCTTGATTGCATCACTCTTCATTGTACCTACAGATCCGGTTAATTCCTGCACCGTCTTCTTCTGTCCAAATCCAACCATTACTACCTCTTCAATCTGCGTAGTAGATGCTGTGTCTTTTTTAGTTTTTTGTGCGAAAGCAGTTTGCCCTAAAAAGAACAATGCTCCAACACTCAATACACGTAGTTTAACATTCATATTAACAAATTTTAATATATTTTAATTCGCAAATATGTTAATAAATATTAACATTCACAACTATTACACTTTCGTAAGCAGAATGTTTTTTTCATATATTGTTTTTAACTATTCCGTGAAATAATAAAGATTAAGCAATAATATCTAGCTTTATTTGTATAAATATTTTTTTTTCACTATAGTTATTTTTTTTAACAAATTATTGCCAGTATAGGAAATATTATTTAGAATCAATATAAATTATATTAAAATTTTTCTTAACAAAAAATACGCTCTATAAAAAAGTGGTTTTCATACATTTATCAATCAGGTACTATTATTATAATTCCTTTTTATAAAGCTGTTTTTCCATTACTTTACACATGACCTTTGCCTCAATATAAGCTAGGGCCTTTTGGATATTCTATTATTAACTTCGCTTTCAAGAATGCTTACTACACATTCATTCCCTTAAAAAGTTCTGTACTATTTTCGTTTATTCATTTTGCTTATAAACTTCTTATATTTTAACATTTAAGTTGCATAAATTGACAACTCATTATGGGGTGAAATTATCAATATGAAAAACAGTATATGATATTAATAAAAATTAAATAATAGCAGGACACAAAAAAACCACTTTCATAAGAAAGTGGTTTTGTATTTATAGTTAAAAACTGTTATTTCAGTTTCTTCTTAACAGCTACTTGCTCGTACACTTCAAGAATATCTCCAACTTCAATATCGTTGTATCCTTTCAGGTTCAGACCACATTCGTAACCTTTTGTTACTTCTCTTACGTCATCTTTGAAACGCTTCAAGCTTTCAAGCTCTCCGTCGAATTTCACGATACCATCTCTCAGTACTCTTACTTTCGAGCTTCTCGTTACTTTTCCTGAAAGAACCATACAACCTGCGATTGTTCCAACTTTAGAGATTTTGAATACTTCTCTGATCTCAACGTTACCCATTACCTGTTCTTTGATTTCCGGAGAAAGCATACCTTCCATGGCTTCTTTCACCTCATCAATTGCAGCATAAATTACTGAGTACGTTCTGATCTCGATTTCTTCTTTATCTGCTAATTCTTTAGCATTGGCTCCAGCTCTTACGTTAAATCCGATGATAATGGCATCAGAAGCAGTTGCTAAGTTAACGTCAGATTCAGTGATCTGTCCAACTCCTTTGTGAAGGATATTTACATTGATCTCTGCTGTAGACAATCTCTGTAACTGATCAGATAATGCTTCAACTGAACCATCCACGTCACCTTTAAGGATAATATTCAATTCCTTGAATTCTCCTAAGGCAATTCTTCTTCCAAGTTCTTCAAGCGTAGTATGCTTCTTAGTTCTGATAGAAAGTTCTCTCTGTAACTGCTCTCTCTTGTTGGCAATGGTCTTAGCCTCACTTTCATCTGCATATACTTTGAACTTATCACCTGCTGTAGGCGCTCCATCTAAACCTAGAATAGTAACAGGAATTGAAGGGCCGGCTTCTTTAAGGTTTCTACCTCTTTCATCAAGCATTGCTTTTACCTTACCGTGGTTCTTACCGGCAACTACATAGTCTCCTACTCTTAAAGTTCCTGTCTGTACCAACATGGTCGCTACATAGCCTCTTCCTTTATCTAATGAAGCTTCAATCACAACACCCTGAGCGGCTCTATCCGGATTAGCTTTAAGATCAAGCATCTCTGCCTGAAGTAATACTTTCTCCAATAGAACATCCATATTGTTACCAAACTTCGCAGAAATTTCCTGCGCCTGAACGTTTCCACCCCACTCTTCTACAAGGATATTCATCCCTGAAAGCTGCTGACGGATATTATCAGGATTAGCACTTGGTCTGTCCACTTTGTTTAATGCAATGATCATTGGTACTCCTGCAGCCTGTGCGTGAGAAATTGCTTCTCTCGTTTGTGGCATTACATCATCATCCGCTGCAATTACAATAATGGCAATATCGGTGATCTGAGCACCTCTGGCTCTCATCGCGGTAAACGCTTCGTGACCCGGTGTATCTAAGAATGTAATTCTCTGTCCGTTTTCTAATTTTACGTTGTATGCTCCAATGTGCTGTGTAATACCTCCTGATTCACCAGCAATAACGTTGGTCTTTCTGATGTAGTCAAGTAGGGACGTTTTACCGTGGTCAACGTGACCCATTACAGTTACAATTGGTGCTCTGGAAGAAAGATCTTCCTCAGTATCCATATCTTCTTCAGACTCGACTTCTTCTAAGTCAGCATCCGAGAATTCAATTTTAAAACCAAATTCATCGGCAACCAATAATAAGGTATCAGCTTCCAGTCTTTGGTTCATTGTTACCATTACTCCAAGGGAGAAACAAGCAGAAATAACTTCTGTAGGAGAAACGTTCATTAAACTTGCCAATTCACCTACTGTGATGAATTCAGTTACTTTTAATGTTCTGTCCTGAGCATCAATCTCCTGCTGACGTTCGTCCTGTTCTCTACGGTACGTTCTTTTATCTTTTCTGTGTTTAGCAGATTTAGACTTACCTCCTTTGTTGGTTAGTTTTTCAAGAGTTTCCTTGATCTGGTTTTTAACCTGCTCGTCGGTAAGCTCAACAGGCATGGTTCTTTGCCCTGGTCTGTTGTTGTTTCCACCGCCTGGACCTTTCTTGAATCCGCCTCCCTGACCTGGTGGACGATTTCCCTGGTTATTTCCAAAACGGTTTCCTCCTGGGCCTCCCTGTCCTGGTGGACGGTTTCCTCCTGGGCCACCTTGTCCTGGCGGACGGTTACCTCCTGGGCCTCCCTGACCTTGAGGACGGTTGTTACCCTGACCTCCCTGGTTATTGTTATTATTTCCTGAGTTTTGATTATTCCCCTGGCCTTGTTGATTCGGGCCTCCCGGTTTTTCAATTCTCTTTCTTTTCTTTTTAGCGCCTGAACCAGGTTTTGGTGCAAATTGCGTTAAGTCTATCTTTTCACCTACGATCTTAGGACCATCAAGTTTCTGATAAACGGTTTCTATTTTCTGAGGTTCCTGAGATTCAGGCTCAGCTGGTTTTTGAGGCTCTGCTTTCTTTTCAGCAGCAGGCTCTGGCTGCTTTGGAGTTTCTTTCACAGGTTCTGCCGGTTTTTCCTCTTCTTTTTTCTCCTCCATTTTGGGTTTATCTTTTTTTACAGGTCTATTTCTAGATTCTATTTGGGACAGATCAATTTTATCCAGAACTTTGAATTCCTGCTTTTCAGGAGCAGCTTTTACTTCCGGTTCAGCCACAACTTCTTCTTTCTTCTCTTCTACCGGTGCTACCACAGGTACAGGTGCTGCTACGGGTGCAACAGGCACTTCTTCCACTTCAGGGGCTTTAGGTTCAAGATCTATTTTACCTAAAATCTTAGTTTCTGGTTTGTTTGCTTTAGCTCTTATTACTTCAGGGGTTTTCTTTTCCTCAATTTCCAGTTTTTCTTCCGGAACTTTGGTGATCACCACCTCATGGGAAGCTTTTCTTTGTTCACCGTCTTTGGCAAACTCAGCCTCCAATGCAGAATATGCCGCTTCTTCTAATTGAGCGTTAGGATTGTTTTCAACTTCGAAATCCTTTGACTGTAAAAATTCTACTAATCTGGACATCGAAATGTTGAATTCCTTAACCGCTTTATTTAATCTTATTTTTGGCATCTATATTATTTACTATTTTTTTTAATTCTTAAAATTAAAGTATTTCTTTTTTACTGTTTATTAAAATTTATTTAAAAATCTTAATCTTCAAATTCTTCTCTTAGAATACGTTTAACATCTTCAATAGTTTCCTCTTCAAGATCCACCATATTTAAAAGACTTTCTGTATCCTTATCCAATACTGATTTCGCAGTAGTAAGACCTACTTTCTTAAATTCATCCAAAATCCACTGCTCGATGTCATCGTTAAATTCTCTCAAATCAACGTCGTCATCCTCGCTAGCTTCTCTATATACATCAATTTCATATCCTGTCAACCAAGAAGCCAGTCTGATATTCTGACCCTGTTTCCCGATTACTTTAGAAATCTCTTCAACTGGTGTATAAACTAAAGCATAGTTTGAATCCTCGTTGATGTCAATTTTGTTGATGGTAACATTTCCTAAAGCTCTCTTTACCAAAATTTCAGCGTTTTTAGACCACTGAATAACATCGATGTTTTCATTTCTCAACTCTCTTACCACTCCGTGAATTCTTGATCCCTTCACACCCACACAGGCTCCTACAGGATCTATTCTGTCATCGTAAGCATCTACTGCAATCTTCGCCTTCTCACCAGGAATTCTTACTACTTTTTTAAGCATAATCGTTCCGTCCTGGATTTCAGGAATTTCCAGCTCTAATAACTTCTCTAAGAATTTAGGTGCAGTTCTGGAAATAATAATCTGTGGTTTTGAACCTTTAAAATCTACTGTTTCAACAATAGCTCTGATATTTTCGCCCTTTTTAAAGAAGTCGGACGGGATCTGGTTTTCTTTTGGCAAAATGAATTCATTCCCTTCATCATCCAATAGGATCACATGTTTGTGACGGATGTGGTGAATTTCTCCAATTACAATCTCCCCGATCTTGTCTCTGAACTGCTCATAAAGCATCGCATTGTTATGCTCCTGAAGTTTTGTAGCCAGGATCTGCTTTAAAGTAAGGATATTTCTTCTTCCCAATTGGGCAACAGGAATTTCCATGGTAAAATCTTCACCCACTTCAAAAGTAGGGTCAATTTTTTTAGCTTCAGAAAGTTCGATTTCCAGATCATCATCTTCAGACATCTCGTCCTCTACAATCGTTTTATTTAAAAATATCTGAAAATCTCCTTTATCAGGGTTCACAATTACATCAAAATGATCATCTGAATCAAATCTTTTTCTCAAAAGGGTCTTCAGTGAATCTTCAATAATTGCCATAAGATCAATCTTACTGATCCCTTTTTCGTCTTTAAAATCACCAAAGGATTCAATCAACGCTATATTATCCATCTATTCTTTTTTCTTTTAAAATTTAATTACTACTAACGCTTTTTTTATCTCAGAGTAAGGAATTTCTTTTTCCTCCTCCACATCCACTTTCCCTTTTCCGATCTCTTTCGGTTTTCGGTAGCGTAAAATAAGTGTGATCTTCTCATCATCTACTTTGGCCAGTTCACCTTCTATTTTGGTAGCATCATTCAGCATTACCTCGATCTCTCTTCCAAAATTTTTCTTGAACTGTCTGGGAGCCGAAAGTGGCTCGCTCAGTCCTGCAGACATTACCTGAAGGCTGAAGTCATGCTCTTCACGGTCCATATTAAACTCTATCGCACGGCTTGCATCAAGGCAGTCCTGAAGAGTCACTCCATTATCACCATCCAGGATTACAGTAATGTCATCTCCTGTAGAAAATTTAAGATCCACAAGAAACAAATCCTCTCTGCTATCAAGGAATTCGTTTAATAATTCTTCAATTCTTTTTCTAAACTCCATACATTAAATATCTTGATTTACCAGTACGAAAAAAGGCTTTCTTCCGAAGCCTTCCCATTTTTTCCTGTAAATCCACTGCAAATATACGCATTTTTTCTAAAAAAGCAAAATCTACTTAGTTATCAAGTAAATACCTTACAATTTTTCGTTAAAGTTACGGGATGCGGGCTTGAGCGTTGGAGCGTCAGAGAGTTTCAGGGTTTGAATGTATGAGGGTCAGAGAGTTTGAGTGCTCTCCAATAATCATTGTACTTCCAATATTAATCTTTTGCTGAGTCTTAGTGCAAAACCTAATGTCTAAATCTTTATTCTTTATTCTTTGCTCTTTGCTCTTTGCTCTTTATTCTCAGCCCTGCCATTTCCCATTCACTTGCGAAGCAAAATTGACCATTCACCTTTTTCAATCTCAAACTCAGGTTAAAGTAAATTAAACAAGCAGGTGAAAGTATTTTTATTATTTTTGTCTTAAAATTTAAAAACAGACATTTTGAATATAACAATTGTAGGAACGGGTTATGTAGGGCTGGTTACAGGTACTACCCTGGCAGAACTTGGCAATTCAGTATACTGTGTTGACATTGATGAAAAAAAAGTAGAAGGTTTGAAAAACGGCATAGTTCCCATCTATGAGCCGAACCTTGAAGAGATGTTCTTAAGAAACATTCAGTCCGAGAGATTATTTTTCACCACAAATCTGAAAGAAGCTTTGGACAAAAGCGAAGTGATCTATCTGGCATTGCCTACGCCTCCGGGCGAAGACGGTTCTGCAGATCTTTCCTATGTCATTCAGGTAGCCAACCATATTGGAGAAATGATGACTGAATATAAAGTCATCGTCAACAAAAGTACCGTTCCCGTAGGTACTGCTGATAAAGTAAGAGAAGTGATTGCTTCTAAAACAAACATCCCTTTCGATGTGGTTTCCAACCCGGAATTCTTAAGAGAAGGTTTTGCAGTGGAAGATTCCATGAATCCTTCAAGAGTGGTGGTAGGTGCCAGTTCAGAGAAAGCACAGAATATTATGGCTAAAATTTACCAGCCATTTACCAATACCGGAATCCCGATCATCTTTATGGATGAGAAATCATCGGAACTTACAAAATATGCAGCCAATTCATTCCTTGCCGTAAAAATTACGTTTATGAATGAGATCGCCAATTACTGCGAAAAAGTAGGTGCAGATGTAGATAAAGTAAGACTTGGAATGGGTAGTGATGACAGAATAGGACACCGATTTTTATTCCCTGGAATCGGGTATGGCGGAAGCTGTTTCCCGAAAGATGTAAAAGCGCTTATCAAATCCGGAATCCAGGAAGATTTCAATTTCCAGATCCTTGAAGCTACAGAAAAAGTAAATACCACTCAGAAAGTAATCCTGGTTTCAGAGATCGAGAAATATTTCGGAGGAGACATCAAAGGCAAGAAGATTGCGATGTGGGGACTTGCTTTTAAAGCCAACACAGATGATATCCGTGAAGCATCATCTTTAGACAATATCGCTTTGTTATTGGAGAAAGGCGCAGAAATTGCTGCCTATGACGCGGTAGCAGAAAGTAATGTACAGAAACTTCTGGGCGACAAAATACAGTACGCCAAAGGAATGTATGATGCCCTTGAAGGAGCAGATGCTTTATTCATCGCTACAGAGTGGCCTGAGTTTAAAAATCCTAATTTTGAACTGATGGCTAAGAAAATGAAAAACAAAGTCATTTTTGACGGAAGAAATATGTATCCACTGGAAATCCCTGAACAGAATGGATTCCATTATAAAAGTATAGGTAGAAAGACCATAGAAAATAAATAGATGAAAAATATAATTATTACCGGGGGAGCCGGATTCATAGGCTCTCATGTCGTTAGAGAATTCGTGAAAAACAATCCGGATGCTACGATCATTAATCTTGACGCCCTTACTTACGCAGGAAATCTGGAAAACCTGAAGGACATTGAAAATGAGCCTAATTATGTTTTCGAAAAAGCAGATATTACAAAACCTGAAGAACTGAGAAAGATCTTCGAAAAATACAATCCTGATGCCATCGTGCATCTTGCAGCAGAAAGCCACGTGGACAGAAGTATTACAGATCCGATGGCATTCATCAATACCAACGTCAACGGAACGGCTAACCTTCTTAATTTGTGTAAAGAATTCTGGACCCTGAATCCTGATCACACCCACGGAAGGTTCCCAGACGAAAAAAGAACTCATTTATTCTACCACGTTTCTACAGACGAAGTGTACGGAAGTCTCGGCGAAACCGGATTCTTCCTGGAAACAACGGCTTACGATCCGCAATCTCCTTATTCCGCTTCAAAAGCAGCTTCTGACCATTTGGTGAGAGCATACGGAAATACCTACGGAATGCCGTTCATCGTCTCCAATTGTTCCAACAACTACGGACCGAATCATTTCCCTGAGAAACTGATCCCGCTTTGTATTTCAAATATCATCAACGAAAGACCATTACCGATTTACGGTGACGGAAAATATACCCGGGACTGGCTGTATGTAATAGACCACGCCAGAGCAATCCACCAGATTTTCAATGAGGCTAAAACCGGAGAAACATACAATATCGGAGGTTTCAACGAGTGGCAGAATATTGATCTTGTGAAAGAACTGATCAAGCAGATGGATGCTAAACTGGGTAAACCTGAAGGCTATTCTGAAAAACTGATCACCTTTGTAAAAGACAGACCGGGACACGATAAGCGTTACGCTATAGACGCAGATAAGCTTAATAAAAACTTAGGCTGGAAACCGTCTGTAACTTTCGAGGAAGGTTTAGGTAAAACCATCGATTGGTATCTGGAGAACAAAGAATGGCTTGAGAATGTCACCAGTGGAGACTACCAGAAGTATTATGAAAAACAGTATGATTAAACCCATCATGAAGTCAATTATTCTGTTGTTTTCCATCGCGATTTCTTCTCTGGCAGGAGCTCAGACTCTCCTTCCACCTCCGGCTATGGCCAATGTAGCCCAAAAACGTCTTATCGACGAATTTATAGAAGTTTCACATTACAGGGAAGCACTGATCAATTATGCTAAAGAATATATTGAACTCAAAATGTTTGATTATAATGTAGATCCACCCAAGGAGCTGCTCACTAAAGATCAGGCCAGAAGTATCATTAAGAATTTTGATTTTGACGGCTTTAAAGTTTCAATGTACAGTTCGTTTTCTTTAATCCCGGAAGAAAACTTAAAAGAACTGATTCAATTTCATAAGACGATCGGAGGTAGTCTGTCCAGAGGAAATTCTGCTCTTTTAATGACTCCGACTATTGATCTTAATATCAAAAATCAAATAGATTACGCCATAGAAAACATAAAAAAATAACCGATGAAAGGAATTATATTGGCCGGAGGATCCGGAACAAGACTTTACCCTCTTACTATCGCCGTAAGCAAGCAGCTAATGCCTGTTTACGATAAACCCATGATCTACTACCCTCTTTCAACACTGCTTCTGGCAGGAATCAAAGACATCCTGATCATCACAACACCCCACGACCAGCCTGGATTTATTAAACTTTTAGGTGACGGTTCACAAATCGGATGTAACATCGAGTATGTGGTACAGCCAAGCCCGGACGGACTGGCGCAGGCCTTTATTTTAGGAGATGCCTTTATTGGCAGCGATCCCGTTGCATTAGTCCTAGGAGATAATATTTTCTATGGCTCCGAAATGGGGACCTTACTGAAAAACAAAACCAATCCGGATGGCGGAGTTGTTTTCGCTTATCACGTTTCAGACCCGGAACGATATGGTGTTGTAGAATTTGATGATGATTTTAAAGCTGTTTCCATTGAAGAGAAACCTTTAAAGCCAAAATCGAATTATGCGGTTCCAGGACTTTATTTTTATGACAATGAAGTCGTGAATATTGCCAAGAACATCCAGCCTTCTGCAAGAGGAGAACTTGAAATTACAGACGTAAACAACGTTTATTTAAGCAAAGGAAAACTTGAAGTAGGCGTTCTGGACAGAGGAACAGCGTGGCTTGATACAGGAACTTTTGATTCTCTGAATGACGCTTCTGAATTTGTAAGCGTTATCGAAAAAAGACAGGGCTTCAAGATAGGATGTATTGAGGAAATTGCATTCAGAAATAAATTCATCAACGAAGAGAAACTTCTCGAAACAGCTGAAAAATATGGCAAAAGCGGCTACGGTGAATACCTGAAACAGCTTGTAAAAAAGTAATCATACATTCATGTAAATGATATAACTATTGGCTTTACTGCCGATAGTTTTTTTAATGTAAAACCATCTGGTCCTTTTCCTCAAACTGAAGTATATAATTGGATGTAGATTTTTATTTGCAGTTACATAATAATAACAGGCTTCTTTGCGATAGTAATTTTATAATTAACTTTGAGGACTTTAAAGAACTATTTAGAAACATTAATGGAATACAATAAACCACAAATCATCACATTCGATAAGATAGGATCATCGCAGTTGGGTTATATCACCATAGCAGAAACCCAGAAAAATGTTCCTTTTGAGATACAGCGTGTCTACTGGACCTACTACACTCCTCATGATGTGACAAGAGGCGGACATGCTCATAAAGAACTGCAGCAGGTCATATTTGCGGTCTCGGGAACTATTGTCTTTAATACGGAAGACAAAGACGGCAATAAAGAAACTTTCACCCTGGATCATCCGACAAAAGGTTTATATATTCCTAAACTGGTATGGAGAGACATTCAGTTTTCCCACAATGCGGTACTGCTTTGTCTGGCCTCTGAAATATATGATGAGGAAGACTATTTCAGAGATTTTGAAAGCTTTAAGGAAGCAATCGACAAAAAATAAATTTTCATCCCTGAAGTTCTCTTTGGCGATGAGTATTAATACAAATAACAAAAGATGATAATTGAATACAAAGGAATTAAACTGAGATTCGTTGAGACCGATGATGCTTCATTTATAGTATCGATCAGAAATAATGAAAAAAAATCCAGGTTTATTTCAAAAACTTCTCCTGATGTAGACGCTCAAAAGCAATGGATACAAAGCTATAAAGAACGGGAACAGCAACAGAAGGAATATTATTTTATTGCCTTTGATGAAAACAATGAAGACTTTGCGACGTACAGAGTTTACAAAATAGATTCCGGACTTCCTGAAATAGGAAGCTGGGTTTCCAAACCGGAGTATTCAAACGTCAAAAACTCAGTAAAAGTGGATATGGCTGTCAAAGATTTTGTTCTGAACGAATTGAATTTCGATAGCATTCAGTTTGAAGTAAGAAAGCAGAATACATCCGTCAACAGCTATCACAAAATGTTTAAGCCGGAACTCATCAGAAGCGACGATGAAAACAACTATTATCTATTAACAAAAGACACTTTCAATACGGTAATTCCGGATATTCTCAAAAAATTTAAAATATAAGCTTATGTCAATCAATGAATTTATCAAAAATTTTCAGGGTCAACTTGAAAATACGGATACAGTAATAGAACCTGAAACTGCATACAGCCAGGAAAGCTACTGGGATTCACTTACCGCTATGGTGATCAAAGTAATGATCGAAGATGAATATGGCGTAGATATCGAGCCGGAGCAGATTACTTCGTTCAAAGACATCAACGAACTTTATTCTTTTATTGTTGAGAAAAAACAGTAAATATTAAACAATGGCTTTTATAAAACATATTTCAACCTATATTCCTGAGAACGTCATTTCCAATGAGGAGATTTCAAAAAAGTTTCCGGACTGGGAAAGTGATAAGATTCTTGAAAAAATAGGAATCAGAAACAGGAACATTACCGGAGAAGATGAGTTTACTTCAGATATTGCCGTAAAAGCACTCAATAAACTCGTTGAAGAATACCAGATCGATAAATCTACGATAGATTATCTGATCGTCTGTACCCAAAGTCCTGATTATTTCCTTCCTGCAACAGCCTGTATCGTTCAGTCGCAAGCCGGTTTAAATACCAGTTGCGGAGCGATAGATATCAATCAGGGATGTTCGGGTTATATTTATGGTTTATCTCTGGCCAATGCCCTTATTGATTCTAAAATGATGAAGAATGTTGTTTTGATCACAGCGGAAACGTATTCAAAACATATTCACGAGAATGATAAAGGAAACATCAGTCTTTTCGGAGATGCCGCAGCAGCAACGCTGATCTCTGAAGATGGTGATTATGAAATCCTGAAGTTTTCTGTAGGTACAGACGGAGAAGGCGCGAAAAACCTTATCGTTAAAAACGGTGCTGTAAGAAATAAAAAAACAGACAACACAGAAGACAAAGACAACTATCTTCACATGAACGGTCCGAAGATTTTTGATTTCACGTCAAAAGCGATTCCCGGACTTGTAGAAGAAAACCTGAAAATAAACGGCTTTGAAAAAAGTGACATTGACACTTACATTTTTCACCAGGCCAACACCTTTATGCTCGATTTCTTAAGAAAGAGAATCAATATTCCACAGGAAAATTTCGTCATCGATATGCTAGACTACGGGAATACCGTATCGTCTACCATTCCTATTGCCTTTAAAAATTCATTTGCAACAAGAGATTCCAAAAATGTGATGCTTGTTGGTTTTGGCGTAGGTTATTCCTGGGGAGCAGTCTGTTTAAGAAAAAAATAATTGAGCGTTTAAAATAATAGTATTATGATAAAATTTCTTGATCTTCAAAAGGTCAATTTACAGTATCAGGAGGAAATTGAAAACAAACTTGTCAGTGTTTTCCGAAGTGGCTGGTATCTGCAGGGCAGCGAGCTTAAAAACTTCGAAACCAATCTGGCATCATACATCGGTTCAGAATATGCTCTGGGCGTAGCCAACGGACTGGATGCGCTGCGTCTGATCTTCCGTGCCTATATTGAATTAGGATTCATGAAAGCCGGAGACGAGGTTCTTGTTCCCGCCAATACGTATATCGCTTCCGTTCTGGCTTTATCAGACAACGGACTGGTTCCTGTATTTGTAGAACCGGATGCCAATACCTATAATATTGACATCGCCAAAATTGAAGAAAAAATAAGCACGAAAACAAAGGCTATCCTGATCGTTCACCTTCAGGGAAGAATTGTTTTTTCTGAAGAGCTTAAGAATATAGCGAAAAAGCACAATCTGAAAATTGTAGAAGACAATGCACAGGCCATCGGTGCAGAATGGAACGGTATCAAATCCGGAAATCTGGGCGATGCCGCAGGTTTCAGCTTTTATCCCGGAAAAAACCTGGGTGCTTTAGGTGACGCAGGAGCTGTAACCACTAATGACAAAGAAGTCTTTGAAGCCATCCGTGCTATAGCCAATTACGGTTCAAACCAGAAATATGTCAACATCTATAAAGGATTAAATTCAAGACTGGATGAAATTCAGGCTGCCGTTTTAGACGTAAAGCTGAAATACATCGGTCATGAAAACGGAACCAGAAGAGACATCGCTAAAAGGTTTATCTCTGAGATCAACAATCCCAAGATCATCCTTCCTGAAAATCCGGCTGACGAAAATGAGCATGTATGGCACGTTTTTGTAATCCGTACGGAAAAAAGAGATGAACTTCAGGCCTATTTAACGGAAAAAGGAATCAGTACGATTATCCACTATCCTATCCCGCCTCACAAGCAGGAAGCATATAAGGAGTACAATGACCTTTCTTTCCCTATCACCGAAAAAATGCATGAAGAAGTACTGAGTCTCCCGATCTCTTCAGTTTTGGAAGAAGAAGAAATTCAGGTGATCATCGATGCTGTAAACGGGTTTTAGTTAGAAAAAGATGAAAGTAAGCTGGCTGAAATCCCATGTTCCACTACCGGAAAACAGTCATGCACAATATCATTAACTCCCCGTTATTAAATAAGAGTTATTATTATAAATTTCAAGGGCTATTGGCTTTATAGCCGATAGTTCTTTGCTCATACTAACAAATAGTAATATATTAGTTGTTATTTTCCGTTTTATGTGAATGATTATTCACTCATCAGGAAAGTTGGATAAGAATTAAATATTTTAAATTTGCAAAAACCCACACAAATGAATGAACCACAACAGAAGTGGACAGAAACGATTGAGGCCGACCATTCTTTATTTGATTTAAGACTTAAAGAAGTATGGAGATACAAGGATTTAATATATATGTTTGTAAAAAGAGACTTTATCTCAAGTTTTAAGCAAACTATTTTAGGTCCTGTTTGGTTTTTCATCAATCCTATTTTTACGACAATTGTATACCTCGTTGTATTTGGTCAAATAGCCAAACTTCCTACAGACGGGGCCCCTCCTATTCTGTTTTATCTTTTAGGAGTTACCCTCTGGAATTATTTTTCAGGCTCACTTACCGCAACCTCCAATACCTTTGTAGGGAATGCCAGTATATTTGGAAAGGTCTATTTTCCGAGACTTGTCACTCCTATTTCCATTGTCATATCCAATTTAATGCGTCTCGGCGTACAGATTTTATTATTTATCATAGTCTGGACGTACTATCTGGCAAAAGGTGAAATTCATCCGAATATATGGGTACTCGCTACTCCTTTGCTCATTATCCTTATGGTTATTTTTGCTTTAGGGGTGGGAATGATTTTTTCCTCCCTGACCACAAAATATAAAGACCTTGGAATGCTGTTAGGCTTTGGTATAAGTTTATATATGTATGCTACGCCGGTTATTTATCCCGTATCCGCGTTGGCAGGCCCTTTCAAAAAGCTGGCGTACTACAATCCTTTAACCGGTATATTTGAATGCTTCAAATACGGATGGCTTGGCTCCGGAGATTTTTCTCCGCTGATGCTGGGCATAAGCACTGCGATTATTCTTGTACTTTTCGCAATAGGCCTTGTTATTTTCAATAAAGTTGAAAAAACATTTATGGATACTGTATAATTTAAACTTAAAAAAATGCTGGCTTTAAAAGGAGAAAATATATCAAAACAATACCGCTTAGGACAAGTGGGAACAGGAACTCTTACCCATGATTTAAATAGATTCTGGTATAAAGTAAGAGGAAAAGAAGACCCTTATCTCAAAATAGGAGAATCCAATGACAGAACCACAAAAGGCGAATCGGAATATGTATGGTCACTACAGGACATCAATTTCGAGATTGCTCAGGGAGATGCCATGGGAATTATTGGAAGAAACGGGGCTGGAAAATCTACACTGCTTAAGCTTTTAAGTAAAGTTACAAAACCTACTACAGGTAAAATCCATACCAACGGAAGAATTGCATCCCTGCTGGAGGTGGGAACAGGTTTCCATCCTGAAATGACGGGACGGGAAAATGTCTACCTTAATGGAGCAATCCTTGGGATGACAAGAAAAGAAATCACAAGAAAATTTGATGAAATAGTAGATTTTTCAGGGGTAGAAAGATACATTGACACTCCTGTGAAAAGATATTCCTCAGGAATGTATGTACGTCTTGCATTTGCTGTAGCAGCCCATCTGGAATCTGAAATCCTTATTATAGATGAAGTGCTTGCAGTAGGAGATGCCGAATTTCAGAAGAAATGCCTTGGAAAAATGGGCAATGTGACCAAAGGAGAAGGGCGAACCGTTCTTTTTGTAAGCCATAACATCACTGCCATCAAAGAATTATGTAATACTGGATTATTACTAGATAAGGGAAAACTGGTCACTCAGGGTGATGTGAACAAATGCATCATCGACTATCAGAAAAACGCTGATACAAAATTGTTTTACAACTACATGGATGATCCCACAGTATTTGAAAATGAGAATATCCTGATAAAATCCTACAAAGCCGAACCGATAAACGGAGATATCATCACCGTGAAATCCGGCATTCGTGTAACGGTAACTTTTACATCCAAAATGGTGGGAGTAGATCTCGATATGTCATTCTATCTCAGAAACAGCCACGATCTTACGATCATGAGTACCGGAATGATGATCAGCGAGGATAAAAACATAGAAAAAAGGGACTATACGGCAAGCTTCGAAATTCCGCCTTATACGATTAATGAAGACTCTTATTATTTCGATTTGTTTTGGGGAATCAACAGAACTAATGTGGCATACAGAACAGAAGCATTTGGTTTTGAGATCCACGGAATACAAAATGAATTCGGAGAAATTGTAAAATCTCCGGGTATTCTGTTTCCAAAAATTACCCATTCAATAGAGAAATTGTAGTCATTTTTCCTGCTGCCATACTCTATATATCCATCTTAAACGCTTATCACATATGATACTTAATGTAATATTTTCTTACAACCGCGCTGTACAGCTGGACTATCTGCTTCAGTCTTCTCTGAAACATTTTAAAGCAGATGCTAAGCTTGTCATCTTATACCATACTACCGGCGTTCATCAACAGGGCTATGAGCTGTTGAAAAAAAAATACGCCGGATATCAACATATATCTTTCGTTGAAAGAAAACATGTCTTTTTTGACTTCTCTTACATTCATGCGCTGAATACGGAAAGAGACTGGGAATTTTTTAAAGAAAAAAATCTGTTCAAGAAAAACGGAGATAACTTTAAGGGAGCTCTTCAAAAAATCATCAAAAACAGTGGCTGTGAATTCGTCATGTTCTGTACGGATGACAGTATTTTCTTTAAAGATGTTCATATCCCGGATGAAGTGCTGGATGTCATAAGAAACAATCCTGAAAATGCTTCTTACAGACTTTATGTAGGAGACAATCTTGAAGGATATCCTGACTATCTGGAGAAAAAAGGAGATTACTATCAATGGGATTATTATACTGATACGGAGGTGCATCACTGGTCTTATCCTTTTGCTGTAGATGGTACCATTTATCATTCCGAAGGACTCCTTAAACACCTGAAACCACTGAGCTATCACAACCCGGTTACCCTTGAAGACAGGGGGTTCAGCTATATCAGATACCGTAAGCTTTTCCGCATCGGAATGAGTCCTATACGCTCACAGTTACTGGCCACCAAGCTGAACAGGGTTTCTGTAGACAGCCTTAATCCCACGCTTCATATCCAGCCGGATTTTCTTAATGAAAAATTCCTTGATGGTTATACTCTGGATCTCGTGATTCCTCAGCATATTATCAACTCCAACATCGTTCCTTCCGAAATTTATCTGGTAAAAGACGGCGTGCGTGAGATGATCTATTCCATGGATGAACAGGGGGAAAAAGTACAGGGCCTTCTGGGTATTGAAGGATCAAAAGAACAGTTAGAATAAATAGTGTGCAATAACAATGGAGCAACCGTTAGTAACAGTCGTTGTCGTTTCCTATAACCACTCAAAGTTTGTTAAGGAAAACCTGGACAGCATAAAAAATCAGACCTACAGCAACATCCAGTTGATTGTAGGCGATGATGCTTCTCCCGATAATTCGGCGGATGTTATTGATCAATGGCTGACAGAAAACAATTATTCAGCAGAAAAAAAATTCCATGCCCAAAATACGGGCCTGGCTACCATGCTCAATGAATGTATTGCTCTTGCAAAAGGAAAATATATCAAGCTCATCGCAGCAGATGATTTTCTTCATCCTGAAGCTATTGAAAAATCCGTTTCTAAGCTGGAAAGTTCAGGCGATTCATACGGAATGGTTTTTACCCATACTTATACCATCAATAACAACAGTCAGATTATGGAAGATATGGCTGATTATGATGCTTTAGGTAATATAGATCCTTATGTGTTCAGAAAAGAACTTATCAAAGGAAACCGGATTGCTGCTTTGACGGTTTTACAGAGAACTGATGTTTTAAGAGAAACCGGAGTCTACGATTCCCGATTGACGGTAGAAGATTATTACCGCTGGCTGAAAATCAACGAGAAGTATCTCACCGCTTATGTCCCTGAAAAACTGGCCTATTACCGTTTACATCCCGAAAATATTTCAAAAGTAAAAGAAGAAAAAATACACATAGAAACCATCCTTCTTCAAATGATGTTTGATAAAGAAGGTGTTGCAAAAGAAAGAATCAACGGACAGACTCAGAAATTTTACCTGACTGGAAAAACGCTGCCCCCGGAATATCGTGAGGTCTACAGCAAATATCCTTTTCATATTAAAAGATTAAGCTTTGCACTCAATAAAAGGCTGCCTGTTGTCATGTACAAACTTTTAAATAAAATCATTTAAGATGAATCCTAAAATTTCCGTCATCGTACCCTGCTACAATCAAGCCGTCTATCTTGAGGAATGTCTTGGATCTGTCCTGAATCAGACATACCCAAACTGGGAATGTATTATTGTCAACGACGGCTCTACAGACCATACCGGGGAAATAGCCCAGCAATGGACTCAAAAAGATGAACGTTTTATATACATTGATAAGAAAAATGGTGGTTTGTCCGCTGCAAGAAACACCGGAATAGAAAATGCTAAAGGACAATGGATATTACCTTTGGATTGTGATGACAGGATCGGTGATGAATATCTGAAACGCGCTGAAGAAAAATTCAATGACGGGTATACAGTCATTTACTGTAAAGCAGAATTCTTCGGGACAACCATAGAACCCTGGAATCTGAATGATTATAATTACGAACAGCTATTGGTGGAAAACCTTATTTTCTGCTCAGCCTTCTTTGAAAAAAGTGAGTGGGAAAAGGCTTCAGGATATGATATCAACTTAATTTACGGGAAGGAAGACTGGGACTTCTGGTTATCCATTTTAGATGAAAAAAAGAAGGTTCATCGTCTGGATTATGTAGGTTTCTTTTACCGCAGAAAATTAGAATCCATGGATATTGAGATCAATCAGAACAAAGCTAAAAAAGATTTTTCCTTAAATTACATCTATAAAAAACATTTGAATAAATACATTCCAGGGAATTTGAATGCTATTGAATATTACCATCAGCAGAAAAAACTTGGCGCCAATCTCAATTTTTATAATGAAGCCGTTCATAAAAATGGGGTTACCAAATTTTTATTTAAATTAATCAACAAACTGTCGTAAAATGCTATCCATTATAATTTCATCCTACCAGAAAAACTACTATGATGATCTCGTTAAGAATATTGGTGAGACAATCGGTGATGGTTTTCAGTATGAGATTATTCAGATATGGAATCCTAATCTGATGGGGATTACAAAAGCCTACAATCAGGGAGCAGAACAATCCGTTTATGAAAATCTTTTATTCATTCATGAGGATATTCTTTTTCACACCAACGGTTGGGGAGAAAAACTATTGGCTCATCTTAACCAGCCCAATGCCGGAATTATCGGTTTGGCAGGATCATCTTACGTTCCTGTGGCACCCAGCAGCTGGACGGTTTCGGAGCAATACAATTTTGTACATATTCTTCAGGGAAACAAAGAAAAATCAGCATCCACGCTCATCAATACCACCAAAGAACGCCTCCATAAAGTATATGCCGTAGACGGCGTTTTTATCGCTGTGAAAAAAGAAGTTTTCAATGCATTTAAATTTAATGAAGAGCTTCTCAAAGGGTTTCACGGGTATGATCTCGATTTCAGTTTAAGGGTTTCTAGAAAATTCCAAAACTATATTATTGATGATATCCTTATAGAACATTTTTCGCAGGGAAATTTAGATCAGAAATGGCTTGATGCCAACATTCTCATTAAACAAAAACAAGGTTCGGATTTTCAGAAAATACCGGACCCCGAAACAGAAAAAAAAATATTTTTGGGCTTTTTATATAATTACTTTCAGTATTATCCCGTTGATCAAAGAAATATCCTCTTTACGATGAAATTTTATCCGTTTAAAAGGATTAATTTTAAAGATCATTTTTTAATTGCTAAAAAGTATTACCATTATCTGAGGTATTCTTCAGACATTAATAAAAAGCTAAACACTACAAAATAACACAAATGATTGTAGGAAACGGTCTTATCGCAAACTCATTAAAAAAAATAGATTCAGAAGACTTATTATTCTTTGCTTCCGGTGTTTCAAACTCCCTCGAAACCAGGACTTCAGAATTTGAAAGGGAATTTTCTCTTTTGAAAACCATGATTGAAGAAAATATGGAAAGAAAACTGGTCTATTTTTCTACACTGAGTATTCATGACCAATCTAAACAGAACAGCCCGTACGTGCTGCATAAAAAGGCTATAGAAGACCATATACAAAACGTATGTGATCATTTTCTTATTCTGCGGATAGGCAATATCGTGGGAAAAGGAGGAAATCCCAATACCCTTTTTAATTTCCTTACGGCCCAGATCTCCGGAAACAGTGAATTCACCCTTCATTTAAAAGCAAGAAGACTGCTTTTGGATATTGATGATATTTCAAAGTTTCTGAGCTCACACTGTCTGGATATGGAAAACAAAACCCTTAATCTGGCTTTCCCGTATTATTATGATTTGAAAGAAATCATTAATGCCATTGAAGACAAAACCCGGAAAAAGGCCTGTTTTTCTGAAGTGGAAGAAGGCGACTTTTATAAGGTTGGCTTTGATGAATCTATAGAAACTTTTTTTACCGGAATACAACCGGAAGATTATTTGAAAACCTTAACCCAAAAGTATATTTAAGATGAAAATGTCTGCTATTCACGTTATCATCGTCACTTACAATGCTATGAAATGGGCGGAAAGATGTTTTACCAGTTTAAGACATTCTTCGGTTCCTGTAAAGTGTATTGTGATCGACAACGGATCTACGGACGGAAGTCAGGAATACATTAAAACCCATTTTCCTGAAATTGATCTTATAGAATCAGCCGAAAATCTGGGTTTTGGAAAAGCCAATAATTTAGGAATAGAAAAAGCTTATCAGGAAGGAGCAGATTTCTTTTATCTGATGAATCAGGATGCCTGGATTTTTCCGGACAGTTTCCAGCATATGCTGGATGTTTATAACAATGCTCTGGATAAAAGCAAGATTGGTATTTTAAGCCCAATGCATCTGGATGGAAGCGAGAAAAAATTTGACATCCATTTTGAGAATTATCTGGCCAAAGATGTCAGAAACAACAGAATGTTTTCCGATGTTTATTTCGGGGAGGCGAAACCGTCTTATGAAATCAGTTTTGTGAATGCGGCTCATTGGTTTATTCCCAGAAATATCATTGAAAAAGTAGGCGGATTCAATCCTTACTTCTTCTATGGTGCCGAAGATTATGAGTATGTCAACAGAATTACCTATTTCGGATTAAAGATATTGGTCTGCACAAAAAGTAAAGTTGTGCATGATGCCGTACAGTCTTTCCATAAAAAACAGCCGAAAGACAAAGCTGAATTACTGGCCAACACCCGTCTTTCGATGAGAATGCAGCGGGAAACCAAGTATCTTGACCCCAATTATGATTATAACGTCAAAAGAGAAAAAACGGCGATCCTTTCCTATATTTTAAAATTAAGTGCTAAAGGAAATATCAACGAATCAAAATTTTATCTGGAACAGTATCAGTACTTTTCAAAGAAATTTAAAGAGATCGAAGCGGCAAGAAAGATTTCAATGACAGGCCAACATCCTTTTCTCAATCTTTAAGGCATTCCTATGGAAAAATTACCAATAAGCATCTGCATCCTCTCCTGGAAAACCGGAGAAACGCTGAACAACACTTTGAAATCCTATAAAAAACACGGTCTTCTTGAGATGACGGATGATATTCTCGTTCTTTTTCAGGAAGTAAGTGAACAGGATAAAAAGACGGCCGGAAAGTATGGAATCCGGTACATAGGACTGGATGAAAATATCGGGATCGGGAAAGGAATGAAATTGCTGGCTGAAAACGCCTCATCTGAAAACATTCTCTTTCTGGAACACGACTGGGAGCTTATTGAAGATCAGGCAACCACCCTTTCACAGCTTAAAAGCGGCATAGAACTTCTCGATCAGGGATTTGATGTTATACGCTACCGAAACAGGAAAACACCCGGATATCCGCTGATCTCCATCAGACATAAAGGCAACGAACTTGATTACTATGACGACTGGCATGAATGTACCTCGCCACACCTCCTGGAATCTCTGCACTGGCTGGATCCTGCACAAGAATTTCCGGACAAAATACAGAAACAGGGTGACTATTTTATAACCACTTCCCGCTGGGCCAACTGGACGAATAACCCTTATCTTGTCCGAAAGGATTTTCTGCTGGGTACCATCATTCCTTTTTCAGGGGAAACTGCATCACTTGAAAGAAATATTGCCGCGTGGTGGGTAAAGCAGGATTTCAAAATTGCACAGGGCGAAGGCCTTTTCAAACACAATGATCTTACCAAGTACCCGAAGAAAAGCATCATTCGGAAAATACTTAGTAAATTGAAAAATAAATTTAAATAAACCGTACAGAATGAAAATTCTTTTCCATGAGAACGAACTCAACTACAGAGGAACTTCCATCGCATTATATGATTATGCAGATTTCAATGAACGATATCTGGGAAACGAATCATTGATTGTATATGATAAAACTTCGACAACCAATCATCCGCTGGGTATCGAAAAATTCTCCAAACGCTTTAATGTGATTGGCTATTCTGACTTTAAAGAAGTGGATGACCTCATCAGTAAAAATAATATAGACCTGTTTTATGCCATTAAAAACGGTGATATCGATCATATAGAGACCAAAGAATGTAAAACATGCATCCACAGTGTCTTCAAGCATTTTGAACCGCACGGTGATGTGTACGCCTACGTTTCCGAGTGGCTGAGCCATGAAATGACAGGTTCAAAATATCCTTTTGTTCCGCATATGGTTAATTTTGAAGAAGGAACCAACCAGGATCTCAGAAAAGACCTGAATATTCCTCCACATGCAAAAGTATTCGGTTACTATGGCGGTCATGCCAGCTTTAACATCCTATTTGCGCAGCAGACCATCGAAAAAATAGCTTCAAAATATAAGGATGTTTATTTTATTTTTATGGGCGTAGATTCTTTTGTGAAAAAAAGATGGTGGAAATCAGCTCCTTCCAACATTATTTTCCTGCCACCAAGCTCGGATATTATCATGAAACAAAAATTCATCAATACCTGTAATGCTTTGCTACATGCCCGTGAAAGAGGAGAAACCTTCGGAATTACGGTGGCAGAATTTGCCATTAAAGGAAAACCGGTGGTCGCTTTTGCAGATCCTCCTGAGAAAGCGCATATCAGTCACCTTGGAAATCAGGCCTATTATTACCGTAATGAAAAAGAGCTTAGAGATATTCTATTAGATGCGGATCTGAGTCGGTCTGCAGAAGAATTATTCCGAAAATTCCTGCCGCATCCCGTGATGGATACCTTTAAGGAGGTTTTTATTTATTAATGTATGAAAACGAAAATAATTAACTATTTAATTGGTTTATTATTAGCCATTTATTATTGCGTATATCTGCAAAATACTTATTTGCAGCTGGTCGTCAATAAAAATGACTGGCATCTTGGAGAATGGCTGATCAATTATCAGGATGGAGGATTTAAACGGCGAGGGCTTCTCGGAAGTTTATTTGTCTTCATCAATGAACTCACCGGAGTTCATCTGGCCAATATCGTTTTTGTTTTCCTGTTCATCATTTACACACTTTTCTTTATTCTCTTCATAAAGTTTATCTGGCCGAATAAGAATACCCTTTTAACGATAAGTCTTTTGCTGCTCCCTGCAGGTCTGGGAATGGTTTTAAAAGATCATACCATCATCCCTAAAAAAGAGATTATATTCTTTCTCTTTTATCTCGTGTATCTTCTATGTCTGCGGTCTAAAATGGTGATCAAAGATTATGTGATCACTTTGTTTATACTCATAGCTCTGCTCATCCATGAGGCAGCATTTTTTTATCTGCCTTTTGTGAGTCTTGCCTATTTTGTAAAAAACAGCGAACCAACGGCTCATAAAATAAAGAAAATATTTTTTTATCAGTTACTTCCGGCTACTCTCGTTATGTTGTTCTTCTATAAATTCGGGATCAGCATCAAAACGGAAAACACCGTATCATTTTTTAAAGATCATGGTTATCTGCTAAAAGAATTAAACATATACGATTATTATCAATCTGATTTTGATGTGTCCAGCATCTATAAAACCTATCTGTATGGCTATGTGACCTACAGCATCAGTCTATTTCTGGCCGCACTTACTGTATTCATCTACTGTAAGCTGAATAAGATTAAAATCAATCCTGTTTTTCTCATCATACAGGTCATTTTCCTGATTCCATTATTTATTAAAGGCTTTGACTGGGGCAGATGGATTAATATTTTCTTTTCTTTGCTGACTCTTTTTATCATTGGAGAAAAGCAATTGGTCAGCAGTCTGAAAAAAGATGGTGTTGCGATATTATTAATTATCTTTAATTCTTTTTGGACGATGATGGCCTTTTATCAGGGGTTCTCAAGCTTTACACTGCTTGATGTCATGATAAAGAAAGTGTACTATTTTTTATATTTTAATCTATTTCGCGGATGAAACCAAAACCAGTTACTTATATAATCAGCATCGTATTAGCAATTTATTATTTTGTTAGTATAAAAACTACCTATTCGCTTATTGTAGAGAATAAAGGAGGATGGTATCTTGGAGAATGGCTGATTAACTATCAGGACGGAGGCTTCAAACGGAGAGGCTTTTTCGGCACCCTGTTTATCGCGATTAATGAACTCACTAAAATAAATCTGGAGTACATCATATTCGCCTTTCTATTCATCGTTTATACGCTGTTCTTTTATTTACTGGTGAAGCTGTTCTGGAAGGAAAAAAACAATCTTCTGGTTCTAGCGCTTGTCATGCTTCCGGCTGGTTTCGGGATGATGGTAAAAGATCCTTCCATTGCATCAAAAAAAGAAATTATATTCTTCCTTTTCTACCTGATGTATATCCTTTGCCTTCGATCTAAAATCGTTGTGAAGGATTTTGTCATCACGCTGTTTATTCTTATTGCTATTTTAACCCATGAAGCAGCCTACTTTTATATTCCTTTTGTAAGCTTCACCTATTTTGTGAAAAATGATGGTTTATTATTGGATAAAATAAAAAAAATAGCCATTTATCAACTGATTCCCGCTACCATTGTTATGCTGATTCTTTATAAATTCGGGATCAGTATTAATACACAAAATTCTGTGTTATTTTTAAAGAACCATGGATTGATACTGGATGAATTGGGAATTTATGAATATGATCCGAACTACAATGTCTTAGCTTTTTACAAACAAAATTTATACAGTTATCAAACTTATATCATTAGCATACTGATTGGGGCATTTACCTTTTACTTCTACTGCAGATTGAATAAAGTGAAAATCAATGTTCTGTTTATAGTGATACAGACCGCTTTTTTAATTCCTCTATTTTATCTGGCTTTAGATTGGGGAAGATGGATCAATATTTTCTTTTCTCTACTGACTATATTTATTGTCACCGACCAGAAATCCATTCTTACCAGAAAACAGGAAATCATGACCTTTATATTGATCCTGTTTAATCTTTCGTGGACGATGATGCTGAAGACCGAAGGTTTTTTAACATTCCCGGCTCTTGACGCTTTACTTAAGAAAGTCTATTATTTTATTTACTACAAAATTCATAATATATTGATCAATTAATGCCTGTATGAAAATACCCGAAATCCATATTATAATCGTCACTTACAATGCCATAAAATGGGCAGAACGATGCTTTACGAGCCTTAGAAAATCTTCGGTTCCTGTGAAATGCATCGTGGTAGATAACGGATCTGTGGACGGCACGCAGGAGTACATCAGAAATAACTTTCCTGAAGTAGATTTTACCCAGTCTGAAACCAATCTGGGTTTTGGAAAAGCCAATAATATAGGCATCGAAAAAGCATATAAAAACGGAGCAGATTTCTTTTATCTGATGAATCAGGATGCATGGCTGTATGAAGACAGCATGGAAAAAATGCTGGAGGTATTCAACCACCATCCTCGTCAGGAAGAAGTGGGAATCATAAGCCCCATTCATATAGACGGTACAGAAAAATATATGGATATTTTCCTGGATCAGTATATTGCCAAGAACTACGAAAAGACCAGAATGATTTCAGATCTGTATTTTCAGACGCTGAAGCCTTGGTATGAGATTAATTTTATCAATGCCGCCCACTGGCTTCTCCCAAGAAAAACAATAGAATCTGTAGGTGGATTCAATCCTTATTTTTTCCATTACGGAGAAGATGATGAATATGTCAACCGCGTGCATTTTCACAACATGAAAGTGATCCTAGTTCCGGGGAGTAAAGTGGTACATGACGGTGTTCAGCTGCTTCATAAAATAGATTTTACAAAGTATGAAGATGTAAGAATAGAGATCAACGCGATGAATCCTAATCTTCCGAATGGTCTTCAGCTTGAAAAAAAATCTCTTAGACAGAGTATGTTTAAAAATATCATTACCGGAAACTTTGACCATTATAAAAAGTTGTCAAAAAAGTATAAGAAAATCTGTTCAGACAGTGCAAAATTAAGCAGTTTCAGAAATCAGGTGATGCAGAAAGGTCCGGCTTTTCTTAATCTGTCGTAAATTAGCCTGAACATAAGCGAAAAATAAATGATGAAAAATACAATATTATGTGTGGAATAGCAGGAATCATAAGCAACAATGCAAGAAACTATCAGGAGGAAATCCGGAAAATGACGGATTCTATGATACACCGTGGTCCGGATTCTTCGCATTATGAATTTTATGACCATGCCGCTTTGGGCCATCGAAGACTTTCCATTATTGATCTGTCTGAAAATGGAAAACAGCCCATGTTCTCAAGCACCAAAAATGAATGTATTGTTCTGAACGGTGAGATCTACGGCTATCAGGATATTAAGAAAAAATATGGGGAATACCCTTTTCACGGAGGTTCAGACACAGAAGTTATTCTGGCGATGTACCAGAGAAAAAAAGAAAACCTCATCCATGATCTTCCCGGGATGTTTGCTTTTGCGATCTGGGACGATCAGCAACAGCAGCTGTTCTGCGCCAGAGACAGATTCGGGGAAAAGCCTTTTTACTACGCAATAGGGAACAACAATGAATTTATTTTCGCATCAGAAATCAAAGCTATTTTAGCCTCCGGATTGATACAGCCTAAAGTAAGTTCCGAAGCCCTCTCCCACTATCTTCAGTACGGATATGTAAGCACTTACCAGAGTATCTACAGTAATATTTTCACCCTTCCTCCCGCTCATCAGCTGATCTGGAAAGACGGAAAAATTACGGTTTCCCGTTACTACAGCCTTCCGGCAAAAGACAGAACGCTAAGTCTTTCTGATGCTAAGGAAGAATTTCTGTATCTGCTGAAAAATGCAGTAAAAAAACAGCTTATTGCAGATGTCCAGGTCGGAAGTTTCCTGAGCGGAGGTCTGGATTCATCATCCATAGTCGCTTTGGTAGACGAGTTTCTGCCTCATCAGACGACCATCAGTTTCGGGTATGACCATAAAGACAATGAGCTGAAATATGCCAAAGAAATTGCCGATAAATACAACACCAACCATATAGAAGTTCACGAAAAAAAAGAAGACCTCGTTGCCTCTCTGCTGAAGATTACTCCGTTTTTTGATGAACCTTTCGCCGATGCCTCATTTATCCCGCATTATGAGATCTGTAAATACGCCAGACAAAATCTGACCGTTGTATTGTCAGGGGATGTTGGGGATGAGCTTTTTGGAGGATATCATTTCTATACCGTTGAAAATAAGTTAAGAAATCACTTCAGTTATAAAAATATCGTTGCTCAATTTGGACTGAAACTTTATCAGAAGATGAGAACAACCTCCTATTTGACGCAGAAAAATTTAAAACATTCATCCATCATGGACTTTCACCTGAACGCTGTGAGAAATGATTTCAACAAAAAAGAGCGCGATCTTCTGGGTGTTACAGCCAATTACCTTCAGGATTATAGTTTTACCCCGGATCCGGATTCTCTTAATGACATTATGAGAGTGGATCTGGAAAATTATGTTCCCGCCAATATGATGGTAAAATCAGACAGAATGGCTATGGCCAATTCATTGGAAGTACGAACACCTTTCCTTGACCTTGATTTCGCAGAATTCTGTATCCAGCTCCCGGATCAGCTTAAACTGGACGAGAAAAACGATAAGATTATTCTTCGTGAAGCGATGGGCTCTTACTGGACGGAAACCATCAGACAACGTCATAAGCAGGGATTCGGTTTGGGAGTGAAAAACTGGTTTGCAGAAGAAAATCTGATGAATCTTTCCAATGATCTGCTTCATAACCCCAATCATAAAGTGTTTAATTTTATTGATTATAAAACAACCCAGCAATTCCTGAATAAGGATGAAAAGCACTGGAACCTGTTACAGCTTGCCCTTTGGGCGGATAATAATCAATCTGTATTATAATTTTCTATAATGATTGAAATCTCTGTGATTATACCCGTTTACAATGCCGCTGATTTTCTTGAAAAAGCAGTTCATTCTGCGGCACAATTTAACGAAGTAAAAGAAATCATTCTGGCGGAAGATCAGTCTACCGATGATTCGCTGGAAATCTGCAGAAGGCTGGCTGCGGAAATATCTAAGGTAAAACTGTTTCAGCATCCGAATGGAGAAAACCGCGGTGCCGGTGCCTCAAGAAATCTCGGTATCGACAATGCAACCTCTGATTTCATCGCATTCCTGGATGCCGATGATTATTACTTATCAAACAGATTTGATGCGGAAAAAGAACTTTTTGAGGATTTAAAAATTGAAGGAATTTTTGGTGCGATCGGGACAGAATATTTAACCGAAAAAGGAAAGCACGAATTTCAGTCTAAATTCAAAGAGATGTCTTTGAGTACAGTCGAATATCCGGCGGAAGAAGAAGAAGTTTTCAGAGGGCTTTTAAGTTTAACCCCTAAAACTTTCGGTACCTCATTTCACCTAAATTCACTTACGGTGAGAAGGGATTCTCTGAGACGTAACCATATCCGTTTTAATGAAGCTCTCCGTGTTCATCAGGATTCGGAACTGATCATCAGGCTGGCTTATCATTGCCACCTGAAAACCGGTATTATCGACAAAGCGATTGCCATAAGGGGAATTCATGATGACAACAGAATTACAAAAATCATAAAATACACGCCACAATATAACCAGAGGCAGTTTCTTTTCTGGAAATCTATGAATGACTGGGCTGTTTCTCAGCAGATCGCTCCCGAATACAGAAAGAGAATTTATTTAATTTATAAATCATTCGATCTGTCTTTAAAAAATGGATTGGCGAAATATGGCAGTATTTTTCTGGAAATATTGAAAAACCCGGATATACTAAAGACGAAATACCGCTTCACTTACTACAACAGATAATCATGGAAATCTCAGTAATCATTCCTGTATACAACGCCGAAAAGTATATTTCAAAAGCTGTAGAGTCCGCCCTGCAGCTGGAGGAAGTAATGGAAGTGATCCTGATCGAGGACCAGTCTCCGGACCATTCACTTTCAGTATGCCGGGAACTTGCTCAGCAATATGAAAGGGTAAAACTTTTTCAGCATCCGGATAAAGGGAATCATGGTGCGGGAGCCAGCAGAAACCTGGGTATTGAAAAATCTACAGGTGATTTCATTGCTTTCCTGGATGCCGATGATTACTTCCTTCCCAACAGATTTGATGCGGAAAGGGATCTTTTCAGCAATCCCAATGTAGAAGGGGTATTCAATGCCATCGGTACTGAATTTTTAACAGATAAAGGAAAAGAAGAGTTCCTATCCAATATCAATGATACGTATCTGCTGACCGTCAATTATCCAGCGGAAGGTACTGAGGTTTTCAGAGGATTATTGGGGCAGACTCCAAAAGTATTCGGTACATTTTTTACGCTGGATGCCCTTACTCTGAGAGCATCTGCTCTTGAGAAAAGCGGTTTAAAATTCAACGAAGATTTACGGGTTCATCAGGACTCCGATTTTATTATCAAACTGGCGTATCACTGTTATTTAAAAGCCGGAATTATTGATGAAGCTGTCGCTATGAGAGGTATCCATGATGATAACAGAATCACGAAGATCAAAAAATATTCTACTCAGTATAACCAGAGACAGTTTCTTTTCTGGAATTCTTTATATCAATGGTCCAAAACGAACAGATTAGATCAGGATGTAAAACAACATATCAGTCTGCAAAAAAAAGCTTTTGAACTTTCTGTAAAAAAAGGATTTCCCAAAGCGAAGACTCTTCTTGCTGCCATACTTAAAGATCCAAAAATTCTAAAAACCAAATACAGATTTACGTACACAAATCATGAAGCTCAATAATTTACAAATATTAAGAGGCATATCTGCTCTTCTGGTGTGCTGTTTTCACTTCAAAGAATACATCAACTTTGAAAATCTTCCACTTGGCAATATTTTGTTTGCAAAAGGGAGTATTGGTGTAAGCATCTTTTTTGTGATCAGCGGGTTTATCATGGCGTTTACGACCTTAAAAAAGGATTTCAGCATTAATACGTCAAAGGAGATCAAGTTATTCTACAAACGCAGAATCATCAGGATTATACCTCTTTATTTCCTACTTTCCGCAGGATGGATGATTATTGGAGGAACTCTGATGTTTTATTTCCATGGGGAAGGCTTGAGAAGACTTATCCATTCCGTGTTATTTCTTCCTCAAAAAGATACGTTTCCAGTACTCTATCTTGGCTGGTCTCTTAATTACGAAATGTTTTTTTACCTGATATTCGGCCTATCTCTGTTCTTCAAAAAAAGAAGATATATTTTTATTTCCTTATTTTTCATCTTAACGTATATAGCAGGACTTTTATTCCCAACCGAAAATGCTTATCTGAAAATGGTTTCCAGTCACCTCAACCTATATTTTGTAGTGGGAATTCTGTTTGCCCTTTTGTTGGACAAAATTTCTATTAGTAAAACATGGGCTCAGGTTATATGTACTGTAGGTATCCTTTTATTTTCAGCATTTTTATTCAATTTTATAGCCATATCAGACAGTTTATTAGTATTGCTGATCGTGTCTTTATTCGTTTTATCATTTCTACTGTTTGATTACACACTTCATTTCAAAGGGAACAGGTTTCTTATCTTTTTAGGTGATATTTCCTATTCTCTGTATCTTTCACATCCATTTGTAGAACTGTTTTTCAGAAGATTTAAGGTAGAAGAATATTTCAATATTCCCTATTTCATATTAAAATTGATTATTGTCATTGGCGTTGCCGCATTTTTGTATTATTTTGTAGAGAAAAAAATAACTGAATATTTAAAGCTTAAATTAAAAGCTTAAAGCACATCGTGCCATAACACAAATATTTTTTTAATTGTTCCAAAATGAAGATGAAAATATCAATAATCATTCCCGTATACAATGCGGAGAAATTCGTTTCTCATGCCGTAGAATCAGCGCTTCAGTTTGATGATGTTTATGAAGTCATCCTGATAGAAGACCAGTCTCCGGACAATGCCCTGCAGGTATGTCAGCAACTCGCTGAAAAACACGAAAGAGTTAAGCTCTATCAACATCCTGACAAGGGGAATCATGGTGCTTCGGGCAGCAGAAATTTAGGGATAAGAAAAGCTACCGGAGATTTTTTAGCATTTTTAGATGCTGATGACTATTACCTTCCTAACCGCTTCGACGCAGAAAAAGAGCTTTTCAAGAATCCTGAAGTGGAAGGTGTATATGGTGCACTTGGAGTACATTATTATTCTGAAAAGGCTAAAGAGCAATATTACAGGATATTTAAAGACAGGCTTACTACTGTCTATAAAAAGCACCGTCCTGAAGATGTCTTTTTTGGACAGATCCATATGCTGGGAGCTTTTGGTCTGTTCAGCATTGATACTCTGACACTCCGCAGGGAGCCTTTAATGCAAAAAATGGAGGTATTATTCAAAACTCATTTAAGGCTTCACGAAGATACCGAGTTTCTTTTCCGTTTATCATACTATCTTGCCCTGTACCCGGGAAGTATTGATAAAGCAGTGGCTATGCGAGGGGTGCATGAACACAACAGAATCACCAAAGTGGATACTTTTATCATAAATCCGGCGGTCTCCAGAGCATTATTGTGGAACGAAATCCATCATTGGGCCGAGACAGAAGATACGATTCCCGAAAATGCGAAAGTTCACATCAAAAGGATGCGTCGCAGCTTTGAAATAGCCAAAGCACCCAGGTTAAAAAAATGGAGCATGGTGTTCAAATATCTGTTCACGGATTACCGAAGCATCAGATCGGGGCTGTATAATATCAACTTCAAGCGCACGCTAATTTCTTAACATAATATAAATTCCGTAACTGCATGGAATTAAAACACCTATAAAATTTAAGACTTCACTATATTTGTGGTTGCTTATTTTAAAAACATGAAAATCTCGGTAATCGTACCTGTTTATAATGCTGAAAGATTTGTTTCTCAGGCCGTGGAATCTGCGCTTCAGTTTGATGATGTGCATGAAGTGATTCTGATAGAGGACAAATCTCCTGATAACGCTTTAGAAGTATGTCAGCAGCTTGCCGGAAAACATGACCGGGTACAGCTCTATCAGCATCCGGACAAGGGCAACCATGGCGCTGGCCCCAGCAGAAATCTGGGAATAGAAAAAGCTACAGGAGATTTCATTGCTTTTCTGGATGCCGATGATTATTTTCTTCCAAACCGCTTCGATGCAGAAAAAGAACTTTTCAAAAATCCCGATGTAGAAGGAGTTTATGGTGCTCTTGGAGTACATTACTACACGGCAAAGGCCAAAGAACAGTATTATTCTTTGTTTGAAGATAAGCTGACTACCGTTTACAAAAAGCACGGTCCAAAAGATGTTTTTCCCGGCCAGATCTATATGTTGGGAAGCTTTGGGCTTTTCAGTATTGACGCGCTCACTATCCGCAGGGAAGCGATGATGAAAAAAATGGAGATCTTATTCCGGACCAATTTAAGGCTTCATCAGGACACCGAATTTCTTTTCCGTCTCTCTTTCTACCTTGATCTTTATCCCGGAATTCTGGATGAAGCTGTAGCGGTAAGAGGTGTACATGAAAATAACCGGATCACGGCAGTAGATTCAAAGAAAATAAACCCGGCAAGCACGAGGGTTCTTTTATGGAAAGAAATTGATAGCTGGGCCGCTGATGAGAAAAAGATGCCAGAAAACGTAAAACAGCACATCAGCAGGATGTACCGCAGCTTTCAGATTGCAAATGCCTCTGTACTAAACAAATGGGGAATGATTCTGAAGTATTTAGTGACAGATTATACAAGCATCCGTTCAGGACTATACAACATTAATTTCAGAGACCGTTTATTTTAATTTTCTCAGGTCTGCCTTTACAGAATCTGCGATCTGAGCAGTAAGCACCTTACTGGATTCTTTGTACATATGATTTCCGTCTGTATACACAAAATCATTACAGCGTCCGGAAAAGTCGTAAAATTTAATATTCTTTCTCGTTGAAAGATCTCTCATCAGTCCGCTAAATTCAGGGAATCTTTTGTTTTCAAGATTCATAATGTTTTGAGTGGCAGGAATCCGAACCAGATAGATAGTTCCTTTGGGCTGCAAATAGTCTATGATCTCATTAAGCGCCTTCATCCTTACCTGAGACAGCTTGTAATCCTTCAGCATAAGTTGATATTCCTGTGTTTTCTTGGCTATTCTGGCATTTACAGAATCTTTGTTCATATCAACATTTACTTCCATCCATCCGTCTTTATGAAGAAACGTATTGGACTTTACGACAGCTTCTCTGTCCAGGTATATTCTGAACCAGCTCTTATTTAAATTTTTAAGAAGATATTCGTAATTGGGCGACATGTTATAAAAATACATGTTTTTGAACGGTGATTTCTCTTCAGGGTAATCTGCTTTCGTGAATACATCATTTTTCAGGGACAGGTTCCATGGATTGACGGTAACAATAAAAATTCCGTTTTTGGTATCCGGATCCAGTTTTCTTTTTAAAGCATTGAGATAGATCTCGCCGTAAGGAGACTGGGCAATGTTCAGTGAAAAATTGTCAAAGGGAGTGGCCAGTTTATTTTTCAAAACTTCAGGCACGATTCCCTGCACACTTCTGGAATCTCCTAAAATAATATTCTTCGGTTTCTCCACTGCAAAGTGCATATAATTATCATCCGTATTACCGTCTGCATAAGAAGCCAGAAGCATCAGCACCGCAATAATTCCGATGATATAGAATGATATTTTAAATAAAAACTTTCCCATATTAAAACTGTTCGTAAATAAAGCTACCGTTGGAAAATACTCCGTAATACATGATGAGGAAGATCAGAAAAACATACATCCCTCTTCTTACCAAAGGATTCAGTCTTTTGATATCAAGCCCGTGTTCCTGATCTTTGTTGATCCAGTCAATTAAAACGACGATGGCTATTAAGGCCAAAATTTTAATTTTAATAAACTGTGGGATTGAAAAAAGCGATAGACTAAAGATCTTTCCGTACATCCCAAAAGCTTCTTTTAAACCTGGAGCCACAAATAAGATTAATGCAAAACAAACTAAAGTCATCGTATAAAAAATATTCCCCAATTCTTTAAATGTCGGGAAGTTTTTAGATAACTTTTTCTTCTTGTTGATCTGATTATTAACCACCAGAGGGATATAATACAGCCCCTGTAGCGCGCCATAACAGATAAACGTCCAATTCGCACCATGCCAGAAACCTATGATGACAAAATTGAGGAATACGGCGAGCAACAATCCTTTTTTATCATAATCACGAAAAGCAATGACCAATGGTGTAAATACGTATTCCGTAAGCCATGAGGTCAGAGAGATGTGCCATTTTCTCCAGTAGTCAGCGATATTCTGGGCAAATAGAGGAAAAGCAAAGTTCTTGGTCGTTTTGAAACCTAAAAGTTTAGCAAAACCTATAGCCATATCCGAATACCCTGAAAAATCTGCATACATCTGAAAAAGGAAAAGTATCGCTCCAAAAGCAACGGTACTTCCTGAAAGATGTTCGTAATTGGCAAAAATATTCTGAGTTATAGGAGCAATGGTATTGGAAACCACTAATTTTTTAAAAGCCCCGAATAAAATCTGTCTTGCGGCATCCGAGCCGTTTTCTAACGTAAAAACTCTTTCTTTTTTAAGTTGAGGAAGCAATAATCCACCTTTATCAATAGGTCCGGAAGTCATGCTTGGAAAAAAAGAAATATAATTAAAGAAGGCCAAAGCATCAGTCTCAGCTTTCAGTTTATTATTCTTGATGTCAATCAGATAACTGATCATTCTAAACGTATAAAAACTGATTCCAAGCGGCAGAATGATTTTTAAGGTCAGATCATTTTTAATCCCAAACAGGTCGGTAAAAGATTCAATAAAGAAATTGAAATATTTAAAATATAACAGTGTTCCCATAGAAAAGATTAAACCGAGATTGACCCAAAGCTTTGTCTTAGGACCTTTTTCAGCAATTTTTAGGCCCAGAAAGTAAATGATAGCAGAACTTCCTATCAACAGTGTGAGAAATCTCCAGTCCCAATACGCATAAAAGATATAGCTTGCCAGCAGCAGAAATATATTTTGTGCTTTAAGATTTTTCCCTAAAACCCACCAATACATGGCAAAAAAAACGGAAAAGAAGAGCACAAATATTAATGAGGTAAACTGCATCGTCAGTTACTGTTTAAAAGTTCAACAATTCCATAAGAAAGCATTAAAAAAGCAACCTTCCTGTTATTGAAAAGTATGGCTTCTTTTGGGGGTGAGATGAGCATTCCTCCTTTTTCTGTAAGGTCTTCTATCGTGGCTTCAATATCTTCCACTTCATAGCAGATGTGGTAGTATGAAATTCTTTTTTTCAAAAGATTTTCTACCGGTTTTCCGGAAACAAGCTCAATATTAAGACCGTCTTCAACCATAATCATGCATAATTCTGCTTCCTGTTTCGGGTCAAAAACAACGGGAGTTTCTTCTATGATCGTGTGCAGCTTCCTGATATTCTGGAGTTCTGCCTGTAAATCCTTACAGGCAACTCCTATGTGGTGAAACTTCATTACAGCTTTGCAGCAACAGAGTCTGCCATTTCTCCTACATTATTCCAGGTCTGGATCTCTGAAGAAGTGAAACGAATTCCAAAAGCTCTTTCTACCGCTACGATTAATTGAATATGAGAAAGGGAATCCCATTCTTCCACATCGTTTGCCGTAGTTTCAGCGGTTAAAGTAATTTCTTCATTGTCTAATTCTTCACGGAAAATTTCTGACAGTTTTGATAAAATTTCGTTCTTATTCATAGTGCTTAAATATTTTTTATTTTTAAAAATGATGCATACAATGTAGCAATCTTTCTTTTTTCTGCTTTCTCCAGATCGACATCTTCGCTTACAAAATAGCTTTCACTGACGATCTCCAAACCGGCTTCATCAATCAAATCCCTGATCTCCTGAACGGTATTAAAAAGATAAATATGATCCATTGAAGGCGCATTGGTAGGCGTTGTAATAAAGATGGTTCCTTCCGGTTTTATTAAGTTCTTGATTTTCTTTAATAATGATAAAGGATCTTCCACATGTTCCAGAACTTCACCCATTGTAATAAAATCCTTCTTCTCATCATCCCCGTAATCGAATACATTTTTAAGATGATAAAGAACTTTATCGCTTTTTATAAGGCTTTTGGTGAGTTCAAGTGAAGATTCACTGATATCGAGGGCTTCAAAAGTACAGTCGTCCCCAATTTTTTCCATCGCAGCCTCAAGATACAGACCGTGTCCGGCACCAATTTCAAGATACGTTTTTACTGGAGTATACTTTTGAATATTGTTTTTAAAATACTGATAAACAGAATAGTGATGTTTCCAAAGAAACTGTGAAAGCAATAGCCCGTGCATATGAGAAACCATCACATCGGGATTGTTATACATCGCCCTGTTCACATCATCAAATGAAGTGTTTCTGTATTTTCCGGTTCTCACGAAATCCAGCATTTCTTCATTAAAATCACCAATCATTTTTAGGTAATAATTGATAGAATCATCAAAAGTGAGGTTTTCTTTTTCAAGAATTCCTTTATACTTGTCCATAAAAACAGTATAATCGGATATATAGTTTTTTTCTTCTTTCAGTAAAGAAAAATTCTTTTGAAGCTTTTTGCCATGAATGGTATTTTTAGCTGCAATTCCTTCAATGAGTTGTTCTATTTTCATAGGTTGGGATTTATAAAAACTTCTTTAGTTTGGTATTCATTTACGTTTAAAATCCATTGATCTTCCTTAGCTGAAAACCCCAGTCTTTCATAATGGTCTCTTACCATCTGGTTTTTAGCCGTCGGGAGATATTCTCCAACTACATATTGATATCCGTTTTTCTTTGCTGTTTCTACGATGGTGTTCAGCGTGAAGTCTTCCATTCCTCTTTTCAGGACCCGGCAGCTCATCAGCCATGTATCGATAAACAGGGTTTCTGGACTTTTCTTTTCCAGGACGATCACACAGATCAGCCCGTTGTCTCCGTATTTATCTTTCAGAGTGAATGACAGGGTGTAATGATCATCAGATTTAATCAGAAGATCTACATCCTGTTCCGCATACCTTACCGTTCTCAGATTAAACTGGTTGGAACGTTGGGTCAGCTGGGAAACTCTTGGTTTTGAAAAACTGTCGAATGCTTTTACATCAGACGTCATATTCATGCTCTTCAGAAAGTCTTCCACATTGGTAAAACTGTCCAGATCCACAGCTCTTTGTGCTTCTACCTGGTACTGTTTTGTTCTTTCCGCATCATTTTCTGAGAAACTCGCTGTTTCAAAAAGATTCAGACCATATAAATATTCGAGATACCCTGCAGGATCTTCCGGTAATTCAGGAACGCAGACTTCGGGAAGGTTTTCTCTGACAATATTTCTTTCAAAAGGATTGTCGTCCAGAAAAACTATAGAATCGAATCCGATATTCAGGATGCTCTGGATCTTTCTGATGTTATCCGCTTTATTATCCCAATTGGCTACGAAAACGGCAATATCTTCCATTTTAAGGACCATATCCGGATGTTTTTCGAAAGGTTCTCTGGCTTTATCTTCATCATTTTTACTGCAAACGGCAAGGATCACACCTCTTCTCTGAAGGGCCTTGATCCAGTATTGAAACTCAGTAAATGCTTTTCCAATCCCCAGGCTTCCGATCTGTATTTTCTCCAGTCCGTCATCTCCGATGATTCCGCCCCAGGTCGTATTGTCCAGATCCAGGATCAGACATTTCTTAAACTTCCCTTCAAGAGAGGAAATAATGCCGGTGATATGATGTGCTACAATCGGCAGCGCATCCAGTGAAAGCACCATTTCGGTGTTCACATAAATACTTGGTGAGAACATAAAGTCTCGCCCCCATTTATTCTGGATTGAAAGAAGATCCGCAATAAAGAAATTATCATGGTGCATAGCAATCTGTGCAGACAGCAGATAGTTAAGTTTATTCAACTGAAAAACAAAGGAAGATTCTATCTTACCTGCAAAGTTTCCAAAGACCTGATTGTCTATTCCCGGAAAATTACAGTAGATCACTCTGCTTTTGGTTCTGCTCTGGATCGTGCGGTACAGATCCTCGATATAGGAGATCTTCTGTTCCGCGAAAATAGCCTGTGAATCGTATGATTTATAATATTGACTTAATAATTTATGGGTAGATTCAAAGATGATGGTATAATCCGGATTAAACTCATAATATTCTGAGGTAGGATCCAGGATTTGTCTTGAAATCTGACCAAAATCTGCCTCAAAAATTTCAAAGTCAAAACCATCATTCACAGCGGTTCCTCTCAAAGCAATATTGAGAAACTGAGTAGCGGTGTCGCCCAGTAATGCGATTTTGATTTTCTTAAGCTGAGGGATTTCTCTGCGGAGTTCTTTTTTCAGTTCTGAAAACGTTTTGTACATGAATTCTTTTATTTTATTAAAATATGAATGTACCGGCTCCCAATTCTATCAGTTGTTTATTGTTCGTTTTACAGGCGTCCCGAAGTCCGGGATTTTCGCTGTATATATAAGTAATGGGAACGTTTGTCATTTTTTCTTTGTGTTGTTTGATTACAAAAATAAAGATTTTATCTGATATTTACCTTTTTAAGAAGATCTCTAAGCGGTTTTTCGATAAATTGATAAAACAGCATCGAAGTAATGATCAGAACCGCAAGATATATCCAGAATACACTATTGATATCAAGCTTAAAATTCTGCCATTTCAGAACCTCTCTCAGAATATACAGGACAGGAATATGGGTAATATAAACTGCATAGCTTGCTTCGCCCAGATATTCCAGAGGTTTTAATGAAAACAGCTTGGTCACAAGCCCATTATTCCATGAGAGTAAAATAATAAGCGGAATGAAGAGTACGGCCATTAGTCCATTGTGATAAAAAAGAGGAACAAAGATCAGAGCCAGCATAATGGCTGCAAAGATCAGGATCACGGGGATATCGTAGTTTTTTTGTTTAAACTGATTGACAAAAAATAATCCAGCAAGGTTTCCCACTAAAAATTCACTAACATGCATCAGAGGAAAATAATACAGAAATTCGTGGCTTTCTGTGTGAGGTCCTTTATAAGATGGTGAAGCAGCATACAGATGGGAAAATACCTGGGTAACAATCCATAAAACAATACCTATTACCCAGATACTTTTATTCTTTTTGGAGTAAAAATAATTATAAAGCAGCGGGAAGATCAGATAAAACAGAAATTCTACTGAGATAGACCATCCCGGAAAATTTAAGATCATCGCTTTCCCGGGAATCCAGCTCTGCAGTCCAAACAGATACAGAATGCCTTTCCCTATACTGAAATTGGAATATCTTGTCACCAGATAAAGCAGCAATCCCAGCACATAGAGCGGATAGATCCTCGCAAATCTGTTTTTATAATATTCGAAATACCCTATTTTCTCTTTCTTATGATAAGCCACGATCATGATAAACCCGGAAAGGATAAAAAAATAGCTCACCCCTACATTCGCTTTCAAAAAAATATCCGCGATATAGTCTGTTTTATAAACGAACATGTCCTTGTTAAAATGAGAAATAACAATGGCTATAGCGGCAAGAAATCGGGTAAAGGTAATCTGGCTTATCTTCATTCATGAAAGCTGTTCAACAGCCTTATATGGTTTCATTTAAGTATAAAAAAGCTGAAATACGGCTTTATTTAAAAGTTACTTGACAAAAACGCCGATATACTTTCCTTCATACTCCACTACCCTAGTTTCTATGCTGTATTTTTCACAAAAATCCTGGTAAGCAGAATTGTCACCAATATCATCACTGATAAAAACACCGCCTTTCTTCAGATGTTTGTAAAGCTCATCATACGCCCACATTCTTCCGTTGTAACTCTTATCCGAGTCATAGTGAAGAACATCAAAGACCGAATTTTCAGCAAAAATTTTAGGTAACGATTCTTTATCTGCAAAGCGGAATAGTTTCCAGCTTTTTTTAAGATTTTCAGGAACTACATATCCTACATACTGATCGCCATCCTGCGCCAGATAAGGCATATCTGAGCTGTACAGTGTACCGTCTCTTTTTGCCAGCGACAGAAGAGAAGCCAGTGAAGACCATCCGTAAGCCACCCCTGTTTCCACTACGTTTTTTGCATTGGCAAATTCACATGCATAATACAGCAGTTCCAAAGCTCCGGGACCCCCCATTTTTACGGGACAGTCTTTTTCTCTTTGTGCTGCAGTTTTTAATACCTCTGCATAATCTGTACGGAACTCATCGATCTCACGGCCGAACAGCTTTGAAACAGCTTCTGTCTGGGAAACAGCTTTTCCGGCAGCCCAGGAATGGGTTTTTTCCTTTCCTTTGAAAGCATTGCCTCTGTTAACTGTATTTTTAATGATTTTCCGGCCCAGTTCCGGATAAAGATCGGGTCTTTTCAAATACCCTATAAATGTCTTGAGAACCCTTGTTATTTCACTCACTGTGTTGTATTTAATACCGCAAAAATAAATATTTTTTTTTCATTTATGTAAAAACAGATTATATTTGTGAGACCCAAGTGAAATGAAAAAAATAAAAGCCCCTATATGTTCTACAATTTTTTCGAGAAAATATACAGACGACAGCAGCTTTCTATCCTGAGAAAAAACCCTAACGTATTTTTTGACAATATCAGATTGGGTGTGGGTGGACGATTTGTCCTGGATAACCATATAAAAAAGGTAAGCATCGGAAAGTCTGTGGAATTCAGAAACTACACCTGTATTCTGGTGATGAAAGATGCCAGCCTTGAAATAGGTGATCATTTTTTCATGAATAACTTCTGCTCGATTAACTGTCTGGAGCATATCTCAATTGGTGAAAATACATTGTTTGGTGAAAATGTCAAACTTTATGACCATAACCACACATATGAAACCTCTCCGACATTCAAACTCCATCCGTCTAAATTTACAAAAGCACCTATAAAAATAGGCAATAACTGCTGGCTTGGAAGCAATGTCACGGTATTAAAAGGCGTTACGATAGGTGACAACTGTATCATCGGAGCAGGATGTACCATATTCAAAGATGTTCCTGCCAATACGCAGGTTGTTAATAAACAGGATTTAGTATTTAATTCCCTTTAAATTCAAATGAAATTCTCAGTACTTATCGCCCATTTCAATAATGCCCTGCTGTTCAAAGACTGTTATGGCTCATTGCTTACACAGACCTACAAAAATTGGGAAGCCATCATTTTAGATGACGCCTCGTCTGAAGAAGAAAAGGCACAGATAAAAGCCATCATTGCCGGTGATGAACGGTTTAAATTTTTTGAAAACGAAAAAAATTCCGGCGTGGGAGTTACCAAAAGTAAACTCATCGAGCTTGCTTCGGGAGACATCTGTGGTTTTGTAGACCCTGATGATGCTATTCTTCCTGATGCTATTGAAAAGGCTGTCAGTGTATTTGTACAGAAAAAGAATGTTGTCCTGGCCTATTCGCGGTTTATGAGCTGTGATAAGGATTTGAAGCCCATCGCTCCGTTTAAATCTGCCATGCAGGTTCAGAATAAAGATCCGTATTTCTTTAATTATCCCATTCAGATTGCCCATTTTGTCACATTCAGAAAGGATATTTACGAACAGACTGAAAAAATGAATGCTGCGCTGAAGATCTCAGAAGATCAGGATCTGTATTTAAAGATGTATGAAAAAGGGGATGTCTATTTTATCGACGAGACGAATTATCTTTACAGAACACATGGAGGCGGAATTTCTCAGAACGAGAATAAAACAAAATCTTACGAATATTTTGCTCAGGTCGTTTTCAATGCGATGAAGCGAAGAAATATAAAAACAATTAACGGAATGAAGGTTCCGGAAAATTATACCGGTCAGAAGGAAATCTTCAGGCTTTTGGAATACCAGAATTCAATTCCATATAGGATAAAAAGAAAAATCTCCATTACTTTACAAAAACTTTTCAGGTGATGTCAGCAGAAAATAAGAAAATAAAAGTCCTTTTCAGACACCGTTCCATGGAGATGGGCGGCGTGGAAAAAGTGATTCTCAGTATCCTCAACAATCTTAATCCTGAAAAATTTGATATCACAGTCTGCCTGAATCTGAACCAGGGTGAACTGAGAGATGAATTTCCCAAGCACGTAAAAAAAGTCTACATTACAGATGGTAAAGAAGATTTCTCTCAAAATCCACTGATCCATAAACTGCAGCTGTTCCGCAGAAGGCTGAAACTTTCTCGTTCTCAGAAAGATCATAAGATTTCTGACCGTCTTTTAGGAAATAAAAAGTTCGATATTGAGATCGCTCCCAGTTATTCTACATTTTCATCTGTTATCAATTCAAGCAACGCTGCTTCCAGAAAACTGGGCTGGTTTCATTCTGAGATCAATGTTCCTAAATTACAGCCACTGGTTCCTGACATCCTTAAAAACTTCCCGCAATTCGATCATATGATCTACTGTTCTCAGAAGATCAAGGATATGATGCATTTGTATTACCCGGATTTGAAATATCCGCACGAAAGTGTAGTAATCAACGCGATCCCAATTGACGAAATCAAAAGAAAAGCGGAAGAAAAAATAGAAGCTCTTCCCGAAGGACCTCTTTTTGTTTCTGTGGGACGCCTTCACGACAGAAAAGGATATCATAAACTGATTGATGCCCACAAAAAACTGATCGATGAAGGTTTGCACCACACGATTATGATTTTAGGAAGTGGCGAAGAACAGAAAAACCTTACCGAACAGATCCGTCAGAACAATGTTCAGGAGACCTTTATTTTAGCAGGTAATAAAATGAATCCCTATCCGTATGTTAAAAATGCAGATTATTTCATTCTTCCTTCCGAATCTGAGGCCTGGCCGCTGGTCATTGCCGAAGCATTAATCCTTCAGAAGCCTATTATAGCTACTGATACAGGAGATGTCGCGATGATGATCAAAGACCGTGAAACCGGCTACCTCATCAATTATGAAACAGAGGAAATGTATTCTGCTATGAAGACTTTTCTAACAGATCTGGAGCTGACTGCCAAAATCAGAAAAAACCTGGAAACCATAGAGGACCAGTTTGACAATCAGAAAATTTTTGATGCAGTGGAAGGAATTCTTGAAGATCTTTACCAAAAGAATTAATGAGCGGAATATCCTCCGTCTACCACAAGATTAGATCCTGTAATCCACTTTGCTCCATCTGAAAGCAGGAAAATACAGGCATTGGCGACATCTTCAGGCTGCCCTATTCCGAGCGGATGCTTTTTAAGGATTTCTTCGGCAGCTTCTTCACCAATGTTTTCGAACATTTTTTCCAGTATCGGCGTATTGACCATGGCGGGGCTCACACTGTTGACCCTGATTCCACTTCTTGAAAGTTCCATCGCCAGAGAACGTGCTCCAGAAACTACAGCTCCTTTACTCGCTGAATAAGCTGCTTTTCCTATTTCGCCAACCATTCCTGCTACTGAGGAAATAAAGACAAAACTAGAGTTTTCGGTTTTATATTTTTTAAGGGATAAAATCTTAGCAATTTCAAAACCAGAGATCACATTGACGGCAAAAATATCGTTGTATAATTGAGGAGTATGCTTTTTCAACGGCAGCGTTTTTTCAATACCTGCGCAATGAATAAATCCTGAGATTTTCCCTAAAACAGCCACTTTTTCAGCAATCAGCGCTTCAAGGTTTTCAGCTGTGGTGATATCTGCAATAATGGTTTCTGCTTTGGTATCAGCATTCAGCATAGATACTGTTTTCTGAAGCTCTTCTTCATTTCTTGCGATAAGAATAAGACTGGCTCCACTCCTGCTACATTCTACAGAACAGCTTCTCCCGATGCCGGAAGAAGCCCCTGTAATAAGAATTATTTTATCTTTTAAAGAAAACTGATTCATTAATTCTCGAAGTTTTCTTTACCAATTACATTCATAAGATCAGAAACGGTTTCTACATCTTTAAAGTGCCTTGTATCAACTTTCTTATCAAAATTTTCATCAACAAATGCAATCACTGAAAGCAGACTGATGGAGTCATAGCTTTCCAGACTCTTTAAATTGGTGTCCACTGTAAGCGTTTCATCTTCTTCTAATTCTTCCTGTAATTTCTCTAAAAAAACGGATGTCTTCATATATCTTTTATTTTATGGCTTTTATACTTTTTAAATGTCCAGCACGGTTGCTCCCCATGAATACCCTACTCCAAAACCGGCCATTAACACGCGGTCTCCCTCGTTCAGTATTCCCTGATCCAGCATATTCTTCAACGCAATTGGAATGGTTGCAGATACCGTATTTCCTGTGTTTTCCATATCAATATAAAACTTTTCTGCCGGAATTTTAATCTTTTTCCTTAAGTAATTCAGCATAAAAGAATTAGCCTGATGAAACACAAAATGATCAATATCTTCCATAGTCAACCCATTCTTTTCCAGCGTTTCTTTTACCAGTCCCGGAATATTTTCAATGGTGAAATTAAAAATCTCCGGTCCGTTCATGTACAGATTTTCAGGCTCAAACTCATTGTCAGGATTCAGTTCAAAATCCGTTTTGAAAGCTCCTTTCTTTACAATAAGATTCTCGGCACCGCTTCCGTCTGTTCCCAGACAGAACTGATAGTCCTTTGCATTTTCATCTTTCTCTATAATCACAGAGGCCGATGCATCCCCGAATATACTTCGGTTGGCTTTATCTTTAGGGTTGATATGCTTCGAATATGTTTCTGAGGTGATCAGTAAAATACTGTTCGCAATCCCGGACATGATTAATCCTTTAGCAAAAGCCAGTCCATAAATAAATCCGGAACATCCCAAATTAAAATCTGTAGCTCCGATATTCTTTCTGAGTCCCAACCGGTCCTGAAGAATACAGGCCGTCGTAGGAAGGAAATAATCCGGACTTTGGGTACAGAACAGAATAAAATCTACTTTGCTTCTGTCATAATTTTCGAAAAGCTTTTCGGAAGACTTTACAGCAAGCTCCAGCACGGTCTCGCTGTCTGATGAAATATGGCGCTGTTTAATCCCTATTTTCCCATGAATTTTATCTGAACTCCATTCCGGAAATTCTTTTTCAAGATCCTCATTGGTGAGAACATGGCCCGGCAAATAATATTCTATTTTGGAAACTTTTATCATAGAAATTCTTTTTCTTTGTAAAAGTAAAACAAAAAAGCAGATTACTCAAATGATGATTTTCCTATTCCGGATTATATTAAAAATCCACACTACTTATCAGCTGATGATACAAAGAATCTACCTTAAAGTCAATATTGCAAAAGGATTGAAAGTAGGAAAAAATGTACGTTTCGTAGATGTTCCTGAATTCGGAACCGAACCTTTTTTAATTGAAATAGGTGATGAAACTACCTTTTCAAATAATGTGAGATTTATTAATCATGACGGAGGCTATAATGCCCTTCATTTCTTTGAAAAATATAAAGATGTAAGAGCATTTGGGAGAATAAAAATTGGTAAACAATGCTTAATCGGGGCAGATACTACGATTATGCTGGGCGTGGAAATGGGTAATAACTGTGTTTTAGGAGCAGGATCTATCCTGACGACTTCTATGCCTGCGGGCAGTGTTTTTGCCGGTGTTCCTGCAAAATTTATCTGTACTATCGAAGAATATGGAGACAAAGCCCTTAAAAATAATGTCATGTATCCACGGGAGCTTGAATTAGACCGCCCAAAATTGGAAGCCTACATCAAGGAACATCTTCCACACAGTTATAAACCTGTAAGATAATGGCTGCAAAAAAGAAAATTCTAATACGCATCGGTTCACTCCGACATGGTGGTGCAGAAAAAGTTTTGATCAATTTTCTCAAAAACCTTCCGGAAGATAAATACGAAGTTGATTTACTGATCAACCTTTATACAGGCATGTACATCAAGGAAGTTCCGTCATGGGTCAAACTTCACTATCTTTTGAAGGGAGAGATGATCACCACGAACAAGCCTCACGAAATTCCGGTGAAAGCATTCAGGGTGCTGTATCAGAAAATGTTTCTCTGGTTCCCTTCCCTGCTTTATAAGTTTGTTTTAAAAGATAAAAAATACGACGTAGAAATAGGTGCTATCCACGGGATGTACAGAGAAATGTTATCCAGCCCACAGAAGGATTCGAAGAAAATCATCTGGATTCAGAATGATATTTTCAACCTTAAAGAATATACACCGGATGTCATCCGACAGCTTTTCCAATTTGACAGAATACTGGTTATTTCCAATAAACTGAAAGAAGAAATGCAGAAGGTCGCACAAAACGACAGGGAAAAACAGGCAGTGGTGAAAATTTTCAATCCGATCGATAAGCAGGATACGTTAAAAAAAGCGAATACGGCCATTGATGATTACCCTTTTTCCAATGACATTCCTACGTTTATTACCATCGGAACGGTTTATCCACAGAAAGGCTACGACAGGCTTCTGGATGTTCATAAAAAACTGATTGATGAGGGATTAAAGCACCAGATCATCATCATTGGGGACGGTTTTGAATTTGAGAAAACCCAAACCCAGCTCAACGAGCTCGGACTTCAGGAAACTGTAAAAATGCTGGGCTTCAGAAGCAATCCTTATCCGTATTTGAAAAAGGCTGATTTTTATGTGATGTCCTCCAGGCATGAAGGTTTCCCTACCATTATCGCCGAAGCACTGATCCTGAATAAACCGGTGGTATCTACTGATGTGTCGGGAATTAAAGATCTTCTGCAGGATGGAAAATTAGGACTGATCATGCCCAATTCAGAGGACGGAATCTACGAGGGGATGAAAAAGTTTCTTACCGACCGGGAACTTGTCAGCCGTTACGAAAACGAAATTAAAGCAGCAGATCTGCCTTTTGTACTGGAGAAGTCTGTGGCACAGCTTCAGGAAATTATTGATGAATTATAAATAGTTTAAGAATGGATTATACACTTATACAAAAGGATTTTTACCGGGAAAGCGGACAATGGCTCTCTTCATTTGAGATCTGGAAAAAATGTATCAATCCGAATCTTCATTTTATTTATGTTTTAAGAAAAGCCCAAAAGTATTACAACAAGCCTGTTCTGGGAGTATTCTGGAAATTTGTTCTCAGACATTATCAGATCAAATATGGGTATCAGATTTATCCTGAAACTGAAATCGGGGAAGGTTTTTATCTGGGCCACTGGGGAAGTTTGGTCATCAATCCTAAGGTTAAAATCGGTAAAAACTGCAATATTGCGCAAGGGGTGACTATCGGGCAGCAGAACCGTGGTAAGCTTCAGGGCTTTCCTACCATCAGTGATGAAGTCTGGATCGGAGCCAATGCTGTTATTGTAGGCGGAATTACAGTGGGAAGTAATGTGTTGATTGCTCCCAATTCATACGTTAATTTTGATGTTCCTGCCAATTCTGTGGTCATGGGAAATCCGGGGACTATCTATCCAAACGAAAGAGCTACAGAAGCTTACATCAATCATAAGGTCTAAGAAATCTTTCTATAGATTTATATCGATATTGGTGATTTTTTCTCTAAAAACCAATATCCCTATTGTGGGAAAAAGTTTTTTTATCGATTTTTGTTAGAGAATTTTTGAAAATTAAACTTTCTGGTTAAAATTTTTAATCATTTAAAAACAAAACACAATAACTTAAAAACACACCCCATGAAAAAAAAATACTTCCTAAGGATCACGCATTCTTCTATGATGCCTCCTTTTCCCTCAATACTGGAAACATCACTGTTTCAGAAATCCCATCAAGTCACTGATTTATTTTAAATTAAGAAACAGCAATAGCTTTTAATTGTAAAATTTCCATCTCCTATTACTCAGGTTGGGATTAAAACCAGCATTGATTATAGAAATTTTCACTGCTTTTTATCTACTGATTGTTAACCATTTACAGTGCCTTACTTTCTTCCGTAAAAACACTTTTAATTTTAATACGTATGAAAAAAAAATCAACATTTAAGATTTTTGCTGCAGTCTTTTGTATTGCATCGTCTCATGCATTTTCGGGGACCATCCCTATCCCGAAACCAGATGAGAAACCCAGTGGGTCCAGACTTAAAACGCCAACACCACCCGACGTTTATGATCTGGATCCTCTTCTAATCATTTCACAAAATGTGAATGAAAAAGGGCTGGTCGTCATGAACGGCCAACTCTCCAAACCCTTTACCGACAGCAACATTCTGCTTTCCATTAAGTATCAGAATGTTCAGGGAGAATGGGTAACCGGCTGGTGTAAAACCTTGTACTCGTACAACCAGTACAACGAAAATTTAAAAGCAACTTTTGAATTGCCAGCTTCCGTAAACCCTAATTACAATGTAAAGGTTGAATTGAGTTCCGATTCAGGTACAGCCAATTTCAGCAGTGTAGTCTGGGGTAAAACGGTCAACCATTACAAACAGGGAGATTATGCTATCGGCAACTGTGAACTGGATGAAAATGAATACACCATGCTTCTAACACCTAAAAAAGCAGGTACAATCATCACAGACGCTAATGGAAAAGCTACAGGAATCAAAGACAGGGTAACTTCAGCCTATTCGTGGAACAAACTGAGTAATGTTTTAATGGATAATAAAAAAAACGATGTTGTTTTTTCTCCAGCCAACCCATCTGACATTATAACGGAACTTAATGACACGAAATCTGTAAAACTGCTCAATACGGGAGCCATTACCAACGCACTTGGATCTACTCCCGAATTTATCTACTATGAAGCAGCCGGACACCCGATTCCATATCTGTACAGCTATGATGATCCGGTGTATATTTTTGCCGGTAAATTTTCAGCCAGTGGATTTTTCATGAAATTCAGTCAATGGCCGGGAGATGCTGACGGTCCGGGATATTTCAACTTCAAAGATCCAACCCGTTTGGAAAGCAGATATTTCAATCTCTATAACAGAACGTGGAAAAATTTATCTGAAATCATTCCTGATCAGCAGCCTGTAGTCATTGTATCCAGTCTTGCGACAGGCTTAAGAATTTATAAAAATGATGGAACCTATATTGACTTAAACCCAAATACAACAAGTAATTATGGCGGTCCCTATTTTGGCTATACCAATGGTCAGGGAGTCCGCAGAGGGCCGGGGTCTGAAAATTTAATGATTTCCGATACCTCTGAAATGACTCTCTATGGCGTAGGAGCATTGAGAAACGCTGCTACATCAACGTATCAAACTGTAAGATCACTACAGGATATCGAAAGAGAGATTTCCAGGTTCATTAAGTATACCGGTATTTTTGGAAATACAACAGCCTATAAAAATGAAGCATCGGAATGTTCTGTTAACTGCTATACCATTAATCCGGGAGCACAGCCAACGCTTGTCACAGACTGGACCAAAGCTCCCAACAGTTATGTCTTCACTGGAAAAGATAAAAACGGAAGCCAGGTAGACGGTTTGTACATCCCCGTCAAAAAAGCATACGAAATGTGGGCTAAAGGCGGTGATTTCATGAAGAACGACAACGGAGTCTACACCAAAATTCCTGATGGCATCGCTAAAGCAGGATTATACTGGGAAGATGAACCGGGTCTTATCAAATCTGTTACCCTGGAAGGAACTGGAGAAAATGCTAAGATCAAAGTTTTAATCAATAAAATAAAAGAAGGTAACGCTGTCGTATCCTACAAAGTGAATGACCAGATCTACTGGACATGGCACGTATGGGCAACGGACGATCCTTCTGTAAACGGAAGCACTTACCATCACGGTTTCGAAAAAGATAAAGATGGTAATCCTGTTACCAACTGGAAGTGGATGGACAGAAACCTGGGTGCCACCAGCGCGAATTTCGTAGGCAACGACTGGCATAAATCTGCCGGACTGCAATACCAGTGGGGAAGAAAAGACCCGTTCCCATCGTTTGGTCTTAAGGATTTAAGCCTCTACCCAATCAATGGGGAGATTAATTTGTCTTATACAGATCCTGCTTTTCAGTCTAAATTCATAAAAGTAAGAGGAAATAAATATACTGCCCAGATCAATACGGGAACAGATACACCTAACGGAAATATCAGATTTTCGATACAAAACCCAATTAGCTTTATCGCAACACCGGTGTTTGTCGCTAAAAAAGGAGAAGCCTTATTAAACGATCGTGAAGATTTCCTAAAACAGAATGACAACAACAGCTGGACACAGGTTGGTATCACGACGTGGTTTTCAAAGGAAAAATACAAAAAATACCTTCCTCCTTACCGCGAAAATATAGCTGCATGGGATCTTTGGGGAGATACTCGCCAGGGTAATTATTCAGATATTGATGATGCCGTGGTGGGAGAAGCCAGTTCAAGATATGCGCTGAAATCTCCGTATGACCCTTGTCCTTGTAACTGGAGAGTTCCTTCAAGTTACTTTTCAGGAGGAAGAAATTCCGGTACTCCAATGCCTAATGAAAACAGATACAGCCCTTGGGGAAAACATACCGGAAATACAGTTGATCCTGAATTTAATGCTACAGCTTTAAATGCGGATTATCCGGGTATCAAAGTTTATCCTCAGTTCGGATTTGACTTTTCAGGCGTTTCCGGAATGAATCTTGGCAAATTCCCTATCAACGGAAATTATGAAAACTATCCAAACGGTACCAGTCCTTTAAAATACGGAACAGGATGGATCACTCCTGTGGTTAATTTCCAGGATCAGAGTGCAGATGGTGGTTTATTAACGGCAACATTTATGACGGCAACAGAAGTGATCAATCAGGTAAGATATCCTTCATTTGGTGCTGCAGGTCTTACTTTAATTTCAGATCCGTTAAGCGGTTCCAAACCAAGACCGGGATGGCACAGATTCTCAACAAGTGCTTACACCAGCAGCGGTGGTGTTCGTTGTATATACGATCCTAACAGTGCCTTTATGCCGGCAGCTTTTGAAACGGAATTCGTAGCTTCAACTACGGAAACCTATTCTACGGAAACTGTAAAAGCATGGACTAAACTACCCAACAGTTATGTAGAATACACCAATTCTGCTCTGGTAACTCCTAATCCGAATGGAAACAAAGTAGATCCTAATAAAGACAATGACAGGATCATTGAAATTCCAATAAGAAAAGCCTACGCGATGCACAAGCTGCATTTAAGCACAGATTTTTCTTTCCCTGCAGAAAGCACAAAGTCTTCTTCCGTGGTATGGACCAACAATACAAGCCTGATCCAAAAGATGGAAATTGTAGATGGCCCGATAGATACTGCTATCTTAAAGGTTACTTTAAATCCTAATGCTACAGGAAATGCCGTAGTTGCCCTTCACGTAGGAAGCGGTACATGGACAGCGAACAAGCACAATGATCCGGTAGTATGGAGCTGGCATATCTGGGCGCCAAGATCTGTTATTGAAACCTATACATTTGATCCGGAAAACGCGACCAACGGTGGAGTTATTCCTGCCAATGATCAGTTTGTAGACCCAATGACCAGCGCGGGTGTTCCTATGAAAACTACCTTTATGGACAGAGATTTAGGAGCAAAACTTCCTTTTATCAGTGAACATATTTACGGATATAATACCGCTGCTTATACAGGTCCGTTAGGTTCTTATAACAACAATAACCCTGCTGCAGTGGCCAGATTGGACCAAATGCATGACAGCGGTGGCCTTCATTTCCAGTGGGGAAGAAAAGATCCGTTGCCTGTATTTTACAATCCGGGAATGTTTTATAATCATTTTGTGAGTGGTAAAAGACCATTCAATGACTATTTTGTGTACAGACAGAATAACCCTGCCAATGCCACTACAGGAGCTATTCCGTATGCGAACAATATGCTGGAGCCTGAGTATTTAACGAGCTACACCCAGCCTTACACCACTTATTCTGCAACAGCGAATGTTTCACCATCTGATTCTAAAGCTGATAAACTGAAGAAAGTAGTGAAGTATTCCGTTACCAATCCTTTAAGTTATCTGTATCAGTCTGATGCCACAAAATTGGACTGGGTTTCGGATGAAAACGGCAATATGCCTGAAAGATGGGGACATGCTACTGAAAAATCGGCTTACGACCCTTGCCCGGCAGGCTGGAGAATTGTGGATATGGAAAGTGTATCGACCGGTGTCATCCTTGGAAACCTTATTTCAAAAGGAAATACGCCATGGTTCTACAATGCAAAATTCACAAATTCTTACGGGATTGATCCTGGTAAAGACAACACCTATGTAAGCAATGAGACTTATGACATCAACAAAATGAATTATCTGGGTGGTTTTGTTTATGGAAATGCCGCAGGGACAGGTTCATTCAGATATGGATTTATTTTAAACAGACCTGAATACAATATCGGAACATTCCCGAACAACGGAATAAGAGGATTCAATGGAGGAAATGCATTAGATGCTTCAAAACTGGGAGGAAATCCGGATACCTTTATGAAGTCAGGAATCTGGACAGCCGCCAATCAGGGTGGTGCCGGTTCTTCTTTAGGAATGTTGTTTAATGCGGTCATCACTCAAACTGTCGGGGCTACGGATAAATTGTATTATTTAACACCAACATTCGGTTTCCGTCCGCAGGCCGCAATGTCATGCCGTTGTGCAGAAATCAAGTACGATGTCAATGGAAACGAGATCGGAAGATATGAGCCTTTCGCGATTCCGGTTCCTAAAAATGCTTTGGCTAAAGCAAAAGATGTTCTTGCAAAATCAGTGATTGAGGAAAAAGTAGCTCAGAACAAGCTTGAGTTCTTCCCTAATCCTGTGAAAAGTGTATTGTATATCAAAGGAAACGACAGAGCAAAAGACTATTACTATCAGGTTTATAACCTTTCCGGCCAGCTTGTGAAATCCGGGAAGTTTGAAAATGACCGTACGGATCTCTCTTCTTTGATATCGGGCGCTTATCTAGTAAGAATCAACAATTCTGAAACGATAGTGAAAATTATCAAGGAATAATATTAAAACAAAGTAAAATTTGAACCGTCTCAGTTTTTGAGGCGGTTTTTTTGTAGAATTAATAATATTTTAATCTCTATTTTTAATTTTATCGTTTATAGTTTGTAAATTTAGATAGCCTTTTTGAGTTTGGATTATTAATTTTTCGGGTCAATTCATCCGGAAACTGCATCTATCAGTCATTTTAAACATGATTTTAAGCATATTTTAATATTAAATATTGTTAAAAGTGATTGCATTTTCCGCAAAAATTATATTTTTGCATAATTATTGATTTGATCTATTGAATTTGAAAATAATTTAAACGAAATAAATAATTGTAAAACTTTAGTATTTAAAATTATGTCACAATCGTATAAAGATATTTTCGAAAACAACAGACAATGGGTAGCATCTAAAATTTCAGAAGATCCTGAATTTTTCCATGAGCTCGCCAAAACCCAAAACCCCGATTATCTGTACATAGGATGCTCGGACAGCAGGGTGACAGCAGAAGAAATCATGGGAGCAAAGCCGGGAGATGTTTTTGTTCACAGAAATATTGCTAATGTAGTCAATACTTTAGACATGAGTTCCACAGCGGTTATTCAATATGCCGTAGAACATCTTAAAGTAAAACACATTATCGTATGCGGACATTACAACTGCGGTGGCGTAAAAGCAGCGATGACTCCTCAGGATTTAGGATTACTGAATCCTTGGTTGAGAAACATTCGTGATGTTTACAGAATTCACCAAACTGAATTAGATTCTATTGAAGATCAGGCAAAACGTTATGACCGACTTGTTGAACTTAATGTTCAGGAGCAGTGCATCAACGTAATTAAAATGGCCTGCGTACAGGAAAGATATATTTTAGAAGAATATCCTACTGTTCACGGCTGGGTTTTTGACCTTAGAACGGGTAAAATTATTGATTTGGATATTGATTTCGAGAAAATCCTGAAAGACATCCAAAAAATATATAACCTTACAAGTTCTGATTGGGTAATGAGTAGAAAAACGACATAGTTTTTCTAAAAATGAATGTAAGATGAAATTCTGGAGTATTATTGTATTGACCTTCTTTCTCAACTTCACAGCACTGCCTGGCATTGCTGCGATAGCTGGCTGGGATATCGCAAGGACCAATGTGATCATCAATGAAGAAGAACCGCATTCTCACCCATCCTCTTTTATTGTTTATGAAAAAACGCTTCCGAAAACCTTGGACGTATTCGATTACGTGAAGTTTTCCGAACCTGACCTTCAGGGCGTTTCTTTTGTGCTGATAGATGATTCCTTTCATCTGTCACCTTTACTTACCATATTTTCTCCGCCTCCGGAAGCTTAAATTTAAAGTATAGTTAGATTTTTTTTAATAGTATTCATATCAGAAACTGGTATAGGATACGTGTGCTTTTTAAATTTAAATTTCCAATCTTTTATAACTGATCATCTGCGTATAGATCAGTCGGTTATAGTATTTTTCAAGAAACATTATGAAAAAAACATCATTCATAGGAGGAATCAAGGAGAATTTCCCTTCCGGACTCGTTGTATTCTTAGTAGCGCTTCCATTATGTCTCGGAATCGCTTTAGCATCAGGAGCACCACCCTTATCCGGAGTCATTTCCGGTATTGTAGGAGGATTAGTCGTAGGATTTCTAAGTAATTCCAATATATCGGTATCAGGTCCGGCAGCCGGTCTTACCGCGATTGTTTTAACAGCGATCACAGATCTTGGCGCTTTCGAACTTTTCCTTTGTGCAGGAATCATTGCGGGACTTCTCCAGCTAATTTTAGGATTTATCAGAGCCGGAAGTATATCCAATTATTTCCCTAACAATGTTATCGAGGGAATGCTTGCCGCCATTGGGATCATCATTATTTTAAAACAAATTCCTCATGCCATGGGGTTCGATAAAGATTACGAAGGGCATGAATCTATATTTGACAACGGTCTGAATTTCGGATATTTCACGGAATTATTCGGAGCCATACACATGGGCGCTATTGTGGTAACCCTGTTTTCGGTAGGTATTCTTATCGCCTGGGATAAAATTCCGGCTTTAAAAAGAATGAAAATGCTTCCGGGAGCACTGGTAGCGGTAGTGGCAGGAATACTTCTTAACGAACTGTTCAAACTGTCCGGAAGTTCATTGGCCATCGGTACACAGCATCTGGTTTCACTACCCGTTCCCAAGTCATTGGATGATTTCAAAAATCTTGTTACGATGCCTGATTTTGGAGGATTCACCAATCCTAAGGTATGGATAGTAGGAGCAACGATTGCCATTGTAGCTTCTATTGAAACCCTGCTTTGTATCGAAGCTTCTGACCGACTGGATAAGCAGAGAAGAATTACAGATACCAACCTTGAGCTTAAGGCACAGGGAATCGGTAACCTGATCAGCTCATTCATCGGAGGACTGCCTATGACTTCTGTAGTGGTAAGAAGTTCTGCCAATGCCAATGCGGGAGCTACTTCAAAGCTTTCTGCGATGATCCATGGTGTACTTCTACTGGTATGTGTATTGACCATTCCGTTTATCCTTAATCTTATACCGCTGGCTACCCTTGCCGCAGTACTGATTCTTGTAGGATATAAACTGGCAAAACCAGCGACCTTCAAACATTTCTGGCATTTGGGTAAATTCCAGTTCATTCCGTTCGTAGCGACTGTAGTAGCTGTAGTGGCCACTGACCTTCTGAAAGGGGTAGGTATCGGTCTGGCGATCTCCGTGTTCTATATCCTTCAGGGAAATATGAAGCGTGCCTATTATCTGAGCAGAGAAAAGCTGGATAATGCAGACGGAATTAATATCAAGCTTGCTGAGGAAGTTTCTTTCTTAAATAAGGCAGCTATTAAAAAGACATTGAAAAACATTAAATCTAATTCTACGGTAACCATTGACGCAAGAGGAACTTCATATATTGCCACCGACGTACTGGAAATGATCCAGGATTTCGCCAATATCAGGGCAAAGGAAGAAGACATTAATGTGGAACTATTAGGTTTCAAAACGTCATACAAGGACTATGAAACAGATGAAGATTCTCATATCTTAATCACACACAAAAGAGCAATGTAACCTCACATTACAATAATTTTATTAATTTTAACAAGAACAAACCAATCATATGAAAGCACATACTTCTGAAACTCAATCTACAATTACACCTGAAAAAGCACTGAATTTCCTAAAGGACGGAAACCAGAGATTTGTCAACAATCTAAAAGCAAACAGAGATCTTTTAGAACAGGTGAATGCAACACGTGAAGGACAATGGCCTTTTGCAGTCGTTTTAAGCTGTATAGACAGCCGTACTTCTGCAGAACTGATCTTTGATCAGGGATTAGGCGATGTTTTCAGCATTAGAATTGCAGGTAATTTCATCAATCAGGATATTTTAGGCTCCATGGAATTTGGCTGTAACGTTGCCGGTTCCAAGCTTGTTGTCGTTTTAGGACATACGAAATGCGGTGCATTAAAAGGAGGTCTGGATGCAGCACAAATCCAGGGAATGGGAATGGATAACCTGAACCACCTGATCAATCACTTCGACCCGATCATCAATGAAATCATTGAAGAAGGTGAAGAACGTTCATCAAAAAATGGGGCACTTCTGGAAAGGCTGAATCAGCAAAATGTAAAAAGTGCAATCGAAGATATCCGTACACAAAGTTCAACCCTTAAAAACCTTGAAGACGAAGGTAAGATCAAAATAGTTGGAGCCAACTATGATGTTGAAACAGGAGTTGTAACCTGGTTATAAGACATAAAAACTTGCACATTTTTATTACACATACCTAAAAAATCATGTTATAGTTAGATTGGAAATTGATTTTTTAAGCATAAAAAGACCACCGAAATATCGGTGGTCTTTGTTTTATACTGGTATATAATTACTTCCCGTTAAATGCAGACATGGTATTCCCGATTCCGGCAAAAACAAAGGACAGACTGGCTTTAGAGAACTTCTCAATTCTCTCACCAAGCTTTTCATTTTCTTCTTCATTCCATGTTCCCAGGACATAATCTGCCTGGCGGCCTTCTGAAAAGTCTGCAGAGATCCCAAAACGGAGTCTCGCATAATTCTGGGTCTGCAACATTTCATTGATGCTTTTAAGTCCGTTATGACCGGCATCGGAACCTTTCATTTTCATTCTAAGAGTACCAAACGGAAGGGCAAGATCATCAGTAACAATCAGGACATTTTCCAAAGGGATATTCTCTTTCTGCATCCAGAACCTCACGGCATTTCCGGAAAGATTCATGTACGTGTCCGGCTTCAGAATGAATACTTTTCTTCCTTTATACTTTCCTTCTGCCATCCATCCGAAATTGGTGGTATTAAATGAAGCATCAAGCGTTTCTGCTATTTTCTCTGCAACTTTGAATCCTATATTGTGACGTGTATTTTCATATTCCGGGCCTTTGTTTCCAAGACCGACTATTAAATATTTCATTGAGAAATTTTTTGCAAAATTAAGAGATAAAAAATAAAAAAGCCCAATCTTATGAAGATTGGGCCTGTATATTATAAAGATTCTTTTTAGAAAGGCTTATAAATGTAGTTTACACCAAACCCTCTTGTCATATACGTCTGAGGATCGTAGTTGTAATTGGTTGTTCTGATCACCGGTGAAGGTATCGGAGGTAAAAGATCTGTTACAGATGCTTTCTTAGGGTTGTTTGGAGAAAGAATATGACTTTCTTTATCATTAATTTCCGTAGATAAAAGTCTTGAAATTTTATATACTGAAGGAAGCAGTGTAAAAGGACTGATCTCCGTATCATAATTAAAGAACTCGTAAGCAAATTTAGTGTTAGGTCTTCCGAAAGTCGTTGCAGTCATAGTTCCTGTCGCAGGTCCGTAATGTCTTACCACTTTAGAAACATTGTCTCCTAAATACGTATATCCCGTTCTTGAATAATTGGTAACAGCAAAATTGGTTCCTGAAACATCCGGGCCGGTTCTCATAATAATGGAATCCATCTTGGCCGTAGAAGCGTTATATATTAAACTGTAAAGCGTCTTTGCCTTTCTTAAAAGGGTCTGAGGCCCCGGATTGGTTGCCGGTGGTACAGGCGGAGGTCTTCTGAAAACAGAACGGTTCTCAGAAACGGTTACCAGTCTGTCGTTAGGTCCATAAGTAAATAACTGACTGTAAGAAACACTGTCTTTATCCAGTTTGCCATTACCGTCAAGATCTAAAAACCCGTTGAAGTTGATCTGGCTTATTTTGTTTCCGCTGTAAGCAATATCTGTGATAGAAGCACTGTCTGTGATCACTCTTGTTACCAAAAGTCCACTATAGTGATATTCTGCTAATGTATCTTTATTTGTAATTTCTCTGTATAATCCTCTTGGACCATTCAATCCTCCGGTGTCATTCAGATCCAATAATGGATCCCCGTCTTCGTCTAACATGTCTTTGCAGGAATGTATTGAAGAAAACCCTGCTATTAATAAAATAAAGTAGAAAAGTCGTTTCATTTCCAGGTAATTGTTTATTTTTTGACAAATATAACTTTTTTCTGAATAAAAGTTATGTTTTTATTTATATTCAAGTAAAACCGATAATCAAATCCGGTTTATAAAGTTCTGTAAACATATTTAAGTGCCTGGTTCTTATCAGAGACAGGATAATTATAAGCATCATACAGATACGTCATCGGAGTATCCACACCCGGTGCCGGAGATGGAGGCATTACAAATACCGATGTAGGATTGTTTGGAGAGATTCTGTAGAAGTTCTCAGGACGGAGAAGGCTCCACGCTGTGAAGAACGACTTAGGAAGTGTAGAGAATGGGCTGATCTTTGAATCATAGTTCTGGTAGCTGTAAACAGTTTTCTTAGCTGTTGCCATATTAGGATCTCCAGTTCCTGTAAGGGTTCCTTTAAGACATTCCGCCTTGAAGATATTATCTCCCATATACGTAAAGGTACTTTCTGTAAACAGGCTGTATGCCGTATTTCCAGCCACCTTTCTTTTCTCCATGATTTTCACAAGTTTTTTCCCCGCCGTATCATAGGTGAAAATATAATCACTTACAAAAGAATCCAGTGCCACTGCAGCTGTCGCAGTACATGTTGCACTGTACACATAGCCGTTGCTGTTTTCACTTACACTGAAATCGTAAACTGTACTGCCGGTAAGGCTTCCGACAAATTTTATTTTCCCGATCTTGTTATTGATGTATGTAGCAGTTCCTGTATAGTAATTATTGGTAGTTCCGTCTTTTAACATTCCCTTTTGAAAAACGGCTCCGCTTACGGTATACTCCTCCTGAATGTTGGAATTTAAAGTGATCTTTTCCAGAACTCTGGCAGGCGGAGGTGTTGTGTTCCCATTGTTTCCGCCATCATTGGCACTAGGCTCGAATTGGTCTGAAGAAGAATTGTCACAAGAAACCAGAAGTCCGAAAAACACTCCGGTAATGACTTTAAAAAGATAGTTTTTTCCCATGAAAAAATATTTTAGTGAGTTTACAAATATAATTCATTTTTTCGATGAAAACATTTACTTATTCAACAAATTCGTAATAATCTATATCTTTTTTCAAAAAAAACCTAAAAACATGATGCTTTTAGGTTTTTATATAAGTTGTCTTATGAAATTAATAAGGCTGCAATACTGAAGTCGTTAAAACAGACTGTGACATTTCATTATTCAGAAATTCATTATTAACAGCTGTTCCTATTCCCAATGTACCTGAATTCAGGTTTCTCTTGGTACAGGCCACTTTTACAGCATAATTATTCTTTGGGGTAAGATTAGTCAGCGTAGCATTCAGATTAAAAATCTTATAGCTTCCCTCGGAACCGATTAATACATCTGTTCTCACTGCTCTCAGGGTGTTATCTACAAAAACACCGCAGGCAAAACCTGAGGACGAATTATTGTTCCCTGTTTTCTGCGCTGTAGTCTGGAACGTAAAAACCACTTTATTTACACCATTCGTAATAGAGAAAGTATCATTTGTCCCGGGCAGAACCGTCCATGCACTGGTAAGAGCCGCACCCTCCGTATAAGGAGTCGTAACTCCGTTTGGAGAAGAAAACACCGCTCCGGTCTGATCTGCCACTGTATTCAGTGAAAATACAGACATACTCCCCTGTCCGTCTGCAATTTTAATGCTTTTCCAGTCATTGGTATTCATTTCAGAATTGTTATGAAGAATAGTTCCGGCAGCTCCGGCTGATCCTTTCAAGAGATTTGTCCCTCCTGTTCTTACTTCTTTTCTTACATTGATATCCCCGTTTACATCCAGCATATTAACAGGATTGGGTGTATTGACTCCCACCTGTGCAGTGGCCACTACAGCCCATAGCAAAGATTGTATGATAATAATTTTTTTCATGCCTGGATTAATTTATAATTGGGTTAAATACCTGAGGAATCTCGTATACATCCACTTTCAGGGAAGACTGGGCGATAAAGCTGTTGATATTCGTCTCCGCATTGATTCCCACAGCCAGCACCACATCATTGTCCGTTCTGTAAGAGGCCAGCCTTGAGCAGGCAACACTTACCGTGTGCTGTCCTTTAGACAAATTCGCTACAACCCCGATTTGATTGTGTGTGATGAAAGTACTGGTTGCGCTACTGGCTTTTAAGTTTCTCTGTCTAAGATTAACCAGCTTGTCATCCACAAAAATACCACAGGCATAATCTATAGAAATATCCGTCGTTCCATTGGCCGGAAGATTGGCCTGTACCACCGTTTCAAACTGAAAATACGTCTTACTGTCTGTACTGAATACACTGATAGGCTGTGACAGACCAGCGATTTTCTTAAATCCCGGAAGGCTGGTAATATCAGCACCTTTAGTAAAGGCTGTATTTTTTGCAGCGATGGTAGACTGTTCTCCGCTGGTAAATTTCACCCCTACTCTGTCTGAAAAGGAGTTATTGAATATTAAATAGAATTTATTCGGTTCATATTCAGGAATACGAAGACTTTTCCAGATGGGTGCATACCCTACTCCCTGAGAAACAAGGATCTGATCATTATTCCCTTGAGAAAGGGTATTGTCCTGAGCGTTCAGAACAACGATTTTATTTCTTAAATTGACATCACCATTGACATCCATCTTTGCTTTCGGTGAACCTGTATTGATTCCCACCTGAGCAGAAAGAGACAGTCCTGCCATGACCAACAGGATTGATATAATATTTTTCATCAATTAATTGCTTTTATAAGTTACGTACTCAATAACATCTATTTTCATGATAGACTCAAGGGTAAATGCATTGGAAACCGTATTGGTATCGGAAACATTACGTCCGACCGTAAATTGTGAATTGAGATTGGAAGTATTGATTTTTCTACAGGCCACTTCAAGTTTCTGCGTTCCCACAGGAACATTCTGCTCTGTATAGTTCAGTGTGAAAATATAATCCTGAATACCGGATTTCTCTGTATTGTTATTGGAAACCACTTTATCAGGACGTACCGCTACCAGCTTTCCGTTTCTGAAAACACCACAGGTAAACGTCACAGACTGAGACGTTGTTGAATTCGGAGCCTTCATCTCTATACCTGTCTGAAACTGATACGTCAGTCTGTTTTTTCCATTCTTGATGACAAAATTGTTCGCAAGTCCGGCTATTTTAGACCACTTTCCTTTTGTCACATCCGTAATATCGTCACCTACATTATTTTTATAGATATTGTCTGCCTCTATACCGTTTGAAAGGTCTGTAATACCTGCTTGATCTGATGACAGGTACGAATTGATCAATTTGTACTGTCCCTCTTCCATAAAGGAAACATTCAATGATTTCCAGACAGGAGGCAAACCTTCTCCCTGTGAAACCAAAACCTGGCCGTTCAATCCTGCATTTCCTGCCTGATCTGAAGTACCGCCTACTCTAAGTTCTTTTCTTAAGGTGATTTTCCCGTTGACATCGAGAGTAGATTTAGGAGAAGCTGTCCCAATTCCCACCTGCGCGTTGGCACAAAACGATAAGAAACCGGCTGCGCAACAATAGATAATTTTTTTCATAATTAAGGGCTGCAAAGGTATGAATTTAATTCATAAAAAACCATTTATAAGCCTTTAAACACGTAGAAATAAAGTGATTACGGTGTAGAATTAATTGTACAGAAAAGTAGAATTATTACTACAAACCTTCACTTTTTTTCACGTTTAAAAAGACCGACAGTCTCCAAACTCCTTAATAATGGTAGATACAGCACTATTTTTTATCATTATACTGTGATTTTAAAACACGTTAAAACAGGCGTGGTACCACATTTTTTTTGCTTTTAAGTCAAACTTTTTTAACAAAAAAAAGAGACCTGAAAACTTAAATTCACATCTCTTTTTAATTTATGGGCACAAAAGTGTGGTACATTTGTTCTAATTATCCTGAGTCCATAACGCCAAGATTACGAAAAGTGAATGGTCAATTTTGCTTCGTAGGTTAATGGTGAATTTGGGTAGACTTGAGACTTAAGGTATTAGGTAACCGAAGACAAAACTTTCAAACCTTAAAACTCTCCCACTCTCAAACCCGTTCCATACCCAAAAAAAACGTATCAGCTTATTGATGCCCGATGATGGTCTTCAGAAGTATATTCACCTCATCTACATTTTTCACCTTTTCTTTTCTCATCATCAGCAGATTTCCCTCTTTCCCGATCTTTTCTTTCAATTGAGCTTCTGCAGGATTTTGTGTTAAATAACTGATGATATGTCTGAATCTGTCTGTCTGATAAAATTTATCCTGAGGATTAGCCGGAAAATATCCTAAAAACACCCCATTCTTCATAACGATCTTTTCAAACCCTATATCAGCAGCCAGCCACTTCAGCGCAACACTTTTCAATAAATTGACAGCTTCTTTCGGCAGTGCTCCAAAACGGTCTATCAGTTCAAGTTCGAACTGATAAAGATCCTTTTCATTATCAATTTCAGCAATTTTCTGATACAGTAAAAGTCGTTCTTCCGTATTCGAGATATAGAAATCAGGGAGCATCAGTTCAAGGTCAGTATCAATATTGACGTCTTTGACAGATTTAAACAGCTTCTGTCTGTCCTCTTCATTATCGAAAAGGTTTTCAAAATCTGCATCATCTTTTAATTCCTCCAGAGCTTCCTGCATCAGTTTCTGATAGGTTTCAAAGCCCATCTCATTGATAAATCCACTCTGTTCCGCACCCAGAAGATCTCCCGCACCACGGATTTCAAGATCCTTCATCGCAATCTGGAAACCGCTTCCCAAATCAGAGAACTGTTCGATAGCTTCAAGACGCTTTCGTGCATCAGAAGTAATCATATCATATGGAGGCGTGATCAGGTAGCAAAATGCTTTCCTGTTGCTTCGTCCTACCCTTCCTCTCATCTGGTGAAGATCTGCCATCCCGAATCTTTGGGCATCATTGATGAAGATGGTATTGGCATTCGGAACGTCTACTCCACTTTCAACAATGGTAGTAGCGACCAGAACGTCATATTTCCCTTCCATGAAATCAAGGACGTTCTTTTCCAGCTGCCTGCCTTCCATCTGGCCGTGTCCTGTAATAACTCTCGCATCAGGAACCAATCTTTGGATAAGTCCGGCAATATCTTTAAGGTTTTCCACCCTGTTATTGATAAAATAAACCTGCCCATCTCTCTGAAGTTCATAAGAAACAGCATCTCTCAAAATTTCCTCACTAAACCCAATCAGCTGGGTATCCACAGGCTGTCTGTTGGGCGGTGGCGTTTTGATCACCGAAAGGTCTCTCGCTGCCATTAATGAAAACTGAAGCGTTCTCGGAATCGGAGTCGCCGTTAAGGTAAGTGTGTCTACATTATTTTTCAGTGTTTTCAGTTTATCTTTCACGGATACACCGAATTTATGTTCTTCATCAATGATTAACAGGCCAAGATCTTTGAACTTAACCGAACTGCTGACCAACTGATGGGTTCCTATAATAATATCTACTTTTCCGTTTTTAAGGCCGTCCAGCGCTTCCGCTTTCTGTTTGGCCGTTCTGAATCTGTTGACATAAGAAACATTCACTGGAAAATCTTTCAGTCTTTCTTTGAAACTTCTGAAATGCTGGAATGCCAGAATCGTTGTTGGAACCAATACAGCAACCTGCTTTCCGTCTGTTGCCGCTTTGAATGCAGCACGAATCGCCACCTCCGTTTTACCGAAACCTACGTCACCGCAAACAAGTCTGTCCATCACCGTATCCGCTTCCATATCTCTTTTTACATCAATGGTTGCTTTTTCCTGATCCGGAGTATCTTCATAAATAAAGCTCGCTTCCAGCTCATTCTGCAGATAAGAATCGGGTGTATATGAAAATCCTTTTGCCGTTTTTCTTTCGGCGTATAGTCTTATAAGGTCAAAAGCAATCTGTTTTACTTTCGTTTTTGTTTTCTGTTTTAATGATTTCCAGGCCGGAGAACCGAGTTTACTCAGTACAATTTCTTTTCCGTCCGGACCGTTGTATTTTGAAATCTTATGAAGGGAATGGATGCTTACATATAACAAGTCTCCATTTTTATAGGTTAACTTAAAACATTCCTGAATTTTCCCGTCATTATTCACTTTAACCAGTCCCATGAATTTTCCGATTCCATGATCAATGTGAGCAATATAATCTCCGATTTTCAGAGACATAAGATCTTTCAAGGTAAGCTGTTCAGATTTTGCAAAGGTATTCTTGGCTTTATATCTCTGGTAACGGTCAAAAATCTGATGATCGGTGTACACCAAAATCTTGTGCACATGGTCTACAAAACCTTCATGCAGCTCAGATCTGAAACTTTTAAAAGGAAGTTCATTCTCCAGCTCTTCGAATATAGATTCCAGTCTTTCTTTCTGCTTTTCTGTAGAAAAAGAGATCCAGGTATCAAAACCTTCGTTCTGCTTTTCTTCCAAGTCCTCAATCAGCAATTCAAAGTTTTTATGGAAAGAAGGCTGTGGAAGCTGCTCCACTTTGATCTCAGTGAGTTCTTTAAGCCCTTCCATGGAAGTGCCCGCGAAATCAACGGTTTTAAACTTTTTAAAATCAAACAGGAATTCCTGATCTGAAATAAAAAGCTCCTGAGGCCTTCTGTGGGCAATATCTTTATTTAATGTTTCGTATTTCTCCAGTGATCTTTCGTAAAATGATCTGATCTTCTGCATCCCGACAGCTCCATTTCTGGACACTACAAAACTTTCTTTAGGCAAAAGCTGAAGCAGAGAAACTCTGGTTCCGGTTACCGAAAAATTCATATTGGAAACCAACTGAAAGTCTTTTACTTTATCTACGGACAACTGGGTTTCAATATCAAAAGTCTTGATGTTTTCCACTTCATTTCCAAAGAATGTAAGACGGTACGGCTTTTCATAAGAGTAAGAGAATACATCAACGATTCCTCCTCTCACGGAAAATTCTCCCGGTTCTGAAACGAAATCTGCCTGCTGGAAGTTATAATGATTCAGCAACTCATCTACAAAATCAAAATCCAGCTGGTCACCTACTTTTATATGATGCGAAATCGCTTTAAAGTCTTCTTTCTTTAATACCTTTTCAGATAATGCTCCCGCATATGCCACAATCACTTTGGGTGACTTCCCGGAATTGATTTTATTTAAAACCTCCGTTCTCAACACAAGATTGGCATTCTGCGTTTTCTCTACCTGATAAGGCTCAAGATGAGTAGCCGGAAAATACAAAACCTTTTCTTTCCCAAGCAGATCTTCCATTTCCGTATTGGCGTACAGGGCATCTTCCTTGTCATCTACCAGATAGAGAATAGTTTTTTTCTGCGTTAAAAAAAGTTCGGCAACAAAAATGGAAACCGACGAGCCTGCACTTCCCTTCACGGAAATATGCTGGCTGCTTTCTAACTGAGTAAAGATTTCCTTTCCAAATTCTTTCTGAAGAAGATCGGGAAGAAATTTTTCGTGAATAGGTTTTAGCTGCATAAATAGTAATGGTATAAAACGACAAAAGCGATTTCGGGAGTGTTCCGAAACCGTTGATGCTCAACAAAGGTAAGGATAATTTTTTCTTCACAGGATAAGTCTTATTTTACCAAAACCTACACAAAACAACTAAATACATACCCAAATCTTAATTTTTTACAAACTTATCTAATAAAAAGTTAAAAAAATTCTCATTTTATTGCATGGCACAGTGTTTGGCCTTTTACTCTCATCAAACTTTTAAAGAAATAGTATTATGAAAAAAGCAATCAGAATCTTAGGGGTACTTATGCTGGTATTAGTGGCCACATTATCTTTCGCTTCATGCAGTAATGACGATGATCCTGTAAACAATGATTTCTTCGCAGGAACTTACAAAGGAAGCATCTCTTACAATGACGGATCTACCAACAACAGTACAGATAACGGAAGTGTTTTTGTAACAAAAATCGCCAGTGGAACGAAATATAATTTTGCTTTCTCAAACGGCATTCCGGATCTTAACGGAGTGGAATTTCAGCAGTCAGGGGATCATACCCTTGTGATGATCGGTGCCAGTGCTACATCTTATATAAGAATTGACAATAATGAATTGAAAATCTTATACATCAAGGATGGCAAAACGTGGACCGCAAACTGTACACGATAAATCAACATTCATATTTACAATTGAGCCTGTTTTCATTATGAAAGCAGGCTTATTTTATTTTCAAAACGTTTGCTTTAAGTTTTTTTTAAGCAGTAATAAACTTTAGTTAAGGTTCTAAATCTCAGTTTTTCAGCCCGTTTTTTGTATATCTTTACTCAAGAAAAAATAAACAATACACCCTCATGAAAAAATTATTAACAGCAATGTCACTAGCATTAGGACTAGGATTTGCAACTGCACAGCAAACCGCTCCGGCAACTACCGCAGCTCCTCATCACACGGCAAAAACAGTAAAAGCTCCGGCCGCTAAAACGGCTCAGCCGGCAGCAACGGCTAAATCAGCTCAACCTGCAGTAAAAATGAAAAAAGACGGAACACCGGACAAAAGGTATAAAGAAAACAAAAACCTTAAGAAAGACGGTACTCCAGACAAGAGGTACAAAGCCAACAAGTAAACTTTAACATATAGTTGTTATTTTCATAATCAAATTTCGAAGAACCGGTGAAACTCATTCGCCGGTTTTTTTTATGGTTTATCCGGATCAAAATGATTCCATATTCTACAAAGGAAAAGCACAGGTGGAACCAATTTCATTCATTCCGATGAAGGGAATGGATACAGATCACGGATTAATTTCAAAACTTGGGAAGCAATTTTTTTTAAAACATTAAGACATTAAGGTCTTAAAAGATGGGATGCTTAAAGATCTTAAAAAATTCAGTTTACTGATTTCTTCATTCATAACAATAGTATATTGCTTAAATCCTTAATGTTTAGATTAACGTGAGTTCGAGATAAGAAAATTAAGATTGAGAGGTTTCGGGAAGCGGGTTTGAGATGCGAAAGTATGTAGGATTACTTATAAAATATTTTTAAATTCTTTTTTTAACGCAAAGCTTTATCTTTGTTAACGTTTAGTTTTGAGGAAGGCAAAGACTATGACTGCGTCACTGATGAAGCGGTCTGTATACAACATCCGCTTCATAGAATCAATGAAATTGATTCCGCCTTTGCTCCCCTTTATCAATAGAATAATCAATTCCTTTGCGTCAAAAAAATCTTGTCAGCGCTCCCCAGATTTTGAAATTGATCCCAGATCACATGATTTTAAAATTTCACGCAGATTAACCAGATGATGCAGATTTTTACTTTTACTCATCTGCTTTATCCGTATCATCTGCGAGAGCTCATCATTATAAACACTCTTCTGTTGCTAAAAAAACTGAAGAAATATTTAAGATAGCGAACCCTTATAGATTCGCTTGTATTTATTTTTTATTTTATTCCCAAAGTTTTGAGACTGACCTTACTTATTTATAAATTTGAGGCATGTTAAATTTCTTCAAGAAAAACGCGGCATTGGTCTGGGCAAAAAAACACGTTCAGAAAACCGGGGAATTCAAAAAAAACTCAGAGAAAAATCAGGAAGCTCTTTTGCTGTCTCTTGTAAAGACGGCTCAGAAAACTCTTTTCGGAAGGGAGCATGATTTTGAGAACATTCATTCCATCCGGGAATTTCAGGAAAAAGTTCCTGTTGCCGACTATGAAGATCTGAAACCTTATATCGAAAGGGTAAAAAAAGGACAGGCCAATATCCTCTGGACAGATACTCCGGAATATTTTGCAAAAACTTCGGGAACCACTTCAGGCTCAAAATACATTCCTATTTCAAAAGAAGGAATGCCGTTTCAGATTGCGGGTGCTCAAAGTGCGTTGTTTCATTATATCGCACAGAAAGACAATGCCGATTTTGTGAACGGAAAAATGATTTTTCTTCAGGGAAGTCCGGAAATGGAAGAAGTTTTCGGTATCAAAACCGGAAGACTTTCAGGCATTGTCGCCCATCATATTCCTGCTTATCTTCAGAAAAACCGACTTCCAAGCTGGAAGACGAATATTATGGAAGACTGGGAAGCCAAAGTGGACAAGATCATTGAAGAAACGGAACATGAAAATATGACGTTGATCTCCGGAATTCCGCCATGGCTGATCATGTATTTTGAAAAACTAACAGAAAAACACGGTAAAAAGATCAAACAGCTTTTCCCGAATCTCCAGCTCCTTGTAACCGGCGGTGTCAATTACGAACCTTACCGTGATAAAATGGAGGATTTGTTGGGCGGAAAAGTTGATATTATCCAGACCTTTCCTGCATCTGAAGGATTTTTTGCTTTTCAGGATGACTACACCAAAGAAGGACTGCTTCTTTTAACCAATCATGGGATTTTCTATGAATTTATTCCGTTAGAAGAATATGGGAAACCGGGAGCCAGAAGATTAACGATAAAAGAGGTGGAACTTAATAAAGATTACGCTTTGATTCTTACGACCAATTCAGGTTTATGGGCTTATTCAATAGGTGATGTCGTACGGTTTATTGATAAAAATCCTTACAGAATTCTGGTAAGTGGAAGAACGAAGCATTTCACTTCTGCTTTTGGAGAACACGTGATTGCTTTTGAAGTAGAAGAAGCGATGAAAGCTACTCTGGAAAAACATCCTGCCCAGATTGCAGAGTTTCATCTTGCCCCGCAGGTGAACCCGGCTGAGGGACTTCCGTATCATGAATGGCTGATCGAATTTGAAAAGGAACCTGAAAATGTAGAATCCTTCAGAAATGAGCTTGACACTGAGCTGCGCAAGAGAAATACCTACTATGATGATCTCATTACGGGAAATATTCTTCAGCCGCTTCATATCAGTCTGCTGAAAAAGAATGCTTTCCATGAGTATGCAAAATCTCAGGGTAAACTGGGTGGACAGAATAAAACACCAAGACTTGCCAATGACAGAAAAATTGCAGATCTATTAGAAATTTACAAACTTTAAAGATATTTTTTCAATTCAAAAAACATATATTCGAAAAAAATTATAAATTTGGAAAAATAAAAAATAATAATGAGAGCATCTGTACTTTTAAAATCATCTTTACTAACATCTTTATTTGTGATTTCATCCTGCGCGACGACAAAGTACAGCGATGACATTTCAAAAAACAATTATTCTAATCTTCAAGCCGGAAAGGTTTACGTAGTTACCATGAAAGATGGTTCCAAAAAACAGAAGATGCTTTTCCGAAATACGGATGCTGAAAATCTTATCGGAACCGCCGGTAAAAAAGACAGCACGGAGGTCATTATTCCTAAATCCAATGTTGCTGCCGTAAAAGACAGAAGCAAAGCAAGAGTTACAGCAGGTGCTACCGTAATCGGAGCAGCAGGTGTTGCAGCGATCGTGATCAGTTCACTGAGAGCGGACTAAAATAGATTTTATCTTTCGGGACCTATTTGATTTATCATTTAAAAAAACAGCATATAAACAGCCTTAAATAAATATTTAGGGCTATTTTTGTGCATGATTTCCTTTACGCCGTTAAAAACATTGCAAAATGTTGAATTCAGGAATCTTCTTACCGGAAGATTTTTTATTGTTTTAGCCTTCAGAATGCTTGCTACTTTATTAGGATGGTGGGTGTATCAATTAACAAAAGATCCGTTTTCAATAGGCCTTATCGGTCTCTCGGAAGTCATTCCGGCGGTAAGCTGTGCCCTGTATGCGGGCCATGTGATCGACATGAACGAAAAAAAGAGACTGCTCTTAATCTGTAATTATGCTTATATTTTTCTGATCGGTCTACTTCTGATTCCTGCATTTTTCAATGTAGAAATGCATTTCAACGGACATGAGATCACGTATTTTATATATGGTGTCATTTTTTTCACAGGAATTGCCCGGGCATTCATAGGACCTATCGTTCCTTCAATGATTCCAAAAATCGTAAAGAAAGAAAATCTTCCCAATGCGGTTACACTGAATCAGGCTACTTTTCTTATTTCTTCAGTATGCGGACATGCCGCGGGTGGCCTTCTCATTGGGTTCTTCGGAGTAAAATGGACGCTGATCGTTATTATTTCGTTAATATTTGTGGCTTCATTATTTTTCTGGCAACTGAAACAGCAACATTCGGAGTATAAGAAAGAGGAAGTGAATATGGTTGAAAGTATGCGTGAGGGTATTTCCTATATTTTTAAGACCAAAGAAATTCTGGGTGCTCTATGTCTGGATATGTTTGCGGTTCTTTTCGGAGGAGCTGTTGCCATGATTCCGGTATTTGCCACTGATATTCTGGATGCAGGTGCGGAAGGTTTCGGGCTTCTGAATGCGGCTTCTGATATTGGTTCTATGTGTATTATCACGCTTCTGGCCGTGGTTCCGTTAAGAAAAAATCAAGGAAAGATTCTTCTGGTTGTTGTGGCCGGATTCGGGCTCTGTATCATTGGTTTCGGATTATCCAAGCTTTACTGGCTATCATTTATATTCCTAGTCATGAGTGGAATGCTGGATGGAATTTCGGTTGTGATCAGAGGAACTATCGTACAGTTGAAGACTCCGGATCACATCAGAGGGCGTGTACTGAGTGTAAATTCTATATTCATCATGTCCAGTAATGAAATGGGGCAGTTTGAAAGCGGACTGATGGCAAAGTTACTAGGCGTAGTGCGGTCTGTAGTCTTTGGGGGAAGCATGACGGTACTCGTAGCTCTCTTAGTAGCAAGTACCAATCCCAAGCTGAGGAAAATGAATTATTAGGCAATAATATGTTCATTCTATTAAATATATCACAAAAACTTTAATTTAACTTTAATAATTTTTTATATTTGTTTTTTTTAAATCCCCCTTTATGAAAAAAGCATTACTCGTTTTTCTAATCATCTGTTCACGCATCTTATATGCCCAGTCAGATTGTATTAGTGCAATATCTGTCTGCGGAAACTCAGACATCTCATACACCCCTTCCGGACCTGGACTTATCCTCGAAGGTATTGGTGCCAACTCATGTTTGAGTGACACTGAAAATGAACACTTTTCGGTGTGGTATTCTTTTACGGCAGCCACTTCGGGAACATTGGCATTTGTTATTAATCCGGTGATTGATACCGATGATTATGACTTTGCCGTATATGGCCCTACCACAAACGGCTGTACTTCTTTGAACAACGCCAACGTTTTCGTAACGCCTGTAAGATGTAATTTCAACGGTACAGGGGCATCTCAGGGAAATACAGGATTACTGCTTACCATACCTCCTCCGCCACCACCCAATACAAACGGAAGCGCAGGAAACCAGGCAGAATGGAGCCCTCACATGGTAGTACAGGCTGGCCAGACCTATTATCTTGTGGTGGATAACTACAGAAGTTCACCGGATGGATTCTCACTGACATGGACCGGGACTGCAAGCTTAAGCTCTGCATTCAATGATCCTGCATTAGCTCCGTTCCCGTTTGTAACACCAGGACAGCCTGCAGCAAACCCTGCAAACCCGAATGAAATAGCCGTATGTTCACTGGCTACTCCTTTCAACTTTACTGCCCTTAGCGCAGGAATTATCAACGGTAACAGTGCCAACTTCAAAGTAAGCTACCATAAAAACACCAATGATGTTATTACAGGAGGAAACCCTGTGACTTCAGAGGTCGTAAACTTTACAACAACTTACCTTTACAGAATTGTATATCAGGATCCGACGAATCCGACAAATCCTATGAACGGTTGTTTTATTACAGGTAAATTCAAATTCAAGGATGGAAGTTTTACTTTAAACAACGCCACGCTTACAAGCTGTAGTAATAATAACTCAGGCACCGCCATGTATGATCTTACGACTGCAACGATTGGAGCCTTACCTAGCCATACGCTAAAGTATTATCCTACGATGTTCGACCTGAATGCAGGAACAAATGAGATCACGAGCCCATCTATATACCAGTTCGTATCTGCTGAAGGAAAAATATTTGTAAAAGCTACTAATGAATTCGGATGTACGGCAACTGCTGAAATCACACTGAAATTCCATCCGTTGGTAGCGGTAACTGATGCTTCTTTAAGAGAGTGTTTCATTGAAACCAATCATTCATTGGGTGTATTCAATCTTAACAATGCACCGGTAACAGCAGGAACAGCAACGAAAAAATATTACCCATCTGTAGCAGATGCGGTAAGCGGAACGAACGAAATCTTAAACTTCCTTACTTATACAGCCCCAACGGGAGTAGTGTATGCGAAAGTATTCAATGCACAGGGATGTTATAATATTGCGAAAATAACACTGACTGTAATGGGTCCAGTTTATTCAAGCGTTTTAAAAGATAAAATCATCTGTATCGAGGATAAAACGACACTGGATGCAGGACCTGGATTCAACGGTTACGAATGGAGCACAGGAGCTACTACACAGGCTATTAACAATGCAGCTGTAGGAACTTATTGGGTTAAATTAAAAACCGGAAACTGTATCACACTACAGAAAGTGAAAGTGTATGCTTCTGAGCAACCTGTGGTATCAAGCATTGATATTTCAAACACTACAATCACAGTGAATGTTATCGGAGGAAATCCGGATTACAAGTATTCTATGGATAATATCAACTGGCAGGATTCTAATGTATTCACCAATATTTCAAGAGGTGACCACAAAGTATATGTGAAAGATGCCTATGATTGTGAACCTATAGACATTACAGTTCTGGTTCCGAATCTTATCAACGTAATCACTCCAAACGGAGATGGTGTAAACGATGTGATAGATTATTCAGCGTTATCTGGAAAACAAAGTCTTGTGTTGAGTATCTTTGACCGATATGGTACAAAAATCCATCAGGCTGATAAGTCTAACGGATATAAGTGGGACGGAACAGTAGCCGGCAAAAAGATTCCTACAGGAACCTACTGGTACTCTGTAACATGGAATGAAAATGATAAAAAGAATACACCATTCAAGTTTTCAGGATGGGTAATGGTAAAAAACAGAGAATAATCATTATAGAAAAACAGAAAACCGCTCTACGGGGCGGTTTTTTTTCAACATAAATGCTGATAACTTTATTTTTCTCAAATCTTGTTTCACGAAAATCATTTTAAACATGAAAAAAACATTACTTCTTTTAATTCTATTTGTAGCGCAGGTGTTTTATGCACAGTCCGACTGCGTTACAGCTATTCCACTCTGTGGAAACTCGGATATTTCCTACACACCATCAGACCATGGAACTATTGCTGAGAATCTTTCAGCAAACGGATGTCTGGCCATCAATGAAAATCGCTCAGTATGGTATACTTTTACGATAGCAACACCCGGAACATTAACCTTTGTGATAGATGCCAACGTTAATACAGATGACTACGATTTTGCTGTATATGGCCCAACTTCTAACGGATGCACCTCGCTACAATCAGGTAACGCTTTTGTAACGCCCCTTAGATGTAACTATGTTGGTACTGTTGCCAGTGGAAATACCGGACTCAGCCTGACCGTGCCGCCGCCTGCAACTCCCAATGCAAACGGAACCGGAGGTAACCAGGCAGAATGGAGCCCTTACATGAATGTACTGGCTGGACAAACGTATTATCTTATTATAGACAATCACAGAAATTCTGATGATGGATTTAAGTTGATCTGGGGTGGTACTGCTACCTTAAGCTCTGCATTTAACAACCCAACTCTGGCCCCTAATCCATTTATTCCACCTGGAATTCCAGGAGCTACTCCAACCGATCCTACAACGGTGATGGTATGCGGACTTCCTTCACAGTTTAATTTTAACACCCTTACTGCAGGCATCATCAATGGAAATAGCCCTAACTTTAAAGTTACTTACCATAACGACACCAATGATGTGATAACAGGAAATAATCCTCTAACGATCACAACGGTAAATGCAACAACTGATTATTACTACAGAATCCGATATCTGGACCCTGACGACCCTAACAATGTGGTCAATAAATGCTTCATCAGCGGGAAATTCAAATTTGTAAATGCCAGCATCACGGCGAAAAATGCTACTATTTTCGCATGTAATAATGACGGTGAGGGAACCGGAAAGTTTGACCTTACCACAGCAGATGTATTCACTGGTGGTACAAAAAAATACTACCCAACACTGGCTGATCTAAATGCTGACACCAATGAGATTACAAGTCCTACCGATTATATTTCTCCTCAGAAAACTGTCTATGCAAAAGTAACTTCTGCTTTTGGATGTACTGCTGTAGGAAATATTACATTATCATTCCATCCGGTAGTCACGTTAAGAGATGCACTGGTTGAAGAATGTTATATAGAAAACGACATCCTGCAGGCTAAGTTTGACCTTACAAAAGTTAACGTAGGTTCAATAGCAGGACAAACAAGTAAATTCTATAAAACACTAAACGATGCGAAAGCCGAAACGAATCCTATTGCGAATCCGGATGCTTACATTACAACAAGTACTGAAGTTTATGTAAGAGTGACCAACGCTAATCAGTGTTATGATATTGCCAAAATCACATTAAGAGTTCTTCCTCCTGTAAAATCTGCAGTTCTGAAAGACAAAACGATCTGTGCTGAAGCTAAGACAACATTAGATGCAGGACCTGGATTCGACGGATATGAATGGAGCACCGGTGCGACTACTCAAACCATCAGCAATGTAGGAATCGGGGTATACTGGGTAAAACTGAAAACAGGAAAATGTTTTACATTACAGACGGTAACCGTTTTTGCTTCTTCGCAGCCGGTCATTTCTTCTGTAGACATCAGCAACAACACGATCACCGTGAATGCTTCAGGCGGAACTCCTCCTTATATGTATTCATTAGATGGTGTCACCTGGCAGGCAGCGAACACATTCAGTGGACTTCCTAGAGGAGATAACAAGATCTTCTTAAAGGATTCTTTCAACTGTAACCCTATCCAGATTACAGTGACCGTACCGAATCTGATCAACGCCATTACTCCAAACGGAGATAAGATCAATGACGAGATCGATTATTCTGCTCTGTCTTATAAGAAAAACCTTGTTTTCATCGTGTATGACCGATATGGAAACAAACTTTATGAGGCTAACAAAATGAGAGATTACAAATGGGACGGAACCGCTTCAGGTAAGAAAATTCCTACAGGAACTTACTGGTATACGATCTCATGGAACGAAAACGATAAGAACAGTACCGAAACGAAATATTCAGGATGGATCCTGTTAAAAAATAAAGAATAATAAATCAATTCTTACATCACAAGAAAAGACTGTCGTAAATGGCAGTCTTTTTTTTATTTGGAAGTTTCCGGGATACGAAGTACTGGTTTTTGCGTTTAAGAATCGGAGAGTTTCCGGAGTACGGGATGCACATTTAGCCCTTCTGTTGTCTGATGTCTCACGTCTGAAATCTGACATCTAAAAAAACACTTATCATTTTCATCCGATTGAGTAATACTTGTTGAAATTTTTCTATTTTTGATCCCCGCTTTTTACTAACATTCTCATACTTTCTGTCCATTGCATCTTACAGAGGAATGCTGATAACTTGTTAGTTACTATTTTTTAATTATTTTTTTTAAATAAACTATCTTTGCATCATGGCGCAGAAAGAAACATTATCATCCCTTACACACGGAAACTTTGCAAGAGAACTGTCTATTGCGGATGGAAAAATGCCACCCAATGCTGTAGATTTTGAAAGACTGGTGATAGGAACTTTTCTTATTGACAAGAAAGGTCTTGACCACTCTATTGACCTTCTTACTTCAGAAGTATTTTACGATCCCAGACATCAGGTCATTTTTGCTACGATTTTAAAACTTTATGAAGGCAACCATCCTGTGGATCTTATGACGATCATTCAGGAGCTAAAGAAAGAAGATAAATTAAGCCAGGCCGGCGGAGACCATTATATTATTGATCTTACCATGGGCGTAAGTTCATCTGCCCATATTGAATACCACGTACGTGTCATCCTTGAAAAATATATCTTAAGAAGTCTGATCAATGTATCTGCCAATGTGATTGATTCTTCCTATAAAGAATCTACGGATGTATTTGAACTTCTGGACAAAGCAGAACAGTCATTCTTTGAGATCACGAACGGTACGATCAAAAAAGGATTTGACACGGCTAACTCATTGGTAAAGCAGGCCATTGACACCATTAAATCTTTGAAAGATAAAGAAGGACTTTCCGGTGTTCCTTCAGGATTCAGAGATATAGATAAAGAAACCGGAGGTTGGCAGAATTCCGACCTCATCATTATAGCAGCCCGTCCCGCGATGGGTAAAACAGCATTCCTTCTGTCTATGGCCAGAAACATTGCTGTAGGTCACAAAATTCCAATGGTGCTGTTCTCTCTCGAGATGGCATCCGTACAGCTGATCACCAGGATGATTGCTTCCGAAACGAAAATTTCTTCTGAAAAACTGAGAAAAGGAACTTTGGACGATGAAGAATGGCAGAGACTATTCTCCAACGTATCCGAACTGGAAAACGCACCGCTTTTTATTGACGAAACCCCTTCCCTTTCTATATTCGACTTCCGTGCAAAATGCCGAAGACTGGTAATGCAGCATGGCGTAAGACTGATCATGGTCGACTACCTTCAGCTGATGACCGCAGGAGGCGGAGGAAAAGGAGTCGGGAACCGTGAACAGGAAATTTCCATGATTTCACGTTCACTGAAAGCGATTGCTAAAGAACTTAACGTACCGGTAATTGCTCTTTCCCAGCTGTCGAGAAGTGTGGAGGCCCGTCCGGGAAAACGACCTCAGCTTTCCGACCTGAGGGAATCCGGAGCGATTGAGCAGGATGCGGATATCGTATCTTTTATCTTCAGACCGGAGTACTATAAAATTGCAGTTTGGGATAATGACGAAGAAGGCGCGGAAACCCCAACGGAAAACCAGGCCGAGCTGATCATTGCTAAACACAGGAATGGTGCTACAGCCGATGTGAGATTATCCTTCTTAAAACATTTTGCAAGATTTGGTGATATTGAAGCTGCGTTAGATGGCGGTATGGGAGGTTATCCTTCCAATTTTGGATCTAATGAACCAAGTGGTTTTGATAAGATTAAGACTACCATTCAGCCAGGTGCAGCATTTGATCTTCCGGACAGTTCAAAACTTTCCGGGTCTTCCATGAATGATTTCGATGACGATGATGATTTCCCGTTCTAGAAACCCTATCATTTTAAATTAAATAACAGCTCGGTATCCTGTAAGCTATTTGTTGCAGAATACTGATTTTATATATACCAGAACTTTTGAGAATAGAAATATACACGGACGGTGCCTGCAGCGGAAATCCCGGAAAAGGAGGTTACGGAATCCTTATGCGCGTTCCTGAAAAAAACTATCAGAAAACATTCTCCAAAGGATTCAGAAAAACCACCAACAACAGGATGGAACTTCTGGCTGTGATCTCCGCTATGGAAAAACTAAAGTCTTCGGAGAACGACATTCACATTTATACAGACAGCAAATATGTAGCGGATGCGGTGAATCAGAACTGGATCGCGGGATGGATCAAAAGAGGATGGAAAAATGTGAAAAACCCCGACCTGTGGAAAAGATTCATCGAGATGTACAATAAGCATACTCCAAAAATGCACTGGGTAAAAGGTCATGCAGGACATTTTGAAAATGAACTTTGTGATAAGCTTGCTGTAGCTGCTGCCAACTCATCCGATCTGGAAATCGACTCTTATTTTGAAGGTTTGGAGAGCAACTCTCTTTTTTAATGAATCTAAATTACTACTCATTACATACGACATTCTTTAGTTTTCCTTATCATTATTGAAAATTTATCATCATATTCAGTAAAATTAACATTAAACATACATAAATTAATTGGGATTTAATATATTTACAGCATCTAATTAAAAGTAATCCCAATTCAATGAATAAAATTTTACTGTCTTATATTTCATTCTTTCTGATCTTTTTGTCAGGCGGAATGTTTTCTCAAACCTATCAGTTAACAGGAAATCCGGTGGCTACCACAGGATGGACAATGGTGAATCCCGCACAGGTAAACGGTGATTTTATTCAGCTTACTCCGGATACGAATAATCAATCCGGATCCATACGTCTGAATGATCAGATCAACTTAAAATACTGTGACAAGTGGAGAGTAGAATTCGATTTTAGAATGGATTCCAACCAAACGTCCAACGGAGACGGTATTGCTTTCTGGTATCTGGCCAATCCTCCTGTTGCAAGCGTATTAGGTTCAGGTCTTGGAGTTTCCCAAAATGCCGTAGGATTTATTGTAGGATTTGATACGTACAACAACACAACTACCGCTACTATGAGTAAGGTGCATGTGGCTTACGGACAGGTAGCCAATACCTCTGATACCAACAACGTAGAGTTTTTCAATACTCCCGGAAGTTCTTTTCACTCACCGGATCTGAATACAACGATTCCTTTCCAGGGAGCCACCTATAAACATGTTGAAGTAACGGCTCAGGTAGATCCTGCCAATCCGGTTAACTGGATTGTAAAAATTACTATGGACGGAACACTGATCTGTAATCAGTCATTCGCACCTTCAGGTACTGCAGCTGCTATGACGATTGGATATTTCGGGTTTTCAGCTTCTACCGGAGGGGCGAGATCCAGACATTCTATTAAAAATGTAAAAATCTATACAGACAAAGTTCCAATTTTACAGGCTACAGCAACACAGTCTTTCTGTCCAAATCCTGCGACCGGATTCGGATCTGTGAATTTAACGACTTTTAATTCTCAGTTTGTAAGCAATCCTTCCAACTATACATTTACTTATTTTCAAGGTGGGACGCCCATTACAACTCCTACAAACTTCCAGTTCAATGCAAATACTACGGTAACCGTAGTGGTAAAGGATAACGCAGGAATATTATGTGATAACCCTGACGGAAAAATACAGCTTGTTCTTGCTCCTCTTCTTCTCACGGATAAAACTTTACTGGCATGTAATAACAATAAGGCAGGAAACGGATTATTCAACCTCAACGCTGCGGATGTCGCCGGCGGACTTACTGTAGTCAAAAAATACTACAGAACACTGGCTGACCTGAATGCCGGAACCAATGAGATTACCAATCCGGCCACCTATACTTCTGCGCCGGGAAGTGTTTATGTAAAAGTAACCACACCACTTGGATGTACGGGCAATGCAAAAATTACACTTGCATTTTTACCGGAAACTCCTGTAAGAGAAGTCACGCTGCGCTCATGTTTTATACAGAACAATATTACGAGTGCTGTCTTTGACCTGACTTCCGCTAATGTAACAACCCTGACAAGCGGTTTCACCAAAAAATATTATACCTCTGTAGCAGATGCTTTAGCAGGAACCAATGAGATTGTCAATCCGCTTCAGTACATGTCGGTGAGCACTGCGATCTATGTAAAAGTAACAGACTCTAATAACTGTTTTGCTCTGGCAAAAGTAAATCTTAACGTATTACCACCTGTAACCTCTTCTGTATTAAAAGACAAAATAATCTGTGTAGACGGAAGAACCAATCTGGATGCAGGTCCCGGTTTTGACGGCTATGAATGGATCACCGGTGCGACAACACCTTCAATTCAAAATGTTGGAGTAGGTCTTTATTGGGTAAAATTAAAAACAGGAAATTGTATTACGACCCAAATGGTAAAAGTGGTTGCTTCTGCCAATCCTGTGGTAACAAGCATCGACATCAACAATACCACAGTAACGGTCAATGTTTCAGGAGGCACCCCGCCTTATAAATATTCGCTGAATGGTATAGACTGGCAGGATTCGAATACGTTTACAGGACTTCACAGAGGGGAAGCTAAAGTTTTCGTGAAAGACTTTTACAACTGTACACCTGTTGAAGTACAGATCACCGTTCCAAACCTGATCAATGCGATAACTCCAAACGGCGATAATGTAAATGATTTTATTGATTATTCTGCTCTGGCTTATAAGAAAAATCTTTTATTCATCGTATATGACAGATATGGTAATAAACTTTACGAAGCTGACAAAATCAGAAACTTCAAATGGGATGGAACTGCTTCCGGCAAGAAGGTCCTTACAGGAACTTACTGGTATTCTATCTCCTGGAATGAAAATGACAAGAATAATACCGCTACCAAATACTCAGGCTGGGTATTGGTAAAAAACAGAGAATAAACTTCTATTATAAAAAAAAATCACTCTTTCCCTGGAGTGATTTTTTTAATAATATAAATCTAAAATGAATTAATCATGTATTTTTTTATCTAATACAAGAAAAGCGCAATATCATTTTAATGTTTTTATTATTCGCCAAAAATTAACTTTAAATTGACAATTTTAACCAAACAATTGACAATTATTCATTATACAGTCACAAACAAAATAAATATATTTATATCAATAACCTTAAACCAATCGCTTCATGAAAAGAAAACTACTCATTTACTATTTATTTATTTTTTTAGGCTTTTCAGGGCAGCTGTCTTCACAGACCTATCAACTGGCTGGAAACCCTGTCAATACTACGGGTTGGGACCTTGTTTCCAACGCAGTTGTTGAAAACGATTTCATCCGTCTTACCACAGACAATACCAGTTTGTTTGGCGCTGTAAAGCTGGCTACTCCCATCACATTAAGCTATTGTGACAAATGGAAGGTAGAATTCGACTTCAGGATCGATGGAAACGGAACCACACAGTTCGGGCGCGGTGACGGATTTACATTCTGGTATCTGGTGAATCCTCCAACAGGATTTGTATCCGGGGGCGGACTTGGAATTCCAGCGAACGCATCAGGACTGATGGTAGGATTTGATATTTTCAACAATTCCACAGAAGGACAGATGAGTAAAATACATTTACTGTATGGAACCAATGATACCGCCGGAAATAATATTGAATACAACACAACTCCCGGAAGCACATTTCACTCTCCGGATCTTATCACGACCCAGCCTTTCGTAGGGCCTACCTATAAACACGTAGAAGTAAACGGAGAAACAGACCTTACGAATCCTACGAACTGGATCATTAAAATTAAACTTGACGGTGTCCTTATTGTTGACCAGTCATTTGCCCCTTCCGGAGGAGCCATAGGAATGTCTCAGGGATATTTCGGTTTCTCAGCCGCTACGGGAGGTGCGAGTGCGAGACATTCGATCAAAAATGTAAAAGTTTTCGTAGATAAAGTTCCTATCCTGAACGCTACTGTCACTCCGTTTGTGTGTACGAATCCGGCAACAGGAGCAGGATCTGTGGATCTTACCTCTTTCAATGCACAGTTTGTGAACAATCCGGCAAATTATGTATTCACTTACTATGTTTTAGGAAGTTCAACACCTATAACGAACCCTACCAACTTCCCATACACAGGGAACACCACAATTAAGGTCGTCATCAAAGACCCGAGTTCTACGCTCTGTGATAATGGAGATGGTGTCATACAGCTTAATCCTACACCATTTGCCGCTACAGATGCCACACTCACAGGCTGTAACAACAACAATGCGGGAACAGCCACATTTGACCTTACAACAGCCGCTCTGACAACGGTTCCAGGCTGTACAATGCAGTTTTACAATACGATGTTCGACCTGAATGCAGGCATCAACCAGATTCCTAATCCTACGGCTTATGCATCGGGTGCAGCAGTATTATTCGCCAAAGTAACAACTCCTCAGGGGTGTGTCAGCAATGCAAAAGTTACTCTGAATCTTAACCCGGTTGTCGTTGTTACGGATGCTTCCTTAAGAACATGTTTCCTTGAGACCAATCCGTCACTCGGGACATTCAACTTAGCCAATGCTCCGGTCATTGCAGGAACAGCCCCTAAAAAGTATTATCCATCTATGGCTGATGCCGTAGGCGGAACGAATGAAATATTAAATTTTGCCACCTATACAGCACCATCAGGAGTTATCTATGTGAAAGTATTTAATGCGCAGGGATGTTATTCTATTGCAAAAGTTACCCTTACGGTGATTGCACCGACTCTGTCCAGCGTATTAAAAGACAAGATCATCTGTATTGAAGATAAAACCACATTGGATGCAGGACCTGGATTCAACGGATATATCTGGAGTACGGGTGCCACTACACAGGCAATCACCAATGTAGGCGTTGGAACTTACTGGGTAAAACTAAAAACCGGAGACTGTACGATCTTACAGACGGTAAAAGTATATGCTTCAGAGCAGCCGGTGGTGACAAGCATTGATATCTCAGGAAGCACAGTCACTGCTTTTGTGAACGGCGGAACTCCTCCTTACAAATATTCAATGGATAATGTAAACTGGCAGGATTCCAATGTCTTCACCAATGTTGCAAGAGGAGAAACCAAGATCTATGTAAAGGACAGCTATGATTGTGAACCTATCGAAATCGATATTACCGTTCCTAATCTTATCAACGTTATTACTCCAAACGGAGACGGTGTGAATGATGCCATAGATTATTCTGCGCTTGCCAACAAAAAAAATCTGGAAATCGGAATCTTCGACAGATACGGATACAAAATGTTCCAGGCTGACAAGTCCAACAGATACACCTGGGACGGAACGACCAACGGAAGCAAGAAAGTGCCTACCGGAAACTACTGGTATTCTATCACATGGAATGAGAATAACAGCAAGAACACCCCTATCAAATTCTCAGGTTGGATTATGGTGAAAAACAGGGAATAAACTGAAATTGATTATTTTTTAAATACCCCGGGATCACGTCAAATTTGACGTGATTCTTTTTTGTTTTTTCAAACCGGAGATATTTCATTTTAAACACTCTTTATTCATATTCAATTCTTAAATTTGTCCTATGAATTATTTGGAAGCTTTAAGCAGAAGATATTCTGTGAAAAAATTTAATCACGAGATCATTCCTCAAGACACCCTGTACAACATTCTTGAGTCAGGAAAACTGTCTGCCAGTTCGCTTGGGCTTCAGCCTTATAAAGTATTGGTGGTGGAAAGTGAGGAAATGAAGCAGAAATTAATTCCAGCTTTCTATAATCCATCGCAGATCTCCACCTGCTCTCACCTCATTGTCATTATTTCAAAGAAAACCATTGACGAAAGCTATATTCATGGCTACTTCAATCATATTTCCGAGGTAAGAGAAACTCCCATTGAGAAACTTGATCTGTTCAGAAAAAGCATTAACCAACACATTGTTCAAAAAACACAGGATGAAATTTTCAACTGGGCAGAGAAACAGTCTTATATCGTACTGGCGAATCTCATGTACGCCGCTGCGATTGAAAATATAGACTCGTGCCCTATGGAAGGCTTCCGCCAGGATATGATAGAAGAGATTCTCAACATCAATCCGGAGACAGAAAAAGTAACCGTTACCCTCGCTTTAGGCTACCGTTCTGAGGAAGATCATTTCCAGCACATGAAAAAAGTAAGAAAACCAAACGAAAAATTGTTTAAATTTATTTAATATTAAACGATTGTACCTAAAGCAAGCATATGATAAAAGCGGATGTATTAGTAATCGGTTCCGGCATCTCGGGACTTTCCTATGCCATTAAAGTTTCTGAACAGTTCCCTGATGCCAAGATCATCATCGTAACAAAATCAGACGAAGACGAAAGCAATACTAAATATGCACAGGGCGGACTGGCCGTAGTCACCGATTTCAAGAATGATAATTTCGAGAAACACATCGATGATACTATGCGTGCCGGAGACGGAGAAAACAAACGCGACGTTGTAGAAATGGTCGTAAGAGAAGCTCCCGCAAGATTCAATGAAATCGTAGAATGGGGTGCCAACTTCGACATGAAAAACGGAGAGTTCGCTTTGGGAAGAGAGGGCGGCCATACTGAAAACAGAATTGTTCACCATAAAGACATTACGGGATTCGAGATCGAAAGAGCTTTGCTGGAAACGGCGAAAAACAGCCCTAACATTGAAATCCTTGATCACCATTACGTTATTGACATTATTACCCAGCACCACGTTCCTGGGAAAGAAGTGAACGAAGGTGAAATCAATTGCTACGGTGCCTACATCCTTGATGAAAAATCAAAGACCATCAAAAAAATTACCTCGAAAATAACACTGGCAGCCACCGGAGGGGCAGGACACGTTTATAAAAACACCACCAATCCTACCATTGCTACCGGAGACGGAATTGCGTTCGTAGCCCGCGCCAAAGGTAAGGTTTCGAATATGCAGTACTACCAGTTTCATCCGACAGCTCTGTACAGCAAGATCAATGGAATGCTTTTCCTTATTTCTGAAGCCGTAAGAGGAGACGGTGCTAAATTAAGAACCAAGAAAGAGGAAAAATTCATGCACAAATATGATGAGCGTGAAGAACTGGCCTCAAGAGATATTGTAGCCAGAGCCATCGACAACGAAATGAAAATTTCCGGTGACGAGTATGCCGGTCTCGACTGCCGCGATATGGATCACGAAAGATTCTTGGAACACTTCCCGAATATATATAAGAAATGCAGAGAAGAAGGAATTGATCCTTTTACACAATTAATCCCAGTCGTTCCTGCCTGCCATTATTTGATGGGTGGTATTGAAGTAGACCGTGATGGACAGTCTTCTATCAGAAACCTCTTTGCTGTAGGTGAATGTACCAACTCAGGACTTCATGGCGCGAACAGACTTGCTTCCAATTCTTTACTGGAAGGTTTGGTTTTCGGACACAACGCCGCAATCAAAACTGTTGATTTACTTAAAGAAAATAATTTCAATTTCGATGACCTGAAAGCCGTTCCGGAGTGGAATGAAGAAGGCATGAAAATCATGGATGAAATGGTGATCGTGAGTTACCTCAGAAAACAGCTTCAGGAAATGATGAGTGATCTGGTAGGCATTGTAAGAAGCAACAGACGTCTGAATATGGCCCTGCAAAAACATCAGGAAATCGCTGCAGCTGTTGATGAAATTTACCACTACTCTATTCTGTCACCGCAGTTATCTGAATTGAGAAACCTGACAACCGTTGCTCACCTCATCATTACCCAATCTATGGAGATGACGGAAAATAAGGGCGCATTTTATAATAAAGACCTAGTCTAAAAAACATCCATAATGAAAAGACCAAGCTACGCAACAGATAAAGTATTAAAAACATTTATAAAAAATGCCTTAGAGGAAGACATCCAGGATGGCGACCACTCTACCCTTTCCACGATTCCGAAAGATCTGGAGCAGAGTGCTAAACTTCTGGTCAAGCAGGACTGTATTTTAGCAGGGGTTGAGCTGGCAGAAATTATTTTTAAAACTTTTGATAAGGATTTAAAGGTCGAAACTTTCATTAAAGATGGAGAAGCAGCCAAAGTAGGTGACGTCGCAATGATCGTAACCGGAAGTGCAAGATCCATCCTTTCCACGGAAAGACTTATCCTGAACTGTATGCAGAGAATGAGTGGAATCGCTACCCTTACCCATGACTGGGATTCCAGATTAGTAGGCACTAAAACAAAACTTCTCGACACCAGAAAAACAACCCCGAATTTCAGGGTTTGTGAAAAATGGGCAGTAGCTATCGGTGGCGGAACCAACCACAGATATGGCTTATATGATATGATTATGTTGAAAGACAACCATATTGACTACAACGGAAGCATTACGAATGCTGTGAAAATGGCAAAAGATTATGTTAAAAGCACCAAGAAAAAGTTAAAAATCGAGGTTGAGACAAGAAATCTGGAAGAAGTTAAGGAAGCCATCAAAGCAAAAGTGGATAGAATCATGCTTGATAATATGAACGTAGCTATGATGAAACAGGCTGTAGAGATGATCAATGGGTCTTGTGAGTCTGAAGCATCCGGTGGAATTACCCGCGAAATGTTAAAAGAAATCGCTTCTACAGGCGTTACTTATATCTCTGCAGGAGCCCTTACCCACTCTGCTGAAAATATAGATTTGAGTCTCAAAGCAGTGAAATAGCGTTGTATTTTTAACAAAAACAGCCCCTGTTTATTAAAAACTCAATAATATGATTTTTTTCATGCTAAAATTCAATTTTTATACATAGCACTGATAATCAGTATTTTAATTCTTATTAAGATTGAGTAAAAATTAACATACAGTTAATATTAGTTAAATTTTATTTCGCGAATTTTGCAGAAAATTAAATCTAACTATTACTAACGATTATGAAATTAATCAACAAATCGATACTGACTGTAGCTATCACATTATCTACAGCTAGTGTTTATTACGCTCAGCAAGTTCAAGACACTGTAACGAAGTCGAAAGATATTGACGAGGTAATTCTAAGAGGTGTTACGGATATCGCTAAAGATAGAAAAACACCAGTAGCAGTTTCTACAGTAAAAGCAGCACAAATTCTTGAAAGACAAGGAAACCAGGAACTTGTTGAACTTTTAAACACAACACCATCTGTATACGCAACAAAAGGCGGCGGTGGTTTTGGAGACTCTCAGATTGTTATGCGTGGTTTTGAATCCAGAAACATTGCAGTAATGGTAAACGGTATGCCCGTGAATGACATGGAAGGTGGTACTGTTTATTTCTCAAACTGGACTGGGTTATCTGACGTAACAAGTTTTATGCAGGTACAAAGAGGTCTTGGTTCTTCTAAACTGGCTATCGCTTCTGTTGGAGGTACAATGAACTTCATCACGAAGTCAGCAGATATGAAAAAAGGGGGGATTGTAAGATTAGGAGTTGGTAACAATGACTTTTTAAAAACATCATTCGCCTACAATACTGGAAAATCTGACAAAGGATGGTCTACTTCATTCTTAATGAGCAGACAAAGCGGATCTACCTATATTCAAAATACAGACTACGAATCTTATGCTTACTATTTTGCATTAGGTTGGGAGCCAAACAAAAAACACAATTTCCAATTCACAATCACTGGAGCTCCACAATGGCATGATCAAAGATCTTACGCTCCTTCTATTAGTGATTATGTAAGATATAACCCGGATAATGACGGAACTCCTGACAGAACTTATAATTCAGACTGGGGATATTACACTAACGCTGAAGGAAGAAGAGTTGCTCTTTCCAACAGATCAAACTATTATAACAAACCAGTTATCATGTTTAACTGGGACTGGACTATCAATGATAAATCCAAGTTGAGCACAGTAGCCTACATGTCTAACGGTAGAGGTGGTGGAACTGCTGATCTAGGAAGAGTTAACGGTAGAGGACTAACAACTTTAGTTAATGGCCAAGGATACTTTAGAGACGCACAAGGTCTTTATAATTATGACAAATTATTCGCTGAAAATGCTGCAGTAAACGCAAGTACAGCAGGTGCAGGTGCAACATTAGTACGTAGAGCAAGTATCAATTCTCACAACTGGTATGGTGTATTAGCCAATTTCCAACATAAGATTAATGATAACTGGAATTTCTCTGTAGGTACTGATGACAGATACTACTACGGATATCACTATCAGGTGGTTTCAGATCTATATGGTGCACAGGGATACAAAGATTCCAATAACAAAAACATCGCTCCAAACCTTGTTTCTCAAACTTCTGATTACAAAAAACTATCATGGAATCCTTTCGGAGGAAGCCAGGTTCCATTGAACGAAAGAGTTGGATTCAGTAATGATGGAGAAGTAATCTGGTACAGTGGATTTGGTCAGGTAGAATATACAAAAGATAAACTATCTGCATTCTTACAAGGATCAGTTTCTAATCAGGGATACCAAAGAATTGACGAGTTCGTTCAAGATGGTATCACCGTACAAAGAAACCAAACTGTAAACAGAAAAACAGGTTTCAAAAACATCTTTGGATACAACATCAAAGGGGGTGCTAACTATAATATCAATGAAAACCATAATGTTTTTGCAAACATTGGTTATTACAGTAAGCAGCCATTCATGAACACGGTATATCCAAGTAACCAACAAGTTGTTAACCCTCAGTTAACTAATGAGAAAATTTTCTCTGCTGAAGTTGGGTACGGATTCAGATCTGCAAACTTCAGTGCAAATGTTAACGTTTACAGAACACAGTGGAAAGACAGAGCTTTAAGAAGAACGATCCAGGTTCCTGACGTAACAGATGCTTATGCAGAAATGAACGGCATCACAGAAATCCACCAGGGAGTTGAATTTGATGCAACATATAAACTGAATAAGTTCTTAGAAATTAATGGTATGTTCTCTTGGGGAGACTATTATTACAAAGGAAATGCAACAGGTACAACATTTGACGGAAACAACAATCCTCTAACTGTAGCTGGAGATTCAAACACAACTACACTTTATATTGATAAAGTAAAAGTAGGAGGAACAAGCAGTAACAGTATTCCACAAATGACTGCATCATTAGGAGCTACCGTTAAGCCGGTAAAAGACCTAAGCATCTATGCAGGATGGAGATTTGTAGGTAAGCTTTATTCTTCTATTGATATTGCTACTTTCTCAAATATTGCTAACCAGGACAGAGGGGTATTAAAATTACCTGATTATAACCTGACTGATATTGGTGTATCATATAAAATCAGATTAAGAGACGCTAACCAGTATTTTACTGTTGGAGCTAACGTTTACAACTTATTTGATACTACTTACATCCAGGATGGCGCAACAAATATCTTTGGAAGTGACAAAATCACAACAGCAGGAGACCCTGACTTAGGTAAAACATACCAGGATGCAGGAAGAATGTACAAAGGTATCGCTAATGGTAACAGAGTATTCTTCGGATTCGGAAGAACATGGGCAGCAACATTGTCATTCAACTTCTAATAAGATCATTATATTAGATTTTATAAATATCTATCCCGGCTTTTCGCCGGGATTTTTGTTATATTTGTACCTAGAAAAATAGAAAAAATTGAATATGGATTTTTACAAGATTTTGCTTAATGCACACAAAGGATTTGGGTATCTTGAACTTCTTTTGGCCTCATTATTTATTATTGCCCTTTTAGCTACTATGTTTGGCTTCAGTGGTAAAGTGAACAAATTTTTAAAGAAGATCACGCTCTTCACGATGATTTTCTTCCACGTTCAGTTTTTACTGGGCGTATGTTTACTGTTCACCTCTCCGGGCTTTAAAGCTGCCATAGCTGCCGGAACATTAATGAAAGATGCTTACAGCAGACAGACATTTGTAGAACATCCATTTTCTATGCTAATCGCAGCGGTATTGATGACGATCATCAATAAGAAAGTAAAATCTAATGACACCATTTCTTTAGGAATTGTGATTATGGGTCTTATTGCGGTAGGTTTATTTGCATTCGCGTTCCCTTGGACAAGAGTCTTTGGGGCTTAAAAAATAAAATACTAAGTGATATACAATGAGTTGATCACTTGGTAATAGTTTAACCTTAAATTTTTAATTAAATCAATGAAAGTAGCTGTAGTCGGTTCAACAGGAATGGTTGGACAAGTTATGCTGAAAGTTTTGGAGGAGAGAAACTTCCCTGTAACAGAATTAATTCCGGTAGCATCCGAAAGATCTGTAGGTAAGAAGGTGAAGTATAAACAGGAGGAATTTACGATTGTAAGCATGAAAGACGCTATAGCTGCCAAACCTGATATCGCTATTTTCTCTGCCGGAGGAGACACTTCTCTTGAATTCGCCCCTCTGTTTGCAGCAGCTGGTACTACAGTCATTGACAATTCTTCTGCCTGGAGAATGGATCCTACCAAAAAACTGGTGGTTCCGGAAATCAATGCGAATGTATTGACCAAAGAAGATAAGATCATTGCCAATCCAAACTGTTCTACCATTCAGTTGGTGATGGTATTAGGTCCATTGAATAAAAAATATGATCTGAAAAGAGTCGTTGTTTCTACGTATCAGTCTGTGACCGGAACAGGGAAAAATGCTGTGGATCAGCTTAATGCCGAAATAAACGGAGACGACAGCGTTGCCAAAGTTTATCCTTATCAGATCTTTAAAAATGCTCTTCCTCACTGTGATGTATTCAGTGATGATGATTATACTAAAGAAGAGATCAAGTTAATGAAAGAGCCTAAGAAAATTTTAGGCGATGATACATTCAACCTTACCGCAACTGCAGTGAGAGTTCCTGTTCAGGGAGGTCACTCAGAAAGTGTAAATATTGAATTTGAAAACGAATTTGACCTTGACGAAGTAAGAAAAATCTTATCTGAAACACCGGGTGTAGTTGTAATGGACAATGTGAAAAACAACGAATATCCAATGCCACTCTACTCCGAAGGTAAAGACGATGTATTCGTCGGCAGGATAAGACGGGATCTCTCCCAGCCCAAAACGCTGAATCTCTGGATCGTAGCAGACAATCTGCGAAAAGGAGCAGCAACGAACGCTGTACAGATTGCAGAATACTTAGCAGCCAACAACTTAGTTTAAACTAACAAAATAAAAAAGAGTCTCAGAATTGAGATTCTTTTTTTTATCAAACTATGGAAAATAAAAAGACCATTACCCACAAAGACAAAATTGGATTCCAAAAAATCATTGCTGTTTTCGGAGTCATTTTATTCATTGGAAAAATCATTGCATGGAAGCTCACCAATTCCGATGCTGTATTTTCAGATGCCATGGAAAGTGTCGTAAATGTCATCAGTGCATTTATGGGGCTCTACTCTCTTCATTTGGCCGCCAAACCAAAGGACGAAGACCATCCGTACGGCCACGGAAAAGTAGAATTCGTAACATCCGGCATTGAAGGCGCTTTAATCGCCATTGCGGGGATCATGATCATCTATGAAGGTGTCAACAGCTTAGTTGTAGGAAAAACTTTAGCCAAACTGGATCTGGGAATATGGATCATCGCTGCAACCGCCATCGTTAATTATCTTTTAGGCTATATTTCCATTAAAAAAGGAAAGGCTGAAAACTCGCTGGTTTTGGTTTCATCCGGAAAACATCTTCAGTCTGACACCATCACAACATTAGGGGTGGTCATCAGCTTAGTTATTGTTTATTTTACCAAAATTTATTGGCTGGATTCTGTGGTAGCCCTTGTTTTTGGTTTCTACATCATCTATGTCGGATATAAGATTGTCAGAAAGTCGTTAAGCGGAATTATGGATGAGCAGGATCCTGACCTTCTGAACCAGATTATCAAGGTACTGGAAGATAACAGAAGAATAGAATGGATAGACGTTCACAATATGAAAATCCAGCAATTCGGGGCCAATCTCCATATCGATGCCCATATTACTCTGCCCTGGTATTACAGCCTTCGGGAAGCGCACAATGAAATGGAAAAAATGATTATTCTTTTAGCTAAAAATACCAAAAGAAGCGTAGAATTTAACTTTCATATGGATGATTGTAAAACCGTCTCATGTTCTGTCTGTCAAATCAAAGACTGCCCTGTCCGCGAAAAAAACTTTGTGAAAAGAGTAGAATGGACTCCGGAAAATGTAACGAGTGTAGATAAACATACCGTAGATTAGGGTTCAGAGTGTTGTCAGTTGATCTTACTTCTACTTCTATCATTCACCATTGACTTGCGAAGCAAAATTCACCATTGACCTTTCCAAATATTCCAAAATTCTAAGGCAACCTGTAAGTAATGAATCTACCCGTTTATTTGTCTGTCCTTTTCTAACTGTTTCCTGTAATAAAACATAGGAACAATCAAAAGCAGCGCCAGCGGCTGAATGACAAACCTTCTCATGTAAAAGGAGAAAAGATACCCCACATCAAACCGGTCATAGATACAGTAAAGATAAATCGGGAAAGTAATAACAAATATAATGGTGATGAGCAATGCGCCCTGCACCGTCCACTGTTTATTTTTAAAAAGACACTGAATGATCAGGCAGGACAAAGCAAGATTAAGAATAAACCTGAAAACATGACCAACTATTAATTTGCCCCACTCAAACTGCGGAAATGCAATATGTTTATTCGCCTCATGAAAATATCTCAGGAAAGGATCATAGAAAATTTTATCCTCCAGCACACGTACGCTGATAAGGCCGCAGATTCCTGCTATGAAGAGAAGCCAGTTAAGAATTTTCATTTTTTAATGCAAAGAATTTAATCCATACCAGCCAAAGAACCACCACCGTTCCATAAATAACCGCCGGAAAAATAAAATCATGAAACATTTTTCCATATTCTTTATAATCCGACATCACAACGTTCAGTCCAACGATGCGGAGAAGATTCATGATATACAGCAGAACAAGTCCGGCAAGAGCAAAAACAAAAGTTTTAGCCCCTTTATAAAACGCAAATACGAATGCGACAAACAGGATCATTACTGAAATGGCATTACACCCTTCCACCATTCTGGTCACGTAATTTTTCTTTACATAAAACCAAACCTGCTCATTTTTCACATCATCATAAAGTAACGTAGGAAATCCCGAAGCTTTCTGAATAGAGGCCACCTGATCCGCGATTATTCTCGAAAAAGGATCCAGTCCGCCTGCTTTACTAGCATTCAGATAAAACTGGTAAGCAAACAGCAACACCAGATAAATGACGATGAACCTCAGCAAAATGTTTAAAACTGGTTTAAAATCCTTTAGCATAATACAAAGATAAAAATTCGACTGAAATGTAAGCTAAATTAAGACATCAGATTGCAGACACCAGATATCAGACATGAGATTTCAGATTTTTAGGTTGTGATTAAGGGATGTGAATTGTGAACTTTGCTGCGCAAGTGAATTGTGAAAGTCCTCCAACTCCGGAACCCACTCGAAATAACTCATAATTTATAACTGATAACTTTTCAAACCTCTCAAACGCCAACACCCTCATACTCTCCTACTCCAAAACTCTCAAACTCCCATTAAATTAGTATATTTGTTTCCATATTATGACTTCCGAAAACGCAAAACGATTTTTTGAAAACTATCTCGGTGAACCATCTTCTGAGTTCGTTACACTGGCTCAAAGCGGTTCTGCGAGGGTGAATTTCCTGGCCAAATCCGGCAACAGAAAATACATCATCACCAGCAATGAAAATATCCCGGAAAACGAAAGTTTCCTGTATTATTCTGAAATTTTCTCTGAACTCAACCTCAACACACCTGGTATTTTTGCAGTCTCTGATGACAGGAAAATGTATGTACAGGAATTCCTGGGAGGACAGACCCTTTCCGAGATTATTACCAAGGAAGGACTTTCTCCACATGTGCAGGCATTGGTAAAACAGACCCTGGAAAAACTTTTTGAACTTCAGATCCGGACGCAGGGGAAAATTGATTTCTCAAAAACTTTTGAATATGAAAGTTATGACGAACTTCCCGTGATCCATGACCTGTATTATTTTAAAAACTTTGTCGCGGATGTTCTGGAACTGGAATACCGTAAGTCTGCTCTGTTGAAAGAATTTAAACAGATCGCTGCACTTATTGAAAGCCTCGAACCTACAGGAATTATGATCCGCGATTTTCAGGCCAGAAACATCATGGTAAATGAAGAAAGTAAAGTTTCGTTCATCGATTATCAGTCTGCTATGAAAGGTCCATTGATGTATGATGTGATCTCTTTTCTTTTCCAGGCAAAGGCTGATTTCCCGGAAGACTTCAAAAACGAAATGCTTAATTATTACATCGGACAATTTGATAATGAGGAAATTAAAATTCAACTAAAAAAATCGGTAAAACCAATCCAGATGATGAGATTCCTGCAGGTACTTGGAGCTTACGGCTTCAGAGGACTGATCCAAAGGAAACAACATTTCATATCAAGTCTGGAAAAAGGAATTCAAAACATCACGCAGTTCGCAGCATCATGGGAACAGATGAACAATTATCCGGAACTTAAAAAAGTAATAGAACAGCTGGCTACAGAAGAATCAAAATTAAAAATTAATGCGATTTTGAATCATTAACAACCTCATATTAACAATGTCAGCCTGAGCGGAGTCGAAGGCTTTACTACCAATAAAAAATAAAAACCTTAAATGGTTTAAATAAAAAAATATAAACAAAATGCTACACATCGACATACACAGTTTTTCGTACAAAAAAGGAGGAATTCCCAAGGATCTTTCAGGAAACGGCGGAGGTTTTACTTTCGACTGCAGAGGGATTTTAAACCCGGGAAGAATTGAAGAATATAAAATCCAGACAGGAAACGACATCGGCGTTCAGGAATATCTTGAAACCAAAACAGAGATGCCTAAATTCCTGGAACTGGTAAAATCTATCGTGTCCATTAATATCGATAATTATCTGGAAAGAGGTTTTGAAGACCTTCAGATCAGTTTCGGATGTACAGGCGGACAGCACAGATCTGTATATTCTGCCATCAAAATTGCTGAATTCATCAAGGAAAAATATCCTGAGGGAACAGAAATAAGCCTTCATCATGACGAACAGCACCAACTGAACGTGAGTAATGAGCAATAAGTACTATTTTACTTGTTCATCAACCCTGAAATTACTCATTATTTATCACTCATTACTTATACTATATGAAAGCTTTAATTTTCGCTGCCGGAAAAGGCACAAGGCTCAAACCCTTTACGGATCATCATCCGAAAGCACTGGCCAAGGTAAACGGCATACCGCTTTTGGAAAGAAATATCAAATATCTTAAAGGCTTCGGAATAAAAGATTTTGTGATCAATATCCATCATTTTGGAAATCAGATTGTTGAATTTTTAAATAAAAACAGTAATTTCGGATGCAACATTGAAATCTCAGATGAGACCAATGAACTGCTGGAAACCGGCGGCGGCTTGATTTTTGCTAGAAAGTTCCTCGATCACGGGGAAGATTTTCTGATCATGAACGCTGATATTTTAACGGATATCAATATCAATGCTCTGGTGGAGTACCACAAAAAGATAAAAGATTTTGCTACTTTAGCGGTTTCAGACAGAGATAGTTCGCGAAAATTACTTTTCAACGACGATATGGTTTTGAGAGGCTGGCTGAATGTACAGTCGGGAGAACAGAGGCTTGCAGAATTCAACAAAGGCTTTAAGGCTCTTGCTTTCAGTGGCGTTCACTGTATCAACCCCGCTATCTTTGAAAAAATAAAGAGAACCGGCAAGTTTTCTGTTATGGAGGAATATCTGGATCTGATGCAGACCGAGCATATCCACGGATTTGTGCACGACAGCATTCTGATAGATGTGGGAAGACCCGAATCTGTAATAGAAGCCGAAAAACATTTTAAATAATTTTTGTAATGGAAATGGATGGAAACAGGGATGAAAGTTTAGTAAATCCGGCCTTAGATATTAATGAAACAAAGCTTCACAACAGTCTCAGACAGAAAACCTGGGACGAAACCATCACCAAAGACAGCTGGATGGTTTTCAAAGTGATGGCTGAATTCGTGGATGGCTACGAAAAACTGGCCAAAATCGGACCATGTGTTTCTATTTTCGGATCTGCAAGGCTGAAGCCTGAAAGTAAATATTACGCGATGGCGGTGGAAATTGCTGAAAAGATCACCAAACTGGGCTTCGGAATCATTACCGGAGGCGGTCCGGGGATCATGGAAGCAGGAAATAAGGGCGCTTTTAATGCACAGGGAAGATCTATCGGACTTAATATTGATCTGCCGTTTGAACAGCATTTTAATCCGTATATTAACAAATCTTATTCTATGAACTTCGATTACTTTTTTGTAAGAAAAGTAATGTTTGTAAAATATTCTCAGGGATTCGTGGTCATGCCGGGAGGTTTCGGGACACTGGATGAACTGACGGAAGCTATGACATTGATCCAAACCAATAAAATTGGTAAATTTCCGATCGTTCTCGTAGGAAGTGAATTCTGGGGCGGACTGTTGGAATGGTTCAAGGCAACACTGTTAAAAGAAGGGATGATCGCAGAAGATGATCTGGACTTATACAGAGTGGTAGACACGGCTGATGAAGCGGTGGCCCACATCAAAGCATTTTATGATAAGTATTCTGTGAATGTAAATTTTTAATTGGCATATTATTTGTGACCTATAATTAGCAAGTATGATTGTAAATCTATTAATTAAGATGAAAAAACTTTTATATATATCAGGAATTTTAACATTTTTTGTGTTAATGAGTTTTATGTATGTAGACTTTTTCTCTTCAATGACCAAAGTTGATTATATAGATGGAAGCAAAACATTGAAGTTTACCACAAAGATGAATACCAACCATATTTCTGACGCTATTAAAATCAATCCCAATACAGCCGGATTTGAAGCAGAAGTAAAAAAATATGTGAACAATAATTTTGATGTGTACGTCAATGGCTCTCCGAAAACTATAACCTTCACCGGAAGTCAGGTAAGCGGAGAAACGGTATGGGTATATTTTGAAACCGGCGGTGTTCCGGACATCAGTACCATGAAGATTAAAAACACCATTCTTTTAAGTTCTTTTCCTAAGCAGTTCAATATTGTGAGTGTTTCTTACAAAGGAAGCCAGAAAGTAATGAACTTCCAGAGAGGAAAAGAAGTGAATGAGGTTTCTTTCTAGTCGGAATAATTTAAAAATAAATAAACCACTGCAGATGCGGTGGTTTTTTTGTGTCCTATCAACTTTTGTTTTACCAAATAATAGTTATTAAGATCCTTTCTTGAGCGTAGCATCTATTTCATTACATTTCTCCCATTCATGCGTGATCACTGTATCTTTCTTGTGAATATTAAACGTTAATTCCCCTCTCTTTTTTACAACCGTATCTCCAAGTTCTATTTCATCAGCATATAAATTCCACCATCTGTTGTGCGTTTTACAAACTTTAGGCTCTTGCGTTATAGGATCATGTCCTTTAATCTCAAACCAGACCGAATTAGCAGGTTCCAGATCTACAATAATGTTACATTCTTCTTTGGAAAGTATCTGACTGTATTTCAAACATTCGTTTTTTTCACAGGAGAAAAGCATGATAAACACGAACAAACAGGTCAATGTTTTGGTTATTTCGTTCATACAGGATGAGTTTAACTTTTATATATTCCAATATACTCATTCTAAAAAAGAGAAAGCTTATCCTTGTCAAGGTTTTGAACCTTGACAAGGATAAATAAAAAATATCAGGATTTAAATAATTTCAAATTTACTGATCATTATAAAAATCATAACTAAACAAAAAAGGCCGTCTCCTAAAAGACGGCCTGTATTTAAAATATCAGATTTTGATTACTGAATCTGAATATTATCTAACTGAAGAGTAGTGGTCACACCCGTAGATGCTCCTGTATATTCAAATAAGATAAATCCGTTACCCGTTAATCCGGCAGGTAGCGTATAAGTTCCCGCAGGAGCTAACGTACCATAATTAACAGCCGGAGCCTGTGGAATTGTAAATGCAGATGTAATATCTGTTTTAGTTGCCGTTGTAATATCTCCAAGCGGAGTATAGTTGGTCGTGTAATATACTTTTAAAGCATTACCATTCCAGAATCCAACGTTAACGTCAAATTTCACGGTGTTGGCTGCTGTAAAGTCAACCGGTACAGCAAAATAAGTCAAGTAGTTTCCAGAACCTGAATTAGCTCCCAACTGGATATATTTATTGTTGCTGAAAGTCTTTAACTGCCAGTATCTGTTTCCTAACACCGCATCATTTACATATTTAGGATATACTTCAAGGTTAGTAGGCGTCAGAGAATAGCTTTCAAAGTTTTCAAGGAATGAACCTGAATAAGCAATCTCCGTACCTCCTTTAGGCGGCGTTGCATCTACTCTTGTTCCTGTGAAGTTGATATCAGATAAGCTTCTGATCAGCATCTGCCATGTAGAATTGTATCTGCTTACTACGAAAGTAACGGTACCGTTTCCTTTTGGTATAAGCTCTCCTCCACTCTTGAAGAATCCTGAGTTTCTGATTACTGCTGCACCTCCTAATTTATCTTCAATATTTCTGTCTGTATCCAAACCTTGGTTTCCGGCATCATAATCAAGATATTTTTTCTGAACCGGGAAGATTTCACCGATACCAAACTGTACGTCAGATACAGTAACTAACGTATTGATCAGGTTAGCCTGCTTTGCATCATTTAATGAATTAAGCTTTGTAGGGACAAGAGTCTGGATATCCAAACCGTTTCCTGAACATACTCCGGAAACATATCTTCCTACAAGAGCCTGAGGAATTCTACCGATCGCGAAGTTCGGATCTTCAGAACCTAATTTAATAGAACCTCTGTCAAGACCTAAACGCAATCCTTTAGCATTAATTCTGATGTGTGCACCTACCGGGAAATCTGCAAAGTTACTTGCTTTATCCACCTCGATCTGAAGACCTACTGTAGGGTTAACCGTTTTATCCTGGAAAGAGATGGTTTTGTAGAAATTTCCCTGAGCATCAGAAGAAACGATATAACCATCGAAGATCTGATCTGTAGTAATTAATTTATATCCTGTAGCAGGAGCCTGAGCCGAAAAATCTGCCATTGAAATGTTTGGCGCTTCGAACTTATTGGAACAGGCGATCGGGGGAGTTTCCCAATCATCATTCTTTACACAAGAAGACACTGCAGACAGTACACCTACTACTACGAATGTCGTTTTGAAAAAGTTAGTGAAATTATTCATTGTTATTTTTTTATTTTTTATTAGAATCTGAATTGTAAGTTAACAAAGTACGAACGTCCCTGAGTATACCAGTATTTCGGTCCGAAAGAAGGTGTAGGACTGTAATAATCCGAAGCAAAATCTTTCGCTTTCGTTTCTCTCGTTTGCTCAAAACCTCCTGTAATGAATCTCTTGTTGTTTAAGATGTTATTCACAGAAGCAGTTAATAATATGTAATACTTTCCAATCATGAATGATTTCCCTGCATTGGCATTTAAGAAAAATGCAGAAGGAAGTTGTACAGGCTTCAGCATATCACGTACATCACCATCGGTAAGACCAATGTAAGGTGTACTTGAATAAGGGTTTTGAATAAAGTTATTCGTTCTTAAAGCCGGAGCCGGATCCAGATAATTGTTATCAAAATAGTTCCAGTTGGCACCTACCCACCAGTATTTCGGGTTGTTGTAACGGAAACCTAAAGAGAAAGCACGCTGAGGAGTTCCCCCTTGCTTATAATCTTTCAAATAGGCTTTTCCGAAAGAAGTCACACTACTTCCTGAAGCATCAGAAACCAGATAAACTTCCGGATTGTTTCTGTATGTATACTCACCTAAACTGGCAAGACCCTGTAAAGATAAAGTAGGAAGAACTTTAAGGTCAACCCCTAATTCAACCCCCATATTTCTTTTCTCTAGGTTGGACATTACCTGAGTAACGAATGCACTCTGTACCTGAGAAACAGATCCGTCCGGATTTGTGCTGCTCAGCTGAATTCCGTCTGCAAAGAATCTCTGTACATTGGTTTCATTCTGAGTATCTACAATAAATCCTGATGCTCTTAATTTAAGGAAAGGTGTATTGATCACATAACTTAAATCATTCGCTGTATATACGGTACTTCTGATATTAGGATTAACAAGTGCGTTGATTCTAGGATTGATGAACAAATCTTCCAGGAATGGTGCCTGATTGTACATCGCTCCGTTATACACTAAGAAGTTACGTCCGTTGATACGGTAAACAATCTGTCCTTTCAGACCAAAGTTCCAGAAATTGTAATCTTTGCTTTTCCCGTAAGAGTTTTCATATAAATAATGCTTGAAAAGACCTTCTCTGTTTGAAGTAGAATATCCTGCCATAGCAGAAACAAATACATCAAAATTACCTGTAGAAAATTTCAGTCCCGGATTTACTTTCGCCTCCTGTCTTCTCAGGATATAATTGTAAGTCATACGGTCCCCTTCTTTCAGCTGAACGTTGGAATCTAACGTATTATACAATCCTGAAGAACCAGGTTTTGCAGATTCTTTAAACGGATCTACACCAATAGCGTAATCACCTCCTAAAAGATCTTTCATTTCACGGTAAAGCTCAGATTTGTAGTTCTGATAAGAAACGTTCATGATAAACTTCGTACGGTCGTTAAAGTTGTACGTATAGTGTGTACCAGCATTGAAAATCTTATCATCACTTACGTCATCTACCAGATATACTTTAGAACGCTTTCCGGATATTCCGTACAAACGGGCCATTTCAGCCTGGTCTGCAGCATCTACCTTTTGGTTGTTCGCATAGATCTGTCCCCAGTTAAGCTGAGTAACATTAGGATCTCCGTTCTGCCAGCTTGACAAACTTGTATTGTAAGCATCGATCAGAGTTCCGTACTGTGTAGGATCTGGCTGTGTATTATTGGTAGCGTTATAAATAATACTGTTGATATAGTAACTTGGTAAGTTTCTGTAGTAGGTAGGAGAAGGATTGGTAACCCCATTCCAGTCTAAACGGGAACCTTTATCTTTTCCAAACTGGTAAGATGCAGTCGTCCAAAGACTGGATTTTTTATTAATTTTCCAGAAGTCCTGAATCTGGAAAAGCGGCTGAAATCCTCTACGAACTCTTTCGCTTCTCTTTTCTCCATCCTGCCATCCCCAGTACGAGTTGTAATGTACCCCTCTGTAGTCATACACTTCCTGAGTATTCGGGCTGGATGTAGATCTTCTGTAAGGCGCACCGATCGCATTGAAGGTAATCGTGTGGCTGTCGCTGAATTTCTTTTCAACCCCAAGGTAAGCTCCGTAAGCATCATAGAAAGTTCCTTCCTGGATTCCTTCATCAGCCCATCTTCTGGCCCCCATTGCAGTAAACGCCCATCCTTTCTTGCTCATTCCTGAGGTATATCGTAAAGATGTTCTGTTTCTGTAATTTCTGTTGGTTAAGGATTGTGTAAACTGGAATCCTTTTCTATACTCACTTGCTTTTGTGTTTTTGTAAACCACAGAGCTGTTTCCTCCAAAAGCATATTCAGACGGAGAATGGTTAGACGCGATTTCAGGATATCTCGTGATCTCGTTTAGTCCACCCCAGTTACTGAAGTCAACATTACCATTATCAGATTTTACCATGGAAACACCGTTCAGCATAGATTCACCAGTTCTTCCATCGATACCTCTTGGGCGGAACCAGTAAAATCCTAAATCAAACGCAGCAATTCTACTGAATACATCCATTGATGATTGTAGCAAACCTACTGTGGAAGCCTGTCCACTGCTGTTGCTGTCATCATCATCATTGTCTATAATAGCTAAACCTTGATCTGCGCTTGTAAGATTAGAATACAGGGTAATTATCCCCAGATCCTTTTTTTTCTCATCGGCTACGTCAAACTCCATCATTTTGGTTTCGAAGTTTGGTTTCGTAATCATAATTTGATAATGGCCCGGCTGCAGGTCTACAAACTGGAAATATCCAATTTTATCAGCCGTTACATCATTCTCACTCCCTTTAAGATCTACTTCTGCCCTTTCAATGGGCTTTCCTTCAGCATCCTTAAGATACGCAAACACAGTGGTCTGCGCAAAATAGAATGAAGCAGGAAGTAAAGTAAACAAAGAGACTAATGATAGTTTTTTAATCATGAGTATATTTATTTTTTTTAATACTTTTCTTATTAGTTTTCAACCGTTTAAAAGTTGGGGGCACAAATTTAGTCAAAATTTGGAATTTCCAACTTTTTTAACATTATTTTTTCTTAACATTGCAAGCTTTTATGATTCATTATATAAGAGAATTATTTTATATTGTTTTAAATTTACAAATATTTAAAATGGAGTGAATTAAAAAAAGGTAAATTTGTCGTTTAAATAATTTTAATACTCTAGAGGATGAAGAGATTTATGAGTTTTATGGCCATCGTTTTTTCGGTAATGGCTTTTGCACAACAGGGCAAGCTTAGAAAAGTGGCTGCTGTTGGTTTTTTGAATGTTGAAAACCTTTGGGACACTATACGTTCTGCAGATTATATAGATGGGACTAAAGACATCCATAATCCGGCTTTCCATAGAAGTATACCCTTAGATTCCATCAAATTTTTAGAAGCTGAAAAGCATGACGGACCTTGGAGCGACAGTGCTTTAAAGGGAAAGAAAGCCGTAAGATACCAAAGCGGTTCTGAAGAATTCACCCCAAGCAGCGGTAAAAACTATAATACCAAAATCTACAAAGCAAAACTGGCCAACGAAGCAAAAGTAATTGCAGAACTGGGTGCTCAGTATACCAAAACAGCTCCTGCCGTGGTAGGGCTTATCGAAGTAGAAAACAGACAGGTGATCGAAGATCTTGTAAAACAGCCTGCTCTTGCCAAATATGATTACGGAATCGTACACTACAACTCTTATGACTACAGAGGAATTGATGTAGCACTAATCTATCAGAAAAGAAGATTTACAGTAACCAACTCTTTAAAGAAAGAACTGAAAGTATTCGGTGATGACGGTAAAAGAGAATACACCAGAGACATCTTGGTAGTAACTGGTTTCCTTGATAATGAAAAAGTAGCATTCTTCATGAATCACTGGCCTTCAAGAAGAGGTGGTGAAGCCGTTTCATTACCTAAAAGAAATGCAGCAGCGGCTTTACTGAAGCAGCAAATGGACAGCATCAGAACAGCAGATCCTACGACAAAGCTTTTTGCTATGGGTGACTTCAATGATGATCCTGTAAGTTCAAGTTTAAAAAATTATCTAAAAGCGGCAGCAAGTCCTAAAGATTTAAGCGAAACGACACCTTACCTTAATTTAATGTATCCTTTATATAAGAAAGGTATTGCTTCACTGGCTTATCAGGATGCGCCTAACCTTTTTGACCAGATCATCGTTTCCAAGAATTTGGTTTCGGATCAGGTAACTAAAGAATACTCAGTATACAAAGCAGAAATCTTTGCTCCCCCATATTTAGTGAACAAAGAAGGAAACTATAAAGGTTATCCTTTCAGATCCTGGAACGGAGACCAGTTTACAGGAGGATACAGTGACCACTTCCCGGCATTTGTTATTCTTCAGAAAGAACCATAAAAAATTAACTTAGGCACTCATTTTGAGTGCTTATTTTTTATACAATGCTTTTATTATGAAAAATATAATCACCCTACTTCTCTTTGCACTGATTCCTTTCAGCTGTTTTTCTCAGGACGGCCCTAAGAAAGGTGAAGAGAAGTCTGAAATGAAGCCTTCTAAAAATGATGACGGCGAGTGGGATATTACTGTGATCGACACCCAGTTCGATTACTTTTTAAATGCGGTAGCCAAACCGATGAGTCAGTATTCGGAATCTTATCTGAAAACAAAAAACACATTTCTGGTTACTGAATGGAATTCTTATTACAGTTCAGGAAAATACAGGAATATTATAGAGTCCGGCATAGATTACGATCCGAGAGAGAAATACGGGATTAAATTTGAATACAAGCTCTATCAGGTCTTTGCCTATGTAAGCTGGAAATACGGATTGAAAATGAACGGGCTTTCTCCAAGTGATGCTACGAGATAGTCTTAAAAAGAAAGATCATAACAATAAAAAAAGGTTCAGAATTTCTTCTGAACCTTTTTACTTTTATAATAGCTGAAAATTATTTGTTAAATAATTCCTCTACTTTATCCCAGTTTACTACGCTGAAGAACGCTGCTACATAATCAGGTCTTCTGTTTTGGTAGTTTAAATAGTAAGCGTGCTCCCAAACGTCCAATCCTAAAACCGGAGTTCCTTTCACATCTGCAACAGGCATTAACGGGTTGTCCTGGTTCGGAGTAGATGAAACAGATACAGATCCGTCTGCATTTTTCACTAACCAAGCCCATCCTGAACCGAATCTTGTTTTAGCAGCGTCAGAAAAATCATTTTTGAATTTTTCAAGACCTCCGTAAGCTTCAATAGCAGCTTTTACGTTTCCTACAGGCTCATTGCTTCCGCCCGGAGTTAAAATTTCCCAGAATAAAGAGTGGTTGAAGTGTCCTCCACCATTGTTTCTTACAGCTGGCTTGTCAGTTCCTGTCTGGCAGATCTCTTCGATCGTTTTACCTGCTAGCTCAGTTCCTTCAATGGCTTTATTTAAATTGTCAATATAAGCCTGGTGATGTTTTGTATGGTGGATTTCCATAGTTTTAGCATCAATAGTAGGCTCCAATGCATCGTATGCATATCCTAATTTAGGTAATTCAAATGACATAATTTTTATTTTTAATGTTATATCCAAATTTAGCCAATATTTAGGCGATTATCAAATACTGGGTATTACTTTAATAAATCTTTAACATTGATATATTGATTTAGAATGAATTAATTTTTATAGGAGGGAAGCGGGAAGTTGGAAGAGGGAGGTTATCGCAGTCTAAAATAAATCTCAAAGCCTTTTTTGAGTTAATGAAAAAACAAATTACAATCTTACTCTTTTTAAAAACCCTCAAACCCTTTTACACTCAAACTCTCAAACTCAAACCTCTCCAACTTCAATAAAAAAGCACGAAAATCCGCTGATTTCCGTGCTTTTTTTAACAACAATTAAATTAATCTATTTATTCATAGACATCAGGAATTCTTCGTTATTTAAAGTTCCTCTGATGTTTTTGTTTACAAATTCCATTGCTTCTACAGGATTCATCTCAGAAAGGTATTTTCTGAAGATCCACATTCTCTGAGAAGTTACTTCGTCTAAGAGAAGGTCGTCTCTACGCGTGCTTGAAGAGACAAGATCAATCGCAGGATAAATTCTTCTGTTGGCAATTTTTCTATCTAACTGAAGTTCCATGTTACCCGTTCCTTTGAATTCTTCAAAGATCACTTCGTCCATTTTAGAACCTGTGTCGATAAGTGCCGTAGCAATGATGGTTAATGAACCACCACCCTCAATTTTTCTGGCCGCCCCGAAAAATCTTTTCGGTTTGTGAAGCGCATTGGCATCTACCCCACCGGAAAGTACTTTTCCTGATGCTGGTGTCACCGTGTTGTATGCTCTTGCTAATCTCGTAATAGAGTCAAGAAGGATCACTACATCATGTCCGCATTCTACCATTCTCTGAGCTTTTGCTAAAACAAGGTTGGCCACTTTTACATGCTTGTCAGCTGCTTCATCAAATGTAGAGGCGATAACTTCTGCATTTACACTTCTTTCCATATCGGTAACCTCTTCAGGACGTTCGTCGATCAGAAGGACCATCATATATACTTCAGGGTGATTGGCTGCAATAGAGTTGGCGATATCTTTTAGCAACATCGTTTTACCCGTTTTAGGCTGGGCTACGATCATGGCTCTCTGTCCTTTTCCGATTGGTGCAAAAAGATCTACAATTCTTGTTGAAAGCGTAGATCCGTTTCCGGTAAGATTAAATTTTTCTTCAGGGAAAAGCGGCGTTAAATATTCAAATGCCACACGGTCTTTGATGAACGCAAGATCACGTCCGTTTACTTCCGTAGGTTTTAATAATGAAAAATATTTTTCTCCTTCTTTCGGAAGTCTTACAATTCCTTTAACAGTATCTCCGGTTTTAAGACCGAAATTTCTGATCTGTGCCGTAGAAACATATACGTCATCAGGAGAAGAAATATAACTGAAATCAGATGAACGAAGGAATCCGTAGTTATCCGGAAGGATTTCTAAAACCCCTTCAATACTTACCATTCCATCGAAACTGAATTCTTTTCTGTGTTCAGAATGATGCTCCTCATTTCTGTCAGCGTGTTGTCTTTGCTGATTTTGATTAGGATTCTGATTCTGGTTAGGATTCTGGTGTTGGTTAGGATTATTTTGGTTCTGACCCTGATTTTGGTTTTGATGCTGATTAGGGTTCTTATGTTGGTTTCCGCTGTTTTGCGGATTGTTTTGTCTTTGTTGGGATCTGGCCTGATTTTGAGGAGTATTAGGCTTTTCTTCAGATGGAGCAGATTCTTGAGGTTCTGCATTTTTAGGAGCTTCTGCTCTTTCCTGTGGAGTTTCTGTAGTACCAGTGTTATTGGCTACTACTCTTTTTCTTTTTTTCTTGGCTTGTGCCTGATTGTTTTCTTCAGGAGTGGAAACTGTTTCAGCTTTAGGTTCTTCCTGTTTGGGTTCTTCAGCAGCCGGCACCTTTTCTTCTACTTTCTCTTCAATCTGTGGTTTTTCTTCAGTTGGTGCTTTTACTTCTGCTCTTGGTTTGGCAGGTTGTCTTTTAGGCGCTGCTTTTTTTACAGGAGCCTTAGCAGGTTTGTCTGCCGGTTTTTCTTCAGTATCCATGCTGGTTTCTGTGGCGTTGAAATAATCTTTTGCAACTTTAGGGTTAGAAGCCTGAAAGTCAAGAACGGCAAAGATCTTATCATTATCATTGCTGTTTCTAGCAACTTTAACGCCTAAATCTTTTAAGATTTTAGTCAGTTCCGTTACGGATTTTGACCTTAACGTTTCTATGTTAAACATACTTAATGTAAAAATGTAATTAATTGTGAGTAAGAAAAGTAAGTCCGGTGACTTTTGTTTTCAAGTACATATGTATAATGCAAATCTACACTAATTTTTGAATTGTGCAAAATTTATGTTATTTTTGCCAGGTATTTAAGAATCAATGTTACAGAGAATACAGACTATATGGACTCTTTTGGCGGTTTTGGCTGCTGTTTCCCTTTTCGTTACAGGACAGGATGTTGACGTTTTCGGCAATATTCCGGTGATTGATATCAGTTGTATTGCCCTTGTTTTGGCAGGTGCATTAAGTATTTTCAGTTTCAAAAACAGAAAAAGACAAATTATGCTGAATACGTTCAGCATCGTTATAAACGCTTTGTTGATTGGTGTATTGGCGTACTGGTTACTAAACTTATCCGGAGGAATTCAGATTCCTGAGAAGGGTATTGAGCCGGTTTTCCCATTGATTGCAATCATATGTCTGCTTATTGCAAACGTATTGATCCGCAGAGATGAGAGGCTCGTAAAATCTGTAGACCGACTTCGATAGCCTTACAACGATTTTTTGAGTGAGAACAGTTCCGAAAGGAGCTGTTTTTTTTGTAGTCATTATATAAACCGTTTTGATTTTCATAATTAAATTGACACACACTTCGACTCCGCTCAGTGTGACAGAGTCTTTTTTGAAATAGTATCGGTGTGAATATCAACTGAAAGTCTGAAAATGTTTTAAAAATTAAATGATTTACTTAATTTCGCATTAGATCTTAAGTATCTTAATGGTTGAAATGCATTCCTGTCTGATTAATTTATACCATTTCATGCAACATTTCCGTTAAGAATACGACTGATCCTATTAAATTGTATCTATAATGAAAAAACTAACCTACCTTGCCCTGTCCTTCTGCTCCGTATTTACGCTGGCACAGGAAGTTTCAAAAGAAAGAGTAACCACCATCCTTTCTACACTGGCTTCAGACGAAATGAAAGGCCGTGAGATCGGAACTCCGGAAAATGACAAGGCAGCAGAATATATTGCAAAGCTTTTTAAAGAAAATAAACTTGACTACTGTACAGGAAATTCTTACCTGATTCCTTTTGAATATGAAGGAAAGAAAGTCTACAACGTATGCGGGGTTAAAAAAGGGAAAACGGATAAGTATCTGGGATTCTCAGGTCATTTCGATCACATCGGGACAAGTGACAAAACCGGAGATAATATCTATAATGGTGCAGATGATGATGCAAGCGGAATTGCCACTTTAGCAGGTATTGCCGATTATTTCAAAAACAAAAAACCTGAATTCTCAATGGTGTTCATGGCCTTTAATGGAGAAGAAAAAGGAATGCTGGGATCCAAAGCGATTTCTACGGATGCCAATCTGGATAAGATCTATAATAATATGACCGCACTTTTCAACTTTGAAATGGTCGCTACAGAATCTCAATTCGGAAAGAATGCTCTTTTTATGACCGGCGACGAGTTTTCAGATTTTGATGAACTATTTAATCAATATGCCGCCAACGGTTTAAAAATAAACCCGGACCCTTACGCAGCACAAAAATTATTCTACAGATCAGACAATGTAAGTTTTGTGAAGAAGAAAATTATTGCGCATTCATTCTCAACGGTTGATATGACGAAAGCTTCGCATTACCATAATGAAAGTGATGATGTGAGTGTGGTGGATTTTGATAATTTAACCGGTATTATCAACAATGTGGGAAAAACTCTTGAAAAATTAAATCCTAAGAATTTTGCTCCAAAATATAATGACAAAGTAAAATTTTAAAGAAATATAATCATAAAAACCGCCGGAATGGCGGTTTTTTCTTTAGCCTATAATCCCTAAGTGATATAAAATTAAACAAACGTTTGTAACAAAATAGGTCCGATTGAAACATATTAATTAAAGTAAAACAGGATTAAGAACGTCTTTTCCTTTAATTTTACGTAATTTTGCTATCCAATTTTTCATTGAATGAAACCATTACAAAGAATACTTTATTTCGCGAAACCGCATCAAAAATACCTTTTCGGAAGTATGTTTTTCAATATTCTGTACTCCTTACTCAATATCTTATCGGTAGGAACCATGCTTCCTATTTTGGGATTAATGTTCGGTACGATTGAAAAACAGGGTAAAGAGCCGGTATGGAGCGGAGCTTTCGGCGACTATTTCAATTATATAAAAGATAAAGCGTACTATTTTGTACAGATACAGATAGACCAGCACGGTGCCGTTTATGTATTGGCTGTTCTTTGTGCCATCACAGGAGTTTCATTTTTATTAAGAAATATTTTCAGGTACATCGGGTCTTTCCTATTGGTAAATTACCGAGTAGGAATTACAAAGGATCTTCGTACGGCGATGTATAATAAATTTCTTCAACTTCCGGTTTCTTTCTTTACAGAACAGAGAAAGGGAGATATGATGTCAAGAATTTCCAATGACATCGGAGGTGTAGAAGGTGGAATCATGGGGGTTTTGGTAGATATTATCAATGCTCCGTTTATGATCATCTCTTCATTGATCGCACTATTTTTACTGTCTCCTCAGCTTACCTTATTCTCACTACTTGTTTTCCCGATTATGGGCTGGCTGATTTCATGGACCGGAAAAAGTTTGAAAAAACAGGCTCATTTTGCTCAGGCTGAACTTGGAAATCTTTTCTCCTTGGTAGACGAAACATTGAAGTCGTCTAAGGTCATCAAGATCTTTAATGCAGATAAGATCCTTAAAAACAGATTCAACGAAACAACTACCAACTGGCAGAACTATGCGATCGATATGAGTAGAAGAAGAGAATTGGCATCACCTATGAGCGAATTCCTTGGTTCTATTACTATTCTTATCATTACATGGTATGCGGGAACACAAATTTTAGAGGATCAAACGATGAAACCTCAGGCTTTCTTGGTATTCATCGGAATGTTCTTCCAGATTCTTGACCCGGCGAAAAAGCTTTCCAGTGCGATTTCTTCCATCCAGGGAGGTATGGCAAGTTTGGAAAGAGTAGCTGAAGTTCTTGATTATGATCTAAAAGTGGAAGAAATTGCAGAACCTATTTCTATCTCTACCTTAAGCAATCAGATCGAATTCAAAAACATTGGATTCTATTACGATAAAGATAATGTGATCCTTAAAAACTTCTCACTGATCATTCCGAAAGGAAAAACCATCGCCCTTGTAGGCCAGAGTGGAAGTGGAAAAACAACTATTGCTAACCTTTTGGCAAGATTCTATGATGTGAATGAAGGTCAGATTTTAATTGACGGGGTTGACATTAAACATTTAAAATTAAAAGAATACCGTCAGCTTCTGGGAATGGTAACTCAGGAATCTGTACTGTTCAATGATTCAGTATACAACAATATCCTGATGGGTAAACCTGATGCGACGAAAGAAGAAGTAGTCGAAGCGGCAAAAATTGCCAATGCTGACAATTTTATTTCGAATCTTCCTGATGGATACAACTCTAATATCGGTGACGATGGAAATAAACTTTCCGGAGGTCAGAAACAGAGGGTTTCCATCGCCAGAGCAGTATTGAAAAATCCTCCGGTAATGATCCTCGATGAAGCTACTTCTGCACTGGATACGGAATCTGAAAGATTTGTTCAGGACGCCTTGGATAAAATGATGGAAAACAGAACATCCCTGGTGATTGCACACAGACTTTCAACAATCCAAAAAGCAGACTGGATCGTAGTAATGGAGAAAGGAATTGTAGTGGAACAGGGAACACACCACGATCTTATCGCTAAGAAAGGCATGTACCACAAGCTGGTAGAGCTGCAAAATTTTGACTAATCGTTTATTGAATTAAATTCATTTAAATGAATCCCATACAAGAGTACTTCTACAGAATTGACGAGCCTGAAAGAAGTACTCTTTTGTTTTTACGAAAAAAGATCCTCGAATCTGATACGGAACACATTACAGAGACATTAAGTTTCGGACTCCCCTTCTTTAAGTATAAAAAGAAAATGCTGTGTTATCTCTACTATAGCAAAAAGTACAAACAGCATTACGTCAGTTTTTATCATGGTGACAGACTTGATCATCCACTCCTGATCCAGGATGGCAGAAAGAAGTTTAAAATCCTTCTGATCAATATGGAAGAAGATTTGCCAGTCGAAACTATTTTAGAACTCACAGAAGAGGTTAAAAAGCATATAAAATAAAAGCTGCGGCATGGTTTCACCATGCCGCAGCCCATTTTAAGAATTTCTTTTTATTACTGTGTATTAATTCCGCTGAATTCTGCCTGCTTAACTGCCCATGCGATCATATTCGCAAACAGTATAGAGTTTTGCACCTGCATTCCTCCCGCTGAATAGCCATTTCCTGCAGATCCGTAGGTTGCTTTCTGAACAGGGAAATATCCGCCTGAGCTTGGTGCAACAAAAGGCTCAATGGTATTGCTTGAATAAGGATTTCCGTTTGCATTTTCATTACTTAAGAAACCTCCGTCTCCAAACCATATAAAGCTCACGTTACTGCTTCTCAGTCCGGAAATACCGGTTCTTGCTGTAGCATTGTTAATCGGCTGTGCATAACTGTAAGGAATAAATCCGCTGGTAAGGCCTGAAATATTGACCGTTGTAGAAGCGTCTTCACCCCAGTTTTTCCCTCTTACATCTCCGAAAGGACCATTCAATATTGGATCATCCGTATTGGAAAGTGCATAGACCGATCCTGCTCCCGATCCGTTGGACGCTGAAATGGTAGGATCTGAAAATATTCCTCTGAATAAATTCTGTGCGGTTCCCGTATCATCGGTAAGCGCAATGACAATTCCTTTTTTATTGAGATAAGAAGCTATATAACCTGCTTCAGTAGCATTCGGCGTATAATTATATCCAATAATGACAATATCCGGTTTAGCATTCAGAGCTGCCTGAAGTGACGCTGAAGAGGGTGAGTTCCCAAGAGAGGTATGCGTAAAGCCTTCATACTTTACAATACTGGAAGCGGTAGTTCCAAAGTTGGTCGGAGAATCCATAAGACTTCTGGAAGGTCCTGTAAAAGCGCTGTATCCGTAAGCTGATTCCAGGCCTATGTGGAGCACTGTTTTTTTAGGAACCACTACGATGATACTCACATTACATGTTGTAGGAACACCGCCCTGACTGTCTGAAGTAATGGTAATGGTTTTCACCGCAGTAGAAGAAGGCGTTCCCGTTCCGCCCAGGGTTATATTTTGGTTTCCCGTCGAAGTAAATGTACCTGAACCTCTGAATGAAATTCCATCCACCGTATTGGTTGTAATGGTATAACTTCCCAATGAAGAAACATTGATGGGTAATGTAATCGTATTGGAAGAATTAAGAGCTGTTCCCACTTTATACACGCCATTCGCGACAGCACTTCCACAACTCATGGTATAACTTCCTGCAGGGCTTAGAACATTAACAGATACAGCAGGTGTACAGGTCACATCATTTCCGTTAGCTGTCAGCGACACATCATCCGTCTGAACATTCTGAGGAGTGCCTTGTCCGGCAATTTGGATGGTTTGAACGCCCGTATTCAGAAATGTTCCCGTTCCGTAAAAATTGTATCCGTTGATCGTAGTTCCTGAAATGGTGTAATTTCCTATTTTAGTCACATTAACAGAAATATTAAGATAGTTTGAATTAGTTAGCTCTCTTCCTTTCACATACGTCCCCATTACTGTCGTGTTGGAACAGTCAACCGTAAACACGGCTTTTCCCAGCTGTCCGCAGACACTTTTCCATTCATCATCGGCAAGGCTCCAGTAATTAAAACAGTCTTCCGTAGTATTGTAAATAGTAAGACCGTCATCCTGTGGCCGGTTAATGATAATGGCATTTCTCTGGTTTTCCGTGAGACGGGGAATAAGTATTCCTTTATTGTTGTTTCCTGAGACCACATCCAGCACCGAGTTTGAATTGGGTGAAGAAGTATTGATCCCGACTGCGCCGTTCTGAATCTGTGAATAGAACTGTCCAAAAACCAAAATCAGCGCCAGAAGCAAAACTTTGATTTTTGCTGTTGTAGAATTTGTTTCCATCGTTTCGAAATAATTATGTTTGTTATGTTTTAAACTGACTTTTCAGCCAACGCAAAAATATCATCCATAATAGCATTTCAAATAAAAACAGCCTACGCAATACTACGCACGAGTAGTAAAACTCACAATCAATCAACATCTTACAAATAAACACTTAGAATAGACAGGAAACAGATCAGGATGCGGAATTAAGATAAAAAAGACTACAGTTTATACACAGATTTCCATCGGGCAATCGTATTCCGGCTGGTTTTGAAATGATTGGCAGTTTCTGTATTCGTGAGCCTGTTTTTCTTTTGATAATTGAGAATTTCACGGACGGAAGGTTCATCATAAGAACGGAGCCTCTGACTTTTACATTCAATGCTGTAGGTGGCCTGGCCAAAGATCAGGGCATTGAATTTTAAAATATCGGATGCCGTATGAAGAGCATTCAGCTTATTTCTGATCACCGGATTGTTTATTTTCTCCGGAAATTTTTCATTGATTATATCTGTATAAATCAGTTTAAAATCAGGCATGGTTATACTTTCTTAATCCATTTGTAAAGGGTCGTCTTGGGAATCTTGTATTTTGTAAGAACTTCGGTGGCAGTCATCTGTTTGGACAGGATTTTATTCAGTATAAAACATTTTACCTCTTCTGTATAAATACTTTTCCTGAATTCCAGCGTCGAACTCTCCATTTTAATAGCTCTATCTGTTTTTGAGGGAGGTGAATACAAGATAAGATGTCCCGTGTAGATTCTGAAAAAATCAAAGTGCAGAAGCTTACTCCATCTGAGCAGTTTTTTCGTGTCTATACTTTCCTGGCCATACATTTCCTGTATTTCCGCCTCGGTACAGTTAAAAAAATTCATGATCCTGGTATGATGCACTCCAAGTTCTTCTGCTTTCGCTTTTACTAAACTTCCAATATGTATATCTTTTAAATTCATAAGTACAGCAAAAATATTAACAACAGCAATCAATAACAGCTTGTTTTTCTACGCAATACTACGCGTATTGTGAAAAAAATTATATTTTAAGAATAAAACTGTTAATATTCATTTCAGAAGGGATATTCAGTTTTTTCCTGATCCTGTATTTTTTACTTTCCACAGCACGGATACTGCTGTTTGTGCACTGTGCAATTTTTTTAGTATCAAAATCAATCTTCATCAATGCACAGAAATATAATTCCGAATGAATAAGATTTGGATTGATGCTCAAAATCTCCGGAACAAAATGAGGGAAAAACATCTGGAATTTATCATAAAACAAAGGCGAATTACTTTCAGCAAGCTGATAGATCTCTTTGATATTTTCTTCGGTAAGATGATTGATCAGCATCTGCTGTTTCAGAAGTCCGGTATTGGTTTTCTGCAGGTCTACTATCGTGGAATTTTTGATTCTTGTATCTTCAATCAGTCCGTAAATAAGGTCATCTTTTTGGGTTATAAAAGAAATATCCATTAGAAACGAACCAACAGAGAACAGAATATTGAGCAGTTTCACCGTTTTGAAATCTCTGGCTTCAAAAAATTTGCTTTTAGGAAGAAAATCGAAATCTAAATAGAGGCAGGCAATAAAATTGAGACTGATCACAAAGGCAATAATCAGGATGGGAATAGATTCTTCTCTATAATTGAAGAAAAACGGAGTAGCAAATAATAGCGAGAAATAAAAATATTCCACCCCTGCATTTTTGAACGTATAAATATGAAAGAAACTGACAATAAAAGTCAGCAGAACAAATACGAAAATAACACTTGTTTTCAGAGCCTTCCGGTAACGGCCCGTTTTCCCTTTCATAGCCATTAAAAAAAGCCAGAAAAGCGTAATGATGGTCAGAAATATGGAGATCAGTGCATCCCCAAAAAAAATCACGATAAATACAGAATAAAATAAGAACAGCAAAAAAAGGAAGACCAGGTATTTATTAATGAGATTCAGATAGCTGCGCTCATATTCATTATCCAGTTTGTCAGGCTCTTCACTGATCGTTCTGAAGAAAAATTTAAAAATCATCGTATTTGTTTTATTTTTTTTTAATAATGCTCAGGTTGCTTTTTGTACAAATCAAGCCATCTGTATCCATATCAATACTCAATAAAGCATAACAGAAAGTTGCAGAGCACTTAGTTCTGCTGTTTTTTATGTTCAGTGAAAATTGTGAAAAGATGTGTTTTTTTTAATAAGATATTAAGCTCAATGAGACTTAATATACCCGTATAATTTTTCAGCATATTTACATAAAAAAACGATATGCTGCTCATTACAATTGATCAATTGGTTAAAAACTGTTATGCTTTGGATAAAATTGATTAAAAAATTAAATCAAAGTCAGAACATGTAATGGCAAAAATACCGGTCAGATTTGACATATGCTATGAAACCGCTACTCAATAGCACTCGTGCGTGTGAAAAATTGATGTAAAAGGAATTTATAAATGAAGAGTGAAGTATATACAACAAAAAAAGGAGAAAACTTAATTTCTCCTTTCTATATCTGATGATAAATATTCTATTAATCTTTCATTTTGGCGATCACATCCAGACCTCCTTTTGTAATATCTCCGATCTTGCAGATGATTTCTGTGTCTAAAGGCAGAAATACGTCCATTCTAGAACCGAATTTGATAAATCCGAACTCATGTCCGGCTTTTGCCTGATCGCCTTCATTACAGTAGAAAACAATCCTTCTGGCCACATATCCTGCGATCTGTCTGAATACCACTTTATGATTCGTAGCCGTTTCCACTGCTATCGTTGTTCTTTCGTTCTCTGTAGATGACTTTTCATGCCATGCTACCAGATATTTTCCGGGATGGTATTTTTTGTAGATCACCTTTCCTGATACCGGATATCGGCAGATGTGAACATTCAATGGCGACATGAAGATAGAAACCTGAATGGCTTTTCCTTTAATAAATTCAGTTTCATCCACTTCTTTGATCATCACCACCTTTCCGTCTACCGGCGCGATTACGTTTTCTCTGTGCTCCAGAATATCACGTTCGGGAACTCTGAAAAACCAGAATACTAAACTGTAAACAACCAATATTGGCATAATGATCAGTAACGACCACATTTTAAGAAAATAAATAGCCAACACGCTTATGATGATAAACAGTATCGTTGCTACGGTAATCGTTCCTTTTGACTCCTTATGTAGTTTCATGAGATTAAATAAATTTTTCTAAAATAAAGTACAAATATACGACAGGAACGCAAATTAAAAAACTGTCCAGTCTGTCCAGCACGCCTCCATGCCCCGGAATGATGTTTCCGCTGTCTTTTACGCCGAAATTTCTTTTCAGCTGGCTTTCCACAAGATCCCCTAATGGAGCAAATGCAGCTACCAGGAAACCTACTACCATCCAGTTCCCGCGAAGTTCCGGCTGATAATGCTCAATAAAGTAGGATAAAACCAACGTTAGCACTACTCCGCCACCGTAACCTTCCCAGGTCTTTTTTGGAGAGATTTTAGGAGCCATTTTATGTTTTCCGAAAAATTTTCCGGTAAGGTAAGCAAAGGTATCACTGCTCCAGATCAGAATAAACAGGAAAAGAACTTCCAGTGAGAATGTCCCGTCAAAGCTGGAAAACTTAGGCAGTCCCAATGCAAAACTAAAAGGCAATGCTACATAGATGACGGTAAATATCAGCTTTCCGCTGTCGAAATAAAGTTCGTTTGGGTATTTGAATAAAGTAACCACCGCAATCGCAATCAGGGAAATAGCCAGTATTTCATTCAGCCTGAAATCGAAAAAGAAGTCGTGGTGGAAATATCTTTTGGAAAAAACATAATAAATAAAAATCACCAGCGGGAGTACGATCCATTTTTCATAGCCTTTCCCGAATTTCATGATCTTAACGCATTCCCAGGTTCCTACCAGCAGCAAAAGAGTGATCATCCCATGATACAGGTATTCCTGTCTGATAAGGTCCGGATGGATCCTGTTGATCAGCTGGGCACCCAGCGGTGTTGTGCAAAGAATGATAACGGCAACGTAAACAAGCCCGGAAATGGTTCTTTGAATAAGGTTTTTGTCCAAGATGTAAAATTTATAAGTTGATGCTTAATCTTCAAGCAGCAATAAAAACAGTTTTGTATTCGTATTGGAGGAAGTATCTAAACTTGACTGTCCTCCACTGATGGAAGTAAGGTTTTTGATATTCCCGTTTCTTTTTATTTTTCCCATTGCATCATTCAGGTTGTTTACAATCTGCGAAACATTGGCCATGATAATAATCTTACCCGGCAGTCTTGAAGAATGGTAATGCAGGATGTTGTTATGCGAAAGCATAATTCTCCCGTCGTAGGCGATAAGATATTCACAGGTGATGAAGGCGGCATCGTTAGAATGCTCCATTTCTGAGGTATATGGTATTTTCACCACATTCAAAAAGTTCTGAAGCTCTTTGTCCCAGCAGAACACATTGTTTACTCCTTCTATTTTGACAATCTGATTTAAAGTCTGTAGAGCTTCCGCTTCATCTGCACAATAATTAAAAAATCCCCCTGAATGCGTAAATAATTGCGCAAACTTATAGTCAAGATCCGCATTTTTCAGCGAATCCCCGAGCTTCTCCAGACTCTGTTTTTCCTCTTCCTCAGGCTGGTTGGTAAGTTTGCTTACAATCCTCTTGAATAAATTCAACTTAATCTATTTTTAGTCAACTTTATACAAAAATAGAAAATAATTACAATAGATTCTAAAAATGTGGCTTTAAATATGAAAAAACCTGACAATTCTAAGATTGTCAGGTTTTTTTTGATATGTTTTGGAAGTATTTTAAAGTTGAGTCGGGCTTTCCGGAGCCTGAATTTCACTTTCTTCTTCCTTGTCTTTAATGATGATTTGCTCATCCGGTTCTTTCGCCGTAGCAATCGTGCTTGTAACAGGTCTTTCTGTTAACTCAGGATCCCATGCTCTTTTACCGAATATATCTTCAAGATCTTCACGGAATATCACTTCTTTTTCCAGAAGCTTATTCGCCAAAGCATCAAGCTTATCTTTGTTCTCAGTAAGAATCTGAACTGCTCTCTCGTATTGATTTTCGATAATTGATTTAATCTCAACATCAATCTTATTAGCGGTTGCTTCTGAGTATGGCTTTCCGAAATTATATTCAGACTGGCCTGAGCTGTCATAATAAGAAATATTACCAATCGTAGGGCTTAAACCGTAAACAGTAACCATAGCCTGCGCTCTTTTCGTTACTGATTCAAGATCAGATAATGCTCCGGTTGAAATATTGTTAAAGATAACCTGCTCTGCTGCTCTACCACCTAACGTTGCACACAATTCGTCCAGCATCTGTTCAGTAGTGGTCAGCTGTCTTTCTTCCGGAAGGTACCATGCTGCTCCTAAAGAACGTCCTCTCGGAACGATCGTTACTTTTAAAAGTGGTGCTGCGTGTTCTACCAACCATGAAATCGTCGCGTGACCTGCTTCATGATAAGCAACTCTTCTTTTTTCAGAAGGTTTGATGGCCATGTTTTTCTTCTCAAGACCTCCGATGATTCTGTCTACAGCATCAAGGAAATCCTGCTTAGTAACTGAGGTATGGCTGTTTCTAGCCGCGATCAACGCTGCTTCGTTACAAACATTAGCAATATCCGCTCCACTGAATCCAGGGGTTTGTTTTGCTAAGAAATCTCTGTCCACTGTATCGTCTAATTTGATTTTCAACAAGTGAACATCAAAAATTTCTCTTCTTTCATGTAATTCCGGAAGGTCTACATAGATGGAACGGTCAAAACGACCTGCTCTCATTAATGCTTTATCCAGGATATCAGCTCTGTTGGTAGCAGCCATAACAATAACGTTAACGTCTGTTCCAAAACCATCCATTTCTGTAAGAAGCTGGTTCAATGTATTTTCTCTTTCGTCGTTTCCACCGGAGAAGTTATTCTTTCCTCTAGCACGTCCGATAGCGTCAATCTCATCAATAAAGATGATAGCCGGAGATTTAGCTTTTGCCTGAGCAAAAAGGTCTCTAACTCTTGAAGCACCAACTCCAACGAACATTTCCACGAAGTCTGAACCTGAAAGTGAGAAGAACGGTACTTTGGCTTCCCCTGCAACAGCTTTTGCCAATAAGGTTTTACCGGTTCCCGGAGGGCCTACAAGAAGCACACCTTTAGGAATCTTACCACCTAGTTTTGTATATTTTTCAGAATTTTTCAAGAAGTCTACCACTTCCTGTACTTCTTCTTTAGCACCTTCAAGACCTGCAACATCTTTAAATGTCACCTGAATTCTTTCTTTTTCGTCAAAAAGCTTCGCTTTAGATTTCCCGATAGAGAAGATCTGTCCACCAGGGCCTCCGCCACCGCCCATCTTTCTGAAAAGAAGGAAGTAGAAAAGTCCTAAGATGGCGATCCATATCAATGCTGAAACCAGGATGTCCATGAACGGGTTTTTACCTGCTCCGTAATCTTTGGTCGTCTTGATATTAGCGTCTGTAGCTTTTATCTGATCAAATTTTTGAAGGAAAAGCTGAAGGTCTCCGTATTTCACAGAAAAATCTGCTTTTGGAGCCATTTCGAACGCAGAAAGAGGATTGCTTTGGTTGGCCGTTTTGCTGACCATTGCTGTCTTTGCTGCTTTTGTCAGGAAAACATCAGCTTTCTCTGTGTCTTTGTATATGATAACGTTTTGGACCTTTCCTGCCTGCATTTCCCTGAAGAAAGCATCCTCATCAATAGATTTTGCACTATCGCCTCCTAAAAAATTGGAACCGAAAAATAACAAAAGAGCCACGATTGCAATTGGAAAAAACCAGTTGAATCCTTTATTGTTCATTTATACTTTTTAAAATTTAAAATTAATTTTCTATTTTGGTAATGGCTGCATCGCCCCAAAGTTCTTCAATATCGTAATATTCACGAACTTCTTTCTGGAAAATATGCACTACCACTGTTACGTAATCTACCAAAACCCACATGGAGTTTTCGGTACCTTCTACATGCCAAGGTCTATCTTTAAGATCGTTTCTTACTTTTTTCTCCACACTCCCTGCCAATGCAGAAACCTGTGTATTTGAGTTTCCGCTACAAATTATAAAAGTTTCCGCTACAGAATTTTCAATTTTCGAAAGATCGAAAATCATAATATCTTCACCCTTTACATCCTGGATGGCTTCAACAATTTTATCTATTAGTGCCTGCTTTTCTGCTGTTTTATTCATTAAAATATCTATAATCTGCAAATTTATTGTTTTTCTTTTACTTTAGCCTTACTTTTAGCCCTTTAAAGTCTTAAAGTTTTCTTAAATGGATCAATTATTTTATTTAAAAGAGTGCTCTTCTACTAATGACGAAGTTTCAAAGTTTTTACTTTACGAAAATTCAGATTTTATTGGACTCTCTACATTCAATCAAACTAAAGGCCGCGGACAATACGGAAATACATGGGCGGCGGCGGCCGGAAAAAATGTGGCGTATACGCTGGCTGTTAAGGCTCAAAGCTTCCTGCTCTCAGATTTTATATTCAATTACTATACCGCAGTTGTAATCCGGGATTTCCTTGCCAATTTGACTGACAATGTGGTGAAAATAAAATGGCCGAATGATATGATCCTTAAAAATAAAAAAATCGTCGGGATTTTAATCGAAAAGAAAAAAATAAACCAAAATAATTATTTCATCATCGGTGCCGGCTTCAATGTTCTGCAAGATCAGTTTGATGAAATATCGCATGCAGGATCACTTCTGACACTCACCGGGCAGGTTTTTGATCTTGAAGATTTTGTCTTTCAACTCCATCAGTATCTGTCAGAAAAACTGAAAAACATTCCGTCTGAACAGGAGATTATCGATCAGTTTAACCTGAATTTATACCGCAAAGATGAGATCTCTGTCTTCGAAATCGGACAAGAGAGACAAAATGGCATCATCCGTCATGCTGACGAAAAAGGAGAACTGTGGATAGAGCTCGAAAAGGATGGTTTAAAGCCTTTTTATCATAAGGAGATCAAACTCCTCTATTGATTATTGATTCGCTCTTTTCAGGTATAGATATAAAGTAAGCGGGAAGAATACCATATTCGGAAGCCACATAGCTACCGCCGGTGATAAACTTTTGTTCTCCGACACTACTTTTAAAGCTTCAAAAGAGAAAACAAAAACAAACGCCAGGGAAATTCCTATGGCCAGATTGACTCCAAGACCTCCTCTTTTCTTCTGGGAAGCCAGAGACAGAGCCAGGAAGGTCAGAATAATAATAGCCACCGGCATTGCCGTTCTCTGATGGAGCTCATTAAGGTAGGAGTTCAGGTTACTGTTTCCTCTGTTCTTTTCCCTTTCAATGAATTTGACAAGTTCGGGAGTGGTTTTATTCTGGCCAAGAAGTTCGTTCGGGAAAAGTTCTTCAGGAGAATGCCCGTAGCTTTTCCTCATTTCAATTCCGTTACCGAGTTTTTCTGTGTTGTTTTTATTGATGGTTTTTTCCAGATAATTGGTGAGGATAAACTGTTTTTTAGCCTTATCCCAATATACTTCTGAAGCTTTCAGCTCGTATATCATTTTTCTGGTTTTATCAAACTTCTGATAAACGAAACCTGAACCTCTGGTTTCTCTTTTGTTCCAAGAGTTCACAAAAATATATTCCGTTTTACTGAATTGAGCTGATGCAGGACCTGTACCCAGAATTTTTTCTTTATTGGCCGCATTATAGGTATATGCCTCCAGTTGATTTTTCTTGATATTGGCCCATGGAAGCACCATATGATTCACCACAAGGGATATCATGGCAATTAAAACAGAGGTGTAAAGGTAAGGCTTTGCAAACCTGTGAAAACTGGCTCCACTACTGATTACCGCAACAATTTCGGTATTATTCGCCATTCTGGATGTGAAATAAATCACGGAAATGAATACGAGGATGGCCAGGAATGTCACGACAAGATTAATGATCCAGAACGGATAAAAATGGATCAGGAAATACACCAGATTCAGTTTAGGATCAAGTGCTTTTGCATTTTCAATCCTTGGAATTTTCTGTTGTACATCAATGACCAATACCACTATAGACAACAATATCAGCATGAAACTGAATGTTCCAAGATATTTTTTGATGATATACCCGTCTATAATTTTGATCATGATCGTTCTGTTTTTAAAGTCTTTGTTTAAGAACCGGCACTACAGATTTTTTCCATTCATAGAAATCACCTGCTAAAATATGTTCTCTCGCTACTTTTACAAGATCTAAGTAAAAGGCAAGATTATGTACTGATGCGATCTGCTTTGCAAGATATTCTTTTGATACAAATAAATGACGTAAATACGCTTTCGAATATTCTCTGTCTACATAGCTGGTTCCAAATTCATCCAAAGGCGAAAAGTCCTGCTTCCATTTTTCATTTTTCATGTTCATTACCCCCTGCCATGTGAAAAGCATTGCATTTCTGGCATTTCTGGTAGGCATTACACAGTCCATCATATCAATTCCCAGACCAATGGATTCCAGGATATTCCAAGGAGTTCCTACACCCATAAGGTATCTAGGTTTCTCTTTTGGAAGAATATCGGTAACCTCGTCGGTAATTCTGTACAGTTCCTCTTCAGGCTCACCAACGGAAAGTCCGCCGATTGCGTTTCCTTCAGCACCAGCTTCAGAAATTACTTCCGCTGAAATTTTTCTTAAATCCGAATAGGTAGAACCTTGAACAATAGGGAAAAATCGTTGTTTGTGACCGTATAATTCAGGATTTGCTTCATTCCAATCGATGCATCTTTTTAACCATCGGTGAGTCATTTCCATAGAAGCTTTTACCTCGTTGTATCCACTGGGATAAGCAACGCATTCGTCAAAAGCCATGAAAATATCCGCTCCGATCTGTCTTTGGATTTCCATTGATTTTTCAGGCGTAAACATGTGATAACTTCCGTCGATATGAGATTTGAATTTCACTCCCTCCTCCGACATCTTTCTGCTTTTGGAAAGTGAAAACACCTGAAAACCTCCTGAATCGGTAAGGATAGGAAGATCCCAGTTCATGAACTTATGCAGTCCTCCTGCCTTCTCCATAGTGTCCATCGCAGGACGAAGGTACAGGTGGTAGGTATTCCCCAGGATAATCTGGGCTTTAATGTCTTCTTTTAATTCTCTCTGATGAACTGTTTTTACACTTGCTACAGTTCCTACAGGCATAAAGATGGGCGTCTGGATCTTCCCGTGGTCTGTGGTGATCTCCCCCGCTCTTGCTTTTCCTTCAGAGGTTTTTTCTATATTAAAAAATTTCATTCGTCTATTCTTTTTATTCGCCGCTAATAACGGTTCTGCTTTTACAGACAGAACGCGTTTCCGCATCATATTTATTTGTTTAAAACAGGTGGAGGTAAAGTACCTTTCATTTTATCCTGAATATACTTTTCCGCTTTAGGATCTTTTTTCAATACTATTTTCTGCGCGTCTTCCGCAATATTTTTCATTTTGTCTTTGATGACATAATATTTAAAGCTTTCTACAAAATCTTCAGATTTTACTTTATGGGATTTAAGCACAAATCTTGTTCCCGCTTCCAGGTTTTTATTCTGATAGGTCATGATCGCCTGATCCGTAAGCGCAAGGTCAGCGAGGATCTCAGCCATAGCATCCGGCTCGATCAGATTTTTGGGTTTGTCGATATAATCGCCGCATGAGAACATGCACAGCATAACGAAAATGAAGACCAGCTTTTTCATAATCTGTTGATTATTGATTTCCACTTTAAATTTAAAACTCCGAATACAGCTTCATGAATGATGCCACCGTTCATTTTACTTTCTCCTAAAATTCTGTTCGTAAATATAATAGGAACTTCTACAATTTTAAAACCTTTTTTAAAAGCACGGAATTTCATTTCAATCTGAAAGCCGTATCCTTTAAGTTTTACATTATTCAATCCAATTTCTTCAAGAACTTTTCTTGAGAAACAGACAAATCCTGCCGTAGTGTCATGAATAGGAAGTCCTAAAATAAACCTTACATATTTGGATGCAAAATAGGAAAGCAGCACACGGCCCATCGGCCAGTTCACTACATTCACTCCTTTTGAATAACGGGAACCTATCGCCATATCTGCATTCAGACAGGCTTCAAAAAGTTTCGGTAAATCACTTGGGTTGTGTGAAAAATCGGCATCCATTTCAAAAATGTAGTCATACTTATTTTCTATGGCCCATGTAAAACCATGAATATATGCCTTTCCCAAACCGTCTTTTGTATGCCTCACAGACATATGAAGATGATGGGTAAATCTTTTCTGAAGGTCTCTTACTATTTCTGCTGTTCCGTCCGGGGAAGAGTCATCCACCACCAGAATATGAAAATCATCTTCCAATGCAAAAACCGCGGAAATAATATTTTCAATATTTTCCTTTTCGTTATAGGTAGGGATGATGACGAGTTTTTTCATTTCAGTTTGCAAAGATAGTTTATTTAACCTTTTTATTTTATACAAAATAATCTATAATTTTGCAAAAAATATTCCTTTGCCGTTATCACAAAACTTTATCAACCACGTAAGAATACCTGAGAACAATGACTGGGTAATCTTTATCCTGATAGGATGCATATTCCTGTATGTTTTCATGATGAATATCATAGAAAGAGATGCAAGCCTGAAAGATTTTCTACTTCAGAAGTATTTTGATGCCAGCAACAACCTTCCGAGCTGGATTATCACGTCCTGTGTAACGGCTTTGACCCTGTCTGTTCTGCTGTCTCAATATATTCCCATCGTTCCGAAATACATCGCCGATCTTCAGCTTATGGGATATCAGCTTAATAAATTCGGATATACATTATTGGCAGTCATATTTTTTTATGCATCAAAATCTGCATTGGGCTTTTTATTTTATCAAAGTATAGGTGATGGCAGAAAATGGACTGTTTTTTATTTTACCTCCACCAAATTTTACTTCATTCTGTCATTTTTGTTAATAATTCTTTGTGTAACCCACTATTATTTCCCCGTAGACAGAAATAAAATATTTTTATACTATTTCGGATTCTTCGCATTTGTCGCGGTTTTCAAGATTTTCTTCTATTTGTTTCACAAAAACAACATACTTCCCGAAAAATGGTATTATAAATTTTTGTATATTTGCACCCTCCAAATCGCACCTTTATTGTTGCTATGGAAGTTGTTATTTTTTTAATAAAAGTCAATGATGAGAATAAAGTCTATATTGGTTTCTCAACCAGCGCCTAGTGAGTCTTCTCCATATCTGGATATAGCAAAGAAGGAAAAAATAAAGATTGATTTCCGCCCTTTCATCCACGTCGAAGGAGTTGACAACAAAGAACTCAGAACTCAGAAGATAGATCTGACGCAGTTTACTGGGATTATTTTCACCAGCAAAAATGCAATAGATCATTACTTCAGACTTGCCGAAGAGCTGCGTTTCGCGGTTCCGGATACGATGAGATACATCTGCCAGTCTGAGGCGATTGCCAACTATCTTCAGAAACATATTGTTTATAGAAAGAGAAAGATCAGCTTTGGGGAGAAAAACTTCTCAGATCTTCTGCCTCTGTTCAAGAAATTCCCTACAGAAAAATACCTTCTGCCGTCTTCAGATGTGCTGAGCCCGGATATCGTGAAAACGATGGAAACAGCCAATGTCGACTGGACCAGAGCCATCATGTACAGAACCGTATGCAGCGATCTTACAGACATCAATGCTAAGGATTATGACATGCTGATCTTTTTCAGCCCACAGGGAATCAAATCTCTTCAACAGAATTTCCCAGACTTCAAACAGGAGGAAACCAAGATCGGTGTTTTCGGAAACACTACTTTGGCAGCTGCGGAAGAAGCAGGCATAAAGGTAGATCTGATGGCTCCTACAAAGGAAACTCCATCTATGACTATGGCACTTGAAAAGTATATTAAAGCACTTCACAAATAGTCTTTAATACATAAGATAAAAACGGCCGTCTTTTCAATACAGGAAAGATGGCTTTTTTTTACCTAAATTTGAACAAGAATTAATATTGAATGAAACGTTACTGTAAATCGGTTCTCCGAAAAAGAGAAAACAGATAAGTACGTTCCATCCGGCCCATTAAAAACTTAAAATATTCGGATGAAAGCTCCACAGGCAAAAAAAATAGAAAAAATACTAGAAATACACGGCGACAGAAGAACTGATAATTACTTCTGGCTTAACGAAAGGGAAAATCCCGAAGTCATCCAATACCTTGAAGAGGAAAATGCTTACGAAGAGGTGATGATGAAAGATACTGAAGCTTTTCAGGAAGAACTTTTCGAAGAGATGAAAGCCCGCTATAAAAAAGACGATGAGTCTCTCCCCTATTTCTTTAACGGATACTGGTATATTGTACGCTACGAAGAAGGAAAAGAATATCCTATCTTCTGCAGAAAACACAAAAGTCTTGATAACGAAGAAGAAATAATAGTTGACGTCAATGTATTGGCAGAAGGTGAAACTTACTTTGAAGTAGGAAGCGTTGCCGTCTCTCCGAACAATGAACTGGTTTCTTTTTCATCAGATAATGTCAGCAGAAGAATCTATACGATCAATTTCAAAAATCTTGTAACAGGAGAAGTTTTCGCAGATCAGATTCTGAACACGACGGGAAAAGCGGTCTGGGCGAATGACAATGAACACGTTTTCTACATCAGAAAAGATGAAAGTCTCCGTGCATTCCAGGTTTACAGACATAAGCTGGGTACAGATGCTTCAGAAGACATCCTGATCTTCCACGAAGAGGATGATACTTTTGACGTGAATGTTTTCAAGACAAAATCAATGGAGTATATTTTCATTGCAAGCTCCAGTACGATTTCTGATGAACACAGATTTATTCCGTCCAACAATGTTTTTGCAGAATGGAAAATTATTCAGCCAAGAATAGATGATCTGGAATATTCTGTAGAACATTATGAAGATGAATTCTATATCATTACCAACGCAGACGATGCCACCAATTTCAAGATTGTAAAAACCAAGATTGACAACTGCGGAATGGAAAACTGGACAGACGTAATTCCACACCGTGCTGAAGTTCTGCTGGAAGGTTTCGAAATTTTCAGAGACTATCTGGTTCTGGAAGAGAGAGAGGAAGGACTTCTTCAAATCAAGATTATTGATGAGAAAACTCAGGAATCCTACTATCTGCCTTTTTCTGACCCAACGTATACTACTTATATCGGAATCAATATGGAATTTGATACCGAGGTTCTCCGTTATGGCTATACATCACTGACGCAGCCAAGCTCAACCTATGAGTACAACATGAAGGAGAAAACAACTCAGCTTCTGAAACAACAGGAAGTACTGGGTGGAAAATTCCATGCCGAAAATTATGTATCAGAAAGAATCTGGGCAGAATCAAGAGATGGAGAAACAAGAATCCCGATCTCATTGGTTTATCATAAAGACACTCAAAAATCTGCGGATACTCCCTTACTGTTATATGGTTATGGAAGCTACGGACATACGGTGGATGCCAGTTTCTCCAATGTAAGACTTTCTATTTTAGATAGAGGATTTATCTATGCTATCGCTCACATCCGTGGTGGAGAATACCTGGGAAGAGAATGGTATGAAGATGGAAAAATGCTCTTCAAGAAAAATACATTCTTCGATTTCATCGATGCTGGAAAGCATTTGATTAAAGAAAACTATACATCATCCAACCATATGTATGCAATGGGCGGAAGCGCCGGCGGACTTCTGGTAGGAGCTGTGGTTAATTATGAGCCAAAGCTTTTTAACGGAATTGTAGCACAGGTTCCTTTCGTAGATGTGGTGACAACGATGCTGGATGAAACCATTCCATTGACAACCGGAGAATACGACGAATGGGGAAATCCAAATGACAAGGAATATTATGAGTATATGAAAGACTATTCGCCTTACGACAATGTAGAAGCGAAAGACTATCCTCATATGCTGATCACCACAGGTCTTCACGATTCTCAGGTTCAATACTGGGAACCGGCAAAATGGACGGCAAAAATGAGAGAGTTGAAAACAGATGACCATCTTTTATTATTCAAAACAGATATGAGCTCAGGCCACGGCGGAGCCAGCGGAAGGTTTGAATCATTGAAAGAAGACGCACTGGAATATGCGTTTCTGTTGAAAATAAATGATAATTTATAAATGATGATTGATGTGAATGCGGACAACAATTATAGTCAGGTATTTTCACAAAGAACCAAATCTTTGACAATCACTATTATGAATGAGTTGTCTGAAATTCCATATTCAGATAAGATATCAAATATCAGAAGACAAATTTTCAGATCAGCATCATCAACAGCCAGCAATTACAGAGCAATGTGCAGAGCCCGCTCTCTAAAAGAAAAATATTCCAAAATATGCATCGTCGTAGAAGAAGCTGATGAAACATTATTTTGGCTGGAACTGATTGATGAACTGAAGCTTCTTCCAACGGAAAAAACAAACAGTCTTCTCAAAGAAGCTGATGAGATTGTAAAAGCAACATCAGCCTATAAAAAGAAGCTGAGTGAAGACTTAAAACGTATTAACAATCAATTATAAATCATCATTGATCAATCATATGAATGAATCAGATTACTGGAAAAAAATAGAACAGTTCTTTGTAGATACTTTCGATACTGAAAAAAATCCACCGATTGAAACCCTTTTGTTTCTGATCGGGCTACAGGAACTTGGAAGCGGCCAACAAAAATATACAAAAGAAGACAAAGTAAATTTAATCCACATCGCAGTATGCAGATTGCTGGAGCCTTTCGGGTACTACAAATTTACACACTATGAAGACGGATGGCCACAGTATGACAAACTGGAAGAACTTCCGGAATTAAGACCCAACGAACAGTCTCTTCTGATGAAAAAAGCGATTATACAGTATTTTCAGGAAGAAGAATTGATTTGATGCAATGATGTGTTGATTTGAAGATTTGACAATGTGGTGAATAGAATGATGTACAAGGATGCAAATCTGAGGATTCTGTGAACAATCACATTATTTAAATTTCAAATGCATCTGCATATAAAAATTCAATAGGGACGGGCTTTAGCCCGTCTTTTCTTTTACAAAAAAAAACAAAGGCTTCAGCCAAAACATAAAAAAGACAACATCTCCGGCTTTGTCAAATTTTCCAATTTCACAATCATCTCATCAACACAGCATCAAATTATCACATCGCGAAGCTGTGTCAGTCCTGTTTTAAAACCTTCCTCAAAACCCATTTCCAATAGTTGTTTCATCGTTTCCTGAGACGGAAAATGGATATTGACAGTTACTTTCACTCCTTCTTCTATCCCTGTAAATCCGAACAGCCATTTGGCCTGTCCAAAATTTTCATTAATGTTTCCTTTTTCATCACAGAAAGAATCAAGCCCGTCAAAGCTCCGGTGTTCCATGATTTCGCCGTATTGAACCTGCGCATACATTTTCTCCCCATCCGGACCTACCATTGCGTAATGCCAGATTCCGCCTTCTTTAAAATCCTGGCTGACCGTTTCACATTTCCACGGTTTTGGACCCCACCATTGGTCCAGTAATTCAGATTGGGTAAAATAATCCCACACTTTTGAAACATCTGCATCATAAACAGTCATGACATAAACACTGTTCGAGTCAAAATCTTTGTTAAAAACGATATTAGATTCCATAAGTAATTATTTTTAACAAAGCTACCTAATTTCTCAGTTTGAAGGACTTTCCATAGGACAAGTAATTTAAAATTCATAAATAATTGTTAAAAAACTCACTTTTAAGAGAAATTAAACAATTTTTTGGCTCGTTTTTTGTTTATCAAGTCTTAAAATAATTAATTTTAACATTCATTTTTCCCAATATATATACAATTAAATAATGAATAATAAATTCATCCCAATAATTTCGGTGTTTATGACAATCTCACTGATTGTTTTTGTTACGCTCCAATTTTATTGGCTGAAAGGTTATTACGGTGCTCTGGAACAGGAATTCTCGAATAAAGTATACTCCGTTTTAGAAAATACTTCAAAAAACATTGAGGAAATTGAAGCTGATAAATACCTGAATCAAGGCTATAGTAATTTAAGAAACAATATCACTGCCAGCAAAGACCAGCCTTCTTTAACGACCATCCAACAGGTAGAAGATTCCGGTACACAACGCCAGATCATCTATTCTAAAAATATTATATCAAAGACACAGCTTCCGATCTCTCAAAAAGGGGATACTCTGAAGCTGACTACTTTATATACGGATAACGCCGCCTACAAGGTAAAAAAGGACACTACCAACCGGGAACTTCTTACTTCAGAACTTAATAACGATATTGAAAACGGAGATTATGCCGTAAAGGAATTCGTGAAAGTAGTAGGAACCAATCTTCCTATCGGTAAAAGAGTGGATCCGAAAATTCTTGATTCGGTCATCGCCAAAGAGCTGAGAATAAAAGGAATCACAGCTAAGTTCGGATATGGAGTCATTGACCAGAATAACAAACTCACCAGTGTTGCCAATAAAGCATACAAAGAGAAAAAGGATAACAATACCTACACCTACCCTCTTTTCACGGATATAAAAAACCGGACTTTGTACAGTCTGGCTTTGGTGTTTCCTAAAAAAGAATACTCGCTGGCCATGAACAACTGGCCGATGCTTCTCGGAACTTTCCTTTCCTTACTGACTATTCTTGGAATTTATATTATTTCCATTAATTATATGATGAGACAGAAGAAACTGGCCGAAGTAAAGACAGATTTCATCAATAATATGTCTCACGAGTTCAAAACGCCGCTGGCAACGATATCTGTAGCTACAGATTCTTTGGCCAATGACAAGATCGCGACCAATCCTGAGAAGGTAAAATACTACTCGGAACTGATTAAGCAGGAAAATTTAAGGATGAAGAAGCAGGTGGAAAATGTCCTGAATATGTCTAAACTTGAAAGAAATGAAGTAGAACTGTTCTTAAGGGAAACCAATGTTCGCGAACTGATCAAGAGAACAACGGAATCTTTCAATCTTATCGTAAAACAGAGAAACGGATCGCTGACCCAGGAATTCAATGCATCTAACTATACTTTTAAAATAGATGAATTCCACATCTCCAATATGCTGGTGAACCTGCTGGACAATGCCAATAAATATTCTCCTGAAGCACCTGAAATTCATGTGAAGACAAGAAATGAAGGAAACTGGTACATCATAGAGATTTCGGATAAAGGAATGGGAATGGAAACGGAGAACAGGACAAAAATCTTTGAAAAATTCTTCAGAGAAGAAACTGGAAACATTCACAATGTAAAAGGACAGGGACTGGGACTTTCTTACGTAAAGAAAATTGCAGAACTACATAAAGGGCAAATCATCGTAGACTCCCATAAAGGTAAGGGAAGTACGTTTATTATCAAACTGCCAATAACATAAATGATGAGTGATGAATGATAGATGATAATTATTCATCAGTTATAAAATATTGAACCAAATAACAAAATATAGAAGATAGAGTGAGAACGTTCATTCTTAATTTTTAATCATTAATTTTTAATTATTAAAATCATGAGCAACAGAATATTATTAGTAGAAGACGATCAGAGTTTCGGGGCAGTGCTGAAGGATTATTTAACGATCAATAACTTTGAGGTTACCCTTGCTACAGATGGAGAACAGGGTTTGAAAGAATTTACAGAAAATGAATTTGACATCTGTATTTTTGACGTGATGATGCCTAAAAAAGATGGATTTTCATTAGCGGAAGACGTAAAAAAAATCGATAAAAATACGCCTATCATATTCCTTACGGCAAGAAATATGAGAGAGGATATCCTGAAAGGGTACCAACTGGGCGCGGATGACTATATCACCAAGCCGTTTGATACAGAACTTCTTTTATACAAGATCAAAGCGATCCTGCAGAGAAGCTCTACGTTAGAAAATGAAGAACAGGAGCAGTTCAAGATCAGTAATATTTTCTTCGACTCTATGCTGAGACAGCTGAAAGTAGGTGATAAAGAATACAAACTTTCTCCAAAAGAAAATGAACTGTTGAAACTTCTTTGTATCCACAGAAACGACTTCATGCCAAGAGATCTGGCCTTGAGAAAGATCTGGAAAAAGGAAAATTACTTTACCGCAAGAAGTATGGACGTGTATATTGCAAAACTTCGTAAGTTATTAAAAGACGATGAAGGATTGGAAATTATCAACGTTCACGGGGAAGGATTTAGGCTTTTAGTTAAAAATTAGTCCTAAATACAGATTATAAATATAAAATTAGCAAAACAATTAAAAATGTTTTGCTAATTTTGTTTCATACCGATTGGATATGAAAAATACATTCTTTGGCGTTATCGCCATCTCTTTGCTCGCCGTTTCATGTAATAAAGACGAAAAGCCAACTTATTTAAAAGAAGAAGCAGGCGTACAGCAGCCCAATGTAGCCGTGAACGCAGCTCCTAAAGCATCCCTGATGGATCATGCAGGCGTACAGTCCAATCCAAATCCTGCTCCTATTGCAGCAGCGCCAGGAATCAAGAATCCTCCTCACGGGCAGCCAGGTCACAGATGTGATATTCCTGTCGGGGAGCCGCTTAATGTAAGCCCAACAGCCATACAGACAGCTCCGGGCCAAAACCCAAACAATCCCATTAAAATAGATGCTAATTCGTTGTCGGCAGGAAAAGTAGTGGTTGATAATAATGCAAAACAGGTGAAAACTTCGCCCGGCATGAACCCTCCACACGGACAGCCAGGTCACAGATGTGATATTCCGGTAGGTCAGCCGTTAAGCAGCAAACCAGCACCGGTACCAACACCTGCACCACAACCTGTTCAAAGTGCACAAAACGTTCCCGGTCCGGTAACAGCACCGGCTCCAACAGGCCCAAAACCCAAACTGAACCCGGCACACGGAGAACCTTGGCACAATTGTGCTTTAAAAGTTGGTGATCCATTGTCATAATTTTTGTATTTTTGCAGAGATGAAGCTGTTTCACATTCTTGCAGTTATTTTATGTCTAGGAATTTTTTTAGTTCCTAAAGACAGCTTCTACTCTCAATCTATGCAGGATACCTGCTGTAAAGAAAAGTCCGAAAAAAGCGACTGCTGCAAAAACCACACTGCAAAAGACAGCAAAGACCACAAAAATCACGATACAAAATCTTCATGCAATGACGACTGCTGTACAACGTGTGTGGCATGCTACACCTATATAGAAACACCGTTTTCTAAAAATCTACATTTCGAACTGTCTTATTACAAAGCCAATAAGAATCCTCAGTTCCATTATTCACCGCCTCATTTATCAGACCGTTTAAAAGAGATCTGGCAACCGCCTAAGATAGGTTAATTATCACATCGTAAGTCCGTTAAATATTTTAATGGACCGTTTTTAATTAATCAAAACTTTTAAACAAAATGAAATTATATATTTCCAAGTTTATTCTTGGTCTAATGATCCTGTCTGTACACTTTATATCGGCACAAAAACTTTCAAAAAACCAGTTCAAAGTCAAAGGAAACTGTGAAATGTGCCAGACCAGAATAGAAACAGCTGCCAAAAAAGCAGGCGCTAAAACTGCAGTTTACTCTATTGATCTGCAGACTTTAACCCTTGAAACCGACGGTAAGGTTTCTACAGACGAAATCTTAAAGAAAGTAGCCGATGCCGGTCACGATAATGAAAAATTCAAATCACCGGACAATGCTTATACTGGTCTTCCGGGATGCTGTCATTATGAAAGGGACCTTCAGCCTTCTCCTGCAGAAGCTCATCAGCAGCATGCTAAAAGTGAAAATGAGTTTTATGTAAAAGGAAACTGTGCTTCATGTAAAGCCAGAATAGAAAAGGCAGCGAAAACAGCCGGTGCAGATTCCGCAGAATGGAGCGCAGAAAAACAAACGGTCACTTTACATTTTGATCCTTCAAAAACCTCATCAGACAAGGTTCTGAAGGCCATTGCCGATGCAGGTCATGACAATGAAAAATATAAAACAACGGATGCGGTTTATAAAAATCTTCCGGGATGTTGTCTGTATGACCGGGATATTCCTCTTGGAGAAGCCAATCCGAATGTACATTTCGAGGAAGGAACAAAGCAGGACGATCACAAAGAACATCAGTCAGCTGCTCAGACTGAAGATCATCAACCGTCCGAAAAAAACATTGAAGGCGTTACCATTACCGGTTCAAAAGCAGCGACTGCATTAAGTAAGAAAGAAGCAGGTCTTGTCTTTAATATTGATAAAAAAGAATTACTGAAAGCAGCTTGCTGTAATCTGTCGGAAAGCTTTGAAACCAACGCCACAGTAGACGTTTCCTTCAGTAATGCGGTTACAGGAACCAAACAGTTGAAAATGCTGGGTCTGGATCAGAAATACACCAGTTTAACGAAGGAACTTTTACCGGAGATCAGAGGGCTTGCTTCTGCGTACGGACTGAATTTCATTCCCGGAAGATGGATTGAAAGTATTCAGTTGACAAAAGGGGGAAGTACGGTAACGAATGGTTATGAAAGTATCACAGGACAGATCAATACTGAACTTTTGAAAAATGCTAAAGAACCGGAAACTTCATTAAATATTTTCGCTGATTTCAACGGAAGAGCGGAAGCCAATATCACGAGCGTTTCTCCTATCAACGATAAATGGTCTCAGACCTTTTTACTGCATGGAAACGGAACTTTCGGAGATACGGATATGAATCACGATACTTTCCTAGACAGACCGAAAGGAACTCAGATTAACGCAGCTTATCTCCTTAATTATAATGATCTTGAAAAATCGGGATTCGGATCTCATTTCGGGATTAATTTCATCAAAGATGAGAGAACAGCCGGACAGATCGGATTTGATAAAAAGCTTCCTCAGGACGAGCAGGGTGCCTATGGTGTCGGAATTGATATCTCCAGATTTCAGGTTTGGAACAAAACAGGATATGTGTTTAAAGGTAAGCCTTACCAGAGTTTAGGCTGGATGAACCAGTATGTGTATCATCAGCAGGACAGCTTTTTCGGATTGAGAAATTATGCCGGAAAACAGCATACGTATTATTCAAATTTAATCTTTGAAAGCATCATCGGAAATACGAATCACAAGTATAAAGCCGGAGCCAGTTTTTTGTATGACGGCTATGAAGAAACGTATTTAAAGGATGATATGAAGCGAAATGAAATTGTTCCCGGAATTTTTGCAGAGTATACTTTAACAGGATTAAAATATACTTTAGTAGCAGGAGCCAGAGCGGATTTTCATAATCTTGCAGGCACTCAGTTTACGCCAAGACTTAATTTTAAATACGATTTCACGCCTCAGACGATCTTAAGACTTTCTGCTGGAAGAGGGTTCAGAACGGCCAATGTTTTTGCGGAAAACCAACAGTATTTCGCATCGAACAGAAGCATTCAGATCCTTCAGAACGGTGGAAATATTTACGGATTAAGACCTGAAATTGCATGGAACTACGGAGCCAGCTTACAGCAGGAATTCAAACTTTTCGGAAGAAAGTCATCCATTGTGGCGGATTTTTTCAGAACAGATTTCCAGGATCAGGTTCTTGTTGATCTTGACCGTTCTCCACAGCAGCTGACCTTCTATAATTTGGAAGGAAAATCTTTTGCGAACTCTTTCCAGACGCAGTGGGATTTTACGCCTTTCAGGAACTTTGATGTAAGATTGGCTTATAAATATTATGATGTTCAGGCAGATTATATCGATGGCAGAAGAGAAGTTCCATTCATGGCCAAGCACAGAGGTTTTGTGAATCTTGCCTATGCAACGAATAAAAATAACAATGGAGGATTCTGGAGTTTTGATACGACCCTGAACTGGGTAGGAAAACAGAGACTTCCGGACACATCAACCAATCCTGCTGAATTCCAGTTACCGGTATATTCTGATTCTTACGCGGTACTGAACGCACAGATCTCAAGAAACTTTAATAAAAAGATCAGAGCTTATGTAGGTGGCGAAAACCTTACGTCATATTATCAGAAAAATGCCATTGTTGATTTCAGAAATCCTTTTGGAAACTATTTTGATGGCGGAATGGTGTATGCGCCTATTATGAAGGCTAATTTTTATGTGGGTCTTGATGTGACTTTCTAATCATTAAGTTTTTTCAAACGCAAATTTGATTAGATGAAGGAGACTACAAACTGATTACAAACCTTATAGGTTTTCGAAACCTATAAGGTTGATATCTTCCCATAGTATAAAACAAAACCAGCATCGAATCGATGCTGGTTTTTGTATATTACCGAATGTATTATATAATCTGCTTTTTCATTATTTCAAAGGTTTTATACTGATCGCAAATCCTCCACCCGGAGCCACTTTTATTTTCAGTTTAGACCCTGAGTTGATGATCTGTTTAGAAATTTCATAGCTTTTAGGGTTATGATTCCAGCTTGCGTTTTTTCCATCCCTATAGATAACCGCTTCAAATTTTTCTCCTTTTGGTAAAAATGATACATCCACGGTAGCCTCTCTTGGGTTTTCGTCGGTAATACTCCCTACAAACCATTCATTCTTATTCCTAGCTTTTCTCGCTATCGTAATATAATCTCCGGGTTCCGCCTCAAGAATATATGAAGCATCCCAATCTACTGCAACATCTTTGATAAACTGGAAGGCATCCGGATATTTTTTATAGTTCTGAATTAAATCTGCAGCCATTTGAAGCGGACTGTACATCGTGACATACAATGCCAACTGTTTGGTCAATGTAGTACTTAATTGAGCTTTATTGTTTCCATATGTAGACAAATCTCCTTCAAATATACCCGGTGTATAATCCATAGGACCGCCTATCAGTCGGGTAAAAGGTAAGATCGTTGTATGATCGGGGCGGTTTCCGTTAAATGACTCGAATTCTGTTCCCCGTGCAGACTCCTGAGCAATCCAGTTAGGAAAAGTTCTATGGAGCCCGGTTGGTCTTACCGCTTCGTGCGAATTGACCATAATATGATATTGGGCAGCCGTTTCTGTCACATATTTATAGTGATTCACCATCCATTGGCTGTCATGATGTTCACTTCTGGGAATCATAGGACCTACATAGCCTGTCTTTACGGCATCATACCCATTATCTTTCATAAACTGAAAGCTTTCTTTAAGCTGACGTTCATAATCAACGACTGACGATGTTGTTTCGTGATGCATGATGATCTTCACCTTTTTACTTTTGGCATAATCATGAAGTTCTTTAACATCAAAATCCGGATATGCTTTTGTAAAACTGTAAATACGTTCTTTCCTGTACGCCTGATTATCTTCCCATCCTTCATTCCATCCTTCTACCAGAACAGCATCGAATCCGTTCTCTGCAGCAAAATCAATATATTCCTTAACGTGTTTTGTATTGGCTCCATGTCTGCCATTGGGCTTCAGGGTTCTGTAATCAGTCTCTCCGATCCTGATATCCTGATTGTCAGAATAGGCCCACGTAGAACCGCCTCCGGTGAAATATTCCCACCAGACTCCTATATATTTCGTAGGCTTGATCCAGGAAGTATCCTTTATTCTGCTGGGCTCATTAAGATTCACAATAAGATTGGAAGATAGAATTTTCTTTGCATCACTGCTAATAATCATCGTACGCCAAGGACTTACAGAACCTGTCTGGATAAAGCCTTTATCTCCGTTTTTATCGGGCGTTAAAGCAGAAGATAAAATAAAATTATTCTCATCAACATTCAAAGTCATAGCAGCGAAATTGACCAAAGCTGCTTCATGAATATTGATATACAGCCCATCCTGAGATTTCAGCATCAATGGAGTCTGCACCGCCAGATCCTTACTCGGAGCTTTTGCGGCTAATGATTCTTTTCGAACGTCATCAATCAATTTGGAAATTTCCGACAGTTTAGAAGTCGTTACCGGAAACTCGTTTGTATCGTAATCTGCAGGAATCCAAAAGGCTTTATAATCTTTCCCTAAATTGAAACTGGTCAATTCATTGTTTATAGTAAAATGCCTCAGCTCAGGCTGAACCGGAAATTCATACCGGAAACCCAGACCATCATCGAAAAGCCTGAACCTGATATCAAGTTTCCATCCCGTTTTATTCTGAACTAAATGGACCAGCATTTCATTGTAATGGTTCACGACTTCCCTGTTGGGTCCCCACACCGGTTTCCAGCTTTCATTAAAAGAAGACTGCTCTACAGCCTCTACCTTAAATTCTGAAAAGTAAGACATGGAGGGTTTTAAAATAAATCCCAGCTTACTGTCCTTTAAAACCTGCTTATCTTTATAATGCAGCGAATAGAACGGAATACCTTCTCGTTCCACTTTAAAGTTCAGTTTGAATTGGCCGTCAGGAGATGAAAAAGACTGTCCGCTAGTGATTACTACAATCAGGACACTTACACAAAAGCATAATAATTTTTTATTCATACGGTTTACTGTTAAAAAAAACTCTGTCCATCATTCTCTCAGGTGGAGAAGTGACGGACAGAGTCTGATATACTTATTTTAGAATTATCTTCCGAAATCGTCCTGTACTCTTACAATATCGTCTTCGTCAGAGGGATGGGAAGCATCGGTATGCTGCCAGATTTCAGCAACTACGCCCCAGCCTTCAAGTCCTATCAGCCTGTGTCTTTCACCCTGCTGAAGCTTGATCTGATCTGTTGGATGGTATTCTTTCAACTCGCCTTCTTCATCGGTATTGCTTGTCTTGATCCCAACGGTACCTTCCACTACCTGCCAGATTTCAGCTCTGCGGTGATGGTACTGCCAGCTTAGACGGGCATTTGGGGCCACCAAAAGGATTTTAGGGCTCAGCTTTCCGCCTATTTTCAAGCTTTCTACATCGATTCCGTCAAAATACTGATTGGCAAAATCCTGAGCCTGATTTTCATCAATCACGAAAAAGCCACCCCATGGTCTTGTATCATCTTTTGCCGCAATAGTGAAACCCTGGGTTTCCAGCATTTTTGTTACTTTCTCAAATATTTCTGTTTTCTCTGCATTCATAATGTATTCCTGTTCTAAAATTATTTTCAAATATAAAGTTTGTTGATCATTATTCCTTCGACATGGAGTATGGAAAATCCTTTTCCTGCGAGCCTCTTTCCTTGTTTGGCTTGCTGTCCATTTGGAATTCCAGTACGGCTCCATTCATCAGTTCTTTGTGACTGAGCCAGTTTTTTGAATAAGACCGAAGATTTACGTTTAACGATTTAACATATAGATTTTCAGCACTGTTGGCTGGTGCTTTTATTTCAATTTTCTTACCATTTTCCAGATGAATCACTGCTTCTTTGAAAAGCGGCGCTCCCAAAACATACTGATCTGTAGCCGGTGTTACCGGATAAAATCCTAAGGCTGAGAATACATACCATGCGGAAGTCTGTCCGTTATCTTCATCGCCACAATATCCGTCCGGTGTTGCATAATAAAGCTTATCCATCACGTGTCTTGTCCAGTACTGCGTTTTGTACGGCGCTCCGGCGTAGTTGTATAGATAGATCATATGCTGAATTGGCTGGTTTCCGTGAGCATATTGTCCCATATTCATAATCTGCATTTCGCGGATTTCGTGGATGACGCTTCCATAATAACTGTCGTCAAAAACCGGCGGAAGGGAAAATACCTCATCCAGTTTGGCTTCAAATTTCTTTTTGCCACCCATTAATTTAGACAAACCATTGATGTCTTGGAAAACCGACCAGGTATAATGCCAGCTGTTTCCTTCTGTAAAGGCATCGCCCCATTTAAACGGATTGAATGGCGACTGAAATTTTCCGTCTTTATTTTTACCACGCATTAAACCTGTTTCCGGGTCAAATACATTTTTATAGTTATCTGCTCTTTTTTTATAAATATCAATTTCTGAAGCAGGTTTTCCTAATGCTTTTCCCAACTGATAAATGGCGAAATCATCGTAAGCGTATTCCAGCGTTCTGGCAGCATTTTCATTAATTTTCACATCATAAGGAACGTAGCCTAAAGTATTATAATATTCCACTCCTCTACGGCCTACTGCATCTATCGGTCCTTCGTTATTGGCTCCATGTTTTACAGCCTGCCAAAGGGTTTCCACATCATATCCGCGAAGTCCTTTGATGTAGGCATCTGCTACTACAGAAGCTGAATTATTTCCGATCATAATGTCAGAATATCCTGGACTGCTCCACTCCGGAAGAAATCCTCCTTCCTTGAATGTATTGGCCAAACCTTCCTGCATTTCTACATTGATGCTTGGATAAACCAGATTCAGGAAAGGATACAAAGCTCTGAAAGTATCCCAAAAACCTGTTCCTGCAAACATTTTCCCATCGAGAATTTTTCCGTTGTAAGGGCTCCAGTGTTTTACTTTGTTGTCTGCATCTATTTCGTATAATTTCTGAGGAAAAAACAATGTTCTGTACAGAGAGGAATAAAATGTTCTCATCTGTTGATCTGTTCCTCCTTTCACTTCTATTCTGCCTAAAGTTTTATTCCAGATATTTTTAGCATCTGCTTTTACCTGTTCAAAATTTCTGCCTGCGATTTCTCTTTTCAGATTGAGTTCTGCCTGCTCGAAGCTGATGAACGAAGAAGCTGTTCTTGCATAAACACTTTCTTTATTTTTGAGTTTAAATCCAACAATTGCTCCTGCGTGATCGCTTGTAATTTCCAACTGGTTTTTCACAAAAACGCTGTCTTTCCAGGTCGTCGTTAAATCAAAATCTTTATCAAACTGAATGACAAAATAGTTCTTGAAATTACTGTATTTCCCTCTGGAATACTTTGTGGTGTACCCAAGGATTTTTCGTTCTTTAGGAATAATTTTAATATAGGATCCTTTGTTTAAAGCATCAATCACCACATAGGCACTGTCTGTTTTAGGGAAATCAAATTTGAAGAAAGCAGCTCTTTCCGTTGGGGTAAGCTCTGTCGTTACATTGATATCCGCCAGATAAACGCTGTAACTGTAAGGTTTTGCATTCTCTGCTTTATGGCTGAACCAGCTTGCCCGTTCTTCCTCCTTAAATTTTAGTTTACCGACTCCCGGCATGATGGCAAAAGCACCGTAATCATTCATCCATGGAGATGGCTGGTGGGTCTGCTTAAATCCTTTAATCTTGTCTGCATCGTAGGTATACGCCCATCCGTCACCCATTTTTCCGGTTTGTGGCGTCCATAGGTTCATTCCCCATGGAAGTCCTATGGCAGGATAAGTATTCCCATTGGACAGCGATGGCTTGGATTGGGTTCCCATTAAAGGGTTGACATAATCCGCAGGCGATATTCCCTGGCCCAGTGCAAAGATAGTGAGTACAATAAAAAAAGTTGAAAATAAAGACTTCATGATATCGTTTTGTTAATTTATCTGTTGCTTTTCTTCAAAGCATAACCTGCAGCACCCAGAATGGCCGCATCTTCAAAAATAGCGGAAATTTTAATAGGAAGCTTGATTTTATGCTCTTCCAGATGCTGATTTAACCTCTTCTTAAAATAGGGATAGACTTTTGCAATATTTCCGCCTATGACCAAAACTTCAGGACTGTAGTTTCTGACATACTGTACAATGAAGTCTGCAAAAGAATCTGCATAGTCATCAAAGATTTTCTTCTGGATGTCTTCCGGCTGGTCCAACAGGTCTTTCGTACCTGATATTTCTCCACCGGTTAAAGCTTTATAATGATTCACGAACCAGCGAGTGGCAAGGTAATCTTCACAGATAGAATCTTTGAAAGGTGAATCCCACAAATCTTCATCTGAGGCTACTTCTCCATTATAAAAAGCCGTTCCCAAACCTGTTCCCAGAGTAACTCCAAAAACTTTACGGTAATCCCGTACGCAGCCTCCGAAAACCTCTCCTTCGAGAAAAGCTCCGGCATCATTCACAAAATAAATCTGATCGGATGAAATGGCAAGTCTTTCAATCAGTTCCTGTTTAATATTGACCTGATACATATCGATAAATTTTCCCTGCTGCATCAGCGAGATTCCGTTTTCATAATCAAAAGGACCGGGCATCGCTATACCGATGAGAAGTTCACTTTTAACCAAATCATGGGTCACTTTTTCAATGGCAGAGATCCAGGCAGAAAAAATAGTTTCCTTCGCCCCGAAAGAATACACATGTTCTCTCACATATGTAGAACTGATGATTTCGCGCTTCTCCGGATCCACCTGCGCCATGGTAATATGCGAACCGCCAATGTCTATTCCTACTATATTTTGCATTCTTTTATGATATTTTTTTTCTTTCGTCAGATACTAGATTTCAGACGTCAGATATCAGACTGTTGTGCTAAGATCTAAAACGATATTATTAAATAATCTGAGTAGTTATTAACCATGTCAAGGTTTTGAACCTTGACATGGTTAATATAATTCCCGCCCTTCTTTTTCAGTCTTATCATCTCAACTTTCTTACTTCTATCTAATGTCTGACACCTTTTCTCTTTATTCTTTATTCTTTTCTCTTATCCCGAATATTACTTATCAATACTCTTTTTTCTATTAAAACAGACAGACAAGAAAGCCTGTTGGCTCCCTGTCTGCCCATCATAAAATCCCCTAATTTATTTTTACTTTTTATACGCCTAATGAGGATTACTTTTTTATTCTACAATCACTTTTCCGGAAGATGGTGTCTTGCTGTCTTTTGACTGTATGGTATAGATATAGGTTCCTGCAGATAAATTCTGGCTGCTGATTACCATATCATTTTTATCAATTTTCTTACTTACTATTAATTTTCCTGCCATATCATATAACGTGATTTCACTGGCAGATTTGTCTTTGATGGTAAAATGGATGTCATTTCCTTTTTTAACCGGGTTTGGATACACATAACCTACCTTATTTTTTTCCGAAGAAATATCCTGTGTTGACAGCGCAGTACAGGCTACATCTGTTCTCCAGTTCGTATTGGTCATATTGGTCAGCGTTGCAAAGTGCGTGTTTGCGGTAGCATCCAAAGCTCCGTTTCCGCTGCCTTCATTCATTCTCCAGTTCGCTTCAAGATTCGGTGAATTGGCCGGAACACCGCAGTTGTTGGCAAGAAGTTCCGTTGGAGTTAATGCTCTTTTCCATACTCTGAATTCGTCTAAGAATCCATTAAGGGTTCTGCCGTTCTCATAGTTTCTCGCCAGATAAAGAATACCGTTTGCGGTGAAATTACCTGTTGCAGCAACACTCGCATCCAGAACTCCATTAACATAGATTTTCATCGCAGAACCATCATAAGTAGCGGCTATGTGATACCATGTATTGGTGTTAAATGTGCTCACAGAATTCAATTTTATCTGAGAAGTTCCAAAGCTTAATATGAACTGCAGTTTATTACTCGCCAAATTTCCATCTCCAAACCTCAGCATTGCAGAATTACTGTCCCCTACTTCAATACCCATTACGGATGAGATATAAGGAAAATTGGGTTTGAATGCATTTACTTTCACCCATCCTTCGAAGGTCACAGCATTTCCGCTAAGGTTAAACTGTCCTGCATTCAGATAATTTGTGCTTCCATTGAACGAAAGTGATCTTGCACCAGGGCTCTGTACAGGAGCAAATCCACTGTTGAACGTTGATTCCCCTGAATATGTGCTCGTCGTTGTCCCTCCACATACAGCCTGTACTTTCCAGACATAGCTTGTATTTTCGGTTAAAGCCGGCAGTGTGTAAGAATTAGTAGCAACATTAGGGACATCAGTCCAGGTCGTTGCTGCAGATGTTTTATACTGTACATTGTAAGAAGTAGCAGTTCCTACGGCATCCCAGGATAATTTAGTTGTAGTTCCCAGGTAGCTTTCGGACTTCATGCCTGACGGCGTTCCGCATGTACTTCCTGAATTAAAACGGGGAGCAAACAGATAAGTACTTTTTATAGTTGCCGAACAGTTAGACTGTATTCTCCAGTCATATTCAGTATTCAGGGTAAGATTGTTGATGATGGTATTATTTCCGGACAAATTGGTCGCCACATTCACCCAGGTTGTTGAACTGGCTGGTTTGTAATCAATATTATAAGTCTGGGAAGCATTACCCGTCCAGTTTAATTTCGCTGAAGTTCCTGTAGTATTCGTTACTTCAAGTCCTAAAGGCGGATCGCAGGCATCACCCTGAGTCCAGGAATACAACTGGCCGCTAAGCAAAGTATTTTCACCGTACAGAATATTAGATCCCGTACTCAGGTAGCTAGCATTGTTCGCTGCATTAAGATCATACCACATAAATACTCCGTACCCATCATTTATGGTATTGGTAGCAAGCGTCGTAAGTGTTGCAGGAGACGTTGACTGTGGATTGCTGTTCTGAATCCAGGTAGCCGCGGCTGATAGTTTGGAATTGGTAAGTGGCGGTACTGAAGGAGCGCTATACGTCCCGTAATACGGATTCCAGGCATAATTGATATAATTTCCGGCTGCATCGCCATTGTAACTCTGTCTTGATATCGCCGGACCAATATAATAAAAAGTGATCAGCTTATCCGGCATGGCTAATTTGAGTTCTTGCAGAAGCATCACAAAAGAACTGTTGTTCGGCTGTCCTGTTCCGTTATTTCCATAGCCTGCATATTCATCATCCAGATCTACTCCGTCTAAACCGTAAGTGTAGACCGTGTGAGCAATCTGTTGTGCAAAATCACGGGCCGCTTCACGATTCGGGAAATTGGAAATACCTGCTCCCTGATGGTTTCCCAAGATATCGAGTAACACTTTAATTCCTTTTTGCTGTAAAGGTCTTACGTAAGTATTGACGTCATTCAATACTTTGGTTACATTGTTATTATTGGAAATATAAGCTCTGCTTTTTGAAACATCATAGTTGATGTTGGCTGCAAAAATAATGGCAACGTCAAAAAGCTGTCTGTTCGTGTTCTGTAAAGTATAAGATCCTGCATTCAGCATATTGCTGTTATTCACTTCCACATAGCATACGCCCAAAGGATTGAGCTGCTGTGCATGAAGTCCGGATGCCGCTTGAATGACCAGAGCGATCAGGGCAGTAAGAATGGATTTTTTTTTCATAGTCTATAAGTTTTAATGGCAGATAAAATCATCGGGCCGAAGCCCAATGACTGTTTTTTTATTTTATAATTAATTTTTCTGTCTGTTTCAAGCTACTATCCTGAGATTCGAACTGAATGATATAATTCCCCATCGAAAGCTTCGACAAATCATACGCGTGATCTCCGGCCTGCAGTATTTTGGTTTCCACAACACCTCCATTAAAATTATAAACCGATAATTTTCCTCTGTTATATTCTTCAGGAACAGAAACCGTAAGCGGTGACGATGCACTCACAGGATTTGGGTACAATCTGATCTGTTTTTTAGCTGACGTTAGTTCTGAACCTGTTGTTTTTTGATTTTTAGCATTTGCCGAAGCCTTCTGACTTCCTGCCGGACATGGAATATCTGTTGCCCAGTTGGAAGCATCCACACCTGTCAGCGTTAATGCCAATCCGTTTCCCGAACTGTCCTGAACTGATGAACCGCTCCCTTCATTAAACTTCCAGTACGCAGCAAGAGATGTAGCTGGCAGTGTTACATTACACATATTCTGACTGATTTCTGTCTGAGTTAATGCTCTTTTCCAAACTCTGACCTCATCTACTTTACCATTGAAATTCCTGGATGTATTGTATAAATATCCCACATTGAAAGCTCCGTTGGAAGCAACATTTCCGGTTTGGGATTTGGTAGCATCAAGAACGCCATTGATATAAATCTTCATAGCAGAACCGTCATACGTTGCAGCAACGTGATACCAGGTGTTGGCATTTAATGCTGTAACTGACGCCAGTTTTTGCTGAACATTATTGATACTTACCACAAACTGAAGCTTGTTGTTGGCAAGACTTGCATCTCCAAGTCTTAAAAATGCTGAATTGCTGTCGCTCACCTCTGTTCCCATTACAGAAGAAATGTAAGGAGCTGCTGATTTGAAAGACGACGGTTTGATCCAGCCTTCAAAAGATAATGCCGAACCGTTTAAATTCATACTTCCTGCCGAGCCGGATTCACTGGTACCATCCAATAAAAGAGAGTTTGATCCTGACGGAATTGTCCCGCCTACACTTTTGAATCTCGGAGCAAAAATATAAGTACTTTTCACGCTGCAGTTCGTTCTGATTCTCCAGTCATACTCTGAATTGGCTGTCAATCCTGATATGGTAACGGATGTAGCAGCCGTTGCCGTTGCTGCATTAGTCCATGTGGTAGCTGAAGCTAATTTATAATCTACATCATAGGTATTGGTTCCTACCGCTGACCAGTTCAGTTTTGCCCCTGTTCCGGTAAGGTTGCTGGTGAATAATCCGATTGGGGCATCACAATTGGCTCCAGCCGTCCATGACTGCAAAGGAGTGCTTAAAACCGTCTGTTGTCCGTATAAAGTTTGTGTTCCTGCAGAAAGCTGTGCGGTTTCATTGGTTCCGTGAAGGTCATACCAAAGGAAAAGTCCGTATCCACCGGTTTTGGTTTGGCTGGCTAAACTTGTTGTTGTAGAATTGGAAGTATTTCCCATCCAGACTGCTGCAGGAGAAATCTGTGCTTTCGTAAGAGGAGGAACATTGGGTGCAGAAAACGTTCCGTACATGGCGTTCCAGCTGTAATTGATAAAGTCGCCCACTCTTAATCCGTTCCAGGAAAGTTTTGAGGCTGCAGGACCATAATAATAAAAGGAAATGATTTTATCGGGAAGCAATGCTCTCAATTCCTGAACCAGCATCACAAAAGAGCTGTCATTGGGCTGGCCTGTTCCGTTTTGTCCGTAATCTGAGTATTCATCATCAAAATCGATTCCATCCAGACCGTAAGTATTTACCGTATGAGCGAGCTGCTGTGCAAAATCACGCGCTGCCTCACGGGTTGGAAAATTACAGAATCCTGCTCCCTGATGATTTCCAAGAATCGTTAAAACCACTTTCATGCCTTTATCCTGAAGCGGTTTTATATATGTACTGGCATTGGTGAGCACTTTGGTTACATTGTTATTATTGCTCAGATAGGCTCTTCCGCGGACAGCATCATAATTAATATTGGCAGCGAAAATATTCACTACATTAAACAGATAATTCCCTGAAGTCTGCAGCTTATAGGCTCCGGCATTCAGGATATTATTGTTATTCACCTCCACATAGCATATTCCCGTAGGATTAAGCTGCTGTGCACTGAGCACAGGCATCGCATGGATGATCATGAGGATCAAAGTAGTAATGGCTTTTTTCATAATGTTTTTTTTAAGTTATTTTGATGTATTTATATCTATTCATTCTCTTCCAAAAAAGAAGAAAAATGATCAGTTAATGCCTGAGAATTTCATAAGGTTTTCCCTCAATGAATTCTTTGTAAAACACTGCAACTAAAAAAACGGGAATAAAGGGCATGCTGCCGCCTTCTGCAAATATCGAGTCTAAGTCAGTAAATCCTGATTCTCGTTAAAGGTTTTCCATAACAGTTCTCCGAATAATGTATTGGCCCATGCAAACCATTCTCTGGTGAACTTTTTATCATTGTCTTTATGGAAGGACTCATGCATAAAGCCTGTTCCTCCATGGGTTTTCTGTAAAGTATCTATACACCATTTGATTTCCTTTCTGTCTTTCGTAGTAAGGGCTTTCATAATGATGCTCATTGGCCAGATCATATCAAGACCGATGTGCGGTCCACCGATTCCTTCTGCCAGTTTTCCTTTGAAAAAGAAAGGATTGTCTTCTGACCAAACGTAATTTCTGGTATTTATATAAACCGGATCATCGGCTTTTACAGCACCCAGATAAGGAAGGCCTAAAAGGCTTGGACAATTGGCATCATCCATTAAATTATAACTTCCGAATCCATTGGTTTCGAAAGCATAAATCTTTCCATATTGAGGATGATTGTAGATTCCGTATTTCTTGATGGCCGCGTCTACCTCATCAGCCAGACTGTTCAGCTGCTGAGCCAGTGCTTTTTCATTTTTGATCTGCGAAACCATTTCTGCTGCCTGACGTAAACTCACGACTGCAAATAAATTGGAAGGAATAAGGAAAGCATAGATGGTAGCATCATCGCTCGGACGGAACATAGAATTGATCAATCCTACAGGTTTTGTCGGATAACCGTAACCTCCCATTGGAATTCCATCTGTAGCCCAGGCCGTCGTACGCTCAAACTGGTAAGGGCCCAAACCTGTTTTTCTCTGCTGCTCTATGAAAGTCTGTAAGGTCAGTTTAATTCCCTGCAGCCAATTGTTATCAAAAGGTGTCGTATCTCCGGTAGTTTTCCAGAAGTGGTAAGCCAGACGGATTGGATAGCACAGTGAATCAATCTCCCATTTTCTTTCGTGGGTTCCGGGTTTCATATCCGTATGATCGTATTCTTTCCATTTGCTTATTTTATTGTTATCGTTATAAAAAGCATTTGCATAAGGATCCTTCAGGATGAATTCGGTTTGTTTGTGAATCACTCCGGATATCAGCTTGTGAAGTTTTTCATCCTTCTTTGAGAACTGCAGGTATGGGAAAACCTGTGCAGAACTGTCGCGAAGCCACATAGCATCAATATCTCCAGTAATCACATAAGTGTCCGGAGTTCCATTAATTTCTTTATAAAAAACGGTGGTATCTAAAGTATTGGGAAAGCAGTTTTCAAAAAGCCATGACAGCTCTTTATTCTTCACTTTCTTTTTAAAAGCTTCAATTGCACTTTCTACCGCTTCACTCGTAAAATGTCTTTTATCTTTCGGAACGCGGACTACAGGGAAATTTTCTACGCTCAACGTTTTTGCGAAAACATTTTGAGTAAACATCAATCCTGCTCCTGCCAGTGCACTTGTCTTTATAAATTTTCTCCTTTCCATTATACTTTTATATTTCGTTATTTTTTTGATCTATTTTACAGGCTTACTTCCCATCACAAATTTCAGTTCGCCACCATTCATAATATCGCTGTGATTGATTTCCCAGCTTTTGAATTCTTTTCCGTTCAGGAACATTTTCTGAACGTAGATATTTTTATCCGAGATCTTCTCTGCAATGACTGTGAAGGTTTTTCCATTTTCCAGTTTTAAGGCTACTTTCGGAAACTGTGGTGCACCAATGGCGTATACAGGTTTTCCGGGAGTCACCGGATAGAATCCTAATGAAGAGAAAATATACCATGCAGACATCTGACCGCAGTCTTCATTATTGACAATACCGTCTGGTTTTGCTGCGTACATGTTATCGCGAATGAATTTGATCATTTTCTGGGTTTTGTAAGGAGCTCCTGCGTAGTTGTACAGGTAAGGAACATGATGTCCCGGCTCGTCACCGAATCCCAGAGAACCGATGAATCCTGAAATATCTACATGCTGCTCACCGATCATTTTAAGTTCTTCGGTAAAGGTTTTATCCAGTTTTTCTTCAAATCCTTTTTTTCCTCCGTATAAATTCATCATTTCATCGATCTGATGAGGAACGAAGAAATCGTAAGCCCATATATTTCCGGACACCCAGTGCGGCTGAAGTTTTTTCCAGTCGTTGAGCGTAAAATCAGCCAGGAATTCTCCGTTTTTCTGTCTTGGCCAGAAATGTTTATTTTCTTTGTTAAACGTATTAAGGAAGCTCATGGAACGTTTTTTATACACTTCTGCTTCGTCTTTTTTACCTAATTTTTCAGCAAGCTGCTGAATGCACCAGTCGTCATACGCATATTCCAGCGTTGCAGAAACTGAAGCTCCGTTTTCTGATGGGGTGTAGCCTAATTTAATATAATCATTAAGGCCTCCTCCGCCATCGCTGCTGCTCATTTTGTCTGTTAAAGAAGCATCTTTCATCGCTGCAAATGCTTTCTCATTATCAATTCCCGGCACGCCTTTGGAAATCGCGTCCCAGATCACCGACACACTGTGGTAACCGAGCATACAGAAGTTATCGTATCCACACAATTCCCAGATAGGCATATGATCTTTACGGTCTGTGTATCTGCTGATCAGAGAGTTGGCGAATTCTTTTGTATGTTTCTGATCCATAATGGTCAGCAAAGGGTGAGTTGCTCTGAAACCATCCCAGTAGGAATATGTACTGTAGTTGGTAAACCATTTGGTGTTCATGTTTTCCTGAGCAGCGACATAATCTCCATTGGTATCCATATACAGATTAGGTGCAATGAATGTATGATACACTCCGGTATAGAAGATTTTTCTTTGATCATCCGTACCGCCGGTCACCTGGAATCTGTTGATAAGATCTCTCCATGTATTCTGAGCTGTTTCTTTAGCCTGTGCAAAATTTACATTCTTAGCTTCGGCATCAAAGTTTTCCTGAGCACCTTCCGTACTTACGGGCGATAAGGAAACTTTTACTTCAATGCTTTCATTCTCTTCAGTTGAAAATCTCACGAAAGCTTTGGCATCTTTAGCAAGAGCAATTTTTTCGTTCTCTTTTAATTTTCCTTCAGAATAAGTTCCGTAAGATTTAAACGGTTTTGAAAATTCCATTACGAAATAAGCAAAACGTTTTCCGCCCCAACCGTTGCTGTAGCAGTATCCTTTGATCTTATTGTTTCCTTCTATGCTTACCAGTGTATGGTAAATATTTCCGAAGATTTTATTAGTAGGATCAATGATGACATTGGCTTCCTCACTCTTTGGGAACGTATATTTATGGAAACCTACTCTCGGAGAAGCAGTCAGCTCGGCTTTAATTCCGTAGCTGTCCAACATCACGGAATAATATCCCGGTGAAGCGGTTTCTCTTTCGTGACTGAATGTAGAACGATAGCCACTTTCCGGTTTATCTTCCGAGCCCGGCAGCATCTTTATTTTCCCGACGGTTGGCATTACTAAAATATCTCCAAGATCTGCCCAGCCTGTTCCGCTGAGATGATTATGACTGAATCCCATAATGGTTTTACTGCTGTAATGATACCCTGAACACCAGTCCCAGTCGCCACTTTTGGTATTCTGATCCGGGCTGAGCTGGATCATTCCAAAAGGTGTAGTTGCTCCGGGAAAGGTATGGCCGTGCCCTCCTGTTCCTATGAAAGGATCTACCCATGAAAGGACATCATCCTTCCGTTGCTGGGCGTTTCCAACGTGAGAAAACAGGATCATTGATAAAAATATAAGCAGTTCTTTTTTCATAATCATAATAGGGAAATCTTAAAAATTTCTCAAGATAGGAGTTTATTTAACAATATAAAAACCGAAACAATGATTTCAACGAGCAGGAAAATAAAGTTGACCGGCATATTCTTTATATTTTGAATCAGCTTACAGCGAATTCTTTTTCATAAAATCAATAATTTCAGAAATATATCCAAACGCTATGGCCACAACGGTATCCGCTGCTCCATAATATACGGTTACCTTATCTCCTTCTGAAAGGGCAGCACACGGGAACACCACATTGGGAATATCTCCCGTAAGTTCATACAGTTCTGCCGGAGCCAGTAAATAAGGTTTCGTTCTGTACAGTACTTTCGACGGATCTTCAAGGTCCAGCAGCGATGCTCCCATAGAATAACGGAACCCTCTGCAGGTATTGATTACTCCATGATAAAAAAGCAGCCATCCTTCATCCGTTTTAATCGGAACAGGCCCTGCCCCTATCTTTGTACACTGCCACGCACTGTCTTCAAAAGGTGCTACTTTCATTACGCAACGGTGCTCGCCCCAGTATTTCATATCCGGGCTGTAGCTGATGTAGATATCTCCGAAAGGTGTATGTCCGTTATCACTCGGTCTGCTCAGCATGGCATATTTACCGTCTATTTTCTCAGGGAAAAGAACTCCGTTTCTGTTGAAAGGAAGGAATGCATTTTCGCACTGAAAGAATTCTTTAAAATCAAAAGTATAGGCTATTCCGATAGTCGGGCCATGATATCCGTTACACCATGTAATCCAGTAGCGGTCTTCTATAAAGGCAACACGGGGGTCGTATTTATAGTCAGATTCTATCATTTCAGTATTTCCGGCTTTCATATCAATAGGATCATGATTGATCTCCCAATTGATCCCATCCTTACTGAAACCTGCAAAAATATTCATCTGCACGGCTTTATTATCGCAACGGAAAACTCCCGCGAACCCATCTTCAAAAGGAACCACCGCACTGTTAAAAATGCTGTTGGACGTAGGTATTGCATATCTGTTGATAATCGGATTTGCAGAGTAACGCCACATGATATCCCGGCTGTCTTCCGGACGATCCTGCCAAGGGATCTTTGCTGGTTGAAATGTCATAAAGTATTTTTACTTTTATTTAATATGTTTAATAAATGATTTAGTGTTCTTTCGGCTGATCAGGATAAGAGAAAGGAACGAGTAATGTCACGACAAAAGCCGGTATGGTAGCGATGAGTACCCAGATAAAGAACATTTTGTATCCTATCCAGTCACTGATCATTCCGCTGAACATTCCGGGAATCATTACCCCAAGATTCATAATCCCGGTTGCAAAAGCATAATGAGCCGTTTTATGTTCACCCGGTGCGATCTGCTGCATGATGTAAAGCATCAGCCCTACAAAACCGAATCCGTAACCAAAATATTCCACCACCACGGCAATTCCTACCGGAAGCAGTTCTGTCGGCTGGAAATAAGCCAGTAATGCATAGACTACAAATGGAATATTAAAGGCCGAACACAGCCATATCAACGATCTTTTCAGTCCTCTGGCGGCAATGAAATAACCGGCCAGTACAGATCCTAAAATAAATGCCGCTGAACCGTAGGTCCCATAAATAAGTCCAATCTCTGAGGTAGACAATCCCAGTCCGCCTGAAGTTCTAGGAGCTTTGAAAAATAAAGGGGCAATTTTGATCGCAAATCCTTCCGCAAAACGGTAGAGGATAATGAAGAGGACGGCCCACATGATGTTTTTCTTTTTGAAGAAAGAAATGATCACTTCCAACAGCTCTTTACGAACGTTTCCAGCTTTTCTGGTTTCTTTTTCCTGTTTATTTTCTTTCGGTAAAACAGCGTAATGATAAATAGCCAGCAAAAAAAACAGAAGGCCATAAATCCCCATGATGATCATCCAGGCATTGACCACTCCTTTTGTTTTTTCTAAAACGCCGGCAAAATAAACCAGAACTCCGCTGCTTATGATTTTGGCCAGATTATAGAAAGCTCCCTGCCAGCCAATGTATTTTGCCTGTTCTTTGTTCGTTAAAAAATTGATATAGGTCCCGTCTGCAGCAATGTCATGCGTGGCGCCACAAAATGCAACCACCGCAAAAAGAGCAATGCTGTATTTGAAAAAATTCGGCAAAGGAAGCGTTAAGGCGACCAAAGCAAACAGAATTCCTATAGCAAACTGAGTGGCAACAACAAAGAACTTTTTAGTCTTATAAATCTCCAGAAAAGGACTCCAGAGAGGTTTTAAGGTCCAGGAAAACATAATAAGCGCTGTCCAGAATGTAATTTTGGAATCTGACACACCCATATCCTTATACATAATTCCGGAAACCGCATTAATGGTCACAAAGGGTATTCCCATTGCAAAATATAATGTGGAGATCCAGAAGATCGGCTTTACTGAGCGAGTTTCAGACTTATTATTTCCCATATTCAAATTAAAATAGTAAAGAAAAGAGGACCTCTCAAAAGTGGCATTCCGGATTGAAACGAAACTAAAATTGAAGAATTCTGAAACAAACGTTTTAAGAAATTTCTCCTTCCGGAATGAAAAAAACCAAATTAAATCTGACTTTTGAGATGGCCTCTCTATCTTTATCTTTGATCTGCTTAAAATTATTACTTTTTATCCCACCACAGCTTGGTGCCTCCGTTGTCAGGACCACCTAATTGCTGAACTGCCTGTGCGTAATTAAAAGTTGAATTTTTGGTATCATTGGTGAACGGAACTCTTCTGATCATCTGATCTGTATTGATTAATCCGCCACTATCATTTTTTCTGACTTTGAATAAAACCGGATATCCTGTTCTTCTCTGTTCTGTCCATGCTTCAGGACCATCCGGATAAAGAGCCAGCCATTTTTGAGTGATAATTCTTTCCAGTTTCTTTTCGTTAGAATCACCACTGTTCCAGGCAATTGTAATTGTACTTAATTGTGAATCCCCGGCAAGTACATTATTTTCTGCATTTTTAGGGTCAATATAAGGAGCTTCTGTAGAAACACCATCGGCAAGATAAGTAGCAACGTCAGAGCTTTTACCCCATTCCCCAAAGGATTGGCTGACACCCGCCTGATAATTGGCTTGTATATCGCCTGCCCCTGAATAACCTCTCAAGGCTGCTTCAGCTTTTAGAAACCAAGTTTCAGCAGCCGTAAACAGTTTGAACTTTCCATTTACACCGGAAAAATAATCTCCGCTGGCAGCTCTTGCTGCGGGTTGAGAATAACCACCGTATGTCGGTTGTCCATTTATTAAATTAATCCCTTGACGTATTCCTATGTATTGTCCTTTAACCGCATTATCAGTTGCCGGGTTGGCATACGCAGGAAGTCTTGGATCCTTGAAACCATTCATATAAGCCATGATGGGTGCCCCTATAGAACAGTCACCCCACGAATAGATAATAAAACTTAATTCGTGCTGCCCAACACTGATCAATGCATTGTCTGCATTATCAGATATCAATCCTGCGGATGATGCCAGCGCTTCTTCAGCATATTGTTTTGATTTTGCGGGATCAGCATAACTCATACGCAACGCAAACCTCAGTTTAAGAGAGTTGGCCAATTTTGCCCATTTGGCTATATCTCCACCATAAATCAAGTCTGATTTTTTCACAACACTCTTATCTTCTACGTTCTGTGTTGCTGAAGTATTTTGTACTTTTTGCAAATCAGCAATGGCAACGGTAAGATCATGAATAAAATTGTTGTAAGCGTCCTGCTGAGAATCGAAATCTGTAATACCGTTTGCATTAGGCGTGTCATATTTGCTGTATACTACGGGTCCGTGACGATCTGAAACTCTTGATGCTGTAAGAATTTTTAATACTTTTTTCATCGCAAAAGTTGCTGTGAAATCTATCCCGGCATAGTTGAATTTTGCAGCATTATCAATGACAATAGAATTATTAAAAACATCCCTCTGTCTTGCAATGATTCTATTGTTCCAGCCATCCATCATTAAATAAGTAAGATTATTTGTTCCCCCATTAAATTGTGATGCTGTACTGAACATTCCACTATACATATCTGCATTGAGGTTGGTCGCTAGCTGATAATCTGCCTGAAAACCTCTTTGTATGGCTTTCATAGGATCTACAATGGCTGTATAATCTGCATAAAAATTTTCCGGACCTCCCACTTTTTGCTGATTAAAGTCTTCAAAGTCTCCGATACAACTGGAGGCGGAAAAAAACACGGCTACTCCAAGTATATAAGTTTTAATATTAATTATTTTCATTTCAGTATTGTATATTTAGAAGTTAGCTTTTAATGATAATCCTATAGATCTGGTAATTGGTATACCAAAAGAATCCACTCCTACACCACCAGGTGTGTTTCCTGAAACCTGTTCAGGATCAAACGGTGCTTTTTTATAAAAGAAAAATAGATTTGTTCCCACTATACTTACAGTTGCATTTCTCAGGTAACTGGATTTAATATCAAAAGTATATGATATAGATGCCTGGCGCAGTCTTACCGTTGTTGCACTGTACATATAGGCTTCATCAATTCCTGCTCCTTCCTGGTTCGCTCCTACAGTTTTGTAATAAGCCTTAGCATCGGTTAGCCCTGTGTATGCAGCTCCTGCATTCGGAGTTCCCGGTGCATATACCGCGTTCGGGATAGCTACTCCGCCTGCATCTCTGGCAGAAGCACTGTTCTGACTTACCCCAAGCAGATCATTCGCTTTTTCTGTAAGAGACAGAACTTTTCCACCAAATTTCCCATCAACCAGAAAAGAAATTCCCAATTTTCCAATGTTAAAAGAGTTACCAAACCCTAACATAAATTTAGGATTCGGATTACCTAAATACCCTAGGTTTTTATCTGCCATAGGTTTTCCATCAGCATCAACTAAAATTCTCCCCTGGTCATCTCTTAGAAATTTAATACCGTATATGTCTCCGAATGATCCGCCCAATTTAAGTTTCGTATAAGCGCCACCACCTGTAAGTGCAAGAAGTTGATTTTCCGGAACACTTATGCTGGATGGAAATAATTCTACAATTTTATTTTTGTTGGTAGACCCATTTAAATTAGCCGTCCAGCCGAATTTTTCTGAATCAAATATTTTATAGGACAGAGAAGATTCAAAACCTGTATTTTGTATTTTCCCGGCATTTACATAATAGGAACCTGATGGTAAACCTCCTAAGTTAGAAGAAATATCAAGTGCCAAAAGCTGGTTGCTAGCATTTGAATTGTAATACGTGATGTCAAAACTTAAACGGTTTTTAAACAATCTTAATTCAGTACCCGCTTCAAAAGTTTTATTGAGTTCCGGCTTTACAAATAATTCCTTGAAAGCAGGATCTGTCACAAGTGAGTATTTAGGTTTTACAATCTGACCAGCATCCACGTTATATCCGTAAACAGTATCATATGGATTGGTTGCAGTTGTTAAATTGGCAGGCAATCCTAATCCTACGGTAGCGTAAGATCCTCTTATTTTCCAAAAATTAATGGTTTCAGGCAGTTTGAAGATGGAGGATAATACAGCATTAACCCCTACAGATTCATAATCGTACCCGTTAGTTCCTGTTAAAGCCAATGTAGAATCCCAATCATTTCTAAAGGTCATATCTACATAAACCATATTCTTATAACCCAAAGATGCACTTGCAAAAACCGACTGTATTTGTTTTTTTGTACTGTAGCTTATATTGTGAAACCCATCTCCTACGCTCCTGTCTACATTCCACAGCAGATTACTGGTGGTAAACAAATTCGGAATCGCCAAATAAGCATTATCAATTTCAGTTACTCTATTTCGTGAGGTATTAATACTTCCCCCAACTGTAAAATCTAATGAAATATCTTCGCTCAATTTTGGACTCCCTACTAATAAGACATCACCATAAGTAGAAGAGTTTTCGTATTTGTTTTGAAGAAGTCTTCCATTAATTCCGTTACTCGTAATAAGATTTGGATCTGAATAGGCTGAGACCCCTCTTTGGCTATCCGTAATATTCCAACTATAGTTCCCTCTTACCCTTGCAGATAACCACGGATTGATCTGATAGGCCAGGGATACAGCGGTATACGTGTTTTTGTTATTAACAGTAACTCTATCTCTGTTTAATATCCAATAAGGGTTTTGGGTTGCAGGATTTCCGTTGAATTTTCCGTCTGGTCCTATAGCCCACCAATTCTGAGCAGGTAATAATCTCGATTTATCTATATAAGAATAGTTACTATTATTGTATTGATCAAAATCTACTCCTCTCGGTAACCAATATAAACTGACTAGAGGTGAAAAAGAAATACCGGGAGTCTGTCTGTTGATGCTGTTTTGTAAAGAGCCAATAAAATTAGCATCCAACGTTAACTTATCATTCAGATATTTGCTGGAATTTCTGAAAGAAACATTGTATTGATCGAAATAAGAAGAAGGAATAATCCCTTTATTAGTCGTATTTCCTATAGAGAAATAATTCGTTGATTTTTCAGTTCCTGACTGGAAAGAAAGGCTGTTCACCCATGTCGTTCCATTTTGCAGGAAATCCTTTAGGTGATCCTTAGAAGTACCTTTTGCCCCCCAACTTTCATTGGAAACACCAGGAGTTTGACCAGAAACTGCAGGATCATAAGAAAGATAGCTATGTTGCAGCTTGGGAAGACTATAGGCCTGATCTACCGTCAGACTGGTATTGTAAGTTATAGAACTTCTACCCAATTTTCCTTTTTTAGTGGTAATCAGTATAACCCCATTACCACCCATAGAACCATAAAGAGCTGAAGCAGAAGCCCCTTTTAAGAAGTTCATGCTTTCAATATCATCCGGATTGATGGAGCTTAAAACATCTCCTGCATCCGGCATTGTAGAATACTGGCTGGCTTCCGCGGACTTTCCAACCCCGTTAATAATCGGTATGCCATCTATTACATACAGTGGCTGGCTGCTGTTGGCGGATTTATTTCCTCTCATTAAAACCCTCACCGAACTTCCTACACCATTAGTTCTATTGATCTGTACGTTGGAAACTTTTCCACTGATAGAGTTTAAAAAATTGGGCGTTTTCACTTCCGTCAGTTCATCTCCACCAATTTGCTGGCTGGAGTAAGTAAGGGAGCGAGCCTGCCTTTTAATCCCCAAAGAGGTCACCACCACCTCTTCTATTTTAGTTGTATTAGCGGTATCTGCCTTTTTAGTTTCCTGTGCGTAAGCAGACAAAGAAAAAACTAATAAAACCGGTATAACAGTTTTTCTCATAAGGTTAGTTTTATTAAGATTTATTTGAGAATCAACGACATCCCTTTAAATATTGGTAACTGTATAAAACATTATTTATCTTCTTTTTTCCGCAACATTCTGTTCTATACTCATCAAATAATTAAAGTTTTGTTAAGATTTAATTCATATTAGCAAATCTAAATTTTGTTAACAGCTGGATATAATGTTATTTTATCATAAAACGATATTATTTATTCAGGTGTTTTTAAAACATCCTATTTACCCTCTGATTTGCAGTAAAATAGACCATTTTACAACTTAGTGCCTTTCAGTCCTTCATATGACACTTTTTTAACACTTTTTGATTAAAATGCATCTGATATTCATAAAAAAATCCGGATAAAAGTATCCGGATTATGAGTATATAAACAATGTATTTCCTTAATTTAAAAAGTGTTACTCTATTTTCTTCACGCCTTTAAAGAGCTCTTTAAACTCAGTAGGCGTCGTTTTTTTAATAGATTTAAAAACTTTGTTGAAATTGGCAATATTATTAAAACCAGCTTCAAAAGCAGTCTCAAAAACGGTCAAATTCTTCTCCATGAGCCACCGTGCGGCATAGCTGATCCTTATTTCGTTCAGATAATTCACAAAAGTCTTACCCGTTCTTTTTTTGATGAATCTGTTAAAAGTAACACTGCTCATATTAATCAGAGAGGCTGCATCATGAAGTGTAATTTTACTTTCAAAATTCTTATGCACAAAATCGTGTACAATTTTCATTTTGTCATTATCTGCAAAGGTTTCCGATTCTATGCTGTACGAGGACAGAAGCGTTTTATCTTCGGCAATGGCCAGTTCATTCAGAATTTTCATGATCTCAATGAATGACTCAAAACTGTTCATTTTGGATAAATTGAAAAAGGAGTCTTTAAGCTTTTCCGCCGTTTCCTGAGAAAAAAGAATGCCCCGGATCGAGTCCTTCATCAGGTTACTGATGGGTTTCAGAATATTTTTATCCATCATCGACTGATTAAAAAAATCCTGATTGAACTGCACCGTAATCTCATGGGTTTTCCGGTTTTTGCACTTATGGTTGGCCCAGCAGTGCGGAAGATTCGGACCGACCAACACCAGTTCGATGTCACCGATTTCTCCTGTGTGGTCCCCGATCATCCGGCGGTATCCCTTTCCTTTGCTGATAAAATTGATCTCTATTTCCGGGTGATAATGATATGGGAAATCAAAAGATGCCTTTATCCGGTCAAACACAAGAAAACTGTCCTCGGGAGATAATGGCGTTATTTCTCTCAAAATATTTTCTAGCTTACTCATCTAATCTTTGAAGAAATTAAAGTTATAATTCAATACAGTACGTTTTTGCAAAATTGATAAAAAACCAATCAACTAATATATAATTTTTATTTTTTCTATGTTTTTGATTAAAAAACTGAAACGAAAACTGAAAATAAGCCCTGAAATGGATAAAAGAATCCCTGTTAACCTTATGAAATCCAGTCATCAGAAAACAGGTTTCTATTTATTAATACTGCCAAAACCTTCTTTTTTGTATCTTTAAGCTAAAGTAATTGTATGCAGCAGCAGCTTATTTTTGAAGATCACTACAAAAAACTCGGGCTCGAACTATTCTCTCAGAACAATCTGGAGAAGATCAATGGAACTCAATTCAGATATGATATCAAAATCCTTTTCATTCCGGAAGGCTATGAACTCACTGTAGATTTTAATCATTATCAGGTATCAAAACCTACTCTATTCTTTCTCACCAGCCAACATTTGAAAATAGAAAAAGGACTGGAGGAATCTATGCTTCTGTATTATAACCGTGATTTTTACTGCATCCAGATTCATGACAAAGAAGTAGCCTGTGACGGGCTTCTTTTCCATAATGTATTTGAAATTCCTTTCGTGGAGCTTACCGATTCGGAAACTTCCGACATTAAAAATTTATTCCAGCATATAAAAGATGAGCTTCAATGGAAAGATTCTTCTGCTGAGGAAATGATCCGCACGTATGTAAAACAGATCATCATCCGTGCGACCAGAAACTGGAAAAAGCAGCATCTTAATAATGATACGGTGAAAATTCCGGGCACTGAACTGGATGTCTTCAGAGATTTCAGCAGGTATCTGGAAATTCATTTCAGGGAAAAACATAATGTTGCAGATTATGCGGAACTCCTTCATATGGCTCCGAAAACATTAACGCATAAATTTAAAAGCCTGAATATAGAATCTCCCAACCAGTTGATCATCAACAGAATTTTACTGGAAGCGAAAAGACTTCTTTTCTACACTGATAAACCCGTGAAAGAAATCGCGTATGATCTTGGTTATGAGGATCCGGCTTATTTCAACCGGCTTTTTACCAACAAAACGGGAAGCACACCCGCCAATTTCAAGAAAAACTACCCGTCGGGAAAAAAGTACAATATTTAAGTCTTTTTATCTATTGAATCCGACTTCCGGCCACTCTATCTTTGTATCATCAAAATCAATATATTAAAAACAATAAAAAGCAAACATTATGAGACGTAACGCAACAGCCGTTTGGAACGGTAACATCAAAGAAGGTAAAGGACATTTAACTACTCAAAGTACGACTTTAAACGAAACCCAGTATTCTTTCAACAGCCGTTTCGCAGACGGAGTGGGAACTAATCCTGAAGAACTTCTTGCTGCAGCGCATGCAGGATGCTTCACGATGAAACTGAGTGCTGAACTTTCTCAGGCTGGTTTTACTCCTGAAGAATTAAAAACAACTTCCGTCATCACTCTTGATCCTAGTGTAGGAAAAATTACAAAATCTGAACTGACTTTAACGGCAAAAGTTCCAGGAATTTCAGAAGAAGAATTCCAGAAATTCGCTAAAATCGCTGAGGAAGGATGCCCGGTGAGTGCAGCTTTCAACTTTGAAATTACTTTGAATGCTACTTTAGCTTAATAATATTCAAATTTCTCTATTTAAACCATTAGGATTTTCTTAATTAGTCTTATCTGATTAAAAAATCTTAATGGTTTAATTCTTCACAGAAAATCTCTGATTTTTCAAAAAACTGATGTGATCTTTCTCCACATTATCAATTTAAACTTTATATCAATTTAAGCTGTCAAAAACTTTTGTGCCTTTTGTGGTAAAAAAAACAGTGACAAAATAAAATATACCAATCGGTATATTTTTGTATATTTGCATTGAAATTAAACACTTAAATGTCAAAAGCAGAAAAGACCAAACAGTTTATCATTGAGAAAACAGCGTCTTTGTTCAATACCAAAGGCTACACGTCTACGTCTTTATCTGACATCACGGAAGCTACAGGTCTGACCAAAGGAAGCATCTATGGAAACTTCGGCAACAAAGACGAAGTGGCACTGGAAGTTTACAAATACAATTCCAGCCTGTTATCCAAAAACATGGCCAGATCTTTAGGAGATGAATTTCCAACGACCATTGATAAACTTAATGCATTTGTTAATTTTTATCGAAAAAACTGGAAAACAGTCTTTGAAAACGGAGGATGCCCTTTGATGAACGCAGCCACAGAAGCTGATGATACTTTTCCGAGTCTGAAGAAACAGGTGACCCAATCGTTTGAAGGTTGGATCAAAAAAATAGCATCCGTCATTAAAGACGGGCAGGACAACGGAGAGATCCATCAGACCATAGATTCAGACGAATACGGATCGTTATTCATCATGATGGTAGAAGGCGGAATCCTGCTTGCCAAAACGACTGAAGAAGAAAAATATCTGCATATGGCTTTAGACAGGATATTATTCATGATCGACAAAGAATTAAAAATACTTCCCTCATAAATTTTTCAATATGGAAACAAAAAAAGTGGCTATCGTAGGATACAGCAGAATTCCTTTCGCAAGAATCAATACAGCCTATGCGGACCTGGATAATCAGGAGCTTCTGGAAGCTGCACTCAACGGACTGATCAACAAATACCATTTACAGGGAAAACTTCTGGGTGAAGTAGCCGGCGGAGCTGTGATCAAACACATTTCCGAGAGCAACCTCATCAGAGAAACCGTGATGAATACGGCACTGGATCCCGCAACGCCTGCATGCGATCTTCAGCAAGCCTGTGATACAGGAATTGAGGCTGCCGTTTATATTGGAAATAAAATTGCACTGGGACAGATAGAAAGCGGTATTGCCTGTGGTGTTGAAGCTATGAGTAACATCCCGTTTGAATCTGCTCCGAGATTAAGAAAAGCCCTGTTAAAAGCCAATAAAGAAAAATCAGCATTTGGAAAGTTAAAACAGCTTCTAAGCCCAAAACTTAAAGACTGGATGCCGATTCCCTACAAAGGACAGGAACCTAAAACCGGTCTTGTGATGGGTGGACATACAGAAATCACAGCCAAATATTACAATATTTCCCGTGAAGAACAGGATGAATTGGCTTTAAAAAGTCATCAGAATATGGCCAAAGCTTACGACGAAGGATTTTTCGATGATATGATTATTCCTGCTTTCGGCCTTGATAAAGACAATAATCTCCGAAGAGATACCAGCATTGAAAAACTTTCCCAGCTGAAACCGGCATTTGATAAAGAAAACGGCACATTGACCGCCGGAAATTCAACTCCTTTTACAGATGGTGCATCAGCCGTTTTAATGGGCAGCGAAGAATGGGCAAATGCCAACGGCCTTCCTATTTTAGCGTATGTGACTTTCTCAGAAGTGGCAGGAATTGAATATGTGGAAAACAAGCAGAATCTGCTTCTGGCTCCCGTTTTTGCAGCTGACAGAATGCTTAGAAAGGCTGGAATGAGTCTTGAAGATTTTGATTATTATGAAATTCATGAAGCATTTGCCGCTCAGGTTCTTGCTACGATTAAAATCTGGGAAAACGATGATCTTGCTAAAAAATTCGGTCTGGAAAAAGCATTGGGGAAAATTGACAGAAGCAAACTGAATGTAAAAGGCGGAAGCCTTGCCGTAGCGCATCCCTTTGCGGCTACAGGTGGAAGAATTATCGGTACTCTGGCCAAACTGCTCCACGAAAAAGGCAGCGGAAAAGGATTTATCTCTATCTGCGCAGCACGCGGACAGGGTGTCACTATGATTTTAGAAAAATAAAACAAAAAATATGGACAGATTAGCACAGCTGCAGCAATTCATCGGAAAGGAGTTTGACCAGTCACCCTCACCGTTTATGAAATGGCTCAATCCTATTGTACTTTCTGTAGAAGAAGGACATCTCGAGTTCCAATATACGGTAAGACCGGAATGGCTTAACCCGATCGGAAATCTCCATGGCGGAGTAACGGCAGCCATCGTTGACGACATCATTGGAGCCACGATGTTCTCTCTGAACGAAAATTCTTTCATAACAACCATCAATAATGTGATCGATTATTTTTCAACTGCAAAAGAAAATGATAATATTGTAGCCGAAACGAAAATTATAAAAAGAGGCCGGCAGTTTGTCAATGCGCAATGCGAGATATGGAACGCAGACAAAACAAGACTGATTGCCAGGGGAACCTCTAATCTATTCAAAATTAATAACTAGATATGAAAAGAGTTGTCATTACAGGACTGGGCGCTGTGACGCCTTTGGGGAACAATGTCGAAGATTTTTGGCAAAACAGTATTAACGGGGTGAGCGGAGCAGGTTTAATTACCCATTTTGATTCAGAAAAATTTAAGGTACACTTCGCCTGTGAAGTGAAAAACTTTGACCCGAAAGTTCACCTGACCCACAACGAAATAAAAAGAAGCGACCTGTTTTCACAATATGCGATGTATGCTTCCACAGAAGCTATTCAGGATTCCGGACTGGAACTGGAAAAAATGGATCCGTTTGATACCGGAGTGATCTGGGGAACCGGACAGGGAGGTATGATCACCTTTGAAACCGAGGTTATGAATTTTTCAGAAGGCGACGGGACACCAAGATTTAATCCTTTCTTTGTTCCTAAGTTCATCGCCAATATGGCTTCGGGAATGATTTCTATGAAGTTTGGTCTTCAGGGAATCAACTATACCACTATTTCAGCCTGTGCAACGGGAAATACAGCATTAATGGATGCTTTCAACTATATCCGTCTTGGAAAAGCCAAAGTAATCATCAGTGGTGGCTCTGAAGCTGCTGTGACACCGGCTTCTGTAGGAGGTTTCTCCATTATGAAAGCTATGTCTACCAGAAATGATGATTTTGCCACCGCAAGCCGTCCTTATGACACAGACAGAGACGGTTTTGTCATGGGTGAAGGTGCCGGAGCTCTGGTTCTTGAAGAATATGAGCACGCCAAAGCAAGAGGCGCTAAAATTTACGCTGAACTGGCAGGTGCTGCTATGACCGCAGATGCTTATCACATGACGGCACCTCATCCGGATGGAGTGAGCGCGATTAAAGCGATGCAGCTGGCTATGAAAGAAGCGGGAGCCAATTTAGAAGATCTTGATTATCTTAATCCTCATGCTACCTCTACTCCGCTTGGAGACCTGGTAGAATTAAAAGCGATCAGCAAATTATTCGGAGGAAACAAAAAGCTTGATATCAGTGCTACAAAATCCATGACCGGACACTTATTGGGTGCGGCAGGTGCTGCGGAGGCTATTCTTTCTATTAAAGCTGTAGAAAAGGGAATTATTCCACCTACGATCAATCTTCACAATATTGACGAAAGCATTCCTAAGGATGTAAATATCGTTTTTGGAGAAGCTAAAGAGAAGAATATCAACTTCGCGCTAAGCAATGCCTTTGGATTCGGGGGACACAATGCGACTTTGGTTTTCAAGAAATTTAATTAATTTCGTACTATACATACAGTAACATGTCCAAATTGAAAGAAATAAGAGAGAGAAAAAATCTGACTCAGGAAGAGTTGGCCGAGAGCTCTGGTATTTCTGTCAGGACAATACAACGGATAGAAGCAGGAACTCAACCAAAAGGTCATACGCTTCGGGTTTTGGCTAAAGCTTTAGAAACAACAGAAAGCGAGTTTCAAAACATAGAAATCGAGACAAAAGATCTTGAAATTAAAGAAGATCAAATTCCTGCGAATTATTCTTTAATAAAAGTGATCAATCTTTCTTCTATCCCTTGTATGTTGCTACCGCCATTAAATATTTTGGTTCCTCTTTTTCTGATGTTTAAACTAAAACAGAAAAATGGCTTAGTAAAGCAAATAATTTCTGTTCAGATCATTTGGACCATATTTGCACCTGTCACATTTCTATTCGGTATCTTCTTAAAACCCGGACCTGCACTTACGATTATCATGATCATCTTGATTTTCCTGTCCAATATTTTTATTATCCTTAGAAATTCTGCTGAAATAGACAGAAACAAAGAACTTCTTTACAAACTTAATTTCAGCCTCATATAACCTTGTCGGATGATTGTCGGGTTTTTGTCAGGTTCTATTTTTTGTACTAAAAATAAGAAACCTAATCTTTGTCAAAAAAAAATAAGACAATGACAAAACTCTTTTATTTTACCCTGTTATTTCTCCTTCTGTTTTCCACGAATACCAATGCTCAGGCAGAAAAAGTAAGCAGCCATTACATTACAGATTCAATTTTTGATCGTGATAAAGAAATTGAAAACTGGCTCCACGAACTTAAAGTTCCCATTCTTGGGCTTGGCATTATAGAAGGCGGCACATTAAAACAGATTAAAGTATTCGGAAAAATTAAAGACGATATTTCAGCACCTTACAATACGATTTTCAATGTAGCATCACTTACCAAACCAATTACCGCAATGGTAGCATTACATCTGGTGAATATGGGAAAATGGGATCTTGATGAACCGGTTTATACATATTGGACCGATCCGGATATAGCCAATGATCCAAGGAATAAACAGTTGACGACAAGAATAATATTAAGTCATCAAACAGGCTTTCCCAACTGGAGATACATGAAAGAAAACAAAAAATTAAGTTTTGATTTTGACCCGGGAACAAAATTTCAATATTCAGGAGAAGGTTTTGAGTATTTGAGAAAAGCCATTGAAAACAAATTCAAAAAACCACTGCAACAATTAGCAAGAGAATTGATATTTCAACGTCTAAAAATGAATGATACCAATTATATTTGGGATGAAAACACAGATAAAAACAGATTTGCCAAAGGCTATGACAAAAATGGAAAACCGTATAAAACAGAGGAAAATAAATTGGCAAATGCGGCTGATGATCTGCATACAACAGTAGAAGATTATGGAAACTTTCTCGCTGACATTCTTAACGGAGGACATCTTAACAATGATCTTTATAAGCAGATGATGAAAAGACAGGTTCAAACCAGGAAAAACAAATACTATGGATTAGGCTTTGTTATTTACGATCTGGGTAATGGAGAATATGCATTGTCACATGGTGGTTCTGACTCCGGAACATTTTGCATTACGATCATTCTTCCGAAAACCAAACAGGGACTTCTGATTTTCACCAATTCAGATAACGGCTACAAAGTATTCGATAAATTACTTGCTCATTATCTGGGAGAAAACGGAAAGAAAATCATCAAGATAGAAACTCAATAAATAACAAAAAGCAGTCAAAACTGACTGCTTTTTGCTTTTACCTTTCTTACTTTAGATGGCAGATTCTTACTCAGAATCCTGTATAAAAAAATCATCCGCATTGTCTGCCATTGGAATATATAACCGTTCCCATTGTTCTCCTTCTTCTATTTCCCAACTGTGCCCCTCGCCCTCTACATCTTCTGCCAGAAGGATAATTCCAGGTTCGATATGAAATGTGGAACCATTACTTACCTTAAACCGAATTTTTCCTTTCAACGTTACTACATATTGCTTTCTTGGGGCAGTATGCACCTCTTTTTCCCATTCTTCAGTAGCAGTACTTATCCAAAAAGCTTTTGTGTTCATCTGCTTCAAAGTAGGAATTTTCCCTATTTCGAAAGTACTTGTCCCATCGGGATTATTAAGTAACCTTATGGCAGGTACAGAATCGCTTGTGCTTTTCAAATTATACTATTTTTATACGGTTATTACTCTCAATTAAGATTTCAGCCATTCCGAAGAAGAAAGGTATTTCTGATCGGGATAATAGATGAAAAGGCAGTTACGCCCTTTTATGGTATTAATGATAGGCTGTGTCAATGCTTTCGGTACGGCAGGACATCCCCAGCTTCTTCCGATTCTTTTGTGCATTGATGCAAATTCATCGCTTACATATTCTGCCCCGTGCATGACGATCGCTCTTCTGTAGGCTGCATCATTAAATCCTTTATCCATTCCCAGCAGTTTCAAAGAATATCCGTTGTCTCCCTGATAAGTGGCATCCGTGATATAAAATCCCAAACTGCTCTGCAGCGAACTTTCCGTGTTAGAAAAATTCGCAGCAAATTCTTCGCCTGTATTTTTTCCGTGTGCTACCAGTGAATTGAACAGTACCTTTTTCTCGTTGGTATCAATGACCCAAAGTCTTTTTGTATTCGAAGACATAGAAAAATCGCAGATAGTCAATAAATGCGAGTCCTGATTCAGCAATCCTGCTTTTTTTAAATTTTCAAATCCTGTTAATGCTTTTGAGAATACTTCATAATTCAATTCATGCTCAGGATCAAATGGAATTGATTTGTACAATTCTTCTGATGAAGATGCTTTAGCGTCAGTCTTCTCAGATTTCGTGTCAGCTACTTTTTCAATTTTTGCTGTATTCACATTCCCAGTCTTTGCTGCCTTTCCCGGCGAAAGATAGAATGAAGTCGTGACCATATAAACAAGGCCTAATACACTATAAATTCCTTTCATTCAATAATATTAAATTCCAAATTAGTGAGGCAAAATTATAAAAACATAATTACCAGCCTGTTATAAACGCGGAAAGTTTAACTGAATTTAAGAAACTTTAACTTCCTGATTTCGTGAATTAAAAGGGCTTATTTCTCTGAATCTCCAACAAATTCCAGGCTGACAGAATTCATGCAATACCGCAGTCCCGTAGGTTTCGGACCATCATCGAAAACATGTCCCAGATGGGAATCACATCGTTTGCAGAGCACTTCTACCCTTTCCATTCCATAGGCTCTATCTCTTTTGTAATACACGCCTTCTTTATCGGCTTCAAAAAAGCTTGGCCATCCGCAGCTGCTGCTGAATTTCGAAGTGGACCGGAACAGATGATTACCGCAAACGGCACAATAATAGTCCCCGATCTCATCAAACTCATTGTATTTTCCGGTAAAAGCTCTTTCCGTAGCAGCTTCTCTGGATATCGCATATAGGTCGGGAGCAAGGATTTTTTTCCATTCTTCGTTGGGAATATCCAGTTTTGCAGTATCGGTTCTGGAGTAGTATGGATTGTTTTTTGCTTCTTTATTTTCCATAGGAACAGTTTTAAAAGGCTGAAACTTCTGCGGACAAGCCTGCAGAGTGATTAATAATATAATGAAAGTTAAACATTTCATGATGAGTTTTACTTTCAATTAAACTCATCTCATGACCAAATTTAGTAAATTTGAGAATATGAATGATGAAGCCAAAAGAAAACAACTGAGAAAATATAAAGCATTTGCCACCGGATTATTTGTCCTGATGGCCATTATTTTCATTGCCACTACGCTCCTTCAAAAGTCAAACCCTTCGCATTGGTTAGGTTATGTAAGGGCTTTTTCCGAGGCAGCAATGGTAGGGGCACTGGCAGACTGGTTCGCGGTGACCGCTTTATTCCGGCATCCGCTGGGTCTTCCGATTCCGCATACGAATCTTATTGAAAACAGTAAGCAGAGGCTCGGTGATAATCTCGGCAGCTTTGTGGTCAGCAATTTCCTTTCACCACAGAATATCCGCCCTTATATCCAGAAGCTTAAAATTTCAAACTTTGTCGGCGAATGGCTTGCTAAAGAAAAAAGCCAGGACATCCTGATCAGGAATCTTTCGGATATTGTTCTGGACATTCTCAATAAGCTTGATGATACTTCGGTAAGCCAGTTTATCAGCAAGAAAGTGTCTGAAATGACGGATGATATTAAGCTGAATAAAGTGGTTGGAAACGGGATCACCTATATTCTGGAGAAAAATGATCATCAGAGAATCATCACCAATCTTTCCAAACAGATTAAAGAATATATTATCGAGAATGATGAAATGATCAAAGAGCGTGTTGAAAAGGGAAGCTATTCATTCATTCCTTCTTTTGTTGACAATAAAATCGCTGATAAAATTGCGAGTGGACTTGCTGATTTTTTCAAAGAAATAGAAGAAGATCCGGAACATGAAATCCGCAATCTGATCACTCAAAAAATCCATGAATTCTCTACCGATCTGAAGGAAGATCCGAAATGGGATGATGAATTTAAAACCATCAAAAACGGTCTTCTGAAAAGCGATAAGTTAGATGAATACTCCAGTGACATCTGGATTTCCATTAAAAAAACATTAATGAAAGAACTTCAGGACGACCAGTCTTCATTAAAAGGCTATCTCACTAAAAACCTGAATGAATTTTCCCAAAATTTAAAAACGGACGAAAATCTTCAGAATAAAATTGATCATTGGGTAAGAGTGACTGCTTACAAATACATCCTTAAAAATACCCATCAGTTCGGAAACCTCATCAGCTCTACCGTTGGAAACTGGCAGGGAAAAGAACTAAGCGAAAAGCTGGAGCTGGAAGTAGGAAAAGACCTGCAGTTTATCCGGGTCAACGGAACACTCGTCGGCGGATTGGTAGGACTGATCATCTACACCATTGCCAACTTCTTCATTTAAAAAACTATTCACCAACCAACCATGAAAAAACTTTTTATTACATTATTCCTCCCTCTTTTTGTCCTCTGTTTCTGCCAGAAAGTTGAACTCAAGGCCGTAACAGATTCCTCACAGATTTTCAAAGGCGAAATTGCGGGAGTTCCCGTTACCATGCAACTTCATTTCGCAGGAATTGCAGATTGCAGCCTGTATCAGTATTTTGTAGACGGCTGGTATTATTACGATAAATATCAGAAAAAGATCCCTCTGACGGGTATTTATGATTATGGGAAACTGTCTTTATATCATTTCGGAAACAAACAAAAGCAGAATTCCAAACTGTTGAAAGATCAGATCACTTCGCCGCAGAAAGTGGAAAAAACTGCAGAAATTGCGGAGGCTATGAATCCCAAAGAGTCTATTACTTTTACGACAGATAATCCTAAAGAAAATTCTATCACCGGGAACTTTTATATGGATAAAAAAACGCAACCGGCCAAACTGTTTACCGGAAATGATATGATTTACCGTTATAACAATTACCTGACGTTACCCAACAACAAAAAGATCAATACGTTTGATTTCATTAATAAACATGGAGGAAACCAATTGATTTCTTACGCCTCGGGAGACAACGGGAATCGTATCTTATTATACTTTGAGCATTCTTCCAATTTCAATGCATGTGGAAAATGCGGGGCCAGCGAAGGGGAAAAAGGCTACAGAATTCTGTACTTCACCAAAGACTGGAATTATAAAAACTATGAAGAATTCCTGACTGAAAGCTGTTTGGAAAACATTTATGACACCACAGAAACAAAATCCCAGGACCGGAAAATTTTAAAGTATAAAATTAAAAAATCCTCATCTACAGCAGCATACAGTCTTATGGTAGATATAAAAAATGCCTCTATAATCAAATCTAAATAATATGAGATTGGAAGCTGGAAGAAGGAGGCTGGAAGTTACTATTAGTCACTAATTTTAAATAATTACCGTAAAATTAGTTGAAGTAGTTAAAAAATTAAACTACGTTTCGGTTCTACCCTGGACTGCAATAACTTCCCTCTTCGCGCTTCAAACTTCCTAACCATATTATCTTGGAAGCCTGCTGGCTCTCGTTAAAATTTCTTTGTTGATCTCATTGATCAGTTCCGGGCCTTCATAGATAAATCCGGTGTAAAGCTGTATCAGACTTGCTCCTGCATCCAGTTTCTCGATCGCATCTTTAGCCGAATGAATTCCTCCTACTCCAATGATCGGGAAAGCTCTGTTGCTTTTATCGGAAAGGTATTTGATCATTTTTGTACTTCTTTCACGGATCGGTTTTCCACTTAGTCCGCCATTTCCTATCTGTTCTAAAACTTCAGGAGAGGTTTTCAGACCTTCGCGGTTGACAGAGGTATTGGAAACAATCACGCCGTCAATTTTTGTCTCTGCAATCAGTTCGACAATTTCGTCTAACTGAGCGTTATTAAGATCTGGGGCAATTTTAAGTAGTATGGGTTTCTGTACCGATTTTGACTGATTGATTTTCTTTACTTCTGTAATCAGTTCGCGCAGATAGTCTACATCTTCCAGCTTGGCGTGGCTTCCCACATTCGGGCAGCTTACATTTAGTACAAAATAATCTACATGGGGATGAAGTCCTTCAAAACAGTCCAGATAATCCTGGGTGTAATTTTCAGGGGTTGTATGGGTGTTTTTTCCAATGTTTCCTCCGATGATTATTTTTCCTTTGTTGGATTTCAGCTTTTCGATTGCTGCTTCAAGACCATCATTGTTGAACCCCATTCTGTTGATAATTCCGCCATCTTCAATAAGACGGAACAGTCTTTTCTTAGGATTTCCTGCCTGAGCTTTTGGTGTTACGGTTCCGATTTCTACAAATCCGAAACCAAGATCTCCCAACTCGTTGAACAGGACAGCATTTTTATCGAAACCGGCTGCCAATCCTACAGGATTTTTAAATTTCAATCCGAAAACTTCTCTTTCCAAACGTTTGTCTTCAATAGGTTTTGGAAAAAATAATTTGGCAAGAAATCCAAAATTTTTAAGCATTGAAAATGTAAAATGATGAACTTCCTCGGGATCGAATTTGAAGAGAATGGGTCTGATGATACTTTTGTACATTGAAAAAAAGTTTTACAAAAATAATCAATTTAAAATTAACCTTCGGCTAACCTATGATATTTTATGAAAAAATGTATTATAAATATCATCTATAAAACGCAGACATCTGCATGATATGTAAAATCAAACTACTTTTATCCTTACTGGACATTTATTCCTTAAATTAAGAATACGAGCTTAAATCCAGCTTCAAAATACCTCCTACTCTTTTGAACTCTTCGTTTACCGTAGCATTCACCGTAATTCTTTCATTGGTAATGGGATGATTAAACACCAATTGATGGGCATGAAGCATCAGTTTACTCATATCGAAAGTTTCCAGCCACAGTTTATTTTGTTTGTTGCAACCGTAAGGACGGCAGCCCAAAATGGGGTGCAAAATATGTTTAAAATGTTTTCTCAGCTGATGCATTCTGCCCGTTTCCGGAATAGCTTCTACCAAACAGTAGCGGGAAGTCTGATGTTTTCCAAAAGCCAGATCTATTTCCGAAGTCTGTAAACGATGGTAATAAGTAATAGCATTCTGCTGGATTTCGTCTTCGTTAATCAAATCATAATCGATCGTTTCTTCTTCTTTTGCCCAACCCCGAAGAATGGCCAGATATTTCTTCTCCACCGTTCGTGCTGCAAACTGATCACTCATTATTCTCAAAGAATCTTTATCTAAAGTAAACAACAGAACACCCGAAGTTTTCCGGTCTAAACGATGCACAGGATACACATACTGCCCAATCTGATCTCTCAATTCCTGAATGGCATAAGTATCTGCCTCTCCTGCATAATATGATTTATGAACCAGTAATCCGCTTGGTTTATTGATGGCGATAAGATGCTCGTCGCGATAAAGAATTTCTAACATGGGACAAAAGTAGAAATTTTTGGGCGATTTAGCCCTGATTGAGCGGCATGTTTGAGCTCTCTTTATTGGTTTAGGCGCGGCGGCGGAGCCGCCGCGCCTAAACCAATAAAGAAGCGAGTAGCGAAAGCAGGTTCCCGGCTCCTGAAAATAGTACAAAGTATTACCGTTATCAGTTTTATTTTTCTATTTTCGCGGAAAAATTACCCTATGAAACTATTATTTTCGGCTTTATTCATGGCCTTTTTCTTTATTTCGACCTCTGCTCAGGTTTCAGATTCTGTTAAACTCGGGAAGAATAACCGTGAATTTTTTATCAAAGGAGATCAGAAATTCAAGTTCTCGGAATACAAAAAGGTATTTACCAACCCTGAAGCTTTAGGCTACATGAAAAAAGCCAACACCAACGGTACTGTTGCGCAGATCTTTGGAGCTATAGGCGGCGGTTTGGTAGGTTTCGGATTGGCTAAAGAAGTATTCAGAACGAAAACAACGTATCAAAATGGTGTTGCTTACAAGAAAAAAGATAAAAGCGGCTGGGGATTGGTAGGAATCGGTCTTGGAGCCATCGGAGTAGGAATTCCTTTTGCGATAAGCTCAGGAAAAAACATGAAAAAGGCCATCAATACACAAAACCAAGCTGGCGGTACAGACGAAACGAAGACAACATCTTACAAACTTGATCTTAGCGGAAACAGTGTTGGGATTACTTATAGTTTCTAAAATCTGTTTAATCTGAGAGAGTCTTTAACTCAGATGAATACCTGTTTTTTCTGTTAATACACTCTTTTTTTATTGAATTTCATGAATTTGGAATCCAAATTCATATTTTTGCACATCAGACGTAAAAAAAATTATGGCAAAGCAAGAAGATGTTTTCAAGAAAGTGATTTCTCACGCTAAAGAATATGGTTTTATTTTCCCTTCCAGTGAGATCTATGACGGTTTATCCGCTGTTTATGATTATGGACAGAATGGTGCCGAATTAAAAAACAATATCAAACAGTATTGGTGGAAAGCTATGGTACAGCTTAACGAAAATATTGTGGGTATTGATTCCGCGATCCTTATGCACCCTACCACATGGAAGGCATCAGGCCACGTAGACGCTTTCAACGATCCATTGATTGACAATAAAGATTCTAAAAAACGTTTCAGAGCAGATGTTCTGGTAGAAGACTACTGTGCGAAAATTGAAGATAAAGAGAATAAAGAAATTGAAAAGGCAGCGAAAAGATTCGGTGACTCTTTTGATAAAACTCAGTTTGTTGCGACGAATCCAAAAATTCTGGAATACCGTGCTAAAAGAGAAGCTATTCTTTCAAGATTAGCCAAATCTTTGGAAAATGAAGACCTTGCTGATGTAAAGGCTTTAATTGAAGAGCTTGAAATTGCTGATCCTGATACTGGTTCTAAAAACTGGACGGAAGTAAGACAGTTTAACCTGATGTTCGGAACGAAGCTTGGAGCTTCTGCAGACAGCGCAATGGATCTTTATCTGAGACCGGAAACCGCTCAGGGTATCTTCGTTAACTTCCTGAATGTTCAGAAAACTTCACGTCACAGACTTCCTTTCGGTATTGCACAAATCGGTAAAGCGTTCAGAAATGAAATTGTTGCAAGACAGTTTATCTTCAGAATGCGTGAATTTGAGCAAATGGAAATGCAGTTTTTTGTAGCTCCGGGAACTGAACTTGAATTCTACGAACAGTGGAAAACAAAACGTCTGAACTGGCACCTTGCTTTAGGTTTAGGGGATGACAACTACAGATTCCATGATCATGAGAAATTGGCTCACTATGCGAATGCAGCGGCTGATATTGAATTTAACTTCCCATTTGGTTTCAAAGAACTGGAAGGAATTCACTCCAGAACAGATTTCGACTTAAAAGCGCATGAAGAATTCTCAGGAAGAAAACTTCAGTTCTTCGATCCGGAAAGAAACGAAAACTATGTACCTTACGTAGTGGAAACTTCTGTAGGTCTGGACAGACTATTCCTTTCTATCTTCTCACACTGTCTTAAAGACGAAGTATTGGAAGACGGTTCGGAAAGAACAGTTTTATCTTTACCACCGGCATTGGCACCAATCAAAGCAGCGATTCTTCCGTTAATGAAAAAAGATGGTCTTGCTGAATATGCTGAAAAGATCTTCAACGACCTGAAATATGATTTCAATTTATTCTACGAAGAAAAAGACGCCATCGGAAAACGTTACAGAAGACAGGATGCCATCGGTACGCCTTACTGTATCACCATCGACCACGACTCTCTTACAGATCATACAGTGACCATAAGAGACAGAGATACGATGCAGCAGGAAAGAGTTCCTGTTTCTGAATTAAGAAGAATCATCGACGAGAAAACAAACTTCAGAAATTTACTTTCTAAACTATAGACTAAAGCCCCATTAATTGGGGCTTTTTTATTGCTTATTTACAGCTTTTAATAATTTCGCGCAGATTGTGCAGATAACGCTGATTCTTTCTAGTCTTTAGAGGAGATATTAATAATACAAACCTTATAGATCTTTAAGACCTGTAAGGTTTTTCATTTTCAGAAAAACTCAGTACAACACACTTTCTTCATCAGATAAAATCTTTCCTTTTCCTCTGCTTTATTTAGAATATGAATAAAGAAAATGAAACTTCTCCGGCGTATTCGTTAATTTATTATTTTTGGCAAAATAATAACTATGAAAAAAATAAGTTTACTGGTATTCGGGCTTGTTCAGATGCTGGCTTATTCCCAGACTCAGGACCTTACTGCACTGGCTGCCGGTGATCATGTGGGAATGAATGCCCTCTTCGATGACAAAGACAATCTTTACGGTTATGTATCCCTTTATTCTTACGGAAAAACAGGTGACAGAACCAAGAAATTCGAATATGTAATTCTGGATAAAAACCTTAATCCTGTTGCCAATAAAGAATTTGAAGGCGACATCACAGCTGCCTCTTACCGCGGATATGTTGACTTTAAGGGACAAATCATCTTAAGACCTTCCATGATGGATTATTCTCTGGTAAAATCAAGAGAGATCTTCACTCCGGTTTCTATGGTCATCGATCCGAAAACCAATACCATCAAAAGAAAAGTATATTACGATTATCTTGAAGACGGAACTTTCAAAGAGATCAACGAGCCTAAAAACTGGAAAGCACAGCGGAAGGAAAACCGGGAAGAGAAAAAAGAAAAGGGCTACAATTATGTTTCCGCGGTTGGAGAAGTAAAAGAAGGTGGCTACTTTGCCGTAGAATACAAAGACTTCGGAAAATATGTGAACAACAACAGCATCATTAAATTTGATGATAATAAAAAAGAGCTTTGGCGCTATAAATACAATACCGATGGTACTAAAAAGGTTTTCTCTACCTTATCCGTTCTGGACAGAGACGAGAAATACATGTACTGCATCATGAAAAAGGCGGACGATGATAAAAAGTCTTTCAGCATGGTCGTGATCGATATGAAAACAGGAAAAGAAGCCTCCAATAAGCCGATTACAGGACTTTCCGATACCACAATAGACCTCATCGACAGTTTCGCTGTGGGCTATGACAGCAGCCTTGATAATGATAAAACGTTTGACGACAAGATTGTTCTTCTGGGAAGAAATTTCACCAAGAATGATTATATCGGATACGCCAGATTGATGGTTAACAAATCGGATTTTACGGTAGATACAAAACAAATCAATTTCAAGCCGGATTTCGCGTCCTATCTTCCGAAAATCAATACCAATGGTATGGTAGAAAGCGGTTATATGCTTCAGACCAAAGATATGTACTTTATGAATGACGGAAGTGTAGGAATTCTTACCGAAAAATACAAACCGGCCGGACAGTACAATGCTCCTAAAACGACGGATCTCGTTTATGTGTATACGGATAAAGATTTCAAGATTAAAAATATCCAGGTTTTTGAGAAAGAGAAATCGAAATGGGTCAACAGTGATTACCTTTTCTCGCAATACCTCAATGGTGGAAAAGATGTGGTATTCTTCTATCGCGATTATCAGAAAGATGAAGTCACCAGACAGAAAAAATGGAATCTTTTCATCAATACGGTGATCGATGGCAAATTCAAGCAGGAAATCATTCCTATTTCTGAGAAAGACAATTACGCCGTTACGCCCTACGTAGGAAAAGAGGGATACATTCTCCTCCGTGAATACAACGAAAAAGAAAAATTCAATAAGCTCCGTTTAGAAAAACTGAACTATTAAAAAAAACAAGAATCCTGATGATGCATCAGGATTCTTTCATTTGGTAGCTGCTCTGGTAAAAGTCCGCTATATTTTTGATGTCATCAAGGCTCAAATTCCACATAAAGTTCAGGAACTGCTGATAACTTTCACTTTGATTTTTGGGTTCTATTCTGTCCAGATAACGGTTCAGGTTGTAATTTTTCCGGGCTTCGTATATTTTCGAGAAACATTTACCCAGCCAGCCTTTGTAGTATTTTTCCTCTTCCCCATCCTGCAGAAACTGCATCGAGGCATAAATTCCCAGTCCGTAATCTTCGGAGTGAAAATAATTGGGAAGGATCTCCATTCTGGCCATTTTCTTCAGAGTTGTAAAAGTCTCAGAAGGTTTTTCCGACTCTACCGAGGGTTTAAGTTCAGGAAATATTTTTTTTAATTTTTCAATCCTTCTGGACATTTCCGGATGCGAGGCCAGCGAGTCTTTATCCAGTTTTTCTTTATAAAAATTATAATTGTACAGCGAGAAATCTTCCTTCTTCATCCATTTTTCATTGAAGGCCTGTTTGGGAAGATCAAAAAGCTTCTTATAGGTTTCTATCTTCAGCTGGCGCGGGGAAATGGTGTCAAAATCCTGCAGTCGTTGAAGTGCGTTTACATATTCATTCTTTTTAAAATCACTGTTTTTAAAGATCACATAGCCTAGTGAATCTGCTTGCATTTCCTGCTTTCTTCTTTCCACGCCTTTTTTATACGCTCGGTTTTTAAGGATATCAAAAGCTTTCTTATTCTGGGTCTGACTGCGACTTTCCGTCGTTTCTTTCAGGTTTTGTACGGTTATTTTATCCAGCTGATTCTGTTCGATAATATTTAAAAAAGTTTTGAGGGAATGTTCATCAATCTTATGACCTAATTCATGGGTAATCACGGCAGCGATCTGGTCTTCACCATTCAGCCAGTTGTACAGTCCCATATTGATGACAAAAGTTCCGTCCGCAAGGCAATAGGCATTCGGTGTATTATCTCTTGCTACCAAAATTTTAAGATCCTGAGGAATTCTGGGATTATTCTTTCTCAGACGTTGGATCAGGGTTTGTATTTCCGTTTCAAATTCAGATTTAAAAATAAAATCTTTGTTTTTCACCTGCTTTTCAAAATCGGTTCCGAATTCCTTATAGATTTTAGACAGTTCAGAACCTGTCTTCCCGGAATACTGCGATCTTAATTTTTTTATAAAAACTTCGTTATTTCCGGCAAAACTTTTTAAAAATTCTTTTCTCTGCAAATAGTCTGCGGTGTCGATCATTTTATAGGTCTGGGCGGCTCCCATCACTGAAAAAATGAAAAACACGAATACAATGAGTTTTCTGGTCATATTTTTCATCAATAATCGCAAAAATAGTTTATTTACCGTTCCTTTCTCCTTTTCTTATCAAAATTATTTTAAATTTGTTTGAGACTGATACTCATGATCATATGAAGGCATTAAAATATGTAATAGGCGGAGCAGCCGTAGGGGTAGCCGCAGTTTATCTTTTGGGATACGACTATTTATTCAGCGGAATTTCGAAAACGTATCTTAAAGGAAGATCCAGCGCCTACATCGATGATGGAAAGCTTTTTCCGGGAAACCTCATCGCTACGGAGGAACCGGAACTCTGGACGGAAGATCCTGACTACAACAAGAAAGAACTGCCTGAACATGTACTTGAAAATCTGAAACATTCCAAAACCGCAGCTTTTGTGGTTATAAAAAACGGAAAAATCCTTCATGAGCAGTATTGGGACGGCTACAACCAGCTTTCACAGACCAATTCTTTTTCAATGGCAAAAGCTGTTACGGTAATGCTTCTGGGGAAAGCACTGGAGGAAGGCATCATTAAAAATATCGATGACAGGCTTTCTGATTTCTATCCTGAATTTAAAGAAAAAGAATTCGGAAGTGAGGTTACGCTTAAAAATTTAGCCCAGATGGAAGCCGGACTCGACTGGGATGAAGATTACAATAATCCATTTCTGCCGAATGCCAAAGCTTATTACGGCAGAAATCTCATCAAAGCCGTATTTTCAAGAAGATTTCAAGAACAGCCCGGCACTCGTTTTCAATACCAAAGCGGAGCGACTCAACTTCTCGGATTTGCTTTAAAAAAAGCTCTGAATCAAACATTAGCCAGCTATTTATCCGAAAAATTCTGGATCCCGATGGGAATGGAACAAAATGCCTCATGGAGCACCGACAACCACGGGATGGAAAAAACATATTGCTGCATCCACTCCAATGCGAGAGATTATGCGAAACTGGGACAACTGTTTTTAGATGATGGAAAAGTTGGAGAGCAACAAATCCTCAATCTGAATTTTATCGAGCAAATGAGAACGCCTACTGAAAAATCTCAGGAGATCTACGGGATGGGACTTTGGATCAATCATGACAATCCCGTTAAACATTATTATTTCCTTGGATTACAGGGGCAGTATATCATTATGGTTCCGGAACACAATATGGTAATCGTAAGAACCGGAAGCTACAGCAATAACCCTAAAAATGACAGGGGAAGACCGGATCAGGTGAAATTCCTTGTCAATGAATCCGTTCAATTATTTCAGTAAAAAACTATGGAAAAATACAATATACAGGTTGATGAATACATCGAAAAATCCCCTGATTTTGCACAACCCATTTTAAGCTATCTACGGGAAACCATTCATGAATGCTGTCCCGAAGCAGAAGAAGCTATAAAGTGGAAATTTCCCACTTTCATGTACAAAGGAAAAATTCTCTGTTCAGTTACCTCTTTCAAACAATATTGCAGCCTTGGATTCTGGTTACATGGGGAGATGAAAACTTTAAAGGAAATGGAAACGACCGCCGAAAAAAGTTCAATGTTCAGTTTAGGAAAGCTTACTAAAATGGAGGATCTTCCCTCTAAAGTTCAGCTTAAAAAAATGATGAAAGAAGCTATGGAACTTACCGATATGGGCGTTACTATGAAAAAAGCGGCACCGTCCAAAGTGGAAACTGAGGTCCCCGATTATTTTCAGGCTGCTTTGAATGACCATAAAAAAGCTTCAGAGGTTTTTGAAAAAGGATCACCGTCTTTCAGAAAGGAGTATATCAACTGGATCACCGAGGCCAAAACCGAAACAACCAGAAACAAAAGAATGGAACAGGCTTTGGAGTGGCTTGCAGAGGGAAAAGCAAGAAACTGGAAGTACCAAAAACCTTAAGGAAAACAGACATTATATTAAACGTCCTCTTGGCAACCCAACCTCGTGTGCCTGTGGATAAGGTTTTCTGGATGTCATACTCACATCTTCTTTAATTTGCCTGTGAATATCATATTGCTTCTCTTTATCATAAGCATAACGGGGATCAGGAATCATGGGCATTTTAGCCATCTTATGAATGGTGATGGTTGGAAAATGAAAATCGACTTCCACCGTTCCCAAAAGCAAATAACACCCTCCTCCCTGAAAATCATATTGCTTCAAACTATCGGGAAAATGGGCTGTGTCAAAATACTCACCATTCACGTCTATCCAGGTTCCAAAATACATCGTCCCTTTTTTGGTAGGAACATGTTTTCTTGAAATCAGATAGGCCAGCATCTTTACCTGTCTTTTATGAAATTTCAATAAATTATTTACAAAAACAGAACCTCTGTATTTCGTCTGTAGCAGATCAAATGGACTGCAGGAAACCGGAAAACCAATGAGTTCAATTTCATCGAAAGCATCTTCGAAATTTTCTCTTTTTAATTGAGGTAATTTAAATTCCTGAACAGGTTCTTCAATTAACATAAGCCCCCTGTTCTCGGGTTTAAAATTGACTAATAGCAGCCGTGCTTCAACCAGTAATTCATTTTTGGGTTTACCGGTAAATCTGAATGCGCCAATAAAAATTAAAATCTGTACGGTTTCAATACTAATGGAGATGCGTCTGATAAAATCTTCTAATGACTTATAGTCTCCATTTTTTTCACGTTCTTCAACAATTGCATGAGCAATTCGTGTTTCCAGCCCTTCCAAAAGCATTAAACCCAAATAAACGTCTGCTCCTTTCAGTGTGGTTTGATATTCACTTGTGTTGACACATGGAGTCTGGATATTCCCTCCGGACATTTTTGCTTCGTGGATATACACTTCGGTGCGGTAGAAACCTCCCTGATTATTGATCACAGAAACCATAAATTCTAAGGGATAATATACTTTCAGATAAAGGCTCTGATAGCTTTCCACGGCATATGATGCTGAATGGGCCTTACAGAAAGAATATCCGGCAAAGGATTCAATTTGCCGGTAAGCTTCGGCGGTCAATGCCTCAGAATGCCTCTTTATTTTACACGATTCAAAGAAATTTGTCTTTACCTCCTGCAGCTTTTGAATAGAGCGGCCTTTTCCACTCATGGCTCTTCGGAGAATATCTCCATCTGCTAAGGATAGCCCCCCGAAGTACTGGGCAATTTTAATCACATCTTCCTGATACACCATAATCCCATAGGTCTCCTTCAAATGTTCTTCAAACACCGGATGAAAATATTCAAACTGATCGGGATGATTATGCCTGAAAATGTATTCCCGCATCATTCCACTTTGGGCTACTCCCGGTCTGATAATGGAAGAAGCTGCGACGAGGGTTCTGTAATTGTCACATTTCAGTCTTCTTAAAAGCCCACGCATGGCCGGAGATTCTATATAAAAACATCCGATTGTCTTTCCTACCGCTAAGTATTCATTTGCCTGTTCTTCATTTTTTGACAAGGTTGTGTCCCGGATATCAATGGTGATTCCTCTTGTTTTTTTAACCAGATTTACAGTATCATTAATGGTCCCAAGACCTCTTTGGGAAAGAATATCAAACTTTTCAAGGCCAATATCTTCTGCTACGTTCATATCAAACTGAACAATCGGGAATCCTTTGGGAGGCATTTCTAATGCAGTATAATGGGTAATAGGTTCTTCTGAAATCAAAATTCCGCATGCGTGCATACTTCTTTGATTAGGAAACTTTTCCAATAATTTACCGTATTTCTGAACCTGTCGTACCACTGAATTCCGGTCATGGCTCTCCATCGGTTTTTTCGACAAATCATCCAGCTCTTCTTTGGGTAAACCGAATACCTTACCTACTTCTCTGAAAATAGATCTGTATTTAAACTCGACATTGGTTCCACAAAAAGCAACATGGTTTTTTCCATATCGATCAAAAATATATTCCAAGATGGCATCTCTGTTTTGCCAGCTCCAGTCGAGGTCAAAATCCGGTGGTGTTTTCCGGTTCAGGTTCAGGAATCTTTCAAAATACAGATCCAGCTCCAGCGGACAGATATCGGTAATTCCTAAGCAGTAACTGACTATTGAATTTGCTCCGCTTCCCCGCCCTACATGCATAAATCCCATCTTATTGCTGTACCGGATAATATCCCAGGTAATCAGAAAGTAAGAACAGAAATTGAGTTCGTCAATAACTCCCAGCTCTTTCTCAACTCTTGTTTGAGCCACTTCATGACCGAGTCCGTATCTTTTTTCCAAACCTAAATATGCCAGCCTGCGGAGAAGTTGTACATCAGATTCTTTAGATTTTGTATAGAACTGTTTGTTCTTAACTTTTTTAAAATCAAATTCAAAATCACACTGTTCAAGAATGTTTTTTGTGTTTTCAATAATTTTGGGGTATCTCTCAAATGTCTTTATAATATGCTGTTCGGAAATAAAATATTCAGATTGACGACAAACCTCTCTTTTTGTTAATTTTGACAGCAATATATTATTGTCAATGGCCCGGAGGATTTTATGCAGTCCATATTCTTCATCTGTGCTGAAAGTAACAGGATGAAGGACGACCATTTTAGAAATATACTTTTTATATTCCGGACGGATCAGAAAATTTAACTCTTCTATTCTGACTCCTACAAATTCATTGGCTTTCAGTTCTGCAGGAATATTACTCATCGGATACACCACCAATACTTCTTTAAATTCAGGTGCCGTTTCAAAGAGTTCTTTATCATCAAAATTATGATCAGTGATTACTTTATTAATTTCACCAATTCCTGAAAACCTTCTGGCAATTGCCACATACAGAAGTTTTCCTTCTTTTCTGACCTCAACTCCGGGAATAGGCTTTATACCCAGATCTTCGCATGCTTTTTTAAAATCATAGATTCCGGTCACGGTATTAATGTCAGTCAACACTAATTGTTTTGCCCCCAATTCATGCGCCTGCCTTACCAATTCCTTAATGGATAAAGTTCCGTAACGGAGGCTATGGAAGGAATGACAATTAATAAACATGTTGAAAGATTTAAAACTTATTTTCCGAAATCGAAGCCGGATGCCCGTCCTACAGCATCGGCACCGAAACGGTTTTTGATATAATCCATCGTTTGATATAAACTCATTTGCTCCTCGGTATCTTCAAATAAATTCATTTGATGATTCCCATGTACCAATCCTGTAAACCGTAAGCCTACGAGCCGAAGCCTCATCCTCCTTGTATAGACTTTATTAAAAAGGTCCAGTGCCACTCTCGACAAGGTATGATCGGCAGATGTGTAGGATACTTTGCACTGCTTGGTTTCCGTATCAAAATTGGCATAACGTATTTTTATAACGACTGTTGAAGTCAACCACTTTTCCTGTCTCAGCTGATAAGCCAGCTGTTCTGCCATTCCCGAGATCAATCTTTTCAGTTCTATCATATCCATGGTATCGGAAGTAAAAGTTCTTTCAGTTGATATAGATTTTCTTTCAGAATAAGGAACTACAGGATTTTCATCAATTCCGTTGGCTTTTTTCCATAATTCTTTTCCGTTAAGACCAATCATCTGCTGCAAGACCAAAACCGGCATTTCTGACAATGTATGGATGGTACGGATTCCTATTCTTGACAACAGTTGAAAGGTCTTGTCACCCACCATTGGAATTTTTTTGATTGACAGGGGGTTTAAGAATGGCTTAATTTCCATTTCATTGATCTCCATTCTCCCAACGGGTTTTGCTTCTCCGGTACCAATTTTAGAAACGGTTTTATTCGTTGACAGCGCGAAACTTATGGGAAGCCCGGCCTCTTTAGTAACCGCCTCTGCAATTTCTTTTGTCCATTGATAGCATCCAAAAAACTTATCCATCCCGGATAAATCGAGATAAAACTCATCAATACTGGCTTTTTCCATCAGGGGAACTTTTTCCTGAATAATTTCCGTAACCGTATGTGATAAATTAGAGTACATTTCATGATCTCCACGAATCACTTTTGCATCGGGACAAAGTCTTAATGCCATCCGAATTGGCATCGCTGAGCGAACCCCAAATTTTCTTGCTTCATAGGAACACGAGGCCACCACTCCACGGTCGCCCCCTCCTATGATTAAGGGAATACCGTCAAGCTGCGAGTTATTACGCCTCTCACAGGATACAAAAAATGTATCTAGGTCCATATGTACAATTGCTCGGTTCACGTCACAAAATTAGATACTTTTTATATCAAATCAATCATTAAAGTTGATATAATTAATATCAATATCGTTTTTATCAGATACAATACGCTTTTTAAGAGGCAAGAAGGAAAAATGGAAATATTCCTCTGGTGTATGACCAGAGGATCTTGAACCGAAGAATTTTGATAATTAATATTTTTGTAATTAAGAGGGGCTGTTACAAACAATTTGCCACCCCGGGTTCTCCGTTTAGATCATCTTCAGACGCTCCTCTTCAAGGTCAATCTGGTACAATTGCTGGCGGATCACGTCTTCATTGATGGTAACATCTTTATTCAGCTCTGAAAGATACTGTCTCTGCACTTCCAGCATTTCAACAAAGATGATTTTATTTTTTTCATTCATCCAGCCGTCATCATTGGCTTTTGTTTTTTCTTCCCAGTGTTTCAGCATCCTTTCTACCCCCGCATGTCCCTGCAGTTCATTTTCATGTTTTGTTTTAAGGAACTGATAGACGTGCTGTTTCAGTTCATGTTTTATTTTCAATCTGGTCTTTTCTTCTTCCTCTTCATTCATAAAATCCCGAAATGCTTTTCCTTTGTTGATAATATAAGGCAAAGTAAGGCCCTGTACCAATAAAGTAAGCAGGATGACCACAAATGTGATAAACAATATTAAATTTCTGTTAGGGAAAGGCTCACCATTGCTAAGAGTAATAGGAATAGCAAGTGCCGCCGCCAGAGAAACCACCCCTCTCATCCCTGTCCAGCCAAGAAAAAGGGGCATGAGCAGACTTCTCCTTCTTGTAGACGCTCTTGGAGCAACACTTGGCCGAAAGACATAGGTAGCCACCATGGCCGCATAGGCGCTGATGATTCTCGCCAGAATAAGAACAGCGGTCACGAGGATCCCATATTGTATGGCTGTTGCTAAAGGAATTCCTTCGGAACGCAGACCTCCTACAATTTCAGGAAGCTCGAGACCGATGAGTAAGAAAACGATCCCATTCAGGATGAATACAAAGCTTTCCCAGACACTGTGTCCTTTTATTCTGCTCGCACTATTCAAAAATATGAGACGTCTTGTTGACATAAACAAACCTCCGCACACTACGGCAAGTACTCCGGAACTATGGAACTGCTCTGCCACCCAGTACATGATGTAGGGCTCTATAAGGGTCATGGCAATATCAGAAGAGGCGTCTGTAGGGAGTCTTTTATGAGCCTGTACGAAAATCCACCCCAGCAGCAGCCCAATTCCCGCGCCGCCAATGACCATCCATAAAAAGCTCAGGGAAGCTTCCTGCCACACAAACTGACCGGTTCCTACGGCTATGAGCGCAAAGCGGAAAATAATAAGGGAAGAGGCATCATTTAATAAACTTTCTCCTTCAAGAATGGCAGAAGTGGTTTTTGGAATCTTTACAAATTTCATAATGGCTCCGGTACTTACAGCATCCGGCGGAGAAACAATTCCTCCCAGCAAAAATCCTAAAGCAATGGTAAATCCGGGGATAAAATAATTGGCAGCCACAGCTACTGACAATGCTGTAAAAAACACTACCAGAAAAGCAAAACTGCCGATAATACGCCACCATCTTCTCATCTCCTTGAAGGAAATAGCCCAGGAAGCTTCAAACAGTAAGGGTGGTAAAAATATAAAGAAAATAAGATCGGGATCTACTTTTACAACGGGAAGTACCGGGACAAAACTGACCAGCAGACCGAAGACGACCAGCAGAATCGGGTAAGCAATTTTCAACTTAGTGGCCCACATATTCAGCAATACGATAGCGGCTATCATTGCCAGAAAAAAAGGTAAAATAGTATGCATTGAAATATTGTGTTTTTATCAGTTTCTCATTTCAATTTTCAATCTTAATGAGCAAGTTTTTTACAAATATACAGTCAATTCTCTTTTCTTGTATTCATTTTTCCGACCCTATACGAACTTAATTTGAAATAGTCATAAAACCCTGTATCATTGCTCCGCCAGCTGTAATTTATTAACAAATAATAAAATCTTTTATTTAAAAATTTAATTAAATACGTCAAGTTTCGTCGCCTCTGATCTATACTTTTGTATTATAACAATATACATCATGGACAAAGTAACCACAGAGAGAATCAACAAACTGCACCCTTCCGTAAGAGATGAAGTAAAACAAATCATCAAAGAATGCGATGAAGCCCTTACCGGAAGAGCAAAAATCAGAATAACACAAGGCTTGAGATCTTTCGAGGAACAGGAAAAACTATATGCCATCGGAAGAATTACGGCGGGCAAAAAGGTTACCAATGCCAAAGCGGGACAGAGCATTCACAACTATGGACTTGCTGTGGATATCTGCCTTATGATTGATGGAAAAACAGCAAGCTGGGATACGGCAAAAGACTGGGATAACGATCAGGTAGCCGACTGGTATGAGTGCGTCAAGATTTTTGCCAGACACGGCTGGGACTGGGGCGGAAACTGGAAGACTTTCAAGGACCTTCCTCACTTCGAAAAAAAGAATATCCAGACTAAAAAAGGCCTTGTGAAAACGACTTGGCGAACGCTATCAAAGATGCCGAGGGATAAGCAGAATTATATTCTATTTTAATTCCCTATTATTTGAAAATAATTATAATACGACAAGTTCTGTCGCTTCCCAGGCCTACCTTTGTTTTATAAGAAAAACGTTAGTAAACTGAGATCTCAATACTAAAACCAGCATCTGTTTTCAAGGGCAGAACGTTGGTTTTAGTTGTCTCAGGACCTTAGTTTATCTTTTAAAAACCAACAAAACATCACATGAAAAAGACAACCATTCTTTCTTTGGACGGGGGCGGAATAAGGGGTATTATTACCTGCATTATTCTCCGCTACATAGAAGAACAGCTTCAGTATCATGATAATCCGGGAGCCAAACTCGGTGATTATTTTGATCTGGTAGCCGGAAGCAGCACAGGAGGACTGATTGCTTCTATTATTCTATGTCCCGATGAACACCGAAAAGCGAAATATTCTATCCAGAAAGGGCTGGAATTATACGCTGAAAGGGGCGGCGACATCTTCCAGGTTTCTTTCTGGGAAAAGCTGGTCAATCCGTTTGGCCTTCTGAATGAAAAAATTCCCCAGGAATCACTTGAAAAAAATTTGAATGACTTTTTTGGACACTTAGAACTTAAAGAATTTATAAAACCATGCTTAATCACCAGTTATGATATAGAAAACAGAAGAGCCAAGCTTTTCAATTCGTGGGAAGCCAATCTGAGCACAGATAATTTTTATGTAAAGGATATCTGCAGAGCGACATCGGCGGCACCTACTTACTTCAGCCCGGTACAGATCAAATCTATGTACGGACAGATTTTCAGTCTGATAGACGGCGGTATGTTTGCCAATAATCCTGCTCTCTGTGCTTATGCTGAGGCGAGAAAAATTCCTTTTGCGGAAGTATTGAAGAATCATCAGAAAGCCAATCATCCCGGCGTGAACGATATGATCATTGTTTCTATCGGAACGGGGATTGAGGCAAGACCTTATTCTTTTAAAAAATTACAGAAATCCGGAAAGATAGGCTGGGTAAATCCCATCATTGATATTCTGATGTCTGCGAATGCTGAAACGGTAGATTATCAGCTTTGTCAGATGTTCCAGACTTTAGGACAACGGAATCAGAAAAATTATTACCGGCTGAATCCATCCTTAAAAAATGCATCTCCGGGTATGGACAATGTAAGAAGGTCGAACATTGAAAATCTGATCCAGGCGGGATTGAGCTATATTGATGATAACAGGGAAACACTGAATCAGATTGTACAGAAACTGATCAGAAATAAAATATAAGCTTTTTACCTTATAATAACTCAATATAAGCTTAAAAGATAATATTTAAAAAATAAAAAAAGTTTTTAAAACACGTCAAGTTTTGTCGTCTTCTCCCACTACTTTTGGAGTATAAACAAAGACACAAAAAAACAATCATTAAAATTTTAAAAAGCCTTTGAATTCACCATTTATCAATGCTGGACAGCCAGAAATATGTTTAAAACATAACCTCAACTTTAAGACACCCAACATGGAAACACCAGATCACAATCCAGATATACTTTTCGATGAAGATCTCTATACTATTGAATGGAGCGACATTGAACATGCAGAGATGGACTATGAGAACTATCTCAACGACATTGAAAACTTTTTCAGGGAAGATTTCACAGATGGTATTCCTGAAGAAGATATTTACTAAATAACATGAGCTCGGGATAAGACATTTCAGTTTTATCATGATGTAAGGAAGTCAGAAGCCCGAAGAAGGAAGTTATTGAAGGTCAAAGATAGAAATACGGGATATTTTATTCATCTTTTTAAAACGACTTCAATACATTTAAAAGGAATTGTTAAATATTTAATACCAAACAGTAACTTCCATCCTCCAGCTTCCATCTTCCAACTTTTAATCTTAATTACTTATCCCAAACTCAGCTTAAATTTAATTTTATCACGACAAGTTCTGACGCTGTCCGGAATTATCTTTGAAACACCAAATCAAGACACCCGACATCACCCCATCATCATTCAAACACCCCTTTGAATCCATCATTCACAAAATGCCGGACAGCCAGAACTATGTCAAAAACTAACCAAGAAACATAAAAAATGAATCACAACATGAAATGCACAAGTGGGCATAAGTTCTACCACTTAAAAAACTAAAACCTTTAAGAGCTTTTGTAAAAAGACTCTTCAAAATATAACCTATTTATTAACCCAAAACAAAATCACAGTGTTTTTATTATGAAAACAAAACAAGAATTAAGGCTCAAATTCGAGAATGGAGACAAGCCTACACAAGACCATTTCTGGGAATGGCAAGACTCTTACTGGCATAAGGATGAGAAGATAGAAATGTCCAAAATTACAGGTCTGGAAAACGGATTTCCACGTTTCAATGACTTTTATGCCGAGACAGATGAATCAGGAAACGCTTCGCTGGCTCATTTGCAGGTCAGAAGGATCTTTATCAAACCAGGAACACTGCATATTCCCGATCTATTTGCCAATTCATTGGGGATATCTGAAGTAATCCTTACTGACAGCATACTTACCATCGGAGCTGATGCTTTTCGTGGCAACGCAGTTAAAACCTTAACCATTACAGGAAATGTATCCATTATTGGCGAGCGTGCTTTTGAAAACAATGAGCTGACTTCAGTGGTAATCCCTGAAAGCGTCAAAGAAATTAAAGATTCTGCCTTTGCTTATAATAAGCTTAAGTCATTGTACGTACCTCCAAGTGTTACCCTGATCAGGCCGAATGCCTTCAATTTTAACCCGGGTTTATCCTCTGTACTACTGGACAGAGCCACGCAATATTATCCTGATGCATTTGGAGCAAACACAAGGGTTACCGGCGGAACCTTAATCTTTGATATGTAAAAATCAAATAAAGCAACAATGAAAACAAAACAGGAAATAAAACAATATTTCGAGAACGGAGATATCCCTACTCAGGAACAGTTCTGGGAATGGCAGGATGCTTACTGGCATAAAGAGGAAAGCATTGCCCAGGATAACATCAGCGGACTGAAAGATGCTTTAAATGCTAAACTTAATAAGCCACAGGCAGGAACCGGCTTTTATATTATTGCCCAAAATGGGGATATTCCCGGTTATTCCAAACTCAATCTGCAGTCTTATAATATTCCTTACTGGAACGGATCCAGCCTTACAAGCAGCGGCATTTATCACAGTAATAATAGAACAGGGCTTGGAACGCAGAACCCTTCGGAAATGCTTGAGGTAGCAGGAAATATTAAAACTTCGGGACTCATTGTCTCTAATCTTCCAGCAGCGAACCTCAATTTCAGCAGAAATCTTGTAGCGAAAGATGACGGAACTATCGGATGGGAAGCTAAATCTGTCTCTTCCGGAACGTATATCCCATTATCCGGAACACAAGCCAGCAAGCCTATCTCAGGAAATCTGGAACTGATGACGGAGCAGCCTGAAGAAAACAATCTTATCTACAGAAATAACATAGATACAGGGGTAAAAAATGAAATCGGGTTTTATCCTTCAGGAATGTCCTTCGCCTCTTTGAACACGCAGCAAAATATGATCATGTCCCGGATAGATCTTTCCAATGATGCTCTTTATGTATCCGGTCCTTCTTCCCAGCTTGCTATGGATCAGGCAAGAACTACTCTGGCTTATCACAATGGCAGAGATATGAAAGGAATTATTATAGATTCCAATCTGGAGCAACCAATCATGATCAGCCATATTGACTCTTCTCAAAAACCCAGAGGACTCTCGGGAGTACAATATTACGGTGATTATGCAGAAGCAAACGACTATATCCAGAAGCAGTATGTAGACAAAAAAATGTCCTATACCCGCGAGGAAGTAAGAACGGAAGGAACCTGGATCAATGGTAAACCGGTTTACAGACAAACTCTGTTTTTTGACCAGATTCCAAGAACGGGAGAGATCGATCTCGGAAAGTATATTCCGGACATTGAAACCATCATTTCCAATGAAATGTTTACCGAATGGTGGGCTTTGGATATGGCATTCGCCGGCAACCAATGGAGAAGCCAGATTTTCATCTCCGTAGAAACAAAACTCATCAAAATTGAATTTCTGAAAGAACCTGATTACGATTACTCTGTCATTAACTCCTTCAGCATCACCCTGGAATACACAAAAAGAACTGATTAATAACAAAAACAACAACACAATATTAAAATGGCAACAAACGACACAACTAACAACGCTTCACAAACTCTTTTCAGATTTGTAAGCCTTAGAAATCCTCAATTAACAGAAACTAAAGAAAAAAACTTAGGTTTCATTCACAGACCTCAGAAAGGTTTAACCAGCTATTTCGATTCTTATATCAACCCTGCTGATTCTGCACTGGTTAAATTCCAGGCTATGGAACGCGCTTCAAAGTCTTTCAATCCTGCGGGTTTTGAAACGGAACTTAAGATAGAAGAAGGAGGTTACGCTGACATTCTGAAAATAGGAAGAAAAATTTCAAAACAGGAAGAGCTGACCGTGCTGGAAGAAAGTGCAGCAATCAACGCTTGTCAAGCCACCTCTAAAGACCAGCTCAGCGTTTTATGGGATAATCTAATGTATCAAACGGCATCCCAGAACAATTTTTATGTGAAAGAAGCTGTAGCTCACATCTTGAGAGCCCTTCATTTCGGATATGTATGCACCCTTGCTTCAACTGACGAACTAGTCAAAATAAACGGTTCCGATTTTAGAGCAAAAGCGCTTGAAGCAAGAATTGTTCTTCCAATGAAATTTTTTGGAGACGGTTACGAAGGCGAAGGTTCCGGAACAGGAAATCCTACTTCCCGTCAGCCCTTCACCGTGGGAAAATCTGCTATTGGAGACGATCCTATTAACGAAACAAAAGCCGTTCTTTCTGTTCCTGCCAAAGAACAGCTAAAAGCTGAAGGGGAAAAAATTCTGGAACTTACCAACCTTAATTTAGAAAAAGACAGTTTAAATGTTCTAAAATCTGAGCTGGAAAAAGTACAGAAAATTTACCAGAAAACAAGAAACAAAGCGTATGATGAGGCTTATAAAGAATATCTTGCCGCCAATCAGCCAGCACTTGACAGATATAGAGCCCAACTGAAAGAAATTCAGGACCAGATCACAAAGGAAATGACAGAGCAGGAAATCAATGCTTTGTATGCAAAACTTGAAGAACCTTCTATTCCTCCATTCGTTTTCACGTATAAGAATGAAGTCAATTTCGGGGATTTTACAGAAATACTTTCATTGAACTCTTTAAAAATCTTCGTTGACAAGTTTACGGCATTAACCAGCGGACAAAAACCTGAAGACGGCTTTGACTTCACAAAAATAAGTGTGGTATCCGACAGAAAACTTCAGCTTGGAGCAGCAGTGGTTTCCATCACCGATGAGTTTGATACTTATCCTGAAGTATTTGAAAAAATCGACGAGGAGCATGCTGCAAAATCTCAGACCCTGTATAATAAAACACCGGCTCAGGAGCAGACATTTGCCAGCCTTGGAGGAATCCTTGTCCCTGTTGCTGATTCTTTTACACAATATGCAGCTAAGGTAACGCCAAGATCTTATTTCCTAAAAGCAACACCTCAGGGAAGTATTTTTGCAGGCAGCCAGGCATACCTTACATTCTATTATCAGGCAGATAGCTCAGCATGGGGAATAGCATCCGCTAAATTATCACTGATCTCCGATGTAGGTAATTTTGATGAAAGCTACAACAATATCGAAGTTGTGGACAACAAAGTGACTCTTGCATCAATTATGGTAGGCAAGTTCAGCAAATACATCCGAAACATCAAGATCAAAATCTACTTTAACAACGGTAAAGAGGCTTCACTGGATCTTTCAGGAATAGAGCCTAACCAAGCCTATACTGATGTTTTATATGTTAAAGATATTAAAGATGAAACCGGAAATCCAGGCGGTGGTATTGAAAACCCTAAACCGGGAACTTTCATCCCTAAACATTTCGGTGTAAAGAGATTGGGTATTGCCGATTATCTCAAAGTAGAGCAAAGCGTTCACGCCTACGTTCCGGGAGAAGTCTCCAATATTGAGAATGTGATGGCCAGCGAACTGCGTCATAAGTCTTCTGTAGCCAGAGATTATTCTGAAATTACAGATACCACTTCTGAATCTATTGAAACGGAAAAGATTTCTGATACTACAAAAGCGGACAGAAATGAAATGCAGACCGAAATCGCTCAGGAGCTTAAAAAAGAGCAGGCAATTACTGCGAGCACTAAGTTTACATATGACACAAAAGTAATGAAGTACGAGATAGGTGGAACCTATGCCAACAATACTTCACAGCAGGACAGTACCAAACAGGCCGTAAAAAAATCTCAGGAGATCACAGAGCGAGCCATGGAACGTGTCCTTACGAAGATCAACAAGGAGCGTGTGCAGAAAATCATTAAAGAGTTTACTGAAACCAATGTACATGAATTTGATAACAGAGGCCAGGCAAGCCAGGAAAATCCTCAGCACATTACCGGAGTATACAGATGGGTAGATAAGAAAATGAAAAACCAGATCTACAACTATGGTAAACGTACGATGTTTGAATTCATGATCCCGGAACCGGCAAGACTTCATACTCTGGCTACCGCAGTATCGAAAGCAGACACGCTTACCGCTCCGGCAGATCCAAGAAGAGCTGAAAAACCGTGGGGCATGGCAAGTGCTCAGGTGGCTACCAAAGATCAGATTGAATACTGGGCTAATATTTACAATGTGAAACTTACTGAACTTCCAAAATCTCCGATCAATCTTATTTTAGGAAAGCAATGGGAAAAAGTAAACGGAAACGAAGAATACAGACACAGAACGATCGACATTCCTGTGAACTACGAAGCGAGCAGTGTAAAAATGTTCTATGGTTTTGAAAGAAACAGAAAAGGAACGAGTACACTTTATACCAGCAACTTTGCAGGAGGAATGGTTCCTTTCTCAAATGGAGGTACTTCTATTGACTCTACCGCGTATTTCACGCCTCAGAACGTCACCGGATCTTATGATTTTGTGTACAAATGCAGCAACATTGATTCTGTCAATATTGCGTTTGAAATTACTTGTAAACTTTCTCAGGCATTCATGAAATCATGGATTCAGGAAAACTTTACAGCTATTATCAAGGCGTATGACGAGGCGTATGCTGTTTTCTTGGAAAAACAGAAGGAACTGCAGGATAAAGCAAAAGAAGAGGAAGCTGCCAACAAAGAAAAGCTTGGGAATTTCTACCGTGAAATGGAGTCTGTGATTCTGAAACACAACTGTATTGCTTATCTTCTTCAGGATTATCTGACTACTCTGGGACAGGCATTCACTTCAGGAAGCCAGATGAGTGATTTCAAAGTAATTCTGAGCGAAAACCTTGAACAATACACCGCTTTGGCTAAGTTTATGGAACAGGCGTTTGAGTGGAGCATTATGGACTATACGTTCTATCCGTATTACTGGGCAGACAGAAAGAGATGGCAGGAAATGTATCTTACGCAAAGTGTAGATCCATTGTTCAGAAACTTCCTTCAGGCAGGTATGGCAAGGGTTATCGTAACCGTGAAGCCAGGTTTTGAAGACGCTGTACAGTTCTTCATGAGTACCGGAAAAATCTGGAACGGAGGTGAAGTTCCTGTAATCGGAGATCCGTTGTACATGTCTATCGTAGACGAATTGAGAAAGCCAACCGGCGAAGCTCAGGGTAAATTCTGGATCACAAGAATTCCTACTACATTAACGATCCTTCAGGCTAAATCTGTAGGACTGGAAGTAGAACAGGCTCTTCCGATCTTCCGTGAGGATGATCCTGCAAACTGTGAGAATCCGAAGGATCTGGAAACAACGAGTCCATTCAAGCTGCTGGATAAAGCTACGCTTGAGGCAGGAACACTTCCAACCACTTTACCAACCAATATTATCAACAAATAATTTTCATGAACGGCGGCGGAATTTTTTCCGCCGCTTTTTTACCCAAATCAAAAAAATATTAAAATGAAAAATATAGATATACGATATCCTGCGGGGATTGGGGTTTCTGATATTGATGTTTACAAAACCAATAAAAAGAAAGCCTACATTACCACGCCTACCTATTTTCTGAAGATAAGAACCACAGCTGGCTATGATGGCGAATTCGGGTTTGACTGGATTGATGTGGATGCAACCTCGGGAATGGTACAGAAAATTCAGGGAGTAGGCTTCAATGAAATTGAATATTTTTACAAAAAGCCCTCAAACCCGGGAAATCCCATGGATCTGGGAGATATTGTTCCGGTCTCTGCAGATACAACCGCAGTGCGGGAAAGCATAAGCAGCAGGTACAGCGTATCTGAGCTTGAAAAAACAAAAATAGACATCCCGTGGGTTTTTATGAAGCCTGGACAAAGCATCGAATTAAATCTTGAAGTTAATGTAACGGCCGCCGCGGGACTTACTTCAGAGGCCATTCATATCACCGGAGATCAGTTTTATGAATTTACCATCCGTGAGGGCACTAAAACAGGAAATAAAACTGAAAAAAGCCTGGGATTAGAAAAAGTAATTATCCTGAATGTCAAATGTCTGAAAGAAGCTCCGGACAAAGAATACAGTATTCTACAGGAAAGTGCATCCGGCACTCCGTTCAAAGTAGGCGGTTTTAAAATGATGGAAAACAAAGTCCAGAAAATAAAATTCAGAGTGATCGCATTGGTTTCTAGCGGTACCGACGCGGCGGATAAAGCAAAAAAAATCCTGCAGAAATTTACAGATGAGAAAATCTCCAACTATCTTAATGCCCAGTCTATGAACCAGGCCGGATATGAAGTGGAAATCGAAAACCAGACCTTTCTGGATAACCTGGCTACAACTTCCACAGATATTAATGATTATTTTTATGCTTTTGACAAAACTGACTGGACTAATAAAAAATACTTTGCCGCTAGCTTTTCCAAACTGTCGCCGGACGTTATTCCCGGAACCAATGAGTGTAAACCGGGAAGCTGGGACAGTACTAAAAGTGAATGCGCCCTGGTTACGGTAATAAAAGACGTTATTGTTCACGATCAAAAAGATCTGGGACTTCCTGAAAAGTCTAATGAACTGGATAATCTGGTGTATAAAGAGTATCAGGAAAAGCTGAAAACCTTAAGCAAGGACTATTCCGGCGGTATTATCATTCTCTCTGAGTACGAATCGTCCAATAATTACGCAGGCGCCTACAGCCGGTCTATACCGCTCAATCATTATAAGCTCTTTGTTTACAGTACCAATATTGGGTCAAAAGCTACCTACTCCCATGAGATTGGCCACATGCTGGGACTTCCCCATCTGTTTTATGATACTGAAGAAAAGGGTACTTATGACAAGTATAAGCTGTTATTGCTTGGAAACGGAAAACCAGAGATCAATCCTGACAATACTACCAACAATGATTTCGGACTCTACAATTTTGCCCGTGAAATAGAAAAAGCAAAATATGAGTTTCGCGGATGGAGAGGTCTTACTGCCATTAGAGAAGACATGATCAGGAAAATGGATACCCATAATGAAAAAAGAAAGGTTCAGATCTCCAATTTTGAAAAGGAAATTCTAAAATTCGCTCCTTATCCGGATTCATACGTCATTAATTTTTCGGATGGCACCAAAAAGACTAAAAAAAAGCATACAGAAGATCTCAAAGACTCTATTAAGAATTCAAAAAACAGTTTACAGGAAAATACAGATGCTGTAAAAGAACTGAAAAGCAGAAAAGGTAACAATTATGAATCTCTGGATATGTTGGCCAATTTTACAAGAACTGATTTGGTTGTTCTTTTGAAACAAAATATCACCTACGCGCTGGATGTTCTTGAACAAATAACCTCCAACTACATCATGTTCCGCAAAGAAAAAACAGACAATATGATGGATTATTCTAACGTGAGGAAACGTTTTCTACACAATCAAATCAGAATTATGCGTAAAGATCTCCAGAATTATATCAGGGATTCCGGATCACCTCCAGCAGTTTCAAAACTCAAAAAGTAACCCAAAAAAGTTCTGCAAAAAATTAAAACACGACACGTTTTGTCGCATTAAGCCTATATATTTGTCTTATAAAATTTTACCATGAAACGCAGCTTTGCTGCCGCATAAATTATAGACGAATGAAAAAAGATTTTTATCTGACAAGATATGCCTTAATTATCAAAAGATTAGAAAGTTCTCCGGCTACCTATTCCCAGCTGGAGGACTATCTTCTTAACTCTTTCGAATTTCAGGATGCAGGGATCAAGAGCTACTCGATCCGTACGTTGCAGAGGGATATTCGTGAGATTTCTGATCTTTTTAATCTTTCCATTCACAACAAGAAGAAGGGCGACAATCGCTATTATATTGAAAGCCGTCCCATCATGGAAGTGGATGAATACAACCAGAAATTATTGGAATCTTTTCAGGTAAGCAACGCATTAAATCTTCATCCGGATTTTTCAGATTTTATCTTTTTTGAAAGCAGAAAACCCACCGGAATAGAGCACTTCTATGATCTTTTCTTCGCCATCCGTAATAAAAGGGTCGTAAGCTTTGAACATTACAACTACAAAAACAAAATAATGACTTCCCGGAAGGTTCATCCCCTGGCTTTAAAGGAATCCAAGGACAGATGGTACCTCATCGCCATTGATACCAAAGACAAGGTCCTGAAATCTTTTGGTTTGGACAGAGTCAATTACCTGGACGTGAGCGACAACAAATTCCGCGAAAAGTACAATTACAATTTCAGGGAACATTTCAAAAATGCTTTCGGCGTGATGAATCTGGCAGAACAGAATCCTGAGAAGATCGTAATGAAATGCAGCAGACATCAGGGAGAATACATCAGAAGTTTCCCGCTTCACCAGTCTCAAACAGAAACTAAAGAAACTCCCGAAGAGATCTATTTTGAGTTCTTCCTCCACCCCACTTACGATTTTATGCAGGAGATTCTTTCATATGGAAAAGAAGTCACCGTTCTGGAACCTAAAGGTTTAGTTGATGACATCCGCACCCATCTCCAGGAGTCCCTGAGCCGCTATTTTGAAAGCTGATACACAAGAATAAAAAGCTCATTTATTTTGATTATATTTACATAAATATACTCTTTTGAAAGCTTTATTTCTCTACCTGTTTTGTCTTATTTCTTCATTTTGCTTTTCACAGCAGAAGGAAGAATTCCGGAATGTAAAAAGTTTTTACAACCAACACCGGAGTATGCTGAATACGGAGTTTAAAAAGAAATTTGATCTGGAACCGGACTCCTACATGAAAGCCAATATAAAAATTGACTTTGTCCTTTTCATGAAAAAAATGGACAGCATTGAAAATGTAGCGATGATTGGTGCTTTGCTAAAAGTGAGAAACCTCGAAGATCTTCAGTCATTAAAAAATCCAAAAGGCATATCAGGAAATCATACCGAGAAACCCGGTGTTTTTGAAAAACCAGCCGATTATCCTGGTGGTTTTGGTACGTTGAGACAGGAAGTGGCCAATCTTTTTTACACACCAGCGGTTTATACCGAGGCCAAAACGGTAAAAACAGATGTAGCTTTTATCGTAGAGAAAGACGGAACGATTAGCAATGTCCATGCAAAAGGGGATAATTTCACATTCAACCGGCAGGCTGAGATTGCACTGTATTCCATTTCAGAGAAATTCTCACCCGCGGTCATCAAAGGAGATCCGGTAAGATATCATCTGAGACTTCCTTTAACGTTAACGATTGAAGATTAAATGTTTACCGACGAATATTACATGAAAATGGCCCTGCAGGAAGCAGAAGCCGCATTAGAAAAAGATGAGGTTCCTATTGGATGTATCGTGGTTTCCAATAACCGCATCATTGCAAGAGCCCATAACCTTACAGAAACACTGAATGATGTGACGGCCCACGCAGAAATGCAGGCCATCACCTCCGCTGCGAATTTTCTTGGTGGCAAATATCTGATCAACTGTACGCTTTATGTGACATTAGAACCCTGTGTAATGTGCTCCGGAGCGCTTTCGTGGTCGCAGATTTCCAAAGTGGTGATCGGCGCAAGAGATGAACAGAGAGGATTCATTAACAAACACCTTTCTCTGCATCCAAAAACGGAAATCGTAACCGGCATCATGGAACATGAATGCTCAACCATCGTTAAGGAGTTCTTTAAAAGTAAAAGATAATTGAGTTTGAGAGTCAGAGAGTTTTAGGGTTTGAGAAATGCGGGGTTCGGGTCTTCTGATACCAGAAATCTCATATTTACCCAAAAGATTCACTTTTCACTTGCGTAGCAAAATTCACCATTGACGATCTTAGATCTGATGTCTGATGTCTGATGTCTGATGTCTGATGTCTGATGTCTAAAATCTATTCCGCATCTTCTATAGCCGCATGGAAAAGAGGTTGTAAAGCATTCATCTTTCTCCAGTTCAGTTCTTTGGTCTTTATCATGTATTTTCCAAAATCGAGTGTAAGAAGACTGTCTTTTTTCTGATAAACATAATTCACCTTTGTCTTTCTGTTTTTGTAATCTTCGAGAATAAGCTGATTCTTTGAGCCCTGTAGATAATGAAAATCCACCATCTTTTCATTTTTATCCATCAGGATAAGATAGCTGTTCCGGTGAAAGAAAACATATTGAATATCCGAATCTTCATCTAAATTTTTAAAAGCACCATGAAGCAAAGGTCTGTCTGCTGTGTCATCATCAAAATCCCCTGAATTAATGAACGGAAATAGGATGACAACCATTGAAAGTCCCAAAAAAGCAGTCTTGAAAAACACCCAAACAGACTTAAACTTTGGAGTAATTTCTTTTTTTTCTCCCGGTTTGACTTCCTGTTTTAAAATCAAGAAACGGTACAAGGGAATCCAGTCATCTTTTAATGCAAAAACGGCCATAAAAAGCAGGATCAGAGAAAAGAATTTAACCGAAATATCGAATCCGATATTGATGAGAAAAATATTAATCAGGACACCAATGGAAACCAATAATCCCAGTACCCGCGTTTTACGGAAAAGAATCAGGAGCGCGGCCAAAATCTCCAAAATTCCGGCAGATACGGAATACAAACGGGAAGTTCCCATTGTACTCCAAAAAAGAATATCTCTGTCCAGGTTCCCGAAGCGTGAGTACAAAATATTAGGTTCAGGAAGATAGAACTGGGCTTTAAAAATTTTATCAAAACCATATTTCATCAGAACTACAGCTAAGTATAAAACGATGATTTCTTTAGATAAATCAAGAATTCTCTGTTGGTGTTTTTTTTTGATCAATATGACAGCTAAAGCCGATACAGTTATAAGAATCATCACCAATGCAAACATAGAAATGCTGTCCGAAGAAAAATCTATTCTTGCCTGATTCATGTTAAAAATATTTTTTACGATCCAGCCTGCGAGATCTTCCCATAAAAACAATGACCATTGTCGCTGAAAATCACCCAAAAAAGTTAATGGAAAGAAAAGCACAAACAGCAGAAAAAAGATTCCTGTTCCGGGCAGAAGTCTACTTCTCATTTTTCTTTTTATTCTTTTTCCAGCTGTAGAATCCTGAAGCTCCCGAAAACATCAGTATCCCTAAAAGAAGACCTTTCGGGATTTTTTCTGACTTCTCTTTTTCAGGTTTAGCAGCTGCGGGTTTAATGACTTTATAGGATTTATTCTTTTTGCTGTACTCTACCACAACAACGCTGTCCATATCATTAACGAATTTAAACTCATTTTTCAGGACTGTCTTTACGCTGTCTATATTCTTTTTTGAAAAAAGAGCACGATTCTGCACTACTTTTCTTCCTGGCTGCCATTCCTCTTTTTTATCATTAAATAAAATGCCTGCAGATCTGGTCACCAGAACACTTTCTCCATCCTCAAGAATAATCACAGAATCCAGTTTTGTTTTTTCGTAAAACGGTCTGGAATCACCTAAATTAGAAAAATTGGCATCGAAAAGATCTTCAGAAACTGCTGTACTGAAATTTGCTGAATGACCGCTATGGCTTTTAAAAGCAATCAGTTTGGTTTGTGAAAAGATGGAAATGCTTATCAGAAAAGCTAGAAAAGAATACAATATTTTCATGGGAGTTATTTAAAGTTTAAAAAATCATTTTGAGAAGAATCCTATTATTTCTTCTTACTTTTTTTCCAGCTGTAGAATCCTGAAGCTCCCGAAAACATCAGTATGCCTAGAAGGAGACCTCTAGGTATTTTTTCTGACTTTTCTTTCTTTGGTTTAGCCTCTTTTACAGGTTTGACTTCTTTATAGGATTTATTTTGTTGATCATATTCTACAAAAACAACGCTGTCCATATCATTGACGAAGTAATAGTCTTTTTTCAAAACATTTTTTACACTGTCAATATTCTTCTTTGAAAAAAGGGCATGATTGCGTACCACTTCCCTTCCCGGCTCCCATACTCTTTTAGTCCCTTCGGGAACTATTTTTCGTGCAGAGCTGGTCACCAAAACACTTTCTTCATCATTAAGAATGATCACGGAATCTAGTCTGGCATCTGTTACGTATCTTTTTGGAACAATACCAAGGTTTGACGCATTGGCATCGAAAAGATCTTCAGAAACGGCGCTATTGAAATCTGCTGAATTCCCGCTGTGGCTTTTGAAAGCGATCAGTTTGGTTTGTGAAAAAATGAAAGTGCTGATGCTTAGAGCAAAGAGAATGTAAATTGTTTTCATGGAAATATTTGCAGATTTGATAGCGTATTCCACGAAAGGTTAAATCGTTATTTATTTTTGAAGACAGAATACATCATCACATCAAAGTATTCCCCGTCTTTCTTGAGATGCTGTTTCAGCATTGCTTCTTCTTCCATCCCGGCTTTTTCCATGATTCTTCCGGAAGCAGGATTGTGGAGAAAATAGGTCGCGTAGATTTTATTAACGCCCAGTTCACGGAATCCAAAATCAATCAGAGCAATAGCTGCTTCTGTGATATATCCTTTGTTCCAGAACGGTTTTCCCATCCAGTAGCCCAGTTCGGCTTTATCATCGTCTCTGTCGTGAAGCCCGATAGCGCCTATAATCTGTCCTTCTTTATTGCGGACTGCAAAAGTATATCCTGTACTGTTTTCAAAGGCTTCCTTATAGATTTTTATCCACAATGCCGCGTGTTCCAGCATATAAGGATACGGAATATTGGAAGTAAGATCTGAGAAAATTTTCTCCTGAAGATATACCTTCACCAGAGGAATATCTTCCTCTTTCAATTGTGAAAGGATCAGTCTCTCTGTTTCTATGACCGGAAATTCTTCTAGTTTTCTCATAACCTATTTTTTATGCACTATAACTGTATTCACAAATCCCGATTCCCTCTGCCTTAACCTTATAACGGCTATAAATCTTTTCCTAAGAAATAAAGGCCTTTCAGGGTATGCAACCTGTCCATCACATGGATTTTCTCTGTCAATGGCTTATACACATGGGAAACCCCACCCGTAGCGACAACAAAGCAGTTATCATTCACCTCATCGTTGATACGGTCTATAAAACCTTCTACCATTCCGAGGAATCCATAGACCATTCCGCTCTGCATACAGGTTACGGTATCTAATCCAAGGACTGTTTTTGGCTTTTTAAGTTCAATATCAGGAAGCTGTGCCGTCTGGCTGATTAATGAATTCAAAGAGGTTACAATTCCCGGAGCAATGATCACACCTAATGTTTCTCCTGTTTCCGTAACGCAACTTGCTGTAAGAGCCGTTCCAAAATCAATAACGATTTTCTTACGGTTGGGATACAGATTGTGAGCAGCTACAAGGTTGGCATAAATATCCGTCCCCATCTGTTTGGATTTCGCCTGAACCCCGGAAGGTGTAGATCTGTCAACGATCACCGGTGAAATCTTATGGATCTTTTTAATGGCCGAACTGATCACTTTGGTAAGCTGCGGGACCACAGATCCGATAATGACTTTACTGATCTCTTCCGGTTCTATTTTGTAGGTCTGATACAGCATCAGCATCTGTACATACAGCTCATCTACCGTTCTGTACGGCTTGGTATTGATCACCCATGAAATATCACAGTTGTCTCCATTGAAAAGTCCGAATCTGATATTGCTGTTCCCTACGTTGATTACAATTGAATTCATTTAATTTTTTAAGCTAGTCTGGGTTAAAAAACAGGTGTAAAAATAAGGCTTTATCCTCAAAAATAAGCAATATCGGTGTTATTTAGATGAATTCATAAATCTCTTTTGGTTACAGGAATACATTCTCTGAATATTTTACTTCCGTTATATAAAATTTGAACCTGAGATTTAGAAAATTGAAAACAATTAATTACCTTTAAAACTCAAAATATTTTAAATCTCATCTTCCATGAAAAACCTCATCTTCCTATTTCTCTTTTGTATCGGCCTGAATACTTTTGCGCAGAGTGCGTCTCAGGTGAACAGCGTATTTCAGAAAATAAAAGAAGGGGCAAAGATTGATAAGAATGACCGGGCTGTCTATGATCTTCTGGATGAATTTTACAACAAAAACCTTCAGTCCGAAAAAGATGAAATGACACCGGAAACCGTGGAGAGAATTGAAAAAATGGCCTCAAATCCAGACACCAAAAACCTTCATGTTCTTATGCTTTTTCTGATGTACCAGCAACACATCAGCCGTACAGCAATGGTTGGAAAACCATCTGATACAGACTTTCAGATCGAAGCAATGACTCTGCTGGAAAAGGAAACAAAGGATATTTATGGAAAAGTACCCGCAATCATTTATATCTATAAAGCCGAAGCACTGGACGGAGGCGGAAAGAAAAATGAAGCCAAAGCAGCCGTTGATCAGGGATTAAAAGAATATCCTGATTCTGTTCCTTTAAAAGTATACAGCTACCTTAATACAAAAGATGCAGCCCTAAAAAATGATCTTGTAAAAAATCACTCCAATCACTGGATGGTGCAGCAGTTTGAGATAAAATAAGGAGATAGAGTTCAGATGGCAGACATCAGATCGTCAGTGGTGAATTTTGCTTCGCAAGTGAATGGTGAAGCTTCCTAAGACATAAGATTTCAGACGTCAGATTTCAGACCTGAAAACTAGAAGATTTCAATACAAATAAAAATCCCGCGGAAAAATTCTGCGGGATTGTTTTTTAATTTTATGGATTTATTGTTTTACTTCAACAATATTATCATCCATATTGACATCTGCCAATCTCTGGCTGAAATCTATTCCTAAAACAGACAGCTGAGATTTTGTATAAGGAATCGTCAATGTATATTCTTTTTGGGTCCATGGCCAGTAAGGCATCGTCTTAAAGTCACCATAGATATCTTTATCCTTCCATGTATGGGTCATGTTCAAAGGAATCTGGTAGGTTACCACTTTTTTATCTGTCGTCAGTACACTGAAATCTACAGGCATTGGAACCTGTCCGTTATTGACAAGGGTAATTGTGGTAGATTTTCCATCATACTTCACATCTTTAATCCCGTAATCAATAGTTTTTGTCGTGTTGATCCAATAGTTATGGAACCATTTCAGATCCATTCCTGATACTTTCTGAGCAATATGAAGGAAATCCCTGTCAGAAGGATGTTTCATATGCCATTGGTCGTAGTACTGCTTTAAGGTTTCCGCAAGTTTCTGCTCACCCATAATATAGCCCAGCTCTACAAGATACAACTCTCCTTTTACGTAAGAAGCATAGGTGTAAGCTGTCCCGTTATCGTGATGATCGCCCAACCATACGGCAGGCTCTTCAATTCCTTTTTTAATAAAATTCCTGTAAGCTTCTACAGTATGTACAAAAGGATTCGGAAGTTCTTCCGGGAATAACTGATGCATCACATATCCTTCTGCATAGCTTGTAAATCCTTCATCCATCCATGGACGTACTGATTCGTTGGTCGCCAGCATCTGCTGATACCATGAGTGTGCGCCTTCGTGAGCCATCAAGCCCATTAAACCTTTCATATCTTTAGCTTCTCCCAGGATCATGGTACACATTCCGTATTCCATTCCGCCGTCACCACCTTGAATAAAGGCATAAGTTGGGTATACATATTTTCCGAAGTGAGCATTCATCATTTGGAAATATTTGGTCACATAAGGCTGAGCTTCTTCCCAAACTTTAGTTTTGTCGTTCTGCTGATACACAAGGAATACTTTCGGTCCTTCAGGAACATCAAAACTTTTAATGATATAATCTCGGTCTGCACTCCATGCAAAGTCCAGAATATTATTGGCTTTCCATTTCCAGACTGCTTTTTTGCTTTTATCTGCTTTAATTTTTGCAGCGGCATCATATCCTTTTACATCTGCCGGATTTTCAAGAACGCCTCCAGCTCCAATCACGTAATCTTTATTGATTTTAATGGTAACATCAAAATCCGAGAACGGTGCATGAAATTCCCTTCCAATATAATCAAAAGTTGCCCAGCCGTCATAATCGTATTCTGCAATTTTAGGATACCACTGAGTCATGGTCATGTCTACTCCTTCTCTGTTGTTTCTTCCGCTTCTTCTGATCTGCTGAGGGATTACCGCATCCCAGTCCATGGTAAAAGTAGTGGAAGAATTGGGTTGGATAGGCTCTGCCAGATACACCTTCATGATGGTTTCCTGGATTTCAAACTTCAGCTCTTTTCCGTTTTGCTTGATCCAGTGAATATTTTGAGCGCCTTCCTGATCTTTTGGAATAGAAGCCAGTCTCGAAACACCCTCTTTCTGCAGCCTGGAATCTCCATTTTTTCCCTGACCGGCAATTCTCTGGTCCATCATTGAATTAGGCTTAAAAGCATTCCAGTACAGATGAAAATACACGACATTCAACTCATCCGGTGAGTTATTGGTATATTCTAAGGTTTGATTTCCCTGATAGGTAAATTTTTCAGCATTAACATCAATATCCATCTTATACTTCGCAGCCTGCTGATAATAAGCCCCCTGCTGAGCCTGAAATTGTGAAATGATAAACGCAAAAAGGATTGCAGCCGATTTTCTCATTTAAAATTTATTTTTTTTAAAGGTAGGTAATTTATGTAAAACCCTCAAATATGGAGGTATTTTAGGGCTTTTTGATCTGTTCTGGATTAGATGAGGTTTTATTCTGATGGTTAAGTTTGATCGTGCATATTTTGTTTTTTTTAAACACAAACGGCACAAATTATTTCACGATTTTAAACACTAATGATTCGTGAAGATATTTTCCTGGAAGCCTTGTCAAGGCTCATTCGTGCGAGACATTTGTGGCGTTGTGCTTCAAACTAAAAATCAAGATGATGGGTGAGTCAGCATCTTTTTTATTAAAGTGATCTGTCCCAAATGATAGTAGCTATGCTCAATCATCCCTTCTATATTTCTTCTGTAGGTTCCATATTTTTCATCCACGAAAACATCACCGAGCTTATCATCAGGGATTTGCTCTACCAATGATGCAAACTTTTCTGAATCCGACCAAAGCCTGTTCAACAAATCTTTCCACTGTTCTTCAGATTCAATAGGCGGAAGATCAAAACTGAACTGATCCTTTATTTCAAGATCTCCTCCTTCCAGTACATTGAGAACTCCTGCTATATAATAATGAATATGAAAGGTGAGCATGGCAATGGTATTTAAAGAATCTACTTTGGTGACAGCCTGTTCCCAGGTTACGTCTGAAAGCTGATCTTTAAAATTCATATTGGCGATCCACAAGCCGTCCAGCAAGACTTCTCTGAATCTTTTTGCTAATTGTGAAGCTAAGCTCATTATTTGAAATTTTATGATTCTTAAAGATAATTATTTTTTATTGAGCCATGCTGCAGACTTATTTAACCACAAATGACACTAATAAAAGCACAATTTTAAACACTAATCAATTCGTGGTATTCGTGAAAAAAATTCGTGACATTCGTGTTTAAAAACAAAAAACCTCAAGTGCAAAATACACCTGAGGCTTCAATATGATTTAAAATCAAATTATTTTTTAGCAGGAATTTCTTTTTTTCCGCTTTGTAAGATCTTTTCAAGGATTCTTAAAGTAATCAGATAGGTAGGTTTTACGCCTGTAAGACCAAGACCTCCTGAAGAAAGGGTACTTCCCGTTTCCAATGGATTATCGGAAGCATAATAAGCGTAACACACAAACAGATCCGGTGCAATATGATGTCTGATTTTAGAAGCTACCTGAATGGCTTTCTGGTAATGCGCTCCTTCCATTTCAAGACCGATGGCTTTCCATGAAGTGTTCATAAAGTAAGAAAGGATATCTCTGTTCTGAAGTGATGTTCCCAATACGGTGATCATCGGACCTTCAAACGCCTTCAGCTCATCATCTTTGAAATCATCCAGTTTCAGGGCATTTTCAAATGGATAGTTATCTGCCGTTCCTTCAAAGATATGAGAAGTAGGAATCATGATATCTCCTTTTCCTCCATCCAGAATTCCAGCTTTACCCATGATGGAAACAGATTTCACCTTCATCATATACACCTCTCCTTTGTGTTCGAAAGGTCTTAACAATTCATCCATTACCTCAAAAGCCTGCTCTCCAAAAGCGTAGTCGAAAACCATGATCACATCGTCTCCGCCATATTTTATACCGCTGAATGGGGTATTTTTAAGATCTGTCTTGCTTAAATCGATGATCTGAACATCAATATTACTTCCGCTCTTATCATTAATATAGATCAAACCTTCTTCCAAAGCATATTTTGAAACTTTGTCGCGAAGTTCTTTTTTATCGGAAATATCTCCGTACAATTTATAATCTACTTCTTTGTTGTCTTTTTTCTTTAAAGCATCATTTCCATACAGCATATTTTTCACGGAGTGCATGTTGGCAGAAATGATGTGAAGCGGACGCATGTGAAGATTATTTTCAAATAAAACTTCTTTCACTTTGTTGGCCCATTTTTCACCGAAATAGTGGTGTCCTACTCTTTCCTTTAATATCGCACTGAAATGAATTTCTCTTTCTCTGGTCTGCTTTGCATCTTCAAGACTTACTTTTCCTAAGTTGTAGATGATTTTGAATAAACGGTCTGGGTTTTCATCATCTCCGAAAGAATTATAAGCGTTCAATGTCTCTTCAAAAGTTCTTCCTATTAAAGAAGATAAATGAATCAAAGCCACTTCTTTTTCTTTTCTGCTGAATTTCTTTTCCCCTTTTACTACTTCTTCGATGATTTTAAAAGCACGTGTAGGTTTCCAGTTTTCATCCTGAATGAAAGCCAGATTTCTCACTTTGTCGGCTTCTATAAATAAGAAGGTAAGGTGGGTAAGAATATCATAAATTTCCGAACGGCCCAAAAGAACTTCAATATTCATCTGGTGCTCGTCTATCCTGTAACAGTTTCTTCTTCTCTTTTTAGGTACAATAGGTTCGAAACTTCCTTTATCAAAACCCTCATCCGATGTAAGATGAATAAAAGCACATTCTTCAATTCCTTCCGGAAGTCTGTCTAAAACGTACATCAAACCATTTAATTCCAATTTATTAGGAATATTCATGGTACCATAAATCTCTGGATTGATAGTCTTTAACAAACTTCTGATACTTTCTCCAGAAACACCGGCAGGTTTAAAAAAACCTCTGTAAAAGAGGTGTCTCATAGAAATATACAATCTTTCAATTGCTTCCGTTGTTTCTCTAGCTCTAGAATTTGTCATAAAATAAATTTCACACAAATATACAAAATATCGGCTCAACTTATTTTAAGTATCTTTTAACAAGCAGTTTAAATTTGTATCTTGTAGCTGGCAAAATGCAGGATGTAAAATGTATTGATGATGCTTCTATAAATGATAAATTTTAGAATACATTATCCAGGCACCCCCATAATAAAAAGTTAAACCACAGTTTATATTTTAAAAATTTCAGATACACCCCTATATTTTTTGGGGCAAAAACGTTTTGAATTCATTTTTTTTGTAAATTTGCCCCACAAAATACAACCTTAATATGTCAACTTTAAGATTCAAAGCGTTAGAAACTTTACCATTTAAGGACTTCAGAAGAGATAATTCTGTTGAGGTTCCCGGAAAATTGTCAGAACTATTCTGCCAAAATGTTTTCTCAGAAGAGACAATGAGAGAATACCTGACAAAGGAAGCATTCCAGTCTATTATGGATGCTATTAAAAAAGGAACAAAGATCCAGAGACACATTGCAGACCAGGTAGCCGTAGCTATGAAAGACTGGGCAATGAGCAAAGGAGCAACTCACTACACGCACTGGTTTCAGCCATTGACAGGAACTACTGCAGAAAAGCATGATTCTTTCTTTACCCCTATTGAAGGAGGAAGAGCGATCGAGAGATTCAGCGGAAACCTACTGATCCAGCAGGAGCCTGATGCATCTTCTTTCCCGAACGGAGGAATCAGAAACACTTTCGAAGCAAGAGGTTATACCGCGTGGGATCCTACTTCTCCTGCATTCATTATGGGAACTACTTTATGTATTCCTTCTATCTTTATCTCTTACACTGGAGAAACTTTAGATTATAAAGCACCTCTTTTAAGAGCGTTGAATGCCGTGGATGAAGCCGCAACCAACGTAATGCAGTATTTTGACAAAAACGTAACAAAAGTAACTCCTACTTTAGGTTGGGAGCAGGAATATTTCTTAGTTGACTCCGCATTATACCAATCACGTCCGGATCTTGTTTTAACAGGTAAGACTTTATTAGGTCACTCTCCTGCTAAAGGACAGCAGCTGGATGATCACTATTTCGGTTCTATCCCGACAAGGGTCATGAACTTTATGAAAGAGCTGGAGATCGAATGTATGAAGCTGGGAATTCCTGTAACAACAAGACATAACGAGGTGGCTCCAAACCAATTTGAGCTGGCTCCAATGTTTGAAGAAGTAAACGTTGCCGTAGACCACAACTCTCTGTTGATGGACATCATGGCAAGAATTGCTCACAAGCACCATTTCCATATTTTATTCCATGAAAAACCATTTGCAGGAGTAAACGGAAGCGGGAAGCACAACAACTGGTCTTTAGCAACAGATACAGGTGAAAACCTATTAAGCCCGGGAAAAAACCCTAAGAAAAACTTACAGTTCTTAACATTCTTCGTTAATACCATCAAAGCAGTTTACGAGTACGCTGACCTTTTAAGAGCAAGTATCGCTTCTGCAAGTAACGACCACAGATTAGGTGCCAACGAAGCTCCGCCGGCAATTATTTCCGTATTCATCGGAAGCCAGCTGTTCAGAGTATTGGAAGAACTGGAAAAAGTAACAGAAGGAAAACTTTCTCCGGACGAAAAAACAGATCTTAAATTAAATGTAGTTGGAAAAATCCCTGAAATTCTTCTGGATAACACAGATAGAAACAGAACGTCTCCATTTGCATTTACAGGAAATAAATTCGAGATCAGAGCGGTAGGATCTTCTGCAAACTGTGCAGAGTCTATGACGGTAATGAACACTATCGCTGCAAAACAATTAATCGATTTCAAAAAAGAAGTTGATGCTCTTATTGAAACAGGTCTTAAGAAAGACGAAGCAATCTTCAACGTATTGAGAGAATACATAAAGCAGTGCAAGAGCATTATGTTTGAAGGTGACGGATATTCTGATGACTGGGCTAAAGAAGCTAAAAAGAGAGGTTTGAATAACTTAAAAACCACTCCGGAAGCGCTTAAGCAGGAAATGGATAAAAAATTCGTTGCTCTTTACGAAGAAATCGGAGTATTTACGCATAGAGAGGTTGAGGCAAGAAACGAAATCAAATTAGAAAAATATTCTACTGTTATTGATATTGAAGCAAGAGTTTTAAGTGATATCGCAAGAAACCACATCATTCCTTCAGCTTTAAATTATCAGAACAGACTGATCGAGAACGTAAAAGGTCTTAAGGAAATTTTCCCGGACAAAGAATTCAAAACACTGGCGAAAGAGCAAATGAGCTTAATCACCAATATCTCTGAAAACGTTTCCAAAATTAAACTGGGCGTTGAAGATCTTATTAAAGCAAGAGAAGCAGCGAAGGCTGTATCTAATAGTCAAAAGCAGGCAGAAACATACTGCACCAAAGTAATTCCTTTATTTGATGTAATCAGAGAAGCTTCTGATGATCTTGAAATGATGGTGGATGACGAGCTTTGGCCAATGACTAAATATAGAGAAATGTTATTTACAAAATAACATCTGTAAAGTTCCATATTAGTTAAGTTCCCCGGTTTTTCCGGGGAATTTTTTTTGATCTAAAACCTCTTCCGGCGGTCATCTTCAGACATTCATCCTCCCTCTTCCATTCCCGAATATCAACCTCAGCATCAATATTTTAGTCAACTTCAAAATTCGTATAAGATTTAGTTTTAATTTTGTTGCGTTATGAAAATTCTGATCATTGAAGATAACAAAGATTTAGCCCAAAGCATGTCGTGCTATCTGGAGCGGGAGCACTATATCTGCGAATGCGTATACAAGTATCACGAAGCACTGGAACGGCTGAGCTTTAACTCTTATGACTGTATATTGCTGGACATTATGCTTCCGGACGGCAATGGACTGCAGCTGCTGAATCACCTCAAAAAAGAGAAAATCAACAGCGGAGTCCTGATTATTTCTGCTAAAGATGCGTTAGATGACAAGATCCACGGACTGGAAAAAGGAGCTGATGACTATATTACCAAACCTTTCCACCTTCCTGAACTCCATGCCAGATTAAGAGCCGTTTTCCGCAGAAAAAAAATGGATGGCTACAATGAAGTAAGGTTCAATGAGATTATTTTGAATACAGACACTTACGAAGTTTCCGTGGGTGAAGCAAGGCTGGAAGTCACCCAGAAAGAATTTGAACTGCTCCTTTATTTTCTGGTCAACAAAAACCGGGTATTATCCAAACAATCCATCGCCAATCATCTTTGGGGCGATTATACCGATAATTTAGCTAATTTTGACTTTGTTTATCAGCACGTTAAAAACCTCAGAAAAAAGATAGGAACAGCAAAGGGCAACGACTATATCGAAACCATTTATGGCCTGGGATATAAGTTCAATGCATTAAAGTATAAGGGTTCATGAATCTATTAAATAAAATATCGCTCTGGTTCATTGCTATTGTCTTATTGGTTACGCCAGTGAGCATGTATATTTCCTACAACAGCACAAAAAAAAGGCTGGACAATGTAGAAATTGAGCGTTTAAAATCAGTAAATCAACATGTCACCTACCAATTAAGAGTAGGTGAAACACCCGAAAAAAAGACACAGGGACTTCCCATTTCCGTTACCTTATTAAAAGGAAATACACTTCCGTCCAAAAATCCTGAAGTCATCCATACCTGTCTTAAAAACAATGGATTTTCACTGAATGAATGTAAAATCCGGATCAATACTTATATGGCGCTCGATCAGAAAGTATACAGGATTTCCTCGTATACCTATGTGACAGCAACGGAAGAAATCATCGGCGGCATGTTGAATGCACTCTTCTTTAAAATGATTCTGATCACCGCATTGGTCCTGATCACGGCGAGAATTCTATCCAAATTTATCCTCAAACCATTTCATCACGCAATAGACGGACTGCAACAGTTCAGCATTCAAAAGAAGGAACGTCTTCAACTGATTCCTACCAGCACCAAAGAATTTAAAAAGCTGAATGAATTTCTCCAGAATATGACAGACAAAGCGCTTGAAGATTATGCCTCAGTCAAAGAGTTCAGTGAAAATGCCTCACATGAAGTTCAAACGCCGCTGGCCGTTATTCAGAGTAAAATAGAGCTGCTTGCTGAAACCGACATCAACGGAACACAGGCCGCCCTTCTCAACGATATTCAGAATTCTATTGATAAACTGAGCCGAATCAACCGTTCACTCATGCTTTTAACCAAACTTAATAATCACGAATTTTCAGCGCATCAAAAGGTTAAGTTCTGCACTGTTGAAAAGGAAACCCTCTTTACGTACTCGGATCATCTGGCATTGAAAAGCATTACCCTGAACCGCCAGTGCGAGAAAGGAGTGTATGTAAAAATACATCCCGCGCTTACAGAAATTCTCCTCAGCAACCTTTTATCCAATGCGATCCGCCATAATCTTGAAGAAGGCAGGATAGAAGTCAATCTTACCCGTCATTTCTATCAGATCAGCAATACCGGCCAGGCACCTGATGTTCCTACGCAGGAGCTTTTCAAACGTTTCAAAAAAAGCAATCAGTCACAGGACAGCATCGGACTCGGACTGTCCATTGTAAAACAGATTTGCGAAGTGAATGAATTCCCTGTCTATTATGATTTTTCAAAAGGATGGCATACCATTACCGTTTATTTTGACAAAGACCACCATCACCAGCCGTTTGTTCCGGAGCAGAATCCGGAAACCCTTGACTCTGCGTTCGAAAACGTAGAACAGATTATGAATTCTCCGGTTTAAAATTTATCCATTTTTCATTCAAACTTCAAGATTGCTACAAATTGTATTTTTTACTTTGAACAAAGAAAAAATATATAACCGATGCTTTCAAGAGCTTTTATTGCAGCAGTATTTTCTGTAGTATTTTACAGCGCAGGAAGTCCTTTCCCTGCAGTCCGCACTGGAAACTGCCGTCCACAATTACGGATCCATTAAGGCCAAAGAATCTTACAGACTTTCTTCTCAGGAATCTGTAGAATTGGTCAGGCGACAGAGTTTACCCAATCTTAATTTCAGTATTCAGCAGGATTTCGGAACCGTAAACGGACAGAACGGTCCGCTGTACGGATTCGGAGGATATGGAACAGCGTCTTCCGGACTTCCTCTGCCCGAACAAAACTGGAATGCCGCTTTCGGATCTCTCTATCTGGCAAATGCAAACTGGGAATTTTTCTCATTTGGAAAAGCCAAGCAAAGGATAAAAGTAGCAGAATCCAAAACACAGCGCGACACCAAAGACCTTTCCGATGAGGTTTTCCAGCATAAAGTAAAAGTAGCCGCAGCCTACATCAATGTACTCGCGGCTAAAGAACTAAAACTTTCGTACGAAAAAAATCTCAACAGAACAGATACCATCAGAAGAATCGTTGAGGTTAAAGAAAGAAACGGTCTAGTGCCCGGCGTAGACCTTTCGCTGGCAAAAGCGGATTACGCCAATGCCATGATCACCTACACCAAAGCAAAAGACAACGAGCAGGAACAGGAAAATAAGCTGGCCCAGCTTATGGGAATTCCTTCTCAGGAATTTGTTCTGGACAATACGTTACTTCAAAGGATTCCTACAGATTTACCTTCAGGGGCAGAGTTTTCACTTGAAAACCATCCGCTTCTCACCTTATACAAAAGCCGGATCGAAGTCAGCGAGCAGGAGAAGCAATTGCTCAAAACCCAATATTACCCGTCTTTTTCAATGGTTGGTATCATTCAGACGCGGGCTTCAGGATTTGGTAACGGCTATGCGCAGAATCAAAATGATTTCTCCACGTCTTACTGGGATGGAATAAATCCCACAAGAACCAACTATCTGATCGGTGTCGGAATCTCCTGGAATCTTACCCAGACTTTCAGGCTTTCAAAAGAAATCAGCGCTCAGGATTACAACAGCCAGGGACTGAAACATGAATATGATCTTGCTGAACAGCAACTCAAAGCTCAAATGGATCTTTCTGAAACCAAATGGAAAAACTCACTGACCGTTTACGATCAGGTTCCGATTCAACTAAAATCTGCCAATGATGCCTACATCCAAAGATCTGTTCTGTACAAAAACGGGCTTACAGATCTGGTTGATTTATCCCAGGCCATTTACGCTTTAATCAGAGCAGAAACAGACCGGGATATTGCAGTAAGCAACGTCTGGAACGCTTTATTACTGAAAGCAGCAGCCTCCGGAGATTTCTCCGTATTTGAAAGCAAACTGTAAAATACCTATAAACGATATCAATATTATATAAATGAACTTAATAAGATTTGCATTAAGAAAACCCATTACGATCCTGGTGATTGTAGCAGGACTGTTTTTCTTCGGACTGCGTTCTGTAGATTCTGTCAAGGTGGACATTTTCCCTAAACTGGAACTCCCTGTCATCTACGTTTCCCACCCTTTCAGCGGTTATACTCCCCAGCAGATGGAAGCCTTTTTTGCCAAGCAGTATATCAATATTTTCCTTTTCGTCAACGGGATTAAAAGCATTGAGACTAAAAACATTCAGGGTCTTACGCTGATGAAGATCAACTTTTATCCGGGAACCGATATGGCTCAGGCCGCCGCAGAGTTGAATTCATTCTCAACCAGAATTCAGGCTGCCTTTCCGCCGGGATCCAACCCGCCATTTATCATCCGTTTTGATGCCTCTACCCTTCCGGTGGGCCAGCTGGTTTTAAGCAGTGATAAAAGAACCAACAATGAATTGCTGGATTTAGCCAATGTCTATGTGCGTTCTACATTCACTTCTATTCCGGGTATTGTTTCTTCACCGCCATTTGGAGGAAATATCCGTACGGTAGTGATTAATGCAAATCCAGATCTTCTCCGCCAGCATAATCTGACACCGGATCAATTGGTGGAAGCCCTTCGTCTCAATAACCAGACGGCTCCGTCAGGAAACGTTCGTATCGGGGATAAATATTACATTACTCCAACCAATACAATGATCAAGAATGTAAAAGATTTTGAGAACATTCCTTTATTCAAAGGTGGTGTGCAGAATCTTTATTTAAGAGATGTGGCAACGGTGAGTGATGGTGCAGATGTCACTTCCGGCTATGCATTGGTAAACGGCCGCCGTTCCGTCTATTTAAGTATTGCTAAAAGCGCCGATGCCTCTACATGGGATGTTGTTCAAAATCTTAAAAAACAGCTTCCACAGATCCAGTCTAACCTTCCGGATGATGTAAAGGTAAGTTTTGAATTTGATCAGTCTACGTATGTAATTAATTCCGTTAAAAGTTTACTTAGTGAAGGAACGATCGGCGCTCTTCTCACAGGATTAATGGTGATCCTCTTTCTCGGAGATATCCGGGGAGCGATTATTGTGATCCTCACCATCCCGATTTCCATTATTTCAGCGGTCTTATTTCTCAACCTGTTTGGTCAGACTATTAATATCATGACGTTGAGCGGACTTGCCTTGGCGATCGGAATTCTGGTGGATGAAAGTACGGTAACCATAGAAAACATACATCAGCATTTTGATATGGGCAAACCAAAAGCCCTTGCCATATGGGATGCGTGTAAAGAAATAGCTTTCCCAAAACTACTAATCCTGTTCTGTATTCTGGCCGTTTTTGCGCCGGCGTTTACAATGAGTGGTATTCCGGGATCTCTTTTCCTTCCATTAGCATTATCCATTGGGTTCAGTATGATTATTTCCTATTTCCTTGCTCAGACGTTTGTCCCCGTTATGGCCAACTGGATTATGAAAGTGAAACATCATAAGGCAAAAGACGGACATACCATGACCGAAGCAGAAGAGTTTCAGGCAGCCGGTTTAAGCAATGAGAATGATATCTGGAGCCAGAAAGAAATCCTCCTGCAACAGGAAGACAGCAATCGGGATGGAAAAGTCAGTCTGTTTGAAAAAGTAAGATTCCGATACCTGAAATTTCTGGACAGAATCATGCCTTACCGGAAAACTGTTGTGCTAGGCTATATGATTTTAAGCATAGGATTGGTCGCTCTGCTTCTTAACAGCATAGGAAGAGATGTTCTTCCTCAGGTTAACGGATCTCAATTCCAGTTACGAATGAGAATTCCCGACGGAACCCGGATTGAAAAAACAGAACTGCAAGCCTTACAATTATTGAAAGGAATAGAAGGTATTGTAGGAAAAGACAATATTTCCATTACCTCAGCGTATGTAGGAAACCACCCGAACCTGTTTTCGGTAAGTCCTATTTATCTTTGGATGGCCGGATCTCATGAAACGGTAGTTCAGGTTGCGTTAAAAGAAGGCTTCCATACCAATATGGATGACCTTAAAGATAAGATCAGGGAAAAAGCGAAAAGCATTAATCCTGAAATGAAACTTTCGTTCGAACCTATTGAGCTGACGGAAAAAATTCTCAGCCAGGGTTCTCCAACCCCGATTGAAGTAAGACTTTCGGGTAGAGATAAAGGCGTTAATGAAGCTTACGCTAAGAAAATAGAAGCAGAACTTAAAAAAATCCCATATCTGCGTGATGTGCAGATCGGCCAGTCTATCAAATACCCTACGGTAGATATTACGATAGACCGGATCCGTGCCGCTCAACTAGGTGTAGATGTTTCAGAAATTTCGCGCTCACTTGTGGCTTCCACCTCTTCTTCAAGGTATACCGAAAAAAATATATGGACCGATGAAAAGGCAGGATACAGCTATAATGTACAGGTTCAGATTCCGGAAAATAAGATGAACAGCAAAGCGGAAATCGCCGCTATTCCATTACAGAAAAACTCCAACAGACCGAATCTGGGCGATGTAGCCACCATCAAAGACGGCTTCACGTACGGAGAAACAGATAACCTGGGAGCCATGCCGATGCTTACTGTCACTGCAAACCTGAATCACACAGACCTTGGAACTGCTACAAAAGACGTACAGAAAGTAATTGACCATCTTGATGATTTGCCAAGAGGACTGAATATTAAACTTATCGGACTGAGTGAAACGCTTAACGAAACCCTGAGCAGTTTACAAAGCAGTCTTGTCATCGCAATTATGGTGATCTTTCTGATGCTGGCTGCCAATTTCCAGTCGTTTAAAGTGTCCGGAGTGGTTCTGGTAACCGTACCAGCCGTACTTTTAGGAGCGTTGGCCTTGTTAATTGGAAGTGGATCTACTCTTAATCTTCAGTCTTATATGGGAATCATCATGTCTGTGGGCGTTTCCATTTCCAATGCGGTTCTGTTGATTACAAATGCCGAGCAGCTTAGAAAACACAACGGTGATGCTTTACTGTCTGCCAGAGAAGCTGCTGCTTTAAGGCTCAGACCTATTGTGATGACTGCTTTAGCCATGGTCGTAGGAATGGTTCCGATGGCTTTAGGACTGGGAGAAGCCGGAGATCAGGTTTCTCCGTTGGGACGCGCTGTGATTGGCGGACTGGCAGCTTCCACTTTTGCAGCCCTGTTTATTCTCCCGCTTGCATTCGCGTGGGGACAGGGTAAAGCAACCACTCAAAGTGTTTCCCTGGATCCTGAAGATGAAGAAAGTATTCATTTTATCCCTGAACTGACAAAATAGATTGATCAACCGCTATTAAACCTTAACATTATGAACTCATTTTCTAAATATTTAATTCCCGCAGTCCTGTTTTTAAGCCTCCAAAGCTGCGGGCACAGTGACAAACCCGAGCAAAAAAAGACTGCTGTTTCAGCAACTCCGGAAATTGAAGCCATTAATCCCAAACAGGGAGATTTTGCTTCTTCCAGAACTATTCCCGGCGAGCTTCAGCCTTATCAGAAGGTTGATGTTTATGCTAAAGTAAGCAGCTTTGTGAAAAAACTGTATGTAGATGTCGGTAATGAAGTAAAAGCCGGGCAACTTCTCGCGACTCTGGAAGCTCCAGAACTTAATGCCCAGCAAAGTGCCGCTGCCTCAGTTTTAAAATCTAAAGAAGCCATCTATATTGCGAGTAAAGCCAAGTACGACCGTTTAAAAGAAACCAGTAAAACTCCCGGAACGATTTCCGCCCTCGATCTGGAACAGGCTCTGGCAGCTCAAAGATCAGACATCGCCCAGCTGGAATCCGCAAAAGCTTCCTACAGAGAGGTGATAGATGTTAAAAATTATCTTCAGATCAGAGCCCCTTTCAGTGGGAATATTGCGGTGAGAAATGTAAGCGCCGGAGCTTATGTAGGACCTTCAGGAAAAGGATCTGAACTTCCTATGTTCAATCTGGTACAGCAAGACAGGCTCCGTTTGATCGTCAATGTTCCTGAATTTTATACAGGCAGCCTTAATAAAGAAGGGGACATCAAATTCTCTGTACAGTCTCTTCCGGGCGAAACCTTTACCGCAAAGATATCCAGATCGGCAGGTGCTCTTGACAGCCGTTTACGCTCACAATCTGTAGAGATGGATGTATACAATAAAGATAAAAGACTGCTTCCGGGAATGGTGGCTAATGTGATCCTTCCTTTAAGCGAAAATAATAAGACATTATCTGTTCCTACGTCTGCGGTTTTAAATTCCTCTTTAGGTGTCTTTGTGATCCGGGTTGAAAAAAATACAGCTCACTGGGTTCCGGTAACGTCAGGAATTTCAAATGGTGACACGACTACCATCATAGGTTCTGTTACTCCGGATGATATAATTGTTAAAAGTGCCTCAGAGGAGATCAGAGACGGGCAAAGCATCAAAATAAAGCTTTTAAAATAAGCTCTTTTTGGTAAAGAATATTTGATCTGTTTTCTCCCACAATTTTACAAAACCAGCATATTTAAAGGAAAGTAGAATTATTTTGTTAAAGAATCATAATAAAAAAAACCGCAGACCCACCAAAAACAGGCGGTTGCGGTTTGTTTTTCTTTAACATACTTAAATAATATGTTAAAATGTGTTAAATAAAGAACCTGACAATAATCATATCAGGGCTCTTTTGCTCGGAATCTCTACTTTTGTAATGCTTTGTGAAAATAAATATTCCTTTTAACACGGATAATCAAATATATATGAAGAAAAGAGTTTTGTTTTATTTAGTTGCTTTAGTGTCTACAGTATCAGTTCAATCTTGCGCTACAAATTATGTAGTTTCACAGCCAGCAACTTACGCTAAAGAATACAAAACAGATGCCAAACTAGCTTCTATCGATAACAAGAAAATGGAGCAGGATAAGCAAAGACTTATCGATTCTTTTCTAGCCGAAAAGGCCGCATCTATCGCCAACGCGAAAAAAGCCATTAAGAATTCTGAGATTGCAAAAGCAGTCAAATACAATAAAACGATCGATAATATCCTAACAGAAGCTGAAACATACCTTGGAACTCCATACAGATACGGAGGAATGACCAGAAGAGGTATTGATTGTTCAGCTTTCGTTCTTTCTGTATTCGGAGCAGCAGCGGGGCTTAGCTTACCAAGAGTAGCAGCTTCTCAGGCTCAGGAAGGGGAAAGTATTGAAAAAGGAGACCTTCAGAAAGGAGACTTAATCTTCTTTTCACACGGAAGAAGAATTTCTCATGTAGGTATCGTAGAAAGTGTAACTGAAGAAGGAGAAATCAAATTCATCCACGCAGCCACTTCTAAAGGGGTAATGATCTCATCGCTGAATGATTCTTACTGGGGACCAAAATTCAGGTTTGCAAAAAGAGTGATCAACGAGAACGGAGATGCTTATAACAACTTAGCTTCTTCTACTCCATCCACAGCGACAAGTTTTTAATTTTAAATAATTGATTTAAATAATGAAGCCATCAGATATCTGATGGCTTTTTTATTTTGGGAATGATGGTGGGTGGGAAGTGAACCTCGAGCCTGTAAGAAGGGTTGCTTAATTTTTCAGATGAGGGTCTGTATGAATAATAGGTTTTGGCTAAAGCCTTTATTGTGGCGGGATCAATGCAAAGGCAGGCTAAAGCCCAACACTATTGAATAATTTAAGGATAGTTTTAGAATAGATGAATTAATCAAATAATATTCTTTTTGTAAACGACCTGTACAATACAGAGGCGGGCTAAAGCCCACCCCTATTGAATATTCCAGGATAGGTTTCAAAGTACCGAAATCTATGAAATAGCTCTTTTATTTCAAACTACATAATGTAAATAAAGAAGGCGGGCTAAAGCCCACCTCCATTGAATTTTTAATTATATAAACTATAAGAGGTTTTACGGCCTCCAATCTCTAACTTCTAATCTCTAGCTTCTAACTTCTAATTCCTATCGATTTCAATATCCAGTTTATAAAGAAGTCCATGTACTTCGGAAAGTGAAAACTTAGCCTTTTTAAGCTTGTTTACGGCAGGATCTATGGAATAATTGAAGGATGTTCTGAAATCTGCTTTTTCAAGGTTTGTACGGTCGAATATGGCGTCGGATAAATCACAGTTTTTAAATACTGAATTGGAGAGGTCACATTCAGCAAAATCTGTTTCTATTAGTTTTGAATCTCTGAACACGGTCTTTTTAACTGAAGTATTATAAAACACAGCATTATTGAGAGCACATCCGTCAAAAGTAAATGAAAGTCCAAAACCATTGCAGTCATTGAACTGAAGCCCGAACATTTTGCATTCTTTAAAAGTAACGGTACGGAAAGCTGTTTTAACCAGTTTTGCCATACTCAGATTGCAACCGATGAACTCGCAGTCTGTGAAACTGAAATCTGAAAGATCTGCGTATTCAAAGCTGCAGTTTCTGAAGGTACAGTTTTCATATTCGCCTGTTGTTAAGGGTTGATCTGCAAAATTGATATTTTGGAAATCCTGATCGGAGATATATGCCTGTTTCATACTGGTATTAATTCATAAGTAATCCCTATTAGCCTTTCGCACTAATTATAAAGATTTTGAGAAAGAATAAAGCTTACACCAAGCTGTTCTTATCCGAATAATTAAGTTTAAAGAAAATAAAAGTCATCATAGAAAAGGCAAGCAGCGAGCTTCCTCCATAACTGAAATACGGGAGCGGAATACCCACAGTCGGGAAAAGCCCCATAACCATTCCTAAATTGATGGTAAAGTGCATCATGAGGATGGAAGCAAAGCAATACCCAAATACACGGTTAAAGGCAGACTTCTGCTGCTCCGCGAGATAGTAGATCCGTCCGATGTATACCATGTAACACAAGACCAGAACAGCACTTCCTACAAAGCCCCATTCCTCGCCTACCGTACAGAAAATATAATCGGTTTCCTGTTCCGGAACGAATTTCCCCTGGGTTACAGATCCTTCACGGTATCCTTTTCCTAAAAGTCCACCGGATCCGATGGCTGTTTTTGAATATAATAAGTTGTACCCGGAGGTATCTCTAAATGCTTTTTCTCCTTTATAAAGTACCTCGATTCTTTCTCTCTGGTGCTTTGGCAGTTTTTCTAAAATGTATGGTGAGCCAAAAGCCAGTCCGCACAGCAATATAATTGACCCGGCAATCCCTGAAATAGAGATCACATCCCAGGACATTCTATGATAATTCATAGCAATCAGCACTCCGGCAATGATAACCACGGCCAATGCCACATACAAAGGAGGGACAGCAAGAGAAATCAAAAAGACTCCAGCAAATATAAATCCTACCCCAAATAAAAGACCGTTCAGTCCTTCTCTGTATAAAGCGATAAAGAATGCAATAAATACAAGCATGGAACCTACATCCGGAATCATCAGAACCACTGCTGCGGGAATTCCGATAATAGCTAAAACAGTCCAGAGTGATTTTTTAACCTTAAGATTAAAATCAGGCCCGGAAACGTAGTTCGCCAACATAAGTGCCGTTCCTATTTTTGCAAATTCGACAGGCTGCATGGTAAAACTTCCGAATTTGTACCAGTTTTTCTGCCCCAGGATTTCTTTACCGAACGGGAAAAGTCCTATCAAAAGTAAAACACCTCCGATATAAATAATACCAGACATATTCTCGAAGAACTTGCTTCTTCCCACGAATATAATCAAACCAACAAACAATGAGATACAGAAGAATACCAACTGTTTTTCTCCTAATTTCTGGTCAACACTGTAAATATTAGCAATAGCAAAAATGCAAAGCAGGAAATACAGCCCCAGTCCTAGTTTATCTATACCTTCTGCCCACTTCATTGCTTTACTTTTTTAGCGTTGTTCTTTGTTTCTTCGTCTATTTTTTTCTGCAGTTTTATTTTCTGCTCCTTGATAAAATTCAGGCTGTCCTGTTTTCTTTTAAGCTTAACAGAATCTGCTTTAGGGTCTTTGTATAAACCTTTACGCTTCAAATCAGCTACCCACTGTCTTTTGTACTCCGGCATAAAGGTCGCACCAGTCATCTTCTTGTACAGGTTTTCTCTCTTCAGATCTCCTGTAATATATTTTTCAGCGATCACTGTACAGGCTGGACCGGCCCATGTGGCACCAAATCCGGCATGTTCCATTACTGCCGCTACAACAATTCTTGGTTTGTCTGCAGGCGCAATTAAAACGAAAATCGAGTTATCTTTTCCCTGAGGCACCTGTGCCGTACCTGTTTTGGCAAGCTGGGTAAAGTCGTTGGATTTCAAACTTCTTGCGGTACCTCTCAATACTACGGCTTCCATACCTTTCAGTACAGGCTCGAAGTGTTTAGGGTCTACAAGGGTCTGATGTTTTGTTTTAAATCTTTTATCCGGATTAGGTTTTCCGTCGATAGATTTAACGATATGAGGAGTGTAGAACCAGCCTTTATTGGCAATGGCCGCTACATAGTTGGCTAACTGAAGAGGCGTCACCAAGACATCTCCCTGTCCCATTCCGTTGAAAATAGAACCATTCATGGTATAGTCACCCGTCCAGTCTTTTTTACCACTTCTCTTTTCGTAAAATTTCCCGGTAGGAATTCTTCCCGGTGAACCAACGGCAATATCATTATTCAGATATTCTCCTACCCCAAAGCTGCTCATGATCTTTTTCCATTCATCCACTCCTCTGGAAGGATCTTTCGGATATTTATTCATGATGGCAATAAAGGCATGCGAGAAATAACAGTTACTGGAAACCTGAATAGACGGAATGAGAGGATCTGCTCCTCCATGTCCTTTAATTCTCAAACCTCTGTAGAAAAATCCTCCACCACATGGAAAAACGGTATTTTCATCCATTACACCCATCTGCATTCCTGCCAAAGCAGTCAGCAGTTTGAAGGTAGATCCGGGAGGATAAGCCGCCTGAACAGACCGGTCAAACGTAGGTTTATTTTCGTATAATGTATCTTTGGATAATGCGTAAAGATTTTTAGATTTATAAGGGCCTGTAAATAAATTCGGGTCAATATCCGGGCCGGTTGCCATGGTTAGAATCTCTCCGTTATTAGGATCAATGGCTACGATAGCTCCGTGTTTTCCTACCAGCATTTCTTCTGCCATTCTCTGAAGGTCATAATCAATGGTCAGCGTGATATCTTTTCCGGTAATAACGTCTTTATCCAAGGTTCCGTTTTTATAAGAACCAATACTTCGAAGTTTAATATCTTTCTGGATATATTTCATTCCTTTTACGCCTCGAAGTTCTTTTTCGTAAGATTTCTCAACTCCGGTTTTTCCGATAAAATCTCCCGGAAGATAGTACACTGAGTCTTTCTTGATTTCTCTTTCATTCACTTCACTGGTGTATCCCAAAAGGTTTCCGGAAGTTCCCACTTCATACTGACGCTGAGGTCTGGATACAATACTGAATGCAGGATATTTGAAAATAATTTCCTGTACTCTGGCAATATCTTCTCTGCTGAGGTCCTTTAGAAAGGTCATCGGAGTCAGCTTGGAATAGTATTTTTCTTTTTTGATGATGTCGATTCTCTTGATAAAATCGGGTTTGCTGATCTGCATCAGATTACAGAATCCCAATGTATCAAAATCAGGCTTCATGAGCGCCTGTGTAAAGGATATTTCGTAGGCTGGCTGGTTTCCCACCAGAATCTTTCCGTTTCTGTCGAAAACGACACCCCTTTGTGGAATGACGTATTCAGTTTTAATGGAAGTGTTAGCCGCATTTAAGGCATAACGGTCTGTAAACATCTGCAAATACGCAAGCCTCGCCACAAAAATAAGGGCGATTACGACTAAGGCAGAAAAGATTTTTAAATAATGTGTGTTCAAACTTTTTGTTTGATTTTAAATATTAATGCGTAAACAACGATAAATATAAAGGAAATTATACTTGTGATCACTACATTAAGTAATATTTCAAAAAAACGGCTAAATTTAAAAAATTCGATGTACTGCACTAAAAGCTGATGCAGGAAGATACTCGAGAACAGAAACAGCAAAAACTGCGCCCACTGGAGGGACTGAAAAGAGAAAAAGTCTGTGGAAGTATCTGTGGAAGTTCTGAAGATCAACGTTCTGAAATACGCAATCAACGTGGTTGCAAATGCATTGATTCCCCATGAAAAGAGGAATGCATCTACAGAAAGTCCTATTAAAAAGCTTAAAGCTAAAAACTGATATTTATTTCTGAAGAAAGGATAAAACATGACAAAAACCGGATAAAGAACCGGTGTGTACTTTCCGAAAAGAATGATCTTGTTGAGTACAAAAATCTGTAATGCAACCAGGAAGATCATGATCAATATATCGGTAAATAGAGTCCTGCTAATCATTTTCTTTTTTTATTACGGTCTGCAATGTATCCTGAATTCTCTGTACTTCGGCCTTCTTAAGATTTTTCACAACGAATACTTTACTCAAAGCACCCATTTTTTCACTCAGTTCCACTGAGATATCCCAGAAACCAGTTTTATTGTCTACAGAATATCCTGCGATGGTTCCTATCATGACTCCCTTAGGAAAAATAGCAGATTTACCGTCTGTAACAACAGTATCTCCTACTTTTAAGGCTACATATTTAGGAATATCAGCAAGGTGCATCACTCTGGAATTATCACCATTCCACGTTAAGGTTCCAAAATATCCGGAATTTTTCAACGATGCGTTGATTCTGATTTTATTGACACTAAGAACAGACTGCACCAAAGCGTAGCTGTCTGTAGAATTGATAACAATCCCCGCGATTCCTTTAGGAGCCATAACGCCCATCTGAGGAAAAACACCGTCTCTGCGGCCACGGTTGATGGTAAAATAGTTATTTCTTCTGTTGATACTGTTAAACACGATTTCACCGTCTACAAAAGTATAGATCTGTCCGCCGCCTAACGTATCATGTACTTTTTTGAATACAGGATTCTTGGCTCCCTCTTTTCCATAAAGCTGGAGCATCAGAGATTTATTCTGAGCCACAAGATCTTCATTGATCTGTTTCAGTTTCAGATATGAAACCCCTTCATCTATATACCCCGAAATCCATGAATTCAGCGCAGCCGACTGGCCAGCTACCCATGATTTCTGCATGGCGTTTTTAGAGAATATAAGAACCAGAGCAACAATCTGCAGGAATATAAAGAAGACAAAAAGAGCGTTCTTCGAAAATAGTCTCAGCAAAAATCCCATTCAGATGTATTGTCGTAAAAAGTTAAAATTATTTAATTAAGAAATTGAATTTATCCATATTCTTAAGGGCAATACCGGTTCCGCGAACAACAGCTCTCAACGGATCTTCTGCTACAAATACAGGAAGACCAGTCTTTTTGTGCAATCTGTCTGCAAGACCTCTCAATAAAGCACCTCCTCCAGCAAGATAGATACCTGTTTTATAAATATCAGCAGCCAGTTCCGGTGGCGTAAGAGAAAGCGTTTCCATTACCGCATCTTCAATTCTGATGATGGATTTGTCTAATGCACGCGCAATTTCTTTGTAGCCTACCATGATTTCTTTCGGCTTCCCTGTAATAAGGTCTCTACCCTGTACCGGGATATCTTCAATGTCTACATCAAGATCTTCCACTGCAGAACCTACTTCAATTTTGATTCTTTCAGCCGTTCTCTCTCCGATGTAAAGGTTATGGTGAGTTCTTAAGTAATAAGCGATATCGTTGGTAAATACGTCACCTGCAATTTTCACAGATTTGTCACATACGATACCTCCTAAAGCTACCACTGCAATTTCCGTAGTACCACCACCTATGTCGATGATCATATTTCCTTCAGGTTTCTGTACATCTATACCCACCCCTATTGCCGCAGCCATTGGTTCGTAAATCAGTCTTACTTCTTTAGCGTTTACTTTCTGAGCAGAATCTCTTACCGCTCTTTTTTCAACTTCAGTAATGCCAGAAGGGATACAGATCACGATTCTCAGTGCCGGCTGTATGAATCTACCTTTAATTCCAGGAATTTTTTTGATAAATTCTTTGATCATGTGTTCAGAAGCGTGGAAATCTGCAATCACCCCATCTTTTAACGGACGGATGGTTTTGATATCCTCATGAGTTTTACCCTGCATATGCTTGGCCTGCTCGCCGACCGCAATGGGCCTACCCGTAGAACGTTCAATTGCAACAATTGACGGCTGATCTATAACAATTTTATTATTATGGATGATAAGGGTATTGGCAGTACCAAGGTCTATCGCAATTTCTTGCGTAAACATATCGAATAAACTCATATTTTTCTTCTGATTTTAAGTTTACAAAGATATAAATTTAACACTACTAAAGAAATTTAACCTGCATATAATTTGGTTAAAATTTTATTAAAATTTATAATCTTATATTAACTTTTGCTTTAATCATTTACGGAGTCTGATTTAAACTAAAATTAATGGCAATGGGGCCTGAACACGTAAGGTACGAATCTTTGAGTCAAATACAAAGAAATCTCTCTCTTAAAAAATGATAAAATGCTGATTATAAATTATTTTCCAACCAACCATGCCATCATCCAACTTCAACCTGCCTTCTTTCAGCGTCTGTTTCACTCCTTCCCCACCATAGTTTTTCACGATAATTATCATATACATTATCAGAGGTTGATTAATTAAAAAAACCGTAAATTTGCCGTGCTTATGTTACAGTATTCCAACATCCATCAAACATCGAATTTTGCTGTACTTTCCATCAGCTACGAGAAGGCTGATGTAGAAACGAGAGGGAAATTTGCATTCTTTGATGACAACATCAAGAACTTTGTCACCCGGATCCATAACGTGGATTTAGGGGATGCATTTGTGGTTTCCACGTGTAACAGAACTGAGATCTATACCACTTCGCCCAATTATCTTCTGGTTGCAGAGGAATATTGCAAAACCATCGGGGTTCATCTTACGGATTTCCTTCAGTTTGCAAATATCCTGACCAAAGAAGAAGCGCTGATCCACCTGTTTAGAGTAGCTGCAGGACTGGAAAGCCAGATTATCGGGGATTTCGAGATCATCGGACAGATCAAAAAAGCATACAGCCGTTTCAAAAAAGAAAGACAGAATTCAAATCCTTATCTGGAAAGAGCAATCAACGCAGCAATCCAGATTTCGAAAAGAATTAAAAACGAAACCGGAATTTCAAACGGGGCCGCTTCTGTGTCTTATGCTGCCGTACATTACATCTTAAACAGCCAGAAAAAAATAACGGAGAAGAACATTCTTCTTTTGGGTGTAGGTGAAATCGGGCAGAATACGGTTGAAAATCTGGTGAAGCACGTTTACCAGCCTAAAATTAAAATCGCAAACAGAACTCAGGAGAAAGCTGAAAAAATTTCCGAGAAGTATAATATTCCTCATGTTGATTATTCTGATTTTGACAAGGAAATAAAAAATACAGACATCCTGATTGTTGCCACCGGAGCAAAACATCCCATCATCAACAAGTCTCATTTCCCGAACGGAAAAGAAACACTCGTGATCGACCTTTCCATTCCGCATAACGTTGAAAAGAATGTTACCGAGAACGAAAACGTAACGCTGATCGACGTGGATGAACTTTCAAAACAGATTCAGGAAACGATTCAGCAGCGGGAAAAAGAAATCCCAAAAGCTGAAAAAATCATCAAAGAACTGATGAAAGAGTTTCTGGAATGGGAAAAAAAGAGAAAGCTGGCACCCAATATTCACCATTTCAAAGCAGTTCTGAAGAATATGGAACGCAATGAAATGCATAATTTTTACAGAAAAAATAAATACATAAACATCACGGACATGGAGCTTTCTGACAAAATGATCCAGAAAATCACCAACCGTTTTGCAAAATTTATCATCGACAATCCTTTAAAAGCCGAAGAAATTAGTAAATTAATGCACGAAATATTAGTTGAACAACCAAACAACGAATTCAATGAAAAGCATTAGAATCGGAACAAGAAATTCCGCACTTGCACTTTGGCAGGCAAGAGAGGTTGCGAGGCACCTTCAAAACCGTAATTATCTAACGGAAATCGTTCCTATCGTATCTTCGGGTGATAAGAACTTAAATCAACCGCTTTATTCTTTAGGGATCACCGGGGTTTTCACAAGAGACCTTGATGTGGCTTTACTGAATGACGAGATTGATATCGCTGTACACTCTTTAAAAGACGTCCCTACACAGCTTCCTCAAAACATTGAGATCATTACTTATCTGGAAAGAGATTTCCCGCAGGACGTACTGATCAGAAAAGAATCTTCGAGAAATAAAGAATTCCACGAACTGAAACTGGCGACCAGCAGTTTGAGAAGAAGAGCATTCTGGCTGAAGAATTATCCTCATGCTGAATTTTCAGACATCCGTGGAAATATCCAGACCCGTCTTCAGAAACTGGAGGACGGAGATTTTGATGCTACGATTTTATCTCTGGCAGGAATTAAAAGAATGAAAATGGACATCGATTATGAGATGCTTCCGTTAATGATCCCGGCAGCTTCCCAGGGAGTAATCGCCGTGGCCGGACATTCTGACAAACCGGAGATCAACGAAATCCTGAGCCAGATCAATCATAAGAAGACCCAGATCTGTGTAGAAATCGAAAGAAACTTCCTGAGCACACTGGAAGGCGGATGTACCGCTCCAATTGGTGCTTATGCAGAGATCATCGAAAATCAGGTTCGTTTCAAAGCGGCTTTATGTTCTCTTGATGGTAAAAACTGCATCGCTACCGACGAAAACTTCGAGTACAACGAAACGGAGAATTTTGGAGAAAAATTCGCGAAGATCGTTCTTGAAAACGGAGGAAAAGAGCTGATGGCTGAAATCAAGAATTCTTACTAAACGTATTCAAAAGCCTTTTTATCTTTACATTCTATTAAGTGCGGAACTATGAAAAAGTATCTGTTTTTATTGGCATTCACCTGTTGCATGTGTATGGCAAGTGCACAGAATAAATTTGCACTTCAGCTATCCGATTCCGCTTTGGGACTGGTTGATAAAACGGTTACCTATGATCCCACTTACTTTGTCCTTAAATACCCCAATGGAGATGTACCGGCAGATAAAGGCGTCTGCACGGATGTCGTGATAAGAGCCTACAGAAAAATAGGGATTGATCTCCAAAAGGAAGTTCATGAGGATATGGCAAAGAATTTCTCAAAGTATCCGAAAATCTGGGGCTTAAAAAAGCCTGACACGAATATTGACCACCGCAGGGTTCCGAACCTTGCTGTGTTCTTTTCTAAATTCGGGACAGCAAAATCTATTGAGACCAATCCTGCATTGTATGTTCCGGGAGATATTGTTACATGGCTTCTACCGGGAAATTTAACGCATATCGGAATTGTGGTCAATAAAAAATCTGCCGACGGAAAAAGGTTTCTGATTGTGCATAATATAGGAGGCGGACAGGTGGTTGAAGATGTCCTTTTTAAATATACCATTACAGGACATTATCAATACCAGAAATAAGTACCATTGTATGAAAAACCTTATTTATGCTTTCTTTGTATTGATCGCGTGCTATATGAAAGCGCAAACCGGTGAATTTAAAATCGTCAATAAACCTATTGATTATTCTCCTGAAAGAGTAAAACTGAGCCTTGAGTATCTGAAAAGTCATTATAATATCACTCAGAATTCACCCGTTATTTCGCCCAAAATCATTGTTCTTCACTATACTGCAGGCGGAACTGTAGAAACGAATTACAAATATTTCAACAGGACCCATCTGGAATCTGCCCGAAATGTTTTAAAGAAACAAAGCACACTGAATGTTTCCTCACAGTTTATTGTAGACAGAGATGGTACTATTTATCAGCTTATGGAGCCCAATATGTTTGCAAGACATACCATCGGACTTAATTACTGCGCCATCGGTATTGAAAACATAGGAAGCAAAAAACAGCCGCTGACAGAAAAGCAGGCTTTAGCGAACGCACAATTAATTAAGCACTTAACTAAAAAATACAGTATAGAATATCTGATAGGTCATTCAGAATATGGTATCTTTAGAGGATCTAAACTCTGGAAAGAAACCGACCCGAATTATTTCACAGCAAAAGAAGACCCGGGTCAGGATTTTATGAAGAAAGTACGATTGCTTGTTGATGATTTACATTTAAAAGATAAACCCTAATGAAAATTCTATTCACCAAAACCATAGATGCCACATTGCTGTCCAAAGAATTAGGATCGGATATTTCGGCTGAATGTATTGAGGTGATCAGAACAGAGCCTATAAGAATTGCTTCATTCGATTTAAAGAATCACTCACTGATCTTCACCAGTGTAAATGGAGTGAGGTCTTTCTTTACCAATCAGTTTAAACCCAACGAAGATTTTACCGCAAAAAATTATAACAAAATATATTGTGTCGGTGAAAAAACGAAACGGGAACTCAGAAAATACGGTTTCGGGACCTTCAAGGTTCTGAAAAATGCAGAAACCCTTTCGAGATTTATCATCGGAAACTGCCAGCACGAACAGTTCCTTCACTTCTGTGGCAATCTGGCTATCGATGTTCTGGATAAAGATCTTCCGCTGCAGAATATCCGTTACAAAAAGATCACGGTTTACAACACTGAAGAAATCCATCCTCTGGTACCTGAAAAATATCATGCTACAGTTTTTTTTAGTCCAAGCGGAGTTCGTAGTTTTGCAAAACTCAACTCTTTAGAAGGAATGAAGATTTTTTCAATTGGTGAAACGACGTCCAATGAACTGCGAAAGCACACCTCAACGGAGATCTTCACCTCAGAAGAAAATAATCTGGCTTCTATCTTTGAGCTGATAAAAAAAGAACTTTGAAGCAGCCGCAAGTTTGGCTGGTAAAAATAATAAGTGCCGGGAACGGACATATTAGTTTAAATAAATTATGATTAAAAACGACTTATATTTAAAAGCACTCCGCGGAGAAACGGTAGAAAGACCACCGGTATGGATGATGAGACAGGCCGGAAGATATCTGCCTGAATTCATAGCTCTTAGGGATAAATATGACTTCTTTACAAGATGTCAGACGCCTGAGCTGGCTTCTGAGATTACTGTACAGCCTATCCGTAGGTTTCCTTTGGATGCAGCCATCCTGTTTTCTGACATTTTAGTAGTTCCTCAAGCCATGGGAATTGATTTTAAAATGAAAGAAAATGTAGGTCCGTGGCTGGACAATCCGATCAGAACAATGGAACAGGTTCAGAATGTGATTGTTCCTGATGTGGATGATACTTTAGGATACGTTTTTGATGCCATTGAACTTACCTTAATTAAATTAGACAACGAAATTCCATTGATCGGTTTCGCGGGTTCTCCATGGACGATCCTATGTTACTGTATTGAAGGAAAAGGAAGTAAGGCTTTTGATATCGCAAAATCATTCTGTTTCCAGCAGCCTGAAGCGGCTCATTTACTGCTTCAGAAAATCACAGATACTACGATTGCCTATTTGAAAAGAAAAGTGGAAAAAGGAGTTTCTGCGGTTCAGGTTTTTGATTCATGGGGCGGAATGCTGTCTCCTACGGATTATCAGGAATTCTCATGGCAGTATATCAACCAGATCGTTGAAGCTTTGAGCCCTCTTACTCATGTAGTGGTATTCGGGAAAGGATGCTGGTTTGCGCTGGAAGATATGACGATGTCTAAAGCATCTGCTTTGGGTGTGGACTGGACCATTACTCCTGAATTCGCAAGAACATTAACGAATCACACGATGACGCTTCAGGGGAATTTTGACCCTGCAAGATTACATTCTACACCGGAAACCATCAAGAAGATGGTGACTGAAATGATCAACCGTTTCGGAAAAGACAGATATATCGCGAATCTTGGCCATGGAATCTTACCTAATATTCCTGTGGAAAATGCAGAGGCGTTCATCAGAGCGGTTGTGGACTGGAAACCGAATAACTAGTTTTCTAACCATAAAAGGAGCAAAAGTTTTTATTGCTTCATTACAACAGACAAATAGAACTTCAAACCTCATAGGTTTTTGAAACCTATGAGGTTTAGACAGAAATATGATTAAGTAATTAGTCAAAAAACAAAATCCCTTTCAAAACAATTGAAAGGGATTTTTTATGAGAAAAAATTGAGTCATTAATTCACTTCGGTAATAAAATCTTCTTTAGGTTTTCTCACCTTCGTAAGATTCACCAACCAGTCTGATTCAGAGTTTCTGTAACCGATAGGAAGAAGCAGGACGCTCTTTAAGCCTTTTTCTTTTAAGTTTAAAATTTCATCTACCGCGTCAGGAGAAAAACCTTCCATTGGTGTAGAATCTACTTCTTCAAACGCTGCTGCGATGATGGCTGCACCGAATGAAATATAAGCCTGTTTTGCGGCATGCGTAAAGTTTTCCTCAGCAGATCTCTGAGGGTAAGTTCCCAACAGCATCTGTCTATAGTTTTCCCAGCCTTCGTTTTCAAAACCTCTGATTTTATTGGTCAGATCAAACATACCATTGATTCTTTCTTCCGTGTAATTATCCCATGCTGCAAACACCAAAAGATGCGAACAGTCTGTGACCTGTGGCTGATTCCATGCATGAGGCTTGATCTGCTCCTTCACCTCCTGATTTGTGATCACAATGATCTCAAAAGGCTGAAGTCCGCTGGATGTAGGTGCCAGTCTTGCGGCTTCTAATATTTTATCCACTTTTTCCTGTGGTACTTTCTGACCGTTCATTGCTTTGGTCGCAAATCTCCAGTTCAATTTTTCTATTAATTCCATTACGTTAAATTTAGACCATACAAAATTACTTCAAGAAGCAAGACGCAGGTACACAAAAATTGCTATTTGCGCTATTGGCAGAATCTATAGAACTAAGAATGGAAGGTCGGAGAGGGAAGCTGGAAGTTACTAGTGAATGTTAATTAAAATTTACAGAAAGGTTTATTCTTTTCTGAACTTTTTATTTATGATTTCCTTTTTATTATTGATCTGAATGAGATAGTTTCCTTTCGGCAGATCAGAGAGATTGTATTTTTCATACTGTCCCGTGAAGCTTTTGACTTTTCTGCCGGACATATCAAGTACGGTGACTTCAGCATCAGATTTCATTAGATCCGATTGGATATACAAATCATCTTTTACCGGATTTGGATAGACCTGCACTGCATCTGCAAGAGAAACTTCGGAAGTTCCCAATACTCCTGCTGTAATGACAACGTCATCCACTACCGCTCCAAACGAGTAATCTCCTATATCATCATATACAAATCTCATCTGAAAGTTAGCATTGGCATACGGAGCCAGATTGATACTGGTTGCTACACTATACCCTGTAACAATGTAAGTCAGGGTATTTAAGTCAATCGTCCAGGTTCCAGATTCTCCCGAAGCTGTAAATACCTGTATCCATGAAGTACCATTAAAAACTTCAACCTTTAACGTCGTATTAAGGGTATAAATCTTATTGGCATATTTAAATGAAAGTCTGGGATTCGAAACGCCGGTAAGATTGATAACGGGAGATACTAATCTCGCATTGCTGTTGACCCCACTAGGCCCCGCATCATCATCATCAAAAAAAGCGGCCCCGTTGGGAAATGAAGCAAAGCCACTCGTTGTCCCTACGCTCCAATTGTATGTCGTATTCGGGTTATTTGTGGTCCATCCCGGAGGCAATCCAGCTCCGTTAAAGTTCTCAGAAAATACCTGTGCATGATAAAATCCACAGGCCATCAGAAAAAAGAGTATTTGTTTTTTCATGATATAACAATTATTAGTTTCGGTAAAATTACTAATTAATAGTCATCACAAAATAAACATTTAACATAATATTTACCGTCAAACGTCATATTAAATTAAAAAAAGCAGTTGATTAACTGCTTTTTATGTTTTTTATCCCAGCATTTTCTGAGCTTTTTTGACACCTTCTACAAGCTTGTCAATTTCATCAAACGTATTGTAAACAGCAAAACTTGCTCTTACGGTTCCGGCTATATTGAAGAAGTCCATGATCGGCTGTGTACAGTGATGTCCGGTTCTTACAGCAATGCCCATTTTATCAAGGATCATTCCTACATCGGAAGAAATTCCCGTTCCTTCTAAGTTAAAGGAAACCACCCCCACTCTTTTGGCTTTCTCTCCGTAGATCTTTATATTCTCCAGCTCTAAAAGCTGTCTCTGAGCATATTCAAGCAAAGCATTTTCATGGTTCTGAATATTCTGTCTTCCGATTTTTTCAATAAAATCTACAGCAGCACCCAGTGCAATATTTCCTCCTACATTCGGAGTTCCGGCTTCGTATTTAAATGGAAGTCCTGCGTAAGTAGTTCCATCGAATGAGCAGGTTGCGATCATCTCTCCTCCTCCATGGAAAGGCGGAAGTTCTTCCAGGAGCTCCTGTTTTCCGTAAAGGATACCGGTTCCCATTGGTGCATACATTTTATGACCTGAAAACACAAAGAAATCACAATCCATCTTCTGTACATCGATCTCGAAGTGAGGAGCAGACTGAGCCCCGTCGATCACAATATAAGCATCTGAATTTTTTCTTGTTTTCGCGATGATTTCTTCAATAGGATTTACAATTCCCAAAGCATTGGAAACTTGGTTTACAGCCACCACTTTGGTTTTTTCGCTTAAAAACTCATCCAGATAGTTCAGCTGAAGGATACCATTCTCGTCAATCGGGATCACTCTCAGTTTCGCTCCGGTTCTTTCACAAAGCAACTGCCATGGAACGATGTTGGAGTGGTGCTCCAGATAGGAAATAATGATCTCGTCGTCTTTTTTAAGCTTCTGTGTTAAAATATAAGCGATGAGGTTCAGACCTTCTGTCGTTCCTTTTGTAAAAATAACTTCAAAATCATGCTTGGCATTGATGAACTTCTGAATCTTTCTTCTGGAAAGCTCCATTTCTTCAGTAGCCAGCTGACTTAATGTATGGATTCCTCTGTGAACATTGGCATTAAGCTGCGTATAATACTCATTCCATATCTTCAAAACAGAATCAGGTTTCTGAGATGTTGCTGCATTATCTAAGTAAACCAAAGGCTTACCATTCACTTCGCGGTTTAATATCGTAAACTGACTTCTTATTTCTTGAATGTCAAACATTTATTAAAATTTTAAATTAGATGGCTCTTATTTAGAACACTTCAAATTTACGGCTTTTTTTCTGAAAGGAAGTATCGGATGAGTGGGTGATACTTGTCAGGTGATAGAAAGATTCGATAGATAAGATCGCAAAGAAGGCTCATTTCTTTTGCTCTTTATCCTCTGTACATAAAAAAACCTGCCAATGAATTGACAGGTTTTATATGGTTTGTTGAATATACAAATATTATTCAGCAGATTTTTCTTCAGTTGTTGGAACATCAGGAGATTGTGTTGCCACTTCTTCTGCTGCTTCTTCGTCCTCATCATCTTCTACTGCTGCACCACCTTTCATTGCATTTCTAGACATCTTAACAGCTACTACAACTGCATTGTCAGGGTGTACGAAAGAGAATCCTTCAGTCTTGATTCCACCTACATAAAGTTTGTTACCAATTTTTAATGGAGTTACATCTACAACTACCTCATCTGGCAAGTTTGCAGGAATAGCTTTCACTTTTAGTTTTCTGAAAGACTGACGTAAAACACCACCAGCCACAACACCTTTAGAACGTCCTGTAATTCTTACAGGAACTTCCATAACTACTGGCTTATCGTCAGATAATTGGTAGAAGTCTGCGTGTAAAATTTTGTCCGTAATTGGGTGGAACTGAATATCCTGAAGAACTGCTGGAATTGTTTTTCCGTCTAGTTCAATAGATACCGTGTGTGCTTCAGGAGTATATACTAAACCTTTGAACGCTCTCTCTTCTGCAGAGAAGTTCAATGGTGTTTCACCTCCATAAACAACACAAGGAACTAATTCAGCATCACGTAAAGCTTTTGTAGACTTTTTGCCCACGCTTTCTCTTTTTGTACCTTGAATTGTAATAGATTTCATTTTATAAAAAATTTAAAAATTTGTTCAGTTTAATTTTGCAATCCGCTAAAAATCAATTAGATAATAAACTTACTACTGATTGATTGGTGCTCATGAACCATCTTCATAACGTCCGCAAATAATGGGGCGCAAGATAGCACTTTTATTTTAGATGACAAATTATTTTTAACAGGAATTGAGTCAGTTACAATAACTTCCAACAATTTAGAGTTCTCAATATTCTCGTACGCTTTTCCGGAAAGTACTCCGTGAGTAGCCATCGCTCTTACTGATTTTGCTCCTTTTTCCACTAAAATATCTGCAGCTTTGCAAAGTGTTCCCGCTGTATCGATCATGTCATCGATAAGGATTACATTTTTCCCTTCTACATCTCCGATAAGGAACATCTCTTCTACAACGTTTGCTTTTTTTCTTTCTTTGTAAGCAATTACTACTTCAGCCCCTAAGTGACCGGCATAGTTTTTTGCTCTTTTCGCACCTCCCATATCCGGAGAAGCGATGGTAAGATTATCCAGGTTTAATGCTCTGATATAATCTACGAAAATACTTGAAGCATAAAGATGATCTACCGGAATTTCAAAGAATCCCTGAATCTGATCTGCATGAAGATCCATGGTCATGATTCTTGTAGCTCCTGCTGCTGTCAATAGATTAGCAACCAGTTTTGCGCCTATAGGAGCTCTTGGCTTGTCTTTTCTGTCCTGTCTTGCAAGTCCGAAATAAGGGATTACAACAGTAATGCTTTTTGCGGAAGCTCTTTTCGCTGCATCAATCATCAATAGAAGTTCTAAAAGATTGTCTGCGGGCGGAAAGGTAGATCCGATTAGGAAAACTCTTCCTCCTCTTACAGATTCATCCAGAACAGGCTCGAATTCCCCGTCGCTGAACTCCTGAAAGTTGATTTTTCCTAACTCTTTCCCATAATGTTGGGCAATTTTTTCTGCCAAGTCCTTACTGGTTCTTGTACAAAATAGATAACTTAACTGATCGGCCATTTTTACTTTTTAAAGATTTGCAAATTTAAAAAAAAACCACAAGAATTACTCTTGTGGTTTCTAAGTTTTTATTTTCCTGTATGATTACGGGAATTTTACTCCTGAATATTTATTTGGATCTACCTGTGGTAACGTAGATTTATACTTCATGTTGATAGACTTGATAAATTCATTGGCAATCACCGCGTAACCTCTTCCTGTAAGGTGAACTCCATCAAGAGAGAAAGCTCCTCCGGTTACAAATTTAGCCGTATACTTTACTCCATCGAAGGTAATTCCAGACTTCCCATTAAGCTCAATCATTTTAGCATTCCCGTCTACAAAAGCCAGTCCATAAGAATCAGCCAGTGATTTGATAGAAGCATTATAGGCATCTACTGCTGTTTTCACATAAGAAGCTTCTGTTTTCGTTAATACATGTTGGTTTTGCAGTGGATAAGAAATTCCATACACATTCACAGGTGCCGGTGCTCCGGGCGCAACCGTTCCAATTAGAGAACTTGTTGTAAGAAGGACATAATCATCTGCTGTAGCCTGTCTGGCCTGTCCGAAGATTAACCCAAACGCCGCTGCTGTAGGCGCTCCTAAAGAAGGAGTCAAAGCAGCAGTAAGCTGTGCCCCCAGATCCGTAAGTGCAACATCCTTGATTAAAACAGGGTTGGAAGAAGTAGAAGAAAGTAAATTAATTCTGTCTCCAGCTCCGAAAGCCGTAAGCGCCTGCTTCAATGGCCCGTATAAACTTGCATTAAGTGTTGCTAAATTCGCTCCTAAAGTGGTAGGCGTTAAAGGATTGTAAGGAACTGTCGTAAAGAAAGGAATAGAAGTAACATAAGGAATATTTCCAATCACTCCTTTTGTGGTTCCTACACTTTTAAGACCATCCAGCACACCTTTAATAGATCCTGCTACAAGATTAGGATCAGAAATATCGTTTGATTTATAAGTTAATGGATTTACATTTCCAGTCTGAACTACCGCCGGCGTATAAGTCGTAACGGTTCCTACAGTCTGAGAATTCGTTCCTCCGTTCGTAGCATAAGATAATACATCATTATTTCCGATCCAAAGAGAGAAGAATGTTGGCTTCTGAAGCATTGCATCCTGTAAAACAGAATTTGTTGCAGAAGTAGCAAATCTCACAAAGTATGGATTGGCAGCTCCCAAGGCAAGGTTAGCAGCACTTCCGTAACCTGGTGCAACCAAGTGGAAAGATTTCGCTCCTGGAACACCCATATTCTGGTAAGGTCCACCTGCAGTTACATTATCTAATGCCGCCGCAGGACTGCTTGGAACCGGACTTAAACTTCCGCTGGCAGTCACCGTAAGATTCAGTTTACCAGGAAAGCCCGGCAATCCTATAAATCCACCTACATCATTAGGCATCAAAGGCTGCTTAAATGCACCGCCACCAGCCAGTTTCATCTGCATAGCGATGATACTTGGATAGGATTCATTTTGTCCACTGCTGTAAAGAGCTCCATCTCTATAACCGGAAGTCAGAGAGTTCCCCAAAGCAACATAATTGGAAAAGTTCGCTTCTCCGCTTGTTACCTGGATATCTTTTACATCAGTATCAAAATCAGTCTCACAGCTTGTTGTAAAAAGAAGTGCGGAAACGGCAAGTGTTGATATTATAATTTTTTTCATAGTCTTTCAATTAAAAAGGGTTGTACGATAAACCTAAACCAAAGTAGAATGCCTGAGCTTTTGCCTGCCCATTAAATCCAATGGCTGCATTTCTTACATCTCTGGACTGAGGCAATGCATATCCACCTGCTAAGTCCACTCCAAACTGCTTTAATTTAAAGCCAACACCCCCTGTAATTACATAGGTATTGAATGAAGGAGTTTCCGGAATAAAGTGATCATCCGTATAAGGAGACTCATCATAGTAAGCACCCAGACGTCCGAAGATCATATCTGTGAATGCATACTGAGTACCCAATCTGAATGTTTTGGAATTTCTGAAGTTTTTAGGAGCAACCAATACGGTAGGATCCGGCTGATTCCCCACTGGAGCATTAGCAAAATCTAAAGTAAGCTTGCTGTATCTCTCCCATCCGTGGTAGTTAAAGTCAGCTGAAATCAACCATTTTGGAGTCACTTTATACGTTAAACCAATGGTATATTCTTCTACCAAAGGAAGTGTTGCTGTAAATTTATCCTGTCCTGTACTTGGATCAAGACCTAACAGAGGATAAATAGCTGCTGAAGGGAACTGGAACGTAGCTGTTCCTTTTTTCGCCTTCATATCTATAGGAGAACGGTAAGCGATACTTACATCTAATTTTGGATCTGGTCTGAAATAGAAACCGAATCCATACCCGCTTCCGCTGGCTTTTTCGTCTTTAATGTTCAACTCGCCGCCAAACTGCGTTACGGCTTTGTCCCAGTCTACTTTACCTTTAGCATAAATATAACTTGCCCCAAAAGATACCCAAGGAGCCAGTTTTACAGAGACCATCGGTTGGAAATAGAAACTTTTCAGTTCCAGCTTCTGTACCAGTTCTCTTCCTTCCCAGTCGCTTGGCCACTCGATCGTACTTCCGAAAGGGGTACTGAAACTGAAACCAACAGAAAGGTTCTCTATCGGTCTATAAGCCACTGCAGCGTATAACGGAGTCCCTATAGGATTATCTGTGGATGTACTCTGTAGTGTATTCAAGTTTTGAAAAGTAACTTTATTACTTGCACCAAACCCTCCTGCCACTATACTCAGTTTAGAAGGAATGAATGACATACCCGCTGGGTTAAAGAATGCCACACTTGCATCTTCGGCATGAGCACTAGTATGCGCCATTGCCAATTGTTTCACTCCCTGCAGAGATACCCTGAAGCCTCCTGCGTAAGATAAAACACCCGCCAATAAAGCAGTTGATACTAATATTTTTTTCATAGACTGTTATTATATAACCCAAATATAAAATTATTTTGAATACGCCTGTTAATATTTCTTAATATTTTAAACAATATCTTAAAAGAAAATTATGTTTAAAATAGCACTTTAGAAATACATTCACTTAAAGACATACTGTATAGTAACTTATCAACTTTTTATGGATCGCATATTTTTCACGTTTAATGTTAAACAACAGCGATATTGAATATTTAAGTATTTTAGAATTGCATAAAGATAAATTTACATAAATTTGCAAGATTATAAAAAATAGTTATATGAGTTGTGGATGCAAAACATCCGGCGATTCTGCCCATTCTTGCGGACCCAAGAAAACCGCGAATGGTTGTGAAAGTGTAAATACCTGTGGTAATAGTTATAAATTAAGTGTTTTCGATTGGCTTTCTAACATCAACAACCCCGCATCAAACAGGTGCGACCTTGTGGAAGTTAGATTTAAAAATGACAGAAAATCGTTTTATAGAAATGTAAATAATATTCCTTTACATATAGGTAGCGTAGTAACAGTAGAATCGAGTCCCGGACACGATGTAGGCGTTGTAAGCCTCACCGGAGAATTAGTAAAGATTCAGATGAAAAAGAAAAAATTTCCTGAAGAATCTATACTCAAAATATACAGACAGGCTAACCAGAAGGACCTTGAGGTCTGGCAGGAAGCCAGAAAAAAAGAAGACGGCGTAAAGCTGGAAGCCAGAAAGATCGCCCATAGAATAGGTCTTGAAATGAAAGTCACTGATGTAGAATATCAGGGAGATTCTTCAAAGATCACATTTTATTACACGGCCGATAACCGAGTGGATTTCAGACAGTTGATCAAAGAATACGCAGGTGCTTTCAGAACAAAAATCGATATGAAACAGATCGGTTTCAGACAGGAAGCCGCAAAAGTTGGAGGTATCGGATCATGTGGAAGAGAACTTTGCTGTTCAACATGGCTGACCGATTTCAGATCTGTGAATACCAATGTCGCCAGATATCAGCAACTGAGCATTAACCCGCAAAAGCTTGCAGGACAGTGTGGTAAATTGAAATGTTGCCTTAATTACGAACTGGATAGCTACCTTGATGCATTAAGCCACTTCCCTTCTTCATCCACAACGCTGGATACGGAAAAAGGAAGAGCATTCTGTATCAAAATAGACGTTTTCAAAAAGAAAATGTGGTTTGCGTATGTAGACAGCTCAATGGCCTGGTATGACTTTGACATTGATCTCGTTAAAAAATTAATCGCAAAAAATAAGAAAGGCGAAAGAACCCCTCCTCTGGAAGATCTGAAACAGCCTGATACTCCAGTTCAAAGCATCGATCTTATCCAGGAGAACAACGTGGACAGATTCGAAAAGAAGAACAGAGGAAACAACAGGAACAGAAACCAAAACAGACCGAATAACAACGGACAAAACCAGGGAGCACAGCAGGGACAAGGCCAGGGACCAAAGAAAAACAGACCGGAAAGGGCTGAAAGAACAGAGAGACCTGACAGACCGGAAAGAGCTGAAAATCCTAATGCTAATGCCAACTCCGGAAATCAGCCAAGGCCACAACAGAAGCCGCAGCCCAAACCGCAACAGCCAAAAGCACAGGTAGAAAAGACAGATGCTCCTTCTGATCCTGAGAAAAAACAGCAGAACCCGAACAAGAAAAATTTTAAAAAGAAATATCCTCCAAAAAAAGATAAAAATGCGTAAAATTTTAGGATTATTACCTCTTATCCTTTTCTTTAGCTGCCAATCTTCCCAGGAAGAAAACGTCATCATGAATTCCGTTAACAACAAATGGAATAAGAAAAGTGAGCAAAAATTTAATCTTGAAGTTTCAGATCCGCAGAATCCTAAAAATATTATATTTGTCGTAAGAAATAACAATACGTATCCTTACAGCAATATAAGATTTATTGTAAACTTCACCAATCTGCAGAACAAAAAGAAGGAAACAGACACCCTGAATTACGTTCTGGCAAAACCAAACGGCGAATGGCTTGGTACAGGTTTTGGTGATACGAAGGAAGCATTATTTCAGTATAAATTGAACTATAAATTTCCGGGAAAGGGGAAGTATGAAATCAGCCTGACACAGGCGATGAGGAATGACAACCTTCCGGGAATTGAAGATGTTGGAGTAAAACTAGAAACGGCTAAACCGTAACCATCAATGGAAGACAACAGAAAAAACGCAGGAAATAAGGGAAAAACCTTCCCTCTTCCTCCCAAAAAGAACAAAAATACCTCTTGGAAAAGATGGGTTAAATTTATTTGGATTGGACTCATTGCGGTCGTTTTAGGTATTTCAGGACTTTTCTTTGCCGTTTCCCAGGGCTTTCTTGGAGAAATGCCGGATGTAAAAGAACTGGAAAATCCTGATATCTATGTGGCTTCTGAAATCATTTCATCAGACGGAGTTTTGCTTGGAAAATTTGAGAAAGAAAAAACGCAGCCTATCACTTATAAACAGCTTCCGCCTTATCTTATCTATGCTTTACAGGCAAAGGAAGATGAGCGTTTCAAAGAACACTCAGGAATTGATTTAAAGTCTATTCTGAGAGCTGTACGATACGGAGGTGACAGAGGTGGAGGTTCTACCATCACACAGCAGTTAGCTAAACTCTTATTTACCAAAGAGCCTTCTAAAAACCCGATCAAAAGGGTGATCCAAAAATTAAAGGAATGGTCTGTTGCGGTAAGTTTAGAGAAACGATATACCAAAGAAGAAATCATTACGCTTTATTTCAATAAGTTCGACTTTACCTATAATGCGAACGGTATTGAAATGGCTTCCAAGATTTATTTTAATAAAACCACTTCAGAACTTACACTTCCGGAAACAGCAGTTTTTGTAGCAATGTTAGAAGCTCCGATTGCTAATAACCCTATGAGAAATCCTGAACGTGCGAAGCGTAGAAGAGATGTTGTTTTACAGCAAATGTTTGAAACTGGGTATATCGATCAGACAACTTATGACAAAGCAGTCGGAACACCGGTTGAGACAGATTATCATCCAATCAAAAACATTAATGATGACTACTCTGCCTATTATAAGTTTTATTTAAGAAAAGAAATCGACAAATATCTTGCTGATTACGAAAAAGAAAACGGCAAGAAACTTAATCTTTACAAAGACGGTTTAAAAATATATGTGACTCTTGATTCAAAAATGCAGAAGTATGCAGAAGAGGCTATCAAGGAGCATTTAACAGACCTTCAAAAAAGATTTGACGCAGAACAGAGAGGCAGAAAAAACAGACCTTTCTACTACCTTACAGATAAGCAGGTAACGAGTGTGATGTGTCAGGCCATGAAGAGAACCGGACGTTACAAGCAACTGAAAGCTGCAGGAGTTCCTGAAGATTCTATTTTAATGGAATTCCATAAACCCATCAAAACTTCCCGATTTACGTGGAGTGGAGAGGAAGAGGTGGAAATGTCACCTTGGGATTCTATCAGATACCACAAACAGATTGCACAGGCAGGTTTAATGTCTATGGTTCCTGGAAGTGGAGAGATCAAAGCGTGGGTAGGTGGTATAGACTGGCAGCATTTCCAGTATGACCACATCAAACAGGGGAAAAGACAGGTAGGATCTACCTTCAAACCTTTCGTTTATGCTACCGCGATTATGAAACTGGGTATGACTCCATGTTCAACGGTTTCTAACGGTACTTACGACCACAAAGGATGGCATGTTCCGGGAAGAGGTGGAATGCTGACGTTAAAAGATGCATTGGCTCACTCTCAAAACCCCGTAGCTGCACGTCTTATTGAAATGACAGGTGTAGATGCTGTTATCCAGACGGCAAGAGATTTGGGAGTAACTGAAGATATTCCAAGAAACAATACCATTGCCTTAGGTTCGTCAGATATCACTATCTATGAAATGCTGGGTGCCTACAGTACTTTTGCCAACTATGGAAACCACAATAAACCGGAGATGATCTGGAGAATTGAAGATGCCAACGGAAGGGTAATTAAGGAAGTGAATGTAGAGCCGAAAGAAGTCATGAACCCAATGTATGCATACACCATGATCGAACTGATGAAAGGTGTTGCCCAATACGGTACGGCTTCCGGAGAACTGGGAAGAAGAGGAATTTCAAAAGGTGTTGAAATTGCTGCTAAAACAGGTACAACACAGAACAACTCTGACGGTTGGTTTATGGGAATCACTCCAAAACTGGCAACAGGAGCCTGGGTAGGATGGGAAGACAGAGCAACTCACTTCTTTGGAACCGGTGAAGGTCAGGGTGCGAAAATGGCATTGCCGATCTGGGCGATCTTTATGAAGAAAGTCTGGGCAGACAAGTCACTGGGAATTACCCCTGATGATAAGTTTATCAGACCATCAGACTGGAAAGACGGATGTTCAAACCTGAAAGGCCTCGGTGAAGGATACGGAGACGACGGAGGACTTCAGACTATTGACGAGATCAAAAATCCAAGACCAGCAGATCCAACTCCAAAAAACAACACAGACAAGAAAGAGGAAAACATCAATGACAATCTTCACTCCACTGATGAGGTAGATTTCAATAAATAAATTCTCTTTTAGAAATACACAAGACCTTTCAATAATTTGGAAGGTCTTTTCTTTTATAATTAATACCTTTGATCTATGAATATTGAACAGATCAAACAGCCTTTCACCGATATATTTCCAGGGAATCTTTCTGACAACACAATGCAGAGAAACACTCCAAAAGTTTTATTTGCCGCTGTAAAACCAGCAGGTTTTGACAGACCGAAACTTATTGCTTTTAATCAAGCCCTATCGGAAGAGATAGGCCTTGGATCCTATGAAGAAAAAGATCTGGATTTTCTCGTTGGAAACAATCTTCCCGACAATGTAAAAACCTATGCCACGGCTTATGCAGGACATCAGTTCGGAAACTGGGCAGGACAGCTTGGGGACGGAAGAGCAATCCTGGCCGGAGAAATCATCAATGCAGAAGGAAAAAAGACAGAAATTCAATGGAAAGGCGCCGGTGCCACTCCCTATTCGAGACATGCAGACGGAAGAGCCGTACTGAGATCATCTGTACGCGAATACCTGATGAGTGAGGCCATGTATCATCTTGGAGTTCCTACCACCAGAGCTTTGAGTCTGGCCTTTACCGGAGAAGATGTGGTAAGAGATATGATGTACAACGGAAATCCACAACTGGAAAAAGGGGCCGTAGTCGTAAGAACTGCTGAAAGTTTTCTGCGTTTCGGACATTTTGAACTGATGTCTGCACAAAGAGAATATGATACGCTGCAGGATCTGGTAGATTTTACCATTGATCATTATTATCCCGAAATCAAAGCAGAAGGCATTCAGAAATACAAAGAATTTTTTGAAAATATATGCACCAGAACCGCAGATCTTATGACAGAATGGTTCCGCGTAGGATTTGTTCATGGGGTGATGAACACTGATAATATGTCTGTTTTAGGCTTGACGATAGATTATGGCCCTTATTCAATGATGGATGAATATGATCTCAATTTCACTCCAAATACGACTGATCTTCCGGGAAGAAGGTATGCTTTTGGAAAACAGGGTCAGATTTCACAGTGGAACCTTTGGCAACTGGCCAACTCCCTTCATCCGTTAATCAAAGATGAAAAGTTTCTGGAGGACACTTTAAATCATTACGGAACTTATTTCTGGAAAGCTCACGATCAGATGCTTTGCAAAAAATTCGGTTTCGACGAACTCAGAGAGAGCGATGAGGAATTTTTCACCAACTGGCAGGGACTGATGCAGGAACTTCAGCTGGACTACACGCTATTCTTCAATAAGCTTGAAAAACTAAGTCCTGAAAGTGATATGAAATCTCTTTTTGAAAATGTATCCTATGTTGTTTTATCTGATCAGAGAGTCAGAAAACTGGAAGATTTCGCTAAAAAATATGACGCAAGACTTTCATCAAATACCATTTCAAGGGAAGAATCATTATCTATGATGAAACATTCAAATCCAAAATTCACTCTTAGAAATTATCTTCTTTACGAATGCATTGAGGAAATCAATAACGGAAGCACGGAAATGCTTGAAAAACTGACGAAGGCCTTAGAAAATCCTTACGAAGAATTGTATCCGGAATATTCTGCAAAAAGGCCATCAGCCTACGATGACACTACCGGATGTTCTACGCTTTCATGCAGCTCATAATACATAAAACTCAGTATTTGTGTTATTTAGATAAATTATTTTCATTGTATTGACGTTTTTTTTATTATTTTTAGAAAAAATATCCTTATGAAAAGAATTCTATTTTCAATTACAGCATTATTCATCAGCGGAGCTGCTTTCTCCCAATATTGGAGTACTCAAAACTCAGCATTTGCAACCGCTTCAAGAGGAATCAGTGGTATGGAAGTCTATGATGCCAATACTGTTTGGGCTTTTGCTTACAATGGAGTAACGACTACGGCCAACGTTCAGGAGTTTACAAAAACATCTAACGGAGGAACGACATGGACAGCAGGAAGTATTAATGTCGGCAATTCCGCTTTAAAAATCACCAACATCTCAGGTGTAAGTGCCACAACGGCATGGGTGGGAGCTTTTGACAATACAAACGGATTAGGAGGTGTATGGAAAACTTCGGATGGAGGGGCTACATGGACTAACCAACATATGCTAACTACCGCAGGACAGTCCTGGACTAACTACGTGCATTTTTTTGATGCTAACAATGGTATTATCGGAGGTGACCCGGAGAGTGGTGAGTTTGAAATTTACACAACCACCAACGGAGGAACGACATGGACCAGAGTTCCGGGAGCCAACATTCCCGATCCTTTGACAGATGAATATGGATACAATGGCGGATATTATTCTGTAGGTAACAATATATTCTTCTATACAGGAAAAGGAAGAATTTACAAGTCAACAGATAAAGGTTTAACATGGACGGTATTGGCCACCAACTCTATCATAAGTGATTTTGGAGGTGCTGCTGTAAGCGGAGATATGGCCTGGAGTGATGCAAACACGGGAATAATTGTAAGAAAAACGTTCACAGGTCAAACCCCTACCGGGCTACAGCTTCACAGAACAACAGACGGAGGAGCTACATGGACACAAGTTACCTATACAGGAATTACTGCTGCCAATAACATCAGTGACATCACTTACATACCCGGCACTACTATTTTAGTCGCAACAAGCTCAGCCAACACAAGCGGAGGATCGTGGAAAAGCAACAACGGAACCACATGGACTGCCATTGACGCAATACAGCACCTGACCGTAAGATGTTTCAACACCAGCACCTGTTATTCTGGAGGATTCAACACATCTGCCACTGTTGGAGGAATGTTTAAGTCCACACAGGTCCTTGCAACATCTGAGGCTGCAAAAACAGCAAAACAAATAGCAGTTTATCCTAATCCTACAAAAGGGGAAATCAATATCAAAACAGATCAAAAAATAAAAATGATATCTGTCGTAGATATGTCCGGAAAAACAGTCATTACAACAGATTCCGGAAAAGCCGATCTATCTTCACTTCCAAAAGGAACCTATATGGTAAAGGCAGAACTTAACAACGGCACCTCTGTAACTGAAAAAGTGATCAAACAATAATGATCCTATTTTAAAGCATATTTAAAACTCACCCCCTTCGGTGAGTTTTTTTATTTTAAAAATAGAAATTAAGAGACACTTGCCCAATTTATAAACATTCCGAACACTCCTATTCTATAAAGAGATCTTCACTTAACAACACAGGCTATACGTTCTACATCCACCTACAATTATTGCCTTATAAATTGCAACAATTAATCGTTTTTATTAAATTTTATATATTATATTATTATTTTTCACTAATTTTAGAAAAAAAATATTATCATGAAGAAAGCTCTCTTTTCTCTAGGCTTATTGCTTGCAATAACAACCTCTAATGCACAGACCCTTCTATCGGAAGACTTTGAAGGTGCGACGTTTCCTTCTACAGGATGGACAAGAACCCAAACAGTAGCAAGCAGACCATGGCAGCTTACCAGCGCATTTCCTACAAGTATCTCAGGTTTTCTTATTTCAGGAACAAAATCTGCTGGGGTAGATTATATCAACCAGAGTAACAACGCTGCGCTCATCAGCCCTGCGTTTTCACTTGCAGGTACAACAACACCTGTCTTAAAATTCAAGGTAAAAGTAGGCTGGAATTATATGATCGGCCAAAATCTTGGAAATCTTGTGGCTCAAATTTCAACAGATGGAGGTACAGCCTGGACTACTCTTTGGGATGAAGATACAGAAGCTGGATTTACAGATGACGGCGACGGCAATCAGGCAACAGACCTTTACAACACTGTATCCGTACAAAAAGCACTTACCGCTTATGCTGGACAAGCTAACGTTAAAATAAGATTTCAGTACATCGCTAATGATGCGGATGCCGTATCTATAGATGATATCCAGGTTTTAGGAAGCGCGACTTTAGGTACTCAGGAGGCAGCCTCTAAATCTAAAGATGCAGTCGCTCTTTATCCTAACCCTACAAAAGGAGAAATCAATATCAAAACTGATCAGAAGATTAAATCGACTACAGTTTTTGACATGACAGGTAAATCCCTGCTTCAGAACGATACTGAAAAAGCGGACATTTCTTCACTTCCAAAAGGAACTTATTTAGTTAAAATAAGTTTTGCGGACGGAAGCACTTCCACAAGAAAAGTGATCAAGCAATAATTACTTAATCATAAACATTAAAACTCACCAACCATGGTGAGTTTTTTTATTTTATTTTTGCAAAAAACTGACACGTGTCTTTTATTAAAACAAAACTCATCTACCTTTTAAAACAGGTCTTCCCTTCTTCTTACACAGAATTGGCAGTATTTATATTCTTCCTGATCTGCTATGGAACGCTGGGAACTTATATCGCACTTCATTACCGGATCATTTTTGACAGCAGAATTCCCTGGGATGCTTATTTCAGTTTTGACAATAAAGCGATCGTAATGACCGGTGGAAGTTTTGAAAGACATCCGTTGGCCTATTATTTTTTTAATTGGGTCAGAGAGTTCTCACTATTGATTTCAGGTGGAAAAATGGATGCAACCTTCAGACTCACCCTTGCATGGTTGAGCAATACCGCCATAAGCTTATGTATGGCACAGATTTTCAAATACCTGAAGAATATCATCAGACTTCCATTAAAGATCAGCCTGCTTATCATTCTGTTCTTCGGCTTATTCTCTACCAGCATCATTCTATCTTTTACGCCTGAGAATTTCACCTATACTCTACTGTTGCTAAGCATTTACAATTATTATGCAGCTGTAAAACTCAGAAAAGAGGAGAAAATACCCGGATCAGCTCTTGCGCTTGCCGGAATTACGATCGGCGGACTTACCATTACCAACCTTGTTAAGGTTTTTATTCCAATACTATTTGAGAAAGACCTCTTCCGGAGTTGGAAAAAATTTGGAAATGCAGCTTTTCGTGTGACACTGACCACAGCATGTTTTGTATTCCTCTATTTACTGAGAATTGATTTCAAATATGAAAACATCTTCTCGAAAACCAACCAGCAGTATGAAAAGTTCTCCAATGTAGAATCTATTCCGGATTGGGACATGATGCTTTCCTACTTTTTTGGCGGCAGTATTCTGTTCCCGAGTTTCATGACGACGGACAAACATAATATGAAGGGTTTCGACTTTAAAGGCCTTTTAATGGAGCCTTATTCGTCTTCGTTTTGCTATGCATTTATCGTCATATTATTAGGACTCATTTTGTGGAGTTATATTAAAAATTTTAAAAATAAACTGGTCCAGATTATCACCATTTCTTTCGTGGTTGACATTGTGATCCACTGCATTATGCGGTTCGGACTTCACACGTCTTACATCTACGGAGGACACTTTGTTTTTGTATATCCCTTGCTTTTAGGCTGGCTGTTTTACGCTTATAAATCACAACCGAAGACTTTATCATTTTTGATGATAACCATGGTCATTCTGTTTGTATTTCTACTGGTCAATAACCTGTACAGAATGTCAGACTTTTTCCTCTTTTTAGAAACTTACTACCAATAAAAAAGCCGGAAAAATTCCCGGCTTTACTTTTATATTTTTTGACGACTTATCTCGCTTCTGAACAGAAAATTCTGTACTGTACTGCAATCGCCGATTTAAAGTATTCTCTAATTTTCGACAGGTCAGATGACGCACTCTGTTTTGTGAAATAACTTCCTGCTAAAATTTTGTAGTTAGGTCTTAACGAAGCATCTGTTTCCACTTTCAGGTTCGGGAATCTTTTTCTGAAATAAGATTTCACCTCGTTCGCTTCTTCGTTACTCTTAACCGTAGTGATCTGAATTTTGAATCCTAAAATCCTCGGATTTTTTCTACAGATCTCCGCATTGCTCAATTCTCTGCTCGGAATATAGATTTTGGGCGGTTTTGTGGTATTCACCATTCCACTATCGGTATTATTTTCTTTTACGGAAGAACCCGAAGGACCTCCGGTAGTCCTGGAACATTTATCTTCAATTCCTCCCAAAGCAGCACTTACTTTGGAATCCATGGTCATAATTAGCTCTGTTCCGGACAGTGTGTCTTTTTGAACAACCTGTTGGGCTTCAATGCTATAAAACCCAAATAAAGATATTATTGAAAATATTTTGATTAAATTTCTCATTTAAACTTGTTTCTGCAAATCTATTAAAATTAAAAAATTATACCAAACAACACTATTTAGAATCAATACAAATTAAACGTAAATGATATTTTCCCTTTTCCATATACCGTTAAATTCCTGTTAAAAATATTATTTTTGCGGAATTGATTGGTTCAATATTTTACTAACATAAGATAATTTAAATGATTAGTTGGAGAAAGCATTATAAACAAACGTTGATCGCAATAGGCTTATTGCTATCGACAAGTGCTTCAATTTACGGGCAAGACGGCGATCCTAAAAACGGAGAGAAACTTTTCAAAGCAAATTGTACTGCATGTCACGCACTGGACAAACAGGTAATAGGGCCACCTCTAAAGGGTGTCGTAGAACGTGTAAAGACAGAGGGTGGTGTAGACAAAGATTGGCTTCACAAGTGGATCAAAGACAACAAAGCTCTGAGAGCTTCTGGGGATAAATACGCCAATGAGATTTTCGAAAAATTTAATAAGACTGAAATGTTGCAGTTTCCTAATCTTACAGAGAAGGACATTGATGACATTTTAGCGTACACAACTAATCCGCCGGCGCCAGAACCGCCAAAAGCAGATAAGGCTACCGCTACAGACGGAGCAGCAGCTGCACCAGCAGATAAGACCACTTCAAGTGTTGTTATTATCTCGCTTCTTGCCATTGCAGCTCTATTGGTTTGGATCTTAATTAAACTGAGACAATTGGTTAAATTAGGTCAATCCGAAGACTTAGCAGGACTTAACGCAACAAGAGTTAAATCTTTCAGCGAAATTTATGAGAAGTACCACTACGTAGGGAAAGCAGTATTGGGTATCCTTGCCCTTCTTGCCGCTTACGGAGTTTGGAACTGGATTATGTGGATTGGTGTTTACAAAGGGTACAAGCCTGAACAGCCTATCTACTTCTCTCACAAAATTCACGCGGGAGAGCAAAAAATCGACTGTCAACTATGTCACTCCAGTGCCAAGTATGGTAAAGTATCTGAGATTCCATCTATGAACGTTTGTATGAACTGTCACAGAACAATCTCTGAGTACAACGCAGACCACTACATGGAACCAGGAAAAGATAAAGCATTCTACGACGGTGAAATCCAGAAAATCTATGCCGCTACTGGCTGGGATCCTGCAAAACAGGTGTACACTGGAAAAACACAGCCTGTTGAATGGACCAGAATCCACAACATGCCAGACTTCGTGTACTTCAACCACTCTCAACACGTAGTAGCAGGTGAACAAGCGATCATTAATTCTTTCAACAAAAAGAATCCTAACAACAAAATTGATGTTGTATGTAAAGCTTGTCACGGAAAAATTGATACAATGAATGTTGTTCAAATGGCTAACGACTTCACTATGGGATGGTGTATCGAGTGCCACAGAACGACTGAGGTTGATATGAACAACGGTTATAATAAAGAGTACTTCAAGAATCTACATGACAAGTTGAAAAAACAATATCCTCAGGATGGCGGTAAAATCACTGTAGATGCAATTGGAGGTCTTGAGTGTGGTAAATGTCATTATTAATAACTAAAAAATTAGAAGTATAAATGGCTTCAAACAAAATACAATTTAGAAGTATTCATGAACTTAAAGACCCAGCTTTGAATAATAAGCTGGCTCAGAAAGAGTTTCAGGAAGAAATTCCGGTAGAAGATTTCCTTGGAGATGCTGAACAGAACGGATCCAGTACTTCAAGAAGAGATTTCTTAAAAATATTAGGATTCTCTACAGCAGCCGTAACATTGGCTGCCTGTGAAGCACCGGTGATCAAAACGATTCCTTATGTGGTAAAGCCACATGACATTATTCCAGGGGTTCCGAATTATTACGCTTCAACATATTTTGACGGATTCGACTTCGCCAGTGTTTTAGTAAAGACCCGTGAAGGAAGACCTATCAAAATAGATCCAAACCCGGCAGCAGGTGATTTAGGAACAACTAATGCAAGAGCTCAGGCAAGTGTACTTTCTCTTTATGATAACGATAAAGTAAAGCAGCCTAAACTGGACGGTAAAGATGAAACTTTCGATAAAGTAGACAGTTTTATCCTTAAAGGTCTGGCAGATGCAAGTGCAGCAGGTAAAAAGATCGTGCTTTTGTCACACTCTTTCCCTTCTCCTACTTTCAAAAAGCTATTTGCAGAATTCAAAGCTAAATATCCAACTGCGGAACTGGTAACGTATGATGCGTATCCTCACTCTGCAGCTTTAGATGCAGCTCAGGAAGTATTCGGACAGAGAGCATTACCGGTGTATGACCTTAAAGGTTCAGAATTGGTAGTTTCTTTCCAGGCTGATTTCTTAGGAGATTACAACGGAGCAAGTTTAGAAACATCTTTCGCAGCAGCAAGAAAGCCAGGACCAAACATGTTGAGACACATTCAGGTGGAATCAAACATGTCATTGACTGGTGCTAACGCTGACTCAAGATACAGATTAAAGCCAAGCGCAGTAAACAAAACTCTAGTTGAAGTTTACAATGCAATCGTAGGTGGTGGTACTTCAGATAAGACTGCTACTGAAATTGCAACTGAACTTAAAGCGAAAGGCAGCAAAGCTGTTGTTTTAGCTGACGGTTCTAAAGGAGCACAGGTTTTAGCACACTTAATCAACCAAAAATTAGGTTCAGTAGCTTTCACAGGTAAAGCAAACTTCCTGAAAGAATTTGATAAAGCAAGATACCAAGAATTCTTAGGATGGGTAAATGCAGGTCAGGTTGGCGTATTGATCGCTAACAATGTAGACCCTATCTACTCTCATCCAAAAGGAGAAGATTTCAAAAAATCTTTAGCTAAAGTTGCTTGTGTAGTAGCGGTAGCGGATAAGAAAAATGAAATGTATAAAGCAGCGAAAGCTGTAATCCCGGTAGCTAACTGGCTGGAGTCTTGGGGTGATATCGAACCTCAGACCGGCGTATATTCATTAATGCAGCCTACGATCCAGAAGATCTACAAATCAAGACAGATTGAAGAATCTCTATTGGTTTGGAAAAACGGTAAAAACAATGCTGCAAACAATTACTACGACTATCTGAAAGGAAGTGCAGCATCTATCTTAGGCGCTACTTCATTCAACAAAGCTTTATATAACGGTATCACGACTTCCAATAATGCAACTGCATTATCTTATTCAGGAGGAAATGCTGCTCAGGCTATTGCTGAATTAGGAAACTTCAAAGCTTCTGAATTAGAACTAGTATTATACACCAAGCCTTCAATGGGTGACGGTACTCAGGCCAACAACCCTTGGCTTCAGGAATTACCGGATCCTATCACAAGAATGTCTTGGGATAACTATCTGACTATTTCTCCGAAAGACGCAGAAAAATTTGCGATTGACAACGATCTTAATGCAAGAATGCAGCTGGATGGTTCTATCGTAAACCTTACTGTAAACGGAGTAACAATAAAAGACGTTCCTGTATTCGTTCAACCGGGACAGGCAGAAGGATCAGTAGGTCTTGCGCTTGGATACGGTAAAAAAGATTCTGGAACGACTGCTGATACGGGTGTAAACGCTTATCCATTATTTGACGGTACTAACCTGACTGTTTCAGGAGTTAAGATCGAAAAAACTGGAGAAGATCACGAATTCGCAGGTATCCAGCTTCAGAATACATTAATGGGACGTTACGAAATCGCGAAGGAAGTTCCTTTAGCTGAATTCATCAACGTAGCTTTCGATGACGAACATAAAGGATGGAACAAGCCTTTGGAATATCACACGATCAGTGGAGCTCTTCCAGCAAGAAAGATTGACCTTTGGGATGCTTTCGATGATACGGACGGACCACACTTCAACTTATCAATCGACTTGAACTCTTGTACTGGTTGTGGAGCATGTATCATTGCTTGTCAGGCAGAAAACAACGTTCCTGTAGTAGGTAAAGAAGAGATCAGAATGTCTAGAGATATGTATTGGTTAAGAATTGACCGTTACTATTCTTCAAGACAAAAAGTAGAAGTATACGAAGGATTGAAAGAAGGAATGGCAGTACCGGAATTGTACGGTACGGCTTTCGGAGACGGAGGTGCATTAAACCACCCTGCAGACAATCCAGATGTGATCTTCCAGCCGGTTATGTGTCAGCACTGTAACCACGCTCCTTGTGAAACTGTATGTCCGGTAGCGGCTACTTCACATGGTAAGCAAGGTCAGAACCATATGGCTTACAACAGATGTATCGGTACCAGATATTGTGCAAACAACTGTCCGTACAAAGTAAGACGTTTCAACTGGTTCACATATAACCTAAACGACAAGTTCGACTTCAACATGAACAACGACCTTGGAAGAATGGTACTAAACCCTGACGTAGTCGTAAGAACCAGAGGGGTTATGGAGAAATGTTCAATGTGTATCCAGGAAACTCAGGCTACTATTTTAGCAGCTAAGAGAGAGAACAGAAAAGTAACAGACCACGAATTCAAGAATTCTTGTGCTTGTGCTGCTGCTTGTTCTACCGGAGCAATGACGTTCGGAGACATGAATGACAAAGAATCTGAAGTGAGAGAATTGTATTCTAGCAACAGAAGATATTATTTACTAGAGGAGATCGGCACAAAACCAAACGTGTTCTATCACACTAAAGTAAGAAACAGAGTAGAAAAATAAAGTTTAAATAATAAATAGGTAAAAAATGTCAGGACATTACGAAGCTCCGATAAGGGAACCTCTAATTATTGGTCACAAAACTTATCACGATATTACGGAAGATATCGCACGACCTATCGAAGAAAGAGCAGGTAAATTATGGTGGATCTCACTATACGCAGCCTTAGTTCTATTTCTATACGGATTCGGCTGTATCGCCTACACTATCGGGACAGGTATTGGAGCATGGGGGCTTAACAGAACTATTAACTGGGGTTGGGATATTACCAACTTCGTATGGTGGGTAGGTATCGGTCACGCCGGAACACTTATCTCCGCAGTATTATTATTATTTAGACAGCGTTGGAGAATGTCTGTAAACAGATCTGCAGAGGCGATGACGATCTTTGCGGTTGTACAGGCAGCAATCTTCCCTGTAATCCACATGGGTAGAGTTTGGGTAGGATACTGGGTATTCCCATTACCTAACCAGTTCGGTTCTCTTTGGGGGAACTTTAACTCTCCTCTACTTTGGGACGTATTTGCTATCTCAACGTATTTCTCAGTATCAACTGTATTCTGGTTCATGGGACTTATCCCTGACTTTGCAATGATCAGAGATAGAGCTAAAACTCCTTGGACTAAGAAAATTTATACATTCCTGGCGTTTGGATGGGGTGGTAAAGCAAAACACTGGCAGAGATTCGAAGAACTTTCTTTGGTTCTTGCAGGTTTAGCAACTCCACTTGTATTCTCAGTACACACCACGGTATCATTTGACTTCGCAACGTCGGTTATTAAAGGATGGCACTCTACAATCTACCCTCCTTACTTCGTAGCCGGTGCGATTTTCTCAGGATTCGCGATGGTACAGACGCTATTGTTGATTGCCAGAAAAGTATGTCACTTAGAAGAATACATCACAATGTATCATATTGAAATTATGAACATCGTAATCGTTCTTACAGGTGGTATGGTAACGGTGGCTTATGCTACTGAATATTTTATCGGATGGTATTCCGGATCAAGATTTGAAGACTTTACTTACCTTTCACCGGGTGCTGCAGTAGGACCTTACTGGTGGGCATTCTGGGCGTTGATTACTTGTAACTTGATTGTTCCTGCATTATTCTGGTTCAAGAGAGTAAGAACAAACATTATCGCTACATTTATTATCGCGTTAATTATTAACATCGGTATGTGGTTTGAGCGTTTTGATATTATCGTTATCAACCTTTCGAGAGATTACTTACCAGGATCTTGGACTATGTTTAAGCCAACGATCATTGATGTGGGTGTATATTTAGGAACAATCGGATTCTTCTCTGTATTATTCTTACTATACGCAAGAACGTTCCCTGTAATTGCACAGGCTGAATTAAAATCGATTCTGAAAATTTCAGGTGAAACTTATAAAGCAAAAGAAGGAGATGAGCACCACTAAAATTGTATACGGACTTTATGCCGATGACGACGATTTAATGAACGGCGTTAAGGCATTCAACGATAAAGGAATTGCGATCAACGAAGTGTATACTCCGTTTCCGGTTCACGGACTTGACAAAGCTCTAGGTTTAAAGAAAACCAGAATTTCAGATGCTGCATTCTTCTATGCTCTATATGGAGTGACCATCGGTGCTACGGTAACGTGGTATGTGATGAATCATGACTGGCCTCAGAATATTGGTGGTAAACCAGCTTTTGACTGGGCACACAACATGCCTGCATTCGTGGTACCTATGTTCGAATTAATGGTATTCTGTGCCGCTCACATGATGTCTTTAACTTTCTTGGTTAGAAACAAAATGTATCCGGGAGCTCCGGCTCAGAACCCAGATCCAAGAACTACTGATGATAAATTCCTAATGGAGTTTGTAACTGAAGACGTAGAGTCTGTAAAGCAGTTACTTATTGAAACTGGAGTTGAAGAAATAACTGTTAAAGACGCTTAAAATGAAAAAGAATGTATTAAAAATTACAGCTATTTTAGGTTTAGCAACGGTTTTACTTAATTCTTGCGGACCAAAAGAAAATACACCATTGGTATATTTCCCGGATATGTATTTTCCGGTAGCTTACGATCCATTGATGAAAGCTCAGGATGCTTATTCAGATCATGAAAATGAAATCCCTGCTTTCGTTAAAAATAGCTTTGCAACAGGTCTTGCTCCTGTAGAAGGTTCAGTTGCTCAGAATAAAGACGGAATTTTCGAAGAAAGTCTTCTTCCTAAAAATGTAGATGAATATAACGCAGGTTACGATGCATCCAAAAAGATGACAGGATCTCCTCTTAATCCAGCTAACGCAGCTAAGGATATTGAAAGAGGAAAAATGCTGTTCGATCATACTTGTGCTGCATGTCACGGAACTGGTGGTGATGGACAAGGTCCAATTGTACAAAGCGGTGCTTTCTCTGGTGTACCAAACTATGCTGACAGAGAGCTTACTGTAGGATCTGTTCATTATGTATTAACTAACGGTAGAAATGCAATGGGATCTTATGCTGGTCAGCTTAACGCTGGAGACAGATGGAGAGTGGCCATGTATGTGATGAGTGCCTTCAAAAAAGGAGCAGCAGCACCCGCAGCAGCTACAACGGCTACAGCTACACCAGCTGCAGCTGCAACAGAGACTACTACCGAAACTAAAAAATAAGAAAAGAAATGTATAGTTTTTCACCAAAATTAAAATCAACTTCTCTAATACTTCTTGTTGTAGGTTTAGTTCTGTTTGGTATTGGTTATTTCATGAATCATGGAATCAGTACAGAGAGAATTAAAGAAATGATGGAGGCAGTTCACTCTGCAGGTCACACAGCACCTACTCACTCTAGTGAAATGGTAGGACCTCAGGATGAAGCTTCTCATTTAGAGCATGCGACAATGCAGATTCATAATTCGCCTTTAGCATCAATACATTTCGTAGCTGTATTTTTCTTCGGAGTAAGTTGTGCCGTATTATTTTTCTACTGTATTCAGCATGCAGCTCATGCAGGATGGCCAATCATTATTACAAGAGTAATGGAAGCTATTGCTTCTTATATTCCTTATGGAGGTGCTATTTTAGTAATCTTAATGTTACTGAATATCTTCCACCAAGGTCATATTTTCCACTGGATGGATCCGGATTTGACAGATCCTAATTCTGCACATTTCGATGTGATCCTATTCGAAAAGAAAAGATTCTTAAACATCCCTTTCTATGCGATCAGAACATTGATCTACGTAATCGGAGCATCATTCTTCGCATGGAAACTGAAAGCACAGTCTAAAAAAGTGGACGATACAAAATCTTTGGTTGAGTATCAGTTCCTTTACAGATGGGCAGTTGGATATATCGCATTCTTCGGATTTGCTTCTGCAGCTTGGGCTTGGGACTGGTTGATGTCTATTGACCCTCACTGGTATTCTACAATGTATATCTGGTATTCAATGGTAAGCTGTCTTTCAAGCGGAATCGCTGTGATTATCCTTCTAAGTGTTTACCTGAAGAAAAACGGATTCTTACCTCAGTTCAATGACAATCACTTACACGATTTAGGAGTATTCCTTTTCGCTACAAGTATGCTTTGGACGTACACATGGTTTGCTCAGTTCATGCTTTACTGGTATGCGAACGTTCCGGAAGAGGTGAACTACTTCTTCGGAAGATTCCAACACTACGGAATTACTTTCTTACCAATGCTGATCGTGAACTTCTTATTACCACTATTGGTATTAGTGAGCAGCAGCATCAAGAGAAATTACAAAGTAGTAACCGTTATGGCTGTAGTGGTTATTTTAGGACACATCTTAGATTACTTCAATATGGTAATGCCGGGAACAGTAGGTCCATACTGGAAAACTCCTGAAGTATTCATCTTGATATTAGGTGCGCTTCTTTTTGTAGTTGGATTATTCATGTTCACAGTACTGACAGCATTGTCTAAACTGAAACTGATCCCTACAGGTAACCCTTACCTTCACGAATCTGAAATTTATGAGTATCCTTTCTAAGGACTTGTAACAGAAATAAAATAAAAAAGACTGATTGTAATGATCAGTCTTTTTTTATGCAGACAACTGAACTTTTTAACCTGTTCAGGCAACCATTTTGAATTTTGTGTGTCTTTATAATGAGATTGATGTATGATTTCAATAAACCAACAAATCCAAATATCATTATGAAACGAAATTATCTGCTCTTCGCGCTGTTCATTTTTCTGTTTAGCTTTATTCAGGCACAAACTGTAACGTTTATTTCTGAACGAACCAATAAACCCCTTCCTAAAGTTTCCGTTTTCGGAAAAGACGGAAGCATCCTTGCCTTTTCTGATATTGATGGCAAAATAGATAAACAGGCGCTCAACCCTTCACAGGAAAAATTCCAGCTGGTTTACAATAACTTTTCTGTGGCTACGCTCTCCTATTCCGACTTCGACCAGAACGTGATTAAAATAAATGATCAGGTGAAGGAAATAGAAACGGTCGTCATTAAAAACTCAAAGCCTGCAAAATATATTTTCATTAAAGGGAATTTCAATGCTTATGTAACCGTGAATAGTAAACTGAATAGCTATGCTGACGGAATCGTTACTTACATTTTCGACAATAAAACCAAAAAACTGAAAAGCACGAATGTTGAACAATACAGGGTTTTCAGATTAACAGGTCCAAAAAACGAAAAAAAGGAAACATCATCCTGGGATTATGGTAACTCATTACAGCTTCCAAAGCTTAAAAATGTCGGGAATCCGGAAGAATACAAAACAAAAAGAAATACCATCAAAGAACTAAAAGGAGATCGTAAAGACCAGATCGAAGTGACCGGTGCGGCGCTCCAGGAAAAAGAGTTTTCGTTATTCGGATTCAGATTCTTTGATATCAGAACTATTCTGAATATGTCTTTCGAAAAGGAATCGGAAAAAACCCTGAAAGATTTCCTCGAATACAATGAAGTAGCCTTTGTAAAACTGAAACACAAAAGCGAACCGGACTACAACCAGATCATCCTCTACAATAATTTTTATCCTACAGAATTTAATTTCAGCAATGACAACGATATTGAAAAAGTAAAATTTGATAAGGACAACAGCAGTTATACCACAAAATACTGGCAGGAGTCTTCATTTCCGAATATGCAGACCATTTTCAGTTCATTTTTCAAAGATGATCTGAAGGAACAGGTAAATAAAAAATAAAACGCTGAAAATTTTATAGGAACACTCTATAATTTACACAAGAAAAAGACTGACATTATTGAGGTATTCCAGTAAATCATTAATAATAAATATTATCACAAACTAAAAACACAAAACAAAAATAAAAACCAGCTATTATTAAAGGTTTTACTAAATTTGCAGTAAACAAAATAAAATGAAAAAGTTTTCTTTTCTACTTGTTCTCAGTCTGTTGCTTTTTACGGCATGCAGGAAGGATCATGTAGATGCTACGAATACTAAAACGCTGCAGTCTAGTATCAATGATATGACTTCCAGCCTTTCAACCATTAATCAGATCAAATTCAGTGAAGCTCTTTATATCCTAAAGACTTTCGGTGTAGAAGCAGAAGGTGATGTAGAAGAACTGAAAGCCCTTGGAAAGCTGATCAACGGAAAAAAAGTTCCGGAGATTCTTACAATGGCTGATGAAGTGGCACAGAAAAACGGAATAGAATGGGCAAGCACATCTCCTCCTTCTCTTGGAGAAATGAACATCTTCGGGGATGACAAAGCCAAGGAAACCGATAACAATGATGTAAAAGCAAACTCACTAAGCATTGTCACCAGACCTACTGGAGATGATGGAAACGGTGCTGCTACTGCTATTCAGATCATTCCGAGACTTGTAGATGCTGCAGGAAATCCTGTTTCATTTACCGGAGCCGGTTTAGAAGCTACTTTGGAAGTTTTCAGCAACGGCGTAAAGCTTTCAACAGCGAAAAACCTGATGCAGGATAATAACTTTAAAGGATTTAATTTAAAATTCTCCTCCATTCCTGCGGCAAAAGTGGTAGACAACAAAATCGATATTACCGTTTCAGTAAAAACGACAGCAAAGACATTCAAAATGTCAAAAATCGGACTTGATGTAAACCCATCAGCTCTGAAAGTTCCTGCTCCGCCAAAAACTGATTCAACGGCTGTAACTCAGGATCCAAACGCTGTCATCGATCCAAACAATCCTACAGCAACACCGGCTACCCCTACAGATCCAAACGCAACCACAACGACTCCGGCTGGACCGAAACAACCGACTGCAGATCCAAAAAATACAGTAAGTAAGTTTTTAAGCAGTGTAAGCTCTCAAAATCTTAAAGCCGCCTATGATAATTCAAGCAACCCAAGCTGGGGAAGCTATGAATCATTCTCCAACCCTACTTCAGGTTTTGGATCGGTGAAAAATGTAAGTGTAAAAAATATCACAACCAATGCGACCAACGCCAGCGGTGCCAGCGTAAACGCAACGTATGATGTAACGGATAAGAACGGAAAAACAACTTCTTTAAAAGTAACTTTCGGACTTAAAAATGTAAATGGAGACTGGAAAATTTCCAGCTATAAAATAAACCCATAATGGCCTCACAAGAACTGATCAAAAGACTGGAACAAACGATTGAAAACATTCCTGATTTTCCCATCCCGGGAATCCAATTCAAGGATATTTCACCTATTTTCCTGGACCCGAAGCTTTATGAGGACGTCATCACAGAACTGGCCGCCTTCAGCAAAGGAAAAATAGACGCCGTATGCGGAATAGAAAGCCGTGGTTATCTTTTCGGTATTGCCATCGCTGTTGCGTTGGAAGTTCCGTTTATTTTAATCAGAAAAGCAGGAAAACTTCCCCCACCGGTCATTTCAGAAAAATACGATCTTGAATACGGAAGCGCTGTCATAGAAACCCGTGACGGACAGATCAAAAAAGGACAGAGAATCCTGATCCATGATGATCTTCTGGCAACCGGAGGAACTACAGAAGCAGCCGCTAAATTGGTAGAAAAACAGGGAGCAACCGTTTCACAGTTCAGCTTCCTGATCGGATTAAAAGACCTTAATGGAACTGAAAAACTTAGTAAATACGGGGCTGAAGTCTACAGCATTCTGGAATATTAAGCTTTTCATATTAAAACAAAAATACCGGTTGTAAAGATGTCACGCTGAGCGGAGTCGAAGCGTTTTTACCATTAACATCTGACAATTCACAACATTTTCACAATAATACTTCAAAGTATTTTGTAAATCATTCAGAAACAATTAAATTTGCAGTTCAATTTTTAAGAATTTATGGCAAAATTGGGAAACAATGCTCAGAACGAGCAAGAAGGTAAAGAAACGGTTGAGTTCTTTAAAGACCTTGACAGAGAGGCTTTAAACACGGAAAGATTCCTTGAGAAATATTCAAAGCAGTTGGGTATTGTATTCGGGGTATTGGTTTTAGGTGTTTTAGGATTCTTTGCTTACAAACAGTTTGTAGTGGCTCCAAAGAACGTTGAAGCCGTAAAAGGTTTCCTTGCTGCTCAGAAGAACCAAACATCTGGTAAAGATAAAGAAGCTTTAGGTGGAAATTCTGCAGCTAACCCAGGTTTTGTAGGAACATATAACGAATATTCAAGTACAAAGATTGGTGAACTGGCTGCTTACAATGCAGGTTTACTGAAATTCAAAGCAGGAAAATTCCAGGAAGCTTACGATCTTTTAGATAAATTTTCATCTGACAACAAAACATTAATGGCATTGAAATTTGGTGCTATGGCAGATGCAAAATCAGGTCTTAACAAAAACGATGAAGCGCTATCTTTATTAGACAAAGCGTCAACTGCTTCTAACGATGCTTACACCACTTACTATTTCACAAGAAAAGCAGGTTTAGTAGCATTAGGATTAAAGAAAAATGCAGAAGCTAAGAAATACTTCTCAGCAATTGACGAGAAATATCAGGACTACGATAACGGAATGTCTGATTCTTATATTGAAATGACTAAATATTTTTAAAAAATGGCAACAGTTAATCTATCCGATTACAAGCCACTTCATATAACAAATGCCGAAGATTTTTCTATCGGCATTGTTTTTTCTGAGTGGAATGATTTTGTAACTTACAATCTTCGTGATGCAGCACTGGAAATTCTTGAAAAAGAAGGGGTAAAAGCAGAAAATATCAGACTATTCCCAGTTCCGGGCGCTTTTGAGCTGAACTACGCAAGTATGCAGCTTTGCAAAGAAAGAAAATATGATGCAGTGATCGCTATAGGATGCGTAATCCGTGGCGAAACCCCTCACTTCGACTTTGTATGCTCAGCAGTAGCACAGGGAATCAAAGACTGTAATATCTTAACGGACACCCCTACCATTTTCTGTGTTCTGACAGATGATACCAAGGAACAGTCTATCGCCAGAAGCGGTGGAGATTTAGGTAACAAAGGGGTTGAAGCTGCCGTAACCGCTTTGAGAATGATTGATTTCAAAAAGAATCTTTCTGACAAAAAAGGAAACATCGGTTTCGGACACTCTTAATTTTAATACAACTTAACAGTATACAGGGCTATTTTTTAATAGTCCTTTTTTTATGGATATTCTTTATTCTTTGACCCGTTATCTTTATCAAGAACTGTCTTTTCTAATGATAATGATGGTAAGAAAGTCTGAATCTGCTTATATCCTTGCAATCCAGTTAACCATGTCAAGGTTTTGAACCTTGACATGGTTAAAAATCCGTTGTTTTTCAAACTTATCATCTATCCTGCCTTTATCTATAATATCCGCCTGTTTTTAAATATCTGACGTCTGATATCTGATGTCTAAACATCTTTGCTCTTTACTCTTTGTTCTTTGCTCTTATACCCTGTTCAGTTTAAATTAATCCTTCATTAATAATTCAAAAAAATGATAAGAAATGTCATGTTTCCGTTTTTTTTCACTGAAAGTTATATACAAAAACTATCTTTGCGGAAATTAACTTATACATTACGTGCATGTTTCCAAGTAAAATAAAACCATTCTTGTATCTAGGGATTTTTTATCTGATTATCTCACTGATCATACGGATTGTATTCTTTTTTCATCCGATCACTACGGCCAGCTTTGGATTTTTTGAAGTCATCAAAGTTCTGTCTATTGGTCTTTTGAATGATATTTTTGCTTTTACGCTAGCCAGCACCCTTTTGGCAGTCTACTTTTTATTCCTATCGAATTCTAAATATAAAAAGCCATACGGATATATTATTTTTGGAGCATTGGTTCTGTTTTTCCTGTACATCCTGCTCATTCCGAATAATATTTTCAATCAGTACGGAGGATCCATTTCTGAAGTGGCACTTGCGTTCGTAGGAATCAAAACTGTTTTCTTTGGATTAATGCTTTTTCTCCCTTCAAAAAGGATCAAAATCAGGAATGTACTGTACTTCATTACATTATTATTATATGTTCTTCTCATCATTTTCAATGCGGTAAGTGAGTATTTCTTTTATAATGAATTTGGGGTACGCTACAACTTCATCGCTGTAGATTATCTGATCTATACCAATGAGGTTATAGGAAACATAATGGAAAGTTACCCTGTTGTTCCTTTATTTTCAGCGATCCTGATCGTTACTTTAGCCGTGACATGGTTTATCTATAAAAAAACAAAAGACGAGCTTTTAGAGCTTCCGAATTTCAAACAGAAAATGATTCTTCTGGGATCTTTCGTGGTTCTTGCCGGCATCAGTCTTTTGGGTATATCTTCATTAATGCAGCTGAGATCGGACAATGTCTTTGCTGATGAGATTGAAAACAACGGACTTCCTAAATTCTACTGGGCTTTTACCCACAACGAATTGGATTATTTCCAGTTTTACCCGCAAATTGCTCAGCAGGAAGCTGAAAAGAACTTTTTAAGCCAGTATTCTGAACCTTCATTATCAAGAAATATCGTTTCAGAACAACCTGAACTGAAGAAGAATGTAGTTCTCATCTCTATTGAAAGTTTATCTGCTGATTTCATGGCACATTATGGCGGTACTTTAAAGATCACTCCTTTCCTGGACAGTCTTGCTGAGCGCTCCATGATGTTCACCAATCTTTATGCGACCGGAAACAGAACCGTAAGAGGACTGGAGGCATTAACGCTTTGTATTCCTCCTACTGCAGGGGAAAGTGTTATTAAAAGAGATGACAATAAAAATAAATTCACAACCGGAAGCGTATTCAAATCTAAAGGATACGATGTAAAATTTCTGTACGGAGGCTACAGCTATTTCGATAATATGCAGGACTTTTTCGCTGGAAACGGATACGGTATAGTTGACAGAAATAATTTTAAACCTGAAGAAATCACATTTGCCAATGTTTGGGGCGTTGCTGATGAAGATATGGCTAAAAAGGCAATTCAGACGATGAATGCTGAAGCTAAATCCGGGAAACCGTTTTTCAATCACTGGATGACTGTTTCCAACCACAGACCTTTTACGTATCCTGATGGAAGAATTGATATCCCTGGAACCGCAAAATCACGTGATGGAGGTGTAAAATACACTGATTATTCACTGAAACTGTTCTTTGAAATGGCTAAAAAACAGGATTGGTACAAAAATACAGTCTTTGTCATCATTGCTGATCACTGCGCATCTAGTGCAGGGAAAACAGAACTTCCAATGGACAAATACAGAATTCCTGCGATGATCTTCTCAGAAGGATTCATTGAACCTCAGAAATTTGATAAGCTGATGTCTCAGATCGATATCATGCCTACCCTTTTCGGACTGTTGAATTTCAATTATCAATCTAAATTCCTTGGCCAGGATGTCTTCAAAAAAGAATTCCAGCCAAAAGCTTATATCGCAACTTACCAGGACCTTGGTTTTGTAAAAGACGGACGTCTGACGATCATTTCACCTGTTAAAAAGGTAAAACAGTATTCTTTACAGCTGGAATCCAGTAGCCTGGCTCCTGAATTCAAACTGTATTATGATGAAAAACTGATGAAGGATCCTGATCAGAAACTGGTCAATGACGCTGTTTCTGCCTATCAGTCCACTTCATTCTGGTTAAAAGAAAAGAAACTTAACCGATAAGGTGAGGAACAAAACGGCTTTGGTTATTGGTGATCAGGTGAACACTTTCCCTGATCCCGATGCCGGCAGGCTCCTGCCCGATAACCCAGCTGCCAATAACCGGATAATTCCCGTTAAAATTGGGAAGGTCAAACAGCTGCTGATAAATAAAACCTTCTTTACCGTATATCCCATCGTTCTGCTCAACCGGAACATTATTTTTGTGAAGGATCACATTCGCTCCCTCTCTTGAATAAATTGGTTTTTTAGCAAAATCTTTCAGATGTCTCGGTTCAAAATAAGATTCCAGCAAATACGGATGATTCGGATACATCTCCCAAAGGATTGGCAGAAGCGCTTTGGAGGAAAGTAAAATTTTCCAGGCCGGTTCTATCCATTGCGATCTGAAGCCGTTTTTCACAAGCTTTTCACCAAAACCGTCTGCAAGAATCCATTCGTAAGGATACAGCTTGAAAATATATTCCATCACCGAGCGGTCTCCGGCTACGAATTCTGAGATATCCTCGGCCCATCCGATATCCTGAACAGGTATAAACTCTGTATCAAAACCCGCCTGTGAGGCACAGTCACGCATATATTCCACATTAGTTACATCCTCAATATTGGTAAGGGATGCGAAATAAATATGGTGCGGATTCATATAATTTTTCAGATGTTTCCAATAGCCCACCAGTTTCTCATGTATTGAGTTAAACTGATCTTTATAAGGGTACAATTCCTGAAGCCAATACCACTGAATAACAGAACCTTCGTACAGCGATGTCGGTGTATCGGCATTAAATTCAAGTAATTTCAGGTTTTTACCATCAAACCCGAAATCAAATCTCCCGTAAATGGATGGATGATCTTCTTCCCAGCTCATGGTGATGTAATTCCGGAACCATTCAGGAATATTGAATTTGTCCCACAGATTTTTTGCAATAATATAATCTACCGCTTCCAGACACATCTGCCAAAGCTCGGCAGTGGCTGTTTCTATGGTATTAATCTCTTCGGGAGTCAATTGGTAATAATGGCTTTCGTCCCAATAAAGCCCATCCAGAGAATGATATCCGAAGCCTAGATTTTCAAGCTTATGCTGCCAGTCCTTCCTGAACTGTGATTGAATTCTTTCCATAGTTTATGATGATGCACTGAAACCACTTCTTCCCAACTGGCCTCTTACTACATTTCCTTTGTAATTATTTCTTCCGACATTGGACTTGGTGCTTATCGCATCACTATAATAGCCGGCTTTCTGATAAGATCCGTAACTATAGGCTCCATATGGTCTGAAGGCATGATACAGAAGAATCCCCGTCATAAAACCATGTGATCTGGAATAGGAAGCCGTGGTATCAGACCTCATGTAGACTTTCTTTTCTCCTTTATCTTTAGGCTTTTCCTGAGAGCAGGCAGCCAATATACCGGTAACGAAAAGTAATTTGATAGAACTGGACTTTTTCATTATTGAACCGTTATAAAAAATTGATAGTCTTTTTTCGTTTTGGCAATATGGTCGTTGTCATCATTGTCTTCGCCTCCCACAAGAGTATCTCCAAGACTTGGAATCGTGTCTTTTTTTATAATTTCTTTGAATAACTGTTTATCCTTCCATATCCTGTGTTTTGTAATAAGAATATCAGCATTATCAATATGTTCAACGGAAAGTTCTGTTTCGATAGAACCCATCTTGTCTACGCTGTTTACTTCGTCTTCTTTTTCTTTTTTACATGCTGTAAATGCCAATATCCCAACTGATAACAGGCAAAGTTTAATTTTTTTCACGCGGGCAGTAATTTTTCACAAAAGTAGTAATTTAGTAATGATATTATTTTAAATTTACAAGGCAAAAATTTTTATTATGAAATGGACAGACGATAGAGGCGGGAACGTAGATGACCGCCGTGGTTCTGGTGGCAGCGGAGGTATGGTTGTAGGTGGAGGGCTCGGAACTTTGATTATAGCTGCGATTATTTTCTTTTTAGGAGGTGATCCATCAGGTATTCTGAACTCCGGTAGTGTCCAGTCTTCCGGGAGTGGACAGAAGCGGGAACTCAGTGCCCAGGAACAAAAAATTGGAGAAATGGTTGGTATGATAGGTCAATGGAACATTATTACGTGGGATCAGATCTTTAAAGAAAATGGAATGACTTATACCAAACCGGAGATTGTTCTTTTTGAAGACACTACACAATCCGGATGCGGAACCGCTCAGTCAGCAATGGGACCATTTTATTGCCCGGCAGACCAGAAAGTCTACATGGATATGACCTTTTTCAATGAACTTCAGCAGAGATTCGGAGCTCAAGTAACAGAATTTACGGTTGCTTATGTTCTCGCTCATGAAGTAGGGCATCATGTACAGACTCTTCTCGGAACGACACAGAAAGTAGACGCATTAAGAAGAAGCGGAAGATATTCTGAAGCAGATATGAACAGGGTTTCTGTAGCCACAGAACTTCAGGCAGATTTTTATGCCGGCGTATGGGCAAAACGAACGAATGATACAAAAGGTATTCTGGAGCCAGGCGATATAGAATCAGCGATAGATGCTGCACAGGCGGTGGGTGATGACAATATCCAGAAAAGATCTCAAGGATACGTTAATCAGGAAAGCTTTACTCATGGCTCTTCTGCCCAGCGTAAGGAATGGTTTCTGAAAGGTTATAACACAGGAGACATTAAGCAGGGAGATACATTCAACCAGCTTTTGAAATAAATGTAATCTAAACAAATAAAAACCCTGAAGAAGTTCTTCAGGGTTTATTTTTTTATTGTAATTCGATTGGATTGCTGTTTCTTTTAGCTTCCTCTTTTGCTCTCTCTTCCATTCTCTTTCTCATGTCTGCCGGGTTTTGATTTCCGCCACCACCACCTGCTCTTGGGGGTGCTGGAAAACCGCCACCACCACTTTGCATAAATGACATCGGATCTTTTTTAAATTTCTCCTGCTGTTTGAGGTAGTCAGCTCTTTTTACTTTTATGGTATTTCCAAACTGGTTTAAAGTAACGAGCTCTGCAATTTTATAGTTCTTCATCAGGTCAAAAGAATATTCACCCTTATCATCTTCTACTTTAACGATCAGTCCTGGAAGTCCGCCAAATTTATAAGGTCCATCTTGGTAAGGAAGATCCGTTGTAAACCATGCGGTCCATTTTCTTCCTGCAAAATCCGTTGTGGCTTTTTGCACCTTGTACTCTCCTATTTTAGTTGTTTCAGAAGACATTTTCCAGTTCAGAGGACGGTCTTCCTCGTACACATAAATATCTCTTCCTATTCTGTCTTTAAACGATATGGTCTGGCTGGATTTATCTTTTTCCACCGTATAATTGATATTGCTCCTCAATCCTTCCATCTGTTCTCTATTGATAGAAGCTCTTCCAACGCCGCCCTGAAAGGCCTTCTGCAGGATAGAATCTCTTTTGTATCTGTTTTCGGAATAAAAAAGAGACTTTTCACCGGAAATATCTAAATATGCATTTTCAGTTTTAATATCCGTTTTATTTTCCGCATCAGGTTTCATGGTTACCTGGTACACAAATCTGTTGTTTTGTGCGGAAATATGCTGCATCAACAGCGCTAAAGCAAGAATGCCTATTTTTTTCATTTCTAAATTTTATTTTAATTCAATTGGGTTCTGACTGACTTCATTTTTAAAAGAAGAATTACTGCTCATTCCGGAACTTGGCCCAGACATATCAATTCCATCCATTCCTCTGGGCGACATCCCGCTGCCTGAGTGATTTCCTCCTCTCATTCCGCCCATTCCGCCACCATGTTTTCCACCACTGCCAAAATTCTGCATTCCTCCATCGCCGCCCGGTGCTATTCTCCGGTTTTTTGAAAACTCCAGTTCAAGGGCCGCTTTATCTCCATTAAAATTAACTCTCGTGCTTTGCCTTGCATCGGAGGTTACTGGCTCTTCAAAAGAATTTTTAATCATCATTTGTTTTACAAGATCAAACTTATAATCTCCTTTATCATCTTCCAGCTTTACAATCAGCCCCGGTAATCCTGAGAATTTATAAGGTCCGTCAGAAACATTAATATCTTTTGTAAACCATGCGGTCCAGATTCTGCCTCCAAAATTTGTAAGAGCCTTTTGAGCCTTATATCCATTTTGCACTTCCGTAACATCTGTTATTTCCCACTTCACTGGCCTGTCTTCCTGATAGTAAATCTGTTTTCCAAGTACTCTGTCATAAAAATAAACTTTCTGCTCAGGAATGTTTTTAGTGATGTAATAGTCAAAAAAAGTAGGTTCGGGATGTTTTCTTATGCCTGATTTTGAAATATCTTTTTTTTCTTTTTTTATTTCTTCTCCTTTATTCGCACTCCATAAAGAATCTTTAATTAATTTATTTTCACTGATGAATAAAGACTGCTTTCCTCTGACATCCAAAAAAGTTTTTTCACTTTTCATGCTTACCAGATTAATAGAATCCGGATTTACTGAAGTCTGATAAATGTATCTTATCGTCTGCCCATGGTACATTGTTAATAAAAACAATCCAAAAAAAATAAGAAATTTGTTTCTCATTATTATTTCTTTTATAGATATTAAAACCTGCTCAAAGTTAAACCAAAAACAGAATTTTAGAATTTACAGGGTCGAATTTATCTAAATTTAACATTCACAATCATATCGATAATGACGTTAATAACATCGGAATCATTAAAATAGATATCTTCAATTTGAGATTGCGGAAATTAGTTCGTATTTTTGCATCATTAAATCATTCTAAATAAATACAATGATAAAAGTATCGGACCAAGCAAAGGCAAAAGCCATCCAACTTATGTCGGAAGATGGCTTCAACCCTGCTGAAGATTATATAAGAGTAGGGGTAAAAAGTGGAGGATGTTCTGGTTTAGAGTATGTTTTGGGATTTGACAATCAAAAAACAGACACAGATCAAATTTTCGAAGACAATGATGTGAAAATTATTGTTGAGAAAAAGTCTATCCTTTATTTAGCAGGAACAATCCTTGAATATTCAGGAGGATTAAACGGAAAGGGGTTTGTTTTCAACAATCCTAATGCATCCAGAACGTGTGGTTGTGGAGAGAGTTTTTCTTTATAGAAAAGACATTAGATAAAGATGTCAGATCTGTTTCTGAGATCTGAAGTCTGATATCTGAAATCAAAAAAAACAATGAGTAAATATACTGAAGACGATTTAAGAGTCGATCTAGAAAATAAAAAATATGAATTCGGGTGGGAAACGAAACTGGATTATGAAGAGTTTCCAATCGGTTTAAATGAAGATATCGTTCGTGCGATCTCTGCTAAAAAAGAGGAGCCGGAATGGATGACAGAATGGCGTTTGGAATCTTTCAGGATCTGGCTGAAAATGACAGAACCTACATGGGCTAACATTAAATATGAAAAGCCTGATTTTCAAGCGATCCGTTACTATGCTGCGCCAAAAACGAAGCCGGAACTGGAAAGCCTTGATGAGGTAGACCCTGAATTATTGAAGACTTTCGCGAAACTGGGTATCAATATCGAAGAGCAGAAAAGACTTTCAGGAGTTGCTGTAGACATCGTTATAGATTCTGTTTCTGTGAAAACAACTTTCCAGGATACCTTAATGGAAAAAGGAATTATTTTCTGTTCTATTTCGGAAGCGATTAAAAACCATCCTGATTTGGTAAGAAAATATCTTGGAAAAGTAGTTCCGAGAGGAGATAATTTTTATTCAGCACTGAATTCCGCAGTATTTTCTGACGGAAGTTTCTGCTATATTCCAAAAGGTGTAAGATGCCCGATGGAACTTTCCACTTATTTCCGTATCAACCAGGCAGGAACAGGACAGTTTGAAAGAACGCTTGTGATCGCAGATGAAGGAAGTTATGTATCTTACCTTGAGGGATGTACAGCTCCTTCAAGAGATGAAAATCAGCTTCACGCAGCTGTTGTGGAACTTATTGCCATGGACAACGCTGAGATTAAATACTCAACTGTTCAGAACTGGTATCCCGGAAATGAAGAAGGAAAAGGAGGAGTTTTCAATTTCGTAACCAAAAGAGGATTATGCGAGAAGAAAGCAAAAATCTCATGGACACAGGTGGAAACAGGTTCTGCGGTAACCTGGAAATATCCTTCTTGTATCTTAAAAGGTGACGGATCTATCGGAGAGTTCTACTCTATCGCAGTGACCAACAATCACCAGTATGCTGATACAGGTACAAAAATGATCCACATCGGAAAGAATACAAGATCAACGATCATTTCAAAAGGTATTTCTGCAGGAAAATCTCAGAATTCATACAGAGGTCAGGTGAAAGTAATGCCTTCTGCAAAAGGAGCCAGAAACTTTTCACAGTGCGACTCTCTGCTGATGGGTAATGAATGTGGTGCACATACATTCCCATACATTGAAATCAAAGATCCTACTGCACAGCTGGAACATGAAGCTACGACTTCAAAAATCGGGGAAGATCAGATCTTCTACTGTAACCAGAGAGGAATCAATACAGAAAAAGCAATTGCTCTTATTGTGAACGGTTTCAGTAAAGAAGTATTGAATAAACTTCCGATGGAATTTGCCATTGAAGCACAAAAATTATTGGAGATCTCTCTTGAGGGAAGCGTTGGATAATAATTTAAACATTAAGAAGTTAAGCATTTTACTTTCTTACAATCTAAATGTTAAAGAATTAAGGAATTGATAAATCAATTTTTTGAAGAAAATTAAAGATGACCAAAGCAGAAGTAACACAGCTTTCTTATGACATCATAGGATGTGCAATCAAAGTCCACAAAGAATTGGGACCAGGTCTGCTCGAAAGTGTTTATGAACTGTGTTTGGCATATGAATTAAAAGAAAGGGGATTCTTTGTTGATCAGCAAATTAGTACCAAAATCAATTATGGAAAAATTGAGATTGAAACTCCATTGAAAGTTGATCTGCTTGTGAATAACACAATTATTATAGAAATCAAAACGGTTGAAAGTTTATTACCGGTTCATCAGGCTCAATTGATGACTTATATGAAAATTTTGAAAAAGCCTCAAGGCCTGCTCATTAATTTTTATACGGATAATATTACTAAATCTATGATTCCTTTAATAAATGAATATTTCACAAAACTTGCAGAATAAGAATAAAGCATTGTGGAATTAAGTAGATTTGCAAACCTTAAAGTCCTTCATTCAAATCAATTTATTGGTTTGCTTAAAAAAGATAATACATTAAGAAAAACTTAATTTCTTAATGTTTAAAATAAATTAAAAATTGTATTTCATTCGCGGGGCCCGGAACATTTGTGATTAGTGGTTTAGGATTACAAAAGACAAAAATGTCAGTCTGATCTTGCGATAAACTAAAATATATGTTAGAGATAAAAAACTTGCACGCCAAAATTGAAGACGGCGCAGAAATTTTAAAAGGTATTAATCTTGAAATAAAGCCGGGCGAAGTTCATGCTATCATGGGACCGAACGGAGCTGGAAAATCTACTCTTTCTTCTGTTATTGCAGGAAAAGAAGATTATGAAGTAACGGACGGAGAAATTCTTTTCCAGGGGGAAAACATCAGTGAAGATGCTCCTGAAGAAAGAGCACACAAAGGAATTTTCCTTTCTTTCCAGTACCCGATAGAAATTCCGGGAGTTTCTGTAACCAACTTTATTAAAGCTGCTTTAAACGAAACGAGAAAAGCAAACGGACTTGAGGAAATGCCGGCAAAAGAAATGCTTGCCCTTATCCGTGAAAAGTCGGAGCAATTAGGTATAAAAAAAGACTTCCTTTCAAGATCACTGAACGAAGGATTCTCAGGAGGTGAAAAGAAAAGAAACGAGATCTTCCAGATGATGATGCTTAATCCGAAACTGGCTATTCTTGATGAAACAGATTCAGGTCTTGATATCGATGCCTTAAGAATTGTTGCAGACGGTGTGAACCACTTTAAAAACGAAGGGAATGCAGTACTTCTGATTACTCACTATCAGAGATTGCTGAACTATATCCAGCCTGACTTTGTTCACGTTCTTGCTAATGGAAAAATCATCAAAACAGGTGATAAATCTCTTGCATTAGAACTGGAAGCAAAAGGGTACGACTGGCTTCTTAACTAAGAAGAAACTCTTTTCAGCAGGGATTTTATCAATCCTTTCTGAAGATGCGGAAAACCCGCAATACATAATATTATTTTTAAATATATAAAATAAGGTGTGATGGCCGAAATATCAGTAATGGCTTTATACGATCAGATTATTGACAATCACGGTGAATTTTTGGAGAGTCTTCGTCACAGATTTCTGGATGAAGAAAGAAAATCTGCTCTTCAGAATTTCGAAAACTTAGGTTTTCCGACAAAAAAAGACGAAGAATATAAATATACCAGCATCAAAGAAATCACGGAAAAAAACTATAATTTTTTCCCGAAAGAAAGTCATAATATTACCAAAGAACAGCTGGATCAGCTGCATTTAGGGGAAGAAAATTTTGACTGGATCGTTTTTGTGAATGGTAAACTTCATAAAGAGCTTTCAAAAGTTTCTATTGAAAACGTAGAATTTCTTTCATTCAACTATGCATTGAATGATGAGAAACATAAAGAAGTATTTGATAAGTATTTTAATACCATTGCTTCTAAGGATACGGCTTTCACCAACTTAAATCTTGCTTACTGCAAGTATGGTTTCTTTTTGAAAGTTCCTAAAAACGTAGTGATCGAAAAACCGATTCACGTTTTTTATATTTCTCAGAATCAGGAAGAAAACACATTCTACAACACAAGAAATTTACTGATTGTAGAAGAAGGCGCTAAAGTAGAGGTTATAGAAAGTCACCACAATTTCGACAGTACCTATGTGCTGACGAATTCTGTAACGGAGATCTTTACCTATCCGAATGCAAAAGCAGACTGGCATAAACTTCAGAACGACAACAATACTTCGTATCTTATAGACAGTACATTCGCAAGACAGGAAAAAGACAGTTTAACAACTGTAAATACCTTCTCTTTCGGAGGAAAACTGGTAAGAAACAACCTGGACTTCATTCATAACGGAAGCAATATCAATTCGTTTATGAACGGAATCACAATTATTGGAAAAGATCAGCTGGTAGACCACCACACAGCGGTTCACCACAATTTCCCGAACTGTGAAAGCTACCAGAACTATAAAGGTATTTTCGATGGAAATGCTCATGGTGTTTTCAACGGAAAGGTTTTCGTAGATAGAATTGCCCAGAAAACAAATGCTTACCAGCAGAACAATAATGTATTGCTAAGTGAGGGTGCCAGCATTGACACTAAACCTCAGTTGGAGATCTTTGCTGATGACGTAAAATGTTCTCACGGATGTACTGTGGGGCAGCTGAATGAAGATGCGCTGTTTTATCTAAGAGCAAGAGGTATTTCTAAGAAAAAAGCTCAGGCTTTGCTTTTATATGCTTTTGCTAATGATGCGATGCAGAACATCGATATTGAACCGCTTAAAGAAAAAATTTCGAAACTTTTAGCTGAAAAGCTACAGGTGGATTTAGAATTTTAAGACTAATATAAATTGATACCCAAAAAAGCACTTCTTCTGAAGTGCTTTTTTATTGATATCCTATCAGGAATGGAAGCCCGAAGCTGGAAGAAGGAAGTTATTGAGTCCAAATCGGAACTCTATTGTTTTTTGAGACGACTTCTTACTATAACTGTCAGAAATCATAGGTCTACTAGTAACTTCCAGCCTCCCTCTTCCATCTTCCTGCGGCCTAATTATTTCAACCAGGACTGATTCTCTTTCTTATCAGAACGTTTCTTACCGTTATCGATGTTATAAGCGAATCCTACTCCCAGAGTCTGTTTAAGCTGAGTTTTCTGAATCTGGTTATGATCATACATCAGATCCAGTGTTATATTGGTTGAGATAAACTTATTGATCTTCATATTAAGAATTCCGCTGTATCCAAGCACCAAATGGTCCGGTTTATCAAGATAGTTTGAAAATACGGAAGCCGTATTCGTCAGGTTGATGTTATCCATGATCTTGACTTTGTAAATAGCCGTTCCCAGGAAACCGAACTGGAACAGAGAAGAATCACCGTTATTTTTCAGGCCATAAGTTCCTGCCGTCTGAAGAGCTTCATCCAGAACAAAAGTTACTCTGGCATTGGCCGGACGAAGTGTCGCTGTAAAATTATCATTAGGGCGATAGGTAACACCCACCCCTACATTAAGATATCCCGGAGCCATAAAATTGGAAATCTTTTTGGCATCAGGATTATTGCCATCCTCATAACCTCCTGCAAACTGCGTCTGAAGGCCTATACCTCCAGACAGATACCAGTTCTTGGCAAATTCACGCCCGTAATTCGTAGAAATATTGATGACATCCTGTGTTTTTCTGGTTCCGATCCCTTTTGTATTATTCTGTCCGTAACCCAAAATAATGATGTTTTCCCAAAGGTCCTTCCCTTTTTCATACGTAAGATTATAATTCACTCCGGCAAGCCACCCCACATTGTTAGCTCCACCACCAACCCAGTTCGAGAACGCAGCCTGATTAAGCATTAATGTATTCTGTCCCTGAATAGACCAGGCTTTCACTGTATCTGTTGTAGCAGCTTCGGATTTGGCCTCCTGAGCCATTGTGCTTACTCCCATAGAGATGGAAAGGGCAAATAAAAGTTTTTTCATAAGTAAGGATTTTTCGTTACAAAAATATACATATATTTTTTGGTAAAAAACTAATCACTCATTTATGATATATATTAATTATTATTTAATGCATTAAACAGCAGCTTAATTCACTAAAATAATAGAATAAAAATCATCAAATAAAACAATACTGTTTAAAATATTTATTTGAATTAGGGCTAATAAAAAAATCACTCCGGATTGAAGTGATTGTATATTTTTTACTAAAATTAAATCTTTATTTTTTAATCCACCACTGGCTGTCTTTACGGTCAGAGCGTTTCACTCCATTATTCAGTGTATAGGCAAATCCGATCCCAAGGGTCTGTTTCAGCTGGGTCTTCTGGATCTGGTTATGATCATACAGAAGATCCACTGTAATATTGGATGAGATAAATTTATTCACTTTAAAGTTGATCAATGCTCCATAAGCAAGTACCAGTCTTTCAGGGTGATCCAAGTAATTGGAAAACACAGAAGCGGTATTGGTGATGTGAACATTATCCATCAATTTTACTTTGTATTGCGCCGTCCCAAGAAAACCGAACTGCAACAGCGAAGTGTCACCATCATTTTTCAAACCGTAGCTTCCTGCATACTGAAGTTCTTTATCTAAGACAAAAGTCCATCTGCCGTTGGTAGGACGCAGCGTGACCGTCAGATTATCATTCGGCCTGTACGTGATACCCATACCGAGGTTGAGGTACCCTGGCGCCATAAAATTGGAGATCTTTTTAGCCGCTGGATTATTTCCGTCCTCATATCCGGGTGCAAACTGCGACTGCAGACCTGCTCCCAGTGAAAAATACCAGCTTTTGGAAAATTTACGCCCGTAATTGGTGGACACATTAATAACATCCTGGGTTTTTCTTATACCAAGCCCTTTCGTATCATTCTGCCCGTAATCCAGGACAATAATGTTCTCCCAGAGGTCATTGTCTTTTTCATAGGTAAGATTGTAATTCACTCCGGCAAGCCATCCTACATTGTTGGCTCCCCCACCGACCCAGTTTGAAAAGGCCGCCTGATTGATCATTAAACTGTGTTTTCCTAATACCGACCAGTATTTTACCGTATCTACGACTACTGAATCTTTTTTCAATTCTTCTTGTGCACTTGCATAAATCCCTATAGCAAAGGAAAGAATCAATAAAAACTTCTTCATTATTTTACATGATTTTCATTACAAAAATATTAATATAATTTTTTTTAAAGCAAATCTCAGGTCATAAAATGCCTTAAACACGCTAAATTCTCTTCATGCAACCAAAAACAGGCCAGTTTAATACGTTCAATGTCAAAATATTAAGCTCCGTATGTTAAAATTGAAACCTTTTGTCTGAAAATAAGCAGATCTCCACACGACACATCGCCAAATTTTCCGAAATTTATCATTGGCTTTTGATTTGACGTACCCTCCACATGTTTAAAAATATAATTTCCAAAAGGGCTGTTATCACCCCACTGCTGATGCTTTCAGCTATGTGGTTCGGCTACTTTCTGCAGATGCAGGGCTTTTTCCAAAGCTGTTTTGGGGCCATTATACCTCTATTGCCGGAAGGCTTGCTGGGAATCATCACAGCTCCTCTTCTGCATGGAAATATTGATCATATTATGGGGAACTCTATTCCGGTAGCGATCCTTCTCTTTCTTTTGTATCAATTCTATCCTTTGGTAGCCAATAAAGTGTTTGTCATCGGCTGGCTTGCAACAGGTCTTCTGGTCTGGATGCTGCCTCCTATAGATATTCTAACCGGAGATTATATGTACACCTGTACCATTGGAGCCAGTGGTGTGGTGTATGTCCTCGCCTTCTTCCTTTTCTTCAGCGGTGTTTTCAAATGGAATATGAAACTGCTCACCATTTCGCTCCTTGTCGTTCTGTATTATGGCAGTTTGATTTGGGGAATGTTTCCGGAAGAACTGTTCTACAATCTTCAGGAACCGAGTAAAATCTCATGGCAGGCTCACCTTTCCGGAGCTGTCGTAGGAAGTATCATTGCTTTTGCGTTTAAAAATGTAGGCGAAAGAAAAAAAAAGTATATCTGGGAATTTCCAAATTACTACAGCGAAAAAGACGATAAACTGTGGCAGGAATACAAGGAAAATCATCCTGATGACTTTCTGGAACTCCCTTATAAAAAAAGAGATGATATCTGGGATCATTTGGAGGAGTTGAGAAGGAAGTAAAATAAAGTTGGAAGCTGGAAGAGGGAGGATGGAAGTTACTACTAACCTTACAGCAACTAATAAAGTTCCGGGATACGGGTTTCGTGGTTAGGAAAAACAACTTCAGCCAGCAACCCTCAAACCCTCAAACACTCAAACCCTCAAACACTCAAACACTCAAACACTCAAACTCATACCACGTAACTTCAACTCGGGTTATTTTATTACATTTGGGGGAAACACATACAATGATCTCTGAAGAATACCTCTACGCCATCGCTCTGCGCGAATGCAGCCTGATTGGCGACATTAATTTTCATAAACTTGTAAGAATATTCGGAAGTGCTGAAGAAGTCTGGAAAAAAGCAAAGAAAGAGTACAGCAAAGCCGATGGCATAGGACGAAAAACGGTTGCCGATATTGGAAAGGAAGATTATCTGAAATTTGCAGAAAAGGAAATAAAATTCTGTGAGAAGAACCAGATTATGATCAGGCTGAGACACCTCAATGAACTTCCCTATTTGCTCAACGAATGTGATGATTCGCCCGCCATTCTATATCAGAAAGGAAGTTTTGAGGATTCGTTACCAAAAATAAGTCTTGTCGGAACGCGCAGTATGACTTCTTACGGCAAGCAATTCATCAGCGATTTCTTCGAAGCAACCAAGCCTTACAAATACATATCCGTCAGCGGATTAGCGCTTGGAGTGGATAAAGAAGTTCACGAACATTCCCTTCAACATCAAATTCCTACCATAGCTGTTCTGGCTCATGGATTTCACACGCTTTATCCATCGAAAAATAAAAAACTGTCTGAAAAAATTGTAGAAGAAAACGGAGCATTGATCACCGAATTCAATTCCTCCAGAAAACCTGACCGCGAAAATTTCATCCAGCGAAACAGAATAATAGCCGGACTTTCTCCTTCAACGATTGTCGTGGAAACCGGATTTGGAGGCGGATCTGTAAGTACCGCTTCATTTGCCAACGACTACAACCGGGAAGTTTTTGCCTTGCCGGGAAAGATCACAGATCCACACAGTCAGGGATGCAATCAGTTGATTTTCCAGAATAAAGCATCCGCCATTTCTACCATAAAAGATCTTATGAATTCACTTGGATTCAATCCTACCAAAGAGAAAACATCAGAACTCTTCCCGTATAGTGAATTAAACATACAACTTACTGAAAGTCAGGAAACCGTTTATCAGTCGATCAAAGCCCATCCGCAGGTATCTCTGGACGATCTGGCGCAGATGATTTCGATGGCTTCTTACAAAATTCTTCCTATAATTTTAGAATTGGAGCTTTTGGGGAAAGTAAAATCATTTTCCGGGAGGCAATTTACCGCAATTTGAGAATTAACGATTTCTTAATATTGCATTATTTGAGACGTAACTTTTAATTTTCAACAAAATTTGATCACTAATTATCAATTTAATAATATTTCGGGACATTATTATTTAATTTTTAACAATGTTGAAATAGAGTATTGTGAATCTTGAAAAAAAAATTAAATTTGTTGACAATAATATTCAACCCTAATATATGGAACAATATAATATTGACCAGAAAATCCAGGAGTTTATTGCCAAGATTGAAGCAAAAAATCCTAATGAACCAGAATTTTTACAAGCCGTAAAAGAAGTAGCTGTGACTGTAATTCCGTTTATTATGACCAAGAAGGAATATACGGGAATGAAGCTTCTAGAGAGAATGGCTGAACCTGAAAGAGTTATAATTTTCAGAGTTCCATGGGTTGATGATAAAGGAGAGATCCAGGTAAACAGAGGATTCAGAATCCAAATGAACTCTGCGATCGGACCATACAAAGGAGGAATTCGTTTCCACCCTACTGTAAACCTTTCAGTTCTTAAATTCTTAGCTTTCGAGCAGGTATTTAAAAACTCATTGACTACTCTTCCGATGGGCGGAGGTAAAGGAGGTTCAGATTTTGATCCGCAAGGAAAATCTGATATGGAAGTAATGCGTTTCTGCCAGGCATTCATGACTGAATTATGCAAGCATATCGGTCCTGAAACAGATGTACCTGCAGGAGACATCGGTGTAGGAGCAAGAGAGATCGGATATCTTTTCGGACAATACAAAAAAGTAAGAAACGAATTTACAGGAGTACTTACCGGAAAAGGTCTTGCTTACGGAGGTTCACTGATCCGTCCTGAAGCTACAGGATACGGTGTAGTATACTTCGCAGAGCAGATGCTTAAGACGATCAACGAAACATTTAAGGATAAAATCGTAAGTGTATCAGGTTTCGGAAACGTAGCCTGGGGAGTAATCAAAAAGGCAACTGAGCTTGGAGCTAAAGTAGTAACAGTTTCTGGTCCGGACGGATACATCTATGATAAAGACGGTATCAGCGGAGAAAAAATCGATTATTTATTAGAATTGAGATCTTCAGGAAACAACAGAGCTGAAGACTATGCTAAAAAATATCCTTCTGCTGAATTCCACGCTGGAAAACGTCCTTGGGAAGTGAAATGTGACGTAGCATTCCCATCTGCAACTCAAAACGAACTGGATCTTGAAGATGCTAAAGTTTTGGTAGGAAACGGATGTCTTTGCGTTACTGAGGCGGCTAACATGCCTTCTACTTTAGATGCAATTAACTATTTCTTAGACAATAAAATCTTATTCTCGCCTGGTAAAGCTTCCAATGCCGGAGGTGTTGCTACTTCAGGTCTTGAGATGACGCAGAACTCTATCCGTCTTAACTGGACTTCTGAGGAAGTTGACGCAAGACTGAAAGAGATCATGATCGGAATCCACAAGGCTTGTAGAGACTACGGAAAAGATGAAGATGGCTACGTAAACTACGTGAAAGGGGCAAACATTGCCGGCTTCGTGAAAGTTGCGGAAGCAATGCTGGCTCAGGGAGTGGTATAAAATAAATAAAGGTTGGGTAAATTCCCAGCCTTTTTTGATACAGCCTGTTCCCGGGATAATGGGAAAAAAGTAAAAAGTGAAAGGAGAAAGCGCTGTACATGTTACAGCGCTTTTTTTATTGTATCAACTGAAAAAAATTAACCGGTATCTTCAACTTAATCTCAAAACTTGGGGAGCAAGCTTTTTTAAACATTAAGACATTAAGATCTTAAAAGATGGAATACTTAAAGATCAATTTATTGATTTCTTCATTCATAATAATAAGGATACTGCTTAAATCCTTACTGTTTAAATTAAGAAATAAACTAAAGTTTATTGAGGTTAAGAAAATTAAGATCAATTTTAAACAGACCATTATAAGTTTGATTGTATTTATTGTACTCTCCAATTTTTGAGACTGATCCGTATCTTCACTTCAGGTATTCACCAATTTCTATATTCCTGTTTTCATTATTGGCATTCTCAATGCTTTTCAAGAGCATTTTAATTTGAGTTTTGCTTATGATATGACTGTTAAAAAACACATACTCAATAGCCTTTGTATTCCTGATATCTTCCAATGGATTTTTAGCAAGCAGTACCATATCTGAATGATACCCCGTCTTGATCTTCCCGGTCTTACTTTTCATCCATAGACCCGGCTCCACCGTCGCAGAATAAATAGCCTGTGAATTGGTCATCCCGGATCGAGATAAAGACTCTAATTCATCGTGAAGGGCAAACCCGGGAACAACCGTGGCAACATTAGCATCTGTTCCGGCCATAACGGGGACATGGTGATCTACCAATGCTTTGTTCATGATATGGATCGCTTCCGCATAGGTCTTCCAAAACCTTAGTGATAACTTTTTGGCTTCAGGTGTATCTTTTCCATCATATTCATAGCCATTCTTACCGGGTAGCCAACCCATTTTGTATAATGGTGTTCCTTCAATAATTTTGGGATTAGTATATCTTAGTTCTATTTCTTTAAGTTTAGTTTTTAAGTCAAATCGCTGGGTTAAAAAGCTTTCGCATAACCAAACGGTTGAAGTAACACTTATTTTATTTTCTTTTAGTTTTTTGGCGATCTGATCTGACCGTATTTTTAAAAACCGGAGATATTCTTCTGGATTTTTAGAAATTGGTTTTCCGAATTCATCAATTGTTTTAACCGTTATTTCCTCAATGTGGGCAACTTCCTTCTGACCTGAGGAAGAAAAGGTTTCTAAATCAACCAACGGGATGTGCCCAATAACTGGTATCTTATTTTCTTTCGCAATTTGTATTGTTGTTTTAAACATTTCCGGATTGACAAAACCGTACATTTTAATGGCATCGTAGCCCTGCTCCTTTATTTTTTTTATGGCTTTTTCCGCATCTTTTTTATTGGAATAATTGACGGACTGTCTTGTCCAGCTATAATAATAACCCGCCAGACCAGCCTCACTAAAAATAGGTGGTGAAGCAACAAACATTCTCGGTCCCAAACCGCTTTTCAGGATTGATTTCCGCCATTCTAAAATCTCCGGACGCCCGGCCATTTCCCTGATGTAGGTAACCCCATTCGCCAGATATAAAAACAAATCATTCTTACTTTCTTTCACATGAACATGGCTGTCTACAAGACCCGGAATAAGATACTTTCCCGTACCGTCAATGATAGTAGCATCCTTATTCACCTGCTGATTGGCGTCAAGCTGAACAATGAGTCCATCTTTGATAAGGACGGTCTGATTGGTAATAAAATGAGTACAATCTTCCGAAAGGACATTAACATTTCTTATCTGAACTAATGATGATGATTTAGTAAATGAAGAAAAATCAATAACCCGGGTAGATTTCCCAAGAACTTTATTCAGTTCATGATCTGCCCATAAAAAAACACAGCCCATCATACACAATCCTATTGCAGATGACCATAAAATTCTCCTGATCCAAAGTTTTTTCATATAATATCTATTCTTATCTGGAAGGCAAAATAAAAACAAAAACACCGTTCAACAAGGTGACATGAGGGATTAGGGATGAAATACGCGGTTTTAGGGACGGAAATTATAAGGACAACAACTGTTCTCTGTAATTTTTAGAAACGGGAAGTTCAATTTGAGTAAGCGAAATGGTATCCGCATTTTTCCAGGCCTTAAAATGAGATGGATTGATGAGATGCGAACGATGAATCTGAATTAAAAAATCAAAATCATTCTGAATCTTTTTAAGGGTACTGCGAATGAGTTTTACCTTTACTTCATTTCCTTCTACAAAGAAAATCTCAACATAATTCTGAGCATTGGAAACACAGATCAGTTCATCTTTTTTTATTTTTAAAATATCCAGCTTATTGTCTCCCCTGATAATGATGATGTCATTCGGTGCAGGAATTAATGAAACCACATAGATCCTTGCCAAAACGATGATGGGCGTTGAAATCAAGGCTGATTTAAGAATGATGGTCTCTAAAAACTTAAAAAAACCATATCCTCCATTCAAAACAGGGCTTTTATAAAAACAATACGTGCCTATCCAAAAAAGAAACTGAAAAAAAACAATGCTTATTAATTCAAACCCGATGTTCCATTTTGCCAGTTTACTATAAACCCATTTCTGCAGGAAAGCAATAACTCCATAACACAGAAATGCAATGACACTAAATCCAATACTGATAATGAGCCATACCTTAAAACTAATGGTTCCGTCGTCAAACGGTCTTATAAAAAAAGCAAAAATGAAAAGCCATATACTCAGGAAAACTCCTATCAGTAGATGATGCTTAACGGAAGGGTTTAATCTTTTCATTGAATAAATCAGCTTGGCCCGGGTAATCCGGATCTATATTTACGCCCGAAATATACGTAAATAATGAACGGGTTGATTATTCAAAGAATGGATAACAAAAAAATCCTGAAACATGAAGTCTCAGGATTACCTTTCTACTTTGCTCAGTATTTACTTAGATGACTTTGCTTTTTTCTTAGCTTTTTTCTCTGCTTTTGTTACCTCTGATGGTTTCGTAGCATCTGTAGCTGCCTCCGCATTTACGGTCGCCGCAGCATCAACTGTTGTAGCAGGAGTGGCTGCTGCATCTACCGTAGCGGTTGCAGTTGTGGTTGTGGTTGCCGGAGTATTTTGTTTTTGGGTAGAAGTTCCCGGTGTAGTCTGTTGTTTAGTTTGAGTGGTCTGGTTATTAGGCGTCTCGGCTGGCTTCTGCTGTTGTGTCTGGGTCTGAGCCGATACTGCGATTACGCCGACTAAAGTAAACGCTGCTGTTAAAACTAACTTTTTCATAATACAATATTTTAAATGGTTGTTTAAATTAAACGACTCTTATTATATTAAATTATGCGTAATAGTCTTATTTAACGTACTTTATCATTATTTAAGAGATTTTACAAACTCTGATTTATTTCATAATATTCTTCATCATCTTTTCCACGAATTCAAATGCAGCGGGGCAGATAACGGTGTTTTTAAGCATCAAATCATTGATCTGATAGATCTTTTTACGGTCTGTATGCGGATATTCCCGGCAGGCTTTCGGCCTTACTTCATAAATAGAACAGGTATTGTCATTATTCAGGAAATAACACGGAAGATTCTGAAGGACCTTATCGTTATCTTCGTCTACTCTTAAGAATTTGGCTTCAAAATCAGCCTGCTTCATCCGCAGATGTTTTGAAATACGCTCGATGTCTTTTTCGGTGTATAAAGGTCCGGTGGTTTTGCAGCAATTAGCGCACTGAAGGCAGTCTACTTCATCGAAAACTTCATCATGGGTTTCCTGAACGATATAATCGAGGTTCTTGGGCGGTTTCTTTTTCAATCCGTCCAGAAACTTTTTGTGCTCCTTCTGCTTCTGTAAAGCCTGCTTTTTATAGAGGTCTAAATTCATTTATTCGTTATTTCCAGCTGTAGCCGGAAGATCTGTTTTTTGATAGTCATTAATTTTATCCAGATCCAATATCGTGGTCAGATCATTCTGGTCGGGATAATACATCGGAGTAAATTTAGCTCCGTAAACAATTTCTGCAGAGACGTATGAAGATCTCTGAACCACTGTATTGGAAAAGACTTCGTCAAATGCACGCACCTGAACAATAATCTCAATATCCGTATTCTTAAAATCATCCTCAGAAAAGCCATAAAAAGGTGAATCTTCCTTGATTTCGTGAACAACCGTCCAGTTCAGCGCCAATGTATTGATCTTGCTTAAATGGGTCTTTAAAGAGTAGAAGTTACTTTTCGGAACTCCATTCTCAATCACTTCAATCGCTGTAGAAACAATCACATCCGCATCCGTTAAAGCATTATTTTTAAAAGGTGCCAGTCTGAACATCAACGCCCGTGAATGTTTAAACGGAGCAATCACAGCGATATCCGAAAATCTCAGATAAGCTCTCGGTCTTGAAAATCTTCCGTAAAAAAGTCCGGTTGCGATGGCAAAGGTAAGCAATCCCAGAAAAGCCTCAAAAGTAGCTACAAGACTTGCCGTAAATCCTACAGGCGCAATTCTCCCGTAACCCACGGTAGTAAAGGTCTGCGAACTGAAGAAAAACACATCAATGAACTCGTTCAGCGGATCGCTTTTATCAATTCCGGTAAGATGCTCTACGCCTATCAGATAATAAATCATTGCGAATACGAGATTGATCAGAATATAGGCCACCACCAGATAAGACAGGAACCGGAAAGTCGAAAGGTTCAGCATCGTGTGATACCAGCTTAGTCTGTTGAATACATTCACGCCTCTCCGCTTGACATTCGGAAGTCCGTCCTTATTGATGAACCTTCCGGATGCATTGCTTCCAAAACCACTGTTTTCAGTGTTTTTCTGACGGATCTTCTGTCCGAAGCCTCTTGCCATTTTTATACTGTTTATCTTTTAAAAGTAAGTGAATAAAATGATTTTACAATCTCTTATTTCACCATTTCCGCTGCAAAGATAAAATATTGTTTTCATGAAATTTATCAAGCTGCCGATTCAGTTTTTAATTTGATTTTGCAGTACATTTGAACTATGAAAAAATTGGAATCCAGAGAGGATATTGAACATCTTGTGAATTCATTTTACACGAAAGTTGTTAAAGATGAGACCATTGGGTTTTTCTTTAATGATGTAGCCAAAGTAGACTGGGACAAACACCTTCCTAAAATGTATTCATTCTGGGAATCTATTCTGTTTGGTCAGATGAGCTACAAGGGAAATCCTATGGGCGTTCATTTTCCGATCAATGAAATTCAGGCGATGGAACAGCAACATTTTGACCGCTGGCTAAAGCTCTGGAGCACCACTATCGAAGAAAATTTCGTTGGAGAAAATGCCGACATGGCTATTTATAAGTCTGAAAATATCGCTAAGCTCATGGCTTTTAAAATGGAGCTGGCGAGGAGGCTCTAATAAGTTTGAGAGTCGGAGCGTTTTGGGTTTGAGAGTTTCGGGATGCCGGTTTTCGAGATGCGGGGTACGAGATTTTTGGATTCGAGTTATAGATTTTGGATTAAAAAAAACGGAAACTCCAGGAAACCTGACTTTTCTAACTTCTAATATCTAATTTCTAACCTCTAATTATGGAACGATGACCGTAAAGATGTAAGCAGCAAGGTTAACTAATAAGACCGTTCCGTACAGGATATTCGTCTTTCCACGGCTTAAAGAAAGCATCACAATAAATACGGACAAAGAAAGAAGGATAATGTCTTTTTTATCCAATCCTAATACCAAAGGAATATCATACATGATACAAACGGTAGATACCGCTGGAATCGTCAGTCCGATACTCGCCAATGCAGATCCCAGGGCCAGATTTAGACTGGACTGTATCTGATTGCTTCTCGCCGCACGGATCGCTGCCACTCCTTCAGGAAGAAGTACCACTCCCGCAATAATAACCCCAACCAACGATTTCGGAGCGCCTATGCTCTGTACCATTCCTTCAATCGTTCCGGAAAGTCCCTTCGCCATCAGTACAACAATGACAAGACACACCACCAGGAAACCGAAGCTGATCAGCGTTTTGTTCAGGGAAGGAATATAATGCTCTTCAGGATGTTCATCAGGAACGATAAAGTAGCTTCTGTGACGCACCGTCTGTACCATCAGGAAAACTCCGTAGATCACAAGACAGGCAATAGAAATAAATATTAATTGGGCTTCGTTATAGAAAGGTCCGTTGACACTTGAAGTAAAATTAGGAAGGACAAGGGTAAGCACCAGAATGGAAACAATACTTACCAGATAAGTGGTTGCAGAAGTTCTTGCAAAGAACTGTTCGTGGTATTTCACACCACCTACGAGGATACAGATCCCCAGAATTCCGTTAAGAATAATCATGACGGCAGCAAAAACGGTATCTCTGGCCAGCGTGATCGCCTGATCTCCGCCGGCCACCATGAGCGAGATGATAAGCGCGACTTCAATAATGGTGATACAAAGGGCTAGGATAATGGTTCCGAACGGCTCGCCTACTTTATGAGCCACCACTTCTGCGTGGTGCACTGCAGATAAAACACTTCCGGTGAGCAGAAGTCCTGCAATAATGTCATTGACAACTCCACCGCCCATCAGGCCGGAAAAATAATACCCCACCGCCAGAACAGGGAAAATATACGTATAATGTAAAAGTTCTTTTAATCTCATAAAGTGTCTACAAAATACAAAAAATCTATCAAATTTGAAATACTAAAAGAAAATATTAATGATATTTTAATGTGATAAGGATGGAAGTCAGAAGCTCGAAGAGGGAAGTTATCGAAGTCATAAACGACGAAGACTACCATTCTTTTCTCTTTTAAATCCTACTTTACTAATCTATTATCACCGTAATTGATCCTGAAACTGACTATTAACTTCCAGCTTCCCTCTCCCATCTTCCTCTCTCCTAGTGCATCCACAGGTTAAAATCCAGAAAATCCGTCAGCATATGAAACAGAAGACCAATAGCAATAATTCTGATATTTCCTTTGAAAAACAGCAGCAAAAAATACACCGCAATGGCATAATAGGAATGTAAAATATGAAAACCTATGCTATTTCTTGACGGATCAAAAACAGGATTGGCAAAAAGATGGTCCAGATCCACCAGCATCGTCGCCAGCATAATGCAATACGCCTTTTTCCAGTTTTTACGAAAAAAGACCAGCGCAATGAAAACCGGAAAAACCAGATGTAAAAAATAATGGGTACAAGTTTTCAGCAGTGCAATGTCAGATGGATTCATGAATACTTTTTATGTTTAAAACTGAAGAATTTCTACCATCTTAAAATTAAAGGCAGTTTTCCCTTCTTCGCTTTGATCTTCACCCAATAGTTCTGTGCTTTATTCCCGTAGAATATATACTCCAGGTCAGAAAGCACTTCCTTTTCCTTAGGTGTTAAAGTACTTAATGAAGAGAGCAACAACGGACTGTTTCTGATGAAGATATAGTTTTGTTTAAGCTTTGGAGATAAGGGTATCGTCTTTCTGGTAGACTTTATGATCAATCCGCCATCATTTTTTCCGATATGATTGGGCTGAAATGGAATCGCCGTGAACTGATCCTGAGCATTGATCCATTTTTTATACTGAAAATAATCCCAGGTCTTTTCAGGAGCCGGACTTTGAAGATCCATCACATAATTGGGCTGAATAATTTTCTGAAAGGTCTTTTTCTCGACTTCATTAAAATTATCGTCATATTCATAACTGATGATGGTATCATTTACCTGTTCAAGATCGGAAGTTGCTTTAAAGTAACTGATCTGGGCGGAATCTGCGAAGTTTTTATCGAAAAATCGGGTGTAATGCTTTACATTTTGAGCATCCAGTTCAATATCTACAAAGTGATTATTCTTCTGAATTCCAGCTATAATAGAAGCCAGAGTTCCTGTATCTGATATATTTTTGATCTCAACTTCATCTGCATGTAATTCAATAGAAAAATTCTGAATTTTCTGTCCTGAAATGAATGAGATACTTCCTACCCCATGATCAATCAACTGATCTGCTGTCAGCGTATTTTTTTCGGAAGAATGAAAAAGAAGCTTGTTGACATGATCAAAAGCCTGATCAGAAGTTCCTATCAATGCGTTGTCACCTTGTATTTTAATGAATATCTGATCTTTTTGGAAGAGATCTTTTCCTTTACTGATAAACTGATGGCTCTTTAGAAAAGCTGAGAATTGTTGCGGGTCTTTCAGTTCAACCACGCTGTACCATTCAGAAAATTTGGTGTCTTTGAGGTGGAAAATCTGTAAAAAATCCGGAATTCTGATCCCTGAATCTTTTAATGAAATCTCCTTTTTATCTTTTTTTTTGCTTCCCGACCATTTTGAAGGATGGACGATGAAGCTTGAAATATACTGTCCCGTTAATTTTTTCACATCGATTAAAACGACTGCATCTGCATTCTTAGGGACAAATTTTAATGTTTTGTCTTTATAAAAACACACAAAATAGAGCGCAATTGCGAGTACAAGAATTAACGGGACAATAAGTTTCTTTTTATTCATCTATAATATTTGAGGCTTTTTGTCTGCTTCTTTAATTTTATAAATCTCATCAAACAGATCAAAGAAATACATCAGGCTGTTTTCTGAAGAATTTTTAATCTTATAATCCATTTCCGTTTCTATGCTTTCTCCTTTTACTTCAGTTTTAAAGTACATTTCACCTACATTTTTTCTGAACAGATCCAATGTTTTTCTTTCGGAAGGCGTTTTAAATTCTTTCTCCAAACCGGTTACCAGTCTCTGGATATCCAGTCTTCCTGATAGTGGATATTTAGAAGAATCTTTGGCCCACTGCTTAGAAATATCAGACTGACTTTGAGGATTGACATTCTCTGTAGCGCTCGTCAGATAAACGATACCATCTTTTACCGTCATAAACAGTTGATCCATATATCCGTCTCCTTTTTCATCCTTGAAAGCATAAAAGTTTCCGATTTTTGAGAATTTCTTAGACAGATGTTTATTGGTAGCCATTACATTGAAAACACGGTTCCAGTAGCCTTCATTCTCTGTGGCAAAAGCAAATGTGAAATTAGGAACGGCTACATCTTTGGTTTTCTTTACTTCCTTTTCATTATAGTCTTCATCATATTCGTAGTCTGTGTAGTCTACTTTTTTGGATTTCAATTCATTCAGAACAAAGATTCCGTTTCCTGGAGCTATTTTGGTGATGGCTTCTTCATCCAGAACAATTTTCATGGTTTCCATCATCAGCTCCATTTCCTTCTTATATTCACCATCTCCGGTGTCCTGAAGCAGGTCGTACATCATGTCAAAAGATTTCGCGCCATTCACATTCATCACATAATACCCGATGCTTTTGTCATTGATAAGCTCAGCCAGCTTTTTGTTTTTCTTCCCTTTATAAACGGATGAAATGGTTTTCTGAATACCCGGATTTTTATGCTGATAATTGTTCACCAGCTTCACTTTATCTTTATCGAAATATAAGTTGTAGTAGGAATTGGAATCGTATGCATTTCTGAAAAACTGTCCGAATTCAAAACGCTTCATCATTTTCCCATAGATTCCGTCATTCATCATTCTTCCGTAATCTGTGTAGACGTATGCATCTGAATTTGGATCTCTGAAGCTCAGCATCGCTTTCGGCACTTCAAGCTCTAAATTGGAACTGAAATACAGATCGAAACGGTCTTCGGCAATTTTCTTGACTATTTTGAAATTCTCAACATTCATGGAATCCAGTTCTTTCTGGTACGCAGAATCTATTGCAGGCTCCGCATACTCCTCCTCTTTAGGATAAACATCCGGTTCTCCTTCAGAATGCTGGGTATCTACGTTTTCCTTCGGATATTTATGATTCTTTTCCAGGTATTTGATGTCTTTCTGAATTCTCGTGATCTCTTTATTATTTTCTTTGATGTTATCTTTTAAATATTTGATCTCATCTTTCAGATTGATGATTTCTTCCTTATAATCGAAAGGTTTTTCCGGCTCTCCGACATACACACTGTCTACAGCGACAGCAGCATCTGCAGCAGCAGTTGCAGCACTGTCTACCACAGCATCAGACCAGATATCTTTATAAGGTTTGGTATAGTTCACCATACTCAAAACAGCACGGTCATTGCTCCAGGCCACAAAAATATTATCATCTATGTCTACGTAAGAATAGTTCTTTTTCTTAGAAATTTCAAGCCCTTTTTTCTTGGTTGAATTGATGAATTCCTGAAATTTCTCTTTGTTGTCTACAATAAAATGAGTCGTGTAGGTTTGTATAGAGTCATTGAAACTGGCATAATGATACTGCGTGGCATCATATTTAATTCCCGTTTTAGAATAGTCGTTCCACGAGGTTTTTTCTTTATCCTTGTCCTTATCTTTCTTGCTCAGTTCATGCAAAAGAGGATTAAGCTTCTGCCAATTGATTTTCTGATTAAGCTGCTTTCCGTTGATTTCCATATAAAATACGGCATCACTAGGAAGTTTCATACTTTTCTGTGCGAAAACAAGCATAAAACCAAAAAGCGCGAAAGTAATTATCTGTGTTTTTAATACTATAGATTTCATGGTCGAGTGTTAGAATTTATTGAAATAATATGGTGTTTTGTAGTTGTTTCTTTTGAAAAATAAGGTCCAGGATATCCGCTTCCAGCTTGACCGCTTTTTTGTTCGGAGCCAGTACGTAAGAAGAATTGGTTTGAGATTTCACCGTGTTTTCAAACTGCATGATGGACGTATATCTGGCATCATTAAAGACTTCTATGTCTGCCTTTCCCATCTTGTCGTAATCTGCTTTGAAGGTATTCACCTTGTTTCTGGTCAGTGATTTTTTCTCAAGGCTCTGGCTGTAAATTTGAGTAGGAATCATTTTACCGAGGATCTTTTTAGCTTTCAGCTGCTCCAGTCCGGCGTTGATATTTTCAATTTTTTTGAAATTACAGCTTAATTTGATCACGTAATTATCGAAATCCATGGAAGTTTTTACGTTGCTGATTCCCGGCGTTCCTTTAAAAATTTTAGCCGCTTCATTGATTTTATTCTCAATTTCAGACTTTTTCGGAACTTTTTTCCCGTTAATCGTTTCCATTTTAGAGATGGAAGCCAACCTAGTTTTGCTTTTGCTGGCATTCAGAATGATGGTATATTCTCCGGTTCCATCGGCTTTGACATTCACTTTATCTAAAATATCAAAACAGCTGCTCAGCAACAATAAAGGCAGAAACAGCGCCAACAGCTTCAGAAAATTTTTCATAATTGAGTTTTAAAACACAAAACTACTTAATTCCGTTTGAAAATGCTTTATAGACTCTGGTATTTCACTGAAAACAGCTATTTTTTTAAACCCTGCCTTTCAAAAAATCCTGCCTCACTTGCTCATCCAGCTTTTCGATAGCGTATCTCAGACAGGTTCTCGGCATTTCCTGATAGTGTTTATTTAAAAAAGTGATCAGTTCGGATTCATTTTTATTCCCCACTTCACGAAGCAGCCATCCGTTGGCTTTATGCATCAGATCATGCGGATGTTTCAGATTTTTGGTCACGAATTCTTTCGTCAGTTCAAAAGATCCTTTTTTCACATAATGCATCGTGCCGACCACAGCAATTCTCTTATGCCACATTTCTTCAGAATCCGAAAGGGTTCTCAACAGGTCTTCCTTTCCATGTTCAAAGGCATATCGTCCCAGGATTTTATAACAGCTTGAATCTACCAGATCCCAGTTGTTGACATACGGAAGATGATCCAGATAAAACTGAATGATTTCTTCTTTTGCAGCTTTATCCTTTATTTTCTCAAACTTAGAGATCAGCATAAAAAGCGCGGTAAGTCTGTGTTCGTGGTATTTTGAAGACAATATAACACTTAAGTCTTCTAAGTTTATTTTGGAATAATACTCCTTAGCTATCGATCTTTGGTCCGGAACGGTTACGCCCAGAAACAAATCTCCCTCTCCATATTCTCCTTTTCCTGTTTTGAAGAACCTTGGAAAGAATTCAGCTTTTTCAGGAATGGAAAGGACAGCCAGAGCTTCCTGTATTTCTTTGACTATTGTTCCCATCTGAAGCCGCCAACAAGTTTTACAAAAATTTTCTTTTTTCCCATGGAATAAGCGGTAATTGTGCTGCCATCAGGTAAATATTTCATATTTTGCTTAAAATCTGCGGCTGTTCCGTAGCCATGGAGATTATCAATCTGCGCAATAACATCTCCTGCCCAGATGACACATATGGGAGAATCTTCCGAATCCCCACTCCCACTATTTTTAATGGTATTCATCACAGCGTTGTATTGTATCATGGCCAGTTCTTCTTTGGCATTATCTCCTAACACACTATAGATATTTGAAATGTTTTTTAATATTAATCTATTCAATGGATCTTTGACGTAAGCTTTCTCAGCCTTAGTTACAATTTTTTCAGCGTTGCTTTTGGAGAGTTTTTTTTCAGACGGTTTCCAGACTTCTTTATAATCGTCATTATAATTTGAAAGATCATATTCAGACTTCACAAAACGACTTCCATAATACAGTTGATTCATTTGCTCCTGAGTAAGGCTGGCCGGATTCTTTTTGAAAATCTCCAAATAAGACTTGTATTCCTGTGGATTTTCCGTCACGTTCTTTTTAATTTCCTCAACATTGATTTGAGAAAAACAGATTCCAAAGGACAGAATAAATATAATTTGAAATAATTTATTCATTTCAATTCGTGTTTTATTTAATTAAGCATGGTCATCCAAAGCAACACTTTCCTGCGCCTCCTCTTCTTTTGCAATGGCTTTCGGATTGGCCACTTTAGCAATGGTAAGTCCCTGAACGATAATGGAGAACACCACAACGCAATACGTGATACTTAAAATAATTTCGCTGTATTCACTTTTTGGAATAGACATGGCCAAGGCTATGGAAACTCCCCCACGGATTCCTCCCCAAACCAAAACTTTGATGGTCTGCGGACTAAATCTTGTTCTTAAAGACATAAATCTTGTAGGCACCCAGATCGAAATCAGACGGGCAATCAGAACGACTGCGATGGCCAAAAGCCCCGGAACCATAAAATGCTTTAAGTCTTTGATCATCAATAATTCAAATCCGATGAACAGGAATAAAACGGCATTCAGAATTTCATCAATCAGTTCCCAGAATTTGATGAGATAATCCTGCGTGACAGACTTCATTTTAAATCTGACGTTAAAATTACCCATAAACAAACCTGCGGCAACCATCGTCAACGGTCCGGAAATATGCATCTGTCTGGCGATAAGATAACCTCCCATTACCACAGAAAGCGTTACCAGAACGGAAATTATATAATCATCCACTTCACGCATCAGTCTGGAAGTAATCCATCCCAATACGACACCGAGAAGAATACCTCCACCGGCTTCTTTCATCAGGAGTAAACCTATGCTTTCAACCCCAAGATCCACTTCTTTTCCAATAGCCAGCTGCAATACTACGGTAAATACCACTACGGCCATACCATCATTGAACAGAGATTCTCCGGCTACTTTTGTCTCCAGTGATTTGGACACATTCGCCTGCTTCAGGATACTTAAAACCGCAACCGGATCGGTAGGTGAGATAAGCGCTCCAAAAACCAGACAGTAAATAAACGGCAGCTGAATTCCTAAAAACGGCAATAGATAAAACATCCCGAATCCTACCACAAAGGTGGAAATAACCACGCCCGCTGTAGAAAATATAAGGACCGGCCGGAACTGCTCCTTAAGATCGTTGATATTGATATGAATCCCTCCCGCAAAGAGCAGGAAATTAAGCATAGCACCCATCAGAACTTCTGTGAAGTCAATACTATTCATTAAATTATTAAGGTGCCCGAAAGTACGCGGAAGGACAGCTTCTCCAAACATCACCAGAAAAATGGAAACGACAATGGCAATCACCATAATCCCGATGGTACTCGGAAGTTTCAGAAATCTGTAATTAAGATAGGCGAAAATTGATGCTAATACTATTAAGGCTGAAAATGAATAATATAACTCCACTAAGTGTTTTTTTTAATTAATTTATAGGTCTAAATAAAGTATTTTAATAAATAACTGATGTCCGTCTTTCTCCCAGACATCAAACATTCCGTCTTTGCCTGCCTTTGATGCTCTCACATAATCTTTTCCGATATTCAGGATATTCAGAAGGATGTATTCGTCTCCTACAGAATTTACGAGATAGGCTGTCTTTTCAGAGATTCCGTCTCCGGAATTCTTGATCCCTCCCGTCAGTGAACGGAACTGGTCCAGGTGATGGATGAAATTGCTACCGTCTTTCTTTGAATCATACGCCCTCAGAAGGACAAGAAGGATATCCAGGTTCGTAGGATCTTGATTATAGAGAATTTTTCCCTGCCTAATGCATTCTTCAAAATTATTTTCTTTAAAAGCATCCGCAAGGCTCTTGAACTGGTCATCAGATGTCGAAATTTTATCATCCCTGAAGTTTCTTCCGTAGTACAGGTACTGGGCTTCAATGCTGTCCAGGGATTTCGGATATCCTTTGTATTTAAAAATCAGTTTCTCATAATTGTAAGGAGAATCTTTCTTTTTAAGGCTTTTTTCAATGTCTTTCAAATCAATTTTTGATTTCTGGCTGAACCCAAAAACCGAAAATAAAACGAACAACAGGAAAAAGTGATATTTCATTAATCGTTGTTTTCTTCTACCTCGTCGTTGTCGAAATATTCGAAAAGGAAATCATTGTACGGGAATCTGGAGATATGAATCTTCATCACCTCATCGTAGATCATTTTCTTCATTTCCGGGAAATTTTCTTTCGTCAGAGCCGAGATGAAAACCGTAGGATATTTAGATTTACCCATCCACGTTTTGGTCCATTCCTCTAAAGAAATATTCTTTTTGGTAGACGGCGTAAGGTCATCCTCATCTTTTTTATCGTAGCTGAAATCATCGATTTTATTGAACACCATGATCATCGGTTTCTGATGGGCATTGATCTCCATTAAAATATTATTCACAGATTCTACCTGGTCTTCAAAGCTTTCATGGGAAATATCAACGACGTGAATAAGCAGATCTGCCTCGCGAACCTCATCCAAAGTGGATTTGAAAGATTCTACCAGCTGAGTCGGAAGTTTTCTGATAAATCCTACCGTATCCGTTAGCAGGAACGGTAAATTTCCAATCACCACTTTTCTTACCGTAGTATCCAGTGTTGCAAATAATTTGTTCTCTGCAAAAACGTCAGACTTGGAAAGTGCATTCATCAGCGTAGATTTCCCTACGTTGGTATAGCCCACCAAAGCAGCACGCACTACTTTTCCACGGTTGTTACGCTGGGTAGCCATCTGTCTGTCGATGGTTTTCAGTTTTTCTTTTAACAGGGAAATTCTGTCACGAATGATACGACGGTCAGTTTCAATCTCCGTTTCTCCGGGACCTCTCATCCCGATTCCCCCTTTCTGACGCTCCAGGTGGGTCCACATCCTTGTCAGACGTGGTAAAAGATACTGGTATTGAGCCAGTTCTACCTGAGTTCTTGCATAGGAAGTCTGTGCTCTCTGTGCAAAAATATCGAGGATAAGATTGGTTCTGTCCAGAATTTTTACTTCTATTTCCCTTTCAAGGTTTTTCAGTTGGGAAGGAGATAATTCGTCATCAAAAATGACTGTTCCGATCTCGTTTTCCTTGACGTATTCTTTTATTTCCTGCGCCTTTCCGCTTCCGATAAAGGTTTTGGAATCCGGCTGGGTTAATTTCTGTGTAAATCGTTTTTGTACCGTTGCACCTGCTGTGAACGCCAAAAACTCTAATTCATCCATATATTCCGTAAGCTTGTCTTCATCCTGATGTTGGGTGACAACCCCCACCAAAATAGCCTTCTCGTAATGATGTTCTTTCTTATCTAGCATTAATTTCTGTCTATGTTTGTGATTTTCACAAGATACCAATTTTCAGGAAAAAAAACAAAATCATTTTTGAGTATTCCCTATATTTTAATGTTAATTTAAGTTTACAATACCTTTCTTTTGCGAAAAATTAATACCTTTATAAAGCTGATTTATAATTAATAAACATAAAAAATTATAAATCTTATAAAAACTAACACCAAAATCATGATTACGCGTATTAACTGTATGATCATTGATGATGATGAACTGGACAGACTGGTTCTTCAGCATCACATCAGACAATATGACAATATAGAAATTATTGCGTCTTTTAATTCGGCGGAAAAGGCTGTTCCTTATCTGGAATTCCCGATAGACCTTCTGATCTGCGAAACACGACTCTCCGGCATGAGCGGACTGGATTTCAGAAAGCTGGCCTCTAAAATCCCAGCCTGCATCTTCGTAAGTTCCCACACAGAAATGGCCGCAGAAGCTTTTGAACTCGATGTACTGGACTTCGTCACCAAACCTCTTAAACCGGAACGTTTCCACACGGCAATGGAAAAAGTTTTCCATTTTTTTGAAACGAAGGAAAAATGCGACTGCTTCGATGCCCTTCTCGGTGAAAACTGTATTAAAATAAAAGAAGGCAGCCATGTCTCTCAAGTCAAACTTACCGACATCCTTTACCTTGAAGCCTTAAAAGATTACACCCGGCTCATCACTTATGATAAGAAACACTGCATCCTGGATTCTCTGGGTAATCTGCTCCATAAAAGTTTTTTCGACTCTTTTGTAAGGATACACCGCAGCTATGCCGTTCCCCGTCATTTCATCCGTGGAAAAAACAGCCATGAAATTGAACTGATCCATCAAATCAAGCTTCCTATAGGCAGAACCTATAAAGACAGCCTCTCTTTTCTCGATCCTTAATCTCTGAATACCAACATTTTTGTGACAAAGTGCCGTTGGTCGATTTTTTTTACCGTTAGTCTATTTTCCTCTTATCCGGTTGTGATATGTGGTAATTTAGTGTCTACAAATTTTCAATTGAAAACTTGGAAAACCAATTAATAACCACAAAACTATTTACATGAAAAGAACATCTATTCACTGCTTCTTTCTCATCCTGTTCTCCTTTACCGTCAGTATATTACACGCCCAATCTGTGGTGCTGGCTACGGGAACAAATGCATCAGGAAGCAACGGCTCGGTTTCTTACAGTGTCGGCCAAACCACTTACCTGTACAAGGGAGCCAGTTCCCAGGTAACAGAAGGGGTACAGCAGGCCTACGAAATCACGACACTTTCTGCCAGTGAAACCGCATCAAAGCAAGACGGCATTTTACTCTATCCTAATCCTGTGAGAGATTATCTGTACATCGATTTTAATTCAGCTCCCTACAAAGGATCCGAATACCAGGTGTTCGATGCTCAGGGCAAGTTGATCAAAAAGGACATGATCTCACAGTCAAAATCCGAACTCGATTTTTCCTCTCTTCCTTCGGCAGTATACATTATCCGGATCAATCAGAGCGGGGAAAACCTAAAAACATTTAAAGTCATCAAAAAATAACGCCATGAAAAAAATATTACTATCGCTGGGGATCATGCTGGGCCTCTTTATGGGGCATGCGCAGGCTCCGGAAAAAATGAGCTACCAGGCCATTATGAGAAACGGAACCGGCCAGCTTCTGGTCAATCAAAATATCGCTGTTAAAGTAAGTGTGCTACAGGGCTCTCCTGCCGGAACACTGGTCTATTCTGAAAGATTAACAGGACTTACCAACGCGAATGGACTTATCAGTATGGAAATAGGAACAGGAACGGTGCTTTCCGGAACATTTTCTACCATCAACTGGCCTTCAGGCAGCTACTATTTAAAAACTGAAACCGATCCGGCCGGTGGTACCAACTACACCATAGCAGGGACAAGTCAGTTATTAAGCGTGCCTTATGCCCTATATGCCAAATCTGCAGGTGGAACTGGTGGAACCTTCGCCATTCCTTACACCAATACCGTAAACAATGCCTCCACTCTATTCTCGCTCACCAATGACGGCGACGGAACTTCTGTGGAAGGGATCAACAATACAATGACTTCCAGTATTGCCCCGGTACGCGGAATTGTAAACAGCACCACACCAGGAGGATTCTCCAGTGCAGTAAGAGGGATCAATAACGGAACCGGCGGACTGGGAATAGGAATCTGGGGAAGCCAGGCCGGAAGCGGATGGGGTGTGTACGGAGTTACTCCTACCGGTCTTGGAGTATATGGAAATTCATCAGGCGCGGGAACAGGTGTCTATGCCAACAGTAATACCGGAACAGGTCTTACTGCTACCAGTAACAATGGCATTGCAGCCAGTATATCTATTTTCAACAATGCCAACAGTAATAATGTCCTTAATGCCAATACACTTGGAAACGGAACCGTTATCAATGTTTCCTCATCAGGAAGCGGTGCAGGGGTTTTCAGTTCAACAGGAAGCGGATTTGCGGTACACGGTATTACCAGTGCACAAACTTCAGCAGGTATTATCGGGGATAATAACGGAGCTGGTGAAGCGGTAGTTGGAAGAACCACAAGTGATATTGCCGGAGCCGTAGTAGGAAGAAATGATGGAGGTGGTTATGGGGTAAGAGGTTTTGTCGCGACCAATACAACCGGAACGGCTGTCGGGGTTTTAGGACAGGTAGGATTAAACAACAGTAAAGGACGTGCAGGACGTTTTGAAAATTTAAATGCAGCCAATGAACTCAATAATGTATTTGAAGTGGAAACCAACGGTAACGGAAATATTCCGGATAATACCCAGGGTAATGCCGCTTCTTTCTTAGTTGACAATACCAACAGTGTTGGGGCAGCAGTAAGAGGTGAAGTGAACACTATTTTCGGAAACTTCGGTGCCGCAGCTGTTTTTGGCGTTTCTTCAGGAACAGGAGGCCGTGCAGGATTATTCTACGCATCCAATCCTTCCGGAAACGGAGCCGCATTAATTTCTTTAACTGACGGAAACGGAAATGCCATCACAGCCAATGCCGGTAAAGATGGAAACGGTGTTGAAACCAATATCGACGGTGCCGGAAATGCTCTTTACGCATGGGTCCCTACTTTTGCAACAGGCCGTGCCGGGAAGTTCAATATATTCAATGATACGAATACAAGCGATGTCATAACGGTAACCACTGTGGGTAACGGTACTGCCGGAAACTTTAAGGTTGACCGCGTAACAGGCACCTCTCCCGCTGTAAAAGGAGAAGTAAATTCACAATTTGCCAATTTTGGAACTGCCGGTGTTTACGGTTTATCATCCGGAACAGGTGGTTTTGGTGGACTATTCTATGCTTCCAATGCTTCAGGAAATGGGCCTGCTCTATTAGCTTTAACAGAAGGCAACGGAAACGGAATCACTGCCAATGCCGGTAAAAATGGAGATGGTGTTGAAGCAACAGCAGACGGAACAGGAAATGCCGTGTATGGATGGACGCCCAATTTCGGAGTCGGAAGAGCTGGAAGATTTGCCAATTTCAATGCAGCCAACGGTAATCCTACCGTCCATGTAACCAATGTGGGAACAGGAAGTGTATTATTACTGAATCATCAGGGCCCAAGCGGAAATATTGCGATACTGCAAACGAACAGCGCGAATGTAGCCCGTGTAGACAGAACCGGCAAAGGATTCTTCAACGGAGGAACCCAAAACAGTGGTGCTGACGTTGCAGAAGCATTTGATGTGGAAGGGCATACTTCAGACTATGAGCCGGGCGATATTTTAACTATCTCAACAGATTCTGACCGTACCGTAGAAAAATCATCAAAACCCTACTCTACACTTGTTGCCGGAGTTTATGCAACAAAACCGGGTGTTCTTTTAACAGAAGAAAATATAGATTCTGAATTAATTGGAAAAGTTCCGATGGGAGTCATTGGGGTTATTCCGACGAAAGTATGTCTTGAAGGTGGGAAAATTAAGAGAGGAGATCTTTTGGTGACCTCTTCCCTATCCGGAACTGCCATGAAAGCGAATCCTAAAAAGGTAAAAATAGGACAGGTGATCGGAAAAGCGCTTCAGGATTATGATCAAAATTCGGTTGGTAAAATTAAAGTACTGGTAAACATTAAATAAAGTATCATGAAATCACTATATATCATTGCATTCGCAGCATTAAGCGTAAGTGTTTATGCTCAGGAAAACAAGAAAGCTGCCGAACCTGAAGATCAGGCCCAAGTCGTTAAACAGCTCAGGGATCAGGAAACTCAAGTAGCCAAAGCAGCTCAGGAAAATGCTCCCAAAAAGCAGGCTGTAACCACTCTGGCCTCGGAGCAGGGACTGGAAGTGAAAAAGCAGGAGACAAAAGCTCAGGCTGCTCCATCCAATAATTCAGGGAAATTACTGCCCAATACGGTAAGTCTCGCTGAACTTAAAACTTCAATTCCCAACAGACAGGCATCTCATCCGATTTCTAATAACACAAATAAAAGCGTACAGGGCTTGCCCAATACCGCAACTTTGGAAGAAATAAAAAAAACAATCCCAAAAAACTGATAACCAAAATCGATTTCAAAAAGAAAGTCCGCTCAATGCGGACTTTTTATATTTTTACACCTAACCGGACTAAGACTATACTTTTAGTCCCAATCAGCGGCTACAAATTTCATCACATTTCCACTGTCATCCGATAAGGTAAGAAAATGTCCTTCTACGGAATATTGGGTCATCTTATCAAACTTTTGAATAAATGCAGTTTCGAGATCCATATTCTGGCAGGCTTTCATAGTACTTCCCACTCCTGAAATCTTTACTTTTCCTCCGCTTTTAAATTCAGAAGTAAAGAACATCCCGTTGCATCCCATATGGGCACTTCCTTTTATTCTTCCTTTCTCCATTGTCCCTGTCAGATTGATTTCTGCCTTGTTTCTGATCAATTCATCCTTGGAAAACTGACCGAAAGAAACGAGCATCCACTGCCTTTGAAGGCTCGGATTCTTTTCAGGTACAGCAGAGCAGCCGACAATGGCTCCGAGAAGTAAAACGGCAAAAAATAATAGGAGTATTTTTTTCATGCGCATTATCCTTCCATTTTCATACCATTCCGGGACAGAATATCGTAAAAATTAGTAAATTAGCGACACAAAAATTATTTTATAAAATGAAAAGACTATTTCTACTGTTCACTTTCTTATTGGGCTTTGCTCAGATGAGGGCGGATGAGGGGATGTGGCTGTTAATGCTCATCAAAAGACTTAACGGGGTCGATATGCAAAAAGAAGGACTGCATTTGACACCTGAAGAAATTTATTCGGTAAACAATTCAAGCTTAAAAGATGCTATCGTGAGCTTCGGAGGGTTCTGTACCGGGGAAATTGTTTCTGATAAAGGACTTATTTTCACCAACCACCACTGCGGTTACGGAGCTGTAGCTGCTGCTTCTACTCCTGAAAAAGATTACCTGAAAAACGGATTCTGGGCCATGAAGCAGAAGGATGAATTTAATGCAAAAGATCTTTATGTAAGATTTTTAGTAAGAATGGATGATGCTACGCAGAGAATCAATTCTAAGCTAAATAACAATATGACCGGGGCAGAGAGAAAAGCAGTTATTGATGCTGAAACAAAGGCTATCCAGACTGAAAACTCTGAAAACGGAAAATACACAGTAGTGGTAAGAGATTTCTTCAACGGAAATGAATTCTACTATTTCGTTTACCAGGATTACAAAGACATCAGACTGGTAGGTGCACCACCATCATCATTAGGAAAATTCGGAGGTGATACAGATAACTGGGAATGGCCAAGACATACGGCTGACTTCACCGTATTCAGAGTGTATGGAGATGCAGCAGGAAACCCTGCAGAATTTGCTCCAAGCAACGTTCCATTGAAGCCTAAGCACTTCCTTCCGGTTTCTCTTAAAGGAATCAAGCCTGGAGACTTCTCAATGATCCTTGGATACCCTGGAAGAACCAACCGTTACCTGACTTCTTACGGAATTCAGCAGATGGTAGGCAAAGACTATCCGGCTTGGGTAGAAGCTTCCAAACTTGCTATGGACGTTATGAAGAAGTATATGGACAAAGATAAAGCGACTCAGCTTAATTATGCGTCTCAATATGCTTCTGTAGCCAACTACTGGAAAAACAGACAGGGAACTATCGATGCGGTAGAGAAAAACGGAACGATCTCTGACAAACAAAAAATTGAGGATACTTACAGAAAATGGTCTGTAATGCCAGGAAATACGGCTTATGACGGTATCTTAGAAGATATTGAAGCGTACTACAAGCAGGTTTCTGAGAGAAATGTTGAAAGAAATTATGCTTCACAGTTCTCAAGAAACGCAAAATATATTACGCTTGCCCTACAGGTAGGATCTACACTTAAAGCTTACGCTGCTCAGGATATGCAGGGAAGACTTGCGATGAAAGCTAAGACTGAAGCAGCACTTAAAGGAGCTTACGAAAACTTCAATCCATCTCTGGAAGGAGAAATGCTTGCTTCTATGGCCAACCTTTACCAAACCAGAGTAAAGAACAAGGAAGTGGCCTCTGCTACTATTTTAGGATTGGATGCTAAAACGCTTTCTAACGTAGCTTATTCTTCAATCTTCGCGAATAAGACTTCTGCTACAAACTTCTTACTGAACCCGGATGCATTGAAACTGGATGCTGATCCACTTTGGAAAATTGCCAACGGAATCGTGGCTGACCAAAAAATGAGCACTGAGAAGTATGCTAAAGTTGATGACAACTTCAACAAAAACAACCGTCTTTTCTTAGCTGGATTAATGAAAGCTATGCCTGAGAAGAAATTCTACCCGGATGCTAACTCTACGATGAGATTAACATACGGAACGGTAGATAAACTTCCGGTAAGACAAGACAGAAACTACTTCGGTGTTACGGATAACTATTATACTGATATGACTGGTCTTGTTGGAAAATACAAGAAAGGTGATGAAGAATTCGACCTTCCACAAAGAGTGATCGATCTTTATAACCTTAAAGATTTCGGACAGTATGCGGATGCTGCAGGATATATGCCTGTCAACTTCCTTTCGAACAATGACATTACTGGAGGTAACTCTGGTTCTCCGGTAATTGATGGAGACGGAAACCTTATCGGTATTGCATTCGACGGAAACAGCGAAGCATTAAGCGGTGATATCGTATTTGAACAGGAGTGGCAAAAAACGATTAACGTAGATGTACGTTTCGTTCTTTGGACTATCGACAAATACGCTGGTGCAAGAAGATTAGTTGACGAATTAAAGCTTGTAAGAGGAGAAAACACTCCTGCTGATACCAAGACTAAAAATTCCGGGACTACTCAAATGCCTAAGAAAACAAAAACCAAAAAATAATCTTTTTTGATTTAAATATAAAACCGTGAATGTATGTTCACGGTTTTTTTATTTTTGAACTATAAATCTTTCCCTATGAAACCGATAGAGTTTAAAGCAATCATCCAGCAGAACGGTGAAATGAACGCCGCTTTTGTAGAGTTTCCGTTTTCTACAGAGGAACTGTTCAGCAAAAAAGGACAGATTAGAATTAAAGCAACATTCGACCGTAAAGTTGAGTATCGCGGAAGCCTTGTTAGAATGAATTCCGACTGCCATATTTTAGGACTAACACAAGAAGTACGAAAGCAACTTGAGAAAAGTTTCGGGGATGAGGTTTCTGTTTCCTTAATTGAAGATAAAGAGGAAAGAACAGTGGAAGTTGCTGATGATATTGCTTCTGTTTTTAATGAGAATTCTGACGCGAAAGCCCTGTTTGACAAGATGAGCTATACGCACCGGAAAGAATATATCCGCTGGATTGAGGAAGCTAAGAAACCGGAAACTAGGGAGAAAAGAAAAATTAAAATGATAGAAATGATTCTGGAGGGGAAAAAGGGAATATAAAAAGAGCCCAGGAAAATCCTGAACTCTTTGGGTTTATTTTAAATGAATTGGTTTAGTAAGTATTTGTTTTTTTATGCAAACGGAGGATTCATACTGTTGACAATATTAGAAGGCAATCCTGAAACACCGGCATATTTAACATTATTAACCAATGATACGCTACCAACTGAAGGAAATACGTAATTTCCGGTAAAAACACAGTTTTGAAACAGAGCATGAGTAAGATGATCAATTTTCCCCCCTTTCCATTCTACATTTTTGAACTGGATGTTACAATTAGAAAGGGATGCTTCCGCACGATCCGTATTAAAATCATTGATTTCTCCACCATCCATGATAAGAGTTCCAAGATTTGCTCCACTAAATACAACTCTTCCATATCCGAAACAATCGGTTAAATATATATTAGCTCGACGGCTAAATACAGTGTGGTCTATTGAACTTAAATATACACATGTGGTAGCAAGCGCATTTGTTGTCAGCCTACCGGTGATTTCTATATTTGTATTGTGGTCCTGCTGATTAACATTATCCTTAATGATTTGTACTGCAGTATATTGAGTTGTAGGCTTTGCATTTAGAATGGTATCCGTTATTTTCAAATTTTTAATATTGGTATACGCCCGATTTAGAACGCCCAAGAAGAAGCCATACACTAAATCAGCATCCGTATTAATAATTGGGTTGATTATATTAAGGCTCTCAGGAAGTTTTGGATCTACCGCATACTTTTGTAGCATTGCATTCCCAACATTTCCGCCCGGGCTGGTATATGAGAACATATAAATATCTCTTGTGCCTGATTGATTACTGGAATCTTTAGTGTTAAAAACAGGATTATTTATATTTACAATTCCCCCTAAGCTGGGCGTATCCAACCTGATCCCGAAGAATATGCTGGCACTTCCATTCACTATCGGAGAGTTGAGAGTAATATCATTGCCTGCAAATTGAAATGCGGCCGCGCCTTTCCCTGTTTTTACAATGGTATTATTGGCTGTAAATCTATCTGTCCAGTGATCATCTATACCGTCTTCCCAAACGCCTCTGTTGATGGTGACATCTACACTGTTTCTCCCGGTATATCCATGTCTGCATTCTACTACATTTCCATCATTAATAATGACACCTATTGAGTAATAATTTGCAATACCATACCCAACACCAGCCTTTCTAAACCCTTTTATGAAAGGACTATTTATGATAACGTCAGCACACTCCTGTATTTCAAGAGCTACAGCTCCTACATTAACGACTCCCATATTATTTATTTTATTAATAATTTGCGGGTTGTTAAGGGTAACATTATCTCTATTAACAAATAAATATTTAGCCTCGTTTAGATTTCCATCCGTTTCAATACTAAGATTATCTATAGAAATAGGCTCTTCAAAGATGTATTTCTTAACCTTCAGTACCTGAAGGTTAAGAGAATCTTGTCTGTAAGAACAAACTAAAGGAGTAGTCAATTTACCGTCAACACTTCTAATAAATTCTCTCTTATTATAATAAGTTTCAGAAGAAGTACCATCACGGTCAATCAGTATCTCTTCGGAATCAAAATACAGATTAGCAACGCCTGTATTACTAAAACCTACATCCAAACTGCCACGTTTCATTTTAACCGTATCCCATGTGCTTATATCCACTGCCTCACCATTGAATTTTCGGGCAATTGTTATGGCCACCTCACTATTCTCATTCCTAAGAATAAATTTTCCGTCGCATCTTCCGCTCGTTTTAATTTCAAAAGACTGCTTTACAACGACTTTAAAATTACCCGGAACGACCCAAAACAGATTATTCGCATTAACGTAATTAAAGTAAGATAAGACAAACGGCGTATCATTATACGTCCCATTTCCTTTTACTCCAAAGTATCGGACATCCAGATCATGGGTGAAATTATGTTCCAGTTTGATTCCTCCCGTTTCAATAACACTGCCTCCATCATCTGTGCCCAATGTAGCAGACAAATGATAAATAACAGGGTTTGGTGTATCTCTTTTTTCATAATATCCTAAAAGACAAACTCCCTTATAAATGCCGTTTTGAAGATCTGTTATTTCCGCAGCCGACAGACTTCTCATCTCTGCCATCGTGTTCTTTACAATACATGGAAAACTCATAAAAATATTTTTTGTTGGTTAATTTTAAGACAGAGATTTTATAGGTAACTATCTCTCTTCCCTCCTCCTGCAAATATCGCCACGCAAAACGACAGAACTCGACGTGTTATATTTAAAAAACAAAAAATAAATACACTGATTTTCAATACATTAAAAACAAATGAATGAAATTCCTGTCAGGATTTACCAACCTCCCCGACAGTAGTGGTGTAACAAAAATTTTATTTATGAAAAAAAACCTATTCAAAACAGCGTCGTTAGCAGCGGGAATACTGACAGCGTTTATTCTTAGCTCTTGTGATGATAATGACAATATGATGATGGAAAATACTTCTGTCCAAAGAACCATCACTTTTGAAAATGTGGTCACCCCAAAAGATTTTGTCGAAAGCGGAAGCTTTCAGGGGACAGGCAGCACGGTGATTTTGCCCGGGCAGTCAGCTTCTTTTACATTTAGTGCGGGAAAAACACAAGCTCTTATGTTGGCAACGATGTACGGAGCTTCCAAAGATTGGTTTTTTGCCTCAAAGCAGCCTGGAATTAAGCTATTTGATGACAATGGAAATGCGGTCATCGGAGATGTTTCTTCACAGGTACTATTGTGGGATAACGGAACAAAAAATGACATTTCCGGCCAGGTGGAAAGCAAACCTATTGCTCAGGTTCCAAATGTGAACGCTCCTCAACTGATGAAACTTAATCTTACGTACAATGACGTTTCTTCTGAATTTACACTGACCATCAGCAACAATTCCGGAGGAACAGCCAACGAAACTCCATTTTCGCCGGGCGTATGGGCAGTTTCAAATTACAATGGATCTCAACTTCTTAACAGCACTCCCTTTTTCACAGCAAATGCTTTATCAAATCCTGAAATTACGGATATAGCCCAGATGGGGAACATTAGCAAAATGATGATGAAACTTAATGCAAATACGGGAATTATGACAGGATTATCCCCTGCTTTAGTCGTTGTTTACACCGGTGATAAAAATCCTGTGTATGAATTAGGGCAGACGGATGCAGGAAAAGGATTAAAGGAAATTTCACAGTCTGGAAATGTTTCAAAACTTCAGACCAGCCTAAAAACTTTACCGAATGTTAAAGGTGTTTATGTGGCAGGAAGTGCACCTGTAGCTCCCGGAAGTAAGGTGATGACTCAATTTACGGCCGCTCCCGGAGATAAAATCGCCTATGTTACCATGTTTGGGTTCTCCAATGACTGGTTTTATGCTAATGAGCAAAGTATTGATGCCAATGCTAAAGGTGATCTTACTTCAAAAACTACCCTATTTGATTCCGGAACGGGAGTAGATCAATATCCCGGTGCAGGAAACAGACAGGCTTTATTCGGAGGAACACCGCAAAGTGAAAGCAAGCCTATTGCAAAAGTGGGAAGCATCTTTCCGGTTGCGGCAGTGCAGAATGTGATTAAAGTAACGATCAATTAACAATTTAAAAGTCTTTTAAATTCAATTCATAAAAATACCAGACAGCAAGACTGTCTGGTATTTTAGGCTATAAATAAAATAATTACGAAATAGGAATTCCTAAATAGTTAAGGTAAGCATCAAGCATTTTCTTATCAAATGCAGGTTCCTCAATTCCGGAATTTTCTAAGAACTGTATCACATTGGAACAATCCCAAACATACGTATTCTGATACAGCTCCACCGTGGAAAGTCCTTCATGCATATTATCCTTAAAGAGACTGGTCAGTGGATATAGCCTGTTTTTACTGTCATCTTCCCATTGTTTTCTCCATTCTTTATAAGGAAGTCCTTCAAGAGTCAGCGGATAATATTTCTTCAACAGCGCAAAGAAACTTTCCAGGGTAAGATTGGTTTCCGGTCTGGCGATAAGATTGAACTTTTTCCCTACTGCTTCTTTATTTTTTGTGATGTGAGCCATTGCTTTGGTCATATAATCTACCGTGATCAGTCCTTCCCTTAGCTCTGTCAGCAGAGGATAGGATTTAAATTCCACACAGTTTTTTACCAAACCGGACCACCACTGATAAGGCGCACTGGCACCTGTTTCACTGTGACACATCGCATAACCCAGACGGTAGGTGATCAGCGGAAGGCCTTCTTTAGCCGCGAGATCAGCGACTGCTTCCATCACCCATTTGCTTCTTACATAACCAATGTCTTTGCTTACAGACATCAGATTCTGGGCAATGTCATCACTTTCCAGCATAACTGTTTTACCAGTAAATACGTGTCCCCAGCTATAAACAGAAATGGTAGAAAGAAGGGCCAGACATTTAGTTTTTTCGGCGCCGGCGAGCTTTATAATCTCTCTTAATCCTTCCACATTTGGAGCCTTCATATAGGAATAAGGTTCAATAAAATTCACAGAACTTCCGGAATGATAAATAAGGTCCAGCATCCCCGCAAGGCTTTTAAACACCTCATCAGAAAGGCCCAGTAACGGAAGTGAAAGGTCACCAATTACCGGAATGATTCTTGGTTTCTGCTCTTCTTTCCGTTCAATATGATACTGTTTAAAACATCGGTCTATTTTCTCCACGGCATGAAATTCATCCTGAGCTCTCACCAGACAGTAAATATCCGCATCGGTCGTATTTAAAAGTTCCTGCAGAAGATGAATTCCTACAAATCCGGTCACTCCGGTCAAAAATATCGTCTTAGGTTTTTCCAATTGTTTAGGATCAAAACCGCCGGCAAAAACGGTTCCGGGAGCAAGGTAAACATCCTGTTGAAGAGCGACATAAGGTTCAACATCTTCCACGGGAATAGCTTCACGCGCTTCTTTAGCTCTGGTAATCAATTCATCTGCGAGCTGTTTCAATACCGGAAACTGGTAGATATCCCGCATATAAACTTTGGTATCAAGCTTTGAGTTCAACGCTGTAGCCACTATAGCCACGAGGAGAGAATTTCCTCCGATATCAAAAAAGTTATCTGTTATATTAATCACCGGACGCTCCAGTTCCTCTGACCAGATGTCTGCAATAATTCTTTCAGTCTCGTTGGTAGGCGGTTCTGTAGAAATAAGTTCTTTAGCCTCTTTATCTGCCAGTTCTTTCAGGAAATGAATGTCAGTTTTTCCATTCGAAGTAAGGGGTATCTTATCCACACTTACAATTTGCGCAGGAATCATGTAGCCGGGTAATTCTTCTTTTAACTGCTGCCTTACCCACGCTGCATCTGCTTTTGCATCCGATTTAAATACGATAAACGCAACGATGTATTTATTGCTTCCCGCATGGTCTTTAGTGATTACTGCGGCTTCCTGTATTCCATCCAAACGGGCAAGCGTACGTTCTATTTCTCCCAGTTCCACGCGGAATCCACGGATTTTCACCTGATTGTCTATTCTTCCTAGAAATTCAATATCGCCGTCCGGTTTCCAGCGGGCGAGATCTCCGGTTCGGTACAGTTTTTCGTTTTCCCTGAACGGACTCGCAATGAATTTTAACGCAGTAAGTTCTTCATTATTGAGGTAACCTTTGGCAAGAATATTTCCTCCGATGTATAATTCTCCGACTGCTCCAACAGGCAGAAGTTCATAATTTTCACTTAAAATGCAAGCCTTTGCATTGGCAACCGGTTTACCGATGGAAGAAACATAGGCTCCATTGATGTCTTTTACTTTTTTAAAAGTTGCATAAACCGTGCATTCCGTAGGCCCATAATAATCGATCAGTTCATAACTCAATTCGCTGGTAAGAACAGGCTTTAATTTTTCACCTCCTGTAAAAAGGTATTTGAGCTCCAGATCTGTATAATTTCTGGTTTCAGCTACGACAGAGGGAACCAGAACAGTGGGTACAAATCCGTGAGTAATGCGGTTTTTACGGTAATACTTCACCAGTTCTGAAGCTTCTACCCGGTCTTCATTGCCTGCGATAAAAAGTACGGCACCGGCAGTAAGTGCCGACCAGGTTTCCCATACTGAGATATCAAATGCCAGTCCGGCGACAAGCGTAAGGCGTGAGGTATGATCAACATGAAAATAATGGTTGTGCCATGTGACCAGATGCTGGATGCTGTGATGAGAGATCATAACCCCTTTTGGATTTCCTGTAGACCCGGAGGTGTAGATCGTATAGGCCAACGCATCCTGATGAGGCGTGATATCCGGCTGCTCCGGAGAAAACCCGGCAAGGCTTTCCATCTGATCCAGATAGAAAATTTCAGTCTTGATCCCGTTCGGCAGGAGATTTCCCCGTGACGGGTCGGTCAGTATGATTTCTGCTGAGGCGTCTGCAAGAATATATTCTACACGCTTAACTGGATAAGCAGGATCTATCGGTACATAAGCGGCACCGGTTTTCAGAATTCCCAAAATGGCAATAAGCCATTCTAATGAACGGTCCAGCCATACCGGAACATACATTTCCTCTTTTATTCCTTTTTCTAAGAGAGCATTGGCCAATTGATTACTTTTCAGATCAAGTTCCCGATACGAAATCTGTTTACCCTGATAAACAGCAGCAGTATTTTCAGGATGAAGAGCTACCTGCTTTTTGAAAAGGGAAACCAGCGTTTCTTCTTTGGGGTAATCCCAGTTTGTGGTATTGAAATCATTAAGAAGTTTTTCACGGTCTTCTGAAGATAAAAGAACCGGCACACCGGCCGGCTGCCCCGATGGGTTTGATAAGGTATTTGGCATATTAGTTTTTTCGTTTTTGGTTAATGATAAAGATCGGAATGATCTGCATGCATAGCAGAACCTTAAACGTGTTTAAAAACAGTCTATTACAATTCAACCGGTAAAGAATAGGATTAATTCTTCAGGAACGTTATTTAATTTAGGCTCTCCTAAGTTCCATTAATTGATTTTTCTTTCATAATGTAATATTTTTAAAAATTTGGTAATCAAATTTAACATAATATTTTGCATCATGAGTTAAATAAATATAAATCTTCCCATTGAAGAGAATTAATTCAAATCATAAAACCAATCATTTTAGACTGTATTTAGGAGAAAATTAAATCGAAACACCAAAATCAATCAAGATTAAATACTTAAAATAAGAGATTTTTATAAAGAAGACAGGATTATTGAAATTAAGTATTTATTGCACAATTCAGAATTATACATTCCAAAACTCACGGTCCAGACTTCTGTATTGAATCGCTTCTGAAATATGATGGGAAAGTATAGGTTCAGATCCCTCCAGATCGGCGGCCGTTCTGGCCACTTTCAGGATCCGGTCGTAAGCTCTGGCGGAAAGGTTCAGCTTTTCCATCGCCATCTTGATGAGGTTCAGTGATGTTTCGTCCAGACTGCAGAAGGCCTCAATTTCCTTTGGACCTATCTGAGCATTATAGCTGATATTAAGATCTTTATACCGTTCATTCTGAATATTGCGCGCTTTTAGAACGCGATCCCGGATATCTGAACTCTTCTCCCCTTTCCTTTTTTCAGCAAGCTGTTCAAATTCAACTTTCTGTACTTCAATATGAATGTCGATCCTATCTAATAAAGGTCCGGATAATTTATTCATATATCGCTGCATTTCATAAACGGACGAAGTATTCCCCGGATCATCGGGAAAAAAGCCACTGGGACTTGGATTCATGGATGCAATGAGCATAAAACTCGCAGGGTAGTTGACGGTAAATCTGGCTCTTGAAATGGTGACTTCACGGTCTTCAAGCGGCTGTCTCATGACTTCCAAAACCGTTCTTTTAAATTCCGGCATTTCATCCAGAAATAAAACTCCGTTGTGGGCGAGAGAAATTTCTCCGGGCTGAGGATAACTTCCGCCTCCTACCAGCGCCACATCCGAAATCGTGTGATGCGGTGAACGGAAAGGACGAACCGTCATGAGGGACGTTTCTGCTCCTATTTTTCCTGCGACAGAATGTATTTTAGTGGTTTCCAAAGCTTCTTTGAGGGTGAGAGGAGGTAAAATTCCCGGAACTCGTTTGGCCAGCATGGTTTTTCCACTGCCCGGAGGCCCAATCAATATAATGTTATGTCCTCCTGCCGCAGCGACTTCCATGGCTCTTTTTGCGGTTTCCTGTCCTTTAACTTCAGAAAAATCGAAGGGAAAATCATTGATCTTTTCCTGAAATTCTTTTCTGGTATCTAATATGATTCTTTTAATTGGTTTTCCTTCATTAAAAAAATCGATTACTTCTTTGATATTCTCAGCGCCGTATACTTCAAGACTGTCTACAATAGCGGCTTCCCGGGTGTTCTGCATGGGAAGAATAATCCCTTTAAAACCTTCTTCTCTGGCCTGTATGGCGATAGGAAGCACTCCTTTAATCGGCTGCAGGCTTCCGTCTAATGACAGTTCGCCCATGATGATGTAATCCTGGATATTTTCGGCGAGAATCTGATCTGAAGCGGCCAATATTCCAATAGCGATGCTGAGGTCATAAGCAGAGCCTTCTTTCCGAAGGTCTGCGGGAGCCATATTGATGGTAATTTTCTTCCCTGGAATTTTGTACCCGACATTTCTTAATGAGGCGGAGATCCTGTAGCTGCTTTCTTTAATAGCATTATCAGGGAGCCCAACCAGATGATAGCCTACTCCTCCGGTGTCTACATTCACTTCAATAGTAATGGTTTGTGCCGCAACTCCATGGATGGCACTTCCATAAATTTTTACCAGCATGATTGTGTTTTTGGTAAAATTAGAGAATATAATTTTTCAAAATTTGGTCTTTAAAATTGACAGATTTAAGCTTCTTCATCCATTTTATAAAAAATTTCAACAAAAAGACAAACCGGTACAGACTGTCTCTATACCGGCTCATCAGCGATTAAAAAAAACTAACTCAGGATGTGTTCTATTACTTTTTTATGAACTTATTCTTGTAGGTATTTCCTTCCGTATCTTTAGAAAGAATCATATAATTTCCGGGAACCAGACGGCTTACATCTATCGGTTCGCTATAGTGATGACTGTTTTTCTGCAGTGCTACTTTTCCGGACATATCCATGATGGTGACTTCTTTATATTTCTTATCGGAATCTTTTCCGATGTACAGGAACTGCGCCGTAGGATTCGGATATATTTTAAGCGTATTTTCTTTGCGCTTTGTTTCGCCTGTTGCCAGCGTGCACTGTTCAAAGTTTCCGAAATTCAGCTTTATAAAATTTCCTGTGCCTAAAAATTCACACTGATCCGGACAATACTCGGTACAGGCATAGAATCCAAATACTCCGGAATCTGTTGCTGTATATGAATCTCCGGTTACTCCATTGATGACACAAGGATCTCCCGGCGAAGGCGGCGGGCTGTTCGGAATACATCTGTACCACACGTGGTTTCCGTAGAGATCAGGAAATACATCATCAAATCTCACTGATGCTCCGGCACAAATATTATATTCTCCATCTCCCAAATCCTGAAAAGTTCCGGGGGTAAAAGTGCTGAGCATCGCGGGAAGAGCATAAGCAAATCCATCTGCCATCACCGCCGGACTTTCTGCGGAACAGTCGCCTTCTGTAACCTGTACTTTAAAATAATACAGCTGGTCATCATTCCCATTGATGGTCAATGTTTGTGAAGTGGCTCCCGGAATTGCCGTCCAGGGATTGTTGTTGGGCATCTGCCATGTCCACTGCTGTTTGTACCATTGATAACTTCCAAATGTTTGGGTAGAAAGTGTCTCTGTTTCGGTATTACAGAACACGATCTTATCCGGAAATTTTACGCCCAGTCTGGGACTGGTAATGGTAGGATTACACTGTGCTTTCATATTCATTAGGGCCATGAATAGTACAGCCAAAAAAATCAGTTTGGTTTTCATATTTAAATATTTTAATGGTTTGGTTTAGCTTTTTTAGTGAAATCAGTCCAGTAACAGTCTGATTCCGAACTTCATATTAAAGTTTAATGGTTTTTCTTTGTAAATGGTATTAAGCTGGCTGTCATTTTTGAAATGATACCCTATTCCCGGCTCAGCATAGATTCCGATTTTATCTATAATTTTCACCTGAAGACCTACCGCGGAACTCACAGAAAACTGTACCGGTTTCACATCCAGACGCTCGTCCTGAGTTTCCGTCACCTCATCATTGACTATATATTTTGTCCTAAGTTTTCCTGCCACTGCTTTTTCAGCAAGCACTCCGCCGGTTACGTATCCTGTAAATCTTCCTTTCTGAATCACATTATAATTGACCTGAACCGGAATACCGATATAATGAATGCTCTGTTCGCCTTTTATATAATTGGAGTTGCTTCCGGAATGCAGTTCCGAGGTAAGTTTCGTATAACTGACTCCGGTTCCTATTCCCCATCTTTTTCCGATATTATAATACATGGACAATCCAAATGTCACAGGAATTTTATGCCTGATTCTCGCTTCCACTTCTTTACTTTGGTTGGCCAGCAGAACTTCCGTAAGCGGATCGGCTTCTGTACCTGACATAAATACATCACTGAAAGTCATGGGACTTCCGCTGATGGAAGCGTACCCCGGAAACTTCTGATCGGATGAGTTGGAGGAAACATTTCCTGTAAGCATGCTTAGCATCCAATTTTTGGATTGGCGCCCTGAAGGTTTAGGTTTCTCAGTAGCAGCCATCTTTTCATGAAGTTCATTTTCAGTTTTGTTGAAAATTTCCTCAACTTCTTTTTTGTCTTTTAATACCGGATTCTCATTAGTTGAAGGAAAAATATTTGTGGGTTGGGTTTCTTTCGTTAAGAGTTCAACTCCTTTTTCCTTTTCATGAGATCCTGAGATCACTTTATCGTAATCAAGTCTCTGCCCCAATACATTTTTTAAAATTTCTTTAAAGCTTGCCTTATCGGTCAATATATTTCCTACATGACCGTATTTTTCAACTTCACTCGTTTTTGTCTTGTCATTGGTATCTGCAGTTACAGGATCTGTGGTCTTTTTTCCGGTTAATGTACTGTCATCAACATTTTCAGCTCTTTTTGTAATCTGAGGACCGCTCTTCTCTGCATTCATATCCAGTAATAATTTTCCGGTAAAGAATAACATGGCAATAGCAGCAGCAATTCCTCCGACACGGTACCATAGGGATTTTCTGCTTGTAACAGAAGGATTTATGTTTTCTTTTTCATCATCAGCTCCAAGCATCATGGCTCCGGCCATTCCGTTTTCTTCCTCTTCAGAAAAAAGCTCATCTTTTATATCTTCCCACAGCCCATCCGGAATATCCTCTTCGTGGTCTTCCATTTTCCTGTGAAGGTCATTTAGCCACTGATTATTCATATTGTGCTTTTTTTGACATTTTATACTCTTTAATTTTCTGGACAAGCAGTCCTTTAGCCCGGTGAAACTGGGAGGCGGAGGAGTTTTCTGCTATACCTAAAAGCCCTGCAATCTCCTTGTGGCTTTTCTTCTCAAATACAAACAGGTTAAAAACCGTTCTGTAGCCATCCGGGAGCGACCGTATCATTTTCATAATGGCAGCCTGCGGAATTTCCTCCAGATCAGGTTCTTCCTCATTGGGGATATCAGGAAATTCAGCCAGATCTGTTTCTGTGGTCATGCCGGAATGTTGCTTTATATGTTTCAAAGATTCATTGACCGTGATCCGCATCATCCATGCTTTCAGGGAACCGCTTCCTCTGTATTCGAATGTTTCAATAGACCTGAACATTTTGATAAAACTGTTCTGAAGAACATCATGAACATCATCTTTTCCCGGAACATAACGAGCGCAGACCCCGGCAAGATTTCCGGAATAGGTTCCGAAAAGTTCTTTCCAGGCAGCTTCTTCCTTCGTGAGAAGGCGTCTTATCAAAATCTGCTCTTTGTTTTCTTCCATGTATGGGTAAGGTCCGGTTTAGCGGCCGGTTAAAATTTTAAGCAAAAATAGACTGCATCCGGCAAAACACAATCTATTTTTCATATGATCTGTCTATTAATTAATCCTAATACAGTATGGAAAGTTGTAGTAAATTGCTTCAAAAGGGCTCACAACCGTTGTTCCGTCTACCGTAATCTTTTCTGCTGCCAAAACAAATCTCAGCGTATAATCCAGTCCTATGAAATATCCTTTCTGCTTGGTCACCAGGGTAACGACTGCCTTTTTATTGACCCCGTCCACCGGAATCTGAAGTTCCAGCTCCTTTGGAACAAAAGTGAGTTCCACCCAGTTTTTCTCAGCATTTAATACAGAGGTGTAATTTAGCTTGTATTTCACTTTTCCCATAGCAGCCAATGCGGTCTCTGTTTTTATGGGATCTTTCACCACGGCTTTCACAATTTCTTTGATGGGAAACTCCGGAAATGTAAGGGTATCTTTCTTTATTTTAAAATCTACTACTTTCTCTCCTCTGCTCTCTCCCTGCACGGTAATCAGTCTTCCTTTATAATCCCCATAGACATTTTCAAGCTTTACCGGTGGTACTTCTATCCTGTCCTCATTCATGCATGAGAACAGGGAGAAGATAATTGAGATCACCAAAACGGTAGTAATCACCTTAAGTACTATTAAATTCTTCATTTCATTATTTTTTTTAACATTAAACATTAATTGTATTGAGTACTCATCTATAAAATCCCTTTTTGAGAAAATCTTGCATGAGGTTTTGAAAAAAAGAATGAAACAACACGGTAACCCACTGATTTTAAGGCGATAAATTTTTATTTTTTTATTTTTTAAAAATGAGAAACCAGCGTGGTTTGCACGCTGGTTTTGAAAGTAAATATCATTTTTAATTACTAGAGAATAGATATTTCGTAAATATATCTTTCTTTAAATCCAATAATATATGCATCGCTTTTTAGCTTATCTATCAATAAAAATTATTGCTGCCTATGGTCTTTTTTCTATAATAAAATATTTATCTTTATCTTCATTATACTCTATTACAATAGAACCATTACGTATGGATATATCATTTTTCACTATTCCAGTATCAGCATCAATCATTAAATTTCCATAAATATGTCGATCAAAGTCTTCAAAACCATATGGAAAACTTAACAACCAACAATTAAAATCATGATATTTTCCTCTTTCTAAATACTTAACATCAATCTTAGCATTGTTGTCATAATTAAAATTTATATCAGACATTACTTTTAACCCTATAGCTAATGCGTCTTCTTCTGTTAAATTCATAGTTTTCTATTTTAATAATTTTTCTAATTCATCTATTATTTTTGGTTCTGCTCCTTGTCTTAAGCATTCATCTCTGTAATACTTATATGAGTCAATTAGTTCCTGTTTTGTCCAACGGTGCTTTTGTTTCCAAACTCTTTGCCAAACCAATTCTTCCAATTTCCAATTAGGTATATTATGATATTCTTCAAAACCAAATTTTTTAAAATCATCAATATGCCACATTTCATGCTGTATTGTAAGTTCTGTTGCATCAGCTCTGAGAAACATTATAGGTGGAATTTCATGTGTTCTACAACTTGCTAAAATATCGTTTGGATAGTTGGTCCATCTTCTATACCTTTCTGGATGACTGTTTTTAGTAACAACTTCAACTTTTAATCCAATATCAGAATATCTTTTTTCGATTTCTTTTGCTATTTGCCTTAACGTACTTCTTCGATACCTTTGCCCCCCACCAGAACCTTTTTGAGCCTTCCTGAAAACTTCTTCTTCATCACCAGGAAGATAACCTTTATTTTTTTTCCTTACTAACCTTTCCTGCCTTCTCCCATTCTTCTCCTTCACCCTCCTTTCCGAAGGTGTCAAAGCATGATCCGCCACTTCATCTCCAAAACCAAAAACCTCATCTAAAACTTTCCCTAATTTAGAGAAAATTTCTTTTGTTCCTTTTTTAAATTCGCGAAGGAGCATGCCAATAAACTCCATAATCCTTGTCAGAAAATTTCCAGCCTGTGTAATCGCTTTGGAAATCTTCTCCAATGGGTTTAAGATAAAGCTTTCCACTGTTTTAGCCAACTTAGCCACAGCTGCTGCTCCACCGGTAAGAAGAGTTTCTACGATAATGTCTATAATGATCCCAATGATATAGCCGTAATAATAAGCCGCTTTCTCTAAAGTAAACTGAGGTACTTTTTCATCAATCCACATTACAAGGCGGATAATAGTTCTTATCTGAAATGTAATGCACTGCTTAAAAAAGTCTACATAATCAAATTTCATGATTCCTTCCATCAGATCTTCCATCAGTTCAAGAAACATTTCACCATATTCAACTTTGCGATCATTCACTTTATCCATGGCAGCCACTGCTTTGAAGATAAAACCTATAATTGAAAAAATTCCGGCAATAATATCAATGAGACTGTTATAAATTCCGCAAAGAAAAGCATTGACCGACTGATAACTTCTGTGGATGACATGTTGCATTCCCATAAGCGGATCAATAAGAAATTCTTCTATCTTATCGATCTGCTTGAAAAATAAATCCAAAGACTGTTTTATTTTCTTAAAGATAAAAGCAGGAAAGAAGCTTTCCCCATTGCTCAAGAGATTATTAAAATCTGCTTTAACTCCGTTTATCCTTTCAAATAAGGATTTAATGATCTTGGAATTTATTTTCTTCTGTCCTTCCAGTTTTTCATATGGATTGCCGGGAGTTGTATGTTCATAAAATTTTTTAAGCTCTTCATAAAGTGCATCAGGGATAAATGCAGGATCGTATTCCCCTTCTTTAGCATCCGGATTCCAGCCGTTTTCTGAAATTCTTAACTTAGCGACGTTATCTGCGATACCCTCAATAAAAAAATGAGCAGCTCCCTCTAGGATTTCCTGTTTAAAAAAGCTGAAGATTTGCCCTACACTGGCATCTTTTAAACCCAAAAGCCAGCTGACAAAACCTACTTTATTTCTATAAATACCATTTTTAATCAGGTCTTCAAGTGCTTTTGGAGAAACGGCCACTTCATGCTTCCTTGTAAAAGTCAGTATATCATTGAATGGTAACTCTTTATTTTTTGCAAGATCCGCTCCGGCCACAACGCGCATTACTGTACTGTAATTATATTCGTCATTGATTTCCAGGAAAAGAATCAGCTGTTTACTGCCGGGCAAAGCTTCCATATAGCGCTGAAGAAGGAATGCACCGTTTTTACTTGCAAAAAGAACAACATCAATTCCTCCGATCATTTGACTAAACCTGCTTTTATACACCACTACTTCTTCGATATTTCCTCCGAACACCGGTTCATCTGAATAAATCTGAAAACCATTGCCCTCCATTACGGGTTTGCCACTGTAATAGGTATTGGCGATCTGTTTTGCTGTGAGCTGTTTAAGCTCTGGAGGAGAGGTCAAAACTGGAAAAGTAGAACCGGGGAATTTTGCAGACTCGCCCTTTAAAAAGGAATTCAAAGAATTTCCAGCTAAAGGATTATTTAATATTTCTAAACTCATTTTGTGATTTTTAAGTGTTTAAAAAGGCAGAGCATTACGCCCTGCCATCAATTCATATTTCCTAGGAAAGCTTATCCAGCTGTTCTTTGTGGGTTTTCAATGCTGTTAAGCATTTCCTTAATGTTTTCCGGTATTATTAAATGTTCATTCATAATTTTAGATTTTAAAAAGTGTATATCTCTTTAATTCTCATGCTGATATACTTTGGGACAGCGGAAGCATATGCTGAATTCTGAAAAATTGCAGCGATGTAGAATGCTGTTCCATTAGGTATTGTAACATTGTCTATATAAGTTGTAGGAGCTGTCCCTCCCCCAAGTCGCGTCTGGAATATACGCGTGAGTACATTTCCTCTCTTTATAAAGGTCATCACAGCAGTTTGATTATATTCAAGAGGCGTCAATGCTGGTCCATTATAATTCGTCCATCTCATATAGTCCAGCCTGATTCCAATATCTGCTCCACCAACACAATCATTGTTTAAGTCATTATGATTAGGTACGGCCGACAGCCCGAAAGTATTGGTATTGATATTACCGTTTACCCAATACATAGGAATCTCGAATTCAAAATAAAAATCAGAATTTGCCGGAAATATCGGAGTTTGTGTTTTCGCCTTAAACAAGTACGAAGATTCATCCGCATTTGATTTAACGTTTGCATCTAATCCGTAATACACTGTATTTCCGGTGGCATACATTTTTGAAGTTACTACATCATTATACACCTTTGTATTCCAGGTTAAAGTTGAAGGATCTATTGTCGTTACAGTATCAACCAACTGAAAGTTTACAGGCGTTGTATATTCTGCCACTCCGTTTCTTAGTTTTACTTTATACGTTCCAAGAGACAATGAAAATAAATTAGCCCAAAATACCAAATCCAGTCCCGAGGTATAGAGCTGTACCTGTGAGGAAGGAATATTTAAAACAACATTCCCGTTAAGATCTACAATGTCAACCTGAAAATTGGTAGGATTGAGATTGAGATTGGCTCCTTTCAATGAAATGTAGCTTATATTATTTTTCTTTTTAATGATAACCGGGTTAATAATTGCTACACTCATTGTTACGGTAGTCCAACCGCCATTCATGAGGGTCCTCCATGATGTTTTCTCGGTTTCAGTCAACTGGTTCGGAAGATTCATAAATGCTCCCTTTCCGTTTGATTTTCCCATTCTGCCGGATGCATTCTGAGACAATAACATATTAAAAGTTGCATCACTTGATACATCACCTAAACCGCTAATGGAATAGTAAAGTCCAGAAGTATTAAGTGTCCAGTTGGCTCCTAATGTCAATCCTGCGCCGGACACGGTAGTTAGAGAGGAGTTTGCAACATTTTTTCCCAAATCCCCTGCAGGCAGTTTTGCCGTGTTCCCGTTTCCATCCAGGCCTATCACTTTTGTAAAGTTCTGGGTGTTTCCGTCAATTAGTGGAACATTAAGTTTCTGATCCAGATTCTCATTCATATTTTTATTGAATTGAGCCTGATTTGAAAATCCCTCTGACACCAGATCTGGATCAGAAATTTTAACGAGGCTATCCTTAAGATCCTGGGCAGAAGAATCTGTAGCATGCGTTTTCATATCGCCGTTTTCATCAATGGCATAGTCTGTATAAGTAGCTGCACCGGGTGCAGCTACTTGGTAAATGACATTGTTTTCTCTTTCTCCTTGCGGAGGCAATACACTTACCCTAATAATTTTTCCTATCGTAGACATATTTGTGTTGTTTTAATTGATTGCGATTGATTGTTTTATTTCCAGTCTCCGGAAATTACTTTTGTGGCAGTAGTTGCAGTCTCCTGAACCCCCAAAAGATTAGTATTGTGTTCGAAATTGAATTTCTCCTCAGTAATTACTTCTGAAGGCACTTCAAAATCATCCGGATTTTCTGTGCTGAATGGCAGCGCATGTCTTACTTTCAGCCCGATACTTTCAGCCTGAAGAATATTCAGAGCTGTAGGAAGTCTTGTAATCCATGCCTTTCCCTGTTTCAGACCTTTTGGTTCTTTCATTTCATCCGCAATTGACAGATAAAGTTCATCTCCAATGACAGGAACTTCACCACCATTCCAGATTTTTCCGGTTGCCAAGTAGAACTGTACTGTTTCTTCAAATCCTGGTCGTACCGTCACCACTACCCTGGCCATCCCACTCTGCATGAAGGCTCTGAATAAAGGATCCGCATCTTCAGACTGGTAAAGGTTCACCCAGTTTTGCTTGCTGCCCCAGTAATAAGGGTACAGATTATAAGAAAGATTTTCCCATTCAAAAGCCTGCTCCATAAATTTCACAAAAGCAGTGTATTTGTCCAGACTACCATTTAAAACGGTTTCATAGTTGTTGAAAGAAGAACCACTGGTCAGCCCTTCCAGACCATATCCATGGGTAGATCCTGAGGCTCTGTCTGCCATGTAAGAAATACAGTTTTTACGCAAAATGGTATTCTCAATCTGACGATAGAACATTGGATTTGAACCTTTGATTTCTACGCCCTTGCTCTTTTCTTCTGTAAGCTTATTATTGTATTCTACCAACGCATCTTCGTAAGCATCCATAATGGCTTTAAATACTTTTTGATACCATGCATTTTTAGCTTCCTGTGTCAATTGAAGATCAACTACACAATTTGCTGTTCCTGAGAAAATCTCATAAAAAGTAGCTGAAATAGGAACTGCTTTAGAATAAGGCTTAGCAAAAGATTTTCTTGGATAAAATTTTAACTGTGACCAGAACCCATGATGGAAGAAATCCTGATCTCCTACCATAATACACATCGCAGATTCACTGCTGTCTCCTGCTGCACTATACCCCGCCAAACAGCTTACTGCTACATAGCCATCCGGAATCTGAATTTCATCTTTAAAAGCAGCATTCTGAATAGCACTATGCTCATCTGTAAACTGACCGCTTAACGATTTTCCTATGCTGTAGTTTTCAATAGGTTTTTCAGGAACTTCCACATTGTATTTTGATGCCCAGTATTTTAGAACAGCATCTGTTGCTAGCGCATCATAGTTTTTCATTGGCATGCCAACTGATGTTCTCGGATCTTCCGGTTTGATCAGATCGATCTGGTCAGGGGCTTTCTGAGACTTCATCCCCAATAAATGTAATTTAGCCGGTTCAGGAACCATGAATTCAAACATCATTCGCTTACCGTAATTGTAGATCTGATTTTTCATCAGTTTATCTACCCATCGGTAAACACCTACTACATTTTTATCGCCCTTTCGGTTATCAAATCCGTGAGAATTGTTTTCCTCAAATTCCTCAACAATTTTTTCGATCCTCTCTTCATGGACTTTTGTTACAATCCTGTCCATAGCTCTTGCCGTAATATCCTGAGCCTGTGTGACAGCCTGCCTCGTACTTTCATCTTTAGAACGGTGATTCGCATAATTTGCGCCAGCGCTCACTGAAAACATTTTACCACCATAGCTGGCATTGACAAAACCTGCAAAATCATTGGACTCCTGTAGAACCTTGGAAACTTCAGACTGCATTTCAAAACGGTTAGCCGTCGTAGTATCTGAAAGCTGCTCTCTTTCGGTATCAGAAGATGAAGTGGTGGTATTTTCGCTTCTTCTTAATTTTCGGGTAGATTTCTCACGATATTCTCTCGCCATGATATTCTCAATATGAGCCACTTCTCCCTCTACATAAGCATGGGTACTCTGCTCAACTTTCAGATAATCAGCAATTCCGATCTGTTTGAAGCCAAATCCTGAAGGAATAAAATTCTGTTCCTCATTAATTGGTATTACAGGATGGTCTGTGTCTTCAATTTCCAATTCAAACTTGGAAGAAATACAGCCTCTTATAGTAATTCCCGGTGTTTTAAAGTGAGCTACGCGACCATTGGTAAAAGATATTCTAAGATCAAAAGAAGCGCCCTCAAACATGGCAAATTCTACACCCTGCCCTAAAAGATCATTTAAGAAAATAGTATTCCCGTTTCTGGATTTTACAAAATTAGATCCTGTTTGAGTAGGCAGGCTCCCACTAACTAATTCATAATAGACGTCTGAAACATCCCAGGAAGCATCAGGAACATTTAATGACATGGTAAGTCCAAATAGCTTATAAATTCCTTTTGGGCACAACTGATAAGTAAATGGTACTGCCGCAGCTTTTGCCATTGGAACAATAACACCTCCGATACTTGTATACACTTCTGTATTCGCTTCTGTATTTTCGGCAATAACTTTGTTGCTTTTTTCTCCGGCCTCTGTGATCAGAGAAGTGATTTCTGAAAACGTATTTCTTCCTTCCAGTAGTTGATTCAGGTCAGGTGCTCCCGCCTTCTCTACACGTTCTTTATCTGTTGATTCACGTTGGAAATCGTACCCTAAAATATCCAGTAAGGTATCCATATTTTCAGGTTTCAATGCCCTTGTAAGATATTCTGCTTCAATTTCAGTACGGAATTGAAAATTAAATTTAGGTAATACAGGTTCAGGAACTCTCGGAATTTGCTGGCAAGGATCTTTCGGATCATAAGGTACACCAGGAGTTCTAGTAGGACAGTATTTTTCTCTGACGGCAGCTACTTCCTTATTGTAATTATCAATAATCTGTGCTATTTCAGACTGATACTGTTCATATTGAGTTTCATATTCTTTCTGATATTCATCTCTGTACTGTTTTTCCAGAAGAGAGAAATTCTTTGTCAGTTTCCCATACCTTTCAAGTTTTACCTTTCCTTCCGAAATAAGCTGTTGCTTTCTCATTTCCTCATTGGGAGTTGTTTCCTTAAACTCATTGCCTTCTATCTTTGAAAGCCTCTGAGGCCCTGAAGCCGTATTTTCATCCAGCATCAGTTCTTTAGGGAGCACAACCTTAGCATCCAGTAAAAGTTTTAGCTCCTCTTCATTGGCTGCAGAATAAACATGCTGTACCAAAAGAACCTGCATAACTACTTCTTTAATATAAAAATCTTTTTGAGCGACAACCTGATAAATAAGGTTATTCCAAAGGTCTATCCTTTCAGGTGTGGGATACAACTGGTTAAATTCACCTCCATATATTCTGGCTTTTTTTGCCTCAAACTCTGCATATGTACACGTATTTTTATTTTTTACGAGCCATGCCCCAAATTGAACATCTCTGGAATAAATTCTTTTGAAACCTTCAAGATTATATTCACTATTAGGTCCGGAAGAAATACATTTTGGGTTGTTCGCAAAATTCGCGGCACATTCAAGCAATTTTCTATGTTTCGACCCTGATGCACTATTGACTACGGGCTTATAAAAAGTTTCATTCTCTTTTAATTCCTGAGGAAAAAGAATAAATCTTTTATTCTGTTCATTTTCATCAGACAGTTGCGGGCTTCTTAAGCTTACAAATCGGAAAAGCGTCTGTGACGGAGTGTTTTCTGCCGGTAATTCAGCAGCATTGTTTTCAATGTTGTTCATTTTGTAATTTGATTTGGGTTGTATTAATTGATAAGATTGAATGTCATTTGTATCATAATGACTTCTGAAGTGAGCCTTATTTTTTTAGGTGGTATCCGGCCGGAGATCTCCACCCTTGGTTTTAAAGTCTGTTTTCATTTGTGTGTTTTTCTGAAGCAAATATCAGAGCTGGAAACGACAGAACTTGACGTGTTGAAAATAAATTTCAAATTAAAGTCTGATTTTTAAGTTGAGTCTAAGGTTGAGAAACGTCAATGGTGAATTTTGCTTCGCAAGTGAATGGTGAATTTCTGAGCAGATACCAGATGTCAGACATCAGATTTCAGACAATTCAAAACCTACATCCTAAAAACTCATCACTCATCATTTATAACTCATAACCTCTCAAAACTCTCCAACACTACGGCGCTAAAACCCGCATCCCGCATCCCGAAACTCATAACTTCCCAAATATTTCCTATATTTATTCCATGTCAGTGCAAGTACAATCCTATCCCGCTTCCGATTTTCCATCAGATTTTAATACTGAAAATTATGGTGTGGTTTTACTGAAAGGAACTGGTGTCTTTTCGGTGGATCAGATCAATTATTCTTATGAAGGCTGTACCGTTCTTTTCCTGACCCCTTATCAAAAATTAAAATTGATTTCAGAAACGGATGACCCAATTTTTATTCTGTTCTTTCACGGCGATTATTACTGCATAGAGTATCATAAAGAGGAAGTGGCCTGCAATGGACTTCTTTTTAACAATATTTATCTTAATCCAAGTATTAAGCTTACCTCAGAGAATTATGAATATATTCTCGGGATTTTTGATCATATTCAATATGAGCTTTCTGAAAAACATCTTTTCTCAGAATCTATCATTAAAACATACATACAACTGATCCTGGCGATTTGCAGCAAACAAAAAAGCGGCAGTCTGGAGGAACAGATATCCACAGGACGGCTTCCCAATAAAAACGCAGCCGAATTTCAAAAATTGCTGGAACTTCATTTTAAAGACGAAAAAGAGCTTTCATTCTACAGTACAAAACTCAATATTACAAACAGTACCTTGAGTAAAGCTGTTAAGAAAGAATTTGATAAAAGCCCCAGCCAGCTCATCAATGAAAGAATCACACTGGAAGCCAAAAGACTTCTTCATTTGACGTATCGTTCAATAAAGGAGATCGCTTCAGACTTAGGATTTAGTGATGAATTTTATTTCAGTCGGTATTTCAAGAAATCGGTGGGTTGCTCCCCAAAAAAGTACCGGGAAAAAGTAGGCATTTCCATGGTGGCTAAAATGTCCATGTAATGTCCTGATATCTCTATTTTTATGCATCCTGCAGCGATATACCTTTGTCAAAAAGTAAATCAGATGCAAACAAATAAACTTTACACCCGTCTTCTTAGATTGGATTCTTATTTTCTTAATTTTTTAAGAATCTCCATATTCATAGTTATGGCCTGGATCGGAGGACTTAAGGCTTTTCAGTATGAAGCTGACGGAATTGTTCCTTTCGTAGCCAACAGTCCTTTTATGAGTTTCTTTTATAAAAACGCTGGACATAAAGTACTTAACGAAGAACAAAAACTGGTCTCAGAATATACGTTATACAAAAATCCGGAGGGAAAAACCGTAAAGAAAAATATCGACTGGCATACAGAAAACGGAACTTATGCATTTTCTTACGGATTGGGGACCATGATCATCATTATCGCTATTTTGGTATTGCTTGGAATATGGTATCCTAAGATTGGAGCTTTGGGTGGGGCTTTAACTTTCATCATGTCTTTTGTGACGCTTTCTTTTCTTGTAACAACTCCGGAAGTATACGTTCCCAATCTGGGCGGAGATTTTCCTACGCCACAATTCGGGTTTCCTTATCTGTCAGGAGCCGGACGATTGGTTTTAAAAGATATTATCATGATGACTGCCGGGCTGGTACTATTTTCAGACAGTTTAAAGAAAGTTCTCAGAAGTTCAGGCATGACCACGGCCAATCAAAACTAAACACTTAGTTTTTAAATATTTAAAGTACAAAACAACAAAAAGAAGCTCCATTTTGCAGCTTCTTTTTGTATTGAATTTGTTCAATTTTTATTTTCATATTTCAAACATTCCTGATTGGGTTTTGAAACTTATCCAGCTAACATTTATTATGTTGGAAAAACAAGTTTATTTAAAGATAAAATTAACGAGTCCCTCCTCCTAATGCTCTGTACAAATCAACTTTGGCATTGAGTTTTTCCAGAGTGACATTCACCGCTTCCAAATCATTCTGCAATTTGTTATTCTGTGCTGTAATGACTTCCAGATAGGTTGCCATTCCACTTTTATACAGTTTCAGCGCATCGTTGATTCCTTTATCTAAAATAGCCGTTCTCTGCTCCAATAATTCCAGCCTTTCAGAAGAACCTTTGGACTTAGCCATGGCATCAGAAACTTCCCCCACAGCTGTCATGACGGACTGTTTAAAACTTATTACAGCCTTCTCCTGCTCTATAACTGCCGTTTCGTACGCTGTTTTCAGCTCTTTCTTTTGAAAAATAGGAGCTGCAAGATTGGCTGCCAGCGTTTTGGTAATAGATCCCGGCAGGTCAAACCAGGTATTAAATTTGTTCGAATTCACTCCAATTTGTGGCGAAAGGCTGATGCTTGGGTACATCGCTACTTTTGCCAGACCAGTTTTTGAATTCAGACTGATCACATTGAATTCTGCCGCTTTCAGATCCGGACGGCGGCTCAATAACTGGGCAGGAATCCCTTCTGAGAGTTTATTTTCAGGAATCATTCCTGCCAGATGACCTTCTCTTTCAATGCTTCCGGGATATTCCCCGCAAAGAATGCTCAATGCATTTTCCTGAACGGAAATATTCTGTCTGGCCAGTGGAATCAATAGCTCCGCCGTTTTTTTCTGTGCTTCCGACTGCTGTACCGCCAGTGAATTGATTTGTCCGGCTTTGAACTGAAGATTCATCATCTGCAACGTGTTATTGCTTAAATCAATATTTCTCTCCGCTATTTTCAGCTGTTCATCCAGACTTATTAAATTATAGTAAGCCTGTGCCACCTGAACAATAATTCTGCTTTTTAAGGCATTCAGGTTTTCCTTCTGAGCAAAGTATCCGGCAGCAGCTGATTCTTTCTGCATTTTGGATTTCCCCCAGATATCCACTTCCCAGGAAAGTCTCAGGGAGGCGCTGAAATCATCGATGTACTTATTTCCGGTAAACTGCTCGTTAAGCGATCCGTTAAGACTGTTTTTCGAGGCCCAGCTTCTGTTGGCTCCTGCACTGAAATCAAGCGTTGGCAGCAATGCATTTTTTGCCTGTTTATAAGCGAGATCCAGCTGTTCCATATTCTTAAGTGCTATGGAAACTTCATTATTTTTAGCCAGTGCTTTCTCTATTAATCCCTGAAGTTTCTGATCTTTGAAGAAAGTTTTCCAGGGAAGTACGATGGTATCTCCGGTTACCTTTACCGGATCTCTGTATGCTGATGGGATATTGACATCCGTTCCTGCATAAGGTTTTCTTACAGCGCAGGAGGCCAATATAGAGACCAATGCGCCGTAAAAAAATATTTTATTGATGTTAAATAGTTTCATTTGATGGTTGATTTTCCAGTTTCTCATTATATTTCTTTGATGAAAACTTCTCATCCAGATATTGAAAAAACATATACAATACTGGAATGACAAAAACGCCCAGTACCACACCGCTCAGCATTCCCATCGCCGCACTTGTACTGATGGATCTGTTTCCTGAAGCCATTCCTCCTGAAGAAATCATCAGTGGGATCATTCCTACAATAAATGCCAGGGAAGTCATGATGATAGGCCGAAGTCTTGCTTTTGCTCCGTCTAGTGCAGATTCCAGAATAGACAGCCCGGATTTTCTTCTCTGAACCGCAAATTCCACGATAAGAATGGCATTTTTAGCCAGAAGTCCGATCAGCATGATCAATCCGACCTGCACGTAGATATTATTATCCAGTCCGATGGCCTTTATTCCCAGAAACGCTCCTACAACTCCCGTAGGAATGGAAAGCATTACCGCCAGAGGAAGGATGTAGCTCTCATATTGTGCCGCAAGAAGCAGATACACAAAGAGCAGACACAGTCCAAATATGGCAATGGTTTGATTTCCGGCTGATTTTTCTTCCAGACTTAATCCGGTCCATTCGTAGCTGTAATCGGAAGGAAGTTTATCCAGTGTTTTTTCCAGTTTTCCCATCAATTCTCCGTTACTTACACCTGGTTTTGGGGATACATTGATGTTCAATGAATTATAAAGATTATATCGCTGAGTGGATTCAGGTCCGTAGACTTTATGTAAGGTGATCATGGTATTGGCCGGAACCATTTGCCCCTGATTATTTTTCACGAAAATATCGTTGAAAGCCTGTTCATCCATTCTGAACATTCCATCCGCCTTGATATTAACTCTGTAAAACTTCCCAAATCTTGAAAAATTCTGAGACTGATCTCCTGAAAAGTACGTCTGAACAGTTCCCAAAAGATTAGAAATACTTACTCCCAACTGTTTGGCTTTATCTTCATCCACTTCAAGTTCCATCTGCGGATAATCTGCCCTGAACATGGTATACGCAAACCCTACTTCCGGCACTTTCATCAGCTGTCCGATAACCTCATCAGCTTTTGCTTTCAGTGCCTGAGGATCTCTTCCCATTCGGTCCTGAAGCACAATTTCTGCATCATTGGTCATCCCGTATCCTTCTACGGGTGGCATTCTGAAAGTCATTACACTTCCTTCTTTAATGGAAGCCAGCTTTTCATTGACTCCGTTTAAGATTTCATCAATATCCTGGACTTTTCCTCTTTCTTTTTTAGGTTTAAGTTTCACAAATCCCATCGCATAGGCCGGACCAGCACTGTTACTTAATAAATTGTATCCTGTGATGGATGTATTTTCATGAATTCCCTCTACATTTTTCAGGATAGCATTGATCTTGGCTGCTGTTTCAGTCGTTTTGGTCAAACCTGTTCCCGGCGGCATGCTTAAGGTGTACATGAAAAGCCCGTCATCTTCCATCGGAACGAAACTTTTTGGAGTACTGGTCATCAGCCATGCTGCCACACCGATTACACCAACAACCAAACCTCCTGCTATCCATTTGCGTCCGATCAGAAATCTTACACCGTTTACATATCGGTCGGTCATATTATTAAAACCGGCATTGAAAGCTACTGCAAATCTTTTCCCAAATCCCTTCGGATGTTCTCCGCCTTCTGAATGATTGTTTTTAATGAATACAGCACACAAAGCAGGCGTTAAAGTCAAGGCATTCACTGCTGAAATAATGATGGCAATGGCCAATGTATAGGCAAACTGCTTATAGAACATTCCCGCTGATCCGGACATAAACCCGATGGGAATAAATACGGCAGACATCACCAGAGTAATGGAAATAACCGCTCCTGTAATTTCACTCATGGCTTTATGAGTCGCTTCTTTTCCTGAAAGATCTGTTCCTTCCATATTGGAGTGAACGGCTTCTACGACGACAATAGCATCATCCACCACGATACCGATGGCCAGTACCAAAGCGAAAAGCGTCAGTACATTGATCGTAAACCCTAATACCAAAAGGAAAAAGAAGGTTCCTATAATGGCAACGGGAACTGCTATTGCCGGAATAATAGTAGATCTGAAGTCCTGCAGAAAGAGAAATACCACAATAAACACGAGAATAAATGCTTCGATCAAAGTAGATTTCACCTGTCCGGTGGCTTCATCCAGTCTTTCTTTTGTACTCATCACCTTGGAATATTTTATCCCGGGAGGAAACGATTTTGAAAGCTGTTCTATGGATTTGTCGATTCCTACTTCAATGGCGTTGGCATTAGAACCTGTCGTCTGCATAATCGCCACCGTCACAGCATTTTTCCCGTTGGAAAGGTTATCTCCACTATAAGAAAGCGACCCGAATTCTACGCGGGCGACATCTTTCAGGCGTATCACCTTGGTTCCGTCGTTTTTAACGATAATATTTTCATACTGTTCCGGTTTGTTCTTTTTTCCTTTATAGCGGATCACGTATTCCAGTGCTGCATCAGATTCCTCGCCCAATTTTCCCGGGGCAGATTCTAAACTGTGATCTGCAATAGCATTGGAGACATCAGCCGGCTCAAGGCCATACGAGGCCATTTTTTGAGGATTCAGCCAGATTCTCATGGAGTAATCTTTAATTCCGAATACCTGTGCCTGTCCTACTCCTTTTACTCTTTTGACCTGCGGAATCAGGTTGATATTGGCATAATTCTGCAGAAATGTTTCGTCATATTTGCTGTTATCATCGGTATAAATATTGAAAAGCATCACCATGCTGTTCTGCTGTTTGGAAGTTGTCAGTCCCATCCTTACCACTTCCTGAGGAAGTATCGGAGTGGCCTGCTGAACCCTGTTTTGTACGTTGACAGCGGCCTGATCTGCATTAACGCCCTGTTTGAATATGATAGAAATGGAGAAGCTTCCGTCGTTACTGGCAGTAGATTTCATGTATTCCATATCTTCCACTCCGTTGATCTGCTCTTCCAGAGGCGTTACCACAGAACGTATTACGGTTTCACTGTTTCCGCCCGGATAAGAACCCATCACGGTAATGGTGGGCGGCGAAATATCCGGGAATCTGGTCACCGCCAACTGGCTCAGTCCTATGATCCCCAATATGACAATGATCAGAGATATTACCGTTGCCAGTACCGGACGGTCTATTATCTTTTTTAACATGTTTAAATTTTCTAAGAATGAATGATTATCTATTATTTCACATCCGCTGACACCAGCGCTCCGTCTGTAAGCACGTCAATCCTGTTCACTGCGATTTTATCACCGGCTTTCACTCCGTTTTTCACGAAATAATCCTGAGATGTGCTTCCTGAAATTTCAATCGGGGACATTTTTACTTTATCCTTCCCTTCCAGTTTGTATACGAAGAATTTATCCTGAATATCTTTGACTGCCGTTTTGGGAAGCTTAACAATTCCGTCCAGAGACTGATGTAATAAAACTCTTGCAGTTCCTCCTGCTCTCAATAATTTATCCGGATTCTGGAAAACGGCTTTCATCTGAATGCTCCCCGTGTTTTTATCAAAATTCCCACTGGCATTCTCCACTTTTCCTTTGTAGGGATATTTTGAGCCATCAGCAAGGATCAGTTCTACATTTTCGGTCTGTTCTCCTGATGATGCTTTTCGGCTGTAGGTTATAAAATCTGCTTCATTCATTGAGAAGTAGACATTGACCGTATTGATATTCGAAAGTGATGTCAATGGTGCGGCATCCGACGGACTGATGAGGTTTCCTACCCTGTTTGGGATTCTTCCGATATAACCGCTTACCGGTGCTTTGATGTAGGTGAAATTGGCATTGATTCGTGATGAACCTAATGAAGATCTCGCCTGTGCTGCCTGTGCCGCTGCTGCATTATAATTGGCCTGAGCGGTTTTGAGCTGCATATCGGAAACAACTTTTCCTTCTACCAAAGGCTTTAGCTTTTCCACTTCCAGTCTTGCCGTTTCCTGAGCGGCTATAGCGGCTTTCAAAGCAGCTTCATTACTATTCACCTGCTCATTATAAACAGAAGGGTTGATTCTGAACAGGGTTTGACCTTTATTCACATACTGTCCTTCTTTAACATAAACGGCTTCCAGATATCCTGTGACCTGAGCTTTAATATCTACATTATCCTGCCCTTCAATACTTCCCGGATATCCCGCGGAAACATCTGCATCACCGGATTTCAACTGAATAAAATCTGTAGGTACCGCCGTCATCTGCTGAGCTGTTTCCTGACCGTTTCCTGAACCGCAGGAGCTAAGCCCCACAACAGCGGCTAACGACAGCACCCAATATCCTTTTTTATAATTCATAATGATCTTTTTTTTAAATTTTACACTTGCAAAATAAGCGCACAGAATAAGGATACGGATGAAGAAATCCGGTGAAACGTAATTAATCGCAGGTGAAACGTAGGCTGAGGAAAATGAAAAAATCTCTCACGAGAGATTGCAGATGTCAGATATGAGATTTTGAGGTTGAGGTTGAGGTTGAGGCAGAGATTGAGGAAAGTGAATGGTCAATTTTGCTTCGCAAGTGAATGGTGAATTTCTGAGCAGCTACCAGATGTAAGATTTCAGACAAATCCAAAACCCACGTTACATGATTCATAACTCATTATTTATACCTCATCACTTCCCGAAACTCTAAAACGCTAAAACGCTCCGACGCTCAAACCTGCACCTCGTATCCCGTACCTGATTTTAATAATCCATCCAGGACTTGAAGACAGAGGCTTTTTCTCTGCTGACAATGATTTCCATGTCAGATTGCTGTTTTCGGAGTTCCAGTTTTAGTTTTCCGTTGAAGTGGTTCAGCACCTGCTTTACCGAGTCTATGTGAATAATGAACTGCCTGTTTGCCCGGAAAAAGAATTTCGGATCAAGCTGTCTTTCGAGTTCTTCGAGAGTTTGAGGAACATTTTCTATGGCACCGGTATTCAATACGGCTTTGCTGATTCCGAGTTCTGTATAAAAATAGAGGATATCTTCAGCCAAAACGGTTTTATATCCGTCGCGGTGGGCAAGAAGGAAACGTTTTCTGTAGTCTTTGGGTTGGATATAATTCAATAGCCCCTCAATCGCTGTTCCTACGAACGGAACGGTTTCTATAAAGGTTTCATAACGCCTCAATGCGGATTCCAGCTCATCTTCGTCTATGGGTTTAAGAAGATAATCTATGCTGTTGTATTTAAAAGCCTGTACGGCGTATTCGTCATAAGCTGTTGTAAAAATCACCGGGCTGCGGATGTCAAATTTATTAAAGATCTCAAAGCTAAGACCGTCTGCCAAACGCACATCCATCATGATCATATCGGGAGCCGAATGATGATTCAGCCATTCCACTGCTGAGGTAATGGATTCTTCTACCGACATGATTTCCACGTGAGGCCTCAGTTTTAAAAGAAGCCTTTTCAATCGGTCTGCATTCAATTTTTCATCTTCGATGATTAAAATCTTAGTAATCTTCATATCAGGGGAAGTTTTACAATGAATTTGTTTTCTGTCTTTTCTATTTCCGGCTTTCCGTAGCCTAAAATCTCATATCTGGCTTTGATATTTCTAAGCCCGACACCGGAAGAATCCGGTTTATTGATCAGGGGCAGAAAGGTATTCGCAACGACCAGTTCTCCGGTCGGAAGCGTATAGACTTCTATTTCCAGCGGATTTGTTTTTGAGGTTTGATTATGTTTAATGGCATTTTCAACCAACAGCTGAAGAGACAGCGGAACGGTATGCATTTTCCGGTGTTCTTCGCGGACATCAATCTTAAATATAACGCCGTCTCCGATTCTCTTTTCAATCAGAAAAATATAGGATTCCAGAAACTTCAATTCTTCTTCTACAACAATGACATCTTTCCTGGAATTGACGAGAAGATAGCGGTAGACTCTTGCAAATTTCTCTGAATATTCATAGCCCAGCTGCTGATCTTCCAGAATGAGTTCAGAAAGCACACTGAGATTATTAAAGATAAAATGGGGATCTATCTGTAGTTTAAGGGCCTGAAGCTCTGCAGCCATTGCGGCCTGTTTATGTTTTGAAGCTCTGAGTTTATGCTGGGCAGCTTCTTCTGCGGTTTTTTTCCAGTTTTCGAGCAGATAATCAACGGTATTAAAAGCACTGATAATCAATGATATCATGATATTCGTCGCGACCCACTGACCTAAAAGTGTGAATTCCTTACGGTAATCAAGTTTGGAGAGGTTTTCTGTGGTACTTTCTATGATAAAATTGACGATGATGATGATGAGTACACTCCCTACAATCTGGATAACACACTGGATGAGAAGTCTTTTCACTGTTCTGTTGCTCCAGGGAAGAAGTTTATTAAGCGTCCTGTCGATGAATATACTCACCTCTGACAGAAGGATGGAGAAAAGAATTACCCACAAGAAATCTTCTACCATAAGCTGCCACGGACCATTGAGATAATCCATCCATGCAGGATCAAACGGGTCAATCAGGTAGGAAAAAATATAGAAGGTAATAATAGCCACCAGCCAAATCACCAGCCTTCTTTTTGCGGTGGAGATAATTTTCCTGTTTCGGGTTATTTTTTTTCTGATCTTGCCAATCCTGTTCATATTCGGGACTTTGTAAGTGTAAATATAAAAATTGATTTGATAGGAAATCTTTCTATTTTGAACGAGCCCGCGAAAACAGCAGATGAAACGTACCATAAGCCGTTTGGAATGTACCTCAACGTTTCATCATCAAAAAAATACATTTCATCACCTTATTCAGTCACATCACCCTCTTTTTTATAAAGAAGAGAGTCTTCTCATCCTAATTTTGCCATATTGAATTTGAAAGATGAAAAATTTTCACCTCATCAAAAAATATCAAATAATAAATGCCTCATACTATCAATCCCCAAACATAGATTAAGTTCAATAGAAATCTGAAAATATTTGAATTATCCTTTTGCCTTAACGGGCTAAATTTTACACTTAATCTTGTTAGTAAGGCCCGGCAATTGCCGGGCCTTTATTTGGTTTGATCTTAAAAAGTTTTGACAATTCCTATTCCTATGCTTTTATCCTGATAGAAAGGCATGATCATGGTCGCCGTATTTTTGTTTTTACCTTTTAACAGGGTATTGATTTTAGGAAAAAGCCAGTAGGCAAGTTCTGTGGAAAGAATCCCAAATCCAGCCCCTGCAACTACATCTCCTACCCAGTGTTTATCATTCAGCATCCGGTAGGCTCCTGTAAAAACAGCAATAGGATATCCGGATAAACTCAGCCAGAAATTGGTGTCTTTATACTCCCGGAACATAAACTGAGCGGAAGAAAAAGCGGCCGCCGTGTGCCCTGACGGAAAGGAAAGATTATTAGACTGATCGGGTCTTTCTTCTTTCACAATATGCTTCAAAGGAAGTGTAATGGCTGCTGATATGATCTGGGATGTCGCATAAATAATGGTCCGGTCCCTGAAATTATGTTTCCCTTTAATTCCTGCTGCATTTAAGCCATAGACCAGAACTGCCGGTGCATATTGTGTATAATTATCCAACCTGATATGATCCGGTTTGTGCTCATTGATTTCGTCCCTGGTAGAAAAGTTGAGCTGCTTCAGATCTTTTACCGTTAAGCTGGCCACTCCATAACTGATAAAAGCGGCTGGGATGATCAAGCTTTTATAGTTTAAAACAGGCTTTTGATTATTCAGTGTAACCGCACTGTCCTGCTGAGGTTTCTGCACCTGAACCGAATCATTTTGGGCGGCGAGTCTGCCATATGCTGACAATAAAACAATACAGCAGACCGTTATTTTCTGATGAACAATTGACATTTTGATCGTAGTATTAGTTGGTTATTAAAATTTATAGCTGTACCCTAGTCTTACGACCTGTGTTTCGTAATAATCATCGCTTGTGTACTTAAATCCTGAGCCCTGAATCTGTTTCTTAATCACCATTGTATTCAAAAGATCCGATGCGTTCAGGAATAATTCTCCTTTCCCATTCTGAATAGATTTTTTCACCCCCATATCTATTGAAAATCTTGACTTTATCTTCCCCTGCGGAATAATATCCGGAGCTAAATAAACAGCAGTAAGCTGGGCATCAAATCCTTTAGAAAATTTGAATGTATTGTTGAATTTTAAGTTTCCGGAAACCGCCGTTTGTCTGCCCGCTGAGAAAACAACAGGCTGCGGATAGAGATTTTCCACCGAAAAAGCATTGATCTGATTACGGTACAGATTTCCATTGACATTGAATGAATACACCTTCGATACTTTCTGATTCCAGATCATTTCCAAACCTGAATTGTAGCTTTTTCCTGCATTCTGAAATACAGCATAGATTAAATTACTTTGTGGTGCCGTACTGGAAATCCTGGTAATCGTTCCATCTGCAAAACGATGGTATAAAGCTGAGTACAGATACCCATTATCCCAATTGTATTTATGTCCCATCTCTATTGAGTTGGTAAACTGAGGCCTAAGACCAGGGTTTCCTACTTTAATAATTTCGGCGTCATCATATTTCGGAAAAATCCTGATATCTACTTCGTTAGGGCGGTCTACTCTTCTGTTATAAAATATGGACAGTTTATTATGACCATTAAGCTTATAGGCTAATCTCAAATTGGGAAACGGCTGTGTATAATTATAACTGTCGCTTTTGTAAGTAGGATGGTTGGGATTGACATCATACTGAACTTTTACATATTCAAGTCGTACCCCAAGTTCTGCTTCCCATTTTTCATTTTCGAAAATATAATTTCCATAAACGGCCGGAATTAATTCTTTATAAGTTGCTTTTCCTCCTGCATTGACATCCAGAACGGAGTTGGTTCCCGGTATAAAATTCATATCGGTAGGAATACTTCTGCTCCTAAGTTTGACTCCTGCCTCGATGCGCCCGTATTTCAAAGGTTTTACGTAATCTACATTGAAATCATACACCTGTTCATCGGATAAAAGTTTAAAAGCATCCGTTCCTGTAGAAGCCGGCAGATAATTGTCATAAAAGTATTTTTCATCTTCCCTGTGGAATGTATAATTGAATCCTACGTTTAACAAATGTCCTGCTTCTTTAAATTTATGCTGATAGGCTGCCGTAGCCATCACGGTCGTTTTCAATTCATCTTCCAGAAACTGCCAAAAGCGTAGACGTTGGGAATAATCTCTATTGAAAAAAGGCTGATCACCACGGTCTATAATCTTTTCACTTCCGTAAAGTCCGGAAACCGTCAATGTATTTTGAGCGTCAATATTCCAGTCTATTCCTGCTTTGGTGGTGAGATAATTCGTGTTCCGGTTTCTTTTTAACTGTGAATTAATGACCGTTCCATCATCATAAGTTCTGGTTACAAATTCATTTTTATTAAGAGTCTGCGTATATAAATTATCTGCCTGCAAAAAGACATTGACCTTATCTTTTCTGTAGTTAAGGGAAACCGATGGATTGATTTTCGGTGTTAAAGTATATTGCGTTCTTATGGTTGGCAGATTCTGCTTTCTTTCCCAAAGCGAGCCTAGTCCGGCGGTAAATCCTACTTTTCCATTCCAGCCGTTCTGCTTGTTTTTCTTCATGATAATGTTAATGATCCCCGCATTACCGTTCGCATCGTACTTTGAAGACGGATTGTTGATGATTTCTATTTTATCAATGGCCGAGGATGGAATGTTATCCAGTTCTGTCTGACTTCCAAAACCCGTCAGTGCGGTTTGTTTACCATCTATTAAAACCGTGACCTTATCATTTCCGCGCAGCTGTACTTTCCCGTCCTGAACGGTAATTCCCGGTAAATTCTGCATGCTTTGCAAAACAGATCCTCCGCTCTGGCTGATATTATCTGCAACGGAATAGGTCTTTTTATCAAGTTGGCTGCTTATTTCGTTCTTTTTCGAAGCTGATACCACCACTTCTTCAATTTTCGTTTCCGTTACTCCCTGATTCTGATCCAGTTCAATGGGCGGAATTTCCAGAAACTCAGAAAGGCTTCCGATGAAAAGAGGCTGAGCCTGTGTATGATATCCGGAAAGAGAAATTTCCAGTTTGTAATTTCCCGGTTTTATATTGGCCAGTGAAAATCTGCCCTCTTCATTAGTGATCGTTCCCGCCACAAATGCGGTGTCTTTTTCAGTTTTTGCCAATATATTCACATAGGCCAAAGCCGATTTGTTGGTTTTATCCTTAACGATACCTGAAATGGTGACAGAAGATATCTGTGCAAACGAAAAATTAATAAACAGCAGTGAAATAAACAGTGAAAAAATTAAACTCCTTTTTTGCATGAGTAGGTGTCTTTAAGATTAATTAATGACACAAAATTCCAACCCGATTTAGAAGAAATTTAGAATTTTAGAGGGACACAGAAAAAATATGGTGATTATTTTCAAATCTGTAGGACACTTTCCATCCGTGGAATGTGCAAATCTCTTTGATAATAGCCAACCCCAGGCCGCTTCCGCCACTTTCTGAAGATAGTTTGGAAAATCTTTTAAACAAAAGATCGCCATTCAGTGGTTCTGTCCCGGAATTGGCCACTTCAAAAACTGAATGGGTCAGTTTCATTGAGATTGAACCATGAACCGGCGTATGACGAATGGCATTTAGCAGTAAATTATTGATCAGGATTTCAATCAGGCTGCTGTTTCCATTCACCTGCACCTGTGATGAATTGTATTCCTCAACCGAAATATTTTTCTGTTCAAAGTGTTCCTCTACCGCCTCCATACTTTGTTCTAAGATAACGTCAAACCGAATCTCCTCCGAATTATCAAACTGGTTGTTTTCTATCTTGGCAAGGAGTAAAAGATTTTTGTTGATCCGGGAACTTCTCGTTAAAGCCTTATTCATTTCCTCAGCAATCCGGTATTGTTTTTCTGTGAGATCTTCACTTTGCAATAAAATATCTAATTTATTTTTTAGAATGGCTAAAGGCGTCTGTAATTCGTGGGACGCGTTTTCTGTAAATTCTTTCTGGGTTTTGTACACCGAAATATTGTGCTCGATCAATTTGCTCAACGACTGATTTAATTCTTCAAACTCAGCAGTATCGGTTGGGTCAAATTCAATTTTAGTCTGACTGTTCAGATTAAATTTCTTTAATTTCTCCAAAGTATCCCTGAATGGCTTCCATACCGAATCCGAAAGTTTTCTGTTGATGAACAAAAGCCCTAAAACAATCATGATAAAGAAGAAAACGGTCGTTATGGCAATAACCACAATGGTTTCCTGAGATTCTTCGATATTGGTTTCAACGGTAAAACGGAATGGTTTGTTATTAACGTAAATAATGGTTGAAAGTGTTCTGAAACGGTCAATATTAGGTTCTTTGGTATAGGATTTCTGTTTTTCAAAAGTATAAATACTGTCTTTTAACAAGTCGCCTTTTTTTATATCCTGAATATCCGTTCCGGGTTGGATGCTGTTCCAGAGTTTTATACTTTCGGCCAGTTTCTGATCTGTCAGTTTTAATCGGTTGAGTTCGTAGGCCGTTTTCTCAGCGATAATCTTATTGTGCTCATCCAGTTCCGCTTTCCAGATGGTATCCACCACCAGATAATATACAGGAATACTGATGACCAGTACACAAAGTACATAGATCAGGAAAGGTTTTGTGATTTTGCTTAATAATGGTTTCATAGGTCCGTTATTTAATTACTTTCCCATTTATATCCCGTTCCGTACACTGTTTTCAGATAATGATCGCAGCCGGCGTCATATAATTTCTTCTTCAGATTTTTCACATGGGCATATACAAAATCATGATTGTCCAGCATATCTGCAAAATCTCCCGAAAGATGCTCTGCTAAAGTACTTTTAGAAATCACTCTGTTTTTGTTTCCAATAAAATAAATGAGTAAATCAAATTCTTTTTTGGTGAGGATGATGGTCTGATCATTCACGGAAACTGTTTTTGCGAGCAGATCAATCTGCAATTCATTCTGCTTGATAATATTGGAGTTGCTGAACTGCTTCCTGCGGATGATAGAATAAATCCTGGCCATCAGTTCTGAAAGATGAAAAGGTTTGGTGAGATAATCATCGGCTCCCAGCTGCAGCCCTTTTATTTTGTCGTCCAAAGCATTTTTAGCGGAGATAATGATCACACCGTCCTGCTTGTTCTGCTTTTTAAGTTCTTCTAAAATAGTAAGCCCGTTGCCATCCGGCAGCGTGATATCCAGCAGAATACAGTCATAATGAAAAGCTTCAATTTTACGCATCGCCTCACTGAATGTGGCTGCAAATTCGCACAAATAGTTTTCTTCCGAAAGGTATTCGGAGATGCTTTTCGCCAGCTCGGTTTCGTCTTCTATGATCAGTAACTTCATGGTGCAAATCTAAATACTCAATTTTGAAGAAATTTTGAATTAATATAAAAAGAATATTTTATTTTGCACCTATCTTACTGAAAAAGACCCGACAATTGCCGGGTCTTATATTAAAAATTAAAACAGGTCAGATTACGGACAGCCGTATATCGTTTGCTTGAAACTCCCGTTTACCCCATCCGATGTTCCTACTTCATGCTGTACCGTGAAGGAAGACAATGCTGCTGTTGCGTAGGTATTGGTATTATACATTCCCATATGCCTTTCTACTCTTTTCTGATTGGTATTTGATCTGCATTCGTACTCATTCGGCAGATAAATAGGATCTAAACAAAAACTGGAACTGAACGAAGAATTGAATTGTCCCTGATACAGCGTACCCTGTACAAATTTGACACAAAGGGTGGTGCTTTTATCTTTTCTTCTGTTCCAGTTGCCATTACCGTCAATGTGATGTAATTCTGTCCAGCCAGCCAGGGATGATCTGTTTCCACCAATAGGAAAAGGATGCCAGTTGTAATAATCTATTTTTCCTCTCAATACATTCGATGAGTTAATCACCATATCCTGTAATCCTCCCTTTGTTGCCATTGAACATGATTGATCCATCGACCTCACATAAACATTATAGGTCTGAACCACATTCCATGCGCTTGCATTACTGTATGGACTGATTGACTTTACTTTCACTGTAGGATGATAAGTGGTATTTGTAGCTGGATAAACGTGTTCTACAACCGGTAAAATGTACTGATTAGGAAAAAGCATAAATTCCGCGGCAGCATTGGTCCCATCATTAAATTCAATTCTGTATCTGGCCTGTTGGGAAACCGACAGACGGCTTAATGTAAATCCTTCAAATCTTACTTTCCCAGGACTTCCGCAAGTGAAATTTTCATAAACTGTACCGCTTAATCTGAAAATCTGAACAGGAATAGGTGTTCCTCTTATCCCTTTGGCATTCGCAAAATCAACGGTTCCAAACTCCCTTTGTACATTTTTAGCAGAAGAAACTGATATAATTTCCCTGGCCAGATCGAGCTCTAATAGCTGTTCCAATGAAGGATTATCTCCCAATGCTTCTACTTTTTTCAGCACTTCAGGATGATCTGCCTTTACGGAAACTATAAATTCAGGATTGATATACTTTAACACATAATTCCCCACTTTTACTTCTCTGTTTACATTTAAAATAGAGCGGAGGATATTGGAAGTGATCCAGTGTTCTTCGGGAATTTCCTGATAGGAACTCCAGCCGATCGCATTTTTCTGTTCAAATTTTGCAAAAGCATCTGCTCTCAGGGAATTCAGACCCATAACCTGTTCTACTTCCATTAAAAAATCATTTTCACTCATTTCATCATTGGGTGTAGACGCTACATCTGTCAGGTAATCGTAGTAACAATAGAATTGTTTCTCATCGGTAAATTCCAGCATTCCATTGTAGATGGACGGTGCGGAACAGGGTAATGAGACCTTTGATGAGGTCTTTTTTAATAATAACTCATTGTCTGCTTTCTTATTTTGCTGAAGCTCATCTTCACAACTCCAGAGAAAAAACAGTGAACACAGTATCACTATATACTGCTTTTTGAAAATTGGTTTCATATACATATTCTTTGTCTGAAATTACTTCTTGCTGTAAAATCCCACAATCAGGACTTATTAAGTGTATATTGATTTTAATTAAGTGTAGGAAAAATAGGGTTAGCTGTTTTTAGTGAACAGAATCATTACACCTGGAGAAATTCTTTTGAGAAAGCTATACAATATAAACCGACCAGTCTCTTCTTACAGAATTAAAAATTTATTAAAATAACAATGGATCAGCGTTCGGTTTTTCTTAATACATTAGCGTAAAATAATCCTATATAAGAAAGCTTTAAAACGAGATAAAAAACTGAGCGACCATGTTCATATCCTCATTTTAATCATTAATATTTTGCCTTTAAATTTAAACATCCATTTAAAAAATATTAAAATTTCTTATGAAAAAACTAAGGTTTATCGCCGCGGCAATAGCCGTTTTTACTTTAACCAATTCCTGTGAAGACGAAAATACATCCGTCCCATCTGTTACAACTCCCTCTAATTCCGACCAGTATCAGAAGATTGTAGATCAGTTTATGGCTGCCGGAGCTGTAGGGGTAAGCATCGCTGTCATTTCACCTGAAGGAACCTGGTCAGGGACCGGAGGAAAGGCCGACCGGGAGAAAAATATCGCCATGAGCCCCGACAGGAAACTACGGATCGGGAGTATGACCAAGATGTTTGCAGCGACCACAATTCTGAAATTACAGGAGGAAGGTCTTCTCAACATTAAGGATAAAATTAATAAATACCTTCCCAAAAGTATCACAGACCATATTGCAAATGCCAATGAAGTGACCATCGAGCAATGTCTCAATCACAGATCAGGTATCCGAAATTATCTGCAGGATATTTCAGCCGGTGTTTTTGATGGCAGTATCGCGAATTATTCGGCAGCACAAACGCTTAGTCTTATTTACGATAAACCGGCAGATGACCCTATTGGAAGCGGATATTACAGCAACTCCAATTATCTTCTGCTCTCTTTAATTATCACGAAGGTTACGGGAAAATCTTCTTACGAGGTCGTGAAGCAGAAGATTATCAATCCACTGGGTTTGCTTGACACCTCTGCCAGTACTCTACTTCCTGAAAAACTCACCCGCTCTTACTATACGGAAGATCCGGCAGGAAACAGTCTGAATGACGTCACTCAAATAGACAATAACGGAATTGGAGGCCAGGATGCTTTAGATGGCGGAATGATCTCTACAGCCTCTGATGTCACAAGATTTGTAGAAGCTTTAATAACCGAAAAGCTTCTTTCTCCTGCGTCCATGCAACAGCTGGAAACTTTCGTTGATAATGATCCCACTCGCCTGGAGCCTGATCTGAAGTATAATAAACAGTATGGCCTTGGCCTGATGAAGCTGGAAACTGATCAGGGAGTCGCTTTGGGACATGATGGACATGTCTTTGGATTTGGCGGAAGGGCCTATTACTTCCCCAAACAAAAAACTACGGTTTGTATCTTGCTAAACACCTGGTCTCCAAAGGTGGTGGCGGTACTTAATGCAAAGGCTACTTTGAATTTGTTTTTTAAGAATTAAAAGATAAGTTTCAGAATAAGATATCTAAAAAACCGGAGCCTATAATGACTCCGGTTTTTATGTTTTTAATCACCATCCATTTTAAAACAAATCTGAGATCTGTCTTATCAATTCTGTATAATCTGCGGATTGTTATTGATCTCTTTGTTCGGAATCTGGAATATGAATTTATCCGGTGAAAGGTTCAACCTTCCGAACGTATGATTGGTTCCCGTGTATATTCTTTCCAAAGGAGTTCCCAGTCTTTTCATATCAAACCAGGCGTATCCTTCGCCCCAAAGCTCAATTCTTTTTTGGAGAATAATTTCATTAATCAACTCGTTTCCTGTTTTGACGGATAAGGTGTAAGCACTGTTTCTTTTCGAAGTGATTTCATATAAAACCTGTCGGGCTTCGGCTTCTTTTCCCTGTCTCGCCAACGCTTCAGCTTCTGTATAATAAAGTGAGGACGCTCTGATGTAGATATAATCTCCTTCAAAAAGCGTAGGATCTTTAAATTTCCAGTTCACATAAGCAGGATAGTTTTTCGTTTTTGTATTAAAGGTATAGGCAGCGCTCTGGCTTCCATTGAATACCTTTTTACGGTAATCGGTGTTGGGTATCGCATCATAAAGACGTTTGTCAATCAGCTTGTAAATTTTTGCTGCACCGGCGTAGCCTTCGTTGGTATTATCAAACATAGAGAAGAAAGAAGCATAATAGTTTCCAATACTCATGGTAGATACCGTGTTATGAAAACCCCATAAAACCTCAGGATTATTGATATTTGAGAATCCGGTTGTGGTATAATCATTTTCCGTCATCAGTGCGATTCCCTGTTTGCTTTCATTGGCGTATTTTCCGGCTCTGGTATAATCTCCCGTTTCCAGATATATTTCAGAAGCAATGGCTTTCGCTGTTCTTTGATCGATCTGAGCTCTGGACGGACGTGCATACGTATCCAAAAGAACAATAGATTCTTCAATATCTCTTTTAATCTGAATATAAACATCTGAAACCGACGACCTTGCAAGGCCCAGACTTTGGTTACTGCTCGTCAGTACCAACGGAAGACCCGGAGCTGACTGATTGTCTTTGTAGCTTTTAGCATAAAAACGAACCAGATAAAAATAAGAATATGCTCTCAGGGCAAGCAACTGTCCTTTGATGGCTGCATTATTGTTTTTGGTGTCGCTTTTTAAATCATCAAGGAGTTTATTGATCACAAATATCCTTGCATAAAAAGTGGTCCACACAAATTCAGATGCAGAATTACTCGCATTGGTCGCTTCATAATTATAGAACATTCCCAGATGCTGATTGGTGGCCTGTATCACATCATTGGACATCAGATCTGATCCTCCTTTGATGGCCATAATTCCAAAGTCAGAATGTGCTGTAGAACCTCCGGCCCCGTTACTGCGGAGATCCAGATAGATTCCGCCCAGTATTTTTTCGGGTTTGGACTGGTCGGTACTTAACTGTTCACCGGAAATATCGCCTTCCGGAAGTGTATTTAGATCATTGGCACAGCTGTTTGTGATCACGCTGATGGATAAAGCTGCTATAAAATATTTTATTGTTTTCATCTGTTTTTTAAAAGTTTAATTTGAAGCCTAAAGAAACGCTTGACAGCAATGAATATCGGTATGCATCTGATACTCCGGTTAAGGACGCTCTCGGATCATATCCTTTTCTTTTAGACCATAAATAAAGATTGTTTCCTGTGACATATACTTTCAGGCCTGATAGACCAGCCTGTTGTGCAAAACTCTCCGGCAGCTGATACGATAAAGTAACATCCTGAAGACTGACGTAGTCCGATTTAATAAGATACAGCGTAGAATTCCCGTTCTGATTGGTTGAGGTCAGATCTACTCTTGGCAGGGCTGCATTCGGGTTTTCCGGTGTCCAGGTTTTGCTCAAATCCGTTGAATAATTGGAAGCATAGGTATCTGAATGGAATAAAGATCTATAGATGTCATCATAGCCGTAGCCTCCGAACTGGTAGGCAAAATTAACCGCCAGACTGATCCCTTTATACGTAAAATCTGTCCCGAAACCACCATATACTTTAGGAATCGCTGATTTTCCAGTGTTATAATCAGTAGCCTCTTTATAATTATTGGTAATCGTTCTTTCCTCTCTTTGTGTCGCTGGGTTAAATATTGTTTTATACCATTGTGCATCCCCGTTTCCAGGATTTACACCTGCAAATTCTTTCAGATAGTAAGTATATCTGTCACCACCTTCTGACAGAATAAACAGACCGCTTACAAGACCTGTATTTCGCTGCTCGGCAGGCAGTTTGGTGATTTTATTTTTGTAATGAGTCGCATTTCCGTATACATTCCACTGGAGCTGCTCTGAACGGAGAATTTCCAGATTCAGATTGGCCTGAACTCCTTTGTTGATCATATCTCCAATGTTTCCGTATTTTATAAACGAACCTGCGTTGGATGGAGGCAAAGGAAGCGCATAGATCATATCTGAAACTTTTCTCTCAAAATAATCTGCATTCAGATTAATTCTGTTTTTTAGAAGGGAAATTTCAAATCCGGCATTGAGGTTTTTAGAGGTTTCCCATTTCAGATCTTTATTTCCCTGTTTTTTAAGGGACAGAACTGGTTTGTCATCTCCAAAATTATTGATTCCGTAGATATCCTGATAAGCATAATAATCCCTTGCAGAACCGTCCAGCAAAATATTATCATTTCCCTGCTGCCCATACGAAGCTTTTAGTCTTAATGAATTGATGACTGTATTATCTTTAAGGAAATCTTCTTTAGCCACATTCCAGGCTACGCCCAAACCGTAAAAATTACCCCATCTGCTCTCCGGAGAAAATACGGAAGAACCGTCTCTTCTGATATTGGCATTGAAGAAATATTTGCTGTCATAATTATAGAGCAATCTCGTAAAATAGCCTTCTACAGCATATTCATAGCCATTTCCGGATAAATCGGTGATTCTTACCGCATTATCAAAAGACAGCGAATTGGGTAATAAGAGTTGCTGTTTGGTTCCTGAAAAACCGTCACTTTTTATTTTATTCAATTCATGTCCCGCCAGAATATTGAAGCTGTGTTTATCGAATTTTTTCTGATACGTCAACAATTGCTGATGGTTTAAGGTATATTTAAAAACAGACCCCATATTGATATTCCCTCCTACCGATGAAGAAGTTCCTCCCAATGTGTTTCCGAACTGAAGATTTTTTGTATTTTCCAGATAACCTCCGAAATTGTAGGTGAAGTCTAATCCTTTGATAATTTCATAGTTCAGTCCTAAATTAATATTCGTTATATTATTGGTTGTCTGAGATTTATCATACTGAAGGTTTCCTACAGGATTTTCAAAAACGGCATAAGATCTTGTAGCTCCGTTGGGCCCCTGCCCGTCTCCATAATCGTATAATACCTGCCCGGTATTGTCATACAGAATATTGTAATTGTCATCTCTCAGAAAAACAGGATAGAAAGGCGCTATATTTCTCGCAAACTGAAACGGATTCGAGAAGCCTCCTGTTTCTCCAAAATCCTGTTTGCTGTATGTATAGGAAAGACTGCTGGTCAATTTTAATTTGGAAGTAATGGTATAATCCAGATTGGACCTTATCCCAAATCTTTCAAATCCTGATCCAATAAGATATCCCTTATCATCCAGGTAATTTAATGAAGTATAAGATTTTACCTGATCGCTGTTTGCCGTAATTCCTATGCTGCCTTCTCTCCTTAATCCCGGCTTAAATATCAGTTTTTTCCAGTTGTCCTGGTATAATAATTTGGCATCCGGATTAAAGACTCCATCCTTTCCTATCAGTTGGCTAAAAGGTACACTATAAGCATTATACCCCAATTTATTTAAAGCTGCAAGGCCTACATCATGAGGACTTGTTCCGGAAGAAACCGCTCCCGGCTGCGTTAATCTTGCCACTTCACCCACTCTTGCACGGTTATAATACGCAGTATAATAATCCTGTGGCGATGTATACACCGAATAGTCTTCAATCGATCTGAAATTCACTCCGGTTTTCACATCTGCCTCGATGTGGAGACCTTTGGATTTACCTCTTTTCGTATTCACGATAATCACGCCGTTTGCCCCTCTGGAGCCATACAGAGCATTAGACGAAGCATCTTCAAGAAAAGAAATGCTCTCGATATCCGACCCCGGAATGCTGTTCAGGTTTCCGTTGTAAGGAATTCCATCAAGAACAATGAGTGGGTCACTCGATGCATTAATGGAACCTATTCCCCTCATTCTGATGACAGGCTGTGATCCCGGCTGACCGGATGATATCACCTGTACTCCAGCTACTTTCCCTCCAAGTCCCTGAAGGATATTTCCATTTTGAAGATTGGCCAGATCTTTGGTTTTCAGTGACTGTACCGATCCTGTTATTTCCTCTTTTTTCTGTTTTCCAAAAGCAACTACTACCACTTCCTTGATGGCCTGTTCTTTCGAAATACTGTCCTTTTCCTGTGCAAAGGCAAATTCTGCAACCAGAATCAGGGCCAATGCACCGATTTTACATTGTGTTCTCCTCATTATATGAATTTTAGATTTAAAGTTGAATGAATGCTTTCCTGTTTTTCCTTCCGGTCAGGGAACAAGAATCCCCCTCTCCCCTTTTCAGGGAGATTGTCAGATAGAAAATGTTTGAAACCGACAGGAGATTACCTGTCTTAAGAAATTTTGAAATTACTTCTCCTTAATTCCTACAGCAATGTCTGTGTTTTAGAAGCTTACGCCTTGGTCATCATCTCGCACATCATACCATCAAAACACATATTGCGAATGATAAATTGATGTTGTAAAAGGCATACATTTCCACAACAATTCTGAGTGAATATCCCAGCTTTATTGATGCATAAGTAAGAATTAACTGAATTTTTATTCATGAGAATAAATTTTAACTTTTTTTAACTGTGTCAAAAGTATTTAATTATTCACGAACTCAATCAAGTGAACGTATGAGATAAATCATATAAGCCTACTAAATTAGTAGACTATTAAAAATACATAAACGATTTGTGAATTAATTGTAGGTCTCTTTATGTAAAAACGCCTCAATATATTTTTAGAAGCAGCTGTATCGCTTTTCCAGTTTCAGAGATAATCTTCTGAAAACCGCACTGGATCAGTATTGTTCTAAAATGATTTATCTTGCTGAAAATCAAAACAAATTGTTGTAAATTTATTAAGCGTAAAAACAGTGTTTTCCCCCTTTTGTAGAGTTAAGCAGTTCCCTAATTTTGCTTTATAAAATTAAAAACCATAAAAAATGAACACTCCTTTTCTATTCAAAAATCTAAGACCGCTTCTGGCTGTTCTTATTTTAAGTTTTTGCACGTTAAGCTGCACCCGCTGCTCCAACCCGCCTACAGAGCCTGTAAGTGACAGCTATAAAAAGAAGCTGATCAGCTACAAGGAAGGCAAGATCCTTTATGATGAATACACCGTAACCAACAATGCCGTTCTCACCAAATACCGAAACGGAGATCCCGATTCCCGCTGGTACTGGTTTTCTGTAGAAGATCTTGAGGGCTATCTTAAATATGTAAAGGAAACTGCCAAAAAACAGAATCTGAAGAACCCAGGGATCCGAATTTACATGGGAAAATATCCTGTAAATCATCCTAAAAACAAAATGGCCAAGCCAGAGTATGCCGGCTATCAAACCATCTTTTTAGTTCCTACTGCTAAGAATCTGAAAAGAGATTCCGCAGGAAATATGTCAAGAATGATGAGAACTACAGATGAAAATTTAAATGTAAAGGAAATGGAAGTTCTGAATATGACCAATCTCGCTCCTCCCCCTAAAGTTTCCACCGCAGATATGCCATAAAAATAAAGTCATGAACTGGAATATAGAAATCGGGAAGCAAATCACCATGGTCATCTCCATTTTAGTGATGGTTTTAATGGTCATTAAATACAGAAAAATAGGGAAAGAGAATTTATTTTTTATTGTTGGGTACATATTATTTACAGTAATTGATATTTTTTGTTATTTCTATTTTATATCCACCAACCTTTCTACTGAAATATTTTTCGTGATTGGCTTTTTAATGATTGTATTTTTCCTCTATTTGCTGTATTATTTTCAATTGCTTTATTGGCCAGTTCTGAAAAAGATTCAGTTGATCCTGTTGATCCTTTTTGTAATCAATATTATCGTGATGTTTTATATAGAGGACGATCTCCTGCATCATTTTTCATTTAATATGCTGTATACGGATATCCTTTTACTGATGTTTTCCATTATTTTATTTTTATATCAGACTTTTAATTCCGATAAAATACTGGATCTTAATAATTATCTGCCCTTCTGGATTTCAGTTTCTTTACTGATTTTATTTATTGGTAGTATTCCTATTTTATATTTCAGAACCACCGTATCCCAGCATATTTATTTCTTTATCTTATTTATGCTAAACCTTATCAGTAACGGAATACTTGTCCTGGGACTAATTTGGAACAAACAGGAGAAGCTCAGATAAACATCCTTTTGAAGTATGGAAGAAAATAATTTGGTTATCACCTTTACCATTACTTTACTGATCGTTGTTTTGACGATGATCTTCATCTATGTGGTCTTTATCAAAAAGAAAACGACCCTTTTGATCGAGCAGAAAGAAAAGGATATGCGGTTTGAAAAAGAGCTGGCGACTTCGCAGGTTGAAATCAAAGAGCAGACACTCAACTATATCGGCCAGGAACTGCATGATGATGTGGGACAAAAACTTTCGGTGGTTCGATTAAGGCAAAATCAACTGATTTCCAAGCTTAAAAATGCAGAAAAAGAAGAACTGAACGAGTTGAGTGAGTTGTTGGGTGAATGCATTCAGGACATCAGAAATTTATCCAAAACACTGATTACTGAACAGATCATTCATTTCGGACTGACGGAATCTATTGAAAGAGAAGTTAAAAGAATACAGAAATTAAGATTATTAAAAATAGATTTCATCACCCAGAAACAGGATATTGATATCTCTCCCAAACACGGGCTGATTCTCTTCCGGATCATTCAGGAAAGCATTAATAATATCTTAAAACATTCCAGGGCTAAAAATGTGTCTATACAACTGGAAGATGATCATAACACATTACGAATCAACATTTCTGACAACGGAAAAGGATTTAACACCTCCAAGATACAGGACGGTTCGGGACTGAAAAATATGGAACTGAGAGCGAAACTTATTCACGCCGAATTTTCCATACAGTCGGAGCTTGATAAAGGAACACAGACCTCTATAACCTATTACAAACACATCATATGAAAACCATTCCCATAGCGATTGTAGATGACCATACTTTAATGTCCAAGGCATTGGAAAATATGATCATGGAAAACCCTCAGTACAGTGTGATCATGAATCATCCCAACGGAGAAGATTTTATTGCCGCCATAGAAAAAACCTCAGAATTACCCGCTGTAGTCCTGATGGACATCAATATGCCCTATAAAAACGGTATAGAAACCACAGAATGGCTAACCGAACATCACCCGAACATCAAAGTGATTGCCCTCACCATGGAAGATGACGAAAAAATACTCATCAAAATGCTGAAGGCCGGAGCAAAAGGCTACCTGTTGAAAGATATGCAGCCATCTATTTTATTCCAAGCCATAGATACGGTATTTGATAAAGGAAGCTTTTATACTGATTTTGTCGCCCAAAAATTATTGAAAGTAAGAACAGAAGACTTCAAAACAGCCTCTCTCCTATCCGAATTAAAAGACCGGGAAAAGGAATTTATCAAATGGGCCTGCAGCGAGCTTACGTACAAAGAAATAGCGGATAAAATGTTCCTAAGCCCCAAAACCATTGATGGCTACAGAGATTCCGTTTTCACCAAACTGGAAATAAAAAACAGGGTCGGCCTCGTTCTTTTTGCTTTAAAACATGACTTGTGCTGATTTTATCTTTCCTTTTAAACTAACATCGTCCAAAAACCATTATAACTTAATCACGCATCCGGTAGATTTTTACAATTTGCCGGATTTTTTCGTTCCCTTCCATTCGTCTTATTCCTAAAAGAAAGTGGCTACCAAGCTGAAGAAAAAAGCTTACTTATTTTTCCCTCCAAATACCCTCAATCATCTGTGTAAATCTGTGAAATCTGTGGTTAATTTTTAAAATTCAATTACAAAAAAGACGTGGCTCTTTTTTCTTACGCAAAGTTCGATTATAATGCTGTATAGTATTAGTTGAGCAAAGGAGGAATCAATTTCATTGATTCGACTAAGCGGACGTTTATCCATTCGCTTCATCAAGGACGCACTCAAAACCTTTGTATTCCTCAAAATTATACGCTTCCTAAATAAACCTTTGCGTTAAAATTAATTTTTTTCCTTAAAAAAACACCTAGAAACATCAACACAATCATCTGTGCAAATTCGTGAAATCCGTGGTTAAAAAAATCACTACAAATAAAAAAAGGTGTTTTACCTACCACATAATCAGTCCTTTCCCTCTGTTTTTGCTCTTTTTAATTATGGAATTTTGTCCTGTAAAACTAATCCATGAAGGCCGAACCCGAAAAGCCGAAACAGAGTAGGGACAATTTTAAAAACTAATCGAAATGAAAAAAGCACTCGTCGTAGGAATCAATGACTATGCACCTATAGGATCAGGAGGACCGGACTTAAACGGTTGTGTAAATGATGCCAGAGATATGGCCAACACTTTGGTAATTTGCGGATTTGCTCCAGCCAATATTAAAATTCTCACCAATCAGAATGCCAAAAGAGCCAATATATTAAACTACCTTAAAACACTGGTAAACAGCAGCGTAAAAGGAGATTCACTGGTCTTCTATTATTCCGGACACGGAACAAGGGTGGCCAATATCGGGGCAGATCTGGAAATAGACGGACTGGATGAGGCGATTTGTCCACACGATTATGCAAGCGCAGGAGTCATCCGTGATGATGATTTTAAAGCCGTACTCAGCAAACTTAAAGCAGGCGTCAATCTGGAAGTAATATTCGACTGCTGCCACTCAGGAACCGGAACCAGAAAACTGGATATCGGACTGGATCTGGAACTCTCTTATGAAGCGCCCCGTTTCATTCCGCCAATGCTCGAAGATGAATTTTATATGACTTACGCCAGCGAATTGCAGTCTTCCAAAAGTTCTAAAAAAATAACGACCATGACCAAAGCTCTTGTTCCTGTAGCCGGCCTCAATCATACGTTATGGGCTGCTTGCAAAGACAATCAGGTGTCTATGGAAGGAAATATGAGCGGGCAGATAAGAGGCTATTTCACCTATCATTTCTGTAAAGTCCTTCGTGCTACCAACGGAAATATTGTAAGAAAAACACTCGACAAACAGGTTGCAATGGCTTTAGCAGCAATGGGCGCCGCACAAGTCAACCAGACAGAAAGCATCACCGCAGAATTTTCTCAAAAAATATTCTCATAAAACCACTGGCGGAATCCGAAAAGCCATCCAAAGAGTAGGAAAAACTGATTAAAAACTCAATAATCATGTCTAAAACTGAAAATACACAACCAATGACGGCGGAAGAAGTGTCAAGACTTAAAACCGTTAAAGCAAAATCAACCGAAAAACTGGCGAATGCCGAAAAAACGACCAATCAGGGACCTGCCATGGAAACCATTGACGGACGGTCTTACCCAAAAGGAATGAAAACAGTCGGAATATCTGCCAATGAAAAGGCAGCAGAAGGAAAAGGCCTTGAAACCGATCACTTCTATCCTACTCATTCAGATTTTGAATATCAGCCCAAACTGGAAGCTAAAAAAGACCGCAAACCAAAATTCATTGAAAGAGAATCTTTCCTAACCACAGAAGGGGTAAAAACTATATTCGGTCCCGATCAGAGAAAAGTATATAATTCTACGGCTTACCCATGGCGATGCGTAGGAAAAGTAGAAAGCGCATTAGGCTCAGGAAGCGGAGTGATGATCGGTCCGAGACATCTTCTTACTTGCGCCCATATCGTAGACTGGAAGGCTAACAACAGCACTGGCTGGTTAAAATTTACACCAATGTATTACAACGGAAGTGCTCCATACGGAAGCGCGTGGGGAACATTGACTTATTACAAATACAAAGTAGCCGGACCTACCATTGATTCTACGGAAATTCAATATGACTATGTCGTGATTGTCCTGGACCGACGTATTGGAGACAACATAGGCTGGATGGGTGCAAAATCCTACACCGATGCATGGGACGGAAAACCTTACTGGACTCATGCGGGTTATCCGGGAGATTTAACCGGTGGACAGAGACCTACTTACCAAACAGACATTGCTTTAGATGGTGATTTCTGGAGTGCTGATGACAATGAAAGCATGAGCCACAAAGCAGACATCTGGCCAGGACAAAGCGGCGGACCATTCTGGGGATATTGGGATGGTATTCCTTACGCTGTAGCTACCCAAAGTGCCCACAATCCAAGTGAAAACTTTGCGAGCGGCGGTTCAGATCTCGTGAATCTCGTGATCAAAGCCCGAAATGAGCATCCTTAACCAATTTTTTTTCTTTATACGAAGAGCCTGATCCCAAGTCCAGGCTCTTTTTTTATGTACACTGTTTTTGTGAAGTATCTTTAAGTTTCATCGTTTAAAAAATCCAACGAAAACTCTTTGTTTTTTCAAAAGTGTCTTTTATCAATTCAAAACCTGTGGCTTATCAATATAATCTTTCATTGTAGAGAAATGTATTTATTTTCAGTATTAAAACTTTTAACATGTAAATCAGCTGTGGAGGAATCAAATAAAAGATTTTTTATAACACCAACTGTAAGTATCGTTAAAAGCAAGAGTAAAAAATAAACGAAAAAGTTTATCAATCGTTGTCTATTATCACCTTTAACAAAAGTCTTAAACCCTAAACCAGATATAACAATAATTACTGTAAATACGATGTAAGGAATTATAGATTCATTTAACTTAAAAAAGAAGAAGATTACTAAAATATCTACTAATGCAATGACCCAGTTTAATTTAAAAATTTTGGAAGGGAATATGTTTTTTTCCAACATCACAAAAATTGAATTTGAAAATATAATTATGAGTAATATTACCTGTAAGGCTGTATTCATATGTAAGAAAATAATTTTTAAAAATATAAAAAAAGAAAATATTCAAAAAAGAATAAAACTACATTATATTAAAATTGAATTCTTCAAAAAATTAAGAACAAGCAACTGAATTCTGGTATCTAGCACTCAATTTTGTCAATAAAAATCTCTTCTATTCTTTCACTTCAAAACACTACCAAAATTTTCAATATTTTAATACATTTGTTTAAAACATATTCTGAATGAATTTCGAGCAGATCAATTTACATCTTGAGGCTTACAAAGAACACGACCAGATCCTGGATGCCGCGAAATTTCTAATCCATTCTTTTGAACTGGAACATGAAAATTTTGCCGGTTTTGGTTTTAGGGAAGAACTCTCGCCTACCTCTATGCTTTTAACGGCTGAAGGAGAATTGGGAGGGCCTCAAAAAGTAATGATCCCGAGGAATTTATTTGATTTTGATCTCAATCTCGTCCTGAATATGGTGGCCCACGAAATGCTTCATGTACGGCAAAAAGCTCCCGGACAAGTCATTGAAGATAAAAATGAGCGGGAATTCCAGGCGTATTATGAAATGCTTTTCCATAAAGTTTTTCCGCAGGTTCCGGAAGTTTCGGATTTTCACAAAAAATTCTTTGGAAATAAAGCCTTGGAATATTACAGAAGAATGGGCGAAGGATCAGAACTGCAACAAAAATATGCAGAAGGAAAAACAGAAGTAGAACACTTAATCAATTCATTATCATGACGATAAAACCGGAAATATCCTGGACAGACTTTGAGAAAATAGATATAAGATGCGGAACCATAGTTTCCGCCAATGATTTTGAGAAAGCAAGAAACCCTTCTTATCAATTGGAAATCGATTTCGGAGACCTTGGCATTAAACAGTCTTCAGCACAGATCACTTCTCTTTATCAGAAAGAAGACCTTGTAGGAAAACAGGTAATGGCTGTCGTGAATTTCCCCAAAAAACAGATCGCTAATTTCTTCAGCGAATGTCTGGTTTTGGGCGTTTATGGAGAAGATAAGAAAGATGTTACGCTTTTGGCACCATCCCTTCCGGTAAAAAACGGAATGCAGGTAGGATAAAAACACAAACACATATGATACAGCACATTCCATTAGAAAAAGTTTTATTCCTTGATATTGAGACCGTTCCGGGATCCGGTTCGTGGGACGAGCTTCCTGAAACCGAACAGAAACTTTGGGACAAGAAAACCAGATTTCAGAGAAAAGATGAGGTAACCGCTGCAGAATTTTATGACCGGGCAGGAATTATGGCCGAGTTTGGAAAGATAATCTGCATCACAATCGGAATGGTGGAAAAGAATGACAAGTTAAAAATTAAAAGCTTTTCGGGCCATGATGAGAAAAAAATGCTTCAGGAATTCGGGGAGCTCTTCAACAGTCCAAGGCTGAACAACATTATTCTCTGTGCCCACAACGGAAAAGAGTTTGATTTTCCATGGATCGCCAGACGCTTCCTCATCAATGGAATGCAGCCTCCGGTTCCGTTTCAGATGTTTGGAAAAAAGCCTTGGGAAATCCCGCATATCGACACCATGGAGCTCTGGAAATTCGGGGATTATAAAAGTTTTGTTTCCCTGGAATTGCTGGCTCATGTCTTCGGAATTCCCACGCCCAAAGATGATATAGACGGTTCAATGGTTTCATCAATCTACTACATAGAAAAAGACTTGGAACGAATTGTGAACTATTGTGAAAAAGATGTCTTAACTTTGGCAAATGTTTTCCGGCGGATGCGTCAGGAAGATTTGTTGAAAAGGAATATCAATCTAGATTAAAAAATGAAATTTACAGACGATCAAATTGCTGACATTGGTGAGGAAATCATCAGGGTCTTAAAATCCGTATACGACCCAGAAATTCCGGTAGATATTTACGAATTAGGCCTCATCTATGATGTACAGATCTCCGAGGAGGGCGATGTAAAGATTATCATGACCCTTACTACCCCAAACTGCCCGGTTGCAGAATCTCTGCCACAGGAAGTAAAAGACAAGACAGGAGAAGTGGAAGGCGTGAAAAGCGTAGATTTAGAGCTTACTTTCGAGCCTAGCTGGAACAAGGATATGATGAGTGAAGAAGCAAAATTCGAATTAGGAATGCTTTAAATTGAGGTAAGGAAGATGGAAGCAGGAGGATGGAGGTTTTGGAACGTCATACAATCACTCTTCTTTCCATATGAAACTTCTTGTTTACATCAAATACAATACAAAACCCGGAAAATTTCCGGGTTTTTCTGTTTTATATAAATACGTTTTTCTTTTGTAATGTTTTATAAAGGGAAGCAATATCATTGATTCTGATGAAGGGAATGAATATCCCTTACGTGTTTTAAAATTTCACGCAGATGAATCAGATGAGGCAGATTTTTACTTCTTTAATCTGCTTAATCCATATCATATGCAAGAGAAAAAATTCAAACCATTAATGAGATGAGCGAAGTATGATTCACTGGAGATTCTGATAGGACTGCATCCTATCTTGGGTTAAATCGCCACCTTGTGGCTGGTGTTTCTCAGCAGTTTTAACTTATGATTTCTTAACTATTCTTGTTCTATTCAATTACCTTAATGTTTAAGCGAGAATATGAATCTGTTCCATCAGCTCAATCAGCGGGACTAAAAAACAATCATCATAAAGTTTAAAATCAAACTACCATAAATAAATGACAAAATTTTTAAGATAAGGCTACCAGTAACTTCCAGCCTCCCGCTTCCATCTTCCTGTCTTTAAACTTCTCTCGCTATCTCCTTTCCTTCCCTCCTGCTCCATTCGCTCCACGAGCCTACATAAAGATCCGGAATAGGAAAACCCGCATAATTCAGGGCTAAAATAGTATGACACGCCGTCACACCAGACCCGCAATGGATGATAAGATGCTGAGGTTTATCTTTTAAAAATTCTGTATATTTTTGTTTTAAAACTTCAGGTTTCAGGAAGTTTCCGTTCTCATCCAGGTTTTCAGAAAAAGGAATATTGATGGCTCCCGGAATGTGTCCGGCTACGAGATCAATAGGTTCAGATTCACCATTATAACGGTAAGCATCTCTTACATCGACCACTGTTGAAGAATGGCTTAGTAGTTCATTTTCAACACCTTCTAAAGCTTTAACCGGAAGAAGCCAACTTTCTCTTTTAACGACAGAAGATTTTTCAAAAGATTCTTCGCCAGATGAAAATTCTAATCCGCTTTTCTCAGCAGCCTGAACTCCCCCATCCAGAACCTGAACATTTTTAAATCCGAAAGACTTCAACATCCACCAGGCTCTTGCTGCTGCATTAGCTCCGTTTTTATCATCATATATCACGACATGGGAATCTTCTGAAACGCCAAGATTTGAAAGCGTTTGAGCAAATTTTGTGATATCAGGAAGCGGGTGTCTTCCTCCAAAAGCCGCATCTTCACCAATCTCAGCCAGATCTTTATCCAGATCTATAAAACGGGCTCCTTTGATGTGCTTTTCAAGGTAAGTTTGATGGATATCTTTTCCTACTCTGGCATCAAGGATGATGAGGTTTTCAGCTGAAAGATTTTTTAATTCGGATGATGAGATGATGGGTGACATTGTTGGTGATTTTTGGGTTAAATGATAGGTTTTGGCTAAAGCCGGTTGATTTTTTAATACAGGAGAGCGGGTTAAAACCCGCTCCTATTGATTTATTTTGTCTCGCAGATTGCACAGATTATGCAGATTTTTATGCTTTAAAAACAATTCTATCAGCTTTATCTGTCTTATCTGCGCGAGCTTTATTTTTTATTTAAAAATGAAAAATATCCTTCGCCTTATTATATGAGCTTTCAAAATTCAGCAGATTCAGTTTGTGTTCTGCTTTTTCTACGCTCATAAAATTGATAACCTGTTCTGTAGGCATATTTCCTACCAGATCATCTTTGGCCATAGGACAGCCTCCAATACCTTTAATAGCACTGTCGAATCTTCTGCAGCCTTTATCATAAGCCGCTTTCAATTTTGAGTAAGAATCTTCGTACCGGTTATGGAAATGTCCTCCGAAATTGATTTCAGGGTATTTTGACGGAATTTTTTCGAATAAAAGCGCAATGGTTTCTGGAGTTGCAACCCCTGTCGTATCAGACAGAAGCACATCCTTGATTCCGATTTCTGAAAACCTTTTGGCCCAGAAATCTACATCTTCCCACTTCCACATTTCGCCATACGGATTTCCGAAAGCCATGGAGAAATAAATATTCAGCTGTTTTCCTTCACTTTTAACCAGTTCAAGCATTTTAATGATCTCAGCAAAAGCCTCTTCCTGGTTTTTGTTGGTATTCCTGTGCTGGAATGTTTCCGAAATAGAAAACGGAAACCCTAAAATATCTACCGTCTGATGTTTTAGAGCTTTTTCGGCACCGCGGTAATTTCCGATGATTGCGGAAACCTTTGTATTGGATAAAGATTTATCAATATTTTCGGCAACCTCATCAGAATCAGCCATCTGTGGAATTGCTTTCGGGGAAACAAAACTCAGACAGTCCAATACATCAAAGCCAACCTCCATCAGAGAGTTGATGTAATCTATTTTTTTGCCGGTAGGGATAAATTCTCCCCAACCCTGCATGGCATCTCTAGGACATTCAGTAAGAAACATTTTAACTTTTTGATTTTCTCAAATATAATAAAACTAAACAAGTTTATATACGGTACATACAAATCTAACATTAATTTGATTTTCAAATATTTATAACCGATTCAAAATTTCGATAACTGATATTCAATTGTAATAATATATGTTGAGCATCCCATCTGTCTAGCTTTTACAAATAATGAGAGCTTGAATGTCCGTTTGATTTTAAGTACAAATCCGTAGAAAATATGTTCATGAGTTATATTTTTATTTGTAATAATTAAAAATTAAAATCTTTACTATTAAATTTCAAAGATAATCAGACTCGCAACACTGGCCGCGACCTACCACACCACATGGTGAAATAATATTTATCTGTCTGCCCAATCCTATACACCTATTTTATTGCCCGAACTAAGAACATTTAACAGGATTTATCCAAAATAAACTATGTTCAATTAATAGAAAAAAATAGTAGAAATAAAGACGAAAAAAAACCTCCATTTTATAAATTTTCTTTGCTTCAGAAATTTCCCGATTCCCTTTCAGATATTCAAAAAAAAACAAATAATTCTAATTATTGAAATCTCTTATTTTTTTAGGTGAAAATGATTTCTAAAATATTATTATTTCCATTTTTTAGTTAAAAAAATCAATCACTCTTTTCTTTGACATTAAAAACAAATAACTCTAATTTTTCTTTTTCAAAAAACAATTATATCACATCCGATTGATTTATTAAAATTAAATAATGAATTAATAAATATCTCAGTAGCCCTTTAAATACTGAGTTTAACATAATAAAAAAAATCCCTTCCAATTGATTTATCTTATTACATTTGTCAATATCGATGTTCAGACGTAAAGAAAAAACGTCAAACATTACGATATTCATTAGGATATTGGGAACTGATTCAATTATGCTGATTAAAAATTTATTTTGTTTTTATGAATACTTTGGTCAAGAATTTTATTTTACTTCTGTTTCTGTTTCGATCATCGTTTGGGTATTCTCAAAACAGTTTCGCTTATCTTGAAAAAAAGACCGATACATTATATTATTTAAAGTCAGGATATACCAATTACAATATCCCAAGCGTAGAAGATTTCAACATCAACGGAGGGACATTTAATTTACTTAATCAAAAAACTATTGTATTAGACAAAAACATTAATACTATTCCTACATTGGGCAGAAAGCCAAACATAAAATTTCAATTACTGACTAAGAATATCAAGCAGATTGCTTTATCCGATGTAAAAAGTAAAAAAGTTCTCCTCAGTATTTCGCCTAAAGACGGAATAACTGAAATTGACACTCCTTTTGAAGATATTGGAAGCATTGATGCAGAAGTCATTAAAGCAAATAATGACGGTGCTGTCTGTGAAATAAAAAATGTATTTCTGGGGTATACTACAATCAATAAAAAAGAATTTACACCGAATACGCTGTCTGGGAACAGGCTGGGAATACCATATGATTCTTATGGGCTGTATAAATATTACCCCGAATTTGATAAGGAGGAAGACAATAAAGGCACGCTCTATTTTGGGCTGAAAGATAAAAACAGATCTATCTATAAAGACCTGGATCATCTTACCGCTGTTATCGAAAAAAATTATCCTTTTTATGGTAAAAGAGAGATAGGCAAACAGGTTAATAAGCCTATAGATACGGCTAAGGGCGTGTGTAATTATATCTCAGAGCTCAACAGTTATTTTCGTGCGAAATTTAACGATCCTCATTTTTCTGTAAAAGACAATGAGTGCCCGTCTAAAAATAAAAATACACCCATCCTGATTTATAAAATTGGCAGGGCTTATAAAATCTCCGGAATTCTGGATGACAGTTTAGGTCAAAAAATGAGTTTGGGAGAAACGATTATTGCGATCGATGGAGAAAGGATAAAAAGACTCTCTGATGAAAAGGTCAATGAATTACTGAAAAAGGCACCGAATGACACTACAAAATTAGAGATTGAAGATATAAACGGAAAGAGAAAAAAAATAGATTACGCTCATCATAACACGTATAAAGTTCCCTCCAATTTCACTCAAAAAACACAGTTTTCAACCATTGGAGACAGTATAGCTTATCTGAAGCTGAAGCATATTGATAAGGAATCATTATATGAGTTGATGGCTAGTAAAGAGCAGCTTAAAAACAAAAAAAAACTGATTTTGGATTTGCGGAATAATGGTGGCGGAGATTTTTTAATAGGTGCGCAGATTCTGTCTCAGTTTATCAACAGTGAATTCACTTATTATCAGCTCAAAGATAAATTTTCGGATACCATCGATCAGGTGATTGTTGATGATAAGAAACTGGCATTCGGGATCTCTCCACAATTGGAAATAAGAGTGCTCGTGAATAAATCTACCTCCTGTGTTTCTGAGCTGATTGCGTACAACTTAAAAAAGTACTCGAAAAATGTGAAAATCATTGGGATAGAAAATACGGCAGGTGCTCTTTCGGTTCTGTATGAAGTTTTTTTAGAAAAGAACAACCATATTAAATTCAGAACCAATGCTTTTAGCAGAAGTAAAATAATGCTGGACGGAAAAAGTATCGAAGGAAAAGGAATACAACCGGATATTCATGTGAATATCAAAAATGTAAAAGATCTGCAGCCTTATGAGGATAAGGTTTTAATAACGGCTATTTCGAAATAAGCATAAACTTTTATTAACAAATTTCAAAAATTAAAAAATGAAAACAGAAATTAACACTCCAGAAAACGTACAAAACGTACAAATTGAATTAGAAAAAACAGAATTGGTAAAGCCAACTCCAATCGACACTATGCTGTCTAACGAGGTTGAAGCTTTATGCGAATCTTTCGGATGTGGTTACAATGCTGCTAAAGGGAGCGGAGATACTACAGAAGATACAGATATCTTATTCTAAAAAGGTCCAGAGGCATTTAGCAATGCTAAATGCCTCTTTCTTATTCTTGTCAAGATACCAACTTATTTAATTTACAGGAGCAGGAAAGACGGCGCAAAGCAGCCCTATTTCTATGCCCCTTCATTAGGATTATGGTGATGGAACGGGCTATAAAAAGCGATCCAACGAAGTATTCTATAATTGATTTTATTGACCAATATTTAGCTTGTTAAATCTTTAATTCTAATAATTATGATTTTAAAACTCAAAACAAATCCCTACAATTTTCTTATTCCCGTTAAAGAAGAAAATCAGATTATATTATACAATTCTCTTACGAGCGGACTGGAAATACTGAATTTCGAAAGCGGACAGTTTCTCCTGGAAAAAAGCCAGTATTCTTTCTTTGAATACGATGATCAAAAAGAAAAACACAATGAACTTATTACTTATTTATACGATAAAGAATATTTAATAGATCATGATAAAGATATAAAGACATTATTCTCCCGTTATACGGATGAGAACCAATATAAGTTTGCCAAGACCATTAACCTTACGATTGGCACTACCATCACCTGTAATATGGGATGCTCTTACTGTTTTGAATTTGTAAAACCTAACCATACCTTAAAAGACGATAAGGTAAAAAAAGGGATCAAAGACTATATCGAAGATTTAATTTTAAAATCCGGAAAAAATATTGAAACCCTATCCATAACCTGGTATGGAGGTGAACCGTTGATTAACGTAAAAGCAATAGAGGATCTTACCGTAAGCCTCACAGAGGTGGCCCGGAAACACAATCTCACCTATGTTTCCAATATCATTACCAATGGGATCTATCTGACGGAAAAAAACATAAAAATTCTTGAAGACTGCCAGGTACACAATGTACAGATCACGATAGACGGAGCCAAAGAAACCCACGATAAAAAAAGACCTTTAAAACAGGTTAACAAAAAGAATTACGAGGTTATTTTAGAAAACCTTTCTAAAGTTCCACTTGAGTCAAAAATAAATTTCCTGATCAGGGTAAATGTTGATAAAGAAGTTGCGGCTTCCATAGACGAGTTTTTAGATGACCTGAACGGTTTCGGGATCTGGCCACAAAGATTCAGGAAAGTTTCTTTTGACCCCGCGTGGTTAAGAACATACGACGAGATCGATACTTCAGAGGAAGAACTGGACAAAAGAATGAATCTGGATGAATTTTTTGATTTTAAAATGAGTTTCAGAAAAAACATCATGAACAGGTTTAATGCATGGAGCGACCGTACAGAACTAAAAATAAAGTCAAAATTAAAATGGGATCTCCCTACCTATCAGACCACCTGTGCCACATGGGCGTCTCCAATAAGTATGACCATAGATCCTAACGGATACATCCATAAATGCTGGGAAACCATTCACGATGATTCTCAGGCACCTGCCTCTGTATTTGACGGCTATAATGCTGAAAAATTCACCAAACATTCTTCGTTTAACAGATTCAGTCACAATGAGGTATGCACCAATTGCAAAATTCTGCCTATCTGTGATACCATAACCTGCTCACACGAAGCCATAAAAGCTAATGTCCCGGTATGCAGCTCGTGGAAATACAAACTGGAAGACTACCTTAAAGAACAGTATATCAACATGCTGTACTCTCCGGAAACTATTTCCCGACCACAGGTATTTACTTTAGAAAACACAGGACACTCTGCAAAATAAACATTGTAAAGATTTATGACTATCGGTATTATTGATACGGGAGTAGACTATACCCATCAAAGACTTAAAATGTGCACCATCAACGGGATTACTTTATTTAAGGATTCCCAGGGCAATATTATTACAAAAAACAAAGATTTCAGTGACCATAAAGGACATGGTACGGGTATAGCCTCTATCATTAATTCACACTTAAAGTCATGCAGTATATACGTTATCAAACTGGACTCCCACAACAGCTTCATTTCGGAAGATCTTCTGACGGAAGCCATATTTCAGATGATAGAAAGTAATGTAAACATTATTAATATCAGCATGGGCATTAATTCAGAAATCATTCCTGAAAGAATGCAAAAAGCAGTCAATACCTGTCACGAAAAAGGAATTCCTATTTTTGCGGCCAACTATTATGATGCTACCAAACAGTGCTTTCCGGCTAATTTTTCCACTACCTTTTCAATAGGGACAGGGTATATCAAGGAAAAGCAAAAGTTTAAAGTGCTTAATAATGACTTTGACATTATCGCTAAAGGAGGATTTCAGAGAGTGGCCGTTCCTGATCATTCTTTTGCATTCAGTGTAGGAACCAGCCTTGCGACGGCCCATATTACAGGAATTGTCTGCAATGCCTATACAAGAAATGAATGGAAAACAATTCCGGATCTTAAAAAATGGCTTAAAGACAATTCTGATGAAAGTATTTTCAGCCTAACCAAGCACGATACCGCAGTAACCCGTAATTTATTAAGTATAAGAGAATACATTAAGGAAGATATTAAAGCATTAGACAGCCTGTTAAAGCCCTCAGAAAAGATAAAGAAAACAGCTTTGTTTCCATTTGATGAGAAAGAAATACAGTCCATCATCGAAAACAGAGAACATGCTGAGTATGAAGTGTCTTTAATTATAGATACACCAAGAAACATCATCAATAAAGAAAAAAATACGGGCGAAATTCCGTTAAAGAAAAAACTTGAAGAAGATGATTTTTCTCTATTCGACACCCTTATAACAGGATATTTTAATGATTTAAAGGATGAAGTGAATACGCTCTTCGGATTGAATCTCATCAGAGAGTGTCTGCGAAGAAATAAAAATTTCATTCTGTGGGATCATTCGGTAAAGGATATTATTAAAACGCTTATTAAAAACGAAAATATAGACTATACAGGAGAGATCTTTTTAACGCATATTGATAACAGGATAAAGAAGAAGATTTATGCCAATATTTCTTCCTCTTTTGAAACCACAATCCCTTCGATATGTGTCATAGGAACCAATAGCAGACAGGGGAAATTTACCACGCAGCTGCAGGTGAAAAAGATTCTTGAGCGTAATAATTACAGGGTATCATTTATTTCAACAGAGCCTCAGGGTGCTGTTTTGGGTGCTGATTCCGTTTTCCCGTTCGGACATAAAAGCTCGGTGAATATAGATGCTGAAGAATGGTATCATGTTATTAATGCTTTAAAAAACTATTCAAAACAGAAAAAAAATCCGGATGTGCTCATTACAGGAATACAAAGTGGAATTATTCCGAAATATCCGGTATATGCCAGTAAACTTCCTGAAAAACTGATTTATACAAATGCTTTTTATCCTGATGCCCTTATTTGTACAATCAGTCCGGACGACACCCTCGATTTTATAGAGAAAACAACCTCTGCCGTAAAGTCTTACAACTTTTGCGAAGTGCTTTTTTACTGTCTTACCCCCTGGGTGATAAAGCATGAAAAAGGGATCACTTTAAAAGTCAAGCTTTCACCGGAAGAGTATGAAGAAAGATTACATTTTTTCACAGAGAAGCTCAACAGACCGGTTATTGATATAAAAGATGAAAAAAACTCAGATCTGATCATCAGGCAGATTCAAAACTATTTTAAAAAATAAAAACCATGGATTACACTATTTTTTTTGACCAGATAAAGGACCTATTGCCCAAAATAGAAATCAATAACTCATCGGATCTTACAGAATCCGAATTCAAAATAAAATATGGCTATCCTGAAGTTCCGGTACTGCTGAAATCCAGATTCAATGATCTGCACCAAAGCGTCAATTTCGGAGAATTGGATGAAAAGTTTCATTCCAAAGAATGGAATTTTGATTCCACGACAGGAAAAGCAGAAGCGAAAATGTCTTTAGAAGACTATTTCCTGAAAGAAACGACTGAATATTATCTTAAAACGAATATAAGGGATCTGGACTTTAAAATAGATTACCCGAGCCTTTTTAAATGCTGGTATAAATCCTACCCTACGGAAAAGGAGAAAAAGGAGCTGGTATGGCTTTACTACGGAAACAAAAACACCTTTACCAATATCCATACAGACATTTGGAAATTCAATTCCTGGCTGCTGTTGCTGAAGGGTAAAAAGCTGTGGTTTATTTATCCGAAAGCGTATAATTCCATTATTAAAGAGCATAAAGAAAAGTATGGGATTGATCATATTGAAACGCTTATGAATGGAAGCATCAAGCCTTTTATTGCGGTTCAGAATCCGGGAGAAATGATGTATGTTCCAAGTGACACTTTTCATTTTGTCATCAATCTGGAAGCCTCGCTGGCCTACACCGGAAATTTTATGAATGAGACCAATTATGAAAATGTAAAACAGTATTTCGCAAAATCTGAGAACTCCAATAATAAAAAGTTCATCAACAGTATTATCTCCACAGGAATGACTCACTTAAAAATAAAAAATCTATGAAACTCAGACAGGAAATAATAGATCGTAAAAATGTGTATATCATTGATGATATACTGACGGAAAACGAGGTGAATTCATTTCACAAATTTGCATCTTCTTTAAGCTATGCGAGAACAGAAAAAAGCATTCAGGTGGATCAGTTTCCAAAATATGTTGTGAATTTTGAGCCTGAAAAATTTGAAAACACCACTTTTCTCGGGAAAAAATCTAAAGAACTTCTTGAAAAATTTGTTGAAGATTCTCAGGACTACAAGGTGTTCAGGGCCTATATCAATCTGTCTCTTTACGGAGATGTGGAGTTTCCTCACAGAGACTGTCCTGACGGGCGCGGAGACATCACCATCCTTTATTACATCAACGAATACTGGGAAAAAAACTATGAAGGGGAAACTATTTTTTATTCTGAAGGAGATTCAAAATTCTGTGTTCTTCCGAAGCCGGGAAGATTTATCGTTTTCAATGGAGATGTGGAGCACAAAGGAGGCCTTCCATCCAGAATATGCAAAGTACCGAGATACACATTAGCTATAAAATACTGTTATAAAAACTTAGAACTATGATGGACAATGTAGAACAAAAAGTAAGTGAGATCCTGAGAACAATCACTGGTGAAAATCAGTTATTTAATGATCTTACTGATGAAGAAAAAATTCAAATGCTGCCTTCTGAGTCTATGCTTACCTTACAGTTTGTAACTTATCTGGAGGAGGAATTTGATATAGAATTTGATGATGAAGAACTGGATATTTCCTTCTTCGAATCATTTGAGAATGTTATCAATGCGGTTACGAATCATGTGAATGAAAAAATTGCCTAAATCCTTCTTTTTCTGTTTCCTTTTTCTGGGAATATCCTTTCATGCCCAATACTCTGTTTCAGGGACTGTGACAGACGGATCATCCAATACAATTTCAGATACACCGCTGTTTCTGAGAGCAAAGGGTGATTCTTCAATTGTTGCCAACGCTACGACAGCAGGCGACGGAAGGTATATTTTCAAAAACATACCCAAGGGAAATTATATCCTTCAGGTCCTGTATCCAAAACAGGATCAGTTCAGGAATATAACTTTGGAAAAAAATACGCAGCTGGATTTTTTGGTAAAAGCTGAAAAGGAAACGGCTATTGAAGGCATTGTCATAACCTCTCAACGTAAATTTATCACAAGAGAACTTAATAAAACAACCATTAATATCTCAAATTCAATCTATAAATCCGGGGACAACGGATACACCCTGATGAATGTGATTCCGGGTGTCAACGCCAATATAGCCAATGGTATACAGTACCGTGGGCAGCAAGGGGTATCGGTATACATCAACGGGACCAAAGTAAGAATGTCCGGAGCCCAGCTGCAGAACTATCTGAAGAGCGTTTCTTCTGCATCCATTGACAAAATTGAATTTACTTCAGAAACAGGAGCTGAATTTGAAGGGGATGAAAAAAACGCAGTGGTGAATATTATTCTCAAAAAAAATTATAATTACGGACTGAGCGGATATGTTTATCAAAACACCCAGCAGCACAGATATACAAGTCTGTCCTCCGGGTTCGGCCTTAATTATAAGACGAATAAGCTGAACTATTTCATCAGTCATAATAATTATTTTGGCAAAAGCTACTCTGACAATGATGAAACCCAGCGCTATTTAAGTTCCGGATTATCAACTGTTCAGAAAGAGAAATATATAGAAAAACCTACTTATAATGACTTTAAATTCGGAATAGATTATGAACTGTCGTCACGACAGGTTTTAGCCGCCGATTACACCTACTCGATCAATAAAACCACCTCATCAGGAAAAACGGATCTGGCCTATATCCGTAATGCTATGGATTCCCTGGATTATATCAGTAATGATAAAAAAATCAATGTAAAAAATCATTTATTCAATATAAGCTATAAGAACAAACTGGATACGCTGGGAAGTAAGCTTGAAGCCGGGTATAACTATATCGGATATTTCAACACCTCCTTTTCGGGTATAGCATCTTCTTATTTTACAGATGTGAATACGGAAAGAAGACCTTCGGATCTTCTTTCCATCAATAATCCACTTGATATCAATCTGCATATAGGATATGCCGATCTCAGCTATGTACTGAATGGAAATAATAAAATCCAGCTAGGCACAAAATACAGTTCCTCTACAAGTAAAAATGAAATTGAGTATTCAGGCCGGTATCAAAGTTCAAATTATACCTATAAAGAGCGTATTTTTTCAATGTATTCATCTTATCAGGGTAAAATAGGGTCATTTATATTCAATGCTGGAGGAAGACTGGAGCATACACAATACAATGGAGAGGATTATTTTTCAAATTATAAAATCTCGGCGGACCGGTGGAATTTTTTCCCCTCCGTATTTGTTCAGAAAAATCTGAAGAATGGCAACATCAATATGTCATACAACAGAAAGATAAGCCGTCCTTCTTTTCAATTGTTAAATCCGTTTAAAGATATTGAAGATACCCGTTTTATCAATGTTGGGAACCCTTCATTAATGCCTTTCTTTAAAAACAGCTATAAGATCTCTTACCTGCTGAACAACAAATATTCTTTTGATGTAGGATACAGCACCACAAAAGGAGCGATCAATGAAGTATATTATTTAGATCCGATAGAAAATATCACGTATAAAACCTACGCGAACTTAAATAAAGAAAAGGAAGTGTATTGGAACGTATTCATTCCGGTAGATATTACAAAATGGTTTAAACTTAATATTTTCACCAGCAACAGCTATAAGGAATTAATGACCGGTAATGAAAAAATAACCTTACTGTCGCCTTATTATTCTTTATCGGCCAAGCTTACCCTTCCTTCGAAATATTATTTGGATATCAATTATGATTATAAAGGCAAATCACTGTGGAACAAATATTTCCTGGAAAGCCAGCAAAGTTTGAATTTCACTTTGAGAAAGTCCTTTTTTAATGATGCTTTCTCTTTGAGCTTTGATGCCTCAGATCCCTTTCGTTTAAGAAAAATCAAAATTAATATTTCGGAAAGTGATTTTACAAGAAACATCATCAACAGGCTGCCTACTACATTTTATTCGCTTAGTATGACGTATAATTTTAACTACGGCAAAAAAAACACCCAAAGAGAACAGTTTGACAATACAAACGAAGAACAACAAAAAAGACTAAACAAATGAGACATCTGACGACAGTAATTACGGTAGTATTCCTGTGCTTTTTCAGCACATCATTCATTGATCAGCAGAATCAGTGGGAAAACGAAATCACAGAATGCGGCTTAAGAATGAAGTTTGTAAAGCTCCGCAAAACCCAGGAGTTTGAAGTACCCTGCCAATCTCAGACAAAGAAATTTGCGATAGAGTACCAGCTGAATAATGAAAAGGTAAAACTGAATTTTTATAACAAAAACAAACAGCTTTTACAAAGTACTGAACTAAGCGGAAACTCAAAAAAAGAAATCTCACTGGACTATAGCGGAAGTTTTGTGGTGCAGATCAGCTCTAAAGGAGGTACAGGATCTGTTTTGATCAAAGCCAATTAAAACCCTGAATCATTTTGAAAAAAAACATATTAATACTGCTGGATTTTCACTGCCTTTTCAAAGAAGGCAGCTGGGATCTTGATATTATACGTCAGTTCATTGCGGTATTACATATGTTTAAGCAGGATAAAATAACGCTTATCGATCGTGATGATAAGGTGTTTTCTGCCATCATTTCTAGCATCGGAGCTATAGAAACAGAAAACATAGTGCATAAAAACTATTTTGATGAGGCTTTACTGGATCATTATGATATCACAATGGCGCATTATAAACTGGAGGCAGACTTTATTTCATTAAGCAGCAAAAGAGAACTGCTCAATTCCTTTTATTTTTTTAATAATAAATCGAATCCTAATTTACTGTTTCCCAGCATTTCTGTGTATATAAGAGAAAATAATACTGTTTTTGATTTAAAAATGATCAATGAGCAGGTTCAAAGTGTGGTAGAGAAAATGGGTCCTGCGATTTCTTCAGAAAGCATTGAACCCGTACTGGAAAAAGAAAAAATTTCAAAAATCTGTATCATCTGTGATTTTAATCAAAGGTTCTTCATTGGAGACAGCTGTTTTTGGTATTATGACCTGAATCAGAAGCTTCATATTTTAAACCGGATCAATGCTCTTCCTAAAAATATAGACATCTACATCACGGGTGTGCAAAATTATTCAGAAATAAAAAGAATCTTTAGTTCTTCATTACCTGAAAACGTACAATTTTATAATTCCTCTGTTAAAAACATTGATTTTGAATCCTATGATTTAGTTGTTGTTGAGTATTTGCTCTATCTCGATGTAAAAGCCCTGACAGGCAATAAAAAAGAAAATATCTTAACCTATACTTTCCCTTTAAACAGTGAAAAGATAAAAGGACTGCAAAGCATCTCTTTCGCGAAATATTTCCCGTTTCCGGACATTAAGGATCAGCTGCAGTACAACAAAAAATACTATAATAATATTGAGATAAAAAACGAAGAAATTGATTTTGCAAATCAGTGGCTGGAATTACACGGAGTAGAAAAAAACGACAAGGTATTTGCCCTTAACAACGCCGCCTCACAATCTGAAAAAATGATTGATGGTGCCGCATTGCTGAATATTATTCAGTGGCTTACTGAGGAGAAAAAATATAAAGTTCTGATGTTTGGCCATGATCTGACGGTACAGGACACACTTGAAAACGTTTTGGATATCAGCACCTACAACCGCATTATTTTTCCGGGAAAGATGGAATTAAGAAAAGAAATGGCCCTTATGGCCTCAGATTATGTACACGGATTACTGTCGCCCTGCACCGGTCTTGCGCATTTATTCAACGGAATCAATTATTATCTCCATCATATGGCAGGAAAAGAAAAGAAAAAATGCATCGTATATACCGGTAAACAAACCTATACAGATGATTATCACCCTTTAAAATGGTGGAATTTTAAGTATGTAGACTGTCTCTCCTATATTCATACGGATGATCAGTACTTTTTAGCGGAAAAAAAAGATCTTTTAAATATCAAAAATTTTGATGAAGTATCCGTACCTCCTAAAAATATACCTTATGTAATGTTACGCAATAAAATTGACGAAATTCTCCTATCATAAATGTTTAAATTTTATTACCATATCGTTAAAAAATATACCAGCCAATACCTTTTGCTGATCATATTATTCACCATTACTAATGGCTTATCATTAGTAACCCCTTATGCGCTGAAAATTATCATCGATAAAACGATACCTCACGGAACGTATAACGATCTGGTTCAAATCATTCTCGTGCTTTTGGCCTGTTATATCATACGAATAGGGCTGGCTTTTTACTCAGGTATTTTATATGTGAATGTAAGCCGGAGAATCGTTGCAGACATACGGAGAATCCTGTATAAAAATTTACTGAATAAAGAGACGTCTTTTTTTAAGGAAAGCAAGACGGGAGAACTTATTTATTTTCTTACGAATGATGTAGACAAAGTGCAGAACTTTTTCTCATCGACTCTTTTGAATTATATTAATAATGTCATGGTCGTAGTGGGAGTTATAAGCGTGATGTTCTATTTTAATGTCAATCTTACCCTGATAAGCCTTGTCATTTTTCCTTTTGTGATCATTAATACCTTTCTATTAAAAGGGAAAATAAAAGAAAGCTATCTGAAATTAGTAGATATTGAAGGAAATATTTACAATTATTTCTTAGAAAGGATTCGAAACATCAGAGTATTAAAGAGCAATAATGTTTTCCCCAGCGAAATCCAGACTCTTAACACCTATCATGATCAGTGGAGAGCCCATGCTGTGAAAAATACCTACTGGAACGGAATCAGTTCGAACATTACCACTTTCCTTATCGCAATAGGTCCTCTGATTGTCTTGTTGTACGGAGGAAAACTGATCTATTCTAAGGTATTGACAATCGGGACGCTGATTGCTTTTATCCAGTATTTAAACAGAATATACGCTCCTATTATTGCTCTTGCCGTGGGCGTAAACGAATTTTTCCAGTCAAAGGTTTCTATGAAGAGGATTTATGATAATATTGACCCGACCCGTGAAAATGACTTTTCAGGAGAAGAAATAGAGCAAGTCCAGTCTATTGTCCTAAAAGATATCGCAGTACAATATAATGATAAAATTATCCTCCACAATTTCAATTATACCTTCAAAAAAGGAAAAACCTATGGCATAAAAGGGAAAAGCGGAATTGGGAAAAGCACCATGGCGAATCTCATAATGAAATTTGTAAAAAGTGATTCCGGAGCTATTTACATCAACAATATTCCTCTCGAGAAGGTGAAGAACCTTTACTCTATCACAGCGCTTATTGAAAAAGAAAACCAGCTTTTTCATGATACGGTAAGCAACAACATCCGCTATGGCTCAGAAGAAAAAGAAAATACAGACATTGAAGAAGTCCTTCGTATGAGCTGTCTGTCGGAAGTTGTGAATAAATTATCTGACAGAGAAAATACAACCATCACCTTCAGCGGCAGTATGCTCTCTGATGGGGAAAAACAAAGGATTGCCATAGCAAGGGCTTTTCATAAGCAGCCGGATATCATCATTTTTGATGAAGCTACCGCATCCCTGGATATCAATTTGGAATACAGCATCATTCAAAGTATAAGAGAAAAACTGCCGCATGCTATACTGATGATTATTTCACACAGAAATAATCTGAATGAGTTTTGTGATGAAATAATAGATTTTGAAAAAATAACCCATGAAAATAATACAAAGCTACTGGTCACATCCTGACCTCTCTACCAGAAATCAGAGAGAATTTATTAAACTCAATCTCAACAAGTATATGACATTTGCCCTTAGTGTTCTGAGAGCAAAAAAATTCTACGATCAGGTAGAGCTGTATACGGATAACGTTGGAAAAGAACTGCTTATCGATCTGCTGGAATTACCGTACACAAAAGTTCACGTATGCCTCGATGATCTTACGGAAAAATACGGAGAATACAGCCATCTTTGGGCACTCGGGAAAATTTATACATATTCCTTACAGAATGAACCTTTTTTTCATGTAGATAATGATGCTTTTATCTGCAAGCCTCTTGATGATTTTCACAATGCACCTATCGTTGCCCAATCTTTTGAGCGGAATAACGGGCATCATAAATATAATCTCAAAAAACTTAAAAAACAGCTGGCTTTTCTTCCGGAAGTCCTTGATACCGATTCGGAAATGCTAAAAGACGGATCTCAATATAATGCAGGAATTATAGGAGGAAATGATATCGCTTTTTTTCAGGATTTCTGTCGGACTGCCTTTCAGTTTATTGATAAAAATCTAGATATTCTAAACGATCTGAAAGGTGAAAATATCTGTTTCCCATGCATCTTTGAACAGTATCTGTTTTCCTGTATGGCCCATCAAAAAGGGATTGAAGTGAAAACTTTATTACCTATATCGGACACGCCTTTGGATAATTTTAACAGCCTGCTCGATTTTCATGACAAACAGAACATTCTATTCATCCATCTGATAGGAGATCATAAAAAAGAAGCCCATAATATGTGCCTGGTAGCCGAAACACTGTGGCAGGAATTCCCTGAGTATTATGATAAAATAATCAAAAAATATAACGCATATGAAACTACTGTGTAATGAAATAAAGACCGCCTGGACTAAAAATAACGTCTCTGATTCATCCATAGAAAAGGAGATTATGAAAATGGAAGATGAAATCAGGAGTCATATGAAACCTCTCACCGGTGATGAGCTCTTGTCATTTGAGAAAGATCATCTTTCAGAAGCCAACCGTATCCTTCATCTGTCTAAAAAAGATTTTTTGAATGTAAAATTTCAGTGCAATCCTTTTGTGGTTGTATTCAACAGTGAATATACCTACAATAGTGAGAGAACTGAAAAATCAATCGCTTTAATCCCGAAATTTATTGCTTTTGCCGAACCCAAGATTCTTCCGCTTTATCTTACGTATGAAAGACGGTTTTTTACTCAGTTTCATTCATTACCCGCATCGTTTTCCGGTTCTGATTTAATAGAAAAAAGCATCAAAAAAAATGGTATTGAGCACCAGGAATACTGGGAAGGTTTTTATGAATATATCTTAAAAAGATTTTTATCATTTTTTCTAATAACCCCTATAATTAATTAACGAAATGGAATCAACCTATCATTATCCTTTTATCCGGCAGATAAAAGATTTTTACCGTTACAGAGCACAGGGAAATATTTTTCTGGAAGTGGATGTACATTTCAGAAAAGCAGATCTGAATAAAATAAACACGTCTATCGCTAAGCTTCACAAAAAATACAGCCTGCTGAACTGTCAGTTTATTTTGAGGGATGATATGCTTTATTTTGAAGATACCGCAAAAAATACGGATGGTTATTTTAAAGAAATTCCGGAAAGCAGTCCCGTTAAAAATCCTAATGACTACTTTCACCCGTTAAGGATCATCAATCAGTCTTTAGACATTCATAATGTGCCTCTTATCTATTACCATCTCTATAAAAATGATGAGTTCATTATCTTCAAAATCTTTGCCCATCATATGCTTTGTGATGCCAATGGTCTGCAGAAAATAAAAAATGACTTTATCAGTTTCTATAATGGAGCAGAAGTTACGGAGGTTTACAATTTCGGAGAATATGCTGTTAAAAGAAATAATAAATTATTCAAATCCCTGGAAGACAACTACAAATACTGGAAAAATGTTCTTTCAGAATATGATGACTCTATCATCTCCCCTATAGACTTTAGCCTTTTTAATTCCCAAAGCTATGGTGAGAAAATATCATCGTTGGTACACGCATTTTATTACACACCTACAGATGAATATTCCAGACAGGGGAAATCTTATCATGACAGCTTTTTTATAGATCAGTTTCAGGACGTACAGTCTGCCATGCAGAAAATAAAAGTAAGCTGGATCAGTATATTTATGCTGGCTTTTTCTAAAACAGTCTACGCGTATCAGGGAAAATCTTTAATAGGGCTTCTGGTTTCGGGGAAAAATGATGTCTTTTCAATGAACAGTATTGGAGAATACTCTGGAGAATGTTTTTATCCTGCCGAAGATAAAGCCTTGAATTATGATCATATACTGGCCACAACCAATTCGTTTATGACCGTATCCAAACATCTCATTTTTAATTATGCTTTATTGAATTGGGATGAGAAAAAATTTTTCAGGACCGTCTGCAAATCGTTCATTAATTTATCAATCGTAGATCAATTCACCTGTGAAGAGGAAAAACTGAAGACATTTGAAAATATTGATTTAATCTTCCTTGAACTGGAACCTTTATTTTTTATGTCAAAATCTGATGGCCTGGTCTATATCAACTGGAGATTTAATACGTCAAAAATCAGTGAACAGACGATGAAGCAGATTGCTGAAGATTTTGCAGAGAACTTCCGGAAATGCTTAAACATATGTTTAAAAACTCAGGACAGACCGGAATTAAGCGTAAAATCTTAGTTGCGGCGAATGATCATACTTGATTATGAAGTCCGCTCTGTCAAAAACAAAAGGCATCACACTATGTTGATTTTCAAATACTAATATCCTATTTGGAAACTTATAAACAGACAGGTGATGCCTCATAAACCGCTTACTATTTAAAATCCCTGATGAGTCCGAATCTAAATTCAATAAGGACCGGTTATGCTAATGATTTTACAATCGTAATCAGACTCATAACAATCACCACGACCCCTACCACGGCAAACATTTTCTTAGCCGGAAGCCGTGACGTAAACATCGCTGAAAAAGGTGCCGTAAAAACGCCTCCCAGAAGAAGACCCAGCACAATGTTCCAGTGATGGATTCCGATGGTGAAAATAAAGGTTAAAGCACTTACAACGGTCAGTAAAAACTTAGCCAGCGTCGAACTTCCCACTACATAACGCGGCGTTCTCCCCTCTTTGATCAAAGTTCCGGTAACTAATGGCCCCCAACCGCCTCCTGCAAAAGAATCAATAAATCCACCAACCAATCCCAATACTCTGAGATTGGTCCTCTTTTTCCGTATCATTTTTCCTGTTCTTTTATCCTTTCCTTTAAACGCATTTCTAAGAATATTGATCCCTAAATACAAGGTATAGCACGCGATGACTGGCTTTACAATGTGAGCATATTTCTCTCCGAAATGAGACAGTGCAAACGCCCCAATAAAAGCGCCCACAGCCGCCACAGGAAAAAGAATCCAGACCATTTTTTTGTTGACATTTCCTAATTTGTAATGGCTGATACTTCCAGCAGCTGATGTAAATGACTCTGCAGAATGAATACTTGCACTTACCACCGGCGGCGGAACATTCAGCATCAAAAGAATGGTGGTACAGATCACTCCGTATCCCATTCCCATAGATCCGGCAACCACCTCAGCCAGAAAACCGGCCAGCAGCATCCAGTAAAAAATATGCCCGTCTTTACTCAGGAAATCCTGAATATCTCCGGACAGATTGAACTGATAAATGATTAAAGCTAATACCGCAACAAGAGTGAAAACGCCTATTATACCGAGATAAATATTCGCTCTTCTCTGTGCTGTTTTCGTGATCTGAATCAGTTTTTCCATCTCTAGTTTTGTTTCTTCAGGCTGAATGGTTTTTTCACCTAAATAATCCGTGGTCAGCCGGTTCAGTTCTTTGACTTTGTAGGTAAAATCTCCTTTTAACTGATTCCGGATGTTCTGCATATTATCCAGCAATCCCTCCATATCTTCATCGGGAATGGTTTCTGTTAAGATTTCGCGTAACCGTTTAGCCACCGTTGGAGATTTTCCATTGGTTGAAACGGCAATTTTAAGATCTCCTTTTCTGACGATAGAACCCAGATAGAAATCGCACAAGCCCGGTTTATCAGCAATATTCACCAATGTATTATTCTGATGAGCCCTGCTGCGGATCTGCTCAGCCAGAATAATATCATTAACGGCTACGATAGCAATATCAGCGCTGTTAAAATCATTATCTGTGTACGATCTTTCATGCAGGGTAAGATTGGGATAATTCAGCTTCAGATCTTTAACCTGATTATTGATTTCTTTTGCAACCAGTTTAATACGTGCCTTGGGAGAATTAGCCAAAACAGACTGCAGTTTTTCCAGAGCAATGTTTCCGCCGCCAATGATCAGCAGAGATAATTCCTCGAGCTTTAAGAATATGGGATATAAAGAGTTACTCATCATATTTAAAGTTTTAGATCATAGGTGAATGCCAGATAATACAGTCCTCCCACCTCAGGTCCTGCGGCATATTGAAGGTATCGGCGGTTAAGAAGATTGGTCGCTCCGATTTTAACGCTGGCTTTTATTTCAGGGATTCTCCATGTTGCCTGAGCATCAATGGTATAGTAGGAAGGAATATTTCCGGAAGCCAGCGGACTTTCCCATAAGAAACTGTCCTGCCATCTTGCGGCCACTGTAAATCCGATGTTTTTGATAATTTCCCTGTTTCCAACACTTAGATTGACCGCCCACTTAGGCGTATTAAAAGCTGTAATAAACAGATCTGAAGTATTGGTTGAAATAAGGTCGTTATAAGACACGTTTACATTGACATTATAATTTTTCACGAGGTTATAACGGATGCCTAAAGAAGTACCAAAACTTTTGTACTTACTGGTACTGTTGGTATATACTCTGTACCGGTCCTGCTTACTTCTGTCCAGCATCGCTAAGACCGCATTATCGCTTCCGATATTTTCATTTTTGGGTACCGCTACTTCCACCTGTCCCAGAAAACCTTCATAGATGTTGTAGTAAAAATCCCAGTCGATAACCAGTCTGCTATTGAAAAGGGCTGATTTATACCCAATTTCAAAAGACGTCACCTTTTCCGGCTGTAATTTGGGAAGATTGGCCGCCGTTAAAATATTTCTGTTTTTCAATGCAGACTGATTTTGGTTTGTTCCTCCGTCTACGTCTTTATTCACGGCAGAAATAAACTGATCGATAGAAGCCAGCGTATAGGAGTTTTCAAGATAACCCAGTCCATCATTAGCTTTGGTAAGCCCGCCTACTCTTCTTACATTCCCGTTATTAACGAATGACAATGCTTCAAATAAAGAAGGAAAACGATAGCCATTTTGGAAAGAAGCTCTGAAATTATGCTCATTAACCGGAGAATAAACCACGCTCAGTCTTGGGTTTAATTTTGTGTCAAACTCAGGATTTCTATCTGCGCGAAGGGCCAGATTCACTTTTAATTTATCCTGGAAAAAAAGCTTGGTAAGCTGGACAAATGCACCGTATTTCTGATAAATAACATTGTTCCCGAAGGTTCCGTCAGACAGAGGAATATTTCTTTCGCTAACTGGTCTGTCAAAATCAACAAAGTTATTTCCGTCAGGTGTGATGCTGTAAAGTCGGTAATCTGCTCCTGCAAGAAAGCTGAAAACCTTTACAAATCGCGTGAAATCATAGGTAATTTCGCCCTGATAAAAACGGGACTTCTGTTCAAGCTTTGCACCTCCTGTGGCAGGCGCTCCCACAATTCCGGAATTGGCTGAATCCCAGTTATTAATCCCGATAATGGTGTTTTTTAACTGCTCAAATGCCGCTGTCCCCGGAATCACTCTGTTTTTATCTGCTGCCTGCCTCGCCAGAATAAAAGCATCATTCAGATTGACTCCTGAATTAAGCCTGTCCTGTAAAGTCGTCTGAAAGATATTCCTCCAGTTGGTATTGGAAAGATTCGTAAGATCCAGATTATCAGCCAAAGGCTTCAGATTATAAGAATCTCCGGTATTCTCTATGGAAACATAGGCTCTGAATGTCAATTCTTTACCTGTCAGCTCTACTTTATGGTTCTGAACCGTTGCATTCTGAAGACGGATCTTGTTCCCCCGCTGAAAAGTGCCGTCCAGCAATCCATAACGGTAGACATACGATGTTCTCCACTGATCTCCGAAACGATAGTATAATCCTGCATCAAACTTTATATTCTTCACTTCAGGACTTATCAGATCCTTTTCGTAATAGCCTGTTCTTGATACATTAAAAGTGGTTGGCTTTCCATTGTAATTCACTTTTACCGATGTCCTGTTGTTTCTTTCGTCACCGTATTTATTCCAGAGATCTTCTGCGGGATTATTGGTGAGAGAAAAATTGGGATTTGCTGTAATCAGTGAATTGGGGTTCTGATCTGTGCGGTTATCCGAGATCCAGTCTACGCCGCTGAAATAGGAAGCATTGACCTTTACAGCAAAGTTTTTATTGATGACTTTTGCAATTCTCACTGCACTTTCGCCCAAAGCAGCCGTTTTGTGATTCACATTATCGACATGATTTACTCCACCTCTGAAATACAGACTTACGCCTTCCGAAGTAAACGGATCTTTGGTCTGAAGACTCGCCAATCCGTTAACAGCATTCATTCCATACAGCGCAGAAGCCGCTCCGGGCGTAATCTCCATAGACTGGATATCCAATTCTGTGGGACCTATGGCATTTCCCAGCGGAACACCTAGCGTGGCGGACTGTACATCTACTCCATCCACCAGCTGCATAAAGCGGAAGTTATTTGGAGAATTGAATCCTCTCGAGTTGGGAACTTTTAAAGTAAGGCTTGAGGTTAAAAGCTGTAATCCCTTCACATTCTCTAATGTTTCGTAGAATGAGGCTGCGGGACTTTCCCGGATGGTTTTAATATCAATTTTTTCAATCGCAATCGGTGATCTCAGAATTTTTTCCGGAACTCGGGAAGCTGAAATAACCACTTCATTGATGATGGTATTCTGTGGATTTAATTCGATAGCAATTTTACTGGACAATGAAAGTATTTCGGCAGTATGAGCTGCGAATCCTTCCTTGGTCACTACAATTCTGAAAGGAATTTTCACTCTTGTTCTCAGGTTAAAATTTCCTTCCTGATCGGTTACTGCCGTGTCCTGAGTATGTTCTACCTGGACCTGTACTCCGGCAATGCCTTTATGGGTGTCCGTATGTTTAATGATTCCGCTTACTTCGATAAGCTGCTGTGCCTGTAAAACGGCAGTAAAAGAAAGGGTAAGGAATAAGATAAGACTTATTCTCTGCTTAAGATATTGGTGGGATATGGATTTCACTTGTTTAAAATTTTAGGGTTAAAAATGATTTATGCGTCGTCAATTAATGAACAGCACACACACATTCGGATCCCTAAAAGATGATGGTAGTGTTTTCTGGCACTTTTCTGCCGGTAAAGAATATTGATCATAGTTTTATTGTATTGTTTGTAAATAGCGGTAAGAGAAGTCTCCAAAAGTTTCCTCAGAATGTCTTCCTTCCAAGTAAATTCCGAAAAGTTCATCCAGAGTTTCAAGGATTTCATCTTCGCCGATGTTTTCTTTAAATTTTGTATTGAGACGCATTCCAAGTCTGTCGCCGCCTATATGAAGATTGTATTTTCCGTAAGCCGTTCCTACAAATCCTATTTCGGCATTGGGTGATCTTCCGCAACCGTTTGGACAGCCTGTCATTCTGATGGTGATATCTTCGTCCTGAAGTCCGTATTTTTCAAGAATAGGTTCTATTTTGGTGACTAAAACAGGCAGGTAACGCTGACCTTCCGCTAAAGCCAGTGAACAGGTATTCAGTGCAACACAGGCCACAGAGTTTTTACGCAAAGCACTGGCTTTTTCTGTATAATCAGAGATTCCATGTTCTTTAAGGAGGTTTTCAATGTCTGCCTTATCCTCTTCGCGGATATCAGAAAGAATCAGATTCTGATTACAGGTGAACCGGAAATTCACGTTTCCTGTCTCCGCTATTTTCAACAGCCCTGATTTTAAAGGATATTCTTCTATATCCAGAACCCTTCCATGCTCTACAAATAAGGTGTAAAACCATTTCCCTTCATGATTTCGGGTCCAGCCATAGCGGTCTTTTCTCTGTTCAAACTTAAATTCACGGGCTGGTTCCAGGATAAATCCACATCTTTTTTCAACTTCATTTCTATAGCCTTCAATGCCCAGTTTATCGATTGTATATTTTAATCTGGATAATTTTCTGTCGCTCCTGTTCCCGAAATCACGCTGTACGGTGATAATTTCGTAGACCGCCTTCAGCAGCTTTTCTTCTGTATCTACAAAACCTAAAAGAGAAGCCAGACGTGCATAAGTCGCATCATTTCCGTGGGTAGCACCAAGTCCGCCGCCGGCCGCGATATTGTAACCTACAATTCTGTCATCTTCAACGATGACAATCAGGGCAATATCATTAATAAAAACATCCACATCATTGTTGGGAGGAATGGCAATTCCGATTTTCAGTTTTCTCGGCAGGTATCTGTCCTGATACAAAGGATCTTCCTCTGTTTTTCTGTCGATTAACAACTCATCATCAATCCACAGATCATAATAGGATTTTGTTTTCGGAAGACACATTTCACTGATTTTCCCTGCCAGTTCATACACCACCTGATGCAATGGTGATTCAGATGGATTTGAAGTACAGGTTACATTTCTGTTCACATCACCACAAGCCGCAATCGAATCCAAGTGTTGTAAATTGAAATTCTGGATGGTAGGTCTTACATGAGATTTTAAAATCCCATGCAGCTGAATGGTCTGGCGTGTCGTAATTTTAATCACGCCTGTGGAATGGTTTTCTGCAATTTCATGAAGTCCCGCCCATTGTTCAGAAGTTAAAAATCCTCCCGGAAGTCTTAGCCTGATCATATAGGAATACAGCCACTCCAGTTTCTTAGCGACTCTTTCTTCGCGCCTGTCCCGGTCATCCTGCTGGTACATTCCATGGAATTTGATGAGGGTTTGGTCATCTTCTCTGATGGCTCCGGTAAAATCGTCCAAAAGGCTTTCCTTTAAGGTTCCCCTGAGCCCGTTGCTGCCGGTTTTTATCCTTTCTACCGGCGAAAGGTTATTCTTATCTGTCATATCGTATCCTTTAATGATTTAATACACATCTTTAACATATCTGCCGCTGAGTTCCAGCTCTTCCAGATAATTCTGCGCTTCTTCCGGGCTGTGTTTTCCCTTATCCTGAATAATGTTCAGAATGGTTTTCTCAACGTCTTTACTCATGGGTTCTTTGGCTCCGCAAACATAAAGTGAAGCTCCGCCTTCCAGCCAATGATAGACTTCCTGTGCTTTTTGTTCCAGTTTATGCTGAACGTATATTTTTTCGGCGGTGTCTCTTGAAAAAGCAAGATCAAGATGCGACAGCGTTCCTGTTTTCAGAAAATCCTGAAGTTCGGCCTGGTAAAGGAAATCTGAAACGAAAGTCCTGTCTCCGAAAAAGAGCCAGTTTCTTCCCTCTGCTCCTACAGCATCCCTTTCGTAGAGAAAAGATCTGAAAGGCGCGATACCCGTTCCCGGACCAATCATAATGATATCTTTCTCCGGCTTGGGAAGTCTGAAATGTTTGGCTTCCTGAATATAAAATTCAATATCTTCTCCTTCTTTAAATTCTGCCAGAAAACCGCTACACAGTCCGTTTTGTTTTTTATCATTGATGAAAAACTCTGATTTAGCGACTGTGATATGAATTTCAGTATCTCCGTGGGCTTCCAGTGAGGAAGAAACAGAATATAACCGCGGCGACTGGCCGGTTAAAACAGGGATCAACTGTTCAAATTCATCCGCATTTTTTACAGGATAAATTCTCAGCAAATCGAGAAGACTTAATCGTACTTCCGGAATAGAATGTCCTGTGATCTGTGCATATTGAGCGACTGTTGTTTTAAGCAGATAGCTGATATTAAGATGTTTGTAGAGCAATTCTTTTGCGCTGGCTGTAATTTTTGCCGTTTTAATCTGCTTTTCAGGATCAATTCCGGTTAAGCTAATCATTTCTTCAACCTCATCTTTTGAATTGAAAGCGATCACGCCCAATGCATCACCGGGACTGTACACCAGAGGTTCTTCGGTTTCTATTTCTATATGATAGGTTTCCTTGTCAGAGCCTATATCATTAAGATTGATGATGGTTGAAATCTTTCCCTGATATTTTTTTCTTCCTGTTGATGTTTTTACAGCAACCGTAGTTTTCTGGCTGCTTTCTTTCGTTTTATTGGTAACATCCAGAATATGTTCGGCCCAGGTATGAGCTTCCTGTTCATAATCGATATCACACCTTTTTAAAGGAAGAATTCGCTGTGCTCCCAATACTTCAAAACGGGAATCGATGTCTTCGCCTGTTTTGCAGAACAAAGGGTAGCTGGTGTCTCCTAAGGCAAGAACTCCAAATTTCAAATGACTGATATTCAAATCATTTTCATGAATGTGGTCATAAAATTTCTTCGCCAGAACAGGTGGATCACCTTCTCCCTGAGTGCTGATAATGATGAAAAACAAATCTTCTTTGGCAAAATCTTTCGGTTTGTACTGGGAAAGGTCTGCCAGTTTTACCTGCACGCCTTTTTTCTTGATCACTCCCGCAAGTTCAACTGCCAATTTCTTACTGTTTCCGGTTTCAGTGCCATACGCAAGGGTAATTTTCTTTGGAGAAACGGTATCGGTATCAATATCCGACGTAATCTGATGTTGTACGGCTGCAGATATTCCGGCAATTCCAGCGAGAAAACCACTGGCCCAGACCGCTTCATCTCTTGAAAAATCTCCTGATATTTCTTTAAGGGCTTTTAATTTAGTTTCAGACAGCATATTCCAGTATATTTTGATGGTTGGAGACTAAGGTTCCGTTCGTTACAGATTTAAAGTAAATCCCTTCCTGTATAGGCGATTCAAGCCACGAAAATTCTTCATGCAGATTCACCACCTTCCCTATCACCACCAATGACGGAGATACAAAGTCTTTATTTCCAAAGTTTTGCTGAAAATCTTCTAGAGAAGAGGTGTAGACTTTCTGATAAGGTGTAGTCGCCTGCTCTATGATGGCAATTTTTTTATCTTCCGTTTTGCCCAGGGTCAGAAACTTTTCTACCAGGCTGTTCAGATTTCCTTTAGACATATAAAAAACCAGTGTGTCATCGGATGTTCCGAGCTCTTTCCAATAAGCATCGCTTAGAATTTCTTTTTTATAATAGGTCAGAAAACGGACGGATGTCGCATATCCTCTGGCTGTTAACGGTATTCCTGCATACGCCGCTGCTCCGGATGCTGCAGTGATTCCCGGAACAATTTCAAAGGCTATATGATACTCTTTTAACGCTTTCAGTTCGTCTAAAACATTGGAAAAAAAGGAGATATCCCCACCTTTGAGTCTTACCACAGTTTTCCCCTGTAAAGCATAGTCTACAATCAGGGTATTGATATGGGTCTGAGGTGTAGAAGCATTTTTGCTGCATTCTTTTCCAACATAGATGATTTCGGTATTCTTACTCGCGTAACGGTCTATTATTTCAGGACTTACGAGACGGTCACACAAGATGATATCAGCTAAGGCAATGGCTTTTACGGCCTTTACAGTGATCAGATCAGGGTCGCCGGGTCCTGCACCCACAAGGTAAACCTTTGGTGTTGTATTCAGTTTTTTCATTTTAAATCTTCTTATGGATGTTATCTAGAAAAGTCCTTCGATGGACAGGTATCTTTCGCCCGTGTCATAATTCACGGTAAGTACAGTGGCTCCTGCAGGGATCTGAGGAAGTTTTTTCGCAACTGCAGCTAAAGCAGCTCCTGTAGAAATTCCCACAAACAGGCCTTCTCTTTTAGCGGCTTCTTTAGTGAATTCAAAAGCTTCGTCTTTATTGATCTGTACAATTTCGTCCAGCAGTCCGGTATCAAGGATTGACGGAACAAATCCCGCTCCCAAGCCCTGCAGCGGATGTGGTGCCGGAGCTCCTCCACTAAGAACCGGGGATAATTCTGGTTCTACAGCAATCACTTTAAGGTTAGGATATTTCTGCTTCAATACCTGTGCAAGTCCTGTGATGTGTCCGCCGGTTCCTACCCCTGTGATCAGGTAGTCCAGTCCTTCCGGAAAGTCTTTCAGAATTTCCTGAGCAGTGGTTTCAGCATGAACTTTAACGTTAGCAGGATTGTCAAACTGTCTTGGGATCCATGAATTTGGAGTTTCTTTTGCCAGTTCTTCCGCTTTTTCAATGGCTCCTTTCATTCCTTTTTCTCTTGGAGTCAGAACGAATTCTGCTCCGTAAGATTCCATAATTTTCCGGCGTTCCAAACTCATACTTTCGGGCATCACCAGAATAAGCTTATAGTTTTTTACAGCAGCAACAAGAGCAAGTCCAATGCCTGTATTTCCGCTGGTAGGTTCTATAATGACGCTGTTTTCGTTCAGCAAGCCTTTAGCTTCAGCATCTTCTATCATGGATAAAGCAATTCTGTCTTTGATGCTTCCTCCGGGATTGGCTTTTTCCAGTTTGATCCAGACTTCATGTCCGGTATCAAAAAGCTTATTAATTTTTACGACCGGGGTATTTCCGATGGTTTCTAGTGTGTTTTGGAACTTCATACCGATTCAATTTTATATTGTTTTTTGTTGTTTTTATATCACAAATGTTAAAGATTCAGGAAGAGTTCCGTTATCTTTTATTTTTATTTCACTTTTATGATAGACCAGAGAGCCGGAAGGAACGTTTTGTGTGATCCATACATTTCCTCCGATGATGCTGTCTCTTCCTATGGTTGTATTCCCACCCAAAATAGTGGCTCCGGAATAAATAATGACATGGTCTTCAATATTGGGATGCCTTTTCTCATTGGCTTTATCCTTTGAAACATTCAAGGCTCCGAGCGTTACGCCCTGATACAGTTTGACATGGTTTCCGATCTCCGTTGTTTCTCCAATTACAATTCCGGTTCCGTGGTCGATAAAGAAATATTTTCCAATCACCGCTCCCGGATGGATGTCTATTCCGGTTTTGCTGTGGGCATACTCTGATATCACACGGGGCAGAACTTTTACCTTTTGAATCCAGAGCTCGTGGGAGATCCTGTACACATACGTGGCAAAAAAGCCGGGATATGAGAGGAGGATTTCTTCCAGAGATTCTGTAGCGGGATCAAATTCTAAAATAGATTCGGCATCCAGAATCAGTGTGCTGTAGATATCAGGCAATGTAAGAAAGAAGCTGTCAGTCTGTTCTTTACCAAAAACCTCATCTTCCGAAGCATTCTTTATCAGATCAAAAAGAATTGTCTGCACATTTTCAAACCTGTCATGAAGCTGATCTTCCGTATTGATTTTTTCCGGAAGAAACAGGATATTATACAGGTCCGTAACAAAACTCTCCATCTTACTTTTGTCAAAGAATCCCTGAGAACTGCTCTGCTTTTTTTCAAGGATTTTCTTAATAAAATGCTCTGAAACTTTCATGTCTTACTGAATTATACATGCCGCAACGGTAGCATTGGAAGTTTCATCCACCAAAATAGCCGATCCCGTTTTTTTATTGCTTATAAAATCATCAAAAACCAAAGGCTGTGCGGTCTTTATGGTAACTTTCGCGATCTCATTAAGCTTGATTTCACCTTCTGAGGCTTCCTGCTCCAGCGTATTGACATTAATTTTGTAGTCTACGTGTTTTACTACCGCTTTCAACTGTCTGCTATGATGCTGTATCAGGTATTTATTCCCTGGTTGCAGGCTTTTATGATCGAGCCAGCACAATAATACTTCCACTTCTTTTTCAACATTGGGCAATTCTTCTGCTGATGCAAAGAAATCTCCACGGCTCACATCGATGTCTTCTGTAATCTGTATGACGGCCGGCTGCCCTTCAAATGCTTCCTGAACCTCAACTCCATTCACTTCTATGGTTGCTATTTCAGTAATAATTCCTGCCGGAAGTATGGCTATTTTATCCCCTTTCTTAAAACTTCCACTGATGATCTGTCCCGCATATCCACGGTAATCGTGAAGCTCTTCTGTCTGAGGACGGATGACGTACTGTACCTGAAAACGGCTTCCGCTGTTGTGTACATCATCAAGTTCTACCTCCTCCAGATAATCGAGCAGAGAACTTCCCTGATACCATTCTGTGATGGATGACAGGGAAACAATATTATCTCCTTTCAGTGCGGAAATAGGGAAATAGGTCACATCATTTAAGCCTAACCCTTCCGCAATCTTAGAATAATCTGCTTTAATGGTTTCAAAAACTTCTTCCGAATACTCTACCATATCCATTTTATTGATCGCAACAGCTACTTTTTTCAATTTAAGCAGCGAAGCGATGATGGAATGTCTTCTGGTCTGTTCAATAACTCCTTTTCTGGCATCGATCAGAATAACCATCAGATCTGAGTTGGAAGCTCCTGTGATCATATTTCTGGTATACTGAACGTGTCCCGGAGCGTCCGCGATGATAAATTTTCTTTTTGAGGTCGAAAAGTACCGGTAAGCCACATCAATGGTAATTCCCTGTTCTCTTTCTGCCCGAAGTCCATCCGTTAAAAGTGCCAGATCTACCCCATCTTCATTTTTATTCTTAGAATGTTTTTCAAGGACTTCCAGCTGATCCTGCAAAATACTTTTGCTATCGTAAAGCAGTCTGCCGATGAGGGTACTTTTGCCGTCATCTACGCTTCCTGCTGTTATAAATCTTAATATATCCACGAGTTTTTTGTTATAAATGATTAATAATGATTGATCAATGATGAGCAGTAAGTAATGGGTAATGAGCAATTTATTTATTACTGATATTTTCCACGCTGTATGATTGCTTATTACTCATGGCTCATTACCTATCAGAAGTAGCCTCCTTTTTTCCGGTCCTCCATAGCCGCCTCGGTTACCCGGTCGTCAATTCTGGTTTCTCCTCTTTCTGAGATTCTGGTGGCTACGATTTCTTCAATCACGGTGTCTACGGTAGTGGCTTCAGATTCTACTGCTGCAGTACAGGTCATATCTCCTACGGTGCGATAGCGTATTCTTTTGGTCGTTACCGTGTCACTTTCTTCCAGAACTGCAAACTCTGAATTCGCAATCCACTGTCCGTTAAGGTCTACCACTTCTCTTTCATGCGAAAAGTAAATAGATGGTAAGCTTATATTTTCTCTCCGGATATAATTCCAGACATCAAGTTCTGTCCAGTTGCTGATTGGAAAAACTCTTACATTTTCACCTTTCTGAATTTTTCCATTGAAAATATTCCACAATTCAGGTCGCTGAAGTTTAGGATCCCATTGTCCAAACTCATCCCGGACAGAGAATATCCTTTCTTTAGCCCGGGCTTTTTCTTCATCTCTTCTGGCTCCCCCAATGCATGCATCAAATTCGAATTCTTCAATCGTGTCAAGAAGGGTGAAGGTCTGCAGCCAGTTTCTGCTGGGAAATTTTCCTTTGGGCTCCGTCAGTTTTCTTTTATGGATGGTATCTTCTACTTTTCTTACGACCAGATCTACATTGATCTCTGTGGTCAGCTGATCCCTGAAGTCTAAAACTTCCTGAAAATTGTGTCCTGTATCCACATGAACAAAAGTGAACGGGATTTTTCCGTGAGGAAATGCTTTGGCAGCCAAATGAGCCAGTACAATACTGTCTTTTCCGCCGCTGAACAGTAAAGCCGGACGCTCAAACTGTCCCGCTACTTCCCGTAAAATATAGATGGACTCAGCTTCTAACTGATCTAAATAATTTAAATGATATAATGACATATTTTATTTTTTTATTGATGAACATGTAAGCCGCATTCTTTTTTATCGGCATCTTCCCACCACCATCTTCCGGCTCTGAAATCTTCTCCTTCTTTGATCGCTCTGGTGCAGGGCTCACATCCGATGCTTACAAATCCTTTTTTGTGAAGGTGATTATAAGGAAGGTGATGCGTTTTTACATAGTCTGTCACCTGTTCTGTGGTCCAGTGAAGGATAGGATGAAACTTGATGATCTGGTGATCCGGATCCCATTCCAGCTGTGGCATTTCTTTTCTGCCTGCGGAATGTTCAGATCTTAAACCTGTGATCCAGACCTTGTATCCCTGAAGTGCTCTTTTTAGAGGAATAACCTTCCGGATATTACAGCAGGCTTTTCTCTTTTCTACAGATTGATAAAAGGAATCCGGCCCGTTTTCTGACACAAACTGCTGCAGTGATTCCGGATCCGGATAATAGGCTTTAATATTTTTTTTGAAGAAAGCTCTGGAGGAGGTCCAGGTTTCGTAAGTCTGCTCAAAAAGTCGTCCCGTATCCAGTGTGAAAATATCAATATCCAGGTTTTTTATCTGATGAGTCACTACCTGATCTTCGTAACTGAAGCTGGTAGAAAAGATGACTTCACCAGGAAACCTGTTGGTAAGAACTTCTAAAAAATCAGCGCTAAAAGCACCTGCAGAGGCCTTTTCCAGTAATTGATTGAATTCTATTTTCAGGGTATTTTCCATTTTGAATTGAAATTAACTCCTGCAAATATATATAAATCCTATTTATCCTACCAAATTAGTAGGATATAAAAATTAAAAAAAATTTCAGCTGTTTTTTATAAAGGAAGTAAGAGTCGCTTCCATCATGCTTTTTCTTGTTTTTTCTCTTACGATCATCAGTTCATTTCTGAGATAACAGGTTGCCTCATCGACACAGTCATCGCAAGGTTCGTAGAAATTCAGTGAAATACAAGGAGTTAAGGCAATCGGGCCTTCAAAAATACGGTAGATATCCGCCAGCGAAACATCGTCAGGAGACTTCAGAAGATAATATCCACCTGCGTTTCCCTGTTTGCTGTTGACTAATTTGGCTCTTTTCAGTTCGAGAAGAATCTGCTCTAAAAATTTTTTGGAAATATTCTCATCCTGTGCAATAATAGCCGTTGACAAAAATCCCTGGTTGTAGTTTCTTGCCAATCTAACCATCGCTTTCAAAGCATATTTGCAACGTTTGGACATCATAATTCATGCAAGTTATAACAATTTATTTGATTAACGAAATCGCAGCTTTAGATTAAAAAAATCAACATAAATAACCATTTGAAAATATGCCTCAAATTTCAGATTTGAAAAATTTACATTGTATATTTGTTGGAAATTTATGATCGATGAGTATAATAGAATTCAATCCATTGTGGAAAGAGAAATTACTGAACCGTTTTCTCGCCTATGTAAAAATATATTCAACCAGTGATGCGGAAAGCGAAGCAACCCCTTCTACCCCGCGACAGTGGGACATTGCAAAGTATATTGCAGAGGAACTGAAAACGATCGGCCTTGCGGATGTTTCCATTGATGACAACGGGTATATTATGGGATATGTTCCTTCTAACCTTGACAATGACAACACACCTACCATAGGATTTATTTCACATTACGATACATCTCCGGATTTCAGCGGGGAAAATGTAAAACCTCAGATTTGGGAAAACTATGACGGAGGTGATCTTCTTTTGAATGAAACCACCGGATTCACCCTGTCTTCTTCAAAATTTGAAAGCTTAAAAAAATATATCGGACAAACGCTTATTACGACAGACGGAAATACCCTTCTTGGAGCTGATGATAAAGCGGGATGTGCAGAAATTGTAACGGCTGCTGAATACCTTATCGCTCACCCGGAAATCAAACACGGAAGAATTGCAGTAGGATTTACACCGGATGAAGAAATCGGAAGAGGTGCTCACAAGTTTGATGTCGCTAAATTCGGTGCAGAATGGGCTTACACGATGGATGGAAGTGAAGTTGGAGAATTGGAATACGAGAACTTTAATGCTGCAGGAGCTGTGGTAAAAATCCACGGACTGAGTGTTCACCCGGGTTATGCTTACGGAAAAATGGTCAACGCAGGTCTCTTAGCGGCTGAGTTTATCCAGTTGCTTCCTGCCAATGAAACTCCGGCTACGACTAAAGGATTTGATGGTTTCTATCATTTAATGGATATCACAGCTGATATTTCTGAGGCTAAACTTCAATACATCATTCGTGATCATGATGAAGAAAAATATGAGGGCAGAAAGAAATTCATGGAGGAAAAGGTTGCTGAATTCAACCAAAAACATGGTGAAGGAACGGCTGAAGTTGAAATAAAAGAACAGTACCGTAACATGAAGCAGCAGTTTGAAGGAAAAATGCACATCATTAACCTTGCTGCCAAAGCGATGAAAGAAGCTGATATTGAGCCTAAAATCAAGGCTATCAGAGGAGGAACAGACGGCGCTCAGTTATCTTATATGGGACTTCCTTGTCCAAATATTTTTGCAGGAGGAATGAACTTCCACGGACCTTACGAATATGTGGCGCTGGAAAGCATGGAAAAAGCAGTTGAAGTGATTATTAATATTGTAAAAGCTTAAACCTGATGAAGAAACTTTCAGCATTAGCCTTTCTGTTCATTTTTGCATTCAGCAGTGCGCAGATCTCTGAATTTGAGAAGGCTGATTCAAAGTACAATAGAAAAATAACGTCACTGTACAAGAAATATCCGAAGCCTAATGATGAAAGAACCAAGCAGGAGTGGCTCCTTACGGAAGCAAAAATAGCGTCTTATCAAAGTGCCTTAGAGAAGATTTCTGAGGTGGAAAAGAAAATGATGACGGATGTTCCGCCTCCTATGGCTCCTAAGATAACCAAAGAAGCGGAATATGAAACCGGAAAGGCCGCTTTCCAAAAACTTTTAAATGAAGCTGTAGATCTCACTTTCCTGAATTTTGCAGTCAATCCTTATAAAGTAACCCTAAAATTTACTTTAGATTCAAAAGGGAATGTCTACAATGCGAAAGTAAAAGGGAATAATGAAGATGTAAATTCTTTTATAGAAGCTGGTTTTTACCGCATCAAAGATAAGGGTAAATGGAAGCCTGCAGAATCTAACGGACGGCCAGTCCTTTCTGTGGTGACACTTCCTTTACAGCTGAACTTCAGTAAATAATACAGATCAACCCATTGCAGATGCAGTGGGTTTTTCTTTTCCCTTATGTTCAGTTTTTACATCTTATTTCTCTCATTGATGAAAAGTATTTGGTTTTTTGATTATATTTACTTAAACATCAGACTATTAACTTTAAAAGATCAATTTATCATGAGAAAAATGAAAAAACTATTAAGAAAGGACCTGTCAACGATCCTTGGTGCAGGCATCAATGGTTGTCATATGAGCGGTGAATCTGCGTATTGCTGGACAGACTGTGACTGTTCTTTTGGAAGAGCCTGTGAAATGGATGATGATGGAAATCCGGGAAGATGTATTAATGTAGGAAATCCTGGCGGAGGTGGCGGAGGAGGATGTAATCCACCCTCAAATTGTGAAGAACAGCCTTTTTAACAAATACCATCGGAAGCAACATCTTCCGATTTTTTTTTGCTTTTTCCGCTAAAAACAGATCCTTGTCAAAGCATCCCTGCCGTTCATCAAATAAAGTTTTATCCCGCATTTCATAGCTGTTGCTTTGCATCAAATTATTAAAAGCAATTTATGAAACATCAGTTTTTAGCACTAAGCACATTTTTATTATGCATTATTGGTTTTATAGAGACCAAAGCCCAGCAAACACCGGCTTTTCATATCGGTATCAAAGGCGGAGCAAATTTTACAAAAACCTCTTCGGAGTCCTCCACCTTGGAAGGGAAATACGGATTCGGTTATCAGGGAGGCATCATGACCAGAATGGATATCGGAAGCCTTTATGTACAAGGAGAAGCCTTATTCAACAAAAGAAAAACCTCTTTCGACACTAAAGACGGGGCCTCAGCCAAATTAAGCTGGAACTCTGTTGATATCCCGGTAGTAGTCGGCTATAAATTCATCAATACGAAAGATTTTAATGTAAGAGCATTTGCCGGCGGGGTTTACAGTTATGCTTTTAAAAACAATCTGTCAACGTCCAAAGCATTGCAGGATGGATTTAAAAGCTTTGATAAATCGAATATCGGAATTACCGGAGGTATTGGTGTGGATTATAAAAATTTCACAGCGGATCTGAGATATGAAACCGGGCTTTCGAGCATCAGCAAAGAGTTTAAATCTAAGCCGCACAGCTTTACGCTAGGAATAGGATACTTCCTGTTCTAAAAACTTAAATTATCTTTACGTATTAGAAACTGCGCCCTGCAGTTTCTAATTTTTTATAAATCTACTTGATCCTCTTCCATGACAAAACCTTTTATTTTAAGAGAATATATTTTTGTTACGATGTTCTGGCTTGTCTTTGCGGCAGCTGTGTACATCAACTTTCAGGCTAATTCTGACAAACCATCCGCTGTATTCCAGACTATTGCTCTTGTCATCACTTCATTTTTTTTCACTCATTTTCTCACCACGCGACTTCTTCCCAGTGCTTTGCGGGCAAAAAGGATGAAATTATTTTTGGTTCAGGCTACCGCAGTTATCCTTTTTCTGAGTTTTATTTATTCTCTGATCTTCACGTATATCGAGGTCAACTCCAAGAATGAACTTCCTCCGAATTTCATCGATCATCTTCCCTTTTTATGGAAAGGATTCTATTTGGCTCTGCCTGCTTCTTTTTTGATTAACGGATCTGCATGCGGAATTAAATTTTATCAGGAACACGGAAGAATAGAACGGGATCATATCCTGCTTCAACAGGCTCATCTGGAGAACCAGCTGAAATTATTACAGGATCAGATCAATCCTCACGTGGTTTTCAATATTCTGAATCACATTCATATTCTGATGAAAACGGACACGAAACTTGCAGATTATCTGCTGCTTAAGTTTTCCGACATTTTACGCTATCAGCTTTACCACTGCAGCCAGAATCTGGTTCCCTTAGGTCAGGATATTGAGCATCTTCAAAATCTGGTGGAAGTGGAAAAACTAAGATGGGGTAATGAGCTGGAAGTAAATGCGGACTGGAGTATCGGAAATAAAAAATCATTCATTGCGCCTCTCCTGCTGGTTCCATTCATCGAAAATGCATTTAAATATGTCTGCAGACTTCCCGGACATAAAGGTTATGTAAAGATTTCCTGTATGGAGAAAGACGGTTTTCTTTTATTTTATGTTGAAAACTGCTATTCAGAGTTGGCAACCCATAAAAAGAAGGAGGGTTCCGGCGGAATCGGCCTTCAAAATGTACAAAAACGATTAAAACTACAATATCCGAATACCCACGAGCTTACCATTGTGGCAGCCGATAATATATACAAAGTAACTTTAACCTTACAATTATCTGAAAACAATGACCAGTAATATACCTAAAATGAAATGCCTGATTATCGACGATGAGCCTCTGGCTAGATTTCACCTTAAAGAACTGGCAGATCAGATTGATTTTTTGTCCGTGGAAGGCACCTGCGCCACCGCACTGGAAGCCGATGCCATCGTAAAGGAAAAAGAAATTGATCTTCTATTTCTGGATATCAATATGCCTTATTTAACAGGCCTGGAATTTCTGGAGCAGCTGGAAAACCCACCTCTATCTATTCTCACAACCGCTTATTCAGAATATGCGTTGGAAGGCTATCGCCTGCAGGTGGTGGATTATCTTCTGAAACCCATTGCATTCAACCGTTTTTATCAGGCTGTGAACAAAGCACAGCAGCAATTTATTGTCTCTGAAAAGATGAAGAAAAACTCTCCTTTTGATGATCCTTTTCTGTATGTAAGGCAATCCGACAGCTTTATCAAGGTATCCTGGGTGGATATTCTGTATATCGAAAGTATGCAGAATTATACCAAACTGCATTTTAAAGACAAATCGCTGGTGATCCACCAAACGATGAAGGCTATTGAAGAATCACTGCCTTCTGAGCATTTTTTCAGAATCCATAAATCATTCCTGATTAACATTACCCATATTGATATGATCTCCGGCGGACGTCTGTTCATCAACAAAACAGAGCTTCCTATTTCTCGTACAAGGAAAGAGGAGCTGCTGAATCAGGTGGTGTATAAGAAGCTTATTAGTAAGTAATTTAGAAGGGAAGATGGAGGCTGCGAGATGGAAGTTATTGTCGTTAAAGATTAAATGATTGTCTTTTTGTTTGAACTTATCCAATAAGGATGGAAGATGGGAGCGGGAAGAGGGAGGTTATTGAAGTTGCTAATAATAACTTTATGCCTTTTTTATTTAAATCTATGATATTTATAATCAATGGTCTACAAGCTAATAATTGTCGACTAGTAACTTCCATCTCCCCGCTTCCATCTTCCATCTTTGCCTTATGGCAAATTCCACCTCAGCGATACCGCTACATACAGTGAGCTGGCAAACTTCGGATCCATCATTTTTTTGTCTTTGAAAATATTTTTGATCTTTCTGTCGTTTTCACTGAAACTTCTCAGCAGAGCTGTTCCTCCTGTCAACCGAAGACTAAGATGGTCATTCAGCTTCAGTTCCGGTCTTATTCCTGCTGTAATTTGTTGGTAGCCCAGTAACATCGATTTTCCGTCTTTATTTCTTTCTACGGTCATTCCGCTGAGGTTAACAACCGCTTTTAAAGCAAATTTGTCTGAAAAAAGATAACCCGCTTCCATTCCTTCAGGGAAATTGATGTTGAATTTAATTTTTCCGTTAGTTTTCCAGTCGAAATAAATCCACGGTAAGATCATCGGAACCCCAAAAGCCGTAGTCAGTACAGGTCCTGCTCCAAGCGCAAGATTAGGATTGAAATGTCTGATAAACAGAATACCACCCTGTCCTAGAATGTCATCGGAACTCACCTGCTCAAGATCTGTATACACTCCTACGGCAGCTGTCATCATCATACTCCATTTCTTTCCTAAAGGTCTCATGTGCTGGATTCCGACCTGTGCATTCAGCATCTGATCAGGAAACAGCTGCTTTTCGTAGTCTTTATGCTTCATTTTGGCGTAAGATCCACTCAACAGAAGTGACCAAGCTTTTACTCTTCCACTGCTGTCTTTTTTCATGGACAATGGAATGCTCAGGTTAAGGTCTGCTCTTTTAAAATCACTTTTGGAATTGGTTTTCGCACTGTCTTCAGGACGAATGTAGTTGGAAAAAGGGATATATTCCGTTTTAAGTTCACCGGAAATTCCGGACTGAGCACTGGCCCAATAGCCCAACAGACAGCTAGCAGCGGCCAAAAGATTTCTCTTCATAATTTAAATTTTATGCAAAGAGATACTTTTGGAGGTCGGTTTCAAAAATTACTTGATTAAGTGCCCGAATGGTATGACCAAAAGGAAAAATGACGGGATGATGTAAAGATGGATGACATAAAAGAACGGTGACATAAAAATAGGACTTCATCCTATTTTTTGGCTAAATCGCCCCTTTGGGGCTCTCCAATTCCAGAGGAACTTTCTTGCTCTTAAATGAGCGGTAGGCAAACCAAACGGCGATTAATGCGATCGAGGCACGCATGAAAACCATCGGCATGATGGAATCTGCTTCTAGAAACCCGGCCAGTCCTGAGAGTAAAAAAGTAACCATCAGCTGCATAAATCCCATCACGGCGGCGGCTGTACCACGACCTTCTTTAAAGGGAGATAATGCATGAGCAGAAGTAATAGGAAAAAGAACGCCTATCGCCAGCAATGACAGATACAGCATCATAATTTCAAGGGCTACTGAAAGGTTTCCCGCTGCAATAAGGATATGAAGGCTGCAGACAATCAGCAGTAAAAGCGTTGCTGCCAATAAAAGTTTTGTATCGCTTATTCTCTTAATCAATTTAGGAGTAAGGTACGCCGCTGTTATTAAGGCTAATGAATTAAAACCAAATATAAAGCTGAAAACACCACTGGAGAATCCGTGAAGCTCCATAAATAAAAACGGGGCATTGGAAATATAAATGATCAAAGAGGCAAAAGCAATGCTTCCGATCATTGTACTGCTGATAAATTCTTTGTTCGAAAGTATGGTTTTCAGGTGATCTTTTAATCCTTTTTCGTCTTCTGCATTTTCAGGAAGTGTCATTTTCGAATTGGTTTCAGGAACGTATTTGTATACCATGAACAGGGTTATCAAACCAAGAATCGTTAAAAAAGCAAACGAACTGTTCCAACCCCAGAATTTAAGAAATACACTTCCCAGTAATGGAGCTACAATCGGAGCAATTCCGCTGATCTGGGATTGCTGTGAAAAGATGGATACAGATTTCTGCCTGTCATAAAGATCAATGACTATGGCACGTCCAATGACGATTCCGGCACTTCCTCCGAAAGCCTGTAAGAAACGCATCGCCCACAATACATAAATATTTTCTGTGAAAAATATCGCAGTGGCTCCTATAATAAAGAGCAAAAGTCCGCAATACAGCATCGGTTTACGACCTGTTTTGTCAGATAGAGGTCCCCAAAGCAGCTGTCCGAAGGCAAATCCTGCAAAAAACACAGAAATAGAAATCTGAATATGCCCGATATCAGTCTCGAAAATCTGAGCCATGCTTGGGAAAGCCGGCAGATAAAGGTCTATACTCAGTGATTCAAGGGTGTTGAGGAGTGCCAGAATAAACACTACGATACTTAAATTTCTCATAAAGGGTCAGTCAGTCATTAAAAGTTCCGCAAAAGGCGGTTTTTTCGTCCTGCAAAATTCCTCTAAAAAACAAAGCTTTACCATACAGGAACTGAAGGAAGACCAGCACAAACTGAGGATGCGGGGGACGAGTTTGAGAGTGGGAGGGTTTTAGGGTTTGAGAGTTTTGGAAAGTTATAAGTTATTAATTATGAGTGATGAGTTTTGGGATGCGGGGTTTGGGTTGTCTGAAATCTGATGTCTTGTGTCTGATATCTCCCCCACAAATTCACCATTCACTTGCGAAGCAAAATTGACCATTGACCATTCTCAGCCTCAACCTAGACATCTGATATCTTGTCTAATATCTACCTACTCTTTTCCGGCCTTAAATCCATCAGGATTCTGACCTGTATGCTTTTTGAAAAAGCGGGAGAAGTAAGAAGCGTCGCTGAACCCCAGTTTAAAAGCAATTTCTTTAACGGTTAAAGCCCCAAAACTGAGTTCTCTTTTGGCTTCGAGCACCAATCGCTGGGCGATCATCTTTTTCACTGTCGTTCCTCTTGAAAGGCGGACAATATCATTCAGATGATGGGCACTTACCTTGATCTGATCTGCATAAAATCCCGTGTCCTTCTCAACCGTATAATGTTCCTCGATCAGACTTACCAGCTTTTGGATTCGTTGTCTGTCGTTAATTGAGGGATCCTGCAGATTTATCTGTTCGGTGATAATGATACAGAATGCTCTCAGGTAGGTTTTTAATAAATCTATCCTTGATATTCCATTATATTCCTCTTCCATAAGCGAGATAATAGTACTGCAAGTTTCTGCACTTTGAGGATCCAAAGAAAAGGGGCACGTTCCACCTGTGAGGATTGTTTCTATGTCGCAGACTTCTTTAAATATCTCCCGACTTATGGCCAGCACATAGCCTTTTTCACCTTTCAGCTTCATATTGAAAACCTGTCCCGGTGCGATGATACAGATCTGGTTATTTTTGAGGGAATGATGTTCAAAATCCAAGTCTAAGCTGCTGTTTTCCTTCACCTGTCTGAACCAGATGATTTCAAAGAAATTATGCCGGTGAACATCATTAAAGTTCTCCGGATGTCCGCTATCCAGAGTCATCAGCTGAAACTGTTCGGAGGTCAGGTGATGCACGGGGATATTTTTTTCTGATGGATTCATCTATGCGCTTCTTTAATGTTATTTGGCTAAACAAAAACCACAGCAAAAAAAGTGCTGCGGTTTTCTACAATATTCAAAATTAAATATAATTTTATCCATTCTGCTGGTTACCCAGAAAAGCGTCCCAGCCTTGTGCCGTAAGCGGAACAAGCTGATTGGAGCCTCTTGCAACCATATGGTTACCTTCTTCATTCTCTACTGCATGACCAATGATTGTAAAATCAGGATGGTTTTTAATTTTATCAAAATCATTCGGAGAAATGGTGAACAGTAATTCATAATCTTCACCACCGCTTAATGCCGTCATGACAGGATTAAGGTTCATTTCATCCGCCGTAGAGATCGTCAGGCTGTCCATCGGGATCTTCTCTTCGTATAGTCTGAATCCTGTTTTGGACTGATCAGAAAGATGAAGGATTTCAGAAGCCAGACCGTCAGAAATATCAATCATTGAAGTCGGTTTGATATCCAGTTCTTCCAGGATGGTTTTCACATCGGTTCTCGCTTCAGGTTTAAGCTGTCTTTCCAGGATATAATCATATCCTTCCATTTCTGGCTGCATATTCGGGTCTGCAAGGAAAACGGCGTGTTCTCTTTCAAGAATCTGAAGTCCCATATAGGCACCGCCAAGATCTCCGCTTACCACCAGAAGGTCATTCGGTTTTGCACCGCTTCTTTTTACGATATTCTCATCATCCTCAATTCCTACAGCCGTGATGCTCATCACCAATCCGGAATTGGAGCTTGTCGTATCTCCACCGATAAGGTCTACTTTATATCTTGCACAAGCTGCCTGGATTCCGGAATAAATCTCTTCCAAAGCCTCCACCGGAAAACGGTTGGAAACGGCAAGAGAAACCAAAATTTGTGTAGGAACCGCATTCATGGCTGCAATATCACTAAGGTTCACGACAACCGCTTTGTATCCTAAATGCTTTAAAGGAACATAGCCTAAGTTAAAGTGAACGCCTTCTGCAAGCACATCCGTTGTCAAAACAACTTTTTTATTTCCCGGATTGATAACTGCCGCGTCATCTCCTACTCCAAGTTCCGAAGACTCGTTGGACAGTGGAAAATGTTCTGTCAAGTGCTTTATAAGACCGAATTCTCCTAATTTGGAAATGGGGGTCAGTTCCTCTGATTTATCTTCAAACATAATTTTTTCTTTTTTGTAAAATGTCCAATGTAAAATGTATTCATGACTTTGAACATTAACCTTGAGTATTATTTCGTGAATTCTGCCGGATCCACATTATCCGGACGGAAAGGAAGTTTTTTGAAATCGTCTCTGGTCATCACGATGGTTTCAGGGCTTTTGTATTTGTTCATGGCTTCTACCACATCATCCGGTGGCGTTGTCATTTTTCTCAGCATCATATCGATCCATACTCCTGTAGCTTCCGCAGTAGCACAGTGTACTCCGTCTGGTGTATAGAATTTATGAACAAATCTGTAGATTGATGAATCTTCTGAGCATCCATCTATCTCCAGGCTTACAATAACCGTCTGGTCTGCATAGATTTCTTTGAAGAAAGAATATCTTTCATGCATGATCACCGGCCCGATTCCCCATCGGCTTAACTGGGTAACTCCCATTTTTTCTTTGGTCATAAAGGCCATTCTGGACTGCGCACAGTACTGTACATATGATGAATTGGCTAAGTGCTTGTTGGCATCAAGATCACTCCAGCGTACTTCGAATTTATGGTAAAAAATCATGTAAAAGTTGTTTTTAGTATGATTAAATTATATTCTTCAAAATTACTCAAATAAGATGGTTTATAAAAATTGTACTTTTGAAAAATATAATCTTCAGCATAAGATTACACCTATACATGAAACAGATCATCATTATCGGAGGCGGTGCAGCAGGCTTTTTCTGTGCATCGAATCTTGACGAAAAAAAATATAGCATTACCATCCTGGAACAGAACTCGGATGTACTTCAGAAGGTAAAAATCTCAGGCGGCGGGCGTTGTAACGTCACCCATGCCTGTTTTGATCCCCGGGAACTGGTTCAGTTTTATCCACGGGGTAATAAAGAATTGTTAAGTGTTTTCACTAAATTTCAGCCAGGGGACACAATGGATTGGTTTGACCAGCGCCACGTTCCTTTGAAAATAGAAAATGACAACCGCGTGTTTCCGGAAAGCAATTCTTCGCAGACCATTATCAATACTTTTCTGACTGAAATTCAGAATAAAAAGGTTGAGGTTAAAACAAAATGTTCCGTTAAAGAAATTGAAAAACAGGGCGAAAAATATCTTGTCAAAACCAGTTTGGGAGATTTTCAGGCGGATTATGTCGTTTATACAACCGGAAGTTCTCCGAAATCATTGAAAATCATTGAAAATCTGGGTCATAAGATTGTGGATCTTGTTCCCTCCCTTTTTACATTTAATATTAAAGATGAATTGCTACAGGATATTCCCGGGACCAGCTTTGAAAATGCCGAGATTTCGATTCCTGCATTAAAAACAGAAGAAAGCGGACCATTATTGATTACCCATTGGGGCCTTTCCGGACCTGCTGTTCTGAAAATTTCAGCTTGGGAAGCCATAAGTCTTGCGAAAGCAAAGTATCATTTTGAAATTGAAGTGAATTTTATTTCAAAATCTATGGACGAAGCGGAAGAAAGTTTCCTGAATTTTAAGCAGTCCAATCCGAAAAAGACCATTGGGCAGGCGAAGATCTTTGAAGTCACCAACAGGTTCTGGCAAAAAGTACTGGATGTTTCAAAAGTTGATCTTAATAAACAGGTCTCCAATATCTCAGCAAAAGAAATGCAGCAGATCCTTGAAAACCTTTGCAGAAAAAAACTTAAGGTTACAGGAAAATCTACGTTTAAAGATGAATTCGTGACCGCCGGAGGAGTTGATTTAAAGGAAATTAACTTCAAAAACATGACTTCAAAAATTCTTCCCAATTTTCATATTGCCGGTGAAGTTCTGAACATTGATGCGGTGACGGGAGGTTTTAATTTCCAGGCGTGCTGGAGTGAAGGATGGCTTATTTCACAACATTTAAATCATTTAGAGATATGAAAAAAATAACAGTATTAGCTCTGATTTTCTTATCAGTGACTGCATTTTCACAGACACAGGAAACCGTGAAACCCTCTCAGACAGAACAGACAGGTAAACCTGCAGAATACCCTGGAGGGTTCGGAGAATTTAGAAAAACAGTTGGTCAAAAAATAAGAATAGACCGTATAAAAGGGGCAAAGGGAAGAATAGAGTCTAAAGCAGCATTTTCAATCAACCTTAAGGGTGAAATAGAAAACCTTATCGTAAACGGAGAAAACGAAGATTTTAACAAAGAAGTGGAAAGAGCCATACAATCTATAAAACCAAAATGGAAACCTTCAACACAGCAAGGAACTCCTGTGGTGGCAAAGTATACTATTCCCTTTGCTGTTACTTTTGAATAATAAAAATGCTTAGAATCCGAAATCTTTAGGAATGAAAAAAATAGTATTGTTTATCTTATTTTTAAGTTCAATAACAGCCTATACGCAAACACTGGACACTTTAAAAACTCCTCCTTTACAAGATGTTTCAGAGAAATCTAAAGGTGCTGAATATCCTGGAGGGATGATGGAACTTCGAAAAGATATCGCCAAGAAACTAAAAATAAACAAAATAAAAGGAATAGAAGGAAAAAAGGGAATCTTATTTTCTCAAGCAAAATTTATAATTAATATCAAGGGAAGAATAGAAGGCATTGTGGTAATCGGAGACGATGTCGATTTTAATGCAGAAGTAGAGAGAGCTATAAAATCTTTGAGAACCAGATGGAAACCGGCAGAACATAAAGGGGTTCTGGTCCGTTCTTATTATAGGGTTCCTTTCACCTTAACTATGAATAATTAAAATGTTTACGGCCAGAAAATATATCCCTTCTATCTTAAAAACCCTTTTGATTTTAGGGTTTGGATATTTCTTTTGGCTGATGCTAAAAATTACCCTTGAATATATTCCCTTCAATCCGAATGTGAGCTTTCTGATGATCAAACAGACAGAAGTTCAGGACAGACCGGAATATCTTTCATTTTTCTATACCCACGTGTATACCAGTATTTTTGTGCTGTTTTCCGGATTTCTGGCTATTCTCAGAAAGGATTTCGGGATCAAAAACTTTCACAGGAATATTGGAAAAGTCTACATTTTTTTAATTCTGATTCTGGCTGCTCCTTCTGGAATCTACATGGGATTTTTTGCCAACGGAGGCTACCTTTCCAAAATCTCTTTCGTTATTTTAGGGAGCCTTTGGTGGTTTTCTACGTACAAAGCCTATCAGTCTGCAAGACAAAAAAAATTTAGAGAACACAAGCAGTGGATGTGGCGAAGTTATGCCCTCAGTTTATCTGCTCTTACGTTACGGATCTGGAAAGTAATTATTGTATATTTATTCCACCCAAATCCGATGGATGTCTACCAGATTATCGCATGGCTGGGCTGGATCCCCAATATCCTTTTAATTGAATACCTAATAACAAAAAAACATATATGAAAATCTTAAATTACACCCTTGTTTCTTTGCTGGCAGTTTCCCTGCTGAGCTGTAAGAAAGACGGAAAAATAACCGAAACAGGAAAAGATTCTGTGATCGCTAAAAAGGATTCCGCTGTGGTTCCTGAAATTTATAAAGAATACTACGGAATTTATACCGGAGATTTTGCCGGAAAAGAAATGATTTCTTCTGAAGACGGCGAACAGTATGAGGATTTTGTGAATAAGAAAATTTCTCTGAAGATCAACAGGATCACTAAAGACAGTGTGTACGGACAAAGTATTGTCAATGGAAACCAACGTCCTTTCAGAGGTATTTTTAATGAAAGTATGAAATCTTTTGTCCTGGATGAACCCGGTAACGATAAAACCGATGGCAGATTTGAAATAAAATTGAGCGGCGACAGCATCACCGGAAAATGGAATGCTTTCAATAAAACGGCTGTAAAATCGCCTTTAAAAACCATTAAACTTTCCAAAAAAGAATTTGTCTACAATCCGAACTTTATGCTGGATCAGGATTCTGATCTGGTAGACTGGTCCAATCCTAAGGATTTTGTAGAAAAATATACCGATGAAGAAACCGGAAAAACAGAAAGTTATAAGACTTCCAAAAACAGAATGGCTTCTGAGGCTATTTTTAAACTGAATGCTTCCAAACAGAAACTGACGGAGAAGGAACTTAAAAACTTAAGAAAACTCGATCTTGAGATCATTAAAAACTCTGTTTTTGCGAGACACGGCTATTCTTTCAAAAAGGAGACCTACAGATATTTCTTTGAACAGACAGATTGGTATATTCCTGTGTCCAATAATGTAGATAAAGAACTTTCCCCAATGGAAAAGGACAACGTAGCGTTACTTAACCGTTTCATCAAGTATGCGGAAGATAAGTACGACAGTTTTGGAAGATAGGAAACGTGAATGGTGAATTTTTGAGAGAGATATCAGATATAAGACATCAGATTTCAGACAACTCAATAGCTTCCAACGAACATGAATCGATAAGAAATGAGTTTATTAAAGCACTTAAGATGATGAGAAATGGATCCCTGCTGAAGAAAACGGCACAAAAGTAAGGGCCAGAATGCAACAGTCTTTAATTTTCCTTCTTGAGTAGCGAGAAAAACAGTGTTTACAGGCTCAGTTCTTCTTCCTTTTTTAGATTTAATTTTACAAAAAGATACAGCAAAATACATCCAGCACCATAACACAGGATATCAATCCACGAGAAAGAATTTCCAATAACGGTATACATAAGGTCTCCAGGACGGAAGCCCAGTTTTTCTGCGACCGTAAAATATTGGGCAAACTCCACAAGGCATGAAAAAACAAAAATTCCAAGAATAAGTTTCTCACTGTTTATTTTCACAAAACTCTTTACGAAAGTGTAGAGAAGCATCACAACAATAACGTCTCCGAGGTAAGCTCTTACAAAGAAGATATCTGCCAGTTTTGTAGCGATCAGGACTTCTATCAGGAAAATGAAGATGGTGAGCAGAAGATATTTCAGACTGAATTTAAATTCCATGTGGTGTTTTAAGTTTTGGCTAAAGCCTTTATATGATTAATTTTTGTTTAGCGGGCTAAAAATTGAACAGCAAAATTACGTTTTTAAGCCATAAAAAATCGGTATTCAAAAGAACACCGATCTTATATTAAACTGCTAAAGCAAATATATTATTTCTTTACTTTGATTGTACATCCAATGGCCACTGTTTTATCCATTTTTACAGGCTCTCCCTTGATCAGGGCATTGACAGCATCCTGAACATAATATTCCGATACATCATTCGGGTTTTCGTAATTGTTATCGATTGCGCCAATATATTTTACGATATTCTTTCCGTTTTCTTTCTTCAGGACGAAAACGTGGGGTGTTTTTGTAGCTCCGTACAACGGATACACCTTCTGGCCTTCATCCACTAAATAAGGGAACGTAAAGCCTTTCTCTTTGGCTCTGTCGATCATCTGTTTGTAGCCGTCTTCAGGCTGTACATTCGGATCGTTGGGATTAACGGCTATAACCGGATACCCTTGATTTTTGAATTTTTTATCCAGCTCTACAATTCTGTCCTCATATTTTTTAGCATAAGGACAGTGGTTGCAGGTGAAAACAACTATAAATCCTTTTGCACTTTTAAAATCGCTTAAAGAAACCATTTTCCCGTCGATGTTTTTCAACTTAAAATCGGCCGCTGCATCTCCTACTTCATACCCTTTTGCAGATACAGAAGCATTTACTTTTTGAGCGCCTTCTTTTTCATGATCTGCAGCTGTAAAGCTTAGCAATCCAAGCCCGGCAATGAAGGCCGCCATTAAAATTTTCAGGTTTTTCATATTTATTTTATTGTAAGTTATCGTTAATTGTTTTTTCGAGGTCTTCTTTGCTCATTTCACCATCGTTGAAGTGTACTTTTTGACCGTTTTTATAAAAAATGGTTACGGGAATATTTCCGTCCCAGTTCTTTTCAAACCTTGGAATCCAGGTATTCATTCTTTTGATATCGTCCAGCAGGATCACTTCGGCGGTAAGGTTTTTATTTTTGATAAACTTAATCACTCTTTCCTTATCCACCAATCTGTCCAGGGAAACCAGGATCATTTTAAACTTCGGATTATCCTTTAGCTTATGGTTGATTTCCATAAAATCAGGCAGTTCTTTCACGCAGGGAGCGCAGGTCGTAGCCCAGAAATTGACCACCAAAAGCTTATCATTCTCCTTCTGAATGCGTTTTTCAAGGTCTTCATATTTCATGGAAGGGACTTCTGTCTGCTGGGCATTAAAAGCCGTAACACACAGAAATACAGTCAATAGGGTCAATAAATTCTTCATATTCAAAAATAGTCATTAATTATCATTTAAATCCAGGATGATCTTTATCTGCTTTGTGGTTGGATAAAAAGCTGGAGAAATAGTTAAATCCTTTTTTACATATTATCTGCAATTAAAATTCAGTATTTAAATAAAGCTGAGAATACTGTAAAGACCCCATTTATTGATTTTCCAATGATAATTTTAACAGAATTTTTTAATCACAACCTATTGAATTAAAAGAAATTAAATGTAAATTAGCGTACAATCAAAACAAAATTATTATGAAAAAATCAAATTTTCAGCCTAAAAAGCTGACCAAAAAAGAGCTTAAGAAAATTAGTGGTGGAGCAAGACCGATCTGTCCACTGGTGGTGAGCTGCTTTGATCCTGCAACGGGTGAAGAACAATACGGAGTTTATGGAATCCAGGATGGACCATGCTGCTAAATAGTGATCATCATTAATCCAAAATGTATGAAAAGTTCAAACATTCAAAGTAGAAAGCTCACGAAAAAAGAGCTAAAGGAAATCAACGGAGGCGCGGCATGTGCTGAAGGCCTTTGTAAACTCAGAGGAGTACCCAGCCATTTCATGATTATCGGGCCGAAAGGTAAAGACGGATACTGCTGTTAATCATCAAATTGGATCAATAAAAAATGATTGGATTACCCTCCAATCATTTTTTTTATCGAATTCAGCTTCATTAAAGCTTCAATAGGTGTTAATGTATTGATATCTATTTTCGTCAATTCTTCGCGGATATTTTCCAGAACAGGGTCATCCAGCTGGAAAAAAGAAAGCTGCATATTTTCTTCTGTAACTCTTTTGATGCTTTCAGAAGTACTGGTGGTTTGCGTACGGCTTGCTTCAAGGGTTTTCAGGATCTCATTGGCTCTGTTGACCACCTTTGCCGGCATTCCCGCCAGTTTAGCCACATGAATACCGAAACTGTGCTCACTGCCTCCCGGAACCAGCTTTCTTAGGAAGATGATATTTCCTTTGTTTTCCTGGATGGAAACGTGGAAGTTTTTCACCCTTTCAAAATTCACCGTCATTTCATTAAGTTCATGATAATGCGTTGCAAACAGTGTTTTTGCCTGCGTAGGATGCTGGTGAAGGTATTCTGCAATAGCCCATGCAATGGAAACCCCGTCATAGGTAGAAGTTCCACGTCCGATCTCATCTAAAAGAATCAGACTTCGCTCTGAAATATTGTTCAGAATATTCGCAGCTTCGTTCATTTCTACCATGAAAGTAGATTCGCCGGCTGAAATATTATCGGTAGCGCCTACCCTTGTAAAGATTTTATCTAAAACGCCAATTTCAGCATGTTTTGCAGGAACAAAACTTCCGATCTGGGCCAAAAGACACACAATCGCAGTCTGGCGCAGAATCGCGGATTTACCGGCCATGTTCGGACCTGTCACCATAATGATCTGCTGGGAATCTTTATCTAAAAAGATGTCATTCGGAATATATTTTTCCCCTAAAGGAAGTGCGTTTTCAATAATCGGATGCCTTGCTTCCTTTAAATCTATAGCATAGCCCTGATTAAGGACCGGTTTCGTATAACTTTCAGAAACAGCCAGTTCCGATAATCCTGCAGAAACATCAAGCTGCGCAATAATATGTGAATTCCCCTGAATCTGATCCATATAGACCATGGTTTCTGCACATACGTTTCTGTACAGCTCATTTTCCAGAACGCCTATTTTTTCTTCGGCGCCAAGGATCTGGCTTTCATATTCTTTGAGTTCTTCGGTGATGTAACGTTCTGCATTCACAAGCGTCTGCTTTCTTAACCATTCCGTAGGAACTTTATCTTTATGCGCATTTCTTACTTCTATATAATATCCGAAAACATTATTAAAATCAATTTTAAGACTTGAAATTCCTGTTCTTTCTATTTCTCTCTGGCACATTTCATCCAGGAAACCACGGCCTTTATTCTGAAGGTTTCGCAACCTGTCCAATTCTTCAGATACATTTCCTTTGATGACATTTCCTTTTGAAATATTCACTGGAAGCTCTTCATTCAGATGATTTTGTAAAAACTTGATCAGCTCTTCCATATCAAACAGCGGTTCCAGCCAGGCCAGAACATCTGCATGCGGATGAAGCAAAGCTTTTATCTGATGAATATTGATTAAGCTTTGACGCAGATAACCCAGTTCTTTTGGGGAAATTTTTTCTGCAGCCAGTTTTCCCATCAGTCGGTCAAGATCCGAAATGGATTTCAACAGCTGACAGATTTCGTATTTCAGATGATCTTTTTCGTTCAGGAAATCAATCAGAGAAAGCCTTCTCATGATCTCATCTACGGATTTTAGCGGAAGAATAATCCTTCTTCTCAGCAATCGCCCTCCCATGGGAGTAGATGTTTTATCGATAATATCCAGCAGTGATTTCCCCTGTGGATTACTCGGATATACTATTTCAAGGTTTCTTAACGTAAAATTGTCCATCATCAGATAATCTTCCTGCGGAATGACCTGAAGTTTTGTGATATGGGCAAGCAGATTGTGATGGGTATCTTCCACCAGGTAGGCGAAAATGGCTCCTGCAGCCGTGATGGCCAGCTGAAGATTTTCAATACCAAAACCTTTTAAGGACTTCGTTTTAAAGTGGGAAGTCAGTTTTTCGTAGGCAAAATTATACTGGAAAGCCCAGTCTTCGAGTTTAAAGGCACTTTTATTTTTAAGCTGTTCCGGCAATTGAACACTTCTCTGATAAACAATCTCGCTCGGATCAAAAGTGTTGATGATATGAAGAATCTTTTCTAAATTTCCTTCACTTACCAAAAATTCACCGGTAGAAACGTCTACCATGGCAATTCCGTACTTTTCTTTTTCTTTGTGAAGGGAAAGAAGGAAGTTGTTCTTTTTTGAATTTAAAACCTGATCATTGAACGTCACTCCGGGTGTCACAAGCTCTGTAACGCCTCTTTTAACAATGCCTTTGACGGTTTTCGGATCTTCCAGCTGATCGCAGATAGCGACTCTCATTCCGGCTCTTACCAGCTTCGGAAGATAGGAATCCACCGAGTGATGTGGAAATCCTGCCAGCTCTATATGACCGTCTCCATTCGCTCTTTTGGTAAGTACAATTCCGAGGATCTGAGAGGTTCTCACAGCATCCTGCCCGAAAGTTTCATAAAAGTCTCCTACTCTGAACAGCAGCAGTGCATCAGGGTATTTTGCCTTAATGGTATTGTACTGCGTCATGAGCGGAGTTTCCTTCTTCGTTTTTGCCATAATAAAAAATGAGCCCCAAATTTAATTAAAATTACCTGAGTTCGGGTTAAGAAAATTGAGATTGAGGGGTTCGAGATTATGGGATGCGGGTTTTTGGGTTTCGGGATGCAGGTTTTGGGTTGTCTGAAATCTGATGTCTTGTGTCTGATATCTCCTCCAAAAATTTACCTTTCACTTGCAAAGCAAAATTCACCATTCACACTTCTCAACTTTAGCTCAGATAACTTATGTATTTCAGAACAAAATATTTGTCGTATTTTTCAAATAAAATAAGTGATATGATCTATCCGGTTTTAGAAACTGAAAGACTCCTTTTAAGACAGCTCGCTCCCCATGATGCGGAAGACCTCTTCGAGTATTTTTCCCTGGATGAAGTGATGGAATATTATGATCTGGCCCCCTTCAAAACTCTTGAGGATGCTCAAAACATCATCACCTATTTTAATAATGAATTCGAGAAAGGGAAAGGTTTCCGATGGGCTCTGGAATTGAAGTCAGAAAAGAAAGTGATTGGAACATGCGGCTATCACAACTGGTATCCTGAACATTTCCGTGCTGAGATCGGCTACGAGCTGAATCCTAAATTCTGGAAAAAATCTTATATGAAAGAGGCCATTCTTCCTATCCTTATCTATGGATTCGAAAGCATGAGACTTCACCGTATCGATGCCTTTACAGATCCTGCGAATATTGCTTCGGAGAAACTTTTACATTCTTTAAACTTTAAAGATGAAGGAATTCTGCGTGATTACTTTTTTGAAAAAGGGAAATTTGTGGATGCTAAGATTTTCGGACTTATTAATGAATAAGATGGAAGATGGGAGTTCAGTCCTGAAAACGGAAACCGTTGAAATTCAATCGAACTATCCTTGTCAAGGTTTAAAACCTTGACAAGGATCCCAACATTAGCTATTTCCTTTTCTTTTCAAACGCCTCCGTCCCTTTCTCATACGCCCACTTCTGCTTGTAATTCACCCACTTAGCCTTAAATAGCTTGCGCAAAAGCTTGTCTGTATACCTCATGATAAAAACATGGTACATCATATTAGCGAAAACACCCGGTTTATTCGGAAGCGCTCTGAGTGACATTGAAAACCCTGGCTCCAGATACCGGTTGAAGTGCCAGAATGCACCTGGAATAAAGAGGGCATCACCGTGCTCCATGAAAATCTCGTAACCTTTGGCATATTGCAAAGCCGGAAACCTCTCATAATCAGGGTTTTCATAATCAATATCATACACGGTATGAACGGATAGTGGCACTTTATATAAGAAAGCAGATTGTTTCTGGTCGAATAACAGGATTCTCTTTTTTCCTTCGAAATGAATATGCAGGAAATCCCCTAGATCCACATCGTAATGCATTAAAACATGCGCTTCACTTCCACCGAAGAAAAGAGTGGGCAACCGCTTAAAAAACTTGATTCCCAAATCAGGGTAAGTAAAGTTTTTCAACAGTTCCGGAAGCCGGTCTGTGATGATATAGAAAAAGATCCGCAGATCTGAAGGTCCGCTTTTAATTTTGTCGATATAATCTTTCATCTTCATATTCGTCACCGGCGCATCTGAGCTTTTGGACGCATCAGCCGGTTTATTATCATAGAGCGGAACATCCTGGTCACCTGCTTTTTCACGGATGTACGCAAGATTCCATTGGTCAAAGGCATCCCATCTGGCCGCAAAATTTTTGATCAAAAGAGGCTTATGCTTTTTGAAATAATTCTTCTGAAAATCTTCTTTACTGATATCGTGGACTACATCTACGTTTTCGAGGATCATCTTATTTTGTTATTTAATGCGAAATAAAAATAGTGTTTTTTTGAAATCTGTGAAAATTAAAAAATAGTATTGGGGCTTCGGGAGCCTGCTCATATTTGTATTGAGGATTTTTATAAACATTAAGAAGTTTAGAATTTTATGAAGCCGGACGCTTAAAAATATCGTAAGATATTTCTTAACCCTTCTTTAAACTTAACAATCTAAATGTCTTAATGTTAAAAACATAACAGATTCAAACATATGATCACCCTTCCCGGAAACTTTAATTGAAAACACGATGGGGGCTGAAACTCCCGAAGTAATCTCTTTCCCACTCATTTTTAAACTTATTTTAAGGCTCCCGATAAAGCAGAGCTGAAATGAAAAAATTATATTTGTAAGACTAAGTGAATTTATGAGAGCCTACAACACCAAGCATTTCCTGAAAATCCTTTTCAGCATGCATAAAAGCGATACCATGAAGATCCTTTTTCCGACGATGATCCTTGTGGGACTGTATTCGTGGGGCATTCAGTATCTGGAAGTGGAATATCTGCACCTGACCACAAAATCCGGGGTGAGCAATGTAGGAATGATTCATTCTTTATTGGGCTTTGTGCTCTCTTTGTTATTGGTTTTCAGAACAAATACCGCTTACGACCGATGGTGGGAAGGCAGAAAGCTTTGGGGAAAACTGGTGAACGATACAAGAAATTTTGCAGTGAAGATCAATGCTATTTTAGAGAATGACCGTCAGGATGCAGAGCAGATCTCAAGATATTTAAAATATTTCCCGCATTTCCTCGCCAAACATTTGTCTAAGGAGTCTACAAGACTGGCTTTGGATGAAGATTATTCCGAAATTGAAAAATCTCTGAAGCATCACGGTCCCAGTGAAATTATCATTCTTTTGACCCATAAACTGAACCAGCTGAAAAAAGAAGGGAAAATCTCGGATATTGAAATGCTGTATCTCGACACCCAGCTTTCCGGTTTTCTGGATGTATGCGGTGGTTGTGAAAGAATTAAAAACACCCCTATTCCCTACTCTTATTCTTCGTTTGTCAAGAAATTTATCATCTTATATGTACTGGCTCTGCCGGTTGCCTATGTCATTACAATTGGCCTTCTGATGATTCCGCTGACGGTTTTTGTGTATTATGTACTGATGAGTCTTGAACTGATCGCAGAAGAAATTGAGGATCCTTTCAATAATGATGAAAATGATATTCCGATGGAAGCATTAGCCCAGAATATCGAGAAGAGCGTTCACCAGATCATGGGGCTGAAAAAGTAAAAAATCAACCTTAAAGGTTGATTTCTTTGAGTTCTCCGTCTTCTTTTATTTCTACAAATTTGCTTTCTCTGTTGGCTGCAGAATAGCCGTAGAAGAATGTTTGGTATATCGGTGAAGAATACAGATATCCTCCATATGCATTGTAAGCATCCGATCTTCCGGTCTGCTGCTGATAGCTCCCTGTTGCGGTAAAGTTGACGATGGTTTCCAGATAGTATTTTCCGGGTTTTAATTTTTCAAACTTAAATCTTCCGTAATCATCTGTCAGAGCTTCCAGTTTATATTTAAAAGCATCTTCGGACATATATACGGTGGTCTTTTTGTTTTCATACTTTCTTCTCATGCTGTAAAACTCATCAAAATAAGGCGTTACAGGAAAAAGCATTACCACAGTTCCTTTGGGTGCATAATGTTTTCCACCAAGAAGAGGTTTGATTCCCCAGTTATTTTTCTGTTTTGTGGAAGCCACTCCTTCAATGGTTGAATTTCCGAAGCTTAGCATCTCCCTGGCCATCTTTTTATCGAAAAAAGCCTGCGGATAATAGGTATTCTGTGCCTGTACCGATAGAAAAGCGAATACCAACAGCAGTAAAGCGGATATTTTTTTCATGTTAATATTTTAAATCAAATATAAGTATTTTGCTATTTTTGAAATAAAAAAATCTATGAAATACTTTTTTCTGCTATTAATGACTGCAACATCGTGGGCAATAGCACAAAAGCCATGCGGATTTAAAGACGGACTTCAGGAAGGATCCTGCAAAGATTTCTACGAAAACGGACAGGTAAAACAGGTCGTGGAATGGAAAAAGGGAAAAATAGAAGGAGAAGCGGTCTATTATTATGATAATGGAAAGGTACAGGCCAAAGGGGAAAATAAAAAAGGCCATAAAGCAAAAGAATGGTCTTATTATGACAAAAATGGAGTTCTTACCTCCAAAGAAACCTTCAGAAATGGAGAGAAAAATGTATATGACGACAGTTCACTGGCTACTTTTTACTCTCCTGCAGGAAAAATAACCGAAATTTCCAATTACAGAATGGGTAAGCTGCATGGGGAAACCAAACTGTTTCATGAAGACGGAAAATCTGTAAAACAGATCGGGCAATATGACAACGGACAGGCTGTCGGAAAATGGAAAGCACTGTATCCATCAGGAAAAGTGCAGCGCGAAACAGAATTCGCCAACGATAAATGGAATGGCAACAGGGTTCACTACCGTGAAGACGGAAGCGTTGAAAAGACGGAGGTCTACAGAGACGGAAAATTAATCTCAACAAAATAAAACAATTGGTACAGAAACTAAAACTGGAAGAACTGAACAGAATAGATGTAGAAACATTTAAGAAGGTCGAGAAGATTCCATTGGTCATTATTTTAGACAATCTCAGAAGCATGCACAATGTAGGGGCATCATTCAGAACGGCAGATGCTTTTCTGATCGAAAAAATTATTCTTTGCGGCATTACGCCACAACCGCCTCACCGTGAGATCCATAAGGCTGCACTGGGAGCTACAGAAAGTGTGGACTGGGGTCATGAAAGTGATATTAATACAGCCATCAGTGATTATAAAAGCCGTGGCTATGAGATCATTGGAATCGAGCAAACTACAGATAGCGTGATGATTACGGATTTCACCATAGACAAATCAAAGAAATATGCATTGATCTTAGGAAATGAAGTGGAAGGAATAAGCGATGAAGCGCTCCCGAATATTGACACATTCCTGGAAATTCCTCAGCTGGGAACCAAGCACTCTCTGAATGTAAGTGTATGCGGTGGAATTGTGATGTGGGAATTTGCAAAAGCCCTAAAATAAAAAAACTGCATATGTCCTTAAAAGACAGTGCAGTTTGAAATAAATCTAATAAAAAGTAAAAATGAAAGGCGACAAAGGTACCTTTTTTTTCTTTACAAACAAATTTTGACATCACTTTTTTCTTTTTTCCTGAAAAAAAGTGGTATTTTGAGAAAAAGTTTCATTTAATTTTTTATAAATTAGCACAATGTTTATCAAGGATTATATCTCAAAAGACTTTCCGTGTTTTAGCCTAACTGACTCAATAGAATCAGCGAGGAACACATTAGAGGATTTCGGATATTCCCACATTTTCATCAAAAAATCTCATCACTTCTACGGAGCTATCGCAGAAGACTTTCTTTATGAAGGTGAAGGAACCCTGAAAGATCTTGAACACCAGATTGAGCGTTTTGCCATTCTGGAGGACAATAATATTATGGACAGCATCCGTCTGTTCTATACTTTCAGTGCCAACGTGATCCCGGTGATTAATAAGAATGAAAAGTATCTCGGGTACATCACCTGTGAAGATATTTTTCAGAATCTTTCCCGCTATCCCCTGTTTTCAGAGACCGGAGCTATCCTTACGATAGAAACGCCGGCCAGAAAATATTCGATGACGGAGATCGCCAATATTATAGAAAGCAATAACTCGAAGTTTTACGGTGGATTTATCACTTTTATGTCCGATGAAGTGATTCATGTGACGATAAAGATCAGCAATGAAAATCTCTCCTCGATAGACGCTACTTTTGACAGGTACGATTACAGAATTGTTGAAAAATACTATTCTGACGAAAAATCTGATCTGTTTAAAGACCGGTTCGGATTTTTCCAAAAATTCATAGAAATATAACATGAAGGCAGCCATATATTCTCAGAAAAAAGACCTCGATACTTTTTTATATTTAAGCAAGTTTATTTCAGAACTTGAAACCAGAGGCGTAAAATCTGTTCTGTACGATGAAATGGCTGAAGCACTTCAGTTCTCAAAGATATTTGAAACATTCAACAACAAACAGGACCTTCTGGATAAGGAGGTAGACCTTTTCTTTACTTTCGGAGGAGACGGAACCATCGTGAATTCCCTGACTTTTATTGAAGACCTGGAGATCCCGATCGTGGGTGTCAATACCGGAAGACTAGGATTTCTGGCGAGTTTTACCAAAGAAGAAGCATTCAAAGAATTGGATGCCATCTTAAAAGGTGATGTGAAAACCAGCCGCCGCGCTGTGATTGAAGTAGTTTCTCCGAGATCTGACGATTTTTTTCCGTATGCATTAAATGATGTTACCGTTTCAAGAAAGGAAACGACTTCTATGATTACGGTAGATTCTTATATCAACGATGAATTTTTGAATGTTTTCTGGGGTGACGGGGTTATCGTTTCAACGCCCACAGGATCTACAGCTTATTCATTAAGCTGTGGCGGACCGATCATTTCTCCGAACAACGAAAATTTTGTCATTACTCCCATCGCTCCCCACAATCTGAATGTAAGACCTTTGGTGGTGAATGACAGGGTGGAAATCAAGTTTAGAGTGGAAAGCAGAGTGCCGCAGTATTCTCTGTCGCTGGACTCAAGGCTGGTACATATAGAAACCGATAAAGAAATTATCATCAAAAAGGCAGATTTCCAGATCCTTCTGGTGCAACCCAACCATTTGAGTTTCTACGAAACAATCCGTCAGAAGCTGCTTTGGGGCAGGGACAAAAGAAATTAGTAATTCCTCAAAAATGATTACCTTTACAGGAATTTTAAAAACGCCTAATAATTTAAAATAAAAAGTAAAACATGAGCAGAATTTTTCCGGCAGGAGTTGCCACAGGTCAATTAGTTACTGATATTTTTCAGTACGCTAAAGAAAACAAATTTGCACTGCCTGCAGTAAACGTAATTGGTTCAAGCAATGTAAACGCTGTTATGGAAACCGCAGCGAAATTAAACTCTCCTGTAATTATCCAGTTTTCAAACGGTGGAGCAGCTTTCAACGCAGGAAAAGGGCTCAACAACGATGGTCAGAAAGCAGCTATTTTAGGATCTATCGCCGGAGCAAAACATATTCATACTCTAGCAGAAGCTTACGGAGCAACTGTGATTTTACATACAGACCACTGTGCTAAGAAATTATTACCTTGGATCGACGGATTATTAGATGCAAGTGAAGAGTATTACAAGCAGACCGGAAAATCTCTTTATTCTTCTCACATGCTGGATCTTTCTGAAGAATCTCTGGAAGAAAATCTTGAAATTTCAGCTCAGTATTTCGAAAGAATGGCTAAAATGCAGATGACTTTAGAAGTTGAGATCGGTGTTACAGGTGGAGAAGAAGACGGTGTAGACAATTCTGATGTAGACAACTCTAAACTATATACTCAACCGGAAGATATCGCGTATACTTACGAAAAATTAAAAGCGATTTCTGACAACTTTACCATTGCTGCTGCTTTCGGTAACGTACACGGAGTTTATAAACCAGGAAACGTGGTTCTTACCCCAAAAATCCTTGACAACTCTCAGAAATATGTTCAGGAGAAATTCGGAACAGCTGACAAGCCGATTAACTTTGTATTCCACGGAGGTTCAGGATCTACTTTAGAAGAGATCAGAGAAGCTATCGACTATGGAGTAATCAAAATGAATATTGACACTGACCTTCAGTTCGCTTACACGGAAGGGGTTAGAGATTATATGGTTAACAATATTGATTATTTAAGAGCTCAGATCGGAAACCCTGAAGGAGAAGAAAAACCTAACAAGAAATTCTACGACCCAAGAGTTTGGGTAAGAAAAGGTGAGGAAACTTTCTCTACAAGACTGGTTCAGGCGTTTGAAGACTTAAACAACGTAAATACTTTAAAATAAGAACTGTACATTTGTATTAATGTAAAAAGTATTCATAACGGATACAGTTTACATTAATACATTTTACATTTATACCCTAATACAATCAAAATGGCATTCGACTGGTTTAAAAGAAAAGCAAAAAACATTACCACCTCTACTGATGAAAAAAAGGATGTTCCCAAAGGCCTTTGGCATCAGACTCCATCAGGAAAAATAGTGGAGCATGATGAATTGAGAAGAAACAGCTACGTTTCTCCTGAAGACGGATTTCACGTAAGAATAGGAAGTGCAGAATTTTTTGAGATCCTTTTTGACGAAGGTAAGTTCACTGAACTGGATGCCAATGTTGAAAGTATTGATATCTTAAACTTCAAGGATACAAAACCTTACAAAGACCGTCTGAAAGAAGTAAGAGCAAAAACAAAACTTACAGACTCCATCAGAAATGCAGTAGGAACCGTAAAAGGAACCGAAATGGTAGTTTCATGTATGGATTTCGCCTTTATCGGTGGATCTTTGGGTTCTGTAATGGGTGAAAAAATCAGAAGAGCGGTAGATTACTGTATCGCCAACAAACTTCCGTACATGATCATCTGTCAGTCCGGAGGAGCGAGAATGCAGGAAGCCACTTACTCTCTGATGCAGCTTGCTAAAGTACAGGCTAAGCTTGCTCAGCTTTCTGAAGCAGGACTTTTATACATCGCTTACCTTTGTGACCCTACTTTTGGAGGTATCACGGCTTCTTTCGCTATGACAGCAGATATTATCATGGCTGAGCCGGGAGCGCTGATCGGGTTTGCAGGTCCGAGAGTAATCCGTGAGACAATCGGAAGAGACCTTCCGGAAGGTTTCCAGACCTCTGAATTCCTACAGGAAAAAGGATTTGTAGATTTCATCGTAAAAAGAACTGAAATTAAAGATACGGTAGCTAAAACAGTTAATTTATTAGCTGCAAAAGCATAAGATCTGTAACAAACACTATACAATCTCTCTCTAATTAGGGAGAGATTTTTATTTATGAGGACTTTTAAGATTTTTTTTAATACCATCCGAAGCATGAGCCTGAAAAAGATCATGCGTCTTTTATCGCTTCTTCTTCCCCATCCTCTTTTTGCATTATTAAGTTTTCATGCAACGGTACAGGCTTTCGCCATTGCCCAGAAAAAGTTTCCGAAAACGGCATCTAACAACGGAATTGGAAATGCTTTCAGACACGCGCTTTGGTGCTGTTTCATCATGATGTACTGCTGCAAGGTATCTTCACCGGAAAAAGCACTGAGTTTCTGCAAAAGAATAACCGATATGCATGAAGAACTCTTTCCCAATCAGCCTTTGGAAACGAAAATGGATCTTCACAACAACAAAATCGGCATGGATTATTTCATGGAACTGCTTCCGGGAATTCACCGCCAGTTTTTTGAGAAGAATTTTTTCATCGACAGTCTTGCTAAGAAAATGGATGATGCCAAGGTTTTGAAAAGCTTAGATGATGACTTTGAGGGATATCTGGTTTATCTTGATGAGAAATAATAAATAAATTTTTCAAGGTTTACTAAAGAGAATTTCTGCCTTTATAATGTTTATATCAAAAAAACATTTACATTTAGCACTAGTTCACAACTCCATGAAAAATACGCTACTATTAATCATTCTATTTTGTGTTTCATTTTGTAAATCTCAAAATATAAGACATGACAAAGAAGTAAATGTTCTTTTTATTGGAAATAGTTTAACCTATTTTCATGACATGCCGAAAATGCTTCAGTCGATGTTGAACGAAAACGATCAAAATTTTAAAATCTATCAAAGTACTTTTCCTGGTATGTCTTTGTCTGATCATCTTGATGAAATCATTGTCGCCCAGACTGAAAACATGGTAAATACCCGAAAAAAGACCGACTCCGAAACTACGGAGACAGAGAAAATGATTGCCGAAAGAAATTGGGATGTAATCATTATGCAGACCGGAACAGTGAGTGTTTTAATTCCTGAATACAGAGATCAGGATATTGATCATTCTATAAAGACCATAAAGAAATTGGTTTCTAATCCGGACTGTAAATTCATATTATTCACTACATGGGCAGGAAAGGAGAATTACCCACAAAAATACTGCTATCCCTCTAAAATAATCTTTGACCCAAAAATCTGTTCTCCAGTGATTAAGGATCTTGTGCAACATCAAGAATTAATTTCTGAAGGCCATAGTTTATTGGCATCCAAAAATGATTTAATTCAATCTAAAAACAGTGAAAAGTTTTATGAAGTCATGACAAAACACCCAGATATTGAACTGTTAGAAGATGAAATTCATCCCAATAAAACGGGTTCATTTTTCAATGCATGCATTTTCTATAGTCTTCTCACCAATAAAGATGCATCACAGCTAAAATATTTAGGAGAAATTAAATCGGAAACAGCCAATACATTAAAGAGAATGGCAAAGTAAAATGTATCGCTATAGGATGGCAAAATTGGTGAGGAAATCTTAATTAAAAATCTTGCCTTTTCGGCAATACTGCTTTTTCAATTTCTCTTTTTAGTAATTTTCACTACATTTAAAATCCAAAATAAAATTAAATGGTCCTCAGCAGAATTTGGTCGGCTTTCATTATCATTGCCATTGGCATTGCCAGTATTAAATACATCTCGTCTGGCCACTACAAAACCATCTTCAATGATATGGTGGTGGGAAAAGGCGGTGATACAGTTCAGATCGCTTCACAGCCGATGAATGCGCTTACCCCGGTTGTCAGAGACAGCCTGATGAAAAAGAATGATTTTGCGGACAGCAGGATCCATTATAAAACAGATTCTCTTAAACAGAATGTAAAGGTTTACAGAGTTCAGGAAGCAGACGGCGTGATCGGAACCTCCGAAACGGCAGTTAAGATCTGTATTGGCCTGATCGGAATCATGACCCTGTTCATGGGATTCATGAGTATTGCTGAAAAAGCAGGAGGAATTAATCTGTTGAGCCGTCTCATTCAGCCTTTTTTCTCAAAATTATTCCCTGACATTCCTAAAAACCATCCGGCTTTCGGACATATGCTGATGAATTTCAGCGCGAATCTTCTGGGGCTGGACAATGCCGCTACTCCATTTGGTTTAAAAGCGATGGAAAGTCTGCAGACGTTAAATCCCAATAAAGACACTGCCAGCAATTCTCAGATTATGTTTCTGTGTCTTCATGCAGGCGGAATGACCTTGATTCCAGTCTCTATTATTGCCATCCGGGCTTCGATGGGTTCAAAAACACCAACCGATATATTTCTTCCCTGTATGATCGCAACATTTGCAGCCACTTTAGCCGCCATGATTGTTGTTTCATTATACCAAAAAATAAATCTTTTAAAACCTGTAGTTCTGGCTTACGTAGGAGGAATTTCAGCCCTTATTGCCTTATTGGTTTTATATCTGGTTCAATTGAGTAAAGATGAATTGGATGATTTCAGTAAAGTTTTAAGTAACGGATTGATTCTTTTCATCTTTTTAGCTATTGTTCTGGGTGCGGTCTATAAGAAAATCAATGTCTTTGATGCTTTTATTGAAGGCGCAAAAGAAGGTTTTACGACCTGTGTGAAGATTATTCCCTATTTAGTTGGAATGTTGATTGCTATTTCCCTGCTAAGAACTTCCGGCGTTTTTGACGTTATTATTGACGGGATGAAGTGGGTGGCTTATAACGCCCATCTGGATGCAAGATTTGTAGACGGACTTCCAACCGCTTTAATCAAGCCGTTATCTGGTTCAGGAGCTCGTGGAATGATGGTGGATACGATGGCGACTTTCGGAGCAGACAGTTTCCAGGGGAAATTAGCCGCTGTTCTTCAGGGAAGCTCAGATACGACGTTTTACGTGATTGCGGTTTACTTTGGAGCCGTAGCCGTAAAGAACACGAGATACACGGTAATTGCTATGCTTCTGGCGGACCTGGTGGGGATTATTACTTCGATTGTGCTAGCGTATTTGTTTTTTGCTTAATTTGTTGTCAGTTGCTGGTTGCTGGTTTTCTAGTTGCCAACTAACTGCATCTATGAATTATTAAAAAAACACTTATGAGCTATCTAAAACTTGATATTTATACTATTGCTTTTGACCTGTTTATTGAGACTCATCAGCTTTCATTAAAATTACCAAAATACGAATTATATGAGTTGGGAAGCCAACTAAGGAGATCTGCAGATTCTGTAGTGACCAATATCGCTGAAGGTTATGGTAGGAAAAGTTATAAAGGAGATTTTATCAGATTTCTTATTTATTCACAGGCAAGTTGTGACGAAACAGTAAGCCATTTATCCAAAATAATAAGACTTTATCCAGACCTGATCCCAGATTTAAAGGTTAAAACAGAACAATATCAACTCCTAGGAGGAAAAATAAATAATTTTATAAAATACGTCCAGTTAAGCTGGCGAACATAAACCACACAACTAGCAACTAGCAACTAGCAACTAGCAACTAGCAACTAGCAAAGCAACTAAATAAACTCAATTATGATCACAGATAAAGAATTCACATTAAGATTAATACGTCAGTTAACGCAAGCACTGGAAAAACTGATTTTAGACAAGCCTGAAGAAAGTTTAATGCAGAAAGAATTGGACTTTGAGTCTTTGATGAGAGATATTTTCAAATTTGATTTTACGACCCTTGCCTCAAAAACAAAAGAAGAAATTATAGAAATCGTCAACGAAAGACAGGAAAGAGACCACAAAGATTATTATGAAATGCTGGGCAACCTGTTCTACTTTACAGGCAGAGGAGAAAAAAACAATGAGTTTCTAGACAAGGCAAAAACGTTCTATGAATTGTATCTTCAGACCAGCGGCATTTTTGCACTACCGGTGATCAACAGGATTAATGAAATAAAAAAAGCACTTGAATAAAGTGCTTTTGTATTTTTAGAATGTGATTTTATAAGATCCGGTTGAGGATGTACTCGCTTTTTCGGCTTTAACATACTTCTTAACCCAGGATACTCCCGTAGAAGATATACAGGGATCTGATGTTCCTCCCGATCTTCTTGCAGAAACTACATTTCCGGCTTTATCTACTGTATAGGCAATGGTAATAGTTCCACTTGCTGTACAGCTGTTACTAGGCTGTGCGCCTCCTCTTCCCATCGTTCCGGGAATATAGCCGATCAATTTTCGGTCAATTCCTACTTTGCTGTCTCCGTTTCCGTCTCCTCCTAAAGGATCTCCTGCGTTACCGATACCTTCACCAGTTCCCTGGCTCCCAGCTTTTGTCCCTCTTCCTCTGATCAGGTTTCCGATGGCTGCCGTCCCTTTTCCGTCACCGTTTCCGGTTTTGGAATTGGCGGTTGTAGCTCCGGATTTCTTTGTATTTTTTGAAGCACTTGCGCTGGTGGCGGTCTTCTTATCTTCTTTTTTGGATTCTTCTTTCTTCGGAACGCTTACCTTCGAATTATTTCCTGTAATCACTTTTTCCTTCACTTCCGTTTTCTTGGGTTCCGGCGCAGGTTCAGGTTTTATTACTGTTTTCGTTTCAGGTACTGCCGTTTCAACAGGTTCCGGAGTTACTTCTTCAGTGGCTGCGGCAAGGCTTCCCGGCTGATCTGCAGGTTCTTCAATCCCTTTTCCATTTCTGTTGTCACCGAAATTAACGAGCATTGTTGTAACCACTTCATCAGACTGTTTATCAAGCTCCGGCTTCAGTTTATAAAGAAAAACAAAAAGCAGGATCCCAGACCAGATCAGGATAGAAAGTACTGCACTTTTTATCCGGTCTCTGTTTTGCTCGTTTTTGTTTACTGTGTAACTTTTCATTTTAAATGATTCTTTCCGAATGTTCCGGAGTCATTATTTATCTTTAACGGTTGCAATTGCAATGTTAAATTTATTCTTTTCAGCGATTTCCATGACGAAGACAACATCTTTATGCATGGTATTTTCATCTGCACGGATGGTGAAAGATTTATTCGCCTGGCCTGTCAATTTACTGACAATGACAGCTTCCAGCTGGTCTCTTGTCACAGGATTATCATCTACAAAATACGTTCCGTCCGGTTTAATACTTACCGTCAAAGGATTAGGAATATTATCTTCAACAGCTCCCGCTTTTGGCAACTTTACATCAATCGCACTTTGATTGGCGGCTGATGAAGTGATCATAAAGAATATCAGCATCAGCAAGATAACATCGGTCATCGCTGCCAAACTGAATTCGGGATTCGCTTTATTTCTTCTCTGAATTTTCATCTGTTTACTTTTACTTTTTTAATGGTCAGATGGAATCGCTATTATTTGAAAACATGATGGCTAGCGATTTCATAAGAAAGATTTATAAAGGTTTGTTGATAAGGTCTAAAAATTCTCCGGACATATTCTGAGCTTTCAATACAAATCTGTCAATTCTCGTTAAAAGAATATTGTAGAAAAAGTTAGCAGGAATAGCTACAGCCAAACCTACCGCCGTTTGCCCCAATGCCGTATAAATACCTTCAGACAATGTTTTTGGTGAGAAAGATCCCGTTGCATGAGAAAGGTTGAAGAATGCGATAATCATCCCGATAACCGTTCCCAAAAGTCCTAACATCGGCGCGATACTTGGTACCACAGCCAGAAGGTTCAGATTCTTTTCCATATTCGCTACTTCTATCTGCGCCTGGGATTCCATGGCACTTACAATGTCAGAAACAGGACGTCCCAGTCTTGAAATTCCTTTTTCCAGTATTCTTCCTTCGGGAGAGTTCTGTTTTTTTGCATAATCTGCAGCCGATTCTATCTTTCCTTCCTTGATAAAATCTTCAATATTCTCCATGAAATTGGCATCTGTTTTTGAAGTCAGCCTTTTAATAAAGAAGAAACGTTCAAAAAACAGGTATAGCGAAAACACACCTAAAGCCAGAACGACAAACATCACTATCTTAGCGAAAGCCCCTCCGTGGAACATGATCTTCCAAAATGAAAATTCTAAATCGTCTGTTGCAACTGCAGGAGCAGTAATCTGTGCAAATAAAATCTGAGTAAGTTCCGTTAACAGCATTAATGTGAATTTTTATAAAATTTTAACGACAAATGTAGTGGAATATTATGAATTGCTCTCTTAAAAATTGCTTAAAAACAACTTAAAATTTGTTATGATTTGGATACAGCAAATTCCTTTCCAAAAGAAACTTTGAAAAGAAATTTGATATAAAAAGGATGAAAAAGCGGCTATTCTTCGCCTACATCAATGTCATCCTGCGTAAATTCGCATTTTAATCGGAATGGGATCGGCGTATCTGATCCCGTATAGAAATCGTCGATAGTACCCTTCCATATGACCTGAAGTTCACCTTCTTCATTTTTCTCAAACTGGAGCTCATTATCGTAGATAAAGGCATCGTCGTCGTCGAATAAATCAACTTCGGTATAGGTTTCTTCTTCAGAATCATTAATCCTGATCACTTTTCCTTCAATTTCCTTCGATTCGATAGGAAAATCGAAAATTTCAAGTGAAAGCTGCGGAAAGTTGTACTGTAATGAATCATCATCTACATGATCCAAACTGTCATCCGTTATAATTTCAACCTCTAATAAATGTTGTTGGTTGCTGTAGACCGCCTTACAATAAGTGTTTCTAATATTGTATTTTAGGGTCTCCTCCGGATGGTAAATTTTTAAAATCCCTTTCATTATTTCTTAAAAAAGAGCTGTAATAATATGATTGTTAAACGTTTTAGACAAAGATAAAAAATTGATTCAAAGTTGAAAATATTTTGAAAATTATTTTTTTAAATCATTATGATTGATTATTCCGTATAGGCCAATAATACTTACTTTTGCTGCATAAAGATTCTGAAAATGAAAAACATTTTATCAAAAGGTATTTTAGGGCTCGGACTGGTGATCAGCCTTGCTTCCTGCAAAAAATCTGATTCTCCGCTGACGAAGGTGACCCCTACGAACATGGATTCTATTGCATCCAGTTATTATGAGCAGTATCTGAAATTATATCCTTTAGAAGCTACTTCCCAGGGAGATACGAGATACAATGACCAGCTTCCGATCAATATTGACAAAGACTTTATCTCCGGAGAGGTTGCTTTTTATAATTCCGTACAGAAGCAGCTGGAAAGCGTTGATTACAAAGGTCTTTCCGATGAAGAAAAGGTAGTTTATGATGTCCTGGATTATACTTTAAAAGATAAAATCGAGGCCTATGCCTATCACCCGGAATATATTCCTTTTACACAGTTCGGAGGACTTCCCCTGAACTTTCCGCTGTATGGAAGCGGCGAAGGAAGCCAGCCTTTTAAAACAGAAAAAGACTACAGCGACTGGCTGAAAAGAATGGAGAAATTCCCGGAATGGATGAATGCCGCCACCGACAATTTCCGTGAAGGCATCACCAATAAAGTGGTTCTTCCTAAAAAACTGGTCGTTAAAATGATCCCTCAGATGAGAGCAGAAGAGATCACAACGGCTGATATGGATAAAAACATTTTCTACGGCCCCATAAAAAACTTCCCGAAAAGCTTTACGCAGGCTCAGAAAGATAAATTTTCCGCTCTTTATGCAGAAGCGATAACGAAAAAAATCATTCCGGCTTATGCCAAAATGGGTACATTCCTGGAGAAAGAATATCTGCCGAAAGCAAGAGATACGGATGGCTACAATAGCCTTCCGAACGGAAACGAGATTTACAGATATTACGCTAAAAGCTGGACAACAACGAAGAAATCACCTGAGGAAATCAATAAAATCGGAATTCAGCAGGTCGCTATGCTTCGTGCTGAAATGGAAAAGGTGAAACAGCAGGTTGGTTTTTCAGGAACACTGGAAGAGTTTATCAATTTTGTAAAAACAGATCCTAAAGCAATGCCGTATAAGACGTCTAAAGAGGTTTTAAATGGATTTAACGGTATTCTGGCGAAGATCACTCCTAAACTGAAAACAATGTTCAGCGTAACGCCAAAAACGAAGTTTGAGATCAGACAGACGGAAAAATTCAGAGAAGCAAGTGCCAGCGCAGAGTATATCCAGGGAACTCCGGATGGAAAAAGACCGGGAATATTTTATATGCCGATTCCTGATCCTACCAAATTCAACGTGACTTCCGGGATGGAATCTCTTTTCCTTCATGAAGCAATACCGGGACATCACTATCAGGTTTCTCTTCAGCAGGAAAATACCAAGCTTCCTAAATTCATGAGATTCGGATGGTTTGGAGCGTATGGAGAAGGCTGGGCGCACTATTGTGAGACTCTGGGACCTGAGTTTGGTCTTTATACAGATCCTTACCAGAAAATGGGTTACCTGAGCGATCAGATGCTGAGAGCGGTAAGACTGGTTGTAGATACCGGACTTCATACCGGAACCATGACAAGAGAGGAAGCCATTAAATATTTCCTGAGCAATATTTCTTATGATGAAGCCAGCGCTACGGCAGAGGTGGAAAGATATATGGCAATGCCGGGACAGGCTTTAGGCTACAAAATAGGATCGTTGAGAATCCGTGAGCTTAGAGAAAAGTATCAGAAAGAGCTTGGCAAGAAGTTTAATTTAGCCAGCTTCCATGATGAGATTTTAAGCCAGGGATGTCTTCCATTGGATGTTTTAAACAGGAAGATGGATCTTTGGGCTAAAAAGCAACAATAGATTTATATAAAAAAATAAAAATAATAGAGATGGGATGATTAATTTTAATGTCCCATCTTTTTTTATCTAATTTAATCCAATTAATATGATCATAGAAAGCCTGAGATCTCTCTACAGCAGAGATTTGAACAAACTAAAAACCGAAATCGAAGCATACCGGAATGAAGATGCGATCTGGAAAACAGATCAAAACATCGCCAATTCTGCAGGAAATCTATGTCTGCATTTGGTTGGAAACCTTAACCTCTTCATTGGTGCAGAACTGGGAAAAACCGGCTATATCAGAAACAGGGAGCTGGAGTTTTCACTGAAAGATATTCCTCAGACAGAACTTTTAGCCATGGCAGAAGCCACCACAGCCATGGTTGATCAAGTCCTCAGTCAGTTGACTCCGCAAGACCTTGAAAAAGAATATCCTCTTGTTGTTTTTGAAGATAAAATGACCACAGGATACTTTCTGATTCATTTGATCACGCATCTGGACTATCATCTGGGTCAGATCAATTATCACAGAAGGCTTCTTGATCTATAAAATATGAAAAAGGAATTTACCCCTGTCATTAATACCTCCAGCTTTGAAGAATTGATTTTAAAAAGCAAGGAAACGAAGGAAACAGCACCCTGGTTATCAATACTATTGATGAGAAAATTACGAATACTGATATTTATTCCGGTTTCACTAATCTTTGCCGGGAATTCAATATTGAAGTTCAAAATTTTATGCAGGACGATTTCTGCCATGTTGTTATTTCAATAAACGGCTCCGGATCTCTTTCTATGGTGTATGAAGACCCGCTTGGATCTGGCTTCTATACTCTACAGAGAACTCTCCATACAAATCAGAAACCGGGATTTTATACAAAAAAGCTTATAGAAGCAATCCTTTTCTACTTTTCAAACATCATTTTCGTAAGAAAGTCCTTCTCCCCTTTTCCTCTGGCGGGTGAATACTCTCTTCCGTAGAAAATAATCTGCAGGTGAAGCTTGTTCCACGTTTCTTCCGGAAATATGGCTTTGGCGTCTTTCTCCGTTTCTACAACGTTTTTTCCTGAAGTAAGCTTCCATAGCGTCATCAGCCTGTGAATGTGTGTGTCCACCGGAAAGGCAGGAAATCCGAAGGCCTGGCTCATCACCACAGAAGCGGTTTTATGCCCAACTCCTGGAAGTGCTTCCAGTTCTTCGTAGGTCTGGGGAACGATACCATCATGTCTTTCCAGTAAAAGTTCAGCCATTCTTTTCAGATTCTTTGCTTTTGTATTGGACAGTCCTATTTCTTTGATCAGTTCTTTAATTTCAAATTCTTCCAGTCTGGCCATCCTTTGCGGCGTTCCGGCCACCTCGAAAAGATGGGGAGTCACCTGATTCACTTTTTTGTCGGTGGTCTGTGCAGAAAGTGCTACAGCAACCATTAAGGTGTAAGGATCGGTGTGATCTAAAGGAACAGGTGTGGTAGGATATAATTTCTCCAGTTCGTTCTGAACGAGCTGAGCTCTTTGCTTTTTTGTCATTTAACCATTAAATTTGAACAAAATTAATTCATTATGCTGAAAGTTGGAGATAAATTACCTGAATTTGAAGGAACAAATCAGGATGGTGAAACCATCACCTCATCAAAACTCATCGGAAAGAAATTAGTCGTTTTCTTTTATCCTCAGGCCAGCACGCCAACGTGTACCGTGGAAGCCTGCAACCTGAGCGACAATTACTCAAAGCTTAAAAAAGCCGGATTTCAACTGTTGGGAATAAGCGGAGACAGTGTAAAGAAGCAGAAAAACTTCCACAGTAAGTTTGCTTTTCCATATGATCTTCTTGCCGACGAGAATCACGATGCTATTGAAAAATTCGGGGTTTGGCAGGAGAAGAAAACATTCGGAAAAACGTATATGGGGATCGTACGAACCACTTTTATCTTTGATGAAAACGGAATCTGTACAAGAGTGATAGAGAAGGTAACCTCTAAAACTGCGGCTGACCAGATTCTGGAAGGATAGTTTAATGGGGCTGGAAACTGGAACCGGGAATTGCTAATTTAACCATGTCAAGGTTTTGAACCTTGACATGGTTAACCGGATCGTCAGAATTTAAGCAGCATCGTGCTTCCTGACATTAAAACTTAATTGGTTTCGAAGTACATCAACTCTTCATCGTCATTGGGAAGGGTCACATAGTTTTTGAATTCAAGTCCCAGTTTTTTGATGAGGCTTTGTGATGAAAAATTATCTTTTGAGGTGATGGCGGAGATTTTCAGTAAGCCATAGATATCCATCCCGATAGATTTTACCTTCTCAGCCGCTTCGTAGGCATATCCTTTCCCTTCAAATTCTTCCAACAGGGAAAAACCTATATCCACGACATCAAGGCCTTCTCTTTCGAAAATTCCTACTGCGCCTATTTTTTCGCCTTTATCTTTTGTTACCACCACATAATTTCCGAAACCGGATTTTTCAAACTGGGGAAGAAACCTGTTTATAATATAGTTTTCAGCATCAGCAATACTGTTTACCCCACGATTTCCGATGTATTTAATAAACTTCGGTCTGTTGTAAAGTTCAAAAATAAATTCTCTGTCATCCACCGATACAGGCTGGATGATCAGTCTTTCTGTTTCGTAAACGCTATTTTCGTCTAGTAGATTTCTTTGGGTCATCTTTGGGTTCTTCTTTTTTCTGAATTTTTAAAAGCCTTGGATTATTCGCGCACTTTTTATTGTAAAGTTCAATGTAGGTTCCGTTGTCTTTCACTTTGGAAACAGCTCCTGAGGACTTACTGACAGTCAGTGTATAATGCGTTTTCTGATAAGGACATTCCTTTGAGGTAAGTTTTCCGAGATCCAGATAATAATTGGCAGCATCTTCATAATAATTGCCGGCAACATCTTTAAATTCCTCGTCTACCATATATCCTTCAGCCGTCAGAACGATAGCGGCTTCTTCTGCATTGTCAATTTTCCCGACGAACTTTCTCAAACCTTCAAGATCTGTGATGTAATTCATCTTTCCGCCTGCAGCATAAGCGATATAATAAAAGCTGTCTTCTGTGGGGAATAAATTAAAGCCGGAAAATTGTGGCGTGTAGTCTTTCTTTCCGCCTGAAGTCCTGATCTCCTGATTTTTACCGTAGCTGTTGTACACTAAAGCCCAGGAATCGACTCTGTCATTGGGAATAATTTGCTGTAAAATATTCGGGATACTGGAAAAATTTTTCTTGTTCTGAGAAAATCCCAGAAATCCAAAAAGCAGAAACAAAAAAATGGTTGATCGTGTTGCGGTTTTTATCATAATTCAAAAATCAGCAGAAAGTTAGCCATTATTTTTACATGAACTTGTCTCCTTTCTTGAAACTTTTCAGGTCAAGAACATAGTCTTTAATCAGTTGATCATTGTCTCTCGGGCAGATCAGCAAGGCTTTATCTGTATCTACGACAATAAAATCCTCAAGGCCGTCGATGATGACAGCTTTGTTATTGTTCTTTAGTCTGATGATATTCCCCTTGGAATTATAATTGAGAAAATGCTTCAGTTTTACAGCGTTTCCGTCTCTATCTTTTTCAGTATTTTCGTATACGGAAGTCCAGGTTCCAAGGTCACTCCAACCCAGATCCGATGGAATTACGTATACATTTTTGGCCTTTTCCAGAATTCCGTTATCGATCGAAATTTTCTGTACTTTCGGGTAAATGGTTTCAATGCAACTGTCTTCCTTTTCAGAATTGTATTCGCAGGCCATAAAGTGCTGCATCATTTCAGGAAGATAGAGTTCAAATGCATGGTGAATGCTTTTCACATTCCAGATAAATATCCCTGCATTCCATAGAAAGTCTCCGCTTTCAAGGAAGCTTTGAGCAATTTCAAGAATAGGTTTTTCCGTAAACGTTTTTACTTTGAAATAATCTGAACTTTTCTTTTCTACAAACTGAATATATCCGTATCCGGTATCCGGTCTGGTAGGCGTAATACCCAACGTTACCAGATAGTCATGCTTGGCAGCAAGGTCAAAAGCAAGTTCTACTTTCTCCAGGAATACTTCTTCTTTTAAGATCAAATGATCCGCCGGAAGTACAATCATCGTGGCATCCGGATTAATTTCAGCAATCTTGTTCGCCATGTACAGATTACATGCCGCTGTATTTTTCATCAGAGGTTCGCCCACAATATTTTCTTCAGGAATTTCCGGAAGCTGCTGATGGGAAAGCGCAACGTATTCTTTATTCGTGATCACGAATATCTGTTCTTTAGGAATGATCCGGCTGATTCTGTCATACGTCTGCTGAATCATAGTACGCCCGATTCCTAAAATATCCTGAAACTGTTTTGGAAATTTCTGTGTACTCATAGGCCAGAACCGGCTGCCGATTCCTCCCGCCATGATGACACAGTATCTATCTGATTTTAACATTCTTGCCTACATTTTTCAACCCTTGCCAGAGGCTTGAAAGAATACTTCCTTCCCGTAGCCAGGTTCTTACAAAGATAGTTTTTTTTAATCAGACCTTCTAATAAATACTTCTCGTTCCGGTAGATAAAAAATTCTCCTTTTTCAAGCTCTTCTATAAAGTGCAGCCTATCATCCTGTTTTTCAGTATGAAAATATCTTACAAGATCCGGGCTGGCCATAAAATTAGCCTTCGGAGATTTTGAAAATCTAATAATGATCGGCTTCAGATCTTCATCATAGACTTCAAGGCTTTCAAGAAGCATATTTCGGAAGGTCTCTTTCCATTCAATGCCGTGTGGCGAAATTCTGCGCCCATATTTCTCAAAAGCGATGAGATGGGCCAGTTCATGGGTAAGCACAAAGAAAAAAAGCGGTGGAGTCAATGTTGAATTCACCGTTATTTCATGGGAGTTATCAGGAAGTTTTCTGTAATCTCCCAGTTTGGAATTCCGGCTGCGGGTAACTTTTATGTGAATAAAGTAATCTGCAAACCAAACCCTTAAGTATTTTAGTGTATTTTGAGGTAAATATTTTTCTAATGACTGGATAGACATTTTACAAAGTTAATGGAATTCCTGCATAGAAATTCAGCAATTTAAGACTGAAAAGGTAATTGTATTTCGCCTGAGCCACAGATCCCTGTGCGTTTGCATAGTTGTTTCTGGCTACATTCACATCGTAAATCGTTGTTCTTCCTGCGGTATAACTTTTATCCGCAAATTCCAGAGCAAGTTTTGTGCTTTTCTCTGTTTCCACTGCCGAAAGGAAGGTTTCATAGTTCGCATCTACATCAAACTGTGCCTTCTGTACATTCTGTCTTACCGTCTGCTTCTGCTGTTCAAGAGTAATCTTAGCAACGCTTTCGTTTATCTTAGACTGCTCTACCTGCAGCTTGGTAATTCCTTTATTAAAAATAGGAACATTCAATGAAATACTGGCATTCTGTCCAAAGTTATCTTTATACTGACCGAATAAATTTCTTTCCATTACAAGATTCCCTGTCGCATCAACACCCGTGGTATTAGTGGTTAAAAGGTTGTTGTAAAAACTTCCTATTCCCACACTTCCTGTAAGCGTTGGCCAGAAAGCCGTTTTACTTACTTCTGTTTGCGCTACGGCAGAATTGATTCTGCTTTGTGCCGCTTTTACCTGCGGTTGATTTTCAAAAGCCGTCGTAAGAACTTCATCCACTGATTTTAAGGGTTGCTCCAGCTGGTCAGGAACTGCTACATATTCAACGTCAAAATCTTTATAATCCGGAAGTTGTAACAGCTGTGCCATAGCAAAAAGACTTCTGCCGACATTAATTTCAGCCGTCTTACGGTTTTGCTTTTCTCTTGCCAATGCTGCTTCTGCTTCCGCCAGAATAGTTTGAGCGGTAGTTCCAACCTGTGTTGTTATTTTGGCTCTGTCGTATTGCTTTTGAGCATTTTCAACAGCGCTCTCCGAGATTTTTACGATTTCTTTATTGAGAAGGGTTGTCAGATATTGTTGGGCAATCTGAAGGGAAATATCATTTTTAATCGTTTCCACATCATATTGGCTGGCTTCTACATCAAACTGGGTTTTTCTGATTGCTTTCTCCAGTCTCCCATTGTTATACAGTAAAATATCCGCTCCCAGATTAGCACTGTTGCTGAACCTGTCATTCCTCAAACTTCCTGTTCCAAATGAAGTCTGCCCGAAACTCACGTTATTAGACATACTTCCGGATACTGATGGCAAATATTGATTTTTTGCTATTTTAAGGTTAGAATCCTGGATTTGTTTAGAATATTGATTTTGGATAACCTGAAGATTATGCTCTACGGCATAGTCTACGCATTCTCTTAAGGACCATTTCTTCTGAGCACTCAGTCCCAGACAGCTTAATCCAAAAACGATAATCCAAACTTTTTTCATATTAATAATTTTCAATATTAGACGAGCCAAATATAAAAAAGTTACAGTTTTAATAATTAATATTTTATTTTAAAAAAACTTTTGTGAATTTTGCATCATGACAAACGGACAATATCAGGAAGCTGTAGACTGGCTTTTCGTACAGGCTCCCAACTATCAGATCGACGGGCTGAAGGCCTATAAACCTGGGTTAGACAATATTACAAAGTTGTGTGATTTCTTTGGCAATCCTCAGGAAAAGATAAAATGCATCCACATCGGAGGGACCAACGGTAAGGGATCTTCGAGCAATATGCTGGCTTCTGTGCTGCAGGATGCCGGTTATAAAGTAGGTTTATACAATTCTCCTCACCTTATCGACTTCACGGAACGCATCAAGGTCAACGGAAAAAACTGTGATAAAGAATTTGTCTTTGGATTTATTCAAAAGCTGAAAACGCTTCCCGAGGATATCCTTCCCTCTTTTTTTGAATTTACCACCATCATGGCTTTTGAATATTTTTATCAGCAGGGTGTAGATTTTGCCATTATTGAAGTCGGGCTTGGCGGAAGACTGGATTCTACGAATATTATTCAACCTCTTGTCGCTGCTATTACCAATGTACAATTGGATCATCAGAATATTTTAGGAGACACTATTGAGGAGATTGCAGTAGAAAAAGCAGGAATTATCAAGCCTCATATCCCCATTATTTCAGGAGACGAAACAGATACGGTAAAAAATGTCATCAGACAGAAGGCTGAACTTGAAAATGCTCCGTTTATTGACGCTACAACGATTCATACAGAACTTGTTTCTGATCTTAAAGGAAATTACCAGAAGAAAAACATCCGCGTTGTTCTTGCATTGGTTGAGGAATTAAAAAAGCTGACTATCAGTATTTCTGATGAAAATATAGAGAACGGATTGCTTCATGTGCATCAAAACACAGGGTTTATCGGTCGCTGGTTTGAGTTTTCTCAGGACCCGCTTACCATTTGTGATACGGGACACAATCAGGCCGGGCTGGAGTATGTTTTTTCTCAGCTTAACTCTATAGATCGTCACAAGCACGTCATTTTGGGCTTTGTCAATGACAAAAATATAGATGAAGTGATGGCTCTCCTTCCTGAGAATTCTGAGTTTTATTTTGCAAAACCATCCATCAACAGGGGAAGACACGCCGAAGACTATGAAAATCTTCTGCAGGAGGCAAAAATTTTTTATAAAATTTTCGATTCTGTACAGGAAGCGTATCTTTCTGCAAAAGAGCGATGTACAAAAGAAGAAATGATTTTCATCGGCGGAAGTAACTTTGTAGTTGGAGAATTTTTAGAAAAAAATTTGGAGATTTCCGAATAAGTCGTATATTTGCACCACTCTAAACGAGGAAACAAGTATAGGGGCTCTTAGCTCAGTTGGTTCAGAGCATCTGGTTTACACCCAGAGGGTCGGGGGTTCGAATCCCTCAGGGCCCACACAAAGGTAACTGAAGCCTTTCAAAAAAAGTTCAGGGCTCTTAGCTCAGTTGGTTCAGAGCATCTGGTTTACACCCAGAGGGTCGGGGGTTCGAATCCCTCAGGGCCCACAAAATCTCTCAGTTTTCTGGGAGATTTTTTTTGTTTATCACCATTCATAGATATTATATTCTTTACCTTTGCGGTCTTAGTCACAAGTACACTGTTTTTGAAGGAACTTCATCTTATATCGTTCAATTACCCCTATCCTCCCTCTTACGGAGGCATTATCGATGTTTACTATAAGATCAAAGCATTGTCGGACACAGGCATTAAGATCCATCTGCACTGTTTTGTAGATAAGATTCCGGAGACCATTGACCAAGAGATTAAAAGCATTACAAAAAACGTTTTCTTTTACAGGAAAAAGAAAAACCCGCTTCAGTATTTTTCTGCAGTTCCTTTTGCAGCTTCTATAAGAACTTCTGATGCTCTATTTCAAAATCTGATGAGCATAAAAGCTCCCATATTGTTTGAAGGACTTCAGACGACCCGCATTATGCGTCAATTAAAGGACAAAAACTACAGCCTTTATCTTCGGTTTCACAATAATGAAACGGAGTATTATAAAGGCCTCTCTTCTTCAGAAAAAAATGTTTTCAAGAAGCTTATTTATAAGATCGAATCTTTAAAGTATGCAGACTACCAGAAAAGAACTTTAAAGGAATTTAAAGGGGTTTTCTGCCTTTCTGAGAAGGAATTCAATGAAGTGGATGTATATTCGAAAAATGCACACCTCATCCATATCTTTCATGGCAACGGATCTGTAAAACATCTGGACAAAAAAGGAGATTATTTTCTTTTTCATGGTGACCTCAGCATATCGGATAACAGAAAAGCATTAGAGGAAACCATCGGTATGTTTAAAAATCTTCCTCAACATCAGCTTGTTGTTGCCTCTGACCGTGCCGGTGAGGATTTAAAAAAGAAAATCAGCGACATCGGAAACATCAGTCTTGTTCCCATTGAAACGACTGAAAATTTATACCGCCTTTTTGAAAATGCACATGCCAATATTCTCCTCTCCTACCAGAATTCCGGCACAAAAGTAAAACTGTTTAACGCATTGTATAACAGCAGATTTGTTATTATTAATGAAAATATAACAGATGACAGCACCTTAATGGATTTATGCCATTTCGGCTCCGGCTCGAACGAAATTCGGCAGCACATTATTGAAATAGCCGCAAAAGACTATAATGAAAATGACACGAGAAGAAAAGCTCTGGAAAAGAACTATTCTGACGATGCTAAAGCCGAAGAAATGGTTAAAATTATTTTTAAAGACTGACCGCCTTTACTATTTTCTGGACACTCAGCTCTTCAAGACAGGCCCAATCTCCACGATAACATTCTTTATCCCCAAAAACAGAGCAAGGTCTGCAGGTAAGATCAGTCACCTGAACTACATCATTTTCACTCTGTCCAAAGCCTAAAAACCCCGCATATGGATGCGTAGAGCCCCATATAGAAACACATCTGGTTCCCATAAGACTGGCAAGGTGCATATTGGCCGAATCCATGGAGATCATCAGCTCAAGTTCTGATATTTTCTGAAGTTCTTGCGAGAGATTTAATTTTCCGGAAAGACTTTTTGTATTAGGGATTTCGTTTTCCCATTTCTCAAGGGTTTCCGTTTCTTTTTTACCACCACCAAAGAAATAGATGGTGTGTTTTTGAGCCAGAATCTTCACCAGCTCATATGATTTTTCTAAAGGAAGCATCTTTCCCCTGTGCTGTGCAAAGGGTGCAAAACCTATCCCCGATTTTTGTCCCGGTGCAGGTCTCAGCTGATGAGAAAGTTCCACTTTAAAACCAATCGCACGGAAAACATCTGCATAGCGCTCAACCGTCTTTTTTAACTGTACTTTATTCAGGTTCCAGACATCGGTGAGTTCTTCCTTTTCTTCTTTTCCCTTATTGATTTTAAAGACTTTAAGTCCTTTTCTTCTGTAGATCTTATCCAGAATTTTGGTTCGGATCACATCATGAAGATTCGCTATAAAATCAGGATTAAATTCTTTGATCAGTTCATTGGCAAGTCTCCTCAGTCCAAAGAATCCTTTATACTCATCAAGGTTAATTCCTTTGAATATAACGTTCGGAATATCAGCAAATAAGCTTTCAAAATTTTTTCTGGAAACCATGATAATTTCCACATCCGGATTCTGCTCCAGAAACTCCCTGAAGACAGGTGCTGTCATAGCGACATCACCGAAAGCGGAAAAACGATATGCTAGAATTCTGGTCAAGTCTAAGATTTTAACTGATAAGCAACTGCGTAAAATTTAATCTGCTTGGTCATCGCCATTAATCCGTTGGCTCTGGAAGGCGAAAGAAACTCCTGAAGTCCGATCTCTGCAATGAATGCAAAGTCAGAATCTAAGATTTCCTGGGTAGAATGACCGCTGTAAATACTTACCAAAAGAGAAACAATTCCCTTCGGAAGAATACCGTCTGAATCAGCATCGAAAAAAAGCTTACCATCTTTGAATTCAGCATCGATCCACACCTTACTCTGACAGCCTTTGATGAGATTATCATCTGTTTTTCTGTCTTCAGGCAGACCTTTTAATTCTTTTCCAAGGTCAATAATATACTCGTATTTCTGTTCCCAGTCATCAAGAAACGCGAATTCGTCAATTATTTCCTGCTGTTTTTCTTTAATGGTCATGTTTTAACAATTATCTTTTGCAAAGATAACCAATTTTATAAAGATAATTTAACAGATGCTTTTTCGAAAAGCTGTAAAATTTTCATTTCTTCATTTTCCCAGCAAAAAACGTCCGCAGCTTTATCAAGTTCGTTTGCGTAATCCTTCCTTCCTCTCTTCAACACCCTGTTAATTGCTTTCTCGATCGTTTCAGGCTGATGATCAGTAACAATTTCTCCTATGTCAAACTGGTTTTTAATCCGTAGCATTTCAGGAAAGTTGATCATAACCAGCGGCACCCTGGACTGAATATAGTCACAGACTTTATTGGGAAGAGAGTAAAAATAACTTACTCCATTATTTTCTTCAAGACTGAATCCTACATCTGCTGTTTTGGTGACTTCTCTAAGGTTTTCCGGCTTCAGTTTACCCAGAAAAAAAACTTTATCCTGCAGTTTTTCCTGAATGACAAGATCCTCATACGTTTTCTTTAAAGGACCGTCTCCTGCGATTTTTAAAACAGCATCCTGAATGGAATGCATTGCCAGAATCACTTTATCAATTCCTCTGGATTGGTTTACGGCACCCTGATACAGTATTATCTTAGGATCATTATTTGGAATTTCGGGTATAGAAAGGATTTTTCTTGGAATATTTCTTACCACCACAGCATCTACTTTATACTTTTCATGGAACCATTCGGCATAACTCTGACTTTCCGTCATCATGAACTGTATTTTAGGAACGATATTTCCTTCCAGCAGTCTCCAGAATTTCTGTGAAAACCTGTTTTGTACCGCCGGCATTTCCGTGAAAATCTCGTGACTGTCGAAAACCAGAGGAATATTAAGTTTTTTTGCAATCAGGTAATTGGGAAGAAGGGCATCAATATCGTTGGCGAGAAGGATGGTATTCTGATCTGCTTTTTTCTTTAGCTGCTTATATAATTTCCAGTTGAATTCAAAATAAGCTGTTTTTAAACTTGTGGATTTTAATTCTATTCTTGAAAAAGGATAAGGACGTTCCATCTTTTCATTCCCACCCCAGTCATTTCCGATAAGCTCTACAGGATATCCGTTGTCAAAAAGGGTTTTACAGACTTTCTCAATTCTCTGATCCGTATAGAGGCTGCTAAAGGCAGAAACCAATATTTTCTTCTTCATTATTTTTTTCCTCCAAATATTAAATAATAGATCTGAATAAGGCAAATCAGCCCGTTCGGGATGATAACCGGCCAAAGTAAACCATTAAAAATACCATAAATGACAAAACAGATACAGCCTATCATATTGACAATTCTAATTTTTCTTACATCTTTCAGTATGAAACTCAATACAATGAAAACTGATGCAGAATATCCGATATAAGTAGTAATTTCGGGATTCATGAGGAAATTTTAAAGGAGAACAAACTTAATCATTTTCAATAAGATAATAAAATTTTTTCTGCCATAAAGTCATTAATTGATTTTTGGTAAAATATTTGTAATTTAGATAATGAATAATTGGCACTGTTGCTATTATTCTAATGAGATATATTATGGATTATAAGTTTTCACAAGGTTTGAGCCAGGTGTTCAAACAAAGCAAAAGCGAAGCTAAACGGCTGAAAAGTGAATTTCTTAATACAGAACATCTACTTTTAGGTATTATAAAAACGGAAAACTCTGCAAAAGAAATCCTTCAAAACCTTAATGCGGATTTAACACAAATCAGAAGAAAAATTGAAACTTTAAATACAGCAAGTCTTAATCCTATTTCTGAGGAGGTTACTAATATTTCTTTCACCAAGATGGCAGATCATGCGATCAAACGTGCAGAGTTAGAATGCAGACAGTATAAGAGCAATGAAATTAATACCGTTCATCTGCTTTTAGGCATTCTTTACAAATATGAGGACCCTACTTCAAACATTTTAGGAGCTTATGACATCGACTATGAAGGAGTTTCAAAAGAATACCAGACGATGCTTAAAAATTCCGGACAGGCACCACAGATGAGTGCGTATGACGATGATGATGACCGCGAGGAATTTGAGCAGATGAGGAAGCCTTCAGGAAATTTAGGTTCTGCAAAAAGTAAAACCCCTACACTGGATAACTTTGGTAGAGACCTTACTTCTTTGGCAAGAGACGGAAAATTGGACCCTGTAATTGGTCGTGAAAAAGAAATTGAGCGTGTTTCTCAGATCTTATCGAGAAGAAAGAAGAACAACCCTCTTCTTATTGGTGAACCGGGAGTTGGTAAATCTGCCATCGCAGAAGGACTGGCTTTAAGAATTCAGCAGAAGAAAGTATCGAGAGTTCTTTACGGAAAACGCGTTATTACTTTGGATCTGGCGAGTTTAGTAGCCGGAACCAAATACCGTGGTCAGTTTGAAGAAAGAATGAAAGCGATCATGACTGAGCTGGAAAAGAACAGAGACGTCATCCTGTTTATCGATGAGCTTCACACTATTGTAGGTGCAGGAAGTTCTACGGGAAGTCTGGATGCATCCAATATGTTCAAACCGGCTTTGGCAAGGGGCGAAATTCAATGCATCGGGGCAACCACGCTGGATGAGTACCGTCAGTATATTGAGAAAGATGGTGCTTTGGAGAGAAGATTCCAGAAAGTAATGGTGGAACCTACCAACATTGAGGAAACCATTCAGATTCTGAATCAGATTAAAGACAAGTACGAAGAACATCATAATGTAGTGTATACTCCTGAAGCCATTCTGGCGTGTGTCAATTTGACAGCGAGATATATTACAGACCGTTTCTTACCGGATAAGGCTATTGATGCACTGGATGAAGCTGGTTCACGTGTTTATATTAAAAACATGAAAGTTCCGACTGAAATCATTGATTTTGAAAAGAAAATCGAGGATATCAAAGAAATGAAGCAAAAAGCGGTTAAAGCTCAGGATTATCTTGAAGCAAGAAAGCTTAAAGATGAGGAGGAACGTCTGCAGATGGAACTGAATTCAGCTCAGGATAAGTGGGACAAAGATGTAAAAGAGAAAAAAGAAACCGTAACAGAAGAAAATGTAGCGGAAGTGGTTTCTATGATGAGTGGAGTTCCGGTAACGAAAGTCGGTAAAAATGAGCTTGACAAGTTAGCTCAGATGGATGACAAACTGAACGGAAAAGTGATTGGTCAGGAAGAAGCTGTGAAAAAAGTTGTTAAGGCCATTCAAAGAAACAGAGCTGGTCTTAAAGATCCGAACCGACCTATCGGTACGTTTATCTTCCTTGGAACAACAGGTGTTGGTAAAACCGAGCTTGCTAAAGTAATGGCAAGAGAACTTTTCGAATCTGATGAATCTCTGATCCGAATTGACATGAGTGAATACATGGAAAAATTTGCGGTTTCAAGATTAGTTGGTGCGCCTCCAGGATACGTAGGATACGAAGAAGGTGGACAATTGACTGAAGCGGTAAGAAGAAAACCTTATGCTGTGATTCTTCTGGATGAGATTGAAAAAGCTCACCCTGATGTATTCAACATTCTTCTGCAAATTTTAGATGAAGGTCACGTTACGGACAGTTTGGGTAGAAAAATTGATTTTAGAAATACAATCATTATCCTTACTTCAAACATTGGAACAAGAGATCTTAAAGATTTCGGAGACGGTGTAGGATTCGGAACTTCAGCTAAAAAAACAGGTTCAGATACAAGAGCGAGAAGCACGATTGAAAATGCTCTTAAAAAAGCATTTGCTCCAGAATTCTTAAACAGAATTGATGACATTGTGATCTTCAACTCTCTGGTACAGGACGATATCAAGAAAATTATAGATATCGAACTGAACAAACTATATGGCAGACTTGAAAAATTAGGCTATAAAGTAGAGTTAACGGAAGATGCGAAAAACTTTATTTCTGAAAAAGGATGGGATAAAGATTTCGGAGCAAGACCGTTGAAACGGGCTATCCAGAAATATATTGAAGACTTATTGGCAGAAATGCTGGTGAACAAGCAATTAAACGAGGGAGAAACTGTAGTTCTTGACGTGAATGAAGCTAAAGACGGTCTGACCGGAAAAACTTCAAAACCGAAAAAGACGACTGAAAAGTCTTCTCAACCGTAAACAAATAATATCATCATAATGAAAAGCACCGGAATGTTCCGGTGCTTTTTTGTTTTCTTAGGTTTTGGCCAAAACCCGTTCCCATGTTTATTTTTTTTATTTTAACCACGGATTTCACAGATTAACACAGATGATTATGGCTAACGAGCTATATTTCTCATAGAGATTTTTAATGTAAAATAATTAAAACAAATGTTCACATCAATAACACGCAAACATCTGTCCCTATCTGTAAAATCCGTGGTTAGAAAAATTCAAGATGTTTATGTTTTAATTTCTATCAAAAAGAAAAAATATGCGCAATTATCTGTACGAATCCGTGAGATCAGTGGGAAATAAAAAATTAAAGTCCTACCACAAAGCCTATATTCGGGACAAGGCCGCTTGAGAATATACTTGAATTTTCTTTCCAAAGTACATTATACATTAATCCCAACTGCATAAAAGAGTTCCCTCCTATCCTCTGCATATAGCCGCCTCCGAGATATAGAGCCGTTTCCTGTTCATTGGATTTATAATCATACAGTTTGTCTTTATAATTGATAAAATACTGCTGAAGGTTCGCGCCTACGTAAAAGGATCTTGCGAAATAGTAATTGGCAAAAGGCCCAACTCCAAACATCGTGGATTTATAAGAATTGGAAGTCTGCCAGGAAACACTTCCTATCACTCCCGCCTCAAGATCATCGGTCAGCCTGTATCCCACTCTGGGAGAAGCCTGCAGGTAAAATGCACTGTTGCTTCCAAACCCTAACCCGATTCCTCCTCCGAAGGTCCATTTATTATTGTCCTGTGAATCCGTGCCTACCGAAACCTGCGAAAACACTGATCCGGAAATTATTATAAATAAAGGAATAATGAGTTTTTTCATATTAATATTGTTTTTATCGATGTTTAAAATTATGGTTTTTTTGCGAATCTTTTTAATTGTATTTTTGCCGGGTCAAACTAAGAACTCCCGTTAAGAGTTTCGTAAAATTGAAATACAATGAAAGTAGTAGTAGGATTATCTGGAGGAGTAGATTCCAGTGTCACCGCGTATTTATTACAACAGCAAGGTCATGAAGTCGTGGCTTTGTTTATGAGAAACTGGAATGATGCTTCCGTTACGCTGGAGGATGAATGTCCATGGATTGAAGACAGTAATGATGCCCTGATGGTGGCTCAGAAATTAGGAATCCCTTTTCAGGTGATTGATATGAGTGAGCTTTACAAAGAGCGTATCGTAGATTATATGTTCGATGAATACCAGAAAGGAAGAACTCCGAATCCGGATGTTTTGTGTAACAGAGAAGTAAAATTTGATGTTTTTATGAAGACGGCGATGTCTTTAGGCGCTGATAAAGTGGCTACAGGACATTATGCTCAGGTGAATTCCACTTTTGATGAAAACGGAAAGGAAATCTTCCATCTTTTAGCCGGAAAGGATAACAATAAAGATCAGTCTTATTTTCTGTGTCAGCTGAGCCAGGATCAGTTATCAAAAGCATTGTTCCCAATCGGAGAACTGACGAAACCGGAAGTAAGAGAAATCGCTAAAGAAATTGGGCTTGTTACTGCTGATAAAAAAGATTCTCAGGGACTGTGTTTTATCGGAAAAGTAAGTCTTCCTCAGTTTTTACAGCAGCAGCTGGTTCCTAAAGAAGGAGAAATTGTGGAAATATTCAAAGATTCACCATTATTCTCGGTAGAAAAACCTGAATTTTCTTCAAAAGAAGAAGAGCTGGCGTTTTTAGCGCAGAAAATCAATTATAAAAAAGCTGACGGTAAAGTAATCGGAAAGCACCAGGGTGCTCAGTTTTTCACGATCGGACAAAGTAAAGGGCTTGGTATCGGCGGCCATAAAGAAAGCTGTTTTATCATCTCCAGAGACATGGAAAACAACATTATTTTTGTGGGCGAAGGTCACAGTTCTCCGGGACTGCACAAAAAAGCATTGAAAATTGATAATTCAGAGCTGCATTGGGTTCGTGAGGATATGAAGCTGGAGAATGGAGCCTCAATGGAAGTCATGGCAAGGTTCAGATACAGACAGGCATTGCAGAAAGCGGTACTTTATCAGTTTGAAAATGCATTGTATGTTGAATTTGAAGAGCCACAGTCAGCAATTGCGGAAGGACAATTTGCAGCGTGGTATATTGATGAAGAGCTTATTGGAAGCGGTGTTATTGCCTAAAGAAAAAGTTTTTGAAAATTTTCTGTAACGAATTTTGAGTTGTTAGACTTACTCAGTAAATAACAATAAAAAATATCACTATGAAAACGACTTCAAAAAACCAGTATTCTTTTGTCAACCTTTTTTTAATTCCCGTTGTAAGTGCCGTTTTTGGGTATAATCTTTATCAGATGATTGTACACACGGAAGCTTCAAATATAGCTTCCACCCTTATTCTGGCAGTGATCACTTCTGTTATGGTTCGCAAATACGGTTATAAACCGACCAAGGAAAAACAAGACTATTAAATTATCTTAATAATACTTATAAACCCCGAAGCATTTTTGTTTTGGGGTTGTTTTTTATCTTTCCGGACTTGAAAAGCCAAATACAACTCTATCTAAAGCAGATAATCTTCAACAAAATAATAGGTTATTTTACTTTTCACATCGTTCATTATAAAATTGATTTCTTTTTCAAAAGGATCTCCGTAGAAATTGATAAAAAGAGGTTCTTTTGTTTTTAAACTGGAGATTACCTTATATTTTGTTTTGAAAAAAACATCGTAAGAATAGATAAGCTGGCTGGAATCCAGTTTCATATCGGTAGAAAAATTATTTAATCTTAGATATATCATTCCTGAAAAAGGTTTCGTTTCAAGGATACGCTGGATTTTCATAAACGGAATATTGATGTTTTCAGAATCTTTAACTCTGTATTTTTCAATTGCTTTGAGAAAATCACCTTTTAAAGAAGATTCTACAGCTATTTTCAGATCGATTTTTATTTCTGTTTTCCCGCCTCCGGTATTGAAAATCCGGATGATAAAATCTTCGGATCCTTTTCCCTGAATAATCTTAGTGTCTGCCACATCAAATGATTTTTCTACTGCATATTTCCCATACTTCGGATACAAAATCATATTTTTCACGAGCGTAAATAAAACGGCAACGCCTATGAAAGACCCTGCACCGATAGGAATAAACGCGGCCATAAAATAAAGAAAAGAGCCCAAAGTCTCTTTTTCATCATCAAAAAACGGGTTAAAATCAAACAGAATTGTCTTAATTCCAAACATAAACAGGAGTACGGTCAGGATAATAAACAAAACCGGTTCCCAGCCCAAGGCATTACCCTGCTTCTGCAAAGGCATATTTTTGTATAGAATGTTTTTCTCAACTTCCGTGAATTTCCTGGTCATGATATTGGTCTTAAATAGGTTTGTGTTTTGGATTGGATTGTACACCTGGCTGACACAGGATGATCACTCCTTCAATAATCAATATCATAACAAGATATCCGACTGGTTTTCCTATGATTAAACCTTTTATTAGTTTTACAATGCCCAACAAAAGAATTAGGGTCATAAAGTAAAACATTGTTTTTGAGCTGTTTCCTTTAAAAGATTTCAGAATCATCACTGAAGCATAAAAACCAAGCACAAGAATCAAATAAAATTTCAGAAATTCAGGGCCTTTTAAGGAGATCGGGTTACAGGTCTGCTGTGTAAGAATAAGCCAGATCATGCTTATCAATACCGGGACTGAGTAGAACAGTATTTTTTTCATAGCTATTATTTTTTTAACTGCCGCATCCACCACAACCTCCTCCGCATCCACCGCCACAGCTGCCTCCACCTCCACAACTGGAGCCGCTGCTGCAGCCTGAACTTCCATCTGAATTGCTGCTGACATTTTTATCCTGTTCCTTATTGATATTTCCTCCGAAAATCCATGAAATAAACCCCATGAACATGAAGAAGCCAATGATGCATGAAATAGTGATGATCACGCCTCCAAAAACACCTCCGGAGCAGGAATACACCAGAAATAAGAGGCTGCCCAACGCAAGGAATTTAAGTCCCTTTTTCCAGAAAGTCTGCTGATCTTTTTTCTTTATCCGATCTGTCCAGATATCTTCCGGGGCCTCCTGCTGAAAGATTTCCTTATAATGATGCAAAGTGTCATGATGCCAGTCCTGATGTTTCTTTTTCTCAGAAACGCCTCCTTTTGAAGGGTGATGGTGGAGCTTTCTTTTTAAGATATTCGGGCAGAATTCCTCCCAGTAGTTCTGTGTGTAAATCAGGTGCATATGCCACACTTTATCTACCGTTTCGCTTGGAGAGGCTCCATTGGGAAGGATGCAGCACAGATAGACAAATTTTTTATACTCCTGAATGGCTTTTTGAGCAAAATCTAAGGTCCAGTGCTCTTCATTGGCCAGCTTTTTCGAAAAAGGAAAATCAGCATCCGAAGCATCGAGTGAAAAACTCTGTATCCTGCTCCAAAGGGTTTCGTCTTTTAATAAGATTGTAGTTTCCATTGTGTTACCATTTATTTTTCTACTCAAATATCAATGGATTAAACAATATAAAAGTCTTTCTAAAATCTTATTCGGATGTATAAAAATCTTATATTAGTCTTATAAAATTGAAAACAGATGAAAAAGGAAGACATTCAACATCTTGAGAAGTTAATGAATTTTCTGAGTCAGCATTTTCTGAAGAAAAACAGGTGGGAAGATGTCACCAAGACAGAATGGTCCTACATCAGCGCAGAACTGAACGAACTGATTACAAATGATCACTCAGAAAAAGAAATTAAGAAAGAGCCTGATCTTCTGGGCTCCAATTATCTTTATGAACATCTCATCATCAACAAATTAAAGAAATACCAACAGAATGAAAATGCTGTTTTAAGCAGACCTAATCTTGCTAAATTAAGCCAGATCGTCAAAGTTCTGGGCTATTCAAATTATATTGATTTTGTTAATTCAAATACAGAAGCATTTAATTTCAGTGATCTCAGGATCGATATGAATAATGTGAAGCAGAATACAGCCCTTTTAGACCGTTTGGTGGGCTGCTGGTATTCGTATAACAGAAATCTTCCCGAGAACCCTTTACAGGCAAGAGATGAGCGTATATGGCGTTCTGCCATGGAGATCTACAAATCCGAAACCACCGGTGAATATTTCATCGAGCGGAGCGGTGGCGATCATCATAAATATTTCGGAAAAGTGACGGCCTATTCCGATTACGTATTCATCATCATGAACAGCAATACGTTTATCCGTCAGCGACATTTTATCTCAAGGATAAAAGATATCAAGGAAAAGCTTAAAAATCCAGAATACAAGCTCCATGAGGTTCATTTTATAAGTACATGTATCAGTTTTAATCAGGAGCCTATCGCCCTGTTTGAAATATTTCAGAAAGCAGACCGGAAAACCTTTATTTCCGATTCTATCAGCTTCCCAATAGACAGTGATGAAATTCCTGCTTCTATTCTAAAACAGCTTGAAGACACTGAGTCTAACAGGATAGATTACAGGTAGGGCTTTGAGTTTGAGGGTTTGAGGGTTTTAGTGTGAGAGGGTTTGGGTTGCCTGATATCTGATGTCTCCTCCAAAAATTCACGATTCACTTGCGAAGCAAAATTCACCATTGACGTCTTCCTCTACCCCACCAGCCATTCCTTAAAATCCTTCACCCTGTCACGGCTTACGGTGATTTCTTCCTGTGGCTGAAATTCCATATCCACTTTGTAGTACGGGGAAGTGTGGATGTTTTTTATATAATCTGAATTGATGATAAACTGTCTGTTGACGCGGAAAAATTTCTTTTCTTCCAGAATATCTTCCAGTTCATCAAGGGTAAAATCCGAAGGATAAACACGCTCTTCCGTTTGGAGATAGACAATCTTATTTTCACTGAAAAAGCAGCTTATTTCCTGAGTCTGAACAATTTTCAGATTGTATCCGATCTTCACCAAAACCCTGGACAGTGTAGACTTTTCCTTTCGGATCAGCTGTTTGATGTCCTCAGAACCTGTTGTATTATTGGCCGGAATAAATGATTTGAACTTTTCCACCGCTCCGGAAAGATCTTCTTCCAGGATAGGTTTTAAAAGATAATCAATGCTGTTCAGCTTAAATGCTTTCAATGTATATTGGTCAAAAGCTGTCGTATAAATGATAAACCCTTTCGTGGGTACTTTTTCAAAAATATCGAAAGACAGGCCGTCTCCAAGAACAATATCCGAAAAGATCAGCTGCGGGTGTTCGTTTTCAGAGAACCAGGCAACTCCTTCCTCTACTGATTCTATTTTGCCAACTATTTCTATTTCAGGAAAATTACTCAGCATTCTTTCCAATTTCCTTGAAGCAGGTTTTTCGTCTTCGATAATGACAGTCTTGATCATTGAGTTACAGTTTTTAGTTTAAATCGGGAATAAAATTAGATAAAAAATAAACAGTTTAAAAATCTATGCTCTTTTTGTTTTTCTTCATCTCTTTTTCTATAATTCCTTTTTCCCATTCTGAATCCAGAAGAAATAATTTTACAGCTTTTATGATCAGGAAAATCCCCCAGATGACCAGAATAACAGATCCATCAAATAAAGAAAAATCAAAGGTTCCGTTTTCAAAAATATCATCAAAGAAGATAATTCCGGCTACTATTCCAAACCAAAGAAGGCTTTTGTAAAATTTTTTCAGTTGAGTCACTCTTTCGTATGCGCTATCGTAATCCATGATCGTAAAAGTTTTTATGGTTAATTATAATGTTTTTATGTTTCTTGTATCCTGATCCATCAGTTCCTTGATCTTTTTTTCCTCCCATTCTTTTCCGATTCCGAAAACGCTTACAGCATGTGCTACAATTCCGATTCCCCAACCAAGCATTGGCCAGTAAAACCATAAATGACCGGGAGAGGTAAGAAGATTCAGAGCCAGTAAAAAAGGAATAACAAGACAGTATGAAGTCAGGTTTCCGTAGAATCCTTTCAGTTCTTTTACTCTTCTTGCTGCTTTTTTGTAAGCCTGCGTTTCTTTTGTGTATCCTAATGTTTCCATAATTTTTATTTTAAAAAGGTGAGTTTGCTTTTTTTGTTGAATCAAAGGTAGGTCAGAAATGGCGCTTCAATCAACTTTATATGACTGAGTGGTAGATAATGCTTTCTGAATCGTAAAAAGATGGATGGGGGTTGGATAACACGAGGGCGAAAGGTTTCTATTTTATGACAATCAGGGACTCTGAACCTATGAAAATTCTGATTATCATTACTACTAACCATGTCAAGGTTTTGAACCTTGACATGGTTAAATCGCTCAGTTTTTTATCTCTGCCAGATCTTACCAATTGCGCAGAGGATTTTGTTTGAAAGATTGGTTTTTAAGAATGATGAATCAGTAAATAAAAGGAATCAGTTTTTTGGTCTTCTTACGATATTGTATATATTCTTCTCCGAACTGTTCTACAAGAGCCTGTTCTTCGATTTTGATCCGGTAAGCGAACGCGATAAATGGTGGCAGAAAAGCCAGAACTAGTGAAAGCCAGTTATTCAGATACAATCCTAATCCTAAGGAAGTTAACAGTGAAAATGCATACGAAGGATGTCTCAGGTATTTATAAAACCCTTCTTTTTTGATCTGATGATCTTCTCTTATCGTTACATCTACCGTAAAGTATTTCCCTAAAGATCTGATAATGACAAATCTGAATATAATTCCGATCAGAATTAATGCTTCTCCCAAATACAAAATCCAGACTCCTTCCGTGATTGGAAACCTTGTCATATACGAAGCAGCTACTGAAGTCGCTATGGAAAACGGAATGGCCATCCATAAGATGTTCAGTGTAGATTTATCTTTGTCTTTCTTGTCCTCTTTCCCTGATTTCAGCATGTTTTTATAGAGGAACTCCGTGATAAACCAGGCAGCCATTGAAACGGAAAATAAGATTTGTAGAGGATGCATATCTGTATTGTTAAGGTTAAGATTTAGATTAAGGCATATGTTTTAAAGTGAATTCAGGATGTTTAAGGCATCAATCTTAGCAACTTATAACATTCCGTGATACGGGTTTCCATGATTTTTTACATGCATATATTTAGACCAATTTCAAAACCTGTGGAGATCTGACAAGATTTTTTTTGACGCAAAGAAATTGATTATTCTATTCATAAAGGGTAGCAAAGGCAGAATCAATTTCATTGATTCGATGAAGCGGTTATATACAGATCGCTTCATCATCGACGCAGTCGAACTCTTTGCCTTCCTCAAAATCATGCGCCTCCTAAATAAATCTTTGCGTTGAAAAGCTTTATCTCTTCTCCAGTTCCACATCTCTTACCCTGAAACTCATAACTTAAAACTCATAACCCGACCTCAAGCTAAGGTTAAAATTCAGTTTGATTTTAGCTCAATCATTCGTCATGATTTACTTTTTCTTTTTCTCCATCAGTTTCCTGATCTGCTTTTCCTCCCAGTCTCTTATAAAGCCAATATTGGGCAGGTAAACCGCTATAGCATGAGCTGCCAGCCCTATTCCCCAGAAGGTCGCCGTAAAGAAGTTTTTGAACTGAAAATAACTCTCTCCCGGCTCTAAATGCTTAATATTATACACGACAATCATGGCATTCACCGCGATATAGGCGAATAAGTGCCCGTAAAATCCTCTTAATCGCTCGACCTGCCTTCTGGCCTGCTCGTAGCGGATGTTTTCTTCATCATAAGTTTCCATTATTTCTATTTTTTTGTTTATTCATGATTTCGCGGATTTTCTTTTCTTTCCATGATTCTCCGACTCCAAAAACCTGGAACGCATGAGAAACTACCCCCACTCCCCATCCTAACATGGGAAAGTAAAACCAAAGACTATTAGGAGAAGTGATAAGGTTGATGATCATCAGAAAAGGGATGATGGTACAGTAAGAAATAAGGTTTCCGTAGAAGCCTTTTAATTCCTTTACCCGCTTCTTTGCTTTCTCGTAAGATCCGTTATCATCTTCAGGTTTTACGCTGATGGTGTTGGGCTTATTGGAAAGTATCGGAACTTTCACTTTAAAATAATCCGTCGATTTTTCAATAAAAACATTCTTCTTCGTAAGCAGTGCATAACGCTGAACAATATTAGCAAGTCCTATTCCCGCGCTTTCCTTCATTTGTTCTCTTGCCTGTAGGTTGTTTTCAATGCAGAGCGTATCATTTTCCGAGAATATTTTAATGACTAAAGGCTTCGAAGACGTTGCAAAATTATGTTTGATACAGTTTTCCAGTAAAAGCTGAAGGGAAAGCGGCACTACATATCTCCGGTATTCCTCTTTTTTAACATCGAAAATAAAATCCACGCTGTCTTCAAACCTGGTTTTTAAAAGTTCACAGTAGGTTTTAGCAAATTCAATCTCATCTTCCACCGTCACCAGTTCTTTATCTTTCTGTTCAAGTACATACCGGTAAATCTTTGACATTGAAGCGGTAAACTTCTGCGCCTGATTTGGGTTTTCGTCAATCAGAGCGCTCAATACATTTAAAGAATTAAAGAGAAAATGCGGATCCAGCTGGTTTTTCAGACTTTCAAACTGTGCGTTGGCCGACTTGGCGATCAGCTTCTGTTCCACCACTTCTTTTCTGGAGGTCTTCTTCATTTCTTCCATAAAACTTTTGGCATGGAGAAAAGCTGAGATCAGAAGGGCGATGTTAATCATGAACCAGTTGGTCGTTGCATATTCTTTAGAGAAAAAGGCTTCTGTGGTGGCTACTTTCTGGATCTGTACGTAGTTGACATAATTACAGAAATACACCAGAATAAAATTCCCTATGATGATGGAGACCACACTTAATACGGTTCTTATCCCGGTAGTTTCAGACCATGGAAACTTCTTATTGAGAAAGTCGTTGATAAAAGCATTTCCAAACCCAAGAATAAAGGAATACATGGTAGAGATCAACAGGGTGATCAAAAAATTGTGAATGTTCTTCTCTTTCGTAAAAAACAAGAAGAAAAATAGCGCTGTTCCCAGCGAGACCCAAAATAATATGATAATTCCTTTACGTTTCATGAGCAGTTTTCCTGGTTCAAAATTAGTCTTTAATAAAGGTATCAAAAATTATTATTTACCGAAGGGCAGATTTTCCTATCCGAATGGAATAAAAAAACCTTCCGTGTCAGGAAGGTTTGAATTTCGTTGTTATTTTGCCGGCATACTCAGAAAATATTCCGCTTCTGTTTTGCCCCAGTTCGGATCTAAGCTTGTTTTCGGCTTGTAGGCATTAAATTTTGCCAGTGCCTCTTTGAACATTTCCAGACCTTTGGTTTTGCTTCCCCCATACTGCTCAGGCGTAAAATACACGTCTTCTGCTTTGATAAGTGCAACTCTCGGGTTTGAAGGATCAAGTTTTTCTGCAATCCCCATCTCTTCAGTGGCTTTCGCTCCGTCCGTCATATAACGCTGCGCAGGATTAACCATCATTCTTAAAGATGCGGCCATTTTTCTCAGTAAATGGATCTCAGCATTGTCTGCCCCTGCAAGGTTTTGTGCCATCGCCAGATATTTATCGGCCTCACCTGCTGTTTCATCCAGACTCTGCATATTTCCGTTTCTCATCATCAGTCTTCCCTTTTGAATCTGGGAAAATGCTGCATAATAAGGAGGAAGCCATTTTGAGCTTTCTTTGCTCCCGATTCTCTGGAAATCATTAGCCAATGTCTGAAACTCTTCCGGCGTTTTGCAGGTCTCTGTTTTCGCGATCTTTTCAGTCATTATTTTTTCGTAATCTGCCTGTGCAAAAGCTGTTAAACTCATAAAAGCTAAAGCAAAGCTTAATAGGTATTTTTTCATTTTATCAATTTTTTTAAGTGAGTTAATTGTCTATCCGAAGTTATGTATTTTGCAACGATTGTGATATCTGTCGCGGTTATTTTTTATAAATTATTGTTAATGGCATCCTGAGTTCTGTCTACTCCAAAACTGATGAAAGCACCTATAAATACAAAGGTATTGACCGGTGGAACGACTGATGAGCTTCTGGATCCGTCAAGGGAGAAATTATATCCATAGACGTTTTTAGATCCTAAAACATTCGAAACACTCAATACAAATACAGTAAATGCTTTGGCATCTTTCTTCCCTAAATTCGGAAGATAATTGAAGCTGATATTTAACGCGTTGTAGTCTTTCAGTTTTCCTTCGTTTCTGATGTAATTAACTACATTGCTGTTTTCTGTTTTCGTTGCAATATCATAATAAGGTCGCCCTTTCGCATAGGTATAGGATAAATTCACGCCTAGTTTCCATTCCGGGATAAATCTTTTGGCTACCGCAGAAAGCGTATGTGCAGAGGCAAAATTTGGCTTTAAACTCATCGGATAATTGATGAAATCTCTCTGAGAATCGAGGAAAGAGTAGCTCAGCCAGTAATCGATGTTCTTGAAAGTCTTTTTGTCTCTCCAAAAAAGCTCCAGTCCTTTTGCATAGCCGTATCCATTATTATTCAAAGCAGTCTGTACCTGTTGATTCTGCTCATTATTTGGGGTAATATTGAATGTTTTGATCAATTGGTCATACTTCTTATAAAACGCTTCAAAACGCAGGCTTCTCCCCTCTGATGCTCGCTGAACCTGGAAAATATAATGCTGTGATTGCTGAAAATCCAGATCTGAAGGTCCGTTGATGTATCTGCTTTCAGGATTCTGATAAAACAATCCGTAAGCAAAGGAAGTCGTCCAGTCTTTGGCCAGACGGTAAGCCAGTGCAAAACGGGGTGCAAAATTGGTTTTTCCCAAGAAGGAAGAATTTTCTGCCCTTACTCCTATTTTCGCTGATAATGCATTGCTGAACCCAAGATCCGTTTCCGCAAAAACGGCAGAGATCAGGTCTGTATAATGTTTCTGCACATAACCAAAATTAAGTTTTTCATCCGTATTATTTAATTCAAAACCGGCTCTTACCGCACTGATTTTATTTATTTTTCTTTCAACAACCGCTTTAAAATTAAGGTAGTTTCCATTGGTTAAAAGCTTTGATGGATCAGATTCCAAATTACTGGTTTCCGTAGAAAAATTAAGATCAGATCTGTTGTAGGAATAAGAAGTGGCAGCATTCAGGAGGTATTTTCCGAATTTCTGTTTAAAAGATAGATTGTGATAGGTATTATTTCCCTTCAGTCTTACGAGGGCAAAATCATATCCCGGTTCTAAACTCTCTGTTTTCACTCCCATTTTATTGGAATCATACATTCCGTAATACTTCAGAAAACCACCAGATTTTGTTTTGATTCTGAAATTAAAATCACCGTTTAATCCCTGCGGAGCATCAATAAAATCTGTATTAAAATTAAAAACATTCTGCATAAGACTCAGGAGTGAGTATCCCAAAGTTGCTCCAAAAGAATGGGTTTTATTTTCCCCAAGTTTCTGAAATCCTGCACTCAAAAATATGGGTGAAATTCCAAAATCCAACGAACTCTGGTCCGGAAGATCCACACTTTCCAGCATCAGTGCCCCGGAAAGTGCCTGTCCGTATAAGGCAGAATAACCACCGCTTGAAAAGATATTCCCTTTAAACAAAGAAGTATTAAAACGGTCTCTTCCTGCAATTCCCGGAACTGAGTTTGAGAAATAATTGTTGATCAAACTTCCATCCATAAAGATCTTGGATTCTGTTCCCGTTCCTCCTCTGATAAAAAGACCTTCCGACTCACCCACTTTCTGAACACCGGGAAGGTAGTTTAAAGCCGAAGAAATCTGTCCGTCTGCACCAGCTGTGGTATAGATGTCAATAGGTGTCAAAAGTGCCGTTGCTCTCTTTTTATCACTGGCCTCGATAGAACCTGCAGAAACCACCACCGCATCGATCTCACTGATCTCTTCCTTAAGCTCTGCATTGACAGAAATATCCTGATTCTCAATGACAACCGGTTTTTCTATATTCTGATACTTCGGATGGGTAAATGTCAGGATATGATTTCCTTTTTCTGAGGTTTCAAAGGAGAAATTACCTTGTGCATCTGTGGTCGCACCATCATAGGTGTCCTTTAAGGTGACATTGATTTCATTGACTCCTTTATTTTTATAAGTCACTTTTCCTGAGATCCTGACCTGTGCATATCCTGCGACAAAGGACAGAAAGGCGATCAGTAATAAAAGTTTTGTTCCCTGTGTTTTCATGGTTTTTATTTTCGGATCAAAAATAATACGGAATATGCCTTCCTTTAAAATAAATTTTACTGAAAGGCATACTTTGACTGCTGAATGGGAAATTAGTGAATCGGGATACAGAAATCCACAATCATTTTACCCTCCGGATGTTCTTTAAAGTTCGAATGATAGATCTCGAAAGGAAACGCTTTTCTCATGGAATAATGATGTTCATTCATCCACAAAAACAGTGATACCCAGCACTGTTCAAAGTCCTGAAGGGTCACTTCCCCGCTTCCTACGATAAATTTGCCCGCATCAATCGTTTCTGAAAAAACTAGTCCATTTTGTCCATCCCGCTTTTCATCCAGAAGCATACATGTATGAATTCGGACTTTATCCGGCGAAGTCACTTTGAAACTGTCATGATAAACGGAAATCATTTTAACATTTTCGCGGGGGAACAACTGCTTCTTTTTTGCCCATTCAATGAGGACATTATAGGAAGGTTCCACATTGGCAATTCCTAAGCTCATTACTGCAGCCAGATTCATTTCCGGCAGTTCTTTTACTTCAATTTTTAAATTCATTTTTGTCCATTTTAACAGGTTTTCTACATGGCAAATGTACTGGCTGAAAACGGCATCGGTTTGTCCGTTCTTGCTCTGTATTTGTAAAATCCTGTGAAAAGTTTCCGGAGCAGAATTTCTGAATATTGAAGGTGCTATTCCGTAATGTTTCTTAAATGTTTTGCTGAAAACGGAATGATTGGAGAATCCCAGATCAAGGTAAATCTCTTTGATCTCCATTTCTTTCTTTACAGCCAGGTAAAAGGCACTTTTTTCAATTTTCTTCCTGATGATATAGTTCTGGAGGGTTTCACCGGTAATGAGCTTAAATATCCTGTGAAAATGGAAGGGAGAATACATCGCTATTTCTGCAATATTTTCCAGAGAAAGATCTGCATCCAGATGATTATCAATATATCTGATGGCTTTTATGATTCTTTTTTTATGTTCTTCCATGGTTAATAAATGTGGATCGGTAAAGGTATCAAGATACGCTGTATTTCACTTGTCATATATTGCTGTTTTCGAAAAAAGGATTGAAATCATAAAGTCTTTCGGAAAATGTTTTATAAATTTAACGGTATAATCACTTTAAATCATTTAAAAATGAAAGTACAAACAATAGCATTACTGGCAGGGTGTGCATTTTTAGCAGCTTCATGCTGCACGACAAAAACGTACGCCGTTAACGCTAAGAGCGGAACACAGACTGGCGGAACGGCAAAGTTCACCCAGAAAGGAGGCGAGGTCGTTATGAAGCTTGAAGTAACGAATCTTACTCCCGGTATCCACGCAGTACATATTCACGAAAAAGGAGACTGTTCTGCAGCCGATGGAACTTCTACCGGCGGACACTGGAACCCGGCTAAAGACGATCACGGAAAATGGGGCGCCGAACATTTCCACATGGGAGATATCGGAAATCTAACCGCTGACCAAACCGGAAAAGCCGTTCTGACTTTCAAAACGACTAAATGGTGTCTGAGTTGTACAGATGAATCTAAAAACATCATGGGAAAAGGGCTTATCGTACATGCCGCTGCGGATGATTTCCATACTCAGCCTACAGGAAATGCAGGCGGAAGAGTGGGATGTGTAGAAATTAAGTAATTCTCTATTGCAATAAAAAAGGCGCTGATCTTCGATCAGCGCCATTTTTATTTGGGTCTTTATTAAATTAATTCTGCTTCTAAGTTCTTGCCTTCCAGCCTTACATTAAATTTCACATCAGCATCCAGGGCATCAAATACCTTTAATACAGTGGCTATTGTGGCATTTGTGATATTGTTCTCAATTTTAGAGATCTGGGCTTTTTGTACACCTACTAATTTCCCCAGCTCCAACTGTGTTAGATTTCTCTGTTTACGGGCAGCCTTAATAAGATGTCCCAATACATCCATTCTAAGCTCATACTCATATTGATGTCTTTCTTCACTTCCTTCTTTACCGATGTAACGATCTTTAACATCCGCAAGACTATACTTTTTTATTTCTTTCTTTGCCATAACTATTTGAAATAATTTTCTCTGATTTTTTCTGCTCTTTCTATTTCCTGTCTGGGAACTTTCTTATCTTTTTTGATAAATCCGTGGCCTGCAATTACGAGCGTATTGTCTTTGTCCCTTTTATCCCAAAATGCTAACAACCGATACTGTTTACCTGAATATCTTACTCTGAACTCCCATATCTCTCCGCTTAACTTCTTTAAGAGTCTTGGATCATTAGTCTGTTCAGCGAGGTCGATATTATAAATTATTTTCGCGGCTGATTTCTTATCCAGACTGGACAAAAAATCCACGGCTTCTTCTAAAAATACCGTTTCGAAATATCTCATTGTGTTTTTACTCAAAAATACAAATAAGTTTCCATATTTGGAAACTTATTTTAAATATATAATTATCTAAAAAGTTAAAAAAAGGCGCTGATCTTCGATCAGCGCCTTTTTTTGTTTTATGATTTAGTTCCCATATCGGAAACGATATTCATGGCTTCCTGCAGATATGGATCTTTCTTAAGATTTTTGATCCACATTTCAGATTTCTTTTTGAAAGCTTCGTCTTTTTTCTCTCTTTCAATTTCGTTTGGATACATCATGAACTTAAGACCGTTCTCAAACTTGCTTAAAGCTTTAAATTTCTCGATCTGAGTTTTTCTCTGCTTCATCAGTTCATTGAACTTATTGATATTAAGGGTGATGTTTTCTTCTTTATCCAGTTTTTCTCTCCACTGAGCGGATTCAAGCAATAGCTGATAGTTGTTGTTTTTAGCCATTCTGTCTGCACTTGCTTTTTCAAGAGCCTGAATGTTGAAATAATTCAGTTTCTGGAATTTCGTTCCAGGAATCTTATCCCAAGCCAAAGCATAATCATCATAACGCTCTCCTACTTCTGCATAGGTAAAGAAGTCTTTCATCTGAATATCAGAAACGATTCCTTTTCTCTGCGTAGATTCTCCTGTAATTCTGTAGAACTTCTGAATCGTCAGTTTTAAAGATCCGAAATCATCTTCCGTATTTAAGAATCTGTTCAGGTCTACAAAAGTCTGTACCGTTCCTTTTCCGAAAGACTGTGGAGAACCGATGATCATCGCTCTTCCGTAATCCTGCATTACACCGGCAAGGATCTCTGAGGCTGAAGCTGAAAGCTCATTCTGCATGATCACTAGTGGTCCGGTCCAAATCGGAGTTTCGTTTTTATTTTTTAAGGTCTGGATCTTTCCGTTTCCGTCTTTCACCTGAACATATGGTCCTGCTTCCATGAAAAGTCCCATGATATCTCCTACTTCAGTTAATGATCCTCCACCATTATTTCTAAGGTCAAGAACAATTCCTTCAATGTTCTGTTCTTTAAGCTTGATGATTTCATTTTTGATGTCATCAGAAGCGTTTCTTCCTTTAGCATTCTCAAAATCAGCATTAAAGCTTGGAAGGTTGATAAATCCGTATTTCTTTCCGTTTGGAGAATTCACTACGATACTTCTTGCAAAAGTATCTTCAATAGCTACTTCCTCACGGATCATCGTAACATCTTTAATGGTTCCGTCTTTTTTCTGAACCGTCAATGTTACCGGTGTTCCTTTTTCTCCTCTGATCAGTCTTACAGCTTCATCAGAAAGCATTCCTACCACATTTACGGCATCTTCTTTCGGCTTAGATTTCACTTTTAAGATCTTATCTCCTTCTGAAAGCTGTTTAGACTTCCACGCCGGCGCACCAATCGTTAAAGCTCCTAAGAACAGATTTCCTTTTTTCTCCTGGATAAGCGCTCCGATACCAATCACTTTTCCGGTGAACTGAGTATCAAAATCTTCCTTATCTTTTGGAGAATAATAGTTGGTATGCGGATCGAATACTTCGGTATATGCATTCATATACACGGTAAACCAATCCATTTTCTTCCTCTTCTTGAATCTTGTAAATGTATCTTTTACCAGGTCTTTCACTTCATCCGTTGCTTTTTTGATCTTCTGATCCTGGTTTAACGGCTGATATTTGATCGTATCTTTCAACTTATACTTCTGAACAGAATCTTTCTTCTCTTTCTGAGCTTCCTCTTTGCTGTTCATAGACTCAATCTCCTGAAGAATATTGTATTTAATATACTTTCTCCACTCATTATACTGTTCCTGCTTGTTAGCTGGTACTTTTTTAAGCTTCGGCTCCAGCGTCAGTGATTCATCTTCCTGAAGATTAATCGGCTTGCTGAAAATATCCTGAGTAATCTTATCGATTTCGTCTACTCTCTGGTACAATCTGTCGATCGTAAGTTTATAGAATATCAGATCACCCTGACTGATATAGTCATCAAGCTTTGTTTCATGCTTGTTGAATTCATCCATGTCAGACTGCAGGAAATATCTTTTTGCAGGATCTACCAGTTCGAAATAATGTTTATAAACGTCCTTGGAATAGGCATCATTGATGGGTTTCGGGCTGTAATGTAAATAAGAAAGTGTATTCTTTACGCTCACCATGATCGTCTGCATCTTTTCGTCGTCGTTCTTTGGCGAGTTGAAACAAAACATTAGACTTGTCAATGGAATTAGGAGTAAAAATTTATTCAGTTTGAAATTTTTCCACATAAACTGTCTTTATTTATTGATTTTTTTAAAAATATATACTACAATTAGTAGCAGCAATTAATTCGCTGTTACAAACTATCAAATTTAATACCTTATTTACAATTATCGGATAGTTTTAAATGTTTTTTACTAAAAGCATTATAGCCTATTTCTTACCTATTCTCTTATATTAAATTAAATCATTAATAATCAGAATATTAAAATGAATTTTTAAGATATTTATTCTATGCAGATCAAATTGTTTTTATCTGATATTTTTCCACCACTGTTTAAAGACCTGTTTGTTGTCGTTCAGGTTTACTAATTCACCAATCATTGGTGTCGCCAGTCTGTAATTCTTATTTTGAGAATATTTTGTGATCTCATTCAACGGCTCATTCCAGGGATGTTTTGCCAGTGTGAATTTCGAATGATGCACCGGAATCATGTTTTTCGCATTCAATTCAGAAGTTGCCTGTGCGACTTCCTGTGGCAGCTCATGAACCGACTGCCAGGCTTTATTATACTGACCACATTCCATAACAGCCCAATCAATCTGAGGATGTTTTTTAGCAATATCTTTAAAACGACTGCTGTACCCGCCATCACCACTGTAATAAATATTCATAGCAGGCGACTCTATAAAAAACGAAAGCCACAATGCCTGAGAACTTTTAAACCCTCTGCCGCCATCGTGATGGGTATTCTCGGCAAAAATGGCAAATCCGGGCTTCACATCTACACGGTCTCCCCAGTCTTTTTCTACAATCTGCTGTGCTGTGTAGCCCCATCTTTCATAATGTGCACCAGCTCCTAAACCACAGATTACATGCTTTACTTTTGGCTGCAATGTTTTGACCGTTTCATAATCCAGATGGTCATAATGGTCGTGAGAAAGCAACATATAATCGATCTCAGGCATATCGTTGGCGGAATAAATATCGCTTCCTTTATAAGCATCAGGTTTTCCGGGAAGTGGTGTCATTTTTCCACTGAAAACAGGATCCACCAGAATTTTAACGCCATCTACCTGCAGATAGAAAGATGAATGTCCAAACCAAACGATGACATTGCGGTCTGCGGGAATTGTTTTAAGATTTGTTTTTACAGAAGGTAATACATCGATGGGTTCAGTATGGGGATACTTTTTAGTGAGTGCTTTCCAGATTTCCCCGGTAAAGCTATATCCTTGCGACAGAGTGGGTTTTTCTACAAGATTTCTGAACTTACCGTCTTTATAATGGGGAGATTTTTTTATCATTTCCAGCCTTTTTCCTTCCGGCAGAGCTCCGAATTGTGGCTGCTTCATATAAAAATAGGTTGCAATGCCCAATACAACAATCAAACACAAAAGAAAGATCAGTGTACGTCTAAGTATTCTTAAAAATCTCTTCATTGGGTTAAAGTTTCACTGTTTTTTATGTCTAAAATTTTCATGTTCTAAAATTTGATTAAGCAAATTTCGGTGATGTAATATAATCATACTTTGCTGAAAAGTTCGATTTTGTTTGCTCAAAGGCTCAATATTGAGAATAATTGTGTTCAATTTTCAAGACCCTTTCCTGCCAAAGCTTTAATACCCTATTAAATTCCGTGGGAAACGACACAATCATCCGAATCATAGCGTTTTAATAGTTTAATTCTGTCTCCTGAGCCTAAACTTATATTTTTTGAATTGCATTTATCTTCAAAAGTTTTTAGCTAAATTTGAAGAGTGAGAACTTTTTTCTGATGTCTGAAATGACAAAAGAGGAGTTTTCAAACAGGCAATTAATGCCTTATACCTTCTTAAATTAAACTGATTTTATGGAAAGACCGCTTATTCTGGTTACTAATGATGATGGAATCACCGCACCTGGTATCAGAAACCTTATACAATTTATGAACGAAATCGGAGATGTTATTGTGGTAGCACCCAACTCTCCCCAAAGTGGAAAAGGCCACGCCATTACCATTAATTCTACCTTAAGCTTCGAAGAAGTAACACTTGACGGACCGCAGACTGATTTTTCATGCAGCGGAACACCCGTAGACTGCGTAAAAATGGCTCTTGACAAAATTCTGACAAGAAGACCGGATATCGTCGTTTCAGGGATTAATCATGGAGCCAATTCTTCAATCAATGTGATCTATTCCGGAACGATGTCTGCGGCTGTAGAAGCAGGTGTGGAAGGAATTCCTGCTATCGGATTTTCACTGATGGATTTCAGCTGGGAAGCTGATTTTACACAAGCCAAAGAATATATCCAGAATATCGTAAAAAGAACACTGGAAAACCCAATGCCTAAAGGAATTGTACTGAACGTCAATATTCCGAAACTGACCGCCGGAGAAATCAAAGGAGTAAAAGTTTGTAAGCAGGCTAATGCTAAATGGGAAGAAAGCTTTGACGAAAGGGTGAATCCTCACGGAAAGAAATATTACTGGCTAACCGGCTATTTCAACAATATGGACGAGTCTGAAGATGCTGATGAAACGGCATTGGCCAACGGATATATTTCAATCGTTCCTGTCAAGTTCGATCTTACAGCTTATGAATATATGAAGACGCTGGAGGAAGTAATGAATTTTGACTGATGTACGGAAAGCTAGACAATCCTGTTTACCATTCACTTAATGAATTCCATGAAAAGTTCTGCTTTAATTTTGGGGATACTAAATTTTATAATCCCGAAGTAGCCTCTTTTGGCGGTGCAGCAGAGCTCTCAAGAGAAAAAGACATCACAGAATACGCAAAGATCTGTGATGATTTTCTGATTTTCGGAACTAAACCTGATCTGGGGAATTTTAAAATAGAGCTGTCACGACTTGTCTGTGATCAGTATGTTCTGGAAAACCCTATTCAGCTTGATCTGACTGAGGAAATTATTGAGCTTAAAGAAGAAAATTATGAGGAGCTTCTTGCATTTGTGATCAAGTTCTATCCTTATTATTTTAAAACAAGGACGCCTGAACTCGGGCGCTATTTTGGTATTTTTAAGGATCATAAACTCGTTGCCCTTACAGGTGAAAGAATGCAGATGAACGATATGACAGAGGTAAGCGCAGTGATCACAGATACGGATTATCTGGGAAAAGGTTTGGCTAAACAATTAGTGACTTTTGTATCCGGGAAAATATTTGAAGACGGGAAAACACCTTTCCTGCATGTCGCGGAAAGCAATACAGGCGCGAAAAGGCTGTATGAAAAGCTCGGTTTTATGCATAGGGGAACTATAAATTTATGGGGCGTGAAAAGATGATTTTCCGCCCTTTTTTATTTTACTTTTGTTAAACCACTGATTGCATGGATTTTCACGGATGGTTGTGTTATTTGTGGAAAAGATTTGTGGTGTTTGTGTTTAAATATAAGGTTTGGCTAAAGCCGGATGAATACCGATTCTTATGTAAGCGGGCTAAAGCCCGCCCCTATTGATGCAGAAATCGTTTTATAAATTGCCGCAGATTTTCGCGGAGGTGTCTGGATTTTTTTTCTTTTGAACGTCTTCTAGTTTTTCATCTCCGATTTCATCTTATTAACCACAGATTACACGGATTTGCACAGATGACTGCGTTGATAATTTTAATTTATTTTCACGCAAAGTTCTGTGAAAAATGCTTTTGAGCTGGAAAAGGCAAAGAGTTCGACTCCGTCGCTGATGAAGCCAACGGATGTAGCGCCTGCTTCATCGAATCAATTTCATTGATTCTTTCTTAGTTTTCCTTTTACTGGGTAGTATTAAAATCAAACCTTTGCGTAAAAAAAGAAGCATGACCCTTTTCACAGGTAACCATAACGCACAAACTCAAAAACACTCTGACTCTCAAACTCGTTTCACAGGTTAAAAAATCTATAAAACCTTCTCTTTTCAATTTTCCCTTAAAAGTTTTCGCTACATTTATTCTTATTAATTTTTTCCAGATTATGAGAATAGAATATGATATAAAGCTTGGATTCAAGGATGTAATGTTCCGTCCCAAACGTTCTACATTAAAATCCCGTTCAGAAGTGAATCTTGAAAGAGAATTTACATTCAAGCATACTAAAAAGAAATGGAGAGGTGTTCCTCTGATCGCAGCCAATATGGATACGGTAGGAACTTTTGAAATGGCGGTAGAACTGGCCAAAGACAAGATTATTACAGCCGTTCATAAGCATTATACTCCCGAAGAATGGAGCCAGTTTCTGGACAGCCAGCCGGAAAGCATTCATCAATATATTGCCTTAAGCACCGGAACCGGAAAAGCAGATGAGGAAAAGCTCAGACTGATTCTCGAAAAGCACCCAAAAATCGAGTTTCTGTGCATTGATGTAGCGAATGGTTATTCTGAGCATTTCGTTGGATTTGTGAAGAAGGCAAGGGCTAATTTTCCTGATAAGATCATCATCGCAGGAAATGTAGTGACCGGAGAAATGGTGGAGGAACTTCTTCTTGTAGGAGCAGATATCATCAAAGTAGGTATCGGGCCTGGTTCGGTGTGCACAACGAGAGTGAAGACTGGTGTAGGTTATCCTCAGCTTTCTGCCATTATTGAATGCTCTGATGCAGCTCACGGCCTTGGAGGACATATTATTGCCGACGGAGGCTGTAAGGTTCCGGGAGATGTGGCTAAAGCTTTTGGTGGAGGCGCAGATTTCGTGATGCTGGGTGGCATGTTTGCCGGTCATGATGAGAGCGGCGGTGAAATCATTGAAGAGAACGGGAAAAAATACCGCCTGTTCTATGGGATGAGTTCCAAAACGGCTATGGATAAACATTCAGGAGGCGTTGCAGAATACCGTGCTTCGGAAGGAAAAACAGTAAAGGCTGTTTATAAAGGACCTGTTTCGGAGACTGTAAAAGATATTTTGGGTGGTGTACGTTCTACCTGTACCTACGTAGGAGCTTCCAAACTTAAAGAATTGTCTAAGAGAACAACCTTTATAAGGGTTCAGGAGCAGGAGAATCAGGTTTTTAAGGATTAAAAAATCTCACGCATTTAGCAGATCCGGCAGATTTTTAATCCAATTACATAATAAAACAGGCTGTACAAATAATGTACAGCCTGTTATTTTTTTATGATTAAGTCAGCATTCCGCCGTCTACGTTCAGGGTTTGTCCTGTGATATAAGAAGACATTTCGCTTCCTAAGAAGATACAGGCATTGGCAACGTCTTTTGTTTGCCCTGCTCTCTTCATCGGAATTCTGTCTCTCCATGCCTGAAGGGTTTTCTCATCCAGATCTGCAGTCATTTCTGTTTCAGTAAATCCTGGAGCCACTGCGTTACATCTGATACTTCTTGATCCTAATTCCAGTGCAATAGATTTGGTAAATCCTATTACTCCGGCTTTAGAAGCTGCATAGTTGGACTGTCCCGGATTTCCGCTGATCCCAACTACAGAAGTCATATTGATAATAGATCCTGATTTAGCCTTCATCATCGGCTTGATTACCGCTTTTGTAAGGTTAAATACTGAATCCAAATTGATTCTCATTACCTGATCCCAGTCGTCTTTAGACATTCTCAACAGCAGGTTATCTCTTGTGATTCCGGCATTGTTGATTAGAATATCGATCTTTCCGAACTCTTCCATTACATCATCGATTAACTTTTGAGCTGCATCATAATCTGATGCGTCAGACTGATATCCTTTGATCTTCGTTACAGAACTTAAAGCCGCCTCTAATGCTTGAGCTTTATCTACAGAGCCGGCATAGGTAAATGCTACCTGTGCGCCCTGTTCAGCATACATTTCAGCAATTTTCTTTCCGATTCCTCTTGTAGCTCCGGTGATTAGTGCTACTTTTCCTTCTAATAGTTTCATCATATCTCTTGATAATTATATTCTTAGTAAATACTTCCGTTTTTGATAAAACGGCAATATAGTATATTTAATTTTATACAAATTAAACAGTCCGCAAAGATATTATAAATTGTTATTCAATGCATTCCAAATCATCAAATTACTGAAAATTTTTCGCTGTTTTTTATCATATTCTAAAGACGGCTACCACTGTTTTTAAACCTTGTAAAATAAAGAATATCCGTTTTCTTATCTTTATCCAGCTTCAAAACTTCCTTCTGCCAATAATATTTATCATAAATAATATCCTTCAATGGCTCGTTCTGAAAGTTCACAACGCCGTATTTATCCTGCTTCTTCACGACAATTTCATTCTCAGAATTTTCAAATGCAATAATGTCATCGTAGATAAAAGGAATGATCTCCTTCCCCTTTCCATCAATGATTCCGTATAAATTGCTGCTGTTTCTGCAAACTACCGGTTTCGAATACAAATTAAAAATATTGAAAAAATCCGGTTCCTGTTCTTTGATGGCAACAATGTCCTTCAGCACAGAAGTTGATCTGTTAAGGACAGAAAATTGATAGTAACCATCTTGTTTTTTAATGATCAGCTGGTCGGGATAGAAAGCAATGACTTGAGTATTTTCATCCAGAATATTTTTCAGATCCTGATTCAGAAACTGTTCTTCCTGACCTTTTTTAAGGTAAATAAAATCTTTTCCGGAAATGCTGAAGCTTTGTATAAAATCATATTCCTGAGGAACAACGATCTCTCCATTAAGGTTCACCACTCCCGTTTTCTTTGATTTATCACTGTAAACACTGAACAGATCATTGAACAGTGGCGTTAAATACTTAAAGTTATTTGGATAAAGTTTCTTGTCTTTTTTATTGAAAACGGTTGCTTTTCCTTTTTTTCTGAGATAAACATACTCTTTCGCTCCAAAATATTCCGGTGAAGCATCATCATAGATTTCTTCAGCAAGGAGGTTTTCTTCCGCATCCACCAAACCATACTTCCCTGTCGTTCTGTTCTTTGTGATCAGATACGGATAAGAAGCCAAACTGTAAATCTGCGCCGAGAACTTATGAAGAGTCTGCCCGTTTTTTCCAATGATTTCGCTTTGATTATCTTCATTAATGATCAGTGCTTTACCATTTTCAAAATGATAATCCTCTTTGAATTCACGGGGACTGACCTGTTTTCCTTCCAAATCATATAAAAACCATACTTTATCTTTTTTCACGAAAAAACGGTCTTCCGCCACAAACAGGATTCTCTCAGAATAAGAAATAATTTCTTTTCCCTGATAGTCATAAACCGCTTCTTTTCCCTCTTTTGAAGAGATGATACGCTTTTTACTCAGCCAGGGTGTATTGAAGCTCTGATCGTCTAAAGGAAGCAATTCGTTTCCTTTTTCATCTATGATGGCAGATTTGGTTTTATAACCGGATTCTCCTGATGTAAGAATGAAACGGTTTTTAAAAATATGTGAAATACTGTGAGCAGATTCAAACGTAACATTTCCCAATGAATCTACAATGCTCTCTCTTTTATTTTTCGAATCGTAAACCGTTCCGTAGCCTTCTGAGTAGGAATGAACCTCCATCCCTATCTTTTTGGACAAAAGGATCTTGGTATACTGATTGGTCTGGGCCATACACACTGACGAGCACAGTGCGAAAACTAAGTTTTTCAATGAATTTAAATAGAATTGTTGACAATAAGAACGATCTCTCCTTTTAAAGTTTTGCTTTTGGAAAATTCAATTAATTCATTGATTGTTCCACGTTTGGTTTCTTCAAATTTTTTGGAAATTTCCCTGCTCAGACTGGCTTTTGTTTCTTCACCAAAGAATTCTTTGATCTGTTCCAGAGTGGTATTGATTTTATGCGGGCTTTCGTATAAAACAATTGTCTTTTTCTCTTCTGCCAGCTGCTTCAGTTTGGTTTGTCTCCCTTTTTTCTGAGGCAGAAACCCTGCAAACAGAAATTCGTTATTCGGAAGTCCGGACACCACAAGTGCCGGAATCAGAGCTGTTGCTCCGGGAAGACAAATCATTTCGATATTGTTATCTGCTCCTGCTTTTGCCAATAAATAGCCAGGGTCCGATATTCCGGGGGTTCCGGCATCGGTAATGATCGCGATATTCTGACCGCTTTTAAGATCGGCAACTACTTTTTCAGTAGCCTGATGCTCGTTGTGAAGGTGATAGGATTTTAAAGGTTTGGAGATTTCGTAATGCTTTAAAAGTATTCCTGATGTCCTTGTGTCTTCACATAAAATATAGTCAACTTCCTTGAGGACTTTTACAGCCCTGAAGGTCATATCTTCAAGGTTCCCGACGGGTGTGGGAACAAAATATAGGATTCCGCTCAAAATTATAAGAATTTATTTTCTACCAATATCCAGAGTCTCTGGGCATATTCATCTACTTTACTCCACTTTCTGTCGTAATAAAGGTCGCTGAGATATTCTTTTGCTTCTTCCAGGTTTCTGAAACTGTTTAACCGGGCTACCGTTTCGTTCAGATCCGTCTGGCTTCCGCCGAACAGCGTTTTTGAAAAGGCAATTCTGTCATTCAGATCCAGTCTGAATTCAGGTTTTACCTTATCAGCCTCCATAAATTGGGTAGGAATGTTGGTTTTCAGAATGCTTCCCTGCTCTTCTTTTACTTCAGGGGCAGGCTTTTCGTGCGGCACTTCCCTTTCCAGAGGATCGTCGTCAAAAAGTGTCTGTACAGCTTTCAGTCCTTTGATATTGGCCAGTTTTATTTTTTTCTCCTGCTGATAGGCATCGAGGTCTTCGAAGCTCTCATCAGAGGCGAGTTTTTGGTTTTCTGTTTCCGGGAACGGTTTATCTATATCGACAATTTTTCTTCTGTCATAGACTTCCGCCAGGATGGTTTCTTCCTTTTCTTCTAAAGGAAAATCATTTTTTATTTCGCTTAAGATACCTTCCACATTAGAAGTTTCCGTAAGCATTTCTCCCTGCTCGATGGTTACATTGGATGCAATGAACTGTTCTTCGTTTTCCTCGATCAGGATTTCGTCTTCCAGCATTTCAGTATCGAAAATACTTGGAATTCTTTCAGTCTGTTCTTTGGTTTTTTCAGGAGTATTCAGCTCTGGTTCTTCTGTTTCAGGGTTGTTTGAAGCATTTGTTTCATGTGAAACGTTGTCTTCATCTTCGTCCAGTTCATTCAGCTGATGATTGAAAACTACCTCCTCTTCCGTAGTTTCAGTGATGAATAAATCTTCATTGAGATCTTCATCATTATCCGGTTTCGCATCGGCAAGGATTCTTTCTTCATCCACAAAGCTTAAAACTTTTTCATTGGGATTGAAAGATTCATTTTCATCAATTTCGTTCAACTGATTATTGAAAACGGCTTCCTCTTCCGTAAGATCATGCTGAGAAACTTTTTCCTGAGCCTCTTCAGCAGGAGCCTGTCCGTAGTTTTCCTCTGCAAAACTGACGATATTCTCATGGAATTCATTTTCTACGATCTCATCGAGCTGATGATTAAATTTTTCCTCTTCATCCACTGATGCAGCTGAATAATTTTCACCTTCGTTTTCATCGATTTCATTGAACTCATTATTGAAGATCGCCTCCTCTTCCGTCACTTCATGATTAGACTCATGTCCGTCATCAGAAAGGGATGAAATGTACTGGTTCTCTGTGTTCTGCTGAGAATGATCGGTAATAAAGTACTCGATATTTTTTTCCAGCAACCTTAAAAAAGAGATCCTGTTCGCAAGCTCATCTACAAGATCCTGCTTGGAAAGTAATTCGTCTACGTTGTTTATTTTCTCCAAAATATCGATGATATTTTTGGATTCAAAAAAAATTTTTTCCTTTAAATCTTGGATGTTCTGCATAATAAGAATCTTATTAAAATTGCTTACTTTTGATCTTAAAAATATACGGCTAATTTAACAAATGTTTTTAGAAAATACAATTAATCATTCCAAACAAAGTGGTTGGATGGAAGTTATTTGTGGCTCTATGTTTTCGGGAAAAACCGAGGAGCTGATCCGAAGATTGCGAAGAGCAGAAATGGCGGGTCAGAACGTGGAAATTTTTAAACCGAGACTGGATACACGATATTCTGAAGAGGACGTTGTTTCTCACAATCAGAATAAAATCCGCAGTACAGCAGTAGATAATCCCAACGAAATTCTTCTGCTGGCCTCAGACTGCGATGTGGTGGGAATAGATGAAGCACAGTTTTTTGATGAAAGCATTGTAGATATTGCCAATCAGCTGGCCAACAGCGGCGTAAGAGTGGTTGTGGCAGGACTTGATATGGATTTCCTGGGCCGACCGTTCGGACCGATGCCTAATTTAATGGCGACCGCAGAATACGTCACAAAAGTGCATGCTATTTGCAAGAGAACAGGGAATCTGGCCAACTACTCTATGAGAATTTCCCAGGGAAATGATCTGGTGGAACTTGGCGAAACGGAAAGCTATGAAGCAGTAAGCCGACGCGTTTTTATTGACGAAATGCTTTTAAGAAATAAAAAATAATACCGCACAGCGGATGGAAAATCTCGAAGGCGCAAAGTTATTTCTGCATGTACAAAAGTATCTGTATTAATTATTTTGCGCCTTTGCAGTGGTCCAGAAAAAATAAATTAACTTGTAAAGGTAAATGGGCAAAGTTTCAGCTTCCCCCAAATTTACCGTCAGTGAGCTCAAAATAAAGCAGAAGGGGTACCAATGAACTATACAGTAAAACAAATTGCAGACATCACCAATGCACAGATCATTGGAGATCAGGATTTAGTGATCAGAAATATAGCGTTTGACAGCAGAATTATTTATTCAACGAAAAATACGGCATTTGTAGCGATCAATACGCATAAAAATTCCGGAGAAAAATTTATTGAATCTGCCATAGACCGCGGCATTGCTGTGATCATTTCTGAACATCAGTATCCGCAGTTTGACGATATTACATGGATCATTGTTGAAAATTCAGTGGATTTTCTTCAGCAACTGGCGAAGTACCATTTCGAAAATTCTCACCTTAAATCTATCGGAATTACAGGAAGCAACGGAAAAACTATTTTAAAAGAATGGCTTTACCAATGCCTCTGGAATGAATTTCCAACGGTAAAAAGTCCGAAAAGTTTTAATTCTCAGATCGGTCTTCCGCTTTCTCTTCTTCAAATCAACAGTTCGTACGAACTTGGAATTTTTGAGGTAGGAATTTCAAAGCCGCATGAGATGGAAAAGCTGGAACATATATTCCATCCGCAGATCGGGCTGCTTACGCATATCGGAAATGCCCACGCGGCCAATTTTCAATCAGAAGAACAACTCATTGATGAAAAGATCATGCTTTTTAGAGGTTCTGAAGTCATTATTTACAATGGTGACAATGCATTGGTTGACCAAAAAATAAAGGAATTATATTCTGATAAAAAATTAATTTCTTACGGATTTAAAAAGAACAACCAGGTTTTCATCAGAGAAGGTATTTCCAAGGATGAAAAAATTACGGTTGTTTATTTTGACGGAGAAATCTCCTTCCCTGTTCATCAGAGAGATGAAGCTACTTTGACGAATGCTCTGGCCTTGATCACCGTTTTAAAAGAACTGAATATTGATAATCAAAAGATCATCGAAAAGATCAATTCTTTAAAGGCTGTGGAAATGCGTCTGGAAGCCATTGAAGGCATTAAAAACAATATCGTCATCAACGATTCTTTTAATCTGGATCTGGATTCTCTAAAGACTGCACTTCAGTTTCTGAATGAATATAAGAAATCTAAAAAATCTTTGGTTTTAACGGACATTGTAGGGGTTAATTCCAATTCACAGGAACTTTATGAAGAAGTTTCCGAACTGGTGAATGATCAGAATTTCGATTCTGTATTCTTAATCGGGGATGAAATATCAAAGTTCAGTGAATTATTTAAAGCTAAAACTTCTACTTTCGTCAATACCAAAGAATTAATTGACAGTAAGCGTCTTACAGAGATTGAAAACCAGATCATTCTGCTGAAAGGTGCCAGAAAATTTGAAATCGAGAAGCTTAAAGATATTCTTGAACTCAGAAAGCATGACACCGTTCTGGAGATCAATCTGAATGCAATTCTTCATAATATTAACTATCACAAATCCCTCCTGAAGCCTGAAACGAAAATGATGGCCATGGTAAAAGCAAATGCTTACGGATTGGGCAGTTATGAAATTTCTGAATTCCTACAGCATCATCACATTGATTATCTGGGTGTTGCCTATGCTGACGAAGGTGTGGAACTGCGTAAAAAAGGAATCACCACTCCTATCGTGGTTATGAATCCTGAGCAGCACAGCTACGAAGCGATCATTGAATATAATTTAGAGCCCGAAATTTACAGTTTCAGAGTTTTGGAATTATTCTATGAAGCGGTTCAGAAATCCGGTTATGACAAAAAATATCCGATTCACATCAAGCTGGAGACCGGTATGCACCGTCTTGGTTTTAAAGATTTTGAATTGGATCAGCTCATCCAAACTTTAAGCAGTAAAAATGTAAAAGTGCAGAGCTTATTCAGTCATTTGTCTTCATCCGATATGCCTGAAGAAAAAGAATTTACATTCAGACAGTTTGAAGTTTTTGAAAAAAATTCCAGCTATCTGATTGAAAAACTGGGCTACGCTCCTATCCGACATATCTTAAATTCCTCAGGAATAACAAGTTATACAGAACAGCAGTATGACATGGTAAGAATAGGAATAGGAATGATCGGTGAATCACCATGTAGTGAAATACAGAAGCAGCTTCAGTCCGTGGTAAGCTTTAAAACCGTAATTTCGCAGATATCAACGGTAGATACCGGAGAATCTGTAGGTTACAGCAGAAAATACAAACCTGATCATGCGGCAAAGATCGCTACGATTCCTGTAGGCTATGCAGACGGAATTCCGAGACTGATCGGAAACCAGGTAGGCAATGTAGGCGTTAATAAGATTCTGGCCCCGATTGTCGGAAATATCTGTATGGATATGATGATGATCAACGTAGACAAGATCCCCAATGTTAAAGAAGGTGATACGGTCACCGTTTTTAATGCAAAACCAAGTTTAAAAGAATTCGCAGGCTACTGCAAAACAATCACTTATGAAGTGTTAACATCCATTTCGCCCCGGGTGAAACGGATATATATAAAAGACTAGTTATGAGAAAACTCCTGATCCTTCTCTTCGTATTCCAACTCCTGATGATCCATTCACAAGTGAAAAAGGATCTGGTCATACCCAAAAATCCCAGAATAGGACTTTCCCTTGCCGGTGGCGGTGCCAAAGGTTTTTCACATGTAGGAGTACTGAAAGTGTTAGACTCATTGGGAGTAAAAGTAGACTATATTTCCGGAACCAGCATGGGTGCCATTGTAGGTGGTCTCTACGCTTCGGGATATTCCGGAAAAGAAATAGAAAAGATCGTGATGGATACCGATTTCTATTCGCTCATCATGGATCCGAAATCCAGACAGGAATCTTCTTTCTTTAATAAATCTGTCGATAAATATCTTTTATCCATTCCTTTAAAAAACGGGAAAATATCACTTCCCTCCTCTATAAGTTCAGGACAGAGAAATGTATATCTGCTTAAAGAACTTTTCAAAAACGTTTCCAATATTGACGATTTCTCCAAACTTCCTATTCCTTTTATGTGCGTCGCCACCAATCTTGAAAGTGGCAATATGCAGATTTTTGAAAAGGGGGATCTGGTACAATCTATTATGGCCAGCTCGGCCTTCCCTTCTCTTATGGATCCGGTAAAAATCGGGGACAGTATTTATATTGATGGGGCGATGACGGTTAATTATCCTTCAAAGCCATTAAAGGACAAAGGAATCGATATCGTCATCGGTGTGGACCTTAATCAGGATTTATCGTCAAGAGAGGATTTAAGCAATATTATATCCATCCTTAATCAGGTTATTGATTTTGGAATTAAAAGAGATACCAGAAAACAGTACAAATACACGGATATCAATATCAAGCCGAATCTGAAAGGAATGACGGCTACCAGCTACGATGATAAGAAGAAAATTCTCGACAGTGGGTACGCAGAAGGCATGAAATATACCGCTGTGTTGGATCAGCTTCCAAAACGTTCGTTTGACCGCCTCAGGGAGCGCGTCAATCCAATATATTCCAATGTATATAAGATAGACAGCATTTCTTTGGATGGAGGCCGTATTTACGGTAAAAACTACGTTCTGGGGAAAATGGGACTGCGTCTCCCCTCTTTGCAGACTTATGGCAGTATCAATAAGAAAATTGATAAGCTTGTAGCCACCAATAACTACCGTTTTATCAATTATGATATCATTCCGGAAAATGATGCGAATTATCTTAAACTCTATGTTACGGAAGATGATGCCCGCCATTTTTTAAAAGTAGGACTGCATTATGACGAAGTTTTCAAAACAGGACTTCTTTTAAATTATTCAGGAAAACGTCTTTTATTTAAGAATTCAAATCTTTCACTGGATGTAGTGGTGGGAGATAAACCACGATATTATCTGAACTATTTTATTGATAATGGATACATTCCAGGTTTCGGTATCTACTCTTCCGGAATGAGCTTCGATCTTAAAAATGTAGACAATAATATTGTAGACAAATGGGAATGGTTCAGAAATGAGGCTTATATACAGTCCGTATGGAGGGATAAATTCGCTATTGGAGGTGGAATAAGCCATGACTACTTTGGTGCCGAAATAAACGGTGTACACGAGAGATACATGCGTTTCTTAAATCCGTATGTATTCTTAAAAAGTGATACCCAGGACGACAAAGACTTCCCTTCCAGAGGGATTTATATCAATGCTGAAGGTAAAGTAATCGATCTTCTGAAATCTGAAGTTGATAAAAGGATTATTCAGGTTAAAGCTGATATCAGACTTAATGTTCCTCTTTCCAAGCAATTCACCTATCGTCTGAATCTTTACGGAGGAATTACCATCGGAGACAATCTTCCGGAGTTTTACCAATACAGACTGGGTGGAATTTTTGAACAGAACCTTATTAACTTCAAGAGTTTTGGAGGCTTTTATTTTGCTCAGTTGAACACTAATAACGTTATATTGATCTCCAATGACCTTCAGTTTAAATTTAATAAAAGCTATTTTATCAGTGGAAACTTCAGCTTTGCCAATCTTTCAGATGACATCAAATTTGAAGATGCTGTTAAAGTAAATTATAGCTCAGTGGGACTTACGGCTGGATACAAATCTCCTTTCGGGCAGATTAAAGTCAACTTTAGCCATTCACTTAAGAACAATCAAAAAGGCATATTCAGTGTTATTTTAGGACACTGGTTTTAATACAATGATACAATTTTTTTACGAAAACTTACAGGAATCTGTCAGTACAGATTATCAAAAATGGCTGGAAGATATCATTCTTTCAGAAGGAAAAAAAACAGGCGAAATCAATTATATTTTCTGCGATGACGAATATCTGCTTAAGATCAATCAGGATTATCTGCAGCATGATTATTATACCGATATCATCACTTTCGATTATGTAAAAGGCAAAACAATAAGCGGAGAGATTTTCGTATCTTTGCAGCGAATTTCAGACAACGCTTCTACTCTATCCAGAGATTACGAAGAAGAATTAAAAAGGGTACTCGCCCATGGCATTCTTCACCTCGCAGGATACAAGGATAAGACAGAAGAAGAGGAGAAAGAGATGCGCAGAATGGAAGATTTTTATCTGGCTAAGTTCAGAGATTTAAATCCTGAATAAATTGAAGAATCACTTAAGAAGCAATTCGTAAAGTGCTTAAAGCTAGATAGAATTACAACTCACCTGGAGTGCATTCTCTAAAAATGTTTCACGTGAAACATTTATGGAAAATATTAAAATTAAAGGCTTTAAATAAGCAATATAAAAATGATTTCAGATACATATGACGTAATCGTAGTAGGTGCCGGACACGCAGGTTGTGAAGCTGCAGCAGCTGCCGCGAACCTGGGTTCAAAGACCCTACTTGTTACCATGAATATGCAGACCATCGGACAGATGAGCTGCAACCCGGCAATGGGAGGAATCGCAAAAGGACAGATCGTAAGAGAGATTGATGCTATGGGAGGATACTCCGGAATTATAGCAGATAAATCCGCGATTCAGTTCAAAATGCTGAACCTTTCCAAAGGCCCTGCGATGTGGTCTCCAAGAACTCAAAATGACAGAATGCTTTTTGCAGAAGAGTGGAGATTGGCATTAGAAAATACACCCAATCTTGATTTTTTTCAGGACATGGTGAAACAGCTTATTGTAGAAAATAATAAGGTGACCGGAGTTGTTACTTCTTTAGGAATTGAGATAAAAAGTAAATCAGTTGTTCTTACCAACGGAACATTTCTTAACGGATTGATTCACGTTGGAGATAAACAATTGGGTGGAGGAAGAATGGGCGAACCAAGAGCATTCGGAATTACCGAACAATTGGTAAGTTTAGGTTTCGAAGCCGGAAGAATGAAAACAGGAACTCCTCCCCGAGTAGACGGAAGAAGTCTTGATTATTCTAAAATGGAAGAACAGAAAGGAGATGAAAAACCTCAGAAGTTCAGCTACACGGATACTCCGAAATTAACAAAACAGTTAAGCTGTCATATCGTTTATACCAATGAAACTGTACATGATATTCTTCGCGAAGGTTTCGACAGAAGCCCAATGTTTAATGGTACGATTCAAAGTTTAGGTCCTAGATACTGTCCAAGTATTGAAGATAAAATCAACCGTTTTGCAGAAAGAACAAGACATCAGCTTTTCGTAGAACCGGAAGGATGGAGAACTGTAGAAATCTACGTCAACGGATTCAGCTCTTCTCTTCCTGAAGATGTACAGATCAAAGCTATGAAACATATCCCAGGTTTTGAAAATGTAAAAGTGTTCCGTCCGGGTTATGCTATTGAATATGACTACTTCCCTCCTACCCAGCTAAAACATACTTTAGAAACCAAACTGATCGACAATTTATATTTTGCCGGACAGATCAATGGAACTACAGGCTATGAAGAAGCTGCAGGACAGGGATTAATTGCCGGAATCAATGCCCATAATAAAGTACACGATAAAGAAGATTTCATCCTGAACAGAGATGAAGCCTATATCGGCGTACTGATTGATGATTTGATTACAAAAGGAACTGAAGAGCCCTATAGAATGTTCACTTCCCGTGCAGAATACAGACTTTTACTAAGACAGGATAACGCTGATATCAGACTGACTGAAAAAGCTTATCATCTAGGTCTTGCAAAAGAAGACAGATTAAGAAAAGTTGAAACGAAAGTAGCTAAGAGTCAGGAACTTGAGTCATTTTTAAGAGAAACTTCTTTAAAGCCAGGTGTCATCAATCCTATTCTGGAAACTATCGATAGTAACCCTGTAGATCAGGCTTACAGAGCAGCACAATTCCTTACCAGACCTAATATTACGCTGGATAAACTTGATGCCATCGATACTATTAAGGAGTTTTCTTCTCAATACGACGAGGAGATCAGAGAGCAGGCAGAGATCAATATCAAATACAAAGGGTATATTGAAAAAGAAAAGGAGAATGTAGCCAAGCTTAACCGTCTGGAAAATATAAAAATTCCGGAAGATTTTGATTATAAAAGCCTTTCAAGCCTTTCTTCAGAAGCAAAACAGAAAATGTCTAATGTAAGACCTAAGACCATTGCACAGGCAGGAAGAATCAGTGGCGTTTCTCCGGCCGATATAAACGTTTTACTGGTCTATTTAGGACGTTAAATCAAAAATGTTTCACGTGAAACATTTGTAAATTAAAAGCAAAAATTAAGGTATTTATATGCGTTAAATCGGATCTCTAAATACCTTAATTTTAAAATATCAAGATATCAATTCAATGAGAATAAAGGATCATTTTCTTTCACAGGAAATATTTGAAATAAAAGAAACAGAAACAAAAGGAGTTTTCAAGACCACCCCTATTCCATCCAATATTTCCAAATATTATGAAAGCGAAGATTATATTTCCCACCACCAGGATTCAGGAAGCTTTAAAGAAAAACTATACAAATTTCTGCAGTCCTTTAATCTGCAATACAAGAAAAATATTCTTGCCGACAGAATAAAAAAAGGAGCAAAAGTTTTGGATTATGGTTGCGGAGCCGGAGAATTTGTAAAGTATATAGAAGAAGATTTTGAAACTTTTGGTTTCGAACCTGACGCTGATGCAAGAAAAGCTGCTCTCAACAAAATAGCTAAAGCAAAGGTTATTGATAATATTCAAAAAATTCCTGATCATAGCTTAGATGCCATCACTTTATGGCATGTTTTTGAACATGTAGAGAATCAGGATGAAATGCTGAAAATATTTCACGGGAAATTAAAAGACAAAGGACTTTTAATAATTGCTGTTCCCAACCCCACTTCTTATGATGCCAAACATTACAAAGAATATTGGGCAGCGTACGATGTACCGCGACATATTTATCATTTCTCCAAAAATGGTATGGAAAATTTAATTTCTAAGAAACCGGACTGGAAAATGAGAAAAATCAAACCTTTGGTGTTGGACTCCTTTTACATCTCTATGTTGAGCGAAAAATACAAGAAATCACCACTTTTTTGGCTAAAAGCAGTCATCTACGGAACAATTTCTAACGTAAAGGCGCTTTTTTCGAACGAATTTTCAAGTTTGATATACATTATCGAAAAAAGATAGAAAATCGATTTTTGAGCCATTTCTGAAGGCCAATTTTCACCTATTTTGCCATAAAAAACAAAAACCCGGAGATTCTTCCGGGTTTTATTTTTGAGATTTAAGCCTAGATTAAAAAATTGAAGAAAGAAAAATAAAACTAAATATGAGACTTCTCTAATTTATAGACTTTTAAATATTTTCAGAGAGTTTAAATTTTTAAAATAAATTGGAAAAACTGTTAATTCACAAAAATGATAGAAATTTACAAAAGTTGGGCTACTCACCTTACTTTTTTAAAATTAAGGATACATTCAAAAAAAACTGTCACGTGGAAAAATGGAGACACAAAAAAAATTTTATATTTTCTTTTTTTGAACGAATTTTAACGATTTACAAAAAATAGCCGATATCCACATCTTCCTAACAAATTCGGAAATTGGATACTGATTTTCCGAAATCAATTATTTTAATCATAAAATTTAAAATTCCAAGAAAAAAGATCACTTTAAAAAATTTGTCAGAGATAAAATAAAAAGACCGTCAGCAATGACGGTCTCCTATATAATAAAAATTAAAATCTATTTGTTAATGGCAGCAACTCCGGGAAGTTCCAAACCTTCCAGACTTTCCAACATCGCTCCTCCACCGGTAGAAACATAACTCACTTTTTCTCCGTAACCGAACTGCTTCACAAAAGCAACACTGTCACCTCCCCCTACTAGAGAGAACGCACCCAATTTTGTAGCTTCAGCAATACTCTCTCCAAGAGCAATGGTTCCTCCTGCAAAGTTGGACATTTCAAAAACTCCGATCGGACCGTTCCAAAGAATGGTTCTGGAATTTAGAAGAACATCATTGAACTGATCTCTTGATTTGTGACCGGCGTCAAGTCCCATCCATCCTTCAGGAATTGCATAGATATCTGCTTCTTTTCTTTCCGCATCATTATTGAAACCTTCAGCAATGATAGCATCCGAAGGAAGATATACTTTTACCTGGTGCTCTTTTGCTTTTCCTAAGATCTCAAGAGCCAAAGGAAGTTTATCCTCTTCTACCAATGAGTTTCCAATTTTTCCGCCTAAAGCTTTAATAAAAGTAAACGCCATACCTCCTCCAATGATCAGATTATCTATGGCAGGAAGGATATTTTCTATAATGGTAATTTTAGTTGAAACTTTAGAACCTCCAAGTATCGCAGTTACAGGTCTTTCTCCTTTTCTTAAAACTTTATCAATAGCCTGAAGCTCTTTAGCCATCAGTAAACCGAAAAACTTAGTTGATTCGAAATATTGAGCAATCACAGCTGTGGAAGCATGCGCTCTGTGTGCAGTACCGAAAGCATCGTTTACAAAAGCATCACCCAACTTAGAAAGCTCCTCAGCAAATCCTTCATCCCCTTTCTCTTCCTCATTGTGGAAACGCAGGTTCTCCAGCAGCAGGATCTCTCCCGGCTGAAGCTCAGAAGCAGCCTTTTCAGCCCTTTCTCCGATACATTCATCCACAAACTTCACTTCCTTTCCAAGAACGCTGGAAACTTCATCTACGATATGCTTAAGAGAAAACTCATCCTTCACTTCACCTTTTGGTCTTCCCAGGTGTGTCATCAGGATCACAGAACCTCCATCATTAAGAATTTTTTCAACCGTCGGTTTTACAGCCGTGATTCTTGTATTGTCTGTCACTTTCAGCTGATCATCCTGCGGAACATTAAAGTCCACTCTTACCAGAGCCTTCTTGTCTTTAAAATTGAAATCATTGATTGTTTTCATAAGTATCGTTGAATTTTCGTTTCACAAATGTAAGCTTTTAAACTTTTTCAACAGATCTCCAAAAACAAAACTTTTGGAAAACTTTCCCCCAACCCAATCACCCACTAATCAACAATTTTTTTCTCTTTAAAGAAAAGAATAATGTAGTTGTTGTTGAGTGTTGTTAGTTTAGGGGATAAGTTTTACTAAAATAATTGGTAACAAATAATTTTTATTCAATTCATATTTAATTCACATTGTAATATCTTGTAAATGTGATTTTTCACACACTTATTAACAGATGTGAATAACTTTCCCACAAATCCATTATTAGTTATTTAATTATGGAAAAACTCGGGAGTAACTGAAGAAAAGAATTTGAAAGTTGTGGTTAAAATTTTGAAATAGATTTCCCATTACGAAATAAATTCATCTTTAAAAATAGAAAGTTGAGAAAAGTTTTCCACAGTTATTCACAGACCTTTTAACAAATTACCCCCGATTAACTAACAGACTTTGTTATTATTCTTACCTTTGTCTTGAAATAAAATCTAAAAAGACTTAATACAGGTATTATGAAAAGAAAAATAGCTATTGCTGCAGACCATGCAGGCTATGAATACAAGGAGATTGTTAAGAACTTTCTTTCAGAACGATTTGAAGTACAGGATTTTGGAACGTTCTCCACAGACAGTGTGGATTATCCGGACTTCGTACACCCTGCTGCAACCTCTGTGGAAAACGGAGAGAATGAACTGGGAATTTTGATCTGCGGAAGCGGAAACGGAGTACAGATTACAGCCAACAAACATCAGAAGATAAGATGCGCGCTTTGCTGGATGCCGGAGATCGCAGTGCTTGCCAGACAGCATAATGATGCGAATATGATCTCAATGCCTGCGAGATTTATCTCTAAGGAAGTGGCCATAGAAATTGCAGAGAAGTTTCTATCCACAGACTTTGAAGGTGGAAGACACCAAAACAGAGTTGACAAAATTGCTGTTTGCTAAAAATATAAAGGCCTGTAAATCAAATTACAGGCCTTATTTATTTTTTATTTTGTACATTTGCATCAGCTGATAGAAATTACCCCTCTATTATTTCCATACCGAACCTTATATATTTAAAAGATATTAATCAAAGGTTTTTCTCCCCTCTTCTCCATATTTGTAGTAATTTTATACAAACTAAAGTTTCCATTGAAAAAAATTGGAAAGAAAATTGATGCTGTAGGACTAATAAAGAAATTTCAAACTGAATGAAGATCAAAGCATCTGCTGTACTATTTTTTGTTATAAGTTGTTTCCATGCCCAGGAAATAACGGATAAAGATGCCTTTGAAAAATGCAGAAAGGAAAACAGCCGGAGAACCTGCCTGTCTGATAAAGATAACGATGGCGTTATGTTTTATCTTGATCAATGTCCCAACGTGCAGGGATTGGCAGAATTTAAAGGATGTCCGGATTCAGACGGTGATGGTATTCCTGATACAGATGATCATTGTTTTGAAGTGGCGGGACCTTTGGAAAATAAAGGTTGTCCGTGGCCGGATGCAGATGGTGACGGTACTATAGATAAAGATGATGTATGCCCCACAGTAAACGGACCCGTAGAAAATAATGGCTGCCCATGGACGGATATGGATGGTGATGGTATTTGGGACAAAGATGATGCATGCCCAACGGTAGCGGGAAAAGTTGAATTGAATGGATGCCTTCCATTAATAAGACATCTTTACTCAGCGGAAGAATTAAAAAAAGTAGAAGAAGATTTTTTAGCGCGAACGAAGAATTATAATTATCATGCGCTGGCAGATCAGATTTTTAAAAAGATAGAAAAGAAATATTATAAGCATAAAATACTGTACATCTCCGTTTTGAATGTTTTCTCAGCGGGGTGTGGAATGGATAGAACTGACTATTCAGCTGACAATTTAGTAAGCAGGTTAAAGTACAAAGCATTTTGGGATGACAGAAATTTCAAAAAGTTGGCGAATATTTTCCCGGAGAAAACTATTATTCCAGTACCGCGCAGTCCAGATTTTGCGTACAAGTATTTATCGGAACATATCAATTTTAAAGGTGTTCCAAAATCTAAACTAGATGACAGAACAGTTTTTAACGCTAAAGGTAATTTTGTAAAAACAGTAAAAAGCAAAGAAGTAGTGATCCTTGAAAGTGATTTAATTCAGATATCTCTTAATATGGAGGAAAAAAATAATAAAGCAGAAGTCCTGATGGGCGATCTCATCTATTATTTTGAATTCAAAAATGCTGAAGTGAAAGAAATTTCAAAATCGGATTATTACAATTAACAACAATTAAATAACATTAAAAATGCCAAAAAAAGGTAAATATATAAGCCATAAAAACGAACAGAAACTCATAGAGATCGGAAGACTGATCCTGCGTTTCATGAATACCAATTCCACGAAGATCTACAATTATAAGCAGATCGCAGAAGGAATAGATTATAAAAATCCACGTCAGAGAGAGCTGGTAATCCAGGCCCTTCACAAACTTCAGGGTTCTGAGAAGGTAAAAGAAGTGGAAAAAGGAAAGTATATCGTTAATCTGAAGATTGCGGGAACTTTGAGCGGAACGATCGATTTCAACCAGTCCGGAAACGCCTATGTGAGCGTAGAAGGAATGGAAGATGACGTCTTTATCCATTCTAAAAACGTAAAAGATGCGTTGCAGGGCGATAAAGTTCTGATTGTAACGTATCATTTTAAAGGTAAAAAACTGGAAGGTTCCGTACTGGAAGTTCTGGAAAGAACAAGAACTGAGTTTGTAGGAACATTCCAGGTGGTCGCTCACAAAGACTTCGGTTTTGTAGTGTGTGATAAAAAAACGATCAATACCGATATTTTTATTCCAAGAGCAAAATTCGGAGGCGCGGAAAACGGTGATAAAGTAGTAGTAAAAATGACAGAATGGAGACCGGGCGACAAAAATCCTCAGGGAGAAATCACTCAGGTATTGGGTGCTCCGGGCGAGCATGAAACCGAGATCCACTCTATCCTTGCAGAATACGGTCTTCCGTATGAATTCCCACAGGAAGTTGAGCTGGATGCTGATAAAATCGACAGAAGAATCACCGATGAAGAAGCTGCGAAGCGTTGGGATATGCGTGATATCTGTACCTTCACCATTGACCCTAAGGATGCAAAAGATTTTGATGATGCCCTTTCCATAAGAAAATTAGAAAACGGAAACTGGGAGATCGGGGTGCACATTGCAGACGTTTCCCATTATGTAGTTCCGGGTACAATGCTGGATGATGAAGCTTACAAGAGAGCGACTTCGGTATACCTTGTAGACCGTGTGGTTCCGATGCTTCCGGAAGTTTTGAGTAACGATGTGTGCTCACTTCGTCCGAATGAAGATAAATATACATTCTCTGCGGTTTTCCAGTTGAATGATAAAGCAGAAATCCAGAAACAATGGTTTGGAAGAACGGTGATTCATTCAGACAGAAGGTTTACCTATGAAGAAGCTCAGGAACGTATAGAAACGGGCCAGGGAGATCTTGCAGAAGAAATCAATACACTGGACAGACTTGCGAAAATCATGCGTGATGAACGTGTAAGAAACGGAGCGATTACATTTGACAGAAGTGAAGTACGATTCAATCTGGATGAAAATAATTCGCCTATCGGAGTATACTTTAAAATAAGCAAGGATTCGAATCACCTGATCGAAGAATTCATGCTTTTAGCCAATAAAAAAGTGTCCGAATTTGTATCACTGAACACTAAAGGAGGCGTAACCAATAATACCTTTATCTACAGAGTCCATGATGATCCGAATCCGGCAAAACTGGAAGCATTGAGAGATTTTGTCTCTACTTTCGGATATAAAATGAACCTAGACAATACCAAAAAGGTAGCAGAATCACTGAATAAACTTCTTTTCGATGTGAAAGGAAAAGGAGAAGAAAATATGATCGAAACGCTGGCCATGAGAAGTATGAGCAAAGCGGTCTATTCTACAGAACCTATCGGACACTACGGTTTAGGTTTTGAGTATTACAGCCACTTTACCTCTCCTATCCGTCGTTATCCAGACCTTTTGGCCCACCGTCTTTTACAGCATTATCTTGACGGAGGTAAATCGCCAAGCAAGCAGGAGCTGGAGGACAAAGCGAAACATTGCAGTTCTATGGAAAGACTGGCTGCCGATGCGGAAAGAGATTCTATCAAGTTCATGCAGGTGAAGTTTATGGAGAAACATCTTGGAGAAACATTTACAGGCGTTATTTCCGGTGTAGCGGAATTCGGTTTCTGGGTCGAAATCCCTGAAAACGGTGCGGAAGGGTTAATCAAATTGAGAGACCTTGTAGATGATTCCTATTCTTACGATGCGAAAACCCATGCTGTTTATGGAAACAGAACCGGTAAAAAACATCAGTTGGGAGACCAGGTTCAGATCAAAGTAGTAAAAGCAAACCTTATTCAAAAGCAGTTAGACTTTAAGATTGTTGATTAATTAAATCATAAAGTATAACTTTGTATTTAATGGGATGAAATTTTTTTTTCATTTAAAATACTATTGAATGTTTGAACTCGTACTTTCTGCCGTTGTCTTAGGATTTATGCTGAGCCTGGTTTTTATAGGACCTATTTTTTTCCTTTTAATTGAAACCAGCTTCTCCAGAGGACCGAGACACGCTCTGGCACTCGATCTCGGAGTTATTACGGCAGATATATTATGCATCGTTGCTGCTTATTATGCAAGTGCGGATATCGTCACATTAATAGATAAACATCCCGGTTTTTACAGGATTACTTCTATACTTATTTTTGTATACGGCATCGTGATGATGGTCACCAAGACCAAAATGCACATGCCCGGTGAAGAAAAAATCATTGGCCAAAACTATTTTAAAACGTTTTTCAATGGTTTTTTCTTTAATCTTTTAAATGTAGGAGTGATTCTCTTCTGGCTGGTTACGGTCATTTCCGTAAGAAATCAGTACCCTGATACCAGCAGTTTTATTCTCTACGTTGGTATCGTCATTGCCACTTATCTGTGCATTGACCTGGCCAAAATATTCTTAGCAAAACAATTTCACGATAAACTTACCCAGAAACTCGCCAACCAGATCAGAAGGATCGTGGGCGGGATTCTTATTGTTTTCAGTTTCTTTATCTTTCTGCAGAGCTTTAAGAAATTCAATCAGTTCGACAGACGTTTAGAAGAAGCTGAGAAAAAAGAAATCAAATACCAAAAAACAGGACAAAAGACAGAATGAAAAAAATAATCTTTCCAAAAGCCCTTAAAAAAGGGGCTAAAATAGCCGTGATCTCCCCTGCCGGAGCTGTAGATATTTCCCAACTTGAAAAGGGAATAGAAATGATAAAAAGCAGAGGTTTTGAACCTGTATTGGGTGAACATCTTTACACTAAATTTTCAAACGGATACAATTACGCAGGAACGGAAAAGGAAAGGTTAACAGATATCAACTGGGCTTTAAACGATAAAGAAATTTCAGCAATCTGGGCTTCAAGAGGCGGTTATGGATGTCAGCATCTTGTTCAGCAGTTAAAGCTTAAAAACTTTACAGACAACCCGAAGTGGTATATTGGCTATTCAGATAATACTGTTATTCAAAGCTATTTATTAAAGAAAGGTTTTGCTTCCATTCACGGACAGACCATTAAAACATCCAGTTTTGGAGTGACAGATGAAGGCTATGATCTGATCTTTGATATTTTAAAAGGGAAAAGCCCTAAATATGCTTTAAAAGCACATCAATTTAATAAACCTGGGAATATTGAAGGTGAATTGGTTGGAGGCAATTTAGCCCTGATTTACGCCCTTCTGGGAACCCCTTATTCTTTTGATTTCAAAGATAAAATTTTATTCATTGAAGATATTGGCGAAAACTTTTATGCCCTTGACCGAATGATCATGAGCCTGGAATTAGCCGGTGTTTTCAAAAAGATTAAGGGATTGATCATTGGAGGAATGACCAATATGGGCGATGAAAAAGAGAATAAAAGCTATGAAGAAAGCTTCGATGAATTTGCCTATCAACTGATTTCAGACAGAATTTCAAAGTATAAATTCCCTACCGCTTTCGGATTCCCGAATGGACATATTAAGGACAACAGACCTTTGATTATTGGTGGAAAAGTTACGATGAAGATTGGAGATAAGGTTAAGATTAAGTTTTAAGAAATACCAGTATCAATAACGCTTCTACCCTCAAACCCTCAAACTTGAAAGATGGCAACTCATAATGATTTCGGTAAAATAGCAGAAGATCTTGCAGCTGAATATCTGCAGAAGAACGGCTATAAAGTTCTTACGAGGAATTTCAGGTTTCAGAAAGCTGAGATCGATATCATTGCTGAGAAAGAGGATCTCATTATTATCATAGAAGTAAAAGCACGTTCTACAGATGCTTTTATGCTGCCTCAGGAAGCCGTTACCAAAACAAAAATTAAATCTATTGTTACTGCAGCCAATCATTATCTTGAAGAGTTTAAGAGAAACAATGAAGTGAGGTTTGATATTATTTCTGTCCTTCCGGACGAAAAAAAGAAACTTACAATTGAACATATAACCGATGCTTTTGAAGCATTTGATGCCAACTGAAATAATGTACCAATTTGATAATGTACCAGTGTAACAATATTGAAATACACGATCTGTTATTGTTACATTGGTAGACTGTTACATTGTTACATTAATAAAAAGATACATTGTTACATTAAATAAGAAATTATGAAAACAATACTCATCACCGGAGCTACTTCCGGAATAGGAAAATCTACTGCGGAGCTTCTTGCCAGACAGGGAAACAGAATCATTATCTGTGGAAGAAGACAGGAGGTCTTAGAATCTTTAAAAGCTGAACTTTCTCAATATACCGAAATATTTAGTTTAATATTTGATGTGAGAAATCTGGAAGAAGTTGAAAAAGCAATGAATTCTCTTCCCGACGAATGGAAAGATATTGACGTTTTAATCAATAACGCAGGGAATGCGCACGGTTTGGATCCTCTTTCTGCCGGAAAGACAGATGATTGGGATTCTATGATCGATGGGAATGTAAAGGGCCTTTTATACGTTTCCAAAACCATCATCCCTTCTATGAAAGACCGTAATTCAGGGCATATTGTAAACATTAGTTCAGTGGCGGCAAGACAAACTTATGCTAACGGAACCGTGTATTGTGCAACTAAAAAAGCAGTTGACGTAATTTCTGATGGAATGCGTCTGGAACTGACCGAATTTGGAATCAAGGTGACCAATATTCAGCCGGGTGCTGTGGAAACAGATTTCTCTCTGATAAGGTTCAAAGGAGACAGTGAAAAGGCGGCAACTGTATATGCAGGTTATGAAGCCTTGAAAGCGGAAGATATTGCTGATGCTATCGCTTATTGTGTCAATGCTCCTAAGCACGTTATGGTTTCTGATATGACCATTTATCCGAGTGCTCAAAGTGAGCCGAGAACGATTTACAGAAAATAAGGTGAAAAGTAGATTCTTTGTTATCCTGCTTTTTTCATTTGCTCTTTGGAGTGGTCAACATACAGGCACTTCTCAAAGAGATGAAAAGCTATTTGAAAGTATTAGACTTCTTGATAGCTATTTACAGAATAATGATGAGAAGATCGTTGATGTTTTGATGCCGGATGTATCTTTTGGTCATTCCAACGGCTGGATACAGAACTTTGAAGATTTCAAAAAAGATTTTTCATCAAAAAAAGTGATGTACAAAGAGATTCGGCAGACAGAACTTTCCGAGATCAAAAAGTATAAAAATACAGCAAGCATCAGAAGAAAAATTAGAGTTTCAGGAACCTATAAAAGCCAGAATTTTGAAATGAAACTGGCTCTGCTGGAGATCTGGATAAAAAAGAATGCTGCATGGAAACTATGGAGCCGGCAGAGTGTCGAAATAAAGCCATAAATTTGCACGAATTTGAAGCAATTTCGCTTTTTTTGTGATTTTGCTACCTAGCTTAAAATTAAAGAGATGAAAATTCTATATCTGGAAACCTCTTCCAAAAACTGTTCTGTAGCTATTTCAGACGATGAAAAACTCTTATGTCTGTGCGAAGAAGTTTCCGACAACTATAAACAGTCTGAAAGCCTTCACACGTATGTAGAATGGGCACTGGAAGGCGCAGGCCTCACCATAAAGGATATTGAGGCAGTATCATTGGGTAAAGGACCGGGTTCCTATACCGGATTAAGGATTGGGGCATCGTCTGCAAAAGGATTCTGCTATGGACTGAAAATACCACTTACCGCGGTGAATTCTTTAGAAAGCATGATAGAGCCTTTTTTAGGCGGGAACTATGATTATGTAGTGCCATTGATCGATGCAAGGAGAATGGAGGTTTATACAGCCGTTTATGACGGTGAAACGGGAAAAGAACTGTCTGCAACCGAAGCGAAGATTTTAGATGAAACTTCTTTTGAAGAATTTAAAGATAAAAAAGTCATTTTTGTAGGTGACGGTGCAGCGAAAGCCAAAGATATTCTGAATCTTCCCGATGCGGAATTCAGGGACGATATCTACCCTTCTGCACAATACCTGATAAAAAAGACCCTGGAGAAAATAGAGACCAAGGAATTTGAAGATATAGCCTACTTTGAACCTTTCTATCTCAAAGATTTCCACGGGGTAAAGAAAAAGAAAAGCGAAGATTAGATCTTCGCTTTTTTTATTGTAATAGTTTTTTTAGATGTCAGATTTTTAGGCTTAGGCTAAGATTGAGAATGGTCAATGGTCAATTTTGCTTCGCAAGTCAATGGTGAAAAGTTTTCAACTTCAAGATCCACATTACAGAACTCATAACTCATCATTTATAACTCATCACACCCCAAAACTCTCCGACCCTCAAACTTTCCGCCCTATTTAGGCATTGCCGGAATGTCATTCGGTACTTTTTCTTTCTGCTCCTTCTGATCTTTTTGTTTCTTCGGTTTCGTCTTTCCGGATTTCTCAGATTCAAGACCTTGTATAGACGGCTGCATCATTAAGGTGTTATCAGGATTCTGAGGAATATTCTGATTCTGGACTGGCTGTTGTGATGTACCCGGCTGCTGAGGAAGTGCATTTCCTTTGTTATCGGTGGCCTGGAATGACAGTTCACTTTTCAGATAGTTCAGCATTTCCTTGGCTTTTATCCCTTCCGGAGTTTTAGCATAATTGAGTGCAATCTGTTCCAACTGCAGAATCATGACCTCTTTTCCACTTGTTTTTCCTGAATTGAAAGCATTCAGAAGATGAAACTTTGGAATAAGGGCATCTTTTGGAAATTTCTGTATTGTCTGTTCTATGACATCTTTACTTTCTCCAAATTTCTCGGATTCATAAAGTGCATAGGCCTTTTTGTATTCATTTTCAACCTCTTCCGAAGATTTTACGAATGAAACATTTTTAGGGTTTCTGGCAAATTCTGCGTAAGATGTATAAGGATAATCATTCAAGAGAATCTGTTTTGCTCTTTCAGAAGCCTGCGGGTTCTTCAGATAATTCATAGAGAAGATCTCGTAAAGGGCCTGAAGCATTACTTTTTCTTCAGGTTTTACATCCACAAGATCATATAAAGTCTTTGTGGCTAAAGGCGTGTTGGTGAAATAATTCTGGTACATCACACCCAGGCCTAGAGAAGCAGTATCTCTGTCCTTCTTTAATTGACCCAATTTTTCCTGATCTGTAGGGATTTGCTCAATATAATAGGTGGTTTCAAAACGTCTCGGATTAGGTGCCGATGTTACCCCAAGCGCATCATTTTTCATGTCTTCAATAGAGGCCATTTTCTTAGAATAACGCCAGTTATCAGCCAGTGCTCTCTCTCCCCAAACCTGCTTAAATGAAGAGGTTCCTTTGCTTATTGTCCCGGTATTACTGAAATAAAATCCTTTAGTAGTTACTCCGAAATCCTCAAAAGAATTGGCATTGTTGGCAAATATCGAGTTGGCACTGTAGTCTCCGCCGTCAAAGCCTTTGCTTCTTTCAGCACGTCTTCTCTCCTGCTCTTCTTTTTCCTCTTTAGCTTTAAGTTTAGCAATATATTTGGTAAAAAAATCTGATTTTTGGGCATCGCTCATCTTTGCTAAAGAAAGAATACTGTCATTCTTCTTGATCAGATAATAGTTTTTGGAGATCTTCTTGATGTATTCGGATTGATCTTTTAAAAGGATTCGGGAAGGCTCATAAGTCATCACCGTAAGAGCTGAATCATAGTACGTTCCGGCTCCGATATAGTCATTCTTTTCAAGGTAACTTTTCCCTATTTCATAGTATGTAAGACCTCTTACCTGTGGATCGGAAACCTTTTCAAATAAAGATTTTTTGAAGAACTGCTGCGCTTCATCTTTTTTGCCCGCCTTGTTGGCCATTAAGCCTAAAGCATAGTAAAATTCATTCTTTCTGGAACCGTAAGTCCCTTTTTTGCTGATGCCTTCAAGATAGTTTTTAGCGCCGTTATAATCGCCTTTTCCATTGAAAGTCTTGGCGATAGCAATCTGGGATTTTACTTCAAATTCAAAATCGTTGGCATATTTATAAGCCTGAGTGAAGCTTTCACGTGCTTTGTCATTCTGCCCTAAATTTTCAGAAACCTGTCCTCTCAGATAGGCTATTCTGCTTTTTAATTTTCTGCTTGAGTTCAGTTCAAAAGCCCTGTCTAATTCAACAGCGGCTTCCTCTGTTTTTCCTGCATCCAGAAGAGCTTCAGAATAATAGATGCTCATCAGTTTGGCATAAGTTTTATTGATATCCTCCCCTTTCAGTTTGGCAAAAGTCTCGTTCGCTCTGTGATAATCTTTGATTTTTGCATACGCTACACCCTGGTAAATTCTCGCCAAAGGAAGCCTTTTATCATCCTTCATATGCGTGAAGACATAGTTTAGGGCATCCAGGGCCTGTACGGCTTTATTCTGGTAAATTCTTGATTGTACAAGAATCATATAAGCGTCAAAGATTTTTTTATTCTTTTCTTCCCCGCTTCTGATCACGGAGTATTTGTTGATGGCTTTTTGGGCCTTTGCTTCAGCAATTTCTAAAGTGGTAGCTCCCTTATTCTGAAGGTCATCGGGCTTACCGGGCGTGGTTGTCTGGGCTCCCGGCATTCCTGGTGGCATTCCCGGAAGTCCTCTGTCAGAAGAAGGTCTGTTCACTTCTGCCATTTTCATGGAGTTTTCAGCAAAGGCGGCAGACTGCCCCAAATCACTTCCCAAAGGTTGGTCTTCAAAGGTCAGGATGGGAATATAAGGCGCATAGAAATTGTCCTTGTGCCCCTTGTCTCTGCTCGTAAATTCGCTGTTCAATGCGTCTTTAGCATTAAAAAGGGTATTATAATATGTGTTAAATCCTTTCATGAATTTTGAACGCTGCTCCGGCTTTTTGGTCTTGGTAGCACAGGAAGCAACGATACACATGATCAAAAGGAATAAAATATTCTTTTTCATTATTCAATATAACTCTCTTATCTGCTTTTTATTATAAGCAGCTGGTGATTTTGTAAAAATAATAAAATTTTATAATGAATAATATTTATATTTCATTCAAAATTTTGTAAACCAAATGGGTAGGAAGTCCCATAATGGTATAAAAGCTTCCGTTCAGCCTCGTTATTTTTGCCATTCCCAGCCATTCCTGGATGCCATAACTGCCTGCTTTATCGAAAGGTTTATAATTCTGAACGTAATAATTGATCTCCTCATCTGTCATTTCATCAAGTTCTACATCAGCCACATCGGTTTCTGTAAATGTTTTGTCTACAGATTTTATGGTAATTCCCGTGTACACCTGGTGTGTTTTTCCGGAAAGCATACGAAGCATCTGTCTGGCATCATCTTCATCTTTCGGTTTTCCGAGAATCTGTCCTTCCGCGGCAACGACGGTATCAGCGGTCAGTAAAACTTCATCACCGGTTAAACTCCGGAATGCTTTTGCTTTTAATTCAGACAGATAGGCTGCTGCCTCTCCTATTTCAATATAGTCAGGAAGAATTTCTTCACAGTCTATTTTCACCACTTCGAAATCAAATCCAAGGCTTGAAAGCAGTTCTTTTCTTCTCGGTGACTGGGATGCTAAAAGTAATTTCATAGTGCGGGTTTAAACAGATTGGGTGTTATCGTCATGCCAGTTTCCCTGAACCTTCATTACCTGCTCTATTACGTCTCGTACAGCGCCACTTCCCCCCTTTTTCGTGGAAATATAGTCAGATATTCCTTTGACTTCGGGAACCGCATTTTCAGGACATGCAGCAATCGCAGAATTTTCCATGATGTGGATATCAGGAAGATCGTCTCCCATCGTAAGGATCTCTTCGTTTTTAAGATTGTATTTCTTTTTAAAATCTTCAAAATCAGCCATCTTGTTGTGCGATTTTGGATAGTAGTCGTCTATTCCGAGATAATTGATTCTGTGTTTTACCATATCATCATTTCCTCCTGTAATTACACCTATTAAATAATTGTTTTTTAATGCCTTAACGACTGCGTATCCGTCCAGAACATTCATTACCCTGCACATATTTCCACCAGGCATCAGATAGACGCTTCCGTCGGTAAAAACTCCGTCTACATCAAATACAAACGCCTTAATATCTTTTAATTTTTCTTTATAACTCATACATTTTCTGAATAGAATGATTCATTGTCTTATAAATTTCAAGACTCTCGCCTTTTAGTAACTGCTCATGTAATTCCAGTACTCTTACATCGTTTCGTACAGCGGGTCCGGTCTGGGCTGCTTTGGGATCAATTTCATGGATCTTTTTAACCGTCTCATCGATAAGCGGAAGAAAATAGTCAAAAGGAATATCCTGCGAATCCGAAACCTCTTTTGCTCTTGCGAAAAGATGATTCACAAAATTACAGGCTAAAACAGCGGTAAGATGAATGTATTTCCTCTTTTCATGACTGCTTTCCATTACATTTTCTGAAATCTGAGAAGCAAGGTCAAAAAGAATCTGCTTATCCTCTTCGTTTTCTGTTTCAATGAAAAAGGGAATCTTTTCATATTCCAGTTCTTTGGATTTTGAAAAAGTCTGCAAAGGATAAAAGCTTGATTTTCTGTACTCCCCTGCCAGTATTTCTTTAGGGAGAGATCCTGAAGTATGGGCGACCAAAGCGTCTTTTTTAGTGATGATCTTAGAAACATTCTCCACGGAATTGTCGCTCACGCAGATGATGTACAGATCTGCATTCTCCAGATGTTCCGTAGAATATGGGACATCCAGTTCTTCAGAGATTTTCTTCAGTTCTTCCCCATTCCTGCCAAAAATCTGCAGCAATGGAATTTTTTTCAGACTGAAAGCTTTTGCCATGTGGTAGGCCACATTTCCGGAACCTATGATTACAATTTGCATCTAACAAAGATAAGATTTTAAAGGAAGATGAATGCAGGGCATGGTAAGTTTATCATCAATCTCCTTATTCCCCGTTGCCTAATGCTCAGAACGTAACGATCTGATATTATTTTAAATATTTGGACTGAAAATTGAATAAGTAATTTAACTTTCGGCTATTTTTGTAATCCAAAACAGTGAAAGCATCTTATGAAGATTAAGGACGCGGAAATTATTTCGTTGATGCAGAATCCACGGACCCAGGAAAAAGGTGTCCGTGCCTTGATGGATGCTTATCAAAGCAGATTGTACTGGCATATCAGAAGGATTATTGTGGATGGTGACCTGGCTCAGGATACGCTGCAGGAGACTTTTATTAAAGCCTATCAGAATTTTCACCAGTTCAAAAATGACAGCCAGCTGTATACCTGGTTGTACAGGATTGCCACCAACGAGGCATTACAGCAGGTCAATAAAATGAAGAAAATGCAGAAAACGGATGAAGATCCGGAGTACTATATGCAGAATCTGGTGGCCGACAATACGGAAGGAGATGCCGAAGAAATACAGCTGCTCCTCCAGAACGCTATACAAAGCCTGCCCGAAAAGCAGAAGCTGGTATTTATGATGCGGTATTATGATGATTTGCCCTATGAAGAAATATCTAAAATTGTAGATATGTCTGTAGGGACGTTAAAAACGAATTATCATTATGCTAAACAGAAAATAGAAGAATTTATTAAAGAAAATTACGAGAGATAATTTTTTGACCCAAACCAAGATGAAAGAGTTCGACATAGAAAAACTAGAACGCAAGAATATTTACAAAGTTCCGGATGATTTGTTTCAAAATATCCAGAACAGTGTAATGAACGAAGTGAAAGCGAATAAGAAAGCACCGGTTTTTAAACTAAACTGGATGTATGCCGCAGCGGCATCACTGGCTTTGATATTCGGGGCAACGTATGTTTTTAATTCTGACAACGATCCGGCGAAAGATGTGTTGAAATCAAATGCATATGCAGTAAACAAACAGGCGCCTAAAACAGAAGGCGAGCGTGCTTATGAAACGCTGGAGGCAGATTTAACTTCTGTTGAAAATAATAATCAAACAGTTAGCAATCAGGGAACTCAAACGGTGTCTTATACAGCAAAAGAAGGAGCTGACAATGTAAGGACGGCTCAGCCTGTAAAAGCTACCGCTAAAAAAGAAGAAACTAAAATGAATGAATACCTGGATTCGTTTTCCAATTCTGAAATTTCAGAACTGGCAAGCAATTCTACACAGGACGTTTATTTAGATCTATATAATTAAGAAAGATGAAAAAGATATTATTTACACTTTTTATTATGTATGGTTTTGGTCTGAATGCACAAAATGCACAGACTACAGATTATGACTGGAAAAAGATGGATCCTAAGCAAAGAAAGGAGGTAATAAACAATCTTTCTCCGGAAGAAAGAAAAGAGCTGCTCAAGAGGTTTAGAAATAATATGGTGCTGGAAAATCTGGAGATTGATGCCAGCGATAAAACAGAATTTACTCAGCTGTATAATGAGTATCTTGAGAATCAGAAACAGATAAAAGGACAGTTTAATCCTAATTTCAATCCCGAAACTTTATCGGATGATGAAGCCAAAGCAAAACTTCAGCAGAGTTTTGAAGTGGGGCAGAAGTTACTGGATAACAGAAAAAGATATGCTGATAAAATGCAGCAGGTGATTCCTTGCCAAAAAGTATTGAAACTATTCCAGACTGAAGGGATGATGAGAGATAAAATGAATGAAAGAAAACCTCACAGCGGGCACGACAATACGGCAAGGCCCAAACAGAACCCATAATAGTTTATTTTTTTAATGTTGGACGGCTCTTACAGACAATTGTTTGTGAGAGCCGTTTAGTTTTAAAAGGAATTCTTAGTTTTGTGGCAAATTCAATTATGAAGAAAATACTATTGTTTTTAATGTTTTCAGTTGTGTTATCAGCTCAAAAAACTGAAATGATTAAGCTTGATAAAAATATCAAAGACAAAAACTCACGCACAAAATCTCTCAGCTTAATTGATACCAGAGCAGATAAAGATTTGGGAACCCTTGTCTATAAAGGAGAACAGGTTCAAATGAAATTCAGTAATGAAGATTTAAAAAATCATGTGGAAACCTGGTTTGCCGGTGATAATAAAGTAAAAGGAAATAATGATATCACCATGCTTTTAGAAGAAGTGAAGATCAGTAGCTTTCAAAATACCGGACTGGCAAAAGTAAAAATTAAAATCAGCAGTTTCATCAATAGAAGCGGTAAATATTTCTTTATCAACAGGTATGACAATACATTAAGTTTTAATTCGAAACTTACACCCAATATCCCCAGAGAAATTTCTTCATCTATTTCAGATATCCTGTCTTCTTTCATTAATGAATCCTATTCCCATACTGTTTTAAGTACACCTGTTCTGGAAGCTGAACTCAAGGATTATGAAACTATACTGGAGAAAAACATGAAATTTATTACGTCTCCTGAACTTGTGAATGGAGTGTATAAAGATTTCAAATCTTTTTCTGAGCAAAAACCCCAAAAAGAATATTACATAGGAAAGAATAAAAAAGGGAAAGTAATCGGGGTGAAAGATCAGAATGATCTTCTTGTTTTAACTGAAGAAATGTACGGATATGTTGAAGATGGGAAAGCATACCGGTCCACACCTGTTGGCTTTTTAGAAATAAATAAAGATGATAAGGGATATTATATTGTTTCTTCCAGACTTGAACTGTATCCGAAAAACAGCAATACAGGGGCTATGATTGGAGCTATGACAGGAGGAATCGTAGGCGGGCTAATTGGAGCAGCAATTGATTCCGGATCAAAAACGGATAGAAATGCGAACACGACTTTATCCCATGTTTATATAGACTCTTTAACAGGCGCTTACGTCTTTGAAAAATAAATTGTACCCTGAAAATTAAAGAGAGGAAATGTCTCTCTTTTTTTTATCTTTGCAAATTACAACGTTCTTAAATGAAAAACATACGAAATTTTTGCATAATCGCTCATATTGACCACGGTAAAAGTACTTTGGCAGACCGTCTTTTGGAGTATACCAATACAGTTACTCAGAGAGAACTGCAGTCTCAGACCCTGGATGATATGGATTTGGAGAAAGAACGTGGGATCACCATCAAGTCTCACGCGATCCAGATGGATTATGAGTATAAAGGAGAAAAATATATCTTAAACCTTATTGATACCCCGGGACACGTAGACTTTTCTTATGAAGTTTCCCGTTCTATCGCTGCCTGTGAAGGTGCATTGCTTATTGTAGATGCAGCACAGAGTATCCAGGCGCAGACCATCAGTAACCTTTATCTGGCATTAGAAAACGATTTGGAAATTATTCCGATTCTGAATAAAATAGATCTTCCATCTGCAAACCCTGAAGAAGTTACCGACGAAATTATGGGACTTTTAGGATGTAAATATGAAGATGTTCTTAGAGTTTCAGGAAAAACAGGTGAGGGAGTTCACGATTTGCTTGAGCAGATTGTCAACAGAATTCCTGCGCCGGTTGGAGACCCGAAAGCTCCGCTACAGGCATTGATCTTTGACTCTGTTTATAACCCTTTCAGAGGGATTGAAGCGTATTTCAAAGTCGTAAACGGTAGCATTTCTAAAAACGAGAAAATTAAATTTTTCGCTACAGGAAAAGAATATGGTGCCGATGAAGTAGGAACTTTGAAACTAAAGCAAGTACCGAAGAAAACTATTGAATGTGGTGATGTAGGCTATATTATTTCTGGGATTAAAGATGCAAGAGAAGTAAAAGTAGGAGATACCATTACCTCTTTTGTGAATCCTGCCGATGCTGCCATCGATGGGTTTGAAGAAGTAAAACCAATGGTTTTTGCCGGAATTTATCCTATTGAATCCGAAGATTTTGAAGAACTGAGATTCTCACTGGAAAAATTAAGACTGAATGACGCTTCTCTGGTTTTCGAACCGGAAAGTTCTGCAGCACTTGGTTTTGGTTTCCGTTGCGGATTCTTGGGAATGCTTCACATGGAAATCGTACAGGAACGTCTTGAAAGAGAATTTGATATGAACGTAATTACTACGGTTCCCAACGTTTCATACCATGGATACTCTAAAAAAGAACCTGAAGTTGCAATTTTGATCAACAACCCGTCAGAAATGATTGATCCCAATCTTTTGGATAGGGTTGAAGAACCTTATATAAAAGCTTCCATCATTACTAAATCTGACTTCGTAGGTGCTGTAATGACCCTTTGTATTGAAAAAAGAGGAGAGATTGTTAACCAGAGCTATTTAACGGCAGACAGAGTAGAATTGACATTCAATATGCCTTTGGCAGAAGTTGTTTTCGACTTTTATGACCGTCTGAAATCTATTTCTAAAGGATATGCGTCATTCGATTATTCTCCGATAGGAATGCGTTCTTCTAAATTGGTTAAAATGGATATCCTGATCAACGGAGATATGGTAGATGCCCTTTCTTCACTGATTCACGACAGTAATGCTTACTATATCGGTAAAAAGATGTGTGAGAAACTTCGTGAACTGATCCCGAGACAGCAGTTTGATATTGCAGTTCAGGCAGCGTTGGGAGCGAAAGTGATCGCCAGAGAAACCATCAAAGCCTTAAGAAAAGACGTTACCGCAAAATGTTACGGTGGAGATATCTCCAGAAAACGTAAACTTCTTGAAAAGCAGAAAGAAGGTAAAAAGAAAATGAAGCAGATTGGTAGAGTAGAAGTACCGCAATCAGCGTTCATGGCTGTATTAAAACTAAATGATTAATATAAAAAAGACCGGTAATTTTTACCGGTCTTTTATTTTTTAAAAAGTTCGTTGTTTCTCCGTGAGATTGGCTTGTATCACCAATGCACCGAGGCCAAGAATCACTTCGGCAATGCCTAATGTTCTGATAAGATTGATCCCGCATACGAGACATTCAGGTTCCGGGAAAGGCTTTTTCCCCACAACGATGATCAAAACTCCTCCTATGATAATAATGACCACGATAAAGGCTCTTAATAATGTTTTCATGATGGTATAAATTTTTATTTTCTATACCAAAGTTGAGCATATCTGCCTTAAAATTTACAAGGAAAATCACTGTTTCATAGAAGAGGTTTCTCCGGTTTTTATTTCTTTCTGGTGAATTTTATTTCCATGCTTTTGTGTTCTTTTCCTGTTTTAGAGTCAGGACCGTACATTTCCATGGTGTGGTTATTATCGTCAGTAAATATATATACTTCTCTGAAATCACATTCTTTTCCGGGTCTGGCAGGATCAGCCATTTTTCCTTTGAATTCAAGGGATTTTTTAGCAGCATCCCATTCACCCTCAGCATGCATAATTCCCGTTCCCATATTATCTATCCAGGTGCTTACAAACTTTTTCTTTGCATTGTCATAGCCCATCAGGCTCATTCCTTCAAATGGCATTCCCATAAAGCTTCCTTTGTAATTGCTTTGCTGATAACGTCCTCCAAAAATCATTTTGTTGGTACATTCAGCCTGGCTGGTAATGGGTTTTCCACCCGCTTCCATCCACATGGTTGATGCTCCTGTCCAGTTTCCGTCATATTTGGCCAGCATTTTGTGAAGTTCTCCTGGAGTGGCGTAGTCCATCCATGCTTTCATAGCGGTTACAGAATCTACAGGTTTCCATTCGGCAGAATCCGTTTTAGACGAACTTTTATCTGTCACGGGTTTCCCTTTCTCACAGGCGGTCAGAAGAAAAACGATTGAAAATAAGAACAATAGATTTTTCATAATTAGTTAATTTTAAATGGGTTAATGTTAAATAAAGTTAGCTAATTTTATTATGCAGTCAATTGTTTTTTTGATGTCATTTATAAATTGTACCTTTGTGTATTCATAACGCAAATTAACTATGCAGGCAATAAAAGTTGCGGTAGACGCCGTCATTTTCGGGTACTTTGATAAGCAGGATCTTCAGCTCCTTTTAATCAAAAGAAAGATAGAGCCCTTCAAAGGAGGCTGGGCGCTTCCCGGCGGTCTCGTTCTGGATGATGAAAACCTGGATGAGGCGGTTAAAAGAGAATTACACGAAGAAGCAGGCATAAAGCCCGATTTTTTGGAGCAACTCTATACTTTTGGCAACGTAGGCCGTGATCCAAGGAATAGGGTGGTTTCTGTGGCTTATTTGGGCCTTGTGAATCCTTCTTATCATGAGCTCTTTGCCGATTCTGATGCCGAAGATGCGCAGTGGTTCAGTGTAAATAAACTTCCCAAACTGGCTTTTGATCATCAAAGTATTATTGATATTGCGTTAAAAAGACTTCGTACCAAAATACAATACCAGCCGATCGGCTTTAATCTTCTCAATGAAGAATTTCCTTTTTCAGACCTTGAAAATTTGTACAGAACCATCGTCGGACGTGAAATAGACCGCAGAAATTTCCGTAAAAAAATCATGAGCTACGGCTTGCTTAATGAGACCAACAACGTTAAAAAAGAAGGCAGCGGCAGACCCGGAAAACTGTTCACATTCAATCAGGAGAAATATGAAGAACTGGAAAAAGAAGGCTTCTATTTCGAAATCAAATAATCTTTACTCCAGCCGAATCAAGTTTAGATTTACATCAAAAAACTCCCATTTTATCATTCAAAACAAATAAACTAAAACTTTAGTTTATTGTGTGTTCGTGCTATTTGTGAAAACATTAGTGTCATTAGTGTTTAAAAAAACAATCAAAACAATTAAATTTTAATATTGATAATCAATGTTTTAACTATTTAGTGTTAAAATAACGCAAATATATTTTGGCTGTAATATGATATTGTTTTACATTTGCGTAAGAATAACACAATCATGAAATACACCTTACCACATATTATTGAAAAATTTCAGAGAAAAGAGAGACTTGAATTTCTATTCTTCTGGGGACACACGGTAAAAAATGAGATCACCAAATCATGCTTCAGTCAATGGTTTCCCATTCAGTTTGAAGAAAACGGAACTTTTTATAAAACTGCCGAACATTATATGATGGCCGGAAAAGCAAAACTGTTTAATGATCAGGAAATCTTACAGAAAGTTTTAAAATCCGAAACGCCTAATGAAGCTAAAAGCTTAGGAAGGAAAGTGAAGAATTTTGACCCAAAACTCTGGGACGAACATAAATATGAAATCGTAAAGAGGGCCAATCTTTTGAAATTCTCACAAAATCTAAAATTTCAGAATTTTCTGTTGGCAACTGATGATAAGATTTTAGTAGAAGCCAGTCCTTATGACAAAATCTGGGGAATCGGAATGTTGGAAACAGATGCCAGAGCTAATGATCCAAAACTTTGGGATGGTGAAAATCTGCTTGGATTTGCTTTGATGGAAGTAAGAGACGAATTAAGAAGGTAAAAACACAGTCACTAAACACAAAATAGTATTATGGAAAAGATAGAACTACACCCACAGATATTTCTGATCGAAGATTTCCTGACTTCCGCTGCCTGTGATGACTATATTGCAATGGCTCAGGAAAAGGTATTTGAAGAAGCAAAGATTAATATGAATGGCCGCCAGATGATGAGCAAAGGGATTCGGAACAATGATCGACTGATGGTTTTTGATAACGAGTTAGCAGAAGATCTTTTCAAAAAAGCAGCAGAATTTCTTCCTCAGGAACATGAGAACTATAAGCTTCAGAATTTTAATGAAATGTTGAGGGTTTATAAATATTCTCCGGGACAGCGGTTCAAAATGCACAGGGACGGAAGCTATATCCGGAATGAAAATGAAAAAAGTTTCTATACATTCATGATCTATCTGAATGACGATTTTGAAGGCGGAGAAACTGAATTTCAAAACCTATTCACCGTAGCTCCGAAAAAAGGATCAGCATTGGTTTTTTATCATCCGGTAAGACATGAAGGGAAAACCCTGATAAGCGGAAATAAATACGTTTTGAGAACGGATGTGATGTATTCCAATAAGTAGTAATCTGTAAAAGGATAAGCATTACTATGTCTTTTTTAATTAGCGTAAAAACAACACAAAACAATAAAAAGATGGAAGACGAACTAAAACCGAGATTCATCGAGTCATTACAGAGAAACAATGACCAGATCAGAGAAGACCGTGCACGTACCATCGGAGCAGATTCCGAATTGATTTACAGGCGCAGGGTGGAAGACATTGAACTGAAAATAAAGCGGCTGGAGCGCGAGCAGGAAGGGCTCATCGATATCAGTCCTTTAGACAGGAACAGCTTGACATTTGCTGATTTTCAGCCGGAAGCATTTGTTCAGAAAGATTTAGAATATTCATTAACCATCAGAAATTTAAATATTCAATTAGAAGTCGCTGTTAAGAGATTTGAATATTTATTCGGTAAAACATTTTAATTATGGGAAGTACAAGATACGATATGGATGCTCGTTTTGACAGAGCAAGAAAGGCAGGTTACGGATCTAAATCCGCAGGTGAAATTTTCACTCAGAATGCAGAAAGAAGAGCTCATGAATCTATGAACCCTAAAGGAATTTCTTTCAGAGAGGCGAGAGATTCTTCCGTACACCCGAATTCAGTTCCTATCATTTTAGGATTGGATGTGACGGGAAGTATGGGACATATTCCGCACGAACTTATTAAAGAAGGACTTCCTAAATTAATGGGGGGAATTATCCAGGGAGGGGTTCCGGATCCGGCACTTTTATTTTTAGGAATCGGAGACCATGAATGTGACGCCTTTCCTTTGCAGGTCGGGCAGTTTGAATCAGGCGATGAGGAGCTGGATATGTGGCTGACGCGTACTTATATTGAATCCGGCGGTGGCGGAAATGCAGGAGAAAGTTATCTGTTGGCATGGTACTTTGCCGCTTTCCATACGAGAACCGATGCGTTTGAAAAGAGAAACCAGAAAGGGATTTTGTTTACGGTAGGAGACGAACCCTGTTTAAAAACACTTCCAGCGTCCGCGATCAGGGAAATTATGGGAGCGGGGCAGCATACTTACACACATTTTGAGTTACTGGAAGAAGCGAAAAAGCGATACGAAGTGTATCACATCAATGTTCTGCATTCTGATCAGGCGATGAGAGCAGATAGTGGCTGGAAGGAAATATTAGGACAAAACTGTTTATCAATAGCTGATCACAGAGACATTCCCAATGTTATAAAAGGAGTCATCTGCGACCGGTTTAAAAATGAAACGTTCAGACCAACAGAAGGAGAAGGGTTGGATCATATTCAAATGTTTTAAGTCATGAAAAAGGCACAAATAGTAATAGGCTTGGGTTTTGGTGATGAAGGAAAGGGAATCACTACAGATTTTCTCGCGCAACAAAACCCGGAGTCTGTTGTCATCAGGTTTTCAGGAGGGCAGCAGGCAGCGCATACGGTAATGATTGATGGTAAAAAGCACATTCATTCCAGTTTTGCGAGTGGAGCCCTGCGTGGGTTGCCGTCTTATTTTACGGAACACTGCACCATTCATCCTGTATTTTTATTCAATGAAAGAAAGGAATTAATGGAGAAAAACGGAAATACGGAACTGCATATTCATCCGTTAGCAAAAGTCACCACTCCGTTTGATGTCTGGCAAAACAGAACCAATGCGAAAAATCTGGAGCACGGAACCTGTGGAAAAGGAATAGGAGCGACGATGAAAAGACACGAAAGCCCGTATAAACTATTTGCTGCTGATTTAATTGCTCCAAGATCAATGCTGATCGAGAAATTGAAAGGAATAGCCTATTACTATGGTTTTATGGATGGAGATCAGCTGGAAGAAGCGATGCGTGACTTTTTGAATGCGGTAGATCAGATCGATTGGAAAATAGATGATTATACCTTTCTGAATTCATTTGAAAACCTCATTTTTGAAGGCAGTCAGGGAATTCTTCTGGATATGGATCACGGCGTATTTCCGAATGTGACCTACGCGAATACCACTTCAAAAAATGCTTTTGAGATCTGCAGGCTTTTGAAAATAGAGGCTATTGAAATGTATTATGTGACCAGAAATTACTCAACCCGTCACGGAAGTGGCTGGATGAGCAGTGAAAAGGAATTACTCCTGAAGAATAATGAAGAGGAAAGCTGTGTCTTTAATGATTATCAGAAAGAACTTCGTTTTGGAGAACTGGATTATGATCTGCTGAATTATGCCCTTCTTTTGGATGGCGCTTACGGTTCAGCCACACAAAAAAATCTGGTTGTTACGTGTCTTGATCAGACCGAAGAGCAATTTAAAATAGAAAGTTTAAAAACAAAATTTAATAAAGTCTACGGATCCTATTCTCCGTTTTCAAAAGACTTTAAACCAATTTTTTAAACCAAATAATGGTTTTATATTTAATGGCAGAAAGGAGCCGAATACCAATACGATGATGAAAGAATTTGAAATAAGAGCAGATTACAGCAGAGATACGATTGTGATATACCAGTCATACAATGAGCAGATTGCAAAATCTGCCGTGATGAATCAGAAGTTTTCTGCTCCTTTTTCATTCAACAGGATGACGTGGATCAAGCCTTCTTTTCTCTGGATGATGGAAAGGAGTAATTACGGACAAAAATCCGGACAGGAATGTACGCTGGCCATCCATATCAAACGAGAAGCATGGGAAAAAGCGCTCAGCAAAGCCATTTTAACTTCTCCCGAAAAAAGGGTGTATCCCGATCCCGGAACCTGGGAAAAAGACTTTGAAAAGGCTGAGGTGTATGTACAGTGGGATCCGGAAAGGAATATTAAAGGGAATAAACTGGAATACCGTTCCATTCAGGTAGGCATCAGCCGGTATCTGATTGAAGAATTTAATAATGAATGGATCGTTAAAATTGAAGATTATACGCCTTTGGTCAAAAAGATCTTAAATTTTACCAAATCAGGAGAATATGATAAAGCAAAAAAACTGTTACCCATTGAAAAATTGTATCCATTGCAGGCTGAACTGGCTCACAAAATAGGAGCGATTATTTAAAAAAACAAAAACTATGAAAACAATCCCTCTTGACTTAAAGCTACAGAACGAATGAAAGAGATACACTATTTAAAAGGAGATGCGACCAATCCTCAATCCGAAGGAAATAAGATCATCATTCATATCTGTAATAATATAGGAGGTTGGGGAAAAGGTTTTGTTATGGCGATTTCTAAAAGATGGAAGCAACCTGAGAAAGATTATCGGGAATGGTTTAAAAGTGGGGAGAGGTTTAATCTTGGAGAAATCCAGATGGTACAGGTTGAAAAGGATATTTGGGTTTGCAATATGATTGGGCAGCATAAAATTATAACCAACTCCAACGGAATCCCACCGATTAGATACGAAGCTGTAGAAAAATGTTTGGAAAAACTAGCTCTTGAAGCTTTAAAACTTAATGCAGAAGTACATATGCCGAGAATTGGCTGTGGCTTAGCAGGAGGAAAATGGGATGTGATGGAGCTCATTATTGAAAAAACATTAGTCAGAAATAGTATCCCGGTATATGTTTATGACTTTGAATAATATAAAAAAAATTTAAAAGAGTTGTGTTTGCCGTTTTTGCTAAAAATGAAAATTTGTTAAAATTACGTACAGAGATAAAATGAAAATTACAAGAGAAGAGATCACTATAGAAATTCTAGAATTATTATTACTGTTCCGATATGTTTTTACTGATGATCCTACAAAAATGTTACCGTCAACTCAACTCAAATTTAAGAGGATCTGTGCAGTTTTTGCCTCTATTGGAATTGAAATTAGAGGTAAAAAATGTTTCTGTGATCTTGAATTTATTAATGAATATAAAGACTATCAGTTTTCGGAAGGTATAATAGAAGCGGTACAATCTAGTATTGACGGTTTTTATACTGTAGAAGATATCAAAAATAGAGATCTTAGAGAGATTATTTCAAGGATTATTTATTTTAGAACAAGGTATATTGAATTGCTTGAGGATTTTTTTGGAGGAGTTTGGATGATGGGAAAAGTGCCCGTCGATGAAAGAGTTTCAAAAAGATTAGTTATTGATAGTATTAAGGATATAGATGTACTTGTGGAAAGATTAAATAAAGTGATTACCCAATTATTTTTCCCTCAGATGACTGATTTTGACTTAGAAATATTGATCAATAATTATGATTTTCCACGGGAGGATCATAAAGCAATTGAAAAACAGGAAAGAGATGATTTTTATGAAGAAAATGGATTCTAAAATTAAAAAATACTAGAAATGTGACTTGGGTAAAGCTTGGGTAAAATATATTTTATGGAGATTAAATTAACAAAAGGAGACATCACAAAAATACCCGCAGACGCTATCGTCAACGCTGCCAATTCATCACTGCTAGGCGGTGGTGGAGTAGATGGAGCTATTCATCGTGCTGGTGGAAAGCAGATCCTTGAAGAATGTATCCAGATCAGAAACAGACAAGGGAAATGTAAGACCGGAGAAGCTGTGGTTACATCAGCGGGAAATCTTTCTGCAAAATATGTGATTCACACCGTAGGACCTGTTTGGAACGGAGAAGAAGATAAAAGCTCAAAGCTTTTGGAAGACTGTTATAGAAATTCCTTACAACTGGCGGAAAGTTTGGGTGTTAAAACCATTGCTTTCCCGAATATCAGTACGGGAATTTATAAGTTTCCAAAAGAACTGGCTGGTAAAATAGCTGTAGAAACAGTACAGAATTTTCAGTCAGATAGCATTGAGAAAGTTATTTTTGTCTGCTTTGATGATGACAATGAAAAGATTTACAAAAAATTATTAGATTAAAACAATGAAAAAACTAACCATATTAAGCGGTGCAGGAATCAGCGCCGAAAGTGGAATAAAAACATTCAGAGACGGAGATGGTCTCTGGGAAAATCATAATATAACTGATGTAGCCAGTCCGGAAGGATGGAGAAAAGACAGGGAGCTTGTGCTGGAATTTTACAACCAGAGAAGAAGACAGCTTCATGAAGTTGAACCGAATGAAGCTCATCGATTGGTCGCGGAACTTGAAAAACATTTTGATGTTCAGATCATTACGCAAAATATAGATGACCTGCATGAAAGAGCGGGATCTACCAATATCCTTCATATTCACGGAGAGCTGTTCAAGTCTTGCTCGTGCAACAATAAAAACCTGATCTATGAGGAAAAAGGAGACATCAAGATCGGTGACAAAGCGGAAGATGGCGCTCAGTTAAGACCGTTTATCGTGTGGCTTGGAGAAGATGTTCCTTTATACAAAACGGCGCAGGAAAAGGTGAAAGAAGCGGACATTCTTGTGGTGATCGGAACTTCTCTGCAGGTATATCCCGCGGCAGGGCTGATCCATGAGATCAAAGACGACTGTCTGCTGGTAGTCATCAATCCCAACGAAACCGGATTCGGATACGGACAAAGAGCCGTAGTGATGAAAGAATCCGCAACCAAAGGAATGAAATTGCTGTTTGATAAACTTGTCAATTTAGCATAATGGAAAACGCAGTCAAAGCCGGAATTTTTGGAGTGTGTATCGGTGATGCGCTTGGAGTTCCTGTAGAATTTAAGAGAAGAGAAGATTTAAAGAGGTTTCCCGTTACCGGTTATCTGGCATATATGTCCTGGAACCAGCCGAAAGGAACATGGAGTGATGACAGTTCATTAACGCTTTGTATTGCTGATGTACTCACAAAAGGCTATGATCTGGAGAAGATCGGACAGAGTTTTGTAAAATGGAATAAATATGGACACTGGACGGCTCACGGAAAACTTTTTGACATCGGAGGAACAACAAGACATTCCATTGCGCGATTGATCAAAGGAGAAAGCGCAAGGTTTTCAGGAAATATTTTTGAAGAAGATAATGGGAATGGCTCTTTGATGAGAACTCTTCCCTTGGCTTTTTATCTTAAAGATGAAGAGGATATTGAGAAACTGTATCAAACGGTTAAGGAAGTTTCTGCCATAACCCACGGACATTTCCGTTCTGTTTTTGCATGCTTCATGTATGTGGTTTTCGCCATAGAACTTATTAAAGGGAAAAGTAAAAAAGAATCTTACACGCATATGCAGAAAGAAGCTTTGGAATACGCTGGTATTAAAGAATTTAACCCTAAAGAGATTGAACTTTTTCATCGCGTTTTAAAGAATGATATTTCAACCTATCCGGAAGAAGAGATTAAAAGTGGCGGCTACGTCCTCCACAGCTTAGAAGCTTCCATTTGGTGTTTTCTCAACTCTGAAACCTATGCTGAAGCAGTATTAAAGGCAGTGAATTTAGGAGAAGATACAGATACCACCGGAGCCATCACAGGAGGGCTTGCAGGGATCTATTATGGATTTGAAAACATTCCAGAAGAATGGGTTTCCGAACTGGTAAGAAAAGATGATATTGAAGTTTTATGTGAAAAGCTTCAGAAAAAATTAATGAATTAAAGACAAAAAAACATGAACGAAATAGAAAACAAAAGAATAAGCAAATTTCTAAGCCTTATTCTGAGACATCAACCGGAGACCATTCAGCTGACACTGGATGAAAACGGTTGGGCAGAGGTGAATGAACTGATTACAAAATCTGCAAAAGGCAGAATGAATTTCAGCTTCGAAGAGCTGGAAGAAGTGGTGGAAACCAATAATAAAAAACGCTTTGCTTTTAATGAAGACAAAACGAGGATCAGAGCCAGCCAGGGACATTCCATTGATATAGATCTGGCCCTGAAAGCTGCACAGCCACCTGATTTCCTGTATCACGGAACCGCAGAATCGAATATTTCTTCTATTTTGGGCGGCGGAATCGAAAAAAGAGCAAGACAGCATGTTCATCTGAGTGCAGACAAAGAAATAGCAACCAAAGTAGGAATTCGTCACGGAAAACCGGTTATTCTGACCATCAGAACCAAAGAAATGCACGAAGACGGAATTCTTTTCTATCTTTCGGCCAACAAAGTCTGGCTGACAGATTTTGTGGATGCAAAATACATTTCAAAATAAGATGGGGAGAACATTAGTAATCGGGGATATTCACGGAGGTTTTAAGGCCTTGCAGCAGGTTTTTGAACGAGCAGAAGTTACAGCAAAAGATCAGTTTATTTTTCTCGGAGATTATGTAGACGGCTGGAGCGAATCTTCAGAAGTCATACAATTTTTAATAGAACTTTCCGAAAAGCATGAATGTATTTTCATCAAAGGGAACCATGATACCTGGTGCGAAGACTGGCTGTCACTGGGAGAAGGTCCTGATGTATGGCTGTTCAATGGAGGAAAAAGCACGGTAGACAGTTACAATGACTATTCACTGGAAGATCTGGATCTGCATCTTGAATTTTTCCAACGGATGAAAAGCTACCACGTAGATGATGAAAACCGCCTGTTTATCCATGCCGGATATTCCTCTATGCATGGGCCTGAAAAAGAAGTCTATTCCAGCAATTACCGTTGGGACAGAACCCTTTGGGAAACCGCCGTTGCGATGGATACAAAATTGGAAAGAAACTCACAGCTCTATCCGAAAAGACTGCTTTTATACAACGAGATATTTATCGGGCATACGCCCACAATAGACATCGGAATTAAACATCCTGCCCATAAAGCCAACATCTGGAATATGGATACCGGAGCTGCTTTCACAGGTGCTTTATCTATGATGGATATCAATACCAAAGAATTCTGGCAGAGCGACCCGCTTCCGTCCCTGTATCCCGATGAAAAGGGCAGAAATAATGATATTATAGGAAATAAAACCTTATGAAAATAGATCTGAAATCATCAACATACCCCAACCTTATAGGTTTCCAAAACCTATAAGGTTTTAATCCATAAAAAACCCAACATAAATAGCTGTCCCCCATAGAATAAACACAATTCCCAAACAGCATATGATCCAATGAAAATTTTCGGTTTTCTAGTGCCTTAAAACATAATCAGGATCAAAAACCTTGCGCCCTTGCGATAATCCAACCTCACGAGACAGAGCCTAATAAATCCATAATTTCCCTTTCCCACCCAAATCATATTAAGTAATTTTGGAGTTCAAAAACTGCTTTAATGAAACTGAAATACCTCTTAATATTCCTAAGCACCTCCTTATTTTTAGCCCAAAACTCATTTCAGACCCCTTTTGAAAAAGGAAACGGAAACCAAACGGTGACCTACGATGAAATGAATGCCTATTATCAGGATTTGGCTCAGCATTTCAATACCATTCAATACCTTAAAAAAGGAGAAGATGATAATGGAAAACCCATTTACGTCGTGATGTACAATCCTTTCTCTGAAAAAGATCTCGATAAACTGAGAAAAGATAAAGCTGTTTTATTCGTAAATAACGGAATTCACCCGGGTGAGCCGGACGGAATAGATGCTACGATGATGCTCATGCGCGATCTGGCTACAGGAAAAATAAAAACGCCGCAAAACTTTATTGTGGCCGCTATTTCTGCCTATAATGTGAGTGGAATGCTGAACAGAGGTTCTTTCTCCAGAGCCAATCAAAACGGGCCGGAACAGTATGGTTTCAGAGGAAATGCCAGAAACTATGACCTGAACAGGGATTTCATTAAAGCAGATTCAAAGAATGCCAGAAGTTTTCAATCCATTTATCAGTGGCTGCAGCCAGATGTTTTTATAGACAATCATGTGAGCAACGGAGCTGATTATCAATATACTTTCACCTATATTTCTACCTTTAAAGAACGTCTTGGAAATACGTTGGGCACTTACTTTTACAATGATTATCAGGCCAAGAACCTTGAAGCAATGAAGAAGCTGGGCTACGAAAGCACACCTTATGTAAATATTCACGGTGATGTTCCTGATGAAGGGTTCGCGGCTTTTGAAGATTCTCCCAGATATTCTACAGGATATACCTCTCTGTTTAATTCTTTGGGAACGGTTCCTGAAACCCATATGCTGAAACCTTATGACAAAAGAGTGAATGCTACGTACAAATACATGCTGGTCAACCTTCAGAATTTAGACAGAGATTATAAAAAAGTAAAGCAGCTTCGTCTGGATAATTTAAAGCAGTACAAAGCCGGATTGCAGTACGGAATCCGTTGGAAAATAGATTCAACAAAGTTTTCTACCATGGATTTCAAAGGGTATGAAGGAAGTTATAAACCAAGTGATATTTCCGGAAAACCAAGACTGTATTACGACAGAAACAAACCTTTTACCAGGAAGATCAAACTCTTTATGACAGCCGTTCCTACAGGATACATCACGATTCCTAAATACTATGTGGTTCCACAGTCTCAGTATCGTATTATTGAAGAACTGAAAAGGAATAAAATCGGGATGACTGCTCTAAAAAAAGACAGCACAGCAATGGTTGAGTCTTATAAGATTAAAGATTTTAAAACCGTCAAAAACCCTTACGAAGGACATTATCTTCATTACGATACAAGTGTGGAAACAGCCAAAAAGAGCCAGACTTTCCTGACTGGAGATTATGTAATTCCAACGGATCAGCCAGGTGTAAAATATCTTGTTGAAACACTTGAACCTGAAGCATTAGACTCATTTTTTAACTGGAATTTCTTTGATGGAATTTTGGCTCAGAAAGAATATTATTCAGCCTATATTTTTGAAGATACCGCTGCAGAATTATTGAAGACTGATAAAAAATTAAAAGCCGCTTTTGACGCAAAAAAATCATCAGATAAAAAATTTGCTGAAGACGGAACAGCCCAGCTGGACTGGATCTACAGAAACTCTCCCTATTTCGAAGAAAAAACATTCAGACAGTATCCGGTTTACAGAATATTGTAAAATTTTTATGATGAAATTTGTTTAATTCAGCTTCATACTCCAAATGTCATATCATATTCTTTTGTCTTGAAATCGCAGATTCGACGTAGTCAAACAAAAGAATCAAAAATTCAAGACTTGGAAACTTCCACTAAAAATAAATGCTGTTCTCTAAAAATTCTAAAACTTGCGCGGAATTACTATTTCTGCTTCGTTTCAGGGACAGTCCCGCGCTTCGGACAGTAGAATTTTCTTAACGTTCACAGCATTTATTTTCTTAACGCTCCACTTTCCTATGTCAGATTATGACGGTTGTAAAACCAATTCTCCCAAAACTTTGTAATATATCAGCAGCTTTAAATTTTATCGCAGATAAAATCCTCGCGCCTTAACAACATATTGCATGAAAAATAATAGCGTCTTTGCGATTTTACAATAAAAAAAGATGATTTAAAATATTGATAATCAGCAGTTAATTTCCGGGTTTTTCACCTACGCAATAAAGGTGTTTTTCCTTATGACTTTAACATTGACTCTGCCGAAATTTGCTTTATAAAACCAATAAAAACTATAGTTATGGCCACTAAAAAGCAATTTTTCGTTTCACTGGAAGGCGTAGACCTTACCGATGAGCAGTTGAAAAACATCGACAGAGGAATTCAGAGCGTTGTTCTTTCCGAACTTTCAAAGATTGATAATACCCAGGCTTTCGGAGCTCACAGAGACTTCAAAGGACTGGTGAGACCCTTGAAAATTAAAGACTGGTTTCCTTGGGGAATCATTATTTTCAAACCGGGAATTGATATTCAGAGCCAGTTGAAAGACATTCAGGGTCAAATAAAAAGCTATGGAGGCTAATTCCAATACTTCAAAAAAGAGGTGTCCCAGTTATGTAGGAAAAGTTGGGGCACAGCTTTTTGGGGTGGTCAACAAAGATGGGAAGGTACAGTTCATAACACCGCTCACCGTCACAGAAGATTTCCTGGATCAGAATCAGGATAAAACCAGTCTTGAACAGAGATTCCGGTTTACAGGAAAATGCGTTGAAAAAGGCTGCGTGCAATGGAATGCAGAAGAATCCAAATGTTCTTTGTCTCAAAAGGTTCAGAATCTGGATATACACAAAGAAAAAGAGCTGTTCTTTTGCCCGATCCGGTCTCAGTGCAGATGGTTTTCCCAGGATGGAAAAGAAGCCTGTTTTTCGTGCAATGAGGTCACAAGAAATATGGAGGAACTTCTTCTTACTATTCAACAATAAAAAAGACGCTTCAAATTGAAACGTCTTTTGTTTTATTTTGGTAAGCCTCTTTTTAAGGCCAGTTCTGCGGTTTTAACAGCTGCTTTCTCTTTCCAGTCCATATAGGTGGTTTTAAAATTGGACTTCATAATGTCATCAAACTTACGCTGCACAGTCAGATTCCATATGGAGTGAGCTTTTACAGCCCACGATTTGTCCCAGGCTCTCAGAGAGATAGAGAAACTTCCGTCCAGATACTTCATCCAGTGCCACCATCCGGTAGGCATGAAAAGCGTATCACCGTGTTCCAGGAAACATTCAATTCCTTCTACACCATCTAAGGCTGGATATTTCTCAAAGTCAGGATTGTCAATATCATAATCTTCCAGTGCATAGGTTGCGTATGGAAGTCTGTACAGTCTTTCTTTCCATTTATGTTCAAACAGCTTCACGTGCTTTCTTCCATTAAAGTGCGTATGGAATATATGCGCCATATCAATATCAAAATGAAGGAAAGTCACAGAGCTTTTTCCACCAAAAAACATAGATGGATATTTATCAAGGAAACCGCCCATAAGTTCTTTAGGAGCAATAAAATCGTCCATTAATTTATTAGCGTGTTTTATCGGGTCAAAAAAGAAAATTCTAAGATCAGTAGGCTCTCTTTGGATAAGATCTATATAATCTGCGAACTTCATTTTTGTAGTAGGCGTATTAATGGGAGCAGCAGGATCGGCTTTTTTAGAATCGTAAAGAGGAACTTCTACATCACCTACCACTTCCTTTACATAATCCATGGTCCACTTCTGGTAAGCAGGCCATTTTCTTGCCATGTTTTTAATGACAACGGGCCTTCTGGGCTTTAGATATTTTTCCATAAACTCTTCCTGAGTAATATCATCTACAACATCTATAGGCTTTAAAATAATTCCCATTCTATAAATTTTATGTTACAAAATTATTAAATAAATATATATGAATCAGTGTTTAAGTTTTTTTTAATCTATGATTCAAATCACTTTTAACTATTTAGACTAAATAAAAATATAAAAAATTATTCTTTTATCGAAACTCTTTGCGTATTCCCTATCATAAGACAATATTTTCCCGAAAATAGTTACACCGAAGTAAAATAAAATGAATTGATTCGATATAAATTTAACGATAAGATTTTAAAGAATTGATATACCAAACGAATTTTAATAATAAAATTGACAGACTGCTATTCAAATCTCAATAATCTTGATTTTTAAGGTGATAACCTGCTCTTAAGGCGTAATTTTTTAAAACTTTTCATCAAAAGTTTAGATATATCAAAAATATAACTATGTTTGTAGTGATAAAGCATTTAACCTTTGTCCATAAAATACATCTTTATAAAAAGTGTAACAAAAAACACAAGCTACGAACTAATTAGGCAAATAATAAATTATGAAAAGAAAGATATCTCTATTTCTGATGCTTTTTTTTACGGTGCTCACCTTTGCACAGAAAACGGTATCAGGGAAAATTACCGATGAAGACGGATCACCTGTCCCAAGTGCCAGCGTTACCATAGAAGAGCCGGGTAAAGATGCTATTTTAGCGTACGGGATCACCAATTCTAAAGGAGAATACAAAGTTACATTTACTTCTCCGGAAGCTAATGTAGACCTGAAAGTAAAAGCTTTCAACCAAAAACCCCTGACTAAACAGATCAGCAACAGCGATCAGACACTTACCTTCAAAATGCAGTCTGAGGCTACAGAAATAAAAGAAGTACAGCTGAAAACAAAGATGATCACTGCCAGAGGCGACACCATTGCCTACGACTTGAAAGCCTTTGACAGCAAAAGTGACAGAACGCTTGCCGATGTAATGAGAAAAATTCCAGGTATAGAAGTCAATAAAGACGGAACGATTCTTTACCAGGGAAATGCCATCAACAAATTCTATGTGAATGGGAAAGACCTTATGGAAGGCGGCTACGGAACGATTAACAACTCGCTTCCCAAAGATGCCGTACAGAAAGTGGAGGTTCTTGAAAACCATCAGCCGGTGAAAATTTTGCAGGATAAAGTGCCTTCCGATCAGGCAGCCATCAACATCAAACTGAAAAACTCCGTTACCATGACCGGAAGAGGAGAAGTGGGAACCGGTTTTGGAGATCCATGGTTATGGAATGTTAAGCTGACCCCGATGTTTTTCGGACAGAAAAGCCAGTGGGTCGTGAATTACAAGACCAATAATATGGGAGAGCAGGTGGAAAATGAAGGGAATATCTTAGCATTTGGAAACAGATTCGAAGGAAGGAGAATTAACGCTTCTCAAAATGACTGGCTGAATGTAGAAAATGCAAGTACACCCAATCTTCCGGTAAAAAGATATTTAATGAACAACGTACATTATTTATCTGCCAACTATCTGACCAACATCGACAAAAAGAAAGAATGGGAACTTAAAGCTAATGCCAACTATACGAATAATGCAGTGGAAAGAGAGTCTTACAGCCAGACAGATTATTTCGGAGGAAGCTCTAACTACACCAATATTCTTAATAATTTTTACACAGATAAAGCAAAAGGAGAATTGATATTTACAAAGAATGCCAAGAAGGGATTCTTTAAAAATACAACAAGTTTCTCTCAATACTGGAATGCAGACCGGGGGATTGTTGACAGAACAGATGCGAAAGATGGCTCATACAGACATGCAGATGAGGCAGTAGAATCTCCTACCACATCATTTCAAAACTCATTGAGTACTATCGTTCCATGGAAAGAAAAGATGGTTAATGTATTATCTTTTGTGAGCTATCAGACAGACAAACAAAATCTGGAAGTTTCCCCATCATCATATTTAGGGATTCCGGGATTTACACCTTCAGCAAGTAGTGATTTTGTTCGTCAGAACCTAAGACTTAAAACTTTTGAAGCCAACCATTCTGCCAATATTAGTTTTTCATCAAAAGGATGGACATTTACTCCGGAAGTTGGATTTAATTTTAAAACAACAGATCTGGTTTCAGACCTGTCAAATATTACCACCACGGGAGTACTTCCATCACAATATAGTAATGATCTGAAATATACAACAGCAACACCTTACGGAAGCTTAGGGGTGAACTATAAAAGTGAATCATGGATGTTGTATGCCAATGTTCCTGTAAATTCCAATAACATTAAGGCGGAAGATCCGTTACGAAATGTTTCAAAAACAGTAAATAAAGTAACCTTTGAACCTAATGTCTTTGCACAGTACTCTTTTGCTTCTTTTTGGAAAGCTTCAGTGAGTGCTAATATCAATAATAATTTTGGAGAAATAAACACGGCCTATTCAGGATTCCTGATGACTTCACCAAGCGGGATTAACGCGATGGACATCAATAACCCAATACCTCAGAACAACAATAAATCTGCAGGAACAAGAATAGAGTACAGAAACCCATTGAATAATTTATTCTTTAATGTGAGTTACAGATTTTCTGATGCCAAAAGAAACCTGATCTCAAACCCAACGATCAATGGGCCGGGATACAGCATCATGAAATACATTGAGCAGGATAACCATATTTTAAATAATGGATACAGCGCAGAAGTAGGAAAATATTTCCCGAAATTTAAGACCAATGCTTCCCTTAGCTACAGCAACAATACGGCGAAGTCTGATGCTTTTTTAAATGATGAATCTTATACGAACAATAACAACGGCCAGTCTTACGGGATTAAATTCAACAACACCTATTTCAGCTGGATGAGTGTGGATTATAATGCAAGCATTTCCAGAACAAAACAGACCAGTACAGGAAAGATCAACTCAAGCGCTATCAGAACCGGATTTACACACAATCTTGGTGTGTTTTTCTATCCTGTTGAAAATCATACGGTTGGATTTAACTGGGATCAGGTAAATACCAATGCCGCTGATCAAAAATACCGTAATGGATTCTACGATGTTTCCTATCAGTTTACCTGGGCTAAAAAGAAAATTGATTTTGAGCTTAAATGGATGAATATTGCAAACAAAAAAGTATTCGAAACCTATGATATAAATACTACAAATATTACGTTTACAAGATATCAGCTACGTCCAAGCCAGGTGATGTTTACTGTAAAATTCAACTTTAAGTAACAATACAAGACGATAAATGAAAAAACCAATCTCAACTCGAGATTGGTTTTTTTGTTTGAGATATATTATGTTTTTCTAAAAGCTTTGCTGGTCCGCTGTAGGTCCGTAGCTTCCGGGAAGAGCAATGTCATTCAGTCGGTAGTAGACTCCTAATTGCGCACGATGGTGAGTAATTTGGTTCAAAGAATGACGGATAGAGCCGTATTTAGTCCATTTGGCGACTTCATGACCGTTATTTTTTAAAGCCCAGTATTCGTTGAGGTCTTCTTCTTTAGCGTTTTTCAGGGATTCCTGCGCAGAATTGAAGTTGTCATCAAGCGTTTGCAAAAGATCTTCTTTGGTCGAAAGATCTTTAGGCTGAAAATCTCCATTGGCAAAATCAACCTCCGAAGTTTTCAGTATCGTGTTCGGCCATCCGAAAATCTCAGAAATATGAGTGGCCAGAGGCATCAATTTCATGCTTTTCTCATGAGGAGCATAGTCGTTTTTTCCTTCAGGATAAGACTCTAAGAACTTTCTGGTCGTTTGATACTCGGTTTCAAACTCGTCTTTAAATTGTGATAAAGTGTCCATACTATTTTGTTTTTTAAGTACTTAAAGATAAGTCTTTTATGAAGGAAAATGTTTTAACGGAATCATAATTTTATTCTAAAGCAGTTCGTACGATGAAAATGATTCGGAGAATATTGAAAAAGAAACGGAATAATTAAAAGTCAATAGTATTTTGGTATTCAGTTGTTTACAGGATTGTAAATAATTTTTTGAAAAAAAACTGTAACATATTTCAACAATCAGTAACTAATTAATAAACATTATCAAAATGAAAAATCTATTTTCTGTATTCTTTATTGCTCTTTTTGCCCTCGCATCAGCACAGGATTCTAAAGAATCAAAAGAAACAGCGAACCGTTTCTTTTATGAACTTACTTTTAAGCCGAAGAAAGATTCTGCAAAGATGGACAATGTAGTGATGGCCCTTGATATTGTTAAGGGTAGATCTATTTACAGAGACTTTACCGCTGTTGGACAGGATTCAATTCTAAAAGTTCAAATTGAAGCAATGCAGAAGGCGGGTGTGTTTAAAGATATGTCAAAATCTTTCAAGATGCCGAAGTTTTCAGAAAAAATTGTGAAAACTTATCCAAGTATGGAAATTCAATATATTGAAAGAATTGCAAGCGGATTTACTCCAATGAGTATTGGATATAATGAAACGGCAAAATTCGATTGGAAAATTTCTGATGAAAAAACAAAAATAGGAACTTACAACGCCCAAAAAGCAACAACAGAATTTGGAGGAAAGAAGTGGACTGCATGGTTCAGTTCTGAACTTCCTTTCCAGGATGGGCCCTATAAATTTTCAGGACTTCCAGGCTTGATCGTAAAGATTGAAGATGAAGGCAAGAATTATTCCTGGGTTCTTAAAGGAAACAAAAAAGTTCCAAATTGGGATGAAGTAACTTACATGGAAAAAATTTCAAATGTTGGTTTAAAAGTAACAGAAATGCCAAGAGATAAGTTTGAGAAAACATTTAATGATTTTAAAAAAGATCCTTTTGCAACAGTAAGACCAATGATGACCCAGGAAATGATGTCCAAATCAATTCCGGGAATGGACGGAACCATCGGAGACATGATGAAAAAACAGGAAAAAGGCTACAAAGATTTCTTTAGTGCTAATGATAATCCAATAGAAACTTCATCACAAACTCCAGAGAAAAAGAAAAAATAGAACATTCATATCAACTAAATTATATTTTTGAATCAACCCAGATACAGCCATGTATTTGGGTTGATTTCTTTCATACCCATCGTTATTTAGATTAAATTTAAATAGCGTATATTTGCCCTTACTAAAAAGCAGGTTTTGAAAGAGAAGGACTTACATAAATTAAGCACATTCCCTAAAAACAAAATGGGGAAGATTTTGGGCTATGATAACGATCACCTGAAGATGCCTAACAAGATTATAGAAATGGGATTGCTGCCGGAAACAATTTTCAGAATATTGTATCAGGCACCATTCAATGGTCCTATGTATGTAGAATTTGGAGAGGAAAAAAGCCGAATCGCTCTACGTGAAGAAGAGGGAAATTATATCATTGTTGAAGAATTGAATTAATGCAGGAAAATAAGAAAAAACAGGTCCTTTTAGTCGGGAATCCCAATGTAGGAAAGTCTACGGTTTTCAATGCTCTGTGCAACAAAAAGCAGAAAACCGGAAATTATGCAGGAGTTACCGTAGCGAGCCATTCAGGAAAATACACCTATAAAAACGAGGAAGTTGAGGTGATCGACCTGCCGGGTTCGTACAGTGTCTATCCAAGCTCAGAAGATGAAGCTATTTTTTCCAAATTTCTTATTGACGAGCAAAAAAATTACGCCGGCGTTATCTATATTCTTGAAGCATTAAGTCTGAAAAGAGGATTGCTTCTGTTTCAGCAGATACAGGACCTTGGAATTCCGATGATTCTGGTAGTGAATCAGATCGACCAGGCGGAAAGAAGAGGAATCAGCATTGATATCCAGAAATTTTCTGATGCTTTGGGCATCAAAATCATTCAAACCAATGCTAAAGAGCAGCTGGGAATCGATGAGATCAGAGAAGCTGTCCTGAATAAAGGTTTTGTAAAAGCAGAAAAAAACTCTTTTGAAACACCAAACGAACACAAAGATTTTATTCAAAAATTAGCAGCCCACAAAGGCATCGACAACGAATATAAAGCGTGGATGAGCCTTTCATTAGGCACTGATCTTGGAAAGATTGGATCCATCAAAGACCAGATGAATGAACCTGATTCTAAAAGTCTGGTTCCCAAAAGACTTCAGGTACAGGAAACCGTAAGAAGATATCAGAATGTTGACAGAATTTTGTCAGATGTGATCTCTAAAAAAGCGCAGTTCAAAGAACTTCTGACTGAAAAACTGGACAAAGTACTGGTTCACAAATTCTGGGGCTATGTCGTGTTCCTGATGATCCTGCTGATTATTTTCCAAAGTGTATTCTTCCTGGCCGAGTATCCAATGAACTGGATCGAAAGTTTCTTTTCATGGCTGGCTGCCTTTACAGGTGAACATCTGCCGGAAGGACCTATTAACTCATTGATTTCAAACGGAATTGTTCCCGGAATCGGAGGCATTGTAGTCTTTGCCCCTCAGATCGGGATTTTATTATACTTCCTTTATTTGCTGGAAGACTCAGGATATATGGCGAGAGTGGTATTCCTGATGGACAGGCTTTTACGTCCGTTCGGATTGAATGGAAAAAGTATTGTTCCACTAGTGTCCGGGACGGCCTGTGCTATTCCTGCCGTGATCTCCACAAGAAATATTGAAAATGTAAGAGAAAGGCTGTTGACCATATTGGTGACCCCTTTCATGACCTGTTCCGCAAGGCTTCCGGTCTACAGTATCATTATCGGGCTGATCATTTCAGAAGGATCTTTCCTTGGAATCAAATATAAAGCGCTTGTGCTGATGGGCATGTACCTTTTAGGTTTCGTTGTGGCTTTACTTTCAGCAGCTATTCTTAAAGGATTTATCAAAAATGAAGGGAAGACCTATCTTGTCATGGATCTTCCAACCTATAAAAAACCTCTTTTCGGATACGATTTTAAAATGGTTTTGGGAAAAGTCTGGGAATTCATTACAGGAGCAGGAAAAATCATATTTATTGTAAGTATCATCATCTGGTTCCTGAGTTATTTCGGACCCAAACAGAAACCTGAACAGTTTGTAGCGACAAACGTTGAACTGGATCATTCTTATCTGGCGAAAATGGGAAAAGGAATTGAGCCTCTTATCGAACCCCTTGGCTACGACTGGAAAATGGGCGTAGGGATTCTGACAAGTTTTGTAGCGAGAGAAGTTTTCGTGGGAACCATGTCTACTTTATACAGCCTTGAAGATGATGCTCCCGAAGTAAAAGTGATTGATAAAATGAGAAGAGATGTAAATCCGGATGGCTCAAAAGTCTTCAGTTTTGCAACCGGAATTTCCGTACTTTTATTCTACGCATTTGCAATGCAGTGTGTTTCTACACTGGCAGTAGTCTACAGAGAAACCAAAAGCTGGAAATGGACCGGCTTTCAGGTAGCGATGATGACAGGTTTGGCATATTTTGTGTCGTTGATAGCATATCAGATTTTAAAATAATGGATACTTCATTACTATTCCAGTACGTTATTATCGTATTGATCGTTGCATTTGCCTGCTACTCTTTATTTAAAGTGCTCAGAAAGAATTTTGCACCCAAAAGATTCAGCTCCAAAAGAACCGGCTGCGATAAAGATTGCGGATGCTCATAGTCCTGTTCTAAGCTTATAATTGAAAAAATTGTAGTAATTTCATTTTCTGAAACTAAAACCTTTTCGATTTGAGCCCGAAATCAGCAGCAGTCCTTCTATTTTTCCTTGTAACGGTTATGGCAAAAGCCCAGATCGATACGGCCAAAATCAAATCTTATGCAGATCAGGTGATGGTCCGGATCAACCTTGATACCAATATTGAAAAATATGTTTACACGGAAGGTCCTGAAGATAAGGCTATAGAAACCAGTTATACCATCAACAACAAAACAAGGGCTTCTGTTTCTATTGATTACAGGATTATCAGTGCCACCGTATCATTTACCCCGAATTTTCTTCCGGGTAACAATGATGACGAACTTAAAGGAAGCAGTTCCTATGCGGACTTCAGATTCCGCTTTTTCCCGAAAAAATTTATCCAGACCGTTTACTACAAAAATGTAAAAGGGTTTTATATGGAGAATATGAAAGACTTCTTTCCGGAATGGAGAGAAGGAGTAGATCCATATCTTCAGTTTCCCGATCTGAGAATTCAGAGTTTTGGAGGATCTACAGCCTACGTCATGAAGAATGATTTTTCCCTGAAAAGCATTTATACCCAAGGTGAATGGCAGAAGGAGAGCCGCGGAAGCTGGGTTCCTTTTGTAGATTATGACCTTTCCATTTTTAGAGACATTTTAAACGGCCAGAAAAGTAAGGAGACTCAGTACAGTTTTGGAGCCAATATGGGCTACTTTTATAACTGGGTGCTTGGCGCTAAGAAAAGAGTCAATATCTCACCTAATGTCTCACTGGGGCTGGGCGGAATGTTTTCCAGCAGCTGGGACATCCGTGGTGACGGGGCAAAATTCAACAAAGAAAACACGCAGTACCTGACCATCAGGTTTGCTACAGGGCTTCATATAGGGTACAATACAGACAGAATTCTTTTCGGAGGAAAGTTCAATGTCAATGCCTCTGCCTACAATGAAAAAGGGGACCAGAGCGTGCAGAACAACAACCTGTATGGATTGCTGTACATCGGTTACCGTTTCCCACCTCCGAAAGTCGTGGAAAGAAATTATGATAAGATTCAGAAAAAGATTCCTGTTTTATAACGTAAGCGTCTTTTAAGTATCTTTGTCCGGAATAAAAAACAACTTAAAAAAATAAAAACAGAATGTCGTTAATAAAATCTATTTCAGGGATCCGGGGCACCATCGGCGGAAAAGTAAATGATAACCTGACTCCTCTGGACGTGGTGAAATTTGCCTCTGCATTCGGAACCTGGCTTCAGAATACACAGAATAAAAAGAATTTAACCCTTGTTATAGGAAGAGACGCCAGAATTTCCGGCGAAATGGTTTCTTCACTGGTAACCGCTACCCTTCAGGGATTAGGGATCAATGTAGTAGATTTAGGACTTTCCACAACACCAACCGTGGAAATTATGGTACCTGAACTGAATGCAGACGGAGGAATCATCCTTACTGCTTCTCACAATCCAAAACAGTGGAATGCTCTTAAGCTCTTAAATGGCAAAGGAGAATTCATCAGCGGAGACGATGGTGCCAAAGTACTTGCACTCGCTGAAAATGAAGATTTCAACTACGCTGAAGTAGACGATCTTGGGAAATATGAAACGAGAGAGGATGCTTTTGACATTCATATTCAGCAGATTTTAGATCTTCCGATGGTAGATGTTGAGGCTATTAAAGCGAAGAAATTCAAAATCGTTCTTGATGCGGTCAACTCTACGGGAGGAATCGCTATTCCAATGCTGTTGGATAAATTAGGCTGCGAGACCATAAAACTATACTGCGAACCGAACGGACAGTTTCCGCACAATCCTGAGCCTTTAAAAGAGCATTTGGGAGACATCTGCGAGCTGGTAAAGAAAGAAAAAGCAGATCTGGGAATCGTTGTAGATCCGGATGTAGACAGACTGGCATTAATTGATGAAAATGGAGAAATGTTCGGGGAAGAATATACTCTGGTTGCCGTAGCAGATTATTTATTGAAACATAAAAAAGGCGCTGCTATTTCAAACCTGTCTTCAAGCCGTGCTTTGAGAGATGTTGCCAGAAGCCACGATTCAGAATACTTTGCCAGTGCTGTAGGAGAGGTGAATGTAGTGAACTTAATGAAGGAGAAAAATGCAGTGATCGGAGGAGAAGGAAACGGTGGAATTATCTATCCAGATCTTCATTACGGAAGAGACTCTTTAGTAGGAGCTGCATTGTTTTTAACTCATTTGGCTAAAGAAGGAAAAACAGTTTCCGAATTAAGAGCAGGATATCCAAGCTACTTTATGGGGAAAAAGAAAATAGAACTGACTCCTGAGATCAACGTAGATGATATTTTAGCCAAAATGGAAAAGGAATATCAGAATGAAGAGGTTTCTACGGTAGACGGTGTGAAAATTGACTTTGAAAACAATTGGGTACACCTTAGAAAATCCAATACAGAACCGATTATCAGAATCTATACTGAAGCTTACACTCAGGAAGAAGCCGATAAACTTGGAGATGATATCATCGCTAAAATTAAAAGTTTAATCTAAAATAAATAAGGAACGGAACAGAAATGCTCCGTTCTTTTTTCTTGTTAAATGTTTGAGCATATACAAAACAGGTTTCTTTTCCCGAAAGGAAAATGGCGGAAATTTCTAAGCTGCTTTGAGCGCATGGAAATTCCTGCTAAAACTCTGCTTTTAAAAGAAAATGAGGTTTCAGACAGTGCTTATTATATTGAAAAAGGAGTTGTAAGGGCCTGGTACAACAATGACGGGAAAGACGTGACCTTCCAGTTCTTTATGGAAAACACCATGTTCTCGTCCCTTGAAAGTTTCAGAAAAGGTCTGCCAAGCATGGTCTCCTTCGAAACCATAGAGCCCTGCACTCTATGGAAGATCCGTAAAGCTGATGCAGATGCTGTTTTGGCCGAAGTGTATGAAGATCCCGAACTGAGAACCCAATTCATGGATTCTCTTTTTGAAAGGATCTTCGACTATATGAAACATTTTTTCTCATTTATAAAAGATACCCCGAAACAGCGTTATCTCAGCCTTACCAGAGAACGCCCCGAAATCATCAGAAGAATTCCACAGCATTATATTGCGTCCTACCTGGGCATTACCACGGTGCATCTGAGCCGTATCAAAAGTGCTATCTTAAAAGAGGATGCTTTAAAAAAATAGTCAAGAGGATAACTGATAACAAATGTTATTGCACGGCACACTGCTCTCCTCCTAATTTTGTATAAAAATATAATACAATGAAAGTAGCAGTCGTATTTGAAAAAGGAAGCATTCCTCAATATGCAGATTTTCCGGATCCGGAAACCCCTAAAGAAAATGAAACGCAGGTATCAGTCAAAGCAGCATCCATCAAAAATCTTGACAGGGCTATCGCGGGTGGAAGTCATTATTCCGTCAGCAGCGAAGCACATCAGCCAAGAATTATAGGAACAGATGGTGCCGGATATCTTGATAATGGTCAGAAAGTATATTTTTTCAGTAAAAAAGGAACCACAGCTGAGAAAGTCAATGCTGAAAAAGGATTTATTATTCCTGTACCGGAAGAACTGGATTTCGCTACTGCGGCTGCACTGCCTAATGCTGTAATGGGATCTGCGATGGGACTGAAGTTTAAAGCAGGGATGAAGCCCGGCGATACCGTTCTGATCAATGGAGCAACCGGCGTTACAGGGAAAATTGCAGTTCAGGTGGCTAAATTGTACGGAGCTAAAAAAATCATTGCCACAGGCAGAAATGAAGACTCTTTACAATCACTTCTGAGACTTGGAGCAGATGAGGTGGTCTCTTTAAAACAGCCGGACGAAGATTTTAAAACAAAAATTAAAGAAATTCACAATAAAACACCCATTGATATTATCTTAGATTATCTCTGGGGTCATTCTATAGAGATGATGCTGTACGCTCTTAAAGGAAACGGAACATTTTCTCACAAGACCAGATTGGTTTCTGTTGGAGGAATGAGCGGCGATACCATTCAGCTGTCATCACAAATTCTGAGGGGAACAGATATTCAGATTTCTGGTTCCGGATTGGGAAGCTGGACCAAAGAAGAGACTCATCTCCTGTTTACGGAAATTATTCCCGAAATGTTTCAGGCAGCCGTAGAGGGTAATATTAAAATAGATACAGAAAAAGCAGACATCAGGGATGTAGAAACGGTCTGGAACGCCGAAATTCCCGCCGGAAAAAGACTTGTTCTGACTATTTAACCACAATTTGCGTTTTTTATCCACAATCCTTTTATCTGTTTTCTTTTTTTACTATCTTTAAAATAGAAATTTATGAAAAATTAATTCAAAAAAAAGTTGCAACTTTGCATAAACATTTGAATTTCAGATTCAGAAGTTATTATTAATTAATAAAGTTTGCCGAGGTTTGTAAGCATATTCAGACATCGGGCTGACAAAGACGACACTATTGGAAGAGTATTTTGGAAATGAACTTGTAAAAAAGTTCGAGGAAATGATGGAAAATAATGATGAATTCTACTTCGATACCGAAGAGTTGGAAGATATCATTGTTTATTATTTGGAGCTGGGAGATTTTAACTACGCAGACAATGCTGTTAACTATGGCCTTAAGCTTCACCCGAATTCATTAGATATCAAGATCAAAAGACTTGAAATTCTCTTGGAATGGGAAGATTATAATACCGCAAAAGAACTCATCGACGAACTGAAAGGGGCATCGATGGAAAACACAGATTTTATGGTCTGCTATGCGAAGTATTATTCGAACCTGGGAAACCCTAGAAAAGCCATTGACATCTGCAAAAAAGCCTTAGAACTGCAGGAAGAAGAGAACTTTCTGCACAACTTTATTGCGGACGAATATGTAAACCTGGGAGATCCCTTTAACGCTCTTAAACACTACAGAAAAGCTCTGAAAGAAGATCCTACGGACGAGTATTCGCTTGAAAACTGTATGATCTGCTTCAGCGACCTGAATAAGAGCGAGGAGGCTATTGCCTTTCTTAATGAATACTTAGATGAATTTGCTTATTCCGAAACCGCATGGTTTGAATACGGACAGTTTTATTTCAACAGAAAGAATTTTGAAGAAGCTATTAAAGGGTATGACTACCTGTTGGCCATCAATTCAAGTTCTGTGGGAGTATATGCGAACAAAGCAGCCTGTTATGAAGCTTTAGGACAATATCAGAAAGCGGTGGCAGTATATGAGGAAATGCTTGAGCTTGAATATACCAAAGCATTTACTTTTTATAAAATAGGATTATGCTATAAAGCGCAGAAACAGTCGATTATGGCTCTTAATGCGTTCCAGAAATCACTGAGAGAAGACCCGCAGTTTTATCTTGCGATGATGGAGCAGTCTTATTTATATGAAGAAATGGGCGGTATGAAAGAAGCGCTGCATTTTGCACTCGAAGCCACTCACTTGAATGATACCAATCTTGACTATCAGAAAAGACTGGCGTTTCTGTTGATTGATTCCGGAAAATTTGAAGAAAGCCTTACCTGCCTGAAAAAGCTCGTAGATGCTGAACCTTCAAGATTTTATAACTGGTATGCGTATTCAGAAGTTTTAATGCTTCTTGGAGAATATGAAGAAGCGGTGACTATTCTGGACAGGGCGATTAAGGTACACGACAGGGCAGAGCTGTATTATCAGCTAAGCAACTGTTATTTCAACCTGAAAAGGCCTGAAAGTGGAACAGAAATCCTTCAGAAAGCATTAAGCAAAGATTCATCACTTGCTACGGATATGCAGAAAAAATATCCTTTCATTAAAGATGAGGTGAAGAAGGTCAAAGCAAAAGTGAAAAAGAAGAATTCTTAGGAACTTGGACGAGGGGAGTGATCTGTCTCATCCATACGTAAGATTCTTAAAGATTTTAAAACAATCCAAATAAATAAATCCTGCAGCAATGCGGGATTTTTGTTTTTAATTCTTTAAACAAGTTAGAGCACTTTAGTTTCAAAGCTTTATATTTTTTTATCTCTCGCAGATTTCTCAGATGATGCAGATTTTAATGCATGTTCTTTATAAAAATCTTTGATTTTTTCTAAACTTATGTGCTCTTTGTATCCGCAATACATTTTACTTAAAATAGCTAAAGTGTTTAAAACTTTTGTGACTTTTGTGGTTGATATTTTTTTGAAACATTAAGATCAATGAAGGCGGTAAGATGAGTTAAGAAAAAATCAAATGATTTTTTAATTTGTACGTCTTAAAGCGAAGCTAAAGCTTAACAGGATCTTAATGGTTTGAGTTTTTCCTCCCAGATTAGGAAAATAACGCAGATGATATTTTAATTGAGATCAATTTTAAAATCATTAAAAAGTATACTCAAACATCTGTGCCATCTGCATAATCTGCGAGAGATTTTTAAATCATTGCATATCCATTCCCTTCATCACAATCACATTTTACTGATTTACCCAGGCGGGCGTTTCATCGGTCAGCTTCATCATCGACGCAGTCGAAGTCTTTGCCTTCCTCAAAATCATGCGCTTCCTAAATAAATCTTTGCGTCAAAATGCATTAAAAGCAAGAATATTTTACAGTTCCGCATCACATAGAAAACGAACCTACTTTTTGACAACGCCGGATTTAGACCTTAAAAAGATCAGTCCGCCAATAATGACTCCTGCTCCTACAAACTGTAAGATACTCAGTTTTTCGCCATCCAAAAAGCCCCAGATAATAGCCACGATCGGCATCAGCAGCGTTACTGTTGAAGCAAAAAGGGGAGTGGAGACTTTCAGTAACCGGTAATTCAATGTCATGGCCAGTCCTGTTCCGAAGACGGATAAAAGACCTACAAACATCAGTCCCAGCATATTATCTTCACTAAAACTGAATGTCGAAAAGAATCCCGTGAATGTCAAAGCAATAAGAGAAGGGAAAAATAAGACAAAAGAAAAAACAAAAGCAGATAAAATCGTGGAAGAAACATCCATAAGTTTAGACTTCACGGTCGTTGTACTTAGAGCGTAGCATAATGTAGCCAGTAATAAAAGCAATATCGGGATCAGTTTAAACTTTCCGCCTTCACCATCACCACCAAACGCCAGTAAGCACACGCCTGCAAAACTGATCAGCGTTCCCACCATCTGTCTTTTAGTGGTTTCAAACTTCCAGACCAGCGCACCTACAATGATTACAAAGATCGGCATCATGGAATTGATGATTCCGGCAATACTGCTGCTCACTTCCGTTTCAGCGATCGGAAATAAGAACATTGGAATGAAATTTCCTGTAAATGCAGCCAGAATAAGCCATTTTAAATGCTTTTTCGGAAACAGTTTATATTTTGAAATGGCAACAGGCATCAGAATAATTCCAGCGATCAATACTCTCAGAGCGCCTACCTGATAAGGACTGAAATGCTCAAGAGATTTTTTGATCAAAATAAATGACGATCCCCAGATAACCGTTAATACAATCAGGAGGATCCATTTTTCTTTATCTGCGTTCATTGTTTTTGTGTAAGGTTTTTAAAAAATCTTTTTTAGGAATCATTTTTGCACCTAAGCTCTCGAGGTGGTCGGTATGAGACTGGCAGTCAATAAGATCAAGGCTGTCTTTGTTGCTTTCTACAAAATGGATAAAACCGGCTTTAGAGGCGTTGCTTACCTTGGCAAACATACTTTCGCCACAGAAGACACTTCCGATCTGAAGGCCGTAAAATCCACCCACCAGTTCTTCATCCTGCCATACTTCAATACTTTTGGCAAGACCATAATCGTGAAGTTTGATGAAAGACTCCATCAGTTCATCGGAGAGCCACGTTCCCGTCTGTTCTTTTCTGTTGGTTTGCTGGCAGTTTCTGATCACTTCCCTGAAATTTTTATTCTCAGAAAAGGTAAAAACATCCCTGTCCAGGATTTTCCGCATCGATTTGGATACTTTCAGCTCATCAGGATACAGCACGAACCTCGGATCCGGGCTCCACCACAATATTTCCTCTCCGGGATTGTACCACGGAAAGATTCCCAGCTGGTAAGCAAACCAAATACGTTCTATGGACAGATCGCCGCCAAAAGCAATCAGGCCTTCATGCCCGTCATAAAGTTCAGGATCGGGGAATGAAATCTCATTTTCGTCTAGTCGGACCATATTTTGGAAAAAAAATCCCACTTGAGCAAGCAGGATTTATATTTGATCTTTTTCTTTTAATTAAAAAGGTAAATCGTCGTCATCGTCGCCAGCGAAAGGGTTTTCGTTGGAAACCGGAGAGGCAGACTGAGAAGGGGATGCCTGAGTAGGCTCAGATCCGTTGTCCATCACTTTTTCAATTTTCCATCCTGTGATAGAATTGAAATATTTAGTTTCGCCCTGAGGAGAAACCCATTCTCTTCCTCTGATGTTGATTCCCACCTTTACAGTTTCACCTTCCTTAAGGTTATCTAATAAACTGATCTTATCAGACAAAAATTCTATGTTTATCGGCTGTGGATACTGTTCCTGAGTTAAAATAACCATTTCTCTCTTTTGAAAACCACTTGCAAATGTCTGAGCATCAAAAAGTTTCTTTACCGTTCCTTGTAATTCCATATTGTAATTATTAACGTTGTAAAAGTAAGAAAATGAAATGTAATAATAGGTGAGGCAGAAAAAAAATGTGTGAATTTTAATTTTTTTTTCTGAAAAGTTTGGAGGTAAAGGAAAATGTCCTATATTTGCACTCACAAAAACGAAGCAAGCTCTTTAAAATAAACAAACCAGCGGATGTGGTGTAATTGGTAGCCATGCCAGACTTAGGATCTGGTGCCGTGAGGCGTGGGGGTTCGAGTCCCTTCATCCGCACTATGCGAAAATAGCTCAGCTGGTAGAGCACAACCTTGCCAAGGTTGGGGTCGCGGGTTCGAATCCCGTTTTTCGCTCCACACCTGCCCTGGTGGTGGAACTGGTAGACACGCAGGACTTAAAATCCTGTGTTCGTAAGAACGTGCGGGTTCAAGTCCCGCCCGGGGTACTAAAACTCTCTGTAGATTTTTTCGACAGAGAGTTTTTTAGTTTTAAGAAGGGTTTGTAATAACTGTATATATTCACTTTTTGTGCATATTTATGTTTTTTTAGTTCTTATTTTAAGACAAAATGTTTTATATTTGTAGTCTCAATAGCGAGACAGGTTCTTTAAACAAAGAAAAATCAGCGGATGTGGTGTAATTGGTAGCCACGCCAGACTTAGGATCTGGTGCCGTGAGGCGTGGGGGTTCGAGTCCCTTCATCCGCACCACGAAAAAAACTCTCTGTATTATGTACAGAGAGTTTTTTGTTTTTAGTACAACCTATATATCCATGCACGGATCAGGTTGGCATCTTAAAAAATTCAGACAGGAAGAACTTTCGTTGATAAAAGAATGAGGCTTATGAAAAATGAAGTGAAAACCTTCCTGCTGAATAGACCTGATAATGCAGTATTCCTTTAGAATATCTTACGTATGTGTTTTGCTGCTTTAAGGGATTTCCGGTTTTTATGCAGCCCTGCTTTTGTTGATGATTTCCCTGAGGGCTGTTTCCAGATCTGATTTTTGTTTTTTCGTAAAAAACTTTAATGAAAATCCTGCATTTTCCACCTTCGCGTCAAATTCAGTATGGAAAACAAGGGCATTCTTCTTTTCATTGATACCAAACTCAGCAATATCTACTAATGCAATGGGCGTAAAGCTTAAGGCAGTGCCGTTTCCGAACATCAGATAGTCTTTGACCGCGATATATTCATTATACGTTGTGATTTCTGAATATCTGGAAAAAGCCAGCCGGATGAAACTTATAACCGTTAATAAAAAAGCACAGATCAATAGGATGATGCTGTAATAAAAATACAGGACTGCTGCTGTTGCCAGCAATAAGAGAATGATCCATAGAAAAGAATGGAAAAGAATGGCGTTTTTGTTACTGATACTAATCATCATATGGAATTTTAATGTTTTTATTTGGGGATATTTAAGAGAAAAAATTTTTAAAAAAACTTCAGCCGAGAGGAAAAAAAAGAGGATAGAGAATTCTCAGCTGAAGAACTTATAATAGAATCACTTTCAAAGTTTTTGCTTTTTCTCAATTGTATTTTTGCTGTGACCGCATTTTTTTAAGCAGATAAAATCAGACAGGAGGGAGTAGAGGAATAAACGAATGAATTATTAAAAAGCACGACATAAAACCCTCCTGCTGATAGGATATTACGGATCATTAATCTGTGATCATGCAATGTTTTTTATTAAAAAGCAGCTGGTCCTTACTGGAATGTATAACATCAGTTTTTGATAATGCTGCCATAGGTTTTTCTTATTTTCATATGCGTAGCCGTATTATTTTCAAAATAGATGACGAGGTAGGTTTTTCTTCCGAAAAAATTGCGGTGAAGCAGGTAGATCCAGATATTGTCCGGATAAAAATTGAATTCGTCTCCCAATAGTTCTATTACTTCTTTTTTCGTCTTTCCCGGAAGATCATTGTACTGAATTTTCATAGCATCATCTGTTGTTTTGGTGTACTCTTTTTTAATTTCTTTTTTGTGATATTCTTTTTAAGTTGGGTATGGATATTTTAAAAATCTTCAGCTGTGTTTTATCCTGAACGCTCATTAAGGAGGCACAGCTGAAGGAAAACTATTATTTGTGTTCCAGAACCTTTAACAAAAGCATTGGATTGATGGTCTAAAATTATGGTTTAGGCTTGATCTGAGCTTTTAGTTCATCGATTTGTTTCTGTTGGCTTTTAACCAGTTCCTGAAGTTCCTGTACCGCTTTCGTAAGCACTACCGTCATCTCGGGATAACTTACGGACAGTGTTTTCATTTCATCATTGGCGGTAGAGACCAGTTCAGGCATGGCAGCTTTAATTTCCTGCGCAATAAAACCTATCTTTTTGTCGGTGCCTCTCTGCTCGTCCTTAAATCTGTAGTTAATGGTACGAAGTTTTGAAATCTCACTTAAACCATACGTATTATCTACAATATCTTTTTTCAGACGGATGTCAGAATTCTGGGTAAGAGAACCTGCTAAAGTGGCATTTCCGTTACCATTGATGCGAAATATTTCCGTGGCACCCGCGAAAAAGACATGATTAGCCTGTGATTGATAACGAAGTGTAAAATCATTAACACCAAAGCCGTAAAAGTCTGTCTCAGTATTGGCGACTTCATAAAGTATTATTTTACGGTTGGCTGTTCCCCCTCCAATATGCAGTGGAGCATGGGGAGTAGTAATTCCTATACCTAAGCGTGTTCCAATAATGGTGTTTCCTGTGGCCAGTGTTTGTAGTAGAATATTTCCAGTGCCTCCGGCATCTATATTAAAATCAGAGTTAACTATAGATCCTACTTTTCGGATTCCAGCCCATCCAATTCCTACGCCCTGAGTGGAATTGGCAGGAAGAAAAGAAGCAATGCCGAAGTATTGGTTGGCATTTGTCCCGTCTACTACACTCAGCTTCTGCGCCGGGTTAGCCACTCCTAATCCCACATTTCCTGTTCCGGTGAAGGCCAATGCATTGGCTGCCTGCGTTACGGTTCTGTTTCCATTAAGGGCTCCGTCATTCGTGTAGATGTTTGTATTAATGTCAGTCACATTCGTCCAGGTGGGGGCTGCTCCTGCTCCGCCTGAAGTAAGAAGCTGGCCAGCTGTACCGGCACTTCCTGCAGCGGTTGCGCTTCCACCCACATTCAGTTCGCCCGTAAGCTGCGTAGAGCCAGTTACATGCAGTGTTCTTTGTGGTGTAGCGGTACCAATACCAATATTCCCATTTCCTTTAATGCGCATCAATTCATTGGAAGCTGTGCTGCTGGCGGCTGCATAAAATACATGATCTGCAGTTGTGGCATCTGTTTGATAACGCAGTACGCTTGCATTTAAACCAAAACCGAAATATTCGTGATCGTTATTATGATTATTATCATAAAAAACAATTTTACGGCTTGCCGCTGCGTTGCTAAACTGTAAAGGAACAGTGGGATTAGCAATACCGATACCTACATTTCCAGCTTGATTAACCCTCACTCTTTCCGTATTATTGGTACGGATCACAAAGCCTGTGTTATCGGTGGTACCAATAAAATTATTGGTTGGGTTGGTGCCGGTATTACCAAGGGTTAGCCAATTGGTATTGGCTGCTACTGCTACTGCTCCACCGTTGGAGGCACGCCAGTCATTGTTGCTATATACAAACTCCAAAGCCTGCCCACTCGGTACCAGAGTACTATTGAGCACAGCAGGGAAACCACCAGTAGTATTGTTATATATGATAAGACGCTGGCCTGCATTAGGTGCTGTAGGAGCTGTCACCGTTATATTGGCAGTGGCAGCTCCGGTAAGTTGTACCTGAGATGTATTGGCGACTACTGTAGCAGCATTGCCCGTTACGGCTACGGTAGTTTCACGGTTGGTAATGGCACCGTTTACATCGAGGGCAGTGCCAGCTGTATTGGTACCAACGCCTACCGTGCCGCTGGCACTAAAGTTGCCGCCAACAGCTAATTTTTGTGTGGCGTTAGGATTAGCACCCATCCCAAAGTTGCCATTAGCCAAATCCATCCCAAAGTCTACCGCCCCGCCATTTCGGCCAAGGTAAAAAAGGCCATTATTACCTGTATAGTTAGGATTTATGCCCAGTACAGTTCCCTTGGTACTGCCAGTAGCATCTTTAGCTAGCAGGTTCTGAATAACAGACTGCCCGTTGCCGGTGTTTTCCAGGCGCAAGGCCGTATTGGCGGTGTTTGCAGTGAATACGCCAGTTCCCCCTGTACCGGTAGTCACTATGTGTAGATTGGTAGAAGGGGAAGTGGTGCCGATGCCAAGCCTATGGTTGGCAGCATCTACCGAAAGTGTTCCTCCGTCTACAGAGAATGCATTAACAGCTGTTCCTGTGAAGGCTAATGTATTAGCTCCCTGTGTTACAATTCTATTTCCAGCCAGTGTTCCGTCGTTAGTATAAATGTTATTGGCGGGCGTTGCGTTTCCTGCCAATTTTGTCCAGGCTGTTCCGTTGAAATAGTAGTAGCCTTCAGCATCGATATTGGCGGCTGTTCCCGTCTGGGCACCGGTAGCTGTGCTGTTGATGTAGATCATGGTAGAGACGGGGACACCCGTCATGCTTTGTGCCTTTTGCCGGTCTACTCTGGGAATAAGGAGTCCTTCTACCACTGCGGAGGTACCTGTGGTTTCTTTGGCCCGTACATCCAGTGTGGAGGCCGGGGTTTGGGTATTCACACCCACCTGCGCATTCACGTGTACAGAAAGAGAGGTTACCGCAATGACCAGAGGTAAAATAATTTTTCTCATAGATTGTTTTTTCGAAATAATTTTGGCCTAAAAGTAAAAGCCGTTGATTCTTTTTTCTTTTAAAATATGTTAAATACTTGTTAACCAAAGGAAGAATTCTGCCGTTTATTTGTTAACTTTTTAATGGGTAAAGAGTTGATAGGGAATGGGTTTCAGTTGTATTTTCTGTTAACTGGATAATCCTTGTTTTCCCGAAGCGTAATGAATGAAAAATATTTTTTGGTCTTTGCGTATAAAAACCTTCATATTAATTTGAAGTAGAGGTTGAATGTGTTGGTTTTTTTACACCAAGACTGTTTTAATTAAAAAAATACAGATTTTATTTCCTGGCGGTCGTTTTAAAGCAAGAGTCTGAATAGATGAAATAGTACTCAATAAGCCTGCTTTTAATGGGCTTCTACAGCTTTATGAAGCGGAGAATAATGATCAATGTTGTAAAAAAGGAAACCGTCTGTGGTTCCGGCAGCTAAATTACTACGTTCCGCAAAACCGCAAAATGAGGACACCCATGGAAGAGAGGCATCAGACAGGAAGAGTTTTCTGAAAAAAAGGATGAATAATAAACATAAAAAAAATACTGGGAAAACTCTTCCGCTGACACTCACACATACAAAATCTAACTTAACTTTAAAATATATAAGCCTGAATTCAGGCATCATGGCGGTATAGGTTATACCAGAAACAGCTTTTTCCATTTCGCAACAGTATTTCTGCTGAGCCGGAAATGAATAGCCAGCTGGGTGTTATTGAGGCTGTTCTTCTTCTGGTAGTTGAGCATTTCCAGAATAGATGACCGGTCATAAGAGCGGTGCTGCTGGTTTTTGGCTTTCTTCTGAGGGAATATAAGGGCATTGATGTGAATGACATCCTGTACGGAAAGCTCTTTTTTAGCCAGATAAGACTGGCAGCGTGACAGCTTGTCAGGAAATTTCAGATGCAGAAGATCAGCATAAATTCTTTTATAATCGGGTTTGTTTAATGTTTCCATAGGCTTTTTTAATTTCTGTTTTTACGATGATGTTTTGGTCAAAACGGACGATAAGGAATGTTTTTCTCCCCAGGAAATTTTTGTCCAGAAGATAGATCCAGACAGCATCGGGATAGAAATTAAAATCATCCCCCATGGTGTTCAGCAGTTCATTCTTGGTCATGCCGATCAGTTCAGAATAGGAAATTTTCATACATGTGTTTTTTAAATGATATCGTGTTTTTACATCCGCGCCAGGCTTATAGTGCTCCTTCATCCATCGCTCACTTTCAGTCCACTCCAAAACCCTCAAACTCTCAGACTCTCAAACCCCCTCAGTCCTGTTCCTCCTTCCTGTATTTAATGATCCACTTATAAAGCGTGGTCTTGGGAATCCGGTATTCTTTGATCACTTCCTGCCTTGTTTTGGTTCCGGATTTTATCTGTTCCAGTATAAATTCTATGATCTCTATGGTGTAGATGTTTTTTCTGAATTCAGGGAGAGCCGGTGTTTTTTTCGCTCTTTCAGTCGTGGAAAGGCTGGATGTAGGGGGAGCATATAAGATGAGATGGTGGGAGTAGATTCTGAAAAAATCATATTCCAGAAGTTTGCTCCAGCGCAGCAGCAGGGCACTGTCCAGGCTTTTGGAACGGTAGGTGTTTTCAATATCTTCCTCTGTGCATTTTAGAAAAGCACACATACGCACCGGATCTGTAGCCATCTCTTTAGCCCTCTGCTCAATCAGCTGTCCAATATGTATGTCTTTAAAATTATGCATAGAAAAAAGTTTTTTTTAATAAAAGACCCGCCGGGCTTTGGAACAGGGAAATTTCAATGCGCCCGGCTGAAGTCTGATTTTTCATTTGTGTTTTTAAAATCTTATCTGCGGTAGATGAATTACTTCAGTCTTTTCAGAGACATTTGGGTAAAAGGAGCAGAAATATTGTCAGGCGTTGTATACGCCGTACTATGACTTTTCACGGTAATGGTTCCTGTTGGAGTGGCCTGTCTGAATGAGTAGGTATGAGTGGTTACCAATGGAAAGGCTACGATCAGGGTGTACGTCTGCAGTTTGGGAACACCAGGACTACCGGTAGATTTGTATTGGTCATTAACACGGGCAATCCATTGGTTTGTGGTATCATCAAATATCCCTATAACAGGATTAAGGTCCGTACCGACATCGGTAAGGGATGCGTTCATGGTGAGCTGGTAAGTTCCGTTTGCACCTACTGTAAATGAGTTGCCTGAGGCGGTTCCGTTAAACCTGTTTTCGTTATCTATAATTTCGTTCGTCAGGTTTCCGATAGCGGCGGGACCTGATCCGGTAGAGGTGAAATCACCGGTCATCTGCACAGATATTTCCTGAGCAATGATAAACTTACCGTCTACTACCAGTACACTTCCTGTAGAGGTAGGCGTTACATCAGCAATAGTTCCCCATTTCGGAGCGGCTCCTGCACCGTTAGATATTAGGACCTGCCCTGTGGTTCCTGCGTTTCCGGATGCACCTACTTTAATCTCATTATTAAACTGGGCGGTTCCGTTCACATGAAGTTTAGCAGCAGGAGCTGTAGTTCCGATCCCTACATTTCCTGTGGCTTGCGTTTGAAGGGCAATGTTTCCGGTTCCTTTAGCATCAACAGTCAAATCTGCATTAGCCATAGAACCGATCTTTTGAATTCCTGACCATCCTATCCCGACTCCCTGGGTAGTGTTTGAAGGAAGAAATGAAGCAATACCACTATAGGGAGTAGCGTCGTTTCCGCCCACCACGCTTAGTTTTTGTACGGGATTTGTGACCCCTACTCCTACATTTCCGGTTCCTGCAAAAGCAAGGGTATTGGCTCCCTGTGTTACGGTTCTGTTTCCGTTAAGGGTACCGTCTGTATTATAGATATTGGTGCTGGTTGCCACTGCCGGAGTGGTCCATGTGGGCGCGGCTCCTACTCCCGCAGAAGTAAGTACCTGCCCGGCAGTACCTGGACTTCCCACAGTCGTTGCAGTTCCCCCCACATTGATCTCATTAGTGAACTGAGCGGTTCCGTTGACATGGAATTTTTTTTGTGGAGTAGAGGTGCCTACCGCAACGTTTCCGTCTCCATTCACACGAAACAGTTCAGTGGAAGATGTTGGTCCGGTACCTGCATAGAATACATGATTAGCGCCGGACTGATAACGCAGGGTATAGTCGTTAATCCCGAATCCATAAAATTCATTATCGTTATTAGCTCCTTCGTGCAGTACTATTTTACGATTGCCTAGTCCATTGGCTAACTGTAAGGGGGCATTCGGCTTGTCGGTTCCTATACCTACTCTGTTATTCGCAGCATCTACTGAAAGTGTAGTTCCATCTACAGAGAAAGCATTGACAGCGGTACCATTAAAGGCCAAAGTATTAGCCCCTTGCGTTACAATTCTGTTTCCGGTCAGGGTACCGTCTGCATTATAGATATTGGTGCTGGTTACCACTGCCGGAGTGGTCCATGTAGGCGCAGCACCTGCTCCTGCAGAGGTAAGGATTTGTCCTGCTGTACCCGGGCTTCCTATAGTAGTTGCAGTTCCGCCCACATTAATCTCATTCCCGAACTGTGAAGCTCCGGTCACATGAAACATTTTTTGAGGGGTAGAAGTTCCGATCCCTACATTTCCGTCTCCTTTGATCCTCATAAGCTCTTTAGAAGAATCTTTATCAATTCCGGAGAAAAAGCCATGGTCCGCTGCTGCACCACCGGTCTGGTAGCGTAATAAGAAACTATTGACTCCAAAACCATAAAATTGATTGTCATTGTCAAGGTTGTCGAACAACGCTATCTTCCTGTTTGCGGTTGTATTACTTAGCTGCAATTGAGCAGTCGGGGTGTTTGTTCCTATACCGACTCTGTTATTGGCAGCATCTACTGAAAGTGTAGTTCCATCTACAGAGAATGCATTGACAGCGGTGCCATTAAAAGCTAAAGTATTAGCCCCTTGCGTTACGGTTCTGTTTCCGGTAAGGGTCCCGTCTGCATTATAGATATTGGTGCTGGTTACGGCTGCCGGAGTGGTCCATGTAGGGGCTGCTCCTGCTCCGGCAGAGGTAAGGATTTGTCCTGCTGTACCGGCGCTTCCTGCCACATTTCCGCTTCCTCCCACATTTAGTTCTTTGGTAATCTGGAGATCTCCGTCTACGTGAAGTTTTTTCTGTGGAGTACTGGTTCCTATCCCTACGTTGGTTGTCCCAAGGGTCATGAGCTTATTATTGGCGGTATAAAGATCCAACGCATTGTTTCCCAGACCGAATCCCCAGAAATTGGATCCGCTGTCATTATAAAGAGAGATCTTTTTACCTTCCTGATTCCCTAAATCCAATAAGAACTGAGGTGCCGTTTTTCCTATACCTACCCTGTCATTAGCCGCGTCCACAGAAAGTGTACCTCCGTCTACAGAAAAAGCATTAACAGCGGTACCATTGAAGGCAATGGTATTAGCGCCCTGCGCTACGGTTCTGTTTCCGGTAAGGGTCCCGTCTGCATTATAGATATTGGTGCTGGTTGCCACTGCCGGAGTGGTCCATGTAGGCGCGGCTCCTACTCCCGCAGAAGTAAGTACCTGCCCAGCAGTACCTGGACTTCCCACAGTCGTTGCAGTTCCTCCCACATTGATTTCATTAGTGAACTGAGCGGTGCCGTTTACGTGGAATTTTTTTTGCGGGGTAGAGGTACCTACCGCCACGTTTCCGTCTCCATTCACACGAAACAATTCAGTGGAAGATGTTGGTCCGGTACCTGCATAGAATACATGATTGGCACCGGACTGATAACGCAGGGTATAGTCGTTAATCCCGAATCCATAAAATTCATTATCGTTATTAGCTCCTTCATGCAGTATTATTTTACGATTGCCTAGTCCATTGACTAACTGTAAAGGTGCATTGGGTGTAGTGGTTCCTATCCCGACTCTGTTATTCGCAGCATCTACAGAAAGTGTAGTTCCATCTACAGAGAAAGCATTCACGGCAGACCCATTGAAGGCAATGGTATTGGTTCCCTGGGTAACAATTCTGTTTCCGGTAAGCGTTCCATCGGTATTGTAGATGTTGTTGGATCCTGTAGAGGTAAGTTTCGTCCAGGCGGTGCCGTTGTAATAGTAGTAGCCTGCCGCATCAATGTTAATGGCTGTTCCGGTCTGGGATCCTGTAGCCGCACTGTTGATGTAGATCAAAGTAGAGGTGGGTACCGAAGACATATTCTGTGCTCTCTCCCGGTCTACTCTTGGAATAAGAAGACCGTCTACATTCTTGGTGGTCCCTGTAGCATTCTTTGCGGTGATATCAAAAGTAGAGGTAGGCTTGTCGGTATTTACACCTACCTGTGCATGGACGTGCAGTGCCATAGAGGACACAGCAGCGACAATGGGTAAAATAATCTTTTTCATTTGTTTAGTATTTTTTTGAATAATTTTTTGACAAATGTAGAGCAGGCGATATCAGCTCATCCCATATTTTGGTTAACTACTTGTTAATGGGTGTCGGTTTTTTGCGTTAATTTTGTTATATTTGAGAATGGCAATGTGTTGATTTTCAGTTTTTTGAATTTTTAAAGCTGTTAACTTTAAGAATTTCAAAAAAAGGCGGTTAAATTTTAAGTAAAAAACAATTTACGGGGTGTTTTTTAACATTTTAAATAAATGAAATGAAAAAATAAAGTAATTTTTATGGACCTATTTTGTGCTTTTTAAACATAAAATGAAATGAAATAGCGAATACTTTGTCAGGATGTGGTATGATAATTGGTAATTGTTGAGTATTATGCTTTTTTAGCTTATATTTTTTAATTCACAATATTTTGAAAAATTTTTATTAACCTGATATTGATGCTCCCTCATGAAAAATAATATACTTCGGGGCCTTGTTCCCATGATGACTTTAGTGTTTTTTCTGACTTTTGTGCTGTCATGCAGCACTTCCAGAGAAGATGATTATGATTATTTTCAAAAGTTAGCGGAGTGGGGAGGTGCCAGATTGGATAAGCCCGGAGAGATCAGAGCCCGCGTTGCAGAAGAGCTTAAAAAATATAATGAAACCGGAGATAAAAAATTTCTGATCAGCAGCAGATATACAGAATCATTTGTAGATTTAAAAAATACCGGCAAATCATCAGACGTTCTGGGACTGTACCAGCTCCCCATTGTTTATGACCTGCTGAAGCTTAGTAACGGACAATACCGTTTTGTAACGGCATCATGCAATTTTAATCTTGCCGTTAAATTTGAAAAGAATTCTCCAAAGCTTGCGATGCAGTTTCTGGATAAAGCCATAGCCGCAGAAGAACAATCGGGGGGAAGGTATTTTCTGCCCCATCTCTATCATTTTAAAGGAAGGCTGTATTATAATGCAAAGGACTATAAAAATGCCATCATTTACTTTGGTAAAGCATTGAAAATACATGATGCGAAAAAGGATCAGCTGTATATAGCTTCTATGCATAATAATTTTGCGATGTGCTATGATAAAATGAACCAGATGGACAAGGCTGTACAGGAATTGGAGACAGCCGTTAAAATTCTGGAAAACATTCCAAAACCGAAACTTGAGGTGGTCTATTTCCTTGCTAAGGTAAAAGTAGATAAAGGATATTATCAGTATAAGCTTAAAGAATATGCGGAAGCTGAACAAACGTTGCTGACCCAGCTTGAATTTTACAGGAACCATCCTGAACAGCAGTATGAAACCATTGTCTGTCTCCGGTATCTGTTCAATATTTATAAAGACAGAAACCAACTCGATAAAATTCAGGGCGTTTTAGATATTATCAATACCATAGAGCCTAAATTAAAGGATATTGCCAATCAGATTGAGGTGGATGAGATTATACAGTCCTATTACGCCTATGTGGGAAATGATACGAAGGTAAAGGAACTGTCTTTTAGACTCATGAGCCTGCATGAAAAGCAGGATGAAGCCTCTGAAAAAAACTTTTCCCGGGTCTCCAATGCGCTTAATGATTATATCATTAAAAATATAAACCAAAGGTATGAGCATACGCTGGAAGATCAGAAATTAAGAAACACGTTCATGTTTGTTTTGATACTCTTACTGGTGATTGTATTCTTCTTTATTTTTGTGACCATCAGAAACAAATACAGAAAAGATAAAGAACTGGCCGTCAAAGAAAAAGTAATTCTGCAAAAGACCAAAACCATTCTGGAGAACAACATTAAACTTCAGGAAGATAAGATCAGCAGCCTCCACCTGAATCTGAATCTGAAAATAGAAACGGAGAAGGAATTTCTGGAGCATATCAAAAAAGTAAAAAGATCCAAAAATGCAGATGCGGAAAAGACCATCAGTGATCTTTTTTTTAAGATCAACAATCTGATTCAGATCGACAAGAAAAATTATGACCTGATCAATGAAAGCTCTTTAGAAAACAGGCAGTTTGTCGATAAGCTTTCTGCGAGATTTCCCATGCTTACCCAGCAGGACCTGAAATACTGCGTCTATTTTAAACTGGATCTGTCTTCCAAAGAAATTTCCCTGCTCGAAAATATCACCGAAGGAAGCGCCCGGGTCTACAAAACCAAGATAAAGACTAAAATGGACTTAGGAAAAGAAACGGATTTGAACTCGTTCCTGAAAACCATTTGATAGGGTAGAAGACCAACCACAAAAAGTGAAAAAATTCTATAAATAATTAGGATAAATTAATTTCATTCTGCTTTTTTTAAGGATATACCCCATTTCAGTGAATTTTGTAAAATTCCTTCCCTTCAGCTGGTTTTAGAGCTTCAGATAATTTATTTTTATGGAACCAATTCAAACGATTATTTTATGAGTTCCAACAATCAAATCAGCGTAGAGATTCCTCAAAACGTACTGACAGAAGTTTCCCAGAAGCTTCAGGAATCCAGAGCCCTGTTAGCGCCCTATCTTCAGGCCCTGACCGCCGACCAGAGAAAATCTCTTTTTAAAATGGGCGATAAAACGGTAGCTACCGTACAGAAAGTAAAAGCCTACCTTGAAACCAATCCCGAATTTGTCCCTGCCTATATGGACAAACCGGAATTCCTCAAAGATGAAGCCGTGGTTACAGGCCTTAATCCGCTCGGAAACCTGGCCTTCCAGCTGGCTTCTGATATAGAAGATACCGTGATGCTGGCCGGCAGTGAATCCCTCGTAGCATCGATGCTCTATTACGGAACGGCAAGAGAAGCCGCCGAGAAAGGGGTAGCCGCTGCAAAACCCGTCTACGAAGATCTGAAACAGCGTTTCAGTAAAAAGGGAAACACCAGCCTTCCTCCCGCAAAATAAACCATCAGAAAACTCATTTTGACTCTTTTTGTATCTCCGGAGATATAAAAAGAGTCTTTTTTTATACCCGGAGCATCACCGGAGACTCATTGTACATCCCGGAAGACTGAAACTAAATGCGCCGTCATATCCGGAAAGTCATGGAAAAACAAAAAAGAAACCCGGAAGACTCATTGTACAGCATCTTCAAAGAAAAAAGAATCTTCCGGGACTGAAAATAAAACCAGAAAAAGCGATCCGGAATTTGACAAGAAAATCAACCACAAAAGAGACAAAAGTTTTTAAACACGTTAGTTTTTTTTAAGTGTAAAGTATTGAGAATAAGAAGTACACCTAAGTTTAAAAAAAATCAGAGATTTTTATGGATAAAACTTGAACCATTAAGTGGAATTAAGTTTTTAAGATCATTAAGTGCGCTTAGCTTTAAGGATTACAACTAAAAAAATCTTTAGATTTTCCCTTAACTATTCTTACCTCCTTCACTGATCTTAATGTTTCAAAAACGATCCGCAATCATCTGTGAAAATCTGCGCAATCTGTGGTTTAAAAAATACACAACCATAAAACGCACAAAAGTTTTTAAACACTTTAGTTTTTGTGAATCCTTGTCAAGGTTTTAAACCTTGACAAGGATAGCGTAGCACCAATAAATTTTCTCTTCCTTTTTCCTTCTTACCTCTTTTATAATCTGTACCCAGAATAATAGTAACTTCTGTATCTGTGTCTAAACTTAAATACGCCATAATTTTGTTGAAGTAAAGCAGAATAGTATGGAAACCTTAAAACCAACCCACGATCAGCCTGTTTATGCTGAAGTTTATATTTCAGATATGCCGGCCCTGAAAAATCTTTTTCTACAGACCCAGACCCTCAGACAACTGAATCAGAATTTCGGTGTTCCTTTTCTTTTGGTTAAGAAGAAGAGTGAAGTGGTGGCGTTTGCCAGTCTGGTGATCAGTGAAAAAGGAGAGATTGCTTTTAAGATCTATGAAGACCGTCTTTCCGATGCTGAGAAAAGAAATTTTAACCAACACGCAGAAAGTTATTTCAGAAAAAATAATACTGCCAATTTCCGAAATCCCGAACAGCTGAAAAGCAGCATCAGCAGAATGGTAGGCTGGCTGAACATTGGATAACCCCGGAGGAAATTTGTACATTTACTATAAAACCCAGATTACATGTCCAAAGACGTTCTCTACCTAAAAATAGCAAAATCTGTCACGGAGCAGATCAAAAGTGATACCCTGCAGTTCGGCGACAGACTGCCCTCGCTCAGAAGTGCTCAAAAACTGTATAATGTCAGCCTGAATACCGTAAAACAGGCTTATATGGAACTGGAAAGCCGTTCGCTGGTAGAATCACGTCCTAAATACGGCTATTTTGTGAGCCAGAGTTCCCAACGAAAACTGGCGTTGCCGTCTGTGGCCCCTATGAAAGTAGCGGAAAGAGAAAATACCGCTGAGGTTCTTATTGATAAAGTGTTCGGAACCATTGATGGATCCGATGATGTTACCCAGTTCGCTTTGGGTATTCCGGGAAAAAGCTTTCTTCCTTTGGCCAAGCTGAAGAAATCGATGATCAATGTCATTAACAGAAAGACTGACAGCGGAACAGATTACGAACCGGTGCAGGGAAATGAATATCTGCGCAGAGAATCGGCCAAGTGGGCTTTGGTACTGGAAGGGAAGATCTCGGAAGATGACCTGGTGATCACCTCCGGAGCGATGAATGCGGTGTACACCTGCCTGATGGCGGTAACGAAGCCGGGAGATTCCGTAGCTGTGGAAAGTCCGGTGTATTTCGGGGTTCTTCAGGCGATTCAGCAGTTGGGACTGAAGGTGGTGGAAATTCCTACCCATCCTATTTACGGAGTGGATCTGGAGGCGCTGAAAAAAGTGATTCCTACGCTTTCGGCATGCTGTTTTGTGACTAATTTTAATAATCCGTTAGGCTTTCAGATGCCTGATGACAATAAAAAAGAGCTGGTAAAGCTGATCACGAAATATAATGTTCCGCTGATTGAAGACGATATTTACGGGAACCTGTATTTTGGAGCAGAAAGACCGAAACCCTGTAAATTCTATGATGAAGCCGGATTGGTGATGTGGATAGGATCGGTTTCCAAGACGCTTGCGCCGGGTTATCGCGTGGGATGGGTAGCTCCTGGGAAATTTAAAGAACAGGTGATCCGGCAGAAGCTGGTGCAGACGGTTTGCAGCCCGTCCATCTATCCGGATGTGATTGCAGATTTTCTCGAGCACGGAAGGTATGATCATCATTTGAGAACATTCAGAAAAAAATTATACGCGAATTATCTTCAGATCCAGAAGTCGGTGACAGAATATTTTCCCGATAACACCAAAATATCAGAACCTAAAGGAGGCTTTATGCTGTGGCTGGAACTGGATAAAAAGATCTGTACGGAAGATTTATTTGATGAAGCCATGAGTCAGAAAATCAATTTTGCGCCGGGAAGGATGTTTTCGCAGTACAACCAGTACCAGAACTGTATGCGTCTGAATTACGCTCTGGAATGGACAGATAGAGTGGAGAGCGATCTGGAGAAATTAGCCAAAATGGTGAAGAAAAGAATTTAATTTCCGGTTATCCGATCATGATCAACCACAAAAGTCACAAAAGTTTTTAAACACTTTAGTTGTTTTTAAGTTCAATGCATTGAGGATAAAAAGAACACATAAGATTTAAAAAAATAAGAGATTTTTATTGTTGAACCATTAAGTGGAATTAAGGTTTTAAGATCATTAAGATAGCTTCGCTTTAAGGATTGCAGCTTAAAAAATCTTTAGATTTTCTCTTAACTCTTCTTACTTCCTTCACTGATCTTAATGTTTCAAAAAAATATACGTTATCATCTGTGAAATCCGTGGTTGAAAAATTATTAACCACAAAAGTCACAAAAGCTTTTAAATACTTTAGTTGTTTTAAGTTTAATGCATTGAGGATAAAAGAGCACTAAAGTTTAGAAAAAAATCAAAGATTTTTATTTAAAAATATACATTATGATCTGTGCAAATCTGTGAAATCAGTGGTTAAAAAAAATATCAACCACAAAAGTCACAAAAGTTTTAAAATCTGTGTCATCTGAGAAATCTGAAAATATAAATAATACGATCAATTAAACCCTATAGCGATGAATGAAATGAATAATGAAGTAACCATTATCAACTACGAACCCCAATACAAAGAAGCTTTTAAAACATTAAATGAAGAGTGGATCAAAACATTCTTTACCATGGAAGCCGGCGACTATAAACTGCTGGACAATCCCGAAGAACAGATTATAGATAAAGGAGGGCATATTGTCTTTGCAATTTTGGATCATGAAGCGGTAGGAACCTGTGCACTGGTTAAAATGTCTGATGAGCCGCTTAGATTTGAACTGTCAAAGATGGCAGTAAGCCCTAAAGCACAGGGGAAGAAAATAGGCTATCTGGTAGGACAGGCTTTAGTGGATAAAGCAAGAGAACTGAAAGCAGAAAGTATTTTCCTGGAAACGAATTCCGTGCTGGTTCCTGCGATAAAACTCTACGAAAAGCTGGGCTTCAAACATATGCCCATTTCAGATTCAGCCTATGACCGTTGTGACACCCAAATGCTATTGACATTCAATGATTAAGCAAAAAAAAGATATTAGAACCCGGACATGAAAATCCTTGTTCTAATATCAAAAAAATTAAATCTAATGCGTTGGTAGAGTTAGGAAGCTAGAAGAGGGAGGATGGAAGTTGCTGTTAGGCATTCATCTCAACAGTTTCCATAAAAAGTGATTAAAACCCACTGCAATTTTGGCTTTAGGCTAAGATAACTTCCATCTTCGAGCTTCAAGCTTCCCAACTTCTCTTATTTCTTAATGAAAGTCTTCGTCAGTGACTTTTTACTTCCGTTCATTTTCATAAAATACATTCCTGCGGGAAGACCCTGAATGCTTATTTTTTCGTTATAAGATCCGTTGGATGATTTTAGAGAGGTCGTTGAAATAAGTGCTCCCTTAGCATCAATAATTTCTGCTTTAATTTCCTTATCATCAGACTGATACTGGATGCTGATGCTTTCTGAAGCAGGATTCGGATAAAGTCTGAAATCATCCGTTTTTGTTTTGGTATCCTTTACGGCCAAAGCTCCGTTGGAGCATACCGGAATACGGTTCACCCCATCGATTCCCCATGATGACTGTACCGGAATACACATCCAGTTCAGAACCGTAGGGAAATGATCAGTTTCTCTCGTTGTTGAGGTATAATCATAGATTTTAAATACGTTGGTAGTCCCTGCAGCATACGCCGGAGATCCTGTTACGGCAAGATTGTTGGCATTCGGGCTTGAATCGGTCAGTGTGTTTCCTGATGTTCCGTTGCATTTCCAGTCTGCCAGTAACTGCGCATAATAAGGATGCGAAGAAGTAATATCCTGGTTCGCCCAGTTAACGATCACATCATTCGGAAGAGCAGATTTCCAGACTCTGATATCTTTATAAGAAGCAGCAAGATTTTCACCGTAGACATTCGTTCCGTCCTGATTGATCGTAAATGGCAGCCCGGAATCTATATTTCCAATCGTATTCATTTTAGCAAAAGTCACCGAAACACCGTCTTCGTACAATGTTACAAGACCGTCTCTGTCGAAACTTACGGCAATATGTTTCCATTTCCCGGTTTCTACTTTTCCACCGGTCAGGTCAATTCTGTTCGTTCCGTCACCGATATTCATTTTGAAATTTTGTCCCGAGCTTCCGGAGATCACAAAGCCTTTATTTCTTCCGTTCGCCCAGTTTTTATTACTTATCATCACCGGATCGCTTGAATAGGCTGCATTCGGTTTTACCCAAAACTCAACGGTAAAATCCTGACTGGCCCCGAAATTAAGCGGAGTCTGATTAGAAGGCTTTGCATACGTGCCTGCCGGAAAGCTAAGCTGATTAAACGTTTTATTGGATTCCAGAATGGTTTTACTGATCTGCTGAGGCGTAAATCCCGGATTGGAATAGATAGTAAAGATATTACGCTCAGAAAGGTTTCCGCCACCGTGAGAACTTTGGATGGCCCCGTGATCGGTTGTTAAAACCACCAGCCAGTCTTCATTGTTATAAGTTGGTCTGCTCTTCATCGCACTCACAATCTCTCCGATATAGGCATCCGTAGTCTGAATTGAAGACACATACTGAGGAACCGTACCTGCAAATCCGTAAGAATGTCCGGCGTGATCCACATCGTCAAAATCTACAAAAAGAATATCCGGATTGTCATTTTGCATGGCACTGACTGCGGCATTTTTCACAGCAAGGTCAGATCCAAGATTGCTTTTTACATCAGCGGTCTTTACAATCTTGTCATTAAGTGGTGCCCAGTTAACCAGCGACATCGTTCTTAAGTTGGGATTAAAAGTTTCTGCTCTTGTTAAAAAGTCAGGGTAGTTCACGTAGTTCGGGCTCGTGAAATTGTTGTCCTGAACATTGTGTTTCGTGTGCCATACACCGGTAAGCATGGTGCTCCAACCGTTTCCGCTCCATGTCGTGGCGGCGCACAGACCGTCAAGGGAGTAAATGGATTGATTGACAAGGTTTTGGATGTTCGGAATGTTGCTGGACATCATCACATCTGCACGACATCCGTCGATACCGATAAATAGAACTTTCTTGGTCTGAGCTTCAAAGAAACAGCTCATAAGGACGGCCATTGAGAATAGTTTTGTTTTCATGGGGATAAAGGGTTTTGAAAAAGAAATGTTTACAAATAGTAATTTTATTTTTAACTATTGTAAAATTAATTTACTATTTGTAAACATGTGTAAACTTAAAGTTAAGAAATTGATAACTAAATGTTTAAGGTTTTTTAAACACAAACAGCACAAATACCTTCACGAATTTCCACGAATCATAAAGTGGTGTTATTTGTGAAAAATATTAGTGCCATTAGTGTTTAAATCTAAAAAATTGAGGCTGAAAAAAGTAAGTATAATTTGAAAGAAGAGTTAAAGTATATCTTCAGCCTCAGAAATTGTATTAAAAATATAATCAGGATGTGCCTTTTCCAGCTCTGTCCTGCTTTGTGCTCCCGAAAGAACGGCAATCGTCAGTCCGCAGCCTGCATTCTTCCCTTCTTCAATATCGATCACAGAGTCACCTGCTTTTAAAACCTTTTCCGGCTCAGTGATATTGAATTTTTTCATCGCAAGATTGATCATATCGGGGCTCGGTCGGCTTTCTGAAACATCGTCAGCGGTGATCAACGCATCGAAATGGATATTTTCCTTCCATTGTAATTTATCTAAAAGCTGGTGGGCAATCTCGGAAGTATAACCGGTGTTGAGAACCACTTTTTTATGCTGAGCTTTCATCTTTAAAAGAAAGTTTTCGGTGCCGTTAATGGGCTTTACTTCCAGTTTTTGGTAAGCTTCTTTTAACTGTTCCGAAAAGTTTTGGAAAATAACGAAAGCATCTTCTTCATTGCCCCCGATTTCCTTCAGCAAACTGGTGATGGCTTCCAGCTTTTCCATTCCGGCACAGCTTGAAAGCACCTTTTCTAAAGTCACGTGATAGCCATGATTATTCACAGACTGCGTTAAAGTTTTGTACACTACATTGTCTTCGTCAATCGTTGTTCCGGCCATATCCAGAACCAGTAATTCTATATTCTTCATTGAAATTTATGCGTAAATTTTATCTATATTAAATTTGGAAAAGCCTCCGCTTCCCGTCATTCCTTTGCCTCCGATCCCAGTTACGATGTAGATATTCGGGGAAGGATTGTGTTCAAAAATATCTTTTGTCTTGCACTGGGAATAGATCCCGAACCATCTCCTCTGAATTTCATAGGTAGGAAGGTCTATAATTTTTTTGGCTTCGTGAATCATGAATTCATCGATTTCCATATTCAGATCGTAGCCAAGATCATCGGCATTTTTAGCATCTGCATATTCGTGGGAGTCGCCCAGAATAATAGATCCGTCAAGTGCCTGCTTGAATAAAATATGAACCCCGTACTTTTTTTCAAAAGATTTGGGATCTTCTGATGCCTTGATTTTCTCAAAAGACGCACATTCACTGAACGATTCATATCTTCTGATGGAAAGCCCGGTCAGAATATTTCCCGGAAGCGAATAAATGCCCTGTGGTTTTGTCTGAAGCATCTGTAGCTTACTCACTTCTAAATCACTTTCATCGAATACTTTAGGGTATAATGTTTTAAACTCATGACCTCCGCAGATCATGATTTTCGATGCTGTAAATTCTGTTCCGTCTGCACTTATGGCGACGCAGTTCTTCCCGTTTTCACCCGTTTCAATAACTGTGGTATTGTAGAAGATCTGAAGTCCCAGTTTTTCCTGCAACAGTTTGTGAAGCTTGACGATCATATCAGCAGAGTCTACCGAAAGTTCCTGCGGGAAAAAAAGTCCTCCTTTGCAGTAATCCGAACGGAGACCGTCAAATTTCTTGATACAGTCGTTTTTAGATAACAGAACGGATTCGTAATCATTATTTCTGTTGATTTCATGCAGCTCTTCAATCAGCTGAATTTCCTCATCATTTGAAGCGATATAAACGGAACCGTTTTTTCTTATGGTAAGATCTGCCTGAGCGTGAAGTTCGTTATAGATGGCCAGACTTTCTCTTCCGTAGTTCTGCCATGTAAGATCCATTCCGGAGGGAACTACCTGTCCGAAATTTCTCACCGTTGCGCCCTGAGGAACGGAATTCCTTTCCAGTATAGCGACCTTAAGACCTCTTTTTAGAGCATGATAGGCGTGGAATGTTCCCAGAATTCCTCCTCCCACAACGATTAAATCAAATTTTGCTGTCATTGTTATTTTAATTTATAAAACTTCGACGGATCGAAATTGATGAATTGATTAGAATTTGAATTCGGTTTTGCCTTTTTTTTGAAAGCTAAAAAAGCAGTAACCGAAAGAACTAGAACGGCGGCTGTAATGATATAATTCAGATGAATATAAAAATTAAGCCACGAAGTCTGCGCAGAACCGAAGTTCTTGTACAGCAGGATCAGGACACTTCCGAGGTAACCGAAAGAGTCCACGGTATAAATCAGAAATCCTACATTTCCTTTGATGTCAAAAGCGGCGATCATCCGGTCAAAATAAATTCCGTTGAAAGGAATATAGCAGATATACATACCAAAACCTGAGATCACCATCCACAGAAAAGGAGATAATGCAGCATTCTGAAACAGATACGTTGATAATCCTACGGTAAGAATGCCTCCAAAAAGGATGTAATGATAGTAGGCAAAAGCTTTTTTATTGTTTTTCACCTTGACCATAAAGCTTAAGATGAGAAGCACCATGATCGCAATCGGAATTTCCGTGAGGGTGAAAATGGAGCTGTCAAAGCTAAAATGCAGACCATCCCAGATCTCGCGGTTGAAATTATCCCTGAAATCCCTTAAAACCGTTAAACAGACATACAGAAAAATAATGCACACAATCGGAATGAAAAACCTGCGGATCAATGCCTTTCTTTCTGCACGGTCCAAAGGCTGTCTTTTGTTTTTAAGCAAAACATCTTCTTCCGTAGGTTTTGGAATTCTCTCTAAAAGAAGAGCGAAAATAATCAGGGGAATGATGAAAACTAATCCGGTGCAGAACGGCATCCAGAATTCTGAAACAGGGAAAGTATCCATGATAGACTTCCCGACCGATTTTGTAAATCCTGAAGAAACCACAAAGCTTGTGCAGAGGAAAAGTCCGATTATTTCTGTCGTTTTCCGGCCTTCAATATAAGAGAATACAATTCCCCAGATCATTCCCAACGGAATCCCATTGATAAACATGAAGACGATATTGTAAGGAGCGGGAACAGCTGCAAACCCCAGTAAGGCAAGCTCGGCCACTCCAATGAACGCCAGCAAATAGACGATCCTTTTTTCAGGTTTCAGCTCTGAAATAAATTTGATCCCGATGAATTTAGAAATGAAATACCCCACCGCCTGAGCAATGATGATCAGGATTTTATAATCAACCCCGAAATAGGCGAGTCCTTCAAAAGAAGCTACCGTAAAAGGTTTCCTGAAACCGTACATGCAGAAGTAAACACCGAAAGCAGCCAGGGCAGCCTTCAGTGTTACTAATGTTTTTTTATTGATACTTTGTGCCATTGATGATGGTTTAGAAGTTCAGTTTTATTCCAAGGTTACATCGTACGCCGTAATATTCTACCTGTTCAGGACGGTCTTCATTCTTTCCGAAATGATAGATCAAAGGTTTGTTCAGGATGTTGTTCACATCGGCATACAACATCAGGTGTTTTGTAAACTGGTAGGATCCTCCGAAATCTAAGCTGCTGTATTTCCCGTAATAAGAATCATTGATATCGTCTTCCGCATATTCTACGGCATATTTTCCTTTGTAATTATAAGCCAGTCTTGCATTGAATCCTTTTTTCTCAAAGAAAACCTGAACATTATACAACTGCTTGGCCTGATAAGGAAGCGCTACTTTTCTTCCGCTTGGTTTTTCCATCTCCGAAGTCATGAACGTCGCATTCAGCTGTGTTCCGAAATACTGAAGAAACCCCGGTAAAAAGTCGAATCTTCTGTTGATTCCAAGTTCAACACCTCCTAGCCATGCTGCATTTCCGTTATTCGGTGCGGTAAACTGTACACCCGTCATTCCATTGTAGTTTCCGATGAAAGAATCCTGGAAAATTGGGTCCGTGATCGATTTATAGAAAACACCTCCGCTTACGATCCCGACATTGGAGAAATAATATTCTCCCATCAGGTCAAAATTCAGTGAATACGTTGGGTTAAGGTTTGGGTTTCCACCTTTGAATTCATTATCAGCTTCACTGTATGTTCCGCCAGGTGTAATATCTCCGAAGTTCGGTCTTGAAAAGGTTCTGGTTGCTGCAAAGCGAAGGTTGGTCTTATCATTCAAAGCATATTTGATGTGGAGCATCGGAAGAACGGCCAGGTATTTTTTGGTGTGCTCAACCGGTGTCAGAACATCCTCAACGACATTGTATCCTTTTACTCTTGTATTGGTATTGGATAATCTGATTCCTCCTAAAATCGTGATCTTGTCACTCAGTTTATACGTTCCCATTCCGTAAGCATCAGCATGTTTCTCAAAAACATCGAAGTTTCTTCCCAATGCTTTGTTGTATTCTAAAGCTTCAGAATCGGTAGGGTTGATCTTCAGATTTCCCTGGTTCTGGATCCAGAACTGATCCATACCTGTGGTAGAAAGCACCGGCCCGAAAGTGTTCCCGATATGGGTATTCATTTCACTTAAATATTTTGGTCCGTTCGCCTGTGTAGTGATGTAGGGAGCGTAATCAGACAGAAGAGGAGCTGTTCCGCCGTTCCAGTTATAGAAAATATCGGAGAATCTGGCATTTCTTTCTTTGTCTCTGTATTTGAATCCGTATTTTAAAGTCAGCTTATCTGATGCATTGATCTCATGATTGAACGCAGCGACGATTTTATCTTTTTCCTCAACAAAGACTTTGTAGAATTCAAGGTCTGTAAATTTCATCTGCGAGGCATCCATTTTAAAGCCCGGATCACTGTAAAACCCAAATAAGGCATCAGGGTTTTTATAATCTAATTTTCCGCCATCTGCTTTCCAGTAAGCTCTCGGTCCGCTTCCGTGGTTGGAAATATAATCAGGATTAATACCTACTCCGGATTGAGTGTATTTAATCACATAATAGGAATTGTTCTGTTTGTCAGGAATGTTCCCGTACTTAAAACGGTTGTCATAATACGATAGATCCCAGTCGATTTTTCCTTTATTTAAAGTATGAACTCCGCCTAAAGATATAGAAGTAAGTTCGGTGATCAGTAAGTTGTGAATGTTCTGAAGTTCCACTCTTGCCGTATTGTTCGCAGAGCTGAATTTATCAAATCTGATTCTGTGCTTGTAGTGCGTCTCATCATCTGAAAGGGTTCCGTACATTCCTTTTACATAGAATGTGTTTTTTGGAGAAAGAACATATTCAAAAGCTGCATTCACACCCGTTGTTTTTCTGACCCCATTGTAATCGCGGAGCTCCATTCTGAAAACACCTTCATCACCACTTCTTCTCGCCTCAAAATTATCTGTTGACCAGTTTCTGATAAAGTGCGCCACATTGAAAAGGTATCCGAATTTTTTATCTTTCGTTCTGCCTCCGTAAAGAAGCCCAAGATTGTAAACGCCTTTGTCAGCTTTTGCATTGTAGCCGCTTCCAATGGTCGCTTTGAACTCTGTTTTCATGGGTGGGGTTTTCGTGATAAAGTTGACTCCACCTCCGATTCCGTCAGCTTCCATATCAGGGGTAAACGACTTGTTCACATGAACATAGGAGATCAGTTCGGTAGGGAAGAAGTCAAATGCGGTTGCTCTGGAAGTGGTTTCTTCCTCTGCAGTAGGCAATCTGTTACCATTAATGGTTGTTGAGGCCCAAAATGGCGGAAGTCCTCTTAAGGAAACAAATCTTCCTTCGCCCTGGTCTCTCTCGATGGAAACGCCCTGAACACGCTGAACGGTTTCGGCTGCATTTCTGTCCGGAAGCTTTCCGATTCCGTCTGATGCGATGACATTGGTAATATTCACCGCGTTTTTCTGAAGGTTTAAAGCTCTAGCTTCTGTATTTTTTAAAGTTCCGGTTACCACAACTTCGTCAATGTTCTTTCTCTGTTGGGATAATTTGACAGCACCTAAGTCTACGGTTTCTCCGGGTTTCACATCTATAGTAAGGTCTGCTGTTTCATAACCGATGTAGCTTATCTGTAAATTATACTGCCCTTCTTTGATATCATTCACTGTGAATTTTCCATCAATATCTGTAGCGGTATTTTTTGATAAACCTTTTATTTTGACCGACGCGCCGGGAAGGGGTTGGCTGTCGTCAAAAACAGTTCCTATAATTAACTGCTTCTGCGCTGACACAAAAAAGATCAAACAGACAAAAGCAAGGGTAAGTAATTTCTCTAATTGGGTCCTCATTTTTACATATATTAAATTTTCACTGCAAATCAAGCTAATAATTTTAATATATATAAATATTTTGTATTAAGTATTGTTTAACAAATCAGGCCAATTTGTTACTTATATTTTACTGTATTTACCTTTTGTAAAATAGAGGATGAAGTGATAATTAATCTCTAAATCCCTTTATTATAGAAGGTTTGGTATTAATTGTTGAAATGTTTCCTCAATAAGAGTTTTAGACAGGGATAGTCCCGTGGGTTAACATAACGTTAATTTTAGAGGTAAACAGAAAACCGGAAAGTTTACTATTTGTAAACTTTTTGTCCGAATAAATAAGACAGCTTACCGAAAATGTGAACATAAAAACGAAACATTTCTACGTGCTAACCGTGTCAAGGTTCAAAACCTTGACACGGTTAATAAGGTTTAAAAATAATGAATTTTAGGCAGTATAAAAATAAAGAACAAGCATAATACAGCTTTCATCGCTGATGCTTACCGGAACGTGCGGGAATTTTCCGTTAAAATAAAGAGAATCGCCTTCTTTTAAGATAATTTCTTCATTATCAATGATATATTTTACTTCACCTTTCAGGATATATTTAAATTCCCAGGCATCAGTGATCACTTTTTCCCTTTTGGAATTGGGTTCAATTGTCAGTAATACGGCTTCAAAACCTAAAGAATGCAGGCTTTTGCTGAAGATATGCATATACTTGAATCCTTCCGCTTCCACTTCTTTTTCGATAACCTGCTGGCTGTCTTTGGGAAGATAAATAAATTTGGCGCTGGATTTTTTTTCCACGCCTTCAAAGAAATAGCTGGCATCGATCTCCAGAGACTGGATCATATCCAACAGGACAGGAAGTGAAGGAATGGTTCTTCCGTTTTCGATCCTGGACACAAGGCCGTTGCTTACATTGGCTTTGGAAGCCAGTTCGTTGATGGTTAAATTATTCTTTTTTCTGATATCCTTCAATCTTTTACCGATACCTATTAAAAAATCATTCATAGTGTTTGCAATTTAACCTAAATTATGTTCCTTCATGAGAGAGTTGAAGAGCAAAGTTAATATTATTCTATATAGCTTTGGTCAACTCCCGGATCAATTCACTGAAAATTGTTATTGAAATTTTTCTCCCGCAAGTGAAGCTGATTCCTCATATTCACTCTTTTTCCCTATTTTTGTGAAATTCCTTATTTCAATGAAAAAGATTATCCTCATCGAAGACGAAACCAGCGTTGTCTCTTTTATAAAGAAAGGACTTCAGGAAAGCGGCTATGAAATTTCCGTGGCTTTTGACGGTCGTACCGGTGTACAGCTGGTACAGGCCAACGATTTCGATCTGGTGGTTCTGGATATTATGCTGCCGGAAATGAATGGTCTGGATGTCTGCAAAGAGATCAGGAAAACCAATCAGCATGTTCCGATTTTGTTTTTGACCGCACTGGGCACTTCTGAGAATATTGTTCTTGGACTGGAAAGCGGAGGGGATGATTATCTGGTCAAGCCTTTTAAATTTATTGAACTCGTGGCGAGGGTAAAATCTCTGCTAAGAAGAAGCAACGGAGTAAGTCCACAGGAAATTGCTGAGCCGGAGCCGGACAATGAGCACGTATTTCAGTTTTCAGATCTGATCGTTAATGATTATACGAAGAAAGTGACGCGCGCCGGAGATGAGATTTCACTGACATCTACAGAATATAAACTTCTGCTGTATTTCCTGAATAATCCTGAAAAAGTAATTTCCAGAGCTGAGATTCTGGATGCGGTTTGGGGCGTTAATTATGAGCTGGGAACCAATGTGGTAGATGTTTACGTGAATTATTTAAGAAAAAAACTGGACAGTCACGATGATAATAAATTGATTCATACCGTGATAGGAATGGGATATGTACTGAAAAAATCTTAATGGATGTTTAATAAAGTTGTTACAAATCAGACCAAAACGATGGTGCTTCTAATGCTGGTATTTACGGCCATCATTCTGCTTTTCAGTGGGTTGGTTTATTTTTCGATTGTCAACTTTTCCCATCAGAGGTTTTATGAACTGCTTAAGATCCGTACAACGACGATTGTTCAGATTGAGAAAAGCAAAGACCACCTTGATCTTCCCGAAAACTATATCCTCAACAGTCTGAATGATGAGGAACTTCCGATGGAAAGGGATTATGTTTTCGCGGTTCCCACAGATTCCAATTTCAAAAAGATTTCACAGGAAGTTCATATTCCGGATTATTTTTTCAAAAGTATTGTCAGAAAAGGGGAGTCCAATTATAATGATAAAGAATTCTACTATATCGGGCAGACCTTTAAATATGATGATAAAGATTATATCGCCATCGCTTCTGCCAAAAACCATTACGTAATCTATTATCTTGGGTTTTTAAAAAGAACACTGATCACCTGTATTGTACTTTCTCTGTTCTTCAGTATGATCTTTTCTTTTTATCTGTCTAAAACTTTATTCAGACCGATTCTTAAAATTACCGGTAAGGTAAAAGAGATCAGTTCCGAGAACCTTCACCTTAGATTGGAAGCTCAGCCTGACAATAAAGAACTGAATGAGCTGGTAGATACGTTCAACGGAATGCTGAACCGTATCGAAACTTCATTTGAAACCCAGAATCACCTGATCGGAAACGTATCTCATGAGCTGAGAACACCTCTGACATCGATTATGGGTGAAGCGGATGTGGCTCTTTCGATCAACAGGACGGCAGATGAATATAAGGATACCTTAGAAATCATTCTCGACGAAGCTGAAAAGCTGGATAAAAAGATCAAAGCCTTACTGATGATCGCTCAAACAGGTTTCGACGGGAAGATCCAGAAAATGGACAAGGTAAGAATCGATCAGCTGCTTTGGGATGTGATCGAAACACTCAGAAAGATCGATTCCAGAAATAATATCTACCTGGATATCAGTATGCTTCCGGATAATCCTAAAAAACTAAAAGTTCAGGGTAATGAGCAACTGCTGCATCTTGCGGTAGCCAATATCATTAACAACGGCTGTAAATATTCTAATTTCCAGCAGGTGAAAGTTTCACTGGGCGCCTCAGATACCGATGTTTATATCATTGTAAAAGATTTCGGGATCGGAATTCCGGAGGTGGAGATGAACAAAATTTACGATCCATTTTTCAGAGCTTCCAATACCAAAAACTACGAAGGCTACGGAATCGGGCTTCCACTGGCAAGAAACATTGTACGGATGCACCAGGGTGAACTGATCGTAAGTTCTCACGAAAACCAGGGAACCACAGTACAGATGCGTTTTCCTAATTTCTACAGTACAAGACCGGAGAGTTAAGGTGCTGGTTAGAGAGTTTGAGAGTCGGAGCGTTTTAGGGTTTGAGGGTGTTGCTTGTTGCTTGTTGCTGGTTATTGAGTTCATATCTATCTGACGTCTGGCATCTTGATTCTTGGTTCTTACAACTAACTTCACCATTCACTTACGAAGCAAAATTCACTATTCACCTTCTTAATCTCAGTCTTACGCTTAAAGTCTCATGTCTGAAATCTGACATCTGATGTCTTTCCCTTTCCCTAATGTTAACGGCCATTAACAATATTCTAATCTCATTTTAATCTCTTTAATCACATTTTAATTCCATTCCAAAGGGCTTCTAATCTTGCCGCTTTAGTTTTGTATCATCAAAATATGACAACAAACCTAAATCTAAAAGATATGACCAAAACAATTTTAATCGCCACGGATTTCTCTCTTGAGTCACTGAATATATTAAAAAAAGTACTGAAAGAGAAAGAAGCTTCGGAAGACCAGAATCAGTATAACATTCTTTTGGTTTCAGGATATGAAGCCGGAGATTCTATCAGAGATCTTCTTTTCAATACGAAAAATACCATTTTCAATAAGATCCGATCTCAGGAGTTCTGTGATGCTTACGGAATCATCAGAAACAAATATCCTCACCTGGTTAATAAGATCATCTGCGATATTTTCACAGGAAGCTTTCAGAGAACTTTCAACAATTACGTGAAAGCAGAGCATATAGAAGAAGCTTACTATTCGCCATCCATTAAAAGTAAGGGCAAAGGAAAATTTGATATTGCCCCTTACATCAAAAAATGCAAAGATCTGAAGGTTCAGGAAATCAAAGTGGAAATGCCTGAGCGACTTCCGGAAAGAGGAAGACTGGCTGAGATCTTTGTAGAAGCCTAACAGAATACATCAACATCATAAAAGAATAAAAAAATGTTAAGAAATTATAGTAACAGCCGAACGTTGGGAGACAATATCAGATTGGGGACGCTGACTGCATTTACTGCAGGTACTATAAATATTGCCTCTCTGTTAATTTTCCTCTCTTTTACGTCCAACGTAACAGGACACTACGCCATATTGGCGGCAGAAATCAGTAAAGGAAACTGGTCACAGGTGGCCGTCGTAGGAGCATGGATCTTCCTGTTCTTCTTCGGAAGCTTTGTGTCAAACTTCATCGTGATCAACTTCAATAAAAAGAGTAAATATTTTGCACACTCTATGCCGATTGTGCTGGAAATCATATGTTTATTGTTTGTCGGGATATACGGACAGTTTTATTATCAGAAAACACTGGAAGAAACAGAATATCTGGTAGCACTGATGCTATTTGCAACGGGGCTTCAGAACGGGCTTACCGCGAGTATCTCCAACTTCTCGGTGAAAACAACCCACCTTACAGGTACTACCACCGACCTTGGAATTTTGCTTTCCATGTTTACGAAAAAGAAATATAGAAAGAGCGGCGAGTTGATGGCAAGAGCAAAACTACTGACGAGTATTATGGCGGCCTATGTTTTAGGAGCAGTATTCTCGGGATTGACGTACTATTATCTTGAATTCAGGGTATTTTATGTGATCAGTTTGTGTCTTTTGATTGTGATCGGGTATGATGCTTATAAAATTCATATCAGACACTTTAATACCAGATACCGTTATAGCAGGATTTATAAAAAACCGAATATGTTGGCTTCTCTGTATGATAAAATACACGGAATTCCAAAAAGAAAAGAAAAAAGAACGCTTGTTTTTGACGAATGAGCCCTAAAGAAATAAAGTAAATATCAGTATTATTTTTGTGTAAACTAGCTGTGAAGCACCCCTTTTCGATGGTAGAGAAGGGGTGTTCTTCTTCGGTTAACGTGCGTTTTTTTAAAGCCTGTTTATTTGACGCAAAGTTCGATTCTAATACCGTACAGTATTAAGGAGAGCAAAGAAGGGAATCAATTTCATTGATTCGATTAAGCGGTGGTATCCGGCAGCTTCATCATCGACGTAGTTGAACTCTTTGCTTTGCTCAAAATTAAGCGCTATCTAAATGAATCTTTGCGTTAAAAAAAAGAACATCCTCCTTTCAATATTTTTTTCCTCCATCAGGGATAAAAATGGAACCGGACAGCAAATTGTGATTAAAATGTTGATAATTAAATTTTAATTCACGGTTTTATTGTTTTAATTCCCGTTTCCATTGACTATTTTTGTAAGTTGATTAAACGTTTTATGTCAGATATTATTCAGCTTTTACCGGATCATGTAGCTAACCAAATTGCGGCAGGAGAAGTGGTGCAGAGACCTGCATCCATTGTGAAAGAACTTTTGGAGAATGCTATTGATGCGGAAGCGTCCAAGATAGAATTGATTATCAGGGATGCGGGAAAAAACCTGATCCAGGTGGTGGACGACGGCAAAGGAATGTCTGAGACCGATGCCCGGATGGCGTTTGAAAGACATGCTACGTCAAAAATCAAAGGAACGGAAGACATCTTTAAGATTTCTACCAAAGGATTCAGAGGTGAGGCACTGGCTTCTATCGCTGCGGTTTCCCAGGTTGAACTGAGAACGAAGCAGAATGATGCGAAGATTGGAACCAATATCTACATTGAAGGTGGGGTGTTCCAGTTTCAGGACCCGATACAAACTGCAGACGGATCTAATTTTCTGGTGAAAAACCTGTTTTACAACGTTCCGGCCAGAAGAAAATTCCTTAAAAATAATAATGTTGAATTCAGACATGTCATCGATGAATTCCAGCGTGTTGCTTTAGCTCATGAAAATCTGGAGTTTTCCCTTTTTCATGATGATGAGGCCGTTTTCAGACTGAGAAAAGGAAGTCAGATGCAGCGTATTGTAGATGTTTTCGGACGTAAACTGCAGCCACAGCTGATTCCTATCAAAGAAGATATTATCTGGTGTAAACTTCACGGGTTTGTGGCCAAACCTGAAGGTGCTAAAAAATCGAGAGGGGAACAGTTTCTTTTCGTTAACGGAAGGTATTTCAGAAGTCCGTATTTTAATAAGGCGGTTCAGGAAGCTTTTGAAGGATTGCTTCTACCTGGATATGTTCCTACATTTTTCCTGTATCTGGAAATGGACCCGGAAAAGATCGATGTAAATATTCATCCACAGAAGACAGAGGTGAAATTTGAAGACGAACACCTTATTTTTGCCCTTCTTCGTTCTACCATCAAAAGATCGCTGGGAATTTATAACGTTTCTCCAAGCCTGGATTTTGATAAAGATCCGGAAATGGACGCGATGATGAATAAGCCTTTTCCAAGCAAAGGAAACAGTGGTGGCGGCGTGATCAAGATGCCGGAAATTATTGTAGACAAAGACTACAACCCCTTTATTGAAGAGAGAAATGTACGTCCAGAAGAAATCCAGAACCTTACGGAAATGTACCATCAGAATATGACAGCAGAACCTTCGAAGATCAATTTATTTGAAGACGAAGATTTCGATGAAGACCTGATGAGGTTGCCGAACGGATACTGGCTGTTCAACAAAGGGGATGTTACCCTGATGCTGGATCTTGGAAGAATGCACAGACTGGTTGTTTCCGAAAACAATAAATCATCAAGGAAAAACAATATCAATGTGAACCCCAACAGCCATGCTTTGCTGTTTTCTCTGGAGTATCATATGAACGAAATTGAGAAGAGTAAATACAATTCTTTCAAAAAATTTCTTCCGGAACTCGGGTTTGACATGAAAATTGCACATGAAAGCGTGCTGAGAATAGATGCACTTCCCGAAGGACTGAAAGAAACCCAGGCTATGAAGTTCCTGGAGAACCTTTTTGAGATCCTGGAATATAAGACTGAGGAGGAATTTATGCAGTTTTATCTCAACCAGTGGAACAAAATGCATTCAAAATCAAGGTTCGATTTTATTTATAAGAAAGATGCGGAACAGGTTATCAAAGATTTTACAGCTTTAGGCTTCCCGGAATTTTTACCGGATGGCAAAAGATGTTTTTATGAAGTTCCATTTAATGATTTTAAAAACAAATTTTAAAAAATGTTTAACAATATACCGCCCATCACAAGGAATATTATCATTATCAATGTGATCGTATTTATTGGGACTTATTTTCTCGGAAATCAGGTCATCGGTTATCTTGCCGGCTTCTATCCTTTTTCTCCGTTTTTCCATTCATGGCAGATCATCACGCATATGTTTATGCATGGAAGTATTATGCATATTTTGTTTAATATGCTGACACTGTATAGTTTCGGACCCATTCTGGAACAGGCGTTGGGGGAAAAGAAATACTTAATCCTCTATTTCTTAAGTGGACTGGGTGCATTTTTCCTTTTTAACTTATGGAATTTTGTTGAAGCTCAGCAGCTGACGAGTGAATTGCAACAGCTTGGATTCAATGTGAATGCTTATCTGTCCGGGGCAAGTGTAGGATTTAGTGGGGATGTAGCATCAGTGCTTAAGCAAAAAGAATTGCTGGAAAGTTTTAAGGCGATTGTGGCCACACCAATGGTCGGTGCTTCAGGAGCAATCTTCGGAGTGGTAGCAGCATTTGCTACTCTTTATCCCGATTCCAAGATCATGATGATGTTTATTCCGATCCCGATAAAGGTTAAATATCTGATGCCTATCGTTATTGTAGTCTCTATATACCTTGGTGTTTCCGGAAACGGAGGCGGTATTGCTCACCTGGCACACGTGGGAGGCGCACTGGTTGGCTGGATTCTGGCAAGGATATGGAAAAAACATCTGTATAGATTCAATTAGAAAAATTCTGTGAAAGTTTTCCGTCTTATCATACTGATCCTGCATCTGGGTATTTTATTCCTGCTGCTGGGTACTTTAATGAACGCGTATGTTCCGCCTAAGATATTTCCGTGGTTCAATCTGCTTTCTTTAGGGTTTCCTGTGCTGGTTATACTTTATGTAATATTCACTATTTTCTGGCTTTTCAGCTGGAAAAAGAGAACTTTTGTCTTTATGCTGGCTGGATTGATCTTTATGGTTCCGGTACAGAGATGGATCAATTTCACTTCCGACAAAAAAGAAAAAGCAGATCTGAAAGTGCTTTCCTTTAATGTTAAAGCCGGTTTGTTGGGTGCTGATGCCGTTAAGGAATATCTGAACAGGTCAGATGCCGACGTAATTATGCTGCAGGAATCAGGAGACAAAATTTCAGTCAAAGGAATGGAGGAAAGCGGTCAGAAAGGAATGCTTGCTACTTTTTCGAAACACAAAATTGTGAGTTCAAAAGAACTGATCAAAGGTGACTATGAAAGTAATAATGTATATGCTGATCAGACAGATATTGAAATTAAAGGAAAAATATACCGGTTTATCAATGTGTATCTGGAGCCTTTTAAATTTGAAAAGGGGATGATCAAAATGGATGGTCTCAAAGAAGAGGATGAAAGGAAGATGAAGAATATCGTTAAAAGACTGATCCCTGTTTTTAAAAAGCACCAGGATCAGGTAAGGATTATCAAAGAAAGCATTGAACAATCACCATATCCTGTTATTCTTGCCGGAGACTTTAATTCTGTTCCCAATTCTTACGAATATTATCACTTGTCTGACGGCCTTGAAGATGCCTTTGTGAAAGCCGGAAAAGGGAGCGCAACCAGCTTCCATGATTACAAATTTCCCATAAGAATTGATTATATTTTTACCTCAAAAACAATACTGCCTGTAAGCTATACTGTGGACCGAACTGTAAAGCTTTCAGACCATTATCCTGTCATAGGAAAATTTTCACTAAATCATTAATAATCATAAAATTAGTTAAAGCTTTCGTGCTTGGTAGGGTTTTTGATGAAGAGAATCGTACCCTAGTCCGTTATTTCATGAAGCCGAGCCAGTTATTACTATTTATTCACATTGTTGTTGCCGTGTTGCTCTTATGCACACTGGGTAACGCATGGATTCCGCCTAACTTTTTAGGCTCTCTAAACCTTCTTTCGCTTGGTTTCCCTTATCTGATTATCGTATATGTTCTGCTTACATTGGTTTGGATTGTTAAACGCAAGAAAATAGCCATAGCATTTTTATTAGGAACATTTCTTTTTTATAACCCTGTAAGACGATGGGTTAATTTCTCCCCAAAAACAGAAAGTTTTAAGTCTATCAGAGATATTAAAGTCATTACATTTAATGTAAAATATGGTGATTTCGGTTGGGATAAAGTGAAAAAATACATCGCTGATCAGGATGCAGATATTATTCTGGTTCAGGAAAAAGACACCAACAGGGCTATCAGAAAGGATATGGTAAAGTATCCTTCAGTGATTCTGAAGACCAAACACAAAATTGTAAGACAGGAGAAGCTGATTGAAGAAAGTGCAAGAGGAAACTCTTTCTATGCTGATGTAGATATCAACGGAAAAATCATAAGAGTGGTGAATGTATATCTGGAGCCTTTCAGACTGCACAAATCCATGCTTAAATTTGATGGTTTTGCCAAAGAAGGCGGGAAGATAGCAAACCTTATTTCTCATATGACACCTACTTTTAAGGCCCATGAAGATCAGATCAGAAAAATCCGTAAAGTAATCGATTTTTCACCTTATCCGGTGATTCTGGCTGGAGATTTCAACTCGGTTCCCAATTCTTATGAATATTATAACTTGGGTAAAGACCTTCAGGATGCATTTCTTACGGTAGGAAACGGGGCGTCAACCAGTTTTCATGATTATAAAGTGCCTCTTAGAATTGACTATATCTTTACTTCAAAGTCTATTGTTCCTCTAAGCTATAAGGTGGACCACTCTGTAAAATTATCGGATCACTATCCTGTAATTGCAGAATTTCTGCTAAATTAGTTCCATGAAAAATTTACTCTCTGCGGTTTTTGTGATACTGCTTTTGCTGTCGGCCTGTTCAAAGAAAGAAACACCGGGTTTTGCAGCAGATGAGCAGGTAAAAATTCATTATGATACCGCTGCTGTCGATTCATTTTCAGCAGGCGCGACATCGGTAGATATTGTTCGCCAGATCAGAATGTCATCACAGAAATACCAGGATTCTATAAAACAGGCTGAAAAACTTCAGAAAGAAGAACAGAAGCTGAAAGAAGAGCTCGAAAAAGAGAACAAAAAGAAACTGGAAGAAGAAAAGAAGAAGACGGATGCAGAGAAAAAACAGAAAACATCAGACACTCCGCCAACCAATGGAGCGAAGACAGAATAAAATTCACCAAATATTAAAAACCTTTTAAAAAAATATACAATATGAAAAAACAAATCTTAGCAGCAGCTGCCATCGCACTATTTGCTGTATCATGCACAAAATCTACAACAAAAACAGAACAGGTTGAAGGAACTGACGGATCGGTAACGACCACTACAACTACCGTTTCTGAAACATCTCCTCACGTAGATACCGCTAAAGTAGACAAGGCGAAGGAAGATGTAAAAGCCAAAGTAGATGCAGCCGGAAACAAAATAGACGAAGCTGCTCAGAAAACGAAAGAAGACCTTAATAAAGCAGGAAAAGACATCAAGGCCGGAGCGAAAGAAGTTGGCCAGGATGTAAAAGATGCTGCTGCAAAAGGCGCTGCAAAAGTGGAAGAGGGAGCGAAGAAACTGAAGGAAGATCTAAAGAAATAATCAAATACTAAAATACAGAAAACGCAGTCAAATTTTGGCTGCGTTTTTTTTATGTGTTGTTTTTAGGGGTTAGGGATGAGGAATTAGGGATTAGGGAAGTGCCCTAATATTTATGTGTGGGCTTCTGTAACTTCCATCTTCCCTCATCAAGCTTCCTTTCTCCTTACATTATCTGTTAAGTTCCAGTAAAGGATCTATATATTCTCTGTCGTTGCTCAGTCTAGGAACTTTATTCTGGCCGCCTAGTTTCCCTTTGGATTCCAGCCATTGATAGAAAAGATCGGGTTTTGCGATGTGGACAATGGGTCTTTTCAGCGTCAGATTGTTGTATCTTTTAGCCTCATAATCCGAATTGATCGTTTTTAAATGATGATCGAAAGCATCGGTAAAACGGTCCAGATCATCCGGATGATGACTGAATTCGAAGATCCATTCGTGGGCACCGCCTTCATTTTCTTTCATGAAAACAGGAGCACCGGTAAAGTCGGTAATGCTTGCTCCGGTCACTTCACAAGCCTTTGAAAGGGCAGATTCCACATTCGTGATCATAAGCTCTTCCCCGAACGCATTGATATAATGTTTGGTTCTTCCCGTAATTTTTATTCTGAAAGGATTGGTAGAGGTAAATACCACGGTGTCACCGATCAGATATCTCCACAGTCCGCCGTTTGTAGTAATCACCATTGCATAGTTTTTTCCTACTTCAACATCTTCCAGACTCACCACTTTCGGATTGGAAAAATGAAACTGATCCATCGGAATAAACTCGTAAAAAATACCATAATCCAGCATCAGCAGCATTTCGTCGCTGTCCGATCTGTCCTGGATCCCGAAGAAGCCTTCAGAAGCATTGTAAATTTCGTAGTAATTGATCTTTTTACCGATGATCTGCCTGTATTGGTCCTTGTATGGCTTGAAACTGATTCCACCGTGAAAAAAGACCTCTAAATTAGGCCAGAGTTCAGAAATACTTCCGCTGTCGGTTTCTTTCAACACCCTTTGAAGAAGAACCATCATCCAGCTCGGTACCCCGAGGATACTTCCTACATCTTCATTTTTCACTTCTGAGGTGATGGCTTTAAGCTTGCTTTCCCACTCAGACATCAGGGAGACCTTTTTGCTTGGCGTTGTGGTAATTTCTACCCAAAAAGGAAGATTATCAATTAATATAGCGGAGAGATCCCCGAATTTGGTGTTAAAATCTGCATGGAGCTCAGAGCTGCCTCCCAAACGCAGGTTTTTATTGGTAAAAAGCTGATTTTCAGGATGGTTGTTGGCGTAGATAGACACCATATCTTTTCCGGCCTTCATGTGGCAGTATTCCAGACTCTCGGTGGAAATGGGGATGAATTTACTTTTTGCATTGGTTGTTCCCGAGGATTTTGCAAAATGTTTAATGTATCCGGGCCAGCTCACATCCTTGTGCCCTTGTCTTGCTCTTTCAATAAAAGGCTCGAAATCTTCATAGGTAACGATCGGAACCTTGTTTTTAAAGTCCTGATAGCTGGAAATTGAATTAAAGCCATATGCTTTGCCGTATTCGGTGTCTTCAGCATGAAACAGTTGAGAAAAGAGTATACCTTTCTGAGTTTCAATGGGATGATCCATGAAATTCTGAATCTGATCTATCCTCTGACGGATAAACCAGTTGACGACAGTATTGAAAAGTGCCTTTGTTGCCATTCCAACAAATATAATAATATTTGGATTTTTAGAGAATTTTTATCACGTTAAATAAAATAACCCTGAAAATTAACAAAGACCTCCTTGAGATCTTAGCCATGTTTACAGGAAAGACTCGGCTGCTTTCAGTGTTTTTTGGGACATCTGTTTCAAGAGAATTAAAAGAATATTTTTCAGTTTTTTGAATTATTTTCTGTAAAATTTATTTAAAAAAATTAGCATTTACTTATAAGTGAAATGTTTTGTATTTTATTGTTTGTCAGTAATTTATTCTTTTGTATTTCAACCTTATCGCCCCTTTTATCACGTAGGTATTAAGTGAAATAAAATGGAGATTTTACATTTTTTTATTTTTTTCACGTTTGTGTGATATTTTTGTTTAATATTGCTGCAGTCAAAATTTTTAAAATTTCTTCAGGGAAATATTTAATTTGTTATTTACAAATTATAGGAAAATTTTAAAGGAATATTAGAGGTCTCTCAAAATATTAAAAAACTAATACAATGGCAACCAACCAGAATGGAAATTCGTCTTTAATAACTGCTTTAGCTTCTATATTGGGCTGGGGAATGGTGGGTGTTTTTATAAGACTTTCTTCCCTGAAGTCTCCATTGCTTATTATTTCCCTAAGATTTATTATTACTTGTTTGGCTTTGTTCCTGGTCTTATTCTTTCAAAGAAAAACCAAACAGGTTTTCAAAGATTTATTTTCGAATAAAATAATTGTTATTCTGAGCTTGGTTTTATTTCTGACTTATTTTTTTGGAACAATGGCTTTTATGCTAGCTCCTATTGGAGAAGTAACGCTATTGATAAGTATCTCTCCCTTTTTTGTGATTTTATTCAGGATATTGAAGGGCAATGCGATTTCAAAAAATGAATATATAGGAACCATAGTTGCCGTTTTGGGAGTGGCTGTTATCATGTATCCACATCTTGGTGCTCCGCTGAATGTTTCTTCTTCGTCAGTATTGGGACATATATTCGCCATAACAGGGGCGTTATTATTTGCTGTTTTTGTGATGATTTCTAACAGGCAAAATCTTTTAAACAAACAAATAAATACTTTAAGTGTAACCCTTGGAACCTGTTTTTTTGGAGGTTTGGTATTTCTTTATATTTTGTTATTTGATAAGGTAGGGATTCATTTAGAGAGTTTGAGTAGTTCTAATATACTAAGCATTATTGCTCTGGGGATCTTCTCAACAGCAATTCCCACTTTTGGATTTGCGTATGCCTCTAAAAAATTACCTCCTTTACTATTATCTAATCTTCTATTGCTGGAGCCTGTTTTTGCGATTGTTTTTGCGTATTTATTCCTGTCTGAGGCGCCCAGTATGTATATATATCCAGGTATTCTATTAATTTTTATAGGTCTTTCAAAAGTATCTAAAAAGTGATACGCTAAGAAATTAAGAAGTTATGAAAACAGATTTTTCAATTTTGGATGTTTCGGGTGAAACATGTCCAATCCCGGTATTAAGATTAAAAAAGGTCTTAAAAACAACGTTAGCCGGTGATAAGATTAAGCTTATAGCCACTGATCCTAATACAAAGACGGATGTTCAGAGGTTTTGTCAAAACGGTAAAAGCAACCTGCTGGAATACACTGAACTTGCAGGCGTTTACTCTTTTTTAATTTTAAAGGTATAATATATATATAGTTGCTATGAACTCAACCAAAAGTGCTTTTAGTGTTATTGAAAAGGAATTAAGAGATATCAAAGGGAAAAATCAATCAATTATTGCAGGGCATTACTGTATTGCAGATGGATTGGAAGATCTTTCTAATGAAGGAGAGTCGGAAGTACATTCTTTCGAACTGGGTCTTGAATCTTTTAAGTATTTAAAAAGCAAAGGAAATAAAGTTTCATTTAACTTATGGATTAATGATATAGGGGTGGATATTTCTTTTAGAAAAGAGTTTAAGGAACTTTATAAAATCCCGGAAAACTATTTGATGATTCTGGATCAGTATGATGTAAAAAGTTCAGAGTTAGATATTTACTTTGAAAGCTCGGTAAGAAATAGAGCGATGCTGGAATTTCGCAAAAGATATAAGGTGTCGCCGGAGAAATATACCCTGTTTAATAGTAATGAGCAATCACTTGTGAGGTGTATTAATAATGACCAGTGCGAAATAAGTGAGTCTAAAACAGCGTACACTATTATGGGCCCGGATGGAAATCCGATCGTAATGAGAGAAGGAGCCAGTGTAAAATGTAATCTGATTTTAGCCACGCTATTGCATTTGGTTTATAATAAACATCAGTCAGAAGATATTATTCATATATCAAATGACATATATGTTGATCGTGTTCGATTGGGAGAATATGTAGCCTCAGAAGTCTATAATCTGAAAAGCTATTGTCATAGTTTTTTTTGTGATGAAGAAAATTCATACAAGAAAGATTGGTCGTAATGCTGTAAAAGAAGTAGGACAATAATAAAATGTCTGCCATCAAATATTTACATCTAAAAACTTCATTAAATTTTTCACAAAACTTCTTTTATGAATTATAAAGAGCTATTTATAGGAACAGATCTGTACATTAACACTTCTGATCAGAAAAAAACTGAACGCATCTATTTAGATTCGGCAGCAAGTAATCTGGCTTTGAGGTCTTCACAGGAAATCTCTCAGGAATATTTAAACTATTATGCTAACGCACACACGAAAGTACATGCAGCGGCTAAATTTACTACCGAGCTTATTGTATGGGCAGAAAATACAATCAAAAATTTCTTAGGAGCAGATGACACATATGGTGTTGTGTTTCTTGGAAACGGGGTTACTTTTCCGTTAAATAGACTCGCGCTGGGGTTAAGTAAACTGAGGCCAGAAAAAGATACCGTTATGATATCTTCTATGGAGCACCATTCTAATGATCTTCCCCATCGTGTTAATCATGAAAAAGTAATGTATATTTCAGGGTTTGATGAAAAAGGGGCCTATATAGGTTTTGATTTGGCTGAAATAGAACAGCAGCTCGCAAGCTCTAACAGAAAAGTAAACTATATAGCCATTACCGGTGCAAGTAATGTTTCCGGTGAAATCTCTCCTTACCATGAAATTGCCAAACTGGCGCATCAATATGATGCTTACATTATCGTGGATGGGGCACAGCTGGTAGCGCACGCACCTGTTTCATTAGTCAATAAGGAAGATCCTCTTTCTTCTGTCGATTTCTTTGTTTTTTCGGGACACAAAATATACACTCCGGGATCTCCGGGAGTATTAATTGGAAAGAAAGAAATCCTGGCTCAAATGGAACCCATATTTTATGGAGGAGGAATGGTAAGCTCGGTTACATTAAAAGATTTTACAGTAGCCGAACATCTATCGGATAAAGAGCATGCGGGAACATTAAATATTCCGGGAATCATATCACTTGGCTGCACAATCAATTTTATGCAACATGTAGAAATGGAGAAAGTTTATGCTAAAGAACAGCATCTGATCAATTATTTATATGCTGAGCTAAGCCAGATTCCGGAAGTAATTCTTTATCCTAATGGAAATGTTGCCAACAAAGTTGGTGTCATCTGTCTGAACTTACAGAACATCCCTCACGAACTGACTTCTTTGATTTTAAATGATTATTTCGGAATTGCTGTGAGGAATGAATGTTTTTGTTCCCATCCTTTTGTAAAAGATTGTTTAGTAGAGGAATTGTGGGATATTGACGATGAATCATCCGTTAACCTCTATAGAGGAATGGTTAGAGTGAGTTTAGGTCTTTACACAACGGAAAAAGATTTGGAATTCTTCGTACAATCCATCGAGAAAATCATCTGGAATATTGATTTTTACCGCATGCAGTATGAGCTGATTGATAAAACTAATTATAAGCATAAAGATTTCGATAATGATCTCAAAGATTACTTTGATATAGAGAAAAAAATAAAAAATTACTATGAAAAATCATATTCTTCATAACTAAATCTTTTAAAGAGAGATGGCTGAGTGGCTTAAGGCGTATTGTCTTCGTGACAATATATGCGTTCTTCGCATCAAAGGTTCGAATCCTTTTCTCTCTTCATTTGTTGGATGTTTGCTGTCGTATTAACTGCAAAATTCTGATCATTTATTTTATACAAAGAGAGATGGCTGAGTGGCTTAAGGCGTATTGTCTTCGTGACAATATATGCGTTCTTCGCATCAAAGGTTCGAATCCTTTTCTCTCTTCATTTATTGGGTATAGTATTTACTGTTAGAATTTGTTTTTATACAAATAGGCCAAACTCATCATAAAAAACCCGCTACAGATCATGTAGCGGGTTCATATTTGTTTGATTGTTTCTCTTAGCAGTACTCGTCAAAAGCAGCCTGAAGATTTGCTGCAATAGCGCCTGCAGGGTTTCCTTCGATGTGGTGTCTTTCCAGCATGTGAACCAATTCACCATCCTTGAAAAGTGCTACACATGGAGAGCTTGGAGGGAATGGAGCAAGATGCTTTCTAGCTTCTGCTACAGCTTCCGTATCAAATCCTGCAAAAACAGTTGTTAAATGATCAGGTTTTTTATCACCCGTCAAAGAATATACAACTCCCGGTCTTGCCGCACCCGCTGCACATCCACAAACTGAATTGATCACCAATAGGGTAGTTCCTGACTGCTTTAAAGCCTCTTCTACCTGCGTTGGAGATGTTAAATCCTGGAAACCTTTATCTGTAAGTTCTGCCTTCATAGGCATTACTAAATCTGTTGGATACATATATTTTGTTTTTTATCGATACAAAGTTAATGATTTCTTAGCTTTTCTTCAATATATAAAAACTATCAATCGTTTAGTCAGATAAAATTAATATAATATTAATATATCAATAATATTCAAAAAAATGTGAAATAAAATTATGAATAATAAGAAATATTTACTAAATTTGAAATGATTCTGAAAAACAAACGACCATGAAAAAAACATTTACTGCTTTCCCTCGAGCATTCAAATTATTCAATTCGGCATGAATCAGCCGTTAAGTAACACCGATTCAGTTTTTTTAAACATGATCAACTGAATTAATAATTATGAATATCCAAAAAAATGAATCCCGGAACGCTAGCGTTCCGGGATTCTTTAATCAAATCGATATGCAAAGGTTGGATATCCTGTTTTTTGGGCTCGTGCTTGTATTTCGGTAAATCCCGAATCTCGCACCACGTATCCCGGTTTTACGAAAGCAGCTTCTTCGCCATTTCGGAAATACTTTTTCCGTCTGACTTTCCTGCTAACGCTTTTGAAGCAGCTCCCATTACCTTTCCTAAGTCTTTGGCAGACTCAGCGCCGGTTTCTGAGATAATTTTTTTGATCTCTGCTTCCAATTCTTCCGGACTCAGCTGCTTAGGCAAAAACTGCTCAATCACTTTCATCTGGGCTTCTTCCACTTCCGCAAGGTCATTTCTTCCCTGTGCAGAAAACTGCTCGAACGAATCTTTACGCTGCTTGATCATTCTCTGAAGGATCGCAATTTCCTGCTCCGGAGAAACTTCAACTCCTCTCGCTTCAGTGTGTAAATTTAAAATTTGAGCTTTTACAGCTCTCAAAGAGTCCAGAGCTACTCTGTCTTTCGCTCTCATAGCTGTTTTAATAGCTTCGCTTATGATATTTTCTAAACTCATGGTATTTAATTTATCAATGTAAAAGTGTATCAATGTACCAATTTTGAACAAGCAATTGTTACACTGTTAAATTGATACATTGTTACATTATTTAGTCAACGTCTTTATTTAAAAATCTGTTCTCTCTCACCTGCATAGATCCATTGTTGTCAGACAGATACGTGTTGATGTTCTGGTCTGAAGCATTGGTTCCGTCTATAGCGATGTTCTTTCTTTTGAAAGCCGGTACAGATTCGAATTCGCTTGTGCTGTCAAAACTTTGATAGCGTGAATTGAATTCTTTTAACTTATTTCTTCTCTCCACAATTCTGTCCTGGTCAACCGCTTTATTCACGAACGTAAATTCTGATTCCGCAGGTTTTGGAGTTTCAATTTCTATTTTTTCTTCAAAAGCCGGTTTTGTTTCTGCTTTCGGCTCTTCATATCTTGTCTGGAAGATCGCTTCAACCGCCTGAACCGGAATTTCAGTTACTGCACTTGCAGGTGCTGTAAACTCTGCTTTTGGCTGACCGTAGTCAGTCTTAGGCTCATTGGATGAAGGCTGATTGTTTACAAAGAAACTGAATTCAACAGGTTTTTCATCTGAAAAAACACTCGTAGCTGGTGTAGACGGAGTTTCATCTTTTCTGGCATCAAAATCAAATTTAAAAGACTCAATTTCCAGATCATTTGGATCTTCTCCTTCTTCATCATAAGAGAATAAGCTGTAAGACTCTTCTTCTGCTTCTTCCTCATTTCTCCAGTCACGGGAAGCGCTGTTCTGCGTATCTTCCTCTTTATCAAAGAATTTTATTTCTGTTTTAATGTCTTCTTGCTCAACGATCATTTTTTTTTCAGAAGAGGTCATCCCGAACTGTGGGGCATCATTGTCCTCGTCATCCAGTCTGAACGTGTGTTTTCCACCGAAATCACGCGTTGTCTCAGACGTTGTTTCTCTTTCTTCTCTTGTTTTGAAAGGAGAGGATTTTGGTGTTTCAAGACTGTCATTAAGACTGATTCTGATCTTCTCTGTAGGACCCGCGAATCTTTTGCTGTCATTTGAAAAACCTGTAGCGATAACAAGAACGCTTACAGAATCTCCCAGTTCTTCATCAGCACCCACCCCGAAAATAATATCAGCGGTGTTTCCTGCTTCTTTCTGAATGTGGTCCATGATTACTCCGATCTCATCCATGGTTACTTCTTCCGCACCACTTCTGATCAATAGAAGGACGTTTTTAGCACCGGTAATCTTGTTGTCGTTCAACAACGGAGAATCTAATGCTTTTTTAACGGCTTCTTCTGCTTTGTTTTCTCCTGAAGCAATTCCGGTAGACATCAGAGCCGTACCAGAGTTCTGAAGTACAGATTTAGCATCTCTAAAGTCAATGTTTACATCGAAGTAACCGGTAATAACTTCTGCCATTCCTTTCGCGGCATTGGTTAAAACTTCATCGGCCTTTGAGAATCCCTGTTTGAATCCAAGGTTTCCGAACTGCTGTCTTAATTTATCATTATTGATCACAATAAGTGAATCAACATTATTTCTTAGCTTTTCAAGACCAATTTCGGCCTGTTCAAGTCTTCTTTTCCCTTCAAAACTGAAAGGAACGGTAACGATACCCACGGTAAGAATTCCCATGTCTTTGGCTACCTTAGCAATCACAGGAGCAGCTCCGGTACCTGTACCACCGCCCATTCCGGCAGTAATGAACACCATTTTGGTATTCTGGCCCATAGATGCTTTGATCTCTTCGATGCTTTCAATAGCAGATTTTTCCCCCACTTCAGGATCAGCACCGGCACCAAGACCTTCTGTGATGGTGGTACCAAGCTGTACTTTATTGGCAACGGGGTTATTATCTAACGTTTGGGCATCCGTATTACAGACTACGAAGTCTACTCCGTAAATCCCTTTCTCGTACATGTGTTTCAGCGCGTTGTTTCCACCGCCTCCTACACCGATTACTTTTATGATGGATGAATTTCCTTTTGGCAAATCAAATGAAAATCCTTGTGTACCTATATTTTCCATAACTATGCTTTTTATAATTGATGAGTGATGAATGATAACTGATGAGTGATAAATGGCGTTGGGCAAAAAGCTTTTTATTTATCAATTATCAATGATCTTCTATCATTTATATTACTCTACTTCTTCAAAGAATTTTTTTACTTTTTCCATAAGCGACTGCCCGAAGGTCAGTTTCGCTCTTCTGTTTTCCTGCTGCTCATTAACAACGGGTTGTTCCTGAACCATCGCTGCAGGCTGAACCGCCTGAACTGTTTCTGACTGTGCCACAGCAGCTTCTGCATTGGCCATTTCCTCTTCCACGAGTTCTTCTGTTTCAGCGCCCTGCTTTTTGTCGCGAATCTTCAAACTCTCCATCAGCAAGCCGATTGAAGTAGCAAATTCCGGGCCTTTCAGGTACTGATTCTTGTCGTTTGCGATATATTCATTAGCAAATCCGATTCTGCTGTCAAAACCTGTTGTATAATTGGCAAGCTGGCGAAGGTGCTTCAAGTTGGATCCACCTCCCGTAAGGACAATGCCTGCGATCAGTTTTTTCTTTTGCTCGAATGCTCCGTAAGCTTTTAATTCTGTATTTACCATTTCAAGGATTTCTTCTACTCTCGCGTTGATGATCTGCGCCAGCGTTTTAAGGGAAATCTCTTTATCCGGTCTTCCGTGAAGTCCGGGAATGGTTACAAATGTGCTGTCTTTTTCCAGTTCCGGAACTGCAGAACCGAATTTTACTTTCAATTGTTCTGCATGTTTCTCGATAATGGAGCATCCTTCTTTGATATCTTCCGTAATGATACCGCCTCCGTAAGGAATGACGCAGGTATGACGGATGATATTATCTTTGAAGATCGCAATATCTGTAGTACCGCCGCCTATATCTACGATAGCAACGCCGGCTTCTTTTTCTTCTTTCGTTAGTACAGCTTCTGAAGATGCCAGAGGTTCCAGGGTAAGGGCTTCCATTTCAAGGCCTGCTTCTCTTACACATCTTGCGATGTTTCTGATGCTGCCCATCTGTCCTACTACCACATGGAAGTTGGCTTCTAAACGCTTTCCATGCATTCCTACAGGCTCCTGAATTTCACCTTCGGAATCCACTTTATATTCCTGGGGAAGAACATGGATGATTTCTTCTCCGGGAAGCATCACCAGCTTTTTTACCTGATCTTTCAGGGCTTCGATGTCATCGTCTGTAATAAATTTGTCCGGATGCTCACGCATGATATAGTCGGAATGCTGAAGAGAACGGATATGTTTTCCTGCAATACCTACTGTGACCTTACGGATAGGAACTCCTGCGCTGGATTGTGCTTCAGAAACGGCCGCCTTGATTGAATTAATGGTTTGTGAGATATTATTCACAATACCTTTATGAACTCCAAGACTTTTGGCCTTCCCAACGCCGAGAACTTCTATCTTCCCGTGTGCATTCCTCCGTCCGACAATCGCGACAATCTTCGTTGTCCCGATGTCCAGACCTACTGAATACTCTTGATTTTCCATTTTATGTCGATTTGATTTTTTTCTGCTTTTTCATGTCTGGGACGTGTCCCGTTTTTTTAATCAATTGGATTTTATCCAATTCTATGTTAAATCGTCCCTTTGGGACTCTTTATTCTATTTTTACCTTTGCTTTGGGCTTTGCTGCCGTGGGCTTTTTCTCTGTTTTTTTAGTTTCCTTTGGTTTGGCGGTCGTTTTTGGCTTTGCTTTTTCCTTAGGCTTAGCTGCAGGTGTTTTTGCTTTCTTCGTTTCAGTTTTAGGCATTACGTCCGGTTTTTTAGCTGCAGCCAGTGCCGGGGCTTTGGCCAGTTCCAGATTTCCTGCTTTCAGAATACTGTCGTTTTCTTTGAAATAGGGATTTAAAGTGGTTACAATCTGGTTTTGGTATTTCACAGAAACCATGCTGTACTTTTGGGGATCCTGAAATACCAGGTATTTTTCCACGAAAGTTTTTAACCCTTTAACTTTAAATTCAATATTATCAAGATCTCCTATTTCTACTTTATAATTTCCGTCACTGGTGAGAAGATTATAGTCGCCTTTGCTTTTTGAAATTCCGATAAAGAATTTTTTACTGAAATCATCTTTATCAATCTTTTCCACTAATTCTGCCAGTTTTTCATACTCATCCGGATTGATATTTCCTGTTACCAGCATACAAGGATGCGAGTAGGTTTTGGAAATTGGGAATTCAACTCCTTTTTCATCTACATAGAAGTCTCTTCCGTCTTTATTCAGTCTGAACACAGGAACTCTCTGCTTAATATCCAAGTAAAGCTTCCCGTTTAAATTCAAATAGACATTGGCACTGTCTACGGCCGGAAGTGAATTGATCTTCTTTTCCAATACCGGAATATTCAGGTCTCCTACTTTTCCGGAAGGGTTTTCTTTTTTTACAATTTCCCGGATATCTTTTTCATCAATGAAGTATACCGGAGTTTTTTCATTCATTTTTACAGAAATCTTATTGTCCGTGATCTTCTGGCCGCTGAATCTATTCAATGAGAAACTCAGCAGTAATCCAAGGATGATCACTGTGACAGCAATTTTTAATATTCTGTATTTATTTTTCATAATTCTAAGATGTCAGATTCCAGATGTCAGATATCAGAAACTGATTCATTGTTCATTATTAATTTTTCACTGTTATTTTTTTGCAATCCATTCTGCGATAGGATCATACAGGGTATCAATGTTTCCTGCGCCTACCGTGAGAAGGATGTCAAAATCTTTTTCTTTTATTTTATCAAAAGCATCGGACAAATCCGATCTTTCTTTTTTATCTAAATTCACTTTTTCCAATAACCAGCCGGATGTAATTCCTTCGAAATTTTCCTGAAGTTCTCTTGCCGGGTAAATATCAAGAAGGATCAGTTCATCTGCTTTGCTTAAACTTTCTGCAAATCCGTCAGCGAAATCTCTCGTTCTGCTGAAAAGATGCGGCTGGAAAACCACCAACAGTTTTTTCTCCGGATAAAATGTTCTGATTGAGCTCACTACCGCATTGATCTCTGTCGGATGGTGGGCATAATCATCGATATAAATTTTACCGTTTGGATAAATATGCTTGGTATATCTTCTTTTAATTCCTTTAAAATTGGCAATAGCCTTTTTCAGCGTTTCAAAATCTACGCCTAAATTGTGAAGGATAGCCAGTGCTGCTGTCGCATTCTCCACATTATGGATGCCCGGGATTTCCCAAACAAAATCTTTTACCGTTTCAGACGGAGTATGGAAATCAAAATAGATCTTATCATGATCCATGCGCAGGTTGTCTGAATAGTAATCTGCTTTTTCATTGACGGCGTAAGTCTGATGGTCCCGGCCGATGTCCAGTCCTTTTCTTACAAATAACTGTCTGTCATTCGGAACGAGTGCTGCAAACTGTTTGAAACCTTCTTCAATATGGCTTTTGTCGCCGTAAATATCCAGGTGGTCAGCATCAGTGGAAGTTACCACGGCCCAGTCAGGAGAAAGGGTCAGGAAGCTTCTGTCATATTCATCTGCTTCTACAACCGAATATTGTGTGCCGTTATACAGGAAGTTTGATTTGAAATTTTCAGAAATACCGCCTAAAAAGCATGAAAACGGCAGGTCAGCTTCTTTGCACAGGTGTGAAACCAATGTGGAAGTTGTTGTTTTTCCGTGAGTTCCGGCTACAGCGATACAGTCCGTATTTTCTGTGATCAACCCTAAAACTTTGGCACGTTTTAAAACTTCAAACTGATTCTGGTTGAAATAATCTAAGATCCCCAATGTTTTGATGGCAGGAGTATAGATAACCAGCGTATTTTCTTTTTGAAGTCCGGTTACTTTTTCGTCAATATGATCTTCGAAAACAATATCAATTCCTTCTTTCATCAGTTGGGTCGTAAGTTTGGTATTGGTCTTGTCATAGCCCAGCACTTTTTTGCCCGAAGCATTGAAATAACGCGCCAAAGCACTCATTCCAATTCCTCCGATTCCTACGAAGTAATAATTTTGATATGTTTCAAGAATTTTCATACTTATTAAAAAATTTAAAGATTAAATGATTGAAGAATTAACCTATTATCAAATTATCTCATTAACATGCTAAATATCTCATCTACAATCTCTTTTGCGGCATTGGGCTTGGCAAAATATTCCAGATTCTGAGACATTTCATTTCTTAAACTTTCACTGCTGCAAATCTCTTCCAGGGTATCCCAGAATTTTTCCTGCATTTCAGAGTCTTTTACCATTCTGGCTGCATTTTTTTCAACCAGATTCATGGCGTTTTTGGTCTGGTGGTCTTCCGCCGCAAATGGGAAAGGGACCAGAAGAACCGGCTTTTTAGCAACTGCCAACTCTGAAATGGCAATAGCTCCGGCTCTTGAAACAATGATGTCTGCTGCAGAATAAGCTGTTTCCATGTCTTTGATGAATTCATTGATGTGGATATTTCTGCTTTCGGTATCTTTTGTTTCTTCTAAAATATCTTTATAATCAAGCTTTCCTGTTTGCCAGATGAGCTGATAGTCTTTATTGACAAGTTCATTTAAATGAGATCTCCAAGCATTGTTTAATGTTCTGGAGCCCAAAGAACCACCTACTGAAAGAATGGTAAGTTTATCTTTACTCAGTCCCATTTTTTCTTTTGCAAGATCTGTTGCCATCATTCCTGTGATGATATTCTCACGAATAGGATTTCCCAGAAACTTTATTTTTTCAGCCGGAAAACCTTCCACTTTTGGATAAGCCGTGAAAACAGCTTTGGCTTTCTTACTTAATATTTTATTGGTTACGCCTGCATGGGCGTTCTGCTCCTGAATAAAGATGGGAATTCCCAATTTACTGGCTTCATACAAAGCCGGACCGCTTGCAAAACCTCCGGTTCCAACTGCAAAATCGGGAGCAAAATTTCTAATGATCTTCTTTGATCTGGATAAGCTTTTCAAAATTTTGAAAGGCAACCCTAAATTCGACAGCATATTTCCTCTGTCGATTCCGGCAATATCAATTCCTTCAATTTTATAACCTGCCTGCGGAACTTTTTCCATTTCCATTTTTCCGTTGGCTCCGATGAACAAAAATTCAGTATCAGGAAATCTTTTTCTGATTTCGTCTGCGATAGCGATAGCCGGGAAGATGTGTCCTCCTGTTCCGCCGCCTGATAGTAATACTTTTAGTTTCTTGTTCATTTTCTTTTTATGTTGATGGGCTGCTTATACTATGATAGGACTGCGTCCTATCTTTTGTTAAATCGTCCCGTTGGGACTCTTTATGCTATATCATTAATTTCTGCTACGCTTTGTTTTTTGCCCATTCCTTCTTCATCGTATATCTGGATTCTTGAGCTTATATTTAAAATAATTCCAAGCTGGAGGTAGGTGACCAGCATAGAGGTTCCTCCGTAACTTATCAGTGGCAGCGGCTGTCCTGTTACCGGGATCAGATTAACTGCTACAGCAATATTCACTGCTAGCTGAATGAAGATCATCACCCCGAGACTGAGCACGAGCAGGGACCCGAAAAAGGCGGGCATTTTGCTGGCGATCATCACGATTCTGATCATCATAATAAGATACAGACATATCAGAAAAGCGGCACCAATCAGTCCGTATTCTTCTACAATCACGGCAAATATAAAATCGGAGGCAGACTGTGGAAGCATCTGTTTCAATGCACTTTTTCCAGGTCCCATTCCGGTAATTCCACCATGCACGATGGCGGCTTTGGCCTGCATTACCTGATAGTTTTTAGCTTTTACGCTTTCATCATCTACATCAGCGGTTTTTGCTTTGCTGGAGGTAAATGTTTCAATACGACTCATCCATGTATGCACACGGTTTCCGCCGATCAGGTTGGTGTTTAATGCGATAATCAGGAAGAGAACAATGGCTACAAATGAGGAAGAGATGAACCCGGCAATGTATTTCCAGTGTAGCTGTCCTATAATCAGAACAATCACGGAAACCAGTAAGATCATCAATGCCGTAGAACCGTTGTCCTTTGCTACCAGTACAAATACCAACAGGATAGGACCGAAGATGTACATAATGTTCTCTATCGGAAGTCTTTCCCGGGTTATTTTCTTGGTCAGATATCTGCAGAGATAAATGATCAGCATTAAAAACGCAAATGACGAAGGCTGGAATGAGATCGGGGTTCCGGGGATTTTCAACCATCTTGAAGCACTGGCTCCATCAATGGTCTGACCCGTAAACATGGTAACTACAAGAAGGACAATCATTAAACCTAGCAGAATACTGCTGAGCTTTCCTATGTACTCGTATTTCACCATTCCCACCACTCTCATGATCACAAGACCTAAGACCACAAAGAACATATGTTTGATAACGTGACCTGTTGTGGTCCCGTTATTAACGATATATTCCAGATTTGAACTTGCAGAGTATACAGGGAAAATAGAGAAAATGGAGATCACAAGGATGACCATCCAAAGTACTTTATCGCCCTTTAGAAATTCAATTCTGTTTTCTGTGTTCTGTTCGTCCATATTTTTGTATTCATGTATGATGTACAAAGTAAAATGTACTTTTTACACCCGACATTTTACTTTTTACTTACTTTAATACCTGCTCTTTAAACTGTTTTCCTCTGTCCTCATAGCTTTTGAACAGGTCAAAACTTGCGCAGCATGGGGAAAGTAAAACGGTATCTCCGCTTTTGGCCAGTGATTTTGATATTTTCACGGCTTCTTCCATGCTTGATGTATCATAGATGAATTCTTTTTTTTCTTTAAAGAAGTCTATGATCTTTGTATTGTCTATTCCAAGACATACAATGGCTTTTACTTTTCTTTTAACAAGCTCCTCAATTTCTGAGTAGTCGTTTCCTTTATCTAATCCTCCCACGATCCAAACTGTTGGAGTTTTCATGCTTTCTAAAGCGTAGTAGGTCGCATTTACATTCGTTGCCTTGCTATCGTTGATATATTTTATACCATTGGTCTCCGTTACGAATTCAAGTCTGTGCTCTACCGCCTGGAAAGTCATCAGTGAATTTCTGATGCTTTCATTGTTGATTTCCAATATTTTACCGGCTATTGAAGCGGCTAAGCTATTGGCGACATTGTGATTTCCAAGAAGGGAAAGCTTGTCCATCTTCATGGAAAACTCATCCTTCATTTTGACTACGATCTCATCGCCATCAATGAAACCACCTTCAGACAATTTTTCTTTTGTCGAGAAGGGAATCATTTTCGCTTTTATTTCCAGCTTCTCAAGAATGGTCTTGCTCATTTCATCATCTTTGTTGTAGATGAAGAAATTGTCGTTTTCCTGGTTTTCAGCAATTCTGAATTTAGCTAAAGCATATTCTTCATAATTGTAGTTGTACTGATCCAGGTGATCCTGAGATAGATTCAGCAGCAGAGAGATATAAGGTCTGAAGTTCTGAATATCATCCAGTTGGAAAGAACTTACCTCCAACACATAATATTCATGGTTTTCATCAGCTACCTGTTTTGCAAAGCTGTATCCTATATTTCCTCCCAATCCTACATTTAATCCTTCATTTTTCAGGATGTAGTAGATCAGGGAAGTTGTCGTTGTTTTTCCGTTGCTTCCTGTGATGGCAATGATTTTGGCATCCGTAAATTCTGAAGCGAACTCAATTTCAGAGGAAAGTCTGATTCCTTTCTCGTGAATTTTGTGAACGATCTCTGCCTTTTTGGGAATTCCCGGGCTTTTTACGATCCAGTCTGCATTTAAAATTCTTTCTTCGTTGTGGTTTCCTTCTTCAAATTCAATTTCATTTTCGGCTAAAAACTGCTTGTAGTTATCCTTAATAGCTCCTTTGTCTGAAAGAAAAACCTCCAGACCCTGTTTTTTCGCTAAATAAGCAGCTCCGCATCCGCTCTCTCCACCTCCTAAAACAACTATTTTCATATCTATTCTTTTGTAAAATGTATAATGTAAAAACGTATTAATGTAATTTGGTTTTGTATTAATACTTCATACTTTACACAAGGTTTTATCTCATTTTTAATGTGATCAGGCATACTATAGCCAGCATTACTCCGATGATGATCATTCTGTTGACGATCTTGCTCTCATGGAAACCTCCTTTCTGATAATGGTGGTGTAATGGTGACATTCTAAAAAATCTATTATTCTGAGCGTAATCCAGCCCATATTTTCTTTTTCTGTATTTGAAAACAACGACCTGTAGCATTACCGATACGTTTTCAATCAGGAAGATTCCGCATAATACCGGAATCAGAAGTTCTTTTCTCAGGATGATCGCTAAAACGGCAATCACTCCTCCCAGCATCAGACTTCCTGTATCGCCCATAAAAACCTGGGCAGGATAGGTATTGTACCAGAAGAATCCGATTACGGCACCTACCATGGCTACTGCGAAAATCGTGGTTTCACCCATATTCGGGAGGAACATAATATTGAGATAGTCCGCAAAAATAATGTTCCCAGAAAGGTAGGCGAACAGGGCGAGGGTGAGCAGTATTATGGCACTGGTTCCTGCCGCGAGCCCGTCGATTCCATCCGTAATATTGGCTCCGTTTGAAACGGCTGTTACAATGAAAATAACGATCGGGATAAAGACAATCCATGCCCACTCATGGGCATCTTTATCATTCATCCAGAAAAGTATTCCGCTGTAATCAAACTCATTGTTCTTGGCAAACGGTACGGTAGAAACAGTGATCTTTTCTGTTGGCATAAAGTTCTGTTCTACATTGTTTCGGTTCACCACTTTTGCATCCGCGTACTTTCTTTTAACGGTGATGTCCGGGTGAAAATACATTGTAACTCCGACGATTAGCCCTAAACCAACCTGGCCTACAATTTTGAATTTCCCACTCAGACCGTCTTTATTTTTCTTTACTTTCTTTAAATAATCATCTACGAAACCTATAGCACCCATCCACAACATGGAAACCAGTAGCAGAACGATATACACATTAGTGATTCTCGTAAAGAGCAGCACCGGGATGATCGTTGCAATAATAATGATAAGTCCTCCCATGGTAGGAGTCCCTTCTTTCTGCTTCTGTCCGTCTAATCCAAGGTCACGTACCAATTCGCCCATCTGTTTTGCTCTCAGATAATTGATGATCCTTTTTCCATAGACCAAAGCAATGACCAAAGAAAACAGCACAGCTATTCCGGCACGGAAAGAAATGTATTTCAGCATTCCCAATCCCGGTATGTGGATTCCCTGACTGGTTAGGTATTCGTATAGATAGTATAGCATGTTCTTTTTTTTAATTTAAAAATTTAATTTATTTAAAGATTTAAAGATGGGGTTTCTCCATATTTTCACTTAAATACTTAATAAAGTTTGAAATATTAGAAGAAACTTCCCGTGAAAGATTAATGATTTCCTCAGCTTTATTTTCGTCTCCTAATTTTAATCTTTTACTTACAATCATCATACTTCTAACTTCGGCACAACTGCCTTTTGCAATTTTTAAATATTTAATAAACTGTCTGTTGTTATTATATTCTGAACCTTCTGCAATATTGTTGGATATTGAAAATCCGGCTCTTTTTATTTGATTATTAAATTCAAATTCTCGTTCTAAATTCTCACTTCTGAGAAATTGATATACTTTTTCAATTAAATCTAAGCTCTTGATGTAAACAGGGAAATTTTCAAAATTTTTGGTCATCATCAAATTTTTAAATCTTTAAATGAATTGAATCTTTTAATCTTCTTTATTTACTCATTAACTTCCAAAGTTCGTTGATCGTTTCTTTGTCGTCAAAATGATGTTTAACACCATTAATGTCCTGATAGGTTTCGTGGCCCTTTCCGGCTACTAAAACAATATCTTTAGGCTCTGCAAACTTGATCGCCATTTTGATGGCTTCTTTTCTGTCCGGAATTGAAGTGTATTTGCTGAAGTTTTGAGATTCAACACCTGCTTCAATTTCTTTGATGATCTGGGCAGGATCTTCTGTTCTCGGATTGTCTGAAGTGATGATTGCCAGTGTTGATTTTCTGGTGGCAATATTTCCCATTTCAGGTCTTTTGGAGTGATCTCTGTCGCCTCCGCATCCGAAAACGGTGATCAGTCTCTCATTTTTGGTTCTGATGTCATTAATGCTGTCCAGAATATTTTCCAAAGCATCCGGTGTATGAGCATAATCTACGATGAAGAAAATTCCACCGTCTGACTTGAATGTTTCAAACCTTCCCGAAACTCTTTTCAGTTTACTGATCGCCTGCAAAATTTCATCCTGCTCAAAACCAAGTTCTGTTGCGATTCCGAAAACCAGCAGTAAATTGTATACATTGAATCGTCCTGTCAATGTCGTCCAGAATTCTTTTCCGTTGAAATTCAGCAGCATTCCGTTGAAGTCAATTTCTAAAGATTTTCCGTGGTAATCTGCCATGGTCTTCAGAGCGTAAGACTTTTTCTTAGCTTTTGTATTCTGAAGCATCACCATTCCGTTTTTGTCATCTACATTGGTGATGGCTACGGCAGTATCTTCAAGTCCATCGAAAAACCTTTTCTTGGTTTTAAGATATTCGTCGAATGTTTTATGATAATCCAGGTGGTCGTGGGTAAGGTTGGTGAATCCTGCCATTTTGAAATGCAGACCTTCAATCCTGTTCTGTGCAATTCCATGGGAGCTTACCTCCATAAAAGCGAATTCACAGCCTTTTTCAACCGCCTCGGCTAATATTCTATTGATGGTAATCACATCCGGAGTTGTATGTGTTGCAGGAATTATTTCATCCGCAATTCTGATCTCCACCGTGGAAAGCAGTGCAGAATCATATCCTAGATTTTTGAATACATCAAACAGAAGGGTAGACACTGATGTTTTTCCATTGGTTCCGGTAACTCCGATTAATTTAAGTTTCTGGGATGGATTTCCATAAAAGTTGGATGCCAGATGTCCCAAAGTCTGAGATGAATCTTTCACCTTAATGTAGGTTACATCTTCATTCAATATTTCAGGAAATTCTTCGCACACGACTGCTTTTGCACCTTTTTCAACAGATGATGCAATATATGAATGTCCGTCTGCAACGGTTCCTCTCACTGCTACGTACAATGAGTTTTCCGTAATCTTTCTGCTGTCGAAAACCAATTCTGAGATGTCACGGGCGTCATCGCCGTGAATTTCTAAAACTGGGATTCTTTTTAATAATTCTGTTATTATCATTTTTTATCAATAGGATTTCATCCTATTCTTTGTTAAATCGTCCCTTTGGGACTGGGTTTTCTATTTTAATTCTGCAGAGACAAATAAATTCTCTGGTTTTTGCTGATTATGGTGCCTTCCAGAGGAAACTGTTCTTTAATTCTTCCTACCCCTTTATAATCAATGCGGTAACCTAGATTTTCCAATTGTGGAATTACATTTTTACCAATGAGTCCGACTACATTCGGCATCTGTTTATTGTTGACCGCTACTTTGACATTCGGTTCTACCATTTTGCTTAGGTTCACCTTTCTATCTACCAGCATTTCTTTTTCTATATTCTGAGGCGTTTTCAGGAATGTTTTTCCTGCAATTTCCTTAAACACCGGTGCTGACACGGGACCTCCGTAAAACCCGATTGCGGTATTAGGCTCACTGATCATCACATAACACGTGTATTTGGGATGATCTGCCGGGTAGAATCCTGCGAATGATGCTCGGTATTTCATGGGACCCGGGAGCCAGTATTCAAATCTTGCGGTTCCTGTTTTTCCTGCCATTTTAAGGTTGGGGGTGAAGATGCTTCGTCCGGTTCCTTTTTCTACGGCTTTCGTCAGTGCGCTGGTCATCATCTTAATGGCTTTTTCTGAGGCCATTTTGTTGACCATAACTTCCGGTTTTGCGCTGTACATGACTTTACCGTCTTTCATGATCTTATCAATGAATAATGGCTTCAGCATTTTACCACCGTTAGCAACCCCGTTATAGAAGGTTGTTAACTGTAACAGGTTGATGTTGGATGAATATCCGTAAGAAATAGAAGCGAGCGTTGCGGCATTCCATCTTTTATGTTGTGGAGTAAGAATCTTCGGTTTTGTGATTCCCGGAAGTTCAATATCCATTTTATCGAATAATTTCCATCTTTTCAGGTGGTCAAGGAAAATCTGTGGCTTATCTGCGTAATATTTTGTGATCAGTTTTGAAGTTCCTACGTTGCTTGATTTCGCTAAAACGTCACTGATATCATAAATTCCTCCACCATGGCCGTCAGAAATTCTCTGTTTTGCGTACGTCCAAACTCCGTTTCCTACATCTACTGTTGTATTTTCATCAATAAATCCATCATCCATTGCTGCCAAAAGAGAGATGGTTTTAAAAGTAGAACCCGGTTCGATATTATCTTTTAAGGCATAGTTGTAAGAATCTTCGTATTCTCCGGACTCTGTTCTTCTCAGATTAACCAGGGCACGTACTTTTCCGGTTTCTGTTTCCATGACGATCACTGTTCCGTGTTTGGCTTCATAAGTGATCAGCTGCTTCTCTAAAGCAGAGTGTGCAATGTCCTGAATTCTAAGGTCTAAAGTGGTATATACATCTTCACCGTCTATCGGTTCTTTTACTTTCCAGTAATCGATAGGTTTCCATTGTGATGAATTGATTCTTTGTTCCAGTCTTCTTCCGTCTGTTCCGGTAAGATATTTTGAGAAAGCGCCTTCCAGGCCTGCTTTTACTTCACCATTATCGATACCGATGGTTCCGGCACCAATTTCTGAAGTAGCAAGCTCTCTCTTATAATTTCGGTCTACGATAAAACCGCCTTTGTTTTTCCCTTTTTTGAAGATAGGGAAGTTCCTGATTCTGTCGTACTGGTCGAAATCAAGGCCTTTCACTAAAGTATAGTACTGGTTTTTCTTTTTCTTTTGCTCGTCAAATTTCTGTCTGAATTCTCCTCTGGATTTTCCGAACATTTTGCTTAATGAATCTGTCAGCGCCCCGATGTTGTTGCTGTAGATCGTATCTTTCATTGTTTTAAAATCAAGATAGATGTCATAGCGCATTACGGTTGTGGCAAGAATAGATCCGTCTGAAGCAAAGAGGTTTCCACGGGCAGCCTTCAAGGTGGCTTCTCGGTAGTTTTTATTAATGTAATCGTCTTTAATTTCCTGAACGTTAGTGTTTTGCAGGATTACAATTCTCGCAAGAAACATCACAAATACGCACAGAACTCCCACTGCGAACAGGTAGCCCCATCTTAACGTCTTTTTACGTTTGTTATCGTATTCATTTTGTTTTTGCATCTGTACTGTCTAGTTTTATTAGCAGTTTATGAGGATGGTTTTCCAAAGTCATCAGTGAGTCCTTTGCTACTTCCTTCCCCAGTTGCGATTCCATTTTTACTTTGATCAGCTTACTCTGGGCGTAAGCGTTTCTCGATTTGTATTCTTCAGTTTCTTCTTTTAAAGCATTGACAATTTTGATCTTTTTGTTGACCAGGTGATTGCTGTAAATCATGGCCATCATCAGAATGAACAACAGTAAAAAATACTTGTAATGAGTTTTGATCTCATCACGGTTCAGAAAGTTTCCTTTTATAATGTCTATAAAAGTGAGTCTTTTCTGAGGGCGATTTGTTGTTCGTTTTGCCAAAGTTTTTTTATGTCAATTTGTTTACAGTGAATTCGCTTTGCTTGTCACCATTCACTTTTACACTTTAATTCCTGTTCTCATTTTTGCACTTCGTGCTCTTGAGTTTTCCTCAATCTCTTTATCATCCGGGATGATCGCTTTACTCTTAAGCAATTCAAAGACCTTTTTATAATTCCCGTAGATATCTCTCTGCTGCTCGCCTTCAAACATTCCGTTTTTCAGGAACCTTTTTACCAGACGGTCTTCCAGTGAATGGTAAGAGATGACAACAAGTCTTCCTTCCGGCCTTAAGACATTCAGTGCCTGAACAAGCATTTCTTTTAATGCTTCCAACTCCTGGTTGACTTCTATTCTTATCGCCTGGAAAAGCTGAGCATAGAATTTATTCACCTTATGAGGCGGAAGGTAGCTGAAAAGCTTTTTCAAATCCTCAGTGGTGGTGATGGTCTTTGTTTTTCTGTGATGAACGATGTCTCTTGCCAGTTTTCTTGCTTCTCTCAGTTCTCCGTAGTGGTAAAAGATATCGGCAAGTTCGGTTTCTTCATATTCATTGATCACTCTCTTGGCATCAAGACTCTGCATGACGTTCATTCTCATATCCAGAGGTGCATTGTTTCTGGTAGAGAAACCTCTTTCTGCCTCATCAAACTGATGGGATGAAACACCAAGATCGGCCAATACGCCGTCTACGTTAGAAATCCCATACATCAGCATAGAATTTTCCAGAAACCTGAAATTCTGATTCACCAGCGTAAATCTGGGATCATCGATCGTATTTTTTAGGGCATCCAGATCCTGGTCGAAACTAAAAAGTTTCCCCTTCTCTGAAAGTCTGCTCAGAATTTCTCTTGAGTGGCCTCCTCCTCCAAAAGTGCAGTCCACGTATATTCCGTCAGGATTCGTCACCAAATCATCAACGCTCTGCTTCAATAAAACGGGGTTGTGGTACATACTTAATTGTGTTTTTTACCTTGCCTTTTACAGCAAGCGCGGTTTATTCTTCATCGAAAGCGCCCATCACATCTTCGGCCAGGCTCGCAAAATCAGCTTCGTTGGTAGAGATCACCTTTTCATAGGCTTCTTTATCCCAAATTTCAAAAAGCTCTCCTGCGCTGGTAATCACCGTGTCTTTCTGAAGATTTGCAAAAGTCACCAGATCTTTTGAGATCTGAAGTCTTCCTGCATTGTCCAGCTCTACTGTTTTTACCCCTGCCGTAAACATTCGAATGAAATCAGCATTCTTTTTAATGAATCTGTTTAGCTTATTAATTTTGCCCATCAGTTGGTCCCACGCATTCATGGGATAAACTTCCAGGCAAGGTTGGAACACAGATCTCTTGACTACAAACGCCTTATCGTCGAAGTTTTCCATCTGTTTGATCAGGGAGGAGGGAACTTTTAACCGGCCTTTGTCGTCAATTTTACACTCATATGTTCCAATGAAACTTTTCATTTGGGACAAATTTATATAATAATTTCCAAAATTTCCCACTTTTTCCCACTTTTTGACTTAATGTTAATAAGTTTTATTAAAGATTCAATTTCATAGGGGTAAGTCTTTGATATTTTGGGTGTTGTAAAAACTATTATTCAGGCCATAGTAAAGGGGTTTTGAAAAAAGTCAATAAAAAGGGGGATATTATATTATTTTTACTTTAAATTAGGGTAATCAAAATTTTTTTGAGGTTTAATTTGTATTTTTGCAGAGCTTTATTAAGGCATTTTATGATATTTAGTACAAAAAAAGAAAAGAAATATACTTTTATAGAGGCGGGAGAAGGACATCCATTGGTGCTGTTGCACGGTTTAATGGGTGGTTTGAGTAATTTCGATAAGATGGTAGATTTTTTTTCGGATAAGGGGTTCAAGGTATATGTTCCTCAGTTGCCTATCTACGATCTGCCGGTACTCAATACGAATCTTACGACCCTTGCAAAATATATTATCAAGTTTATAGAGAGCCATATCTCCGAACCTGTCACCATTGTAGGAAACTCTATGGGTGGTCATGTGGGGCTTATTATGACTTTGGCAAGACCGGATCTGGTAAATAATCTTGTTTTAACAGGGAGTTCGGGATTGTATGAAAGAACTTTCGGGGACAGTTTCCCGAGAAAAAATGACCGTTCCTATATAAGGAAGAAGACGGAAGAGGTTTTTTATGACCCGGCTATCGCTACAGAAGATCTTGTAGACGAGGTTTTCTCTGTGGTGAACGACAGAATGAAAGGGATAAAGACGGTAATGCTGGCCAGAAGCGCCATCAAACACAATATGCTGAATGACCTTCCGAAGATTGTGACACCCACATGTTTGATCTGGGGAAGACAGGATAATGTAACTCCTCCTGAAGTGGCTGAAGATATGCATAAGTTTATCCCGAATTCAGATCTCTTCTGGATCGAGAAATGCGGACATGCTGCGATGATGGAAAAACCGGACGAGTTCAATGAAATTCTCTACAACTGGTTAAAAGATAAAGTTTAAAACAAATAATAATAAACCATTAAGAGCTTTTCTTAATGGTTTGTTTTTCTAAAAAATATTCAAAAATGGTTATAAAAACGGCAGAATTTGTAAAAAGTAGCGGGAAATGGCAGGAATGTCCTGAACCTACGATGCCTGAGTATGCTTTTATCGGAAGGTCTAATGTTGGGAAATCCTCATTGATCAATGCAATGATGAATCATAAGGACTTGGCAAAGACTTCCGGAACTCCGGGGAAAACTCAGCTGATCAATCATTTTTTAGTGAATGGAAACTGGTATCTGACAGATTTACCGGGTTATGGATATGCAAAGGTTTCAAAATCGATCAGAAAGGATTTTGAAAAATTGATCACCAACTACATCCTGAACAGAAGAAATCTGGTGAATCTTTTTGTGTTGGTAGATTCCCGACATACGCCACAAAAGATCGATCTTGAATTTATCCAGTGGTGCGGGGAAAGTGGAATTCCTTTTTCCATTGTTTTCACAAAAGCAGATAAACTGAAGCCGAATGTTACGATTCAAAATGTAGAAAATTATAAAAATGAGCTGCATAAAACATGGGATGATCTTCCTGAATTGTATGTGACTTCTGCAGAAAAGAAAACAGGCGGCGATGAAATTCTGAACTTCATTCAGACTACGAATGAATTCCTGAAAAATAATAGTGTAAATTTTGAGGATGAGTAATATAATCTGGAAAATTAAAAGCTTCGATGAGTTTACGGTTCCTGAGCTGTATGCCATCTTAAAAGCACGTATTGATGTTTTTGTGATCGAACAGAACTGTCCATACCCTGATCTGGATAATAACGATCAGAAAGGAATTCACATCTGGGCGGAAGAAGACGGGCAGATCCTTGCGTACTGCCGTGTTTTTGACAAAGGAATCAAGTATGATGAAACTTCTTTTGGAAGGGTTCTTACTACAGAGCAGGCGAGGGGTAAAAACCTGGGAAGACAATTAATCAGATATGCTGTAGAAACGATAGAAAACCGTTTCCATACGTCTGAGATTAAGATTTCAGCACAGGATTATTTATTAAGATTTTATTCCGAATTCGGATTTGTAGATACCGGGAAGAAATACCTGGAAGACGATATTCCGCATACGGAAATGATAAGAAAATAGAAAAGCGAAGAGAAATCTTCGCTTTTTTTGTGGATGTATGGGGAGTGTGTTTTTACTATTTGCCTGTAATGGTTTTTAAAATAATAGGCTCTAAGTTGGAAGGTAAATCCGCGGATTTTATCTGATATTTTTTAATTTTCATTTCTTTAAACCAATTTTCCCAGTATTCTTTGATGACGGCTTCTTCAAATGGGTTTCCTTTTTCCGGATTGATCCCGAGTACGATAATTTCCAAATTGCTTAAATTATCGTTGGCTTTTACAAAACCAAAATTATTTTTCTCAATGTTTGTTTTGAAATCAGATGTGGTTAAGTGGTTTGCTTTAATAAGCTTTGAGGTTAAATAAGAGGTCTTTGTCTTTTCTGAAAACTTAGAATTTTCGTGATACATATATCCGTCTGTCAAAATAAACAGGATATTTCTGTGGTCTTCTTTTACACAATAATCATTGACCTTATTTTTAAAAAACTCCCAGATATCAGAGCCTACAAATTTTCCGTCTTTAATGGCAGATTGGTAGATGTTTGCGGGTAATTCAGCATATTTTCTTTCAACGTTGCTGATATAGGCTTTGTTCGTATTTTGATTAAAAGAAACTTTAAGCTCCTTAGTAAAGTCATTGATTTTAGGATCAGAAGGTTCCGGATTGAAGAAAACCTGCATCTGATCATTGAATGTAATGATTTTCTTTGTTTTGATGTGATTCAGAAATCCTTTTTCGATCGCTTTGATGTATTCTGTATCCCGTTGGTAATACTCCATTGTGGCATTGGGATTTGTTTTGGGATCAATTCTGTCGGATAGATCGATCAGAATGCTGACATTGATATTGTTTAGATCAACGGAATCCTTTGGAGGAAGAGTGGGATGACCTATTTTGTTACAGGAAGCTAAAGATATAATGAGTAGGAGGAACAGTATTTTTTTCATAGCAAGTAATTTTATAATGCGGATAAATAAACTAAATTTTGATTGTCAGAGTTGGCCCCTACATCTTCCAGATTGGTGCTGTAGGTGTCAATACAGCTGTCAATCATTGTTTGTTTTTCCGTTTTTGAAACGGCTATTTTCTCACCGATGTAGGTAACCCAGCCCTGAACATATTCTGAGGCATAAAGCTTGTAATCTTTGGTCGGAATGATCACTCCGTCAATGATATTCTGAAGTTCTTCAATTCTACCGCGTGTTTTTATGACAAGCTCTTTGGTGCTTCCTATATTGCTGAGGATATCTTCAATGTCTTTTTTAAGAACATTAATTTTATCCTGTAGGAACAGCACATTTTTCTGTCTGATTTCCTGCTCGTTTTTAATTTTATCTTTTTCCCGGTGCTCCTTCATGACAAAGTCGAAAACCAATCCCCAGATAATGTACACAATGAATCCGGCGAAAATAATTCCCCAAAACTGGTTTTTCATAAAAGCGATTTTAAGATCGAATGGGGGAGAGTCGAAGGTTTTGTTCAGTTCATATAATTTAGACTCGATTTCGTAGGCTAAAATAGCATCGAAGATGAAAGTGACGATGAATAGCAGTCCCAGTTTGATATAGTTGAGCGTGGTTTTATTTTCACTGAACATATGGATCAAAAAGCCAAGTCCCAAGAAGACAAATGGAATCAGGGTGACGAAGGCGCCTTCTATCAGGCCTTCATTCCAGGCTTTGCTGAGAGCCTGTGCGTCTAAAACACTTTGAATAACCGTACTTCTTGCATCAAAACTTTTAAAAAATGCCGAATAGGAAGTAGAGATATAAAATGTAAGCAGATATAAACTGATGGGAATCAGAAGAATCGCTCCGATCCAGAATTTTGTGGAAGCGCCTTTCGTAGCCTTTACATTGTATTTTTCCGGATTTCTGGGTAAATCGTTGATCTCCGCTTTTAAGGTTTCAATTTTATCCTGATGATCTTCAATTTCGGTATTTTTATTTTTCAGCTGCTCTTCTTTGGTTTCCAAAGAGACCGTTAATGCTTTGATCTCTGTCTCTCTGTTTTTTTGTTCATTGACATACGCTTCTTTAAGCTTTTGTTGCTTTTCCACCATTTCTTTTTCCTCATTCTGGAACTTGGAGTACACGGCATCGAGACAAATGAAGAGCGTTGTGTGATTTCCATTATTCCTGGCGCTGTCTCTGTAGCCGGATTCATGGTATGTGCGTTTTCTGTTTTCCTCCTGGGATTCTGCATGGGGATCAGGTTCCGGTTCTGGAGATTTCTCTTCCGGAGTTTCAATAGGAATTGATTTTAATTTGAATAAGTTTTTAATATTGGTCGTCATGATCAGTTAATTTTTTAATTCATATAAAATATCTGTTTTATTTTTTCCGGTTTTTACAGCGGTTATCAAATAATCGACAATCGCTTTTACGTTTTCTTCCAGAAATCCAAACATCAGAACATACTTTTCCATTGCAGAATATTCGTTCGGAGAAACCACCCCATCTGCCCAGATCATTACTGTAAGATCGTACAGATAATCTACTTTTTCCTCAATGGTCTTGGGAACCAATGATTTAAAATTAATAGGATTTAAAAGGATCTCGTCCAGATTTTTAGGAGAAATGCCTCTTTCTTCCGCGCATTTATAAAGCATTTTCAGTTCCAGGGCACTGAAATCATCGTCACAGATTGCCATTTGGTAAAGCCTTAAAAAATGAGCCTTAAGATTTTCAGTAATTTGAATATTTTCCATTATTGGATTCATTTTCTTTTGGTTTTTTTGGATTAATAATAATATCCCTGGAATGGAATCTCGGTTGAGTAGGTTGCGCCGCCGTTTCTTCTGTATTTTCTATAACATCTTCCTTTTTCTGCTCCGGTTTTTCAACAAATGCAATCAACAGAAATAGAATTCCCGTGATGATATCAAGCGGAATCCATATACTTTTTCTATAAAGATAAATAGGGAAAACAGGGTTGAAAAGAATGAGAATAAAAAAGAATATTAAACTGAACAAATATTGTTTAAAACGTAGCGCATTATATAAAACGAGCAGAGCTCCGATGGAGATGAGAATTCTCAAAATAGTATAATATTCTATAGGAAGCCTGAAAACAGCGATGAAACAGCAGATCGCACATAAGGTAAGAAAAGGTTTCATGGGATAAGGTTTTAAAATCCGGTCTTGAGATTATATTTGTAATTAAAATGATCTTCAGACATAAAAATTAAAATGAAAAAATCAATCAGTGCAATGAATGCAGGAATAAATGTCCAACAGAATAATAAATAAAATAATCCCAATTTATTCTGACCTAAATAAAATCTGTGAATGCCGAGTCCGCCTAAAAAGAAGGCAAGTATTGCGGAGGTAAATTTTGATTTCATATTTTTAAACTCTTGATAATATTTCGTTCTTTTTACTTTCAAATTCTTCCATAGAAATAATTCCATTATCCACTAATCCTTTCAGTTTCTGTAAGACGGCAAAAGGGTCTTCGGCCTCTATAAGATTTGTGGAGGGCTGTGTGGTTTGAAAAGGTTGTGCTATGATCGGAGTGGCATTATTTACAGTGACGCCACCTGCTGACGCTCTTCGGACCTCCAGATCTTTTTCTCTTCTTACGCCTCTCATTCTCTCCTCAATTTCCTGGGCAAACTGGTAAAGTTTTCTGGCTTGGGCTTTTGGAAGATAATCCATCATATTGCTGTAATTGCTTACGGTCTTCATTGTAAAAGTAGCCCCTAAAATTCCTTCTTTAATATGGCAGTCTGCAACATCTACCCAATTGTAATCCTGGAAATCCATAGATAGTCCAAAGTTTTTAGGCCGGCAGAAAATAATTCTTCTGTTGGTAAGTGCTATACAATCTGGAGAAAAATTCATAGCAGGTTTCTTTTGTACTGCAATATATTCTACAAACTCCTGTGATGTTATTAGATCATTAATCCTCTCCAAAAGCTTTTCAACCGCTTTTGGATCTTGTTCTTCGTTTAAAAATTTCTTTAAATTCATGATGTTTTGTTTTTAAGTTATTTTACATCTTTATCATACACATATCCCACTTTTCCGCTTTTTTTCACTTGTACTTTATACCAGGAATTTTGTTTGGACAGCTTTTTTAATTCTGTGTTTTTTGGAACGACCTCTATAACTTTAGACTTTAGAAAAGGTTTTTCATAGATATTGGTAACTGCAACGCCAGCAAAATACCGGTTATTGGTATTGATGTTAACTTCATCAATGCGGATTTTTGGGGAACCATACGATTTACTTTTTTTAGTGTAATATGGATCCGAAGATGCTTTGGATTTCTTTTTCTTTGAGGATGATTTCTTCCCGTAAGAACCACCACTGCATACGCCGCAGCTTCCGCCGGAAGAACAATGGGCGCATCCCGAACAATTGGAGCAGGCGCTGCAGGAGGCAGAACCGGTACATCTCCCGCCATGAGATGAGCTTTCAGAACCGGAAAGACCGAAAGACCCGGCTGTAAAAGTACCGATACATAGGATGAGTATAGAAATGAACGTTTTCATGGTATTTTAAATTAAATTATATATTGGGTTTCAATAGAGATCGTTACAAAAATCAAAAAGAGCTTTCATGGGTATTAGTTTTGTTAGTTATAGTTTTCTAAGGTTTTATGAAGTTCCTGCTTGAAATTGTATATTTCATCCAGATTATTGATTAGTATTTTTTCTCCTGCTTCTTTACCGTTATGAAAGGTTTCCAGATATTTGTTAGCCGTATTAAAATGTAATCTGCAGATGGGTTTTCTGTTGTTATCATCCAGTAAAATCCCGAAATAGGATAATGTATCTCTGTAGGCAATTCTTGCAGAAGGTATTTTTTCTCTTAAAATCGCTTTTACGATCTGAAATCCTTCCAGTTCTTCCTCAGTGGTGACAATCTTCGAATCACTGTTTTCATCGATGGATGTAGGAATTTTCATTCCTTCCTCCTGTTTTTCAATCTGCTCATTGATGCTTAATGCAGATTTAAGCCTAAAACTGATGGATTCATTGATGGAAGTGGTCAATGCCTTTTTGGTATATTCCTTAAAAGAAACCATTCTGTTGGCGGTCATTGGCTTTTCAAAGAATCGGCCGACTAATAATTTAACGAGTTCATCAGATGGGGTTTCAATCTCTTTTTCAAACTCCTTTCTGATTGCTTTGATGTATTTTAAGGCTTCGGCAGAGTCTAAAATACTTTCAAGGTTGTAATCTTTTTTGGTAAAACTTTCAAGAATTTTGATTGAACTGTCTTTTAAATCTTCAATATTAATGGTGAAAAAAGGTTTTTCGTCCATAATATTGGGTTTTTCCAGATCAGTATAGAAATTATAGACGATTCCATTGGTAAGCACACCAAACCGTGTTTTTGAAACATGATAATACCGGTGAAGCTGAGAATTATGTGCGTCTGCATTTTCTTTCCAATGCTTACATTCTATAATAAAAATAGGCTGGTCATTGTGTTTGATGACATAATCTACTTTCTCACCCTTTTTTGTTCCGATGTCGCAGATGTGTTCCGGGATCACTTCAGTCGGATTGAATATATCGTATCCTAAAATCTGTATAAAAGGCATTACAAAAGCATTTTTTGTAGCTTCTTCCGTACTGATCTGTTCTTTTAGGCCGACTACTTTCTGGTGTAACTGTTCAAGTTTAATTTTGAGATCCATAGTTTTGTTTTTAAAGCGTTTCGTCAACTATATCAGCCGTAGGAGCATTTTTTTTCACAGAAGAAATTCCAACTTCCATTGAGGATTTGGAGCTGTAATACTGGCTTTTACCAATGATTTCCCCATTTCTTGCTTTGAGTACAAAATAATCTTTCTCATTCTTAGCAATTCTTCTGTCGTATCTTGAGTCCTCCTGAGAATTGATCCTCACAGAGTCAATGCCTTTTAGACAGGATGCTTTCTGAACGTAGCCTTCGCTGGTTAAAATAATTTCGCCGTTTTCGGCTTTCAGATTGAACTGAAACTCATTGTTGACTCTTTTTGTGATGACAAATTTTTCCATAATCATTATTTAGCTAGTGTGACATTCGTTTGAACATGTTTTACACCCATTTGATTGAGTGTCTGTTTTCTTGGATTCTTTTACTGCATCCTTACACGAAGAATATTCGCCCAGGTATTTCCTGTTGGCAGGATCCGGGAGGTATCTGCAGTCTTCATGATGAACTTCATGATCTCCGTTGCTTTGCGCTCTTTTGTTTACGTAATACTTTTTCATATTATTTATTTTAAATGTTTTTAACACTTCAAAAGTAGAACGATTAAAAAACCAATCCTTACGGGAATCCGTAAAACAAAAAACCTTTCAAAATTTTTGAAAGGTTGATAGAGTTATGGGTTTTAAGTGATAAGTTATTGGATGTAGGTAGTTCATAGTTCAAACTGTGAAACCCGTATCCCGAATATTATGTACTTCCTCAAAACATGATTAAATAATTCCGAGGTCTTTGCAGAAAGCAACAAGGTGCTCATTACTGGAAACCTCAAGATCTTCCTTCAGGCTGTTCAGCTTTTTTTCTACACTGCTTAAGCTGTAAGGTTTAATATCTTTTTCTTGGAGATGCAGAGGAATATTTTTCTGCAAAATTCCTTTTGACAGGAGAGATACCAAAGCGATATCATAAGCAGAAAACTCGTAACTGTTCAGTTTTTTGACTTCCTGTTTCAAATCAAAGGATAAATAATTTTCATCAATGAAAACAGAGGCAATGGATTTTTTCAATTCTTTGGAATCGTTTCTGGCCTTACGGACATAGCCGTTGATTTTGAACTCATTAAACAGTGAATCAATAATTCCGGTTTTATGTTCTGCAGAAAAAACAATTACTTTTAAGGATGGCTGCAATTCTTTTACCTTCTGTATCAGATCTCTTCCGTCTTTAAGTTTTTGTTCACGATGATCTTCTTCATAGTAAAGATCTGTGATCAGAAGGTCATAAGGGGCATCCTCACGGATGGCTTTTTGAACTTTGGCTAATGCATCATCACAATAGTATACATAATCAACTTTTGGAATGTTGAGCTCTTCCAATGTTTTCTGGATAGAAATACTGATGCTTTCGTGGTCTTCGGCTATTAAAATTTTTTTGAACATTCGTTTAGGTCTTTTTTAGGAAACAGGAAATGAGATATTAATTTTCAGCCCCTGTTCAGATTTATTGTCAAAAATAATCGCTCCATTTATTTCCGCAATACGGGAATCCGTACTAGTGAGGCCATTTTTATAAATCATTTCTCCCGGAACCCCGATACCATTGTCTGTATACTGTATTTTGACTGTCTTATCAATTCTTTCAAATTTAAAGACAACACGTGAAGCCTGACTGTGTTTTTTCATATTCACCAGCAGTTCCCGTAGGACTTGATAGACCTCATCGAAAGAAGATTGGGAAATACCAGCCCAGATTTCAGTATCATTCCCTACCGTATAGGTTTGTGTATTTTCGTTTTTAAAAGAGGCAATGAGGCTTGATATTTTCTCATGAAAATCTTTGCTGTCGTTTTCATGATCAGGTTTTTCGTAGGAAATATCTCTCGATTTCTCGTAAACAAATTCCAGTTCATCAAGGGCATTTTCCTTATCAAAGTCTTCCTGGTTTTCTATTTTGGTCATTACTTGGTAAATACCGTTGGCTACGACGTCGTGGACTTTTTTAGAGATTTTGAGTTGGTTTTCTTTAATCTTAAGCTCATTTTCTTGTTTGAGTCTTTTTTTTCTTCTCTTGTATAGAAAGAAGCCTCCTATTAGAAGAACTGATAAAGTGCCTAAACCTATATTTCTTTTTAAAAGGTCCACTTTATTTTCTGCGTTTTTTGCCTTTATTTTTTCAACATCAAACCTTATAATGGCGAATTGGTTTTTCGCTTTACTTCTTGCAGTTTGTATACTGTCATTAATAGCATTAAATCTTTTGAAGTTTTTTAAATAATTTTTAGGATCTAAATGAATTATCCTTTTCAGTGCTTGGGCTTGGTCGTCAGGGCTTTTAATTTTCTCAGCCGTTGTTAATAAATAATTTGCAAAAAGTAATGATTTTTCTCGATTTTTATCTGCAAAATAATCTGATATAGTTGCAAAACTGGAGTTTTGTTCTATAGTTTCTTTTAATTTGGATCTTATTTCTAATGCCTTATATAGCTCAGGTAAGGGATTATAATTTTTATCTTCTAAAAATTTGGCTTTTGCTAAATTGTTTAATGCTCTTGAATAATTAATGCTATCTTTTGCTAAGATTGCAGTATTTAGATATTTTTGAGCCAGTTTATTGTTTCCTTGGAGGATTAATACATCACCAATGTTATTATAATAAATAAATTTATTTTCACCAATATTTGCATACTTCAACGCTTGAATATAAAATTTTGCTGATTCATCATAGTTTTGCAGAAATGAAGACGAAATAGCCATGTTATTAAAATTTGATGCAAGAGTGCTTCTGACGGTACTATCTCTCTCATTTTTTAATAGGTTATTGGCCTCCAATGATGTTTCAATACCACCATAAAAATCACCTTTTTTAGTTTGTAATATTGCCATATTAACAAGTGATTTTGCGGCTCCTATTGAATCGTGGTCCTTTAAATATTCACTTTTCGCTAAATTATAATAATAGAATGCTGAATCTGTAACATTTGTATTTCTAAAATTTCTTGCTTCTATATAAAATGAATTATCTCCACTTATTTTTTTTTCCTTACATGAAAATAATAATAGCAAGATGAATATACGAGGAAATATCTTTTGCATGGAATTGGTTTTATCCTGCAAAGTAATAAAAAGAGCAGATTTATGCAATCTGCTCTTTTTTTAATTATGGATGACTGACAGGTGGTGGTGTTTGCCCTGTATTGCCACTAATTGGTCCTCCTCCGTTTCCATTTCCGTCTCCCGGATTTAAACCTTCTCCATCAGAACTCGTCTGCATTGTGACCGGATTAGGCTGGTTCGTTGTACAAGCTGCCGTATTGGCGTTATTATTTGAAAATGCTAAACCTAATAGCATTAATATGAACTGAATCATTTCCTTAAAATTTTGAAGTTTTTAGACTGTTTTTCTTCCTCTCGTGGTTTTTGACCACGAGCAGTACACGTTTAAAATTTCGAAGCGCTTCTAATTTTTTTGGGAAGTGAACCTTCAAAAACGGAGGAGAAACATCTGCTTCCCAACCCGGAGTTTTCCTCCGTTTTATCTGGTGAGTTTTGAAATCAGTTTCGTATTTTTGTTTTTTGTAATGTTTTGTTTCTCACTGATTTCTATGGCAAAGTAACGGCGAAAGGGAAAGTAGGGGTTAGAAAGTTTTTGGAAAGTTTTTGGAAAGTTTTGTACGGAAAACCGTAATGTTTTTAGTGTCAGACAGAGTATTTTCGACCTAATTTATTTAGTATGTCAAAATTTTTACCCCAAAAAAGAAAATTGTTGGAAGATGTCTATGAGAAGGCGTCTAACGCCACACCCGAAACATCATTCAGCGGAATATTAAAATCTTTGGAAAAAGATTTGTTAGATGATTTTAAAATATTTCTCAGTTATAAAACTTTTGAAACATATTATAAAACGATTGTGGAAAAAGATGAGGATTATAATATCAAACTGACGATTCTAAATGACTTAAGTTGTTATGTTGGATATGACAGCTTCAGAGACTATTGTTTAGATTGGAAGACTATAGAGTATACGGTAAGCCAGACACTTTCTAAAATAGTGATAAACATTACCAATAAACCGATCTTTACGATGCCTGAGTTTATGAAACAAAATGGTTTGGGAGTATTTGGATTTATTTTTATTGCATTGCTAATAACAGGAGGGATTGTTTTTTCGGGAGATAAAAGAAAAGTACGTGAAAACTCGATGCTTTCTCTTCTTATGAGCCCAGAAACCCCAAGAGAATGTATGTATTGGGATAAGACTGAATATAAACCTATAGAGTGTACAGACAAAAACCCACATCGAAACCTTGTTCCTGTGGATAGTGTCAGATTAAAGCATTTCAAAAAAATTACTAGAAAAGATACATTGACTGTGGGTAATGGTATGGGAGTAACATGGTATTCCAAATTTAATGGAGAAGTAGAGTTTTTTACAATGGATGGAAAAGACCCGGACACCGGAAGAGAATTGAAATCATCAACACCCCATATTCTTGACAAATACGCTGGCAAGCCAAACTAATTCAATAAAGAACAAATCTGATTTTTTACAGAAAAAAAGCGAATACCTATTTGATATTCGCTTTGTTATTTAGTCTTCGTTCAGCATTCCCAACTCTCCATAATGTTTTTTAAACTTCTGGATCTTTGGGCCTACAACTGCGCTGCAGTAAGGTTGGTTTGGATTGACGTTATAATATCCCTGATGATACTGTTCTGCCGGCCAGAACTTCTCAAACGCGGTAACTTCTGTGACGTAGGTTCCAGGCCATTTTCCTGATGCTTCAGATTTTTTTAGGGCCTCTTCAGCTTTAGCCTTTTCAGCTTCGTCTTTGTAATAAATGACAGAACGGTATTGGGTTCCGATGTCATTGCCCTGTCGGTTCAGTTGGGTAGGATCGTGAAGGAAGAAGAATACATCCATCAGCTGTGCATAAGAAATGATATTGGGATCAAACGTAATCTGTACCACTTCCGCATGTCCGGTTTCGCCTGTACATACTTCTTCATAAGTAGGATTGTCTTTGTGGCCACCCGAATATCCCGAGATGGCAGAATGAACGCCTTTAAGCATATTGAAACAGCTTTCCACACACCAGAAGCATCCGCCTCCGAAAGTGATCTGTTCTAAATTATTGTTATTCATTGTCTGTTGATTATTTTATTTGTGGTTTTTCCTTTTCAGCGATGGCATAAAATCAGTAAAAAACCAATCAAAAGTATGAAAAAGTTTTTCATTTTGGGTGAGAAATGCGATGATTTAAAACAGAATTGATACGCAGTTTTTTAATTGCTGAGAAATATTTAACCGGATAAGTTGGATCAACGCAATGACGCAATGCTGAATGTTAAGAGCGTTTTTAAGACGCAGGAAAGTCGAAAGTTTTCAGTAAAATGATGATGAGATTGCTTCGTCGCTGCGCTCCTCGCAATGACAGCGGGATACAATTTTATAGGAGATAAAATCCTTGCGCCTTAAAGCATTCGAATCAGGAAAATACTTTGCGCCTTTGCGAGAACCAACAATAAAATCCGTGGATTAGGTACTTGATTAGAAAATAACAACTTACTCCAAACAAAAAAAGCACCCCAAAGGATGCTTTCATTATTATTTTAATGTCGTTTTTCAGTTATTTTTCCCAAACCAAAGCACTTGCTCCAAGAATGGCAGCATCGGCTTCATCCAGTTCACTGAAAACCAATTTTACTTTATTTCTAAAGATTGGAAGAAGGTTTCTCTCCATGTGAAGTTTGGCGGGCTTTAAAATAAAATCTCCGGCCTTTATTACGCCTCCAAATAAAAGAATAGCCTCAGGGGAAGAGAACATCACGAAATTAGCTAATGCCTCACCCAGCTTCTGTCCTGTATATCTGAATACCTCAATAGCGATAAGATCGCCTTTCAATGCACACTCATGTACCGTTTTTGAGTTGATGGTTTCTTCAGGATACTGGTTCAGCATAGATTCAGGAAACTCTGCTCTCATCTTTTTAGCGGTGATGGCAATTCCTGTTGCGGATGCATACGCTTCCAGACTTCCTTCAGATCCTGTACTCCAGTGCTTTCTTCCACCCGGTTTTACAATGGTGTGACCCAATTCTCCGGCAAAACCGTCATGTCCGTAAATCAGACTTCCGTTGGAAATAATTCCACTGCCTACACCGGTTCCCAAAGTGATCATGATGAAGTCTTTCATTCCGCGTGCTGCTCCGAAAAGCATTTCTCCAAGGGCTGCCGCATTGGCATCATTGGTGATGGTACACGGAAGATCGAATTTGGCCTTCATCAGGTCGCTGAAAGGAACGAGTCCCTTCCAGGGTAAATTGGGTGCCTGTTCTATGGTTCCTTTATAATAGTTGGCATTCGGAGCACCTACCCCGATACCGTCAAAGTTTTTTTCTGTACCGTATTTATCGATCAGGGGTTTTACCTGTTCGTATAAAGCATCGATAAAGTCTTCTACCTGCTCGTATTCATCAGTTCTCAGATTTCCTTTTTCCAGAACTTCACCGCGGTGGTTCACCACTCCGAATTTTGTATTGGTTCCGCCGATATCAATTCCGAGAGCAACCTGTTTTGATAAATCTATTAATGACATTTCTATTTATAAATTCTAAAGGGTTAAAATTATAAAAAAGATTGTATTAATGGATTATTAACAAAACTTTTATTTAAAAAACTTTTACGCTGTTTTTACCGGTTTCTTTTTTCTTCTTCCCCACCAAATCATGAATCCTGTCACAGGCAGTGATGCACAGATCAGACTGACAACAAATGCGATGATCTTTGTAGGGAGTCCTAAAATGGCTCCAACGTGGATGTCGTAGTTGGCGTTTACTGCTTTCTCCCCGAAATTTTTGTCCTTTGGATCATGCGTGTGAAGAAGCTCTCCTGAGTTTTCATCAAAGATCAGACTGCTGCTTTTATGGTAAGAATAAGACAGATGCTTTACATAGACTTCAAAGTTTGGGTGCTCGTGGTCATCCATATGCTCATGGCCAAGATCAATCGCAAAGCCGAATGCATTCGGGTATTTCAGAATAACGGTATTGATAACTTTATCCAGTGTTCCTTCTGTTCTTAATTCTATCGGAGCTTTGGTTTTAATGTGGGAGAAATCCGGATATTTCGTTTCTCCACCAGAGAAGATCACGTAAATCATCGCCTGCACCACGAAGTAAGCATAAAACAATCCTGTGATGGTGAAGACTAAAGCAAAGATGGATGAATAAAAGCCTAAGATATTGTGAAGGTCATAATTCTTTCGTTTCCAGCTTTTGATATTTTTCCATTTGAATGAGAAACGCTGTTTTCTTGCTGCCTTGTTTTTAGGCCACCAAAGTACAATTCCTGTAATAAGCATAATTAGGAAGATGATCACCGGGATCCCTACTACATAAGGTCCCCAGTCCTGCTTCAACAGGAAGCTCCAATGGATCATTTTTACGATATTGAAAAAACCGTTCTTTTCATCATAAACTCTAAGTACTTTTCCGTTATAAGGGTTTACATAAGCCGCCTTATAGACAGGAAGTTCTTCAAAATAATTCCAGGCTTTCGTATTATGCTCGTACCAGTAAAATACATAGGATCTCTTTTTGTCGATAGGAATATTAACCCAATGGACCGGATATTTTTCTTTTACCTGCTCCACAACGGCCTTTTCCATCAGTCGGATGGGAAGAACCTTTTTCTGATCTATATTCTGTTCATTGTGAAAGATCACATCCTTTCTGGTCAGGTTTTCTATTTCGTCTTTAAAAACGTACAGCGCTCCTGTAATAGAAATGATAAAGATCAGAAACCCAATCCCCAGACCAAACCACAAATGCAGTTTGGCAGACCATTTTTTAAAGAAACCCGGCTTATTTTTATGATGATGTTTTTTCTTCATATCTCAATTCAAAGTAGCACAAAGATAAGTTTTACTTTTTATTTAGTTTAATTAAAATTTATACTCAATCATTGCGGTACCTCTCGCTCCCAATGAATTCACGAACTCGCTGTCACGGGCAGACCACCATGCAATCGCCGGCTGGTACATTTTGTTGAATACGTTTTCTAGCCCTAAAGAGACTTTCCAGTTTCTATTGACTTCGTAGCTTGCTTTAAAGTTGAAAACAGTATAATCAGGAACATAACCTTCTCCGTATACATACAGTCCTGTTTTTGCATTAGGCTGGAATCTGTCCTGTTCAAAGGCATGCAGCATATCAAGACCAAGAGATAATGTCGGAATAGGTCTGAACTGAACATAGGCCAGAACTTTAGGCGCAGAAATTCTGCTGTTGTTGATCTTAGCTGAATAATCTCCATCATCTTTTACAGAAGTAATTCCTTCCATCCAGCTGTAGCTTCCTCCAAAATTAACCCATCTGGTCGGTGTGAAATGAAGAAATCCTTCAACCCCGTAAACAATTTCCGGTGATCTCTGAATGGTTAATGCTCTGTCCGGGCTCTGTACAAATGAAGCACCCAGTTTTGAAGTACTTACATAAGAGGTGATCTCGTAGTTGACCCATTTAGAAATCTGTCCCGTAGCACCAAATTCATAGTTATTCACGATGATTGGTTTTGTTTCAAGATTTTGAATGGTTCCCTGAGTAGATGTTCTCAGAATTCTTCCAAGCTCGTTGATCGAGTAGGACTGTGAAAAACTTCCGAACAGGTTTAGGAAAGGTTCAACGTTGTAGCGTACCCCTAAATTGGCTACCAATGCATTGTATTTTAGCTTTCCTCCGTTTACGAAAATACTTGTGGTAAAGGTTCCGTCACTTTTAATAGAAGAAAGGGTATTAAAGTCACCTGCCTTCACGCTCATGTTTTCGTAGCGAAGACCTCCTTTGATGGTCAGTTTCTTTAATAAATCAACTTTAACCAATAAGAAAGGAGCGAGGTTGGTCATGTTCATGTCCGGTGTCCAGTAGCGGCCGTCTTCCAGCTTCTGGACCGTCTGGTCATTCAGGATATCCATTCCGTACATGATTTCGGCCTGTGAATTCTGAGCGGTCCAAAGTTTGGTGTCAAAGTTAATTCTGGCTCCGTATTTTTTAGAGATCACATTGGACTGTCCACCTCCGAAGAATGTGTCACTGTATCCATACACTGTTTTAAAATCCTGCATATAGGCATTGAAATTCAGTGAAGTGGTTCCCCAAAATAGATTTTGGTTATCGTAATTGATCCTGAAATTATGGTTTTTAGGAGTTCCCTGAGGAGTCGTTTCAAGATTTTTTCCTACGCCTTCCCCAATGGTTGGTTTAATGCCATATTTCCCGGTTACCAGTCCTAAGCTGAGGTCAGATCTGGAGGAATATCCGATGTAGGAAGCTTCAATCCTTTGATCTTTGTTGATATCATATCCGATTTTAAGCATTCCGTTGTAGTTGTTCATCTTTGCGGTGCTGTAGGTCGGGGAAAGGCTTACTCCGTCTGCATCCTTCATGTAGCCTGTTTTTTCATAGGCAAGAGAGAAAACATAGTCGAATTTATTCACCTTTCCGGATAATAGCTGGCTCGCTCTTACTCCTAAAGTTCCGCCATAAGCCTGTCCTGTAAAGCCTATCTGGCTCAATCCTGAAATGTTTTTATCGGACTTGCTTCTTCTGGTGATATAGTTGATAATTCCACCATCGGCACCGTTTCCGTAGATGGATGAAGCTCCTTTGATGACTTCGATTCTTTCAATCACTGAAGGATCAATAGACCTGATGTCTCTTGCTCCGTTTCTGAGTGGCGTGGACTGGGGAATTCCGTCGATAAGGACAAGAACCTGGCGACCTCTTAAAGTCTGTCCTGTGTTGGAAGTCTGCCCGGAGTTGGTTCCTAAACTGGGAACGGTATACTGAAGAATACTGGTGATGTCTGAATTAACGGTCAGCTGAGACTGGATCTGCTTTTCGGCAACGATGGTTACTGAGCTAGGTATTTCTTTGATACTTTCTTTTTTTCTGGAAGCAGTCATCACGACTTCATCCACGCTGTTGGTCTGGACACTGTCTTTAACCTGTGCAAAAACAGTTGCCGAGCCTAAGCATGCGGCTGATAAGAGCGCTTTTTTCATTATATTTTCTTTCCTTGTTTTTTTTGTTTTCCCCACCATACCAGAAACCCTGTGACAGGAAGTGAAGTACAGATGAGCCCTGTAATGAACCATAAGATTTTTCCAAACAGCCCAAAATAGGATCCTGTGTGGATGTCGTAATTGGCATTGGCATATTTCTCCGCGTTGTTCAGTTTCTGATGAGGTTTTTCCGCCAGCAGTTTTCCTGAATATTTGTCAAACACCAATGAATTTCTTTCGCTGAAACGTCCCTCTTCTCCGTATATGGTCACCGGGATGTTTTTCAATTCCTTTCCTTTCTTATTTTTTCCGTTCAGTGGAATTCTGAAACTGGAAGAATGGGCATAGCGTTTTCTCGTTTCCTGAGCCGTAAGATCATAGACCGAAGGGTTTTTAGCCATCAGAGAATCAGGAGATTTAATTTCTTTTTCTTTCGGCTGTTCCAATGATCCTGACAGGGCAAGATTGAACGTGTTTTTCACATACGGATACGCAAAATAGATTCCTGTAATGCTCATCAGTAATGCGAAAAATGAAGCATAGAAACCCAATACATTATGGAGATCGTAGTTTTTACGTTTCCAGGTTTTTACATTTTCCCAGCTGAACCAGAAACGGCCTTTTCTTGCTTTTTTATTTTTGGGCCACCATAATACAATTCCGGTGATAAGCATGAAGATAAACAGCACGGTAGGAATTCCTACGACGTATTTTCCCCATTCGGAATTCAGAAGAAGGCTCCAGTGGATGTATTTCAGAATGTTGAAAAAGTTGTATTTTTCATCGTAAACAGCCAGTATTTTTCCGGTGTACTGATCTACATAGACCAGCTTATTGATTTTAACTTCCTCAAAATAATTCCAGCCTTTTTTATTTTTTTCATAGTAAGAAAAACGGTAAGATTTATTTTTGTCCAAAGAAATTTCCACGGCATTCACCGGAAACTTTTCATTGAGTTCCAGACTGACTTTTTCCTTCAGGATGGCTATAGAAATGGGAGACACTGTGGTTTCCTTCACATACATGTCTTCTTTTCGCAGGCTGTTCTGTATCTCGTCTTTAAAAACATACAGCGTTCCGGTAAGCGAAACAATGAAAACAATGATACCAACGGACAAACCAAACCACAAATGCAGTTTGGCAGACCATTTTTTTGTAAAAGAAACTTTCTTTTTATGGGGGTGCTTTTTCTTCATAGCAAAAAGTTAACCTCCGAAGAGGCTAACTTTTGATTATTTAAAATTTATATCCTATTGATAGTCTCCAGTTACGCGGAGCATTGTAGATCCATGCGTACGAACCGTCATCTGACCTGTAGCCACTGTAAAGCTTTCTGTTCAGAACATTATTCAGCAATAGATTAACATCGAATTTTTTAGCAGTATAAGAAATACCGAAGTTGGTGTCAAAGTAATCTTCCAGGCTCTGGTCGTATTTTGCGGTGGTTCCAAACCAAGATTGTCTTCCTCCCTGATACTTATATCCTGCAGAAATACCGAATCCTTTTAGATTGCCATGTTCAAATCTGTAGCTTAACCACGTATTCTGTACGTTTTTAGCATTTCCGGGAGACTGCTGACCTATTTTTGAAGCATCACTGTCTTTGATTGTTTTAGCATCTGTATAAGCATAGTTGATCACTACATTTAATCCTTTTACAATTTCTCCTTTAATATCAGCTTCGAAACCTCTGGCTCTCTGTTCACCAGTAGCTACTGAAAGACCACTACCAGGACGAGCGGGATCAGATGTAAATATATTTTGTCTTCTTATATCATATACTGCAAATGTTGAATTCCATTTCCCGCCAAACCAGTCTTTTTTAATTCCGACTTCAAGGTTCTGGCCTCTGAAAGGTGTGGTAAGAGGAACACCTTTAGGATTGGTTTCAGAGTACTGCACAGCTGACTGCGGTACAAATGTTTTATCAAAGACTCCATATGCGGAGAAATCATCACTGAAAGAGTAGCTTGCTCCAACTCTTGGGGTAAATTCACCTGCTTTATCTTTAGGAACAATATTTCCTTCGGAGTAAAATGGATATCCTGCGAAAGTGGTCCCGCTTGTATATCTTCCTGCTAAAGTAAGACGCAGCTTATTATTGAACATTTCTATCTGATCCTGTGCATAATAAGAAGTGTATTTTACGCCTTGATCGTTATAGAAAGGAGCAGCAGAGTTTAAAGTGTAAAAACTGTCAGGAGGCAAGGTAGATGGATTTACTCCATATTGCACATTCTGAATATTGATCGGATAAACTCCAGGACCATATCCAGAGAAGTCTGCATTGTATTTTCTATCTCCGTAGTCAAATCCTGCGATAATTTTATGCACGATGTTTCCTGTATTCAGACTACCTCTTAAATACGTCTGGAAAATATGATTTTTCCCAACAGCCTGCCAGTTGCTTACTGTTCTGTTGAAGATATTTTTATCGTTCGGGTCAAAAGTTCCCCACCATGAGCCCCCGTCATAGTTCATATCCATGTAAGCATATTGTGTACTCCACACCCAGTCTTTGAATAATTTCTGATCCAGGGTTAAGAATAAGCTTTGATCCTTCACTTCTGTTTTTTTGAAGTTTGGGTCATTAAAGTTAGTATGAACATTTAATGAAGCATAACCGTCTTGAGACATTAAATAAGCTCCCGGCTGATTGAATTTTAAAAACTGATAGTTGTACTGTGCCGTGAATGTCGTTGTTTTTGTTGGTCTGAAAGTAATAGACGGAGCCACAATTATTTTGCTGGTCTTATCATTTTCTGACCATGATTTGTTGGAACTACTCATTAAGTTTAAACGGTAATCCAATACACCATCTTTCACGATAACGCCGTCAAGATCTGCTTCTCCTCTGAAAAGATTGTAGCTTCCCGTTGTGAATCTTACACTATTGGCAAATTTTCCTGTTGGTTTTTTTGTTACCACATTGTAAAATCCTGCCGGATCACCCATAGATCCCATGAATCCTGCCGGTCCTTTTACGAATTCTATCCTGTCAATGATAGATGCATCCGGGTTGATAGGTCCCCAAGTAGAGGAAACATTCATTCCGTTCATGTAGGTTGCGATACTTGCTCCTCTCATGAAAACGTTGGAATACACATTGTCCCAGTGTTCTACTTTTCTGGCACCACTTACGTTACGGACAATTCCTTCAGACATATTTAAAGTGATCTGGTCATTCAAAACCTGACCGCTGATGGACTGTACGTTTTGTGGAAGTTCAATAATCGGGGTTTGCAGTCTTAATGATCCCGAAACCTCGTTAAGTTTATATTTCTGATAGTATCTTCCGTTGACAACAACTTCTTCGATGTCATTTGATTTAATCGTATCTTTTTGCTGAGCTAAGGTTAACATGGATGTTAATAATGCTGCTCCTATCGTTATTCTTTTCATTGTTTAAATAGTGTCTGAATTATGGTAATGGATTAAAATTTGTAAGTAACAGTTCCCACTGCATTAATCAGTTTCTGTGGATTAGCTGTTGTATATCCTATCCAGTAACGTTCGTTTGTGAAATTGTCTACTTTTACTCCTATCCTGAATTTTTTAGCATCGTAGTAGGCGCTGGCATTCAATACGACATATGACGGTAGTGAGAAAACACCATCGGCAGAGTTGTATATTTTATTTTCGCTGGCGTAGTTTCCACCAACTCCGAATCCTAAGCCTTTAAGTTTTCCATCAAGAAACTGGTAGCTTGCGTATAAATTAGCCAGATAAGGAGAACCTGACGTATTCGGTCTTCTGTCTAAAACAGACGGATCTGCTTTTGTATATTTCGAATCATTATAAGTAAAACCGGCAATGGCAGTAAAACCTTTTACCAGATAAGCATTCACTTCAAGCTCAACACCTCTGCTTACAATAGTTCCGTCCTGTATCTGTGCATTGGGAGCATCTACGGTAGGTACATTTCTTAAAACATCCTTTACTTTAATGTTGTAGTAACTGAAAGTAGAAGATACTTTTCCGTTGAAAAGGCTTGTTTTAATTCCTCCTTCCATTTGGTTAGCCTGTTCAGGAAGCGGAGTATTTGTTGCTCCTGCTCCGTCTACATAATAACTGAGGTTTTTAAAACTGTTCTGATAATTCCCGAAAAGAGAAACCTTGTCTTTGATTACTTCATACACAACCCCAAGTTTTGGAGAAAAGAACGTCTGATTCATTTTCTTTCCGTCCGCAACATCTGCTCCCGGTTTATTGTTGAAATTGTCAACACGTAAAGCCATCAGCACATTCAGATTGTTCGTTATGTTCAGGACATTGGATAAGTATACGGCGTAGTTTTCCTGTGTTCCGGATATTAAGTAGGGTTTTTCATTTCCAGCCATTCCATTGTACATAGATTGAAGTGCCGTTCCGTTGAAGTTGGTATAGTTGAAGCCCGGCTGATGTAATGGGACTGGTACAGACTCACCGGCGGCATTTTTGTCGAATCCGTTTACATCGTAGAAATTCTGACTGTTGTTTATCCTTAAATAATCAAATCCTAGAACTACACGGTTTCTTAAGTTTCCGATTTTAAAATCTCCGTTAAAGTTCTGCTGGAAATTGATTGATTTTTTTCTGCTGTCTCGGGTAGACTGATCACTTCTGTACATGCTGGTAGCATCATCACCCATAAAATACAGATAAGGCATAAACCCGTCTGAATAGCTGGAAGAACTGCTGAAATTGGTAGAAGAAGTGATGGAATTTGAAATTTTATACTGAACCTGTCCGAAGAAATTGATGCTTCGTCCCGTATTGGTAAGGTCATTTCCTAAATATGAATTTTTGTAATCCAGATTTAGGTCCCTGATGTTATTCACCTTCTGCAAATATTTTCCTGAATAAAAGAAGAACGTCTGATCGCTCATACTCTTCATTTGGAATAATTCCATATCCAGGTTAATGCTTAATCGGTCTGTTGGTTTATAGCTTAAGCTTGGCGCAATCGCTAAATTTCTTCTGAAACCTTCTGTCTGAAATGTACCTTCGTTGGTATAAGCAGAATTTAAGCGGAATAGAAGTTTCTTATCATTCGTTAGGGGAGTGTTGATGTCTACGGCGGCTCTGTACGTGTCATAACTTCCTCCTGCCAGACTTACATTTCCTCCGAAAGTCTCAAATGGTTTTTTCGTTACACGGTTGATAACACCTCCATAACTGGTCAGCAAGCTTCCGAATAATGTTCCGGATGGACCTTTTAAAACTTCCAGCTTTTCAAGGTTCACAGCATCTATAGTACTCGTTACTGCTCCAAGAACTCCGTTTCTCAATGAATTGGATGAAACAAATCCTCTTAAACTTACATAAGCACCACCATCACCTGCTCTTCCGTTGGATGTCCACATGGTTTGCAGACCCGTAATGTTTTTGAAAGCATCATCAACTGTAAAAATTCCCTGATTTTCTAAAATTACTTTATCTACGCTCGAATATACCTGTGGGTTTTCAATAGCTTTTAAAGGCATCTTATTGGAATAATCACTGTCTTTTTTGACATAGGTGTTGATGATCACTTCATCAATGCTTTTTAAGGCTGTTGAATCCTTTTCCTGGGCAAAGACCAGTAGAGAACCCAGCAATGAGGCACAGATCAGTACTTGTTTCATGAAAGTCAAATTTTTTGCAAATATATTGTTTTTAATTGTTCTAAATAAATAACAGGATTGATATTTATCATGAATTCATTAGGCACTAAATAACAAAACCCCGCTTCAGTCTGTGCTGAAGCGAGGTTTTTATGAGATTTTATTATTAATTCCTTAAGCAGGGATTTCTCCTTTGTATAAGAAAGAGATAATTTCTTTGTTCATTTTGTCTACCATTTCACTGAATAAGTGGAATGATTCCTGTTTGTAAATCACCAATGGATCTTTCTGCTCGTAAACGGCACCTTGAGAAGATCTTCTCAGGTCATCCATTTCACGAAGGTGAAGTTTCCAGTTTTCATCGATGATGGATAAAGTGATGTTCTTTTCAAAATCATTGATCAAACTTTCACACTGAGTATCGTAAGCTTCTTTCAGATCAGCCACAATCGTCATTGTTTTGTGTCCGTCTGAGAAAGGAACCTGGATCATTTTAAACATGGAACCCTGATTCTGATATACATTCTCAATGATAGGGAATGATTTTTCTTTCAGTAAGTTCAGTTTCATTTTATAGTCTTCCTGAGCGGCCTTGAAAACAAGATCTGTCAATTCAGGAATCTGCTTGCTCTTGAAATCATTTTCAGAAACCGGAGATTCCATCGTGAAGAACTTAATGATATCGAATTCGAAATCTTTATAGTTTCCTGTAGCTTTTCCTTTGGTAACAATTGAATTTGAAACATCGAAGATCATATTCGTAATGTCATACTTAAGGTGATCTCCAAAAAGAGCATTCTTTCTTCTTTTATAGATCACGTCACGCTGTTTGTTCATTACGTCATCGTACTCAAGAAGTCTCTTTCTGATCCCGAAGTTGTTTTCCTCCACTTTCTTCTGCGCTCTTTCAATAGATTTGCTGATCATAGAATGCTGAATCACTTCACCATCTTTATGACCCATTCTGTCCATCATTTTCGCGATTCTCTCAGAACCGAAAAGACGCATTAAGTTATCTTCAAGAGATACATAGAACTGAGAACTTCCTGGATCTCCCTGACGTCCCGCTCTACCTCTAAGCTGTCTGTCTACACGTCTTGAATCGTGTCTTTCAGTACCGATAATAGCCAAACCTCCTGCTTCTTTTACTTCCTTAGAAAGCTTGATATCCGTGCCACGACCTGCCATGTTCGTTGCAATCGTTACAACGCCCGGCTGTCCTGCTCCGGCAACGATCTCTGCTTCTTTCTTGTGAAGCTTCGCGTTCAATACCTGGTGTGGGATTTTTCTTAACTGAAGAGCCTTAGAAAGTAACTGAGAAATTTCAACAGAAGTAGTACCTACCAATACAGGTCTTTTTGCTGCTGTTAATTTTTCAATCTCTTCAATTACGGCGTTATATTTTTCACGGTTAGTTTTGAAAACTAAATCCTGTCTGTCATGTCTTAAAATAGGACGGTTGGTAGGAATCACCACAACATCTAATTTGTAGATCTCCCAAAGCTCTCCCGCTTCTGTCTCAGCTGTACCGGTCATCCCCGCAAGCTTGTTGTACATACGGAAATAGTTCTGAAGTGTTACCGTTGCAAAAGTCTGCGTAGCGGCTTCAATTTTTACATTTTCCTTAGCTTCGATCGCCTGGTGAAGACCGTCAGAATAACGTCTTCCTTCCATGATACGACCTGTCTGCTCGTCAACGATTTTTACTTCCCCGTCGATCACTACATACTCATCATCTTTTTCAAATAATGTGTAAGCTTTTAACAGCTGGCTCATCGTGTGTACACGCTCAGATTTTTCAGCGAATTCAGAGAAAAGTTTTTCTTTAGCCTCGAATTCTTCTTCTTTCGTAAGGTTTTTTGCCTCCACTTCAGCGATTTCTGTTCCGATATCCGGAAGAACGAAGAAGTTATTGTCAGAATTCCCCTGAGACATATATTCTACTCCCTTATCGGTAAGATCAACCTGATTGTTTTTCTCTTCGATAACGAAATAAAGATCTTTATCTACAATCGGCATATCACGGTTGTTGTCCTGCATGTATTGCGCTTCCACTTTCTGAAGCAATGCTCTGTTTCCGCTTTCCGATAAGAATTTGATTAACTGTCTGTTTTTAGGAAGACCTCTGTAAGACTGAAGTAATTTGAATCCTCCTTCTTTTGTGTTTCCTGCAGCGATTAATTTTTTCGCTTCATTAAAGAGTGCAGAAACCGTTTTTTTCTGAACTTCAACGATTCTGTCGATAGAAGGCTTAAGAACATCAAATTCCTGTCTGTCTCCCTGAGGAACCGGACCTGAAATGATCAATGGTGTTCTCGCATCATCTACCAATACAGAGTCAACTTCATCCACGATCGCAAAGTTCAATTCTCTTTGCACCAGTTCTGAAGGTGAAGTTACCATGTTATCTCTCAGATAATCGAAACCGAATTCGTTATTCGTTCCGTAAGTAATATCTGAGTTGTATGCTTTTCTTCTTCCATCTGAGTTCGGCTGGTGGTTATCGATACAGTCGATAGACATTCCGTGGAACTGATAAAGAGGGCCCATCCATGCGGAGTCTCTTTTAGCAAGATAGTCATTCACCGTTACTACGTGAACACCTCTTTCAGAAAGTGCATTTAAGTAAATAGGTAATGTTCCTACCAAAGTTTTACCTTCACCAGTTGCCATTTCGGTAATTTTACCACTGTGAAGAATAACCCCTCCGATAAACTGAACATCATAATGGACCATGTCCCAAACTACAGGAGTTCCGGCAGCGTCCCAGGAGTTTTTCCAGATGGCAGTATCTCCCTGAATCTCTACGAAATCTTTACCCGCTCCGGCCAATTGTCTGTCCCAGTCTGTTGCTTTGGTACGGATCTCTCCGTTCTGAGCCCATCTTCTTGCTGTTTCTTTTACCAATGCAAAAGCTTCAGGAAGGATCTGACCAAGAACTTTTTCTTCAATGTCGTATGATTCTTTTTTAAGAGCCTCAATTTTTGTGAAAAGAGCTTCCTTTTCATCTACATTAGGTGAATTTTTCACCTGCTCCTTTATCTGTTCTATCTGCGCTGTAATTTTGCTGGTTGCAGATTTAATATTGTCTTTAAATTCAGCAGTTTTTTCTCTCAGTCCATCATCAGTCAACTGTTGAATGGCTGGTTCTACAGCTTTGATTTTTGTTACAACTTTTTTTACTTCTTTTAGGTCCTGCGCTTTTTTGTCTCCCAAAAACCCTTTAAGAACTTTGTTTAAAAAACTCATAAATTTTTTGCTTTATGCTTAAAGCAATATGCTTTAAGCGTTTTACTGACACGCTTATCGTGTGAATTTTATATATAAAAAAGGGCAAAAAAGCTCTAAGCGCATTGCTTAAAGCTTATTGCTTTAATTAATATTCGTCTTCGTTCCAAAGGAAATCCTCGTCGGTAGGATAATCACTCCATACCTCTTCGATAGATTCGTAGATCTCTCCTTCGTCTTCAATAGCCTGAAGGTTTTCTACAACTTCCATGGGTGCACCAGTTCTGATTGCATAGTCAATAAGTTCTGCTTTTGTCATCGGCCAAGGCGCGTCACTTAAATAGGAGGCTAGTTCTAATGTCCAGTACATAATTTTCTAATTTTTTTGCAAAAGTATAAAATTAGCTTATATTATACGCTTTTTTATACTTGATTTTCAATTCTTTTTGATTAATTTTTGTTCATTGTCCGTCATAGACCGCATTACAGCTGTTCCGGCAACTTACATGATGTCATTTTCTCAAAAACCATTCCACAAATTTTTTTATGCCATTTTGGAAGTCTGTGTCTGGTTTGTAGTCTATTAATGTCTTAGCTTTTGTGATATCTGCATTGGTTTTCTGGACATCTCCCGGCTGCATTGGCAGAATTTTCCGGGTGGCAGAAATTCCAAGGGTATTTTCTATGGCAGCCAGCATTTCGGATAAAGTGACGACCTCGCTTTCCCCGAGATTAATAATTTCATAAACCCCGGAATGATTTTCCAGATAAACAATGGATTTCGTGATTCCATCAATGATATCATCAATATAAGTATAGTCTCTGGCTGTATTTCCATCGCCGTAGAACGGGATTTCATGGCCTTCTGAGATCAGTTTTGTAAATTTATGGATAGCAAGATCCGGCCTTTGTCTCGGCCCGTAAACGGTGAAAAAACGGAGCTGGATCATGTCAATATGATACAGATTATGGTAAACATGTCCTAAAACTTCGCCACTTTTCTTGGTTGCAGCATAAGGTGAAATGGGATTGTCCACATTATCGGTTTCTGCAAAGGGTGTTTTTTCGTTATTTCCGTAAACACTTGATGAAGAAGCGCAGATGAATTTGTTGATATTGAATTCTTTACAAAGCTCCCATAGATTCATGGTACCTCGGACATTTACTTCCTCGTATTCCAAAGGTCTTTCAATGGAAGGACGTACGCCTGCCAGTGCTGCCAGATGAATAATTAGGTCTATTTTATGGTTTTTGAAAATGGTTTCAAGTCCGTTTTTATCCCGAATGTCCTGATAATAGAGTTGGTAGCAGTCTGATTGGGAAATAGTCATTAAATGTCTAATGTCTGTCTCTTTGTCCGAAAAATCAAAATCATAATTTTTATCGATAGATGCTAAAGTATTTTTAATTTTTATCTGATAATTGTAGAAATCATCAAAATTGTCAACGTTTATGACAGAATGTCCATTTCGTAATAATTTTTCTATTAAATGGGAACCTATAAATCCGCTTCCTCCAGTTACAAGATAAGTCATTTGTGATTTTTTAATGTCGCAAAAATATAAATTTACTTTTTGAAAATATAATCATTAAATTTACTTAAAAAAGTAATATAAACAGTATGCAGTTTCAAGGGCAAATTTTAAAAATGACGAGTTTCGACGCACAGCCGATCCAATATTATCTAAATCTTTCAGGGGATCTTATCCATATGAATGAGCTTTTCGGAAAGGAACTGCGTATAAAACATACCGGATTTCAGTGTGTCAACTGCGGAGAAAATAAGCCCATTTACAGAATGGGATTCTGCAAGAGCTGTTTCTTTGAAAGCCCTTATGCCAGTGATACCATCATTCGTCCTGAACTTTCCACAGCCCATTTAGGCGTTGCAGAACGTGACCTGGAAGTGGAAAAACAAATCCAATTGCAGCCTCACACCGTATATTTAGCATACACCGGAGATGTAAAAGTAGGAGTAACAAGAAATACCCAGATTCCAACAAGATGGATCGATCAGGGTGCCACTTTTGCACTGCCGATTGCCAGAACAGAAAACCGTTACGAAGCGGGAATGATAGAAGTTGCATTAAAAGAACATCTTCCTGACAAGACCAACTGGAGAAAAATGCTTCAGGATGATTTCGAAGGAGAAATTGATCTCGCCGATTTCCAGCAAAAAATCAGACAGTACTTTCCTGATGACTTCCAAAAGTTCTACAGTGAAGGGGAAGATTTGTGGAGATTTGATTACCCTTTTGAAAAACCGGCGAAAGTAACTTCATTCACATTAGATAAAAAACCTGAATTCACAGGAAAGCTTACCGGAATAAAAGGACAGTATCTGAGTTTCGATAGTGCCGATTTTATGAATGTAAGAGGTCATGAAGGCTATGTCATCGAGCTGGAGATAAAAAATTAATCTTATATTTAAGATGACAAACACCAAATTACAATATGAAAAAATGGGTCAAAAAGTTATTAATAAGCCTTGGAGTTCTGCTGCTCATTATTTTAGCCGCGAATTTCGGACTGAATATATGGCTTAAAACCCAACTTCCTGATTATATAAAGAAGAATACAGATTATAAGGTATCCTATAAAACACTGGATGTAGATCTGGGCTCAGGAAATATTTTCGCTGCGGGAATTACCGTAAACAGCAAAGACCCACAAAACACTAACGTTATTGGTCTTCAGGGAACGATTGATACGTTAAAAATCAGTCGTTTTGGGATTTATGATGCTATTTTTAATAAAAGAATCAGCTCATCTGATCTGTTGCTGGCCAAGCCTAATTTAAATATCAGTCTTGCAAAGCCTGTAGACCGTAAAACCGGAAAAAAAAGAAATCCAGTCCTGTTTGAAAATATCAGGATCAATAAAGGAACAATTAATATTTTCAAGCATACAAAGCAGAAATTTTTGTCCGTTCAGCAACTGGATTTATTTGTAGAGAACCTGCAGATGACAGAAGAATCAGTAGAGGATAAACTTCCGGTAGTTTTTGACCGTTATTCTATTAAAGGAAAAGATTTTTTCTTCCGCCCGGATAATGTATACGCAATTACAATAGGTAATATTACGACGTCGGATGGTCAAATGTCAATCGGAAATTTCAGATTGATTCCGTTGTTGTCTTTTAATCAGTTTAAAAGATTCTATCCTCAAAAACCTAAACTCTTTGAATTCTCCATTCCAAAAATGGATTTTAAAGATGTGGTTTTGGCTAAAAACAAGATTTCACTGGCCAATGCAGATTTTCAAAATCCTGTCCTTACTGTTTACAACACGGGAGTAAAACCTAAAAAGGCTGAAAAAAAACTGAATTTTGAAGTTAATCTAGAAGATATAAAATTCAGTAACGCTGCTGTACTAATTAATAAACCAGATGGAAACAGATTACTTTCTGCAAAGGCATTGAATGTAAAAGTCAATCAGTTGAAATTTGATAAAGTCACCGCAGAAGAGGTAATTCCTGTCGGATATAAAGATTTTCATTTTTCAGGAAGAGATATTCAGTATTCAAATCACCAGAACTTCACGGTTGAAAGCATTGCACTAAACCCCAAAAGCGGGGAAATCAGAAATCTGATATTGTCTCCCGGAGTTCCGGAGACGGGAAAGGGTTCAATGGATCTGAAAACCGGACATATTGCCTTTAACATCAACAAATTTGAATTTGTTGAAAAGAAACTGAATCTGGATCTTAAAGATGTCTTGGTTGAAAATATAAGTGGAACCATTAAAGCAGGCGTGGATAAACCAAAGAAAAATCCAAAACCAGGAATCATTAATTCAATCATCGTCCGGAAAATGTCCCTCAAAAATTCTGATATCGTTTATGATAAAGGAATGCAGCCACTTGCTTTTCATGATTTGAACGCAACAGTTAATGCCATTGAAGTAGCGGCTAAACCAAATAACCAGGGACTTTCCTTTAAAGTGAAAGACTATTTCCTGACCACAAGGAATTTTGCCTACAGAACAAAGTTTTATAATTTAAGCGCGGGACTTTTAAAATTGAATAAAAATAAAATTCAGGTTAATAGTTTTATCATGAAACCGCTCGTTTCGAGAGCACAGTTTATCAAAATGATACCTGTAGAGCGCGATCTGTATGATATCAAAGTTTCTCAGATAGCAGCAGACGGACATTGGGATTTGTTTTCTGATAATAAATCGATCAATGCTTCCAATGTAACGGTTCTTGGTGCAGATGCCAATATTTTCAGAAGTAAGATTCCAAATGATGATCCGAAAGTGAAGCCGTTGTATTCCAAACTGCTTCGTTCGATAAAAATTCCGATGACAGTCAATAATCTTGATCTGAAAAATTCCGTTTTGGTGTACGAAGAAGATACACCCGAAAGTGCAGGCCCGGGAAAACTGACATTTGCAAATTTTAATATGAACGTTAAAAATCTGAATTCTGCCAAAACAAAAGGAAAGCCTACAAAAGTAGATATTAAGATCAACTGCTCATTCATGAATCTTGCACCTCTCTCCGTAAACTGGAATTTTGATGTAGCCGATCATAATGACGGTTTTGCTATTTCAGGAAAAACATCCAATCTTCCGGCAAGCGGAATCAATCCGTTTATCAGACCCTATCTTCATGTGACGGCCACTGCCGGAACGATTCAGGAAATGCTGTTCAGTTTCAAAGGAAATCCTGCAGGACTGCACGGAACGTTCAATCTGAAACATAAAGAACTTAAAATTGCCGTCTTAAATAAAAACAATCAGGAAAAGAAAGGAGTACTGACAGCTGTGGCGAATCTCTTTATCAGATCTGATTCCGGAAATTACCCCGAAGCTGTAGCCGTGGAAAATGTTGAAAGGGACCCAACGAAGTCATTTTTCAATCTTTTCTGGAAAGGAATTGAACAGGGATTAAAGAAAACATTGATTGGAAAGAATATTGATAAAACTGAGAAAACGGTAAAAAGTGCCGTTTCTTCTGTAAAGGAAGTCAAAAAAACGGTAAAAGAACTGAAGCAGGAGATCAAAGCAAAAAAGGAAGAACATAAACCAGAGGAAGAGAAAAAGGAAAAGAAAGGCTTTTTAAAAAACATCTTCAAGAAAAAAGAAACCCCCAAAACTGAATAGTTCGGGGGATATATTTAGATCTTCTGGTTGAAGGAAGTATTAAAAATTAAATTCTTCACTTTCCTGAACAGGAATATCTCTCAGGAACTCATCAAACTTTTCACCAGGATAATTACTGTCTGCTCCATAAGAATCGATGATCATTCCACGGTTTCCGGCATTATCTTTTAAAACATACAAAACCGCATTATCATCAGGATTGCTGTCGCCTTCAAAACGATAAGTCTTTAAAATGATAAGCTCAGAAGGTTGGTATACTTTATCTGAATTTTCAAATTTCATCTCACATTTGTCATTCATTCTGAATTCTCGATGTATTCCTCTCTCTGAAAGGGTTTTCATAACCTGGCTTAAGGTGGTCATTCTGTCGGTATATTCTGAATTATCCATAATATTATTTTTATAGGGTAGTACAATAATTAAACCATTGATTTGCTAAATTTAATAAAAAAGGCAATTACATTTTTCAACGAAATAAAGTTTAATGTTAACAAAATTTATAATTTGAATCAGAAAATTAGGTACGCTTTTTGCAATAGCTATCGTATTAAATCGGACGAAATATGAAAAAAGAAGTTGGCGTTTTACTGGCAGGAGGTGTTGGTCTTTTGGCTGTATTAGGTTTTATTGGATTAAAAAAGATATTGACTAAAAAAGATAAAAAATATAGTGATACCTATTCGGATTATCACAGACATTTTGATGACAAAAACCACGAAGATGAATATCACGGAGTGGAATTTTATGCACTGAAGTAGTAAAAGAATATATTTAATTATGTGAAATCCGGCTCCTTTTTAAGGGTCGGATTTTTCTGTGGATAACTTTAATGTTAAAACTCATTATTTAATTAGAAATCCAATCTAATTTTACAACATAATGCAAAACGAGAATTTCAAAAAAGGACAGGGCGCACAGTCGAACGTTATCAATCGTTTCGACAGGTACACCTATGAGCCTGATGATGAAGATTTCGAAGCAGTAAAAACCTCTTACACCGAAGTTTTTCCAAAAAGCATTGTGAATCAGGTGAAAAGTGAAGACCTCCCGATGGAGTATTCCATGAATCCTTATCAGGGCTGTGAACACGGATGTTCCTATTGTTTTGCAAGACCTACCCATGAATACTGGGGCTACAGTGCCGGAATTGATTTTGAAAGAAAAATCATGGTGAAGAAGAATGCTCCTGAGCTTTTGGAGAAGTTTTTTCAGAAAAGAGGTTACAAGCCCGCACCAATTTTGCTTTCCGGAAACACCGATTGCTATCAGCCGGCAGAAAGGCAATTTGAGATTACACGAAAACTGCTTCAGGTTTGTCTGGATTACAGACATCCTGTCAATATTCTGACAAAAAATGCACTTGTTCTGAGAGATCTGGATATTTTAAAACCCATGGCAGAACAGAATTTGGTTTCTGTCTCACTCAGTATTCCGACTATTAATGAAGAACTGAGACGAAAAATGGAGCCACGTACCAGTTCCGCTCCGAATAAATTAAAGGCTATAGAAGTTCTTACAGAGAATAAAATTCCTGTGCATGTCATGGTGGCACCTATCATTCCCGGTCTGAACAGTGATGAACCGTTGAATATTTTGAAATCGATCTCAGATGCAGGTGCGCTGAGCTTCGGATATACATTAGTGAGATTGAATGATACCGTAGAGCCTGTTTTCGTCAACTGGATTGAATCTCATTTTCCGGACCGGGCACAAAAGGTTTTAAATCTTATCCGTTCTATGCGCGGCGGAAAGCTGGGAGACAAGAGATATTTTGAAAGACAAAGGGGAGAAGGGAATATCGCGGAAATGATCCATACTACATTTAAGATCGGAAGAAAGAAGTTTTTCGATGGCAAAGAATTCCCTAAACTTTCCTCAGCGAATTTTACCGGAGCAAAAGATCAACAGCTAAGACTGTTTGATTGATAGATCTTATTTCTTATACCTTATATATATGACGGCAGATGTATGACAAGTATATAATATATATGTAGTATCAGATTCAATAGGAGCGGGCTTCAGCCCGCTTATAAGATATGTACATTGAATAAGGCTTCAGCCAAAACTGTTTGATTGAGAGATCTTATTTCTTATACCTTATATATATGATGCAGATGTATGATAAGGTATATAATATATATGTAGTATCGGATTCAATAGGAACGGGCTTCAGCCGGCTTATAAGATACGCACATTAAATAAGGCTTCAGCCAAAATTGTTTGATTGATAGATCTTATTTCTTACACCTTATATATGATGGTGGATTTATGATAACAAGTATATAGTATCAGATTCAATAGGGGCGGGCTTTAGCCCGCTTGCAATATGTATGCACACAAAAAGGCTTTAGCCAAAGCTTACGTACAAATGACAATCTTTATTTCCAGGCTTCTTCCGCAAAAATAAAATCCGACACCTCCGGAACCGGCGGTTTAAATCTAAAATCCGGCGATATCATAGGCTTAGAAAAGTCTTACGCTGAGTTTTTGAGCCTGATCTATGAACGTTTAAAAAGGTAAAATAACTATTCTAGAAAAGGCAAGCCTGAAAATCAAACATTAGTTTAAAATTTTTCTATCTGCTTCCCAGTGTCTTATGGATTTATAAGGCCTGTTCATGAATTTTATGTTAAATAAACTTGTTTTGCGTATTAATAAGTTGTTATCTTTGCCCCACTGAAAAACGAGAGT
>NZ_FQUD01000003.1 GCF_900128945.1 Chryseobacterium sp. OV279 | reverse complement strand
ACCGCGGGATGGAGCAGTAGGTAGCTCGTCGGGCTCATAACCCGAAGGTCATCGGTTCGAGTCCGGTTCCCGCTACTAGAACGAAAGAAGCAATAATTTTATTGCTTCTTTTTTTGTTATGTATATGTAGGTGGAAGATTCTGTAGCTATAACTGTGTTTTTTAACGCAAAGGTTCATCCGGGTAACGCATAGTTTTGAGGAAGGCAAAGAGTTCGACTACGTCGTTGATTAAGCTCATGGATAAAACGTGCGCTTAGTCAAATCAATGAAATTGATTTCTTCTTTGCAACCCTTAAAGTAATACATGTTTGAGATAAAACTTTGCGTTTTAAATAAATAATATAAAGCATTCAGAATTTAATCCAGAAAAGTAGTATGGCTCTTGATTCTATCGGTCATTTTTTTAGTCTTTTCATTTCCATATTCATCAAATAGCTTCAAATTTCCATTGTACACCGACGGATTTTCCTGATAATTTTTTCTGGCTTCCAGAAACTGGTCTTTGGATTTGGTCTTTACATCGCTTCCGTAATTCAACGGTTCTATGAGTTCTTCCGATTTTTTAATATCAGTGGCATAGATTTCAATCGTTCTGTTTTTGTTGTACACTTCCAACACCAGACCGGATAAGCCTTTAAATCTGAAAGGTCCGTCAGGAATCGCTATATCATCTGTGAACCATGCATAAAAAGTCTGCCCCGTATCTGTTGTCGTTTTGGCCAGCCGGCTTTTAAAACCTTGTATTTCTTTTCTGTCATTCAGGATATTCCACTTCAGTTTAGGTTCTTCGTAAGTGAAAATATACCTGCCAACAGGCATGGAAACGATTATGTTCTCTTTATTCTTATAAACGCTGCTTACTGATTTAGGATATTTTGGGATTCCTCCATAACTGGTTTGAATAGTTTCCTTAGAATTTTTATTATAAAAAGCTTTAGCCTCTTTGCTGGAATAAGATGATTCCAGATTATTGCATAATAAAGTAGAGGAGTAGATGTGAATCTGACTTTTATGAATACTGTCCTGAATGATTTTTGTCTCATAATTGATCTCCATCACTGCCTTTTGAGCACTGACTGATGTGAAACTGAGGATAAGAAATACAGAGGCTTTAATTCTCATATCAAATCAATTCTATTCATTTTACAATGGTATTAAAAAAAATGATATTTTCAATAACGGGACTTAGCATTATCTTATTTTTTTAACGATTTATTGTTCCAAAGTTTATATTCTACTTTCATACAATGCCCGCATGGACGGTAATTATTTTCCAATGCTTCCTTTTCTGATCTAAAAAAGACCCTGTTTTCCCGTTTCATTTTTTTACCGGAAGAACAATGAAGTCGTCCGTAAATTTTCAGTTTTCTATTTCCTCCAAAATTAATTTCTCTCTTTCGAATTTTATCCCTTAAAGCAGAATCGGTTATTTCGGTGTGATTTTCCATTGGATAAAGGTCTTAAGTCACCTGTAAGTAGACAATCCAAAGCTTGCGATATTCGCTGAAGTAAATTGATGATCAGAAGCGATCCAATGCAGCTTTTAGGAAATCCACCGTTTTTTCCAATTCTTTCTCATCCATCGAGGCAAAACCGAACCGGAAAGCATTGAGTTTTTCATCGGCACGTAAAATCTTCAATTGAGGAATTTCTAATAAGCGATGGACAGGATATTCAGATGAAAGTTGAATCCAGAAAGCCATTCCGCCGGATGGCCGTACGTAGGAAATATACCGACTTAATTTCTCTTTTAACAGAATATCCAGAAAGTCTCTCCGTTGATGATAGATCTTTTTTGCTTTTTTAAGATGCCGCTTAAGCTCTCCTTCCCTGATCAGAAAAGCCAGAGCATTTTGCATATATCCGTCACCCCCGACATCAATTATTTTCCGTAAGGCCGTGCACTGATCTATAAAATTTTTTGGAGCGACCATGAAACCTATCCTGAGTGAAGGATCCAAGATCTTGGAGAAAGATCCTGTATAAATGATATTTCCCTGATGGCTGCTTCCTGCCAGAGGAAGATAGGGTGAAGACGTATAATGGTAATCATAGTCGTAATCATCTTCTATAATGGCAAAAGAGTAAGCAGCCGATAATTCGTGAAGTTTCATTCTTCTGGCCGCACTAAGTGTGACCGTTGTAGGATAATGATGATGGGGAATGACATATACCGCATTGATTTTTTTCTTCCTGCAGATGAGTTCAATGGTTTCGGTATCAATTCCATTTTCGTCTATAGGCACTTCTGTAAGTGTTGCCCCGGTCTGTTCAAATGCTGCATTGGCTGCCGGATAATTGGGAGATCCCACAATGATATTCGAGCCGGGGCCGAGAATAAGTTGTGCAGCGAGGTAGATACTCATTTGTGCACCGTGAGTAATCAGAAGATTTTCTGAGCGGATATTCAGACCCCGTGTTTCAGAAAGATACTGTGCAAGTTCTTTCCGAAGCCTTATCGTGCCTTGTTCTGTACCAATATTGGCATTTTTGATGGTGTGTCTTTTGGATGTGTAGGATCGATAGGTTTTCAGAAGGTCATCAATGGGAGAAAGTCTTACATCCGGATGTCCGTCGTCGATGACGATCTCAGGAAGTAGGACAGTATGGGGCTTTTCAATTTTTTGATCAATAATTTTAAAAGGGAGGTTGAAATTATTTTCATAAGAGAAAAGAGGATTTTCCGGATTCCACTGTTGGGGCCTTAGTATGGGAATACGATTGGATACTGCCGTGTATTTTCTTGGAATGATCGTAATCCAGTCTTGCGCATGGAGTTCGTCGTACGCTGCTATTACGGTTTTGCGGTGTACTCCCAGTGTTTTTGAAAGTTCACGGGTTCCGGGAAGATGATAGTCAGGCTTTAATACACCATTTCTGATTGCTGTGATCACAGAGATCGCGATCTGCCTGTAAACTGCAGTTTTACTTTCTTTATTAATAGGGATGATGTGTTCGAATGGAAGCATGCTGGACTACCTATAGTTTAAAATCTGGAGTACAAATGTAGTCCTATTTAAAAATATTTTTGTGCTGTTAATAAAAAAAATAGTACAGAAATGAATTACACCATTAAAAAAGCAGGTCTGGAAGATCTCAATGAAACGGCAGAACTTTTCAATCTTTACCGCATTTTTTACCGTCAGGAATCCGATGTGGAAAAAGGGAAACTATTCCTGAAAGAAAGATTTCAGAATAATGAATCGGACATATTCCTGGCTTGTGCCGACGGGAAAGCAGTAGGTTTTGTTCAGCTCTATAAACTGTTTCACTATACTAGACTGCAGAAGCAGTGGCTTTTAAGTGATCTGTTCGTACATCCGGATTACCGGGGAAAGAGAATTTCCGTGGGACTTATCAACAGAAGCAAACAATGGTGCGAAGAAACGAATGCCTGTGGCCTGATGCTTGAAACGGAAAAAACCAACGATATCGGAAATACCCTTTATCCACGCTGCGGCTTCGAATATGACGAACTTCATAATTATTATCATTGGTGGAGAAGTTAGTGATTAGAAGTTAGATGTTAGAAATTAGAAGTTAGAAGATGGAAAATCTCGGTATTATTTCTGGTTGTCAGTAATCGAGACCACATGACTTTATTCTCTCAAAAGTAATACTACTTCTACACGGCTATCGATTTAATTCTACAAGATATTTTTCAGCAGAATAGGCCGGAAGCTTACTTTTGTACCGCTCTTACTGACCGGGAGACCGGATTGTAGAGTTTATTTATGTTTAATAGATCTCCGCCTTCATTTTCTACTTTTTCCCGAATGTTTTTATGATTAGTACATAACAGCTTTCATGGCGGGGATCTTTTTTCACACTCTTAAAAAACGTTTCATCGGTATATAAATGATGAAATTGTATATATTCTAACGATAAGGAGAACTGCATCTGTAGTTCTCTTTTTTCATTCAAAACAGATTCTAATGGTTTTTTAGATTAACTTGGTAGGAATAAAGATTTAAGGTTTAATTCACCATCTTTTATGGAAACTATTATTATTACAGAAAGGAAAAAATCCGTTATCACTGATTCGATCTTATTGACCGTATTCTGTGTGGTACCCTTATTTTTCCTGATAAGATGGCTATTTTTAGTAGATGAGGGGAGAATATTTATTATTTTTTTAATTATCGTTACGCTGTTTTTCCCTGTAGTTGTCGTTTCCGGATATATTTGGGACGTAAAACAGAAAATAATCTTATCAGAAGACAGTATAAAATTGTGCTACGGACGAAATTTCGTTGATATTATGCACTTTGAAGGTGGTTTTTCCATACCGGCTGATCATGAAACCCCATGGTCAAAGGTGAAAGGATTTCATATTGATGTTTACGAACGACAGGAACCTACTGAAGGCGGCGGTTATTCTACCACAACCAAATACAGCCTTATTGTTAAAATAAAAAATAAAGACAGGAATGATGGTGATTTTGTGAAATTCAGTCCCAATTATTATGGCATTAGTCTAGGTAAATTTGAAGAACATCCCAATACCATATTAAACATTTGCGAAGATTACATGAAGAATGTAGAAAAGGAACCATAGGTCTAAAACAAAAATCCCGCTTTACAAAAGCGGGATTTATTATGGTATAGGTTAATATTACTGAGCTAATTGAGCGTAAGGAGCCAGTTTGTTGTCATCAGACATGGTCTGTCCTAAAAAGTCTTTTTTCTGATCGCCTTTCATTCTTCCTGCTGCATCATTTGCGTTGAAGTAAGCTTCGCTCAGCTTTGTAGCAATATCAGCCGGTTTAAAATCAAATTTGGTATCACCTTCCACACCCAGGTATCCGTTCTTTCTCGTAAGGTTTGAGATATAGTTCGCGTAGTTGATGAATGTATTTCTCAGGTATTGCGTATGGTATTCCATACATTTTTTAGCTTTTTTGGAAGAATTGTTCAGGATACAGTTCTTCATATTATTTCTGTACAGGAACCATTCAGACTCCAGAATGCCGTATTCTTTTCCTAATGCCGTCTTTCCGTTGGTTACGATGTTGTTGTCACCTTCTTTATCAGCAATAGCCTGAAGATGTTTAATCACCAATGGAACCGTATTTTCGATCTTCGTTTTGGTTTCTTTTAAGATACTGAGATCTGCAGCCGGAGAATTCTTCTTTTGAGCCGTAGTCACGTTAAAAATAAGCAGTAATAGTACAATCAATAAATTATATCTTTTCATGAGAAATTTTTAAAGCACTAAAATAAATATATTTTCTCACTTTAAACAAATTCATTTTAATTTTATTTAATAAATTTTAACAAATCTTTAATATAATGAGTTCATTATTGTACAAATGATGATTGCACCCTGTTTATTAATGCTATTTTTTAACTTCATGACATGAAGTAATTTAAGTTTACAGCTCGGGAAAGAAGGTTTAATTTCACAAAATAACACTGAATAACGACCTCCAGCTTCTCTCTAAGCAATTAAATCCATTAATGCCCGGTAATAGTTTTCCAGTAAATCAACGTTACCATTAAGGAATAAATAGGGCTCTATCAGCTCCAGTTCCATTAATGTAAATGAATCGTTGATGAGTACGCCATCCACCCGTGCATAAAGCGTAGGTTGAGGCAGACTCTTTAAATAGGCTCCCGCCTGTTCTATATGAATAGGGTCAGGCGTAGGATAACTGATGCTTCCTCCGTGATAATGCTGTACTCTGAAATCATCCTGCTTAGGTGTCTTCAGCGAACAATGACTGTATTGACCATTGAAAAACAAAAACGACCATTCCCCATTTTTTATTTCCTCTGTAAAAGGCTGCACCATATAATCTTCCGTTGTTAAAAACTGTCTGATTTCTTCTGTACGTTCTTTAAGATTGTCTTTGGTAACAACAACCGTATTGTGCGCACCTGCACTCACACAGGGCTTTACAACCACCCGGTCTGTACCGAATAAATCAAAAAATCTTCCGTCGAAATCAGAACCTTTGTCGATATACGCTGATGGAATTACCGGAAGTCCGTTTTCAGCAATGTCTTTAAGGTATTTTTTATGACTGTTCCATTGGATAATTTTCACCGGATTTAATACCCTGATATTTAATTTTTCCAGTTGATTCAGCCAGTTTAAAAACGCGGGTAAATGATTGTGATAATCCCACGGGGACTTAATGATGGCTACATTAAAACTGGTCCAATCCACATTTTCATCGTTCCAGATGACCGGAACAACATCCAATCCTTTTCCGGTCAGAAATTTTAAAAGATCTGCATCCTCATCATTGGTAACGCCCTGTGTTAATCTTTCCTGCTTTTTATAACCAACTATTGCGATTTTCATACTTCTTTTTTTTCGTTGAATACAAATATCATCAAACAGGATCAGTGTAAACAGTTACAGTTTGGACTATTTGGATAGATACAGATCATTTTTATACAAGTAAAAAGAAGATTGTTTTGAATCAGGATGGAAAATATTTAACCCGCATACTTTTTAAGTAAGTGGTAAGAATTTATAACTTAATGGAAGCTTTTTCTGTTGATTAAACATTCAATAAATAAGAGTATTAAAAATTTAACATATTTTAATAAAATTTATTTAACTGATTATCAGTATCTTATGTTAATTCAGTTTTTATCACTAGAAAATTAGTTGTTTGATTCAGATTTATTTCTACATTTGTATAACTAATTTCTTAGTGATATAGGATTCAATAGTATTCCGGTCACAATAATGATAAATGAAAAGGATATGAAAATTCAGAATTTAACGAAAGCGGAAGAGCAGGTGATGCAGTATTTATGGAAACTGGAAAAAGGATTTCTGAAAGATGTTCTCGATCTGTTTCCGGAACCGAAGCCTCACACCAATACAGTCTCTACGATTTTAAAAGTATTGAAGGATAAAGAATTCGTAGACTATCATGTATACGGAAGACAGCATGAGTATTTCCCACTGGTCACTCAAGAGCAGTATTCCGGAAAAACGATGAAAAGTCTTGTGAAAAATTATTTTAAAGGATCTTATAAAAGTGCGGTTTCTTTTCTGGTAGAAAAAAATGAAATGACCGTGGAAGACCTTGAAATGCTTCTGGACGAACTCAAAAAGAAAAATTAGCAGACTATGGAAACTGTACTTCTATACTTTGGAAAAGTAATTTTAAGCTCCGGTGTAATGTTTTTATACTATCAGTTGTCTTTAAAAGACAAGACATTCCATCATTATAACAGATTTTATCTGTTGGGTGCCATGGTGATATCGCTGCTGCTGCCCCTCATCCGGGTAGATGATTTTACGATAGAAGTGAATAGTGATTTATATATGCTTCTTGATAAGATACAAAATTTTAATTCAGAAAAAAACATAGACAATGGTCACATTTATTTTAGAATTATTTTTTCAGCTTTGGGACTGGTTTCTCTCTATTTTTTAGGGAAGTTGATTTTTGGAATTTTAAAGATCCAACAACTTAAGAAACAGTTTCAAAAAGAAAGTTTTGACGGGATCAATTTTTACCGTACAGACCTGAATGAAGCTCCGTTTTCATACTTCAAAAATCTATTCTGGAAAAACACCATCACACTCAATTCTGATGTGGGAGAACAGATTTTAAAACATGAAATGGTACACATTGAACAGAAACACTCCTTCGATAAGATATTTATTGAGATCATCACGTCTGTTTTCTGGTTCAATCCGTTTTTTCATATCATTAAAAAAGAGATCAGCCTGATCCACGAATACCTGGCGGATAAAAAAGCCGTCAAACAATCGGACACCAAAGCATTTGCGCAGATGCTTTTAGCAAGCCACTTTTCCGGAACACAGTTGCCTGCAGCCAGTCCGTTTCTAAGTTCAAATCTAAAAAAACGACTCAAAATGTTACAAAAACCAAAAACCAAATTCGGATATGCGCGTAGAATTTTTGCATTACCGGTTTTATTTTCAGTAGCCTTTGCCTATATGGTAAATGCCAAGAACAAAGAAATTAAAGAAACAAACATAGCGATTGAGGATGCCGTTGCTCAGATCAAAAAAGATACGGTAAGACCTGAAAAAATTGAAAGAAAAGAAGCTATAGAGCCTAAATATTCCACACAGTCTGCCAATGAGAAAAAACTGACAGAGCTTGGAAAGAAGATTGAAGAAAAAAGTAAAGCGCTGAAAAATTTAAAACCCGAAAGCAAAGAATTTCAAAGGAAAATTGATGAAATCAGTGACCTGTCAGGAGAGTTAGGTGCCATTACCAGTTCTGATGATTTTAAAATGGCTATGACGATGTCTGTAGCAGAAGCCAAAAAAGTAAATGAATTTTTCCAGTCAGATGAATGGAAAAACAAAACGAAAGAGCTTGAGAAGATAGGGGTAGAAATACCGGATTTATCCAATTTGAATATGGATTTCCTTGGAGTTCCGCCAGTACCTCCTGCATCTAGAAATGCTAATGGAGTAAGGCTTTACAGATTTAATGATACCGGTTACCAGAATTTCGGTCCGCTTACAGAAAAAGAAGCCCGAAAAGCGATGAAAGAAAGGAAAGCAGCCATAAAAATAGCTGAAAAAGCAAGAGCTGAGGCCATAAAAGCAGGTGAAAAAGCCAGACAGATGGGTGAAGAAGCCAGACAGCAAGGTCAGATTGCAAGAATAGCCGGCGAAAAAGCAAGGATTGAAGGAATGAAAGCTGGAGAAATCGGGAGGTTAGCCGGAGATAAAGCCCGAATTGAAGCGATGAAAGCCGGTGAAATTGGAAGACTGGCAGGAGAACAAGCCCGTATAGCAGGTGAAAAAGCAAGAATGGATGGCGAAAAAGCAAGACAGTTGGGTGAAAGAATCAGACTGGATGTAACTAAAAGACTTGCAGAAAATGGAGGCGGAAACGTTTATGTTTATAATGGGACAGACTATGATAAGCTTAGTGAAAAATCGAGAACCATCGTCATGCAGGCTGATTATTTGAAGAGAGATGGTAACGGAAACATTACCATGAATGGGGTTAAAAAATTTAATGTTAATAGCTGGGATAACTTAAAAGTTTATATAGACGGAAAAGAAGTGTCCAAAGAAGAAGCTCAGGCCCTGAAACCGGAAAAAATTTCGAGCGTGATTGTGAACAAGCAAAGCACGGATGGCAATAAAAGCGGAGAAATCAGAATTCAGACAAAGAAATAAAGTACCCTTAAGCTTTGTCAATAGCTCATTGGCAAAGCTTTAATTTTTTTTAAACAAAGCAAAAGACATCAGTTATGAAAAGAAATTATTTCGTTCTATTGGCATTTTTAAGTGTATTCGCCCATGCACAGGTCAACAGATTCTTTTATGATTACAAATACATTGCAGATTCTACGAACAGAGCAGAAGTGAAAAGTGATATTATGCTTTTGGATATTAATAAAAGCGGATCAAAGTATTACAGCCGTGAAAAATTTATTTCAGATTCTATCACAAAAGCTGATATTGCCAAGCAGATGAAAGGCGGATTTGGAGGAAGTATTAATATCAAGAAAAATATAAAACCGGGAACTATTTTCACAAGCGTTACCAAAAAGTACCCGGACTACAGCATGTCTTTTTCTGAAAAAGTAGGAAATACCACCTATAAAGTAGCGGAAGATCAGAAACCAGAATGGAAAATCCTTCCCGATAAGGAAAAGATCGGAGATTACAATACGCAAAAAGCCACAACCAACTATGGAGGAAGGACCTGGACGGCTTGGTTTACCACAGATATTCCTTTTCAGGATGGACCGTATAAATTTTATGGATTGCCGGGACTTATTGTAAAAATTGAAGACAAAACAGGATCCCATATTATAACTTTAATTGGAAATAAGAAAACGGAAGCCGCTTCAGATGAAGATCTTCAGATACCGGGATTGACCATGATTGGAATAGGAGGAAAAGAAATTGAAGTCACCAAAAAGCAGTTTAAAAAAGCATGGAAAGACTATCTTACTGATCCTACCAAAGATATGAAACAGACCATGAGCACACTTCCCGCAGGCGCCGTTGTCAACATGAAAAATGCAGATGGAAAAAGTATTGATATGAATGAAATGTACAGGAATATCGAAAAAAGAGCAAAAGAAGAAGTAGCCAAAAATAATAATAAAATAGAGCCGGAACTGTATAAATAAGCAACCGGTTTCTACGTGATAAAAAAACAGGATGATTTTCTAAGTCATCCTGTTTTTTTAATAATGAACTTAAAAAAAATAATGTCGGCGGATAAGAGTACCTTTAAGCCTTGTCACTGATTGAGTGCAAAAGCTTTTTATATTGAAACAGACCGAAAAAAATATAAATTATGAAAAAAAAATATTTTATTGTAATGGCATTACTGAGCCTATTGGCCCAAGCGCAGGTCAACAGATTCTATTATCAATACACGTACAGTCCGGATTTTAACAATAAAGAAGAAGTGAAGAAGGAAATGATGATTCTGGACATTCAGAAAAATAGCTCGGTTTATTACTACAGTCAAGAGAAATTGATTACGGATTCTACTTCAAAGACAGCTATTGAGAAACAGATTAATTCCGTTACCGGAAGTATCAGGGCAAGTAGGAATACACCAGGCCAGGATTACACTGTGACTAAAGATTATCCGGATTTTAAAACTTATCTTTTTACACGTATTAACAATGATAGATATAAAGTAAAGGAAGATAAAAAACCAGAGTGGAAGATTTTTCCGGATACCCGGAAGATCGGGGAATACAATACACAAAAAGCATTAACCACTTATGGCGGAAGAGAATGGATCGCCTGGTTTTCACCGGATATTCCTTTTCAGGATGGCCCGTATAAATTCTATGGCCTTCCGGGGCTGATCGTAAAGATAGAGGATACAACAGGCTCGCACATCATGACTCTTGTTGGAAATAAGGTGATAAAGAATCCTTCAGAAGAAAAAGAAAACCGGCTTCCTGACAATGTGGCAATGGGCGGAAAAGCCGTGGAGATTACAAAAGATCAGTATAAAAAAGTATGGAAAACTTACGTGAATGACCCTAACAAAAATATGAGAGAAATGATGATGAAGAACGGAGGTGATCCAAATGCCAGGACGCCCTATCTTATTTTTAGAACTTCAGACGGGAAAGAGATCTCAGACCCCAATAAGGTATTAAAAGAAGTAGAAGGGAGAATTAAGGCCGGGTTTCAGAAAAACAATAATCCGATCGAACCGGATCTGATCAGATAATATATGTAATTTTTGAACAGGATGGTTATTTATGACTATCCTGTTTTTTTTGGTATTATTGTATCTTGAAACTCTAAACTTTGAATCCTAATATTATGACAGAAAAGGAAAAATGTAAGGCGGGACTTTTATATAATGCTAATTATGATCAGGAGCTCATCAATGAAAGAATTGCTGTTAAAGATCTATGCCTGGAATATAACCAGCTGAAGAACTCTGATGCCGAAAACAGAAATAAATTAATCAGGAAAATCCTAGGAAAAACTGAAGAACACATCTGTATCGAGCCTAATTTCTGGTGTGATTACGGGTATAATATTGAAGTGGGAGAGAACTTTTATGCCAATCATAATTTGATTATTCTGGATTGTGCAAAGGTAACGTTCGGAGATAATGTCTTCATCGGACCCAACTGTAGTTTTTATACTGCCGGACATCCGCTTGATGCAAAACAGAGAAATGAAGGCCTCGAATATGCCCATCCTATCAAAATAGGAGACAATGTGTGGTTGGGAGGAAATGTCGTGGTTCTTCCGGGAGTTTCGATCGGAAATAATGCAGTGATAGGTGCGGGAAGTGTAGTCACCAAAGATATTCCTGATTATGCTGTTGCTGTCGGAAATCCTTGCAGGATAATTAAAAATGTTGAAGAAAATTTAAAATCATCTTAATCATTATCATGAAAAAAGTAATTACCTTATTCATTCTCCTATTAACCCTTTCAGTCTGTGCTCAGAGTCAGAGATTCATTTATGAGTATAAGTTCAGCATTGATTCTACAGCAAGAGATGTCCAAGAGACTGAAATAATGTTTCTGGATGTTATTCCGAAGGGATCTAATTTTTACAGCAGCGATGTCTTTAAATCAGATTCTATTTGGGCTGCTGCTATGGATATGCATGTTAAGCGTGGAATAGAGACGGATTTTTCAAAAATTAAATTCAAAGGCAAAATTCGTTATAGTGTTGAAAAGTCATATCCTGATTATTCGGTAATTTTTTTCAATTCTCTGGGTATTGATAGGTATATGGTAGAGGAGAGAAGAAAACAAAAATGGAAAATTCTTCCTGACAAAGCAAAGATCGGAGAACTGGCAGCTCAAAAAGCTGTTTGCGAATTTGCAGGCAGAAAATGGACTGCATGGTTTACCACAGACTTGCTCATTCAGGACGGACCCTATAAATTTTATGGGCTTCCCGGACTCATTGTAAAGTTAGAGGATTCCAGCCAGACGCATTCATTCGAACTAAAGGGAATTAAAAAACTTCCGGAAGGATATGAATGGAAGAATTCCGGAGAGAATGGTTTTAACCTTATTAAATTGAATGAAACAAAATATAAACAAGCTTTTAAAGATTATTGTAAAGATCCGATGAAAAGTGAAAAGCTGATGCAGGCACAAAGCCGTGATGTTTTGGAAATTGATGATTCAGGAAAACTGGTAAAAACTTCTAATGCGAAGAGAAAGGAGAGAGAAATGCAATTGATTAATCAAATTAAAAAAGAAAATAATATTCTGGAACTGGATCTGTTGAAATAAAAGAATGAAGTTGTCTAAAAAACTTCCCAGGAATAATCCCCGAATCTAAAAGTTCCGGGGATTATTTTTGTCGTTTATTATGTAAGACTGGTTTCCGGCAAAAGGAGTAATTTTATTAAACGCAAAGTTTGAAGATCATACTTTATATTTCAGGAATGCAAAGTAGAGAATCAATTTCAATTGATTCGATGAAGCGTGTGTATAAAACGTCCGCTTATTCAGTGGCACATTCGCACCTCTTTGCTTACCTTAAAATCAGGAGATATAGCATGAAATCTTTGCGTTAAATTTTTTAATTTTTTTACTTTAGGTGATACTGAATTTAAAGAAAAGTAAAGAATCAAAATCGGACTTTGCGTTGAAAACTAATAAAAAAAGACCGTCTCAATTTTGAGACAGCCCCTTTATATCTGAATAGCTTTTCAATAATTAAGCTAATTTCTGAGAATCTGCGATAAACTGAGCCAGTCCGCTGTCCGTTAATGGGTGCTTTAATAAGCTCAAGATCGGAGGAAGTGGAGAAGTGATGACATCTGCCCCGATTTTAGCACAGTCGATGATGTGCATAGAATGACGGATAGATGCTGCCAGGATCTCAGTTTCATACATATAGTTGTCAAAAATTAATCTGATCTCCTGAATAAGACCCAGTCCGTCTGTAGAGATATCATCCAGTCTTCCTAAGAAAGGAGAAACGTAAGTAGCTCCTGCTTTAGCTGCTAAAAGCGCTTGCCCTGCAGAGAAAATAAGTGTACAGTTCGTTCTGATCCCTTTATCAGAGAAATATTTTAATGCCTTGATCCCGTCTTTGATCATTGGGATTTTTACCACGATATTCGGGTGGATCGCTGCCAGTTCTTCACCTTCCTTGATCATTTCTTCGTACGTCGTAGAAAGTACTTCAGCAGAAATATCTCCGTCTACAATCTCGCAAATCGCCTTATAGTGGTTCTTGATCGCTTCATTTCCCTGAATTCCTTCTTTGGCCATCAATGAAGGATTAGTGGTTACACCATCTAAAATTCCAAGGTCTCTTGCTTCTTTGATCTGTTCCAGATTAGCTGTGTCAATAAAAAATTTCATTTCGTTTGATAGATTTATTAATGCAAAGATAATGAATCCCTGCGTGAGTGGAAAATTTTAATTTTGTCAGATGTCAGATGTCAGACACAAGACATCAGACATGAGACTTTTATACTAACTCCTTAAAACAATTGATATTCCAAGACCCTCAAACTCTCAAACTCTCCGACTCTCAAACCCATAACCCGTACCCCACAACTCATTCACCATAAAATATTATCTTTGTTAAACATGAAAAACAGCAGCTTTACAGCCATACTGGAAATTATCGGTATCAATCCTTTTGTTTTCGTTCCTGATGAGATTTTGAATGAAATTTTCAAGGCAGCAGGGAAGGATAAAAGCCCTATACCTGTAAAGGGAACCGTGAATGGAAAAGAATTTCAACAGAACCTGATGAAATATTTAGGGGAATGGAGGCTGTATGTCAACTTGCTGATGCTGAAAAACTCCTCCAAAAGAATAGGAGAAATGCTTGAAATTGTTTTAGAATTTGATAATTCGGACAGAAGTATTTCCATTCATCCCAGGCTGGATGAAGCAATTAAAGGGAGTCTGGTAGCCACCCGTAATTTTGAAAACCTGATCCCGTCAAGAAGAAACGAACTGATCCGCTATATCAACAACCTGAAAACAGAAGCCAGCATAGAGCGAAATATTGAAAAGATTATGCGGCACCTCCACGGCGAAACTGATTTCTTTGGTAAAAGAATTGATTAAATTAAATCATCCAATCCAAAATCTTAGAAGAAAACTACAGATTACAAAAGAGAATAAATCAGTATGAACTGTTTTCAAGTTTCTCCATCCGCTTCATCAATGAAATTGATTCTTTCCTTTGCCTTCCTAGAATATAAAGCATGATTTTAAAACTTTGCGTTTAAAAAAAGATTTTGACTGGCTTAATGTATCAAAACGTAAAGTTCTACTAAGCTGATATTTTATTATCGGTTGTAATCAAGGATTTTAAATAAAAATGCCCCTAAAAAGTTAGACTCTTTAGGGGCAACCCACATATTGGGGATTTTGTTTTTATTATGAGTTTAAAACTTTGCTAAGTTTTACAGCATCCTGATTTGTTGGATCATACTGAATAGATTTAGCAATATGTTCTTTTGCTTTCGCAGGATCATTTTTCTGTTCTGCAAAGGCAATATAGAAATAAGCGTAGGCTAGATTTTTCTTATTCTGATCTACTTCTGCCGGTTTTACAGTGGCAATATATTTTTCATAAGCCAGTTTTGCATTAGCATCGTCTTTAGCAGACTGATAAGCATAAGCCTGACTGTAATATGATGGAGCCCAATCCGGTAGTAACGCTGATATTTTTTTCCAGGTATCTACTGCATTGGTCCAATCTGAAGCATCCTGGTAAGCTGTTGCTAATTTTGCTAAAGCATCCGTATCTTTTGGATTGGCCTCAATTTGTTTTTTAAGGGCTTCAATAGCTGGGTTTGATTGTGTAGTCGTCGTTATAGCAGCTGTGGTGGTTGTCGTAGTTGCTGTATCTGTTTGAGTAGTCTGTGCATTTACAAAACTTGCACCTCCTGCAAGGATCAATCCTAAAAATAGGTTTTTGATATTGATTTTAGTCATTTTCATAATCTTACATTTTTAAATTCTACATTCTAAAATTCAATAATAATTCCACAAAAGCTCAATTTTTAGAAGCTTTAAGGTTTTTTGGAAAATATTAACGGATAAATGTTTTTTTTTAGCTTAATTTTTGATTCGTTGATGTTTGAGTTTATCTTTGTGACTCAAACATTTTTTAATAATCACTATAATTTTCTTATTTCAATGAATATCATATTAGCCTCAACATCCACTATTTTCGGTGGTGAATATCTGGAATACTTAAGAGAAGAATTAATACAGTTATATAAAGGAATAGATGAGATCATCTTCGTTCCTTTTGCGAGACCAGGTGGAATTTCTCACGACGATTATACGGCAAAAGCCCGTTTTTTCTTTGAAACCATCAATATTAAAGTAAGAGGTCTTCACGAATTTGACAATAAAACAGAAGCTTTACATAATGCTCAGGGCTATTTTACAGGAGGAGGAAATACATTCTTACTGGTAAAAACGTTGCATGAAGAAGGTCTGATGTCTGTTCTAAAAGAGAATGTAGAAAACGGAAAGGCTTATCTTGGATGCAGTGCCGGAAGTAATATCGGAGGTCAGAATATGAAGACCACGAATGATATGCCTATTGTATATCCACCAAGCTTTGAATGTATGGGACTTGTTCCGTTCAATCTCAATCCGCATTATCTGGACCCAAATCCTGAACTGAAACACAATGGCGAAACAAGAGAAACAAGAATCAGGGAATTTTTAACTCAAAATGATCTGAAAGTTGTCGGTCTTCGTGAAGGAAACTGGATCAGAAGAATTGGAAATATGATCACCGTAGAAGGCAGCGAACTGACCAGAATCTTTGAAAAAGGGAAAGAACCTTATGAAATAGAGGCGGGAGCTTCAGTCTAATAATTCTAAACTTACTTTATGATTAAAGGCTTATTGATCTTTCTTGTTTTATTTTTTGGAACTTTTAAATCACAGATACAGGTCCCTACAATTTCAGATGAAGAAATGTATGATGTTATTAATTATATTATAAAAGTAAAAACTGGACAAACTAAAAATATAAAAGTTATTACAGAAGATATAAATTATAGAGCTAAACAAAATGATGATTACTTTTTGGACATTAAAATATTAAAAAATGACTTTAATCAAAAAGATATTAAATCAATAAAGCAACAGTACGAAGATTCTGAAGGGTTCGTTCTTAATCCAAAATATATTCAGAATTTAATGATCATTCATAAAGCAAAACTATTGGCATACAAATCAGAAGGGAAATATTTTTGGGATGAGTTTAATAAAAAGCATGGAAAGACATCTTTTATGTTTGTTGGTAAACCTTTATTTTCATTGGATAAATCTAGAGTGATCATAAGTTATGGTCATTACTGTGGTGGTTTATGCGGAAATGGAGAAAGAGTATTGTTGAAAAAAGTAAATGGAATCTGGACTTTAGAAAGAACATTGTCAGGTTTCATAAGTTAATGGATAGATTTGAATTAAGGCAGAATCTTTTCTATATTTGAATAAATAAGCTTGTAATGAAAAAAACACTTGCAGTTCTTATACTGTCGGTTCAGATAATATCTGCCCAGAATATGGCGCAGAAACTGGATAAAGCAACCAAAGACCTGATGGATTCTTCGGGAGCATTATCATCCGGTTTATCTTTTTATGTCACAGACGAAAGCGGTACTTTGATCTACGAATATCAGGGGAATAAAGGGCTTTCAACAGCGTCCACGCAGAAAATTTTTACGGCTGGTGCTGCTCTGGAAACATTGGGAAAAAATTACACCTATAAAACAACAGCCGGGTATTCAGGAAATCTGTCATCAGGGAATTTGAATGGAGATCTGATCATCGGTTCCAATGGTGATCCAACCCTTGGAAGCTGGCGGTATGATGCCTATAAACCGGAAAGCTTTAAAAAGAAATTCATTGAAGCACTTAAAAATTCCGGAATAAAAAAGATCACAGGAAATCTGGTGATTGATGATTCTTATTTTGACCATCAGACAATTCCGGGAGGATGGCCGTGGGACGACCTCGGGAACTATTACGGAGCGGGAGTCTGGGGAATCAACTGGAGAGAAAATCAGTTTGACATCAATATTAACGGGACGGAATTCAAAGGATTCTCTTATCCTATAGATAATATAAAATGGCTGAATGACCTCAAAGCTGGCGGAAGTTCAGATCAAAGTCTCATTTTTACGGCACCTTATTCTGACGTTGCTTTGATCAATGGAACGCTGCCGGCTGGAAAAACAGTTACCGTTTCCGGTGCTTTGCCCAATCCACCGCTGCAACTAGGAACTGAAGCACTTCAATGGTTGAAAGAATCAGGGATTGAAATTTCAGGAAAAACAGTGACAAGTTCACAGCTGGAGTTGGAAGGAAAACAAGTTCCATCAGCTCCCAAAAATATAATTCTTACGTATGAATCGCCAACTTTGGATAAAATGGTCTATTGGTTTTTGAGAAAAAGTGTCAATCTTTACGGAGAAACTTTCATTAAAACCTTAGGAAAAGAAAAGAAAGGGAATCCCAGCTTTAAAAGCGGAGTAGCCTATCTGAAGGACTTTTGGAAATCAAAAGGGATCAATCCGAATATGATCAATTTTGCAGACGGGAGCGGACTTTCTCCTCAAAATTATGTAGCGGCCAAAGCTGAAGTTCAGGCCCTGTTGTATGCTAAAAAGCAAGGTTGGTTTGATGCTTATTATGACAGTTTTCCGGTTCAGGACAACGGCATGAAGATGAAAAGCGGAACGATGAGAGATACCAAATCTTTTGCCGGCTACCATACCGCGAAAGATGGCAAAAAATATGTATTTTCAATCATTATTAATAATTATCAGGGAAGCGGAGGCGCAGAACTGCAGAAAATTCTGAATGTCTTAAAATAAAAAGCTTTGAGGAAATCCATACTGGCCAGACTGAATAACTGGATTATATTTTTACTGATGACCATTGTGGTGGTGACCATTGTGGTAGCCTCAACGATTCTGATCAATTTTCTGAGAAAAGAAGAGATCAAAAGGGTAGACATTCTGGTAAGTGCCCTGAAGTTTCAGCAGGAAGTAACACCCAGCCTTGAAGTTCAGGAACTGATCCTCAAAATATACAGTTCCAATACCACTATTCCAATGGTTGTACTGGACAGGGATGACCGGCCGATGGTTCATAAAAATATTCCTCAGGAGATTGAAAGTGATCCGGTGCAGGTTACTATTCTGGCCAAGAAAATGGCGAAAAGTTATCCGCCTATTGAAATTAAAGTACCCGATGGGAATAATCAGTTTGTGTATTACGATAACTCGCAAATCCTTAATAACTTACGGTATTCACCTTATATATTAGGCTTTTTTATTCTATGTTATTTCCTGTTTTCATTTTGGTTTTTAAGAACGATCAAGAAAACGGATGAAGGTTATCTCTGGGCCGGACTGGCAAAAGAAACAGCCCACCAGATCGGAACACCATTATCCTCTATGATAGGTTGGATGGAGATCATGAAGCTGGATAATCCGGAATCGGAAGGCGTACATGAAATAGAAAGAGATATTGAAAGACTGAGGACCATTTCCGAGCGTTTCTCAAAAATTGGTTCTATTCCTGAGCTCAACGATCTGAATTTTAATGAAACCATCTCCGAAAACTATGATTATCTGAAGACAAGGATTTCAAAGAAAATAAATTTTACACTCCATCTTCCAACCTATACCATTCTGGTTCCCCACAACAAAATCCTGATGAGTTGGGTGATTGAAAACCTCGTGAAAAATGCGGTAGATGCCATGAAAGGAGAAGGAACGCTGGATATGTACGTTTTTGAAAGAAACAAAAATATTCTGATCGAAGTCAAAGATACCGGCAGCGGAATGACGAAGCAGCAGGCAAGAAATGCCTTTAAACCGGGCTATTCAACGAAGAAAAGAGGTTGGGGATTAGGACTTTCCCTGGCCAGAAGAGTGATTCATGAATACCATAATGGAGATATTAAAATTTCGCAAACTGAGGTAGGAAAAGGGACTACGTTTAGAATAACGGTAAAAAAAGCTTAAAAAATAACCTTCCATTGCGGATAAGTTGAAACCAGCTCAATACCTATTTATTTAAACTTAATTGTCAACTTATAACAAGATCAAACCTTATAGGTTTTGAAAACCTATAAGGTTTCTTTCGCTTACAGAATAATATTTCACGAGATATTAAAATTTTCTCGGACCAATTATCATCTTCTCCCACGGTCTTCTATTAAAAAAAAGTTAAACCCCTTTTTATCATCATCATTTTTTCCAAATTATAAGTAGTTTCGCGGTTCGTTCAATTCTGCGTTTGAGAGTCGGAGCGTTTTAGGGTTTAAAAGTAACACAGTTGCTGGTTCAAATCTCAGAACTCATATCCCGAAACATATCTGGAATCTGATGTCTGAAATCTTGGCTCTTGGTTCTTGAATCTTATATCACATTACAAATCAATTTAATACCATAAAAAATTATGAAGAAAAGTGTTAAGGTCTTTACAATGTTGTTTTTATTCTTAATTAATTTTTTTAATGCGCAGCAGGTGCGTGATTTTGAGATCGAGCCGCCTCTTAGTCCCAACCTTTATTTATACAAAACATTCGGCGTTTTTGGCGGTAAAGAATATTCAACCAATGCGCTTTATCTGATTACCAAGAAAGGGGTGGTTTTATTTGATGTTCCATGGCAGAAATCCCAGTATCAGAGCCTTATGGATACCATTAAAAAGCGTCACGATTTACCGGTGATTGCGGTATTTGCAACCCATTCCCACTCTGACAGAGCAGGAGATCTGAGTTTTTACAATAATAAAGGGATTGATACCTATGCTACTGAAAAAACGAATGAATTACTAAAGAAAGAAGGTAAAGCGACATCCAGTAAGATCATAAAAACCGGAAAGAAATATAAAATCGGAGGCGAAGAATTTACGGTAGACTTCCTTGGAGAAGGGCACACAGCGGATAATGTTGTGGTATGGTTTCCAAAATATAACGTTCTGGATGGTGGCTGCTTAGTGAAAAGCAGTTCTGCAGTTGATCTTGGCTATACAGGAGAAGCCAATGTACAGCAATGGCCAGCGACGATGCAAAAACTGAAAGCCAAATACCCGGCCAGTGCCAAGGTAATTCCGGGCCATGATGAGTGGAAAGGCAACGATCATGTGAAGCATACGCTGGAATTATTACAAAAGCAAAGCGGTAAGTAAAAAATACAAAAAGCGGAGAAATTTTCTCCGCTTTTTTATTGACCATTAATTTTAAATGTATTATTTCTTTCCCGTCAGCCACTGAGTTTGTAGTTTCAGTTCTGCCGGAGTAGGATTGGCTTTATACTGCAGACTTTCAATCGTCATTTTGTCTAAAATAGCTTTTCCTTTAAGTTCTATTTTATCAGTCTTATCGCCATTTTTTCTAAGGATAGTAACGGTAACATTTTGTCCTTCCTTAATTGATTTTGAGTAATTGATAAAATCCTGCATTTTCTGAATATCGATTGTTTTTCCATCCAGAGCAAGAATTTCATCTGTAATCTTGAATCCTATGCTTTTCGCAAATGGTGATAATGCTGAGCTTTCATCAAAGATAAATGTATTATTCTTATCGTTATAACCTGTCTGATTCGGGTCTTTAATGAACCAGAACAATGGAGGTGTATCTTTCTTTTTTGCTTCTACGCCTACCATATTGAGATATTCTGCATAAGGTGTAGGCTGGTTTCCTGCGATATATTTGTTATAGAAATCCTTTACCTGAGGATATCCGGTTACGGTTACCAATTCGTCGATCAGCTTGTCATCTTTGAAAGGTTTGTTTTCCCCAAATCTCTGAGACAGCTTTCTGATCATATCACGGTAACCCATTTCCCCGTTAGACAGCTTTCTCAGTTCGATATCCAGACACATAGCCAGTAAAGCCCCTTTTTCGTATACGTTTCTGTACTGATCTTTGTATCCGTCCTGCAGGATATTTTTACTCATCACCGTAAACGGCATCGTATCATCGTAACTCTTGGAATTGGTGATCTTTTCATTCATTCTGTGAAGGAATTCATCTTTATTGATCAGTCCTTCCTGGATTTGGAAAAGATTCGCAAAATATTCTGTTCCTCCTTCATACATCCAAAGGTGCTGAGACATTTTCGGATCTGCATAATCAAAATAATGGATCTCTTCAGAATGCGTTTTCAAAGGATTCACGGTGTGGAAGAATTCATGGGAAACGACATCTGTAATCGTTTTGTCGATGGCTTCTTTCGGCATCATTTCAGGAAGTACCACACTTGTGGATTCATGGTGCTCCAATGCTCCGAAACCTTTGATTTTTGGCCCGTCACCTCCTGAAAGGTAAAGCATGATCGCATATTTTTTATTGGTATTCATGTCGCCCAGGAATTTCTTCTGAGCCAGTACCATTTTTTCAAGATTCTCTTTAAAGTCTGCGGCTTTGTATTTTCCGGTTGGAGAATAAACGCCCAGTACCAGATCCATTCCTCCTGCATTGAAGGTGATATAATCCGGCTTGGTGTACATCAGCGGAGAATCCGTTACTTTAGCATAATTAGCCAGTGTAAACGTATCTGTAGCATCAGATTTGTCCTGATCTACCAAAGCTGTTGTTCCATAAAAACCGGCAGGCTTCTGAACGATAAGCTGATATGGAACATCCTGCATATTGTCGATATATCCGATGAAACCATGGGTATTGATCATAAAGATTTTTCCTTCCTCAATATCAGTTCCTGACGGAGAAAATACAGCTTTGTGCTTTGAACTGTCCATTTCATCATCAAAACTGTCATTCACCAGGTACGTTACTTTGGTCAAATCTTTAGCGTTTTTTAATGAATAGGTATTGTCATTGACTTTGGTGTAGGCAATTTCTCTTCCTTTGTTGTCTGTAAACTTGATGCCTTCCACAAATCTTCCGTAGTCATCTACAGAATACGTACCGGGAACGGTTTTGGGAAAATGGAACTTGATATCTCCGGATTTCATTTTCGGGAATTCCATGGTAACGGCTACCTTGTCGTCTTTTACATTCACAAGATCAATCGTAGTTTTTATGGATTGGGCATTGGCCAGAAATGCGGCGAATAGACCCAGGCTGATTGCTGTTTTTCTCATTAGGTTTAAATATTATAGTTAAATAGTAGTTTTTTTTATCGTTTTGTTACGAAATGTAATATTAAACTTTTCTTAAAATTTTTAAACGCAAAAGATGAGTGAAATAAAAAGGGCAAACTTGCTTATTTTCAAATTTGCCCTTTTACAGTTTTATAATTACTGAACGTTCTTATAATTGATATAATAGTTCTTGTTGAATTCTATCGGGGTAGACTTTTTCAGTTGCACAGTCTGCCAGCTTTCAGTTGGATTGATCGTTTGATCTCCGTTAATGATCACCGGAAGTTTAAGATCCTTCACCCCATTGGTGTACCGGAATTTTAAAGAGGTTCCGTTTTGCGAATACTCAAGAGTAGGGATGTTAACGGTTCTCAAATACTGATTGAAAATACTTGAAAGATCGATTCCTGATTTTGAAGACATGTAATCTTCAATCTGCTTGGTGGTAACGGTTTGATGATAGAAATCTTTATTCATTCCTCTCAGAATCTGTCTGAATTTCTCATCATTGTTGATCACCTGTCTGATGGTGTGGATCATGCTGGCTCCTTTTGGATACATATCACCGCTGCCTTCATTTCTCACACCATATTGTCCGATGATAGGAACATCATTCTGGATGTTTCCACGGATTCCTATGGCATATTGGTCAGCCGATTTTTTATCCATGTATTTTTCTGTGAAAAGAACCTCGGAATACATGGTGAAACTCTCATGAATCCACATATCTGCCTGATCTTTTGCAGTGATATTATTGGCATACCATTCATGTCCGCTTTCGTGGATGATAATGTAATCCCAGTTAAGGCCTACGCCCGTTCCCGAAAGATCTCTACCCAGGTAACCGTTGGTATAGCCATTTCCATAAGCTACATTACTTTGGTGTTCCATGCCGAGATACGGAGTATCAATCAGTTTGTAAGAATCTTCATAGAATGGATAAGGTCCGAACCAGTACTCAAATGCAGACATCATAGGTTTTACCTGCTGAAACTGTTTTTTTGCTTTTTCAAGGTTGTAATCTAAAACCCAGTAATCCAGATCCAGTTTTCCTTTTTCACCGGTAAATGTATCTTTAAAATTGACATATTTACCAATATTCGGGATGATAGAGTAGGCATTGATCGCATTTTTTACCTCCCAGATATAAGCCGTTTTATTGCCTTCTGCTTTTTTGCTGATCAGTCTTCCGTTTCCTACGCCTACAAGATCATTCGGCGTAATGATTTTCATAATGATCCCGTTTTCAGGTTCATCGCTCCAGATATCTTTTGTCGGAAGCCAGATGGATGCTCCGATTCCTTCATCGGCAACACTCATCCACGGATTTCCTTTTTCATCCTTAGCGAAAACCCAGCCTCCGTCCCACGGTGCATTTTTTGCAATCACAGGATTTCCGGAATAGGTAACGTCAAGCGTAAATTTTTCTCCTTTTTTGAAGTTCTTTTTGGCGGTAACAAAAATAAAATCACCATCCTGCTTATAGTTGGCAATAGGGAAATTGCCTTCCACTTTATCAGCTTTCATCGGCTGTTGCAGGTCGATCTGGAAAACAGGGTTTGCAATGTCTTTGGTGATCTCAAAGCTGATTTTATTATATCCTTTAATGCTTTTCTTGGCAAAATCCGGTTCTACGGAAAGATCATATTTTTTAACATCCCAAAAATTCCTGAATTTCGTATCAGAACCTTTCAGAGTATCCTGTTTCGTGAAAACCTTATCTTTTTCAAAGAACTGCCCGAAGACCAGCCCCGAAGCGAATAAAAGTGTATATGTCAGCTTTTTCATTTAAAATCAAATTAAATTCTACCAAAAATAGAAAAATTAATGTCAATAATTTAAATGTAAGCACAAATAATTTTATTCTACTTGCTGAAATATATGATCCAAAACAAAGCGCTTACATATATCCAGAATAAAGAGAAAATGATATGGATAACAGTTTCAAAAGCTTTTCCTTTCCATAATTCTGAAGAATATCCAAAAAATTGAATGAACAGTCGGGTAGTCCAAAAGACCGCTAACCCAAGGGTGATTTTTTTACCCAAACCGGCTTCAGTCAGTTCATGCGGAGAGGTTAGGCAAAGTAAGCCCATAAGAAATACGGTTAAAGCAATGAAAATGGTATGAACTCTCATCATTTCCCGGTTCATCAGGCTTAATGACTGAAGTTCCTTTTCCCACTTAAAATATTTAGGAAAAATAAGATGTACAAATGCCAAAGCAATGAAAAGTGTTCCGATGATTTGTAAATGCAGTTCCATAGGATGAGATGATTACGGGTTACAAATAAAAATTGACATAAAAGGGGTGAATTTTACCTCTTTGAAAGATGCAAAACCAGCATGGCTAAAAGCATTTTTCCATACCGCTTTTGAAAAAAAATGGGTGAAGCCTACAGAAAAAGCCAGAAAATTCGGGAAATCCCGCAGGTGTTCTACCATGATTATTTTTCCTTCGGGTTTGCATAAGCGGTGACATTCTTTCAGGAACAGGACTTTTTCCTCATTTGACCTTATTTCATGTACCGCGGAAAGCAGAAAAATAAGATCAACTGACTGATCAGGCAAAGGCATTGAATTAGACTGCATCTGTTGGGTGTCAGGATATACAATGCTCACTTTGCGGGCTCTTACTATAGCCGGTTCCGTATGCCGTTGGGCATCGTAAAAATCAAATACTTTTAAATCTGCCTGAGGGAAATTATCTTTAATAATGTAGCTCGTTTCATCAAAACCGGCATTGATATTTAAAATCTTTTTTACTTTAGATTCATCAATAGAGCAGTCTTTCAGCCATTGAAAATCATAATACCCTGAAAAGTCATAAACATAAGCTGATACGATTAAAGGCATAATCAATCCATAAAGAAATGCAGCGATGATGATCCAGTATAAAAGATCTGACCATTCAAACAGTTGGTGGCTGAACGTTATTAAAGCTAAAATCCCTATTCCTATAATATAAAAATGGCGGTTAAAGCTTAAAATATTTAAGACGCCCTGAAATGGTCTTCTTGTTGTTTCCATGGTTCAATTTTTCCTTTTTTCCAGTAGTATGGAATGTTTTTAATGATAAAAGCATTGGCTAAAACAGGGTTTTCCAGTTTTAAAGTATCTAAAAATCCGAAATGATAATCAAGAATTTCTACCGGTGCGGGAGTCCAGTTTTGCCTTACCCCTTCGATGATAAGAACTTCCCGGGTTTCTTCATTGTAGGTAAAAGTAAAAGGCAGTGGTCCAGCAAACCTTCTTGCTTCTTTCCAGTCTGCAAATGGCGACTGAGGAGGTAGCGTAATATTTTCTTCTGTTTTGCTTATGCTGACTTTAAATCCGGACTTCACAGACTGTATTTCTTTTACATTATCTTTTTCTGTTTGTAGAATGTCTGTCGTAGAATAATTGTAATGAGTAAATACATTACCCATGAATTCCATTTTCTTTTTATCTGTTTCAGATTTAAGAATATACAGTCCGCGCAATCTTTTTCCGGTATTGCTCCTGTATCTTACAAATACCCGGTAACCGATCAGGAAAAAATCATTTCCCATGAATTTTGGAAAGCCTTTTGGACGTAAATTTTTTGTCTGAACCATGGCTGCCGCTACAAAAGCCCATTGATCCTGAAAAGTGTCGAGCTCCAGGCATTCCGGAATAAGATCCTGCAGTTGTTCTTTGGGAACAGCAAAGGTCAGAACAAGAGAACTTTCGAAAAAAGCTTCAACAGCGAACGGATGGTTTTTTAAAAAGTCAAACATGATGATTTAGTTTTTTGGGATTCAAATGAAACTCATTAAAATAAATAAGTAAAATAAAGAGAAGGGCAAACAGTGAATTGAATCTACCCCAAAGCAGTAAATCCGGAGCTATTATAAATTCAAGTATATTCATCGCTCCAATAATGGTGATTTGGGCAAGTGCATTAAACCTGGAATTAATCCCTGTTAATATCCATACCGTCATCACCATTTCTGAACATCCGATCAGAATCGTTAACAGTCTTGAATAATCACCACCTAAAATTCTGGCAACAATTTCTTCATGACGCGGAACAAAGTTCAATACCTTACAGAAAAGGCCATTGATGATCCAGACTGTGGCAATACCGTAATTGATGATGTTATAGATGCTTTTCATGGGGTGACGAATTGGTCTTATTAATTTCTATTCAAAGATAAAAATATTTTTGAACTTTCAGTAATTATTGAAAATAAAAGATCAAAAAAAACAACCTTTTTGCTGTAAAAGGTTGTTTAGTAATGTTTTATATTTTAATTTAAACTGTATTATTGTACAGTCGGTAGATTTGCAGCGTTTTTCTGAACCTTTTTGTAGGTGTAAGCACACATGATAATACTGAATTCATACAGAATAAGTAGTGGTAAAGCAGCCATAATCATACTTAAAACATCGGCCGGTGTAATAATTGCGGCAACAACCATGATCAGTACAATCGCGTGACGACGGTAAGTCTTCATAAACATGGGTGTCAGAATACCAATACTCGTAAGGAAATAGATCAGAATAGGGAAGAGGAAGATAACCCCCATACCTAAAATAACCTGTAAAAAGAGTGTGGTATAGTCGCTTAAGTCATAAAGCGGAATAATAATATCTGAGATCTTGAAAATAACTCCAAAATTAACAGCAAATGGAAGGATTAAGAAATAACCGCATAAAACGCCGGTCATAAACAGAATCCATACAGCATTGATAATAAAGATTGAGTTTTTTCTCTCTTTCGGATGAAGAGCAGGTCCGATAAATCTCCACAGTTCCCATACAATATAAGGAAAAGCTCCTACGATACCTCCGAAAACGGAAACAGCCATCATGACGTTAAACTGCTGGTAAAGTCTCTGGACACGAACCGGAAACTCTTTCGGAAGGTGAATACTGTCTTCACCCAAAAGCATCCTTGAAAAGTGGTTGACTACCCTGAAAGTTGGAAAATCATTTCTTGTCGGTCCAAAAAAGATGTGGTCCATGATCCAGTTGATATTGAATCCTACGGCAAAAGCTACCACTATAATAGCAATAATTGAGCGGACAAGATGACCTCTTAATTCTCCAATATGCCCCAGGAAGGACATGTCTTTTTTTTCGTCCATATACTACAGTCTATCTAATAATAGTAAACTCGTCAGAGTTAAGCTGTTTAAGTCTGCGAAATTATGAAATAATAATCAGTATTCAGAATTATTGGGAATGATTTTGTGTAAGTTTATAAGGACAATACCTTTATGTTTGATTTTCAGAAAAGAAACAGACGGTATTTTGAGGAATACCGTCTGTTGATTTATTATTTACAGGTGAAGATGATTCAATTGGAATTAATTAATCCCTTCATCAAGCAGTTTGTGCAGGTCAATGATCCCGAAATATTTTCCTTTTTCTGTGACGATCAGTTGGCCGATATTATTTTCTTTCAGAATTTTCATGGCGTCTTTAGCCAGCGTATCTCTTTCAATGGTTTTAGGATGGGCGGACATGATATCTCTGGCCTGAACCTTAGCAATATCATCTCCCTTCATCAGCATTCTTCTTAAATCACCGTCTGTAATTACTCCGATGATCTTTTCATCATGAGTCACCACTGTAATTCCGTGGCTGGATGCACTGATCGAGATAATCACGTCTCTTACTGGCGCATTTTCCTCTACCTGAGGTTTTTGTGGAGATAAAAACTGATCAACCTTTGAAACAAGATTCTTTCCTAAGCTTCCCCCCGGGTGAAATTTAGCAAAATCATTCTCTCTAAAATCATTAAGTTCCATTAAAGCAACGGCCATCGCATCTCCCAGAGCCATCTGAATCGTGGTAGAACTTGTAGGAGCCAGCTTGTTCGGGCAGGCTTCCACATCTACGTGGGTATTCAGGACAATTTCAGAGAATTCTGCAAGCTTGCTCTTCTTATTTCCGGTCATCCCTATCAATGCGGAAGAATAATCTTTCAGAAATGGGACAAGATTTGCTATTTCCGGTGAATTTCCGGAGTTGGAGATGCATAAAACAACATCCTGCTTCTGAATTACCCCCAGATCTCCATGGATCGCTTCGGAAGCGTGAAGAAACTGTGACGGTGTTCCCGTGGAATTTAAAGTGGCTACTATTTTATTGCCTACATGGGCAGATTTCCCGATTCCCACAACGATTAACTTCCCTTTTGCCGAATGAATAATCTCTACTGCTTTGGCAAAATCTTCATCTATCCTGTTCTTTAATTTTTCAAGTTCTGAAATTTCTATCTCTAAAGTGCTCTTCGCAATTGAAATAATGTCGGTTCTTTCCATTTTATAAGTATAAGGTATACAAAAAATCCAATGAAAAACGTTATATTTAAAAAAGAATATTTAATATAAGTTTTATTTTTTATAAATTCGTTCGCTTTTATTTTAAGCAGAATTTTTATAACTTTGGGTTGGATGCAAATTTAGCAATAGAAAATTAGATGAGCGCAAAAAAAGCCAATTTATCAGGCGAATTGAAAAAGTATTTCGGGTTTTCTACATTTAAAGGCCAGCAGGAAGAAATTATAGAAAACCTACTTAGTGGGAAGGATATATTTGTCTTAATGCCAACAGGAGGAGGTAAGTCATTGTGCTACCAACTTCCGGCACTTATTTCAGAAGGCACGGCAATAGTAGTTTCGCCTTTAATAGCGTTAATGAAGAATCAGGTAGATGCGGTAAACGGTCTTTCATCTGATGACGGGGTGGCACACGTTTTAAATTCATCATTAAACAAAACACAGACAAAACAGGTCTTTGATGATATCAAAGGCGGTAAAACCAAGCTTTTATATGTAGCTCCGGAATCATTGATTAAAGATGACTATCTGGATTTTCTGAGAGAAGTGAAGATTTCTTTCGTAGCCATTGATGAAGCACACTGTATTTCTGAATGGGGACACGATTTCAGACCTGAGTACCGGAACCTGAAATCTATTATCGACAGGATTGCCGATGTTCCGGTGATCGCTTTGACAGCGACTGCAACCCCAAAAGTTCAGGATGACATCCAGAAAACTTTGGGAATGACGGATGCGCTGGTTTTTAAAGAAAGCTTCAACCGTCCCAATCTATATTATGAGGTACGCCCAAAAGTCAATGTAGATAAGGAAATTGTGAGATTTATCAATCATCACAAAGGAAAATCAGGAATTATATACTGTCTGAGCCGAAGAAAGGTGGAAGAGTTTGCGCAGCTGTTGCAGGTCAACGGCATCAATGCGCTTCCTTATCACGCCGGTCTTGATCAGAAAGTAAGAGTTGCCAATCAGGACAAATTCCTGATGGAGGAGGTAGATGTGATTGTGGCAACCATTGCATTCGGGATGGGAATTGACAAACCGGATGTGCGTTTTGTGATCCATTACGATTTTCCAAAATCTCTTGAAAGTTATTACCAGGAAACCGGAAGAGCAGGAAGAGACGGTGGCGAAGGCTATTGTCTTGCATTTTACGATCCTAAAGATATTGAAAAACTCGAAAAATTCCTTGCCCAGAAACCTGTTTCCGAAAGAGAAATCGGTCTTCAGCTTTTAAATGAAGTGGTTGGTTATGCCGAAACTTCCATGAGCAGAAGACAGTATATTCTGTATTATTTCGGGGAAAATTTTGATCCTATAAAAGGAGATGGTGCAGAGATGTGTGACAATTCCTCCGATCCTCCAAAGTTAAAAGAAGCGACGGCAGATCTGAGAAAAGTGTTGGAGCTGATCAGAGATACCCAGGAAAAATTCAAGTCGAAAGATCTGATTTCCGTGATCGTCGGAAAAGAAAATGCCGTGACCAAATCCTATAAACTGGAACAGACTTCTCATTTCGGTTTCGGAAAAGAGGAAAAAGATAATTACTGGAAAACCATTTTAAGACAGGCTACCGTTCAGGGGTATCTGCAGAAAGACATTGAAACGTATGGCGTTTTGAAAATGTCAGACAAAGCAAGAAATTTCCTTGATAATCAGCCTAAAGAACCATTTCTGATAGCTGAAGACCGTGAATTTGACCTTTCCCAGACCAAAGCGGAGAGCGAACAGGTACAGCTACAGGCCAGCAGCGGACTTGACCAAAATCTGTTCGGTCAGTTAAAAGACCTGAGAAAAAAAGTGGCCAAGAAATATGGAATTCCACCTTATACGGTTTTCATGGACCCGAGTCTTGAAGATATGACGGTTCAGTATCCGGTTTCGGTGGATGAGATTGCAAAAATCTATGGAGTAGGAGAAGGAAAAGCCAAAAAATACGGCAAGGAATTCGCAGACTTCATCAAAACTTACGTTGAAGCTAATAATATTGAGCGTACTCAGGATATGGTGCTTAAACAGGTGGCGAATAAATCGAGTCACAAGGTTTTCATCATTCAAAGTACCGATAAAAAGATAGATCTTGAAGATATTGCAAGGGCGAAAAACCTTTCGATGAACGAACTTTTAAAGGAAATGGAAAGCATCGTTTATCAGGGAACAAAGCTGAATATCGATTATTATATTGAAGATAATTTCGATGAAGACATTGTAGACGGCTTTATGGAATTCATGACCGAATCTGAAAGCGACAGCATGAAAGTGCTTCTCGATGAATTTGGGGATGAACTGTCTGATGAAGAGGTAAGAATGCTGAGAATAAAATTTATCAGTGACGTAGCTAACTAAGAATGAATTTACAGAATAACGAAATAATTTTAAAAGAAATTCTTCCAAAGAAGGGTTTCTTTTTTAATATGACTGAAAAAATAAGAGCTGTGTTTTTCTTCATTTTTTTAGTACTCTCTACGATGTTTCTTATAAATACTATAGCATCGATACTCTTCTTTTTTGTAGTAATCGTTGTGGGAATCATATTTTTCACCACTTTTTTCAAATGGATTTTGACCTATTTTAAAGTGAAAAATAACTATTATCTCATCACAAACGAAAGGATTATTGTAGCTAAACAATCGACGAAGGAAATTATAAAAGAAAAAAAACTTTCAGAAATAAAGCAGGTTCATATTGAAATGAATAATAAGTTTTTCGGAAATATTATTTTTGGTGAACCGGAAGCTGCTTTTGGTGAAAATAATTCACGTTTTATTGTTTCTAAAAGAATGGAAATGAATTTTAAGCCAGATGAATATGCCTTTTTAAGTGTTGACAATATCAGCGAAATTATTCCTGTCTTCGAAAACTTAAAATTAAAGGTTAATAAAACTTTTTACTAACTTTAACTGATGAAAAGATCTGCGTGATTTTTTTAACCATTAAGATCAGTGAAGAAAAAAAAATATTTAAGAGAAAATCTAAAGATTTTTTAAGTTATATTTTTTACCATAAAGTTTAGGAAATCATGAGTTTAAACTGCTGATAAAAGTCAGCCACAACGTGGCGATTTAGCCTAAGATAGGATGCAGTCCTATCAGATTCTCAAACCATTCAGCTCTATACGGCATACACTAATCATAAAAGTTTTTTTCAAAAAAACTTTTATATCGTTTAAGGTTCTAAAAAGCAATGCTATTGGTATTTAGGCCGATCAGTCAATCATTATTTGAAACTTACCAAAACTTTTTACTAATTTTACAGAGATGAAAAAGATTTCTGTCATATTTATTCTGCCGGATCTGGAAACCGGTGGTGCAGAAAGGATTGTTACCACCATTGCGAATCACCTGTCCAGAGATCGGTTTGAGCCTAAAATCCTGCTGCTCCGCAAACAGGGCGGATATCTTAATTTTCTGAAAAAAGATGTTGAAATCATTGACATCAATACGGACCGGATCAGACATTCTTTAAAACCTATTCTGGGTGAAATCTACAGACGGAAACCGGATATTGTGTTTTCGGGTTTCGGGGAAGTGAATGCTTATCTGGCCTTGTTTATCAGACTTTTCCCGAGAACGAAATTCATCGCCAGGGAAACCAATGTGGTGACCCAGCATGTGACCAGAAAGGAAATTAAATTCTTCTATAATTTTTACAATAACTATCAGAAGATCATTGCACAAAGTGATGATATGATGAATGATCTGGTCGATAATTTCAATATTAAGAAAAAGAAAATTGTCAAAATAAACAACCCTGTAGATTTTGATTTTATTAATGAAAAACTAGCCATTTCTACCAAACCGGACTGTTTCAAATACAATTATAAAAACGTAGTAGCAATCGGAAATCTGTCAGCCAGAAAAGGCTTCGACAATCTTTTGAAGGTATTTTCAAGACTTAAAAACGAAAACATCATGCTTCATATTCTGGGTGATGGTAAAGACAGAGATGTCTTGCTTCAGACCAAGGATTTTCTGGGATTGAAGAATGTCATTTTTCATGGCAGACAGGACAATCCTTACCAGTATCTGAAATACGCAGATCTTTTTATCCTTTCTTCAAGATATGAAGGTTTCCCGAATGTGCTTCTGGAAGCAGGAGCGTGCGGAACCTATTCTCTGGCCAATAACTGTCCCGGAGGGATCAATGAGATCATTCAGCATCAGATCAATGGTGAAGTTTCCAATATCGAAGAGTATGAAGATTTCTCTCAGAAAATAATGAAAGTTCTTCAGGGGAATTATAACCGGGATGCGATAAAAAATTCCATCAGATCCAGATTTTCAAAGGATATCATTCTCGATAAATATGAAAAGGTGCTGATGGATATGATGAAGAAATAAGGGCAGGATTTGCTTTATGACTTCATATTTTTCTACATTTGGCCTTCATTAATTTATTTAAAATCAATATTCATCAATGAATACAATCCCCAAAATTGGATGTGCCTGTGAAAAGCCGACTTCGGACTATACGGAATACAGAAGTTCTGAATTAGGTATAGACCATACGAACGGAAGATATGCAGAAGTAACAATTCAACAGTGTAAACTTTGTCAAAGAATATGGGTTCGCTATTTCGTTGAATTCGAGCATTTTTCTAAATCGGGAAGATGGTACAAAGGAATTGTTACGAAAAAAGACCGCTTACAGATGACCCCAGAAAATACGGTGGAATATCTGGAAAACCTTGAATGGTATGTGTATGGAGGCTCGTTTTTTGAAAGTACAGGTACAATTGGACAGGGAAAGTTGAGTGTCTAGTATTTTATGCTGATTGAATAAAAATAAATATCAAACCAATGAAGCCATTTATAATTATTATTTTGATGCTGAATGCTGTTGTAGTAACGGCTCAGCAGAAGTCAATCTCCAGAAAAGAATTATTAAAAACTGCTCTTGATCAGAAAGTAAAATCCACAGAGATTCAGGAGATCACAATGGCAGCAGGGCAAGGTGCTCCGGAACATTTACACCCCTGTCCCGTTTTAGGCATAATAAATTCCGGAGAGGCTATTTTTCAGATAGAAGGAAAGGAGAAAGTGGTACTTCATGAAGGAGATGCTTTTTATGAACCTAAAAATGTGAAAATCCTTCATTTTGATAATGCATCAGCTGAAAAACCACTGGTCTTTACCGCCATTTATCTGAAGGCAGGGAATGAGGAAAATATAAAATTCATAAAATAACATTTTTCATAAAACTAAAGCATATAATTATCATTTTTAAAATTGATAAAACTCACTTTGGTGCTTGGTAATTTATATGTAAATTTGTGAGACTTAAGATAGATAATAATAAACAAATTCATAAAATAACATGAGTCAATTCGATGTTACTGTAATAGGTTCTGGTCCTGGTGGTTATGTAGCTGCTATCCGTGCAGCTCAGTTAGGTTTCAAAACAGCAATTATTGAAAAATATTCAACTTTAGGCGGAACTTGTCTTAACGTTGGATGTATTCCGTCAAAAGCACTTTTAGACAGTTCTGAACATTTCGAAAATGCAAAACATAATTTTGCAGGTCACGGAATCATTATCAATGAGCCACAGGCTGATATTGCAAGAATGGTTGCCCGTAAAAACGAGGTGGTAGATCAGACGACTAAAGGAATCCAGTTTTTGATGGACAAAAACAAAATCACTGTTTTTGAAGGTTTGGGAAGCTTCGAATCTGCTACTCAGATCAAAATCACGAAAAACGATGGTTCTTCTGAAACCATTGAATCTAAATATACCATCATTGCAACAGGTTCTAAGCCGTCTTCACTTCCTTTCATCAGTCTTGATAAAGAAAGAGTGATCACTTCTACAGAAGCGTTAAACCTTAAAGAAATTCCTAAACACCTGGTAGTAATCGGTGGAGGAGTTATCGGTCTTGAGCTAGGTTCTGTCTATTTAAGATTGGGAGCTCAGGTAACTGTTGTTGAATTCATGGATAAAATCATCCCTGGAATGGACGGTGCATTAAGTAAAGAATTGACTAAAGTTCTTAAAAAGCAGGGAATGAAGTTCATGCTTTCTACCGCTGTATCTGCCGTGGAAAGAAATGGAGATACTGTAAAAGTTACTGCTAAAGATAAAAAAGGAGAAGAGGTAGTTGTAGAAGGAGATTACTGTTTAGTTTCTGTAGGAAGAAAACCTTATACAGACGGTCTTGGCCTTGAAAAAGCAGGGGTAGAACTTGATGAAAGAGGAAGAGTAAAAACAAATGACCATTTACAGACTAACGTTGCCAATATCTATGCAATCGGTGATGTGATCAAAGGAGCAATGCTTGCTCACAAAGCCAGTGAAGAAGGAACTTTGGTTGCTGAAATCATTGCAGGTCAAAAACCACATATCAACTATAACTTAATCCCTGGTGTTGTATACACATGGCCTGAAGTTGCCGGAGTAGGTAAAACAGAAGAGCAGTTGAAAGAAGAAGGAGTGGCTATTAAAGTAGGTTCTTTCCCAATGAGAGCGTTAGGTAGAAGCCGTGCAAGTGGTGACGTTGATGGTTTGGTTAAAATTATCGCTGATGAGAAAACAGACGAGATTTTAGGAATGCACATCATTGGAGCAAGAGCAGCCGACCTTATCGCTGAAGGCGTAATTGCAATGGAATTCCGTGCAAGTGCTGAAGATGTGGCAAGAAGTTCTCATGCACACCCTACTTATGCAGAAGCTATTAAAGAAGCTGCATTAGATGCCACAGGTAAGAGACCTATCCATATCTAATTTTTTAATTGAAAGATTTAAAATTCAATATTTAAAGATAAAAGAGAAGTATTTTGCTTCTCTTTTTTTTGGCATAAAAATGGAGATCGACAAAGCAAATTTATTTTATGAAGAAATTTTTTATAGGTTTAGCGTTTTTTGCAGCAATATATTCGTTTGCTCAGGAAGCAGGAAAGGCAGGTGAGCTTTTAAAAAATGAAGCTTCCGCAGGAGAAATGCAGGTTTCCGGAAATGTAAAGACAAAAGCAAAGGTTTTTGATCAGTCAAAATATAATCAGGCAGGTAATTCAAACCATACATCAAAAAATCCAAACTATCAGTGGAATAAAAACTATGGATATGCAGAAGTTTTTCTGAGAATCCCAGAGCAAGGCTTTTTCACGGTTGAAGTTGGTGATCAGATGATCTCAAACGGTTCCGGAAAATACCGGTTTTTTGACCTTCAATCCGGTAAAATGCCTGTGTCGATTTATGAAAATGGATTTTTGCTGTACAGAACAACTTTAATGCTTCGGAATAACAACAGAATGGTATTGGATTTCTTCACCAATGAAGGTCTTTACTTACTTGATCTTTATCCTGTTAAAAGCCAGTCTTACGGTTTTAATGACTGGAATGATGTCTGGAATAATCCTTATGGAAATCATCCGGGAGACGGATATAATTCAGGAAATGTGATGGATAATAATACTTTCCGTCAGTTTTTTGATAGGTTACAGAAAAACGAAAAATTCGATGATGGTAAACTGTCTTTGATCAATCAGCAGATGCGAAGTTCTATGTTCAGTTCAGCGCAAATCAGAGATCTGGTGAAATATATCAGTTTTGATAACAATAAACTGGCACTGGCTAAATCGATGTACAAAAGATGTGCAGATAAAAACAGGTATTTCTTAGTCTACGACGCATTTGATTTTGAAAACAGCAAGAGGGAACTCATGGAGTTTGTCGCAAAATCTTAAAATATAAAGAGAAGCAGTAATGTTTCTCTTTTTTTATTATTTAAAATTGATACTATTCAGCATACATAGGCCTTAGAACGACTATTCTAATATTCTTCTGTTTTATATATTTCATGTAAAAATATTCTTCTTTTAAATAAGTCTACGATTTGTGAAGTAAAAAATCATGAAAAAATACAATGCTTTTATTTTTATTTAGAAAAATTATAAATAATTTTGCCAAAAATTGTTAAAATTGAAGAAGAAAGTATTACTCCTTGCTTTTCAGTTTGTTATCCTATCTGTGAGTGGTCAGACAGTGACCGGGATAGTATTAGCAGCGGACAGTAAGAAGCCTGTTTCGGGAGTCAAGGTAGGTGTAGAGAACACCGGAATCTGGACGGTAACGGATAATTCAGGGTTATTTAAGATCAATTATCATTCTAATGAGACGCTGGTATTTTCAAGATCCGGCCTTTTGGAAGAGAGACAAACGTATATCACAGTTCCTGCAGACAGGATCACGGTAGAAATGCAGGCTGCATCCATCCGCATCAGGGAAATTGCATTAGCTGCCAAAAAGAAAAACTATTCCGAGATTGAAATTAAAGAAGAAGCGCTGAAAAATATTCAGGCGTTCTCTCTGAATGAAGTTTTGGAACAGATTCCGGGACAGAAACAGAGAAATCTTTCTCTGAATGAATTTAAACCCATCGTTTTCCGTTCTACCAATCTTGGATCCTTGACGAGAACCGGGGCAGATGGTTTTGGAAATAAATCCTTTGGTACAGCCGTAGTAGTAGATGGTATTCCTATTTCTAATAATGAAAATATGCAGGGATATACAGGGAATTATTCTGCAATATCACCCTCATTGAGTAATGAAGGTGCATTATTTAATCCCAATATGCTGGGCTTTGGTAAAGCAAACGGGTACAATGGTTATTTCTCCAATGCCAATTTCGGGGTTGATTTACGAGAAATCCCTGTTGAAAACATTGAAAGTGTGGAAGTGGTTCAGGGAATTCCATCTGCAAAATACGGGGATCTTACTTCAGGTCTTGTAAATATTCAGCAGAAAAGCGGAAAGACACCTTACAGAGCCTATATTGCTTTAAGAGAGGGAACTCAGGAGTTTAACCTTAATAAAGGGGTAAAGATCAATGATAAACTGGGTTTCCTGAATGTGAACGTGAATTATTTAAGCTCAAACTCAGATCCAAGAACGAAGTTTAACCGATACCAAAGAGTTACCACAAGTCTGATGTGGACTGTTTACAACAAAAATAAAAACATCAGCAACTCCCTTTCCTTAGATTATGGGGATAATTTTGATAATGCCAATTTTGAGGAAGAAGATGATTCCAAACAGATCATTAAAAATAAAAACAGGTCTGTAAGAATCTCCAACCGTTTTAACTGGAGGTTTAGAGAATCGTTTTTTGATAATTTAAGCATTAACGCTAATTACAGTCAGTCGTATCAGAATACCTACGATTCAAAGCTGGTCAATTCCGGTGGTAAAATTGTAGGAACTAGTACCACAAACGAGGTTTATACTGGTTCTTATACGCCTATCAACTACAGACAGGTACAGGAAGTGGAAGGAAAGCCGATCTCTATGTTTATTTCTGCCGAGCTGAAAAAGAACCTTAGAACAGAAAGTGACTGGATTCACAACTTCTTAGTAGGAACCGCATTGAGGAGCAGTGATAACAAAGGTCGCGGAAGATTAGGAACTCCGGAAACGCTGATCACTACTTTTGCAGGAGGAGGACAGTCATTCAGGCCATATAACTTCGGGCAGAATGTAAGAGCTGAGTATCAGTATTCCGTGTATGCAGAAGACAATGTTTTCAAAAGATTTGGGAATTATATTTTTAATTTAAATGCGGGGGTAAGATTTGACAACCAGTTCGGATCTTCTGTACTGCAGCCGAGGATTAATTCTTATTTAATTTATAAGAACTTTAAATTCAGAGGAGGTTTCGGGATTGCATCCAAAGCGCCTTCTATCAACATGATCTATACAGGTCCAAGATACTATGACCAGATTCTTGCAGACGTGCGTCTTCCGGGATATTATAATGTGGGAGTGGTACAGACTTTTGTAGATTATGCCGACAATAAAGATCTGAAGCCTTCAAGAAGCGTTCGTTCCGAAGTGGGTGTCGATTATAAATTTGCTTACGGGAATGTAGGGCTTACAGCTTATTACAACAAGCTTTATGACGGATTTACCAATGAATATTATGCCTCAAAAAGACAGCTGGCCAATCTTAAAATCAATTATAACGGGAACAATACGCCTACCTACGACATTACCGGATACAGAAACTATTTTTATCTGCAGAACAGGATTGTAAACAGCCTTAAATCTGAGGATAAAGGGTTGGAATTAATGATGAACCTGAATAAACTTCCCATCAGAAATATCAGTTTCGACATCAATGGAAGTTATGTGGAAACGAAAAACAATTCCAACGTAGACCGGTATAAAGATTCTAAAACCCTTGCTGACGGAGCCATTTACGGTTTATACAGATCGGTAGAATCCCAATACAAACAAATGACGGTAAGTGCAGCTGTGAATTACCATCTGCCGAAAGCAGGACTGGTGATTTCCTTCCGTACTCAGCATTTCTTCGTTGATGATAAACTGATCATCAACCCAAAATCACTTTATGCTTACATCAATACGAATATGGAGAAAGTAGAGATGACCCCTGAACAGATCAATGATCCGAAACAGTTTGCCAGCATTAAAGATAATGATGTGGATGAAGAAAACACAAAACTGGGGAAGGTCTTCCATAATTTTAACCTTAAAATTTCCAAAGATTTCCAGAACGGATTTAAATTTTCTTTCTATGCCAATAATTTCCTTGACCTAAAACAGATTCAGTCTAAAACAGAAAACGGAAGAACAGTTGAAACCCTGAAAACAGACCTTCTGAAACTTTCTTTCGGGGCCAAAATAGAATATCAATTTTAAACATGATTATACACATAAACACTATGAAAAAGTTACTGAGCTTTTTAACCATACTACTGATGCTGGTTGCCTGTCGTGATGATGATTTTGGAAACGGGAGCACTTCCACATTACAGCCTGTCGCTTACCAAGTGGAGGTATCTTACGAGAAATCAGTCTACGGTAATCAGCATACTAAAAAAGCAACGGTTGTAATGACCAATAACAATTCCGGAGATACGTATACTTTAGACACAGATGCGAATGGATATGCCAATTTTCAAAACGTCATTCCGGGAACCTACAAAATTACTGTATCAAAAAAAATGCTGGCTGATGAATTTCTTGCCACCTTCGGATACCAGTCTGCTTCTACTGAAATGAGCTTCAATGGTGTTCAGGAAAATGCCATCATCAGTGCCAATATACAGAAAACGTCTGTAGAAGTAAAAGGAGCAAGAGTAGGGGACCTTCTGATCAAACAGATCTATTATGCAGGATCACACGCTATACAGGGCGCAAGTTTCAGAGATCAGTTTATTGAAATTTATAATAATTCCGATCAGGTGATCTATGCAGATGGATTATACATCGGGCAGCTTTACGGTAAAGTAAATACGGCAACCAACAATACCTATTCTCAGGCAAACGGACAGTTCGACTGGAGTAAATCTATCGGAATGACGATGGGGAATGCTGCCAATACAGATTATGCCTATGCAGATTATGTATTGAGAATTCCGGGTAACGGAACCCAGTATCCGATTTTGCCAGGAGGAAGCATCGTAATTGCACAAAACGGGGTGAATCACAAATCACCACTAGTAGACAATACCGGAAACCCTATTAACATTCAAAACCCGGCACTAACAGTAGATCTGAGTACCTCTAATTTTGAAGTTTATTTGGGAGATTACAACCTGTCTATCGGGCAGCCGGTTTATAAATTTGACATTCAGAATCCTGCTGTACCGGATATGAAAATTGCCTATTGGGGAAGAACAGGATACTGGAGCCCGAATAATGACTTTATTATGGATAATCTGGGAAGAGACAGTTTTGTAATCTTCAGGGTAGATGATCTGGATGCACTTCCTGATTATTCTGATCCATCGGTTGTAACTGTCAATTCTAATACAAGATACTTTAAGCAGATCCCTAACAGCGTTATCATCGACGGAGTGGATCTTCAGCATAACAATCCTAACTCTCAGCGACCGAAAATGCTGAGTGCTTCCATTGATGCTGCCTCTATCGCATGTGACGGGGCGTTCAATTCCCAGGCGGTGATCAGAAAAACAAAAGAACTGGTTGATATGCCTAATAACGCTGGTAAGAGAAGAGTATTGGTAGATACCAACAATTCAGCAAACGATTTTGTAAAACAAACGGCCAACCCAAGAGGTTTCCAACAATAAAATATAATGAAATTCAAGACTTTATATATCATTCCTATACTGTCATTCGGTTGTGCCTCGGCGCAGCTGCATGACAGCATTTTTATCCCGAGAAATCAGATCTACTACAATCAGCTGGGAAGAATCTGGGATAACCCGATTCAGTTTTCAAAACAGAAGTTTTCAGACTTTACAGAGACAGAACTGAAAACAACGGTAAAGGATCTTAATATGAAGAGGGTACAGACTGCAGAAGAATCCTATGAGTATGCCTTTAAAACACAGGGAATCTTTAATATTTCTGAAAAACTGAGGCTTTTAGGAAGCTTCGATTATCAGTTTATCACAGAAAAAAATCTGGGTTTTAATCTGACCAATGGAAGAACTGAGGATGATCTGGTGCTCAACCCCAATTACCTTTTTGTTCCTAAAAAAGCAAATTGGGAAACTCAGAACTACCGTGTACAGGGAGGTATGTCCTACAATCCCTGGAAAGGCCTTGAGCTGGGAGCGGTAATCGATTACAAAAACCAAAGCTCATACAGAAAATCTGATCCGAGACCGGATATCAATACAGCAGATTATTCAGGGAAATTATTTGCGGGATACCGTTTGGGAAAACATCAGCTTTCTGTTTTCGGAGGAATGGGAAGAAGATCTGAAACTTATGATCTGATGGCAGTCAACGAATCAGTGAATGCACCGGCTAACAATGAATACTATGTGAGATTTTCCAATGGTTACGGAAGACTGATTTATTTCCCAGCGTATACAGATTACAGTTACAGAACCATAGACCGCAATTTGGGTGGAGGATATGCATTCGAAAATAAGAGAAATTTCTTTAACATTAATTTCTCCTACAGCAAAAAGATGCAGAATCTTTACGGAAATGATGGTGAAAAAAGGAATGCAGCCTCAGGATCCACTTATTTTGACGAAAGCCTGGAGAAAATGAAATACAGATTGGTTAACTACCGTACCGATGCCAATTACTGGTACAAAGGCGACAGGATGGATTTTATGTCTAATGTCAATTTCCAGAGCATTACCGGAGATAATTACAACAATTCAGAATTCGGGCAGAATTACAGAATGACACTGGACAGGGTTGCAACGGCAAACCATTTTCTTCTGAGAGATGGAGAAAAAATAAAGCTGGGAACAACGCTTGAAGCCGTTTACAGTGATTTTTCTGCAATAGATCTTCTTGGAGCCACTCATAAGTATGTCAAAAGTCTGAATCTGAATTTGAAATTCAACAAAGATATTTTCTTTACAGATAAGCAAAAGGTGAATCTGGAAGTAGGAGCGATGTCTTATTTTCCTCTGGATACAAGCCTAGATTATAAAGCAGCATCTTCCAATACTTTGCTGTATGACAATGTAATCAGAAATGATCATGAGTTCGACAGCACTTCAAAAATGGGACCTCAGTTGGGACTTCAGTTTTATCAGAAGGTAAGTACTAAGACAGACCTGAAAATATTTACTAATTTTGCAACATTATTCCCGTTGAATAAAAGGTTGGAAGAAAATACAAACTACAACGGAAATCCGAATCTGTATTTTAATGCGGGAATATCCCTGTTTTACTAGAAAATGATGAAGTATTTTTTGCCGCTGTCGGCAGTATTGTTTGCTATTTATTCTTTTTCTGATTTTGGAAGTATTCAGAAGGGCTACACCCATCAGGAATTAAGAAATCTTTATGGAAGCGGAAATCAAGATCTATGGCCGAAACCTCATTTGTTTGATGAGGCGAAAGAAGGTTTTCAGGATATCGGATCTATGTCTAAGCCTGAATTTCCCAAAGACAATCCTTATTCCAAAGATAAGGAAGAACTTGGAAAGGTGCTTTTCTTTGATCCGAGACTTTCTAAATCGGGCCAGATCTCATGTGCGAACTGTCATGATCCCGAACTGGGTTGGGCAGACGGAAGGAGAGTCGCCTATGGTCACGACAGACAGCAGGGAACAAGGAATACCCCTACGATCCTGAATATCATTTACGCCAAAGAATATTTTTGGGATGGAAGAGCGGCAACCCTTGAAGAACAAGCCAAAGCACCGATAGAAAACCCTGTAGAGATGAATCTGCATTCAAGACTGGCAGTGAAAAGAATTGCGAAGATTAAAGGATACAGAGAATATTTTCAAAAAGCTTTTGGAACGGAGAAAATTACGGAAGAGAATATTGTCAAGGCTATTGCTACTTTTGAAAGAACCATCATCAGCCCGAAGTCTAAATTTGATAAATTTGTAGAAGGGAAAAAGGATGCACTCACGGATTCTGAAATTAATGGTCTGCATTTATTCAGAACCAAAGCGAACTGTATCAACTGCCACAATACGCCGTATTTCTCAGATCAGAAGTTTCACAATGTAGGACTTACTTATTTCGGAAGAGAATATGAAGATCTGGGACTGTATAATATCAGCAAGAAAAATGAAGATGTAGGAAAATTTAAAACGGCAACTTTAAGAGAAGTTTCGCAGACCGCGCCTTATATGCACAACGGATTATTTCCTAATATCAGAGGAGTCCTGAATCTGTATAACGCGGGAATGCCAAATGAAAAGCGAAACAGAGACAGCCCACTGGCCCCGAAAAAATCAGGGATGCTGGAAAAACTGAATCTTACAGACGCTGAACTTACAGACCTGGAAAATTTCCTGAAAACGCTGCACAGCTATCAATACAAAATGAGGGCACCGCAGCTGCCAAAATAGATAAAAGAGAAGCCCCGGCTTCTCTTTTTTTGTGAAAAATATCAGGAAGTTAAAGATCTTGAGCGTAATACGATGCACCAGGACTTTTGTATATTTACATAGATGAATGGAAAATACAGGTAATAAATAGCTCTGATAATGATGGATAAAAAACAGATCGTACCGGAATATAAACCGGAGAATTTTTCAGCATTCATTGAAACCGATGAAAAACACTGGAATGATAAAACAATCAACGATTTTTTTATTTCAAAGCTGTCTACAACAAAAGTGAAGCTCCGAACTCCTTTTCTACCACACCGGAAAACAGTAAATGATTTTGTATGGGTGACCAAAGGAAGATTGGAGCAGAGGGTATACAACGAACACTATCATCTTTCATCCGGATCCGTTTTACTGCTTGCCCCGGAAAAAATAAGAACCATCGATCTGCTTTCTGAAGATATTGAAGGCTTTTACTGTCATTTTTCTGATGATTTTATTGCAAAAAATGATCAGATTAAATATCTCCTAGAAATTTTAAATTATCTGGAATCCCATGATCAATATGTCATTCCGGTAGATTCAGCAGAAACTTTGTTGCCACTTCTCAACAGAATGGAACGTTTAAATGATCAGGAGACAACTGAAAGAAATACACAGCTCATCAGCTTTTATCTGATGTGTTTTCTGGGTGAACTGAAAGAAATTATAAAAACCTTACCGGAGGTTAAATGGACAGTTAATGAAAAACTGGTCCTGAAATTTAAAAAAGCAGTAATGAAAAATATTCATAAGATTCACAACGTTCATGAATATGCTTCAATGCTGAATGTTACCCCAAATCATCTGAATAAATGTGTGAAAGATTTCACTGGTTCTACAGCTTCAGAATTGATCAATAAGTTTCTCATGATTGAAGCCAAAGCGTTTTTATCGATCTTCGAAATGAGCATCAGTGAAGCGGCTTATGCAGTCGGTATCAGCGATCCATCTTACTTTGCGAGGTTTTTTAAAAAGCAGTCCGGAATGTCTCCCCGTGAATACCGGAAAATGATTGATTTGTCCTCATAATTCTCTCTTTTGACCTATTTTTGAACCCTAAACAATACCGATATTTGAATAAGAATAAATTTAAAATATCAGCATTATGGAAAACCAGCAACTGGATCTGTACTTAAAGAGAATACACGCAGAGCAACCAGCAGAAAATATAGGAAAATTAGAACTTTTGAAAAGACTTCATCAGCTGCATCCTAAAAATATCACTTTTGAAAATATAGAAACATTTACGGGAGAAACACCTTCATTACATCTGGATGATGTTTTCAATAAATTGGTTACGCTTCAGAGAGGAGGATATTGCTATGAGCAGAATTCATTGTTCAAAGATGTTTTGGAGACTTTAGGCTTTACCATAAAAATGCATCTGGCCAGAGTGATTTGGGGCAGTAAGGACGGAACCGGAAGCGCACGCTCCCATATGATGCTTACCACGGATATAGACGGTGTGAAATACCTTGTTGATGTCGGATTTGGATCTATGACCCTTACTTCCCCGATTATACTGGAAACAGATATCGAGCAGGAAACACCGAATGGCCTGTTTCGTCTGGTAAAAACAGAAGAATTTTACAGATTGGAAGTTTTAAAAGATGAATGGCTGCCTATTTATAAGTTTTCGCTGGAAGAAGTGGAGCTATCAGATCTGGAAATGGCCAATTGGTATATTGCGACCGGTCCGGGTTCTGTGTTTAACCAGTTTTTAATGATCACCAGAGTGGATGAAGAGGCCAGATATGCTCTTTTTAACAGTACATTCAATATCCGCTGGAACGACGGAAGAAAAGAAAGTTCAGAGATTACAGAGCTGGATCAGCTGGATTTCACCCTAAAAACGTATTTTAATCTCTATCACCTTTCTGATGAATTATTAGAAAAAGTACATGGAAAACTAAAGGAAATCAAGACCCATTTCAGTGTGACACAATAGAAGTAGATTCCAAAATTGAAGGAGAAGTTGAGGCTTCAATTTTTTATTGTATCAATCTCATGCGTTCATAAAAATCTGAATTTTTTACCGGAGCAATATTGACCTGTACTCCAAAAGTCAATCCCTTGAAATATTTTTCTTTGTTAATCGACAGCGCATATCCCGTATTGAGATACATAAAATTAAAAAGCGAAATTCCCAATCTCGGTTCTATGGAATATGGGTTTAGAGAAACACCTAATAAATAGCCGTCGCGGTTGGCATAGTGAAAACTGGCTTCCGGTAAAAACCTGGCTTTGCTTTCTATGGACGTGTATAATACTGAAGCACCTGCTACAAATGATTTTTTGCCCGAGTTATTGATTTTATAAGATAAGCCGCCCTGTAATACATTTCTTCCTGTATAACGATAGGCTATGTTAAAGACTGTTTTGTCCAATACCTGCGCATGAGCTGTAATGGTAAGTAAACAAATAATCAGAAAAGAGTAGGGTTTCATAGCGGTATTTTGTATGATCAAATGTACAGGTTTTATCCTCAGTCTGAAAACCTGAACATTCTGGGATGTGAAGAAGTTTGAAGAGGTAAGAAAAAAGAAGGAAGACATCGGAATCTAAAAGCATGACTATTTATTTTTTTATACTATATCATCAAATTTTTAGAGAACTGTTAAAAATGAATGGCCAATAGTAACTTCCAGCCTCCATCTCCCATCTTCCGGCCCCTGTAATCTTAGTTTTCTTAGTCCAAGCTCAGGTTAAATAAGATATGTAGTTTTAAAATCTTCAATTTTCCGTACCTTTGTGGCTAATTTTATATTCAATGCAACTCGGAAAAACCCAGACTTTAAAAATTTCAGACAAAAACTATTCAGGATGGATCCTTAAGGACGAATCAGGCGAAAAAGCTTTCCTGCCTAAGGTTTTCACCAGCGATGAAAAAGAAATTGATGATGACGTTGAAGTTTTTGTCTATCAGGACGACGGCAAATTAAAGGCAACCACTGAAATTCCTTTAGCGGAAGTGGGTCAGTATGCTGTAATGAGCTGTGTGCAGAGTCTTCCGAGCGGGGCATTTATGGATTGGGGAATCATTAAAGACCTTTTTATCCCTTACAAACAGCAGAAATCCAAAATTATAGAAGGAAAAAGATACTTGGTTTATCTTTATGTAGATGAAGCCCTTGATTTAATCACAGGAACTACAAAATTCAAAAGAAATCCACAGTATCAGGATCTTCCTTTGCAAAAAGGAGAGAAAGTAGATCTGATCATGATGAATGAAAGTGAATTGGGCTGGAATGTGGTGATCAATAAGCAATATATCGGACTTATTTATGCATCTGATGTGTTCAAAAAACTGTATCCTTTATCAGAAGAAGGAGGATATATTAAGGATATCCGTGAAGATGGTAAGATTGATGTATCTCTACAGCCGGAAGGTTTTGAAAACATAGACGAATTCAAACAAAAGATTCTGGATAAACTGGATGAGAACTACGGACTTCTTTATCTTTCAGACAAGTCTTCTCCAGAAGAAATCAAAGCTGAACTTCAGATGAGTAAAAAGAACTTCAAAAAAGCACTCGGCGGACTTTATAAAGATAAGATCGTCGATATTTCAGATGACAAAATCAAATTAGTATAAAAATAAAAAACGGGCAGAATTTTCTGCCCGTTTTTTGCTTTTAGGCAGTACTCCGAAACTGTTCAGCTCTCAAATCTGCCTTCCAGCCTCTCCAGTGGTTTTAGCGATTCCAAGGATAATTCAATTAGTAAGTTTCGTATTTATTTTTCATCTTAACCCAAACTCAGGTTAAAACAATTCATATCCGCAACTCTCCGACCCAAAAACGCTCCTATTCTCAAACTCTTCCCTCATTCCTGCATCTGTAACTTCAAGCTTCTACAACTACTTTTACCTCAATTACCTCAAACTGAACATCAAAAACATGATGTAAGTCATAACAATTTTGTTTAATTATTTTGTTTAACAATTTTGTCAAAAACAGAATTTGATTTACATTTGCACAAAATTGTTTAACAATAATGTCAAATCAAGCGAAAAAAGACCAAACACAGGAATTGATCAAGGAGACAGCGAAGAATTTATTCTTTGTGAAGGGGAAGTTTGATGCTACTACCCAGGAGATTGCCGATGAAGCCGGAGTGAACAGAACATTGATTAACTATTATTTCCGTTCAAGGGATAATCTGATTCAGATCATTTTTGATGAAGCACAGAGAGTGGAACAGGAAAAATCTAAGATTATTCAGGATGCAGATCTTCCTTTCAAAGTAAAGATCAGCAAGTTTATAGAAAGCAGTCTTTCTACCAGCCTTCAGTATCCGTATCTGGAAACCTACATCGTTTCACAGATCAATAAGGGAAACTGTCATCAGAGAGAAATAGAAGAAGATGTACTGAATACGCTGTATAAAGACATCGAAAAAGAAATGGAATTGGGAAATATAGAAAAAATGGCGCCGGTTCAGTTTATTCTGAATATGGTTTCGCTGCTCGTATTCCCAAGTGCTGTAAGGCCTTTGTTTATGGAGAATCTGATGATCAGTGATCAGGAATATGACCAGATTATTTCCGAAAGAAAAGAGATTATTATCAACATGCTTTTTAAAAATTAAAAAAATGTTAAAGTATTTTAAGAAATGATACGTCCTTTAGAAACAAAAGCCTTGACGAAAAAAATTACATTAAAAAAATAAACGAAGTATACAATTATGAAAAGAAAACGTATAACTGCTAATAAGCTAAAAATTGGGATAGCTGCAGCATTTATGATTTTCGGCTTTTCATCGGTATCTGCCCAGCAGCAGGTTTCTTTACAGGAAGCCATTAAGCAGGCACTGCAGAATAAAGCAGAAGCCAAAAAAGCGGCACTACAGATCAAAAAAGCTGAATATAAGATTGATGAGGCCAGAGCCGGTGCTTTACCGCAGATCACTGCCACAGCGGGTTTAACCTACAATCCTGTTATTCAGGAGTCTTTGCTTGAATTTGGCGGAGAAAGAATCAGAGCACAGCTGGGACAGCCTTGGAGCTCAACAGCTTCCGTACAGCTTCAGCAGGCTTTATTTGACCAGAGAGTTTTCACAGGTCTTAAAGCGGCGAAGTCTACCAGAGAATTCTATGTTCTGAATGCTCAGCTTACGAACGAACAGATCATTGAAAACGTAGCAACAGCCTATTATCAGGTATTTGTACAGGTTGAAAATCTGAAAACGGTAGAAGCAAGTTACGCCAATACGGAAAGAGTAAGAAACGTAATTAAGAGTTTAGTGGATAATGGTCTTGCAAAAGCCATCGACTTAGACCGAACCAATGTACAGCTTACCAATATCGGTTCAAACAAGCAGCAGCTGATCAATTCCGTTGAACTTTCAAAAAATTCTTTGAAATTTTATATGGGGGTTCCCATCGGGACAGATATCGAGCTTGAAGAAAAAACGATTGAGCCAAAACCTGAGCTTATTGCAAGCACAGTCAATCTGGATAACCGTACAGAGATCAAAGTTTTAAATAAAAACAGAGAACTGCTTCAGTTTAACAAAAAAGCAACGGAAGCTTATCTTTATCCTACCGTTAGCCTTACAGCCAACTATGGGTGGGCCGGTATGGGGAAAAAATTCCCTTTAACCAATGGTCTTAACAACGGAGTTCTTTGGAGCGATTATTCAGCGATAGGGTTGAACATCAATGTTCCGATTTTCACCGGTGGTGCTACAAAAGCTAAAATTCAGCAGGCAGAAATAGATATTCAGGATCTTGATCAGGATATCCAAAATAAACAGTTGACTTTAGATTTGGATCATAAAAATGCCGTTACCAATATGGAAAATGCCATTATCAATATCCAGAGCATGAAAGATAACGTTGAGCTTGCAGAAAGAGTACAGAAGAATACACAGTCCAATTACCAATACGGTTTGGCAACACTTACCGAAGTGCTGGATTCTGAAAACGCTTTAACACAGGCAAAACAGAACTATTCAAACGCATTGCTGGACTACAAACAGGCTGAAATTAAACTCATAAAAGCTAAAGGGGAACTGAACACACTACAAAACTTATAATAAACTAAAATGAAAAAAACTTTAATATACATCATCGTAGCAGCGGTCCTAATCGGTTTAGCGGCTTACAAGATTGCAGATAATAAAGAGAAACAGACCAAAGAAGTAAAGGAAGTTGCTAAGCAGGTTGACAAAATCAACGTGAATATAGTAACTGTTTCAAGAGAAAATATCAATACAGATTACTCAGCTAACGGAACTTTCATTCCAAAGCAGGAAATGAACCAGTCTTCTGAAATTGCAGGACGTATTGTAAGCGTTCTGGTAAAAGAAGGATCAAGAGTTTCTGCAGGGCAGACTTTAGCCGTGATCAAAAAAGATGCTATCGAGGTTGACGTTTCTCAGGCTCAGAATAATTTACAGAATGCAATTATTGACAATCAGCGTTACGAAAGCGCCTTCAAAACAGGAGGAGTTACGAAACAGCAGGTTGATAATTCAAGACTACAGTTGAAAAATGCACAGGCAGCTGTAAGAGCTCAGGGCGTAAGAGTGAATGACACCAGCATCCGTGCAGGAATCAGTGGTACCATCAATAAGAAAATGGTAGAACCGGGAACTGTAGTTTCTATAGGAACTTCCATGTTTGAAATCGTTAACATCAACAGCCTTAAATTATCTGTACTGGTAGACGAAAGTCAGGTGGGAAGAATTGCATTAGGTCAGGAAGTTCCGATCAATGTTAATGTTTTACCTGAAGATTCATTCAGCGGTAGAATTACATTTATTGCTCCTAAAAGTGATGCTTCTTTAAATTTCCCAGTTGAAATTGAAGTTCAGAACAGAGGAAACTTAAAAGCGGGTATGTATGCAACGGCTTTATTTAAAACCAATCACGGTGCAGAAACTCAGAATATGCTGACCGTTCCGGCAGAAGCTTTTGTAAACGGAGTAAGTTCAGGGCAATTATTTGTCGTAAGCAATGGAACGGCTAAACTGATCAAAGTACAAACCGGAAAAGTATACGGTGATAAAGTTCAGATCTTAAGCGGACTGAATGGCGGAGAACAGGTAATTACCAGCGGACAGATCAACCTTGATAACGGTTCGAAAATCAACATCGTAAAGTAAGATAAGATGAAGTTAGCAGAAATATCCATTAAAAGGCCGTCCCTGGTTATCGTATTGTTTACGATACTTACGTTGGGTGGTTTATTAAGTTACTCCATGATGGGGTACGAGTTGATTCCAAAGTTTGAAACCAATATGGTAACCATTTCTACGGTATATCCGGGAGCTTCGCCTGCTGAGGTGGAAACTTCGGTAACCCGAAAGATTGAAGATGCCGTGGGTTCCCTGGAAAACGTAAAGAAAGTAGAATCTTCATCTTACGAAAGTTTATCGGTAATCATGGTTCAGCTGAATACCGGTGCCGATGTAAACTACGCTTTGAATGATGCACAGAGAAAGGTAAATGCTATTCTGGCAGACCTTCCGGACGATGCAGATCCTCCTTCTCTTCAAAAATTCTCATTGGATGATCTTCCGATCATGACTTTGAGTATTTCCAGTAACAAGCTGAATAATAAAGATCTTTATGACCTTTTAGATAAAAAAATAGAACCTATTTTCTCGCGTGTAAACGGTGTTGCTCAGGTTGACCTTGTAGGTGGACAGGAGAGAGAAATTCAGGTGAATTTAGATGAAAAGAAAATGCAGGGGTATGGTATTGCTATCGCAGATGTACAGCAGGCCATTCTTTCCTCCAACCTGGATTTCCCGACGGGAGCTTTGAAGACAAGAACTTCAAGATCTACGATCAGACTTTCCGGTAAGTATAAAAGTGTAGATGAGATGAATAGCCTTGTGGTTTCCAATAAAGATGGAGCCCAGGTTCGTTTGTCTGATATTGCAACCGTTTTCGATACACAAAAAGATGTGGAGAAAGTGGCAAGATACAACCAGAATTCAACGATTTTACTTCAGGTTAAAAAGCAATCTGATGCCAATGCAGTTTCCGTTTCAGAAGCCATTCAGAAAACAATTGAGAATGTTCAGAAAGATTATAAAACGCAGGCGATTAAAATCAATACCGTAGATGACTCAACAGACTTTACACTTGAAGCTGCAGACCACGTAATTTTCGACTTATTCTTAGCGATTATCCTGGTAGCGGTAGTAATGCTATTGTTCCTTCATAACATCAGAAACGCATTTATTGTAATGGTTTCTATTCCGATGTCATTGATCGCAACGGTAATTGGAATGTATCTGATGGGATATACCTTAAACCTGATGAGTTTACTTGGACTTTCACTGGTTGTGGGTATTCTTGTGGATGATGCGATTGTAGTACTGGAGAACGTTTACCGTCACATGGAGATGGGAAAAAGCAGAATCCGTGCAGCTTACGATGGTGCTTCGGAAATTGGATTTACGGTAACGGCTATTACGCTTGTAATTGTGGTGGTATTCTTACCGATCGCGATGAGTTCAGGATTGGTTGCTGATATCCTGGCGCAGTTCTGTGTCACGGTAGTTATTGCGACATTATTCTCGTTATTAGCATCATTTACCATTATTCCTTGGTTATCTTCAAGATATGGTAAACTGGTACATTTGACCGGTAAAAATCCATTTGAGAAATTTATCCTTTGGTTTGAAAAGCAATTGGAGAAATTTACACACTGGATCACAGGAATTCTGGAGTGGGCATTGAAATCTACCTTAAGAAGAGTGATGACCGTAATCATAACGTTCATTATTTTGATTTCTTCATTCATGTTGGTGGCTTTCGGATTTATCGGTGGTGAATTCTTCCCTAAAATGGACAGAGGCCAGTTCCTTGTTCAGATGGAGTTACCAAAAGATGCTTCCGTAGAAAAAACGAATCAGATCACTTTAGCGGTTGAAAGATATCTTAGAAATGATAAAGATGTAGTAGATATGATCACGACAGTTGGTCAGCAGTCATCAGGTTTTGGTGGAGCACAGGCTACATTGTATCAGTCAGAAATTCAGGTGATTTTGGTAGATAAATCTGAGCGTAATGAAAGCACAGATATCAAGTCTGCAAAAATCAAGAGAGCTTTAGAAGAGAAATTCACAGGGGTTGAGTTTAAAACGGCACCAATCGGATTAATGGGAGCAGATAATGCACCAATTGAAATGGTAGTAACGGCTCAGGATAACGAAACGGCCAATAAAGAAGCGAACAGAATTCTTGAATTGCTTAAAAAAGTTCCCGGTTCTGTAGATGCAGAATTATCTACGGACTCTGGAAGCCCTGAAGTACAGGTAAATATCGACAGAGATAAAATGTCATCTTTAGGCTTAAATCTTTCCAGTGTAGGAAAAACGATGCAGACTGCATTCAGTGGAAATACAGACGGAAAATTCAGAGCCGGAGAATATGAATATGATATCAACATCCGTTTTGGTGATGCCAACAGACAGTCTATTGATGATGTAAGAAACCTGATGTTTACAAACCCTCAGGGAGAACAGATCAGACTGAGTCAATTTGCAGATGTAAAAATGGGTTCAGGGCCAAGTTTGCTTGAACGTAGAGATAAAGCGCCTTCTGTAAAGGTAAAATCTAAGGTGGTAGGTCGTCCTGTAGGAGACGTTGCCAACGAATGGGCGGCTCAGTTTATGGATAACGAAAAGACCAAACCGGCAGGAGTAAGCTATATCTGGAGTGGTGATATGGAAAACCAGACGGAAGGTTTCGGTACGTTAGGAATTGCCTTGATGGCAGCTATCGTATTGGTTTACCTGGTAATGGTTTCCCTGTATGACTCATTCGTATATCCGTTCGTGGTACTGTTCTCTATTCCTCTGGCATTGATCGGGGTAATGGTTATTCTTGCCATCACCGGAAACTCATTAAACATCTTTACGATGTTGGGGATGATCATGTTGATTGGTTTGGTAGCGAAGAACGCGATTATGATTGTCGACTTTGCGAATATGAGAAAAGCAGCTGGTGCGAATACCCATGATGCTTTGATTCAGGCGAACCACGCACGTCTTCGTCCGATCCTGATGACAACGATTGCGATGATATTCGGTATGATCCCGATTGCAATTGCAAAAGGAGCTGGAGCAGAGATGAACAACGGATTGGCCTGGGTAATTATCGGTGGTTTGACATCATCATTATTCCTGACGCTGATCATTGTACCGGTAGTATACTCATTATTTGATTCTATTCTAAGAAGAATGGGCAAAGGTGAAAAAGTAGACTACGAAGCCGAAATGAAAGCGGAATACGTACATAAAGAACTAAGTGAAGACGGATACACTCCGAAACACGTAGAATAATATAACAACCTTAATTAACCTAAAAGCGCATCAGATTTCTGATGCGCTTTTTTATTTTTGAAGTATTTTCATCTATTTTTTATGCAAAGTCTAATATTGTAAGAAGTGTAAAGAGAGAATTAATCTAATTGATTCTGATGCAGACAAATTGCTTGAAATTTCACGCAGATTAAACAGATAGCGCAGATTTTTAGGTTTTCTAATCTGCTTTATCAGAATCATCTGCGAGAGCGAAAAAATAATATTTAAGCACAAAAAAAAGCTTCCAGAATGAACTGAAAGCCTTTATTTATCTTGTATGAGGAGAGTTAATCTACCATTGCCTCACCGGCCTTTCTGTAGATAAAACTTCCGTAAATGTGTCTTCTTGCAAAACGGCTTGGCGAATCAGCATTCACCATTTTGATATACGTGTTTTTTGGAACCCCAATATATTCGTACATATTTCCGTTCAGGTGCTGAACTTTCAAAATTGCCTTTTCAAGATAAAAATCCTGAATATTAGATTTTGTGATTGTTTCAGTATATTCTTCTTTATATTTTTCCTGTGTTTCCTGGTTGATGCTTACCAAGAAATGGTATGCTTCAATCACAGCCTTACTTTTTTCTTCTGCTTCCAGTTTCCCGGCTTCGTCGTCAATAAATTTATCAGGATGCGAATCTTTCATCGTATTTCTGTAAATTGTCTTTAATTCCTTTAAAGTAACGGTCTTATCAACATTAAGAAGCTTTCTGTATTCGCCTAATTTTTTCATAACTGTAAATCCTTATTTCGGGGTGCAAAATTAAGGAATTTAATTTAAAAAAACGTAACTTATTCATTATTAATTTATTTGATGCTTAAAAAACATCTGTTAGTCAGTGCTTTTTTGTTTTTTTAATGGACTTAATGAATTTTTCAAATTTCTTATGCTTTTTATTCACATCTTCTTTATTCAATGTACCATGTTCATTGGATTTCAATTCTTTAAAAGATGAATATTTTATAATTAGTTTCATTTTTACTTCATCTCAATCTCCACAACCTTCCTTCCATATTCCCCCAAATATTCCGTCAATAATTTTTCAAAGGATTTATAACCATCATCAACATTTGTGAAAATAACAATTCCATCCTTCGTCTTTGGAATGATGACGAAGAGGGTCTGTACTCCCTGATCTGCGCCACCATGAGACAAAGCAATGTTACCATCGCCCAAATCGTAGATTTCAAAGCCCAGACCAAATGATTTCCCTTGTTTAGTAATCACCTGACTGGTTTTCATATCTTCAAAAACTTTTTTAGAAAGTCCGTCACCATTCATCACACTGATTAAAAACCGGCTGTAATCTGACACCGTAGTCATAAGATCATCTGCTGCGTTGGCTGTTGATACTTTTACGGTTTTATACATTTTTCCATCCTTATCGTAGCCTTCTGAAAATCGGGAGGCATCCTTTTTTTCATCCCAGATATAGGAAGTATCGTTCATTTTTAAGGGCTGGAAGATCAATTCTCCGGCAAGCTCATTCAGTGTTTTGCCGAATTTCTTTTCTAGAGCTCTTCTCAGGTATTCAAGACCTTCTCCGGAATATTGATATTTTGTTCCGGGATCAAACTGAAAATTCAGTTTCTTATCCGCATTCATCCATCTCCAGTTGGGAAAACCAGTCTGATGGCTGAGAACTATTCTGGTGGTCAGTTTTTTATTTCTGGGATCTTGAGCAATGTCAGGATCTGTCCAATAATTGGCTAGAGGTTCATCAAGGTTCCATTTTCCTTTACTAACCAATTTTAAAGCAACCATTGCCGTCACAGGTTTAGTAACCGAAGCTACATTGAATAGCATATGATCAGGAGCCGGACTTCCTTTTGGGGATTCTCCGTATACTTTCACTTTTTCAAGTTTCCCGTTTTTAATCACACCGAGTCCTACATTCGGAACTTTGTTTTCCTTCATCCATTGTTCAAAAGCTTTGTCATGATCCATTTGAGCAGTCTGATTAGTTTGCGGATCAGATTTTCTCTCAGTCTGAGCAGATAAGTAAGAAGTGAAAAAATACAGGCTTATAATGACGGTCGCTTTTTTCATGGCAGGAAATATTTTGTTATGGATGTGTTCCAAAACTACGGTAAATTTTTATTTTGAAAGAGTTTTATTTCCGGACAAATTTCGGCTAAATTCCATTTCTATTGAATGTAGAGAATTGTTAGGTCTTATTTATTCTTTGTGTCTGCTTTTTCTATTTCTGTATCAATCAGAAGAATGAAATCTTCATATCTCTTTTTTGTATAAAAGAATTCTGAAGAACCGTTATTTTGAATTACTGGTGAATCCTTTAACTTTAAAAGCCGGTTTTTTATTCTGGTTAATACATTGATATCTTTGTTAGCGTTGAGCTTTAAAAAATGGATGTTATCAATTAAATCAATAAATAGATCATCATCACAAACGGTAAGGATATGAGCATAACACTCACTTTTCATAGATTCCAGCGTATTCGTATGGCTCAGCTCAGAGTTGTTTTTAACTGTTGAAAGGACCATACTTAATATTTCAATCTGATTACTTTTCCAATGAATAAGATCTTCTCTGAGCTTTTGCCAGTCTTCTTTTGTAAATGAGACAAGTCTTGAGTTGATATCCTGAACACCCGCGAAATACCAATAATCAGTGTCATAGAATTCACTCTTAAGAATGATCTCATAAAGGTCAATTACGCATCGCGATTTTGATTGAGATGAATAATTGGTTTTCCAGTTTATTAACCATTTAGAATAATCAGATGAATGTTCGGTCATAAGTTTGTATAGACATCAAATATACATAATATACCTATTGGAGATAACAAAATCTATTTGCGAATACGTTGTAAACCTTTGTGAACAGAAGTCTCGCGCAAATTTTGGAAATATAAATTTTTAGAAAATGTGTTATGGCACTGTTAGTTTTTCCGTTCGCTTTATCGATCAATTTGAAAAATTGATTCCTCTTTGTTTTTCTTAAATCAACAGCATGAATTTTAAACCTTTGCGTCTAAAAATCTCACTCAGATTGAAACCCGATCCAACAGGTTTTCAGAAACTATTAAAAATTCAATAGGGGTGGGCTTTAGCCCGCCCGCTCGTTATCATTCAAACAAAAACGGCTTTAGCCAAAACATAAAAAAAACAGGAGAATATCCTGTTTAATTAAGTTTGAAAAGCTTCTACCACGCAATTTCCAATCCATCACCGAAAAACTTTCCTGATGGACCATCCTGATCAATAGTGGCGTATTTGACAATGGCTTTGGTTCCCTGTTCTACAGTCTGATATCCGGTGTATCCGTTAAGATCCGTTGCCGTAAATCCTGGATTCACACTGTTGATTTTGAAGTGGGTATTTTTCAGTTCATAGGCAAGCATTACGGTAAAAGTATTGACGGCCGTTTTTGAACTGCAATAGGCCGTAAGTTTTACGTCATAAAATTCATAATCTGGATTACTGTGATTCGTCAGAGAGCCAAGGTCGCTCGAAACATTGACGATTCTTGGCTCATCAGATTTTTTCATCAGATCCAGAAAATGTTGGGTCACCTGAATAACGCCAAAGAAGTTGGTTTCATAAACAGTTCGCAGATTGTCTAATGATATGCTGGACGCATTTTGAGGCATTTCTCCCGTAATTCCTGCATTATTGATAAGCACGTCAAGTTTTGAAATTTTAGCTCCGAGCTCTTCTCGGGCGTGCTGAACGGAGAGTAAGTTGGTCACATCAATCTCCAGCAGGTCGATGTCATTAAATCCTGTCTTTTTAAGCTCTTCTACGGCTTTTAAACCTCTCTCCCGATCTCTGCTCCCGATGAAAACGAAATACCCAAGCTGTAAAAGCTGTCTCGCCGTTTCAAAACCTATTCCTTTATTGGCCCCTGTAATTAAAGCCGTTTTCTTTGTTGTCATAATTTCTGTTGTTAAATGATAGAGCAAAAATAGAAAGTGTATGACAGGGAAAATGGTGACCTCTTCTGTTTAAATGGTAACCTTTTCTGTTTTTTTAACCTGAATGGTTTTCATTTCTGAATTCTTTGGGAGTTTTACCCGTAAATCGTTTGAAAAATTTCGTGAAATTGGATGGGTCATAATCTAAAATTCTTGCAATTTCACTGATGGGTTTGTTGGTATTCACAATCAGATCCTTAGAAATAAGAACCAGTTTTTCTTCGTAGACGGCGCAGGGCGATTTTCCCAAAACCTCTTTAATAGTATCACTTAAGTGATTGGGATTGATAAACAGCAGGTCTGCAAACTCATTGATTTCATAAGCGGTTTCAACCTGCCCAGATACAAGTTCGTCCAAATGTTTATCCAGTTCAGAAACAAACTGACTGGCTATCTCTGACTGTCTTAAAGAAATACTTTTGTCCTGCTTTTTCATGAAAAATGGTGAAAAAATAATAACTCAAAATTATTGAATTAAATTGATTCCATAACTTAAATAACCAGGTTTGTCTTCCTAGTCTGAAATTTGAAGTTTACAATTATTAAACTGGCATTTGGCAGAAATTCAATAGGGGTGGGTTTTAGCCCGCTCACTCACCATTGTTCCATTAAAAACGGCTTTAGCCAAAACATAAAAGCAGAAGCGAAAACTCCTGCTTTAAAATTGTAATAATGAATTCTTTAGCTTTCCTGCAACACATAAGCTGCAGCAGCTTCTCTTGATGCTTCTACCATTGCAATCAATGCTTTTTCCGTTTCATCCCAATGACGTGTTTTCAAACCACAATCGGGATTAACCCAAAGTTGCTGAGCCGGAATGACAGCCTGCGCTTTTCTCAACAGATGAATCATTTCTTCTTTCGAAGGCACCCTTGGTGAATGAATGTCATAAACTCCCGGGCCAATCTCATTAGGATATTTGAAATCTGCAAAGGCCTGAAGCAGTTCCATCTGGCTTCTGGAGCATTCTATGGTAATCACATCGGCATCCATATCCGCAATATTCTGGATGATATCATTGAATTCGGAGTAGCACATATGGGTATGAATCTGCGTTGTATCTTCAACACCAGAAGCTGAAATTCTGAAGGCTTCTACCGCCCATTCCAGATACTGCTGCCATTCGGATCTTCTCAGTGGAAGCCCTTCTCTGATAGCCGGTTCATCAATCTGAATAATTCTGATTCCTGCTTTTTCCAAGTCGTTGACCTCATCGCGAATCGCTAATGCAATCTGTTTGCAGGTTACGGATCTTGGCTGGTCATCACGGACAAAAGACCATTGCAGGATTGTTACCGGACCGGTAAGCATTCCTTTTACCCATTTTTGAGTAAGTGATTGAGCATATTGAGACCAATAAACGGTCATGGGATGGGGTCGGTGAACATCTCCATAAATTACCGGAGGTTTTACACAACGGCTTCCGTAGCTCTGAACCCATCCGTTTTGAGTAAACGCAAATCCGGCAAGCTGTTCCCCGAAATATTCCACCATATCATTTCGCTCAAATTCACCGTGAACCAACACATCGATGCCGATTTCTTCCTGCCAGCGGATGGTTCTTTCGGTTTCTTTTTTTAATAGGTCATCATATTGTTCGGCAGTCAGTTCACCTTTTTTGAATTTCGATCTCCAGGCTCTTACTTCCTTAGTTTGAGGAAAGGAACCGATAGTTGTTGTTGGGAATAAAGGAAGCTGAAGAACATTCTGCTGATTCTCTTTTCTTATGCTGAAAGGACTTTTTCTCTGCGCATCATTTTCAGTGGTGATATCAACACGGTCTTTAACGGTCTGATTGTGGATCAGGGATGAAATTTTACGGTTGTCAATCGCTTTTTTATTTTCTGCAAACTGTTGCAAGGCTTGGTAATCTGCTTTTCCGGCAGCCAGTTTTTTTAAAGCAACCACTTCATGAACCTTTTGTTTGGCGAAAGCCATCCACTGTTTGATCTCAGGAGATAATGTGTTTTCATTGGTTTCCAGATCAAGGTCGAAAGGAGAGTGGAGCAGGGAGCACGACGGAGCGATGAAAACCCTGTCAGATCCGATGGTATTGACTACTTTCTCAATGAATCCCAATGATCTTTCAAAATCATTTTTCCAGATATTTCTTCCGTCTACAACACCTAAAGATAGGCTCAGTGTCTGTGGAACAGCATGTAAAACCTCATCCAACTGCTCAGGAGAACGGACTAGGTCGATGTGTAATACATCAACCGGAAGTGAAACTGCCAATGAAAGATTATCTTTTAAACCTTCAAAATAGGTAGCAACGATGAATTTCAGCTCAGGAAACTGACTTCTGATTTCGCTGTAAACCGATTGATAGATTTCTTTTGCTTTTTCAGTGAGGTCCAGTCCTAAAAACGGTTCGTCAAACTGTATCCATTGAGCACCGTGGTTCTCAAGTTCTTTTACAATTTCAATATATACCGGAAGAAGATGATGGATTAAATCAAGTTTATCAAATCCTTCTTCTTTTTCTTTTCCCAGGAGAAGATAAGTAAGTGGCCCGATGATGACTGGTTTTGCATTCACTCCGGCTTGTTTTGCACTGATGAATTCAGTAATGATCTTTTGGGAAAACAATCTGAACGGCTGGTTCTTTTGGAATTCCGGAACAATGTAATGGTAATTCGTATCGAACCATTTCGTCATTTCCATGGCAGTAATATCCAGATCATCTTTCTGATACCCTCTTGCCATTGCAAAATACAGATCAAGCTCTGAAGCAGATTTTCTGGCAGCAACTTCCTGATAACGCTCCGGAATGGCTCCAACACTTAGAGTCATATCCAAAACCTGGTCATAAAAAGAAAAATCGTTGCAGGGAATAAGATCGATTCCTGCTTCCTGCTGAAGTTTCCAGTTTTGCAGGCTGATGTTTTTTCCGGTTTCCAGAAGTTCATTCAATGATGTTTTGCCTGACCAATATTGCTCGCAGGCTTTTTTGAGTTCTCTATGGCGGCCAATACGCGGGCTGCCAAGTAGGTGCGTTTGCATGTTCTTACACTTTTAAATTAAACAATAATGATGTTAAAAGCTCTTTTAGAATGCTTCGCAACGCTGCCGGGAAAGAATGTTGAGGATATAGAGATACAATAAGGACGTAATTTTCCTGCTGACAGGGACGTTCAAAAAGTATCATCTGTATGACCCAAAGCTTCAGACCGCGAAAGCATTGTCAATTCAGACTAGGCAGGTCTCCTGACTTGTAACGGTTTCATCATCCTTCCCGCTTTCGCAGTGGATATTCATGGATAAAAACCTTTGGTATGTTACTTACAGTTGCGCGACAGCTCGTGATTCTCACACGATTCCCTATTAATCTACGTTATGTAAAACCTCTTCTGTTTGATGAAGGATGTTAAAGAACAAAATCTGGGCTAAAGGTATTGATTAAAGTGGATTGATTGGTTGAATTGAATAAAATAAGAATGTAATTTGGTTTTAGATTGATTTTAAAGCGAATTATTCTGTAAATTTGAAAAACATAATCCCAAAAAGAATATTATTCTGTGGAAAGACTTGACGAAAAGGATCTTCAGTTGCTTAGAATCCTGCAAAAGAATGCTAAACTGACGGTAAAGGAACTTGCCAAAGAAATTAATCTCTCACCTTCACCTGTTTTCGAACGGATGAAAAGGCTGGAACAGGCCGGATATATTAAACATTATGCAGCCGTTTTAGAAGCTGAAAAACTGAATAGGGGATTTACCGTTTTTTGTCAGGTCAAGCTTAAGATGCATGACCGTTCCGTAGGCAACCAGTTTGTGGAAGATATTTTACAAATCGATGAAGTGGCGGAGTGTTATAATATTTCCGGAGATTTTGATTTTCTGCTCAAAGTTCAGGTAAGAGATATGAAGCATTATCAGGATTTTGTATTCAATAAGTTGGGTTCATTGGATACCATAGGCAGCGCACACAGTACTTTTGTCATGGCTGAAGTGAAAAATATCCACGGGGTAAGTATTTAAAAATAAAAACAGCACCCGAAAACGAATGCTGTTACAATTTCTGAATCTCTAAATCATTAAATTTTTAAATGATTCAATCTTTAAATAAATTTACGGCTCATCACAGTCCTGCTTCAGCTTCACAAAGATCTTGTCAAATTTCTTATACAATATTCCATCATCATCCGGTTCAGCCCTGAAACTGGCGTTTGCACAGTTGTGAAAGCCCATTCCCATAAGGTCGATGAGTGCATAATCATCTTTTCGGAGATCATTAAGCTGATCATTAAATCTGGTCATCACCGCATGTGGATCAGCATTATTTTTGCTTTTTTCCTTTGCAAATTTTTCCCATACGGCATACATTTTCTCTTTATCCGGAGAAGAAACGGCATCAATATATTCTTTGCAGGTATTGTAAAACTGACTGTTTTTGAGTGATGCAGGATTAGAATAGGCATTGAGTTCTTCTTTTTTGAGCTGGTATTCTCCTTCAAAAGCTTTAATAGTTTCCTGATGAATTTTTTTCCATTCCGGAAGATTGATTACTTTAAGATTGTACAGTTCTGCCTTTTTTTGCTGATATTGTTTATCCAGTTGCTGCAGATAGGTGTTTTTATTTTTTCTGATATCTTCAAGATCTGAAAGCTTAAACACCGTATGATTATCAAAAGCACCTCCGTTCAGGGTGTACAGAAGTTTAAAAACGCCGTCTATTTCCTCTTTTTTGTATTTTCCCGGATCATAATATCCTTTGTTATCGCAGTTGAAAGTCTGGTAAGCATAAAGAGCCAGATTGTTGGTCTTACCAGCTGTTTTCTGTCCAAAGGCTGATACAGAAAGGGCTACAGAAAGGATTAGTATTAATTTTTTCATATAATTTGTTGTGTGATGTAATTCAGAAAGCCTTTCTGAATGTGCCTGTAAAATTAATATTTTGAATTTTTAAACACAAATTGCACTAATGTTTTTCACTAATGACACAAATGTTGTAGGTATGCTTGTGAAAATTTGTGTTTTAAATTTGTGCTATTCGTGGTTTATGATGCATTTCTGTTTTATTTGTAAACGCAAATGACACGAATATTTTTCACTGATGACACAAATGTTGTAGGTATGCTTGTGAAAATTTGTGTTTTTAATTTGTGTTCTTCGTGGTTATAGTATGTTTAATCAAGATAATTTACATTAAAAATACCTCTTTTAAATTCTACTTTTACCTTATCACCATTTTTATATTCAAAAATTGATTTTAGACCTTTCGCTTTTCTTTTTTTATCAATCAATTCTATTGCATTATCGTCATGGATGGAGTTTCCTTTCCCACCATCCATCCAGAAGACCATTGCTTCTTTATGGTTGATGACTTCATAAGTATTAATTATGTGTTCTTTTTCGGTTTGAAAGTTGGTGAACAATAAAATCTGGATCAATAATGTTCTAAATGCCCACAAGGCAAAAAAAGCAGAATATAAACATACGCTAATGATTTGAAGAATTTTTGTGGCTTTTATACAGATAGACACAACTATGGCGATAACAACTGCTATCACCAATAAATATCTCCACGAGAAGTCCTTAAAACTTTGCAGATCCTGATCTAAATAGTGTTCTTTGATAAAAGGTTTTAAAACAAAAGTATCAAGACAGAAGAGTAGGACTAATATAATGAGCAGAATAAAATAAGGTTTTGAAATTAATTTTTTTGTTTGTTCAGATCGTGTCATTTTTAATATTTGTCTATTAATATCAGGAAGCCTACATTTTTATCAAAACTTGTGTACTGGGAAATCGTTTTCAGCATGAGAATACTAAAAAGCAGAATGGCAGAGACAGCAAATACTCCGCTAATCTTTATCCCAAGAGATTTGTTCATCTCATTTAGCTATTTAAAACTTCTCTGATCTGGGTTTCCATATCTTCGATGTTTTTAAACTTCCTCAACGTTATGTTTTTGCCTGTCTTCTTAAGTTCTTCAATAATATCGAGCACCAGCTCCAAAGGCTCTTCTTCAAAACCAAATAAATTACTGTCGAAATTGGTTCCTACAACCAGGCCATCATTATTCATTCCGAGACACCAGTTTTCTACAAAATCATTCAGTGGAACAGATGAAACTTCATAATGGCTCCATTCATCTGCTATACAAGATTTTGCCCTTGCCTTATCAGACCAGAAACAAATGATCTGTACTGGCTCTCCATCTTCATATTCCAGTTCATTGGAATAAGAGACGGCATAACCGTTTTCATCCTTTAAGGCATAGATAGTTTCTGTTTCGCTAACCTTTTTTATAAAATCTTTATGACGGTTTTCTACCGTAATATGATCCTGTATCATTCCGTTTTTCTTTAAGATATTTTGGAGACTATCATTAACCTTTCATCATAAAACTATTGATATAATTTTAATGACTTGTAATCATACACATATTTCACATCCTTGTTTTTGATGGTAATATCTTCACTTCCGGGTTTCAAAACTAACGAATCTGAATCAAAACTAAAAGTGATCCCATCTCCTGATTCTTTGATTCGCAGGATGTCCGTTAATTTTTTTTCCTCATTATTGGGTTCAATGTCCAGATTTCCGAGATATTTGATCTTTCCTTTTTCTAATAAATAGGCATCTCCACCGAAAAAATATTCATATGCTTGCTGGCAGACGATAATGATATTTCCGTTCTGACTGTTCTTATAAAAATAAGGTTCATAAAGATATGCCTCTCCGGAACCTTGAGATTGGTAAATAATTTCGTTTTTATGATTCAGCAGTAAAAGTCTCTTTCCGAAGTCTTCTTCAGTGTCGGGTAGAGTAATCTTGCCATCAGTAAATTGGAAATTTCCTGCTACAATCTTATTTCCTTCCACAGAAAAAGCCTGCTCAATATCGAATCCTTTGATTTTTAAATCAGAAATTTTATCAGGTTTAAATTCAGTATATGGAGCATCTTTTACAACCTCAGCTTTAATTGGAGTTGTTGTTTCTTTTTCTACTGTTGCTTTATTTTCCTTTTGGGGCTTTTCTTTACAAGATGCGAGAGTGAGTAAAGCTAATGCGGGTAATAGTTTTTTCATCTTATTTTCTATACAATGTTTTTAATACGCAGATATTGAATAAGCATAATGGTCTTTGCATCCATGATTTCTCCGCTATCTATCATCGAAAGCGCATCATCAAATGAAAGTTCCAGAACTTCAATGTTTTCGCCTTCTTCTTCAAGTCCGCCGCCATCTGCTATTTTCATCTCAGAAGAATATTCTGCAATGAAAAAATGAAGGATCTCCGTTACAGAGCCTGGCGACATATAGGCTTCAAATACTTTCTCCACTTTTGAGATTTTGTACCCGGTTTCTTCTTCGGTTTCTCTTTTGATACATTCCTCCGGATTGTCATTGTCCAGCAGGCCTGCGCAGGCTTCGATAAGCATTCCTGTGGTATTTCCGTTGATGAACGTAGGCAATCTGAACTGTCTCGTCAAAATCACAGTACCTGAAGTTTTGTTATAAAGCAGGATCACGGCCCCGTTTCCTCTGTCATAGGCTTCTCTGCTTTGGGTTTCTGTAGTTCCGTCTTTTTTGGCGATGGTGTAGGTGACTTTGTTTAAAGTGTACCAGTTGTCAGAAAGAATTTCTGTTGTAATAATGTTGATCTTAGGATTCTGCATCGTAGCTGTCTTCTTTTGTTAGATTGATTGGTGTCCTGATGGAATTTATATAAGTGCTAAATTAATATTTCTTTTTCAACACAGCTTTAAAATACCCTTAAAATAAGGCGGTCGGGACAACAGTTTTTATTTATGCATCAATACATTATTTGCCTTTCAGATGTTTTTTTAAATAAACGGAGGTCGCAGAATTTTTTGCAGACAGCAAATTTTCCACAGTTCCTTCGAATACAATGTTACCACCGAGTTTTCCTGCTCCCGGACCGATATCAATAATCCAGTCGGCTTGAGCAATGATATCCAGATTATGTTCAATAACGATGAGGGTATTTCCCTTATCAACCAGTTCCTCAAGGAAAGATAAGAGCTTTTCATTATCAATAGGATGGAGTCCTGTGCTGGGTTCATCCAAAATAATGATTTGATCGGTATGATTCAGTTCTTTGGTCAGCTTTAAACGCTGTCTTTCACCACCTGAAAAACTGTCCAGCCTTTGTCCGAGCGTCAGATAGTCCAATCCTAATTTAATCAGCAGACTGAGCTCATGTTCAAACCCGGATTTCGGGAAAAAGTGAAGTGCTTCCAAAACGGTCATATTCATAATGTCAGCGATATTTTTTTCTTGGTACTGATACTGTAAAACCTCAGGCCTGTATCCTGATCCGTGGCAGACTTCACAAGGCTGTTCAATATCATCCATAAAAGCAAGGTCTATTTTTTCAACCCCTAATCCCCTGCAATTCGGACATGCGCCTTCTCCGTTTCTGCTGAAAAGTTTTTCAGAAACATGGTTGGCATTTGAAAAAAGCTTCCTTACGGTATTTGACAGATTCAGATAGGTTAAAAGGTTTGAGCGGCTGCTCGCTGTGAAAACGGACTGATCTACTACGGTTACCTGAGGGTAGAACGATGGTAAAACTTTATTGATGAGTGTGCTTTTTCCTGAACCCGCTACACCCGTTACTACGGTCATGATTCCGGTAGGTATTTTGAAACTGACATTTTTTAAATTGTGAAGATGACCGTTTTTTATTTCAAGAAAACCTTTTGCTGATCTGGGGTTGGTATTGTAAACCCTTTCTCTGCTGAAATAGCTGGCTGTTTTGCCTTTCGCATTTTTTAAATTCCTGAAGCTTCCCTGATACATGATTTCACCTCCGTTTTTTCCTGAACCGGGACCCATATCAATAATCAAATCAGCTATTTTGATCAGATCCGGATCATGCTCCACAATCAGGACTGTATTTCCCTTGTCCCGTATTTTTTTGATGATATCTACAATATGATCAATATCTTTCGGATGGAGACCAATACTGGGTTCATCAAAAATATACAAGAGGTCTACGAGACTATTCCCCAACTGTTTGACCATTTTTATCCGTTGGGATTCCCCGCCTGAAAGTGTGGCTGTTTGCCGGTCCAGACTCAGATACTGTAAACCTACATCCAGGAGGTTTTGAAGTTTCTTTTCAAGTTCCTGTATGACGGAAGCATATTTTTCAGCGGGTATTTTCTGGATAAAACTGAGTAAATCATCGATGGATAAAGCTGTACAATCTGCAATGTTTTTACCGTTTATTGTACAGGTCAGTACCTTTGAATTGAGACGCTGTCCTTTGCAAACAGGGCATTCTTTAGTAATGATGACTTTCTTTAAAGTATCTTTTCTGGTGACATTTTCTTGTGAATCCTTTTTTAGAAATGAGTTTTCTATTCTTGGAATGACGCCTTTATATTTTACGGTCTTTCCCCATTCTTTATTTGGATTTTTAGGAGTGTGCTCTTCTGCATTTAATAATAGTTCCCATTCATCTTTTGTAAAATTTCTAAGTTTTTTATCATTATCAAAATAGCCTGAATGAATATAGCGGGTCAGTCTCCAGCCACCGGGCTGAAATGTCGGAAACTGTATGGCCCCTTCGTTCAGCGATTTGTTTTTGTCAAAAAGAGTGTCAACGTTTACCGTCTGTACATAGCCCAATCCTTCGCACTCACGGCACATTCCCTGTGGATTGTTAAATGAAAATACGTTGGAGTACCCAACAAACGGTTCTCCAATTCTGGAAAAAAGCAATCGAAGGGAAGCATAAATATCCGTGGCAGTTCCTACGGTAGAGCGTGCGTTTCCACCCAATCTTTTCTGATTGATAATAAACGGTACATTCAGGTTCTCGATTTTATCTACATTGGGAATCCCAAAATTCTGCAGCCGGTTTCTGACAAAGCTGTTTTGTGTTTCGTTGATCTGGCGTTGCGCTTCGGCTCCAATGGTTTCAAATACCAAAGATGATTTCCCGGATCCGGAGACTCCCGTGAAGACCGTTATTTTGTTCTTTGGAATACGTAATGAAATATTCTTCAAATTATTCTGTCGGGCGTGGATAATAATAATCTCTTTCATAATATTTTCATTAACTTTGTTAATAGTTAACTAAGTTAAGTATTTTTCATGAAACAACAGAATAATGATTTTTTTGATGTCTTTACAGATTTACAGTGTTTTATACTGGCGAATATGAATAAAGGAAATATCAGTGGGGTAACGGCAACCCATTACAATATAATAGAGTATGTGTACCGAAAAGAAGAGGCGACCGGAAAGCAGATTTCCAAAGCATTTAATGTGAGCCATGCTGCCGTGTCAAAACAGATCAGATTTTTAATGGATAATGATCTCATCAAACAGAAACAAAGCAGTTCCGACAGAAGAATATTTAATCTTTCTGCCACAGAAAAAGGCCAATTTTTAATAAACAATTCTGAAGATTTCCGAAAAACCGTTACTGATCAGGTTTCAGCTGTCCTGGATAATCATGAATTACAGACACTCACAGTCCTGCTGAACAAGGTTTTGAAAAATATTAAAATATAAAAACACACAGAAATCCGGATATGTTCCTAACTATTTTGTTGCTCACTGATCTTTTTTCAACAAATCCTCCAAGGCCCCTTTCAGATCAGGAAATTTAAACTGAAATCCCGTCTCCTGAATCTTTTGTGATGAAGCCCTTGAACCTTCCAGTAAAGCATCTGCCAACTCTCCGAATATCAGTTTTAAAACAAAAGCAGGTACATTCGGCATAAACAATGGCTTGTTCAGGACCTCCGCGATCTTTTTGGTTAAATTCTCATTGGTGGTATGTTGCGGAGAAACGGCATTATAAGCCCAATTCATAGCTGAATTCTTTAAAGCAGCTTCGTAAATAGAGCAGATATCTTCAATATGGATCCACGGCATATACTGTTTTCCACTTCCCAAAGCAGATCCGATCCCGTATTGTATCGTTGGGAGCATTTTCTTCAGGGCTCCGTCTTCTTTGGAGAGGACAACGGCTGTTCGTATTTTTACCACTCTTTCGGTGAGATTCTGCTCTTTGAAATCGTCTGCAGCTCTTTCCCATAAAACCACCACTTCACTGAGAAAGTCATTTCCCGGAGGGTCATTTTCTGTATATATTTTGTCCGTAGTTACGGTACCGTAATAATTGATCCCTGAAGCGGAAATAAAGGATTTTAGCTTTATATTTTTCTTTCGTAGCGTTTCCAGAAGCAGTCCCGCAGAATCTACACGGCTGGAGATCAGTTCCTGTTTTCTTTCTTTGGTCCAGCGTTTTTCAGAAATATTGGCTCCCGCCAAATGAATGATGTGGGAAACATTGTCCAGTGCAGATTCATCTATTGTTCCTTTTTTGATGTCCCATTCAAAATCATTCTCATGTTTTTTCTTTCGGGTAAGGAAGCGAACGGTGAATTCTTTTTCTATCTTTTTAGACAGTTTACGGGCGATCATGCCGCCGGCACCGGTTATCAGAACGATTTCTTTCATAATACGATATTTAGGAATGGTGTGAGATTAGGACTGACTTTTAACGATCAGAACAAAATCTTCTTCTAAAAGTTTATAACCATAGTCATAAATAAATCTATATTCAGAGCCATTTTTATACACTTTCAGGTTGGTGAAGTAATCGAAATCAAAACCCAAGCCATCCATCCTCGATTTGGCAATTTTTGCTTTACCGTCCGTATTTAATTCCATCAGAATACGGTAATTTTTGCGGAGTCTGTTGTTTACATTCCGCATCAGATTGGTGGAGTCTTTATTCTGCTTATTATTGTAGGCGTTCCGGCAGGCATCATTGCAGAATTTTTTATCAGATCTCCCGATAATTTTTTCGCCACATTCAATACATTCCATGTTTTTATTTTTTCATTTTGTGGGTATGCTCGTGTTTTTTTCTTAAAAGTCTTTTGAATCTCGTATGGGTGGGATAGCTTCTGTTTGGCGTCATATTATTGAATAACAGGGCGGCAAGGAGAAGAATAATACAGCCTGATAAAACAGGTGAAAGAACGTACCAGTAGCCCAATTCAGGAATCTTACCCACAGAACTCACAGCGATCAGGGCCGTAGCGCCTCCCGGTGGATGAAGGGTTTTGGTATATTGCATCAATACAATGGAAAATGCAACGGCCAGCGGGGCCGAAAGCCAGATAATATCGGGAACAATTTTATAAACAGTAACACCTACAATTGCTGAAAGCACGTGTCCTCCCACAAGGTTTCTAGGCTGGGCCAAAGGACTCTGGATCGCTCCATAGATCAAAACACTGGAGGCCCCGAAAGATCCGATCAGGAATATATTTTCGGTAGCGGAAACAGAGTGGGACTGGATAAATGCAATAAGTCCAATACCTACAAATGCTCCCAGAAACGACCAGAAATGTTCTTTATAATCAACCAGGGTTTCTTTGTAGATTACATATTTTGATACCCTGAATGTTCTTTTTATAGTCTTCTTCATTAATCTTCTTTATTTTTTATAAGTTGAATTAAATTCTTTACGAAAGGTTTTGTATACGTTCCATTTTCATCATAATCAGGATCCAGAACGGTGATTTGTATTCCGAAGCATAGGGGAGAATGAAGCAGAGGTTTCAGGATTTCTCTTAGATTTTCATAATCAATTCCATCTTCCATTCTGCTGTCTACGGCAGGCATCAGTTCGTCTTTCAGAACATCAACGTCAAGGTGAATGAAAAATCCGTCCAGAGCTTTGCTGCTAACCATCTTTAGAAAATCTTCTGCTGTTTTTTCAAAACCATTTTTTCTCAATTCATACACATCAAAATAATGAATATCTGAATTGATAATCTGTCCTACATATTCTTTATCATGCGTTTCTGCATTTCCGGCACAGAAAATATTTTCTTCCAAAAAATAAGGCTTAAGTCCCTGAATATTGGTTAACTTTTCATGCCCCATTCCGGTAACAATAGCAAGATCAAGCCCTGCAGCGGCAGCTGTTTCCGAAAGATGAACAGGAATGAAATCCGTATGTCCGTCCAAATAAAATAATCCGAAATTTCCAAGTTTCTTTAAAGCCAGGGCCGTTCCTATTAAAATGCTGCAGTCACCACCAAGCATAATATTGAAGGAATCTTCTTTGTTATTTTTTAAGATGAAATCAGCCTGTTTTTGGGCATATTCTACAATACCGTCTGCATTTAAAACACCTGATTCCTGATCAAGTTCCATCGAATAATCCGGTGCTTCCAGTCTGAAAATATGTTGAGGATTGATTTCTTGATGGAAATCAAATTTTCTGAGCCAGTCCGGAAGTTTTCTGACACCGGGCTCAGTTTCGTGCTCTTTTTTCTTTAATCCCAAATTGAGAGGAAACTCAAAAATATTGATGTCCCTTTTCATAGATGATATTTCCTCAAAGGTACGGAATTATCCGTTTGAAAACGGGTAAAACCATACATTGTATTCTTTTCAGATGTTTTTTGCTCATTGCTATGATGAGAATAATTAAAGAAAATGGCGATAATATTTTAAAAATTTAATGACTGGAAATAGATATTAAATTTTTATCCCTGAATTAAAAAATAATCACAATTTTTTTTCAATTACAAACAAAATAGATTTTAACGACATACTTAATGGAATAATTTTAAAAAAACCAGATGAAAATTATTCGACAACAAACGAATACAAATGAATTTAAATAGTTTATAACCGACTAAGCCAGTGTGCTGTGACAATCTTTGCAACAGAGATTTGAGAAAGAAAGTGAACGTCTCTTATCTGAATTATTAATCTTAAAAATTTTAAAGCTATGTCACTAAGAAACAAAGTAACATTAATTGGTTACACAGGAAAAGAAGTTGAAACCGTAAACTTCGAAAGCGGAAGCGTAAAAGCAAGCGTGTCTTTAGCCACCAGCGATCATTATACCAATGCGAAAGGTGAAAAAGTAGAAGAAACACAATGGCACAATCTGATTGCTTTCGGAAAAACAGCTGAGATCCTTCAGAAATATGTACCGAAAGGAAAAGAAATTGCTATTGAAGGAAAGCTTATCTACAGATCGTATGATGATAAGGATGGTGTAAAGCGATATATTACAGAGATCAGAATCGATGAAATCCTGCTATTGGGGAGTAAATAATTTTAAAAACACAAATGATGAAAGTAAAAGTTTTTAAAATCAGACTTCCGGAAGAATTTCTCTATAAAGATCAAAGAATGCTTGATGATTTCCTGGAAGTAAACGAAATTATAAAAGTGGAAACCGCTTTTGTAAATGATGAATGTTATTGGTCCGTGGTCCTGTATTTTGAAGAGGCTAAAGCCGCTAAAAATGTTGTGAAAGAGCCAAAAGCAGTTAAGTACTCTGCAGATAATGATGTCTTAAACTCAGATGAAGAAAAAATTTTAGATGCCCTGAAATACTGGAGATCAGAGAAGGCGAAAGAACAGAATCTCCCCATTTATTTTATCGCGAGTAATAAAGAACTGATGTCTGTGGCCAAGTATAAGCCTGTGAAAAAAGAAGAATTGCTTGACATCAAAGGTTTCGGAAAACATAAGATTGAAAATTATGGTGAAGAGATTTTAGAAATCCTTGAAAGCGTCTGATTTTTCGGACTTAATGATGATAATCCATCGAAGACTGGGGAAGATTCTTTCCTCAGTTTTTTATGTTTCGGAAAAGTCCTTTCAATTCCCTATTTTTGCATATATCAAAATGACATACAGCAAATGAAGCCAAGTTTAGCAAAAGGAACGAGAGATTTTACAGCACAGGAAGTTTCCAGAAGAAAATATATCATCAATATATTACAGAATAATTTCGAATTGTTCGGATTTCAGCCATTGGAAACACCAAGCTTTGAAAATCTTTCTACTTTGACAGGAAAGTACGGGGAAGAAGGTGACCGACTGATTTTTAAAATTTTAAATTCAGGAGAGTATGCTTCAAAAGTGAATCAGGAAGACTGGGATAATAAAAACCATCAGAAACTAATCTCCCAAATTTCAGACAAAGCCCTTCGTTATGACCTTACGGTACCTTTTGCAAGATTCGTAGCGATGAATCATGGGAAACTGACTTTTCCTTACAAACGTTATCAAATCCAGCCGGTTTGGAGAGCAGACCGTCCACAGAAAGGTAGATTCAGAGAGTTTTACCAATGTGATGCCGATGTAGTGGGAAGCGAAAGCCTTTTACAGGAAGTAGATCTGGTTCAGTTGTATCTGAAATCGTTTTCTGATCTTAAAATTCCTGTTACCATTCATATGAACAACAGAAAGATCCTTTCCGGTCTTGCAGAATATGCGGGTATTACGGATAAACTGATTGAATTTACAGTGGCCCTGGACAAACTTGATAAGATCGGGAAAGAAGGTGTGGTGAAGGAGTTATTAGAGAGAGAAATTTCTCAGGAGTCTATAGATAAATTAGAATTTTTATTTAACCAATCGGATGATGCCCTGGAAAACCTTCTTCAACTGAAAGAGAAGTTTGCAGACAGTGAAATTGGACTGAAAGGAGTGGAAGAACTGGAATATGTTCTGACACAGTCTCTGAATCTTGGTGTAGATATGCAGAATCTTGTATTCAATATTACACTGGCGAGAGGTCTGGATTATTACACCGGAGCTATCTTCGAAGTAAAAGCAGATGAGGTAGCGATGGGATCTATCGGCGGCGGCGGAAGATATGACAACCTTACTGAAGTATTCGGAGTGAAGAACATTCCGGGAATCGGGATTTCGTTCGGTCTGGACAGGGTGTATCTGGTCATGGAAGAACTTAATCTTTTTCCTGAAGAAGCTACCACTCAGGTAGAATATCTGTTTGCTAATTTCGGCGGAGAAGGAACTGTAGACGCTTTGAAACTGATTATGCAGTTGAGACAAAAAGGAATCTCTGCAGAACTTTACCCTGAAAATGCAAAACTGAATAAACAGTTTACCTACGCCGAGAAGAAAGGAATTAAAAACCTGGTGTTCTTGGGAGAAGAGGAAATAAAAAACGGAACAGTTACTTTTAAAGATCTTACAGCAGGAGAGCAGAAAACGCTTTCTCAGGAAGAATTTTTAGGATAATATCTGGGAAAACATAAAAAAAAGCATTACCAACCTGGTAATGCTTTTTTTGTAATTTTTAAAATCTGCTTTCATTCCAGTTATCATGAATCCAAGTTCGAATATTCAACTGACTGTGTATGTTGGATGGAACTTCGAACCTTATCATTTTTTCAATTTTTATAGCTGACAATTTATTTTGTAAACTCCAGATATCACTGAGTTTATTGATGAAATAAAGAATTTCATAGCCTTCTTTTCTGTTTAGTAAAGTGCTGTCGGGTTCACCGGTCACCCTTGGATCATCGGGTTCTATTGCACTCCAGGAATAGTCTGTAAAATAAAGATCGGTTTTTGTAATTAGTGCCATGATAAAAATTTTATTCAAAAATAATTAGGTGTAAAATACCAGCCTTATGGTTTTCCGTATTTTAAAAAAAATTAAATTTGTAATATGTCCCATTTATAAAAAACTAATAATGAGCGAAAAATCAAGACTTGATCAAATAAAAGATGAGTTGGAAACCTTAGACATCAATCCTACCATTTTTGCCAGAAAAGAAATTCATGCATTGCCGGACGTGCTTTCGGAAGACGAAAAACTGGTGTATCTGATTGAAGGAAGAAATAAATTGACCAATCACCACATTGTTTTGGTGGCAACCGAAAGAAGATTGATTTTTGTGGATAAAGAATTCATGTATGGACTAAAGGTAGAAGATTTTTCTTATGATAAAGTAAGTTCCATACAATATGAAAAGTCATTGATGCTGGCTTCCATAGACATTCATATCTCAGATAATGTTCTGGAGATCGATAATGTCGGGAAATATTATGCAGAACTGTTTTGTGAAAAGGTAAGAGACTTCATGGCCCGTCCTAAGGAATATTTCCAGAATAAATCTGAACCTACCGTTTTAGATCAATTGGAACAGTTGGGAAGACTTAAGGACAGTGGAGTTTTAACGGAAGAAGAATTCGCTGCACAGAAGAAAAAACTCATGGAAAAGCTCTAAAAGGGATGATGGAAAATATACAATATCAGATCAGAAAAATAAATCCCGATCTTTTTTCATGGGCACAATCAGAAATGAGTAACTTTTCTGATTTTCTGATGGAAAGTGAAAATATTATTCATATCATCGATGGAATTTATGATTATAATGCGGTTTTTCTTCTATCTACCAATCAGCGGTTAATTTTAAAAGGAATCGGAACAGATTTTATAGATGTAATTCCTCACGAAAAAATTACCTTAATCAATTACCTTGAACCTCAGGAGATGGTCTCTGTATATACAGATGATAAAGTTTTCGGAATTGGAAAAGTTGATGAAATGATGGCATCACAATTTAATAAAAAGGTGAATACTTTTATATTTGGCAATAGAGAGGATATCGCAGAAGAAGAAAATGATCATGAAGAATCTGTTTTCGTTTTATTGGAACAGCTCGGAAAATTAAGACAAGGTGGAATCTTGACAGAGGAAGAATTTTCATCACAAAAGAAAAAACTACTTGAAAAATTGTAATATTATTTTTCACTATAAATACAAAGTTGTAATTTGGGTTAATGCAAACATTACTGAGCATTAATCCTTAAACTATTAAACATAAAACCAAATGAACACTGAATGCGCTTTATGCGGAAGTACACTCACATCCATGGATACGCTATTAGGCGAAAATAAACTTTCCGACGGAGGAGTTCTCTGCAATAAATGTCTCAATAAAGCCACCAATATCAATAAAGACCTGGTGTCAGACCTGGGTAACTACAGTATTGTTCAAATAAGAAGTATGGTCCTGAATGAAGGAAGCGAACCGGAAATGGCCATCGAAACTGAATCATTTGAAACTATACAGATTGCCCAGCCAAGGATCGTTGAAACCCCATCCCAAAGTATTCAGTTCACGTATACACCGGATGAGCCTAGCAGATTGGATGAAATTAAAGATCAGATCGTAGCAACGGGCGCTAAGCTTAGTCTTTTTGTAAATAGTGAGGTAGAGGAACTTGTGAATGTCCTTGATGAAAATGAAAGACTTATTGCCATTGCAGAAGGAAAATACCTTCATAATAATCTGGAAGGGATTGTGGTTTCCACCGAGAGAAGAATTATTTTCGTTGATAAGAAATTTTTCGGAGGAGTCTTTGAAAACGAATTTTTACTGCAAAAAGTAAGTTCGGTAGAACATGATACCAGTCTGATATCCTCAACGCTAAAGGTATACACCCCCGGCTTCACTGCTGAATTTAAGCTGTATATAAAAAGTGCTGCAAAAAATTTCCACGATGCCATACAGAATTATATCGGACGTTCTGAAGATCAAATCAGAATACAGCAGATGCAGGCACAACAACAACAACAACAACAACAACAAGTTGTACAGCAGCCTCCTAAACCCCATCAGAATTCTGAACAAAAAGCAGCACCTTCCTTGATTTTTGAACAGCTTGAAAGACTGGGCAAACTTCGGGAAATGGGGGTTCTGACGGAAGAAGAATTTGCAGAACAGAAGAAAAAGCTTCTGGCTAAACTTTAAAAAGACCATACAATGAGCAATATCTGTGCATTATGCAGTGCTGAACTGACGTCAATAGACACGCTTCTCGGCGAAAATAAACTTTCGGACGGCGGAAATCTCTGCAACAAATGTCTGGATAAAGTAAGCAGTATCCATCAGGAACTTCTGTATAATCTCAATACATTCAGCATCCGGGATATTAAAAATCTTGTAGAAACAGGTACAATACAACCGGAAACAACTGAACAACCTCAGGAAAATAAAATAGAAAGTATGGTGGTTTTTGCCTCTAATGAAATGTCCCGGGATCTTTACAAAAGAAGATTGAAAGAAATAAAATATCAATTGGAGCAGGTAGGAGCCAATCTCTCTATGTTTGCAAAAGGCGAAATCAAAGAACTGCCTCACATTCTTGCCATAGATGAGGTTATTCTGGCCGCCACTGATGCTCAGTTCATAAAAACGGTAGATGCAGGAATGCTTTTGGTGACTCCCAAGAGAATTGTTTCTGTGTCGAAAGCTATGTTTGCACCGGTAAAAGTAAATGAATATCCAAACGAAACCATCAGTCAAGTAAGTTTTGTAAACAATTCCATATCTCCGGTTATTAAACTGCATACACAGGATAAAATTGTTGAGTTCGAATGTTTCTGTGACAGGCTGGATGGAGAACGCTTTTACGACTTCATCCATAAAATTTATAATCAAAATAAAACACCGAAAGAGACGCCGGAAACAAAAGAAGTAGCATCGAATCTTATTTTTGAGCAACTTGAAAAACTGGGGAAATTAAGGGAAAACGGAATCTTAACCGAACAGGAATTTGCAGAGCAGAAAAAGAAACTTCTGGGCCAGCTTTCATAAATATAATCCATAATCATGGCTGATAAAGTATCTCATGATATTGTAGAGAAATGGCTGAAAGCATGGTCACTGTCAAGGCAGCTTCCTCTTCCGGTACGGTATAAATCAGGCTTTAAAGTAGAAGTAGGAGAGGAAAAGCAAAAAATAAGATATATTTTTTCTGAGTTGAATGATGATTTTATCGAACTTTCAAAACAAATTGACGAACACTGGATCTACCTCAAAGTTTGTGCTTCTCCGGATGAAGTGAAAAATAAAGTACCTGATCAATGGGTAATACAGCCTCCCGGTTACATGATGTCCTGTTTCGGACCTATGAAGGTTAAGGTTGCAAACCTATGCAAAGGCTACCGGATTGAATCTGAAAAATACAATTCCACAACAGTCATTAAAATCATTGCGGAAAACGATGAACTGGCTTGTGTCGGCCGTGTTGTGATGGTAGATGATCTCGCTGTTTACGACAGAATTATAACAGAAGAGAAGCACCAAAGAAAAGGTCTCGGTACTTTTTTGATGCAGGAACTTGAAAAAGTAGCTGTATCAAAAGGTATTTCAAATAATTTTTTAGTAGCTACCGAAGTGGGGAGAAGTCTTTATCAATCGATGGGGTGGGAGCTTTATAGTCCTTATACGTCTATCGTTATTCCCAAAATTTAATTTTTAAGGTTTAAAGTTAACCTTAATAAATCCCCATTATAAGATTTAGAAACATTAGGTATATTTGTCGAAAATAATAAAACCATGGAAAATTACCTGGAAATCAACAAAAATTCCTGGAATGCCAAAGTAGACCCGCATTTGAAATCGGATTTCTATTTTGTTGATGAATTTTTAAAAGGAAGAACCTCTCTCAACTCCATAGAACTGGAGCTATTAGGAGATATAAAAGGAAAAAGTGTTCTGCACCTGCAGTGTCATTTTGGTCAGGACTCTATTTCGCTTTCAAGAATGGGAGCGGAGGTCACCGGAATTGATCTTTCGGATAAAGCCATTGAGGCCGGAAAAAATCTTGCCCAACAATGCGGGACCGAAACCAAATTTATTTGCTCGGATGTTTACAGTCTTCCGGATATTCTGGATCAGAAATTTGATATTGTGTATACCAGCTACGGAACCATAGGCTGGCTGCCTGATCTTGATCAATGGGCTGGTGTGATCAGTCATTTTCTAAAGCCTGGCGGGAAATTTGTCATGGCAGAATTCCATCCGGCAGTTTGGATGTTCGATGATGATTTTACCAAAGTAGCCTACAATTATTTTAATGAAAAGCCCATTGTAGAAACCTTTGAAGGCACTTACGCTGACAGATCTGCCGATATTATTCAGGAATACGTGATGTGGAACCATTCTCTGGGCGAAGTCCTTCAAAATCTGATCAACCATCAAATTGAGCTGGAAATCTTTCAGGAATTTGACTGGTCACCCTATCCATGTTTTAGCCATCTGGACGAGTTTGAAAAAGGAAAATGGAGAATTGCACACATAGGAAATAAAATCCCGATGGTGTATAGCTTAAGAGGAAGACAAAAGTAGGTTTATTTACTTCTTTCGTTAATACATCAATTCACTCATTGATTCCGGATTCTTCTCATATTCTTTGAGACTCTATACCAAGAGCCTTGGATTTGATATTGATTAAAGTTTGATCAATTTCTTGAGCTATTTTTACTCTTTAAAAAAATAATTTATTCTATTATTTTAAATTCTTTTATAATTATCTTTTTGAGTATTATGAATCCCATTTATTTTTTTTAATGAATTTTATCAAGTTATGTAAATATTTGTAAATCAGATATTTAACATAATAAAATAATTCTTACCTGTTTTGATTTATTGTATATTTTTAAAATGATTTTTTTAAAATTAATTGCTAATCATTAAAAAAAACGATTATGAAAAAAACAATTTTATTAGGAACTTTATTCTTAGCAGGTTTAGTTTCTGCATTCCCTTTCAGAACATCTTGTGGAAAAGTTGTTCAAGTTAGCCAAACAATTGCTAACCATATGTCATTGGATCAATTAGCAAACTATCTTGGTGATGTCAATGGTGAACAGTGCCCTGGTTCAGGAGACGTGGTTGTTCATATCTATCATCATTAAAAATTAAAGAATCTAAGACCGCCATAAAATTTGGTGGTCTTTAATTGGAAAAAAGACAATTAAAATGAAAAAAAGTATAGTATTATTTCATCTATTAATGGTTATCATCGTTTTTTCTCAAAAAAAATTTAATGTTGTCTATGAAGCAGATTATAAGTTAAACTATAAATTATCAAAGGCTAATGCCTTAAAAAAAGAAACGACTTTTGCACTTCTTATCAATGAAAACTCATCTTTCTTTAAAGATTTACATAGATATATCTCAGATTCTTTAATAGTAGAAAAGAAACTTAATACGCTTGAAGAAGCTATGAAGTATAACACCGATTTTAGGGGGTATATCGGTACCACTTCAGGAAAATTATATGTTACTGATGAAATTAATTATGTTTATTTTGGATATGAAGAATCAAATAATATTCAATGGAAGATTAAAAATGAGTTTAAAACAGTTGCAGGTTATAAATGCCAAAAAGCAGAAGCCATAAAATATGGCAGAACTTGGATAGCATGGTTTACAATTGATATTCCTTTTTCATTCGGACCATATAAATTTAATGGTTTACCGGGTTTGATTACTGAAGTTTATGATAGTAAAGATGATTATCATTATACTCTCTATGCCTTCCGCAAAAGAAAATACATATGTAAATCCGCCAATATTGCAAACAATGTCAAAAAACTGACAAAGGAGAAAGTCGCAGAAGTCTTTAAAAATAGACTCGCAGGAAAAATGAGATTAAATGAACAATTTATTGAAAGCAAGGAAGATATAGAGTATATGAGACGTAATGCTGAAGCTTTAATAAAAAATTATAATCCCATTGAGCTAAGCATAGAATAGATTTTCATATTTGTCAGCTTTATAAACCCCATACTAGGGTGTTTCTCCTTTATTTTGGTAGTTATTATTTTTATCATTCCATCTTTTTGCCTATAAGAAAAGTCATCGTAATCCTGAGACTACGATGACTTTCTATATATGAATGTTAAAAAAACTAATCTGCTTTTAGCTTAAAGAATCTTCTGCTTTTGTCTTAGCTTCATCTACTTTGTTCTGAACCTGGGAAGCCACGTCATTGGCTTTGCTTTTTACATCATTTCCCCATTTGTTCAGATTGTCTTTAGCGGTATTGATTTTATCTTTTACAGCCTGCTTCTCTTCAGGAGTAGAATTTTTGTATTTCCAATATGCTAAAGCGCCAATTCCTAGTAAAGCTAATAAACCTTTTGTCTTGTTTCCCATGATTTCTATTTTTAAGATGTTGTATTAAAATTTGTTATTACTAAACATGTAAAATACGTGCCAAAAAATTAAATCAGATGATAAAAAAATGTTAAAATTATTGGAAGACTCCAAAACTTTCACCATCAAAACTTGCAAAGACCATCGTAGGATAAGAATCCTGATGATAGATATTTCCGTCTTTATCTATCGCGATAGCTCCTGCGAACCCGTCAATCACTTTTAGCTCCTCAAAAGTCTTGGTAAAGGCCTGTTTAAGACTCATCCCGTCTGTGGTTCTTGTGACGATTTTTGCAGCAGTGGCATTGCTTATAATATCTTCTCCAACACCTGTACAGCTTACAGCACAAATGGCATTGGCATAATTTCCTGCCACCGTCGCTGAATCTGATATCCTTCCCGGAATTTCAAAGCCTTTTCCTCCGGTAGATGTTGCCACAGCCAGTTTCCCTTCTTTATCAAGAGCAACACAGCCTACAGTCCCTTTTCCGCCATTATTCAGTTTAGCTTCATATTCGCTTCTTCTCTGAGGAATTTCAGTAGAAAAATTTTCAAAACCGTGTTCGGATGCATATATTTTAGCTCCATTTCCGCCGAGAACCCTGTCATCTTCATTGATGAGTGCTTTCGCTACGAAAATAGGATTCTTTACTTCCTGAAGATTGATCACACCGCTTAATTTCTGCGTTTGTCCGTCCATAATAGCGGCGCTCATACGGATCACACCGTCACTCTGTATCTGGGAACCAATGCCTGCATTGTACAAAGGATCATCTTCCAGAAGGGAAACAGCATAGGCTACTGTATCAAATGCAGAATGAGTCTGAAGATAATCAAAGGCTTTCTGAGCGATATGCTTCAAAGAATTTTGTTTAGCTGTCTTTACTTCATGGCTTTGATCGCTTTCGGAGAAAAAACCGCCGTGGATTATTATTTTCATATACTATAGGTGTCAATTGTGAAAATCAATTGTCAAGATAAGGTTAAAAATTTTAGCTGATGAAATTTACGATTCATCATTGACCATTTACTTTTATTTGTCCTGCGGTATCGGATTAAACTGAGAATTCTCTATCGTCAGTTTTTTTGTGGTAAGATCGTAATGGTCATTCATAGACATGACGTGTACGGTAAGGTTATCGATAGAAATAGGTTCTCCAAGGTTGATATTGGTAAGGTTCGTATCTTTAATGAATCGTCCGTCTACCAGGATCACAAGACCTGAACCTACAGCAGTCATGACGTCATCATGAATAAAAAGTCCGGTATCTTCACCCAATCCGATTCCCAATGTTCGTGGATTGTTGACTACAGCCTGGAAAAGACGTCCAATTCTGCCTCTCTGTACGAAATGCGTATCAATAATGACGTTATCTATTAAACCTAATCCCTGGGTGGTTTTAATTTCACCTTTTAAAAGCGATTCAGAGCTGCTTCCCTGATAAATCATATTTTCAGAAGCGGCGGCTGCACCGGCAGAAGTTCCGGAATAAATAAAATCCTGTTCCTGGTATTTCAGTAAAATGGTATCGTGAAATCGGGTTCCTCCGAGAATAGAAGTCAGTCTAAGCTGATCTCCACCGGTGAACATCACCACATCTGCAGCATTAGCCCTTGCGGCCATAGCATCGGAATTGGCCTCTTCACGGTTGTGGATATCGAGGATGTTTACATTTTTGGCACCCAGAAATTCAAAAGCTTTTTTATATTCTGTACCTACAATTTGTGGGATTTGCGAGGCTGTCGTTACGATTTCGATGACAGAATTTTCTTTGTGCTTTGATTCGTTAATGATCTTTCGCAAGATCCCTCTTTCAAAGAAATTAAGGTTTTTTTCAATGTTCTGGTCGAAATCGGTTTCTGCAAAACTTCCTTTGTTTACAGCTCCTCCGATAATAATTAATTTTCCAACGGGTCTCATCATAGTATGCAAATTTAAAAAATAATTGACATTTGACGAAATTCATACCACATTTAAATGATTTTTAATCTTTTAGGATTGTTAATTTATTTTAATTCTTTTTTGAGAAATGTTTAAATGTGGTATAGTTTCGTTTAGGGTTTTACATTATCTTTGATTTTTGAAGGAGTTATTGTTAACTGATAAAAATGCAAATAGATTATGAAAATTGAGAAGATACAGGCACTACGCGGCCCAAATATCTGGAGTATCAGAAGAAAGAAGCTGATACAGATGAGATTGGACCTTGAAGAAATGGAGAATTATCCTACCAACAAGATCGACGGATTCAGGGAAAGAATTCAAAAACTGATCCCGTCTCTCATTACTCACAGATGCTCAGAAGGAGTAGAGGGCGGATTTTTTCACCGGATAGAAACGGGAACCTGGATGGGACATGTCATTGAACATATCGCCCTGGAAATACAGACGCTGGCGGGTATGGATGTAGGTTTCGGAAGAACTCGTGAAACAAAATCACCGGGAATATATAATGTGGTCTTTAATTATATTGAAGAGAATGCAGGGATTTATGCTGCTGAAGAAGCCGTAAAGATTGCAGAAGCTCTTATTGAAGATAAAGAATATGATATTCATGCCTGTATCCATAGATTAAAAGAAATCAGAGAACGTGTTCGTCTGGGGCCTTCTACTGGAAGTATTGTAGAGGAAGCGGTTTCCAGAAGAATTCCGTGGATCAGATTAGGAACAAACTCGCTTGTACAGCTTGGTTACGGTGTGAATCAGCAGCGTTTTCAGGCGACCATTACCGGAAAGACAAGTTCTATCGCGGTAGATATTGCATGCAATAAAGAGTTGACAAAAAAAATGCTTCATGATGCGGCTATTCCGGTTCCTATCGGAGATTTGGTCGTGGATGAAGAAGGCTTAACCGATGTCATCAGAAAGATTGGTTATCCTATCGTTCTGAAACCACTGGACGGAAACCATGGGAAAGGGTCTTCCATCAATGTAAACGATTGGGAAGCTGCCAAAATAGGGTTGGAACATGCTCAGAAATATTCCAGAAAAGTAATTGTTGAGAAATATGTTACAGGCTACGACTTTAGGGTTTTGGTCATTAATAATAAAATGGTGGCTGCGGCAAGAAGAGTTCCTGCTCACGTTGTGGGTGATGGTGAACTGAATCTTCAGGAGCTGATCGATAAAGAAAATAAAGATCCGAGAAGAGGATATGGTCATGAAAATGTCCTGACCGAAATAGAAGTGGATAAAGATACATCCGAGCTTCTTGAAAAACTTCATTATACCCTTGAAACGGTTCCTCACAAAGGAGAAATCGTGTATTTAAAGTCTACAGCCAATCTTTCTACAGGGGGTACATCCATAGACGTTACAGATATGGTACATCCGGAAAATATCACGATGGCTGAGAGAGTTTCCAAAATCATTGGTTTGGATGTCTGCGGTATTGATATTATGGCAGAAAATCTTACGCAACCCCTAAAAGAAAGCGGCGCTGCGATCATAGAAGTGAATGCTGCACCGGGATTCAGAATGCACCTGGCTCCAAGCGAAGGTCTTCCGAGAAACGTAGCAGCACCGGTGGTTGATATGCTATATCCTCCGGGAAAACCTTTTACGATTCCCATTATTGCAGTAACAGGAACCAACGGAAAAACAACAACGACAAGACTGATCTCACATATTGTAAAAAGCAACGGCTACAGAGTAGGTTTCACGACTTCTGATGGTATTTATATTCAAAATACGATGCTTACAAAAGGAGACACTACCGGACCTCTTTCTGCTGAATTTGTTTTAAAAGATCCGACTGTTGAATTTGCTGTGCTGGAAACAGCCAGAGGAGGGATTCTTCGTTCAGGCTTAGGATTTTCACAGTGTGATATTGGAGTTTTAACCAATATTGAGGAAGATCATTTGGGAATGAATGATATCCACAATCTGAAAGACCTGACGAAAGTAAAAAGAGTAGTTCTGGACAGTGTAAAGAAAAACGGCTGGAGCGTTCTGAATGCAGACAACGAATATTCTATGAAGATCATCAATGATCTTGACAGCAAAGTTGCCATTTTCAGTATGGATGAAAATAATCCTCATATTGTAAAATTTGCCAAAGAAGGAAGAATTACCTGTATTTATGAAGAAGGTTTTGTAACGATTAAAAAAGGCGATTGGAAGATCAGAATAGGAAAGGCCAAAGACTTCCCGATTACGATGGAAGGGAAGGCCAGATTTATGATCGAAAACGTTCTGGCAGCTAGTTTGGCCAGTTATCTTTACGGTTTTGCCATTGAAGATATTTCCAATTCTCTGAGAACTTTTATTCCGAGTGCCCAGCTTACACCGGGAAGACTGAATGTTTTTAAATTCAAAAGCTTCAAGGTGCTTATTGATTTTGCTCACAATCCTTCAGGGTATGAAGCGATCGAAGATTATCTTAAAAACGTAGAATCTACAAAGAAAATCGGTATTATTTCCGGGGTAGGTGACAGACGTGACAGTGATATCAGAGAGTGCGGAAAAATCGCCGGAAGAATGTTTGATTACATCATTATCAGAAATGAAAAGCACCTTAGAGGAAGAACTGAAGAGGAGATCAATGGATTGATTATCGACGGGATCAATGAAGCAGGAAGAGATGTAAGCTATGAGATCATTCCAAAAGAAATTGAAGCCTTAAAACACGCCATGGGAATGGCTGAGGACGGAACTTTCATTACGGCTTTAAGTGACGTTATTTCAAACGCAATCGACCTTGTACAGGAGTATCAGGCACGGGAGCTGCTGGAAGACGATAAAAATTCATAAAATAAATAAGATATATGTAAAACGGCTGAATTTTCAGCCGTTTTTTATTTTAAACAAAAGATCATATGATCTGCAAAATCTGTTCAATCTGCGAGAGTTTTTTTAACGTTAAGTTTTATTAAAAGTATGTTCTACTTTTTATGTCATGCAAAGAAGACGGTAGAACCGCTAATGAAGTTGAATGGGGAAACGTTTGCTTAATCGAATCGATCCCTGATCGATTCCGTCTTTGCAAGCTTAAACTATGCATTGTTATTGTAAAATCTTTGCGTCAAAAAAAACAGATCAACTGCTTTATTCCAAATCAAACAATATCTTAGCTTTTTGAACATACGCTTCTGAGTCCTGTGAAAGATCAAGAAAATACTCTGTCTGCCATTTTTGAGTCGCTTTTGCCTGTCTACTTTCTGTGAGATCCCAGCTTGGATAGACTCTGATTCCTCTTTTCCCTATCTTTTTTTCATGTGACAAGATTTGTTTTTCAATGAGTATTTCTTTCGGGAAGATAAAAAGCCCTTTGTTATGATCCTTGAATGCAGAGATCAGATAGAAATCAAAGACATCTCCTGAATCAAACGGAGTTGTTTCTCCCTTTTCATTCCGTTTCCAGATGGTTACAAACTGACCTGTTTTAGTAGGTGTTATTTTAGCTGTGCGGAATTTAATTTTTAAATCGTTGAGTGTAAAACCGCAACCGGAGTAGTCTTTAGATTCAGTGTCCTGTTCTATATTTGAAAGTCTCAGTCCGAGAGGCTGAAAAATAAGTTCATCAACATTTTTAAGATTCATTGAGTGCATTTTTATTTTTCGCTGTTTCCTGTCTTGCAAAAATAGAAAATCCTCCTGAATTCAGAAGGATTTGTTGTATTAATCAAGATTTGATTTGTTTCTTATTAGTCTCCAAAAAACGCATTGGAACTCCCAATCCATATGGCATCTTTTTTATTAAAATCTACATTCACCATAGCAGCTTTTGTCATTCTTCCTAGATTTTCAAGTAGAATAGGACGGTCTTCATTTTCGTGCCAGATATAAAGAAGTCGGATTTCTGCTTTTGAAAACTCTCCGTTAATATCTTCAAAAATAGGTTCGTAAGTTACTTTTCTCTGTAAGATATAATTCTCCTTGTCCTCAATAGCGTCCGTGATTTCCTTTGTCGGGTTTAAATTCACGCCGCTTCCTGCAAATGAAAATAAAGGTTTCAGTACAAAATGTTCTAAGCTTTCATGCTCCGGAAATTCGTGCAGGAAATAACTTTTAGGAACAAACTGATGTTTCAGCATCGGAAGAAGGAATTTGGAGATCTTAAAGAACCAGTTAGGATGCGTGACCCATTGTACATCAATATCTTCACGAAAATCGAATCCGGCTTTTAAATCAGGAATTCTGTCGAGTTCATCAAAGATCACGCGGTTATAAATTCTTTTAATCTCAGTTAGTTTTCCATTGTTTTCGTAAAACAATTTTCTGCCTTCTTTTTTAACTTTGGTCAGACACACTGTCTTTATGCCTAATAGTTTTTCCGTTAATGCAAAGTCTATAGCCGTCTTCTGTTTCTCCGGAAAGATTTCAAGTAAAATAACGTGTTCAGGATTTTCGTCTCCTACAATCAGTTGTTTTAAGTGATTTTTAAATTCCTCATTGGGCATTTTATTTTTGATCTCCGAGAGAAAAGGGTAGACCTCACAAAACGTTTCTTCAAAAGTCTTTTGAAAAGCATATAAGGAAGGAAAAGCCTGCAGTTCGATCAGTTGGGGTTCTATTTCTCCGTTTTCGCTTCTGCAAATTCCGAAATCTATCGTGAAAAAGTGAGGATGTTGGGTATCATTGGGAACTCTGCAATTGTCAGGAACAGCTTTGTAAAGGACTTCAGCAGGAAGTGCTTTGATCTGGTCAATAATGCTGTCGCTGGCGTGAAGAAGTTTGTTTTTAAATTCATTGGGAAGAAAAATAGGACTTTCCGAAATTCTGAAAGCTGGTGCCATACCGCCTTTTTCCGTAAGAATGTCTTTGAGCTGATCGTATTTTTCCTGTGAAAACTCCTGATTGAACTGTTTTCTGTATTGTGGGATCATATTTTTTCTTTGTGATTTGATTTTAAAAAATCGAGCATTTCTGCCCGATTTTTAGTTGTATTGTTGTTAATACAATTTTTATTAATGATGCTTCGACTCCGCTAAGCAAGACACCTCTAATACTGACTGTTTTTCAGCATTGTCATGCTGAGCGGAGTCGAAGCATTTATTGTATAAAAAAACTTAAGCTAAAACTTCACTTCCCTTCAAAATGTTTTTTTTTGCAGACTGAAGGAATCTCGGTAAGATCTGGCTTCTGGTAAGGATAATCTTGTCTTCATCATCTATTCTGTCTACCGTTTCAAGATATTTCTCCATTCCGAAGTTCTCGATCATTGCCGTTTTATTTTTTTCGTCTTTCAGATTTTCAATCATGCCTTTTGGATCAGCTTCCGGATGGAATTGGGTCCCGAATATTTCATCAGAGAAACGAACCGCCATTACCGCTCTTTCCAGATCGATATGCGGTCTGGATTTTTCGATAGCCATGATTTTCATACCTAATTTATCAAAACGTTCCACATCCGGTTCAATGAACTGATAAGCTCTTGAATCTACAGCGTAGAAAGGATCCTGAAGATTTTTGAACAAAAACTCCTGTTCTCCATCCTCTGTTTTGTGAACCGGCATTACCCCGAAAGAATAAGATCTTCTTTTGCAGATATTTCCCAGTTTCCAGTGAATGCTCGCCAGTTGGAATGAATGGCAGATCAGGAAAAGATATTTTTTATCTTCATTGTATTGGTTGTGCTCTAGGACAGAGTCCAAAAAAGCGGCATACCGGTCTTCCCATTCCAAGCCTTCTCTGTGAGGATTTCCCGGGCCGCCTGAAGAAATAAAGATGTCAAAATCTTCGATGTTAGGCATTTCATTTTTAAACCTTACATCAAATGTTTCGATGATTACATGTTCTTCAGAGCTCTGCTGGAATGCTTCCGAAATCTCTTTAATATTTCTAAAGCCTTGATTCACATGATTGTTGTTCATGTCTATCAATGCGATTCGAATATCTTTCATACTACTTCATATTTTTTACAAAGTTACCGAAAATATTATGAAGCGGTTTCGCCATGTGTTATGCCATACTCAGTTTCTGAGATCATGTAGTCTACTACTTTGGTAAGATCGCCGGTCTCATTAAAGACTTTAAGCTGTCTGTCGGCTCCTGTTCCGTTTTCGAGAATAGTCCACGCGTACTCAACTTCTTTTCTGCAGTCAAGATCATCGACAACGTCATCAATGAATTCCAGAAGCTCCTTCAACAGGTGAGGATAAGGAACGGATTCTTCTTTCCCGAAATCGATCAGATGGGCTTCAATACCACTTTTGGAGGCTCTCCATTTGTTCTCGTTCAGTAATAATCTTCTGTAACTTCTGAAACTTAAATTCTGCTGATGAAGTTTATAGATTTTCGCGACCAGACTCTGCATAATGGCAGCCATACAAACCGTTTCTTCTATCCTTAAAGGCATGTCGCAGATTCTGAACTCAATGGTTGGGTAGAACGGGTGTACACGCAGATCCCACCAGATTTTCTTGGCATTATCAATGGTTCCCGTTTTTACCAGAAGTTCTACATAACTGTCAAACTCAGCCAGTGAATTGAAATAGCTGGGAATACCCGTTCTCGGGAATTTCACAAAAATTTCCTGTCTGTAAGATTTGAACCCTGTATTTCTTCCGATCCAGAAAGGAGAGTTCGTAGAAAGCGCATAGACGTGCGGCAGAAAATAACGCATCACATTCTGAATCCTTACACCTTCTTCACGGTTGGGGATTCCGATATGAACGTGAAGTCCGAAAATCAGATTTCCGCGGGCCACATCACCCATATCGTCTACGATCTTGTTATAACGTTCACCGTTCGTGATCGTATTGTGCTCCCAGTTTGAAAAAGGGTGAGTTCCGCCTCCGGCTACCCGAAGACCCTGTTCATGGGCTGTGTTGATCAAATGTCTTCTCAGATTGGTCAGTTCCGCTCTGGCTTCCTTGATATTCTGGCAGATGCCGGTTTCCATTTCAATCATGGATTCGTGCATCTCGTGTTTTAAATTCTCACTTAAAACCGCTTTTCCACCTTCAATTATTTTCGAAACATGAGATATTAAGTCTCTGCTCTCAACATCAATGATCTGATATTCTTCCTCGATTCCAATAGTAAACTGATGCATTTTTTTTCGTGTTTTTTTATTTTTTAATGGTTATTTTACGGAGTCTTTTACAAAAGTACCCCAAGAGATATTAGGTTTCCCCGGAACATATTCTTTTGCTTTTTCAATGGCCAGTTTGGCGGAATGTTCTACAATCCATGCAAAGTTTTCTTCACCTACCGAGTTTCTATCTGCATCAGGAGCCGGATTACAGAAATCAATCGCATATGGAATTCCGTCTCTGATCGCAAATTCTACTGTATTGAAATCATAGCCCAGTGCTTCATTCATGGTAATGGTATAATCATGAATGGTTTTTAATAATTTTTCCAGTTCTGCTCCTTTGGTCTGATGCGTGGTCGCATACCTCAGATGATGCGCATTACGCGGCTCATATGGCATGATGTGGACGTATTTTTTGCCCAGGCAATACACCCTGTAATAATCGTCGAAAACAATCTCTTCCTGAACCATCATCACAAGTTGCTCTGTTTCGCTTAATTTGTTCCAAAGATCATCCGGATTTTCCACTCTGTAGACACTTTTCCATCCACCGCCGTCGTGAGGTTTCATATAAGCAGGAAATCCTACATAATCGAAAATATATTCCCAGTCGTGAGGGAACTTCAGGTTTCTGAATGAAGTTTCTGAAGTATCCGTTGGCCTTTCGTGTGAAGGAAGAAGTACCGTTTTCGGAAGCGGAATTCCCAGTTTTGACATCAGTGCATTATTGAAAAATTTTTCATCTGCACTCCACCAGAATGGATTATTAATTACATAAGTTCCGTTAAGTGCAGCATTTTTTAAATACGCTCTGTAAAAAGGAACATCCTGCGAAATTCTGTCGATAATGACTGCATAGCCGTAATCAGCACCCTGTTCCAGTTTGTCGATATTAACAGGTTCAGCAATGATTTCGCCGCCGCCCAGTTCATTCACCTTGTCGATAAACGCCCAAGGAAACGTATCTTCCATACCGAATAGAATTCCCACTTTTTTTGCCATAATTTCTGTTTTTAAATTGGTGTATGTTTTATTTTTTATCTTCTTAAATGTACTGCTTTTTACGAAAAAAAAGTACTTATAAATGTTGGAAATACCATTCTCCATAACGGCCAGTCATGATTGATCCATTTTCTCTCATCATACCAGAAGTCGATGCCTTTTGAGCTTAGGATTTCAGCCATTTCGATGTTTTTGTCCCTGCAGATGTCCTGATCTGAAGTACTCAGAACGATGTGCATATGCTTGTATTTCCAGGCTTCGTCGTTCTTTACAAATTCTCTCGGACAGTTAAAATAAACCAGCTCATCCGAGTATCCGTCCATGAAATTCCTGATGCTGAAAGCTCCCGAAAGACAGAACAGATGCGAAACCACATCCGGAAACCGGAAAGCAAAATTAGCGGCATGGTACCCTCCGAAACTTGCTCCGGCCACTGCGACACGGTGTGTTTTATGAATCTTCTGGATGTATGGAATAAATTCCTGAATCAGAAACTGCACATACAGCTCGTAATTCTTAATTCTTTTCTGGGGAGAAATCTTTTCATCATAAAAACTCCAGCCATCAATGGTCTGAATATTATAAAGTTTCACTTTTCCCTGTTCTATAAACCAGTTGATGCTTCCATTCAGATGGAAATCGTGATTTTGGGTATACTGCCCCTGAGAAGTAGGAAACATAATGATCGGATGTCCGTAATGTCCCGTCACTTCTATTTTAAGGCTTGTTCCTAATATATTGGAGTAATAATCTGTATGTTCTATATGCGGCATTGATAAATTTCTTTTGTTATGGTTTTTAGCTTGTCAGTTTGCTTTTCGGTGGGAGAATATTCAGCATTTCTGCCTGTATCTTTTCTGCAGCGCTGTCTAATCTTTCCTGTATGATATCCGGATCGGTAGATTTGTAAACAATTCCGACATGGTGGTCGATCGGAAGAAATTTGATGGCTTCCTCACTTTCAAAAGCGGTATAGTCCGGCTCTTTATCTTTGATCAGGGCGATAATCAGTCCTGAGTAGTAACCTGTAGGTTTTGAAGCTTGGTAGCTTTTTCCGCGCAGCAGAGCATCTTCAATTTTGGCCCATTCTCGCCAGATATTAATATTGCTTGAGGCTTCTACCAAATCCGGAATATGTGCACCGCCCACTCTGGAAGAAGTTTCAAGGAAATACCATTTTCCATCTGCTTTTCCACGGATAAATTCGGTGTGGGTAGCTCCGTTCAGAAGGCCAAAATTGGATAAAACTTTGGTATTGGCTTCATCAAGCGCTTTAAATTCTTCAGAATATCTTCCCAGTGTTTTTGATCTGAATACGCCGCCTTCGTGAGAAACCTGCATCGGCGGAGCCAGGTATTTTGAAGCAGAAGTAAATACAATTTCTTTATTAAAGGTCAGACTGTCCACATGGTATACATCACCAGGCTTAAAGCTTTCCAGCAAAAACAGGTGACGTTCTTCTCCCAATGTATTCAGTTCCGCCCACAGTTCATCTTTGGAAGAAAACTTTTTAATCCCGGATGCAGAGGCTTCCGATCTTGGTTTTAAGACCCACGGAGCAGGAACTTTTTCTATAAAGCTGTTGACTTCGTCATTATTAAAAACAGCCGTAAACTCGGGAACACTGATTCCCGAATCTTTTGCCTTCTGGCGCATTGCCAGTTTATCTCTGAAATACCGGTGGGTAGTCTGTCCCATCCCGGGGATACGGAATGTTTCTCTGATCAACGCCGCCTTTTCTACATCATAGTCATCAAGTGCCACTACTGCATCTATTTTTCTGGTGGTCATAAGATGGGAAAATCCCTGAACCAGATGATCCAGATTCCAGACGGACGGTCTTAATTCTGTCATATAAAATACCTCATCGATGGCGTGCCAGGGCCAGTTTTTTTCTTTAAGACCCTCCGATGTTACCAAAATCACTTTGTTACCGAGCTTCTTCATTTCATCTATGAAATCATAGCCCTTGTAATAGCACGAAATACATACTATAATTTTCTCCTCCATATAATGTTTTTTAATTTTTAGTAAATTATCAAAAATAAAAGCAATTTTTTATTGATTAATTAATGTTAAAAACATGAATTAACTGCGTTTTTGAGAATGTACAATCAAGTATACAGAGAAATTTTGAAAAAAACTAATTTTTAGTGATAATTTTCAATTAAATCGGCCAGCAGCTGCACTCCGTAGCCGGTTGCAGCTTTTTCCTTTGCATATCCCGTACTTCCGAATGCTACGCCGGCAATATCCAGATGCGCCCATTTTGGGTGATTTTCTATAAACTGCTCCAGGAATTTAGCGGCTATAATGCAGTCGCCGATAGGTTTCATAGAGATATTTTTAAGATCAGCCACATCAGACTGGATGTCGTCTTTCCAGATGTCCCACAAAGGAAGATTCCACACCCTTTGGTTGGTGTTATCTCCGGTTTTTACCAGAAGATTTTTCAATTCATCATTATTGGAGAACATCGCTCCGCAGGTATCTCCGAACATTCTCACTGAACTTCCCGTCAGTGTTGCAAGATCGATCAGGAAATCTGTTTTGTAGTTTTTCGCCAGATAAGAAAGTCCGTCTGCCAGGATCATTCTGCCTTCCGCATCTGTATTCAGAACTTCAATAGTTTTTCCGTTATAAGCTGTAATGACATCACTCGGAAGAAAAGCCTTCTCCGAAATAGCATTATCCGTAATAGGAAGCACCGCAATGATATTCACCGGAAGTTTCATTTCTGCCGCGTATATTAAGGTTCCGATAACAGCCGTAGCGCCGCCCATATCAGATTTCATATAATGCATATTGTCCGGATTCTTTAGTGAAACGCCTCCGGTATCAAACAGGACGCATTTTCCTACCAGTCCAAATGTTTTGGCATTTTTAACCGTCGTTTTATACTCTATAATCGTGAAAGCAGCATCATAAGCACTTCCCTGATTCACCGACAGATAAGCACCAAGTCCCAGTTCCTCACATTTTTTCCTGTTGAATACGGTGTATTTTAATTCATGTTTTTTGGCTAAATTTTTAAGATACAGACTGAGCATATCCGGTTTCTTAAGATTGGCAGGTTTATTCAGCCATTCCTGACAGGCAGTTTGTCCGTTAGCCAAAGCTTCGGCTTTTGAACTTATAGCGTCCAGTTTTTTCTGACTTATATTTTCGAAATGGATCTCAAATTTAGTATTCCAGCAAGCATGTTTTTTATCAAAAGGATAAGTGTATGTTCCGAAAAGCAGTCCTTTTACAAATTCTTCAAACTGCTTTTCTTTCAGGAAATCTGCCACCAACAGAGTAGGGGCAGCCTGAAGCTTGTCTTTTTGGGTCTGGGAGAATTTAACGGCTACCTGCTGAACCTCGAAATTCTGTAAGGTAGATTTGCCCAAACCTATTAGATAAGTAATGCTTTTGTCGTCAGTGTGGATGAAAACTTCATTTTTCTTTCCGGTAAAAAAAGAAGCAACATTTTTATTATAATTTTTGTTGGATTTTGTCCATTCTTCTTCGGTGAAAAGTTGAAAGATTTGGGTGTAGTTTTTATTTTTTTTATTGATTAATTTCATAAACTTAATTTTTAATACTTTGTTGTTGTGGTTTTACTTCTACAGGGTTTTCCGTGTTGTCATAGAACAGCCATTCAATGGCTCTCGGGAACTCCTGTGACCAGTAAAATTCGCTGTGGGTTCCTTCCGGATTAATGCTCGTCCTGAATTCAAAATCAAAAAGATTTTTCTTTTCCCAGCGTTTTAAATATTCTTCGAAAACATGGATCCTTTTGACCATTTTAGACCCTTCCTGACCGCCGCCGTAGAGATAGATTTTAGTTTTAAACGGAACCCTGAAGCTCATCATTGGGAAATTATTATTTGGCTCTACCCAAAGTGAAGGCGAGAAGATCAGCAGTTTGGAATAAACCTCCGGATAAAGGAATCCGCTGTAAATACTGATCAGTGCACCCAAAGAACTACCCCCGATTCCGGTATTGTCGCGGTCTTTTTTGGTGCGGTAATGTTCGTCCACAAAAGGTTTCAACGTATCGGTAATGAAACGGATGTACTTTTTTCCTTCAGAACCGTTGGCCACATTGTCGTTGTCAAAAATATATTCCTTGATACGCTCTTCACTGCCGTGTTCTATGGCAATGATAATGACGTCGCCACGGCCATATTCCGCAAGGATAGATAACTTTTTGTCGATTTCCCAGTTTCCGTAGCCGCTTCCTTCGTTGAAAAGATTTTGAGCGTCCTGTAGATAAAGGACCGGATAGCTTTTATCGGCTACATAATAATCGTAGGGCAGTACAGCCCAGACTTTACGGTACCGTTCCAGCTGCGGAATGTAGAATTCCTCGGAAATAACTTCTGCGATCGGGAAAAATTCTTTTTTGAAAGGACCCCAGTTGAGCCTCCACTTTTCAATGCTATCAGATGTTTTCCCTTTTGCTTTATCAGCCTTCCGGTTGGGGGTGATATTTCCGTACTTATCGAGTTCCACGTTTTCCCATCCGCCTTTTGTGAATTTGTATTCCACGGTATCGGGAAGAATTTCATTGTTGATTTCTATGAAGTAATTGTGTGAATCCAGCTGTTTAAGCTGATAACTGTAGTCCCTCGGGTTCCAGTTGTTGAAATTTCCGGTGATGTACACCGTTCTGTCGTCGCTTTCTTCTGTATAAAGTTCAAACCTCATCCTATGTGTTTAATATAAATTGGAAAGCTAAATTTATAAAAAAGATTGTTTTAAAATCATAAAAAAATGAATGTTAAAAATAATATATTTGATCAATGTGCTGAAAAGCTTGAACGTTACGGGGTACGGAGCGCGGATTTGAGAGTAGGATATGAGTTTGTTTAAGAGTTGAGTTGTCTGATTAGATTTGCTAGTTGCTAGTTGCTAGTTACTAGTTGCTAGTTGCTGATTGCTGGTTGCTGGTTGCTAGTTGCTAGTTACTAGTTGCTAGTTGCTGATTGCTGGTTGCTGGTTGCTAGTTGCTAGTTCGTAATAAATATTGCCTATGTCTAATATTTTGATTGCGTCAAACTAATGTTTCTAAACTTTTACAACTTAAAACTCACCATTAGTATTTTTTACATCAATTTCAACCTTAGCCTAAAAGTCTCATATCTGAAATCTGAAATCTGACATCTTGATTCGTGGTTCTTGACTCTTGGCTCTACAATAAGTGGTATCTCATTCAAAAGTCTGTTAACATAATAATAAATTGACTAATTATTAACCGTTATTGCAGGGAATTTTCGTAGTTTCAGAAAAAAATAAAGTAAGACCATATCTTGATGAATTCTGTTAAAACCTATACGCTGTTCACGGATCATGATGTCTACCTTTTCAAAGAAGGAAGGCATTATAAGCTGTATGGGAAATTTGGAGCACACTCTGTTGAAAAAGACGGTGTAAAAGGCGTCTATTTTTCGGTCTGGGCTCCCTATGCCAAAAAAGTTTCCGTTATAGGAAATTTCAACAACTGGAATCATAAAGATCATATTCTGTTCCCGAGATGGGACGGCTCCGGAATTTGGGAAGGTTTTATTGCCGGACTTACATGGGGTACTTTATATAAATATGCTATAGAAACAGCTAGAGGTGACATTCTGGAGAAAAGTGATCCTTATGCTTTAAGCTGGGAGCAGAATCTGCAGGCGGCATCATTGGTTTCCACAACTTGGTACGAATGGAGTGATGAAGAATGGATGGAAAAGCGCTGGAAGAATAACAGTCTGGACGCACCGATATCCGTTTACGAACTTCATCTGGGTTCATGGGTCAGACAGGGAGAAGCTCCGGATGATTATTTAAATTATCGTGATATTGCTAAAAAGCTGGTTCCTTATGCCAAGGAAATGGGTTTTACGCACGTAGAATTCATGCCGGTTATGGAATATCCGTATGACCCGAGCTGGGGATATCAGATCACAGGTTTTTTTGCCGCTACTTCACGTTTCGGTTCACCACAGGATCTGATGTTTCTGATTGATGAACTTCATAAAAATGATATCGGGGTTATTCTGGATTGGGTACCGTCCCATTTTCCGGGTGATGCTAATGGACTTCACCGTTTCGACGGTTCCTATCTTTATGAGCATGAAGATCCGAGAAAAGGTTTTCATCCCGACTGGAAGTCATATATTTTCAATTACGGCAGAAATGAGGTTAAATCTTTTCTGATTTCCAATGCCATGTTCTGGCTGGAACGGTATCATGCCGACGGACTTCGTGTAGATGCGGTGACCTCAATGCTTCATCTGGATTATTCAAGGAACGAGGGGGAATGGGAACCCAATATAGAAGGTGGAAATGTAAACCTTGAAGCCAAAGCTTTCCTGCAGGAATTCAATACGGCGGTTTATAAAGAATTTGGCGACAGCATCATGACGATAGCTGAAGAAAGTTCAGATTTTCCTCTGCTTACAAAACCCGTTCATGACGGTGGCGTAGGTTTCGGAATGAAATGGATGATGGGATGGATGCATGATACGCTGGATTATTTTAAAGAATCTCCCGAAAACAGAAAATACCATCATCATAAAATTACTTTTGCCTCCGTGTATATGTATAATGAAAATTATATGATGCCGCTGTCACATGATGAAGTAGTCCACGGGAAAGCAAGTCTTATTTATAAAATGCCAGGCGACGAATGGCAGAAATTTGCCAATCTCCGTGCGCTTTACGTGTATATGTATACCCATCCGGGAGCTAAGCTTCTCTTTATGGGAGATGAATTCGCACAAACCGGTGAATGGAATTTTACCCGCAGTCTGGATTGGCATTTGCTGGAATATCCTGTTCATAAAGGAATGCAGACGCTTGTAAAAGATCTTAATCATCTTTATCGGGATGAAACTGCATTCTACGAAAATCAGTTTAATAAAAACGGGTTTGAATGGGTAGAAGCGGATGATCTGGAGAATTCGGTGTATGTATATCTGAGAAAAGGGAAAAGAAGAGATGATGTTCTGATGGTTGTTTTGAATCTGACACCACAGGTTTTGGAGTATACAATAGGAGTGAGCGCAGGAACTCATTGGGAAGTTGTTCTTAATTCTGATGATCACAGATATAGCGGAAGCGGGACGGAAGCTGAAATTCTGAATGAAAAATATGAAGAATGGATGCGCCATCCGAAATCTATCACCTTAAAACTGCCACCATTGGCTGGAATTGTTTTAAGACAGAAAAAAGATAAAAAGTATAAATTACACAGAATAAAACATAAGAAATAAAGAATGATGATGTTGGGAATTAAAGCAAAATCTGACAAAATACAAATGACACTGAAATTATGGTAATCTATCACTTAAGTACAGAATGTTATCCGGTAGCCAAAGTAGGCGGCCTGGCAGATGTTGTAGGCGCATTGCCGAAGTATCAGAACAAAATAAAAGAAATAGACGCCAAGGTGGTCATGCCGTGGTACAACAAACCTTTCGTCCATAATCATGAATTTGACATCGTTTTTGATGGTTTTATCCATCAGGGACCGGATATGCTGCAGGTTCAGGTGATGAAGGAGAAAACGGATACTTTGGGATTTGAGCTGTATATGGTAAAGGTTCCGGGACTTTTAGACCGGGAGAATCCTTATGGGTATCAGGATGAAAGTTTTCAGTTTATCGCTTTTCAGCATGCGGTACTGCATTGGCTGACTGCCATGAAGATCCGTCCGCATGTCCTGCACTGCCACGATTACCATACAGGATTAGTGCCTTTTATGACCCAGCACTGTCCGGAATTTGAATTTTTAAAAGGAGTAAAAACAATAGGAACAATCCACAACGGGGAATATCAGGGCATGATGAGCTGGAATATGGCGAATTATATGCCGTCTTTTGATTCATATAAATGGGGTCTTATGGACTGGAATGGTTATATGAATCCATTGGCAAGTATGATTAAATGTGCTGATGCTTTTACCACTGTTTCTGAAGGGTATCTGGAAGAACTGTTCATCAGCTTCCGTGGACTGGAAAGCCTGGTGCGTGAAGAATTTGGAAAGGCGTATGGGATCATCAACGGGATTGATACGGAAGTTTGGGACCCTGAAACAGATCCGATGCTGGATTTTAATTTCAATAGTAAAAATGCGGTTGCCCAAAAGAAGAAAAACAAAGAAAAACTCTGCAAAGAATACGGTTTGAAACCTGATCTTCCTTTGTTTGCTTTTATTGGAAGATTTGCTACGGAAAAAGGAGCCGATTTCCTTCCGGATGTCGTCTGGAAAAGCATTAAACAGAGTTACGGCGCTTTAAATATTATGATTCTCGGTTCAGGAAACACCTACATTGAGAATAAGCTTAAAGAATACGAACATACCTATACCAATTTTGCACTGGATCTGGGCTACAAAGAGCATCTTTCCCATAAGATCTATGCTTCGGCGGACTTTCTGCTGATGCCGTCAAGAGTAGAGCCTTGCGGACTGAACCAGATGTATTCCATGAGATATGGCACGGTTCCTGTCGTAAGATATACCGGAGGTTTGAGGGATACGGTAGAAGATATTTCAACCGGAGGAGCTGGTTTGAATTTCACCTATCCGGGGGTAGATGATATTGTCCACGCCATGAACAGGGCGATGGCAATTTATAATCAGAAAGGGGTAATGAAGGAGTTGATTCATGCGAACATGAATTTTGACTTTGCATGGGAGAAATCTGCAGAAAAATATATAGCTTTATATAATAACTGATGTGATGAAAGTTGCCGGTTTTCTTTTTATCATCATGATCATGCTTTCTTCGTGTAAAAAAGATGAAGGGAGTTACCACGGCGGATATTACTGGATTTATGGATATGGATTGCCTGAAATGGGCGCACAGGAGAAGATGGATGGGATATCTGAAAAATGGAAAATTAAGCATTATGCTGTAGCAGGGTGTATGATAAGTAATGAAGAAGGAAGGGCTGTAAATGCTATTAATAAAAGAACCTACGCTGCAATAGAAAGAAAATACGGAAAAGGCTGGAGGGCAGCATATGCTAATGATATGCAGGATTTTGCCATGAAAAATGTAGATGTTATGGATATTCTGATCACGAATAAATTGTTCAGGGATGAACTTAAAAAGCATTACATAGAAGCATATAATGTAGATAAAGAGGTATTTGAGCTTAATAACGAGGGCGAATTTAAAGTCATTGTTTACAATCATGAACTCAAATACGAAAATAAAGAATGCTTTAGATTGTCAGTAAACACTAAGAATAGAACAGTAAATTTAATTCAATAAAACGCAAGATACTTATGAAACGAAATGTAATCTCCATTGTTTTGGGAGGCGGCAGAGGGACAAGATTATTCCCGTTAACGTATTCAAGATCAAAACCGGCAGTTCCTATTGCAGGAAAATACAGGCTGGTAGATATTCCAATTTCCAACTGTCTGAATTCGGGACTCAATAAAATCCTGGTTTTAACGCAGTTTAATTCAGCTTCCTTAAATTCACATATCAAGAATTCTTACCACTTTGATATTTTCAGCAAAGGTTTTGTAGATATTCTTGCTGCCGAGCAGAATGTGGAAAATGAAAGCTGGTATCAGGGAACAGCCGATGCGGTCCGCCAGTCGATGAAGCACCTGGAAAAGTATGATTATGACTATATTCTGATCCTTTCCGGGGACCAGCTCTATCAGATGGATTTCAGGGAAATGCTGGATTTTCATATTGAAAACGGAGGCGATGTAACGATTGCGACCATTCCGGTGGTGGCGAAGGATGCGACCGGATTCGGGATTTTAAAGTCTGATGATGACGGAAATATCACCTCTTTCTATGAAAAACCGGAATACGATATTCTGGACAGCCTAAAATCTGAAGTTTCAGAGGAAAACAAGCACAAAGGAAAAGAATATCTGGCCTCGATGGGAATCTATATTTTCACGAGAACAATTCTTAAAAAGATGTTCGAAGATGGAGCCGGCGATGATTTCGGAAAAGATATCATTCCAAACTCAATAGGGAAGTATAAAACATTAAGCTATCAGTACGAAGGGTATTGGACGGATATCGGAACCATAGAATCGTTTTACGAAGCGAATCTGGACCTTTGTCAGGATCTTCCGCAGTTCAATCTGTTTTCTTCTTCACCTATTTATACAAGGGCGAGGATGCTTCCGCCGTCTAAAATCAACGGTTCTTACGTAAGCAAGGCCGTTTTCGGGGACGGATGCATCATTATGGCCGATAAGATCGAGAATTCAGTGATCGGAAACAGAACAAGAATAGATAAAGGAAGTACCATCGTAAATTCTTACGTGATGGGTGCTGATTTCTATCAAAATACCACAGAAATTGTTCTCAATGACAGAAACGGCCGTCCCAATATGGGAATCGGGAAATACTGTTACATTGAAAAGGCGATTCTTGATAAAAACTGTTACATCGGCGACAATGTCAAGATCATTGGAGGAAAGCATCTTCCGGATGGTGATTACGGAACCCATTCCGTTCAGGATGGAATCGTAGTCGTGAAGAAAGGAGCAGTTCTTCCTTCAGGAACACACATTGGATGAGAAGAAGACTTTTGAAGCTGTTTTCTTTCATGTGATATATGTAAAAACACCTTGTCATTGCGAACCTTTAGGTGAAGCAATCTCTGATTTATGCCACAAAAAAGTATTTTAGAGATTGCTTCGTCGCATAGCTCCTCGCAATGACATTATACAATTTTATCGGAGATAAATTCCTGCGCCTTTGCGATTGTCCAACTATAAAATTTAATGAGTTATGAAAAGGACTTTCAACCCATAAAGTTCCGGACATTAACTTCCATCTTCCCACATCTATCTTCTTACCTTTAACCTCTATCAGGTTAATTAGTGTTAAACATAAAACTAGGGTGATCAACATATTGGTCACTTTTTTTATTTGTCTTACTTTTGTGCGATGCGTTTTTTTAAAATTACAGCCGTGATTCTTGTTTTGCTGGTAGGAGCTTATGCTGCTTCCATGTATTATTTTGTGGATGAAAACAAGGACTTTAAGATAGAAAAAGAGATCGATTATCCCATCGATAAAGTCTTTGCCCAGTTTAATAATCTTCAGCATTTTACGCGCTGGAACAACTTTTTTACGAGTTCGCAGTCTATTGACATAGATTATTACACCCCTTACGAAGGTCAGGGTGGTGCCATCAGCTATGTAGATCCTAAAAACGATACGGACGGGGAAATGTTCATCCGTTACGAGAACCCGCAAAAAAGCCTGCGTTATCAGCTTTTTGAGGACAGAAATGAGAACCCGACGGTTGTTGATGTTCAGTTCAAAGTGGTGTCTGCAGAAAAAACGAAAATTACCTGGAACGTACATACGCCTAAGCTTTCTGTGTTAAGGAGAGTGGAAAATTTCTGGACAGAAGACCGGTTTGCTGAAAACATCAATAAAAGCATGGTGAATCTGAAAAATGTACTGGGCAATAAAGTGGAAAAAGATAACCAGATGGCCTCCATCAAATATGACAGTCTGATGGTAGAAAATGAAGAGGATAAGCTGATTTTGGGTATCAATGTCAGTGCATCCAACAAGAAGGAGGCGCTGTATAAAAATATCGTGATGAATTACAGTAAAATTTACAATTATATCACGATGGATCTTGGTAAAAAAGACGATGAATTCGGCTTTCCGGTATTGATTACGGATGCGGATAACTATAAAGACAAAGAGGTTTCTTACTTCTTGGGAATTCCACTTTCCAAGAAGATTGGAGTTACGGATAATAATTTCAATTTCCGTACAATCAATCCTTCTCAAAACTATGTGATCTACTATAAAGGAAATTATGAAGGCAGAATAAGGGCAGTTCAGCAGCTGATTCAGAAGGCCAAAAAAGACGAGATGCGCTTCGGAGATATCAGACAAACCTTTATTGAACGTCCAATAGAAGGACAGGAGGTGAACATGAAGCTCTCATTATCAGTGTTTAAGTAATTTTTTTTCATTTATTTTTTTCTTAATTTTTTTTAACGGTCTCAGGCTGTCTTAACTCGGTTTTTTTTATTAAATTTGAAGATTAATTCTACAAATAAATTTTAATAATAGATAAACTGTAATAATGGACAGATTTTCATTCCTAAACGCAGCTCATTCTCAGTTAATTGAGGATTTATACCAACAATACTTAAAATTCCCGGATTCTTTGGAGCCATCATGGAAAGCCTTTTTTCAAGGTTTCGATTTCGCTTTGGAGAACTATGGAGATGATGATAACATTCAATACATTCAGGCTCCGGCCAGCGTTGCTCCGGCAGTACAGCAGATCTCTCAGGCAGTAGCCGGTGGAGAAGTTCCTGAGCACATCAAAAAAGAGTTCAAGGTAGTAAACCTTATTGAGGCTTACAGAACGAGAGGGCACTTGTTCACAAAAACAAACCCGGTTAGAGAAAGAAGACACTATACGCCCACTTTAGACATCGAGAACTTCGGTCTTAGCAAGGAGGATTTAAATACAAAATTCAACTGTGCTGTTGAAACAGGGATGAAAGAACCTGCAACACTACAGGACCTGATCAAGCATTTAGAAAGCATCTACTGCGATTCTATCGGGGTAGAGTATACGTATATCAACAACGTTGAAGAAAAAGATTTCATCAAGAAATGGCTTCAGGTGAACGAAAATCACCCAAGTCTTTCTGCCAACGAAAAAACTGAGATTTTACTGAAATTAAATCAGGCGGTAGCTTTCGAAAACTACCTTCACACCAAGTTCGTAGGACAGAAGAGATTCTCTCTGGAAGGAGGTGAAACATTAATCCCTGCACTTGATCAGTTGATCTCAAGATCTTCTCAGTTAGGAGTAGACGAAGTTGTTCTTGGGATGGCTCACAGAGGTAGACTGAACGTGTTATCAAACATCTTCGGGAAATCTTACAAGCAGATCTTCTCAGAATTTGAAGGAAAAGAATTTGAAGAGGATGTATTCTCTGGTGACGTTAAATATCACTTAGGATCATCTAAAATAGTGAAAACAGCTTCAGGAGAAGAAGTAGCGATCAACCTTACCCCGAATCCATCTCACCTTGAAACCGTAGCAGCTCTTGTAGAAGGGATCTGCCGTGCGAAGATAGATGACAAATACAAAGGAGAAGGTTCTAAGATTCTTCCTATCGTGATCCACGGTGACGGTGCTATTGCCGGCCAGGGTATCGCTTATGAAGTGGCTCAGATGATGACGCTGGAAGGATACAAAACAGGTGGAACGGTTCATATCGTTGTTAACAACCAGGTTTCGTTTACCACCAACTATGCGGATGCAAGATCTTCAACATACTGTACAGACATTGCAAAAGTAACGGAATCTCCGGTAATGCACGTTAATGCTGACGATGCTGAAGCGGTAGTTCATGCAATGCATTTTGCAGCAGACTTCAGAGCGAAGTTCGGAAAAGACGTTTATATCGATTTATTAGGATACAGAAAATATGGTCACAACGAAGGTGATGAGCCTAGATTTACACAGCCTAATCTGTATAAATTAATTTCAAAACACCCGAACCCAAGAGAAATTTATAAAGATAAATTACTTAAGGACAGCATCACTTCGAATGATGTGATCGCGAAAATGGAATCAGATTTCAAAGTGCTTTTAGATAAAGACTTTGATGCTTCCAAAGAAATCGAGAAAAATGTAATGGATCTGTTCATGGCAGATGACTGGACCAATTATCCTATTGGGAAAAGAGGGGCAGTTCAGATTCCTGTAGATACAAAATATGACTTAGAGAAGCTTAAAGAACTGGCCATTAAAATGTCATCTCTTCCTGCAGACAAAAAGTTCATCAATAAAATTACAAGACTGTTTGATAACCGTGTTAAAGCTATTGAAGGAAATTCATTAGACTGGGCTCTTGGAGAATGGTTGGCATATGCTACGCTTCTTGTGGAAGGTCACAATGTAAGAATCTCCGGAGAAGATGTGGAAAGAGGAACATTCTCTCACAGACACGCAGTAGTGAAAACAGAAGATACGGAAGAAGAATATATCCCGTTGAGACATGTATCAGAAAGCAGATTTGATGTATTCAACTCTCACCTTTCAGAATACGGAGTTTTAGGTTTCGACTATGGATATGCTATGGTTTCTCCTAATACTTTGACGATCTGGGAAGCTCAGTTCGGAGACTTTGTGAACGGTGCTCAGATCATCGTAGACCAGTATCTGGCTGCTGCAGAAGAGAAATGGAAAATCCAGGACGGATTGGTGATGCTGTTGCCTCACGGTTCAGAAGGTCAGGGAGCAGAACATTCTTCAGCAAGACTAGAAAGATTCTTAACGCTTTGTGCGAACGAAAATATGGTGGTAGCCAACGTTACTTCACCAGCCAACTATTTCCACTTATTAAGAAGACAGCTTAAATGGACATTCAGAAAGCCGCTAATTGTAATGAGCCCTAAATCTCTGTTGCGACACCCTAAAGTGGTTTCTCCACTGGAAGATTTCGCAAATGGTTCATTCCAGCCGATATTGGACGATCCTACAGCAGATCCTAAAAAAGTAGAAAAATTAGTATTGTGTTCAGGTAAACTGTACTTCGAATTATTAGCGAAGAAAGAAGAACTTAACTGTGAAAATATTGCACTGGTAAGATTCGAGCAGTTATATCCGCTTCAGACAGATGCAATAGAAGCTATCTTCAGCAAATACGACAGTAGAACACAGCTGATCTGGGCTCAGGAAGAGCCTGAAAACATGGGCGCATGGTCTTATATCCTGAGAAACTTCAGAGATACAGGAATCCAGGTGGTAGCTCCGGTACCAAGCGGTGCTCCGGCTCCGGGAAGTCACAAAATGTTTGAAAAGAGTCAGAATGCAGTGATCAACAGAGTTTTCGACAGAGATGATGCTCCTGTAAAAAGACCCGTTACCGTGTAATTAATAATACCCAATTAAAAAAATAAAAAATACTCAATATGTCAGTTTTAGAAATGAAAGTTCCTTCACCGGGAGAATCCATTACAGAAGTTGAAATTGCAACTTGGCTTGTGAAAGATGGTGATTATGTAGAAAAAGATCAGCCCATCGCAGAAGTAGACTCAGATAAAGCAACTCTTGAATTACCTGCAGAACAAAGCGGTGTGATCACGTTAAAAGCAGAAGAGGGTGATGTAGTACAGGTTGGCCAGGTAGTTTGTTTAATTGATGTGGATGCTCCAAGACCTGCAGGCGGAAGCGCACCTGCTGCTGAAGCTCCAAAACAGGAAGAGGCTCCGAAAGCTGCTGAACCTGCTAAACAGGAAGCTCCAAAACCAGCTGCTCCGGTAGCGGCTCCACAAACGTATGCAACGGGAGCTCCATCTCCTGCAGCTAAAAAAATCCTTGATGAAAAAGGGGTTGAGGCTGGACAGGTTTCAGGAAGCGGAAGAGACGGAAGAATCACTAAAACAGACGCAGAATTAGCTGCAGTTCCTGCTTTAGGTGGAACACCTTCTACTGCAACTGGTGCACGTACAACGACAACAACTAAACTTTCAGTTCTAAGAAGAAAAATCGCTTCAAGATTGGTTTCTGTAAAGAATGAAACAGCGATGTTGACTACTTTCAACGAAGTTGATATGTCTGAAATTTTCAGATTAAGAAAACTATACAAAGAAGAATTTGCTCAGAAGCACGGAGTAGGATTAGGCTTTATGTCTTTCTTTACAAAAGCAGTAACAAGAGCATTACAAATGTACCCGGATGTGAATGCATCTATCGACGGAGACTTCAAAATCAACTATGATTTCTGCGATATTTCAATTGCAGTGTCAGGTCCTAAAGGATTAATGGTTCCGGTATTGAGAAATGCTGAAAATATGTCTTTCAGTGGAGTTGAAGCGAACATCAAAGATCTTGCAACTAAAGTAAGAGACGGTAAAATTACGGTTGATGAAATGACTGGCGGTACTTTCACGATTACAAATGGTGGTACTTTCGGATCTATGATGTCTACACCGATCATCAACCCTCCACAGTCTGCTATCCTTGGAATGCACAACATTATCCAGAGACCGGTAGCGGTAGACGGACAGGTTGTGATCAGACCAATGATGTATGTTGCGATGTCTTATGACCACAGAATTATCGACGGAAAAGAGTCTGTAGGATTCCTTGTAGCGGTAAAAGAAGGTATCGACAATCCTGTTGAAATTTTAATGGGAGGCGACGAAAGAAAAGGCCTTGGACTATAAAATTTAATAAAATTTTAAGATAACTTACAATCTCGCCTTAAAAAAGGCGAGATTTTTGTATCTGTTATAAAAACTAAGGTGATGTTCTCAAAAATGACTTCCAATATCAAAGTTTCAGTAATACCTGAATATGATAGTAAAAACAGTTATCCTTCCGAAAACCGTTATGTCTTTAAGTACAATATTACAATAGAAAATGACGGAAGCTTTCCCATTAAAGTACTTAAAAGAAAATGGCTCATCTTTGATGTCGGTTTTGGATACACAGAGATTATTGGCGATGGTGTAATCGGATTAACACCGGAAATTCCCACAGGCGAAAATTTCGCTTATTTCTCCAATGTAATGCTTCGGTCCGGCGTAGGTAATATGAGCGGAAAATACCTCGTTAAAAACATGGATACGCAGGAAACTTTTGAGATAGAGATCCCAAAGTTCAACCTGTTGTCTGAAGTGTTAAGCAATTAAGCTGAGTTAAGAGTTTCAGGGTAAATTTTGTTGCTAGTTATTGGTTGCTAGTTGCTGGTTGGTAGTATTAAGCTAATAAATTATTGTTTGCTGTCTTGTGACTGAGATCTAAAATCTTGTTTCTTGACTCTTATTCTCCAGTCTACATTCACCATTCACTTGCAAAGCAAAATTCACCATTGACATTCTTCATCCCAGTTGAAAGTCTGAAATCTGATGTCTGAAATCTGATATCAAAAAAATTAGGATTATTCTCTGATAAATTGATGTCTGCTTATTCCTTTCTGAGATTTGATTTCTAAGAAATAGCCTCCTTTTGAAAGGCCGGAAACATCTATTCTGGAATCTGTTGAATTCTGCTGAATGAGTCTTCCTTCGGCGTTATAAATTTTTGTCCATTCAATACGCTCAACGCCTTTAATTTCAAGAAAACTGTCCTTAACCGGATTGGGGTAAATCTTTATTGATGCAACTTTGGATGCATCCAGTTCTTTGGTGGTTAAGAAACCACTTTCATAAAATGCTTTGTCTCCCAGATTATTGGTGAGCACTAGATTTCTTGTGTTTCCTGAACTGGTAATTACGTAATTATGATTATCTGAATTAAAGGCAAAATAATGATAATATTGATTCGCGAAATTTACATTTTCAGGGAGTGTACAGGTTTCATTGGGGCCTGCTCCATAGGTCCAAAATGTAAAATTGGTTGGATGAATGTCCATCAGATAAATCATTGCCCAAACATTTGTGCCACAAAAAGGACTGTTCATGGTGACGTATGTTCCCGAAGCTCCGGGAGGAGGAGTGAAGGTTAGTGTGGGAGTTCCTATTTCGCTATTCTGCGGAAGATCATAAGTAATGTTGTTTTTAATTACTTTCTTTAGATTCCATGTTGTACTGATGAGTTCCGAGCTTTGTGCCTGGAATAAGGTGCTGACAATAATGACAGCCGGAAGTAAAAGTTTTTTCATGGGTTATAGTTTTTTGATGTATTTATTTAAGAAAGATTCATGGATCTCGTCGTTTTCGGTGATAATTAATTTCTCAAAAGCCAGAAGTGAAATCTTTGCACAGGCTTCGGCATCATCTCCGGCGCGATGGTGATTCAGATTGATCTGGTGATGTTCTGCCAGATGTTTCAGTCCGTATTTTGGAAGATAATTCCATGATTTTTTGGCCAGCTGAATACTGCAGAGATAATTCAGCTTTGGAGGAAACATGCCGTAATGGGCAAAACAGCCTCTTAAAACTCCCGCATCAAAGCTTGCATTGTGAGCAATCATCAGCGATCCGTACATCATCTCTTCAGCTTCATACCAGATCTCATCAAAAGTAGGAGCATCCTTTACATCTTCAGGGATAATTCCGTGAACAGCAATATTAAATCTACTGAAGTATGGAAAGCTTGGTGGTTTGATCAGCCATGTCTTCGTTTCCACAATTTTGGAATCCTGAACAACACAAATACCCATTTCACACGCTGAATTTTTTTCGTGTGTTGCCGTTTCAAAATCTATTGCGCAGAAATCCATTTTTGAGTGATGAGTTAAGAGTTATATGTTGCTGGTTTTATTTAATGTTTAAAGTTCAAGGTTTAAAGTTTAAAGTTTTTTGAAGTTAAGAATTTTTCACATAAAATACTATAGTCCTTTAAACGTCAGATATTTGTACTTTATTTCCCTAATCCCTAATCCCTAATCCCTAATCCCTAATCCCTAATCCCTAATCCCTACTTCCTTCCACCCAAAAAATGTCTAAAGATCAGCCATTTCGATTGATAGAACTTGCTTTTCTGATGATTCTGGCGAAGCTTCCATGTTCCCGGAAGTTGTGCATAAAAGCCAAAATGAGCTCTTACAACGGCCCAAAGGTGAGGGAATCCGTTTTTCAATCCGAAATAAATTCCGGCAATTCCGTCTAAACAAAGTCTGAAGAAAATTAACGCTACCAGTTTTGGAAACGGTAAATTTTTCAGCATCATGGAAAGGTTGTTGCGGATATTTAAATACGTTTTTTGAGCGCTTTGTTTGTTGAGTGTTCCGCCACCTACGTGATAGACTTTGGATTTTCCAGTGTAGAAAATTTTCCTCCCGGAATTAATCAGTCTCCAGCAGAGGTCAATTTCTTCCTGATGGGCAAAAAACCTTTCATCAAAACCTTTCTGTTCCCAGAAGTCTTTTGAACGGATAAAGAAACTGCATCCGGAAGCCCAGAAAATCTGTGTTTCATCATCATATTGCCCTTGATCTTCTTCCACATCATCGAATACACGTCCACGGCAGTAAGGATAACCAAGATTATCAATAAGACCACCAGCAGCGCCGGCAAATTCAAAAAATCCTTTATGATTAAAAGATAAAATTTTAGGCTGTATCGCTGCTATGGAAGGATCTTTTTCAAATAATTCCAGAACCGGAACTGTCCAGTTTTCTGTAACTTCTACATCTGAATTGAGAAGACAGTAATATTCATTTTTGATTTCCTTTAAACCTTCATTGTAACCACCGGCAAAACCATAGTTCTGCGTGTTTTTAATGATTTTTACAGTAGGAAAATGAGTCTGTATATAGGTTATTGAATCATCGGTAGAAAGATTGTCGATGACATAGACATCTGCATTTTGAGAAAAACTGACAACGCTCGGAAGAAATTTCTCAAGCCAGTTTTTTCCATTCCAGTTTAAGATAGCAACAGCTAATTTATTCGGCATCAGGATTTATTTTTTATCGCCATCAAAGGTTTTAATCGAGCTTTGGTACTTCCATTTTCTGTGGGACCAAAGATAGTTGTCCGGGTTCTTGCGAAGTGTATTTTCCAGAAGGTGATGGAATTTTTTCACCACTTCATGTTCTGTAAACTTTTCACCATCCGGATAAATTCTATGGTAGTTGACCTGGTAATAGCCCCGCTTTACTTTCTTCATTTCACAATAAATAAAAGCAAGGTCCATTCTGGTAGCCAGTTTATCATAGCCTATAAATGCTGGCGTTCTCTGGTGAAGGAACTCCAATCCGTAGTTCACATGAGCAACATGGGGCGTTTGGTCTGCCACGAACATATAAGCTGATTCACCATCGTTTTTAGATCTGAAAATATTCATGATCACTTCATTGGCTTCCAAAGCTTCATTTCCAAACTTGTTTCTGACTCTTTTCATCTGGTTTTCCCAGAAATCGCTGTTGACCTTTCTGTATACGGGATGACAGTGTTTTTGTGGAATCACTCTTGCGAAAGCATTCATCCATTCCCAGTTAAAAACGTGTCCTGCCAGCATGATTACATTTTTGCCTTCAGCTTTAGCTTCATGGAAAATCTCCTGATTGATGTGCTGCATTCTGACTCTGGCTTCTGTTTCTGAAATACTGAACGATTTGATGGTTTCTACCAAATAATCTGAGAAGTTAAGATAAAATTTCTTTCGTATGGCTCTAATCTCTTCTTCCGATTTTTCAGGAAAAGAGTTTCTTAGATTTTGGGTAATAACGTTCTTTCGGTAGCCTACCAGATAGTAGTTCAGGAAGAACATAACGTCCGAAAAAATATACAATACTTTGAGCGGAAGCTTTGAAATGAAATATAATATTTTGATCAGGAAATCCATAAAACATGCAAATCTAGTGATAATAAAATTATGGTTCTATTTTTGCTTGCAATAAGTATAAATTTTTTTTATTTTTATGTTATGAAAAAATTGTCAATCATAGCCTTTTTGGGACTTAGCGTCATTGCTTTTTCTCAGGAAACCAAAAATGTACCGGAAGGAAGAAATAAAGATAACGCCCTTTTGGTGAAAACTGACCATGCAGAACTGGATGCGAAGAAGAAAGCTGGTGAGGAGAAGGCAAAACTTCCAAAACCTTACGATCCGAAAGCCAATGCAGAGGCTGATATCAATACATTAATTGCCAAAGCTAAAAAAGAAGGGAAAAACATAATCATTCAGGCGGGTGGAAACTGGTGTATCTGGTGTCTCCGTTTTAATAATTTTGTTCAAAGTACCCCTGAATTGAAGGAAACCGTAGATAAGAACTATGTTTATTATCATTTGAATTTCTCTCCTGAGAATAAGAATGAAAAAGTTTTTTCTAAATATGTAGATGTTAATGAAAAACTGGGTTATCCTTTTTTCATAGTTTTGGATAAGAACGGAAAAATGATTCATGTACTGAAAGACAGCTCAGTTCTGGAAGAAGGTAAAGGCTACAGCAAAGAAAAGGTAAAAGAATTCTTTACTCAGTGGGCGCCTAAATCATAAAAATACAACCGGGAAATTTCCCGGTTTTTTTATTTACAATAGTTTCTTGATCCAGTTTAATTTCTTTTCAGAATAAGGAGGATATTTAATACTAGGTTCACCCCAGGTTGCTTTTTCAAGGATAGATTTCTGATGTGAAAAAGCTTCGAAACCATATTTTCCATGGTAATTTCCGATACCGGAAGCTCCAACGCCTCCAAAAGGTAACCTTTCATTACCCAAATGCATGATCACATCATTGATACATCCGCCACCAAAGGATAATTTCGAAGTAAAAGCTTCTTTTTCCTCAGCATTCCGGGTGAACAGATAGGCCGCAAGTGGTTTTTCATGTTCCAGGATCGTATTTAAAATCGGATTAAAATGGGTAAAGCTGATCACGGGAAGTATCGGACCGAAAATCTCTTCCTGCATGACATCATCTTCCCAGTTAACGTTGTTCAGAATGGTAGGTTCAATATGCAGTTTCGTTTCGTCTGAATTTCCTCCAAAATAAATGTTCTTCTGGTCGATAAGTTTTACGAGACGGTCAAAATTTTTGCGGTTGATAATTCTTGTATACTGTTCGGAACCGGGTTGGTATTTGAACTCCGTGATATATTTTCTCAACATTTCCAGAAACTGTTCATGAATGGATTCTTCTACAAGCAGATAATCCGGAGCTACACAGGTCTGTCCTGCATTGAGGAATTTTCCCCAAACGATTCTTTTGGCAGCGACTTCAAGGTCTGCATCTTTGGTGACGATTGCAGGAGACTTTCCTCCCAATTCAAGAACAACAGGTGTTAAATGCTCTGCAGCAGCTTTGTACACGATCTTTCCAACTTTTGTACTTCCTGTAAAAAATATTTTGTCAAATTTCAGTTTTAAAAGCTCAGTGGTTTCATCAATGCCTCCTTCGTAGACATATAAATACTCGGGTGGAAAGTTCTCATTGATGAGTTTGGCCATCACTTTCATTGTGTTTTCTGCTATTTCACTAGGCTTTAGAATACAGCAGTTTCCTGCAGCTAATGCAGCGATCATAGGAGACAGAGACAATTGATAAGGATAATTCCAAGCACCAATAACCAGAACACAGCCCAACGGTTCAGGATGAATATTGCTTTTCCCGATCTGATTAGACAGATTGGTAGTGACTTTTTTAGGTTTTGAAAGGGAATTTAAATTCTTCAGATAATAATGAATGTCATTCAGCACGAAAGAAAGTTCTGTGGTGAACGTATCAAATTTTGACTTACCAAAATCCTTATGAATAGCTTCGCACAAAAGATCTTCACTCCTTAGGATAATATCCCGGAGCTTTTCAAGATACATTTTCCTGAACTTAAGACTCTTTGTCTGCTGGGTTTTGAAAAAAGCCTGTTGGTTGGATACCACTTCCTGAATGTCCATAAAATCAAATTTCTGGAAGTACAGCAAATTTTCGGCCTAAACGATTACATAATATTCCTCACCGCAATTTTCACAGGATGATACAACAGTAAAGCAAAAGCCGTAATCAGTGCCAGCCAGAAAAGTCCGGTGAAAATTTCCATATTGGAAAGAAGGATCGACTGAGCGGTTATTTTTGCTTTAAATGCACCGGCAGTCATAGACAGGGATTCATTAACCGGAAGTTTAGACAGATTAGCTCCGAATATCTGATTCCACTGGCTGTAGAAAACAGGATTGGAATCAGTCATATTGAAACTTAAGGTATCAGAATGTTTTAACGTTAAAAACAGCATCAGGTTCTGCATTAAAGCATATCCGATGGCGGTGGTCCAGAAACGGGTAGTGGTTCCTAAGGCCGTTGCATTGGCGACAAACTGTTCAGGCATTCCGGAAATCAAAAAGAAAACAAGCGGCGTAAACAGCAGACCTTGTGCGATTCCTTGTAAAAACAAAGGCGGACAGATCGTGGAAAGAGTCGTATCCGGATAAAAAGTATACGTAAACCATGCACAATCGATGGCCAGTAGTAAAAATCCGGTGAAGAAAACAATTCTTGAAGAAACACCGCGCATCAGGCAAATTCCAGATAAGATAACACCCAATAAAGTCCCGGCCACATTCCAGTACTGAATATTGACAATATAATCCCATGGCCATTTCCAGACGGTAGCCATAATGCTGTATACATTATTTAAACCCGATCGGATCAGATAGAAAATAAAGAACATAATCATTCCGGCAATGACATTTTTTGAGCTGAAAACTTCGTAATGAAAAAGTGGCCTTTTGGAATTCCTTTGCTTCAGCATAAATAATCCTCCGGAAAGCAGAAATATGAAAAAACACATGATAATCGTGTCGGACTCCAGCCACATCAGCCTTTTTCCGTAAATAATAGCGTAACCTCCCGACTGCAAACAGGCCCAAAGGAGGAACCAGCTTGTAATATCGAGCTGATAGAGTGGCATTTTAGGAAAAAATCTGTTGGTATTAAAAAGAGCGATTCCGATGATCAGGACAAAGATGTGAAAATAGGCCATCATCAGGATCATATGCTTGAAATCATAATCTTCAATACTTGATTTCAGTAAAGATGTAGTGATGGTTCCGCCGGTCAGCATGATGGTGTACATGAACAGATAAGCTATCACCTTGGCGTGTTTTGTTTTTAATTCGGCAATGATCAACGGAAGAAAAATAGCGCCTTCGAACAACCCGAAAATCCCTTCGAGAAAACGGATCACCAGAATAACCTGATAATTATTCGTGACCGATAAAGCATACAGGATAATCACGGAAACAGAAGCCATCAGAAGGATATAATATTTCACGCTGAAATACGCCATAAACCGCTGTAAAACTAAAAGTGTAACCACAAATGTCCCATACATTAAAATCATTAAATACTGAATGTCATCCGAATCTACATCCATAAACGAAGACGTGAAAGCGCTGTTGGAATGCAAAAGCGACAACAGCATCAGGTGAGGGAAAAGAGCCAGCACCAGAAGAGGCAGTTTCAGCCATTGTGGTACCCATTTATGATAAACTGTATTATGTTGCATGGTTGATGAGATGATTCTTTGATGTGTTGATTTGGCGATGAGATGATGGGAGAAAAAAACACGGAAAGACAAAAGAGCAGGGTGTAAAAAAAGTAAAAGGTAAATTGACAAATACTTATGAATCATCATAAGCCTGTCGCTGCAGTTCTGTCTTTCCGCTGAAAAAATCTAATGGGCTGTTTTGTTGAATTTGATCGTGTGTTCATTTAAAAATGTTAGGATGTGATCATTATTAAAGTATTCTCCTGCATTAATATCCTTCAACTCTAATAACTCACACACCCTTACATTCTCTAACATTCACACTAAATCACTATATTTTTTTTGCACTGACAAGGACATTCATCCCGGAAAGTAGTTTTTCGTTATTTTGATTGTTATCGAGAATAATTTTTACAGGAAACCGCTGTTCAATTTTCACGAAGTTCCCGGTGGCATTATCCGGTTTTACCAGGGAAAACTGTGAACCTGAGGCGGGAGATACGGAAACGACTTTTCCTTTGAATTCAATATCAGGATAAGCATCTGCCGTGATTGTAACTTCCTGTTTCGGGTCGATCTGTCCCAGCTGGGTTTCTTTATAATTAGCAATGATCCATTTTTCTTTGCTCACAATTTGCACCAAAGCCTGGCCTTCTTTAATAAGCTGCCCTTCTTGGATGGTCTTTTTTCCAACCCAGCCATCATAGGGCGCTGTAATTACGGTGTAGGAAAGGAAAAGCTTAGCATTGTTAAGACTTGCAGAACTCTGCTGGATCTGGCTTTTGACAGGAGCTACTTTTGTCTGCTGTTCATTGGCACCGGCTCTCACTGCATTTTTCTGCTGTTCTAAGGCTAAAAGATTGGCTTTGGCCTGTTCGTAAGAAGCTTTTACATTCTCAAACTGCTGTTCTGTGGCGGCATCTTCTGAAACTAAATTTTTGTATCGCTTAAAATCCTGTTCCGTTCTCCATATATCAATTTTGGCTGAAGCAATTTTAGCATCGATGATTTTGGAATCACTTTCTTTGGTATTGACACCACTTTCAATGGTGGTGATGTTTTCAGCATTCGCATGAAGGCCTGCTTCCGCCATTTTCACTTGGTTGACAAACTCTCTGTTGTCTATGACAATCAATGTATCTCCTTTTCGGACAAACTGGTTTTCTTCGAACTGTATCGTTTTAATGAACCCTGAAACCTTGCTGGAAACGGGCGTAATATATTGCTCGATCTGGGCATCATTCGTGGTGACATTTTTTCTTGAGAAAAGAAAGAAGCTTACCATTCCCGTGATTCCGCTGATGATCAGAATCCAGGCCAGCAGCGTGATCGTTTTGTTGATTCTTTTTTCCTTTTGTGTCAGTTGTTTCTTTGCCATAGTTTTTATAAGTTTCCAATCGTGTACTGGAGTTGGTAATATTTTAATTGTCGGTTGATTTTTACGGAGATAAGATTGGATTCAGCCTCAAGATAAGCATTGTCTGCATCGATAAGTTCGGTGATCAGACTTAATTTATTGGCGTATTTTGTCTTTACAATTCTATAGTTTTCTTTGGCCTGACCAATGGCTTCCTCTGCGATTTTAACCTTCTGATCAGTCTCTTCAAATTTTTTATAGGCTTCATACACATGATGGCGTACATTTTCATCGTTTTCCTCGATCTGGAGTTTGGCCAGATCAATATTTTCCCGGGCTTCCTGCATTTTGTATTTGTTTTTATACAGGTTTTCGATAGGATAGGTAAGGTTTACACCCAGCATTCCAAGGCGGTAGGCATAAGGCTCGGGAGGAAAGAACATCATATTCGGGTACTTTATAAAATATTCTCCACCAGCTGTAATTTTCGGTAAATAATTCGCTTTCGTGATCTTCTGATCTAATTGTTTTAACGAAAGGTTTTTGTGGGTCATTTCTACCGATTCATTTTGATGTAAAGCCGTTTCTGTGAGCTCATCGATATAAGGAACCGAAGCTTTGTCGGAGATCAGATCTTCCGTGTCTGCGTGCATTTCCTGGTTTTCCGGAAGCGAAAGAATGGTTTTAAGCTTATGTTCTGCAATTTGGATATCGTTATCCAGCTCTGTCCAGCTCATTGTATGGTTTGAAAGCTGTAAAGATGTTCTCAGAACTTCATTCACTGTAACAACACCATTGGCTTTCAAAGCTTTCACCTGTTTGATGTTGATGGAATCCTCCTTCATTTTATCGTTGATCAGGTTTTGCTGCTCTTTTAAATGATGAATCTGAAGAAAAGCTGTAATGATCTCCATTTTCAGCTGTCTTTCATCCTGATGGGTTTTTAAAGCCGAAATTTCGGTATCAATCGCTGCTTTTTTTTCTGTATTCTTGATCTTTCCACCCATATACACAGGAATGGATGCTGCAAGGGTAAAATCATACATTCCGTTGATGATGTCATATTTTGTCGCCTTATTGAAAAAGCCATTCTGATGCTGGAAAAGATTGGTTACCTGATTGTAGCTGGTATGAAATTCAATATCCGGCAGTTTTTCCATAGCGAGGTCTTTCTCCTTTGTAACAGACATTTCCTGTTTTAAATGGCTGATGCGGATACTCTTGTTGTTTTTTAAACCGGTCTCTATAGCCTGTTGAAGGCTCAGATGCTGGTAATCGTTCATTTGTGAGTGTAAAAAACTGCCTGTCAGCAGTAAGGACAACGCCATACACCTGTATTGGAAGGCGTTAAATGTCATATTCATAATTTAAGTAAGGGATTTTTGCTGAAATGATTTTGATGCTGCAAAGTTACACTGCACTGGATCGGACCCTATTTGTTAAAGCAGAAAAAGATTTGCTCATTTACGCCAATATGAAATTTTCTTCTTATCTTTATTCTATGAACGACAGCCATTTTAAAGCAGTAGAAGAAGATGATGCAGAATTTTATGTCTATAATGTGTTTACAGGAGGCATAACGACGGACATCCATCATCACAGTTCTGCCCAGATGGTCTATGCAGAGGGTGGAATAGTCCATATTTTTACAGACCTCCAACACTGGTATCTTCCGGCAAGATGCTTTATGTGGATCCCGGCCGGAACACCTCATTACATCTTTTCAAGCAGCCCGAATGTGGAATTCTATAATTTTTATTTTAAAAAAGAAGAAAACGAAAATGGCTTCTTTGATGAAATTAATATTTATTCCGTCAGTCATCTTCTCCGGGAAATGATTTTGTATACCAAAGACTGGAATGGAAAAATCACAAAAAATGACAGCGCTAAATATTTTTTCCTCAAAGCATTAAAAGGAATTCTTCCTGAAAAAAGAGACAAAAAGCTGGCTTTTCCCGTTCAGCATCCGTTTCCAAAAGACGAGACCCTTCTGAAGATTGCCAAGTATATCCACGCTAATCTTGAAAAGCCCCTTACCATCGAATCTACGGCAAAAGAATTCGGGATGAGTACCAGAACCCTCTCCAGGAGGTTTAAAGAGATTTTAGGCATGAATTACGTCCGTTTCCTGCGTGCTTTAAGGATTACCCGCTCGCTGGAATTAATGATGGAAGGAAAATACAATATGTACGAAATAGCCATGATGGTAGGTTACAATAGCCTATCGTCATTCAGTAACATATTTAAAAAAGTAATTGGGATTCCGCCGAGTGAGTATCAGCAGAAATTGAGAGGAGGGGAGTGATTGTATTGGTGGCTTCGGGAGTCCTACCATCCGCGCCACCTTAGCCCCGATAGAAACGGTTACCCCGCAGTAAGCGTTGGCTAAGCAGCTGCGCGGGGAGTATGAGTGGATAGCGGGATTAAGCTTCTCATAAAACAAAAAAACCACTTCAAACGAAGTGGTTAATATATTTGAGAAAATCTCTTTAAAGCTTATGCTTCTTCAGAAGGAGTTTCTTCTACTACTTTAGCTTTAGGAGCAGCTGGTTTAGGAGCTTCTACCGGAGCATCAGATACGATGTCGAATTCGAAATTGTACTCAACATTTCTGTGAAGTCTGATGTTTGCAGTAACTTTACCAGTTCTTTTAATAGTGTTCCCTGGGATTTTGATGTATTTCTTCTCTACAGAAACTCCAGCTTTAGCAAGAGCGTCAGAAAGATCAGAATTGTTGATAGATCCGAATAACTTGTCACCAGAACCTACTTTTGCAGGAATAGTGATAGAAGTCTTCTTCAATTGATCTACTACACCGTTAGCTGTAGCGATAAGTTTAGCTTCTTCTTCTTTTCTAGCCTCTAAAGTAGCTTCTAGAGCTGCTTTGTTTTTAGGAGTAGCTAAAAGAGCAATTCCTTGAGGAAGTAAGAAGTTTCTTGCATAACCTGGCTTTACGCTTACTGTATCAAACTCAAGTCCTAAGTTTTCTACGTCTTTTTTTAGAATGATATCCATTGTTGTTGTCCGTTTTTAGTTTTAGAACCAAGACTAAAGAGCCAAGAACCAAGACATTACATCTTTTATCTTTTTATCTTACGTCTTTTCTCTAAAAATCGTTAGAATTAAATTATTTATTCAGCAACAAAAGAAGAGGTTGCCCTCTTCTTCTATTTATTTTTTTTGTCTTATTTCAATAAGTCAGCTACGTAAGGTAGTAAAGAAAGGTGTCTTGCTCTTTTGATAGCAGCAGAAACTTTTCTTTGATATTTTAAAGAAGTTCCAGTGTATCTTCTTGGTAAGATCTTACCTTGCTCGTTTACGAATTGTAATAAGAAGTCAGCATCTTTGTAATCAACGTGCTTAATTCCGTATTTTTTGAATCTACAATATTTCTTTTCAGATTTTGTATTGATATCAAGTGGAGTAAGGAATTTTACTTCTGATTCTCCTCCAGCTGAGGCTTGTTTAGCCATTTCATCTATTGCCATGTCTTGTCTTTTTTAAAAAATAGGGTTAATAATTAAGCTCTAGCCGCTTTGATTTTAGTTCTTCTAGTTACAGCATACTCAACAGCGTGCTTGTCAAGTTTTGTAGTCAGGTAACGGATTACTCTCTCGTCACGTTTGAATGCTAATTCTAAATCAGCTACTACAGTACCTTCACCTTTAAACTCGATTAAAGTGTAGAATCCATTCTTTTTCAATTGAATTGGATAAGCTAGTTTTTTTAATCCCCAGTTTTCTTTGGCAACGATTTCACAGTTCTTTTCTTTTAAAAGATCTTCAAATTTTTTCACTGCTTCCTCTACCTGAGCATCAGATAGAACGGGAGTTAAAATGAAAACAGTTTCGTAATTGTTCATAATGTTAAATGAATTTGTTAATTATTTCGAGGTGCAAAATTAGAGAATATATTTGGAATATGCAATACTTTGGTGGATAATTGTAGGGAGATTTCAGACATCAGACATCAGACATCAGACATCAGACATCAGACATCAGATGTTAAGATTAAGGTTGAAATTGAAGTTAGGGATATTAATGGTGAATTTTAAACTGTAAGAGTCGGGAGATATTAGGTCGAAGCATTTAATCAAGATCATAGACATAGTACAATTGCTATATCAACCTTTTTGCTACGAACCAGCAACTAGCAAAAGACAACACATATCCCAAAACTACTCCTTCTCCCTGATCTCCGTCAGGAAATTCACCTTAATCACATCATATAAAGAATGTCTGCTTACCAGAATAGAAGCTATGGATGAAACCATTCCCGCCAGCATAAGGTGGAAAATAAGGGAATGTCTGTCCGTCATTTCCAGGACAATAATAGCAGATGTAAACGGAGCTCTTGTAATTCCGGTAAGAAATGCGACCATTCCGGCGAGGATCACGACATTGGTTTCGTTTGGGGTCAAATGAATAGCACCTGAAATCACGGAACCAATACTGGCACCTGCTGTAAGCGCTGGCGCAAAAATTCCGCCTGCACCGCCTGATGTAAAAGAAAGGGCAGGGCCAAGCATTCTTAAGATCGGGACGTACCATTCTTCATGCTTATCCTTTGTGAAAAGAACACGCTCCATAATTTCCTTTCCGGAGCCCAGAATCTCTCTGTTGATGAAATAGGCTATAGAAGCGATAAACAGTGCGCAGATCACAAGAAAAATAACATTGGCCTGGTCGGTTTTCAGTTTTCTTTTCTTCCAGTCACTCATTTTGAGCATCATGACAGAAAGCTGGCTGGCCAGAATTCCGGCAGTTCCGGCTACGAGAATAATAGGAAACATCACCATTAATGAAACATCATTGGTTTTCGGGTAGCCTAAATATAAATAGGAACCCGCCAAAGTCTGAGCTGTTAAACCCGCAATGATTACAGCCGTGAACAATGCTGTTTTGAAATAGTTGATATGTGTTTTTGAAAGTTCTTCTACCGCAAATACAATTCCTCCCAAAGGTGTGTTGAATGCCGCTGCAAGTCCTGCCGCTGCACCGGTCATAATCATGTTTTTCTTAGAGATTTTCGGCCACCAGTGGGGTAGATATTCATTGACCTTCCGGAATACAGAACCTGCTATCTGTATCGTTGGTCCTTCACGTCCTACAGCTCCGCCGCCGATAACCAGAACAACAGATGAAATGATTTTAAAAACAATGATTTTAAGGCTTAAAAGGCTTCTGATTTTTGTATGTTCCTTTGGATTGGCAAGCTCTACAGCGGCCATAACCTGTGGAATTCCGCTTCCTTTAGCATTCGGGGCAAATTCTTTTACCAGCCACCACGAAAGCACAAAACCGATAGGAGCAATGATGAAGATCATCCACGCATGCCAGTTCATGATGAAATTCAGCAGATGCTCTCCCCATGCGAATATCTTGGCGTACATCACTGCAAAAAAACCGGTGATCACTGAACCGATCCAGAAAGGAATCGCCTGAAGCAGATTGTTCTTCAGTTGTTCGTTTCTTATGTTGTCGAAAGACTTTTTAAGGCCTTTTCGTAAGAGGTAGAAAATTTTCAGCATTTGTGGACCGGGACATTTTATTGAACTGAAAAATAGGAAAATTAGATGGTATCTGAAAATATCTGCTGTAAAAAATAAGCCGATTTAATAATGGCTGATTGAAAAAATAGAATGAAAGAGCACTATACTCGATGATAGTTAAGCATTGTGATACATTGAGTAGACATAATTTTGTACTCTAAATTAAAAAAATATGAAAACAATAAATGGAAATATCCTGGTAATTGGTGGTGGTGGAAAAAACGGCCGCCGTGTGGTAAAGAAATTGAAAACGCTTGGATATACCGTCTTTTCTACAGTTCGTGTAAAAGATGAAGTGAATGAAGATACCCGTTTTTTCGACTGGAACGATCTTACATCTTATGATCAGGCCTTGAAGAATATGGATAAAGTATACATTGTACATCCTGATACCTCCATTCCGGGTGCGAAGGAACAGATATCAGAACTGGTCAACAGCATGGTTGATCAGTATTGATCGGTCAGATCACAGATCGGATGCTTTCTATTGAGCTTAAAAAGTTAGAAACAAACCTGCTCATCGGAAGGACTTCAATCTATTCGGCTCAGGCAGAATATGAGCTTACAGAGCACGGAAAATCATTAAAGCCGTTAATTATGGAGCTGATCAATTGGGGGGGAAATGCATAGAGGAAAAGTGATTGGCAGTTTGAAACGAGAATAATAAGACATTTATTTATTTAACGCAAAGTTTGATTCTGATAATGCATGCTTTAAGAAATACAAAGCGGGGAATCAATTGCATTGATTTGACTAAGCGGATGTTATATCAGGCAGCTTCATCAGCAGCTATGCCGCCGCCTTTGCTTTGCTCGAACTAAAAAGCATTTTACATCAATCTTTGCGTGAAACAAAACATTTTCACAAATGCCTTAAGATTTAAAATTGAAAGATCACAGGCATGATCATTAAAATAAAAAAAAGCTTCCTGGAGGAAGCTTTTTACGTTGTATGTTTGAGTATCAGGCGAATCCGAAAAGGAAAATACCCCCGATACCATAAATTAATAATAAAATAAGAATAAAAACAAGATTAATATTCCTGAGAATAAGCTTTTTTTTACTCTGCAGAATCACGGTCTCAATAATAATATAAAGAAGCCAGACTGCGTGGAAAATGGCCATAAATATAAGCAAAGCCACTACCTCCCATCCCTGTGATTCATTAATGTTGATTAGAAAAACAAAACCAAGTGTTCCGATGATAACAACAGCAAGACGTATTAAAATATGATTTTTAACATTTTGATCAGTGGGTTGACTGACCTTTTTCTCTTTGTCTTCCTGTTTGATCTCAAACAGCTCTCTCAGTTCCGGACTCATTCCTTTTGCTTATTGTAAAGTTTCACAAAGAACTGTAATACCCCGACAAAAGCAATCAGGTTTAAGATGCCGAATAATCTAAATAAGCCCATGGAGTAGAACTCAAAAAAACTGGATATAATTTGAACAAGATCAATAAGGATAATGACTCCTACTGAAATCATGGCAATTAATGTTGCGTTTTTCATGCTCTTATTTAGATTATAAGTTTGTTTTTATATTTCTGTGTTCAGATCCCAGTTCTGAAGGTAGTCATGAACATGCTTAAGCATCATTCCACCTAAAGATCCGTCTACTACTCTGTGGTCATAAGAGTGAGACATGAACATCAACTGACGGATCGCAATCACGTCACCATCTTTAGTTTCAAGAACTGCAGGTTTCTTCACGATAGCACCAATAGCTAAAATCGCTACCTGAGGCTGAGGAATGATAGGCGTACCCATAAGGTTTCCGAAACTTCCTACATTAGAAATCGTGTAAGTAGCACCCTGTGTATCTTCCGGTCTTAATTTCTTGTTTCTGGCTCTGTACGCTAAGTCATTGATCGCTTTAGCCAAACCTGAAAGGGATAACTGATCAGCATTTTTAATAACGGGAACGATAAGGTTTCCGTCTGGTAAAGCAGTTGCCATACCGATGTTGATATTTTTCTTCTTAATGATGTTTTCACCACTGATAGAAACATTGATCATAGGGAAATCCTGAATAGCTTTTACAATAGCTTTCACGAAAATCGGCATGAACGTCAGTTTTTCACCTTCACGTTTCTCGAAAATATCTTTATGCTTGTTTCTCCATTTTACAACGTTGGTCACGTCTGTTTCGATGAAAGAAGTCACGTGTGGAGCAATATGTTTTGCTTTCACCATGTTCTCAGCAATGATCTTTCTCATTCTGTCCATTGGAATGATCTCATCGCCTGCGGCTGTAGAAATCGTAGAAACCGGTGCTGAAGCAGGAGCTTTTGGTGCTGCTGGAGCAGCAGCCTGTTGTGCAGGAGCTGCTTGCTGAGCCGGCTGGTTTCCTCTGTTGGAAACGTACGCTAATATATCTTCTTTTGTAATTCTTCCTTCTAAACCACTTCCTTTGATAGACTTCAACTCAGTTTCAGAAATGTTTTCCTGCTGTGCGATAGATTTTACTAACGGCGACAGGTAAATATCTCCTGAGAATTCTACATTGGCTGCAGCCTGTAACGGCTCTTCAATGGTTTTTAACGTTTCAGTGTCCGGAGCAGCTGCAGGAGCTTCTGTTTTCACTTCTTCTGATGCTGTATTTCCTCCTTCTCCTTCAATTTCTAAAATGGCAATGGCCTCACCAACTTTAGCAACCTCGTCCTTCTGTTTCAGGATTTTTACAATTTTCCCCGAAACTGGTGTCGGAACGTCTGAATCTACCTTATCTGTTGCAATTTCAACTACGGAATCATCCTCTTTTACATTATCACCTTCATTGAATAACCAAGTGATAATCGTCGCTTCCATAACACCTTCTCCCATGGAAGGAAGCAATAATTTGTATTCTGCCATTTTTAATTTTTAGATTTTGACAAATATATAAAAAAAATCGGTTTTTTTATGAAATATATAATCTTAGACAAATTCAACATAAATATTCTCGCCTACATTGAGTCCAAACAGGCTTTTAGCCCCGTTTTTCTTACTTCCTTTATAGATCGTAAGCTCCAATAGCTGACTGTCATTGAAGATCGCTGCCGACTGTCCGTGGAATTCTGTTTCCCTTTCCCAGTCTGAAACCACTTCCGTATGACTTGAAAAGACGCGCGAAAGTGTTAAATTTCTGAATTTTATAGTGAAACCTTCATTGCCTTTACCGGTGCTTTCAAAAAAGTCTTTACTGATATTTGAGATTATATTTCCGAAATTATCAATATAGGTGACTTCCCCAATGATCATCTTTTCAGATTCATTGAAGACCGGTTTCGGGAAAAGAAGTTCTTTGGCTGAATCTATCTTCCGTCCGATGACTTCAGGAAGCCCGCCATTAGCCAAATGGACTGCCACAGGGACAAAAACATCTGTGGAAGTGAAATTCACGATGTCGTCAAAACGGGTGTTCAGCGTGATTTCATAGATGGCTTCCGGTTTAATGTCGAAGAATATAAGACCCAGAAGTCCGTTATCCGCCGCCAGAAAATAGGAGCCGTCTGCTTTATACAGGATATTTTTTCTTGATTTATGATAAAAACTGTCTACAGACAGAATATGAATAGTGCCTTTAGGAAAATATTTATAAGCATTCCGAACGATATACGATGTCTGTATAAGGTTGAATGCCTGGATATCGTGGGATATATCAATAATATTCACCTTAGGGTTTAGAGACAGAACCTTGCCTTTCACAGCGGCGACTCTGTAATCTAAATGTCCGAAATCCGAAGTAAGGGTAATAATTGACATGAATTGGTAGTAGAATAATAGTGTTTACTGCAAAGTTATCTAAAATAAAAAGAATGCCCGAAAGATTGTAGAAAAGAATTGACAGAAATTTGAAAAAAAGCTTTAATTTTAAAATCTAATAAAAATAAAATACTGCATGTTTGAATTAACATATGATTTGGAAGATGTCGATGTAAAGACCTTCTATGGCGTTAATAATCAATATTTCAATTTGTTAAAATCAAGCTTTCCGACGCTTAAGATCACCGGAAGAGATCATTTCATCTTCGCGATGGGGAATCAGGAGGCTTTAGACATACTTAAACTTAAACTGGATGATCTCATAAAATTTATTTCCAAAAACAATTCTATTGCCCTCAAAGACGTTGAAAATGTTCTGAACATCAAAGATGAGCATGAAAAACATTTGGTTTTTGATCAGGATATCATTGTAAAAGGGGTCAACGGAAAGATCATTAAAGCTAAAACCACCAACCTTAAAAGGCTGGTTAAAGAAACCGAGAAAAAGGATATGGTTTTTGCCATTGGTCCTGCAGGAACGGGGAAAACGTACACCAGTGTGGCTTTGGCGGCGAGAGCTTTGAGAGATAAGGAAGTGAAAAGAATCGTCCTGACAAGGCCTGCTGTGGAAGCGGGAGAGAGCCTGGGATTCCTTCCCGGAGATCTTAAAGAGAAGCTGGATCCGTATTTACAGCCTTTGTATGACGCGCTTAGAGATATGATCCCTCACGAAAAGCTGGAAGGTTTTATGGAGAAAAAGGTGATTGAAGTCGCTCCATTGGCGTTTATGAGAGGTCGTACGCTTGATGATGCTTTTGTGATTCTTGATGAAGCGCAGAACACGACTCATGCCCAGATGAAAATGTTCCTGACCAGAATGGGGATGAATGCCAAGTTCATCATCACCGGAGATCCAACCCAGATCGACTTACCACCGAAACAACAATCGGGGCTGAAGGAAGCAATGAGAATTCTGAAAGACGTTAAAGAAATAGGTTTTGTACACCTTACGGAAGAGGATGTAGTAAGACATCCGGTTGTGAAGAAGATTATTTTAGCCTACAACGAGGAAGATAAAAGACTTAAAGATTAAAGAAGGAAAGAATATAAGTTTGTTTTGGGATTAATTTTTTTTCGTGAATTTTATAATTAGAACTGTTTGTTTGTGAGAATATTCTTAGCCACTATTTGGTGTTTTAAAAAAAAGAATTAGTTTTGCAACCGAATACTAACAATAACTCATGAAAAAAAATCTACTTATTGCAGCTTTGGCTGTACTAGGCGCCAACTTAAGCGCACAGGAACTAAGATTCGGTCCTAAAGCCGGTTATTCTTTATCTACCCTTAAATTTAAAAGCAGCGGAGAATCAGAAAGCACAGATCCATTACATACTTTCTATGTGGGAGGTATGGTTGAGTATAAAATCAGTGATAAATTTGGTTTACAAGGGGAAGTTTTATATTCTCAATTGGGAGGAAAAGTATCCAAAAGTGTTGAGGATGAAGACAATGAATTGATCAAAGTTCAAAACAAAATGACTTTCGGTACTTTATTGGTTCCTGTTTCTGCCAAATATTTCATCACTGAAGGTTTATCAGTTTCTGCAGGGGCAAGTTTTGGATATATCCTTACTGCAAAATCTAAAACAGTTACTGACTTAAATTTTGGAGGACTAATCCCAGGATTAGAACTTGGTGCTGATGATGAAACCGATATTAAAGACCAGACCAATACTTTGAATATTGCTCCTTTCTTAGGTGCGGAGTATGCGTTGGAAAACGGATTATTCTTTGATGCCAGATATAATATGGGAGTATCCAACTTAGCTAAAAATCCTGTGAATGGTGAGAAAACCACTAACAGCTTTTTACAGGTGGGTATAGGTTTCAAATTCGGAGGGAACTAATTCTTCAGAAGCTTAACAAAAGATACAGAGCGGGACAAAATTTTGTCCCGCTTTTTTGTTGTTGTAATGAATGTAGTTTGTTAATTTTATGTTAATGAAGAAAATAATTATTAATTTTGTGGTATCAATCAAACTATTTAAATAATGAAAAAACTATTTTTACTAGGTGCTTTTGCACTGTTAGGAACTGCGGCACACGCGCAGGAAGGTTTTAAACTGGGAGGGCACATTGGTATTCCTGTAGGAGATGCCGGCGATGTATCTTCATTTACATTAGGGGTGGATGCTGCTTATATGTGGAATATCACGAAAGGCCTTGACCTTGGGGTTACCACAGGATATTCTCATTTCTTCGGAAAGGATAATTTTGATGATTTCGGGTTTATTCCTGTAGCGGTTTCCGGAAAATACAAATTCTCGGGAGCACCTATCTTTGTAGGATTGGATCTTGGATATGGGATTTCTGTAAAAGATGGAGTAGACGGAGGTTTCTATGCACAACCTAAATTTGGTTACCAGATGAAGAAAGGTGAACTGTATTTAGGTTATCAGACGATCAGCAACAGACGTGACTATGGTTGGTATACTGCCAGCTGGAACGTAGGGGCTATTAATATTGGATACAATTTCTTCCTAAAATAAAGAAATATTAAGAAAATACAACAAACTCTGGCTTTCTGGCTGGAGTTTTTTTATTTGAATACCAATGAATATCTGATATGATTAGGTATTCCAGATGAATGCATAGGTTTAATGGATAAGAATAGTGAATTTATCTCAAATAATAAACATTTGTTTAATTTTAAGACTAATCTCTTAAATATTAACGTTTTAGAGCATTATTACTTACAATAATCAGAAATGAACATGAATTTAAAAGAAATTATAAAATCTAAAAAGTTAAGTATATTTCGCTTCTGGTGATAAATTGTAGATTTTTTATTCTAAATATTGTGAAAAAAACAACATCCTATAATTAGTACGTTTAATTTTCGGAAAACACCAATGTTCATCAATGATATTAATCACGTTAACAAATTTTAATATTAGCCGGACCCACTGTAAATTTGCCATCAGAAAGTATTAAAATTATTATAAAATGAAAAAATTAGTATTAGCTGGTGCAATTGCACTTTTCGGTTTATCTAATGCACAGATTGCAAAAGGTACTGCATATATTTCAGGACAAGTAGGTTATTCTCAAGAAGAGAACAACAATACTGACAAGAAAATTGAAAGCTTCAAAGTTATCCCTACTGTAGGTTACTTTGTAGGAACAAACTTAGCTGTAGGTTTAGGAGTAGGTTACAAAAACGATAAAACTACAACTAGCGTAACTAATTCTTTTGGTGGTACTACTGTAGTTACTGAAAACGAAGGTACAAAATCTGCATTTGTTGTAGCTCCTTTCGTAAGAAAATACTGGACTATTGCTGACAAATTATACATCTTCGGTCAATTAGAAGTTCCTATGGAATTCGGTACTGAGAAAAACGAAATCAACGCAACTGCAACTACAGGATCTACTACAACTAGTACATCTACATCTACTAAAGCTAACTATACTTCAATCGGAGTTAACATTAAGCCAGGTTTAGATTATTTCTTGAACAAGAACTGGAGCATTGAAGCTACTATCGGTGAATTCGGATACAACACTTCTAAATTTGATGTTGATGGTGCTAAAAGCGTAAACAACTACAAGTTCGGATTGAATTTATCAGCTGTAACTTTCGGAGTTAAATATGTATTTGCTAAGTAATTAACAAAGCATTTATCAAAATAGAAAGCCCTAAGATTTATTTTAGGGCTTTTTTTACCACTAAAAATAAAATTTTTAATAATAATCATGAAAAAAATCTTATTGGCATCAGCGCTTGCTTTCTTTGCAGGCATGAATGCACAGACAACATTTGGTGTAAAAGCAGGTTATGCTTCTTCTAAACTGAATTCTAACGAAAACAGCATTGAATTTGGAGGGATTTCAGGGGATTTAAAATCAAAATCCGGATTCTATGTAGGAGCTTTGGTTGAGCACAAACTGAACAGTAAATTTGCTCTTCAGGGAGAAGTGGAATATGCTAATTTAGGAGGAACAGCAAAGGTATCAATGCCTGGAGGAGTTTCTGTCACTGAAAAATTAAACTTCAACAGAATCGTAATTCCTGTATCCGCAAGGTATTATGCAACGCCGGAATTGGGTATTTATGCAGGTCCATATGTGAGTTTTAAAACCAATACGACGGCAAAAATCGAGGTGAGCGGAGCCATGTCTAATCCTCAAGGGATCAGTGCAGGAGAGGAATATCTTGAAAAAGCGTTCAATGATAATTTGAAATCTACAGATTTCGGACTTTTCTTTGGAGCTGATTATAACGTATACAAAGGATTATTCGTAGATGCGCGTTACAGTTTCGGACTGACGAACATGATCAAAGATCCTGTAAACGATGAAAAATTGAAAATGAATTTCTTCCAGATCGGGTTGGGATACAAATTCAAATAAGATAAAATAACCTGAGTTCGGGATAAGATATTTCATTTTTTATCATAATGTCGGGAAGTCAGAAGCTCGAAGAGGGAAGTTATTGAAGTTCGAAGATAGAAATCAGGAGTGTCTTTATTCATCTTTTTAGAACGAATTAAGGATAAAACAAAACAAAAAACTCTCAGAAATTCTGAGAGTTTTTTTATGTCTTGTGGCTGTAAGCTTTATTATTTGCCCATCATTCCGCCCATTCCAGGCATGTTTGGCATTTTGCTCATCATCTGCATCATCTGTTTTCCCTGAGGTCCCTGCATCATCTTCATCATTTTCCCCATTTGCTCGAACTGCTTCATCAGCTGATTCACATCTTCAATTTTTCTTCCTGCTCCTTTTGCAATTCTCTGTTTTCTCTGGGTATTGATGATAGAAGGTCTTCTTCTTTCGTCCGGAGTCATAGAATAAATGATCGCTTCAATATGTTTGAATGCATCATCACTGATCTCAACATCTTTGATGGCTTTTCCAACCCCCGGAATCATTCCCATAAGGTCTTTCATATTACCCATCTTCTTAATCTGGTTGATCTGCTTAAGGAAATCATCAAAACCAAATTCGTTTTTAGCGATCTTTTTGTGTAGTTTCTTAGCTTCTTCCTCATCAAACTGCTCCTGAGCTCTTTCTACTAAGGAAACAACGTCTCCCATTCCTAAGATTCTGTCTGCCATCCTTTCCGGATAGAAAACATCTAAAGCTTCCATTTTCTCACCGGTAGAGATGAATTTGATAGGTTTTTCTACTACCGAACGAATCGTTAAAGCAGCACCCCCTCTCGTATCACCATCTAATTTGGTAAGAACAACACCGTCAAAATTCAAAGCATCGTTGAACGCTTTAGCTGTGTTTACAGCATCCTGACCCGTCATGGAATCTACTACGAATAATGTTTCCTGAGGCTTGATGAAATAATGTACGGATTTGATCTCGTTCATCATCTGCTCGTCAATCGCAAGACGTCCTGCGGTATCCACGATTACTACATCATGACCGTTTGCCTTTGCGAAAGCAATCGCGTTTTCAGCAATGGTAGAAGGATTAGTAGAACCTTCCTCTGTAAATACGGGAACCCCGATCTGGCCTCCCAATACTTTAAGCTGGTCAATAGCAGCCGGACGGTAAACGTCACAGGCAACCAATAAAGGTTTTTTTGCTCTTTTTGTTTTTAAATGATGAGCCAGTTTTCCGGAGAAAGTAGTCTTACCGGAACCCTGCAGACCCGCAATAAGGATCACAGACGGTTTCCCTGAAAGATTGATTCCTTCCTGAGAACCTCCCATAAGTTCTACTAATTCGTCATGAACGATTTTCGTCATCAACTGTCCCGGTGTAAGGGAAGTAAGAACGTTTTGCCCTAAAGCTTTATCCTGAACTCTTTTGGTAAGATCTTTTGCAACTTTATAGTTAACGTCGGCATCTACCAGCGCTCTACGGATTTCCTTTACGGTCTCCGCTACGTTGATCTCTGTGATTTTTCCGCGTCCGGAAATATTATGTAGAGCCTTGTCTAATTTATCCTGTAAACTATTAAACATATTTATTGTAAATTATAGGTTTGCAAAAATAAGGAATTTTTAGCATATGCAAAGTGTTCGGACACGTAATATTATATATATAGAAAAAATGATAAAAATCAAATCGTATGAAAATACGATAGAAAAAGTCTATTTTTGCGATCAGTTAAAATAAACCTCATAGAAACAGAGGTTGAAAATAAGTTTATAATGAAATTAAATCCTAATATCTTAGTTACGGTATTATTCTTTTTAACATTTCTGATCCATTTTTCCCTTTGGAAATTTGTTTTTCACTTAGATGAGATTATTATTGTTAAATTTTATCTTTTTTTAAGTGTAATGTTTATGCTGATGATTACAATGATTGTTTTAATTAATAGAGTAGTGCCGGAATTTTTAGGGCTGTCTGTGATTGGTTTGATCCTTTTAAAATTCGGTTTAATGTACTTAATCAGGAAGAAATTGAACTTTGAAGTGATTCCAGGCTATAAATTTCATTTCATTATCCCTTATTTCGTCCTGACCACGCTGCTTACCTACTATGCGATTAAGCTGATTAATCATGACAAAAAACAGTAAAATTATTTATTGAAAATAGAAAAAATATTATATTTTTGCACAACGAAAAAAACCTATCAATGTTTAAGAAATTCGCAGTTTTATTCTACAGTATTTTTGTATTAAACTTAGTGTCTGCACAGCACGGTGAGGCTGCTGCCGGAACAGTTCCAGCACAGGAGCTTTCAGAAAAAGACAAAGCAAGTAAAGAAAACAAAGAGTTCATCGATCATCACTTGTTGGATGCTCATGACTTTACATTGATGGTGGATAAAGATGGTCACCACATCGGATTCCCTCTTCCGGTTATTTTTTATGATAACGGAATCCACGCTTTTATGAGCAACAGTAAAGAAGGTTTCATGCACGGTGAAACTACTGAAGTAGACGGTTCTTATTATAAACTGCACCACGAGAAAATTTTCAAAACGGATGCAGCAGGAACTTTAACACTTGGTGAAGATGGTTTTCCTACTAACGAAAGACCTTTAGATCTTTCCATTACAAAGAGTGTACTTATTCTTTTATTAGTATCTGTCTTTATGCTGGTAGTATTTGCTGGAATGGCTAAATCTTACAAGAAATCAGTAGTTCCTACAGGAGCAGCAAGATTCTTAGAGCCGTTAATCATTTTCGTAAGAGACGAAGTAGCGATCCCGAACATCGGACACAAGTATAAAAGATTTATGGGTTACCTGTTAACCGTATTCTTCTTTATCTTATTCCTTAACGTATTAGGATTAATGCCTTTCGGAATCAATGTTACAGGTAATATTACCATGACATTCTTCCTTGCAATCCTTACGTATTTAATCACGACGTTCTCTGCTAACAAAGATTACTGGAAGCACATCTTCTGGATGCCGGGAGTACCTGTACCTATGAAGCTGATCATGTTGCCAATCGAATTGTTAGGAACGATTACTAAGCCTTTCGCATTGATGATCCGTCTTTTTGCTAACATGACGGCAGGACACATCGTAGTAATGAGTTTGATCGGATTGATCTATGTATTTAAGAACTTCGCAGCTGGTGTTGCATTCCCGTTCTTAACGTTAGTGATCTATTTATTGGAAGTATTGGTTGCATTCCTACAGGCTTATATCTTTACGATGTTATCAGCTTTGTTCATCGGAATGGCAGTACAGGAGCACGAGCACGAACATCATGCAGCTCACTAATTGAAATTGTAAATTAAAGTAAAACAAATTTTTTAAAATTATATATTATGGAAATCCCTAAAATTGTAGGTGCTGGTATCGTAGTACTAGGTGTAGGTATCGGTCTTGGTAAAATCGGAGCTGCTGCTCTTGAAGCTATCGCTAGACAACCTGAGCAATCTGGAAAAATCCAAACAGCTATGCTTATCGCTGCTGCACTTGTTGAAGGTGTTGCGTTTGCTGCTCTATTCGCAGTAAACTAATTAAAATCAAACCATTACCCGTAACGGTTGGTTACAGGTAATGGTTTTTAAGAAAAAAAGTAATAATTATTTATACATTTATATAATGGAATTAATTCACCAGTTTTCATCAGGATTATTTATTATCCAGTCTGTTATTTTTCTAGCATTATTATTTTTGTTAGGCAAATTTGCCTGGAAACCTATTTTAAAATCGATCAATGACAGAGAAACTTCTATTGTTGATGCTCTTAATCAGGCTAAATTGGCAAGAAAAGAAATGGAGACTTTAAAAGAGGATAACGAAAGAATTATTCGTGAAGCTAAAATCGAAAGAGATGCTATCCTTAAAGAAGCGAGAGAAATTAAAGATAGAATCGTAGGTGAGGCTAAAGATGCAGCTAAAAATGAAGGCGACAAAATGATTGAAGCAGCTAAGCAAACGATCCAGACTGAGAAAAATGCTGCTATGGCAGACATCAAAACTCAAATCGGTGCTTTATCTGTAAACATCGCTGAATCTATCCTTAAGCAGAAGTTGGATAACAACGAAGCTCAAAACGAATTAGTTCAAAATTATTTAAACAAATCTAACCTTAACTAAGAATGCTTACATCTAAAGTAGCTAAAAGATACGCACAGGGACTGATTGATTTCACCAATGAATCAGGTCAGACAGCTGCTGTATTTTCTGAAATGAAAGATGTAGTGAAGATCATGTCTCAATCTGCGGATTTGAACAAGTTCTTCGGTACGCCTTACATTGATGCAAAAAAGAAAATAGAGGTAGCAGACCAGATCTTTAAGGATTTTTCAGTTTCTTCGCAGAATCTGATCAGACTAGTGATCAAGCACGGACGTGTGAATCAGTTGAAAAATATTGCTCAGGAGTTTATCAATAAGGTAGAGGATATCAACGGGGTACAGAGAATTACTCTTACTACAGCGACTCAGCTTTCTCAAGAGAACCTTGATCAGATCTTAAGATCTACCAATCTGGTAAAAGCAGATTCAAACTTTGATCTTAATGTAAATGTGAAGCCTGATATTTTAGGGGGTTACATTTTAAGAGTAGGTGATCAGCAGATCGATGCATCTGTGAAAACCAAATTGAATCAGATTAAAAAAGATTTTCATTTAAATTAAGAAAAAACAACCATATAATGGCAGAAATAAATCCGGCAGAAGTATCTGCGATCTTAAAACAACAGTTGGCCAACTTCGACACTCAATCTAACGTTGAGGAAGTAGGTACAGTTTTAACCATCGGTGATGGTATTGCTCGTGTATACGGGTTAGAAAATGTACAGTACGGTGAGTTGGTTAAATTTGCTAGTGATGTAGAAGGTATTGTACTTAACCTTGAAGAAGACAACGTAGGTGTTGCTCTACTTGGGGAAAGTAAATTAGTAAAAGAAGGAGATACAGTAAGAAGAACAAACAGAATCTCTTCTATCAAAGTAGGAGAAGGTATGTTAGGAAGAGTAGTAGATACTCTTGGTAACCCTATCGATGGTAAAGGTCCTATTACTGGGGATTTATACGAAATGCCATTGGAAAGAAAGGCTCCTGGAGTTATCTTCAGACAGCCGGTAACTGAGCCTTTGCAGACAGGTATCGTTGCGATCGACTCTATGATCCCTGTAGGAAGAGGTCAGAGAGAGCTTATCATTGGTGACAGACAGACAGGTAAAACTACTGTTGCGATTGATACGATCATCAACCAAAAAGAATTCTTTGATGCAGGACAGCCTGTATATTGTATATATGTTGCCATCGGTCAGAAAGCTTCTACCGTAGCACAAATCGTTAAAACCCTTTCTGATAAAGGAGCTTTAGCATATACTGTAATCGTTGCGGCTAACGCATCAGACCCGGTTCCGATGCAGGTATATTCTGCAATGGCAGGTGCTTCTATCGGTGAGTTCTTTAGAGACTCTGGTAGACCGGCATTGATCGTTTATGATGATTTATCCAAACAAGCGGTAGCTTACCGTGAGCTTTCTCTACTATTGAGAAGACCACCGGGACGTGAAGCTTATCCTGGAGACGTTTTCTATCTTCACTCAAGACTATTGGAAAGAGCAGCGAAAGTAATTGCTGATGACAATATCGCGAGCCAGATGAACGACTTACCTGAATCTCTAAGACCAATCGTAAAAGGAGGCGGTTCATTAACTGCACTTCCGATTATCGAAACTCAGGCTGGTGACGTTTCTGCGTATATTCCAACGAACGTAATCTCTATTACAGACGGACAGATCTTCCTGGAGTCTGATCTATTCAACTCAGGGGTTCGTCCTGCGATCAACGTAGGGATCTCTGTATCAAGAGTAGGAGGTAACGCTCAGATCAAATCAATGAAAAAAGTGTCTGGTACTCTTAAATTAGACCAGGCTCAATATAAAGAATTGGAAGCGTTCGCTAAGTTCGGTTCTGACCTTGATGCTTCTACTTTAGCAGTAATCTCTAAAGGAGAAAGAAACGTAGAGCTTCTTAAGCAGCCGGTAAACTCTCCGCTTCCTGTAGACAGTCAGGTAGCTATGATTTATGCGGGTACTGAGAACTTAATGAGAAACGTTCCTATCAAAAAAGTAAAAGAATTCCAATTAGAATATATTGAGTTCTTAAGATCTAAGCATCCTGAGACAATGGCAGCTCTTAAAGCGGGTAAAATCGACAACGATATTACAAGTGTTCTTAAGCAGGCGGCTAACGACTTAGCATCTAAATATAACTAAAAAATTCAATGTTTAAGGTTTAAAGCTGGCCTTTGAACCTTAAACTTTATACATTGAAAACATAAAATGGCAAACTTAAAAGAAATACGAGGAAGAATCAGTTCAATTTCATCTACGATGCAAATCACACGTGCTATGAAAATGGTTTCCGCTGCGAAACTTAAAAAAGCACAGGATGCAATCGTAATGTTAAGACCTTATTCTGAAAAGCTACAGGAGATCATCCAGAATGTAAATTCTAGCTCAGATCCTGATCAGGTTTCTATTTATGCTCAAAAAAGAGAGGTTAAAAGAGTACTTTTCATCGCTGTAACTTCAAACAGAGGTTTGGCTGGTGCTTTCAACTCTAATGTTGTAAAGGAGCTAAACATCCAGTTTCAGAATAAAGCTCAATATGAGGTTGAAGTTCTTACAATTGGTAAAAAAGCTTACGATGCTGTAAGAAAGACTCGTGCAGTTTACTCAAATGAAAGCGCCGTTTTTGATAATCTGAACTTTGAAGCAGTTTCTCACCTTACTGAAGCAGCCATGAGCAGTTTCAAAGAAGGTAAATTTGACGAAGTTTATGTCATCTACAATAAATTTATTAATGCTGCTACTCAGGAAGTAACTACAGAACAGGTTTTGCCTATTTCTATGGCAGAAGCTAATCCTGCAGAGCCTCAGGTAGAAACAGATTATATTTTTGAGCCGAATAGAGCTGAGATTTTAGATAATTTGATTCCAAAGTCTATTAAAACTCAGGTTTTCAAAGCTGTTTTAGATTCTGTAGCGTCTGAGCACGGTGCAAGAATGACAGCAATGCATAAAGCAACTGACAACGCACAGGAGCTTAAGAATGACCTTGTCATTTTCTACAACAAAGCAAGACAGGCTGCTATTACGAACGAAATCTTAGAGATCGTTTCAGGAGCAGAAGCTTTGAAAAATTCATAAAGAATTATTTTTATATCATACAAAAAGCATCGACACGGTCGGTGCTTTTTTTGTATAATTAAAGTTTGGCAGATAGAGAATATTTATGGTTTTAATTGTTTTTAATGGAGAATGAATAACTCTTTTATCTTTCTTTAGCCTGTAAAACCTTCGGTATTCCCAAATATGTATTCCGTGTTCAAAAAAGATTCTAAATCGTTTTTTAATACTCTGGAGACTTCCATTTTTACGCTTCTATCTTCTGTCTTAGAAAATTACATTCCCAAAATATCTTAACCCCAATGCAGGTTATTTTTATTTTATCTATCTTTGTATCCTAAAAATATACAACTTCTAAATGGACTCGGACATAGTCAGGCTTTTGCTAGCCTTATTTCTTGTTTTACTCAATGGCTTTTTCGTAGCCGCAGAATTTTCAATTGTTAAAGTTCGTTATTCACAAATCCAGTTAAAAGCCGCCGAAGGTAACTCTATGGCAAAGCAGGCAGAACATATTATCAAGCATCTTGATGAGTACCTGTCCGCTACACAGCTTGGTATTACCTTAGCATCTCTTGCTTTGGGTTGGGTAGGTGAAAGCGCTCTGCATCATGTAGTTGAAAGTATCTTCCACTCTTTGAGCGTAGAACTGACTCAATCTACAATTACTACAATTTCAGTAGTAACCAGTTTTGTACTGATCACAGTAATGCATATTGTATTCGGGGAACTTATTCCTAAATCAATTGCAATCAGAAAATCTGAAGCGACTACAATGGCTACAGCAGTACCGTTGAGAGTTTTTTATACCATCTTCAAACCGTTTATCTGGTTGATGAACCTGATGTCTAATACCTTCTTAAGGCTGGTAAAAATACATCCGGCTTCCGAACAGGAAATTCACTCCACCGAAGAGCTTCAGCTTTTGGTAAAACAAAGTGCGGACAGCGGTGAGATTGAAGAAGAGAACTATGAGATCATTAAAAATGCTTTTGATTTTACAGATCATTCCGCAAAACAGATCATGGTTCCAAGACAGAACATCACTTCAATTGACTTTGAAGAAGATATCAACGAAATCATTAATAAGATCATGGATAGTGGTTATTCGCGTATTCCGGTGTATCTTGATTCCATAGACAATGTGATCGGTATTTTCTATACGAAAGAAATTATCAGAGAATATGTTAAAAGAAAAGGGGATTTAAGCCATGAGGATCTTAAAGATCTGATGCGTGATGCATTCTTTGTGGTAGGAAGTAAAAAGATTTCCGACCTACTTAAGATATTTCAGCAGAAAAAACAGCACCTTGCCATCGTTATCGACGAATTTGGAGGAACTGAAGGTATTATCACCCTGGAAGATATTCTGGAAGAGCTGGTAGGAGAGATTCAGGATGAAGAGGATGATGAAGACAAATTGGTAGATAAGATCGGAGATAATATTTATTGGGTTCAGGCTACACAGCCTTTGGACGAGATTAATGAACATCTTCCTAAAAAGCTGCCTCTATCTGAGGAAAGCGAATATAATTCCCTGGCAGGATTCATTCTGCATGAGCTGGAAGATATTCCGGAAGAGAATGATGAATTTGACATGGAGAACTATCACTTCAAAATTCTGAAAATGAATAACAAAAGTGTAGAACTCGTTGAATTAGTGTATGAAGGCCCGAATGTACTCAGTGATCTGGCCGATAAATTAGGTGAAGTTTAAAGAGAGAAAAAGAAATGATTTTTTATAACAGCATAAAAGATTACGAAGATCCGAAACGTCAGTATGAAGAAGAAGTACTGGTACTGGATGATACGGATGAAGTGTATAAGCTGGTTCTTCACAATGATGACATTCACACGTTTGATTATGTGATCGATTGTCTTGTGGAGATTTGTAAGCACACCCTGGAGCAGGCAGAACAGTGTACCATGCTGGTGCATTATAAAGGTAAATGCACTGTAAAAACAGGTTCCCTGGATCTTCTGAAACCCATGCATGAAAAAATGCTTTCAAGAGAATTGACAAGCGAAATAGTATAAATGAAACTCTGCCAGAAGGCAGAGTTTTTTATTTAAAATGTATTTTTTCTTAATATTTATACACTTATTAGTGAAAAATAAGATTAAATTTATTTATATTCGCAATTAAGACACGTCAATTTAATATATAAACCAATGAAACAAAAAATTACTTCGCTTATTCTCTGTGGTATATTATGCTGTTCTGCATTAAACGCTCAGGAATCATCTTTTGAAACACCGGCTAAAAGCTGGATCAAAGAAAACACAAGAAATTTAGGAATTCCAGGATTCAGTGAACTTACACTAAGCTCGGTACGTAAAGGAAATACAGGTGAGACACTGCGCTTTCAGCAGATGATCAAAGATGTGCCGGTTTTTCAGTCTGTAATTGTCGTTCATTTCAACAAAGAGGGCAAAATAAGCTATACCGGAACTGAAAGTTTGAAAAAAAATCTGAAAGAAGTTGATACCGTTCCTTCTTTTCCGGCATCAGAAGCCGTTCAAAAAGCTCATATCGCTTCTAAAACAAAAGGGGCAGTGACTTTTGAAGAAAACAAACTATTTGTTTACAATACAGAATCAGGAGACACGAAGCTGGTTTACAGGGTTGTGACGAGTTCTTTTGACAACCCCGGTAGCTGGGAAACCATTGTAGATGCAAAAACAGGCAGTGTAATAAGCATGCAGGATATTTCTGTAAAGCATCACGATAAAAACGATCCAACGCCAAAGAAAAATAAAAAAGTAACACCAAAGAAAGCTCCCGTAACCGGTAGCGCCTATATTTTTGAACCGGATCCTTTGTCTAAAACAGGATCAGCTTATGCAGGTAACTTTGTAGATAATAACGATGCGACCAATGCCAGCCTTGATGCGGCAAGAACTTTAGTGACTATTCCTGAACTTGATCTTACAGGAGGAGTTTACACCCTAAAAGGAACGTATGCAGAGATTAAAGAAATAGAAGCCCCTGCAAAAGGGATTTTTACACAATCTACCAACCAGTTTTTATTTAACAGAAGTGATGATGGATTTGAAGCTGCTAATGCTTACTGGCACCTTGATAACAGCCTTAGATACATCAACGTAACGTTAGGGATTGTTTGCAAACCTGCACAAAACAATGGTGTATTAAGATTTGATCCTCATGGTTTTAACGGTTCTGATAATTCCCATTATCTGACCGGAAGCGAGTCACTTGGATTTGGAGAAGGTGGTGTAGATGATGCTGAAGATGCCGATGTAATATTACATGAACTGGGACACGGAATTCATCACTGGCTGGCTGGAGGAATTTCCAATGCAGACGGACTGAGTGAAGGATGCGGAGATTACTGGGCACATTCCTACAGCAGAAGCTTAAATCAATGGCCTTCCACAGCTCCTGAGTATCAGTGGATGTTTAACTGGGACGGGCATAATCCTTTCTGGCCAGGAAGAATAACCAATACAACCATGACTTATCCGGGATCAGGATCTTACTATGATAAAGCACAGATCTGGTCTGCTGCATTGATGAGAATCTGGAATAGAATAGGTAAAGAAAAAACAGACAGAGCCTTTTTAGAAGGACTGGACTTAACGACTTCAACTACTAACCAGCAGAATGCCGCTATTGCCGTAAGACAGGCAGGAATTGATATGCTGGGACAATTTGGATTCAATTGTAGTGATATTACGGCTATGACAGAGGAATTTACGGCAGCTGGATATGTACTGCCTGAATACAGTTGTGTACTGAGCACAAAAGAAACGACAAAAGAAAATCTGATTTCAGTATATCCAAACCCTGTTTCTGATCTGCTGATCGTTTCATGGAAAGGAAATAAAGAAGAAAAAGCTGAAATATTCAATATGGAAGGAAGAAAAGTAATGGAAACCACGATAGGAAGCAACAGAAATAAAATTGATGTTTCAAACCTACCGTCCGGAAACTATATCCTGACTGTAAAAGGCATTGAATTGTCTGCAAAATTCATCAAGAAATAAAAATCTTAAATAAAATTTTAAAATCCGGTGTTCAGACATCGGATTTTTTTTGTTTTAAACCAATTTGTAGAAGGATTGTTTTAATTGCATTCATCTAAAATAGTATATTTGTACCAACTATAAAGAAACAAAAAAAGAATGCTTGTAATAGGAATTGCTGGAGGTACAGGATCCGGCAAAACTACAGTTGTTGACAAGATACTGCAACAGCTTGATATCGAAGGAATGAATATCCTTTCTCAGGATAATTATTATCACGATAACCCGAATCTGACACTGACCGAGAGAGAGGCGCTTAACTACGACCACCCAAAGTCTATAGATTTCGATTTAATGATAAAACACGTGAAAGCTTTAAAAAACAATGAGCCTATAGAACAGCCCATTTACAGCTTTGTAACGCATTCCAGAACGGGCGACCACGTCACTGTAGAACCTAAAAATGTATTGGTAGTAGAAGGTATTCTGGTCCTTACGAACAAAGAGCTGCTGAAAGAATTCGATTTAAAAGTATTCGTTCACGCAGATTCAGACGAAAGACTGATCAGGAGAATCAGGCGGGATACCCAGGAAAGGGGAAGAGACCTGAGTGAAGTCCTTCACCGTTATCAGACCACTTTGAAGCCAATGCATCAGGAATTCATTGAACCATCAAAGAATGACGCAGATTTGATCATTCCGAATATGAGACAGAATTCCGTAGCGATTGATTTTCTAACTACTGTTATTAAAAATTCGTTGAGAAAACATTAAAATGGAAGAAAACAAACTTATTAAAGACATCCAGCCGAAGTCTGAAACATTGAAAGTTATTCAGAAATATGTCCTGAATAAATACACCATTACCATCTGTATGTTTCTGGTCTGGATGATATTCTTTGATAAAACATCTTTCCTTGTTATTAATGAACTGAACGGCGAAATCAGCCGATATGAAGACCAGCTGGAATACTATAAAAAGGAATACGAAAAAAACGACACCTTTTATAAAAAGCTGATGAACAATAAATCGGAAAAAGAAAAATACGCCAGAGAAAACTATTTTATGAAAAAACCGGATGAAGAAATCTTTATCCTGGTAGTAGATAGTGCCAATGAGGCGAAAAAATAATTTGAAATGTGAAAAAGTCAATTTGCTTCGCAGTGAATTGTCAATCGTCAATTTTTGTAAATTTACCATTGACTTGCGGAGCAAAAATTCACCATTCACAAGATAAAATAATAATAATGTCAATAGTGAATAGTGAATAGTCAATTTTGTAGATTCACCATTGACTTGCGGAGCAAAAATTTACCATTCACAAAATAAAATAATAATAATGTCAATAGTGAATTGTCAGCTGTCAATTTTATAGATTTATAATTGACTTGCGAAGCAAAATTCACCATTCACCTATTGACCATTAACAAATAGCCAATGTCCAATACAGATATACTTCCAAACTGGGAAGCCTTAGTTAAAAAACAGCTTAAAACAGAAGATATTTATTCTATCCTGAAAAAAGAAAATCTGGAAGGAATAGAGGTGAAACCTTTTTACAGTGAAGTTCAGAAACCTTTGGCCAACCTGCCAAAAGTGGAAGAAAACACTCATCTGGTAGCCAGATATCATGAAAGTCTGGAAGAGGATGTATTTGCGTTTATCTTAGACCATAATGTAGAAACGCTTGAGCAGAAAACGCTTTTTGTTAATAATAAAGATCTGGCCGGCCACATCAGTCCGCAGGAAGAAGATCAGTATTATTCTTTAATTGATGTTTTTAACGAAAACGAAGGGAATATTGATGACCAACTGGCTAAAGAACTTTTGGCCAAAGATTTCAAAAGGAACATCTGTGTGGATATTTCACTTCACCAAAATGCAGGAGCAGCGATTTACCAGCAACTGGGAATTGCTTTGTCAAAAACAAAAGAACTTACTGAAATTTATGGTCCTGAAATTTTAAATAAACTGATTTTCAGAGTAGCTGTAGGAGGAAATTATTTCTTTGAAATGGCAAAACTGAGAGCTTTTAAAATAGTCTTTAACCAACTTTCCAAAGAGTATGGTTTAAATGAGATTCCCTATATTTTTGCTGAAACGTCTTTGAGAAATAAAGCGGTTGCAGATAATGAAAATAACCTGATCCGTTCTACACTGGAACTTGCTGCTGCCATGATTGGAGGAGCAGATGCTGTTTTCAGCAGTAATTATCTGGTCAACAGAAGTACGGACATTTCAGAAGAAATCTCCTTTAAACAGCAGATTGTTTTAGCTTACGAGAGTATCATTAACGTATTTGAAGATGCATCGAACGGAAGTTATTATGTAGAAGATGTCACCAGTCAGATTGCAGAAAAAGCATGGGATTTGTTTGTTGAAATGGAAGAAGCTGGTGGTTATCTTGTGCTTTTAAATCAGGGAGTTATTCAGAAAAAAATCTACGATCAGGCTGTTCAGGAGCAGCAATGGGTAGAAGAAGGGAAAATAAAGCTGATAGGAGTTAATTTATACCCCAAACTGGACGTTAAAAGATCCATTCAAGATCTATACAGCGAAAAGGAAATAAAAGCCGTACGTTGGGCTGAAATGTTTGAATAATTTCATCGGTTCTTTTATTGTATACAAGTGCAGCTTTTTAATTTTTAAAAATTAAACGCAAACATCTGTGAAACCCGTGCTATCTGTGGTTAAAAAAATAATATCCAAGCAATGCAAGAAAAGCTGATCGACCTATTTGAATACACCCATCATTTCAACAGAGAAATGATTAAAGTTATTTCTGAAAACATCATAAAAGTGGATGAAAAAACGATCAGTCTGATCAATCATACGCTTAATGCCCAACAGATCTGGAATTCACGGATATTGGGTGAAGAATCATTTGAAGTCTGGCAGATCAATCCTTTTGAATCTCTGGAAGAAATCAATCATCAGAATTTAAAGAAAAGTATTGATATTATTCAAAAATCTGACCTTGATAAAAAGGTAGCATATCAAAATTCAAAAGGAACAAAGTTTGAAAACAGTATTTTTGAAATGCTGTTCCACGCCATCAATCATTCCACCTATCACAGAGGACAGCTCAATTCACTACTGAAACAGAATGGTATTGATCCATTGTTGACGGACTATATTTTTTATAAGAGATAAAAAAAACATATGATGTTTTAACTTTGCGTAATATAACACACAACAACCAATTAAGGGGCAGCTTGTATTCGTGATGTCCTGCTGAGCGGAGTCGAAGCATTCTTAGTTAGTGTTAAATTATTTATTAATAAAATTCTAGGCGAAATCTGTGGAAAATAAATTAATCAACAAAGAAATTCAAGATTATATCAATGCAAATCTAGATACAGATCTGCATACACTCTTATTAAAAAAATCCCCATTTCCAGATGTTTCCATGCCGGAAATCGTTCAGCAGATCAAAGGAAAACAAACAGCCCGGAAGAAATTTCCGTTTTTACTGAAAGATGGAATTGTTTTTCCACCACAGCTAAATCTGGAACAGTCCTCTTCAGAGAAAACAGCTGACTATAAATCCCAAATTCTTAAAGGAAAGAAATTTATTGATCTGACCAGCGGCTTTGGAATTGACGCTTATTATCTGTCCAAAAATTTTGAGGAAATCACTTTGGTGGAGCAGAATCAGGAATTATTGAGCATTGTGGAACATAACTGGGGCATTTTAGAACGAAAAGCGACATTCATCAATCAGAATCTGGAAGACTTTTTACAGACCAATCAGGAACATTTCGATGTCATTTATCTGGATCCTGCGAGAAGAGACCAGAATAAAAATAAGGTATTTCTTTTGGAAGACCTTTCGCCGGATATTCTTCAGATCAGAGAAAAACTACTCACTACGGCAGATCAGGTAGTCGTAAAACTGTCTCCATTGATTGATCTGAAATATCTGATTTCAGTGGTTCCGGGCATTTTCAGGATCGAAATTATAGGGGTAAAAAATGATGTTAAAGAAGTTGTCATTTTCCTTTCCAATGAACAGAAAGAAGGAATTACAGTGAACTGCATCAATCTTGAAAGCGGAGAATCTGCCTTTAGTTTTACATTTGGCGAGGAAGAGAATAGTCAGGCAATATATTCTGAACCGGAAAAATTCATCTATATTCCCAATAATGCTATTTTAAAAGCAGGAATTTTTAATTTGATCTCAGAAAGGTTTGGGTTAAAAAAACTTCATCCCAACACCCATATTTACACTGCATCCGAAAAGATTAATAATTTTCCGGGAAGAGAAATAGAAATGGAAGTAATTGAATCTAAACAGGTTAGAAAGAAAGGGCAGTTCAATATCATTTCAAAGAATTATCCTTTAAAACCGGAAGATATTAAAAAGAAATACGGGCTAAAAGATGGCGGAAAGGACTATCTTATTTTTACACAATCCAAAAAAGGGAAAATTATTTTAAAATCAGTATAAAAATGTTGCCCCAAAAAGCAGGATTTCTTAATTTTGGGCAATTAAAAATTTAAGAATGAAATCGCTTGCTGTTAAAATAATCATAAACGGCTAAAATGATGCGATTCCATATGACCTTTAAAAAATAAATTTTACATATGAAAAAATTAATTATATGTTTAGCTGTTGCGACGGTAGCTGTAAGCTGTAAAAAGATCCAGGCAGGAGGAAACAAGAATACGCTGAAACTGGAAGAAGGAGTAGAGAGATATTCTGACGACGCTCAGGGTGGAGGTGAAGCACACGGTCATGAAGCTGCTGCAGGACACAAAGAAGCGGCTCCTGCTGAAAAGCATGAGGCTGTAGCTCCTAAAACAGACAGTACTGCTTCTGTAAAGCCTGCTGAAGCCGCAAAAGCTCCGAAAGCTGAACACTAATTACTAGTACACGATATAAAAATGTCCTGCCGAAATGCAGGACATTTTTTGTGCAGATTCTAATGAATCAATTTCAAAATTTAAGGATTAGATAAGCTTTTGTATCACTTGGTAAAAGACTTTATCTGTCCCTTAAGTGTGGCAGGTGATCAGATTTATTTTTCTAACAAAAAAATATTATAAACATTAAGAAATTAAGATCTTAAAAGATAGGGTGCTTAAAAAACTTAAAAAAATCAATTTATTGATTTCTTCATTCAAACAGTAAGCGTGCTGCTTAAATCCTTAATGTTTAAATTAAGAAATAAACTAAAGTTTATTAAGGTTAAGAAAAATAAGATCAATCTTAAACAGACTCTGATAGGTTTGATTAAATTTATTTTACTCCCCAAGTTTTGAAACTGAGCCTGAATAATAACAGTTCTTCGGAAAATTATCTGTTTTTGTTTGCTGCTGCAGACCAATTTTTTTACTTTTAACAAAACAAATTTTTAAAATGCAAGAGACATTAAATTACATTAACGAAAACAAACAGCGTTTCGTGGATGAATTATTTGAGTTACTGAGAATTCCTTCTATTTCTGCAGATCCGGCTTATAAAAATGATGTATTGAAATGTGCGGACGTGTGTGCAGAACATCTTAGAAATGCAGGGGCAGATCAGGTTGAAGTATGTGAGACAAAAGGCTATCCGATCGTTTTCGGAGAGAAAATATTAGATAAAAACCTTCGTACGGTATTGGTATACGGACATTATGACGTACAGCCTGCAGATCCGTTGGAATTATGGAAAAAACCACCTTTCGAACCTTATATTGAGAAAACTGAACTTCACCCTGAAGGAGCGATTTTCGCAAGAGGTTCTGCTGATGACAAAGGACAGTTTTTCATGCATGTGAAAGCGTTTGAAGCGATGATGAAAACGAACACACTTCCTTGTAACGTTAAATTTATCCTTGAGGGTGAAGAAGAAGTAGGTTCTGTGAGCCTTGGAGACTTCGTTAATGAGAATAAAGAAAAACTTTCTTGTGACTGTATTCTGATCTCAGATACGCATATCTATAGCAACGAACAACCTACAGTAACAACAGGTTTAAGAGGATTAAGCTATGTAGAAGTTGAAATCGAAGGACCCAACAGAGACCTTCACTCAGGACTTTACGGAGGGGCGGTTCCAAACCCTATTCACGTACTTTCCCGAATGATTGCTAAATTGATTGATGAAGACGGACATATTACCATCGATGGATTCTACGACAATGTAGAAACAGTATCAGATGCAGAAAGAGCGGATATGAATAAACTGAAGGATAATCCTGAAGAGTTCAAGAAATCTATCGGACTGAGCGGAGTGGAAGGTGAAAAAAGCTATACAACGCTTGAAAGAACCTCTATTCGTCCTACGTTAGACTGTAATGGTATTTGGGGAGGATATACGGGAGAAGGAGCTAAAACAGTAATTCCTTCTAAAGCTTCGGCTAAGATTTCAATGCGTCTGGTTCCTTATCAGACTCCGGAAGAGATCACGGAAAAATTCACGAAGTATTTCGAAAAGATTGCTCCTGATAATGTGAAAGTAAAAGTGACTCCTCACCACGGAGGTATGCCTTACGTATTGCCAAGTGATACCAAAGAATTTCTTGCGGCTAAAGAAGCTATGGAAACTGCGTTCGGTAAAGAAGTTCTTCCGTACAGAAGTGGGGGAAGTATTCCAATCACAGCGATGTTTGAAAAAGTATTGGGAGCGAAGTCCGTGTTGATGGGCTTTGGGCTTGATTCAGATGCAATTCACTCTCCGAATGAACATTACGGATTGTTCAATTTCTATAAAGGCATTGAAAGTATTCCATTGTTCTTCGAAAATTATTCTAAATAATTAATATTTTATAAAGATATTGTATAAAGCGTTCCAACATCGGAGCGCTTTATGCTTTTTTATGATAATATCCCTATCAAATGATATTTTTTTAGTTAATGTATGTGATTATTTTTAGTTCAACCTAAAAATAATACCATGAAAAAAATTTACTCTATCGCACTCTGCTTATTTTCAGCAATTTCCTTCGCTCAGCAGCAGATGATTTCCTTTGAAAGTTTGGATGGATTTTATATAGGAAATATCCACGGGCAGGGAACCTGGATCAGTACCCCAACAGGAGATGTGCCTCCCAATGTTCTTAACCAGTTAATCTGTACAGACAATGCAACAGATGGAATAAATTCTCTGAAGATTGTAAAAGAAAATACATACGGAACTCAATCTATTCCCATTATCGGAGCATTTGATAACCTACCCATTCTGCTTTCTCACAACAGCTTTACGGTTTCTTTTGATATCAATATGTCTCAGCTTAATGGCTCAATTTTCAGCTTCCAGGGATTGAGCAGCGCAGACGAGAAATATGTGGTCAGAGTGGATTTTGATAACACAGGAACGGTTAAAATACTAAAAATGTCTTCAGGGGTTCCTGTCATGGAGTCCACCGCTGCAACTTGGTCACCGAATATGTGGTACAGACTTATGGTGGTAGGAACTTCTACAGGGATTAACTATTTCCTCAATGGAATTTTAATATATTCCGGTACAGCCGCCGAGGCAATGGGGATCAACCAGCTGCGTTTTGTACATGATAATGCGGAAGGAACGGCATATTTTGACAATCTTAAGGTGTATAATCTAGCCATGCTATCAACTGCCAATGTAGCGGCCAATAAAAACAGTATATCAGTATATCCTAATCCTGCCACCGATTTTATTCAGATTAATTCTTCCTGTAAAATAAAAAGTATACAGCTGTATGATTCAGCGGGGAAAAAGATTCCAACAACAGCAGAAAATAACAAAATGGATGTAAGAAACCTTACTGCCGGGCTCTATTTGGTTAATATAAAAACAGAGAATGGTAATTTTTCTGAAAAGTTTATTAAAAAGTAGCTTGATTTCTGTATGATCGTAGTTTTCATTGCTTTAAGGTTTATTTGTCTCTGTATGGTGAATATTGTTGCTTTTTACTGATTCTTTAGTTAAAATATTTTTGTTATGAATGATTTGTAGAAATATAATTTTAATATTGAATTTGCTTTAAAATCATTAAAATGACAGATTTTATATTTTTTAATTAAAAAATTGTTATATAGTAATGTTTTTAAGTGATATTTTTTTTAATTAGAGTAAATGTTCTATATTTACCGGCATAATTAATAAAATAAAAAAAATATCATGAAAAGAAATCTACTATTGAGTTTGACATTACTTTCCGCAGTGTCTTTTTCTGCGCAGGTTCTGGAATTTGACAATTATAATTCTTATACCAATGGGAATGTTGGAACCAATACAACAGGTGCGTCGATGGGACAGGGAAGTATGTATCTATCCGGTGGAGCAGCAGCTGACTATCAAATCGTGACGGGTGACGCAGCACACGGAAAATATCTTCAGATCATTGGGGGTAATGAAGGAACTGCGCTTTCTTCCAGAGCGGCTTATAAAGGCAGTTTTGCTACAGCCTGGGCAGCTAGAACCCCGGGTAATAATATCGTTAAAGGGAAAGTGGATATTTTTACGGGAACATCTACCAATCAACACGCTTCAGGAGTAGGCGTATTTGGGGTTACGGATGGTATCGTGGGTATCAGATATAACTCTGAAACTAAAACAATTAATGGATTAGCCTATCTCGATGTTCCGGGACAAAGCGGATTTTATAATATAACCGGTATTACAACGAATACCTATCCTGCTAATACATGGGTGACTTTGGCATACACGTATAATAAAACATCGGGAGAAATTACGTATCAGATTGGTAATGAAATACCGCTTGTATTGGCCGTAGATGGAGCTGATACCGTAGCAGGTCTTGATCCTGCCAGATTCAGAGTCTTAAGTTCTCCTACAAGAGCTACGGCAACAGGGCCTATTAATGCAGGACCAACCACTTTCGGAATTGATAATTATGTAGTAACAGCATCTAACTCAATTACATTAGGAACTTCTGATGTTGAAACTAAAAAAGCTTCCGTTATAGCGATTGGACCTAACCCAACTGCTGATTATTTAAATATCCTTACAGACTTAAAGATAACCAATCTTGAGATCTATGATATTTCCGGAAGAAAAATTTCTGCTCAGCTTGAGGGAAATAAAGTAGATGTAAAGAATCTTAATCCGGGAACTTATATCCTGAACTTTGAAACGAAAGAAGGCAAAACTTCTGAGAAATTCATCAAAAAATAATTCTGATCAATCTTAGTATCAGTAAAACGCTCCATTCGGAGCGTTTTTTTTGTTTTAAAAAGTACCTGAAATCAGGTAGAAATAAATACTGTTTTTTAAGGATTGATTATTTACTGTTATCAGAATAGCTTTGCTCAACATTGATGAAAAAGAATTTTATACGTAGAAATGAATGAGATAAATAATAATATCAAATTAAAAAATATGTTATGAGAAAAGTTTTATCAATTAATGCGCTTTTATTGGTTTTATGCCAGACATTGAATGCCCAGACCTTAGAAAGCGATCATTTTAATTCCTATATTATAGGGAATGTGGGTACAGATATCACCGCGACTGACCCCGGGCAAGGCGGATTTTATACTGATTTTGCAAACGGATCTAATTCAGAAGCACAGATTGTAAACATAGATGCCGCTCACGACAAATCTTTGCAGCTTACCGGAAGCGCAACGGCGGCCGGAACAAAGTATATGTGGAAGAAAGGACTGGGGGCAGCGTGGGCCGCAAGAACGGCAGGAAATGATATCCTTAAGCTGGAATTTAATTTATACACGGGAAGTGCTACAGGTGGTGCAGGTAGAGCAACGGTTTTAGTGTATGACGGAACAACTCATAAAACCCTGCTTGGCGCTGGCTATGATTATGCTTCACGAAGAACGGTAGGCATTGCAAATTATACCAATACGACGACAGGGGTAACAGGGAACATCCTTTTTTATCTGGAGCCCAATACCTATACTTATCCTGCCAATACATGGATTACATTAAAATGTACATTTAATAAAACGACAGGAACAGTGGTATGGACAGGTCCCGGAGGAATGCTTTACAGCCCTGCCGCAAACTATGTACCAGCTGCGGCTGGGGTAGATCCTTTTGAAATGGATTTCGTTTCAGTGGTTAATGCGGGAAACACAGTGGCTCATATCACTTCTTTTGACAACTATGCACTGACTGCTACGAATAATACGGTGTTAGGTACAAAAGAAGCTATTGTAGAAGAAAATAATATTTCAATTTATCCTAATCCTGCGACTGATTTTATTACGGTAGAATCGAAATCACAGATTATAAAAGCTGAAATTGTTGATATGGCAGGAAGAAAAATGCACGCCAAATTTGATCATCATAAAATTGACGTAAGGAATCTTAGTCCGGGAACTTATATTCTTAGTATTGAAACCAAAGGAAATACATGGTCTAAAAAATTCATTAAAAAATAGAATACTGATAAATCTTAGTAGATATAAAACGCTTCAATTGGAGCGTTTTTGTTATTTTAGAGCATTAAAATTCAAAAATATGTCAGATCAAAAAGTAGCTTATATAACCGGAGGAACCAAAGGAATAGGTTTCGGAATAGCAAAGATACTGTTGGAAAACGGGATCTCAGTCGCGTTTTCAGGGCGTAAAAGAGATGATGTAGAGAAAGCGGAAGAGGAGCTCAGAAAGTATTCTGAAAATGTCCTTGGGGTGGTTTCGGATGTAAGAAGTCTCGAAAGTGAAGAAGAAGCCGTAAAATATACTCTCGCAAAATTCGGAAGACTGGATTTTGTCATTGCGAATGCAGGCTTAGGAATCTTCAAACCTGTAGATGAGTTGACAGCCGAAGAATGGAATGATATGATAGAGACCAATCTGACCGGGGCTTTCTATACATTAAAAGCTTCCGTAGAAGCATTGAAAAAAACAGAAGGGTATTATATTACAGTATCAAGTCTGGCAGGAGCCAACTTCTTTGAAAACGGAACAGGCTATAATGCTTCAAAATTCGGAGTTGTAGGATTTACTCAGGCGGCGATGATTGATCTCAGAAAATACAATATCAAATCTACCGTTATTATGCCCGGATCTGTAGCCACTAATTTTAACGGCAACGTTCCTTCTGAAAAAGATAACTGGAAGATACAGCCCGAAGATATGGGGAATCTGGTGCTCGATATTTTAAGAATGAATCCGCGCGTATTGCCCAGCAAGATAGAGTTTAGAGCAACAAAACCAGCCTAGTAAAAGCATTTAATGTATTGAATAGTAAAAAAATAAGTATTATGCATGCATAATATATTTTTTAATTATATTAGCAAAAGTAAAATATAACAAAATCTCAGCATAAAACAGTAAGGTTTTTTATGCATTAATGGGAAAAAATAAAATAGTACACATGAAAATATTAGTTTGTATCAGTAGTGTTCCAGATACTACTTCCAAGATTAACTTTACGGCAGATAAGTCTGCTTTCGACAAAAATGGAATTCAGTGGGTAATCAATCCTTTAGATGAATTTGCATTGACAAAAGCGGTTAAACTTCAGGAATCTCAGGGTGCAACTGTAACAGTGATCAACGTAGGAGATGCTGCTACAGAACCGGTAATCAGAAAAGCATTAGCTATTGGTGCCAATGATGCAGTAAGAGTAAACCTTGATCCTAAAGACAGCTATTCTACAGCGAAAGAAATTGCTGCTGTAGCTCAGAACGGAGGATATGATCTTATCCTTTGCGGAAAAGAATCTATTGACTACAATGGAGGATCTGTTCCGGGAATGGTAGCTCAGTTATTGAATCAGCCATTCGTAAATGCATCTGTAGGATTAGATGTAAACGGAAGCGAAGCGACTGCAGTAAGAGAAATTGAAGGTGGAAAAGAAACTATATCAGTAAAATTGCCTGCCGTGATCGCAGGACAAAAAGGATTGGTAGACGAAAAAGACCTTATCATTCCGAACATGAGAGGGATTATGTCTGCAAGAACGAAGCCTTTACAGGTTACAGAGCCAACTTCTTCTGAAGTGAAAGTTCAGGGAGTATCTTATGACAGCGTTCCACCAAGAGCGGCTGTGAAAATGGTTTCTCCTGACAATCTTGATGAATTGGTAAGATTACTTCACGAAGAAGCGAAGGTAATCTAATCTTTTAATCCTTAATTTTTTAATCTTTAAATTTTAAAAAAATGGCAGTATTCGTATACGCAGAAAATATAAACGGAGTTTACAAAAAAGCAGCTTTTGAAGCAGTTTCTTATGCTAAAGCGGTTGCAGACCAGGCAGGAGACACGGTGACAGCAATCTCTGTAAACCCTACAGATTCTTCAGATTTATTGTATAAATATGGAGCATCAAACGTAATCAATATCAAAGATGAAGGTCTTAAAAGCTTTTCAGCTAAAGCATTTGCTCAGGCTGTAAGTGAAGTGGCAGACGGAAACACAATTGTTTTCCCTCACACGACAGACGCTTCTTCTATCGCTCCAATGCTTGCGGTAATGAAGAACTATTCTTTAATTACCAATGTTTTGGAAGCTCCTGAAAGCCTTTCTCCGTTCCAGGTGAAAAGAAGAGCTTTCTCAGGAAAAGGGTTCATGCATGCAAAAGCAGAAGGAAACGGGGTGATCATCACTGTTTCTCAAAATGCTTTCGGAGTAAAAGAAAACGGAGTGTCAGGTTCTGAAGAAGTTAAAAATCTTTCAGTAGCGAATGAAGATACTAAAGTGATTTCTCACGAGCAGAGTTCAGGTAAATTAGACCTTAAAGAAGCAGAAGTAGTAGTGTCTGCAGGTAGAGGGATGAAAGGTCCTGAAAACTGGGGAATGGTTGAAGATCTGGCTAACGTTCTTGGAGCTGCTACAGCTTGTTCTAAGCCTGTTTCTGATATCGGTTGGAGACCTCACACAGAGCACGTAGGACAGACAGGTAAAGCGATTTCACCTAACCTTTATATTGCAATAGGTATTTCCGGAGCTATCCAGCACTTAGCTGGGGTAAACTCTTCTAAGACTATTGTAGTAATCAACAACGACGCTGAAGCACCATTCTTCAAGTCTGCAGATTACGGGGTAGTAGGAGATGCTTTCCAGATTATTCCTGCATTAACAGAGAAAATTAAAGCAATTAAAGGATAAAAAAGTCAATAGTGAATTTTGCTTCGCAAGTCAATAGTGAATTTTAAAATTGACACGAAGTAATTCACAATTTACAATTCACATAAAAAATAAAAGCTCGGGCTTTTCCGGGCTTTTATTTTTGCGTAAAAAACTGAAATCACAATAAAAAATTAATCTATATTTGTAGCTATGGATTATAAGCAGCTAATTATTCGCGGAATATCGTACAGCCAGACACAATCGGGGGCGTACGCTTTGTTACTGGAGCATGAAGAAACACATATAAAATTACCTGTTGTCATAGGAAATTTCGAGGCTCAGTCCATCTCTCTCGGACTGGAAAAAGACATCCATCCGCCTCGTCCGCTTACCCATGATTTATTCACAAAATTTATAGTTTCAGCCAATTACGAATTGGTTTCAGTGATCATTTACCAGATCGTAGACGGCGTATTTTTTTCCAATATTAATTTCAAAAATAAAGCTAACGAAGAAGAACTGATCCTTGATGCAAGAACCTCAGATGCGGTGGCCATGGCCGTAAGATTTGACGCGCCTATTTTTACCACTCAGCAGGTTCTGAATGAAGCAGGAATCCTTTTGGAACTGGAAGATGTTTCAAAAGAAGAACAGCCTTTCTCAGAAACGGTACAGTCAGAAGACAATCTGAAAGCCGTATCGATGGAAGAACTTCAAAAATTACTGGATGAAGCCGTAAAGGAAGAAGACTTTGACACCGCTTTGGAAATTCAGGAAGAAATTAAAAGGAGGAAAAAGAAAATTGACTAAAAGAGATACTTTATACTAAACTATGAATTTAAAATTACGACTGACCATCCTCAGTTTTCTCCAGTTTTTTGTCTGGGGAGCATGGCTGATTACGATGGCTAATTTTTGGTTCGGTACAAAACACTGGGACGGAACCCAGTTCGGAGCCGTTTTCGGAACAATGGGAATAGCTTCTATTTTTATGCCGACCATCACCGGAATTATTGCCGACCGCTGGGTGAATGCAGAACGCATGTTTTCGGTACTGCATATCCTTTATGGGGTTGTGCTTTTTATACTGCCTCATTCCGCTGATCCTAATTCTTTTTTCTGGCTGATGCTTCTGGCGATGTGCTTTTATATGCCGACTATCGCTCTTGCGAACTCCATTTCTTACACCATCCTGAAAAACAGCAACCTCGATGTAGTGAAAGATTTCCCGCCGATCCGTGTATGGGGAACCATCGGGTTCATCGTAGCGATGTGGATTACCAATCTTACTGGAAACAAGGCTACGGAAGGACAATTCTATATTGGAGGAGCCATTGCTGTATGCTTAGGAATCTATGCGCTGACTTTACCAAAATGTCCGCCACAGAAACTAATCGATAAAAGCGCTCCTTTATCGGAACAGTTAGGACTGAATGCATTTAAGCTTTTCGGAAGCTATAAAGTGGCTTTATTCTTTCTGTTTTCAATGCTTTTGGGAGCAGCCCTTCAGCTGACGAATGCTTACGGAGATGTATTCTTAAGTGAGTTCTCTCATTTTCCAAAATATGCAGATTCTTTCGTAGTTCAGAGATCTACGATTATAATGTCTATTTCTCAGGTTTCCGAGACTTTATTTATTTTGGCGATTCCTTTCTTTCTGAAGAAATTCGGAATTAAAAAGGTAATGCTGATGTCGATGCTGGCGTGGGTACTTAGATTTGGGTTCTTTGCTTATGGAGTTCCGGATGGATTCGGACTTTCTCTGATTATCTTCTCATGTATCGTTTACGGAATGGCTTTTGATTTCTTCAATATTTCAGGTTCTCTTTTCGTGGAAACAACTACTGATAAAAAGATCCGTTCATCTGCTCAGGGATTATTCATGATGATGACCAACGGTTTTGGGGCTCTTTTCGGGAGTTACATCGCAGGTTGGGCTATTGATAAGTTTTTTACCCACAGATTTACGAACGTTGCAGACCTGACCACTTATCTTGACACGACTCCGGATAATCCAACATTCCTGCAGATTCTTAAAGACAGCTTCAATTCAGCGGTTAATGCTGATGGGACGCTTTCTTCCGTAGTTATGGTAAAAGACTGGCAGAACATATGGTTGTCTTTCGCCATCTATGCATTGGTTCTGGCTATATTCTTCGCCATTTTATTCAGACATAAACACAATCCGGAAGAAGTTTCTTCAGTGAAACATTAATTCTACCGGACTGATTTTTAAAATATTAAATTGCACTTTTGAAAAAAGGTGCAATTTTTTTTTATTTTCAGGCAACCTTTTAAAATAAATTCCGTCTTATAGATAGAAAACGATACATGGAGCATCTCGAAAAGAATTTTGTAATGGCTAAAAAGCAGGACCGCAAGGCCCAGAAAGCTCTGTATGAGATGTTTTCAGCTAAAATGCTGGCCATATCAAATTCTTATACGAATAATATCCATGATGCAGAGGATATCCTGATCAACGCATTTATGAAATGCTTTACCAAGCTGGATGAATGCAGAGACTGGAAGAGTTTTCCGTTTTGGCTGAGGAAAATTGTGGTCAATGATTCCATAAGCTTTGTCAGGAAGAGCAGGAATATCCTGTATGCCGATATAGAAATCGCAGATGATTATTATGATGAAGATGTGGATGAACGACTGGAGGAAATCAATATTGAGGAAATATTTTCACAGATGCCAACGGGATACAGATTGATTTTCAATTTATATGTCTTTGAAGAAAAAAAGCATCAGGAAATCGCAGAGATTCTGAATATTTCAGAAGGGACCAGTAAAAGCCAGCTGAGCAAAGCAAAAAAATGGCTTACCGAATTTTTAAAAGCAAAAGAAAATGAAAAAAGAGATACGGAAACAGTTAAAGTCTGATTACGAGAGGCTCGAAAGAAGCCCTTCTGAGGATCTTTGGGACAGACTGGACCAGAAGTTGGATGAGAACTCTGATGCGCCATTAAAACAGTCTTTTCAGTGGTGGAAATATGCTGCCGTGATATTGTTGTTCATCTCTGCTGGAACGTTTATTTATTTCAACAATTATAAAACGAAATTTGATTATAAGGAAACGGATTATGCCGTGAAAAAAGGTATTGAAAAAACAGTCAATCCAATCAATACTGATTTTGAAAACCCATCTGTTATTTCAAATGACCCGCCGGTTGAGAAGAATGAAGTGAAAATAGTCAGTGAAGATCACAGAAAAAATACCTCTGATAAAGCCTTGCCTCCAACAAAAGAAAAGAAAATAGCAGAGACTCAGGTTACACAGCATAAAGAACAGACTCATACGTTGAAGCAGCCGGAAAATATTTTCGTTAATCCGGGGAAGGTTGAAAATATTACTCCATCCAACGCTCCTGTAATTGCGGAAGTTAATAAGTCAAAACAGAATTATATCAATCCCGATGAACTTCTTCTGGGAAGAGAATTTGACAAAGCCAGGGAAAAAGCCAGTAAGGATGAACGGAAACTGGGAGCTTTCAAGTTCGATAAAGTTGTTCCAAATGTAGGAAATGTAACCGTTTTAGGAGTGACCGTTTACCTGGAATCTAAATAAATCTTAAACTTTTATAAAATCAAAATACTGTCCTGAAGTATGGACAGAGGTAAAATATTGTCTAAAAATTAAAAAAATAAATATGAGAACAAAACTAATTTTAATGGCTGCTGTAATGGCTTTTACATACGGTGCCGCCCAGGAAAAACAAAATGTGAATCCGCAGATTAAAATCTATTCAAAGAAAATTGACAGCATTGTGGTTTCGGAAAAATCCAAAATGAATGCAGAGCTCGATATGATCGATAAAGATTTTAAAGATAAAAAAATCACTTCGGAAGAGAAGCAGAAACAACGTACTGAGATTGCTTCGAAATACCAGCAAACCATTAATGAAAAAGTAGATGCTCAGCAAAGCGAACTGCAGTCTGCTACAAAAGAAATGGTTAAAAATGCAGTCTTTATGGATCGGGACAGCATTCATAAAAATGAAATGTGGGTGGGACTTAACGGGCTTAATATGAAACTGGGACAAAGGAGAAAGACCAATCCGATGCATTCTTTAAAGACAGTGGAGCTTTCTGTCAGTATGATGGGAACTGGCCTGACTTCCAAAAATCAGCCATTTAATTTTTATGATAAGAATTCTGATACGAGAAATACGATTATCAACTCTTCACAAATGGCATTGAGATATGAAGGTCAGGTGGGAGGCTTTAAAAGTCCTGTATTTTACCGTGTCGGCCTCGGAATGAGATTTGACCAGTATGTTCCTAAATATGGAAAGGTTTTCAAACAGGAAGACAACAATCTGTTCGTAGATGATTTTGACCGTGGTAATTTGAAGAAAACCCAGTTCAATAATACCTATCTTTATGTACCGGTAGATTTAAGATTTGTATTGAATCCAAAATATGTGGAGTATAACGGAGTTGAATATCTTGATAACAAAAAGAAGCAGCTGAGCCTGGTAATGGGAGTATATGGCGGCGTGAAAATAGGAAGTGTGAACTACATTAAATATTCCAACGAAAATTCCAGAAGAATTGTAGAAAGAGAAAGAATAATGCAGGGCGTGAATGATTTTATTATAGGTGGGAAATTCGGAATCAGCTATGGCAGTCTCAAAGTATTTGTTCAGAAAGATTTTACGCCTGTGTTCAATGACAGTGCGCTTCTGAAGAATAAATATGGAGTGCAGATCGGTATAGAATTCGTTAATATCATTTTTTAATTACATAATAAAAAACGATATTTATTGTAAATAGTATATTTTTAATTGATTTTTATTGATGCTAACGAATGTTTGTACGCCAATCATCCGTTTTTAAAACACACTGTTTATAAGTGTGTTTTTTTTTGTATTTTGGCACTTTAGTAAATATGAAAAATATTCAGTTATTAGGATTGATTTTAGTAGTGGCAGGCAGTTTTCTGCCGCTTGTACATGTTCCCATTATCGGAAACTGGAACTATTGGAAACTAGATCATTATCTGGCCATTGCCTGCTGGATTTTTGCGGCATGTGCCGTTTTTGGGATTGTGAACAACAATGCGAAAGTGGTAAGATTTTTTGGAGTATTGCTGATTCTGCTATTTGCTTTCACATTGGTGGCCGTCAAAATGCAGTCTCTGGAATATTTCAGCTTTCTGCCATTTAAATCCTGGAGAGAAGCTTTTGCAGGAGTTGTAAAACTGAAGTGGGGATGGGCAGTAGAGTTTTTAGGAGCTTTCCTGATGGTTTTCGCTATAGGCGGTAAAAAAGTAAATAAACGTACACAGATATAACATACATCGATATGAAGCATTTAAAAATAGGAGCAGCAGCTTTATTTATGGTGGTATTTTCGCAGGCTAAATCTCAGTCTACAACATTTGATAAGCCGGACCAGCCAGCCAAATGTAAAAGTATTAGAGATGGAAAGTTTCTGCGGGCCAACTATCCTGAAGAAATATGGCATATGACTGTTAAGGGTAATATTCAGACGGAATATTTCAATAATGGGAAAGATCATATCAAATCAACGCTTGTTTTTGTAGATGACTGTAATTACAAGGCGATAGTTCTGGAGAAATCAGACAAAAATGATCCGGTGCAGATTGGAGATGTTTTCAATAATCAGATTATAGAAACGCAGGACAACTCACTGAAAGTACAGTCTAGAATTGAAAAAGACCAATTCGAGGTGGTTTACATAAAGGTAAAAAAATAGAATAGTATAATGAGGCCGTAAGGCAGCATTTTGTTTAAAAAAGTAAAATATAATACACATGAAAGAAGTATTCATTGTTTCCGCAGTAAGAACACCTATCGGGAGTTTTATGGGAAGCCTTTCAACGGTTCCTGCTACGAAGCTGGGATCTGCTGCTGTAAAAGGAGCATTAGATAAAATCAATCTTGATCCGAAAAATGTTCAGGAGATTTATATTGGAAATGTGCTGCAGGCAGGAGAGGGGCAGGCGCCGGCCCGTCAGGTGGCATTGGGTGCAGGTCTGTCTATTGAGACGCCTTCTACTACAGTAAATAAAGTATGTGCTTCAGGGATGAAAGCGGTAACTATGGCTGCACAGGCTATTAAAGCAGGTGATGCTGAAGTGATCGTTGCCGGAGGTATGGAAAATATGTCTTCAGTTCCTCATTACTACAATGCTAGAATCGCTACTAAATTAGGCGATATCAAAATGCAGGATGGAATGGTACTGGATGGCCTTACAGATGTTTACGGTAAAGTTCATATGGGAGTATGTGCTGAGAAATGTGCTGTAGATTATGGTATTTCAAGAGAAGATCAGGATAATTTTGCGATAGAGTCTTATAAAAGATCAGCAAAAGCATGGAGCGAAGGGAAATTTACGGAAGAAGTAGTTCCTGTAGAGATTCCTCAGAGAAAAGGAGAGCCTGTTATCTTTGCTGAAGATGAAGAGTACAAAGCAGTAAACTTTGACAGACTTCCTACACTTCCTACAGTATTCAAAAAAGAAAACGGGACAGTGACAGCAGCTAATGCATCTACTTTAAATGACGGTGCTTCTGCTTTGATCCTTGTATCTAAAGAAAAAATGGAAGAATTAGGACTTAAGCCTTTAGCTAAAATCGTTTCTTACGCAGATGCAGCTCAGGAGCCTGAAAACTTCACAACTGCCCCTGCAAAAGCGCTTCCAATTGCTCTTAAAAAAGCAGGTTTAGAGATTTCAGATATCGATTTCTTTGAATTCAACGAAGCATTCTCTGTAGTAGGTCTTGCTAATAATAAAATCTTAGGACTGGATGCATCAAAAGTTAACGTAAACGGAGGAGCAGTAGCCATCGGACATCCACTGGGAAGTTCAGGATCCAGAATCATCGTGACGCTGATCAATGTATTGAAGCAAAATAATGCTAAATACGGCGCTGCAGCTATCTGTAACGGTGGTGGAGGAGCTTCTGCTATCGTGATTGAAAATATGTAAAATTCTCTTACAGAATATTTTGCCATTAAGGAATCGATAATTTTTCTAAATTCTTATCGATTTCTTAATGGTTTTTCTATTTTTGTGCTACTAATATTTATTTGAAATGTCTGAAATTGAGAATCAACAACCTCAAAACATAAAAAATAATCCTCGGATTATGAAAGCCTGGGCCGTATACGACTGGGCGAATTCTGTTTATTCACTGGTGATTACATCCACTATTTTCCCTATTTATTATTCCATACTCACCACAGCTTACGAGAAAAAGGAGTACGTGGAGGAAACAAAATCCTGGATTGATGTTCCTGTAAGGCATATGATCAAGATTTTCGGGAAAGAATATCAGCCGGATGCGGTATACGGATATTCACTTACGATATCATTTTTTATCGTAGTGTTGCTTTCTCCGTTCCTGTCTTCACTGGCGGATACGATTGGAAATAAGAAATCATTTCTGCAGTTTTTCTGTTATCTTGGGGCTACCTCATGTATGGGATTAGCTATGTTTACTGGGATGCACAATGTATTTCTGGGGCTCCTCTTCAGTATTACGGCGAGTGTCGGGTTCTGGGGAAGTCTGGTGTTTTACAACTCTTTTCTGCCGGATATTGCGACCCGGGATAAGCAGGATGCACTTTCTGCAAAAGGATATGTGTATGGATATTTAGGTTCTGTAGTTCTGGTGGTGATCTGTCTGGTACTGATCCAGGTTTTTGCAAAAGGAGCGGCACAGCAGCTTTTATTTACAAGAATCAGCTTCCTGTTGACCGGCGCATGGTGGTTTGGGTTCTCCCAATACACGTTTAAGCATCTTCCGCAATTTGGGGATGTGAAAGAAAAACTTCCAAAAGATTTAGTGCTTTTAAACTATAAGAATATCTTTAAAAAGCATGAAGAGCAAGGAGGTTTCTTTGAAGTTTTGAAAGATAATATGAGCTTCTACAAAGACATTGCGAAGGAAAGTTTCCATGAACTGTTCAAAGTAGGGGGTGTATTGTTTAAAGATAAAAACCTTAAATTCTTCCTTTCCAGTTTTTTCTTTTACAGTGTAGGGATGCAGACCATTTTCTTAATGGCGACCTTATTTGGGAAAAGTGAAATCAATCTGGCTCAGGATAAACTAATCGGAACGCTATTGGTCATTCAGATCGAAGCCATTATCGGAGCTGTTATTTTCTCCAGATTATCAAGAAAAATCGGAAATAGAAATGTCATCTCGATCGCTATTGTATTATGGATCGTTGCCTGTCTTTGGGCTTACTTCCTGAACAAGGAAAATCCTACGGTAGAATATCAGTTCTATGGAGTAGCAGCGGTAGTCGGATTGGTAATGGGCGGACTTCAGGCGATGTCAAGATCTACCTATTCAAAACTTCTTCCGGAAGACTCTATGGAAAATACCACCTATTTCAGTTTCTATGATGTATTGGAAAAAATAGCGATTATTATCGGAACATTCATCTTTGCTACATTGATCGAGCATTTCAATAATATGCGTATTGCTGCGCTTTCCATGACTTTATTTTTCGCGACAGGTCTCGTCCTGATCCGTTTTCTTAAAGTGAATATGTTGAAAGAGAGAGATACCCTGTAAAACAGCGATATTTTTAAAGCTTGTTTTAATAAAAATATAAGATGTCTTAAGTGTAAGGCATCTTTTTTTATTCAGTGATGGAGGATAAAAGAAAACCGTTAAGTTTTATAAATTGCCAGACTGTAGAATAGATGTATGTTTTTATATGTTAAATGGAATCAGGGAGATTGCTGGCATTTTAATTGTATCAGACTTGAAAAATAAATTAATATGAAAATTATGAAAAAAACACTGGCTCTGGGTATTATTTTAGTTGGAATCAATATGACGTGTGCACAGACAACAACGAAAATCAAAACCAAATCTGCTCATGGTAAAAGTGTGCAGACTGATAAAAAAATTGAGGTTGATGGTGTGGGAAATAAGCAGACTTATTCGTCAGATGGAGGAAATGCATCAGTAGAAGGAGTGGATAATGTAATTACCATCACCGGTTACACTGGAAAGCTGGAAGTATCCGGTTCCGGCAATACAGTCTATGCAGATAAGGTTTCCCGTATAGAGCTGGAAGGATCCAATAACAGGGTGTTCTATAAAACATCTCCCACAAAGTCAGGAAAAGCTGAAATTTCCTCAACAGGAGTGGGCAATAGTGCCGTGAAAAAATAGCAGAAAATCTCCAAACAAAGATAAAAACAGGAGCTGAATGTAATTATTCAGCTCCTGTTTGGTTAATATAATTCTATTGTCTCCGATGAAGATATTTATAAACCGTTATTTATTTGTTGTGATTTATCTTAAAATCAAATCGAATTGTTATTTATTTTTCACTAAATATTGATTTTTTTTGTTTATTTGTAGATCTAATTCAATGAAAAATGATTAAAAAAATTCTACTTTTATGTCTGATAGGATGCTTTGCCTTTGGTTTCTCGCAAAGCTTGAGACCCATTGCGCAAAAAATTACTGAATACCATGCAGAGAAAAATACTTTTCAAAAGTATGATCTGTTTGAGGTTAATAAGAATTCTCCTAAGTTTGCTGAATACAAAAGAGCAGCGACGGACATTACAGCCATCACGGTAAAATCTGCAGAACTGAAGAAGCTGGTCAAAGAAAAACCCGAATACCTTGAAATTAGTTTTCCTTTCGATGGAGGCAAACAGATCACTGTGGAACTTTATAAAAACCAGATTTTCACCAATGAGTTTAAAGTGGTTACCAACAAAGGGGAGATCGTGAATTATACGCCGGGTGCTTACTACATCGGAATTATCAAAGGAGATCATACCTCAGTTGCTGCCTTTAGTTTCTTCGATAATGATATCGTAGGCGTAGCTTCTACTTCTGAGCTGGGGAATGTAGTCCTCGGAAAAGCAAAAAATTCAGAAGATTTTGTAAGCTATTCCGAATCTAAACTGACAGGAGCTAATCCTTTCGTATGCGGTGTAGATGAACTCAAAGAAAACCAGGCCAAAAATATCTCATATGATCCGTCTTCAAATAAAAAAGCAATGACGGAAAACTGTGTGAGAATTTATTATGAGGTATGTTTCAAGCCTTATCAAAATAATAACTCTGATGTAGCCACTACGACTAACTGGCTTACCGCTGTTCATAACAATATTGCTGCACTTTATAGCAATGATGAGATCAGAGTAGCATTGAATGAAATCTATATCTGGACCACTCAGGATCCTTACACAGGAACACCCAATGCGAATCTTTCCAGCTTTAGAAATAACAGACAGACCTTTAACGGGGATCTTGCCCACCTGATCAATGCTCCGGCTACGACCAGTGTGGCGTACATCAATTCTCTATGCGGAACTTACAAGCACGCGTATTCAGGAATTTCTCAGACCTATTCTGAGGTGCCGGTATATTCCTGGACTATTCAGGCGATGACGCACGAAATGGGGCACAGTTTAGGATCTCCTCACACGCATGCCTGTGCATGGAACGGGAATAATACAGCGATTGACGGATGTGGAGCTCAGGCAGGTTACAGTGAAGGTTGTACAGGCCCAATTCCTTCCACAACGGTTAAAGGTACCATCATGAGCTACTGCCACTTAGTTGCAGGGGTAGGAATAAGCTTTAGTAATGGTTTTGGACCACAGCCGGCAGCCTTAATCAGAAGTACTATTGATTCAAAGCCTTGTCTGGGAACCAATTGTACTACGGCATGTGGAACGACGATTACCCAAATGAATATTTCAAATATTACCCAGGTTTCAGCCAATGCAGCATTTACTGATGCTGTTTCGACGACATGGAAATATAAACTTAACAAAATGGATGGAACACTTGTAGAATCTGGAAATACCACATCTCAGGCGCTCAATTTCAACAATCTGCAACCCGCAACTTATTATAATCTGTCTGTTGGCACAACCTGTTCTGCATCCAATGCTTTTCAGAGAACACAGGTATTCCTTACAGATGCTGCATGGTGTGCAGGTGCTCTGTTTACAGATACCGGTGGCCAGACTGCAGGCTATGGAAATAATGAAACCATCGTTAAAACATTTTATCCGGCTTCCGGAGCCCTTACAATGAGCTTTACAGAATTTGCACTGGAACAGGATTATGATTTTATGTATGTGTATAATGGCCCTTCCACAGCTTCTCCTTTGTTTGCCAATGGAAATAATCTGACAGGGAATACAGTACCTGGCCCATTCACTTCTACCCATTCTTCAGGAGCTATTACGGTAAGGTTTGTATCTGATCCGGGCGTTACAGGAAACGGCTGGAAAGCTGGTTTTTCATGTGCTGTCTTGGGAGTTGATGATGTTACTAAAACCGATAACACCATAAGTATTTACCCGAATCCTGCTAAAAGTATAATAGTTATTTCATCTAAAGATGCTTTGAAATCATATAAAATTTATGATGAATCAGGACGACTGGTCATTTCAGCTTCTTCATTAAAAGGGAATAAGCAGGAAGTTAATATTTCCTCGATCCAGACAGGGAATTATATTGTAACTGTGGAAACGGATAAACAAACGGTGAATAAAAAACTGATTAAACATTAAGAAAAGTAAGGAAGTACGATGTTTGAAGGGAAATTATGGAGAATAAAAATTGAAAAAGTAAATAGTATTTTGACCATTTCAAATGATGTTAATGATCAGAGATGATAAAACCAATATAGCTTCCATCATCCTTTTTCCATCTTGCAATCTTAATAAAAAAAGCCTGATTATTTCAGGCTTTTTTGCTGTATTGAAGCTAAAAACTTTTTTTTATACATAAATAAATTGGAATTCGGCGTGGGTTTTGCTTATATTCAGCGGAATAATTTTAACTTTGTAAAAAGATTTATTGTCAAAATGACGAACCCTCTATTTTATGCAAAAATAATTCTGTTCGGAGAATATGGGATGATTGAAGACTCCCAGGGGCTTGTAGTACCTTACAGTTTCTACAAGGGAACCCTTAAATTCTCAGATTTGAGTTCTGAATTTGAACTTAAATCCAACAGACATCTGCAGAAATACTCTGACTTTCTTGCAGCGCTTGATCTTTCTGATGATTTTCAGTTGGATATTGAACGCTTGAAAAACGATATTACATCCGGACTTTTCTTCGATTCTAACATCCCTCAGGGATATGGTGTGGGAAGTTCAGGAGCTTTAGTAGCAGCTATTTTTGAAAAGTATGCGCTGAACAAACTGGATCCGGAGCAAATCTCAAAAGATAATCTGAAGAAATTAAAAACCGTTTTCGGGGAAATGGAAAGCTATTTCCATGGTAAAAGTTCTGGAATGGATCCATTGATCTGTTATATGAACCTGCCAATCCTTATCGAAAATAAAGAAAACCTGGACCGGGTTTCCATTCCGGAAGGTGAGGAAGGAAAAGGTGCCATATTCTTAATCGATAGCGGTATAACGGGCGAAACCGGACCAATGATCCAGATCTTCTTTGAAAAAATGAAAACGGAAGGTTTCCGTAAGACATTAAAAGAAGAGTTTATCCGTTACAACAATGCCTGCATAGAATCATTCCTTAAAAAAGATATGAATCCTTTCTTCAGAAACCTGAAAAAGCTTTCTCACTGGGCGTATGAACATTTCCGTCCTATGATTCCTGAAAGTATTTTCAACATCTGGAAAAAAGGACTGGACTCTAATGCCTATTATCTGAAACTCTGCGGAAGCGGCGGCGGCGGATATATCCTGGGCTTTACCAAAGACTATGCGAAAGCAGAAAAAATGCTTGACGGCTTCCAGAAAGAAGTGATCTACAGATTTTAATTAGGTTGGAATGAATTCTGAAAAAGAAACTTTCCAATCTAAAAATTATGTATCAAAATCTATATTTTACAGATTTTCACAATTCGTGGGCTTTCTGATCGGTGCAAGGTTTTTTGTAGCAATACTGCTTACTTTTGCCCTGTATGTTTCTACCTTTTTCCTTTTTAATCAGGATGAAACTTTCAGAAAATTCGTCTTCGATTTTAAAGTTCACGGTATTATCTTCTGTACGGTTATAACCATTCTGGCTGGCGGAATTATCAATCAGTTTTACGATCTGGAAAAAGATCATGTGGTAAAACCTTTCCGGACCAGAATTCAAAGCTTCATCAAACAGAAATATTTTTTATACGCTTATCTTGTTTTGACAGCGATATCCCTTGGTGTCGCATGGATGATTTCCCATAAAGTTTTTGCATTCTTCCTGGTCTATCAGTTTTTTATGTGGTTTTACAGCCATAAACTGAGCAGGATTTTAATCATCAACAACCTCACTTTTGTAAGTCTCACACTGTATCCTTTTTTCGGAATGATGGTCTATTATGAAACCTTTTCCAAGAAGGTGGTGCTGATGGCTATTTTTCTGTTCCTGATTCTTTTATGCATAGATATTGTGAAGGATATGCTGACCAAAAGTGTGGACAAAGCATTTGGATACATAACGATTCCGAACTATTTTAAAACCAGAAATACTCAGATTATCATTATTTCTTTATTGGTCGTTACAATGGCTGTTTCTATGAAACTTATTGCCAAAACAGGGATCTCAGGTTTTATGGCCTACTATTTTACGGGAGGACTGTTTGTAATGATCCTGTGCATTTATCTGTTGCTGGATTCATCCAGAAGGAGTAAATTCTTTACACTCAATATATTAAGGTTCTGGGTTTTTGTCGGAATTATCGCAATGCTGCTGAACGGAATTGAGAGCAAATTATAGAAAATTTTCTTTAAATAAACTGAGGTTATTATTACCTTTGCAAAACTAAATTTAATAAAAAGGAATGCCCATTTTTAACGATACTAAAGTTGCATTTGCAGACAAGTCTGATGCACAATTGAGAAAGGCGTACTGGATGTTTAAGATGATTGAACAGCCTGCTCTTACCAGCCTTGGAACTTCTGTCCTTAATTTTACGGTACACAACAATTTTCCTTTCGTGACCGGAATTGTGAAAAGCACTTTGTTTGAACAGTTCTGCGGAGGGGAAACGCGTGAAGAAAGTATGAAGGTGGTGAAACAGCTTTTCAAAAGAGGAGTGGGAAGTATTTTCGATTATTCTATTGAAGGTAAAGAAGATGAAGAAACTTTCGATGCGGTATGCAAAGAGATTAAAGATATCATCAGATTTTCTGTAGGAAATCCTGCGATCCCTTTTATTGTATTTAAACCAACGGCTTTTGGAAGAATTGATCTGTACGAAGCAGTAGGAAATGGTTCAGAATTGACGTCAAGTCAGAAAGAAGAATGGGCGAGAGTGGTCAAAAGATTTGATGAAATATGCAGTCTTTGCCATGAACATGACAAAAAAGTAATGGTAGATGCCGAAGAAACCTGGATGCAGGATGCGGCAGATCATCTATGTGAAGAGATGATGGAAAAATACAACCAGGAAAAGCCCATCGTTTGGAATACCATCCAGATGTACAGAACCGGAAGACTGGAATATATGGAGGGAAACCTTCAGAGAGCCAGAGAAAAAAATTACTTTATCGGGTATAAGATTGTACGTGGAGCCTATATGGAAAAGGAAAGAGCAAGAGCTGCTGAAAAAGGCTATGCAGATCCGATCCAGCCCACTAAGGAAGCTTCAGACAAAAACTATAATGCCGGAATAGATTTCGTGATGAATCATCTGGACAAAGTATCGGCATTTTTCGGTACCCATAATGAGATTTCATCCGAACTGATCATGGATAAAATGAAAGCTAAATCTCTTGAAAATGGCAATCCACACATCTATTTTGGACAGCTTTACGGGATGAGTGATAACATTTCATTTTATCTGTCGGATAAAGGCTATAATGTGGCTAAATATCTGCCTTATGGACCTGTTAAGGATGTTGTTCCTTATCTTACCAGAAGAGCAAGAGAAAACACTTCTGTAGCCGGCCAAACGGGGAGAGAACTTGGGCTGATCAAAAAAGAACTTGAAAGAAGGAGAAAATAAGAATATCCTTTTATAAATATACCGGACCTGCAGTAATGCAGGTCTTTTTTTTGTTGGATGAATTTATAGGAAAAAGTACTGTTTGTTATTCATTTCAATAGTTTCACTCTATTATTGATAATTTTATAAAATTAACTTTATGTTATGTTTGTTTTAAAATTATTAACTTTTTATTGTTTATTTAACTATAATTTTCTATATTTGATTAAACCATAAAAAACTAATATATGAAAAAAACATTACTCGTTGTTGCCATTATAGCAACTAACTTTATCTTCGCACAAACCTTCAGCAATGGTGGTTTAAGTACGGGCGCTACTTCTAGTGGCGGGACTGCGGCACCTGCCGGATATACATGGTCTGAACTTCAGAATAACACAGGAAATACGACAGAATCTAATACCAGTTTGGGATTGGGAGGAACTTTCAGTTCGGCAACAGCAAGCTTTTTTATTGCTGACGACTTTACAGTTCCCGCCGGATCTTCATGGCAGATCTCTACCATTGATTTTTTTGCCTATCAGACCAATTATGCAGGAACTACTGCTCCTTTTAATACGGTGAGGGTAAATATATTCAGCTCAGATCCTTCAATAGCAGGTGCTGTAAGTGTATATGGTGACGATACCACCAATAGATTCAGTGTTGGGGCAGATGCTACTATGTACAGAACAGGAAATACTACGGTACCGCTTGTTACGGCACCTGGTACTGCAAGAAAGATATGGAAAGTTACAGCAAGTACTCCTAAAACTTTAGCGGCAGGAACCTATTGGATAAAATATCAGCTGCAAAATGTAGTGACTGCGAGTGCTGGCTTTTTACCGCCTGTTACGATTGTAGGAAGCAGAGGACTTCCCACATTTAATGCGAAACAGTTTGATGCTGTTTTGAGCACCTGGGTGCCTATTACAGATTTAGGAAACCCTGCAACAGCTCCGGATGTTCCGTTGGACATGCCTTTCGTTATTACATTTACTGCGACCACACTGGGTACACAGGAGACGATGCAGTATGATAACAGGGTTCAGGTTTATCCTAATCCGGCAAAAGATAATTTCAGAATTAATAATCCTGAAAAGCTTAAAATAAGCAGTGTAGAAATTATAGATGCTTCCGGAAAGCTGATAAGAACATTACAGGGTTCGGAAGAATACAATGTTTCAGATTTACCGAAAGGAAACTACATTCTGAAAATAAAGAATGAAGGCGGACTTACAAAAATGACAAAACTATTAAAGCAATAGCTTTAGTTTTCTTCTTCAAATATTTTTTATCCTGGCTAATTTCTTTGGCCAGGTTTTTTTAGGGCTCGAAACTCTCAAATTTTCCGTTTTCATAGAACAGAACAATTCTCTTTATCTTATTAGATTGATTTCCAATAACTTGATTAATGATTTGCTCATTGGGATTTTCTAATCGCTGAGAATCTGATATATTTTCCTGAGTCTTATATGGGGGTGGTATAAACGATTCTCGTGGGCTCTCTTTTACGGCCTCAATTTCCTCTTCAGCTCCGAAGTCTTCATTATCTTTCATCATGGTAAAAAGGTCGGGGAGCGGAGTAGGTTTTCCTCTACCGTCATCAGCTTTTTCTTCAGTTGACGGGTCTACTTCCGGTAATTCTGATTTCAGCATTTCTCCTTCTCCATTGACCAACCAATCCCAAAGAATCTCCGGGAAACTGGATTTGATCTTAATGATGAATTCAAGAGATGGTTTGTTTCTTCCCGAAGTAATATGGGAAATAGAAGAACGCTGCACATCAATCGCATCCGCAAACTCGGAAGGGCTGAGATTGGAATACTCAATAACTTGGGAAATTCTTTCGTTTAAACTCATAAAAATAAGTTGTCAATTGTGTTACAAATGTAAATAATAAAATTTACATAACCAAATTACATAAGTAAACTATGATTTTTTTTATGAATATACAGATGTAAATAGTAGTAACTGGCTTATATTCAGGTGTTTATAGTATTGATTATTCTTTTATATATCTATTTAACAAAGTAAACACCAATTTAATATGATCAATTTTTAGAACTAGTTACCTTTTAAACATTCTGCTTTGGTATGGCTCTCATAATGTCTATTTAACCATTAATTAGATGTTAAATGGCTGATTATTAATGTTTTCAAATGTAAACTCATAAATTACTGCATATTAGCACGAAATAAGGTATTGGTGAGTGATAAAATACCTTTATTTGCTGTATACAAACGTAAATAACACGTATAAATCATTAATTATAAGTGTTTTACAGCTAATTATCTTAAAATTAGGTCTATTAATACGTTCTTCTTTTTTGATGCCAGTAGCAGAGTATACATCAAAGCTAGATTTTGATTGAATTTCACATATAATGGCAAAAAAACAACGATTTACATTTGTATATATTTGTAACTGACTAAGTTTTCCACATTAATCTTGTTTAGTAATATTATGCCTATTTGCTGATTAACAGGCTTTTCTGTACTTAAAGCAATGTTTTAAATATGATTGATATAAACAGTGTAAAGTATTGAATTGTAGTAATTTGCGATATGCTGTTTATATTATATTCAATTAACAATTTTATCCACAGACAAAATGACAGTAGGCGTTGTTTGATTAAATTACAAATGTTAACTAATATTTTTTGCCTAAAAATCATTAAATTTGACTCTTGTAAATTATTTATAATGAATTTTGAACAGATCTATTTTCCAAACCCTAATTTCTTAAATCGCTATATTTCCCCTGAAAAATTATTTTCCTACCTACAGAACAATCTCAGCGGTTACATTCAGGAGATTGGAAGATCGTATTTAGATAAACCTATTTATCAGCTAAGCATCGGAACCGGAACTATTAAAGTTATGGCCTGGTCTCAAATGCACGGAAATGAATCCAACGCTACTCACGCAATGTTGGATCTCCTGGAAACTTTAGATAAGGCTCCGGAAATGAAGGAAGATCTTTTCAGTAAAATCAGACTGGATTTTATTTTTATGCTAAACCCTGACGGATCTGAAAAATGGACGAGGCTGAATGCTGCAGATATTGATCTGAACCGTGACTTTCACAATGAGTCTAGCACGGAGATTAAATACCTTAAAAAAGCTGCTGCTTCCAATACTTATGATTATGCCTTAAATCTTCACGAGCAAAGAACGATTTTCACAACGGACGGGATACATCCTGCTACACTTTCTTTTCTGGCACCTTCGGAAAATATAGAACGTACCGTGACGGAGAACAGAAAAAAATGCATGGCGGTTATAGGACAGATTTATGATCATTTAAAAGAATTAATCCCGAATCAAATCGGAAGATATTCTGATGAGTTTTATCCGACTTCTACCGGAGACAATTTTATTAAAGCTGGAATGCCTACAATATTATTTGAAGGAGGACATTTCGCAGATGATTATCCAAGGAAGGGAACCCGAAAATATTATACAGTAGCTTTATATTATGCATTAAAAGCAATCAGTGAATTGAACTCTGATATTGAAGGCTGGGAAAAATACCTTGAAATTCCGGAAAATCAGGAAACCCATTACGACATTATTTACAGGAATGTCAAACTGAATACGGATCATGAATGCATTCTGGATGTTGCGGTTCAGTACCGGGAGGTGATAGAAGAAGGAAAGGATGAGATATCTTTTGTACCTTTTGTCATGGAAGTGGGCGACGTGAAGAAAAGAAAAGGCTGGATAGAAATAGACTGTACAGGAAAGAAGTTTGTAGCACCGACTAAATATCCGAAACTGGATGCTGTGGCAGAATTTACAATAGAAGACTAGACTATCATTGTGCTTAAAATAAAACGTCCTCAGAAATACTATTTTCTGAGGACGTTGTTTTATGATAGACCAAAACTAGTTTACCACTTTGATTCCATTGGCTACAAATCTGATCTCTTCTTTAGGAGTTTTGATAGCGTCAATTTCAGCCTGAGGTTTTTTAGCATCCTCAGCGTAGTGTTTCTGTTCGTCTATAGAAGTTACTTTTCTTTCTGCTGTTCCTTCAAGAACCACAGTTTTACCTTTTAAGGCAGTAGGTACGAAGAATGCATAATCTTTCATTTTCACGAAAAACTGAGAATTATCTTCAGTCTGAATCGTTAGCCAGCATCCTTTTTTCTCGCATACATCAGTTACTTTTCCTTTCACTGCTACACCTTCCACTTTTTTGTTATCTTTTTTAAGCTTCTTGCTTAATTTATCTACGGTAATGGCTTTAGACTCGGACGTCGAAACAACTCCAGCTCCATAAGCATCACCTACAATAGCATTACCTTCCGGTGGTCCGAATTTTTTCTGTGATGTCTCTTGTGCAAAAGCTAAAGTGGAAACACTCACCGCTGCTGCAAATAATATAGCCTTGAATTTCATTTTTAATATTTTTTTCAAAAGTACTAATTAAAATTGAATATTAAATTGAGAAAAGGTTGATAAAAAACAGGTGGTGCAGTAAATTTTAAACAAATTCCAAAACGAAAGACAGATTTGATTATATTTGACGCCTATACTTGACTATGCAAAAAAAACTGAAACTTTGGGACGCCATTATGTTGGTAATGGGCTCTATGATCGGAAGTGGGATCTTTATTGTAAGTGCTGATATGATGCGGAACCTGGGATCAGGTTACTGGCTGATTGTAGTGTGGGTGATCACCGGAGTGATGACGGTAGCTGCAGCCATCAGTTACGGAGAACTTTCGGCTCTGTTTCCAAAGGCAGGCGGACAATACACCTATCTTAAAGAGATTTTTGGTAAAAAGATGGGATTCCTTTACGGTTGGGGCTTATTTACAGTGATTCAGACAGGAACTATTGCTGCTGTGGCGATGGCTTTCGGTAAATTTACAGCTTATCTTGTTCCTTCGCTGAATGATGCGGCGCCTCTTTTTCAGAGTGGAGAATTTAAAATCACCTGGATACAGATCCTGGCAATAGCCGTTATTCTTTTACTGACTTATATTAATACACGTGGTGTTGAGAGCGGAAAACTGCTTCAGAATGTTTTTACAGGTTCAAAAATCATTGCTTTAGTAGGCTTGATTGCGGCTGGGTTCATCTTGGTGGACTTTTCGCATATGGCTGAGAATTTCAGTTTAGGCTCAGATTCATTTAATAACCTTAAAAAAGATATCAGCGGTAATTTCCTTAAAGAAGGCTGGGAGCCTATCGGGGGAATGACTTTGCTTGGAGGAATTGCAGCGGCAATGGTAGGTTCTGTGTTCAGTTCTGTAGCCTGGGAAAGCGTAACTTTTGTTTCCGGAGAAGTGGAAAATCCGAAAAAGAATATTGTGAAATCAATGATCTACGGAACTTCTGCTGTGATGATCCTTTATATAGCAGTTAATTATGTTTACTTAAATGCTTTGGGCAGGGACGGTATCGCCTTTGCTACCAACGACAGGGTAGCTGTAGCCGCATCTCAGAATATTTTCGGAAGTGCGGGGACTGTTATTATTGCCGTTCTTGTAATGGTATCTACGTTCGGATGTAACAACGGACTGATTCTGGCAGGTGCAAGAGTATTTCAAACCATGGCCAAAGACGGAATGTTCTTCAACTCCGCTGAAAAGAATAATAAAAATGAAGTTCCTGAAAATGCTTTATGGATGCAGGGAATATGGGCTTCCATATTATGCCTGAGCGGACAGTACGGAAATCTTTTGGACATGATCTCTTTTGTGATCGTTTTATTCTACATGATTACCGTTTTCGGGGTTATTTATTTAAGATTTAAAAAACCGGAACTTGAAAGACCTTATAAAACATGGCTGTATCCTGTAACTCCAATTATCTATCTTCTGATCGGAACAGGCTTCTGTGTACTGCTTCTGATCTACAAACAACAATATACCTGGCCCGGATTTGTAATGGTCCTGCTAGGACTTCCGGTCTATTATTTCATTAACAGAAAAAAGACGGCAGATCAATCATAAATTTTAACCGTATAAACCCTATTTAAGGCTTCCGTAAAAACCCGGAAGCCTTTATTATATGCGATATTTTTTGAGGTATTTTCCGATTTATTTCATGAAAATGTGTATTTTGGTAGCTCTTTTTAAGTAAACTAGACCATGAAGTAAAAATAAGAAGCTGACTATGGATACACCAAATTACAGAATGCCTTTTGTACCTTCAACACTCATGACAGAAGGCGGAAGCATTGATATCTGCGACATGGGCGAAAGCATTGCGCACAATATCATGCTGCTGATCACCACCAAAAAAGGCGAGAATAGATATGATGACAACTATGGAAACGACGTCTGGAACCTGGAATTCGACAATGGGGTAACCAGTGCCGTATGGGAAAGCGTTTTCATTAAGAGCCTGAGAAGGCAGATTCAGGAGTATGAACCCCGGATCGTACAGGCGCAGGTTGATGCCCACATTCAATTTGTAGAACACAGCTACGATACCAAAGAACACACAGAAATCAAAAAGAAAGTAAGAATTGCCATCAATGCAAAAATGGAGGCAACGGGAGAGCGTTTCAGCTTTTCTACAGAATTATTTTTAAGTCCGATGTCTATTGACTAAATGTTTTTAACTGCAAGAAAAATTTATGAACTTAGATCAAAATATATACTCCAAAGAATCTGTAAAGGCAAGAATGCTTCAGAACGCCACCAAAGTGTGGGGACTGAAAAGCCCGCAATCTCTGGACCCTTTTGTAAAACTACTGATAGACGCATTCAGTACGGAAGTCTTTAAAGCCAATAACGAGATTCAGACCGTAAACGCCCGTATCCTGGAGAAACTGGCCAAACTTCTGACACCATCCATTTATACCCATCCGATTCCGGCTCATGCGGTGGCTTTTACGCTGCCTTATGATTCTTCGGAAGTATTGCTGGAACATACGGAATTCTTTTTCCGTAAGCAGATGACTTCTACGGTGAAATCAGAATCGGACAAACAGCTGAATATTCCTTTTACCCCTGTGGGAAATGTAAGGATCAATAAAGTACAGACGGCTGTCATGTTTGTAGGAAATACCTGTTATAGTGTAGACGACAGGCTTAATAAAATTCCGGTAGCAAGATTTCCGGGGAAACCTGAAGATTACAGAAAGATTACCATCGGAGTGGATGTCAGCAGATATGCGAGCGAGAATTTCCCTAAATATTTAAGCGTATTCTGTTCAAATCCGGCTTTTGAGCATATGGATTTTGTGTACAAACTTCTTCCTTATATTACGGTAACGAGCAACGGAAACCCTTTATTTGTAAGGGAAGGGCTTAGCTATCTGAGCAATAATCAGCCTGAAGGATATGAGCAGATGTTCAGGGAGCAGTCTATCCGCAACAAAGCGATTGAAGATATTAAAAGTATTTACCGCCATAAATTCATAGAAATCACAGGACTTTCAAGCAGTCTTTTCTCAGAACCCGGAAAATTGCCACAAAATCTGGATTTTCTGGATGGAAAAGAGGAAATTAGAAAACAGATCGGAGACAAGCGTTATTTGTGGCTTACTTTCGAATTTCCACCGCAATTTTCTGCCGAGATCCTGGATAACTTCTCATTTGTGATGAATGCTTTCCCGGTTTACAACAGAGGCTGGAAGAAAACGGAATACAGTCTGGACATTATGGGGAACAATATTCCTCTGGTTACAGACGAAGGTGAACATTTCCTTTATGTGGATGAGGTTCAGGACGGCGACGGAAGAAAATACACCGAAATTCCTTTTACGCCTGCGGATGATCTTAAAAAAGGCCTCTACACCGTAAGAAAAGGAGGAATGGAGCGTTTTACCAACAGAAATGCGGTAGATATGATCGCCAATGTTTTGGAACTGACCAGAGATGAGATCGCTGCATTTTCACTTTTAAACAGGGATAATGTTAAAGGAGTCCTAAGTGAAATGTCGGACAAAATGAAGACGATGGTGCAGAAGGTGAACAATGCCAAAAGAAATATCAGACAGGAACTGAATTATGTGATTATGGAGCCTGTAGAGAAAACAGACCATACGTATGCTTCTTTCTGGGTGACGCACTGTACTTTGGCCAATCATATGCGTCCTGGAACTGAACTTTCCAATCAGCTGAAATCGCAGACCGTGGTACTTCTTACTGAAACAATTGGAGGTGCGGAAGAGCAGAAAGGGACAGACAGTATTCAGGCTTACAAATATGCATTAACGACAAGAGATAAGATCATTTCTCTGGAAGACGTTAAAAACTACTGCAGAATGATCCTTAAAGATGAGGTGAAAGAAGTAAGGGTAAGAAGGGGAACGATGATCAGTAACCGCCCTAAGGAAGGTTTTGTAAGAACCGTTGAGGTAGAAATCATTCCGCAGAACTATTCTTTTTACGGAAGAGCGTACTGGGAAAACATGGCCAATATCCTCAGAAACCAGATTATTTCAAAAGCGATTGACGGGATTGAGTATGTAGTGAAAATAAGCAATGAAGACATCGATCTTGACGAAATATAACCAAACTTAAAATTATAACATATGAAAAAGATTATCGTACTTGCGATGGCCCTGACCTTTACATCGGTGAGTGTCATCAGCTGTAAAAAAGATGTCAGTAAACTGGGTAAATCTGTTTTGAATCTTGGAGGAGCGGATGATGCCAATGCCATCATTGATTTTAACAACAACTTTTTAGATTCATATAAAAGTACGTCCAGACATATCGAAAGTATCCTTAAATATGCTGATGCCGCTTCTGCAAAAGCAAAAGGGGAGAACGTTATGATCATGCCTATTGTGATCAGCTCGATGGATTATTCATTCGGAAAGATCAAAGAGGTACCTTCAGGATTTGGAAAAGACAAAGCAGCTATAGAGGCGGACTTTAATACTTACAAAGCTAAAAAGGAAAACATAGAGAAAAAGTTTGAAGAGCTTAAATCTTATATGACTTCGGAAGATTATAAAGATGATAAAGGGGCGAAAGCAGATGCGATAACAAAGGATATTGAAACTGAAGCGCAGGCTCTGTTTACTTCCGGAGAAAATGTGGTTGCCAAGATCAAACCGGGCACAGATGCCGCAGAAGAAGTGGTTCTGAAAGATCATCCGATGAAAGAGTACATCATTTCTTCTAAAAGTGTCATGAATTCTCTGGATTCCAATATTGATCTTCTGGACAAACAGTATACGGGAAAATTCAACGAAGCGGAAGCTCAGAAAAAGTATGATGAGCTTGCCAAAACGGTAGAAGCGAATTCCAAATTAGAATTCACCGTGAAAGATCCGCAGTATTCTTATAAAAAATCACAGTTTGAAAGTTTCAATAAAACGGCTTCAGGCTTTTTGGATACCTACAGAAAACTAATTCGTGATGCGAAAGGAACAGGAAAAATTTCCGACAGCGATCTCCAGCAGATCGATTCCTCTTACGAATCGGTATTGAATTCATACAATTCATTTGTAAAATAAAGAGCAAAATTGAACTTATAGAAAAAGACTGATACATGGTGTCAGTCTTTTTGTTTTTATTGACATAAGGAAGTCTCAACTTATGACTTTTAAAGAAAAATTTCAGCGCAGTTTTTAAAGTAATTGTTAAAAATAAGCGTCTACTGCTAACTCTCAACCTTCCTCTTTCAGTTCCCTTAATTTTAATTTTCTTAACCGGAGCCTCGATTAAATGAGCCCAATTGATTCTGAGTACGGCATCCTGAAAATTTAACTAAAATTAAACTCTAATAAAAACTTTCCGGTTCACACAATTCCATAAAATTCCGTAATTTTGCACATCGTGATTTTCAGGCAGAGTCACTTCAAATTATGAGCAAATCGACAGAATATATAGAAGTTTACGGAGCACGTGAACACAACCTTAAAAATATTAATGTTAAGATCCCGCGAAACGAACTGGTAGTCATTACCGGGCTTTCCGGAAGCGGAAAATCTTCTTTGGCTTTTGATACAATCTTTGCCGAAGGACAGCGCCGTTATATCGAAACATTCTCAGCGTATGCCCGTCAGTTTTTAGGCGGTCTGGAGCGTCCTGACGTAGACAAGATCGAAGGACTTTCTCCGGTCATTGCCATCGAACAGAAAACAACGAACAAAAATCCACGTTCCACAGTAGGAACGGTTACTGAGCTTTACGATTACCTGCGTCTTTTATATGCAAGAGTTTCTGATGCGTACTCTCTGTCTACAGGGAAAAGACTGGTAAGCTATACGGAAGACCAGATCCTGGATACCATCAAAGAAAATTATAAAGGCGAAAAAATAATGCTGATGGCTCCTGTGGTACGTTCCAGAAAAGGACATTACCATGAACTTTTCGTGCAGATGGCGAAGAAAGGCTACGGCCAGGCAAGAATCGACGGTGAACTTCAGGATATTGAATACGATCTGAAGCTTGACCGTTATAAAACCCACGATATCGACATTGTCATCGACCGTTGGATCATCGGGGAAAATGCTTCTGAAACCAGAATGGAGAAATCTCTGCGCACCGCTATGGAAATGGGCGAGGGGATCATCGGAATTCAGAAACTGGGAAGCACAGATATCGAATACTTCTCGAAAAACCTGATGGATGCCGAAACAGGTCATTCACTGGCGCTTCCGGAACCGAATACATTCTCTTTCAACTCTCCGAAAGGAAGCTGTCCTGATTGTAAAGGATTAGGAACCATTAAAAAGATCAATACAGATTATTTTATTGAGAATCCTAAACTTTCCATTAATCAGGGAGGATTATTACCGCTGGAAGATATTAAATCCAATAAATGGATCCTGTCTCAGATTAAAAATATTCTTGAGATCTTCGGATTGGGAATGGCTACGCCCATGCAGGATATTCCTGAAGAAGCTTTGGATTACATTTACAACGGATGCCACAAAGAATTTAACAAAGACCTGAAATACGCAGGGATTACCAAAAAAATAAAAATAAGTTTCGATGGTCTGATCACTTTTATGGAAGAGATCATCGACGAAAGAGAATCTTACGAAGCGGTGCTGCTGGAAAGACACTTCACCACTGAAGAAATCTGCCCGTCATGCGGCGGAACCCGTCTTCAGCCGGCAAGTTTAAGTTTCAAGATCGATGGAATGAATATCGCCGAGGTGAATGCCTTAAGCTTATCCGATTTAAAAGAATGGTTATCGGATGTTAAAGATAAATTCTCAGAGAAAAATAAAATCATCGCCTTCGAGATCTTAAAAGAAATTGAAACGAGACTTCAGTTCCTTCTGGATGTAGGTCTGGATTATCTAAGCTTAAGCAGAAGTTCGAAAACACTTTCCGGAGGGGAATCTCAGAGAATTCGTCTTGCCACACAGATCGGGTCGCAGCTTGTAAATGTATTGTATATTCTGGATGAACCGAGTATCGGACTTCACCAGAGAGATAATGAAAGACTGATCAGCTCATTAAAAAACCTTAGAGACATCGGAAACTCTGTGATTGTTGTAGAACACGACAAAGATATGATCCTGGAAGCCGATGAGGTCCTGGATATCGGTCCGAGAGCCGGAAAATTCGGAGGAGAAATATTGTGGCAGGGAAAACCAAAAGATCTGTTAAAGGCAGATACCATTACGGCACAATACATCAACGGAAAAAGAAAGATTGAAGTTCCTGCAGAAAGAAGAGTCGGAAACGGTAAAAACATTCTTTTAAAGGGGGCTACAGGAAATAACCTTAAAAATGTTACCCTTGACATTCCATTAGGGAAGCTTGTGGTGGTAACAGGAATTTCAGGAAGCGGAAAATCTTCTCTGATCAACGGAACTTTATATCCGATCCTTAATAAACATTTCTACAGAGCGGTTCAGGAACCTCTTCCATATAAGAAGATCGACGGACTGGATAATATTGATAAAATTGTAGACGTAGACCAGACGCCGATCGGAAGAACGCCGCGTTCAAATCCGGCAACGTACACGGGAATGTTTACAGATATCAGAAATCTTTTTGCAGAACTTCCGGAGAGTAAAATCCGTGGGTACAAGCCGGGAAGATTCTCATTCAACGTAAAAGGCGGAAGATGCGAAACCTGTCAGGGTGGAGGATTGAAAGTGATTGAAATGAATTTCCTTCCGGACGTTTATGTTCACTGCGAAACCTGCAACGGAAAACGTTTCAACAGAGAAACGCTGGAAGTACGTTATAAAGGAAAATCAATCTCCGATGTACTGGATATGACCATTGATGAAGCGGTAGACTTTTTCCAGCCGATTCCTAAGATTTTTGCTAAAGTGAAAACCCTTCAGGATGTAGGATTGGGATACATTACCCTTGGACAGCAGTCGACGACCCTTTCAGGAGGTGAAGCACAGCGTATCAAGCTGGCTACGGAACTTTCAAAAAGACAAACCGGAAATACGCTTTATATTTTAGATGAACCTACCACCGGACTTCACTTTGAAGATGTAAAGATCCTGATGGAAGCCATCAATCAGTTGGTAGAATTAGGAAACTCATTCATTATCATTGAGCACAATATGGATGTGATCAAATTAGCCGACCATATTATCGACGTAGGACCGGAAGGCGGAAAGCACGGTGGACAAATCGTAGCTCAGGGAACTCCTGAAGAGATTGTGAAGTCTAAGAAGAGTCTGACCGGGAAGTTTTTGAAAAGAGAACTGGAATAAGGACTTATATGAACAGTTTGGCACAAAAAGATGGAAGAAATACGAGGTATTATGAAATTCAGGAAGATGGAGTTTTTGTAAGAACTAAATTTGCGAAGGAACTAAATGAGTATAAAATTCATTTTTCAGATATTTATGATGATGAAAGTGTTTTTAGAAAATCAAAAGATCCTGTACTTATCGCTATAGTTATATCTGTGCTGGTGAACTCAATATTGCTCACTATTTTTATTAATGAAAGTTATCAGCTTTCTCAGTCTTCAGGAATGATTGTTTTTGGCATAGCAATGCTTCCTGCTTTAATTGTAACTGGTATATGTAATAATGAGTTCAGGGCTGAAAGTTCTAAAAATATTGCCGCTGCAAAATCACTTATTTTTTCCTACACGAAAAGAGAAATGGAAGAAGTTGACAGATTTATTGTTGAAATTAAAAAGAGTAAAAAAGAATACTATTTGAGAGAATATTATAAAGTAGACAATCTGATCCCTGTTCATACTCAAATAGCACGGATTCACTGGCTTTATGAAAGTAAATACATTACAGAGAGTGATGCACAATTTATTATCGATGAGCTTGAAACCAAAAGAATAATCAATGGATGGTAACATGTCCGGAAAATGATAAAATATAGAAAAGAATTTGTGAAAGCAGATTCTTTTTTTATTTCCCTCTCATTTCATGATAAATAGTTTCAAGCCTTACCCAATAATCCTCCTGCATCCATCCATATTTCTCGTAACTGATCCGGATCATTAAATTTTTAAATCTGTTTTTGGTTTCAATATGAGCTGTAATGGCCTCAATCAGCCATTTTTCATTAAAACAGGCCCATTCGCCCGCAGGCTGAAGCAGATTGGACTGAAGAACCGGGAAAACTTCATAGGTATTAATGGTTTTCACTTCTTCGAAAGTATACGGACTTTCCAGAATTGTTTTTGCAATATATCGGAAATCGGAATCCTGAAGTTCCGTATCCAGATAAAAATCAGAAAGAGCGATCCATACTGGAGTTCGCTCTTTAATACTCGAAGGTTTTAGCATTATACTTTTTTGAATAATGAAAATCTTGTGGGAGTCCGGGATTCTATAAAGGAGAGATGTAAACCTCTATTTTAGTTCCGTCGTAATTAAAAGTTCCGTCAGCATTTCGTTTGCCCAAGACCCATTTCATATCAACAGGCACCGACCATGCTGTTCCTAACGAGAACCCGTTCACAGATCTGATCTCAGAACCGCTTCCGGTGGTAACCGCAGAATGAAACCAGGTCTTATCTCTTACTCTGTAAAAACCAATGGCCTTTCCTTTGGGAATAACGGAGTATCCATCCCATTTCTCTCCTCCGGAATAATCGAACTTATTAAGCCATCCCTGAGCATGATACTGTACAAGTTCAGAAGGGGATATCGCGGCACCTCTCATGTATAAAGCATAAGCTACCACATCATGACATATTCCTTTGTTGTAACTGCCCATATCATCCTGCCCGGAAAGAAGACCGTTAGAGATCAGGGTCTTTTTTGTGGGATCCAGTTGGCCTGCATGAGCTCCTTTTGCTGTTATAATTTCCATATTTTTAATTGTTTTGGTGTATTTTTTTGGCTTAGTGAAAGATACGCATTAAATATTAAACCGTATTTCTCTGGTAATAGATTTATTTTTTTCTATGATAATCTATAAATAATGAAAGCTTTAAAGATTAAAATGTAATAATCTGATGCGGAATTCGTTATAAATTTGTCAAACATAAAATTAAAACGATATGAAAAATCTAAAGAAACTAACGAAAACCGATCTGAAATCAGTGTATGGCGGAGAACCAAAGAAATACTGCGTATTCTGCGAATGGATGAATAAAGTAGTATGCAGCGAGGTTCCAATCGCTCAATGCCCTTAAAAATGCAAAGCTGCTCTCAGAGCAGCTTTTTTTATGATGAGGTTTTACTGATCGGCATTTTGAGTGAATTCTTTCAGGCTTGTTTTCAAATCTTTCGCATTGCCGATAGTGTCAAAACGGATGTTATCAATTTTCCATCCCTGACCGGAATTGATCAACTGTACATAATCTGTCCACTTAATTTTCGGTGGGGATAAAGTGTATTCAAGTTCAACAGCTGCATTAGCTGAGGTTCCGGAAGGATCTATTGTAACTGACTTTATTTTATACCCGGTATATCCTTCGTAGAGACTGGAGAAAACAGCGCCCTCAAACAATAACGGTTTCTCATCCGGGTGATCACTTTTTTTCACTTTTTCAATATCAGCTTCTGATGCATGGATAGCGTCTTCCAAAGTCTTTTTCAGTTCCGGAGAAAACAGACTGTCTGAAAAAGATTGATTGTAAATCGATTTTTTTGAACCGTCGTATTCCGTATACAGCTGATTGACCTTTTGGGTAATTTCCGTATCAGCCGATACAGACGGGCGGGTTTCATTGTTTTTGCAGTTTACCAGAAGCAGGATACCGCTTAAGCATAGAAATAATTGCTTGATCATAATGAGTGTGATTTTTTTTCATTAAAGGCTCAAACCGTATGCCGATTTTTCTAATTTCACTAATTTAATAGGTTAAAAATAAATTGAGCAGTCAATCACAAAAAATGTATACATTTGAGTATAAAACATGATTTGTGAATCCTATTCTTGATGTTGTCGTACGTTCTCTGTGCGTTTACCTTTTTATGGTAATCGCGATCCGTCTTTTTGGTAAAAACCAACTTTCCCAGCTCAATGCAGGGGATGTGGTATTGTTGCTGCTTATTTCCAATGCTGTTCAGAATGCAATGGTAGGACCGGATACCTCGCTGCAGGGCGGTCTTATTGCCGCGTTAGTTCTTTTTGCAGCGAATTTTATTTTAAAAAGGCTCATGTTTGCCAACCGCAAATTCGAAACCTTTATGGAAGAGGATCCTGTCGTCCTGATCAGAGATGGAGTGATAGATCAGCCTGCTTTGAACAGGGTAAAGATCACCCGTGATGAGCTTGAAGAAGCGATAAGAGAACACGGCGTAGAAAAAATACAGAATGTAAAGCTCTCTATTCTCGAGGTAGACGGAAATATCAGTGTTGTTTCTCAGGACGAAACACAGACACAAACGCATTATTCAAGAATAAAAAGAAGAAATAAAAGAAAATACCATTAAAATAGTATGAATTACGAATTACGCGAAATGCTTCCCAGCGACGAAAAAAGGGTGTTGGAAATATTCAGACAGGGACTGGAAGGCGGCATGGCTACTTTTGAAACCGAAGTTCCTACAGCCGAAGCCTGGAATATGGAATATTTCAACGACTGCCGGTGGGTTCTGGAAAATGAAACCAACGAAATAGTAGGGTGGTGCGCTTTGAAACTGGTAAGCAAAAGGGAATGTTATAAAGGAGTGGCTGAAGTAAGCATTTATTTTGAGAATTCTTATCAGGGGAAAGGTTTAGGGTCAGTGCTGCTGAAAAAGATGATTCTCGACAGCGAAAGCCACGGATTCTGGACATTACAGGCCAGTATCTTCCCGGAAAATGAAGCATCCGTAAGATTTCATCAGAAAAACGGCTTCAGAACCGTAGGTGTCCGCAAGAAAATCGGAAAATTGAACGGCCAGTGGAAAGATGTTATCCTGATGGAAAAGAGAAGCGAATTAATACAATAAATAATGAGTAATGGGTAATGGGCAATTTTTAATGCTTAAATAATTAAATCTTTCAATTTTTAAATTGTAAATACTGCCACTCTGAAACACTCCAATTCATTTTGGCATCAACCTTGTTATTTCCCTACTGAAATTTGAAAAAGTAGAAAATGAAAAGTTTGATTAAAATGACGGGAGTCGTAACGGTCCTGTTCATGTTGTCATCATGTGTAGTGCATGATCAGCACGTGAGAAGGGTTCCACCGGGACACGCCAAGAAAATGTATGGGGGAAGTGCAAGGTATTATGCTCCGGGACATGTGAAAAAAAGAGTGTATTATTACGACGATGACGACAGAGGCCGCGGCCACAGACACAAAGGAAAGAAACATCACAGAGATTGAGAAAAATAAAAAAGCCCTGATTTTTTCAGGGCTTTTGATTTATATTTAAAATCTGGATTTTTTAGGATTCAGGAATGTATTGAAGATCATTACCTCGGTTCCGAATTTTTTCTCGACCCTTTCTGCAATGTTCAGCATTTCACTTTTAATGAAGTCTTCCCTGAGGTCTTCATTGTCAAAAATCAAAAGAAGATTATAATTCTTACCTTCGTCTATATAATCTGTGTGTACTTCAGAAAGAATATATTTGTTGACGTCCATCAGGTTTTCGGCCATCTGGACCAGTGTTTCGTCAATATAATTTTCCCATTCTTCAATATTGTTTTTCGTGCAGTGGAAAGTTATACTCAATAAGCTCATATTTTATGAATTTTTAAGATTTTGTGGATAAATTCTAGCACAAAAATCGGTAAAAATTTCGTAAATTAGCCCGTTAATAAAAATTGGAAATAAATAATTTTCAGACGCACAGCTAAAGGTCTGACTGTCATTATAATAAAATTTGTTTATGCAAAAAGAAGGAGAAAGACTGATTCCTATCAACATTGTTGATGAAATGAAATCGTCTTATATCGATTATTCGATGTCGGTTATCGTTTCAAGAGCGTTGCCGGACGTAAGAGACGGCCTTAAACCCGTTCATAGAAGAGTACTGTATGGTATGTATGGATTAGGGGTTTTTTCTAATAGAAAATATTTAAAATCTGCCAGAATTGTTGGGGATGTTTTAGGTAAATACCACCCGCATGGTGACTCTTCTGTTTACGATGCGATGGTAAGAATGGCGCAGCCTTGGAGCTTGCGTTATCCTCAGGTGGACGGACAGGGTAACTTCGGTTCAATGGACGGCGACCCGCCTGCAGCAATGCGTTATACGGAAGCAAGATTGAAAAAAATATCTGATGATATTCTTTCTGATTTAGATAAAGAAACCGTTGACTTTCAGAATAACTTCGATGATAGTATGACGGAGCCTACCGTTATGCCTACAAAAATTCCAACGTTATTAGTGAACGGAACATCGGGTATTGCAGTAGGTATGGCAACCAATATGGCGCCACACAACTTATCAGAATCTGTAGATGCCATCACTGCTTATATCGATAATAAAGATATTACGATCGATGAATTGATGCACCACATTACAGCACCGGATTTCCCTACAGGAGGTATTATCTACGGTTACGACGGGGTAAGAGACGCTTTCCACACAGGAAGAGGAAGAGTTGTATTAAGAGCAAAAGTGAATTTCGAGGAAATCGGAAACAGAAACGCGATTATCGTTACAGAAGTTCCTTACCAGGTCAATAAGGCGGATATGATCGCCAGAACAGCTGAACTGGTTAAAGATGATAAAATTGTAGGAATTCATGAGATCAGAGACGAATCGGACAGAAATGGTCTGCGTGTCGTTTATGAACTGAAAAATGATGCGATTCCTAATGTTGTCTTAAACTTATTATATAAGTATACAGCGCTTCAGACTTCTTTCAGTGTGAATAATATTGCATTGGTTAAAGGAAGACCGGAACAGCTGAATTTAAAAGATATCATTCATCACTTTGTAGAGCACAGACATGAAGTCATTGTAAGAAGAACTCATTTTGAGCTTAAGAAAGCGAGAGAAAGAGCGCATATCTTAGAAGGTTTCATGAAGGTGATTGGTGCTCAGGATTCATTAGACAGAGCTATCGCCATCATCCGTCACAGTGCTAACCCTCAGGGTGCAAAAGAAGGTTTGATCGAAGCATTTGATCTTTCTGATATCCAGGCTCAGGCTATTCTTGATCTGAGATTGGCCCGTCTTACAGGAATGGAGCTTGATAAGATCCGTGACGAGTACGATGCCATCATGAAAGAAATCATGAACTTGGAAGACATCTTAGCGAACGAGCCGAGAAGATTCGAGATCATCAAAGAAGAATTGGCTGAAATTAAAGAAAGATATGGTGACGAAAGAAGAACTGCCATCGACTTCTCAGGAGGTGAAATGTCTATCGAAGACATCATCCCGAACGAAGCAGTAGTTCTTACTATTTCGCACGCAGGATATGTTAAGAGAACGTCTCTTTCTGAATACAAAATTCAGAGCAGAGGAGGGGTAGGAAACAGAGCGGCAACTACAAGGGATGAAGATTTCCTTGAGTACATCGTTTCTGCAACCAATCACCAGTATATGTTGTTCTTTACAGAAAAAGGAAGATGTTACTGGTTAAGAGTATTTGAAATTCCTGAAGGATCTAAAACTTCAAAAGGAAGAGCGGTACAAAACCTGATCAACATCGAACAGGATGACAAGATCAAAGCTTATATCAGAACCAACAACCTGAAGGATGCTGAATATGTCAATCAAATGAGCGTAGTAATGGTAACCAAGAACGGTACTATTAAGAAAACGTCTCTTGAAGCGTATTCAAGACCAAGGGTAAATGGTGTAAATGCTATTGAGATCAGAGATAATGACCAGTTGTTAGGTGCTTACTTAACCAACGGTACTTCTCAGATCATGATCGCTACTAAAAACGGTAAATGTATCCGTTTCCCTGAAGAAAAAGTAAGAGAAGTAGGTAGAGGATCTATCGGGGTTCGTGGGATCAGCATGGAAGATGATGATGAAGCAATTGGTATGATTGTTGTGAATGATCTTGAAAATGAAACGGTTCTTGTTGTATCTGAAAAAGGATATGGAAAAAGAACGGCTGTTTTAGACTACAGAGAAACCAACAGAGGAGGAAAAGGAGTTATCACCCTGAACATTACCGAAAAAACAGGACATCTGATTGCTATTCAGAATGTGACAGACGAAGACGGATTGATGATCATCAATAAGTCGGGTGTTGCCATCAGAATGAATATGGATGAAATGAGAGTAATGGGTAGAAATACTCAGGGCGTAAGAATGATCAACCTTAAGAAAAATGACGAAATTGCAGCGATTGCAAAAGTAGAAATGGATAAAGATGTTGAAGATGACTCTGAAGAAAATGCAGAAGGAACTGAAATTGTAGCTGATAACCAGGAAAACAATACACCTCAGGCTGAAAACGAAAGTCCGGCTGAGGAAAATGAGAATTCTGATTCTGAAGAGTAAAATGTACAATTAATATAATATAGTTATTATGAAGAAACTCATTTTAGGTATAGCAATCGTAGCTTCTGCTTTCGTTTTCGGTCAGAAGGGCGATGTAAATGCCAAGTTACAGGAAACGAATAAAGCGGCAATGGATGCATATACTGCAAAAAATTACACCGTTGCTGCACCGAAGTTTTTAGAAGTATATAACTTGCTAAAAACGAATGGACAGGAAGATAAGATATACATGTATTATGCAGGGTTGAGTTATGCGTTAGCAAATAACAGCGACGAAGCGATCAAGATATACACAGAGCTTATCAATTCCGGTTTTACGGGTATTCAGACTACGTATACTGCAAAAGAGAAAAAGTCCGGACAGGTAGTTCCTTTGGATAAAACAACCTGGGATCTTATGAAGAAGAACAGTGACTATTCAGATTTTAAAACTGAACAGACTCCAAGTGTTGAACCGGATCTTTATGAAACACTAACTACATTGCTTCTTAATGCAAAAAAGCCTAATGAAGCATTAGCGATCATTGAAAAAGGATTGGCAAAATATCCTAACAATGCTAAACTTAAAGATGCTCAGGGTACTGCGTATTACGAGTCCGGAAATACGGAAAAGTTTATCGGAACTCTTAAAGAACAGTTGACTAAAAACCCGAACGATGCTACCAATTGGTACAATCTTGGGGTAATGCAGTCCAAAAATCCTGCTTCTTTGGAAGATGCTATCGCGTCATTCAAAAAAGCAATCGAGATCAAGCCTGACTTTGATAACGCTTATCAGAACCTTGTATACAGCGTAATCGGGGACGATTCTAAAATCGTAGACCAGATCAACGCGACAAGAAAAGAAAAGCCGGATGAAGCTACCAAGCTGATTGATGCAAGAAGAGAGAGATTTGCGAAAGCACTTCCTTATGCTGAAGGATGGTACAAAGCTGCACCAAAGAACATCGATGCGGTTACTGCCTTGAAAGAGATCTATGTAGTCACTAAAAACATGGACAAAGTTAAAGAAATGAAAGCTAAAGAAACTGAGCTTAAAGGACAGCCGAAATAGTCATTCTTTAATTGAATAATAAACAAAGCCGGAACAGAAATGTTTCGGCTTTTGTTTTTCATGATCCGAAAAAGACCTCTGTTTTTTCCTGTTATTATCGTTAAATTTCACCTTAAAAATTCTCTGTAATTCCGTATCTTTGAGAAAAATTTTTTACAAGATGATAGAGTGGAAAACCGTCAAAGAATACGAAGATATTACCTATAAAAAATGTAATGGTGTAGCAAGAATTGCTTTTAACAGACCAGAACTTCGAAATGCTTTTCGCCCAAAAACTACTTCCGAACTGTATGATGCTTTTTATGACGCCTCTGAGGATTCCTCAATAGGTGTTGTTTTGCTTACCGGAGAAGGGCCAAGTCCTAAAGACGGAGGCTGGGCTTTTTGTAGCGGAGGAGATCAGAAAGCGAGAGGACACCAGGGATATGTAGGAGAAGATGGAAGACATCGTCTGAATATTCTTGAAGTTCAGCGTCTGATCCGTTTCATGCCAAAGGTGGTGATCGCGGTTGTTCCGGGATGGGCTGTGGGTGGCGGACATTCACTTCACGTGGTGTGTGATCTTACTTTAGCGAGTAAAGAGCATGCTATTTTCAAGCAGACTGATGCGGATGTAACAAGTTTTGACGGTGGATACGGATCTGCTTACCTGGCAAAAATGGTAGGTCAGAAAAAAGCCCGTGAAATATTCTTTTTAGGAAGAAATTATTCAGCTCAGGAAGCGATGGATATGGGAATGGTGAACGCTGTAATTCCACACGCTGAATTAGAAGATACAGCATACGAATGGGCACAGGAAATTTTAGCTAAATCTCCACTGTCTATCAGAATGCTGAAATTCGCCATGAACCTTACAGACGACGGAATGGTTGGCCAGCAGGTATTTGCCGGTGAAGCCACCCGTTTAGCGTACATGACGGAAGAAGCGCAGGAAGGAAGAAATGCATTCCTTGAAAAAAGAAAACCGGACTTCGGAGAAAATCAATGGATCTCTTAAATATCAGTGATGAGCAATAAGTAATCGGCAATATTTTCCCATTACTTATTACTCATTACCCATTACTTATATATTATGTCGGATTGGATAAAAGCCGCAAGGCTAAGAACTTTACCGCTGTCATTAAGCGGAATTATTATGGGGGCTTTCATTGCAAAATGGAGGCTTTACCGTGAAGGCGGAATATGGGACTGGAGAATTTTTGCTCTGGCTCTTTTAGTAACGCTGTTGTATCAGATTTTATCAAACTATGCCAATGACTACGGTGACGGCGTAAAAGGAACTGATGCCAAAAGAATCAATGAAGCGGAAGCAAGAGCGGTAGCCTCAGGAAGAATTTCGGCAAAGCAGATGAAAAATGCAGTCATTCTTTTTTCTGTATTGTCTTTTGTGGCAACCATCGGGCTTTTATATGTGGCATTTTTTCCTGATTTCATGAAAGAGTTTTACACTTTCATTGGATTGGGCGTTGCCTGTATTTTAGCAGCCATTGGTTATACGGTAGGAAAGAAACCTTATGGATACATGGGATTGGGAGATCTTTTTGTATTTGTATTTTTCGGATTGGTTTCGGTATGCGGAAGTTATTTTCTGTTTACAAAAACCTTCAGCTGGGATATGTTGTTACCGGGAACAGCCATCGGAATGATGAGTATGGCGGTTTTAAACCTGAATAACATGAGAGACATTGAAAGCGATAGACTTTCCGGGAAAAACAGTTTAGCCTTGAGAATAGGCTTTAAAAATGCAATGATCTATGAAATGATCCTGTTGCAGCTCCCGTTGATCTTAATCCTTGTCTTTTTAGGGGTGAATGGCTTTATACAGGCTCAGAACTATTACGTTTTTATCGTAATGATCCTGCTGTTGCCACTGATGAAGTTGAGAAGAAATATCATGACTGTAAAAGAACCAAAAGAATTGGACCAGTACCTGAAACAGGTTGGGATCATGACTTTTATGATGGCAGTTCTTACAGCATTTGGACTTAACTTTTTTAACTAAAATAATACCACTATGAGTACTGATGTTTTTGTTGAAGCTCAGATGCTGATCAGAAAGCCGGTTGCGGATGTTTTTGAAGCATTTATCAATCCTGAAAAGACCACACAGTTCTGGTTTACAAAATCTACCGGGAAACTGGAAGAAGGGAAATCTGTGACGTGGGAATGGGAAATGTATGGCGTGAAATCCAATGTAAAGGTTCACAATATTGTTCCTAATCAACTGATCAAAACAGAGTGGGGCGATCCGGCAGTACAAGTAGATTACGAATTTAAAGAAATGGAGAAAGGAACGCTGGTGGTTATTAAAAGCTATGGCTTTGCCCAATCGGGTGAAGACCTGCTCAGAACGGTTAATGACAATACTGGCGGTTTTACGACAGTTCTAGACGGTTGTAAAGCTTATCTTGAACATGGGATTAAACTAAATCTCATTGAGGATAAATTTCCCCGGAAATAATACATGAAGAATGCTTTAGTCTACAAAATAACCTCCTGCTTATCCATTTTGTTGGCAACGGTATATTTGTATGAACTGATGAGTTACTTTGAAGGGTTTAAAAAATTATTCTTAGAAATAAGTCCGGTTGCCTTGGCGCTTACGGTTTTTCTAATCATTAATCTTTTACTTTCAATTTTACTTTTAACGAAAAAAATAAAAGTAAAACGGGTTCTCATCATCTTTCAAATTCTCATAATCATAGTAACAATTTGGGCATTATATGAAATTTATTCTTTTGAAGAAATCATCATAGATTCCCGGATTGTCTCTTAATTTAAAAATCATTAAAAATGAAAATACAATTTTTAGGACAAAACTGTTTTTTGTTTACGTACAAAGACAAAACAATTTTAAGTGATCCTTTTTACAATTACCAAAAAGCAGAATCAGGCTTTGATATTTCGGCGCAGAAGATCGATTATATCCTGCTGACTCATGCTCACGGTGATCATATTGCAGATGTGGCGGAAGTACTGCAGCACCATCCGGATGCTACCGTAATTGGAGTGCCTGAAGTATGCGCCTATTTTGAAACAGCGAAAAATAAAGATGATGTGAACTTAGGAGGATCGGCAAAAATCGACGATCTTAAAATTTCCATGGTACCGGCTCATCATACGAGTTCGTTCCCGGATGGGAGCTATGGAGGCGTTCCTGTAGGCTATATTTTCAGACTTCCTGAAGGAAAGAACATCTATTTAGCCGGAGATACCGGAGTAATGGCTGATATGGAGCTGTTCCCAAGGCTTTACGGGAATATCGACCTGTCTATCCTGCCGATCGGAAGCCACTATACGATGTGTCCTAGAAAAGCTTCTTTCGCAGCCGCAGAATTATTGAAAACTCCGAAAGTGATCGGTTGCCACTTTGATACTTTCCCTGCGATTAAGATTGATCACGAAAGTGCACTGAAGCATTTTGCAGATAGAAATGTAGAACTGGTTCTTCCTAAGTTAGGAGAGGAGTTTGAATTTTAAATAATAAATGAAAGGTAATCCGGAAATTAGAATGGAAATGTTGAAAAGTATAGAAACAAAAAAAGATAATCTTCCAATTACCTTACTTCAACTTCAAATAAAAAAAAATGGCAAGCTACCTAAATCACACCGCTACGACCAATTACCTTTGCTGTGTTCCCACCCTGGAGGGTTCTCAGGAGCTGGTTGTTTAGGACTTGCCGTTGCAAAGGTAGGAATAATTTATAAACTTCAAAATATTATTAAAGAAAATTAGTGAAAAAAATGCCGTGATAGCGCTAAACAGCTGGAATTAAGGGCGATAATTTTTCAACTTTTTTTAAAAAATCTAACATGACGAAAAGTCCATCAACATTAGGAATTATACTTTTTATCGCTACAATGATCATCTTTTTTGTAGCTTATTTCTTTTTCTCAGGAATCAATTATTTTGAAACCTCGCTGAAAATCAATGCGTTCGTACTGCCGATCATTTATGCGGGAGCCGCGTTCTGGTCCGTAAAATCGTTCTGGAACAAAAATAGAGTGGTCAGTTTTAAAGATGCGTTTTCAAGAGCGTTTGTTCCGATGTTCATCGGAGGAATTCTTTCCATCTTCAGTATCTATGCATTCCTGAACTTCGTGGATAAGGATGCGAAAAAGCTTCTTAACTACCAGTATGTGCAGAGACAGAAAAACGAATTGGATACTGAGTATCAGTCTGCAAGGAAAATTATGAAGCATCAGAAAGACATTGATGAATTAGACAAAAAGTACAAAGAAAGGCTTCCAAGCTTCTCTCCCGAGGCCGTTAAAGGAAAAGATATGCTTACGGCAAGTCATTTTTCAGGATATTTTGCGGCAATTCTTATATTTTACGTAGTTTTGTCAGTGTTTTTTGGAGCGTTTTTCAGAACGAGATCCGTTTACCAGGAAACAGAAAATCAAGAATAATTTTTATTAGAATTAAATGAATTTATCTATAGTTATTCCGTTATTAAACGAAGAAGACTCTCTGGAAGAGCTTTTTTCAAGGATTGATAATGTATGTTATACCAACAGCTTATCGTATGAAATCTGGTTTGTAGATGACGGAAGTACAGATCTATCGTGGAGTATCATCGAAAATATGAAGGTTCAGTACCCTCAGATCCACGCTATCAAATTTTCCAGAAATTATGGTAAATCACAAGCCCTTCATGCTGCTTTTGAAAGAGCAAACGGAGATGTGGTGATCACCATGGATGCTGATTTACAGGATTTTCCTGAAGAAATTCCGGAACTTTACAAAATGGTTATTGAAGACAATTACGACATCGTTTCGGGTTGGAAAAAGAAACGTTTTGACAATGTAATGACGAAAAATGTTCCGTCAAAACTGTTCAATGCGGCGGCCAGAAAAGTTTCAGGCGTTTATCTTCACGACTTCAACTGCGGTTTGAAAGCATACAAAAAACAGGTGGTGAAATCAATTGATGTATACGGAGACATGCACCGTTATATTCCGGTACTAGCTGCTAATGCCGGTTTCAGAAGAATCACGGAAAAAGAAGTACAACACCAGGCAAGACCTTACGGAACTTCAAAATTCGGAACCGAAAGATTTATCAGAGGGTTTCTGGATCTTGTAACACTCTGGTTTGTAAGTCGTTTCGGAGGAAGGCCAATGCATTTCTTTGGTGCGGTGGGAACTGTCATGTTCATCGTAGGTTTTCTTTCTGCACTTTGGCTGGGCGTTTCAAAACTGATTGATGTAGCAAGAGGAATTTACGGTCACCTGATTACCAATAACCCTTGGTTTTTTATCGCTCTGACGATGATGCTTATGGGAACATTGCTTTTTATAGCCGGATTCTTAGGTGAAATGATCATCAGAACGAACAGGGAACATAAGAATTATAATATTGATGAAGTGATCTAATACGTTAAATACATCATCAATAACCCATAAAATCCCCAGGAAGGTTTAAGCTTTTTGGGGATTTTTATGCAATTTTTTTTGGTAATCGCTAAGGCGCAAAGGTTTTAGAATAATGCTGTTTTAAGACACAAGAAAATCAATGATTTTCAGCAAGGTTTACTGAATTAATATTTTTACAGGAATAGAATGTAAAAACTCTGTCATAACCTATAAGGTTTTATTAACGGTTGAGAAAATTAAGATTTCAGCAAGGTTTACAGTATAAAAATTTGAGCAGTAATCAATTTTATCGCAGATAAAATCCTCGCGCCTTAACAATGTAAAGTAGATAATAATCTTCGCGCCTTTGCGAAAAACCAAAATCATCCAACAAATCAAAAAATACAGAATATTAGCAGAAAACGCAATTACAGAACCATTTCCGAAGCCTTTTTTCTTTATATTTGTGTGTAATTTATAAAATTGATAATAGAACAAAACAAGCTGGCAAAATTTATTTTAGTCTTTTTTTCCTTTCTTTTTCTATCTTCCTGCACATCATCCAGACTTCTGGGATCCTGGGAATTCATAGATTTATATGATGGAGTAGTGACTGAGATTGACACCTTGAAGTCCAAAGAAAATAATTCCAAATATGGAACAGGAACTTTGACTTTCAATATAGACAATTCCTTTATTTCAATGGAAGAATCTGGAAATTATCGAAGAAAAAATAAAATACTGAAGATGAAATATCCTGCTGTGGATACTGTTGTGATGAATATTTCCCATATAAGCAAAGATTATTTATTACTGTCAGCAGGAAAAGATCCGAAAACCTGGTTTTACAGAAAAAAATAAAATGTACAGATTTTTACAATGAACCCAAAAAGCTGTTTGAACTGCGGTCATAAGATCTCCGGTGAGTTTTGTTCTCACTGCGGACAGAAAGCAGATACAGCAAGAATAACCCCGCATTCATTGATTAAAAGTGATATATTAGGATCAATCTGGCATATAGAAGAACGGTTTTTCAGAACATTGAAACACGTTTTATTCGGTCCCGGAAGAATGGCGATGGATTATATTTCCGGGAAAAGAATTAAATATTACAATCTGTTTTCATTGTTGCTTATTCTGTTCGGATTCAATGTGTTAACAATGCATTTTTATTTAGATCTGAACCCAGCGGAAATTCCGAAAGACAGTGCTAAAATCATGCAGTTTTTTTCTAAATATTCCAAAACCATCCTTTTTGTAATCATCCCGCTGCTTGGGGTGAATGCTTTTTTCATTTTCAAAAGGATAAAATTGAATATTGCCGAGCATTTTATCATCGGAACAGTAAGCCTGTTAGGAATTTTAATCCTATTTTTGTTTAATGATATGGTAAGTCTTATCGGTCTGTGGCAACCTGCAGCGAAGATTTTTGCTATTCTGGATAAGGCTTCAGTTGTACTTCTCGTTCTCTTTCCGGCAGTTACGTATTGGAATGCATTTAAAAACTCATACTCAAAACCGGGCCTGCTTTGGAGAGTATCGGTACTGTATGTCCTGATGGGAATAGAAAGTCTTACCATAATTACGATTTTATATAGAATATTTTAAATTGAATATGAAAAAAATACTATACACATCCCTGCTTGTAGCGGCGGTTTCCTGCGGAAAAGTCTCTCCAAAAGGAACGATTGAAAGGAAAGACGTGGATGTTTCAGAATTTGTGAATCTGGATATGGAAGGTAAGTTCCGTGTATTTTATGCCAGAGGGGATAAGAATTTTGTAGAAATTGAAACCTATCCCAATGTAGCCAACAATCTGGATGTAGAGGTAAAAGAAAAGACCCTTTTTATCAAAGAAAAAAGGGGTACTAAAGGTGTAGATTTCTATAATGTGACGATTTATTCAAAATATAATCTTGAAAAAGTAGCCGTTGCAGACTCTGTGGAAATGAACATTTCGAGCGAAATTAAGACCGACAATTTTAGGCTTAATTTAAAAAATAATGCTACATTTATGGGTTCAGTGAACACGAGAAGAGCAGAAGTAGACATGCAGAATAAAAGCCGGGCCAACTTTTTGGGACTGACGAAAAATGCAGTGATAAAGATCTCAGACACAGCAAGTCTTATTGCTCCTTACTGGAAAATAGAAAACCTTAATATTGACTCAAAAAACGGAAATTACGCAGAAGTGAACGTAAAAGATTCTCTAAAAGGAAATATTCAGAACACTGCAAAATTCATCTATTATAACAACCCGATCCGTGCCTTTAAAATTGATAAGCAGGCTCGTGTGGAGAATAAGAAATTGGATTAATTAAAATAGAACGGAAGATGGAAGCTGGAGGAGGGAAGTTATTATAGGTAAAAAAGAAATGAATGAGTTTCAAATTTGAGAAATTGATTATTTGGCAAAAAGCTATGGATTTCGGGGAGATTATTTTTAAATTGTCTCAGAGTTTTCCAAAAGATGAAGCTTTTAATCTTACTTCTCAGATAAGACGGGCATCAGATTCAATAGGACTTAATATTTCAGAAGGAAGTATTTTACAGTCGAAACCGGAATTTAAGAAATTTCTTGGATATGCAACCCGTTCTTTAGCTGAAACCGTGACTTGTCTCTATAAGGCAAAAAATAGAAATTATATTTCAGAGGAAGAATTCAGAAACTTGTATAATGAGAGTTATAATCTAATGAATCAGATTATAGCTTTTAGAAATCAGTTAAAAGATTAAGGACTAGAAGTCAGATAAATAAAAGTAAATAAGAAGTGGAAAGATTGAAGTTGAGACAAAAACATCTCCTATCTTCGAGCTTTCATCTTCCGAACAAAAATAAACAGAATAGTAAAACAAAAGCAGGATAGATGAATTTGGATATAGAATTCCTTCCATCTTCAAGCTTCCCGCTTCCAAACTTAGATACACATATGACAACATTAGAAAAAGCGCAACTTTGGTTAAGTGATACATTCGATAAAGAAACAAGAGATGCTGTACAGACTTTGATCGACAGCAATTCCCCGGATCTGGAAGATTCTTTCTACAGAGAACTTGAATTCGGAACAGGAGGAATGAGAGGTATCATGGGAGTAGGAACCAACCGCTTGAATAAATATACATTGGGACAGGCTACACAGGGACTGGCCAATTATATGCTTCAGCAGTTTAAAGGAGAGGAAATTAAAGTAGCGATTGCTTATGACGTTCGCCATAATTCAAAAGAATTCGGGAAACTTGTGGCTGATGTTTTAACGGCCAACGGAATTAAAGTGCTTCTTTTCAAGGATCACAGACCGACTCCTGAATTATCATTTACCGTAAGAGACAAAAAATGTAACGGAGGAATTGTATTGACCGCATCTCACAATCCACCTGAATACAACGGGTATAAAGTGTACTGGAATGACGGTGCACAGATTGTTCCGCCCCATGATGAAGCCATTATCAATGAAGTGTATTCTGTGAAATTTGACGAAATTAAATTTGATGGAAATGATGATCTGATCGAATGGATCGGGGAAGAGCAGGACGACGTTTACATCGATGCCTGTCTTGAAAATTCTACGTACCAGAATGTAGGGAAAGAGAATTTAAATATTGTTTTCACGTCTATTCACGGAACAACATACACAACGATTCCGAAAGCTTTGGAAAAAGCAGGATTCAAAAAAGTGGATCTGGTAAAAGAACAGATGATCCCAAGCGGGAATTTTACTACGGTAGAATCTCCGAATCCTGAAGAACCTGCCGCACTGGAAATGGCTATGGATCTGGCAAGAATTACCAATGCTGACATTGTAATAGGAACTGATCCGGATGGTGACAGATTAGGAATTGCCGTAAGAAACCTGGATGGAGACATGCAGCTTCTGAATGGGAACCAGACGAATACGATCCTTACGTACTATATTTTAAATGAGTGGAGAAAACAGGGAAGAATCACCGGAAAAGAGTTCATCGGGTCTACGATTGTAACCTCTGATATTTTCTTTGATATTGCTCAAAAATTCGGTGTTGAATGTAAGTCCGGATTGACAGGATTCAAATGGATTGGGAAAATGATCCGTGAGGCGGAAGGAACGCAAAAATTTGTTTGTGGTGGAGAAGAAAGTTTCGGTTTTATGACTGGAGATTTTGTCCGTGATAAAGATTCATGCGGAAGTATTCTTGTTGCCTGTGAGATCGCTGCATGGTGTAAAGCCAACGGAAGAACAATGTATCAGTACATGATTGAGATCTATGAAGATCTGGGAATGTATTACGAAGGACTGGTGAACATCGTAAGAAAAGGAAAAGAAGGTGCTGAAGAAATTCAGAATATGATGAAAAACTTCCGTGAGAATCCACCGAAAGAACTGGCCGGATCACTGGTAGAAGAAGTGAAGGATTTTAAAGAACAGACTAATTTCACGGTTTCAAAAAATGAAACAAAAGTAATGAACGACATTCCAAAATCGAATGTACTGATTTATTATACCCAGGACGGAACCAAAGTTTGTGTACGACCTTCAGGAACTGAACCGAAAATTAAATTTTATATCTCTGTAAAAGATACGATTACGTCTGAAGCAGATTTTAAAGATAAACTGAAATCATTAGAAGCTAAAATCGAGGACGTAAGAAAAGATTTGAAATTAGATTAATTCAAGATCTTCAGAAGATGATAAAAAAGATTGTAGCAGTCTGTATGCTCTCTGTACTTGTTTTTTCCTGTAAAAAAGAAGTACAGAAAGTAGCGGAAACCAAAACAGTGAATGATTCAATCACTCAAACAGAAATAAAAGAAGATCTGTTTAAGCCTATTGATACAGCCTGTTCAACAGCTAACAAAACGGAGGATTATATTGCCGCTCTTCAATGGTATAAGGCTAAAACTGATAAAGAAATTGCAGTTAACAGCCCGGAACAAAATGATAGGCTGTACGAAGATTATGTCAAAATAAGAACAAAGTATACAGACTGTCTGAATGGTTTACATCAGGATATATTAGATCAATATACCGATTACCATACCAATGAACCGGATACTTATCGTTTGCCGGACAACGTAAAAAAAATTGCCGCTGAACTGAATAAGGCAGGTCTTGAATTTCGTGTTATGGGAGAGGGACTGACAGAAATTCACTCAGTGTACGGATATGATTATGCTGTATTTAAGAATAAAGTGACTCCTGATTATGAGAGCTATATTCTGCAGTTGGCGAATGACAGTAAAGAGAATTATGCTATAAACGGAGGTCTGATGATTACCTGGGAAGAATTAGGGGACAGACTGATCGCTTGGGAGAATTTTATGAATAAATTTCCTAAAAGCCCGTTGATAAAGAAAGCGAAAAGAGAATATGATGACTATTTATTAGATTATATTCTTGGAATGGACAGTTCCCCGACTTATGACAGAACAGAAGGAAGATTGATGGATGACACTAAAGAAGAGTACAGCCGGATCATAAAAAAATATCCGAATTCAAGGACTGCAAAAAAAGCAAAAGAACTGATAGCAGCTTTTGACGCGCATACACCTGTGGATCAGATAGAAGGCAGGATTAATTTGAGAAGATAATATTAGTAAATTTAAATAAAAATAAAGTGAAAGTTTCAAAATTAGCGGCGAACCTGATTGGTTCCGAAATCGTAAAAATTGGTAATGAAGTAAATGATTTAAAAGCAAAAGGAGCGGAGATAGCCAATCTTACTATTGGTGACCTGAATTCTAATCTATATCCTATTCCGGCATTGCTGAAGGAAGAGATTCAGAAGGCATATCAGAATAATCTGACGAATTATCCGCCAGCCAACGGACTTTTATCTTTAAGAAAAGAAGTTTCCAAAGACCTGAAAAACAGATGGAATCTGGAGTATTCACCCAACGATATTTTAATTACTGCCGGATCAAGACCTTTGATCTATGCGGTGTATAAAACCATTGTAGATGAAGGTGATAAAGTAGTATATCCTACACCGTCATGGAACAACAACCATTACGCTTACCTTACTTCCGCAGAAGCTGTAGAAGTGAAGACCACGCCTGAAAATAATTTCCTTCCGACAGCAGACGATCTGAGACCTCATTTAGGAGGAGCAGTTCTGTTAGCGCTTTGTTCGCCATTGAACCCAACAGGAACTATGTTTACAAGAGAGCAGCTTTCAGATATCTGCGAACTGGTTCTTGAAGAAAACAAAAAAAGAGGCGCAGACGAAAAACCATTGTACCTGATGTATGACCAGATCTATTCTAACCTTACTTTCGGGGCAGAACACGTAGATCCGGTTTCTCTTTTCCCTGAACTGAAAGAATATACCATTTATATCGACGGAATCTCTAAATGCCTTGCTGCAACAGGTGTACGTGTAGGATGGGGATTTGGTCCTGCTCACATTCTGGATAAAATGAAAGCTCTTCTGACACACGTTGGAGCATGGGCGCCAAAACCTGAACAGGAAGCTACCGCTAAATTCTATGAAAACCCAGAAAATGTAAATGTTTTCGTGGAAGATTTCAAAGGAAAATTAGAGGAAAGCTTAAAAGTTCTTCATGGTGGAATCCAGGATCTGAAAGGAAAAGGATTATCTGTGGAAAGTATCGAACCAATGGGAGCTTTGTACCTTACCATCAGACTTGATTATATCGGAAAAACAAAACCGGACGGATCTGTGATTGAAAATTCTTCTGACCTGGTTTTCTATCTGATTAATGATGCTGGTGTTGCTCTTGTACCGTTCTCAGCTTTCGGAGAAGCAAAATCTGAACCTTGGTTCCGTGCTTCTGTAGGAGGTTTAGCTGTGGATGAGATCAAAGTAATGCTTCCGAAGCTTGAAAATGCTCTGAATAATCTTAAATAGTTTTTAATATAACAGTATAGCAATGTATCAATATAACAATTCCAGTACTTACAATATTGGTAAACTGTTAGATTGATACATTGTTACATTAAAAATAAATAGATGCTTCGACTTCGCTCAGCATGACACCGTTATAGTCAATTGTTAGCATTAGCAGTGTCACGCTGAGCGCAGTCGAAGCGTTTTTGAAAACCAAACAGTAACTTATCGTCATAATATTAATTTATAATCAATGAAAATCATAGCTGTCATTCCTGCGCGTTACGAAGCAAGCCGTTTTCCGGCAAAGCTGATGCAGATGTTGGGAGATAAAACCGTTATTACAACAACATATAAAAATGTTGTGGAGACGGAACTGTTCGATGAAGTATTTGTAGCTACGGATTCAGAAATTATTTTTGAAGAAATCGTGAAAAACGGAGGAAAAGCCGTGATGACCGGACAGCATGAAACGGGAAGTGACCGTATTGCAGAGGCCGTACAGAACATCGATTGTGATATTGTGATCAATGTTCAGGGCGATGAACCTTTCCTTAAATTAGAGCCTCTGAGACAGCTTATCGACGTATTCAGAGATGATGACAACCAGGAAATTTCTCTGGCTTCCTTAAAAATCAAACTGACGGAAAAAGAAGAAATCGAAAACCCGAATAATGTCAAAGTCATTACGGATAACAATGGGTTTGCACTGTATTTCAGCCGCTCCGCGATTCCTTTCCACAGGGAAGTTTCTTACAATGTGAGTTATTTTAAGCATATCGGAGTTTACGCTTTCAGAAAACATGCACTGCTTCAGTTCTCGAAACTGGAAATGAAACCGCTGGAAATATCAGAAAAGATAGAATGCATCCGTTATCTTGAATATGGAATGAAAATCAAACTGATAGAAACCAATTTCATCGGAGTAGGAATCGATACACCCGAAGATCTGGAAAAAGCACGGAAATTAATTTAAAAATAGATTGGGAAAAGATTAACATTACCTGCACTCAGCGCTTTTGTTTTTTTGCCCAATTCCTCTTATATTTGAATGAATATACAGGCTATACATGAGGATTTTATTTTTAATAGTATTGTTTTGCTGTTCAAATCTGAAATGCCAGAACTTGAATAATAAAAAATTCTATGCCCAAATGAATCATAGATGTCAGGCAACAACAAATGGAGCGATCGATATCTACACATTTCTTGTGCTGGAATTTAAAAATAACAAAATCTATCCTTCGTATTTAACGATACCGTCTCAACAGCAAAGTATAAAAGATCCTATTAATTATAAATTTGAAAATAAAATAGTATATCTTGCAAAACCATTAGATTTTAAAGAAGATCTGGGGACTGTTTTCACTAAAGTAAATGGAAATCTGGTGCCCAAAAAGAAACAGAATGAATCGAAATTTATTTTCAGACCTTCTTTAGACCATTATTTTAAAAGAAATAAATGAAAAAAATAATATACTTAGTCCTTTTAACGCTTACCACTTCACTGTATTCTCAGACGGCAAAAGAAATTATAGACAGGAATATAGAACTGTCCGGAGGACTGACGAATTGGAAACTATTGAATTCAGTACTGTTACAGGGAAAAGTGATTTTAGGAATCAAAGATGAATATCCTATTAAAATTTACCAGCAGCGTCCCAATCTGACCAAAACGGTGATCAGCATCAGCGGAAAAGAAACGGCGATTGAAGGCTTTGACGGAACGAAGGGATATGCCATGAATTATGCGACCAACAAGCTTCAGGAATACCCTGAATATGTTTCAGAAAGTTTTGATAATGATTTCATCGACTGGGAAAGCAAAGGATTTGATGCCAAATATCTTGGAAAAGAAAAAGTAGGAGAGATCTACTGTCATAAGGTAGAACTGACGAAAAATGTCAATAAGAACATCTATTATTTTGACGTTAAAACGTTTATGCTTTTAAAAGAAGTTAAAAAAGATGATACGCTGATCTACTCGGATTATAAAAAAGTAGGAAACCTGGTCATGGCTTTCAGAATAGAATCTTCAAGCACCAAAAAAGACGGTGATTATATGATGATCCTGAATAGAATTGACGTCAATAAAGTATTTCCGACCAATATTTTTAAGTTTTAATTAAATATATTTACTTAGTGAAACGGTTGCTGTTTCATTAAGGTTAAATAACTCCGGCAAAACTGCCAACTAAATTGTAAAGAAATGAAAAATATTTTCTTATGGCTGCTTTCCACTGTGGCATTTTTACAGAGCTGTATCAATCAGAAAAGCGAAGTTTCTCAAGCTAAAACCAATGAACTTATGGGAAAAACAATATATGACTTCAAAGTTGAAAGCCTTGACGGCAGCGAAATCAACTTTGCCGATTTTAAAGGAAAAAAAATCCTTATTGTAAATACAGCATCAGAATGTGGATTTACGCCACAGTATGCAGATCTGGAGAAAGTGTATGAAGAATATAAAGACAAATTGGTCATTGTAGGATTTCCAGCCAATAATTTTGGAGGACAGGAGCCTGGAACCAATACCGAAATCGGAGCATTCTGCCAGAAAAATTATGGCGTTACATTTCCATTGGCTGCAAAAGTTTCTGTAAAAGGAGATGATACCGCCCCAATTTTCAAGTACCTAACGGAGAAAGAATTAAACGGAGTGAAAAATACCACGATCCTATGGAACTTTACGAAGTTTCTGATCGATGAAAACGGAAAACTGGTTGATACCTTCATCAGCACAACAAAACCTACTGACGACGCGGTTACAAAGTATCTGAAGTAAGATAAAAGCTATACAATAACGCTTCGACTCCGCTCAGCATGACAAAATCTAATACCGTATGTATTTTTTACTGTCACGCTGAGCGGAGTCGAAGCGTTTATTTGTTATGAAACGGTTATTTCAGCTGATCTTCTTTTTTGATCTTCTCATCCTGTTGTAAGATAAGGCTGTGCTCATTCTCCAATTTTTTATGTTCAGCGAATATCACCTGATCTTCTTTAGTCATCTTATCATGATCGATCATTAATTGGTCTAAAGCCAGTTTCCCTTCTTTATGTTTCTTTTCAAGTGCATCATGTTGCGCTATAATTTTTGAATGACTGGCTATGAGTGCCGCATGATTTTTCAAAATAGTCTGGTGAGCAGCTTCTGTTTTGTTGTGCTCACTTGTTTCAGGTTCTTTTAATGCGCTATGAATCTTATTAAATTCCTCATGCTGTTTTTCCATCTTCGAATGGGAATCTTCAAGTACTTTGTGCTCAGCTTCCAGCTTAATGTGTGCTTCAGATAATTCTTTTTCTATTGCTGCGGAATTATCATTTTTACAGGACCACAGACTTAGTGCCACAACTGCAGCAGTTGCTAAAAATAAATTTCTCATCATTTTGTTTTTAAATTCGAACAAATATACATTATAATAATGAGGTATATTTATTTCGTAATAAAATGATGTATTTAGTGATATATTGTCTTTATTTTAAATCTAAAATGAAATATTTATGAAAAAATACTGCAATTTAATAAGTATAAATCATTTTTATTAACCCGCAATCCTAATTTTCAACCTTCTTATCCGCAAAACAAAATATATTTCCCAGTTTAATACTGGAATAGCCATTACTTTTTATTTTAGAAGAATTGATCATGGCTTTGGCCAAAATATCTGTAGGCAAAGGTTTTTGACTTTCCAACAGACCAAGTTTATTTGCGAATTTTATAATTCTGCTGCCCAGGACTTCTCCTGTTCTTCCTGAATCTCTTCTTTCCAGCATTCCGGGTTTAAAAATAGTAATCTTCGTAAAATGCAGTTGTTTGACAGCTTCTTCAAGTTCCCCTTTCATCTTGGAATAGAATATCTTAGAGGTAGGATTGGCTCCGTAGGCTGATACGAGGACATAATCTTCCACATCATTTTCTTTGGCCGCCTTGGCAAATTCATACTGATAACCGAAATCTACTTTCCTTTGCGCTTCCTTGCTGCCGGCATCTTTAAGCGTAGTACCCAGACATGAAAACACAACATCGCCTTTCACTTTGTCTTTCCATTCTTCAGGATGTTCAAAGTTGACTACATGCACTTTAAGCTTGTCATTTTGAACATCTACAGGTTTTCTGACAAAAATATCGACTTCTTCAAACTCCTTGTCATTAAGCAGTTGTTTCACCAGATCTTTTCCTGTAGCGCCCGTAGCACCAATAACTAAAGCTTTCATAATAGTTGTGATTTGTATGGATAGTATTTTCTTTCTTAAATTTACTAAATTTGAAATTAATATCAACGATCATTACTCACTTATCATATATATAAAACAAAAGACGCTCAGCATAGCAATTGCTCATTACCTATTACTCATTACTTATAAAAACCATGGATGCCAACGAAATTCTAGACTATTGTCTTGCCAAAAAAGGAGTTACAGAAACTTTTCCTTTTGATAATGAAACCCTTGTCATGAAAGTAGGGACGAAAATGTTTTTACTGATGGGACTGGAGAGACAGCCATTAGGAATTAATGTAAAAACCGATCCTGAATGGAGCGCAGAACTCCGCGAGCAGCATCCACAGATCACCGGTGCCTTTCACATGAATAAAACCCACTGGAATTCAGTGTTGTTAGACGGTTTGAAAAGAGATTTGATCTTTAAAATGATTGATCAGTCTTATGATCTGGTATTTAAATCTCTGACTAAGAAGGTTCAGGAATCGATCAATAATTCATAAGGTAAGGAAGAGAGAAATTAAATTTTTTTTTTCTCATAGGGGTGAGGTATGAAGTTTGTTATTAATATTTTTAATCAAAATTAGGATTAACCAAAAATCAAAATATTATGAGAAACTATTTTTCATTGCTTGCTATAGCAGGTACATTGACGTTATTAAGCTGTAATACAGTAGATAAAAAAAATAACACAGCCAGTGCAGATTCCAATACTGTAAAAATAGAATTCTCAGGAACAGAGAATTTTACGATTAAAAATCCAAAATTGAAAGTAAGTTTATACGGAGCCGATCCCAATCTAGCTGATGCTCCTGCCACATTAATCACGGAAAAAGAATTTGAACAAAAATCAATTCCTTTCACGATTGATTTACCTGTACCAAAGGACGCAGAAAGCCGTATTAGTCCAAAACCTACTGGGGCTGTTAAATATTACATAAGCCTTGACTGGGATTCTGATGGAAATGGAAAGTCGAATGAAAAAGGAGATATATTTATAGATCACGATAAACAGTTCCCTACGGTGACATTAAATAACGAAACGCAGAAGGTTTACTTAAAAATATTAAAATAAACCTGATAAAAAGCCGGCTTATATGATAAGCCGGCTTTTTTTATATTTTTTAGAAATTAAACTCTTCAGTTAATCTTTTATCTTCATCCAGTCTCTCGATCAGTTTTTCAAGACCTTCAAATTTGATTTCATCATGGAGAAAATCTCTGAATCTTACCGTGATTCTTTCATCATAAATATCTCCGTCAAAATCAAGGATATAAACTTCAACGGTTAGCTTTTCACCATTCACCGTAGGATTGGTGCCAATGCTCAGCATTCCTTTATATTGTTGGCCTTTTACTTTTGTTTCTACAATGTAAGCGCCTTTTTTAGGAAGAAGTTTAATGGATTCTGTATCAATATTAGCCGTAGGATAGCCGATGGTTCTTCCGAGCTTTTTTCCGTGAACTACAGTTCCGGAGACAGAGTAGGAGTAACCCAGCATTTCATTGGCTGCTTTAATATTACCGGTCAGAAGGGCATTACGTACTTTGGTTGAACTGATATTGTTTTCGTGGATATTGATGGCTTCCATCTGTTCCACATCGAAGTCCAGTTCTTTGGACAGTTTTTGAAGAAGTTCGAAATTCCCGCTTTTATTTTTTCCGAACGAATGGTCATATCCTATAATAAGGTATTTCACATTCAGTTTGTCTATCAGGATCTGACGTACAAACTCTTCTCCGGTAAGGTTTCTGAATTCATCATCAAATTCTTTCAGGAATAAATGATCGATGTTGTATTTTTCGATCAGTTCTTTCTTTTCATCTACCGTATTGAGAAGCTTCAGATCTTCATTTGGGTTAAAAACAAATCGCGGATGCGGCCAAAAAGTAAGGATAGCTGTCTCCAGATTATTCTCTGAACCTACTTTTATCAGTTCGTCGATGATACTTTTATGCCCGAGATGTACTCCGTCAAACATTCCTAAAGACAGTGCTAAAGGCTTTTGAGAGGAATAATCTTTAAAATTCTTGAAAACTTTCAAAACGGAAAAATTTGACTGCAAATATAAAACCTTTATTTTGAATAGGACGAGTTTTGAGGTGCCGATTCGGTGATGTGTTGATTTGTTAATTCGATAATTGAATGATTAGACCATCAGAAATTGCAGGATCAGATAAGAAAATCTGGAATTTTGCAGATAATTTGTTATTTTTTATCATTCCAGACCCTGAAACTCGAACCCCGAAAACCCCGAATCTTGCATTTCGCACCGAAATCTCTCAAAAAGTATGATAAAAATCTTTTTTTTACCAATTGTGGGTTTATCAAGAATCATTATATTTGCACCAAGAAAAAATTTAGCAATGGCAAACCAAATTAAAGGTAAAATTTCTCAAATTATTGGTCCGGTAATCGACGTAGTATTTACAGACGTGGAAGTAATTCCAAGTATTTATGATGCGTTGGAAATTACGAAAGGGAACGGTGAAAAAGTAGTCTTAGAAGTAGAGCAGCATATTGGTGAAGATACAGTAAGATGTATCGCAATGGATGCTACAGATGGTCTTCAAAGAGGGCAGGAAGTAATTGGATACGGAAATCCTATTACAATGCCAATCGGTGATGCTGTAAACGGAAGACTATTCAACGTTGTTGGGGATGCTATCGACGGACTTCAAAATATATCTAAAGAAGGTGGTCTGCCTATTCACAGACCAGCTCCAAAATTTGATCAACTTTCAACTTCTGCAGAAGTTTTATTCACAGGTATTAAAGTAATCGACTTAGTTGAGCCTTACGCAAAAGGGGGTAAAATTGGTTTGTTCGGTGGTGCCGGTGTAGGTAAAACAGTATTGATCCAGGAGTTGATTAACAATATTGCAAAAGGACACGGAGGTCTTTCTGTTTTCGCCGGAGTAGGTGAAAGAACGAGAGAAGGAAATGACCTTTTGAGAGAGATGCTAGAATCAGGTATTATTAAATACGGTGATGATTTCATGCACTCTATGGAAAACGGAGGTTGGGATCTTTCAAAAGTAGACATGGAAGCTATGAAAGAATCTAAAGCTGCATTCGTTTTCGGACAGATGAACGAGCCACCAGGAGCAAGAGCTAGAGTAGCACTTTCTGGTCTTACATTAGCTGAGTACTACAGAGACGGTGGTGAAAGCGGACAAGGTAGAGACGTACTTTTCTTCGTAGACAACATCTTCCGTTTTACACAGGCTGGTTCTGAGGTATCTGCACTTCTTGGTCGTATGCCATCTGCGGTAGGTTACCAACCAACGCTTGCTTCTGAGATGGGAGCGATGCAGGAAAGAATTACTTCAACTAAAAACGGTTCAATTACTTCAGTACAGGCGGTTTACGTACCTGCGGATGACTTAACTGACCCGGCTCCTGCAACAACGTTTGCTCACTTGGATGCAACTACAGTACTAGACAGAAAAATTGCTTCATTAGGTATTTATCCAGCTGTGGATCCATTGGCTTCTACGTCAAGAATCCTTGCTCCGGAAATTATCGGGGCAGAGCATTATGACTGTGCTCAGAGAGTAAAAGAAATTCTTCAGAGATATAAAGCCCTTCAGGATATCATCGCGATTCTTGGTATGGAAGAACTTTCAGAAGAAGATAAATCTGTAGTGTACCGTGCTAGAAAAGTTCAGAGATTCTTATCTCAGCCTTTCCACGTAGCTGAACAGTTTACAGGTATTCCGGGATCATTGGTAGATATCAAAGATACGATCAAAGGTTTCAACATGATTATGGATGGTGAATTAGACCACTTACCGGAAGCTGCTTTCAACTTGAAAGGAACGATCGAAGAAGCTATCGAAGCGGGACAAAAAATGTTAGCTGAAAACGCGTAACTAGATAAATAGAATAAAGAAAAAAGAGTAAAGACACTGTCTAATTCTTTTTTCTTTTCTCTTTTCTCTTTAATCTAAGAAATATGAATATAAAAATTTTAACACCAGAGTACGTAGTTTTTGAAGGAGAAGTAGAATCAGTATTATTGCCTGGAAAGAATGGTGAATTTCACATCATGAAAAACCACGCAGGAATTGTTTCTTCTTTAATCGGGGGAAAGGTGAAGCTTTTTACCAATTCTGTTGGAGAAGCTTACGCTAAAAACCTGACTAAGGAAAATGATAAAGAGTCAGTTTTCTCTTATCCTATCAAAAGCGGTGTTGTAGAATTTAATCATAATAAAGGAATCATCCTTTGTGAATAATTAAATGAAAAGCTAAATATATTTTCAAGAAAGTGTAACTTTGGTTACACTTTTTTTTATGTGTAAAAGTCTGATTTTATGAAGAAAAGTACAATCATATTCTTTACCGTTCTGGGGATATTATCTAACGCCCAGAATTTCAAAACCAAAAGAGGAATTGTAAGCCTGGACGGAATTCATGTCGCTAAGATCGTCAATAAGTCCAATACCTATACTTTCCTGGATCTCAATGAAACCCCGATGTATACCATTGAGTTTGTTGATAAAAGTATAGTGGATTCTGTAAGAGACAGTTATATTAAACTGAATCGGGTGTATAACAGGGATAAAATCATAGAAATGGATTATATTTCTCCGTCTGCATTTTCGGGAGAAGAAAAATCAGCGGTTTATACTTCGATCAAAGGCTTGAAAATCATCGATAATAAAGGGATCAACATTAAAAATTTAGATGAAATCTTTAAGAATGTTCCCAAGAGAAAGCTGGATTCCAAGACAAAAGATGCTTACACCACCAGAAGCAAAATCGATAAAATGAATATCGAGGTCAATAAAGTGGGAGAGATCCTGTCCAATGGCGTTCCGGTAGGATATTTTACGAATCTTCCCGTAAGTTTCGGCTCGGAAGACACCATTTCTGATAAGACATTTGTAGATATTGAGATTTATGATGCTAAAAGCAAATTAATCGGAAGATATGTCACCACTACCAAACAGCTGAAAACAGCAGGAGGAAAGAGTTTTACGCTTTACAGGGAAATGTCCGGAAGAGCATCCATTTTAAAATATCCGACGTATAAGGCTATTGCCGAACGGATGGCGATTATGGATCCGACTTTTATTAAGGTTCAGGAAAAAGTGACGGTAGGTCCTGTTCAGAAAGAAAGTGCCGAAAAGTAAAAATAGACTAGATTTTAGTCAAAAACCATAAAAATCCCGGAAAATCAATTTTCCGGGCTTTATTTTGTTCAAAAATTAAAGACTCAAAATGACACCATTTTCCTTAAGTTGTTGCATCGGTTTTGAAAACCAAAACAGTTCAAAATCTTCGAAATTTTCTTCAAACTGATTCTTAAGTTGCTGAGCTGTAACTTTTTTCGGATTTTCTATAGAATTTTCTTCCAGAACTTTCATCAGCCATTCCGCCTTATCCTGCTCCAGATCTATCTTTACAATATTCGTTTTTAAGTGGAATGTAAGAAGCGTATATGGCCCGGAGTACTTCTTTTTATTTTTTATGCGATTCTCAGCGATTACGTTTTTGGTTAAAAACACCACTTTTGAGTTGCCTTTAAAACCAAATTGGTTTTCATCCAAAAGACAGTCGTGAATATGATCAGGATGAACCTGCGTTCTTGGAATTTTAAAATCAAACCAATCCTGAAGCGGAAATTCAAAATTGATTCCGTGCATATAATTGAAAAGAGACTTTTTCAGTCCGAAGCTGAATTTGCTGTGATCAATTCCGGTTTTGTCTTTGAAATCAATATCGTTGTTGGCAAACAGAATTTCTTCTTTCACGGGAGTCACTCCAAATTCTTCAGGATTAATTCCGACAGGTGAGTGGGCGGTCATGGCAAACTGATGCCAGAATCCACTTTGCAAAATTCCCATTTCGAACATCTGTCTTACCATTTCCAAAGAATCCACCGTTTCCTGAATGGTCTGGGTTGGGTAGCCATACATCAGATAAGCATGAACCATGATCCCGGCTTCCGTGAAATTTCTTGTCACTCTGGCAACCTGTTCTACCGAAACTCCTTTATCGATTAATTGTAACAATCTATCACTGGCTACTTCAAGTCCACCCGAAACCGCAACGCATCCTGAAATTTTTAACAGGTAACATAAATCGCGGGTAAAGCTTTTTTCAAAACGGATATTCGTCCACCAGGTAACGACCAGATTTCTTCTTAGAATTTCCAAAGCAACTTCACGCATCAATGCCGGTGGTGCGGCTTCATCTACAAAATGGAATCCGGTTTCACCTGTTGTTTTGATGAGCTCTTCCATTCTGTCAACTAAAATTTTAGCTGATATAGGTTCGTAGATTTTAATGTAATCTAAAGAAATATCACAGAATGTACATTTTCCCCAGTAGCAGCCATGGGCCATTGTCAGCTTGTTCCATCGTCCGTCGCTCCATAAGCTGTGCATTGGATTGGCAATTTCTATCACCGAAACATATTGATCCAACTTTAAATCAGTGTAATCCGGAGTTCCGATATCTGCCTGTTTGTAATCGTGTCTTTTGGAATTATTTTTATAAGTAACCTTTTCGTTTTCAATTAAAAATGTTCTTTTGTACTCAGCTTCTTCTGAAGGATTTAATACATTACTGCACAGAAGTTCTAGAGGAAGTTCACCGTCATCAAGGGTAATAAAATCAAAAAATTCGAAAACCCTCTGATCTTTTACTTCCCTCAATTCGGTATTGGGGAAACCTCCGCCCATCGCAGTTTTGATGTGAGGATAATGTTTTTTAATGAACTGTGCACACCTGAAACCTGCATATAAATTACCCGGAAAAGGAATTGAGAAACACACCAGTTTAGGCTGAACCCATTCTAATTTTTCCTGAAGAATCTTTAAGGTAAAATGATCAATAAAAGTCTGATCTCCTGATAGTTTTGAATATAATTCATCAAACGAATTCGCACTTTTTCCAAGACGTTCCGCATACCTGCTGAATCCGAAATCCGCATCAACATTTTCAATAATATAATCCGAAATATCCTCAAGATATAGAGTAGCAAGGTGCTTGGCTTTATCCTGAAGTCCCATATTTCCAAATGCAAAATCCATGTCGTCCAACTGATTGAAACGGGAAGCTTCTGGAAGGAAATTCATGCTGCAGATCTGTCTGGCCAGCGTAGGATTTTTGCCCTGCAGAAAATGAATAACCTGATCTATTGTTTTCAGATATTCTTCGCGAAGTGCATAAATTCTCTGTGAATTTTCCGAGATCTCCTGAAGATTAACCTCTGTGTTGAAAATTTTCTCAATTCCGTTTCTTGAAAATAATTCCAAAATAACATCCAGTCCCAGATCGGTCTGATAGCTGGAAATATCTTTGGTATTCAGAAAGCCTTTTATATAAGCTGTTGCAGGATAAGGTGTATTGAGCTGGGTAAAAGGCGGAGTGATGAGAAGCAGATCTTTCAACAGGAAATTTTTCAAATTTATTTACATTCAATCGGAGTTTAAATAATTGTATAACAGTATTTTAATGATATTGTTACAGTCCATATCTTCTCTCAGATTGCGAATGCAAAGATAGGCAATTTGTAAGGTATACTGCAAGTGACATTATTGAATAATATACCTATTGATAGGTTGTGAAATTTAAGCTGTATTTATAGAAATAGAGACTTAGGTTCTTTGATTTCAATATACTTCAGGAAAGATTCTTCATCAAAAAATCCGTTTTCATCAAGGATTTCAGGAATCAGTACAGATGCTTCATTTCCACGTTCAAGGGCTTTATTTTCTATTAATCTTCCTGATCTTCCTTCTATTGTATTGTGAGTGCTGAGTAAATATTCGGAATATATTTTACTCTCAGAAACAGTATATTGCCCATATTCTGCAATAAGCGAAGTGTTTATATTTCCTTCGATATACGTCTGATGATCATTAGCGGAGGCCCCAAACAACACATTGCAGGAGAGGCTTCCCGAGGAAAATAAAGAACCGTTAACTATAATATTTTTAGCTTTTATATCACCCATCACGATAAGCGTAACGTATTCTTCAACGAAAAGATTTCCGGTTAAATGAATATCGCTTTCAATAAGAATAATGATAAAGCCGTCACCCGGTTCAGTAACTAAATCCAGAGCAGTTGTGCTTTCATTTTTCATAAGAAAAATTTCCGGGTCGTCATTCTCAGTGTCCAGCTGTAGCGCTGTTTCTCTCATTTTTTCCACTGTTTCTGCATCCATTATTTCAAGAAACTCTGAGAAACTGTCTTCATCCCAATCGTCTCCGCTGGTGAACATCAATTCTAATGATTCATCAATGGCAGCATATAATCTTTCTGAAGTTTTTTTCACCTTCTGATTTAATTGTTCTCTTGTTAGTTTTTCTGTTCTTGTCATTGGTGTTCGGGATAAAATAAGGAAAATATATCTGTATAGATTAGAGTACAAAAATAGGTTAAAAAACTATTGAGGAATTAAAAGTAAGTTTAAAATTAAGTTAAGAACAGTCTCCCCAATTTCTAATTCAGTTTTTTTTGATATATTGTCATAGAGATTGATTTTATTAATCAAACACACCTATTCACAATGTCGAAAGAAACCGCTCCGCTTATCAGTTATTTTAAAACTTATATTCCTCTGTCAAAGGAAGAAATTGACGTATTGGAAGAAAGGATAACCGAGAGGAGAATAAAAAGAAAACAGTTTATTTTGCAGGAAAATGAGGTGTGCCAGTATTATACCTTTGTGGTTTCCGGATGTTTTAAAATGTTCAGTATTGATAAAAACGGGGTAGAGCATAACCTGCAGTTTGCTTCTGAAAATGACTGGATCGTAGACATTGACAGTTTCCACAACAAAAAGCCCAGCAAATTACACATCGTAGCCCTTGAAAATTCTGTTGTGCTGCAGATTGAAAAACACGATCTGTGGTTTTTATATACTTATTATCCAAAGTTTGACCGGAACTTCAGAGTGATCATTGAACACAAATTTATCGAACTTCAGAACCGTATGCTGCAAAATATCAGTGCGACAGGAGATGAAAAGTATGAATTCTTCCTTAAACAGTACCCGCAGCTGGCCAACCGTCTTTCCAATACACAAATCGCTTCATACCTGGGAATTACGCCTCAATTTCTCAGTAAAATCCGTGCGAAAAGGATAAAAGATTAATCCGTTTTATGAAACTATGTTAAGATTTCGCCTTACCAATTGTTAAGATGTTTTCTTAAACTTGTTTGCCGGTTTTTCACCGTTATCTGTGCTAATTTTGACCCATACAAAAACATTAAAATTTACAAAAAATGGAAACACAGAAAAAAGTAGCAGTGATCGGATTGGGAAATATCGGTAAAGCAGTAGCGAACAATTTAGTAAACAATAAGCATAACGTTATCGTAGCCACAAGAAATGCAGACGAAGCAAATGATTTTGCTGCGCAGTCAGGTGGATTTGCAAAAAGCACAACAATTGAAGAGGCGATCAATACAGCGGATATTATTATTCCTGCGATATGGTTTGGTGCTTTTAAGGATTTCTTTAATGACAACGGAAACAGTTTACAGGGTAAAATCATTGTTGATGTTTCCAATCCAATTGCTCCGGACGGAAATGGAGGTTTTAAAAAAATTATCGGAGAAATGGAGTCAGCAGGAGAGCTGAACAAAGCCATTCTTCCTAAAGGGGCTAAACTGGTTAAAGCCTTCGGAACACTGGGTGCAGGAACACTGGCATCATCTTCCAATCATGAACCTGAAAAAGACGTATTATTTTATGCTTCTGATGATATGGAAATCAATAATGATATTGAAGAAGTGATCAGAGAAACAGGTTTTGAGCCTTTGAGAGTAGGAGGTATTGATCAGTCTATCCGTATTGAGGTTTTCGGAGATCTTCATGAATTCGGGAAACTGGGGAAAGCCGTGAACATTGAGGAAGCTAAGTCAAAACTGTAATGATGAAAAAAATATTCATCGCCGCTCAGGTTATATTCCTATTATCAGCCTGTACCGAAAAAAAAGAAAATAGCAATCCTGCAATTAGCCCATCAACAGAAAAAAATACAACAATGGAAAATGATATCAAAAAGAATATAGAAGAAACTCTTCACGCCTACGAAAATGCCCTTAATGCTTCATCTACTGAACAGGTATTGCCCTTGTACACCAAAAACGGCATATTCATGCCTCAGGGAGCACCAAGTGCTGAAGGTCAGGAACAATTAAAAGGAGGTTACGATTTTGTTTTCAAAATGTTAGAGCTTAATGTAAAGTTTAGAATTGATGAAATTACCGTCATCAATGAAAACTATGCGGTTGCCCGTACCATGTCTAAAGGAACACAGCTGATCCGCGCGGAAAATAAAACAACGCCGGAAGAAAACCGTGAACTGTTTGTCCTGGAAAAGGAAGACGGGAAATGGAAGATCGCCCGATATATGTTTAACAAAGCGAAATAAAAAAATGCATGACGTTAGTCAGGCATTTTTTAAGGTCTTATGTGAATTGCGTTTTGACTTTCTGTTGTCTGAGATTACGTTGAGCGTAACACCTAAAAGAATCAGTGTGATGCCAATGAGTAAATTGGTAGTGAACCGTTCATGAAACATAAGAACACTTACCAATACAGCAACTACAGGTTCAAGCGCTCCCAGAATAGCAGTGGGCGTAGATCCGATATATTTGATCGCGTATACCAAACACAGGCTGGAAATAACCGTGGTCAGGAAGGCAAAAACAATGAAATTTAAAAAGACAGAGACTGAAGGAATCGCAAAAGATTCACCTTCGGCTGATGCCTTTATCATAAAAAATGCTGAAGTGAAAAGCATGGAGTAGAAGGAAAGTTTAAAACCTGAAACCTTCAGATCGGATTTATTCACGATCACCATATAGAGCGCATAAAACAGTGAACTCAGCATGACAATCCCTAGGCCTGCAAAATTGATCTCGAGACCTTTTCCTTTTAAACATAAAACGATGACTCCCGCAAATGCAAAAAAGAGAGATAGTACAGATAGTTTGGTCAGTTTTTCCTTATAAAAAAAGAACATGATCAAAGCAACGATGACCGGATAAATGAACAAGACCGTAGAAGCGATTCCCGGCGTCAGAAAATCATAGCCGATGAACAGAAATTCTGAGGACAGGGCATAGCAGACTCCCAACACAGACAGAATCAGCGCTTCTTTTTTATTGATCTTCAGACTTTCTTTGGAATACAGCAGATATCCTCCGACCATCAAAGCCGAAAATAAAAACCGGTAGAACAAAGTAATGTCCATTGAAAAATGCGCCTTCTTCAGCGGCAGGATAAAGATCGGGATCAGTCCAAATGAAACCGACGACAAAACTCCCAACAGGTAACCCTTAAATTTCATTTGCTATTTATTTTATAAAAAACCACTGAAAATAATTCAGTGGTTTTATTAATTTATATGATGATATCGGGATTACATTTGTTTGTACTCGATATTCATCTGTTTTTCCATTTCTCTGTAATGTCCGGAAGTTAGTTTTTCACGGATACCATCGAAAGCGGCTAATGTTTCATTAATTTCTGAATCTGTGTGCGATGCAGTAGGGATCAGTCTTAGTAAGATCATTCCCTTAGGAATTACAGGATATACTACTACTGATGTGAAAACGCCGTAGTTCTCTCTAAGGTCTTTCGCAAGAAGGGTAGCTTCAATTGTAGTTCCTTCAATGAAAACCGGTGTTACACAAGTATTGGTGTTTCCAAGGTTGTATCCTCTTTCTTTCAGACCGTTTTGAAGTTTATATACATTCTCCCACAATTTAGCTTTGATTTCCGGACGTGTTCTTAAAAGCTCCAGTCTTTTTAAACCTCCCACTACCATTGGCATGGTTAGAGATTTAGCAAAAATCTGAGAACGAAGATTGTATTTTAAAAATCTGATGATTGTTTCATCTCCGGAAAGGAAAGCTCCAAAACCGGCCATAGATTTAGCAAAAGTAGAGAAATAAACATCAATCTGATCCTGACATCCCTGCTCTTCACCAGCTCCCGCTCCGGTTTTACCCAAAGTTCCGAAACCATGTGCATCATCTACTAATAATCTGAAATTGAATTTAGATTTTAAATCGCAGATTTCTTTCAGTTTCCCCTGCATTCCTCTCATTCCGAAAACCCCTTCAGTGATCACTAAAATTCCTCCTCCGTTTTCTTCTGCTACTTTAGTGGCTCTGGCTAGGTTTTTCTCTAAACTTTCTATATCATTATGCTTGAACGTAAAGCTTTTCCCCATGTGAAGGCGAACTCCGTCTACGATACATGCGTGAGAATCGGCATCATATACAATGACATCATGTCTTGTCACCAATGCATCAATAGCTGAAACCATTCCCTGGTAACCGAAATTCAATAAATAAGCAGCTTCTTTCTGAGTGAATTCTGCCAATTCTTTTTCCAATTGCTGATGTTGCTGAGTTTCTCCTGACATCGCTCTTGCGCCCATCGGATAAAACATTCCGAATTCTGCAGCGGCTTTCGCATCAGCTTCTAAAACTTCCGGGTGGTTACAAAGTCCTAAATAATCGTTTGCACTCCAGAAAATTACATCCTTACCTTGAAATTTCATTCTTGGACCAATTGGACCTTCCAGTTTTGGGAAAACAAAATACCCTTCAGCATAATCTGCAAACTGTCCCAATGGACCTGGATTTTGTTTAATACGTTCAAAAATATCTAACATTTTGTATAGTAATTTTTAAGTGAAAAAGTCTTTCCTGTAAAACACAAAAGACTTTATTGGTATCGTGGTTTATATATATTTCTATTTGATGAATTCTGTTTTGAAAACTTCATCGTAGTTGTGTACGCAGTTATTCACAAAACCCTGTTCAGCCATCCATTTGTCGCTGTATACCTTTGTAATATACCTCGAACCGTGATCCGGGAATATCAGGACAATGATATCGTCTTTGGTAAGTTCGTGAGACTGTGCATACTGGATCAGGGCCTGTGTAACAGCTCCTGTGGTATATCCTCCCATGATGGCTTCTTTAAGCGCTATTTCACGGGTTCTGTAAGCAGACATCTCGTCATTTACCCTTACAAACTCATCCACCTTGTCAAAAAGAAGGGCGGCAGGGATCAAATTTTTCCCCATTCCTTCGATCTGATAAGGATGTACATCTTCTTTATGGATCTCTCCGGTTTCGTGGTAGCTTTTCAGGATAGACCCGTCAGCATCCACACCGATGATCTTGATACCGGGATTTTTCTCTTTTAGAAATTTCCCCGAACCGGACAATGTTCCACCCGTTCCAGTGCAGGCAAAAAGGTGTGTGATTTTACCCTCTGTCTGCTCCCAAATTTCAGGACCTGTAGTCTGGTAGTGTGCATCAATATTCAACTCATTAAAATATTGATTGATGTAAACTGAATTTGGTGTCTCTGAAGCTATTCTTTTAGCTACTTCATAGTATGATCTCGGATCGTCTGCCGCTACATTGGCGGGACAAATGTATACAGTAGCCCCTAATGCTTTTAAATAAGCAATTTTCTCAGGCTTCGTTTTGTCGCTTACCGCCAGAATACATTTATATCCCTTGATAATACAGACCATCGCAATAGAAAAACCGGTATTTCCGGAAGTAGTTTCTACAACTACTGAATCTTCCTTTAATAAACCTTTTTGTTCAGCGTTTTCTATAATATGAAGTGCTATTCTATCTTTTGTGGAATGTCCAGGATTATATGATTCTAACTTGGCATAAACGGTTGCAGGAATATCTTTTGTAACAGTATTAAGCTTCACCATAGGAGTATGTCCTATTAGGCCAAGAATATTATCGTAAACATTACTCATTATTTGTTATTTTCAATAAAAATCTGACCGCAAAAATACAAAAAAATAAATAATTACTAAACTTTTGTTTGATTTCAAGCCAGCGATTCAGCAAAATTTATTTTCTGATTTGCAATCTTACGCGAAGTACGATCACAAATACTACGCCAAATTTTTTAAATTTTGTTAAAAACACCACGGAATGCTATAAAAGCCTTATTTTCGCGTAATTGATTTAATACTATGAAAAATTGGACTTTTAAGCAATGGAACACCGTTTTAGGATGGGTGATTTTTGTCATTGCATTTTTCACGTACTTGTCGACCATAGAACCCAATTTCAGTTTCTGGGACTGCGGCGAGTACATTTCCTCAGCTGTAAAACTTGAAGTAACGCACGCTCCCGGAGCTGCTTTATTCCAGATCGTGGGTGCCGTGGCAGCCATTTTTGCTTTAGGAAAAGGAGAAAACTATTCTATCGTCATCAATGCGATGTCTGCATTGTTCAGTGCACTGACGATTTTATTCCTATTCTGGACGATTACACATTTTGTAAGAAGACTTTTAAACAAGGATTTTGATGAAGTAACGAAGCACCAGGAAATTTCTATTCTTTTTGCAGGAGCGGTAGGCGCATTGTGCTTTACGTTCTCAGATACCTTCTGGTTTTCTGCAGTAGAAGGAGAAGTATATTCCATGGCTTCCATGTTTATCGCTTTGCTGGTTTGGCTGATTACGAAATGGGAAAACGAGTACCTGGCGAAAGACAGCGAAAGATGGATCATCCTTATTTTCTTTGTATTAGGACTTTCTGTAGGGGTACACATGATGGGGATGCTTGCAGTACCGGCCGTATGTCTGGTTTATTATGCAAGAAATTACAAATTTACCTGGAAAAACTTTATCTGGGCTAATGCGATCACGCTGGGAATTTTGATCATTGTTTTCAAAATTATTTTCCCACTGATCATGACGATGTTCGGAAGACTTGAAATATTCTTCGTAAACGGACTTGGACTTCCTTTCCACTCAGGAACAATCGTTGCATTTATTTTAATGACAGTAGCATGTTTCTTCATTATTAAATATGCAAGAAAAGCTAAGAAAAATATTTATCAGACCGCTGCATTGTCAGTGGTGTTTATGATCATTGGTTTCTCATGCTGGATGGTGATTCCTATCAGAGCGAATGCGAACCCTCCAATGAACCTTAACGATCCGGATACGGCAATTGGTATGCTGGATTACTATAACAGAGAGCAGTACGGTGACTGGCCAACTATTTACGGGCAAAACTATACCGCTTTCCTTGATGCGAACGGAATTGAGAAAAATGAAGACGGAAGTTTCAAGACTCAGAAAACAGGTGAGATCTACGAAAAGGATGAGAAAACCGGAACGTACAGAAAAACGGGTGACCGTTTCAATTATGTTTTCAGCAAATCTCAGGTAAGCTTAATGCCGAGAATGTTCAATGAAGATAAGGATGTGATGGCGAACTACATTTCAATGTACGGAGCTCCTGATTTTACCTTCAATTATGCCAATGAAGATGTGGCAGACAATCCTCAGGCGAAGCAGATCTTTGACGAATTGAGAGGAAAATATGAAGATAAATCTATCACAGCAGCAGATTATCTGAAAGTGAAGCCTTATAATCTGATTAATGTTCAGAAGCCTTCACTGGCTCAGAATATGGACTATTTCATTACATTCCAGAACGGTTATTATTTCGTAAGATACCTGATGTGGAACTTCGTGGGAAGACAAAACGACCTTGAAGGAAACATGGAAAACACCAAAGGAAACTGGATCTCAGGAATTTCTTTTATAGACAATGCTTTATTAGGAAATCAGGATAAAATGCCTGCAAAATTCCAGAATGAAAGTACGGTGAAGTTCTTCTTTTTACCATTAATTTTAGGACTGATCGGATTCTTCTTCCAGTTAAACAGAGACTTTGGAAGATTTTATGCACTTCTTTCCTTATTTGTTTTAACCAGTGTCGGAATTGTTTTCTATACAGGAGTAAAACCATTTGAACCAAGAGAAAGAGATTATGCGATGGTAGGCTCGTTCTATGCATTTGCGATCTGGATCGGAATGGGAGCCGGCGCTATTTTATGGTTTATCCAGTCCAAAGTAAAATCTAACGGTGCGAATATCGCATTAGGTGTAGTTCTATTGGGTGTCCCTTTCATGATGGGCTTCCAGAACTATAATGTACATGACAGAAGCAACAGATATACGGCTTATGATTATGCTTATTCCGTATTAAAATCGCTTCCGAAAAACGATATCTTATTTGTTTACGGAGATAATGATACCTATCCGGTATGGGCAATCCAGGAAACAGAAAGATTCAGAGATGATGTAAAAGTGGTGAATTTCACGCTTGCTTCCACACCTTGGAACTTAGATCAGATCAAGAGAAAAACATATAATGCGGCAGGAATTCCAAGCCAGTTGACTCACGATGATTACAGAGACGGGGTGAATGACCAGATCTATATGATGAAGAAAGAGGATTGGGAAGGCGTTTTCTCTATGTTAAAAGAACAGGGCGTTCCGGATACCCAATTCGCGGCCTTCAGAAAATACCTTACTCAGGATTCATTAACGCTGAAAGAGGCGGTTAATTTTATCAAGTTCAAATCTCCTGAAAAAGACGAACTTTTAAAAATGTATTTCGGGGAAGAGAAATTTGAGAAATACAACATCCTTCCGGTGAACAAATTCATTCTTCCTGTAAATAAGGAAAATGCATTAAAGGCAGGAATCATTAATCAGGCAGATCTTCCAAACGTAGTGAACCAGATCATGATTATCTATAAAGGAAACACACTTTATAAAAACAACCTGATCATGCTGGATATGCTGGCGAACTTCGACTGGAAACGTCCAATCAACTTCTCATCAGGAGGAATTTACGATAACGAAAATATTTTCTATCTGAACGAATACCTTCAGTTTGACGGATTCAGCTACAGATTGGTTCCTATCCATACCGTTCAGAACGTAGACGGAGACATGGGAAGAGTAGATCCTAATTCTTTATATAATGTAGTGAAAAACTTCAGATGGGGTAATTTCAAACATTTAAAGAGCCACTTTGATGAAACCGCTACATCCAATATCATGAGCTACAGAATGTCAGCAAGCAGAGCCGCTTCAGCACTGGCATTAAACGGTCAGAAGGCTAAAGCAGTAGAATTACTTGATCTTGCATCAAAAGAAATACCTGCTGAAAAATTCAATGATCCACGTTCACTGAGTGCTATGGTAACAGGATATATCATTGCAGGACAGGAGAAAAAAGGTCTTGAGCTGGCAGAAATCCTTAAAAAAGGAATTTTTGAAGAGTATGATTATTATCTAAGTCTTGCTCCGGCAGATCAGAACTTTGCAAGAAGACAGATGAGAACGAAACCTATGGAATATTCTCTTGTTGTTGCAGCCGTTACAGATGCCTATAAGAAGCTTGGACAGGATGATAAAGCCTACGCATATCTTGTAAAATCCATAGAGCCGATTGATAAAAAGTTTAATGCTTTCATCAAAGAGCTTCAGGTGATGGGGAAAGAAAAGGCAATGAAAGAGTCTGAAAATGTACAGAAGATCACGCCTTTCTACCAGTATCTGTTCGATGTGATGCAGCCTTTTGATTCTACGTATTCAAAAGAAAAAGAGGAGCAGATCACCACAGCTATTATCAAAGTAACACAATAAAATACTTAACAAAAACGGAACTTCGGTTCCGTTTTTTTGTTATTGGGATTCCTGAATTTTAAGATTATATTTGTCAAACAAAAAATGCGTGATGGCAAAAAATACAATTAACAGGATCCCCATCTATGCCGTAATTTTTACGGTTGTCTTAAAACTTCTTTTTTTACTGACTCATTATATTCAGGAAGATGCATTCATTACCTGGAGAGTAGCCCAGAATTTACTGGACTATGGTGTGATAGGCTTTAACGGCGAAACCAAAATTTCAGCTTCTACCACCCATCTGTATGTTTTTGTTTCTTATCTGTTCAATCTGGTTTTCGGCAAAGAATATTTTATTGAACCTCTTTTAATTTTCAATTCTGTCCTTTTTACAATAGGAACTTTATTTCTTGCGAATCTTACCCTTAAAAACCCATGGCATAAAGCTATTTTTATATTTTTAATCGGAATATTGCCGCCAGCCGTGAAGATCTCCATCCTCGGAATGGAATATGGAATCCTTTTCTTTCTGGAAATGGCGCTTCTGTATTATGGCTTCAGTAAAGGCAAAAGATGGGCGCTTATTTTTCTGCCGGTTCTGATCATGTTTACAAGAATCGATACGGTAATTTTCCTGGGGATTGTATTTCTGGTAGACATTTTCTGGAACAGAAAGGTGAAATGGAATTACGTTTTTGGGGGAATTCTGGGGCTTTTATTTGCCTTGTCCTTCAACTGGCTGTATTTTGGAGAGCTGGTGAATAACACGATTGTAGCCAAAAAACTATTATATGAGCATAATTTTACTTTTGAGCAAAATCTTAATTATTTCCTCGTGAGCTTTGGTAATTTCTGGGGAATGCTGAAACTTCCCGGAAACTTCAATCCGGTTACCGTCATTGTCTTGATTTTTGAATTGCTTTGCTTTATCTATCTTGTCAGACAAAGAGAAAAGAGGAATTATTTTTTATGGATGATTTTTATTTTCGGTTGGGCAAAACAGATTATTTTTCTTTCTCAAAAAAGCTTATTCGACTGGTATTACTGGGTTCCACAGCTACTGCTTTTCGTTCCCGTTCTTATTTTTGTCCTGGAGCAGAAGGAGAGGAGAAATCTATGGTTGTCTTTGCTGGTTGTATTTTATATAGTTCCAATGCTTGCTTTCCAAACGGTACATGCCATTGCAACAGGAAACGGAGAGTGGAATTACCGAAGAGGAATCGGACTGTTTCTGGACGCTTTTGAAAAAGATAAAAAGCAGTGGATTCTTTTGGAACCTGCGGGATATATTCCTTATTTTTCAGGATTAAAAACCATTGATGAAGTAGGATTGGTGGATAAGCAAATCCAGACGGAAGTGAAAAAAGATAAAACCCATTATTGGATTAATACCGTCAAAAACAGGAAACCAAAATACCTTCTTTCCTATAGAAATTTATTTCAAGGGAGTGATGCTCTGTATTATCAGACACATTACAAACTGATGAAAGAATTCAGGATAAAAGACAACCTGAAAAGCGATAATCCCATTCTGGAAAAAATCTATCATCTTAAACCATCAGGAACAGATTATAATTTGTACATTAAAATTGATTGAAATAATCAGAAGTTAGAAACTAGAAGTTAGAAATTAGATGTGAACATTCAATATTCTATTACCCTATAACCTGCAACCTAAACCCTCTCACCTAATCCCTGAAAAAATGAAATACTGTGCTTTTCTCCGCGGCGTGAACGTAAAAGGAACCAATATGAAAATGGCTGATGTCTGCCAGGTTTTTAAAGATGCCGGAATGCTGGACGTAGGTTCGGTATTGGCTTCCGGAAATATTGTGTTCTCTTCTGATAAAAAAGCTGATGATTTAAAGAAAATTTTAGAAAAGGCGATGTCGAATCATTTTTCTTATGAAGCTTTTTTATTCATCAAGTCTCAGGAAGAAACGGAAATATTCTGGAACAGTATTCCTTTTGAAAAAAATGATGATCTGCATATCTACGGATTTGTAGGAAATCCCGGCGTGGAAAGTGTTTTGATGGTAGCGTTTGAAGCTGCTTCCAAAACTGAAAATGAAAAGGCTGAGATCGTTAATGACTTATTTTACTGGCAGGTTCCGAAGGGAAATACGCTGGATTCTTCTTTTGGAAAAGTCTTAGGCAAGAAAAGTCTTAAAGACCAGTTCACGAGCAGGAATATCAATACTTTTGAGAAGATTTTGAAGAAAATGAGTTAATCAATTTATTTATTTTAACCACTGATTTCACAGATTAGCACAGATGATTGCGTATATTTTTTATTTATTGAATATTTTAAAGAATGCTTTTTATCTTCCCTAATCCCTAATCCCTAATCCCTAATCCCTAATCCCTAATCCCTAATCCCTAATCCCTAATCCCTAAAACCCGTATTCCGCAGCTCGAAACCCTTCCTCCAATCAAACCCCTCAAATAATTTCCGATTCTGAAACTTTATAAGTATTTTTACTGAACTTTTTAATGTAAATAAAAATGATCCAGTATTTAGATAATATCCAACACAAAGATTCAAAAAACTTTTTCCTTATTGCCGGTCCGTGCATCATTGAAGGTGAAGACATGGCGTTAAGAATTGCAGAGAAAGTAATTCAGATCACAGATAAATATAATATTCCTTATATTTTCAAAGGGAGCTTCAAAAAGGCGAACAGAAGCCGTGTAGATTCTTTTACATCAATTGGTGAGGAGAAATCTCTTGAGATCCTTAGAAAAGTGGGCGAGACCTTTAATATTCCTACCACAACGGATATCCATGAGAATGAGCATGCGGCACTGGCTGCACAATACGTTGATGTATTACAGATTCCTGCATTTTTAGTACGTCAGACCGATCTTTTGGTGGCTGCGGCTGAAACAGGAAAATGTGTAACGTTGAAAAAAGGGCAGTTCCTTTCTCCGGAATCAATGAAATTTGCAGTTCAGAAAATTACAGATTCTAATAATCAGAAGGTGGCTATCATTGAAAGAGGAAATTCTTTCGGATATACAGACCTGATCGTAGATTACCGAGGTATTCCAACGATGAGAGCATATGCGCCGGTGATTTTAGACGTTACCCATTCATTACAGCAGCCTAACCAGAGTTCTGGGGTGACTGGTGGAAGACCGGACCTTATAGAAACAGTGGCCAAAGCAGGTATTGCGGTGGGAGCAGATGGACTTTTCATCGAAACGCATCCAACGCCGGAAACCGCTTTGTCAGACGGAGCCAACATGTTAAGATTAGATTTATTGGAAGATTTGTTACAAAAATTAACAAGAATCAGAGAATCAATTTTGTAATTGTTAAAAAATCCCTATTTTTAGAAATTCTTAAAACATTTCTTTTGAAAAAACTAGTTTTACCGTTGAGCCTTATGGTTCCTATGCTTATTTTCTCTCAAAATAGAAAAAGAGATACAGCAGATAAAGTAACCGATATTGAGGAAGTCGTTTTCCAGAAAAAAGTAGTCGGAAGAACGAACGACATTACCAATGTCAAGATTTCAGCAAAAGATGCTAAAAATGTAGCCTCTATAAGTGGCGGAATTGAAGGACTTCTTAAAACACTTCCTTCCGTAAATTCCAACACCGAGCTGTCTTCCCAATATATGGTGCGTGGTGGAAACTATGACGAAAACCTTATCTACATCAATGATATTGAGATCTACAGACCTTTTCTGATCCGAAATTCACAGCAGGAAGGGATGAGTATCATCAATCCTGACATGGTTTCTTCAGTCAACTTTTCGGCCGGAGGTTTTGAACCCAAATATGGCGACAAAATGTCTTCAGCTCTGAATATCTATTACCGTGAACCGGAGAAATTTGAACTTTCCGGGGAAGCGAGTTTGATCGGGGGAAGATTAACAGCAGGTCTGGCTTCAAAAAATAAAAAACTGACTGCTTTATTCTCGGGAAGATACAGAAATACCAATCTTGTTCTGAATACCTTAAATGAGGATACGGATTTTAACCCTACCTATTGGGATTTCCAGTCATACATCAACTATCACTTCAGTGACAAATTTTCCATGTCATTCATCGGGTATTATTCCAAGAATGATTATGAAATGATTCCTAAAGCGAAGAGTGTGACTTTCGGTAGCTTACAGCAGCCTATTACTGTAAACATTGGTTATAACGGCCAGGAGCAGGATATGTATAAAAACATGATGGGAACTATTTCAATGAACTATAAGCCTTCTGATCAATGGAAGTTTACATTGGACAGTTTTGCCTATCAGAACAGAGAAAAAGAATATTACTCTATCGCTTCAGGGTATGAAATCCAGACTTTTGATCCTGTAACTCAATCGCCCAATCCGTCTTTTGATGGGGGCGGACAAATAGAACATGCCAGAAACGACCTGTATGTAAAAACGTATGGAACACAGTTCAGAGCAAAGTTTTCTCCGAATGTCAATACAGATATTGAAGTCGGAGCTAAATACGAAAAAGAAAATCTGAATGATAATACCAACGAATGGAAGTTGGTAGATGCTGCAGGATACAGTATTCCGTTACCTGTTGATGATCCGAGAACCGGAGCTTCAGGAGATTTGAAGCTGTTTTATCACATCGCAGGAGTCAATCAGATTGAACCTACGAGGCTTTCCGCATATGCTCAGTATTCTCAGAAATTTTACTGGGGAGCAAGCAAAGTATTTGTAAATGCCGGAGCCAGAGTTTCCAACTGGAGCTTTAACAAAGAAACCATCTTTTCTCCAAGAGTTCAGTTTGCAATCAAACCTGACTGGGATACGGATATGCTCTTCAAACTTTCGGGAGGGGTCTATTATCAGGCACCTTTCTATAAAGAGATCAAGGATCTGGACGGTAACTTTAACACCAATATAAAATCTCAGCGTTCCATGCAGGTCATTCTTGCCAACGACTATGAGTTTTATATGTATGACAGACCGTTTAAGCTGACTACAGAAGCTTATTACAAGAAAATGGACGATCTGATTCCTTATTATATGGATAACGTGAGAATCCGTTATTCCGGTAAAAATAATGCATCAGGTTATGCTTACGGTATTGACACAAGATTATTCGGGGAATTTGTTCCCGGAGTAGATTCATGGTTGTCTGCGAGCTATGCCAGAGTGTATGAAAATATTGATGGGAAAGGAGATATTCCAAGACCTACCGATCAGAGATTCAGATTTGCGATGTTCTATCAGGATTATATGCCGAAATTCCCGTCTATGCGTGTGAACCTTACCTTGGTATATGCCATGGGACTTCCGAACGGAGCACCTGTTTTCACAGATCCTTATCAGTACCAGAGAACACTTCCTTCATATAAAAGGGTGGATTTAGGGCTTTCAAAGGTATTTATTGATTCCAAAAACAAGAAAAACCGTTCCGGATTCTGGGGTAATTTTGATGAACTGACTTTAGGGGTTCAGGTTTTCAATGCATTTAACATCAACAATACGGTGGCTAACCAATGGATCACAGATTACAACACAAGTTCAATGTATGCGGTGCCTGTACGTCTTACGGGGCGTTTCTTCAATGTGAAGCTGGAATTCAAATTGTAAAATAGAAGTTAGTAGGGATTCCTTATAATTTCGAAAACGACTCAAACTGAAAAATAAGCAAAAGCTCCTGAATATTTCAGGAGCTTTTTTGTTGGGCAGAATTTTATAACAAGTATACACAATTTTATAACAGCAGTTTCAGGGATATTTTTACCTTTGTCTTACCAATGAAAAAGATTCTCGCCATATTTTTCTCTGTTTTCTACTTCGGATTTTCTTCCGGAGCAGCATTCAGCGTACATTTCTGTATGGAGGAGTTTGTTTCCGTAAGCCAGAAAACCACGGATATCTGTGGCAAATGTGGGGTCAAAGAAAAAAAAGGATGTTGTAAGACTGAAATCAAGGTGGTAAAAGTAGATGATTCCCAGAAATCTGATCTGCTGATGATCGACTTTTTAAGCCAGATCGTTCCAACACTTACGGAACAGCCTTTTTTCTTTGCCGACAAATCTTTTTCCGCTACAAAATTTACCCAGATAAGAATCAATGGGCCACCCGAATACAAACCGGTTCCCATCTATCTCAATCATTGTCATTTTAGAATTTAAGATCCGTCTGTTGTCTGGTAGTGTTCAGATAAGCATTCCTTCGTGGACGACACGGTTCAGCGCATCATGCGTTTCAGTTATTCTTTACTAAAAATTAATTCTAAAATTTAAAACAATGAAAAAATATATCATTACAGCAGCATTTTCTTTATTCTCAATCGTTTCACTTTCTGCACAGTCTAAAAAAGACGCTCAGGTTTCAAAACTGTATCAGAACTACATCGCTATCAAATCAGCTTTAGCTTCAGATGATGCCGATAAAACTTCAAAAGCTGCCACAGAATTCATTAAAACAGCCTCAACTGTTGATTATAAAATGGTTTCTGAAGGCAATCTTAATATCCTGAGAAAAGACGCCACCGTGATTTCCGATGCCAGAAATATTTCGGCCCAAAGAGAAACTTTCTCCAACCTTTCTGAAAATATGATCGCTTTAACCAAAGAGTTCAAACTATCTGAAAAACCGGTGTATGTACAGCATTGCCCAATGGCTGATTCAAACTGGTTAAGCGATGAAAAACAGATCGCTAATCCTTACTACGGAAAATCCATGCTTACTTGTGGAAGTGTAAAGTCAGAAATAAAATAATTATTATAATTAGTTTTAAAACAATAAGTTGTGTAGCTTAATTTATTATTGACTTTAAGCTGTGCAGCTTTAAAAAGTTCGGAATAGTATGAAAAAATTCATCTTGTTTCTGATGCTTTTGTTCTCTGTTTTTACATTCGCACAAACAACGAAAACCTATTATACCTGCCCGATGCATGCCGAGGTCGTATCTTCAAAACCTGGAGACTGCCCGAAATGCCATATGACGCTGGTAAAGAAAACCGTTGTAATGAAACCGAAAGCTACGGTGCAACCGGAGCAGAAAATAGTACAGAAGCCAACGGAAAATAAAATTAAGGCTAAGGCCAAGACTAAGACTGAGGTAAAGATTAATACAAACCCAAAAATTGAAACGAATCCTCAACCTGAGCCTGAATCTCAGCCTCAGACTAAAACAGAACCATCGGTATTTAAAAGAAATTCTGAGAATGGGAAAGTAACATTTGGTGGAAAGACGGTGAGATATGATCTGTATGTAAAAGATACGATTGTGAATTTCACCGGAAAAAACCGAAGAGCGATTGCCATCAACGGAAAACTGCAGGCTCCAACCTTATATTTTACAGAAGGAGATACCGCAGAGATCTATCTTCACAATATGTTGAAGGAAAATACAGGCCTTCACTGGCATGGCGTGATTCTTCCCAACGAGCAGGATGGGGTTCCTTATCTTACCACAAAGCCTGTAACACCTGGTGAGACGCATTTGTATAAGTTCAGAGTATCTCAAAACGGAACATACTGGTATCACTCACATGAAGCATTACAGGAGCAGATCGGAATGAATGGAATCCTGGTTTTCAATAAAAGAGAGGGCGAGCCTAAAGTATCTTATACAAAAGAAATTCCGGTATTACTTGGAGACTGGAGCGATGAAGATCCGATGCAGATTGCAAGAAGGCTTCACATGGCGAATACAGATTGGTATGCCATTAAAAAGAATGCGGTACAGAGTTATTGGGAAGCCATAAAATCCGGAAACTTCGGGACAAAAGCCGTGAATGAATGGAAGAGGATGGAAGCCATGGATGTCAGTGACGTTTATTACGATAAATTTCTCATCAACGGACTTCCAAGCACTGAGTATTCCAATCTGAAAGCCGGGGATAAAGTAAGGCTAAGAGTCGCCAACGGTGGTTCATCCACTTATTTCTGGCTGAATTATGGAGGCGGAAAAATAAAAGTAATCGGAAATGATGGTAATGACGTGGTTCCGGTGGAAGTAGACCGCCTGATTGTCGGGGTTTCCGAGACCTATGATATTGAAGTGACCATTCCTGAAAACAAAAGCTTTGAATTCCGTTCTACATCAGAGGACAGGGTAGGACACGCTTCACTTTGGCTCGGTTCCGGTGAAAAAGTGGAAGCACCGAATTTGCCGAGACTACTGCTCTTTGAAGGAATGAAAATGATGAACGGCATGATGGAAATGAGCGGTAATATGAAACCGATGAATATGACGATGGGTAATCAGATGATGGATATGAACGAAGTAATGTATCCTGAACTTCCGGAGAGTCAGCGAAAAATGACCATGAAACACATGAATGAAATGATGGGGATTAAGATGAAGGAAGAAGACCATTCAAAGGTAGTTTCGGGACATGAAAATCATTCCGGGATGGATATGAAGGAAGAGAAAACGATCAAAAGGCTGTCCTATAATATTTTAAAATCTCCTGAAAAGACGATTCTTCCGGATGAAAATGTAAGAGAACTGAAATTTACGCTGGAAGGAAATATGAATCAATACCTGTGGACGCTGGATAATAAGACGGTTACAGAAACAGATAAAATTTTGGTGAAAAAAGGGGAGATCCTGAGAATTACGATGTATAATAATTCAATGATGCGCCACCCGATGCACCTTCACGGCCATGATTTCAGACTGATCAATTCAAAAGGAGAATATTCCCCGCTGAAAAACGTAGTCGATATCATGCCGATGGAAACCAATACCATTGAATTTGCAGCCAACCAGGATGGCGACTGGTTTTTCCACTGTCATATTTTATACCATATGATGGCCGGAATGGGAAGGATATTCAGCTATGAAAATTCAAAACCAAATCCACAGCTGCCGAACCGAAAACTGGCCTGGAAAAATTTCCTGAAGGATAATAAAATGATCAGCTCCATGGGAATGCTGGATATCGCAAGCAATAAAATACATGCGGAAAGTATGACGATGTTCGGACCGAGATGGGCGAATCTGAACCAGTTTCACTCTAACTGGGATTTTGATCATTTTGAAGGAAATGTGAAAGTAGGAAGATTCTTAGGGAAATTCCAGTGGGCACTTCCTTACGCAGGTTTCAGAATTCAGAAAAACCATGAGATTATGGAAAGGCAGATGACGGAAGATATGGGAATGAAATTCCGGGGCAAAAAGACATGGTTCGGACAGGAGAAGGCTTCAAAGAATCAATATGCTTTCATGGTCGGTGTACAGTATCTTTTGCCGATGCTGGTCACTGCTGATGCCAGTGTGGATCAGAACGGGAAAGTATTATTGGAATTGAACAGAGAAGATATTCCGATTTCCAGAAGAGTCAGAGGAAACTTCAGTCTGAATTCGGATGGAGAATTTTCAACAGGATTGAGATATATTCTGCAGAAATGGGTATCCGTATCCGGAAATTATGATAATGAAATGGGCTGGGGAGCCGGACTTACGCTAACCTACTAAAGAGAAGGCTGTCAGATAATGACAGCCTTTTTTAGTTTTAAACACAAATAACACAAATCTTTTACACGAAAGGCACAAATAAATTCTATCTACCCGGAGTTTGGGATAAGCTTTTGATAGGTAGTAAATAGATGAAGGAACGGTTATCCTTGTCAAGGTTCTAAATCTTGACAAGGATCAAGAATGAAATTACCAACACCCGTAGTTATTCTTTCTGCTTCCTATAATTTAAATTTTCTCACCCAGAATTCAGGTTATTGAATCGTGTTATTTGTGAACCCATTCGTGTCATTTGTGTTTAAAAACTAGAAACAAAAAGCCGGCTCATAATTAAGATGAACCGGCTTTCTTTATTTAGCCCCTGAAATCAATTTCTATTTTATTTTGAAGCTTTCGGAGCGGCTTCTTTTGCTTTTTCAGCGGGTTTATAGGTCACATTTTTGATATCAACTGTCATTTCTTTCAGACGTTTGGCTACCGCTTCCGGCATCTCTTTCTGATATCTTCCTCCGATGACTTCTGAAAGGAATTTCTCCGTTTCCGCATACATCGCCATATTATTAACCGGTTTTCTGAATCCGTGTCCTTCATCATCTGCCAGGATATAATTTACTTTTTTTCCTTTTTCACGAAGAGCGATCACAATTTGGTCAGCCTCAGCCTGTTTTACTCTTGGATCATTGGCTCCCTGAATAATCAATAAAGGTTTTACAATTTTATCTACGCTAAACAGTGGACTTGCTTCCTTAATCCGTTTCTTGCCTTCTTCTGTCCTTGGATCGCCTACCATCCCGTATAAAGAGGCACGTGCCGCTTCCCAATAGGCAGGAATAGAATCCATGAGTGTGAAAATATTACTTGGTCCCACGATGTCCACTCCTCCGGCATACAGATCGGGCGTAAAAGCCAAACCGGCCAGTGTGGCATAACCACCATAGCTTCCACCCATAATGACTACTTTATTTTTGTCAGCGATTCCATTGTCGATAAGGTATTTTACGCCCCAGGTAATGTCATCCTGCATCAGTTTCCCCCATTGTAAGTCGCCGCCGTTTTGGAATTTTTTACCGTAACCTCCGCTTGCTCTGAAGTTGGGTTGCAGTACAGCATATCCTCTGTTGGCTAAAAACTGAACAGTTGAGTTGTATCCCCAGTTATCTCTTGGTCCTTTTGGCCCTCCATGCACCAAAATCACTGCCGGCAGGTTTTTCCCTGTAGATCCTGTAGGGATAGTAAGGTATCCCGGAATTTCCAGACCATCGCTGCTTTTGTAAGTAACAGGAGTCATAGAAGCCAGGTACTTTTCAACTTTTTTCAATTGAGGTCTTGGGGTATACTGAAATACAAGTTCCTTGGTTTTCGCATCGAAAAAGTAAGCTTCAGATGCATATTTATCGCCCCAAACGGTAATTAAAAATTTAGAATAATCTTTTGTAGAGCTTGAGAAATCAACTTCTCTTCCCGGGAATTTACTTTGCAGGAATTTATAGTTAGCCTCCCATGTTTTGTCTTTCCAATAATTTTCAGTCTTATCGCCGGTATAGGACGTTGAAATCATTTTTCTTGTATTCCTGTCCATAGATAATCCTCCGAAATCCACTTTCCCTTTCGGATCACTTTCTATTTTCGTGGTTTGCCTGGTTTTCGGATCCATGAGAAACAATGTGGATTTATCCAGATCACCCTTATCGGTTACTAAGTAGAATTTTGAATTATCTTCATTCCAGCTGGCAATATAAGCACCTTCCGTTACCAGTGTTTCATAGATTGGGGTCAGTTTATCGCCTTCTTTGTACAGGAATTGAGTGGTTCCTTTTTCATCTGTTTTAGACAGTACTCTTAATTTTTCATCCCAATCGAAGTCGTAGCCTGTGATGCGCTCCTTATTTTCATACATCTTTTTCAGTTCACCGGTAGAAATTTTCAATGAATAGAGATCGTGCCATGCTTTATCTCTATTATTCAGTCCGATGATCATCAGATCGGGGTCTTTTCTGCTCACCATTTGAATTTGAGCGGTGACTTCCTTGAGCGGTGTCAGATTTCTTGATTCAGGAACGACTTTATCCACATTTGCGGTAGGATCTACGGCAAAAATATTCATATTTTCGTCCCCGTTGTTGTCCTTTACATACAAGATGTACTTCCCGTTTTCCGACCAGAAGTATCCGGCCAACGGACGTTTGCTGTCAGTCAACGGGCGTGCTTTATCAAAAGGTTCATCCACCTTTTTTACCCAGATATTCATGATTCCTTCATATTGTTTCATAAAAGAAATCCATTTCCCATCGGGGCTTAGCTGTCCACCGGAAATTTCAGGATTTCCATAAAACAATTCTCTGTCCAGCAATGGAACTTCCTGTGCGTGTGTGATCTGCAGTCCAATCATTAAAAGTAACAAATAAAAGATTTTTTTCATTTTTCATTTTTTTTATATTTAAATGTATGAAAAAAAAGGGTTCATAATATATTTAGAAAAAGAATAGTTCAATAAGCTAAATTGCTGTATATTATTAATTTAAGTCATTGTTTTATGTGTTTATTTTAATATAAGCAACAATGTTGCAATAATTTTTTTAATCAATTATTTTAAAAATAGATCGTTTTATTATCTGTTTAACTGGGTTAGAAGGGTATAATTCTAAAAAATAAAAATAGAGTTATTAAAAAACGAAGGTTTAACAATTATATTTAGACTTTACATTTCCAGCCGGATGATTTTTTCTGCCAGCTTTTGATGGGTACTTTCGGGAATTAACCGCATAAAAAAATTACGCAATGCATTTCCTTTTTCCCACTGCGAAATCTTTCCGATTTTCCAGCTTGTATCTACGATGTAATCTACTTTTTTCCTTCTAATCTTTTGGAATTCCCCAAAAATCTTGTTAAAATCCCGGCTGTTTTCCAATAATTTCCCGATGATATAAGCATCTTCAATAGCCTGACAGGCGCCCTGACCCATATTGGGTGTGGTGGCGTGGGCAGCATCTCCGATCAGACACAGGTGATCCGAATGCCAGTTGGGAATAGGAGACAGGTCAGTAATATCGTTAAGGATGATATTTTCTTCTAAAGTTGCATCAATAATCTGTAAAATCAGAGAATGAAACTCGCTGAAATTTTCCGCCAGTGTGAAGTAGCGTTTGTGTTTTCGGTCATTAACCAAAGCATACCAATAGACTTTTTTCTCAGAAATTTTCACAAAACCGAAACGTTTTCCTTTTCCCCACATTTCAATGGCTTCTTGGTTAAACTGTTCCGGTAAGTCGAATTCTACAAGTCCGCGCCAGCATTTTTGGCCTGCGTTTCTGATGCTTCCGGTTTGCAGAATCTGGTTCCGGATGTTGGATTTAATGCCGTCTGCACCAAAGACAATTTCACTTTCCGTCTGGATTCCGTTTTCAAAATCTAAAATATAGTTCTCCTTTTTCTCTATTTTGCGTAAAGAATGATTGAGATGGATCTTTTCATAGCCTATGTTTTCTGCCAAAATTTTCTGGAGTTCTGCTCTGTGAATGGCGACATTACAGGAACTGTATTTTTTTTCCAGTACAGCTATATTGGTTTTAGTGATCGGTTTTAAAGATTCATCCGTTATAGAAATTCCGTGAACTTTATTGCCGGCATTTTCAATTTTTTCTTTTAAACCTAGTTTGTCAAAGATCTGCATGGCATTGACGGCCATCATGATTCCGGCGCCTACAGGTTTTATTTCCGGGGCAGATTCATAAATGCTAAAGTCAAGCTGTTGCTGCTTCAGAATATTTCCCAGAGTCAGTCCGCCAATTCCGGCTCCTATGATTGAAATGCTGTTCATGAGAATCGGTTTTAATCTTGCTTAAAGGTTAAAATATAATTTTCAGATACTTTTTTAAATCCGTATTTATTGAAAAAATGATGAGCTCCGGTGTTATCAAGACCGCTTTCCAGCATCATAAAACTGATGTTCCAGTTTTTAGACTCTTGCACAGCTTTTTTCAGAAGTGTACTTCCAAGCGATTGCCCGCGTAGAGAATGATCTAAAAGCATATCTTCCAGTACGGCGTAATTTTTAAAACCATGGATTATATTGAAAACCAGCATTCCGATGATTTTTCCGTCCTCATTTTCAGCAACAAGAATACTTAATCGCGAGGTATGATCCGCATCAAAACCAGAATTAAACTGCGCTGTCAGTATGTTTTTAAGGTCAGGGTTCCAATGATTTGAATCTAAGGCTCTTCCTGAAATAATCTCACCGTGGGAGATATAGGAATCTGTTTTGTGTGCGATGAAAAAATCAACCAGTTCTTCAGTTCGTGTAGTATCGTTAAGCCATTTTGTGGTGTAGTTCATTATTTTATTTCAATTTTTTTCAGTTGGTCAAGAAGTTGATTCTGTTTTTTGATAAAGTTTTCCAGGCTATCCGTTTTCATAGGATGTGCATTCTGGTATTTTCCGATTTCAGGAAGTGTTTTTCTGATTTTAAAGGCGGTGTACAGATTATTGATGTCATCACCATTTTTATTTACTTTTGCGATCAGTTCTTTTACTTTGCTTATTTTCTGGCTGTAAGCTTCATCGTTTACTTTGATCTCTTTTTCCAGTTGCTGTTTTAGAAGGGAATCCTTAATAGTACCGGCCTGCAGATAAGCATCGGCATAATAAGATTCAGATTTATGGAGTGTTGTTCCATAAATTTCCAGCACCTTTCCATTTTCTTCAAACAAATGAGTCAATCTGTCGTCCAGAGCTTTCAGATTTTTATCATTTTTCATCAGTTCAAAATAAATTTTATCGATCATATTATCCTTACGATAACTTTTCAAAGAACCTGAAACGGATGATTCTGCGTTGTCAACAGCATTTTCCACAGCCGGAACATTTCCGGGTTTGTTTTCTTTACAGGAAAGCATGGATAAAGCCAGAGCGGAAGCGAAAAGTATTTTTTTCATATTTTTTTTAATTGGTGTTCCTTATTAGTTGAAGATAGTCTAAAAATTGTTACATCACTTATATAACTGAATGCAAATCAATATTTTTATTTTTAAAATTTAAAGAAATTTTAAAATTCCCTATGGCTGTATCACCTGTTATTTTTAGGATATCATTGTGTATTTCTTTAAGGGAAGTTATAAACCTTGGAGAAACGGATGGGAAAATTTCCGGACTGCTGCTTAGCTGTAGAATAGGGCCGTTGAAATGAATAATAAAGATTTCGTCATCTAAGAAAACAACCTTTGCCTTAAAGTAGGTGAGTTTAGAGCTCATCTTGGAATAGCTTTCTATATTGGTTTCAATATTTTCTACGAGTGTATAGTCTCTGTCATGTATGTATTTAAAAAAAATAGTCCGTCTATGTCTGTGATAAAAATAGAGCAATAGATTGATTAAGACAAAAGCTAAAATGATTCCTCCGATTAAAAAAGATACATCTGTATTCATACATACAAAAATAAAAAAAACGGAGCCTGAAAACAGACTCCGCATACATTGTTTTTACGCTAAAAATTATTTACCCAGATAAGATTTCAGGATCTTGCTTCTGGTATTATGTTTTAGTCTCTTAATTGCTTTTTCTTTAATCTGACGTACTCTCTCTCTTGTAAGATCGAAAGTTTCACCGATTTCTTCTAAAGTCATCGGGTGTTTCCCGTTCAGTCCGAAGTATAATCTTACCAGATCTGCCTCTCTTGGAGTCAGGGTATTCAATGCTCTTTCAATTTCAATCTGAAGAGATTCAAGCATCAAATCTTTGTCCGGGCTCGGAGATTCTCCTGAACGCAATACATCATAAAGATTAGAATCTTCACCTTCTACTAAAGGTGCATCCATAGACAGGTGTCTTCCGGAGTTTTTCATAGATTCTTTAATATCTTCCTCACTCATGTCAAGAACTTCAGCCAATTCTTCCGGAGAAGGTGGTCTTTCATTTTCCTGCTCAAGGTGAGCGTATGCCTTATTAATTTTGTTGATGGAGCCGATTTTATTCAACGGAAGCCTTACAATTCTAGACTGCTCAGCTAATGCCTGTAAAATTGACTGACGAATCCACCATACCGCATAAGAGATAAATTTGAAACCTCTAGTTTCATCGTACCTTTTTGCTGCTTTCATCAATCCTAAGTTACCTTCATTAATCAAATCGGGTAAAGAAAGACCTTGATTTTGGTATTGTTTAGATACGGAAACTACGAAACGAAGGTTGGCCTTGATTAATTTCTCCAGTGCTGCTCTGTCGCCCGCACGTATTCTTTGTGCCAATTCTACTTCTTCGTCCGCAGTGATCAGTTCCACTTTACCAATTTCCTGCAAATACTTGTCTAATGAAGCAGTTTCCCTGTTGGTAACCTGCTTAGTGATTTTTAATTGTCTCATCTATTTTTATCCTCAAAAAAGAGTTACTATATATTATACGTATGAAGTGATAAAAAGGTTACACCAGTTTTAATTATTTTTTAAATTATGGGTTGGGAGGTGGATTTTTATGATAGATATAAGACATCAGATGTCAGATATCAGACGGATTGTATATATTTAAACTAAACCTTGAGATATAATTTTTCAACCTTAATCTTACTCCGAATACTCTTTCAAAAGCTGTCTGTAGCTCATCAGGATAGAAGATTTTGAAATAAATCCTATGAAATCATTGTTTTCACTGGTTACAGGAAGATTCCACACGCCGGTATCATCAAAGATCTGGAGAATTTCCAAAGGCTGGTTTTCACGGTAAATGACTGCCGGAGGAGCTTTCATAATCTGAGATACAATTTGAAGGTTGTCAATTTCTTTGTTAAATAGATACGGCCTGATATCATCCAAAGTAAGAATTCCTTTCAGTTTTCCGGCTTCATCCGTTGCCGCGAAAATATTTTTGTTTCCGTTTTTTACCAGTTCAAATAATTCATTGACTGAAGCATTTTCATTAATCGTTTCTGAATATTTATCAATAAAATCCTCCGTTCTTAAAGCAAAAAGAAGGTTCTTATCATGTTTATTGGTGAATATTTTCCCCTGGTCGGCCAGAGATTTTAACTCCGGAGAAATCGGGGAGAACCATTTGGCGATAAGGTAAGAAATGATCGAAACAATCATTAACGGAATAAAAAGATCATATCCGAAACTGGATTCGGCGATAAGGAATATGGCTGTCAGAGGGGCGTACAGTACACCGCTCATCGCTCCGGCCATTCCTACCAGCACAAGATTCGTTACCGGAACATCTGTAAACCCGATATGCTGACATACCAATGCAAACAAATACCCAACGGTACCTCCTGCAAAAAGCGACGGTGCAAAATTACCGCCATTCCCTCCGCTGAATATCGTAAAAGACGTGGCAAAAGCTTTCAAAAGGCAAACCAGCACCAAAAATATAATAATAGTCCAGTCGCCGATCTCAAAATATCTGAAGAAACTGTTTCTGATAATAGAGTGGGTACTTCCGTTGGTAAATTCTTTTACCGTTTCATATCCTTCCCCGAATAATGGCGGAAAAAGGACACACAACAGCGACAGCACCAGACCTCCGAACATCGCCTTACGCATCCTCGAAAGCTTCAGCCCTTTGATAAAGTGTTCAACTTTTTGGGAAATGACCACAAAATAACGGGCATAAAGGCCGGTTACAATACCCAGAATAAGATAGTAAGGAACATTTTTATAATTAAAAGCTTCTCTTGCATAAAATCTGAAAAGGATATCCTCCTGAAGCAGAACCCTTGACAAAAGACTTCCGCAGACCGCTGCTACCACCAAAGGAATAAAGTCTGTGAAAACCACGCCTGTCAGAAGAATTTCAAAAGCAAACATAATTCCTGCAATAGGAGCATTGAATGCTGAAGCAATTCCCGCCGTAGCGCCTGCAGCCAATAATAGGGTTCTTTCTTTGTAACTGAGTCTGTAAGTTTGTGCATAATTGGAACCGATAGCCGCACCCGTAACCGCAATAGGACTTTCCAATCCGGCAGAACCTCCAAGACCAACCGTCACCGCACTCTGAATAACCTGCGAATACATTTTTACAGAAGCCACGATGCTTGAATTTTGGGCAATTTCATACAAAATAGCACCAATTCCTTTTCGGTCCTGACCTTTAAAAATAGTAATCACGATCGCTGTGGTCAGTACAATTCCCAAAAAAGGAAAGACAATATAAAACAGGATTTGATACTCAAAATGAATATGGGTAATAAAATTATGAATGGTATGCACAAGCGTTTTCAGGATCACTCCGGCCAAACCGGCGGTACAACCCACAAGGATTCCGGAAAGCACCAGAAACTGATTTCTGCTGAGTCTGTTATTCAGCCAATGCAGGATCAGCTCGTAGCTGCGCGCCTTTTCCAGTCCGTACTCCTGAAAGTCTCGTTTAAATTTTAGAAAGCTTAAATACTTTTTTTTATTGTGAATTTTCACCTGGGAACCAATTTTAAAACCGTAATGGTTCTGTAAATTTATGAAATATCTTTATAAAAATTTTCACTAAAACAGTCCTTAAACGACAATATCCCTACTTAAGCAACTAATAAACAGGTTATTGCTTGATTTTAATCTTTTCTTCTTAATTTTTAATAAGTTTGAATCAGTCAGAATCACAAGACATCAAGTGACTGGTTCCAGACTGTCTTTTCTCAGGTTGTTAATGAAATAGGAGGGACTTACTCCGGTCTCCTTTTTAAAGATCACTGCAAAAACTTCCCTTGATGAAAATCCGCAGGCTTCCGCGAGATAACTGATTTTGTATTCCCTGTAAATTGGGTTTTCATAAAGTTTATTGGTGATATAGCTGATCCGGAGACCATTGATGTAATTGTTGTAATTGTTTTCTTTGTACAGTTTAATAATTTCAGAAAGATATCTCGTGTTGGTATTCAGATCATTGGCCAGCGAAGTGAGGCTCAGGTCTTTCTTGATGAACTTTTGAGATTTTTCGAATTTTTCAAGCTTAGTCAGAATCATTTTCACGGTTTCATCGGTGATATTAATGCTTTTCTCTGAAGATATTTCCTGCTGTATGGTTTCTGCAGGAGCTTGTTCATGAGCCTTTTTCAGGTTTTGAATAACGGCCGCGTAGCTGTCATGCAGTTTTTTCTGATTTCTCTTCCATAAAAGCAGTCCACCTACAAACAGAATCACGATACATCCAAGGCTAAGCAGCAGAATTTTCTGAATATCCCCAGAATGCGTTTTGCCCTGCTCATCCAGCATCTTTTTTACGGGCGTATTGATCGTCTTTTTTTCTTCGTTGACGAGGCTGTCATTAAGCTTGGTGTACAGGTTCATGTATTTTTTTGAAGCGTCTTTATTTCCCAGTTCCACATAGGATTTGAAATAAACCTCATAAATATCTCTTCGGATATAAGGAATCTTTATAGCTTTCTCCAGCTGCTCGGCCTTTTCTGCGTAATAGACGGCTTGACTGTATTTTTTCTGATCATGATATAACCAGGCATATTCGTTCAGGATGGTGACTTCGAGGTTTTTAGAGACGGGATATGTTTTATTCTGAGCGATTTCCAGGGCTTTTCCAAAATAATTTTCGGCATCTTTTATCCGGTTGGAAGCTACGCTGGTCATCCCCAGATTCATATGACACAAGGCGAGGAGATGATATTTTCTGTCCATAAAATCTTTAGTGTCTCCCATATGAACAGCGCTTTCCAGAGCTTTTTTCTGATAATAGATGACCGAATCCAACGGCGAATTCACATGAGCTGCATGCGATCCAATGCCCGTGTAGATTAAAGATTTCAAATAATTCTTTTTATCAGCAGACGTTATTTGTTCAGCAATTGTTAAAGCTTTTCTGAATTCTACGATACTTTCATTATTAAAGCCTAATTCTGTATAGGAATTGGCTCTTAAACGGTAAATATTAGCCAGCTTTGCATCATCTTTTGCTTCCAGGGCCTGTTTTTCTGCTTCTGTGCTTAGGTCGATTACTTTTTTGTGATTTCCGGCATCAAAATACCTGGCCATAAGGATGGTGATGCTTTCCAGCATTCCTTTTCTATAATCTGTTTTTTTGGAAATACGGTAGATCTCGTTCGCCAGTTCTATGGATTGGGCAGGATTGTTTTTAGCCAATTCTTCAGCCCGGGTAATTTCTATGTCAACTTGGGCATTTGTAGGAAATTCAGAATTGAACTGAGCCTGAAATAGCCCAAAGACCAAACAGAAGAGAAGTAAAACGGTGGTTTTCATTGTGTGTTTTTTGAAAGAGCAAATTAAGTACAATATTAATAATTAAAACCTAATGTAAGTGTAATATTTTCAGAATTAATTGTATTGATTGAAATTATTAATGAATTGATTGTAAATTATTTAAATCCAAATTTTAGGTTATAAAACTGACTTGTTGGAAACTGCCTGAAAAGTCCACTTATTTCAGAAAACATTCCTTTCATATCTTTTTAATTCAACTTTTTAAATTTAATATCATGCCCTTTTGAAAAGAAGTTTAATGTAAATAAGAACGAAAATGATGAAAAAAAAATTTCTGTTTTGAAAACCGGAACTCCGGATGTATAGCTGAAAATCGTTGTCAAATAACGGAATTATATCTTTTGACGAGCTTGCTCAATGGTGGTAAGATATTCAGAATTTACTACAGGATCTGCTTTTGTATCTCCGGATAAACATATAATCTTGTATCAGGATCTTATATGCTGTACTATATATCATATATAAAATCAGGCTGAAAATTCTAAAACACAATTATGAAAAGCAATAGAACGGTCAGGATTTCTAATCTCCTCAATTAGGGATTTTGTCCTATTGCTTTTCCTTTATTCAGTCTTCATTTTATTCAACTTAAAGAATAAAAATTTAATCCTCAGATATTTAAACACAAATAGTAAAAAAATATGGATCTGAAAAATCTCAATATTGGATCAATGATCAAAGACAGAGTTGCTGAAAACGACATTGAAATGAGTCGTATCTGTAAATTTTTAAACACGTCCGAAAATGAAGTCCTCAACATGTACCAGTCTTCATCTCTGGATACGGAATTGCTTCTGCGATGGGCCAAACTGCTGGAATATGACTTTTTCAGGCTATATTCCCAACATCTGATTCTTTATTCTCCACAGTCTTCTATGGATTATGTACAAAAAAGGAAATTGCCGGATTCACTTCCTGCTTTCCGTAAAAGTTTGTATAACAAGGAAATCATTGAATTTATACTGGACAAAATCAGAAAGGGGGAGATGACCAAATCGAAAGTGATGTCTGAATACAAAATTCCCAAAAGCACCCTTTACAAATGGCTCCATAAATATAGCCTGATAGAAAAATAAACACACACACACGATGAAAAATATCCCCGATTACAAAAGAATTTATACAGATCTCGTCAACGAAAAATATCCTGAAAAAAAGGAGGATTTTAAAATCATACTTTCCAAAAAGAATTTTTCCGTACTCGATGTCATCCAATGTAACAGTATTCTTGACGACAGAGAAGATAAGAGCACATTTAATTTTAATCAGAAACACCGCTCTTTCGATCAGCAATCGATTCTGGAAATACTGGATTATCAGAAGAAGCATAACTGGAACAATTCTCAACTGGCTCAACATTTTAAACTAAGCAGAAATACCATTGCAAAATGGAAGAAGAAGTTTGTATAAAGAGCTTTAAAGTAGCGTATTACAGACTTTAATTAATGTGATTTTTTCTGAAAATAGTACAACTGATATTTCCGGTTCTCAAATAATTTATCAAATTTTGTATTCATGATATAATTTTAATTTTCAATTTTAAAAATAATTTCAAAAAGATTACTTTACTTTGTGGTTTGGAATTCAACAGTTAATAAATCAATTAAAAACCAGTAGATTCCATACAATAAGGACAAATAAAAAAACACAACACAATGAAAAAAAACCTGCTATCCCTGGCTTTGGTTGCTTCGTGCCTTATGAGTGCACAGATAGGAATCAACACCAGTTACCCGCTAGGCAATCTGCATGTAGACGGTGCAAAAGATAATGCAGCTTCGGCAACTCCCGCACAGATCAGCAACGACCTTATCATTACCAACACAGGCTTTATAGGAGCTGGTGTTTCCAATCCCACTGTAAAACTTGATATGAGATCTGCAGGCCTGCAGAATGCAGTAGGCCTGGGTTCCACAACGATGACAGCCAATGCTGCCGGCGCAGGAGCCGTAAGATATGAACCGACTCAGGCCAAAATTCAGGTATCGGATGGAAATGTCTGGGAAACAGCATTGATCCTGCCTACCAAAGCGGTAGTCGTGGCAAGAATGACAAGTCCGTTCTCAGTAGCCTACAATTCCGATGTCAATATTACCGGATGGGACGAAGTGAGAGACCTTTCCAACAGTTTTGATCCTTCCACAGGAATTTTCACTGCTCCACGAGCTGGAGTGTATACATTTCTGATGACGTATAATTTTGTTTCCGGTTCGGTGGCCAATTCTTCTGAAGTTACCAGTCAGTTTTACAGCCCTACTACAGGTGCTATTCTGGCCCGTTCCTACAAGACATTTGCCCGCGCCAATGAAGATGCTCAGGTGGGTGGTTCTGCGGCGATTACGGTGAGCTTAAATGCCAATCAGACGGTACGTCCGCAACTTAATCAAAATATTGCAGGATCTGCTGCAAGAGCTTTAAGGGTGAATGCAGACTGGTCCAATCCGGATGCAGGTTTCAACAATCTGACTATTATTGAACATTAAAAAACACAAAAATGAAAATGAAGACTCTCTATAAAGGACTGATCTTTTTCCTTCCCTTCTTTATGCACGCGCAAACCGGGGTATTCACGAAAGACCCTATGCAGACCTTTCACGTAGATGCTGCTAAAGACAACACCATTGTTCCACCTGCCACACCTCAGATATTAAATGACGTTGTAGTCACCTCTGACGGAAAATTAGGAGTAGGACTCTTAAACCCAATAACAAAAGTAGATGTCCGTTCTGCTGATCAGAAAGGAATTATTGGTTTGGGGACGAGTACACAGACCGCTTCAGCTGCCGGTGGCGGAGCGATCAGATATAATACAGGAAATATTATTCAGTATTCCGATGGTGTCGCATGGCATAATCTTCCTATGACCTTACCTCCAAAAGCATTGGTGCTGGCTAATAAAAGCAGCGCTCTTAGTTTAACCAATAATGCAACAACACAGGTGGATGGATGGTCCGTACTTACCGATGCTCAGTCTAATTTTACTGCGAGCTCAGGAACTTTTACAGCGCCGAGAAATGGATTTTACATCGTTTCTTTTAACATTACACTGGCTGATGCGAATATTGCACAGAACTCCAGAATAGAGACTATCATTGAAAGCAATACAGCCACGAATAATATCCAGACTTACAGAAGTGTCAATTCATATCCGGCCTGGGATGTTTCTACGGTGAATAATATTGTAGGAGGCAACTGTACCGCTATTTTCAATCTGTCTACAGGGAATACGATTCAGTTTAAAGTGTTCCACAATTTCGGAGGCAACAGAAGTATAAACACAGCCAACAGCGGTACCAATAACAGTATCAGCATTTACGAACTATAAACAAAGGATGATGAAATTAAATAAAAAAATGATGCTGTTCATAGGTCTTGGAGTCCTTTCCAGCAATGCATCAGCACAGATAGGTATCGGTATTAATAATCCCGGTTCAACCAATGCCGTTGAGATCAATGCAACTGAAAAAGTAGTGATTGACAAAACCGGAAAAATAGGTGTAGGCGTAGCTGCTCCCAAAACGGCTATTGACCTTAGAAACGGAGTTAATGGTTCTATGGCAATAGGAATGACCAATCAAACCGCAACCGAAGCCGGTGCCGGTGCTGTACGTTACAACCCGAACCCAGCCATCGGAGTGCAGGGATATATCGAATACTCTGACGGAACAGTCTGGGTTCCCATTTTACCTTATGGAAAGCCAAGAATCGTAGTGATGGCAGAAAAAACAAACAATAATTCTACCGTTTTTGAAACCGGTCTCTGGCCGGTGGGAGATTATACAGACGGAATTCCGGGAAGATCTTCTGCTTATCTTACGTCATGGACTGAAAAACTGGATTCGGATTCCGGGCAGCCAAGAACGAATTTTAATCCTTCTACAGGAGAGTTTATTGCTCCAAGAGCAGGGGTTTATTTTGTGACTTTTACTTTTGCGCTTGCACCAAGCCAGGTGAATACCAGTTTCGGACAAAACCAAACTGAAGCGATCTGGGAAGTAAGAAATCCTTCCAACGCAGTGATACAGAGAATTAAAACCAACAACGGTTACCCACAGGATACAGGAAACGCTCCCAATGCAGTGATTGTTGGGTCCGCAAGTACAGCAAGTTTATATCTGAATGCAGGGGATAAACTAAGACCTTTTGTATGGATCAATGTATCCTGGGATCCGGACAAACGTCCTCTCCTGAATACAGGTGGGTACAATGTTTTGACCATTGTTGAGCAGTAATTATCAAAGTATCATTGAATTTTAATTCTTCAATGTATAGATTCGGTAACTAGGTTTAAATTGTTATAAAACAGCAATTTAAACCTATTTCTTTAAAAGATGGTTCTTATCCGTTTTTGCTTTCATGGGTAAGCCCTGCACGATGTTTGCATCCTGTTTATGACCAACACTTAAAATACAGTTATATGAAAACAGATGTTTTAACAGAAAAGCACAGATTAGGAATAGGAGGAGTTGCCATAGGAACTGCCTTCGAAAATATAAGTGATGAAAAGTCGCATCAGATCCTTCAGGCCGCATGGGACTTGGGTATCCGTTATTATGATACCTCTCCGTGGTACGGACTTACAAAAAGTGAAAGAAGATTCGGCGATTTTCTGAAAGATCAGGACAGGAATGATTTTGTGTTTTCAACCAAAGTAGGACGACTTTTCCATGAGGTTCCGGAGTCTGAAGTTCCGCCTACCATGTGGAAAAAACCTTTGAATTATGATTTTAAGCATGATTATACCGCGGATGCCATCAAAAGGTCCATTGCAGACAGTTTACAGAGAACAGGACTGAATCATATTGATATTGTGTACATTCATGATCTGTCTGAAGATCAGGTGGGAGACCGTTATCCTTATTTTCTGAAACAGGCAAGAGAAGGAGCCTTCAAAGTGCTTTCCGAGCTACGTAGTCAGGGCATTATCAAAGCCTGGGGAATGGGAGTGAATAAAATTGAACCCATTTTAGACTGCATTGAATCTGCGGATCCTGATATCTGTCTTTCTGCTACCCAATATTCAATTCTGGAACATGAAGATGCGGTTGACAGGCTTCTTCCGGCTGTAAAAAAAGCAGGTGTTAAACTGGTTTCGGGTGCAGGGTATAATTCAGGGTATATCGCGGGAAGAGAAAGATACAATTATAAAGATGTAATTCCAAAGGCAATGGCAGAAAAACGATCCAGAATAGCAGATATTGCTCACAAACATAACACGGATATTGTTCATGCCGCCCTGCATTTTGTATTGGCCTCTGATGAATTTGCTTCTATAATACCCGGAGCAAGTACAACAGAACAGGTCAAAGATAATGTGAATGCTCTTCATGCAGATATTCCGGCAGACTTCTGGAATGAACTGAAATCTGAAGGATTGATCTACGAAAAAGCCCAGGTTCCCAACCGTTAGTGATAAATTATTTTTATACATTAATTACTTGTTAAATTTATTCTTATGATCTGGAAAATGTCTTTTAAGGTTTTACTGATGATTGCTGTAATGGCGCTTCTTCATTCCTGCAGCAATAAAAAAGCTGAAGATCTTCAAGCGGTTCTTGCTAAAAAAGAATCCCAGACATCCGGAATGCTGATCGGTGAAAAAGGATTTGAATCTGCGAAACTGGACTATCTGATCGCTCATGATTACATAAAAGCGCTGTATATCATCGACAAAGAGGAAGCTGAATTCAATAACATTATTAAAGACATTGAAAAAGTGGATACTGACGGTATTAAAAAAGGAAAAGAAGTTAAGCAGGCAGCGGTGGGTTATTATGTTGTGCTGAAAGAACTTTTTATGTTTTCAAGAAAAGAAATTGAACAGGAAAAACTGATGCGCTACAGCAAGGATGAAAAAGTAATCCGTGCTTCACAGGACAAGATGCTTGAACTGGGTCGCGAAAAACAAAAACTCTATCAGAAGGTTTTCAAAGCAGATGAAAAACGCTTTACGCTACAGAGGCAGTTTGAATCTGAGAATCAGTTGAAATAGTTTAATCAGGCTGGAAGAGGGAAGAAAGGGGATGGAAGTTTATCCATGTTAAGGTTGAAATCCTTGACATGGATTTTTTTTGCTGTATTTTCGATGACAGTTAATAAAAAACTGTGTTGTAGCTATGTTTTGGACTCCAATAACTTCCCTCTTCCAGCTTCCAACTTCCTGACAATAATCAATCAAACCACTTTTGCTTTACGCACAATTCTGGCCAACAGACCTGGAAAAAATCTCTTCAGATAAGTTCCCATCACTTCCTGACCGCCAATAGCCGCCTGGTTTTTCTTTTTCTCTATTGCAGCAAGCATCTTTCCGGCAAAAACATCAGCAGGCATACCTTTTCCTGTAGCATCGTCCATTGTTCCCTGCAAAGAGCCGTCACCCGTCACTGCATTAACGGAAATATTAGTCTGTATAAAGCCTGGACAGATCAAAGTAACCAGAATTTTTTTGGTATATAATTCTGCACGCAGCGTATCAAAAAAACCATGAAGGGCATGTTTTGCCGCGGCATAACTGCTTCTCATCGGAGCTCCGAAAACGCCCATAAGGCTTGTTACCACAGCAATCTGACCACCATTATCCCTGATCATATAAGGAAGAACGGCTTTGGTAAGTGCTACAGTGCCTAAAAAATCAACATCCATCAGCCTTTTGTCTACTTCAATATCCGTTTCAATAGCAAGAGACCGTTGTGAAAGTCCAGCATTGTTGATCAGGATATCAATTTTTCCAAATGTCTCTATCGCTTCGGCTGCGATATCCAGCATTTTCTTATAATCTTCCAGATCCAATGGCAGTACCGCAAAACGGGAAGCATCCAGTCCTGCTTTTTTTGCAACGGCATACAGTTGTTCTTTATTTCTTGAGGAAAGAATCAATTTCGCACTGCTTTTGGCAGCCAGTTCATTCACCAGCGCTTCTCCAATTCCTGATGAAGCGCCTGTAATCCAAACGACTTTATGATCAAAATATCTGCTCATTGTATGGGTATTTAAAATCTTGGTTATTGGCTCGTGCTTCTTGAATCTATTATTCATCATTCATGTGCAAAGCAAAATTCATCATTGATATTTAACATTCGAATTCTCTAAAGTCCGGCAATATATTTCCCGGCTGTCATTCCTGAAAAGATACATCCGCCCAGAAATGTTCCTTCCAGTGCTCGGTAGCCATGCATTCCACCACCTCCGAAGCCTGCGGCTTCTCCCGCAGCATAAAGACCTTCAATAACACTGTCGTCTTCCCTTAAAACCTGTCCGTTGAGATTGGTCTTAATTCCTCCCAGAGTTTTCCGGGTAAGAATATTGAGACGGACAGCGATGAGAGGGCCATTTTCAGGGGCTAATATTTTATGCGGAGCGGCTACACGGCCTAATTTATCCCCTAAATAATTCCGTGTATTTCTGATGTAATTAACCTGGGTATCTTTTGAATACTTATTATCCAGCTCACGGTCTCTGGCTTCGATCTGTTCTTTAATTTTTTCATATTTCAAAAGATGCTCGCCAGACAGTTGGTTCATTCTTTCCACCAAATCTTTCAGGTCATTGGAAACAATAAAATCTTTTCCGTGCTCCTTAAAAGCTTCCACAGGTCCCGGTGCTTTTTTTCCAAAGATTCTTTTTAGAAACAAGCCATAATCTTTATTCGTAATATCCGGATTCTGTTCTGATCCGGACAGGGCAAATTCTTTCTTGATGATCTTCTGCGTCAGAATAAACCAGGAATAGGAAAATCCTGTATCCTGTATATGCTTCAGTGTTCCCAACGTATCAAATCCGGGCAGGAAAGGAGCGGGGAGACGGTTTCCTTTAGCATCAAACCATAATGAAGACGGGCCGGGTAATATTCTGATGCCGTGTTTGGGCCATATCGGGTTCCAGTTCTGTATGCCTTCCGTATAATGCCACATTCTGTCGGGATTGATAATGTGCGCTCCGGAATTTTCTGTAATCCCAATCATTTTACCATCCACATAAGCAGGGACACCACAAACCATATTTTCAGGCGCTTTTCCTAATCTTTCCGGCCAGTTTTTCCTTACCAATTCATGATTGGCACCTATTCCTCCGGATGCCACAATGATATGGGGAGCGTGATATTCAAATGCAGCGATCACATTTCTGCTGGTTTCAGCACCTCTTTCTTTGTTATCATTTTCAAGAATATCGCCTTTAAGACCTTTAATTTTACCGTTTTCTGTGATCAGTTCAGTCACTCTATGCCTGAATTTCATCTGTAGAAGACCTTTTTCTTTAGCCTCGTAAGCTTTATCCACAAAGGGTTTTATTACGCCCGTTCCGGTTCCCCAACTGACATGAAACCGGGGGACGGAATTCCCATGGCCGGTTGCTGATCCGTCACCACGTTCTGCCCAGCCTACCATAAACATAAGCTTGATCCCCAGTTTAGAAATGTAAGCGTACTTCTCATGGGCCGCGAATTTTAAATAAGCCTCTGCCCATTTTCGGGGCCAGTAATCTTCTTCACGGTCAAAACCAGCTGTGCCTTTCCAGTCCTGAAGGGCAAGTTCATAGGAATCCTTAATCCCCATCCTGCGCTGTTGTGGGGAATTGATCAGAAATAGTCCTCCGAATGACCAGAATGCCTGCCCACCGATGTTCTGTTCTGTTTCCTGATCCAGAAGAAGCACTTTTTTGCCAACATTGGTAATTTCCATAGCAGCCGTAAGTCCTGCCAATCCGGTTCCTATAATAATGACGTCAGGCTGGAAATTTTCTTCCATGGTATTGATTGGGTTTGATTGTACTTTGATGATATATCCTACAATAAATATATAAAATTTTTACGCTCAGATGGATTAAAACAGATCAAACTTCCTTATGCTTATCATAGAGCTGATGGCTAATTTTATATCTTTGTTAAAAATAGAAGAATGAAATATTTGTTTATCATGGCATTCATGGTCTGTTCCATGTTCAGCCAGTTTTCCGCACAGCAGACACAGGATCCGTGGAATGAAAGTCAACTGATGGATCCGGCACTTTTAGCCGCAAGAATCACAGAAAACAAAGCAAAAGATGTAGTAATCATTTCTGTAGGTCCTGAAGCTATTATCAAAGGCTCCGTGGATATTGGTCCGACACATGAACCTGAAAATCTTGAAAAATTAAGAAATTACCTTAAAAACATCCCTAAAGGAAAAGAAGTCGTGATTTATTGCGGATGCTGTCCTTTTGTGAAATGCCCGAATATCCGTCCTGCATTTAAACTGCTACAAGAAATGGGCTTCAAAAATGCCAAACTTTTAAACCTTCCAAAAAACATCAAAGTGGATTGGCTGGATAAAGATTATCCTACAAATGATTAATATGAGAGCTTTTCTTACTTTATTTTCTGTGCTCATTCTTACAGGATATACCGCTGCACAGCAATCTAAAATCGAGGTTGGAGAACAGGCTCCTGAAATTACCTTATCAAAACCGGACGACAGCTCATTTTCTCTTTCATCATTAAAGGGAAAAGTGGTCCTGATTGATTTCTGGGCGACCTGGTGTGCACCGTGTGTTGGTGAGCAGCCGGAACTTAAAACTTTATATAATACTTTTTCTGATCAGGTTAAAGGGCAAGAATTTGAAATACTGGGTGTTTCTTTAGATAAAAATAAAGAGAGCTGGCAAAAAGCGATTGACCGTTTCGGGATCAGCTGGATTCAGGTGAGTGATCTGAAATTCTGGAAAAGCCCGGTAGCTAAAGCATACAATATTGAGGAACTTCCTTTTAATGTTATTATTGATGGAGAGGGGAAGATTATGGCTAAAAACCTTCATGGGAAGGAGCTGGAGGAGTTTATTGGGAAATATTTTAATCAGAAAAAATAAAAGGATAATCAACTTGAATATAAAATTCCATAATTATTCTTTAATTGAATATGTTCTTTTGCCTTGAAGCAAAATGAACCAAAAGTTCAAGACTGGAAACTTTCGCTAAAAATGAAATCTACTCTCTAAAAACTCTAAAACTCGTGCGGCAACAATCTATGTTAAGATTCTATTTTTGTCCCGCACTCAGACATAAGAGTTTTCTTAACGTTCATAGAATTCATTTTCTTAACGCTAAAGTTTCCTAGGTCGCCTTTATTAGTAATAGCCTGATATTTTATAAAATTTATATCATCACAGAGCGGTCGTTGTACCGCTCTTTTTTATTTAGAGATTTTTTATGGGTTAATGAAAATATTCCATCAATATTGGTTTATATTTATGATTCAATATATGTAAAATGGATAGTCCAATATTTAAGCAGATTCTGAATGATTTTGAACTGAACCGCAGTTTAGAAAAGCCTGTTTTTCTTCAGCTTGCCGATCGTATTCTTTTCTTGATAAAGACGGGAAAAATTCAGTCCGGACAGAAGTTGCCCAGCTCAAGACAACTAGCTGACATATTAGCAATCAACAGGATTACCGTTTCCAAGGCTTATGATGAATTACAGACTCAGGGCTGGCTGGAAAGCTTTGTAGGAAAGGGAACATTTATCTCCTCCTATCTTCCAGAATACAAACCTGAAACTCTTAAGGAACCGCATCCGTTTATTTCACAAAAACAGGGAGGATTTAAGATTGATCAAAAGGATTATCTTGTAACCTTTTCTCCGGTCAAAGCAAAACTTCATCTGGACGATGGATTTCCGGATCCTACACTAGCTCCGCTTCATGAATTATACCGTGCCTACAGAAATCAGCTGACCCGAAGCGGGCTTTATGACAAATTCGGGAGCTACAGCTATCCGGATGGCTCCGTGTATTACAGAGAAGCCATTTCAAAATATCTGAATGAAACCAGAGGACTGAAAACGACGTTAAACAATATTCTTTCTGTACGGGGTACATTGATGGGCCTCAACACCGTCTGCAGCGGATTGATAGAACCAGGAGACGTTATTGTTTCCGGTTATCCGGGATGGGGAAGGGCAGAAGCGAATTTTGCCCATGCTAAAGCCAATCACATCATGATTCCTGTAGATGAACACGGTCTTGTAATAGATGAATTGAAAAAAATCTGCGAAAAACAACAGGTGAGAATGGTTTATGTAACACCACATCATCATTTTCCGACTACGGTTCCGCTCCGGATCGACAGAAGACTTGAGCTGCTGAGACTGGCAAAAGAATATCAGTTCATCATTTTTGAAGATGATTACGATTTCGATTTTCATTACAGTCATCGTCCCTTGCTGCCATTAGCCAGTGCAGACGAAAACGGGATGGTGATTTATTGCGGTTCATTCAGTAAAACCCTTTCTCCTGCTTTCAGAATGGGCTATCTGGTCGCTTCTGAAAATGTGATTGAATACCTTTCTAAAATACGCCTTCTGCTGGACCGTCAGGGAGATCATATTCTGGATAATGCAATGGGTGAGATTCTGAATGACGGAACAATACAGCGATACCTCAGAAAAACTTTGGTGGTCTACGAAGAAAGAAGAAATTTTTTCTGCCAGCAATTGAACGATGTGCTGAAAGATGTTGTTGAATTTACAGTACCCGCCGGAGGAATGTCTGTCTGGACAAAGTTTGACAGGTCAGTTGACCTTGAAAAATTAGCTAAAAAAGCTCTGGCAAAAGGATTGTACGTTTCGGACGGAAAAGCACACCGGTATCCTCAGTTTGATGAAAATGCCTTAAGACTGGGGTTTGCATCACCTTCTCTTGAAGAACTGGAAAAGAGTGTGGCTATTTTGAAGGAAGTCTTGTAAAATAAAATTGGTCTATCGGTTTTATTTATAATGGACTGTTTGTGGTAACCATTACAGGTTTAATTTTGTACCCGTTAAACCCATAAAATTTATATGATGAATTTTAATATTCAACCCATTTTAGAAAATGAAAAAGTACGTCTTCAGCCATTGGAGAAAGAAGATTTCGAAATACTGTACGCCTTAGCTTCCGATCCCAAAATATGGGAACAGCATCCTCAGAAAAACCGCTGGAAAAAAGAAGAATTCGACAAGTTCTTTGAAGGGGCGATGGTAAGCAAAGGTGCTTTTAAAATGATAGATAAAGAGACCGGTAAAATGATCGGAAGTACCCGTTTTTACGATTATAATGAAGAGGAAGACATTATATTCATCGGTTATACTTTTTTCACAACAGATTATTGGGGAACAGGAATTAATCCTTCGGTGAAATCGCTGATGATGAATTATATTTTACAATTTGTTTCCAAAGTGGGATTTCATGTAGGTGCCCATAATATACGCTCTCAGATAGCGGTAGGCCGCATTGGCGGGGAGAAAACAGCAGAGCAGGAAATAGCTTATTTTGGAGAAAGTCCCCAGATCAATTTCATTTATGAAATTACCAAAAGCAAGTGGGAGTCTATGAATTTATAAAATGTAAAATTCCAGATGTTCCGGTGAGAAGCTATTTCCTGCTGTTTACTGTTATTTTTAAGGATTACAATAATAGATTAAAGTGGTTTTTTACCCGAAATAATATTGTAAAGAACTACAATAATGGCAATAACCAACAGAACATGAACTAAATATCCGGTACTGATTCCCGGTACAATGTTTAACATTCCTAGAAGCCAAACGACAATACAAATGACAGCGACTAACCATAATAAATTTCTCATGACTTTAAATTTTTAATGTTATTTGCTTGATTTAATACACATTCTGTGCCTTTATAGATTAAAAGCTCAAAATGTGGTACCTATAATATTTTATTGATTAAAATTAAACAGGTTATTTTCTATTTTTTATAAATTATTAAAACATTAGCAACCAGTTTATTATAGTAGTCTATTAAAAACTAAAAGGGACAGAAGTGCATGTCTGCCCCTTTTTTCAAATTACTTCTTTCGATCCAGAGAATAGCTGTTATCTTCCTGTCTATTGATCAGAATGTAGAAGAATAAAGCGTAGATCATCTGTATTCCCATCGCTTCCCAGTTTTCAATAGTGCTGCTTCCGAAAAGCAGTGCAATGATGAGTCCTGCTCCCGCAAAATTGGCGATCCTGGTCTTAAAGCTGAGAATAAGCATTGCCCCGATCACAAATTCAAGGAAGGGAAGTGCTATGCTAAACAGGTGTACAAAAGGCTGTGGAAGCCAGCTTTTTTCAAAGCTTTTCTTCATTCCTTCTGCGAAAACAGAAAGTTTGGGGATTCTGGCCACGCCGTGACCCAGAAGGTTTACTCCCATAGATACACGGAGTAGGAAATAGGCTGTGTTTTTATTCATAATGGTTAAAATTTATTGGGATGGAAGCTGGATGATGGGAGAGGGAAGTCTATGGAGGCCGGAAAATCACTTGTAGTCTATTTGTATTTCAATGATGAGACGTAAATAATTCCAATCAAAAATCGGTCAGGTCATCATCGTCTGCCAGTAACCTCCATCTTCCATCTTCGTGCTCCCAAACCTTTAGTTATTATATTTCTCTTCACTGTTGTCCACCGGAGTTTCCGGATCATTCAAGACCATTTTTGCAATATCATCTTTTCGCATGAAAACAACGCCCTGTTTTTCTTTGGTATATTGGATGAATTCTTCCATTGCATGCACCATTGCCGGAGTTCCGCCAATTCTGTCGTGAAAACTGATGCTCATCATTCTTCTTTTTGAACTGCCTTCTTCATACAGACGGTCAAATTCAAATTTCAACTGGTTGAGAAACTGATCCGGACTCCAGTGTTTTCCTTCTATATTGACAATATCATTATTTCGGAGCGTGTAAGGCATGACCACAAAGTTTTTCCCGCTTACTTTGGTGATAAAAGGTTCATCACGGCTAAGATCGTCGATGTGATAAAGAAAGCCAAGTTCCTGCAGTACTTTTAAGGTATTGGGGCTTCTTCTGAGCCAGTTGCAGTTATAACCTACTGCTTTTTGTCCCGTAATTTTTTCGACCACATCCACCCCATCTTTCACGAAACGCAGTTCATCTGCATAATTTTTATTCCACTGGTTATCCCAGGCAATTCCGTGGCCAGCGATCTCATGTCCTCCCGCAGCAATGGCTTTTGCCACATCAGGATATTTTTCGGCAGCAGTTCCTACAACGTGGGAAGTGACTTTGATATCATATTTTTTCCAGAGATCCAGCATGCGGTAAATTCCTTCATTGGCTCCGTAGCGGTACCAGCTTTCTGCCGGCAGATCGGGCTGTCCTTTGGGAAGGGGAGTTCCGCTGAACGGACTTTCTGCCCCTTCCGGCTGTCCACCCGTTTCAAACTGCATCGAAACTGAAATGACCAACTGTGCGCCGTTTGGCCAGTGTTTTTTAGACTTAGTTTCAGGTTTAACAGATGGTGCTGCCTGATTTTTTTTATTTTGATCAAAGCAGGACATCAGGAATACTGCGGAAGCGATCAGTAAAGCAGATTGTTTTAAATATTTCATTTTGAATGGTTTTGTTCTGCAAAATTGTTCAATAAATGAGTGATATCTATTGTAATAATTTATGCTAAATTTGTAAAAATCCATGTTTCATGAAACGTATTGTTAATTTCAGTTCCTTCAACGTATTCAGTATTGAGAAAGAGGTTTGGGACATTGAATACCATAACCATAATTTCTACGAACTGATCGTGATTGAAAGCGGAAAAGGGACACACCATCTGAACGGCGTTACATTTGCCTATAAAAAAGGGGATATTTTTCTGCTTCGGCCCAGTGATGCCCACGAATTTTCTATAAAAAGTACAACCAGATTCATTTATATCAAATTTACAGAACAGCATATCTGGGAAAGTCTGCAGACCGATAAAAAAAGAGAATTGGGTAAGGTTGTCCAAATGCTCATGGAAGACCGTTCTTTCGTCTATGAATCAGCGATAAAAAATAAGGCAGACAGGGAGCATCTTCTGCAGCTTGCCCGAATCCTTCTGCATGAATTCACGGATAAAAACCTGTACAATAAAGAGACGTGTGCAGATCTCTTTTCAGCGATGATGACTATTCTCATCAGAAATACGATGAACAGCGGAGGTTTGGAACAGATTACACAAGGTTTGAATCAGACGGAGAAAATTCTGTATTATATCAATGTGAATGCAATGAATCCGGATAAAATGAAACTGGAACATCTGGCAAAAGAATTCATGCTTTCCCCCAATTATATCAGTATCTACATCAAAAAGCAGACTGGATTTTCCGTACAACAGCATGTCATGCAGCATAAAATAAAAGCCGCCGAAAAGCTTCTGAAACAGAGTAATTATAACATCAACGAAATTGCAGATCAGCTTGGATTTAATGACGCCAGCCATTTTAATAAAATTTTTAAAAGCTATAAAAAAAGATCTCCTTCATCATTCCGCAAAAATGAAAAACCGGTCTGACCATTGATGAGTCTTTTAAAATAATGTATCTTAACGTAATGAAAACAAGTGCCGGTATTTTGCTGTTTAAAAGAGATCAGACTCATTTGTACTACTTTTTGGTGCATCCCGGAGGTCCTTTTTGGAAGCATAAGGATGAGGGGGCCTGGTCTATCCCGAAAGGCGAAATCTCAACCGATGAAGATCCACTCGAACGTGCGCTTATTGAATTTAAAGAAGAAACCGGTCAATCTGTGGAAGGAGAGTTTATCCCATTACAGCCTGTTAAGCAGAAAGGAGGAAAAACGGTGTATGCCTGGGCTTTGGAAAAAGACATGGAAACCTCCGGCCTTTATAGCAATACCGTAGAAATAGAATGGCCCCCTAGATCCTCTACAATGATCGAAATCCCGGAAGTAGATCAATGGGAATGGTTCACGTCGGAAGAGGCGCAAAAGAAGATCAATCTTGCACAGGCAGCATTTATTACAGAACTGGAAAAAATAGTGAAGGAAAAAGAGTAGGCTTTTATTTTTTGATTCCGATAGTCTTTAAAGCCTTAGCTGTTAAAAATATAGACTCAAAAACAGTAAGTGATTCTACATCATAAAACGCAGGCGAGATCAGATCACTTTTATTGAAAGAGAGTTCAATGCTCTGGTCATAAGAAGCTTCAATTCTTACCACAGAATAGCCATTATAGGCTACGATAAAACCATCAAACATACAATTTTGTTCTGCTTTCTGGTATTGGATATTTTCTTCAAATCCGGTTATGTCACTTCTTTTCCCGTCATTATGAGCAAGAGATTTCCAGGCGGAATAATTTTTCGGTTCTTTCAGTGCGTTTCCCTGTGCATCTACAGGAACAAACATTCCAAGACTTAGAGGTTTTCTCAGAAATTGGGCATAGTTTTTCATCAGGCTCAAGGTCTGAAGATCGGCGTATCCTTCGTTGGAGTAATACTCGATAACAAAATCCGTCATCGGAATCAGCTTATGGGAAGCTTCGGTGGGCATATTGGGTGTTTTCTTTTGTGAAAATAAAATTAGCATTTTTATTGGGTTCAAACAAGACTAAGGGTTAGATTAAAGCAGTGTTTCAACCAAATAGGGCTAATTTGTTTTGATTATTAATTGCAACAAAGTTGCGTTATTTAGTTTTTATCTCTACTTTTGCCATAGAATTACAATAAGAAATTTAAATCCCTTTATTTTATGAAATCGAAAATTCTTGATGCAGTTGGAATTTCTGCGGCAGTTCTGTGTCTTATTCATTGTATTGCTTTTCCTTTGTTAATGATCATTCCTTTGGGAATATCACACAATCCTTATATCGATCTGGCCTTCCTTGTGATTGGCGCTGTGGTAGTTTACAGCGTGACAAAACACATGACCAGCCGATGGCTGAAACTGTTGTTCTGGGCTTCCATCTTCCTGATCTCTGTTTCCGTTTTGGCCGACTTTATCTTTGAAGTTCATATTCCTTTGATTTATGCAGGGGCAGCAGGACTGATTGCAGGACATATTATCAATTTTAAAAACCATAAACACTAGATTGTGCGTGTTAGAACGTTAAAGATGTAGAGCAACCCTGTCAAGGTTCAAAACCTTGACAGGGTTTTCATTGATGGAAACTATTCAAAATTATCAACCAAAAGTAACTTCCTTCTTCCAGCTTCCATCCTCTTAATTTAAAATTCACAATTAATTAATGCAACAATATTTCAATAAATAAAATTACTCCCTAACTTACTCTACGAAATTGTATGATCATGGACAGACGTAAATTTTTAAAAGGTTCAGCATTACTGTCAGGCCTTCTTACTATAAACCCGGTTGATTTCTTTGCCAATAATTTGAAAGATATTCCGGATCCTAAGAAAAAAGCAAAGAATATTATTTTCATGGTCAGTGATGGGATGAGTTCCGGAACTTTAGCCATGGCCAATCTGTATTCTCAGAATATCTTGGGCAAAAACGGCAACTGGATGAATCTGTACCAGGAAAATAAAGTTTCACGGGCGCTTATGGATACAGCTTCGGCCAGTTCCATCGTTACAGACTCGGCAGCGGCCAGTTCTTCCTTTGGAGGTGGATTCCGGGTGAAAAACGGGGTCCTGAATGTAGGAGCTAATGGTGAAAAATATGTTCCCATCTGGCAAAAATTCAAAAAAGCAGGGAAGAAGACAGGCTGCGTAACAACGGTAACCATTACCCATGCAACCCCAGCAGGTTTCTGTGTAAATTCCGATAGCAGAAATGCAGAAAGTGAAATTGCGGAAATGTATGCAGAGATTGGTTTTGACGTTATGATGGGCGGTGGTGATGAATTTTTCAATCCTTTAAAAAGAGAAGACAAAAAAGATGTGTATGCTCTGTACAAACAGAAAGGATATCAGATTCTTAAAAATAAAACCGATCTGAAAAGTAGTGAAAAAGGGAAGAAGGTCTTAGGGATCTTCAATTCCGGCGCTTTACCCTATTCCATCGACAGAACTCATATTTCTGAGCTTCAGAGTACGCCCACTCTGGCTGAAATGGCGCAGACAGCCATCGATCAGATGAAAGATCATAAGGAAGGTTTCGTCTTACAGATCGAGGGTGGAAAAGTAGACTGGGCGGCTCACGCCAATGATATTGCGGCTTTAATTCACGACCAGCTTGCTTTTGATGAAGCGGTAAAAACAGCTATAGATTTTGCGGAGAAAGATGGAAATACTTTGGTCATCATCACTACGGACCATGGCAATGCGAATCCGGGAACCATTTATGGAGCGGATGCAACGAAGAATTTTAACAGCATTTCGAATTATAAATACACCAATGAATATATTCTGAATGCGATTCATCCGGATTTTAATCTTCAGAAAATGAAAGACTGGATCTACGAAACCAATACCATAAGTCTTGCTGATGATGATGCCAAGCATTTGCTAAGTTTCTATTCAGGACTCGAAAAGCAGGAAGCCGGAATTTACAATTATAAGAAATTGCCATTCAAAGCGTATTCCGATATTCAGAAGAAGCATAATTCTGTTGGCTGGATCAGTATGGATCATTCGGGAGATTATGTTGAAGTCGCAGTATATGGTCCTGGAAAAGAACTTTTGCCGGCGTTTATCAAAAATACAGATTTACATTATCTGATGTTGAAAGCCGCGCAGATCTAGACATATTTATTTATTCAATTTAATTACTCTTGAAGTTAAGATCTGGGTTTGCTGACATATTTGTTTCCTTTCACATAAAATCGCCACGGCAGCAATGCATCTTCCTGCGCATAGGCAACCCCGATACGTGGTCCTGCGATAATGTCTTCAGAAGTATATCTGATCCCGTGATCTTCAACCCAGATTTCGTTTTCAGTCAGATCTTTTTTGTTAAAAGAACGGTCAATACCTAAAGCCTTAGCCGCAGAACCGGGACCGGATGAGATCGCAACCTTCTCTGCGGGCATATTTCTTCTAAGCTCCATGATTTCCTGACCAACTAATGGTTCTATAGCACGTACCAGAACAGCATGAGGCTCACCATCCACTGAAGTTACCACATTAAACAAATGATGAATTCCGTAGCATAAATAAACATAGGAAATACCGCCCTGGCTGTATAATGTTTCAGTGCGCTCCGTCCGGCGCCCTCCATAGGCGTGGGAAGCTTTATCCACTACACCAAAATAGGCTTCGGTTTCTACAATAATACCTGCCGTAATATCGCCGTTTATTTCTGTGAAAAGTACTTTTCCCAAAAGATCTTTGGCCAGAAAAAGAACATCCTGATTCAGGTAATAGGAAAGGGGCAGCTTTGAATTCATCATTTTAAAATTAAACAAAAATAAACATCTTATAGGTGCTGTCAAAGTGTTTAATGGTTCTAATATATCTCAAACGTCCTTAGCGGCTTTTATTCCGAATTCAGTTTAAAATATATATTCCTTATGGATGAAAATTAATTAAAAAATTCATTAATTTCAAATCTGAATGATGTACTTTAGATACCTTATTGATATTTAAAAATAATTTAAAATTATGGGCAATTATCATTTTTCAGATACCCCGGAACCGGACAACAGTCCTTTTGGAGACAGGCTCGCCAATCTTGTTGCAGATCAATTACAGACAGGGGCAGTTCTGGCCTACGGTCACAGGGATTATTGTGGAATGGGCCTGAAAGTAAATGAAGATCAGAAGTTTATATACGGAGAAGTATATGACGGTGATTTTGATCCCCCAAGAATTTTTGAAACACGGGATTTATTTGTAACCTGGCTTTCCGCTCAGTCTACGGCCTCAATGTCACGATTGGATGATGACGCATTTTTCCAGGGAAATCAGGTGATTACCAAAAAACGCCTGCTCGATTTTATCAGCTGATTAAAATAATACTACAATCTAAACTTCTGTCATGGGAACATCCACTATTTCAACAAGAATAAGCGATATAAAAAGATTGAACAATAAGATTTCTTTTTTAAAAACAATTTCTGTTGTATTATTAACCATTCCAATTATAATTTCCTGTACGCCGGATGTTACAAAAAAGACTGAACAAAAAACAGAACCTCTTTGCTGGAAAGATATCCGGATCGGTGAACTTCCCCCGCAAGGAGCCTATGACGGCATCGACAGTCTGGTGAAAAAATGGAACTTATGTTATGAACGGATAGAAACCGGATGCGAAGTCAACGACAGTATTACCCGGTTACAGAGACAATCCGACCGTTCCAATAGGATGTATTTTAAAAGCCTGGAGAAAAAATTGGGTAAAAACTGGAAACAGCAGTTTGATAAGGAACTTCAGATTGCAGACAGCATTAACTGGATTAAAATTAACAGGGAAATAGACCTTTTAAACCGGTGATATTGGAGTTTTAGCTAAAATTAAATCCTAGAGGACGGAAGAGGAAAGTTCTTATTAGTCAATAACTTCCTCCTTCCAGCCTCTAGCTTGACTTCTTTATTATTTCGCTTTAGTATTAATAGCAGTATCAGCTATTTTACTTAACAACTGGTCACATTTCTTTTCTTCAGTTAATGTAGCCAGCAGATTTTTTAGACAGTCTTTTTCGTTAAGAACTTTAGCATAAGCAGCTAATGATCCGTAGGTTGCAATTTCATAATGCTCCACCTTTTGAGCAGCAGCAATGATACCTGCATCTCTTACCGCTCCCGGTTCAGTTTCTTCCATAATGCCTTTTCCTTCATCCAATAGTCCCTGCATGGCATCGCATTTTTTAGCCTGAGCCTTTTTTCCCAAGGCAGTAAAACATTCTTCCAGTCTTTTTACATGAACCTTAGTTTCATTATAATGTTTTTCAATAGCTATTTTCAGTTTTTTGTCTGTGGCATTTTTATGCATTTTAGGAAGAGCCTTTACGAGAGCTTTTTCTGCCCAGTAAATATCTTTCAATGAATCCTCAAACAAATCTTTCAACTGTTTGGCAGCATCTTTTTTAGCCGGAGTTTTACCTGTTTTTTTCGCCACAGTTTTCGACGTTGTCTTTTTTGCTGTTGTTTTGGTTGCCATAATAATTATAATTTAGTGATTAATACTTAGTGTGTACAATTATAAGACCAGCTTAGTGTTCCGGGTACTGATGTGGTATCTGGGAATATTGATCTTAGAAAAGAAAAGCGAAAACCGCATTTTCATTTACGACATAAATATCGGTTAGTGACTTTCCTCTTCCTTATTGAAGCTGACAACTTCGTACTCATCATTTGAGCAGTATTTTTTGCAGCTGCTGTTATTAAAATCATCAGGCTTTTTAGAAAAGTCTTCAATATACTTTGAACTTTCTCCTGTATCGGCAGGGACGATAATGATGTGATAGCTTTTCACTACAGATTCATCTGCTTTTTTCAAAGCTTCTTTTTTATGGGCTAAGGCTTCGCTGTATTTCATAAGATGTATTTTAGTTTTCAAAGATAAGTCTGCCGTCAAATGGTTCACTCCATTTTATAAAGATCCGGTCATTCAGTCTGGTAATATTGGCCTGTACGGTTTCGAATTCTCCATTTTCTTTTTTCCTTTCAATGGTTAAATTCGATCCCTCGCCGATTTCGTCTTTACCGTATTCCAGCTGATATTGATTTTCATTATTCAATACGAATTCTGCTTTTGTGAAATTTTTACTTAACATGGGACAATGGTTTTATTTTTATGCTTATGAATAAATTATGCCAATGCCAGTGTGATGTTTCATTAAGTAAAAAATAAAGTTTTTATTTGAAAATACCTTGCTGAACCTCAGTGGGATGGAATAATTATTGCCATCTGAAAATAGTCCACAATATCATTTAATCACCTTAAAATATGAAAATAGCAACCTATAACGTGAACGGGATCAATGCCCGGCTGCCCGTACTTTTGCGGTGGCTGGAAGAGGCCCAACCGGATATCGTTTGTCTTCAGGAATTAAAAGCACCCCAGGAGCGTTTTCCTTTTCAGGAAATCAATGCTGCAGGATACCAGGCTCTATGGAAGGGACAGAAAAGCTGGAATGGAGTAGCCATCCTGACCAAAGATCTTGAAATTACTGAAGTTCAGGATACACTGCCCGGAGATCCGGAAGATCTGCAAAGCCGTTATATTGAGGTCATTATTGATCAAATGGTGATATGCTGTCTGTATCTTCCCAATGGAAATCCTTATCCTGGACCCAAATTCGACTATAAACTAGACTGGATCAAGCGTTTAAAAAAGCGAACGAATGAACTGATCAAAATGGAACTTCCCGCCATACTCATCGGTGATTTCAATATTATACCGGAATCTGTAGATGTGTACAAACCGGAACGATGGGAAAATGATGCTTTATACAGAACGGAAGTAAGAAAAGCTTACAGAGAGCTGAAAAATAAAGGCTGGCTGGATTCTATCCGTACGCTGTATCCCGATGAAACAATTTATACTTTCTGGGACTACCTGTACAAAGCCTACGACAGGAATGCAGGAATAAGATTAGATCATATTCTGCTGAGTCCTTATCTGCATTCAGGTTTGAAGTCGGGTGGTGTGGACAGTCATGTCCGTGGATGGACGAAAAGTAGTGATCATGCACCGGTCTGGATTCAGCTGGAAAAATAAAGTGATTTCAGAATAATTTAATCACGACACTTCATGAACGAGCCTGAACGTAAGATTAATTCTTGGCTTCATAGACTTCACAGACTTTGCAATACGGTGTTCCCAATTTTGCTGAAGATCTCCTTTCATAATCAGCAGAGAGCCGTGCTGAAGCGGTAAGCTGTATTTATTCCTGTGATCATCCGCTTTCCGGAAATCGAAATTTCGGACCTGTCCCAAGCTTACGGAAGCAATGACGGGACGTTTCCCCAGTTCACTGTCCTTATCACGATGCCAGGCGACCGAATCATTTCCGTCACGGTATAAATTCAGCAATACGGAATTGAACTTGTGTCCTGATGTTTGCTCTATTTTTTGTTTTAAAGTAAGAAGTTCAGGCAGCCAGGGGTTAACGGTGAAATCATTTCCACTCATTTTGTAGGTTCTGTTTTCCTCTCCGTACCAGGCTGTCAGTCGGGGTGTAAGAACCGTTTTATCATACATTTTCTGTGTTCTCTGTTTCCAGGGAGCATTGCGGATCAGAAGCTCCTCGAGCTGAGAAGCCTCATCGTCCGGCAAAAAGTGTTCTGTATATTCCAGCAGCTCTTCCGGAAAACGGAAGAATTCTTCTGAATCAAATAAACTTAACTGATCCATGGTGCGCTGTGCATTAGAGTTATGAAGACTTTCGCCGTCCTGAAACTTTACGGTCCAGATCTTTGATATCCTGTTTCAGTTCGCGGAACATCTCTTTAAAATTATAGCTTTCATAATCCCCCGGTTCAAAGTCTTCCGGGAAAATTCCTGAAGCGTACTGCCAGATTTCTACAATCTCATTAAACGGAATGTCATAGGGCTCATAGAAAGAATTGTCAGCACTTACACAAACGGAATTTCCTTTTGTTTCTTTAAAACGTTTATACGTAATTCCATCATTTAACGTGATAAATACATACGTTTTCCCAGGTTTCAGCTCACTGATTCCTTCTACATATTTTCCTACGATATACGAACCGTTTCTGAATGGCGGCATAGAGTCCCCGTCTGCCGGAAAAGCCCTATATTTGCCGTTCGTAAGGAAGGGAAGAGCAATTCTCTGCAGACTTTCGATATAGCCGATGTCGCTGTAACCTTCAAGGTATCCCATGGATGCTTTCTGCGGAATGATTTCAATAGTATCATTTCCAAGGTCATCTACCGCTACCGGCAGGACAATTCTGTTGTCCGAAAGTTTCAGCATTTCTTCCATCGGGTATTTGTGGATGTCTACAGATACCAGCAGATCGATGCTGACGTGAAAATATTTGGACATTTTTACAAGCAGCTCAATAGGCGGTTCAGATATTCCGTTCTCATATTTGGAATAACGGACACGGGAAATCTCCAGTTCAGTGGCTACAGCCTGTTGGGAAAGGCTTCTTCGGCCTCTCAAAAAACGAATATTATTTGAAAAAATTGACATTGATACAAAATATATCAACAAAAGTACAAATTTTGATTCAAAATAAGCCTTCATTCTGAATAAATAAATCACACCAATCTATCATTAATGCTGGAAATTATCATACTTTGGGATTATGGAATCAGAACAGCTTATGCATCAGACTTATATTGTAATTTCAATCCAGTTGCCTTCAGGATCTTCTACAATACTTTCATAATATCCGTCTCCTGTAATTCGGGCTTCACCAGCAATTGTACGGCCATCCCTTCTGAATTTTTCAGTTAACAGATCAACGGCTTCCTTACTTCCTACAGAAAGGGCAATATGAGCATATCCCATCGTGTGACCTCTTGTGTTTTTATTTTCTGCAATATCAGGCCGTTTCATCAGTTCGAGTCTGGGAGAAAAAGGGTCTTCAAATGTCAGGAAGTAAGATTCATATTTCTTAGCCTGATTGATATATTTATCATTGCTGCTCATCCCGAAGGCATTCATGTAAAATGTTCTCATCAGTTCTAAATCCTGACACCAGATGGCATAGTGTTCAATTTTAATTTTCATTTAAAATGATTATTTTGAATTAATATTTTGCAAACTTATGCAATTTTGCGTAAATTTGCAAAATGAATATATCAAATGTCATTGACGGAAAGATTGTCAAAGCGAAAAGAGCGACTCAGTTTATATTTTTAGTTTGTGGTCTCGGAATAGCGAGTTGGGCACCTATGGTTCCATTGGCGAAAGACAGATTAGCATTAAATGAAGCGGATTTAGGATTACTTTTATTGCTGTTAGGATGCGGAGCTTTAGTAACGATGCCTTTATCAGGAATACTGATCAGTAAGTTGGGAACCAGGAAAGTGATTTTAGGGAGTGTATTATCAGCGGCTTTATTACTGCCTTGTCTACTGATTATTTCAGACGTTTATATCATGGGAGCCGCGCTTTTTGCTTTCGGATGCAGTATTGGAAGTATAGATGTCGCGATGAACGCTCACGGAGTTCAAGTGCAGAACAGCTATGGAAAACCAATCATGTCATCATTACACGGATTATTCAGTGTGGGAGGTCTGTTTGGTTCACTAGGATTGGGATTTTTAATCAAAGTGGGGCTTAATCCTGTTCATGCAGCCATTACGATCTCTGTTCTGCTGGTATTGCTATTGGTCCTTCAATATAGAAATCTTTTTAATTATCAGACAGAAAAGGAAATCACTCTGAAGTTTTCCCATGTTGATGAAGCTAAAGCTGTTTCCAGCCGTTTTCAATGGTTCAATTCCAGTGTATTGCTTTTAGGACTGATGTGCTTTATTGTTTTCCTTTCAGAAGGAGCTATGCTGGACTGGAGTGCTATATTTTTACGGGATAATAAGAATGTTCAGCCTGAATTTTCAGGAATCGGATATGCTGCTTTCTCTGTAGCCATGGCGGTAATGAGGCTCACAGGAGATGCGATTGTAAGCAAGTTCAGTAGCAAAACAGTGGTTATAGCAGGGAGTATCATCGCTTCATTGGGTATATTTATTTTAACATTAAGTCCCTGGATCGGGCTGTCTCTTGCCGGATTTATCCTGCTTGGTGTCGGGGCAGCCAATATAGTTCCTGTTTTCTTCACAGAAGGAGGGAAAATCAGGGGATTGTCTCCAGCCGTTACCATTCCGGTGATTACTACGATGGGTTATGCGGGCCAGTTGGCGGGTCCTGCACTGCTGGGTTTTATTGCCCATCATTTTTCTTTGACAATCGCTTTTGAAGCCATAGCTTTGCTGTTTATTGCGGTTGCTTTAATTTATAAATTCAGGAAATCATAAACGATCATGTTAAAAGAAGAGCGTTTCGAAATCATACTTAGCCAGTTAAAAGAAAAGAATAAGGTCAAATTTGAAGATTTGGCCTCACTGCTTCAGGTATCCGAAGATACAGTCCGTAGAGATATTGATCTTCTGCATCGCAACGGATTGCTGTCAAAAGCAAGGGGAGGAGCGATATCAAGAGAAAAAGACCCGCTTTCTTTTCATGACAGGCAGTCATTTCTTACCAAAGAAAAAGATATTATTGCTTTAAAAGCACAACCGTTTCTTAAAGATGGAATGACTGTTTTTATGGACGGAGGAACCACTGTTTGTGCCGTCGCCAGCTATATGCCATTGGATATACAGCTCAGAGTGATTACCAATAATTATTCACTTCCTTCTATCATCAGTAAGTTTAAAAATATAGAACTGGTTATGCTGGGCGGATTATACGATCATGAGCTGGCTGTAACCACAGGCGCAACAACCTGTAATGATGCCGCTCAATATATTGCCGATCTCTTTATCATGGGAACCTGTGCTGTAGATTCAAATTTCGGTGTCTCAGCGACATCCATTCCGGATGGAGAAACTAAAAAAGCAATGGTCCGGTCATCAAAAAAAATAATCGCATTAGCCAATCAGAATAAGCTCCGGCGTACAGAAACCTTTAAAATCTGTCCGATTGATGCGATTGACTGCCTGATTACAGATCTCGACTCAACGGATCCTGAACTTGAATCTTTCAGAAATACAAATATTCAGATTATATAAAATTTCGCATGCGAAACGCCTCTTAAACGATTGTTTTAGAGGTATTTTTTTGTGCTGAAATTCCTTTACTAGGATAGAAAGGTTTTAAAGTTAGAAGCTATTTCTTTCATGTCATATATGTAAAAAAACACCTTTGTCATTACGAACCGGTAGGTGAAGCAATCTCAGATTTATACCATAAAAAGTATTTTAAAGATTGCTTCGTCGCATAGCTCCTCGCAATGACATAATATAATTTTATCGGAGATAAAATCTTTGCACCTTAAAAAGAGTTTGATTTATAATTCCTTGCAACTTTGTGTGAAAAACAATGGTTAAGATAAATTCTAATTATATCTCACCTTAAGATCATAAAACAATTCTTCTCTGCCAGTTTCGAAAAGAATGATATTTAGCATATTTCCGATATTATAAGTGTTATTTAATGCATAGCTAATATTAAAATGATAAATTTAGGTAATTAAAGTTCCTGATTACGGCACTTATTTCAATAGGAATGGAGTGTTTTAGGAATTTTAATCCATTCTTAACGAAAGAATTTTTATCAAAATAAAATGACACATAAACCGTTACACAATTTCCATATTCCGGTGATGGGTCTGGCGTATACCATAGACAGCCCGATCCGTGTAGCCCAATATGGAATTTCTTCCGTTATTTCCATTATCGATGATGAGATCCTGGAAAAAATGAAAGGCTTTTATACCAAGAAATTCAATCTTGATTATTTAGGAATTTCAACCAAAACAGAAGATTACAGGGCAAAAAGAATTACGGCTTACCTGGATATGGTAGATGATATCGTGAATGAAAAATTTGAATCTTTCAAACAGGAAATCACTAAAAACAGGGAAGCTTTAAAAAACTTTATGGCCATACTGCCCAATACTTCGGATTTGAAAAGCGGGCTTCAGAATTTGGTCAGCCAAAAAGACAATTTAGGCTCAAACATCAAAAATTTCATTGAAACCAATTTAAAGCCGGGAAGTATCGATGTCAACATCATGACGAAAGTGGATAAAGACAACTATAAAAAAGATGAGCAGCTTCCGGTGATGTTCAATGATGCGCATGCTTCGCTTCGTGGTTTTGCTCAAAGTAAATTATCTTCTTCCATGGTGCTTTCTGCAGGGATGAATCCCCGTTTGTACAGCTATATTGAGGAGTTTGATGATTTCTTCCCAGATCAGAATGGGGTTCTGAAAAAGAAAATTATTCTTAAGGTAAGTGATTTCCGTTCAGCGATGATTCAGGGAAATTTCCTTGCTAAAAAAGGACTGTGGATCTCAGAATACAGGATAGAATCCGGACTGAACTGCGGAGGCCATGCTTTTGCTACGGAAGGGATGCTGCTTGGACCCATCATGGAAGAATTTAAGCAGAAAAAAAATGATCTGATTCAATCTGCCCATTCATTAATGATTGCTGCACTGGAACAAAAGGGGAAGCATTCTGTTTCTGAGCCTCTGGAAATGAAAATTACCGTTCAGGGCGGGGTAGGAACTTCTGAAGAACATGAATTTCTGCTTGACAATTATCAGGTGGACAGTGTAGGATGGGGATCTCCGTTTTTACTGGTTCCTGAAGCGACTTCTGTAGATACCGAAACCAGGAATCTGCTTTTAAAATCAGGAGAAAAAGATTTTTATCTCAGTAATATCTCACCTTTGGGCGTTCCTTTCAATACAGTAAGAGGAACCTCCAATGAGTTATTGAAAGAACAAAAGGAAGCCGCCGGAAAATACGGAAGCTCGTGTCCGAAAAAACTGCTGGCACTCAGCAAAGAATTTTCACCACAGGGAACATGTACTGCTTCTAAAAAGTATCAGGACATTAAATTAAAAGAACTTCAGGAGAATCTTGAAATCACGGTTGAAGAATTTAACAAAAGAAAAACAGAAATCACGGATAAAGCCTGTCTGTGTGTAGGTTTAGTGAATGCTGCCTATATGGAACAGGATCTGGAAATAAAAGGGGAGAAACAAGGCGTAGTGATATGTCCGGGACCTAATCTTGCCTTTTTTGATAAGGAAGTTTCGCTTTCTGAAATGGTACAGCATATTTATGGAAATACTAATATCCTTCCGGATAACCAGCGCCCGAATATGTTCATCAATGAACTGAAAATGTATGTGGATTATCTTAAAAAGGAAATCGCCAACTCTTCAGCACAGATCACCCATTCCCAAACGAAAAAATGGAATGCGTTCAAGAAAAATGTACTGGAAGGCATTGAATATTATCATCAACTGTTTAATACATCAACCTTCTTTAAAAGCGGGTTGAAAACCATAGACCTGCAACTGCAGGAATACAAACTGATGCTGACAGCCATTGAGGTTCCTCAGGTTGAAAAGTAACAGTATTTTTTTTAATTGATAGATCAAACAGCTTTCATGGTGGAAGCTGTTTTTTTATTTAATTCTGACAATATAAAACCTCTTTGTTAATGAAGTTGTTTAAACTTTTATTTTCCTTGAGATTGAAATAGGAAAAGTAATTCGTGTATTTATTCAATTGATATGTAAAGTTTCAAACCTTCATAATAGAGCCGTGAAACGATCCAGCTAAACATTTATGATATTCTTTATAGTTGGAAAAACGCAAAAGACGCAAAGGTTGAACAAAAACTGAGGATATTTTAAGACGCAAGAAAATCAGAGATTTTCAGCAAGTTTATTGGTGCTTATTGATCGGTCTACCATTTTATCGCAGATAAAATCCTAGCGCCTTACAACATAATCTGTTCAAATTTCTTTGCGACCTTTGCGCTTTTCCAACAAAAAAATTAAAAAACTTTAATGATAAAAAAGCAGTAATAATCAGCTTTTCCATTTATAATAACTATAAACCGTATGCTTATTTTGAATCTGGAATCCTCTCCGATATTCCTTACCTTAGATCCTTCTTAAATTTTTAATTAGAATTCATTTTTATGGAAAAAAGGAATATAAAAAACACCGATCTGTCTGTAGCACCTGTTAATTTTGGCGGGAATGTTTTCGGATGGACGCTTGATGAGAAACAGTCTTTTGATATATTGGATCAATTTACAGAGGCCGGATTCAACTTTATAGACACCGCAGATACTTATTCATGGTGGGTGAACGGAAGAGGAGGGCAGTCTGAGGAAATCATCGGAAAATGGATGAAAAGCCGTGGTAACCGTCAGAACATTGTGTTAGCGACAAAAGTAGGATCAGAAACAAAAGAGCACGGTTTTGATATCAGCAAAAAACATATCCTGAAATCGGTAGATGAGTCGTTACAGAGACTTCAGACCGATCATATTGACCTTTATTATACGCATTTTGATGATCATACAACTCCTGTTGAGGAAACACTTTCTGCTTATGATGAGATCATTAAAGCCGGAAAAGTACGGTATATAGCGGCTTCCAATCTTTCTCCAGAGCGTCTGAAAGCATCCTTTGAAGCGGCGGAAAAGAACAATCTTCCCAAATATGTGGCATTGCAGCCTCATTATAATTTAATGGAAAGAGAAGGTTTTGAAAAAAACTACGCTCCATTGGTAGAAGAATTTGATCTGAGCGTCTTTCCCTATTGGTCATTAGCGGCAGGTTTTCTTACCGGAAAATACCGTACAGAAGCTGATTTGGGCAAAAGTCAGAGAGGTGAAGGCGTAAGAAAATACCTGAATGACAAAGGACTTGAAGTGTTAAAAGCTTTGGATCAGGTGAGTGAAAAGCATCAGACGACACAGGGAACAGCTGCTTTGGCGTGGCTTTTAGCTAATCCTCTGATCACAGCACCGATTGTAAGCGCAACCAGTGCGTCTCAGCTGGATACTTTATTTAAGGCTCCGAAACTGGTACTGGATCAGGAAGATATAGAACTGCTTAATCAGGCCAGTAAGTAATTTTTTCTCAGAAACTTTATTTTAACTCAATAGAAAGATCCGTTCGGTAAGGTACTGAACGGATCTTTTGTTTGTGGAGATATCATAACAAAAACAATGATAACTGTATAGATGAATAACCTGTGAATGTACTGTTAAATCTAGGGAAATTAATTATTTTTTATTTCTCATTAATTGGATTTATTAATATATTTGCGCCCTTTAAATACTAAGAACAATGAAAAAAAAATTACTGCCACTCTTTCTTTTGGGAAGTATGCTGGCCTTATTTTCACTGCAGGGGTGTGCTCATGATGCATTAGAAACCGAAACTGAAACCGTGAAGCTTCAGGAAAATCCGCTTTCTTACATCAGAAAAGACTATGTAAAGGATATGGCCGTTATTTCGGGAAAGCAGATCGAATGGGAAAATGCCAGAACTTTCAAACATGAGAACAACGTTATTCTGATCTCGGTTCCGGTAAAAAATGAAAGTGAAAAACTGATTGAAGAACTGACATTCAGAATCGACGGTGACAAGGTTTCCGGACACTTATGGAAATTTGAAGCCAATGAAAAATTTTCTGCAGAAGATCACAGGCTTGGCGCTCATGAGATTATGAAAAAGATGACGGGAAATGTTACCTACATCGCACTGGAAGGTTCTATGAGATACCAAATCAAGGTGGTTGACGGAAAAATCATTTCAGACATTTCCTCTAAATTTTCAGGAGACGGAGATATGGATTCCTGTGGTAAAAAATGCCACGGTTCCATTGAAGAGGTCGTGATCACTGTGCCAAATCCGCCAACCAATCCACAGCCTCCGACAGGTCCGCCGATTCCTCCAATTACGGTCATTCCGCCTACCAATAATCCGAATGATCCCTGTACAAAAGCTCAGGCAGGATCGCAAAAAGCCACAGACAATTCTAAAACACAGAAATTCAGTGATGCGAAACAGGGAATTATGAATAATTTCAATCAAAACGGAAAAGAAAATGGAGTAGGTATGGGAAGAGACACTCCGAACGGTGAGCTTAAGGCAACCGGCGTGCAGGAACTAAATGCCAACAGCGGAAATATTAATAATCCTTACAATTATCCTGAAGCTGATATCCACAACCATCCGGGGAATACGCCGCCTTCTGCAGGAGATGTTTACAGCATGATCAGCTATCACAACAATTATCCAAGTTTTAACACCAGATATATTGTTACTCCCGGCGGTACAGTCTACGCACTGGTCGTTACCAATGCGAATTTATTTGAATCTTTTATATCGAATTATCCTCCAAGTCAGATTCCAGGTTTTGCCCCGAATTTTTCAGGAAGTATGTTTGACGATTATACAGATATTCCAAACAGAGAAACCGGACTGGCGCATGTACTGGATAAATACAATTCAGGGATTGCATTAACCAAGATGGATGCTAATGGTAACTTTAAGAAAATCAATGCCAAGCCGAACAGTAACGGTGGCTATTCTCAAACTCCGTGTCCTTAATCTTTAAATGACAGTTGAATACATAAAAAAAGCGGCCTGAAAAAGGCCGCTTTTGTATTTTAAGCTTTTAAATATCAATGATTAAAATAATTCATTCAATACTTTTGCCAGTCTCAGACCTCCGTAAAGAAGCTGTCTTTCAAGCGTATCATTGAATTTGTACTGATAATCGTAAGATAATTTCGAATCGTTTGGAGTCTGTGCGTAGATCTTGTTGGCGATTTTATGAGAATCGTACAACCAGTCTTCCAGTGTTCCGGTCTGAATCTGTGCCACTTCTTCTTTAGATTTGATGTCTAAAAGGTTAGCGTATTCTGTATAGCTGTATTTCTGAGAGTCTACCAGTTTCCCATCCCATACAGAATGAAGATTGGTTTTGTCCCCGAAATACGTTACATTGATTTTGTTTCCTCCAAGATCTTCTGCTCTTCCTACATGAAGAGGCTGTGCAAGGTCTCCCATAATGTGAATAAGGAAGATGAGAGCGATTTTTCTGTCTTTTGCAGACGTTTTCTCATCCTTGATCTGGCTGGATAACGTGTTCACCTGCGTATAAAGACTTGGACCTGCCTGCATTTTAAGAGTTTGGTCAAACGTTTTAAAATCAGCCATTGGATCTACGTTTACGTAATGCCATGATGAAGCCTGCTTCCATGCACCTGTGGTATCAGATTTGATAAAATCCGGCCAGTTGGCCCAATACGCCAGGCGTTCTTTACCCATTATTTTTTTGATCTCTCTTCTTGCTTTGCCCGACAGATGGTTTTCAGCGATCTCCGCGATCACACGGTGTCCCGTTAATCCCCATGCATAGGAATAAAGTGAAGATGAAATGAATGCTAAAATCAGAATTTTAGAATAAATACTTTTCATTATAAATAACATTTTACAAGGTGCAAAGATACGTTCCGGTTTCCGAACCTGTATCAATTATGACCAATTTCTTGTCAATGGGATGTTAATAAAAATTAATCTAAATAATAAAAGTGGAGTATAAATTTCTATAAATACCGGAAACAAGACATGTTTTGTATTATAAATGCTTATCCCTCAATGATAACCTTTAATTTTTAAATATTCAGCCTTACAGCCTCTACAGTGCAGTATTACCGTATTTTCACGGAATTTGTCACAGATAATTCCTTTTAATGCAGATAAATTAGTATTTTTAAAATAAAATTAGTGGCAAATTATTTTTTCAAACTTACGAGATATATTATCTTTACAAGTCATAATCACAGGAAACACTATGTATGAGAATAATATTGTAGACATGTATTACAATAAACTGCAGACCGACTTCAAAGCGGAAGCTGTAGCGGTGAATCTTTTGAAGTATCAGCGGGCGGTAAGTAATATATTTATAGAACGGATCGGGATCAACGACCGTGCTTACCTCAAGGATATCAAAAGTATTTCGAGCAGTTATTTAGGATTTGATGAAGAAGTCTTCACCATAGAAACGTATAGAGAAGGCATTTATGACTATCTCCCGGAAGGACTTTTCCATCCGCCGTCTTTGGGAGCTTCCAGAAAAAATGTAGATACCGTAGTCCGCGAAATCCGCAAGCAGAAGAAAGTGGAAGAGGATGCCCGGAAGTTTTTCCGTCCTTTTGAGCTGGAGATCTTTTTTACAGAGATCAGTTCCCTGCTTAAGGAATCGGAATTTGATATTTCAAGCAGCACAGATACGCTTTTGGATACCGTAAGTGAGCTCTGGCCGCTTATTAAAATGCTTGATGAGCAGAGCGCTTATATTTTCATCTATATTCTGCCGTTTTTCCACCAGATAAGAGGGGACAAGAGGTGGTTTGAAAGATGCATGACTGCTTTTCTGCAGGTGCCGGTAGAGGTTACTTTCGCACCGAATATCATCGACAGGATAGAGAGAAATGACGATTCTATGTTATTGGGGAATTCAAAATTAGGGGTTACCTATATTCCAAGCGGAAGACATATGGACGGGCAACGGAACTGGGTAGTCAACATAGGCCCGATTCCTTATGAGGATATGAAAAAGTATATTCCCGGAAGTCCGTTCAGAAATGTACTTCATGCTTTATATGATTATTTTCTTCCTGTAACGGTGGATGTGGAGGAGAATTTCATCACCGAGAAACTGGAATATTCATTCAGTCTGGAAGATGATGAAAGAAATGCGAGCCGTCTCGGATACTCTACATTCCTCTAAAATAATTTATTATATTTACAACGACCAACCAAGTATAAATTTGAAAAGAAACTAATGGAAATTTCTTCAGTAAAAGGTATTTTTTTAAGGTATATTTTAATGCCTTTAATCGCTGTGATCATGATGTTTATTCTGGGTATTATCAGAAGAAACAAGCCTGCTATCAAAATTAAGGTAATTATTATATACGTTCTTCTTTGCAGTTTATGTCTTGCACTGCCGGGAATTTTCGGTTTTGCAGGGAATCTTTTTAACCCGTACTGGTATCTTATTGCACAGGTTTTTTACCTTATTTTCGGGATTATTCATGTCAATTTACTGCACAGATATTTCAGAAAGCATATTGATTCTGTGGGGATGAGCATCTTATTTGAATCGATACTTTCTTTGACGTGTATTGCCTTCGGAGGATTTTTATTTACCTTAATCTTTAACTGGATCAGCAAAGGAACAGGATATGCCGTAATGGCTGCCACCAGTATAGTGATCTTTATTGTTCCGATGGTATTTTACTATTGCTACGTTCAGTTTATCAGCATTCCTTTTGATATCTATAAAACGTGGAGATATTCTCCGGATCAGAAGCTACCGGACTTTGAAGGGGCTGATTTTGATCGATTAATGGTATTGAATGTGGAATTGAGTAAAAACCTGGAAGATACAAACCGATTCAGGATCAAAGCTAAAACCTTACCGACCGGAGTCACTTTCGGAGATTGGTTCTATAGAGTAGTAGACGATTACAACCATAAAAATCCGAACTCGATTATTCACCTTTCGGATATGGAAAAAGAACCTTATTACTGGATTTTTTACACCAAAAAATCATTTTTCAGTTTTAGAAAATACCTTGATTTCGACCAGGATATCTCTACGAACGGCATTTCAGAAAATGAAGTGGTGATCTGCAAAAGAGTCATCCAGCATGAGGAAGAAGGACTATTGAAAAAATCATAATCACAGAAAATTTAAAAAGTATTACATATGATACAGCCTATTAAACATTTTGCGATCAATTGGGTTGATGGGATGAAAGTTTCCCAGAGACACCTTAATGATCAGGATAATTTTTTAATTGATACGATCAGAGATTCCAGTTCGCTTGGGATCAACACATATAATTACGGACTTCTGCCTATTTCAAACGAATTTACGGACAAAACTATTTTTGATGTCCATAATACCGCTACCAACGATGTACAGCTTGTTATCAAAAGATGCAGCGCTATCACAATGGCCGGTTACCGTATTGATTTAACAGATAGGAGAGTCAGTGTAAAATCTCTGGCCAGATCTATGAGTGAAGAGCAGGCAGATGGAGATTATTATATCCTGATCTCTGTCAATCCTTTTGATAAAGTGCCTTTCGGAGATATTGATCCTGAAGAAATTCCGCCCCGTCATCCAAGCGCACAGCCGAATCACCACATCGAACTGCTTCCTGTCACTTCACTGAACAGCAGCTATTCGGGAGGAAATTATCTGATCATCGGAAAAGTAGACCTGAAAGCGAATATCGCACAGGTAGATTCCAATTTTATTCCGCCGTGTACTTCTATTCAGAGTCATCCTGTTTTGCTGGATTATTATGGTAGCTATGCAAAATCTATAGGAAATCTGCAGCAGTACGCTTTTAAGATCATTCAGAAAGCATCCCATAAAAATCAAAATACAGCCCTTGCACAGAATGTAAAGTTTCTGTGTACCACTATGGTGAATACTTTTGGAGATATGTATTTCCAGTTCAGAAATATTATTCCATGGCAACCGCCTGTATTTTTGATTGAGGCTTTTGCAAAATTAGCCCTTCATCTATACAATTCTACCCAGCTTCTGGTACCTGCCGAACTGGAAGAAATGCTGAACTACAGTTTAGAGTGGAGTGAAATTGCGCCTCATACTTTACTAAATCAGCTTTCTATCGTGGCAGAAACCAATTATGATCATCACAACTGTGGAGAGCCGTTACTGTACATTCAGCAGATGCTTCGCAGCCTGGAAATTATTTTCTCTAAACTAAGCGAACTTGACTACATCGGTCAGAGAAAAGAAAATATCATCGTTAACGAACAGGAAGTGTCTTCAAACACCAATCCGAAGAGAGGTTGGAGCGTTTTAGATTAATGGAAACATTTTAATATATAAATCCCGGACGTTAATTTTCGGGATTTTTTATGTTTAAAAAGGGAGAATGAAACTGAAATACAAATCATCAATCAATTTTAAAACTAAGTAAAACATGGACCTACATATCATCAGACAGGATACTATTGGCTGTACAGATAAACTATTTTTAAACAGTGCCGGTGGCTCACTGATGCCGGAAATTGTGGTTAAAACAATGACCGATCATATCTATCTGGAACAGGAATACGGAGCCTATGGGGCGGCTGACAGGAATGAAGAAAAGATTCACCAATTTTATGAAGAAGCGGCTCAACTGATTAATGCTAAACCGGAAAATATGGCGTTTACAGTAAGTTCTACTGATGCGTATGCTAAAGCTTTATCAAGCATTCAGTTTGAAAATGGTGATGTTATTATTACAACGAATGATGATTATATCTCCAATCAGATTGCCTTTTTTTCATTACAGAAAAAATCAGGGGTTAAAGTGATCAGGGTTAAAAACCTTTCGGATCATGAATTGGATCTGGAAGATTTGGAAAACCTGGTTAAAAAGCATCATCCGAAACTTGTGGCGGTTACCCACATCCCAACCAATTCCGGACTGATTCAGAATGTAGAAGGAGCGGGGGAGATCTGCCGTCGTTATGATGTGCTGTATCTTGTGGACGCCTGTCAGTCGGTAGGACAGTTGGTGGTAGATGTTAACAAAATAGGCTGCGATTTTCTTACGGCTACAGGCCGGAAATTTATGCGAGGACCACGAGGAACTGGGTTTTTATATGTTTCAGACCGGGTTTTAGAAATGGAAATGGCTCCCGTTTTTTTAGATATGAATGGCGCAGAATGGACGGAATTCAATGATTATAAACTCCTTAAAACAGCCAAAAGATTTGAGCATTGGGAAACTTCCATCAGTTCTATTTTAGGATTTACCGAAGCTGCAAAATACGCAAATGGAATTGGTCTTCAGAATATTGAAATCTATAATAGAAAATTAGCAGAAAAGCTGAGAACAGGGCTTCAGAGCAATGGATTAAGAATACTGGACGAAGGGCGTAATTTAGCAAGTATCGTTACTTTCTGTGCTCCTGACGGAAGTACCGACGGGATTTATAAAATACTGAAAGAGAATAACGTCTATTTCTCGGTAAGCAATAAAAGTAATGCCCTGATTGATTCTACGTTAAAGAATCTGGATCGTGCTATCCGTCTGTCACCGCATTATTTTAATACTTCTGAGGAAATTGAGGAAGTGGTGAGAATGCTGGAGAGATAGGTTAAAGGTGGCTTCGAGTGCCTCAGCCACCCAGTAATTGTTGAGATAGCAGAACTAGAATAATCGTTCATTTCATAGCGTAACTGAACATTGTGGCTTCGGTAGCTTAGTCACCCAGTAATTTTTGGTGATAGCCGAACTAGAATAATCGTTCATTCTATAGCTTAACCGAAGCATTGGTGGCTGAAGCAACTTGAAGCCACCAATGAACCTCTATTTCTTCACTAATATCTTCTCAGTAGCCTTTCTGCTAAGGATTTCCTTATTGTCCCCAATTTCTATCGTCATCGATTTATCAAAATCTTCGATTTTAATCACCTTGATTTTCGTATTCAGGAGGAGTTTTCTTTCATTTAAATAGCTTAGGAATCCGTCGTCTGAAAGGGTAACGGAAGCAAAAATGACGGTTTCTCCGAGTTTACAGGCACTTAGTTTCTGCAGTTCCTGTGAAATAATATTTCCGTCTTTGTCAGGAATAGGCTCTCCATGAGGATCAAACTTAGGATAATCCAGGATTTCGTCCATTTTGTCAAAAAAGACCTGTGAATGAACGTGTTCCAGCTGTTCTGCGATCTCGTGGACATTTTCCCAGCCGAAGTTCATTTTTTTCACAAGGAACATTTCGGTGAGCCTGTGTTTACGGACTACCAGCGCGGCTTCCCGTTTTCCGCTTTCTGTAACTACCAGCGGCTTGTATGTTTCATAAACGACCCATTTTTTGTCGGCAAACTTCTTCATCATGTTATTCACACTCGGCATTTTTACATTTAAAAATTTGCTGAGCTCATTGATCGTTACTTTCCCTTCATTGTCAACTAAATGAAACAAAGCCTTCAGATAATTTTCTTCTGTTAATGTTGTTCTCAAAATGTTAGATGATTTTCAGTACAAATCTAACAAAATATTATGTAAAATCTGCTCTTGTTATTTTAACTTTTTTTAATTTTACTCTATGAAATTTTCTTTTAAAAACGATTATTCCGAGGGGTGTCACCCGAATATTCTACAAGCACTTATACAATCTAATTTGAATCAGCAGGCCGGATATGGCGAAGATGAATATTCTCTTCAGGCCAAAAAACTGATCAAAGAAAAAATTAAAAACGAGAATTCTGACGTTTATCTGGTTTCCGGAGGAACACAGGCGAACCTGATTGTAATTTCTTCCATCTTAAGGCCATATCAATGTGCGATCTCTGCAGCGCCTGGACATATTTTAAATAACGAAACAGGAGCCATTGAAGCAACAGGGCATAAAGTATTAAGCATTGAAACTGAAGACGGTAAACTGAGACCTTCGGATATTGTTCCGGTTCTGGATAGCCACACGAATGTTCCGCATCAGGTCATGCCGAAGCTGGTGTATATTTCAAATTCTACAGAGTTGGGAACGGTTTATCTGGCTCAGGAACTGGAAGAACTTTCAGCATTTTGCCGTCAGAATGGGCTGTATCTGTTTATGGATGGTGCCAGATTAGGACATGGACTGACTTCTGAGATCAGTGATCTGACGCTGGAAAGAGTGGCAGAACTGACAGATATTTTTTATCTGGGCGGTACAAAAAACGGAGCATTGATAGGAGAGGCTATTGTAATTAATAATAAAGATTTACAGCCGGATTTTGCTTTCAATATCAAACAGAAAGGTGCTTTACTGGCTAAAGGACGTCTTCTGGGCATCCAGTTTATGGAACTGATGAAAGATGATCTGTATTTTGATTTGGCGAAACATGCCAATATTCAGGCTATGAAAATTAAAAATGCGATGAAAGAAAGAGGAGTACAATTTCTTTCTGACACCTATACCAATCAGATTTTCCCGATTATCAGCAATGAACTGATTGAAATTCTGTCCGAACATTTTGAATTCTACGTTTGGAAAAAGATAGACGAACACTCTTCTGCGATCCGCCTTATTACCTCATGGAATACAGGTGATGTAGCGGTAGAGCGTTTTATCGAAATGATTAAAAAAGAACTTCAGTAAAAGATAGTAAAAAAGGTGGCCGAGAAATTCGAAGCCACCTTTTTATCTTGTTTGACAGTGATTATTTGTCTTCAGTCAGTATTTTTTTAATTCCCGCAATCACCTCGCTTTCAAATTTTTTGACCTTCTGTTTTTTCATCATCATATAAATGCCGATTGGAAAACAGAAAATAAGGTAAAGGACCGCTGAGTCCAAGCAGGTTTCCGTGCTTACTTTTCCTATTTCAGGATTCGTTGTAATTTTCACGTTTCCGGTTAGAGTAAATCCGCTGGTTCTTACCTGAAGTGCTCCAAAACCGGTCTGAATTTTATATTGAGGAAAAGTTTTCTTTAAGCTCTCCATAAATTCACTTTTTGAAAATGGCTGAAATTGAAAATGCTGCATAATACTACTTTATTGTTGTTTCTAGTGAGACATTTTTATAGCAAATACCATGCAGAGTATATCAAATAGCGGAGAATAATTGATTTTTAAATTATTTTAAAGCTCTTGTAACCACTTTGCAGTCTGCAGGCTCCAGTTTTTGTCCGTCCTTGTAGCTGATCTTTTTTTCATCGGCATATTTAGACTGGCCGTCTTCTTCCTTGTGATCACCAATTCCTTCCGTTAAAGTATTGTCTTTCTGAATAAAGAAAATATCTCTCTTGCTTTTTGTTCCTTCAGATTGGAATTCATACGTCAGTTTTAATGTATCTCCTGATTTAAACCCGGTTACATCTCCTTTTGAACTGTCTTTTTCATTGTTTTTATAGGCCAATTTTCCGGTAATCGTTCCCAGATTGTCATCGATGGATGCAAAGACGCTGTCTTTTCCTGTAACAGCCATATAGCAGAATGATTTTGGTCCCAGTGTATCTACCACAGGTTCAATCACCGCAGCTGTATCAACTTTAGCTGTTGGAGCCGGAGTTTCTGTTTTTTTATTACAGTTCATCAGTAAAACCGATACTGAACCCAGTAAGATTAATTTTTTCATACCCAATGTTGTTATATTAAATTCAAATTTCAATCTACTAAATTAGTAATAGTATTTAAATATGAAAGAAAATTAGATACAAATAGAAATAATTCTCCGTAAACATATTCTGTAATTTCTTCCAAATAAACAGGATTGATAATTTTTATTAAATTTTTTATATGAATCTAAAACCAACTTGGGCACGATAAATGATGACTATTAATCTTTTAATTTCACAGTTATGACACGATTATTTAAGATGGCAGTTTTGGGCTGGCTTGCTTTGGGTTTACAGCTTTTCACAGCACAAACGCCTCAGAATTATATTTACACTTCATCCGGAGACCTGAAAAACATTGAAAAAATGATTACCAGGAAAGATATTGGCGGAGTACAGATCGTGTATAGCTGGAGAGCCTTAGAAACCGCAAAAGATGTTTATGATTTTTCCAGAATTGAAAATGATCTGAACTATTTGTCAGGCCTGAATAGAAAATTATTCATCCAGCTTCAGGACCGCTTCTTTGAACCGGAAGCCAGATATGTCCCGGATTATATTTTAACCGAAAAAGAGTATAACGGAGGTTTGGTTCCTCAATATGATAATCCCGGTGAGAATAAACCTGTCGGAAATGGTTGGGTAACACAGCAGTGGAATCCTACTGTTCAACAGAGATATCAGAAGCTGATAGGAGAACTGGCGAAAAAATTTGATGGGAAAATTCAGGGAATCAATTTACCTGAAACTTCCATAGACATTGATATGAAAAAGGATAAAACGGGCTTCAGCTGTGACCTATATTTTCAGGCTGAACTTGATAATTTAAAGTACGCCAGAAATGCTTTTAAAACTTCCTATGTGCTGCAATATGTGAATTTTTTTCCATGTGAATGGGAGAATGATCATCAGTATATGTCGAGATTATTTGAATTTGCCTATAAAAATAACATCGCATTGGGCGGACCGGACATTGTTCCCAACAAAAATGCTCAGATGAAAAATTCCTATCCGTTTTTCAATCAATATAGAGGAAAACTATCTTTAGTAGCTATGGCGGTGCAGGAACCGACTTTAACGTATAAAAATCCAAAAACGAAGAAGCCTTTTACCAAGGAAGAGTTCGTGGATTATGCTGAGCATTATTTGGGTGTGAATATTATTTTTTGGAGTGTAGAATCGCCGTGGCTTAGAAAGGATTAATTTAATTGGGGCTCTGATAGATCGAGGCATATATTTTTAAGCTCCCGCAGATTTTACAGATTAAACAGATGTTCGCGCTTAATCAACTTAATAGCATGAAAAGAATCTGCATCATCAGCTTGATCTGCGAGAGCTTAAAATCAATATTTTAAAATAAAAGTTTTGAAGAATAATAAGAATCCGAACCTTGTTACACTTTCAACATTCCTCTAAAACCCCTCGCTGCATAATAAGAATCTGCACCATTATGATACATGAAAACCGTGTTGTACCGACGGTCACAGAAGACAGCGCCTCCCAATTCTCTTATGTTTTCGGGTGTTTTAACCCAGCTTGATGTTTTTAAATCAAATTTTCCCAGTTCCTGAAGTTGGCGGTATTGTTCCTCAGTCAGGAGTTCTATTCCCATTTCAGTGGCTTTATCAATGACATTGCTTTCGGGTTTATTGGCTTTGCGGGAGTCCCAGGCCTGGTAATCGTAGCATAGGCTTCTGCGTTTCGGGCTTTCGGCGGAACAATCGAAGAAGATGTATTCATCTGTTTTTTTGTCGTAATCTACTACATCCGGTTCACCTTCTGTTTCTTCCATTGCATTCAATGACCATAGCTTTTCAGGAGCTGCATCCAGTTTTGACTGTATTTTTTCCCAGCTCAGGCCTTTATGGCGGTTCATATTTTTCTCAAAACGGGTTTTTAAGACTTTTAAAAGTTCTCCGCTTTGTTCGGCTGTTAGTTTATTTTTGCTCATATTTTATGTATTAAAGTGATTGTATTTGATGTTTTTTAATCTCTGTTTAATTAAAAGTAGATATTTTTCGGTCTGCAGGTCTGAAATACCATGAAATACCGACTAAAATTAACAATAATAAAGCAGGAAAGGTTCGTCCCAAAGTATCACCAACAATGATGTGAGAGATAAAAGCGCCTGACATAACGAAGAAAAATCCGGCATATGCCCATTCTTTCAATAGCGGCCGTTTTGGGATAAGAACCGCGATGACACCCAGAAGTTTCCAAACGCCGATGATGGTCATCAGGTAAGCGGGGTAACCAAGAGTGGTGAAGTTGGCGAGTTCGTCTTTGTTTTTCATGAGCTGGACGATGGCGGTAGATACCATTCCAAGTGCCATCCAGATCGTGAAGATCCAATAAATGATTCTGTTTCTTTTTTGTGATTTGTTCTGTGTTTCCATAGTCGTTTTTATTATTATGTAAGGAAGTCAGAAGCTCGAAGCGGGAAGTTATTGAAGTCCAAAGATAGAATACAATCTGTTTTTATTAATCTTCTTGGAACTATTTCAAGACATTTAAAAGGAATTGTTAAATACTTACCGGCCAATAGTAACTTCCATCCTCCAGCTTTCATCTTCCTTCCTTTTAATTATAACTTCTTGTTCCGAACTCAGATTAAGTTAATCTTTCAGACCTTTTCCTGTAAGGATCTGAGGAATATATTTTTGAATTCTTTCTTCTCTTGTTTTTGATTGTTTTGCTGAAGAAAAATGGAGCAGGTAGGCTCTTTGTCTCCCGGGAGTAAGGGCTTCGAAAGCTTCCTTTAATTCCGAATTTTGATCTAATTTGTTTTGAAATTCTTCAGGCGTTTCGAAGTCTTTGGTTTTCTTCATCGGAACTTTTATCCCTGATTTTTCAGCTTCTACCGCTTCATACACATAGATTGGAATCACTTTTTCTAGATCAATGATTTCTTTCAGTACTGTAAAACGGATTTGTCGTGCAGCCTGTACATTTTCGGACTGCTGGATCAAAATATGATGGGTGTCATTAAGTAAAGCTCCTTTAAAAAAGAGTAGGGCACAGTATTCTTTAAATCCGTGGATCAGCACGATATTTTTGCCATGATAGGTATAGCATGGACAGCCCCATTTCAGTTCTTCTTCAAGACCTGTATTGAGAAGGATTGTTCTTAACCTTTTGAATTCTTTCTGCCATTGAGTGGCTTCATCGAAGAAAAAATTAACTTTTGGATTCATGGTGGTGAGTTTGAGGGTTTGTGTGTTTGAGAGTATTAGAGTGGGAGGGTTCGAGGGGATTTGAGTTTGAATGTATTAGATTTTGGGGGATGATTTAAAACTGCGACCTTCTAACATCTAATTTCTAATTTCTATTTTCTAAAAATTTCTTCCAATCTGTTATGCGCCATGTTCAGCCCCTGTGCGAAAGGTAGTTTCAGCATTTGATCTCTGACATCAACAGATTTGTAGATAGTTTGGATAGTGAGTTTACTGGTGTGATCTGTGAGTTTTTCAAATTCCAAAAAATCAAGCTGAACAGGGAAAGGGATGTTTTCCATCTGGAAAGTTCTTGTGATTTTCTGCTCGGGAACAAATTCGTGGATGGTTCCATTGGCCCGGAAAACCACATCGCCCTGAGGATTGGATGTTTCAAACTCATAGCCGCCATGTGGTTTGTTTTCAAGCTTCAGAACTTTAGTATTCATCCATTGTTCAACAATTTCTGTTTCGGTATAAGCTTTGAAAAGTAATTCTACCGGAAGATCAAATTCCCTTGTGATGAATATTTCCTGTTTGCCGTCTTCGGCGTGAATTTTTGTTTTGAGTTCCATATTTTGAGTTTGAGTGTTTGAGAGTAGTAGAGTGGGAGAGTGGGAGAGTTTGAGGATTGGTTGTGAAATATTACTTATTGCCCATTACTCATTACTTATCTTTTTCTGATAGGCTTTCATTACACTTTCCAGCTTATTGAACCGGTCGTCCCACATCTGGCGGAAAGGTTCAATAAAATCGGCTATTTCTTTCATTTTATTGGGATTTAGGTGATAGATAATTTCACGGCCGTTCTGTTCAGACCTTAGCAATTCACATTCTGTAAGGATCTGAAGATGTTTGGAAACGGTAGGTCTAGCGGTATCGAAATTGGAAGCGATGGCTCCGGCCGTCATGGACTGTGCGGCCACCAGCATCAGGATAGATCTTCTGGTAGGGTCTGCGATAGCCTGGAATACATCTCTTCTTAAATTCATTGTGTAGTTATTTGACTACAAATTTAAATGAAGTTATTTGACTACGCAAGTTTTTTTTGATAAATTGTTGATTTTAAACAAAGAAGCTCTAGAATAGATGATCCGAGAGCATGTTGTATAAAGGATTGAGCTGTTATTCTTATCTCCCGCAGATCTTGAAGATTGAGCGGATGCTTACGTTTAATTTTTAATAATTTGATATAAGATCGTAGTTAAAATATAATCTGTGTAATTCGTTTAATCTGCGTGAGATTAAATATGCATCCTGTTGGAAACGCAAAGTTTAAATTAATGCTGTTTATTTTAGGGGTGCAAAGAGGAGACAAGTGAACTTGTCTGATGAAGCGAAAGTTAAGCTGGCCGCCTTCGGCGGCCGAGCCTTTTCCCCTTAAATTTGAATGATCTTTTCCTTAGTAATGGATATATAAAGTGCCGTTTATTATTTTATCTTTTTCATCGCAAATATTTCATTCTCTTTTTTGCCTTTGATAGTGCCAGAAATCTCAGCAATTAGAGAATTTTTACTGATTTTTTTATAGGTAATGATTTGTGGAAAGTCGTTCTGTTGGTTTTCAAAGATTAGAGAAGTAGGTTTTGAGCCGGAAGTTGATACAAAATCAACGGGGATTTCATCATGCTGACCTTTTACAGTGACCATATAATGTAGCTTTTTGTCTTTTTCTACCAGCTTTACAAATTCAAACATGATGGTGTCTTTTTTGTTCAGATAATAGCTTTTTGCCTGGAATTCGGTATCGCTTTTTCTGGTCCAGGTTTCATAGAGGCTTCCTTTGGGCGTTTTGGTTTCCCATGTACCGATGAGCCATTCCAGTTTTTGGATTTCATTGTGCTGTAGAGTCCAGGCAGAGAGAATTGCCAGGATAATGGCGGAGAGAATCAGTTTTGTTTTCATTGTCTTGATTTTTATGATGAAGACAAAGTTCAGCATATGATTAAGCTTATAATTGTAAAAATGCGACAAGGTTAATCTGTGCCGAAAAAAAGGAAAGACATTTTCAGATTTTCACCGTAAAATTCTTTAGGAGTCAGTCCCGTGAATTCTTTGAAATCCTTTATAAAATGGGCTTGGTCATAGTATTCGGATTCGTGCGCTAAAGCCGTAAGTGTTGTAAATTCGTTATTGAGTAGGAGTTTCAGCGTTGTTTGCAGTCTTATTGTTTTGGAGAGCTGTTTAGGACTTAAACCTATGGCAGAAGAAAACTTTCGTTCGAGCTGTCTACGGTTGATATTGGTCTGTTTGGAAAGTTCACCGATTGAAATCTGACCATTAGCAGTAATAATAGTATCTATTGTAGAACGTACAATTTTGTCAATGGCACCGGCATCCAGTCTTTTGAGTAAAAAGTCTTCAACAACCTGTATTTTTTCTTCTGGTGTTTTGGTTTTTAGCATATTTTTCTCCAGCTCAATTCCGTCTTTTCCGAAGAGTTTATCGAGGGAAACGGCTTTATCATCCATTTCTTTAATGGGAATTGTGGCAAACGGAATAAAACCCTCATACTGAAAACGTACAGAAAACATTCCTGTAGTCCCCGTAGATTCTATAACCAATGGTTTGGTAAGCTGGCCGAAAACACAGCTCCTGGGCTGAACCACAGCCTGGCCATCATCCATATATTGTTTGTAAAGGTCACCATAATGAAAAATCATTTCCATACAACCGTCCGGAACAATGGTTTGCTGCTGAGGAACGTCTTCCTTAGGGCTTTCCAGGGTCCAATAGCACTTGATAAGAGCGGAGAGTTTAGGACTAGGTTGGAAGGTTTGATAATTCATTATTTAATCTTTTATTTTTCATCAGTCTGACTTTTAAAACTACTGAATAAAATCGAGATAGATAAATCACATAAAATATCACTAATTTGTGATTTATATTTGTTTCTAAAATTAAAAAACGCAGAAGTTTTATATCTTCTGCGTTTCGTTTAGATGGATTAGCTAGATTTTTTTCTCATTGAAATCAATGTCTGCAAAACAACCGAAGTAATAATCAGTGAAATGCCTATATAAAATGCCAGTCTAACTTCTTTGCTTTCCCCGAAAAATAAAAATGCCATAATGATCGCATAAACCGGTTCCAGATTGAACGTTAAATTTACAGTGAAGGCCGGAATTTTCTTTAAAACCTCTGCAAATGCCACATATAAACCAACTGTACAAAAAAGTGCTAAAATGCCCAAATAAGCCGTGTTTTTTAAGTCAGGGACTATGCTATCTGCCGGGAAAATGAGGAGATATATGGGCAAAAATGCTCCGAGGCCTAAAGTTCCGCCCATCATCTGATAAAAGTTGATGACTTTGGTATCAAAGTGTCTCACCAGCCAGTTATTATAAATGGTATAGAGGGCACCAAAAGCGGAAGAAATTACACCTAAAATAATTCCAAGCTGATAAGAAGTGTCGAAATGAAAAATCAGGCTGATCCCAAACAAAGTCAATGTACTGAGAAGCAATTCTGAAATTTTAAATTTTTCCTGATCAATCAAATTGAAATATTGGAGTATTTAATGCTGGCGTAGAAGAAAAGCCAGTGAAGTGTGATGAGCAGCCCAGCTTTCATTATACGTACTTTTTCCTGTGCAGAAATGCTGTAGGGGATTCTCAGCAGTTTTAAAATAACAAATAAAATGATGGACGAAAAGAAAAGTCTGTACCAGACGAGTAGTCCTTCATTTAAAGAGATGAGTTTTCCGAAAATGCCTGTAAAGCCGGCCAGGATAACGGCCAGATGCAATAATAAATATGATTTTTTCATTGAGAATGAACTGTAAAGATTTGTAATACTATTTTTTATCAGAATTTGAAGCATTCATATTTGTGCCGATAAAAATTTAACGGCATGAACATACTTCGAATGGAATTGAAAATATTAGAATCCTGGAGGAGGCAAACAGCTCGCGTGGTTCATATCTATTGTATTGAGATCAAATATAGGTAAAACAGACTAAAACACGATGATTAAGGTCTTAAAAATTATGTAATTTAGTACAGAAAAGAATTTTGTTTTAGATGATATGGAATTACGAAAGGAAATTGAGCCTGATTTTACGACTGCTGAAAAGCTTTATCCTGAGGTATTACGGCTTATTTTAGAATATACGGATTACTGTGATGAGCATGGTGATGAAGATCATTCAGCTTACCAAAAACTTGAGAATACGCTGCATGAAATGACAGGGAAGGAGATGTCCGGATTTAATCTCTGGGAATGGTGGGAAGAGGATGGAGCGGAGAATCTGGCCTTTGATATAGCTTTACCGGAACCTATCATCGTGGAAGGCATCATGAAAACTGAAGTTTCGGAGATCGTAAGACGGCTGAAAACTTTTGAAATACCTGATAAAGAAGATTTTAAATCGCTGTTTTACAGTCATGTATGCTTTGGGAATGGTTATTTTCATCAGTTTTTGAAGCTGAATTTCAGAACGTATAATGTAAAACTGTTCCAAAGAAATAAAGACAAAAACGGGAATTATTTTGAATACAGCCAGGAAGAAACAACGGAAAAGTTGTGGAATGACGGAAAATATTAGCCTGATTTTAAATCTGTTATAATTTCAATTTAACATAATGTATACGAAAATATTAGAAAAATTAAATGTTTTAGGTGCCAATACAGAACACGTACGTGCAGAAAAAACCTTTGCAGAAAACTGGCAAAGCATCCAATTCAGCTCTTATCTGTATGATAAAGAATGGGATGTGTATGGGATTGATGCATTTTACGAAAAGAATAAAGAGACGTATACCGACCATAATGAAAAATTCTACGAAGATTTGGTTGAGCATTATTTTTCAGAGCATGAGCAAACGTATGGACAGGATTTTTATAAAGACTGGCTGTTTACGCCCTTCAAAAAAGATTCAAAAGATGATGGTGAACTTGAGGGATTTGTAGAAGAAGCTGAAGTCAGAGAAACTGTACAGGGAACAGAAATGGATTTTATCTGTATTATCTATTCTTATGGATATCCGGATCATTACTTTGTTTGCTTAACGGATCCAAATCCAATGAACCCGACAGTTTACAGTACAGATCATGAAGTTTATTTCGAGGAGATTGAGAATGAAGGAAGCCTGGAAGACTTTCTGGACAGATACATGACCAAGGAAGAGTTTGTGAACGTTGTCAAAGACTATCTGGAAGAGAAATTCGGAAAGTAGCAGATATTGAATGTTTTTTAAGGTAAAACTCTGTAATTATATTTTGCCTATAATTTATATTATGTTAAATTGTATATTTTACCAGTTTTACATCTGAGATATTTTCCACTGTAAAAAAGAGATTATTAATGGTGAGTTTTATTCGTCAGTCCTATTGGTGGCAATTACTCTATTTTTTCTATTTTATCCTCTAACAGTTTGTATTCTTTAGTCTTATAATTTGCTGTCATTCTATAATAAGAAACCCAAACGTCTTTGTCGTTAATAGTATCCCAACCTTCTACAGATACCTTATAGTCTGTCGTTGAATTTTCAATTGGTGTCATATAATAAACCAGTCCATTGCCTTCTTTATCCATTTGATCATCTCTCTTCCTGATAAAGTCAACTTTGTCTAAAATTGCAGTAATTTGCTTTTCCTTTTCATATTCTTCCCCTATTTCTTTTTCAAATTGAGCATTCCAATTTTTGCCGTATTTCTTTTCAATGTTTTTATTGACTCTGTCATTTATAGTCTTTACACTGTCAACCAATTCTTTTGAAACCACACAACCTGCAACTGATTTGAATTTTATTGCCCACTTTTCGGCAATGATATTTCTTGAATTTTGTCTTTCCATATCAGGTAGTCCATACATCAATAAAGTGTAATCATTTTCTGTTTTCAATGCATCAACTTTTTTTTCTTGTTCGTTACAGGACTGAATTAATATTGTCAATACAATCAGTAAATAGTTCATCCTTATTTTTCTCATTTCGTGTCTTTTATAATGGCTGCCAACTTTCAAATCTACACAAAGTATCAATCTTCTCTATGAAGTTAAATATTGTTTTCCAGTTAATGTTGATGTTTAAAGATAATAATTCTCCTCTATATTTAGCTCTATAGATTAGATCTACTTTTTTCAGGCAAGCGTAATTTTTAAAGTTTCTTTTGACTACGCTGTTAATAGTTTAAATTCTTTATTTAGTGATTCATAATTAATTTTATTTATCTAATATTCAATTATAATTAAAAAAAATAATCAAAAATATTATTTCAATACATGGTGTATTATATTTTTTAGTATTTTTGAGCACTATCAAATTAATTTTAAAATATGAAAAAAGTATTTTTTTTGTCTTTTCTATCTTCTCTATCAATGATTTCATGTTCATTGGAAGGTTCTGAAGAAAACAAACTGACGAGTAACCCATTAGAAGGGCGTACTAACCAATCTATTCCGTCTAAAAGTCAAGCCATTGGTGACTTCAAAAAAGCATTAGCGGATGCCAATAACCCCACACTTGTTAAAGAAGAAATTGCAAACAATTCAGGAAGCCAGGGATTTGGCCCTTCAAGGAAAAAAATCTTATTGGAACCGGCAAAAATGGTTTTACTGTCAACAGGAATGACTAAAGATAAAGTCAATGGTTTAGAGGATGATGCCATTATTTCACAAGCCTTTATTTCAATTTCAAATGAACAAAAACCATAATACATCACATACAATATGAGAAAAATTCTTCCACTGCTTTTAGTTCTTTTAGCTGTCATTATTAAAGCTCAGCAATACCCGTTAGTCGTTTATAATTTCAGTCCTGTTGCTGTTGCTAAATTGAAAATTAAAGTCACAGACCCTACAACATGGCAATCTGATTGCCATCCGATTGCTTCAGGAGAGACATCAGGATTAATTCAACCTGGCACCACGGTTACTTATGATTTGATGAGTACGAGTGGATCAAAAACGCCACCAATAAATCAATGGGATATTATGTCACACTATATAGGTATTCCTGATGCCATATATAACGTAAGTGCCGGGGCATCCATACCAACTGCTATCACATCTATTATTAATTGGCAGAGTATTACAATCGTGTTTGTAAATGGCGAAACAATTGATGTAGGAAGAGGTTGTACACCGCCGGGTAATCCTACATACAATTCGGGAGCCACTCCATCAGGCAGAACCGCTGCTACTAATACTTTGGCTGCACCTGCCCAACAAATTCTTACAATATTCTAAGAATTTTTGATTCTGCCTATAAAAGAAATAGCCCTACAATTGTTTGTTGTAGGGCTATTTTTTAGGGTTTAAATGAAGACTCTGAAGTCTATTTCTTAACTATTTTAGTAAAAGTTGTATGGCCTTTTAACAGATAGTTTCCTGATGGATATCCGGTAAGGTCGATCTGGTTTTTCCCTTTACTTAAAGGTATATTTTTAATCATTTTACCGGTGCTGTCATATAGATAAGCATTTTCGTTTTCAGCAGACTCCACGGTGATCATTCCTGTTGTTGGATTAGGATAAGCCGGAGTTTTTAATTGTGCTGAAGTTTCCACGGTTGATAAACTTCCATTACAAGCAGCATTATACGTATCTCCAATAATGTTAAAACCTTTGTTTACCAATTGAGCTCTTGCCATAATGGCTTGCGGTGTAGAATAGGTCAACCCTGTTGCATCAATGGTTCCGGATGTTATTCCTGAGCTGGCCCATGTAGGATTATTAATGAGAGCAATTAGAAATTTATTATAATTGGTACATGATAAACGTGTATTTTTTAATCCGAAATAGATTGAATTCGAAAGAAAGTTTTGAAGCTTAATATTCCAGGTAGAAATATCCTGATTAAATTGCGAAGCACCATTTAACATATTAAATCCAATATTAATATTAACCTTACTAACATCCCAATTTCCAATAGGCTGATTAAAGGATGTAGCATTCGTAAACATCTGCTCAAAATCTTTTACATTACCTGTATTCCAATTGTTAAGTGGCTGATTAAAGGAGGTGGCATTAGCGAATACATAGCGGAAATTAGTAGCATTTGAGGTATTCCATGAATTTAATGGCTGGTTGAAAGCCACTGCAAATGTAAACATTGAAGAGAAATTGGTTCCGGACACCGTATTCCAGTTAGAAATATTTTGATTAAAAGAAGATGCCAACGCAAACATATCACTGAAATTTGTAACATTCGCCGTATTCCAGGTTCCAATAGGTTGATTAAATAATGTTGCCCTGCTAAACATTCCACTCATATTCGTAATGGTGCCTGTATTCCAGGTAGAAAATGAATTATTGCCAACCAAAGATGGACAATAAGAGAACATTTCAGATAAATTACTAATTTGTGTCAGATTTGGGGCATCTGTAGCAGTGACATCAAGGTTCGGACATCTTGAGAATCCCCTGTTGAATTGCTCCAGCCAAATGATATTTCCCCATTGATTAACTTCGGTGAGTTCCGGGTTTTCAGTGAGAACATTGATATTAGCCTTAAATCCATAAAATAATCCACTGCCATTAGACACCTTCACTTTGTAGGTGGCCTGAACCGGATTGGTGTTTAAAGAGGTGCCAAAAGAAATGATAGTAGGACTGCTGCTGCTGGATGTAACAGAACTGACTACTCCATTATGTTGAGGATATCCTACTTCCTCCCAGTTAATGGTGTAGCTGGTACCGGTACCGCCAAAAGATATGGCATTATCGATTGTACCCGTTACATTGGGTTTCCACGAAGTGATAAATTCAGTCTGTGCATAAGAACTGAAAAATAAAAATAGAAAAATGGTTATTAGCTGTTTTTTATACATAATTTAAAAAATTTCACAAAAATAAGAGTTATTTTAAAAAAAATAAGAAAGTATGGTTAATTTAAAATGAATTATTTCTCTTGCCTGACTGTCAGTTGGCTACCAGTACTCTCCTGTTTCGCCACAAGGATTGTTGGAATTAACTTCACATTCTGAATTTTCATAATCATTATTTTAAGGTTAAAATTAGGTTTGGTAAGACAATAATTTCCCGGGATTGTTTATCTTATCTCTCATACAAAGATATAGACGCACAACGACAGAACATGTCGCAATAAAATTATTACGACATTATTTTGAATATTTTTCGTTATGATATTTGATCAGATTATGATAAAAATAAATATTCATTAAAGGAATGTATTAATTACACTGTAAGCACTATTTTTCCGGCGGTACGGCGCGTTTCTACCTGTTGATGTGCTTCTGCCATAGAAGTAAAAGGGTAAGTTTTAGCAATGCCAGATCTTATCATATCTTTAAAAGTCTTCCTGTTATCGGTTTTTTAAATCTGTTTTCTCTATATAAAGTATGTCTATACTGTTATCTTCAAAACAGTGGATCGTGATAGGCATATTAACATACATTTCATGATAAGGAAGACTGGGTTTTATCACCATTGTTACAGACCAGGAATCTATAGATCTGTATTCTGTCTGGATATTGTATTTAAATCCCTTATTGGTCCAGTTTTTAGAGATGGACAAAATAACGGTATTAACGACCAGTTTATCTTCCCGCTTAAGGTTTTTAAAAGAATTTCTATAAAAAGGAATCACAAACCGGATGAGCAGAAATGTACAAAAAAAGATCATAGCAATGCAAAAATAAGTACCTCCGTCAGGGGTGCCGCTCATGATATCCTGAATGGCTGCGAAACCCATAAGTACGAAAGCCGGAAGAAGAATAGGAATGAAAATCAATCCAATAATCACTCTTGTTTTTAGGACAAACTTTAGTTTTTTCTTTTCTTCGGCGGTAAGGGGCTCTTTTAGTATATGTGTAAACATTATGGGTTACTTCTGTTTTTTGAGATGAATGATTTTATTTACTCTCATCGGATGATAGAGGTATTCTACCACAACTCCATCAACAGGCTGGTTGTGTTCTTTTAAATAATCCAGGACATTGCCATTGGGATCAGCCTGATTTAATTTAGCTATACCTATCAGTTTGCCGTTGGTATCATAACTTTCTACTACTTTGGCCGTAAAATAAGTCTCCTGTCGAATTCCATACCTCATTCCATCATAAATAATTTCCGCGACTAGTTCATCATTCATGCTCATCAAAATGATGTCATAATCCGGAGAGCCTTCAGGATCACCTTTATAATAATACATATCTGAGCTCATCTGTTTATCATTGACATACAAAGCGGTCCCTTTTTTTCTGCCGGTCTCATCAAAGGAATGGATCTTACCATTCAGGACTCCGTTTTTCAGCTCTGAGGATTCTATCAGGCGTCCGTTTTCTGCATAAAATTTAGCCACACCATCAAATTTTCTCTCCGTTTTAGAATTGGACAAAGCTTCAAAATAAAGTTTTCCGGATTTGTAATAATCTTGAAATAAGTACTTTTTCCCGACAGGCTTAGGCACTGGTGTGTAGTAAACCATTTCCTTTTTGGATACGGGCTGCCAGTTTTCGTCGAAATAGATAATCCCTGTCTGATCCGGGAAGCTTCCCAGATAAAGCAGTTTGAACAGGATTAAAAAAGGAATTGTAGGCATAGTAAAATCAGGTTATTGATTGTATTCCAGCACATCTGCAATCAGAAAAGAATTTCCGGAAGGAATTACTTTGATATCTCTTTTATAATTAATCTTAGCTTCCGTATCTGTAATAACAGTTTCAAACAGATACGCATCGCCGATCTTTTTGATGAAAACACAACGGGTCACTTCTATAAATCCGTAATCTGATCCGGAAACCAAATAACCATTACCTATGCCTGCATATTGACAGTTAAAATCTTTAGACCATTTTTTTTCGAATGCTTTCTTTGTCATACCTCCATCCATATCCACTTCTACAGCATCATCTTTATAGGCCATATATCGGGCAGTATAGATGGGTCTATGTTTTCCCTCTGCCTCTTCATTCGTATTTTCTGCCATACCGTTGGCTTTATTTAAAGTATTGGCAACCGTACGGGTGATCCAGGTCTTTGCTTTTTCAATTTCCTTAGCTTCTTTTGTTGCATTTTGCTGAACAACAGGCTTTGTAGCTGGTGCCTTTTTTTGTGCATATGCCTGATTCAGTGTATTTAATGATAGAATGACAGCTGTAATGATAATTTTTTTCATCTTTTTGGGTTGATTTAATGTATTGCAATGTAGTGATTATGGCAGAATTTATACCTGATCAGTAATCAATACAGTACCAATTATTTCCATCACTCTGTATAGTGATTCTGTCACCCGGGCCTTTGGTTCCGGCGGCACCGTTTCCAAGGACGTAAACCTGCGTAGAAGACATCACAGAGCCGTCATCATCTTTTGCATAAATAACAGGTTGGCTTAAAGTTAAACCATATTCTTTAAAAACCGTGAAATCACTGTTCCACTCACCGTGACCATTGGTGCCACCGTTCAGAGAAGTGATTTTGTAGATGCGTCCTTTGTATGTGGCCGGATCTGGTATCGTAAAAGTGACATGGCTTGCTTCGTCTTTTGATACCCCGGTGAAAATGACAGAATAATCTCTGTCGGTAAGGGTATAGTTGTTCTCAGTAGTGACTACAGGCATTGCTAATGATCCGTTTACCTGTAAAACACTGTTCGGAATTGTAGTGCCAATACCCAGATTTCCTCCTGGAGTGAGCACAACATCATTAGCTTGCTGGGCAAGTGTAGGAAGACCGTTTGCGTTGTTATCTTTTCCTCCATCGATGTGAAATGCGCCTTGAGGATTTTGAGTGTTGATACCTATCTGTGCATGTGTAGCGAAGCATACTGATAAAAAGAATGCTGTGAATAATTTGTTTTTCATAATTTTTTAAGATCCCATTTTGTTTTTTGTGCAAAAAGAAGACAAAGAACTGTCTTAATTGGCAATTTGGGCTTGACAAAAATCAAGAATTTGTAAAAAGAGTGTTTTCAGATTGTATGTGCTGAAGAAAATGAGCTGTTTTTTATATTGCAAAGTCAGAGATTCGCACAAAAAAACCGCTCTTTTCAGAGCGGTATAATTTTTAATTTTACTGGCTTGGATTAGCAAGTAGATCCACAAGAAAGGACCTGGATGTGTACAACACCGTTTACAACGCACTGTACCTGGCACAATGTATTCCCTACAAGAACACCTACACCGTTTACAGCACCTCCTACTGTATTGGTAACGCCACCTACAACGCCACCTACGATAGTACCTACACCACCTACTACTCCACCAACTACTCCACCTAGTCCTCCGATAACACCTCCGATGTTATCAAAGATTCCGTCACCTGAAATAGTTTTCAATTCGTTTCTGTTCAATTTTTTGAAATTTTTCATGAGTATAATTTTATGTTGTTATTACATCACTAAGATAAGAATAATTACAATATGTTTATATTATTTCGAAAAAAATAATCAAATATATTTATAACTTAATATTTGATTAATATAAATGATATTTAATGAATATATCATTATTTGAATTATCTTTCATATTTTCATGAAAATGAACAATTTACAGGGTATATTCATTAAAATGAATTTTTCCCCTGAATTTTAAATTCTTATTGAACCATATAATTATTTCTAATTTCTTTTAAAAATTACCACGGAATTCGCTACCCGATTCTCAATCCATTTTCTTTAAAATTGGGTTATTGAAAGAAAACAATCAGGGTTCATTTACGCTTATTGAATTATGTTTTTATTAAAAAATGTTATTTAATTTTTGTATATTTACAAAAATGTCTATTAATACTTTATAAAATAAGTTGTAAACATTCATAATTTTTAAATAAAATAAAATGAGAAATGTTTACCAAAACGAAAGTAATGGGCATAGCATCGGCAACATACCGAAGAAATCTATCACTATTGCGTACTTAATCTTAGTACATCGTTTACCGGACCAATTTAAACGTCTTTTCAAAGCCATTTACGATCCTGCCAACTTTTACCTTATCCATATCGATAAAAAAGCCAACCTGGAAATTGGTGAAGATGTTAATGTGTTTTTACAGAAATATCCGAATGTCCATATCCTTAAAAGTAAAAACGTCGTATGGGGAGGCTACAGCATGGTGCAGGCCGAGCTGGACGGAATGAAATATCTTTTGGAGATGAATATGAAGTGGGATTATTTCATCAATTTAAGCGGCCAGGATTATCCACTAAAATCGCAGGAGATCATCAAAGACTTTCTGTCAAAGAATAATGGAAAGAGCTATATAAAAATTGCTGATCAGAAAAAAAGCAGACCTGAGACCATGAACAGGATCGAGAATTATTTTGAAGAGGCTGATGATAAGATTTCGGAGAAAACCCATACAAGAGGGTTTATGAAAGATGTTATTCCTTATATAGGCGGGCAATGGATGATCCTCACCAGAAGCTGTTGTGAATTTATATGCAACAGTACCGAGGTGAAAAAGTTTGAAGACTATTATCTGAATACCTTAATTGCAGATGAATCTTTCTTCCAGACCGTGCTAATGAATACTTCTTTCGATGGTATTCTGGTAGATGATGACAAAAGAGCAATCATCTGGATTCCTGACGGTGATATTAAACTACGCCCAAAAACGTTTACGGAAACAGATCTGGATTTCCTACAGACCGGCAATCACCTGTTTGCCCGGAAATTTGATGATAATATTGATAAGCAAATCATCGAAGGGATTCAAATTCAATTTAACGAGCCCTTTAAAACATTAATAAAGATAAATGATATAAAAGATATCAGCAAAAGTTTCAACCATTTAAACTAAAATTCTTCATCAGAAACCCTTCATGGATGAATCAACCTTGTATGATTTTACTCTGAAGCGGTAGCTACTTCTGAAAGGTCAGTATTCCTGTACATATAATTTACAGGTGTACTGTCTTCTTTGGAGGAATTGTTTCCGGGCACTTCCATGCCTTTTATAAATCCGTCTTTTATACTTGTAAAATTGATCAGGGTTTCAGAAAATTTCCCACCTCTTGAAAAAGAATATTTATAGTCAAGGACACCTCTATTATTAATAAAAACAGCATAATAGGTATCCCAGTTATTTCCGCCTTCACGCCCTTCTATCGAAAAAGGCATCATGGCATCATCCAAATGATCATCATTTAAATCTCCGATAAGAATGGGCCGCTCCAGATCAAAAATAGATCCGTCCATCTTATTATTGCCATTAAAATCCAATTCTTGGCTAAAAAGTTTTGATTTTTTTGCTTCATTGAAAGCAGTCAATACCGCAGTGGTATCAATAACAGGTATTTTCATATCCGCCACAAGCGTATCCTTGTGCTTTACAGAAATCTTATCGATATGGACCGTATCGCTGGTTTTCTTATTTTTCAGATCTGTCTTTTCAGTGGGACTACAGCCTACCACTACGGCAGTGAAGAGTAATGGGAAGTATTTTTTATTTAAATACATCGTGAGAGGTTTAGGATCTAGATTTGTACCCATTTTTCAATTATTTCTTTTCATCTTCCCGATCAAGTTCTTCCTGAATTTCAACTGAAGCTTTGGCCTGAGGAGATTTTAAACTTCCATGTTTTTCTCCTTCATCCCAGGTTTTAAAAGCTTTCTCTTTCAAACCTAATGCATAATAATAGCTGCCTAATACAGTATATCCTTCAGGTTCTCCAAGTTCTATAATCCTATCGGACAGCAAGATCAATTCAGGATGGGGTTTCAGTTTTTTTGAGGCAATTTTTCCGGGATCAGTCAGAAGATCTGGCGTATATTCCATCATCTTCAATCCGAAAAGATTCATACAGGCTTTAGCCAAACCCTTTCCACAAAGCTTTTCATTAATATCATTCATTTTACCGGAAACCAAAGCATCCAAGTCAAGCCCTGATTTAGATGATGTTTTGGTCTGATCATAATATTCCGCTAAAAGCTCAGCCTTTTTTTTAGCCTTAATCGAATCGTAGAATTTTCCGGTCTCCGGTGCATCTTTTTGATGAGTCCAGCTTCCTTTTTTGACCCAATTGGAAAGACCGATGAGTTTATCTTTTTTAATTTTGAAAATGAATATGCTTTTATCGGGGTAAACAATCAAGCTGTCATTTCTGGTAAAATAATCCCCATAATTCATGTCCGCTATTAAAACTTTTCCATTTCCTTCGAAGCTAAAGCCGTCGTAAAGAGTTTCAGAATTATCAGATTTATAATAGCCATGAAAAGAATTGTCTGCCTTCTGTGCTGACAAAATGCAGCCTGATACAATGAATAATAATCGAAATAATTTGTTTTTCATCACCTGTTAAATTCTAATGTTTTTTCCTTTTGTTTCTACAAAATTATTAAATAGGAACGGATATTGGCTTGATAAATGTCAAGAGGTTTTATTAAATATAATTCTCAGATGATAAATCTAAATCCATACAACACAAACCTCTTTGCAATCCGTGGTTAATTCTATACCAATTATTTAAAACATTAAGATAAATGAAGAAAGTAAGGTTAAATCTTTATCATTTTAAAAATTAAAATTTCAAGAAGAATGAACAGAATTAATACAAATTGATGTAGCTTCGCTTGCTGACGATAAAAAAACACTTCCCGATGAACTTAGATTTCACAAGACTCTTCCTGATTATTTCCTTACTCTTAAGTTTAATCTTCTTTTTTGTGAGTTTGACAGGGTTTACCAATCCTCAGATGTTTAAGAGAAAAGCTTCCCTCAAAGTTCCAAACAGATTTCTTCTGTTATTTATTTTTCTATTGATTTCAATTGGCTTTCTTCTGGCGGCAGTAGGACTTTTTGCAACCCTTCTTCATAGACGGTAATGTGCCTAACCATTTTAAAATTTAATTCATGCATCATCTGGGCCATCTTGTTTTGTAAAACTGGGTGACTAAAGCAGCTCAGAGTCTTCCTAATTTTGTCCTCAGAAAAACAAGATTTATGCAAGATTCTTTTAATATCCCGCAATTACTTTTACGATATGCATTAGGGATTACCTTCTTAACGCCTGTTGCAGACCGCCTGGGAATACTGGGAGCTCCGGGAACCGGAAACATTGAATGGGGAAACTGGAACAACTTTATAGATTACACTTCTACTTTGATGCCGGTATTTGAAAGGCCCATCGTTAATGTCATGGGAAGTATCGCTACAGTCGCTGAATTATGGGTAGGCATTTGTCTTATTATAGGGTTTAAAACCAAATATGCTGCGATCGGTGCTTCACTTATTACCCTGACCTTTATTCTGTTTATGACTCTTTCGGTGGGAATTCAAAAACCCATCAATTACGGGGTATTTACAGCTTCGGCAGCCGGATTTCTACTCTCTTTTATCCCTAATTATAAATGGAGTATTGATCATCTGTTGAATAATAAAGCAAAGTAAATACATCCAAAACAAATACTAAAAATTAAACAAACACATCATACAATGTCAACAAGAATTAAAATGGATCAGGTAGAACCCAATGGCTATAAAGCGATCCTCGGCCTTGAAAAATTCATCGAAAGCACAACCATTTCAAGAACACATAAAGATTTGATCAAGATCAGAGCCTCACAGATCAACGGATGTGCTTTCTGTATCGATATGCACACCAAAGAAGCCAGAAAAGCCGGTGAAACAGAACAGCGGATTTACGCATTGAATGCATGGAGAGACACGCCTTTCTTTACAGAAGAAGAACGCGCTGTTTTAGCCCTCACGGAAGAGGTAACCCTAATCAGTAATCATGTAAAGGATGAAACTTATGCCACTGCAGAAAAGCTGCTGGGAGAAACCTATCTGGCGCAGGTGATTATGGCTATTATCACCATCAATGCATGGAACAGGATCGGAATTACAACGATGTTGGTTCCTGCTCAGTATTAATAAACTAATACCACAGCTGGAAGCCGCTACAGGACAATAATTTTCAACAATTTCTGTAAATATATCCTTGTCAAGGTTCAAAACCTTGACAAGGATAATAATTAATGTAGTTATAAAACCTCAATAGCTTGCCACCCGTTTTTTCAGTACTTCCCTTGATTACTATTTAATTTTGTTATAGATTTAATGAAACTCATAGTACATTTAAATAAACAATCCGGAATGCTGCCTTACAAATCATTAATACAACTGAAGAGAGATTCAAGTGTTGCGCTGTATATTCAGCTGTGTAACAGTTTTATCCATCTGATCACGAATGGAACGCTTCAGCCGTCAGATGTTTTGCCCAGCACCCGTTTGCTGTCAGAATTGACAGGTCTTAACCGGAATACCATAAAATTGGCCTATGAAGAACTGGTCAGCCAAGGCTGGGCAGAGTCTGTGGAAAGAAAAGGAATTTTTGTTTTATCTAAACTTCCGGCACTTCCTGAAAAGAAAAAAGCAGATTTTGAACAAACAATAAACATTAATGAAGAAGCATTTTCATGGACGAATCCTTTTAAGGAAATACAGATCAGTGAAAATTACCAGCAGTCTATGCTTACTATTGATGATGGTTTTCCTGATGTCCGTTTAACTCCGGTTGATCTTTTGATGAGAGAATACCGCAGCATTTCAAGAAAATTCTATGGAAAAAACTTTCTTAAATATGGATTCCCGAAAGGTTCGGAAAACCTGCGTTCAGCGCTATCCCGGTATTTATCTGATACCCGTGGATTAGTTGTACATCCGGACAACCTGCTTATTACCAAAGGAAGTCAGATGGGAATTTATCTGGCTTCACAGCTTTTACTCACCCAATCTGACAGTATTGCGGTAGGCGTATCCAATTACCGTTCTGCCGATGAGATATTCAGATATGTGGGAGCCCATCTTCTGCGTATTCCCGTGGATGAACATGGTATGGATATAGATTTTCTGGAAGACATTTTAAAGAAACAGGTCATCAAAGCAGTATACATCATCCCTCACCATCATTTTCCGACTACGGTAACCATGAGCATTGAGCGCAGATTAAAGCTTTTAAATTTGGCTAAGGAATATCGTTTCGCCATCATTGAAGACGATTACGACTTTGATTTTCATTATGATGCCAAACCCTATATTCCGCTTGCGAGCATTGATCATAACCGGAATGTCATTTATATAGGATCTGTTACCAAAACCTTTGCTCCCGCATTACGCATAGGATTTATGATTGCCCAGCCTGAATTTGTTCAGGCAGCAGCTTCGTTGCGTCAACTGATAGATAAACAGGGAGATTCACTTCTGGAGGAGGCTTTTTCTTCTCTGTTTGATAATGGAGAAATGGAAAGGCATTTTAGAAAATCCCTGAAAATATATAAAAAACGCAGAGACCTGTTTTGTGAGATTCTGCAAAGCAATTTCAGCGGTGTGATTGATTTTAAAATTCCCGAAGGCGGAATGGCCGTCTGGTCAGTTTTTGACCAGTCGGTAAGTCTCCCAAAACTGTCTTTAGATGCCGAAAAAAAGGGACTTAAGATTGCTGACGGATCTTTTTACAATAACGAAGTTTTTGTCCCGAATGGCCTCAGATTAGGTTTTGCATCACTCAATGAAACAGAGATTGTGAAATCACTTGAGCTATTAAGATCGGTCATTTAAAAGCTCCTTTTTTCGTATTAAAATAAAAATAATTATTTCCTAACTTTGTAGTTCCTAAATAATTATTGAACCGTAAATAAAAGACTATGTCTATAACCAATGAACAGGAATTGGCAGGAATGCAGAAAGCAAGTGAAGCTGTTGCCTACACTTTAAAAGAAATGATTCAGTACGCTCAACCCGGCATGACTACGAAAGATCTGGATGAATATGGCGCAAAGATTCTCTCCGGATTTGGAGCGAAATCGGCACCGCATCTCACCTACGGATTTCCCTGCTGGACCTGCATCAGTGTAGACAATGAATTTTGTCACGGAATTCCTACCGACAAAAGAGTTTTGAAAGAAGGAGATCTGATTAATATAGATGTTTCCGCAGAACTTGATGGATACTGGTCGGACAACGGCGGTTCTTTTGTGATCGGAAAAGATATTCATCAGCACCAAAAGCTGGTCAATGCTTCCAAAGAAATTTTACAGAAAGCAATCAACAATATTAAAGGCGGTGTAAAAATAGCAGACATCGGATTTCTAATGGAAACCGAAGCTAAAAAAAGAGGTTTTAAAGTCATCAGAAACCTTGCCGGACATGGCATCGGAAGAAGCCTGCATGAACAACCGGACGAACTGATGAATTACAGAAACCGTTATGATTCCAGAAGATTTAAAAAGAATTCCGTGGTGGCTATTGAAACCTTTATCTCTACAGATTCCAATATTGCAGTAGAACTGAATGACGGCTGGACGATGGTTGGCAACAAAGGCGGCTATATGGCGCAGCACGAACACACCATTGTGGTAACGGATGGAAAACCTATCATTTTAACTGAAATGAATGAGATCTTGAACTAGAGACTGGAAGATGGAAGAAGGATGAGGGAAGTTCTCAAGACATTCATATACTGACACATATTCCTGGAAGGCATCCTGTGTATTCAATAGCAGCGGGCTTCAGCCCGCTTACAGAATATGCGCATGGCAAAAGGCTTTAGCCAAAACTTAGAACTCAGGTTTACATAATAAAAAAGCATCTGTAAAATATACAGATGCTTTTTTATGTTTGTATAATCCGGTGTTATTTGCTTTCCAATTCTACGGTGTATGCTTTTGGAGAATATTTAGTCAGAGAACCTGTTGCAGCATCAATTCCAACGCCAATGGCTCCTCCAAGAAGGATATTAAGCAGGGTTACCGCATTAAAGTTTTTCACAAGCTTCACTTCTTTGGTAGTATAACCTTCTTTTTCGAAGGTAACCGTCTGCTTGCTTAATGACCTTGAAATATCAGCAGTACAAGGCGTAGTACATTTCTCTACACCCTTATGGAATACTTTAGCCCCTTCTGGCGATGATGTAAATGATATTGAATCTTTTGTTCCTGTAAAAATACTTGCACATGAAGTTGTGGAAAGGATAACACCAAAAGACAATACAGTCAATAATTTTTTTCTCATAAATTTTAACGTTAAATAGCGATGAACAGGCACTCTTATTTATTTTCCGTAGCCTATTTCACCGCGGCGCGAACTTACAAAAAAATAATATTAAAGAAAAGTAGGATTGGCAAATGGCTTGATTTTAGATTACAAATAACTAATTATCATTATCAATATTCATCAAAATTATGGATTTATGGAAAAGTTTAAAAAAATAATTTTGAAAATTCTAAAATGGACCGGAATTTCAATAGCAGCCATCTTATTTTTAATGTTTATCATTCCCATCCTTTTTCCGGGAACGATTTCTCAGCAGGTAAAAATATTTGCCAATCGGCATCTTGCGGGTAAACTCGATTATAAAAAGACGCATCTTACCTTCTTCCGCCACTTCCCTTCTCTTACGGTTTCTGTAGATGATCTCGTTTTACAGGGCTCAAAACCTTTTCAGAATGACACGTTACTGACGGCAAAAGAATTAGCAGTGGGAATCAATCTTAAAAATCTGATTTTCAATCGTGAAGTGAAGATTGATGAAATTTATGTTACCGATGCCAATGCCAATGTTTTTGTCAACAGTAAAGGAGAAGCGAATTATAATGTCTACGTCTCCAAACCTTCCGGAAAGCCTAAAGATACTACAGAAACAGGTGCTTCTATCAAACTGGACCTGATCAGACTTAAAAACTGGAATATCAGATACAACGATCATTCTGCAAGAGTTTTAGTAGATGCCAAAGGGCTGAATTATACAGGAAAAGGCGGATTGAGTGAGGATATTTTTGACCTTCAGACGAATCTTGATATTGATAAAGTGGATTTCAGCCTGAACAGAATTTATTACGCCAAACAAAAAACTTTACACGCAGACCTGATCACCAGAATTAATACCAATGCCTTAACTTTTGTCTTAAAAAAGAATGAGTTAAGAATTAATGATTTACCTCTAAGATTTATTGGATTTATGAGTATTCTAAAAGACGGGTACAATATGGACATCAAAGCAGCTTCGGAAAAAACTACAATCCGTGAGATGATTTCCGTGCTTCCTCCGCAATATCTCGACTGGGCAAAAAACACCAAAATAGAAGGTAACAGTGATCTGTATTTTCATATCAAAGGCAGGTTCAGTGATCCTAAAAATGTGAAACCGAGAGTCAAAGTACGTCTTTTGGTTAAAAACGGTTTTGTGTCTAATGGAAAAGCGCCCGTTCCGATGAACCATCTGAATATGGATCTGAATGTGGATTTACCGTCATTAGACACCAATCAGCTTGCCGTAGATTTGAAAAAGCTGAGTTTTGATCTGGGTCCGAATAATAATTTCCGGGCTTATGTGAAAACGAAAGGTTTGAACGAAATGCAGGTGGATGCCAATATAAAAGGCGCTGTAGACCTGAAGACGTTGAGCCAGGCTTTAGGGCTGAAAGATATTGATGTCCGGGGATTGATGGATACCAATATTAAAGCCAATGGAATTTTCAGTCTGGATAAAAAGCTGTTTCCAAAAACCAATGGCTATCTGAACCTTAAAAACGGTTTGGTCAAAACAAAATATTACCCCAACCCTATCCAAAATATCAATTTGGTAGCGAATATTATCAATACGGACGGGACTTTCAAAAGCCTTGGTGTAAAACTGGATCCCTTCAGCTTTGATTTTGAAGGAAATCCTGTTTTTGTGAATGCCGATTTAAAGAATTTCGAAGATCTGCTGTATAAAGTCCGCGCAAAAGGCGTATTGAATGTCGGAAGAATCTATAAAGTTTTTGCGAAAAAAGGATTCGATATCAGCGGATTAATCATGGCGGATCTATCGCTAAATGGCCGGCAGAGTTATGCTACAACCGGGCAGTACAGCAAGTTGGATAACAAAGGAACTTTAATTTTAAAAAACATTAAAGCCACCACAGAATACCTTCCTCAGTCATTTTTTATCAAAGAGGGAAATTTTCAGTTTGAAAATGAAAAAATGTGGTTCAGAAAATTCCTGGCTACCTACGGAAAATCTGATTTTGCACTGAACGGTTATCTCCTCAATACCATCAATTATTTTATTGAAAGAAAAGGAACGCTTCATGGGAAATTCACTTTAAATTCCAATTACATCCTGATCGATGAGTTTATGGCCCTTAAAAGTGGAGACAATACCGATAAATCCATTGAAGTGGAATATGCAAAAGTAGAAAACCCGAAAAGCAGCGGTGTGGTCATCATCCCGAAAAACCTGGATGTTTCCCTGGAAGCTAATGCCAAAAAGGTTGAATTTAAAGGATTGGCGCTTAATCACCTGAAAGGAAATGCTTCGGTGAATAAAGGAGAAGTGTATCTTAAAAACACCTCGTTTGACATTATCGGAAGCCGCATGAATATTGATGCGCGTTATCAGGATGAATCTCCGCTCACGGCTAATTATGATGTAGCCCTTAAAGTTCAGGATTTTGATGTTCAGAGAGCTTATAAAGAGATTGATATGGTTCGTGAAATGGCCACTGCAGCCAAAGATGTCAAAGGAATTGTATCTCTGGATTATAAACTGAAAGGGGATTTTGATAAAAACATGAGCCCGATTTATCCTTCACTGGAAGGCGGTGGAACAGTCAATCTCCGGGATGTTGAAGTGAAAAACCTGAAAATGCTTTCTGCTGTCGGAGATAATATTGGTGCAAAGGCTTTTGATAATCCTGATATGAAGGGCGTAACGATTGAAACCAATATCAAAAACAATTTGATCCACGTAGATAAATTCACCTTTAAAGTTTCCGTTCTGAGACCTTCTATCAGCGGAACAACGAGTTTCAACGGACTGCTGGATTTAAGAGTGAGAGTCGGTCTTCCTCCGGCTGGCTGGATTGGTTTTCCAATTGTAGTCACGGGAACTCACAGCAAACCGAAAATCAAAATTTTCAGTAAAACCGGACAAGGAATTGTAGATGCGCTGTACAATAAAAAGTCGAACAAAGTGATCCGTGAAGAAAAACGGGCTGAGAAAAAATCAAGAAGGCAGCAACGGAAGGAAAAAGAAGCTCAGGAAGAGAAAGCTAAAAATGCGGAAAAGCAGATCAATAAAGATCTTAAGGAGAAATAAAAAAATAAAGACTGCACATTCGGGCAGTCTTTATTTTTATAGTTTAAAACGATATATGATCTACTCCGCTTTATTCTTAAGCATCATCAGAAGGCCGTACGCTCCTTTTTGCACTATTTTTTTATCCTTTAAGAAATCTGCTTTCAGGATTTCCGTAAACTGGTCATCGGAGATTCCTGCTGTAACCGGAATCATCTTATAATTGCCTCTTCCATGGTCTTCAAAAACATAACTTCTGTTTTCAAAAGAAACGACGGACTCATTGGGAAGTCCCGGCGTATTTCTACCACTAATGCTTACTTCTGCATTAATATACATTCCTTTCACAAAATCTGAATTAGGAGAGGAAAGTTTAGCAACCGCCATCGCAGCGCCTCCGTTTTCAATGCTGGGAACTACGCTGACGATTTTCGCGTTCAGTTTAAGATCAGGATTTTCATTGCTGTAGACCAGAATGTCCTGTCCGGTTTTAATATCATTCACATCATTTTCAAAAACTTTAAGTTCGAGCAATAATCCGGCAGGATCAATCAGTTCAAATAAAGTATCAGCCGGATTGATATATTGTCCGTTATTGACCAGAATCTTGCTCACAAATCCATTGAAAGGCGCATAAATACTGATTCTGCTTCTGATATTTCCTGAGCTCAGTCCTTTTGCATTGATGCCTATGATTCTCAGTTTTTCTTCCAGTCCTTTTAAAGTGGCATTCAAAGTGGAATAATCAGCCTGTGCGGTCTGCAGGGTTTTATCGCTGCTGGCTTTGCTGATATTAAGATCTTTCTGACGGCTAAGATTCAGTCTTGCAGATTCCAGCTGAGCTCGGGTCACCAAATAATCCTGTTGTAGCTGTATAAACTGAGGATCTTCCACCACAGCCAGCACCTGACCTTTCTTAAAATGACTTCCACTGATGACATGAATCGACTTGATGTGTCCGCCCATAATGCTGGAAACCGAACTCATATGCGACGGCGCAATCTCTGCTTTTCCGTTTAGTCTGACCAGTTTGTCCATATTCCTGCTTTGAATAATGGTCGTGGTCACACCTACTGTCTGAAGCTGCTTTTCTGAAAGCTTTACCGTATTTTCTTTATTCTTCGCAAATTTTTTATTCTCGTAAATGGTTTTCTCCTCTTCTTTTTTTCCTGAACATGAAGATAAAACAAGAGCTAAACCAAGGCTGTATATAGATATTTTTTTGAATGACATTCCGCTATTATTTTGAAATTAAATAATTGAATTCTGCTGCAATCTGGTTAAGTTTTTCCAGATGATCGATGTAGTCTGCTTTCGTTTTCACAGCCTGATTGACCAATAAAACCCAGGTCATATAATCGATTTCTCCGGCATCCATCTGCTTCTGGGCAGCAGTTAGAATCGTTTCAGATTTCGGAAGCTGTTTCTTTTCATAATTGTCAATAATCTTCTTTTGATTCATGTAATTGCTGATCTGCTGTCCGATTCTGTTTTTAAGCTCAATCTCTTTACGCTGGTATTCATTTTCGGAAACAGCAATTTTAGCCTGAGCAGCTTTGGCCAATGCCCTCTGCCCTTTCGTGAACAACGGAATTCCCACACCGACCTGAACGGAATTAAAACGGTTATTATTGATGTTCTTCATGCTTTGATTCGTGTATCCCACAAGAAGTTCAGGAAGAAGTTTACTTTTTTCAAGCTGTACTTCAGCTTCATTGATTTTAATCTGCTGTTGTAAATACTGGAGTTCAGGATGCTGGCTGATGGTTTCCTCAAAGCGTTGCAGACTGATGTCCATGACAGACTGATCAGCTACAGGTTGATACGGCTTTTCAGACTGAAGCAGTAACTGGAATTGCAGTTTCGCGATATTCAGGTCATTTTCAAGCGTATTCAACTGGATGTCTGCCTGCTCTTTCTGGATGGAACCGGTAGATTCCTCCAGAATATTAGCCTCTCCTTTTTTCAGTCTTAAGCTTGCTTTATCGGCAAAATTCTGATACAGACGGCTGATGTATTCCAGTACTTTTTTCTTTTCCTGAAGAATTAAGATCCTGTAAAAAACATCTGAAACTTCCTTTCTGAGCTGTGCTTTGGTCAGGTTTTGATTCATCACACTAGCCGTCCATGAAGCGTCCAGCATTTGTTTTCTTTTCGAATATACTGTCGGAAAACTGAATCTTTGCGATACCGAGAATGAATTGTCGGTTTCCTGTCCCTGGATCTGTCCGATAGCGCCAGCCACTTCCAGTTGCGGAATATCAAGATAAGTTCCTTTCAGTTTTTCCTGATAATCAGAGATCAGTTTTGAATTTTTAAGCGTCCCGTTTTGTTGATAAGCCTTTTCCAAAGCCTGTTCATAAGTAATATTTTCCTGTGCACTGATTCCACTTACGGAAAGTAATAACAGAATCACCGACAGTTTTTTATAATTAAGTTTTTTAGAGAATTTCATTTTCTTTTTATTAATTCGTTCAAATAAGACATAGAGAATAGGAAGCACAAATAGGGTAAGTAAGGTGGCCAACATCAGTCCGCCAATAACTACCGTTGCCAAAGGCCTTTGTACTTCTGCCCCTGCACCACTGCTGAGTGCCATCGGAAGGAAACCTAATGAAGCAACAAAAGCGGTCATTAAAACCGGACGAAGCCTGATTCTTGTTCCCATCAGGACAATTCTGCTGGTGTTGGTTATCCCGTTCTTTTTTAACCGGTTAAACTCTGATATCAAAACAATTCCGTTAAGTACGGCAACTCCGAAAAGGGCAATAAATCCAACTCCTGCACTGATGCTGAAAGGCATGCCTCTCAACGCCATAAAATATACCCCGCCAATGGCTGATAAAGGAATCGCGGTGTAAATAATCAGACTGTGTTTTACAGAACCGAAAGCAAAGAATAGTAGTAAGAAAATCATCACCAGTGAAATTGGAACGGCAATTCCCAGTCTGGCTTTGGCTTCATTTAAATTCTCAAAGGCACCGCCATAGGAAATCGTATACCCGGAAGACAATTTTAAATCTTTATCCGTCTTCTTCTGAAGCTCTTCCACGATGCTCTGAACATCTCTCCCACGCACGTTAAATCCTACCACAATCCTTCTTTTAGTATCTTCCCTCTGAATCTGATTCGGACTGTTTTTTAATTCCACTTTAGCCAATTGAGATAACGGAATCTGTTCACCTGAAGCGGTAGGAACCAAAAGATTCCGGATGCTGGTGATATCTTTTTTATGTTCGTTATCCATACGGACCACAATATCAAATTTCCTTTCCCCTTCGTATAAAGCTCCTGCGGTTTGTCCTGCAAAAGCCATATTGATCACTCTGTTGATTTCTGCTACGGAAATACGGTGACGTGAAAGTTCTGCCCGGTTGTAATCAATCACCACCTGAGGCGCTCCCACAACAGGTTCCAGATAGAGATCCTGCGCACCTTTCACGGTATTAATGATACTGCCTAGCTTTTTTGCATACAGCGCAAGACTGTCCAGATCTTCACCATAAATTTTACAGACCACATCCTGTCTGGCTCCTGTCATCAGCTCATTGAAACGCATCTGCACAGGAAATTGGAAGCCTGTCGTCAATCCCGGAATGACTTTGAGGGATTCGCTCATCTTAGCTGAAAGTTCAGGAAATGATGTGGCGGATGTCCATTCTTTTTTAGGTTTTAAAACAATAATCATGTCTCCCGCATCCATCGGCATGGGTTCTGTAGGAATTTCCGCACTTCCGATCTTGGTAACTACTTTTTCTACTTCAGGAAACTGTTTCAGAAGAATTCCGGCAGCCTGACTGGTTACCTTTTTTGTTTCATTAATGTTACTTCCCTGCAGAATACGCATTTCAACAGCAAAATCGCCTTCTTCTAATGATGGAATGAATTCACCACCCATTCTGGAAAGAATCACCACAGCGCCTGCAAAAAGGACCAAAACAGTCAGAAGAATTGTTTTTCTGAATTTAAGAGCTTTCATCAGGAATTTCTGATGACCTGCTTCTACTTTGGCCATGACCCTGTCTGAAATATTGTCCTTCTCCTTTTTCTTTTTACTCAAAACAAGCGAGCTCATCATCGGAATATAAGTTAAGGAAAGCAGGAATGCTCCGACCAAAGCAAAAGCAACCGTTTGAGCCATAGGTTTGAACATTTTTCCTTCAATTCCCTGAAGCGTAAAAATCGGAAGGTACACGATCAGGATAATGATTTGCCCGAATACGGCACTGTTCACCATTTTTGAAGCAGAACCGGAAACCTGTTCATCCATTTCCTTCTTGCTGAGCATATTGTCTTTACCAAAATGCTTTTTATGAGCCAGCTGATGGAGAACAGCTTCCACGATAATAACGGCTCCGTCTACAATCAATCCGAAATCAAGGGCTCCGAGACTCATTAGGTTTCCTCCGACCCCAAAAATATTCATCATGATAATGGCAAACAGCATGGCTAAAGGAATCACCGATGCCACCAATAATCCTGCTCTGAAATTCCCAAGGAACAGAACAAGGATAAAAACGACGATCAAAGCTCCTTCCATCAGGTTGGTTTTTACGGTACTGATCGTATTATTCACCATTTTAGCACGGTCAAGGAACGGCTCTACGACAACCCCTTCAGGTAAAGACTCCTGGATTTTTTCAAGTCTCTGCTTTATATTTCCGATGACTTCATTGGCATTTTCACCTTTTAACATTAAAACAATGGCTCCTGATACTTCTCCGGTATCATTGTAAGTCATGGCTCCGTATCTTGTGGCAAAGCCGATCTTAACTGATGCGACATCCTTGATATGAACCGGAATTCCGTCTTTGGTATCGGCAACCTGGATATTTCCGATGTCTTCCACGCTACCTAAAAGGCCTTCACTTCGGATAAAAAGAACGGTTTCTTTCTTCTCGATATAGGCACCTCCGGTATTCTGGTTGTTCTTTTCCAGGGCAGCAAAAACATCATTAATATTAATGTTAAATGCTTGTAATTTATTAGGATTAATCGCTATTTCGTACTGTTTCAACTTCCCCCCGAAACTGCTGACATCTGCTACTCCTTTTGTTCCTAAAAGCTGGCGTCTGATTACCCAATCCTGAATGGTTCTGAGCTCAGTTTCATCATACACATTTTCGTAGCCTTTTTTAGCTCTTACCACATATTGAAAAATCTCTCCCAGTCCGGAAGAAATAGGTCCCAGCTCTGGTTTCCCGATGCCTTCAGGAATATTTTCCTGAACAAGCTGAAGGCGTTCCTGAACCTGTTGACGGGCCCAGTAGACATCCGTTTGATCATCAAAAACGACGGTCACAAGAGAAAGCCCGAAACGTGAAAAACTGCGGAGTTCAGTGATTCCGCTGATGTTGCTGGTAGCCTGTTCTATCGGAAAAGTAACAAGACGTTCGATGTCTGCTGCTCCATAAGAAGGCGCTGTGGTAATGATCTGAACCTGATTATTGGTAATATCCGGCTGGGCATCAATAGGAAGTTTGGTGGTTTCATAGATCCCAAGAAGGATCAGCCCTATGGTAAAAAGAGCGATGATGAGTTTATTCTTTACAGAAAACTCAATAATTTTATTTAACATGGAAAAATTATTAATTGATAAACAAGAAATTGACTGCTTCAGGGCAAAATCCTAAAGCATTAATCTTCAATTCAAAATCAATTAAGAGAGCCGCGGAGGCTGGAAAATACGGGAAAGATAAAGACTTGGAAAGTTTTTCTCCTGATAAGTGCTGTTTTTCTGCGGCACACTGATTTCTTTAGGTTTTTCTATCCGAAAACTGATATCAGGAAGCTGGGCATTCACCATCAGCACAATGGGTGGATTGATAAAAGGAAGTTTCTGGTCTGTAGCCCAATCTGAATCTTCTTTGTGGTTGTCATAGTGCTCCATGACAAACTCTGCGAAGTTTCCTTCATATTCCATAAGATGCTCCACAAACAACGGCACTTTAAGCACTTCCGCCGTATTGGTGGTAGCAAGCACATACATCATTGAACATATTATGGAAAGCCATTTTAACATTGCGGTGCAAATATAGGGCTTAAATTTTTTCTAAAACGGTTCTCTATATTAATTTTATGAGAATAATCCCTGTGTCAGAAGTCTTTCCCGTACATATGTGATATTTCAAAAGATGAATTGTTTTGTAAATAAGTAGAGATCAGCGAACTGATTTCCTCACTTCCGAAAATGTAGACTATCGTATTTTTACTGTTTTCAGGGAATTTTTTCTTTATAATTTCCACAATTTCCTCCGGTGTTAAGGGGTTAATGACATGCGATGTTAACGGAAAACTGTGATCAAGATCGGAAAATACTTCTTCTTTTCGTTCAGTATAAATAAAGCTATCGACTTTCTTACTTATGGCTAATGCCCTGTTGATCTCATACAGATAAGCCAGTGCTTTAACATCTCCGATCAGGAAATAATGACTCCCGGATTCATCTAAAATCAATTCATTAGAAAATTTCCTAAAAAAAATACTGTCGCCTTCCTGAACGGTTTCTATCCATTTTGAAGTCTGATTCATCACATCTGTATGGATGGCAAAATCTGCGGTATGAAAAACCGGTTCGTAATTCCAGAACGCGTACTCCCGGACTTCAGTCTCCGGATTGTAGTAAGGATCAGAAAGGAAAATTTCCGCCGTGTATCCCGCAGCATAGTGAAGCTGCGAAAAATCCCTGCTTTGAATTCTGATGTGAAAAGTGTTTTCTGCAATTTTATTTTTTGAAAGAATATTGCCTGAAAAAAAATCAGAAGGTTTAGGCTTGCTGTTCATAAGAAGCTAAAAATTAAAGATTAGACGGAGAAATTCAGAGAATGACAGAATCAGAGTTTTGATTTTAATCTGCTTAAGGTCTCCTGAGAAATATTGAGGTAGGAAGCTACCATTTTGTTGGAAAGCCTTCGCACAATAATCGGGTTTTCATCCAGTAACTGGCGGTATTTTTCTAGGGCATCCTGTACCAGAAAAGACATTAATCGTCGTGTATTGTTTACATAAGCGCCTTCAAGGTAAATTCTGTAAAATTTTTCCCACTGCGGAATCTGATCCAGTAAATGATAAAAGCTTCCGTGCGTGATGTAATAGATTTCTGAATCTTCCACAGCCTGAATAAATTCATCCGACGGCTCTGAAGTAATAAAACTGACCAAAGCGGTTGCAAACTGATTTTCAAAAGCAAAATACCGGGTAGAGTCCTGCCCTTCTTCATTGATAAAGAAGATGCGGAGACAGCCTTTTACGACAAAGAATGTTCTCTGGCTGGATTGTCCGTTAGCAAGAAGCAGTTCATTCTTTTTCAGTTTCATTGGTTTGAAATGGGAAAGAATGATACTAAGTTCTTCATCGGTTACCGATATTCTGCTTTTGATATATGAAGCTAATAGTTCTTCCATTGATTTAAAATCAGTCGTCAGCAAATGTAGCAATAAATGCTTAATCTCTCTGGTTCTGCCGCTCTTTGGATGTTTCGTCCTCCGACTGACCAGCCTTCCAGTAAGAAACTACATGCATGCCGTGTGCATCCCAGTTTAATTCAGTTTTGAAATAAGTGCGGATTTCTTTTGCCGTAGTATATTCGGTAGCGGCATAGACATATTCTTTCAGGATTCCTTTTGGAAATACAAAGCTTTTGACGATATCTGCCAATTGGCTTCCCTCTTCAGGATGAGAGTTATAAAGCCATTCTACAGATATATCGGCGGCAGAGCACAATATCATTTCATCTTCTTTTCCATGTACCTCCAAAAATATTTTTGCGGTTACAAAAGAAGGCAGCTGTTCTGCGATCGCACTGATAACAGGTAATGCCGTGGCATCTCCAACGAGTAAATAGAAATCTGCATCAGGAATCAATGGCCGTGTGCTTTCTTTCATGCCTATTTCAAGTGAATCACCTAGTTTTGCATTCAATGCCCATGCTGATGCCGGACTGTTTTCCCCATGAGCAATAAAATCAATGGTAAGTTCACGGTTTTCCAGATCAATCTTACGGCTGGTGTAGGTTCTGGTGATGAATACCGGGTCTGACTTTTGGTCTTCTCTGTGAACAGGAATAAATATTTTGTTATTGGATCCGGATCGAACATGGGTTAATAATTCCAGCTGGTTTTCGTCTATTTTAAATCCCACCCGGATAAGATGTGGGGTAAGGTATTTTTTATCTTTAACGGTAAATAAAGAACGTATTTTTCGTGTTGTTATTGAACTTGTTATCATTGTTTTTAAAGAATTATTTTTTGTTAAATAATAGAATAATCATAGAAAGAATGCAGCTGATGGCTCCGAAAAGATAGACAGCCTGATAATTAAACCATCCGGCAGCAAGACCCGCAGCCGGCCCGGCCAATCCCAGCGAAAGATCTACGAAAGCTACATAAGCTCCCAAAGCAGTTCCCCGCATCTGTGGTTTTACTTTCTGAATAGCCAGTACTCCAAGGGCAGGAAAAATAAGGGAAAAACCTATTCCGGTCAGTCCACACCCGATAATCGCTACAGCTTTTGAGGCTGAAGTCCAGATCATGATCTGTCCGGCTGCTTCAATAATCAGCGAAATAAAAGCGACCTTGAAACCTCCAAATTTGTCCGGAAAAGAAGCAAAGAAAATCCGGGTTAATACATAGCATGCCCCGAAAGTCATGAAAGCCAGTGATGCATCACCCCAGTTTTTCTCCATAAAGAAAAGCCCTACAAATGAGGCAATGCAGCCGAAAGCCATAGAGGAAAATGCAAGGCTTAATCCTTGTCCGGCCACTGTTTTGATCACCTTATAAAAAGGAGTTCTGATATGGTCTTTATCCACAGGGATAGCAGGAAGTTTCGCTGTAGAAATCCAGCTGACAAGTGGCAGCAGCATGATCAGAATAAATGCGGGAAGGTCTCCAAAGCCTTTACTCAAACAGATGCTTAACGGAGCTCCGATCGCAATCCCCGCATACATGGCGATACCATTCCAGGTCATTACTTTTCCCGACTTTTCGTGGCCTGCAAGCCCGATTCCCCAGGTTAAAGCTCCTGTAACGAGAAAACTTTCACCTACCCCATGAATGATCCTTGCCAGCAGAAGAAATCCAAGAGCCAACATAGGAGAAGTTTGAAAAAATGCGGCAAGAATATAGGCTGATCCGGCAATGACAGATAATATGATTCCTGACATTTTGCTTTTTTTAGCGCCTTTCGTATCTGTTATTTTTCCGGAATAAGCCCGGGTTAAAAGGGTGGCCAGCGACTGAAGCCCGATCACCAGTCCGATGATAAGGCTGTTGAAACCTAATTTATTCTGAACAAATTGAGGAAGCACGCCTAAGGCAATTCCTATCGTCAGGTATATGGCAAAAACAGACAGGATAATGGGCATAGTTGCCTGATAGAAATTAATGGTCTGTCCCTTTGCTAATGTTGCACTCATAATTTTTGTTTAAATATTTCGGTGCAAATGTCCTGGTACGACAGAAGAAAAACTTTGACTTAGGTCAAAAAAGGAAAAAACGGAATTTCTTTTTATTCAAAATCCAGAAAACCGTCCGAAAGTTTTTTCCATTGGATCTTGGAAACACCTATCATTCCTCCGGCAGCGACCATCAGATTTCTAACAACATCAATCAATCCTGCATCGAAATTCGGTGTTTCATTCCGTCCGTAGACTGCTGCTTTTAAGTGAGTGGCTGTTCTGGAAATCATAAAGGTAGATGTAGCTTTAGCACTGTAAAAATGGGCAATATGTTTACTGTGTTTATCTTCAGGATCCTTTGATGGATTACAGGTGATCATAATACTTTCAGAGATATTGTCTTCCTGGAAGCAGATGTCAGTGATTTCTACCCAGTCATAACCCTTCGCTGCTTTTTCTCCCGGACCGGGAATATCTATTCTTATGAAATCTCCTATCTGAGGAATTCTCACGACTTCATTTCCTTCAGCATCGTACAGCTTAAAATCAGCAAACCCTTCTCCACAATAGCTTTTCCATTGGTTCACCGCGAAAAACCTTTCTTTGAGCAGTTTAAATTTTACAGGAAAAAGTATTGGCTCAAACTGTTTTTGGCTTTCTGTATCGTGAAATCCACCGGATATTTGCTGGGGAACTCTTGGAATCTGCTTTGGTTTCATGGTGTTGAATTTTAGACTAAGTTATAAAAACCGGAAGAATTCCTTTATGAGTGCAATCACAACACTGATTTTTAAACACAAATGACGCAAATACTTTCACAAATAACACTAATGTGACAAAGAGATTCGTATTCCCCGTGAAAAATATTTGTGATATTTTTTAACCACAAATAACACTATGCAACAAATATTATTCGTATCATTTGTGCAAAACATTTGTGCTATTCGTGTTTTAATCATAGAATATAAAAAACCTCTCAATTGAGAGGCTAATGTTAAAACGTAATGTATTAAAATATATGGAGTTTTATAATGCATGCCAAAAGTAAAAAGAATGGATGATGTATTTTATGACTGGAGTCATGTTGTCGTGATTTCATTGTCAATTTGTTAAAGTTTGCTCATTTTACCTTGTTTTTATAAACTAATATTTATTTTTGGATAAAAATTTAAAAGCAACAGCTGTGAAATTGATCTGAACAATTCAGTCTCATGGTCTGTGTGTACGATATGCCTATGATAATCGATGAAGAACTTTTATTGTCCTCGGGAGCCGAACCTGTACGTTATAAGGTCAACGATATTATTTTTAAAGAAGGTGATGTTCCGAAATACTATTTTCAGATCAAAACCGGAACGGTAAAGATCAATAATTACCATGAAGACGGACGTGAAATCATTCACAGCATCCCGTTTGACGGGCATTGTCTGGTAGAGAGCTCCCTGTTCATTGATAAAGATTATCCTGTTAATGCTGTCGCGATGACGGCTTGTGAAATCATAAAGCTGGATAAGGTCAAATTTCTGGCGCTTATCGGAAGCTCGCCCGATCTTCTCTCCAAACTCTATACTTACACAGCAGAAAGGATGTATTACAGGCATGTAATGCTGAATAATATCTCTGCACCCGATCCGGGAACCAAAGTAAAACGCGTGATGGAGTGCCTGAAATCTTACAATCAGTACACCAGCAAATATTCCTATCAGTTTCCGTTTACAAGGCAGCAACTGGCTTCTCTTACGGGCCTATGCGTAGAAACAGTGATCCGGGTTGTGAAAAAAATGGAGAAAGAAGAAATGGTGCGAATAGAGAACGGTAAAATATTCTACTGATCAGAATTTTTTCAGCTGGCTCGGAATTATTCCGAATTTCTTTTTAAAAGCCGTCGAAAAATGACGAGGATTTTTGTAGCCTACCGCATCTGAAACTTCGCTGATGGTCATTTCTTTTTCAAGGATCATTTTTCTGGCTTCATCCATTTTTAGGCCGTTCCAGAATCCGAAAACGGTGGTTCCGAAAAGTTCTTTGAATCCTTTTTTAAGGGTAAATTCATTCGTACCGGCATAATGGGCAAGCTCAATCAGTGAATAATCCGAATGATGGTTTTTCATGATAAAATCCCTCACCGCATGAATCTTGTCGATTTCCGTCCTTTTTAAAGAAGTTTTTATCAGGGACTGATCGGATATCTGTTCAAACTGAAGCAACAGGAGTTCAATGGTTTTGGCTTCAATAAACATCCTTTTGAACATTCCTTTACGTTCACAGTTGATGATTTCATTAATCAATCCATACATCCGGGCATTGATTCTGTTATGTTCAGGGTTCAGCTGGCAACCATTCCCTTTTTCCATCCGGTTTCTGAAAGTTTCAAATAACGGAGATTCATCAGGCAGGAATTTTTTAAAAAAACTGGGTGAAATATTGATCTCAAAAAGTTCAAAATTCCGGCTCTCCCATTCCATCGTTCCTTCCATTCCGGATGCGTAGATAATATTGTTCTGACAATCAGAAAAATCTATATTTTCAGCGAAATTTCCGGAAATGGCACTGCTTTTTCCTTTCAGGGCAAAATGCATTTCCACGGTTTCGTGATCGGTCTCAAAATTCAGAAGAACCTTATCCGCAAGGTTGGCCAGTCCGTATCCGATGTGGATGTCTCCAATGTAAATCTCGTTATAGCTTCCTGTTCCGTAAGGCAGATCCAGCTGAGTTTCACATTCCAGAATGTCCTGATATGGTAATGAGCTGGTGAGCGGATGGTCTCTTTCCATCAGCGGATTTTCAATATCGTCTCCATACAGTTTAAGCGCCATTTGTATTGTTGTATTTCTCCTTTTGACGGAGTTTTTACTCCTTTATACAGACCTTGAAAAGGGAACCGGGCCTCTATATTTGCACAAAGTTAATGATTATTTAGAATCATTCTTAATTATAAGCTATAAATGATGCAGATAAGCCATGTTTTATTCCGTACAGACGATTTAAACCGTGCTGTTCAACAACTGACAGATGCCGGATTCAATGTTGAATACGGAGCCCATCCATCAAAAGCGTACAATGCTTTTATCTGGTTTGAAGAGGGTATTTTTATTGAAATTTTTAAAATTCCTGTCATTCCTCCGCCATTCAGATGGTTCGGGAGATTATTCGGGTACTCCCCTGTTTTGGATAGGATGAAAGTGTGGAACGAAAGCCCGGGCTGGTGCGACTGGTCACTGGAAACCCGGCAGAAAGATCTTAAATACTATCAACTGCTTCTGGAATATTTAGACATCGGATGTAAAGCTTTTAAAAGTAAGAGAAAAGATGTCCACGGAAGAAAGCTCTCATGGCGGCTTGCCGTTCCGGATGATACCCGCTTTCCTTTTCTGATGTCTGCTTATTCTGTAAATCCCAGACTTGGAAAAATTACACACCCGAACGGGATCAAAAGGATAAAAATGATAAAGGTTGGAAAAGAAAAACTGGACACTGTCCTTCTTGATGCACTTCTCGAAGATAAAGAAGCATTGATGCTCATGGAAGGCTGCGAAGGACTTCAGACGGTAGATTTTCTTCATTCAGATCTAAAAATAGAAGACATACTTATATAATGGAAAAGCAGAAACAACTTATTTTAAACGAGAATATGTATCGCGTCATGTGGCAGCTTTCCTGGCCAGCCGTGATTGCTATGGTACTTTATGGATTGAATAATTTTCTGGACGGAATCTTTGTCGGCCATCTGATCAGTACGACAGCTCTTGCGGCAGTAGGTATAGCCTATCCGCTAGCTCAGTTTGCTCAGGGATTCGGTACTCTGATCGGAACAGGAATTGGCTCTGCGGTGAGTATCTGGATCGGAGCGGATGATAAAGAAAAGCTGAATAATTCTTTGGGAACAGCGAATTATCTTACCTTAATTTTCTCTGTCCTGATCACCATTCCATGTTTTATTTTTGGAAAAGAACTGGTGTATATGATGGGCGGAAGAGGTGAAATTCTGTCACTGGGAACCGAATATTTCCGTGCAACGATTCTCGGAAGCTTTTTCTGGATTCATGGTTTAGCTCTGAATATGATGATTCGCGCGGAAGGCCGTATGAAAACCGCTGCATGGATGATTGCTGTCGGGTTGATAGTAGATGTCGCTTTAAAACCTGTCTTCATTCATACTTTTGGCTGGGGCGTTGCAGGGGCTGCCTGGGCTACGAATGTTTCAATGGTCATTTATACCGTTCTAGGGGTTTGGTATTATTCATCGGGAAAAGCGTCTTTCAAAACCAGGTTCTGGTCCCTGAAAAAAGACAAAGCCATTATTAAAGAAGCGCTTTCACTGGGAATGCCGGGATTTATTATGATGATCATGATCGTTATCCAGAATATTGTTGTGTTCAACGTACTGGCGAGGTATGGCAAAGATTCGGACATTACATTTTTCACCGCTGTAAACCGTTTTTATATCCTCCTGAATACGCCGCTTTGGGGTCTGATGCGGGCACTTCAGCCGGTCTCGGGCATGAACTACGGAGCCGGAAAATATGAAAGAAGTATCAACGCTTACCGGATCTTTTCTCTGGTTGGGTTGATGATTCTACTGCCGTTCTGGCTGTTTGTTATGTTTTATCCGTCTGGCGTATTATCGGTGATGATTCCGGATATGGTTTTTATTAACAGTCAACTGACTGATTTTAGAATGTACATGAGTATTCTGCCTGCACTGCCATTTGTTTTTATGGCAATGGTCTGGTTTCCGTCTGTAGATCATGCGAAACCGGCTACGGTGATCAGTATTCTGAGACAGGTTGTATTTTATATCCCTGCACTCCTTATTGTACCCACGATATTTGGAATCAGCGGCATCTATACTGCGAGTGCTGTCATTGATTGGATTATTTTTGGATTGGTGATCTATGCGGTAGGAAAAAATTGTAAAAAAATGAAAGAAAAAGCCCATTAAGAGCACAGCCTATTTTTATGTAGAATTAATAATTTTTGAATATTTATACCTTTATGATGTTTTGCATAATGTAAATTTTACTTATATTTGTGCTTCGAAATAATTTTTTTTCATCATTTGTGTTTTTTTAAGGTCTCCTCATCTAGGGGACCTTTTTCATTATCAGCATACGTAATTGTTTATTTCATGTGTATATGGAAACATAAAATAATGAATTCTCTGGCTAAGTGTAAATACGGTATAATGAATTTGGTACTTTCTACGCTGTTATATATCTCTTTAAAGTGACAACTTTGTGATGTTAAACAACTTAAAAACATTACACCATGTCAAAATTCAAAATCAACATCGTTGCAGGTCCGCTTTGGAGCAACGACGAAGCACAAAAAATCGGAGGTCGTATTGCTGCGGCCCATTTAGGAAAATTCACTGGACAATGGAGCACTATTGTCGAAGGTCAGATGAGCGTTATCGAAGTTGAATACGATACAGAACCATCTGGAAGTACGGAATATACTATGGACGTTTTAGCAGGACCTATCTGGAGCAACGAAGATGCGAAAGAAATTTGTCCTTCTATCTGTGCTTCTTACGGAGGTACCTGGAACGGACAGTGGACTACAGTCGTAGAAGGCAAAATGAGCGTTTGCGGATGCGTATTCAAGTTCTAGGAATATTTAAAATCAGTATAGATCTCCGGGGCAACCCGGAGATTTTTTTTGTTTTAAACTACTGAGTGGTTTTGATAAAATCAGTCGGCTTCGACTGCATCACAGACTGGAAACTTCTGGTAAAAGCCTGTACACTCTTATACCCTACCTGATAGGCTGTTTCCGATATGGTAAGATCTCCGGAACTCAGCAGTTCCAGACTTTTAATAATTCTCAATATCTGCTGGTATTTGCTCAAGGTCATTCCTGTTTCTTTCTTAAAAATCCGCTCCAAAGTACGTAAAGAAAGCAGGAAAATTTCACTAAGGTCTTCTACCCTGATATCTTCGTGATAATGGCTGTGCAGGTAACTGATCGGTTCAGAAAGGCGTTTGTCCTCAGGAAGACGGATGTGAAGTTTCAGAGAATGTTCCACAAAACGGGGAAGCTCATTGAAAAGTGCTTTTAAAAACAATATTTCATCCGAATCTTCTGACATTATTTTGGACCATCTTTCTGCATATTTTATCATTTCCTTTAAAACCGGAGGCACAGAGAATACATTGATTTCATGATGAAAGGAAATATCCGGATCTACATCAGCAAACATGATCATCAGTTTAATTTTCTCAGAATGCGTATTGGTTTTATGGACAGAACCGGGAGGAATCCACGCTGCATGGTTTTGTGGAAGCAGATAGATCTTCCCTTCTATGGTAATATACTGAAAACCGCTTTCCACATAGACCAGCTGGCCTTTTTCATGGGAATGAAGGATATCATCATGGGTCCAGTTGTCTTCAAACCATACAAAATAAGGCTTATCCAATTCTTCAATCACTATTGTGTCGTGTGGATTCATGTCGTTTTAAGTTAAAACTTTGGCAAAATTAAACAAAACAACTGAATTAATTTTGTCATAAATATTTATTGTATGATGAAAAATGAAACAAGAAAGAATGCTTCCTACGTTCTGATGCTGATCAATGTGCTGGTTGTCATACTGGTATCCAGCAATCTGCGGTCTCCTATTATTTCCGTCTCTCCGGTGCTGTCTGAAATACGGAATACTTTGAAACTGGATAGTTTTCAGGTCAGTCTGCTTACTTCTATCCCTTTATTTATGTTTGCGACCTGTTCCGTTTTAGTCAGCAGATTTTCGCATAAATTCAGTATCAGCAGATTTCTGATGTACTCTCTTATTATTTTGAGTTTCGGACTGTTTCTAAGAATTACAGGATCTCTCTGGATGCTTTTTGCAGGATCCGTGTTCATAGGACTTGGAATTTGTATCGGAAATGTGGTGACTCCCGGGTATATTAAAAATAATTTTCCCAAACAGATCGGACTGATGACCGGAATTTTTGCTGTATCCATGAATCTTACCGCAGCTTTAGCTTCAGGTTTTAGTGTGAAAATTGGTGAATGGACAGGATTCGGATGGCGTGGTTCATTAGGAATCTGGCTGGTAATTGCAGGTTTGGGATTGTTTGTTCTGATTCTGGAATTGATATTCAATAAAAAAAATCCGGGTCAGTCCAAAGCAGCTTTGACTGTTTCTGACTTTAATATGTTTAAATCCGCCCAGGCATGGAATATCAGTATTTTTATGGGCCTTCAGTCGTTGTTTTATTACTGTATGATGGCCTGGTTGCCGTCGTTTCTTACCGATTACAATATGCAGGGCGAAAGTACCGGATGGGTTTTATTCGTTATCCAAATTACTATGATTCCTGTGACCTTCTGTGCCCCGATTATTGCAGGGAAAATGAAAGATCAGCGGATTCTGATCGTCCTTATCTGCACCTTAATGTTCGGAAGTACAATGATGTTCGTCTGGCTCCAATCTCAATGGATTTATGCTAATGCAGTTATTATTGGTCTGTCTAATGGTTTGTCTTTCAGCTTATCCATCCTTTTCTTTTCAACAAGAACAAAAAACAGCGCCAATGCCGTGAAAATATCGGGAATGGCACAATCCATAGGCTATCTGATTGCCGCGTTCGGGCCTCCGGTCTTTGGAAAGTTGCATGATTGGGATGTTTCGTGGAAAAGTTCTTTTTACTTTTTAAGTTTTGCCGTCCTTGTTATGTTCTATTTCGGTATGAAGGCAGCAAGAAATCAATGTGTTGAAGATTAAAAATAAAAAAAGTCTCATTAAGAGACTTTTTTTATGCAGAGAAAAGTAATATTAATATTTAAAGATTTTCATGAAAAAATGTTTCCAGTTTTTCAAAAGGAATCAGTTGCGTTTTATCATACAGATCTACATGTCCGGCGTTCGGAACATAAAATAGCTCTTTCGGTTCGGCAGCAAGTTGATAAGCAGCTTCACTGAATTCTTTTGAGTGGGCCTGATCACCCGTAACGAACAGCATGGGTCTGGGAGAAATGGTTTCTATATCATTAAAAGGATAGAAATTCATGAATTTGGTATTGCTGCTCAATGTAGGATGGGTAGTGAACTCCGGAGAGCTTCCTTTCGGAGTATATTCTCCCCTCGAAGTCCTGTAAAAATCATAAAACTCGCGCTGTATAGGAGGTGTATTTTCGTCCAGCTGGTGAACAGTTCCGCTTGTATACCTTGTTTTTCTACCTGTAAATTCTGCGTAACGCTGTTCTGCAGCTTCCTCAATTATTTTCTTTCGCTGTTCGATACTTTGAGAATGATTCAGTGCATTTCGGTTGGCCGCACCCATGTCGTACATACTCACGGTTGCTATCGCTTTCATTCTGGGGTCAATTTTTGCCGCACTGATCACAAAACTTCCACTCCCGCAAATACCGAGAATGCCTATTCTGTTTCTGTCAATGAATGATCTTGTTCCCAGAAAATCAACGGCAGCACTGAAATCTTCTGCATAAATATCAGGAGCCACAGCATTTCTTGGTTCTCCTGCACTTTCTCCCCAAAAGGAGAGATCAATCGCTAAGGTCACAAAACCTTTCCCGGCCATTCTGGATGCGTACAAATCGGCACTCTGCTCCTTTACCGCACCCATCGGATGTCCTACAATGATAGCCGGATATTTTTCATTTTGGTTAAAATTACCTGATATAAAGAGATGTCCGGCAACCTCCATATTGTACTGATTTTTAAAGGTGACTTTATACATCGTAGTACTGCTGTCCACTTTAAAAGTAGTGTATTGGTCGGCGGTGATTTTTTCCATTTTATTTTTTACGGAATCAGGATGATTCTTTTTTACGTTCTGTGATGCTATTTTCCCTGAAAACAGAAGACATAGGACTACTGCCCATATTGATTTTTTCATCATTGATCAATTGATTTAATTATTTTAGCAGGAACTCCCCCGACTACCATATCATCAGGAACATCTTTTGAAACGACTGCCCCGGCTGCAACTACAGCATTTTTTCCAATAGTTACTCCTGGAAGGATGGTAGCTCCCGCACCAATCCATGCTCCTTTTTTTATCAGAATAGGTTGGGTAATGAGTGCTCTTCTGTTTTTGGGATCCAGGGGATGATTTTCTGTAATCAGGTTTACTTTGGGGCCAATCAATACATCATCTTCTATCGTAATTCCGCCCATATCCAGAAAGGAACAGGCATGATTGATAAAAATGTTTTTCCCAAGGGTAATGAATTTTCCGAAATTGGTGTAGAACGGCGGAAATATCGTGGTGCTTTCATCGATGATAACGCCTGTAATTTCACCAATACAATCACGTACCTGATGAATGTCTGTCGCATTATTAAGCTTCTGAGACAGTTCAATCGTTCTGTTTACGATCTCATTAATCCTATCATATTCAGGATCATTGGGATGAATAGCTTCACCTTTTTTCAGCCTTTCCAATATGTTTTTATTTTGCATTTTCATCTTTTTAATACAAAACGAAATTAAATTAAAAACCTCACAAAGACATCTTTTTGAGGCTCAATTAACCTTTCTGAGAAGCTCAAAAGCAAGAAAAAATCAATTATTTAGATGAAACTAAACTCTCTGGTATTGACGTCCGGTGATCATTCCCTGACTACAAAACGGGTCTGGTCTCAACAATAATGAAATAACCGATGCGATCTTTTATAAGCCATTTTCCATTCTGATATACATATTTGTCATCATATTTAACACTATAATCTGTCAGGATATCCTTGCCTTCTGCATCCCGGATCATTTTGATCTGAGAAAAAGAAGTTCCGGTAGCTGTATCTCCATCGATCTCCACCGTGTGCTGTCCGTTCAGGGTGAAGTAGGTTTTCACCTGTGAAGCATGGCCATTAAATTCATTTTCAAGCTTTTCTCTGCCCACAGTATTTCCTGCCAGAAAATCTCCCATATAGGCTTTATAAGTAATATCCACTGTAAATAATTCCATTTGTTCGGCAATCTTTTTTTCATCGCCTAAGGATGCATACGCATCAATTAAGTTTCTTAACTCTTCTTTTGTTTTTAAAATGTCTACTGTCATACTTTTAATTTTAATAAGGTTTAAAAATTTTTATTGGCTTGTTATGGTGTGACAAAACTATAGTATATTTGCTTACAATTTATTAGTTGTTACCAAAAGGTTAGTGACTAATAAAAAGCTTAGTTATGGCAAAAGAGAAAGAAAATCAAGTAGATAGCAGGGCATTTACAGAAGAATGCAACACTGTTTTAGCAGCCGTTTCCGATGCGCTTTATGCCATTGGAGGGAAATGGAAACTGATGATTATTATCGCTATGGCGAGAGGAAATAAAAGATTTACAGAGATTCAAAGACAGGTAAACGGAATATCTGCAAGGGTACTTTCCAGCGAACTGAAAGAATTGGAACTGAACGGATTTATCATAAAGAAAGTTTCTGTTGGCTATCCTGTGAGTATTGAATATGAATTGCTTCCCTACAGCCATACCCTGGAAGAATTGGTAGGAGCAATGACCAGATGGGGAATGCAGCACAGACAGAAAATTAAAAGCGAGATGGCTGCCGGAGGAAAATCTTCCGGTAAAAGATAAAAGTTGGGTAATTATATGTCGGATGGTGAAAAGCCGTATTCTTTTTTAAAAGCTGTAGAAAAATGAGAAGGATTTTTAAATCCCACTTCTATATAAACGTCCTGTACTTTTTTATTTTCTTCTTTTAGCATAAAATAAGCGGCTTCGAGGCGTTTTTTTATCAGCCATTTCTGTGGTGTAAGATTACTTATTTTCTTAAAATCCCGTTTAAATGTGGCGAGACTTCTGCCCGTATAGGAGGCAATCTGTTCCATGGTAAGATCATCCCTATAATTTTCGTTAAGAAATCCAAGAATATCTACTTTCCAGGGCTCTGTAAAATCGAATAGTACAGGATATAATGCTTCAGAACTATTGAGAATGGCATAAATTCCTTCAAGAAGTTTCAGATGAGCAACACCTTCTGTAGGTTGTATCTGGCCATCAAAATAAGGCGTTAAAGACTGAAATAAACTGGTAATATCCGGACGGATTTCAAGTTTAAATATTTTTTTTTCTGAAATTGAGGGTTTGTTTGGTATTTCAGACCTGTTTATTCTGCCGTAAAACTCTCGAAGAACAGATCTTCCAAAAGTAAGTGAGATCCCTTTATATAAATTTTCTCCTATGCTGTTTTTATGCATGATGAGCCTATGATCGCGTCGAATAAAGGCGCACTCTCCTGCCTTGATAACAATTTTTTCTCCTCTGTCCTCTATGATCTGCTCTCCGGAATACAGATACAGCAGAACGTGTTCAGGAGTAGCGTGGATGCATTTTTCACTGTAATCTGAAAAGCAGGAAAGAAATATACCTGAGTAGTTCAAAGTTCTCAATGCGTCTTTCTGTTCCATTTGGCATCCATTATGATTCAATTTACAAATTTAGTAATAAAGTAGTGATAAAGATTTGCTGAGAAGCTCAAATCCTTATTTATGTCACTCTCCTTTTACTGCTTGCTTCTACCCATTCATCTTTCTCGCATTTAGGACAGTTTCCAGCGGTTCCTTCCGGTTTAAATTCGGTATGTCCACAGAATGTACAGGAATAATGGCCTTCGTGAGGAATTATCTTCAATGGATTTTCCAATGAATCAGGCATGATTGGAAGTCCGGATTTCACGGCTTTATCTTCATAAAAAAATATGCTGATTTCTCCGGAACTTTCTACGATAGCCGTTTCAATCTGTCCGAGTTGTGAAACGCCTTTTAATCTAAGCTCGGCAAAGAATTCATCGCTGCCCAGATTTTCTTTTTTGAAATTATCTATAGCAAATTCTCCATCGCGGATCAGGCAGGCAGAAGTACCTTCCACCAGTTTTTCAAAACTTTTGCTCTTGGCGATAAAAATTGTAATGATGGTATATAAAAGAATAATAACGATAAAAACGAGGATTGAAGAGACAATTCCGACATCTTTGTTAAACATTGGGTCGCCTGCTGCAGATCCCAAACCGATGATCACCACCAGTTCGAAAATAGAAAGCTGCTTCACGCCTCTTTTACCCAAAACCCTTAAGCCGATGATAATAGCCAGAAACATAATGGCCGTCCGGAGAATAATCTCTAAAAGAAAAGACCATTCTTCATGTCCCATCAGCAATTCTTTCCAGTTGAGTTCTAAGAGAAATAAGGCTAGCATAGATATTAATTTAGAAAGGATATCCAAAAAATGAGCCATAGCCGTTGGCCAAGGTGGCTTCGAGTGTCTCAGCCACCATTTATTTATTGACCCATTCTTCAGCAAGAATCGCATAAATCACATCATCTACCCAAACACCGTTGATGTGCAGACTTTTAATGAAGTGTCCTTCCTTTCTGAAACCAAGACGTTCCATCAGCTGCATTGAACTGGTATTATCAGGATCAATGGAAGTGATGATCCTGTGTTTCCTCAAATCTTTAAACATGAGGTTAATCAATCCTTTCAATGCTTCGGAAGCATATCCTTTGTGATGATACTTTTTGCTCAGTGTAATTCCAAATTCCACCTGATCACTGTCTATAAAATGAACGCCTACATCACCGATGACTTCTTTCGTCAGCTTATCTGTAATCAAAAGCTGATACCATGTCTCAGGCAGATTGAATTCTTTGGAATTTCTGATGATGAATGCTTCCACTTCTTCCAGTGTTTTGGGAATCCAGCTTTGAAATTGATTGGTTTCCCCATCTGAACGGTACCCGAAAATGGCTTCCTTATTATTCATATCAAGATCTCTGAGAAGCAGTCTTTCTGTTTCAAGAATCATTTTGTCAAAATTTTAATAGGCTAAATTATGAATATTACAGGCATTAAATTCGGATTTGGTAAGATTACTCAAAAGAATATTCTTCACCATCCTGCAAAACAAAACATCGGTCCTGCAATCCGCTTTCTATGATTTTATCCTGAATAAATTTCCGGTCTTCTTTACAGTGACTTACCGCCTCAAGATGAGTTACCAAAACGGTCGCCTCCGGAATATATTCGCACAGTTTAATGATGTCCCGGCTGGTCATAATAATAGGATCTCCCATGACAAAAGTGGCTGCACCGCCTGCAACTACAATATGATGAGGTCTGTGTGTATCAATTTCTGTGGCAATTCCTTCATACCAGATACTGTCGCCAACGATGTAAAGCGTTTTTTCTTCCGCTTTAAAGACAAAACCATTGACTTCTCCCATCTTCTCTCCTATTTCTCCGGTTCCGTGCTGTCCCTGCGTAATGGAAATATTGATATTTTCCCAGATGATGCTGTCTTTAATGGAAATTATATTTTTAAAACCTGACTGCGCAATCTGTTCTGCAATCACTTCAGGACAAATCACGGGAATATCTTTGTTTAAAAGTTCAATCGCTTTTCCGTCCCAGTGATCGGGATGAAGGTGAGTTACCGCTATAGCATCAATTTTTGACAGCTTATCTTTCAATTCCTCTTCACTGAATGGAAGATCAACTAATGGATTCAATAATTCGTTATCCGTCATCGGCAATTTTCCCAGAGAACTTTTTGCTCCAAGCATGGGATCAATTAAAATATTTTTTCCTCCGATTTGGATCAATAATGTGGCATTGCGCCATAATTCCAGTTTCATTTTGTTTAATTTTGTCCTGCAAAACTAGGTTAAATCAAGGCTGGATAATAGACGGTTACCAAAAGGTTCACCACTTATATAAAAGGATCTATGAATTTTGAAGAATTTAAAAACTGCGGGCTCAGACGAAGCCTGGATATTCTTTCCGGAAAATGGAAACCATTAATCCTTCAGAATCTTTTTGAGGAAGAGCAGGTTCGTTTTGTAGAATTGTGGCGTAAAATGCCCCGGGTTTCAAAGAAAGTGCTATCGGAACAGCTGAAACAAATGGAGGAAAATCATATGATTCAACGGATTGAAGTCTACAATTTCCCTCCAGAAGTATATTATAAATTGACGGATAAAGCCCGGAAATTAGGTCCTATTCTCGATCAGCTGCATCAGTGGGGCAAGGATCTGGATTCTTAAAAGTATCCAACACTTCCAGTATATTCTGATAAATAAAATCCAGTTCCTCTGACGTAATGCAATACGGCGGAACCAAATACATGACATTCCCCAGCGGACGCATAATGATTCCACGTTTCAAAAATTCATCATACAAAACCTTTCCAATTTGATTAAAATAAGATGTATTTTGATCAGTTTTATACTCAAAAGCCAGAATAGTTCCGGTCTGTCGTACATTTTCAACATCCGGATGCTTTGAGAGAACTTTGGAAAAATCTGAATGTTGTCTGCTGATACGGTCAATGGCCGATAACGTTTCTTCCTGTAATAAAAGTTCCATGCTGGCCAGTGCCGCCGTACATGCTAAAGGATTCGCCGTAAAAGAATGCCCGTGAAACAACGTTTTATACTTATCATCAGATAAAAAAGCATTGAAAATCTCCTGTGAACACGTCGTAATTCCCATAGGCATCGTTCCGCCGGTAAGGCCTTTTGAAAAGCACATAATATCTGGCATTTCCGTCAGATGGTTAGCGGCAAAGAGCTTTCCTGTTCTTCCAAAACCTGTGAATACTTCGTCCTGAATCATCAGAATTTCTTCAGCTCTACAAAACTTCATCAGTTCATCCAGGTGTTTGGCTTCGTACATCAGCATTCCTGCAGCACCCTGTACCAATGGCTCATAGATAAAACAGGCTGTTTCTTCCGCCAGATCTCTAATCTGAATTTTCAAACTTTCCAGGTTTTCCGCGTTGGGTGTATCAATAAATACGACCTCAAACAGCATACTTCCGAAAGGCTTTGTCCAGACACTTCTTCCACTTACGGACATCGCCCCGAACGTATCACCGTGATATGCATTTTTAAAAGCAAGAATCTTGGTTTTTTCTTTCCCTGAGTTATAGGCATACTGAATACACATCTTCAGCGCCGCTTCCACCGCCGTTGAGCCATTATCAGAATAAAAAACTTTTTTCTGATTTTCAGGAAGGATTTGTAATAAATTTTCGGACAACTGAACAGCCGGTTCATGCGTAAAACCTGCAAAAATAACCTGTTCCAGAGTATTCAGCTGCTGAAAAACACGTTCTGCAATATAAGGATGAGCATGACCGTGCAATGTTACCCACCAGGATGAAACAGCATCAATATACTTTTTCCCATTCTCATCATATAAATAAACTCCTTTTCCATTTACGATAGGCACTGCATCACCAGCTGTTTTCATCTGCGTGTAAGGATGCCAGTTGACGGCTTTATCTCTTGACTGTAGTGATTGTATTACTGTATTCATTTTTTTTTGAATTAGAAGTTAGAAATTAGAAGTTAGAAGATGGTAGTTCTACAGGTCAACCATTAATTTACAGTATAAACCCAAACCCCGTATCCCGAACCTCGTTAACAACAACTCTTTTCTTTCATCTTCATCGGTTTCAGCCCCAGTTTTTCCAGCATCTGCATATCTTCGGAAACTCCCGGATTTGGCGTTACCAATAGGGTTTCTCTTTCTCCCGTAAATATGGAATTGGCTCCGGCCATAAAGCACCAGGCTTGTTCTGTTTCATTCATTTCAATACGTCCTGCGCTTAATCTCACCATGGATGCAGGCATAACAATTCTTGCGGTAGCGATCATTCTGACCATTTCCCAGGTGTCTACTTTCTCGTTGTCTTCAAGCGGTGTACCTGCCACTCTGGCTAAAGCATTGATGGGAACTGATTCCGGGTGTTTTGGCATGGTAGCTAAAGTTAAAAGCATTGAAATCCGGTCTCTATGCGTTTCTCCAAGTCCAATAATTCCTCCGGAACATACCGTTATTCCTGCATTTCTTACGTTATTGATCGTATTAATCCTGTTATCAAAAGTTCTGGTTGAAATAATTTCTTCATAATACTGCTCAGAAGTATCCAGATTGTGGTTGTAAGCGTACAAACCTGCTTCCTGAAGACGGATAGCCTGCTCTTCGGTAAGCATTCCTAAAGTACAGCACACTTCAAGTCCAAGCTCATTCACTCCTTTTACCATATCGATTACCCGGTCAAAATCTCGGTTATTTCGGACTTCACGCCATGCTGCAGCCATACAGAAACGGGATGAACCGCTGTCTTTGGCTTTTTGAGCGTGAGCAATAACGGTTTCTGTCGGAAGCAATGCCTGCACTTTAATATTGGTATGGTAACGCGCCGCCTGACCACAGTAGGAACAGTCTTCAGGACATCCTCCTGTTTTGATGGATAATAAGGTGGAGATCTGTACTTCGGTCGGATCATGCCATTCACGGTGAACGGTGGATGCCTTATAAATCAGTTCCAGCAAAGGCTGGTGGTAAATTTCTTCTATTTCTTCTTTTGTCCAGTTGTTTCTTACGGTTGTTTTTTGGTCCATTATCATAATTTTGTTTTTGTTAATTGTTCTGCGGCAGTTTTAATACTATCTTTTGTGGGTTGGTTAATTTCAGGAATACGAATAATTCTGGTTTCCCTTTTAATAAAGTTGCAGATCACTCTTTCGGTATCCGGAGGGAAAACTCCGTTGAGGATCAGATATTCCAGTTTGAGTTTTTTCTGTTCTAATGCCATGATGGAAAGCAAAGTGTGATTAATACATCCTAAATAATTCCTCACCACCAATGCCACCGGAAGATCCAGTTTTTCTATAAGATCGATCATGAAAATATTATCTGTAAGCGGGACCATAAGCCCTCCGGCTCCTTCTACAATAAAACTGTTCTGTGTTTCAGGCAGATGAAACTGGTCAAGATCAATCTGCACATTTTCTTCCCGTGCCGACTGATGCGGTGATGCAGCCAGCTTAAAACGGTAAGTTTCCGGATGGCAGACTGTATTTTCTGTCCATGATTCTATTTTATGACTGTCCGAACAGTCCAGATCTCCGGATTGTACGGGTTTCCAGTAATCGGCTTTAAAATATTGTGTTAGAACGGCAGAGCAAATTGTTTTTCCTACTTCAGTGCCTATGCCGGTGATGAATAGTTGGGTCATGCGGGTTTCGAGATGCGTGATTCGGGATTTAGGTTTAAATATTAATTTTTGTTTTGTTTAAAGGAATGCTTTGATGAGTCCTGTGAGTTCTATAATTTCTTTTTCAGTATTGAAGCTGTGGAGGCATATTCTGAGTCTTTCAGTTCCTGCTTTTACAGTGGGACTGTAGACGGCATAGGTTAAGAAATTACTGTCAGATAATGTTTTCTGCAGACTTCTTAATTGATGGTTATCAGGAATTAGTACAGCTTGTATCGGACTCAATTCCGAAGATGGTGTTTCTATATTTTGATTTCTGAAAATTTCAATGTTTTGATGAAGCTTTTCTGGCAGTTCCGGTTTATGTTTTAAAAATTCATATCCGGTTTTAATAGCCATCCATAAAAAATCCTGAGCTGCTGTAGTATAGATGAAGGGAGAGGCAAAATTCACTAAATAGGATTTTACGGTTTTATCACAAAGAATAGCCGCGCCATGTGCCCCTAAAGCTTTCCCATAGGTTACTACAGCTGCAAAAACATCCTTTTGCAATTGGTATTTTTCAATCAAACCATATCCGAAAACTCCGAAAGCATGGGCTTCATCTACAATCAGTGCGGCATGATATCTTTTTGCTAAAGCTGCAATTTCCTGAATAGGTGTCAGATCTCCATCCATGGAATAAAGGCTTTCTATAGCAATAAAACAGGGTCCGGTCTGCTTTTTCAGGATACTTTCCAAATCTTGCAGATCATTGTGACGGAATTTTAATTTCCGGGCATGAGACATCCTGCACGCATCATGAACAGAACGGTGGATCTGCTCATCAACAATAATCGTGTCATGACGGTCAGGCAGTGTGGAAAATAAAGCCAGATTCGCATTGTAACCGGAAGAAAAAAGCAGAGCTGCAGGATATTGATGCTGTTCAGCAACGTACTCTTCTGTTTCATCAGTTATATTGCTGTTTCCACTGATCAACCTTGAACCGGAGCTTCCTAAAAGAAGTTTCGGATTTTCCTGAACCTTCTGAAGCAGTTGTGCCTGAAGTTCTTTATTTCCGGCCAATCCAAGATAGTCATTGGAATAAAAATCAATCCCTTCTGATTTTGGTTTTAAAGTTCTTAATATGCCCGCTTCTTTTCTTTTGTCAAGCGCTTCCTGAAATTTTTTAAGCATAATCTAACTCTGAAACTTCCTCTGCGATGGCATTGATCCACTGATCATGCAGTTCTTTTTCTATAGTAAGAATTTTTTCTGCATGTTGCTGCCAGTCAGCGGAAAATTCATTTAACTGATTGATCATTTCCTCAAGATGTCCTTCCTCTTCCAGAATAATAGATTTCACCATAATTCTTGAAGATTCACTGGTCAGAATATCCTGATATACCGGGTACAGTTTATCGGCACGGACTTCAATAGCATACGTCACAAAAAGGTAAGCTACATATTTCAATTCTTCTTTATTCAGGGTAAATACAGTCTGAAGGTATCTACAGGCTTTTACATCCAGCGAATGAAGATACTGTCGGGTAGCGACCGGAGCCAGAAGTTCGTTTGCTTCATAGGTTTTACACAATTCGGGATCTATCTTTAAAATCTGTTTTTTTAGATAATAAGCGTGACGATGCTCTTCAGCAGCGTGTTTCAGCTGGATCAGCGTGACAGAAACCGGATGCTCACTTTTGGAGATCTTTCTGGCACCGGCATTTTCCATGAACGAAAGGGTGTTCAGCCATTTGGCGTGAGTTCCGCCGTCCTGGACGATTTTTTCAAGCAGTTGATGAAATTCCATAGATTTTTATTTTGAACCAAAATTAGTATATTGCCGGACCGTTAAAAGGTGCCAGTTTTAAGATTATGGATAGTCCGGTTAAGATTCCTTACGAAAGTTTTATAGAAATTGACAGAAATTCAGAGACTTCAATCTATATGCAGATCGCCAATCAATTGATCAATGCTATTCAGCGAGGTTTTCTGCCCTATGGCACCAAACTTCCGGGAACCAGAGCCTTCAGTGAAGTTCTGGAAATCCACCGGAATACTGCTGTGGCTGTTTATGACGAATTATCGGCACAGGGCTGGGTAGAAAGCCTTCCGAATAAAGGAACGTTCATCATTGGAGAAAATCAGGAAAAGCCCGTAAAGGTTAAAGATTTTGAAAAGGATAACCTTCAGAATTATCCTGAGACGACAGGTTTTTCATTCAAAACTTCCAATATTTTGGATAATCCATTTGAACATTCAGACTGCCAGTATGTTTTTAATGATGGTGTTCCGGATATCAGACTGACCCAGATCGGGCAGCATTCCAGGTTTTACAGTTCTATTCTTAGAAGAAAATCCAACCAGAAAATGTTGGGACACTACAATCACGACGGAAGTGAGTTTTTTAAAGAACATTTATCTCATTACCTTAATCTGTCCCGAGGCTTACCTATTTCAAAGAACAATCTTCTCATTACCCGAAGCACGGAAATGAGTATTTATATCGTTTCCGAAATTCTCCTTTCTGCAGGAGACACTGTATTAGTAGGCGCTTTAAGCTATTTTTCCGTCAATATGATTTTCCAGAAAGCAGGTGTGAATATTCTCTCTCTGCCGATAGATGAGGAAGGAATTATCGTTGAACATGTCCGGGAAGCCTGTAAAAAGCAGAAAATTCGGATGCTTTATCTCACGCCGCACCACCACTATCCGACTACCGTTGCTTTAAGTGCCCAGCGCAGGCTTGAATTGCTGGATCTTGCCCACGAGTACGGTTTTATCATCCTTGAAGATGATTACGATTATGAGTTTCATTATGACAAAAGCCCCATTCTCCCATTAGCAAGTGCAGATACTAAAGGGATGGTGATTTATATAGGATCTTTTGGAAAGTCATTGGCTCCGGGATTCAGGACCGGGTTTATTGTCGCTCCGGAAAATCTGATGGTTGAGATGAGAAAATACCTTGGAATCATAGACCGTCAGGGTGATATTCTAATGGAAAGAGCTTTGGGTGAAATGATTGAGGAAGGGGAAATACATCGTTATCTGAAAAAATCTTTAAAGGTGTACCAGGAAAGACGTGACCATTTTGCACAACTGCTTAAAGAAAATTTAGATGAATTTATTCAGTTTCAAAAACCTTCGGGAGGTCTTGCTTTCTGGCTGGAATGGAAAGTTCCTGTCAATCTGATGCAGCTAAGCCGGAATTGTGCACAAAATAATCTGTTTATCCCTAAAACACTGCTTTACCAGACAAAAGATCTTACCGCAATGAGGCTGGGATTTGGAAATCTTAACTTTGAGGAAATGGAGAAGAGTATTGAGATTCTTTCTGATCATGCGAGAAAATGATTGTAAAAATGATTTGTTTTTTTTTGAATTAACCACAGATGACACAGATTTTCACAGATGTTTGCCTTTTTTGGGTTTATGATTTTGTGAATTCTGGAAGATCTTAGATGAAAAAAAGTGCAACGGTTAGGTTACACTTATCTATTTTTTTTGTTTTTTTAATTTGTAGGGACTAATACCTTAACTTTCTTTTTCTTTGGTTTCTTCTTTTTTCTGTTGATATAAATAATGAACCCTGTGATAGGAAGTGAAGCGGCAATCAAACCTGCAAAAAGATATAAAATCCTGCCTGTCATTCCAAAGATACTTCCTGTATGAAGGTCATAATTTCTTTCTCTTAACGCAGTTCCATTGCCAATGCTTTTGTCTTTGTAGGATTGATGTTTTAAGATTTTTCCTGAGTATTGATCAAAACTAAACTGCTCATTCTGGTACTGCTTATTTCCATACGTTACCTCAGCATAATAAGTTCCTTCTTCTGTCTTCGGAAAGCTGATGAGTGCAGATTTCTTATCTGCGAGGCTCTGTTCTACCCTGTTTCCAACCATATTCAAGATGTTTTTCTTGTCTGAAGATTCTTCGGCAGGAATGGTACTTTTAGCCTTCTGTTCGGTTTTCGTTTTTCCGTTCAGTGTTTTTTTGACCCATTGATCAACATCTTCAAAATTCCATATCAAAGCAGCGTATGAAATAAGGCATAAAGGAATGACTGCATAAAATCCCAGGACATTGTGCATATCATAATTAACCCTTTTCCATTTGGCTGATGTTTTGATCGTAAACATTCCTTTGACCGCCTTTTTATTCATTTTACGGGGAAACCAGATCACCAATCCTGAAAAAAGCATGATCGCCAATATCAGTGTAGAATATCCGGTAATGGTTTTACCAATTTTCTCCCCTAATAAAAGCCGTCGGTGAAGATCCATGACGATTTCAAAAAAATCATTTTTGGCATTTTCCACTTCAAGAACCTGTCCAGTATAAGGATCTACATACACTCTGTAATAGTGAATATAAGAACCCCAATACGTCAAAGCCTCTTTATCCATTTTCAAAGACCGGAACGCATAGCTTCTGGATGGATCTGAGGATATTTCTACCCTGCTTACCTTTAAACTGTCCGGAAGTGCCTGCTCAGCTTTTAGCTTAAGATCGGAAAATTGTAACTTTTCTTTTTTTATCGTTTTGACGAAATATTTCTCCGGGTGTATGGCATGTTTCAGTTCTTTTTCAAAAGCGAGAATACATCCTGTCACCGCCATTATGACAACTATAAGCCCGGACGTGAGTCCGAGCCATAGATGTAATTGATATGCTGTCTTTCTGAGTATAGAATTCATATTAAAACTTAAGAGTAACCTCTGCCACAAAGTTACGAGGCATTTGGGCAACTATAACACCCTGCCCTGCGAAATACTGCGCATTTCCTAAATTATTCATTTTAAATCCTAGTCTGTATCTTTCTTTTTCAAGAGATACGGAAGCATTCACTAAAGTATAAGCCGGGAATATAAACTGCCCGGTAGCCGAGTTGTCTACACTAATCTGCTCACCCACCCGGTTCACACCAAAACCTAATCCCAGACCTGAAAGTCCCTGGATTGGCAATATATAGCTTACCCATGAATTGAATACATTAGCCGGACCCGAAGAAGACGGACGACGGCCATCTACATTGGCAGCAGCTTTTACAAACTTACTGTCGTTATAAGAATATCCTGCCATAATATTCAGACCCTGAATAGGATTTAAGATGGTTTCAATTTCAATCCCTTTACTTCTCTGTTCTCCGTCCTGGATGGTCACATTATAGTTTGTTCCGCCACGATTCACAATATCTGCTCTTAACATATTGTTGACGAGAATGTCGTAATATCCTACTGTGAAATTCACTCTATTTCTCCAAAGGTTTCCTTTGAATCCTACTTCCCACTGATTAGACCTCTGCGGTTTGAAATCTCCACTGTAGTCTGCAAGTGGCTGTGCAACCGGAGCTAAATTACTGAAACCATTCATGTAGTTAGCGTATGCTGACAAACGCTCTTTAATGATCTGATAAGATAAACCAAATTTTGGAGACAACGCATTCTGATTGAATGGCCCCGAATTAGAATTCTTAACCAAGTCAAGCTGTCCTTTGCTTTCATAATGATCAAAACGTAAACTCAACAAAGTAACCAAACGGTCTGTAATATATACCGCATCGGAAATATAAGCGCCATAAATATTACTTGATGCCGTATTTCGTACTAAAGGTGCTGTAGAAGTCTGAATTTTCTGTAACGCCAAATCTCTGGTTATATTACCATATGTACCTGTTATCGGCGGAGCTATCGGCGCTGTAGGATTTCTGGGATCAATGTAATCAAATACAACAATGGGAGAAAGGTTATTATTCACAGACTGGTTTAAATAATCCAATCCTACAAGAACCTTATTTTTGATTTTTCCTATTTTGAATTCTCCGTTAAAGTTCTGCTGAACGCTGGTAGACGCTCCTTCGCCATTCTGCCACTGGACATTACGTTCTAAAAGATTGTCCGTATTTCCTCTCATGAACTGATACTGGTATAATCCTTCCGTTTTTCTGTAATTTCTTGAGATCAAAGTCTGAGAACTCCACTGATCTGAAATTTTGTAATTAACCTCAGCTTTTACATTGATGGAAGGCGCCTTTAAGCTCATATCATTATTGGAATAAGATCTTTTCCAATCGTATCCAAGCTCATCCGGAGTGGTTGCGATGAATGGTCTGGTTCTCGGTAAAAAGATGATCGGTGTATTCGTTCCTTCATAGGTGTAAATCTGAGCACCCAAATTAAACTTTAACCGGTCATTCACCTGATAGCTGAATGTAGGCGCCACAAACATGGATTTTCTAAACTCAGAATCTCTGAACCCGTTCTGGTACTGATAGGCTGCATTCAAACGGAATAATGTCTTCCTTGACTCCGTGATTGGGCCATATACATCAGCAGTCACACGGTTCAGGTTATAACTTCCCAAAAGATAAGAAGCTTCTCCGCCGAAATAATCTTTCGGCTTTTTCGTCACTACATTAATTAATCCTCCAAAAGAATTAACCGCACCACCATATAAAGTTCCGGAAGGTCCTTTGATTACGTCGATACGTTCAATATCCGCTGGATCAATTTCTGAGTTGGTGGTCGCAGGAACACCATCTACCATAGAAACCCTGGTAGGAAAACCTCTTAAATTGTAGTAGAAACTTCCGTCTCCCGCTCTACCCGCACTTCCCTGCATTTTTACAATACCCGGAACGTTTTTTAAAGCATCTGACATATCATACACCAACTGCTCTTTCAGGATCTGCTGATTGATGCTTGTGTACATTTGTGGGTTTTCAATGTTTCTCAAAGGCATTTTAGAAATTGAAGTACTGTCTCTGTCCAGAAATTTATTTCTGCTGAAAGCGTATACTGTAATTCCTTCGATCACATTGTTTTCTGCTTCCGGATAAATTACCGGAATTTCAAAGACATCTTTTTCAATACGGATCTGCTCACGCATCAATTCAATATCATTTAAAACCACCTGAAGCGTATATTCTCCCGGTGGCACATTATCAAAGTAATATTCTCCTAAACTGTTGGTCTTAGCCTGATACGGTGTATTAACTAATCTTAAAAGTGCATTCTTCACGGGCACTTTTTCAGACAGCATGATCTTTCCGTTAACGCGTTCACTCTGCTGGGCAGAAACAAATAATGGAAGACCGACAAGAAATAAAAGTAATATAGGGGTTTTAAATATTTTCATGCTGTAAGTTTTGTAACAGGGGATAGTTGATTTTGCCGTTTTGTGATAATGGAAATGATTCGATGTGCTCGGTGTGTACATACTGCGGATTGATGCGCAGCTTATTTTTAATGGTTTCTTTAATAGTCTGGGGATCAATTTCGATGTTGTCATACAGAACGATGATTTTTTTGTCATTGCCGTTCAGACAAACCACTGTATTCCCTTCCAGTTCATTCTTAAGGATAAACTCTACCTCATCCAGGTTAAGACGGATCCCGAAAAGCTTCATGATGCGTTTGATTCTTCCTGTGATGTAATACAGTCCGTTCTGCCCTCTTCTGCCTGTGTCTCCTGTATGAAGAAGTTTAGGCTGGTCGTAGGTAGACAGATCTTCAAGCTTGTTGGCATAACCTCCGCTGATACTTGAATGTAAAAATAGGAGTTCATCTGTTTCTTCATCAATCTGGAAGCTTCCTCCGTGTATAGGAGTACCAATAGACGTTTCCTCTTCAAGAAGTCCGTCTGTGGTAAGATAAGCCATTCTTCCGCCTGCTTCGGTCTGTCCGTATTGAGCAAAGAATTGCTTTTCAAACTCAAGGCAGTAATTGAAGATGGTTTTTCTCAACTCAGCATTGATCACCCCTCCTGTATGAGTCATGTATCTCAGGCTGGTGCTGTCTTTTCTGAAGAATCCGATTCTGTTCAGGTTTTCATACAGATAAGGAACGCCTCCCAGCGTGCTGTAACCGTACTCTTCCATTTCGTCCCAGAATGCTTTCTGCATGATGTCTTTGTCCGTACAGACTATTCTTCCCGCACGCATACAGTTGGTGGTAAAAATAGAAAAACCGTACACGAAATTAATCGGTACGTTGAGCGGAACTACATCAGATTCCAGGATAGGCATGTATTGAAGGATGCTCACGGCATTCTGATAAAGGTTTTCATCCGAAAGTTTCACCAGTTTTGGAACTCCGGTAGTTCCGGAAGTACTTAAAAGGATCTTTATATCGGGGTGAATCGTCACTTCCGGCTGGTAATCTTCCTTAGCAAAGATTTTCACCGTTTCCGAAAACTCCTTCAATGAATATCCCTGAACCTCATCTCTTGAAGGATCAAAGATATATTTGGGACGGTATTCTGCTTCCAGACGTTCTTTAAATTCAGGATGCAGTTTCTGTCCCAAAACAGCAATGGCATGCGCGGTTCCATAGAAATTGAGGAGTACTTCAATACTGGGCACCTGATTGTCATTGTACAAAAAGATCAATCCTTTTTCTACAGGATTGAGGCCTAAAGAACGGTACAGGGTTCCAACCGGCGTGGAAGCATCGGTGGAAGCATCTGTAAACAACAAGTTCTTGTTGGCAATTACATTTTCTAAAATTTTCATATACTTAGTTTTCTACGAGTACATCGTATTTTTTCATTTTTTCGCGGATCTTTCCGACGGTTCCCATTTCAAGGATATCGTTAAAGTCAAACTTGACACGGTAGAACTGCTCCAACGCTTCTACAATAAGCAGATGCGACATAGAGTCCCACTCAGGAATCTCCTGATACGTAAGGTTTTCGTCTACTATTTCTTTTTTCACAGCGATTGCTGATGCGATAATTTCATAAAATTCGTCTGTTGTGTGCATTTTAAATTTTTATAGTTTTCCATTTACCATTTTTGAAGATCATGAGGAACAGTACAGCCAGTACGATTTCCGAAGAAACAATAGCGGTGAATATTCCTTTCAGTTCCCATTGAAGTCTTACCCCAAGCAGGTAAGCTAGAGGAAGCTGAATCACATAGAACATGATCATGTACAGCAGGGTTACCTGCATTATATTGCCGGCCGCATTAAGCGCACGGCTGATCACCATTGTAAAACCGAGTAAGAGATAAGCCATAGACACCACATGGATGTACTGTACGGCATATCGCGCTACCTCAGCCTCCTTGGTGAAGAACGTTACCACATATTCCGCAGCAAACTGCCAGAATATAGCGACGGCTATCAGATAGGTCATATTGATTCCTCCGGCTCTCCATACCGTTTTCTCAGCGCGGTCCGGATTTCCGGCTCCTAAATTCTGTCCTGTAAGAACGCCTGCAGCATTTCCTATTCCCCACGCAGGCATCGTGGCCACAGAAGCAATTCTCTGCGCAATAATGTATCCTGCAAGAGCCGTAGTTCCGAAGGTGGCGATGATTTTAACCATAATCAGCCAGCTTGAAGCAGGAATAATATACTGAACCAGTCCTCCAAAAGTAATTTTCAGTATTTTCTTAATTAAAGGCAGATCAAGATGAAACTTGACCAGGATATTCACACTGGTCTTGCGTGTAAGAAGAATAAAGAACTGATATAAAACCGCCAGTAACCGGGATAATATGGTAGCATAAGCCAGTCCCATCAATCCGTAAGCGGGAATAAAACCAAGTCCGAAAACAAGAATCACGGCAAAGACCATACTGGAGATATGACAAAGCCAAAGCGACTTCATCGCCAGATCCGCATCCCCTGCTCCTCTGAAAAGACCATTGATAGACAGACGCAGAATCACCAGACCAATGCTCAGAAAGACCAGTTTGGAAAAAGGAAGTCCGTTATCTACAATCCCAGTATTGAATCCAAGGAAACTGATGATCTCGCCAGCGAAAAGGAATGACAGACCACCAATCAGTAGTGCAAAAGCAGAGGCCAGCAATATGATATAATGTGCTGTCCGGCTCATCCCTTCCTGGTCTTTTTCTCCGGCTCTCCTGGCTGTCAGTGTTGCAGCAGCGATACCCAAACCAATGGCAATCGCATTGGCAAAATTGATATAGTTATCTGCAATTCCCACGAGTCCAAGGACCTTATCTCCCAATCTTGCAATAATTAAAAGATTGATACTGACAAAAACAGATTCCATCACAAGCTCCATCACCATCGGAATGGCAAGGCTGAAGATAGAACGGTTGATACTCCCTGAGGTAAGTTCTACTTTTTTTCCCGCTAAAGCTCCGTACGCAAATACAGAGCCTTCTTTTACAAGATGCAGAAACTTTCTCATACGGTCGCTACAGAGTTTTTATTCGCAATCTGATACAAAGGATTCGGCAGTGCACCGTCTTTCTTTGGAATAGCAAATGCTTTATTTTCACTGTAACCGTTGTTTTTTAAACGAAGACTGTTGATGTAGAACCTTTTGAATGTAGGGACATACAGGTCATATTTTTCATAACGCTCATTCAGATGAGGATTATGATTTTTGTAGTTCTCTATACAGTCGTGAACAAGTGTCCAGAAGGTTTCTTCCTCAAAATTGGAATGCGTATGCAGAACATTGGATAAATATCTGAAGAACGCATCAAAAACACCCAAGAGAATAGACAACGGAACATTTTCCTTGTTGGAAGACTGGATCAGTCCGTCTGCCAGATGATCAGGAAGTTTCTCCCTTGCTTCTGCAGTCAGGACAATATCATCCACAAAATCTTTGATGACAATTCTCTGTGGCACTCCGTTTTTCAATACCACCATGATGTTTTCTCCGTGAGGGGTTACACAAAGAGAATGGGTGTAATAAATGTGAAGCAATGGCGTAAGATAGGCATCCAGATAATCTGTAATCCACTGCTGAATACTGATGCCAGCCTGCTCTGCAAAAGCCTGTACCAATGGAACTCCATTCTGATCTACAAAAAGCAGGGAAGCCATGGTAAACATTTCTTCGTCTTCGTGTAAATAGTTGGAAGCACTTTCGCGCCATAAAGCCCCAAGAAATTCATTGTATTGATAAGGAACACCGGCAATAGCACTGTATTGAGGATGCAGGTAAGCAATAGAAGCTTCTTCTCCTAAAAATATGGTTCCTTTTGTTTCAAGATAAGCATCGCCTTTGATCAGTCCTTTCACCCAATCTGTAATGGAAGGCGCAATTTTCATCTGCTTAGGCGACAGTCCTCTGATATTTCCTGTACTTAAAATAGAAACAGCCGTTTTCAGATATCTTTTTTCAGGATGATCTGTATTAAACAAAGTTCTGATACTCTGTTGCGGGCTATACACATCATTTCCTTCTCCTAATAGAATTAAAATACCGGATGCGATATCGCCTGCAAAATGAATTTTCAGTTTATGCTCCCACTGCCATGGATGAACGGGAATTAAATTATAATCTTCAGGAGACTTTCCGGAATCGATCAGCCTTTGTTGAAATGATTGATACAATTCGTCTCCAATTTCAGAACGGTAAAATCCTTCCTGATCTATATGCTCCAGCGACTGGAAGGCTGATCTGTCCTTATGAGCAGCCAGCCACAACACTTTTAAATCCTCTCCCGCTTCCGGAGCAAACGTTTCAAGATCAGTAGGAGAAAATCCTAACCTGCTTTTGTTAACGATCACCCACGGATGGCCCGTCATCTGATGTTCTACAGTCTGATAATTACTGGATGCTAATTCTTTTGAAGACATAACGCCTCTCGATAAAATTAATGCGTCACAGTATAACGTATGAAGCAATTCTTCGGTATATCGCGCCAGCGTATTGGCATCTAAATCGAATACGGCCTGCATTTCAAGGAAAAACTGTGGAATATTCAGCGCTGAGGTGGGTACTCCATTCTCTATTTTCACGATACTTTCCGTATCAATATGCCAGTAGTCCATCATTCTTTCCTGTCCGCGGAAAACGTATTCTATAGTTTCGATCCCCGTTTCCAGTTTGAAGACCGTAAATCCGGCTTCATCCTCAGTAACAGAAACAGGTTTCAGGCGTTCTTCATGCATTAATTCTGCAATTGTTTTGGCCATAAGATCTCTGTTCGCCTGTAGCCAGATTTCCTGGCTGATTGTATTATTTTTTAAGTGGGTGTTCATTGTTCTGTTATATTTTGACAGTTGATACAGCAGCATGTTTCTCTACATCAAAATCCTGGAAAGCAATTTTCTTTTCGATTTTATAATGTTCTCTTCCCAAAATGTCATTGATGATATAGGAATTACGGTAGGCTGCCATTCCAAGATCGGTAGAAATATAGCTGTGGGTATGTACTTCTGCATGAAGCACATAGATTTCACCGCCGTTATGGTCTATGGAATAATTCCTGTTGACCGCAAATAATCCTGTGGAATCTCTTTTAATTCTGGACTGAATATTTTTAAGGAAAGCAGGTTCATGATAACGGTATCCTGTTCCTACCACCAGATAATCAGCTTCCTGTTCGTAAGGAACCTCTTGTTCCAATTGTGTGAACTCAAGAGTTAAATGATCAGGATTGCTGTTGTCAACTCTATCCAACTGACTGTTTGGAATGATGGTAAGGTTTGGATCAGCGTTATCAATATTCAGGTCGTAGATGAAATCATAGATCTGGTTGATGAGGTCGTAATTGATTCCTTTGAACTGGGCCTGTTGCTTGCTTAATATTGATTTTCTCGCCGCTTCGTCCCTGCTGTAGAAATAATCTACATAATCAGGAGAAGTCAATTCCAGCGTCAGCTTTGAATATTCCATCGGGAAGAAACGGTCCGGACGTGAATACCAGCCCAATTGGGTATTTTCATCACGGCTTTGCAATAAATCATAGAAAACCTCAGCTGCACTCTGCCCTGAACCGATCACGGCAATTTTTTTACCCTGAGCTAAAAGTTCTTCCTTTCGGTACAGATAAGAGCTTGTATGCAGAATACGGGAATCCTCTTTCGGAATAAACGAAGGAATGTGTGGCTGTGTTCCTGTTCCCAGGATCAGTCTTTCTGTTCTGAACACCTCTGTCTCCTTGGTTTTGGTATGAATGGTTGTGATTAAATACAGTCCGTCTTCATACACAATATCAACCACCTGTGTTGAAAAACGACACTGTGGAAGCTGACTGACTACCCATTGACAGTAACGGTTGTATTCTTTACGCGGAATGAAAAAATCTTCCCTGATAAAGAATTTGTACAGCCTGTTCGTTTCTTTCAGATAGTTCAGAAGGCTTAATGGATTCGTAGGATCTGCCATGGATACGCAGTCGCACAGAAAAGGTGTTTGTAGGGTTACGTGGTCGATCATTAATCCCGGATGCCAGTCGAAACCGTCTCTCTGGTCAAGGAAAAGTGTTTTTAATTCAGAAATCGGATTGGATAAAGCGGCAAGTCCCAAATTAAAAGGACCAATCCCTATTCCGATCACGTTATATATCGTGTCGTTATTCATGTTCAGTGGTTTTTACGGTGAATTCTACATCTTTGTTTTGCGGGAATTTTTCCCAGTACCATTCCCTGTAGCAGAAATTAAGATTGGCTTTTTTATGAGGCATTTCTATAACTTTATCTACTTTGAAGCCTACATGGGCTTTATTCATCATAGAAGCCAGAGAATCTACTGAACCTTCCCCTACCATTTTTCCAACCTCAGGCTGGGCGAATACATAATCTACCATAGACTGTGTGGAAGGAGAAACGTATTTCTTCTTCGGGTCTGTTGGTGCGATAAATTGGTGGGTTCCGTAATCGGTAGGCATTACATCATAATAATCGCCGACAATATCTCTGCATGGCCAATACACCTCAATATTACATGTAGGTTCGCCATTGCTCATGACAATGTAGCTGTGTGCTTCATCACCCGGCAGCATTAAACGGTAATAGGTTTCCAGCTCGTCAATCGGCCAGTTCATCTGCCAGATTTTGATCGCGTGTTCACGGTTAAACCACTCATGAAGCATTTCAAGATCTTCATCAAGATCAACAGGTCTCATGGTAACCGTAACATCATCTTTCTGGAAATAACGCTTGAAGAAAGCTTCTTTTCCTTTTGGATGGATCAGCTGATCTGAGAAGTAATGATAGTGAAGAAGATTGGGAACTTTAGCGTAAGAAATCGCTGCAGCGCTTGTAATTCCATCAATTTCATTAGCAACCGCCTTAAAGTTGGTTTTTGTTCCCCAATGGCGGTTATTAAGCGCATAACGCGTAAAATCTGAAGGCATTTCCTGATGAACCTGTGCAAATTCGCTGTGCAGGATATTGATCAGTGTTCTTTCTTTCACCCATCCAGTCTTTCCTAATGACGCCACCAATGCTGAAAGATTACTCACCAGAACATGGTAAGATATAATATCTAAAAGACGTTCATCCCTGATGAAAAGATCTTCAATCTCAGGATACGCTTTGGAAAGCTCCGTATACTGTTCTCTTGCGCTTTCTCTTAACAAATATCCCTGTGCATCTCTTACAAAAAGAGTCTTTGGCAGCAACTGATCATCCAGTTGGATCAGAAGATTCTGTTGATGCGCCTCAGGAGCCATGCCATATTGGCTGTATAAATGGTTTAAAGGAGCAATCAGCAGGTGAATATATTTTGAAAACCAAGTCGTCACCGATTCTTCCGGACTTGTTCCCAGTTTTTCAGAAACATCTGTAAAGAACTTTTGGATAAAATTCTGTCCGTCTGCAGGTTCGTCCTGACATAATCTTGCTAAAAGCAGGATTTTATCTTCCGGCTGGAAAGGATTTTCGCGAATCAGAAGATTAAGGCTTTCAATATTTTTATCCTGATGATAAACGCCTAATGTTACAGGTTCCAAAAGCAGTTTAAACTGGTTGAAATCCTTTTCAAACGCTGCTCCTGCATGTTTTCTCCATAAAGCCGATGCATAACCTCTTTTGAGATCTTTCTCCGTATTGATCCGTATCGATCCTGTTAAAAGAACATTTAAAGAAAACTTAGGCATCCACGGAATTTGAGGACTGTACATACTTCTGATGGAAGAGGTTGAATAAAATTCTTGCCCAAAAGCCCCGATATGGATTAGAGTACGGTCTTTGATCATTTCCGCCCCTTCTTCGATGGACAAAAGATAAGTAGCTTCCCACGGATGGCAAGGAACTGTATAGAAATCAGAAAGTTTTTCGCCTTCCTTAAGGTATTTTGCTTCTAGATCTTCCGGTAATGAAACGATACTCTTTAAAAACTCATTGTAAGGCTGCTCTAAAACCGACTGCTCCTGAACACAGCTTTTGTGCACCAGAAAATACTCCAGCTTAATACCCTTATTGAATTCCGGACCATAAAGAAGCTGTTCTGCTCGGGAGAATCCCATTCTCGCTTTTGTAAACGGATGAAGATTGTGTCCTACAGGAAGCTGTTGTTCAGATTCCAGGAAAGAATATGTCAAAGCATCCTGATCCTGTAAACCTTCTTCCATGATCATTTCCAGATTTCTTAGGCTGCTGTGAATCCTTTTGGTAAATAATTCAAGGCCTTTTTCACTGAACTGCTCAGAAAGTTCGCGGTATACCAATTCAGTAAGCTGATCAACATCCGGTTCATAAACCTTCTGATTGTTATGATCAACCACCCATAAAGGCATTCCATAATTGTGGAAAGCACTTTCAGAACGGTAAGAAACCGGAGCGAATAAAAAGATCTCGCTTTTCTTTAATTCAAATCTTATATGAAGCGGATAGGTACTGTTTTCCAGCGCCTGAGCCGTAAGGGCATCATATTTCGGAACGCCCTGATAAAATTTTCCGTTTCCAAGCTCACGAAGCATTCCGTTGAGCAGGATTCTGACCGTGATTTCCTGTGCTTTTTCCGTAAGCTTAGTTTGCTGTACCAAAGTCTTCTCCATGCGATTGTATTGTATTTAAAATTTGGTGAACGTCTTCTGTCGTAGTGATAGGGTTCAGGAAAGTAAATTTCAGGTAGAAATTCCCATCTACTTTGGTACTAGCCACCAGAATTTCCCCGCTGTAGAAAAGCTTCATTTTGATATGCTGGTTCAAAGCATTCAGGTCTTCAATATCAGGTCTGATATAACGGAAAACCAGAACGCTCAGGTCCGTATCGGAAAGCAGTTCGAAGTGAGGGTTTTCAGTGATCATAGACGCTACGTCTTTGGTAAGGTCTATCACGGTGTCTGTATATTCTGAGAGCTGTTCTTTGCCCATCATTCTTAAAGTAAACCACAGTTTCAGAGCATCGAATCTACGTGTACTCTGGATAATGGATTTGTTGATCTGTGCAGGAATTTCCTCTTCATCCATTTCCGCAGGATTCAGATAGTCTGCGTGGTGTTTCAGGATTCTTAATTCCCTTTTGTTTTTAACGATGAAAGCACTGCTGCTGATCGGTTGGAAGAAAGATTTATGATAATCTATCGTCACAGAATCCGCTCTTTCGATACCGTTGAGAAGATGACGGTACTTTTCGCTTAATAATAAAGCACATCCGTAAGCGGCATCTACATGCATCCAGATATTGTATTGCTCGGCAACATTGGCAATATCTTCCAGTGGATCTACGTTTCCGAAATCTGTGGTTCCGGCCGTAGCCACAATTCCGACAGGAATATTTCCCATCTGCTCTTCTCTCTTAATGTATTTCTTCAGTAAACCGATGTCCATACAGAATCTTTCGTCTGTAGGAACTTTAACGATACATTTTTCGCCCAATCCCATGATAGAGGCGTTCTTTAAGTTGCTGAAGTGAGATTTATCAGAAACAAAAATTCTGAATCTGCCCGCTTCCTGTGGAAGGCCATCCAGCTTAATATTATGGTTGTATCTTTTCTGGGAAAAGCAGTCGCGCATCATCACAAGCCCCATCAGATTGCTCTGTGATCCGCCTGCTGTGAAAACACCGTCGCTGGTTTCCGGATTATATCCTAACTGCTCTGCGGTCCAGTCGATCAGTTTTCTTTCCATGAAAGTTCCTCCTGCACTTTGGTCGTACGTATCCTGTGAAGAATTGATGGCACTTACAAGGATCTCTCCTGCCAATGCAGGAATAACGATAGGACAGTTAAGGTGTGCCACGTATTGTGGAAGGTGAAAAGCAGTCGCATGCTTTACATATATAGTATCTACCTCTTCAAGTAGCTCCTGATACGAAGATAGTTTTTGATTAAGGTCTATCTGCTGTACCATGCCTTTCATTTCTTTGGCTTCTATTCCGCTGAAGGGTTTGTCATTTCTGTGAAGAAAAGTTCCTACAAGGTCTAAAGTTTCTTCGACAGCGGAACGGTAATGATCATAATTGTCAGTATGAAAAATATTTCCAAAATTCCCCGAAATGTGAGGTAAGGAAGCACCCAGGATCTCTCCGGCGGGCATTTGATTGTTGTTCATATGGTATTTGTAAGGTGATTTTTAAAATCAATAAGTAGTGTGAATCTTGTGTAGTATATAGGTGTATATACTTGATTGTCAAGTTTTTATTTTTAGCATTTTTTCAAGTTTTTTTTTGGTGATTGATAAATTATTCCTAAATTTGAACCGTCTATTGTTATTTAGAATAATTAAAAACAAATATAAAAATTATATTAACACACCAAATATTTTTTTAATGAATTCGCTAGAAATTTTAGATAACGACAGTATTACTGCGGTAAAACTGCTTCCAAGAGTCATTGAGATCACCTCTCAGGAAAGAAGAATGATACAAGATGCAGCAGTGCATCTTCAGAGAAAGTATGGCAGCTATGAAAATAGAGACTTCATTACCCACGTTCATCAACTGGCCTCTTATTTCTTGCCGGAAAGAATTCTACATATAGCCGCTGACTTTGCCAGCGACTTCTCAATACACCAATATGGAGCTCTGGTATTCAGAGGATTAATGGATATTGATCAGGAAAGTATCGGGAATACACCACCGAACTGGCAGTCTGCGGATTATTCCAAATTCAATATCTATGGTTTTGCCTGTGCTTTGATTCACGGAGCCCTTCCATCAAAACCTGTACAATACTACTCTCAGCGTAAAGGCGGAGGCTTAATGCACGCCATCATCCCGGACGAAAAAATGAGAGAAACCCAGACCGGATCGGGATCTGCAACAGACCTTTATGTACATACGGAAGATGCCTTCCTGAAACACCAGGCAGACTTTTTAAGCTTTATGTATATCCGTAATGAAGAGCAGGTACCTTCTACCCTGTATTCGATCCGCTCTCACGGAGCTATCGGGGAAAATTTCAGACCTCTTTTTGAGCGTATGTATAAAATACCGAAAGATGCCAATTTAGAAACCGGTATGGAGGAAGAAGAGAAACTGGATGCCGTGTTGTATGGTAATTATGAACTGCCTTTTATGAGGTTTGATGCTGCAGAACAGCTATTCAACCCAAGTATTAAACAGACTGACGATGCCCACAGCCATCTGACAGAATTCTGGGAAGAGGCAAGAGATCTGATCTATTCGGGTTTCACGCCACAGGCCGGAGATGTGATATTGGTGAATAACCATCTATGCGCCCACGGAAGATCGGCTTTCCGTGCCGGGGTAAGAAACATCAACGGCGTAGAACACGAATGCCAAAGAAGAATTATGCTTCGTATGATGAGCAAAGTGAGCCTGATGGAAATGAGAGCCCACACGCTTACAGAAGACCCGTTCTTTGTCATTGAAGAACATTTGGGTAAAAATTTCGAAAACATTTAAAATGTTCTATTAGATATTTATTTGATAATAATTATGATGGATCCTTTTAAGCTTTGTGCTTAAAAGGATTTTTTTTAACCTTAAAAATATTTAAACCATTAAGAGCATTTAAGTTTTTAAGATGATTAAGGTGAGCTTCGCTTTTAAAGGTATGGCTTAAAAAAATCATTTGATTTTTCTTAACTATTCTTATCATCTTAATTCATCTTAATGGTTTAAAGATTTGAACCCTGTTAGCCATGTCAAGGTTTTGAACCTTGACATGGTTAGGAGCGTGGATTTCAACTTCAAATAAAACAACATAAAACACTATAATTAAGATAAATACAGCAATTTATATAAACTCAATTATGGCTTAAAAAATCGGTCAAATAAAGTCAGCTGCTCAGATAAAGATCTGCTCCAATATTTAGGATCATGGATTCCTAAGGACTCAATATAAAGATGTGGAATCTTAAGATCAGTCAGCTTTTTATGAAAATTTCTGTTCATGCCGATCATCTGGGTATCTTCTGTCCCGCAGTCAAAGATGTACTGCTGATCTGCCGAAGCCATTGTTTTCACCTTATTATCCGTAAGAAATTTAGGATTTAACGAAATTACAGGGCCCGCCACTTTATCTACCTGATACTTCATGTACCCTTCTCCAAATGAAGCCAGATCCAGAGCGCCGCAAGAGCTTCCTACGACACCAAATGTTTTATTGTAGGTCGTACCAATGTTCACAGCTCCATAACCTCCCATGCTCCAGCCCAGGATACCACGGAATTTTCTGTCGTTTTTCACAGGATAGTTTTTATTGACAAAATCTACAAGCTCCTGCCCGATAAAAGTCTGGTACTGGGAATCCTTAATCAACGGACTGTCTATGTACCATGAATTGAAATTTCCGTCCGGCAAGACATAGATCATCTTGTACTCCTGTGCTTTCTGAACCAGATCCGGAATATCCTGTTTGATCGTTCTGTCGGGATTTCCGCTGTACCCGTGAAGAATATAAACCGATGGATAAGTTGCGCCCTGCTGGACATCCGGTGTGATGATAATGGTTTTAATGTTCTTATTCATTCTGGCACTGAACACTTCTTTATGAATGATTTTCTGTGCGGAAAGCTGTGCAGATACCGTTATTACACAGATAATGCTTACTATATTTTTCATAGGATATAATTTTAAATCTGATAGGACTGCATCCTATCTAAGGCTAAATCGCCACGTTGTGGCTGGCTACCATACCATTGTTATTGATTTACGGTACAAATATGCGGCCGATAAAATAAAAAAGCCTCAACATATGTTGAAGCTTTTGTCAGTTTATTTCTTTTTTTATGCGGCTCAGCTGGGTGGGTGTTATGCCCAGATAAGAGGCGATATGATGCTGTTTAAGACGGTCATGAAGATGTTTATTCTGCAATAACTGTAAATAGCGCCGTTTGGCTGTTTCATGTTTTAAAGAAATCTCCAGCGGTTCTTTTTTTACCACCCAGTTTTTTTCCAGATAATGGATTTGAAATAATGCCAAATCGTGATACCGGTTGATCAGCTCTCTGAAAGCCTTTGCCGGATATTTGATCACCGAACAGTCTTCCAGGGCAACAATATTAAAATCACTGGGTTTATCCTTGATTACAGCTGCAGTAGAAGCTGCAAAACTCTTTTCTTCAAAGAAAATTTTATACACAGAATCTCCCTGTTCATCCACAGTATAATACCCTACCAGCCCAGATTTTATAAAGTAATAATATCTCGCGGCAGTTCCGGCTTCCTGAAGAAGATCATTTTTACTGAATTTTTCTTCAGTACAGATATTGATCAGAGCCTCAACTGTTTCTGCTGATAATGGGTAATAGGAATTGATTTCTTCTAAAAATTCTTTCAAAGCTGATGGTTATTAATCTAAAATTTTCTTCATCATCAGATCGGTCTGATCATCATTTCCCAATGTGAAAGTATGACTTCCAAATTCCTCAAAACCATTTTTTCTGTAAAAGCTCAGTGCTCTCAGGTTCTTTTCCCAGACCCCTAGCCAAAGATAATTTTTGCTAAGACTTTGAGCGCTTTCTAAAGCTTTATCATACAGTAATTGTCCTACTTTCTGTCCGTGGTGGCTTTTTTTGACGTAAATACGTTCTATTTCCAGAGAAGTATCATCATTCTTCAGTTCAGTTTGTGCCGCTCCGGAGTTCAATTTTAGATAGCCAACAGCATTGTCCTCTTCCCAGGCAATAAAGAAATGAGAGTCGGGATTGGCTAATTCTGATTTTAATTTTTCAGTACTGAAACTTTCATCCAGATACGTTTTCATGGCCTCTTCGGAATTACTTTCCGCAAAGGTTTCGGAGAATGTCTGTCTACCCAGACTCTGTATGGTTTCCAAATCTTCAAGTGAAGCTGTATTAATGATAATAGATGCCATATTTCTTTTTTGTTAAAATAATATTTTCTTAAACGCTTCAGAAGCCAGATGTACCTGAATGGCCCAATCGTCTGCGGCATCACTTCCTGCATCGTCGGAGATATATTTCAGGCACAGGAAAGGGATGTTCTCTTTCTTAGCAATGAGTGCAAGCGGATAGGCTTCCATGTCTACAATATTATATTCCGTTTCAGAATGATTCATCTCAAAACTGTCACCGCTGCCGCAAATTCCTTCTTCCAGGCCATTCATCTGAAGGCCATATTCCAGAACAGGCGGAATTCCGGATAAAGGAGTTTCATAAAGACTGAAGCCGAGACCTCTCACATCCATATCGCGCTGGATAAATTTTGTACAGCAAACGACTTCTCCTTTCCCGAAGCTTTTACTTCCTGCAGACCCCAGATTAACGATCAGTTTGGGTTTTCTTAAATGAATTTCTCTGGTCAGTTCAATTGCAGCATTTACTTTTCCTATTCCTGTAACCAGTTTATTTTTTCCTTCAAAAGCCTTTCCAGCTTCCGAATCCAAAGCAAAGACAAACAGCGTTTCAGAAACCGGATAATGAGCTTCAGTATTGATTTTTATCATTGAACATAAATATTTAAACAAAAATAAGCATTGAACGGCTAAAACGGGAACCTTTTTCCTGTTTTTTATAATCTGTACTGAACAAAAAAAACACCCCGGTTTGAGGTGTTTTTATACTGAATATGCTAAATTATTTTTCATTGAAAACACTAATGTCACTAATCTTTTTCACAAATTCCACGAATGTTGCTGACATTCAATAGTGACATTCGTGAATCTATTAGTGTTATTTGTGGTTAAAAATTTAACCTAATCAGGAAGTTGGAACAGGCAGGCAACTTTAGCGATTTAAGGAATTAACCTTAAAAATTTAATAAAACGGTATTGTCATTCTGTATTTTGAACCTCAATAACTTCCCTCTTCCAGCTTCAGACTTCCATACATTATTAGACACTGCATCCATCCGTATCACAAGATGCACCACCTTCTTTTGAAAGATCTTTAAACGGGCTTACGGTTTCTTTATATGTCTGTTGAAGTGCATCTGCAAAAACTTCAGCAGGTTGTGCTCCCGATACAGCATATTTTCCATTCAGAACAAAGAAAGGAACGCTTGAAATACCATTGTTTTTAGCCTCCTGGATATCCTGGTTAATTTCAGAATCAAACTCATTGGACGTTAAAGCCTGTCTCGCCTCATCCTTATCAATCCCTAAATTCTCAGCAAGAGAAACAAGTTCTTCTATATCCCCAACATTTTTTCCGTCGGTAAAATGAGCAATGAAAAGAGCTTCTTCCATTTCATTGGACTTACCGTATTTTTTAGCAAGATGAAGCAGTTTGTGTTCTGTGAATGTATTGATGATCAAGGCTTTTTCAAAATTAAAATCAATTCCGGCACTTTTCCCCATCTGAGCCACCTGACCAATCATCTGGGATGCCTGTTCTGCAGGAAAACCTTTTTTCTCTTTAAAATATTCAACGGTATTCTGAGGCTTTGAAGCATCTAAACTAGGATCTAACTGGAAGCTCTTCCACTCTACTTCGATTTCGTCTTTAAACGGCAGTTTTTCAAGAGCCTGCTCAAAATTATTCTTTCCGATATAGCAGAACGGACACATAACATCCGACCATATTTCTATTTTCATTTTTTTTGTTTTAATTCTTGATGAAATTATTAATCCATCAAAATTACTGCTTTTCGCCAATGTAACAAAATTTGTTACAATATATTACGGACACGGAATAATGATCTTCTCCTTTGCAGCTCTTTTCTCCAAAATACTTCTCAGGACGATCATCAAAAATGCTAAAGTTCCAAATACAAGGCCTATCCACGGATTGTATGAAGCTCCTTTAGCCACAATCATCCATCCTCCCAAGGTTGTTCCCAGAGTTACTCCGAGGTTTCCAAAAGAAGTTGCTAAACTATTGGCAAATTCAAGAGAATCCGGGACGGAAGAAATCATGTAGGTGGACGCATTCTGAAAACTTGGTGAATACAGAAAACCCCAAACTGCAATACTGATGATATTGGCAGACAGACTGTCTCCGGAAAAATACAGTAAGAACGGCATAATGACAGTCCCGGAAAGGAACAGAGCGGTCGTTTTCGAGACATTCCAGCTCAACATTTTTCCCGCAATCCAGTTTGAAAACACACCAATAATTCCGAACAGAAAAAGCATGTAACTAACCATCGTTCCATCCATTCCTTTGGCTTTATTCAGATAGTCTGCAAAATAACTGTAGGTAGAAAACCAGGCAGTGATCATGAAGAAATTCATGGCTGTACTGATGACAAATGTGGGTTTAGTCAGAATGGTAAGCTGGCTTTTATAAGATTTCTTTTCCTGTACCGGCATTGGAGGAAGTAACAGATAGATCACGGCTAAAGCTACTGTACTCACAATCCCCTGAACGATGAATGAAGATTCCCATATCCATACACTGGCCAGCCACGTCGCAAAAGGAACGGTAGTCACCATAGCCAGAGCTACCCCGATAAAGACAATGCCCATCAACTTATTCGCCTGTTTTTGATCTGCATCGGAGACTGCGACAGACAAAGCCGTGGCAATATAGACCGGCTGTAAAAATGCAGGAAGTATTCTCACCAGCATCAGAAGCCAAAAGGGTGGCGACATCGCCGAAACCACAGCCGTAAACAGGAAGATAGCAATCGCGGTCAACATCATTTTTTTACGGTCAAATCCGGACATCAGCAAAGTCATAAAAGGCCCCGTTAATGCAATAATCAGCGCAAAAGCACTGAGCAGCCAACCGGCTTTGTCAATTCCTATCTGATAATGTTCTGCAATCTGTGGCAGGATTCCTATCACTCCGAATTCTGTAGTAATGACTGCAATGAATCCTAAGCATCCGATGTAGGCATACTTTTTCATGATTCTTTTTCTACAGCTATTTCAAGGTGTTGATGGGCAAAAGCTGTCATTTCATTGGCTGCCTGCTCTACTTCATTCAATACTTCTCCCATATGCATAAAACCATGGACCATATCTTTGTAAAAACTGGTACGAACAGAAATCCCGGCATCTTGCATATGCTTTGCTAACAATTCTCCTTCGTCTCTTAAAGCATCATGTTCAGCAATAAGAACCAATGTAGATGGCGTGTTTTTAAAATCTGTTATCAGTACAGGAACCGCTAATGGATCCGGATTGTTTTTACCATCAGGATAATACCAGTTCCAGGCCTGGATACCGCCTTCTTTATTTAAAACCGGGCCTGTTTCATAGATTTCCCATGATTTTGTATTAAGCTGATTATCCGCTGCCGGATAGATCAGTATCTGAAACTTCAGAAGTTCTCCAACCTGTGTGGAAACGCTGGCTGCAAGAGCTCCACCGGCACTGTCGCCCACAATTCCGATCTGATTTTTATCAATTCCCAGAGATTCTGCATGGTCAGCCACCCATTTTACGGCAGCAATGGAGTCATTTAATCCCGCAGGAAAAGGATGTTCCGGGGCTAAACGGTAATCTACGAATATCACTGCTGATCCTGTTTTATTGGCCAGTTTACGAACTACAGCATCATGGGTTTCAAAACCACCGGCAATAAACCATCCGCCATGTATATAGACAATTGCTGATGATTTCTGAGCTGTTTTTCCTTTCGGGCGGTAAATACGGATCGGGATCTGGTGGTTTTTGATAGGAATACTCAGTTCTTCGATCATTGCAACGGATTCTTTTTTCCCGTTGAGCTGAAGCGACATCGTATCAAGATATTTTCGGGTATCATCTAATGGATTCTGTACATTGAATGACTGTATTTTTTCTAAATGACTGATGATTTGTTTGATGGGTGATATAAATTCCATTTTTTTAAATTTTACTGTTAATACTATTTTCAAGGGAACCTGAGCGCTATTATTCCCAAACTGATTGTTATTTTCAGTTTCTAAGGACAAAATTAATTTTCAAACCTTACATTTGCACTGTATACAGCGAATTGTATGGTACTAACAAATTTGTAAGCTATGGGGAAAATAAAGGAAAATTCGACGAACAACATCAATAAAAAGTACATACAGGAATGTGATCTGTCTTATGCGGTCTGCAAAATCGGTGGAAGATGGAAACTTTTGATTTTAAACAGATTGAAAGACGGAAAACTGCGTTTCAGTGAAGTCAGAGACCGGATCTGCGGAATCACTGAACGGATGCTTACTTTACAGCTGAGAGAACTTGAAAAAGAAGGGTTGGTTAAACGAACCGTACATGCAGAAGTTCCACCAAGAGTAGACTATGAGCTTACGAATATAGCACGGGAGCTGATCCCGATCTGGGAAGACCTGGAAAAATGGGGAAATAAGCACAGAGACTTAGTTCAAAGCAGTGAAGTTGAGGCTAAGGTTTAGGTTGAGACGCATTGACTTTGTTGCAAAACAGAACGTGAGCAATGATCGCAAGCAACCCGAAAGATGCCCCTACCAAGCAGACTCCAGACCATTGAGCATATTGCCAGGCCACAGAAGCCAGCCATGTTCCGAGTGATCCGCCAATAAAATAGGAAACCATATAAACGGTATTTAACCTGTTGACCGCATTGGATTTAATTAAAAAATAGTTAGTCTGGTTCATGATGTGGCTTGACTGTACGCCAAGATCCACCAGAATAACACCAACGATTAGTCCCCAATACGTTTCACCCGCAAAATAAGTGAAAGCCCAGCTTCCTACCACAATAAAAAGTGAATATAATATAATTCGGTTAATGTCCAGATATTTCTGAAGTTTTCCCACTTTTGCGGCTGCCAGTGCGCCCACAGCTCCGGCCAGTCCGAAACTTCCCACTACGGAAGATCCTGCATTAAAAGGAGGTTTTTCCATATGAAAGACCAAGGTTGTAAATAAGGCACACATAGATCCGAATGCCATCGCGCCACGGAATGAAGCCAGCTGCAGAATAGGTTGTGTTTTAGCCAGATGAGCTACAGATTTCATCAATTCTCTGTAAGTTCCTTTAAAATTTGGCTGCATTTCAGGTAACATTTTGTAAACCGCAATCCAAACCAGAATCATCAGTCCTGCCGCAATGCCGAACATCGCTCTCCAACCCCATACATCGCCAACAATTCCACCGATAAAACGGGATAAAAGAATTCCTAACAACAATCCGGACATTACGACTCCGATATTGGAAGATTTTTCTTTATCTGAGGACAATTCAGCGGCGATTGGTATAAATAACTGAGGGATTACAGAAGTAGCTCCAATCAACAGGCTGGCTGCGTACAGCATCCATAGTTGAGTCGCGAATGTCATCCACAATAATGATCCGAAAACTAAAAACAGATCAATCAGAATAAGTTTTTTACGGAAAAATTTATCTCCCAAAGGTACGAGCAGTAACAGACCCAATGCATATCCTATCTGTGTCAGTACAGAAATCCGGCTTGCAGCACTTTCAGAAACATGGAGATCATCGGAAATAAGGGCCAGTAAAGGCTGGTTATAATAATTGTTGGCTACCACAAGTCCCGATATGATGGCCATAAGCCAGATTACCGTTCTTGAAATACCGTTCGTATTGCTCGCCTGCATTGTTGAATTAAAATTTGATTTCAAATGTAAGAATAGAATTAATAAATAAGATGCATTCCAAATTGTTAATCATGAATGATTCAATTAATACATTCAATCGGAAATACCACTTTTTTAAGAAGAACAAAGGTAGTCAAATTTAAAAAAAGAGACCGTTTGAAAACGACCTCTTTCAATCAACTATGGCATTTAATCTTAAAATAATTTACAGGCAGGTAAAGAGGGAGATGTTTTTTCGTCATAACAGCTTTACAGAAAGTCAGCCGTGGATTTTGTGTATATCTGTAACGGAAAAATAGCTGTTAATATTTTGCAGTCCTATTTTTTTATTCTGCTTATTTAACCCAAACCATGATAAATACCTTTATCTAAAGGATTTTTGTTGAAAATTCATTTTTTTTTAGCACATTTGTACTAAACACATTTCACAAGGGTTCCATGGATTCTAAACAACAGCTTTTACAGCAGTCAATCGCGGCCAAAGAGGTTTTCCTTCCTCACATTTCAGCTGATCCGGTTATTTTCGGGTTTGAGCATAATGAACTTAAAGTTCTTCTTTTAAAAACCAATTACAGACAAAAATGGCTGCTTCCCGGCGGTTACGTAAAAAAAGATGAAGATCTGGATGACGCAGTCAAAAGAATTTTGAAAGAAAGATCCGGAGTAACGGATGTGTACCTCGAGGAATTCGGAGTATTTGGAAAGAAAAACAGAAGTGAATTTCATTTCGAGGATTTTGACGATACGCTTTTCCAGAAACAGCGCTTTGTGACCGTAGGATATTACGCATTGTACAGTCCTTCAAGGTTTCGCCTGATTCCCGATGAGTTCAGTGAAACTTGCGAATGGGTCTTTATAAGCCAATTGCCGGAGCTGGAATTTGGGATGGATCATTATGAAATCATTCAGAAAGCTTTATTTACCCTGAGACAGAAAATATCTACAAAACCTATCGGCCGGAATCTTCTTCCGGAAAAATTTACCCTTCCGGAACTGCAGAAATTATATGAAGCTGTTTTAGGAAAAGAGCTGAATCGCGGGAATTTTTACCGTAAAATAAAAAACTTGGGTATTCTGAAAAAACTTGAAGAGCAAAGACGTGGCGGTGCCCACAAAGCACCTGACCTCTACTCTTTTGATGAAGAGAATTACGTTAAAGCTATGGAAAATGGGCTTAACAGCTGGTAACTTCATTGTTTTTTCCGATAGTTTCTATTGAAAAAAAGGTTTTCAGGTTTTAGAAATAATAGGGAAATTTGCAGGATGAAAATTATTCCGCTTAAAGAAGGCAATTTCTCGGCCAGCAGAACAAAAGACTTTACGCTTTTAACGGATGAAAACTTTGATACCGTAAAAGGAATCAGAATGTCTGTGCAGCCCTTTCTGATCATTACAGATCATGATTATATCCTTCTTGATGCCGGTACCGGATGGAAAAATGCAGACGGAAAGACCGCAGTCTCTGAGTTACTGGAACAAGAAAATATCAAGCCTGAACAAATCACCAAGCTCCTGCTTTCGCATCTTCACAAAGATCATATCGACGGCAGTATACAAAAGACTGACAATGGTTTTGTCCCAACGTTTCCGAATGCTCAAATATATATCCAGAAACGCGAACTCGCTTTTGCCATGGAAAATCAAGGAAATCCTTCTTTTGATTTTGATATTCTGGAAAAGCTGATTACCCTGCCTGATATTGTATGGATGGATGAAGATCAGGGGAAAATCAGTGATGAAATTTCTTTTGAAGTGGTGGGCGGTCATACGCCTTTTATGCAGGTATTCTGGATCCGTGAAAATAATGAGACCGTCTTTTATGGGGCTGATGACCTTCCTCAGGAATCCTACCTGAAATACCATCTGGCGTATAAAAGCGATTTCGACGGAAGAAAAGCAATGGAATTAAGGGTTGAATGGCAGAAAAAAGCCGCCGAAGAACAATGGAAAATACTGCTTTACCATGATCTGGACAAAGCAGTAATCCAAATATAATCTGATTCAAAAATTAGGTTTAAAGATCATTAAACCATTTGTAAATATCCAGATCGGAAGGAATATTGAGTTTTTTCCGTATTCTGTTTTTTCTGTTCTGAATGGCTTTTGGAGTCACAAAAGTATAGGTCGCAATTTCCTTTGTGGTAAAGTTGAGTTTCAGGTAAATGCAGAAAATCAGTTCAGAATTTTTGAGATTGGGATGTACATTCGTGATCTTGTCAAAAAAATCAGGATATACTAATCTGAATTTATTCAGCAGGCGTGGAGAATTTTCTTTCGCCAATGCCATGATATCGTCCTGCACTAAAATTTTTTGGTTCAAATCTTCTAAATTGGATTGCGGTTTTTCGTTTTTCATAATATTTTTCTCATCTCTACTTATTTCTGATGCCTTTAAACGGGCAGCACCAGTACAAATTCTTCTTCTCTGGCTATTATATAACAGCTGTTTTTAAAGGGGGGCTTAAGACTGCATGTTTCCATTTCATTTTTTATAACTCAATAATCTGCGTAATACTTTTTATAGTTTCAACATTTATTCTTAAAAATTCTCTAACTGAAGTTCTTCTTTTCAATTATTTTTAAAACAAACAAAGAAATAAAAAATGATTAAAATTTTACACAATTAAAATACCACATACATACCACGCCATGCCTATAAACACTGTATTTGTTCTATTTTGAACCGAGTTTTGAAATTGAACTGCTCATTTATTTATTTTAAACAAATTTAGAAGATTGTAAATTTCGTTTTTATGATCCTAATCAATATTTTTGATGTTTTTATTCTATGCCTGGAATAAGATTTACACGTATTTCCGAACAAGATTTAAGCCTCAGTTCTGTGGTATGTATATGGTACCCGCTTTTGAAAGAAGTGATTAAAATTGAACTTTCTTTACGTTATTGAAATTTGGGGCTTTTCTGTTTATTACATAATGAAGGACATCGATGGTTAAACATTCGTTTAAAATTTTAATTAATCTCTCACATTATGATTGCTGAAGATGTACTCTTTTCATTTGGAGCAGAAACTAAAGAATATAAATCAGGAGATATTATTTTCCGGGAAGGCGAATTTTCTCTGTTTTATTACCAGATTGAAAAAGGACAAATCAAACTCAACAATTATACAGAAGCCGGAAAGGAATTTATTCAGAATATATTTTCCGCAAGCCACAGCTTCGGCGAGTCGCTGCTGTTTGTAGACCGCCCGTATCCCATGAATGCCATTGCTATAAAGGATTCTCATATTATAAGACTTCCCAAATCCAATTTTTTGAATTTAATCAAGGAAAATCAGGACGTCTCCCTGAATGTTTATCAATGCATGGCCGAAAGAATGTACTACAAATACATCATGCTGTATAACCTCTCTTTCCAGAATCCCATGCTGAAACTGAAACAGCTCATGGATTATCTTAAAAGCTATCACGAAGACAAAAGTCCCTACTCTTTTGAAATCCCGCTTACACGACAGCAGCTGGCTTCCCTTACCGGAGTCCGCGTAGAGACCGTTATCAGAACTATAAAAACAATGGAAAAAGAGAAGATTTTGAAGATTGAGAAAAGGAAGATTTTGTACTAGTTTGGGAGAAGGAAAATGGGTGATGGAGGTTCCCTGAAGTCTTCAGGAAAAGTATAAGCCCTTAGATTGATATTTTTCACTTTGAAAAAAGAAAAATGGAAGCTATATACAGACTTCCATTGTTTCTTTAATCCTTATTCCTTATTCTCAGGTCTTCACTCTATTCATTTTCCACAAAATTTAAATTCCGGATAAATTCATTGCAGGCTTTAAAATCGAAATAGCGGTTTTTCAGAAGCTTGATTTGATATTGCAACGGCAGGTATATTCCCCATTTTGAAAAGTTCAGAATATCGGGAGAATGCTCTATCAATTCCGTCAACGCTTCATCGAGATTGACGTTATTTAAATTCAAATCTTTAAGCATATGGATGAATTCAGCTTTCTTAGAGTAATCAAGTTCAAATTCACTTTCACTGTCGTGTAATTGATTACTGATCCCCATTCTGTTCAGTACGAAATGTAAGGTTTTGTTGACCTTAGATCCAGCAAACGAGTAGAACGTAAGTTTGTCATTACCGGAGAACAACGGTCTGTCTGTCAGATAAGACTTGATCCCATACACAGAAAAATCTTTACGCATCTGTCTGATGATTTCCTCACCTGCCTCATCCAGAAAATCATACTTCTCATCAACAATAAGAATTTCCAGCATTTTTTCTCTGATCTTGGCTGCTGTATCCGCGGCATCCCCAAAAAAGAGAGGCTTTTTTCCGTCTTTGGCAGGAATTACTTCTATTTTTTTGGATTGATAATCAATGTCTTTTATTTTCCAGATTCTGGCCGAAAGATATACATTTTGGTCTATGATGGTTTGTGCTGAAAGCGGCAGCTCGCCTATTTTTACTCCCTGGCTGATCACTCTAAAAAACGACGGAGTATGAAAAAGGGTATAAAAATCTTTCGTATTCACCACTTTTTCACTTTCGATTCCAATGATATACTCCTTTCCAAGTTTTTCCAGAAAATCAATTTCGGTAAGATGATGAATGATGTCTGTGATTTCTTCGGCTTTAATATTCTTAAAAGTAACATTACCTTTAAAATCTTCCAAAAGCTGAGCAAGTGTCATCCCCGAAGATCCTTTCACCATCGACATAAGCTGATGAACCAAAACATCATAAGGCTGATCATTAATAAAAACGGGTTCGATATACTGATCTTTAAAAAGCAACCAACACGCCATCGACTGAAGAAGACTCCACCGATCCGTAGCATAAAGAAACAGGTTGCTGGATTTCCCTTCCCTCCGTCCGCTTCTTCCAACTCTCTGAATCAGGGAAGCAATGCTGTGGGTGGCATCGATTTGGGCAACTTCATCCACATTTCCGATATCAATCCCCAGTTCCAGTGTAGATGTACAGGATATACAGAAATTCTCATGTACACTTTTTTTAGCAAAAAATTCAACGTATTCGCGCACTTCTTTGTCTACGGCGGAATGATGGGAAAAATAGTTGGGATGTCCGCCCACTTTTTCTGAGATCCTCCTGAGCTTTACCGCGACTTCTTCCACCCGTCCTCTTGCATTGGGAAAGACCAAAACCTTACTGTCCCTAGTTCTCACATACAGATCCTTCATAAGATCCAACGGAAGTTCACTGGTTGTTCCTTCAAAGTATTTAAAAACGGCATTAATAGGCTTAGGTGTAGTATCTCTGATGACTTTCGTATGTTCAGGATCCCCAAGAAAATCTTTAAGCTCTGCGTATTTATTTTCATCACTTACTGTTGCCGAAAGTGCTACAATATTGAATTTCTTTTTATTGACTTTCTGAAGACGCTGCAACAGAGACTGCAGATGAATCCCTCTATCAGAGCCCAAAAAGGAATGAATTTCATCTATGACCACATATTCAAGTGTAGAAAAAAGATGATGGATATTGTGGGGCTTATTGACAAACATGGCTTCCAGAGATTCTGGAGTGATGAGAACGATTCCTTCCGGAGCTTTGATCAGTCGGTCTTTGGCTCCTTTTGAAGCTTCTCCGTGCCATTTCGTTACAGGAACATCTAGATACGCACAGAGTTTCTCTACCCGCATGAATTGGTCGTTGATCAGGGCAATTAAAGGTGAGATATACAGAACTTTTACGCCTTGCTCCTTAAAATTGACTTTTGAAAGGATCGGCAGAAAAGCAGCCTCAGTTTTACCTGAAGCCGTTCTGGAAATTAAAACATAATTATTATCATTGGGAATAATCTTTTGAATGGCAGCCTCCTGAATAGGCCTCAGACTTTCCCATCTCTGATCACGGATGTATTTTCTGATCGGCTCAGAAAGCATGTCGAATGCGGTCATATTTCCTCAATGCTGTCTAACATTACCAGATCATTCGGTCTCTCATCCGAGATCTCAATTTCCCCGAAAAGCTGCTTTTTATCTACTGCCGGATTCTGTCTGATAATGTTCAGAATATTCAGAAAGTCTCTGATGACTTCCCTGGGAGTCAGAAATTCTGAAGCTCCCGGTTTATTGAACATTTCTTCCATGAAGGCAAAAATTTCATCATCAGTGATATTCAGTTCCGTTTTATAGTTAAAATCAAAAATCAGCTTAAGTTTTTTCAGCAAAACAAAGATTTCATTATGATCTAATGGCGTTAATTTAATCACTGGCTGGGCAAAATCCCTGATCTCAAGTGTTTCAAATTTATTGGTTTCCAGTCTGGATTTTAAAGCCTGATAGCTGAACAGTCCTCTCCTTTCGTTTTCCAGAAATTCTTTTGTTCCTGCAAAATTGATAAAGAGATTGGAAATTTTCCCCTGAAAACAGTCGTTATAAATGGATAAAATTTTCTCGTAATTCTTTTCCCGAGCCGCTGCCGTAGATATTTTGTAAAGGTTGATGGCTTCATCCAGATTAATCATAAACCCGCTGTAGCCCATGCTTACAAAGAATTTGCAGAAGTTCTTAAGCATATCATAAAAATTGGAATCGTTGATGATCTCTCTGACACCCAGATCCTGCCTTGCTTCCGTTTTGGTTTTATATTCACCTTTGAGCCATTTCAGGGCATTTCTGCGAAGCAATTCATCTCCTTTGATATAGCCTTCGTAGTATTTAACGATTACAGAACCGAAATCGAAACCACCAACTTCCGTTATTTCATTGACCGTTTTCATAATAGAATTCTGGATCAAACCCAGATATTGATCATTCCTGATTTCCGACAGTGAAATATGATTGTCTTCCGCTGTTTTCGTAATCACCTGCTCGATCCATTTTTCCAGTAAAGTCTGTAATGCTCCGCCTTCCGGCTTAGTTTGGATGGCAATATTGTCCATAATGGCTGAATAAAGGATCACACTTTTTCCGTCGTTGGAATACAGTCGGTTGTCCGGGGTAAAATCTGCATTGGAAACAACGAATTTCTGTTTCAGGGCAACGGTGTTCAGTAAATGAAGCATAAAAGATTTTCCGCTTCCAAAATCACCGATCCAGAATTTCGCCATGCTGTGGCCATTTTTCACGTCATCCAGAGCGCTTATAAATGCATTAATTTCTTCCGATCTTCCAACGGTTATATGCTGTACCCCTATTTTTGGGACTACTCCGCTCACCAGCGAATTGATAATGGAAGTCGCTTCTTTGGGTTTAATATTGTCAATCATTCTTTAAAAGTTTTTTATAATAATCAGTATTAATCGTAAAATATTCATCCTCTTCTTCAATGAGGACGTCGTCGAGGATTTCAAAACAGAGATCATTAATTGAATCGATGGTAGATCCCATGAAAAGATTTTTAGACTGTAAATAAGCAGCCATTTCACTTTGAGGAATATTAAAACTCTGCTTTTCAAATAAGTCTAAAATCTCCTTCTGAATTTCTGATAAATTCAGTTCCTCAATATATTTCTGAGTATTTGTTTCGGCATTATGATGAGTGATATTCATCGTCAGCTCATCCTCTTCTTCAGTTTCTATTGGTTTTTCAGTTATATTTTCTTGTTCATAATCATCTCTGAGATATTCTTCGAGCAAAGCGACCGTTCCCGAATGCTGTCTCTGAACATTTTCAACAGCATCTCTGTCGATCACTATTTTTTTTCTCTTCGGAAGGTACAGCTGAGAGGCTTTTTCTATCGCTGCTTCAAGATTTCTTGTTGTAATGAATTCGTTTAATATATTTTCAAAATCCGTAAGCTGCTCATTAGTAGAGAACAGGCTCTTCTGAATGTTTTTTGTAAGCTGCTTTCTGTCAAACTGAGAAGAGTTGAGATCTTTTTCAAAATAATGGAGATAAAGCTTTAAAGCACTGATCCGGTCATGCTTTGATATAAATTTTGAAGCTTCAAAAAATATAGTGTCCTGAGAAGGATTTCTAATGTTTACATCCGCCAGCCTGAATATTTCCCTTTCAAAGGCAGGAGCATTGGAAAAATCTTCTTTAATGGTTTCAAATTTTGTCTTCCACCGGCCGGTATTGTTTTCATTCAGAACAATATTGGTTCTGTGATCTGCATCCAGGATCTGATGTTGGTTTTCTGCGAGAAAAACCTCAAGTTTTGAAACGATCTTTCTGCCGTACTGATGCTGAATATCCGGATGGGTATAGTTAAAGTCCGTATTGATCTTCCTTTTAATTCCATACACTTCCCTTACATTATTTTCGCATAATTTTAATATATGGTTGAAAATTTCAGTCTGTACAGCATCATAGGTATAGCGGTAGTTGAGGCTCTCTTTTCTGTAGTTATACTGCAGGCAGACAATAATTTCGGAGAGTTCTTCAATAACCGTTGCATAGGATTTATTGACCGGAACACAATGGATTTGGAGATAATCTATAGCTCTTAAAAACTGTTTTAAAATCTGTATTCTGCAGTATTCAATTTCATTGAAAACATTGTCTGCAAACCACAATCTGTCCAGCATGGCAGCCTGTTCATCATTTAAACTGAGTTTTCTGATGTACTTCTTTCCTATTTTCCAACCTTCAGGATCATACTGTGGTTTTGGAGTATTTTCAACGGCAGGTTCCTGCACATGTAAAGCCGTTCCAAAATCTATTGGAATATCCGCACTTCCGGAGACATCAATGATAGAATCATCATCATGTTCATTCTGCATATTTATATTCGTATTTAAGGTGATATTTTCTGACACATTTTCTCTTCAGATGGCATCAAAAACATCAAACTCATGAACCAGAACAATAGTATGTCCTGATTTTCTAAGATCCAACGCTTTTTCTACCTTCCTTCCATAACAGGAATAACTCCAGCATGCATTATGGGTATCGCCAATAATCAGATAATCTGTTTTTTTAGAAATGGTATTGACCGCAATTCCACCTTTGTCCTGAATCGTTGTCTGCAGTTCACTGCGGTTTCCCCGGCTCAATATTCCCGTAATACAGAATGTTTTGTTCTCAAATATAATTTCAGGATCTACGGCACAGATTCCTGAAATATTTACATCCACAGTATCCCTTTCTATTTTAGCAGCCGTATCAGAGTTTTTCAGCTCGACAAACTGTTTGACAAAAGCCTTAAGTATGGTTCTTTCTTCTTCATCAATGATTTTATCCGAAACAATAGACAATACAAGACTTCTGATCTCATCATAAGGATAATAAGAGCTTAAATGTTCGTTTTCGGAAAGCCATTCGTGAAGTTTGAAGATTTCATGATCATTTAAAATTCCGTCTGCAAGAATACCATGAAAAATCCCCTGTAAAAGCTGAAGATCAGATGTAATTCCATTATAATAAATACTGCCGTGTTCGTATTTCTGACACAGCCAGTACAGATCTTCAACAGCTTCTTTGGCAGGTATTCCATTAGCCGCTGTGTTTTCAATCAAAAGCATAAATTCCCTGAATGGGTTTCTATTGACCAGATCATAATGCTCTTTGGCCCATAATCTGAGTTCTTTCATTTCTATGGCATCTATTACATCATCTGAAATTATTCCCAGAAGAAGGCCTTTTAGTGAATTAATCGCTTTATCTGCTCTGGATTTAGTCGTCAGAATCTTTAAGTCCGGATTTTCAAAATTGGTCATCTTAAATACATTGAGTTTATTGGTTGATTAGTTTGTGTTGACGGTAAAAATCAACGTTCTAATATAGCAATATTATATATTCAAAAATATTCAGAATTAAAAAAAAGACCTTACGGTTTTCCGTAAAGTAAGAGGTTAGAAGTTAGAGAATTGAGATTATGTAAAACAACTTATCATTGATCGTTTATTTTTAACTACCCCGTCTTTTTGCTTCGCAAAAATCCACCCCTTCATGGAATGGGAACTTGGGTTGAGACAAATTGGTTATCATTATCAATTGCTCCTTGCACGAAATATATTAATAGTAGTAATCATGAGCTTGAACCCGAAACAAACTCATTACTTATAATTCCTAACTTATTACTTACAAAACTCTCCATCAAGCTGTCTCTGAAATTCCTCCAGATATTTCGCAAGATGAATACCGTCTGCCAGTCCGTGATGGGCTTCCACAGAAACCGGAAGGTACTTTTTACCGTCGCGGATACTGAATTTCCCGAATGTAATTTTTGGGACAGATTCGGAATTATTGAAGCTGGTAGGATGCAGCAGCGCGCTGAAAGAATTCCAGGGAATGGTTGAATGTCTGATAAGATCTTTTCCAAGTTCGCCGTTATTCATTCTGATCCCAGATGTCCGCTGTACATCTTCTATTTCTTCCTGCATCACTCCATTAAATACGTTAAAGTCTTTTGAAAAAGGGATAAATGCAAAACCAAAAGTACCGTCTGCCCTACCGATCGTAGTTCCAGCGTGAATGGCATCATACAAAACCACCCGATTATCTACGATTCTGAGTTTTAATTCATCTACAGCATTGACAGCTACCATTGACCGGTGAAGATAGGTTGCGAAAAAAGAATGTCCGTTTTCCTTCGCATAGGCATACGCTTTTGTACAGTCCACTTGAGTAGTAAAGCCAAAGTATGGGCTTGCCATTTTGGAGAAAAATTCAAAATGTTCTTTTCGGTTCCAGTTTTCGATGTCTATGATCTTCATTGATTTTATTTGCTGCAAATTTCCGTAAGTTTTCCCGGTTTTAAAAGTTTATCAGGAAAAAAATTATAGAAATTAAACATCAGAGATATAATGAAAACTTAATATTTATGCTTGGTTTTGGTCAGTTTTTTGATGCAAAGAGAATAAGTTTACAATATTAGATCTTATTCTTTACTGTAAATTTCACTAACATTCTTTTGGCTTACTTACTAAAGAAGCCTTACTTAACAATAATTGAACACATACAATATGGAGACAGAAAAAATTGGATTCATCGGATTAGGAAATATGGGCCATCCTATGGCTAAAAACCTTGAAAAAGCTGGGTTTCCGCTCTCGGTTTACAACAGATCACCTGAAAAAGCTGAGGATTTTAAAGAAAAATCAACCGTTTATACTCAAATTCCGGAGCTGGTTCAGAACAACAGCATTATATTCACCATGCTTACCGATGATCGTGCCGCAAAAGCGGTTTATGAAGAAGTTTTAAAATCAGATATCAGCGGAAAACTCTTTATCGATATGAGTACTATTTCTCCGCAAGCAACCGGTGAAATTTCCGGAGCAGTTAAAATAAAAGAAGGATTTTTCATTGATGCTCCGGTAGCAGGAAGCACCACGCCGGCTGCAGAAGGTACGCTGATCATTATGGCAGGTGGTGAAGAAAAAGACCTTCAGAGAGCGATGCCTTATCTGGAAAAACTTGGAAAAGCGGTCAAACATCTGGGCGAAAATGGAAAAGGAATTGCCGGAAAACTTTCGATCAACTATTTTCTTTCCGCTATTTATCAGGGCTTGGCAGAAACCGTTTTGTTTGCTGATAAACTGGGAATTGAACGGACTTCGATGTTAGAAATCATCAATGAAAGTGCAAGCGGAAGTGGTGCCACGAAAGTAAAAACGCCTCTATTGATCAATAGCCAGTATGCTCCTGCTTTTGCCTTGGATCTGATGCTTAAAGATATTCTGTTGGCTCAAAATGCTGGTGCTGACTTTCCATTATCAAAGGTTTTAGGTGAAACGTATCAGGCAGCCCACGATGAAGGTTTTGGTAAAGATGATGTGATCGGCATTATCAATTATCTGAAAAAATAAGCGAAGGAAAAGTTTTGGGTTTTAGAAATAGCATTTAACGATAAACAAGATGGATACACAAAATTTTAAAGGAACCCACTGGTCTGCAAGAAAAACAGGCGCTATTTATATCGTCAGCATCAAAAACCAATCAAGTATCGTTGAGGCTTTGACTGATTTTGTTAAAAGTCAGAATATACAGGCTGGCGAAATCACGGGTATTGGAGCTGTCAGCGAAGCCACCCTTCGATTTTTTAAACCTTCCGATAAAAAGTATGTCGATAAAACTTTTCATGAGCAGATGGAAGTGACCAATATTTCCGGAAATGTTTCTGAAATCGATGGAAAACCGGCGCTTCATATGCATATTACTTTGGGAAGAGAAGATTATACCGCTTTGGCAGGGCATCTTCTGGACGCAAAAATTCGCGGTGCCGGAGAATTTATTTTCTATCCGTTAGATACAAGAGTTGTAAAAGTGAAGAATGAAGAAGTAGGAATCAATTTTTATGATTTTGAAAAATGAAACAGCAGACTGCTTTGAAAGTAGTATTTTTGAATAAATATTTTCCTGATGTTTGACATCCTTCTTTCCCATATCCAAAACAAAGTTGAGCTTTCTGAAGAACAGAGCCATAAGATCCCATCTTTCTTTACGTCCAAAAAATTACGTAAAAAGCAATATCTGTTACAGGAAGGTGATATTTGCAAATGTCTTTCATTTGTAAGTAAAGGCTTGCTCAAATCTTATGTTTTAGATGAAAAAGGAAACAAACGGATCAATATGTTTGCCTTCGAAGGATGGTGGATTTCTGATTTTAACAGTTTTATTCATCAGGAAAAAGCAATTCTGAATATTGATGCTGTAGAAGAAACGGAAGTATTGATGATTACCCTGGAGGATTATGAAAGAATGATGCTGGAAATCCCTGTAATGGATCGCTATTTCAGGATTTTGTATCAAAACAGTCTTGTTACAAAAGATTACAGGCTGATGGTTTCCAACAGCTTTACAGCAGAAGAAAAATACATGCAGTTTGCACAAAAGAACCCGGAAATCATCAAAAGGGTTCCCCATAATCTTATCGCTTCTTATCTTGGCCTTGCTCCCGAAACCGTAAGCAGAATACGAAAAAAATGGTCCCTGAATACTTGATCTGGATCAATACTAATGCATGATGCAGGTCAAGTGTTTCAGCCCTCTCCTGTTCCTAATTTTGTAAAAGAAATTTTACAGAAATGGACAATACAAAAAACATAGCACTGGTAGTGGGTGCAACAGGGATTACAGGCAGCAATCTTGCCGAAGAATTGATTTCACAGGGATGGATCGTTTACGGACTTTCCAGAAATACAAATAACAATATCCCGAAACTTCTTCCGGTAAAGGCTGATTTACTGGATATCGACAGTTTAAATTCAGCATTGGATGGAATCTCACCTACTCATGTGTATTTCACAACATGGATGCGAAATGATACGGAAGAAGAAAACATCCGCGTGAACAGTGCGTTGGTGAGGAATCTACTGGATGTTTTGGCTCAAAAACAATCGGTAAAGCATGTGGCTTTGGTGACAGGTCTGAAACATTATTTAGGACCTTTTGAAGCATATGCCAAAGAAGGAAAACTTCCTGAAACTCCCGTCAGAGAAGAACATCCGCGACTTCCACTTCCTAATTTTTACTATGCCCAGGAAGATGAAGTGTATAAAGCTTCGGAAAGAGACGGATTTACCTGGAGTATTCACAGGCCTCATACGGTAATTGGTTATGCAGTGGGCAATCTGATGAATATGGGAACTACTCTGGCGGCTTATGCCAGTATCTGCAAGGAAAAAGGACAGAAAATGATCTGGCCTGGATCTCCAGAGCAATGGAATGGTATTTCTGACGTAACGGATGCCCGAATTTTAGCCAAACAACTCGTCTGGGCTTCTACTACAGAATCTGCAAGAAATCAGGCTTTCAATATTGTAAACGGAGATGTTTTCCGATGGAAATGGCTTTGGAAAAGGCTTGCAGACTGGTTTGGGATTGAAGCCGAAGATTTTGACGGAACGGTAAGGCCTCTGGAAAATGTATTGAATCATGAAGGCGAAACTTGGAAAGAAATAGCAGAGAAATACGGATTAAAAGAGAATAACCTTGACAGACTGGCTTCTGCATGGCACACGGATCTGGATCTTGGAAGACCTCTGGAAGTGATGTGTGATATGGCTAAAAGCAGAAAGCTCGGTTTTACAGCGTATCAGAATACGGAAGATTCTTTTACGGAACTGTTTGAAAAACTGAAAGCGGAAAGATTGATTCCTTAACTAAGACGGGAAGATGGAAGAGTGAATATACGCGATCCTTGTCAAGGTTTTAAACCTTGACAAGGATAATTATCCAAATATACTGTCCTACAGTTCTGACCGCGGTGTCAATAACTTCCATCTTCCAAACCTCATAAACAAAGGAGCAGTTTATCGCTGCTCCTTTTTTATTATAGATGTGTTTTTTTATTGTTAAATCTCACTGGTAGTCATTCCGAACTTCTGTTTGAACGAATAGTAGAAATGAGAAAGATTTTCAAATCCCAGCTCAAGATAAATATCTGACGGTTTCTTATCTCTGTGCCGGATCAGATAATACGCTTCTTCCAGCCTTTTTTCTTTAAGCCACTGTTTGGGGGTTGTGTTGAATGCTTTGTTAAAATCACGCTTAAATCCCGACAAACTGCGGCCTGTAAGCCTGGCAAAAGTTTCCACCGATACATTGAACATAAAATTTTTATTCATGTATTCTTTCAGATCAATCTTATGTGGTTCAGAAAAGTCAAAAAGGAGGTTTTTAAAATCAGGATTACTTTGCAGAATGAGTTCTATCGCTTCTTTGATCTTTAAAATAACCAATCTGGAAGTTGCTGTTTTAGTCTTGTCAACATAGGGCAGCAACGAAACAAAATATCCTCTGAAAAACTCATCCGGTTCAAAAAACAGCTTTTCGGTATCGGGAAATCTTTCCGCAGCAGCCATTTTATTTTCAGCAGCGTATTGCCGAAGCGTTTCCTGATCCAGCGTTATGGAAAGAAACTCATACTTTTCATTTTTTGAAGGATGTTTTACCGTACGGATCAATTGATTTTTCCGTACGATAACGACTGTATTTTCTTTTATGATGGTTTTTCCTTTGTCATGAAAAGCATGCGTTTCACCGGACAGCTGGAAACCCAGAAAATGATCCGGAATAAATTCCTCATGTCCCCTGTACGTTTCAAAGGCACATGAATACACCAGTTTGTCGAATATGATCTCAGAAGTTCTTTCCATGATACAAATATCTGAAATTTAACCCATAACAGAAGCACCAGCCTCTGCAATCTCTTTGTCCTGCTCGGGAGTTCCCCCGGAAGATGCTATGGCTCCAATGATTTTTCCCTCAACATCTTTGATCACTACTCCACCGGCAATCGTTAAAAGTCCGCCATTGGAATTCAGCATACCATATCCGTGCATATCTGCTCCGGCAATGATACTTCCCATGACATCGCTGTCAACCCCGAACATCACTGCGGTTTTTGCTTTTTTAAGAGCAAAATCAATAACCCCGTAAACGCTGTCCAGCCGTGCCAATGTCATCAAATGTCCGCCATTATCTACCACCACAATACTTACCGGAATATTGATGGATCCAGCCTTTTCTATAGCCGCGTGAAGTGCTTTTGCAGCCTGTTTATAAGTGATGCTCATGATTTAACTTTTTGCCGTCCATGCATCTGCCTGAAGCTGTTTTACAAAATCTTCCGTTTCTTTAGGATGCACATTTCTGAAATTGGAATTTTCATCCAGTGCAACGTTCACAATCACATCAGCCATAGACTGAGGATCCAGCTGATGCGCCAGAGATTCAGCAACGCCATCGAAAGAAGACTCCGGTGTGAAATTCACTTTCGGATCATACCAACGGAAAATCGAATCTACTCCTCTGTCATTGAATCCTGTTCCGAAAACTCCCGGATTACACGTTGCGATCTTGATGTTAAACGGAGCCAGTTCGGTTTTTAAACCTTCTGCAATAGATTCCATAGCGTGTTTCGAAGCACAGTATGCCGCCACGTAAGGTACTGTCCATAAACCTCCCATAGAAGTGGTGAACACAATTTTACCCGGTTTTTTCTGCTCAATGAATTTCTTAACGAAACCCTGTGCAAGTTCCAATCCACCGAAGACATTCACATCAAACATAGAGCGGATAAATTCCAATGGCTGCTCTGCAATAGGGCCACCTTCCATAATACCGGCATTACTGATTAAAATATCAATATCATATTTTTGGTGGATATAAGCGATATCCCTTGAATTGGTCACGTCCAGTTTATCAACGGTTAGTTCAATTCCCAATTCACCCGCCTCACGGATTAAATCACTTACCTGTGGATAAACCTGTGCGGTTGCGATTACTTTGTGTCCTTTTTTAGCAAGATCAAATGCGGCTATCTTCCCGAAACCGCTTGCTGCACCTGTAATTAAAATAGTTTTGCTCATTTTGTATTTCTTATTGTTACAGATACAAATGTCAGGGATTTTGAAGGGAAGATTGTTGGTGTGTGGTTCAATTTTTTGTTGGTGGGAGGCTCAAAATGACACAAGCTCATAAAAATATCTGTATAGAAAACAGACTTTGTCGAATATAAAGAGACGATCATGGAGTAAACCATGATGATAAGGGAAAAATATTTATTGATTTCTGTTATTCAGAAGTACTTTTTTTTAATTCCCGCTTTTGTTTATAAAAATTTTTATCGGCAATGTAGATGGTCTTCTTTATTTCACAGTAAAGGGTGTCCTTATTTTTATCTGTAAGCTGGGTTGTTTTAACAATGACAATTTCCTTTTCGGTTTTTATCCGTTCCGCTATTTCATTAAGCTCTTCTTCTGTATAAACAAACTCAGCATAGAGGTCAATATGAGCAGGACGTTTAAAATAGATTTCTGCAGATTTATCCCAAATAACATATTTGTGATCCGTAAGATAGATCAGCTGAACCATGGGTATTGGATCTACTGAAGAAAACATACTGCCACCAAAAATAGTTCCCATATAATTTTTGTTTCTATAACTGATAGGGAGCTTAATACAAATCTGTGACAAATCCTTGGATACAAATTCTATCCTGGCAGTACTTCTGCGGTACATAGGTGATAAGTTGAATGCCCATTTGAAAAGTTTTGGCAGACCAACGATTTTTGCTCCGTATTTGCTTATATTTTGGTAAAAAGTCATTGTTAAAGTTTTAGATTGTTAATAATTTCATCCATTAAAAGCTGAATTTCATCTTTGCTATATAACCTCCCTATTTGTGCTAACCCAACTAAGAGAGATAAAAGTTCCATTGCCTTTAACTGACAATTCTTGATCATGTGGAATTCTTTTTTATCAATACCGGATTCTAAGATTGCCGTGGTATGAGACAGAATGATTTCATTAAATTCCTTCAGCTTTTCTGTGATGGTTTCATCCAATGAATTATAATCTGAGGCTAAAGTCCCGGTCAGACAGATTTGCTGTTTATCAATTAATGATAGATAGTAATTAAAAAGACCTTGTAATTTTTCTGTTGCTGAAAGTCCATTTTGAGAATGTTTCAGATTAAGGATACGTTGCTGATGTACTTCGATAATGGCCAGACAAAGATCAACTTTAGAAGGAAAGTGATAATGTATAGATGATGTTTTTATGTTGATACTTTTCGAAATATCAGCATAGCTAAAGGCATTATACCCCTTTTCAACCAGAAACTTATTTCCGATTTCAATGATTTTATCTTTCGTGCTCATAAATCTATCTATTAGTAGGTAGATAAAAATACAAAATAAAATTGATTTTAAAAATTAAATTTAAAAGCATCTACAATTTTTAAAGAAAAACAAGGATTGGTTAGGTTTTTGAAGATTAAATATAAACCAATCACACCATTGAAATTAATCACATTCACAAAAAAAGGCATTTACTGTCCACAGGGGAAATTCTATATCGATCCGTGGAGACCCGTTGACCTCGCCGTCATCACACACGGACATGCCGATCATGCCCGCTGGGGAATGAAAAAATACCTTTGCCACCATTATACAAAACCAATTCTGTATCAAAGGATTGGGATAGATATTGAATGCCAGAGTGTAGGATATGGGGAAACGGTGATTCTGAACGGTGTGAAAGTTTCACTGCATCCTGCCGGACATATCATCGGGTCAGCTCAGATCAGACTGGAATACAAAGGATATGTTACCGTTATTTCAGGAGATTATAAAGTACAGGAGGATGGTCTGAGTACTCCGTTTGAACTGGTAAAATGCAATGAATTTGTGACGGAAAGTACTTTCGGACTGCCTATTTACAACTGGCTGGAAGTTCCTGATCTCAATAAAAAACTTCAGACCTGGGTACTTAAAAACCAGGAAAATTCAAAAACTTCAGTATTTATAGGATATTCGTTGGGAAAAGCTCAGCGAATCATGAAAGCTGTGGAAGGTTTAGGAAAAATCTATGTTCATAATTCCATTGGAAGATTGAATGAAGCTTTTGAATCCGTAGGCATCAACCTTCCGGAATACAAAATCGCTGATTTTAAGGAGAACCCAAAAGAAGTCCAGCACGAAATCGTTATTGTTCCTCCGGCTTTACTGGATAGCAATATCATTAAAAAAATACCGGATGCTGCAACAGCGATCTGTTCAGGATGGATGCAGGTACGCGGAGCCAGAAGATGGCGCAGTGCCGATGCAGGATTTGCCATGAGCGATCACGCGGACTGGAAAGGACTTTTGCAGGCCGTAAAAGCTACAGAAGCCGAGATTGTACACGTCACCCACGGACAGACCGAAATCTTCTCAAAATATTTAAATGAAATTGGTATTAAATCCGATGTTGTAGAAACCCTGTTTGGTGAAGACGAAGAAGAATCTGAAAAAGAAATTATTGAAAATCCCGAGCCATGAAACATTTTGCAGATTTAATCAATGCTTTGGAAACGACCAATAAGACCAATGCCAAAATAGATGCTATTATCGATTATCTGGAACGTGCTCCCGATGAAGATAAAGTATGGTTTATTGCGTTGTTTACGGGTAAAAGACCTAAAAGGAATGTCAATACCAATTATATGAAAGAATGGGCCCTGGAGATCACAAAACTGCCTTTTTGGTTATTTCAGGAAAGCTATTCTTCGGTGGGAGATCTGGGCGAAACCATTTCTCTGATTCTTCCTCCGCCTTCGGAAAAAATTGACCGTCCCCTTTCTCAATGGATGTTGGATATTGTCAGTTTAAAGGACAAATCCGAAACAGAAAAGAAAGATTTTGTACTGCAGTCATGGAATGGGTTGGATTATACAGAACGTCTCATATTTAATAAATTATTAGGCGGAAGTTTCAGAATCGGGGTTTCGGATAAAACGCTGATTAATGCTCTTACTAAATTTTCATCTCAGGAATCCAGTACTTTAATGCACAGTCTGATGGGGAAATGGATTCCCGGAGAAGTTTCATTTCAGGAACTGATTTCGGCTGAGAATATCAATCCGGATAATTCAAAACCCTATCCTTTCTGCCTGGCTTATCCGCTGGAAAAAGAACTGGAAGAACTTGGAAATCCTGAAGACTGGCAGATCGAATATAAGTGGGACGGAATCCGCGGACAGATCATCAAAAGGAATGATGAAGTCTTTATTTGGTCAAGAGGCGAAGAACTCGTAACCGATCAGTTTCCGGAAATCAGGGATACCGTACAGGCCATGAAAGGCAACTTTGTTTTAGATGGAGAGATACTTGCGGTAAAGGATTCTAATGTTTTAAATTTTAACGAATTACAGAAAAGATTAAACAGGAAAACTTTAACTAAAAAAATGCTTGCAGACATTCCGATTGAAGTCTTCGTTTATGATCTTCTGGAACTGGAAGGAACCGATCTTCGCGAAAAATCCATCGCAGCCAGACGGGCCATGCTGGAAGAATTACTGCTGAATGAAACTCCTCAAAATATTAAACTTTCCGAAGTTATTAAGTTTGAAAACTGGGAAGACCTGAATGCAATACGGGAAGGCTCAAGAGATATCAACAGTGAAGGGCTTATGCTGAAACAGAAAAATTCCCCTTATCATTCCGGCAGAAAAAAAGGTGACTGGTGGAAGTGGAAAGTAAGTCCGCTCACGATAGATGCGGTCCTGATTTATGCCCAAAAAGGAAGCGGCCGACGAAGCGCTTACTACACAGATTACACATTTGCTGTAAAAAACGGAGATACTCTGGTGACGATTGCGAAAGCCTATTCGGGACTGACGGATAAAGAAATTATGGAAGTGAGCCGGTTTGTCAATAAAAATGCCATTGAAAAATTCGGTCCGGTGCGTACGGTGAAAGCTGAACTGGTCTTTGAAATTGCGTTTGAAGGCATAGGTTTCAGCAGCAGGCATAAAAGTGGTGTGGCCCTGAGATTTCCGAGGATTGTAAGATGGCGGAAAGACAAAACTGTAAACGAAATAGACGAACTTGAAGAAATAAAAAAACTGATCCAATAATTTGAAAGCATTTGAAAATAGCGACGGATTCAAAGTCATTCAGCAATGGATGGCTGATAAAGGCATTTCCCCTTTCAAATTTCAGATCGACACCTGGCAGAAATTCGGCATCGGATACAGCGGAATGGTGGTGGCGCCTACCGGATTCGGAAAGACATTTTCTGTTTTTCTGGCGCTGGTTTCAGACTTTATGAATCATCCTGAAAAGTACAAAAAAGGATTGAAAATGATCTGGATCACTCCCCTGCGTTCCCTGTCCAAAGATATTGCAAAAGCGATGCAGGAAGCCATGGATGAGATCGGCCTCGACTGGACCGTTGGGGTCAGAAACGGAGATACAGACCAGAAAGTAAGACAGCAGCAGGTCAGGAATATGCCAGAAATCCTCGTTGTCACTCCTGAAAGTCTCCATCTGCTTTTAGGCCAGAAAAATCATGAGAGATTCTTTCAGGAATTGAAATGTGTCGCCGTTGATGAATGGCATGAATTGTTAGGTTCAAAACGCGGTGTTATGGTCGAACTGGCCATTTCTCAGCTAAGAAAATATGTTCCAAAAGTAAAAATATGGGGAATTACAGCTACGATAGGAAATCTGGATGAAGCAATGGATGTTTTAATTCCCTACGACATCAAAAGGACAAAGATTACCGCTAAAGAACATAAGAAAATAGACATCCTGCCGGTTATTCCCGATGAGCTGGACATTCTGCCGTGGGCTGGACATTTGGGCGCCAAATTAGCTGGTAAAATCGTTCCCATCATTTTGGATTCAAAATCTACGATCGTTTTTACCAATACCCGGAGTCAAAGTGAAATGTGGTATCAGCTTTTGCTCGATGCCTATCCTGATTTTGCAGGCCAGATTGCGATTCACCACAGTTCCATTGATGCCCATCTCCGGATCTGGATCGAAGAAAATTTAAGTGCAGGAAAATTGAAAGCTGTCGTTTCCACTTCTTCTTTAGATCTAGGAATTGATTTTAAACCTGTCGATACGGTGATCCAAATCGGTTCTGCTAAAGGAGTTGCCAGATTTCTGCAACGTGCCGGGCGAAGTGGCCACTCCCCTTTTGAAACCTCCAAAATCTACTGTGTTCCCACCCATTCTCTCGAACTGATCGAAGTGGCTGCTTTGAAAGAAGCCGTAAAACAGAAAGTAATCGAGCCGCGCGAACCTCAGGTTTTGTGTTTTGATGTACTGGTTCAGTTTCTGATGACTTTGGCGGTCGGTGACGGATTTTATCCCGAAGAAACCTTTGAAAGAATCAAAAAAGTATTTGCTTTCCAGGAAATGACCGATGAAGAATGGAAAAGTATCCTGGATTTTCTCACAATCGGTGGAAGTGTTTTAAAAAGCTATGAAGAATTCCATAAGATCGTCATCATGGAAGACGGTTTATATAAAGTTACTTCACGGAAAATCGCTATGCTCCACCGCATGAATATGGGCGTTATCGTAAGTGATGCCATGCTCAAAGTGAAATTTATTTCCGGCGGTTATATCGGAATGGTAGAAGAATATTTTATCTCAAAATTAAAAAAAGAAGAAAAATTTATTCTAGCCGGCCGAACGCTTGAAGTTGCGATGATCAAAGATATGACTGTCTACGTACGCGCTGCAAAGGGAAGAGCAATTGCTCCGAGTTATCTGGGCGGAAGACTTCCTTTGAGCTCCAATTTAGGACATTTTTTAAGAGAAAAACTCTCCCACGCCTTAAACCCGAAGGCTTCAGAAAAGGAACTGAAATTTTTACATCCGTTATTGGCCAGTCAGGAAAAAAATTCACATATTCCCAAAGAGGATGAATTTCTTGTAGAGTTAATCAAAAACCGCGAAGGGTATCATCTTTTCATGTATCCTTTCGAAGGGCGTTTGGTTCATGAAGTGATGGCAGCATTGATTGCGTACCGTATTTCAAAACTGGCCCCGATTTCTTTTTCAATGGCCATGAATGACTATGGTTTTGAACTCTTCAGCGACAAGGAAATTCCTCTGAACGAAGATAATTTAGCTCAAATTCTAACCCGCGAAAACCTGATGAATGATGTCATCGCAAGTATCAATTCCGCAGAAATGGCAAGAAGAAAATTCCGCGACATTGCTGTGATTTCAGGAATGGTGATTCAGAATTACGCAGGAAAACAGCGTTCGAATAAGTCATTGCAAAGTTCAGCGGGTCTTATTTTTAAAGTTTTGGAAGATTACGACCCGAATCATTTCCTTGTCAGACAAGCCTATACCGAAGTTTTCAATATGCAGCTTCAGGAACCGCGACTGGTAAAAGCTTTTAAAAGAATTGAAAAATCAAAAATCATTTTAAAATATTCCCATACCTTTACTCCACTGAGCTTCCCTATCAAAGTAGACAGCCTCAGACAGACACTTTCGAGTGAAAGTCTGGACGCGAGAATTAAACGGATGGTGGAACAGGCGAGGAAAAGAGGGTTTTAGAGTTTTAGAGTTCAAAGTTATAAATGATGAGTGATGAGTTTGTTGCGGGATTCGGGTTCTATGTCACAATATAAAACTTCTGTTTATCATCTTCCAGGCTTATTAATACACTTTACATCAATACATTTTACAGAAAAAATTGAATATCGCAGTTAAAAATATCACCATCAATAATGAAGTTTTTACTTTGACCAATCAGCGTGCTGCGTTTTGGAAAAAAGAGAAAGCATTGATTTTGTCAGATCTTCACATTGGAAAAACCGCTCATTTCCGGAAAAATGGAATTGCCCTAGCCAATCATATTATGAAAAGTGATTTGGAGAGACTTTCTTTTCTGATTGAATATTTTCAGCCGGAAAAATTCATTGTCGTTGGGGATCTGCTTCATGCCGGAGATAACTCGGATGTGGATGAATTCTGCAGTTGGAGAAACCAGTATCCGGATCTTCAGTTTTATCTGATTAAAGGAAATCATGACCGTTTATCGGCTGCCTTGGAAAAGAAATTATGTTTGAATTTTAAATCTGAAATTCTAACGATTGATGGCTTTACTTTTATTCATGACTTTGACAAAACATTGCCGGAATTTCAGATTACCGGACACATTCACCCGGGCGTTGTCCTGAATTCTTCCGTAAAGAACATCAGACTTCCGTGCTTTGTTCAGACTGATAAACAATTACTGCTTCCGGCATTCAGTGAATTCACAGGACTGGATACCAAAAACATCCCTAAAGGAGGGAAATTCTTTGTATTTACAGATTCTGAGATTCATGAAATATGAGGTTCTGAATATCCATTCAATAGCGATAAGCTTTAGCCCATCTGAACAAGGAAAATATTCCAAGGGCTTTAGCCAAACCCTGAAAATATAGAATTCATTTCATTTTGATCTCTTCGCTGATCTGGCGAATAGAGCAGATTTTTTGTTTCTGATTAAGGCTGAATACATAAAATAAAAGACTGCCCAATAACGGACAGCCCTTGAAAATATAAAAACAGGAAAAATTATTTTTGATTTTTACTTAAACGGATGCTGTAAAGTGTGATCAGCACAGTCGCTACTAAAAATAAAGCTCCGATCCATGGTGTACTGGCCAGCCCCAATGAAGATGTTACAATAAGACCTCCGGTATAAGACCCGATCGCAATTCCTATGTTGAATGCTGCAATATTGATCCCCGAAGCTACATCTTCAGTTCCCGGAAGTTCTTTTTCCGCGATCTGCACCACCAAAAGCTGAAGTCCTGGTACGGATGCAAACGACAAACCTCCTAAAAGAAACAGGGTAATAATACTTAAGATCTGATTTCCTGCTGTAAAATAAAATGCCAGCAATACCACTCCCTGTGCAGCAAACATCCAGAGAAGCGCCTGTAAAGGATTTTTATTCGCAATTTTTCCGCCTAAAAGGTTTCCTAAAGCAATCGCAATTCCGTAAATCAGAAGGATAAAAGTCACCGTAGATTCCTGAAATCCTGTGATCTCCTGTAAGATCGGAGATAAGTAGGTAAATACCACAAATGTTCCGCCATATCCCATAGCAGTCATTAAAAAGGCAAAGATCATACGTCTGTTTCCAAATACTTTGGGAAGACTTTTTAAAGAGGCTGTCTGATCGCTTTTAAGATTTTTCGGAACCAACAGCATGCTCGCTATTAAACCTATAATTCCAAGAATAGAAACTCCTATGAAAGTGGCTCTCCATCCGAAATGCTGTCCTATAAATGTTCCCAGTGGAACTCCGGTGACAATTGCAAGGGTAAGACCGGCAAACATAATTGAAATTGCTGTTGCCCTCTTCTCTTCAGGAACCAGTGATGCCGCAATGGTTGAGCCGATGGAGAAATAAACCCCGTGAGCAAATCCGGTCAGAATCCTGGCCATAACCAATGTGATGAATCCCGGAGCAATAGAAGCCAGTCCGTTCCCAATCACGAATAAAAGCATGATGGAAACCAGTAGTGCTTTTCTAGGAATTTTTCCCGTTAATGCAGTCAGTATCGGAGCACCGATTGCTACTCCGATGGCATAGAGACTTACCAGAAGCCCTGCTGACGGAATACTGATTCCCAGATCTCCTGCCACAGTAGGAAGAAGTCCCACAATCACAAATTCTGTAGTTCCAATTCCAAATGCACTGATGGTTAATGCCCACAAGGCTGCCGGAAGACCTTTACTTTTGACAGTAGGTTCCGTTTTGATCTGTATTTCTTTTTGATAATTCATTGCGTTATAATTTTGTTGAGTTTTGACAGGACAAATTTCCGGCGAATTATCGTATTATAAAAATAAGTTAAATTCTAGCAAACTATCAGAATAATGATAGTTTGTTTTTTTGAACAAAAATTCCGTTCCTTTGCAATAAAGCCAGTTATCCCAATGAAAAAATCGGAAGCCACCCGCCTGAATATCCTCCAGAAAGCCTTTGAACTGATCTATGTGAAAGGATATAAAACCACCAGCGTTGATGAGATCATTGCCACTACACAGGTGACAAAAGGGGCCTTCTATTACCATTTTAAAACGAAAGATGAAATGGGACTAGCCATCATCAATGAACTTCTGAAAACCAACTTCAGAAGCACTTTTATTGAACCTCTCGAAAATACGGATCATCCGTTGGAAAGTATTTATCAGCTGGTTTACGGGATCTTAATGGAGAACGATCTCCTAAAGGTTGAATACGGCTGCCCTACTTCCAATTTAACCCAGGAAATGGCTCCCTGGCATATGGATTTTACCAGAGCACTGAACGAGCTTGCAGAACGCTGGGAAAATGCGATGATCACCTGTATCGAAAACGGAAAGAAAGAAGGTTCGGTAAAAGAACAGGTAGATGCCAAAGAAGTGGCCGTTTTTGTGATGTCCGGGTATTGGGGCGTAAGAAATTTAGGAAAACTGGAGAATTCAAAGTCGGTGTATCTTATTTATTTAAAAGGACTTAAGAATTATTTTCAATCACTGGAATAATTTTTTCTTAAAAAACATACTAGTTGGTATGTTTTTATTATATCTTTGGTGCGTTCAAAAAAGTCATCCATGTACCAGACCCTTACCTTTTTGCACTCCACATTCCGGTGGATCGTTTTATTAAGCCTTGTTTATGCCTTATGGCGAGCTTATAGAGGATATTTTCATCATAAAACATTTTCCAACACAGATGACTCAGTCAGACACTGGACAGCAACCATTGCTCATATCCAGCTGATATTAGGGACCATTCTCTATGTTAAAAGTCCAATCGTTAAGTATTTCTGGAAGAATTTCAGTGAAGCCAAAGAATCTCTGGACCTGCTTTTTTTCGGACTGATTCACATTTCCCTTATGATTACCGCTATTGTACTGATTACGATTGGTTCCGCATTAGCCAAAAGAAAACCTACAGACCGGCAAAAATTCAAAACGATGCTTATATGGTTCGCAGTGGCTCTTGCTGTTATTTTTATAGCGATTCCCTGGCCGTTTTCTCCTTTTGTCAACAGACCTTATTTCAGATAATTATGATACATTTATTAAAAACAAAAATCGGACGCCTGAGAATTCTGGCCATTCTGGAAGGAATCTCTCTGCTGACCCTCGTATTCATTGCCGTTCCCATGAAATACTGGCTTGGAAATCCTGCACTTGTTAAGATGATGGGACCCATCCACGGAACTTTATTTCTCCTTTTCCTGTTTAATACGTTAAGCGTAGGCGTTGAGCAGCACTGGAAGTTTAAGGAAACCACCTGGAAAGTGATTCTCGCTTGTTTTATTCCTTTCGGGACTTTTTATATTGACAGCAAAATTCTGAGTAAACTATGAAAACGATACTGATATTTTTCGGAGCAGCACTAACCATCTATGTCTTATACCGAATTTACAAATATCAGACTTTAGATGACGGCTTGGATCAATTGATTAAAAAAGAGGCTATCATTCTCGATGTAAGAACCGAGAAAGAATATGAAATGGGACATATTGAAGGCTCAGTAAATATTTCTTTGGGAACCATCAGAGAAAGATATGTTGAACTGGATCGTGAAAAAACGTATATCACGGTATGTTCCCACGGACTTCGAAGCGTAAAAGCTGAAAATATTTTAAAAGAAAGAGGATTTAAGCATGTGCATAACGGCGGTGCCTGGACTGATCTTCATGGATTGATAAAGTAAGGAAGTTGGTCATTATTGAGATTGAACTTCTAGCAATAACCATGTCAAGGTTTAAAACCTTGACATGGTTAACTTCCATCCTCCCTCTTCCAGCTTCCAGACTATATAGCACGATCCTTCATCCAAACTACTTTCTGTTCAGAATGATGCTCCCTACCAATAATGTCACGGTACAGTTCCGGTCGTCTCGCTTTTACATATCGGCTTCCACCGGCCTGGGTAAGTTTTTCAGGCGTAAAAACAGCAGTTTCAAAACTGTCATCGAACGAACGGCATTCCGCAACGATATCTCCAAAAGGATCAATGATCATCGAACAACCATTCTTCAACTGATCATCATCCATCCCGATCGGATTGGAGAAAACAGCATAAATTCCGTTGTCATAAGCTCTGGCAGGCAGCCATTTCATCAGCCAGTCGCGTCCTTTCATTCCGTCAAATTCCAGGCGGAGTGATGTAGGATCAGCTTCTCTGTTCTGCCATAATTCAGGATCTACAAATCCGGCTCCCGGCCTTGTGGAAGGCGTACACATCGTCACATGCGGCATAAAAATAATATCTGCCCCTAAAAGTCTCGTAGCTCTTACATTTTCAACGATATTGTTGTCATAGCAGATTAGTATTCCGCATTTCCAGCCATGAATTTCAAAAACACAGTACTCGTTTCCGGGCGTTAGATTTGGATTGATAAATGGGTGAAGTTTTCTGTATTTGGCTTTCAGTCCTGTTTTATCTACACAAACGTAAGCCTTGAAAATATGATCATTTTCGTCTTTTTCAAATAATCCTGCCAAAACAGTAATATCATGCTTCGTTGCAATTTGCTGCAATCTTTGGATGCTTTTTCCATCAGGAATGAATTCTGCGACGTCCAGAAGCTGGTCTTTGGTCAGATTTCGGGCAAAAGTGTAGCCTGTAATTGAACATTCATGAAAAACAATGACTTGTGATCCTTTTGAAGCGGCTTCTGCAGCTAATTTTTCTATAACTGATAGATTATATTCTTTGTCACCGCTTTTATTTTCGAACTGGGCGGTGGAAACTTTGAGATTGTCCATTCTTTTTTTCTGCAAAGCTAGCAGGCACAAACATCCAAAGATTGTACAAAACCGACATTCACTAGGTAAACGGAATTTCGATAAAATTCACAGCCAGCTTATTTTCAGTTTTCAGATACTGACCGGGTGTCAATCCAATTGTATTTTTAAATTCCCTGATCAGATGGGATTGGTCTGAATATCCTGCTTCGTAGGAAAGACTGGCAATGCTGTTCTGATCTGTACTGTTTTTCATCAGACTTAAAAAATGATGAAGACGGATAATGGTACTGTATTTTTTGGGGGATATGCCGATGTTTTCTTCAAACTTTCTTTCAAGATGGCGCTCAGAATATCCTGTGAAATGTTCCAGTTCTTTCAGAGATAAAGCTCCCTTGTTTTGAAGCATATATTGCTGAACCTTCATAAGCCATGAATCCGGATTGTTTTTTTTTGAAATTAGCTTCGTGAAATAGGTATTCAGGGCCGCTATTATGGATTGCGGATCTTCTTTATTGTCCAGCTTTTCCTGAAATGGCAGCAACTGATCTTTTAAAATATCCGAAGCCGAAACGATTTCATTTTTAATGTCTTTGGCAGCCACATCAAACAGCAGATTGAAAAAATAAGGCTGAAAAACGACTGCCAGTAAGGAAAATCGACCTTTTGTACTTAAATCTTTATACTTGGTAGGCTGCCCGTAAAAAAAGGATAATGGCAGATTGCTATCCTGCCCGTCACGCATATTCATATCCGAAGAGATGATTAAGCCTGTATTTCCATCAGCAAATAAGCGCAGATTTTTAGTCATATCTTCCGGATTTTCTAAGAAGATATAGTGCTTGATGTAGTTGGCTAACTGTTTGGGGGGAGAAATCTGCATGATTATAATTTAAGTTTTTTTATAATCCACGGTAAGGTAAGTCCCTGTCCTAAAAGCGAAATCAGCACAACCGCTATGGATAAAAAGACAATTTCACTACGTAAGGGAAAAGGTTCACCGTCATTTAATGTGGCCGGAAGACCCAGCGCAATGGCTAATGAAACAATGCCACGCATCCCTGACCAGGTAATGATAAAGCTTGTTTTGGAATCAAATAAAGCTTCTTCGCTGATTTTTCTTTTTCCCTGAAAGGCTTTCTGAAGATTAAACTGCTGCAAATAGACCCTTGCCATTCTGATCAGTAAAGTCACCAGTACAATAACGACAGCATATCCGGCATAAGTCCAGACCTGAATATGAGGTATTTTCTTGAGGATAATCGGAAATTCCAGACCGATTAATAAAAATATCAATCCATTCAGAAGGAAAATAATGATGTCCCAGAAATTTCTGGACTGCTCCTTCACGTGATCCGGAAATTTATTTCTGCTCAGTTTAGACATTCCCAAACCGAGCACAACCACTGCAATCACGCCTGATACTCCGAAATGTTCTGCAATAAGATAAGTAACGAAAGGCATGAGAAGAATCAAGCTGTTCACCACCATCGCATCCTTACGAAAGAAACCGATGGTAAGAGCCAATGCTTTAAAAATAACCCACCCGACCAAAAGACCGCCTCCTAAAACGACAAAAAACTCCAGTGAGGCTTTCCACGTAACAAAGGTAATTCCCGTAACTGCAGCTACTGCAAAACGATACGCAACCAAAGCCGAAGCATCATTGATCAGGCTTTCCCCTTCCAGAATCGTCATGGTTCTGTGAGACAGCCCCAATCCTTTTGTGACCCCAACCGCAGCTACAGCATCCGTAGCGGACAGAATAGAACCCAATACAAAAGCCAGTGGCCAGGTCATTCCCGGAATTAAATAATACGCAATAACTGCAATTCCGGCTGTCGTTAAAAATACCAGTCCTATAGCCAGTGTCCCGATGGTATTGATATTGGTTTTAAACTGCTGAAAAGAAATATTAAAGGCCGCATCGTACAAAAGCGGTGGCAGAAAAAGCAGCATAATGATCTCGGGATTGATCTCAATTTCAGGCATTGCAGGAACAAAACCGATCATAATGCCAACTATTAAAAGCAGCATCGGTACCGGGATTTTTATTTTACCCGCCAAACCGGATATCCCGATCATTAAGGCCATGATCACTAAAATGACTGCGTAGTTCTCCATCAGATTTTATCGTATTGAAATGGTTCGAATCCCTTTTGAGAGAGGTTCTACCAACAAAAATAATTATTTCTGACGAGCACAAGTCTTTTTTCCGACTTAAATCTATCCGTATCTTCATTCTAATCATTTTGTAAACAAACAAAACTGTGGTAAACTGGTATATTTAATGAGTATTTTTTTACAGAAATATCCTTTTTGGTTAGATTTTTGAACTAAACAAGGCAACAAATGCTGTATTGCATTTCTATTCTAAAATTCCAATCACTAAAATATAGTATTATGTCAACAAAAAATTTAACCCACCTCGAGGCCATTAAAAAGATCCAGGAACTGTCTGAAAAGGCAAGAATATGTATGTTCTGTACCGAACTCGGAACCACACCTCTGAATTCCCGGCCTATGACGCTTCAGGAAACGGATGACAGCGGAAATCTATGGTTCATCAGCAGTGCAACCAGCAATAAGAATTTTGAGATCAAAGATGACCGGAACGTACAGCTTTTCTTTATGAACAACAGCGATTCTCAATATCTGTCGGTTTATGGACAGGCTTCTGTTTATAAGGACAAAGCTACGATTGAAGAAAAATGGTCGCCAATGGCTAAAGCATGGTTTGACGGAAAAGATGATCCGGATGTAAGTATCATTCGTGTAGAACCCAAAGAAACGTACTACTGGGATACCAAAGCAGGAAAACTGGTCAGCCTGTTCAGTTTTGTAGCTTCAGCGCTAACAGGCATTAAAACCAATAACTCCGATGGCGTAGAAGGAAATGCCGTCGTATAAAATAAAGTTGGCTGAGGATTTCCTCAGCCAACTTTTCTACAACATAAATATTAAACTGACATTAAAAAACTGGTGACTTCGGGAGCCTAAGCCTCCATTTTTTTTCACTTTTTCACATACCCTGAAATTGATTAATTGACCAAGGTTTTAATGATACTTCTAAGTTCTTCCGTTTCTTTTTCGGACAGAGGTTTCAGCGGGCTTCTTAAGCTTCCTCCTTCTTCACCTAAAATATTCAGACCTGCTTTTACCGCTCTTGGAAGGCCTTTGTTCACGATGAATTTTAAAAGATCAAACTGTCTGTAGAAAACTTCTTGTGCTTTCTCCAGATCCCCTTCTTCAATAGCTTTATACAAACCAACATTAAGTTCAGGAATCAGATTGGGTGCCGCAGTACACCAGCCTCTTGCTCCGGCAGTGAATGCAGCCAGCGCTAATGGATTGGATCCGTTGTAGAAGGCCGTTTCCTCCCCCAGTTCTTTTCTCAGATAATGCATTCTCTGGATATCTCCCGTACTTTCTTTGATCATAGTAACATTGGAAATCTCCAAAAGCCTTTTCAAAAGTGTCGGAGACATATCTACTCCACTGGTTGCCGGATTGTTATAAGCCATGATAGGAATTGAAATTTTACTGGCTACTGCGTCATAATGGGCTACGATCTCGTCATCGGTTAGCTTCCAGTAGCTCATTGGAATGATCATCACAGCATCGGCACCTGCTTTTTCTGCAAACTGAGCATGATGAACAGTCTTTTCTGTGGTAAGGTTGGATACCCCTACCAATGTGGGCACTCTTCCTTTAGTCTGTTGTATTGAGGCTTCTGTGATCGCTTCTTTTTCTTCATCAGACAGGTAGGGCATTACTCCTGTACTTCCCAACGGAGCAATTCCGTGGCTTCCTGAAACGATGAGTCTTTCTACAAGTTTTTTAAAAAGAGGAATATCTACTTTCTCATTCTGGTCAAAAGGCGTAATGGGATAAGCAATAATGCCTTTGAATGGAACATTTTTCATGTTTTATTTTTTTAAATTAAATGATAACTGAGATTAGGGATTAGGGATTAGGGATTAGGGAAAATTCTTTATTTCCTATTTAAAAAGTGTTTGGTTGGATATGAATGAAGCCGATCAAAGCTTTCTTCTGAATCTTAAATTGAATCCACCTAACCCCTAAATCTTATCCTTAGACTTAATCTTAACCTTCGAATTCTACAGGTCTCTTCCTTCTTCTTCTCTCAGTGCAACGCCTAAGTTCTGAAGCTGTGGAGCATTTTCGCAGGCTAAATATTTTGCAGATTCTGTATCACTAAGATTCTGGTGTTTATGCCAAGCCCAGGAAGGAATATAAACTGCGTCTCCTGCTTCCCAATGTACTCTCTCGTCCTCTACTTCTGTCCATCCTTTCCCTTCGATTACATACAGTACCGTTTCATACGTGTGACGGTGTCTATTGGTCTGCTGCCCCGGAGTTAATCCACCAATCGTCATACTTACATTTTTGCTTGGAAGGTCTACAAAGAAAACCGGGTGCTTTCTTTCCGTTGAAAATTGATTGTGCTCCCCTGCATTTTCTACATTTTTATGAATCAAATGGCTGGGTTTTACGTACTTTGGTCTTGCGAATGTTTCGTGAAAGTCTTTTGAACTGAAATCTTTTTTGTCCATGATGTTTTAAATTTTAATTGTTTGTGCGTTATTGCATGACAAAATTACCTTATCTTTGGACTGTTTAAATGATTCAGTTTTTACATAAACAGGTAGTCCAGATGCTTCGTCCTTGGAAATTAGAACTTGAAATAGATAAAGAGCTTGAAAAAGCCGTGTATCTGCAGATCGCGGATACCATCATTGCGGATATACGTTCCGGAAGACTCAATGCCGGGGATGCACTTCCCGGAAGCCGAAATCTTGCTTTAATGCTGAAGATCAACAGAAATACGGTGGTGGAAGCCTATCAGGTGCTCATCAATGAAGAATGGGTGATCTCCAAAGAAAGAAAAGGAATCTTCGTATCTGACAAACTTCCAGTTGTACAGGAAAGGCAAAGCATAAGGGATCCTGAGGCTGAAGAGGCTTCGTTCGCTTTAAGCAAGCCTATGATCAATTTTGATGATGGTCATCCCGACAGTAAAATAGCGCCCGTAACAGAACTCGCCCGTGCTTACCGCCAAATCTTTAACAGGAAAGCAAAGTGGCAGATGATGGGCTACGGCAATGAACACGGCGATATTGAATTCCGGAAAACCATTTCCCAGATGCTGAACCACCAGCGGGGAATGCATATCAATGAAAATGAAATTTCAATCACGAGGGGAAGCCAGATGGCGATGTTTCTGACCGCTCAATGTCTGTTAAAACCCGGAGATCAGGTTATTGTAGAAAATCCGGGGTACAAACCCGCCTGGAAAGCCTTTGAATATGCCGGGGCAGAACTTCTTCCGGCAGCAGTAGATGAAGAAGGGATTGTTACTAAAGACATTGAAAAGCTTTTAACAGAAAATAAAAATGTAAAAGCGATTTATATTACGCCTCACAGACAATATCCTACAACGGTTACTTTAAGTTTAGCACGAAGACTGGAATTAATTGAATTATCCAACAAACATGGAATGACCATCATTGAAGATGATTATGACAATGAGTTTCATTTTGGATACCGCCCTATCCTTCCGGTTTCCAGCTTTGATGAACTCAACAGCTATGTGTATGTGGGTACACTGAGTAAAGTAGTGGCTCCTGCCCTGCGGATCGGCTATCTGGCATCCAAAGATCCTAATTTGATTCAAAAAATAGGAGACTTGAGGAAGATTATTGATGTTCAGGGTGATGTCATTATGGAACAAGCCGTACTGCAGCTCATTAAAGAAGGTACTGTTAAAAAGCACATTAAAAAAGCCACCGTCCATTACAGAAATAAAAGGGATCTGGTGAACAGTTTTTTAGAAAAGCACTTGAAAGATGTCGCCGATTTTACACTTCCTGAAGGAGGTCTTGCCTTTTGGATTGTCCCGAAAGAAAATCTGGATTGGGATGCTATAACGGCTTCACTGCTTGAAAAAAGCATCAACATCATCCATCCAAAGCAATACAGTTCTGATCGTATTATCAACGGATTCAGACTTAGTTATGGATCTCTTTCCGAAGAACAGTTGGAGGATAGTATAAAAATCATTTCAAAAGTTCTGCAATTTCATACAGGCCGGATAAAATAATTTTATATTTCCAGGTTTTGGCTAAAGCCGTTGTAAGGAGTTTTTTTATTGTTTAGATGGGCTAAAGCCCATCCCTATTGAATATTTAGGAGTGTAATTAGAAATGAAAATCTGCTTTATCTGCCAAATTTGCGAGAAATTAAAATGAAATAAATTCTACATTTAGTGGTTTTGGCTAAAGCCATTGTAAGGAGTTTCCTATTGTTCAGATGGGCTAAAGCCCATCCCTATTGAATATTTAGAAGGTAATCAGAAATAAAAAAATCTGCTCTATTTGCCAGATCAGCGAGAGATTAAAATGAAGTTCTCAGTTCATTTTTCCCGCAGATTAAGCAAATAAAGCAGATTTGTATCGATTTATAAGTGATTTATTCCACTTCAAAAATAGCCTGAATTTCCACCGAAGAATTCACAGGAATAGAGGAAGCTCCCAGAGTCGCTCTCGCATGTTTCCCTTTTTCTCCCAGGATTTCTACCGTCAGGTCTGAAGCTGTATTCATAAGGTCTGCGTGTTTTGTATAATCATCTTTTGTATTAAAGATTCCTGTAAGTTGCACACATTGTTTTACTTTATTAAGATCACCGCCTACCGCTTCTTTTAAAACGGCGATAACGTTCAGCATCGTAGCTTTTGTAGCTTCTTTAACCTGTTGTTCATTTACTTCAACGCCTAATTTTCCCGGGTTTAAAATTTTTCCGTCTTTTAAAGCCACCTGGTTGATAAATACCAGATTTCCGGAACGTACATAAGGCTTATAATTTCCAGCTGGCTGGGGAACTTTTGGAAGGGTAATGTTTTTCTGTTTCAATAGAGCGTTGATATCTTCGGATTTTTCTACAGGAGCAACTGCTGTCACTTTTTTGCTGAATGTTCCTTTTAAAGCTAAAGCTGTTTTAGCAAAATTACTTCCCTGAAGTTCTGCCAGCGCGCGTTCATCTTTTGTGGGTCTTTCCACATCTTTCAGTGAAGCCATGCTTGTCACGCCTAAAACCGTATTACCCTGAGGAATCGCTTTATTAATACTTTCAGTTCCTCTGATTCCGTTGGAAACCAATACCATTCCATGAACGGCTAACGTATTCCAGAATGCATTAAGCGCCAGTTCTTTTCCTGCACCACTTCCTGCAGACATAAAAACGGTTGCGGGCATTCCTTCCAGCGCATGATTGGTCCATAAATTAACGGTCTTCGATAAGAATTCACTCATTCCTGTACTGATATTCCCGAAATAAATGGGTGATCCAAAAGCGATCCCGTCATAAGAAGGCAATTCTTCCACCGATGCTACAGGGATATTTTTCAGTTTTGAGTTTTGTGATTCTTTGACTTGTTTAATGACCGCCGTAGCATTTTTGCTGCTTTCGATGCCGGTTGCTATTTCTTTAGCCAATTCATAGGTTCCTCCATTATCCGAATGAATGAGGACCAGTATTTTAGATTTATTTTCCTGTGCCATGATTGTGGTGATTTTTAATAATAAAATTAATACAAAAACCGTACTTAGTTTTTTCATTTTTAATAGATAAATAATTACCATACAAAATTAGTATTGTCGTTTTTATTAACTTTGCCAAAAATTCTATGCAGAACGACATCATAAAATGTGGTTTAACGGAACAGAGTGACAGCCGATTTGTAGATACCATCGGAAAAGAAGCGTATGTCTGGAGTGAAAAAGACTGGAAGCATGATGATCATGAACATGCCCATCAACGTGCTCAGCTTACCTTTGTGGAAGAAGGTTATCAGTATTTCCATATTGATCGGAAGATCTATCTTGTGCCTCAGTATCATGTGATTTGGGTTCCCTCAGGAAAGGCCCACAGAATCTCTTCAGAAGCAAAAACGGTCAATCTGATGGTTTTCTTATTTAAAACTGTTTTTGAGGATGATTTCTACCGGAATGTTCATGTTTTTGCAGTTCCACCCGTTTTGAAGGAAATGCTTTTGTATGCTTCCAAGTGGAATCAGCTGATAGAAGAAGATGAAGAGCAGGATCTGTTTTTTAAAGCCATTTTGAAAAGTCTACCCAATTTCTGCAGAGAAAGTAGTTATCTTGAAATCCCTGTTCCGTCGGATGCAAGACTCATTCCCGTTTGTACGTATATCAATACCAATTTTAAATACAGCCTGAATGCTGATGAACTGGCAGAAAAGGCTCAAATGTCTGTCCGAAGTCTTCAGAGAATATTTAAGAATGAAACGGGAATTACCCTTCAGAAATACCATCAGCTTGTAAGAATTCTGAAAAGTATTGAGCTTATCGATACCGGAAACTTTACATTAAGCCAGATCGCTTACAAAGTGGGTTACCAGAGTTTATCAGCGTTTACCTCTTCTTATTATGCCATTATGAAATCTAAACCTAAAGTAAAAAAAGTAAGTTAAGGCGTTTCATCATGTGCCATATCTACCGGCTTAGATTCAGGCGATCCTTTTTCACGAAGCCAAATAGAGAGAATAACAATAGAGAAAACCGCCAGAAATTCACTTTGCCAGTTCTGAAAAGATTCAAACCAAAACCGGGAGTCTGATATATAGTGCATAGCGGAAACCGTGGGTTCATGCTTTACCATCTGTTCTTCATTATAGTCTTTGAGACTGCCATAAAAGTGCATTCCAAAGCTTGCCAGAAACAAAAGGGCAAATGCTAAGGATAAGGAATGTTTGTATAGAGCAAGCCACATTCCGCCTTTCTTAACCGGCCATGGAGCTTTTGCATGAGGGTGCGGTTCTTTGTCCACGTCTTCTTTTTCCTCCAGAGATTTTGATTCACTGGAACCTTTTTGTCTTAAAGAAACAGTGAGGACAATATACAGCATCATCTGGAGGAATTCGCTTTCCCAGTTCTCAAATGTAGCCTGTATAAAATGTCCGCTGTGAATATAGTCACCCAGACTGAGCATAGAGCTTCCCTGTTCTGCCAGTTCTTTATTCAGCGTTTTCCATCCTGTAAAAAACTGTCCCAACAGACAGATAAGCATCAATCCAAGAACAACAATACTCAAACTGTTACGGTAAAAGAAACCTTTTTTGGACATGGTAATGAACTTAAAGTTTAACATTAAATTCAGTATGTAGATCTCTGAATTTTTGAGACTGATCTGCCTTACTTTCTTAATGAAATTATTTTAAAATCAACAGCTGATTGATCTCACTTTTAAAACAACCTAAAATAAACTCCGTATAATACATCTGGGCATTCAAAGCCTGTGTTTTGGGATGCAATTCCAGTTTTTTGGTGAGAATAACCTCTCCTTTATATGAAAATGAGAAATACGCGAAAATTTTGTACAATGATTTTCTTATCGGAGTACAATATCCCGTAGTGGCAATGGACCAGTCGGAATTAAAGAGTTTAGCGACATTCAGAGCCATCGTTTTGGCAACATTCTCTGATACACAGTCGCAGTCCTGGGCTTCCTCTCTGTCAACCTGCAAAAGCTCTACTTTCTGAGGCAGTGTATAAGTGGTCATCCCTCCTTTGAAAAATAAAGAAGCATTGGGCATCTGTGAAAAAGCCAGCTGAAGGCATCCTGAAGTAACACTTTCTGCGACCGAGATGGTTTCACCTGCGGTCAGAAGCGACTGGCTGATATATTCTAAAAGATTTTTTTGAAATTCCATAATTTTAAATATTTAGTGATGTGAAGGTGTCTGTGGTATCTACGCGTTTCTTTCCCGTTCAAGATCCCAAACCCTGTGTTTGGAAACAGCTTTGATAAACTGCTGATCAGAATTGTTATCTTTCCAGATCACAACTGCCGGATCTTCATGCTTTTTCTGGGCTATATTGCTATTGTTATAAAGTTGTTCCGTCTCTGCTCCAAAATAGACGGCTTTACAGTGTTTATAAGCTTCATTGATGAATTGCAGCACATGATGTTTGTTCTCAGGAGCCATAAGTTCTTTTGTTGATTTTTCTCCGGCACCAATGTATAAGGCATCAAAGCATACACTGGCAATACTGGTAAGTGAATGTTTCGGCGTAAGGGATGATCCTTCTTTGGTTTTAACGGGAGCAACACTTGGGGCAATCAGCTCTACTTTTGCTCCTTCCGATTCAAGTTTTGATTTTAAATCATTAATTGCATTTCCGTCCGTCCCATTGGCTATGATGAAACCTATCTTCCTGCTTTTAATGGTATCTTTAACCGTATCTTTCATACTCAGCGCATCAGAAATCTTAGTTTTAGGCTCTTTTTCTTCGCTCTGAAGTTCAGCTGGATTTGCGTCTGCCGGTATACTTTGGTTCGGTTCTTTCAGTTTTTTAACTTTCACGCCTACTTTATCCGCTACTTTCTGAGCCAGAGTTTTATCAATAAAAGCAAGCTGTCCTACCATTCTTTCACGGATCTCCGGAATCGTTACTTTTGAAAGTTCAAAAATAAGAGCATTCTGAAGGTGAGTCTGTTCAGGAGCCGACTGGCTATTGTAAAATAATTTGGCCTGTGAATAATGATCCACAAAACTCTCACTTCTTCTTCTGACCTTTTCACCGGAAACCCTTTCTTCCTGAGAAACAAATCCTCCTTCAGACATCATCGCCTGATAAGGACATCCTCCTCCGATTGAATTGGGTTCATAGCTTACTTTTCCTTTTACAATCTGCTGTCTCATATGCCCGTCACGCTGGTTGTTGTGAACGGTATTCACAGATCTGTTGATCGGGATCTCATGGAAATTAGGTGATCCCAATCTGGATAACTGGGTATCGGTATAGGAAAACAATCTTCCCTGGAGCAGAGGGTCATTGGTAAAATCAATCCCGGGAACAAGGTGTCCTGGATGAAAAGCTACCTGCTCAGTTTCAGCAAAAAAGTTGTCCGGATTTCTGTTCAGCGTTAAAGTTCCAAAAATTTCTACGGGAACTTCTTCCTCAGGAATTAATTTGGTAGGATCCAGAAGATCAAAATCAAATAGATGTTCGTCTTCTTCCGGGATCAGCTGTACACCGAAATCCCATTCCGGAAAAGCTCCACTTTCAATGGCTTCCCATAAATCTCTTTTATGAAAATCAGGATCCACTCCGGATATTCTCTGAGCCTCGTCCCAAGCTACAGAATGCACTCCCAGTTTCGGTTTAAAATGAAACTTAACGAAATGTACTTTACCTTCTTCATTAATGAATTTAAAGGAATGTACCCCGAAACCTTCCATCATTCTTAAACTTCTTGGAATGGCTCTGTCACTCATCACCCACATGATCATGTGCATGCTTTCGGGCATCAGCGAAATAAAGTCCCAGAAGGTGTCATGTGCAGAAGCTGCCTGTGGCATTTCATTGTCAGGTTCCGGTTTTACGGCATGGATCAGGTCAGGAAATTTCATCGCATCCTGTATAAAAAAGACAGGCACATTATTACCTACAAGGTCATAATTTCCTTCTTCCGTATAAAATTTAATCGCAAAACCTCTTACGTCTCTTGCCAGATCAGTGCTTCCTTTACTTCCGGCTACTGTTGAAAATCTTACAAAAACAGGAGTTTCATCTCCTACATTATTCAAAAATTTGGCTTTGGTATACGCTTTAAGACTTTTGTTAAGCTTAAAAAGCCCATGAGCCCCCGAACCACGGGCATGAACTACTCTTTCAGGAATTCTTTCATGATCAAAATGGGTAATTTTTTCCCTCAAAATGAAATCTTCCAGCAGTGTGGGACCTCTGTCTCCGGCTTTTAATGAGTCCTGATTGTTGTTAATCCTGAGTCCCTGATCGGTTGTCAGTTTCTCATTTTCATTAGAGGTACTGTGTGTATTCAGCTGGTCTAACTTTTTATTCTTTTGGGTGTCGTTTTTCATATCAATTTTTTGGGTGGTGTGAAGGGTAAAAAGTCAAACAGTATGGATGAGATGTTTATTCCGTCCCTATCCTGTCTTTTTCTAAAGTATTCAGGAGTCTGTTCAGGCATTCTTCTTCTTTTAATACTTTGTAATATGCTGTTTTGGCATATAAAGTAAAAGACGAATTTTCAATTTTAATTTCTGTATCCACTGGTGTTGGAGATACTGTTTTTTCGCCGTGGTATTCACGGATATTCAGAATATACTCTTTGATGTAAGTGTCGATCACATTTTTCAGAATATCGCACTTGGCATTGTTTTTTATCTTTTCCAATGATTTGATCAGAAAAGCAGTGACTCCGTAGGAATTGATAACGCTGGGGAATAACGATTCATTCTCCAGCATATTGTTTTTATCATTCAGCCCGGAATGTTTTAAAGTGTCGTTTTCAAATATCATATGCTCATCGGTTATTAGTTATCGGAAATCTTTAAATATTTCTCAAAATAATGAAGGTCCTCTTTGTCTTTGATCGAAAGATAGAACATAATCTGTTCCGGCTCTTTCAGTCCTATGCTGCTGAAACTGTCAAAATGGGCAATAACGGCCTGAATATTTTCAATCTCAATGTCTTTTAAAATAACAAACAGCAGAAAAATATTATCCTTAATCTCCTTCGCGTATACAGCCGCTCCGTCCTCAAACCAGTTTCCTTTATGGGGCACTTTGATGAAGTCTTTGTGCTTCAGGGTCTTTACTATTTTCTGACAGTCCATATCTGAGTATCGTGGTTTATTGGGTTTTCAGATCAACTTATACAGTTTATTCTGAACCAACTTTCTTATTTCAATTCAACCTTTCAGGACAGTGGTCGCCAAAATCTCCAGTATGCTCAACTGAATTTTTATGAGTTAATATGGAATGATGTTTGCAACCCCGCAACGGTTTGGAATCTGATCATCTCACCCGGAAAGCCTTAGCTTTCATGCTGCCCTTATTGAGGTCTTAAGAATTGTATCGAAACTTGATATCTCAAATATACGCTGAAATAATTCACTTTTTTATGACCTGGATCATAATGGATTCCTATTAATAAACAATTTTCCTGTTTTCAATCGTAATATTTCCTTCCTTTTCCATCTTTTTTAAAGCTCTGATTACTGTTTCTACCCGAAGCCCTACCAGATTGGCGATTTGCTGTCTGGTCAGTTCTATCTGAAAACAACTTCCGCAACTGTCATCATGATAACTTTTAAGATAGTCCAGAAGTCCCTTTAGCCTTGAAATAGGATTCAATGATGCCATACTTTGCAACATAATCGCTTTAAAATAAAGTCTTTGAGACAGGCACGCATTCATTTCCAAAGAAAGATGAGGATATTTTTTGATCAGCTCTAAAAAGCGGTCCTTGGGCACCCTTACAATTTCTGCAGGACTGATACACACGGCATTGGTCGGATAAAATTTATCCACGAAAAGCAATGAATCCCCAAAGCTCTGTTTTCCTCCAAAAATATTGTGGATAAATTCTTTCCCTTCGTCATCATAATTATTGAGCTTCACTTTTCCTTCTTTGATCTGGAAATAATAAAGAGCATGGTCTCCCTCTCTATATATAAGTTCCCCTTTTTTATATGTTTTCACTTCTCCTCCCGATGAATATAACATCTCTTCGTCAATATTCATACAGCTTATTGTTTTCATACGTATCTCTTTAAAATATTTTCAATAAAAAATAGGGAATTTTATTATTGAAACCGCTTTTTTAATATAAAATTTTTCGGTCTCTAATCTGAACAATTTTATTTTTCTCCATATGCTTGATCGTTCTTATCGCTGTTTCTACCCTTAATCCTGTAAGACTGGCCATTTGTTGTCTGGTTAACGGAACCATATAGGAATAAGGACTTTCGTCTTCGTGAAAGCTTTTAAGATAATCCATCAGTCCCTTAAGTCTTGTTTCAGGATTCTGAGAAGATATATTCTGCATCATGATGAATTTGTAATAAAGCCGCTGTGATAAAAAGCTGCTGATCTCAAGGCACAACTTGGCAGATGAGTTTAATAAATTAAAAAAAGCAGACTTATGCAGCCTTAAAACCGTGCATTCCGTAAGCGCCTGGGAATTCATGGGATAAGGCTTGTCGATGAAAAGAATAGACTCTCCACAACTCTGCCCTTGCGAAAGAATGTTCTGTATAAACTCCTTTCCTTCTTCATTGTAATTGTTCAGTTTCACCTCTCCATGGGTGATCTGATAGTAATAAACCGGGCTTTCTCCCTCGTTGAACAGATAGTCCGAGGGTTTATAATGTCTGATTTCCGCCCCCGCTGAATGTAAAATATTTTCGTCGATAACCATGATAGTTTTTATTTAAGTTTTCTACAATCCTTCTCAATCTTTTCTTAGTAAAAATTTCATTGGGAACTTGGTTCTGTATAGCGCATGCAAATATTGAACCTTATCGATTGCACGAAACGTTAAATAAAGTTAAAATAATTACTAAAATTTATTATAATTAAATTATTAGTTGAATTTTCAATACAAATATTATTCATAAATTAAAATATCAGCAAAAAATGAAATTATAACACACGAAACCGATCCTCTCAGTAAGCCGGAGGATATTAAAACCCGCTTTAATACAAAAACGGGTTTTAAAAATCTATGACGGTAAAATTATTTCTTAATCACTTTTGCAGTGTCCACTTCTTTGGCAGCAGTGTCTTTCATATGTAAAGTATCGGAAGGCATAGGAGCAGCAAGTGTATCAGCAGGCATGGTATCAATAACCACACTGTCTGTTTTTGTGGAAGTATCCACTTTAGTTTCTTTTTTGCAGCTCATTACAGTAAAGCCCAAAGACACAAGTAAAATAGCGTATTTCATAATTATTATATTTTGTAGTTGTGTCCAAATATAATTCAATTCCAAAATGTCATTTTATGATCAGAATCATAATGTTTTATTTTTGATTATTTCACAAATTTCTTCGTTCCTGCAACACATAAGATAACACCAATAGTAACCACCACCATTCCTATGCTTACCTGCTCATGAAGGAAGTATGCAGCAAGGCCTAATCCAAAGAAAGGCTGCAACAGCTGAAGCTGTCCTACAGTGGCAATACCACCCTGCGCCAGGCCTTTGTACCAGAATATAAATCCAATGAACATACTGAAAAGTGAAATATATGCCATTCCAAACCAGCCCTGAAAACTCACTGTTTCAATATTTTCGGGAAAATAGATGAAAAATAAAGGAATCATCAGCGGTAAAGCCAACACCAGCGCCCAGGAAATCACCTGCCAACCGCCTAATGTTTTGGAAAGCTTTGCCCCTTCTGCGTAGCCCATTCCACATAAAATAACAGCCAGCAGCATCAGAACATCGCCCACAGGGGAAGCTGAAATTCCTTGTGAAACGGCATATCCGATCACTAAAAGACTTCCGACAACCGAAAAAAACCAAAATACAGGATGCGGCCGTTCGCCACCACGCAAAACTCCAAATACAGCAGTTGCCAATGGAAGCATTCCCAAAAATACGATAGAATGTGCCGAAGTCAAGTACTGAAGGGCCAGCGCAGAAAGAAGCGGAAAACCTACCACACAACCAATGGAAACAAGCAACAACGGAAACAACTGTTTCTTTTCAGGACGTTTTTCTTTACCAATCCATAACACCATCAAAGCTAATATCCCTGCAACAGCTGCACGCACTATCGTTACAAAAATAGGGCTCATTTCCATGACGGCTAATTTGGTTGCCGGTAGTCCTCCGCTAAACAGAACGACCCCAATAAAACCGTTGATCCATCCGTTTAAGCTTTCGTCTTTAACTACTATTTTATCTGTCATCATTGTACTATTTATTTAATACGTCAAAATTAGAAAGATGAAATAAATAAACACAGTCTCAGTTTTGTATATTTGCATGAGCACAGTTACAAAAATATGAACAGAGAATTTATATACAATGAGATCGCAGACGGAATAGCTTCCCAGATCAGGGATGGTGTATTGAAAGCCGGAGATAAGCTTCCTTCGGTAAGAATGATGTGTCAGGAACATCAGGTAAGCATGAATACAGCCAAACGTGTGTTCCTGGAACTGGAATCCCAGTCGCTGATAGAATCCAAACCGCAGTCCGGTTATTTTGTCAGCAGATTAATGTCTGTCAAGCTGCCTCTTTCCGAAGTGAGCCGCCCATCGCTAATGGCTAATAATAATGAGCCGGACGAACTCATCAGTAAGGTTTACGAGAATATGGGTAAAAAAGGAATCACTTTCTTCTCTATCGGAATTCCTTCAGGAGACCTTCTGCCACAGGCTAAATTAAAGAAAGAGATCATTAATGCCACCCGCGAATTAAAAGATGGCGGAACGGAATATGAAGAACTTCAGGGAAATTTAAAGCTCCGGAGAATGATTGCTGTGCGGTCCCTTCAATGGGGCGGAAACCTCAGTGAAAATGATCTCGTGACCACCAATGGCGGGATGAATGCCCTTTCCTTCTGTCTTATGGCTTTGGGAAAACCCGGCGATACAATAGCCATTGAAAGTCCCTGTTATCCGGGAATTCTTCAGCTGGCAAACGGTTTGGGCTTAAATGTACTTGAACTTCCCACACACCCGACCACAGGTATTGAAATTGAAGCGTTGAGAAAAGTAATTCCCAAAATCAATCTGTGTTTATTAATTCCAAATTTCAACTCCCCGCTGGGAAGCTGTATGCCGGATGAAAATAAAAAAGAAATTGTAAGAATTCTGTCTGAAAATAATATTCCTCTGATTGAGGATGATGTGTATGGGGATCTTTATTTTGGCTCTACCCGTCCGAAATGTTGTAAATCTTTTGACAAGGATGGAAATGTTCTGTATTGCAGCTCAATTTCAAAGACATTGGCTCCCGGATACCGCGTCGGATGGATTGCTCCGGGCCGTTATAAAGACAAGATCATGAAACTTAAACTGCTTCATTCTACTTCTTCCATTTCTATTGTGAATGAAGCGGTTGCCAATTTTCTCAAATCAGGACGTTATGAGAAGCACCTTCAGCAGATGAGAAAGGCCGTTCAGAGTAATTATCAGAATTATGTGCAGACCATCGCCGATTATTTCCCTGAAGGTACAAAAACCAGCCGTCCACAGGGAGGTCTGTCTCTCTGGATAGAATTTGATAAAAAGATCCGGACCACTGAGCTGTATGATCTGGCGATTAAACAAAACATCAGCATTGCACCCGGCAGGATGTTTACCCTCCAGGATCAGTTTGAAAACTGCATGCGTCTCTGCATCGGACTACCATGGACGGAGGAAACAAAGCTCTGCCTACAGCAGGTCGGAAATCTTGCGAAAAAGATCTGATATTATTTATCCGGAACGAAATTTTTCCTGGCCAGTTCTTTTCTTACCCGGCTTAAGCTCTCCGGTGTGATGCCAAGATAAGAAGCGATCATCCATTGTGGGACTCTGAGAAGAAGATCCGGGTACATTTTGATGAATTTCATATACCTTTCTTCCGCCGTTTCGCCCAATAGAGAATTGATCCTGTTCTGCAGACTTCTGATGTGTTTCTGCAACAGGAAATCACTTCTTTCGATACTGTTCGGGAACTGTTCTACCAGTTTGTTGAAGAAATCGGGATGAAGAAACAAAACTTCCGTGTCTTCCACCGCTTCTATATAGTAAATGGATTTTTCGTTAAAATATAAACTGCTTCGGTCAGAAATCAGCCAGCTTTCAGGAGCGAACTGTATGATGTGTTCTTTCCCGTTTTTATCGATGGAATACATCTTTAAAAGCCCTTTTTCTACAAAGAATATATGCCTGCATATTTCACCATACTGTAAAAGAAACTGGTTTTTAGGTATTTTCTTTACTTCATAGTGTAAGCTGCACATGTTCACTTTTTCTATGGGAACATTGAGTACTTTAGCTAAATACGTGTTGATATTCTTCATTATACAATCTGGCTTATGGATATATCTTCGTGCGAAGCGCTGTTGATCACCTTCCCGTCTTCAATGATGATCAGCTGCGGGCTTTCATGCCTGATTTCAAGATCCCTGGATATTTTATTTGAAATCGCTCTGTGTTCCAGCAAATCTAGGTAATATAAATCCAGTTTATGATCTAAATTATCTATTTCTCTTTCAAAGTTTTTCAATACCGTTTTGCTGATGAAGCATCGTGTTGAATGTTTGAAGATAGCTATTGTATGGTGATACGAACTTTCAATGGCTTGGGCCAGATCTTCCTCAGATTCTATATTTTTCCAGAAAGATTTACGTTCAGGGGTGCTTTCTTTTCCTCCGAATATTTTATCAAAAAAACTCATACATTAAATTGTTTTAAATGATGATCAAGATGTTTGTACTCTAAAAATCCCCAGTCCTTTTCAGTCATTGTACCGAATAATCTGTGGTGGTCCGGAAGTTCTTTATGTTCAGATGCCGTCCGGAAATCCTTCAGTGTATTCAGCAGATTGGTTTTTGATTCATCAAAATCACATTCAAAATTAACGATTAGTTTTTGAAAAGTGGGCATGTTTCGGGGAATTCCGTTGTTAAAGACCTGCATTTCTATTTTGGTCGCTGCTCCTATCGTCTGGAAAAGGACGTTAATGTGAGGAAGTACAATTTTCCTCAAAGGTACCTTAAGGACAAGCTCACAGTGCTTTAACATCTGGGAAACATTCATTTTCCCCCACCTTTTCGGAGCGTTTTTATTAAGCATGGAAATCCTTTGAATGATCTCTTCAAAATAAACCGGATCGTGCAGACTCTTTTTTACCACCCTTTTTCCTTCTTCAGATTTTCGATGTGAGCAAAATGATGGTTGCAGTGCCAAACATATAAAGCAAGATAATTTCTCAGATCATAATTCTGATTTTGCTCGGGGTGATGAAAAGTCCTCTCGAACTGTTTATTGGTAAGGGTTTTAAGCAAAGCAGCCCATCTCTGGTGCGTTCCTTTAATCATTCTCATAGCCGGTTTTATCGGCATATTCACACTGTCCTGAAGTTCTGCCCATTTGGCCTCGTCATAAGGTCTTATAGTAGGATTATCCTCCGTTAATGCCAGTTTAAGACGTATAAAACTGTTGATATGACTGTCTGCAATGTGGTTGACAAGCTGTCTTACCGTCCATCCTCCTTCTCTGTAAGGGGTGTCCAACTGATCATCAGAGAGGTCTTCTATCAAGGTTTTAAGCTTTTCAGGAAAGTTTTTGATGACTTTAATGTATTCATCAAGTTTAATATCGCAGATGTTCTCAGGCTGTTGGTACTCACCTATCGGAAACCTCTTCTGTTCTAAGTTGCTCATTTTGTTAATTTTAATTTTTAAAGTCTCAGTTTTTGTCCGGTCATTATTTTTTGGACGTTGTGTAGATGGCAGTTTTTGTAAATTTATCAAAAATCCAAGAATCTAAAATGAAAAAAGCGTTAATTATGCTTATTATCCTATAGAAATCCGGAATAATTTACTGATAAAAAAAGCTCCAATTCTATTAAAATTGAAGCTTATTATTTAAATCACTGTGCTAGTAACCGTGCAAATCAATGCCCTCGGTTCTTTGTAACGTTATTTTCTTACCCATTTTCTTTTGAATCACTCTGAAGTGTTGCAGTTCGTCATCCGTCAGAATATTGATCGCCGTTCCTTTTTCATTGGCACGACCTGTTCTACCAATACGGTGAATATAATCTAACGGCGAACGCGGTAACTCATAATTGATCACACATGGTAAAGACTCGATGTGGATACCACGGCCAATAAGATCTGTAGCTACTAAAATCTGAGCTCCGTTTACTTTAAACTCTTCCAGATTATTTCTACGGGCACCCTGTGATTTCTGACTGTGAATGGCTACTGCCTTAATTTTATTCTTTTTAAGTTTTTCCACTAAATTATCCGCAGATCTTGTAGAAGATACAAAGATCAATGCTTTCTCCACTTTCTTTTCCTTAATTAAATAACGCAAGAAAGGTCCTTTGTTTTCAGGAGAAACGTGATAGGCCAGTTGTTCGATATTATCAATTTCAACTTCCTCTTTTTTAATCTCAATCATTGTAGGATTAATGGACAAACGTTCCTTCATTTCAGCTACTTTATCATTTAAAGTCGCCGAAAACAAAGTTGTTTGCCTTCCGACAGGCATCAGAGCAAAAAGTTTATTCATTTCCTCTCCAAAACCTAGCTGAAACATTTTATCCGCTTCATCAATAACCAAATGCTGAATTCCTGAAATACTTAACGCATTATGATCAATCAAATCCAATAAACGGCCTGGTGTCGCGATAAGAACTTCCACCCCAAACATTCCTTTCATCTGCGGATTGATGGAAACCCCTCCATAAACCGCCATCGTACGGATCTCACGCTTCAGATTATCTGTAAAAGCTCTGAAAACTTCATCAATCTGAATCGCCAGTTCACGTGTAGGAACCAGTATTAACACCTGAACATTACGGTCTTTTTTAACTTCTGCGTTTTGTAATTTCTCTAAAATAGGCATCACAAAACAAGCTGTTTTTCCGGAACCGGTCTGTGCAATTCCCATCAGATCTTTTCCCTGCAAAATAACAGGAATAGCCTGCTCCTGAATCGGGAACGGCTTCAGATACCCTAATTTATTGACAGAACGAATAATATTGTGTGATAATCCTAACGACTCAAATGACATAAAATACTTATTTCCTGCAAAGATAAGCTATTGATATTTGGTTTATAACCTGAAACCCAATACTGATTGCAATTATTTTCTTTTTAGGGCGAAAAATTTATATTGCCGATTTGTCCGATAATTCAGTTTTGGACGATTTTTTGAGTATTTTTATCCAAAATTCGAGAAATCTCAATATGAAAAAAGCGTTAATAATCGTAGATGTACAGAATGATTTCTGTGAAGGCGGCGCATTAGCAGTTCCGGAAGCGAATGAAGTGATTCCATACATCAATCTTCTGATGGAGGAAAATGAATATGATCAAATCGTTCTTACTCAGGACTGGCATCCTGCCAATCATAAAAGTTTTGCCAGCAATAACAACAGAAAAGTCGGTGAAAGTATTATCCTGAATGGTGTTCCCCAGTTTATGTGGCCGGATCACTGTGTCCAGGGAACTTTCGGGGCAGAATTCCATAAAGACTTAAACAGAGATAAAGTCACCCATATCATTCAAAAAGGAAAAAACACTGAGATCGACAGCTACAGTGGGTTTCAGGACAACAATCACTTTATGAAAACAGGGCTTGATGATTTCCTTAAATACCATGAGATCCAATTACTTGAAGTGGTAGGTCTTGCGATGGATTATTGTGTGAAATTCACCTGTACAGATGCAGTAGCCAACGGATATATCACTTGTCTTCACTTTAATGGAACCAAAGCGGTTAACGTAAAGCCGGAGAATGGCAGAGATGCTATTTATGAAATGATCCAGAAGGGGGTTACAATTTTGGGATAATTTTTTGATGAATTATCAATGATGAATTATGAGTGATACGTTTTTGGAGTATCCAGATAACTTTCTCCTTATAATTGTATTTAAATAATAAAGACGCAGATTTTTCTGCGTCTTTTTTGTGCCTGCTTACACTGTTCTTATTAACTCATCACTTCAAACCCCAGTTTTCAGATAATTATCTATATTTGAAAGAAATACGCCGAATGAAAAAAAGCATTGTATTGGCAGCATTTTTCACTGCTGTTCTGGGAAAAGCTCAAAACACAACCCATAATGAATTTAAATATCTGGAATATGATATCCAGAAAATTCAAAGTCTTTACAAAGGTCAAAAAACTACCGTAAAAGAAGTCGTAGAGGCTTATCTGAAGCGCATCAATGATGTTGATAAAAACGGAGTCAAGCTTAATTCAATTATCACGGTCAATCCGGATGCGGTCAGAATTGCAGATTCTTTAGATCATATCGGTTCAAAATTTAAAGATAAACCGTTGTTTGGGATCCCTGTTTTATTGAAAGACAATATAGATACCCGCGATAAAATGCCGAATACTGCAGGATCTTTAGCATTAAAGAATTCTTTTCCGCTGCAGGACAGTTATCTGGTTAAAAAATTAAGAGAAGCCGGCGCCGTCATCATCGGAAAAACGAATCTCAGCGAATGGGCCAACTTCCGGGGAATGAAATCTACCAGCGGCTGGAGTGGACTCGGTGGCCTGACAAAAAATCCATATATTTTAGATAGAAATACCTGCGGATCCAGTGCAGGTTCCGGAGCCGCCATTTCTGCCAATCTGGGAATTGTGGCTATTGGTACGGAAACCAACGGATCTATCGTCTGTCCTTCCAGTATCAATGGAATTGTTGGGTTAAAACCAACGGTCGGGTTGATTTCAAGACAGGGAATCATCCCTATTTCAAGCACACAGGACACGCCGGGACCTATGGCAAGAACCGTGAAAGACGTTGCGATAAGTTTGGGAACTATGGTAGGTGAAGATAAAAATGACGTGAAAACCTTTGGAAATACTCCATTTCTTCATAAAGACTACACCCCATTCCTGAATTTAAAAGGATTGAAAGGAAAAAGATTAGGATACGTAAAAGGAATCACCAACGGTGCCAGCAAAAAAGTGGATGAACTGTTTTTACAGACCTTAAAGGTTTTGGAAAGTCAGGGAGCTGTTATGGTAGAAATAGAAAAAGATCTGCTTTCAGGAGAAGTATATGAAAAATCTCTGGAACTGATGATTGATGAATATAAAGATGGGATCAACGATTATCTTGCCTCACTGGGTAAAAATGCACCAGTAAAAAATATAGACGAACTGATTGCTTTCAATAAAAATAATAAAGAAGAGCTAAAATATTTCGGACAGGAATATCTGGAAATGGCTGCAAAAAGTAAAGGCACCAAAGAAGAAGGTTATGCCAAAGCCGTAAAAACAGCACAGGAAGGCAGCCGTGAGAAGGGAATTGATCTCGCTATGAAAAAGTATAATCTGGATGCGGTCATTTCCCCAACAACAACGGAAGCCTGGAAAACCGATTTGAAAAACGGAGATCATTACACGTTCGGAAGTGCAGATGCGGCAGCCATTGCGGGATATCCAAGCATTACGCTGACCATGGGCTATATCGACGGACTTCCTGTCGGGATTTTATTTTCTGCCGAAAAATGGAGTGAAGGAAAACTGATTAATATGGCTTATACTTTTGAACAGGTGAGTCCGCAGAGGAAGGTTCCGCAGTTTTTGAAGGAATAACAGGTTGTGGGTTCTGAGAAGATAAGGGTTTTAGTTTGACTTAAAGTTTAATGGGATTAATTTAAAAACTTGAGGAGCGCATAAGCTTTTTTCACGCAAAGGTCTATTTTAATACCGATGATTTAAGGCTGCAAAGAAGGAATCAATTTCATTGATTCGATTAAGCGGATGTTGTAAACCGATCGCTTCATAAGTGACGCAGTCAAAGTCTTTGCCTTCCTCAAAACTAAACGTCAACAAGATGAAGCTTTGCGTTAAAAAATTTTACCCGCTCCTCAAGCTTTGCAGTTGATCCGTTTTTATTATATAAAAAACAAAAAAGCGCGGAAATAAAATTTCCACGCTTTTTGTACTTTATAATTCTCTTCTAATGCTTAGAATTTAGCTTTCTATTGTGATTCATAACCCAAATCCCGACATCTCGAAACTCCGTACTACGAATCCCACAACGGGCTATTAAAGCATTTTAAGATTATTAACTTCCAGTTCTGTAAGGATTCTCCAGTGTCCACGTTTGATGTTTTTCTTCGTCATTCCGGCAAACATTACTCTGTCCAAAGCTTCCACTTCGTATCCAAGTCTTTGGAAAATTCTTCTGATAACACGGTTCCATCCGATATGAATTTCAATTCCGATTTCATTTTTAGGTTTCCCTTCAATGAATGAAATCTGATCTACTACCGCGATTCCTTCGTCTAGACGAATTCCTTCTACGATAAGTCTCATGTCTTCATTGGTCAGTTTTTTATCCAGTGTCACATGATAGATCTTTTTAGCATCAAAAGATGGATGCGTCAGTTTTTTTGTCATGTGTCCGTCATTCGTTAAAAGAATAACTCCGGTTGTAGAACGGTCAAGTCTTCCAACAGGGAAAAGACGGTACGGTGATGCATTGGCTACCAGATCCATTACGGTTTTTCTGGCTTTGTCATCTTTAGTGGTAGAAATATATCCTTTCGGTTTATTTAAAAGCACATATACCGGTTTTTCAGGCGTAATACCCTGTCCGTCAAAAACTACTTTATCGGTCTTCTGAACCTGATAGCCCATTTCGTTCACCACTACTCCGTTTACTTCTACCAGCCCCTGCGTGATCAGTTCGTCAGCTTCTCTTCTGCTGCAGATCCCGGAGTTTGCGATATACTTATTAAGACGGATGGTGTCTTTATGAACATCTTTTTCAATCTTGTTTAACCTTCTTTTCTGTACAAAAGATCTTGCCTTATCTTCATTTTTGTCATCGCCGGAAGATGGTCTTCTTCCGTATTTCAGGCTGCCTCTTTCATACTTGTCTCTGGTATCAAAACTCTTTGCCCCTGCTCTTTTTGCAGCCGGTTTCCCGAAAGTCTTTCTCTCACGTCCTTCACTTGAATTGGTGATGAAAGCTCTGCTTGCCGTTTTTTCACCAGCTTCTTCATCGCTGCTTTTGGCACTGTCATCACTTCTTTTGAAAGGTTTCTGTCCGAACTTTGAATTACTGCCTTTACTGTCGAAATTTCTTTCGCCTGCTTTAGGAAAAGGTTTCTTAAAAGGTTTTGATCCTGAAGAATTTCCAGATCTGGAAGCACGAGAATCATCAGAATTGTTTCTTGTTGAAGTTCTTGGTCTTTTTGGTCTTTCTGAATTATTATTATCTCTGCTCATTTCTAAAAATTTCTGCAAAGATAGTAATTTAGTTACGAGTTAAAAATTAAGAATCATAACTTTGCAGAATAGTTTTATTTTAATTTTAAAGAAACTCCAATAATGATAACAATATTAAACGATGATTTTTCTCAATTAAACAGTTTTCTACACGAAAAATCTTTCAGTAAAATCTTTATTTTAGTTGATGAAAACACCCATGAATATTGTCTTCCTGTCCTTTTGGGCAATATGGAAACAGACTTAGGTTTTGAAATTTTAGAGATTGAAGCAGGTGAGGAAATGAAAAATATCCAGACGGCGAATCAGCTTTGGGAAATTCTTACAGAAATGCAGGCGGACAGAAAAGCATTGGTCATCAATCTTGGTGGCGGTGTGATCACAGATATGGGTGGTTTTATTGCATCTACCTATAAAAGAGGGGTTCAGTTCATCAATATCCCTACTACCCTTTTATCCATGTGTGATGCTTCTATAGGCGGAAAAACAGGGATAGACCTGATGCATTATAAAAATATGGTGGGAACTTTTGCCTTCCCGGAACAGATCTTTATTTATCCTAAATTTTTAGAAACTCTTCCTTTTAAAGAATTGCGCAGCGGTTTTGCAGAAATGCTGAAACACGGTCTTATCGCTGATAAGGCACATTGGGACAGTTTGATTCAAATACATAAACTGGATGTGGAAACTGTAGTTCCTCATATTCAGACTTCCATGGATATCAAGCAGGATGTTGTAGAAAAGGACTTCCATGAAAAAAATATCAGAAAGACCCTGAATTTTGGACACACAATAGGACATTCAGTAGAGAGCCTTTGCCTGAGCCAGGGAAATCCTATCCTTCACGGGGAGGCAGTCGCTATGGGAATGATCTGCGAGGCGCATCTGGCCCATCTTGAAGATCTTATCACTGAGGAAGATGCCACTTTTATCATCGAAAATATTCAGAGATATTATCCTTACCTTGATATCAGCGACTTTAAGGACGAGCGTATTACGGAACTTCTGCTTAATGATAAAAAGAATTCGGACAGTAAAATCAATTTTTCCCTGCTTACGGGAATAGGATCATGTACGTATGATTATCAGTGCAGTCAGGAAAACATTTTGAAATCTTTAGAATTTTACAGAAAACTGGACAATGTTTAAATACTATCCTTAAGTTTGAATCTGGAAATCATCAAGATACGCCAACTAACCATGTCAAGGTTTTGAACCTTGACATGGTTCTACTAAAGGAAACTATTACAAATTATCAACTTGTACTCCGTCTCCCAGCTTCCATTACTGATTTTCAGATATTTTCAACTGTAAACGTTCTTTAATCGTTTGATAAACCTCTTCCAGCTCGTTGGTATCATTATATAAATAAGGAAGGTAAAAACCTACTCCTTCTACTTTAACTCTTATCTTATTTCCCATCCACTTATCGATTACCATATTGACTGTCAGCTGATCCGTAAAATAGGCTTTCTCCATTTTCGTGCGAAAAAACATAGAGACTGCATGGAAGTTTCGTGTTCCGGTTCCAAAGTCATAGATCGGGAAAAATTCAAAACTATCGTCGTTTATAATAAGCTGTACAATCTTTTTCCGTCGGATGAATAATTTGATCCCGATGAAAATGCTGTACACTGATGCCAGAAATAAAATAATCAGCAAAACCAACATCACAATAAGCGCAGCAGACTTTCCCGTTTGAATTTCTTTTACAATTCCGGGAACCGTGGGAAGTAAAAAATAAATAAAAAACGCGGGCAACACGATCATCACCAGACTGAGCGTTGTGCTTCTGTAAGATGAAATAAAGAACAGTTTCTGTTCGCCAGCATCCCGATGAACTGTCGTCAAAAGTGGAGGAACTGCTGTAAAATAGTCATAGATAAATTTTGCTGTCAAAAGCAGGATCAAAACACCCACGCCTCCCATAATGTAAATAGTAACAGGATAATCAACAATATGTGAAAGCATGACAAACATAGCCACTATTGTCAATCCAACAATGGAAACCATAAACTTTACGATCTTTTTATGTTCCATACTTCAAGTTTTCTTATAGTGCACTAACTATTATTTAGAAATTCAAATGTTCCTTTGCCAAGTTTTCATCAAGCTTAAAAAGCTTAATCTACAATATTACAGCTTATTATGAAATAACATCGTTTTTAATTTATTTTAATAGAATAGTGTACAGTTTTGAAAGGCTCACAATTTAGATTATTTCTAAACAAACGTTTAATAGGGAATATAAAATATTAATAATCAACCAATTAAACATAAATCACCTGAAATCACCACATCTTTCTATACTGACTTTTGTCATGTAAATTATTTTTGGCAAGCAATTTGAAAGATACTCTGCGTTCAACCAAAAAATTGAACGGTAGTAAAATTTAAAATTAAGAATAGTAAAATATTAAAAAATTAAAGTTATGAAAAAGTTAATTTTAGGATTAGCAGTAACTGCAAGTTCACTGGCATTCGCACAACAGACTCCAAAGTCTTCATCTAACCCGGTAACATTTGGTGTAAAAGGTGGGATGAACGTATCTTCTCTTTCTAAAGACGAAGGTTTAGATGATCAAAAATCTAAAATCGGTTTCAATGCAGGTGTATTTGCTAACATTCCAGTTGCAGAATCATTCAGCATTCAGCCGGAGGTTTTATACTCTCAGTATGGTTCAAAATCTGAGTATACTGTATTAGGAAACAAGTATTCTTCTTCAACTAAATTAGATTACATCGCTGTACCGGTAATGTTCCAGTACAACCTTATTCCTAATCTTTTTGTAGAAGCTGGTCCTGAGTTTGGTTTTATGGTGAGTGCAAAAAACAAAATCAAAAATGAAAGTAACGGAAACTCTAGTACTTCTGATAACTACAAAGATGATTTAAAAACATTCAACTTTGGGATCGGTCTTGGAGCAGGATATTACTTCACAGACAACTTCGGAATTACAGCTAGATATGTTGCTGGTTTAACAGACGTAGCTAAAAACAGACCTAACGGATCTGATGCTGTAAGAAACAACACATTCCAGGTAGGATTAGCTTATAAATTCAAATAGTAAGCTTTAACATTCAGATAACAAATTTTATATTCAATAGAAAGCCGGATTATTTATTTAGTCCGGTTTTTTTGTGTGGAAAATTTTCTCCATTCAGCATTTTTGGCAAGAAGTTTGCGTATATCTGAGAAGCCGGAAGACGTTGATGTTTTAGTCAATATCTGAAAGCAAAAAAGTTTCTTCATATACAAATTGATTTCAATAGAAAAGGTCAGGTTTATTCATTTAAGCCTGACCTTTTCGCGTAAAACATGATATTTATCAGTTTAATCCCTTTGGCGGGAATTTTGCTGCAGTGTGGGAACATAAGTTTAAACTTTAAAAATCATGAAAAAACTAATTTTAGGATTAGCATTTGCAGGAAGCCTTTTGGTGAATGCACAGGAAAAAACTAAATCTGCATCTGTATCACCGGTTACTTTCGGAGTTAAAGCTGGATTCAACGCTTCTACCCTTAGTAAAGCTGACCAGTATGACAATGATCAGAAACTGAAGCCAGGTTTTAATGCCGGCGTATTTGTAAACATTCCGGTAGCAGAGAAATTCAGCATTCAGCCTGAACTTCTTTTTAACCAATTGGGTTCAAAAACTGAAGAAAGAGAGGTATACTACAATAATTCTGATAAATACAAAAGAGAAGTTGAGTACAAAAAAACATTGAACTATCTTACGGTTCCTGTAATGGTACAATACAATATCCTTCCTCAGCTTTATGTAGAAGCAGGACCTGAGTTCGGATTTCTTTTAGGAGGAAAAGACAAAGGGGATATTACAACAACTGTAACTTCAGGAAATACTACGACTACACAAACAACAAGCTTTTCTGATAAAATTGTTAAGAATCTTCACAATAAATTCAACTTTGGCATCGGTATCGGAGCGGGATATTATTTTACTCAGAACTTTGGGGTAACCGCCAGATTCACTGCAGGTATTACAGATATTTATAAGGAAAACAGTTCAGATGCCATTAGAAATAATGCATTCCAGGTAGGTGTAGCTTACAAATTCAAATAATCAATATTGATATCATAAAATGCTGGAATTTTATTTAATTCAGTGTTGATAAAAAGATTACAAAAGGTCAGGTTTATTCGTTTAAGCCTGGTCTTTTGATTTATAATAAGACTTTTTTAATTTACTCACTTTGACGGGAATTTTCATTAAAAGCTGAGAAAATAATTTAAACTTTATAATCATGAAAAAAATAATTTTAGGATTGTCCATTTCGCTGAGTGCTCTGGCATTTGCGCAGGAAAAAACAGAAGCTCAATCAAAATCTCCCATTACTTTTGGAGTAAAAGGAGGTATGAACATTTCTACCATTAGCGAAGTATATGACAATGGCTGGATGTATTCTGACCAAAAAGCAAAAATTGGTTTTAATGCCGGAGTTTTTGCCAACATTCCAATCTCAGAAAAATTCAGTCTTCAGCCGGAAATATTATACAGCGGGCTGGGTGCAAAAATAGAAACCAGCAGAATGTTTGATCCCGGCCCTATGACCAAATTAGAAGGAAAGGAAACTCTTTCGTTAAGTTACCTATCCGTACCTGTAATGTTTCAATATAATATCATTCCTGATTTATATGTAGAAGCCGGACCTGAATTTGGGTTTCTTCTAGGCGGAAGATCTAAGGGAGAATGGACTGACACTACAGATAATATCAAGACTACAACAAGCTATTCTGATAAACTTTCAAACGGTTTATTCAATAAATTCAATTTTGGAATCGGGATTGGAGCCGGATATTATTTCACTCAAAATCTTGCAGTGACAGCTAGGTTTACAGCAGGTATTACAGACATCTATAAGCACGGCAATGGAAATGCGGTTAGAAATAATGCATTCCAAGTTGGTTTAGCGTATAAATTCAAATAGAGATATATTATTTTCAAGTTAATGTCGGGTCTTTTCGGAGGTCCGGCATTTTTTATAGACATTAAATAGGACATTAGTATTAGGGAGTATGATGCTATCTGGCTTTCTGTTATCAGGACAGTTAACAGAAAATGTGTTTTTACCTCTAATGGAAAAAAGTCTTTTTTTATCAGTATCTTAACTCATTTAATTGGTAAGAGTCATTATCCTGAAATAAAGCGTTATTTGCTTACGTTGGGACTGTCCACAATTAAATGATTTTAAAATAAATACGATGCTTTTTGCCAAACTTCATATAAAAATAAAGACTATCCTAATTATGCAAAGTATAGCAATGCTAAGTGGCATGACTACGCATCTAATCTGGATAATTAATAATGGATTTTTGTCGGAAAATTATAATGCTCCGTTTTTTACCAGATTTTTTTGGGATAGTTTGACTTTTATTGATCCCATTGCTGCAATCTTATTAATCATCAAGCCCAAAACCGGAATATGGTTGACTTTCGTAATTATTATAGTTGATGTCTTTCACAATTTTATATTATGTTTTAGAAGTATGATTCCGAATTCTAATTATTTCTCTTACTGGATCATTGGCAACTGGATGTTTATGTGTCAGATTTTTTTTCTTGTATTTGTGTCTGTTACCTTTAAAAGTAATTTAAAAGAAGTGAAAATCAGATCTGCAGAGTCATAATACTATAAAGTATCTGGGATTGTTATGTTTTTTTGAGAGGTCGCCTAACACTGAGCTCAGTTCTCTCAACAATTGAGAAATAGAATTATACGCATGAAGAAAAATTTAATAGGTCTATTATATTTATTGATGTTATTGTTTTCATGTAATGACAGTAAAAAAGAGAGCGGGGTAATTGTTGAATCAACAGGCTTTAAGGAAATAACTGGAAAAGCTCAAATTCCAGCTTTTAGAATGCTAACCCATAATGAGCGTGCTCTATTTTGGATTTAAAAATTGCGACTTCACTTAAAAAATTTGGTTAAATTTCTTGTTGGAAAATGCACAGGGTCGCAAAGAAATTCGAAAATATGTTTGCGCCTTCAATATAACATTAATGTACATGGCTTGCTTTTTCTATTTCACTCTTGAAGAAAATAAAAGCTTAGACATCTTCATCAATTATCTTATCTTTTTTTGTCTAATTTTTTCCGGTTTAACACTATGTTAAATCATCAACATAAATGCGTTTTAGCCTAATATCCCAATCAAAAAACTGAATTTCATAATATAATTTTTCATAAAAAATCGTTAAAAGAAGAGAAAAGACAACAGTCAAAACCCTCCCAAAAGCCCTTCAGATAAGGATTTTCCGAGTTTGGCAAGCATTTTGCAAAATAATTCAAGTCTGATTGAAAAACCGGACACGAAGTACAACAGTAAAATTAAAAAATAAAATTATGAAGAAGTTATTTCTAGGGTTGGCAGTTACTGCTGGCATGATGACATTTGCTCAGGAAACAAAAACAGTAACTCCGGAACCTATCAAAAAAGAAAAACAACCGATCAGATTTGGTATCAAAGCAGGGGGAAACTCTTCTTACTTTAGTGAGCAGAAATTAAGCCTTAACAACCAGAAAGTAGGATTCCATGCTGGGGTTTTAGTTAATATTCCAATTTCTCAGAAATTCAGCTTACAACCAGAGGTTTTATATAACCAGTTAGGAGCTAGAAGTGTGATCTCATCTACAGATGTAACTACGGGTGCTACGAACGTTAAAACGAAAAGCGAGTACAAAACTACCATGAACTATATCTCAGTTCCTTTAATGGTACAAATGAGACCTACAGAAAGATTTTATGTAGAGGCAGGTCCTGAATTCAGCTATTTCATCAACGGAAAAAACTCCGGAGACAGCACGATTTCTACGACAACAGGTGGTATTACCACAACTCAGTCGGTATCTAACTCTGAAGACATTAACAAAGATAATGTTAACAAGTTTAATTTAGGATTAGGTTTAGGTCTTGGATATGATATTACTCAAAACCTGGGAATCAACGCAAGATACATCAACAGTCTTACGGATATGAGAAACCAAAAGCCTGAAGGTACAGAACCATTGAACCACAGAGCATTTCAGTTAGGTCTGAATTACAAGTTCTAATAAGAGACAATCAATTATTTAACCTATAGTAAAGTCCGGATTTAAATTTTTAAGTCCGGACTTTCGTTTTTTGATGATGATAGATGTCAGACACCAGATTTCAGATATCAGATATTATCACTGGTGGCTTCGAGGCCCTCAGCCACCAGGTATTTGTCATTCATTCAGCCATTCTGGTGTATTAGATTATGCGCATACTGAAATCCTAAAACTCTCAGACAGTCTAACGCTCAAACCCTAAAACACTCCCACTCTCAAACCTCTTTACCGGTTATTCAAATATCCGCGGATCATCGCTGATCACTCCGTCTATTCCCATATCTTTTAATTCTTTTAATCTTTCTTTGGTATTGACCGTCCATGGGATTACTTTCATCCCTAATGCGTGGCATTCCTGTACCAATTTTGAAGTCACAAGTGTATGTTCAGGACTGTAAATGGTTGGAGTAAAACTCAGAAATTTCATATCTCCTGCCACGCCATTCAAATGGTTCGGATACTGTTTGAATTTTTCGGTGGCTATATTTTCGAAATGAGCCTGTTGTTGCGCTATCTTTTTATCATCCACTTTTTCTACCAGCAGAGCAGTCATGATCTTAGGATATTCTTTATGAATGATTTCCAGTGTTCTGGGATCAAACGACTGAATAATGACCCGGTCCTGAATGCCTTTTTTGAGAATAATCTTCATCATCAGATCTACAAATTCCTTAGGTTCCGGATGAAATATATGATCTGAAAACGGGCGTGTTTTGGTTTCTATATTATAAAAAGGCAGAGGTCTTTTCAGCTCGCGGGAATAAGCCTCACAGGCATCGATTACATCTGCGAAGAGCGGTTTCTGAACCTTCATCTTCTTCTGGTCAGGATAGCGGTCAAGTTTCTTTGAGCCTACGTCAAAGGTCTGAATCTTTGCATAGGACATATCATAAATTTTATAGTAAAACCCGGAGTCTTTAGGAATATAGGTTCCGTTCGGTTTTGTTATTAATTCAGGGGAAAGAAAAGCATCATGAGAAAGGATTACTTTTTTGTCTTTCGTGATCGCAAGGTCCATTTCCAGCGTCGTTACATTCATTTTCAGTGCGTTTTTCATGGCCGGAATTGTATTTTCAGGATATAAGGACTTTCCGCCACGATGCGCCTGATTATCAAAAGTCTGAGAGGAATACCATTGGGCCAGTACCAGAAAAGCACCGGTTAAAAATACGTTCTTCATTTCGCTACATTTTAAGGAAACAAATTTAGAATTTGCCCTTGTACCGTATGATAAAGGAATATTAAGCTTTTGATACATTTATAAAAACAAAAAGAGCCAGACTCAATGTCTGGCTCTTTCTTTTTTATTTCGAATCGTAGATGATTAATTAAATAATTCTATCTCCTCTCCTTTTTCTACCGGATATTCTTCTGTGAAACATCCGAAACAGTGGTTGGAAGATCCTAAAATTTCTTTCAGGTTTTCTGTGCTTAAGAACTCCAAAGAGTCTACACCCAGATAGTCTCTAAGCTCTTCTGTTGTCATATTGGCTGAAATCAGATCATCTTTTGACGGAGTGTCGATTCCTAAGTAGCAAGGAGCAATAATGGGGGGAGAAACACTTCTGAAGTGGATCTCTTTTACGCCTGCATCCTTCAATATTTTCACCAATCTTTTGGAAGTAGTTCCTCTTACGATAGAATCGTCGATGATCACTACTCTTTTATCCTTGATCTCAGAAATGATCGGGTTAAGCTTAAGGTTCACTACCCTTTCTCTCATTTCCTGTGTAGGAACGATAAAACTTCTTCCGATGTATCTGTTTTTGATCAGAACCGGACGGAAAGGTATTCCGGAAGCTTTTGAGAAACCTATGGCAGCCGGAACTCCAGAATCAGGAACCCCGATCACGATATCAGCTTCTACAGGTGCCTGCTCCCAGATCTTTTCACCGGATTTTTCTCTGATTTCATATACGTTGATATTTTCCAAAGTAGAGTCAGGTCTTGCGAAGTAGATGTATTCAAAAGAACAGATTCTCTGCTTTCCTCTTCCTTCATTCACCATATAAGACTGAAGTTTTCCAGGCTCATTTTCATTGGTATAAATGATCTCTCCCGGAAGGATATCACGCACATACTGAGCGCCTACAGCATCTAAAGCAACAGATTCGGAAGCTACCACGTAAGTATTTTCGTCAACAGCTCCTAAAACCAATGGACGGATCCCGTTGAAATCTCTGAATGCAAAGAATTTATTTCTCGTCATCCCTACTACGGAATAAGCACCTTCAATTTTCTCCATGGTGGCTTTGATGGCTCCACGAAGTCCTAAGTCAAGATTTTTCTGGATCAATCTTAAAATAACCTCAGAATCGGAAGTAGCTCTGAAGACAACGCCTTCAGCTTCCAGTTCATTTTTTAATTCTCTCGCATTGGTAAGGTTACCGTTATGCGCTATAGAAAGAATAATCTGGTCGTACTCGTTTTTCGCGAAGAACGGCTGGAAATTATACTTCTTTTTGTCTCCTGCAGTGGTATAACGGGTATGCCCGATTGCAGAATTTCCCATAAAAGCCTCAGGTTCCTGAATTTCTTTATAAACGTCTAAAACCAGTCCTTCGTCTTTCATGTTCGTGATTTTCCCGTCTTTTAAAACGGAAATACCGCAGGCTTCCTGTCCTCTGTGCTGCAGGGCAAAAAGTCCGAACTGTGAAAGCGAAAACGTATCGAGATCATTGTCAGAATACAGTCCGAAGATTCCGCACTCCTCATTGGGAGCATCCAGTCTTTCTTCTTCCTGCGTTCTGAAAAGATTCCTCCCGTAGGTCTGGCCTTTAAACTGTTTTAAATATTCACTTTTATGAATGTCTAAACTTTTCATTTCTATTTTTTCTATTCTAGATCTAAGAAGTCAGATTTCAGATTTCAGACTAAAAACCGACTTCAAATTTTAATTTTGTTTACTAACAAATCATTTTCCAGCGCTTAAAAGTCTAGCATCTGGTGTCTGATATCTGATGTCTAAAATTTACTTACCAAGTAAATTTTTCAGACGGTTGTAGATCTCTACGTAAGCTTCCGTCACTTCTCCAAGATCTCTTCTGAATCTGTCTTTATCCAGTTTCTTCATGGTATCTTTGTCCCAAAGTCTGCATGTATCAGGAGAAATTTCGTCAGCAAGGATGATTTCCCCGTCTGCCGTTTTTCCTAATTCAATTTTGAAATCAACCAGGATGATGTTCATTTTATCAAAAAGATCGATCAGGATTTCGTTGATATCAGAAGTCAGTTCATACATTTCATCCAATTCCTCATACGTTGCTGCTCCTAAGAAAACGGCGTGGTGATCATTGATAAGCGGATCTCCCAACTCGTCTTTTTTGTAGCAGATATCGAAGATGGTCACCGGAGATTTAATTCCTTCTTCCACTCCTAATCTCTGAGCCATACTTCCTGCAGAGTAATTTCTTACCACCATTTCCAATGGAATGATGGATACTTTTTTTACCAGCTGCTCTCTCTCGTCTAATTGTTTGATGAAATGAGTTTTAATCCCTTTTTCATTTAAGTATTCAAAAATCAGCGTGGTGATCGCGTTGTTCATTTCGCCTTTCAAATCAACAGACCCTCTTTTTTGAGCGTTAAATGCTGTAGCGTCGTCTTTAAAACGTACCACTACTTCATTAGGATTATCGGTAGCAAATACCTGTTTTGCTTTACCTTCGTACAACATTTCTTTCTTTTCCATTTCTAAATTCTTGTTAGTTAGATTTATTTTATATTACTTTATTAAAATTCCTGTTAAAACAGCCAATCCGAAACTCAACAGTGTTCCGATCAGTACATATTCCGTAAGTTTTCGCTGTTTAGCCTGCGCCAGATCACTGAATCTGAAGACCGATTTGGCGGCCACCATAAAACCTACGCCTTCCCAGTGGTTCACCATAATAAACGTGAAAACCAGAAGACGTTCCAATATTCCGATATATTTTCCTGCACTCGACAGCGATTCGGTTTGCAGACTGCTTTGTGTCTCCGGAACCGGAGTCCATGAAGACAATAATATTTTGATAAAGATGGATGCTGGTGTTGACAGAAACAATGCCGCCATCCCAATTTTTAAAACTCCCTGATTGCTCAGAAAATCAAAATTAAATTCTTTGAAATAGAATGAGATTCCTGCAATCACAAGAATATGCAGCATCTGGTCAATGAAAAACCATCTCTTTTTATTCTTTACGTTTTGAAAGATCAGTTTTGAGGCATCAATAATAAGATGCGTGATCCCAACCAAAATGGAAACCCACCACAGATCTGTATTCCAAAGGAAAACAAAACTTAAAACAGTATGAATCAAAACATGCAGGTACAAATACGGGCTTTTCAGCTTACGGCGTTCTTTATCTGCAACCCAAGAATCTGGCTGAAGAATAAAATCTCCGAATAGATGTGCCAATATGAGTTTAGTAAAGATCATGCTTACAGTTCTGAGATTTTCTTTCTAAAATATTGATTAGTTTCTACGATAAGTTCGTAGTTGGCGCGTTTCAGCCTCTGACTTACGGAGGACTGTGAGATGGCAAATTTCTTAGCGAGATCTTCCTGTGTGATATCCTGGTTCATGATCATTTCGTGAATGATCTCTGCCGTGGCTACCGTCCAGCTGTCGAAATCTTTTGAAGACCATTTCAGGAGGATGTTTAAATCCCTGTCTACGGCTTCGTTGGAGGTTTTTATAGAAACGGTGTGTCCGTCACTCTTAAGGTCGTCCAGCAACCGCCCGGAATGCACATAAGCCGTTCCGTTGGATTCAGTGATTTTTTCAGAGGAAAAATTCTCTTCACCAATGCCTATGGCAATTCTTACATCTAAATTTTCCTGACTTCTTATAAGGGACTTTATGGCTAGAAAACGCCAGAACACTTCATCAATGCTACACTTAAACTGGAACTCGTCTCCTCTGTAGATTTCCCATGCGAGCGGTGAACTTCCCCAATTTTCCAGGAGATTCTTGAGTCTGGTGATCCAAACTTCCGTGTGTGCATGCTGTGAATTTATAATATCACCGGTTATGACCGCTATCATTGTGCAAATATAAGCATAATTACTTATAAATAAAAAATATAAGCAGAAACACTTATAGATATTGATTATTAGTGAATCTGCTTATATCAATTATGTATTGTTTATAAGCTTTTTAGCAAATATTGATGAGATCGCATCGCTTCTCTCGCAATGACTGACTGGGTATATTTTTTTATTTTTTGATAAACTGATACACTTTTTCATCAAGTTTTAAGAAATAAAAACCTGCAGAAAGATTCTGAAGAGAAATATTCTTCTTGTTTCTGAACGGCTCTTTTTCAGTATAAATCAATTTTCCTGAAACATCCAGTACCTGAGCCATCTTAATATCCTGAGTTTCTCCGCTCACGAAAAGATCATCATGAACCGGGTTCGGATATATTTTAAACTCTTTATTTGAAGTGATAAGATCAGTCGTAGATAAAGTTCCTCCAAGATTCTGACAGTAGTTGATCGCATAAGAATCCCATTCACTTAAAGTAAATGTGCTTGTCGGCTGGTTGATGGTGTTTTTTCTGTAAAGAGAAACATTACCGTTTGCATTAGACGTGCTTTTCAAACCGATTGCATCTACCGTACCAAAACCCTTATAGGCTAATTCTAAATACTGACTTCCTGTATACGTCATAGGAGTAGAAGCCGTAACAAATTTAGCCTGTGAATTGGTATAACATGTGAATGCAGCGTTGGGATTTAAAACCACAAATGTTTGATTATTGGCAATTTTACCCTCAAGCTGAAAACTGTCTGAGAAATAATAACTGGTTCCACTGCTGAACTGAATATTCAGATTGTAATTATTCAGATTAACTTCATGTCCTGTTTTATTGGTAATTTCTATCGCCTTATTATTGCCACTTCCTTCAATATATTTGGTAATCATTAAATCCTTTGCAAAACCATCTGAAGCAATCGTGGCTGCTGTTGCGACGTTACTCATTGGAGATTCCAGATATCCTTTATCATAAGATTTTACCGTAAAAGTATAAGTCGTTGATGGAGTCAGCCTATCAATAGTGATACTATTATTTTTAGTAGTAGCAATAGGCGTTGCGGCACCATTCATATAAATTTTGTACCCTAAAATATCTGTATCTGTACTTGGTGTCCAGCTTAAATTGACAAAATTGGCATTCTGTTGCGCTACCGACAGGTTGATTGGGGCAGAAGGCGAAGTTGTATCAGGCGTTTCAGACCAGATTAAATCAACCCAGCCCGGATTATCAATAAATGGATTTCTATTTTTCTGAATACTGTAGACCGTATTATTTCTGTCTATTTCCCTTTGTGAAACAGGATCCAAAGCATTCCACTGTTTTAACATCGTAATATAAGCAGGTTCAAAAGCACGTTCTTCCGTACCATCCAACTGGGATTCGTCATTGGCCGGAGTGGTTCCTGCATTATAATTAAACGCGTTCAGCTTTCCTTCATATCTTACCGCAAAATACAGCAATGCTCTGGCAACATCTCCTTTAAATTCATTGATTGGCTCATAAACGCGTCCTGTATACGCCAAGCCCGGAGTCGCATCGTTTCCAATTTTTGAGCCATTAGTGAAACTATGATAAATTGTCGATCCCGCTACACCATAAGGGTAATTGGACCTTCTCTGATTGATCCATGCATCAACCGGCACTACATAAAACAGATCAGAATACATAGGATAATTACTGATGCTTCCCGTACTGAATGTACTTTGCGGAACCATATGCTCCCGGTTCCACGCGATTCCTTCTCCTGTAATAGAACCTGATCCCTGCAATTGTGTGGAATTGTACTCATATGAATCTGGTCCGTTCGGAATTTCTGAGTAAATATCTAATAATATATAGTTTCCATTGGAAGGATTATTCGTGTTGTTATGATCGTAATAAACATCTAGATCTGTCTGTTTATAATATTCCTGCAAGTCACCATAGTGCCAGTTGACATTCTTTTCAGCAATAATATCATGCAATTTAGACTTCAGCGCATAGCCTGTAAGTCCCACTGTTCCGTCATAATATCCCGCCGGAGCTTGAGCAGAAATAAATGAGGAGATTAAAATAATAGGTAGTAGAAGTTTTTTCATTCCTTAAAAATTGGGAGGCTAAAATAGTAAATTAAAACACTTAAAGTTCTGAAAAATTTATTAAAAAATCATTAATTATGAAAATATAAAAAATTGATTATTAAAATATTGCGTATATGATCCTATGAGCTAAATAATTATTTTTGGCTTTCCGTCAATTTAATTATCTTTGGGAACTAACTATTTTATCTATATGAACACAGAGACTATTGACAACATTAAAATGATAGCGGAGACAGCAAGAGAATTTGCTGAGAAAAATATCAGACCGAATATTATGGAGTGGGACGAGAGCCAAACATTTCCAAAAGACTTATTTCACCAGTTAGGAGAAATGGGATTTATGGGGATCGTAGTTCCTGAGCAGTACGGAGGTTCCGGTCTGGGTTATCATGAATATGTTACCATTCTGGATGAAATCTCTCAGGTAGACCCTTCTATCGGTCTTTCTGTAGCAGCACACAATTCACTTTGTACCAATCATATCTATGAGTTCGGAAATGAGGAACAGAGACACAGATGGCTTCCACAGCTTGCTTCAGGTAAAGTAATCGGCGCATGGGGACTTACAGAGCACAATACGGGTTCTGATTCAGGAGGTATGTCTACGACTGCTGTAAAAGACGGTGATGACTGGGTGATCAACGGTGCTAAAAACTTCATCACTCACGCGATTTCTGGAGATATTGCCGTAGTAATGACCAGAACAGGTGAAATAGGAGCTAAAAATAACTCTACTGCTTTTGTTCTGGAAAAAGGAATGCCGGGCTTCACGTCAGGAAAAAAAGAAAATAAATTAGGAATGCGTGCTTCTGAAACGGCTGAACTTATTTTCGACAGCGTTCGTGTACCGGATTCTCACAGATTAGGAGAAGTTGGAGAAGGTTTCAAGCAGGCTATGAAAATCTTAGATGGTGGTAGAATTTCTATCGCTGCTTTGAGTTTAGGAACAGCAAGAGGAGCTTACAAAGCTGCTTTAAAATATGCTAAAGAAAGACACCAGTTTGGAAAAGCAATCGCTGAATTCCAGGCCATCAACTTTATGCTTGCTGATATGGCAACAGAAATTGATGCTGCTGAACTTTTGATCCAAAGAGCATCTACATTGAAAAATGCCAAACAAAAAATGACCAAAGAAGGAGCAATGGCTAAATTATACGCTTCTGAGGCTTGTGTAAGAATTTCCAACAATGCCGTACAGATCTTCGGAGGTTACGGATATACAAAGGACTTCCCTGCTGAGAAATTCTACAGAGATTCTAAATTATGCACCATCGGTGAAGGAACTTCAGAAATCCAGAGAATGGTAATCGGAAGAGATATTACAAAATAACTGATGATTTTCAAGTTCTGACCTAAAAATCAGATTGAGAATTATTTCATGAATAAACCAATAGCATACGTATTTTGCGTATGCTATTTTCTTTTTATGAGATAATGTGTTTTCAATAATATTCAATGTATTACATAATATATTAAATGAATACTCCAAATTTTTCTTAAATAATTTTGTTTTTCGTAACATAAAAATCATTAGCTTTGATATTCCACAACCAAAACAAATAATTAATATGAAAAAACAATTATCCATGATTGGAATGCTTCTCATTACGGGCATTTCTTTCGCGCAGACTGACCGTCTCTGGAGCGAAGGTTCAAAAAAAGCACCTTCAGACATTTTTGAAAACAAAACCCAAATCACTAATCCGAAGATTTACAACTTAGATTTTGACGGATTAAAAAATGCACTTGCCAAAGCTCCCAAAAGATTAGCTGCGGGAGAAAAATCAGAAACCATTATTTCTTTTCCCAATTCTGAAGGGAAGATGGAAAACTTTAAAGTAAGGGAAAATTCAAACTTCGACCCTCAGCTTGCCGCGAAATATCCGGATATTAAATCTTATGTAGGCGAAGGCCTTAACGATCCCAATTCAACAGTTTACTTCAGTATTTCTTCACTCGGACTTTCTTCTATGGAGATTTACGGTGATAAATCTGCTGTTTTCATTGAACCGTATGCTAAAGATCTTTCGTCTTATGTAGTATACAGAAAATCAGATAAAAAAGACAACCTCAACAAATTCGAATGTACCGTTATTGATGTGGCTCAAAAAGGAGTATCCAACACCAATATCGCTGCAAGACCCAACGCAGACGATGCCAAACTTAGAACATTCAGACTGGCGCTTTCCACTACCGGAGAATACACTGTATATTTCGGAGGGACTAAAGCCAATGCGCTGGCAGCCATCAACAACACCATGACGCGTGTAAACGGTGTGTTTGAAAAAGATTTTGCCGCAAGAATGGTCCTGATCGCCAATAACGACGCTGTAATCTATACCAACGCTTCCACAGACCCTTACTCTGCCTCTTCAGGAATGAGCAGCTGGAACTCCCAGCTTCAAAGCACCCTGACTTCAGTGATCGGTGAAGCCAACTATGACATCGGACACTTATTCGGAGCTTCCGGAGGTGGCGGAAACGCTGGCTGCATCGGATGTATCTGTACCAACGGTTCTAAAGGAAGCGGATATACTTCTCCGGCAGATGCCATTCCTTCAGGAGACAATTTCGATATTGATTATGTTGCCCACGAAATGGGACATCAGTTCGGAGGAAATCACACCTTCTCTCATGGTAATGAAGGTACCGGAGTCAATATGGAACCGGGCTCAGGATCTACTATCATGGGATATGCGGGAATTACGGCTCAGGATGTTCAACCTCATTCAGATGCGTTCTTCCATGCGGTAAGTATTCAGCAGATTACCAATAATATTAAAGCTAAAACCTGTCCGGTAAGCACTTCTACAGGAAATGCCATTCCTACAGCCAATGCAGGTCTTGATTATACGATTCCAAAAGGAACGCCATTTATGCTGACAGGAACAGGAACTGACGCTAATGGAGATTCATTAACTTATATCTGGGAACAGATGGATAATGCTTCATCGTCACAAACCGGAGCCAGCTCTGCAGCAAGTGCTACGAAAGCATCAGGTCCTACTTTCAGATCATGGACTCCAACAACTTCTCCGGTAAGATATTTCCCTAGAATGTCATCTATCTTAACAGGAGGCACTACTACTGCCGGTACAGAGATCGCAGTGGAAGCTCTATCCAACGTAGCCAGATCATTAAATTTCAGATTTACCGTTCGTGACAACAGAGCCGGAGGTTCAGGAAACAATTCCGACGATGCACTGGTTACGGTAAACGCAACTGCGGGACCATTCAGTGTGTCTTCCCAAAACTCAGCCATATCTTATGCGGCAGGAAGCTCACAGACCGTTACATGGAACGTAGCAGGAACAACAGCCAATAACGTCAATGCTGCTAATGTAGACATCCTTTGGTCCACAGATAGCGGAAATACATGGACTACCCTTCTTGCCGGAACTCCTAATGACGGATCTCAGGCGGTAACGATTCCAAATTCATCTACTACGACAGGAAGAATTATGGTAAAAGGTTCTAATCATATCTTCTTTGATGTGAACAATGCCAATATTACCGTTAATGCAGGTTCAGGTACAGATACCATAGCTCCTACAGCTCCTACCCTTGCTGCTTCCGGAACTACAGCGACGACCACTAATCTTTCCTGGAGCGGCGCTACCGACAACGTAGGCGTTACAGGATATGATGTATATATGAACGGATCCGTGATTGGTAATACTGTGTCTACTACTTATACAGTAACCAGTTTAACCCCTGCAACCACTTACAGCTTCACGGTTAAATCTAAAGATGCGGCAGGAAATGTATCACCTTCAAGTAACACGGTAAGCGTAACAACCCTTACAGGAGGAACTGTGACTTACTGTTCTGCTTCTGCTAACAATACTGCTGACGAAAGAATCGGAAACGTGAAATTCGGAACCATCAACAATACTTCAACAGGTACTGCAGGATATGAGAACTTCACATCCGTTTCTACCAACGTAACAAGAGGAAGCGCATACACCATCTCAGTAACTCCAACGTGGACTTCAACGGTTTACAGCGAGGCTTATGCAGTGTATATTGATTACAACGGTGACGGAGACTTTACAGACAGCGGAGAATTAGCATGGACTAAAACAGGCTCTACTACAACTCCGGTAACGGGAAGTATTACGATTCCTGCTACTGCAACCATTGGCTCTACAAGAATGAGAGTAATGATGCAGTACAGCTCCGTTCCGACATCTTCATGTGGTTCATATACGTATGGCCAGGTTGAAGACTACACCCTTAATATCGTTTCTTCAGGCAGAGGAGAACTTTCTGATACCAAAGATTTAATCGCCGGATTCAGACTGTATCCAAACCCTGTAAAAGATGTATTATATATTTCAAACACGACATCTGAAGATTATAAGATCTTCGATATGGGTGGAAAACTAATCAACTCAGGAAAACTGGAAAGAGGCAGCGTGAATGTAAGCGGATTGATCAAAGGAGCTTACATGATCCAGATTGGAGACAATTCCAAGAGATTCATTAAAAACTAATAACCACAAACCTATTTATTCAATACTGCCTCTTTTGGGGCAGTATTTTTTTTGAATTTTTTTAACCATTTAAATCAAATCTAATGTATTTTTTTCGGTATTGTAAAATTTGAATTATTATTCAACATTAAAACACACAAATTAATGAATGACTATATAAAATGTTGTAGATGAGTGCTTTTCATATAATTTTATTCACTAATTTTAGATTTACCAATTATAATATATTTATATGAAACAACAATTATTCATGATCGGGATGCTTATGATGACAGGCATCACTTTCGCTCAAACAGACCGCGTATGGTCTCAGGCTTCACTCAAAAATTCTTCTGAAGTACTCGAAGACAAAACAGGTATTGAAGATCCAAGAATCTTCAGACTTGACATCAATGGATTAAAGAATACGCTGTCTGCTGCTCCTAAAAGACTGGTCGTAGGACAGAAATCAGAAATCATTATTTCTTTCCCCAATTCTGAAGGAAAGATGGAAAACTTTAAGGTAGCCGAAAATTCAAACCTCGCTCCTGAGCTGGCTGCAAAATACCCGGACATCAAGTCTTACGTGGGACAAGGTATCAATGATGCCAGTTCTACCGTCTATTTCAGCATCTCTCCATTAGGATTATCATCAATGGAAATTTATGGTGATAAGTCGGCTGTTTTCATTGAACCTTACACCAAAGATCTGTCTACGTATGTGGTTTATAAAAAATCAGACAAAAAGGAAAGCCTTAACAAATTCGAATGTACAGTGCTTGATGTAGCACAAAAGGGAACTGCTGTTGCGGCTAAAAATGCCAACGATTCTACTCTGAGAACTTTCAGACTGGCATTGTCGTGTACAGGAGAATACACCACCTATTTCGGAGGGGCTAAAGCCGATGCATTGGCAGCCATGAACAATACGATGACCCGCGTAAATGGTGTTTTTGAAAAAGATTTTGCAGCAAGAATGGTTTTGATTGCCAATAATGACGACGTCATTTATACCAATGCCTCTACGGATCCATATTCAGCATCCTCACAAAAGCAGAAATGGAGCTATGAGCTGATGCAAACTTTAAATTCTACCATCGGAAATGCAAATTTTGATATAGGCCACGTATTCGGGAAAGATGGCGGCGGCGGAAATGCAGGATGCATCGGCTGTTTATGCAGTAATGACACTTCTTATACAACACAGTCTGGTGTGAGATATCCCAACAATTACAAAGGCAGCGGCTATACTTCTCCGGCCAATGGCGTTCCTTCAGGAGATACTTTTGACATCGATTATGTTGCCCACGAAATGGGACATCAGTTTGGCGGAAATCATACCTGGTCTTACGACACACAAGATGGCCTGCAGCCTGTTGAGCCCGGCTCAGGATCTACGATTATGGGATATGCCGGAATTACAAACTATGATGTTCAGCCGAATTCAGATTCCTTTTTTCATGCACTGAGTATTGAGCAGATTACCAACAATATTAAATCAAAAACCTGTTCAGCTGATACCGCTACTAGAAATTCAATACCTACAGCCAATGCAGGAGCAGATTACACCATTCCTAAAAGCACACCGTTTATGCTGACCGGAGTTGGTGCTGATGCCAATGCAGGAGATGTTCTTACCTATATCTGGGAACAGATGGATAAAGGAACCTCTTCCCAAACAGGAGCCACTTCCGCCGCAACTGCAACGAAAACAGCAGGCCCTACTTTCAGATCATGGACGCCAACAGCTTCTCCGGTAAGGTATTTCCCGAGAATGGCATCTGTTTTAGCCGGTTCTACCACGACAGCAGGCACCGACATCAATGTAGAAGCCTTGTCATCAGTAGCCAGAACATTAAACTTCAGATTTACCGTTCGTGACAACAGAGCCGGAGGAGCCGGAAACAGTTCAGATGATACAAAAATCACCGTGAACGGAACGGCCGGACCATTTAATATCACGACTCAGAATTCAGCAGTAACCTATACCGGAGGAACTTCTCAAACGGTAAGCTGGAATGTGGCAGGAACAACAGCCAATGGAGTCAATGCAGCGAATGTAGATATCTTGTGGTCAACAAACAGCGGAAGCACATGGACTACTCTGCTTGCCGGAACTCCTAATGATGGATCTCAGGCAGTAACCATTCCTAATGCAGCGACTACAACGGGAAGAATCATGGTAAAAGGTTCCAATCATATTTTCTTTGATGTCAACAACGCAAACATTAAGGTGAATGCAAGTGTCGCAAAAGCTGTTCAGGAAACCAAGGAAGCCCTTACAGAGTTTAAAGTATATCCAAATCCTGTAAAAGATGTCCTTAATATTTCCAATACTACGTCTGAAGAGTATAAGATCTTCGATATGTCCGGAAAAGTCATCAGTTCAGGAAAACTGGAAAGAGGCAGCGTGAATGTAAGCCAACTGATCAAAGGAGCTTATGTGATCCAGATTGGAGAAGCTACGAAGCGATTTATAAAAAACTAAGTACATTTTAATATCCTTTGAAAGGCCGTTCAGCAATGAGCGGTCTTTTTTCATGAATGATGATTGATACAATATAAATGATACCAATGAAAACAGAAAATGATATTACGATAGTTTTCATCTTCCAACTAAACAGATAAATATTTACTGTTAAAAACGAGTCAATTAACAAATTTCACGCAGTGATAATATTTTATTTTAAAAACATCCACTACAATTTGATTTTTTGATTTAAATTTATCACTCAAAATCATCTTCAATTGTACCCTTGAACCCGCTTCTATATAAAGGAAGTTCAAAACTGAATTTTCTCCAGTGATTGCATTTGCAATTTCTGACAGGTATACTACATCCAATCAGCTTTACTCCTTCTATATTGGATTTTTATACATCTTATCACTACTCCCAACAGAAACCGGAAGGGTGACTGATATAATTCTTCAAAAAAAACTAAAACCATAAAAACTTTTACCATGAAACACTTATTTAAGTACATTTTCTTTTTGGCAATTGCTACGTTTTCAATTGCCTGTAGCTCCGATAACGATGAGGAAATAATCCTCAATCCGGGAGGCGTCACCCACGTATTTTACAAAAATGCGGATGAGTTTGCTCTAACCTATGATACGGCCGGAACTGTAAGCCCGGCAATCAGGAATCAGGCATTTGATTTATACAAGCAAGGCCAATGGAGTGCTCTGGAAGCCCTTTTCAATGCCAATAAGCTGAATGGTGGCTGGCCGCCTGCTAACGGCGGATATAATATCTATGATGATGTTCCTTTCCTGGCCGGGCAAAAATTCGACAGATACAGTGGCGCTGTCGGGAACTATGACGGAAACGGAATTCCTACTTTAGGAGGAAGTTTTACCAGTCCGATTATCAACGGATATGTTTATACTTTTACTCAAAGAGCATTAAACCAACCGGAAAACAAGTATGATTTTTATTATGAAATTGATGTTTTGAATAATCTACTCCCTTTCAAATCTCAGGTAGCAGATGTCATTCCGTGGTTTAATCAAGCGGGAGGCGGAAAACAGACGATGTGGAAAATCCCGATTGATGTAACCACAGGTTATCAGAAAACATGGAATAAACTGGCACAGGAAGGTTATATAAAAATTACCATTAAGAAAAGTCCCAGCGGAAAATATAATAACTTAGTAGGCACAGTTATTCAGCAATAAATAAACGTACATGTATTCAATCTCAAAAAAAATAAATATTGGCCCGCAGGCTCTTATCGCTAAGAATTTTTTCAGCAATGACGAAATCATTCCGGCTGCTGTAACAACATTCACCTGTTGTGACTGTGGCCATACCAATACCATTACAATAAGGCCTTACGAATCCGGATTTCCGATTTTCCAGATTTACAGTGAGGACAAAGTATTATCAAAAACAGAACTATTAAGAAACAAAATGGTCACCGAAACTTCAGCCAGAATGATTCATTTTGGAGCATTAACGGTTACGGATTTACCCACTTTATACTTTGGTGCCCAATGTGAATCCTGTCATGCAAAATACATCGCTGTATTCAGTTATGGGGAAAAGCAACCGGGACTGACCGTTTTAAACATCTCGGGGGTCTGGAAATATGAGGATTCGGAATAATTTATTTTGGATACAATTTATCAATTTACTTCTTGAATAATTTAAAATTCGGAAGATCATTCATAACAAATCCACAGTTTTCACGCTGTGGATTTTTCATGGACCTATGGCCACAATATGCAGTCTCCATTACAAATTTTCCAAAATCGTTTTCTATCTTTGCTGTAAATAATAAAATTCATGGATAAAATTGATAGTCTGAACCAAGTTGCAGAATTCCACACCACTTTTAAAGCCCCTATTTTAGATACACCACAGATCCCTTCTCAGGAAAGATGCAATCTTAGAGTTGAACTTTTGCAGGAAGAATTAAATGAACTGAAGCAGGCTATTGCTGATAATGATATCGTAGAAATTGCTGATGCTCTGTGTGATCTTCAGTATGTATTGAGCGGTGCTGTCCTTGAATTCGGACTTGGCAGTAAATTTGTAGAGCTATTCAACGAAGTACAGCGTTCCAATATGTCAAAAGCTTGTGACAATGAAGAACAGGCAGAGGAAACTGTAGCATTTTATAAAGAAAAAGGAGTAGAATCTTTTTATGAAAAATCAGGAGAGAAATTTAATGTCTACAGAAAAGCAGACCATAAAGTTCTTAAAAATAAGTGCTACTCCCCTGCAGATTTAAAAACAATCATCGAAAAATAATATGAAGAAATTTATTACCAATATTGTTGCCGTTTCAAGTCTTTTTCTGGCTTCGCAGCAGTTCAGCGCCCAGAAGGTGGTGATGAACCGTGAAGTGGAAACTCAGAATGATGGCAAAATGCTTTTGGGAAACCAGTTCAAAGAGCAGTTTTTAAAAGCTCCGTATGCAGACTGGTACGTGAAAGAGCATGACGAATACGCTGTAGACCAGAAAGCTGTAGATCAACTGAGAAAGGCCAAATTCAATACCTATTCACTGGTAGTTTTTATGGGAACCTGGTGTGAGGACAGTCACAGGGATTTCCCAAGGCTGATGAAGATTCTGGAAGATTTAAAATATCCTGACAATAAGGTAACCATCATTGCTGTTAACCGTAAAAAAGAATCTCCTACAGGGGATGAAGTACGTTACAATATTCAGAAGGTTCCTACTATTATCGTAGAAAAATACGGTAAAGAGATCGGAAGGATCATAGAAATGCCTACCTCCGGATACATTGAAAGAGATCTGGTTGAAATTGTGAAAAAAGATGACAGTTCTGTAATCAAAGAAATCTTTGGCAAATAGTGTTGAGAAATTATAAAGTAATTATATCATTCGCAGCGGGAATTCTCGTGATGCTGATTCTGTTCTTCGGACTAAAATCATGTTTTAATCTAAGCGAAAAGACGGAAAAGTCAGATTATTATATCCTGACCAACCAGATTTCCAAGATGAATAAAATGGTGGTCATGGAACAGGACATCTCCAGCATGCAGAAAACGAAAATGGGCTACGAAGTGTTTGGAAAAGAAGTTTCCAACAACAGCATTATCACGTACACCAAAACCAATGCACAGGTTTCCTATGATCTTAACAAAATGAAGATCGAAGTAGATTCCATCAACAAAAAACTGGTGATTACGGCACTTCCTGACGCGGATATCAGAATTACGCCAAGCGTTGAGATTCAGTCGCTGGACGATTCTTTCTTCAACAGGATTTCTGAAAAGGATATTAAAAACGTGACCCAGAAAGCCAAGGAAACCGCGATTAATTCGGTTAATCAGAATCAATTGAGAACCGAAGGGCGCAAACAATTAATGGAAAATCTGAATAATATTTTCGTTTTGGCAAAAGCTTTGAATTATACCATAGAAGATGAAACCGGCAAGCTCGGTGTTTTAGGACTCTAAAAAATGTAAGCTATGAATTCAGAAGACAACAAAAAGAAGGAATCTGCCAATTCAGCAGAAACGAAAAAACAGAATGAGGATTTTCAAAATATTCCTGCTTCCTCAGAGAAAAGCAACCCGCCTGATATTGACAAAGAAGATGTTCAGAAGTCTTCTAAAAACAAATCTGGAAAAACGGATAATACTAAAAAATAAACCAACGGTTCTGCTCATTTGAGTGGAACCTTTTTTATTGATTTTTTTTAACCACAAAAGTCACAAAAGCTTTTTGAACACTTAAGTTTATTTCAAGTTTAAATTCAAGCTGCAGAGAAGAGCACTTAAGTTTTATAAAAATCGAAGATTTTTACTGATGACAGCTAAAAAACACATGATCTGTGTAATCTGATGGAAAGAGAATCTTAATGTTTTAAAAAGCATACATTAAAATCTGTGTCATCTGAGAAATCTGCGGGAGATACGAAAAGTAAGCCGGCAGAAACAGAAAGATTCCGCTCAAATACATGAACAGAACCTTTCTTACTAATCTATTATTATATGGACTTAAATGATCATACGATGGTGGATTTTCCAATTTTAATATTCTCGAAATTGTAATAAGATTTCTCAGAATACTTAATATAATCCGCGATAAAACTTCCCACTTCATTGGTGGAATAATGCTGCTCCGAATTAAGATCTACCGTTACATATCTGTTTTCTATAGCATGCTCCACCGCTCTTCTCAATTTTTCTGCGGCTTCCGGAAGTTCAAGATAATCAAGCATCATGGCTGTACTTAAGATTGAGGCTACAGGATTGGCAATACCTTTTCCTTTTGCCTGTGGATAAGACCCGTGAATAGGCTCAAACAATGCATTCTCCTCACCTATCGACGCCGAAGGAAGAAGCCCGATAGAACCACCGATAACGCTTGCTTCATCAGAAATAATGTCTCCGAACATATTTTCTGTCAGAATCACATCAAACTGTTTCGGATTAAGAATCAGTTGCATCGCTGCGTTATCTACAAACAAATAATCCAGCTGCACATCAGGATACTGAGACGCAATTTTCTGGCAGGTTTTTCTCCAGAGTCTTGAAGTGTCCAAAACATTGGCTTTGTCGATAAGGGTCAGTTTTTTCTTTCTTTTTTCTGCTTCTCTAAAGGCCATGTGTGCGATAGGAATAATATCTTCTGTGCTGTATTTACAGACATCATAAGCGTATTTTCCATCAGGATCTGTAAATTTCTCACCGAAATAGATTCCGCTTACGAGTTCCCTGAAAATCTGAATATCCGTTCCTTCAATAATATCTCTTTTTAAAGGACTCTTGTCAATCAGTGAAGCATACGTTTTCAAAGGTCTGATATTCGCGTATAATCCCAATTCTTTACGAAGTTTCAATAAACCCTGTTCAGGTCTTACTTTAGCTTCAGGATTATTGTCGAACACAGGATCTCCGATGGCTCCGAACAGAACTGCATCAGAATCTCTGCAGATCTTCAATGTTTCATCAGGTAGCGGATCGCCTGTTTTAAAAATAGCTTCAGCCCCCATTAATCCATAGGAAAACTGAAAATTACATTTAAAAACCTCCGCCACTGCATCCAGTATTTTAATGCTTTCGCCGACTACTTCTGGCCCAATCCCGTCTCCGGGTAGGACCGCAATTTTAAAATAACTGTTGCTCATACTTTTGTGTTTTTAGTTCAAACTGTTTTATCGCCTGTTTTTTGCTGATTAAAAAATCAATATCGTCATAGCCGTTGAGAAGGCATATTTTTTTATAGGAGTCAAGTTCAAAAGTTTCTGTTTTTCCGTTAAAACTGATCGTCTGCTGCTCTACATCCACATCGATTTCGGACTCAGGGTTTTCTGTCGTATTTTTTAAAATTTCCTTTAAAAATTCTTCTGAAACTTTTACAGGAAGAAGACCATTATTTAAGGCATTTCCTTTAAAAATATCCGCAAAGTAACTTGATACAATGACTTTGAATCCATAATCCGTCAAAGACCACGCCGCATGCTCTCTGCTGCTTCCGCAACCGAAATTGTTTCCTGCAACCAGGATTTCACCGCTGTATCTGGTATTATTCAACACAAAATCAGGATTAGGTTCTCCTGTATGCATATTAAACCTCCAGTCTCTGAAAAGATTCTCTCCAAAGCCTTTTCTGTCAATGCTTTTCAGGAATCTAGCAGGAATAATCTGGTCTGTATCTATATTTTCTGCCGGTAATGGTACCGCGCGGGATGTTATATGTTTTAATTTTTGCATTACGTCTTGATCTTTTAGTTTAAGCTTTCAAAAGCTGAAATTCTACCTTCTATCGCTGCTTTGGCTGCAGTAAGCGGACTGGCGAGGATCGTTCTTGCTCCTTGTCCCTGTCTGCCTTCGAAATTCCGGTTGGAGGTAGAAACACAATATTCACCTTCAGGAATTTTATCATCATTCATAGCCAAACAGGCTGAACATCCCGGCTGGCGGATCTGAAATCCTGCATCGTTGAAGATTTTATCCAAACCTTCTTCATAAATCTGCTTAACGACCTGCTGAGAACCCGGAACGATCAGGGCTTTTACATTCTCTGATTTATTTTTCCCTTTAATATACTGAGCCGCAGAACGAAAATCTTCTATCCTTGCATTGGTACAGCTTCCGATAAATACATGATGGACTTTAATGCCTGAAACCTCCTGTCCGGCTTTCAGCCCCATATACTGAAGGGCTTTTTCTTCAGATTCATTCTGTGGGACCGGAATAACTTCATGGACTGAAATTCCCATTCCCGGATTGGTTCCGTAAGTAATCATTGGAAATATGTCCGAGGCATCAAAAGTTAATTCTTTGTCAAAAACAGCTCCTTCATCGGTTTTCAACGTTTTCCAATAGCCAAGTTTATCAGTCCATTCCTCACCTTTTGGTGCAAATGTTCTTCCTTTTACATATTCAAACGTGGTTTCGTCCGGCGCAATCATTCCGCCTCTGGCTCCCATTTCAATGCTCATATTGCAGACGGTCATTCTTCCTTCCATAGACATTTCTTCGAAAATGTTTCCGGCATATTCACAGAAATAACCCGTTCCGCCATCGGTTCCGATTTTAGAAATAATATACAGAATCACGTCTTTTGACTGAACATTTTCATTCAGCTTTCCATTGACGGTGATTCTCATCGATTTAGGTTTATTGAGTAACAGACACTGACTGGCAAAAACCTGCGCCACCTGACTGGTTCCGATGCCGAAAGCAATAGCACCAAAAGCACCGTGCGTAGAAGTATGACTGTCTCCGCAAACGATACTCATTCCCGGCTGAGTAATGCCCAATTCAGGGGCAATAATGTGTACAATTCCCTGGTACTGATGCCCCAATCCGAATAATTCAACATTATTCTTTTTGCAGTTTTCCGTAAGCTGCTCCACCTGATTTCTTGATAATTCATCCCGGATAGGCTGTTCCTGATTCAGAGTCGGAACATTGTGATCTGCCGTAGCTACAATCTGTTTAGGTCTGAAAACTTCAAGATTTCTGGCTTCAAGTTCGGCAAAAGCCTGAGGACTGGTTACCTCATGAATCAGATGTTTGTCTATATAAATGATTTGAGGTCCGTCCGGGACCGTTTCCACAACGTGAGCATCCCAAACTTTATCAAAAAGTGTCTTTCTATTATTATCCATATTCAATATTAAAATCAATCCCTATACTATTTTACGGCTGCAGACTTCCATGATCATGTACAGATCGTCGTTTTTCACTTCTTTTTTCATATCGGCAACCTTTAAAAACTCCTGATATAAGAAATCAAGTTCGTTTTTCGTGATATCGAAACCGATATGCTTGAAACGGTAAGCTAATGCTGAACGACCGCTTCTCGCGGTAAGGATAATCGATGAAGCATTTACGCCTACTTCCCCAGGATCTATAATTTCGTATGTTTCTCTGTTTTTAATCACCCCATCCTGGTGAATTCCCGAACTGTGGGCAAAAGCATTGGCTCCGACAATAGCTTTGTTAGGCTGTACCGGCATTCCCATCAGATCAGAAACCATCACACTCATTTCATTCAGCATTTTTGAATTGATATCGGTGTGAAAGTTTAAATCTTTATGCTGTTTTAAGATCATCACCACTTCTTCCAAAGCTGTATTTCCGGCTCTTTCTCCCAATCCGTTGATGGTACATTCGATCTGGCGGGCTCCATTGACTGCTCCTGCAATGGAGTTAGCGGTTGCAAGTCCTAAATCATTATGGCAATGGCACGAAATAATTGCTTTTTCAATACCTTTTACATTTTCTTTCAGGTATTTGATTTTCTGACCGTATTCTTCCGGAAGGCAATATCCTGTAGTGTCCGGAATATTTAAAACGGTGGCTCCTGCCTTGATCACTTCTTCACAAACCCTTGCCAGATAGGCATTGTCTGTTCTTCCGGCATCTTCAGCATAAAATTCAACATCTTCTACATAGCTTTTGGCATATTTTACAGCTTCAACGGCACGTTCCAGAATATTTTCACGGGTTGAGTTGAATTTAAACTGAATATGAGAATCAGAGGTACCGATTCCTGTATGGATGCGCGGCCTTTTAGCATATCGCAATGCTTCCGCGGCTACATCTATGTCTTTTTTATTAGCTCTTGTCAGTCCGCAGACTTTCGCATTTTTGACCAGCTTTGAAATTTCTGACACCGATTCAAAATCTCCGGGACTTGAAATCGGGAAACCAGCTTCTATTACATCAATCCCTAGCTTATCGAGCCTTTCTGCGATCATCAGCTTTTGCTTTGTATTCAGTTTACATCCGGGAACCTGTTCCCCATCCCTCAGCGTAGTATCAAAAATTTCGATTTTTTCGGAATTCATAATGAAGTTTTTTACTTAATTTTGATCAAAACTACAGCTTACAATATTTTTGCGTTTTCATCTTTTCTGAAAATTACAATATTCAACAGCCGACCAAATAGCCGCATTCATTTAATAATCAATTTATTACATTTTATAAATTTACAATGGCAGAATTGCAGAAAGATTTTTTGTTTGTCCTGATTAAGTCATTAACCACTTCTGAAAAACGTCAGTTCAGGCTCTACGTGAACCGTCTCGGCATTAATGTCGATGCTAAATTTCTGCTCCTTTTTTCGGAACTGGATAAGATGAAAGAATATGACGAGCAGATCATTATCGAGAAAAAAATTTCCACCAAACAGCAGCTTTCGAACCTGAAAGCTCATCTGTACAAACAAATTCTGGTGAGCTTACGAATGAATCCAAGTCATCAGAACTACAGGATACAGCTACGTGAACAGCTTGATTTTGCCAATATTCTTTACCAGAAAGGACTTTATAAGCAGGCTTTAAAAATACTGGACAAAACCAAACAGTCTGCCCTGGAGCTGGATGAAAAAAGCATTGCATCAGAGATCATCAACCTTGAAAAAGTCATTGAATCACAATTCATTACCAGAAGTATTGAAGGCCGTGCCTATGAACTGATCGAGCAGTCTACCGAAATCAGCCGGCAGAATCATTATGCGACGGAACTGTCCAATCTTTCGCTAAAATTATACAGTGAAATGCTGACATACGGTTATGTAAAAAATGATACAGACCGGGAAAAGGTATTACACCTGTTCAATGATCAGATTCAGAAAATTAAACTTGATAAACTGAATTTCACAGAAAAACTTTGGTATTTCAAAGCCCATGTCTGGAAAAACCAGTTGCTGCAGGATTACAAATATACCCTGAAATACGCCTATCAGTGGGTAGATCTGTTTCATAAAAAACCTGAAATGATCATCAGTCATCCGGTGTGGTATATCAAGGGAAACACGTATCTGTTGAAAATCCTGTTCCTATACGGAAATATTGACATTCTTGAGGAGCATTTTGAGAATTTCAATGCGATGGTGAATTCCCAGAATTTTGCCCAGAATGAAAACCTGCAGTCCCTGATTTTTCTTACCCATTACAATACTTTAATGAACATTCATTTTGTAAAAGGTGAATTTTTTACAGGAACTAAACTTATTCCTGAGATTGAGCTGAAGATGGAAAGACTTCGGGAAAGGATTGATGAACACCATTTTATGATTCTTTATCTGAAAATGGCAGCGATGTTTTTCGGAAGCAAAAAGTTTAAAAAATCAATCGAATATTCCATGAAGGTTGTGGAATGTAAAGGCAACGTCCAGGAAGATCTTCTTTTCCACACAAGAATCCTGATCTTAATGGCGAAATACGAGTCTGGAAATGATGAAGACTATGATGAATTCATCAATTCTACCAGAAAGTTTGCCCGGAAAATGAAAAAACCTGAAGCATTTCATTTTGAAAGCATTGAGTTTTTCAAAAACATTAATAACCTGGTATTAGATCAGCACCAGAAAGCTTTTGAGGCTTTTGATGAAGTGCTTGACGGATTCTCTAAAAATGAATATTACAGGAGATCACTGTTCTATATTGATATCCATGGATGGGTACAGTCTAAAGTGAAAAATGTGGATGTGATTGAGATTATTAAGCAGAAAGTAAAGTATAAGAGGAAGAGTTAAAAAACGGTATTTGCTGAAGTGTTATGGTGGCTTCGAGTCCCTCAGCCATCAATTGGAATGCCAGTTATTCCTTGAAATATTCATTTGAAATACAGCATAATGGTGGCTTCGGGTTCCTCAGCCACCATTTCCTTATATTCTATATTCTTTCAATAAAATTCAAAGCATTTTTATAGCTGATCTTTTCCATCAATTCTGTGGAGAAGTCTTTTTCAAGTCTTTCATTGATTGAATTCAAAGCTGAAGCATCATCATACCCTTCAAAGAAAAACGGGAAACGTGATTTATCAGGATGGTTTTTACAAAAGAAGAAATCGGCACCATAAGCAATGGCATCTTTTCCTCCCAGATCCAGTCCGTACTGAACGTGTTCATACAATACCTCAGGATTGGTTTCATCTACACAGTTCCGTATAAAATTCAGACCAATCAGGCCTTTTCTTTTAATCACTTCTTTCGCCAGCTCATCAGGAAGGTTTCTGTTTTTATCATGAACCACACGGTAATTGGAATGGCTGGCCAGAATAGGAATATTGTAATTTTTCTGATCTATATAATTAAGAATGCCATAAGCCAGCTGATCACTTGTATGCGCGAGATCAATAGGAATTCTTTTGTCTGAAATATAATCGATCAGTACTTTTCCGTCCTCTTTTAATCCCGCATCCGTATTGTTGCCGCCTCCAAAACGGTTTTCAGTGTGATGGGTAATTCCAAGATAAACAATTTTCTGTGTTTTTTCAATCATTGCATCCAGATTTTTAAACCCGGAATCCAGGGAATCATCTTCTCCGCAAAACCCCGAAGCGTTTTCAATAGAAGCAATCACTCCCACCCTGTTTTCATTCTCAGGATTTTTATAGTTTTCGCCTTCAAACAGGAAGAAGTTTTCATTATTCAACAGGTCAGAAAAGAGTTCAGCCTGCTTAGCTCCGTAAGCTGTACTACCGGCTCCCGTTGCCGAATAAATAGCCATCACCTGGAGTTTTACATGCCCTTCTTTCAAATAAGGAAGTGAACATCCCAGCTCTTTATCATCAATTGTAGCGCCCGGGCTTAATAAATGGCATAACAGATCGCAGTGCAGATCAATATTAAAGTTTCTCATATCATCGTACATTTTATCATTTCTTTTTCTCAAATTCATACAGGATTTCAAAGCGAATCAATCTCATTTCCAAAGCCTTATTATTGCAAAATATTGAAAATTGCAGGCTGTTTTTTTCTGAAAAATTTAAATGGGGAAGGAATACATTTAAAATCATGAATCGAAATTTGGAGATTCAACCGTAATTCTTATTTCAAATATACTTTAAAAATAGCATATTATTTAAAAAATGCGTATTTTTGCATCTTAAAATTTCTTAGTAAACAATGATAAAAATTACACTTCCAGACAATAGTGTCAAAGAATTCGAAGGAGAAGTTACTCCTTTAGATGTGGCAAAATCTATCAGTGAGGGATTGGCTAGAAATACCATTTCCGCAGTTGTAAACGGCAAACAAGTAGAAACGACCACACCTATAACCACGGATTCAACGGTACAATTGTTAACATGGAATGATGATCTTGGAAAGAAAGCGTTCTGGCATTCTTCTGCCCACTTGCTGGCGCAGGCTATCCTTGAATTTTATCCTAATGCTAAACTAACCATCGGACCTGCTATTGACAGTGGATTCTATTATGATGTAGATTTCGGGGACGAGAATTTATCAGAAAAGGATTTCGAGAAAATTGAAAAGAAAGTTCTGGAAAATGCCAAGAAAGGTTCAACATTCGCTCTATACCCTGTTTCTAAAGAAGAAGCATTAAAAACGTATGCAGATAACCCTTACAAAGTAGAATTGATCTCTAATCTTAATGATGGAGAAATCACTTTTGTAACCCACGATAACTTCACCGATTTATGTCGTGGAGGACACATTCCTAACACAGGAATCGTGAAAGCGGTTAAGATTTTAAATGCAGCCGGAGCTTACTGGAGAGGAAATGAAAAAAATCCTCAGTTGACAAGAGTTTATGGTATTTCTTTCCCTAAACAGAAAGAACTTACTGAATATCTTGAAAGACTTGAAGAAGCTAAAAGAAGAGACCACAGAAAACTGGGGAAAGAACTTGGAATTTTTGCTTTCTCTGAAAAGGTTGGTGCTGGTCTTCCATTATGGTTACCAAAAGGGACTGCTTTAAGAAGAAAATTAGAGAATTTCCTTTCTGACGCTCAGAAAAAAGGAGGTTATGAATTTGTAATGTCTCCTCATATCGGTTCAAAAGAATTATATGTAACTTCAGGACACTGGGATAAATATGGTGCAGACAGCTTCCAGCCTATTAAAACTCCAAATGAAGGAGAAGAATTCATGCTGAAGCCTATGAACTGCCCTCACCACTGTGAGATCTATAAAACTTCACAATGGAGCTACAGAGATCTTCCGAAGAGATATGCAGAATTCGGTACGGTTTACAGATATGAGCAAAGTGGAGAGCTTCACGGATTGACAAGAGTTCGTGGATTTACTCAGGATGATGCTCACCTTTTCTGTACTCCGGATCAGCTTTCAGAGGAATTTGAAAAAGTAATTGATTTAACGCTTTATGTGTTCAAATCATTAGGTTTTGAAGATTTTGTAACTCAGGTTTCATTGAGAGATCCTGATAACAGAGAAAAATATATCGGTTCTGATGAAAATTGGGAGAAAGCCGAAAACGCCATCATCAATGCGGCAGAGAAAAAAGGATTGAAGACTATCGTGGAATACGGCGAAGCTGCATTCTACGGTCCGAAACTGGATTTCATGGTGAAAGATGCTTTGGGAAGAAAATGGCAGCTTGGAACAATCCAGGTAGATTACAACTTACCGGAAAGATTTGATCTTCACTATATCGGAAGCGATAATGAGAAGCACAGACCGGTGATGATCCACAGAGCGCCATTTGGTTCTATGGAGCGTTTTATCGCGATCCTGCTTGAGAATACTGCCGGTGATTTCCCGTTATGGCTAAGCCCGGATCAGTTCACTATTCTACCAATCAGTGAAAAGTACGTAGATTATGCAAAAAAAGTTTCACAATTTTTGGAAAATCACGATATTAGCGGTCTGATTGACGACAGAAATGAGAAAACAGGGAAAAAAATCCGTGACGCGGAATTGAAGAAGATCCCATTCATGCTGGTTGTAGGTGAAAATGAAGAGAAAGAAGGCACCATTTCTGTAAGAAGACGTGGCGAAGGTGACCTTGGAGCCATGAATATGGAAGATTTTGTAGCTTACTTTAAAAAAGAAGCAGCGATATAAAATTTAAATTATTAAAAGATTTAAGAATTTAAAAAATTTAAAGATTATTGAGTTTAGATTAATCTTTAAATTTAGAAAGATAGATAAGTAATTAACCAATAAAATTATAATACAATAGCACAAAGATTTAACAACAGGGGCCCACAGAGACGTCCTGTACAGGAGGACTTACACTTGATCAACGATAAAATTCGTGTGAGAGAGCTTCGTTTAGTGGGCGATAACGTAGAGCCGGGAATTTTTCCAATCGACAAAGCAAGACAACTTGCTACGGAACAAGAATTGGATTTAGTAGTAATTTCGGATAAGGCTGAACCTTTCATTGCAAGGATATTAGACTATAAAAAGTTTTTATACGAGCAAAAGAAAAAGCAGAAGGAACTAAAAGCTAAGCAAATAAAAGTGGTTGTCAAGGAGATCCGTTTCGGACCTCAGACAGATGATCATGATTATGAATTTAAGAAGAAACATGCTGAGAAATTCCTTGAAGAAGGGTCAAAATTGAAAACCTACGTATTTTTTAAGGGACGTTCAATTATCTTTAAAGACCAGGGAGAAATTTTGCTTCTAAAACTTGCTCAGGAACTGGAGCACGTTGGAAAAGTAGATCAGCTGCCTAAGCTTGAAGGAAAGAGAATGATCATGATGATGAGTCCTAAAAAACCAGCTAAATAGTTTTAACAGACGGAATGTCTGTTTCCTATATATAAAACCTCAAAGAAATTTGAGGTTTTTTATTTTTTATAGATTCCTAGTTTCCTTTAATGATAAAAGAGCGGGCTTATTTTTTTAACGCAAAGTCTGATCTTGACAATGAATATTTTGAAGGATGCAAAGAGTAAATCAATTATATCGATTTATTCAGGCCCTTAACCGTGTCAAGGTTTTGAACCTTGACACGGTTAAAAAATTGCAAAATTTGGATCTTTGATGTAGACTATTTTTAGAAATTCACGCATAGATCATTTGCATTGATTTAACTAAGCAACATTTCATTCACCAATAAAAATCAGCAACAAGTTCTTTTTGGAATAAAAAATGATATCTAAAGAGTACAATACGCTGAAAAACTGATTTTCATTTTCAAAGGTTTGATAAAAAACCGAAGGATTTTGAAAGCGTTCAGCTTCCCGTAAAAAACTAAGTTCAGAATTTTAAATTATCATTAAATATTATCCTATATCAATATCCAATGAAAGATATAAGTATACATTTGCATAGTAATTAACAAACAACATTATTTATTATAATATTAATAACTTAAACAGGAAAACAATGAGCACACTTACATTAAAAGACGGAACGGAAATCTATTACAAAGACTGGGGAAAAGGACAACCTGTATTTTTCCATCACGGATGGCCATTATCCAGTGATGACTGGGATGCGCAGATGTTATTCTTTTTAGAAAAGGGCTACAGAGTAATTGCCCACGACAGAAGAGGCCACGGAAGGTCTGAACAGACTCCTGAAGGACATGATATGGATACGTACGCATCAGATGTTGACGAAATTGTAACCGCATTAAACCTTACCGATGTCATTCACGTAGGACATTCTACAGGAGGTGGTGAAGTGATCCGATATGTAGCACAACACGGAAAAGGAAGAGTGGCAAAAGCTGTTTTAATAAGTGCCGTGACTCCAATTATGGTTCAAAACGAAAACAACCCGAATGGTGTCCCTATTTCTGTTTTCGATGATATCCGTAACAATACGGCCCATCACAGACAACAATTCTATATTGATCTTACTTTCCCTTTTTACGGATACAACAGAGAAGGTGCTAAAGTTTCCGAAGGCATCCAGAGAAACTGGTGGAGACAGGGAATGATGGGGTCTATCAAAGCTCATTATGACTGTGTAAAAGCTTTTTCTGAAACCGATTTTACAGAAGATCTTAAAAATACTGATGTTCCTGTCTTGGTATTGCACGGTGAAGATGACCAAATTGTTCCTTTTGAAACTACCGGCAAAGTGGCCGCTACCCTTCTTAAAAACGGAAAATTAATTTCTTATCCAGGTTTTCCTCATGGAATGCCTACGACAGAAGCAGAAACAATCAATAAAGATTTATTATCATTTTTTCAGTCATAATAAATTTGTACTATAAATTTTTGAAACCGTCATTTAAAACAATGGCGGTTTTTTATTTAATTACACTTAAAGGTGTCTTAATTACAATCGTTAACTACCATCAATAAACACTTTATTGCAATTAACTTAATCTCGTATTTGTGATTTAATATTGTATTTTCTATATTTGCAGCGTTAAATTATACTAATGAAAATTAAATTACTGACTTTATTAAGTCTTCCGGTGCTTCTTGCATCTTGTGCTCAGGATGATGTTCTTGATAGCACGAATATGAATGTACAAGCTGAAAAGCATACTACTCTTGATAAAAGCAATACATCCCGTGGTATTCTGGATCTCAACCGTTACAAGCTTTTAAAGGAAAGCACCAATCATCCTCAGGTATTGGAAGCGGGACAATCCATCAGCATGGAATATAACGGCAGTACTTACCGATTCATTATGCAGACGGATAATAATCTGGTATTATACAGAGAAAGGCCAGGGCTTAATGATGTAATCTGGCACTCCAATACATACAGAAGCTCAGGTACTCCAAGGCTTATTGTACAAAACGATGGAAATATGGTTATTTACAGGGACGGAAATCCTCTTTGGAGCTCCAATACGGCAGTTAATTATCATGTTGCTAATCCGCATGTTAAGCTTCAGCTCTATTCAAGAACAGGAGCAGCAATTGAATCAGGATTCAGAATTAAAGTTATTTTAGGTGGAAATAATGAAGAAAGAAACGACATCATCGTTGAAGACTTCTTATAAACCTTAATTTTTTACTCACAGCCGTTTCTCACAAGAGGCGGCTTTTTCATATCTCTGATAAAATCACAGATAATGAAAGTTTGGATTAATTTTTTTTGTATCTTTGCCAACTGTAATTCCTGAGTATTACAAAGGAATCAAGGACAAGATATTGATAACAAAACAATAAAAAAGCAGAACAATGCCAAAATTAAAAACGAAATCAGGTGCTAAAAAGCGTTTTAAACTTACCGGAACTGGGAAGATTAAAAGAAAAAATGCTTTCAAAAGCCACATCTTAACTAAGAAAGAAACTAAGCAGAAGAGAAATCTTACGCAGACTTCTTATGTTGCCGCTGTGGATACAAAAAGCGTTCTACGTCAATTAGCAATTAAGTAGTTTTTATAAATCTATATTCGGTTTATAAGAATTCAAAACAAATTCAACAATTTAACCCTGAAATGGAGCCACTAAGAGTAATGAAACAATTGCCGCACATTTCAAAAAAACAATTTAAATTATGCCAAGATCAGTAAATGCAGTAGCTTCAAGAGCTCGCAGAAAGAAAATTATTAAGCAAGCTAAAGGTTTTTTCGGTAGAAGAAAGAACGTTTGGACTGTAGCTAAAAACGCGGTAGAAAAAGCAATGCAATATGCTTACCGTGGAAGAAAAGAGAAAAAGAGAAACTTCAGATCACTTTGGATTACTCGTATCAACGCGGGTGCCAGAGAGCATGGAATGTCTTACTCTCAATTTATGGGAGCTCTTAAAAAGAACAACGTTGAGCTTAACAGAAAAGTTTTAGCTGATTTAGCAATGAATCACCCTGAAGCTTTCAAAGCAGTTGTAGATCAAGTAAAATAATGTAGAATTTTTTGTTATCAATATAATCCCGGGCTATGCTCGGGATTTTTTTTGTTTTCAGTAATGCTAATTATTATTTTTCATTAAAAAACACATATAATAGATTAAATTTCATCACTTTAAATCTATCGAAAAAAATACAGTTATATAAGTGAATTTTCTTTTTTGCATAAAATAAAATTGGTTTTTATTATCTACATTTGTTGAATTATTAAATCTTTAAAACTTTAGTGAAAAGTGAAAAAAATAACGACTGTTTTACTCCTTTCTTTATCAGCTTATAGTCTTCAGGGCCAGAATTTTATACAGGCTTATCAAACCAGGGTTGATAAAGTATCTCAAGCCAATATTACAACCAACCTTCAGGGTTTTGGAAATCTCGGCATCAAAACTACGGGTTCTCCGGAGAACACCAATGCTCTGGAATGGCTTAAAGCAAAATACCAAGCCTATGGATACAGCGCAAGTCAGATCACGGAAGACAGCTTCACCTATGGAGGCAACACTTCCAAAAATTTAATCATCACCAAAACAGGAACCGTCTACCCTAATACCTATGTGATCATTTGTGGTCATTACGATACTGTAAACGGGCCAGGAGTAAGTGATAATGGCAGCGGAACCTCTATTTTGCTTGAAGCGGCAAGGATTTTAAAAGATGTACCTACAGAATATTCCATCAAATTTATTCACTTTTCCGGAGAGGAACAGGGGTATCTGGGAAGCTCCCATTACGTAAACAACGTTGTTTTTCAGAATAACGCACGACAGCTCACCCTGAAAGTTGTTTTCAACATCGATCAGGTAGGCGGAAAAATAGGGAATGCGAACACGAATATCAACTGTGAAAGCGATCAGAATGGTCAGTCCGGAAACAATGCAGCTTCATTAGCTATGACCCAACAGCTGGCTAACTGTACCACTCTTTACTCCCCGCTTCAGCCTACGATGTCCTATGCATACAATTCAGATTATGTGCCATTTGAAAATAAGGGAGACATTATTACCGGCTTTTATGAAACGACAAGAAGTAATAACGAGCACACTCCCAATGATACATTTGCCAATGTAGATCCCGTATATGTTTTCAATGCAGGGAAAGCCGCTCTGGGAGCATTACAGCACTTTGCAGTGGCTTCAGCTACTACTTTAGCTACAGATGATGTTCAGGCTGAAAATTCATTGGAATCCATTAAAATTTATCCTAATCCGGCGAATGATGTTCTTCATATTGAACTTCCGAAGGATCACAAAGACTTCAAGGTAGAAATCAGCGATATGAACGGACGATTGATTTTAAATACAGAAAACGAAAAGAAACTGAATACTTCCAGTCTCACCAACGGAACGTATATCGTGACTGTAAAATCTGATCAGAGCAGTGTATCTAGAAAGATCATTATTGAAAAATAAAGAAAACCACACCAAATCCAAAATATAATTTAATATGAAAAAACTAACACCATTTTTATGTACTGCATTAGCGGTGGGGAGCCTCGGTGCCCAAACCCTGATTCAGACTTACAAAAACAGAGCCGATCTGGTTTCCCAAACCAACATCACCAACAATCTTCAGGAATTCTCCAATTTAGGGATCAAGACCACAGGATCGGTGAATAATGCCAATACTCTTACCTGGATCAAAAACAAGTATACGTCTTTCGGATACTCTGCCAGCCAGATTGTAGAAAACCCTTTCACTTTTGGAAGCACAAGCTCAAAAAATCTGGTCATTACCAAAACGGGAACACTTTACCCGGATAAATTTGTGATTATCTGCGGGCATTATGATACCATCACAGGTCCCGGTACCAGTGATAATGGCAGCGGAACTTCGGTTATCCTGGAGGTGGCGAGAATTCTAAAAGATGTGCCTACGGAATATTCCATCAAGTTTATTCATTTCTCCGGAGAAGAACAGGGCTTGTATGGAAGCTCCAATTACGCCAATAATATCGCGTACCAAAACGGCGTGAAAAAGCTAGATATCAAGGTGGTATTCAATCTTGATCAGGTAGGTGGTAAGATAGGCAACGTGAACAATAAAATCATCTGTGAAAAAGATACGGGAGGACAGTCAGGAAACAACGCGGCTTCCAATACGATCACGCAGCAACTGGCAACGTGTACTACCCTATACTCTCCTCTTCAGACCAGTATTTCCAATGCCTATTCCTCAGATTATATGCCTTTTGAACAGAAAGGATATGTGATCACAGGTTTTTATGAATACACCAGAAGTTATAATGAACATACGGTCAATGATACATTTGCCAATGTAGATCCGGTATATGTATTTAAAGTTGGAAAAGCGGCTGTGGGCGCTATGCAGCATTTTGCAACGGCATCTATTGCTGCACCAGCTCCACTAGCTAAAGAAAAACCGGTAAAGTCATTAGAAGCTGTAAAAATATATCCCAATCCGGCTAAAGATATTTTAACGGTTGAGTTGCCTGATTCAACCACAAAAAACTTCACGGTTGAAATTACCGATTTGTCGGGACAGTCTTTTCTGAAAGAAGAAAATCAGGCTCAGCTTAATATTTCACGTTTAGCGAAAGGAATTTATTTGTGTACAGTGAATGCAGAAGGTTCCAGCGTTACCAGAAAGATTATTATTGAAAAATAACTATAACTTATAAGTCCTGGTTTTTTATCGGGACTTTTTAGTATGTACATTCATCACCAATCACCACACCATAAATTATTTGATATGAAAAAAACAATTACTATTCTGTCGGTTTGTTTAGCAACATTCGGCGGCAAGGCTCAGAGCTTTATTCAGGCTTATCAGGACAGGGCCAATCTGGTTTCACAGACGAATATTACTACGAACTTACAACAGTTTGCGAACTTAGGAATCAAAACCACGGGTTCCACTAATAATGCCAACGCATTAACCTGGCTGAAAAACAAATACACTGCTTTCGGATATTCGGCCAGCCAGATCGTGGAAGATCCTTTTACTTTCGGAAGTACCAGTTCAAAGAATCTTGTGATTACCAAAACAGGAACGCTTTACCCAAATAAATACGTTATTATTTGCGGGCATTTTGACAGCATCAACGGTCCCGGCGTCAATGACAACGGCAGCGGAACTTCTATTATCTTAGAAGCAGCAAGGATCCTAAGAAATATTCCAACTGAATATTCTATCAAATTCATCCATTTCTCCGGAGAGGAACAGGGATTGAGAGGCAGTACCCATTACGTGAACAATGTAGCCTACCAGAATGGCGTACGCGTTTTGGACATCAAACTGGTATTCAACCTTGACCAGGTAGGCGGTGTTATGGGCAACAATAACAATACAGTATATTGCGACCAGGATCAGGCCGGACCAACCAGTAATAATGCGGCAGCCGCGGCAGTAACCCAGCAGCTTAGAAACTGTACGACACTATACTCTCCTCTTCAAACGGCTGTAGATCCTGCAGAAGACACCGATTACATTCCTTTTGAAAGAAAGGGCGAAATCATTACCGGTTTTTTTGAAAGAATAAGAAGTACTTATCCGCATACCTCTAATGATACATTTGCCAATACAGATCCTGTGTATATTTTCAAAATAGGAAAAGCAACCGTTGGAGCGCTGCAGCATTTTGCCGTTGCTACATCCTCGAGCTCCCTCGTTATGAGCACCAAAGAGACCGCTACCAACAATTCTCTTGAAGAGGTTTCCATTTATCCTAATCCTTCTAAAGACATCATCAATATTGAACTTCCGCGTACAATCAGTAAAGATTTCAGCTTTGAAATTACAGAACTGTCCGGAAAAGTCCTTTTAAAAAAGAATAATGAAACAACAGTCAATATTTCAGGACTGACTGCCGGAGCATACATCGGTGTGATAAAAGCTGATGGTCAGACAGCTGTGAGAAAAATTTTGATTGAAAGATAAAGAAGTCAGGAAGTTGGGAGCTGGAAGAAGGAAGTTATTGAAGTATGAAGGCATAAGACTGTATCATTAATTTAATACGGCTCAGCCTAAATTATATAGCAGGAAGGATTTCTTCCTGCTTTTTTCATGTAATCTTCTCAATTTATTTATCCCTACTCTGAAGAATTTCCTCAATATCCTCTATAGAAAACCCTTTTGCCTTAAGCAGAATCAGAAAGTGATACATCAAATCTGCCGCTTCATTTTTAAAAAGGTCATCATTATTGTCTTTAGCTTCAATAACAAGCTCTACAGCCTCTTCTCCTACTTTCTGGGCCATCTTGTTGATTCCTCTCTGAAACAGCGAATACGTGTACGAATCTTCGGCCTTACGGTCTATTCTGTCACTTATTTTAGCTTCAAGTTCATACAGAAACCCTTTGGATTCTTTTTCTCCAAAACAACTGAAGCTTCCGGTATGACAAACCATATTCGTCGGAACCGCCTGAATGAGTATCGTATCCTGATCACAATCTATACTGATATTTTTAACAGTCAGGAAATTCCCTGATTCTTCTCCTTTTGTCCAGAGTCTGTTTTTGGAACGGCTGAAAAAAGTGACAATGCCTTCCTTTTCTGTTTTTTCAAAAGCCTCTTCATTCATATAGCCCAGCATCAATACCTGTTGGGTTCTGCTGTCCTGAATGATCACCGGAACCAGGCCGTTATCTTTATTAAAATCTATTTTCATCGTACGGGAATTTTTTGAGTTTTTAATTGTTTTTTTAATTCTTGAATGGGCACTTCATTAAAGTGGAAAATACTGGCTGCCAATGCACCTGTAGCTTTTGTCTCATTAAACACTTTAACAAAATCATCTGTATTTCCAGCTCCTCCGGAAGCAATTACAGGAATACTGACCGCCTCGGAAACCAGCTTTGTAATACGAATATCGAAGCCGTTTTTAGTTCCATCGCCATCCATTGAGGTCAGGAGAATTTCACCGGCACCTAAAGATACCGCTTCTTTCGCCCATGCTACAGTATTTAAGTCTGTAGCCAGTTTTCCTCCTCTGACATACACCAGATCTGATCCATTGGTCAGTCTCGTGTCAATAGCTACAACAATACACTGGCTTCCAAATTCTTGAGATAATTCTTCAATGAGTTTTGGATTTTTAACAGCAGAAGAATTGATACTGATCTTGTCTGCGCCGGCTTCCAGAAGTGTTCTGACATCTTCAATGGAAGAAATCCCGCCTCCAACCGTAAACGGAATGCTCAGTTGTGCCGCAATATCTTTCACCAGTCCCACAAATGTTTTCCGGTCTTCCACTGTTGCTGTAATATCCAGAAAAACCAGTTCATCAGCACCTTCCTGTTCATATTTTACAGCGAGTTCAATAGGATCTCCCGCATTGCGTAAGCCTTCAAAATTCACCCCTTTTACCGTTGTCCCGTCTTTAATATCGAGACATGGAATAATTCTTTTTTTAAGCATTTTCAATAAAGTCCTGAAGTTGTTGTAATGTTATTTTTCCCTCGTAAATCGCTTTTCCGATAATCGTTCCCGAACATCCGATTTCTTTCATTCTGTGGACGTCTTCGATGCACGAAATACCGCCGCTTGCCGTAAGCTTTATTGCAGTTTTCGTCAGAATTTCTTTATACAAATCTGTGGAAGGACCTTCCAGCATTCCATCTTTTGAAATATCCGTGCAAATGGTCTGAATAACTCCTTTTTCTTGGTAATCCAACAGAAAATCAATGATATCTAAATTGCTTTCCTTTTCCCATCCGGATGTTTTTATCTTTCGGTTTTCACAGTCTGCGCCTAAAATAATCTTTTCACTGCCGTATTTTTGGATCATTTCAAAACAGAATTCACGATCCTGTACCGCAATACTTCCAAGGGTGATCTGTTTCGCTCCCGAATTAAAAGCCGTTTCTATATCATTCCCGGTTTTTAATCCGCCTCCAAAATCAATATGAAGCGATGTTTCCCGGGCAATATTTTCCAATACCTTCTGATTGACGATATGTTTGGAACGGGCTCCGTCAAGATCCACAAGATGCAGAAACTGAATTCCATAGCTTTCAAATTCTCTGGCCGTTTTTACCGGATCTTCGCTGTATATTTTTTTGGTCGAATAATCTCCTTTTGAAAGACGGACACATTTTCCGTCGATAATGTCAATAGCTGGAATAATTTTCATCATTTACAGTTTTATAAAGTTATTTAATATGCTGCTGCCTGCCATTCCTGATTTCTCCGGGTGAAACTGTACCGCAAAGAAATTATCCTTCTGCAGCGCTGCACTGAACGGGAGAATATAATCGCATACTGCAATGGTAGAATCAGCCAGTCCGCAATAATAGCTGTGTACAAAATAAACATCATTAGTTTCTTCAATTCCCGAAAACAAAGGATTTTTAAGATCTAAAAGCGTATTCCATCCCATGTGGGGAACCAGATCTTCCGGCGGAAACCTTTTAACATCAACATCAAATATTCCCATTCCTCTTACATTGCCTTCTTCATTGTCACCGCACATCAGCTGCATCCCCAAACAAATCCCGAGAACAGGCTGTTTCAAAGAAGGAATAAGCGTATCAAGCCCTTTTTCTTTCAAGACCTTCATGGTGGAAGAAGCTTCTCCTACACCCGGAAAAATGACTTTATCCGCCTTCAGGATCAATTCCGGATCATCGGTCACTATCGATTCAATATTCAGCCGGGACAATGCGTTCTGGACTGAACTGACATTTCCTCCGTTGTATTTTATTAATGCAATCATCTATAAACTTCCTTTGGTTGATGGTAAATTATAACTGCTATCGGACTGATTCACCGCGATTTTAACAGCTTTTGCAAATGCTTTGAAGACCGCTTCTATTTTGTGGTGTTCATTGCCGCCTTCTGCCTTGATATTCAGATTAGACCGGGAAGAATCTGTAAATGATTTGAAAAAGTGAACAAACATTTCTGTAGGCACATCCCCAATTTTTTCTCTTTTAAAATCAACATCCCAAACCAGCCACGGCCTGCCTCCGAAATCAATGGCAGCCTGAGCCAGACAGTCGTCCATAGGAAGCAGAAAACCATACCTCTCGATTCCTTTCTTGTTTCCCAATGCTTTTAGGAAAGCTTCTCCTAATGCAATTCCTGTATCTTCAATCGTGTGGTGCTCATCGACCTGAAGATCTCCGTTCACTTTAATTGTAAGGTCTAAATTTCCGTGTCTGGCAATTTGGTCCAGCATATGATCAAAAAAATGAAGCCCGGTTGAAATTTCAGAAACTCCTTTTCCATTGAGATCAATTTCAATATCAATCTCTGTTTCATTGGTTTTTCTGTAGACTTTTGCCTTTCTGGATTCCTGTTTTAAAAACGAATAAATCCCGTTCCAGCTGTCTGTACTGAGCGTCGCTTCTTCATTAAAGCTTTCATTCAGATAAATAGATTTAGTTTCCAAATTAACAGCCAGTTGTACGTCCGTACTTCGATCACCAATTACATATGAATTTTCAAGATCATACTTTCCGTAAATGTATTTTGAAAGCATCCCGATTCCCGGTTTTCTGGTAGGGAGATTTTCATGTTCAAAGCTTTTATCGATCAGAATGTCATTGAAAACAATTCCTTCATTTTCGAAGGCTTTCAACATTTTTTCGTGAGGTTGTATAAAATCTTCAAAAGGAAAACTCTCGGTACCCAAGCCATCCTGATTGGTTACCATCACCAGTTCGTAATCCATTTCTCTGACAATTCTGGCAAGGTTCTGAAAAACTCCTGGATAAAATTCCAGCTTCTCCAGAGCATCTACCTGAAAATCTTCCGGCGGTTCTACGATCAGGGTTCCGTCTCGGTCTATGAACAGTACTTTTTTCATGATGGTATTCCTTTTAAAACGTTAATCAACTTTTCATTTTCTTCACGGTTTCCTACATTGATTCTAATGCAATCTGGAATGGCAGGCGCTCTCTGGCTCGTTAAAACTTCTTCTTCAAGCATTTTCTCATATACTTTTTTCCCGTCTCTCATTTTGATCAGAAAGAAATTGGCGTCTGTCGGAAATACTTTTTCAATGCATTCAATGGTTTTAAACTGTTCTTCCAGCCAAGATCTCTCCTTTAACACATTTTCCACGTTTTCTTTAAGCTTATTTTCATCATCCAGAATACTCAAAATAAGTTCCTGGCTCAAAGAATTAACGTTATAAGGTGCTTTTACCGTATTGATAAAACGGATGATCTCTTCGGAGGCGTAAGCTGTTCCTACCCTTGCTCCTGCCGTTCCCCATGCTTTTGAAAAAGTCTGAAGCACAATGACATTAGGATATTGAGTCAGCAATTCAATGCCTGATCTGTTTCCCGAAAATTCGATATATGCTTCATCAATGACCACAATACCGTTAAAATTTTGGATGAAAAATTCCATGTCTTCTACGCTGTTTCCGGTTGGATTATTCGGAGAACACAGGAAGAAAATTTTAATCTCCCTTTCCTGAGTGATCTTTAGAAAATCGTCTTTTACAATTTCAAAATTTTCATCCAAATCAAGCTTAATCACTTCATTTTCATTTACTGTTGCGTAGAAACCGTACATCGCAAAAGAAGGATTCATCATCAGAATGGCGTCCTTTTTAGGTTCGCAGAAGATTTTAATGATCAGATCGATCAGTTCATCGCTTCCGTTTCCTATAGCGATCTGCGCCGGTGAAAGACCTTTAAGCTCTGCCAATTTATTTTTAAGCTTTTTCTGAGAAGAATCCGGATATCTGTTGAACTCTCCAAACGGACATTCATTGGCATCCAGCAACACCGGAGCATTGAACTCATTGTGATCTCTGAAACTGATATAAGGCTGTAGTTTTAATATATTTTCTCTCACTAAACTGTTGGTATTGAATTCTTTCATTGTATTATTTTAATCTGATAGATACTGCATTTTTGTGGGCAATAAGACCTTCCGCCTCTGCCATAAGTTCGATAGTTTTTCCTATATTTTTAAGACCTTCCTTAGAAAGGTGCTGGAATGTAATTTTCTTAACAAAACTGTCCAGAGAAACTCCGCTGTAGTTCTTTGCATAAGCATTCGTAGGAAGCGTGTGATTGGTTCCGCTGGCATAATCCCCGGCACTTTCACAGGAGTAATTTCCAAGGAAAACAGATCCTGCATTGCTGATCATCGGAATGTATTGTTCAAAATCCTCCAAAGCCAGAATAAGGTGCTCCGGAGCATACAGATTACTGAATTCCAAAGCTTCCTCGATAGACTGAGCCAGCATAAAAAGGCTGTGATCCAGTGCCTGTTGGGCCATTTCATTTCTTGGAAGCTTTTTGATCTGCTTTTCTACGGCTTCAATGGTTTGTTCAAAAATTTTGAACTCAGTCGTGATAAAAACGACTTGGCTGTCACTTCCGTGTTCCGTCTGGGAAAGGAGATCTGCTGCACAGAACTCAGGAACCGCCTTACTGTCTGCAATGACAAGAACTTCGCTGGGACCTGCCGGCATATCGATAGCTACACCAAAACGCTGCGCATATTCTTTAGCCGCAACCACAAACTGATTTCCCGGTCCGAAAATTTTATACACCTTGGGAATACTTTCTGTTCCTAACGTCATGGCAGCGATAGCCTGTGCGCCACCTGTTTTGAATATTTTAGTAATTCCACAGAGTTTCGCCGTGAATAGAATAGCCGGATTAATATTCCCGTTGCTGTCAGGAGGAGTACAAAGAATAATCTCTTTACATCCCGCCAGATTTGCAGGCACTGCAAGCATAAGTACAGTGGAAAATAAAGGAGCTGTTCCACCGGGAATATAGATACCGACCTTTTCTACAGCACGGTTTTCTCTCCAGCAGGTTACGCCTTTTACCGTTTCAATTTTCTCTGTTTCCGTGATCTGAGCCGCGTGGAATTTGGAAATATTTTCTTTCGCCTGTCTGATGGCTTTCTTTAATTCTTCAGAAACTTCGTTTTCAGCATTCTCAACTTCTGTATCTGAAACCAAAATTTCCAGAGTTATTGCTTTGTCAAATTTTTTATTAAACTCAATAAGCGCTTGATCACCGTCTTTTTCTACTTTTTCAAATATTTGCGCAATCAATTCTGAGATCTCTTCACGCTTCAATACCGGCCGTTTTACAAGGTCTGGCCAGATTTTTCTTTCCGGATATCTGTATATTTTCATCATTAAATAACCATTTTATCGATTGGAATAATAAGAATGTCCTGCGCTCCGTTTTCTTTCAGCTCATCAATGACGTCCCAGAATCTTTCTTCATCAATCACCGAATGAATGCTGCTCCAGCCTTCTTCCGCCAAAGGAATAACCGTAGGACTCTTTAGTACAGGAAGGACGGATGCGATATCACTGATCTTGTCATTGGGAACATTCATCAGGATGTATTTTGAATTTTTTGCTCTTAAAACGGATTGTATACGGAACAGAAATTTATTAAGAACCATCTCTTTCTCAGAATTGAGTACGGATGTTTTTGCTAAAACCGCTTCCGATTTCAAAAGGGTCACCGTTTCTCTCAAACCGTTTTTAAATAAGGTACTTCCGGAGCTTACAATATCACAGATTCCATCTGCCAGACCAATATTCGGAGCTATTTCAACGGAGCCGGAAATGATGTGAATATCGGAAGTGATGCCTTCACGGTCAAGGAAATTTTTAAGGGTGTTGGGATAAGAAGTAGCAATTTTTTTACCCTGGAAGAAGGAAAGATCATCCGTTTCCACTTCTTTGGGGACAGCCAGCGAAACCCTGCATTTTGAAAATCCAAGCTTCTCCACGATCTGGATATTCTTTTGTTTTTCGGCTAAAAGATTTTCACCTACAATGGCGATATCTACCACTCCGTCTTCAAGGTATTGGGGAATGTCTGAATTTCTGAGATACATGATCTCCATGGGGAAGTTGTCTACAGAGACTTTCAGCTGGTCTTTTCCGTTGTTGACGAAGATCCCGCAGTCTTTCAGGAGCTGTAAAGATTCTTCGTAGAGCCGGCCGCTTTTCTGGATCGCAATTTTTAATTTACTCATTGTATTGTTTTGGGGTCTGAGTAAATAAAAACTGATCTGTTGGATATTTCCGGGGAAATCCGGGAAACAAAAAAACCGTCTGTTTACTCAGACGGTTTTAATTATTTTTGATTTTAACACATGTTTATATCAATCAATTCCGTCTTAGCAGAGATGATGATAATAATGATGAAGTGTTAAAAAATTCGGTTTCATTGTTTTGAATTGTGGTACAAATGTAGGACTTATTTTTAAACTGCAAAGTTTTTTTACAGAATTTTTTTGTAGAGATCCATCAGCTGAGCTGCAATGGGTTCGTCATTAAATTTCTGAACAAACGTGAAACTCTTTTCTGCACGGCGTTTCCTCTCGGATTCATTTTCCCATAAAAATTTTATTTTGGCTCCGATATCTTCAAAACTTTTCGGATCTACATAAACGGAGTATTCCCCTCCCGCTTCCGGAAGACAGCTGACATTGCTCGTAATAACAGCCGTTTTTGAAAAAATCGCTTCTATCACAGGGATTCCGAAGCCTTCAAAAAAGCTCGGGTAGACAAAAACATCAGCCAGTTTATAGATCACAGCCAGTTCATCCATGGAAACTCCTTCCAGAAAGAGCACCTGCTTTTCCATTTTGTTTTTTCTGATGAATGCCTCTACTTTTTTATAGTAATTCGTCTTTCTTCCAACAACAACCAACGGGATTTCCGTTCCATTGATTCCTTTGACAATGTTTAAAAGATTCTTACGGTCTTCAATGGTTCCAACGTTTAAAATAAAGCGCTCAGGAAGATTAAATTTCTCTTTGGTCAGCTGAATAAACTCAGCCGACTGCTGTTCTTTAAAAGCTTTGTGGCAGCCCTGATAAATGACTTCAATTTTGGTTTCGGGAACTTTTAAATAGGTGATGATATCTCTTTTGGTCTGCTCAGAAATGGCGATGATCTTATCTGCAGAAACAGCCGCTTTTTTAAATTTCCAAAGGTGTATTTTCCTGTCAAAGAAGGAATAATACTGCGGATATCTCATGAAAATCAGATCATGGATCGTCACTATTTTTTTGATGGGTTCTTTGCCCCACTTCAAAGGCAGCTCACCGGATAAGCCATGAAATATCTGTGCGCCTTCCTTCTGTGCATCTTTACCCATTTTAAACTGTCGGGAGAGATTTCCTTTTGAGGTTTCCACAAAACGGACATCGGGTCTTTCGAGGATGTCTTTTCCTCTTTCTGAACGGTTTTTGTTCAGCAGCAGGTATTCGTTTTCCGGATAGTACTGAGAAAGAATCCTGACCAGATCTCTTGAATAATTGCCCAATCCGGACGTATTATGAAAAAAACGTTTTGCGTCGAAGGCAATCTTCATATCCATGTTTTTAGTAAGATTTTTTAAGCGGTTTAAAGGTATAAATAAAATAAACCCTAAATGACTATTCAGGGTTTATTGTATAAATTTTAAAATCAATCTTTAAAATTTAGAGAAAACAAAGCTTATACAGCTACATTGTTCTCTCTTAAAGCATCATTAAGAGATGTTTTTTTATCTGTTGATTCTTTTCTCTGACCGATGATCAATGCACAAGGAACCTGGTATTCTCCGGCAGGATACTGTTTGGTATAACTTCCCGGGATTACTACTGAACGTGCAGGAACTCTTCCTTTGATTTCAATAGGCTGGTCACCTGTAACATCAATGATTTTTGTAGAAGCTGTCAATACGACATTCGCACCCAATACGGCTTCTTTTTCTACGTGAACCCCTTCGACCACGATACATCTTGAACCGATGAAACAGTCGTCCTCAATGATCACAGGAGCTGCCTGTAACGGCTCCAATACACCACCGATACCTACACCACCACTCAGGTGAACGTTTTTACCGATCTGTGCACAGCTTCCAACCGTAGCCCAAGTGTCTACCATTGTTCCTGAATCTACATACGCTCCGATATTCACGTAAGAAGGCATCAAAATAACGCCTGAAGCTACGAAAGATCCTTCTCTGGCGATCGCATGCGGTACAACTCTCACTCCTTTTTCAGCATAATTTCTCTTCAAAGGAATTTTGTCATGAAATTCAAACGGACCTACTTCAATAGTTTCCATCTTCTGGATCGGGAAATACATTACTACGGCTTTCTTCACCCACTCATTCACCTGCCATCCGTTTTCCGTAGGCTCAGCAACACGAAGTTCTCCGGAATCCAATAAAGAAATAACCTCTCTTATCGCCTTCTGGCTGTCTTCATTCTGTAATAAATCTCTATGATCCCAAATGTTTTCAATTGTTTGTTGTAACGACATGTTTCTTATTTGATTTTAGTATAAATTATCCCTGCAGCTTCCCACAGTTCCGAAGGTCAAAAGTACAAAAGATTGTTCTAGTATACAAGTTTGGAAATAAGTCTTCAACGGGAATTATTTACGGTTATCTGCAGCTACATTACTCGCAAATAATGAACTCCATCGTCTTCTCAACGTGTTTTTGCTCAATAATACCTTTTGAATATTTGAGATTGGGGCCTGTATTATATTTTGTTAAATAAGCCCTATTAATATCAGATGTAAGTTCTTTGAGATCATCAGGAACGAATGCCTTTATATTAAAAATCTCTTCTCCGCATCTGATCTGTCCTTCCGGATCTTCTAAAAAAGTATGGTACCAGCTTTTTTCTGCGAGGCCCCATGATCTGGCGAAAATTCTGTCATTAACGGTTACCATCCAGATTTCAAGGAAAGTGCTTCTATGGCTTCCTGCTTTTATTTCGGTAAGATTGTGACTGTTGATGTAGTCAAGTGCTCTGTTTTTATTCATTTTATTTTTTAGCGAATGTAAAATGAATGGAGTAGTTGAACCAATTTATTATTTGGTGTGAAGGAAATATTATTCAGAATGGTGATTTTCTGATGTTTTCTTTTTCAGAGCAATATTTCTTCGAAATATTAAATGGAACCTGAAACCCTGTCAAGGTTCAAAACCTTGACAGGGTTTTTAACGACGAGTGATGTAAAATAGTAGTTTTTTTTACGCTTATTTTATTAAAGCATCATTTTATCAAGTGTCGTAATCAGACAATCTTTGTAGCTTTTCGCCACAGCAATTTTCTGATCCTGGCACACAAGCTGGTTGTCTTCGAAATATTCGATATTCGTTAAATTGACAATGTAAGAATTGTGGACCCTCATGAATTCATCCGGAAGACTTTCAATCAAATCTTTAAGGGCTTTGTAGTAGATGTATTTTTTATGGGATGTGGTATTGATTTCCACATAGTTTCCCAAACCTTTGATGATGGTAATGTCTTTAAAGAACAGTTTTACCAGTTTTTTATCTGTTTTAATAAAAGCAAAGGTGCGGTTCTCCATATCAATGATCAGTTTAAATAATGTTTTATAAAACCCTCTGAGCGTGAAGATAAGCTTTGTTCCAGTATTTTTCGTTCAATGAAGAAATCATCACTCCTTTTGAGGTAGACGCATGGATGAACTTCACTTCTCCGTCAGCACCGATATCGTGGACGATTCCCACATGAGAAACTCTGCTTCCTCCGGCTGTCGCAAAAAACAGAAGATCACCTGGTTTTACTTCTTTGATATCAATTTTTTGTCCGGCATCAGCCTGGTCTGTAGATCTTCGTGGCAAAGAGAAATCATTTTCCTCAAACACTTTTACGGTGAATCCGGAGCAGTCGAAACCTGAAGAGGTATTTCCACCAAATTTGTATGGTGTTCCAATGTATTTTTCAGCGTCTTTCAGAATATCGCTGACGGATCTGGAGATCTTTCCATCAAATCTGGAATCCAGTTTTCTTAGATTTTCGGCTTTAGTAACGCTTTTGGTTCCTGTATTTTTTTTGGAGGATACATTTTTGGAAGATCCGCAGGAAACGATCATCGCCGAGGCAATGAGCAGAACAGAAATCTGCTTTATTCTTAAGTTTTTTTCAAATAATCCCGGTTTCATAGTCATCTGATTTTAAATGAAGTAACTAATTATGCACAAATATACATTTTATATTTAAATTATAAAATAAGTATACTACAACTATATGATAAATATATGTTAAAATTATAATTTCGCTTATTTATTAGTATATTTGAATTCAATTTTGTGATATGGCGACGTACGAAAGTTTAATAAAGATCAACGGAAGCGTAGGCGATCTGGTTTTTTACAGCCTGAACGGGAAAAATGTGGTGCGAAAAAAAAGCGGATTCAATAAAACGGCGTTCAAAAAAAGTCCTTCCTATGAGAAAGTAAGGCAGAATAGCTCTGAATTCGGACACTGTTCCAAGACCGGGAAAATACTACGAAGCTGCATTGAAAGCTATACGAAAGAAGCCGGTGATCCTGTACTCTACCAGAAGTTTGCCAAGTTGATGACCGTGATCAAAGATCTTGATACGGTTTCAGAACGGGGGAAAAGAACGGTACAGAATGGCCTTATAAACCCGGAAGGATTAAAACTGCTGAAAGAATTCCGGTTTGGAGAAAAAGAAAATATTCATCCGGAAGCTTATGTTTCGGAGGAAAAAGAGTATAGAATTCTAAATTTTGGAAATCAATTTTCAGGAGATGAAATGATCATGATAACCATACAGCCTGATTTTGATGCTTATACTGCGGAATATATTGAAGAAAAACTTCAGGTGGAAGCAGGTAAAGAAATTCTCTTTAAAAAGCATTTTTCAGAAGCCACGCTCCTACTCTACTTTTTGGTGATAAGGAATAAAGAGGGAATTACTCAGATGGGATTTGTTGGGATGTAGATCTAGATTTCAGATATGAGACATCAGACATCAGACTAAGATTGTTAAGGTTATGGAAACTTGTATTACTAGTCACTCTGCACAGCTCCGGAATTCTAAATGCCTGAAATTTTCCGAAGCTTAAATTTGTATCACGTAACTTCCCATCCTCTAAGTTTTAATTTAATTATCCAATAAAAAAGCCTGCAGATAAATCTGCAGGCTTTCTGTTTTATTTTTTGTCTCCTGTCCAGGTACCGTATCTTGCGGGTGTAGGAACAGCGTTTGACCAGTTTCCTTCTCCTTTTTTCTCTCTTGAAAGGGTTCCTTTAAATTCTCCATCGGAAGGAAGCCCGATTACAGCGGTAAGATCGCCGGTTTCAGTTAAGTGTCCGGAAATATTATAATTTTCGTCATTTACTGTAGAATGCATGGTTCCGGTTACTTTTCCGTCGCTGGCTACCACAAGGTTCCAGGTTCCGTCATCGCTTCCTGTATACTTTCCTGCCCAAGTTCCTATATAATCATAAATAGTATCGTCATCAGAACTGCATCCGACAAATAAAAAAGCTGTAAAAAGAAGTAAAAAAAGTTTCTTCATAGTTTCTAATAGTTTTATAACCTAATCAAATTTATTATTATTCGTTTATATTCTCCTCCTATAATAGAGAATTGAAAACATATTCATTATTTTTTTCGCCTTGTTCCGTGCAAATCTACTAATTTTTTCATTCAGATTATCTGAATTTTAATCAGCTGTTTATATTTTTATGAATTCAGCCTATATTTTGGCTAAAATACAATTATTTCCCAAATGGAAACAAGCAAACAGACAGTCTCCTTTCAAAAAAACGAGCCAATTCAGAGATTAGCAATATTTGAAAATAATATGTTTATTTTACTCTATTTTTTTATTATAAATTATTTTTATTCTAATATTTATAATTTAAATGAAATTTGTTTTCACAATAATAAATATTTCTTAATTTAGTGAAAAATCTAAGAACTCATTAAAACCTAATAAATAACATGAAAACAAGAATTATCTTTTTTGTTGCAGTCGTTTTTTTCAGCAGTCTGAAATCTCAGGTAGGGATTAATACTACCACACCTTCCCATACTTTGGATGTCGACGGGCTGGTTAGAGTAAGAGGCCTGTCCAATGCTGAGAACAAAATAGTGGCCGCCAACGCACAGGGAGTTTTAACCCTTCTCTCTCCTGAAGAAATTTTTTCTCCGAAAGCATTACTGAACACTTCTACATCACCCGCCGAACAAAGGCTGACGATCTATGAAGGACAATGTTTCCAGCCTACAGACAACGCTTCTTCCTGTACGGTAAGAGTCAATCATTACAGTTCATGCGCAGGTTTTACCAGAGCGGTAGACACTCAGATTGTGGTAGGACAAACCATTAATACCGGTAACGGACAGTTTCAGGGAACATGGGCTTCCCGATTCATCGACCACAAAGGATATGTGGGAGGGGCAACCGCTGCTGAACAAGTCGCACCGGATTATCCAAGAGTCTCTTATCCTACGACCAATTCTGCCAATTATTTAGGGAGTGGTAGTTTTTCCGGACAATGTAACGCAGATATTGTAACGACAATTAACCAAACCACCGGTGAAGTCAAAATAGAATCTGTGAAGAGAAGTATGTTTGCGCATCTGGTATATCTTTTATCTATATCGCGCTCAAGAAGTAACTAGAAACAAATCTTTTTCAAATATAAGAATAGCTGCATTGTCATGATGCAGCTATTTTTTATCAGTAAACGAGCTTTTCGATCATTTAAACACAAAATCCATCGTCTCTTTTTTTTATATTTGGATAATGATTATTAGTCATTTAAAAAAATAATACCATGAAAATACTAAAGGCTGCTGAAGCATTTGACAAATCGGCAAAAATCTATCAGGATAAATTCATGGATGTAAGTTTGTTTGCGGAAACCTTCAATCTTTTCTGTAACCATATAGAAGCGGATAATGCTGACATCCTGGATATAGCCTGCGGTCCGGGAAATATCACGAAATATATACTGGACAGAAAACCAGATTATAAAGTATTGGGAATTGATCTGTCGCCAAAAATGTTAGATCTCGCTCAGGCTAATAATCCTACTGCACTATTTCAACTTATGGACTGCCGGGAAATCAGGAAGATTGACAGACGGTTTGACGGAATCATTTGTGGCTTTTGTCTGCCCTATCTGGTTCGTGAGGAAGCTGTTGATCTGATCTCTCATGTATCCCAACTATTAAAACAAGGAGGTGTATTTTATCTGAGTACTATGGAAGATGATTATTCAAAATCCAGATTTCAAACCTCCAGTACCGGCGATCAGGTGTATGTGAACTATCACCAGGAGGATTATTTAACAGAAGCTTTTCAGGCGAACAATTTTGAGATCATCCATATAGAACGCTTTACTTCTTATGATAGAGATAATGTTATGATTACAGATCTTGTATTAACCGGAAAATTGATTTAAACTTACCGTATGGGAGTCAGTTCATTGCTTCCCGCTTTTTTGTGCAGCAGAAAAGAAACCTGAATATCTTCATTCGGAGTCTGGGCATGAATGGCAGAGAGATAGTCTTTATACATTTCATCCGTTGGCTGCAAGGCTACTATTTTTCCTCCGGCATAAAGAACCATTTTAAAACCTTTCAATGGGAGAATCTCCCTTTTTTCGAGAATAATACTGCTCATTTCGTTCCACCGATTCTCAGAATCTGAAGGTTTATTCCAGTAAAAAGCTTTGGCAAGTTCTGCTTCTTTGTCATACATCAGTGATGCATAAGCTTTCGTATCTTTTTTGATCAGGATATTTCTAAAATTGTTGTAAGCGGCTACTGCTTCTTTCAATAACAGATCCTGATTTTCTTTGCTCAAATCTTTGGAATGACGCCAGCCTTCCAGCTGATAAGGAACCTTTGCATTAAAAACACCTTTAAATTCAAAAACCTTTTGTCCGCTGGCCTGAAACTTTTCAGTTCCCGGTTGATTGGCCGTATTGAATTCAAAAACCGCTTGATTGTCTTCCAGTGGTCCATTATTTTGACGATGAATTACTTTAATTTTAAAATTGGACGCATCTACCAAAACCGGTGACCAGCTTCCATCCAAAAGCATCGGTGGGAATAAACGTATGGTAATTTCCTGTTTTCCACTGAGCAGAATATGATCATTAATCGGAATGCGCTGCTCATTCACAGAACCGGACAACAGATAACGATGCACCGGTACATCATTGATCAAAATCTCATAGCCGCAGGCATCCTGGCTGAATTCAATTTCATATCGCGGATCATCATCAGATGTCTTTACCTGCTTGTAAATATCCAACATCTTCCAGGTTACCTCTTTATCCTGATTTTTATTAATGACCACATCAGACTGCTTCTCCTGACCGACACTTAAGCCCGACAGGAAAAGTAAACCTGATAGTATTAGTTTTTTCATTATTAATTTTAATGATGATCAGGACATCGGACGGATTCAGTTACTTGATCAGAAACCTGAACTTATTGATGTTCTTAAGTGCAATCCCAGTTCCACGTACAACAGCTCTCAACGGATCTTCTGCTACACAAACCGGCAATCCTGTTTTCAGGTGAATCCTGTCTGCCAGACCATTCAGCAATGCGCCTCCTCCTGCAAGGAAAATACCTGTTTTATAGATATCTGATGCCAGTTCCGGCGGCGTAATGGCAAGCGTTTCCATAATAGCATCTTCAATTCTCATGATGGATTTATCAATGGCTTTAAAGACTTCTTTATAGCTGACCATAATTTCTTTTGGCTTACCCGTAATCAGGTCTCTACCCTGTACCGGAATATCTTCAAGAGGAAAATCCAGCTCCTCCAGTGCTGAACCTATTTCAATTTTTATTCTTTCTGCCGTTCTCTCTCCAATATCCAGATTATACTGAGATCTGATAAAGTAGGCAATATCATTGGTGAAAACATCTCCAGCGATCTTCAACGACCTGTCGCAGACAATTCCGCCCAGTGCGATGACCGCAATTTCGGTAGTTCCTCCACCTATATCAACGATCATATTTCCTTCCGGATTTTCAACATCAATACCGGCTCCGATAGCGGCTGCCATTGGTTCATAGATCAGTTTTACTTCTTTTGCATTTACTTTTAATGCTGAATCCTTCACCGCTCTTTTCTCTACTTCAGTAATTCCCGAAGGAATACAGATCACAATTCTAAGGGCCGGCTGCATAAACTTTCCTCCAATATCAGGAATCTGCTTAATAAATTCCTTAATCATATGTTCAGATGCATGAAAATCTGCAATCACTCCGTCTTTTAAGGGACGTACCGTTTTAATATTTTCGTGGGTTTTTCCCTGCATAAGCTTCGCCTGTGCCCCTACCGCAATAGGTTTTCCCGTAGTCCGATCAATAGCAACAATAGAGGGCTCGTCTATGACAATCTTATTGTTGTATATGATCAGGGTATTAGCTGTTCCAAGATCAATAGCAATCTCCCGTGTAAACATATCAAACAATCCCATATTCCATTATTTTATTCACCGCAAAAGTACGGTATTACTGAGGATATCGGTGGCCGCCGAAAATATAATTAGAGTTAAACTTAAGTTAAAGTATGTGCAAAGGCTGATGACAGTTGAATTTTTTTATCGCAACAGATGCTGATTTTTTTTACACTTAATCAATTTTTAAATTAATATATTTCCCATATGAAGCACAGGTAATGTTGTATGAAAATCTTTAAATTTCTGCCGGTTGAACTTCTTATCATTTATCCGTTAAGCGATTACTTCTTTCCTGCACGAGTTCCTGTAAGCCCGCAAACTGACTCCATGGTGTCGTTTAAAAAACTTGTTCACATGGCTTTCATCAGCAAATCCAAACTCATCGGCTATTTCATGTACTCTTTTATCACTGAAGCGTAGCCGATGTTCAATAAGCCTTATGCGGTAGGAAGAGATATATTGCTGTATAGATTCACCGCATTGTTTACGGAAATAGCTTCCCAAATAGGTAGGAGACAATCCGAATTTTTCCGCGATCGTGGCAATTTTTAAAAATTCCGGCTGGTATATATGTTCCTGCACATAGTCCAGTATCTGCAATATCCGGACATCGGTATTGGCGGAGATTTCCTGTGACTTGATGACTGCCATATTTCTGGCTGCAATAACGATAATGGCATTCACAAGATGCCGGATAAGATCTTCACTGTACATGGCCTGATGTGTTGTCGCCTGTTGCAGATTCTGCACCAACAAACCTACCATCTGTCTGTCGTCATGATGAACCACTACAGATCCTGACAGATGGGATGCATAATGTAATAGACATTCTATATGGTCTATGCTTTTCCACTGATATTCCCTGACATAGCCTTCCCCGAAACGGATGACCATAAATTCGCAGGTTCCTTCCAGATTAAATCCGTGGCAGTCATTGGGTGTGATCAGAAATAAATCACCAGAAGCATAAGGAAAACTGTTTCCATTCACTGTGTGATTCCCCACTCCTGAAATGACGTATACAAGTTCAAAAAAATTAAACTTCCTGTCCCGTAAAGGACAATCGTCCACTTTTTCATAAAATACTTCAAGCGACTGATGCATATTTTCTCTTGCCATGTTGTAAAGATACTCAAATAAGCTTTACATGTACCTGTTTTCACGCCTTTTCCCGGTCTATTTTTGTGGTCAATAATTAAATAACAGCATGAAAGCAATTGTATTGGAAAAGTTTGGAGAGGTTAAGCATCTCGTTTATAAGGATATCAAAAAACCTAAGATAAAAACTGACGAAGTACTCATCAAAGTGAAAGCAATCAGTATCAATCCGGTAGATGTAAAGGTTCGCAGCAGACAGGCTCCCTTGGCAGAAGAACTGGCACAGTATAATCCCCTGATCTTGGGCTGGGACATTTCAGGAGAGGTTGTGGAAACCGGAAACAGAGTTACCGGATTTCAAATCGGTGATGAAGTTTTCGGAATGATCAATTTTGTTGGACATGGTCAGGGTTATGCGGAATATGCAGCTGCTCCGGCTGCTCATCTTGCTTTAAAACCCGGGAATATCAGTCATGTGGAGGCTGCTGCCAGTACTTTGGCTGCTCTGACTGCCTGGCAGGCATTTGACCGTTATGGCAAGCTGAGACCGACAGATAAAATACTGATCCATAGCGCTTCGGGTGGTGTAGGTCATTTTGCAGTGCAGATCGCTAAACACATTGGAGCTTACGTCATCGGTACCTCATCATCTGCAAACCGGGATTTTGTCCTTCAATTAGGCGCTGATGAGCACATCGACTACCGGACTACTTCATTTGAGGACGTTCTCAGCGATATTGATTTCGTTCTGGAATCCGTTGGCGGAGAAAACTTTCAAAAATCCATACAGGTATTGAAGCCTTTCGGAACGATTGTCACGCTCCCATCCGGACATACTGAGGAGGATGAATTAAAAGCACGGAAAAAACAGATACATGCCTGCTATTTTATGGCTGTTTATTCTAATGGTGAAGATATGAAACACATCGCTTCCCTTCTGAAAAGCGGAATACTGAAACCTTATGTTTCCCATGTATTTGAATTTGAAGAAATGCATCAGGCTCATCTGCAGGTTGAAACCGGACGTACAGTCGGAAAAGTAGTGATCAGAATGTAATGGAAATATTCAATCAAATTTTAGAAGAAAAGAAGTAAGAAATATTATTTATTATTTTCATGAGATAAAATACAAAAAACAGCCTCTTACAAGGCTGCTTTTTTATAAAAAAACGTTATATTCTTAACGCTAATAATTCGTAAAAGCAATGTATGCATAAATTGCCAATAAGATAGTAGCCAAAATTAATTTTATCTGCTTTTGTATTGTAAGGTATTTATACACCAGAAAGATATGCACAATTCCAGTTAAAAAATATCCTGTCATTATATATTTACCATAAGTCTTTACATAAATATCCGCTCCATTTCCTGATCCATGGGCAAAAAATATATAAAATATAATTAAGAGATACAATAAAGGGGGAATGCTGATATTTAATATAACCAGTCCTATTTGTTTAATATTTTTCATAATGCTTAATTTTTAATCTCTGAAAGTTACCGTAATACCATACGTATCTTTCATCATTTTTATAAAATTATCAATTACATCCTGTTTATTTTTTGCTTTTGTAAAAGATCTTGTAAATGCTGTTATGTCATTTGCAAATGTAGGAATTCTATGTCCACCGCCCAGGTTCCCTCCTTCTTTACTTGTAAAAGCAGCCTTAACACCAGCCTTAGCATTATCAGAAAGCGGATCTCCAAACCAGGTACCGGCATGATCCATTGTATACGTGGAAACACCTTTTACGCTGCTAAGGTAATCCGACTGATGCGGTGCCATATCAAATACAAATTCAATAACATTATTGGCGTCTGCAAATTGATTTGCATTAGCTTTAATTAAATTGATCAGCTGTTCTGTATACCCTTCTCCAAAAGCGCCCCCTCTGCTATGGGTATAAATCTGTATTTTCTCTGTGATCTTTCCAGTCTTGGGATCTTTCTGCAATTTTGAAAGAATTGTACTCCAGTCTGCTTTGGCCTGTCTTCTTCCACCTTCTGTTCTATCCTGAGGGTATACTGAAGCCTGCTTGGTCATTTCATTTCTAAAATTGACTCCTCTGTCACCGTCTACGAAATGAAACTGGCCACCCGGGTTGGGAATTCCAGACCCTTTTATTGCATTAATAACACCAGCAGACCAATAGGTTGGGCTTGCTCTTTCGCTGTCTTTATCTACTTTTCCATTGATCAGGATCGGTAATTCTCCATCTTTATCAATGTATAATATGGGGCTGTTCAGGGCATAGACATATGGTGATGCGCTTTCCAGAAGTTCACTTTTAGGATCCGTAATCCCCCATCTTCCCAGCTCCGGCATATACATTCTTGATCCAAAGTCATACATTTTGTTTTCAGCCTGAAACTCTTTCCCGTTATATGCGTAGGTATAATTTGGTGATAATGAACCAAATATATTTACGCCGTTATCACCAAAAGTAAGCCCAAATGGATAATAATCAGCTGTTCTGTCTATCACTGCAGCATTGTTGCTGTCTTTATAGAAAGATAATCTTATGTTTCCCAACTGATCCTTGTACTGGTAAAAATATTTATTTTGAACAAAATCGAAATATCCTTCAGAAGTTGGAACAAATTGCAGCTGCATAGGCTGAGGTGTCCAGGGATCTAAAATTATCCCAGATACCGTTCCGTTATACTGAAATCCATCTAAATAATCTACAATAGTCGAAGTTCTATTATTATTTCTTCCTGAAAAAGAGTTATACGTTTTATTAACCTTCACACCGTCCGCTCTATAAAGAAAGCCGGCTCTTTCTTCTAAATAATTCCCAAAGGGATCGGAAATTGTGGTCTTCATTCTTATATTACTTGGTAAATTAAGTGGATTATAAGTGATAGCAGAAATTCTCTTATCATTATGATCTGTCATATTACCATTATTATCATAATGAATCAATGTGCCTGAAGTATCCGGATAACCAAAATGATTTTGACTGGAATCCGTTACGGTATCAAGTCTGTTTCCTGTGTACACGTATGTCAGATTATCGATAAGTTCAGCGCCTATATTAGCTGCATTTCTGTTTCTCTGGAGATTTGTAATGTTTCCGTTAAGATCATAGCTGGCACTTTCATTATAGTAACCGTTCTGCGGAACTGAATTATTAGGCTCCGAATACGCTCCCTGGGTTAATCTGTTCAAAGGATCGTATGAATAATTATATCTTTTTAAAGAATTATCCCTTGAAGTCATCCAGTCAATCTCTGCAATATTTCCATTAAATTTACCTAAAGAAACATTTGAATAAACAGGATTCGTATATTTAATCTCATATCCAAATAATTTTCCATTCAGATTTTCCGGATCGTTTATCTTAGTCATCCAGCCCCGGATATTATACCTGTAATCTATACTCTGAATAAAGCCGCCGCCGCTTAAAGAAGGATATCCGCCTACTTTTTTATTACTTAGCTGTCCGAGATCATTGTACGTATTTTGAGATAACGTTTCTACAAAACCATGATCTACCTGATGGCTATGGGTCAGTAACCTGTTTTTAAGGTCGTATGTGAAGTTTTCTTTAATCTGCCTGTCGATATCAATATCCAGTCTCTTGTGTTGGGTAATCGTTTGATCAGCTGATCCTGCAAAATTCAATTTTGAATCTATCTTCGTTCTTCCTCCCAGATGATTGATTGAATACGAGCTTATTGCTCGTCCTTTTTTGTCATAATAAATATAATTTTTAGTCCACTGATCATCTTCAATATTTTTGATCAGCGTCATTACTGGAAGGCTTTTTGTACTTCTGAGCTCTGCAGATGAAGCATCTGTCAAGGTCGGCTCATTTAAAATATTTGGCGGAAAAGCAGGATTAAAACTATAAGAGGGATAGGTATCATAATAATGAACACTTAAAAGTTTGGTAATAGTGCCTGGATAGCTACTACTCGTAAGGTTATCGTAATAAACATCCATGCCGTTCGATGTGAAACCAATCCCGGAGCCTCTGGTCACGTTATTACTTCCTTTTGAATCTACATTAACCTGCTCTGCAAGTCTTCCTGCACTTCCATAGCTTTGAGAACTTGTGTATACTCCGGTATAAGCTTTACGCCCATATTGGTCATATTTGGTAAACATCCAGTTTCCTTCCGCTCCCATATTGGCATCCTGAGTCATTACCAGCCTATCCTGTTTATCGTAAACCATATATTCCCATTCTTTCCCGGGAAGTTTTTTCTCTACCAATCTTTTTCTGGTATCGTATCTATACTGAAAACATAAATCCTTCAATATTGGCTCGCCAATGGTATACCCTTCACCTATTGCACTCCCTTTTAAAAGTCCCATTGCCTTTGGTGGAATGACAAAAGCAAGCAAGTTATATTCATTGTAGACATAATACGTATCAGCATTTTCTGTCGCACTGATTATTCTCCTTACCATTAAAAGCTGTCCTTCGCCATTTTTAAATTCAATCGTCTGATTTCCATCCTCATCAGTCACTATATTCTTGTATAATTTATTTGCTTTGTAAAATCCTGAAGAGGTATTAGCTGAATTTAAGGCAGTTTTTAAAGCTGAATGGGTAGCTCCGTTTGAAAAAGAGGTGGCGGTGATAAACTTATATACCTCACTGTCAAGATTGGAATCATATCCAAACTGAACGGCATGCCCCTGCCATTCCGCACCAGGCTGTATTTGTGATACGATTCTGTTTAATGGTGAGCGGTCAAGAAGTTTATGGCCAAATGGATTATTATCACCATAAAATGTTATTCCTGATGTGTCTACGCCCGATTGAATGCCTCCATTGAGAGATGTCATCGGAATGGGGAGCCAGGAATCTACAGGTCTTCCAAAACCGTCGTATGGGATGGTAGTCACCAAATCTTTTCCGCTTGCGGTTACTTTTACATCAATGATCTGTTTAGATCTGCCTAAACCGTCAAAATATTCTACGCTTTCAAATTGTTTGGCGGTAGAACTGCTGCTGGTTACAGGTTCAAGATACACCCGGCTGTGTACGTAATTTTCAGCCGTACTGATCTGAGCATGAAAAATGCCGGTTAGAAATATGGTACCTATTGGAATTATGAGTTTTTTCATCGTTTGTTAGTTTTTATAATTGTAATTGAATTCTTTCAATATACTTCCGTTAACATCTGCTACCTGCTTCAGCCTGTTTGCGTCGTCATAGATGTACAATTCTCTCATTCCCGATGGTGGAGTAAGACTTGTCACCCCAATCAAAGGATCATAGGTGTAGGTAGTAATCAGCAAACCAGCGTTGCTTTTACGGAAAATATCGAGTGCATCAATGAATGTATTTTGTGTACTTACATTAATATCCAAGCCTGATTTTGTGACCATATCATTATACCCGGCAAGAGCTATTGCCTGATCATAAGTAACTCCCTCAATTTTTGCAATAACTTTTGTATTGCTATATCCCCAGATAAGAGCTACAGGTATTCCTTCCTTACTGGTATACTGCAATAGATTTCCTTTAGCATCGTATCTGTTATACGTAACTTCTGTATCCGTACTGCTGAGATCGAGACCGCTTGATAAAACGGAAGAAGGAAGAAAATTGTTCAGGTTATCATATTTGGTTTCTATTCGACTTACAGCGGTAGCTTCTGAGGTCGTAGATATTTTTAAAGGTATTCCGGTCATACCCTTATTGATCAAACGTGTATTCCCTGTATCAGATGCATAGTCATAATTGGTCGTTATCACTTTACCCTCACTGGTTGTTAAGATACTCGTATCTAAATCACCGGAATTGGTATAGCTAAAAACTGTTTTTTCCACCAACGCTTTATTTCCAAAATGAGAAGTGTCAAACATACTCATCAGTCTTCTTTTACCTGTGATTAAAGGACTAAAAATAAAACGGTATTTAGTGGTTGATAATGGATTTTGGTAAGTATTCCCTGTATAGGACAATCCTATTACAGTACAACCATTTGAATAGGGATAAAAATTGTTGGAAGGATCCATTGAACCTACAGATGAATTGATCATACTAAATGAAGGATAAACCCCATATGTATTCGGTAGATCATCAAAAATATACCTCTGGGATGAAATTATATTTTGGTTATGGTCATATTTCTCTATCATCGTATTTTCCCCATTGGAAGGAATATCAACCCTGGGTACTCCTTTTACCAGTGAATTCGTAAATTCATTATTCGTAAAATAATATACGGTAGACCCTTTAGTTGTTCCGTCTAAAACATTAATATCTTTTTCTGTCACCTGGCTGTAGCCAAAAGGTTTATTACCACTTATTCCAAAGTCATTGGAATTAACGGAGAGGTCATTGAATATCGTAACATATTCCAAAAAACAGCCACCTGTCAGAACAGGAGGCTGACTTTTAGATGTTGCTCCCGGTATAAGTGTTAATGGTTCAAATTTATAAATTAGCTTTCCTCCCGTATACGTGTATGCTTTATGAGATAATAGAGTACTGTTTTCATAGTTCTTGATTGATTTTACTCTTATACCGCTCCCGTATGAGATAGATTTATCAATATTCGTATCATCATAATACCGGAACCGGGTTGATACAATGGCACGATGCATTCCGTCATTACTACGGTATTGAAGCGGGTTTTCTATACGCACATAGTACTCTGTGGTAGGGTCACTGTCATACGCAACGGTTAAGTCTTCATCCCAGATACGCGAATGGGTCTGTTCAAAAGTGGGTCCGGGTACATCTATTGCCCATTGCTTAATAAGAGTAGATACCTGCTGCCCGTTCACTGTTTTTCTTTTAAAAAATTTTATTTTACAGTCCCACATTCCATAAGGCTCGTAGTGTACTTCCGGATAAGAAGGTCCCATGTAGCCGTCGTAAATTGTGTTATAAAATTTGATGACCTGTGTCTGTGAGAGCTTAAAAACAGGACTTTCAGAAAAGTTATTACCACTGGGCTCTGCGCCTCTGTGATTTAAGCTGACATCCTTATTGGCAGACAATGCCTGCTGCGGTGTAGGAATAAACTGATTGGAAAATGTATTGGATTCATATTCAAATTCTGTACGCGCTCCGGTAGGGTAAAATACTTTTTCTAAAATATTTGTCGCAGTATACTGGGTATCTGTAAACCTCATTGTCCCGTTATAAGGATAATTAACAGTCAGTCCATAGTTTTTATAAGGACTTTTGTTGAGATAATCAAAAAATGCCAGATCAGGAAGAAGCGTACTGCTGTTTGAACCATTATTGTATCCGTAAAAATCCGAGCTTGACATTTTGGAAGGCATCGTCTTGGTCATATTATATTCAAAAGAATATGGTGGAGTACTCTGTACAGCGGCTCCCATTTCGTTATAATTAACTTCCTGGATAGAGTTCAGTTTTAATCTTTTATATCGGTAATTTTCCTCTGCTGAACCCGATGAAGGATTAAAATAACTGGTCCCAAAAACGAAACTTTTAATTTTTTTATTGGGGTATTTGGATTTGATATCTATAGAACTTAATTTTTTAATCGGTGTTGATAGAGAGGCCGGACGGATATCTTCTCTGTTATCCAAATTAAATTCAATTTTAGTGTCATCGGTTTCAATACCAATCAGTGTCTTTTTTTCATTGATCGTTGAGTTGTTATCATTAACTACACTTGAGCTTAAAGGCCCTGAAAAATTGGTAAGATGAGCAACCTGTGCAGGATATAGCAAGTTGGTAGTTTCATTCAGATAGCTGAACGTAATGGTTTTTCCACTGGTCAATTCTATTTGTGAAATCTTAAAGGTATACCCAATATCTGTATAGCTGTTTAGATCGGTTTTCGATTTTTCTACCGCATAAAAATAAAACTTATCCCCTCTATTAGTCGTAGCTACCCATCCCAGTCCATTTTTGGTAAATTTAACATCATCGTTACTTTCCATAAAAAGTATTTCATTGCCATTTTCAGGATTGAAGAAAAATTTACCGGAATACCCATAAAAATTATACGTAAAGATATCTGGTTGGCCTTTTTTCTCTTTTAAATCATTAATGATATAGGGCGAATCATCAACTGCAGGATTCGTTACAACCATTCCACCTGCATTGTAGCCATTATACCCTACCTGTAATCTTGTCATTTGGCTGTGTGCATGTACAGTGAAAAAATGACTTTTAAAAAGATTATATCCAGCATTATTGGAAAAACCATCGCCTCCTGATGTCCAATAATCTTCTTTTCCTCTCACCTCCTGCGTTATCGTTCCTTCAGGCATAAAATTCCAGCCTAAGCCTACCCAAGTCGCTTCATCAGCTACTTTAATTCCTGAAGTATGATAAGTCAGTGCCAGTGGGATTTCGATATTATCAACTTTTAAAGTATATAATGGGACAGATACCGCAGCAGTTCCTGTATAATGTCCTACCGGAATATCTCCGAATCTTCCCAGTAAGGCTACTTCAGGAGAAGTAGGAACATTTCTTACACTGGGATCGTATTGGCTCTGATTCCCTTGTCCGAATATATTGTTTAACGAAGCCAGTAGTATGATGGCTATTGTAGTTTTCTTCATGGTTATTTTTTAATCAGTTTGGCATTAGCCGTTTTGTTGTCATCGGTTTTAATGGTAATCAGATAAGCTCCCTGGATGAGGTTCTGCGTATTGATCTTGGTCACCTTATTTTTAGTTTTCACAGTCTGAAGCTGCCTTCCACCCATGTCATACAGGATAATATCAGCTTCTTTAAAGTCAAAGCCTATTTCTACATAGGTATAATCTGCTACAGGATTAGGATAAATTTTGATGTCTTGTTTTTCAATCAGCTTATCTAATTGTTTATCTCCAAGTTTCACAATCTTCCAGTTTTCTTTGCCCAGTTCCTCTGCACTGGTTCCCGCTAAAATTATTGAGCCATCTTTATTCAGTTTCAGATCAGAAAGTCTTTCCTCTTTTTTTCTGGATTCACCTTTCACATGTTTTCTCCACTGCTCATTTCCGTCCATATTCAGATACAGCATCCAGAAGGTCTCATCATCTTTTTCTATTTTTCCTTCTGCCTGAGTGTAGCCACCTACAAGGATACCTTTTGAGCCTTTATCATCTGCAGCATGCAGCACACTCATGCCCATTAAAATATCTCTGTTTTTAAAATTGTAGGATTTTTGCCAGATTTCTTCGCCTCTTTCATTTAATGAGATCAACCAAAGATCCGTTCCTTCTTCAATCCCTACGGTTTTGTTCCCTGACCGCTCAGATCTGGATTCACCGCCAATTAAATATCCCGTTGATGTTAATACTAACGTTCTTACATGATCATCGGCTTTCCCGCCATAGTTTTTTTCCCATTCTACTTTCCCGGTTTTATCCAGCTTAACGATCCAATAGTCGCCCCCACCGAAATTATCAGTAGACTTAGCGATTCGGGATACAGGATATGGGGTAGACACAGACGGCTTATCTGAGGAACTCGAACCCCGCATCTCGGAACTTCTCGAATACATTCCCAACAATGCTCCGCCATCTTTCGTAGGGATCATCTTTTCCACTTCATCCAATCCTTTTCCCCCTAAGAGGATTTCTGAAAGTACCTTTCCATTTTTATCCAGCCTGGTGACCACTACATCTTTGGAACCATATCCATCTGCTCCCTGAGAAGAATTAGCAGAAGGAAGACTTTGTCTGTTTCCTGCAACAAAAAATCCAAAATCAGTCGTCTGAATAACTGATCTGGCTTCTTCATCTGCACTTGAACCTATAGTCTTTTGCCATAATTCGTCTCCTGATTCGTTGATTCTGATCAGCCAAATATCTGAACCTCCTTTGGAATCATCTTTTTTATCCTGTCCTTTGCCGGAATAAGAGGTTCCTGCTAAAAGAAATCCTCCTTCCTGCGTCGCTACAGAAGTCGAAAGATAGTCGTGGTCCTGCCCGGAAAAATATTTTTCCCAGATCTGTTCCCCCTGTTGATTCAATTTGATTAAATGAAAATCGTAACCGTTGTTGGGTTTTTTGTTGGCAATTGCCTGCTGATTTTTTGTCTGAATACTGCTGCCTGTAATAAGATACTGCTGATCAATCGTTGTGATCACCTGGCTCAAAAAATCCTGAGTAGAGGATCTAATATCTTTTTGCCAGATAACTTCCTGACCAGAAACGCACAAGGCAGTGCATAGGAATAATGCACCTGTGTAGAGTTTTCGCATGGATTATTAGTTATTTATTTTTTGCTAAAATTTTGCTCGAATATAGTCTTTTCCACCCATTGGAGAAATAAGAAAAAAAGCAATTTTATGTGAAATTTATCATATTGTATCAATTAGGGACAAAATACAATAACAAGCCCTCTGGTCATGAATGGTTCAAAACAAAATCTAAATGATCCTAAAATAAAATCAAAAGACGGCAAGGAAAGAATTATTACAATATGTCAATCGTTTTGACCATTTGGAAAGATAATATGTATTAAATTGTGAAAATTTCACTGCAAGATTGTTGATTTATCTCATGAACAAAAAGTAAAAGAGGTCATAAATTCCAGATCTATAGTTTCTTTCGCTGTATTGACCAGACAGAGCCACAACAAATAAAATCCTGCAATGTTCATTACAGGATTTAAAATTTTAAAAATAGGTATCATCGTATTTAAGCCAAATAAAACTCCTGAAGCTTTTCCTCACAAAGTTCTTTTACCACTTCTATCCACCGGTCTTCATCATTCAGGCAGGGAATATAGTGGAACTGCTCTCCTCCAGCATGCTGGAACTGCTCTTTTCCTTCTACTGAAATTTCTTCCAGGGTTTCAAGGCAGTCTGAAACAAAAGCGGGACAAACGATCGCCAGGTTTTTCACTCCTTTTGCAGGAATGGTTTCTAAAGTTTCGTCTGTATACGGTTCCATCCATTTATCCTTCCCCAGCCTTGACTGGAAAGAAACGATTGTTTTTTCTCTTGGCAGGCCTAGTTTTTCAATCACTTTTTTAGTGGTATCAAAACATTGGTGCCGATAACAGAACTGATGGCTCGGATTGGTTTCTCTTGAGCAGCAGTCATTGAGATTACAGGTTTTGGTAGGATCTGTTTTGAAAATATGTCTTTCGGGAACACCGTGATAGGAAAACTGTAAAGCATCGAAATTTTCAGGAAGCTTTTCTTTAATACTTTCTGCCAGACAATTGATGTAGATATCCCTGTTGTAAAACGGCTGAATATAATTGATTTTTATACCCGGGAATTTCTTTTTTCGTACTTCTTCCGCTTTTTCTATCACAGATTCTGTGGTACTCATCGCATATTGCGGATACAGTGGGAAAAGTACAATTTCAGAAACGCCCTGATCCACCAATTTCTGAATGCCGGATTCAATACTGGGCTGTGCATATCTCATCCCTATTTCTACAGGAACATCAACGATTTTCTGAAGTTTTTCCTGCACTTTTTCAGTGATCACAATGAGTGGAGACCCTTTATCCATCCAAACTGTTTTATACGCTTCTGCAGATTTTGCAGGTCTGGTATTTAAAATAATCCCCTGAACAAGAAGAGCACGGAAAATCCACCGATAGTCTATTACTCTTTCATCCATCAGGAATTCATCGAGATATTCCCTTACATCCTTTACCGCTGTGGATCTTGGTGACCCAAGATTTACCAATAAAATTCCTTTTTTAGCCAATGTTCTATATTTTGGTTATACTCTTTTTCTAATCGTTGGTCAAAGACCTAATTCAATGCTTTCTTATACGTTTCCAATGCTCTTTCTCTGGCGAATTTGTGCTCGACCATCGGTTTTTGAACATAAGATTGCGGAAGCCATTTTCTGATGTATTTCAAATCTTTATCAAACTTTTTAGTCTGTTCTTCGGGATTAAATATTCTGAAATAAGGTGCTGCATCGCAACCACAGCCCGCCGCCCATTGCCAGTTTCCGTTATTGGCGGAAAGGTCATAATCCAGCAATTTTGTGGCAAAGTACGCTTCTCCCCACCTCCAGTCAATCAGAAGATGTTTGGTGAGAAAGCTCGCCGTGATCATTCTTACCCTGTTGTGCATAAAACCGGTTTCGTTGAGTTCCCGCATTCCTGCATCTACAATGGGATAGCCTGTTTTACCTTCACACCAAGCCTTGAATTCCTCTTCATTATTTCTCCACGGAATATCTTCGTACTTTTTCTTGAAACAATGGTTCACAACGTAAGGAAAATGAAAGAGGATCTGCATGAAAAACTCTCTCCAGATCAGTTCATTAAGCCAGGTTTCGTTATTTTCAAGAGCAAATTTCACACACTTTCTCACTGAAACAGTCCCGAAACGCAGGGCAATTCCTAGATGCGTAGTATGATCCATCGCCGGAAAATCTCTAAATTGGTGATAAGAGGCTACAATTTTCTTCTCAATTGTGGGTTTTGTGAATTCTATTTCTGTCTTTTTAAAACCGATATCTTCAAGGGTGAGAATCTCTTCGTGTTCTTTTAATAAGGAGAATTGACTGAAATCTGTACTATAAACTTCAATATTTCCTAAATTCTCTTTCCACTTTTTTGAATACGGCGTAAAGACTGTATAAGGAGACTGATCATTTTTAAGGATATCCTGTTTTTCGAATATCACCTGATCTTTGAAATCTGAAAATCTGATTCCTTTTTTTTCAAGAAAACCGGCTACCTCATCATCTCTTTTTATGGCTTGTGGCTCATAATCCCTGTTGCAAAATACGGTGTCAATTTCAAATTCATTCATCAGATTTTTGAAAATATCCAATGGTTTCCCATGATAGGTTTTCAATCCGCTGCTATGATTTTTCAGTTCTTGATTAATTGCATCTAAAGCCTGGTGGATATAATCTACCCTTTTGTCTTCCTTGTCTTCAAGATGATTCAGAATGTCGGTATCCAATATAAAAACAGGAATGACTTTAAGTCCGGAATTAAGAGCATGATACAGACCTGCATTGTCTTCCAGCCTTAAATCTCTTCTGAACCAAAATATATTAATTTTGCTCATTTTATCAGTTTTTTGAAGGCCGGGATCAGTTTTTTTCAAATGAATATTCGTCATATACGGTCCTGATCAGGTCTTTACTGTCAATATTCCTGCAGAAAATAGGATAATGAAAACGGTCCAGCTTATTAAGAATTCTGATAAGCTCCATTTTATCCTGATAGCCAAGATTTCCTGCCACAATATCCGTAGCGTTCCGGATTTTATCCATCTGCTGATCCAAAGCTTCAAGCCCGGCCGGAGTAATGCTGATCACTTTATTCCTTTTATCTATATCCGAATCTGCCTGCTCTATCCACCCGTGTTTCAATAATCTTGCGATAATCAGCATTCCTACAGGTTTATCCTGAATGTTCTTTTTAATAAGTTCCATTTTGGTCATTTGACCAAAGGCTTTTAAATTGATCAGATAAATAAAATCTTCCTGTGTCGCAAAATGGGAGTCTGAAATAGCAGATTTGGAATAGGTTTTTGCATACCTGTTGAGGTGTACCAGCAAAGTACTTATGGCACTTTCGGGCGTTCTTCCGTTTTCTTTCCCTTCCCAATAAGGTTCATTGATTTCAGGAGAAGTGGTTTTAGCAGACACCCACGCTTTAAAACCTTCAATGTCTGAACTATAAGAGCCGGAAGTATTTTCCGATTCAAATTCTTCCAGTAAAGTAAGTACGTCTTTTATGATGGGATAGTTCATTACAGTTTTTATAATTAAATACAAATATACTAATTAATAAAATATTAAAATATAAATAAACCATTAATCAAAGTACTAAAATATAAAACCCTCTAATTTTTAGAATTAAAGGGTTATTTTTTATGTTTCCAATAAATTTTATTAGTGTGATTAAAGATCATTTCATTGATTACTATTAGCATCACCTGAAGCCTGCCACTCAGCCTTATTGATCTGATAGACAAGATTCGTTACCGGCGGTTCCCCATTAAATGAGCGGGTATCTTCTCCTACCCTTCTGGCTCCAAGTTTTTCGGCAGCCCGGTAAGATCTGATATTAGACTGGCCAATATGCAATACCACATGATCAACATTTGTGAAAGCATAATCAAACATCAGTGATTTCACAGCCTTATTATAACCATTCCCCCAATAATCCTTTCCGAGAAAAGTATATCCTATCGCTACATGATTCTCAATACTGTTATAATCATAAAATCGTGTAGTCCCGATCACTTTGCCCGAAGATGCATCAATGATGACAAGTGCTGCATTACTGGATAAAGCCTGATCAAAGAAATGATCAAAAGAAGATCTTTCATGACGGTCCTTATTCGGATGCAATTCCCAAACCTGAGGATTGGCTGCCTGCTGAAAAAGCTCTTCTCTATGGTCCGGCAACAGAGGTTTCAAAATGATCTGATCTGAAAATAAATGAGGCTGAAAATCGAAAGTCATAAGTATTTTAAAATATTGACCGCGAATTTCGATATTCTTCGTGTACGTTTGCAAAAAACTATATTAAATTTTAAATAATTTTTGTCCAACCGTTTTACCACATCCTCATTTCCTTAGTCGAGCCATAAAGTTCCGATGGAATAGGTTCTAGCCTGCCCGCTGATGATTATTCTTTCTCCTTTGTTTTCACAGAGGAGTTTTCCCAGTCGTTCAGAAACCTGCATTGCATAAAGGTCATTCTTACCAAGCTTTTCAGCCCAATAAGGAATCAATGAGCAATGAGCAGAGCCGGTAACAGGATCTTCTAAAATGGAAGCTTGCGGGGTGAAAAATCTCGAAACAAAATCGCAATGATCCCCTCGTGACGTCACGATCACTCCACCGGGATCAAGATTTACCTGATCAAATAATACCCTGTTTATTTTTATATTTCTTACTTCAGTTTCAGTCTCGTATACCAGGACAAAATCTCTGGACTTTAAAACTTCTTTAGGCTGAATGTTCAATGATTCTTCAATATTCTTTGGCAAAACATCAGATACAGGCATCCGTGAAGGGAAATCCATCCGATACAGCTGATCCTAAACGGTAACCTTCAGATCCCCACTTAAGGTTTCAAAAACAATTTCATTGGCGGTATAATTCAAGATCGCTTTTAGGGAATGCGCGGTAGCGAGAGTAGCGTGGCCGCATAAATCCATTTCTATTTCAGGGGTGAACCATCTCAAATGTATTTTTTCACCTTTATCTACAAAGAAAGCTGTTTCTGCCACTGCATTCTCTTTTGCTATTTTTAACAAAATGTCGTCATCAAGCCATGCATCCAAAGGTACTACACAAGCTGGATTCCCTCCAAATATGCGATCTGTAAAGGCATCAACCTGATAGATATTATATTTCATTGATTTTTCTTTAAGCGGCTAAATTACAAAAAGTAAAAGATTGAGGTATTTGACAAAGCTTACATTAACTGATAATCTTATAATACGCTCCTACTAAAGATTTAGATGTTATAAAAATAAATTTTCCGGCAAAATAAACCTACTGCTATTTATATCTTCTTACAATTGATAGACTGCTTGCCCTGCGTCAGTTTTATGCCTGTCACTTTTCCTTTTTCGTTGAGTATTACGCTTTAAATAGGCTACTCATTGGACTCATTTGTTCTAAACTTTTGAAACAAATAGATATTCCACAAAATCATTTCATACCCATATACCGTATCTTCAACCGGAATGGTAAGCATTCTTATCCCTATAAAATTCTCAGGATTGTAGTTCACAACAGGAGATTCCAGACCGGTTCCGGTAAGTATGCCGTTTACAATGAGGAATCCCGGCATCAGTAAAAGATAAATCAAAGAAGCTTTCCCTATCCATCTTGCTTTCAGCGCAAAATACAGGGTGAACATACTGATGGCTGTGGATAAAAAAGTAATCAAAGTATAGATTTTATCATGAAAATAAACAGCCATTCCCAATGCAGAAATGATGGAAATGATCACAAATACTTTCTCTGGAAGCGGTTTCCAATCCAGGCGGAAAAATTTGTCAAGGCAGAAATAGGTGAACATACATGAAAACGGAATACAGAAAAAAAACAGTATTTCCTCAATTGGAAGGCCACCGATTCTGATTCCCAAAAGATAGGCATCATTGAACCACCAGACTCCTCTGCTGGTAAACCATATATCCCAAAAAATAAAGACAAGAGCCACTATGAACGCTGCCTTGAAAAAAGCAGGAAAATGTCTGTTGAATTTTATTTTAGAATGAAATGAAAAAACAAAACAGATGATTACTGTAAAAAAATTAATCAAAAGATAGGTGTAGTGCAACATGGTCAGACTTTAGATTTATTGAAATACATTTTAAAATATTTGATGGGCACCCAAAGAAAGCCAAAACACTCTCCTTTTTCTTTTCCGGTATGTTTATGATGCTGTTTATGGGCACGTCTGATAGCCAGCAGATATGGATTCTCTGTATTGCGAAGGATTTTAAGCCTTTGATGTATAAAGATGTCGTGGACAAAAAAATAAGCCATTCCGTATAATGCTATTCCAACCGCTATATAAAACCAGGCATTAAAATGCTGTGTTGTCCCGTAATACATCAAAAGTATTGTAGGTAAGGCAAAAATGAGAAAGAAATAATCGTTTTTCTCCATACTCCCTTCATTGCTGTGATCATGATGATCTTTATGAAGCATCCAGAGAAATCCATGCATGATATATTTATGGATGAGCCAGGTCATCCCTTCCATGATCAAAAATGTACTTACTACAATCAGGAAATTCATTACTTTATTTTTTTATTGAAACGTTCTTCTAAAACGGTGTACCTGTAGCTGAAAACATGCTCAAGCTTTTTTCTGACAAAGATTTTGTGGGCAATTTCACCCAAAAACCCTAAAGGAAGTTCATAATGTACCGTATCTTTCATTAACACTCCTTTTTCATTGACTATAAATTCATGGTGGTGATTCCATAGTGTATAAGGCCCTTTTTTCTGAAAATCCGTAAAACTTTTTTGAAAATCGACCTGAGTAATTTCCGTTTTCCATTTCATTTTTATTCCCAGTACAGGAGAAACATAATAATCAATAATCATCCCTTCAAAAATTTCATCATCCTCCATTTTCGTAAGCACTATAAAGTTCATATCCTTCGGGGTAATTTCAGAAAGATTATGGGCGGAAGAAAAAAACTTCCATGCTGTTTCTATATCACAATTGAGTTGCTGTTCCCTGTAAATTTTATGTATCATTTTCTATATGATTTAAATGTAAGTGAGTTTAAAGAAGCGACACTTTATACTGCAGATAGCTGCTCATCATTAAAGATAATTTTTTACCGTTGGATATTCTGATTCTCTGGTTAATCATATTAACGGCAGAAGTTCGTTTAATTTTCCGGAAAAGCGAGATGTAATACCGGTAAGCCAAATAAACCCCGAATCTGGCAGAGCCCGGCAGTTTTTTGATCCCTTCCAAAGCCATTTTAAATTCTTCTTCAATCTCTTTTTCAATATGAGCTTTTACGGTATTGTCAAAATACGAAATATCAACATTTGGGAAATAGCAGCGTCCTAAAATCTGATAATCATCTTTCATATCCCTTAGAAAATTGACTTTCTGGAATGCAGATCCCAGTATCATCGCATACGGTTTCAGCCGTTCAAATTCCCTGGAGTTTCCTTCCGTAAAAATATGAAGACACATCAGTCCCACTACTTCAGCAGATCCTACGATATATTCTTTATATAAATCTGAATTATAATCTATTTTCTGAAGATCCATTTCCATACTTTTCAGAAACTGATGGATAAGACTATAATCAATGTTATATCGGTGTACCGTTTCCTGAAACGACTGCAAAATCGGGTTAAGAGAGATTTTTTCTTCCAATGCCTCAAAAGTCTCGGCTTTGTACCTTGACAGAAGTTTATGCTTATCATAATCATGAAAGCTGTCCACGATTTCATCGGCCAGACGGACATACCCGTACACAGCATATATGGGATTTCTTATTTTCGGGGAAAGCGCCATTATTCCCAGAGAAAAACTTGTACTGTATTGTTTCGTTGTTTCTCGGCTTACTTTGTACGAAAGGTCGTCAAACAATTTTTTCATAATTAATTTATTTTACTGGCTTCGTTAGCTGCTATTTTACCTGAAATAATCGAAGGAGGAACTCCCGGACCAGGAACGGTAAGCTGTCCTGTATACAGAAGATTTTTTATTTTTTTATTCCGGATGGATGGTTTTAAGACAGCGGTTTGTGATAATGTATTGGCAAGACCATACGCGTTTCCTTTAAAGGCATTATAATCTTCTTTAAAATCGTTAATGCAATAACTTCTTTTATATTCAATTTTTGAAATAAGATCTGAAGTTCCGGTATGTTTTTCGAGTCTTCCCATCATTTCGTTAAAATACTTTTCCCTCATTTCCTCACCATCTCCTATTCCGGGAGCAACGGGCATTAGCAGAAATATATTTTCACAGTTTTCCGGAGCGGCAGCCTGATCAGTCTGAGATGGACAACACACATAAAATAAAGGCTTTGTAGGCCATTTTTTATCTTCATAAATTTCATGGGTATGAAGCTGCAAATCGTTCTCAAAGAAAAGGGTGTGATGTCTCAGATTCGGCACCTTTCCTTTAATCCCCAAATAAAAAATAAGACATGACGGGGCCAATGTTTTCTTCTCCCAATAGGACGATTTATAATTTCTGTATTGCTCAGGAAGAAGTTCACTTTCTGTATGCTGATAGTCTGAAGAAGCAATGACCATATCAAATTTTATGCTTTTTCCATTGACTATTAAACCATTGGTCAGACCTTTATCAACTGTAATCTTTTCTACATTTGAATTAAAATGAAAACTCGCTCCCTGCTCTACGGCGATCTTCATCATGGCTTCGGTCAGTTTTGAAAAACCTCCCATAGGATACCAGGTTCCCAACTTGTATCCTCCGTAATTCATCAGACTGTATAATGCCGGAATATCTTTTGGAGCTGCTCCGAGAAAAATAACCGGAAACTCCATTAGAGTAATCAGCTTAGGATTTTTAAAATATTTTCTGACGAAGCGCTTAAAATTGGTAAAAAGATCTAAGTTCAACGCACTTTTAGCTATGGTAGGAGAAACAAATTCCAGCCACGAATGACATGGCTTATTGACAAAATCTTTCATTCCCACTTCATATTTGTACTGCGCGTCATTCATGAATTCATCCAACTTTTTGCCTGCACCTGATTCTAAACATTCAAACAGGTCTTTCATTTCCTCAAAACCACTGGGAATTTTCATAATTCCATCAGAAAAAACCATTTCAAATTGCGGATCTAAAGCGACCAGGTCGTAAAAATCGGATGCTTTTTTCCCAAAATCCAAAAAGAATGCTTCTATAATATCCGGCATCCAATACCAGCTAGGTCCCATATCAAACGTATAGCCGCTTTCTGTTTTGAACGCTCTTGCCCTTCCGCCCACGCTGCTGTTTTTTTCGAAAACATGAACTTCATGTCCGTCTTTCGAAGCGTAAGCTGCTGCAGAAAGTCCTGAAAAACCTGATCCTATAACTGCAATTTTCTTTTTCATCTCCAGTTTTTTTTAAAATGAGTATTGGTTATATAGGATCTTCATAGATTCTCCCGGTAACGTCAGTATATTTTTTATGATGCGATAGTTCATTATAACGACTAATATAGTATACAAATATACCAATTTATACTAAAATAAAATATTTATATACTAAATAATTTTAAAACAGTTCACGACTATGGTTTCAAGGCATTTAATTTTCTATTGCAAAAATTTTATTACACGTCAAGTTCTGTCGTTACCCCGATAGATATTTGTTTAATAAAATTAATCAAGATGGAAAGGAACATTAGAAATCAGGGTGGACATCTTTTAGTCAGAAACCACCTTAAAAAATAAGACTAAATGAAGAGTACTCTACTAAAAAGAGCCTTCAATCCATATCAATTAAAACATTCTAAATTTTTAAGTTATGTCAAACTACATCGAACTCAACGCAAACAAAGTATATCCAAAAGGAAATGCTAAGATTTCTAAAAAAGATTCAGGAGAAATCCTGGTCACAGAATTATCTAAAAGTACCGACGGGGTGACCATCGATACCAACGGAGAAAATAAATTTGAACTTTCATTACAGCCGGTTAATATTAATGCCGGGCTTGTATTTGGAGCTTCCATGAATATTCTTGACAAATATAAGCGTGTAAAAACAGTAGCTCAATGGGCTTATCACTATGAACCCGGAAAAGACTATTCTGTTTTGGCGGTCAACAGTTTGCTGGAAGGCAAAGAGATTTTAGTCCAGTTCTTCAAGAATGGACAGGAAGTTCATCAATATACGGTAATCAACCAACCCGACTCACAACATACAAACTGGATCGGATTGGTATTAAGCCTGGTAGCCTCTGTAGCAACAGCTGTCATTTCTGCCATTGATTATGAGAAAACAACAACCGTGACAACCGGACCTGATGGGAAAACAACCACAACGGTAACCACTAAAAAATCTTTTGGCGGCGGTGGTTCAGCTAAAAAATCATCATCTCCGAACGACCCGAGCGGGCATGTAGATTTTGATCATATTTATATCACATCAAGCAGAGTCTTCGATACGGAAGTGTATGAAGAACTGGATGGCCCAATTAAAGAGGTAGTCTTTACCGGTAATTTTGAAAAGTTGGAATTACAATCAATATCTAATATATGATTCTAAAAAAGTGAGAAAGAAGATTAACAATTAATCTTCTTTCTTTTTTATGAGCAGACTCCAAGGTCGAAGAGTCATTTTCTATTAATAGTAATGTGGATTAATCACTTGAGCTGTGATCTGCTATTAACTGTTCAGCCAAACCAATCAGCAGTCCGTCCTTTGCACGAATATAGCATAAACGATAGGAATTTTCATACTGAACCAGCTCGCCTGCTAATGTCGCGCCGTGTTTCAGAAGTCTGGATACCAGTTCATCAATATCCTCCACCGTAAACATCACCCGAAGATAGCCAAGCGAATTCACAGGAGCGGTCCGATGGTCTGAAATCGTGGGTGGATGTATAAATTTAGAAATCTCCAGTCTGCTGTGTCCATCCGGAGTAACCATCATAGCAATCTCTACATTTTGTGATCCCAGTCCGGTAACCCGGCCGGCCCATTCTCCTTCAATGGTTGCGCGCCCTTCCAGTTTCAGTCCGATTTCCTCGAAAAAAACAATGGCTTCATCCAGTGATTCTACGACAATGCCGACATTGTCCATTCGCAGTAATTTACTTTTTGGCATAATTTGAATGTTTTAAATAGTACTTAAAATGAATACATTATGATTTAAAACTTACCTGTTAAACGGATATTCATTGATCCAGTGAAAACCACGCCTGTTCAGCTTGTAATCTTCCTTTTTCTTTTTTATTGTTTTCATCCTTACAGAGTCGCTACCAATATTTCCTGCAAAAATGATGCTGTCTTTCTGAACATTGTAATGCAGATAAGCGTATATATTATCCCTTTCCGTTTTACGAAGGGTAAGCGTTTTTTTTCCTGTATCTACAAGACCCTGAAACGCCCTGGTACTGTCATTATTAAGAATTATACTGGTCTTGCCAGCGTGACTGATTAGTATTTTTTTCCAGCCAACAGAATCGTTGCTACAGAGCGGTACTCTCTGATTGTTTATTATCAATTTTTCAACACTGTATGCGCCCTCCATAGGTACAGCCGGAGGTGTATAGAACAGCATTGATGAAGAACTGAATATAAAAAAAGCTATCACTAGGCACTTCACGCCAATTAGGGTATTACGCTTCCATCTTTTGTCGGATGTCCGTTTTTGAAAGCGTAATTGTGATGGCTGATGCAGAATAAAAAAGCGATACAACGCAATGGCATCACCGCTTACCATAAATACACAAAACAAAACAATATGGCTGGAAAATATTTTTACCGGCACATCATAGAAAAAATTAAGCAGGGCCACATTGATCATTACCGTCATGGAAAAAAGCGCTCCAAAAGTTTTGGTTCGTCTGAAAAGAAGCAAAAATCCACCCATCGCTTCCAGCAGTCCGGAAACAAATGTATACCCGGTGGAAGATCCCATCATGGTCCATACCATACCCATGGGTGACATATCGCCTACTTTTTCTTCCAGCCTCCCAATTGAGTTGGCGGGAAACTGACCATTGTGCAGTTTTGCAAAACCATATGAAAGCATGATCATTGCTACATAATAGCGCACCACCACTACCGTAAACCAATGAAGATCTTTAAATGTGCGCTGTTTTTTATCTGTAAGAATTACAACGAGTGCAGCTATTGCGGCTAAGCCAATATTGACAGCCACTACCCAATAATCTAATGTCGTATCGCCACTGCCAGTCATCTTAATATACTCCACCTGCTGCTGCTGAAAAACATGTTTACACAGCCACAAAACTCCGTTTTTATATAATTGTTCTAATGGCGAAAACTGTGAAGTGAAAATAAAAAAATACACATAAGAAATAACATAAAGGTGCAGGAAACGCAATACAGCATTGCGTTGTCTTTGATTAGGAAAATTGACGGTATTGTTATTGTCCATTATAATTCTATTTATTTAAAGGTAACAAAATTGAGTATACCAATTGCTTAGGTATGTAGTAAAAAAGGCTACCAATGGCAGCCTTTTCTATTATTAATCCTAAAAATTAATTATTTTTTTATTGTTTTCAAAGTTTTGATACTGCCATCATTCATTTTTAAGGTTATAAAATAAATGCCCTGTTTTAAATCACCAAGATGAATAGATGCAGATGGTTTCTCAATAGTTTTTACCCATCTTCCTAAAGCATCTGTAACGTTAACAGATTTTACTTTGGATATATCAGAAATCGTAATCAGATCACTGAAAGGATTTGGTGATACGCTGATCTTTTTTGCGTTTTCCGCTACTTCCTGGGTAGACAGCGCTGTACTGTCGTATGCTGAAATCTGGAATTCTCCACTACTTTCACCCGCATCATATTTCCATGCACTGATATACAATGTAGCTCCTGGAGTTTGTCCGGTTAAAGAAATCAGAGAAAAAAGTCCATCGCCGCCATCATCATTACAACCCACTTCTGTTAAAGAACCACAGGTTCCGCTAAAGACAGAAACGGATGAGTCTCCAAATGAAGACCCGGAAGTTTCTTTGGTTTCTATCGTCAGGTTACCGCTTGCCGGAACCACTACACTAAACCAAATATTCTCAACGGCATCAGCATTACACGAAGGTACTGCCCCGTCTGTTGTAGCTCCGGAATTGTTGGAAGTGATGGTTCCTGAAGCAAAATCTGTTCCTACAGTTAATGGTGTAGCCCCTGAGCAATTATCATTCGAAGGTGGCAAAGGATCATATGCTGAGATCTGGAATTCTCCGTTATCTGTATCTGAATCATATTTCCATACACTTACATAAAGCGTGGTTCCCGGGGTCTGTCCGGTTAATGAAATCAGCGAAAAAAGTCCCGAAGCATCGTCATTACAGTCAATCTCTGTTAAAGATCCACAGGTTCCACTGTACACAGTAAGTACTGAATCATCAAATAAAGACCCGGAAACTTCCTGGGTTTCTATCTTCAGGTTTCCACTTGCCGGAACAACTACGCTGAACCAGACATTCTCCACCCCGTCTGAATTACACGATGGAACAGAACCGTCAGTAGTAGCATTTGTATTGGTGGAAGTAATGGCACCTGATGCAAAATCGGCACCTACAGTTAATGATGTTGCTCCTGAACAATCATCATTTTGGGCGTATGCCAATGTGGCCGCCAGTAAAGACATGCAAAATAATAGTTTTTTTTTCATAATATTTTTTTAAAAAGTTTTTGGTGTATACCGTAACGATGATAGCATTGCTTTATTTTTTCAGTTTGACAGATGGACTCTCAGTCTGACTAAAATGATAACAATATTATTATTCTATTAACGGTGATCTCTTATCACAAATATATAAAATTAATCAAACACACTCCTTTTTAATATATTATATTCTTAAACGATCCAATTTTTAAATTTTTAATAAGGAAAACTTAGAAACAGCAAAGTCTCCCGGTTAACGTTCTAACGGATAAAACAGGCTGCTATACCCTGTTGATATTTACATTTATTCAATTTCTAGCAAAATGATTAATAGTCCGGAAAAATTACCTTGATTATACAAATGCAGTTTGATAAAGCGTAAACAATAGCCATTGAGTAGCTAAACACCACAGTTTTATTCCAGATTAACATTCTGAAATTCGTTTTTTTTCAGCAACTGCATCCCAGATAAATTTTAGAATCCCAGAAGTTTAAGCTTAAATTGAATGGCGAAATTATCTTTAAATTTTGGAGTATTGTAATAGCCTACCCTGTAGAAAAACCCTAAATTAAATTGGGAGGATAAGAAATTATTCCATTCCAGACCCAGTTCATTATATAAATGATCTAATTTTTTAAATTCAAACTGATGAAATTCCGGATTCTTCATATCGCCGATGGTTCCTCTGTAGATCACATCGAAACTGGAAACATTCTTCCCAAAGCTTTTGAAATACCAAGGCAGTCTATGCGTAAGATAAGCACCTACAAACTTGTCATTATAATATTTCCCGCCTTCCATGGTGGCAAAACCCAGATAGGAAGTAAGGTTGAAATTCAATCCTCCGTTTCCATTACCCAGCCCGTTCAGCGTAAAATTCTTCCAGATGGGCGCATCACCGGTAACCAAACCTCCATAAAGCCTCACTCCTGTTAAACCTAGCTTAGTCTTAAAATTATGGACAAATAGCGCATCAAATCTACTGAACTGAACATCACCTCCCAACGCTTTATATCCCTGTTCATAATTAAGATAGAGCTCCGGAAGATTCTGCTCGTAGGTGTATTTTCCGGTAGGAGTCATTATATTTTTAGAATTGGGAGAATATTTTAATGTGATGGTTGATGATGCAATATCGAAACGGCTTCCTAGCTCTTTAAAATTATAATTAAATTTTGATTCTTCCTGGGTTCTTTTAGTTGCAATATTAATCGTTAAGGCATTGGTAATGTCATTTTCATAACTCACTTTAAAACCTTTATACCCAAAAAAAACGTTATTATTCAGAGCAACTCCGGAGTTCATAATTTTCATTCTGAAATTCCATAAGTTTTCAGAAAAACGACCCGCTGCCATCACATCATCAAAGTATTCAGCCCTGAAAAATGAATTTTTCTGCAACGTTGTACGTACGTCTACTCCAACTCCGTATTTAAAATCCTGATCATAAATACCATACGCAAAATAAGCATCCGGAGAAATAAACTTATTGAACTTTTCATTCAGTTTGACACCGGCACCCAAACGGATGTGCTCATATTTATTGTAACCAATTACCCGAGCCAGGTCAAAATCAAACATTCCCAGTCTTACTTTGCCTTTGAGTAAACCGGTTAATGCTTTTGCCCTTTGGTTGAGTTTATATTTAGCACTTAAGCTATCGATTTTGGTATAAGTAGCTGCTTCCCGGCCGGTCAGATTTTCGGTACGGTATTGATCGATGCTGTTTCCGTCTGAATTTTTCACGCTCATCGTGTAGCCTTTAAAATCTTCAGGTATTTCTTCAATAGAGGTTTTGAAATCAAAATAATCAGCAGTAACAAAAGCATAACTGCCAAACTTTTTCATGTGCTTTTTAGCGGATTCTTTCTCCTCTTTGGTTTTATTTTTGTCCTTACTATCCTCATTATCAAAAGAGGCAGAACCCATTTTCAACTTGTAGTTTTCTTTGACAAGGAACCATTTATTTTCAACAGGTTTCCAGATGCTCGTAATACTGCCTTCACTTTTAATTTTACTGTTGCTTTCTATTTTTTTCAGCGCGTAGGTTGCTTTGTCCACATAGAGATACCCATTGTATTTTGTTTGTTTTGCAGACTGTTTGTAATCAACCTGTCGAAAGCGGATGACATAATTCTCCCGTCCTTCTATTTCGATAGAATCTGTTAAAAAGAAACGATAAAGATTCCTATTTTCCTCACGGACTTCCTTTGGAATCTGATTTCTGTTGGAACGGAAAGCCATCAGTTCATAGATAGGCTCTTTAAGACCTGCCACTTTGTTATCTAAAATATTGATTTTCTCCCCGTACTTTTTTGAATAGAGATTTTGAGAAGCTCTTTCCCACAAAAACATTTTACTTCCGCCTACCAGCTTCATCAGATTAACAGACTCCAGAGAATCTTTTCTCTCTGCAGCTTTCATGGATCGTTGCGGCAGCTTCTTAAGCGAGTCGATACGGTTGGTGATATAAGCATTGTAAGCATTGATACTGTCTTCATCAAAATCCAGAGAAATTTTCTCATAGGACTTGAATGAATAAGAATCTAAGCTCTTAGGAGAATTCTGCTGGTAATTTTCGTTGACTTTCCTGAGAATTTCCAATGCCTTGGGATCACTTTTATTCTCCAAAACTATGGCCTGAATATTTTTGACGTTGGGATCGGTCTTAGCTAAAAAGACTTCCATTACTTTATCAACAACAACATCATCACTCTGGAATCCGCTTGCAGAAATTTCTACTTTTTTACATTTTGTTGTAAAAACAGACATCCCTGATGCATCTGTCCTGCCTATTATCTTGCTGTTACAGGAAACGGTTGCATTAGAAATGGGTGACTGATCACCGGAATTTTTGACCATGACTTTTGACTGTGAAAAAATGCTGAAGTATCCGAATGATAACAGCAGGATAAGAGTTTTTTTCATATATGTTTTTTTCGCTATGTGATTTAATAGTTTATCAGCATATCACTTTATTTTCATATTATATAAGCAGTAAAGTAATATAAGCTTTAGTAATTCTAGCAAAAATTGGGCTAGTGTATCCTATTCTATCATTTAGAGGAAATCTATTGCTGAAAAATAATGATGATCATGTGCTTTATGACCAATGTAATAAATCCTTTTGAGCTCCAGGAATTAAAAATCCGCTTTAATACCCAGCACAAAATTTCTTTTCGAAGCAGGATTAAAATACCGGTTTCCAAAAGCATTACTATCAAAACCGGAAACATAGTTCTCATTATAAAGATTCTGAAGCTGCAAGGACAGATTTAGTCTTGTTTTATCCAAACTGACCGGAAACCTTAACTGTATATTTCCGATTAAACTCGGCTCTGACCATACAGAATTAGCATCATTCAAAGGTATTTTTGAAGTGTAAAAATGGGAATAATCGACAGACAGTTTTTTGAAAAAAGTAAAATTTAGCAAGCTGTTAAGCGTCGTTCCGGGAACCCCTGTCAGATCATTCCCGGAAAAATCATTTTCATTCTGCCGGTAATTTTGAAATCTAAACTGGTAAAACGCTCCTGAAAACCGAAACTTTATTCTATTGAAAAAATCATTTTTCAGATCAAAATCTTTAGTTTCCAAAAAAAATTCCCAACCTTTCTGAACTGTTTCTCCTGCATTGACAAAATATTCCTGGCCCGCTTCATTTTGCCTTCTCACAATCGCATCTTTCATACGGAAGTCAAAATAACTCCCTTCTATAAAAAGATAATTCCCCAACTGCTTTCTGATGCCAGCCTCTTTATTCCATCCGAATTCAGGGCTTAGGGTAACATTAAATTCCTGAGTGGATGATCGTATTTCTTCATTGGTAGGAGCAGAATTTCCCTTACCTATCTTTGCTCTGACTAAAAAACCTTTTGCCAGCATATAGGTCAGTCCAAAGTTGGGAAGCCATTGGTCCTTAAAATGTACGCTGTGGTTCTGTGACTGAGGATAAAGTCTCTCTCCTTTATAGGAATTTGAATTGAGACTCAAAGAAATGTCAGTAAAAAGTTTAGCATTAAAATTCAGTTTCTGGGACAGAAAATAAAAACCTGAAGTATTTCTGATCCGGTCAAAATTTTGAGGATTGCCTATATATCCCTTATTATTATCATAGTTTTTCACTAGGATATCGTTGAGGCCTCCTTCGAAGCCAAACCGCCAGGCTAATGAAATTTTCGTCCAGTTTTTCTCATAATTTAAATGGGTTCGTAAAGCAAAGTTCTTTTCAAAACGGTTCTCAAAATTGGTAATGAACGGGTTTTTAAAATCAACATATGATCCCTGAACTAAAATAAAATGGGAAAAAGCGGGAGTAAAATTATATTCATTCGAAAGACCTGCCAAAATCATTTTATTGCGGATTCCTGCATTTTGTTCCAAAGCACCAGGCAGCGCAGGAGTCGCAGGCCTTGCCAGTTTTCTATCAATTTGCATTTGTCCAAGAGTTAATCCCCCGGGAGTCCGGTAGTCCAGATCAGTATACATGAGCATAGCCCGGAGCAACCCTTTTTCTGAATATTGAAAATGATCTTTGATGAAGATCTGCTTCCTGAGCATTTCAGACTGCTGTCTGTACCCATCTGTCTGGTAGTGATTCTGAAAAATTTCAAAAAAATGTTTCCCAAGCTGTTTTGATAGATTAAAACTCTCATTAAAAGTTCCATAACTTCCAATGGAAAGGCGTGCAGAAAGGTTTTCCGAATCTTTGGTTTTAAGAAGAACAGTACCTCCCGTAACGGCTCCATAGTCTCCGCTTTCCGGGCCTTTGTAAATTTCCATCCTGTCGATCAGCTCAGGAGAAATCACATTCAAATACGTATTTCCGGAAGCATCAGATAAAATAAAATCATCCAGATACACTTTTACATTACGAACACCAAAAGGAGATCTCAAAGTGCTGCCTCGAATAGAAAGCCTGTAACTTACCGGAGACCTTTCTTCCATCCTGACACCAGCCGTCTGATTGATGGATTCCAGCATTCTTTCGGGGGTATTTTGACGGAGTAGATTTTCAGAAACCACAGAAACTGATTTTGTGGAAGACATAAAGCCTGACGGTTTTTTGTAAGCCTCAATTTTAACTTCTGATACAAGGGTTGCCGAATCTTCCTTTTGAGAAAATAAAGCCGTAACATACAATATAGAAAAAAAGAGAGATATTTTTTTCATAAACCAGGAATACGTAAAACTATACTTTTTCTTTCTATTGAACAACGAAAAAAACAGGGTCAGTACTCCATGATTGACTGAATATTACTAACAACAGGATTAAAGAAGCGTTTCTTAACTCTCTTTTCCAATCTTATCTATTTGCCACTAAAATATCATGGATAGAGCCATTTTTAAAAGAAATGAATGACTTGATCTAAAAATAAAAATCCTGTATTTCCGAAGAATTACAGGATTAATAAACTTTTCAAGCGTATTTGATGAAATTTAAATCATCTGCTCAGTGGAGAATACGGGATTCGAACCCGTGACCTTTTGACTGCCAGTCAAACGCGCTAGCCAACTGCGCCAATCCCCCTACTTGTTTAAAGCGATACAAAAGTAAGTATTTAAACCGCATATCCAAATATTTTCTCACTTTTTTTCTCAAATTTTACAGTAAACTTTCCTTTACTACTAACGATTTAAAGAGATTCATAAGAAATTTCGCAATTGTATTATCAACAAATAACTGGCAATCAATATATTTACTTTGAATTCTTTAATTGCAATGCCCTCTGATAAAAAGACTGCTCAGCAATTTTGGCTTCTGCTTCGTCAATAGCCTTCAGAAGATGATTTTGATTATCGGCAATCTCACCCAATACTTTTGAGACCAAATCCCAAACGGGTTTCATTTTTTCAATCAGTTCAATGCCTTTTGGAGACAGTACAATCAGTCTTCTGCGCTCATCCTGTTTGTCTTTTTTTGACTGGATAAGCTTTTGTTTTTCGAGTTCTTTAAGCAGGCTTATGGTTGAAGGATGCGTGTATCCTATTTCGTTTGCGATCTCTACAACGCTCAGCATGGTTTTGTGATGCAATGTAAAAATGACAGGAAACCATTTCGGCTCAAAATCAATTCCAAAGGATTTATAGATCAAAGCACCATCTTTTCTAAGTTGCTCACTGAGACGCTGAAGTCTGGTGGAAATTGCAAGAATCCCCGATTCATCTATTATATTCATACCGTCTGGTTTATGATTAAAGAATAAAAAACATTATCCGCACTCATCAATGGAAAACGGGCCGGCAGATTTTCTTTTTCCACCTGTACAAAATGGTTTCGTTCGTAAAAACGGATGGCTGCTTTTAATATATTAACTGTTCCCAGGTAGATCGCATCTATTCCACTTTCACGGCAGAAAGAAATCAATACTTCCAGAAGCTCCTGGGCAATATTCAGTTCTTTTCCTCTGAATTCCTTTTTGACGAACATTTTTCTGACTGCTCCTTCCCTTTCATCAAATTTAACCAATGCTATGGAACCCACAAGCTCTCCGTCAATAAAAGCTCCCCAGAAGTTTCCACCTGCTTCCGTGTAAAAGCTTTCGATCTGTTTAAGATCAGGTTGGTCTTCAATAGTAATAGGCACATTAAATTCTTTTTGCTGGATAGTTAGAATCATCTCGATAAGCTGATCGGAATACGTATTGTCTAGTTGTTGAATATGTACGTTCATGTCTTGTTTATTTTACAGTACAAAACTACGTAGTTTACTACATATATACAAATAAAATTATCCATTCTGTTGTTTTCAAATTTTAATAGACTATTATACTGACCTTTAATAATGATGTTTTTATTGTTGGAAAAGCGCAAAGGCGCAAGGATTTCAATATTAAAACGCAGATTTAAGGCGCAAGAAAATCAAAGATTTTCAGCTAAGGAAGATGATGAGATTGCTTCGTCGTTACACTCCTCGCAATGACAGTGTTCATCAATTTTATCGCAGATAAAATCTTTGAGCCTTAAAGCATAACCAAAGTCATTTTATTTGCGACTTTGCGTTTACCAAAAAAGCATTCAAAATTAATACTAAATAATTATTGCTGGAGAACGCTAAGACGCATAGGCTATTAATTTGGCCTTAGATCAGAGTCATATAAATTTTCAGTGCGTCTTTTCGATTAATCCAACAAACATACAGCCAATAAAAAAACGCACATCATTTCTGACGTACGTTTTTATTACTGATTGAATGAAAATGATTATTTCCATCCACCACCAAGAGCCTGATACAGCTCTACGGCAGCTTTCATTTTATTGTATTCCGCATTGGAGATATTCAACTCTGCGTTTAATGAATTCACACTTGCATTCAGTACTTCAAGATAGTTGGCCATACCGTAGTTGACTAATTCCTGAGAGTAGTCAACAGACTTTTTGTAGGCATCCAGTTCTTTCTGTTTTAATTCAATAAAAGAATCCTGAACTGAAAATACTCTGATCGCGTCTGAAACTTCTTTTCCGGCTGTAAGAACAGTTTTTCTGAAATTCAGATAAGCCGTTTCCTGATTCGCAAGGCTGACGTCGTAATTCGTCTGGATCTGTCTTTTATTTAAAATTGGCTGGGCAAGACCGGCAACCACATTTGCAAACAGTGAGTTCACACTGAACAAATGATCAAGGTCCACCGACTGCAATCCTCCGCTTCCTGTAAGCTTTAACGTAGGATAAAACTGAGCTTTTGCTGATTTGGTAAGCTCGAAGGCATTCATCAGACTATACTCCGCTCTCATCACGTCCGGACGGTTAGCCAGTAACTGTGCAGGATACCCCAATTTAAGATCAATCGGAAGTTTTTGTGTTTCCAGCGTAGATCTTGCAATCGAATGAGAAGGTTCTCCAAGAAGAAGGCTCATCGTGTTTTCAAGCAACTGAGTCTGCGTTTCAATATCGATCAGCAGGGACTTTGCATTGAAAACAAGCGCCTCACTCTGCTGTACCGCTACTTCAGTAACATTTCCTGAGATTTTTAATGCTTTGGTAGTTTCCAGGTTCTTTTCTCTTACCGCTATGGTTTCATTGATGATTCTTTTTTGAGCATCAAAAGTCAGAAGCTGGTAATAAGCCGAAGCAATAGAAGCTACCAGATCACTCTTAACCGCTTTATGAGCAGCAACAGTTCCTAAATACGTCGCCAGCTGAGCTTTTTCCTGAGCTTTTAATTTTCCCCAAAGATCTGCTTCCCATCCGATAGTTCCTGTAATATCAAACTGATTGACATAACGTCTTTCTCCAATGATCTGTCCAAACTGTGTATTGATAGACTGCGTCTGAAATGTATAGTTCGGTCCTACAGAAAGGGTTGGCTGGTAGGCCGCTTTACTCTGCTTCAGGTAAGCTTCTGCGGAACCAATGCTCTGCAGCGCAATCCTGATATCTAAGTTGTTTTCCAAAGCTTTGGAAATATGTCCCTGCAATACAGGATCCGTAAAAATTTCCTTCCACGAAACGGTTCCTACACTTACACTGTCCGAAGGAAGCATATCTGTACGGAAAAGCTTTTCGTCTACAACGTTTTTCGGTCTCTCATAGTCTTTTCTGGCCATACATGATGTAATGGCTCCCAGTATGACAGCTGAAAAAGTTATTCCTTTTATGATGTTTAATAAACTCTTCATTATAAAAAATTAGAAATTAGATGTTAGAGGTTAGAAGCCAGACAGGATTTTAGACTAATTTCTAATATCTAGCTTCTAACTTCTCTAATTAATTTTATTCTGCTAAATTGATATCTTCTCTTTTAATCGGCTTCACTTTTTCCTGTAAAGTCTGGAAAATCACATACAGAACAGGAATTACGAAAAGTCCTAAAATGGTACCTATTAATAATCCTATCGCCGCACCTGTTGCAATAGACCGGTTACCTACCGCTCCAATTCCACTCGCAAGAACCAATGGCAATAATCCGAAGATGAACGCAAATGAGGTCATCAGAATCGGTCTTAACCTGGCTTTTGCAGCATTGATGGCAGACATGACAATGGTTTCCCCATGATGCCTTCTCTGAACGGCAAATTCGATGATCAAAATGGCGTTTTTCGCGAGCAATCCGACCAACATAATCAAAGCAATCTGGAAATAGATATTGTTTTCCAAGCCCATTATTTTTTGTCCGAAATACGCTCCCATTACCCCAAGAGGAAGAGAAATGACCACAACCAACGGAAGGATATAACTCTCATATTGAGCAGAAAGAATAAAGTAAACGAAAATTAAACTTAATCCAAAGATCAAAAGGGTCTGAGATCCTGAATTTAATTCTTCTCTTGTTAATCCCGTAAATTCTACATCGTAATTTTGATTTAAAGTTTCTTTGGCAACATCCTGTACCGCTGTAATCGCGTCCCCTGAACTGAATCCTGCAGAGTTGGCACCTGTAATCTTCACAGAGGTAAACAGGTTATACCGGCTTACCGACTGTGGTCCGTATGCTTTTTTCAGCGTTACAAACTGAGAGATTGGTGACATGACTCCGGATGCAGTTCTCACATACAGTTCATTCAAGTTATTGATGTTCTGTCTGTTTTCAGGAAGTGCCTGAACCATTACTCTGAACTGTTTCCCGTATTTTGTAAAGTCGGCAGTGTAAACCCCTCCGATATATCCCTGCATCGTACTTAAAATCGTGTTTACAGAAACACCCATCTGCTTGGCCAAAGGAACATTGATGTCCATTTGATACTGAGGGTATTTTGTATTAAATGATGACTGGGCAAATTCAATCTCAGGTCTCTGCATCAGCTTCCCGATGAACTCGTTGGTTTTGTTGTCGAGATCAGCATAGTCTCCTCCTGATTTGTCCAGCAATACCATTTCAAAACCGGCACTGTTACCAAAACCTGGTACACTTGGCGGCTGGAAGAATACGATTTTCGCATCCGGAACTTTTCCTGAAATACCGAATAATTTTTTAGTAATATCTTCAGAGGTCTGCCCGTCTTTTTTCCTTTCGTCAAATGGTTTCAGCTTCACAAAGGCAAGACCGTTGTTACTTCCGTTTCCGGATAAGAAACCTCTACCGGTAGAAATCGTTACGTTTTGTACTCCCGGAACTTTTAAAGCATTAGCCTGAAGTGTTTTCAAAGCGTTGTATGTTCTTTCCATAGAAGCTCCCGGAGGAAGCTGTACATCTGTAAAGATAATCCCTCTGTCTTCTGTAGGTACGAAACCTTTTTTCATAGTTCCACTTGCCCAGTAAAGGATCCCTGCCGTCACAGCAAAGATGACCAGTGTTACCCATTTATGTCTCAATAAGAACACAAATCCTCTTCCGTAACGGTCGGTTGCCGTTTTGAAAGCAATATTAAACTTGTAGAAAAACTTCTGTAACAGGTTTAAGTTTTTATATTCTGAGTGATGCTCTGAGTGAGGTTTTAAGAATAATGAACATAAAACCGGGCTCAGCGTTAATGCATTAATTGCAGAAATAATGATCGCAATGATCAGCGTAATACCAAACTGCTGGTAGAAAACTCCCGTTGGACCTGTAATAAACGTCACCGGAACGAATACCGCTGCCATCACCAAAGTAATGGAGATAATAGCTCCTGTGATTTCATCCATCGCCTCGACGGTTGCTTTTTTAGCATCGGAAATACCGTGTTCCATCTTGGCGTGAACGGCCTCGACGACGACAATCGCGTCATCCACCACAATACCAATTGCAAGCACTAATGCGAATAAGGTTAAAAGGTTTAATGAATATCCGAATAAATTCAGGAAGAAAAATGCACCCACAATAGATACCGGAACCGCAATGGCCGGAATTAAGGTAGATCTGAAGTCCTGTAAGAAAATATACACTACGATAAATACCAGAATAAAGGCTTCAATTAAGGTATGAACTACCTTTTCAATGGATGCCTCAAGGAATTCGTTGGTATCGAAGTTAAACGTATATTTTACCCCTTCAGGGAAGCTTCCTTCTGCTGATTTCAGATAGGTTTTGATGTTTTTAATAATTTCCTGGGCATTGGAACCCGGCGTCTGGAAGATCCCCATACTGATGGAAGGGTTATTTCCGTTTTCACCGACTCCTGTGTAGGACTGTCCTGCCAATTCAACTTTAGCTACATCTTTCAGCATTAAATTCTGTCCACTTGGAAGCGCTTTAATGATGATATTGTCATATTGTTCCTTTTCGTTGAATTTACCGACATATTTAATGATATATTCAAAAGAGCTACCGCTGTTTTGCCCGATAGAACCGGCAGCTGCTTCTCTACTTTGCTCATTAATTGCAGCCGTAACATCATCCGGAGTTAATCCGTAAGCTGCCATTTTTGAAGGATCAAGCCAAACTCTCATCGAATAGTTTTTACCCCCGAAAACGTTGGCATCACCTACTCCATTAATTCTCTTTAAGTTCGGAATAACATTGATATTCAAAAAGTTCTGAAGGTATACATCATCCAGGTCTTTATTTTCAGAATAGAAAGACATATACATCAATGCACTGGTCTGCTGTTTCTGTGTTACAACTCCGGAACGGGTCACTTCACTCGGAAGTAAGGGTGTTGCTCTGGTCACACGGTTCTGTACGTTTACCGCGGCAATATCCGGATCAATTCCCTGTTTAAAGAATACCTGAATTTGTGCTGAACCATCATTTCCGGCACTGGAAGTAATGTAATCCATTCCTTCCACCCCGTTGATCTGTTCTTCCAGAGGTACTACAACACTTTTCATAACAGTTTCCGCATTGGCTCCCGTATAGTTCGCTGAAACGCTTACTGTGGGCGGTGCAATATCCGGATACTGTGTGACTGGCAGGGCAATTAACCCCAAAACCCCGAGAATCACAATCAAGATTGAGATTACGGTGGATAAAACCGGTCGGTTTATAAAATTTTTAATCATTTTAGAATTTCGGTTTTATAGATTGTACAAGGCTATCCATTTTTACTGGTTTCGGCTTTACGGCAGTTCCTGTTTTCAATCCTCCGATCCCTGCAGCAACAATCATTTCACCTTTATTGATACCCGTTTTTATTAAGGCCATATTGTCAATTCTGTCGATCACATTGATCACCACATTTCTTGCCGTATCTCCTTTATCCACTTTATACACGTAAACGATACCCTGCTGTTCGTAAGTTGCGCTTTCCGGAACGACCAATACATTATCATACGTTTTTGGAAGTCTGATAGATCCACTGTTCCCATTGCTCAGCAATTTCTGCGGATTGGCAAAAGCAACCCTGAACTGAATGGTCCCTGTTGTTGCATCAATTTGCCCTGTAATAGCTTCAATTCTGCCTTTTTCAGAATAGATACTTCCATTGGCCAACTGAAGCTCAACCATCGGAAGATTTTTGATCTTCTCTGACATACTGGCTCCCGGAGATTTTTCAAGGAAATCAAAATATTCTTTTTCATTCATGGAAAAATAAGCATACAATTCAGAAGTATCTGAGATAGTCGTTAAAGCAGTCTGATCTGTAGGGCCTACTAAACTTCCCACTTTTAAAGGAAGTCTTCCTATTACTCCTGAAATAGGCGCACGAATGACCGAGTACTCGATATTGGCTTCTACCCCTTTATAATTGGCAACCGCCTGTCTTTTGGCTGCTGTAGCCTGCTGCAACTGAGCCTGAGCTTGTGCAAGATTAGCCTGAGCGGTCTGCAGCTGTACACTGCTGATGATATTTTTCTGAACAAGAGGTTTCAGTTTGTTGACTTCCACCTGAGCTGCATTTACAGAAGCCTGTGCTGCTGCAATGGTAGATTCGGCTGCACCGATACCGGCTTTGGAAGCAGCAGCATTTTCGGTAAGGATATTGGTTTCAAGACGGAACAAAGGCTGTCCTTTTGTAACATACTGCCCTTCGTCTACTAAAACCTGAGTGATATATCCCTGTATTTTTGCGCGGACATCATTGTTAACCCTTCCCTGGATGGTAGCCGGAAATGTCTGATAGCCTACGATATTTTTCGCCTCCACGTTGATCACAGGATAAGGTTTTGGCCCGTCCTGTTTTGGAGCTTCTTTTTTGCAGGCCGTCAGTGAAAACGCTGCAATAGAAAGTATAACTAGCTTATTATTCATTTTAAAGTTTATTAAGAGATTCCTGAATATTTTCTATGTTTTTATATAAGAGTGCTTTGTAAGCTTCTACGCGTTCGTTGTATTCATTGTCATGATTTTTTTTAAAGTTGTTTAGGTCATCCAGCAGTTTGAGTTCGTCCTCCATTTTTTGAACAATTTTTTCAAATCTGATCTTCTTGTATTCATCATTGATGAAAAAATACCGTTTTCGTTCATCCATCTTGTTGTGGTCGATGATGAGCTGTGCATTCAGCAGTAATGAAATACTGGTGGAAACAGAGCTCTTGCTTGCAGAAAGCACTTCGACAAATTCGTCAAAAGTAATACCTACTTTCTCGTAATCGAAAAGCAGGTAGGCATAGATTTTTGACGCTAAAGGCGGTAGGTTGAAAACGGTGCCATAAAACTTTACGGCATCTTGAAAAATTTTTTCATCAATTTCTATACTTTGGTGCATAATATAAAAGTTTTGACAAAAGTAGAAATTAGTTCAGAACTAAACGAACAAACATGATAGAGTTTATAAATACAACTTCTTTTAAAAATTCAATGAAAGTTGATTTAACTTTTGGCTTAAATTATAATCTTCTCATAAGCCTTTCTCAGTCCGTCCGCCAAAACTACTTCACCACAATAGGAATAACCCTTGCTTTCAAGGATTTTAAGCATGGCAATATTATCGTAATTCGTATCTACTTTTATACTTTGGATTTCATGGGATTTTGTAAAATCTTCAATATGGTCAAATAATTTCTTCACCATTCCCTGGCCGGCAAATTTTCCATCAACCGCCACTCTATGTACAACAACGAATTCCCCGTCACTCAGCCATGCTCCTTCAATAGTGCTGTAAGCCGGTTCATCATTTAAGATCAAAGCCGCATATACAGCAATCTCTCCGTCTATGGTCATCACATATCCAAAGCCTTTTGCAATATCACTTTCTACCGTTCCCATATTAGGATAACCATTCTGCCATTGGGTGCTTCCGTCCTGTTTTCTTCTTTCAATGGATTGTTGGATAATGGCCCAAATGGCGTTTCTGTCTTCAATTTCAGCTTTTCTCAGCTTAGTTTCTGCATTCATTGTTGTTTATTTTATATTGGAAATTTAGAGATTATGAGATTCGGGACTTTTTGTTTTGGCTATTATGCTTACCTCTAAGGCGGGCTAAAGCCCACCCCTATTGAATATTTTATCCCACAGAAGACAAGGCCACAATTTTTAATTCTTTAACCTTTTTAATCCGGATCAAGGCGGCGGGCTAAAGCCCACCTCTGTTGGATATTCTATTCAAAAGCAATAGTCCAAAATTTCTTAATTCCTTAATCTTTTAATCTTTAAATTTTTAAATTCTTAAATCTTTAAATAATGATTATTACAATTTGAATCAAAAAACCGAAAACTAATTAAAATTAATTTTCGGTTCGAAGTAGTAAAATTTAAAATTATGAAATTGTTTTATTGATTTTCACTTTGTTGAAGATAAGCATCTATAATTTCGAATGCATTCTTCTCGTCTTCCAGATCTACCATCACTTTCAGCGACGTTGCGGTAGGCGTTGTCGTGAATGTAAGATAACTGTTTTCGACGCTGTTTGTAATTTGTGCATCATCCAATTTAGACTTTATTAACTGGATTTCTGAAGGCTTATCACTTTCAAAAACCGATACTCTCGTACTTCTTTCCATATTCTATATCGTTTGAGTATCTAAATGTACAATGTTTTTTTGAAAATTACAAATCTTTGATTTTAAATTTTGTTAAGATTGTTCTCGATTTTATCTAATGCTAACTGAATTTCTTCCTGTGTAACATTAAGATGCGGTCTGAAACGAAGTGACTGATCTCCACATGGAAGAATGATCAATCCGTCCTTGAAAAGTTCGTTCATTAAATGGTTTCTGTCTTCTGCTGAAGGAAGGTCAACAGCACACATCAGGCCTCTTCCTCTTGCATTTGAAATTTTCTCAGGATATTTCAGAGCCAGTTCTTTTAGTCTTTCCAACAGATAATCTCCAACCACTCTTGCATTTTCCACAAGGTTTTCTTTTTCGATTACTTCCATCACCAACTGGAAACGAAGCATGTCGATAAAGTTCCCTCCGAAAGTAGAGTTAATTCTTGAGCTTTCTCTGAAAACGTTGTTCGGAACCTGATCAAATTTTTCTTTGTTCGCTAAAACTCCGCAAACCTGAGCTTTTTTCCCGAAAGAAATAATATCCGGTTTTGCTGTAAAATGCTGGAACGCCCACATTTTCCCTGTAATGGCAATACCTGTCTGAACTTCATCAAAGATCAGCAGGATCTCATTCTGATCACACAGTTTTCTTAAGCCCATTAAGAACTCGTCTCTGAAGTGATTGTCACCACCTTCAGCCTGGATAGGCTCAATAATGATGCACGCCACCTTATCAGGATTCATCAGAATAGCTTCCTCAATCTGAAGAAGAGCTAATCTTTCGTTCTTAATCGTTTCCTCTAAATTCTCCTCTGTGATAGGGAAAGATAATTTAGGATTTAAGATTCTTGGCCATTCAAACATCGGGAAATACTGATATTTTCTTGGGTCAGAAGTATTGGTTAAGCTCAATGTATAGCCGCTTCTTCCGTGGAATGCCTGTCTGAAATGTATACAGATCCCGGCTTCCGTCTGAAGTCCTTTTTCAAAATTCTTACGCGTTTTCCAGTCGAAGCACGCCTTCATTGCATTCTCTACCCCTAAACTTCCACCTTCAATAAAGAAAGCATACTGCAGTTCCTCAGGAATCACTACTCTTTCAAACACTTCCAGAAAGTGAGCATATTCTTCTGAGTACACGTCTGCCAAAGTTGGCTTGTTAACCGCCATTCTTCCCAGCCATTCTGATCTTTCTACAAGATAAGGGTGATTGTACCCTACAGAAGCTGATGCAAACATCGAGAACATATCCAGGTACTCTTTGTCTGTAAGCTTGTCATATAGCCATGAACCGTGGGATCTTTCAATATCCATCACAAAATCAAAGCCGTCTGCCAAAACGTGTCTTCCTACTGTTTCTTTTACTTTATTTGCTTTTATATCAATTGTTTGTTCCATAATTAACTGTGTTTGATTTAAAAATTGAATGCTTAAAAAGATTTAAACATTCCAGGTTATTAATTTTTAAATTTTTAAATCGTTAAATGATTTAAATTAGAATTTTTACAGGTCAAATTTAATCCCTTGTGCTAAAGGAAGTTGAGCTGTATAATTTATTGTGTTGGTTTGTCTTCTCATGTAGTATTTCCAAACGTCAGATCCTGATTCTCTTCCGCCTCCGGTTTCTTTTTCACCACCAAAAGCACCTCCGATTTCAGCGCCTGAAGTTCCGATGTTTACGTTCGCAATACCGCAGTCTGAACCTGCATGAGAAAGGAATAATTCTGCTTCTCTAAGATTCTGAGTCATGATAGCAGATGACAATCCCTGAGGAACATCGTTCTGGATAGCGATCGCTTCCTCCAATGTTTTGTATTTGATCAAATATAAGATCGGCGCGAAAGTCTCGTGCTGAACGATCTCATAAGAATTTTTAACTTCTGCGATACACGGCTTCACATAGCATCCTGATTCGTAATCTTTTCCGCTTAGAACGCCACCTTCAACCGCAAATTTTCCGCCTTCTTTTTTACATTTCTTGATAGCTTCTTCGTACTGATTAACAGCATCCACATCGATAAGCGGTCCTACGTGGTTATTTTCATCCAACGGATTTCCTATTTTCAGCTGTCCGTAAGCTTTTACCAATCTTGTTTTTACTTCGTTGTATACGCTTTCGTGGATGATCAGTCTTCTTGTAGACGTACATCTCTGTCCGGCCGTGCCTACAGCTCCAAAAACAGCTCCGATGATAGACATGTCAATATCTGCATCTTTAGAGATAATAATAGCGTTATTTCCACCTAATTCAAGGATAGATTTCCCGAATCTTTCTGCCACTTTGGAAGAAACCATTCTTCCTACTCTTGTAGAACCTGTGAAAGAAACCAATGAAACTCTTTTATCATCTACCAGTTTCTGCCCAATCTCATGGTCAGCTACCAATACGCTTGAAATACCTTCAGGAAGATTGTTTTCCTTTACTACTTCAGCCATAATGTTCTGACATGCGATGGCACACAATGGTGTTTTTTCTGATGGCTTCCAGATCGTCACGTTTCCGCAGATCCATGCTAAAGCGGTATTCCACGCCCATACAGCAACCGGAAAATTAAATGCAGTGATGATTCCCACCACGCCAAGCGGATGGTACTGCTCGTACATTCTGTGACCAGGTCTTTCTGAATGCATGGTATAACCGTGAAGCTGTCTTGAAACCCCAACTGCGAAATCACAGATATCGATCATTTCCTGAACTTCTCCAAGACCTTCCTGAAGGGATTTACCCATTTCATAAGAAACCAGTTTTCCAAGGTCGTCTTTATATGTTCTTAATTTCTGGCCAAGCTGCCTAACGATCTCTCCTCTTTTAGGAGCAGGGATAGATCTAAACTCCTGAAACGCCTTCTGAGCCGTCTCAATTACTTTGTCATAATCACTTTCTCCGGAAGTCTTAATTTTGGCGATTAGTCTGCCGTCTACGGGAGAAAAACTTTCTATCGTTTTCCCCGAAGCAAAATATTTTCCGCCCACTGAAGTCCCCTTATTTTCTTCTTTAATACCAAGGTTTTTGAGTGTTTTTTCGATTCCGAAATCCTTTACTTTTTTAGACATAAAATGTTACTTTTCGTTTCCTCTAAAGATAGAAATATTATGCGAACCTCAAAATTTTAATTTTTAAGCCGCTTTTTATTTGGACTAATTATAAACATGCTTATCTTTGCAGCGTAATCTTTTGAATTTCAGGAATGGAAAATAACAAGACCGTAGAGGATACTCATACAGCAGAGGAAAAGAAGACTTCCAAATGGAAAAGTCTGGTGAAAAAATTTGGGATAGGCGGGATTATATTCTTCACGGTAAAAGGAATTATCACTTCTACACTGATCTATTTCCTGGGTAAGAATTTCTGGACTGTGATCAGCAATTACTTTACCACTTTATTTGAATAACACCCCATTTATTAAAAATATAAAAAGCAGAGAAAATTTCTCTGCTTTTTTATTGTATGGAGGTTAATTGGGTTAGTATTGTTCTGGTATTTGAAAGCTTGCCGGTGAAGGTTTATTCATCCGTGTCTTTCTTTTTCCTCCCCGAATTGACCAGGCTTTGATGCAACAGGTATTCGATCTGTCCGTTTACGCTCCTGAACTCGTCATTGGCCCACTTCTCCACCTGCTTGTAGGTAGATTCATCGATCCTGATAACAAAAGATTTTTTGCTTTTGCTTTCGGAGGGTTTTGAAGTTTTTTCCGATTTCATTTTTTCTCTTTGCCTGTTTAATAATTCTTTTCAACAATGCACACGATGCAAAGGCATTTTACTCAGCTGAGTCTAAGAATTCATTCATTTAATAAAGCGTTCCTGCATTTAAGATGGGCTGCGCTGCTTTTTCACCGCAAAGTACCACCATTAAATTGCTTACCATAGCTGCTTTTCTTTCATCATCAAGTTCTACGATATTTTCTTCAGACAGTTTTTTCAATGCAAGGTCTACCATTCCTACGGCACCTTCCACGATCTTCGTTCTTGCTGCTACAATGGCTGTAGCCTGCTGTCTCTGAAGCATCGCTCCTGCAATTTCTGAAGCATAAGCCAGGTGAGAAATTCTCGCTTCCTGAATGATAATTCCCGCTTTTGAAAGACGGTCAGTCAGTTCCTGCTCCAAAATAGAATTGATTTTATCTCCTCCTTCTCTCAAAGTAATCGGTGCATGATCATCTTCTAAATTGTCATACGGAAAACTCATCGCCAAATGACGTACCGCCGCTTCACTCTGCATTTTAACAAAGTCTGAATACCGCTCAACATCGAATGCTGCTTTATAGGTATCTCCTACTTTCCAAACCATCACGACTCCGATTTCAATAGGGTTTCCCATTTTGTCGTTTACTTTCAAAGTCTGCCCCTGAAGATTCTCTGAACGCAGTGACATTTTCTGTGACGAGTACAAAGGATTGATGAAAAATAATCCGTTGTCTTTTACCGTTCCTACGTACTTTCCAAAGAAATTTAATACTCTTGAATGGTTCGGCTGAATGATCATCAGTCCTTTCAGAAAGAAGCAGAACAGCAGAAAACAAAGCATCGCAATGATCACAAACGTAATACTTTGCTCAACTCCGGAAATAAAAAAATAGACGGCTCCCGCAAATAAAATAAGACAGAAAACTAATGCCAGATAGCCCGACATGGGCTTTAATACTTTTTCCATGATTACAATTTTTAATTTGATATTGTTTTGATATCATAAAGATATAAATTAGTTTTGAATTTTGAGTGATGAGTGATGAGTTTTTTTGATGCAGGGTTGAAAGATTGGGAGTTTATGAATGGAATGATCTGAATGCTTGTAACTACCGCGTCTTTTTGCTTTGCATGAGGGAATGGGAATGATGGTTTAGAACAATTGGTGACCCATAGAAATTGCAGGCAGTATTCCGAATCCCGAAACCCCTCATCTCACAACAAACTCATAACTTACAACATATAATTTATAACCCGGAAACCGTACCACGAAACCCGGAAACCCGAACAAAAAAAATCCCGGAAAATAAATTCCAGGATTTCAGTTATTATATTATTAACGTTTTATTTCTTCGTTAAGGTTCTAAATTTGAAATAAGAAGCTACTGATAAAAGAAGCATTGTTCCTAATCCGATGTATACCCAGGCCGGAACCGGAACCGGATCTCCTGCTGCGTAGGAGTGAAGTCCGCTCAGGTAGTAATTTACTCCGAAATAAGTCATTACCATAGAACAGAATGCAAACATAGTTGCTACGTGGAATGCCCATCTGCTTCTCAATCCCGGAACCAATCGCATGTGCAATACAAAAGCATATACCATGATGGAGATGAATGCCCATGTTTCTTTCGGGTCCCAGCTCCAGTATCTTCCCCAAGATTCATTAGCCCAGATTCCTCCTAAGAAGTTTCCTACTGTTAAGGCGAAAAGACCAATAGTAAGAGACATTTCAGAAACGATAACCAATTCTTTTAACGTCGTATCGTGGTGAAGTTTGTAGGTATCTTTATCTGAAACAATATAAAATACAAGGGAAATCACAGCAATAATCATAGACAGGGCGAAGAAACCGTAACTGGATGTAATGATCGCTACGTGAACAATCAGCCAGTAAGATTTCAATACCGGAACAAGCGGTGTAATCTGAGGATCAAGCGCTGAACCTCCGTGCGCAAATCCCATCATAATAACGGCCACCATAAATCCTGATGCAGGAATTAATGCGTTAGATTTATTTTTAGTGATTAATTGCTTTGCAGCCAATACAGCTTTATCAGCTAAAGAAAGTCTTCCGAAACCAAAATAGAACATAAGTCCCGCAGAAATACCGACCCATGAAATAAAGATAATGGCTTCATAACCATTACTCCAAGGTGCGTGTCCTGAAATATACCATCTTGCAACAAGACCAAGGAAATGTAAAATATATCCTACAAGTCCCACATAGATAATTATTCTGATAGCTGTATTTAAAGCTTTACTTGGCTTAAACAATTCAACAAAACCAAAAATCAATAATAATCCACCTATTATGGTATAGAAAATCAATAATTTGAAATTGATATTAACTTCGTTCATGAACACCTCAAGATCTACTTTAGATTTTGCAGGAACTACTGCTTTACCCCATTTCTGCTGATAGTCTGAAAGTTTTGCCAATTCAGTATCTGCCTTGCTCCAGTTTCCTGTTTTCTGAGCGGTAAGAGCTTCTGCAAAATAAGGTCCCATTACCTGCTGCGATTCCATATCCGGTTCGAATTTCTGGTCAAGCCACGAATGCCATGTGTGGTTCGCATCATTTTTTACGGGAACAATTCTCATAAACTGACCGCTGAAGAACTCATTGAAGATCTGTACCCTTTCGTTTACAGAAATGACTTCTTTATCGTAATTGGTCTGCTCAGACGGTTTTTTACGGAATGCAGTGTTATAATCATGCTCAAGAAGATAAGTCAGATTACCGTTAGCATCTGCAGGGAAAAGGTTCATCAGTGAAGTGTAACCTTCGTCATCAGCCTTTGTTTTATTTTTCAGCTCATCACCTCCTTTCGTCCCTACTTTGATCATAGGAACCATCGTCCAGCTTGGGGTGTCTGTATTGATTGACAGGAACCACTGGTTAGCCGTAAGCGACTTTCCGTCTGTTCCTTTGAATTCGTCTTTTTTGTATAGTTTTCTTAAAACATCCAGCGCTTCCGTGTTGATCGGAACAATTCTTCCGTCGAAATTCTGCACCAAAAGGTATCCGAATTTATCTGCATGTTCTTTGCTTATTCTGTTTCTTGCAATAATCTCATCCGGAGAAATAGATTTCATTCTGCTTAAAGGAGCTGCCAGTGAATTCTGCTTGGGAGCAGCACCATCAAGCGGTTGAGCACCCGGAGCGGGAGTGTGAGAATGATTATCTCCTTCCACATGAATATGTTCTCTGCTTCCGTCAGTCGTACCGTGAGTTTCAATTTTTTGTGCATTTAAGCCTAAACTTAAAAACACTAAAAGAATGGCAGCGTTTTTCTTTCTGTTGATATCTGTCAGCATTTTGTTCAGTTTCCAGAAGTGAGTTCCTTTCCAGAAGAAGATCACAAACATTCCTAAGAACAGAAGTCCGTATCCGATGTAAGAGATAATGGTTCCCCAGAAATCGTGGTTTACAGACAATACAGTTCCCATTCTGTCCGGGTCAAAGCTTGACTGGAAGAAACGGTATCCTTTATGGTTCAGAACGTGGTTCATGTAAATTTTATAAGGGGTTTCTTTTCCTTCGTCAATGATCTTTATGTGGCTTTCATAAGCACTTGGAGATGTACTTCCAGGGTAAGTTTCCATTACGAAATCATCCAGTTTCAAAGCGAAAGGCGTGTTATATACTTTAGGTCCGAAACCTACCATAATATTCAGCCCGTCCATGGTTACCTGTTTGAATGCATTTGGGTTTCCTTTTTCTACAGAAAGATCAACCAATTGTTTTGTTTTTGGCCCCTGAAGCTCTATTCTAAGCACATCAGGTACCATCGCATCTTTCTTTTTGTCCCCTTCGAAAGCCATCAGTCTTCCTTTTTTAAGACCTTCAGGAACAACCAGTTTCAATTCGTTGATGGTATATAAACTTCTCAATACCAAAGGCTGGAATTCATCTTTCTTGGTACTTCCCGTCGCCTGCGTTGCCATGGTCATAAAGGCAGCATCAACAGGAGTTTTGATGAATATTTTTCCGTCTTCTTTTTTAAATTCTACAGCCCCTTCGATCGCTCTGTTGAACGTTACCAAAGTTCCGTTGATGGATTTTGTTTCGCCCGGTTTGATGTAGATATTCTGTCTTCCTGTAGTTCCTGTAGAAACCAGATGAAGATATTCTGTACCGTTGGGCTCAGCAATTAAGCTGTCTTTTTTTCTCTGGATATAGTCTTTTGTAAAAACCTTTACTTCTTTTCCGTGGAAATCGTAAGTTGCTTTAAAGTCTTTGTGCAGAGGAGACATCAGATAAGGAACATCCTGATAATTAAGGACATCTCCTTTATCCTCGATCTGGATTTTAAAGAAATTTTTGTCGGTCACAATCTCATTGGAAGTTTCCCCCTCTCTGATGTGCATGGTACCTTCAAAACTGATGTATCTTGTAATGGCACCTCCTATAAAAATAAGGATAAAGGCAAGGTGAAAAACAAGAACCGGCCATTTTTCTCTTTTCCACAGTCGGTATCTTGCGATATTTCCTACGAAGTTAAGAATGAGCAGAAACATGATTAATTCAAACCATTTTGCTTCATAAATTAGAGCCTTAGCTGTAGGAGTTCCGTAGTCGTTTTCTAAGAACGTTGCATAAGCCATCGCAAATGCATACACCAGTAACAGCACAGCCATTGTTCTGGTTGAGATAAGAATATCTTGGAGCTTCTTCATGATTTATTTTACTTGACATGCAAAAATAAGAATGATAAACAACAAAGGGGCTAAAAAAAGCTGTTTTTTGTCACTTTGAGGCCTATTTAGGTTATTTTGAACCATTCTTAATAACGCGAAATTTATTAAGGAAAATTCAATTTTTAATATCATAAAATTCAGGATATAATAAACCTATCTATGTTATTGAAGCCTTCTATTCCCTAACAAGCCTTACTATTACTTAAATCAATGATATTCAGTCCACTACTTATTCAAAGAAGTCTTCTTCCGGATCTTACTTAAAAACTCATGGGTAATTCCCAGATAAGAAGCTACCTGCTGCTGTGTCAGTCTCTGTTCAAGGCCGGGATATTTCTCTAAAAATTCAAGATAGCGTTTATCGGCAGTCTTTCCGGTTAAAGAAAGAATTCTTCTCTGCAAAGATACCGAAGCCTGCTGATTCATGATCCTGAAAAGCTTTTCTATCTGAGGCATATCCTCGTAAAGCTTCTCTTTATCCTTTTTTGAAATCATCAACACTTCGCTGTCTTCAAGGGCTTCTATGTTCAGAATGCTCGGGACATCATTGATGAGGCTGTCGATATCCGTGATCCACCAACCTTTTACGCCGAAATACAGGGTTTGTTCAGATCCGCTTTCATTCAGATAATACACTTTAAAACATCCCTTCACGACAAATCCTTCGAAAAGGCAATACGCTCCTTCTTTGAGGACCACCTCTTTTCTTTTAAACACCTGAAGTTCGAACGGTCTTCTGAACTGTTCAAATTCCTCATCCGAAAGTTGGATATGTCTGCTGATGTTTTCTAAAAGGAGATCTGACATGCTCTGTTATTTTTATTTCTCATTATCTTCTAAAAGTCCTTTTTTCCCAAGATCCTTCAAAATCTCCGATATAATCATCCGGGTCACTTTTTTTGCAACGACTCGTTTTCCGAAAAACATGCCTAAACTATATATAGGGCTCATGATAAAATCACCTGCTTTGTCTAACCCGTTTTTGCCATATTTTTTCCTGATCCATTTTTCTGCTACTGCGTTTTTTATAGTAACGTTATTTAAAACTTCACCGGAATCACGGGACTGAATGACATCAAAAATTTTACTAACCCTTTGCTTCAGTTTCTTTTCCAGCTTAAACAATTCTTCAGGACGATAACGTGGTGTTTTGGGAATGTCATATTGAGTTCTCCTGCTCAGTTTTGTTTCCTCACTTTCTGACAAAAGATAAAGATCAGGAATGATGGGCAGATAAAACTTACCGCTGTTTTTAACCTTTTCAAATTTGAAAGCATCAATCATGGAGTCTGTCCAGGTTTGATGGATAGGATGAATATCATTATTAAGTTTATCATAAGGAAACGAAAAGAAATACCGTAAGAAATTTCTCGCGTTATTCCGTCCAAGGAAAAAATCATGCTGTCTGAAACTCTTATCTAAAAACCCTCCAAATGCCATTGCCGAAGCGCAAGTTACGGTATCCGGCGGTCCAATGATTTTATTTTCCGTATTGGTTTTCCATTTTCGCGGGAATACAATACTCTTAAAATATTTATTAGAGTCTGTCTCCAGCATTTCTCTCCTTTTAATTCTGGACTGATCCAGTAAGGTTCCGATAATCCCTTTTGCCACGTCAACAGCATCGTTAGGTCTTGAATAGGATTTCTGCGACTGAGCTCTGTCGGGAAAAGGATCGATCATAATGATCCCGTAACGAGGATACCCATCATCCGTAGCTTTACTGTTCTGATGTTGAAGAACACTAAGAACTTCCCTGTACGGTTCATTATTTATAGCTCCTCCGTCAATGACAACAGATGAATAATTTTTAGGAAAAAACTTTAATTTAATATTCTTGGCTGAAGGATTATCATCTCCAAATTCACCTGTGATAATCCGTTTTATCGTGGTTTTTAAATAAGCATCTCCCAAATCCTCCGTTTTAAATTCCCGAAAAGCCAGGCCAATTGGAAAAGCTCCGGTAGCAATTGTGGAAAGTTTTAATGTATCTGCATAGGGTTTGTTATATGGATTTAACCACAGATATTTTTCTTTATCCGGCTGTAATCCGTTATTTAATCTGTACTGTGTGACCATGTAGTGCTCAAAAGTACTGTGATTGGGGATGACACTTTTCCTTCCAAACTTAGAAATTGAGGTTTCGAAATTCACATCGAGAGGAATGCCTCTTAAAAAGCAATGGGAAAATAATAATTGTAAATCTTTAGAAATGTAGGACGGAAGTTGGTCAACCTTTTGTTTTAACACAACTTCTTTATCCACCAAAAATGCCTGGTCTGCGATAGAATCAACGAACTCTGAATTTAAGAGGGAATTGAATTTTCCTTTTTCCAGATCTTTTGTATCTAAAAGTTTTTCGAGGAGAGATCTTTTGTCATGGGGATCATTTTCACCCATCAAAACCCAACTGTCATACAGAATATTGTTTTTCGATTCATCTAAATTAACAGCTTCTTTTACCGGGTTTATAGTTCCGTTTAATGCATAAATTGCCGCCATTGTTGTAGTCATTCCACCAGCTGAGGCACCACCCATGGCATCAATTCTTATCTTATGTTTTGGAATTTTGTCGGCGTACTCTTCTAACACTTTCCCTTCTTTCGCTCTTTCCCAAAGATCAAGGATTTCAAAAAGATAATCCATAACCCCTGCTGTGTAGCATCCGGCAGATACAGCCCCTGCCATTGTGATCCCCAGAGAAAAGATTTCAGTGTTATTCTGATTTTGCATAAAAACAATTATTAGTTTGGCGAAAATTACAGAATTTAATTTGACGCCGCAAAACAGGATACGATGATCGCTTATTTTATGAGAAATTATCATCCTTGCCAATGTTTTGAATCTTGACAAGGATGAAAAGAGAAGGTTTATAGAAGAAAGATATATCAAAAACTTCCGACATCACTTACAATCTCAGCATACAGATTTCCCAAAGCGGACATTCCCGCCAGAAAAGAGCTCTGTACTTCGGCTGCTTTTATAACCTGCCCGTTCAGCACTCTGTCTCTGGTTGCCGTTGCATTTTCGATCACAGTGTTTTTAAATCCAAGATCAAAGGCGGCTCTGACCGTAGAATCCACGCAGACATCAGTCATCATTCCTGTAATCACAAGATGCTTAATTCTTTTTTTCTGTAAATATTCTAACAGATCTGTCCCCCGGAAGCTGTTGGGAAAATGTTTGATGATTATTTTCTCATCATTTTTTGGTGAAACCGATGAATGAATTTCTGCTCCGGAAGTATCGGGAAGAAAAAATTCTGCGCCTTCATTCACCGCAATGTGCTTGATGTGAATAACGGGAAGATTGTTTTTTCTGAAGTACTCCAGTGCCTTCTTTGCATTGTTGGCCGCCGGTTCCGCTCCGGCCAGTTCCATTTTCCCTCCAGGGAAATAATCATTCTGAATGTCAATAATTAATAAAGCCCTGTTTTTCATGTTTCTTTTTTGTTGTGCGTTAATGAATATGAGTGAAAATAAAGTCAGGCATAATGCCACGCTACTTTTGAATAAAATATTCATGTTTTTCTTATTTTTTAAATTAATGGAACAAAATTAGTGGAGCTGTAAGCAATGGCATTTGAACTAGTTCAAAAAACACCTGTCGCATTAGATTTTAATGAAAAAAAATATCTCAAAAACGCTGTGTAATTTTAAAAAATAAACCTAAATTACGCTATCTTTTGAACAAAAAAAGATTCTATTAATGTTGAAAAAACATTAAATTTGCCCACATTGATATTATGGATAAAAAGACACAGACAAAACCGACTGAATCGCCTGATAAAGGCAAAATCTTATCTAAGCCCCGTATATTTTTCGGGCTTACCTTCATTCTTTTCTCTGTCGTTCTGACCCTTTCGTTCGTCTCTTATCTGATGAACTGGAAGGCTGATCAGAGCCAGGCAGGAACAATGACCGATAAAACTATACAATCTTCAAATATCTTTGGGAAGGTAGGCGACTGGCTGGGGAATATTTTTATATTCGAAAGCATAGGAATTGCCTCATTTATTATCGCCTTCTTATTTTTGGTGGTGGGCACCCTAATTCTTAAAAAAAGAACCTTCAAGCCATGGAAAACCATCGGCCATTCTCTGTTTTTTATCTGCTGGCTGCCTATCTTCATGGGAGCAGTGACTAAAGGACAGGGTGTTTTGGGTGGTGTGTACGGTTACCAGATTATGGATTATCTTAATGCCATTATCGGTTCTGTAGGACTTTGGGTGGTTTTAGCGGCCAGTATCCTTCTCTATTTCATTTTGGAATTCAATCTTCGTCCAAGTTCTATTAAATCTAAGCTGGATAAGATCAATGATAATACAATTGGCAGAGTAAAATCTATGATGCCTAGCTCAGAGGAAAACTTTGAAGCCGATGAAGAGCTTGAAGAGGAAGCTCAGGAAACCGTTTCCAATGTTACTGTAACAGATGTCACCAATAAAACGAAAAAGAAAGAACAGGAACCCGTAAGCGTACCAAAAGGATTTCCTGAAGTTCAGCCTTCAACGGATATAGAAGCGATTGTAACGCCTAACCATACTTCTTTTGAGGAAGAGGAAAAGCCTGTCAGCTTAAATCTGAACACGAAACCTTCTGTTCCCACTTCAACTCCGGAACAGGCATTTGATATGACGCCGGTAAGTCCGGCTATCACTCCGGCTCCTCCTGTCTCTACAATGCCGGCGCAGGATAACATTAAATTCAATGTGGAAGTAGCTCCGGTTATTGATGTGTTGGATGATACAGACAGAAAATCACAGGAACTGGTAGAAAAACACGGCTTGTACGATCACAAGCTTGATCTGGCCGGATTCCAGATGCCAACGGTAGAATTACTGAAGGATTATGGTAATGAAGAGATTTCCATCAACAAAGAAGAATTAGAAGAAAACAAAAATAAAATTGTAGGCCTTTTAAAGAACTTCAACGTGGGTATTTCCGAGATCAAAGCGACGATCGGGCCAACGGTTACTTTATACGAAATTGTTCCGGAAGCAGGAATCAGAGTATCTGCCATTAAAAAGCTTCAGGATGATATTGCGCTGAATCTTTCCGCTCTTGGGATCAGGATTATTGCACCAATGCCAGGAAAAGGAACCATCGGGATTGAGGTTCCGAGAAAAAATCCTACCATGGTTTCTATGCGTTCCGTGATAGCTTCTCATAAATTCCAGAATACGGATATGGATCTTCCGGTGGTTTTCGGAAAAACGATTTCCAACGAAGTCTTTATGGCCGATCTTGCAAAGATGCCTCACTTACTGATGGCAGGTGCTACAGGACAGGGTAAATCTGTCGGGATTAATGCGATCCTTACTTCCCTTCTTTACAAAAAACATCCGAGCGAACTGAAATTCGTGATGGTGGATCCTAAGAAGGTAGAACTATCCCTGTATTCAAAAATTGAAAGACATTATCTGGCTAAACTTCCTGATGCTGAAGAAGCCATCATCACAGATACCAATAAAGTGATCAATACGCTGAACTCTCTTTGTATAGAGATGGACACGAGATATGATCTTCTTAAAAATGCATTCTGTAAAAACTTAAAGGAATACAACAAGAAATTTACTGAGCGAAAACTGAATCCTGAGAACGGACACCGTTTCCTTCCTTATATTGTACTGGTTGTAGATGAGTTTGCAGACCTTATTATGACTGCCGGAAAAGAGGTTGAACTTCCCATCGCCAGACTGGCACAGCTTGCAAGAGCCGTAGGGATTCACCTGATTGTAGCTACACAGCGACCTTCTGTTAATGTAATTACGGGGATGATCAAAGCCAACTTCCCGGCAAGAGCTGCCTTCAGAGTAATTTCCAGCGTCGATTCAAGAACGATCCTGGATTCTCCGGGCGCAGATCAGCTGATCGGTAAAGGAGATATGCTTTATTTCAACGGAAACGAGATTTTAAGACTTCAGTGTGCTTTTGTAGATACACCGGAAGTGGAAAGACTGGCAGAATATATCGGTGAACAGAAAGGATATTCATCAGCATTCTTATTACCAGAATTCGTTTCTGAGGACTCCACAAGTACAGTAGGTGCTTTCGATCCTAATGAAAAAGATGCCTTATTTGAAGAAGCGGCAAGAATTATCGTTTCTACACAACAGGGCTCCACTTCTATGCTTCAGAGACAGCTGAAATTAGGATACAACAGAGCTGGAAGAATCATGGACCAGCTTGAAGCAACCGGTATCGTAGGTGGATTTAACGGAGCAAAGGCAAGAGAAGTGATCATCAGTGATCTTCATTCCCTGGAACAGTTTTTAGAAGATTTAAGAAACTAATACATCATAAAATTCATATTATTTCCATGAAAATATTTAACAGAAACATTATTAAAATAGGTCTTTTTGCCTCAGTCCTTACCTTATCCTCATGTGCATTAAGATCAATCCCAAGTGATTATACCACCGTAAAATTAGAAACTGTAGACACCAACAGTCTTGGAAACGGTAAAGTACTGATCTACAATGGCGCAGGAATTCTGCATTCCATAGACAATACGGCAAGGCTGAACATATGGATCGGCGATAAATCACTGGGACAGATCAGACCCAAAGAATATCTGATCATCGATTTGGCAAAAGGAAAATACGAATTCACAGCACTGCATATCGATATGGTAAATATGAGAAGTAAACATCAGGTGGAAATTGATGAAAATACGAAAGTCATTAATATTGAACCTACCATCACTTCGAACAGATTAACCGTTACAAATACTCTTCCGAACAATTTTGAAAAATACGTCTATCGACCGGACAGATAGGAATTGAAATTATAGGTCTGTACATTTTAACAAAATAAAGGTTGGGTTCAGGTTCTTTATGTATTGGAACAGTTTTTGAAAGATTTGTATAGTCAAAGGGAAAAATGCTTCACAGAGCGAATCTGGAGGCATTAGAATGTTTAAAGTATATTAAATAAAAAAATGAAAAATATTATTTCAAAAGTTATAGTCGGAAGTTTTGTTATCGGTGCTGTAGGATTTGCCCCGGCACAGAAAATTGATGCGAAAGCTAAAAAGATTCTGGATGACATCACGGCCAACTACAAGTCTAAAAAGAATTCTTATTTCAAGTTTTCTTTCGGGACTGGCCTGAACGGACAGGTGACCAAAACAGAACCCGGTATTTATTACTCCGCCGGAGAAAAGTATAAACTGAAGATCATGGATACAGAACAGATCTTCGACGGAAGCAAAATCTACAACATCAATGCAGATGATATGGAAGTAACGGTTGCAAAACCTAACGGAAGCAGCAGCATGTTCTCCCCTATCAACTATCTTTCAACCTACAGAAATGATTATAATGTAACCTACAACGGAAAGAAAAATGTAAATGGCGTAAATGCTGATTTCATTAAACTGACCCCGGTGAAATCCAATGGAATTCAATATGTATACATTTTTGTAGACTCAGCGAAAAAGCAAATGGTAAAACTGGAGCAGCACGGGAACAACAAAGATGTAGCCGTAATTGCTATTAAAGAATACAAGGAAAACCAGGAACTGGATCCGAATATGTTTGTTTTTGACAAGAATAAGTTCAAAAATTACGTGATCACGGAACTTTAGAAAAGTGAAATGGAGAAAGGGTTAGTTTACAAATTTGCAGATTCCACTCTTCTTCTTTTTGCAGTTAAATAAAAAGTAATAAAAATTATACAAGCCACAAGTAAACTTTGTGGCTTTTTGATTAATTTTGGCACATGTTAAAAATACTAGACCGATATATCATAAAAACCTTCTTTGGACCGTTTTTCTTTATATTCAGCGTTTTGTTTTTCATCTTTATTGTAAACATTATCTGGGTTCAGCTGGGGCAGTTCATGGGAAAAGGATTAAGCTACTGGCAGATCCTGAAACTTCTTTTTTACCTTGGGGTAAGTGTGATCAGTATGGTGCTTCCGCTTACGATTCTTTTGGCGAGTATCATGTCCTTCGGTGAATTTGGAGAACGGTACGAGCTCGCAGCGATGAAGGCCGCGGGAATTTCCCTGACAAGAGTCATGGCACCTCTGATGGGAGTTGCAACAGTACTCGCAGTCATGCTTTTCTTTTTCTCCAATAATATCATTCCGGATTTCCAGAAAAAGGCTAAAAATATGCTTTTCAATATTGCACAGACCAAGCCTGCCTTAAACTTCACGCCGGGACAGTTCATCGACCAGATTCCGGGCTATATGGTGAAATTTGATAAGATCTACGGAGAAAACGGAGAAAGTATCGAAGGCGTTTTTGTGCACAGAAAAGCCAGCACTTATGAAAATCAACAGTCTATTGTAGCGGAAAAAGGAAAATTCGTTCCTGCTGCCAACAAAAACTTCCTGAAACTGGAGCTGTATAACGGATATGTATTTGAAGACAATTTCGCAGGAAAGAGTGAAAATGTAAGACTGAAACAGCCGGATCAGGCTATTAAATTTGACACATTGGTTTCACACTTTGACATCAGTGAGATCATCAACAAAGCCATTGAAAAGGAACAGATCACGGATGACTACCGTTTTCAGACCTATGGACAGCTTAATGCTACTGTTGCTAAAAGTAAAAAAGACAATAATGACTTTTTCACCTCCATCAGTTCTGATGTCCTTAGCCAGACCAATTCTGTGGTGACCTATATGGATAAAACCAAGTCTAAAAGCGTTGCCAAACAACAGGTAAAACTGGATACCGTAAAAGGAGAAAAGAAACTGCAGATCATTTATAATTCTTACAGCAGACTGGAAAATCTGAAGGCAACAGCAGAAGGAAAAAAGAATGAGTTCAGCTCTAATATAAAATACTTCAGTAAGGTCGTTATTTACCAGCAGAGGATTATTTCTTATTCTGTAACCTGTATCATCTTCTTCCTGATTGGAGCCAGTTTAGGATCTATCATCAGAAAAGGAGGAATGGGACTTCCGGTGATTATCGCGATTGTTATTTTCATTATTTTCTACGTAATGAATCTTGGTATCGAGAATGTTGCCTGGGGAGGCGGAATGAGTCCTTATTTAGCAGCATGGCTCCCCAATCTGATCCTTCTTCCATTTGGAATATGGATGACGTATAAAGCGCTTACCGACTCACAGCTGTTTGATGCTGAAAAGTATAAAGCATTGTTTAAACCTGTTACAAAGTTGTTTGTTAAAAATAAGGAACATAAGAGATATCAGTAATTTTTTTATTGAAAGATTTAAAAATTTTAATGATTTAAAGATTATAGGACCCGGAGTTTTTCGGGTCTTTTTATTGGGGGTTAATCGTTGTAATTTATACCTTTTTGTCCTCAGTGGTAAAAAGCTATATTTACAGGAGGAAAAATCATTTAGTTAAAATAATTTTCATATTCTTTCATTGTGAGGAACACCACTCTATTATCTGTCATTTTATTCTTTTCATTTACATTCTCTAAAGGACAGCACCAGGCTACTGTTTACTGTTATAAAGGAAATCCTGAATTTCTCAGCCCTGTCTCTGTGGAAAAAGACAGTGTATTTTTAATTCGTGATAATGATAAAAAAGAACTTTGGGGAATATTGAAGGAACACAACGGAGCTTTTCTGATGCAGTTTTACAAAGCTTCTTTAGATGGAAATTACATACTTCATCCTGTAAAAGTAACATCCAGGATTTTTACTTTTTCAAACGTAAAGCCCGGCGATATTAGTTTCGGACAGGGATTGGTATTCAGGAAAAGATTTTGCAGATAATTTTGTAGTTTTAAGGTTCACCAAAAAGTATAATATGAGAACCTTATTCCTTGCTGCCGGATTGGTTTTTATTTTTTCATGTACAAATGATAAGGATAAAACCGCTCTTCAAACACCGCTTTCCAAGGATAGCCTTGCCATTAAAAAGGATTCAAAACAAATAAAAAATGCAGTGGATCCTATAGAAGAGATTAAAATCGAATACAGCAATCTTCAGAAACAGCTTGAATCAAAAAAACTGACTTCCACAGGTTTTACCTACAACTGCAACGACGAAAGATCAGGAAAAGTAACGTATTATTCCGATCAGAAAGAAATCCGGATCATTGAGCATTCCTACGATGAATACAGTCATTTCGGTTCAACGGAACAGTATTTTATCAAAGACGGAAATCTGTTCTTTATTTTTAAGGAAGACACAGGATGGAATTTTGACGGAGGCACACCAGAAAAGCCCATCACAAAAGACGACATCACGGAAAGTCGAATCTATATCCGGAATAACAAATCCATCAAATGCCTGGAAAAGCAGTATTCTATAAGATCTAATGCCACTGAGAAACCTTCTCCGGATAAAATTCCAAACAAGGAAACCCAATGCAATACAGATGAGTTGATGAAAACCTACCAGTCTTTGCTGAAAAACAGGGATAGGAAAGGTGAAATAAAATGTCTGTAAAGAAACTCACATACTTTCAAAACATTCATTTAAATCAATTATTTTCTCAAACTTATCCTAAAATTTTTTATTTCTGAAATTGTCAAATGTCAATTAGTGAACGAAAAGTCTTAGGTATATTTATACTTCGATTTTAATCTTAAAAATGCAGAAAATACTAATTTATCAGATAGACTCTTTTACCACGGAAAAATTCAAAGGAAATCCAGCCGGTGTTGTTCTGAATGCAGACGGACTCAATGATGAAAATATGCAGGCGATAGCCCGGGAACTCAATAATTCAGAAACCGCTTTTATTTTTTCTCCTACAGATGCTGAAAGCGATTATACGGTTCGCTATTTCACCCCATCCATAGAAGTTCCTTCATGCGGACATGCGACGATTGCTGCGCTGTATGCCAAAGCAGTGGAAGACCATCTTGAATCCTGTGTTTTAAAGATCAATACTCAAATTGGAATCCTTCCTATCGAAATTGAAAAATCAGATGATGATTACCAGATCACGATGACGCAGGCTGCTTTTACACTAAGCCCGGAGTTTGATGAGATCACAACCCAAAAATTGCTTTCCGCATTGAACCTTAAAGTTTCTGACCTTGAAGAAAACTGCCCTATACAAATTGCATCTACCGGCCATTCAAAAGTGATGATCGGTATTAACAGTAGAAAAACATTGAATGAATTTCAACCGGATATGAGCGCTCTGACGCAGTTAAGCTCTGAAATTGGATGCAATGGATATTTTGTATTTACATTTGACTCTGACCGTGAAGATGTTCTGACCTACGGACGAATGTTTGCTCCAGCCATAGGAATTACAGAAGATCCCGTCACCGGAAATGCAAACGGTCCTTTGGGCGGATATCTGGTTCAAAATAAACTGGTCAAATATCAGAATGATTATTTTGAATTTAATGGCAGGCAGGGTGAGCAGATCAACCGTCTGGGAACAGTGAATGTGAAAGTAACGGTGAATCATGGAAAGCCAGAACAGATACAGATCAAAGGCAATGCGGTTGCCATTTTCAAAACCACCATTTTAGTATAAAAAATAAAAGCACCTGTAAAAAATTAACAGGTGCTTTATATATTGAAAAGTTGAAAATTATACTTTCATAATTTCAGCCTCTTTCGTCTTAAGATGCTCGTCGCAAAGCTTTACATATTTGTCTGTAAAACCCTGGATTTCGTCTTCCACGCCTTTTACTACATCTTCAGAAACACCTTCCAGTTTTTTAAGTTCTTTCAAACCATCCTGTCTTGCATTTCTTACAGTAATTTTTGTGTTTTCAGCTTCTACTTTAGCCTGTTTCGCCAGTTCTCTTCTTCTTTCCTCTGTTAAAGGCGGAACATTAAGAATAATATTTTCCCCGTTATTAGAAGGTGCAAAACCAAGGTTTGAATTGATGATAGCTTTTTCAATAGCACCAATAGCCGTTCTGTCCCAAGGCTGAATAGAGATGGTCATTGCATCCGGCACAGAAACATTGGCCACCTGGTTGATAGGAGTCGGAGCTCCGTAATATTCTACCATTACATCCTGAACCATTGACGTAGAAGCACGCCCTGCTCTAATTCTTTGAAATGCATGATCCAAGTGCTTTATAGCGCCTTCCATGTCCTGCTTTACAGATTCTAATATAAGATCTAATTCTTCCATTATATAGTTAAAATTTGATAAGTTACACATTTTTATAAATGATGAATAATAAGGTATGGTAATGAGTAATAAGCTATGGGTAATTTCTGAATCTTTTAATTTTTAAATCATTAAATATTTAAATCTTCAATCACCTCTAATCTCCCCCTGCTCCCTATAAATCCACTAAAGTTCCTACATTTTCTCCTTCTACAATCTTCAGTAAGTTCCCGTCTTTATTCATATCGAATACGATGATCGGCAATTTATTTTCGTGGCTTAATGTGAAGGCAGTCATATCCATTACTTTAAGGTTTTTAGCATATACCTCGTCGAATGATAATGAGTTGTATTTCACAGCATCAGCATTCTTTTCAGGATCACTGTCGTAGATACCGTCTACTCTGGTTCCTTTTAATATTACATCCGCCCCGATTTCGATAGCTCGCAAAGTTGCTGCCGTATCCGTGGTAAAATAAGGGTTTCCGGTTCCGGCTCCGAAGATCACAACTCTACCTTTTTCAAGGTGTCTTACCGCTCTTCTTTTGATGAAAGGTTCAGCTACTTTATCCATTTCAATGGCAGACTGAAGTCTGGTTTTGATTCCGGCATCTTCAAGAGCTCCCTGAAGCGCCATCCCGTTGATCACGGTAGCCAGCATTCCCATATAATCTCCCTGCACTCTGTCCATCCCTTTTGCAGCACCTGCTACTCCACGGAAAATGTTTCCTCCTCCAATAACGATTGCTACTTCGCAGCCTTTTTCTACTACTGTTTTGATCTCAGCAGCATATTCCTGCAGTCTTTCATTGTCAATACCATATTGTCTGTTCCCCATTAAGGCCTCACCACTCAGTTTTAGAAGGATTCTTTTATATTTCATCTTTAATTTTTAATAAGCTTTACCGGAGCTATTTTCTCCGAAATTTGATTTTGCAAATATAATCATTAAAAATATTGAAAAAAGAAAAATATTTACGTAGAAATAATGTCAGAAATATTTTGATAAGTACGAAAAAGGATTATTTTTGCATTAATTATAAATTGAATTGAAGAAAATTGTCATTTTTTCATTATTTCTGTCAGGAATTGTTTCTTATGCGCAAACAGGAACAAATGTTTATCCTTTCTTAAACATCCCTGTATCTGCCCGACAGGCTGCTCTGGGTGGCGATGCAATTTCCGTCAGAGACCATGATGTTTCCTTTGCTATTGCAAACCCGTCCCTTTTAAACAGAGATTCAGACAAACAGCTTTCCGTGAATGCCACAGCTTACCTTGCCGACTCTAAGTATGGTACCATCGCCTACGCAAGAGATTTCGACAACGGGCATATGGCCACTGTGAATGCCAGATACATGACCTACGGAAGCACTCCCAGAACCGACGAAAGCGGTGAGCAAAACGGAGATTTTAAAGCTTCAGATGTAGCGATTGGTGCAGGCTATGCCTACCAGTTTGAAGAAGACTGGACGATTGGTGGAGGCATCAATTTCATCACTTCAAAAATAGACAACTATACATCTTCCGCAGTTTCCGGAACTGCAGGAATTACCTACCATAATAAAAAGAACAAAGAAGCCCTTTCTCTTGTGATGAGAAATTTCGGTTTTCAGCTGAAATCTTTTAACGGAACCAGAGAAAACCTTCCCTTCAGGATAGATATGGGTTACACCAGAATTCTAAAAGCGATACCGCTTGCCATTACCATTACTGCTCACGATCTTCAGCAGTTCGATATTTCGCAGGAATATAATGTAAACGGACAGGAAGTAGGCTTCGGAAGAAAACTGGCAGACCACTTTTCTGTGGGCGCTGAACTTTTTCCCGAAAAAGGCTTTAATATAAGGCTTGGATATAATGCGAAAAGAGGAAATGAGCTTGCTGTGGCAGATCAGAGAAACTTTTCAGGGCTTTCAGGAGGATTCGGAATTAAGCTAAGAAGATTCCGTATAGATTATGCCCATATCCGCTACCACAACTCTTCCAATGTGAACCAGATAGGAGTTTCTATGGACCTTAGCAGCCACGCTGGAGAGTAGCTCAACCATAATCTTTAAGAATAATAAAGAAATTTTTTCTGCGTTCCCTTGATTTTTTAAAAAAAATCTTGAAATTTGCGGTATGAAAAAACCTGTAATAGCTATCGATGGGTACTCGTCTACCGGAAAAAGTTCAATCTCTAAAGTTATTGCCGAGAAACTGGGCCTTATACACCTGGATACCGGCGCGCTTTACAGGGGAGTTACGTGGTTTGCATTACAGAACTGCATGAACGGAGGTGATTCTATCAATCTTCAGGAACTGTTTTCTTCTTTAGACCAGATCGAGCTTGAATTCAGAAACAATGAAGGCGAGCTGGTGCTCTACCTTAATCATATTGATATTTCAAAGCAGATCCGTACCAACGAAGTTTCCGATAATGTAAGTATTGTGGCCAAACAGAAAGAAGTAAGGGATTTCCTGCTTCATTCACAGCGTTCGCTGGCAGAAAAAGGCGGCATTATTATGGACGGACGTGACATAGGGACAGTAGTTCTGCCAAATGCGGACTATAAATTCTTTCTGACTGCCAGTATTGACGAAAGAACGAACAGAAGATATTTTGAACTGGCAGGCCTGGGAATTCAGGCAGACAGAGAGCAGGTAAAACAAAATCTTATAGATCGCGACAAGATCGACAGTGAAAGGGAAATCGCCCCATTAAAGCAGGCTGAAGACGCCATTATCATCGACAATACAGCCCTTACAAAAGACGAAACGATAGATCTGATTCTATCTCACATCAAAAAGATTTAACACTTTTTAATAGCCACTATACCCCCTTTGGTATACAAATTGTACATTTTGACCCAGTAAAAAACTAATATTTATTAACTATTAAAAAAGCTAAAAAATGTCTAAAAACGGAAAAAATACAGCAGGTATATTGGCAGGACTTCTAGCAGGAGCTGCAGCAGGTGTAATCTTAGGAATGCTTTATGCGCCTGAAGAAGGTAAAGAAACAAGAAAAAAAATCAAAGATAAAGCAGGTGACCTAAAAGACCAGGCTAAAAACAAATACGGCGAGGTTTCTGAAAAAGTAAAAGATCAGTACAGTAACATCTCTTCTACTTTTAAGGACACAGCAAGTAATGTAGCCCATACGGTAAAAGACGGATACGATAAATACAAAGATCAGATTGTTTCCAAAACTGCAGACGTAGTAAAGGATGTAGAAGCAGAACTGAACGATCTTAAAAAATAAATAGTTTATTTTTTGAGTAAATTATGGGAAGGAACTTTTTGTGTGAAAGTTCCTTTTTTTGTAACTTTAAAAAAAAACAATGATAGAGACTATTAAAGAATATGCATCAAAGAGAATAGATCTTCTGAAAATTGAAGCTACTGAAAAATCTTCTCTTTCTGCAGGGCTCATTACCTACTTTGTAGTGCTGCTAGTTGCTTTTACTTTTTTTATTATCCTTTTTAATTTTGGAATCGCATTTCTTATCGGTAAAGCGTTGGATAATACGTCTTACGGATTCCTGATTGTTGCTGGATTCTATGTGATCGTAATGGCATTTATTATTGCTTTTAAAAATAAGCTTGTCAATATGGTCGCAGATCAGGTTATTAAATTTTTAAATCATTAAGCTATGGGCAGAAAATACGAAAGCATCGAAGAACTGAGAAGAAAGAAAAAACTGCTCCAAGGCGAAATCAGTGATCTGGAAAATTTACTCACTTTTAAAAACACAAAAGAGAGCCTGAGTGCTTTCACCAATGGCCTTACAGACCAATATCTGCAAGAAAAAGTAGATGAAGACGGTGATGAAAAAGTAGTTCTGCGAAAAGACGTTATTGCCAGGCAGCTGACTTCTGAAGTCAAGGATATGTTCATCAATAAAAATACGGCAGTAGGCATTGCCAGTACAGCTTTAGGCGGCAATGTGACAGACAGTCTGATTAAACTGGGAATCACTGCTTTTGTAGGAAACTATGCCAAAAAGAACATGAAAAGCCCGAACTGGAAGAAAAAACTTCTCGGTGCGGCCATGATCTACCTCGCTCCTATTGCCCTGAAATATGTCAGAAAGAAGCTGGAAGTATATCAGAAGAATAAAAGTGTTTCGAGTCTGGAACAATTAATTTAAGGGATTAGGGCTTAGGATTAAGGAAATAGTTTTATACACTAAATTTTATACTCCCTAAGCCCTAATTCCTTATTGCTTATCTAGAAAATAACTGCCCCAAAATAATCCCCGCTGCCATAGAAACATTTAAGCTTTCTGTAGACTGCGATTTTCCAAATCTTGGAATGGTGATGCATTGATTAAGGAGTTTTTCTGTTTCCGGACGCATTCCGTTTCCTTCGTTTCCGAGAATAAGATTCAGTTTTTTCGGTTTTTCGAAAGTATAAATATTTTCTCCTTCCATATCGGTTCCGATATTGACATTCTCCGTTTTCGAAAGATATTCCACAAGATCAGTATAAATGATATTCACCCTCGTGAAAGAGCCCATCGTGGCCTGAATCACTTTTGGGTTGTACACATCCACCGTATCTTCACTGCAGATAACCTGTTCTATTCCGAACCAGTCTGCCAGACGGATAATGGTTCCCAGATTACCCGGATCCTGAATTCCATCCAGAACCAACTGAACATCCTTATCATCCATTTTTTCATCTTCAGGCAGATAACAGACTGCTACAGAATCTTTAGGCGTTTTAAGGAAGCTGATTTTTTTCAGCTCATTTTCAGTGATCTGAATAATGGGCACATCAGTACGGTCCAGTTTTTGCGGATCGGTAGAAAATATTTCTTTAACTTTAAAATTAGATTGAGGAAGTTCACAAATGATTTTATTACCTTCAACCAAAAACAAATTGTATTTTTGTCTGAACTTCTTTTTATCTAAAGACTGTAAAATTTTTATTGTATGAGCTGTAAGCATTATAAGAATTCTCCTCAAAAATATTATAAAATTATCTCATTTGCAACATTTGTTGGTCTCCTTTATGCCTGCAGTACAACAAAAAAAGTTCCGGACGGTGAATATCTGCTTACTAAGAACACTTTTGAGTTTGAAGATAAGAAAGAATCCATCGATGAAGAACTGAAGGATTACGTCCAGCAGAAGCCCAACAAAAAGCAGCTTCTGTTCGTTCCGCTGACTTTAGGATTCTATAATATGGCCAATCCTAAATATGATACTTTACTCAACGAATACATGACGTATCCGGATGAGATGAGAAATCAGAAACTGAGAGATTCGCTTTTCCTTAAATACAATATGAAAAGCAGTGTGGGTAAAACACTGTTTCTGGACCGTCTGCTTCACAGCTGGGGAACGCCACCGGTGATTCTGGATCAGACCAGAAGTGAAAAAAGTACAGAATCTATTGAAAAAAGATTGATATACAGAGGGTTTTGGGATGCCGACGTACATGTTAAACATTCCATTGATTCAACGTCTAAAAAAGCGGCCGTTAATTATTTCGTCAGACATAACGATCCTACCTATATTAAGGATTACTACTATAATATTACCGATCCTACCGTAAAAGGTCTTTACTGGCAAAAACTGGACAAGAGTCTGATAAGATCCGGACAGAGGCTTGACCAGACTGTTCTTGAAAAAGAAGTAACAAGAATTACAGATCTGATGCGTGAAAACGGATATTACAGGTTCAACAGCTCCAATGAAGAGGTTTATTTCGTAGCAGATTCCCTGAAAAGCAAAAAACAGGTTCCTCTTACGCTGGAAATCCATAAAGATTCTGCGGATCACCCTTACAAAGTGGCCACTATAGGAAATATTGATGTAGCGATTGTCAATGAGGCGAGCGATTTTCCCAAACATACTATCAAGGACAGTTTAAGAAGAATCAGATTCCACAAAATGGACAACAACTACAAGACTTCTTCCCTATGGAGAGCGGTTATCGTAGACAGCAAGAAAGTGTACGACCAAAAGAATCTTGACCTCACGAAAAGAAATTTCATTGCGATGAATAACTTCAGTATTCTCAAGGCCAGAGATTCCTTAAGAAGAGGTGGAGGAACTTCTCCTAATGACAGTATTGTAGACGTTTTATATTTATTGAAACCTCTTCCGAAATACGAACTTAAAGTTGGAACGGATGTCAATTACTCTCAGCTCTTAAATCTTGGGGTATCTCCTTCTGTTGATCTTACGACCAGGAATATTTTCAAAGGGGCAGAAAACCTTTCGACCAGCATTTCCGGAACATTTGGTTCCATAAGAAGTACAAAAAACATTGATAAGAAAGAACTCGCTTACGAAATTTCAGCGCAGGCTTCGCTTAATTTCCCAAGACTTCTTCTGCCGTTCGATTATTATAAACTTCTCCCTAAAAGATATACACCTACTTCTTCCATTCTTTTGGGAGCATCGGTACAGAATAATATCGGTTTGGGAAGGGTTAACTTTAATACCGGATTGAATTATCAGGCCAATGTGAATGATCAGGTATCGCACAGACTGACCCTTTTCAATACCCAGATAAGTCTTACGAAAAACAAAGATGCCTATTATGATTATTTTGCCAATGACGAGCTCATAAGAAAAGATGTATTTGCAAGCTATTTTGCCACTCAGCCATCATCACAGCTTGAACAGCAGTTTAACTCTGGTCAGTTAACGATTGATCAGATTTCAAGAAAAATCATTACTGATACTACTTATCCTGGGACTCTCGATCAGAAAGGACTGGATCTTCTGACCGCATTCAAAGGAACTGTTGTGAATAAAGACAGACAGACACAGGATATCATCATTTCTTCCATGATCTATAATTTTGTGTACAGTGAGATTGGTAAGAAAGATTATCCGAACGCCTTTTATTTTAACGGAAAAGTAGAGCTTGCCGGTAATATCTTAAGCATATTCAACCAAAAAAGGGATGCTGGAGGTGTTGTGGCGAGTCCTCAGAGAACCATCTTCGGAATTCCTTATGCTCAGTTTGTGAAATTTGATATCGACACCCGAAAATATTTTAAATTCAATGGAAACCAGACGCTGGTTTTACGTCAGTTTGTGGGTGTGGGTGTTCCTTACGGGAACTCTAAGGATATGCCTGTTATCAAGTCTTATTTCAACGGTGGATCCAATGACATCAGAGCATGGGTTGCATTTGGAGGACTGGGACCTTCAGACTCTCAGGTTGATGAAAGAGTACGTACCTATATGACCAACAACTTAAAACTAACGACGAATATAGAATACAGGGTTCCGTTTAATGAAATGTATGAAGGTGCCGTATTTACCGATATCGGAAACACATGGAGTATTAGAAAACCTGGGGAAGACAACAGTTATGGAGATGAGTTTAAATTCAATAAATTCTTAGGACAGATGGGAATAGGAAGCGGATTTGGATTAAGGGTAAATGTGGCTTATATCACACTGAGAGTTGACCTTGCCTACAAAATCTATGATCCGAATAAACCTGAAGGTGACCGATGGAGATTTAAAAACTTCCAGCCTTTCAAACCGACATTGAATATTGCATTCGGATATCCTTTCTAATCCGGAGAAATTCCCAATATGAAATAGACTACAGCAATCACTCTGGCGAGTACTTCGCGGGCCTGATTTCTGTAGTAGCTTTCAGGCTTGTTGACATCCTGAGCATCAAATCCCAGTGCATTCATATTATTATTTCTTGCAAAAAATAAGGCACGAAGGTTATGAAATCCCTGTGATACAATGATCACATCTTTCTTTTTATAAACGTCTTTACAGCGCAGAATACTTTTATAGGTATTGAATCCTTTTGGATCTTCGATAATAATATCTCCCGGAACGCCTTCCTGATTGACCAGATAATTCTTCATCGCAGCCGGCTCATTATACCCCCTGCTTTTCTCACCGCTTACAATGATTTTTTTGATTTTCCCATGATGATACAGAAGTGCTGCTGCATCCATTCTTTTCGTAAAATAAGGATTGGAAAGACCGGATCTCATCTTTGGAGAAGTTCCCAGAACCAAAGCAACCTCACGCGGCGGAATTTTTGAAATCTTGGTATAGGTACGGCCGTTGGTAAGCCCAAAAACCCAGGCATTACACAGACATATCACCAGAATTCCTATTTCTACTGATATAAAAGTTAAGTTAAATATGTTCCTGATAATTCTCAACTAAGGTCAAAGTTAAGCTTTATTTTCTTACTTTTTATAATAGACATACACGCTAATATTTTTCCCTGGGCTTCTTCTTTTTCCGTTAAATATTCATTTTCAAGAAGTTCCACTTCCCCTTCTTCAAGATAACATTCGCAGCTTCCGCAGATCCCCGATTTACATGAATAAGGTACCGGAAAATTCTGAATCAGAAGCTGTTGAAGGATCTTTTCCCTGTTGTCCGGAAGATGCGCTTCATACTCTTTTCCAAGCATTGTGAAGGCTACTTCTACGTTCTCAATCAGAGGAAATTCCTTTTCTACAGGATAAATATCGTCATTATATTCTTCAAAAAGCTCAAAATGAATATTCTTTTTAGGAATTCCGTGGTGGTAACACGCATTGGCCAGCGATTTTATCATCTCGCCTTTACCGCAAATCAGGACTTCATCTACCGCATCCCAGATGGTAGATTCTTCGTCTGTATCGTCCAGATGGAGAATTTGATTAATAATTAAGTTCAGCTTCTTTTCATCCAGCCGGCCGTAGAAAAACTGGTCAGCTGTTTTTTCCTTTGAGAAAAAGTAAAAGATCTGCAGCCTGTCACTGTGTATTCTCGCAAGATTATCTAATTGTTCCCTGTAAATAACTTCTTCCGAGCTTTTATTTCCAAAAAACAAAAATAATCGGGTGCGTGGTTCTGTATGCAGAATATTTTTAAAATGGCTCAGGACCGGCGTAATTCCAATACCCGCTGCAAATGCAACGATTGTCCGGAACTCGCTTGGCTTCGAAACCAGTGTAAATCTTCCGGAAGGCTCTCCTACCATCAGTTCATCTCCTGCATTATAGTTCTTGAACAGCTCTGAAGTGGCTCCCTCAGAAGAATTCACTTTGATTCCAAGGCAGATTTTATTTTCATACGGAGCCGAGGTCATTGAATAATCATTAATGACTTCTTCACCATGAGCCCTAAATTTTATGCTCACAAACTGCCCTGCTTCAAACTTGAAATTCTCCCGTAAATTCTCTGCAATATCGAATTCCAGAGAAAAAGTATTTTTGGTAAGTTGTTGCTTTTTCGCTATTTTTAACGGATGAAACTGTATCAGTTTCCCTTTATAGATTTGTTGTTCCATACTTCAATTCAAAAATAGTCAAAAAATAATTTATGAAGAAGATAATTTTATGCACGCTTATTCTTACCGCTCTTTACAGTTGTAAAAAAGAAGAGCAAAAAATAGAGGATACAGATGTGTCAGTTTCAGTTTCCGTAACAGATCATGCAGCTCCTGCAGCGGACGCTACTTCAAAGGAACTTTCTCCGGAGGATCTTGGAAAATATTTAGCTCAGAAAAATGACACTTTATACGTTACCAACTTCTTTGCAACGTGGTGTGGACCATGTATAAGAGAAATCCCTCATTTTAAAACCAAAATGGAGGAATTGAAAGGGAAACCGGTAAAATTCACATTCATCAACCTTGATGATAAGTCTGAATGGAACAGCGCTGTGAAAAGATTTGCACAGGAAAACAACCTTGCTTCTAGTATTATTCTTTTAGACGGCCAGAAACTTGACCCAACCTTTTTTACCACTAATTTTAAGCAGTGGGACGGTGGTTCAATTCCTTTTACCTATATGAGAAAAGGTGATAAAACTGATGAATATCTGGGCATGATGACCGAAGAAATATTGAATTCTAAAGTTGAAGCTCTCTTAAAATAAAACATCCAGATTCTTTCTGAATAATGCCAAAAAAATTCAAGATCCTGTGTTTACTGCTGACGGCCGCTATTATTCTTACTGCGGTCATCAATCTGAACACAGGATTTTTAAGTTTAAATCTGCAGGATTTTCTTCAGGATTCTAACCAAAGCCAGATCGCTGAGATTCGTATCAACCGTGTGCTGGTTATGCTTTTAGCTGGGATTTCAATTCCGACTTCCGGTTTCCTGATGCAGGAATATTTTCAAAATCCGCTGGCCGGTCCGGATATTTTGGGAATCACATCGGTAGCCAGTCTATCCGTAGCCTTTTATATTTTCTTTTCTCACGATTTCCTGATCCCGGAATTTTTGCAGAACAGTTTTCTCAGCCTTTCAGCCATCGCAGGAAGTCTTGTATTGATGCTGGTTCTCCTTTCCATGTCGAATAAATTTCAGGATAAATCTTATCTCATTATATTCGGATTTCTCGTTTCTGCGTTTGCCGGAGCGGTGGTTTCTTTATTACAGTTCTATGCAGAAAATCAGAGTCTGAAAAACTATATTCTATGGTCTTTCGGAGCTAATAACATGGTGACCAGAAACCAGATCTATGTATTATCTATTCTGGTTTTCATCGGTATGTTTTTCTGTTTTAAAACCATAAAACCATTGATTGGGAATTCATTGGGAACGTCTTACGCACAAAGTTTGGGAGTCAATCTCAATCAGCTGAAGATTCTGATCATTGCAGCTTCTTCCCTACTTTCGGCTTCAATTACGGCATTTTTAGGGCCTATTTTATTTATTGGGATCATTGTTCCTCATTTTTGCAGACTGATCTATAATCCATCCAAACTTTGGCAGCAATGGATTCTGAATATGTTTCTCGGAATGCTGGTGATGATGCTCTTCTCAGTAGTAGCAGAAAAAACACAGATTCCTTTAAATGTGATCAGTTCTGTATTTGGAATACCGGTGATCTTGCTGATGCTTTTGAAGCAGAATAAGGTTTAAAAGTGAATAGTCAATGGTGAATTGTGAATTTTTTAACCCGGAAATAAGATCTGTGTAATCTGAAGAATCTGCGTGAGATTATTTTTTTGCTCGCTGATTTTACAGATTGTCTAGTTTTTTGGTTAATCGCAAAGTCGCAAAGAAATTTGAAAGGATTGTGTTTTAAGGCGCAAGGATTTTATCTCCGATAAAATTGATGAACACGGTAATTGCGAGGAGTATAACGACGAAGCAATCTCTCCATCTTCTGTAGCTGAAAATCTTTGATTTTCTTGCGCCTTAAAATATGCTCATTTTTGATCAAACTTTGCGTCTTTGCGAAAAACCAACAAATTTGTAAATTCACAGAAACACAAACACAATAACAGAAAATGAATTATCAAAAGTAGTTTTTGATGCAGGTCTAAAGATTCACAAAAAGCTAGGCGCCGGATTATTTGAACATGTTTACGAAGAATGCCTGTTCTATGAGCTTTCAAAGACAGGCTTATTAATCGAAAGACAAAAATTATTTCCCATTATCTATGAAGATTTAAAAATTGAGAATGCCTTCAGATTAGATATGATAATTGAAAATAAATTAATATTAGAAATAAAAACGGTAGAATATATTAACTCAATTCATAAAGCACAGCTTTTGACCTATTTAAAAATGACAAACTCTAAATTAGGCCTTTTATTAAATTTCCAATCAGATGTTTTTAAAAACGGAGTAACCAGAATTGTCAACCATTTATAATTAGTAGTATAAAAATTCGACTCTGTCGAATTCTTTGCGCCTTAAAAACATTATTTTTGTAAAAATTGCGTCTTTGCGATTAAACACCAAACCCATGCACCTGGAAATCAGACAAGCCAATATAGGCTACGACAAAACCTTAATTTCAAATGCTCATGCAGATTTGAAACTGGGTGATGTGTGCCTTCTGATTGGAAATAACGGGGTTGGGAAAACCACGCTGATCAAATCTATTTTGCATCAAATTTCCCTCTTAAGCGGAGAAATTTTAATTCATCAGAAAAATATAAAAGACCTTTCCGTTAAAGAAATTGCTGAAAATATTGCCGTTGTTTTCTCAAAATCAAATGTTCCGCAGCATTATACCGTTGAAGACCTGATTTCATTGGGGAAATATATTTACTATCCTTTTTATTTTGAACTCAAGAAAGAAGACAGAGAAGAAGTCTCCGACATTATTGATGAGCTGGATCTCAGACAATATAAATATACTCTTCTAAAAAACTTATCTGACGGGAATCTGCAGAAAGCATTTATAGGCCGTGCCATTACTCAAAATTCACCGGTTATTATACTGGATGAGCCCACGACGCACTTGGATGAGAAAAACAAGCTTATCATCTTAAAAACACTCCGCAGGCTGGCTAAAGAACAGAATAAAATCATTTTGTTTTCTTCCCACGACTGGAGACTCGCCAAAGAGTTTGCAGACAAAATCTGGTATGTAAAGGACAATCAGCTTTTCACGGGACTTGTAGAAGATGTACTGCTTCAACATGATGAGCTGACCAATGTATCCTTATTTCAGGTGAATGATAATTCTGTTCCGCCTTCCATTCAGGCTCCGCAAGTTCATAAAGAAATGCTCTATTCTTTGTTACAGAAAAATTTCGAAAAAGACCTTTCTGCCCTACATTTTGAATACAGGAACGGTTTTTGGGATATTCTCACCAACACCTCTAAACAGCAATGTGAATCTTTCGAAGAAATAGTTGATTCCGTTAAAAACATTCATTAATACTACATTTCTGTTAAATATTTCACATACTATGCATGCATAGTATTATGCTAATCATACAATTTAACTCGTTTACTATCAGATTATTAACAAAATTTAACGTTAATAAATACTATGCATGCATAATATTTACTAAATTTGGGTAACACCATTCGTACATAAATGATGGATAATAATAAAGAAAAAATAGAAAACGTAGATTTAGTTTTAAAACAGACCTGGCTGGCTGTTTCTAAAATGTACACAGAACTTGCTCAAGAGCATGATTCTACTGCTGTACAAGCCCTCACTCTTCTTAAAATTGATCCCAAGGAAGGCACCCGAAGTACCAACTTAGGTCCTAAAATGGCGATTGAGCCCACCTCTCTGACAAGAATCATCAAGCTTCTTGAAGACAACGGATACATCTATAAGGAAAAGACCACTGCCGATAAAAGGGAAGTGATCATTAAACTTACAGATAAAGGTCTGAACTCAAGAAACATGTCAAAAGAAGTGGTGGTCAATTTTAACAAAAAGGTGATGGAGAAGATCGCTCCCGAGAAAATTGAAACGTTCAAGGAGGTCATGTCCGAAATCATGAAAATTGCAAACGAATTATTAAATAACAGAAAATAAATTGTAGGAAATCCATATGGTAACCTATGGTTTTAGCAAATAATAAAAATTTACATATGAAAAGAAGAATCAAACATGTAACGGTTCTTGGTTCAGGAATTATGGGTAGCGGTATTGCGGCACATTTCGCCAACATCGGCGTGGAAGTGTCCCTTTTAGATATCGTTCCTTTTGAACTGACAGAAGCTGAGCAGAAAAAAGGTTTGACCAAAGATGACAAAGTGGTAAGAAACAGAATTGCTTCTGAAAACTTTGAAAAACTGAAAAAAGCAAGTCCTGCCCTTCTCTATTCTCCAAAATTTGCAGATAGAATCAAGGTAGGAAACTTCGATGATGATCTTCAGAAGATCAAAAACACAGACTGGATCATTGAAGTAGTCGTTGAAAGACTTGATATTAAGAAATCTGTTTATGAAAAAATTGAACAGTTCAGAAAACCGGGAACATTAATTTCTTCTAATACATCGGGAATTCCTATTCATTTTCTAATTGAAGGAAGAAGCGATGATTTCAAACAATACTTTGCGGGAACGCACTTCTTCAACCCGGTAAGATACCTTCCTCTTTTAGAGATCATCCCTACCCCGGAAACCCTTCCGGAAGTGGTTGACTTCTACATGAACTACGGAGCGAAATTCTTAGGAAAAACTACTGTTTTAGCCAAAGACACTCCGGCGTTTATCGCTAACAGAATCGGGGTTTTCTCCATGATGGATCTTCTTCACAATGTACAGAAATTAGGACTGACTGTTTCTGAAGTTGATAAATTAACCGGTCCTGTCATCGGACGTCCAAAATCAGCAACATTCAGAACGGCTGATGTGGTAGGTCTTGATACCTTGGTTATGGTAGCCAACGGAGTTCGTCAGAGCGGTGCTGAAGCCAACAACTTTAATGACGTTTTTGCCCTTCCAGGTTATATCCAGAAAATGATGGATAATAAGTGGTTAGGTTCTAAGACTGAGCAAGGTTTCTATAAAAAAGTAAAAAATGCAGAAGGAAAATCTGAAATCCACGGATTAAACCTTGATACATTAGAATATGAACTTCAGGGGAAATCTTCTTTCCCAACGTTAGAATTAACGAAAAATATAGACAAGCCAATTGACAGATTCAAAGTTTTAATTGGTGGAAAAGATAAAGCAGGCGAATTATACAGAAAATCATTAGGCGCTCTGTTCGCTTACGTTTCTCATAAAGTTCCTGAAATCTCAGACGAAGTTTACAAAATAGACGACGCGATGAGAGCAGGTTTCGGATGGGAAAACGGACCGTTTGAAATCTGGGATGCCGTAGGTGTTCAAAAAGGTATTGAATTAGCTAAAGATGCCGGTTATGAAGTTTCAGACTGGGTAAAAAATGTAGAAGCTTTCTATAAAGTAAATGATGAAGGTCAAAGCATCTTTGTGGATAAAAATTCAGGAGAATACAACAAAATTCCTGGTCAGGATGCTTTTATCATCTTAGACAATATCAGAAAGAACAAAACACTTTGGAGCAATTCAGGGGCAGCCATTGAATATCTTGGTGACGGTATCATCAACTTTGAGATCCGCTCAAAAATGAATTCTCTTGGAGGTGAAGTTCTTGACGGATTAAACAGAGCTATCGATTTAGCAGAAAAAGAATACGACGGATTGGTAGTTGGAAACCAGGGAACCAATTTCTCTGTAGGCGCCAACCTTGCCATGATCCTGATGATGGCTATCGAACAGGACTGGGACGATCTGAATATGGCCATCGCTTATTTCCAGAAATCCATGATGAGAGTACGTTACTCTTCTATTCCTGTAGTGGTTGCTCCTCACGGAATGACGCTTGGTGGTGGTTGCGAAATGACCATGCACGCAGACAGAGTGGTTGCAGCAGCAGAAACTTACATAGGATTGGTAGAAACCGGAGTTGGGGTCATTCCTGGCGGTGGTGGTACTAAAGAACTTACCTTAAGAACTTCCAGAGAATTCCACAGCGATGACGTTAAAAACAACAGACTTCGTGAAGCATTCATGAATATCGCCATGGGTAAAGTAGCGACTTCCGCTTATGAAGCTTACGATATGGGAATTCTTGAAAAAGGAAAAGACATTGTATCCGTAAGCAAAAACAGACAGATCGCTGAAGCTAAAAAAGTAGCAAAACTATTGGCCGAACAGGGGTACACACAGCCTATCGAGCAAAGAGTAAAAGTTTTAGGAAAAGATGCCTTAGGAATGTTCTACGTAGGAACAGACCAGATGCTTACCGGAAACTTCATCTCTGCACACGACAAGAAAATTGCAGACAAACTAGCCAACGTGATGGTCGGTGGAAATCTTTCTGAACCAACCGTAGTTACCGAACAATACTTATTGAATCTTGAAAGAGAAACCTTCTTACAACTTTGTGGGGAAAGAAAAACTTTGGAGAGAATTCAGTATATGTTGCAGAATGGGAAACCGTTGAGAAACTAATAGGGAGCTCCGTAGGAGCGAACTGTTAATAGCTGTGAATTAATGATCAATTTTGTTGAGCCTCGTAGAGGCGACCTGTTAATCTGATGGCAAACACATATACACAAATTTATATACAAATTGTTTTTGCAGTTCAAGGTCGGCAAAACCTGATTTCAAAAGAAAACAGAGAGGAGCTTCATAAATTTATTACAGGTATTGTTAGCAACAGAAATCAAAAATTATTTGCTGTATTTGCAATGCCTGATCATGTTCATATTCTTGTCAGTATCAGTCCTGCCATTTCTATTTCAGACTTAGTAAGAGACATTAAAGCGGGCTCTTCAAAATTCATTAATGAAAAAGGATGGATCAATGGAAAATTCAATTGGCAGGAAGGATATGGAGCCTTCTCTTATTCTAAAAGCAGTGTTGATCCTGTGGTAAAATATATTTTAAATCAGGAGGAACATCATAAAAAGAAAACATTTAAGGAAGAATATTTGGATTTCATGGAAAAATTTGAAATTGAATATGATTCAAAATATTTATTTGAATGGATTGAAAATTAACAGGTCGCTCCTACGGAGCTCCGTCAATTACAATCAAAACAAACATGCTATGAACAGTTTACCTCTACGAGGCAAATTCTCAAAAAATAAATTAAATAAAAAAATATGAAACAAGCATATATAGTAAAAGGATTTAGAACAGCAGTAGGAAAAGCGCCTAAAGGCTCCCTTCGCTTTACTCGTCCCGACGTGATGGCCGCTACAGTTATTGAAAAATTAATGGCTGAGCTACCACAATTAGATAAAAACAGAATTGACGACCTTATCGTAGGAAACGCAATGCCGGAAGCAGAACAGGGACTGAATGTAGCCCGTCTGATTTCTTTAATGGGATTGAATACCGATAAAGTTCCGGGAGTTACTGTAAACAGATATTGCGCATCAGGAAGTGAGGCGATTGCTATTGCTTCTGCAAAAATCCAGGCGGGAATGGCAGACTGTATCATCGCAGGAGGTACAGAATCTATGTCTTATATCCCGATGGGTGGTTACAAGCCGGTTCCGGAAACGGATATCGCAAAAACAAACCCTGATTATTACTGGGGAATGGGTTACACCGCTGAAGAAGTAGCCAAGCAATATAATATTACAAGAGAAGAACAGGATCAGTTTGCCTTTGAATCGCATATGAAAGCTTTGAAAGCTAACGCAGAAGGGAAATTTGCCAGCCAGATCGTTTCGATTCCTGTAGAATATAATTTCCTGGATGACAACCAAAAAATGCAGTCTAAAAAGTTTGACTTCTCTGTAGATGAAGGGCCTAGAAAAGATACTTCTCTGGAAGGTCTTGCTAAACTGAGACCTGTATTCGCCAACGGAGGAAGTGTAACGGCCGGAAACTCATCTCAGATGAGTGACGGAGCTGCCTTTGTCATGGTAATGAGCGAAGAAATGGTAAAAGAATTAGGTCTTGAGCCGGAAGCTAGATTGGTAGCATATGCTGCTGCAGGTCTTGAGCCTAGAATTATGGGTATGGGACCGATTTATGCGATTCCAAAAGCTTTAAAACAGGCCGGTCTTGAATTAAAAGATATTGAATTAATTGAATTGAATGAAGCCTTTGCATCACAGTCTGTGGCGATCAAAAAGGAATTAGGATTAAATCCTGATATCCTTAACGTCAACGGAGGTGCCATCGCTCTTGGACACCCGCTTGGATGTACCGGAACCAAATTAACCGTTCAGCTTCTTGACGAAATGAGAAGACGTGGCAACAAGTACGGAATGGTTTCTATGTGTGTAGGTACGGGACAGGGAGCAGCAAGTATCTTTGAGCTGCTTTAATTAAATAGACTAAAAGAGCAAAGAATAAAGAGCAAAGACCAAGATGAAGCATAATTTCAAAAACCTCAATATTTGGAAACTATCTATTGAACTGGCCGATGAAATTTATACAGTTACTGACAGTTTCCCCAAAAGCGAAGAATTCGGATTGAAATCCCAGCTTAGAAGATGTGCAGTTTCTGTTGCTTCAAATATTGCAGAAGGCTCAAGCAGAAGTTCTACTAAAGATTTTAATCGTTTTTTAGAAATAAGTCTTGGTTCTCTTTATGAATTGCAGACTCAAATAATAATATCAAATAACAGAAATTATTTTGAGTCATCTAAAAATGAAATTATAGAAAATAAAATCACAGAATTACAGAGAATGATCTCGGGCTTTCAAAAAAACTTAATGTTGTAAGTCTTTATTCTTTTCTCTTTATTCTTTAATCTATCAAAAAACAAAAAAACATATGGCTACATTAAAAGGAGGTGAATTCCTGATCAAGGAAATTCCTGCAAATGATATTTTCACTCTTGAAGAACTGAGTGAAGAACAAAAAATGCTTCGTGATTCTGCGAAAGAATTTATCGACAGAGAAGTAATTCCTCAAAAAGAAAGATTTGAGAAAAAAGATTATGCTTTAACTGAAGAAAAGATGCGTCAGTTAGGAGAAATGGGACTTTTAGGAGTTGCTGTTCCTGAGGAATACGGCGGTCTTGGAATGGGCTTCGTGAATACCATGCTGGCATGTGATTACTGTTCAGGAGCAAATGGTTCATTAGCTACGGCTTATGGAGCACACACGGGAATCGGAACCCTTCCTATCCTATTGTACGGTACAGAAGAGCAAAAGAAAAAATACCTTCCGGATCTGGCTACAGGGACAAAATTCGGAGCATACTGTCTTACTGAGCCTGATGCAGGTTCTGATGCCAACTCAGGAAAAACAAGAGCTAAGCTTTCTGAAGACGGAAAACATTATGTGATCAACGGACAGAAAATGTGGATCTCCAATGCAGGTTTTGCAGAAATATTCATTGTATTTGCTAAAATTGACGATGATAAAAACATTACCGGTTTCATCGTAGAAAAAGAAGGAACTGAAGGACTTACTTTCGGTGAAGAAGAACATAAACTGGGAATCCGTTCGTCTTCTACAAGACAGGTTTTCTTTAATGATATGAAAGTTCCTGCTGAGAACCTTTTAGGCGAAAGAAACAACGGTTTCAAAATCGCTTTGAATGCTTTGAATGTAGGAAGAATTAAACTGGCAGCTGCCAACCTTGACGGACAGAGAAGAATCTTAAACCACTCTCTTCAATATTCTAACGAAAGAAAGCAGTTTGGCGTTTCTATTTCAACTTTCGGAGCGATCAGAAAGAAACTGGCAGAAATGGCAACAGGAATTTTCGTTGCCGAGGCGGGTTCTTACAGAGCAGCAAAAGACGTTGAAGACAAAATCAATGAATTGGTTGCCGGTGGAATGAATCATCAGCAGGCTGAATTGAAAGGTGTTGAAGAATTTGCGGTGGAAGCTTCTATTCTGAAAGTTTTTGTTTCAGATTTAACACAACATACTGCTGACGAAGGAATCCAGGTGTACGGAGGAATGGGATTCTCTGAAGATATGCCAATGGAAGCGGCATGGAGAGATTCAAGAATCGCAAGAATCTATGAAGGAACTAATGAGATCAACAGATTATTAGCCGTAGGAATGTTAATTAAGAGAGCGATGAAAGGAGAATTAGATTTGCTTTCTCCAGCAATGGCGATCAGCAAAGAATTAATGGGAATTCCATCTTTTGATGTTCCTGATTATTCAGCATTCATGAGTGAAGAAAAAGCGATTATCGCTAACCTTAAGAAAGTATTCCTTATGGTTTCCGGAGCAGCTCTTCAAAAATTCATGATGGATATCGAAAAGCAACAACACTTATTATTAAATGCATCTGAGATCCTTAACCAGCTTTATATGGCAGAATCTGCTGTACTGAGAGCTGAGAAACATTTCTCTCCTGATTCTGTAGAGGCAGCAATGGCACAGCTTAACCTTTATAAAGCAGTTGAAAAGGTCATTGCAGCCGCTAAAGAAGGAATTATCTCTTTCGCTGAAGGTGACGAGCAGAGAATGATGCTTTCAGGTCTGAGAAGATTTACAAAATATACCAACCATCCTAATGTGGTGGCTTTAACTGAAAAAGTTGCAGCCCAGTATATTGCTAAAGGTAATTACTAAACATTATTTTGAATATAACAGTAAACGCTCCAAGATTTTGGAGCGTTTATTATATTAATATGGGTTGTAATTCTTTTGGAAATTACATCTGTTTTTGTCCGATTTCATTTATTTCATTGAAATTCTCTTTAGGATTTACACCATATTGATTGGTTCCCGGAGTTCCTTCTGTAAATAAAAGGATCAATAACCAGATAGCTCCAACAATTGGAATCAAAGAGATAAAAAACCACCATCCGCTTTTATCCACATCATGTAATCTTCTAACCAGAACAGCTAATCCCGGAATAAAAGTAGCCAATGCGTAAACCATATAAATAAATCCATAAGGCATATCCTGATAAAATTTCAATCCCAAAAGATTATCCAATAACGTCGCTATAATTACGAAGATTGTGTTAAATAATAAGTACATCCAGTACTCGGTTCTTCTCGCTCTTCCTGTAAAATCAGCATACTGTTTCAATGCTTTTAAGTACCATTTCATAGTTTTTGTTTTTTTTAATAGGGGCCAAAAATAAAGATTTTTTTCAGATCTGCAACTATTTTTTATCTTATCCGAAACAACTAAAAATTTCGTTATTGAATCACATCACTTGTCTTAAAATAAGCAGCAGAACTATAAAAAGCTATCAATGAACCTATTCAATATTTTTTCATATGTATTGAAAAGCTGCGCGTAGTCTTCGACTTCGCGCAGCTTTTTTTGCTATTTTTCAATTTTTTTACTATTTTTAGTAATTAAATTTGATCAGAGATCAATACTTTTTTCAATATGATAAAAAAAGACATAGAAATGAAGTTATTATTGTCATGCTCATTATTATTGTTTTGCACAATGACTTTCGCCCAGCAGAAAGAAGATAGAAAACAAATTATTCCAAAGGTAGATACTGCCAAAATCCTTAATTTTAAAGGCCTTAAGGAAACACAGGCAAAGATTCATACCGATCCTAAACAGCAGTATAAAATGCTTGTTGCCACTCCAAAAGACACATCGATGTATCTGGCTTTAAAAGAAGCCAAACGGGATGACTCAAAATACAGGACACTCAACAGTTCAGCTCCCGAAAAACAAATACCAGACACAAAAAAGGCACAGCCTACCAAATAATTAAAAAAACTAATCCAACCACAAAAACCAATTACTATGGGAAAATTTATTATCTCGAAGAGAACCGATGGTGACTTCAAATTCAATCTGAAAGCCGGAAACGGACAAGTAATCTTAACCAGTCAGGGATACAGCTCAAAACCATCCTGTGAAAACGGAATAGAATCTGTACGCACCAATTCTCAGGACGATTCGAAATTTGAAAGAAATACAGCAAAAGATGACCGCTGTTATTTCAATTTAAAGGCCGGAAACGGACAGGTTATAGGAACCAGCCAGATGTACGAATCTGAAAACGGCATGGATAACGGGATAGAATCCGTAAAAAACAATGCTCCAGGCGCTTCTGTAGAGGATGAAACCATTATTTAATATTCCTTAAAATATTCTCAATAAAAATGTCTTATTTTTTAAGGCATTTTTTATTTTTGTATTCTATTTTCTATTTGAAATGACAAAAGATGAAATGCTCAACAGAGCCATAAAGATAGCTGATAAAGCACACAAAGGACAAACTGACAAATACCATGCTCCCTACATCGCTCACGTGATGCGTGTCATGGAATACGGAAAAACAATGGACGAAAAGATTGTCGGGGTCCTTCATGACGTAGTGGAAGACCACCCGGAAGAGTTCAGTCTGGAGTATTTAAGAACTGAAGGTTTTCCCGAATATATTATTTTTGCCATCAGCTGCCTTACCAAATTTGATCCCGAAGAGGATTACGATGAATTCGTTAAAAGAACGGAAAGATCACCTTTAGCTGTCGCTGTAAAACTCAATGATCTCCGCGACAATATGGACCTTAGAAGAGTCAACAGAGAGCTTACTCCCAAGGATATCAAAAGATTTAACAAATACCTGAAAGCTTATCATTATCTAATAGAGAAATATTAAAAGTACATAAACACAAAAAATGAATAACCTTCCTAAAATGTCGGCAGCTTACAGGTCTAAGCTGACTTCTGCTATTGTATCCATTTCCATATTTTTTATCGTCTATCTTATTCTCATTGCCGTTTCCCTCTTTCTCATTGTGCTTTTAGGATACGGAGCGTATTCTATTCTTGCATTGAAAATAAGCTACTATACACTTATAGCTGCCGCGGGTCTTGCCAGCATTGGCATTTTTGTTTTTTATTTTATGATTAAATTCATCTTCAAAACAAACAACTACACCACAAGACATCTGGTAGAAATTACCCGATCGCAGCAGCCGGAATTGTTTAGTATTATCGATAACATTGTCACCGAAACTCAGGTAAAAGCTCCGAAAAAGGTTTTCTTTTCTCCTGATGTTAATGCCAGTGTAAGTTATAATTCGATTTTCTGGAGCATGTTTTTTCCAGTGAGAAAAAATCTTACCATCGGTCTGGGATTGATCAATTCTACAAGCACCGGCGAATTAAAAACAATTCTCGCCCATGAATTCGGGCATTTTTCCCAAAGAAGCATGAAAGTGGGTGGATATGTTCACCACGCACAAAAAATCGTGTACGAAACGGTTTACAACAATAAAGAATACGAAAACATGATCATGAGTTTTTCAGGAAATACGTTTTTTACTTTATTTGGAGCGATTTCAGTGGGCTTTATCAATGTATTTCAGTTTATCCTGAAAAAAGTTTCATCTTTTTTATTCCAAAAACACGCTTCCCTTAGCCGGGAGATGGAATATCATGCGGATGCCGTTTCGACTTTTCTCACCAATCCTGAGGAGCAGATCTCTTCGTTATTGAGAATAGAACTAAGTGATTCCGCTTTTCATTATTCCTTTAATTTTTATACCCAAAGTGAACAAAAATATCTTCCTAAGAATCTTTATAAAAATCACACCTCCTTACTGGAAATTTTCAGTGAAAGAAACAATCATCCCTATATTAACGGGCTTCCAAAAGTAGACGAAGAAGATTTAACCCGTTACAATAAAACAAAAATAGAAATTCAGGATCAGTGGGCCTCTCATCCGGATACCGTAAAAAGAATTGAAAGAATCAGAAACAACACCACCAGAAATATTCAGGAAAATCATGAACTGGCAAAAAATATCATCAGAGGATATGACGACATCTGTGAGGTGATGACCCGGAAATACCTGACCCTGCATCAGGTGAAAAATGTGGGTGAAGTGATAGATAATGAAAAGTTCACTGAGCTTTATATAGAAAAATATCCTTATCAGTACCTAAGTTCTAATTTCAACGGATATTATGAAGCTCACAATCCACTTTTAGAGAATATTGAAACGATTATCAAAGATTCCGATCCCATAATGGGCAGTGAAGACCTGTTCAGTGACCGAAAAGTTTCTTTAATTTATGAGAAAGCCGGAATTGAAAGTGATCTGCAAACTCTTGCCTATCTGAAAGCCAATCCTAAAGAAATTAAAACATTCAGATACGGAGAAAATCTTTACAAGGCCAAAGATGCCACTAAACTCATTCCTGAACTTGAAAGCGAACTGTTAAAAGTAAAGACCGCGCTTACAAAAAATGATGAAGATATCTTCCGGTATTATTTCAGCAAGGCTGATCAACATGACCAATCTATCTTATTGGGTAAATACAAAAAGTTTGGAATCATAGACAAAGAATTTGACAGATTTCAGGAGGCACTGACTGAGTTTGCTGCATATCTTCAGTTTATGACCGTAACCTTGCCTTTTGAAGAAATCCGTAAACATAGAGCCAAACTGTTAAAAGCTGAAGCTTCTTTCAAAAAAAATCTGAATGATTTTATAGAAAACTCAAATTATAAAGAATCTTTGACAGAAGAAAGCAGATCTATCTTAAAATCATATTTAGAAGCTTCATACATTTACTTTAATCATGATAAATACCAGGAACCAGAAGTTGAAACCGTATTTGCCGTCGTGAATGAATTTCAGAAAATCCTCAATGAGTATTATCTCGAACTGAAAAAGGACCTATTGACTTTTCAGGACTCATTTTCAAAACTTGGGGAGTAAAAGTAAGTACACTGATTTAATAAATAATCTGAGTTTGGTTTAAGAAAATTAAGGGATAGAGAGTTACGTGATACGGGTTTGAGCGAATTAATGCAGATTAAGCTAATGGAACAGATTACTATTGACCTTTTTTAAACATTAAGATCAGTGAAGAGAAAAAGAATAGTTAAGCTATACTTTTTTATCTTAAGATGTAAGAAATCATAGGTTAAAAACTGCTGAGAAAAGCCAGCCACAACGTGGCGATTTAGCCCAAGATAGGATGCAGTCCAATCAGAATCTCAAGTCACTCAGTTCCATACTCTATTCATCCCACTACTGGGTCTTTTTCTCAGGCGGATTTAAACAAAAAATCTTAATCCGCTCCCGGGAAATCATACGTTTTTGTAGGATGATCCGTACCGTCGATATTGATGTTCAGGGCCAGATAGATAAAGTGAAGGTTTTTATTGCCTTTTGCTTCAAATTCACGCTGCCACAGATAACCTGTAAGAATTCCGAAATAGTCATCGATCTGATAGCCGAAACCGCCATATACTCTATTTCTGGCGAAAGTAGGTTTCATCGGGCTTACCAAAAAGATTTCGTCATAGGCATTCGCGAAGATAGTTCCTTTTTTGACGGTCTTTGCATTCAGGGGAACACTGATATTCAGACGGTATCTGTAACGCATTCTTTGGGAGGCTTTGTCAATTGCGGGCTCATAAAAAAAGCTTTTTTCGATACGAAAACGGTTTTCAAACTTCACGATTCCTTTTTTGAAATCAATCACGTCCTGTAACCAAACCCTGAATTCCTCTCTGCTCAGACTGTGCTCTTTATAATTCACATATCTTCCTAATCCTACAAAAGGTTTATGATTTTTAGTCAGGTTGTAACCTACTCCTCCTTTGATCTCGTAATAATCCGGATACGTATAATCTTCGTTACCTCTGAGCTGTCCTTCTGCGTAGAGAAAAAACTTCGGATGAAACTTATAGGTTAGAGTCACTGCATTGAAGCTGGAAACGTGGTCCTGTGCTTTTAAAAAGGTCATACTCAAAAGTAAACTCAGACTTAAAAAAAGTTTCATAAAAAATTTTTGCAAAAATAAATTATTTAACAATTTGTTAATGTTAACTTTCATTCATTTCAAATTAACATTTACTTAATATTGATCGTATATGAGAAGCCTAAATGAAACCATCTCTGAGGCATTTCAACTCCAAAAGCTTCCGTGTATTTTGTGTTCGTCAAATTATTGATCAGTACATAAACCGAGAAGTCTTTTTTAGCAAAACTCAGCTTCTCATCTAAGAGATTATAAGTCCCCAGATTCATTCTCTCATTGTATCTGTAAACCAATTCGTTGGTGAAATAATTCAGGAATTTTGTCTCCAGTTTGGCGACCACCTGATGTTTCAGATTGTCCAGAATATATCTTGAAACAAATTCATTGGATTCTTTCATTTTGCTGTCCAGATAGGTGTATCCTGCGGTGTATTTTAACCAGCTGAAAGCTCTGTGGCTTAATTCAAGTTCAACTCCTTTTGTGTCAATTTTCCCAACATTCTGAGCGTACCAGATAGGATCCGTCAGGCTTTTTTTAACCCAGTCGATAGAATTATTGGAATTTCTCATGAATCCGCTCACTTTTGCCAGGATTTTGCTGTTCTGAAATTGATATCCTACTTCAGATGAAACTGCATTTTCAGGAAGAAGATTTTGATTTCCCTGTTCTGTTTTGCTTACATAATAAAGGTCTGTAAACGTCGGAACACGGTGAACCTTTGCAATATTTCCGTAGATCTTATTATTTTGATTGAAATTATATCCTACATCTAATCCCGGATAGAAAAAATTCCCCTCTTTGGAATAATTCGCCCATGAAATTCCCGGACTGATGTTCAGTTTTTTTTCCAGTAATGAAAAATGATGTTCAAAGAAAACCTGTGAAACAAAGCGGTTTCGTTCCCCTAGATTATTACTCGCCAGAAATTCCTTTCTCAGCTCCACACCCACACCGGTAGTTCCCAATCCCCATTGATAGCTGGAATTTACTTCTCCACCTACATTATTCCCGATATGCATATTTCTGTAGCCATTTGGCTTATTTCTATCATAGAGATACATATCCTGACCTCTTCTCCAATACGCATTGGAGCTTATCTTCAAATGGCCAAACGTTTGCTGATGCGCTAAACTTACAATAGAAGCCTGCGTTTCCTCATACTGTTCAGTAGCGCTTTTAGATGCATAAAAACCATTCGCGCCGAATTTCTTTTCAGAAAAACCAGCCTGTAGCTTCAGATCTCCGTTTTTAATGTTCAGTTTACTTTGGTAGAAAACATTTCTGATCTCGTAATCCGTATTGTACATATATCCCTGTGAAGAAGAAGAGTTGGCCTGAAGAGAGTTTGAGAATTTTTCATTTCCCAACTGCGCATTGAATCCGAATCCGTAGGTTTCGTAATCTCCGCCGTCAGCACTTATCTTCACTCTTTTTCCGGGAGTTGTTTTGGTAATAATATTGATGACACCGGCATAAGCATTCTGCCCAAATCTTCTGGCAGCCGGACCTTTGATGATCTCGATTCTTTCCACATCATCCATATCTACCGGGACATTCATTGAATTGTGACCCGTTTGGGAATCGTTCATTCTGATGCCGTTCAGCAACAACAATACCTGTTCAAAAGAACTTCCTCTGAATCCTATATCACTTTGTACGCCGTTGGCTCCTCTCCTTCTGATATCCATTCCCGGAACCTGCTGAAGAACTTCATCGATACTTTTCGCCGGAGAATTGGCAATATCTTCTTTGGTAATAACCGTTATGTTCTGATTGGCACTTTTATAAGGTGTGGAGATAAATTTCCCCTGAAATTCAATATTTTCAATATCTGTTGTCTTTTCCTGTGCCTGCGCACAAAACAGGGATCCCAATAAAAATATACTCCCAATCTTTTTGATCATAATAGCTGCCGTTTTTGTTCTAAATCAGTTTATTTAATAATGGCCTCAAAAGTAAGGGAGTTCCTGAAGACAGGCAAATGATAGTTATCATAAAAAAAGATGCAGTATGGCTATACTGCATCTTTTAGGGAAGTAACTGTTTTATCTTTTTCTCATTAAATGTGTAACAAGATCTCTGAATAATTTTCTCATTTCTATATTACAAATTTATGAGTACAATTTTAAATAATTTTAAAACACAAAACAATAGTAAATGGTAAAAATATAACGAAAATCATAAACCGATGAAAAATTTCATGAAAACATGCTATCTATATAACCTTATGACTGATAATCATTTATTCACAAATCAACCTTTTATTCCTCCACGACGGCCTCTCCTTTTCCTGTAGAAGTCAGGATAATATATTTGTATCCGGGAAATATTTAAGCATCTTATTTCCACTAAAATTTCGTAATTTTGTGGGTCTTATTTTTTAAGATGCAAACAATCTTTTTCAAAGATAAAACATGGCTAAAACAATAGAAATAGATATAAAAAAACAGATCTTCGTTAAGAATGCACACCTTAACAATCTGAAGCATATAGACGTTCTGATCCCGAAAAATAAACTGATCGTGATCACAGGAGTTTCCGGAAGCGGAAAATCTTCTCTGGCATTCGATACGATTTATGCAGAGGGACAGAGAAGATATGTGGAGAGTTTAAGTTCCTATGCGCGTCAGTTTTTGGGTAAACTTGAAAAACCAAAAGTGGATGATATCAAAGGGCTCGCCCCTTCCATTGCCATTCAGCAGAAAGTGATTTCTTCCAATCCGCGTTCTACAGTAGGAACTTCTACAGAGATCTATGATTATATGAAACTTCTTTTTGCAAGGATCGGGAAAACCTATTCTCCGGTTTCAGGTGAAGAAGTGAAAAAAGATTCCGTGTCTGATGTGATCGATTTTATCAAAGCTTCCAAAAAAGAGACTTCATTTCTATTGACGGCTCCTTTGGAATATGATGCGGATAATTTTAAAGAAGCACTAAACGTTTTAAAGCTGGCAGGTTTCACAAGACTTGAAATCAATGGTAATCTAGCCGGTATTGAAGATCTGGAAAGTTTCGGTTTTACACCGGAGAAAGGAATGATCATTAATCTGGTGATCGACCGTTTTTCTTATGAAGAAGACGAGAACTTCCTTCAGAGATTGGCAGACTCCATTCAGATGGCGTTTTATGAAGGTCATGGTTATTGTGCACTGAAGAATGCAGATACCGGAAAAGTAAAAGAATTTTCTAATAAATTTGAGCTGGACGGCATGGAGTTCCTTGAACCGAATGTTCATTTTTTCAGCTTTAATAACCCTTACGGAGCTTGTCCGGCATGTGAAGGCTACGGAAAAGTAATCGGAATCGATGAAGATCTTGTGATTCCCAATAAAACCTTATCCATTTATGAAGATGCTGTAGTATCCTGGAGAGGTGAAACCATGAGCGAATGGAAAAAAGCATTCATCAAAAAAGCAGAAGACTTCCCTATCCATAAGCCTTATCATCAACTTTCCAAAGAGCAGAAAAACTTCCTTTGGAAAGGAGACGGAAAAAGCAGTTTCCCATCCATCAATAATTTCTTCAAAATGCTGGAAGAAAACCTGTACAAAATTCAGTACCGTGTCATGCTTTCCCGATACAGAGGAAAAACACTCTGCCCTACCTGTGAAGGCTTAAGGCTTCGTGAAGAAACGAGCTGGGTAAAAGTAGACGGACACAATATCCAGTCGATGATTGAGCTTCCACTGGATGAATTACATCCTTTAATAGACGGACTAAAGCTTTCCGAACACGATCAGGATGTGGCCAAAAGACTGCTATACGAGATCAAAACCCGTATTGAGTTTTTATTAAAAGTAGGTTTGGGTTATTTAACCATCAACAGAACATCCAACACACTTTCCGGTGGGGAAAGTCAGAGAATCAACCTTGCTACAAGTTTGGGAAGTTCACTGGTGGGATCTATTTATATCCTGGATGAACCTTCTATCGGTCTTCACTCAAGAGATACGGAAAACCTGATCGGAGTTTTAAAAAATCTTCGTGATCTTGGAAATACCGTAATCGTTGTAGAGCACGATGAAGACGTGATGAAAGCCGCAGATTATATTATCGATATCGGTCCGGAGGCTGGCTATCTTGGAGGTGAACTGGTTTTTGCAGGAGATTATACCGATCTTAAAAACGCAGATACTCTTACCTCAAAATACCTGACCGGAAGAATGGAAATTGAAGTTCCGAAAAAACGAAGAAAAGCCAAGGAATGGATCCATATCAAAGGAGCAAGACAAAATAATCTTAAAAATATAGACGTAGATGTACCTCTGGAAAGCCTTACGGTGATCTCGGGCGTTTCCGGAAGCGGAAAATCTACACTGATGAAGGAAATTTTAACCAATGACATCCAGATCCAGCTTGGAATGGGTGGTAAAAAGGGAGATTACGATTCTGTAGAATTTCCTAAGAAGCTGATTAAAAATATTGAGCTAATTGACCAGAACCCGATCGGAAAATCATCAAGATCCAACCCGGTTACTTATCTGAAAGCCTATGACGACATCAGAGATCTTTTTGCCAAGCAGAAAGTATCAAAAATGATGGGTTATAAGCCTAAGCATTTCTCTTTCAACGTAGACGGCGGAAGATGTGATGAATGTAAAGGTGAAGGAGTTATTAATGTTTCCATGCAGTTCATGGCAGATATTGAACTTGAATGTGAAGTATGTAAAGGAACCCGTTTCAAAAGCGAGATCCTGGAGGTGAAATTCGATGAGAAAAGTATTTCCGATATTCTTCATATGACGGTAGATGAATCTCTGGAATTCTTTAAAGACAATAATGAAGAAAAGATTGTGACCAAACTGAGACCACTTCAGGAGGTAGGATTAGGTTATCTTCAGCTGGGACAAAGCTCTTCTACCCTTTCCGGAGGTGAGGCGCAGCGTGTGAAACTGGCTTCTTTCCTTGTTAAAGGAGTAACCACAGATAAAACCCTATTTATCTTTGACGAACCTTCTACAGGACTGCATTTCCATGATATTCAGAAGCTGTTGAAATCATTGCAGGCTTTGATTGATCTTGGGCATTCCGTGATAGTTATTGAGCATCAGCCTGACATTATAAAATCCGCGGATTATATAATAGATATCGGGCCTGAGGCTGGAAAATATGGCGGCGAAGTTGTTTTTGCCGGTACACCGGAAGATCTGGCGAACGATAAAAAATCGCATACCGCGAAATACATTAAGGAAAAACTTGAAAACTAAATACAAATAGAGAGCCGGATGGCTCTCTATTCTTTTATAGGAATGTGAATTTTATTCCTTTACATTATACAGAAATGGGCTCTGTCTGCTATAAGTTTTATCCTCAATCTGGGAAACCAGAAATTCAGAAAGGTCTGCTGCGCTGATCTGTTCGCCTTTGCAATCTGTCAGATTCGTTTCTGTTTTGAATTGTTCTGAAGTCGGAATGATTAAAGGAAGTCTGACCAGAGTCCAGTCCAGATCGCTGTTGACAAGGATCTCGTATTCATCCTGCTTGTCTTTTGTGGTTTTGGGATAATTCTGGTACATCCAGTCTGTAGCCGCTTTTACCTTTTCGTTCTTATGATCGAAAGGAGTGTCCACATTCAGGCCGGTGATCGCAATATATCTTTTAATCCCATGCGCATTCATCGATTGTATAATATTGTTTGTGGCATCGCTGAATATTGATTTCTCTCCGACAGGCTGTCCTATCTTGCTGATTACAGCACTGCAGCCTTTAATAAGGTTATCAATAGCCTCAAAATCTCTCGCATCTCCCTTTACAATTTCAATTAAAGGATTTTGAAGGGTAAAATTCTCCGGAATCCGGAGGAGTAATTTCATAGGATACCCTTTTTTAAGAAGTTCCTGAACAAGATAGTTTCCGGTTTTTCCGGTTCCGCCTAGTACGGCAATGGGAGTTGTTTTCATAATGATCTCTTTTGTTGGTAAAGAATTTTTGCCATAGTGAATGATGGATAATCCAATCACTTACGGTCGGTTTTCTTTAGCGTTAAATAAAATAATAGTAGTAACAGGTCCAGATAATTTGAACCTTAAGGTTTCAGACATTTAAAAATGCGTCTGAATGGGGAATGATATTTATAAAGAGATATTAATACTCCAAATGTAGTACTTAATTTTTAACTAACAAAAAAATTCAACTGTTTCAGAAAAAATATAATTAAATAATAATCACCAATTTAACTGATACAATATCAAACAAAATCTTAATTAATGAATATTTTCCTATTATTTTATGAAAATAATGATAATTAAAAATAACCGCTCTGATGAGAATTCAGTCAGACAGTATTTTTATTAAAAAAATTGTTAAAAATTTAATTTAAACCAAATTCATCACGGTAAATAATTATTCATTTTCAAATAACTCCAATAAACAGTATATGTATCAAATCTGATTTAAATAATTGAAATTTAATTTAATACATTCAAAAATAACGGATAAAAAAGGATAAATGAAACCAATACATTTGTGTTATAACTCTTTTTTTTAAACAGCATATTGAGGATGAAAACACTAATTATTTCAGCATTATTTCTGTGCTTTGTCAGCACCAGCGCACAAGTGGGAATCAACACCACGACTCCCGATCCCAGTGCCGTACTGGACATCAAACATTCCAATAAAGGCCTTCTTATTCCAAGAGTAAGCCTGAAAGACAATATGGATATCACAACCATTCCTTCACCCGCCAATGGACTGATGGTGTTTAACCTGACGAATTCAACCGGAACCAGCAATAAGGTGATGGCTGACAATTTCTATGTTTTTTCGTCTTCAACCAATTCATGGAATTTACTCGTAACAGACACCGTCCTGAATATGGCGATTGAAGGGCTTGGAGTACCCCAACTGCAGGTCGTTGCCAATGTAGCAGCCAGCGGAAATGATACCTCTTATATAGGAAGTGATCTGGGTGCCAATATAAGAAAGCTCTTTTTCGAGAATGAAGTCTTTGACAGAAACAGTTCCTACGATCCGGCAACCTCTGAATTCAAAGCTCCTAAAAACGGCTACTACCAAATTGATGTTTCAGTTCTCCTGAAAAGCTATCAGGCCCAGAATACAACCAATATTGTGCGGCTGGGAGTAAGTAATCCTTATACGACATTTACTTACAGCGGTAATGCAACATTCGCTTTTCTGAATCAGCCTTTAAATGCTGTCACTGATGATCAGCAGCCGTTAACCCTTAAAGTTTCAGGGGTCATTTATATGAACAAGGACCAGAAAATATGTTTCCTGACCCGATACATTACGCCCGGCACCACTGCAGGCAATAATACCTATTCTATCGCTACTGAAAGTCTGGGCTACAACAGAACACAGGTCAATAATATCACCATCGTATACCTTCCCATAAATTAAAGCCATGAAAATATACAGTTTACTTATGATTTGTTTTGGGGTATTTCACTATTCACAGGTAGGCATCAACGTGATTCCCCGACCTGACAACAGTGCGGCACTTCATGTACAATCTACCAACAAAGGCCTGTTAATCCCCAGAGTTTCATTATCGGGAGCCACAGATATTACGACGATCAACAAACCTGCAAATGGCTTACTGGTGTTCAATTTAAAAGATGGAGATAACGGAACGCCTCTTACTACAGATGATGTACTGAAGAACAGGCTCTATTCTTTCAGCAACGGAAGATGGAATATTTTCGTGAATGCTGAAGAGATGGATAAAAAAATCAACAATATTCTTCTCAACAGATTGGTAGCTCTGGTTAATATGAAACCTTCAGGAAACGATCTCAGCTTCGTGAGCGGCGATCTGGGCAATAACATCCGGAGATTTATATTTGATAATAAGGTGACGGACAAATCCAATACATTCAATACCTCAACAGGAGAATTTACAGCTCCGTTTACAGGATATTATGTCATCAACATGAATATTCTTCTGAAACCGTGGTCGAATAATTTTGATCCGGGCAATAATATCAAAACACCCATCCGGTTAGGTCTTGCAAAGCCTTATACCGGAACATTCCCTGCCAGTGGTGTTACCGATGCTATTTTCCACAGTGTTTTCCAGAATCTGGATTCAGCAATGGGGAATAATTTCATCACGTATATGAACCTGAAAACCATTATCTTTCTGCAGTCAGGAGAGAAAACGGTTCCTCTGGTAAAATATATTAGTCCGGGAACATCAGGAAATCAATATAACCTGAATACGGAAGCGAATAATTACAACCGGGTTTTAACCAACACGATTTCTATCGTCTATCTTCCTACCACTTCATGATAAAATTCCCTGTGTTTAAAGGGAAAAAGAATGAAAAAGAACAGAGTGGAAAAACAGGAATCCATACTTATCCACAAAAAAATGTGGATAACTTGTGAATTTTAACATTAAATTCATATTTCATATTAAAAATATGACTACATTTACTATGTAATACAACTGAAATGAAATCTTTTTTTGCTTTTTTCAGCTTTGAAATTGCAATTAAATTTGAAATAAAAATTTAAGCACAGCATTGTCGGCTGTGCTTTTTTAATTGTTGTCTAATTAAAAAAATGAGATGTTTTATCTACTGGATCCGCTTCTAAAGAGCGGGTCCTTTTTTTTATCCCTAATAGAAGCATTTTCAGAGGAATTCTAAACTTTCTTAAATGTTTTCTTGTTAAATAATTCTCGTCTTTTTTGCTGTTTGCTTTTATAACTTTTGTCTGAATCTTTTGTTGGAAACGCAAGGACGCAAGGGTTTTAAGCTTTAAGAATATTTAAGGCGCAAGAAAATCATAGATTTTCAGCTAGGTATTCATTCTATTGTAAACAGCATTCAATTTTATCGGAGATAAAATCCTTGCGCCTTAAAATGCGTTTTGTAATATAATTTGCGTCTTTGCGATGTTCCAACAAGAAAAATCGCTCTTGTGTTTCTTGCTTTTATAAAATTTGTCTGAACCTTTTACTGGAAACGCAAGGACGCAAGGGTTTTAAGCCTGATGAATATGTAAGGCGCTAGAAAATCATAGGTTTTCATTGATGCATTGGTTCTATAGATGGAAAATCTTTGGAATTTTAAACTTTCTAAAAATATTTTTTGAAGCAAAGATTGACCGTAAAACCGTTTATCTTTACGTCTGCGAAGATGAGATCGATCTTCGATTGATCCGACTAAGCACACTCACCATCCAACAGATTAGTCAACGCTACAGTCAGTTTTCATTGCTTCTCTTAAAGTAGAAGGGAATCAAACAAAAACTTTGCGTTGAAAAAGCAAATGTTTATTTCTCCTGTAATTATATTGGATAGCTTTTACTCTCGCAGATCAAGCCAATTGAGCACATAATTATTATTCTCTTTCAAACTTTTTTAAGGTTCCGTTTTGGTTGAGTTCAATGGAATACCGTTCCCTGCTGCCATTAATGCTTGCCGGAAACCATCGAAGTTTGTTATTGGCAATGGATATATAGATGGTGGTGAGTGGTTTTGCCCCTTCTATCTGTGCTATCTTTTGACTGTAAGCATCTGCAGCTTTAGCAACGTTGGCAAAATCTATTTTATCCAAAGGAACCAAACGGCTCCGAATATCATCTCTTACAGACATCTGCTCAGGTCTCGGCTCAGACCACTTTCCATCTTTGTATTCATAATTATCAATATAATCAGGATTCGTAGGATGCTGAAGCATCGCAAGGATACTGCCGTTGTCATAAAAATGCATGGTATAATAGATTTTAATTTCTTTTCCGTCATACTGAGGAAGTTTTCTTAAGGCTTCCTCAGCGTTCTTCAGCTTGTCTTCATTGGTTAAAAAACCTGTGTTTTTACCTTCTGTATAGGTATCGATATGTGTTTTGGTGTGTTTTTCCAGCATTGTATTGACGAGTCGCTGGGCTTCTTCTATCTGCTTTTCAACTTCCGGACTGTAAGGATTGGGAGCTGAAACCGGAATATGTTCATCTCTTTTAAGCTGAGCTTTGGTATCGGCCACAGGCTCAAAAGTCTCTTTTACACTTTTGGAAACCTGCTCACAGCCTGTTAAAAGAAGACTTCCTATACTTATAATAATTAAGTTTTTCATGGTATTTAACTTACATTTTCCAGATCTTCGGCAAAGGCGATTCGGCTCGGATCTTCTTTCAGGTAAAAAATATCTACAGTTTCTTTCTTTACATTATTCAGATCAAGAAGGTTTACAATTTTCTTAATTTCAGCTCTCCTGGTCTGATTCTGTTCATCGACATATTCCAATTTAAACAAAATCATAGGCTGTTCATTGATATAAGTTCCGGTCTGATCAGCACTGATTAATCTGGCTGTCGTTCTGATTCCTTTAAATTTAATCAGTTCAGACTCTCCCTGTTTACCATTGAAAATCCTATTGATAAAGTAGAAAAAAATAAGTTTATAAAACATTAATATCGCAGGACAAATCAGTAAAGGATGCCAATATATAATGAACCGCCACCCCATTCCATTGCTCTCAGTCTGATAGGAGTAGATATAATACCATGCAACCAGAGTAACAATGGTCAGCCAGCCCATCGTGATTAGAAAAATGATCAGAATATTGATGCTCGCCTCGCTTCCCGCAAAAATAAAATAGGGCATTTTTTTTACCTCTTTATCGATGAGTAGGTCTACTGTTTTTCCTTTTTCAAACCGATGTTGCTGAGGTTTTGAATCATTAACGGCAGCTTTCTGTATGATATCCGTGTTGACCAGATTTTTGAAAGAAAGCACAAGTTCATAGGTGTCATATTTACTCCCGGGCTTGGATACTTTTACCGCTTCAAGAATTTCAGCTTTTCTTCGGACGCCGTGTTTAGCAAGATGGACCACGTTTCTTTTAGCAACAAAGTTCAACACGATCCACTTATAAAACCAACTCAACAAAACAATGCTCCATAACAGTACAGAAAGTCCCAAAAGTCCCACTGCAAGCCATGGATTAGTTTCGTTGAGCAAGGGCGGTTCCGCATCTTTGATGTTATAATACAAAATCATGGGAAACGGTACCGCAAAAAACAGCATATAAAGCATCCAGAATATTCCAAAGCCTCGACTCATATTTTTGTTTTTTAGTTAATCATAAGATACTCATTTTAGGTAAATTATATGGAAAGGCAAAAATATTTTCTTTCATCAAATCCCGGAACCACAGATAAATCTCTGTATCAGTCAGAATATTGAGGTTTTTCTTTTCGATAAGTATAATGAAAAGCTTTTTACTATCATTATTCTTATTATAAATATTGGCAATTTAAGATATCCAAACACTTCACAATCCTGATAATTTTCGTGATAACAAATGGAAATGACACTGTCTATCTTTTTATTCTTCCGGTCGCCGGCAGTAGAAAATCCTATATCAAAAATGATATTTTTAAGTTTTTATTTACCAATCTTTTGAGCCGAGGAAAAAAAAATAGGGAAAAGAAAAACAGACCCGAAAGTATTTTTTAGCCATACTTATTTTTTAGTATTCTTAATCTGTTAAAGGGCTTCATTAGTCGGTGTCGTAGCAAAGTAGCACCTACGTCTTAGCTACTACTCTATATAAATCAGTGCTTTAAAACCAAGTCCGGAATGAAAATAATAATTAATTTCGGGAATCTTTAAAACACCAACACATTGATGATTTTAATATGACATTTTCACACCAAAGATAAATCCGATGAAACATCAATAATATTTTACTATTATTTATATAATTTTCTAAACATATATAAATTTAATCAATTAACTATTTTTTTATGAAGAAAAACTACCACCTCTTATCTCACGCTTCTGTTCTGTTTATTTTCCCAGGATTTGAAAACATACATTCTTTCAAAAAACCAGATATTTCATAGCAGTTATTATGATCCCGTGGATTTGCGTCTCGGCTGTCCATGGGTATTTGATTTCACCCATTTAAAATTAATTTTAATACCTAAAATATGATTAAAAATATACTGATTCTAATACTGTTTAATCTCTGCACACTCCTATTCGCCCAAGCCGATCAGGTTTTGTTTATCGGCAACAGCATGACGTATTTCAATGATATGCCTGTTCTTTTTAAAGATATGGCTGCTTCAAAAGGAAAAAATGTTGAAGTTACCTCCCATACCGTAGGTGGAGTTGGCTTTGCCAACCACGTTAATGACAATGCACTTTACCAGACCATACGCTCTAAAAACTACAAATACGTCGTGATGCAGCCAGGAACTGGTGAGTCTGCCGGCTACTCTGTTCCTGTTGCTGTGACAGCAGAAAGAGGAAGGAAACTTAGAGATTCTATCAGAAAATACAGCCAGTGCTCAAAGATCTTTTTGTACGAAATTTCGAATGGCATTGCTTCTCAAAATGGATATCCCGCGTATTTTGCCTCCCAAAAAGTCATCAAAGATTCCATTACAAAAATGTCGAACCTTATGCAGACCGAAATGATTCCTGCAGGAGAAAGTGCAAGAGCGCATTATACAGCTACACAGGATCTCGCATTGCACAGCTCATATGGTGATGTCCATCCTAATCCTCAGGGCAGTTATCTTATAGCAGCTTCTGTATATACCGCCCTTTTTCAGGAGCGGATCTTCCCGTCTTCTTTTCTCAGCGGAATGACACAGAACAAAGCGGAATATTACCAGCAGCTGGCAGACGGAACTTTTTTTAATAATTCTGCCCAATGGAATTCTAATGTTTTTCATCTCCATGCAGGTTTTTCAGCAGGTGGCAACGGACAGAATATTAGTTTCTCCAACCTTTCTACGAATTATGATACCGTTTTGTGGACATTCGGAGACGGAAACACTTCTGCTGCTATAAATCCGACACATCTTTATGCTGCATCCGGAACATATACCGTATCTCTTAAAGTCACTAAAAATTCATGTTCTGAAACATTCACTAAAACGATTAATACCAACCAGCTTTCAGTTTCTGATTATGCTGTACAGAATTTCAAGTTTTATCCAAATCCTGTTTCCGATACGGGCTTCCTGAAAACCGGGAAATTCATTAAAGAAATAGAGATCTACGGTATGGATGGCAGAAAAATAAAAACGTTGCCCTATTCAAAAGTGAATGATGTAAAGATTGATTTCTCAGCATACAGCAAAGGAGTTTATATTCTTACTATCCTTTTTGAAGACGGAAATTCTGAAAGGCTTAAAATTATAAAAGAATAAACCGGAGACGGCCAGCTATTTCATTCAGTTAAAAGACTTTGTATCATCAAGGTCTTTTTTTATGCAGAATACTGTAAAATCTACGACTGGTGAATAATACATTATTTAAAAAATAACAAAATAAATAAACCATAGAAGCCCTTCTATCATGATGTTTGTCATCATAAAATTTATCCCCATTACTTGATTTAATTTTTATATTTGCGCCGGAAAAAGTTATTATACGTTCTGTTCCTGACGTTTAAAAAAGCACACTATTAATAAAATAAAAACTAATGACAAAAGGTTATTTAACGGCAGTATTAGCCGGAAGTATTCTTTTTCTTTCATCTGTTCAATCATGTATGCACGAAAGCCTTGAAACTGAAATTTCTACTGTTCAGCAGGATCCGCTTTCTTTCATCAGAAGTGAGTATATGAGAGGAAAAGACATGGTTGGAGGAAAACTAATCGAATGGGAAAAAGCCAGAGAGTACAAAAGGGAGGAAAATATTATCCTTATCACTGTACCGGTGAAAAATGAAGAAAATAATCTGATTGAAGAATTGACCTTCAGAATTGACAACAACAAAGTATCCGGGCATCTTTGGAAATTTAAATCCAATACGCCATTTACTTCTGAAGATTACACGCTCACGGCTCATGAAATCATGAACAAGATGACAGGAACAGTTTCATATATAGCTCTGGAAGGATCTATGAGATATGAAAAGAAGATTGTGAAAGGTGAAGCTATTGATGAAGTAGCAAAAAACGGAAGCGGGCCTATGAGTTCACCGGCTTGTAAAAAGTGTCACGGTGAGATAGATGAGGTAGTCATAACAGTTCCCGGAGGAGGTGGTCCAACTAACCCATTTCCACCCGACAATCCTACAATTCCGATTCCTCCTATTGTAATTCCACCACCAAAACCTACTGACCCGCCTGCCGGAAATGATCCGTGCAGTAAAATAAAGGGACAGAAAGGAAAAGCAGATTATAACCAAAAAGTAAACGATCTGAAGGGTAAGACAGGAGAAAAAAAGGAAACGGGATATTCTCAGAAAGCTTCAGGAGATTATACTTACCATAACCAAGCGTCCACCAACTCCAACTCTAATTCTTTATCTCTTCCCAGGCCAGATCTTCCGGAAAATAAAGACATCACCGGATATATGCATACTCATGTTGATGATTTTTCAACCACTGATGCAGAAGGCAATGAAGGAACAAGAAAAGGAATAAAGATGTTCTCGCCTGCAGATGTTGGCTATCTTATGGATATGCTTGGCAATGCTCAGGCTGCCGGAAGACCTCTTGGAGATGTATATGCTGCAATGATCACCAGTGGCGGAATGTATCAGATAAGATTTACGGGAACTTCAGGACAGCTAAAAACGTTTACCAAGGAACAAATCGGAACTTTAACCAATTCCTATATAAAGGCCATGGGAAGCAGTAACAACCTGGAAGCTTCTTTCCTGAAATTTCTGAAAGAAAAAATGGGTATAGAAGGTGTCAACTTATATAGAATGGCACAGGTAGGAAAAACCACAGAGGTAAAATTAGACCCTGACGGTAAAAAAACTTCCCAATCAGATTGTCCCTAATATATTAATGATTAAATTAAACAGTAATGAAAAAATTTCTTTTTACAATAATGATAGGGCTGTCTACAGTTCTGAATGCACAGCTGGCATCTCTCGAATTAATGGTAGAATGCACTGTGAATCCACAAAACTGCCCGGAGAACGTTGAGTATGTCAAGGATTTCAATCATCTTCTCGACAAATACGTTGGAACCTGGAGCGGAAACATGGAAGGCAAAAGCTATGAATTTAATTTCATCAAGAAAGAAATGATGGAAAACGAATTTTCAACCACCAAATGGGACAGGCTTGTAGGAAGGGTTAAAATTATCAATCAAAACGGAAGTATTGAATACAATGATTTTAGCAAATCAGATCAGGAAGCCAATTGGGGTGACAATTTCCAGAAAGACATGAAAGCCTATCTGGTGACCTTTTACGGAGGCAAAACGGGATGTACAGATAATGGCTACCTGTATCTGCGTGTTAAAGCGGATACGCCCAATCAAATGTCGATCACTTTTATACCCGTTAGAGATATGGTAACACAGGAATGCAGCAATTTTCAAACGACAATTCCTACCGGTAAAGTAATCCATTTAACGAAACAGTAAAATGACGTTATAAACAATATGAAATCCCCTTCTGATTCAGAGGGGGATTTTTATGTTTAACCAGATTTAAGGCTATAATTATATCTGACTGATGATGCATGCACTTCAATTTATTAGTAATTTTATTCTCCTCAACGGCCTCATAGTTCAACGGATAGAATAGAAGTTTCCTAAACTTTAGATCCAGGTTCGATTCCTGGTGGGGCCACCAAAAGTCAAATGGCGCCATTTTTTTCTTGTAGAGCTAATCCATTATCTTAATTAAATTTTAGTACTGTTCTATTACTTCAATAATAAAACTTGTTAATATAGCAAAGTTGATGGACAAGCTATTTTAGGTTGCTTATGATGTTTTATTGGATATCCCCGCTGGATCGAGGATCTTATTCAAGCCCACGCATTTATCAAAGAAGGGAGCACGAAAATTCAGAAACACTCTCAAAACTTACTTATTTGCATGACCGAGACAGTATTAGAAGCTGTCATCATACAGGGAAGTATGGCCAATAGTGGTATACAGTTCATAAATCAGCTTACTTTAACACAATAACTCTTAATCATATTATATCATTTCTCAACCATCTTGCAACAGCTTACTTGCTTGAAATCTTCTTATATTTGTCAAAACGCCTTTTTAAACTAAATTACCACTGAATTCCAATCAAATGAGAACCTATCAATCTATTTTATTCCTCATCATTTTACACCTATTCACTTTAGGAAAAAGCCAGAAAATATCCGAAGATCAATTAAAGAACGAATTACACCAGATACAAGACAAGATAGGCAGTACAAGTGTCGTAAACACTACCATAAAACAGCTGAAAAACATCTACAGAACAGCAAAAGAAAATAAATACAATGTTGCATTCCCTATTGGTACTGAACTGATGCGAACTTATTCTACATTGAATAATTCGGAGAAAGTCATTGAAGTTGCAACAGACCTGGAAAGCTATATCAATGAAGATTCATCTCCACAGCAAGTATCTAATATGTACAAGATGAAGGCCGTTTCATTGGGAGACTTGGGGTTTCTGGAAGATTCCCATAAAGCATATCAGGCTTCAAAAAAATATTTGGGAAAAATCAAAGACAATGATGTTCGTCATTATTACAGCAGCTTATTTTATTCTAACTATTCCGGTTATTTTGATCAGAGCAAGAAACAACCGGACTCGGTACGCCTAAACCTCATAAAAGGGCTAGAAGAGGCAGAAAAAATATCCGAAAAAGAGTCCAGCATATCACTGGGACAGAAATATGATTTGATTGTTTCCATACAAGCAAACCTAACATTGTATTATTTATGGATCATTCAGCCCTCCGAGCCCAGGACGGCAGAGACATATCTTTTAAAATCATTGAAGATTGCTGAACGTAGGAAAATAAGTTCACTCAATGAAATGAACCTATACAGAACCGCTGGTGATTTTTATTTTGAACAAAAAAATAACGACAAGGCCATACACTATGCCCAGAAAGGCTTAGAACTGGAGCGAAAAATTTCATCCCCTTCCGGTCGGGAAATTTTCTACGAGATCTTAACGGAGGCTTATCTGGCTAAAAACAATACTCTCGAAGGAAAAAAATACAATCAACTTCTTACAAAGCTCAGGGACAGTATTAGAACTGTAGAAAAACATTCGGTAAATAAAGTTACCACAGCCATCAAAAAGGAAAAGGACAAGGAAAAAAGTAACACAGTCAGAAACTACTTATATATATTCTTTGTTTTAATAATACTAGGATGTGGTGGTATCTGGTACTATTGGAAAAACAGGAATAAAATCCTACAACAGAGATTTCAGGAACTCATTACAAAAATAAAGCATGAGTCAGAAAGCCGGAAGGATGAAATGGAGAAGCATGGAGAAAAAGCAATCAAAGCTCCGAAAACAATAGCTGAGGAAACAGTCAATCAATTATTGAGTAAAATATCCAAATTTGAAAAAACAGAAAAATACCTAAAAAGCGACATTACAATAGGTGGTATGGCCAGTAGTTTTGGCACCAATACAAAATATCTTTCAGAAGTTATAAAATCCTATAAGAACAAGAACTTCAATCAGTACATTAACAGTCTTAGAATTGAATACATAACCAGGAAACTGTATGAGGATTCAGTATGCAGAAAGTATAAGATCACTTCTCTGGCAGAGTTATGTGGCTACGCCAATCATAGGGTCTTTCAGACTGCATTTAAAAAAGAAACAGGCCTAACCCCCTCAGATTTCATTAACAATCTGAAAAAAGAGACTGAAGTTGAAGTACTGTAATACCAAACAATTTGAAGAGATAGTAGCGTCGCAGTACATGGAATACTGTATTAGATAACACACAATCTCCAACTATAATTGCAATCATTGATTAGTGTTTTCCTGTTAATTTTTCAAAATAATATTTACTTGGCTTCTATACCTTTGGAAGTTATTGCAGAGCCTGCTGATGCAATAACCACACAGGCTACGGCAATACATTCGGTCACTGATAAATATTCCTGTAAAAATACGAAAGCGGCTAAAGAGGCCATTGCAGGCTCAAGGCTCATTAAAATACTAAAAGTTCGTGCCGGTAAATGTTTAAGAGCATTTATTTCCAGCGTAAAAGGAATGGCACTGGAAAGCAGAGCGAGTGCCGCCCCTAGGCCGATCAAGTGTGGGTTGAGGTTAGCAAGCCGTCCATCAAAAATTCCAAATGGCAAAATAAAGATTGTTGCAATGAGCATCCCGATAGTCACCGCATCACCACCTTTCATTATTTTAGATATTCTTCCCCCAAGAATAATATATGCCGCCCAAAAACCACCAGCGAGCAGGGCTAATAAAACGCCAACTAAATTTAATCCATTACTCGACCACGGCGCAATTAATGCAATACCCACGACTGCTAAAATGATCCATATAAAATCTGTCATTTTTTTTGAGCTGAAAATCGCCAGAACCAATGGTCCTACAAATTCTAAAGTCACCCCCAGCCCAATTGGGATGCGCTCAATAGCCATGTAGAAAATTAAATTCATGGCACCTAACGATAAGCCGTAGAGTGTTACATATTTCCATTGTTTTACATTGAGTTTGGATAGATTAGGACGGAAAGCAATCCATAAGATAATCGCAGATAACCCAATCCTTAAAGTAGCAGTAGCCGCCGCTCCAATTTCAGGGAAAAGTCCTTTCGCAATGGCAGCGCCACATTGCACACTGATAATAGATAATAATACGGCCGGAATCGGTGGAAGCTGAAACTTAGTCTTCATTAGTATGATTTGAGTTACAATATTACAGCTTTTGATTTGTTCGGGTTACATTGTGTGAATGCAATTTATCATAAGTTTCATTTCCTAACCGAAAATCCCGACTCCCTAACTAACGAAGCTTCATTTAAAAAAATGAGTCAACTCATGGTGTTAATACCGGGATCTTTACAAAGCTGTCATTGTACCATTTCACTTTTAAGGGTTCTTTGGCATCTTTAATGGTTTCTTCACTCACTGTTTTTCCTGTTCCATAGTTGAGTTCAGAAAACGGATTTTTATTTACATTCAGATAGATAACCAGACGACTCCCCTTACTTAGCTGCTTACTCACCAAATGTGTATTGGAGAACGGAATGGTTTCAATTTCATTAGGTTTCAGTAGTTTCCTTTTTGTAATATCTGTTGAGTAACTTGCCCTTCCAATAAAATATGACAGATGAAAATATTCTCCATTTGGCATTAATTCATATAATGTCACTCCAATATCCATATCTTTTTTATTGATACTGGCTTTAATTTCCCCTAAAAAGGAACCATTGATTAATAGGGGTTCTTCCAGGGGTTCACTAATGAAATTAAATCCGTTAGAGGTATCTATTTCCTTGCGGATAATGGGATCCGGGTAGTAATCATTATTTGCTATTTCTCTGTTTGCAAAATCTACCGATTGCTCTAAATAATTTTTTTTAACAGGTTTTTGTGAATTTAAAGAGTAGAATTTACCTGACTTATTATCAGTGAGATACAAGGTTAAAAAACCATTACTCATTTTATCAATAGATGGAGCACTGCGCCATTCATTGGCTCCCATTACCTGATAGTTAATCCTATCTTTCAAAACTTTGGGTTTAGGCCCGTTTTTTAAAATATAGTCAAACCATTGATACGTAATTGTGTTGATATCAAATAACGCAACAGGGTCTACTTTATATTGATACAAAGTAGCTTCTCCTCCACTTTGAGTCCCAAAATGCCCATAAGGTCCTATAATTAAATACGCAGGGGTTTGAGGGCTATACTTTTGAAGTTCTCTCAAATAATACAAACCCGAACTCTGCCCATCATTGTAGTAACCGTCAAATGCCAAAACGGGTATTTTTATTTGTGCAAAATCTTTTTTATACGGAGTCATTTTTTGCCAATAATGGTCATAGGAGGGATGGCTGATCCATCGTTGAAACCATTTGTTGGCTACACCGTCTATACTGTCTAATTTTTTATAGGCCACCCCTGTTTCCCACCATTTATTTTGCATTTTTCTAAAACGCTGTCTGTCATTTCCAGCTATGGTGTCCAGGTATTTATTATTTCCAACGTAAAATGCCCATTCATAATTGGGGTTAATGAAGGTATTATTTTCCATAGGCAAACCCTGTCCCGGTCTCGCTGCTACATAAGGTACGATTGTTTTAAGAGCCGGGTGCAGGTTTTTACACGCTGCCCACTGTGTAAATCCATTATAACTTCCTCCATACATTCCAACACTTCCATTAGACCATTTTTGTTTACTGATCCAATCTATGACATCATAGGTGTCATTTCCGTCATTCTCATATGGAAGTATTTCATCCTGACTGAATCTTTTTCCTCTTGCATACGCTATAACTCCTACATAACCATTATCTACAGCTCTCTTTAATGATACCATATCTCTGCCTGCATCTCTAACATAAATTGTTGACTGAAGGATTACAGGTGCAGGTATTTCATCTCCTTTTTTACGCACCACCATTAAAGATAAGGTGGCTCCATCTCTGGTTTTTACAGAAACACTATCCTGAATATTATAAATACTTTGTAAGTCTTCTGTTTTTGCTTTTTTTGTTTGTTGGGCCCGACAATAGAAAAATGCCAAGAACACAATGATGAAATTCAAAATTACTTTCATTGGTTAGTTTTGTTTAGGTTGTTTTTTATCAGATTTTATTTATATTTCTGAATTTAACAGATTGGCGGTTTGAAACTTCTAATAGCTCTCCTGTTTTGAGTTTTACCTCTAACCTACCGCCGGTAATTTGTTTTACTTCCTGTATGTATTCAATATTGATAATCTCAGTTCTGTTTATTCTAAAAAATATATTTTCATCAAGCATCTCTTCCCATTGACGAAGTGATCGTCTTTGAAGCGCTTTCTTCCCTTGAAAAAAAAGTCTGGTATAATTTTCAAGTGATTCAATTAAATAAATGTCACCCAGCTGGATAAAGAATCGTTTCTCCCCATCCTTAATAAAAATCTTCCGGTCTTTGGTTACCCCATTATTTAAAGAAGATTTCTGGTTTACAGCATCTCTTATTTTTTCAATTGCCTTTGCAAAACGCTCCTCTCTTATAGGTTTCATGAGATAATCTAACGCATTTACTTCAAATGCCTGTACCGCATATTGATCATAAGCCGTAACAAACAGCACTGCAGGCACATGATCTAAAGACTCCAATAAATCGAAACCGGATTTCTCTGGCATCTGAATATCTAAAAAAAGCAAATCAGGCATTTCTGTTTCAATCAAATGCTTAGCGTCATCAGCATTTTCAGCCTCACCAATCAGCACGAAATCGTCATACATTTTTAATGTTTTTTTCAGTTCTTCCCGGGACAAACGCTCATCATCCACTATTATCACTTTTATTTTTTTCATTTGAATGGGAGTAAAATAGTTGCTAAAACCGTTTCGTCTTTTCTCTCTTTAATTTCAAAAAGGGCATTTCCATTGTATTGCAATAAAAGCCTCTCTTTTAGATTATTCAGTCCAATACCGGAATCTTTAATCCTGTTACTCAGTTTCCCCGGATTTTGAACACTGATTTTTATCCAATTGCTTTCCTCTTCAATTTTTATACTAAGAAATCCACCATTTTTTCTTTTTTCAATTCCATGTTTTATGGCGTTTTCAACCAGGGACTGAATACTCAAAGGAAGAATCTGATGTTTTGACACCTCTGCATTGATCTCCATTTTTATTTGTAACCTTTCCTCAAACCGCATCTTTTCTAATTCAAGATAATCGTTAACAAGATTAATTTCATCACTTAAAGGCACTAATCTCCCTACATTGTTATTTAAGGAATTCCTGAGCAGCTCAGACAAAAGATCAATGGCACGCCTTGCTGAATTAGGATTTTCTAATACCAGAAATTTTATATTATTCAATGAGTTAAAAAAGAAATGTGGGTTAAGCTGCGCACTTAGATTATTCAATTGCACCTCTTTTATCCTAAGTGACAATTGTGCAGTTTCAATTTCAAGTCTTGAATAATGGAAAAGGTGGTAAGCCAATAACCAAATAGACATTAATCTGGTACCCGTAATAAAAACCTGTAGTTCCCTGGATTTGAAAAACGTAATGAATGAAGTCATTGTACTTTCTAAGATAAACAGCCGTACCAGATAAAGTTTACTGACTATCAAAAACATATATAGTAAAGAAAGTATCAGGACACTGACTGCAATTTTTGGAGCTAACTTTTTAAGATTTAACTTATTCCAGCCTTTTCTTATGGCAAAATTTCTGTAAATATGGGTCAATGTAATACCTATCAATACATCCAATATCAAATCTGCTATTCCTATTTTCCAGCTAAAATTACCGGTTAAAAATGCTGAGAATCCCCAATAAAAGGAAGCCGAAAACCATCCAATGAGCTGAATCTTCCAGTAGGTAGATATTTCTCTAATTATTTTCAATACATAAATTTTTTAATGCTTTGGTAAAGGTATTCCTCTACCACAGATTGAGCAAATAAAAGTACATGAACGAAAAATAATAGCAGATGAACGCAGATGGCTTCCTTACTTTAGAAAAGGGATTAAAAAAATCTAAATTTACAAGAGAGTCTACAGATTCACATTAAAAACGGAAAGAGCTTTCAGTATCCTGAAAGCTCTATTCCTATAAAAACCACTTACCGAAAGTCTGATGATGAAACCTAAAATTTATTATTCAGAGATGAACAAATACGTATGCAAAAGTTCATTCCTGATCCACAACCTATAACAATTTTTTGTACTTCCGGCTTGATCAGCAGCTTTCATTCTGAAAACTAAAATCTTGCACTATTTCTTTATCATTTTTTTCGAAACTATATTTCCGTTCTTTAATTCCCCCTGAATGATATAAGCTCCTTTTGGGAGTTTTGAAACATCAATATTCTTTATACTTCCAGTTTTTAAAACAGATTTTCCGTCAAGAGATGTAATGGTGATCTTTTTAAGATCTTCATCAGACTGTAATGTAACCGTATCCGAGGTTGGGTTCGGGAATATTGAAATTTCTGTCTTCTTTTTGTTTAAATCAGAGGTTGATAAAGCCCCCGGAACAAGATATGACACCAGCTTCGAAACATTGGTATTTCCATTCAAAGTGAAAGTATTGATCCCAAAAGAGAAAACCATTCCTGAAGTCTGACTGATCCATTGATAAGATTCGTGGGTATAGGGCAAAGGCGGCTGTCCCGGCATGGTTTGAGTAGCAGTTCTCATTCTCTTTACCCTGAGAACGTTCGTATACGTTCCGGTCGGGGTAATAACTGTTCCATAACCGTCTGCGATAAAGGATTCCTGTCCGGCTTCACTGGTATTTCCTGCGCCCGAAACGGTATTGAACTGATACGTTTCATTAAACTGCTGCTGGTATGTGATCGGAAACTTGTACATGATCAGAGGATCTGTATAGGTTACCGTTCCGTTACCAAGACTGGGTCCGAAATAAGATCCTACCATAGTGGCTTCCGTATCGGTCATGATATTGAAATCATACGTGTCGAGTGCAATGGGATTCGTAATCCTGTTGGCTGTTGGAAACCTGAAACAATTGGTCTGCCCGGGACATATATTCGTGGTAGCAGTTACTGGATTGGCTGCTGTATAAGCAGAAAAATCCCATGTAACATTAGCCCCGGCTGCTCCTGCAGTAATGGACGTGGATGTAACATCACCCGATCTGAATGTAGTGGGTATATTAATCCTGTCAATTGCGGATCTGGTTACCGTAGGCTGCGCGTAGGCCATCATTCCTACGGTAATGATTAAAAGAAAGTTAATTTTTTTCATGTGTTTATGGTGATATGGTGAAAGTGATTTATATGGAGTGTTTTTTTATTACAAATGTATCTTTAGGTTTATAGAGTATCAATCCTGAAAAAAAAGTATTTTTTTCTACCTATAATTAGGTATTTCATATCATTGTTAAAATCAGTATTTTCTCCGTTCGGTTCCAAAAACAAATAAGCCCGACGCAATGCCGGGCTTATTTTGAATGTATTTGTTTGATCTTAATTAAAAGACTGTCTGTAGCTCAGAGGGGTTTTGTCTGTTTTCTTTTTAAACAGCTTATTAAATGATTGTGGATGTTCAAAACCTAATGCGTACGCTACTTCCGATACGGAAAAACTCGTTGCTGTAAGGTATTCTTTAGCTTTTTCAATCAATTTTTCATGGATGTGCTGTTGTGCATTCTGTCCGGTAAGATTTCTAAGCATATCACTTAGATAATGGGGTGAAAGATTCAGTTCAGAAGCCAGAAATTCTACTGTGGGAATCCCTCCGTTTAACGTCTGCTCTTTATTAAAATAATCTTCCAGTACGGTATCCATTTTGGACAGCAGATCACTGTTGACTGCCTTTCTGGTTATAAACTGTCTCTTATAAAAACGGTTGCTGTAATTCAGCAGAACCTCTATATAGGAGATAATCACATCCTGACTTACCTCATCAATGGCCGTATTCAATTCATTTCGGATATTGTCCAGCAGTCCGGTAATAACGGTTTTTTCCTGATCAGACAGATGCAGCGCTTCATTCGTATCATAAGAAAAGAACCCGAATTTCTTAATATTCTTCGCTAAAGGATAGGTCCGTATAAAATCCGGATGCACAAGCAGTGTATAGCCACAATATTCTGCATCCACATCTGTAGAAAGGATCTGTCCCGGCGACGTGAACATCATTCCGCCTTCATTAAAGTCATAATACCCCTGCCCATACCCCATCTTTCCGTGTTCAGAAAATTTATAGGAGATCTTATAAAAATTCATCAGGAAACTTTTTTTTAGCATTTCTTTATCCACACTCATTTGGGTATTGTCTACCAGACTTACCAATGGATGTACCGGTTTGGGAAGCTTCAGCAGATCATGAAGTTCCGATATGGAGGAAATTTTCATTGGGGCATTATCTTTCTTTTCCATGATATAAATGTATTAAATATTTGGTTGTAAAGACAGCATAAAAGCAATGTATTTATGCTGTCCTCCAATTTATTTGGCTTAGATAAACTGTTTTCCGAACTGCTCTCTGAAAAGCTCGTCTCCCAATTCAAGACGCTGTGCGTAAATCGCTTTGGCATCTTCTCCGGCTACATATCTCAACTGTTTTTTACCGTCTGTAGCCGCTTCATAAATCACCTCAGCAATTTGTACCGGTTCAGAAGCCGCTTCCATCATTCCTTCCATTTTTGAAAATAGAGAATTGCTCATTTCATCATAAGCGGGACTTGTAGCAGCATCTAAAGAACGGCTTACAAAATCTGTTTTAATTCCGCCCGGAGAAACGGTTTTGATATCAATTCCAAATCTGTTCAGCTCATACGCTAAACTTTCGCTCCAGCCTTCAAGCGCCCATTTGGTAGCGTGATAGGTAGACCCTAAAGGAAAAGCAACCAATCCACCTATTGATGTGGTAGAAATAAACATTCCGCTCTGTTTTTCTCTGAAATATGGAATGAATGCCTGCGTCACGCGGATCACACCCAGAAGATTCGTATCCAGCTGTTTTAAAATCTGCTCGTCGGATAAAGCTTCCAAAGGACCGATAAGTCCATACCCTGCATTATTAAAAACCACATCTACATTACCCAGCTCAATTGCTTTTTTTACGGTTGATTTGATCTGTTCCAGATTGGTGACATCCAGCGGAAGCAGGGTTACATTGTCCAGATCTTTAAGTTCAGTTGCTGCTTCAGGGTTTCTCATGGTAGCGATCACGTTCCATCCTCTGCTTTGAAATAATTGGGCAGCCGCTTTTCCTAATCCTGTTGAAGCGCCTGTTATAAAAATTGTTTTCATTTTGTTCTGTATTAAATTAACAGGACAAAGGTCAGCATTAGAATAAAGGCCGGAGTTGCCAAATTGGATTAACGTGTAGCCAAAATGGATTTCTCATTTAAAATCATAAAAAAGCGGTACAATATATACTGCACCGCTTCGCTATTAAAAAAAATAAATCTAAATATTTCAGCGTTTGAGCAATCTTTTTCTGATTCTGCTTAAAGACTGTGGCTGAATGCCGAGATAACCAGCAATATGCTTTTGAGGCACCAGCTGCAGGATTTTTGGGTTTTCCAGCAACAATTGATGATAGCGCTGTTCCGGAGAGATGCATAATAAACCTTCTATCCTTTTTTTGGCATGAAGATACACGGCTTCGGCAATTTTTCTTCCGAATTCCTGCCAGTATGCTTCTTTGTGATAAAGGCTCTGAAGGTGATCTTTATGCAGGAGAAATACCTCAGAATCTTCTATAGCTTTGATATTCATTTTGGATTTCACGCCATATAAAACACTGTCATAATCTGTAATAAGACTGTTTTCAAGGTGGAAATTGACGTTGATATCCCGATCATAAAAACTTCGCATCAATCCGCATTTTAAAAATCCTAAATGCTGACAATATTCTCCTTCTCTCAAAAAGAAATCTGACTTTTTAAACGTGACTTTTTTCAAATAGCCGCAGAACTCTTTATAATGCTCTTCATCTACCAGAAATAAAGAACCGTAGACTGCGTATTCTTTAGTGATGCTTTCCATATAGAATTGATTTTATTACATTCTAAAACTCATAGACACTTCGTCATGGGTTAATTGATTTTTCTTGCAAATAAGGCATTGAGATAAAATATACCCTGCCAGTTACTTAAACTCTCTGCTCTTACCACTGAAACCGTTAATCTTGTTTTCCCCGCTCCGGTATTGGCAATGCTTATAATGTTGGCGGTATATACATCCGGGTAACTGGAATTGTTGCCGGCTGTGAGTTGAGGGTACAGATTGGTAATATTAAGCGCCGAACCCTGATATTCGTAAATAATCGTCATTCGTGCGGGCTGACCGCCTGTCGTGTTGACTGATGTTTTAGAAATAACCCACCAGTTATCATTATCATACGTGCTCACTGAATGGTTGCTAAAATCTGCTGCATACTGGTTGTGAGGCGGGATCTTCACCTGAAACCCGTACAGATCCACATTGGTGGGTCTCAAAGCCTGCCAGATTCCCGGAGATGGCAACGCCGCAGGATCAAAATAATAATACCCCGGCGCAGAGATATTAATGGCTGATCCGGTTGCTGTTCCTGTAGTGATATTATTAACGTAAATCATGGTAGATTCCGGAACGGCGGGACTGCTGTTATTCCCCATCGCCTGTGCTCTGGCTCTGTCCACATTAGGAATTAATATCCCGTCTTTCAGATTTGGATTCGAAACTCCCACAGGAGTCCTGGCAGTAATATCTACCGTTGCTTTTGGGCTTGAATTATTGATTCCAACCTGAGCGTTCATTGAGGCAAACCCGCATAAAGTAGCGGCTGCACTGATTGTTTTAAGTGTTTTTATCATAACGAAATAATTGTGTCAACATTTAAAAGGAGCTCTATACCAGGTATAAAGCTCCTTATCGAAATATTTTTTTTATGATTTGTGTTCTGTTATTATATATTTTCCGGACAGAATTCAACGCGCAGACCTCCTGTACCAATGACAATAGGTTCTTCTGACTGCAACAAAGCTGCCTTATCACAGGCTCCATTGTGAATAATAGTTCTTCTCCAAAAGAAATTTTCCGGCAATACGTGTATCGAAAAGAATGAGATACTGTCAACGCTAAGACAGTTGCTGCTCTTTTCTTTAACACAGGAAAACTCATTATTTATTCAACAATTGTAGAATTATTACTAATACAAAAAAAACACATTCTATGCTTTTTTACATCATCCAGTTTGTTTTTTTATACAGCTCCAGTTTTAATCATGTTAATTTTTATATTCTGAAAACTGGTCATGGCAAAACTTAAAAACTGGACTAGAATGAGGGCTATATTTTTTTCTTTTTTTGTACCAGCCAATAGATTTGATCGGGTAAATCAATCCTATCCTATTTCAGTGGGCTCCTATTTTTTTAATCCAAAACTATGTGAAACTGGTGATAGAACTCAACAGCTATGAAATACTGATAGGAAAGACCCTTTCAGAAGCAGAACATATTTTAAATCAACCCATCATCATCAGCCCTCAGTCTATAGAGCATGAGTGTATTTTAACCTCCTATTTTTGGGGACTGATCAGGAAAAAAATGTTTTTGTACTGTGGAAACGGCAAAGTTCTGGGCTATCGTATTATTTACATGAAAAAATATACTATCCATGATTTTTGAGTCAAAAAATATTCATATCGGTTCATTAATCGAGAAACGCGTCCAGGAATCCGGTATAGACATGACCCGGCTCTGCAATTTTTTTAAATGTACCGAAACAAGCATTAAAAAAGTATACAAGAGTAAGTCCATGGACTCGGATTTACTTTTAAAATGGTGCAAATTACTGGAATATGATTTTTTCAGAATGTATACTCAACATCTGATCCTCTATTCTCCGGCTACTAAACAGATCAAAGCCGAGACAACACTTCCCCGCTTCAGAAAGAATATTTACACCAAAGAAATCATAGATTATATTCTGGATTTGGTTCAGACCGGTGAAAAGAGCAAGAAACAGATCATAGAGGAATATAAAATTCCAAAAACCACACTCTATAAATGGATCAGTAAGTATAACATGGGCTAAGATTTGGGCACTGCATTTAGAAAGGTCTTTCTATCATTGGCAAGGATGCCTATTGCTCTTCTTTGTAGTAATACTTTTACCTCCAACACTTCCTTATAACACAAAAAACACATATTTGAAAACGACGGAAAAAACCATACCGGATTATAAAAAATTATATACGGATATACTCATAAAAAAGGGACTTCAGGATGATAAAGAATGTGTACGTATTCTGAAAAAAAGATATTTAACCACCCTTGATGTTCTGTTACTTAATGACCTCATATTCAAAACAAGTTGTCGGGAAACTGAAATTTTCAACCAAAAGCACAGATCGTACAATGAGGAGGCTATCATTAAAATATTAGATTATCAGCGATCCAATAATTTAAATAACAGTCAGCTATGCAGACACTTCAAGCTCAGCAGAAATACGATTGCTAAATGGAAGAAATTATACAGTACATCAGTTTAGTGAGTTTTCCATAGTTCAAAGAAGAAGGAAGCTGATGATCAGCTTCCTTCCGTTTTAAAATATAATTTGTTTGTAAAAATGTTTTAAAATCAAAACTTAAAAATACTCAGCCATAATCTTCACGGCTTCTTCCAGATTCTTTTCAGATACAGAACCGAAACTCACAAGAACTCCCTCACCATCATTTTTATAATAATCATGGCTGATAATGGATCTTATTCCTCTGGTGGCCAGTTCATCTTTTAAAAAACGGTTAAACTCTTCCCGCATGGGTTTTACAGGAGTAATCCAATAACCAAGTCCCAGTTCAGGTTTGGTATATCTTATTTTGCCATTGAGGTATTTATTCAAAATCTCATCCAGAAAATCCCTCTTGTTTTTGTAATGCCGGACAGATTTCTTTAAGTGCTTGGTATAAATCCCATCTCTTATTAAATTGAAAAATGCCCTTTCCATGATAGAATCACCATTTATGTCAATGATTCTCCTAAGTGCCACCAGCTTTTTGATCAGCGTATGACTGCTGGCAACATATCCTATTTTTAAGAAGGGACTTACCGACCTGCTGAAAGTTCCTACATAGATATAGTTTTTTAAATTTTCATCACTGCATAAAGGCAAAAGCCTCTTCTCGCTGTAATTAATATCGGTACAATAATCATCCTCTATAATATAAAAGTCATGGGCATTTGATAATTCAATCAGCTCTTTGCGTCTTGGTTCACTTAAAATAGCTGTCGTGGGAAACTGGGAATTCGGAGACACGTACACTGCTTTTATATTCATCCCCATTTCAATATATTTTTTGATATCTGAAATAACAATTCCGTCTGTATCTACTTCTGCAAATAATACCTTTGCTCCTGCATATTCAAATGCATCCCATGCAAGCCTGTATCCCGGATGTTCTACAATAACGCAGTCACCACTTTTCAACAAACATTGTGAAATCATAAACAAAGCCATCTGGCTGCCTCTTGTGATGCATATATTATTTTCATCTCCTGCGATTCTTCTCTGGTGGTTCAGCATTTGAGATAAGACGACTCTCAGCTTCCGGTATCCTGCAGGATCGTTGAAGGTATGCAGTTTCTGTTTCTGTATTTTTTTAAGGACCAGTTTGTATTCCCGGATGATATCTTCCATGGGAGACAGATTAGTGTCCGGAAGGCCCTGATCAAAAACAATTTTATTAATGGCAGAAATACTTTTGGCATGATCTGTAACAACCTCTTTTGCTTCTATATGCGGAAGATTAAAGGAGACAAATGTTCCGGATCTCTGTTTAGAAGTCACCCAACCTTTGTATTCCAATTGATTATAAGCTTCAATCACTGTATTTCTGTTTACCTGCAGCATATCTGCAAGTTTTCTGGTACCGGGAAGAACATTTCCTCTTTTCAGTTTACCGGAATGTACAGCGTCTATAACGGTTTCAACAATCTGTTGATAAACAGGTAGCTGAAAATATTTTTCATCAATTTTCAGATCCAGATTCCAAGGTCTTAACATTTTATAGGCTGTTTAATTAAAATCTCTATCTGATCAATCTAACTGACTTCTAAGCAGATAATTTATTCACTATCAAAGAAAAAATATTTTAATCTCATCTTGCTAGGCCAGTTTTTAAATTTAACACAAACCAGTTGGCTTAAAAAACAGAATCTAACGACCGTAAGACCTTCATTTTAACAGACAAAACGAAACAATAAATCCCTGTAAAACAAAGCTGTGAGCGGTTATCACTTACTCCCAATGCTTCGTTTAGAATCATTGGAAAAGATATTAACTCCACTTTTCTTTTCATTGTAATAAGTACTGTTAAAAAAAAAATAAAACTGTATTCTAAAAAAATAATAAACTGGATCAGATATAAAATGGCTCAAAACATTTTCTTTGTTCATATAAATCACTAAATAATGATAAAATATTAACTTAACAAAATAATTAAATAACTTTAATACAGATATTTATCAATCAAAATAATCAAGAAAAAAACCATTTAAACAATAAACTTATGAAAAAATTGATCTTTTCTGTACTTGCGGCATCGTTGTCGCTGGTATCCTGTCAAAACAGTGATGACCTATTAGAAAATTCACCGGAAAATAATCTGGCTGGTGAAAATCAGATGACATCAAAATCCAATTTCTTCCCTGCTACGGGCCAGGCCAATGAGCAATACGGAAATATGGGCCCTTATGCGGTGAGCACAGATGCGGTACTCGGAGACTGTGGAAATCTGGGCGGTATCATTGTAGATGTTCTTCAATCCATTAATGTGCTGGATCATACCATTCAATGTACCAACAATTTTCCTTTTGGGAACGGGTCTCCCATTATGACATCGGTCTATTATCCTTCCAATATCGCCAATATGGATAAGCTTCCGGTTGTCAATTTTGTTGGAGGTATACTTTCCAATGAGGGAAATTATGCACAAATGCTAAAGTTATGGGCAAGCCATGGTTTTGTGGTGGTAGTTTCTTCAGATTTCATCAATACACTGCCGGAAATGCACATCCTGGGGGCTTTAAAAGCATCAAAGCTGAACAAGGATACCCAATCTCCATTATACGGGAAAATTGATATGTCCAGAATGATTATAGCCGGGCATTCAGCAGGTGGCGGAGCTTCACTTTTGACCTCAAGTATTCCCGATACTGCTTTGAAACTGATCGATCCGGCGCTGAAAGTCGTTGGATCCCTTCCAATTGAACCGGGACCGGCAGCAGTAAGCTTTACGGTAAAAGCACCTACCCTGATCTTAACCGGAAGACTTGATATTGTGGTGATGCCATGGTATACGAAACTTCATCAGAGCCATCTTCTCAACCAATCTCCGGCCTGGGCGGCCACTGCCACTACAGCAACCCATTTTAGCCCGACCATGGAGATCTCAAAGAATGAATTTGCAGGAATCAGTGTAGCCTGGTTAAAATATACCGGTTATAATGATGCGGATGCCAGAACATATTTTGTAGGCCCGAATTATAAATTAAAATCGGACTCACAATTTCTTCAGGGGATTCACCCATACAGAGTCGTAAGAAACCAAATTGCGGATAACCTTCAGTAATTCACATAAATAAGGTGAAATTTCATCCTTTCAAAAATTAAGGCTCAGATTTTAATAATCTGAGCCTTATTTCAATATAGGAGATCAAAATATGATTGTAATCATCATATATTCTCTCTGATAAGTTGTAATTTAAAATTTATAAACGAATGAATTGATATTCATCCCCGCTCCTACAGAAGCGAACAGAACTACCTGACCTTCTTTTATTTCGTGGGAAGGAAGTTCTCCGTTTAAGATCATGGTAAGCAAGGTTGGAATGGTAGCGACACTGCTGTTCCCTAATTTACTGATGACCATCGGCATAATGTTTTCTGGCATCGGAAGGTCGTACAGCTGATAAAAACGCTTTACGATAGCTTCATCCATTTTTTCATTAGCCTGATGGATAATGATCTTATCAAGCTGATCTATAGAATATCCACTGGCATCCATACATTTTTTCATGGCATCCGCTACATTCACAAGCGCAAATTCGTAGATCTTACGGCCATCCATTTTGATGTACTTCGTATCCGGACAGCTTTCGTTGTTGTATGATTTTCCGAAAAACAGGAAGTCTTTCTCGTTTAAAGTATAAGAAGCCGATAGGTGAGACTGTATTCCGCTGTTATCATCACTGATTTCAAGAATAGCTGCTCCAGCTCCGTCAGCATAGATCATACTGTCTCTGTCGTGGATATCTACTACTCTGGAAAGTGTTTCTGCCCCAATCACCAGGCAGCGTTTTGCAATACCTGATTTGATGAAGGCATTGGCCTGTATCACCCCTTCAATCCAGCCCGGACATCCGAAAAGAACATCATAGGCCACGCAAAAGTTATTTTTGATTTTTAGCAGATGCTTTACCCTTGAGGCCAGACTCGGGACACTATCCGACTGAACGGTACCGAATCGCACGTCCCCAAAATTGTGGGCAAATATGATATAATCCAATGTTTCAGGATCTATTTTTGAGTTTTCTATCGCTCTCTGTGCTGCTATCAGTCCCAGATCCGAGGTCACCTGATGCTCAGATGCGTACCTTCTTTCTTCGATGCCGGTAATTTCCTTTAGCTTTCTGGCAATAATATCATTCGCTTCCTTTAATGACTCTCCGTTTTTATTAATAAAATGATGCTGGTCAAAAAATAAATTTGTAATTGTTTCCGGCGGAATATAATTGCCGACGCCTATAATCTTGCTTGTCATTAAAAAAAAATTATAATCTTCTTAAATTCATTTCGTATTTTTCATGAATTTAAATATTGTACAATAATAACGATAAAATATCTATTAATCGTATGATAAATTATAATTGAATATTTATATTGGTATTCAAAGCATACAATGGGCTTTCAACTTTCGCTAAACCGCTCTCTATCACTGGTTTTTCACTTCATCACGAATACCATGAAATCTTGTCATCCTTTTTTGTAAATTCGCGTGCTTATGGCAGCATATATTCTTGAAAATACAAGCTTCACGAACCTTTCTGTGTACGATCTTCTGAAACACACCTCCGGCAGCGCATTTCTGGAGATCAGAGACTTTCACGGAATCTATCCTTCTGCCATTGAAAATAACCATGGAATTTTCACAAAAAGGTCTCCTTTACAGGATTTTCCAGACGTTTCTGTCAGTCAGATCGGGAGTTCAATAGTGACTACCTGTACCTGCACGCATCCTAAAGATAAACTTTGTGAGCATCAGGCAGAAATCATTCACTGTATTTTAGAAGATAAAAATTTCAGGACTTTTTTTGAACCTTATCTTCGCAAGAAGTTGTTTATCGCCAAAGCGAAAAGCTACGGATTAGAAAATGAATCTGATCTGGACATTTATTTTGAATTGGAATATGCTGAGGGTAAAATTGAAGTAAAACCTAAGATCAAAGAGATGTTACCCATCGATGAAGATGTTTTCAAGCAGCAACTCCTTCCCCAGCGCACTTCTGTGATTGAAGAGCTGGCATTGCAGGAAAACGGAAAGAGAAAAATACTGGTGATCGGCAGACACCGTTATTACAGCCATCTCAACTTTTCACTGATGGAATCTGAAACCACGCAAACGGGAAAGATCAAAAATCCTGTCAATCCAATTGATGCCATGCAGCTGATCTGGAAGGCTGAAGAACCGCTTCATATTAAATTTTATACCGCTGTTTCTGCTTTTCAGAATAATTACAACGAAGATTACAATACAGCAGAATTGGAAGCTCTTAAACTGATTGTTCAGAATCCACTTAGGCTGGAAACGTATTACCACGACCGTGAACTCTCGGAAACTGTTTCAGCGAAATCTCTTGTTCCTGTCCATCTTGAGGTTTTAAAAGCCGAATTACAGCTTAGTGTATTCAAAAAAGAGCCTTTCTATGAAGTAACCGGAGAACTTGAATTCAATGATATTTCCATTCCATTTAAAAATGTCATCATCAGGAATGAATACTTTGTGTACAGCCGGAATACCTTCAGTTTTGTAGATGATCCGGATATGTTGAGGGTCATCAAATTTTTTAAAGCCAATAATGAAATCCTGCTTGTTCATGCTTCAAAGTACGAAGCATTTATGCAGAACGTTCTGGCTTCACTTGAGCAGCGTATTCATATTAATTATAGTTATATACAACCTGCAACTCCAGTACAGCTTGAAGAAAAAAAACACAGGAATGAACGGATCATTTATCTTCGCCAGCAGGGAAATTATATTGCTGTTACTCCCGTCATGAAGTATGGTCAGGCTGAAGTTCCGGTCTATTCCAGAAAACAGCTTTTCGGTACGGACCAGAACGGAAATATTTTTAAAATTGACCGGAGTGATGCTGAAGAAGCCCGCTTTACGTCTCTCATCATGAAACAACATCCCGATTTTGAAGGCCAAATGGACGGCTATGATTATTTTTATCTACACAAAGATAAATTTCTGGATGAAAACTGGTTTCTGCATGCTTTTGAAACGTGGAGGAATGAAGGAGTGATCATCCTGGGATTCAATGAGCTTAAAAACAATAAAGTCAACTCGCACAAAGCGAAAATCAATATTCAGATCACCAGCGGACTGGACTGGTTCAATGCCAAACTTAAGGTAAGTTTCGGACAGAAAGATGCCGCTTTAAAACAGCTTCACCGCGCCATCCGGAACAGAAGCAAATTTGTACAGCTGGATGATGGCACACTTGGTCTACTTCCGGAAGAATGGATCGGCAGGATGAATGAATTTTTCAGAATTGGGGAAATTGATGCGGAAGACCTTAAAATTCCAAAGATCAGTTTCACGGAAGTCTCTTCGCTGTTTGAGAAGGAAGTTTTAAGCGAAGAAATGCAGGAAGAACTTGATTCCTATTCGCTTCAGTTCTCGTCTGTTAAAAATATTCCACAAATAGCTGTTCCTAAAGGATTAAATGCTGTATTAAGAGATTATCAGCACGATGGGCTGAACTGGCTGGACTTCTTAGACGGATTCAATTTCGGAGGCTGTCTGGCAGACGATATGGGACTTGGAAAAACACTGCAGATCATTGCATTTATCCTGTCTCAAAGAGAAAAACATGGACACACGACTCATCTTGTGGTTGTTCCTACTTCCCTGCTTTTCAACTGGCAGGAAGAAATCAAAAAGTTTGCGCCGTCAATAAAAGTGATGACGCATTATGGAGCAGACCGCCTAAAAGCATCGGAACATATGTCTGAGTATGAAGTGGTGCTTACCAGCTACGGAATGCTGCTTTCGGATATCCGTTTTCTGAAAAATTTTCGCTTCAATTATGTATTCCTAGATGAATCACAGACCATTAAAAATCCCAATTCGGAACGGTACAAAGCAGCACGACTTCTACAATCGAGAAACAGAATCGTACTTACGGGTACTCCTATCGAAAATAATACTTTCGATCTTTACAGTCAGCTTTCTTTTGCCTGTCCGGGACTTTTGGGTAGCAAGCAGTATTTCAAAGATATTTACGCCATTCCTATCGATAAATTTGAATACGGAAAACGGGCTCAGGAACTTCAGGAAAAAATAAGGCCTTTCATTCTCCGCAGAACGAAGAAACAGGTTGCCAAAGAACTCCCTGAAAAAACCGAAATGGTGATCTACTGCGAAATGGATGCTGAACAGCGTAAAATCTATGATGCCTATGAAAAGGAACTTCGTGAATTTATCGCCGCAAACGATGATGATCTGAATAAAAACAGTATGCACGTTCTGACAGGCTTAACCAGACTCAGACAGATCTGTAATTCTCCCTTACTTTTAAAAGAAGGATACTCCGGTGAACATGCTGTGAAAATAGAAATACTGATGGAACAGATCCAAAGTAAATCTAAAGATCATAAAATATTAGTATTCTCACAATTCGTAGAGATGCTGGATTTACTTAAAGCAGAACTTGAACGTAAAAAAATTCCGTTTGAATACCTTACCGGACAGACGAAACACAGAGGTAAGGCCGTTAATAATTTTCAGGAAAATGAAGAAATCCGCGTATTTCTGATCAGTTTAAAAGCCGGCGGTGTAGGCTTAAATCTTACCGAGGCAGATTATATTTATCTGGTAGATCCGTGGTGGAATCCTGCAGCAGAAAATCAGGCAATTGACCGAAGTTACCGTATCGGGCAGACCAAAAATGTAATCGCTGTCCGTTTAATCTGTTCGAATACTGTAGAAGAGAAAATCTTAAGCCTTCAGAAAAAGAAGAATGAACTGGCTCAAAACCTGCTGCAAACCGATGGAACTGGTATTCAGAAGCTTTCGAAGCATGATTTACTGGAAATACTGGATTCCAGGCCATTATAGAGGTTTCGGGCGGGCCGAATGGCCCGCCCGAAACTCTCCCCAATTTTATTGAAATTCTTAATCACTTTAATTCTCACATTAACTTCCCATAAATATTATTGGTTTCTTACAAAAAAGAAAACCGGCAGATAGGTCTGCCGGTCTAAAAAAACAAAAATTGATATGGATATGATTAGATAAGTGTTTCTATTTTTTAATGATCTTTTCAGTGATGCTTTTTTTATCTCTGGTGTAGATCTTAATTAGATAAGTTCCGGAAGCTAAGCTGTCCATATTGACAACATCGGATGTCCCTTCCGTAAGTTTCTGTCCAGCCAAATTATATACTTCGTATTTTTCCAGCCCTTCTTCAGTTTTCACAGTCAGAGAGGCTGATGTAGGATTTGGATATATTTTTGCAGAAGATTTCTTGGTTACCTCAGAGGTTGCCAGGTTGGAAGCCAATATATTGACGCTATAATCTTCTGTCTGTCCTGCTCTTAAGCCGCTATCACAGGCTGTATTAATTGAATTCGCTGCATTTGGATTAGAATAGGCTGCGGTATTCGTATTTTTAAGAACTCTCATCCTTGTAGCTCCAGGTGTTGCATTGGCAGGAACTGCAATCGTTCCTGTGATGGTCATTGCATTGAATGGATTAGCTGCACCAAGTCTTCCGATAGTAAAACTTTCACCTGCATCATCAAAACTACCGTTATTATTAAAATCAATAAAAACCACAACATCACTTGGGAACGTACTGGAAGGTCCTTTTACAGAAATCTGATACGTGTTTCCAGCCTTAATATCTGTAGACAGTGAAGTGAAACTTTCATAAGCCTGTGTACTTCCGGACTGAGAAGGGGATGTATTATTGATGTTTCCAAAACTCACGTTGGTGATCATGTTGCTGTCGGCTCCATATTGAAATGCCGGAGTACAATACTGCGCATTCATCATCATATAGAACATTACGGCAGAAAGAGTAGATAGTTTCTTCATTTATTCCTTTATTTTCTTGAGACAAATTTATATTTATTTAGAATCGATAAAAATAAGAAGCGAATGACATTTGTCACCTTTTACAGAATAATTTAAAAACGAAAAAGAGATAATAGATTAATCTGTTGAAAATCTAACAATTATAACAACGATCAAAGAAATGATCTTGCTGTTTATATTTGAATTTGATAAGTAGATTTGTGAAAATGATTACGTTCTGGACAGTTGATCCAGCTTTTTCAACAGTGTTGGCATTCGGTAGGCACCATGCATTTGTTCAACCTTAGGCAGTATTTCATCTACATTGGCTCCCATTGCTGTAAGAAACAGCGGAGTTTTACTTTCTCCTCTTAAAACATTTCTTCTTTGAGAATCCGGTGCGGCAAATTCATTCTTCGCAATTCCGATAATTGGATATTTCTGGTCCAAAGCTTCATACAGATAGCCTCCCAATCCAATTTTCCCGTCATTATCAAGAGTAACATAGCCATCCACAATAATAAGATCGCTTTCTTTCAATTCGATCGTCTTCAGTAAACTTAATATGCAAGGTAATTCCCTTTTGTAAAATGCACCACTCTCGTAAGCAGAGGTGATGTCTGTTTTTTCAGTAAAAATATTGGATTCGTTCTCAGAAGTCCAGTTTTCAAACGCGATACATACGGTGTTCGCATAATCGTCATAATAATAAGTATCAAAAGCGTAAATCATATTTCCTTTTCGTCATTAAAAAAATTCACCGAAATGCCACAAAATCCCAGACGGATCATGCACAAAGCATTCCTTTCCCCACTCCATGGTCCTCACAGGTGTAAGTCTGACTCTTTCATATTTTTCGGTAAGGTTTAAAGAAACGAGTTCCTTCCAGAACTCATCTGTATTGTCAACTTCCATAAAGATCATCGTATTGTCTACCCAATCTTTAGCATAATAATCCTGAAGATAGAAACCTGTTTGCTCTCTTTTAAATAAGGACAATTTAGGCTCAAGAATCACTTCCTCAAATCCCAAATCCTGATAAAAATGCCTGCTGACTTCAAAATTTTCAGCTCCGATAAACGGTCTGATCGATTTTACGCTCTGTGACATTATCTTCTGTTTTTCCAGTTGTTAAAAGTCATTTCAAATTTGATTTCATTGCCATGGGTTCCTGCTTCCAGCCAACCTGATTTTCTGTAGAATGTTTCAGCTCTGGTTCCCGGATCTGTTCCCAGCCAGACATCTTTCTGAGTCTGTTCAAAGTACCAATCCAGCATAATGTCATGAAGCTTTCTTCCGATACCAAGGTTTTCAAAATCAGGGTGCATAAAAAGTGCCCAGATATTGTTTTCTTTCAGGTCCACAATGGAGAAACCTACAATCTGAGATTCAATTTCACATACCCAGCCTTTTCCTCTTTCGAACAGAAATTCTTTACAGTCTGCATCAGTAACCAATGCAGGGTCGGAAAGCATATTCTCTTTTACCGAGTTTCTGACGGTCTGGATCTGTGGAATGTCTTCCGGTCTTGCTTCACGGATTGCTGTTTTCATTTGAATTAAAATCTATTATGGATTTATTACAATTTTGGCTAAAGCCAATGGTTATTAACTATTTTTATAAAACGGGCTAAAGCCCGCTCCTATTGAATATAAGTTTGAATATTGGACGGATAATGTTGGTCAGCGCAAAGGCGCAATGATTTTATCTCCGATAAAATACATACTGCTGAAAAATACTTTAAATTATCTAAATCAATGATTTAAATACATTTACACACTTTAATTTAAAGCAACTTATATTGCACCTTTGCGCTGATCCAACAAAGTATTTTATTTCTTATCCACTACAATTCTCTCTGCTCTGTTGGCAATTTCCCAGGCTGTAGCAAAAACAAGCTGTGCTCTTTTCTCAAGCAAAGGATAGTCAATTTTCTCAGGATCATCTGTCGGTTTATGATAATCTTCATGGATACCATCGAAGAAAAAGGCTACCGGTACATTGTTTTTAGCAAAATTATAGTGGTCTGAACGATAGTAAAGTTGTTCCGGATCTGCCGGATCGTCATATTTATAATTGAGTTCTAAATTATTGGTCTTCTTGTTTGCAGCCTCATTGATCACTTTTAGCTGGGAACTCAACATTTCTGAACCAATTACATAGACGTACTGTTTCCCTCTGTTTTCGGCATCATCACGGCCTATCATGTCAATATTCAGATCTACCACCGTATTGGCAAGTGGAAATACTGGATTGCTGATGTAAAATTCAGATCCAAACAAACCGTGCTCCTCTCCTGTTACGTGAAGGAAAAGAATAGATCTTTTCGGTCCTTTTCCTGCCTTTTTAGCCTCCTGAAAAGCCTTTGCAATCTGCATTACCGCTACGGTACCGCTGCCATCATCATCGGCTCCGTTGTAGACTACTCCATTTTTGGTTCCCACGTGATCATAATGCGCAGAAATAACCACTATTTCTTCAGGTTTTTCGCTTCCTTCGATGAAAGCCAGGATATTTTCGGAATCAGGAAGATTTCCGCCGCCTCTTTTTTTCATAAATTCAGCAGGAACCTTCTGATAATAGGATACTAATGCCTTTGGAGGATTAATTCCTAAGCTTTTATAATAATTGATCATATACTCACCCGCTTTCTTTTGTCCCGGACTTCCTGTATCTCTTCCTTCCATTTCGTCAGAAGCAATCACATATAAGTTTTTCTTTAGTTCATCAGCCTTAATGGTCTTATAGGCAGACAGAAACGCTTTATCCGCTTTTGCTACAGATGTAGACTGTGCTGAGGCTCCTTCAGAAGTTTTCGCTGTTCCGCAGCTGACTACCAACGCCAGACCCAACAACGGGATAAGTATTTTTTTCATATGATAATAATTTTCTTAAAAATAACAAATTTTTATTGAACCCCAAGCGCTATATAACGACGGTTTATGTTTATTGATCGTCTGGATCACCAATTGATCACAGATTCTGTTCTGCGTTTTTCAAAATTTTAATCAGTTCTTTCAATTCATCTTTACTGAATTCGTTTAAACTCTGGTTATACAGTGTGGACGGTATTTTTATATAATTGATCCAGCTTTTCAGCTTCTCATTATAGATCCCTCCAAATTCAATATTATTCAGGGTCAGAAACTTATACTTTACTTCCTGATCAGGTTTACCTTCATTTTCTTTTTGTTCTAAGGTTTGAAGAGACTGAATCAGTTTAGAAAGTTCTGCTTTTTCAATGGTTAATGTTTTCTTTGAAGTATTGTCAAAAGTTTCATATTCGTAGATAATTCCAAGAACACTTTCTGCAGTCTGATCAGACATGTCTTTAGTAACTATTTTCTGAATATCCAGGGTTTTGAATTTAGCCAGATTATAGATTTTCTTTTCAATGAGAGTCCCCTTTCTTGAGTTTATTTTCAGACCGCTGGATGTCGTTAATGGCTTTTTAATCACCGGAGGAGAAGTCTGTGCACTTAGAATGGTGCAGAAACCAAAAGAAAATAGAAGAATACTTTTTTTCATTGCGTTGTCGCTTATTTAAAATTTAATAATTGGATAAAGATAAAAAAAATCAAAATTTTCAAAAGTAAAAACACAGTTGAATAAAGATTCATTAAAGAAAACAATATATTTTTATGATTCAATTTAATGAATGTCTATTTTTCTTATATTTGATATAAATGCAAAATAGATGGAAAGAATTTACGGATTCACTCATTATTCGTTTTTCACGGAAATGTCTGAACTTGCGTCCAGAAATAACAGCTTCGACCTTTCTCTAGGGCTTCCCGATTTTGATATCGACAGCCGGCTGAAAACATTTCTGATAGAAGCTGCAGACCATCAATGCCATCAATATGAGCCGCTTGCGGGAAATCCTTTGCTCATTAAAAATATTATTACATTCAATGCTGCCAGAGTAAACAGTGTTCATCTGAAAGAAAATGAGGTGACCATCATTCCCTGCGCAACTTTTGCTTTACATACCGCCCTTAAATCTGTTTTAAATCAGGGAGATGAAGTGATCATTATTCAACCTTCCTATTACACATACGGACCTTCTGTAGTCTTAAACGGCGGTGTTCCCGTCTACTATGACCTTGACCATGATTTTACCATTAACTGGGAAAAATTTCAACTCTGCATTTCTGAAAAAACAAAAGCCATCATCGTCAATTCGCCTCAAAATCCTACAGGAACCATCTGGACGCAAAGTGACTGGAATCAGCTGTATGAATTAATCAAGCATCAGGAAATCTATCTCATTTCGGAAGAAATCTACGATACGTATTGTTATGACGGGGTTGAACATTACAGTTCTTTTCTTCATCCTGAACTGAAAAACAGGACTTTCTGTATTTTTTCTTTCGGGAAAATGTTTCACACTTCCGGCTGGAAGGTGAGTTATCTGCTCGCTTCTGAAGATCTCACGGCAAGATTCAGATGTCATCAGCAGTATATTTCTTACAGCGCCAATGCACCTGCCCAGTATGCTCTTGCACGATACCTTGAAGTATTTGATTCTTCTGAAAACCGCCGGATTATGCAGGGTAAAAGAGATATTTTTAATGAAATGATTGCCTTTACGCCTTTAGAAGCCACAAAAAAGGCTGAAGGAAGTGTTTTTCAGGTGGTTAATTTCAGAAATGTTTCCAAAACAATGACGGATGTGGAATTTTCGAAATGGCTGACCGTGGAGAAAAAAACGGCTTGCCTGCCGCTTTCTGCGTTTTATAATTCCAGACAGGACTCAGATTACATCCGTTTCAGCTTCGCGAAAAAAGATGAAGTGATTATTCAGGCTTTGGAGCATTTGCAAAAACACCTTTAGACAAACATTAATTCGAAATGTATCATGATGACAATCGGGCTGTATTTTTTTAACCACTGATTTCACAGATTGACACAGATGACTGTGGGTATTTTACAGTATTATAAAAATCTTTGATTTTTTACCAACTTAAGTGTTTTTTTTTGCATTAAGATTTAAACTTTAAATATACTCTTAAATGATTATAAAAAGCTTTTGTCACTTATGTGGTTGGTATTTTTTCCCACAAAATACACGGATTTCCCAGATGATTGTGGATAATTTTTATTTTAAATCTAAAGTCGTTATCCATAAAAAAGCACCGCCTGATTCCAGGCGGTGCTTTGTGTGTTTAATTAATTATTTTTTGATTTTAAAGAGCAAGAACTCTTACATCAATTCTTCTGTTTTTAGCTTTACATTCATCGGTATCATTTGCTTCACAAACAGGATGCTGAGAACCGTAGCCTTCTGCCTCTACTCTGTCTGAAGGAATACCCAATTCAAGCAACTTTAGTTTAGCCGTTTGAGCTCTCAGATTGGATAGTTTCTGATTGCTTTCTTCATTTCCAGTATTATCTGTATACCCGCCTAGTTTTATTTTTAGGTTAGGATAGGCATTTAGAATTTCAGCAAGATTATTTAACTGTAGTTCTGAACCAGTCTTCAGATCACTGGATCCGGTCTGGAAGTATAGATTTTCAACAGTATACCAGTTATTAGGATCGATGATCGTCTGATCTTTTTGCTGTACCGCTTTATACAATTGAAACAGCCTGCTTCCTTCTCCCAATGTAATTATTTTCCCACCTTTCAGTTTAATCTCCTGAATATTTCCGGTTTCATATACAAAATCTCCGTTTTCGTTCAGATGTCCTTTAATCTCCGTTGGAGAAGGAGTAACCGTTTCAAGCTGTGCATGACTTATCTTTGAGCTGCCAGTGGTTGCTCTTGTCAAGCTCTCCAGTTTAGCTTTTCTGTTCGCTTCAATTTTATCTTTATGAATGACCGCTAATGTCGGTGCAATCACCAGTGAAACGATAGACATCAGTTTGATCAGGATGTTCATGGATGGTCCTGAAGTATCTTTAAACGGATCTCCAACTGTATCTCCCGTTACGGAAGCTTTATGAGGCTCTGAACCTTTATAATACGTTTGACCGTTGATATCCACTCCTTTTTCAAATGATTTTTTAGCATTATCCCAGGCACCACCCGCATTATTCTGGAACATTCCCATCAGAACACCACAAACGGTAGCTCCGGCTAAGAATCCTCCCAATACTTCAGGGCCGAAGATAAATCCAACCAAAAGAGGTGAAATAATAGTAATAGCTCCCGGAAGCATCATTTTTCTGATGGATGCATCTGTGGAAATAGCTACACATTTTTCGTATTCAGGCTGTGCCTTTCCTTCCAGAATCCCCGGAATTTCGCGGAACTGCCTTCTTACTTCTTCCACCATAGCCATTGCTGCCTGTCCCACTGCCGTAATCGCAAGTGATGAGAAAATGAATGGGATCATTCCTCCGACAAACAATCCAGCCAGAACATCAGCTCTGTAAATATCAATGCCGTCAATACCCGCAATTCCTACAAAGGCTGCAAATAGAGCCAATGCAGTCAAAGCTGCGGAAGCAATGGCAAATCCTTTTCCACTGGCTGCTGTCGTGTTTCCAACGGCATCCAGGATATCTGTTTTTTCACGGACTTCTTTTGGAAGCTCGCTCATTTCAGCAATTCCCCCTGCATTATCCGCAATAGGCCCGAAAGCATCAATCGCAAGCTGCATCGCAGTCGTAGCCATCATTCCGGCTGCAGCAATAGCTACTCCGTAAAGTCCGGCACATAAATAGGATCCGTAAATACCGCCTGCCAGCACAAGAATGGGAAGTAATGTAGATTCCATTCCAACGGCAAGACCTCCGATAATATTGGTGGCATGGCCTGTAGAAGACTGTCTCACAATACTGGAAACCGGCCTTTTACCCATGGCTGTATAATATTCTGTGATGATACTCATTAAAGTACCTACAACAAGTCCTACCATAATAGCTCCGAAAACTCCCATCTTGGTAAACTCATGTTCCCTGAGAGTCATTTTTTCAGGAAGAAGGTAATTCACCAGGAAATAGGAAGAGATAGCCGTGATCACGATACTTCCCCAGTTCCCCAAATTCAGGGCATTCTGTACGCTTGAAGTGGATAAGCCATCATTCTCATTGATTCTTACAAATAAAGTTCCTATCATGGAAAAAATAATCCCAGTTCCTGCAATAAGCATCGGAAGAAGAATCGGTGCAAAACCTCCGAAAGCATCATCGGACATTGTTTCTCTTCCCAAAACCATCGTTGCTAAAACAGTAGCTACATACGAACCAAATAAATCGGCTCCCATTCCTGCTACATCTCCTACGTTATCACCTACGTTATCAGCAATCGTCGCTGGATTTCTAGGATCATCTTCAGGAATTCCCGCTTCTACTTTTCCTACCAGGTCGGCACCTACGTCGGCAGCTTTAGTATAAATACCTCCGCCCACTCTGGCAAAAAGAGCAATCGATTCTGCTCCCAGAGAAAATCCAGTAAGAATTTCAATCGTCTTTTCCATTTCGTGGGAATCTACTGTAGAATCAGGAGCAAAGATCTGTTTAATGATCAGAAAGAGAGCTCCCAAGCCAAGAACTGCCAGTCCGGCAACCCCCATTCCCATTACAGAACCTCCTGTAAAGGAAACCTTTAATGCTTTTGAAAGTGAAGTTCTTGCGGCTTCTGCCGTTCTTACATTCGCTTTAGTCGCGATCTTCATTCCAATGAAGCCTGCCAGAGCGGAAAATACAGCTCCAATAGCAAAGGCAAGCCCGATACTCCAGTGAGAATTGGAATTCGTAGATCCCATCACAGCCAGTAAAATGGCGACTACCACTACGAAATAGGTTAAAATCTTGTACTCAGCCTTTAGAAAGGCCATGGCACCGTCAGCGATATGTCCGCTGATTATTTTCATTTTCTCGTTTCCGGCATTCTGTTTACTTACCCAGTTACTCTGCAGGAAAGTATACAACAAGGCGACAACGCCGAAGACCGGAACTAAATAGAACAAATCCATAGTTTATTATTTTAATATTAATAAAAAGTAATTAGTTTTATAAATATAACAAAAAATCCATTGTTTTATTAAGTCTTGTTCTATAATATATTTTTTCGAAAATTTAAAACACGATCAAAAGGTAATTTTATAAAAGCATTAATTTATTTAATCTTTCTTGTATTTCTTATGATGTAAACTATGGAAAAAAGGGGAAATACGTTTTTGAAAAATCAATACAATAGCTTCTGTTCTCATTGGAAAACGAGTTATTTACACAAATAAAAAGGCAGATGAAAATTCACCTGCCTTTTTTATGATTTTGGAATGCTGTATTCTAGCCTCCGAATTTTTCTGCGTAATCTTTTTGAGAAGCTTTGATCACTTTTTTAGCGTGCTCAGCTCCGTATACCTCATGAATTCTACATTTTGCAGGTTCATCCGGTAAGTTTTTATACGTTAAGAAGTAGTGCATTAATCTCTTCACTTCAGCTTCAGGAAGTTCAGCGATATCTCTGAAATGCCCGAAAGCGTGGTCACCAATCATTACGGCAACGATTTTATCATCTGCTTCACCTCCATCGATCATTTTGAATCCACCGATTGGAATAGCTTCCATTAATAATCCTCCTGAATGAATATTGTGAGAGCTTAATACACAAATATCAAGCGGGTCATGATCACCTTCCGTTACATCATCTGCTCCAGCTTCTACAGCCAGTTTCATTACTTCATTGTGGCAGTATGTTCTTGGAACAAACCCATATAAAGCGGGAATAATATTAGAAAATTTCTGAGGTCTGTCTACCTTTAAAAATCCTGTTTCTTTATCTACTTCATATTTAATTGTATCTGAAGGAACGATTTCCACGAATACATTGACAACATTTGGCGCATCTTCTCCTGCAGAAACCCCGTGCCATGGATGTGCTTTAAAATTTGGAATCATTATTTATCTGTTATTTTTTAAGTTATAATTAAAATTTCTCTTCTAAGGTCTTCTATGGTAGCAGCGATATAATCATCCCCTTCCATATAGTTCATGATGAAAATGGTTTTGAATTCTTCAAGATCTGCATTCGCATTCAGCCCGTCATAGGTTTTGTGAAGTAAATCTATCAAAGCATTTTTGGAATCTACGATATTCTTCCATGAATTTTTCGTAACATACAGCTGTTGTGAAGTATTGTATTCAAACTCATCATTGATGGTTTTTTCGGTCAAAAAGATGAATTCATTCGGAGCCAGCCCCTTATCAAACTTCTGAATCAGGTTTGAAGGTTTCATCCTTTCCAGAAACAAAGTCATTCTTTCATAAGAATGGGCCTTGTTTTCAGCATTCGATTTTACAGAAAGCAGTTTGATCTCCTGATTCTTAAGGGTGATGTACGAGTGTACAAATTGTCTCAGCAAAACCAGAAAAGGAATTGCGATAATCAATGCAAAAGCATACGGTAAATATCCTGAAAAACTACCCATAATTTTAGACCGCAAAATTACTAATTATTTTCCGGCTTCTAAAGAGTTTTTGAATATATCGGTCTTAGAATTTTGAATATAAATCAGGGATAGTATAATGACGAGATAAAAACCGATCATCATTCTGTTGGCCAAACTCGGAAAAATCAAAAATCTAAAGAAAACAGAAACATAAATAGTTGCAAAGAACAAAGACTGCAACCAGCTTCTCCTACTATTCACCGAAAATTTATTAGCCAGAATGATCACAATAAATAACAATAAAATTGGAAAATACGAGCCATTAAAATCCAGCATTATTACTTTCTTAACATAATTCAGATAATCCGGAAAGTAAAACGGATCCGGATCTGATATAGGATAAATCTGAACTTTTGTAAACTGATTCATCACCAAGGTAGACCAGGAAATCTGGTTAAAATACTGAATCAAAAAGAAAGAAAGAAAAATATATCCATAAGACATCAATAGTTTCGAGCGGCTAAGCTGAAGATTGTTTCTGTAAAAATAAATTAAAATATAAAGAAATGAATATAGAATAAAATATTCGGGTCTTGTCAAAATACAGAGCATTGCAAAAACCGTAGTCCAAAGATGATTTTTTTTCACCACAAAAGTATAAAAGCTCAACAATAGTAAAAAACACGACAAACTGTCTGCTGAAGCATGTCTGCTGGCCTCCAGAAGAGGTTTGAATAAAGAAATTAAAACCGTTAAGATAAAAGCCAACGGATAATTCTTCAAAATCTGAATCAGAAAGCTGAATATTAAAACCAAAATGGCAACAAAAGAAAGGATGGAAGTTAAAGATACAGCGACTGGAGCTTTGAAGCCCAGTTTAAAAAACATCCAGTTGACAAAATTATAAAAGGGCTTTACTGAAAAAAGCTGCAGTTCCTCTTCATAGGCTTTGGGATTTTCTGATAGCACTTTATAATAAGTGTTCTCACCTACTGCAATTTCCTCATCCTGAGGCGTAATTCCAAAAATTTTCGGATTGGTTCCTTTGAGTTCTGTATAAACTTTTTTATGAATATCCTCTATTTTCATCTCAGGATATTCTGCTTTGTAAATAAGCCCAACATAGGCTTCTATATCAACATTGTAGTACTGATGAGTATACAGATAATATGATATCAGGCATAAATAGAGGGAAAATATAAAAACAAGAATAGTCTTAGTTTGCTTCATGAACATTTTGTTGATTCAGTAGAATGCAAAAGTAAAAAAACTATTCTATTGCCCGTTATTATTAAGATTTTTTATTCAGTAAGACTGTGTAAACCTTCGAAACTTTACTCCATCAAAGTTCAAAAAGCGCAGGTCTCTGGGTAACCTCATGATAACACACACTATTTTCATCAAAAAAGTGATACACAAGGCTTTTTCTGGTTCTGTTCTTATCAGTATGAGGTTCGCCGCCATGAAGGATGTTGGCATGCCATATCAGCATATCCCCTTTTTTAGCTTTAAAAATTTCTTTTTTCAGACCTAATTCCTTGACTTTATCTTCTAAAAATTCTTCATAAGCTCTGTAGCTTTTTTTGCCAATTCGGATGGCATCTCCTTCATTTTCATAATCAGAATTAAGAAAATAAGGAAGTTTGTGACTTCCCGGAATATAATGAAGGGCACCATTAGTTTCATCCACATCTTCCAGAGCAATCCATACTCCAAGAAGTCCGCCCAACGGATAAGTCGTCATGTGAATACTATCGGAATGGGTCTTTTGCTGACTGCCATTAATAAAATTGATACTCTGAAAAAGCTTGGCTTTACCATCTAAAAGTACAGATAGAAAATCCAGAAGCTTCTTATCACTTCCAATACTTTTAATGATTTCAGAATGATGAATAGCAAACATAAGTTTTCCTCCATAAATGAATTTCAGGGTACCATTTTCCATCAGTGTCTCAATTTCACTGTTGATCCTGTCGGCATCATCTTCACTGATAAAATTCCTTAAAATCATATAACCGTTATCATCATACTTCAGCGCACTTTCTTTATTTTCATCTGATAGTTCCTTGAAAAAATCTGTATGGGTAAGCTTCTCTTGACCAATAGTTCTTTCCGAAGCCGGAAGATGGGCAAAATCAGAACTGGAAATGCTGGAAAAGTAATTTTTACTAATACCGTACTTTTTATATAAAGGAATATTGTGCTGTAATTTTTTCTTATTAAAAAAATTATAGATGACATAAGGAAGTTTATATTGACGGATCTGCTTTAGCATAGCTGAAATATTAGTGATAAATACTTGATAAAGGTAACAAATAATATCTAATTAAAACCGTTCTAAATAATAAATTCTATAAGATAATTATCCTAAAATTTTCCCTCTCAAAATAAATGATGCATATTTTTTGATCAATGTTTCTTTTGAATTTTCAATGACTGCATACGGTCTGAGTTCAGGCCTGAATCCCCGAAAAAATTCTTCAATACTAGGGAGGTTTCCTCCTTCAAAATCAAAATTATAATTGGCTATATTTTCTTTGATTAAATAATCGATAAGTACTGATGCTCCGGCTATTTTAATATATTTTCTGTTATTGAAATTTCCTAAAAGAGCAATTGTATCATAATCCGAATAGGTAGCAATCATATTCGTAATCTGCTGATGATAATAGAAAGCTAAGAATTTCAGATGTTTGAGTGAGTAAAATGCTTCAAGACTTTTCAGTAATTCTATTGAATCATGTTCTTTATCAAGCCCTATCACATGCTGTTCTATAAAATCCTTTGCTTCCTGATAACTAACTTCTTTGATATCCGAATTTTCAATAACTTCATCATTCAGTCTTAATTTTCTTTTTCTCTTGGGGGAATATTTAGCAAAAACATTAGAATAATCATCAGAATACAAGATAAAATTCTTTTTAGAGTTCAATTTTGTCTCAAAACTATTGTTCTCATTAAAATAATAGACTCTGATCAGATAGTTTTTCTGTAGAAAACTGAGGAACTTCTCATTTATTTTTGGATTATCCTTAACTGAAAACACGCCCAATTGCTGACACATCAACGGATTATGAACGATTTTAATTCCGTTTTTATAGATAAAGGGGACAGGCATCACTGCTTCGTAATCATTGTACACCAGAAGATCCCATTTCTTGTCAGCCGTTATATCTAAGAAAGTCTGTGATGCTGAATATTTCCTTTGTATTGAATTCTCCAAACATTCTGTATATTTTTCAAAATCTATCTGGTTGTATTTCACTCCTCTAATCATAATAATCCTTCATCTGAGAAACTACAGTAGGTATCCTGTGTAATAATAATATGGTCTAAAAGCTGAATGCTTAAAGTATTTCCGGCTTCTTTTATTTTTTGCGTTATGCTGAGATCTTCTGTGCTTGGTTTTAAACTTCCCGACGGATGATTGTGGGCAATAATAATCCCTGTTGAGAAATGATCCAAAGCCGTTTTAAATAAAATTCTTACATCTACAATCGACTGGCTTATTCCTCCCTGTGTCAATTTTGAGATATGAACTACTTTATTGCTCTGATTTAGAAATACAGCCCAAAATTCTTCAGTTCTTAAATCTGTTAGATGATTTTTAAGAATCAGATAAGCATCACTGCTGTTTGAAATGATAGGCCTGTATGGGATTTCCTGAACAGATCTTCTTTTTCCAATTTCTAATGCTGCAATGATAGAAATGGCCTTTACCTCACCTACTCCTTTAAATTTCATCAGATCCTTGCTGGAAAGGAGACTTAGCTGATGCCAGTTGTTATTGACAGATGCAAGAATCTTTCTTGCCAGTTCCAGCGCACTCTCATCTCTGCTTCCGCTTCCCATGATAATAGCCAGAAGTTCGGAATCAGAAAGTGAATTCTTACCTTTCAGCAAAAACTTCTCTCTGGGTCTGTCGTCTTCAGCAAGGAATTTTATAGTCATTTTTTTTAATTAGAAGTTAGAGATTAGAAATTAGAGGCTAGGGTCGTGTTTATAAATTACTGATTATAAACTTTAAATGATATGAATGAATTTAATAAAATGCATATAAAATTACAGGTTTTTTAGATTCGTCAAGATATTTTGCACTCTGGGTCAACGCCTTCAAAGAAAGCATTGGGCACCCTAAACTTAAACAGGCTGGACTTTGACCTTCCTGATCCGGAACACATCCTAAAGAATGCAGTACTATCGCCCGCTGCATGGCATTGCTATTAGTAGAATCAAGGCCATTTAGCCGATACGCTTTTCCAAATTTACCGCTATAGCTCCCTAATATTGCATATTTCCCGAGTGAAGACTGGTAAGAACCTTCCGTATTGCTGAATTTAAGAGCTTCTGAATTCCTAATTACAGATCCTGAACCATGAGAAACGATAGCTTTTTGAAGTATTTTATCATTTTTAAGATCGTAAACAAAGTATCTATATTTTCCTGAATAGGTTTTAAAGTTAATAAATATAGCCAGATCCTGATTATAATCTTTCCCCTTTACGAAGTTTTTAATCTCCACAACCTTTGCTGCCGGAAGGACCTCGGATACATTATTTTCCTGAGACTCTGCTTTAATGCAGGAAATAATAAAAAGAAACAGGAAAATAAACTTTTTCATCAGGGTTAAAGGATTTTTATTCGACGATCATACCATCTTTCATAACCAGCTTTCGGTCTGTAATTTCTGCAAGATTAGGGTTGTGAGTCACAATCACAAAGGTTTGATTATATTTATCTCTCAAATCAAAAAATAACCGGTGAAGATCATCGGCATTCTTAGAATCCAGGTTTCCTGTAGGCTCATCTGCAAAAATAATTTTCGGAGAATTGATCAAAGCTCTTGCTACAGCAACCCTTTGTGCTTCTCCTCCTGATAGTTGATTAGGCTTATGATTCAGTCTCTGTTCTATCTTAAGGTCTTCAAATAAAGCATATGCTTTATCTAAAGCCTCTTTTTCGTTAGCCCCTCCTATTTTCGTAGGGAGCAACACATTTTCTAAAGCTGTAAATTCCGGAAGTAGCTGATGAAACTGAAATACAAAACCAATATTCTGATTCCTGAATTTTGAAAGCTGTTTATCATTCATATTGATAAAAGATTCTCCCGCAATACTTATCTCCGTATTATACTTATTGGAATTGCTTGGAAGATCTAAAGTTCCGAGGATCTGAAGCAATGTAGACTTTCCCGCTCCGGATTCGCCTACAATAGAAACAACTTCACCCATTTTGATATGGATATCCACTCCCTTCAATACTTCTAAATTCCCATAAGACTTATGGATATTACTCGCTTTAATCATAACCCAAAAGTACTAATTTGATTTTAAAGTTCAGCCATAAAACTCAAATCTCCACAACTTTTTTAAAGAAAAAGATTACATAAAAAGATATTTTGAAAAGCAGAAACTTTATATATTTTTGAATATTATTACAACTAAGAAATAAAAACTTATCATTATTTGAATAACAAAAAAATCAAATAGTAAAATGAGATTTTGAAATAAAATTAGTTTTACAGAAAAACGGGTTAAATGAACCCGTATTAAAACAAAAAACCTCTCGAAGCGAGAGGTTTTAATATTTTACAATCTGAGAATGTTACAGTAACAAAGTTAAAGGACTTTCCAGATATGTTTTTAAAGTCTGCAAGAACTGAGCTCCCGTAGCACCGTCCACCACTCTGTGGTCACATGCCAATGAAAGCTTCATGATATTTCCTACTACGATCTGTCCGTCTTTAACAATCGGTTTTTCAATGATCGCACCTACTGAAAGGATCGCAGAATTCGGCTGGTTGATGATACTTGTAAATGTTTCGATTCCAAACATCCCCAGATTTGAAATCGAGAATGTAGAACCTTCCATTTCATTAGCTTTAAGACCTTTGCTTTTCGCTCTTGAAGCCATATCTTTCACCGCTGCAGAAATCTGAGTATAGTTCATCTGATCTGTATTTTTAAGTACAGGAACCACTAATCCGTCAGGAATAGCCACTGCTACACCCACGTTGATATTTCCTCTGTGGATGATCTTGTCTGCCGCCCAGCTTGAATTCACCTGAGGGTGTTTTCTTAAAGCAACAGCAGTCGCCTTGATGATCATATCGTTGAAAGAAATTTTAGTATCCGGTAAAGAGTTGATTTCTTTTCTGGCCTCAATCGCTTTATCCATATTGATCTCTACCATCAGATAGTAGTGTGGAGCAGAGAATTTACTTTCAGCAAGACGTTTTGCAATAATATTTCTTACCTGAGAATTAGGAGTCTCTGTATCTTCACCCTGTACGAAGCTCAATGCAACCTGAGCTGCTGCCGGAGCAGAAACTGAAGGCTGAGCCTGTGCCTGAGCAGATGGCTGATAATTTTCAATATCTTTTTTAACAATTCTTCCGTTTTCTCCTGAACCATTCACGCTGTTGATATCAACACCTTTGTCCTGAGCCATTTTCTTAGCCAACGGAGAAATCGCTACTCTGTCAGAAGAGGAAGAACTTACAGCCGCAGCCGCCTTTTCTTCTGTCTTAGCTTCAGGTTTTTGTTCAGCAGGTTTTTCAGAGGTTTGAGCAGCTGCTTTTGGAGCACCTACCGCAGAAATATCTGTTCCTTCAGGACCAATAATCGCTAAAACTGAATCTACTGGAGCCGCACCCCCTTCTTCTACACCTTGCTTCAATAATACACCGTTGAATTCAGATTCAAAATCCTGAACGGCTTTATCTGTTTCGATCTCAGCAAGAAGATCTCCTTCTTTTACTGTATCGCCTACGTTTTTGTGCCATTTTGCTACTTTACCTTCTGTCATTGTATCAGAAAGTCTTGGCATGGTAATAATTTCTACACCGGCAGGAACTTCAGCAGTAGTCTGCTCAACGCTGGTAGCATTATTTTCTGTTTTGGATTCTTCTTCAGATTTTTTCTCTTCAGAACCAACTGCAGCAGGAGCAGCAGCTCCACCGGTTAATCCTGAAATATCTTCCCCTTCATTTCCTATAATCGCTAAAACAGAGTCTACAGCAGCAGCAGCGCCTTCTTCTACACCTACGTATAAAAGAGTTCCGTTTATTTCAGATTCGAAATCCTGAACAGCTTTATCTGTTTCAATTTCGGCTAAAATATCTCCTTCTTTTACCTGATCTCCTACTTTTTTATGCCATTTCGCCACTTTACCTTCCGTCATAGTGTCGGAAAGGCGGGGCATCGTAATTACTTCTGCCATAATTTATTGTGTTAATTTGTTAATATGATGATGTGATGATAAGAACAGTGAACATGGTATGGGCACATCATCTATCATCAAATCAGCAAATTATTTTTTAGTTTTCTAATTTGTCTAAGAATGGATAGTTTTCCTGAGCATAAACATATTCATAGATTTTATCTGCATCCGGATACGGAGAGTTTTCCATGAATTCGATACACTCATCCACAAAATCTCTTGACTTGTTGTCTACAGCTTCCAATTCAGCTTCTGTAGCCCATCCGTTTTCCAGAATTCTATGTTTTACCAGTTCCATAGGATCATCATTCTTATGAATGGCTACTTCTTCCTTGCTTCTGTAAGGTTCAGCATCAGACATAGAGTGCCCTCTGTAACGGTATGTTCTGGCTTCAATAAAAGTAGGCCCGTCTCCTCTTCTTGCTCTTTCAATTGCTTCGTAAGCTGCTTCAGCTACTTTTTCAGGATCCATTGCATCTACGGCAAGGCAAGGCATTTCATATCCAAGACCTAATTTATAGATATCTTCGTGGTTGGCAGTTCTTTTCACAGAAGTTCCCATGGCATACTGGTTGTTTTCAACCACAAATACTACAGGAAGTTTCCAGTTCATCGCCATATTGAATGTTTCATGAAGCGATCCCTGTCTTGCTGCTCCGTCTCCGAAGAAACAGATGTTTACAGCTTTTCTGTCATAATACTTATCTGCAAAAGCAATTCCAGCTCCCAAAGGAATCTGTCCTCCTACAATACCGTGTCCACCATAGAAACGGTGTTCTTTGCTGAAAATGTGCATAGAACCACCCATCCCTCCAGATGTTCCGGTAGCTTTACCGCAAAGTTCTGCCATGATTCTCTTAGGATCTACTCCCATCGCCATTGGATGGATGTGGCATCTGTAAGCAGTAATCATACTGTCCTTCGTTAAATCCATTGCATGCGTGAAGCCGGCAGGGATAGCCTCCTGACCGTTATACAAATGTAAAAAACCTCTGATCTTTTGTTTTAGATAAAGAGAACGGCATTTGTCTTCAAACCTTCTCCACATTGTCATATCTTCATACCACTTCAGGTATACCTCTTTAGAAAATTCTTTCATGTGCTAGCTCTTGCTTTTTTATGATGAATATTTGAGCAAAATTATAAAAAAAACTTTGTTTTTATCGTATACATACTAATTGTTTTTTTGCTTATAGTGTTATATTTGAATTTTAAACTTGAACATGGACGAAAAACAGCCTTCACTGGTACATAAAATTTCAAAAGTCATCTCAGATTTTTTCAATCCGCTCGTTTCTTTATTTATTTTCTTTATTTATATGAGTGTAAGAGAATACTCCTTAAAGGACTCTATTCTTTATTTTGCGCCTATATTATTAATGATCATTGCTCCGGTGGTTATCTGGTTGGTATGGAATGTAAAGACCGGAAGGTATACCAATATGGATGTTTCAGACCGCGTACAAAGGAAAACGCTGTATATCTTCATTGCTGCATGTGTTGTAGCTTATCTGATTTTCAATTATTTCAGAAACGGATATATCGATCTTGTCATGTTGTTTATCCTGATCCTGATTTTCACCATGCAGATCAGTAATTTTTATATCAAAAGTTCGATGCATACTGCTTTTAATGTATTTGTAGCCGCCCTATTTTTCACCTTAAACTGGAAAGCAGGACTGGTATGGCTAGGAATCGCTGCTTTAGTGGGACTGACAAGGATAATTTTAAAAAGACATACGGTAAAGGAAGTATTTATGGGTGCCGGAATAGCATTTGTGGTATCTTTTATTTATCTTTATTGCAATATACAATTTCAACATTAAGAACATTCTATGAAAATAAATCATCTTACCGCTGCTGAGGAGAATTTTATGAAGCTGTTTTGGAAGCTTGAATCTTTTTATCTTAAAGACATCATGGAGCAGCATCCTGAACCGAAGCCGCATCAGAATACCGTATCCACCTACCTTAAAATACTGGTAGAGAAAGGCTATATCACGACCCAAAAAGAAGGAAGGATCTTTAAATATACGGTAGTTGTTCCATCTGAGGAATACCGAAAATTTTTATTAAAAGAGCTTTCCCATAATTTTTTCAACGATTCAGGAAAGGAGATTCTGGAGTTTTTATTTAACGAAAAATTAATATCCCAGGATGATCTGAAGAATTATTTCGACCTTAAAATCGAAATCGTTCCTGCAAAAATCGAAGAACCTAAATTTGAGTATGCAGAAGAAATACTGAATCCTAAAAAAGTGAAAAAGGTAAAAGCAAAAGAAAAGGATACTAAAGATAAAGACAAGAAGAAAAAAAAGAAAAAAGACTAGTTTAGTCAAATAACACCCAAATCATGAAAACGAAATTCCAGGAAATAACCGGAAAAGCACAGGATGTCATCTTACGCTATCCAATGGTATTAGTAATGGCCCTACTCTCTTCTATCGGGGCTATTTTGGTCGTGAACAATAGATATGACAAAGAGTTTTTCTTTACGCATTCAAAATTCATTGCCTGCTGCTGTCTTGGAATTTCTTTGATGTTTGCTTTAAAAATCCTTTCGCAAAGAATTGGGAAAAGATTATTATTAGAAGGATTGGGAACCGTTTTCCTGATAGGATTTTTTTTCATTCTGCCCGAAAGAGAAAAAGATTTTAATGAGGTTCATGGCTTCATCATTGCGATTACATTTCTGCTGTCTCATTTACTGGTTTCTTTTGCTGCATTTTTAGAAAAGGATAAAGAACTCAATTTCTGGCAATACAACAAGAATCTTTTCGTGAATATTTTTCTTACAGCCGTATTCACCGGGGTTCTTACCGGAGGTGTTGAGCTGGCGATTCTGGCGGTAGATAAATTATTCGATTTTAATTTCAATGATAACCTTTATATAGATACGTTTTACGTTTTAGCTATTTTCGGAAGCTGTTTTATTTTCCTTCTGTTTAATGAAACCGGCCTGGATTATCTTGAAAAAGACGGGACTTATCCTGTCATCTTAAAATTTTTCACCCAATTCGTTCTGATTCCACTGCTTTTCATTTATCTGATTATTCTTTATATCTATTCATTTAAAATAATCATCAACTGGGAACTTCCAAGAGGCTGGGTTTCTTATCTGGTATTGGCTTACAGCATTGTGGGAATTCTTGCGTTACTGCTGGTTTATCCACTTAAAGAAGAAAAGGCAAAATCATGGGTGAAAGTTTTTTCAAAGCTGTTTTACTACACCATCATTCCACTGATAGTCCTATTATTTACGGCGATATTTACAAGAATCTTAGAGTATGGGTATACAGAGCCCAGATACTTCGTACTGTTACTGGCATTGTGGCTGTTGAGCGTTGTTGCTTATTTTGTATTGAATAAAACAGCAAGTATCAAATTTATTCCGATAAGCCTGTTTGCATTTGGAGCCTTTTCTTTAATTTTTCCATATTTGAATGCATTCAGCGTTGCAAAAAGAAGCCAGAAAAATGAGCTGGTAGCGTTGCTGGAAAACAATAAGCTTTTAATCAACAACAAGATCAATTTTGAGAAGAAAGTTTCCGATATGCTGGTTGACGAAATTGCCGATAAGTTTGGCTTCCTGGCAGAAAGGAAACAGAAAGATTTTCTTTTAACCCTTCTCGATCCTAAATCAAAAGAACTTTTAGTCCGTGATTTTGATAGCCCTACTTCATGGGGAATCAATAACAGTATTAGAAATGCTTTTACCCACGTAGATAAAATTTCAGACGTTTCAAAATTTGAAAGACTTGTTTTAGAATCCGAAACAAAGGTTACCCTTATTCAGGGATATCAGTATCTGATTAATTTCAACAGTTTTAATCAGGAATCCAGAACCATCAATGGCGATACATTTCAGATTGATAATCAGACCGAGGTGAATAACGCGAGGTCAATTAAAGTAAGTCTGAATTCGAAAGAAGCCGTAGACTTCAGCTCAGCCATGAATAAGCTGTTTGAAGACAATACAGGCAACACAGAAACTGTAAGCCTGAAGGAAATTGCGATGGAAAGTGACCTGGGTAAATACCACATCAAAATCATTTTTCCAAGTATTTCAAGAGACAAAGCCTCTTACAATAAGCAATACAATATCTACTATGAGGATGCAGTCATGCTCATCAGGGAGAAATAAATATACAAAGCCGTTTCACAACTGTGGAGCGGCTTTTTTGTTTTACCCCCTATTCTTTATCCACTTTAATACGTTCGCTTAGTCCAATTAATCTCGATTGACTTATCCTTTGCAATGCTAAAGTATGCATTATTAAGGCAAAATCTTCTTATCAAAAAATTGGATTAGGCGCAAAAGTTTTGAACTATACAAAAATTATGTACTCTCGCAGATCATATAGATAGAGCAGATTAAAAAAGTAAAAATCTGCGTCATCTGATTAATCTGCGTGAAATTTTTAAATCATTATACATCCACTGCCTTCATCAGAATCAATTCCATTGATTCCCAATTTACTTCCCTTTATAAAACAGTATAATAATTTTCTTTGCGTTAAAAAGACATGGTCAGTTCCACAGATTTTGCACGTAATCCTGAACATTCCCAATTATAGATGCAAAAAAATATCCCTTTCTAAAATCTTTTAAAAAGGGATAAATAATGCATAAAAAAAGCGGCTAAAAAGCCGCCTTATATTTTTACCAACGATTTCCGCCGCCGTTACCACCACGGTTGTTTCCACCACCGTAGCCGCTACCGCCGCCTCTATTGTTGTTTCCTCCGTAACCTCCTCCTCTGTTGTTGTCAAAGCTTCTTCTTGGCTTTTCTTCTCTTGGCTTAGCTTCAGATACGTTCAACTCTTTTCCGTTGAATTCTTTCTGGTTAAGAGCTTCGATAGCTTGCTTTCCTTCTTCATCACCCATTTCTACAAAACCGAAACCTCTTGAACGGCCAGTTTCTCTGTCTGTAACGATTTTAGCTGATGATACATCACCAAATTCTGCGAATAGATCGTGCAACTCATATTCTTTAGTTGCGTAATTGATGTTTGAAACAAAAATGTTCATTTTAAATAAAAATTAAATATTAATAAAAATTTGATATATAAGAGAAAAACAACATAAATTAATGAACAAATATTGATTCCAAATATAAACGTATGCAAGATACAATTAATAAATTAAAATCAAAGTTTTTTTTTAAGTATTTCTCACCTCCTATTGAATTCATCCTTTAATTTTATTAATTAATATCAATTAAGTATTGTTAATCAATAAATTTTTACCGAAATTCGCTTAAAGTTAAAGTTAGTTAACATAATAAAAACAGTTCGCGAATCCCCCCGGAACAGCAAATATAACCCAATATAATTACTATGCCTATTATAATAAACCTTGATGTGATGATGGCCAGGAGGAAAATGTCACTAAATGAGCTCTCAGAAAGGATCAATCTCACCCTATCCAACATCTCAAACCTAAAGACCGGGAAAGCGAAGGCTATCCGCTTCAGTACCCTGGATGCTATCTGCAAAGCACTCGACTGCCAGCCCGGAGATATTCTGGAGTTCCGGGAGTAATCCATACTGAACATTTCATAAATTTGTATTCCCAATCACTATACCTATTATATATATGATACACACCACCAATTACACCAATACTTTTATTGAAACCGCTGACGACTGCCCGGTATCAAATGCTGAAATACCTCCTGAAAAGAAAGTAAAAACCTTAGCTAAACTTCAGTATGAGCAGATTGTAAAAGAACCTTACCGGTATTCTTCTGATGACATTGTTTTTGAATGCTATGCTGTAAAAAATGATATTTCAGATAGTGAAAAGCCACAGGCAAGAATTGATTTCTTCTCTAAAGGTCAACCATGCCTCAGGTCCTCCCCTTTGGCCAAACGTTACGGATTCGGAATTCATCATAATGAGGATAGTAAAGTAGCCATTTTTCCAATTGAAAGTGACGAGTACGAGAAGTTTTTACATGATAATACCATCAAAAAAGTAAAAGCCATGCGTTCCAAGAAAATATGATTGAGAAAATGAATCATTTCCTTCAGATCAGTAAATACAGTTTCCTTGATAAACCCAGTTTTTAACACTAAATTTGTGAAGCAAATTATTAAAAGATGAACTACCATACCAGAAAATGGGTAAAACCCGAAGACCTGAACCCGAATCATTCTCTTTTTGGAGGAAGACTTTTACAGTGGATTGACGAAGAAGCCGCATTGTATGCCATTATTCAACTGGAAAATACAAAAGTGGTAACGAAATTTATTTCAGAGATCAATTTTGTAAGTTCAGCCAAACAGGGAGATATTATAGAAATAGGGATTGAGGCCACTCACTTCGGTTCTTCTTCCGTGACCTTAAAATGCGATGTAAGAAACAAAATGACCCACCAGACCATTATCACCGTAGACAAAATCGTAATGGTGAACCTGGACAGTGAAGGAAATCCTGCACCGCACGGAAAAACACAGATTGAATTCGTAAAAGACAGACTGAGCAAGCCATGAAAATTTTCATCAAAAACATGGTGTGCAACCGCTGTATTTCCGCAGTAGAAAAAATATTCAGTGAGGCAGATGTGAATATACGTTCTATCACTTTGGGAGAAGTCGAGACTGAAACGGATATTCCAGCTGAAAAAATGCTGGCCGTAGAAAAAAAGCTCCTCGAAACAGGCTTTGAAAGGATCATGGATTCTACCCATCAATTAGTCGATAAGATCAAAAATATAATCATTCTCAAGATCAGTGAACTCGATATTGATGAAGACTTTCTTCTTTCAGAATTTTTAAGTTCAAAGATCCATAAAGACTACAGCTCTCTTTCCAAAACCTTTTCACAAAACGAAAATATTACTCTGGAACAGTTCTTTATCCTTCATAAAATTGAAAAGGTAAAGGAGCTGCTTCTTTATAATGAATTTACCCTAACCGAAATTGCCGGAAAGCTAGGCTATAAAAGTGTTCAGCACCTTTCTTCCCAGTTCCGTAACATTACCGGTTTTACCCCTACAGAATTCAAAAAACTGAAGGACCATCAGAGGAAAACCCTGGACAGCTTTTGAGTTGGAGAGTTTGAGCGTCAGAGAGTTTGAGTGTCTGAGAGTTTGAGCGTAAACTTGTTTTAAGTTACTCAACTAGATTACTATGATAATAAAACATCAAAAGAGTCTCCATTCTCAAACTTTCCAATTTATATACACTCTTCCACTCTCAGACTCTAAAACCCTCCCACCCTAAAACCCTCCAACTCTAAAACACTCCAACTCTCAAAACTCAGCCCCGGCAAAATTCTATAACTATTATCCTTAAATTTATAACAGCCTTAGCCATTCATTTTGGACATTTGTACTATAAATTCAAGGATCATGAACAGACAATATAATATACTCGGAATGACGTGCTCCGGTTGTCAGAAAAAAATTTCTGAAAAACTCAACAGTGTTGAGGGAGTAACAGCCGATGTCAATCTGGAAACCCATACCGCAACCATCACTTCCGATAAGGAAATCGAACTTTCAGTTTTAAATAATGCTTTAGGAGATAAATACAGACTGGAAGACCCCAAAAAACCCGAAACTGCATTTGTAAAGCCTCAGGATAGGGTTTCGCCGTCTTCAGTCTATTACTGCCCGATGGAATGTGAAGGTGACAAAGTATATTTCAAGCAGGGCGAAAGATGTCCGGACTGCAAGATGTATCTGGTTCCCATCGAGGAAAAACATGCTAAAGATCCCAATCATAAACCAACCTATTCATCAACCCATCTTCCGGAGAACTTCAAAGACAGTGTAGGAAAGCACTACTGCCCGATGTTTTGCGAAGGTGATAAAGTCTATGATGAAAAAGGCGATTGCCCGGTCTGTCATATGCATCTGGAAGAGATTACCGAAGATTTAGCAAAAAATGCGGCTTCTCATAATAACCAACAGACTCATTCCCATCATAATCATCATGACCACAGTCATCATCATGAAGCACCAAAAGTCACCGATGATATGGCAGGAAAGTATTACTGCCCTATGTATTGTGAAGGTGATAAAACCTATGATTCCAACGTAGGATGTCCTGTCTGCGGAATGGATCTGGTGAAATATCCCGAAAAGAAAACCGCAAAGTATATCTGTCCTATGCACCCGGAGATCATTCGTGACGAACCCGGAGACTGCCCGATCTGCGGAATGGATCTGGTGAGAATGCCCGACAGTGAAGGTGATGAAGAGGATGAAACTTACAATATTTTAAAAAAGAAATTCCTTATTTCTCTGGCCTTTACCGTTCCTGTTTTTATTCTTTCAATGGGTGGAATGTTCATCAATTTCCCTTTCTCTCATAACATACAGGGATTCATCGAGCTTGCCTTAACGCTTCCTGTTCTGTTTTATTCAGGATGGTTTATTCTGAAAAGAGGCTGGGTTTCATTCAAAACGTGGAATTTAAATATGTTCAGCCTGATTGCTTTAGGTGTTGCCGCAGCATTTATATTCAGTATTGTGGCATTGACTTTTCCGGATATTATCCCTCATGAAATCAGAGGACACAATCATGAAATTCCGCTGTATTTTGAGGCAGTCTGTGTGATTTTAACTCTTGTTATATTAGGACAGTTAATGGAAGCCGCTGCCCATAAAAAAACAGGAAATGCCATTAAGGAACTCATGAATCTTTCTCCGGACGAAGCCAATCTTATGGTGAATGGAGAAGAAAAAAGAGTATTGCTTTCTCAGGTGAAAATCGGAGATCTTTTAAAAGTAAAACCGGGTGAAAAAATCCCTGTTGACGGAAAGATTACTGAAGGAACTTCTTTGGTAGACGAAAGTATGATCACCGGAGAACCTGTACCAGTAGAAAAAAGTATTAATGACAGGGTTTCTTCAGGAACCATCAACGGGAATAAAGTATTCATCATGAAAGCTGAAAAAGTAGGCGATGAAACCCTTCTTTCCCAGATCATTAAAATGGTGAATGAAGCCAGCCGAAGCAGAGCTCCTATCCAAAAGCTGACCGATAAGGTTTCCAAAGTTTTTGTCCCAGTTGTGATTCTGATTGCCGTTCTTACCTTTATTTTATGGCAGTTTTTCGGACCGGAAGGCAAAAGAAGTTTATTTGCTTTCGTGAATGCCGTTGCGGTTTTAATTGTAGCCTGTCCGTGTGCACTTGGATTAGCCACACCCATGTCTCTAATGGTAGGAATCGGGAAAGGTGCCAAAAGCGGTATCCTGATCAAAAATGCAGAAGCCTTGGAACAAATGCATAAAGTAAATGTTCTGATCACCGATAAAACGGGAACATTAACGGAAGGAAAGCCGTCTGTAGAATATATTGAAACGTCTGGAAACGAAGATAAAAATGAAATCTTAAAACTGGCTTTTTCTCTTAATCAAAACTCAGAACACCCGTTATCCAATGCGGTGATCAAAAAAGCAAAAGAAGAGAATTTAACCGCTGAAAAAGTAGATCAGTTTGAAAATATCTCAGGAAAAGGAGTTCAGGGAAATATCAATGGAAAAACGGTTTACTTAGGAAACGAAAGTCTTCTGATCTCAAATAGTCTTTCCATTCCACAGGAATTAAAACAAAAAGCGGTAGAAGTACAGTCGAAGGCACATACCATTTCTTATATTGCACAGGATAAAAATGTGTTGGGCTTCATCAGTTTTACGGATAAAATTAAAGTTACTTCCAAAAAAGCAGTTCAGCGCCTGATGAATGAGGGAATTGATGTTATCATGATGACCGGCGACAACGAACATACCGCAAAAGCAGTTGCAGATGAACTGGGAATCAAACATTATAAAGCAGGCTGTCTTCCGGAAGATAAACTGAATGAGGTGAAAAAACTTCAGCAGCAAGGCAAAATTGTAGCCATGACCGGCGATGGGATCAATGACTCCCCTGCTCTGGCACAATCGAATGTAGGAATTGCGATGGGAACCGGAACTGATGTTGCCATGGAAAGTGCAGAGATCACACTATTGAAAGGAGATATTTTAGGAGTGGCAAAAGCCAAACTTTTAAGTGAAAAACTCCTTAAAAACATCAAAGAAAACCTGTTTTTCGCCTTCATCTATAATGTATTGGGGATTCCGGTAGCGGCAGGATTATTGTATCCTTTCTTTGGAATATTATTATCACCCATGATCGCAGCAGCAGCAATGAGTGTCAGTTCACTGTCTGTTATTCTGAATTCACTGCGTTTAAACTCGGTTGATCTGGATGCGGATGTAAAATAAAAAAAATATGAAAAAAGGAAGTCTTTACATTGGATGTTCGGGATTTTATAATAACGACTGGAAAGGGTCGCTATATCCTGAAAATGCCCAAAGTAAAGACTTTCTTACTTTATATTCCGGGGTTTTCAATACGGTAGAGATCAATTCTACCTTTTACAGAAAACCTACTGCCAAAACACTTGTAAAATGGCATGATGAAACGCCCGATGACTTTAAATTCTTCATCAAAATTCCAAAAACCATTTCCCATGAAAAACGGCTGAAAGAAGCTAAAGAAGATATTTCGGAATTCTGCGCCCATATCCAGACTCACTTAAAAGAAAAACTTTCCGGGTTTCTATATCAGTTTCCGCCTTCCTTTAAAAAATCACAGGAAAATATGGATCTGATTAATTCCAGCCTTGATTTTAAATATTTCAACGTCATTGAATTCCGCCATGAATCCTGGTGGACCGATGAAGTTTTTACACTTTTAAAAGAACATCAAATTATATTTTCCGGGGTAAGTTTTCCGGGAAATCTTCCTGAAAATATAATCATCAATCATCCTGAAATTTTATATTACAGGCTTCATGGAAAACCTGTTCTCTATAAATCAGAGTACAGCTCAGAGTTTATTAATGCTCTTGCGGAAAAAATCAAACATTCAGACCGAAAAGCATTTATATTTTTCAATAATACCTGGGGAACTGCTGCCATTAAAAATGCGCTGTATCTCAAGAAAATTCTGGAGTAATCATTTATTTCTCTATTAAAACATCTACATTAATCGAAGGCTCTCCTGCTGAGAACTTTTTCCATTCTCCAAAATAATTTCTGTAATAGGTATTTTTAGAAAACGCGAAAATATTTCCTCCTAAAAAAAGCCTTCCTTTAAAATCTTCAGAAGCCCTTACGGAAACAAAGAAATCCCCATTCAACCAAATACTTTTATCATTCAGATCTAAAGAAATCGTATTCTCCCGGATGTCTTCTTTGGTTATCGTGAGCTTCAGTGTTTCATTTACCACCGATTCTCCGGGAAAATCACCTGCCGAGTTTTGAATATCGAAGATCAGGGTAACAGGCTGCTCAATTTCAAATATGGCTAGATTGAGATTAATCTTTTTTACTTTTAGTTTTCTTTGGTTCTTGATCTTTATCGCATATTCTCTGAAAATTTTCTTTACATCCTAGGAATCATAACCGCAATACACTTTTTTCGAATTTCTGGTTCCAAAGTTCTTTTGAACATACTTTTTGGGAACAATATTCACATTTTCAATTTCAACTGCTTTTTTAATGAGTGAAATATTATATTGGTTTAAAGCTTCAAAATCTGAAACCTTGATCTTAAAAGGTTCGTATCCGTTTACCTCTACTTTCAATATTTTATTTTTATCTAAGCCTGTAAAATCAATTAGATACTTTCCTTCCTGATCGGTAATACTTCCGGTATCTTCATTCTCAATTCCAATTCTGGCATCCGTAACAGGCTGATGCTTTTCCGAAAAGATGGTTCCTGAAATCTTCTGAGCAGATAAATTGGCCGAAACCAGAAGAATAAATAGATGTTTAAAATTCATCAGATAAAATAATTCCCGAATATAGGAAGAATAAGAAAACCTCAATACAAATAGAAAAAATAAATGGATTTAGTATTTATAAATGTTAAAATCAAAGAATACAAAAACATAATCCACAAAGCTGGCATTCTATCCTAAATATGCTTTAAAATAAAGTCCTTAAAATAAACTTAAAAAGTAAAATTTAACAATTGATGGCATATAATTTGTTAATATTTCAGCATTATTTTAACGATTTTTAACTATTTAAATCTCCATTATCTTTATGAAAAAAAAATTTGGGGAAAAGTCAAGAAACATGACTTTTCTTGGGATGACTGCATTGATGAGTGCGGCCTCAATGGTATTCAACAGCTGTAATGACAAAACCGATGTGAAAGACTCTGCTCAGATGAGTTCACAGGAACATCCCACCGTACAAACGGTCCCCCAAATAGATGATGAGAGTGTAGAAACCGATAAAAGAATCATCTACCTTACCTTTGATGACGGTCCCAACCAGGGAACGGAAAATCTTCTTAAGATCTTAAACAAAAGAAACGTGTGTGCCACCGCCTTTCTGGTAGGAAAACATGCCTATGGAAGCAAAAGACAGAAAGATGATATGAAGCTTCTGAAAAGCAATCCTCTGATCGAACTGGCCAACCACAGCTTTACCCACGCCCACAACAAATACACAGATTTTTACAAAAATGCTGATGCCGTCGTCCGTGATTTTGACATCGCAAAAGACAGTCTGAAACTTTATGATAAAATAGCCAGAACTCCGGGAAGAAACATCTGGAGACTGAACAATATTAATGTAACGGATATTAAAGGATCAACCGATGCGGCCAACGGTCTTAGAAAAGCAGGCTACAAAGTAATCGGATGGGATCTTGAATGGAGACCTTCGCAAAAAATGACATTGAAAGGCAGCCACGAAGCAATGATCAAAAAGGTAGACAGTATCTTCCTTAATGATCTGGAAAAAACATCCAGACACCTGGTTTTCCTTACGCATGATCAATACCTTAGAGACGCAGATTCCATCAATGAACTGGATATGTTTATTGAAAAACTTCAGAAAAGTAACAAGTTTGTGTTCAGAAAGATCTCGCAGTATCCGAAGATTAATGATATTCTGAATTAAATGTAACAATGAAATAATCTAACAGTGTAACAATTTAATGATGCGGGGAATAAATGACATTGGTGGCAAACTAGCAACTAGCAACTAGCAACTAGCAACTAGCAAAAGTCAACAACAATTTTACAGATTCATTAGTTTTTTCCTTTTATAATTCAGAAATTTGCATTTATGGGTATTCAAGAAAATTATACAGCAATAAAAGATCAGCTTCCGGCAGGAGTTCAGCTGGTAGCGGTTTCAAAAACACATCCGGTTGAGGCTGTTCAGGAGGTTTATGATCTGGGACAGAAAGTTTTTGGTGAAAATAAAGTTCAGGAGCTTATGGAGAAATATCCGCTCCTTCCTAAAGATATAGAATGGCATCTGATCGGGCATCTGCAGACGAATAAAGTAAAGTATATCGCTCCGTTCATCGATACCATTCAAAGTGTGGACTCTGAGAAACTTCTTGCAGAGATCAGTAAAGAAGCAGGTAAGAATGACAGAACGATTAAAGTCCTGTTGCAGGTAAAAATTGCAGCTGAGGAAAGTAAATTCGGACTTGAGATTGATGAAGCGAAAACCCTGTTTCAAAAATATATTGACGGAGAGTTTTCCCATGTTGAAATTACCGGACTGATGGGAATGGCTACATTTACGGAGGATAAAGATCAGGTAAAAGAAGAATTTTTAATTTTAAAAGGGCTTTTTGATGAATTAAATCAGTTAAAAACACTTAAAACATTATCTATGGGAATGAGTGATGATTTCCCGGCTGCCATTGAATGCGGTGCCAATTCCGTGAGGGTTGGATCTGCTATTTTCGGCAGAAGAGATTACTCAAAATAGTATATTTAGGTATGGTTTTTGCTAATAATTGAATCAAAAAATCTAAATTTGCAACTATGCAAAAAATCCTTATTGTAGAAGACGAAAAAGCAATCTCGGGAGTATTACACAGTATTCTTTCTGATGAACTTACCGATTACGAATTTGTTATCGCTGAAGATGGCCTTGAAGGCTACAAACAGATAGAAAAAGAAGATTTCGCATTGGTGATCTCTGATATCAAGATGCCTAAACTTTCCGGAACAGAACTTTTAAAACAAAGTATGATCCTAAAGCCTGAAAGCACATTCATCATGATCTCGGGCCACGCAGACATCGACTCTGCTGTTTCCTGTTTAAAGGAAGGCGCATATGACTTTATTTCCAAACCTATCGACATCAACAGACTGATTACAAGTGTGAAAAATGCTTTAGCCAAAGAAAGTCTGAAAAAGGAAAATAAAAACCTCCAAACTGAAAACAAGACCTTAAAAAGAAAGGTCAACAAAAAATACCAGATGATCGGTGATTCTCCTGCTTTGAAAAAAATCCAGGATATGATCGAAAAAGTAGCTGTTTCTGACGCCAGAGTTCTGATCACAGGACCCAACGGTGCTGGAAAAGAATTGGTAGCTCATGCGATTCACAACCAAAGTGAGCGTGCAAGAGGTCCTATGATTGAAGTGAACTGTGCGGCTATTCCATCTGAACTTATTGAATCTGAACTTTTCGGACACGTAAAAGGTTCTTTTACAGGAGCTATTAAAGACAAGCAGGGAAAATTTGAGCAGGCTAACGGCGGTACCATCTTTTTGGATGAGATCGGAGATATGAGTCTTATTGCTCAGGCTAAAGTCTTGAGAGCATTGCAGGAAAGCAAAGTTTCTCCAGTGGGAAGCGATAAGGAAATAAAAGTTGATGTAAGAGTGATTGCAGCAACCAATAAAAACATGCAGAAGGAAATTGAAGAAGGAAAATTCAGAGAAGACCTTTACCACAGGCTTTCTGTGATTGAAATCTATGTTCCACCATTGGATGACAGAAAAGATGATATCAAATTGCTAGTAGACCATTTTTCCGGTATGATTGCCGATGAACACGGTACTGCTGTGAAAAAATTTGATGATAAAGCAATTGATGCGCTTAAAGTGCTTTCATGGACTGGAAATATCAGAGAACTGAGAAATGTGGTGGAAAGATTAATTATTCTTGGCGGAAATTCTGTTTCCGAGGAGGATGTTGCAAGTTTTGTAAGGAAATAATTTAATTGAACATTAAATATATTATAACAATTTGCAGTAGCCCTACTGCAAATTTTTTTTTGCCCTATTTTTAAGTATTAAACTATATATGAATCATAAAATATTATGAGCTTTTTAAACAAAAACTATACGAAAGAATGCCTGACTCTGGCTCTACCTGTAATGCTTACGCAGGTGGGGCAGGTCTCGGTGAATTTGTTCGACAATATTATTGTCGGAAAACTTTTAGGTGCAGATGCCCTTGCTTCTGTTTCATTGGGAAATGCTGTGTTTTTCTCGGTGTTTGTACTGGCATTGGGATTTTCATTTGCTATTCCTCCGCTGGTTTCTGAAGCACACTCCAAGCAGGACCACGGAACTATTAATTCTGTATTCAGTCACGGATTTGTGATCAATATGTCTGTAGGAATTATTTTAATGGCAGTCTTGCTTTTAGGCATGCCACTACTCTATCATTCCGGGCAGCCGGCGAAGATCATTCCCAATACGGTAGATTTCCTCGGTATTATGGCGATCAGTATGATCCCGTTTATGGCTTTCCAGACGCTTCGTGAAGTTTCTGAAGGACTTTCCTATACCATAGGCGTAACTAAGGCAACGATCATTGCGAATATCATCAATATTGTCCTGAACTATGTTTTGATCAAAGGAATCTGGATCTTCCCTGAGATGGGGGTAAAAGGTTCAGCCTTAGCCACGTTGATTTCCAGAATATTCATGGTCGTATTCCTGTATGTTGTATTGGTGAAAGAGAAAAAAACGAGAAGATATATTAAAGACTTTTCTTTAAAAATCCAGGTGTTCTCCAAAAATATGTTTGATAAAATGGTGAAACTGGGTCTGCCTACTGCTTTACAGATGTTCTTTGAAGTAACGGCTTTTGCAGGTGCTGCTTTTATCTGCGGACTGATCTCCGCTCACGATATTGCCTCTCACCAGATCGCCTTGAGTATGGCTTCATTCACCTTTAACCTTTGTGTAGGGTTCAGTGTGGCTTCAACAGTCATGATCGGAAGAAAGCTTGGTGAACAGAATTTCGTTGAATTAAGAAAAGTTGGGATCAACAACCTGAAAATATCTTTTATTTTCATGTGTATCTGTGGATTGTTCTTTGTTCTGGGAAGAAATATCCTTCCGACTTTCTTTACTAAAAAAGAAGAAGTTGAAGTGATTATGCTGGCTTCAAAACTAATGATTATCGCTGCCTTATTCCAGCTTTCAGACGGAATTCAGGTGACGGCTTTAGGGATGCTGAGAGGTCTTCAGGATGTAAAAATCCCGTCGATCTATACTTTTATCGCTTACTGGGTGATTACGATTCCTTTAGGATATTTCCTGTGTGTCACTTTAAAAATGGGTGCTTTCGGAATGTGGATCGCTTTAGGGTTGGGACTTACCGTTTCTGCGGTTTTCCTGGTGAAGCGATTTCTCAATATGTCTGCGAAGAGAATTAAGCAGAATTAAGGAGTTGGAAGCTGGAAGAGGGAGGATGGAAGTTACTATTGGGCTTTTTTATTCCTGATAGTCTGATGAAAATTGATGAACAATTAACGTCCGATTAAAACCGGATCTTAAACGTTCCTGAAGTTGAATACCTACTCTATTCCCGCTTCTGTATTTCTAACATTATAAAAAATCACTAAAAAAGCTGCGCGAAGTCTTCGACTTCGCGCAGCTTTTTTTATTTTTGGTCCCTCAATTAAACAGAATCAATAAAAATCATGAAAAAAATTATATGCCTGCTCACTTTGTATGCAGGTTCATTCTATCAGTCACAGACCAACAGATTTATTTATGAACTTCAGTACCGGAAAGACGGTTCGGAAGAGTACAGACAAAATCTTATGAATCTTGATATCAGCCCGAAATCAGTCAAGTTTTATGATAAAAAGTTTGCTGATTATGATTCCATCAATAAAAAGGCAAATACTGCTGTTTCGAGATACAGTACAAAAACAGATCAGGTCATTGAAAGGGCACCCAATTCATTTAAAAACAAATGGTATAGAGACTTCTTCGAGTATTTCGTAGTGAATACCAATGATGAAATGAACTGGAAACTGCTTCAGGAAACTCAGCAATACAACGGCTATAAGCTTCAGAAAGCGACTACCGATTTCGGAGGAAGAACATGGAATGCATGGTTTTGCAATGAAGTGAATATTAAAGAAGGTCCGTATAAATTCAGAGGACTTCCGGGTCTGATCTTTATTTTGGAGGACACAGATAAAAACTTCATCTATAAACTGATCAGCAATAAAAAGCTGGACTCCGAATATGATACTAAAGAATTCGTAGAAACCCATTACGGAAAGCCGGCTCTTCCTATTTCTAACGAGAAATTCAACAAGTACATCGAAGAGTTTTACGAAAATCCAACAAGGACGTTAGCAGAAAGCATAAAAAACGGTCAGAAAACCTCTTTTAAGAACGAAAGTATAGAAACTATTGAAGAGCTTAACAGCAAAAGAGCAATGCTTCAGAACGGGATAAAAAGCCGTTACATTTACATTGAAAGGGATAAGGAGCCTTCTTTTAAAACGAAATAATTTCTTTAAAAATGGATTTAAGTATAGAAGAATTACGAAGACACGCTCTCTTCGATCCTACATTTGGAAGATTAGAAATCATTATTGAAGGTTTAAATAATGCAATAGTCTATTTCAGAGGAAATGAATTAGCAATTGACTGGTGGGGCTCATTGGATGAGAAAAAAGAATACGAGTCTATATACAAATTTGCAATTTTAGCCATGGAAGACTATTTAAGATTTACAATAAAGGATTTTTTTGACATTCATGAAGAAAAAGATTATGTCCCTTTTTATGAATCCGAGCCCCATATTGATCTGATTTTTCTTTTAGCTGATTATATAAAATCAAATTCAAAAGCATCCAAAGAATCATTCAGCAAGTTTAATCTAAGTATAGACAATTATCCAATTTATCATGGTGTTGTAATCCTGAATAAAGATCAAGATTTAAATGAAATTCTCAAAAATCTGAAAGAGTATAGAGCTAAACTTATCGATTTAAAATATCCGGAATAAATCTATTCCTTACAAATTCGGCGAAGTCTTCGACTTCGCCGAATTCAACTTTTAAATAATGATTCCGCCATACGCCAGATAAGTTAGCTTTGCTCCTTCTACAAATTCTTTAAAACTTGTATTTTCATCTGCATTTTCATTTTGAAGTTCAAAATAGTATTCATTGGGATTCATCCTACCTCTAAGAACATATTCTACACTATCTTTTTTGGCATTGCTATTTTGAGGGAAAATCCAGAATTTAAATCTCTTAGTTTGAGGATTTGTACTTAATAGAGGTAGCTCGTCCATGCTTGCAATTTTTAAAACAGTATTTCCATTGATTCTCATTGGATCTAACAGTCCATTTTCAAAAATCAATTTAAACTTTTCATCCAAATTCTTTGAAAACTCAATAAGTTTAACAACATCAATAATCATCCTATCCTTTTCCAGCTTAATCTGAAATCTTGAATATTTGGGATATTCCTGTTTCTTGTATTGAGTCTCAAAATGTTCTTTTGCCGGGTGATATTTTCCGCCATAGATATCTTCCGTTTGGGCATTTCCTTTAACCGCAAAAATTATAATGGATAAAATCGTAAATATTTTTTTCATCATATTAAAGCTAACCAACCCTTTTCCCTAAAATCGTCAAGCTCCTTTCTATCCCATCCAGAACCGCTACATCAGGAAACATTCCCCATTCTTCAAACCCGAAATATCTAAAAAGTTTCATACTGGCTTCATTATGAGAAAAGATAAATCCGAGAAGCGTTTTAATTCCTAAGCCGGGTGCCCGATCGATGCAGTATTCCATCACTTTTTTGCCAAAACCTTTTCCTCTACAAGATTCGTCAAGATAGATACTCATTTCAACCGTTCCATTGTACGCAGGCCTTCCATAAAATGAAGAAAAACTTACCCATCCAACCGTTTCATGCTCATTTTCAATAATCCAAAGCGGTCTTGTTTCAGGATTGTGTTCTCCAAACCATTCTTTTCTGCTTTCTACAGACACATTTTCAGTATCTGCCGTCACCAGTCTTGAAGGAATGGTAGAATTGTAGATCTCAACTATCTTTTCTAAATCTTGCAGATCAGCGTTTCTGAATTGTAAGTCTTGCATTTTTATAGGTTCGGTTTTATTTCGTGCAAAAATAAGAAGTAAAAACTTTTAAGCGTAGAGATTCATTCAGTAATTGTAATTAATGTTAGGATGGAAGCTGGAAGAGGGAGGCTAGAAGTTACTGTTTGGCTTTCATTTAAATAGTCGGATTTTTACGGTATAAAAAGCAGTCCAAGTCTTTTTGTTTGAAAACGTAGCAGCTGTGTTTTCGCACTCCATAACTTCCCTCTCCCATCCTCCATCTTCCTGACTCTATTTACCCAAATTCTTCAACGTCCTGTTCAGACTTCTCACCGTAATTCCCAGGTAAGCCGCCATATCTTCCTTTGAAATCTCAATTTCCTCCTGTTTCTGTAACTCAAGGAGTTGTGCTAAAGTGTGTTCTGCTGCATACAATTGTTGGTATGAAGCTCTTTTAGAAGTATTCACAATCCGTTCAGCAAAAACATTAAGGAGGAGATTGTTCAGGGAAAGATCGCTTCTGATTAAAGATTTGAAATACGATATAGAGATAGCATAAACGGTTACTTCGGTTACTGCTTCAATGCTACAGAGACAGGGAATATTACGGATCTGTTCTATTTCGCCGATGATCTCTCCTTTTCCCAGGAACTCAACAATATATTCTTTGTCGTTGTCTTCAACTAAAAAACATTTCGTAATACCTTCTTTGATGAGCATTATTTTAGAAGGATTTTCATTCTGGGTCAATACTCTTTCCCCTTTGGAAAAAGATCTTATGATGATATGTTCTTTACGTTCCTGCTTTTCGTAAAGATCTTCTACATAGTTTAAAAACAACTGATTAGTTCGTAACATATCTTATCCGGGACAAATGTCCTTTTCTAATTGAATTTTTATACTGAATTTTGTCGGGAGAAAAATACAAAAGTAAAATGAATAATCATATAACAACCATCGCCTTTGACGCAGATGACACCCTTTGGATCAATGAACCTTATTTTCAGGAAGCGGAAAAAGAATTCTGTGTGCTGCTCGAGGATTATCTACCACAACACTCTGTATCTCAGGAATTATTTAAAACTGAAATGCAGAACCTTCATCTGTATGGTTACGGTGTCAAAGGTTTTATGCTCTGTATGATTGAAACGGTGAGTCGAGTTTCCGGTGGTAACGCATCGATGCAGTTGATCAACCGGACTATTGAAATCGGCCAGGAACTTCTTCAGAAACCTATTGAATTGCTGGATGGTGTCACCGAAACATTAGATGCATTAAAAGGAAAATACAGACTGGTTGTGGCCACAAAAGGAGATTTGCTGGATCAGGAACGGAAACTTAAAAATTCAGGATTGCAGGAATATTTCCACCATATTGAAATTATGAGTGACAAGAAGGAAACCGATTATCAAAAGCTATTGAAACATCTGGACTGTCAACCTGAACACTTTCTGATGCTTGGAAATTCTATCAAATCAGATATTCTGCCTGTCCTGGAAATCGGAGGTTTTGCAGCACATATTCCTTACCATGTGACTTGGAGCCATGAACAGCATGAGCATCATTTGGAACATGATCATTTTATGGAGCTGAAAAGTATTGATGAAGTGTTGAAATACTTATAAAAATGCCTGCTCAAATGAGCGGGTTTTGTTTTACTTTTTGGTACAGGTTTTCTACTTCAATATTATTTTTCCATCCTCCGGATTTATACATTGAGATGATGATCATTTTTTCAAATTCATCTAATGTCCGGGAACTACCATTTACCGTTGCTCCTTTCCATGGACTATCATTTTCCGGAATCACATACTCGATCCTGTATTCACCGTAATAATTGGACCTAAACGCATTGATAACTATATAATAATCTGAATCCTGATGATCATTATTAAACAAAAGCAATGATGCATGAGAAGTTAATCCGTACAAAACAGTTTCCTTAAATATGGTATTGATAGATTCCATAACTTCCAGCATTGGTGTTCCACCATCTCCTATTTGATCTTCAGGCTTTGGGATAAACTCTTTATAAAACTCCTCTAATGTTGCCTTTTTTTGTTCAAAACGTCTAACTATTGGCATGATAAAAATTATTGTGGGAAATTAAAAATTACAGGATTATTTTCATCAGATTATTTACCGCTAAACTTCAAGTATTTCTTTATCTTTTCAGAACTATACTTTTTCTCGAAGTAAGCCAGTTTATCATGATATTCCGGATGTTTTCTTTTTATAAAAAAATTGGACTCAGTAATCTGCTCTACTAAATTCTGGGAGGAAGATGGATTAGCCAGAATCATCCGATCAAACTTTATTAAAACCGAATCAATTTCCTGCATCGTCCATTTTGATTCTTTAGTATTACCCAATAGCTGAATGAAATTTAAAAGTTCATGCTTAGTTTTAAGACTGGCTTTATGCTTCCTGTTAGCCTCTGTATCTTTTATATAATCTTTTTCCCAAAAAACCGTAGTGTAAAGTTCATCCGCTAAATGTGTGTTTGATCCTACACAACCCCGCTTAATACTAATGGGTTCATTATTTTTCAGATAAGAATCAAACAGCTGACTTAATGTCTTAAGTTTTCTATTAAAAACAGCATATGAACCATAAACTTTAGCTACAGGATTTCCATTAAAAGCAATATATTCCACTTCTTGATCAGAGGCTTTTTTATCGATCTCTGCAAACAATTTGTAGACTTCGCTTTCAGATCCTGCGTACCCAATAGCAGCAGATTCAACATATTTACTCTTTGATAATTCTTCATACAATTTGTTGATTTCAGGAGATAATTGCCCAAAACTTAAAGCAGGAATCAAAAATAATAGAGAGGTTATTTTCATCATGGTTATTATAGAAAAGGAATTAAAAAGCCCGTTCCAATCATGAACGGGCTTTCTCTTAAAATATTTTATTTCTTCAGACACTTCTCAAGGAACTGATCCTGTTCCCATAAAAGGTGTAAGATATTTTCTTTAGCTACATAACCATGGGCTTCTTTCGGTAGAAGAACCATTTTCACAGGAGCTCCCAGGTTTTTCAGAGCCTGGAAATACCTTTCCGTCTGCAGAGTGAAAGTTCCCGGGTTATTATCCGCATCACCATGAACCAAAAGCATTGGTGTTTTCATTTTGTCTGCATTCATGAACGGAGACATCGTGTTATAGATCTCCGGAATATCCCAGTAATTTCTCTGCTCGCTCTGGAAACCAAATGGAGTCAGCGTTCTGTTGTAGGCTCCACTTCTTGCAATACCACAGGCAAAAAGCTTGGAATGAGTCAATAAATTAGCTGTCATAAAAGCACCATAAGAATGTCCTCCTACTGCTACTTTCTTCTTGTCAATATACCCTAACTGATCCACCGCATTGATCGCTGCTTCAGCATTCGCTACCAACTGTGGAATGAAAGTATCATTCGGTTCTGTTTTTCCTTCTCCGATAATAGGGAATGCAGCGTCATCCAGTACTGCATAACCTTTCGTTGTCCAGTATACGAAAGATCCGTAATATGGGAACGTAAAGTCGTTCGGGTTCTGGGTATTCTGACCTGCTGTGTTTTTATCTTTATATTCTGTCGGATAAGCCCAGATCAGCAAAGGAAGCTTTTCTTTCTTAGCTTTTCTGTCATAATTGGCAGGCAGATAAAGGGTTCCCGTTAAAGTAACCCCATCATTTCTTTTGTACGTGATCACTTCTTTGTAAACATCTTTAATGCTTTCGAAAGGGTTAGCAAATTGGGTTACTGCTTCTGCTTTATTAGATTTAATATTCTTTTTAAAATAGTTTGGATAAAGGCTTGGAGACTGTTGAGTCGTTAAGATCTCACCTTTAGATGCATTAAGAATGTCGATGATTTCTTCTTTACCATTCTTGACATTGGAAGTGTAGAGTCTTTTCTTTTTAAGCGACTTTACGTCCATTTCATCGATGAAAGGATGCTGTCCGTCTTTGGTAAACCCGTCACCGATCAGGTAGGTTTTTCCACCTTTCATATCAATGACATACCTTCCAAACTGGTTTTTCGTGGTATTAAAATTCCCCGGATCACTGTAAACATCCTGATAATTTCTGTCATCAAAAACTTTAGACTCGCCATTATTAAGATCTACTAGGTAAGATTTTGTATTCCTTGTATCATACCAGCCTTCAGAAACTACAGCATAATGATCATTGGTCCAGCTTACGCCTTCATATCTCTGTTTTGTCTTAAAGAATGATTTTGGAGCGGCCGCAAACGGTGCTTCCCAAGTAAAGATCTCATCTCTGTATTCTGCTGGTTTAGACTGGTCACCTCCATCCAATGCCTGAGCATATAATAAGGTTGCCGGTACATCACTTCTCCAACCCATGCTTCTTTTTCCTTCTCTTACCGATGAAAATCCTTTCGGCATGATTTCATTCAATGGAACGTCATTTACTACTTTTACAGCATTTCCTTTCATATCATAAACGGTAGCTGTCAATGGGAACCTGCTTAACGGAACTATATACGAGAACGGTTTTTTGATGACCGTCGTCATTAAGTAATTTCCGTCAGGAGAAAAGCTTAAACCGGAATACATATCCTGATCTTTCACTTTTTTAAGGTTTCCACTAAGGTCTACGTTATAAATTTCAGAAGCTGTAAGAACCTCAAAGTTCTTTTCATCCTGAGGATTTTTCAAAAGATCCTGATATGTTCTATTTTGAGACACTTTACCATCTGCCGTAGAGACAATAGGCCCTGTAGGAAGATCTTTGCTGGCATCGATCAGCGCTGATCTGTTCTGAGGAAGCGTTCTGATCAGGATACTCTGAGAATCATTGTACCAAACATAAGGAGATCCTAAGTTGGCATTCAGATTATCTGCTGTCAATTTTTTAGCGGTGGCAGTTTCCATATCTACTATCCAAAGCTCTACTCCTTTCGCAGTCGTATTGGTAAATGCCAGTTTCTTTTCGTCCGGCGAAAATGAAGTATATGTAATCTTGGCATTAGCAGGCAGGTTGCTTACCTGAACTTCGTTTTTATCATTGATCTTTCTGATCTTCAAATTATTCGAATAGGTAGCACTGCTTGAAATATTGGTAACCGGATTGATTCTTAAGCCCGCAAGTTTCATTTCCTGCTGGTTAAGATCTTCCAGTGTTTTATAGGTTGGACGGTACGTGAAAACCACCCAGTCTTTTTTGCTGTTCATCAGAACGCTTGGGGGTCTTTCATAATCTGCCAGTTTCAGAATCTCGGCAGAAGGTTTTTGATAAGTAATACTCTCCTGTGCATCATAGAAATTGAGAAATGCCAGAAGGCAAATAGTCAGTTTTATCTTCATATAAATTCATTTTCTACGAATGTAGTGATTTTTGGAATATTACTAAAACTGTTAATCTTAACACACGAACTTGTGATATAATTAAATAATTTTATATTAGCAACATCAAATAATCAAAATACTTACTATGAAAAATCTAAAGAAATTATCTAAAGGAGATTTAAAAACAATTATTGGAGGGCAAGTACCTTCATGTCCTACAGGATACAGGCCATGCGTGGCCGGAATAGATGAAAATGACATCATTAAATGGACCTGTGTTTGGTCTTCACTACCATGCAAACCTTAAAAAAACAAAAAAGAGCATTAGTTGTCTAATGCTCTTTTTTATATTGCAAAGACCGTTTTACCAGTCTGAAGCTCTTCTTCTTTTTTCTATCATATGATCCACCGATACTTTTCCGGCGCCGAACGCCATCAGGAGAAGATAAACGGACAGATAAATAAGACTCATTTCTCTTTTCTCAAACGGATCTGCTCCATGAACCATAAAAGCAGCTATAACCATCGTAAAGATCAGAAAACCTAAAGAAATTCTTGTAAAAAGTCCTAATATAAGGAGTATTGAACAGGCAAATTCAGCAATAACCGTAAGAACCAGAGTCACTAAAGGACCCAATCCTAGAAAGTCATAAAATTCTATTTTACCGCCTTCCAAAAGCATCTGAAGCTTAGGAAAACCGTGAGAAAGCATAGCAAAACCTACAAACACTCTCACAACGAATAAAATAATATCTTTAGGTACTGAGCTGGAATTTGACTTGAAATAGTTCATTTACTAAAAATTTAGACTAAAGGTAATAAAAATCTTTTAATAGAACGGAATCGCAAGCGTTTTTAGTTTATCTGTACCCGAAATTTTTCAGATCCCTGTCGTTTTTACGCCAGTCTTTTTTCACTTTCACAAAAAGATTCAAATGTATTTTCTTGGAAAAGAATTTTTCCAGATCCAGCCTGGCTTCAGTTCCTACTTTTTTGATAGCTTCTCCCTTGTGTCCGATGATAATTCCTTTTTGGGTATCTCTTTCCACATAAATAATAGAATCGATGAAAATAATTCCTTCTTTTTCTTTAAACTGCTCAGTCACTACCTCTACAGAATAAGGAATTTCTTTCTCATAGTTTAAAAGGATTTTTTCACGAATCGCTTCGTTTACAAAAAATCTTTCAGGTTTATCGGTGTACTGTTCCTTGTCATAATAAGGAGGGTTTTCGGGAAGAAGAGATCTTAATTTCGGCAGAATGATATCCGTATTGAAGGCATTCAGGGCAGAAATAGGAAGGATCTCAGCTTTTGGAATCCTGTTGTGCCATTCTTCTACCAGTTTTTCAAGTCCTTCCTGGTTGGTCTGATCTACTTTATTCAGCAGTAGCAGTACCGGAACCGGGATCTTGTTCAGTTTATCAATTAAAAATTCTGAAGGTTCAGCTTTGTCAGTGACGTCTACAATGAATAAAAATACATCGGCATCCTGTAAAGAATCCTTTACAAAATCCATCATTTTCTCCTGGAGACCATACTTCGCGTCTAAAACTCCGGGAGTATCTGAAAATACGATTTGCAGGTCCTCTTCATTATAAATTCCAAAAATTCTGTGGCGGGTTGTCTGAGCCTTCTGCGTTACTATCGCCAGTTTCTCTCCCATTAACTGATTTAATAAGGTAGATTTTCCGGCATTAGGCTTTCCGACTATGTTTACAAATCCAGCTTTATGCATATAAATAATATTACGAACTGCAAAGTTAGTAAAAACAAAACTGGTCTTCACGGTATAAGTCAGTTTTTAAAAAAGAAAAAAGCCCAATCTCATTAAAAAATCCGCGGATGCTATTAATTTGGAGGATTCATTCCTATATTTATCTATTAATTTAGAAATTGAATACAATTCAGTTGTATTGCATCTCTTAAAACCAATACTTTTGACCTTATAATTCACTTTATGGATATAGACCAGATCCTTGACCGCATTGATGTACTTCCGGAAGCCTCCAAAGCCTCTCTGAAAAAGCATATCACGGAAGTATCACATCCCAAATCGTTCTGCCTTATGGAAGCGGATAAGATCATTCCTCATATCTATTTTATCAGGAAAGGGATTGTGCGTGCCTATGCTTCCACTGCCGACAATGACATTACGTTTTGGTTTGGGAGTGAAGGGGAAACCATCGTCTCCATGAAAAGCTATGTGGAAGATAAACCGGGCTACGAGAGCATTGAACTTCTCGAAGACTGCGATCTGTACATTCTGGAAACGGAAAGCCTGAGAAAACTCTTCAACGAGGATATTCATATTGCCAACTGGGGACGAAAATTTGCAGAAAAAGAATTGGTAAAAACAGAAGAACTCATCATTTCAAGACAGTTTAAAACATCCCTGGAACGGTATAAAGACCTGATGACCCACAAAACGGATCTGTTGAAAAGAGTTCAGCTGGGTCATATTGCTTCTTATCTTGGAATTACGCAGGTAAGTTTGAGCAGAATTCGTGCGGAGATTAAATAGAAAGGCTGGAAGCTGGAAGAGGGAGGCTGGAAGTTACTGGTAGTCATTCATTTTTAACAGCTTCCTTAAAAACAAATACATTTTGCACTGCAGTTGTTCTTTCGGATGGAATAACTCCGGTCTTCCGGTTTCCTGACAAATAAATCCTTTTTTAACAAATGTAAAATCTTTTCTCCTTTCAAATGTGGAAATTTGCAGGAGAGAAAATCAAAAAAAATGAATTGGATTATTTTAATCATCGCCGGAATATTTGAAGTGGCCTTCGCATCATGTCTGGGAAAAGCCAAAGAAAGCTCCGGATCTGAGATGTATTACTGGTACGCCGGATTTCTGGTAACCATGACGATCAGTATGGTATTGCTGATCAAAGCTACGCAAACACTGCCTATCGGAACAGCTTATGCGGTTTGGACAGGAATAGGTGCGGTAGGAACAGCCCTGATGGGAATTTTCTTCTTTAAAGATCCCGTAAGCTTTTGGAGAGTATTTTTTATCATGACCTTAATTGGTTCTGTAGTAGGATTGAAATCTGTTTCTCACTAAAATCGACTTAACGACTTCTATCTATATTAAATATCCCCGTCTTCGAATGTGAAGACGGGGATATTGTTTTATTTCTTGAAAACGACAGGTAAAATTTCGTTGTGTCTCAGCCCGTATTTTTTAATTTCTTCTTCTGAAAAATTCTGTGAATAGAAATTCGGTTCGGTTTCAAAACCAGCTTTCCTCAACCGTTCAAAATAATCCATTCCGTACCAGCGGACGTGGTCGTACTGGCCGAAATGCTTCTGACGTTCTTTAGGATCTTTAATCGTGAAATCTTCATAGGTTTTTTCCAGAGAATTCCGCATCGGAACCTGGAAAATCCCCCAACCTCCCGGCCTCATCACCCTGTAAAGTTCGCTTATGGCTTTAGCATCATCTTCTATATGCTCCAATACATGGTTGCAGAAAACAACATCAAAGCTTTCATCAGCAAACGGTAAATCAAGGATATCCGCTTTCACGTCTACAATAGGTGAATAAAGATCTGCAGAAATATAATCCAGATTTTTCATCATCTTAAATTTCCTCAAAAATTCCTGCTCGGGAGCAATATGCAGAACCTTTGCATTCTTAATAAAAAAATCAGTATCATTCTGAAGATACAGCCACATCTGGCGGTGTCTCTCCAAACTCAGGGTTCCCGGAGATAAAGCATTTTCACGCTGTTTTCCATAACCGTACGGAAGGAATTTCCGATAGGATTTTCCATCAATAGGGTCAAAAAAATTATCCCCTTTAAAAAACTGATAAATAAGAGGTCTCGCCCAGATACTCATTTTAATAAGCATCGGACGGGGTATTTTATTCAGTAAAAGTTTGGTTACTTTTTTCATTAAAAATCCAATTGGAATGGCTTCTCTTCATCACTTACGATGCCTAAAGCCTCGTAAACATACTTGAATGTGGAAAGCAGTACCGGTTTACCATTGATCACCGCTACATCATGCTCAAAATGCGCAGAAGGCAGATTATCAAGAGTCGTTACTGTCCAGCCGTCATTATGGAATTTCACTTTTTCTGTTCCAAGGTTCACCATGGGTTCAATTGCGATGGCAAGACCGTCTTTGATCACTTTTCCGCTCCCTTGTCTTCCGTAATTCGGAACCTGCGGATCTTCGTGCATCTTTCTTCCAAGACCGTGTCCTACAAGCTCTTTCACAACACCATAACCTTCTTTTTCACAATGTGACTGGATCGCATGGGAGATATCTCCTATTCTTTTTCCTCTCATACACTGTGCGATTCCTTTGTAAAGTGATTCTTTGGTGACCTGCAATAATTTTTTAACCTCAGGTTTCACTTCCCCGATCTCAAATGTATAGGCATGATCTCCTACGAAACCGTTCAGGACAACTCCGCAGTCTACGGAAAGAACATCTCCTTCCTGGATAATATCATTGTTGGGAAAACCGTGAACTACCTGATCATTGGGAGAAATACACAAAGAATTCGGGAAACCGCCATATCCTAAGAAAGCAGGTTCAGCTCCGTGATCTTTGATAAAATCATGAGCCAGCTTATCAAGATACAAAGTATTGATTCCCGGTTTTATTTCTTTAGCAAGCATTCCCAGCGTTTTTGACACCAAATGCGCACTCTCCTTCATGAGGCGTAATTCCTCTATTGTTTTTAATTGAATCATTTTTATAGATGTTAGATATTAGATGTCAGAAGTTAGACTACAGCTTAATGTATATTTTAAAGTATGATAAAATGATAGCCTTCCCAACATCTACGGTTTTCTGATAAAGTTTTAAACGAAGAAGCAGCATTAAAAAATTAATTTCTAATCTCTAGCTACTAACTTCTATTTTAAATTATTACCAGAAAAGTCCTTTTTTCTTTTCTTTTTTAAGTTTTGAATAAGCCAGCACTTCTTTTCCTTCTACACGGAATTCTATTCTGTCCTGGATAATATTGTAAATTTCGCCCCAGCCTGGAAATCCTCCTAAATTTCTGTCATCAATGAACCAGTCTGCATCTAATTTTCTGGATTGATTTTCAGAATCGAAAACTTCTCCTTCAAAGCTTGAGTTCACTGCATAAAATTCAATTCCATTTTTTTGGCAGAATTCCACGGCTTCATCTAATGTTTTTCCGTGTCTGTATGTCCAAAGGATTAGTCTGTACCCTTCTGCCTGAAGTCTTTTTAAGGTTTCGAAAGCGAAAGTTTTTGTTTTACCAATTGCCGGATATGCGTCATCCACGATGGTTCCGTCAAAATCAACAGCAATTTTTTTATTATTTAACATTTTGTACCTTTTTTAGCTTTGCAAAGATAAGAAATAAAAAGAGTGCCGAAAACGATGGCACTCTTAAGTTTTATAATTTAATGATAATCCGGAATTAGCTTTTCACCCATTTAAACTGGAACTGAAGATCCGGAGTTGAAATTCTGTCTGTAATTTTCTGAAGTCTTCCCGGAAGTTTCATCAGATATTCCTGTGCTTTTTCAGCTTTTTCAGTAAGTCCTTTTACATGCTCAATCTTCCATTCATCCAGAAGGTCTGACAAGATATTGATGTAGTCATTTCCTGTATACACCATACATCTCTGCGCTGCATCTGAGAAATGTCCCCAAAGTTCTCCTGCTTTCTGACCAGACTGTCTCATCATGTGAGCCGGCATTACGATCTTTTTACGCATCATATCTTCAAATGCAAGAATCATTTCCGAAGGATCTATTTCTAAAATTTTGGTAACAAAGTGTTTGTAGGCTTTTGCATGTCTGGCTTCGTCTGCGGCAATTACCCCACACATTTTCGCCAGTTTTCCGTTTCCGGACTGCTTGGCCAACGTTCCTACTCTTCTGTGAGAGATATTGGTTGCCGTTTCCTGAAAACTTGTATAAACAAAGTTTCTGTAAGGGTCCATGCTTGTTCCCAAATCGAAACCGTCATTAATTAAATATTGAGTGGTTACTTCCAATTCTCTCATGTTGACTCTTCCACACAAATAAAGATATTTGCTCAAAAGGTCACCATGTCTGTTTTCTTCACCGGTCCATGCTCTGATCCAGTTGGCCCAGCCGATTTCATTTTTCTCCTGATCTATTCCGTCTACGCCCATCAACCATGACTCATAAGAAGGCAATGCTTCCTCAGTGATACAGTCTCCGATCAGCGTTACGAAAAGGTCGTAAGGCATTTCACGGGCATATGTCTGAATTTCTTCAAGATCATATTTAAAATCAGCGCTTGACGGATCCGGAAGATAATCGGAAGGCTGCCAGATTTTCTCAATTGGCGTTAAAAATTTATCGAGAAAAGAACCCACCTCCTTTTCCAATATTCCCATTACTTCTTTTCTGACAAGCTTTTGATACATTTTACTATATGGATTTTAATTTACAAAGATATGATTTATTTATTATTTGTCGCATAATAACATATGCAACCCATACCATGACTGACATAAATCATACAAAAATGCCGCCATCTATATAATAACGGCATTTTTGGGACATTATTATTGAATTTTTAGCTGACTAAAATATCACCAGTCATTATTTCCGGAATTTCCACTCCCATTACTTTTAAAATAGTCGGAGCGACATCCCCAAGTTTTCCGGGTTTCAGATTCCAGGTACGCTCTTTATCCATTACAATAAATGGCACCAGGTTCGTTGAATGCTGTGTGTTTGGCGTTCCATCCGGGTTGATCATTACATCTGAATTCCCGTGATCTGCCAGAATAAATACGGCATATCCGTTCTCATAAGCGGCTGTTGCTACTTTTTCAATACATTGATCTACAGTTTCTGCAGCTTTTACAGCGGCTTCAAAAACTCCGGTGTGACCTACCATATCGGTATTGGCAAAATTCAGACATACAAAATCTGCCGTTCCGTTTTCAAGCTCGGGTACAATGATATTTGTAATGTCATAAGCAGACATTTCCGGCTTAAGATCGTAGGTAGGTACATCTTTCGGACTCGGGCAAAGAAGCCTTCTTTCGCCGTTGAACTCTTCCTCTCTACCTCCGGAGAAGAAAAATGTTACGTGAGGATATTTTTCCGTTTCTGCAATTCTGATCTGTGTTTTACCGTTTCTTTCAAGGATTTCTCCCATCGTTTCCTTTAATACTTCTTCATCAAATACCACCTGTACGTTTTGGTAGGTTTTGTCATAATTGGTTAACGTAATATAATAAAGGTTTAGTTTACGCATAAAGAAGTCCGGGAAATCCTTCTGAGTAAGAACTTCCGTAATCTCACGACCTCTGTCTGTACGGAAATTGAAACAGATCACCACATCGCCATCAATAATTTTAGCGACCGGAACGATGTTTCCTGTTTCTGTAGTATGAACAAGGATAATAGGTTTTAAAAACTCATCGGTTACATTGTTGTCATAAGAAGATTTAATAGCAGCCAAAGCATCTGTAGTCTGAACTCCAATTCCGTCTACCATGGCATCATAAGCCAGTTTTACACGCTCCCATCTCTTATCACGGTCCATCGCGTAGTATCTTCCAATAACCGTTGCCAGTTTGCCTACCGTCGTTGCCATATGATCCTGAAGCTCTTCTATGAAGCCAAGTCCTGAATGCGGATCACAGTCTCTTCCGTCTGTAAATGCATGGACGAAAACATTTTCATGCAGTCCGAATTCCTGAGCGGCTGTTAATAAACCTTTCAGGTGATTGATATGTGAGTGTACCCCTCCATTGGAAACCAATCCAATAAAGTGGAGCTTTTTATTTTCTTTTTTTGCGTATTCAAAGGCATCCTGAATGATCTGCTGCTGTCCCAGCGTTCCGTTCTCAACGGCCATATTCAGTTTTACAAGATTCTGATAGACCACTCTTCCTGCGCCCAAATTCATGTGTCCTACTTCAGAGTTCCCCATCTGTCCTGCGGGAAGTCCTACAGCCAGACCGCTGGCTTCAAGTGTGGTATGTGGATATTTTTGATAACAGCTGTCTATAAATGGAGTGTTTGCTTTGTCTAAGGCAGAAACCTCTGGATTCGTTCCCAGTCCCCATCCGTCAAGGATTGCTAATATTGCTTTTTTTGACATTTCGTATAACTTTTTGTTACACAAATTTACCTAATTTCCGATGAATGGAAGAATTTGAGAGGGTTATTTTGCAAATATCAGCGTAAAACAATACATACGATGAACCATAGAATATATGATTACAATACATTTTTTATCTCGCGCAGATTTCGCTGATGGCACAGATTTTTAAATTATATTTGGTTTGAATGATTGTGGTTATTTGTGGAAATTATTTGTAACGCTGTAACGAAGTTCTGTTTTTTTTAACCTCAGATTGTATAGATTTTCACAGTGATTGAGGTTGTTGATGTGAATGAGTAGTGCTATTTGTGAAAAATTATTTGTGATATTTGTGTTTAAACATTTAATTTTGCTTTATGGATTTACGAGATCAGTTAAAGAACCTTTTTCCTGAGCATGAGGAGAAGGATTTTGAGATGCCTAAAGAAGAATTTAAGCAGCATGAACCTTTGGTGTGCAAATTTGAAAAGAAAGGCAGAAACGGTAAGCCTGTAACGATTGTGGAAGGTTGGGAAGGCAGCGAGGAAGATTTAAAGAAAATCGCAAAAAAAATAAAAACCACCTTAGGAATAGGCGGTTCAGAAAAAGACGGAACGATCATTATTCAGGGCGATAATCGTGATAAGATAATGGATATCCTTAAAGAAATGGGATATAAAACCAAAAGAGTCGGCGGATAGATCTAGAAATAGATCTGAGTGTCCGGCATCAGGCTTTTCAACCGTTCAATCTTTGTTTTTTCTATAGGGTTTCCTGTAAGAATCAGGGTTTTAAGATTTTTAAGTTCCGCTATCTCTACAGGAATGTCTTTCAGATTGTTATGGGCCAGATTCATACTGGTTATATTTTTCAGTCCCTTTATTCCGGGGGATATTTCTGTGATATGATTATCACTTGCATTCAAAAATTCAAGATTTTTTGACTTGAACAGATTTTCCGGCAGCTTTACAATAGCATTCTGCTGCAGCTCCAGGTATTTTAAATGTTTAGGAAAAGACAAGTTTCCCAGGTCATTAATCTGGTTTTCAGACAAATTCAGAAATTTCAGATTTTTAATTCTGTCTAAGCGATCAACAATACTGCTGATCTGGTTTCCCTGAAGGTTAATTTCTTCCAACGAAGGAATTTCCATCAATGCTTCCGGAAAAATATTGAGGTTATTGGCATCAAAATGGACTGCTTTTAAGTTTTGAAGCTTTGCAATATTAGGATTAATGCTTGTCAGGCTGTTGAGATTCATGGAGAATGTGTTCAGCTTTTTCAGGTTTCCTATTTCATCAGGAATGTACTTGATGCTGTTTTCATTCACATTTAAAATTTCCAGTTCACTTAAAGCAAAGATCTCCTCATCCATTTTCTCCAGCTTATTTCCCATGATATTCAGAAAGAACAGGGAGTTCAGTTTCGAGATCTGTGGAGGAAGGTTAAACAATCCTTTTTCCCTGAAACTCATACTGTAAACAGTCTTTTTACTGTTTAAAGCCTCATCGATATTGGTAAACGTAGGATATTTTACAGGATCGATCTGTGCCTTAGCAAGACAGATTGAGAATACGGAAATTAATAGAACAAGCTTTTTCATAGAGATAAATTTCGGGCGGCGGCTACGCCGCCGCCCGAAATGAGTATTAATAATTTACTTTTTTACTAATTTCACAGTTTTCTGGAAACCTCCTTCTGCTTCGATATTCAGAACCAGAATACGGGATCCTTCAAGCTGATGTGTAAAGTCCAGATCCAATGATCTGTTCAGTCCGCTGAATTTCTTCGTGTAAACGATTTTTCCATCCAGGCTGTAAGCTGTTACAGAAATGTCTTTCAATCCTTTTGGAGAATTGATCTTAACCATTCCTGAAGTAGGATTCGGAGCTACCTCAACGGTAGTTTCTGCATTGTGGTTTTCAATGGTTCCCAACGCTCCTGCTGTTCCTAAGTTTTGTTTTAAAGCAACAACGATCGTGGCAGATTTTCCTCTGTAGTCAATTGTGTTTCCTGTAGCATCGATATCTGTAGAAATTGTAGAATCCGGATGCTGGATAGAGAAGAAACCGAATTTATGATCAGGTGTAAATGTCAGTCCTGTTGGCTCAGATCCTGCCGGCATTGAGGCGAACAGTCTCACTTTAGGATTAGCTTGTGTATGATCCGGAGCAATTACCCAGATATAATTTTTCCCACCATCCTGAAGAACCCAAAGGTTTCCAAGTTCATCAAATGTAAGGTTATCATTTCCATCACCCCAAGCTTCTGTTTTCACTCCCTGCGGCGTGTTAAAAGAATAAGCTGTAGAAGCACCTCCTACAAAAGTTTCTACCTGAGAAGCCGTAGTTCCGTTATCCTGAAGACGGTATACTTTATCCAGACCTTTCGCGGTAAAGTAGATTTTCCCATCCAGTGGGCTGATGTCTACATCTTCCACTCCGTTGAATCTCGTTCCGCCTAATGTCTGAGCAAGAGATGCAGTGTTATTCTGGTCTGCTTTTATTTTATTAGGAACCTGAATCCATGTCGCTGTAGTTCCTACCGGATCTCCTGAAGCGCTTAATCCCTGATCTAATTTTAATACATAAAGATTTCCTGAAGCAAGATTGTTCGGCGTATCCATTATGTATTTATAAACCATGTGTGTACCTCCATCTTCTCCGTAATATGCTGTAGTTCCTGCATCATTTACCACAACATTCTCGTGGTTCATAATTCCCATTTGCCACAGTTTTCCTTTGGATCCGTCTGTATTTTTGGAAACAACCTGAGCCTTAGCCGGATCGATTTCCACTAACCATCCGTAATCTTTGTAACCATCACTGTTTACATCATTGGAAGTCACAGATTCTTCTGCCGTAACAATAGTTCCCCAAGGTGTAACTCCACCTGAACAGTTTCTGATCGTCTGAACCAAACTTGGATCTGAAAAACTTACCGCTCTTGATTTGGTCAGCTGCCAAAGTTTTGTAGAGGCATTGTAATTAATTTCAGCCATTGTAACACCTCCAGGATTCGTTTCGTGGTTGACGGAAAGATATCCGTTGGTGCTGCTTCCTGTTTTGGCAACGTAACCCGTAAAGTCATTCTGACCGCCTACCATACCACCTCCTTCAGTGTAATTATCACCTTCTTTTAGGATAAGCTGGTATTTATGTTCTGCAGGAATGATCAGTTTATTGGTCTGTGCCGTAGGAACAATAGAAGTAAAACAGCTGATGTGCGTTCCTGTACATGCCGGAGGAGGCGTTACAGTAGCTGTTGTTTTTAAATAAGCATCGATTCTAAGATCTGAGCTGGTTCCTGTTCTGTTGTGAAGTTCTACGGAAATCCTGTTGGTTCCGTTTATAAATTTAGATTTCGGAATAGAGAAAATGTTATAAACACTTTCTGCCGCCCCATCTATTGTTGTAACAGAAGGGGTATTGAAAGCAATAGTCCCTGCAGGCATATTGTCTCTTACGACTTCCACTCCATTCAGATACACAACGATTCCATCATCTCTCATCACGCCCAGTTCCATATTGTCTGAAAGCGTTGCTAAATCCACTGTGAAATCTTTAGCAAAATAAGCCGCTGTAAGACCAGAGCTGATCGTAGTGGTTACCGGATCTCCATATCCTAAAGGTCCGTTTCCTGTAGTCCATGCAGAGATATCAAAAGTCTGATCTTTCCATGGATCTGCCAAAGCCTGGTTGTTATCTTTGTAGCTCCAGGAAGAGTTCTTATTGAATAAAAACGTCTGCGCCTGTACGCTAAAGCCGGCGACCATAGCCAATGCCGCAATTGTAAGTAATTTTTTCTTCATTTCTTATGATTTATTAGACCTTGCAAAACTATTTTTTTGGCGCTGAACCTCTGTTAATAGGACTTTAAATATAGATCAGGGAATATTAATTAATTCGGAACCCAATGTTAAGGGAATTAAATAATTGTTAAATAACGCCTTTGAGTTGGAGCATCAGAGTGTTTGAGGACTACAAAGGTTTTTATAAATTAGGCTGAAAATTGTTTGAGTGGAAGTATTAAATCTATGGCACAGTTTATATTTATCGTTAAAACCTCATCCATTATTGACATTCATACTCTAAAACTCTCAGACACTCAAACCCTACCACTCTAACACTCTCCTACTCTGAGACTCTCAAACATCACTTAGCTTTGCTAATATCAGTCAGAGAATTCAGGAATGCGATGACCTGTTTAATTTCCGTTTTTGTAAGTTCCAGTTTATCCGGTGGCAGTGTCTGGTTTTTCATTTTTAAGCCGAGACCTTCACCTCCGCCTTCGTTGTAGAAATCCATTACTTCTTCCAGCGTGTTGAAAGCACCATTATGGAAATAAGGTTTTGTAAGCGCGATATTTCTTACGGTAACCGTTTTGAAGGAATAATCATAGATCCATGATTTTTCTTTTTTTACAGGGCTGTTTCCTCTACCCAGATCGGAATCCAGTTCAATAGGAAGCTGATTGACAGGTTTTTTGGTTACGCCTAACACTTCAGATTCATTTTCGTTAAAGAATGGAGGTACGAGACCGGAAAAATGCGGTGCAAAGTGACAGGTTGCACAATTGGCTTTTCCCATAAACAGGTTATAGCCTTTTTTGACATCATCTGAAACGTCTTTTTCATTTCTCATAAAACGGTCAAAATCGCTGTCAAAAGAATGCAGAGAAGCAGCGTAAGAACTTAATGCTTTGGAAAAATTCTCTTTATTTATTTTACCGTCTTTAAAAGCTGAACGGAAAGCTTTTTTGTACTCAGGTTTTGTTTTCAATTTTTTAATGATGTCTTCGTAGCTGGTATTGAATTCATCATCGTTGTAGATCACGTGTTCTGCCTGTTGTTCCAGGTAAAATGCACGAAGATCATAGAAAAACCTTTTCGCAAAAACAGCATTGTACAAAGATGGAGAATTTCTTAACACCGTCTTTCCTTCCACATTGCTTAGTGATTTTGCTTTAAGATCTGTAAAAGCATTTTCCTGCAAATGACAGGCGGCACAGCTCATTTTACCGTTTTGACTTAAATTCTGGTCATAGAAAATAGATTTCCCTAAGCTACGGAGATCTGCATTATCTTCTGAAGACTGCAGCAATGTATAGAAATACGGGTCCAGAAAATCGCTGCTGAAAAGGTTTTTGCTCTTTACATTCCATCCGGAAAATTCTTTGAGATCATCTGCTCTTCCATCCCATTTTCCAAACTCTTCATACAAAGGCTGGACATATTTTTTATAAAATTCAATCCTGTCGAAAGTTTCAAAATCTTTGTTTACTGACAGATAACTAATTCCTTCGGTAAGGATCTGATTGGCTTTCTGAACATCATAGTTTTTAAAATAAGCATCATCGTTTATGTATTTTTTAATTCCTGTCAGGGCATGGCTGGCTTCTTCAGAGATATTCAGGGAACCGGGCGTATCAAAACCTGTTACGCCAAGAGTATAAATTCTGATCAGTTCGATTCTTAACGGCAATGTTTTGTTGTTTCCACGGCTTAAACCGTTCTTTACCGTGCTCAGATAAAAGCTGGAATAGGAGTTGTACAGGAAGTCTGTAATGGTTTTTATCTTTTCTCTTTCGTCTCCGGCTTCATCGGAAAAGATCAGTTCATCCAGCACCTGAAGTCCCTCCGGTGGCAATGTATAAGCTGAAGTTCCTGCAGCTTCAATATGAAAAAGCGGGGCGGCATTAAGATGGGTTTTTGTGAACTCAGGATAATGATAAGCAATATAAAATTCCACTTCTTTAAATGAATTCCTTGTAGCGCTTAAAGAATTTCTAAGCTCGTCAATGGAAATCTGCTCGTCAGAGAATTTGTATACATCTGATTTAAGCTGATCAAGCCTGTTTTTAAAATCTGACAGCCCTTTATTGACAAAGGTATTTTCACTTTTTTCTCCCTTATCAACCGGGTTAAAAGACATGACAGCAAAACCTATCAACACAATCACAGCTAGCAGCGGATACAATCTCATCAATTTTTAGCGGCAAAAGTACCGTTCCGATGTTATGGCAAGTTTAACAGCAGATTAAAAAATGTTTACGTTTTACCACAAGGATTGAAAAAATGAAGTGCTTTTAAACACAAGTTTCACTAATAAATTCACAAATAACACGAATATAATAAGGAAATAAATTTGTGTAATCAGCGTAATCTGTTGGAGATTTTAAGGAAAGCAAAAGGTCCAGCTGCCTCGCTGATGAAGTTATATGTGTACAATATTCACTTGATCGAATCCATTTCTTTACGTGAAAATATATCATGCTTTTTTTCACGCAAAGATTATTTTAAAAAGTGCTTAGTTTTGAGGAAGGCAAAGAGTTCGACTTCGTCGCTGATGAAGCTATATGGATAAAGAAGGTCGCTTCATGGAATCAATGAAATTGATTCTCCCTTTGCAGCCTTAAAATTTCACATTATAAAAATCAAACTTTGCGTAAAAAAAAATCTCTAGTCCACGTTTTGAAATAAATCCAGTATATGGATGTGTACAAGCAGTTCCTGATTTAAATAACAAAACTTACATTCCGAAATGCCATGAGCTGCTAAAATCTCCGGAAAAAAGTCTCAAATCTCCCATTCTGAAATCTGATGTCTAAAATCTAAAAAAAATATTTTATCCCGAATTCAGGTTAATTTAAAATTTCACAAAGCTATTTTTAAAGCGTAAAAATCTACAAACAGCAGTTTCTTATAGAAATATTTTTATTAATTTTAAACCCCGAAATCAAATTCATTATACTTAAGAACGGATGACTTCTTCAAGCCGGGTTTAAAAAATGATGACGAAAGATATTGGGCGAGGATTTTTTTAACATCATTTCAGCAGATTAAAAACAAAATATTATTATGAAAACAAAATTACTATTCGCTGTTGCGGCGAGTTTCCTTTCAGTTCTTGCCTTTTCACAGAAAAAGAAAAACAAAGAAATGGCCGTTTATGCAGAGAAGAAAGGGAACGACTATTATCTGATCCGTCTGGAAGAAGATAAACCGGTCCCTAATGTTTATGTGTATTCAAACGGAGTGACAAAACCTTATAAAAATTATACTGACCTTAAAGACATTGTGATGGATTTTCCTGGAATGATGACTTCCAACAATTCTACTAAAGAAGAAATGGTGTCTGTCATGAAAAAGGGAGATAAGTTTTACGAGATCACTTCTCAGCGAAAAGATCCGAACAACTTTGAAAAAACCATTATCACCGTCTATGAAATATTCCAGGGACAGAAAAGAATCGTAGAGGAATATGATACGATCTATGACCTTGCCGGATCACCTTACAAAGACGCTATTTTCATTAATTAAAAAACAAAAAATATAAATTATGCTAAACAAACTTGCTGCCTCAGAGCTGGTGCTGAATGATGACGGAAGTGTATACCACTTAAATCTTTTGCCTGAAGATATTGCTGATAAGATCATCCTTGTGGGAGATCCGGACAGAGTAGCAAAAGTTTCAAAATATTTTGACAAAGTAGAGATTAAAAAAAATAAAAGAGAATTCTATACCCACACGGGAACTTTGCGTGGAGAAAGAATTACCGTAATGTCTACAGGTATCGGAACTGAAAACATCGATATCGTGATGAATGAGCTTGATGCTTTGGTGAATATTGATCTTCAAAATAAAGAATTCAAAACTGAGCACAAATCCCTTGAACTTTTCCGTATGGGAACGTGTGGAAGTGTAAACCCTGATGTACAGGTAGATAATATGCTGGTAACCAAGAATGTGGTAGGTCTGGACGGACTGATGCATTTCTACCAGGATTACAGCTTTGAGAATGAATTTTCTAAAAACTTCACAGAAAAATTCCCGTATGAAAAAATCAAACCGATGCTTTATTTCTCAGATTGGGCAGAGGAAATGGGAGCATATTACAAAGATGCCAAATACCACGGTAATACGGCTACTTTCCCGGGATTCTATGCTCCACAGGGAAGACAGCTTCGTTTAAAGGCACTTGATGACAAGTTCTTAGAAACATTGAATGATCTTGGCGTAACCAACTTTGAAATGGAAACCTCAGCGATCTATGCCCTTTCAAAATTATTAGGCCACAAAGCGATTACCGTGAATAACGTTATTGCGAACAGAAGACGTGGAGAATTCTCTGCAGATCACCATGCTTCAGAGAAAAACCTTATTGATTGGGTATTGGAAAGAATTATTAAATAAAACATTTTAGGTCCTCAGACCTGGAGTTCAAACCTTATAGGCTTTAAAAACCTATAAGGTTTAATTTTAAAGACCACTTTGGTGTAAGAATGATCTCAATGAATTCTCTGCTGATCACATTCGTCTGAGAAAATATTAAACAAAACATATCATGGGTCAGGACATTACATGCCTTATAACGGATAAAGATATTAAGCTGAACAATGATGTGGTTCACTTTAAAGTGCATGGCTTTACTTTTATTCCTTTCAATACCTGCTGTGATCTTGGGTTGGGTGAAGCAAAAGATTTTGAACTCTTAAGTGATTATATCCTGCACTTAGAGTCTAAGGATAATTTTGAAAATTACATCTATGACCGTGACAATGACCATTGTGACCTTGATATTTTCAAAATGATAAAAGACCATCAGATTGAAAATTTCATTATTGAGCATCATTCTGAGTGGGCAGATATTCCGGTTGATTATTATTTCATGCGGGTAACAGACGGCAAAATCATCAAAAACAGTATCGTATTTGATGAAAGTGAGCTATCAAAAAACAACAAAGCGAATGTTCCGGAATCCAAGAAAAAATTTGGGCTCAATTTTGACTGGCTGGCCAATACTGATTTATTTTATTCTTATTTTCATGCTAACAGGATATATTCCATTCAGCAGACCAAATAAAACTTCACTATTTATAAATCTTAATGAAACGTTGTCGGATCGGGGTGTTTAAATACAAAATCCAGCTCTGAGATCAGTTTTGAAGATAAAATTATTTTCCCCTCACTGATTACTTCTTCAGCAGGTGGCAGATTTTTCTGAGCATTGATCACCTGAGCTTTTGACGGGTGTTGTGGTGCGGCTACATTGTATAATTTTCCTTCTGATCCCTTTTCAATCATAACTTCAATCACATTACAGATATCTTCATAATGAATATGATTCACGGGAGCTTCTAGGTTTGAAATCGTATAGTTTTTTAAGAGACGGTTATCCCCCATCAATCCAGCCAATCTCAAAATATTAACCTGTGGATAAGCGCTTTTAATCATTCTTTCTCCCTGAACCTGATCTGAAGAAAGACTTTCCTCGATATATTCACCCGGAATATCCGGATATACGCCGGTAGAACTCATCACAAACATCTGTCCGTGAAAATCACCGATAAACGATAATAAATTTTGAATTCTATTATACAAAGAACTTGCACAGCAGCTTTTTCCGGAAAGCGGAATCGTGATGATAACGACATCCATATCTTTGATTTCATTCCACTGTGTGATTTTTTCCTCCAACTGAAAATCAGGGAAGCTGGCGAGAGTGGTGTTAAATCCTTTGGAAGACACTTCAGCAACTTTATCATTTGTTGTTGCCGTTGTATATATCTGGTATTTGCCCGACATGGAAGCGACAATTCTGGATCCCAGCCAGCCGAAGCCTATAATTCCTATTTTCTTCATATATTTCAAGAATCTGCATTAATGATCTAAACCTTTTCTTCCATGCTTAAGAAGAAACCGGAATAGACATTCAACAAAATTAAATCAATTTATGGAGTTGGCAATTTTTTCTTCTACCTGTATTTAAAAGGTCATAACCAGATTAATGAAAAATGAATACTATCACTCTAATTAATTATAAAAACCGGTGCCTACAACACCGGTTTATTATTTCACTCTGAATTAACAGTTTGACTTTAAGAATTCCTTCCCAATCACTGCGTATTTTCTCCAAGCGCTTTATAAAGCTGAATGAAGGATGTATTGAGATCACCCTGCGATTCTGCAGTCTGCAATTCATTTTGCAGCAGGTTTTGCTGTACGGTTAACACTTCAAAATATAACGCAGATCCGTTGGTGAATAAAAGCTGGGCGTACTTTAAAGACTGTTGAAGTACTTTATTTTCTTCATCCAGTACTTTCTGCTTTTCCCTGATCTGCTCTATTTTAACAAGTGCATCTGAAACCTGATTAACAGCAATCAAATACGTGTTTTTGAAATCTAAAATTTTCTTTTCAATATTAATTTTCTTTATATTAACGGCTGTCTTGTTACGACGCTGATTAAATAAAGGCTGTGCAAGCTGACCTACAAACTGGGAAAGAAACGAAGCCGGATTGAACCAGTCACTTACTCGCATACTATTCAATCCTTGATTTGCAGTAATGTTAAATGATGGATAAAGATTGGTTTTGGCTATTCCAAGCTCAGCGTATGCAATCTCCACTTCGTATTCCTTGCCTTTCAGATCCGGTCGTCTGGACAGAAGGTCTGCAGGAACTCCCAATACAACAGACTGACGGTCAATGATGTCCTTTTTAGAAATAAATTCCAGCGGTTTTGGATTCTTTCCCATTAAACGACTGAGATAGTTTTCATGGATATGAACAACACTTACCAGATCAGGAATCTGAGCCGCTACAAAATGAGACTGTCTTTCAGATTGCTGTACAGCCAGTTTGGTTACGTTTCCATTCAGGTACTGCACATTCATCATTCTGGCTATATTTTGACTGAGCTGCAGATTATTTCGGGTGATGAGGAGTTGGTTATTCAGCATCTGAATATAGCTGTAAGTCTGCGCTGCGGAAGCCACCAGCTGAGTCTGTAATTCCTTCAGCTGCATTTCAGATTTTAACCGGTTGTACAACGCAATCTGCTTTTTGTTTTTAGTTTTTCCATACAGGTCCACTTCCCATCCTACATTAATCGTGGCAGCATAATCTTCTATCTTTCGGGAACCAAGCACTGTTTGCAGCTTGGTTCCGTTTTTTCCGTACAGACCGTTATCTGAAAAGTAATCAAGCTTCCCGCCTAGAAGCACATTGACATGAGGCAGGCCTGCAAAATTAGCCTCTTTCTGGTATTCTTTATAAATGTTCAGGGACTGACGGGCCATATTCAGATCCAGATTATTGGCCAGTACTTCCTTGATCACATAACGCAGCGAATCATCTGTAAAGAAATCTTCCCATGCTTTCGGAGCTTTTGCTTTTTTCTGGCCAGTGGCATTTTCCTGAAGTGTATTTTTATAACGGTCCTCAATGTCAAGTCTTTTCTTGTAATCCTCTTTCGTTACAGCACAGGAGGTCATCATAAGCGAGACAGAAATCAGGAGAACAATGTAAATAGTGGCTATTTTATTCATGATCTGTTGAAATTTGAGTTTTATCAATATGTTTTAAACCGAATAATTTTTCATGGAGATACTGGAATATGACAAACAGTACCGGAATAATAAATATCCCCAGCATCACACCGATAAACATTCCCCCAATCGTACTTGATGCAATGGAAAGATTCCCCTGTTTGGTTGCTCCACCCGAAAATAACAGCGGAAGCAGTCCTGCAATGAAAGCAAAAGAAGTCATCAGGATAGGACGTAATCTGGATGCCGCTCCCTGCATGGCAGCTTCTACCAAAGAGCATCCGGAATGTCTCCGCTGAAGAGCAAACTCTACAATAAGGATCGCATTTTTCGCCAAAAGACCTATCAGCATGATCATTCCAATCTGAACATAGATATTATTGCTTACCTGCATGATATTGATGAAACCGAAAACACCTAAAATACCTGGAGGAAGCGACAGAATAACAGAAAAAGGAAGAATATAACTCTCGTACTGCGCGGCCAAAAGAAAATACACAAAAACAATACAAAGGATAAATACAACCACGGTTTGGTTACCTGATTCGCTCTCTTCTTTAGCCATACCAATATATTCATGGGTAAATCCGGACGGAAGTTTCTCTGCCACTTCGTTAATGGCATTCATTGCATCCCCTGAAGAATATCCTTTTGCAGCCTGAACATTCAGATTAATGGAGGTAGCCTGATTCAAATGGGTAACCTGTTCCGGGCCGAAAACCTGTCTTAAACTGATGATCGACTGCAAGGGTACCATCTCGCCGGATGCGTTCTTGGTAAATACCTCCTTCAATGATTTTTCATCCTGACGGAAATTAGATTCCGCCTGAACTACCACACGGTAATATTTACCAAAGCGGTTGAAATCCGAAGTGAAAGTTCCACCGAAATAAGCCTGCATCGTTTCCATGACATCCTTTACCTCAACGCCCAACTGCTTAGCTTTTACAGCATCCACGTCAAGCATGTATTGCGGGAATTTAGCATTATAGGAAGTAAATGCAGATGCAATTTCTTTTCGTTGTTCAAGGGTTTTTAAAAAATCATCAGTGATAGTAGCAAATTTCTGAATATCTCCTCCCGTATTATCTTTAAGCACTACATCCAATGCATCCACGTTTCCAAAACCGGGTACGGTAGGCATAGAAAAAGTAAGCGATTTCCCTTCTGGCAACTGATCAAAATGATAGCGTATGGAATCCATGATCACATTGATATCATGATTCACCTTCCTGTCTTTGGGCTGTTTCAGAATTGAATATGATGCAGCATAAGAAGGAGAAGCAGTCCCGGCCAAAAGGTTGTTACCGTTAACCATTGCATTGTAATACATCCCGTCTATTTTGCCGAGTTTCCCGCTGAGCTGCGAAGTTACTTCCTTCGTTCGCTCCAGTGAAGTTCCCGGCGTAAGGCTGAATGCAGTCATTACCAGACTTTGATCTTCTGTCGGAATAAATGCTTTCGGAGTATTTTTTGCCAGAAAAACAGCAGCTCCACTCACAACAACCAGACCGGCTATAGCAAACCATTTGCGTTTAATCAAAAAATAAATGGCTTTCTTGTATTTTTTGGTGGCAGCATCAAAACCTATATTGAAAAGGTAAAAAAACTTCTGGAGACCTTTCTTATTTTCGTCAGGATTATGATAATGCTCTTTTAAAAGAAGTGCACAAAGCGCAGGACTAAGTGTTAAGGCATTGACTGCTGACAGCGCGATCGCAATAGCCAGAGTAAAGGCAAACTGTTTATAAAATACTCCCACCGGTCCTTCTATAAGGCCAATCGGAAGAAATACGGCAGCCATAATCAGGGTAATGGACAATATGGGTCCTGTAATTTCTCCCATCGCGGAAATCGTTGCTGTTTTCGCATTTTGATTTTTGCCATGTAACTTACTGTGGACTGCTTCCACCACTACAATTGCGTCATCTACTACGATACCAATAGCCAGAACCATAGCAAACAAGGTGAGAAGGTTGATGGTAAACCCAAAAATGCTCATGAAGAAAAATGTCCCGATAATAGAAACCGGAACGGCAATAGCGGGGATTAAAGTAGACCTGAAGTCCTGAAGAAAAATAAAAACGACCAGAAAAACCAATATGAATGCCTCAATCAAAGTACTCTCCACCTGACTGATGGACGCATCTAAAAATTTCTTGGTACTGTAAGCGATGTAATATTTAATCCCTTCAGGAAAGTCTTTCTCTGCCTTTTCCATGAATTTGAGGATTTCTTTCTGGATTTCGTTGGCATTCGATCCGGGAGTCTGAAAAATAGCGACTCCCGTGCCCGGATTTCCGCTGAGTGTTTGTGCTGTTGCATAAGCATGATCCAGAGAACCCAGTTCCACTTTAGCCACATCACCCAGCCGTAAGACTGTTCCGTCACTATTTGCCCGGATTACAATGTCTTTATACTGCTGTACATCATTGAATTTCCCCTCGTATTTGATACTGTATTCAAAGGAAAGGTCACTTCCCTCGCCAAATTTACCGGGAGCCGCTTCTATATTCTGATTATCAATAGCTGCCAGCACTTCTTTGGCATCCATATTGGCGTTCGCCATTTTACCGGGATCCAGCCAGATACGCATTGCATAGTCTTTGCTTCCGAAAACCTGAGCCTTACCTACTCCGGGAATTCTCTGGATATACGGAACAATATTGATGAGATCATAATTATTCAGAAAGGTAGCATCATACTTCGGATTGGTACTCTCAAAGTCAATGATCATGATCATGCTGTTATTCTGTTTTGCCGTACTGATCCCGTTATTGATTACCTCTTTGGGTAGCTGGCTGGTCACTTGGGCCACCCTGTTTTGTACATTTACAGCAGCTTCATCGGGATCTGTCCCCAACTTAAAAAAAACAGTAATATTTAAATTCCCATCGTTGGATGAGGATGAGGTCATATACATCATGTTCTCTACCCCATTAATGGCCTGTTCCAATGGTGTAGCCACAGAGCGGGCTACCGTTTCAGAGTTCGCTCCAGGATATCTTGCACTTACCACTACGGATGGCGGTGCAATCTCCGGAAAGGTTTCCATGGGAAGTCTGATCATAGCCAGCACTCCCAGGATAACCATAAGAAATGCAATCACCGTTGCTGTGACCGGTCTTTTAATTATATTTTTTAACATTGTTTATTCATTTACTGGATTAATACGCTGCCCTTCTTTCAATCGGTCTGCCCCTTTGGAAACAATCCTGTTGCCCACATTCAGTCCACCCGAAACCAAATAATTGTGAGTATCCTTATCTACAATCTGTATAGGTGCTAAATGTACCGTACGATCTTTTCCCATAAGATAAAGCATGGTCTTATCCTGAATCTTGAAAGTGGCCGATTGCGGAACTTTGATGATGTTCTGATAATTTTTAGGAATGATTACACGGCCTGTATTGCCTGAACGAAGCAGGCTACCCGGATTTCTGAAGGTTGCTCTGAAAGAGATGGAAGCCGTCTGCCTGTCGAACTGACCCAGTATCAGGTCTATTTTTCCGGTTTCGGGAAATAAGGACTGATCAGGAAGTTCAAGCTTTACAGGTGGGATTTCTTTTATTTTGTCCTCAATACTTGCCCCGTTATAGCGTTTCTTAAAACGGAGAAAATCAGCCTCACTCATTGAAAAGTAAACATGAACATCCGAAATATCGGATAAAACAGTCAGTGGTTCCGTTTCACTTCCACCTACCAAAGCTCCTTTTTTATAAGGTAATCTTCCTATATAGCCATTTACGGGTGCTGTGATACGTGTAAAGCCTCTGTTAACAGACGCCAGTTTTTCGTTAGCTTCTGCTTTTCTGACAGCTGCTATGGCATAGTCCAGTTCCTGCTTTACTGTTTTCAGCTGAACTTCAGAAAGTACGTTTGCCTGTTCCAGCCGGGCAATACGGTCATATTCTATCTGCGCTTTCTTTAAAGCAGACTGCGACATTTCTTTGGAAGCAACCGCAGACTGAAAGGTTTCCTGATACGTCTTTTCCTGAATCACAAAAAGCAACTGCCCTTTTTTCACATACGCACCTTCATCCACCAAAATACGGTCGAGGTAACCTGAGACCTGAGGTCTTACCTCCACATTATTAACACCAGATACGACTCCTGGAAAATGCTCTTCGGTCTGATAGTTCTCTTTACGGATCTGAACGATCGGGATAGAAGGTATTCCTTCCTTACCTTTCTCCTCTTTCTGAGCACAGGCAGACACGACGAATGAAAGCATCAATATACCTCCGAGATAAATCTTATGTGTCCCACAAAAATGTTTAATTATACCCATTACAACTGTTTTAATTTTTAACAGGGCAAAATTAGCACACCTTTATCTATAAAATAAATAGGTTAAATTATACTTATATATAAATAAATTTATACATTTGAACCATGGTAAATCTGGAATGGTACAGAACATTTAAGGCGATCTATGAAACAGGAACCCTGACGCAGGCTTCCAAAATACTCTTGATCTCGCAGCCAAACGTCAGCCAACATCTTTCATTTCTGGAAGCGCATATCGGTAAAAAACTTTTTGAAAGAAAACCAAGACGAATGGTTCCTACAGACTATGGAAAACTATTCTACGCCCAATTGATAGGCCCTCTCGAAGGACTGGAACGCCTGGAATCTGAATTCCGGTATACGCGGGATTCGGATATTCCTCTTACGTGTATAGGGGTTTCCCAATATTACTACAATATTAAACTGGCATCTAAAGTTGCATCAGCACGAGCTAATCTGGTTTTTGAATTTGATGATCTGCCTGTTTTGAGAGATAATCTGATGCAGGGCAACCTTAATTTTCTGATCAGTGATTATTGTGGGCATGAAAAAAATATCTGTTATGAGGAAATTCTTACCGCAGAAGAAATTCTGGTTGCGAGTTCTACAGTGGACACCAGCGCACTTGAACATATACCTTCTGCTTCAGAACATGAAATTGAACAATGGCTTCTAAAACAAAACTGGTATGCATACAGCAGCGATTTGGTTCTGATCAAAAATTTCTGGCAGGAAAACTTTAAAAAGCGGCCTAATATCAAGCCCAACCTTATTATTCCGGACTTTCATGCATTGATTAATACCTTGGCTGTGGGGAATGGTCTGGGTATCGTTCCGGATTATATTGCCGGGGAACACCTTCGCCAAAACAAAGTAAAACAGATTTGTAAAAATTTAAAAAACACTTCCAGTAAACTGTATCTGGCTTATAATAAAAATGTAGTTACTTCGGAACAGATTGAGATGATTCAGGAGATTTTGGGTTAAAGGGATTAGAGTTTAGGGAGCAGGGATTAGGGAATATCTGGCATCTGATGTCTTGCATCTTGGTTCTTGGTTCTTAAATCTATCCTTCACCATTCACTTGCGAAGCAAAATTCACAATTGACCTATTAGAATTCATTAATCATCACATAAAAATGTCCCGAATATAAGCTTTCCGCATTTCCGGAGATATTGGTCAGATTAATGATCACACTTGATGTAGAGGTCATTCTTGGGTTTGAAATGGAGAAAGAAGTATTGCCCGCAAAATCACCTGCAGGAGAAACGACAATCGCTGCTCTTGTAGAACCGGGCTGCATATTGGAAGGAATAGGAATCTCCAGAGTGACAGATTTTCCAGGAGATACATTGTTCACGGAAACCGATGGCCACGCTTCAAAGCTGATCTGATTTTTCTGTACACTCCCCTTTTCTCCGAGTTTATATGGGCCGTTGACATCCAATTTAGCAGAAGTATTCGGTGTTCCCGTACCAATTCCTACATTAGCATTATTATTTCCGATAATGATAGCATTAGCCTGTGAAGTTACAGCTCCGTAACCTACCGCGGTGGAATATTGTCCTAAAGCATTCGCTCCCGATCCTACTGCTGTTGAATTCTGATTATTGGTTACCGTATTATATCCTACCGCTGTTTCGCTGTTAGAGGTTGTTTTTGCATTGTATCCCACTGCCGTCGACTGAAAACCGGATCCTGTAGAGTTTTTCCCTAAAGCCGTTGCATCGTTGGTCGTTGTTTTAGCATTATATCCTACTGCAATCGACTGAAAACCTGATGCGTCAGCATTATTTCCTATTGCTGTAGCCTCGTTTACAGTTACTTTGGCATTAAAACCTACCGCCGTTGACTGATATCCTGAAATTTTAGAATTCGCTCCCAATGCAACAGATTCATTAGCAGTCACTGAAGTATTGGTTCCGATGGCAATTCCCTGGTAAGCGCTGCTGGAATTCCCCAGTGCAATACCATTTTGTGCCGCATTGGCTGCTGTTCCGAAACTTATAGAGTTATTGACCCCCAGTCTTCCTACTGATGTAGAATTTACTTTAAAGACAAGGTCATCTGAGGTATTGGTTCCTAAAGATAAATTGGTATTTACGCCACCGGAGTTTCCACTATTGGTCGCCGAGTTGTTCCAAACGGCTAATGGAGTCACACCACCGCTGGTTCCGTTTCCGCCATTTCCAGCATTTGTAGAAAGCATATTCCATTTGGATTTGCTCCAGTAATAGAATCCGGTATCGGCAAGGCTTCCTGATCCATTGTTCCAGACAATCAGTCCTTCAGCAGGATTTGGAATGGTCGTCTGATCTGTAGATGATGCAAGGGCAACACTTGGAAGCAGCATTCCTTTATTCTTTGAATTGATCTGTAGCATGGCTGAAGGATCCGGATTAGGAGTTCCAATCCCCACCTGTGCGTGAATTAAAATTGTAAAGAATGAAAAAAGAGAAATGAGCTGAAGTTTAAATTTGTTTTGCATCACGGTTATTACTGATCGTTTATTTTTCGAGGGTGCAAATATACAAATTTTTAACAAAATGCCATATTTTTTATTAAATCCATAATAAATACACTTATCAGTGAGTAAACCACCATTTAATCACTTTTAAATGAAACATTTTCCAACATTAACTCAACATTAATTCCCTTTCTATAGTTGTTGAGCAGCTTTTAACATTTTAATTTCAAGACATTTAATTATAGTATTTATAAAAAAGATCACCAAAAAATGAATAAAATAGAATTCATTACTTTCTAGTGAAACAACTTTCTATGTGATCATTAACCATTCCGGTTGCCTGCATATGGGCATAAACCACAGTAGATCCCATAAATTTGAAACCTCTTTTCTTAAGATCTTTTGCGAGAAGATCGGAAATTTCTGTCGTAGCCGGAACATCAGATAAAGCCTTAGGTTTATGGTCCTGCGGTTTTCCTTCTACAAAGCCCCAAATGTATGCTGAAAAACTTCCAAAATCTTTCTGTACCTCCTGAAACTTCTGTGCATTAGTTACTGTAGCCTTAATTTTAAGCCGGTTTCTTATAATTCCGGAGTCGTTCATAAGCTCTTCAATTTTATCTTCATTATAAAGAGCGATTTTTCTGTAATCAAAATCATCGAAAGCTTTTCTGAAATTTCCCCTTTTAGAAAGAATGGTGTACCAGCTCAATCCCGCCTGAAAACTTTCAAGGATTAGAAATTCAAAGATAGTGTCATCATCATACACAGGTCTTCCCCACTCATCATCATGGTATTTCCGGTAGAGGTCATCTTTTTCGCACCAGCCGCAACGTATTTTTTCCATAGCCGTTCAATTTTAATTAAAGTTAGTACTGATTTAGAAAAGTATAACAAAAGATTAAGAAAATTTTAACAGTGACCGCGGTTTTTAGGAATGGTTCTTGTTTAATTACTGGTACACAACAATAAAATATTACATATTATGAACAATTCAGAATACAACAAAGCGGAAGATGCAGTAAACAACACAGAAAACTCTTTAAAGAATGCAGCAGACAATGCAAAGTGGAAAATTGAAGATCTTGCAGATAAAGCAAAGGATTATATCAATGAAAAAAGAAACAGCGATCAGGAAGCTACTCAGGAAGACTGGCTAGATAAGGTGAAAAATAATTTTTCTGATACATGGGATGATATTAAAGATAAAGCCAATGATGCATGGGAAAATACAAAAGATGCAGCGGAAGATGTAAAAGCAGAATGGAATAAGAAAACGAATTAAAATTTCAGTCATATAAATATTTTCAAAAAAATGGAGTCTTAAATTGATAAGGCTCCATTTTTATTATGTCGCAAACACAAATTATTGTTACATTTGTATTTAAATAAACATTAAAAAATTATGTCATACGGTCTACTTAAAGGCAAAAAGGGAATTATTTTTGGAGCCCTTAATGAGCAATCTATCGCGTGGAAAGTTGCAGAAAGATGTCATGAAGAAGGTGCTGAATTTATCCTGTCCAATGCTCCGATTGCTTTGAGAATGGGAGAACTTAACGGTTTAGCAGAAAAAACAGGTTCTGAGGTGATCGCTGCAGATGCTACTTCTATAGAAGATCTTGAAAAACTTTTTGATGCGGCTATTGCCAAATTTGGTAAAATAGATTTTATCCTTCATTCAATAGGCATGTCCGTAAATGTAAGAAAAGGAAAGCATTATACTGAAATGAACTACGACTGGTTGGAAAAAGGCTGGGATATTTCATCCGTTTCTTTCCATAAAGTAATGCGTGTAGCTTACGAAAAAGACTGCATGAATGAGTGGGGAAGCATTTTAGCACTTACATATATTGCAGCTCAGAGAACATTCCCTGATTACAATGATATGTCTGACAATAAATCATATTTAGAAAGCATCGCAAGAACATTCGGATACTATTGGGGTGAAAGAAAAGTACGTGTCAATACCATTTCCCAGTCTCCTACTCCTACTACAGCAGGAAGTGGCGTGAAAGGTTTCGGTGGTTTCTTAGGTTTTGCCGAAGAAATGTCTCCACTAGGAAATGCTACAGCGCTTGACTGTGCCAACTATTGCGTAACCCTATTCTCTGATCTTACTCAAAAAGTAACCATGCAGAATCTTTTCCACGACGGAGGTTTCAGCAATACAGGAGTTACTCAGAAGGTAATCGACAGATATGGTGAATAACTGATCTGAATATAGCTATAAATAAACCGGCGGCCTCAAAGAGGCCGCCGGTTCTGTTTAAAATAATGTTGATATGAAGAAGTTTATTTATTTTTCAAATTGTTCTTTTGTCTTGAAACAAAATGAACCAAAAATTCAAGGCTGGAATCTTCCGCTAAAATTAAAACTTGCTCCTAAAATTCCCAAATTGACTCTCGTCGTTCGTCGAACCACTTCGTTAGGTTTCGCGCGGATTAATCATTACTGCTTCGGCTCAATATTTCGCCCGCACTCAGACAGTGGGAATTTTTTAACGGATCAAGTTTTAATTTTCTTAACGCTACAGCTTCCTAGGCCAATGGTATCTGGAAGTTTTATTAGTAGAATCTTTACCACAATGAAGGTTTCTTACTAATAAGGTAACCGACAGATATGGTGAATAACTGATCTGAATATAGCTATAAAAAACCGGCGGCCTCTTTGAGGCCGCCGGTTCTATTTAAAATAATGTTAATATGGAGAAATTAATCTTTAGTAAAGAAGCTGGAAGATGGAAGTTACTGACTCCGAAAAAACAACTGCAATACAATTTTATTACTATTCTAAGGGCTACATCATCACATTTAATGATGATCGGCAGAAATAATCTGCCCAACAGTAACTTCCATCCTCCTGCTTCCAGCTTCCAGCCAATTAAATCTATAAAATAACCGTTTGTATAGAGTGTGCCGGTGCCGATAATTTAGCCGACATTCCTTCGATCCAAAGGTTGGTTTCAATATCGTTTTCGGAATCATTCATAATTACAGTGACCAGCTGACCGTTTTCATTCATGAAAGTGGTGGAGGTAAGAGCGGCTCTGTTTGATGAACTTCCGATACGCTGAGCGTTGGGCTTAATATATTTTGATACATGACCTACATAATAGTATTCATAGGTATAATGTACTTCGCCCGTCTTAGTATCTGCAATGATCGGTGCAAAACAGAAGTTTCCTACATGGTTGGGTCCTCCGGTTTCATCCAGCAATACATTCCAGTCGGTCCATAAAGCGGTTCCTTTGTTGAAATCATTAAGCATATTTTTTCCATACAATTCTCCCAGACTTACATCATAAATTCCGGACATCTTGAACTGTTCTTTACATCCTTCTGTAAACGCCAGGAATTTATCCGGAAAAGCTCTCTGTGTTTCTGCTAAATTATCAAAAAGCTGTGTTTTGTTGTTCCAGGTTTCGTACCAGTGGTACCCGATTCCGTGGGCATATTTTGAAGTTTCAGGATCGCTTAAAGTCGTTGTTGCTCTCTGGTAAATCAGGTCTCTGTTGTGATCCCAGATCATTACTTTTTTGTCTTTATAACCGTTTTTCCAAAGTGTTGGTCCTAAATTATTTTTAAGGAATTCACCTTCTTCTTCCGCAGAATAGATACATGACTCCCAGCTTTGGGTAGCCATCGGCTCATTCTGTACCGTCAGTCCCCAAATATTGATTCCTCTTTTTTCATATTCTTTGATGAATTTAATATAATAATCTGCCCAGGTCTGGTAATACTGGTTTTCCAGTCTTCCTCCTTTGTACAGACTTTTATTAGATTTCATCCATGCCGGTGGACTCCATGGAGAGAAGTAAAAAGTGAAATCTTTCCCGATCGCTTTCTGAGCTTCTTTGATCATCGGGATCTTATACTTTTCGTCATGGGCAACATTGAAGGTCTTTAAAGCCATATCATTGTCTTCCACATAAGTATAAGAATCACTGGAGAAGTCGCATGAATTCATGTTGGTACGGACAACCGTATAACCCAGTCCGTTTTTCCCAAAGTAAGCTTCCAGAATTTCTTTCTGCTTGTTCTTCGGCATTTTATAAAAGGTTTCGGCAGATGCGTCAGTAATGGCACCGCCTATTCCAATCAGTTTCTGGTATTTAAAATCCGGATCCACAAAGATACAGGCATCTGTTTCTTTAGGTTGCCCGAATTTTTCAAATTTAACCGTTCCTTTATCCGCCATCTTTTCGTTGGTTTTGGAATTGGTTAAAATCACTTTCGCTGTTTTCCCTGCATTTTTCTTCCAGTAGTTCTGCGCATTGGCATTTACAAATGCACCTACCGCCAAACAGCTTACAATTAGTTTCTTCATAATCTTTTTCTTTCTGTTTTTGGACTTTACCGCCCTCGCTTCATTATTTATTTTGATAAACTCTTACATAATCTATATAATATTTTTGTGGAAAAATATTATCATCAATTCCTTCTTTTCCGCCCCAGAAGCCACCGACCGCCAGATTTAAAATCATAAAATAAGGCTGATCAAAAGGCCATGCTTCATAAGTCTTCTCTTCGTTTTCATAGGTGAAAAACTTCTGTCCGTCGATATAGACATCAATCTTTTCCGGTGTCCAATCCGCTTTATAGACGTGAAAGTTTTTACTTATATCTTTCACCACCAAAGTATCCGTTTTCTGCGTCCCCTGAATATGGTTATACTTTTTGGTGTGAACCGAAGCATGTACAAACCCCTGATTGAAACCCACATGTTCCATAATATCCAGTTCACCGTCATCCGGCCATTCCTTCATCTTTTCACTCATCATCCAGATGGCAGGCCAGGTTCCACGTCCTTTGGGAAGTTTTGCCCGGACTTCTACTGTTCCATAATGAAACGAGAATTTTCCTTTGGTTAAAAGTCTTGCGGATGTATATTGATTCTTTTCCCAGTTTTCTTTCCGGGCCTCAATAACAAGATTTCCACCCTCCATTCTGGCATTTTCAAGTCTGTTTTTGGTATAAAACTGAGCTTCCTGGTTTCCATAGCCGTCTCCTCCTACATCATAATTCCATTTCAATGAATCCGGAAGACCTTTTCCGTTAAATTCATCACTCCATATCAGCTTCTTCCCGGGATGTATTTTGTTGGAAACACAGTTTGTTATGGAAAATAAGATTAATCCCGTTGCGAAAAGTTGAATGATATGTTGGAGTTTGATTTTCATTGATGCAGCAATATTTAGGTTTGGCTGAAGCCGTTTTCTTTTTTGTTGCGTTAAATTAAGCGGGCTAAAGCCCGCTTCTATTGAATATATTTGGTATTCTGATGAATTCTTTTCTTTGAATTTCTTACGGTTTTATTGTTGATAATTTCTAATATTTTCCGTCAAAGCGGGCTAAAGCCCACTTCTATTGAATATTTTATTTTGTCCAAATGATTCTTTTTGTCTGTACGTTTTGAGAATCGGTTCCGACCATGATGTCGAATTCACCGCTTTCCCAGTCAAAATTTAATTGATCATCGAAGAATTTCAAATCTTCCGGAGTCAGTTTGAAATCTACTTTTTGGCTTTCTCCTTTTTTAATGAATACCTTCTGAAATCCTTTTAATTCTTTCACAGGTCTCACGACTTTTCCGAAAAGATCTCTGATATACAGCTGTACCACTTCTTCACCGTCATATTTTCCGGTATTGGAAACCGTCACGCTGATATTTAATGTCTGATTTCCTTTAAGATTTGCAGGACTTAAAACCATATCCGAATATTTAAAATCCGTATAGCTTAAACCGTAACCAAAAGGAAATTTAGGATCATTATCAAGATCAATGTATGCGGAAACGTAATTTCTGTCTGTATTGTTTTTGGCCGGTCTTCCGGTATTGTAATGATTGTAATACACCGGAATCTGCCCTTCTGTTCTCGGGAAGCTCATTGGAATTTTTCCACCGGGATTCACAGCTCCGAACAGAACATCAGCAATAGAATTCCCAGCTTCAGTTCCCAGCCACCAATTATAGGTTATAGCCGGAATATGATCCGCTGCCCAGTTGAAGATCAGAGGTCTTCCGGCATTGATCATTAAAACGATTGGTTTTCCAGTCTTCGCGATTTCTTTAAGCAGATCTTCCTGAACTCCTGTAAAACCAATGCTGCTTCTGCTTTTTGCTTCACCGCTCATGGCATGACCTTCACCCAATGTCATAATCACGACATCTGCTTTTTTCGCAGTTTCTATTGCTTCTGCAAACATAGATCGGTCCTGATCATCAACATTACAGCCTTTTGCATATAACAAGGTAGAATTTTTATCCAGTTGATTTTTAATTCCCTCAAACTGAGAAACAATTCTTTGATTGTCATCTTTAAATGCAATCGACCAGAATCCGTGATTAGCTACCGTTTCTTTTCCGAAAGGTCCGATCAGAGCAACCGTCTTCGCTGTTTTTGAAAGTGGAAGAATATTTCCCTGGTTTTTAAGAAGAACAATACTTTTAGAACCGAATTCTCTTCCGAATTTTCTGTTTTCCTGATTATCGGTCTGCTCTTTCTGTCTTTTTTCGCTGCTGAATCTGTAAGGATCGTCGAACAATCCCATCTCGAATTTTTTGGCTAAAATCCTGCCTGCTGCATCATCTACCCATTTTGCGTCTACTTTTCCTTCCTTCACCAATTTAGGAAGTTCCGTCATATAGACACGGCTTTCCATATCCATGTCGCTTCCGCCCAGAATGGCTCTTTCGGCGGCTTCGTTAGCATCTTTGGCATATCCGTGAGGTATCATTTCCCCGATACTTCCCCAGTCTGAAACCACAAAACCTTTATAATTCCAATGTCCTTTTAACAGTTCTCTTTGAATATATTGATTGGCTGTGGCAGGAATTCCGTTAATATCGTTGAATGAATTCATGAATGTCGCTACTCCAGCATTCGCAGCTGCTTTGAATGGCGGTAAATAGATTTCATGCAGCTGTCTTAAACTCATATCCACAGAATTATAGTCTCTTCCTCCGACTGCTGCACCATAAGCTGCGAAATGCTTAGCACAGGCCATCACCGCATCAAGACTTCCCAAACCTTTTCCCTGAAATCCTTTGATTCGGGCTAAGCCAATCTGTGTTCCCAGATAGGTGTCTTCTCCGGAACCTTCCATTACTCTTCCCCATCTCGGATCTCTGGCAACATCCACCATGGGTGCAAAAGTCCAGTGGATACCATATGCCGAGGCTTCTGTCGCTGCAATTCTTTCTGACTTTTCTATCATTCCCAGATCCCAGCTTGCTGCCTGACCTAAGTTGACAGGAAAAGTCGTTCTGTATCCGTGAATGACATCCTGCCCGAACAGTAAAGGAATTTTCAGTCTGGATTGCTGAGCCAACTTCTGGAAAGCTCTTGTTTCGTCTGCTCCGGCTACGTTCAGCATGGAGCCTACTTTTCCTTTTTTTATTTCTTCCAAAACGGCTGCAGAATTGGATTTCTGAGGTCCTGTAGCATATTCGAATCCGCTGTACTGGACCATCTGTCCTACTTTTTCCTCCAGGGTCATTTTAGAAAGCAGCTCAGCCACTTTCTGGTCAACCGTTTTCTGCCCGTAAGCATTCATTCCCAGCGCTGAGCAGGCCAGTAAGAGATATACTTTTTTCATACGATTATATTAAAAAACATAAGTTGCTGCCGAACTTCCTGAAAGAATGACGGGAGCGGTCTTTCCGTTATATTTGATATTAAAACTTTCTTCTGCAGTGTTTCCATTCTGGACAATCAATACCGTTTTTCCGGCCGGGGTTTTAAATGCCGCCGTAGAAAGGGTTTCTGTCTGTGTAGAAGCAATGCGCTGAGAACCTACAGGCACAAACTTGGAAGCGTGTGCAATGATATAGTAGGAAACATTTCTTGTAAAATTTTCACTGTCGGAAACCGTTATTGCTCCTTTACATTCCGTACATCCGCCCTCTGTGTGAGGTTTATACTGCGGATCATTTGCTACATTCCATTCCAAAGCAATACTGCTCCAGTTTCTCATAGAACCGATGACTACATTTTTAACGTGCCAGTTCAGATCTTCGTTAAAAGTGCCTTTCGATCCCGTCCACTGCTCGGTAAAATACAAATTTTTATCGGGAAACGCGTTGTGCACCGTGCTTAAAGCTGAAATATCTCCTTCATATAAATGGAAGGCTGAGCCGTCAATGTACTGATAAGCTTCAGGATCTTTCAGAATATCAAGAGCATATTCGGGTTTGTTGCAATTATGATCGTAGACTACAATTTTTGTTTTGATCTTATTGGATTTAAACACCGGACCTAAATGACCTTTGATAAAATCTCTCTGTTGATCAGACGGCATAAAAAGACTCGGATTGTTTCCCGGATGAAGCGGTTCATTCTGAGGTGTGACTGCATCAATGGTAATTCCTTCCTTTTTCATTCCAAGGATGTATTTTGCAAAATAGTCTGCATATACCCTGTAAAACTCGGGTTTTAAGCTTCCGCCTTTAGATTTCCCGTTATCTTTCATCCAAACCGGAGGTGACCACGGTGCTGCAATGATTTTAATTTCAGGATTAATGGCCAGAATCTCTTTCAACATAGCAATCAGGTCTTTGTCGTTGGCAAGACTGAATTTTGAAAGGGTCGGATCTGTCTGTCCTTCCGGAAGGTCATTGTAAGAGAAAACGCGACCATCAAGATCAGAAGCACCGATGCTTAATCTCAGATAACTGATGGAAATCGAATTCTTATCTTTTCCGAAAAGTTCGTTCAATAAAGCTTTCCTCTTTGCAGGTGAAAGACGGTTAATTACTTCTACACTGCCTCCTGTGAGGGTATATCCAAAACCGTCAACATATTGAAACTTCTGAGTATCATCAATTTCAATATTCTGCCAGTTGTTGGTACCTGTTACAAACCTAACGGGTGCCTGTTGCTGTAATTTTACACTCTCATTGCCTTTGGTAAGCCAATACTGAACCTCACTTTCTTTATCTGCTCCAACGGATGCACACGATAAAGGAAAAAGTACCACGCCGCAAAGCAGCGCGGTACCTTTAAAAAAGAAACTATATAAACTGTGAAACGTCATATTTTAATACAAAGGATTTTGCTTTAAAGCCGTATTGATCAATTCATTGAAAGGAATCGGAAGAATTTCGTTCTTGCCTACCTTAAATCCTCTTGTTCCCAGCTTCGCCGGTGCATCTCCCCATCTTACCAGGTCGAACCATCTGTGCCCTTCTCCTGCCAGTTCTCTTCTTCTTTCATCTTTGATCGCCTGCATAGAAACCGGTACTGAAGTAAGTCCTACTCTCGCTCTCACTGCATCCAGTAAGGCCTGAGCTCTTCCTCCTGCGCCACCTAGTGCTTCAGCTTCCATCAAGTAGGTATCTGCTAATCTGATGGCGATATAATTCTGACGGAAATTAAGTTCTGTATTTCCCGGCTGAGTAGATTCATCTGCTTTTCTTGGTAAATACTTGTTCAGGAAATACCCCGTATCTCTAAACCCGGGAGAATAACTGATTTTATTTTGTTGTTTTAAGCTTTTAGCATTAAAAATAGTCGCATCAAGACGTGGATCACCTTGCATAAAGTTAAACAGATCATCCGTGACAGGATTAAATCCCCAACCGGAATGAATACTTGGAGCATCATTATTGGGAATGCTTGTATTGGTTCCATAAGAAATGATTCCAACCATCTGATTGACTGCATTTCCTTCATCTTTACCAGATCCCCAGTTATCCCAGATTCCGTTTCCTTTATTGGTATGCATTGCTTCCAGGATGGATTCTGTAGTAAATTTATTATCTATCACCCAAAGGCTGGAAAAATTGGCAACCAGCTTATATCCATACTGGCTTGTTTGACCAGGAGTACCGTTGACCTGCTCAAACTGAGCTGCAGCTTCGGTGTTTTTCTTATCATACAAATAAATTTTACCTAAGATCGCTCTCGCTGACCCTTGTGTAATTCTACCCACTTCATTCATATTAGTGGTAGGAATAGTCATTGGCAGATCTCCAATTGCAGACACAATATCACTTTCTATCTGTGCGTAAACTTTTGCCGGATCTTCCTGAGGGATATTATAGTAATCGTCTGTTGCTAAAACAGGTTTTATTATTAAAGGAATATTTTTAAACATTCTCAGTAACTCAAAATAATATAATGACCTCAACACTTTTGCTTCTGCTATAAATCTTTTTCTTGTCTGATCATTCATATTGGCATTGGGAATTCTATCCAATAAAAGATTGGCATTTGCAATTCCCTGATAATAATCTCTCCAATAACTGGTCGGCATAATCACCGGATTCAGTGTATAGTTTGAAAAACCCTGGATACCTGCCCCATCCGAAGAATTTCCACCACCGGAATAGAAATCATCAGAAGCGCCATTAAAGAATGTGACCATATTTTCAAATCCGCCCGAATACTTTCTCATCATATCGTATGTCGCAACAAGGCCTGCGAAAGACTGCTCTTCGTTTTTGAAATAATTATTTGAATCGAAGGTTCCTGTATTTTTAACATCTTCCAAATTACTGTCGTTACAAGAAACAGCTCCCAAGCTAATTCCCGTAAGCATTAAAACGGAAATACTTTTATATATAAAATTTTTATTTTTCATTTTTTTAAAGATTAAAATTGAACATTAGCACCAAAAAGGAACGTTCTTGCCTGTGGATAGAAAGCCCTGTCTATACCGAAAGTATCGGCTCCTGCAATTTCAGGATCATAACCTGTATACTTCGTGAAAGTCACCAGATTTTCTCCTGTTACATAAAATCTTATTTTGGAAGCCCCAATCGTTTTTGCGATATCTTTAGAAAGAGTGTAGCCTAGCTGAACCAATTTGATACGCAGATAATCTCCATTTTGCAGATAATAATCAGACATTGCCGTATAGTTTTGGTTAGGATCATCTTTAGTCACTCTTGCTACTGTATTGGATGTTCCCTCACCTGTCCATCGGTCTAAAATGGAGGTCTGATAATTGGATTCCGGGATATCAAGTCTTCTCAACCCCTGAAAAATTTTATTTCCGGCCTGTCCCTGTGTAAATACCATTAAATCAAAATTCTTATAATTCATGTTTAGCGTAAAACCGAATGTATATTTCGGTACAGAATTACCTAAGTTAACATAGTCCTTGATATCAACGACTCCATCACCATTGACATCTTCTCTTTTGAAATCTCCCGGTTTCGCTTTATCCTGTAGTAGCTGTCCGCTTGCGTTTCTGTAAGCGTCAATTTCTGCCTGATTTTGAAAAACACCGATATTTCTGTATCCGTAAAAAGAGCCATAAGATTCTCCAACCTGTAATCTGGATACAGTCCCCAATGTCTGGAAACCAGCGAAAGTAACATACTCTCTATTTCCTTCCAGTCTTAAAATTTCATTTTTTACGTAGGCAAAATTACCGTTTGCAGATATCCCAAAATCACCCCAGCTTTTCTTATAACCTACAGTCACTTCAATCCCATCATTATTCATATCCCCAATATTTCTAAAAGGGTTTTTGCTTAGTCCCAAATAACCCGGAAGCTCAACTCTTCTCAAGATATCCGTACTCTTTTTTCTGTAGAGGTCAACGCTTACATCAAAGTTTCTGAAAACTTTAAGATCTGCCGCAATGTTAAATTGCGATGTTCTTTCCCACTTCAGATCACGATTCTCCAATGTACTTGGTGCATATCCTACATGAATAATATTATCTCCGAAAGTATAATTACTACCCGGAACAAGGAAATTGGCAAATGCAAAATCATCAATGGCATCATTTCCCAATACACCATATCCACCTCTTAGCTTAAAGCTGGTAACAATCTTGTTTTCCGGCCAGAAACTTTCATTGGAAACATTCCATCCCAAAGACATTGCCGGAAAATTACCCCAGTGGTTATTGCTTCCGAATTTCGATGATCCGTCTCTACGGATAGTCCCTGTGAAAAGATATCTGTTATTATAATCGTAAACTACTCTTGCAAAATAAGATGCCTTATGGGTTTGCTTTCCATCCCAGGCATTAGACGTTTTATTAGATTCCCCAACATCAAAATTAAACGAAGCTTCTTGCCAGTCATTCGTTGGAAGGTCCTTATACGTTGCATTCTGTCCATAGCTTATGTTATATTCATAATAACCCTGACCTAGTAAAACACTTAGATTGTGTTCTCCAAATTTATTTTGATACGTAAGGGTATTCTCCGTATTCCATTCGAATTTTCTTTGAACTTCTCTGAATAAACTATTTATTAGATTATTATTTGCGGTACTTAGAAACGCTGATGGAGTAAAGGCCTGATTTCCCCAATAAGACAGTTTACCGTTTACTGTAGATTTAAAATTAAGATTTTTATTTATTTTAAGCTCTCCAAAAACATTGGCAACAATATCATCGGACCATTTGTATCTCCCTCTTTGCGTTTCCTGAAATGCTAACGGATTAGTCATCTCTTTACTTACATACGGTGAAATTCCATAAGGATTTCCATTGGCGTCCCTTACAATATTGGGGTTATTCGTATAAACGGCCTGACTGAGATCTGTGGCTAAAACAGGAGTTACGGGATCTAAATTGATAGCAGAGCTTAAAGGCCCTCCAAATTCATTATTATCATTAATCCCCTGAGACTTTGTATGGGTGTAAGCAAAAGTCTGCCCTATGGTTAAAAAGTCAAAAACTTTATGCGTTGAATTAAATCTGGCATTAATTCTTTTATAATTTGAAATATCTCTCAAGACAATACCCTGCTGGTCATAATATCCGAAGGAAGTATAGAAGGAAGATTTATCGTTTCCTCCACTGATACTGAATTCATGAGACTGACGCTGTGCCGAATTGAAAATTTCTTTCTGCCAGTCCGTTCCAGTTCCCAATGAGTTTGGATTAGCAAACATGGGAGGATTAGGAGGATTGAGATTGTTGTACATATTATCATTGGCAATCACTTCATTCATGATATTCCCATACTGTGTGGCATTCAGCAGGTCCAGCTTTTTTGCGGCACTTCCCACTCCAAAGAAACCATTATAAGAAAGATTCATTCTTCCTTTTGCTCCTTTTTTAGTTGTGATCAAAACAACCCCTTTTGCAGCTGAAACACCATAGATAGCAGCAGAAGCACCATCTTTCAGAATTTCCATTCCTTCGATGTCAGACTGGTTCAGCCATCCGATGTTATCTACTACAATTCCGTCTACCACCCATAACGGGTCATTACTTCCGGCACCAAAACTTGTGATTCCACGTACACGTACAGTAGCGGCGGTTCCAGGTTGCCCTGAGTTGGATACTACACTTATACCGGCCGCACGCCCCTGCATGATTTGCTCAGGTCTTCCCGCCGTAGGAGAATTTTCAATATCGGAAGCTTTAATGCTTGAGATGGCTCCCGTCACATTGCTTTTTTTCTGACTACCGTAACCAATCATTACGACCTCTTCGATCTTATTCTCTTTCGGAACAGTGTCCTTTACGCTGGTCTGGGCGTTGAAGTTCGCTGTAAAATACAGCACAGCAACCACCCCCAGGTTTCTTGATATTCTTAGATTCATATACAGTTAGTTTTTTAATTCTCAAATTGAGACAATAAAAATATATTTTTTTTTAATTAATTAACATTGTATTCACAAATATTTTAATTTTTCGTTTATTTTTGGGACTTTAAAGCCTTATATTCGCGTCATAATTCATAAAATTATCTTAAAAATTCAATCTAAAAAGTCCCCAAAATGACAGCCAACCTTCCCAGGATCTCTCTTCCCTTAAAACTGACCTTCTTAATTTTTTCAATGGTTTTAAACTGTATGGGCATTGTGATTCTTCAACTTTCGGAAGAAAAAATAACGTATGAAAAGCTGGGATTTCTGGAATCATTCAAGGATCTGCCCATCGCATTTATTTCACTTTTCGCGGTGAATTTTATCAGCAAAACAGGCACTAAAAAAGCACTGATTTCCGCACTGGTTATTGTAGGAATCTGTTCATGTCTCCTACCCTTTGTCCAGGATTTTTGGTTTTACAAAGTTTGGTTTGCCATTATCGGGACGTGTTTTGCTGTGGGAAAGATTTGTGTGTTTGGGATTATCCGGAATAATATTTCAGATGAGAAATCTCTTGCCAAGATGATGAACAGTGTAGAAGCTTCATTTATGGTAGGCATTTTTGTAGTCAATACCGGATTCGGATGGCTGATTTCGAGCCAGTATTCCGAGTTCTGGAAATTTGGGTTTATCTCTATCTCGGTACTTTGTGCCGTTACGATCTATTTATTTTCAAAATTAAATATCTCAGAAGCAAAAAAAACAGAAAGTAAAAGTCTTATTTCTGAGCTTTCAGTATTTGCAACACCTGCCACTCTGGTATTTTTGGGTGTTGTTTTCTTTATCGTTTTTGTAGAACAAGGGTTTAATTCATGGCTCCCTTCCTTTTATAAAAACCACCTGAATGTCAATTCATTCTTTGCCCTGCAGGCTACGTCTTTTCTTGCCCTTTTTTCTTATGCAGGAAGAACTGTAACCGCTAATGTGATCCACAGATTTTCATTATCAAAGTATTATGTTTTATGTATTTCTTTAATTATTGTGGTGCTCCTCATGATTTTAGGAATTCAATATTTTGATTCTGTAAATTCCAATATCATCTTATTTTTATTCCCTGTGATCGGACTTTTTCTTTCACCCCTCTATCCTGTGATCAATTCAAAAATGATTGCTAAAATTGACAAAGAAAAAATCAACCTGTTTACATCCCTAATTGTCATTTTTTCATCCCTGGGTAGCTCTGTCAGTTCTATCATCATGGCCGTCCTGTTCGGAAAACAGCTGTTAAACTACTATCCGTTGTACATATTACTTGCTGTTTCTGTGCTTTTTACGGTGAGTTTGATATATTTTAAGCTAGCAGGAAAGAAATTATAGAAAATAATTTTATTTTTACTCCCATGAAAATCAAGGACACCAAAAACAAAGAAACCCTTCAGGAACTTATTGATACAAAAGATTTTGTAGCACATGTATCTGTTGACTGCACGATATTTGGTTTTCACAATAATATTTTGAAGGTTTTGCTTTTAAAGTACCACGATCTGGATCTGTGGTCGCTGCCGGGCGGTTTTGTTTTTAATGATGAAGACCTCCGTGAAGCTGCTGCCAGAGTATTGTATGAAAGAACCCAACTTCAGAACCTTTTCCTAAAACAGTTCCATACTTTCGGAAGAATAGACCGTACAGAGAATAACGTGCACCAGATTCTTCTTAATAATAAAGGAATTGAAGTTCCCAAAGACCACTGGATCTTCCAGAGATTTATTACAGTAGGTTATTGCAGCCTTATTGATTTTTCTATTGCAAACACTTTTCCGGATGCTTTTAACGAAAGCTGTGAATGGTTCGAGGTTAATAAATTGCCCAAGATGGCTTTTGATCATGACAGGGTCATAGAAACCGGCCTTGAATATTTAAGGATGAATATCAATACCGAGGTGGCTGCCAGCAATCTTCTTCCGGAGAAATTTACGATGAAAGATCTTCAGTCGCTGTATGAAACTATTTTAAATCAGAAATTCAGGAGAAATAATTTCCAGCGTAAAATATTAAGCTTAAATATTCTGGACAGACTGGAGAAACTTTATGACGGTTCTGCCAACAAAGCTCCGTATCTGTATAAGTTCAAAAGCAAGGTACACAATGCTGCCAACCAGTATCCTATCTCTAATGATGAGGAATCGTAGGAGACTGTATTTTGAGTAAAATCACATAAACACCATATTTATCTTACTGAGAATCAAAGGCAATAAAGATTTTCAAAAAAATTTTTCAAACCACACGAAAAGTCTTACTTTTAAACAAATCAAAAAATCATGTCATATTATCCTCTTACAAGCATTCCAGACTACTACGGAATTGATGCTTTACTTACTGAAGAACACAAACTGATCCGTCAATCGGTAAGAGATTGGGTGGAGAGTTTTGTAATGCCGCAGATTGATCAGGCCGCGCAAAATCATACAGATATTCCGGGCTTAATGAAAGAATTGGGAAAAATTGGAGCTTTAGGTCCATATATTCCGGTTGAGTACGGCGGTTCAGGGTTAGATCAGATTTCTTACGGTTTGATCATGCAGGAATTGGAAAGAGGAGATTCTGCAGTACGTTCTGCTGCTTCAGTACAGAGCTCGCTGGTGATGTTCCCTATTAATGAATTCGGTTCTGAGGAACAGAAGAAAAAATACCTTCCTCACCTTGCTGCGGGAGAAATGATCGGTTCTTTCGGATTGACGGAGCCTAACCACGGTTCAGATCCAAGTTCTATGGAAACGTATTTCAAAGATATGGGCGACCATTATCTTCTGAACGGTGCCAAAATGTGGATCACGAATTCCCCGGTTTGCGATATTGCTGTAATCTGGGCAAAAAATGAAGAAGGAAAAATTCAGGGATTAATTGTTGAAAGAGGAATGGAAGGTTTCACCACTCCGGAAACGCATAATAAATGGAGCTTAAGAGCATCTAAAACCGGAGAACTGGTATTCAATGACGTGAAAGTTCCTAAAGAAAACCTTCTCCCTGGTGTAACCGGATTGAAAGGACCTTTATCTTGTCTTAATTCTGCGAGATACGGAATCTCATGGGGTGTAATCGGTGCAGCGATTGACTGCTACTGTACAGCCGTTCAATATTCCAAAGAAAGAAGACAGTTTGGAAAGCCAATCGGTTCTTTCCAGCTTCAACAGAAGAAACTGGCTGAATTCTTAACGGAAATCACGAAAGCCCAGTTACTTTGTCTTCAGTTAGGAAATCTTAAAAATGACCACAAAGCAAGTCCTGCACAAATCTCAATGGCTAAACGTAACAACGTGAAAATGGCAATTGATATCGCAAGAGAATCAAGACAAATCCTTGGCGGAATGGGAATCATGGGTGAATTCCCAATGATGAGACACGCAGCCAACCTGGAATCTGTGATCACTTACGAAGGTACACACGATGTACATTTACTGATCACCGGTTTAGATATTACGGGAATCAACGCTTTTTAATTCAAAGCTAAAAATATACGGAAAAGGAGTCCGGCCATTCGGCCGGACTCCTTCTTTTACTCACTTTGCGGGGAACTTGTATTCAATGAATAATTATTGATGTATTAATATTCTAACGGTTTTGTTAAAAATATCTAATTTAATCTCAATAAAAAATATTGATATGAAAAAACTATCCACGCTTTTATTAGGTTTAACGGCTCCGTTCTTTTTTGCCCAACAGGCAGGAGATCTTGTGAACGTTGAACAAAAACTGGATCTGACTCCGCAGGGTGTTGTTAATTTTATCGCCAACAGTCTTGGCGAGCAGAACGCTCCGGATTTCGTGAGTTACCTGAATGGCTTCAACGTAGGCCTAAAAGGTTACAAGATCACCTATTACACCAAAAATGAAAATAACGTTCTCGTAAAAGCTACGGGACTGCTGATGTATCCCAACGTCAATTTTAAGCTTTCTACCATAGTTTCTGACCACGGAACCACAGACAGCAGGAATAATGTGCCTTCCAACTTTAAAGGGGCTTTAACCGCCGGATTTGTCGTTGAACTTTCTTACGTCCTTAACGGCTATATTTTAATGGCTCCTGACTACGTTGGTATGGGAACCGGCGACGGTGTTCACCCTTATGTAGATTATGCTACAGAGGCTGGTGCGACGATAGATTTCGTAACCGCAGCCAACAAAGTTCTGGCTCAGCAGGGAATCAAACGTTATGATGAATATTTCCTGGCAGGTTATTCTCAGGGGGCTCACGCTGCCATGTCCACCTTAAAAAGACTCAATATTTCCAATCCTACCAATCTGAAGTTCAAGTATGCCTATATGGGAGACGGACCTTATGATTTTTCAGGAGTCACTTTAAACAAAGGAGTTCTGGAGAAAGATTTTTATCCGTTTACCTCGTTTCTGGCTAATGTTGTTCATTCCTGTAACAATATGGGCTATAAAAGCTATACCAATGACATTTCAGAGGTTATTTCTCCGGAATATCTGGATAAATACGACTATCATGTTGTTCAGGATAACGGAGGCCTTCTTTGGGGACCGGTGATCTGGAGAAAGCTTTTCACTCAGAATTTCATCAACGAAACAACCAACAATCTTAATAGCAAGTTCAGACAATGCTTAAAACCTAAGGATGTGTATGACTGGTACAACAAAACACCAATGACCCTAGGCCATTCTTCTGTTGACCTGGCTATTCCGCCTGAAAACACATCCAAAACCATTGACGTACAGCGTGGCTACTACGCTTGGTGGGATCTGAATAAATATAAACTGGATTCATTCTTTTGGGGACCTTTAGGGCATGTTGGAGGAATTGTTCCATTCACACTGGCATCCAATGCGAAATTCAATACACTCAGAAGCGGAGGTCTTCTGAACCAGTGGGCTATTCTGACTTCAAAACAACAGGGAAACACTAACCCGGAAACCGTAACTTCGCTCTACTCTTCTCAATTAAAACCGGATCTTGGAAACATGCAGCTGGTCGGAATTACAGATTTCAATCAGGAAAAAGTGGCAAGCAAGTCAGCGACAGGAAACAGTTTATCTTCATTGAAAGATGGCGTATATCTTCTTAAGGTACAGGAAAACAATGATCAGAAATTACTTCCATTCGTTAAGAACACCCCTATAGAAGTTCCTGAAAATGAGATCATACAGTCAGAAAACAATGGTTTGTTAAAATTAAAAGTTCATCAGGAAGAACTGATTGCGGTTAATATTTTTGATGAAAATAAAAACCTGTTAAAAACAGTATCTCAGGAACAGTATGCTTCAGACGGAGGAATTAGCACAAAAGACATTGATAATCAAAATAATACCTTCGAAATCGTTACTCAATATTATAATCTGCAGTTCAAGAAAACGCTGACAGACCGTTCATTAGCCAACAAAGCAGAAATATTTACGAGAAGCCGTCAGATCGTTGCAAGAGCAGATAACGGCATTAAGAACATCAGCATCTACAGCATATCCGGTGCATTGATTTTGCAACAGGAAGTTAACAAATCAGAATTTGAATCAAAAAGCCTGGAATCAGGAATTTATGTTGTTCAAATGAGTGATAGCGATGGAAAAATAACCAACAAAAAAGTAAAACTATAAGACAAAGACGCTTGTATATTCTTCATTTCAAATTGAGTGCACTTCAGCAATGAGGTGCATTTTTTAATTCGAATAAGACTTGATATTTTCAATAAAGCTGAGATCGGGATTCAGAATTTCGAGGATCAGATTTTTCACAGACATCATCGCATCATCAATACTTCCTTTTTCAAACTGTAATGAAACCACTCCTTTTTTAGCTTCTGCAAAACTCCAGATCCCTGTTTCGATAGGAAGTCCCCAGAACTCCGGAAGATTCTGTACCACATAATGATAAATACAAAGCTGCAGGGCCTGTTTTCTTTCGCTGTTATGGAAATAATCGGTGACGTTGTTTTCGTCTATTTTTACCGTAAGATTTTTGATTTTTGCGGTCTTATAATCGATAATTCTTAATGTCCCGTTCAGGCGGTCTATCCGGTCGATAAATCCTAAGAATGAAATTTTGTCTTTGGCATCAAGATAAAAATCTACATTTTCAAACCTTTTTTCAATGTCTAAAATCTCGAGGGTATTACCACTTCTCACCAATTCAAGATCATGGTTCAGAACATTTTCAATCACCTTTTTAGCAATAGCTCTGTGGATGTAATTCATCCCTTTTTCATAAAATTCCGGCTGGTGTTTCAGCTTTTCAATTGCTACATTAATATATTGATCTATCTCTTTAATTGAATTCAGTAAATCCTTTTCCTTTAAAACTTTACCTTTAAGCAATTCATATACTTCTTGAAGTGAATAGTGAACTAAATTTCCATAGTTTTTAACCGACAGTTCTTCTTCAATTTCATCCGTTTCTGACGTCTTCAATATCTTCGAAAGGTAAAAATCAATCGGATTATAAAGGTAGCTCGTCAGGTGGGAAGCCGATACTTTTTCTTTCCACTTTTCAAGTCTTTCCATTACAATTTCCGTCTTCGGAATTTCTATAGGCATGGAAGCAATCGGCTCGGAAGAATTCTCAATAATAAGATGTTCTATCGGATGGGAACTCTCCATTTCAATCTGCGTAATGAACCGGCTCTTCTCTCCGGTATTTACCCCGGAACTGAGTGCATTGTATAACAAGTGGACATTTTGAGAATCCTGAATAAGTCTGTAAAAGTGATAAGCATAAATGCTGTCATTTTCCAGGAACGTATGAAGATCAAAATACCTTCTTATATCAAATGGAATATACGTGTTCTGCGAATTTCCCAAAGGAAGCTTCCCTTCATTCACGGAAAGCATGATCACGTTTTCAAAGTTTAAGAGACGGGTTTCCAGAAGTCCCATAATCTGGAGTCCGCGAAGTGGTTCCCCCTGAAAATCTATACTTTCAGAATTCACATGCTGGTTGATCAGAATTTCCAGCGTTTCCATTTTGATTTCAAAATCATAGGGACTCACCTGGTTTTTAATGATCCTGAAGGCATTTTCAAAATGGGAAACGTTTTCATACTGAATATCATCTATTTCCAGCCACTTGATATCACGGCAGAAACTGATCAGCATATCCAGATAAACTCCGGTGTGATCCGCTTTTTTAAGGAGACCATAGTACGAAAGCCCGCTCAGAAGTCCTTCTAAGAGTTTTCTTGATATATAAACAATATTCCTCTCCTCTATTTTTGTCCTGAAATTACTGATAATCGTTTCATCTTCAGCAGATTTCGGAAGCTCTTCAAGGATCGGGAAAATATCTCTGTAGTAATAGGAAGACTTGTTTTTCTCCAGTTGTTTCTGAAGATAAAAAAGCTGTTTGACTGCATTGGAAAATGAAAGATTCTTCAGCGGAAAACCCATGGTAATATTCAGGTTATCAACTTCGTACATGACGTCCAAACTTGCAGGAAGTAAATTCTCATCCAGCAATACAACTGCTGTATTGGAATAAGTCTTGTTTTCAATTTCCTTAAAAATTTCGGGCAGCACTTTCGTCTGCGTTACATTTCCGGAAACTTCGTAGACTTTTATATTTTTAGGCTGGTTAAAATCATCCTCAATCCACTGAAAAGCCCTGTCATCATCAAATTCTTTCCACATTTTATGGTTTCGGAGAAATTTTCCTGCTTCCTGTCTTTCGTCATCAAAATAATAACGGTCCGCCTGAAAAAAACACTGTGCTTTATTCCACTGCAGCAGGCTTCTTACCAGCTTCTCTTCCACAGGTGTAAAAGCATTGAAACCACAGAAAATAAAATGTTCGGAAGTGTTTTTAGCAAAATCTACAATCTTCGATTTAGCTGTTTCATGGATCATGCCGGAAGTTGCCCAATTCTTTTCCTTCAGTTTTTTCTTTAAGACAGGAAGAAAAATGTTCATATTCTGCCAGAAATTAAGAAATTTCTTACGCGGAACGTCATCATCTTCTCCCAGATCCTGAGCCCATTCTTTGATTCGCTCTTCATCAAACATATATTGCAAAACGGCTTCATCACTGTCAGAGAACTTCAGGATATCATCCCAGTCCTTCTGAAGGGTCGGAAACCACTTTAAAAAGTCCGCAAAATCATCTTTCGGGATAAGGCCAAGGTTCCGGTACACATCAAAGGCAAAAAGCCACAGAGAGATCCCCTGAACCGGCTGCTTATCTGCAATCCTGTCGATCAGTTCTTCTACGGTAAAAAAATTGGGAAGGAATCCTGAATAATTGTTTTCTTCCAGGATCTGCCTGATGAATACGATGGGACGCTTTCCGGGCAGAACGATATTAAACTCAGACAGGTCCGCATTTTGGGCCAGCAGTTCGTGGATGATCTTATTGAGGAATTTCAAGAGGCTTTATAGCTTTTTAAGTGGTCTATTTCTTCGTCGATGAGGGCATTGTATTCTGCCTGTTTTTCTTTATTTATCCCATGTTCTGTGATTTTGTCATAGGAGATTTGAAAATTCTTATAATCGTTTGATATTTTTTGATAGAGTGCTTTAAAATTTTTATCGTAATCACCGGAGGTTTTGATTTTCTCATCTACTTCTTTTCTGAATCTCCGGGCAAATAATTCCGCAATATCGAAATGTTTCTGCTCATGAAGGAGAATATAGTCATTCATCCTTTTGGTATCTTTCCAGGATCTGTCTTCATTGAAAATAGCGGTAATCTCAATTTTTACAGGAGATTTCGGATTGGTAGATTTCACCACAGAATATTCCCAGCCACAATGGGTATAAGCAGCTACATCGGGATTATTTTTCCTGTTCACCGGACTTTTAAAGTCATCCCAAACCAGTTTCCGGTCTTCATTCCAGATGATTTTCTGTCCAGACAGGGTATTCAAAGTAAGCAGGCAAAAAAGTGAAATCAATTTCATCATTATTCAACTACAATTGTTTTGGTGATCCAGCTGTTGTTGCCGTTCCAGAATTTAAACACATAATTTCCGGGCTGGCGTGGGCTGAAATTGATCTGGTTTGCCCCTACATGAGCTTCCTGAGCACAAGGCCCTTCAACAGTATATTTGTAGGCAGTAACAGATCTTCCGAGGCTGCTGTCATGAATATAATCATATCCGTAAAACCCTTCACATTGGGACGGATAGGTAGAATACGTCTTAATGCTCTGTATTGTAAACACATCCATGGTATCTTTCATGACCTTCACACTGTCGATCCTGATCTTGGCAATGGACTGTATGGTCTGATAATCATCATCTTCACAGGAGACAAAAACCAGTCCTGAAAACAATACGGAAAATCCAAATTTCAAAAGATTTTTCATACCCTCTAATTTACCGATTATTAATAAAAATTCAGTAAAAATTACTCCTTAATTTTACAAAATTAAGAACTAAAATTACCTTTTGATACATAAATCACTTTTTTAGTATCAAAAAATTCTTCATCAAAATAGTTTTTAAGGTTGAATATTTCACATTTAATTCCGGCCAGTTCTTCAGCAAGATCGCCGCCTTTTAAATATAAAACTCCGTTATGTTTGGGGTTTATCTGTTCTTTTTCAAACTTTCCTTTCAGCCATCTCAGGAATTCCGGCATTTGGGTTACGGCACGGCTCACTACAAAATGGAACTTCTCTTTCACCTTTTCTGCTCTTCCGTGAACAGCGGTAAGATTCGTCAATCCAATTCCTTCCGCCACTGCTTTCACCACAGTAATCTTCTTCCCGATAGAATCTACCAGCGTAAATTGAGTCTCAGGAAACAAAATCGCCAGTGGAATTCCAGGGAAACCTCCGCCGGTTCCGATGTCCAGAACTTTTGAACCCGGAGCAAATTCCATCACTTTAGCAATTCCCAAAGAATGCAGAACGTGCTTTTCATACAGCGATTCCATATCTTTTCTGGAAATCACATTGATTTTCTCATTCCATTCATTGTACAGTTCTTCCAATTGGTTAAACTGTTCGATCTGCTTCTCTGTAAGATCCGGAAAGTATTTTAATAGTAACGACGCTGCCATATGAATTATTATAATCCGCAAAAATAAGTTTTATTTCTATTGTATTCAAATCGAGTTGTCGTGACCGGGCTTTAATTTTTCCTTTCCGATCATCTGGCAATACCCGGAATAACCGGAACGCTTAGATTTCCATACTGATCAACGGTCTGTACAGCAAAAATATAATTGTCTTTGGAAAGTGGAATTTTAAGGGTCAGTTCTTTGGTCCATATCTTTTTCTGCCACACAGAACTGTCAGTCTCTCTCACCAAAATATAATAGCCTGCCGGAGTTCCTGATTTTGGCTTTTCCCACTGCAGTGTGGTAGAATTGGTGAGTTCCTTCACTTTTATTTCCACCTTTTCAGGTTTTGAAGTGGCTTTGGCAAGACTGGCCAGGACAGCAATATTCGCGGCCACATTCCTTTTCAGATAACTGTAATCTATAAACTCAGGAAGATCGCCATATTGTTTGTTATTTTCCACTCTTACATCCTGATGCTGATGGTCATAATTTTCATAATATTCTGTGAGTCTTACGGAAGGAAACCCTTCATTGACAAAGCTGGAATGATCACCTCCGCGCAGGAACCTGTCGTTTCTGTAGATCAGTTTTACTTCAAGTCCTTTCACATATTTCTCTGCAACTTCTTTAATGTAACGGGCTAGCTGTCGGGATTCACCGTCGTTTTCAAGACCGATATTTCTTATGTTCAATCCTTTTTTATCTAAGTCTGCAGCAGGCAATCCTTCACTGAAAACTCTAAGGATTCTGTTATTGATTTCTCCGGTTTCTCCGGCTTTGGGATTTCCGATCATGTCATTATTCAGGACCGCTTCTATCTGCAGGTTTTCTTTTTTAGCTTTGTCTGCCAGAAGTTTAGATCCTAGCAGTGACTGTTCTTCTCCCGAAAAAGCCACGAAAATAACGGAAGCTGAGAATGAAGATCTGCTCAGAATTCTTGCCGCTTCTATGACTGCACTTACTCCACTACCATCGTCATTGGCACCGGGAGCAAATGAAGTCCTGTTCATCACATCAGTTACTCTTGAATCCAGATGCGCGGAAATAAGGAAAATTCTTCTATCATTGGGATCTGTTCCTTTTAAAAAAGCGACTGGGTTTCCAAGATTGGTCACCTTGTCTATTCGTTTTCCATCGGATTGAATATCTTCCTGCTGAAGGTAAACTTCCATTCTTCCACCAGAATTTTTGGCATATTCCTTAAATTTTCCAAGAACCCAGTTTCTTGCCGCTCCTATACCTTGATTTTTATCGTCTGTTGAGCTTAAAGTATGCCTCGTATGAAAGCCGACAAGTTTGTTGATGTAAAATTTTAAAGAATCTGAGTTTACTTCGGAAACGTATTTCTTTATTTCATCGTCTTTTGAACGGGTCTGTGAAAAGCCAACGAAAGGAATCAGCAAAAAAAGAAGAGAATATTTCATAGGATGGGTAATAAGATGGATTAAATATACAAAACATAGAATAAGTTGAGGATAAGATATTCTGTTTTTAAAGTACCTGGAAATTTGAAACTGGAAAAGTTGTTATTGTTGGAAAACGCAAGGGCGCAAGGTTTTTAAACTTTATGAATATTTAAGGCGCAAGAAAATCAAAGATTTTCAGCTAAGGAGATCTTTAAACACTCAATTATAACGCAATCAATTTTATCGGAGATAAAATCCTAGTGCCTTAAAGCATAATCCTTTCCTATTTTTTTGCGACTTTTCGAAAAACCAACACTGCATTAAAATTTCAATTTAAATCATGTCTTGGTGGAAACGCTAAGGAAACAAAGATTTTAAATATCAATGTCGTAGAGAACCAAAGATTTTCAATTTTGTTTCAGATAAAATTCAAAAAAAAGACCGCTTTTTCGGCAGTCTCTGTTTATTTTTAATCTTTTTCAATTGGATTATTGGTCATTCTGAGTTTCTTCGCAATCAGAGCGTCCATCTGTTTTCCGCTTTTCTTCAGTTCGTTGTAATCCAGCTTGGTTACATAACCGTCTTTCAGTTCCAGTCCAATGACGCCCGCTTTGGAATCTACATTCATCCCGGCAATATCGTCTGCTGATGTAAAGGTGTAATTCTTAATCAGTTTCCTGTATTCAGTATGGGTCATCTGCTTATTGTTTTTAGGAATAAAAGAAGTCACCGTGCTGATTTTTTTAATTTGAACCAAATCAAAAACATGATCATTTTCACTGTCTTTCACGGAAACAACAAGTCCCGGAAGTCCTGTGAATTTATAAGGACCGTCACTAACCGGAAAGTCTTTGCTGAACCACGCTTCCCATTTTCGACCTTTATAATCTGCTACCGCTTTCTGACAGTTCATCTTATTGATCTTTTTGAAATCGTTCACAATTTTCCACTTAGGAGCTTCATTGTCCGATGTTATAATGCTTACTGTTTTATATTTATCGTAGAAATTAATGGTCTTTTGAGCATAATCTTTTTCTACGGTATAATTCAGATTACGGTCGTATTGTCTGCTTTTCAAAAGAGCCGGATAGCTTTTATCCGCATTATAAGTAGAATCCCGTTCATATTTTACCCCATTCTGGAAATACGATTTTTTCCCATCCGTATCCAGATTCATATAATCCGTTATTACTGAATCTTTCTTCGCTGCATCGGGTTTCATTTTGTACTCGTAAACAAAACGGTAGCTCTGGGCAGAAAAAAAAGAAGCCCATAATAAAAACAAAAGTCTGTACATTTTTGATGATATATTGTTAAAATACTCCTGAACAAAGGCTGAATCAGCCATTTCCAAATCTAGTGAATAAATAGAAACCTGACAAAAATCTTTTTTTCCGGCCATACTTTTATTTCCCGGCGAAACGTTTTTATTATATATTTGTTAAAATTCAAAAAGACCCACATGGATAAACTTTCAGATAGAGTAAAGAGATTAGGTTACTCACAGACTTTCGTCATGTCAAACAAAGCAAGAGAAATGAAGGCCGCCGGCGTTGATGTGATCAGTCTTACCCTCGGCGAACCGGATTTTGATGTGCCGGATAATATCAAACAGGCCGCTTTTGATGCCATCAACCAAAATTACAGCCACTACTCTCCTGTTCCAGGGTTTCTTGAACTTCGTGAAGCAGTAGCCTATAAATTAAAAAGAGACAACAATCTTGAATATAAACCATCGCAGATCTGCGTTTCCAACGGAGCCAAGCAGGCGATTTTAAATGTACTTGCATCGGTTATCAATGATGGTGATGAAGTATTGCTTCCTGCACCTTATTGGGTAAGCTACGATGAAATGGTAAAAATGATGGGTGGAACTTCCGTAATGCTTCCGACTTCTTATGTTACAGATTTCAAAATAACGGCCGAGCAGCTTGAAGAATCTATCACAGATAAAACAAAAGCGATTCTTTTCAGTTCTCCGTGTAACCCATCCGGTGGATACTATACATATGACGAGCTTAAGTCTATGGCAAAAGTCATTGCGAAATATCCTCATGTGACCGTGATTTCGGATGAGATCTATGAGTACATTAACTACGAAACAAAAACCACTTCTATCGCTCAGTTCCCTGAAGTATATGAGCAGACTGCCGTGATCAACGGAATGTCTAAGGCATTTGCGATGACTGGATGGAGAATCGGGTATTCCGCCTGTCCGGAATGGCTGGCGAAAGCTTGTGAAAAGATCCAGGGACAAATGACCAGCGGAGCCAATACAGTCGCGCAGAGAGCTTCCATTACCGCTTTGAAAACAGATCCTTCTGAATACAAATACATGATCGATGCTTTCCAGAAAAGAAGAGATCTTGTTTATGATTTAATGAAAGAAATTCCAGGGTTTAAAGTTTTGCTTCCAAAGGCTGCCTTCTATTTCTTCCCGGATGTTTCCCATTACATTGGAAAAACACTGAACGGTACGGAGATTAAAGATTCTGATGATTTCGCGATGTTCTTACTGGAGCATGCTCATGTAGGTTGCGTAGGCGGTGTTTCTTTCGGAAGTCCTGAATGCATCCGTTTCTCTTACGCAGCTTCTGAAGAAGACCTTAGAGAGGCGATGAAAAGGATCAAAGAATTGCTGGCACCTTTCAATTCATAAATTGAATATAAAGTAAACAAAAAGCTCTGATTTCAGGGCTTTTTTCTTTAAATCTATTAAAAACAATTATAGATTTTATTTATCGATATTCATTTGTTTGATAGATGAAATATTTATATATTTGCACTAGAAATTTAAATATAAAAACAGAAAATTATGTCTTTAGTAGGAAAAAAATTCCCAAATGTAACAATTGATGCTATGTCTGAAATGGGTGACGATCTTAGAATCAACATCCTTGAAGAAGCTACTTCTAACCAACAAAAAGTAATCTTATTCTGGTATCCAAAAGATTTCACTTTCGTATGTCCTACAGAGCTTCACGCTTTCCAGGATGCTTTAGGTGAATTCGCTAAAAGAAACACTAAAGTAATCGGTGCTTCTTGTGATACTAATGAAGTACACTTTGCATGGTTGAACACTGCAAAAGATAACGGAGGCATCGAAGGGGTAACTTACCCGCTTTTAGCTGATACTCACAGACAGCTTGCTAACATCTTAGGAATCGTAGACCAGGATTTCGAATACAATGAAGATGGAGAAGAAACTTTCACAGGTTCTAATGTAACCTACAGAGCAACTTATCTTATCGACGAAACTGGAAAAATCTTCCATGAGTCTGTAAACGATATGCCTTTAGGAAGAAACGTGAAAGAATATTTAAGATTAATTGATGCTTACACACACGTTCAAAAACATGGTGAAGTATGTCCTGCTAACTGGGAAGAAGGAAAAGATGCAATGAAAGCTGACAGAACTTCTACAGCAGAATACTTAGCTAAGAACTAATCAAAACACTATAACAATGTAGCAATACTAGTGTAACAATATATCAGTGTAGCAATGTAACAATATTTGAAAACCTATATTTTAATTGTTACACTGGTACATTATCTAATTGCTACATTGTTAAATTTCATAAAATTTAACTTATGTACACAGAATTAACAGAAGATACCTTACAAAATATCGTTAACGACAATGAAAAAGTAGTGGTTCAGTACGGCGCCACATGGTGCGGAAACTGCAGAATCATGAAGCCTAAATTCAAAAAATTAGCCTCAGAAAACGAAGAGATTCCATTCTTATACGTAGATGCTGAAAAGCTTCCTGAAAGCAGAAAATTAGCCACTGTAGACAACCTTCCTACTTTCGCAGTTTTCAAAAACGGAGAATTGGTGAATCAGGTACAGAGCAACCAGGCAGAAAGTTTAATTAACCTTTTTAACGAACTACAATAATGAAATTACCCGTAATCAGACAGTTTTATCAGAACCAGACTCCTGAGAATCTTGAAAAAACGTTAGAGGTTTTAGAAAGCTTCTGCGAGTTCAGAGGAACCAGTGAAGAAGATCTGAACGTAGCAGGAGAACTGATCACCAATATCTGTGGTGCTTTGGAAGTACACGCCAGTGTTCAGAACGGAATGAGCGAAAAAGACGCTTTAAATTCTTTTGCACAGAAGGTCTTAGGATCTATTGATAAATAATTTTTTTCTTTATTTAATCATTTAAAGATTTAATAATTAAAAGATTCAAACACAATACTACTGAGGCTTTCCTCGATACTATATTTTCTCCATTCTTTAATTTCATTGATAACACGTGCTTCAAAGCTTCTGTAATATGCCATTGCTGATGCGGTTGCCGTTGTTTGTATAGATTAAGGAATCCTATTAAAAATCCCGGTGAATGTCATCTGGATTTTTTGGGTTCAAATGTTTTGTTAAAACACGAATGACACGAATTTTTTACACTAATTACACGAATGTTTTAGCCTGTCAATTGTGATATTTGTGAAGCCATTTGTGGTATTTGTGGTTAAAAATTGAAAGATTCAAGCATTCAAAGATTTAAAGATTGCAGATAAAAAAATCCTGATGAAATAGATCACCAGGATTGTATATTGATGCTAGAATAATGTTTTAAAACTCATCATTCATAACTTAAAACTCATCACTAAATTTAGCTTCTTCTGCTCATCAGGATTCTAAGAATATACCAGAACAACAGCATAATAGACGCAAAAAGCTGTAAAGAAGCTCCCACATACTGTCCCGTCGTATATACATTTTTAAGCTTACTGGTTTCATACAGAATACTTGCAGAAGCCAGCACCATCATTCCTACCGAGAACCAAAGCCCCAGGTTGAATCCGAAAATAGCGCCTGCTACAATCAGTCCAATCGAAAGAAAACCTCCGATGATGATGATATTTCTTAAGAATGAAAAATCTCTCTTAGATGTAAATGCGATCAGTGAAAGTCCCGCAAACATCGCAATCGTAAGCATAGCAGCCTGGAAAATAATATTCCCACCACCCTGCATTCCTGCAGCGATATAAAGCATTGGCATAAAGATCACCGCTTCCAGAATGATGTAAAATCCTAATCCGAAATACTGCGTCGTTCTGCTCTGTGAAAGCGACCATTTCGAAGCCAGCATAGAAGCCAGCCAAAAAACACCGATAATCAGTAGCCAGGTATATTTCTGCCCGAACATCATCGCAATGATTTCTACCGGAACCGTTTTCAATAAAATAGTTTCAACCCCGATAAACGCAAGGATTGATAAAGCAACATGTAAATACGTTTTTCTGTAAAAAGCCGCCTTTTCCACCTCTGAGGAATGAGCAACTAAAACATCTGTCATCATAGTTATTTTTTATTTGAACATTAAATTATTTATCTTTCTTCGCAGGCATCACCCCAAGGATTTTTCCATCCTCTTCAAATACAGCCATAATCACCTCTTTTGAAGAAGAATCTCCGGCGTATTTATAATTGATGCTTGGCAAACTGGACCCATCCATTAATTTGTGGTAACCTGTTTTTAAAATTTCAAGCTTCTTGTTCACATCAAACCCTTCCTTCACCTTTTTCAGAACATCATCCGTAACGATTTCTTTCACTTTCTCTGAAAGAAGTGCATCAACTGCTGGTCGGTCCGAAGATTTTAGGGCATCAACAAACTTGAGAAAATTGTCATTATACAGATTAATCTTCTCTTTGCTAAGCTGTGCAGGCACCTCTTTCTGAGCCTTCTCAACCTTTACTCCAGTCACTTTCTGAGCAAACATCAGCTGTGCAGCAAACAATGTAAGTCCTAAAAATATTGTCTTCATAATCTATTTGGTATTTGTTGAAATAAGTGAGTTAAGATACGAAAATCAGACCACTTCCAAAAATTTCATCGTATCTACATTGTCGGCATAGGTATCGAGAGCCGGATGCTGGGCCTCACCAAAAGGAATGGAGTCTAATCCAAGCTCTTCTTTAGCTACGATACACTGGATATCTCCCTCATTTTCAGCAAGGAAACTTTTCACTTCATCAAGTGATGAATATCGACTGAAATTGATCACAGAAAGCGGACTGAAAAGTTTATCATCTTCTTTCAGCATTACAAAATTATTATCCCAGAACAGATCACGATTCAGAAGGTAAACCGCTCTGTTATAATCGTAATTGTTTGCATATTTATGATGATTGATGATATCCTGGAATCCTGTAAAACTTTCAAACAGCCTGTCGATCACAAAATCCTCCGGAATAAAAATTCTGGTCACATTTCTGCATCCAAGCCCGAAATATCTGAAAATATCTTCGGCCAGAAGCTGAAGCTCTTCAGGAGTCTCATCTCCCTTTAAAACCGCCGCAGAAGTTCTGTTTTTTCTGATGATGCTCAAATGATCTTTAAAATAATATTCAAGATATCTGGCCGTATTATTACTGCCTGTCGCAATCACCGCATCGAAATTCTCGAGTCTTTCAACGAATTCAAACGGTATGGTACCACCGGAAAATTCATTCCATTTTTCTAACAGGAACGGAACCATTCGTTTATCCTTTGAAGATAATTTGATTAATGGGATATGACCGCTTAAAACCACAGATATTACATCGTGAAACCCAACCAGAGGAATATTTCCAGCTAGGATCAATCCTACTCTTTTTGAAGCTTTTGAAACGGAATAGTTTCCGATCCAGTTATTTATATTTTCCTGAGTAAGCAGCTGGGTCCATTCATTCAGAGCAAACTTTTGGTTTTCCATGGTAAACCACGGATTTTCTATTTCGGATCTTTTCAGCAGTGATTCAAACTCATTATCATGATCATTATAATCCGCAGAATCCTTTGCTAAGAACTCTTTTATGTACTCGCTTAACTTAATAAGTCCTAAAACTTGATTTTCGATATTCATAATTACTTTTAAATTGGGGAATATTTTGTAATTTTGTGCAAATTTAAAAAAAATTAGCGATGGCTATTAAAATAACTGATGAATGCATTAATTGTGGTGCCTGTGAACCGGAATGCCCAAATAATGCCATATATGAAGGGGCCGTAGACTGGAAAGCTTCTGAAGGTACTGCTCTTGCAGGTACTGTAACCTTGCCGTCAGGACTTACTGTAGACGCAGATTCGCCACAGGAACCTGTGAGTGATGATGTATATTTCATTGTAACCGATAAATGTACGGAATGTAAAGGATTCCACGAAGAACCTCAGTGTGCAGCGGTCTGCCCGGTAGATTGTTGTGTTCCTGATGAAGACCACGTAGAATCTGATGAAGCGCTGCTTAATAAAAAAGCGTTCTTACACGGTGAATAATAAAGGCTCCGTCTCAGCGTTGAGGCGGTTTTTTTAACTACAAATTTCAAAGAATCTAGTAAAATATCAATAACAAAATCGCAAGTCCGTAAAATTCTTGCACAACCAAAAAAGTAAAAATATGAGCAAAAAGCACAACTTCAGCGCAGGGCCATGCATCTTACCTCAGGAGGTATTCGAAAAATCAGCAGAAGCTATTTTAGATTTTAACGGTATTGGATTGTCTCTTCTTGAAATTTCGCACAGAAGTAAGGATTTCGTTGCCGTAATGGACGAAGCGCGTGCCATTGTGAAAAGACTGATGAACCTTGGCGATGATTATGAAGTACTTTATTTAGGAGGCGGTGCAAGCCTGCAGTTTGCGATGGTTCCTTACAACCTGTTGAAAGTAGGCGGAAAAGCTGCTTACACGGATACCGGAACATGGGCAGCAGGTGCTGTAAAAGAAGCTAAAAAACTGGGAACTGTGGATGTGGTAGGTTCTTCCAAAGAAGAAAACTACTCGTTCATCCCTAAAGATTATACAGTAGGTTCAGAATATGATTATTTCCACTGCACCTCAAACAATACCATCTACGGAACTCAGATGAAATCTTTCCCGGAAGTGGATACACTGATGGTTTGCGATATGAGTTCTGATATTTTCTCAAGACAATTAGATTTTTCTAAATTTGATCTGATCTACGCAGGAGCTCAGAAAAACATGGGACCTGCAGGGGTAACTTTAGTGGTTATCAAAAAAGAAATTCTTGGAAAGACAGGAAGAGAAAATATGCTGTCTATACTGGATTATTCTCAGCACATTTCCAAAGAATCGATGTACAATACCCCTCCTGTTTTCCCTGTTTACGCCTCTCTTTTGACGTTACAATACCTGGAAAAGAATGGCGGTATTGCAGCAGCGGAAGCAAGAAATGAAGCAAAAGCAAAACTTTTATATGATGAGATTGACAACAATCCTCTTTTTGAAACGTTCTGTGTAAAAGAAGACCGTTCTCTCATGAATGTCTCTTTCAAACTGATCGACGAGAGCAAAAAAGAAGAATTTGACAATGCATGGAAGGCTGCAGGAATCAGCGGACTGAACGGACACAGAAGTTTAGGTGGATACAGAGCAAGTTTATACAACGCTTTACCTATTGAAAGTGTGCAGGTTCTGGTAGACGTGATGAGATCAATTAAATAATTTAAGCATAAAAAAATTCAAAGATTGAAAGATTTAGAGCAGTTAATAAAAATTTATTAATTTGCGCCCCGATTTAATAATGATTAAACAGCTGAATTTTTCAATCTTTAAATCTAAATAACACATGAAAGTTTTAGCAAACGACGGAATCTCAAAAACAGGAGAACTGGCCCTTACAGAAGCAGGATTTGAAGTCCTGCCCAACAGAGTGGCACAGGATCACGTGATTAATTTCATTAATGAAAATAACGTGGATATTCTTTTGGTAAGAAGCGCGACGAAAGTAAGACAGGACATGATCGATGCATGCCCAAGCCTAAAAATCATAGGACGCGGAGGGATCGGAATGGATAATATTGACGTAGATTATGCTAAAAGCAAAGGCATCAAAGTGATCAACACGCCTACAGCATCTTCAAAATCAGTAGCTGAACTTGTTTTCGGACACTTTTTCGCACTGGCAAGATTCCTTCACGAATCGAACCGGCTGATGCCATTGGAAGGGGAAACTCATTTCAATGCCATGAAAAAGTCATTCAGTAAAGCATATGAACTTTCAGGAAAAACACTTGGAGTAATCGGCTTTGGAAGTATAGGTCAGGAAGTGGTGAAAATGGGAATTGCATTAGGAATGAAAATCAAAGTATTGACAAAAAACCCGAAGACAAAAGTTCTTACCCTGGACTTTTTCGACGGACAGCGTCTGAATTTTGAAATCACGTCCACCAATGATATGGATGCATTCCTTAAAGACACAGACTTCATCAGCATCAATACCCCAAAAACGAATGAATATATCATAGACACGCCTCAGTTTGAAAAAATGAAAGACGGCGTCTACATCGTGAATACTGCAAGAGGCGGTGTCATCAATGAAGTAACCCTTCTGGATTTCATCGAATCTGAAAAAGTGGCGGGAGCGGCACTGGACGTTTTTGAAAACGAGCCAAGTCCGGAACTTCCTTTGCTGATGAACCCTGCACTATCCCTTTCTCCTCACGTAGGAGGAAACACAGTGGATGCCCAGGAAAAAATCGGCGCAGAACTTGCAGAACAAATTATTAAGCTACAAAAAGAAACCATAAGATAAAATATGCCTGTTTTTAAACCTTTCCGTGGAATCAGACCTCATAAAGACTTTGAGAGCACTTTCCCTACGCATCCGCTGGACAATTTCACCCAAGAGGAGATTGCAGAGAAAGCTCAAGTTGAAAATACTTACATCAACATGATTAAGCCCTACGTTGTAAGTAAATCTAAAGATATTGACCGGAATTTAAGGAAGATCCGTTCAACGTTTGAAGAACTTCTGGATGAAAAGAAACTGATCCAGGACAGTTCTGCGTACTATCTTTATGAGCAGATCTACCCCAATAAACAGATTTTCAGAGGCTTGCTTGGATTAGCGAGTATTGAAGATTTCTGGAACGGAAAGATCAAAAGACATGAAAGTACCATTCCTCAGAAAAAGGAAAAACTGGCTCATTATCTGGAAAAAGTAAGCCTTCAGGCTGAACCGGTACTTCTTACCTATCCTTCGAATTCCAAGATTGAACTTCTGATGAATCATGAAGAGAAGAATGTTCCTATTTTCAACCATATCGATTCTATCGGGATCAGACATAAGATATGGAGAATAGACAACCGTCTGAAACTTCAGCAGTTCAAAGAAGTAATTGATCAGATCGACTCTTTCTACATTGCAGATGGCCACCACAGGATCGGATCTACCGCTCTGAATGCCAAGCATCATAAAGAGAAAAACAAGAGACACAACGGTACGGAAGCCTATAATTTTGTATACAGTTTCATCGTATCCAACCAATCGATCAAGATTCATGATTACAACAGGATCTTAACCGACCTTAATGGACTTACCAGTGAAGAATTTTTAAAAGAACTGGACCAGTACTTCCTGATCCACGAAAAAGGGGAAACATCCTATTTCCCTTCTCAGAAATTCCATATCTCCATGTATCTGGATGGTAAGTTCTATTCCCTTCACGTAAAACATGATCTCCGTTCAAGAGAAATGTCTCTGGACAATCTTGACCATCATCTTTTGGATAAATACATCTTCAAAAATATCCTGAAAATAGAAAATTCCGATAGCTCTGAGAAGATCTCCTACGCAAAAGGAACTTCTAATCTACAGGGAATTAACTTTTTAAAGGAGAAAATAGACAGTGGCGAAGGAAAAGTCGGTTTCGGTATTTATCCCGTAAGTTTCAATGATATGATTAAAATTTCAGATCTGAAACTGAGCATGCCTCCGAAATGTACATTCATTGAACCCAAATTGGTTACAGCACTCTTAATGTACGATATGAAACCTTAATAAATTACTAATTTTTCCCTACTTTTATAAGCGGAAAAAGAAAGGTAAATAAAAAATGAAAAAAATCTTCATTATACTTCCACTCTTTTTGAGTGGATTTTTATTTTCTCAAAAAAAGCCCCAGAAAAAACCTGTAAAAAAGGCGACCACGGCGAAATTCAACTATCATGATGAGTTTAAAAAGATCTCGGATGAGATCATGACCAACGGCGCAGCCTATGATAATCTCGGCGAGCTTACCAAAGGGATAGGACCGCGATTCAGTGGAACTTCCGGCTATGTAAAAGCGGTGGAATGGGCAGAAAAAAAGCTCAAATCTATCGGTATTGAAATGATCTGGAGAATGGAAGCTAAAGCTCCGGTCTGGATAAGAGGAAAAGAATCTCTGGAGATAAAACCCGCTAACGGGGATTGGAAAAACATCAGAATGCTTTCTTTCGGAAATTCTGAAGGCACAGGCGGAAAAGATCTTACGGGGGAAATTGTTTTAATCAATTCCACTGCCGAACTTAATGCCATGTCCGTGGGGCAATTGAAAGGTAAAATAGCTTTCGCTAATCTTCCAATGGATCCAAAGATCATTAATACAAATGATTCTTATCTGGCCACTGCAAAATCCAAATTAATATCTGCTTCCGTGATTGCAAAAACAGGAGCAAAAGCTTTAATTATAAGATCGTTAACAACAGCAATGGATGATATACCTCATGCCAAAATGGTGTATTACGAACCTGATGACAAAGTAAGAATTCCGGCCCTATCCATTGGAGTAAGATCTGCTGACGAATTAGAAAAATTACTGAAAAATCAAAAGGTTACCGCCAAAATAAATATGACTGCACAGTCAAAAGGCGACACGACCAATCCCAATATCATTGCTGAAATTCAAGGTAAAAAGGATGCAAAAGTGATCGTTTTAGGAGCTCAATTAGACTCGTGGGATTTTGGGGAAGGCGCTATTGATGACGGAACCGGTATTGCACAGTGCATTGAAGTTTTAAGAACGTTCAAAGCGCTTGGTATTGAAAATAATCATACGATAAGAGTTGTCTTTTATGCCAACAGCGAAAACGGAGGACAGGGACGCGAAATGTATGCAGCCTATGTGAAAAAAAAGGATGAAAAACATGTTTTTGCTTTAGGAACAGATGCGGGAGGATATTCACCAAGAGGATTTTCCTTAGATATGCCGCCACAAAGACGAAAGCAGATTTTCGAATGGAAAAACTATTTCCTTCCTTACGGGATTTATGATTTTGACCAGACTGAAGCTATTCAGGATATATCCCCACTGAAAAAGCTGGATATTCCTTTGGCAGAACTGGTGGTAGATACTCAAAGGTACTTCGATTACCATCACTCTGAACAGGATACTTTTGATAAAGTAAACAAAAGAGAACTTCTTTTGGGTGCTGTTGCCATGACACAGCTGATCTTTATGATCGATAAAAACTGGTAATATGAACAAGACCTTCACCCTTTCCCTTTTATTAGCAGGAATGGCTGTTTTCGGGCAGTCAAAGGAAGACTCCATCCAGTTCAGTAAGATCTCCACAGAAATCCTGAACAATGGAAAAGGCTATACCGACTTAAAAGATCTTACCAAAAACATTGGAAACCGTCTTAGTGGAAGTGAAGCTTATGAAAAATCGGTGAAATGGGCAGAACAGAAACTGCGCGATGCAGGTGCTGATAAAGTATGGCTTCAGGAAGTGATGATTCCGGTTTGGGTCAGAGGAAAAGAATCTCTGCAAATCAAAACGGCAGATGGAACATGGAAGAAACTGAAAATGCTTTCCCTGGGAAATTCTGAAGGGACAGGTGGAAAAGATGTATCGGGAGAGATTATTATGGTGAGGTCTTTGGAAGAATATGACAAACTTCCTTCATCTCAAGTAAAGGATAAGATTGTATTCTTTAACTACCCTTTTAATCAGTCACATGTACAAACTTTTATTTCTTACAGAGAGGCCGGAGCGTACCGACGTTCTGCGGCTAATTTAACGGCTCAGAAAGGTGGAAAGTTCGCTGTCATCAGATCTTTATCTTCAGCATTTGACGATGTTCCCCATACGGGTAATATGCGGTATGATGATAACATTTCTAAGGTTCCGGCCGTAACCATCGGAAATACAACAGCAGATGAGCTGGAATTATTATTAAAAAATAAAAAAGTTACGGCAAAACTCAACTCCAACTGTGGCATGAAAGGCGAGAAACTCTCCCATTCTGTCATCGGCGAGATCACCGGAAAAAAAGACCAGAGCGTGATCGTGGTCGGAGGACATCTTGATTCCTGGGATGTAGGGGAAGGAGCGCATGACGATGGTGCTGGAATTGTTCAGAGCATTGAAGTTCTGAGAACATTTAAAAAATTAGGCATTCAAAATAACCATACCATCAGAGCGGTCTGCTTTGCCAATGAAGAAAACGGAACAAAAGGTGGAAAACAATACGGGAAAACAGCGAAAGAAAGCAATGAAAAGCATCTTTTTGCGATAGAATCTGACGCCGGAGGTTTTTCTCCGAGAGGAATTTCCCTGGAAATGGATGACAACAACAGAAAGCAGATCCAAAGCTGGGTCAATCTGTTCCTGCCTTACGGAGTCTATAACTTTGAAGGAAAATACTCAGGCTCAGATATTGCTCCGCTGCATGAAATGGGAGTTCCTACGGCAGAACTCGTCCCTGATCCTCAGCGTTATTTTGACATTCACCACACAGAAGAAGACACCTTTGAAAAAGTCAACCGCAGAGAACTCCTTTTGGGAGCAGCGGTCATGACTCAACTTATTTATATGATTGATAAAAACTGGTAAACTATGAAAAAGATAATTGGAACTTCATTATTATTTTTAGGAATGGCTGCTTTTGGCCAGTCTAAAGAAGATTCGATACAGTTCAGTAAAATTTCTACGGAAATTCTAAACAATGGAAAAGGCTACACAGAGCTTAGGGATTTAAGCAAGAACATTGGCCACCGTCTCAGTGGTTCCGCAGCGTACGATAAAGCCGTAAAATGGGCAGAACAGAAGCTTCGTGATGCTGGCGCCGATAAGGTATGGCTTCAGGAAGTAATGGTTCCCGTATGGACGCGGGGAAAAGAATCCCTACAGATCAAAACAGCAGACGGAAAATGGAAAAACCTGAAGATGCTTTCACTGGGAAATTCTGAAGGTACAGGCGGAAAAGACGTTTCAGGTGAGATCATCATCGTGAAATCTATGGAGGAATATGACAAGCTTTCATCAGATCAAGTAAAGGATAAGATCGTGTTCTTTAACTACCCTTTTAGTCAGTCTTTTGTGGAAACATTCAGAGGCTACGGCGATGCTGCAAAATATAGAGTAACTGCCGCTTCATTAACGGCTAAAAAAGGCGGAAAATTTGCGATAGTGAGATCTCTGTCTTCAGCTTTTGATGATGTTCCCCACACCGGAGCGATGCGTTATGAGGATAAAGTGTTGAAGATTCCGGCTATAGCTATAGGAAGTACAACGGCAGACGAGCTTGAAGCTCTTTTAAAAACGCAGAAAATTACCGCAAAACTGAACTCCAATTGTGGAATGAAGGGTGAAAAGCTCTCCCACTCTGTGATTGGCGAAATAACAGGTAAAAAAGACCAGAGCGTTATTGTGGTCGGAGGACACCTGGATTCATGGGATGTTGGTGAAGGAGCACATGATGACGGAGCCGGAATTGTTCAGAGCATTGAAGTTTTGAGAACGTTTAAAAAATTAGGCCTTAAAAACAATCATACGATCAGAGTCGTTTGCTTCGCTAATGAAGAAAATGGCGTAAAAGGCGGTATCCAATACGGAAAAACAGTAAAAGAGAAGAACGAGAAACATATTTTTGCCCTTGAATCTGATGCCGGAGGTTTTGCTCCAAGAGGTATTGCCCTGGAAATGGATGATCAAAAAAGAAATCAGATCAAAAGCTGGGCTGGCCTTTTCCTGCCTTATGGCGTTTACAATTTTGAAGGCAGATATTCGGGAACGGATATTTACCCGCTTCACGATATGGGAGTTCCTACCGCTGAATTAGTGCCGGATTCCCAGAGGTATTTCGATATCCACCATACAGAAGAGGATACCTTCGAAAAAGTGAACAGAAGAGAGCTTCTTCTGGGTGCGACGGCTATGACCCAGATGGTTTATATGATTGATAAAAACTGGTAGGGTTTTACCTTTAGAATACTTTTGCCTTTACAAGTGAAAGATGTTGTCAACAGGTTGATTTTGGTGAAGCTAACGGCTTTTCAGGATTAACTTGTTGATTTTTTTATTTAATCTGTATGTGAAAAATCTCCCGCAGATTCCTCAGATCGCGCAGATTTTATTATTGTGAATATAAAAATCTTTGATTTTTAAAAGACTTATGTGAACTTTCTGTTTTCAAAGCATTCACTTTAAAATAACTAAAGTGTCAAAAATCTTTTGTGACTTTTGTGGTTAATAATTTCACAGATTCCATGCGGTTTCTATTTTTTAAATTTCTTCACCATTCTCCTGTATTTGAATTCATAAAGGAAACTTTTCCAATAATGTCGTAATCCACCACCCGATTCCCAGTTAATATCAAACTTCTCTCCTTCCAAAGAATAACCTGGCTGTATAATCTTAACATGAAGCATTGGCGGATTATCTTTTATTTTTTCATAATAGTCAGGCTCCATATTTGATTTTCTGTAATATTGAATTTCGATAATCGTTTGTTTCTGTGATGCTTTAAAAATGTAAAGATTAATATCATACAAATCCTGATACTCTTTTTTTACTAATTCAATAACAGCATCTAGCGGCAAAGGTATTTTATATCTGTTGATCTTATTCCTTAATTTTCGCATTTCCCGAAAGTCTTCTCCGAATTCATTAAAATCTGAAACAATAAAAGTAGGTTGATGAGATATTTTATTCCAGCAATATTCTTCTGCCATTTTTATAAGCCTGGCAGCCATACTCTGTATATTTTCTTCTAAACTTTCAGGAGTCACTTATTATAGATTTATGCAAACTTAAAGTTACTTAATCATAAAAACAAGTTAAAAAATTCACTTTGGCATGAAATTCGCAAGCTAAATCATTGAAAAAAAATTATTTAAGCACAAACGATGAGAAAAGGTTACCGCGGAATATTCAGTTTCCGCTGAGCCGGAATAAGGCTGTCATCATATCTGATATAGTCGTATTTTCTTAGATACCGTATACAACGGAAGAGATAATCCTCTTATCAATTCCATTTTACGATGCAAACTGTGTACGGTGTCAAAGCTCATGAATCCTTTGTCGGGATTCAATACTGCTTTTAAATTAAAATTTTCTGGGTAACTTAAAGTATACCCTGATGTAAGACAATCAAACGGCCATATGATCATGACCTTAGCCAAGTATAACCATGATCCGTGCGCTATTAATGTATAACGGAATAATTCCGGACCGTTCTATGAAAGAATGGAAAACAGATGTATAACCCTTAAAAAGAGATTATGATGAGAGATTTTTTTGAAATGATTTTTAAGAGAAATGAAGATGCCGCAAAAATGAATATCTGGAGCCTGATGCTTCTGCTAAGCTTTGCTGTTTTTTCCGTATTGGTATATTTTATATATGCTACCAAACCAGGCTTTAACAGCTTAATAGTATATCTTACTGCATTTGCAGCTTATCTGGGCTTTGGACTTGTATTTATCAACTCCCTTACCGGAAAAATGAATTCTTCCCAAATGAGGAAGAAATCCAGACACGCATAACTTTAATTTCAATTTTACTAGAAAACCGTTCAATAAATTTGAACGGTTTTTTTATGATCTACGGCTATGGTAATTTCCAACTATTTTTAATTTCGCGCAGATTTCCATATGATCCCGATTGAATTATTTTAAACCATTAAGGTCAATGAAGATCATAAGAAAAAATCAAACGTTTTTTAAGCAACTTCACTTAAAGCAAAGCTAATCTTAAATACTCATAAAGGCTTAAAAATCTTAATGATTCAAGTTTAAAAAGATGGGTATAATCTAAACATTTTATATTATTTTTCTAACCACAAAAGGCACCAAAGTTTTTAATCCTAACCACTTTAGAACACCTTAGTTTTAAAAGTTTCAATATCCTGAAAACAGGAAGATCACAGAAGCCGAAAATCAAAGATTTTCATAAGAACTTAAGTGTACTTTCTTTTCGCAATCAATTCAACTTTAAAATAACTAAAGTGTTAGTAAGCTTTTGTGACTTTTGTGGTTGAAATCCTTGTTTAGTCCCAAAAGTCATACACGCACCAACCCTAAACTCTAAGACTCTCAAACTCTCCCACTCAAATCACACCTTCAAAAACTCCTTCTTCTCCAATTTCACCTCCATTACCTTTCCGTCTCTTCTAATTTTCACATTGATGGCATTCTGCCCGCTTTCAACTCTGTTGAGGAAATAGTGGCAAGCACCGTCTTTGTCCAGATTTTCCAGATTGGTATTGTTGATACTGATGATCGCATCTCCTACTTTCAGTGGGAAGTTCTCTTCCTGGAATACGAAAGCAACGGTAGGTTTTGCATCGATAAAACGGTATCCGAAGCCGAAAGACTCCAGTTTGGCGAGTTCATTTTTGATGCGTTTCATGTAGATTTTATTTCCGGTCCAGTCGAGGATGAAAATAAAGTTTTTAAAGAAATCATTTCCGATCAGGCTTGTGCTTCCGGTAGCGATAATTTCATTTGAAAAGCTCTCATTGCCCAAAGACAAACCTGCTGTCCTGAAAATATAGCCCGGAGCAGGCTTTGCAGCCCCATAAGCGCCCACTGAGTTAGTTCCGTATACTTCTACACTCTTTAAAGCTTTTTCGGCATTATATGCGTTGTCTGCGATTTTTAATCTTCCGGAAAATCCGGTATCGAAAGTAAGATCTATTTTTTTGCCCTGTAAATCGGTTTCTACGACAGGGGTTTTCTGCGCTCTCGGACTGAAGGGAATGACAATATCAAAATCTGCAGGATTAAACTGAGCAAGATCTTTTGACGCTTCCATTGAGTTTTCCGAGTAATTGATTTTCCAGAACAGCTTCGCCATTTGGTTCGCTCCCAGAATGCCGTCTATTTTAAAACAGCTCAGTTCCGAAATACTGAAATCCATCACCACAGCTCCTACATCCTTGAAAACGGCTTTATCAACGATCATTTCCGGCAGAATGGTAAAAATCTGTTCGTGTTTATTTTTCTGTGAATCCTTTACGGTACTTCTGTGTTTTTTCTCCAGGCCCAGTTCAGTATAAACCGCTGTAGAAATCACGGTAGGAGCTCCGGTATCAAACAAAAAATTGTATGATTTCCCGTTGATGCTCACCTGTACAAAAGGCAGATCATTGGCAAATCTCAGGTTGATCTTTTCTACCGGATTCTGAAGCTGTACTTCTCCGCTTTTGAAGAATTTCTTCCCTTGTGCGGAAATGGTGGTTGTGGAGAGAATGAGAAGGGTGTAGAGGATTTTTTTCATGAAATTACTTTACACGAAAGTAAGGAAATTTAGGAAAAAATATTAAATATTCTGACAGTCTATTTATAAATTATATTTCTAACATTAAAATAAGTTATATACTTCTCTGTAATTCAATTTCTGGCATTTCATCATATGTCCTTCCGTTCAGTATTCTTCCGGCAGCTTTTTTATTCTTTCCTCCCCACTGTTTAAAGAAAAAAGCGACCTCACTTTTATTACATTGTTCTTGGATATCAATAACCCAATCAGCATCCATAGGTCTCGGTTTATGTCCACTTTCGCCCCCCACAATAACCCAATCTATATTTGTAAGATTTAAATCAGGTAAGGGACCAATTAAGGGTTCAAGAGATAAGAATTTAACTTTAGCATTTGTGCCTCTGAGAAAATCAATTCTATCTTTGACTTTCTCATTTTCAACAGAAACTCCCATCCAAATATTATGTGACCATTTAAGTTCAGCATGCAACTCCAGAAGCCTTTCTGCTCTCTTGGTTAAAACCTGAAATACGTGTTGAGGATTGTTATTCATAACTTTAAATACTTTTTTAATAAAGTCTAATGGTATATCCTTATGAAATAAATCGCTCATTGAATTAACAAATACAACCTTAGAGTTTTTCCATGTATATGGTGTATCTAAAGCATCTTCATGAATTCTAACTTCAAAATTATCTTTATACTTTTCCAGGCCCATGGCTTGTAATCTTTTGGACATAATTTCAGCATAACAAAATTTACATCCTGCTGATATTTTATCACATCCTGTAGTAGGGTTCCAAGTCATTTCTGTCCACTCTATACTAGATTGTGCCATTGTTAAATTTTTTTGTTATACTATTTGCAATATTTATAGCAACCCTTGTATCTGATGCCATAAAAAAGTGAAACATTATAGAATTATTTTTATTTTTTAAAACATAGGGCTTTGATACGAATTTAAAAAGATTTTTCAATCTTTCTTCATATAATTTTGCTGCTTTTTCAACTGCATTTTGTTCTTTTGTTATTTTTTTTTCTTCTCCAAATAAAGTATGAACTGTAGATTCTTGATAAAAGTAAGGTAGTATTTCATCTTTAGTCATACCTAAAAACATTTCTAGTTTAGCTATCCAAGCTTCTGAAATATTTCCATCTTTCTTTAATAAACGATTTAATCCTATGCCAGTAGGAACTAAAATCCAAATATCAACTGAATTTTGTTTTAATGTTTGTAGAGATTTCCAGTTAACCTGCATACCATAAGGATCAATATATGCTAATGATTTATATTTTTTTTTCTTTCCAGAAAGAAATCTACTCATTGACTCAATTTTTTCATTGCAATCATGATTAGCAACATGTATACAGTTTTTCCTAGTCGGAAATGTATCATGTAAAGTTTTCTTAAGACTTTCTGCAAATTCTTTTTCTTTTTCAACAAAATAATATAAATCAAAACCTCTTGGTTGCTCAATTTCTAAAATTCTCTTTGCTGCACCTACAATACAATTTTTATCTTCTCCTATAATTTCTCCAGAACCTGCAAAACCATCAAAATATAATAATTGCCAATTATACATGTCAGCATACTTTTTCATTATAGTTAAGTATGCTTTAGCATATTCAATTAAAATTTCAATTTTATTTTCCGTCCAATTTCCTCCAAACTCATTCATGTTTTATTATTTTTTTAGTACAGTAAGATATAAAAATGCTAAAAATATCAATTCTGGGAAACCGTATTTCTACTGAATTTCAAGTAAAAACAAAAAAAAGCCGTCCTCACGGACGGCTTTCAATATTTTAAATTCTCAATTACTGTACTTTCACAAGCTCAACATCGAAAACTAACCAAGCGTTTGGTGGAATAACACCTCCTGCTCCTCTTTCTCCGTAAGCCATTGCTGGTGGGATCAATAAGGTAGCCGTTTCGCCTTCTTTAAGCAATAGGATTCCTTCATCCCATCCTTTGATTACTCTTCCCATTCCGATTGGAATTTCGATAGGCTCGTTTCTTTTGAATGAAGAATCGAATTCTGTACCGTCGATTAATTTTCCTGCATAGTGTACAGATACATTATCACCAGACTTAGGAGCTTTTGCACCTGCCACTGTTTTTGTGATTTTGTAGTATAATCCTGATTCTGTTTTCTGCATTCCAGCTTTAAGGTCTTCAACCATTTTCTCCTGGTTCGCTTTAAATTCTTCTTCTTTTTTCTTTCTGTCAGCCTCTTCTTTAGCGATATAAGCTTTATTGTTTTCCGCGATTTTAGCTTTTCCTTCTGTGAAAGTTTTTGATGCATCGTAGTTTTTGTAAGCATCACCTTTTCCGAAAACAGAAACTTTCTCTAAAACGATATCCGTTTTAGGCTTGTCCTGAGCTCCTTTTTCTACGTTAGCGATTGCATCGATTACATCGTTACCTTTCACTACTTTTCCGAAGATCGTGTGTCTTCCGTCTAACCAAGGAGTAGCCACTTCAGTGATGAAGAACTGAGAACCGTTTGTATTAGGTCCGGAATTCGCCATAGAAAGGATTCCTTTTCCTGTATGTTTAAGGTCGTTTTTCTCATCCTCGAATTTATATCCCGGATCTCCCATTCCTGTTCCCTGAGGATCACCTCCCTGGATCATGAAATCTTTGATCACTCTGTGGAAAATAGTTCCGTCATAAAAAGGAACGCCTTTCGCCTTAGCTTTGTTATCTATTTTCCCTTCTGCAAGACCGATAAAATTGGCTACAGTTACTGGTGCTTTTTTGTCTTCGAACTGCACGATCAGGTTTCCTTTAGAAGTCTGAAGATTTGCATAAAGTCCGTCATTAAGACCTTCGTAAGTTTCTTTGTCTACGTTCATTTTTTTATAGATTGGGGTACAACTCATCAGCGAGATACTTGCCGCTGCCAGAATTATATTCTTGTTAAACAATTTCATTATTTATAGAGCTTTTAATTTTATGATCAATGGTATATCGTTGTCTATATTCTTTTCGTCTCCAAAAGTCCCGTAGGCCAGTGAAGAAGGTACCAAAAGCGTTACTTCCTCTCCATCATGCATAAAACGCAAAGCATTCTCTACCGCTTTCAGTTCATCAAAATGCCCGAATCTGGCATCTCTTCTTTCAAAAGGTTTATCGTAGATCTTGGTTTCATCAAAATCATACAGATCATAAGAATAAGAGATCGGCGTATCATCCGCTCTTCTTGTCCTCTGATCAAAACCTTCAACCGTTACCCAGTAATTAAGCTGTGTAGGATAATACTTCACAGACTGGCCCTTGATCCAATCCTGAATCTGGCCTCTTTCTATGGTATTCAGATTCCTCATCCTTTCCTTGGAAACATCCAGATCTTTCTGGCTCAATACTCCGCCAACGGGAGGATGGGCCTCGGGAGCTTTCCGGTTACAGCTTAGCAGACATACTGCTGATATGAAGAGTAATTTTTTCATAAACTTTTGCGAAAATACGCATTTCGGGGAAATATTGTTCAATAGGTTTTAAAAAATTTTGGAGAAAATGGTGAAGAATTTTCCAGGGGTGGAATTATGGGAGATTTAAAGATTAAAAAAAATTAACCACAAAAGTCACAAAAGCTTAGAAAACACTTTAGTAATTTTTAAAGTTAATAGATTGTACATAGAAAGTACACTTAAGTTCTTATGAAAATCTTTGATTTTCTGCTTCTGTGATCTTATTGTTTTCAGGATGGTAAAACTTTTAAAACTTCAGTGTTCTAAAGTGTTTAACATTAAAGACTTTTGCCTCTTTTGTGGTTGAATTAATGAAATATTTAAAACAAAAAATCACCCCGTAAAGAGGTGATCTTATATTTTGATATTGAAATATTATTGAATGGTCACTTTAATCATCTGTGGCAGAGAAGGAAGTGTATTGAACGGATTCGGGTTGGCTAGCTGCTGTACCGGCAGGCTTTCCGTTTGTGCCGGCTGAGATCCGATATGAGCACCTGGGTAAGAACTTACCAAAGTTCCACTGTCAAAAAGCCCCATGATGGAAGAGATATCACCTCTTGTAGAACCATCTACCCCATTATTCATGGTTGCCGCAAACCAGTCATTAGATTGTCCGTACATCGTTACCAGTGCAATACGGTCTCCTTTACGGGCAGAAATTGTTTGTGATACTTTCCCGCCGTTTTTCCCGTCTATTCTGGGCTTTAAAACAGTATTCGCAGGATCTTTAAGAACAAATACTTCTTTTACACCGGATTGGGTTTTAAGGAAATTCGCAAGAACATCTGCATTCCCTTGCTGGGAAAGTTCCTTCAGACCTTGTCCGCGGTCATTCTCTCCTGTTTTAAAAATAGGACTTTCATTACCGCTGTACACGACGACTAATACTGGTGAAAACGGAGAATTCGGGCCTGTAATTCCGGTAAGATATTGGGTTAAAGCCGTTAATTTTCCGGTTTCAGCAAGATCTGTCAGTCCGTTAGCTGATAATTTACCCGGCGTAAAAATAGGATCTTCTTTTAACAGTGTACTTCCTGAACTATGAGATACTGTCCATACACCGGCGCTGATAGGTGTTTCATTGGCTGTACCGCCTGAGGTATTGGTTAATTTTAAAGTAAATTTTGTGCCCCCTTCAAAGGTAAGCTCAGCTTTTAGCAATTGTGAAGCAGGCGTACTCAATGCAACTTCCATAATATTCTTTGGAGTTGTTTCTGCTGTTCCCGGAGGAGTAAATGGGGCTGCAGGAGCCTGATTGACGCGTGTCCCGTTATCCCAGAGTCTGATCTGTGAAGACACATTCCCGGTTACCGGATCTCCGTTATCCTGATATAGTTTTATCCCCGGATTGGCAGGAGCAAAAAAAAGATCATAGCTCTTTCCGTACATCGCTGCAAAGCTGATAGTCTGCCCTTTTCCTGCGTAAAAACTGAAAGAAGTGGATTCTCCCGGATTAAGAACCGGTGATGATCCCGCATTCTGGAAAGTTCCGGACTGTGATAATGATTTACCTTCAATGATATTTTCTACAGTGATTACGGCTGAATCATTGACTGCCAATTCTCCATCATCATCAGTACTGCACGAAGAAAAAGCTAAAACGCTCATTAAAGAAAGCAGACCAAGAGGTCGTTTGAACTTTACAAATTGCATAGTATTCTAAATTTTCTGAAAAATTACCAATATTTAACGAGAAAATAAAAAAACCGGCAGAATAAATTTCCGCCGGTCCTATATTGAATCAAATAATGCTTATATTAAACAGTCTCCAAAACATCTTTTTCAACCACAACTCTCCATCCGAAAGGATCTTCGCTAAGGTTATTCTGAAGGTCTGTAAGATCTTTCTTAAGTAAAGCTGCATAGCTTTCCTCATCGGATAATCTTGGAAGTTCAAGCTTCACACCTTCATATCCTAAAGCCTGGAATATAGTGGTTACTACTGCTGTTCCTACTCCCCAAACTTCTTTCAATGTTCCGTTTTTCTGAGCTTCTACCACAGTTTTCACTGCTACAGGCTCTATTTTCACTTCAATTCCTCTTTTCTTAGCCAATTGGATGAAGCTGTCTCTTGTTACTCCGTCAAGAATTTTTTCAGAAGTCGGCGGCGTATAGATGGTATCGTTTATTCTTACAAATACGTTCATTGTTCCACTCTCTTCGAAATATTCGTGGGTAGCATCATCCGTCCAGATGATCTGCTCATATCCTTCCTCGATAGCAAGTTGTGTAGGATAGAATGAAGCCGCATAGTTACCTGCTGCTTTAGCTGAACCTACTCCTCCGCTGGCTGCTCTTGAATAATGATCTGAAATTTTTACAGAAACAGGTTCTGAATAATAGCTTTTCGCCGGTGTTGCCACGATGGCAAACATATATTTATTGGCAACTCTTGCTTTTAGTGCTTCTTCCGTAGCAAAAATCAAAGGTCTGATATATAAAGACATTCCTTCTCCCTGTGGAATCCAGTTTCTGTCGATATCTACCAATGCCTTTAATCCGTCTAAAAACATTTCCTCAGTTACTTCAGGCATGGCCAGACGGCTTGCTGATTTATTGATGCGTTCAAAATTCTTTTCTGGCCTGAAAAGGAAAACCTGCCCGTCTTTGTCTTTATAAGCTTTCATACCTTCAAAACAAGCTTGTCCGTAGTTCACCCCCATCATGGCCGGAGTAAATGGTATAGGACCGTAAGGAACCAATTTTACATCACCCCATTTTCCATTTTCATACTCACATATCACCATATGGTCAATAAAAGTACTTCCAAATGAAAAATTGTTCGGATCAAAGTCCGAAAGTCTGGAGTTTTCAGTTTTTTGAATTATCATTTTTAAAAATTTTTACGATGTTCTACAAATTTAACATAATTTTCTAAATATAAAAATTTTGGAGTAAATTTGACAAAAAAATAGCTTGAAAAGAGAGATTAAGACCACAAACGACGGTAGTAAAACATTGTTTATCAATGATTTAAACGAAAACTACCATTCTCATCATGGAGCGCTTCAGGAAGCAGAACATGTGTTTATCAAAAACGGATTAAATCAATTAAATGATTACGAAATTAATATTTTAGAACTCGGTTTTGGAACAGGTTTGAATGTTTTGGTGACAATTAATGAATATTTAAAAACTGACAAAAATCATGTCATCAACTATTTTTCGCTTGAAAAATACCCCATAAATGAATCTGAAATTAATGATTTGGCCTACTATGAGCATTTTGATAACCCGGAATTCAAAAATATTTATCAAAAAATTCATCAGGCTGAATGGGGAAAATCCACTGAAATCATTACCGGTTTTAATCTAAAAAAGATAGAATGCGACTTCTTTGACCTGAAAACCATAGACTTACCAAAAATAAACCTGGTATACTTTGACTGTTTTGGAGCGAGAGTACAGCCTGACCTTTGGGAAAAACCACTGTTTGAAATGGTTTCCGACAAAATGTCCGTTAACGGTTTGTTAACAACCTACTCTTCTAAAGGAAGCGTCAGAAGAATTCTTCAGGAACTGAATTTTAAAGTAGAGAAGAAACAGGGACCACCGGGAAAACGCGAGATGATTAACGCTATAAAGATGGAAGATCAGGAAAACACTGAAGGCTAAGAAGCGAAAGCAAGCCTATGGAACCTATAGATAAATTTGCAGATCGCTGTATTGGCCCTTTGCACTTATTTCCTTATTTTAGCTATACAAAATATTATATATGATTGATAAGATCAACATTAGAGTGTATGCGTGCGCAGTAAAAGATAAAAAAGTACTGACCCTGTTTGAAGAATATGCCGGTGAACCTTTAATGAAATTTCCGGGAGGAGGTCTGGAATTCGGAGAAGGCCTTATAGAATGTCTTCACCGTGAATTCGATGAAGAGCTGAATGTAAAGATAGAAGTGGTAGAACATTTTTATACGCAGGAAGACTTCCTGGTATCCCGTTTCAGAGAAAATGAACAATTGCTTACCATATATTATATAGTAAACATCACCACTGAAGAGGATTTCCTCATCCTTGATCCGTGTATTGAAAGAACAGAATGGATCGATATCGATACACCGGACAATCCTTTCCCACTTCCAATCGACAAAATTGTATTCGATAAATTAAAAGAAAAATTCCTGTAAGCAGCTTACAGGAATTTTTATATGTATTCTTTTATTTTCTGACTTTAAAATCTCCGGATCCTGGATAAGGTTGCAAATACCCTGAATTCCAGTTAGACTGAAGTAACGATTCTATAAACTCGTCTGTTCTGTTCTTGTGCGGGTTGTACTGGTCTTTCAGATCAATATCTGCCATCTTCCCTTTTACATTCCACCAGAAAGCACTCCATCCGCCTCTCATTTCTTTAATGATCTCATAAACGTTTTTTCCGGTTGCCCTGTTCATCAGCTTGGCAAAAACCTGGCCTTCTGTAGTCGTAAGATCTCTAAGCTGCTTTTCATACTGATCGGCAAGCATATTCTGTCTTTCTTTTACAAATTTTCTTTTGGCTTTACTGTCCATATCGGTCATGTCAGCCTGAATGTCTCTGTACTGCTGAAGTGCAGTAACAAACAACGGATAAACCCTGTTCAGCTTTTTATTGAGGAAATAGTAGTAATTTTTATCCAGTTGGTTATTAAACCTGGGTTTATTGACCAGAACCAGCTCGTCCAGCACCACTACGGGCTCGCCGTTAATTTCATAAACCTTCATCTTTTGGCGTTCGTCATAATAATATTTATTACCGAACTCATCCACTTTCAATGATTCCGCAGGATATTGATTGAGAGGCTTTGCAACAATAGAATCCTTCTGACCAAAAACACTGACTCCCAAAAAGAAGATAAAAAGACAGACAATCTTACTAAAATTCATTATTTTTACACTTATAATAACAAAAATTACACGCAAAAATCATTCCCTTTTATGAAATTTGAAAAGAAATCTTTAAAATTTTTAGAAAATTATCTAAATACCTCTTCTCCAACAGGTTACGAACATAAAGGACAAAAAATCTGGATGGACTACATCAGACCTTATGTAGATAAAATTGAAGTGGATCATTACGGAACTTGCTATGGGATAATCAATCCGGAGGCCGAATTTAAAGTAGTGATTGAAGCTCATGCCGATGAGATCTCATGGTACGTAAATTACATTACAGATGACGGATTAATCTATGTCATCCGAAATGGAGGCTCAGATCAGACCATTGCTCCTTCAAAAGTCGTTCATATCCATGGTGAAAACGGAATTGTAAAAGGAGTCTTCGGATGGCCTGCCATTCATACCAGAACCAACCAAAATGAACCGGTTCCGAAAATTGAAAATATCTTCATCGACTGTGGTGCAGTTTCAAAAAAGGAAGTGGAGGAAATGGGAATTTATGTAGGATGCATGATCACTTACCCGGACGAATTCTTTGAAATGAATGACAGATATTTCGTCTGCAGAGCATTGGACAACAGAATCGGAGGCTTTATGATCGCGGAAGTGGCCAGACTTTTAAAAGAGAATAAAAAAACGATTCCTTTCGGACTCTACATCACCAATTCCGTTCAGGAAGAAGTCGGTTTATATGGCGCAGATATGATCGCTGATACAATTAAACCTAATATCGCCATCGTTACAGACGTCACCCACGACACCACTACTCCAATGATCGAGAAGAAAAAAGAAGGTGACCAGAAGTGCGGCGACGGACCTGTGGTTTTCTTTGCCCCAAGTGTTCACCATACGATCAGAGAATTGATTATTGATACGGCAAAATCTAAGAAAATTCCATTCCAGAGAGCCGCAGCCAGCAGAGCTACAGGAACGGATACCGATGCCTTTGCCCACTCTAACGGCGGGGTACCAAGTGCATTAATTTCCCTACCTTTGCGCTATATGCATACAACGGTAGAAATGGTTTCCAAAGAAGACGTAGGCAACGTGATCAAACTGATCTACGAAACGCTTCTGAAGATTAAGCCGGAGATGAAACTGAAGTATCACTAATAAAGACACCTAATTTCAGACATCAGATAACAGACTTTAAGAGTCTGACATCTGATATCTTGCATCTGACATCTAAAATCTAAGTAAAAAGTAAAAATGAAAACGAAGCTTATTGCTCCTTCCCTTTTATCCGCAGACTTCGGGAATCTGCAAAGAGACATTGAAATGCTGAACAATTCCCAGGCAGACTGGTTCCACATCGATGTGATGGACGGAAGATTTGTACCCAACATTTCATTTGGTTTTCCGGTAATGAAAACGGTTCAGCAGCATGCTAAAAAATTCGTGGACGTTCATTTGATGATCGTAGAACCGGATAAGTATGTAGATGAATTCATCAATCACGGTGCAGACCTTATCTCTGTACATTATGAAGCATGTACGCATCTTCACAGAACGATTCATCATATCCAGAGCAGAGGCGCAAAAGCAGGGGTTGTTTTAAACCCATCCACACCGGTTCTGATGCTTGAAGATATTATCGCTGATGTTGATCTTGTTCTTTTGATGAGTGTCAATCCAGGATTCGGAGGGCAGAAATTCATTGAGAACACGTACAAAAAAATTGCTGAAACCAAGGATCTTATCCTGAGCAATAATTCTACTGCTTTAATTGAAATTGATGGCGGAGTCAATCTTGAAAATGCTTCAAAATTATTCGAAGCAGGTGCAGACGTACTGGTTGCCGGAAATGCAGTTTTCTCTGCAGAAAGCCCGGAAAGAACCATCGAATTGCTTAAAATCTAAACATTTTAGACCTATCCATACGAAAAGGCAGCTGAATCAGCTGCCTTTTCTTCTAAAAAAATATAGGGTTATTAGTCTGTCTGTTGAAAATTAAAGCTCAGATCTCCTCCGTTATAATCCTGGGAGATATTAGTCGGAAAAACCTGGGATGAAGTTGACAGCCATCGGTATTCCAGAAATTTTATATTCCCTGCAGTCACCGGATAGACCGCATTGCTGTTATCGGGTTTATTCTTCTTGTACCAGTCATTGGAATTCATTGTAATCATATACTTTTTGTCTTTCTCCAAAGCCAGCGCTTCAATCGCTTTCGTCAGTAAAGTATTGGATGTCGCTACATTGACTACCTCCGTTCTTAAGACTGTTTTAGAAGTATAATCCCAGATGGTAATTTTCAAGGCTGCATTCACATCTGGCAGCTTCACGGTAATGGCATTGATCTTTCCTTTTACATTAGGAGAAAACACGAGACCGAATTCATAATTTCCGGCATTGATAAAATTACTTACTGTGGTAAATCCTGTGGCTTCATGGTATTTATTTAATGGATTCTCTTCGGCATATACGATAGGTTGCGGAACGGGCTCATCTTCATCCTTACTGCAGCTTGCAGTTATCAATACTGAGCTCACGGCTATTGCTGTACATAAATTTTTAAGAGACAACGATCTCAAGTTGAAAAATACTTCTAAATGTTTCATGGGTTTAAATTTTAATAATTGATAGGGCAAAGATTAAAATAACCCAGAAGTAAAACATCAGGAAAAACACTTATTGATGGGAGTTATTGCACCGTTTTTTGTTTCAGTCTAAAAACTTAGGGAGTAAATATATATGCCTTTTGATTTTCAGAATATTTCATTTAAAACTACAAAAGACTGCTTATAATGATGTACTCTCGCAGATTTAGCTAATGGAACAGATTCTAATTTCACGCCTTTTTAAAGATTAAGATCTTATGAAGGATGTAAGATTAGTTAAGAAAAAATCAAATGATTTTTTAAGCTGTACTTCTTAAAGTGAAGCTAAAACTTAATATTCTTAAAAGCTTAACAAAATCTTAATAGTTTGAATTTTTTCTCCCGTAAATGACAAGGATAAAGCAGAAGAGCTAAAGTAAAGATCTGCGTCATCTGATTAATCTGCGTGAAATTGTAAAATCATGCGATCTCTATCCATCAATTTCATTCAACTTTGCTTCCCTTTAGCATGATCGTAATTTTCTTTGCGTTAAAAAAACGTTATTTGCTCCACAGGTTTTGATACTGATCCATTTTGCATATGACCCTTTTTTTGCAATCGTAATTAAAAAAATAAAAAGGCAGCTCTTGCGGGCTGCCTTTCTTCTTGCGGAATTTGAGCTTATGTGGTTATTAGTTTTTTTTGTCGTAAGACTTTAATGCTTAAGATTCCCAGTGCTATTACTTATGTAAAAGTCCTAATAAAAACCTATATCATGCATCCGTAGAAATACTGAATTTGAAATTAAGTATTTCTACGTAATCCCGAAATTTATTGTGACAACTGCCTGCTCCAGATGCATGCGCAGACCACTAAAGCGATACTTATGACTGAAAATACAGTCCTTACATTGTTTAAAAGATTCCACCTGTTTTCAAAACGGTCACGCATCTGCTTCACCACATCCGCTGTAGATCCGCTGATGTCAAACTTATCCAGCATGTCATTTAAGGGAACATTTCCGGCAACCGTTACTCCGAACACGCCTATCAGATAAACTGCAGATGCCAACAGAAGAAAGATAAAAGCCGGCTGGTCTCCCCGAAACAGGAAAGTAGTTACGGGAAGCAAAATCGCAGTTCCCATAAAGCTCATGAAAAATACAGGATTAAGGATCTCGCGGTTAATACTCTGCATAGATTTCAGATATTCCGTATCTGAAAGTTTGCCCAAGCCAAGGACTACAGAGCATGAGTAGGCATAAAAAAGCCCGGCGATCAAAGCCGTAAGTACGGCAGTAATTAGTAAAAATACCGTTGTCATTTTCATATATTTTGATTTGTGATAGATAGCAAAAGAAATCCTAGTAAGGATTCCATTTTTTGATAATTTGCTGTGCGGTAGTGATCATTTCTTCATCCCAGGATTCAGGTTTAAAGTAATGAAAATCCCTGTTTTTAATCGATTCGGTAGTATTTCCGTCAAATAAAAGCCTGGTCAGTTCCGTCTGCTCAGCATAAAGTAAGAGATCTTCAACAGGTTGTGAATGAACAGTCTTTTTTCTGTTCCAAATTTTCTCTTCACCCACCGGATAATCCGAAAGTTCAATGATTTTTTTAACCCTGTTAAAGTCATCAAAAAAAATCTGTTTCTCAGCCTCTGTATGTAAGGTATGACCAAGCCTTTCAATAATAACATATTCAGGATGGCACTGGATCAACACTTCAGGCAGTAGATTTAATATTTCTTCAGGAATGCGGTCGTCATGAGTATCTCTTCTTACCGGTTTCTTTCCGTAAGCACTATCCTGCCAGCTTCCTCCCGAAAGGTGAATTTCTTTTACTTTTTCTAAGGGATAAAGGTTGATGATTTCCCTCATATCCACTTCAAAATTACAGGACTGGCAGTAAATATTATGAAGATCCAGAATAAGAAAGCCATCAATGTCTTCCACCAGCTTATCCAGAAATTCACCCTGCTCTTTTACATCATCCATGGAAAATGAAAAAGCAAGGTTTTCTACGCCCACAGGAATTTCTACAGCATCCTGAAGTCTGCTTAGCCTGTCTTTTCCTATCTGAAGAGTTTTTGGAAGCAATGGAACTGGCAGCGGTACACCCTGATGAAAGTTCTCGGTATTCATAAAACCGAAATGCTCCGTAATATGATTGTATCTTCTTCGTTTTACCTCTTCTTTTAATTTTTTGAGCCAGACCTCCTGCCTGTCCGCCCATCTCGCATCAAAAAGAGAATAGTAAACACCATGCCCCAAAAGCCTGTTATTTTCTGCATAAAGATCCAAAAGACCGGAAAGCCATTCCAGTTCTTCTGCATCATAAAAGGTATCAAAAGACCACTCCAAAACATCCACAGACTGCGTCTGCAGAAGAGGAAGTACGGCGGAAACAAAGTCTGCTTCCGGCATCATAGCCAGACCCAATAACGGCTTTTTCATAGACTACCCCATTCCGCAGGCAGGACATCCGCCACCGTGTTTCAGAATAGTATCCCTTTTCACCACCTTTACAGGTTCTGCTTTTACGGTCTTTGGAGAATCCATTTTTTTAACTTTTTTCACGGACTTTGTTCCCTTTTTTACAGGTTTTGTCGTTTGTCCGGATACACTTACAGCCAATAAACTGGCCATTACTAATGCTGGAATTTTCATATTCTATTTTTGATGAAACTTACAATAAACGTTCCATTTATGATTATGCTAAAAATACAACAATTTAACGTATCCCATTTTTAAATTTAAAGTTTAGACTTAATATTTTCACTACCAAAGTCAAGATCCAACCTCATTATCCGAAAATCAGCACTTCTTTGTTTATATTTAAGCTTTAAATTAAAAAGAAAATGAAAAACAGGTGGATCACAGCCTTTTTCTTAGGACTCATAACCGTGTCGCATCCTATGAATGCACAGACAAAACCGGACGACAATGCCAAGATGGAATGGTTTAAAAATGCCAAACTCGGTGTTTTTATTCACTGGGGTATTTATTCCGTCAACGGAATTTCCGAATCCTGGTCGTTCTTCAATAATTACATCAACCATGAGAATTATATGAAACAGCTGAACGGGTTTTCGGCTTCGAAGTACAAGCCGGACGAATGGACAGATCTGATTAAAAAATCCGGCGCTCAATATGCCGTCATCACAACCAAACATCATGACGGTGTTGCACTTTGGAATTCAAAAGCTGAACAATCCACCACCATCCCTACTCACTCTCTGGCTAAAAAAGACGTTCTCACTCCTTTCGTCACAAGCCTTCAGAAATCAGGACTGAAGACAGGACTTTATTATTCCCTTCCTGATTGGAGCCATCCGTATTATGATTTCAATACCCGTACAAAAAAACGGTATGAACTAAAAGATGATCCGAAACGCTGGCAGCAATTCGTCAGTTATTATCAAACCCAGCTCACTGAATTATCTTCACAATACCATCCCGACCTGCTATGGTTCGATGGCGATTGGGAACACACTCCAGAGGAATGGCAGCCTTCCAAAACCTTAGATATCCTGAGAAAATACAATCCCAATATTATCATTAATCCAAGACTCAATAAACATGGTGATTATGATACGCCGGAACAGGGAATTCCCGTTGTAAGTCCATCACACAAGTACTGGGAACTTTGCTATACCATGAATGACTCCTGGGGATACCAGCCTGATGATGAAAATTATAAGACACCCAATATGATCATCAGAACTCTGGCAGATGTAATCAGTATGGGAGGAAATTTACTTCTGGATATCGGTCCAAAATCTGATGGCACTATTCCGGAAAAACAGGTTGATATTTTAAAACACTTAGGAAGATGGGCTGCAAAAAACAAAGAAGCTATTTACGGAACCACCAAAGGATTGCCATTTGAAAACTTTAAGGGAAAATCTTCGTTTTCAGGAACTGGAAAATCAGTTTTCTTATACCTTGAAGAAGCCAAAGATTTTGTAAAAGTATACGGTTTAGCCAATAAGCCTGATGCTGTAAAAATGGTCGGGGACGATCTTGCTAAAGTGAATTTCAGTTTTACTCATGACAAAACAATGACTGTTGATCTTTCCAAGGTGAAATTTGATCAGGATGTCACCACTGTAGAACTTGTTTTTAAAGAAAAGCCGATTTTCCTGAAGAACTTTCCGGCAGACGCCTATTCCCTTACTGACATTCTTGAGCAGAAAAGTACCAAAATGGCAGCTTATGACCTTGCCAATCATCTGCATGGCGGAAATAATCTTCTGAACGGCTCGGGATTTACCAGCGACGGACAGGACATGAAAATTCAAAAAACATCCAAAACGAATCCGGAAACTTTAGAATGGATAAGCAAACATGCGGAAGCATTATATGAAACAGGACAAGGTTTGCCCGAAGGACATTACTCAGGAATGAGCGCCCTTTCAAAAGACAGACAGACCATTTATCTCTTTGTTGAAGGGAAACCTACAGGTCCCGTGGCTTTGAAAGGAATAAAAAATAATGTCGCAAGAATCAGAATCGTGGGTGAAGGATCCATCATCAGTCATAAAGTTTACAATAAACTGTACTGGAGTGACACGCCTGGAATGATGTACATCGATGTTCCAAAAGGTAGACTGGATAAAAATATGACCGTGATTGCCATACTTCTCGATAAACCGGTAGAATTACACCGAGAAAAAGTAAATGCTATAGAAAATAATTTATAATCAAGACATTACAGACATTTTGTCACAAAAAAACCAGAGAAAATTCTCTGGTTTTATATTTTTTGAGGTCGTTTTTCTTAGAAAATCTCTCTTCCTGAAAAATGGAATTGAGCCTCGATAAGAGCGTTCTCGTCAGAATCTGAACCGTGAACGGCATTTTCACCGATGCTTCTTGCAAACATTTTTCTGATCGTACCTTCCGCTGCTTCTGCAGGGTTTGTAGCACCGATCAATGTTCTGAAGTCTTCTACTGCATTAGCTTTTTCCAAAACAGCAGCTACGATAGGACCTGAACTCATGAATTCTACCAACTCACCGTAAAATGGTCTTTCAGCGTGAACTTCATAGAATTTTTTAGCGTCAGCTACAGTAAGCTGAGTTAATTTTAGAGCTTTGATCTTAAAACCTCCTTCTGCGATCTTACCTAATATAGCACCGATATGTCCGTCTGCTACTGCATCAGGCTTAATCATAGTGAATGTAATGTTAGACATAAATGTATATTTTTTTAATGCCGCAAAATTACAAAAAATATCTTTGATTTTTATTTTAATTTTTTTTAACATAAAAATAACTTTTATTAAGAAATGCAGAAAAAACTTTGGCACAGTAATTGTTAATTCTATTACGATTCTCATGTTTAATTTGAGTTTTCATGGTTATTAGTTTTTACCCAGCTTCGGCTGGGTTTTTTATTTGCAAAAATTCAAACATTATGTTGCGAATTCGATAATTTTTAAAACCCATTAAAACCATATTAATACATTATTGCTTCTATTTCAATCAATGAAATAAAATTAATTTTTCAATATTTTTTTTGTCACGTTTTTTTGACATCGAATCAATGTCAAAAAATGTCCATATCTGCCAAACTAATTGAGACAAATAGTAGAGTTATTCAAAAAATGGAAGTGTGTTTTTTTTCAGAAGAAATTCTGATTTAAAAAAAATGAGCTTTTTTCAGACAAAGTGCAAAAGTTACTATTTAACCATGTCAAAGTTTTGAACCTTGACATGGTTAATCTTAGAGTTTTAAGTCATGAAAATCCTCTCAGATTAATTTAATAATCTAAGCCTTATACAAAAACATGGCTGTTAAATGGTAATTTTTCTATTTCTGAGCAGCTTCTTCCGCCTCTTCCATCAGTTTGATGTAGTTGGCATAACGGGAATACTGGATTTCTCCTGTTTCAAGAGAATCAAGAACGGCACATTTGGGTTCATTGATGTGAAGACAGTTGTGAAACTTGCATTCTTCTCTTTTCTTGAAGATCTCAGGGAAATAATGCTGTACTTCCTCTTTCTCGATGTCGATCATGGCAAATTCACGTACACCCGGAGTATCGATCACGTTACCGCCAAAGTCCCAGAAATGCATCTGAGCAAAAGTGGTGGTATGCTTTCCTTTCAGGTGGGAATCTGAAATTTCAGAGGTCTTTAAGTTCAGTCCCGGTTGTAACGCATTAACCAAAGTAGATTTTCCACATCCTGAATGTCCGAAGAACACAGATGTTCTGTCTTTAAGAAGATCCTGAAGCTGATCAAAATTCAGCCTGGAATAAGAGGAAATTTCTAGGGTATCATAACCGATTTCCTGATAAAGGAATTCAATATCCTTCACAAGTTCTATTTCCTCTTCGTTGAGAACGTCGATTTTATTGAACAGGATTAAAGGTTTAATATTGTAAGCTTCGCAGCATGCCAGGAATCTGTCAAGAAATCCCAATGAAGTTTCGGGATGTTTTAAAGTAAAGATAAAACAGGCAAGATCTATATTGGAAGCAATGATATGGGCTTCTTTTGAAAGGTTTACAGATTTTCGGATCAGGTAATTGGTACGCTGCTCTATTTTGGTAATCCACGCAACGTCATCCTGTTCCAGCTGAAATTCCACAAAATCTCCTACGGCAAGCGGATTAGTAAGTCTTGTCTTGATGAGTTTGAATTTGCCCCGGATTCTGGCTTCGAAAATTCTGTCTGTTCCGAATTCCATGACCTGGTACCAGCTGCCTGTAGATTTAATGATTTTTCCTTTCATATGATAATTGACTGCAAAGATAAGCAATTAGGGCTTAGGGTTCAGGATATAGTTGAAAACAAATAGTATAATTTTCCTTTAATCCAGATGCCCTAAGCCCTAATATGTATAGGCTTAAAAGACTCGAGACGGTTTCCCTGATCTCTAATCCAAAATCCCTTAATTCTTATCTCCCTTATCTTTCGATCATAATACTGTTCTGTACTTCGATAGATTCTTCGTGAATCGCTTTGAAAACTTTTTCAATGAATTCGTGAGACATTCCGGTTTCCTTTGCTTTCTGATTAGCGTATTCTGTGATCACTTTCCATCTTTCCGGCTGGAAGATGGCGATATCATTCTCTTTTTTAAGTTTACCGATCTTTTCAGAGATCTTCATTCTTTGGGAAAGAAGTTCGATTAACTGGAAGTCAAGGTCAGAAATTAATGTTCTGTGTCTTCCCATTTCGTTGTCGAAACCTGCAAGACCAGAATTTCTTACTTTTAAGTTACCGATCAGTTGCGCCAATACTTCCGGAGTAATTTGTTGTGACGCATCGCTCCAAGCCTCATCAGGATTACAGTGTGATTCAATGATCGCTCCCTGGTATCCTACGTTAAGTGCTTCCTGTGTAATATCTGCAAGACCTGTTCTGTTTCCACAGATGTGTGAAGGGTCAATCAGCATTGGAATATTGGGAAACTGGCTTTTGAAATCAAGAGCAATCTGCCAGTTCGGGTTGTTTCTGTATTTTGTTTTCTGGTATGTTGAAAATCCTCTGTGAATGACTCCAAGGTTTTTAATATCCTGTCCTAAAAGTCTTTCCAAAGCACCGATCCATAAAGCAAGATCCGGGTTGACAGGGTTTTTCACGAATACAGGCTTGTCTGTTCCTCTTAAAGCCATCGCAATTTCCTGAACCGTAAATGGGTTTACTGTAGAACGTGCTCCAATCCAAAGAACATCCACATCAGCTTCTAGGGCTGCAAATACGTGGTGGGCATTGGCTACTTCTGTAGCCGTCTTGAATCCGTATTCTTCCTTTACTTTCTTCAGCCAGTTCAGACCGATTACGCCTACTCCTTCAAAACCATTCGGCTTGGTACGGGGCTTCCAGATTCCTGCACGGAAAATAGACACCTGCGCATTGGTTTCTCTTATTCTTCTGGCGGTTTCAAGCATCTGAGCTTCACTTTCTGCACTGCATGGTCCCGCGATCATTAAAGGCTGCGAAAGCTCATTGATCCACTCGTTTTTTACATCTATTAAATTCATATTTTTAAATTTATTGTTTTATTTTTTTAGATTAACAGCAATAGTCCTTTCATTATAAAATTTACTTTATAATTCTTTTCAAAAAATGCCGTTCAAAATGGTTTAAAGGAATCAGGAAAATAAAAGGACTTTAATTCTCCTGTATTTTTTGGAAAGAAATTCAGTTAGCAGTACCAATAAAATCGATAATACGTTCTGAAATTTCTATAATAGAAAGCAGAAAAACTAAAATAACCGCTAAAGAAATTAGCGGGTGAAGGAGACAGATATGGGTTTGATAATTTTTCCACCTGGATTCTGAAACTTCTGTTCGTTTAGTTTTAAATCTGATTTGTTTTTGTCAAAAACTTATTTTTTGCAAAAATCTTTGACAAAGATATAAAAAAACTGATTCTGACAAAAAAAAATTGAGATAAATACAAAAAAATTAGGTGAGATCAAACTTCATTAAATCGTCAAGATCCTTTAATAAAGGGTTTTTTTCAATAAACTTTTCAAAAATTTTTCTTTTGGTCACCACTTCGATCTTGAGACTATCAAAATCTCTCTGATAATCTACCTCAATAGCGTGGTTGTGAACCTTTGTCTTAAAATGATTAAAAAATTCCCCTGCGATCTTATCAAATTCCACTTTGGCAGAATCTGAAGGATATAAAACTTTAATGGTATGCTCGCCGGACTTGATCAGCTTAAATGCTTTTACCGCATTAAAGATAAAGCTGTTTCTTTTCTGAAGCTGCTTGAGCATAAGGTTCCATTCCATCTGGAGATCTGTTTCTGTGAAATGGTTTTGGGGAAGGTTTTCGGTTCTTACGACTACGGTTTCTTCTTTTACTTCTTTCTCCTCTTTATTCAGAAAAGAATTAATACTGAAGCCTGAAGAGACTCCCTGTCTTGATAAAGGTTTTGTGGTTTTTACAGTATTTTCCTGTACGGGTTCAGGTTGCTGAGCAGGTTTTTCTGCTACGGGTTCTTTTTTCTCCGGAGCCTTTTCCGGGATCTTCACTTCCTGTTTCTCACTGAGAAACGGGGCCAGTATTAAGAACTTTTTTTTTTAGTATCGCCTAAATTAGCTGTCAGGGAAGACAGCTGCATCAATGCAATTTCTACTGTAAGTCTTGGATTCTTTGAATTCTTATAATTGATATCCGCATGATTGCAGATCTCGACGGCGTCGATGAGCTGTTGTGCATTCCATTTCTGGCTTTGCTCCACGAATTTCACTTTCGTCCGCTCCCCGACTTCAATAAGTTCTATCGTCCTTGCATTCTGGGCCATCATCAGATCTCTGAAGTGATTTCCTAAGCCTGCAATAAAGATATGGGGATCGAAGCCCTTCTTCACAATATCATTAAAGGCGAAAAGCACTTCGGGGATTTTGTTTTCTTTGGCCAGATCCACGATATTGAGATACTGATCGTAGTCCAGGATGTTGAGAACTTCTGCAGCTTTAGCCAGTGTAATATTTTTCTGGGAAAAGGTGGAAAGCCTGTCGAAAATGGAAAGTGCATCTCTCAAAGCACCATCAGCTTTCTGGGCAATCAGATAAAGCGCATCATCTTCGTACTGGATATTTTCTTTCTGGGCTATAGTTCTTAAATGTCCCTGAATATCTTCAATGGTAATTCTTTTGAAGTCATAAATCTGACAACGCGATAAAATAGTGGGAATAATTTTATGCTTTTCTGTAGTCGCCAAAATAAAAATAGCGTGTGCCGGCGGTTCTTCAAGCGTTTTAAGGAAAGCATTGAAGGCTGCAGAAGACAGCATGTGCACCTCATCGATAATATAGACTTTATATTTACCTACCTGAGGCGCAAAGCGGACCTGATCTATCAGTTCCCTGATATCATCCACGGAATTGTTGGACGCCGCATCCAGTTCATAGATGTTGTAGGCGAAGCCGTCTTCTGAAACAGAACCATCCTTTTCGTTGATCTTCCGGGCCAGAATTCTGGCACATGTCGTTTTACCCACACCCCTCGGACCGCAGAAAAGTAAGGCCTGAGCCAGCTGATTTTCTCCAATAGCATGTTCCAGCGTATCTGTAATATGAGACTGCCCTACTACAGTGTCAAACTGTTGGGGGCGATATTTTCTTGCAGATACGATAAAATTTTCCATTGGTCAAAAATAAGAAATATAGTTTTAATCTGAAAATTAAAAGTTTTCAAATATCAACAAAAACTGATTTTCGGTAAGATTGGAAAACTTTTAATCATTAATCTTGCTTCTGGTAGGCAAATTCTATAAGATCCACAATAGCTTTTTCTATTTCAGATCTACCTTCATCACTCTTCATATCAAGGCCACAAAACTCGCTCGCGTTATAAGCAGGATACAGGTTCAGATAATAAGCTCCTGAAACAATCAAAGCAATAATAGCTCTAAATCTCTTCGCACCCTCTCCAAAGTAAGGATCTGTAACGTTTCCGAACAGATCAGCGCCTACAGCTTCTCTTTGTTCTACCAATTTACGAAGGATAGGTTTGCTTTCAGAAAGTTCCCAAAGAATAATTTTCTGAAGTTCTTTATTTTTCTTCAGACTCTCAAACTGCATGAGAATTCCCTGGGTCAGAGCTTCCTTACCTTTAGAAGACACCTGTTCTTCTTTAATGTCCGGACTGAACTTACTCCAATAATCCTGAGACTTTATATATTCGTCAATCAGTTTATCTGTACTTCCAAAGTACTCATAGATAAGCTTTTTGTCGAAACCGGCTACTGCTGCGATCTTACTTACTTTAAGACCTGAGTATCCTTTTACTCTCAAAATTTTTCCAACTGCTGCAAGCAGTTTTTGTTTTGTTTTTTCCTTGTCCCTAATGGGCCCTTGCACTACTTTTCTAGGCATAATTTATTATTTTTTCGCAATATGCATTTTTTTATTTATATCATCAAATACATTGAGTGTTTTATCAAGATGTTCTTTGTTGTGTCTTGCTGTCACACTCATTCTGATGCGCGCGTCTTTTCTTGCTACCGCAGGATACATAATAGGGTTTGTATAGACTCCTTTTTCTATTAATATCCTCCCGATATCCCACATTTTACTCTGGTCTCCTATTTTTACAGGAATGATTGCTGAACATGTAATACCGGTATCCAGACCCAGATCGTCAAGACCTTTTTTGAAATAATTGATATTATTCCAAAGTCTTTCTCTCCAGATCGGTTCTTCATCAATCAAATCTATAGCTTTAACTATTCCTGCGGAAGAAGGTGGCGCTGTTGCTGAGAAAATCTGTTGTCTGGATTGGAACTTAAGGAATGATGCTATTTTTTTATTGGTAATAACATATCCCCCCAGGTTGCCAAAAGTTTTACTGAATGTGCCGGTAATGAAATCCACTTTATCCATTAATCCGGGATCTTCAAGACTTCCTCTACCGGTTTGTCCCAAAATCCCTACCCCATGCACATCGTCTACCATAAGATAGGCATTATACTTTTTCACGAGGTCATATATCTCACTAATGCGCGAAGTGTCGCCATCCTGAGAATATACTCCATCCACTACAACAAGTTTCGTACGGTACGTATTTTCAGATATCTTCAAAATGTGTTCCAAAGCTTCCAAATTATTGTGCGGAAATGTTTTTTTATTTGTAAACACACATCCTTCATGTACGCTGGCGTGTACGGCCATGTCTAAAATAGCGATATCTTCCTTCTGCATCAGAATCTGTAAAGTGGCACTGTTTGCGGTATATCCGGTGGTAAAGATAACTGCTTCTTCCTCTTCTCTGCCAAAAAAACCGGCTATTTTTCTTTCTAATGCATTATGATAATCAAAATACCCCCCGATAAGCGGTGTAGCTCCTGTTCCTGTTCCGTATTTTTCAATTCCATCGATGGCTGCCTGTTTTACTTTCGGATGCTGTGTGAATCCTAAATAATCGCTGGATACAAAACTTACATATTCTTTGTTCTGATTTGCAATATTGATGTTTAATGTTGCATTGGTTCCTGACATATTTTTCAGTCTGTAATTCATGTGACCTTTAGCTGTCATGTGGTCCAGGAATTCATAAAAATAGTTCGCTCTTTGAGCAATATCATAATCTGCAATATTCTCAAAGTCTTTAAAAGTTGCTGTTTCAAAATCGATACTCATCCTTAATGTTGTTAGTGTTAGTTGTTAGTGTTTATGTTAGTTGTTTGAAGAAACAAATATATGATTATTTAAAGCTTGTAAAATCTATCTATTATATTAAATATTATCCAGTATATAAGACATTTGACCTTATGATCTGATAATCAAATTACTTTATTTATCAATACATCTATTGTATGTTTCAATGGTTGGTTATTTTTTTACTGAACCTAAATTTAACAAAAAAAAGACAACAATAAATCACTATTCATATATAAATCACAAAAAAAAGACAATAGTTTTCACAATTGTCTCATTACTAAAATATTATTTTTTAAAATTAATCTTTAGGTGTTAAAATTTCTTAAAATCATCCAACTAAAGAAAGCCTTTTGTCCACTTTTTTTATGGGGTTTGTGAAAATTTTGACAGCATTTTCATCAGATCGATTTACTATTCTTTCGGAATGCTCCCGGTGTGGTACCTGTCATCTTTTTAAAGAACTTGGAAAAGTTGGAAGGATCATACGTAAATACCCTCGCAATTTCTGCAATAGACTGATTCGAATCTGCAATCATCTGCTTGGCTTCATGGATGATTTTTTCATCATAAAAATAACAGGGATGCTGGCCTTTTTCTTTTTTTACAGTATCCGTAAGGTGAGTATGGGAAACGGCAAGTTGTCCTGCAATTTCGTTGAGTTCCATAAATTCTGGAACCGATCCGGAAAGCACCTCCTGAATATGTTTATCCAGAAAAGCAAAATACTGCATAGTAATCTCTTCGCTTCTTTTCATTTCGTTATCATCATTGTTTATAGTAAAATCTTAATCTATAAAGTTAAAGATAAGAATAAAAAAAGCATGGTGAACTTTTCGGATATTTAACACTCCGTCTTTAATGAAAACTGTCTTTAAAGGCTTGTACGGAATTTTTTACGTTCAGTTTTTCAAGGATGTTCTGACGGTGTCTGCTTACTGTATTGACGCTTATTGATAGAAATTGCGCAATCTCTTTACTGGCATAGCCCTCTCCTACATATTTTAAGATTTCCAGTTCTCTTTTGGAAAGAATATTCTGATAATCCAGTTTGTCTTTTACCATCACTTCTCCTTTGGTGGTATTTATGATCATAAAATCGGAGATCAGCGGCTGTGTCTGGACCAGCACTGTGTGATAAAGACAAAGGGCAAATCTCAATTTTCCGTTATCTGGTGAATAGACGTAGAACATGCGGTGTTTCACCAGTCTGTATTCATCATTCTTATCTTTCATCCTGATTTTTGAAAGGACGCAGTAGTCTGCACGGAGTTCCGGATCCAGAGACTCCATCAGCTCATAAAATCTCAGTTCATGGATGTATTTTTTAAGGCGGTCATCCGGGTGAATCTTCATAATGATTTCTTCCTCCCAGATCGAATTGATTTCTGCGGGATTTTCTTCCATACTTAAACCCAGCTCCAGCGCAGCCTTCGATTTGTACACATAACTCTTATCAGCCTGCATATCGCTTAATACCGAAACCGCTCCTTCCATCTGCATATACACCAATGCTCTCTGCTTATATACTTCTATATCAAGCTGGCATTTTCGGGCCGTTTTATCCAGAAGCCGGCTGTTCAGTTTATCTATGATCTCCATAAATGGTTATTTATAAGCATTGGCAGAATATGGGTTTAGTTTTACTTTTGCTAAAGTAATAATTTACGCCCAGCTAAAGAAAATGAAGAGAATCGTTTTAAGCTTCTGTGCTGTTTTATCGGTCCAGACAGCCTTTGCACAGACATTGGAAAAGATGAACTGGTTTAATGAACCTGAAAAATGGGAGATCAAAAACAACAGTTTATCGATGTCCGTCACTCCGCAGAGTGATTACTGGAGAATTTCCCACTATGGATTTACAGTAGATGATGCCCCCTTTTACTATACCACGTATGGTGGAGAATTTGAAGCCAAAGTGAAGATCAGCGGCAATTACAAAGCCAGATTTGACCAGATGGGGCTGATGCTGAGAACAGATGAAAAAAACTACATAAAAGCCGGCATCGAATTCGTGGACGGAAAATACAATCTCAGCACCGTCGTTACCCATGGAACCAGTGACTGGAGTGTCATTACATTAGACAAAATCCCGTCTGCCGTCTGGATCAAAGCAGTACGGAGGCTTGATGCTGTGGAAGTATTCTATTCTTTTGATGACAAAAATTATACGATGATGCGCAACGCCTATCTTCAGGACAATACTCCGGTGATGGTAGGCTTAATGGCCGCATGTCCGGACGGAAACGGCTTTACAGCAGTTTTTGAAGGTTTCAAAGTAAAACACCTTCCCGACCAACGCAGGCTGAAATGGCTTGAAAACAATCAATAGCGATTGAATCTTTATTCAATATACAGTCAATTTTTATTCACCTCCCACCTTGGGAGGTTTTTGTTTTAATTTAATTGGAATACAATGGAAAAGAGGAATGATATGTAATCATTTTTTTAATTCACGCAGATTATACAGATGATGCAGATTTTTACTTTTATTAATCTGCTCTATCCGTATCATCTGCGAGAGCTGATTAGTTTTGTTTAATCTACAATTTTTGCGTTTGATATGAAAATTTGAGCGCAGAAAATCCGGGACACTTAAAAGCATTCCGGACTGATTAGAGTATAAAAAGGCATGTATAAAGCTCAAACTAAAAAAAGATTCATGCTCCGATGAAACTGTTTTCTCTGCAGATCTGAAAGGCTGAAATCATATGAGGGAACAGGTCATTCAGCCATTGCATCTGTGCTTTTAGAATTCATCTGACTGGTTATGTCAATTCAATAAAAATCTAAAATTCTGAATTTGTAAAGCCGCGGTCCAAAAATAAAAATCCTCAATCTCTTAGCAAAATAAAACACGTAGAACAATATTTCACCATATGTAGAATAAAATCTACAGACTTATGATGATATCCGTCTGTATGATAGATAAAATCGTTGTCAAATTATCTCAGAGTATGATAATTTATGCGCATAAAATCACTAATTTTACACCATAATCCAAATCTGTTTAAAAACAAAAACACATAACGCTAAAATATTTAATGAAAGAAAATTATATTCAGTTATTCCCATCACTTAAAAAAACTTCGGCTTGTACAATGACTATTATTAATAAACTTCCAGGCTAATCATCCGGAAAACATAGATCATTTTATACAGTTATGAAGGCTTGGACATTGTTTTCTGTCATTTTGTTTCCGAACATTTTCAGACAGCGTCATACTTCCACGGGACATGGTAACGGCAACGGACTTTTGCAAAAGAAAGCAAAAACCATTGCTGCAGATCTTTATAAACATATCTCTGATCTGGCTAACGCTTTCGTACCAGCCTTCAATATCATTAAAAACCATCAAAAACTAATTATAATAACCGCCGATACGGGAGCGGAAACGTCTGCCGAACAGATCCTTGACGACACCAGCCTGCCTGACTATCCTGAGTATGAAAGTTCTAATTTCTATGGAAAAGGTCCGAAGCTGTCCAGCGTCATTCATCTGGTCAAAAAAATTAATGCGAAAATTAATTTCAGACCTCATCATTCCGCCGGAACTATCGTTGAAATTACTCTTATTAAAGCCAATTTTTTATGAATGAACGAATCTTAATTGCTGATGACCACTATGTCGTAAGAGCAGGAACTGCTTTAGTGTTAGAGTCCGCTTATCCAAAGCTTACCATTGATTTCGCAGAAAATTATGAACAGGTACAGAAACATTTATCTGAGCGCCACTATGACCTGATCCTTCTGGATATTGATATGCCAGGAACCCAGTACAAAAAAATGGTCACTGAACTTAAAAATATACAGGAAAGCCTGAAGATCCTTATATTTTCAGGGCATGATAAAAACGTAGCCATCCAATATATCCGGGAAGGTGCTGAAGGCTACCTCAGCAAACAGAGCAGTGAGGAAGAAATCAGAGAAGCTGTGAAATCTGTTATTGAGAAGGGCTATTATTATCCGGGTGAGCTGATCGGGCTTATTATTCAGAATAAAAAGAGCAATCCTGCTGAAAAGCTGTCAACCCGTGAATATGAGATTTTTAAACTGCTGGCAAGCGGCAATGGAAACCTTGAAATCGGAAACAAGCTCGATATCCAGATGTCTACCGTGAGTACCTATAAAAAGAGAATCTTTCAAAAGCTGAACATCAGCAATATTGCAGAACTGATCAAAGTGCATGAAATGATGCATTAACCCATCATTTAAATCAATGGTTTAAAAATTGGGACCGGAATCTCTCATCAGAAATCCGGTCCCGGTACAAAAACAAGTTACTGATGTGACTTTTCCGTCAGTTCCGGAATATTTTTACAATTGTTTTCTATCGTTAGTGTAGTGTTTTTAGAATCGGACGTGCAGATGATCATTAGTACAGTCTCTGAACTGATAAAAATAATTCTCTGGTATTGTCCGCTGTATTTGGATCTGTAGTCGTTGAATTACTCGATCCTGCTGTAGATTTATTATCCACACGGAATGCATAATATACTCTGTACCATCTTGGTTCCGGTTCCTGTAAAGTAATATCAAAGGTTACCGTCTCATTGTGAGTCTGTGTAAGATAAACCCCATCATCAAACTGCCTGAAAGCACCCGGTGAAAGTTTGATATTCCCGTTATCCGAATCCCCTGTATGGGTAGACATCTCAGAAACCCAGATCTTAATATCTGATGTACCTACATTATAAAGACGCGGGTTAAATGTAGTCGCCGCACCTGTTCCGGATGAATTTCCGTCAAACTGGGCATCCAGCCTTAATACACCACCCAGAACAGGAAGATCCGAAAGATAGGTACTGGCCAGGATATTCGTCCCTGAAGTTGATCCCGGGATGCTGCCGTGATAATATACCAGCTCTCCTATTACAATATCATCATTATTTCCTCCAAATGCAAATTTCCAGGTTTCACCATTGAACATATAATATCCGGGCTTATCTACTTTTGCTGTTTTTACGGAAGCCGTCGTTACAGCCTGAGTGACGTAGACCAATGCTCCGGTCTGATCTGCAAGATATACATCATCTTTAGCTTTAAGCTGATTTCCGGTCATTCTTGGGGCAATCACTCCATCTGCCACATTAGCTACATCGGGTTTTCCTGCCACATGAAGTGTGGCTTTAGGAGATTCTGTATTGATACCAACCTGAGCTAAAACAGTACTGGAAATCATAGTAAAAGTCAGACCCCAAAGAGATAATTTAATTTTCTTCATTTTTAATTATATTTGTTTTTTATTTATACGACAGGATATGATAGATCATGATTTTGTCAGATACAGACTCATCGGGTAATTAATCTGCCACAAAGTTATCCGCTGGAATAAATCAATTTTATAAATAAGCAATGAAAAACCGGAAACGGTTTAAAAAACACAAAAGACTAAAACACAATAACTTAAACCAGTTATTTTCTGATAATGACTGCTCATGTAGATATTGAAACAGAATCTAATTATCTTCGAAACACAAATGGCAACCACTCATAACATCAAGACTGAAAGAATTGAACATTACAAAAGAAAACTGATCCATTATTATATCATTTTGATGGCCATTATTCTTTCTGTATTTGCACTCATCTTTACATTCATCGTTCCGGATAAAACCATGTCCTGGTATCTGTATGGCGGATTGTTTTTTATGATGTACACCTATATTATTGTCCGCAAAAGTTATTCAGTAGAAGTATTGATTCATACCTATATGATCTCTGCTTCCTTTTACAATTTTTACATTATGCTGGCTTTCTGGAATAATTCGGTAGCGAGCTTTGTCTGGCTGATTCCTATTCTTCTGGGAGCTTATGTTTTTCTCGCTAGAAAGTATGTTTTAATCTATTTCATTTTTGTGCTTTTCAATATCATTTTAGGGTATCTGATTTCTAATAATTTTGATTTCAACTTTCCAAAACACAGCCCCGAAGACGTAAAAATGACAGACACTGTGCTGATGATCTCTAATGTAGCTGTCATAGCACTCCTGCTCTATTTTAAAGATAAAATCAGACGTGTGGAGATTTACAGTGAAATTGAAGAAAAGCTGCAGACAGATCTTAAAACAACAATCCCTTCTGTAGAAAAAGACATCTATTCAGAAGAATTGTTTGGAAAGATTGAACACATGATGAATGAGAAACATTTCTATAAGGATGTGAATTTCAATATTTCCAAATTATCCACAGAAATGGGTGTGAACAGCAGTTATATTTCAAAATCGATACGGCATAAGGGCTTCCCGAATTTCAATAATTATCTTAATCTGTACAGAATCAACTGTGTCAAAAAACTTTTGGATGAAAATGATCTGGAACGTGTGACTTTAATGTATATCTACACCGAAGCCGGATTTTCAAACCAGTCTACCTTTAACCGGGTTTTTAAACAGATTGAAGGAACCACTCCTTCCGAATACATAAGCAGAATGCAGCGATAATCGGTTTTACCAATAAACCTGATTGAATAAAGCGTTTTCAGAATTGAAAAAATATCATGAACTTTACGGGACATTAATTTCTATAAAAACCACAGCGTTTTTAATCGTACAAAATCATGAATCTATCTGAAAAAGCAGAAAAAGGAAGCCAGCGTTTCCGGTATATCAAACTTTGTATTTTCTTTTCGGGACTTTCCGTATTTGCGCAGCTTTATCTTTTTCAGCCGATGCTTCCCACCGTCTCAGACTATTTCAAAACAACGGCCGGCGACAGTTCTCTTCTGGTTTCTTCTTCCACGATAGGAATGGCCATTGGATTGTTGTTTTTCGCTTTTAAGGCCGATAGTTATTCAAGAAAAAAACTGATGACTTTTTCACTGGTTTCATCTGCATTGCTTACGATTATCTCAGCGTGGATGCCAAGTCTCAGCTTACTCATTGCGACAGGTGTTTTAAAAGGTTTTGTGGTTTCCGGAGTTTCAGCGGTGGCACTCGCCTATCTGACTGAAGAAGTTCATATTTCTGTCGTCGCCCTGGCCATCATTTTGTGGTTTCCGGAGTTTCAGCGGTGGCACTCGCCTATCTGACTGAAGAAGTTCATATTTCTGTCGTCGCCCTGGCCATCAGCATGTATCTCAGCGGAAATACCATTGGTGGTATGAGTGGAAGAATATTGGCAACGATCTTAGCCGGGGAATTCGGTTGGCGGAATGCCGTTCTGATTATAGGGATAGAAAGCCTGATTCTGGGACTGGTATTCTGGAAACTCTTTCCGGAATCTAAATTTTTTAATCCCCAGAAAACGGATTATTCTCTGAAAGTCAAACAGATGAGAAAGTTCCTTACAGATTCTTATATGCTGCGTTTGTACTGCATCGCTGCTTTGCTGATGGGTACTTTTGTAAGTGTTTATAATTATCTGACTTTCAGACTGGAAGATCAGCCATTTTCGTTGAGTCATTTTGTGATCGCTTTTATATTTTTAATGTATATTTTCGGGGTATTCGGTACGATGATTACGAGCAGACTTTCGAAAAGATTCAGCCGCAATCTTATTCTGAAAGGATCAGTTCTGTTTATGTTTTCCGGTACTTTGTTTCTGTTGTCGGAGAATATTTATGTCGTGATTTTCGGTCTAGGGCTATTCACTTTAGCCTTTTTCGCAGCGCATACCATGGCAAGTCAAATGACGGCACTGCATGCAAAACAAGGAAAGTCGTCAGCTACTTCCATTTATTGGCTGTTTTATTATTTCGGATCCAGTATTCTGGGAAGCGGAACGGGATATATTCTCCATGCCTTTTCCTGGACTGTTTTTATAACGGTACTCTTATTTTCCGTTGGAATTTCGTTTGTGCTTGCGGCAAGAAACAGAGATTTGGGAACATTTAAAGTTCTTTAACAAACAACAGATACCACACAACTACCACATTTTATTTTCTATTTTTCTTTAATTTTAAGAAAAAACAATATTATTTTAACATATAATTAATTATTTATAGAAAAAATTAACAAAACATTCAAAATCAAAGGCAATTTACTCTAATGCAGGGCATAATATTTGCAAGTACTTAAGGACCACACACCTTTCTAAACTCACAATATTATGAACGCAGCAGATCTTAAAATTAAAAACTTAGTTGAATACAAAAACCAAACGTATACGATCACTGAAATTTTTCATGGCAGAAACCATGATTATTTTGTAAAAATCGAGAATGATATTCACAGTATTTCAGTTCCCGCAGATGCTATTACGCCTATTCAGATCACTGAAGAATGGCTTGAAAAGTTTGGCTTTTTGCGGACCTACAGCTCAGAGCAGAGAATCCGTTATGAAAGACCGGAAGCGTTTATCAAATATGACATTGATTTAAGTTCTAAAAAGATCCTGGAAGGCCTGAAAATATATGGAAATTCCATCAGATGCAGGTATATCCACGAGTTTCAGAATATTTTTTCGTGTCTTTTCGGAAAAGAGCCTGCAACATCCAGTTTCGGATTGTTAAAGGCTGAGTCTTAGTTTTATCATGTTTATTATAAAGAAACCGTTGCATTGTGTGCAACGGTTTTGTTTTATACTTTTTTGAATTAAATTGAAAATAACTTTGATTCTATATTGAAGGCGAGTTTTTTTAACGCAAAGTTTAATTATAATGCTTCATATTTTGAGGAGTGCAAAGAGGAAATCAATTTCATTGATTTGATTAAGCGGATGCTTTATTACATAATCTCATGGATTTCCTCACAGTACTTTTGAAGCCCCCACTATTCCATCTACACATTATCAAATCATCAAATCACTCCTTGCTTCTGAAGACGCTTCTGTTTTGCCTTTTCTCTCTGTTCTTTACGAAAATCCCAAGGTGAAACGGCTGTTTTATCCTGCCACAAACCCAGTTTTTTTGTTTTTGCCTTAGTTTGCATCACTCCAAGATCTGCATCTTTGGAATAAGAATAATACCACCAGCCATATCCGGCCTTTATGATTTCCGCTGAAAGATATTTTCCGTTGTCATAGTAAACCTTTGCCACCGAACGGCCATAACGGTCTTTCTTCATTTCCGTAAACATGATCTTTTTAGCAAAAACCTGATCGGAGGTAAATTTTTTGGCATTTTTTCCAAAAGGCTGCCGGTTTTCGGGACAGTCTACTTCAGCCAGCCGAAGTTTCTTCTGTACATTCCCGTCCAATAAAACTGTGATCGTGTCTCCATCTGAAATCCCAACTACTTTTGCCGTCGTCTGTGAGAAAAATGAAAGAGGAAAGCATAACAATGCATATAGAAAAATTCTCATGATGCGAAATTATGTATTTATTTCGGAAACCCTTTGATACAGGTGTTTTTTTTTATTTATTTCACTTTTAAAAAAGTCAATTGTGAATTTTGCTTCGCAAGTGAATGGTGACTTCGAGAACCTCAGCCGCCAGAGATATTTTTCCTTCATTTAAACAAGTCACAGCAACTCATCAACTCTCATTATGCTGTACAAATTCCAGTCTGAAAGCTTTCGGACTTTTCCCACGCTGGGCTTTAAAGAATTTATTCAGATGGCTTTCATCCGTAAAGCCTAGTTCGTCTGCAATTTCAGTGATTCGTCTGTCGCTGTGTTTCAAGCGATGTTCTATTAAAGTTGTTTTATAGTTATTGACGTAGGACTGCAAGGTTTCGCCACTATGTTTTTTAAAATATTTCCCGAGATAGTTCTCTGAAAATCCAAATGCCTTGCTGATGCTTTCCGTACGGATCATTTCCGGCTCATAAATATGGCTTTGAATATAGTTAAGGATATTAATAATACGAGATTCGGAGGTTTCATCTATTTTCTGAGGCAGGTATTTGGCAATATTACGGGCTACAACGACAATAAGGGTATTCACCAATTGAGCCGTAATGTCACCATGGTAGACATCTCTGTTCACAGCCTCTCTGATCAGCGCTTCTACAATCGGACGGATGAGTGTTTTATCACTTTGATTTTTCAAAATACAGCCCGGTTTGTGGTTGGCATTCTCCATAATAAATTCCAGCCGCTGGATATTTTCTTTTGAAATGCTGCTGTCTTTTAAATAGATATTACTGAACTGCAGAAAGAAAAACCTTGTTGTACTGTCGATCCAAAACTGACTGCAATCCTGAGGGGTCAGGAGAAACATATGGTTGTCAGAATAGGAAAAACTGTGCTTGTTGATACAGTGCCTACCTGTCCCCGACAATATAAAAACAAGCTCGAAAAAGTTCTTCCGGCTTTCCTTCTCCGGAAAGGTATCTAAAGTTTCAAAATGAATACTGTAAGGCTGATATAATACATCGCGGTTCATACAAATCGTATTTTATTGACATGAGCAAAAATATACAAAAAAATAGAAACAATATACCATTAATCTGCTTAAAATCAGTATAATTTTGCTCCATAGAATATAAATATCACCTATGACAAAAACATTATTAAGTATAACCCTGTTATTTATTCTGTCTGTTTCACTGCATTCACAGGGGATTGAAGATAAAATTTACCACTACTCCTCTATGGATGCCATGAGAAACGGAGTATATACCGGAGACATTACTGTAAAAGAATTAAAACAAAAAGGCGATTTCGGACTGGGAACCTATAATTTCCTGGATGGTGAACTCATCGCGCTGGATGGCAAAATATACCGCATTGCAACCGATGGATCCGTTGAAGTGGCAGATATAAAAAGAAAGGTTCCGTTTGGTTCGTTTACTTTTTTCAAAAAAGATAAATTGGTGACACTTGAACAAATTAAAACCATTGATGACCTTCTGAAGAAATTACCTGAGCTTTTGCCTTCACGCAACCGTTTTTATGCTATAAAAATTGAAGCAACATTCAGCAGTTTAACATTGGGTGGAGCGATAAAGGTGGATGAAAAAGATACAACTGGTATTGCCACTTTTATGAAAACAAGACCATTGTACAAAAAGCAGAACATCAGAGGAATTATTATAGGCTTTTACAATCCCGGATACGCAGGAGGCTTGGATTTATCGCCGTTTCATTTCCATTTTATATCAGATGATAAAAAGGCCGGAGGGCATATGATAGAAGGAAATTTTTCCGATGCAAAAATCACCATTCAGATTGACGAGAAAAACGCTTACGAAGTGATATTACCGAACACTAATGATGTCGGTTATCAGCGAACCTGGACCTCGTCCCAAGCAAAAGCACAGTATTAAATTTTAAAATATAAATATTCAATTTCATGAAGACAAGAAAATCAGCTTTTATACATGTAGCAGCCCTACTCTCTTTCAGCTTAGTCTCTGCCCAGCAAAAGGTTCTGCAAACCGATTTCAATAAAGGAACCTGGGAGCAGGTAGGTCAAGGTTTACAGCGAAAGTGGGTTTCGGGAGCGCAAAGCACTTTTGCATTCTGGAAAATGGATAAAGGTGCCCATGTCCCACCACACCAGCATCCGAATGAACAGGTAACCTATATTACAAAAGGAAGCGTTAAGGTTCTGATGAATAATAAGGAGCACATCGTAAAAGCAGGTGGTATCCTGATCATTCCCGCCAATATCACCCACGAATTTTTCTGTCTGGAAGACGGCACCGAAGATCTGGACTTTTTCACACCTGTTCGTAAAGACTGGACAGACGGAACAGCATCCTATCTTAAGCAACAGGGAAATCCGCTTGAAGTCGTGGCACAGTTTGATGAGATGAGACCTGGAAATGTAGCAGTAAGCCGTAATGGACGGGTCTTTGCCACTATTCATCCTTTAGCATCCCCAAAACTCCAGCTGGTAGAAATCGTCAATGGAAAACCTGTTGCATTCCCTTCCAGAGAATTGCAGAAAAACGGCGGACCGGCTGACCATAATAAGTTTGACACACCTCTGGGCGTAACTGTAGATAAGCAAAACCGTCTCTGGATGATCGATATGGGTCTGGAACTGGGCAAAACCCGTCTTTGGTGTTTTGATTTAAAGAAAAATAAAGTAGTAGAAAAAATTGAACTGCCAGCTGATATTGCTCCCAAAGGAAGTTTTGTACAGGATGTTGCTATCGACGAAAAAAACGGCTGGGCTTATCTTGCTGATATTGCCAATCCCGGCATCATTGCTTTAAACCTGAAAACAAAAAAAGCCAAAAGATTCAGTGGACATGAGGCTTTACAGTCTGAAGATGTCGATATGATCATCGATGGAAAAGTGATTGATTTTGGCGGAAAACCATCCCGTGTAGGTGTTAATCCTATTACTCTTTCAAACGACAGGGAAACGATTTTCTTTGGATCTATGAACGGTACTGCATGGTATAAGGTTCCGGCCAGACTTTTCCGGGACAATGCTGATGATAAATTGATTGGTAATGCGATTCAGAAATTCGGAGATAAACCTGTCAGTGATGGTGCAGCGACGGATCAGTACGGCAATCATTATATCACCAACCTTGGCGGACACAGCATCAGCAAACTGAATGCTAATGGACAACTGAGTGAAGTGGTTAAAGACGGAAGATTGAAGTGGCCCGATAATGTAGCGGTTTCTGAAGACGGATACCTATACATTTCGGTGAATCAGCTGGACAGTACAACTGCGTTTTCGGGTGATCAGGATCAAGGGAAGCCGCCTTATTTTATTTACAGGGTAAAACTTTGAATACATTGATGACCACCCCGTCAAAAATTCTTTGAATTACCGTCACTACTCAGGCAGAGGGAAATTTCTCCCCATCCAATTGAATTACCACTACCATTGAAATTTTTCGAAACGTAATTAATAATAAAATTTAAACATTATGACTGACGAACAATTTTTGTCAACAGCCGTTTTAACAGCTAAAGAAGGAAAAAGAACCGCCTTAAAAGAGGCTCTGTTACAACTGATAATCCCCACACGCAGCGAACCGGGATGTCTTTACTATATTCTTTTTGAGGATAAAAATAATACAGGTACTTTTTATATGCGTGAGGCGTTTAAGAACACTGCCGAATTTGAATTTCATACCCAAACCGTTCATTTTAAAAACTTTGCCGCACAGATGGACGAACTGATGAGCGAGCCTATCCAACTGATTGAACTGAAGCCGGTTTCAGACATGGAGTAAAGCCATAACAGAACAGGAATTCTCCAGCATTATAAAAAACCGTAAATACTAGGTACACTCACAATCTGAAAAAAATAATAACCTACAATACATTTCTTCAGATTCGATTTAAATTATTGATTATATTTGAGTTACTAATATATACATCATGAAAAATACAAAATTAAAACTGAATGCGATGGGTCTCGAAGCTTTAAACAGATCCAAACTAAAGAGTGTAAACGGAGGCGTGGCCGCTGGTGCATGCGACAACTGGGGAGGTGCTGAATTTTCAACTTGCTACAACTGCTGCCTCGGAAATTATCAGAGCCAAACAGATTTACCAATGGGACCTGCTCCCTATGAGATCTGTGATGCGGTGTGTGGAGGAACTCCGGTTGTTATCCATCCTTAACAGCAATAAACCAGAGATTTTTTTAAACCATTATATTAAATAATACTTTAATAATCAAACTGACAAAAGATGAGGCTGTCCCAAAATTGGGGCAGCCTCTATTGAATTTCATATGATGATGCAGTATCTCTGAATGTTTAAAACAGTTACTTAAAAACAATCCATTATAATCCGGTCTTCAGCACTTTTAACAGTTCTGTCTGCTGGATGACATCATTTTTACTATTGATCAGGTTATAATTGGCCTGAAGCCAGTTGTTTCTCACAACAAAGAAGGTATAGGCATCCATAAGGCCTTCTTTGTATTTTTCTTCTGATTTCTGAAAAGACAGTTTCTGATTTTCAAAATTGGCTTCTAAAAGGGTGTATTTTTCCTGAGCATTTAAATATTGAGCCTTTATGGAATTGATGCTTTGCGTAAGGTTGTTCACAATCAATTCTTTATCATAAGTAGAATTGATCACATTCAATTTGGCAACTTCCACATTGTTTTTGACCTGAAATCTATTAAAAATAGGAATATTAAGTCCAAAAGACACCGATTGGTTTTTATTTTGAGAAAACTGATCGGAAAAACTGGCTGTGGAAGCATTATTATTTAAAGATTTGTTATAAAAAGTAGACCAGCTATAACTTCCGTTGAGGGTTGGTAAATAAGCTGATCCAGCAAGATCTACCGTTTTTTCCTGAGCTTTGATCTCCGCAAGAACAGTCTGGTATGCCGGATTATTTTCCAGTAACCTTTTGGTAAAATCAGACTGATTGAAATCATCTTCCGCTAAAGCCTCCTCATGAGTAGTCACAAAATCAATAGAATCCTGAGGGATGGCTAAAGCGTTTAGAAGATTTATTTTAGCCAGATCACGTTGATTTTTTGCACTTACCCATTGTTCCTGCAACGTTCCTAAGTTGGCTTTTATGTCATAAATGTCACTTTTTGAGCGGCTTCCTATTTCTACTTCTTTTTCAGTTCGCTTAATCTGCTCTTCAATCCCTGAAATCTGCGTTTCCAGGACATCCAGCCAGCTTTTACTGTTTTGGTAGATAAAAAAGGTCTGAATAACATTCAGTTTCACTTCATTCTGAGCTCTTTTAAGCTTATAGGAGCTGGTTTCTTTGTTGAGTTTTGAAAGGGAAATATTCACATAATTCCGCCAGTTGAAAAGCTCAATATTGGCCTGAGCCTTCAGCTGGTCGTATTGTGTATTCAGCACTTCTCTCTGATTACTGGACTGATTAATTGATGATCCGAAACTATAGCTGTGATCAACACCAGCCTCTACAGAAGGCAATAACATTCCTTTTGAGGCAGCAATCTGATGATCATTTTTCTTGATGTTTACCGTTGCCTGTTTGACCAGCGGATGATTGGCCGCAGCATAATCCAGACACTGCTGAAGATTCCACGATTGCTGTGCAGGAAATAGCCCCACAAAAAATATGAAGATTAGATTTTTCATGTACAAGATGAATTTAAATTGAGTTCGGGTTAGGCTTGTGGCTTTCTGATATTGTTAAAAACAAAATCTCTTATTCTGAACTCAGGTTATTGTAAAGAAGATAAGTGACGGGAATGAAAATCATTCATATTTAAGATACTTCACAAGACTTACTTTGGTTGCTTTGTAGGCTTTAATACTCACAACAGCGAATGTTAAAACAAGCAGCGTAAGAAGACTGATAATGAAGGGCCAAACCGGCATATCTATTCTGTAAGCAAAGTCTTTCAGCCATTCGTTCATCAGATAATAACTGATCGGAATGCTTATAAGAACCGCTGTCAATGTAATCCAAAGGAATTGTTTGGTCAGTCCCATAATTAAAATTCCGTCTGAAGCTCCCAAAGTCTTTTTAATCGCTACATCTTTCAGTTTCTGCTCAATCATCAATGAAGACAAGGCAAATAATCCTAACAAAGCCACCATTAAAACCATTGCATTCAGAATTGTGAAAAGGGTTTGCTGTTTTTGGTATCTTTCAAAGGTTTTGGCAAATTTCTGATCGATAAAAAAGTAGTCAAAAGGATACCCCGGTTCTACCGAGCCTGACCAATATTTTTTTATCCGGTTTACCGTACCTTCAATATCATCCGGTTTTATTTTCAGCTGAATATTATAAACATATTCTTTTTTCCAGTCTGTTTCCCTGTAGTGAAAAAATACAGTAGGTTCTATTTCAGATCTTAAACTTCTGACATTGAAATCTTTTACGATGCCTACAATATGGTATTTTATGCTGTCAAATCCCGGACGGATTTCATTCTTTAAAGCCTCGTCATCATTCCAGCCAAATTTCTTCACAAAAGCCTCGTTGACCAAAGCGGTATTGATGGTATCAGAGGCGAGATTCGGATCCAGCCAACGTCCTTTTTTCAGTTTTACATTCATAAACTGAAGGTAATTGTAATCCATAGATCCGTGCTGAGCCTGGATACTTTGATTCATAAAATCAACATTTGAACTGCTGGATCTGTTGGTTCCGGGAATAATTTCTCCATAAGTAACTTCATCCACTCCCGGTATCTTACTCATTTCGGTTCTTAATCTTTCGTATTTCAGCCATGGCTTTGGATTAAATTCCCTGAAGTTGACGATCAGTACCTGTTTTCCGCTATAGCCAAGATCTTTGTTCATCATATGTTTCACCTGTTGATTCACGATCAATCCGCCAATAATGAAGAATGATGAAATAATAAGCTGTAAAGTCAGAATTCCGTTTCTCAGCCAGATTCCGTGTTTGCTTCTTGCGAAATTTCCTTTCAGAGTTTCTATGGCTTTGAAGTTGGACAGATACATCGCCGGAATCAACCCGGAAATCAATGTAACCATAATGACCATGACAAAGGAATAAAAGTAGACATGCCAGTCGTTCATCTTCATCTCCTTATCAAAAAACTTGTTGAAGCTTGGTAAAAGAAGCTCTGTTAAGGCCAGCGAAAGCAGATAAGAAGCGATACAAAGAACAAAAGTTTCCAGTAAAAACTGAACAATAAGATTGGTTTTTGTACTGCCAATGGCTTTTCTTACTCCGATCTCTTTAGCCCGCTGAGAAGCCTGTGCCGTTTTCAGATTGATGAAATTAATAGCTGATAAAACAACAATTAAAACAGAAAGGGTAAACAGGATCATTAAGGTTTTGAAATCAGGTACCCCAAACCATGATGCTTTTGCGTGAAGTTTTACCTGATCAAGAGGGGTCAGCAGACTATCCGTAGGACCATACAGATCCAGATACTGCTGTGGAGTCAATCCATCGGAATCCTTATCCAGTTTTGCCCTGTATTCAAAAATATCGGTTATAAATTTTTGTCGTAAGGTAGAAGGATCTGTCCCTTTTTTAAGCATAAAAAAACACCCAAAATTGAAATTTCCCCAGTTATTTTCATCATCTTTAATCTGTTGTACAGGATTGAGAACAAACTCCGGTTTGATCTGGCTGTTTTCTTTCGGTAGCTCGTAAACAGCTGTTACCACGTAATTTTTATTGTCAAATTTGACACTTTCTCCTGCAACATTCGTCGTTCCGAAAAGATTTTTGGCAGCAGTTGTCGAGAGTGCTATGACGCCATCTCCTTTCAATGCATTTTTATAGCTTCCGGAAACCAGTTTAAACGGGAAGAAATTAAAAAAATGTTCACTGGCAGTCAGTCCATCCTGCTGATACGCTGTTTTATTTTTCGTGGTCATTTTAAATCCTATTCCTGCACTATTGAACAAAACATAGTCCTCTACTCCCGGAATTACATCCTTAGCACGTCTCGCCATCGGAACCGAAAGATTATTCCCGTAAGAATTCTCTTTCTTATGATACGTTTGAAAATAGTAGATCTCGTTCTTTTTAGGATTCCACTTTTCGAATGACTCTTCATCATTCCAATGCAGCAGAATCAGCATAAATCCCGTAAGTCCAACCGTAAGTCCAAATAAATTGATTGCGGTAGACAGCCAGTTCTTTTTATAATTGATGAAAGCAATTTTAAGCCAGTTATTAAGCATGATCGTATAATTTTGTAAGTAATGAAGATATATTTCCAGGAGGATTCAGGTCAAAAATACACCTGATATCCAGGAAACTGAGTTCCACGGTTATTAGTTTTTTACAATATAATGAGTTAAAGAATGTTCCAGTTACTGGAGCTCCTGCGCATCCGCCTTTTCGAAAACATCTCTTCTTTGGGAAGCATGTTCTTCATTAAATATTTCACCATCCTTCATATTCACAATTCTGGAAGCAAAACCTGCATCATAAGAAGAGTGCGTTACCATGACAATGGTGGAACCTTCCCTGTGAAGTTCTGCCAGGAGATTCATCACCTCATTTCCGTTGGAACTGTCAAGATTTCCGGTAGGCTCATCTGCAAGAATCAATTGAGGTTTTGTCACCAAAGCTCTTGCAACGGCCGCCCTCTGCTGCTGACCTCCCGAAAGCTGCTGAGGATAATGCTTGGCACGGTGTCCAATATTGATTTGCTCCATAATTTCCTCTACTCTTCTTTTTCTCTCAGAAGAGGAAACTCCGTTATAAATCAAGGGTAATTCTATATTTTCATATACACTAAGCTCATCTATCAGATTGAAATTCTGGAAAATAAAGCCTATATTTTTCTTTCGGATAGCCGATTTCTTTTTCTCTCCTGCTTTTACCGTTTCCACTTCTGCAAATTTGTAAGATCCTGTAGAAGCATCATCCAGCAGACCCAGAATATTAAGAAATGTAGATTTCCCACAGCCTGAAGGCCCCATTATGGCTACAAACTCCCCTTCTTTGATATGAAGACTGATGTTATTCAAAGCATTGGTCTGTACGTCTTCAGTTTTATAGATTTTAGAAAGATTCTGAACGTTGATCATTTTAATTTTTATTTAAAGGTGAAGGTTATTATTATTATTTTTTAATCTCAAGGATTTCGTATTTTTTAATATCTGAATAGTCAGATGTAATCACTGTTTCACCGCTTTTCAGTCCTGAAACTACTTCGTAAAATAAAGGATTTTCGCGACCTAAAACAACGTTTCTTTTTTCCGCTTTATTTCCTTTGACCACGAAGATCCATTTTCCGCTGGTATCTTTATAAAAATTACCTTTTGGAACCATGACACTCTGGGTATCAGCAGATAGTTTGAGTTTTACGCCAAAGGTCATCCCTATTTTCAGGTTTTGCGGTTTTACATCAGTAAAGTTAAGTTCTACGGAAAACTGTCCGTCTTTTACTTCCGGTAAAATTTTAGTGATGATCACTTCGTATGATTTACCGTCGTTATCCAGACTTCCTTTGATGCCGTTCTGAAGTTTATTGATGTAATATTCATCTACTTTAGCTACCAATTTATAGCCGTCCATCAAATCTATTTTACCAATACTCTGGCCCGTTGTCAGGTTTTCGCCTATTGAAACATTAAATGATGACAGCCTTCCCGAAACCGGAGCCATGATCAGGAAATTGTTTTTGTTGGAATGCAGGATCTGACGGCTTTTCTCCATTTGACTGATAGAAGAATTAATGGCAGACATTTGTGAGCTTCTGGATTTTTTTTCGTTAAAAGCTCCCTTTTCTACGATTGATTTTCTTTGTTTCTGGTAATTCAGATTCTGCAGACTGATATCATAATCCGTCTTTTTCCCGATCTCAGCATCATAAAGACGTTTTTGCAGATTAAACGACTGTAAAGCCGTATTATAATCATTCTGGGACTGCAAGAGTTCTTTGTCCTGTACAAATTCCTGATTTTTAAGTTCAAGAAGTGTACTTCTCATCTGGCTGATCTGCTGCATGATTCCCGTTTCCTGATTCAGATAATTAAATTCTGTATTCGGATTGTAGACTCTTGCAATGGGTTGTCCTTTTGTGAGGATCTGCCCGTCTTCCGCAAATTTTTCCTTTATGGCGCCACCTTCCAGAACATTCACCAAGGATGAGTTTAAAGATTGTGTCTGTGCGGTGAGCATCAGCATGTCTTCAAATTTTCCACGGGTGACCTCTTCTATCTGAATGTCTTCCGCTGAAATATTATACGTCTTTTTCTGTTTCATGAAATACAGACTGAACAGTGATCCTGCCACTATAATCATCAATCCGATTAAAACAATTTTCAATGTAGATTTCTTTTTTACTATTTTCGTATCCATAATTAAGATAACTCGTTTGCTTACAATTAATTACACAATCCAAATGCCAGTAAATTATAAATCTGTAAGTGATTGACAATCTGAAATAAAGCTTTTAACCCATTGGTTAAAACTGTTCATTATCGGACACTTTTTGTGCGAAAATGAACACTTAAGCTTTACATTTGTGTAACGAGTTCTCTGTTTTAATTAATTTTTTAAATAGTATGCGTAAAAAAGAAGCCCACATATTGATTGTAGATGATGATGAAGATATTTTATTTTCTGCAAGAGTCTGGCTCAAGAAATTTTTCTCGGAAGTAAGCTGTCTCAGCCAACCCACAAAAGTTTTGAAATTTATCATTGAACATCAGATCGATGCGGTTGTTCTGGATATGAATTTCCGGAAAGGATTTGAAAGTGGTCAGGATGGCCTGTATTGGATGAATGAGATCAAAACTCTTGAACCCCAGCTTCCTGTCATTCTTATGACGGCTTACGGCGAAGTGGAATTGGCGATCGAAGGTTTAAAAAAGGGAGCATCCGATTTTATCCTCAAACCATGGAATAACGAAAAACTGTATGCTTCTGTGAATCTTGCGGTAGATCTTTCACGAAAAAATAAAAAGCTGAGCCAGTGGGAAAATATCAATCAAAAAAGCAATCAGTATCAGCTGGACAGCCATTCTCCTAAAATGCAGGAAATTCTTGAGCAGATAAAAAAAGTTTCTCCTACTGACGCCAACATCCTTCTTCTTGGGGAAAACGGAACGGGAAAATATGTTTTGGCGGAATCTATTCATGAACAGTCGGACAGAAAGAATGAGCCTTTTGTGCATATCGATTTGGGAAGTATTTCTGAGAATCTTTTTGAAGCTGAGCTATTCGGATATAAAAAAGGAGCCTTTACAGATGCTCATCAGGATTATGCAGGAAAAATAGAAAACACCCAGAATGGAACTGTTTTTCTGGACGAAATCGGCAACCTTCCTCTTCAGCTCCAGACCAAACTGCTCAGTTTGATTCAAAACAGAAAACTTTCCAGAATTGGTGAAACGAAGGAAAGAATGCTGGATGTACGTTTTATTTTTGCAACCAATGAAAATCTGAAAAAAGCAGTCGCAGAGAACCGTTTCCGTCAGGATTTATATTACAGAATCAATACGGTGGAAATCAATATTCCCGCTTTGAGAGAAAGACAGGAAGATATCCATCTTCTGGCCACCTATTTCTTAGACCGCTATAAACAGAAATACCATAAGCCGAATTTAGAATTATCTGAAAACTTATTATCTCAACTAAAAAACTATCCTTGGCCCGGAAATATCCGTGAACTGGACCACTGCATAGAACGAAGTGTGATTTTATCCAATGACAAAAGTCTTCAGCTGCTGATGCCTCAACTGGAAGAACAGGAAAGTACCATCACTAACCTGAATATTGAAGACATGGAAGAAATACTCATCAAAAAAGCACTAAAAAAACATCAGGGCAACATATCTTTGGCAGCAGAAGATCTGGGACTCTCAAGAGCGGCTTTGTACAGAAGGATGGAAAAGTTCGGATTATAATTGAATCTATAGATACATTTCAATGCGTAAAAATAATTACATCTGGCTGATTTACATTTCATTGGCCATCGTCTGCGGAATATTGGGCTATCATTTCTTCCAGTTGGAAAAATGGATCAATGTGCTACTCTTTGCTGCCCTGGTTCTGATTCTAATCATTTTAGCTAATTTTTCATTTTTATCTCAAATTGCAAAAACAGAGAAAATTATTCAATCCATCATCAAAAAAGATTTTTCATTATTTCCAAAGGAAGATGCTTCTGAGCTAATGAGCAGCAGTGTACAGTTATACTACCAAAGTAAAAATGAACACCTTTCTTTGTCTTCCTACAAACTTCTGTATGAAAGTATTTTAGACCAAATAGACACCGGTCTGATGATTTTATCTGAAACCGATAAGGAATGGAAAGTATTCTATGTAAACCCTACTTTCCTGAATATACTTGAAATTCCAAAATACAATTCATGGAAGCTGTATGCCGCTAAAATTCCTGAATTTTACAGAATCATTGAGGAGACGAATTATGAAAGCTGGCAGGAATTTCTTGATATTTCTATCCGCCAGAATGCGAAACAGTCTTTTTCTATGAGAACGAAACAGGTGAAAAATGTTCAGCACAGCTTTTTCATCATTACTCTGGAATCTGTTCAGAAAATTATTGAACAGAAAGAAAAACTGGCCTGGAACAACCTGATGAAAGTGATTTCCCATGAACTTTTAAATACATTAACTCCCGTCAACAGTCTTATCCAAAATCTGGAATACATCAGTAATCAAGAGACAGTCAATAAGGAAGATCAGGAAGAAATGAGAGAAAGTCTGATGATCATCACTTCGAAATCAAAACAGCTGCTCAATTTCGTTGACAATTACCGTCAGGTGGCGGAACTTCCCAAACCTCTCCTTAAAAATGTATCGCTGAAAACAATTACAGAATCTGCGGTCGATTTCTTAAAACACGAATTTGAAAAGAACCATATACAAGTGATCTTAGATCTGGAAGAACACTTTGTTTCCGCAGATGTAAAAATGATTGAACGAAGCATTATCAACCTTTATCTCAACGCTATATTTGCAGTCTCAGAAAAGGAAGAAAAAATCATTACAACATCCATAAAATCTCAAAACAACAGGGTTATTTTAACGTTAACAGACAATGGTTCCGGCATTACCGATGAGATTAAAAACAAAATATTCCTTCCGTTTTTCACGACAAGAAACGGCGGCTCCGGAATTGGCTTAACTCTTTCCAAAAGTATTATGGAAGCACATCGTGGTTATCTTATCTATCATGCACAGGAAGAAGGAAGCTCTTTTGAGATGTGGTTTCTGCAATAGAAAAAATTGCGGATTTTGTTTAAATTTTCACGAGGATTAGCCGGATGATCGTGGTTTTTCATTAGCCACGGATGACACGGATTTTCACGGATGTTTGTGGATATTTTCTATTGGTTAATCTAATAACTTCTGATTTTTTTTAAACTTTTGCGACTTTGTAACTGGAATAAACAATTAATGAATAGCTTAAATCATTAAGCTCAGCTTGGCTTTAAGATATACAGCTTAAAAAATGTAATTTAGCCCGATACACCAGAACATTGAATTACAAAATGCTTTTAAAAAATATAGTTTTTGGAATAGTCTCAATCATTTCCCTTATTTCCTGCGCTTCAAGTCACGTAAAAAATAATGATCAAAAGTCTTTATTTACCGACCCTATTGTTTTACGACCGGATTTTAAAAAATATTTTGAAGACTGTACTGCCAACGGTTCGATTGCTATCTATGACAATCATCAACATCAGTGGATCTTGTCTGATACGGTAGACAATAAAAAAGAAACGCTTCCGGCATCTACATTTAAAATCATTAATATGCTTATTGCACTGGAAACCCAAACCATCACCAGTGAAAACGATATTGTACAATGGCCGGGCAAAACAGATACCCTAAAATACGGCTACAGACCGGATATTTATCACGATATGTCTGTAAAAGAAGCTTTTGAAGTTTCGGCGGGCTGGGTTTTCGTAGAATTAACGAAGAAAATAGGAAAAGACAATTACATGAAATTTTTATCTAAAAGCCAATATGGAAATCTTGATCTGTCACACACGGATGAGGATTTCTGGAACTTTGGGCAATTTGCGATCTCTCCCATCAATCAGGTGGAATTTCTGAAAAATCTATACAATGATCATTTACCCTTTTCCAAACGCAATCTGGATATTGTAAAAAATGTGATGTTGACGGAAAAGAATTCTGACTATATCATCCGTTCAAAAACCGGATGGACAAGGGATCGCGGGATGAATACAGGCTGGTGGGTAGGATTTATAGAAAACCAAAATGGTGCTTATTTCTTTGCGACACGGCTATTGCAGGATAGAAAATTCAACAGTTCTAATTTTGGGAGTTGCAGAAAAGACATTACGAAGTCTGTATTTAAAAATCTGGGGATTGTCAAATGATTTTATGAATGTCCAGGTTTGTTTTTAATGCAAAAGAAATGAAACAAAGGGAGAGATCAAATGAATTGATTCTGATGAAGAGAATGGATGAACATCCTTTTAAAGTTTCACGCAGATTTATCAGATGATGCAGATTTTTTTATGTATCAATCTGCTTTATCTCTGTAATCTGCGAGAGCAAAAATAAAGCTGTTGAATTTGAAGATATAAAAAAAGGAGCTCATCCCTATGGACAGCTCCTCTTTTTCTGTGTTAAACGACCTTCAAATACCAAAACTTCTCTATCGTAATTTGTGTTTTTTTAATAGTGGCTTTCGAGAAATTCAGCTAAAGGTCATGCATACACTTATATTAATTCATCACTTAGCGTTTAAGCAATTATAGTTTTATAACTTTACACCTACAATTACCCTTGTTCATCCGCATAACATTAAAAATTCTTTTCAGATTCTAATTTTATGCGTTTTTTCATTTGTTGTTTTTGTTGATACAAAGTAACGACATTGCAGGAAAAAATAAATCACAAAGGGCATCGATATATATCGATAAGAGCATAGATGTTTATCGACACAATGGTCTGAATCGTGTGAAAATGAAGAACTGATGGTAGAAATCCTAGATTTTATGATGAGTTTTGACAAGATCGATCAGCTCGACAAGATTTTCTATTTTTAATTTCTCAAATATGTTTTTCTTGATCGTGCTTACCGTGTTCTGTTTGATATTCAAATGATTGGCAATTTCCAGATTTCCATTTCCTTCAGCATACATTTCTGCAATCTGCAATTCTCTGTTCGTTAAGCGGCTCAAAGGATTGATCAAATCCGGATTATGAACAAACTGTACCATCAAGTTCCTTGAAAGGGCAGAAAAGTACTCGCCTTTCTGTACCATGTCGGAGATCGCCTGTCTTATCTCTTCCTCTTCGCTTAATTTGCTGACATACCCATTAGCTCCGGCTTTAATAAATTTAAGCACGTGCAGATCTTCTTCAAGGCCTGTAAACACCAGTATTTTAATATTGGGATTCGCCGCTTTCATCTGTGACAGGATGTGCAGACTGTTTCCATCCGGAAAATGGGCATCAATGACGGCTATTTCTACTCCTTTTGATTCTATCAGTTCTACGATCTGCAGTAGAGACGAGGTTTGGTAAATCTTAGCATTCGGAACGATTTCATCTATAAGAATTGCCATCCCCTGGCGTACAATGCTGTGATCATCCGCTAAAAGAAATACAATCTCTTTATCTTCAATTGGCTCCCCCATTATTATTCATATTTAAATTGATACTGAATGTTACTTTTGTTCCTTTATGCAATTTACTTGAAACCGCGATCTCTCCGTCGAAAAGTTCGATAATTTCTTTACATAAACTCAGCCCAAGACCAGCTCCAAAATTATTAATTTCATCTGATATCATCCCCTGATAGTACGGTTCAAAAATTTTCTCGAGATCAGATTCTGATATTCCTACGCCTGTATCCGCGACAGTTGTTGTCAGCGTAATGATATTCGCACCTTTCATTTCAGTAGCCATGGAAAGATCAATCTGTCCGTTTTCTGTGAACTTATTGGCATTGCCCAGAATGTTCATAAAGATCTGGTTCATTTTAATATTGTCCGAGCTTACCACAACATTTTCAGGGATTCGGTCGGTGACCAGAAATTTATTATTCCTTGTTTCGATGTAAGGTGTAATGGCCGTTGTAATAGAATTAATTTCATCTTTAAGATTAAAGACGGTTTTATTCAGCTGTTTTTGAGCCTCCTGATTTTTTGTGTACTCCAGGATCTGATTCGACTGGATCAATAACGTACTGTTGGTAAATTTTATTGATTTTAAATAATCTTTCGTTGTCTCATCTTTCGTCGTTCTGTTGATCTTATCAATAAAAATATTAATAATTTTCAACGGAGACATCAGCTCATGGCTGAGCATTCCCAGAATTCTGTTTTTAAAGGTAAGGCTCTTTTGAATTTCTTTGTTTGCAGCATTAAGCCTCAATTCGTAGATGAAAGCCATTCTGGTGAAATACATAATCAGAATCGATACGATAAACATCAGGACCATTAATCCCAATACAAGATACTTTCTGATTCTGTTATTATCCGAACTCTGCTGGTTGTATTCTTTTTCAAGTTCTGATTTAAAGTCTTTTATCGCTTTTTCATAAACATTAATCAAGCCGTTACTGTAGACTAAGAGTTTACTGAAATTACTGTAAAAATGGGCATTATCACGTTGACTTTTGACTGCAGACTGCTGAACCTTTCTTACCTCATCCGCATAATGCTTATCCATAGATTTGATGGCATTATCCATTTCGGATTTTACGTTGGAAAGATCTACCGTTTTTTTATTGGTCATCGTGATCACCGTACTTTCCTTCCGGACATCTACTTTCCCCGATATCGCATCTTTCAGACGGCCCATAAAACCTTTCTTTTTAATGGTGTCAGAATAGGTATGGGTCTCTATCTTCAGATCTTCGAAGTCGTTTTTATACTTTTTCAGCTCATAAGGCTTCTCCTCCACTTTTGCCGGTGGATTGAGGGATGATTCGTAGGCGGAGTCTATCAGCACCTTCAGTCTTTTAACTTCCAGCGTATCTTTTTTCTGCAGTGCCACATTCTTTTTTAGTTTTGGACGTATGCTTTCGTAATCCCCTATTTTATCAAAATTGGTCTTAAGTTTTTTAAGGGATTCAAAGTATAATTTAAGGTCTTTATCATCCTGACTGACCATATAGTTCTGCAAATGGTTTTGGGCATCCATGAAATCCTTTCTGGAATCATCGGTAAGCCCACCTAAAGCTCTGCTTTCTTCCAGCTGATCTTTAATGAACTTCAGTTTCTTTTCATTAACAAATTCGTTATAAAAAAATATGGCTATAATGACCTGTATCAATAAAATACATATGATCAGTGAGTAATGAACAATCTTCCTCAATTTAAAATTTAAGAATTTATTTTTCATATCTATTTATCAGCTAAATTAATTTTCTGATTACTTAAGTCTGTTAGGCATTAGTTTTAAACGATATAATTTACGCTAAAAAATCCAGTAATACGTATATATCTTTCAACCAGCAAAGTTAAAGTAATTTTTGTCTTTTTTTTACAGCAAATATGTGATATAAACCCAGAAATTAATTATGTCATGCATCAAAACACGACATCCAGTTCAATCCTAAAAGGCAACGAAAATGGCAGGTCACGATGAAAGTAAAAACGATAATTGTATTATGATATAAAAAAAAACATAAAGGTTTCAAAGCACTATGGATAAACGATTTTAAAGAATCTAAAAAAAAGGATTTTCTGAACTTTTATGGATAAAAATATTATTTCTTACCCATCAATAAATCTATTTTTTTAAGAAAAATCAGGTCATTCATTCATGGCCAAGTGATCTGCGTCACATAAACAACAGTCTTTTTCTTAAAGTGACATAGATCACACTAAAATCTTCTTTATTTACTCCAAATTCGTACTGTTATTTAAAGACAAAGAAATGGAGTCTTATCATTCTATCCACGTCATCTGCTTTAAAGTTTGTTTTTCATACTGGCATGATCATGGTTAATTTTAAAGCAGCCGTTCCTTTAATGAATGTTTCAGACAAGTTTTGTCTTTACAAAATACAATAAGATAATTTTTAAATTCAATATAATGAAAACAACAGATTTCAAGGTACTTTTTGTCCTTACGTCGCACGATCAACTGGGTAATACCGGACTTAAAACAGGGTTTTGGTCAGAAGAATTTGCCGCTCCTTATTATTCACTCACGGATGCGGGTGTACAGGTTACCCTTGCTTCCCCTTTGGGCGGCAGACCACCTCTAGATCCTAAAAGTGAGCTTCCTGATTTCCAGACAGATGAAACCAGACGTTTCGATGCAGATGAAGCGTTACAGGAAAGATTATCTCATACCCTGAAACTTAGCGGGGTGAAAGAGGAAGATTATGATGCTGTTTTTTATCCGGGAGGTCATGGACCGCTTTGGGATCTGACCAATGATGAAAATTCAATTGCTCTGATTGAAGCATTTTACAGAAAAGGTAAGCCTGTAGCAGCGGTTTGTCATGCTCCAGGTGTATTAAGATTCGTGAAAAATGAAGATGGTACTCCATTGGTACAAGGGAAACAGGTAACAGGATTTGCCAACAGCGAGGAAGATGCCGTACAACTGACAGACATCGTTCCTTATCTTGTAGAAGATGAGCTTAAAAAACTGGGTGGAATTTACAGCAAAACAGAAGACTGGCAAAGCTATGTGGTTAAGGACGGCCATTTACTTACCGGACAGAATCCGGGATCATCCATCGCTGTAGCTCAAAAATTACTTGATTTACTGAACAGCCAAAACTCATAAGGGTTTTACAATAATGAAGTTTAGACGGTCCGCGGCCTGCATGTTCCATGCAGGCCGCGGATTTTTATATTCTACAAAGCCAGAATGAGCACAGATAAGTTTTATAAATTCTTGATTTTTATCAAGAGAAGCTCTCCTGCATTCCTCTACTTTTATCAAAAAATTAATCAATACAACTGTTATGTTTATAGGACACTTCGGACTTTCATTCGCTGCTAAAAAACTGGCTCCAAAGGTTTCATTAGGAACTCTTTTTATCGCAACCCAATTTGTTGACCTTCTTTGGCCGTTCCTGCTTATTTTCAATATCGAAAAAGTGGCTATTGTGCCGGGTTATACGGAAACCAATGCTTTTGAATTTCTTTTTTACCCTTACACCCACAGTTTACTGATGAATCTGGTTTGGGGAATCGTGGTAGGGCTTATCTATTGGTTTATTAAGCGGGATAAGCGAGGATCAGTAATTGTTGGGCTTTGCGTATTCAGCCACTGGTTTCTGGATGTGATTGTGCATGTGGCGGACTTACCATTGACTCCCTTCAGTGATTATAAAGTAGGACTTGGCCTCTGGAATCATTTAGCTGCCACTCTGGTAATTGAAACCACTCTGTTTCTGATAGGTACGGCTATTTATATCACTTGTACAAAAGCCAAAAATAAAATCGGAAAATGGGGACTTTGGGTATTGGTTGTTCTGCTTTTAGCCGTTAATTTCGGAAATGCATTTGGGCCTACTCCATCCAATTCAATAATGACCTTATTCGTATCTTCGGTTATCGCTTCTGTACTTATTATTTCACTCTCGTATTGGGTAGATAAAAACAGGGAAGTAAAAGGGTAATCAACAGTTTTTACATTATGAATTTTCGATCTGGCGTTTTCTTATTCTGCTGAATGTTTCAGCGGTCATGCCGAGAACGGAAGCTATGTATTGCAAAGGAACCTGATTAAACAATGCTTTGTTATGCTGAAAATAGGTGTAATATCTTTCTTCGGCATTCATGGATAAGTGAGAGAACACCCGCTCTTCCATCATGGTAAAACATTTGACGATGAATCTTTTTTCAATCTCAATCCATTTAGGGAATTCTTTGCAAAGTTTGCGATAGTTTTCTTTGGTGATGGTTAATAGTTGAGTCTCGGTCAAAGCCTGTATGGTCCAGCGGTTGGGCTGATCAAAAAAGAAACCCATCACTTCTGTTATCAGGTAATTTTCTGTAGAAATCCATTGTGTAATCTCCTTTCCATCTGACAAGGTATAAACCCTGAGAATACCGGACTGGACAATGCTTAATTTGTTGCAGACTTTATCTGATTCTGTGAAAATATCATTTTTCTGAAGCTTTTCTTCAGTAAAGTAAGAATACAGCATTTCCAGTTCCTGATCGGTCAGCTGTCCAAAATGCTCCTGTATTAATTTGTTAAAATTTTGCACGAAATATATTTGTAATAGGTACGAGGATTCAAATATACAGAATAGTTTTTCAGTACCATTTCCTGATGATATCTATTTTTCAGCTTCATCCATTCAATTTTAAATGACCATTCAAACCACTTTATTCTTTATATTTGGATGGTATGATAAAAAAAATAATTTCCACGGTGATTCTTCTGAATCTTTTTTACGCCTGTCAGTCTCAGGATTCTAAAGTTGTGTTGATAGATAAGCTGGACAAAAGCTTCAAAGTTGCCCGGTTTTATGAACCCAAGCTGAAAAAAACAGATGAACTTTTATCTTCTGACGTTAAAAAGATGGATAAAAAAGCAGCAAAAAAAGCTCTGGAGACTGCGATGTTCGCCAAAGATACGCTGGCTTTTTACAAATCAAACGGAAGATTACCCTCTGAATTTTATGTGGAATCTACCAACGACTGGATGTCGAGGAAAGAAAAACCTGTCAAATACTTTGGTTATGCATACAGCACAGTTGCTTACGATGAGGAAAAAGATACGCTGGCTATCTTAAATAAAGTGGCATTTCCTTCATTGGGCATGACAGAGAACAACAAAGGGGAATTCGTTTATTTACTGGCTACCAAAACCTCAAAAAATAAAAATGATGTTACCAATATCCTGAGTTTCCTGAAAAAAAATTGTACCCGCGTGAATATTGAAGATCAGTCATCGGAGAAAGTAAGCTGCTGGGAAGATAAAAATTTCTATTACGTGCTGTCCGCAACAGATGAAAAGAAAGAAGAAATTCTCTCCTACGATCAGTCAGGAAATAAGAATTCAAAAATGGTAGATGTTACAGATATCCGTTTAAAAATATATTCCAAAGATTATGTTCAGACGATGAGGAATGAGAAAGCATATCTGCCGGATTTTATTCCTGCTAAATAACGGCATTTGAGAAATTAACAGCATATAAAAATAGCCAGCTCATTACCAGCAGGCTATTTTTTTTAATATTAAGATGAACTTTATAGGAAAAGTATTCATCTGAAATAATGATCTGCAGGCATTCCTGTTCTACTGTGTAGCAAAACCCTTAAGCAGCTGTTTGTCCCTCATCGTATCCTGAAGCTGGAATATATATCTGCTTTTCTTTATGTTAGTGTCCAGCTCATTACGCATCTTAGCTACTGATTTTTCACTGAGAATTCTGGTGAGATTGTACTTTCCTGTCGGAATAAGTGTTATGATACGGTCCTTTCCATCATTACTCATAAGAACCACCTGCTTCTGAAGCTGTTTAACCGCAAGAACCTCATGCCCGGTAAAGGGATTTTTCGCCATTGCAGTTACTGTATTAAGTATGGATGCTCTTGAATAATTTACAGCAAGGTCGCTATCTGTTTTTGTATTTAATATATTGATCATCGTGAATTTTACACGGAGCTTCTTTTCTTTAACATATTTTTTGAGTGCTGTATAGATTTCCTGAGTCGTAGAAGTTCCCGAATTTTCGAAGAAACCACCGTCGGTCAAACGTCCTACTCCATGAAGGAAACTGTAGGCATTAATGAGGGGAAATGACTGGCTTGCATTTACACATGCAGACATCGGAATCTCTTTATTTACGGACCAGTCACATTTACGGTAAATTCCGTAGGCATCTTCATAAAGGGTGAAAAGAGCATAATCATTTTTCTGCCCGTCGCTTACAGTATCTATGGGTGTATTAAGCTGTACCGGACTGAAAACTACTTTTTTCCCATTTTCAACAATAGCTGAATTAAGAAATAGCAGAGGCATATTGTATTTACTTTTTTTTCTGTTGTAATAGTACATATAGTCTCTTGAAAAAAATTGTTCTACGGAATCTTTTGCAGACCATGTTCCCGCTTTTTTATGAGCATCCACAAAGGCATTTTGCTCTTCCATCTGAAAATAATAATTTCTGTCGCGTACCTGCATTCCAAAAGCTCCGGCAATGGTTTCGATAAAGTCTCCGATGAGCAATCCGTACAAAGCACCACTTAAGTAGTTTCTTGTATAAATGTTCTTTACAACCTCCCGTTTAGCCGTGGGTGAAAGTGTATAATGTGCCTTTGAAGCCAAAAACATCATGGCACCGGAACTTGATCCTGACACGGTGGATACAGAATAGAGATTTTTATAGAAATCCTTGCCAGTGTTATTGTCCAGTTCAAACATATTGGACATAAACCAGTAGGCTGCTCTGGAACCGCCTCCCTGACCTGAAACCAGGAATACTTCCAGATCACCTGTATTCGGATCATGATTACGTTTTTTGTACCATTCTGCAAAGTGGCTGTAAAGGGTTTCACGGACAAAGTATTCACTCTGATCTTTTACAGGAGTCTGAGTGATGATATGAGGATTGGTACTGCTGAAAAGTAAAACAATCCATCCTACTGCAAAAGAAACAACAACTCCCCTGTACACCCGGAATCTGAAGCGGGTATCAGCAAAACCTTTGATCATTAGATTAGAAAGCAGTATCTGGGAGGTTATAAACAGCTCAATAATAAGGATATAAAAACTCATAACCATCGTCCCGATTGTGATGGGCGAAACATTACTGAGCGTGCCGTTTATCTGTTTTATAAAGTAAAAGATCATCACTCCTCCGGAAATCAACAGCAATAAACCGTGCATGTATAAGGTTTTATCATGAATCATTTCCATTTTACGCGGATCACCATCCGGAAAATCCTCTGAATTTTCTTTGACAAGAAAAAAAGTATAAGAAAGCAAAACTCCCGTTATATTGGCAAATACAATAAGCGAAGTATAATACCCACTGACACCACACTGCAGAATCACATATTCAACGGCCAGTATAATCAAAAGACAGATAATTTCCCAAAACCTTTTAAGCTGAAGAAAAGTGGTGTCAAAAGATTTTATTAAAACTTTACTGTAATAATCCAGAAGCTTAATAATAAGAATAAGTGCAAGAATGGTGACCACCATCACTTTCTTCCCATAATAAACATTTGTAAGGGAAATGATGAAAATAATCCAGGGAAATACAGCAACATAGCGAACAGGAACCTGAAGTATTTTTCTCACTCTATCAGACTTGGGCTTTGCATTGTATAAGTCCAGAAGCCTATCCAGTATCACAAGAACTTTATCTGATGGCAGCCTGTTGATCTGTCTGAATATGTGGATAGAAATGGTAGGTATACACCATATACTCAGCCCTAGAAAGAGAAATGAAGCTATAACATAAAAGTTTTTACTACCCAGCATTTCACGGGATGTAAGATCCAGGACAATTTCCTGGCCTGCTCCGAATTTATAAAGCAGAATAGGAAAAAACACTGCGAGGAATATAAAAAGTCCGTTGTCTTTGACGGTATTCACAAGACCTTCGAGATAATCAAAAATTTTTTCCATGGTATATTAGTTTTTATTAAGATGAAGTCTGAAAATTCAGCCTTTGTAATTAAAGAAAGTTCTGAATGAAGTTTTCATGCGAGTTCCTTTTGCAAAGAATCTTATTATCATAAAGTTAAAGAAAAAAATACCGCATAAAAATCACCCTTTTGTGTTATTTTATTTTTACTATTCTGATCAAAAAAGAAAATTGATCATTTTTTCAGGTCATGAAAAAATGGTTTTGATTGCTTCAGATATCACTAAATTACCAGACTGGTGGCAGCCTTGAAATAAAAAAATCACTGATTGAATCAATGATTTATGAGTGTAAGAAAATTGAGAAATCATTCTCTAATTAAAAGAACTCCTGAATTCTACAGGCGAAAGATTTGTTTTGCTTTTAAACAGCTTGGTAAAAGACTGCGGATGTTCAAAACCCAGCTCATAAGCGATTTCACTCACCGACAGATCTGTTACCGACAGTTTTTCTTTGGCTTTTTCAATCAGTTTATCATGGATCATCTGCTGCGTGCTTTGTCCGGTAAGTGTTTTAAGAAGCCTGCTCAGATAATTGGAAGACACATTTAGTTCATTTGCGACGAATTGTACAGTGGGCAATCCCTTTGAAACCAAATCATTGTTTTCAAAATAATCATTCAGAATATCTTCCAAACGATCAAGGGTTTTATGGTTGGTGATCTTCCTTGTGATAAACTGGCGCTCATAAAATCTTTCCGAATAGTTAAGCAAGGTTTCAATGTGTGAAATAATGATATTTTGGCTGAATTTATCAATAGTAGCGTAGTATTCCTGCTGAATATTTTCTATAATTCCATTGATCGTTTTTTCTTCTTTATGGGAAAGAAACAACGCTTCATTCACCGAATAGCCGAAGAAATCATACTGTTTTATCGTTTTAGCAAGTGATGTATTCCACAAAAAATCAGGATGGATCAATAACATCCAACCCGATTTTTCTGTCTGAGAATCTTTATCAGCCTCAATTCTAAAAACTTGTTTGGGAGCAATGAAAAACATCGTTCCTTCATCAAAGTCATATGCCTGCTGGCCATATTTCAACTGACCATTAATTCCAATTTTAAGAGAGATCATATAGAAATCCAGCATCCAGTTGACCTCTCCAATATCAGTGGGTCTCTTCACAGCATTATAGTCAACGACGCTGATCATCGGATGTTCAGGTGGTTCCAGTCCTCTGGAACGATGAAACTCTGTGATGGTTTTTATTCTTTTTGTCGTGCGCTGTTCCATATGGATAAAGTTACGATTAGATTTCAGATTTTTAGATTTCAGATATGAGACTTTTAAATTAAGGTTGAGATTGATTTGAAAAAATGTCAATGGCGGCTTCGAGAACCTCAGCCGCCAGAGATATTTGTCCTTCATTTAACTAAGAGCAACAATGAACCAGCAACAGATAACCCGAAACTCTTTTACTCAAAAATTCTCAAGCCCCTAACACGAACACCGCAACTCTTTTACTCTAAAACTCTCCGACTCTCAAACCCTATAGGCTTCCGCAAAATCTTTTGCAAAATCTGCCAGTTTTACTTTCCCCAAAACAGGTTTATTCTTGTTATAATCTTCATACAATACACCGCTTCCCTGGCTTGCCTGAGTTTCCACAAAACCTCTTGCGACCTGTTCATTGAACCCAATATTCAGCCAGTTTTGAAATAATTCTTCATCCGGAATAACCTTCCATTTCAGATCCGGTTGACCAATCGCTTCACCCAAAGCTTTTGCAATTTCATTCGGTGAAACTTCGTCACTCGCTACATAACGGACAGTGCGCCCTTCAAATGGCTTTTCTATTTCTTCAGCAATCACATCTGCAATATCCAGCGGTGAAACCCACGGCTCTTTCTGATCGCCTCCCCAATTGGAAATGATAGAGCCCTTATTTTTGATGGTCCTGATAAACGAAAACATATTGAAATAAATACCTACCGGACGGATAAATTTAATGGCAACATCCTCCGGCAGCTGTTTCAGAATATTTTCCACATGATGATGAAAAACAATAATTCCCGTTCCCTGATCCGTATGCGCGCCAATACTGCTGAGATGGACAATCTTTTTCACACCCGACTGTTCCACCGCTATTTTGTATGCTTCACCGATTTTGCTAATGGAGCTGATAAAATTAATACTTTTATCAAATAGATCTCCTGCGGCTTCCATAGTTTCCATTAAATAAACGATGTCCGCTCCTTTGAACGTTGCAGTAAGGAAATCTGCATCAAACATGCTTCCAATAGCTGCTTTTGCTCCAATATTTTCAATAGCTGCAGTTCTTTCTGCGTTGCTGCTGATCACTATTACAGTATGTCCCTTCTTTACCAGTTCTTCTGTAAGTGGCTTTCCGATGTTCCCGATGGAACCTGTTAAAACAATATTCATTTTTGATTTTTTTTGTTGGTGTAAAATTCTGAATATCCCTAAAAACAGGCTTATCCTAATCTGTCCTCTACTTAGCCAAAAAAGAACCTGAGATTATATTCTTTACCTTCATCAAAACCTCAGCTTCATTCACCGCCGGAAAATGATCATTTCCATATCTTTTGCCTTATTGTTTGTTTTGATTAGCAATCTATTATACATTTGCCATATACTAAAATCACCCATGAAACAGTTATCAGAATATAAAAGCTGGCTGAAAAATATTATTGACAATAATCAGGAAGACGAATACCTGGAATTTGTTTGGGAGATTATGGAAAGTCCTTTTGTGGAATATCATTATGAATTGATGAAGGACCCTGAAATGGATGATGATTTCAGAAGAAACCTAAGGTTTAGATTTAATGAACATGGTGAAGAAGGAGCAGCGTTCTTACTTTCTAAACTGGAAAAGAATGAAGACCCGGAATTTCATGCTGCAATTCTTTTTATTTTGGGCAAAACGAAAGGGAAACAGAAAGAAAAAACAATGGAATATGCCAGAAAATTCGTCAAAAGCCAGGATCCTTTACTAAGAGAGAATGCATTTATTGTCTTAGGATGGATAGGTCAAATGAAAGACCTCATCATTTTAAAAAAAGGATTATTTGAAGATGAACAACCAAAATGCAGAGCCTGGAGCGCATCTTCTTATATGCAGATGTGGTTCAGAAATGAAAATAGCCATCTAAGAGTAAAAGCATTTGAGGCATACAAAACTGCATTACCGAATGAAAAAGACTACATTGTGCTGTCAGTTATTTTATCCTCAATCAGAGTAATGGGAAAAACTAAGCTGGGCATTTCCCAGACTGCATTAGATGCAATGGACAGAGAAAAAATAGACACCGTTATACCCAAAGCTTTAAAATTCCTCGAAAAGGCACTGAACAATAATTAAGAAAAAAATCCACAGAAATAATCCGGAAGAAATTCTTCACTGGCATATAAAACCATCACCCGATCGAACAAAAAATACTGCACCTATGGGAAACAGATGCTATCTCTATCTAAAAAATCCGAAAAAGGAACTGCCACTTTTTGAGGCCAATAACTCCCTGCCCTTCTTTTGGATTGCTGTTTTGGATAAAAAAATACTGATTAATAAAATCCAACAATGGAAGGCTTATGAACAATATGCCGAAAAACATCCGGAAGAAGAAACCGAACTCTATCTGAAACAGCATTCCAACAATCTGTCTGTAGACCGGGAAACATTCACAGGAAATGCAAAAAGAAGCCGGGAATTTCTGCAAGAAAATTTTCCTGAAACCTTACCTCTCTTCGATGATTTTTTAAAATTCATTCATTCTAAATTTGAAACGGATGACCGTTTAGAAATCGATATTACTCAGTTTTCTGCTTTTTATGACTCGCTTGAAGAATTTTATCTGGACTTAACCAGCGAGATGGACGCCATTCATAATAACCAAGCAGCAAACATAAAATTTCTTCTACCCAATGATCTGATTGCCGGAGGTACAGGTTTTCACTCTATTTCGGGTAATGAATTTTCCACATTGCCCACTTATGCCAATGCAGTACAAAACCGGGGTATTCCTCAACAGCCTTTCAACAGAAAGTCGCTCACAGTGGCTGTAATGATCTTAATGATATGCCCGCTGTTCTCCTATTGGGCTTACCGTATCTATACAAAAGACGGGTTTAATACATGGGTAATCATCATCGGCTTCTTGAATATGTTATTTTATATATACAGCATCTCCACGATTATTCTGGAAATTAAGGCGTACCGAAAGAATCCGCAATAGCCATTGACTGAAATAATCTTTCGTGATATATTTTCATTTCATATCACGGTCATTAGTATTTTCTATTTTTCATGAGGCTAATATTTCCCTAACTTGTATCCTTTAAAACAACTAAAGAAATACAGAATACCTGCAGATAATTTCAGTTGAATCTAATTTCTGACGATTATCGTAAGTATCTAAAAGCAAACAACAGCAAAACAGCTTCATCATTTTATGACGAATAAAGATTTTAACGCCCGAAAAGGGTTTATATTCAGCAGACATGTTCCGGAAGAGATCTCGCATTTTGACCGGATCTTTGATGTTTTCAAAGATTTGCTGACCCATACTTCAGGGGACATTGAGGAGGCTTTTGAGTGGCTCGATGTGCTGGATAAAGAATATGACATTTTCACCGATGAATATTCCCTTCAGGATTTTGAAGAGGATCTTAAAAAGCGCGGCTATATCAAGGAAGAAGATGATTCCAAAGACGGTAATTCAGGAACCGGGAAAGGCAAAAATATACTGACTGCCAAACTGGAGGCTGCTTTACGCGAGTACGCACTGGATCAGATTTTCGGAAAGCTAAAGAAAAGCGGTGCAGGAAATCACCGGACCACAAAAACCGGTGTGGGTGATGAGCGTGATGGCGAAAACCGATCCTTCCAGTACGGAGATGATCTATCTACAGTGAATATGACCGAAAGTTTAAAGAATGCACAGATCAATAATGGAATTTCAGACCTGCGCCTGACAGAAGATGATCTTATCGTGGAGGAAACTAAACACAAAGCTCAAATGAGTACAGTGCTGATGATCGATATCAGCCACTCCATGGTTTTATATGGTGAAGACCGAATTACGCCTGCCAAAAAAGTCGCGATGGCTCTGGTGGAATTAATTAACCGGAAATATCCTAAAGATTCCATAGATATTATTGTGTTCGGAAACGAAGCCTGGCCGATTAAGATCAAAGATCTCCCCTATTTGAAAGTAGGTCCTTATCACACCAATACGGTGGCCGGTCTGGAACTGGCAATGGATATTCTTCGCAGAAAAAGAAATACCAACAAGCAGATTTTTATGATCACCGACGGAAAACCAAGCTGCATTCAGTTGCCTTCCGGAGAATTTTATATGAACAGCAACGGCCTGGATGAAATGATTGTTTCCCAATGTCTCAACAGAGCTGCACAGGCCAGAAAACTGAAAATTCCGATTACCACTTTTATGATCGCTCAGGACCCTTATCTGCGTAAATTTGTGGAAGCTTTCACCGCACAGAATAAAGGAAAAGCCTTTTTAACAGGACTTTCAGGGCTTGGACAAATGATTTTTGAAGATTACGAGAAAAACAGGATAAAGAGGATATAGGTGGTAGATATAAGATGCCAGACATCAGATTTCAGACTTATGTACTGTTCGCCGAAAGTTCTCATGAAAAGATAATTATTATTACTTAAAAAAGAAAATGAAAAACGATATTACATTTAAAGAATTAAAAAATTCCGGGTATACGGACAAAACAATCAATCAGGAAATTCAGGCTAATTTAATTGCAAAAATAAAAGCCAAAGAACCTGTATTTGAAGGACTTTGGGGTTATGAAGATTCTGTAGTTCCACAACTGAAAAAGGCTATTCTTGCCGGTCATCACATCAACCTTTTAGGTCTGCGTGGACAGGCTAAAACCAGAATTGCAAGAAGTATGGTAACTCTTCTTGATGAATATATGCCTATCGTAAAGGGATCTGAAATTAATGACAGTCCGTTTCAGCCTATTTCAAAATATGCCAGAGATTTAATTGCAGAACATGGTGATGAAACTCCAATTTCATGGGTACACCGCTCAAACCGTTTCTTTGAAAAACTGGCTACTCCTGACGTGAATGTTGCCGATTTAATTGGAGATATAGATCCAATCAAAGCGGCTACTTTAAAATTGCCTTATTCAGACGAACGGGTTCTGCATTACGGAATGATTCCCCGCGCCAACCGTTCTATATTTGTACTGAATGAGCTGCCGGATTTACAGGCCAGAATTCAAGTTTCATTATTTAATATTCTGCAGGAAGGTGATATTCAGATCCGTGGATTTCAGTTGAGAATGCCACTTGATATTCAGTTTGTTTTCACGGCCAACCCTGAAGATTATACCAATAGAGGAAGCATTGTGACGCCTTTAAAAGACAGAATCGGGTCACAGATTTTCACACACTATCCAAAAACCATTGCCCTTGCAAGACAGATTACAGAGCAAGAAGCCCTGATTTCAGCTGAAGACAGAACACAGATACAGATTCCGGGTCTGGCTAAAGATCTTCTGGAGGAAGTGGCTTTTGTAGCCCGCGACAGTGAATATGTAGATGCGAAAAGTGGCGTGAGTGCACGTCTTACCATCAGTGCGATGGAAAACCTTGTGGCTGCGGCAAAATTACGTTTAATTGAATCTGATACTGAAAATACTACAGTTCGTCTGCTTGATTTCATGTCAATTATTCCATCTATTACCGGAAAAATTGAACTGGTGTATGAAGGTGAGCAGGAAGGGGCAGATTATGTAGCGAAAATATTAATTGACCAGGCGGTAATGATTCAGTTTGAAACCTTATTCCCACGTATTTCCAAATTAGAAAAAGAAGGGATAAAAACGCCATACACAGACCTGATCAAATGGTTTAACAAAAACCATCTGGAACTCAATTATACGGATACTAATGAGGAATTTTATGCTAAGCTCAACAGCATAACGCCTTTGGTAGAAGTCGTTGAGGAAAACGCTTCCGAATTAAGTACCGAAGACCAGAATTTCTGCAAAGAGCTGGTTTTATGGGCGCTTACGATCAGTAAAAAATTAGACAAATCTGAAAACCAGTCTGCTTTTACTTTTGATTCTGCTGGAATTGGCCAGTATTTGCGTAATTAAGAGAGTTCCTATATTCGAAAACAGATTTGTAGATGTAAAATACAATAAGAGGCAGGCCAAAAGGTCAGCCTCTTTTTATTTATCTTTCCTGTTCCACTTGATCTTCATCGCATGTAAGAAAATCTGGTATGAAGAAATAAAATTCTTTTTCATGGTTTGTTTTAAAATAATAACCGCTGATTTTAATCTTACCGGAAAGATTTATCATCGCAGAAAAATAATGTAAATTTGCCCTATCCTACTACAAAAAACATGGATTTTACTTGATATACAATGAAAAAAACAGCACTTTCTCTATTGGCTCTCTTTGTACATATTGCTATTCAGGCTCAAAACTTTGATGTCATTCCATTAGGTATATATGGTGGCGAACAGGAAGATAATTTATCGGCTTATTTAGTGGGAGCTCCAAAAGACAGCGCCTTTCTCTGCCTTGATGCCGGTACTATAAATACAGGAATACGAAAAGCGATTCAGTTAAAAAGTCTCAACGGAACGGAAGAAACGGTTCTGAAAGATCAGATTAAAGGATATTTTATCTCACACGGCCATCTGGATCATGTATCAGGTCTGATAATCAATTCTCCGGCGGACTCAAAAAAGAACATTTTCGCGATAGCGCCGGTACTTCAAATTCTGCAAAATCATTATTTTATAACAGACACGTGGATTAATTTTGCCGATCAGGGCCAGAAACCGATGCTCGGAAAATACCATTATAACGAACTTCAAAATGGAGCAGAGATTCCTGCGGAAAACACTCCGTTTTTTATTACAGGCTATGAACTAAGCCATGTGAATCCATATAAAAGCAGCGCTGCACTGGTAAGAAAAGATGATCATTATCTGCTCTACCTGGGAGATACGGGTTCTGACCGCATTGAAAAATCTGATCGTCTTAATATACTTTGGGACCGTATCGCTGCGCTTATAAAAAAAGGACAGCTCAATACGATACTAATTGAGGTCTCTTTCCCTAACAGCCAGCCTGAAAATCTTCTGTTTGGCCATCTCACACCTAATCTTTTACTGGAAGAGCTCAGCAGGCTGAAAGAAAAAACGGGGCAGAAAAATTTAGAAAACCTTCATATTGTGGTTACTCACAGAAAACCGACAAAAGACAATCCGGAGATTATAAAAAAAGAATTACTCCAAAACAATCCTTTGAAAGTACATTATATCTTCCCGGAACAAGGCAAAAAAATCAGTTTACCCTAGATATCAAAAGATGAGATAAAATTTTATTTCATCTTTTTTATTGCCCTTTATTTTCATAAAACAATACTAATCTTTCAGTTAATTACTGCTTTTGCATTTCTCAAACTCTCCTATCGAGTTGGAGTATTTCCTGTGGATAAACTAAGTGTTGGACCAATGTTTTTATTCAATGCTGATCAATATTTTCTACGAGATACAATTTTATTAATCTTGTATTTTATCACCACATATTGAATAAAAAAATCAATAAAAAGTTAATTTAATAGGAATAATTTTACCAAAAGTTAAATTTCATTAACATAAAACTTGTAGCAAAACATGAAAATGACAGATATCTGCTATATGTTTACATTTTCCGGTCTATTAACTTTGCCCTCAAGATACTACCGATACAATTCGGTAAAAAAACACAAACATTTTCGAAACTAAATTACAAATCTTTTTAAAGAATTGTAATTGATATAAATGAAAAAAAAATGAAAAAAACAATGATTTCGATAGGTGTAATCTTGTGCACCTCAAATGTCTTCGGGCAGGTTGGTATCAATTCCGCGACACCTCACCCATCAAGTAACCTTACAGTAGCTCCTACAGATTTAAAGGGACAATACAAAGGAACCCTTTTAAGCCTAATGACAACAAGCCAGGTTAATTCTATAGCCAATCCGGCTAAAGGTCTGCTCGTTTATGATACTCAACTAAAGTGTCTAAAAGTAAATAAAGGGACTCCCGCTGCCTCTCAATGGGTATGCATAAAAACCAGATCATAAAGATGAATAGATTAAGCATTACAATATGTATAACAGCAGGTGTCGTATTATCAAAAGGACAGGTTGGAATAAACACCTCAACACCGGATCCATCTGCCAATTTACATGTAGCTCCCACCAACACCTCCAACCAGTATAAAGGAACATTACTAGGAACTATGTCTACCACCAATAGAAATTCTATTTCCCAGCCGGCAACCGGTTTGATGATCTATAATACGACTGATAATTGTCTGCAGGTTAATAATGGTACACCGGCTGCTCCCCGTTGGCAGTGTCTGAATGAAGATCCTAATCTTCCTTTCGGGAACATGATTTTTGGGCGTTATAAACCTATTTATCCAGGGATTACTGCAAATACAATTTCGATACCTCCACCTCAATATAGTCCTACCAACAATCAGCTATATGGCTCTTATCCCGCGAATGGAAATTTTGCCTCCAATGATATGTTTCGAGTAGATGTGGGAAGGAGAACAGGAGACACTTACTCAGCGGTTCTATATAATGTTTCCGGAGAAAGTATCACATTTAATTATAGCAGTAATGCATATCACAACCCGGTAGCGGCTAATAATATCAGTTTAAATAATACACAGGGAAGATTTATAGATGGTGATAATATAACGTATTACACCGAAGCTCAAAATTGTTATGTAACTGTCACTTCTCCGGCTAAATGGGCAGGAAGAAAATTTTTAATAGGTGTGAATATCTTCAAAGAAGATACTTCGAACACGATTGCTACGGGTGGAAACGGCACCGGAAAGGAAAACCAATCTATGCTCACTTATATTTTTGAATTTAAGTAATACGATTTAAATCTTCCATCAAACTAAAAACACTTTTTATATATTTTATCATGATTACAGGCCTTTCAAAGGCTTGTGGTCTGGTAAAAATCAAAACAACAACAGGTTTCATATTCAGTAATTTAAATAAAGAATTAATGGATTTTAAAAACATACATATAGGTCAGATCATTCACAAAAGAGTATTGGAATCTGAAATTGATATTTATCGTATCTGCAAATTCCTTAAGTCTTCAGAGGATGAAATCAATGCCATGTATACTTCAAAAAGTCTTGATTCTGAAGTCCTATTGAGATGGAGCAAAATTTTAGAATATGATTTTTTTAGAATTTATACCCAGCATTTGATCTGGTATGCTCCTTCACTTGTAAAAAATCAGTCTGTTGCAAAGCAGAAATCGGGATTGCCCAAATTCAGGAAAAACATTTATACAAAAGAAATTATTGATTTCATTTTAAGTCTGATTGAAAGTGGAGAAAAAACAAAAGCTCAGGTGATTACGGATTACAGAATTCCAAAAACCACGCTATACAAGTGGCTTGGAAAATATAAATCATAAGAGCACATGCACATAAACAAAAAAAATAATCATGGAAAATAAAGGACCTGATTATGTGAAAATTTTTTCAGATATCATTACGAAAAAATGTCCGGAGAAAAATTCCTGTTGCAAATATTTTCTGGAAAAGGAAAAGTTGTCCTCACTAGATGTTATAACCCTGAACCGTATTTTATTTCAAGATGATAAAACAGGTAATGAGCACAGGTCTTATGATGATGAAAGTATTAACGAAGTATTGGAATATCAAATAAAAACAAGGATGACAAACACAGAAATTGCTTTGCTATTTAAATTAAGCCGGAATACTCTGGCCATCTGGAAAAAAAAATATGGTAAAAAATAAAAACACATCACAAATAAAAATCATTTCGCAGGATGAAAAGTAAAAGATATTATTTCCACGATAAAAACCATAATATTATATCCGAAGACCAACTCATTGGAAAAAAAATGGACGATATCGAATGTTTTCTTATTGAATACAAGGTACAAAAACTACATACCAACGAGCGTGTTTTTATCCTGAAAAAATCGTTTTTCGGAATATTTAAAACAAAATTGCATTTGTATCTCACTGAAGATACAGTATATGACTATGTTATTCAAAAATAAACATATTTAAATGTATAACACTGCATCGGTATATTTTTTATTCTTTCATATTTTTTTTAAGAGTTTGATTTAATTTCCTTCTATTATTTTGTTTGGGATACCGATGCTTTGTTATTAATTAGATTTCACAATCGTAAATGCTTTTTGAAATCCAAACTGAACACCAGATGAAAATTCTTTAGTCTTACGCCAAACAGGTCAATTCTACTACTTCTAACCATTTCTCATAAAACAGCCGAGGACAAAAAAGGTTCAATATTGACTAAAATTTTGTTCAAAAATCTGCTTGTGTTACCCACTAAACAGACATTAAGAAATTTTAAATCTTAGTACTTTATGTTCTGCAATCCTTTTAATAAAAGCCTCTAAATCATAAGGAATCATTATTTTTCTTCTGTAATCATTGGTATAATTATCGATATAAAAAAATATCAGACCATTTTATTTAACAATAACATATTTTATTTACAATGCTATGAAAAAAAAGATCAATCCAATGGATGCCAAGCAGTTTAATGATTATTTTGATAAAAAAGATGGTGAACTGCCTAAGAATTATTTTGACTTTTTTGCGGATTGCATTCATGAGGCTAAAAGTTTCGCCATAGGACCCTATCTGTGGTTTATTAATAATGGTACCAGAATGAAAACAGAAAGAACGAGTGAAAATATTGAACAGTTTACTCCTTTTAAAAAGGAAGATTGGATGGATTCCGGTACTGAATTTTTTATGAATCTGTTTCATCCGCAAGACAGGGAGTATTTAATGGCCGCTTTTGTATTTTCTGCTAACGTGCGCTTACAGTTTTTAAGAGAAGGAAAAACGGACGTGGTATTCAATCATTACGGCAGAATGATCAACCAGAATGGCGATTATCGCTGGATATTGCTGCAATCCCCTCTCCAAATCACTCATAATTACGAAATAAAAGCTTCTATAGTCTTTATTTACGATCTTTCTCATTTTATTATTCAAAATATGCCGCTGCTTTCCATCATAGATTTTACGAACGATGAAGTTCAGTATTTCAGGCATATTGATCAGCATCTGAATAAAATAGATGTGGACAAGCCTTACATCACAAAACGTGAAAAAGACATTCTAAAGCTTATGGCACAAGGCTTCAACAGTCCGGAAATCGCAGAGAAGCTCTTTCTTTCTTATCATACAGTGGAAAACCATAAACGTAACCTTAGAAAAAAAACAAACACTAAAACTTCAGCGGAACTCATTGCTTTTACCATGAATCATAGTCTTCTCGTGCTTTAAAATAAAGGTATCATTTCAATCAATTTAAGCTAATAACTTCTTGTTTATTTTCAGGAAGTTTAAATTTCTTGATCGCTTTATTCTCCACTTTTAAAAAGCTTCTTTCAGCGCCTAAGAGAAATATTACTGTTAAAAAAAACACGTCTTATCTGACAATATTATTCTATTTACAATGCTATGAAAAAAAAGATTAATCCGATAGATGAACAGCAATTTTATGATTATTTTGCAAAGAACTCTGAGCTGCCTAAAAATTATTATACCTTTTTTTCGGAGGCAATTAAAAATACAAAAAGCTTCTCTATCGGACCTTATTTCTGGTTCATTACCAACAATACAAAAATGAGAACAGAACGGATCAGTGAAAATATTGAGCAATTTACTCCTTACCGTAAAAAAGAATGGCTCAATTCAGATACTGAATTTTTTATGAATCTTTTTCATCCGGATGACAGACGTCATATCATGGCTGCATTTGTGTTTTCCGCCACTTTACGACTGCAACTTCTCAGGGCAGGAAAAACCGAAGTAAGATTCAATTATTATGGACGAATGATCAATCCGGATGGAGAATATCGCTGGATTTTGCTACAGTCTCCTCTTCAATACATCAATAATTACGAAATAAAAGCCTCTTTAGTAGTTATTTATGATCTCTCTCATTTTATCATCCAAAATATGCCGTTGCTTTCCATCATAGACTTCACTGATAATGAAGTTCAGTATTTCAAGCATATTGATCAGGACCTGCAGAAAATAGATATGCAAAAACCAAATATAACCCATCGTGAAAAAGACATTCTAAAGCTTATGGCACAAGGCTTCAACAGTCCGGAAATCGCAGAGAAGCTCTTTCTTTCTTATCATACAGTGGAAAACCATAAACGTAACCTTAGAAAAAAAACAAATACCAAAACTTCAGCGGAACTGATTGCTTTTACCATGAATCACAGTCTCCTTGTGCTTTAAAATCAAGATGGCATTTAAATAAGATGACTTAAGGTACTCACTTGGCTTCTAATTCCAGTAATTCCCACTTCTTTTCATAGCTTTCCATTTCATGTTTAAACAGTATTTCTCAACTCTTCCACATATTATATTTAATCGACCCATAAGGGCTTTGACATATAAATACCGCACAATAAAACTCATTTAAGGGGGATATTTTGAAAATATTTTTACATCAGATGAAGAAAATTGATTAATTTCGAATACAACTAAACCTATTCATATGAAAAATTTAAAAAAAATCGAAAGACAGGAATTGAAGGCTATTAAAGGAGGCATTAACTGCCCGGGTGGCCAGATATGTTTAATCAGCGGAAAATGGCAATGCATGCCATACGACGGATGTGGCGGTGGAAATCAGCCCTAAATTTTAAGTTTAACCCAATTACTTTATTATGAAAAATATTAAAAAAATCTCAAGAGAGCATTTAAAAAATATCAATGGTGGAGCATTAAGCTGCTCTGAAGCCTGCTGTCCGCCTCCGGGAATCAAAAGATGTCCGTGGGTGATATGCATTGCTCCATGCGATATATTAAGCTAAGACTAAAAACGTTATCATTTCTCTGATAACCATATCCTATAATTTACTTAAAAATAAAAAACCTTAGAATCAGAGATTCTAAGGTTTTTTATTATTTGGGACTTACTATAAAAACATACCGTAAGAAAGTTAACTTGAATTATCATAATATTAAAAGGATAAGCGAAAATAGAAGATATCTACTATGTTCGAAGAGCACTTTAATAAATTTTATTTGGAGTTCGTATTAAGAACAAACTTTAGGTTTGCAAAATCAGTATTGGCTTCAACTAAAGTGCAAATTCCATTGCTGTATGTGTAGGTAGTCGTGTTTCCATTCGGTAAATCCATCCTGTATTTTTTGGAGTTAATTTTTTGAATAGGAATCATTTTTTGAAACTTTTCCGAAAAAACAGATTTTATATTTCCCGGCTCATTAAAATACAGGCTTGCCGTTGAGCTGAAAATAGACTGTTTTAGAGAACCATTGGCGCCATCTTTGTCCGAAAGATTATAAAAACTTCCGTTCCAGGTAGCCGTATTGTTCACTTTCAGCTTCCCGTTCATTGTTCGGTATAGTTTGGCCTGCTGTAGAACATTTTGTTTAAAAGTGACGCCCATTTTGTCGTAAATCTCAATACTGTAAAGGATTTTTACTTTAGCCCGGGATTCAAAAAGATATTCAGTCATATCGTCTTTTAATGAACGTTCCACACGGATATTACCAATGGTCTTATCGTCTTTTATAATAGAATAATTCAGATATTCTTTGGTAATGGGTGTTGCAATATATGGTTGAATATAACTGTTCAACACGATCGAAAAAAACAGGAATGCTTTCATTGTATTTTTATTTTTTTAAATAATAGCTTCTTTTATAGGGTTTTTTATTAGAATATCGAAGGTCCGAAACGGATTTTTGATGGATGAAGAATGATCCATACAACGTATTTTCATACATCCTAGACTGATACTTTAGTTTCTTCCACATTCATAATAAAAATATTTATGATGCAAAATTAGGTCAAGGAAAAGCTAAGATTGTTCCATAGGATAAATGCGAACCTATTAAAGCTACAAAACACAAATTACTGAAAATGAATATAATATACATAAAACTACGTTCCAGTCTATAATTGTGAACCTTATTTTTGAAATTCTGGAGGTATATGATAGTAGTTCTTTTAAAGCAGTAACTGATCAATATTTTAAGGTCTCCATTAATGATGTAACAAACAATGTAGCTATTAAATGGAAAAAGATATGATGAAGGCTTATGTATGCAATACCATCCAGGAGCTTTGCATACAAACAAAATAAAGTCGCTAAAAACAAAAAACCCTTAGATTGAATCTAAAGGTTTTTTTGATCTCTTACGTGGGCTTATTGATCGCGGCGGTCCCAAAGACAATCCCTCGGAGAACCCGGGAACGTCTTAGTCAGGTCTTAGAACTTATTTATTTTTAAATACAGCTTTAAAAGTTCCATTCGGCTGAACTGATGTAAATCCTTTAGGCTTGCCCTCACTCATTTCAAAAGTGATTGTATAACCCTGTTTCCCTTTTACAGTGAAAACATTTTCTGATATTGATTGAAATTCTTCATCGGCCTGTCCTGGTACTTTAGCCCACAGGCTTCCGCTTCGCAATTCTAATGCCATATCCAACTGAAAATCCACCAATGTGTAAATACCATCATATTTCTGCAAATAATCGACGGAAACTTTCGGAACTTTCTTAGCTGTAACTGCATTTAATTTATTTATAATCGTGCTATCGCTTTTAATTTGCAATGCCTTTTGGTAATTGGCAATGCTATTAATCGTATCTTTTTGAGTTAAAAAATAGTCGGCATAAGCATCATATCCTTTACTGCTTTGGGGATACCATTCGATATTTAATTCAAAGAGTGCTTTTGCTTTATTGTAAAGCTTTTTATCCATTGCATCGTATGCCAGATAGTTGATGAATGCTTCAGGCGCTGCATTTTTATATCCCATTTCTTTTGACACTTTAGCATAGTGAGTTTGTAGTTTTGAAGCGATCTGGGCTGTAGGATCTGTAAAATCCTTTTCATTGGCATCAAAAAAGTAATAATCAAAAATAAAACGCAATCCATCGTATGTACTTAATAGAGGAACGGTGTTGTGCCTTTCTGCCCGGTAAAAATTTTGAACGTACAATAAGCCATAATTGTTATGCTTCACAAATTCATCAAATTTAAAAATAGAACGGATATGTTGTGTTTCATCTGTTTTATCATTTTTAAGTTGTGATATCGCCATCCCTCCGGGCATAGTGTTGGCTATTCCAACAAAGAGCCTCTTGCCATTCATATTGAGCTTGGCAAATTGAGAAATAATATGATGCAAATATTTTTCCTGATCATACCACATACTTGGATCTATTGCGATGCAGGCATTAAATAATTGGGGAAAGTCGGCAAGTATATCAATTGCCGTAAGCCCGGCCAATGAATGTCCCACCAGCATTTTATAAGGTGCGGTATTGTAGTTTTTATCTATGTGGGGTATGAGTTCAGAGGAAAGGAAGCTAACAAACGGATTGGTTTTGCTGAAATCGGCAGAAGGCACAAGGTCCCTTAATCTGTTTGTGTTTTCAATAGCAACCACGATCATTTCAGGCAATACGCCATTTCCATTGGCTTGACTAAGTTGTTGGATGATGCCAACCGTCGAATAGAAATGAGCACCACCGTCTAATAAGTATAATACAGGGTATCTCTTATCAGGGCTTGTATTTTGGGAAGTGATATTTGGTGTGTAAACCCAAATTGTTCTGTTTTCATTTAGCGCTTTGGAATAAATGATTTCTTTTTTACCTATTGTGACACTTCTCTCATTTTGTGCATTTACGCACAAGGAGAGAAGTAGTAAAACTGACGATATCAATATTGTTTTCATAAATTATTTTTATGTTTCATCTACAAATTCAAGAATATCAGCGGGTTGGCAATTTAAAGCCTTACAAATAGCTTCTAAAGTACTAAACCGTATAGCTTTTGCTTTTCCCGTTTTTAAAATGGAAAGGTTGGAAAGCGTTAGCTCTACTTTTTCTGATAGCTCGTTAAGCGATATTTTACGCTTTGCCATCATTACATCTAAGTTTACAATAATCGGCATAGTTTATACAGTTAAATCGTTTTCATTTTGAATCTCAACTCCTTTTTTGAAAATGGTTGCAATAATATAAATCACCGCTCCCATTAAAACAAATGCCTGACTGTCTTCCCAAAATTTATTCAGGTTGTCAGCAACCATTCTTTGATGCACTACACCGTCCGTTACCTGCCTTGCAATGTAGCTTACCAACCCAATCAATATCGTGCAATAACTGATTAGCGAGATATGCTTTGCAACAAAAGTGTTGAAAGGTTTTGACAAATCCATTTTGTGCATTAGCCTGATGACTATGTAAAACAGGTAGGCTTTTAAAACTGAAATGAATATGATAAAACTGTAGATAACGAAAAAGGCTGATTTACTGTCTTTATACATCTCAGTTATATCCAACTTTTGATAAAGATTTTGGATAAATCCGGGCTTATACAGGCTGAAAAAGAAATTTACTATTAAGCCTCCTGCTTCTATGCACAAGGCTACAAAAATGATCCAAGCCAAAATGTGCAAGCCCTTAAATATGAAGGTGTTTGTTTTATACATGATTTTAAAAATTTAATTCAACATTGTAAAAATAGCAAATATTTATTGATAAACAATAAAATTACATTCTTTTTCAAAAAATATTTACCGATCGGAAAAATTACTTTTACTAATTTCCGAATTATTTGATTGAGACCTGTTGAAAAGAAGATGACTATAGTATGGTCGTAAATTGGTCAAGGTTGTAGAGTCTTTCAGGATTTTCCAAAACGGCTTGGTTTATGCTGAACTGAATCAGGCATAGCTTCAGGAACAAAATTCCTGTGGAATTCGGAAGCAAAACACAAATTGACGAAGCCTATATAAGTGGTAAGACCAGAAAATAATAAGGTAAGAAACGAACTAATGGAAAAGCTCCGGCTAGAGGCCTTTTATCTGAAGGAAGAGCACATACTCGGGTAACCGTTACTGTTTGCAGCGGGAGTTCTTAAAACGATCATGTATGATTTGATACAGGATTTGTTGGTTAAAATGTTTTGTATGGTCCCCAAGTTTTGAAATTGATCCATTTTTTATTTCCATTTTGCGCATTTAAGAACTACTGGACTCTGCGCAGTTTTCGAAAGGACAAAATTTCATGTTACAAAGGTTCCATCTTCCGCAAAGTATATAAAGCTATAGAATGGCAGCCCCATTTCTATTGAGCCCTTCAACTCAATTCTGCGGCTTTGTCTCTAGAATCATCCATCCTATTGAAGCACCATCATCGGTAGGTGTCATCTGTATCCAGATATTTCTATCGCTGCGGCGGATCAGATATGTTGTAGTAACAGCATATCCGATAAAACCATATCCACTTACATACTTTACCTTATTACCCTCATCAATTCCATCAGCAATATCTGCAGGAATTTTTCCTTCGCTGATTTTCACGCCTCCAAGGGAAGCAATCGACTCGCCTAAACCTTTAAGCAATTCGGATTCTGAAAAAACTTTGCCTTCTTCAGCTTTTACCCTGCTGAAAAATACTTTTCCTTCAGGCTGCTCGAAATGATCTCCGGACCAAAAGTAAGCTTTGTCCATATCTGATATCGGGTTTTGACTGACATTGGCATAGCCCTGTGGTAAGACTATGTAAGGAAAACTACCCAGTTCTTTATCAGAAACAGGAACATTTTCAAGATTGAACTTATTAGTTTTCGGAGCAGGATCTAAGGTTGTTTTTACAGTGTCTCCTGCAGGCACTTCAGACGCGTTTCTTTTATTCTCGCTGCATGCAGCAATGATAAAGGCCGTAACCAAACCAGCTAAAAATATCCTTGTTTTCATATTCGTTATTTAAAGATTTTATAGTTGCTAATATATTAGTTTTATTTTAACCTGTTATTGGAGTGGTTTTCTACAGACTGTTCATTTTCAATAGATTTGGTCTTGTTTAAGATAATTTCTTTTTGAAAACAAAACGGTCTGTACAGTGTATATTAACCTTTTTTATTAGCCTGTTTTTAGTTGTACAACTCCTGTTTTATAAAGATCAACCGCTTTCTGTAAAATAGCTTCAATTTTCTGAATAGGCAGATCTTCGTTTGCATCAAAAAGCATGATTTTCATTCGGGAGCGATCTTCCTGCAAAAGAAACGGCTCGCTAAAATGTTTACCTTCAACAATACCAATATAAGGCTGTTTATATTTTTTGTGCACCCATAAATAACAGAACATTTTCCCTTTGTAACAAAAAAACGGCATACCGTATTTCCATGCCGCAGCAATATCCTTATCTTGATTTAAAATAATAGCACGAAGAGCCAGCAGACAACTTTTTGTTGGCTCTTCGTGTTGTTCATAGTAGTTTTCTAATACGTTCATTTTGACGATTTTTGCCTATTACACTACAAAACTAAAACAAGATTGTGACAACTGTATGTCATGGGTTACGAAAAAGATTTTTGTTTGTATATTTCCTGAACTGCAGTTTTTGCAAATCCCCGTATCACGAACTTTGATACACTAAGAATGATCCTCAGTCATTTAGGATGTTTTTTATCCGCTAAAATAAACAAGAGCAGGATAACCTGCTCTTAAATTATAAATTTAAAGTTTTTATTTTAATTGATATTCAGCTTATTAGCTGTGAAAATTATCAAATCTCTAAGTTTGAAACATTGCCCAAAAAGGATTGCTTATTTTAGACAAAAAAAAAGAGGGGCTTCTTGAAGAAACCCCTCTTAGCGGAGAGAGAGGGATTCGAACCCCTCTTGTAAATGCCCTATTTAAGCTATTTTTATTAAATGAATCTTAAAGTGCCATGAAATTGCCACAATTTTTATAACATAGACCCAGATAACAAAATATATTATTTCTGCAAAATTCTTACAACTTGAACCAAAGAACGCTTTAATTTTTAGCTGTAAATATAAAACATATTCAACAATATTTAAAACCAAATTTAACTTTCCCACTCAGAAACTGAAACTCTTTTATTATCAATACTTTTAGCAATATAGGGGACAAATCGGGGACTACTGTGCACAAACCTCGATTAGTCTATTCAAAGATATGACATATCAGATATTTAGGCAAATTAAATGCTAAGTTGAAATTCAAATTGGCGGAAACTCAGTGTTTCACTAAAAGGATTTTCACACATCTTATGAGTCGAAATGTTTGCTAAAATGTAGTTTACATATCTGTAAATCGTCAGCAAAAAGTGTACTGATTTAGGCTCTCACTTAAGGAGTTTTTCATAAGAGATTAATTTTTAAATTTGATATTATGAACACCAGGAAAAAACCAACTCCTGAAACCTACATTAAAGAGATCAGGAGAAAAAACCAGAAGAATCTTCACTGCCGACCAAAAGATCCTCATTGTAATGGAAGCCCTTCGTGCAGAGACCTCTGTAGCAGAGCTGTGTCGTAAGCATGGCATTCAGGAATCCACATTTTACAAATGGAACAAAGAATTTCTTGAAGCCGGTAAGAAACGCCTTTCCGGAGATGTGGTTCGTGAGGCTACTTCTGATGAGGTCAGCCAGCTTCGTGAAGAAAATAAGAAGCTTAAGGAAATGGTTGCAGATCTCGTTTTACGGTATGATATTGTAAAAAAAGCTTGGACATGTTGGACTAACCCAGAAATATAGAAGATATATGAGGTTATCCGCCGGTGAAAAATTAGAGATGATAGAACTCGTTACGCGCAGTGAAATAGGTGTTAATAAGACTTTGAGGGAACTCGGCATCCATAGGAGCACCTTTTACAATTGGTACAATCTGTATCTGAAAAAAGGATATGAAGGATTTTTTTCCTCCCCTTCTTTTAACAGAAAATAATGGAACAGCATTCCTGAGAAACAAAAAAACCTTGTGGTAGAGATCGCATTGGAACATCCCGGACTTTCCAGTCGGGAACGGGCCTACAAAATGACTGATGAAAAGGGTGTTTTTATTTCAGAATCAAGCGTGTACAGAATTTTGAAAAAACGGGGTCTGATCACTGCTCCCTCTCATATCCTGCTCTCAGCTGCTGATGAATGTAAAGATAAGACCAATTTTGTACATGAGATGTGGCAAACAGATTTCACTTATTTTAAGATTATACCATTCTAGATGATTACAGCCGTTATATTGTTCACCACTAACTCTGTAGAAACATGAAAGTGAATGATGTAAAAAGAACGGTAGATTCAGCTGTAATAAAGTCAGGGCTTAAAAAAGGACAGATTCCTAAACTTTTATCTGATAATTTCTCCTGCTACGTATCTTCTGAATTGAAAGACTATCTGCTGAAAAAGTATCAAATCAATCAGCTTCATGGAAAACCTGCTCATCCGCAGACCCAGGGAAAGATCGAGCGGTACAACCGAACGATGAAAAATTTGGTAAAACTTCATTTTTATTACAGCCCTGAAGAATTGGAAAAAGCACTGGAGGAATTTGTAAACCGTTATAATAATCAGCGGTATCATGAGTCTCTGCAAAATCTAACTCCTGCTGATGTATATTTTGGAAGAAGCGATGAAATACTCCGGGAACGCAGGAAAATAAAAGGGAAAACACTGCAACTCAGAAAACGGAATTACTTTAAAGAAATAATAAAACGCTAAAAAAAAGTTGTTCTGGAAAATTTTTGAGTCTCAAAGCTCAGAAATTTTTTATGGAAATCAACTTTTATTATAACTTTAAACTAACAAATACTCCCTAAGAGAAAGTCCATTTCCTTTTGAAGACATAAAAATTTATATTCCGTTTCGAGAGCCGACACAAAATTTTAAAATTGAATAGTAGGCCAACTTGCTTGTATGTTAAATACAATTTTTTTTTAATTATCATTAAAATATATCTTTGTTTAAACTATAATACTCAATATATGTTGAAATCTGTTTTATTTTCGTGTATACTGCTTTCTTTTTCGTTTTTGAATGGGCAACTTCATGAAGTGAATAATATAAAGACTAAATATATCAGCTGGCTTACAGATAACACGATCACTACGTATTCTAACTCAAGCGTAAAAGGCTTATACGACAGATATATCCTATTTGGGAATACAGCTGAAACCAATGTGGTAAATAATTATAATTTTAATGCTCCCGAATCTGCCTGGAATATGACTAATGGAACTGATAATGGAGCAATGGTAACATTGGTCAACAATCACTTGTTTTATCTTGTAATGGCCTACCATTTAAAAGGGCCTGTAATCAACGGGCTGCCTTCAAATCCAAAATACCACAGCACTGCCCTGAAGAACTTGATTTTAAAGGTTTTCAAATACATAAAAGACAAAGGGATCAACAGTACCACCGATTTTAATTTTAGTTTAAATGCCTCGCAGGAAACGGTTAATATCAATAATTCTGGTTTCGGGCTGCGATGTTTTACCTATGCCGCCTGTGTTCTTTTAATGAAAGAAGAATTAGCGCAGACTGGAGAATTTTCTCACCATATGGGTGTTCTGGGTAATCTCACTTCTTTTTTGGATCCGGATAATCCAAACTTTCATTTTACAAACCCTGGTTTTAATACCGATGTCGTGAGAGCATTGATAGAAACCCGTTTATGCTACGTTCTGGGACAGGAAGATACTGATACTGATAAATTGGCAAATATGGAGTTTCTTATTAATTTCACCGATAATGCCCTTTTGATTGGAAACGGATGGGCAGATTTTATAAAACCAGACTTTACCACTTATCACCACAGAGGTGCTTATGCCAACAGTTATGGTGGAGATGCCCTTTTTTCTATGGCGATCATGAACTATATTCTTAAAGGTTCTGCCTATGAATTGAAGCCCGTTTCTCAGACTCATCTGAAAAAAGCTTTGATGGCTTATCAGAAATTCAGTGCAGATTTTGAAATGCCACGAGGGCTGGCCGGACGATTTCCTAATTCTACAACCCCTCTGTTGGACTACCGATATGCATTTGCCTTATTATATGCAGCAGATCCTGTTGCTAATGCCGATGCCGGAAAGTTTTTTAAAAGAATCTATACGATGCCTCAGTCGGGATTTAGCAGGAATCTAAGTGTTAAAAATCCCGTCATGGCTGGACAGATTGCGGTCAATATCAATACGACACTCACTCCTGATGTTCCCATTACACAAGGACATTTTGGACTTCCTTATGGCGGATTGAGTATCCATAAGTATAATGGTTATCAGATTTCTGTAAAAGGAACCAGTAAACATATCTGGCATTATGAAAACAGTGCATCAGAGAATCTTTTTGGAAGATATACTTCAGCCGGGGCCATGGAAATTTTATCTGCAGGTTCTCCCAAAACACGCCTTTCCAATGGTTTGGGAGTCGCGAATGCTCAGGGTGGACTGACAGATGACGGCTGGGACTGGACGCATATACCGGGAGTTACTGCTGCATTTGTTCCCATGAACGAGCTTACATCAGGAGCCAGCAGAGAATTTAATGGCCGAAATTTTCTTGCCCACGCTTCTCTGGATGATAATGGAGTTTTTGCGATGGATTATAAGGATATCAATTCTGCCACGGGAATGACTGCCTTAAAGACCGTATTTTTCTTCAAAGATAAAGCGTTAAGCTTAGGTTCTGATATTAAAGACACCGGAGGAACACGCCCAGTACATACCACTGTTTTCCAGACCGGACTGCCTGATGCCTCTACTGCCACAGTCATCAATGGTACAACTCACACGGGACTAAATGTAAATTTTTCACAAAACACAGGAAGTATATGGGCTACAGATGCTGTGGGTAATGGTTTTGTTATTCCTTCCGGATCCTATACCGGTTCAGTGGTGATCAAAAGAAGTGCCCAGCAGTCGAGCAATCAGTCCAATACAGCAGGCACACAAGGGAACTACGCAACAGCTTATATAGATCACGGAACAGCAACTGCTTCGGGTAGATATCGTTATGGAATTATGCTTCAGGGAGGAACTGCCGGAACACAGGATTTTGCAGATCATCTGGCAGATTATTTCGACGTTATCCAACAGAATAACCAGGCACATGTTGTTAAATTTGTACAGGATCAGATCTATAATTATGTGATTTTTGATGCAGCATCTGTTTTCCAGTCAGATGTAGTAGTTTCTGTGGATAAACCGTCTGTTGTGATGACCCAGAGTACTAACGCCGGAAATAGGCTTAAAGTGAGCCTTACCAATCCTAATCTGGGTCTTTTGAATGATAATGAGTCCTATACCTATTCACAGGTCACAGGAACAGCTTCCCGTCTCTACCGTGTACCTCAGGTAAATCCTGTAAAACTGACACTGACAGGAAAGTGGAAGCTGGAAAATCCGATGAATAATATTACAACTTTAATAACAGGAAATAAAACGGAAGTGACTTTTAATACTATCAACGGAAACACTATTCAGACAAGCCTTGTTCCGGAAACATTTTTAAAAATCCAGGATATGGAAACCGTGAAAAATCCGGAAACCTTTACTGTTTATCCGAACCCTGTCAAAGAAAATCTGTATATTACTTTAAAGAAAGGGAATACTGAAAATATTAAAATATTGAATATGGCAGGCCGTGATATTACATCAAAAATTACTGTTACAAAAGGTAAAGGCAATTTAAATCTAAATATGCAGGCACTCGAAAAAAGTGTTTATTTGCTGTGTATTGATGGAGAATGTATAAAGATTATCAAGGATTAAATTTCACTGTGTTTTTTAAGGAAATGTCCTGCCATTTACACTGTTAGTGAGATATTACCTATAATCTTTTCAAAAAATTAGATATAGGGCTGTTTTAAAACATCCTGTGCTAAAGCTGAAAAGAAGGATAGCCAAGATAACTGATTTCATTACTGTCATAGAATGTTTTACGATTGTAAGGGTTAACCGAGAAACCATGCAGTAAGAGTACAACTCAAAAAATGCTTCAAAAACACTCAAAAACAATGTGGCAATTTCATGACACTTTTTTATTTCAAAAAAAACTTCCACAGATTCAGATCTAAATAATTGTAAAACAAATGATTAAATAAGTTAACAATTTGGCTTTAGAGAGCATTAATTCGATATTACTAACATTTAAAAATTGTTGAATTATGCTAGAAAATAGTTATGGGCCAACATTCTCTTTAAAGAGCCCAAAAAGAAAATGTGATATCATCAGATATGTTTATTTGCCACTGCTTTGAATTATTTGCTTTCATCTTCGAATAATTTTAATAAATCAGCTCTGCTGTAATAATCCGATCCCATCACTTTTTCTGAAACGGATTTTGCCTGCTGTGCGGATGTTTTGAAGTGTAGCAGGTGAGATCTCCATTATTCGCCGAACTGATTTTCTTCTAAGCCATTCCTGCTCGTCACTGTTAGTACTAACAGTAATTTTATTGGTTATTTTTTCATGGAGTAGTTGGAGCCTTAACTGCCGGAGATCGTCTTACTATCCAATCTTTGAATACTGCTTTACTTTGGATTATTTATTCAAACAAGTGTCGGCAACATTTGATCATGCATGAATAATTGTTTTTTAATTATAAATTTGTCGCTCAATATTTAAAATTAAGCTAACAGGGCTATGAGTATATTATTCATTAAAAACATGGTTTGCAACCGTTGTATCATGGTGATTCAGAATGAGCTCGAAAAAATCGGTTTGGACTTTACCCATATTAAGCTGGGTGAGGTTACCCTTACCAGAGAGCTCAGCGCTGAAGATAAAAAATTACTGGAAGCAGTACTTATCCCTTTAGGTTTTGAAGTAATTGATGATAAAAAGAGCAGAATTATTGAAAAAATAAAAAATATTATCATTGATCTGGTTCATCATCAGGATAATGATACAAAAAAGAATCTTTCTGACTTGCTGAGTGACCAGCTGAATCACGACTACAACTACCTTTCCAACCTGTTTTCTGAGGTGGAAGGAACAACAATTGAAAAATATTTTATTGCCCAGAAGATTGAAAAGATAAAAGAGCTATTAGTCTATGATGAACTTTCATTAAGTGAAATCGCCTTGCGTTTAAACTATTCAAGTGTTGCCTATTTAAGTAACCAGTTCAAAAAAGTAACAGGACTCACACCAAGCCATTTCAAACAGATCCGGGAAGAAAAAAGAAAACCATTGGATCAGTGTAAGTAAATCTTACAAATCAAATCCATAATTCCACAATCGCATTCAAAGATCTTGTCGCCAACTTTGCAGGTAGATAATAACAAGCAAAATATGGCTACAAATACCATTCGGGAAACCATTTACATCCCTCTGGAAGACGTTGAAAGTGAACACTGTGCACTGATCGTAGAAAAAGGGCTCACACAGATCCAGGGCATTGAAACCCAAAAAGTAGAGCTGAATAACCGCAGGGCGGCCATTACGGTAACAGACAACGAAGTAGTTTTCAAAGCCGTTAAAGCCGTTAAAGATCTAGGCTATGGTGTTCCAACAGTTAAAAACTCCTTCCCTGTTTTGGGTATGACCTGCGCATCCTGTGCCGGCAGTGCAGAAAGTATTGCAAAGTATGAATCAGGGGTCATTGACGCCTCAGTAAACTTCGCAACAGGAAATCTGACGGTAGAATATCTTCCCAATATGACGGATGCTTCCAGGCTGCAGAAAGCTCTTCAGTCTGTGGGATACGATTTGCTCATTGTGGACGAAAACCAGCAGCAGGAATCTTTAGAAGCAATCCACGCCGAGAAATTCAAAAAGCTTAAAAATAAAACCATCTGGGCGGTTCTCCTGTCTTTACCTGTAGTCACTATCGGTATGTTCTTTATGAATATTCCTTATGCCAATGAAATAATGTGGTTCTTTTCTACTCCTGTTGTTCTCTGGCTAGGGAAAGACTTTTTCATCAATGCATGGAAGCAGACCAAACATCGTTCTGCCAATATGGACACCTTGGTAGCTCTTAGCACAGGGATTGCCTACCTTTTCAGTGTATTCAATATGGTTTTCCCTGATTTCTGGCATCGGCGCGGGTTGCATGCACACGTTTATTTTGAAGCAGCAGCCGTGGTTATTGCATTCATCCTTCTGGGTAAATTATTGGAAGAAAAAGCAAAAGGCAATACCTCATCAGCCATTAAAAAACTGATGGGCCTGCAACCTAAGACTGTAACCATCATACTCCCCGATGGGAATGAAAAACAAACTCCTATTGAGCAGGTCCAAGCCGGAGATGTATTACTGGTAAAACCAGGTGAAAAAATTGCGGTAGACGGCATGGTGAAATCAGGTAACTCTTATGTAGATGAAAGCATGTTGAGTGGAGAACCTGTTCCTGTACTGAAAACTGAAAACGAAAAAGTATTTGCCGGCACTATCAATCAAAAGGGAAGTTTTCAGTTTATAGCAGTCAAAGTAGGTAAAGAAACCATGCTGGCCCAAATCATTAAAATGGTACAGGATGCCCAGGGAAGCAAAGCCCCGGTACAGAAGCTGGTCGACAAAATTGCAGGTATATTTGTTCCCGTAGTCATCAGCATTGCTATTGTCACTTTCTTATTATGGATCGTTTTAGGGGGAAATAATGGAGTGGTTCAGGGACTTTTAGCCGCCGTTACCGTATTGGTTATCGCCTGTCCGTGTGCATTGGGATTAGCAACCCCTACCGCTATTATGGTCGGTGTTGGTAAAGGGGCTGAAAAAGGTATTCTGATTAAAGATGCGGAAAGTCTTGAACTCGCTAAGAAAGTAACAGCTGTCGTTTTAGACAAAACAGGAACGATCACGGAAGGAAGACCTCAGGTAACCGGTATTCAATGGCTGAACAATGAAGATACAGCCAAAGATATCTTACTGAGTATTGAAAAACAGTCTGAGCATCCATTGGCAGAAGCCGTGGTAAAACATTTGGAAGGAATTCCAGTGACTCCGATATCAATGTTCGACAGTATTACCGGTAAAGGAGCTAAAGCAGACCACAATAACGAAACTTATTTTGTAGGTAATAAAAAGCTGCTGGCAGAAAATAATATTACTATTGGTGATCAACTGCAACAGCAGGCTGATGAATGGGGCCGACAGTCCAGAACTGTGATCTGGTTCGGGAACAGCACACATGCACTTTCTGTGATTGCTATTTCTGACAAGATCAAAGAAACATCAGTGCAAGCCATTAAAGAAATGCAGAAAATGGGAATTGAACTGTATATGCTTACCGGCGACAACGAAGCTACTGCCAAAGCTATTGCCGAACAAACAGGTATACTCCACTATCAGGCAGAAGTACTGCCTCAGCACAAAGCTGATTTTGTGAAAAAACTGCAACAGCGGGGAAAAGTAGTAGCAATGGTAGGTGATGGTATTAATGACAGTACCGCACTGGCTACCGCTGATGTAAGTATTGCAATGGGTAAAGGCAGCGATATTGCTATGGATGTAGCCAAAATGACCATTATCTCATCCGATTTAACAAAAATACCACAAGCTATACGCTTATCCAAGCAAACCGTAGCCACCATTAAACAAAACCTGTTCTGGGCATTTATCTACAATCTTGTGGGTATACCGCTGGCAGCAGGGATTCTTTTTCCCATCAATGGATTCTTACTCAACCCAATGATTGCAGGAGCTGCCATGGCACTAAGCAGTGTAAGCGTGGTCATTAACAGCTTACGCCTTAAATGGAAAAAATAATGTAAAGAAGACCGGAATTTTAACCCAATTAATACTATTCAAATGAAAATCAATACGATTAAGATCATTCTATTTACTTTAATCGCCGTACTTGCCTCCTCCTGTGGTAGCAGTGATAAAAAAGAAAAAAATACGCATTCTCTTGGCGAGGGTGACGGACATCATCACACTAAAGCATTAGAAAATAAAGAGACTACCAAAAAAATCAACAAGTATGAAAACGAGCTTGGACAGGCCCTCGATAAAAATGGAAAATTTATAACAGGCTGCCCCTCACACAAAGAAATGATTGGCTCAGAAGGTGATACTTGTCCTAAATGTGGTTATATGACCATGTTACCCATTACATGGTCACTGGAAGGAATAGATACGGTAAGGGTAACAAGCCTCCCCGACTATAATCATCCTTCTGACAAGCTAAAAAAAATAAATTGATTACAAAAAAAGTTTTAGAATTTTTACATTACGGCGGCCCATCATTTCCGGGTCACCGTTTTTATATCTATCATTCTGTATTGTGACCCACATACGATTACTTTCTCTGTTTAGTCTGCTATTTTTAATGTTGAATAAATTCCCATGATTCATAAAATATCATAAATCAAACAAGTAATACCATAACATTTTATTATTCATAAAAACAGACTTTTGGAGTGGTAACAATATGAATACTAAATATTTTATACTCCATGAAATTATTAATCAAAGGGATGGTATGCAACAGGTGCATTTTTGTTCTGGCTCAGGAGTTTCCAAAGCTGGGTCTTGAACTGTCAGAAATACGTTTAGGTGAGGTCATTCTAAAAGAAACAGATCAGACAGCCATTGATGAGAAAGTGATCAAAGCCATGCTGAAAAAAAATGGGTTCGATCTTTTCTACAGTAAGAATCAAAAGACAATAGATCAGATCAAAGATACTGTTGAAAAAGGTATTCAACAACAATTATACACTGGTAACCCTGTGAAATTTTCTGCACTTCTCAGCAACGAACTTCATAAAGATTATGATTCATTAAGCTCGCTGTTCTCATCCTCTGAGGGATGTACTCTGGAAAGATTCATCATTTCAAGAAAAATAGAAAAAGTAAAAGAACTTCTTGTGTATACTAATCAATCGATGTCCGAAATTGCATATGCCTTAGGATATAGCAGCCCGGCACATCTTTCTAACCAGTTAAAAAAATATACCGGTTTTACATCTTCTTACTACAAACAGATCAGACTTGATAAAATGACCATTATACAGGAACAGTCTCCTGATGATCCACCTTCCTGACAACCTGATTCCACTTTTTCTCATACAGATGACAAATCTACCACGAGTATCATTTTAAGCGAAGCCCTGTTAATTGATGGGCTTCGCTTTTTAATGCTGTTCGGTATAGATTTATTTACTCACATCTTAGGATATGACAAGATAAATTCCGCAAATCTTATCTGTAATTGTGTAGAAGGCACTACAGGGTCTGTAGGTAATTTTGACCTTAAAATTTAACAATTAGTTGGATTAAAAAAAAAGTCATGTTATACAAATACAGTACACAAAGATTGTGGGTTTTAATTCCCATGCTAGGCATCCTGTTGATTGGTTGTGAAAACAAAGAAAAAAAAGCACCTGAAAAAGCAGCAACAGCTCAGGCAGACACCAGCAAATTACCGGTAGACATTATAATCGCGCAGCAGCAGCAAATCAATCAGGAGGAAGCTGTAGTGGGAACTATGATGCCTTATCGTGAGGTTTCAATTGTGAGCGAACTGCCGCAAAAGATTACTCAGGTAGCTTTTAAAGACGGCAGTTATGTCCGTCAGGGAGCTGTTCTTTACAAGCTGAACGATGCTGATATCAGATCCCGTTTAAAGCAGATCGGGGCAGAACTTAAGCTGGCCCAGCTAAGTAAAAACAGGTTGAGCAATCTATTAAAAACTGAAACGGTAAGGCCCCAGGAATACGACGAGGCGGTTATGCGTTTTCAATCTTTAACTGCACAGCAGGAGCTGCTTAGGGTAGATTTGGCTAAAACGGTCATCCATGCTCCCTTTTCGGGAAAAATCGGGATTTCAAAAGTACATCTGGGTGCTTATGTAACACCTGGTATCGGGTTGGTTACCTTACAGGATCAAAGCAGCATTAAAATCAATTTCTCTGTTCCTGAAAAATACCTGCCATTGATACACGCAGGAGGCCAAATACGGTTTACGGCTGAGCTTTCTGATCAGGAATATTCAGCAACTATTATCGCAACAGAGCCGGGACTTGATGCCGAAAGCAGAAGCTTACAGGTACAGGCAATTACCCAAAATATGGGTGGAAAATTTCGTGCAGGACTTTCTGCTAAAGTCTATTTCCATGTTTCCGATAAAGGAGCTACCGGTATTATGATCCCCACTGAAGCTCTTGCTCCAGGTGAAAAAGGCTATACCGTATTTGTCATAAAGAATGGCGTAGCAAAACCCAGGCCCATCACTATTAGCAACAGGACAGAAACAGACGCTGTTATTACATCCGGTATTGCTACAGGGGACAGTATTATTGTTTCCAATATGCTGCGCTTAGGAGACGGCACTCCTGTAAAAGCAGTGGTCTCTAAATAATCAATTTCAAATCTTAGCATTATGAGCATATCAGCTTTAAGTATAAAAAAACCGGTTTTGGCCGGTGTATTTTCGCTCCTTATCGTTATTTTAGGGATCATAGGATGGAAAGAATTAGGGATTCGGGAATTTCCGTTGACGGAGCCACCTGTCATTTCGGTCGTTACTTTTTATCCCGGAGCAAGCCCCGAAGTAATCGCATCCAAGATTACCAAACCAATGGAAGAATCGATTGCCGAAGCCAATGGCATACGGACCATATCTTCCGAATCGAGAGAACAGGCAAGTGTTATTTCAATAGAATTCAACCGGGAAATAGACATTGAAGATGCCCTCAATGATGTTAGAGATAAAGTGGCTAAATCCAGGAAACAGCTTCCCGTCGATGTGGATCCTCCAATCGTTCAAAAAACATCATCACCGGACAATCTGGTAGCATTCCTTGAAGTGGAAAGTGACACCAAGGACATCAAAGAGGTTAGCCACCTCGCCTCTACTACCATCAAAGACAGAATTCAATCGATTCCCGGCATTAATAACGTATCCATTGTAGGAGAGCATAAATACGCGATGCGCCTTCGTTTTGAACCTGCTAAACTGGCAGCCTATCAGCTTACTCCCGCAGATATCCGCCAAGCATTAGCAAGGGAAAATATTGACCTGCCCGCAGGACGGATAGACGGAACGAACAGCGAACTAAGTATCCGTACCATGGGACGTCTTACTTCTGTAAAAGATTTTGAGGAAATGCTCATTAAGCAAGTAGGAAGTACCGTAATCAAACTGAAAGATATCGGCTCAGTCGAATTGGGAGAAGTCAACGAACGTACGGCTATTATCAACGAAACAGGAAACCTTAACCGTGTGGGTATAGGTGTGGCTATTCAGATACAGCGTGGGGCTAATGCAATTGAAGTGGTAGATGAGTTTTATAAACGTCTGGATCAGCTTCGAAAGGAAATCCCCTCTGAATACCGTCTGATTGTGGGCTTCGACTTTACTCAATCTGTGCGGGAATCTATCAAGGAGGTAGAAGAAACGCTCTTTATTGCTTTCGGACTGGTGGTATTGATCATCTTTCTATTTCTTAGAGACTGGCGGTCCACCCTGATTCCGGTGATTGCCATTCCCGTTTCGATTCTTTCCGCATTTTTCATCATGTATGTGGCTGATTTTTCCATCAATATACTGACTCTTCTGGGACTGGTCCTTTCCATAGGACTCGTGGTGGATGATGCCATTGTTGTCCTTGAAAATATCTATAAAAAAATTGAAGAAGGTATGTCGCCGATACAGGCAGCATTCATAGGTTCTAAGGAGATTTATTTTGCTGTTATTTCCACTACCATTACGCTGGCCGCAGTATTTCTGCCTATTGTTTTTATGGGTGGTATCAGCGGACAGCTTTTCAAGGAATTTGCCATTGTAGTATCCGGCTCAGTACTCGTCTCTGCTTTAGTGGCATTAACGCTTACTCCCATGTTGAGTGCTTATTTTCTGAAGAAAAAAGAAAGACCGAATTGGTTTTACCGTGTTACCGAGCCATTCTTTGTCCGTTTAAATAATGGATATGCCTTTTTGTTAAAAGCCTTTATGCGCGCCAGATGGATGGCCTGGGTTTTCCTTGCGGGCACGACCTCACTGATCTATTTTGTCGGCGAAAAACTTCCGTCAGAATTGGCTCCCATAGAAGACCGTTCCAATATGAGCCTCATTGCTGTTGCTCCCGAAGGCGTTTCTTTCGACTATATGAAAAAACATATGACTGAGGTTGGGAAATATGTCAACGATTCCACCGACGGTCTTTATCAGACGTATTCGATGGTTGCTATTTCATTTATTCCAGCTCCTGCCCCTGTCAATGTGGCTGTACAAAGTATCTATCTCAAAAATCCTAAAGAACGGAAATCCAGCATTCAGGATCTCTATAGCCAATATGGAGCTGCTTCCGGGAAATTCAGAGGGTTTCTTCTGTTTCCTTATCTGCCTCCAACTATTGGGAGCCGATACGGAGGAGGTATGCCTATCCAATATGTATTACAGTCACAGAACCTGGATAGTCTGACTGCTGTACTTCCAAAATTTCTGACAGCAGCGCGACAAAGTAAAAAGCTTCTCTTCGTTGATGCTGATCTCAAAATCAATAAACCTGAAGTCAAAATTAATATCGACCGCCAGAAAGCAGCTTTGATGGGAGTGTCTATGGAAGAAATAGCCCATACTTTGCAGCTTTCATTCTCCGGACAGCGTTATGGATATTTTCTGCGCAACGACCGTCAGTACGAAGTGATTGGACAACTGGATCGTGAAAACAGGAATGATAAAAGTGATTTAAGTGCGATCTACGTTCGCTCGGCAACAGGCATGATGATCCCGTTGAATAATCTGATCACCACGGAAGAAGCCGTAAGTCCGGCAGCCATTTACCGGTATGATCAATATACATCAGCTACCGTATCTGCAGCAATGGCACCCGGAGTAAGTCTTGCAGAAGGAATACAGGAAATTGAAAAAATCAAGAAAGAGATTCTGGGTGAAAATTTCAAAAGCTCCTTAGCCGGTCAGTCAAGGGACTATACTGAAAGCCAGGGTAATATCAGCTTTACCCTGATTGTGGCATTGCTGTTTATCTATATGATCTTAGCGGCCCAATTTGGAAGCCTTCGTGATCCGCTGATCATCATGCTTACCGTACCAATGGGCATCACCGGAGCGATTCTGAGTCTGTCATGGTTCGGGCAAAGTTTAAATGTATTCAGCCAGATCGGGATCATTACCCTTGTAGGACTGATCACCAAAAACGGAATATTGATTGTGGAATTCGCCAACCATCTGAAAGATACAGGACTTTCAAAATACGAGGCGGCAATACAAGCTGCAGAACAGCGTTTCCGTCCGATTCTGATGACATCACTGGCCATGATATTCGGAGTACTGCCCATTGCACTTACTGTTAACAGCCGCCAGTCATTAGGAATTGTCATTGCAGGTGGGCTCGTCTTTTCGGGAATCCTCACCCTATTCATCATTCCTGCTGTTTACTCCTATTTATCAAGCAGTAAACTTAAGAAAGTTGTTGTGGAAGAAAATCCCGAAGACCAGACAGACCATGAGTAAAATAATGATGTAAAATTCAAAGAAGATAAAATGAAAATAAAGATTTTATATATAGCAACAGCAGTGCTTTTGACCCAAAGTGTCAATGGATTGTATGCACAGAAAAGAGCACTGACTCTAACCGATGCCCTGGAAATGGCAAAACAGGGAAATAAAGCCATACAGATACAGGTTTTGGAAGAGATCCATGCTAAAGAAATGACCAGAGAAACAAAGGGCAGCCTGCTGCCCAGCATTTCTGCCAATGCAGCCTATTCCCGGTATTTTGACAGACAGGTTATCTTTCTCCCGGGTTCATTTGCAGGTACCGACAAACCGGTTCAGGATGTCGCTGTTGGCGGAAAAAACACCTATAATACATTTATATCCTTATATCAGCCTGTTTATGCTCCGGTCAAACATCAGCTGACGAAAGTATCAGCGATTAATGAAAAGATCGAGAATGTAAAAACAGCTGATCTGAAAAGCCGTGTGGCCCTTAAGATTTCTACAGGCTATCTTGATATACTGATGATGAACCGCCAGCTTGGTTCATTCGAGCAAAGCCTTGAACGGAATATCAGGGCACTAAAAGATTCCCGCTCTCTGCTGGCCCAGGGAAGAGGTTTAAAATCAGATACCTTGAGCAGCTTCATTGCGGTGGAAAATCTTAGATCCTCTATATCCTATTTAAAAAACAGCATCGATGTATCCGGTATTGAACTCAAAAGACTGATCGGATTGAAAGAACCAGTCGAAATTGAATTGACCGATCCGCTTGAGCTTGGTATAGAGACAAGCCAAAGTGAGTTTCAACAGGTGGATGAAGCATTTGGTATCGCTGAGAAAAACAGGAACGATATCACGATTCAAAAACTGATGATACACCTCACAGAAAAAAAATTAAAGGCTACTCAGGCAAAACTATTGCCACAGATATCCCTTATAGGTCAATATCAGGTACAGCTGCAGGCTGATGATTTTAAATTCAGTCAATATGCATGGCCAAAAACTTCTTTTGTGGGCATAGAACTGAGTGTCCCTATTTTTAACGGCAACCGTGTACAGTCTCAGATCAGTCAGGCAAAGATCAAAGCACAGCAGGAAGATATACGGCTCCATGATTTAAAAGATGAGGTCAGAACTGAACTCGCCACGATTATCAGCAAATGGAAAGAGGCCCTTACACAGCTTGACATCCATGAAACAACGATAAAATCTGCAGAGTTAAATCATAAAATGGTCGAATCCCGTTTTCAGAACAGCCTGGGTTCAAGGCTTGAACTTACAGATGCCGAACTGGCGCTGACCCAGGCCCAGATCAACTACCTGAATGCTGTCTATCATCTACGGATTCTCCACGTACAGCTGCAACATGCTCTTGGATTGCTGAGCTTATAATTAAACCTAATAAATAATAAAAAAAATGATAACAGATACAACACAGACCATGGGCCATACAGTCCCATACAGCAAACGCTGGTCGGCCCTTTTTTTACTGTGCGCAGCAGAATTTATAGTAATTATGGATACCTCAATTATCGGGGTGGCCCTGCCTGCCATAAAAGCAGACCTTGGTTATTCTCAAAGTGGTTTGCAATGGATTTTTAATGCCTATGTTATTCTGTTCGGCGGTTTTTTACTGCTTGGTGGCCGTTTGTCTGATTTGTTTGGTCCGCGTAAGATTTTTATGTGGGGTTTTGGTATCCTTTCCGGTGCCTCTCTTTTGGCAGGTGTGGCCTGGTCAGAAGCAGCACTGAATACGGGAAGGGCTTTGCAGGGCTTAGGTTCTGCCCTGATCGCTCCGGCAGCGCTTACTTTGGTCCTCTCTAAATTTACCGACCCCAAAGAACTCAATAAAGCATTAGGTTTTTGGGGTGCGTCTGCGGCAGCTGGTGGTTCTGCGGGAGTTTTTCTTGGCGGAGCTATTACCGAATGGCTTTCATGGCATTGGGTATTCCTGATTAACATTCCTATCGGAATTGCAGTGTTGCTTTTTAGCAAAAATCTTCTGTTTAAAGGAAGTACTCAAAAAGGAAAAGTGGATATCACAGGGGCCATTTTTGCAACAGCAGCATTGATATTGGCCGTTTATGCAATCGTATCAGCTGAAGGTGCAGGATGGAAATCTATGCAGACTATTGGACTGCTGGCCCTTTCCATACTGTTATTGATCATCTTCCTGGTGATCCAAAAGCAGAAAAAGGAACCCTTGGTACCGCTTAGTATATTCAAAGTTCCCAATCTATCACCGGGTAACCTGGTCATGGCTTTATTGGCGGCAGCGTGGATCCCTTTATGGTTCTTTCTGAATCTCTACTTGCAGCAGACCTTACATTATTCAGCCTTCAACAGTGGATTGGCATTATTGCCCATGACCATTGCGATCATGCTTCTGATGGTAGGCGTTACAGGCAAACTGGTCGCTAAATTTGGTTTTAAAACCAATCTGATAGCTGGATTGATGGCCCTTACAGCTTCCCTTCTCCTGTTTAGTATCATACCTCCGGATGGAACATTCCTGGTTAATGTACTGCCAGCTTCTCTACTGGGTGCCTTAGGAATGTCATTAGCCTATATTCCGGGGACTATTGCATCAATGTCTGGTGCCAAGCCTGGAGAAACAGGACTTGCTTCCGGGCTGGTGAATACTAGTTATCAGGTGGGTTCAGCTTTGGGTCTGGCTATTGTAGTCGCTATTTCAGCGGCAAAAACCAATGCTGTTAAAATCGCTGGAGCTACTGATACTGCTGCCCTTAACGAAGGGTTTCAAACTGCATTTTTATCAGCAGCTGTTGTCTCTGCAATTGCTGTTATCATTGCTGCTTTTTCCATCAAATCCCTTAAGTAACTAATGACGGCCGGACTTCAGATATGTGTTTGAAGTCCGGTTTTTGTAAATCAGTAAATCTTACAAATCAAATCGAAAATAGCGCAAAAAGCAGCACCCTTATTTTGCTCACCTTTGTATCATTAAAACAATTAAAATTTAAAAACAATGGAAAAAAATAACACTCAAAATTTTCAGTTCAAGACTAATATCAACTGTGGTGGTTGCTTAACAAAAGTAACTCCATTTCTAAATGATGCCGAAGGCGTTTGCAATTGGGAAGTAGATATCGATCATAAAGATAAAGTACTTACCATATCCACAGAAGGCATTGGCGAACAGGAAGTTATAGAAGCTGTTCAAAAAGCAGGCTTTAAAATAGAGCCTCTCGATTCTTAAAAAGAGAATCCATTAATCAGTAAAACCCCATTAGCATATGAAAAATGCCCATCAGACAGATCATAAAAATGTGTATACCTGCCCTATGCATCCTGAAGTAACAGGCCAACAGGGAGAACGATGTCCAAAATGCGGAATGGACCTGAAAGCTGCCGATCAGGAGAATTCAAATGAATATCAGGTACAGCTAAGCACTTTCCCAAAAACTAAGGAAGCAGGAATACCAACACAATTGACATTTGCCATCAAAGAAAAAGGTCAGAATGTACCGTTAGAGATTTCTCACGAAATGAAAATACATTTAATGGCAGTCAGTGAAGATCTAACCTGGTTCCGCCATATCCATCCTGAAGAACAGGCAGATGGCACCTATGTGATCACAGAGATCTTTCCTAATGGAGGTAAGTACCTTTTATTTGCCGATTTTAAACCAAGTGGCGCGCCGCAGGTTGTCAACAGACAGGAAATTGACGTGCAGGGCAATTATAGAGCAAGTAACCAGAAGGTGTCTCATCCTTGGGTTTCAGAAGTTGATGGTTACATAGTGACACTTGAAAATGGAAATGATTTCAAAACTAGCAGAACACAATCTCTGGAAATATCCGTTAAAAAAGGTGGAGAGAAGTTGCAGGAAAATAATCTGCAGCCTTATCTGGGAGCATCTGCTCATATCGTCATGATCAGTGAAAAGGATAAAGAATTCCTTCATATTCATCCTGTGTCAGATGAACGTTTTCCTATCTATTCAGAAACGTACATTGAAAATTCTGGTACTTACAGAATGTGGGTACAGTTTAAAATAGATGGAAAGGTGCATACCGCGGATTTCACGGTTGATGTCCCGGAGGGGAAAAAAACAGAGAAAGAAGAAATGCACCAAGGACACCAGTAATAAATGCGATTGATTAAAAAGTATGGTTAGCGGGAGTTAGCAAAAAAAAACATTTCAAAATATACGTTAAGCCATATAGAGAATATTTGAATCCTGATTTTGAGGTGGTCAATTCCGTTTTCGAATATACCTATAATCATTGCATTTACCTTTTTTATTTAAGGAGCATGGAGAATTTTCTTCATGCTTTTTGAGCTTACTATTACTGATTATTAATATAGTTTTTAAAATACACAACGTGTTCATATTAATGCTTATTTATTCTTCACGACAATTCACTACAATATGAATATATATATATTTCTTATTATAGTAGCTTATTTCAGCTTCTGTTGTGTACTCACAATAAAGTCATTTTTTGATGTTTATCAGGAAAATTTCAGATGCTACAAGAATGAGAGTAATGTTGAAATACACATACTCCTTCATCATCCGGCAGAACTTATACCTATATACAGATGGAAGATCAAACATTAAGTATATTCTCCTATCATTACGTTAATCGTAACAAAGATTAGCCAATTTATACATTATTATGGTGGATAAATACAAATAAATGTTCCAAATCGGTATTGCTTTTTGAGGTCAGTACAGTATTTTTCTACCTTCTATTTTCACCATATTCTCGCTCTCCATTTTTTTTACGGTTCTTATTACCGTTTCTACACGTAGCCCTGTAAGATTGGCAATTTGTTGTCTGGTATAGGGTATTTGAAAAGTTTGGTTATTATCGCTGCACTGGGTTGATTTTAAATAATCAATAATTGTTTTGATTTTGAATTGAGGGTCTGAAGATGAAATATTAAAAAGCATCAAATATTTGTAATAGAGCCGGTCGGCCATACATTTAAACATATCCATCATAACATTTCTGTTTTGACCAATAAGAGAAAAGAAATCCTCCCGAGGTACTTTTAAAAGGGTACACTCTGTTTTTGCAATAGCATTCATAGGATAAGATTTTTCATTAAAGAGCAGTGACTCTCCAATGCTCTGTCCATCAGACAAAATATTCTGGGTAAATTCTTTGCCATCCTGATGGTAGTTGTTAAGTTCTACAACACCATTAACAATCTGAAAATAAAATTTTGGGAGGCTCCCTTCAGTAAAAATTATTTCATTAGGAGAATAGGTTTCGTATTTGCCTCCATACTCTAATAAAAGGTCTTCACGGATGATCATATCTTAAAAGTTTTAAAGTTAAGTAATGAATCTCTTAGTAAAAATTATTTTTTTCAATATCAAAAAACAAGCCATATTTATTTATTGTTATTAAAAAAAAACAATCTCATTATGATCGAAGTAATAATACAGGAGAATAGCGTTTGCTAACTTTAACAAATATTATCTGCTCCAAATAAAAAAACAAAATGAAAATTGCACAAGAGGAAATCTTATAAAATCATTAAATAATGATAAAAGATTTCTTATCACTCTGGCTGATAAGAATAATTGCCATGTTTTCCTCCCCCTTATTTACCAAGTTGGTACGTCTTTTATTCAGGCATCTAATATCAGTTATCCTTTCCGTAGATTATTTTCTAGATATAAAATGTAAATTTTCACATGGAAAGCCTTCTTGGAGTTGATCCTGAAAACAATGTATTAGAGATAGATACAGGAAACTTACGATATGATTATTTAGTGCTCGCCCTGGGAACTGAATCTACTTTTTTGCAATGGAGAATGTACAGAAATATGCTCTTCCTATGAAAAATATCCAGGAGGCTCTGTACTTACGAAATCATATACTGCTCAATCTCGAACAAGCAGCAAGAAATAAAGATATAAAAATGGCAGAAAGACTTTAGAATATAGCAATCGCCGGTGGTGATCCTACAGGTGTAGAACTAGGCATGCTTGCAGAAATGGGAAAATATATTGTGTAAAAAGAATATCCTGAAATAAAACTCAATCTCTCCAATCTCTGTCGATTGATGCGCTCCCTACAATGGCACAAAAAACATCCTATAATCTGCTGAGAACATTTCACATCTGTATAGCTTATTTTTTTCGCATGTCTGCTGATCACACAAATGTCTGAAGTAAAATTTAGTTTTACTTCTCAGGCAAGCTCCTGGCCAATCAGTCCATTGGATCTTAATATAGTCTGCATACTATTTAATCTTTTTAATTCACATTATTTTCTCAACAATTTGATACTTATAAACTGGTATAATTTCTGGTATAAATACCGAAGAAGCTAGATAGATGTTAAAAGCGCTGATACTATATTCAGTCTGACAAATTTCAGAAGAAAAGGAATAACCAGAGTACCTAAATTATAGTAAGTTGTAACAGAATCTGTGGTCGTGTCAGATTGCTTCTCAAAACATTTAAAAAAAAGACTTACATTCTTAAAATTTATTCGCCATACAATTAATACAGTAACATCCACAACCTTAATAAAAAATATCATTCATTTATTTGAGTTCAATTATTATTGCTTGTTTTAAAACCTGCTACTCTACTCTTTCTTTTACGTGATTTATTTCTGAGGTAAAAAGGGAAATAAGCTAGTAATGCGAATCTCTTTACAGTCAAAAAGAATGAAAAACCTTATTTTTGATTATAAAGGCACTGAAAAACATTGATGTGCTCCATGTAGAGTGCAAATCATAGATCAATACTAGCATCTATATATCAAACAGAAAAATAACATATAATGAATTTTTTTTTAAATTTTATCAATCTCCATAATGGCGAAGAAAAAAAGGATAAAGTACTGGATAACGTTACGTCCAACATTTCTTTCAGGGGATCAAATCTCTGGATTCTTGCCTGTGCTATAATTATAGCTTCAGTAGGACTCAATGTAAATTCAACGGCAGTAATTATCGGTGCCATGCTCATCTCCCCTTTAATGGGACCCATTGTTGGGGCGGGATTTGCACTGGGAACAGATGATTTCCCCTTACTTAAAAAATCTATTAAAAATCTCCTTATAGCTACTGTGGTGAGTCTGCTTGTTTCTGCAGTTTATTTCTATTTAAGTCCTTTTAAGGATGTCCAGTCTGAGTTATTGGCAAGGACATCTCCTAATATTTATGATGTATTGATTGCGTTTTTTGGAGGTCTGGTTGGGGTCATTGCCATTACGCGGGTAGAGAAAGGAAATCCCATTCCCGGAGTTGCCATCGCTACAGCACTGATGCCACCTCTGTGCACTGCAGGATTTGGATTGGCTACATTTAATTTTTCTTATTTTTTTGGAGCATTCTATCTCTATACCATTAACTGTTTTTTTATCTGTATCGCTACATTTCTGGTTGTAAAATATCTTAAGTATCCATCTTCGCTTATCGGTAATAAATATGAAAAAAGAATTCGCTACAGTATTTCATTTTTAATGATCGTCATGATTGTACCAAGCTTTTACCTGGCTTATAACCTTTATAATGAAAAAAAGTTTACCAAAACCGCTGAACAGTTTATACAGAAGGAATTTGACAACAATGGATATACCGTGATTTATAAAAAGATCAATTATCATTTAAATCCCAGGACTATTGATGTTGCTTTTATTAATAAAAAGTTTACCCCGGCTGAAGTTGAAGCTTATAATAAAATGCTTATCAGCAGCGGTCTGTCCAATACAAAATTGAATATAAGACAGAACACATCAGATCTTAAATCAGAGATTTTAAGTGAAATCAACAAAGCTGACCGTCACATCTCTGAAAAAGACATTGCCATTTCACAACTAAGGCAGCAGCTCGACATGTATAAAATCTCTGACTCCACGCTCATGAAGGAATTACAGATTTTATATCCTGATATGAAAAGAATTTCTTACGGGAAGATTGAACAGTATCCTCATACAGACAGTATGAAGCTGCAATTTGCAATCATTTATTCAGGCGAAAATATAAATGAGCCACAACTCAAAAGCTGGTTAAGGCAAAGACTACATGAAGAAAATATTGAAGTTGTACAAAATGAAACTAAACAATAATTTCAGCTCATAAAAAAAAGATGGGCTCAATACCTATAATAATGGTTAATAAAAATGAATTATACAAGACAACATTGCTTCTCTTGTTTAAAACAGATGAATGACAGCATCCTCTTGACAATAATAAACCTCAAAAATTTCAATTGTATAGGTTCACATTTCTGTTCAGACGAGGATGCTTACTGATAGGATCTTCGGCATCCTGCACTAAAGCTGTCTCTGATGAGCTGATGGACATCAGAGAGTTTATAATACAGCTTACCACTGATGGTATAGTAAGGTAATTTTTTATCAGAACGGTAGCGCTGCAGGGATCTTGAACTTATTTTAAGCAGCTGTAAAACATCCTGATTATCCAGCAGCTGCTCTCCATCAATACTGTTTAACTCGTTTTTATTCTCTTTTAACTTCTCACTAAGAATGTCAAATCTTGTCATAATTCTTTCCATCCAGGAAATGAATTCTATTCTATCAATATTCATAATACTTTTGTTTTAATGGCTCTTACAAAGTTTAGCAAATACCATGAATTTCCTTCGGTAGCCCATCGGTACTACCGTACGATTCTTCTCCGAATACCATCAATATTACACTTTTAAAAATTATCTCAACGGGATTCCAATTGATCTTAAGGTTAAAACGGGACATCATATACTCAATCAAGCAATGAATAATAAAGCTAAGACATATTCAAACAATCAAACAGATATACTGATTTTCAGATACGCTAAAGCCTTCCTATAGGGAAGGCTTTTTAAATTTGAAGTTGGTAAAAATGTCAAACTGCTATCCTTGTCAAAATCGGCAATTATTCTCCAGAACCAAAAAATCAGGCAGAGCAGCAAAGTCCAGTTCTTGAATCACATATTCCAATAAACGGAGATCCGTCAACAGTGCTGGTGCATACACATCTTACTACACATCCTATTTGTAAAGGTAAAATAGCATTTAATGCTCCTTTTACATTCTTTAGATCTTGTCTTGAAAGTTTTTTTAGATTTTTCATAATCATATATGGTTAAGTTATTTTGTTTTCTGCTATACAAAAATGAATGAGTTTTTGATCAAAACAAACCTTCAATTAATAAGTGTGAATAATTTAAAAGTAAGTGTCGCATTTTTATGAAACAGCTGTTGCAAATCTCAGCCCGCTTTGACGGTAAAAAATTGAAAGGGGATACGGTATTAATCTTCTCCTTCCGTTAAAGCCTTCTCAAGGCTTTCTTTCAATAGCTCCAAAAATTTAGTTTTAGTATATTTTCTGCTTTTAATTTCACCAATGGTCTTGTAAAAATTGCCTAAATCAATTTCTAATGATCGTTCTGTAAATCTTACGACTTCACTGAAATCAACATTACCCCCATTAAAACAACCCGTCCTGTGAAGTGCATACATCAGCTCTATCAGTGACACTTTTGAAGATGTCCATATTAATTTTCCTACTTCCCCGCTATTTACCACTGTTTCCTGCCCGATATTGCGGATTGATTTTATCAGGTAATCTTCCAGCAGCTCATTAGCCTGTATTACAGCTATTTTATGGTCATGAGAGGTTGTAAAATCTTCATCAAGGTTGTATATGCTTGAGGAAAGTTTCATCTTTAAATCGTATGATTTTCTGGTAAAATACTTATGATCCAGATAAGTCGCTTTTCTTCGGCAGTAATTGTAAAAATCAGCCTGATCAGAATAATACCTCCTGAGTTTTAACAGTTCTGCCTGATAAAATTTTCTCAATGCTTTATCGCCCGCTACCGGTTTGGAGGTCTCGGTATTCAATACTTTGGAATAATAGATATACCTGGAAATAAAGTAGGGCTTATGATCTTTAAAAAAATAAACCTCATCAGCAACAGATTCAAAGGTAAAATTCTTGACCAGCTTTTTAAGTTTCCTTATACTTTCATCAAGTATCAGGAGTATGATCTCAGATGATGTCATAATATCATCATATTGATTTGTTACTATTACAATCTGCTGTTCTACATCTTGCCGGAGTACAGATAGATTTCTAAAAAATGTCTTTGTTACCATGTCTTTTCTTAGAAAATTACAAAGATTTAAAATATCAGAGAGAAACATCCGTTTTCTACCGAACTCGTAGTTTTATTTTCGGAAAGACCTGCAGAATTTCAGTTTATGACTTGAATCATAAACTCTTATTTAAAACTCTTTTTACATTTATATACTTGAATACTTTCATACTTCTAAAAATTTACACTTTGCCTCTCGTGCCCCGGGAGGCTTTTGTATTCCTGATTGTAATCTAGCATATGGAAAAATAAACTATTATGTAAATAGAACAAAAGTACTTCTTCAGGCCTGCAAGAAAAGTCTTTACAGATATTTAAATTGACAGACAGTAAAATCAGTTTTCTTCCAGTTCTTCTTTTCTTTTCCTGATAAAATCCTTTGGTCTGATTCCATTGATTTCATAAAAAAGATCTGAAAAATTTTGTCTCGAAGAAATCCCACATTCTTCTGCCAGCGCTTCAATGGTATAGTTCAGGTATTTTCTATTGGAATTTAAAAGCTGGGTAATATATGAAATTCGAAGCTCCCCTATATACCGGTTAAAATTCATTTTCTTTTGTTCATTGATATAGCTAGATAAATACGACGTATTGGTATTTAACTGCAAGGCGAGCTTATTTTGGGTCAGCCCTTTTTTGACAAACCCCTTATTGCTTTCAAACAGGCTAAGTTTAGATGATAAATCCTGGATCTGTTCAGCAGTAAGGACACTTTTCCTCTGCTCGCCTTCCGCTTTCAGCTTTTCATTCTTTTCCCGAACTTTCAATCCTTGTTCACTTAATTTGTATTGAAGCTCAGTATATTTCCGCTGCACCTTTTGCTCCCTATAATATCGGAAAATGAACATTCCTAAGAAAAATAAAGCCAAAGCAATACATACAATCATTGAAATCAATCTTCCCTTACTTTTCCTTTCAAGCTGATCTTTCTTATCAATGAGTAATCTGGTGTCATATTCTTTATGAATCCGGGGAGACAAATAACTAAAATCCCTAACTAAGACACTGTCAACTTTTAGCAGCTGTTTGGTGTAGTACAGCTCCTTTTCCAAACTTTTCTCTTTTTTACTGCTCTTGATCAGATCTTCATAACTTGCCCTAACTTCAGGTAATATGAAATGATGGGTATTAAAAATTGAATCCACCTTCATCAGATATTTCAGACCTTTGGCTTCATCAAAACCACTGTAGCTTTTTCCCAGGTAATAGTATACCACAGAGGCCCAGGCAAAATCTTTCGCCTTCAAAATCGGATCCAGCGATTGCCCCAGATCAGATATGGCTGCTTTATAATTTTTATGATTGTATTCTAAAAGCCCTTTGCATTTAAAAAAATATCCACGCTCCAAAGAAAATTCATTCATATCATATGTTCTGGAGAGCGCCACATTCACCAGACTATCCGAAACTTTAAATTGTTTTAGATTCCGATAACATACAATCATCTGATGCAGGGTGTTATAATATCCCCTTGTATTATTATAAATTTCATTAGGGTGGAGTTGTTCTTTGGATTTTGTTTCAAAGAAGTGGTTGCAGTCGTTAAACAGTTCCAACGCGTCCTGATAATACCCCAGATAGCTTTTAACAACCCCAAGATGGTACTTCACCTTATATCTGAGATAATCATCGCTGGTATTCTGGGCATATTGATAGGCTTTGAGATATTCATCCAGGGCAGGCTCAAATTTCTTGAAGTTGAAATAATAAATAATCCCTTTGCCAAGATAGGCCATGCTTATTAGATCTTTGTCTTCTGATTTCAGCGCCGCCAGAATGGTGCTGTCCGCATACAGCATCTTATGCTGATTCGAAGGTGAAAAAAAGACAGCATCTTTATAGCCCTGAACCAGACGGGAATACTCCTTTTCCTTTTTGGCTTTCGTAATATACTGCTTTACTCCCGGTAAGGCACTCGAATTATTTTTCTCCAGATTTTCATACTGACTTCTGATATCTAGATAACTCTTGTTCCCCGACTGCGGAAAAAAATTCACAAAATAAATCAAAAGAGCAAATAAAAAAAATCGAGCAGCTGTCATAAAAAAATATTATAAACATGACTTCCAAATTTAAACATTTTATATCAATAATATGTGAAATAAAAACTCTTTTTAGGATTTTCATCTCTTATTGAAGATTTTGCACTCAACAGATAGGTCTTTCGGGAAATATATCTGTCAAAATTTAAAAATTGGGACGTCTTAATTTTTAAAGCCTGCCACAGATCAGTTTTTTCATGTCTTTAACTGAGATAATTTTGGAATATGAATTCAATCAGATCCCGGCCGGGAAAACTTTTAATCTTTAAAAAAACAATCATGAAAAAGTTCATTCCCATCATCAGCAGTGTAATCCTGCTAACATCATTAAGCTGTCGTCAGACGGACAGCATTGAAGAAGATAAAAAAGACCCAATTCCTTTGAGCCCATATCACATGGAGAAAAGCTCAAAAACGGATACCACCGATCAGGAAAAAGATCCCCCTATAAAGGACGGACAGGACTGGCGGCTTTATAACCCAATCAAGCTTAATCCATAAAAAATGATTCCCTGTACTTCCATTATCACCTGTTCTACCGGATTACCCTGTCCTGCCAGCGGCATATGGGAGAGTATTGGGAGTTTTAAAACCACCCGCCCCATTGCCAAAGGCAACAAAATGCCAGACTATTGTGGTAAAAAGGTCAGCTGGAAACTCATTCAGATAGGATAAATCATCATACACCCCCTATTATTATGAAAAATATTGCCTACATCATAGCCTTACTCATAGCCTACTTCTTTGTTCTGCTATTCTGTTATGCAGGCATCAGCAAAGTATTGGATTTTGAAAATTTTCAGGTACAAATTGCCCAATCCCCTCTGCTCAGCGCATTTGCAGGATTCATATCATACAGTGTAATTCTCACTGAGATCATCATTGTTAGTTTTTTGCTTATTCCAAAACTTCGGTTAGTGGGGCTGTATGCTTCACTTGGTATGATGACGACCTTTACCATTTATATCTATCTTATTTTGAATTACAGTGATTTTGTTCCCTGTTCCTGCGGTGGTATTTTGGAGAAAATGGGTTGGACCGAACATCTGATATTTAATACTGCCTGCATTTTTCTGTCATTGATCTCTGTTATTATCATTGAAAAACATAGGCAGACCAAGAAGATAAAATATTTTATTTCGTCAGCTATTATAATAGTCATATCGTGTTTAATGGTGATCATTCTTTTTTTTCAATCCGAACATATTATCAAAAAGGAAAATAATTTTACAAGAAAGTTTCTGCCAAATTTTATCATAGAAAATGAAAAGACAGATCTTGACCACGGTGATTATTATTTTGCCGGTAAAGATAATAAGGGAATATACTTAGGAAGTCGCAGTACGCCTTTAATTCTGACAAAAATAGATTACGGCCTAAGACGAACAGAATCATTCAAAATTATTCCGGACCAATCAAATTATTCTTTCAAAAGTTTACAGATTAAAGTTAAGCATCCTTATTATTATCTTTATGACGGAACTGTGCCTGTCATTTATCGGGGTACATTAAACGATTCTTCCGCTAAAACCATCAGCAAGGGCGATGCCTTCTTTTCCCAGTTGGCGGTAATAGATTCATCTAACTTCATTCTTCGAACCCAAGACAGTAGGACGCACGAGTATACCATCGCCCGACTTCGTACCGGACAGAAAACCAATATCTCTCTGTTTCCTACAATTTTAGAAAAGCAGATCGACGGTATTTTTGACTGTGATGGCAAACTGATCGAAAACCAGCAGCATCCCGGAGAATTTCTATACACGTATTTCTACAGAAACCAGCTTATCATGATTAATGATAGTTTGCCCCGCGTAAAAAGACAGTCAACCATTGATCCTATTTCTAAAGCACAGATGGATATCACACAACTTTCCAATGGCACTCATATCATGAATGCTCCACCAACAAGGGTCAATATTAATTCCGCATTTTACGGAAACTACGTCTATAATCTTTCGGGTTTGCCAGGAAAATTCGAACCTGCCAGACTACGTAAAGGAAGAAAGGCCGTAGACATCTACAGAATAGATCGTAATGAATATATCGGAAGCTTTTATCTCCCAAAGCAAAAGGTCGAAGATATCATCGTAACCCCTGAGGGTCTGTATATCATTTCAGGAAAACAATTACTCAGATATGAATTTAGAAAACCATTAAAAGGGGAAGCCGAAAACCTTACAACAGAGTAGGCATCACTTTATATTTTTTTATTATGAAAAAGCTAATGATCCCTGCTGCTTTAGTATTACTGGGCACAGGCGTTGCTTTTGCAACCAAAGCAGCAAACAGCACCAAAGGTGCAGTTATTCCAACGTATCGTATGGACCCCGAATCGGGACTCTGCGTACAGGTTGGACAGGAATGCAGCACCATTCAAAATGTAGTCTGCAGGTGGACGGCAGACGGAGTAACACCTCTTCATCGTGCTCCGATAAGCCCTACCGAGTGTGGCAGTGTTTTATTTAAACCTTAACAACGAAAGAGGATGCTACTGAGCATCCTTTTTCATTTGTTTATCTATCCATCCAATATCTGATTTATCTTTTAAAAAATAGTCCCACCAATCAATCATTCTCCGATTTAAATCTCTATTCTCCCTGGTCCCGATTCCCAAATCATGTCCCCCATTACGGTACAATAATGCTACTACCTGTTTATTACTTCTTTTAAGGGCTATATAAAATTCCATAGTCTGTTCTGGCACCACGTTCTGATCCTTGAGGCCAGTCCACAATAAGATGGGAGCACCTACCCTATCTGTATTCAGGATGGGATTGTTCCTCATGTACAATTCATTATCCTCAAAAAAGGAACTCTTCATTTCATACTGTCCGGTTTCTAACTGCCAATAATGAGGACTGGAATAATTTCTGTTATATGAAAAATAAGAACTGACCAGATCACTTACTCCAGAACCGGAAATATAGGCTGAAAAACGGTTAGAATGAGTGGCAATAAAATTTGTTAAGTAACTGCCAAACGAGTGTCCTATGAGCCCAAATCTTTTAAGCTTCAAGGGATATTTCTTTAAAGCATCCAAAGAGCGCTCCACTGCATCCAGACCGGAGGTTCCCGGAGAATCGTTTTCAGTCACCACATCCGGAAGATAGACAAAATATCCCCTTTCCACTAAGGTCCTGATATTAAAACCTATCTCATCATATCTTGGCAGTAGATAATTTTTAGCCTGATCAGACTGCTTCTGATAAATATGAACAATAACAGAATATTCCTGTAAGGAATTAAAATTGGCAGGGTAATATAAAATCCCCTTTAACGGTGTTCCTGAAGAAGTTGTATATGAAATAATCTGTTGCCTGAGTAATCCCGCTTTCCAATCCGATGATTCACTCTCGAATAAAAGTTTCTTTTCATGTTTGGTAGATTCTATCATCCAGAGTCCGGGAGGCCTGTTAAAGTTTTCTTCCAAAACAGCCATTCTCGTCAAGTCCCTGCTAAACACTATTGATTTCAGATTATTGGAGGATAAATACATTAATTTGCTTTTTCCATTCTTAAGAAACTCATAGGAAACTACTCCATTCTCCCCATCCTCAATTTTTAGGACTAAGCCTTTTTTATCATTTACCGAGCTCTGATAAAAATTATATCCTGTGCACAATGACTTTTGCTCACCTCCAATGATCTGCACCTTTTTTCCTCTGGCTGTACTAAGACTTTCCACCTTCCCCGATTCCACAAAGTACAGCCATACCCCTGAATCACTTTCAAAATAGATGGTTTTTGAATCCTGACTGAAATAAGGTTTTTTCAATCCTTTGCTCTGAATCTCCTGCTTTTCCCATGTTTTTACATCAAGTAGCTGCCAAACGCCAAGGCTGTCCATGACTAGGATCAGACTTCCGTCTTTTGAACTCACCAATCTGGGCCCAACTCTACCTATACTTATTTTTTTTCCTGTTAAAGTATCATACAGGGACATATTCAAATCAGCATTATGATGTACATAATCCTGCAATTCATCTCCGCGAAAGACCACAAAATAACGATCACTCCCAATAGAGCTTATTGTTTCATTTTCCAGGGTGCTAAAAGGGATTGCTTCGTCAAGGCCAGGTTTCCATCTCCAGTATCTGCGAAAAGGTTTTCTTCCAAACTCTCTGCTTTCAAGATCCCGGTCATTGCCATACCAGATTTCAACTTCATTTTCAGGGTACGGCACATTCCTGACCGCCTCAATTAAGAATGAATCCCCCTTACCTATTTCCTTTAAGGTCAGGTAATCTGCCAGAGTACCCTCTTTTCCTAGTGGATAAGACCAAGTTCCGCTTCCTATATCCATCAGCATGAGATTACGAAAATCTTTCCCTGACGATTGTCTGTAAATGGCCAAATACCGATGTGAATCCGTCAACTCCATGCGCTCAAAATCATCCAGATCCAGCAATTTTCTAAAACCGGGGTTCTGGAATTTCAGGATTTCATGGCCCGTTTGGGTTTTTGCCTGTACCATAAGATTTCCTTTCCCGTCGGTAATATAATATTCCACACCAGCATATTGAGCTAAGATCTTCCCTTCAGCATCCATGATCCGTAATTGCCCAGATCGGTTTAAAATACAATATCCATCAGGAGACCACATCCCGCTCTGTTTCACATCGTCGTAACTGATCTTTTTCTCTGACATAAGATTCCACCAGGATGCCTGCCCCTGCCCGGTAAGCATTGAATAGTTATCATCATACAGCTCAATCATAGAAGCTTTAGCAGCCATATGCTGATTTTCTTTTTTATTCTTCGTATCAAAAATAAGGATGCTGTCCTGATCGGTATATCTTTTCTTCAGTGCTACCCATCTTCCATCCGGAGATAGGGAAAGACCGTCTGTTTCATAAAATTTAGACACCCACTGATCCAAAGTATCTTTCTCTGTTCCCTGCTGCCCCGAAAACAGCCCTACCACTCCCAAAACCAGCACAAAAAGACAGCGTTTCCTTATGCTCTTAATAGCCATTATTCTGAGGTTTAAGATTAGAATTCATAAGCAGTTCCTTCTGCGGAACCGGCCACACACGGTGATATTCTTTCCAATTGGGTTTTACCGGACTGAGCGAAGCAAGACGCCCGAATCTTTTAAGATCCAAAAAGCGGTGTCCCATTTCACAGAAGAATTCTCTGCGATTCTCAGAAACGATCTCATCCAATACCGCCTGCTGGGAAGGCATACCCGCTAAGGCAGAAAGCCCCGCACGAAGTCTGGTGTAATTGATATAGGGAAGTGCCTCAGAGAGTTTATTCTGCCTGACCAGAGCTTCAGCCAGGTTGAGATAAACTTCCTCCATCCTAAACACAACAGAATACTCCGTAGGATTTGCAGCGCGGTTCTTATATTTATCGGCGCGATACCAGGTATTCTGATTGACCGTTACGGGTATGATCCAGTTCTGTCTTCGCTTATCACCTGGTAAAAAAGAGCTTACCAGATCATTGTTTAAGGCATATAGGTTAGGTGCAGAATCAGAAAAATAATAGGTCTGTACCTCGCTGGTAGGATCATTATTATTTTTAGGTTTAAGCTGCCAGAGGATATGGGTACCTGATTTTTGAAAAACTTTAGTGATGTCCTGTTCAAAAGTATACAGAGGGCTGGATGCAATGGTTTTTAAAGCGCCCTCCGCCTCATTCCACTTTCCCTGGAGCATGTATACTTTGGCCAGCATCAGCTGTGAGACTTTACGGTTAGGAAAAATTCTTTCAGCACTTCGGTACTGGTCAGACAAAAGATCTGCAGACTCCTTAAAGTCGGATTCCAATCTCAGTATCACCTCGGCAGCAGAGGTTTTGGATAAAGACTGATTAACCTTATAATCCGTTGTGAGTGGCATTGGAATATTTCCAAAAACCTGCTGTAGGTAGAAAAAAAGAAGGGATCTTATCAGCAGAGCCTCCCCTTTTATCCTGCTTTTTTCAGACTGCGGTAGTGATTTTGAGTTCTCCGCCCCTTCCATAATAGCATTGGCCATATACACCTCTTTATAGGCTGAAGACCAGTACATATATACCGCAGAATTGGAGGCGATCTGAAGGTTGTTATAAAGATCGAGCGCTCCACTGCTCTCCCCCGAAGCATAATAGCAGACCAGATCATCCGTATAACTTCCCAGTAGCACCCCACTTCCCTGCGTTCCTCCTGACAGAGGTGAATTATCCCATAGGTTAGCATAAAGTCCTGCCAAAGCAGCATTGGCCGTCTGAACACTCTCGAAAACCAGCCCGGTATCCAGCTGGTCGGAAGGGGTATCAACTTCCAGCAGATTTTCGCATCCTACCAGTACATGCAGTACTGCGCATACAGCAACAATCTTTTTTATATTAATCGCTTTAAATAATTTCATGATTTCTGGTTTTAAAAATTAATCTGTGTTCCAAAAGAATAGGTTCTTAAAGGCGGTAAAAATCCTCCTGCTGTAAATTCAGGATCCATCCCGAAGTATTTAGTCCATGTCAGGAGATTCTGACCCTGAAAATATATTTTAACATTCTTCACCACCCTACTCTGTAGCGGTAGCGTATAAGTCAGCTGGATATTTTTAAGACGGATAAATGATGCATCGGAAACACTTGCCGTACTGTTCCTGAAATTATCCTGAGCCGTATTCTGATCTCCCACCGTACCGGTACTATACGGCATATAGTATCCCGAAGGATTATCAGGTGACCATACGTCCAGAACTTCTACAGGTTGATTAAACATTCCTCCCGGCAGTGGCATGGAACTGTTATAATTGAGATTCCTCTGCTTCACAAACTGAAACAGCACGGAAAGATCCCATTCCCGGTACTGAAGCGTATTGCTCCAGCCTCCAAAGTAACGCACCCCAATATTTTTCGTCACTTTATTATCTTCAGGAGCCGTGATCTTCCCATCTCCGTTAAAATCCTTAAACCGGTAGAGTCCTGTCTGGGGATCTATTCCTTCCAGCTCAAAAAGCCTTACCACCGAAACGGGCATCCCTATCACCAGTTTATTCTCATACGGTGATCCTTCAAGACCCGGAAAAGACAAAAGCTTATTCTTTGGAAAACTGATATTAAAACCTGAAATCCACTTCACAGACTGTCCTGAAAGAGGCCTTGCGCTAAGCTCCACTTCCCAGCCTTTATTTTCCACCACAGCATCCATATTGGAAAGCACTGAGGTAAACCCTGTCATGGAAGGAAGCTGATAGCCTACCAGCTGATTGGAGCTTATATTCCGGTACCATGACGCGTTGATATTCACCCGGTCTTTAAAGAATCCCATCTCCAGGGCTGTTTCCAGCTTTCTGGTCTTCTCCCAGCTGTAATCCGGATTGTAGAGCCTCGAAGGCACCAGCCCTGTTACCGAATTATAGATATATTCAGAGACTAAATAATTATCCAGATACTGGTAGTCCCCTATATTATCACTTCCAGTAATCCCATAGCTTCCTCTCAGTTTCCCAAAGCTCAGCCATGATCTGCTGTTAAGAAAACTTTCCTGAGAAAAAAGCCACGCTGCCCCTACAGCGCCAAATGAGGCCAGCTTCCTGTTTTCCCCAAAGCGGCTGCTTCCGTCACGTCTTCCGGTAAGATTAACTATATATCTATTTTTATACTGATAATTCAGCCTTCCGAACAGGGCGGCATATCGGTACTCTGTCGTTACCTGATCCGCAATTGTTTTGGTCTGGGCCGCTCCGATATTGTGCAAAAATGCATTGCTCTCAAAACCACTTCCGCGCATCGACTCCCTTGAATTCTGCTCCACCTGTATACTGGTTCCCAAAAGTGCGGTCAGCTCATGTCCTGTCCTTTTAAAACTCCATTCCAACTGCGGTTCCACGATATAGGAAAACCGGTTGTTATTGCTCTTAGAAGCACTGGAATAAAAGCTTGACTGCCCCGTCACAAAGGCAGGATTATAAATTGTATTGGGCCTCAGAGACCACTCCTCAAAAGCTTTATAATTGATCCCCCCGTTAAGCTTCACCAAAGTATGGGGAAGCAATTCAAACTGAGCGTTAAGGTTGCTCAGAAACTGAAGGCTTTCATTGGTATATGTACTGTTGTATACCGCCAGAGGATTGGTAAAAGTATTATTCTCCCAGTTCAGACTTCCATCCGGTTTATAGAGTTCCGGAGCATTAGGAGCCAAGAGCAGCGACTTCTGGGTACTATCTTCATTAAGTACATTACTTTTCTGAAGCGAGAACTGATTGGAAAGCGTGAGCTGTAATTTCTTATCCTTCGATCGGTGGGATATATTACCGGATATGGTATGGCTGATATAGGTAAAATCCTTCGCAAAAACAGTCGCCTGCTCATTACGCCCCAGGCTCAGTAAAAAGCTAGTGGTTTCACTTCCTCCCTTAAGCGAGAGCTGTACCGAGGAAGAGGCAGCGACATTCCCAATGAGTTTCTCAGGCCAGTTGGTATACCGATTCCGGGACCATTTCCCATTGATATCATAGGCATTAGCAGGATATGACGTAAAGCCGTCATTCGCATAGGCCTGCGCCCGCATTCCCAGATACTGCCCGGTATCCATCATCTTAAGCCCGATCATGGCCCTGCTGAGTCCATAATTGGTATTCAGGCTCAATTCCGTCTTTCCGGACTTCCCACTTTTGGTGGTCACCAGTATCACCCCATTAGCCCCTCTGGAGCCATAAATGGCCGTAGCATCCGCATCTTTTAAGATCTCAATGCTTTCTATATCATTGGGGTTAATAGAGTTCAAAGGATTAATACTCCGAAGCGGAATCACTAGGGTGGAAAACTCCGACTTCATATCTCCACCTACAGGAACCCCATCAATCACATACAGAGGCTGATTGCCGTCTATTTCACTATTGGCCGTGGTACGCAAACTATTCCTTCCCCGAATCTGAATATCAAATCCTCCTCCGGGTATTCCTCCTCCCTGCGTAATGCTGACCCCGGCCATTCTCCCCTGCACTGCGGATAGAACATTCCCTACCGGCTGATTGGCAATATCCTTGGCCGAAACCTTAGCAATACTCCCGGTCCTCTCCCTGTCTTTCACCTTATAGTAGCCCGCATTAAGGACCACTTCCCCAACACTGGTCGCTGTTGTTTTCTCAGCTGAAGACAAAGAAACATTAAGAACCGTCCCTACTCCAACAGAAACCCTCCGCTCCCCATACTCCGGATGACGGAAAATAAGCACCGGATTTTCTCCCAAAACCTCCACCACATATTTACCTGAAGCCCCGGTCAACGCTACTGCATCACTACCCTCCTGAAATACCGAAACTCCTTTAACAGGTAGATTATTCTCTATGACTGTGCCCGTAATCTCGCGCACCTGTCCTATTGCTATGCAAGACACCAGCAATGTGAAGCCAAAAGCCAACTGAATATGGCCTAGGCTGCAAAAGTTTTTTTTCATACTTTTGAAAAGTTTAATTTAATTAAGCACTTAGGCTCTTTCCTGCACAGCGTAGATTCGAATAAACTCTGGTGCGGAAAGGGCTTTTCTCTTTCTTCTTCTATGGTTACTATACTTTACACTTTCTGTTTCTTAAAAATCTATTTTTTTATTGAGTTCTTGATCTCTGATTGATGAAGGCTTGGGAGGAAGTCTAAGCACACGGCATCACCTCCTGCCCTAAGCCCATCAATTGAAATATGAATGAAATTTGTGTTCCCGTGAAAGCTGTAAAGCCGCAATAGATTGTACCCTCCTATTGTATCGTGTCGTATGATACTGTATTTGTTGAAACGGCTTAGTGATGTAGAGATAGCGGACTGCATTGAAAATAAAAACGGCATGGAACTCTACAATATCCTAACTGAGGTACTGGTATACCTTACATACAGATAAGAGAGCCCACGCCTAGGTCGTGAGCTTCCTGCTTATCGTCTCGTATGTTTAAAAATTACCAGTTTTCAGTTAGAGATTCTAAGCAATAGCTTCTAATATTCGTTGAAGTATCGCAAAGTTACATTTATTGTAACCTATGTTACAAATATAATATATTTTTTCAATCTGTGACATATTTGTCAATGATATTTTTGACAAATATGTCACTTTTATTCAATGAAATACATTGAGGATAAATATTTTATTGCTATTGCTGACTACATTAAGAGTTTCATTGACCAAAAAGGAATTGATGCGGCTGATCTTGCTGCAGCGGCAAATGTTGATAGAAAACAAGTCTATAGATTAATAAACAAAGAAAACATTCCTAAATTATCTACTTTAATAAGGATATCTTTAGCTGCCGGTATAGAGCCATCAAAACTTTTCGCTATAAAATTTGACTTTGATATGTATATGAGAGATAATAATATTTTTATAGCTATACCAAAAAACAAGAGAAAATCTTGATGTAATTGCTTTTTCAATCTTTTAAAATTTTATTTTATTTGAAAAATTTACGACTAACAGAAGTCACACATGATCTAATTATGATCATATGATATCCTCTAAACTTATCTATAAGATAATATTTGGGCGTAATTCACATTATGTAATAATGTTTTTTTTGTGTATAGATATTTCAGGACTAGACAAATCATTAATTCATCATTCTGATCGTGGTTTACAATATTATTCAAATGTTTATCAGAAGGTACTGGAAAAACATAAGCTAAAATGCAGCATGACCCAAAATTCTGATCCTTATGAAAATGCTGTTGCAGAGAGGGTAAATGGAATTTTAAAGCATGAATTTGATATTGATAAGCATAATATCAGCTTTGTGTTAAGAACAAAAATTGTAGACGAATCCATCAAAATTTATAATGAAATGAGACCGCATTTTTCAAACCATTATTTAACTCCAAATCAAATGCACAATCAATCAGAAATCAGGATGAAAACCTATAAAAGCAAAAACCAAAGCAAAAAGAAATTTGCTTTGGTTTAATTGTTTATTTTTGTCCTTTAATATGTATCGGATTTTCAGGACTAGTCACTATAAATTATATGTTATTTTGAATTGAAAAGTCTAACAGTTTTAGCAGAAGAGTTTTGTTTTTGAGCTTCAACTATTTTTTTTTGAATAACCCATTCATTGCCTTTACCATCATTATCAAATTCTACCATAGAGTTTACAGTTCCATTTTTATTATAGAATATCCACCAACCTATTCTATATTTTGTTTGCTTTATATAGCTAATACTTCCTTCATGTTCAAGTTTCCCATCTGGATAATATCCAATATCTAAATAGAAGTATGGCTCCTTATCTAATGTTGAAATTGTTTTTACTTTTCCGTTTTTATAGTATTCAGTTGCTTTAATTATAGTCCCTTTTTTATTATAAACAAAATCATATTCTAGAGTATTTGTTTTTCGATTAATCGATCTAGAACTTACTAAAGTGTCATTTTTTATTTTTTTTTCGATAATGAAGCTATATGTTTGTTCTTTTTCCACCCTATCTTTTTTTCTACATGAAAAAAGAGTAAAGAGTGAGATAGATACTAAGCCTATTGTATTTATGACTTTCATTTTATTAATTATTTAACTTTTCTGTCTATACTATCTACTTTTTTACGGATATCACTATTACCCAAATAATCATATCTTTTATTGGTATTAGGCATTTTAGGAACTTGCATTGAGACTGCAGTATCTCTCGAAGTTACATACCCTAAATTTGGATCGTATTTATAACCAACTCTAAATTGTACATTTACAATTGTATCATCTTTACTCTTTCCTCCAAATGTTGAAACGGCTAAATCAGCTAGTGCAGTTATATCCACTCTATAAGCCATAATGTCTTTCCAATCTCTTCCTCTGCTTAAACTATTCACCATGCCGCCAAAATAACCCTCTACATCTACTATTTTATCTATGTCACCTCTGAAAAATGGATTATATCCTGAGCCTAAACCTAAACCGCCTAGATTAGAATAATAGTCGCCACCCTCATTTCCTAAATGTGACAAATATTTAGTAAGATCGAATTTTCCAGATGCTGCATTTACAGAAATACCATCAATATCAAATGATCCATTAAGTGTACTTCCAGACATATCACTAACACTGCCATTTGCATTTAATGTATGGGTAGTATTCCCATTCCCATCTGAAATTTCACCTGTTGCTCCAACTTCATAAACATTCTGATATCCTGCATCTAAAGCTTGATTTATAGTTTGCACATTTGGATCGTACGTCAAAGTTGTTTGATTGGTTTGAGGGTCTATCATTTTTATCCAATCTGCACTCGCCCGCCCATCAGGATCAATAAACCTAATCGGATTATTAAATGCATAATTGTAAGGACTAAATCTTGTCATCTTCTCCGCCAATGGATCAGCAACGCCCCATCTTCCTAAATCAGGCATATAGAACCTTGCTCCGTAATCATACATCCCAGTTTCCTGAAGTTCTTTTCCATTGTATTTATAACTGTAATAACTTCCCAAATTTGCCCCCTCAAACATTCCTTGAATATGGTTTAATCCGAATGGATAGTAATTATTTGTATCAGTAACTTCTAGAACACCTTCGCTATTTTTGGCAAAACTTACCCTTGCATTTCCTAAATGATCTCTATATTGGTAAATATAACGGTTTTCTGTGAAACTATAAAACCCTTCAGCAGTAGGTACAAAATCAAGTTTCCATTGTGGAGTTAAGTCAATTCCAGGAAATGTTTTTCCTATATTACCATATGCCTGTTCTTCAAAAGCAGTTTCAGTTCTACAAGTCAGACATATACCTCCCCCTTCAAAATAGTTATACTGGAAACCATCTAAATAATCTGTAGTATGTGTTGTGGCTGATGAACCTCTTCGGCCCTGTTTATAATAGTTTTTACGTAATTTTATTCCGTCTGCACTGTATAGATAAGTTAAACTTACATTTGAAGTTTGTCCAAGCCCAAATGGATCTGACTGAGTAATCATAAAAGTATTAGGAAGATTTAGGTAATTATAAACAATATCTTGAATCCCCTTATCTTTCATATTAGTCATATTTCCGTTCAGGTCATAATCTATAATATTGTTTCCTCCTTCATATCCTGTGTCATTAAGAGCATTTTCAATAACTTTATCCAATCTATTTCCTGTGTATTGATATACTAAGTTATCTACTGTTGTAGATGTCGTACCTGAAACAGGAATAGCATTTCTCTTTAAAGAAGCAATATTCCCATTTAAATCATAGGTAAGACGCTCATCAAAATTTTTGTTATGCGGATTTGTTGCACTAGGTTCAGCATATTCAGCATCAGCTAATCTGTTCAATTTATCATAGATATAGTTATATCTTTTCAAATTATTAACGGTTGACACATTCCAATCTATTTCAGCAATATTTCCATTGTATCTACCAGAAGCGATATCAGAATAAATAGGATCGGTATACTTTATTTTATATCCAAATAGCTTTCCACTTAGATTTACAGGATCATTGATTTGAGTCATCCATCCTCTTATATTGTATTTGTAATCTATGCTTTGAAGTGGTAACCCAATGCTAATTCCTCCAACTTTCTTGTTTTCAAGCTGGGAAAGTTCATTGTACTTATTTTGAGCAAGAATTTCCTCAGGATTATTATCTATCTGATGCTTATGTACCAATAGCCTGTTTTGATGATCATAGGTAAAGGTTTCAGTAATTACTCTTTCTGTATCTGTATTTAATCTTTTATGCCTTGTGACAACAGTTTGTGGTACACCTGCAAAATCAAGTTTAGATTCTGTTTTTGTGTAGCCTCCCAGATGGTTAATAGAGTAGGTTCCTATTATACGACCTTTAGTATCGTAATAGGTATAGTTTTTAGTCCAGTTATCATCTTCAATGTTTTTCACTAGACTAAATACGGGAAGTCCTTTTGTGCTCCTACCATCAATAGGATTAGCTGTAAGGATTTGCTCACCCAATACATCTGAAATTGTTGGATTAAAACTATAGCCAGGAAGGGTATCATAATAGTTTAAAGACAATAATGTTACCCATGTCGGAGATTTAGGATAAGTATTTTCAGGATTGTCATAATAGACATCAATACCTTGTCTGTTAAATAGCACTGTACCGATCCTGCCTACATTATTTGAATTCTGGAGATCAGCCTGAGTCTGCTCTACTGACCTTAATCCTCCTGTACTTATTCCTGTAATAGCTACTCTACCAAACTGGTCATATTTAGTGTAAAGCCACTGTCCTTTACCTTTTAAAACAGTATCCTGGCTTGCAACAAGTCGGTCCTGTTTATCATATACCATATATTCCCAACCTTTGCCAGGGAGTTTTTTCTCAACCAAACGGTTTCTTCCGTCATAGTGGTATTGATAACATAATTCATCCTGTTTTAACAAGTTAGGAACAATATCACCACGAATGCTTGCTAATGGTGGAATAACAAATGCCAGCTGATTAAATTCATTATAGACATAATATGTATCTGCATACTCATCTATATTGATTACCTTTCTAGCTAGAATAAGCTGCCCCTGCCCATTTTTGAATTCGATGGTTTCATTGCCGTCTTCATCTTTGACAGAATTCTTATATAGTTGTCCATCAGTATACAGCCAGTTTTCTTCCAAAACAGATTTGGTCGCTCCAGCATCCCATGAGGTAATAGTAGTAAATTTTCTTACTCTGTCCGGCACAGTAACAGCACCATAACCAAATTTTACAGGTTTGTTACTCCAATCATTTCCTGCCTGCTTTTGTTCTAGGATTCTATTAAGGGGAGAATTTTCTAGTGTTTTCTCTGAATAAATCTTTTCCTGGCCATAAATATCGGGTTGGGTAGCATTAGCCAGTGATAGAGGAACAATTCCTCCATTCAGAGTTCCTGGTTGGGGAACTGGTAAATAGTCCTTGGTCTGCCTTCCAAAGCTATCATATTCAATATGGGTGACCACGTCTTTTCCATTTGGAGATGCTTTTACGTTTACAATTTGTTTTAGTCTTCCCAGACCGTCCATATACTGAACCGTTTCGGAAACTTTTGTAGGTTGCCCGAGCTTATTATAATCAAGATAAGTCTTGGAATATACATAGTTTTCACTCTGACTAAGCTGAGCTTGTGCTGAATGAGCAGTCACCAGCATACCAATGGGGATGATTATTTTTTTCATGTCTGTGTTTAGTTTTTATAGTTGTATTTGTATTCTTTTAATATTTTACCATTCTTATTATCTTCTCTAATTTCTTTCAACCTGTTAGCAGTATCATAAATATATATTTCTCTGATACCTGATGGCGGAGTTATACTTGTTACACCAATTAATGGGTCATAAGTATATGTTGTTACTTGATAGTTTGATAAAGTGGAATTATTCCTAAAATTACTCAATGCTGTAATTAAATCAGGTTCATTAGCAGAGTTGGAAGCGTCATTTTCAGATGCTGTTACTATAGTTGAAACTAAACTTGAAATCTGATCGTAAGTTGCACCTTGTACTTTAGCAATAGGTTGGGTATAATTATATCCCCAAATAATAGCTACAGGAATCCCTTCTTTGGTTGTATATTGTTGAAGATTTCCGTTATAATCGTATTTGTCATAGGTAACGTCTGTAGAAGGTAATGCTATATTTTGCAAGTCATAAGACTTTATGGATAATGGTAATACTAAGTTTCCAGTTTGTGAGGTTGGTAAGACTGTTGGATAAATCGTTTGTGTTTTTGACAAAGTCTTGGTGATACCATTATTTGTTTGTACTAAAATACTTTCTAAAGGAATGCCAATCATATTTCTGTCTACCATTAGTTGGTTACCTTTTTCGTGAGCATAACTGTAATTAATTTCATTTGTTATACCATCTGGAGAAGTTGTCTTTTGTTTGCTTAGCTGATAATTTGTAGAATTATTATAATAATATTCTATTTGGCTTAACACTGGTGCTCCGTTTTGATAATCGGTTGTTTTTTCTCCTATTTTTTGTACTGCATTGGAATAGATAACATACGGTGTAAATTTTTTGTATACTAATGCAACAGAACCAGCATTCATAACTGGTGGAGGTCCTACCATTGCATATAAATAATCAAGTTTAAAATTTCTAATCCCTTCTGTTAATCGATTCGGATTTTGATTATACTGAATCGAAGTCTCAGATAATAAATTATGATTATTATCATAATTTATTTTTGAGAGTAATAGCCCTCTTTCGCTAGATAAAGAATTTCGCATCGTATTTATATTGGTGCTGAACCAATTAGAACTCATATAAGAGCCATTGTGACTATAATTTGTTGTTGAATTATATTTTTTTGATGGATAGTTTGGTGTTAAATCATTATAACCATTATCATAATTGCTATAAGAGTATTCTGTTATACTGCCATTTTCATTTTTTTCAAAAACTTTTGAGTAGCCTATATGATATCCTTTTGTTTCACTAAGAGGAATATATGCGGATGATGTCAGATTTGTAATGGTATATCCTGCTATTAAATCAAAATTATCATTTTGTATATAATTGGGGATCCCAGAAAGTACGCCGCTTGAAATGTTTTGATTATTAAAGTAATCCCTAACATAATAATATCTTTTTATAGTTGGTGAAGAGTTATTTGAATCATACGTTTTTATTCTTCTAACTCTTAATCCACCAGCTAGTTTATCAATATTGTTGTCTACAATACTCTGCTGGTTATTCTCACTTTTTACATATTTTGAGTATAAATTAGACTCATATTCCATTAGACTATGCCCACCAGTAGGATAATCGATTCTTTCAAGTGTTTCTGCTCTTACAGCAATGCTATCAGGTTCCCTCTGATTATAATAATTGTTCATAGAAGATGAACCAGAGTATATTGATAGTATATCTGCATTTTTATTATTAAAAAAGCCCCAATGATCTACATTTGTTTTATTAAAAACGAGTGCTGGAATAGTAAGAGGATTATATGTAAAAGTATATTTTTTCTGTGCAAGAGGGTCTTTGCCTATTTTAATACTATTTAGTTTAAGTCTTTCATTGTTATTTTCTATATAAGCAAATTCAACTTTATCAACAATTGTGTTACTTTTATCAAGCATAACAATTGAATTCAATTTAAACCAATGTAAAGTATTATTATAATTATTTAAATAATTACCATAAGAATTACTCATCACATATTTTAATGTATTTGCAAGTGATCGATTAAATTCAATAGAACCTTCGTCAAATGTTATCCTTTTCAAATATGTTAATTTGACCCTTTCATAAGAAGTATTTGGTTTACAATTCGGACTTATTCCCTCACACCGACTAAAACCATAGTTAACATTAAAATGTTGTATTAGTGTAGTATTGCTATCTGGTTCATATTCATAATTAATAGTAGCTCCATCAGCGTACTTAATTTTAGTCAAATACCAGCTTTTAACAAATTTACTCGTTATAAGTTTTGGATCCAATTCTGAAAAACTATTTGAATCGTTTAATGAACTATCAAATACTTCCAGAGCATTTTCATTTTTACCAAATATATAAACATTTCCATACTTATCTTTTATTTCAAAACCGTAAATGCATCTATCCTTATCAGGGTAAGTATAACCATTATAGACATATGTAAAGTAGTTATTTTTTATCTCATCAGTGATCGAAAGACTTACATCTTCATTTGCTGATACAATCCATTTACCTTTATGATTTTTATAAAATTTCCCACTAATTCCATTTACTTGAAATAAAAAAGTATCTGGTGCATCATTATTGTTATCAATTAATTGATGCCAATTATCATTATCATATGTTGAATAATAATCGTAATTATTTTTATTAAAGCCGTTATTGGGTACAGGTCCTTTAGCTTCATCAATATTTCCATTTACCTCCCTTGTAACTGCCCCTCCTACATTTAGATTCCACCCTAAACCAGTCCATTGAACAGGTATTTCGGGCTTAACAGAATTTAAATTATATGTCAACGATATAACATTCTCTTTTCTTTTTGTTAAAAACCTCAAAAGATTAATATCAATATTAGGACTGCCAGTCGAGAGGTTTATAGGAATTAAACCATAAGTTCCTAATGAAGCAGCGTTTGGGCTTGTAGAAAAATATTCCTGAGCTATCTGATTTTGTGAAGTGATTGCCTGTCCTTCAATTTTTATTATTAAAAATATAAAAATAATTGTTAATATAAATTTTCGCATTTGTATCATCTTTTTATCAATTTTGAACTTGCCGTTTTATTCGTATCCGTCTTTATCGTCACCAAATAAGCCCCTTGAATCAGATTCTGAGTATTAATCTTCGTGACCTTATTCTTCGTCTTCAAACTCTGAAGCTGTCTTCCACCCATATCGTACAAGATAATATCAGCTTCTTTAAAGTCAAAACCTATTTCTACATAAGCATAATCGGATACCGGATTGGGATAAATTTTAATATCTTGTTTTTCGATCAGTTTATTGATCTGACTGTCTCCAAATTTTACAATCTTCCAGTTCTCTTTTCCAAGTTCTTCAGCACTGGTTCCTGCCAAAATGATGGAGCCGTCTCTGTTTAACTTAATATCTGAAAGTCTTTCCTCCTTCTTCCTGGATTCTCCTTTCACATATTTCCTCCACTCTTCATTACCATCTTGGTTGAGATATAGCATCCAGAAAGTCTCGTCGTCCGATTCTATTTTTCCTTCTGCCTGGGTATAGCCTCCCAAAAGAATTCCTTTTGAAGATTTATCATCGGCTGAATGTAGCACGCTCATGCCCATCAGGATATCTCGGTTTTTGAAATTGTAAGACTTCTGCCAGATCTCTTCCCCTCTTTCGTTTAAAGAAATTAACCAAAGGTCTGTTCCTTCTTCAATGCCTACGGTTTTATTTCCCGATCTTTCTGAACGGCTTTCGCCACCGATGATATAGCCAGTCGAAGTTAAAGCCAGTGTTCTCAAATGATCATCTTGTTTACCTCCAAAATCCTTTTCCCATTCAACCTTTCCGTCCTTGTTAAGTTTGATGATATAATAATCTCCTTCGCCAAAGTTTTCGGTTTTCTTTGAACCGCCCAAGTTGCTTCTGGAATAAATTCCCAACAAAGCACCTCCATCCTTAGTTGGAATTATTTTCTCGACTTCATCGAGTCCCTTTCCTCCTAAAATCGATTGAGAAAGCTCTTTTCCATTTTTATCGATTTTTATAATCAAAACATCCTTTGATCCGTAACCTTTAGTTGAGTTTTGAACATTTCCAGCTACAAAAAATCCGAGATCTGTACTTTGAATGACTGTTCTGGCTTCTTCATCAGATGCTGATCCTAGTGTTTTTTGCCAAAGCTCATCTCCAAATTCGTTAAGCCTTATCAACCAAATATCGGATCCTCCTTTGGAATCTTCTTTTTTATCAAGACCCTTTGACGAATACGAAGTACCTGAAATCAAAAACCCTCCATCTTGTGTTGATACTGAAGCTGACAGGTAGTCGTGATTGTTTCCAGAAAAGTACTTTTGCCAGATTTCCTGACCCTGTTGGTTCAGTTTTACTAAATGGAAGTCATACCCATTGTTTTGTCTATTGTTTTGTTGAATTTTATCACTCTGAATTGAGCTTCCTGTAATTAAGTATTGTCCATCTAACGTAGTTGTTACCTGGCTTAGAAAATCCTGAGTACTGGATTTTATATCTTTTTGCCAGACAATCTCCTGTGCTGACACACCTAAAAATGTACATAAAATATATGCACCGAAGTAAAGTTTTTTCATTCTATATTGTCTTTAGAGTAAGTATTAATTCTAATTTTGCTAATTTAACATTTTTTAACATATATTTTGTTTCATATTAATGTGATTTAATATGAATTTTATCACTTACTAGTGTTTTCTGTTTCATTGGTTTTCAACGCTGATTTAATGCTAATATACTAGTGCAAAGCGACAAATTATGTCGCATTTGCTTCAAATAGAGAATCTTTATATAGAATACTGGGAAGCCTTTAAAAAGAGAGAAAAACTTCATATAATACCTTTAGGTACCTATAGAAGGGAAAAAAAATTAAAACAAAAATCCACGGGAATACTTCCCACAAATAGAAAACTTAATGGTGGTTATAGAATGTTTAGAAAATTCTAAACAAAAATTTTTTATATTATATTCTAATCCAAACAGTCTCACAGAGCGAAGCAGCAACTTTGTTAGGACGTAAGGACTTTCAAAGTTGCGAATGAGCTCCTAACTTCTTCATGTAGTTTATTTTTCCCGCAACTACTCCAGCTTACGCTACTAATAAAAACTCATTAAATTACCTGAGAACATGAGGTTCTCACATCTAAAAAATTAAAAGGGGCTTGGTCGCTGTGGCTAAAGAATTAGAAAACCACGCTTCTTTTTCAACCTTGAATAAATTACTAAGGTGTGTGAATACGTCACCCCTTCGTAGACTAATTTAGTAGAAAACTAATATAGTGTTACGAATATGGAAAAGACAAAAGAAATAACAGATTATTTAAATTATCTAAAAAAAGTTCAAGTATTAAAATATGCAAAAGAACAAGGTAAAAATAAAGAAGCGTATGAATTTTTCGGTATAAAAAGAGCACCTTTTATAAGTGGAAAAAAGAATATGAAAAACAGGGTGAAAAAGGTTTATTAAGAAAAAAGCCCATAGCGTATAACTTTCCAAATCAAATAAAGCCTGAAATTGTTGAAAAAGTATTAGAGCTTCGCAAAGAACATAAATTAGGTACTTGGAGAATAAAATGGTATTTAGAGCGCTACCATGATATCATCATTTCAGAATCTAGTGTTTATAGAATTTTAAAAAGAAATAAAGTAGAACGATTAGATAGAAAAACAACTCGGCGCGCTATGCATAGCGTTAGATATGAAAAACAGACCCCTGGACACCATGTTCAAGTAGATGTTAAGTTTCTAATTTTCACAAATGAAGGTGGAATAAAGATAAAAAGGTATCAATATACAGCAATTGATGATGCAACACGCATCAGAACTTTAAAAGTATACGAGAAACATACGCAAGAAAGTTCCATTGATTTTATAAACTGTGTTGTCAAAAAATTTCCTTTCAGAATTAACACCATACAAACAGATAATGGACATGAATTTCAATCTAAGTTTCATTAGCATGTACAGGATCTAGGTATAAAACTTCGATTTATAAAAGTCGGAACGCCTCAATTAAATGGTAAAGTTGAACGTTCGCACTTAAAGATAAAAAAGAATTTTATCAACTTTTAAGTTATACCGACGATGTAGATTTGAATCAAAAATTACAGCAATGGGAAAATTTTTATAATTTCAATAGGCCACATGGATCTTTTAAAGGAAAAACGCCTTATTAAATATTAAAAGCTAAACTAAAATAATTATCTTTAAAGTCTACGAAGCGATGAAGTACAACAAAAATTCGAATTTAATAATTTGTATTTTGCAAATGACATAGAATGCATAAAAATGAAACAAATTAATGATTCAGAATTTCTGAAAATTCTAAACTCAAATAAAGATACAGTTAAAATAATAGGGCTTCATATACATTTAGAAGATATTTTACATATTGATATAAAAGTGCAATCTTTTTATTTTGAAGACTGCGTATTTACAGGAGAAAGAATTGACTTTTCATGTTTTGACCAAAATGAAAATGAGTATCAATCTATTCAATTTATCAATTGTACAATTTCAAATGATTTATTCATTAAAGATTGTAAGCTTCATACGGTAGAATTTAGAAATGTTGATATAACATCACAAAGTTTTCATATTACCACCGCAGATGTAAAATATCTTAGTTTTTCAGGAAGTCCCGATAATCATAATAAGATTAATTCATTAATGTTAAACAATATTAAAAATGAAGCGGGATTAAATGATTTAGATTTTAGATTAAATGATATTAAAACATTTGTAATTCATAACAGTAGTATAAATACTATTACAATAAATGTAAATAAAATCGATAGGTTATCTTTTGACGGTTTAAGTTGTAATAAATCATTACTTTTTTGGAAGAATGTTATAATAAATGATTCGACTATTAAGGATTCAACTATAAATGAGTTTGTAGGAAAAGGCTCAACCTATGGAAATGGATTGAATTTTGAACAAACAATTTTTAATGGAATATGTCGCTTGGAACAAGTGCCAGACAAAATCACTAGCTCATTAAAATTTAAAGAATGTACATTCGATAAAAGTGTTTATTTTGATGAAAGTTATTTTTATGAGCTTTCTATAAGTGGAACTTTTTTTAAAGATATTGTATCTTTTAACTCAACTACAGTAAATATTGTTAAGTTCAAAAGTGTACACTTTGATAAAGTCGCATTTTTTAATAATTTTAGAATTTTGTTGAAAAACTTGGTTGATATTGGCACAATAAGAATTATAAAAAATCAATTGTCTAAAACAGAAAATAAAATTGATTACTTAGATTATAATGTTATTGAACATAATCGTCTATTAAGTGACAAAAATTTAAGTTTAAATGATAGATGGCTATTGAAACTTAATAAAAAGTCAAATAATTTTGGTAGTAGCTGGATAAAAGCAGTATGGTTCACAATTAAAGTAAGTTGGTTTGGTTTTTTATGTTTACTAATTGCTAACTCCTTTTTAAAAAATAGCGGGTACAATTATGAGGTAAATTTTAATATGAAACTTGCATCATTACAGGAAATAATAAAAGAATGGTTAAAGTTTACATTTTCATTTGACTTGAGAAGTTATCAAAATTATGAATCTAATGGTTTTCTTTTACTTATTTTTTTCTTTTTTAAGATTTTTATAGGATATGGCATTTATCAAACTATTGCTGCCTTCCGAAAACACAGTAAATAGAGTAGACAAAAATACAATATATGTTTAGTGAAAAAATAGAGAAAATAATCGAATGTAATATAATTAAGGCTGACGAAGCGTTTGATTATGAATATTCTCCTTACAGCGAAAGATTTGATAAAATTCACAATCTTTTTTGGTCAATTCTAGGTCATGAATCTTATAATTATAATTTAAAAGATTGTTATTTTTTTTTCGCAAATAATTTTTCTGTAAATGCTAAAGCATGCAGGCATAATAATTATAATTTGATTTCAATTAATAGTGGGTTAGTTGTTTGGTTGATTAAAAATATTATCGAAAATGAGAAGCTAGAAGAATATTACAAAAAACAATATGGAATATTTCAAAAAATTCAGTTTTACTCTTTCGAAGAACTTTCCTTTCAGATGAATCTTTTATTCACGTTTTATCATGAGTTTGCTCACCTGCTCCAACAATCTGATTATTTAGAATTAGGACTTGAAGAAGAATCAAAATCTGATTTTTCATTATATAGACATGCATTAGAACTTGACGCAGATACTTTTAGTGGAGTTTTTATAGCCCGCCATCTAATACAATACTATGAAAAGGATTTTTCTGAATTTGGGATTGAATATTTGGAAAGTATAACAGTTATTCTAGGTTCAAATTTATTCTTTTATTTATCATCTTTTAGTGGAGCAAATAAGCAGTTATATTTCAAGGAGAATTCTCATCCTCATCCGTTTATTAGAGTCATTCGAATTCTTTTTACTATAGGTAAATATTTTCAAGATGATTATAAAATTAAAATTGATAAAATTAGAATTGTTTCCAAAATTGTTGATGAAATATTTTTCTTACAGGATACTTACAAAGTGAATAATTTGTCGAGTTTTCGAAATGAAATGATAGATTCAACAATAGATATACACGAATATTTACAGGAACTTTCAGATTACGATAAACTAAAAGTTCAGTCGGCTATAAAAATATATAACCTAAGACAAGAAACAAATGGGAAATAATGAAAAGATTAATTTTTGGGTTGATTTGTGGAGTAGTATTATTGAAAATTTTTTAAAAAAATCTTTTGGGCTTAATCTGTATAGCCCCCACATTTTAATTGAAGATGTAATTACCGAAATTACCGAAAATTCATTTAAAAATCCTGATAACAAAAAATATTTTTATAGTAAATTAAATTATTATTTTGATAATGATAAGGTTATAAAAAAAAAATTCAATTCTTCCTTCAAGCTGTTAAGAAATGTTTTTAATACAGAACGACATGAAATAGTTTTAGAGCTGTCAAAGAATATTAAACAAGAATTTGAGCAGGGCATCTATTTTAACGAAAATATTATATTACTCAAAGAGTTATTATTATCTGATGTTGAAATAGACCGAAAAGTTATTTCGGAAATAAATTATATTTCAGAATGTATCATCGTTGAATACTTAAAAAAAGGTTATGTATTAAAAGAAATAAAAAAATTTCCTAAATATATCCTTGATGACTACAAAATAATTGATAATAGTAATAAAATTATTGTTACAAATTATCCTCATAAAATTCCAAAAGAGGAATGTAATGAAAATTATTTTAACATTCTAAGGCAATTTTTTGATAATTTAACTATTGAAGATAGGATTGACTCTTTAGCATCTTTTTTTTATAAAGAAACAGAAGAAGTATATTATCTTTTTGTTGTAAAAGGTTTAAAGGGAGAAGTTGAATTAACTATTGGAGATGTAACATTTTATTCAACTAATAAAAAAAGATTTGTTAAGGAGGATTTTCATGATGAGGAAGATTTGCAAAATTCATATGATAATTCTAAAGAAAAATTTATTCAAGCAGCAGTTAGAATTAACTCTCTTTCTCCAATTTCATCGTTAGATAATGCTATAAATATTCTAGAAAATACAATCGATTTAATACGTTGTTACTTCAATGTAAAAACAAGAGTGGAAATTGAAACATCAAATTATATTGTTTGTAAAAATGGTAAAAATATTAATTCTTCATGGGGTACAAATTTTAATGATGAATTTTGGCAATTACAAGAGTCACTAGATTTAAAAAGATTTGAATCTGATTTAATAGAGCTTAATAATTATAATTTTATTTTCTTAGAAAGCAAAAATGAAAAAAATGCTACATCAAAAATAGCTTATGCAGTTCATTGGTTCAGTAAAGCAGAAAATTCAGTTAAACAAGAAGATAAGATGTTAAATTATTGGATTGCTATTGAAAATCTTTTTAATTTAGAATATGACATTTTAGATGATATTCTTACAAAGAAGCATAAGAAAAAGATTGATTTGATACAAGAAATAATATCTTCTATCGAAGTAAAATATTTCTTTTACGAATATGGATGGGAGATGTTTAATCACTATAAACTTTTAGCAAAGAATGATATAGTAAACAAGAGTACAATCAATTTGCCGTCCGAAATTATTGAAAAAGCAAATCTTATTGTTAGGACAGGAGAGAAAATTTACTTGAAGAAATTTATTGATTCAGTAAATGATATAATAAAATATGAGACGAATCCATTTTTTATTGAAAAATTAAAGGATGTGTCGCAATTTTATAATAATAAAGATTATGCTACTCAAAAAATAAATGAACAAATGGAAAATATTCAAAATGACATTTTGATGATTTATAGATTTAGAAATCTTATAGTACATAATGCACATTTTGACAATTCTCTTCTTCCGTATTATGTTTGGAAGATTAAGTCATATTCAAATTCACTAATAAGAAAGTTAACGTATGATTATAAAAAAAATGAAAAAGAATTATCAAAATTGATGTTAAATATTTTTATTGAAAAAGAACTTTTTTTAAATGAATTGAATTCTGGAAGTACAGATTTTTGGAAAGATTAAAGGGAATAAAACCAATTATTTAGATATCTGAAAGTGGCTTAAAATTAAAATGATTTGTAAAAATCAAATCTTTTGTTCCAGGAAGGTAAATGTTAATATCTGTTCCTTCGGAATACTTATTACTATCAAGAATAATATCGTTTGGCCTATATTCCCATGAAATTTGTGTGGAATTTATTTTTTTTAAGTAAATATCTCCCCAACCCACACGGCAATTTGTTCCCCCATAATACAAAAGTATTTTATTATCATCAGATTCTACCCATCGGCTATATATCGTATTTTTTAGCTGATTTGACTGGAACGTATCATTTTGAGTATTTTGAAGAGTAATTCCTAATGAATTTTTTATAATGTACCTAACAGATAATACGTCTTTGTAATATTTATACTGGGGGGGGGATGAATATTTATTGGTGCTTTCATTAATTATTGGATTATTTTTCATTAAAAAACTTATATTACTTTTCTGACCAATTCTTGCGGATTATTTTTCACAGATTCTATTTCGTTTATGAAGTCATCTTTGTATCCTATTTTATCAAGAAGAAATTGATGCCGATGATCAAAAATCTTCACAATATCATCCCAAGTGTAAGCATATATTTCATAATTTTTTACCGCTTGAACTAAAAATTTTTTGCCTTTATTCTTATGTGATTCATACTGATCTTTTATATAATCATCAACATCTTTACCAATCAAAATCAGTTTCCATTTACGTAAATCGCTATTGAATTTCGGTTCTTTTACAATAAATCTGATGTAATTTTCTAATTGGTCATACTGAACTTTCGTCAATATTACACTTGGTCGTTTTAGTTCTACAATGATATTCTCTTCCTCATCTAAAAACCCTGAAGAAGCATTTTTCCTGCAAATAAATATATCTGGCCTTTTTAATTTTTCCTTAGACTCAATAACTGTTCTTTTCCTTTCGTTCTTATTTTTCTGTAGAACCTCATAATCCTCTTCATCTTTATCAAACTTAATTTTTTCTTCTTGCTCTAAGAAGTATAAATAATTGTTTAATGTTTTCTCAAAATTATCGTCAGCAGAAACAAGATGATATTGCTCACCAAACAACCAGTAGTTATTTTCTACTAAAACCTGAATGTGATCGCGTTCGTTTGTAAACTTTTCCAAATCAAAAACTAACCGTTGAATAGTATTGATTGTATTTTTCCTTTTTTCGAGCAATTGTACTAATGCAGTTATATTGCTAATTTTAGTTTTAGAAAGTACTCTTGCCAATTCCTCTCTTTCTTCTTCCGATATTTCAACAATATTTTCTAAAATTTGTAAAATATTTTCACGCTGCTCAGAGTCTAACAATAAATTCAAAAACCCAACTAATGTTTTTTGCTGAGGAATTCTTAGATTTTGAAAAATTTTAGGATTGATACAGTAAAGTTCTTTAACGACAACTTCCAAATCTCTTTTGCGAAGATTGTCATACTGATTACTTCGAAACTTAGGAAAAATATTATTCTTTCTATAATCTTCAATAAGCTTTTCCGCTTTCTTATTCCTAATAAAATTTTTCTCTTCATCAGAAACTATTTTATTTAAAAATATTAAGAGCTTTTTGTAAACAGAATCACTCTGGTTCTTTTCAAAACCTAAAGAAGTTCCTTCATTTTCCGTCCTACTAAATTTGTCAAAATAATCTGATATTACGTAAACTGAGTGACAAAAATCTTGAGTTTTATTATTGAACTTTGTATGTTCTCGACCTTTTTCATCTAGTTCATTATTTAGAAAGTAGTAATAATATCTCTCATTGATTTTGTTTTTCCATAAGATGAAAGAAATATCGAAGGCTTTGCCTTCAATTTCAATTGGGTATTCTGTAATTTTTTCAACTACATTATTATAATCAATTGGAACTTTATTAACATTAATAGCAAAATTCCTGTTTTTATTCAAATATAAAAACCAACCAAATTCTGACTCTAGAAAGCTAGTGAATTCTGAAGAATCTAATAAATCCCCAGTTAAATTTGTGAATGATCCAAAATGAACAGTTGTTCCGCAGCCTTCATTTGTAATTATTGAATCTGACGTTTTGTAATCATCAAGATTAGAACTTACTATTTCGATATTATAACTTAGAAATTTTTGATTATCAGTATCATAATATGTAGTCTTCCACATTGCTTCATCACAAAACTGTTGGAAAGAAAATCTACCTTTTCCTTTCTTACCTTTAATAAATCTATTGTTGTCAAAAGATTTTGCTTTATTAGAATCTAGGAAATATCCAAAAGTTTCATCAATTGTTTTAAATGATATCCCCTTACCGTTATCTTTTATTGAAAATTCAGACAAAGTACCAACTTCATTGGCGCTAAAGAAAATGTCTATAACAGAAGCTTCTGCATCAAAACCATTCCAGATATATTCTGAAATTGATTTTCGAAAATCACTTGGTAAACCGCTTTGTACAATACTTTTAGATGTTATTTGAGTTTTATTTTTTTTCATATTCTCTATTTGTGATCAAAAATGAGCTAGATGGTATTAGTTCTAAGAATTAAGCTGACTACAATCCTTCTAAAATTATCATAATTTTTCCAACTCTAAAAATATGAAACTTTTAATGACTTAAGAAAAATAATGGGTAATAAGATTACACTAGTGATAAGCACCGTACTAAATTAGTAAGTCTAATCTTTGCAAATCTTCAACGAATTGTTTCGAGATTTGTTCATCTTGGGCTACTTAATATAATAAAAATGATTCAACACATCTTCGTTTTTAGGTAAAAATTGAAATAGCACTGGCTTAATTTTATTATTAACACTTATTAAAAACGTAATCTAACATTGCCTTACTCTTTAACAAATATAATAAATGTTAATTTATACAAGAGAAATTATATATCAGGCTTTTTTACGGCATCCCATAAAACCATTTAATATAATTGTTTTAATTTAGTTGGATATGATTATTAATAACCAACCCATCACAAATGAATCAGGAATATATTAAATGGCTCACCTACTGGAAAAAGAATTTATCAGACTCTCTTAATACCCATATTGAAATTGAAGGTTCTCAGCATTTTGAAATTGAGAATTTTAAAATAGAACAAGAATCTATTACTGATCTTCAAAAAGTCAATGCACTCATTGATTTCGAAGAAAAAAGAATCAATGAAAAGAAGGGCATCAAAAGTAAAGAAGATGAGCAGTGGATAGCTATAAATCATGTATTCGTGGTAATTGCTCCTTTCAAACTTAAACCTGCATCCGATCATCTGGTCCATTTAAAAGATAATAAGCCTAAATTTCCTTTTTGGTTTTCCGTATACCTGGACAGAAATGGTAAGCTGTACATTCCTGATGAAATGTTTCCGTTATTTCAAAGAAAATACCTTGAACCCCTTGCTGATGAAAGAACTGAATTTATATTTGGTGCTGTTGAAGATGTTGATCAGGCAACAACTTTAGGAAAGGAGAATTATACAAAATATGCTAAGTACATCCATTACGTAAAAGATATATTTAAAAGCGTCGTCCATCAGGAACTCTCCCAATACCGCGCAGAATCCTATGAAACGATTCTTAATGCCATCGTACTTCTTCCACAAGACGAAATGAATGCAGCTATGGGAATTATAGAACTCTATGAGAAAATTCTAAATCAAAAGAATATTCCACAGCTTTTAGAATCGCTTATTACCTTAAAAAACAATCATCAAAAGCCACCTGTTGCAGTTCTTGATTTAATTGACTCCAATGAGCTCCATCTCGGGCAGATGGGCTTTGATTTCCCGATCTCAATTTCACAAAGAAAAAGTCTCAATACCCTCTTAACTACCAATGATACAATTTTTGCAGTCAATGGCCCGCCAGGCACAGGAAAAACAACCTTACTGCAAAGCATTGTTGCCAATAAAATGGTTGAAAGTGCGCTGCAAGGAAAAGAAGCTCCGGTTATTCTTGCCTGTTCTACCAACAACCAGGCGGTCACCAATATTATAGACAGCTTTTCCCGGTCCAATACCAGAGAAGGAAAACTTCAGGGCAGATGGATTCCGGATGTTGATGGCTATGCTACTTATCTGCCTTCCACAAGAAAAAAGGAAGCTGAATTAAAAGGAATCAATTACAAAAAGTTAAGCGGAGGCGGCCTTTTTGATGATATAGAGAATGTAGAGTTTCTGCAAAAGGCTAAAGACTATTTTTTGGAAAAAAGCAAGGCCTACTTTAATTCTTCTATCCTTAACATCAGTACTGTAACACAGAAACTACGATCAGAGATTTCTGCTATTGAACAGAGCCTTAAGGAGGCTGCAATTAAGTGGAAAGCCTACTTACAATCTGAAAATGTTTTTACATTCGACTATCTTCTCAGTAACCCAAAGCTTTCAAATTACTATAAGGAAGGGATATTAAATGACGATATCCTCAAAAATGATATTCAGGATCTTATGAAAGATGAACAGGACATTATTTCATACTTTGACAATGAACCCTTCTTTAGAAAATTCTTTTGCTTTTTGGGAATAAAATCTGCATTAAAAAGCAGGTCTTCTGAGATAAAAATAATTTTGAGAGATTCTCTTATTGTACTCCCTGAAGCATTTGTCTTCAAGAAAAACTTACTTCTTGAAAAAATAGATTCTAAAATTAATATGGCTAAGAGTATTGTCAGCTCCATCGAGAATTGGAAAGAATGGAAAAACAAAAATCGGATTAAAGGTAACCCTCCAAGAACAGAAGAGGAATACTGGGATTTTGAGTTCTTAAAAATAAACGAAAAAGTAATTGCCAACTGCTTTTATGATGAACTCGATGTTTCACTTCGTCATAAAGCCTTTCAGCTGGCTTTGCATTATTGGGAGGGAAGATATCTTTTGGAACTTGAAAGCAGTCTTTTAGACTCATCATTTGAGGGAAAAGGGAAAGATCCTATGATGATGAGATGGCAAAGACATGCCATGCTTACCCCTTGTTTTGTTAGTACCTTTTACATGGCCCCAAAGTTTTTCAGTTTCTATAAATTTTTCAAAAAAGCCGATGATGGTAAGAACGTATATGATAATCCCCCACTTTTTGACTTTATTGACCTTTTAATTGTCGATGAAGCAGGCCAGGTTTCTCCTGAAGTAGGTATTGCAACATTTGCGTTAGCCAAACAGGCTGTTATTGTAGGAGATGTAAAGCAGATCGAGCCCGTATGGAATGTAACTCATAAAATTGATATTGGCAACCTTAAAAAGAGCGGAATTATACAGGATTATGATGATACCATCTATGAGAAAGAATTTGATCCTAAGGGCTTTCTTTCTTCAACTGGAAGTATTATGAAAATGGCTCAAAATGCCTCTGGATTTAAGGAACCTAATTTACATGAAAAAGGAGTTCTTCTAACTGAACATAGAAGATGCTATGATGAAATCATTAACTACTGCAATGTACTGGCTTATGACGGGCAGCTCATACCTCTGAGAGGCAAAGCAAAAAAAGATCTGCTATTTCCCCCTATGTATTGCATTCATGTAGATGGCCAGTCTACAAAAAATGAAAATGGCAGCAGATATAACAACAATGAAGTCAAAGAAATCGTCGAATGGTTGGTAAAAAATAAACAAGATATTGAAGGAAAGTATGGTCCTATTGAAGAAGCTGTTGGCATTATAACTCCATTTACCGGACAGAAAAACAATTTAAAAGCTGCATTAAAACAGGCAGGATTTAAAACAGATGATTTTAAAATTGGGACTGTTCATGCTTTACAGGGCGCGGAAAGACCTCTCGTACTATTTTCAATGGTATATGGAGATGAGGATAAAGGCACCATGTTTTTTGATCGAGATAACAAACCCAATATGCTTAATGTAGCTGTTTCAAGAGCAAAGGATAATTTCATCGTCTTTGCAAATACCGGGATACTCAATAATAAAGCTAAAACACCTTCGGGAATACTTTCAAAATTTCTTGTGTATGATCATAAAATTCAAACCAGCAGTTCTTAAACTACCCATACAAGAAATATCCTTAATAATGAATTTTTAGTATACTTTTACAGAGTTGAATTTTACTTCAACTATTTATGTTTTAGAGCTTATTTATCCACAGATAGGCTCTTTTTATTTAATATATGGTGAGTTTACTTCAGTGGCCTGATCACAGAATAAGTGGGTAAAATATGATTTAACCTCTGTCTTAGGGTCTATAAATATTTCTGATTCAAGGCGTATTTTAAATTCCCAAATATCCCATTTACGAAGTCCTTGTTGATACGGATTGAATGTACAATGCAACTCGAAATGCCGTTTATTTTCATCCCCATGAAATTCTACAATAACCCTTTTATCATCAGAATGAATTTCTTCCCTTATAGTAGCTTTAAGTTTCATAATCTATTTTTTCAAAGCTATAATGGTAATGCGACAGAATGTGTCGTAAAATAAAATATAAATTGAAAAGTTTCCCCCTCACAATTTCTTCCCTTTCGATTTACTGAAAACCTTCTTAGGGTCCTTCTCCTCCTTCCAAACATTCCTAAACGAAAACTCAAACTTCCCTATCGCTCTATCAAACCTCAAATACCCCTGATATTTCTTCCCATTCTTATCCACCAGCCCATCAACATACGCCGTCTCCCCTGCTTTTAACTTCTCCATCTGCCAGATCTTAAGCTTCTTCCCTCTAAACATCCCAGGAACCTCTGCCTTAAATCTGCTCTTTAATTCTCCTACCCTAAGACTCTTAATATTCTTCTTAAACAAAAACTCCACATATCGCTTATCCGCATTATATTGAACTGAAGCATTAAAAAGCGTCCCTCTTCTAGAAAGCATATTTTCAATGAACAGAGCTCTTCCTTCCCTAAGAACCTTTTTTTGCTCCTCATTCAAAGTCACTCCCTTAATGACCAGCGGAATTCTCATTTCATTTGTTCTTACTGCAATCAAATCATTAGTCAGCCTGTCTCTGGAGATCAGTGACGGAATCTTTTCTCCTGTAATGGGATATACCAAATCCACTAGCCGTCCCATATTCCCGCTCTCCATCAGGTTTCTTTGATCTTCCCAGGTAAACTCATGTCCTAAAAAAGTCTTTGTAAAATCAGGATCTTTTCTTACCGGATAAAACCTGACTTCCAAATTCCCTGCATGAGTCACCCGAAGTGAAAGTCTGGCCTCCATCTGAGTCACCACTGAGCCTATCTTAAATTCAACAGGAACGAGCATAGGTGTTTTATATCCTTTGAGCATCGGCTCCAAAGCACCCATCTCCCTGAGCTTATCTATACTCAAACCAACCTTCATCATCATCTTCCAGTCCACCTGTTCAGGATTGTATAGGTAGCGATCTTCTACCCTATAGTCCGTAACCTTATTTCCGTCCGAAAGACCTCTATGAGCCTCTACAGCATCAATAGAAACTTCATACTCCTTAAGCAATTCTTTCTCCTCCTCTGAAGCCTGATCCACATACTGCTGCAAGTCTACAGCTGTCTGCTGAGCTTCATACTCAGTTACCTTAAAAAATGAAAAATCAGCAGGGTCTTTCAGCTGATGATAGAATTCACTAAACATTTGAGCAAAGGACCTGTCCTCTGTATCCAAATGAAGTATCTGATCAGAACTTATCTCTTTAAAACCGTTGTCTTTCAATTCTCCATTCTGATCTACCCCTTGAACCATTCCAATAGTACTGCTGCTTCGATGTAGTACGAGTAGTGTACTACCAATTTTTTCTACTGCGCTCAGTTCACTATTATTTTCCTTTTCCATAACTATACGTATAAGCAAACCAAGTTATAGAGCAGTAGTCATCCATCGATTATTCGGTACGCTAGGGCATTACTTGACAACGATCGGCGTTATCATTTTTCAGAAAACTTAAACTAATGCGCAGGATGTAATCTATAATAAAAGAAAATATGTTTCCTGTAATAAAAATATAACACAACTTAGTCTTACTATGTAAACATATAATTATAAGCTGTCCAATTTCCCAATACGTTTCACCAATATAGTATTGATGTTTTTATAAATTTGGGAATAATTTAGCTATGGAAATGTATAGCTGTTGATTGAATTTTCGCATTCTTTCTGACATTTAAAAAATTATTATCATTTTCTGAGATTATTTACTTTATTCAGTTTCCATTTTAGCAATGTATTTTTCTTCAAAGTCAGAATAACTGTGATAATAATTCATATTTGATATATCTATTCGAAGCAATTCTTTAGGATTCGTTTTTTTATTAGGAATTAACATAAATTGATCATCACTTTCGTCGATTTTCAGACTTTCAATCGATTCAATTATTACCTCCCCTCCAATATTGCCAAAATAACTTCGTCTATTGGCATAAACCATTCACTTTCATGAAATCCAACAAAAGTTGATCAATTTCTGACTTAGAAAAATAAAATCTGCCATTGTGCGAACCCACTTTTATATGCCGTTTTTTTCATGTCCATATTCTTTCATAAAATCATCACGAAGTTTATTACACCATTTTTCAATTATCGAGGTCAATTTCAAGAATTTAATTTCATTCTTACTTTGAAATAGATTTTTGTCAAGTATATCAACTGTCATATTTAAACTAAAATATCCATTTTTATGATTGATGTTATATGTCGTTTCATTGCGATCAGAAATTCCAAACATATTTTTGCCGTTGTAATAGTTTTCTTTTAGTTTAAGATCACTTTCAAAAAAATCATAGAGTATTTCCCGGACTTTGTAGGGTAATTTTGATTTTAAGTTTAAAAAAATTCTTGCTGATTTATTGGATGTAGAAAAATCTTTTAGATTTTTCTCGTGAAAAAATAAGAATAATTCATAGTCATAATTTTTATCAATATACAAATCTATGGAGCAAAGTTTGTCATAGAATCCTGGTGAAAAACTATATGAAAGCAAATACTTTTCTTTGAGTTTTCTATTTTTATTTTCAGTAGTGTAATTTTTATTAAGCTTGTGAATCATTCTCTGATAAGTGTTGTTTTTTAAAATGGTAAATAACTTAAATATACGGTTAAACTTCCCTGTTTCTTGGAAAAATTAAATTTAATAATTTAATTTGTTTTGACCTTTCCCACTTAATCAATCTATTTATTCCCGATGTTCCTACTTCCACACCTTTTTCATACTTAGAAAAATAAGCTATAAATAAGATAATTTTACAATTATTGCGTCAATATAAAGCTTCTTTTTATTCATAAAATATTGATTTTATAAGATTGTTATTTGGTCCGATAGGAATTTCTTTATTTTATTTCATCTTCAAACTCTAAAAAATCTTCATGAAGACCTTGGATCACCTGTCCTGTAGATTGAAAATTTTCATCGGTCTTCATCAGTGTCCAGCTTATTTTATCTCGATCCGCTTCCTGGTTTCCTTCATCTAACAGTCCAACGACATTGTAAATAATACCTTTAGAGTATGAAGTTAGAAAACTTAATAATTTTTCCTCTCCAACGATGTCTTTTATGGCATCATATTTTTCCTCAACTTCATCATCAAAGTCAGAGGCCATAGTGATATTGTCGTATGTAGATTTTGCGATATCGAATAGAGACTTAAGGATGAGAAATCTAGCAAACTGTGGTATTCCTTCAGTGACTTCGCTGGAAGCCCAACTAGAAGGATTTTTGGCACCTGCGTTGCGCAGTCTCATGACTAAGCTTTCATATTCTTCTTTTTGTAGGTCTGTTAATGTAGATCTCATAGGTTCTTTAAATTTTTTATCAGCAGCATGATGCTGAATATATTCTATTCTTTAATTAAGTACAACCCAAATTGGTGGGTAAATAGATACTGCTTTTCTTTTAAAATGAATGAGCATTTTAATTAACAGTAATGGCGGTCATGTTTACAATCGTTTTTTGAGATTGTCTTTTATTATGTATTCTCATCATCTCCCTCTTAAAAACATTTAAAAGTACCGCTTTTTCCTGCAGCAAACTGTAGACCTTTGCCGAAGTTAGCTCATGTTACTCGCAATACCAAGGACTTCTTGGCTAAAATCATCAATGATACTTAGACTTCAGATGCTTCTGACACATTGCGAAATATTATAAATAGGATTCATGCTCTAGATAATTTTCTCATTCTTGCCAAATAAAAGTTTACAAGGTTTCTTTATAAAAAAGCAACTCACTAAATAGTAAGCTGCTCTTTATGATTATTAAATTCAATTTAAATGATTAAGACTATTATTTTTTGATGATTTTTTTGCTAAAACTTTTTAGAGATCCAGTTACGGTAATAGTATACATCCCTACTTTTAAATTAGTCATATCTAAATCTGTAGAATTTCCGGTCACATTTTTTGTAAGTAACAAACGTCCATCTATATCGAAAACTTTTACATCAAGAATCTCTGATTCAGAATTAATAAAAATCTTATCACTGGTAGGATTAGGGTAGATTCTAATTTTTTCAGCAGTAGCAATATCATCGGTTTTTAGAAATCCGTTTTTATTTAGCTTAATAGTAAATCCATCATAGCCATCAACATTTTCATTGGTTATTGTTGGAAAGAAATTAACCTTATCAGAATATTTTCCGCCTAAAATGATATCATCATTTTTATCAATTCTTACGGCATACGGATAATCATGAAGAACGCCTCCGTAGCTTTTTGCCCAGAGAAACGAACCATTGGTATCTAATGATATCAGATAAATATCATAATTCCCTCCATTAGAATTAATAATAAATTGCTGGTTTGCTGCCGGATTGCAATCCATACTTGTAAGGAAATATCCTGTAAAATAAACACGATCTCCTTTCACAGCAATATCATAAGGCCTTGTCTCCGAAGGAAATAGCTGACCCATCGCATCAAATTGCTTTACCCAAATGAATTCACCTAAAGTGTTTAGTTTTAAAAGATACATACTATAGCCAGTGCCAAGAGCAGTCATTGGGTAAGTGGAATTAGGACTAAAATCAAAATCTACTGTTCCCCTATAGTGTCCGGAGGTGTATACATTTCCTGAATTATCTACCTGAATAGCGTATCCTACATCATAACCATTTCCTGATCCTAATGTCTTTGCCCATTGCAAACCGCCATCCGACAAATTATATTTTGCTATATATGCATCCTCAGAATTGCTTTCAGACTGCAAATTATAGACGCCACTTTGAGGATCAAAATCCACAAGCCCCCTGTAAGAACCTGTAATATATAGACTTTGCCCATCAATAGCGATCTTTTTTACAATATCATCTACACCGGGGTTACCTATTTTTCTTGCCCATGCAAAGTCTCCGTTGGTAGTGATCTTCATAAAAACAATATCATATTTGTTATCTGAAGTAAGATTAAAAGTGCCTGGCCCAGGATCGAAATCTACTGTATTCCAAAAATGCCCAGCTAAGTATATATTACCAGCTGTATCGACTTTCATATTATTGAAGACACTTCCCAAAATATTTTCATCTCCCACTCTTTTAGCCCAAACGAAATCTCCATCAGTGGTATATTTTCCAAGGAAACGAGTCGTAGCACTAGTTGATGAGAGAAGAGGCAGAAAAAATGATCCGGAAGAGCTGGGATCAAGATCCATACGATAATCAAATAGTCCGGTAATATACAAATAGCCATTACCATCTAAAGCAATTTTAGGATGAAGATATTCTGCATTGACAGGATGTACACTCACACCCCGATCACCCCCTATCTGCTTTGCCCATATAAGATTACCTTCGGAACTGTACTTTACACAAAATAGATTCCCTTTTTCTTGCGTAAAATTATTAAGATTATAAATTCCCGGCCCGGGATCAAAATCTACTCCATCAAGAAACCTTCCCACTGCATAAACATTTCCTTCGGCATCTGTAGCTAAATCTGAAACATAATCTTCCGAAATACTTTTAATACGGGCAGCCCAGCTGGGTACCTGAGCCATTAAAGAAGCCTGTATAAAAAAACACATCAATAAATATAAATACCTCATATACATGTTGTTTATTAATTTTCCGCGAAACTAAGATAATATATTAACAAGTGAAAAATATTGAGTCAAAATTTTAGTAAGTGAATTGGCTAAAGTTTTCTTTTACTAAAGCACTTAATCCAGACCCTATGCTTAACCATTCTCTGTGGGAAAAGTTAGGTAAGCCTCTCATTGATAAAGACAATCCTCCTGCATGTCTGAATCTCTCACTCAAAAATCTTCCGGAGGAACATTGGAAGCCCACACCTGAATTTGAACATCGGTATATGATTTCCGATAAAGGAAGAATAAAACTATTGAGTGGCTGGACTTCTGATCATAACATTTTTTACGGTGAAGAACAGATAATGCCTCTTAATTTAATGGGCAAAGGTGATACCCAGTATCTTTATATACGGCTCAACCAAAAGGAGAAAAGAACCCTGCTAATGATTTCCCGTTTGCTTTATTATTGTTTTGTAGAGAAATTTGATATGAATGACAAAACGCTGGTTATTGATAACCACAATGAAATGTTATGGGATATCGATCTTTCAAAACTCTCATTATGTTCCTTCAGTTCATTAGTTAATCGAAAAAAGGAGCATAAAAACCGATCAAAGGAGATGGTACTGAAAAAAGGCTAATAATACGATCTTGTTTTGTCCTCAATGTCCTAATCAAAACTAATATTTCAGTAAGCTAGGACATCATTTGGCAGTGATTGGCTTTAACTCCGGAAATCACTAACCTTATAACATAACTTATTTCTTTCTAGTGCGCTTAAAGAACGTCATAATCTATTTTTTATCCTGCTATAAATATCCATTTATTATCTTTTCTGCACTTTAGATTTCTATAATAAAGTATATTTTGGAAAATTCAGTAAATGCTGGTTTTAGAAAAAAAAATCAATTTAATAGAAGACTTTGCCTTACTTTCGTCCTGTGCTTTAATCCAAATTCAATTAAAGCATTGATAACAGGAAGGGGTTCCTTTGCGTGATCAGTCAGTTTATAGTATACCATTATAGGCTTTGTATTAAGTGTTTTCAGTAATAAGCCTAAACAGTTTCTTAACTTTTTTTTTCCAGATATAAAATTACGACAATAATTATGCAGAAATTATGACCGTTACATCAATAAAAACAAGGACTTAATTATTCCATACCATTGAAGCCGATTACTAAACAACATCCATAGAGTAAACAAATTTATCCAAACGTACAATTTATAAATTGATGAGTTTAAAATAAACTATATCTAAAATTAATATTATAAAGCCCTGACCGTATACTTGGATAATCGGTAAAAAGATACCGTATAATCATTCCCCACTTTTGCAATACAGGTGCTTTTGCAATTTCAAAACTTCTATGCATTCTTTTGACATGAGTTCTTATATCTTCTGAAACCTCCTTCTCGCTCTGCAGCCAGTTGCTCACCTCTCTCCAGAGTATAGCTCTTGATATTGCCGGATTTATTTCTCTGTTATCCACTTTTGTGATTCTGTTACTTTCATGTACACCTCTTATAGCAACAGCCTCATCAATAATCCCGGGATACAGATCGAGATAAAATGACAAACGGAAAAGAAATTCAGTATCTTCATGAAGCTGTAACTCTGGCTTAAACAAAGTCTCCATTTTTAAAAGAGCCTCTTTTCGAACGGTAAGAGTGTCAATACTGAAAAGACCAAAGGTTCCCAACATATTAAGCTGTCCTTTAAAAATATCTTTCGGTTCATATTTTTTATAAACCGTTGTAAGCCTTTCTCCAAATAACCTGTAATACTGTTTTTTCGCTTTCTCAGAATAATAATGTACACCAAGAGCACCATACACTCCCTCAATTTTCACATTCTTAAAAAGCTCTTTTTCAGCAGCAAATCGATTGGGTAGAAAGTAATCATCAGCATCCAGAAAAGCAATAAAATCCCCGGTTGATTCTTCAATCCCCAGATTTCTGCTTGCTCCTGCCCCATGATTTTTATGATCAGTATGCTGAAAAACTTTTACTCTTTCATGTTTTTCAGCTAATTCAATGCAAATTTGAAGTGCATTATCTGGTGATCCGTCTTCAATAAGGATAACTTCATAAACTTCTTTAAATTGTAATGCGGAACGTACGGCATTCGTGACATATTTTTCTGCATTGTATACAGGAATAATGACGGAAATTTTCATTCGATTAATTATAATTTGTGTTAGGGGCATTAATAAATTCATCAAAAACATCAGATGAAATAGAAAATGAAGCTATACTTCAAGTTGATCATATTTTAAAGATCCTGCTGGTATTATACAATTTTAATCTGCTTTCAAGTACATCTAAATGAGAATCTGTAAAATCCTGATGGGTCACAAAGCGTACCAGATTTTTTCCAAAAGGTGAACATAATATATTATTTTCCTTCATTTTAGCAACAAAGGTTACTGCCTCTATATTTTCCGGAAGAACTCCTATCACAATATTAGTCTCAACGGGATATAAGCTGATAATATCTGTATAGGTCATTAATAATTCCCCCACTTTATTTGCCCTGAAATGGTCATTTTTAAGCAGGGAAATATGATGGTCAAGAGCATAAATACCTGCTGCTGCCAATCCTCCGGCCTGTCTCCAGCCTCCTCCCATTGCTTTTCTTGCTCTTCTTGCCTGTTTAATAAACTCAGAGGAACCAATAAGCACAGATCCTACAGGACATCCCAATCCTTTTGACAGGCAAATGGATATGCTGTCAAATACTTCTCCATAGTCCTTAGGGGTTTCTGAAGTTTCAGTTAAAGCATTAAATAGCCTGGCTCCATCTAAATGCAAAATAAGCCCATGATCTTTACATATTGTTTTGATTTTTTTGATCTCATCAAAATTATAAATACTTCCACCTCCTTTGTTTGTTGTGTTTTCCAATACGACAAGTCTGGTTATGGGTTGATGAATATCATTCGGATTATTAATAGCATCTCTGACCATAGTTGCACTTAATTTTCCATAATCTCCAGCCAATGTCCGAACCGAGGAAAAAGCATTCATGGCAATTCCTCCTCCCTCATACAGATAAACATGGGAAAGCTGATCACAAATCACTTCATCCCCGGGTTTTGTATGAACTTTAATCGCCAATTGATTGGTCATAGTTCCGGTAGGACAAAAAAGAGCAGCTTCCCTACCGAACATTGCTGCTACTTTTTCTTCCAGTTGATTCACCGTAGGATCTTCATGGTACACGTCATCACCTAATACTGCATTGTTCATCGCATGTTTCATTTCCGGTGTTGGTAAGGTCAAGGTGTCACTTCTTAAATCTATTACTTCATTTTCCATATTATAAAAAAAATTAAATATCTGTATTGATTATTTTGATTTGTCTGGATTAATGTTCAGGCACTACCCCATTTCTATAAAAAGTTATTGCACGATAGGTACTATAAATGGTTTTATGGTAATTGTATGTGAAACTTCAAAGAACCATCACGGTGCAGTCACTGAATTTCTCAGAGAGATCATTTTCTCACTTATCACTGATGCAGAGGGTTATTATTTTAGTATTTTTTCGACAAAAGTTTATCGGATTACCCGATTCGTATTTACTTTTCCAAGGCAATAATACAAACAAAATTAACTTGTATTATCATTATAGCAATCAGACAGGCCTAAAATGATAGATATCTACTATATGTTTTAGTTTTTAGATATACCTATTTGCCGCAGGTTCAAAATACAGAAGATTCTTAACCGAACAAGTTTGTAATCACGCGAAAAAGAACCATTTAGATGATGTCCGATTATATGACCTACATTGTGAGTTTATTTTTAATCCGTTACTATCATATTGAATCTCAATTACTCTGTTCATCACAGTCTGTTCAATATGTTTCTGATAAACAAATCCCTAGCTATACTTTATTATCAATATAATAACAACATACACCTGCAATAAAAAACAGGAATGTACCAATCATCAAATAGGATTTGTATTGTTAAAACAAACGTAGTATGCCTATCCTTATTTAAAAATCATTTTATTAATTTTATAATTATTCACCACATGTTGAATCCAAAACACCGACCTACAGATCATTTCAAGTTGATTAAAACAAAAAAAAATTGCTTTCATTAATATAATAATAAATTAAAAAAGTAAAAATGATAGATATCTACTATATGTTTTGATTTTCAAGCCTACTAACTTTGCCCTCAAGACAATACCGATATCATTCGGTAAAAAAAACACAAATAACCTATGAACCTAAACAAGCCCTGAGGCTCGTTTAGGATTTGTAATGATACAATTGAAAAAAATGAAAAAAACATTAATTTTGACAGGTGCAATCTTATGCACCTCACATGCATTCGGGCAGGTCGGTATCAATTCTGAGACTCCGCATCCATCAAGCAACCTTACTGTAGCTCCAACAAATTTAGAAGGTAAATACAAAGGTACCCTTTTAAGTCCTATGACAACCAACCAGATCAACAGCATACCCCGCCCCGCCAATGGTTTACTGGCGTATGATACTGAAAAAAAATGTTTAAAATTGAATAAGGGCAATTCCACTCAACCTCAATGGGTATGTATCAACACAAAACAATAAAAATACATTGTATGAAAAAAAATCAATTAAATGCCGCAGTATTACTGATTGTAGGTGTAATGTTAGCAAAAGGACAAGTTGGAGTAGGCACATCAAGCCCGGATCCTTCTACTAATTTACATGTAGCCCCGAGAAACAACTCAAACCAAAACCTAGGAACCTTGTTAGGAACCATGACTACACAAAACAGAAATTCTATTGCTCAGCCGGCAACAGGTCTGATGATATACAATACTACTGATAATTGTTTGCAGATTAATAATGGTACGCCAGGGAGTCCTGATTGGAATTGTCTAAGTGACCAGCCTGATTCTTTCCAAAATATGGTATATGGATATTATAAACCTGTATATCCCGGGATGTTAAGCTCTAATCTTCCTCGTAATTCACAAAGCCCGCCACCGTATAGCCCTACCAGTCCTCAACTCTATGGGTCTAATACAGCAAACGGAAATTTTGCATCAAACAGTATATTTCGTCTGGAAATGTCACAAATAACTGGAGCAACTGCAGGTACCTATGCAGCAATTCTTTATAACCTTTCAGGGGAAGTGATAAGGGTTCATTGTAATACAACTGCAGCATATCAGCCAGTAATTAAGTATAATGCACTTCTTAATAATGGAGCAGGAATGTTCGTCGATGGTAATTATGCGGCTTATTATACCGAGCAACAGAATGTTTATGTGACGATTGCTTACCCACTTAAATGGGAAGGAAGAAGATTTTTATTGGGATGGAATACATTTAAAGAAGATTATGCAACTGTTATGGCTCAGGGAGGAAGTGGAACCGGAAAGCAAAACCAATCTATGATCAGTTATATTATTGAATTAAAATAATTATGAAAACATATCAAATAAATGGAGCAGTATTTCTGATAGCAGGCATAATGCTGGTAAAAGGACAAGTTGGAATAGGCATTTCAAGCCCGGATCCCTCTGCCAATTTACATGTAGCCCCTAGAAACAGCTTGAACCAGAACAAAGGAACATTATTGGGAACCATGACTACCCAAAACAGAAATTCTATTGCTCAGCCCGCAACAGGTCTGATGATATATAATACTACTGATAAATGTTTGCAGATTAATAATGGTACGCCAGGGAGTCCTGATTGGAATTGTCTAAGTAACCAGCCTGATTCCTTCCAAAATATGGTTTATGGATATTATAAACCTGTATATCCCGGAATGTTAAGCTCTAATCTCCCTTCTGATTCACAAAGACCGCAACAGTATAGCCCTACCAGTCCTCAACTGTATGGGTCTAATACAGCAAACGGAAATTTTGCATCAAACAGTATATTTCGGCTGGAAATGTCACAAATAACTGGAGCAACTGCAGGAACCTATGCAGCAATTCTTTATAATGTTTCAGGGGAAACTTTAATTGTTAGTTATAGTACTACTGCAGCTTTTCAACCAGTAATTAGAAACAATCAACTTCTTGGTAATGGAACAGGAGTGTTCGTCGATGGTAATTATGCGGCTTATTATACCGAGCAGCAGAATGTATATGCAACGATTATTTCTCCAAGTAAATGGCAAGGAAGAAAATTTTTAATAGGATGGAATATATTTAAAGAAGATTATGCAGATGTTATGACTCAGGGAGGAAGTGGAACCGGAAAGCAAAACCAATCTATGATCAGTTATATTATTGAATTAAAATAATTATGATCTGAATTATTATTCATATTAAGAAAACACAATCTATATATATTTATTTGATTACAAGTCAATACGGGCTTGTAATCAAATAAAAACAACAAAGACTATACAGAACTAGACACTCATTACCATACAGTTTATCCTGCTGAGTATTTCATAATTTAAATCAAGAATAATGGATTTTAAAAACATACATATCGGTCAGCTCATTCAGAAAAGAGTATTGGAATGTGAAATTGATATCGTTCGTATCTGTAATTTTCTTAAATGTTCAGAAGATGAAATCGATACCATGTATACATTAAAAAGCCTTGATTCTGAACTCCTATTAAGATGGAGTAAACTTTTAGAATATGATTTTTTCAGGATATACAACCAGCATTTGATTTTATACGCTCCGCAAACACCAATAAATCAATCTCATGTAAAAAAAGAATCTGAATTGCCGAAATTCAAAAAAAACATTTACACCAAGGAAATTATTGATTTTATTGTAAACCTTATAGAAAGTGGAGAAAAAACAAGAGCGCAGGTTATTGAAGAGTACAGAATTCCGAAAACTACATTATACAAGTGGCTTGAAAAATACAAATCATAAGAATAAATTCCCTTAAACACAAAATACTCATGGAAGGTAGAGAACCTAATTATGTGAAAATTTTCTCAGATATCATATCGAAAAAATTTCCAAAAAAAATTTCCAGCTGTACGTATTTCCTCGAAAAGGAAAAGCTATCCTCATTGGATGTTATCACTCTTAACCATATTTTATTCCATGACGGTGAAGCAAGTAATGAGCACAAATCTTATGATGATGAAAGCATTGCCAAAATATTGGAATATCAAAGAAAAAATAAGATGACCAACACAGCCATTGCATCCGTATTTAAATTAAGCCGGAATACTTTGGCGGCCTGGAAAAAAAATGCATCGAAAAAAGTAAAAAGAATTCACAAATAACAAACCACTGATCCGTATGAGAGATAAAAAATATTATTTTTCTGATAAGAATCAGAACATCATATCAGAAGATCAGTTGGTTGGAAAAAAGATAGACGATCTCGAATATTTTTTTACTGATTATCAGATCAAAAAATCAGATGCCAACGAGCGTATTTTTATTATGAAAAAATCACTTTTAGGGTTGTTTAAACTAAAACTGCATTTATATCTTACTGAAGATACAGTATATGATTATGCTATTCAAATTTAATCGTCAATTAAAATTATAAAACACTGCATCGGTATATTTTTTTTATTCATCCTTTCATAGCTAAGTGTTGCGACTTAATTTCTTTATATCATATTGTTTGGGATACCGATGCTTTGTTTTATTTAAGACAATAATGGAACAGATCTCTCATCCTGGACTATGGGTTGGGACGTGAGATCAAATCCAAACTCAATTATAGATGCAATCGGTAACAGATTCTCTGGTAAAAAATCATTGTAAATCTGGATATGCATTGAAGGTAATCATTGCCATATTGATATTTCAAGATTTCTAAAAATTAAAGACGACAATCCCTTTTATTATTTGGGTATCAGGCCTTCATGCAAAAAAGGTTTCGGACATATCTATTTTCTTATTATTTAAAAAAAAATCACAATGAAAAAAATTTTAACTATTATTTTATCGTTAGGCACAATAATGATATTTGGGCAGGAATCTTGCGCCTTTGAACGGGTTCAGCAGGAACTAGAAAGAAAAGATCCGGAAGTACGGAAATCAAGAGAAGAGGCAGAAGCACGTCTCTTGAAGATGAATGCAAAGGAATATCTTAATAAAATTGGGGCTACCTCAAAAAACGGGTTGTACACAGGACAAGTCTATGAAATTCCTGTTGTGATACACGTTATAGAGTCCTCTGATCCATCCAACGCTTCTCTTGTACGGACTGATGCACAAATCCAGGAATGGGTAGACAACAGCAACAAGGTATTCGCAACTACGTATGGCAACGGCTATTATCCGGAAGGCCCGGGAAATGATGGTGGAAATGTCATCCCTTTTAAACTTGTGCTGGCCAAAAGAACCCCTCAATGTGCTAGCACTAACGGAATTATAAGGTATAACGGGAGCAGCATTCAGGGGTATGATACCTATGGTGTGAGATCATCTGGACCCAGCGGACCTAATGGACCTAATGAAAACACAATAAAAAATATGGTACCTCATTGGCCTGAGAGCTCTTATTTCAATATATACCTGGTTATTGGTATTGATGGAGATAAAGGGTACAATGGGATTTTAGGCTGGGCATATTATCCTTCAAATCCCAATTCTGCCTATGATAGTTTTATGAAAGTAAGCGGTATTGGTAATCCCTATGTTTTTACACATGAATTAGGGCATGCATTTGGACTGGATCATGTATTTTCCGGAACTTCTGCCATTTCGTCTTCCCCGCAGGCCTCACATTGTCCGGATAACTCTGACTGCACTGTCAATAATGATAAAGTATGTGATACAGAACCTACTGCTAATCTTTTATACGTTTCGCCGTTTCCATCCAACACAAACATTAATCCATGTACAGGATCACCTTATCAGGGGATTCAGTATAATGTCATGAATTATACGGCCAGGCCAAGGAAATTTACTGCGGGGCAGAGGGAGCGTGCTATTGCTATGTTTATGCAGCACCGGTCTAATCTAACAAGATCTTTGGCAGGAACGGCTATTACTCCAGCTTCTCCTGTACCCACATTAACGGCCTCTGCATGTAATCCTACCGGTATAACAAATCCGTCAAATCAATCCATGGGACCAACGCGAGTTCAACTCGGCAACATAGATAATGCATCTGATGCATTTTGGACGTATTCCAATGGACATTATTATGCGGATTACAGTTTACAAAACTGCTTTAGAAGAGAAGTTTTTACAGATATCAGCGTCAATTCCAATCAGCTAAAGATAAGTTTTGGGGGCTCTCCACAATATATAAAGGCCTGGATTGATTATAATAATAACGGCATTTTTGAAGATTCAGAATTGATTGGTGCTTCACCTAACAGACTCAATGCCGGACAATCACCCTATGTGATCAATTTTACGCCTCCCGTTACAGCAACAAGAGACACCTATTTGAGGATGAGAGTAATAGCGGACAGGAATCAGAAAACTCCCTGCGAAAACTTAACGAATGGTCAAACGGAAGATTATTCAGTACGAATTCCGGGAGCCTCATTAAGTACTATTGAGAACGACAAAGCAACTGATGCCGTTCATTATTCGCCAGAGCATAATTCGTTGATTTTAGTCAATAGTGGTTCTAAAAAATTTGGCAGCTACGAAATTTATGATATGAGTGGAAAAATGATTCAAAAAGGCAAGTCCGAAACCAGCTCAATTATATTGAATTTCTATCATAAAGGGACTTATGTTTTAACATTTGTAGAAAACGGTCGGAAAGTTTCTAAAAAATTCATTCAATAAATCGGTATCCAATAATGGGTTCAGAAACGGAACTGGAAAGGAAGACCAATCCCTGCTCAAAAAAAACACATCATTATATATATTTTTTCATGTTACACGCCTTTAACAAGGCCTGTAACATGAAAAATAAAAGACTTTGCAAATAATAAAATTTTTCTAAGGATGAAAAATAAAAAATTTTATTTCAATAAAAAATATTACTTCTATGATAAGCATCAAAACATTCTGCTGCGGGAAGATCAGCTGGTTGGAAAAAAAATGGATGATCTGGATTTCTTTTTCATTGATTATAAGGTACAAAAATTACACACCCAAGAATGTGTTTTTGTTTTGAAGAAATCATTTTTGGGACTGTTTAAATTGAAACTGCATTTATATCTTGATGAAGATACAGTGTATGATTATACGATTAAACAATAATAGGGCATCGGTATGATTCTTTTATCTTTAATTGCTTTACTTTTAAATTTCATTCTATCATTTCTGGATATACCGGTGCTTTTTATCTAAATTTTCTAATTTAAGAGTTGTCAGGATTTAAGGACCAACAAATACTTACAACAATCTCAAACAATATCTTTCTAAATTACGACACCTGACATGCCTTTTGATGGCCTACCGTGTCTCCGCAACCATCCTAAAATGGTTCAATCCAGCTAAAAGCTCTCTTACAAAAAACCATGTTATTACTCATAAAACAGGCATCAAGAAATTGTATGCAGTAAAAGCTATTGATTCGACTCAGTGGCTGCTGGTATAATTTTCGCAATAAAAAAGTAGACTTATATTAATTAGTGAGAATGTTATGAAAAAAAAGATCAATCCAATGGATGAAAAGCAGTTTAATGACTATTTCAATAAAAAAGATGGTCAATTGGCTGCGAATTATTTCGACTTTTTTGAGGACTCAATTGAAAATGCTAAAAAGTTTTCTCTGGGACCCTTCTTTTGGTTTATTGTCAATTCGACAAATATGGAAATAGAACGAACCAGTGAAAATATTGAACAATTTACTCCTTTTAGCAAAGAAGATTGGATGGGATCAAGTACTGAATTTTTCATTAATTTATTTCATCCGCAAGATAGACAATACGTCATGGCAGCATTCGTATTTTCCGCCAATGTACGTTTGCAATTTTTAAGAGAGGGAAAAACCGATGTTGGGTTTAATCATTACGGCAGAATGATTACCCGGGATGGAGATTATCGATGGATATTACTTCAGTCACCCTTTCAAATTATTAGTAACTACGAAATAAAAGCATCTATAGTCATTATTTACGATCTATCCCATTTCAGGATTCAAAATCTGCCACTCCTTTCCATAATGGATTTTAGTGATAATGAAGTCCAGTATTTTAAGCATATCGATCAGGAATTACTTCAAATAGACACAGAAAAGCCTAATATAACCAATCGTGAGAAAGATATCTTAAGCCTTATGGCACAAGGCTTCAACAGTCCAGAAATCGCAGAAAAACTTTTTATCTCTTATAGTACGGTAGAAAATCATAAAAGTAATCTTAGGAAAAAAACAAACACTAAAACTTCTGTAGAACTGATTGCTTACACAATGAATCACAGTTTACTAATACTTTAAATAAAGAGAGGATAATGAAGGGCTCCTCTTAAAAGAGTTCGTGTTATAAAACGAAACCTAAATTGAGCCTGTTTCAAACATTTCTTACGAATTGAAAGATTCGGATTTTTAGTAAGATTAAAATATTATTACATGACCTACAAACCCTATCCAAAACCTTCTATAAGTCTCTGAAATCCTTATATTTGAGTTCATCGATTTTCCAATCATTATCATGCTCCCTAAATATAGAATAAATGCGGCAAACGATAAACGAAAAAAAAGTTCCAAAACCATCATTTTCAGAAGCTGTAAAGTTTTGGTTCATCTTGGGGTGGATCAGCTTTGGAGGAACAACCGGTCATATTACCATCATGCATTCTTTTTTAGTTGATAAAAAGAAATGGATCAGTACCAGCAAATTTTATCATGCCCTTAATGCCTGTATGATCTTACCCGGTCCGGAAGCACATCAGCTATCTATTTACATCGGCTGGAAGCTCCATGGTATAAAAGGTGGTATAATAGCTGGTTTATTCTTTATACTTCCTTCAATGTGTATTTTACTGGGGCTGAGTTTAATTTATGCGCTCTATGGAAATACACCTCTGTTAACATCTATATTTAATGGGTTAAAACCCGCTGTTCTGGCTATCATTTTATTTGCAACATGGAAAGTGAGCCAAAAATCCCTTCTTACTCCTCTGCATTTTTTTGCTGCAGCAATGGCTTTTTCATTGTCGTATTTTGGTCATATTTCAATGCCATATATCTTAATTGGTATTATCATCTTAGGAATTGCTGTCAACCTGATTTTCCCCAAGCTTCTAATCTCAAGAGCCAGAAATAACGAAAAAGAGAATCTCATTCATGAAGATTTATATTTTGTAAATTCCAATCAAAGCAGTTCTACAACATCGTTAAAGAAAATAGCCTTGCAGCTCCTAGTGTTTGTAACCTTGTGGTTAGTCCCGTTTTTATATGTATCTAATTTCATGATAGACCCTGCATTTTGGCAGGATTCATCCTTACTATTTACCAAAGCTGCTTTTTTAACCATTGGTGGCTCATACACCGTTATTCCTTATGCTGCCAACTTAGTAACCAATAAATTGATGTGGTTAAGTAAGGCACAGATGATCGATGGTTTTGCTTTGGCTGAAACTACACCGGGCCCCTTGGTTATTGTACTGTCCTACATTGGATTTATGGCTAGCTACAACCACTTTGGAGGTTCTTTGGTCATGGGCTCTATCGGATTGCTTATAGCTTCATATTTTACTTTTCTGCCAAATTTTATTCTGATTTTCATGGGAGCTCCATTGATTGAAAAAACGCAGAAAAATAGAATGATACAAAGCGTGTTATCATTAATAACGGCAGCAGTGGTCGGTGTTATTGTCAACTTAGCATTTTATCTGGGTGAGGAAATCTTATTCAACAGCCGGCCTATCACCCTATACAATATAAACTGGATTTCACTGCTCTGGGTAATTATTTCACTTGTACTTCTTTACAGGTATAAACTTAATATGATCTATCTTATTCTGATCAGTTTACTGTTTGGTTTATTGAAATACTTTTTGCATTTCATATAAATAAAACCTTAGAATTAAACACCAAATCATAGCAGATTAAGCAGTATTATTGAAGAAAAAATCAATCTTTATTTCTGCTGTGAACACACAAGATATGGCAGACCTACTACTCTATTATTTTTTATAAAAGGGTAACTGATAATCTGGAATACTTGACATAAGCCTCACTAGTTTTTTTAAAACTATAGTACGGGTTATAACTCGGGCATCATTTTCAGAACATCGATTGCTGTTAAAATTCAATACCTACATATAATTCGGACACTAGAAGGAAATAATGAACATCGCCTTATTTTGATTTTTTTTAGATTGTTAATACATTTGTATAAAAAATAAAGTCATGAATTATACACTTGAGCTTAAGACTCAGGAATCTTACTCTAATATTATTTTCAACACGATCGTTTTTGATTCATTTAAGGTGAATATAGTTGAAAGATATACAGGCCGGATGAATTTCAATCCAAAATTATCTTATGCTTTATTTAAAGTCCGAACTCCAGATAATACTATCATTCAAACAAAAGATAACAATGGAAGGCTTAAAATTAAAGGAAATAACTTTGATACTTACACCAAATTGACCGATGTTCTGAAATCTTATGATTACAAAAACAGATTAATTAATAGACAGGAAGCACAAAAAGATTATGTTCATTTCATTTTAAGTTTAGTCATTGGGAATTATGAACTTAATTAATAGTTTCTTGTAGATATTACCCTAAGTAAACATCTGTTTATATAATAAAAACTCTCCTAAAACTAGGAGAGTAGATAATACGAATGCAAATAGTAATGTATAAATCCAGTTCAAAATTATTGGATATACCATTTTCAGTTTATGATTGAGATCATAAAGGCTATATTTTAAGAATATTATTTAACACTAGTCTTCGCTTTTTCAGATTCCATTAAGTGGTGTTCTAAAGTGGGAAGTGTTTTGTTGGCAAAAGACTTTAAGGATGTTTCCTTACCCTCGGAACCTTCTTTTTTAAATTCTTCAATGTCTTTTTTGTGATCGCTAACCATCAGATCAGTGTACATACGGTCAAACTCCACTCCCTTTTTTGCTTTTAGCTCATCATACTTTTTTTGTTTTTCAGCATCCAAACGATCTGGCAGCGTATAGCCAGCTGCTGAGGCCCATTTTTTTAGTTCTTCATTGGCTTTACTGTGATCTTTGACCATCATCTCTCCCAGAGTTTTTACTGTAGCGCCGGCAGCATTAGCAGCTGCTAACTGCCCCATCATAACTTCCATCAGTCCTCCTTTCGCGGCAGCATCAGCAAATTTTTTATCCTGATCACTGAGAACATTCGTAGACGGGGAATTTGTAATTTTTGTAGAATCGTTACCTGTGGTAGAAGAATCGACATGAGCGGATATTGTTGCACTGTCTGTAGGCTGAACTACCCTTGTTGTTTCTGTTTTTTTGCAGGCCATTAATGCAATGAAAGCAAAAATTGTTAAAGCAGAATTTTTCATATTAATACATTTTAAATGGTGATTTGTGAATCAGTTTCAATATTAAAACAATAAATGAACTTTAAAAGAACTTTGGCTTAATTACAAACTAAACATACCTTATTCCAATGAGCTTAATGGCTATAAACAAACTGTACTAGTACATCAGTAATTCAGATTGTATCTTCTAATAAGTATGACAAAAATAAATTTTAAGTCATTAAGAAATTATGATCTCGCTCATATAGGTTGGATCGTTAAATGTTTAATTTTGAATCATCAAAGGATTCCATCAATACATTAATACACTAATTCATTAATAAAATATAGTATGAAAAACTTACTCTTACCTATCTTTGCAATAAGCCTTTTAGTTGCAGCTTGTAAAAAAAAGGAGACAAACACTGGTACTGCATATGCTGATTCTACCCAAACACAAAGAAGCTATTCTGATACAGCAACTTCAAAACCAAGGGTTTCAAAAGACAGTTTAGGAAGCAGTGACAGCATCAATACAAAAACTCATATAGGCGGTAGAAAAACCAGCAATAACAATACAGGTAACGGCACTGGTAATATTAATGCCGCCGTTTCAGACAGTGCAAGGCCAGCGAGATAAAGTCAACCTCTCTCATAGAGTTCCTTAATACATATCTATTACCTGATCATTTTTTCCAGCTGGGTAAATTGTTGTTCTTTGTTTATCAATAAAAATTAAAATTATGAATAATAGAGTAAAAATAGCATTCGGCTTATTAGCAGGCGGGTCTTTATTCTTTCTGGCATTAAAAAAGAAAACGAAGAAAGGCAAAATATTTCCAGCTCCTGACGGCAATATGTATGCAGAAAATCAAACCTATATCACCTACGATAACAGAATGTATAAAAACGGCCAAGAGATCCGTCTTAAAACACCTGAATCAGAAGTAAATCATGTTATTACACCAAAAAGTTATGAAGTATATAATGAAAGCTTCTCCAAAAATTACCAATTAACTGGAAGGAATGTAAAGTATCATCAAAAAGGAATAAGACATCAATAACGTTTTAATCTCTAGCAAAAATTTATATTTAAGGAACATCCTGTTTTCAAATGAAAACAGGATGTTCCTATTATTTTTAAAAGGCTATCTACTTTACGATCCCTAATAATAAATCTTTTTGTTCTGTTTTTTTATTATCCTTTGCTTTTCCATTTTATTAAATGCTCTAATAACCGTTTCTACCCGAAGACCTGTTAAAGTAGCCAATTGATGTCTTGTATAAGGAACCTCAAAGCTATATGGAATGGTAAAACCAAAATACATCTTTAAATGATTAAGAAGTATCTCAAGTTTTGTGATTGGATCTCCAATAGAAAGTAAGGTAGAGATTAAGTATCTAAAGTGAAGCCGATCCGCAGTATAGCGATTGATTTCAAAATGAAGTACTGTATTTTTAGACAGTAATTCACAAAATACATTTTTTTCCAATTTGATAATTTCGCATGGGGATACAGCGACCGCATTAACAGCATAGCAATGATCTGTAAATAAATAACTTTCTCCTATACAATGTCCTTCAAAAGGAAATCCATGAACGAATTCTTTCCCATCTTCAAGGAAATTATTAAGTTTAACTGATCCTGATTTTATTTGGAAATAAAATTTAGGTTTTGCTCCTTCTTGAAATATAAATTCATCAGTTTGATATAATTCTGTTTTCGCTCCATGAGCGAACAAAATAGCTTCAGAAATGACCATTAAATTTGATTATTAGCACCATAAAATTAATCATTATCAATGGACATGCCAATACCACACATATTATCTATCTCATTTTAAAAACAGATCATACAGCCTTTGAATCATTAAATTAATCAATCTTGAGTTTGAAAAAATCACTAACTGCGCCGTTAGGAACCTCAGCTGTTCCTGCAGTGATTTACCTTTCCGGTTATGGCTATATTTTTGACATCATTGGTATCAATTTAAAAATAAACCTTTTATTCCGGATTTTTGCTAGCCTCTATATTTTGTGTTATATTTTCTAAACTATTATCATAGAAATTTTTATATGCTTTCCGGACTTAATCCAAACGTTTTCGGTGTTATATACATATTTCGGCCCTTTTTTCAGTCTCATCCTATGATCCAATTATTATATTCTGTTAAATCTTCCACATTTTCGAAGCCCCTAATGACAAATCATGACAAATAGCACCAACAAAAGCCATAGTCACGATTTTCTAATTCCATACATTAATTTCATCATCCAATTTAAATTCTATGACTATGGATGAGAGTAAAAAAACATTACAAGAATTAGAACAGCTTTCTGATATCTTACTGGTACTTGACAAAGCCAAGATGAAAATTCAGGCAGTTATCGGTATCGGAGAAAACGGAGAATTAAAGACCATTAATCCAACCAAAAAAAATCAAAACCAGTTTATGCGGGTAGATAAGTCCGGTGATCTATTTTCCAATTTCTTTTCCAATTTTTTCAGCCAATTGAAAGACCCTACCCGATTTTCATTTTTTAAAGTTCCCTCCCTTGTGGCTATACAAAAGGCTAAAGAAATACAACAACATATTAGCCATCCTACAGAAGAGGGAAAGGTCCTGATAGACACCTTTGAAGTAAAACCAGAAAATACTATTAAATCAGAAAATAAAATCGATATGGAAACAACACAGCCAACCACAGAACCCAGTGACTACCGTTACCAACCTCAACAATTAGATTGGGAGACGCTATCAAATCTTGGACTCAGCAAGGAAAGACTTGAGAAACTGAATGTATTGGAACCTTTATTAAAGGGATATAAGACCAATGAACTTATTCCTATCAGCCTTAATCTGGGTACTGCCATTACAAAACTGGATGCCCGTTTATCATTACAACCTAACGATCAGGGACAAATCGTAGTTGCTATTCACGGAATAAGAAAAGAGCCTCAACTCAATTATCCTTTTTTCGGACATGAGTTTACCAAGGAAGATAAAGAGAATCTTTTAGCTACAGGAAATATGGGCAGAATAGTCGATCTCACCCATCCTAAATCCGGAGAAACAATACCTTCCATTATTAGTATAGACAGACTCACCAATGAACTGATTGCTTTAAAAACTGATTATATCAAAATTCCAAATGAGATTAAAGGCGTGAAACTGGACGATCATCAAAAACAAACTTTACTGGAAGGCAAATCTCTGTATATCGAAGGGATGATCTCTAAAAACGGAGAGCCTTTCAATGCTTCTTTACAGTTTAATGCAGATAAGAAATATGTAGAATTCCTGTTTGAGAGAGGAGGAAATAGCCAAACACAAAGTATTCCACCAGGCCAGTCCTCAGAGATTCCAAGAACGTTTAGAGGAAAAGAACTGGATGAGGAGCAGTACGCTCAATTTAAAGCGGGACAAACAGTTTACATTGATGATCTTACCGATAAGAAAGGCCAGAAATACCAGGGGTATATTACATTGAATGAGGATACTGGTAAAATAGACTTCTCTTTCCAAAATCCAAACAAACTTAAAGCACAGATAAAGCCTGCAGAAGCTCATACAACGCAGATCGCTGTTAACTCAGAAGGTAAAACGAATGAAGCCTCTAAGAATATCAAAAAACCACTCCAATCGCGGCAACATACACCTAAGCAGGAACAGCAGAAAGTACCTGTTAAATCAGGAGGACGGAAAATATAGCCTATCCCTTGTTATTTGATAGAATATTAACCATCCACAAAAGTTACCCATGAAATTAATACTAACAGAAAAACCAAGCGTAGCAAGAGAAATTGCCCATGTGCTGGGCGTAACTGAGAAAAAAGAAGGCTACCTGTCAGGTAATACTTGTTGTGTTACCTGGGCATTCGGGCATCTGGTTGGCTTAGGCATGCCAGAAGACTATGGGATTTCAGGATTTGAAAAAGCAGCTCTTCCCATACTTCCCCAACCCTTTCTACTGACTGTCAGAAAGGTCAAAAAAGAAAAAGGATTTGCTCCTGATAAGGGCGCATTGAAGCAGCTTAAGGTGATTGAACAACTTTTCAATCGCTGTGAAAGCATTATTGTCGCTACGGACGCAGGAAGAGAAGGAGAACTTATTTTCAGGTACATTTACCAATACCTGAAATGTACAAAACCTTTTGAGCGGTTATGGATAAGCTCCCTTACCGAAAAAGCCATTAAGCAAGGATTTGAAAACTTAAGATGTGGGAATGATTTTGATGGGCTGTATCAGGCAGCTCAGAGCAGAAGCCGTGCCGACTGGCTGCTGGGAATCAATTCTACGCAAGCATTAAGTATAGCTGCAGGAAATGGTATCTATTCATTGGGAAGGGTACAGACCCCGACACTGGCTTTGATATGCAGGCGCTATCTGGAAAACAAACAATTTTCCGTACAGAAATACTGGCAGATAGAATTATTACACACCAGAAATTTTATTGACTTTAAAAGTCTCTCCCAGACTCACCTTAGTGATAAAAAACAGGCAGAGGATCTGCTGAAATCCATTGAAAGGAACGGGAATACAGCAACAGTTACTTCTGTAAATACCAAAAACATAACCGAGCAGCCTCCTTTATTATTTGACCTGACCGGTTTACAGAAGGAAGCCAATAATAAACTTAACCTGTCGGCTGAAGAAACGCTGAATATCGCACAGAGTCTGTACGAACAGAAATTTATCACATATCCCCGTACAGGAAGTAAATATATTCCTGAAGATGTATGGACAGAAATTCCCCAACTCATAAGAGCTTTGCAGGAAAAGGAAAATTGTATGTTAGCAGTAAGTCAAATCAAATGGGGTCATTTCAACAAGCGTATCGTCAATGATCTAAGAGTAACGGATCACCATGGATTGCTTATCACAGAAAAAATTCCCTCGGCACTGCCGCCTAAAGAAAATGCAGTCTATGATTTAATTGCTTTTCGACTGTTGGAAGCTTTGTCACCACCGTGCATAAAAGAAGCTACTGATATTTCTTTACAGTCTCTCCATTATGATTTTATCATAAAAGGCTGTAAGATTCTGGAAGAAGGATGGCGCTCCATCCATGGCAGTTTTTCTGATGGCACGGAGCCTATACAGGAACTTCCTGAACTCAGAGAGGGCAATGAACTTAAAATTAAATCTGCCGGCATTCTGGAAAAGAAAACCAAAGCGCCTGTACTTTATACTGAAGCAGGTCTTCTTTCAGCCATGGAAAATGCAGGAATGCAGATCGAAAATGTGGAGGAAAAGAAAGCGTTAAAAAATATTGGAATCGGTACTCCAGCTACCAGAGCTTCCATTATTGAAACCTTATTTACCCGAAATTATATTCAAAGAAGCAATAAATCATTAATCCCCACTGAAAAAGGATTACAGGTTTATGAGCTCACTAAAGACAAGAAAATTGCTGATGTAGCCATGACTGCGGAGTGGGAACTGGCGATGCAGAAAATCGAAAGCAATGGGCTCAATTCCGTGGATTTTCAACATGAAATTGAGACCTATACAAAATCTGTTACGGATGAATTGCTTCAAACCACCATCGCACAGCCTAATCTTCCAAAACTCATTTGCCCCCAATGCAAGACCCACCAGCTAATAATACGGGATACCATTATCAAATGTCCTGACAAGGCCTGTAACTGGATGCAATTCCGCAGTGTTTGCGGAGTGCAAATCAGCATAGCCAACATCGAAAATCTCATTAACAAAGGCAAAACATCCTTAATAAAAGGGATGAAAAGCAAAAGCGGAAATAAGTTTAATGCTTACATAGTACTCAACGAGGATTATACAACCTCTTTTGAATTTGAAAATAATAAACAACCGCAACGAAAATAACTACCGTACTTTAGGTATTGAAAAAAAATGAGGCTGATGGTTAATCGCCTCATTTTTTATTTTCCCATTATTCCGGCTGTACTAAATGCTGCAAATCCGGGTCATTTTTAATGCGTTCCAATTCTTTTTCAATAATCTGAACAACATCCTGTTTTATCTCTCTATAATTGGCATCAATTACCTGTTTCATAGTATCCTCACCATGGTCATTTACAAATGACAAAATCTCCGGTATCTTCTGGTAATCTTTAGTTTCAGAAGCTACTTTTTCATTATCTACTACAATTTCAGCATGAAAAATTTTCTGTTCAATTCTCTCATCAAAATTATCTGATACAGCCCCCACAAAAATCCCCTGTGTCAGGGTAGAAATTTTAGAAGCCGGTATTAAGCTGTCTAACTGAGTGGAAATGGATGTTGATGTATCGTTTCTGTTAATGGTCATACTCTGACGTTTTTGTAAGACCTTACCGAAACGCTCAGAAAGGCTTTTAGCCGTCTCTCCCACTACCTGGCCACTGAAAATATTCCCTACCGTATTTTGTATGACTTTACTTTCCTTATCACCATAATCCCGTGTCAATTGCGAAAAATCCTGAAATCCAAGACAAACGGCTACCTTATTACTTCTTGCAGTAGCTATGAGATTATCCAATCCTCTAAAGTAAATAGTGGGAAGCTCATCGATAATGACTGAGCTCTTGAGTTGTCCTTTTTTATTAATCAGCTTGACAATACGTGAATTATACAACCCGAGCGCTGCAGAGTAGATATTCTGGCGGTCCGGATTATTTCCTACACATAATATTTTCGGTTCTTTAGGATTGTTGATATCCAGGGAAAAATCATCACCGGTCATTACCCAATATAGACTTGGAGAGATCATTCGGGACAAAGGTATTTTTGCTGATGCAATCTGACCCTGCAATTGGTCCTGTGCCCCACCCTGCCATGCATCCATGAAAGGGGAAAGATAATTTTCCAAATCCGGATAGGAAGTCAGAATGGTGAATACATCCGAATATTTTTTATTGAGTAGCTCAATAGCATGGGGAAATGTACAGTATTTCCCGTTATCATATATTTTCAAAAACCAAATGATCGCTGCCAGCAGGATAATGGGTGATTCTACAAAGAAATCTCCCTGCTTTTGTATCCAGCTTCTGTTCAGATTCAGCATTATGGTGTAAGCTGCTTCGTAGGCATCTGAAATATCCGTCATAAAATCCGGATTTAAGGGATTACAACGATGACTTTTTCTTGGATCATCAAAATTGATAACATAGAATTTTGGTTGTACTTTGTATTTGTGTTGATTCTTCAGCAAGTGATTATAAGCAATCATAGAGAGATCATCAAACTTAAAGTCGTAGATGTACATTGAAAAACCCTTTTCAATCTGCTGCTTGATATAATTATTGATGATGGCATAGGATTTTCCTGATCCCGGTGTTCCTAATACAATGGTTGCCCTAAACGGATTGACAATATTGATCCAACCATTATTCCATTTTCCTTTATAATAAAACTTGGTGGGTAGATTGACCGAATATTCATTTTCCATTAGAGATGTTTCCTGCATAAAACTTTCATTCTCATTGTTAAAAACATCTTCCATCAGATGATGAGTGAGTAGCCGATGCATCCATAGTCCACCCATCATCAATACAATATATCCAAAAGCCAACGTCAGAATATAAAAGAAATTCCCAATCCAGGGAGCCATCAGCAATAATGGTGTATTTAAGAAGTATAATACAAACCCGAAGAATAGAGCCAGGTTAATTTTCAGCCATGTGATCTTCTCATTTTTCACTCCTTTAGTACCCAGACAGCTTAAAGCCAGGAGTACCAAAGCAAATACTTTGGTATAGACCGGGTAAGAAAAAAGGTTGACTGTTTTCTGGAAATTATGTAAAACCTTGTTAATGACCTCCAGGGTCCATCCTCTTTCTAAAAAGAAACCATAACAATACCAGTATAGGTGCATTAATACGATAAGAATACTTACCGCTCTCATCAATGTCATGATCTTCGCCAGACCTCTTAAATCGTCTTCTCCCTGCATTTCTATAATATTTAATGTTAGAAGTCGAATATAAATCCCTCCAAAAATCATTTTTATAAAGTGGCAGGTAATGGCTGTATTTGGCATAAATCAACAGGATATTTTGCTGTTGATGATGCATAATGCTTGGCTGAGAATGTTTAAATTTGTTTGTTTAAGAAAAGTACGATGATACCTATACAAGCAAAATACACTGAACTTCTGGATACTATCGGGTCAACCATTGAAACAGCCCGGCAAAATGCCGTCAAAGCGGTTAATACTGAGCTGGTAAAAGCAAATTGGGAAATTGGCAGACATATCGTGGAATATGAGCAGCATGGACAGGAACGCGCAGAATACGGAAGTGGCTTATTATCAATACTTTCTAAAGACTTAAAACAAAGATATGGCAAAGGATTTGGCAGGCGGAATATTCTAGATATGCGAAGGTTTTATCTTGCCTATCAAAAATGGCAGGCAGTGCCTGCCCAATTAAGCTGGACTCATATCGTTACCTTACTTGGGGTTTCAGATGATACTGCCAGACAGTTCTATGAAAAACAGACGATATTGGAGAATTGGGGTTACCGTGAGCTTGAACGACAGATTAACTCTTCCCTATTTGAACGCCTGGCACTGAGTAAAGATAAAAAAGGAGTACTACAATTGGCAGAAAAAGGACATCTTATCACTGATTCATCCGAAGCCATAAAAGATCCTTATGTACTGGATTTTCTTAAAATCCCTCAAAGCCACAGAGTGACAGAAAAAGCTTTGGAACAGAAAATCATCGATAACCTTCAAATGTTCCTTCTTGAACTGGGAAAAGGCTTTGCTTTTGTAGGAAGGCAATATAAAATATCGCTTCGTAACAGACATTTTTATATTGATCTTGTTTTTTACCATCGTATCTTAAAATGTTTTGTCCTGATTGACTTAAAAATAAAACAGGTAGAACATTATGATATCGGACAAATGAATCTTTATCTGAATTACTTCAAATCGGAGGAAAACGTTGAAGATGACAATGAGCCTATCGGCATTATTCTCTCTGCTGAAAAAGATGAAGTATTGGTAGAATATGCAACCGGTGGAATTTCCAATAAGATCTTTGTTTCCAAATACCAGCTCTACCTGCCTGATAAAAAAGAACTGCAAAACAAGGTGCAAGCCATTCTGGAAAAAGAAGGCTAGAGAGGAATTGAGTAAGAGCAACCATCCTGTTTTTCAACGTGTTCGTTTCTTCTTTCTCTTTTTCATGCGATAAGCAAAATCCTGCTCATACCGATCTTCTCCATTGGTAAAAGAGAGCAGCCCGCCCAATGCATTAATTAAAACTTCTTCAGACTGATCAGAGATTTGCCCGTTATCAAAGATATAATGTTGTTTCTCTAAAGAAAAATGCTCTACGTCATCTAGAACTCTTAGTTTTTGATCAATAGGTATTTCTTTCTCTGGTCTTATATTCTTTGTCCATCGTTCACTAAAGGAATTGGAAGAAAATTCTTTTCCCAGGCCTGAACCGTTCCATACTGTTTTGGAATGATGATCAATAAAGGTGATTCCGTACATAAGTCCTGTATCATTTCTTCGGATTACGGTATTGATTCCCTGCTTTGTTAACTTATTTTTAAAGTCTTTTTCATTATGTGTAGATTGCATCGCACCAGCAATGGCTGTTTTGATATTCACCTTTGATTCACTATTCTTTAAAGCTTCCCTACACTGCATACAATATGATTCCAAAGCTGGAAGACCACTACTTTTACCAAATAAAGAAGCTTTAAAAGAATGTCCAAGTCTCTTCCCATCTGTATTCAACGGAAAATATAATAAACCACGCTGCATTTTTCCATGAAGTTCACCCTCAACTGTTTCAGCACTTATATTAAAAAGTGAAAGCAGCGCATTGTATTCACCCAAAGTCCTGAACCTATAATATTTGGGAAGATATCTTATTACAGAAGCAATCTGGCTTTTAACATTCCCTGCCTTATAATCAACCGGCTGAAAAATCATTTCCCCTTTCTGATCCTTATTCCCGACTGCGGGATGAAGTCCATATTTTTGTTCAAGTTCCCTGCATATATTCATCGACTTTTTTCTTTCAAATTCATCCGTTATTTTTTTCCCTTCTTCATCCACACATACTGAAACAATATGAATATGAGTACGATTGATATCCATATGCTTAAATACTACGTAGGGCTGTTCTCCATAGCCCATTTCCCGCATATAATCTTCTGCCATCTTCACAAAACGTTCATCACCAACCTCATCTTTCGGATCAGGATTAAGCGAAATATGCAGCGTATGCTTTTCAGTATTTCTATTAGCTGCCAAATAGGGATTAAAAGATTCAGCCAATTGTGAAACAGTATACTTCCCATCAGGCGTTTCAATTATTCTGTTGGTTAGCAAGATTTTCCCATTTTCCTGTTCAACTTTCACATTATTATATGCCAATGCTCCATATAAATTACTCCCTCTTCCAATTTTTGCAATCATTTTCTTCTTATTTTTCCAAATGATTTCTATTAAACTCCTCAGTTATCTTAATAATCTTCTGACATAACAAGGCCATTTCAGCAGTTTGCTTTTCCAATTTATACAGAAATACAGTGGCGTTCTTCTCCGAAAAATGAGTGTATAACAAATTAACAAACTGGTTATAATTCACTCCAATTGCACGAAACTGACTGTAAAAAGAGGTTAACCTCATGTAAAAATCCACAGATCCTTTATCAATTATAACGGTTCTTATCTCCCTGGCAAATAATAAAGAAGTAATAAATTTGGCTTTGTTCATCATTCCTGATGATTCAAAAAGTGACATTAACTTGTCATTTTCCTCATCCGTCAATCTAAATACATGGCGGTGAATACTTGGATTAGTTTTAGGCTTCCTACCTCCTTTCTTTCTGTAATTATATTTTTTATCACCCATTAGACATCCATTTTTAATTACTCAATAAAACCTCGACTTCGGAGTGTGTTTTTTAGGCTCCCTGCGGGGCAAGTTGTTTTGAGGCACTCAAAACACAACTTGCCGTGTTCTGGTGAACACTATAATCCCTCTCATCAGATACATTCGATAAATATGAAAAGCCATAAGCTTTTCACCTTCTCATATCTTCCACTCTATTTTTCTCACACAACATTTGTATACCTCCAAACAACAACTCAACTACAAATTAAAGTTCTATTTCACAAACCATTGGTATTTAAAACATGGTCAAATACTGCCCGCCAATGTCAAGATCTACCAGAGATCATTCCTCATACCGATCAATCACTTTCTTTACCCTAAAGTTGTAATACAGTACGTAAAAAGGGTGCTCTGGTAAGAAATAAAAAAGGAAAGATATACGGCTCATTTGTTATAAAAGCATACAATTTTAAAAGCATAAAAGCGGTAAAGCCTTTTACCTCTTGTCCGACCTCCACCTTTCCAAAGAATATAGTTAACCCAGCAAGCAGAAAAACACATCTATTTGAAAATAGCCCACCCCAAATATTCACAGAAATACAAAAAGGAAGAACAATGTAAAAACATATACCTCCACTGCTTTGCAACATAGAAATAAGACAATTATAAATTTTTAAATAATGGAAACAATAAAGAAAACTTTAAAAATCAGTTTCTCCACCCAAAAAGGAGGTGTTGGTAAATCTACCATGACCATCTTACTTGCCAGTATTTTGCATTACCGTTTAGGTTTCAATGTGCTGATTATGGATTGTGATTTTCCCCAGCATAGTGTAAGCAATATGCGGGAAAGGGATAAGAAGACCATTATGGAAAATGACTATCATAAGAAAGCAGCTATGAAGCAGTTCCAATCTATCAACAAGAAAGCCTACCCTATTATCAAATGTAAATCTGAAAATGCATTGGAACAAGCATTGGAATACATACAGCAATCCACAGCTATCCCTGAGGTTATATTTTTTGATCTGCCCGGAACAGCCAATACAAAGGGTGTTTTGACCACATTAAAAGCAATGGACTTTATCTTTTCGCCCATCACTGCTGACCGCCTTGTGGTAGAAAGTACATTAGGATTCACCAAGGCTTTTCTCGGACTTCCGCAAAGCCGTGAAGACAGTCACAATCAAAATCTTTGGTTGTTTTGGAATCAGGTAGATGGAAGAGAAAAAACAGGTCTGTATAATGGCTATGAACAGGTCATTCATGAACTTCAGCTGCCTATCATGAAAACAAGAATCATGGACAGTAAACGTTTCAGAAAAGAATCCGATGACAGCAGTAATTATGTGTTCAGGTCTAGTTTGCTGCCTGCTGAACCTCATCTTATGAAAGCAACGCGAATGGATTTATTCGTCGAGGAATTTTTAAGCATTGTTCATCTTTAAAAACATCTGAATATGGCTAAGGACAACAAAGAAAACAATTTTGAGAAACCCCATGTGGATGAGGAATATTTGATGAATATCATCAGTGGTGCAGAACCTAATTCTACCCTTTCTGATACCCAACAAGATCTTCCAAAAGAAAATAAACCTAAAGAAAAGATCAGAAGCAATTCATCAAAAAAGGTAGATTATGAGGAAACATTTCTAATTAATAGATTTCCATCGGTGCGTAACGGCAAAGTCGTCTACATACGTCCCGAATATCACGAAAGGCTGCTTAGGCTTGTACAGTTAACAAGAGATGAAAAAACAACCCTCTACTCTTATATAGACAATATTCTGGAATATCATTTCAGAGAGTTTGGGGATGATATTACCCACTATTTCAATCAGCGTTTCAAACCAATTTTATAAGCAATGGAAATACTTATTATCACTTGCCTGCTGATCATTATAATCCTGCTCTTGCAGGATAAGATAACACTCAACGCATGGCCTGATAAAACTAAAATATCAAAAAGAAATACTCCGAAATTTCCTGAGATTATAGGGTCACCAAAAACTACAGGAAGACATCATGAGCAAGAGACTTCCTCAAAATGCCAAATTCACGAACCAAAAATAAATTCTGATAATTTAGACGTAGAATATGACATTCATGAAAATCTCAGAATTCAGTCTTCTCATAAAGAACAGGACCCGATTTTAATGACTAGCCCTGATTATGATGAGGAGGAAGAAGAATGGAAAAAATACAGAATATCCGGTAAGGATAACGGTTTTGCCCAAGGGGTTACCTTTGAAGAACTAAGCTCCGTGGAGACGATGCTGCAAAGAAATCATTTGGAGCCATGCCAAAAGGAAACAGCAGCGACTATTGTTCAGAAAATACATGGAACCGAATTATTCAATCTACTGGAAAATTCTATGGAAAGTGCTTCCCGTCAAATCGCTGAGCTATTGGACGGGAGCCTTTCTTCAGAAAATAATTCTAATTCTTCCTTTTTACAAAATAACAATCCTGATGGATTTGATATTGGAGATTTTACTTGACAACTAATGCTTAAAACTATTTTTAACACTTTATAACTATAATTATAATTTCTTTAGCTTTTTCAGGCACCTTTATTGCTTCAAACAGAAGCGATTCTCATGTTTAATTTGAGTTTTCATGGTTATTAGTTTTTACCTAGCTTCGGCTAGGTTTTTTTTTTGAAATATCCTTTAGATTTATACTACTAAAAATATATTTTCTTTTTCTAAACGCAGATCAGGTCGATCAAGGGGAGTAAAGATGTAATACTTTATAAGTTTTGGATTCTTTTCAAGAGCTTTTTAAAAGAATCTTCTAATGGGTCAAGCTGTTTATCTCCAATTGAACTAAAATACTTTGCCTGCCAGCTATCTTCATCCTCATTATTTAAAATGCACTGTGATTCTACTCCTCCATCGGGAGCTGCGACTCTTATAATTTTTTTCGATTTGAAATTTCTTCTGTTCTAGCAATTTGACAAACCAGTTCTTAAACTCTCTTAATAGAGATTTTCATGTAAAAATATAAAATTTCACCCTCGCAAACTTCCACTTATTGCCAAACAAACTCACCTAAAGCCAGACTGTAATTCCATTTCACTTAACCAATCATCTTTGTCTCCAAAGCCCGTAGACTGCGGGTAATGCTAACAATTTAATCTGCTTACATTATGGAAAAACAAAGAAAAAAGCTTGTGATTTCAGCATTGGCTTTGCTGACAACCATCCATTTGTCAGCTCAGGGAAACGGCACTGCCGGAATCACTGAAGCCACCCAAATGGTCACCTCTTATTTTGATCCTGCCACAAAACTCATCTATGCCATCGGCGCTGTGGTTGGCCTCATTGGAGGAGTCAAGGTTTATAATAAATTCAGCAGTGGTGATCCGGACACCTCAAAGACTGCTGCCAGCTGGTTTGGCGCCTGTATCTTTCTGATTGTCGCGGCAACGATTCTTCGCTCATTTTTCCTTTAAACGTATTGATTATGAATACCTATCACATCAATAAAGGAATTGGAAGAACCGTTGAGTTCAAAGGACTCAAAGCACAGTACCTGTTCATTTTTGCAGGCGGTTTACTAGCAGTACTTGTACTGGTAATGATCCTGTATATGACAGGAGTCAGTAACTACATCTGCCTCTTTACAGCAGGATCAGCAAGCAGTCTTTTGATTTGGCAGACATTCTCAATGAACAGAAAATATGGAGTATACGGACTCATGAAGCTGGGTGCTAAGAAAAAGCATCCTCGATACATCATCAGCCGTAAGAATCTATTGAGGTATATCAAAATAAATAATCCCTAAAAGCCAGGCCGTATGAGAAACACTTCCAAAGCAGCAACACTGGAGAGTAAATTCCCCTTACTCGCCGTTGAAGATCACTGTATTATTTCAAAAGACGCTGATATTACGGTTTGTTTTAAAGTTAGATTACCGGAACTCTTTACCGTTGCTTCTGCTGAATATGATGCAATACATTCTGCATGGTTCAAAGCCATCAAGACACTCCCTGACTACACGGTTGTTCACAAACAGGATTGGTTTATTAAAGAAAATTATGTTCCTGACTTGTCAGCAGAAGATCAGAGTTTTCTTTCAAAATCTTTTGAAAGGCACTTTAATGAGAGAGCTTTTCTCAATCACTACTGTTATCTGTTTATTACCCAAACCAGTAAAGAACGAATGAAAACGAAAAGCAATTTCTCATCGCTTTGCAGGGGTATTCTCATCCCCAAGGATATAAGAGATAAAGAAAACGTTACCCGTTTTATGGAGGCAGTAGATCAGTTCGAAAGAATCATCAATGACAGTGGCTATATTCATCTGGAGAAAATGACGTCAGATGAAATCACAGGAACTCAAGACCAATCAGGTTTACTGGAACAATACCTAACCTTATCAAGAGAATCGGGAGCCTCACTTCAGGATCTTCAACTTGGTGCTGAGGAAATGCGAATTGGAAACAACCGCATCAGCATGCATACTTTATCTGATACTGATGACCTTCCGGGAATGGTGTCTTCACATAGCCGATATGAAAAACTGAGTACGGACAGAAGTGACTGTCTCCTGTCGTTTGCTTCTCCAGTTGGTCTTTTATTGAGCTGTAATCATATGTACAATCAATATCTGTTTATTGATAACAGCGATGAAAACCTCAGTAAATTTGAAAAGTCTGCCCGCAATATGCATTCACTTGCAAGGTACAGCAGAGCCAATCAGATCAACAAAGAATGGATTGAAAAATACCTCAATGAAGCCCATTCATTCGGACTGCAGTCTATTCGGGCCCATTTCAATGTGATGTCATGGTCTGATGATCCAACTCAGCTCAAACAGATTAAGAACGACACAGGAAGTGCCCTGGCACTGATGGAATGTAAGCCTCGTCATAATACCACTGACACTGCCACTTTATATTGGGCAGGAATTCCCGGTAATGCGGGAGATTTTCCAAGCGAAGAAAGCTTTTACACCTTTATCGAACCTGCGCTGTGTTTTTTCACCGGGGAAACCAACTACCAACATTCACCATCCCCATTTGGTATTAAGATGGCAGACCGGCTTACCGGTAAACCCATTCATTTGGATATTTCTGATCTTCCTATGAAACAGGGGATTATTACCAACCGTAATAAATTTATACTGGGACCATCAGGAAGCGGAAAATCATTTTTTACCAACCATATGGTACGTCAGTATTATGAACAGGGAGCCCATGTTCTTCTGGTAGATACCGGAAATTCTTATCAGGGCTTATGTGAACTGATTAAAGGAAAGACTAAAGGTGAAGATGGCGTTTACTTTACCTACACTGAAGAAAATCCGATTGCATTCAATCCTTTTTATACGGATGATGGTGTATTTGATATCGAAAAACGGGAAAGCATCAAAACGTTGATCCTTACTCTTTGGAAAAGAGATGATGAACCTCCTGCCCGTTCTGAACAAGTTGCCTTGTCTAATGCAGTCAGCGGTTATATAGAAAAAATTAAGCTGAGTGACACCTCCCGTTCTTTCAATGGATTTTATGAATATGTGAGAGATGACTACCGAAAGATCCTAAACGAAAAACAGGTTAGAGAAAAAGACTTTGACATCGCTAATTTCCTCAATGTACTGGAACCTTACTATAAGGGAGGAGAATATGACTATTTACTCAATTCAGATAAGCAGTTAGATCTTCTCTCTAAGCGTTTTATTGTATTTGAGATAGATGCCATCAAAGATCATAAGATCCTGTTCCCTATAGTGACGATTATTATCATGGAAGTTTTCATCAACAAAATGCGGAGACTGAAAGGAATCAGGAAGCTCATTCTTATTGAAGAAGCCTGGAAAGCCATTGCCAAGGAAGGCATGGCAGAATACATTAAATACCTTTTTAAAACCGTACGAAAATTCTTTGGGGAAGCCATTGTGGTTACTCAGGAAGTCGATGACATCATCCAATCTCCTATTGTCAAGGAAAGCATTATTAATAATTCTGACTGTAAGATCCTGCTTGACCAGCGTAAGTACATGAATAAATTCGATGACATTCAGGCCATGCTTGGTCTTACGGATAAAGAAAAATCTCAGGTGCTGTCGATCAATATGAACAATGATCCAAAGAGACTTTATAAAGAAGTATGGATTGGACTGGGAGGCACTCATTCAGCGGTGTATGCAACGGAAGTTTCCAATGAAGAATATCTCGCCTACACGACTGAAGAAACTGAGAAAATGGAAGTGATGAACCTGGCCTCGGAACTCAACGGAAATGTTGAGCAGGCCATTAAGAGACTCTCTCTTAAGAAGATTAAAACAAATAAAGACCATTAAATCATTTAAAAAATTTACGACAATGAAAAATCTAATCATTAAAACCCTAATGGCAGCAGTTCTTGCTACAACGACGTTAACCAAAGCACAGTTTGTGGTCACAGATCCCGCCAATCTTGCCTCCGGTATCCTTAACTCAGCCAATGAAATTGTTCAAACCTCAAATACGGTAAGTAATGTGGTGAAGAACTTCAATGAAGTCAAGAAAGTATATGAACAGGGTAAAGAATACTATGACAAGCTGAAAGCAGTCAATAATCTGGTTAAAGACGCCCGGAAAGTTCAGCAGACTGTTTTACTCGTTGGCGATGTTTCAGAAATGTATGTGAAGAATTTCGGAAAGATGCTTAATGATCCCAATTTCAATGCGCAGGAACTGACAGCCATTGCCAATGGATACTCTACCCTATTAACAGAGAGCACCGAACTTCTTAAAGAGCTCAAGCAAATCGTAACCTCTACCCAACTTTCACTCAATGATAAAGAACGTATGGATGTGATTGACAAGGTGTATAAAGAGGTCAAAGATTATCATAATCTGGTAAGATACTATACCAACAAAAACATTTCTGTCAGCTACTTAAGAGCAAAGAAACAGAACAATACCCAAAGGGTTTTGGACCTTTACGGAACCTCTAATCAAAAATACTGGTAGTATGGAATCTGGTAACCTACACGAGGTACTCCGTTCAGTGTATGAGGAGATGCTGCCTTTATGTGCTGATATGGCAGCAGTGGCAAAGGGTGTTGCAGGACTAGGAGCATTATTTTATGTTTCTCTAAAGGTCTGGCAGGCACTAAGCCGCGCGGAACCCATTGACCTGTTTCCGATGTTACGGCCTTTTGCTGTTGGAATCTGCATTATGTTTTTTTCAACGATTGTGCTGGGAAGTATCAATGGCGTCCTGAGTCCTGTTGTACAGGGAAGCCATTCCATGCTTGAAGGTCAGGTTCTTGATCTCAATGAACTGCAGAAAAAAAAGGATGTATTGGAAAGAGAGGCCATGCTCAGAAATCCAGAGATGGCTTACCTGATCTCTGATGAGGAATTTGACAAGAAACTGGAAGAGCTTGGTTGGTCTCCTTCAGATCTGGTTACGATGTCAGGAATGTATATGGAGCGGGAAATGTTTGCGATCAAAAAAGATATACGTGATGGCTTTCGTGAGTTTTTGGAGATTCTTTTTCAGGCAGCAGCACTCGTTATTGATACCATAAGAACATTCTTTCTCATTGTACTATCCATACTCGGACCTATAGCTTTCGCCATTTCTGTATGGGATGGTTTTCAAACGACACTCACCCAGTGGCTGACCCGATACATCAGCGTTTATCTTTGGCTTCCGGTTGCGGATATATTCAGTGCAATACTGGCGAAGATTCAGTCTCTTATTCTGGAAAGGGATATTGAAATGTTGTCTGATCCTGATTTCATCCCCGATACTTCCAACACGGTATATATCATTTATATGATTATTGGAATCATAGGATATTTTACCGTTCCAACGGTCACAGGCTGGGTTATTCAGGCAGGAGGAGCAGGAAACTTTACACGCAATGTCAATCAGACTGCTGAGAAATCCGGAAATATTGCAGGAGCGGCGGCAGGATCAGCAACAGGTAATATATCCGGAAAACTACTGAAATAATTAAAATCAAACCCTAATGGAATTTAAAACCTTAAGAAATATTGAAAACAGTTTTAAGCAGATCAGGTTATTCACTTTTGTTTTTGCCCTGTTATGCTTTGGTGTTGTAGGACTGGTTGTCTATCAATCCTATGACTTCGCTGAAGAGCAAAGAAAAAAGATCTATGTTTTGGATAATGGAAAATCTCTCATGGTAGCATTATCCCAGGATATGTCGATCAACCGTCCTGTAGAAGCAAGGGAGCATGTCAGACGTTTTCACGAACTGCTTTTCACTATTGCTCCTGATAAAAATGCAATTGAAAGCAATGTCAAAAGAGCTTTTAATATGGCTGATCAGTCAGCATTTGATTACTACAAAGACCTTTCTGAAAAAGGATATTATAACAGAATTATTTCCGGAAATATTCAGCAAAGAATTGAAGTGGATAGTGTGGTTGCCAGTTTCAGCAACTACCCTTATGGGGTGAAGACCTTCGCCAGGCAGTTCATTATACGGTCAAGTAATCTAACCATAAGAAGTCTGGTGACCAACTGCTCACTGGTTAACTCAGTAAGATCTGACAGCAATCCCCAGGGATTTACCATAGAAAAATTTAATGTCGTTGAGAACAAGGATATTGAAACTGTTGACCGATAAAACCGAGTATCATGAAAAAGATAAGAAAAACCATAGATAGTTATATCGATCAGGCAGAGCAAAAGTGGAAAGCCCTGCCTGATAATAAACAGCGTATGTTTATAAAGATCTTTTTTGCTACCTATCTGCTGTTAAGTGTTTTTGCATTTCTACAGATCAGATCAAAACCAGCAAATACTCAAAAGATTATTCCAGGAACATATATTAAAGGCGTTCCTTCAGTGCCTGATCGTAAGAAAAATCCTGGACTCAATTCGCATTAAAAAACATTACAATGAAAGATTCAGTCAAGAGTAAAATAAGAATTACAGAAGGATCTTCTGGATCCCCAAGTAAAGAAGAATTTCAAGATATCAGAAAGTGGCAACGGGAAAAATTTAAAAAACCTCTCATCTTTTTTTTAATGGCAATTGCTTGTGCCGGCTGTTTATACCTGATCTTTAAACCGAATAAAGATCAGGTCATTGCTGAGAATGCAGGATTTAATGCGGTCGTTCCCCAGGCAGCTGATGATCAACTTCAGTCTGATAAACAGAAAGCTTATGAACAACATTTGTTTGACCAGAAAAATGAAGAAAAAAAGAAAGCCTTTGCCACCCTATCTGATTATTGGAATGATTCAAATTCGTCGAATAATTTGAATGATAAAGTATTCAATCTCAATTCAACTACCCCTTCTAAAGATATTGGTGCAGCAAATCAGAATGCTATCAACAGCTATCAAAACACACAGCAGGCACTTAGTTCCTTTTATAGCCGGGATCAGCATGAAGTTGATAATCTGAGGCGGGAAATTAGTAGTCTAAAGAACGAGGCATCTCAAAAAGAATTGCAGCCCAAGGGTGTTGGAATCAATGATCAGCTTGAACTGATGGAAAAATCATATCAGATGGCTGCAAAATATCTTCCGATGCCAGCACAACAGGAAAAAGTTGGAGTGAAAGAAACCTCCGAAGAAGTCTCGGGTCATCACAAAGGAGATATTACATCAGTAAGGCAAGTTAGAGGCAGCATTGTTTCCAGTTTATATCGTGAACCTTCTGACAGTTTATTTTTAGAAAGACTTCATCAGAACAGATTTACAGGAATTCAAAATGAAAAGTCAATCAATTTTGAAAATAGGAATAGTATCCGCGCGGTAATTCATGAAACAAAATTGATGACTGCTGAAAGCACGCTCTCTTTAAGACTGCTGGAACCCATAATCATTGGGAAAGTTAAAATTCCCCCGGGAACACTTTTAAAAGCTATGGGCAAATTTCAGGGTGGAAGATTACAACTGAAAATATCTGTCATAGAATATAATGGATTTATCCAACCTGTTGAAATCAACGTTCATGATAATGACGGACAGTTGGGACTGTATATTACCTACTCCCCTGAACAAAGTGCAATAACTGATATCGTAGGTAATATGGGTCAGAATTCGGGAACAAATATCATGATGACCCAATCTGCAGGACAGCAGGTTGCCGCTGATCTCACTCGTGGAATTGTCCAAGGTATATCGGGCTATTTTCAGAAAAAAGTCAGATTACCAAAAGTTACCATACAAGCAGGACATCAGGTCTTTCTAGTTTCAAAGAATAATTAATCAATAATAAAAAAACAATGAAATTTGTACTCAATAAATGGCTGTTGTCAGCCCTGATTATTTTTTCAGCATATAAAATAAGTGCTCAGGAAAAAACAGGTTTTACCTCCCTCAATCAGGCGAGATTAGAACCTTACAAAATGGAAATCACGTACAATAAAACGACCCATCTCTTATTTCCTTCTCCGATCCGCTATGTGGATTTAGGAAGTAATGATCTAATTGCCAGCAAAGCGGATGAAATTGGAAATGTCCTTAGAATAAAATCTTCAGTAAAAGATTTTGATGAAGAAACAAACTTTTCGGTGATTACTCAGGATGGAAAATTCTACACCTTTGATGTTTTATACAGTTCTTATCCCGAGACACTTAATTATGACCTTTTGAAGCTACAAAGGACTACTGAAAAGGGATATTCTACCGACGTGCTGTTTGAAGAACTCGCAGGAGGCTCATCGTCGCTTACCGAAGACATGATGAGAATACTGTATAAAAATACTAAGCGTCCTACTAAACATATCAGCACAAAAAGTTTTGGGATTCAGTTTTTATTAAATTCTCTGTATGTAGATGACGGAAAATTTTATTTTATCATTCAGGTAAAAAACACAAGTAATATCAATTATAATGTTGATTTTATCAATTTCAAAATAGCTGATAAAAAAAGACTGAAACGCACAGTTGTTCAGGATAAAGTTCTAACACCACTGCGTTCATATGAACCAATTACTGTTGTCAATCATCAGAGTGAAATAAAGGCTATTTATCTTTTGGATCAATTTACCTTGCTGGATGGTCAGGTATTGGAAATTGAAATATTCGAAAGAAATGGTGGCCGTCATCAGAAAATCAGGATTAAAAATAAAGATCTGATTAATGCTAAAATTGCTGAGGATGTCCATTTAAAATGAAGTAAAACACGTTTATAACAACATCAATAAGTGTCTATAACACAGGATTAATCAAGAAAAATCTATCATTAATATTTCATTATTGAAGTCCATACCCAAAAAGGTATTCTTCTAATTAGCAGCGAAAACACACTTCCGATCAAAGAGAGGAACTGGTCTTTTCGCCCAAAAATTCTCCAAAGAGAACGGCAATTTTAATCGCCGTTCTCTTTATTATATATTCTTAAAAACACCTACAACAGTCCTTCATCTGCAAATGACATATATTCGGTAGAAGTTAGAATACAATGATCAAGCAATTGTATTTTTAGAAATTTTGATGCCTCTTTTATTTGCTGGGTCATTTTTACATCTTCAGCCGAAGCTTTTAAGTTACCTGAAGGATGATTATGCGCAATAATAATGCATGATGCATTACATAAAAGAGCAGCCTGCATGATAATCCTAACATCTACAATAGTTGAGGAAATTCCGGATTCAGAAATTTTCTTTATTCCTAAAACTTTATTCGCCTGACTTAGATAGAGCGTGTAAAATGATTCTCTATAATCAATTTCACCACTGTCAAAATGTTCTCTAAATACATCAACAGCATCTCTTGAATCCGTTATTAACCTTTCACAGTTCCCTTCTCTGGAATAACTTAATTTGATTTCATTAACTACATTAAATCTCATCTTTTTTGCTCTGAGTACGGCAGAGACTGATATTTCCCGCACTTAATTAATGCCTTTATTCTTCCACCTTTTCTCCTTCCCTTGCTAAAACCTCAATAAGGCTTCTGGAAATATTTTTCAAAAGAAAAACCGGAAAAAAGAAAGCAGATAATCTAAGCGGACAATGCGGGAAGCCAAAAGGAAACGGAATAATTGGAGGGTACCTTTAGGGGGGAAACCGTTTATGCCGTAGTCTTTTGGATGGAAATAGAAGATGGCTGGCCGCTATACCTTAGCTGCCTTTTTACCGGTTGATGATGAAAAGTTCTCTGAAAAATAGTATTAGAGTCTAATCGTCAAGATATTCTAAAACAAATTATTAGAAGAAAATAGATAGAGCATCCTGATTAAAAAATCAGGATGGTCAAAGGTTCGAATCCTTTCGCGCTCACTTAAAGAGACAACTATTTGATAGTTGTCTCTTTTTTTATACCCATAAAAATCTGTGACCCAAACTCTTACTATCTGGATTTTTATAGTTGGATTTTTGAAAATAGAATCTTCAGGCTGTTGTATTAAACTGCCTAAAAAAGTGTTTCAGTGTATATTTAATGGTCTTTTTCAGAAGTTCGATGTCTCCTTAAGGTTTAGATGCCTTATCTTTGGGTTTATTGTAATTCTTTGACATGAGATATAAGAAGTCCAAGATAACTGTCACTCCTGCATCATCCACCTGAATACCATTTTTTGCTAATATAGCAATTGCCCGTTCAACGGAAACCTTTTTATCAATGAAATTCATTTTTGTTACTTTTTCGGTTATTCTTTTTTGATAATATCTTTGATAACGGATCGTTTAAACCCAAAGAGAGATTTCCTGACTGGTAGTCAACATTAGCAGGCGGGATTAGATTCACAAGATGTTTTTTATCTGCGGTGTCCAAATCTGAGAATCCCTGAAAAATGTCCACAAACGATCTGTCTTCTAACTGGTTTTGTTTTTCAATATCTCTTAATTTAACATTGATATGAAGTAATTCCTTTTTTAAACATTTGGAATTAATTTGGTTCTCCCTTTTTAATTCACAGTAATCATCAAGTTTCAGTATTTCTCCCACAAATAACTTTCTGGCTCGGGAAAGAATCAATTCCTCTTCTTTTAACTTTCTCTCCACCAAATTCCGTTCGTACAAATACCCTGTTTTTTGTGTTTTTACACTCCGATCTTCTAAAATACAACTGAATAGGTCAATTGCCTTATTTGAGAGTGTCAATTGTTGAAGTTTACTTTGGTAACTATCATTGAGAATAATCGCATTTATTCTTGTCTTGCATCCTCCATGACAGTGATAATAGGGATATTTTTTTCTCGCGCCTTGAGAAAAACTTCCGCTAAGTTTGTGACCGCAAAGAGGACATACCAAAAATCCTCTTAGGAAAAACATGGCTTTCAGATCGTCTCTTTTAGCGGTGATTTTCCTCTTTGTTGTAATGATGCGCTGAACTTCGTAAAACAAGACTTCCGGGATCAATGGCTCGTGTGTTCCCTTTACCATTTGTTCTTCTTCAGAATTGAACTTTATCGTTATAAGGCCACAGTAAATTGGATTGCGCATAAGTCTGAAAAAATGTGATCGTGAACATATCAATCCTTTATCGTTGGCCATTTTTCGGATTTCTTCTACCCTGTGAATATTCTTGGAAAGCTGATGGAAGATCCATTTTATAATGCCTGCTTCTGGTTCTTTAGGAGCAATAATTTTTTTGCCATCCACCAGTGTCAGATTGATAAATCCCAAAGGGGCCTTATTGGGATACCTACCCATCAGTTTCGCCCGACGAATACCGTTAGCTGTATTCTGGGCCCTCCTACTGTTTTCTGCCTCAGGGACTGATAGGTAAACTGCAAGCATGACTATGCTTTCAGGCACGGAAAAATCTACGGGTTGATCAATAGCCATTGCAGTGGTTCTACATTTTCGAAGCATACCTATCATTTCATAGGCATATTCAATATTCCGACTAAATCTATCCCATTTAATAAATAATATATTCTTGTCTTCCTTTGATGATTTGTGTTTAATTATTGAAAGTAGTTTTTTCCATTCGGGCCGATTGAAATTCTTAGCTGAAAAGTCTTCGCGATAAATACCCTTAACTTCTATATTGTTAAATTTACAGTATTTCAATAAGCGATCCTCCTGCTCAGGTAATGAATATCCCTTTCTTTTTTGTTCGTCTGTACTTACACGAACGTATAAATAAGCTGTTTTCATATGAATCTGTATTTAGTATTTCTAGTACATTTTCAAACATTTAAAAAGTGATTATAGAGTTACAATCTCAATTTCATTTCCAAATTTAGTTCTTAATTCATTTTCAGTTGTTTGAGAAGGAACACAAATTGCTAAAAGCTGTTTTGGTCTCGAACATGCCACGTAAATCATTCGCTGCTTTTCGTTAGGAAATGATGTTGCTCTAACAAAGCTATTAGGACCTGCACTTTCACAAGTCCCAGTGGATGAAAAGAATAATAGGAAACTGATTTTTTTAATGATTTGAGCTTTGTATAAGGTTTATTCCATTCTGGACGCTTGATTGTTTGGCAGAATAATTTTCAAAAATGTTTTCTGCAATTTGCATTAATTGGTCAGTCTATCGGCTTGGTTGCGCAGAGAATAACCTTTTGCAGCCTGCTCATCGGTACTCACCCTAACCTATAAATATGCAGTCAGAATTTAGAAAAGCATTTAAGTACTTAATATTAAACGGAAAAACAGCTTCTTTATTAAGTGTATTTATATAATTCAAATAAAAAGGCAAAATATAGCTACAATAAATTATTTACACATAATTAATTTATTGCTAAATAAACTATGCACTTATAAGCATACCGAAAGTAAATCTTACGCATTTAAAAATAAATTTTAATGAAACATTGCAGAAGCTCCAGAATATTTTATCAAAAAAAACGTAAAAAAATTGTTCCCACTGATCTTGATAATTATTCAAATGATGATAAAAGTAAACATTTAGCTACTTTTTTTTTGAAGTTAGAACCGTTACCGACAATACGGTTATAGAAGAGCTTCGAACAGCTTCGAAGAGATATCCGACAAATATTTTCAGAAAAAACCATTGACGGGGTGAAGCTTGGAACATTTAGACAGAGGTTCAATCAGCTTAAAATCTGAAAAAAATGAATTTTCTGATATTCCAAATTTAAATATCGAACGTGAGGAGATCAATATGTTCTTTGATTGGGCTTATCATGATTTAGATAAGGAAAAATTAGGGACGGCAAAATTTCTGTATTCTAGTACGGAACGCTGAGATGGGAAAATCTGAAAGTATCCGGTACAGAAACTGAAGCTCTTTTATTATCAATACTTTAAGTAGTACAGGGGACAAATCGAGGATTGTATTACACAAACCTCGATTAACCTACTCAAAGATACAACGTATCAAATATTTAGACAAAACAAATTCAAACAAAATTCAAAATCGGAGGAAACTCAGAGTTTCACTTTAGGGATTTCCACCTATCTTATGAGATGAAATGTTTGCTAAATGTAGTTTATAATATCGATGGTTATCCCGGTCCATTTATTTTTGTTGATTGTAAGTAGTTATTAACTTAAATTTAAACATTTATTCCAGATGACACAGCAATTTTACGATCACACTAGCAAAACATTAACCTGAAGCTGGGAATCAAGAAGATTCTTAAACTTCTTTAAACTCGCTATCAAGCGAACATCAATATCGTATGCCATTTTGGACCGAGACGCTCATTCATTATCAATTCCACCGTTCCTTCCGGAAAAAAGATATGCAATACCAATATTACTAATTTGTTTTCTGATAATTTTGATGACTGCGAACACGTAAATTTTAATCAAAGTAGGTGCATTATTGAAGCTGGTGACTAATTGTTCATAAAAGAAAATAAAAGGAACGTAATACACTTAAATTTCTTTACAAGCATTAGTGACAAAACAAGGGAGGGAATATAGATATGTTAAATATTGTTTTGTATTGTTTTGTATTTTTTTACATTTGCTGCCGTTAGTGAATTTTTTGTGAAGTTTTGATATTATTAATTGACGGGCGTGTCAGGCTCCTTCATCACCGGGCTGATTATAAAATTCTTTTATCTTCATATTTAAAAATGTGAAAAATAGTTATGATTATGGATGGGCATATTTCTTTTTATCCGCAACTATTTTACCATCTTTAACAACAGTCTCTACTTTCAGCAAAGCGTTGATATCAACCAATGGATCACCATCAATCACAATTAGATCGGCGATTTTACCTTTTTCTAAAGTACCAAGATTTTTTGCCCCAATAGCTTTTGCTCCTTCTTTGGTTGCAGATAATAAAATGGTTTTATTATCTATACCTTCTCCTTTCATTACTTTTATAACAGTTGGAATAACTTCTGTAGGAGGTATTCCGGGCATATCAGATGTAAATAAAGGTATTGCACCTGCTTTCAGTGCAACCTGAATATTGTTTTCTAAAATAGTATAATCATTCTTGTCTTTTTCTTCTGCATATCCAAGACCGATGTACCGCTGTAAGAAACCTAGTGTAATGGCTATAGGAAGTTTGTGCTCACCAATAGGTTTCACTAAGCTGCCTTCTGTATCTTTGGTAATACCAGGTGGATGTATAAAACCATCAACGCCTGCATCTACAATATCTTTCACATATTTTGCATCAGAATTATGAATCAAAACTTTGAGATTGTTTTTATGAGCCTCATCAACTATTGCGACTAAATTTGCTTTATTAAGAACTTTTTGATTGGTTAAACCATCTACCACCACAACATCAGATTTGCTTTTTACTAATTGCTTAACAGATTCTCTTGCCAATTCTGGCGTATCTATGGGAAGTCTAACGTGCTTGTTGCACCAATCTAATTCTGCACCAGTAAGACCACCACACGCGTAGTAATCTCCGGAATTAATTAGAACAGGACCAGCAACAAAAACACGTGGTCCGCTAATAATACCTTTTGCAACTTTTTCTCTAACCTCATAGATTTGTGGTCCAAAATCGATAGGCGACAAAATTGATGTAATCCCTTGTTCCAAATGACCACGAAGTGTTTTCGATAAATCGCCATTAATGAATTTTTCAGCGCTAGCATCACTTGTTGCAGGCATTTTTGGTGGCATATTGTAAAAATCAAAAAACAAATGCAAATGGCTATTGATCAGACCCGGCATAACGGTTTTTCCAGCTGCATCGATTGTTTTCTTTGCTTTTACTGTTTTATTACCCTTATTAATACTCAGTATTTTACCATCTTTAATGGCAATACTTGCATTTTTAACTGTTTCTGCTCCTGTTCCATCAAAAAGATTCGCATTTTTGATGACAAGATCGGCCATTTGTGCGAATGCTGTAGTAGAGAATGCAAACACTGTTAATAGGCTTACTATTTTTTTCATAAAAATTATTATTTTTAGTTTATGTATTTTTTTTGAAAAATAAATGATCTTTAATTTCTAAAAATCATTATTCATTAAATGTTTGATTATATTTTTTATTTTTTATTCCTTTTTACTCCATTATTTATATTATAGGCTAATCCAACGCCTAGAGTTTGCTTAAGCTGTACTTGCTTTATTTGGTTGTGGTCATAAAATAGATCTAAAGTCAATAAGGTTGATAAATAATTATTGATTTTCATATTAAGAACCCCGTTATAAGACATTATTAAACGTTCTGAATGTTGTAAATAATCACTAAAGACAAAAGCTGTATTTGTTAAGGTTACCTGATCCATAATTTTCATTTTATAGATTCCCATTGCCAAGAAACCCAATTGAAACAGCGAAGAATCCCCATCATTTTTTAAACCGTATGTTCCGGCTTTTTGTAGTTCTTTATCCATTACAAAAGTCCATCTTGCATTAATGGGTCTTAATGTTATTGTAAAATTATCATTGGCTCTATATGTAAAACCCGACCCAATATTGAGACAACCAGGAGCCATAAAATTGGATATTTTAGGTGCATCAGGATTATTTCCTTCTTCGTAGCCTGCAGCAAATAATGTATGCAAACTTGTTCCTATTGATGCATACCACTTATCAGAAATTTTTCGGCCGTAATTGCTCGATATATTGATGACGTCTTGAGTTTTTCTTGACCCAACTCCCTGCATTTGGTTTTCGCCATAATCTAAGATGACTATGTTTTCTAAAAGATCCTTATCATTTTTGTAGGTGAAATTATAGTTAACACCAGCTAGCCAACCAACATTATTGATGCCACCACCGATCCAGTTAGAAAATGCAGATTGGTTAATCATTAAATTATTTTGCCCTACAATAGACCAATTTTTAGTAGAATCTACAATGGCTTTATCTGCTGTAGTATTTTGTGCATTTACAATTATTCCTAAAAATAGAGATATTGTGAAGTAAAAGAAATTCATAAATTTTGGTTTGAAAAGTGTACCAGGTATCCATTGATTTGAACCATCATTATAAAAATTGTTGAAGATTTTAGAAAAAAGTTGAGTAGAATTGTTATAATAAAGTAATGCAGTCTTAAGTTTCTTTTTTTTTTCATCATTTTCTTAGGTCGAAACAAAAGGACTGCATTACATACAACATATATTGTTTTTCTATATTAAATTTTTGTCCTGTTTCCGTAAGGATAAATTGTCAGGAAAACTAGCTATCGTTTAATGATCACCATACATTTTTTTCCATTTTGCCACGGTATTTCTGCTTAATTTAAAGTGATGAGAAAGCTCAGTATTATTAAGACCGTTCTTTCTCTGATAGGTAAGAATTTCTAATATGGTAGCTTCGTTATAGGATTTATATTTTTGGCTAAAACCTTGTTTGTTTTTATCCGTTATAGGAAATATTAAAGAATTAATCTTTAAAATATCAAAAAAGGATAGGCTTTTTTTCTCGAGTATCAATAGACATTTCTCCTTGTTCTCAGTATTTTTTTTAACGATTATATCGAAATAAATTCGCTTATAATCTGGTTGTACCATCTTCATAGTTTCAGTTTGTTTTATTTTGTCTTAAATTAATTCCATTTTAGTTATCCAAGCTATTGTATTTTGCAATCCATTTGTAAAGTGTAGTTTTAGGAATTTTGTATTCATCAATCACTTGTTGTCTCGTTTTTTCTCCCGAATTTAAAGTTTCAATAACAAAATCAATAATTTCCTGAGTGTAAAGATTTTTCCTAAATAGGGGAAGTGAAGATTTATTATTTTTTACCTCACCTTTATTTTTTGCAGGAGAAGGAGGAGCATAAAAAATTAAATGCTGAGAATATAATCTGAAAAAATCATACTCTAATATTTTGCACCATTTGAGTAGAATTTCAGTTTCAAGGCTATCCAACTTTAACATTTGCAAAATCTCCTGAGTCTCAAGTTTAAAAAAAGCACATACTCTTTCCATTGAGATTTTTTCTTCTTTCAATTTGGTCTCAATCAACGTTCCAATATGAATATTTTTTAGATTAGTCATATTAATTTTTTTTTGCTCCAAAATCTATTTATCGCAAGAATTTTTTAATCAATAGATGTTACAAATTGTTCTAAAGGTTGTCTTACTTTTTTTAATGGGAATAACCAATCTTCATCTGTTTTACGTCTTCCAAGAGCCATTAAGGTTACAGACCTCAATCCCTTTTCTCTCAGTTTCAAAAACTCATCTACGCCTTCTTTGTTGAAGCCTTCCATTGGTGTTGCATCCACGCCAAGCTGAGCTGCTGCCACCAATGCAACGCCCATACCTATATGTGCTTGTTTTGCAGTATGATGGTATTGTTCCTCTTCTGTAAAAGTAGAAAACAATTGTTTCAAGCCTGCCACCGTATCTGCTGTTGCGCTATTAGGTACGCCTCTTTCGTTATTGGTGTAGTTATAAACAGCATCAATTTGTTCGTCTGTAATCTTATCCCAAGAGGCAAAGACAAGTAAGTGCGAACTTTCCACAATTTGAGGTTGCCCGAATGCGATTGGCTGGATCTGTTGTTTAACTTCCGGATTGCTTATTTTAAAAATATGGAAAGGTTGTAATCCGGCAGAAGTAGGAGCCAATCTTGCAGCCTCGATGATTTCGTCTACAAGTTTTTCTTCTAGTTTTTCACCAGTCATTCTTTTTGTGGCATATCGCCAGTTCATTGCTTCTATTAAATTCATTTTTTTAAATTTTAGTCTAAGTGATAAATCTCTTTTAGAAATTCTATTAATGTAGTGGTGGGTCTTCCCAACAAAAGTTCTAGGGTATTATCTTCTATTTCGTATTGATGATTTCTGATATCAGCAACTGTTCCGCTCAATAGATAAATAGGAAAATCTGGTACTCCTGCATCTTTTAGAATGCTAAGAAAAGTATTGGCATCGACATCTGTATAATGAACTTCTTTGCCAGTAATAGCATTTAATCCAATTACAATGTCTTGATATGAGTACGCTTTGCTTCCCGTGATATCATAGGTTTTATTTTCGTGCCCTTCCTGCAACAGTAAGTTCGCCGTTGCCTCGCCCATTTCTCTGCGAAGTGCATAAGGTACTTTCCCATTACCACCAGGTAAGGAAATGCCACGTTCAAAAATTTCTTCACCTGCAATAAGAGGAATTGCGTCTGCATACATTGTATTGCGTAGAAAAGTGTAAAGCAATCCTTTTCCTTTGATGTAGTTTTCTGTTTGAAAATGGCTTATCATCAAATCTTTAACACCAGAAGTTTCTATATCTTTTATAGCCAATCCGGTATAAATAATATGCTTAACGCCAGCTTTTACAGCTGCATCTACTACATTTTTATGCTGTTCAAAGCGGTTTTGTTCCATTGTGGAAATCAACAACAACTTGTCAATATTTGTAAAAGCATTTTCCAAACTTGACGAATCATCAAAATCACCAATGCGAACTTCTATCCCTTTTTCTTTAAGAAATTCTGCTTTTGTTTCGTTCCTTGCCAAAACAGAAAATTGATCGGTACTGGTAATTTTTAATAATTGATCGACCACGGCTAAACCAAGATTACCTGTAGCTCCTGTAATTAGAATCATAGATTTTTAAATTTCTAAATATTATAATAACCATCTTACCACATATAAAATAAGATGGTTTTAAAAATTAATATTATGCTTGTCCGCCAGCATTCCCGCCATATTGCTCGGGTGTGGCAGAGGTTGCGAACTCTTCCATACGAGAAATCAATCCGTTGGTAACGGTATAAATCTGCACCCAACTATTTCTGATGTGCGAACCATCCTGATTGGAAATAAAATGTTCATTTCCTAAAACCACCACTGTATTTCCTTCTTCAATAAATTGTGTTTTATTGAAGTAAACTACTTGAAGTGCACTAAGGTTGAAATCAAAGAACATTCTCGCGCCTTCAGAAGTTTTGAATTTTGCAGCCGGCATCACTTGTGTGCCGTGATAAATGCAAACTGCATCATCTGAAAATGTTTTTACGATTCTTTCTAAATCTTTTGCTTCAAATGCAATAAACATTTCGTCTACTATTTGTCTTGCTTGTGAACTCATTTTGCTTTTTTTTAATTAATATTCAATTTATAATTAAGATTTTTATTTGTATTTAACATAAAAAACCAAAACCATTGATATTTAAACTTTTTGACGATTTCTTTAACCAAATCTTTTGTTATAATTTTAAACTTGTTAAATTAAATTTATGTAACCTTACTGTAATGGAGTAGCAAAAAAATAATTTTCTCCACTATTAGTTATTGAAACAATTTGAACTGCGCTAAAAGATGAAGTTTTTTCAACGCTTCCAAACCTTAAATAAAGTGTTGCGGATTGTGCTGTAATTTCTATCGGGATAACACCAGCTAACATTGAATATACTCCTGATGTAGAAGCAGGCCCTAACCATCCAGAAACGAGTGTACTATTAGTAAGAAAATTAAATCCACTAGTTTGTCCGGTAGTTGAACTACTACTCAAAGTTAATCGCATCCACATATTATTATCAGAACCAGCTGGATAACTAGCCTGTACCAATTGCCCAATATTTACCAGCCATTTTCCTCTAGATAAAGTTATTGAGCTACCTACATTGAGTCCTGTTGCTACTTGTCTAGTGGTCGAATTTAATGTCCCTAATACTGTAGCTCGGAAAGGACTTGGCTGCCAACTTCCATTTCCATTACTATCACTCACCAATATATTACCTTGGGCTTGGCTTGTGTCTTGTAATCTAAAACCAGTACCCATTGAAGGTGCAACTATATGCAATTTTGTCGCAGGCGAAGCGACATTTATTCCCACATTTCCTCCATCTACTACCATGGCTGGAGTAGCCCCAACACCTATAGGACTAGCTTCTGTAGCATTGGTGTAAAATGCAATCTTTGATGTGCCACTTTCGCCATTATCAGTACCTCGGGTAGCAAGTCTTAGCCATGTATTTGTACTATTGTATATACCAAAATCACTTGTACTACCAATCGTAGTATTTCCGTTCGTAAGACCTCTAGCTTTTACAATTCCACCTACCTCTAACTTTTGCTTAGGCGCTGTTGTACCAATGCCCACATCTCCTGCAGATGTAATTCTCATCTTTTCAGATGGATTATTCGCACTCCCTGTATTGAATTGTAAATCTACAGGTAAATTCGTACCATTTACTGTTCCATTGACAACTCCCGTAATACTAGCAGATTCAATATAAGTAGGATCAGCATTAGTAACAACATTTCCTCCGAAAACTAATGTTCCTAGACCATCTCCGGTTACTACAGGAAGCGCAGCCCCTACAGTACCTCTGGTTTTCATTAGAGCAACTTGTCCTGAGCTACTAGCAACGTTGCCAGTAAATGCCTGAATTTGAATATCATCTGAAGCATTACCATCTCCTATAATTGACAAAGCTCTTGGTATAGCTCTAGATTGAAAATAAGTAGAATTAGTAGCTGAACTTATACCAATGGATCCTGATTGATAAATACTTTGGGTGTTTAAAGTTGCTTCAGTTGTTCCTCCAGCTACACGCCAAGGTTCTACGGGTGCTCCTGGGGCAGATGTACGGATGATATCCCCATCTGCATTGGTAGCTAAGTAAGCCGCGCTTTTAACATTGTCCAAACGAACACCAGATCTATCTATTTCACCAGCAACAGGTTCACCGTTAGCAGCATCTACAGGTCCCTGTACAACTAATCTGTTTTGAGGACTGGCTACAACCCCTTTTCCTATACCTACATTACCTAAATTATTAACCCCTAAACGTTCTTGCTCGCCATCAACACCTCTGGTCATAAAAGAAAATCTACCATAGTTCAAACCATTTCCTGGAGCAACTACACCTAAATTGGTATCTGCCCAAGCGCGTATCTGGGAAGTCGCTACACGTGTTGTACCATTGTAACCCTCAAATATAATATTTCCTAACATCTGATTTGCAGTAATTGCTTCAGGTGCTGTAGCATTACCATTGCTTAGACGGGTTAATACCATACTCGGTTGAAGCGCCCATCTGTGTATCCCAAAATTCTCGTTTACAGCAAATTTTTGACCTATGAGTGTAGTAGGAGGAACTGTACTAGAGGTTGTTGCTATTGGAAACCCAACTAATACACGACCTGTCTGGTAGATGTTATCTGTATTGCTAGTCGCTTGATTAGCAGTCCCCAAAACATTCCAAGGTTCTATAGAAGCAGAAGGAATAGCACCTGCTACAAATTTTTGCCACACATTGGCAACACTGTCAAAGTAATAATAGCCAGGAGAGGTTACATTTATTCTTTGCCCAGTTGTGTTTCCACCAACAATATCTGTAACATAGATCAAAGCACCATTTTGATTTGTTCCATATGTTGCTGTAAGTGAGGAAAGCTCTGATCGTGTAAGTCTAGGTGCTTGCAAACCGACGGTTTGTGTATTGTCGGTAATGACTCCGGATGTATTTCTCTTTGCATTTACATCTAATGTTGTTCTCGGGGTTTCAGTATTTACTCCAACTTGGGCAGATACTAATCCTGATCCTAAAAGAGAAAGTAAAATAATTTTTCTTTTCATAAATATTGCTTTGTTTTTCGGCAATATTATGGCAAAATGTGGAAGTGTAAAATGTTTTACATGTGAAAACCTTTGTTTTTCTGAGATGATTAAAATATTAATCATCTGATTTTCAGTAACGTTTATTTGTAAATTCCGTTTTATTCAATCTCTTTTCTTCTTTGCTCAATATAAGTAGAAGGTGACAAATTTGTTATCTTTTTGAATACTAGAGCAAACGTATTATGCGAATTGAATCCCGAAATATCTGCCAAATAACTGATTTTATAATTAAGTAGATTGGAATTATTATATATTTCTTTTATAATATAATCTATCCTCAATTCATTGATGTACGTATTGAAGTTCTTATTCTTGGATCTATTAATTATATCTGACAAGTAAGAAGCATTGGTATTTAATTCTACTGCTAATACAGCCAACGTAAGATCTTTTCTTAAGAATCTTTTTTTGGTTTCGAATTTTTGTAACTTCTCTATTATCTGTTGTTCAGTTTTAGTAAACTCTTGTTTAGTGTTCTCGTTACTTATTTCTTTAGATATTTTTACTTTTGGAATATCATGATTTGTTAACTCTATACTTTTTATAATTTTTTGATAATATTCTTTTTCTTTTTTTAGTTTTCCTTTGTAACTTCTAAATCCAAGAAAGATGATAAATAACGAAAATACACCTCCAGCGATAGTGCTCATCTGTAAAATAGTGTGGTCTTGTTGTTTTTTACTTAGCTCACTCTCTACTTCACTTATTATGTTTTTCAAAGCTTTAGATTGTTGTACATTCATTAATGACTTTACAGAATCTATTTCTAACTTTTCTGTTTCAGCTTTTGTTTCTTCACCAATTTCCTTATATGCATTGTACAAACTCTCATGTATATCAAGTAGAAAAAGAGGTTCTATATTTTTATCATTTTTTAAAGGTTCCAATATTTTTATGGCTTCCTCAGGTCTATTTGTTTTCGAGTATATCGTTCCTAGTCTTACATTATTTATAAGCGATATATAATAATAATTATCATTAGGTTTTATTAACTCCTTAGCTTTATTGGCATAGGTTTCGGCTTTTTTGAAATCATTAAGAAGCATATAAACATTGCCAGTTTCAGAATTGAGCTGGGCAATGTAAACCATTTTTGAATCCATTTGTTTAGGATTGTTTACCTTATTGAAATATTCTAATGCTTTGGAATATTGTAATAGGGTTTCCTGGTATTTTTTTTGATCCAACAAAATACTAGCATAAACGGCATAGATCAATCCTTTCAAATTGTTATTATCAGGATCTTTTTTGTCAATGAGCTCAATTGTTTTCTTTATCTCCGATACGCTTCTTTCAGGTAAACCTATCCTATAATAAGTTTCGATTAAACACATATTATTATAAACAATTTGCTCTACGTCTATTTTGTTTTTAGAGAGTTCTTCCTGAGCCTTTAGGCAATTTCTAAAAGAATTAAGATAGTCTCCAATACTATAATAAGAAATCCCTAATGCCGCATAGCTATGGGCTTTAATACTATCGTTGTCACAATTTTTAATTAAATTTAAACCTATTTTTATAGATTTTCTAGCATCACTTACCTTTGTTAATTTTTGTTGGGTAATTTCGTTTTTCCAATTTGGAACAGTATTACTACCATAGAAAAAAGTAGAAAAGAATATGGCAATAAATACAGATTTATAATATGAAAAGAGCATATTTTAATTTTTTAATTGCGAAAAGCTACATATTAAATACTCCACGCATTTTTTAACAAATTATTATTTTGAAATTAATTTAATTGATATATGAAAATATCTCTGTTGTGAAAAATAAGAAAAAAAGCTAATTAATCCTATCATATTATCAAAAAAAACTCTTAAGTTTAATTTAATGATGGCAATCTCAATAATGTTATTTGTTTCAAATTTGTACCATGAAATTGTAATTATTTGACTACTATTAGTTTTTATTTTTGAAGAATAATTAATCACTTGTCATCAAAAACTTCTTCGATTGATTTTACCTTATACAATAAGTTACTATCACCGGTATTTAGAATACATTATTCATTAACTTTCTTCTCAAACAATCCAACTAAACGCAAAAATTTTTATCTTGTATTACTTTAATTGTAGTATTGCCCTTTAAAAGATTCTGCATCGAATTTTGAGTCAAAGCATTTATTTTACAATCTCTATTTGTAGCAGTCGTTGTAATTCTTTGTCCATGTTTTCTAATAGCATTTTCAACAAGAGAAATTTCTGTTGATTTCCAATCGGCAATTTCATTGTCTGATTTTTGTGTTAAAGGGTTGCCTTCTGTATGTCTTCAAAAGAAAATGGACTTTCTCTTAGGGAGTGTTTGTTAGTTTAAAGTTATAATAAAAGTTGATTTCCATAAAATTTTCCTGAGCTTTGAGGCTCAAAAATTTTCCAGAACAACTTTCTTAGCGTTTTACTTTTTCTTTAAAGTAATTCCGTTTTCTGAGTTGCAGTGTTTTCTCTTTTATTTTCCTGCGTTCCCGGAGTATTTCATCGCTTCTTCCAAAATATACATCAGCAGGAGTTAGATTCTGCAGAGACTCATGATACCGCTGATTATTATAACGGTTTACAAATTCCTTCAGTGCTTTTTCCAATTCTTCAGAGCTGTAATAAAAATGAAGTTTTACCACATTCTTCATCGTTCGGTGGTACCGCTCGATCTTTCCCTGGGTCTGCGGATGAGCAGGTTTTCCATGAAGCTGATTGATTTGATACTTTTTCAGCAGATACTCTTTCAATTCAGAAGCTACGTAGCAGGAGCCATTATCAGATAAAAGTTTAGGAATCTGTCCTTTTTTAAGCCCTGACTTTATTACAGCTGAATCTACCATTCTTTTTACATCATTCACTTTCTTGTTTCTACAGAGTTCGTGGTGGACAATATGACGGCTGTAATCATCCAGAATGGCACTTAGATAGTACCAGCCCCAACCGATAATCTTAAAATAAGTGAAATCTGTTTGCCACATCTCATGTACAAAATTGGTTTTATCTTTAAATTCATCAGCAGCTGAGAGCAGAATATGAGAAGGAGCGGTAATCAGACCCCGCTTTTTCAAAATTCTGTACACACTTGATTCTGAAATAAAAAGACCCTGCTCATTGATGATTTTGTAAGCCAGTTCTCGGCTGGAAAGTCCGGGATGCTCCAATGCGATCTCGACCACAAGGTTTTTTTGTTTCTCAGGAATGCTGTTCCATTGTTTTCTGTTAAAAGAAGGGGAAGAAAAAAATCATTCATATCCTTTTTTCAGATACAGATTGTACCAATTGTAAAGGTGCTCTTATGGATGCCGAGTTCCCTCAAAGTCTTATTAACATCTGTTTCACTGCGCGTAACAAGTTCTATGATCTCTAATTTTTCACCGGCGGATAACCTCATATATCTTCTATATTTCTGGTTAGTCCAACATGTACAAGCTTTTTTTTACAATATCATACCGTAAAACGAGATCTGCAACCATTTCTTTTAGCTTCTTGTTTTCTTCACGAAGCTGGCTAACTACATCAGAAGTAGCCTCACGAACTACATCACCAGAAAGGCGTTTCTTATCGACCTCAAGAAATTCTTTGTTCCATTTGCAAAATGTGGATTCCTGAATGCCATGCTTACGACACAGCTCTGCTACAGAGGTCTCTGCACGAAGGGCTTCCATTACAATGAGGATCTTTTGCTCGGCAGTGAAGATTCTTCTGGTTTTTCTCCTGATCTCTTTAATGTAGGTTTCAGGAGTTGGTTTTTTCCTGGTGTTCATAATATCAAATTTAAAAATTAGTCTCTTATGAAACACTCCTTAAGTGAGAGCCTAAATCAGTACATTTTTTGCTGACGATTTACATTCGCAACCCACTTGCAGTTGCTATTTGTTCTATTAGATTTTTCATGAATTTAGATCAGTTATAGTCTCAGACAGCTTTTTTAGTCCATAATTCTTTATGGGATTAATAATATCAATAGAAGGATCTAAAAAAGTATTGGGAACGTCAGTTATATTTCTTATCAAGTCTGTTACTTTACTTTTATCATATGTTATTTGTTGCGTAACAATGTAATCAACATCACTGAGGTTATTTTCCTGTATGTTTTTAAAATACCTTTGAAGTTGAATTTTTTCAAAGCTCGTAGGAGGATCACTGATGTTGGAGCTTATGAGAGATAATTGATATTTCTCATCATTGTGATCAAATACAAGATCCTTATAGCTGGGAGGAAATCAATTCCTTCAATAGCTTTTGTAATTATGCTATAAACAAAGCCAGCATCCATATAGAGAGCCAGATCCTAACGGAAATTACGATCACTTATAGCCTTATGAGCATTAATCCGCTCTTTAATTAGTTTTTTTACACCATCAAATCCTAATTCATCCAAATTTTCATAGCAAAGCTGCAACTTAGCATGCCACTGGGCCTCATTCGGATTAGCGAGGTATAAATTACTAGAGGTTCTGAAAGTATCTTTAAGAATGCCTTAACAATGGTAAACCAAAAGAGATCACTGTTCAACGCAATATCTAGCTGTTCAATCCACTTCTTGATTTCTTTAAGAGGAACAGATTTCACCTGCTTTATCCGGTGGCGTTCCTCTATGAGGTTAACAATATTATTAAGACAGAAATTTCTTTTTAATGCAATATCTTCTTGAGAAACAGTATCTGCTGGAAATAGCTTGTTTATTTCCGTATCAATCATATCTGAGATATCCTTTAATTTGTAAACACCATGTATTACAGCAAATTTATCAAATGTAATGGCTTGATAACGTTTATTGAAAGATGAAAGATCTTGCTCATATTCAATGATTTCCTGATCTGTAATTAAGGATCAATGAATCGGTTTTTGTCTTTTGTTCAGGCTGTAGAGTTCAATCTTTCTCCTTCCATCAGTAGGAACTTTTTTTTCGGTTTTTGAATAATGGTATTTATCTATCAACTCTGCGACAACATCTCTATATTTACTTAGCTTACCATATGAATCTTCAGCAGCAGTTCTGCTATTAGAAGGTATCAGCACAAATAATGGTGCTTCTTCTTTATTCCTTAATTCAATTAGTTTAGTTGCCTAGATAAACTTTCTATCAGCATTCCATTCTTCTGAAACTATAAAAGTATCAATGTTTGGATGTTGAACATGAATGAATTACATTCCATAAAAAATCAAGCTCGTTAAGCCCCAAACCAGTTATTTTCATACAGTGCCCAGCAATAGCCCTACTGAGATCTCCCATATAAAGTTCAAGGATGAGATCAAATATTCTTCTATAATAATGTATTAGGCGTTTTCAAAATTTCCATTTTACTGAGCGTTTAGTTCATAACGTGGTGTTATTCTTTGAAGAATGTATCACCAATATTTATTAAATATTTCAAGCAGTTAAATGAAGTAATTGCATCAAATCAGTTATAAAAGTGTTCGAGGATAATCCTGTTAAGCTCACTTAAAGAGACAACTATTTGATAGTTGTCTCTTTTTTTATACTCATAAAAACCTATGAACCAAACTCTTACTATCTGGATTTTATGATTGGATTTTTGGTAATTACATCAATTTTTGTGGCAATTATTTTGAAATTCTAAAAGTGCCACGAAGTTGCACATTGTTTTTGAGTGTTTTTGAATTTTTTAGCAATACAGCCCAATGAAAAACCTGCAAACTTTACAAATTGCAGGTTTTAAAAGCTTTTGAAGCATTTTCTGAGTTTTACTCTTGCTTTTCAGCAGAGTTTTAGAGAGGGATTCGAACCTACCATCTAAAACCGCTTCAGTATCTCATTTTCCGCTTTCAAAATGACAGTTATATAATCGGATAAAAAATTCATTTAAAGCTTGGCATCTTCTGTTAATTACTCTACGGGAAAAGCCGAACAAAATATTTCACGTTCTGTTTTTTTAGTGTAGGAATCGACCAATGACTCTATAACAAACGAAGTAAGAAAAGGGCAACACTGTTGTCGCCCTCTATTAATAATTTACAGACCAATTACAAGTCTTTAACAATTATTCTATGATTCTTTTCCAGCTGTAAGGTTTTGTTATTTATTTTAGGTTGTTTAGAAAGTTATACAGGAGAGAAACCTACCTACAGATTATATTATTTTTAATCTTTTCCATTTTGTTATCGAATTTCGGCTGAGCTTAAAATGCAAGGCAAGTTGATTGTTATTAATATTGTTTTTCCGTTGATATTGTAAAATTTCACGAATGGTATTTTCATCATAAGAACGAAGCTGTTGGTTGGATTTTAAAGTTTCCTTTCCTGCATTACTAAATATCAATGTATTTAAATTTAAAACGTCCAGAATGGATAGCTCCTTTTTATTTAATATATTTTTACAAATACCTCTCTTTTCGGGATATTTTTCATCAATAATATCGGTATAGATACGCTTATAATCAGGTGATAAATTTTTCATTCTTAGCGGTTTGTTAATAGTTAATGAATTATCAACGTTAATTGAAAGGATCTTTACTGCTCTATTTTTTATATTTACTAACCCATTTGTATAAAGTTGTTCTAGGAATTCTATACTCTTGAATAATTTCATTTGTTGTTTTCTTACCTGTTTCAATGAGCTCTAAAACAAAATCTATTATTTCTTTTGTATAAATATTTTTTCTGAATTGTGGCAAATGAGTTGTTGGCTTTTGAAACTTTCCTCTTCTAGCAGATGGTGAAAACAAAATAAGGTGCTGAGTATAAATTCTGAAAAAATCATATTCAAGAAGTTTACTCCATCTTAATAAGGTTTTTGTGTCCATATTTTCAGACTGATACATTTCTTCAATTTTATCTTCAGTATCTTTAAAAAAATTACAAATGCGATTTATATCTATATCTAACTCCTCTTTTCTTCTTTTGATTAAAGTTCCTATGTGTATATATTCGAAATTTTTCATGACCCTTTTTTTAAAACTTAAGCGACTAAAAGTCTTCAGCCATACTATTAGGGATGTAAAAATAGCATAGCCGAAGAACCTACATAATAAACAAACTGTAACTAATTTCTATTTAAGGTTTCCAGAAACTCCATACTTTTCCGTTAAAGACAGCTAATAGCTTTTTTGTGGTGTCATAAACAATCATTCCTGGCGAAGGATCAATGATATTGAGATAGGGACTGGCAACTTTCGGAAGTATCATTGCTTTATTATTGTTTTCCAGTACTAAAATACCCGGAGTGGAAGATAATGGGCCGATTGCTGTTTTGGCCCCAATGTTTTCGTTAACTGTATTCTGTATGGTCACCCCGTCAATACTGCTTACAGGATCTATGGTGGTTCCCGAAATATCCACTGATAAATCTTTCCATGCGGAATTGTATTTCACTTTTATTTTATGATCTGAAAGGTCGTATATCATGGTTCCGTTCACGGCACCTGTCACGCTTGTTGCTGAACTTACCCAGGGCAGTATCATTCCTCTGTTTGCACTTCCGAATTCCAGGGATACGGAAGAATTGGTAATTGATGTTTTTCCTATTGCTACCTGAGCGAAAATATTCCAAGGTAAAAACATGATTAGTATTAATGATAGATTCTTCATTGCACTGTATTTTTTTATGTAGTTTTATAAATTATCCGGACATGTCTGATTACTGAAACATTTCCAACCTGAACCGTCATAAATGCTCAAACAGTCTAAAGTAGTATCATACACCATCATCCCTTCCGCGGGAACCAGAGCGTTTTTCTGAACCGTAGTTAATCTGTTGGGAACAAATCCTTTTGTCTTTGATTCCATGGCTGTCCACGCCCCTTTTCGTACCATAGGCCAGTTGCTAATGCCTCCTGCTCTTCCGAGAGACGAAATTCCATAGGGCGTATTTAAAACTGTTCCTGAAATAGTTGAGGGTTTATAGCAGATACAAGCATTTATGGATGTGTTTTGTGACGATCCTGCTCCCTGCCCTACATCATTTCCTATATCGGCTGTACCTCCTGAATTTACCATATTAGGTACCCCTTGAGCATTCATACAGTTGACCGTTGCACACAAATTCTGATTTGCTGCAGATCCCGTTCCTACAGTTACAGTTCCACCAGCATTAACCAGCATGGAAATGGTGACATTTTCATCTCCCTCTATAGCATCTAAACAGCCATCATTATCAGAATCCAGATCCAGAAAGTCCGGCGTTCCGTCACCATCTGTATCAGCAGACAGGCATGTCCCAAACTGGAAGTCTTCGTAAGATAATGTAGTACTTGCAGCGGCTGCACCATATATGTACACCCGGAAAGTATAAGTTGTATTTGGTAATAACCTTACCAGATTAATCAATGTCGTTGTTGCCTTATATTCATAACCGGATCCTGATCCGTCTACAACCTGAAAATCCTGAAGCAATAATGTTCCGGCACTTAAAAATCCGTTCGTTGAAACCTCGACTCCCACTTTATAAGTCCCATTATCGTTATCATCTGCCCATCCGAATTTTGAAAACTCTCTGTAGCCTGTCATTGAAGCCGGAGTTGTAAAAGAATACTGCGCGTAATCATTTCCAGTTTTTGCTGCCGATAAAGTTGTGGCATCAACACCTGTTAAAAGCCATCGTGAAAGGGTTCCTCCATTGGTAGAAAAAGTGAGTCCTGTACCAAATGTAAAAGGAGCAGCAGTAGCAACCACAGCATTATTATGTGCTCCTGCATAGGTGATAGATGATGGATTGGAAGGTGCGGATGCCCAAAGTCCATCCTGGTTTTGTGTACTTAACGGAGCATTTCCAAACCAGCCGGCATCAAACAAAGAATTTGTACAGTAACCTTCACTGGTGTCAGGAATTCCGTCATTATCATCATCCAAATCATTGATGTTGGTAATTCCATCCCCATCACTGTCTTGAGCATGGAGTGTATTGAACCCGGTAAAGCAAAGCATAATAAATAATGTAATAATTTTTTTTCTCATATAATGTATATCTTTTCATCTCGATCAATTCCTTAAAAACTCATGGTTTTATCGTTAAAAAATTCTGAGCAATAAGAACAAATGGGGTAATAAATATTTTTCGCTACTTTACTATTTTTCAACAATTGAATGACAAGATTGTTTGTATTGTGTTTTTATGAAATTCTGAACACAAAATAAGTTTAAGTAAACAGATTATAGATTAAACATGGAGTTAAAAATTGTAAGCAAAAACAAGTTATTTCAAAATAAATTGTTAGCATTTTAAGCTTAATCAATTGTTTTACAGGATCTTATTTTTTGAAAATATTAGATTCCCATTATCGAAACTTAGATATATTATTATTTTATCTGTTATAAATAATTTATTTAACATTTATTTTAAACTATTGTATCTTTAAGTATAAACAATGTATTTTAATACTAAATATGTTTATCATAGTTCATTTTCTACACATATAATATTAACAGACAATTTTCAATAAATTAGAAAAATATTAAGCTTATCCGTTACTACCTATGAAGATAATACTATACATTATTTGTTTATTGTCTATATCGACATCTTGTCGTCCTGTATCGGACGAGAATAATTATTTTCATAAAATAACACAAGAGCTTAAGCCTATTGTTAGTAACAACGCTAAAATTGAGAACATCCGGAAAAGGGAGCTTGAAAAATTTGAGAAAGAAAAAGATCAGAAATACCTGATAAGTTCGAAATATGTAGAACTATTTTTATATCAGTATAATACAAATAAGCAACTTCTAATTGTCCATGAATTATTAAAGCTGAATAAAGACAGATATCCATATATTTCCATGACTTCGAATTATAATATAGCTATCCTACTGGAAAGCACCTCTCCTGAACTGGCAATGAATTTCATAGATAAGGCTATTGAGTACAATAAGACATTATCTGCAATGTATTATTATACGGGACATCTTTACCACATGAAAGGGAGACTTTATTATAATAATAAAATGTATGCTTCTGCAATATATTATTTTGATAAAGCATTAAAAAATTTCAGGCCGGATGATAAGCTTTACATCTCTTCAATGTACAATAACTTTGGTTTGACTTATGATCAACTTAACAATACAGGAAGAGCAATTCAGGAGACTGAAAAAGCAATAGATATTCTGAAAAGGAAAACAAAAAAAAACACGGAGGATTATGATTTCCTGATTATTATGAAAGAAAACCTGGGGTTTTATTATTATAAACTAAAAGAGTATCCGGCTGCTGAGAAATTGCTTCTTGAGGTTTTTGAATATTCAAAGGACAAAAAAGACCGCTTCACCTATACCATAGGAACTTGCGAAAGACTCTTTGATCTGTATAAATTCACAGGTCAAAAAGAAAAACAAAAACAAATTGTTGATAAGCTTATTCATATCGAACCTTTACTAAAGGATACATTTAATAAAATTACAGCTTGTGAAATTGTTCAAAAATATTATTCCGATAACAATGATCTTGAGCCTTTAAAAGATATATCCAAAAAGTTGGTTTTGTTGAATCATAAATTTGACGATGAAAACAGAAAAAGCATACAAAAAACATCAGATCTCCTAAATAAAAATCTTATAAGTAGTATCCATGAGAAGTACGAATATGAACTCAGAATTCAGAAGAAAAAAACAATTTTAACCATCACCATTTGTTTTCTCTTGATTGTTATTATCGTACTCATTGCTTTAAACATCTGGACTAACAAAAAAAGTGAAATAAAAGATGCTGAAAAGCAGAGAGAGATCCTGGAAACAAACAAAAAAGTACTTGAACAGGATGTTCTTTTCCAAAAGGAAAAAATCAAAAATCTATATCAGAATCTTAATTTAAAAATAGAAACAGAGAAGGCTTTTTTGCAAAATATAAAAAAGATAAAAAGATCTTCAGATACCAATTCAGAGCAAATTTTCAGAGATTTACATTTAAAAGTCAGCAAACTCATACAGATAGATAAAAAAAACGATACTTTCATCATTGAAAGCAGCACTGAAAATAAAATATTTTTAGAAAAAATTGAACATAATTATCCCAATTTAACGAACAGAGAGGTAAAGCTCTGTATTTATTTTAGGATGGATCTTTCATCAAAAGAAATATCTGCGCTTGAAAATACCACTACGGCTACAGTCAGGGTTTATAAGACCAGGATAAAAAATAAATTGGGTTTGGGCAGAGAAGATAATTTAAGCACATTTCTTAATGACATATAGTCACAATCAATACCGTTCAACTCATTTTGTTTTCTTTTACTTTCTCACTCAGTATATCAGATCTTGTCATAATTCGCTTAATCCATGAAATAAATTCTCGCTATCAATATTTATGTCCTAATTAATATGGTTTCTTTATATTACTGATTACTGCGAAAGATCTTCATTACTCTTTGTTAACAAATAATTTATAGAAATTAATTTATCCACATCATTTAGAAAATCATTCGAATTTATTCCTGGCGGGGCTGATGTTTATACCAACATTAATAATTGTCTATACGACAGGATTAATAAAGAAAAACCTATTATTATTTCATTATTGAAGCCAATACCCAAAAAAGTCTTTTTCTAATTAGCAGCGAAAAGACACTTCCGATCAAAGAGAGGGACTGGTCTTTTCGCCCGAAAATTTCACAAGAGAACGGCAATTTTTAATCGCCGTTCTCTTTATTATATATTCTTAAAAATTCCTACAGCATTCCTTCATCTGCAAATGAAAGATATTCGGTAGAGGTTAAAATACAATGATCAAGCAATTGTATGTTTAGAAATTTTGATGCTTCTTTTATTTGCTGAGTCATTTTTACATCTTCAGTCGAAGCTTTTAAGTTACCTGAAGGATGGTTATGCGCAATAATAATGCACGATGCATTACATAAAAGAGCGGCCTGCATGATAATCCTAATATCTACAATAGTAGAGGAAATTCCGGATTCAGAGATTTTCTTTATTCCTAAAACTTTATTCGCCTGACTTAGATAGAGCGTGTAAAATGATTCTCTATAATCAATTTCATCACTGTCAAAATGTTCTCTAAATACACCAACAGCATCTCTTGAATCCGTTATTAACCTTTCACAGTTCCCTTCTCTGCAATAACTTAATTTAATTTCATTAACTACATTAAATCTCATCTTTTTTGCTCTGAGTACGGCAGAGACTGATATTTCCCGCACTTAATTAATGTCTTTATTTTTCCCCTTTTCTCCTTCCCTTGCTAAAACCTCAATAAGGCTTCTGGAAATATTTTTCAAAAGAAAAACCGGAAAAAAGAAAGCAGATAATCTAAGCAGACAACGCGAAAAGCCAAAAGGAAACGGAATAATTGGAGGGTACCTTTAGGGAGCAAACCGTTTATGCCGTAGTCTTTTGGGTGGACCAAGAAAAGGCTGACTGCTAAACCTTAGCTGCCTTTTTACCGGTTAATCATGAAAAATTTTCTAAAAAATAATATTAGATCATAATTGTAAAGATATTTTACAATACAATTTTGATCCTAAAATCTAGAAAATAAAAGCCAGATTGTTCCAAACTCCGACAGAATAAATATTCTATAAAATAATCTCTCAAATTCACAAAAAAAAATGGAACAAATTACAAGAGATCACTTAAGACAGCTAAGATTAGAAATAGTAAGTGACATAAAAAAAATATTAAGTATGAAAGGGACCGATAAGCAGGAATTTGATATTGATTGGCTACGTAGCAAAACTATAAGGCGAATAATGAATATATCTCCCGCTACTCTTCAGAATTTGCGTATAACAGGGAAAATACGTTTTCGTAAAGTAATGGGCTCATATTATTACAACAGAACCGATTTACTTAAATTATTCGAAGATGGAAAATAATGCAGTCTATTGGTTAAATTTCATAAAAATGGCATCAAATGATTACAGACTAAATGTCTGGCATATAGCTCTTATTCTTGCTTTAGTGCAGCTCGCCTATTCACAAGATGAGCGTAACATTATAAGGGTAAGCAGAAGCAGACTGATGTCGCTTTCGCATATCAATACCCTTCCTACCTATCACAAATATTTTAAACAAATCCAGGAGTTTGGTTATATAAAATACACCCCGAATTATCACCCTGGTTATCGTAGTACCGTTGAATTTTTATTGCCCTGAAGGCTCTGTTTTTTCTGATGGGATGTTAAAATATTTTTAATTAAAATCAGTCTTGAATTTAATTAATCTTTCTTCAAATTGCGCAAATTTCTCATTAAAACTGGTATGCTCTCCTAATTGATGGCTTCGTTTTAAATTTGCCAAATCATTTTCAAATTGTTCCAACAATGACGAAAATCTATTATTACTTTCCTCCTTAAGTTGTCCAGACAATCTATCCCTGAGCTGAAGCATTTCCCGACTTATAGTCTCCTGCTCTGTAATGGCATAATCCTCAGTCTGCGCTACCGAATGGTGTCCTAACATTTCTTTGACAACATGAATAGGTACACCATTGTTTAGTGTGATGGTGCTTGCAAATGTACGTCTTGCTTTATGTGTATTGAGCGTACTGTAAACTTTGCTCAGCACAGCAATTTCTTTCAGATACTCATTCATTTTCTGATTGGATTTTACGGGAAGCACCAACCCTCGATCGACACAAACGGGGTGATTTTCATATTTTTCGATGATCTCTATAGCCTTTGGAAGCAGTGGAATATCGGTACTCGATTTTGTCTTCTGCCGGTTACTGATAATCCAAAGTTCCCCGTCAATTCCCCGCTTTATGTCAATCTTTTTTAACTGCTTAACATCAACATATGCCAGCCCCGTATAGCACTGGAAAACAAAGATGTCTCTTACCGTACTGAGGCGTTCACTATCAAATTGCTTTGTTTCCAGTAAATAAAGTTCTGCCCGGGTTAAAGGCTCTTTTAAAATTTTAATCTTTTTACCCTTAAATAATAGGAACGGATCCTTTGGAATAATTTCTTTAGCAATGGCTCGTAGAACAATCTTTTTGAAATTAGCTATATATTTCAAAGTTGTATTATTCCCACATTTCCTTATGGTTTTCAGGTACATTTCATAATCTTTGATAAATTCATAATTAAGTTCCCGAAACTCAAGGTCCTCTTTTTGATATTTAAAAAGAATAAATTCATGTACATGTGCCCGAGCGGTCACAAAACGCGTATGAGTACCAATAGCATATTCGTTAGGCACTAAGGCAAATACTTCATCATTATGCTTCTGAAACTCTTCCAGTAGTTTAGATTTTGACGGATTATTACCTTTCACAAATTCAATAATGCGCAGTGCCGTAATTGTCTTTCCTTCATTGATCAATTCAGTTCTATAGTTACTGACATTATTCACCAATGAATCCAGAAAAAAGTTAAGACTTCTAGCATCCTCTCTTGTCCCGACAGCCCTTTCCGTATTTTGATCCCATCTTTTGGCATCCCATTTTCTTTTCGTGGAAGTCTCTTTAGGTATTCCATCAACAGTAACTCTCAAATAAACGTACCTGATCATATCAGATTTTCTTTTTGGCGTCTTCAAAAAGAAGGTTAGCCCGTAACTGTTTTCCAGCATAATTCAACAATTTTTAAATATTAGTAAATGTCGAATTAAAGTGTCTATGAGTCAAGTCGTTAACGTTATTTACCCGTTGATCTACAGGCTTTTACGTCAATTTCTGTGGCAATTATTTTGGAATTTTAAAAGTGCCACGAAGTTGCCACATTGTTTTTGAGTGTTTTTGAAAATTATGGCTATACAACCCAAAAACAAAAAACCTGCAATTAGTTAAAATTGCAGGTTTTAATAGCTTTTTAAGCATTTTTTGAGTTTTACTCTTGCTTTTCAGCGGAGAGAGAGGGATTCGAACCCCCGGACCTGTTACAGTCAATAGTTTTCAAGACTATCGCAATCGACCACTCTGCCATCTCTCCTGAATAACGGCTGTACCGTCGTTTTCAGTGGTGCAAATATATAACGTTTTTTGAAACTGACAAAATATTTTTTATACTTTCTAAAAAAATAATTAATCACCGCTCTCAATCATCTTTTTCTTCAAAGAATTCCCTGACAGAGAAAGGATCTGCAACGATCTGATACAGAACAAAATTCAAATATCCGGCTTATTTTGCCTGCCCTATATCCAGCCTGTCGAATTTTCCTTCATTATTTTTGTGAAACTTAAAGAATGTGCGAAATGTACCCCACTTCCCTGCTTCAAAATTTCCGTAAATATCTTTGCTATCGTTTTCCACCTTATCTATACTGAGGAACTTTTCCTTTCCCAGAGCATGTGAAAAAAAAGATTTAAAATCTATAGTATTGCCGTCATCAGTCATCATGGGATTTTCAGTGAAGAAGGTATACCAGCTCTGATCCCCGTCCTGCAATGCCTGAATGGCCTGTTTTACTGTGTCATCAGTTATTTTTGATAGATCCATATTGTTTTGGTTTGGTGTTGTAAGTATTTTTTGAGATTCTTTCCCCTGTGTCTTTTGTCCGCATGCCGTACATGACAGGGAAATAACAGCTGCCATAGCGAAGTTTCTTATCATTAGGTCTATTGTTTTAAAGGATGCTGGAGATAAATAATCAGCAGATTGAGCAGAAAAAACGGAATTTCGATCATAGCTCCTTTAAAATCTCTGTCTTGTAGCTGAAAACATATAATCAGTAATATTCCTGCGGCCATCAGGAAGTTTCCCCAGACAAATGTTTTGGGAAATAAAATCAGTATAGCAGCAATCATAGTTACTACTCCGTTGATCATCAGCCCGGTTTTGCTAAAGCCCCATTTTCCAAACATAGCCGTCATCTCCGGTTTACCCATCAACATGGCCGTTCCTTGTTTTATACCCATAAAAACGGCAGTCAGAATTAGTAAAGAATTGATAATTTTTAAAATCATTTGTTTGCTTTTATACAAATATGCAGCAAATAAATGATTGGTCTATGGTGAATTTTTCGGAAGTTATTTAAATTTCATGGCTCATATTATCTCAGAAATCCATCCGGTTTTGATTCTCCATGCTGTATAATCAGGGTCTTTACCATCTATTTCTGGAATATCTTCTATTAAGGGAATCATATTAATTTCTTCTTGGGAAAGAGGGGTTAAATTTACCTGTATCCGTCTTTTATTAAGATTATTTTTATCTTCCACGGGATATGAGACTCCTTCCGCAGTCAACTGTGTGCCATACCGCTGTGGTTTACTCTGAAAAACCTGGATTCTGTCATACAGATAGGCAATATTGGTGGGGTTAGTGTCACTGTAGTTTTCAGTCATCAGCTTGTAACAGTCTTTCATGAATTCAGGTTCGCCAATGGAATGCTGAATAATCAGCCATGCGGCATCATTTGCCTTCGCTCCTACTTTTGAAATGGTAGGAAACCCAATTTCTTTAATAATCTCCCGAAGTCTTTCTGCATTCTGTCTGTGAACAAGTTCCATTTCAGGATGATATCCTCCGTAAAGCTTACCTTCAGAAGCCAGTTTTTCTCTTACTGACAGATCTTTTTGTGCCCGCTCAATTAATTCCCTTGAAAATATTTCATTCATGCTTCTATTTGGCTTAATAATTTATATGGTGACCTCCTTTTCCTGAACTTAAAAATAATCATTAAATACCTTATATCCCTACACCTGTTCACAAATCCTTAAAACAATCGTAATCTATATTTCAGGCCGCTCTCCAAACAGACGTTTAATTTTGCTCAGATCTAATATACTGTATAAAGTGAAGAAAATTTTTACCTCTGTTTTATTTTGTGCGTCTTTATTTTTCTATGCACAAACCGGGACTGTCTCCGGAACTCTCAATGATGATTCAAAATTATCCCTGCCGGGTGCAAAAATCTCTCTGATACCGGGGAACATCTATACCACCTCAGATGATCATGGAAACTTTGTCTTTCTGAATGTTCCTCCGGGAAATTATATGATGAAAGTTGATTATCTGGGCTATGGAACCAGTGAATACAACGTAAGTGTAGAAGCTGAAAAGAATACGAAACAAAATATTATTTTCACCAGAAAAGAAACCACGATTGCAGAAGTGGTGGTCACGGGAGCTACTCTTAAAAATCAGGCAAGAGCATTAAATAAGCAAAAAAACAATGCCAATATCACCAATGTAATTTCATCCGATCAGATCGGGCGTTTTCCTGATGCCAATATCGGGGATGCCTTAAAGCGTGTTCCCGGAATTACTATACAAAATGATCAGGGTGAAGCCAGAAACCTGATTATCCGCGGCTTGGCTCCGAATCTGAACTCCGTAACCTTAAACGGCGACAGAATTCCTTCAGCGGAAGGAGACAACCGTAATGTTCAGATGGACCTTATTCCTTCTGATATGATCTCTACTATTGAGGTGAATAAAACGCTGACGCCGGATATGGATGCCGACGCCATCGGTGGATCTGTCAACCTGATCACAAGGGCTTCTCCTAACGGACAGAGAATTTCGGCAACAGTTGCTGGAGGCTATAATCCAATCCGTGAAAAAGGAAATTATACGGCGGGATTTGTTTATGGGAACCGTTTTTTAAATAAGAAACTGGGCGCTGTTTTAAGTTTCTCCTATAATAACAACAATTTCGGTTCAGATAATATTGAACCGACATGGAGTCTTGCCAACGATGCTGCACAGACCGCTTACGTCAGCAAAATGGGGGTCCGTTACTATAATGAACACCGTATCAGGCACAGTTTTGATCTGAACATGGATTATGAATTTAATTCCAAAAACAAGATCTACGCTTCGGCGATGTACAATTTCAGAACGGATAAGGAAAACAGGTTTGCATTAGGGTATAAAGTAAAACCTGTTTATAATAGCGATGAAACAGAGATCACAGGCTGGAAAGGCAGCATTACCCGACAAAATAAAGGCGGAGATGCTGATAATGACAATACACGTCTTGAAAGACAGAAAGTACAGAATTATGCATTAAGAGGAGAGCATCTTCTGGGTTCAAAAATCGACCTTGACTGGTCTATGAATTATGCCACGGCTAGTGAAAAGAAACCTCACGAACGTTATATAGAGTTTGAAAATGGAAAGATGAATTTTTCTTCGGACCTGAGTGATCCGGGAAGACCTATGATCACTCCACTTTCTGCAGATAACCCGGGCGTTTACCAGTTAAGCGATCTTTCGGATTCGAATAGCTTTACACAGGAAAAAGAGTTTGGTGCCAAGGTGAATGTGCGTTTTCCGTTTTCTGTCATTGAAAATCAGAAAGGTAGGCTTCGTGCAGGTTTACGTCTGCGTTTAAAGGAAAAAGAGCGAAACAATGATTATTATGCTTTTGAACCTTTAGATACAATGGGAAGTCTGCTGTCTGTTCCTACGGTTCATTTTGACGGGCAAAATTTCCAACCTGGGAATTATGTTCCGGGAACATTTGTGAATCCTTCTTACATAGGTGGTTTGGACCTTTTTAATCCAAATTTATTTAAAGGAGAATCAAAGCCTGAAGAATTCCTTTCCAGTAATTATACGGCGAAGGAGAATATCTATGCCGGATACATCAGATGGGATCAGGATTTCAACGATAAATTCTCAATGATTGTGGGAGCGCGTTTTGAAACAACAAAAATTGATTATACCGGAAATTATGTGTTGGATGAAGAGGATCTGGCAGGAAAAATCAACCGAACCAATACCTATACCAATGTGCTTCCGAATTTGTCCTTCAAATATGTCCCGGTTCAGGATCTGGTGCTTCGTGCGGCCTTTACAACAGCTTTGGCCCGTCCGAATTACTATTCATTGGTTCCTTACCTTAATGTCATATCCGCAGACGAAACCATCGCAGCCGGAAATCCAGATTTAAAGGCAACATACGCTTATAATTTCGATTTTATGGCGGAGAAATATTTTAAATCGGTGGGGATCCTTTCCGGAGGACTTTTTTATAAGAATCTTAAAGATTTTATTTACACATATTCCAGGAGAAATTATACAACCGGGGATTTCGCGAATGATTTTGCGGGACAGTCCAACCCTATTCCTTCGGGAGAAAATAACTGGAGATTTACCCAACAACGTAATGGTGACAATGTAGACATTTATGGTTTTGAGGTGGCACTTCAGAGACAGCTGGACTTTATTCCGGGAGCCTTCTGGAAAGGTCTTGGAGTCTATGTGAACTATACCTATACAAAATCTAAAGCCAAAGGAATTACGAATGAAGATGGTGTGGAAAGAACGGATGTAGGTCTTCCGGGTGCGGCTCCTCATATGTTTAACGGATCGCTTTCATGGGAAAACAAGCGTTTTTCGGCGCGGGTTTCTATGAATTATGCCTCTCATTATATTGATGAACTGGGTGGTAAGTCATTTGAAGACCGTTATTATGATAAGCAGGTTTTCCTTGATGCCAATGCTTCGTACAAGATCACAAGCCAGCTGAGGTTTTTTGCAGAAGCCAATAATCTGACGAATCAGCCGTTACGTTATTATCAGGGAATTCAGAGCAGAACCGCACAGGTTGAATATTACAGACCGAGATTCACTTTAGGGGTGAAATTTGATTTTTAAACGCATGAAAAAGATACCATTTATATTCGCTGTTTCAGTTTTACTTTTTGTGGTAAGCTGCAGTACTCAACACTTAGGAAAAAAGATCCAACCTTCTGTTATTACAGAAACCGTTATGCATGATACGGATGATCCGGCGATCTGGATCAATCCTGAAGATGCCTCAAAAAGTATGGTTATCGGGACCGATAAAGATACGGATGGCGGACTTTATGCCTTCGATCTTAACGGAAAGATCATCCATAAGGTTCCGGGATTAAAACGTCCAAACAATGTAGATCTCGAATACGGATTTATGCTGAACGGAAAGAAAACGGATATTGCCGCCGTAACCGAAAGGGAAACGAATACCGTAAAGCTCTACAGCCTTCCTGATCTGAAAGAAGTTGGTCAGTTTACCGTATTTGATGGTGAAACAGAACGTGATCCGATGGGAATTTCGATGTACAAAAATCCGGTAACAGGAGAAATTTATGCTGTGGTAGGAAGAAAATCCGGTCCGGCCGATGGCTATCTGTGGCAGTATCAACTTTCTGAAAAAGAGGGAAAAATAACGGGTGAAGTTGTGCGTAAGTTTGGAAAATACAGCGGACTGAAAGAGATCGAAAGCATCGCTGTAGATGATGAAATGGGCTACATTTATTATTCTGATGAGCAATTTGGCGTGCATCAGTATTACGCAGACCCGGCAAAAGGGAATGAAGAGCTTCTGGTTTTTGGGAAGGGTGATTTTAAATCTGATGTGGAAGGCATTTCCATCTACCCTACTTCTTCCCAAACAGGCTACATCCTGGTTTCCAACCAACAGAAAGATACTTTTAACGTATATCTGAGAGAAAATCCGGCAAAAGGAAAAATTGCAGAAATCCCGGTCTCTACCAGCGAAAGCGATGGTTCAGAAGTAACGAATGTGAATTTGGGGCCTAAATTTCCTAAAGGAGTATTCGTAGCGATGAGTAATGGAAGGGTCTTCCATTTTTATGACTGGAGGGTGATTGAGGAGAGAATTCAAGCGGCTAGGAAACTTGAATTAAAATAAAACATTTCACAGGCATAATTGCTCTTTTGGGCGATGATCAACCACTGCAATTGCGGTGGTTTTTTTTGATAAATATAGAATAAGCATTTTAGTCTAACGATTGATTATGGTATATAAAAAGTCAGCAATTCCTTAAAAACCAAAGCAGTAATTAATTTATTCTGACCATTTTTGACAATTATTTTGACGTCATATATAAAAAATCACTAATTTGGGATAAATTAAAAGCGGAATCTGAAAAGCTTATCAAAGAGTAGGAAAAACTAAAAAAAATTAATTCATGAAAAATCTTACAAAAATTTCGAGAGAGGGTTTAAAATCAATAACAGGAGGAACTAAAGAAGGATGTCCGGGACCTGGATCACCATTCTACCGTCCTTACGATTCACAGGAACAATGTGAAAATGCAACAGGAAAAATCTGTTATTTTTTAGAGCAAGGCTATTGTTTCAATGAGGGATGGTTTGCTGATTTACTGTAAAAATACAGAATCAGAACTTTATAATATAACAACAAAGCCAGCTTTCAGGAGCTGGTTTTTCAGTTTATAAAGGGATAGAATTACGAAGTTAAGGGGTTGAATGTTTTTAGATAAAGCCATTTTTATTTTTAGAAAATACTTTTCTTTCAATATCTCTTTAACTTTAATATTCTGTCCTTACTAACTCAGGTAATTTTTTCAATAGTTATTTTGAATAATAAGACCACTGCAATTTTACAGTGGTCTTGTTTTAATTTTTGACTACACACCATGGTATCAATCTTCTACCTTGTAAAAATTTAATATTTCTCCAGTATTTTTGTTGATATTAATATAAATTTTACAAGATCTGCAATTATAACTTTTTATAATAACCTGCCAAATTTTATTATCATTAATCAAATTAACCAAATAAGGTTTTGCTTTATCAGCACTCAATAATTCTCTATTACTTATAAGCATATCAGCGTATTTTACAGCAGTTTCTTTGTCTGGTATAATGTCTATAGAATAGCGATTTGTAATTTTGCAAGGAAGTTGTTCAGCTCCCCTTTTTACATCTTTACATTTTTGATTCGTTTTTTGCTGAGCAGTCAATAATAACGGTACAAAAAATAAAACGATTAAAATTTCTCTAAACATAATTAGTATCTTTTGGGTTGTTCAGGATCAAATCCTCTTGGTAATACGTTAGGCATAATAGTTGGTGGTAAATTATTAAGTCTTAATGTTCCAGAAGCAGGATCAGAAGGTAAATCTTTCGCAACAGGAAGATCGTAATTTTTTATAGGAATTCCTGCTGCGTCTGTTTTTTTAGAATCAGAATTATTACTGACCCCCGGAGTAAATTGCCGTCTCCTGAAGTTCTTTACCATTGTACTTATAACTGTAATACCCTCCAAAATTACAATTACTTAGCATTCCTTCAATATGATTGAGCCCAAATGGATAATAGTTGTTGCTATCCGTTACTTCAAGAGCTCCTGCGCTGTTTTTGGCAAAACTTACTCTGGCATTTCCTAGATGTTCTCTGTATTGGTAAATATAACAAGTTAAACGAAATAATAAAAAAACACTGCAATTTTACAGTGGTTTTGTTTTGTTCGGGGCACAAGCGAGACGCTCGCGCCAGCCGAGGGGAGACCGCATTTTTCAAACCATTATTTAACTCCAAATCAAATGCACAATCAATCAGAAATCAGGATGAAAACCTATAAAAGCAAAAACTAAAGCAAAAAGAAATTTGCTCTGGTTTAATTACTTATTTTTATCCTTTAATCTGTATCGGATTTTCAGGACTAGTCATATTTATTTCTTTATTTTAGATTTTCCTTCGTTGTCTATATACAGACCGCACATATTTGTACAATCTTCATAAAAGGTACTTTTCATTTTACTCGTCCAAACTACTTGATCATTGACAGATTCTTCTCTATACTCTGCCTCTGGCAAGCTACCTCTTACATAAACTTCTTTTTTCAATTTAAAATAATATGATTCTCCTTTTTTTAATTTATAATTAAATTTTCCATTTTTTGAACAGAGTTTAGGCATGATAAACATGCCTTTTCCCAGTTTGCTATTTATATAAATAAAATAACAAGGTTTTAGAGAATCTATCTTTTCAACTTTTGCAATTATATTCACTTCACCCTCTTGTTGAATATTTTTATTTGTAGCAAATAAAAATAAACAGTATAAAATTATTATTGATAGTATTTTCATTGTTGTTTAGTTGTAAAGCTACCTAAAGAAGTTTTTACTCCTGTTTTAGTATTGGTCATTATTATTTCTTCAGTAATAGACTTAGGTTTATTTCCTTCACCCATATTTCTTACTCTGATATGGCTTGATACTTTAACAGTTCCATCTCCATCATTATGTCTCGGATCTAGTTCATTAGCTTTTTTATGAGCAGCCATATATCCTTTGTCATTATTTCCAGGTGTTCCAGGAGGACTACCGGGGCTATTAAGTATGCCCATATAAGCTTCAAGACCCTCATGTAAAGTTCCAACGCCTTTTGGTAAACCTAATGCTTCATCTACCTTTTCATTAACCATCGGATTTACTACATTTGTACCTATCATTTTTCCATTGCCTGCCATTTTACTTCCGCCATAAGCTCCTCCAACATAGTAAGTTTCATCATCAGTTTTTAAAACAACTATATTACATTGATCTTCTGTAGCTTTCAAAAATGTCGAAGATGCATCTGTTAATGTTGCTCCTTTTACTGTTTGTGCGATTATTAAATGCATAATTATAAGGACTATGTCTCGTCATCTTCTCCGCCAAAGGATCCACAACTCCCCATCTTCCCAGATCCGCCATATAGAACCTAGCCCCATAATCATACATCCCCGTCTCCTGCAGCTCCTTACCATTATAATTGTAATACCCGCCAAAATTAGAATTACTAAGCATTCCTTCTATATGATTGAGGCCAAATGGATAATAATTGTTGGTATCCGTTACTCCAAGAGCCCCTGCGCTGTTTTTGGCAAAACTTACTCGGGCATGTCCTAAATGATGTCTGTACTAGTAAATATAACGGTTTTCTCAAATAGTAAACCACTGCAATTTTACAGTGGTTTTGTTTTTGTTCAGGGCACGAGCGAGACGCTCGCGCCAGCGGGGGAAGGGATGGAACTACGAAGTTGAGGAATTTATACTTTTATATAAAGTCATTTTTATTTTAGAAAATACTTTTCTTTCAATATCTTTTTAACTTTAATATTCTGTCCTTACTTGACTCACATAATTTTCTCAAATAGCTAGTTAAATAAAAAAAACCACTGCAATTGCAGTGGTTTTTTTACAAATAGTCCTTAGAATTTATAACCGTGAAGCTATTCTGTTTAATTATTAGCCCTTTCTAAACTGTATACATCTCCACCATCTTTTGTACAATGCACAAATATTTGATTAGGAATACTATCTTTCAAACTGATTTTAGTCGTTTGATTGCAATTCTCATTGTTGTATTTAAAAATCAACTCCTTATTATCAATACTGCTAGGGACAGCAGATGCAGAGCCTAAATTATAAAAGCCTAGCAGTTTATTGTGAGAATTGTAAATATATACTTGTCCGTTTCCTCTTTTGGAATCTTGGTAAATACCAGTATAGTGAATAGAGTTTAGGATTTTTAGTGTGTCATTTTTAGAAGTAATAATACTACCTAAATATTTAACTACTTGCTCATCTATTTCTTTTCCTTTTTTGATGAATCCAAAATCTTGATTTGGAGTATTCTGCTCCAATGTTAATAATCTACAACGTTCATAATAATCTACATCTGTTTCTATTCTTTTATTATTCGGCTCTGAAATAGATTTATTACAACTTATGAATGAAAGTATAATTAAACTTAAAAAAAATCTTTTCATATTTTAATAATCTGAAGTTTTAGGTTTTTTAGATTCTTGTTGCATTTGCAAAACACTCTTTTGATAGCCCGCTGTTCCACCACCATTATATGCCTCTACGGCTTTTGACCATCCCTGAAATTTATAACTCAATTTTCCTGTTTTTGAATCAACTGAAACGCCTCCCTTAAACCCTTTTGTTGCCAAAACTCTTGTTCCCGCATATAAAGAATTCGTTTCAGTTGTCTTTTCTCCTTTATTTAGTTGATAACTACTTTTCATATTAGACCAATCTCCAGGAACATTAGCCTGCATGATATCAGTAAGACCTGTTGTTCCTGCATTAGATTCTTGAATAGTTACTGCTTTTACTAAAGTTGGATCCAAATCTGGGATATCTTTTGTAGCTTCATTTGGAATAGAGTTTCCTCCCTCAGTTACTAAATTTAATTGTCCCGAATTTTTAGCCTGGTTAAAATAACCTGTTCTTGCTGCAATTTGATAATCATTCCCCTGATAAGCAGCACCAGATACATCTTCATTAGATTATGGTCTGTGTTGAATTATATTAGGCATAGGAACTGATTTCCATCCTGCAGTACTTTGGGCAGGATTGCTGCTTGCATTCGTAGATTCTTGTATGTATGTTTTAAATTGAGTATCACTTTTAATACGATGAATTTCTACACCACGATTATTAATAAATACAATATCATTTGGTGCCATTCCATCAGGATCAATAAATCGAATAGGATTATTAAGACTATAATTATATGGTGACCAAGCGGGAAATTCAGCCCCCTTTAGATCAATAACTCCCCATCTTCCCAGATCAGCCATATAAAACCTCGCTCCATAATCATACATTCCTGTTTCCTGAAGCTCCTTCCCATTGTACTTGTAACTGTAATACCCTCCAAAATTAGAATTACTTAGCATTCCTTCTATATAATTGAGGCCAAATGGATAATAATTGTTGGTATCCGTTACTTCAAGAGCTCCTGCGCTGTTTTTGGCAAAACTTACTCTGGCATTTCCCAGATGATCTTTGTAATGATAAATATAACAGTTTAAACGAAATAATAAAAACCACTGCAATTTTACAGTGGTTTTGTTTTTATTTAGGACAAAAGCGAAGCAATTGTGTCAGCGGTAGAACTATGGCAATATAAGTCTATATTTATTTTGATCATTTAATCTTAAACATATATTTTGTTTGTAGCCTTCGTCAAATCAAGTACAACTTTTATAGGTGTCTTTTTTACGTAATCGACATCATCATCAAATTCTACTACATCTTTAATTGAATGGTTAATAACAAAAATATACTCATCTGTTTTGTTAAGTTTATTATTTGATAAAATATTAATTCCTACGTTTCTTAAATCATAATCAGATATAACATATCCTAAACTCTCATGAAAATATGAATTTTTAAAAAGAGAATCATTAAAAACTTCAAAATTATATTCACCTACAAATTCAGTTTCGACTTTCTTTTCTTTATCAACAGAATAAAAGATTATAAATACTATTAAAAGGAAAGATATTCCTACAATTATTTTTCTATTCATTAGTTTATTTTTAAGGATATGCTTTATAATTTCCTGTTGGAAGACTCATTTTTTGTGATGGCTATTCACCATTCTTAAAATATTGCCAGCCTCCTCCATAATACTATTGAGTAGTTGCCTGACCCTCACTATTAAAATTAACCTTTTTATTTGTTCCTCTAACTTGACCAACTTGAGTATCTCGGCTAAAGCCTTTTGCTAAAGTTGTTCCTGCAGTCATTGGCGCTGAATTAGGATTATTTGAATTGCATGTATTTAAACACAATGTTGTCCCTGAAATATCAGCTTTTGGATCTGGTAAGTCAGATATTTTTTTTCCTGGTGTTTGTGAAGTATTAGTTTTTCCATTATCTGTAGATACAATATATTCTCCATCTTTTGTTTTAATATTATTATCTGGATCTATATTTAAATGTAACTGCTGATTACTCCCATGATGATTCATAACGATCTCAGATGGTTTTCCTTCCATATCACCCCAATCTTGAGCAAAATCTTTTTCAGTCATTGCATCACTTAATGCTACACTTCCTTTTCCAAATTTCTTTTCATACTCCCGAAGATGTTCGTGCAAGCACGGTAGAGAACTTATTGTCGTATGCAATGATTGATTATTTGATCAGATGTATACAATATAGGCTGGTGATTAATACTTCCCTTCCAAATAATTTGATTATCAAAAGAAATAGAAGTATTATCATACTCACTACTTGTAATAACTCTATCTAAAGAATACTTTTTTAATTTTAAATTATATGAAATACCTATTTTTACAGCATTACATTTAATGAGATTTTTTCCTTTCTTTTCGGAAATTAAAAAACTTTTCTTTTCTCCTTTTATTTCTAAAATATAAAAATTAGATGTCTTAATAATCTTATTAAATATTATATTGTCTGGAGAAATATTCGACCTGTCCTGCGCAAAACAAGATGATGTTACAATAAGAACTAAATTAATAAATATTAATTTAATTAGGAACTTTATTTTCATAGAGAGGGTATTTTTTACCATTTATATCAAGAAATATCTTTTCTGTTACTGATCCATCCCGATTTTTCTTTATATCTTTACCTGGAGTTCCGTTTCTAATCCTATCTGGATCTAGTGCACTAGCTTTATTATGTGCATTTAAGTAATTGGGTATATTTCCTTTATTAGATCCCGGTGTTTCAGATGCAGATATGTAGCTTTCTAAAATTTCATGTAAAGCTGCCGAACCTTGTGGTGATTTTTCGGCTTTATCCACTTTTTCTGCCTGATTTGGATTTAAAGTCTGATAACCTTCAGTAATTGTTTCACCATTTTCATTTTTAACAACCTTATTTCCGCCATAAGCACCACTTACAATATAATTCCCATCAGCTGTTTGATTTGCACTTGTCGCTTCTAAATTAACTATGACACTGTGATCATTAGTCGCTTCTAAAAGTTTCTGTTCAGCTTTTGTTGCTTTTGCTCCCTCCTTTACTGAACCTGTGACTTTACCATTCTCATCAAGTTTTAAATCAAGATTTGTTGTTTTAGATTGTAATTGCTTAAAAGCTTTATCTTTTAAATCTCCTGTAATTACAACATCACTTACACCTCTACCATCAGGATCTATAAACCTTAAAGGATTATTAATTGCATAGTTAAATGGTGACCATCTTCTATATTGTTCCGCCAACGGATCTACAACACCCCATCTCCCAAGATCCGCCATATAAAACCTCGCCCCATAATCATACATCCCCGTCTCCTGCAGCTCCTTACCATTGTACTTATAACTGTAATACCCACCAAAATTAGAACTGCTTAGCATTCCTTCTATATGATTGAGGCCAAATGGGTAATAATTGTTGGTATCCGTTACTTCAAGAGCTCCTGCGCTGTTTTTGGCAAAACTTACTCTGGCATTTCCCAGATGATCTCTGTACTGGTAAATATAACGGTTTTCTCAAATAGTAAACCACTGCAATTTTACAGTGGTTTTATTCATTAAATGCTAGTAGTACGGATATAGTTACAATAAATAATATTTACATTTATAAGAATATTGAAATAGCTGCTATTATAAACTCTATTTAACAAATGAAAGATTGTATTGATTAAAAAAAATTAATATTTTCAAATAATTTTTTAATTTTGATAAATCATTATCACTTAGTTTTTTTGAAGAAGAATCATAATAATAACTAAAAATTTTACTATCTTTTTTTATTAAACTAATATAATTATAACATCCAAAACACATTCCGCAATTTTTATACATCCCAACATTTTCAAAATTTTCAAATAATAGATCAAAATCAGAATTGTTAATGTGTATTTGCTCTTGTGCAACTATCTTATTATTAAAAATTTCAATATAAAACCATTTATTATTTTTGTCTTTATAAATTCTTTTGAATTTCACATCAATTTCCCCAGATTTGGATTGATATAAAACAATATCATATTTGTTGTTAACCTGATAAAATTCTTTTACTTGATTCTTATCTAATATCATTTCTTTGTTAGAGGTTGCCAATACACACTTTCTATTATTTGGCTCATCTACTTGACTCTTGCAATTAGTGTAAAATAATAAAATGAGTAAAAAAGAGTAAGTAATGAAAACGTTATTTTTTTTTCTTATAATAATCATATCCTGGCTTTATTACATTTAAGTTGACTGTTCCTGATTTTATTTTCCCTGTAAGAGGATCTATTGTAATACTTGGTGCATTTTTAAATGTTTGTCTTAAAGGAATTTTAGTACCTGTAGGGTCAATTTGAGCTCTAATAACATTTTCAATATGCGAAACTTCTGTTTCTTCTGTTTGTCTTACTTTAGCAGCATGTTGTATAGATTTAGAAAAATAGTCTGGATCAGAAATATTTCCCTCATAGTCACCCTCTACTTTTCCTTGATCAAATCTAAAGGCATGACCTTCTTCATGACCAATACCAACTATACTTGTACCTAAATCAATATCATTAGAAGTTTTTTTGTTTAAATCTAAATAAATATCAGTCCCACCTCCTGTTTCAGTATTATATCCTTCTTTAGGCTCAGTTACATTCGAAATAATGTTTCCATTTGAATCCTTTTGGTTAAGATGTATAGTATGTACATTTTTTGATTTAACCAATGTATTCCAGTTATTTCTCGCCTCTTCAGAACTTCTATTTAATTCCCTTTGAGATCGTTTAAAATCTCTCTTTAATTCCCCATTCTCTTTTTTAGATTTATTCGGGTCGTTTGCATATTCGATCTTCATTCCATCAGGATCTATAAATCTTATCGGGTTATCTACAGCATAATTATAAACGCCATGTCTTCTATAAGCCTCCGCCAGCGGATCCACCGCACCCCATCTCCCAAGATCCGCCATATAAAACCTCGCCCCATAATCATACATCCCCGTCTCCTGCAGCTCCTTACCATTGTACTTATAACTGTAATACCCACCAAAATTAGAACTGCTTAGCATTCCTTCTATATGATTGAGGCCAAATGGGTAATAATTGTTGGTATCCGTTATTTCAAGAGCTCCTGCGCTGTTTTTGGCAAAACTTCCCCTAGCATTTCCTAGATGGTCTCTGTACTGGTAAATATAACGGTTTTCTCAAATGGTAAACCACTGCTATTTTACAGTGGTTTTTTTTAATCTGGTATATAAGCCAGAGTTTGGTATTGGGTTGTTTCCTTTAAGAGTATTTTGCTGCTATAAATTCAACAACTTGTTGCTTAGGATTATAAATTATAAATTCAATTTTATCATTTACTAAAGATATTTTATTGATGAACTCTTTTGTTTGTTCCATACTTTCAAATACACTATATGCTGATTTTTCTTCATCCCCCCTATGAATTTCAAGATCAACATTTAAAACAATTCCTGTTTCACTATTTGACATTAGAACCGAAAATTGATGTTCTTTTAAATTTGGAAATTTCATAATTTATCTATCTAAATTAACTTTTTTTACATTCGCTCCTGTTACAGGACCTTTCACTAACGTTTCAGATTCGCTAACAATTGTACCTGGAGACTGTACTAAATTAACAGATTTTAAATTTGGACTTTGTACTAATTGGCTATTAGGAATTTCAGCTGTCAAAACAACCCCTTCACCACTAGTTCTCAAGCCAAAATTTTCAGCTACAGACATATTAGAAGTCCAAGATGTATAATTACTTTCTGTTGTGACAGTATTATGTTCTAATGGAGTTGCGCTGCCACCTCTTGGTTTCGCTATTCCTTCTAAAGCATTTTCATATCCCGGACTGGTACTATTCACTCCTCTATATAATTTTGTTGATCCTGTTACTTTTGAGGTTTTTGTAATTTTATGAGTTAATATTGCTGCTCCACCAACGGCAACAGCGGTTCCAATAGATTCAGCATCTCCATTTTTAACTCCTTTTGCAGTTTGTACAATTGCCTTTGCTCCACTTGTCTCGTACAAAGAATTAATGTATTGATTACCTGCTGCTTTTGCACCTCCTTTTTCGTATGCATTATAAACCTTAGTCCATTCTTTTTTAGCATTAATCATTACTGAAGCTGTATTGGATTGAACCAAACCTATTGCTAGACCTTTGGTTCCACCCCATAATCCTCTACCAAAACCTTTAACATCATTCCAACTACAGCATCTTTCTGCTTCTCTACCGTCAGGATCAACAAACATGATAGGATTATCTAAAGCGTACGTATAAGTAGAGAATCTTCGTGATTTTTCTGCAAATTCATCTACAACACCCCATCTCCCAAGATCCGCCATATAGAACCTAGCTCCATAATCATACATACCCGTCTCCTGAAGTTCTTTCCCATTGTATTTATAACTGTAATACCCTCCAAAATTAGAACTACTAAGCATTCCTTCAATATGATTGAGACCAAATGGGTAATAATTGTTGGTATCCGTTACTTCAAGAGCTCCTGCGCTGTTTTTGGAAAAACTTACTCTGGCATTTCCTATTAAATGATCTCTGTATTGGTAAATATAACGGTTTTCTCAAAATAGCAAACCACTGCAATTTTACAGTGGTTTTGTTTTGTTCGGGGCACGAGCGAGACGCTCGCGCCAACTCAGGGTAAGAAAAGATAAAAAGATGTAGCAGGACGAAGTGGGCAAACTTGTGGGTGTTCACGGTGCTGTCATCGGAAGATATGAACGTGACGAAGTAAAACCATCTATTGAGGTAGCTACACAACTTGCGGAAGCTCTGGAAATTTCTCTGGATTATCTTATAGGTGCTACAGATGTTCTTTTGGAAAAAAATATTGTTTCTAAAATTTTGGATATCCAAAAACTAAAAGAGAACGATAGACAACATGTCTTCGATCTCCTTGATGCGTTCCTCAAGCAAACTAAATTGCAATCGATTATGTAAAATAAAAGCCACTCTTCCGAGTGGCTTTTATTTTATTTATTATTTGTTTTTCCTTTATATCGTGTAAGGATTAAAACACCTTCGTAATTACTACGCTTTGTTCCTTGTAAAATAATAGTATCTTTATTATAAAAGAGTATTTTACTGGTATTTTTATGATAATAGCCACTTTTAGGATTTCTCTCAGAATCTATACTAACAACTGAATCATTGATGATAAACCATTTCTCAGGATTATACATATCATCTTTTGGGATAGTATCTAAATTCTTAGTAGTAGAATTATTTATGTATTGGATCTGCCTTCCATCTTTAAAAAATTCTTTTACTCTATATGGATAAAATGAATGATCTTCATCAATGCTATAACAATACCATTTTTTACTAGTTTCTCCTGCAAAGACAGATTGTATTTTATCTTTATTACTTTCTTTACATGAAAAAATAGTAAAAGCTAAAAGAAGTAAACTACTCTTGAGGATGCTTGATGTCTTCATATGATTTTGTTGGATAAATTTTATTTCCTATTTGAACAGTAAGTTTTGTACTTGTTGGCAGGTTATTCCCTGAGTTATAAACATTTATATATACTCCTCCCGTATTCTCTTCATTATATTGATTAATCATATCCATGGGATTATTACCATAGCTTGATTCTTTTTCTGCTGCATTAAGAACATGTTGACCAAAACTTGCGGCTTGACCTGCTCGAGAATTATCTGGAGTCTTTCCAAAATCAGGATCCTTAGCTTCGTTTAAGTAAACTTTAGAGTGTAATGTAAAAGTATAGTCTCCCTTGAAATTTTCATTTTTATGTCCAAGCTTTCCTCCTTCGTGGTTTAAAGTAGATCGGATATAATATGCATTATCATACTCACCACCTTTTAAAGATGTGGTATTAAAGAAAATATTTCCTCGCCCATTTGTATGAGCATCTCCTTTACCGTATGTCCCTACACCCACATATCCTCCAATATTTTTTTCTCCTGCATAGTGTGCTAAAACTTTAGAAACAGCTGTTATAGTTCCTTTCTTGCTGTAATCTAATTGTGAAAGACTTGCATTTCCTTTATCTGTATGTATAATTACATTGTTGGTTTTTTTATTATCAGTGTACATATAACGTCCGTACTTATTAAAATGATCATCAACAGGTGCTCTACCATCCGGATCAATAAATCGGATTGGATTATCAAAAGCATAGTTATAAGGGCTATGTCTTGTCATTTTCTCCGCAAGCGGATCTATAGCATCCCAGCGTCCTAAGTCAGGCATATAGAATCTTGCTCCATAATCATACATCCCACTCTCCTGAAGCTCCTTGCCGTTGTACTTATAACTGTAATACCCTCCAAAATTAGAACTGCTTAGCATTCCTTCAATATGATTGAGGCCAAATGGATAATAATTGTTGGTATCCGTTACTTCAAGAGCTCCTGTGCTGTTTTTGGCAAAACTTACTCTGGCATTTCCTAAATGATCTCTGTATTGGTAAATATAACGGTTTTCTGTGAAACTGTAAAATCCTTCTGCTGTGGGTACAAAATCCAGTTTCCATTCCGGCGTTCCGCCAAGACCGGGAAATGTTTTTCCTACATTTTCATAGGCCTGCTCTTCAAAAGCAGACTCTGTTCTGCAGCCCAGACAGGGTTGAAATCCATCTCCCGTATCGATATAGCTGTACTGGAACCCATCCAGATAGTCCGTCATTCGGGTGGTAGTCACAGCTCCTCTTCCATCCATTCTGCCGGTATAGATTTTTTTCAGCTTCGTTCCGTCTGCACGGTAAAGATAACCGAGATTGGAACGAAAAGTAACGCCCATCGTGGTCTGTACAATATCAAAAGTATTGGGCAAACTCAGATAATTGTACGTAATGGTTTGAATCCCTTTATCTTTCATATTAATCATATTGCCGTTCAGGTCATACTCAATGATATTATTTCCTCCCTCATATCCAGTATCATTTAAAGAACTTTCAATAACCTGATTCAAACGGTTTCCAATGTATTTATACTCAAGATCATCCACCTGTGTGGATGTTGAGCCAAAAACAGGAAGGGCATTTCTTTTTAAGAAGGCAATATTGCCATTTAAATCGTAGATTAAACGTTCATCAAAATTCTTGTTATGGGGATTGGTTTTCTCAGGTTCTGCATATTCAGCGTCGGTTAATCTGTTCAGTTTGTCATAGGTGTAATTGTATCTTTTAAGGTTATTCACCGTTGACATATTCCAGTCTATTTCAGCAATATTTCCATTGAATTTCCCCGGTGAAATACTACTGTAAACAGGATCTGTATATTTTACTTTATATCCGAACAGTTTTCCGTTCAGGCTTACAGGATCATTGATCTGGGTCATCCAGCCTCTGATGTTGTATTTGTAATCGATACTTTGGAGCGGTGAACCCATACTAACTCCTCCCACTTTCTTGTTTTCAACCTGGGAAAGTTCATTGTATTTATTCTGAACCAGAATTTCTTCAGGATTCCCGTCTACCTGATGCTTATGCACTAAAAGTCTGTTCTGGTGATCATAGGTGAAGTTTTCAGTGATGACTCTTTCTGTATCTGTCTCTAACCTTTTGTGTTTTGTAATAACCATCTGCGGTGCCCCCCCAAAATCCAGTTTAGATTCTGTTTTGGTATACCCTCCCAGATGATTAATGGAATAAGTGCCAATTGGTCGGCCTTTGATATCGTAATAGGTATAATTCCTGGTCCATCCATAATCACTGGCTTCTGTATTTTTTATATAACTGGCAGTAGGTAATCCTTTTGTACTGGACGTTGAATTTTGGGTGTTTTCCGGCAAAACACTATCTCCAAGTATCTGTGATGGAATATCTGGTGCTCCTACAGGATAGGTATCATAATAATTAAGACTCAGAAAATTATATACTTTGTCATATTGAGGGTAGCCTTGGGCAACAGAATAGTACACGCCCATCCCGCTGTAATTCACCACAACGGAAGAGCTTCTGGTTTCATTGTTACTCCCTTTGGTATTTGCGTAATTTTGTTCTTCCAGACGGGAATTTCCCATAGCAAGGCATATTCCGGTCATGATAACTCTTCCGAACTGGTCATATTTGGTATACAGCCAATGCCCTTTTGCATTTAAATTCGCATCCTGGGTAGCTACCAGTCTATCCTGTTTATCATACACCATAAACTCTCGCCCTTTTCCAGGAAGTTTCTTCTCAACAAGCCTTCCTCTCCCGTCGTAGCTGTATTGGTAGCACAATTCATCCTGCTTTACCGTATTCGCAACAATATCACCACGGATGCTTGCCAACGGTGGAACTACAAATGCCAGCTGATTAAATTCATTGTAAACATAATAGGTATCAGCATATTCATCATTGGCAATGACTTTTCTTACCAATATCGTTTGTCCCTTCCCGTTTTTAAATTCTATGGTTTCATTTAAATCTTCATCTTTTACAGAGTTTTTATACAACTGCCCATCGGTATACAGCCAATTTTCTTCCAATCGGGACTTTGTTGCCCCATTTTCCCATGAGGTAACGGTGATGAACTTTTTAACCCTATCAGCTACAGTAACCACATCGTATCCAAATTTCACAGGCTGGGTGTTCCAGGCATTCCCCACCTGTTTCTGTTCCAAAACCCTGTCTAATGGTGAATTTTCTAATATCTTTTCGGAGTAGATCTTTTCGGAGCCATAGATATCAGGCTGGGTGGCATTGGCTAAAGATAAAGGAACGATTCCTCCATTTTGAGTTCCAGGCTGAGGAACAGGAAGAAAATCAAAAACCTGTCTGCCGAACTGATCGTATTCTATATGGGTAACCACATCTCTTCCCAAAGGAGAAGCTTTTATGTTCACTACCTGTTTAGGTCTTCCAAGACCATCTATATACTGAACGGTTTCTGAAGTTTTTGTCGGTTGGCCGCCTGAATTATAATCAAGATAGGATTTAGAATACACATAGTTTTCTCCCTGGGTCAGCTGGGCATTCACGGAATGAGCCATCAGCAAAACCCCAATGGGAATGATTATTTTTTTCATGCTTGTGTTTAGTTTTTATAGTTGTATTTGTATTCTTTCGCGATTCTGTAAACACCATTTTTATCCAGCTGTTTTACTTCTTTCAATCGATTAGCGGTATCATAGGTGTAAATTTCTCTCATTCCGGACGGTGGAGTGATGCTGGTTACACCAATTAATGGATTGTAAGTATAGGTGCTGATCTGGTAAGCCGATAATGCAGAATTGTTTCTGAACAAATCTAAAGCCGCAACCAATGATTGCTCGGAAGCCTCTGTACCCAACTGGGCATCATTGTCTGAGGCATTGACGATATTATCAATTAATGACTGGCTGATATCTGATAGTTTCGCGCCCTCTATTTTAACGATAGGCTGGGTTTTCTTGTAACCCCAGATTACAGTCGTAGAAATTCCATCTTTTGTGGTGTATTGCTGTATGTTTCCTTTGGAATCATATCTGTCATAGGACACTTCCACACTCATTGCCGGAAGATTAACATTTGTATTTAGATCTTTTAAGTCATAAGAAACTACAGATAGAGGAAGTACCAGAGAAGCACTGTTGTTTGTAATTTCTGCAACAGTTTTCGGATAAATGGTTTCTGTTCTTGACAACGTTTTTGTAGTAGTTCCAATCTTCTGCGTTGTTGAAGTTTCCAGAGGAAGTCCTATCATATTCTTATCGATCATCAACTGATTACCTTTTTCATGAGCATATTGGTAAGTGGTTTCTGTTACCGTATTGTCTGAAGTTTTTGCAGTTACGGTTCTCACATTCATAGGTTTATTGATATCCGTATCGTAGTAAGCTGATTGAGTAACCGTTTCTATAACTTTATTTCCAGGGAAATATTCTGTCGTTTTAGATTCAGTATTTTCAACTTTACCTGAATTGATTGATAAAATTTCTTTATTTACTAAATATATATGGCCATAAATGGTCTCATGTGTACTACTCGTTATTCTTTTTGGATATTTTACGATATCCAGATTTAAAGCAAATCCCATTTGGTTGGGATCTCCGGTAATAAATCCGGCTTTGGGGTTTTTTAGATTATTAAAGGCATATTTATTAGTTTGCACTCTCAACGTATCACCCAGCTTATTTAAGATGATATTTTTTTCCAGTAATCCATTTTTCCAGTCATCATAATTGGAATAAATGTGGGTATACATTTTATCACTGTCTGAACTGTTGATCTTTGAAAATATATTGATGTTTTCTCCCAAATCATTATACTCTGTTACTTGCTTATAAGTAATAACATCTGAAGAACCATAGCTGTTATAACTGGTGCTTGAGTTATTAATAACAAGATATTTTTGAACATACGGGGGATATATTTCAGCTCCTTCGGTGTTAAGTTCAGAATATCTTTTCAGTAAACTGGTATATTGAAAAGGCATATTCAGAACCCCGCTGCTTTTATTGGTATTGGTAGCCGGATCGAAGGTTTCGTATTTATAATTGTAGGCATTTACAATGCTGTTTTCATTTTTATCTTCAATTTTTTTAATTCTAAGCCCTCCAATCGGAACGTTGGTATTCAACGTGTTATACTTCCCATACTCTACATCTATAGCATATCCACACTGGCATTTACCCTGTCGGGATAAAGATATGTTAAATACATTATTTGAGGAATAAAGTTCAAATACAGCAGGTTTTCCATTAGTTCCATAATTCTGCCCCATAACAATAGCATTACCATAGCAGGATGTATCGTGAACCTGACTTGTTTCGTCATCCACATTGTTTTGGCAGGTGTTCCCAAATGTCAGTTTGATCTTAGGAGCTACTTTTTCATCAAAGAAACTTTGCGGAATAGTAACGGTTTGGTTTACATTTCCGAAACCATCACTGATTCCTCCTGCAGGTTCACTCATTACCGTGGCAAAGTTGTCGAGATATCCCCACTGGTAATTTGTTTTCGTAAAAAATTTATTGGCATTTTCATAATACAGATTTTTGCTTCCTCCGGTTGGATATTCAATTCTGTTTAAAATACCAATCTGTGCATAGGTCGGATTGGTATCACGATTCCTGGTATATTGAGGTTTTACAGAAACATTTTCATTTGGGGATACATAATCTGTATAAACCTGATCGGGAAGATTGTATGAGCCTTCACTGGAATTAGTAGAATTAATATATCCCCAATAGTCATCATTATTAGAATTACGGGCAGGAAAGGGAATACTTTCATTATAATAGAATTTATAATAATTATTCTGCAGGTCATCATAAACGTTCAATAGCTTCAGCCTGTAATTCTGAAAATCAGTACCGGTATTTGAGGTAAAGTAAGAATAATTCATGTGATAATTCTTGATGATCTTTCCATAGTTATCTTTCACAAGGACCTGACGTAGTGCCACGCCATTAGTACCCGAAAGGTCTTTTCTTATGCTTGTTCCGTCAGAAAAAGGCAATCCGTCATTAGAATAATTGAAATATACAGTTCCATCGGGGAAAATAATTTTTGTAATTAATTGCTCCATACTGGCTGCTGTTCCTGTATACCTTTCATATTCAGGTAAACTAGGTGGCAGATTTACATCTGTCATAACGTTTTTAGTGATATCAATATTTACTTTTTCAGTAATACTTTTTTCCTCATAGGAGTACGACTTTGCATATTCGAATAAAATCCTCTTATTATTTGCAGTTCTTATGCTGTCTACCTGATAAAGTGTTTGTGAACCGGAGCCTGTATCACCAGGGACACCCGAATTGACCAGGGTAGAGTTCTTTGTACTTAAGAAATAGGTAGCTCCATCCGTACCTACAATTTTGATATTCTTTTTGTTATTTGTAGCTGTAATCAACAGATCCTCATGAGGAATCGTATATCCTGTATCGTTATTAAAAATAAAGCTCCCTCCTCCCAATGGCAGGGAATAATTGAACATATCGGGTCTTGTATCATATACCCCTTCATAATGATCAGCCACGACTTGTCGGAGCTCATTTTCGTACATACTTATATCAACAAGTTTGGATAATACAGTATTGATATTTTTAGTATACATTGAAGAATACTTGTCATCTTTATCTACAATATTCTGGTTGATGCTGCCAGGAATATTTAAAGACCAGCCTAAGCCTGCAGTACTGGCCACCTCATTTAATTTTATTCCGCCGGTATTATATGACAGGGAAACGGGAATATTAACCCCATCCACATTCACTGTATAAAAAGGAATATTGATATTGGCTTTTCCTCTAAACATATCAACCGGAAGCTTCCCCACTTTGTCCATCGCATATGCATTTGCGGAAGTAGGAAAAGCGACAATGTTTTTTTTCTGTGTACTGTAATCTCCCACTCCGGATTGACTGTATCCGGTAGAAAATATATAAATAAATAATAGTATAAAAACTCTTTTCATCTTAGTTTATTTCTTAATTAATTTTGCATTCGCCGTCTTATTCCCATCGGTCTTTACCGTCACCAGATAAGCCCCCTGAATCAAATTCTGAGTATTGATCTTCGTTACTTTATTCTTCGTTTTCAAGCTCTGAAGCTGTCTTCCACCCATATCATACAGCATAATATCAGCTTCTTTGAAATCGAAACCTATTTCTACATAAGCATAGTCTGAAACCGGATTCGGATAAATCTTGATGTCTTGTTTTTCTATGAGTTTATTGATCTGGTTGTCTCCAAGCTTCACAATCTTCCAGTTCTCTTTTCCAAGTTCTTCCGCACTGGTTCCTGCTAAAATTATTGAACCATCTCTGTTTAATTTTATATCTGAAAGTCTTTCCTCTTTCTTTCTGGATTCTCCTTTCACATATTTTCGCCACTCTTCATTTCCGTCTTGGTTGAGATAAAGCATCCAGAAGGTTTCATCATCTGTCTGTATTTTTCCTTCTGCCTGTGTATAGCCTCCTAAAAGAATTCCTTTTGAGGATTTATCATCTGCTGAATGAAGAACACTCATTCCCATTAAAATATCTCTGTTTTTGAAATTGTAAGACTTTTGCCAGATTTCTTCGCCTCTTTCGTTTAAAGAAATTAGCCATAGATCTGTTCCGTCTTCAATTCCTACCGTTTTATTTCCCGATCTTTCAGATCTGGATTCTCCACCGATTACATATCCTGCAGATGTTAAGGCCAATGTTCTGATATGGTCATCACCTTTTCCTCCAAAGTTCTTTTCCCATTCTACTTTTCCAGTTTTATCGAGCTTCACGATCCAGTAGTCGCCCTCGCCGAAATTATCCGTAGACTTAGCGGTTCGGGATACGGGATATGAGGTTGCCGAAGACGACTTATCTGTGGAACCCGAAACCCGGATCTCGGAGCTCCTCGAGTAAATTCCCAACAACGTTCCTCCATCTCTGGTAGGAATCATTTTCTCTACTTCATCCAGGCCCTTTCCACCTAAAATCGTTTCAGAAAGTATTTTTCCGTTTTTATCAAGTCTTGAGATCCAAACATCTTTTGATCCATAACCTTTAGATGAGTTTTGAACATTTCCGGCTATAAAGAATCCGAGGTCTGTTGTTTGAATAACAGATCTAGCTTCCTCATCAGAAGAACTTCCCAATGTTTTTTGCCAAAGCTCATCTCCGAATTCATTGATTCTGATCAGCCAGACATCAGATCCACCTTTGGAATCTTCTTTTTTATCCAATCCTTTTCCGGAATAAGATGTTCCGGCCAGAAGAAAACCTCCTTCCTGAGTGGCTACAGAAGCCGACAGATAATCGTGGTTCTGTCCTGAGAAATATTTTTCCCAAACCTGCTCTCCCTGCTGGTTCAGTTTGATTAAATGGAAATCGTAACCATTGTTCTGTTGATTCCCTTCTTGTATTTTGGATGCCTGAATTGAGCTTCCCGAAATAAGATATTGTTGATCAATAGTCGTCGTAACCTGGCTTAGAAAATTCTGTGTAGAAGACCTGATGTCTTTCTGCCACAATACTTCCTGGGCAGAAAGCCCCAGAAGCGTGCACAAGGTCAATGCACAGGAGTAGAATTTCTTCATCTGTTTGTGTTTTAAGTTAATATTAGTTTTATAAATAATGCGGCAAATTTAACATTTTTTAACACACCCGCAAGTCTCTTTAATGAGATTTAATGAGTAATTTATCACTTACCAATGCATTTCCAGTTTTACCACTACAAAAGTATCCCGGGACAGCGACAGAACGTGACGCATATAAATTGTACAGGGTGCTTTTTCTTTGATATCAAAGAAAATAAATATTGAAAAAAAATTACAGAAAATGCCTGTGTACAACGGAACTGACAGCAACTAGAGTAAATGTGCAGAATGTAAACCTGGTAAAACATTCATTTTTTCATGCGCGGTATGTTCCAAACAGCCTGTCCCAAACAGAAGTATAAAAACCAAAGTTTTTGTTTCCATCCAAATGATGCTGATTGTGAAACTTGGTTGTTCCAACAAAGAGCCTGTCAAATGATGCCGGAAAGAATTCCCGGTTCAGATGGCCTATAGTTCCCCAGATAAGATTGATGAATACATAAAGACTTATAGAAATTATAGAAAAATCATAACTCATTAATAAGGCTAAAATCATGAATCCAAAGCCGATGGTTTCAAAAGGATGCAATACAAAGAGGCTTAGAAAGTTGGTGCTTATATGCTCATGATGCCTGCCATGCAATATTTTATACACAAAAGGCAGATGGGCGGCATAGTGAAAAAAGTACATCAGAAGATCCATTAAAAGAATGAAACCAATGGTTTCCAGAACAACAGAAACCGCAGACGGGTTTATATCAAGGATAATCCAATGGGTTTTCCATAAAAATGCACCCAATAACATTACCACGCTGTTACAGAAAACCGTAAGAAGGCTGAGATAGAAATCAGATTGGGTAATGGGATGGTTTTGCTCCTGCAGCACGTCTTTGCGGCATGTTTTTTCAATAAACTGATATAAGCCTACTGAAAATAAACACAAAAGAATATTGGATAAAAAGCTGAATATGATCCATTGCGGCCAAGAGAACTGCCAGAATATTTTTACATACTCAGAAAAATGAAACCAATCAAAATACATACACTTGTTATCTGTCAACCTGATAAATGTATGAATTTCACAGTAAAGAATCTAATGAAGACAGAATAAATAATCCGTAGAGCCTTTTAAACACTTAAAGCTCTGCTTGAAAATATCCTGAAAAGATTAATTTCACATCCATTGAAAATCAAAGATTTTCAAAAAACTTAAGTGAACTTCTTATTCTCAAAACATTCAACTTCAAAATAACTTACGTGTTAAAACCTTTTTTCAGCTGAATCGTGAGCACTTTTTCACCACTGATTTCACTGATTATACAGATGATTGGGAATATTTCACGTGTTCTTCTGAGTGATTCCTATTAATCTTTCAAGATAAAAATTTTAGATTTTCAGAAAGTTTATATGTTCTTCTATGCAGTTTTTCATCAACTTTATTCAACTAAAATATAGAAAAAATTTTGCGGCTTTTGTGGTTATATAAAAATCATTTCTGCCTTGTCTTCCGTCTTAATTCCCGCACCCGCAAAGTCAGCTGTTTACGCAGATCATTATGGTATTGTCTGTAGTTTTTAATGCTTCTTTCCAATTGTCTTTTATTGGCCAGATAATCTTCATACAATTCTCCCAATTCTGAGATCTTCGAGATCATATCAGAAGGCTGGACCTCCGAAGTTCCGGCTGTTTTCTTCAGGAGACCGCGGTAATACTCCATCCGGTCTGTGAGGCTGCTGTGAAATTTAGGTTCTATTCCCTGCATGGCTGTTGGTTTATGTATTAAAGCTTAAAAAGACATTCATTTTCCGATGGCTGCAGAAGGCGTATCGCTTTGAAATAAAATCTTAACACCTTGGTCCAGAACTTCCCTGCCTGCTGATTTTGAATAAATATTGTTCAGGGCAGAAGAAATTAAAGCTTCTTCTGAATCTCCCAGCGGAAGCAGCGGAAGTGTAGCATATTCATTGGCTGCAATCTGTGGGGGAATTCCGTTACTGTAAGCTCCTTCCCCATTGGCATTAAAAACTTTATAGATCACTGGATGAAGCTGCCACGAGATCTTTTTGGGCTTCCTTTTATCTTCCACCATAAATCCGGCCATATCTTTACCCAGTGTCACATCGCCTATCTGAACAACCTGTAGATAAGGTTTAAGATTATTGATTACAATCTCTGATGCAGAAGCCGTACTGTTTGAGCTTAAGATATAGACTTTATTTAATCCCAGGGCATTGGCACGAAGGGTGTTGAAATCAAGGGCAGTTGGATCATAAGCAATCTGCTGGGCGAATGTTCTTTTCACCTCACCTCCATTTTTGTTTCCTTTGTATATAATGAATGGTGATGTTGCTGTGATATTTGAAGGAATCAGGGAACAGAGCGCCGCAGCTGAGGATACGGAACCGCCGTAATTATAACGGAGATCCAAAATCAGTTCCTGTACTCCGGAAGCTTTGAATAAAGCGAATTTCTGATTCAGTGCTGATGTCATTCCATCCGGGAAATCGTAGACGTAGAGATAGCCTGTCTTTTTCCCGTTCTTTTCAAATATTTTTGATTCCAAAGGCTGTTCAAAAGAGTATCCGTAATAAACTTTGATGTTCTTTTCATCCGTAACCGTTCCGTTTTTCCAGTTTCCTACCGTAAGATCTATTACGGTTTGGTCTTTAATCGATGAGGTTAACTGTTCTGCATTGGATGCCGTAATCGCCTGTCCATTGATTTTTGTGATCATCATTCCTCTCTGCAACCCCGAATTGAATGCGGGAGAGTTTTTCATCACCAGCTTAACGGTGGTCACTACATTTCCATTGGGGAGCTGTATCACTGCGTAATCAAAACCATACATATTCCGGACAGAGCGCGGATAGGAAGAAGGGTCCTGAGGATCTACCGCAAATGAAAACCGGTCCTGAGGGGACAACAGACTTTTAAAAAAATCTTTTACCGGAAGATGATAATCCGGTTTCGCCGGCATCTGATCTGCCCAGTAATAGTACCGCCTCATGCTGTCCTGTACCCAAAGGTTGACAGATTCTGTGCTTCCGTCCGGAAAATTGGGAACACCCTCATCATCGTTATTGCATGATAAGAACAATAGTGAAACTGCCACAAGGAGCAACAGACGAAAATAAATAAAGTTCTTCATAGAGTCGGGCTGGTATTACAGATAATCTGCTACATCGATATCTCCTTTGACCGTAAGGACACCATTTTCCATTTTTTCCTGAATCACGATCAGATTGGCTCCCATGTCCTGTTTTATTTTAACTTTGATGATTTCAGATCCGATATAGGGAGTGGTAGTTCCGGGTTTATAGAGTTCAAGGTAAACCGGAGCTGTATTACTGAAATAGTTATATATTTTTACCTCCGTAAAGCCCTTCTTTCCGATGTTGTCAAACTCTGCCAGCACTACTCCATTTTCCCTTCTCAGAATTCCTTTCACATTGGCTAATGTGGTCCCGGAATATTCGCCCAGGTTTGGAAAAATGAATTCAAATCCTACTTTTCCCAGATTAACCTGTGGTTTTACGGCTGAAGCCTGAAGAAAGATCCCCGGAAGATTGAAGAAGTTCAGGGTTTTGTAATCGTCGATATTGTTGTAGGTCATATTATAATGGGCTACCTCAGCGCCCGTTTCATTGTTGTAGATTCCAAGTCTGTCTGTTTCGCCTTCATCCAGGACAAAATCAAGTCTGGTTTCTATTTTATTGGTGTAAGACGTGCTTCCGTTAATGGATACCGGGGTCCCGTTCAGTCTCAGCTGAAGAACATCCGGCTTTGAATATCCTTTGATCGTAACCTGAGCAGGTTTCTGCGATTTATCAAACGGCTGCATTACGCTGCTGTCTGCACAGGAAACCAATAGAGTAAAAAATAAAAGTGCAATGAACTTATTCATTTATATCAATTTAAATTATAAAACCGGACTTAGAAATATTGTCCCGCCCGTTGACTAGCGGGACAATAGGATAATTATAAAAAAACTAAGTCAGATATGTTTATGGTCAAAAAAAGTCTCTGCGGGGAAGCTTCAAATCATTTTTGACCGATTAAAGTTTTCATGTCAATTCCTGCAGAATGCTCTGTAGGTGGGTGGATAGCTGCTGTCTGATTATTTTTTAATAAACTTCAGTCTTTCCGTTGTTTTTCCGTCAGAAACTTCAGCGATGTACATTCCTGCCTGTAATGATGCTACATTCACAGCTCTGTTATATGGTACTGAAAGCACTTTCTGTCCGGCCACACTGTAAATATTCACCTCCGTCTTATTTACATTAAAGTCTGGATTCAGTTGAAGCTGAAGGAATTCCTTTACCGGGTTTTCCGTTATTTTAGTTAGATTTTCTTTCTTATTTACATCCTTTGTTCCCAAAAATGTTGAAGCATAAATCGCCATTTCATCGATGTTAATATTCTGCAGATTGTTTCCTGTAGTTTTTCTGTTGGACCATAAAGCGATGTAGATCTTTTTACCTGCAAAAGCAGAAATATCCAGAACGTTTTCTTTAAACTGAGTAAGATCAGTTGGAAAAGGGTTGCTGAGCGTTCCGGCGATAATTCTGTATGGACTTGGAATATCATTTCCACTTCCGTCTACGGTCATTGCCTGAAAGTCTGCCAATGTAGGAACGGGTTTCTGAGGGGTGCTTACATAAATATACACATCACGTCCGAAATTAAGGTGTGTGGTTCTCTGTCTTCCGATATACGCAGCCAGATTGATGGTTCCGGATGCTCCTTCCAGGTTGATCTGCGGAGAAATGATCCAGTCGTTTTCAGTAGCAAGGCTTGGAACTGTACCTGAAGGAACCAAACTAGTCGAATAGCGAAGCGTTCCTGAAGTACCATAGGTAAGAGTGGTACCGCTTAAATAAATATTTTGTCCCTGTACCCATCCGTTTCCGTTGTTGTTAAGATCATGAGTAGTCCATCCCTGAAGATCAGCGGGTGTATCAAAAGAATTGCTCCATACCTGAACCTGCGCTGCTGCAGCCTGAGATACCAATACAATAGATAATAAAAATAGTTTTTTCATAATACAGATTATTAGAGATTTTTTAAAAAAATAAAAGCAGGGAAAGACATGGGAAGCTTCCCCTGCATTTAATGTTTTATTCTACAATAGAGAAGTCATATTTAGTCCATGCTCCCTGGAAGTTTCCGCTATTTCTAGGAGATACGTTCCATGGTCCTTCGTTGAAGAATGGCTGGCTCATCCCCCAAGATGAAGCAGTAGTTCCTGTTAATAGGTTGGCAGCAGGAATTCCTGATGTACCTGCACCTGTAACAGAAGTTGTAAATCCGTGTACCTGGATTGAGCTTAGGTTAGAAGCTGAAGTAAGTTCAGAACCTGTACCTTCTACTTTAATTCCAACAGGATATCCTGTTACTACGGCGTTGTTCAACGTTAATTTTCCGTTTCTTCTGATGTGGATACCATTTTCATAATAAGATCCTGAAGGTGTACCTGTAGTATATAACACATTAGTACGAGATCCTACAATTGTCAGATTGTTGATTACCGGATTGGTGATCAATGTTGTAGCAGTACCTGTTGCGTTATTATCCAGCTCAATACCGTTAGTATCAGAAACACCACCACTTAAACTGTGTGTAGAGTTTGTATCTGCTAAAGCAAGTGCGTTGGTAATTGTTCCTGTGTACCCGTTGTCAAAGTCAAAGTTGTCATCATCTGCAGCAAAAGAAACAAGGTTAGAAGCATTTACTGTACCTCCGAAGAATTCGAAAGAGTCATCTTTACCGTAAGAAACCTGGATATGGTCTAAAGTAGTACCGTTTCCAACACCTCCTAAAGTAAGACCGTTGATCTCATTTCCTGAGTTAGGCGCTAAAAGATCGAATCCTGCAAATTCAATACGAACATATTTCAATGTACCTCCGTTGTGAGCTGCATCGGAACCTCCGTAATAAAAATCTGAACCTGTTAATCCTTCAATCGTCTTAGTATCAGGTGTATTGGTAGGTGCATTACCTAAAACAATTACCCCACCGAAATCTCCAGGAGCAGCCGTTGTGTTTTCGTCTCCGTCTAACAGTTTATAACTTGTAAAAATAATCGGCTGAGATTCTGTACCGGTAGCATTGATTTTACCTGTCTTAGAGATTACTAAAACTCCTGTAGCGGTATTGGATGTGTTTGGTTTTGCCTTAATGAAAGTTCCCGGCTGAATAGTTAATGTAGCACCATTCTTCACAGTTACGATACCATCAAGTTCTACAACACCACTCCATGTAGTGCTTGAAGTAATATCACCGCTTACAGTAGTTACAGGAAGAGAAGAAGCTGTAAGATACTCAGCAGAAGCAGGCTTCATTTCAAAAGGAGTAGAAGAATCTGCAAGGTTATCATTTTGACAAGCAGTAAGAGATAATGCTGCAAAAGCAATTAAAGTTAGTTTTTTCATTGTTATAATTTTTAGTAGACCCGTTCATATTATTTTTATGACCGAATTTTTAATATTTAGGAACATCCGCCTCTATATTCCTGCGATTTGGTTGTATGATTACCCTGCATTTCAGGAGGAGCTGTCCTGCCGGGTTTCCCTGCTTATCCGCTGCTGTCCGGGAAAAATAGCAGCGGCCGGTTTTTGTCTGATCCTGTACTGCTGTGCGCATCACCAGTATTGATCCGGATCGTCTTCAGGTTTCCGAAAACCTGTGCATTGCATCAATGAGCTCTTTTATTCTGTTCTTTATAATCTTTTAAAACGTATAGTTCACACTTAGTCCGAATATCCTTCCGCTGTAAGCACGGAATGTGATCTTATCGATATTCTTGTCATATTTATCTGTAGCTCCCGGAAGAAGCTGCCACGCCTCACGATCCGTTGATATGGTACTTCCTCCGGATCCGTTGGGCACTGAATAGGAATTGAAATTGTTATAAAACTCCTTCACCCTGTTGAAAAGGTTTCTGACGTTGAATTTAACTTCGAGATTTCTGTTTCTTAAGAATTTATAGGAAAGCTGGGCATCTGCTACCGCATAAGGACGCTGTATTTCCTCTCCGTTATAATCATACCCTACTGTGATATACTGATCACCCTTGGCGTTGTATAAAAAACTGGCACCAAAACGGCTTCCGTCGTAGGTCATTCCTAAATTATAGGCATAAGGAGTCTGTCCGTAAAGAGGTCTCTCCACTTCATAGGTTTCACCATTCTCCCCTGTTTTATACTGATCTTTGAAAGCGATTACCTTTGTGGTATTGTAGGTGAAGTTTCCACTTACAAAAAGTTTTTCCAGCAGAGATCCTTCGGCAATAAATCCGAGATTTTTCCTTACCTCCACTTCCAATCCTTTCAGCTTTGCATTCTTAGAGTTCCCATTGTACAGAAAGAGGTTTCCTTCATTTGAAAGACGGCCTTCACGCTCAATAGGCCTGTCGATATCCTTATAATACAATCCGGCAGAAAATATTTCCCCCAGGCCGGGAAACCATTCAAATTTAAAATCGTAGTTGTTAACAACCGATGAGGTCATTTCTGTATTATAGATCAAACCGTTGGCAACCGGATCAAAATATGGCAACCCTGTTCTTTCATTAAACTGAGGTCGAATTACAGTTTTATTATAAGCCAACCTTACATTGATCTTATTGGTAGGACTGTAGGTAAAATTGACAGAGGGCATCCACTGCCATGCCTTATCATCAATAGGCGCTTTTTTAACGTTTTGATTATCCGAATCGTCCATTTGCTGAGAAATAAGGTCATACTTAAAATATTCCGCACGAACTCCCCAAACCAATCTGAATTGATTCTTCCATCTGTTGTCAAACATGACATAAAATGCATTTTGGGTTACTTTCCCTTCATACTTGTCATTTTTGTACATAGGTTTTGTCTGCCAGCCTATTCCTCCCGGAACATATTTAGAGCCATCAAACCATTGATGCAAAGAACCATACAACGACATGAATCCTTTTTCACTGCTGGGAACATCCCTGTTTTCATCCACCCTAAGAAAGAATTTCTGCTGTTGGTTGGTATTATTCTTTATCACACCGGCGTAACCTGCTTTAATGTCGGTTTTAAAGTTTCCCTTATCTAAATTCCATTTCAAGGAAGTTCCGTAGTTATAATCCGTTTCTTTATTGGCGATATATCCCCTGTAAAAATCAGATGCTGAGTTGTATACCATATGATAGGTAAGAATCTCACTCCCCACGAAATCGTATTGGCTCAGATACTGTGTGTAGTCTTTGGTGTCAGACTTCACGCCTGTTCTTGCAGCAAACCAGTTGATATCTACATTTCCGATTTTATGATTTCCTTCCAGTTTGTTCTGCAAAAGCGTCTGATAAATAGGATAATTGGTATTATCGGTATATGGTTTGTCCAGAGCTTTGATCTGTGCAGGATCATTATTGGGAATAATTCCGTTGTAGAAATAATTATAGGATGCTTCCGCATTGGCCGCCATACCGCTTCCTCCTGTATATTCATTCCAGCCCGTCACCCTTGTCAGTGTATTATCATAGATATGAGTATATGAATTACGGAAGGAAATTCTGTTTTTCCCCAGCTGTAATCCGAAATTCAACATTCCCGCCAGCGTGGAATTATAATTATAGGAAGCTCCTTTGTTTTTAAAATTGTAAAACACGATGGGATCTGTTCCATTCGCCTGCCAGTTAGGATCATAAGGAGCTGTAGTATCCAGCCAGTTTCCTCTCCCCGTATGGTCAATATCCAGTGTATTCTGCTCGTTTCTTACCGTAAATGCTCCAGCAAATCCCCACTTGTTGTTATTTTTAAGGGCAAACGTTCTTCCCAGCGCCAACTGCAGATTGGATCCCATATCCGCTTTCGTTTTGAAGGTGCTGAAATTGTCATTCGTAAATCTTTTCGACTGTTCAAAAAATAAGGGATTGTTCCAGTCTGTTGGTTCAAGGCCTTTAGGAAAATCTCTTGTTCCGTCATCATATCCGAAATAATCATATTTCCCTTGCTTACGGGTTAGAAATTCTTTGAATGCCGACTGGTCATTATAAGAAGTTCCTACACTTACCGTTGTAAAGTTTTCATTGGGAATATCTTTGGTTCTTACTTCTACATAACCGCCTGCAAAACTGGCATTCATATCCGGTGTTGCCGTCTTGCTTACCACAATACTTTCCACCATCGCTGTTGGAATAATATCAAATGAAAAGTTCTGGTTATAAGCTTCAGTACTTGGAAGATTGATTCCATCCATAGCTGCGGTATTCCAACGCTCTCCCATGGAACGCACCACTACATATTTGTTGTCGATCGTCGTGATTCCCGTTACCCTTTTCAATGTTCCTCCCACGTCATTATCTGGCGTTTTTGCGATCTGCTCGGCAGAGATTCCGTCACTCATCTGAGCCGCTTTTTTCTGTTGAGCCAATAGGCCTGCCTGAGTATCTGCTTTTCGGGTGGCCGTAAGAACGACTTCTTTAATATCCGTTATTTTATCCGATGCCTTCTTCATCGCAAATGATACCGTACTGGTTTCATTGGTATTCACTGAAAGTTTTTCTACCCTCAATGGGCTGTATTTTGAAGCTTTTACAGTAAGGGTATAAACTCCTGAGGGAACATCTACAACAAAATCACCGTTGTTATCCGTTAAGATGGTTTTCTTTGCCACCGTTACTTCAGCTCCGGCAACTGGATTTCCTACTTCATCCACTATTTTCCCTGAAATTTTCCCATCTCCTGTTACCGAGATGCCGTTTCCTTCATATTTTATTGAAATCAGGTCCCCACGGAGGCGGAAGGCTACCGGAAGCCCGTTTGTAATATCTTTAAGACAGTTGTTGACAGAAGTATTTTCACATTTTACGCCTTTTACCTTTAGCTCCTTAATGTCCATTTTAGAATAGGCCAGCCTCATTCCCGTTTTTCCGGCAAAATCTTCCAGTACCTCAATGAGAGGTCTGCTTGCCGGGACAGCAAATGATACTTTCTGGACCAGTTCCTGTGCTTCGGCTGCTACCGTAAAAAATACTGCCGCAACGGTAAGACCGCATTTCAATCTTTTCATATGTTCAAGTTCTCTTATTAAAAGTTTTATTTTGTAGGGTTAATTCTGTAGGGTGATTTTATTTTTTTAAGGTGTAGATATGATCTTCTTTATGCACTTCCAGTCCCAGTATAAAGGCCAGTGCTTCCATATTTTCATCAGCTGTACCGCCTGTAAAATCTGCTGTGATTCTTTTCTCTGCCGTTTCTTTCGGGTACACAATCTTAATTTTATAGTTAGCCTGCATGACATCGGCCACTTCTTTGAATGAAACATCGTTGAAACTCAGTGACAGTAATTTTGCTTTCTGCATTCCCGATTTTTTTTCTGTGGTTAATGATAATACCGCAGCGGTATGGGGGATCCCGAAATTCGTCCACTTCTGATTAGGCTTCAGGTAAGAAACTTCTGTTCCTACTGATGATACAGCTACTTTTCCTTCGTAAAGATGTACTGACTTATCTTTTCCGGACTGAGAGATTTTAAAAACAGTTCCCAATACTTTGGTACTGAAACCGTCTGCACGAACAATAAACGGGTGTGTCTTTGATTTCGCCACGGAGAAAACAGCATCTCCTTTCAAATCCACAATTCTCGTGGAAGCAGGGAATGATGGGTCTACCGTAAGCTCTGCCCCTTTCAGTAAGGTCACTACAGAACCGTCCGCCAGATAGACTTTCCGGTTTCCGGTTTCTGCGGTGTAGGTATCCGGCTTAAAGAAAGTAGTATAGGTAAGAATTCCTCCAACTGATAATAGAAGTATCACTGCAGCAGCATAAGCATATTTCTTAAATGGATAGATCGGGGTCGTTTTTACCGGTTTGATAAAATACAATTCCAGCGCAGATAAGACTCTTTCTTTAGATTCTTTCATATGAATCTTATCAAGATCTCTTTCTGACTGGTTTTTCCATTGACTTAATAATTCATCTTCTTTTTCTGAGATTTTTTCTTCGGAAACTTCCCTCTGCCAGAGCTTAAAAACGAAGGCGGCAGTATTTTTATATTTTTGACTTTTCATAAAATATTTCATGGTATTCACAGATACTTCTATCTATAAGACTGTGAAAATGAAAAACTTCCCCAGGCCATTCTTAATATTGTATTCACATTAAAACCAGCTTGTTAATAATTTTAAGCCATTTAACTATCTTCTCAACATTTGATTCACATTTAAGGGATATTTTTCAGAAATAATTAATCTTAGGATCCCCAAAGTTCATAAAAAGTTAATTTTCCTTTAGGTAATTTTGCGGTAACGATATGAAACCAACAGACTATACGATATTAAAGAAAATAAAATCAGGCGACCGTCCTGCATTCATGCTGCTTTACGAGCGGTATTGGGATAGTCTTTACCGTTTTGTTTTCACGAGAACGAGAGATAAGGAGATGTCTGAGGAACTGCTGCAGAACCTTTGGATCAAGATCCTTGAAGATACCGCTGCCATACAGACCGATGAATCAGAAAGTGCCAAAGGCTACCTGCTCCGATATCTTCATTACAGGATTATTGATCATTATAACAGCTCTAAAAAGATACCGTCTACCATTAGTATAGATGAGTATGATCCTACCGGCGAGATCGATATATCAGACACGGAATATTTTGAGATTCTGGAGGAAAATGAGATCTCTGCTTTATTATTGATGATCGATGAGGTCGTTTCACAGCTTCCTAGTACGGAGCAGAGTGTGTATGATATGAGAATCAGAAGAAATATGTCTGTTGATGAAACGGCAGAAGCCCTGGGAATCAGCAACAAAACAGTAAGCAATAAATTAAGCAAAGCTTTAGGGGAAATACGTGATCAGCTGAACCCGGAATACCAGTCTTCTAAAAAACTGGTATCTATCCTGATGCTGATGGAACTTCTGACGAAGTATTAAAAAAGAGTGATTATTCGTACACGACATAGTTGACCTTGTCTACGCCTGTGTTTCCTGATTTCTCATGATAGGCATACAAGGTCAGTTCATAGTTTCCGGGCGTATTTAAAAGGTCACTTCCTTCAAACAGATTGGTAGAGATCAGTGAGAAATTGACCTCTTTCAGATATTGGCCGTCTTTTTTAAGAATGCCTTTGACTTCAATTTCGTCGGAGTTCCAGACACCATTTTTATCAATAACACAGCCACACATCATGACGATATTGGCCTGAAACGGAAAAGGTTTTCCCTTAATGCTGTTCAGTGAAATATACTGATGGGTTCTTGGTTTCAGGATATCAATGATGAATCCGGGGATTTCTAAAATAATCCCGTCACCCAGAATATGTTTTCCGGGAATCAGCCATAGCTCGGTAGTTACGGTAGCCTGCGCCTGTTTATTGTTAAATGGAGAGACTACCTCAATACTGACAAAAGTTGGCTCGTTAATATCTAAAGACACAAGAAAGCCAGCCGTCTGTGGATCGGTGATGGAAGTGCCCCTTGTTTTGGCTCCCTTCATGATCAGATCTGTATTTCCGGTACTTCCGGTTGTATTTCCTTCAGCCAAAATCTGCTGATTGACTTTATTCCGGACGATAATATGGGCACCGCCCAAAGAGCTTCCGATAAATTTTGCATCTCTTGCTTTTGCCCTGATCATAATCTTGGTCTCGGCTGCAGAAACCGTCAGACCCGACATAAGAAAAGCTGCGATAAATAGGAGTGTTTTCATACAATATTGGTTTTTAAGTATTCTTTTTTAAATCTGTCATGAAAAGAGTCGTCTTTCAATCGGGCATCTATACTGTCCAGATAAGCCAAAATTCCCAGATCATCGGAAAGCACTTGTAAAATCGCTTTTTCACAACTGTCCCATATTTGTTCCAGATGGGGAAGCATTTTCACGGCCTTTTCTGTAAGTGAGACCATCTGTTTCCGTTTATCTATACTATCTTTTTTGATGACCAGATAATCTTTGTCCGCCATTTTCTTTACAATAGCAACTACCGAAGGGTGGGAATATCCCAAAGGCTCTGCAATATCTATAATAGACATTTCTTTATTTTTTTGCAGCAGCATAAAAACAAGATACCAGTTAGGTTCTACATCAATATTCATTTCTTTGTAAAATTTCCGGACATCATGGGACATCCGGTCACTTATTCTTTTCAACCTGCTATCCAGTGCTTTATATCCTAATTCTTTAATAAAATCCTGATTCATTTCCTACTGATTTAATTACAAATATATAAATATAAAGTCAACTATATAGTTAACTTTATATTTATTCTGAAATTTATTGATTTTGTTAAAAAAGAAAAGAGGCAAGAATTATTATACCAGACATAAATCAAACACTATCAAACCATTACCTCTCTAAAATTTAGTTCCCTTGCTCCGGGTTTAAGCTATTTTTCCTGTATTGTTTGGGTGTCATCTGTCTGTACTTTTTGAAAAGCTTAGACAGATGGCTTTCATCACTGAACTGAAGTTCGTAAGCAATTTCGCTTAACCGTGCACTGCTGTATTTCAGATAGGTTTCCACCAGTTTCAAGCGGTAATCCAACAAATAATCCTGATAAGAAACCCCGGTATGCTGCTTAAAATATTCCCCGAAATAATTCCTTGAAATGCCAAAATGATCAGCGATCACCTGAATTCTGGTTTTCTCCTTATCCTTTACATGTTCCTGAATATAGGTGATGATTTTCATGATGGAAAAAGCTTTCCTGTTCTGCTGCAGATCAGAAGTTTCACTTTCAATGATGTTTCTGGCGATAAGATTCAGCAGAATGGAAATACAGTTCCGGATGATCAGATAATCATTGGTTTTGTTCCTGTACTCTCTGCCAATCTGTATGATAAGGACTTCTGCAAAACGTTCATCTTCTTTATTACGAAAAACACATCCTGCCCTTGCATGATAATTATTGCTGATATACTGAAGCTTGTAAAGATTTTCGCAGCTTTCAATACGGTCGGCCTCCAGTCTTATTTTATCAATAAACTCAATCGGGCACTGTATGGTAACAAGTTCTGCATTTTCACTTTTAAATTGATACAGTTGATTTTGGGGAATAATAAACAACTTAGATTCCTTAAAAGTAATGGTCCGCTCGTCATAAGTAAGCGTTCCATGCCCGTTCAGAACATAAACCAGGGAAAGAAAGGTTTTCGTTTTGAGTGAAATTTCTTCCTGACAAAGTTTGATTTCATTAACATCAATACGTTCAACGGGTAAGATTTTCATGTGTGAGTACTTATTTATCCTCCAAAAGTACAATTTTACCAGTACAATAAGCGGGTAATTTTGCAGAAAAAATATGAACATCTACCCCAAACGGTGGCAGGCACTCGGTTATCTGACCGCAGGCGCTTTTCTTTCGCCTCTGGACTATTTTATCGTCAATATGGCACTTCCTTCCATTAAAAAAGCGTTCAACGCCAGTGATCATCAGCTTCAATTGGTCGTTGCGATTTATGGATTGACTTATGCTGCTTTGGTAGTATGCGGAGGCCGTCTGGGAGATGTGTATGGCAGGAAGAAGATTTTCATCCTCGGATTGTACATCTTTTTACTTTCTTCTCTTGCTTGTGCTTTTTCTCCTGATATTACATTTCTCATTATTGCCCGCCTGTTTCAGGGAGTCGGAGCTTCTTTTCTGGCACCTCAGGTTCTGGCTTCCATAAGGGTTTTGTTCAGTAGTCATGAGCAGCCAAAGGCAGTCAGTATATTCAGTTCCGTATTCGGGCTTGCGTCTGTTGCAGGGCAATTATTGGGAGGTTTTCTGCTTAATCTTCACTGGACCGTATTTTCATGGGAAATGGTATTTCTCGTCAATGTCCCTGTCACCATACTTTGTATCATTGGTATTCACTTTACTATGGACAATAACCGTGAAGAAAAAAGGCAAAGCATTGATTTTACCGGAGCTTTCCTGCTGATTATATCATTGTTGATGCTGATCTGTCCCATCATCTTTGGTCGGAAGTACCATTGGGCGTGGTGGATTTTTGCGATTCTGTTGTCCGGACTTTTACTGTTGATGGTATTTTACAGATATGAGGTTAAATCATTGCGTAAGAATAAACCTGTATTGATAGACCCCAGTCTTTTGCAGCATCGCCCATTTGTTCTCTGTCTTCTGATTATTTTCTTTTACAATTTCACATCCGGACTGTTTATCTGTTATCCGTACTATCTGCAGCAATTTTTGCATCAAGATCCGGTAGAAACAGGTTTGGCTATTATTCCCTACGGGATTGCTTTCTTCCTTGGACCGTTGCTTGTTCCGAGGATAAAACTTTCTTCACATACCATGATCTATATAGGTTTGAGTCTTTTGATGACAGGATTCTCCCTAACCTCGCTATTCATTGATCTTCAGGAAAAACCTTCTTTTGGAACAGATGTCAGTCTGTTTATAGCAGGACTGGGTCATGGTATCATTATGCCAGTGATGATGAGAAAAACGATTGCATTGGTCAGTAAGGAAAAAGCAGGACAGGCATCCGGATTGATCGGTATCAGCATACAGATTGGAAGTGTAACCGGAGGGACTATTATAGGAACAATCTTTTTCAGTGCCATAGAATATTTGGGGTTTCCAAAAGCTTTTGCATTAGCTGTTTTGATGATTGGTGCAGCTCAAATCGTTGGAGTTTTCATCAATAAAACCCTCCTGAAGTACAGTAAAGATTAATTCAAGGTTATGAGATTCGGGGTGAGAGAGTTTGAGAGTAAATGAGTTGCTAATTCGGAATTGTTGAGCCAGAATCTGACGTTTCCCATCTTGTGTCTTGGATCTGCCATTCACCATTCACGTGCTAGGCAAAATTCATTATTGACATTTTTAAAAGTCTCGTGTCTGAAATCTGATGTCTGGTATCTTGGTTCTTGGCTCTTGAATCTATCATTCACCTCAATCTTAATTTAAACCTTAGCCTGATATCCCGGTTCTTACCATTAATACAAAACATTATATATTTAAACTTATGAACAACACAGAAAAAGTTATTAAAGAAATTAAAGAATTCCATACGGATATTGAAGCATGGTTTCGTGGAAAAGAAGATCAGGAAAGCCTTTATAAAAAGCTTTTGGCTGGTTTTAGTACAAATTTTAAAATGGTTAATGGTAATAATGATACCATTACTTTGGCTTCATTTTCAGAATGGCTTCCGGGAGCTTATGCCCAATTTCCGGACCGAAGCATCGTTCTTGAAAATATAGAGGTGCATACTACAGAAAGTCATGGATTGGCTTCCTATGTTGAGATTCAGACGACTGGAAGTACGGTAACACGCAGGAAATCATCAGCCGTCTTTGTGATTAGTGAAGAAAGAGCGTTTTGGCTTCATCTTATTGAGAAATGGATTTGATGTTTTAGTATGGGTGTTTTTAGGTTTTGGCTAAAGCCTTTGTCATATCTTTAAAATGAAAGCGGGCTAAAGCCCGCTCCTATTGAATATCTTAGTCTTTGTCGAAAATATTGTCATTGATTTTAAAATGGCATATTGATAATAACCCTTGTGATTTTATTATTATATTTTATAAAAGCCTTTACGATTCCTGTAAATTGAAAGCGGGCTAAAGCCCGCTCCTATTAATGTTTACTATAATCTGCAACCTGTTACCTGCTATCTGCAGCCTATTACCTATTACCTGCTACCTAAAAAAATCACCCACTTATTTTATACACACATCGCTGCCCTCCCGACAAAATGTGATTGATCCTTTCCACCTGATAATTTTTACCGATGAGGTTTTGAAAATTGGATAGTTCAGCGCGGCAAAACCCTTGGCATTCAGTAGCAGCAGCACAGATCGGACAGTGATTTTCGATTAAGAAATAATCATTCCCTTCTTTGGTCCATTCTGCCATGTACCCTTCTTCACTTCGGACTTTTACCAGGACATCCAGACGTTGCTCCAGAGACTCTGCCTTCACTAAGGCTTTTTCATACCGTTCGTACGTATTTTTTTCTCGGTCATTAATCAAAAGATTCAAGGCATTTTCTCCAAGAAGATTTTTTACAGACCGAAGGATCTGAACCGTTACATCCGCATGAGAATCTGGAAATTGAGAAAGTCCTTTTTCGGTCAGCGTGTAGTAAGTTGATGGCCTCCCCACCCCTTCACTTTTGGTGACGGATCTGATGAGTCCTTCCTCAGCAAGGTTCAATAAGTGTTTCCGTGCTCCCTCCTTTGTAATAGAGAGTTCTTTAGAGATCAAAAGGGATGTGGTTTCTCCTCTCATCTTTAAAAACATCAGGATACGGTCTGCTGCCGGCTTCTTCATTTGACAATATTTGAGTTGTTTTATTTGCTACAACAAATATAGTCATTTTCTATAATTTATCATTTTACACATCAAATACATATAAATCAATCCATTGCATTGAATTCACAATATGGCATAAAACAACCAATAAGTTGTTTTATTAAAATATATGATTACCTTTGAAACACATTAATCAAAAAAATAAAAGAAATGAACTCATTTACCCTGCCTCAGCTTCCTTATGCTTATGATGCACTGGAACCATTTATAGATAAAGAAACCATGACGATCCATCATCAGCGCCATCACCAGGCGTATGTTGATAATTTGAATGCGGCCTTACAGGAAGCTGAAGAAACCTCTACCGATTTAGATTCCATTCTTCAAAGAATAAGCGAATATAGTCCCGCAGTAAGAAATAACGGAGGCGGTCATTACAATCACTCTTTATTCTGGGATATTCTTTCTCCTCAGCCTAAATTAAACACTGAAGGAAAACTGGCAGAAACGATCAACAACACTTTTGGAAGCCTTGAAGATTTCAAAGCTGAAATGAAAAAAGGAGGTCTGGGACAATTCGGATCTGGATGGGTCTGGCTATTTGTCAAATTCAATGGTTCACTGGCTATCGCTTCAACACCTAATCAGGACAATCCTATGATGGATACCCAATCTGTCAACAGAGGTTTTCCGATCCTTGGGATCGATGTGTGGGAACATGCTTACTATCTGGCTTATCAGAATAAAAGAGCAGATTATTTAGATTCCTTCTGGTCGGTTCTGGATTGGTCGGCTGTAGAAAAAAAATATGAAGAAGCGCTTTCAAAAATCAGATAATTCAAGTTTAATGTGACCTGAATTCGGGTTAAAAAATTAGGATTTGGAGATTGGAATAAGGAAGCTGAAAGTTACTGTCAGGACGATTATTTCTTATAGTTCTTTTGGGTTTAATAATTTCCTCTTTTTAGTTTGAAACTCCTTATCTTAACAAAAGAATCAATTATGGATCAGAAAATTTTCATCAATAAAGCAGAAGCCTCAGGAATCATTGCTCTTGATCTTTTAAACTATAAACCTAGTACAGAAATTGTAGAACTGGATATCAAGGACCATCTTTTCATGGGAATGATTGTGAAGGAGAAAGAGTTTAAAGAATCAATTGCTGCCGTAGATTTTTCTGTGTACAATGAAAAAGCGGTAGGAATAATCTGCTCTACAGATGCTATTATTCCGCCCTGGGCGTATATGATGTTAATGGAAAAATTATCTCCGTATGCTGTTTATGCAGATTTAAACAGTGCGGAAACTATCCTGCTGGATCTCTGGAAACGCCGCCTGATGTATGCAGATCTGAAATGCTATAAAAATCAGAAAGTAGTCGTAAGAGCAAGAGCTGATCATGATCCTTCACTCTATTTATTAGCTGCCGGCCTCCTGAAGCCATTGGTTAAAACCCTGATGTATGGCGAAATAGGCCTGCCGAAAGTAATTTTTAAAAGTTAACTCATCATGAAAGCAATTATATTTAACGGCTCACTGGAAAGAAGATCTGAATCCACCTCCGGTCGGATTTCGCAATATTTCGCAGAAAAGCTTCATCAAACAGGGTTCAGTAGTGAAATTTTCACATTGGCTGATTCAGGGATTCCTCTATTTGATGTTACGCTTACTAAAACACCGCTGGCAGTAGAGCGTATGACTCAGCTGTTTCTGGAAGCAGATATTCACTTCTGGCTTGCCCCACTCTATCATGGAAGCATTCCCGGAGTGATGAAAAACTGCCTGGACTGGCTGGAAGTTACCTCAGGACATTATCAGCCTTACCTTACGGATAAAACGGTTGGACTGGTTTGCTGGGCAGATGGGCTTCATGCGATGCAGGGCATCAATACTATGGATGTTGTTGCTAAATCTCTTCGGGCATGGCCGTTACCTTTTAGCGTTCCAGTCATTAGACCGGCATTATTTGATCATGAAGACCCAACTAAAATATCTTCTCTATACGCCGATAAATTTGATAAACTGATCAGCATCGCTACCACAAAAAGGATAGAAAGAATTTAATAAAACTATAGTATAAGAACTATTAAAATTGACAGATGACAATGAAGGATGAAATTACAATTACCGTAAAAGATCAGGAAGGAAATATCCATGAACTGATCTGTCCGCTGGAAATGGGCCTTAGTCTTAAAGATATCTGTAAGGCTTACGAGTTGCCTATGGAAGCCATGTGCGGAGGAATGGTCATGTGTGCAACCTGTCACTGCTATATTCTGAATGAAATTGCAGTGTTGCCGGAAAAAGGAGATATGGAAGAAGCTCTTTTGTCTGAACTTTTTACAACGACTCCTGCAAGCAGACTGGCCTGTCAGATTCAGCTCACTGCTGCAATGGACGGACTTTCCATAGAAATTGCACAAAATTAATTCAGTAAAAGTATAAAGAAGACTGCTTGAGCAACGATCTGATCAATGCTTAAAGCCAACTGTTTTTTTCATTTAAATTATGTTTAGACGGAGGGATTTCCAGGGCCGTAAACCAACGGAAATCCCTTTTTTTCAAATAAATCTGTAAAATCAAAATACTTATGGCTATTAGAATAACGGATGACTGCATCAACTGCGGGGCCTGCGAACCTGAATGTCCCAACTCAGCTATTTATGAAGGCGCCATCGACTGGCGTTGGCAGGATAAAACAAAACTTTCCGGAAAAGTGGTCTTTCCGGACGGAACGGAGGCCGAGGCAAGTGCCTATCAACAAGCCTATTCAGATGATGTTTATTATATTGTACCCGGAAAATGTACGGAATGTAAAGGCTTTCATGAAGAGCCACAGTGCAAAACAGTCTGTCCTGTAGACTGCTGCGTAGATGATCCTGACCATCGTGAAACAGATGAAATTCTATTTGACCGTCAACACTTTTTACATCACGAATAACGTTCACTTTGAATGATCACACAATTAACACTTTATCAAAACTAAAACATTGATTTACAAATCATTGTTTTTTTTAAAGCTAACAAAATAAATGGAATATTTTCAAAACAGTTAACAAGTTTTTAATACTGTTCTTTTCATATACTTATTAAAGTTTTTTTAATTGCACTGTCAATTTTTGATACTTAGAATTAAAAAACCTATTGGATATGAAAAAACAATTACTCCTAATCAGTGCGCTAATGACTTTTTTTGCCGCTGCACAAGATAATGAGGCACTTAAAAAACAATTTGAAAGAAAAAATAAAGAGAATTCCGAAAAATTTGATGCATTTATTTCAAAGGAATATGGATCAAAGGAAAAAACCCCGAAGATCCAGAAAGAAATAGAAGAAAAGAAGAGCAAATTGGCTGGTTTTCTACCGGACGGAAGACCCTATTTTCTTCAGACTCATGACGGTGATCAGATCAAGAATTCCAATTCTGATTTTCTCCAAAATGGAACCGTAAACGGGCTTACGGGAACTTTTAACGGGGAAAATATAAAATTTACCATTTTTGATGGTGGAGAGGTTGACAATTCGGGTAGAGTATTTGCCGGGCATGTGTTTTTTGACAATATCCCCAACAGAATTACCAATAAAGAAGCATCAACCATGAACTATGGGGGTCATGCCACTTCAGTTGCAGGATTCATTGGAGCAAAACCATACAGCCAAACGGTAACTTTTACCAATGGCAGTACCAGAACCATTAATTTTCAGGGAATTGCCAAGAATTCCACGATAGATTCTTATGCTTTCGCGACAACTACACTACCCGGCGATACTTCCACAAGTACTGTTTTTCAAAAAATACTAACTGCCCAACCCAAAATATCCAACCACTCTTACGGAACCAATCCTGGCTGGAATCTGGAAAAAGTCAACGGAGTAAATGCATGGGTATGGCGAAGCAGCTTTACGAGCCCATCTACATCGTATGACCTTCAAGGTTCATATCTTGAAGAAGATCAAAGTTATGACCAAATTGTCTACACCAATCCATCATATATTATTGTAAAATCAGCTGGAAACAGTTATGGATTTGGTCCTACTTATCCCGGAACTTCAACATTTCCAAAATACTATTACGCTACTGCTACTCCAACTCAATTTGCAGCAACGGATACGCTTCCACCAACAAATTGTGGTTTAGGATATGACTGTATTGGTCCGGGTTCTTTAGGTAAAAATATTATTGTGGTGGGCGCAACTGATATTATTACGACCAATGATGGAAGATACACTGCTGCAACAGATGTGATACATTCCGATTACAGCAGCGCAGGTCCAAGGGATGACGGTGCTGTAAAGCCTGACATCACCGCTGTTGGCACAAACGTTGGCAGTGCTGCCACCGCAGAAGATACTACTGGCAGCCAACAACTTACCGTAGGCAGCGGAACTTCTTTTTCCGGGCCGGTGGTTACCGGAATTATCGGACTCTGGACCCAGATCAATAAGCAGCTTTTCAACGGTGCTGAACTTAATGCAGCCTCTGCTAAAACACTAATGGTACATTCCGCATTGGAAGCAGGAAATGTAGGACCGGATCCACATTTCGGCTGGGGATTCATTGATGCTAAAAAAGGGGCAGAATTATTAGTGGGTAAATCAAACAACAGCGTTTTGTTTAATAATGAAACTTTAACCAGTGGTACACCTAACAAAAAAAGAGTTCTCGCTTCAGGAAGTGAACCATTAAAAGTAACTGTTTCATGGGTTGACCCGGCTTATGCAGTTCCAGCCAATATAACATATGCCGGTGCTCACAATGACAGAACCTCGAGATTAGTGAATGATGTAGATGTAAGAATTATTGATGTGGTGACTGGTAGTACTTATGAACCCTGGAAATTAAATGCATTAAGTCCTATGACCCCTGCCACAAAAGGAGATAATACAGTAGACAATGTAGAACAGGTTGTCATCCAGACCCCTGCGGCCGGCCGGGAATATAGAATTGAAATCACCAATAAAGGCAGTTTGGTAAACGGAACCGGAGCTAGTGCTCCACAAAACTATTCTATTATTGTTTCAGGATATACACAGGTTTTGGGCACCGGCGATACCGTAAAACAGCACGATGATATTGCTGTAGTACCATCGGTGACTAAAGACATTTCTCAAATAGTCAATGCTCCAAGACAGTCCACTTATACCGTTTATGATATTTCCGGTAAAAAACTCCAGGCCGGTGTTATCAAAAGCGATCATGAGCCTGTAGATTTATCGCCGTATGCAAAAGGAATTTACATCATTGAAATCAAAACAGGAAAAACCAATGTTTCTAAAAAAGTAATCAGAGACTAAGTGTTTACTACCGATTAGATCTATTTAAATCTTTTACAAAAGAACCATAACATACTATTTCTTAATGACAGACAGGAGGTATTCTTTTTCTCACAGTACATTATTTGGAACATCCAGTTTAGCACCCAACCTCCTGTTCTGTTTTTAATTATTGCAATTACATTGACAATATCTCATCATATATTTTCCGGGTAAAAGGCGTGTCTATGCCTAATTCCTTTCCGAAATTCAAAACGGCACCACCCAACAGTTCCAGTTCATTATTTTCTTTACCGGAATTCACGTCGAGTTGTAAAGAGGTAGGTGTTTCGAAAGGAAATGTTGCTGCTTTGTCAAAGGTTTTCTGAATGATATCTTCATCCAGTACTATTCCCTTTTGATCAGCAATCATTTTTATTTCTTTCATAATCTCAGAAGCTTCATGTCTCTGCCCGTCATCCGTACCTACTTTTCCGATAGAAGAATTATGTTTCGCTGTTACCAAGCCGAAACTGGCGATGAAAATATATTTGGTCCAGATATCGTTCAGTGAGTTATCTTTAAAATCAAAGTCGATTTTGCTTTCTTTCAGCAGATCTACGATCCAGTTTATATCCCCAGAAAAATGCTGAGGATCTCTGCCTACGATCATCTTTCCTGTTTTTCCTTTGTGCTCTACCACTCCTTTCTCTTTAATATGAGAAGCCACATAAAGACATGTGGGCAGAATGATATTATCGGGAATTATTTTTCTTATTCTTTCATAAATATCTGCGCCGTTCATCATAGGAAGCAAGATGGTGTCCTTACTGATGACATCCTTAAGCTGATGACAGATATTTTCCAGATCATATTCTTTTACACAGATCAACACCAAATCCGGATCTTTTACATCACTAATATTCTGTAAGATAGCATCAGGATGTGTATGATTTACAGAATGTTCGGGAGAAAGAAGTACCAAACCATTTTCCTTTACTTTCTGATACGTTTCACCTCTTGCAATGAAAGTGACTTTATATTTTCCGGAAACTTCGTTTTCCTGATTGATCTTAAAACCAAAATATCCTCCTACTCCGCCCAATCCGGCCACTACAATATGTTTCTTAGTCATAAATTTATTTTTAACAAAGATGGCTTTCAAATTTGAATAAATCACTTGACAAATGCGAAGAAATTGAATTTTCAGACCAAGGCTGAGGGAAAGGTTTAGAAGATAGATTTAAGAACCAAGATACTAGACATCAGACATCAGATTTCAGACACGAGACATGAGATTTTTTAGGTTGAGGTTAGAAATGTCAATGGTGATTGGTAGATTTAAGAGCCAAGATGCAAGATGTCAGATATCAGATCTTAGCTAAACAATTACGACTCAGCAACTCATTTACCCTAAAACCCACCGGTTCTCAAACGCCTTGGGTTACATTTTATTGATGTCTCTTCTGATCCTGCTCAGTGAACTGTCTTTAATTCCAAGATAAGAAGCGATAACTTTCAATGGTACATGCTGGAAAATATCCGGATGCTTTTTCATCAGATTAGAATACCGTGTGGAAGCTTTCTGACTGGCCATTTCAATCAGCCGGTCGTGGATGCTGTAATAATTCAGAACGAAAAGAAGTCTGCTAAATTCTCTGAATTCCGGGATGTTATGAAAATTATGCTGCACATTTTCGAGGCTCGTTTCCCAGAAAGAACAGGCCGTCATGGTCTGATAGGTTTCCTTTGCAGGCTGCTGTCTGAAGAACGACAGAAAGTCATTCACAAAACACGGTGCCACATAAATATTAGTTGTAATTTCTTCATTGTCCTCATTCAGAATAAAGGAACGTACGTAGCCTTTTTCCAGGAAAAATGTTCTGGTACTGACCTCATCTTTATGCAAGACAACTTCATTCGCTCTTAATTCAAATGGATTGAATGTCTCAGTGATTTTTTCTACCACTTCTTCTTTGATGTCAAATAAGGAATGGAAATATTGATTTATTGTGGACTTATTCATGATAATAAAGGACTGCAGCAACAGTCAAAATTAAGCAAAATCCGGAACACTTTCCTTTATTAATCGGTTTTATCAATAATTACCATCGAAACAATATCCATAACAGCTTGAAAAAAATGAAGAAATTTGTATTTTCAAACTATTCATCATTTCAAAAATTATCTATATTGAAAACCCAGCCTGTCATTGCTGTTCTGTTTCCCGGAGATATGGGAACCCAAATAGCCAAAGTACTTATACGCCATGATTTTAAAGTCATCACTGCGGGAGAAGGAAGATCGTCAAGAACATTGGAAAATATACAAAATTCAGGAATTACAGATAAGCATTATCTTCAGGATGCCATTGAACAGGCAGATGTTGTCCTTGCACTTACCAAACCGGAAGGAAGCCTCACGATGGCAGAACATTTTATTTCCTGTCTGAAAACAACTTCAAACCGTCCTCTCTACGTGGATTTGAACTCTAATACTCCTGCTCTGGCCTCATCCATTGAAAAACTATTTTCGGCTGTAGATGTTCCTTTTGTTAACGGAGCAGTAATGGGCGCTTCCAGGGACGTTCCGGATCATGCTGTTTTCTTGGTGAGTGGCCCTTACAGGCATCTGTTTATCAATTTATTTGCGTCCGTTTTTAAAATTAAGGATGCCGGTGAAAAAATAGAAGCAGCATCCGCTTACAAACTCTTATTTTCTATGGTGAATAAAGGGATGAATGCTCTGTTTTTTGAAACTATGACCGCAGCAGCTCACTTCGGAATCCTAGATGAACTGAATGAAAGTCTTCAGGCATTTCTCCCCGGAACCTATCAGGATCTCATTAAAACAACACCTACCTATCCACAGCATATTTCAAGAAGGATTGATGAAATGAAAGGGCTGGCCGATATGTTGAAAAATGAAAATCTCCCTCATGCCATCGCTTCCGGAACTGCCGAAACCTTTGAACGGGTTTCAGAATCGGATATTTTTACCAATGAAAAGCCTGAAGGAGTTACAGAAACTTTCCAGAATTTTAAAAAATTATCTGACAAAAAGTAACCAGTAGTTTTTTAATTTGCTTCAATGGAATGATCGCTAAAAGGAAAATTTACCTCATGTATTTTATCATGGTGGTGTTTCAGTTAACCAACGTTATAATTTGAAACCTCAGTGTTTAAAATTCTTCCCAGCCTTCATTCTGTGGATCATACTTTGCAAATTCGCCGGTATCGGTAAATTCAGATGCTGTCATTCCCACTTCGAAAATGGAGCTTTCACTTAAATTCGCGTTGAAATACAACCCTTTATCCGTCAGTAAAACATTTCCAAAATCTTCATCCGGATGACTGAAATGAAGTCCGAAATCATCTTCTTTGGCCAGTTCAAATTTGTATTTTAAAAGACGTTCTTTTAACCCTGCCATCTGTTTTTCTGTAAAAGGGGCAAGATTTTCTTCCCGGTCAAAAAAGCTGTCGTCATTGGCTGCCTGCTCTTTTTCTTTTGTTTCAACGGTGAATAACTGGATACTGTAGCTCATAAGAAGGATGTGATTATTAATGGGCCAATATAATACTTTTATAGGTATTCAGACGGTCTGTTTCCCGATACATATTACAAAGGAGCAAAAGTTCATCTGTATGATACTCTTCAGCCTTCTCCCGAAGTCTTTCTGAAATATTTCCGGGCGTATCCAGAATAATATGATCCAGGATTTTAAAGAATTCTTCCTCATCTTCAGTTCCCAGGATTCTCTTTTCAATGGTTTCGGTGGGAAGAAGTGCTTCCGGAGCCTGAATATGTCTAGCCTGCAGAAACTGATAAGCCATTCCGTATGCATTGTACCGGGCAGATTTCAGATCTTCCGCGACGGATACCGCAACAGCGACCTGCAGTGAAGGAGCAGAACTGTACTGGTTTTTATCAAATTCTCTTAAATAGGTTTCTGTACTTTCCACGCCCGGCCCGTTTCTCATAAAATCTGCATAGGAATACCCTACTCCATGTTTTGCAGCTTCTGTAGCAGACTGAATCCCGGAACCCAGCCAAAGGATTTCGGGAAGGAGGGTAACATCTGTAGGTTGAGCAATAAGCCCGTCATAGATACCTTTTTCTTCTTTGATATACTGAATGATTTCTTCAAGTTTGGTTTCCTGACTGGATAGAATAACAGGTCTGTGATTATTAAGAGCGGAAACAGCATCTTTTAGACCTCCCGGCGCTTTGCCCAAGCCCAGAATGAAACGCTCAGGATACAGACTTCCCAGCATTTTGGTCCATTCCGCGATCTTGTAGGCCGAATAATTCTTCATCATAATGCCTCCCGTGCCTACTTTGATGCGTTTTGTCTTACTTAATACCACTGCAGAAAGAATCTCAGGACTTGAACTTCCATAGGCTTCTACGCCATGATGTTCGGAATAGATGATGCTATGAAAACCTGCTTCATCTGCAAATACGGCAAGATCAATACTGTTCTTTAAGGCTTGTAGAGAAGTTCCTCCTTTTACAGTTGGAGACTGATCCAGAATGCCTAATTTTAATTTCATACCGGTTGTTTACTTTTTTAATTCAAAACTAAATATTGACTGAGTGAAAACGTATCCCCCCCCATTAATCACAGAAAACTTTTCATAAAAATACCAAAAATTTAATGATCCGTTAAAAACAGACTTCCCGTTTATTGATAATTTTGGGCAAATATAAACTGGCTATGTTGTACATTTTAATGGTTGTCATCCTGCAGGCTGTAATTACGCTAGCTGTCTTACTCTGTCTTGCGAAGAACAGAAAGTCTTTTCACAATATGCTGTTGCTCTACATTGTGACGGTAGTAACGGATATGGGATACGAATATTTCATCATTCAAAGATTCGGGTATGAATCTGTTCTTTATGAAATACCGGGCAGTCTGAGGGTTTTTAAAGGTTTGATATTCCTGTACATTACTTTTTATCTGATTAATTTCAGGCACAGGGATAAACTCAAATACCTGCTCTATCCTTTATCTCTGATCGTTCTTATCCATACTTTTGGATTGTCGGCAAAGCTATTTGGGTACAGAGAGGGAGATGTAATTATTAGTTGGTACACTAAGTATTTTGCCAATTATTATATTCACTATTGGATCGGAAGTCTGATAATCTGTATCGTTGTATTGTCAGTATATCAAAAAAAGATCGAAAATCCATTCATTAAAAAGTTCAGGCTGTTTTTATCTTTTGTACTATTGAGCGTTTTGACTTTCTGGTCCAGCTATCAATTAGGTTTGGATATTCTTCTGTTTCAAAAAATGTATAACCTTTCATTTCTCATCCAGTTTGCCTGGATACTGTACGTTTATGTTTTAACGTACCACGAACAGCAGAAAAAAGAAGTATCTGAAGTCATTGAAGAGGCTGCATTTAAGGAAAAATACCTGTACAGAGACCTTTCTAAAATAGACTTTGAAAAAGTAAAATCCTCAATAGATGAATTTTACGACCAAAGTATGATCTATCTGGATGAAGACTTTACCCTGGATCAGCTTTCTCAGTCATTATCTGTTTCCAGAACGGATCTTACCATTACATTCAGTCAGTACCTTTCTTCCAACTTTCACGAATATACCAACCGCAACCGGGTTTTACGGTTCAAACGGATGCAGGAAGAAGAGCCCGGTTCTAATGTTACAGATCTGGCTTATCAATGTGGCTTTAAGTCTAAATCTACCTTTTATAAATATTTTAAAAAAGAATTCAACTGCCTTCCAACAGATCATATCTTATAACGGCAAAATGGTATATTACAATTATTTAACAAACATAATCAATTGATAATAAACACATTAAATAATGTTTCATTTTAAATAAGTCTGGTAAAATTTAAATGAACTGAATTCTTTCTCAGGGAAAACATCTTTGTGCAAAATTTAGAAAATGTTACGAAGAAGATTTTTTTTAACCACTGCAGCAGGCTTTTTTCTGGGAGGCTTTGCAATGGCTCAAACGACAGTACACGGCGTTGTAGTAGACCAGCAGGGAAACCTGCCCAATGCTTTAGTTTATATAGAGAATAAAGCAGAAAAAATAACGTCGAATACAGACGGTTCTTTTGTACTGAGCAATATTCCGGATGGAAATTACAGGTTGATCGTGGAGTATACAGGCTACGAAACCTTCTATTTACCATTTACAATCGTTGATAAGAAGACCATTGATCTTGGTTTAATCAGCTTAGGAGAAAAAAAAGCAAAAGAGAATGCGATTCAGGAAGTAGTCATCAGCAGCGCCTATAAAGCGTCACAGGCACGGGCTATTACCATGAAGAAAAATTCCAATACCATAACGGAAGTTCTGAGCGCGGATGCTATCGGTAAATTACCAGACCGTAATGCTGCAGATGCCGTACAGCGTATGCAGGGAGTCTCTATCGAAAGGGATATGGGAGAAGGACGTTTTGTAGCCGTAAGAGGGACACCTGTTCAATGGACCTCCTCCACGTTAAATGGCAGCAGAATGCCTAGTGCCAGTGGTGATAATGCAAACAGAGGTGTCCAGATGGATATCTTCCCCTCTGAACTTATACAGAGTGTACGCTTATCAAAAGCACTGACTCCTGATCTTGACGGCGATGCTATAGGCGGAAACGTAGATTTCATTACAAAAACATCTCCCAACAAAGAAACACTGGCCATAAGTACGGCTACCGGATATGTCAATATGTCCAAATCCCCGACGTTTAACTCTTCTATTGTGTATGGAAATAAAATTACGGAAAAGCTGAAATTTATTTCTTCTGCTGTGATATGGCAACGGTCCAGCGCTATAGATCAGATGCGGAATATTTTCAATTATGGTTTGGCAGACCAGACGGCATCCTATTCCATCAATCAGTTACAGCTTCGTGATTATTTAGCGGACAGGAGAACTCTGGGCTTCAATTACGCGATGGACTATGATATCAACAGTAAAAACAAGCTGTACTTCAAAGGACTGTACAGCCAATACAAAGATGAACAGTCTGTCCGGGAAACCTATTTTAATTTTGATGCTAAAAATGTTACTTTACAGGCAAGACATGCCGATTATCTTACCGATTTGTATTCCATGCAGTTAGGTGGAAATCATCAGGTTGGCCAGCGTTTGGAAATAGACTGGTCTTTGTCTAAAGCCAGATCAAGCTTTAAATTCAATTCTCCGGAGAATCTGGAAGACCATGACAGAGGCTACCCTATCGTCAATTTTGTACAGCCTATGACTTATGGAAATCTGGCTTCGGATGGCAGAAAATATTTTGCCATGGATGCTCCCGGCGGAACAGGTGATCCGTCAGACTTTACCTTACCTCATCATCAAAGCCCGGTTTCCGCCAGCCAGCTAAAACTGAATCAGGTGATTCTTAGCCAGAACCGTAACAGTGAAACGGATCTGCGGGGCCAGATCGATCTGAAATACACCGTTTCAGAGGATTTTAAACTCCAGTTCGGAACCAAATTCAATAATAAAGAAAAAGTAGTAGATGCCGCTGTATTGGTATGGATGCCAAAATCAGCACTGGGCATTCCGGGATCTCCGGTAAGTTATATGAGCCAGTTTGACCAAACTCCTTTTCCATTCAAAGGAGGTTTTATGAATCCTCTCGGCAATCCTTATCAATCGGTGATGATCAACCAGATTACCAACGGACAAATCGATCAGTTTTATAACACAGATACCCAAAACAGCCTGGGACTTCAGCAGGTAAGCGGAAAGAACAGCAATTCCAATATGACCAGCTCCTACCGGGGAACAGAAAATGTATGGTCTGCCTATATGATGGGAACCTGGCGAATTAGTGAAAACCTGCAACTGCTCGGCGGTATAAGAAATGAATACAATGATATTTCCTTTTACGGTAAGAAAGTGGTTTCAGATAAGACAGGAACTGTGACCGAGGATATCAAAGACGGGAAAAAGTACAATATATTTCTGCCGATGATCAATATGAAATGGAAACTGAACAAAGACCGGATACTGAGGGCTGCCTATACAAGATCTTTTGCCAGACCTGATTTTAATGACCTCAACCCGGGAACTATTGTCAATGATCTTTCCAATACGGTCACTCAGGGAAATACCCAGCTGAATCCTACTTTTTCGAATAATTTTGATCTGATGTTTGAAAACTATTTCGGAAAACTGGATCTTGTCACCGCCGGAGCTTTTTATAAAGACATTACGGACCTTATCTACAAAGACCAGTCTATTCTGAATGTCAATGGGCTTCCTTACACCTTTACCACTCCCAAAAATTTAGAGGGAGCAAAACTCTACGGTTTTGAAGTCGGGATTTCCAAACGATTTGAACGGCTGCCCGGTATTCTGAAATACTTCGGTTTTGAGGGCAATTACACGTATATCGCTTCGGAAGTGAAAATGCCGGTCTATGAAAACGGAAAACAAACCGGAACAATGAAAACGACCATTCCTAATCAGGCCAAGCATATTTTTAACACCATATTATTTTTCGAAACCAGTAAACTCATGATCCGTCTGGCTGGAAATTACAAGGGCGATTACGTCAGCGAAATAAGAACAGCTGCCGGCCCGGATCATTATCAGCATTTTGATAAAAACTTTACAGTAGATGCCTCTACGTCGTACAGTATCAGTAAAAACATAAGACTGTTTGCAGAACTGAATAATATTTTCAATGAACCCAACCGATATTATATGGGGACAAAATCCAGAGTAGAAAACCTTTCCTATTCAGGGATCAGAGGCCAGCTTGGCGTTAATTTCAATTTTTAATTACAATATAACCTTCCACTTTATGAAAAAGTATATGTACACTGCTGCAGTAGCTGCAGCCTCGATATTCCATGCCCAGGAAAAATGTAAAAACATTAAAATCAACCAACTACAGGTTTTGGGAACCCATAATTCCTATGCCGAACCGGTAGACCCAAAAGTACTGGATCTGGCAGCCCCAATTCTCAAAAATTTAATCCAAAAATATGACTCCGGAATGTCCGCTGAGCAAAAAGCTAAATTCCAGGAATATCATCCTAATGGAATGGATTTTACAGAAGCTCTCAATTATAATCATCCCGGTTTTACAGAGCAGCTTAATGCCAATCTCCGCAGCCTTGAACTGGATGTTTATTATGATCCGGATGGCGGCCGCTTTGATCATCCTGCATCTTACCGTATTTTAAAAGAGCAAGGAGTAAAAGATCTGGCATCTCACAATACCAAAGATCTTGACCAACCGGGTTTTAAACTTCTGCACATGGCAGATATTGATTTCAGGTCTCATTATCCTACATTAAAAGATGCTCTCAAGGAACTGCGGCAATGGTCTGATCAGCATCCTCAACATACGACCTTATTTATTATGGTGGAAGCGAAAGATTCGGGGTTTCCTATTTTTCCAAATTCTACTCAGGTTTTGCCTTTTACTCAAAAAGCATATGATGATCTGGATCTGGAAATCCTACAGTATCTGGGAAAAGATAAAATCATTACTCCCAAAGAAGTACAGGGCCAATTTTCTACTCTTCAACAGGCCGTCTTACATCATAACTGGCCAAAAGCAGAAAACAGCAGAGGAAAATTCATATTCATGCTGCTGCCGGGAAGTGCAGGAACCCAATCTACCAAAAACAGTCCTTATCTGATCAACGGCTCTCTGGAAAAAAGAGTCATGTTCATGGAAAGTGAACCGGAGGACAGTTTTGCCGCTTTTATTTTAAAAGATAATGCGATAGTCAGGCAACAGGAAATACAAGCTTTGGTGAAACAGGGTTTTATGGTACGGACAAGGGCCGATATTGAAACTTATGAAGCCAAGACCAATGATCTTACCCGCTCAAAAGCAGCCTTCAGCAGTGGCGCGCAGGTTGTTTCTACAGATTTTTTCCGTCCCGGAAATGCTTACGGAACTTCCTATTTTGTAAAACCTCCACAAGACAAAGATTATATCCTTAATCCTGTCAATGCGGATTGCCGCTAAACCTTATGGAGCAGCCTCAGATATTATTTTTGAGGCTGTTTTTACTTCACTGCCAGCTCTTTTGGATTGGTTAACGAAGAGAGTCTTGTTTTTGCATAATAAATTTCACTTAAAATAAGTCTTCGTACAGAATTATTCTTTTCAATGACAGTTTTTTCGTAATTTTCTCTTTTGAAATACCGGACTGCCATTCTATGAACAATGAATTCTACTGCCAATTTATCAAGCCTGATCCATCTCTGAGCAACTTTGTAGAAAACATCGGTATGTTTCATAATCCGACAGATATAGCCAAAGAAGTTGTGGTAATGCCTGACGGAAGGGTCGATCTGTTTTTTATGCGTTCCGGCCCTAATAATCCTTTCCATGTCTTTCTTATCGGACTGGAAACGGCACCGGAACAAAGAGAAATTCCACCGGGAACTATAGCCTATGTCATCAGCTTCAGACCTATAGCTGTTGAATATATTTTAAAAACCTCCATTGCAGATCTGCTCAATACGGCAAGAGTTCTTCCGGATAACTTTTGGAATTTCACGGCAGATCATCTCAAAGACCTCGAAACATTCACAAAAAAAATAGTTCAAATTGTAACGGAGCTTCTCCCGGAAACCGTCGATGAAAGAAAACGTAAGCTTTTTGACCTTATCTATTCATCAAACGGAGAGATGAGTGTAAAGGAACTTTCGGAACAGACAGACTGGAGCAGCAGACAGATCAACCGTTATTTCAATCAGCAGTTTGGACTTTCTTTAAAAGCTTATTCAACCATTCTTCGTTTCAGAGCATCTTTGGAACATATTGCTGAGGGTAAGCTGTTTCCGGAACTTAATTTTGCGGATCAAACCCATTTCATCAAAGAAATCAAAAAATTTTCCGGCGTGGCTCCAAAAGAATTATCCAAAAACAAAAATGACCGATTTATACTATTATCTGTATTGAAACAGAAATAATTTTGCATTAGTAAAACAAATTACAATGCTACTAGAAAATAAATCAATCGCTATAGTAGGCGGCGGTCCCGGAGGGTTGACGCTGGCCAGACTTTTACAGCTTAAGGGTGCTGACGTAAAAGTATATGAAAGAGATCTCAATAAAAATGCAAGAGTACAGGGCTCTCCGCTCGATATGCATGAAGGCTCTGGAATGGACGCTCTACGCGGAGCAGAACTGCTGGAAGAATTTAAACAGAATTACCGTCCCGGCGCAGACAAAACACTGATCGTGAATGAGCATGCAGAAATAATTTACAGTGACCATGAGACAAAACCTGATGAGGATTTCGGGAATCAACATTTCCGTCCTGAAATTGATCGTGGACCGTTAAGAAATATGCTTCTGGATTCTTTAAAACCGGAAACCGTGGTATGGGACCGTCATTTTCTTTCGATGGAAGCGCAAAACGGAGGCTGGCTTTTACATTTTAAAAACAGTTCCCCGGCCTATGCAGACATTGTGATTGCAGCGGATGGCGCTAATTCAAAAATCCGCCCTTATCTTACAGACCTGAAACCGATCTATTCCGGAATTTTAATGCTTGAAGGAAATGTTCCCAATGCTGAAAAATCCGCTCCTCATGTTAAAGAACTGATCAAAGACGGTAAAATAATGGCTTTCGGAAATAATAAAAACATTCTGCTGGGTCAGAAAGGAAGCGGGGATCTTGGATTTTATGCCAGTTTCAGAACAGATGAAAATTGGGCAAAGGAAAGCGAGCTTGATTTTTCTGATCAAAAGCAGATCCTGGAATGGTTTAAAAACGAGTACCCCGAATGGAACAGCATCTGGTACGAGCTTTTCGAAAATGCTTCGGTGCCTTTTATTCCGCGGCCTATCTATTCGATGCCTCTGGATCAGACATGGGAAACTCAGCCTAATCTGACTTTGCTTGGTGATGCCGCCCATGTGATGCCTCCTTTTGCAGGAGAAGGTGCCAATATGGCGATGTTGGATGCTTTAGAACTCAGTCAGTGTCTGACATCCGATCAGTTCAGCACATTGCAGGAAGCTATTTCCCATTATGAGCATCAGATGCAAAAAAGAGCTGCTGAAGCCACCAGAGAATCATTGGAAAACGGTGATAAGATGCATTCTGAAACCGCACTGGCTACGATGCTGGAATTTTTCACCAGTCATTAAGTTTTAACACAAAATAGTCTGAAATGTTTTTGCCCGTCCCTGAATTTTCAATAATTTACAGGATCAAAAGATCGAGTCATGGAAATCACTTCTGTACAGTCATTTATTGATTATTATGAAAAAGTACGGGCCAGAACGCTTCGGCTTATTGAAGTTGTTCCGCCGGAGCATCTTGATTTTTCCTATAAACCGGGAAAATTTACCATCGGCGATCAGATCCGGCATATTGCTGCCATCGAAAGGTATATGTATGGGGAAACCATTTCAGGAAGTAAAAGTGCTTACCAGGGTTGTGGAAAGGAGCTGGCAGACGGCTATGACAATATCCTTGCTTTCTTTAATGAAATGCATCGACAAACCATAGAAGTCATCAGCGGACTTTCTGATGAAGACCTGAACCGGAAATGCCTTACACCTCCTGGGAATGAAATTTCTATCTGGAAATGGCTGAGGGCCATGATAGAACATGAGATCCACCACAGAGGCGAATTGTATATTTATCTTAATCTTCTGGATGTGAAAACGCCGCAGATCTATGGTTTTTCGGCTGAAGAGGTGCAGGATATGAGTGTGAGGTTGTAGCTACGCTGGTTATCAGTTGCTGGTTGTCAGTTACTCGTTAAAATAATGCAGTTGGTTGTTGGTTCGTAATAAATAAGTTAATCCGACCATTGTTTAGATGCTTAGATAAGCAGATGGAATTTTGGATACACGCAAGGACGCAAGGTTTTTCCAGATGTGAATAGGTAAGGCGCAACAAAATCAAAGATTTCAGCAAGGTTAAAAGTAGCCTAATACATATTTTGAAGCTTAAAGGTTTTGAAGCCCAACTTTAATCTAAAGTTCTGATGTCTGAAATCTGATGTCTGATATCTTGGTTCTTGAGTATATCTTTCACTATTCACTTGCGAAGCAAAATTCACCATTGACATCTTCCATCACCATCTCAACCTTAATCTAAAAGTCTCGTGTCTGAAATCTGATATCTAGCGTCTGATATCTGCTTTAATCATAAAAATCCAGCTCATCAAAATCCTTGATCTCCGAAAGGGTCATCAGTTTTGTGGTTTTTAGTTTTTTCCAGCTGTCTTCAAATACTTCGTCACCGCCTTCCGCGCCTTCATTGACGTTGCTTTTATCAAGCTGTTTTCCGGTTAAAAAATTAATACTGGTTGTACTGTTCACTCTTGGACCTGTATTGGAGCTGTCATCATAACCGATCAGTTCAAAATCTGAGCTTCCATATCTGAAAGTATAGGTCCAATAGCCATATCTGCCATGGGCGTAGTGAATGTACAGCTTTCCTTTTTCAGCGTAAACATCCAGTTCGGGTGCGTAGTAAACGCCTCCTTCTTCGTTTTCTGAGGAGAAACAGGTTTCATTTTTGGAAGCTAGCTCATACCCTTGTCCTTTTTTGAAAAGAACAATAATTCCACGGCGGTTGCGGTCGAGTTTTCCGCGATATTCGTCGGTAATGATGTTAGCCGGATCTACTTTTTTGATAATGAGAATACAGTCTTCTGCCCCATCTTTATTTAAGTCTCCAAAAGATTTATCAAAAATCTTATAGCCTTCCGGGACAAATTCGGCGGGATCTTTTTTAGTTTCAACAACGGGTTCAGACTTTTGAGAGTTGGTAACTGTTGTTGTATTTGATGTGGTTTTATCAGTAGATTGAGGCTTTTTTTCCTCTTTTGCACATCCGAAGATCAGGATAAGTGATAAAGGAAGCAAGGTGAACTTGAAAAAGCCAGGTATATTTTTTTTCATACGTGATCAGGTTAGCCATAGAGGCAGAACCCAAATGTAAGCATTTCAGTAAATTCCTTCAAAATACTTTTTTCAATCAGTTAAAACGAAATCCTGCCCTGAATTCTAAAGGAGCCATTCTGGTTTTCTTCTTAAATAAGGTACTGAAAGACTGGGCGTGCTCAAATCCTAAGCTATATGCGATTTCACTCACTGACAATTCGGTTGCAGAGAGCTTTTCTTTGGCTTTACTGATGAGCTTTTCATGGATATGCTGCTGGGTATTCTGGCCTGTCTGAATCCGGAGAAGATCACTCAGATAATTGGGTGAAAAGTTCATGGCTTCTGCAATGAGATGTACGGTTAAAAGTCCTTTTTCTGCAGACTGTTCCTGATCAAAATAATCATTCAGAAACTTCTCAAATCTGGCCAGAAGCTGCTGGTTGCCATTTTTTCGGGTAATAAACTGCCGTTCGTAGAAACGATTGGAATAATTTAGCAACAAATCAATTTGTGACAAAATAATTTCCTGGGTATGCTGATCAATATGCTGGCATTCTTTATCAATTTTATGAAGAACCTCAATCAGGTTAGTTTCTTCATCTTCAGATAAATGCAGAGCTTCATTCACTGCATAAGAGAAGAATCCGTAACCGGAAATGGTCTGGGCTAATGGGTGTCGCAATATAAAATCTTCATGGAAAATCAACAGATATCCTGCACCGCACTCCATATTATGGAAGTCGAGATACTGCACCTGATTGGGCGCAGTAAAACTCAGAACTCCTTTATCGTAGTCATAATGCTGCTGGCCATACCTCACTTTTCCTTTTGATTCCCGTTTCAGAGCAACACAATAAAACCTGTTGACAAAACCTTTCCAGACTTCATCATCCAGAAATATACTCTCGGATAAATTGATCACACTCACCAGCGGATGTTTGGGCTCCGGCAGCGACAGTAAGCGGTGAAAAGCGGAAACAGACTGAATGGTATTCATAGCTTATGATGTAAGGTTTAATCTAAAAGCCCCATGCTGAACTCATCGTACGGAGCACCTGTATCTGTTCCCAAAGGTACGATACTTTCCAGTTTTAAAAGATCAGTTTCACTTAACTGAATTCCAGCTGCTTCAATATTCTGTTCTACGTATTTTCTGCGCTTGGTTCCGGGAATCGGGATGATGCCTTTACTGATGATCCAGGCCAGAGCCAGCTGTGAAGAAGTGATATTCTTTTCTGCAGCCATGCTTTCTACAGCTTTCACAAGTTCAATATTCTTATCAAAATATTCTTCCTGAAAACGGGGAATTCCTCTTCGGAAATCATGCTCCGGAAGATCATCGATGGAACGGATCTGACCGGACAAAAATCCACGACCCAATGGTGAATACGCTACAAAACCTATTCCCAGCTCTCTCAGTGTTGCTAAAACTCCTTTTTCCTCTGCTGTTCTTTCAAATAAAGAATATTCACTCTGTACAGCAGTAACGGGATGAATGGCGTGTGCTCTTTTTACGGTTTCGGAAGACACTTCAGACAAACCGATATATCCCACTTTTCCTTCCTTAACAAGATCACTCATAGCACCAACGGTTTCTTCAATCGGGGTATTTTTATCAAGGCGATGCATGTAATACAAATCGATATAATCTGTTTTTAAATTTTTAAGCGATCTTTCCACGGCTTTTTTCACGTAATCTTTGGTTCCGTTGATGGCCCAGGTTACTTTATCCGAATCATCTATTTCCCATCCGAATTTCGTTGCGATAATGTACTGATCCCGGTTATTTCCAATGGCTTTGGCGATAAGCTGTTCATTTTTAAAAGGCCCGTAAAGATCGGCGGTATCCAGAAAGTTTCCGCCTAATTCAAGGGAACGGTGGATGGTGGCAATGGCTTCGCTTTCATCTGCTTCACCATACATATTGGCCCCTTCAAAACCGGTCATTCCCATGCAGCCAAGGCCGATATTGGGGATCATCAGACCCTGGCTTCCTAATTTTACCTGATTCAATTTCATATTGTTGATTTTTATTAACACAAAATTCAGCATAAATCAGGAGGCGGATGTTTGCAGAATCACGAATGTTGTATGTAAATCACGGAATTGTATTTTTCTTAAACCTAAGCCTTTTATTTTATGATCATTTACATTATTTCATCCTGAAAAGCTTATCATTTAAAACGAAAAGAATATTCCGATGAAAAGTTTTACATATATTTGAAAACAAACGGAAGCAATAATCAGCTTCGCATTATCTTAATTCTAACGGTTAAAAAAATAGACATGAAAAAAGTAACAGGAATCGGAGGTATCCTTTTCAAATCAAAAGATCCGGGCGCAATGAACGAATGGTATAAAACCCATCTTGGCCTTGAAACAAGTCCATACGGAACCAGTTTTGAGTGGCGTGAAAGTGAAGACCCCAACAAAAAAGGGTTGACTCAGTGGGCTCCTTTTGCAGAAAACACAAAATACTTCGAACCTTCTGATAAAGATTTTATGATCAACTACAGAGTGGAAAACCTTGAAGCTTTGGTAGAGGAGTTGAAAAAAGAAAATGTTACAATCCTGGACAGTATTGAAACTTATGATTATGGAAAATTCCTTCATATTCTTGATCTTGAGGGCAACAAGATTCAGCTGTGGGAACCCATTGGCTAAAAACATATAAAAACAGAAAGAGTCCGGTGCAATACCGGACTCTTTCTTCACAAAAGGTACCATGAAATCTTATCTCAATTGGCAGGACAGGTGATTAATCTGCCTTTCAACCTGAAGCATTTCATTTTTTATTTCTTAATCAGCTTGGTGCTGTAAGTTTCAGTCTCGCTCGTAATTGAAATGATGTACACTCCTTTAACCAATGCTGCCACATTAATTTTCTGTCCTTCCAGTTTACCTTCCAGTGCCAGTCTTCCGTCTGCACTGTAAATCTTATAATCTGCTTTTCCTTTGATGTTTTTCACTTCTACATAAGTATCAGCAGGATTTGGATAAATGGACAGTTCTGATTTTGTAGTCTTGGTTTCACTGACAGCCAGTCCGCTTGTGATCTTCACAGGAAGATCCATAATACCGCCTGCTCCACTTGAAATTTCACCACAAATCCCGGCTAATGCTCCGGTTCCATATTTAGCAACCACTCTCATTCTTAATAATTTATCTCCAGCATACGCTGTAGCAGGTACTGTGAAAATAATATCTCCATAATTGATAGATGAGGCACCTGCAGGAGAATTTCCGGCAGTTTGTCCTACCCTTTCAGAATCTTCAAATGTTCCGTTTCTGTTATAATCGATCCATACAGAAATGTTTACAGGTCTATTGGATCCATACCCGGTTGATGAACGGATTGTGGGCTTGAAAGTATATTGAGTGCCTTTAGTCAGGTTAACCGTTTTTGTCAGGTCCTCACTAAGATCTTTATACGTTCTGTAGGTAGGATCATCGTAATCGATATTGGCTACCCGCACTCTTCTTATAGCAGAATAATTTGATACCCCTGAATTAAGGATACAATAATCTACTCCTGTTGTTAGACCTTTAGTTTTAAAAGCATAATTAGCAGAGAAAGTACCCGGTACGCTATTGACAACCGCTGCTACCTGTACTTCATAATTCTTTTCATCTTCAAGATTGCTCAATACCACAGAACTCGTTGGGCTTGTTGTATTTTGCCAATTGGTTTCACCCTGTTTTCTGTAATTGACAGAATAGGTATTGGCTCCAGGTACGCTGTTCCATGATATTCTGGCTGTTGTTTTGAAAACTTCCTTGCCTATAGAAGAAACTCCCGTAGGGGCTGCAGCAGCTGATGTAGGAGCTGTTCCTACATTAACGGCAGGAGATACGGCATAAAACACGTTTCCAAGTGCAGATATTCTTAGTTTAACGGCACCGGTAAGATTAGCAGGCATCTGTACTGCATAGCTTCCTGTATTAGGTACTGAGGCTGCAAGATCTGTCCACGTGATCCCGTTATCCGCTGTATAATCTATTTTTACATTGGCCACATTATAAGGCGCATTGTTTGTATTGGCAGCATCCCAATTGATGGTATTGGATGAGTTGTTATACAGTACGGTAGCAGCTGTAATTCCATTAAATTTAAATGGTCCTTCACTTCCTACTGTCAGTGTTACATCTGAAGAGGAATGCATTGGCCGTTGAGGGTTTTCATCTCTTACGGTGACAGCGTATCTAAGCGTTCGTGGAATATAAGAAACCGTTTCCCAGTCCTGTTTGTTGGTCAATGAACCGCTCATTACGGTTTCCATTTTAGGGAAATATCTTCTTCCACTGGCTGTTCCTGTGTAAGATCTGGTCAAAGCTCCCTGGGAATTATACCCCCAGCCGGTGTCTCCGGAAATCGTAGTTCCGCCACCTACACTATCATTTTGCTCCCAGGTATATTTTACAGGATCATTCTCAGCATCTACTGCATTAGCTTCCAGATAGTAAGCTGTTCCCTTAGGAATAGTGTAAGATGCAATCGGAGAAATAGCTGGTGCAGTATTATTGTCAATTTCCACTGATGTACCACATCCTGCTTTCCCTTCCATATTGGTCATGATCTGGTCGATACTTTTATAATGGAAATAAGGATTGCTCACCATTTGAACATTATCGTTGGTAATTCCCGCATAGGCCATAATAGTGGTTCCTCCTCCCGGTTCAACATTGGCCCCAGAATCTTCAGAGTTGTGTGAAAACGTATGATTTCCTCCAAACTGGTGCCCCATTTCGTGAGCTACATAATCTATATCAAATGAATCTCCCTGAGGAACCGCATCGGATGGAGAAGTAAATCCTGCACCTTTATAATTTGATGGAATTCCATCACTGTCAAGCGCTGTATCATCGCTGCATACACATCCTATACATCCTGCCATACCGCCACCGCCGGAAGCTCCAAAAAGGTGACCGATATCAAACAACCCGCTACCTACATTGGTGGTAAGCGTAGTCATTAATTCTCCACTCCATAAAGCGTCATCAACGCCTGGTCCTGAATCAGAATAAGGATCAGTGGCAGCGTTAGTATAAATAATTCCCGGTAAGTCCTGAACTATAAGGTGAATTCCAAAATCTTTTTCAAAGATCCCGTTCACACGGCTCATTGTATTGTTCATAGCAGTCAGTGCTCCGGCCGGAGTTCCGCCATGAAACTGGGTGTATTCTCCTGTAACCGAAAGTGCCAGTCTGTAGGTTCTGTATTTTGTACTGGAAGGTCTGCTGGTGATCCCTACGTTAGAGAGATTTTTTTTTCCGTTGGCCTCCAGTGTTTTTATATCTTTTATATCCTTTTCATTCATTCCGCATTCAAAACCATGCTCTCCTGCGGTCTTCTTTGTTTTATAGAAAACCCCATACGTTTTTTTATCTGAGGAAATAGGTTCTATAAACTGGAATACGCCATCTTTGATGATCATAGACTGCATATCTGTAGGAGATGTACTGAATCTTACGTATTTGGAAGGATCATCTATACCGGCTCCTACATAGGAACCCAGCTGATATTTTTCAACCAGAGATTGGGCCATCACCGGATTGCTGTATACCGCAAATTTTTCGATCTTACCTTCTGCTGTGGGTAGAGATATAATCACAGGCTTTGCATTCTTTCCTGTTTCTACAGCATCCTTAAGAAGGTTTCTAAGGGAGTTAAGATCTACGCGATAGGTCTGTCTGACTTCCACATCTTTTCTTATTTCGGATCCTTTTTGTCCTACAGGCTCCCATCTTTGCCCATAAACAGCTGTAAATCCGGCAGCCAAAACACTAACTAATAAAATTTTCTTTTTCATAAAACGGATTAATATAAATAGTTGGTTTATTAACCAAAGTGACATAAACTGCTGTTTTTTATTAATTAAAAAACAATCCTTTCAGAATAACCAATCTTTAATTGTTAATGAAAATCATGAAACTTCGATTAAAAAAATAAATCTATCATTATTGAATTGAAACCTTTATAAATTCACATACTACTCAGATACTTCCGCAGCGTAAAACACTTATTACCAAATGATTAAAAATCACCTCTATTTGACAGTATTTAACATAATCTTTATAATTTACCGGAAAAAACTTAAAATAATTACGAAAAGTAAGACAAAAATTAAGGATATCTTAAACTGATTTTGAGTTTTAGAGTGAAAAAATTTGTAAAAGGATTACTGGTTGACAATAACATGGCTAGCTATTGGCCCGAACGACGAAACCCACATCACAAAACTTTATGAATTCTTAAAATTCACCGGGACGAATTTTAAGTTTCCGATTTCATATCTGATCCCTGAAGTCTAGCATCTGAAGTTTAAAATCTTGACCATAAAATAAAAAAGCTACCTGACAGAGTCGGGCAGCAATTCCTAATTTTTATTAATGAGAACAATTGAAAAATCATCCTGTTCAAAATTCCTACATATGCAATTGAAAACCAAAAATTGACCCTCTACTTATATACTACTACAAAAACATATAGCAATAATTGAATACAATTAAAAGAGCACGTCAATTTTGATCATTGTCTGTTAAGATCGCAAGATTTAAGCTGCAAAAACTGTGTTTTTAAGGCATTAGATTTCTAAAAACCAGCGAGATACAGCCATAAAAATTCAATTCACCGAAACATTAAAAATTAATCATATTTTGATAATTAATGAAAAAAAATCACAATGTAGTACCCATGTAGTATAATATTTTTTCTATTTTCTTAATAAAAAGTGCAAATTTGAAACTACAAACAACAAGTGATGAAATTGGTTTTCAGTTATGATGGAAAAAAATATTTCGAGGGCTGTCTGATATGATCAGGCAGTTTTTTTTTGTCCAAAAATGTGGGATGCAGAAGATGGAAGTTATAAAGTTTACGAGGTACGGGTTGAAATAGCGCTTCGGGTTGCTGAAGTTCGTGTTCCGGATTTGAGTACTTAATCTCAGTTTAAACCTTGGCCTCAATCTTAGTCTGAAATCTGATGTCTCCCATCTTGTTTCTTGACTCTTAAATCTATCATCCTCTCTCAACCCGAATCTGGAGCCGGAAAACCCGAAACCTATCTCACACCAAACTGTCGAAAAACTGATAGGTATCTGTTTCTGTAGGGATGTTCAGTTTTTTTCTGAGCCTGTACTTTTTCTGCTGAACAGATCTTGGCTGTACAGAAGTGTAGCTAGCGATTTCCTTGGACGTAAAATGAAGTTTCAACATGGCACAGAAAATCAGATCTGAATTTTCAAGATCAGGATTTACGGCCAGTACTTTTTCAATAAAACCGGGATAAGCTTGTCTGAAACTGTCCAGAAATAAAGGATCGTTCTTCCTTGCCAATTCTAAAACTTCTTCCTGGCTGTTGTCATGCATCTGATTTTTCAGCTGTTCAGCCTCACCCTTTAGCATTTTTCTTTTTTCTTTCAGCTGTTTAATGGTTTTCCAAAGGTACATGGATACCAGAGAGAGAATAAATACGGACACTATGCACAAAAGCAATACCTTACTTCTATGCTGTTCCGAGTCGGTTTCTGTCTCAGTGATAAAACCTTCCATATCATGATTGATGGCTTCCAGCAAAGCGGTATCAGATCTATCTCTTTCCTGCGTATAGGCCTGTAAATATATAAGTGCCTTTTCTTTATCTCCCATGCTCTCATACAGAGATTTAAGATCGGTATAGACATATTTGGTATATTGGGCAAAGACATATTTCGTTTTCTTATTGATTTCCAACGCCTTCAACAGCGATACTTCTGCTTTATCATACTGTTTGGTGGTCATATAATATTCACCCAGAACAGTATTTGCATTTAGAGCTACACCATCTGTCCTACCCTCCCGGTTGGACTTTTCTGCTATTGTGGAGAGATAAAACCGCGCTGAATCCATATTTTTAAATCCATACAGATACAGGTCTCCAAGAGCGCATTCTGCCCTTCCTGAATGGTCTAATTTCCCTGCTTTGCGAAAATATTCCAACGCCTGATCGTACATCTTCTTTCTGTAAAAATAATCTCCGCGCTTGTAGTAGATTTTAAAGAGAACATCATTACGGAATGGGGAATCTTCCGTGTCTTTTATATAACTCATTGCCAATGCATTATACTCAAAAGACTTGTCCAGCCGTTTGAGATGCAACTGAAAATTGCTAAAGTCATTGTAGAATTTGGCTCTGTGGATATTACTTTTCGAATATTTAAGGATTTTTTCTGCTTTATTAAAGAAGAACTCCGCTCTCTTGTAGTTTTCAAGGGGCAGATTTACATTGCCGAGATTCAGAAAACACAATGCTTTTCCTTCTTCATAGTCTGTCTTTTCTGCTTTTTGATAATAATCTTTATTCAGTTTTACCAAAGCATCATAATCACCGGAAAGACGCAACTGTTCATTCTGTTTTAGTAAGGGTGTATCGAAATCCCTTTCATAACGGTGCGAATCCGTACTGCACGAAAGTAGTATGAAAAATAGTACGAAAATAAGACAGCGTATCATGATACGTTTTTATATAAAGTTATTTCAATCCATAAAGGTATAAAACCATTTTCCCGGTTCCAAAATAAAACAGGGTTTTAAATAGTATCTAAAAATTCATAAATATCCTGATCTCCTTCAATATTCAGTTTCTTTCTAAGCCTGTATTTTTTCTGTTGAATAGATTTATGCTGAACAAAAGTGTAATCCGCTATTTCCTTCGAGGTAAAATGCAGTTTCAACAGGGCGCAGAAAGCCAGTTCTGAATTTTCAAGATCAGGGTTAATGGTCAGCAATCGGCTGATAAACTCAGGATGCAGTTCTTTAAATTTCATCAGGAATGAAGAATCATTATTTTTGGCCAGATCCGTCACTTCCTGAAGTTTCTTTTCATATACGCGGTTTTTCAGTGTATCGGTCTCTGTTTTCAGACTTTTCTTCCTGTGTTTTAAATGCTGTATATTTTTCCATACAGACATTCCCGATACCGAAATAATAATAAGAGACACGATTCCGATGATCCATAAATCGTTTTCACGTTTATCAGATTCTTTTTTAGCATCGGATATAAAACTGTCCGTGGTGGTATTGATGGCTGCAAATCTGGCTTCGGCGAGTCTGCCATCTTCTTCAAGGTATTTATTGAGATAGAAATAAGCCTTTTCACTGTCTTTTTTCTTCTTATAGAGATCCGCAAGGGCTTTATAGACGTCTTTTATATGAAAAGAATAGGTAAGTCTGGTTTTGATACTGAGTTCCAATGCATTTTTCAGCATTTTCTCAGCTTCGTCGTACTGGTTGATTTCATTATTGTAATACCCTACTGTATAATAGATCCAAAGTCTCTCAACATCAGGTGTTTTGTTGATGTTCATCATATCTTTGGCCCGTAAAGCATAAATTCCAGCCGAATCTAATTTGTTGGTATAGAGATAATACTGGGCCATCATACAGTTGGAGTATGCGGACTTCTCCAAAGCATTTCCTTTATGAAAATTTTTCAGTGAATTTCCAAACTGCCCTTTCCAGGCAAAATAGGTTCCCCGATTGATATAAATTCGCGGCATCAACCTCTTTTTAAGTTTTGAATCCGGAGCCTTTTTCAAAGAATAAAGTGCAGAATCACTGTAGATTACCGCTTTATCATATTGCTTGAGATGGGAATAATAATGGGCGTAGCTGTCGTAAAATTTAGCTTTGTGAAAGTTATTTTCTGACTTTTTAAGACTTTCTCCGGCTTTATCCAGAAGAGTGTGAGCTCGTTCATAGTCTCCTTCTGTAGAATTGACATTGGCCACATTGAGAAAGCAGAGTCCTTTTCCCTCTTCATAACCCATTTTGCCTGCTTTCTTAAAATACTCACCATTCAGCTGAATAAGTGCTTCAAATTCACCTGAAGCATTCATTTCATTATTCTGTGTGATCAAAGGCAGATCAAAGTCTTCTTCATGATTGGAGTTAGAAGTCTGGCTGCACGAAATAATAATAAATAATATAAAGATCCGTGTAAAACGGATGATTAACTTTTTCATAGTACGATGGTATTCATATACAATTGATCAGTTATTTTGCTGTATTCTGCTTTTCTGTGCAACCTGGAGTTTTTTTCTAAGTTTAACAATCAATATTAAACATATTAACGGATTATTTGTTTTTTTGTTATAAATATACACAAATTTAGATTTCAGATTGAATAAAACACAAAAAGCAGAAATATTAATTAGAAACATTCTTATTAAATATCTTAATTAAAAAAGGTAATAATTCGTTTTTTATTAAAAAGAATGATTTTATTTTAAAAATATTTTCTCAAATTTAGTAGATAATAAGAAAAATAGTAATTACCTTTTTATTTCATATGAATATTACCTACCGGGTTCTTTTACCTCACGAAAGCAAAAATTACAGAACCATCCGGCTGGAAAGTCTGGAACAATTTCCGGAATCATTCGGAGCCGTTTATCAGGAAGCTCAACAAATTGAAAAGTTCAGAATGGAATCCGATATAGAAAATCAGACTCAGGGAAGATTTATCAGATGTACGTTAATGAAAATTTTCAGGGGAAAAATATCGGTTTAGGACTGATTCAGGCTGTCATTGGAGAAGCTTGTGAAAGATTTCCCGGCATCACTATTTCCTTAGAAGTAACCGATAAAAATGAAAAAGCCTACAATCTGTACCGAAAAATCGGGTTTACAGACGTCATTGACACCGGGGGAAAAGAAAATTCCGGCAATACACAACTTTATCTTCACACAGCAAACAAGCAGACTGAACGGGTTAACAAAATTAAGGTTACAGACCTAACGCTACCAGTTAATATCCATGGCAAGGTTTAAAACCTTGCCATGGATTCTACCAAATGTAAGGATAAAAAAGTCCACCGAATCTTCGATTCGGTGGACTTTCAACTTATTTTTCAATTATTTATTCAACAGGAGTTTCCTGTATGGATGTCTTTTTATTCAGCTGGGTTTTATAGAACTTCAGCATGAAATTGTAAATAACCAGTTCCTGCTTTCTGTGCTGGGAAACAAGAAGTCTGTTGAAGAACATATGAATTAAGCTTCCCACATAACTGTTGCGGTCTTCTGTGCCCTTTTCACTTAAAAGATTATCAAGCGAGAAAGAATTCAGGAATGAATCAAACAGTCTGTAAACATTGATTAATTCACTATTTTCCAATCCGATAGAGCTATGAATCAACTGTTCGGAAGCTTTGTATTTTGTGGCTATTACTTTTGTGAGGGCTTTGTTGGAATTGAACTCCTGATTGAACTGGCTGCTTAACTGAGTGAAAAATTCCATTTTACCATCCAGCGTATAGGCGAACTTATCCATCAGTTTATCTATGAAAACAGTTCCCGCCAGCCATCGGTCTTCAAATCCGATTTCTTCAAGTTCTCTCAACAGAAGCATGACCATAGTACTTTCTTTCCCGAAATAGGTTTCAGAGAATTCAATGCCGGCATAGTCATATCTTTCAAGCTCTCTTTTGTAGGTAGTGATCTCAAATGACTTGATGATATCCTGATCTATGTATGTTCCCATCGCTTCACGGATATGGGCAAACAGATCGTTGTATACCCCATAGTTTTTGATGAAATACCTCAGTCTGATGTGGGTTCCGTTTTCATTATACCGTATAAAGAAGAAGTTGTTGATCAGATCTTTTTCAAACAATTTTCCATTAAGTTCAAAAAGTTCATTTTTGAGAAGAGAATCCATCTGTTGCTCTCCCGTATAGATATTCATATATAAACATTCTGACAGTGGTGACAGCTTGGAACGGTTTTCGGAAAAGTCTTTAAACTCGAAATTCTGTTTTTCATCCTGTATGATAACAGGAATCAGGAGTTCAGAATAAAAAGGTTTCTTATCTGGGTTCATAACGTTGGAGTTTTCTGTAACCAGATCTTCAACCAGGGTAATTTTCTCCTTTTTTGCAATCATAGAAACGAAAAGACGGATAAAAACGTCCGAGGAAAGATCAAAAAGAAGCTTGTTGTCTCCTTCCACCAGATAGACACTGTCCGGAATTTTCCATTCTTCCTTGAATGTTTTGAATTCTGAGAAAAGGTTTTCATCTTTTCCCTTTAAAAAGGTCAGATCTGTCCGGTTCAGGTTCCAGGCAGCTTCTTTGACGATTACTTTTTCAATTTTTACACGAGGGGTAAATTTGGCAAAGGAATCGATAAAGCCCCATGAAAAGCTGATTGAGCAATCCCACTGTACCTGAATCAGCGACAGGAATCTGTAAATATGAGACAAATTCTGCAGCTGGAAATTATGAGAATTACTCAAACGCGGAACGATGATCTTTCCGGTATTTTTATTTCTTAAAATCACCTCTTCACTTCGTATAGAAATGGTGATATCAGACAGTTTTATAGTGTTCTTGCCCGTATCTGACGGAGCCGGAATATTGATCAGAATCTCGTCTTTCAGATAATTTTCCCTTACCACGAGATTTCCATGCCTTAAACTTGGAAGGTCTACAATTTCAGCATATTCTACCGATTCATGTAGATTTTCGTATTCTATTTCTACGATTTTTTCGGCCAGCTTCTGCAGCTTTTCAGAACCATGGGTAAACCTCCCCATATTATTGACCGCACTGGACCCGAATGCCCCATGAATAGCTGTTACTGTCTGACCCTGCTGATCTTTAAACAGCGTCATGTTACAGTTCAGCGTCTGGCTGAAAACTCTTGAATAAGAAGGTTTAAATTTTGCACATTCTTCTTTCGTCAAAACAACCTCGCTTTTCCCGAACTGTAAAGCATTTTGGTATTTACTGAACAGATATTGATCTACTTCTGTAAATTTATAATCCTTTCCGCCTCCGGTCTGAAAAAGAATTCCATCCAGAAACGGTGTGGAGATGCTGCTTACACGATCTGTAAAGATACCCAGCTCCGGATCGATCACATGCAAAAGCGGAAGTTCCGATTCTCCGTATTTATCTTTAAATTCATCAATAAACTGGGTCAGTGAAGGATCTTTTTCTTTCCGTCTGGAATTCAGGTAGGAAAGTGAAAAGAGGGTATTTTTTACATTATGAAAGACCTTGCTGCCAATCTCAGCCTCACCGTCTCTGAAGCTGGTGACATCAATATTCTGCATCTCATTCAGGAGCAGATTCTCCAGCTTTTCTGATGATCCTGCTTCTGATTCTTTGATCCCGTTTTTAAGATCATCCTGAAGCTGAATCACTTCTTCAACAATCTGATTAACCGTTTTTTCCTTTCCTTTTATTGAGATAACTTCTCCGTTATCTTTAAACATTTTCAATTTCTCTATGAATGCCTCTACGTAATGATTGGTGGCTGGCGACGGGAAAATATCCATCAGCAGGGCATTATTTTCAATCAGTTCATCAAGATACTCCTCTACTTCTTCCTTTTCGTAGCCTTCTTCCTGAAGCTTTGCTGACAGATCTTCAAAATAGATTCCCTGTCTGCTTTCTGAAAAGATATATTCCAGAACATCGTTGGAAGCTACTGATGACAGTCTGTAATTCATAGAATAAGGCTTGATATACAGCTCATTGTACCGAATGTCTTCAGCAATCTTGAAAGCCGTTTGATTGGGATACAGAAAACTGTACTTCCACAGATTTTTGCTGCTGCTGATTTCTCTGCTTAATTCATAGATGTAGCTCAGGCTTATTCTCATACGGATTTCGCTCTCCTCCATCTTCACAGAAAATGCATCACCTCCTTCTTTAAAATCACAAATCCCATAAGTAGAAAACAGCCCGAACGGTGTAGATCTGGTGCAGTATCTTACATAATATTTTACATAGCTGAAAAACATTTTCTCCGGAAGATCTTTGGTCTCTAAGGCTTTTGTAATTTCCTCAAATAAATTTTTTGTAGCATACAGAAGCGCCAGTCTGAAGTGTCCCGTAAAGGTTTTCTCCACAAATTTCAATCCTTCTGTAGTAATATCTTTAATCTCACGGATAGGCTTAAGATCATCAACAGAGCCTATAGGGGTCCTGAGGATCATTTTATCTATAAATTCAATGTTCATGGTCTAGTAAAAATAGTTTTTCTAATGGGTTTTTATAGTCTTTATGGGTTACGGCATAGAGTTGTAAAAGGAGTCCTGTGCGCCCTTCCAGAATGGTATCCTGCTCTATCCAGCCTTCACTGCCCAGCCATGTTCTCATCCCGGTTTCCGGATGGCTGCCAATGCTAAGGGTATCCTGGGTCCAGAAATCTGTAGCTTTTTTAAAGGCTTCATTTCCGGTAACTCTGTACAAATAATGATACATCATAATCAGTCCTGAGCTGCCGTGGCATAAGAACACATCTACAACGCCAGTTTTTCCGTATTCTCTTTCCGTGGTTTTCAGGAGTATTTTCTCAGCTTCGGAAACACTTTCCTCATTCCCCAATGCCTTTCCGTAATGGAGCATCGCAATTCCTACACTTAGATCACCGTAGCACCAGGCCAGACGGCTGCTGTCGGTGGCAATGCATTCTCCGTCACGTACAGTAATAAAATTCGGGAAGCTTGAACCGTCGTAATCCCCCTGTACGGATCTGATGAAATTGTAGGACTTATCCAACATTTCTTTAATGATTTCCTTTTCAATACCAGCCGTATATACATTACTGAGCAGACTTATGATACTTGGAATTCCGTGGGCAAAACCAAATGAAAAGCCTTCCACTTTGCTGTAAAGCCCTTTTGATATCCAGGCAATTTTGTCTTCGTCAACTGGTACTGACAGGGATTTCAGCAGGTGAACCACCGTGATGATTCTGTCTTTTATTTTATGTTTAAAATCATCATCCGTGCTGAAGGAATACAGCTCAAGGCATAAGAACAGAACACCCATAAAACCATGGAGATAATCGAAATTTCTTTTTCCTGCATAATATTCCAGAAGATCATCGGCATATTCAGGGAATTCTTCGAAAGATTCTTCTATAGGCTCATCAAAATATTCGTTTTTGGTAAGATAAAAGATCAGATAATAGATGCCTACAGAACCGGAGCATAAAGAAAACACCTTGTCTTCCTGCAACCCGTTGAGGGATTTATCCAGATAATGTTCAAATTTTTCAAATGCTTCACTGTCATTAAACAGCTTATGCTTTTCAAAATAATACAGGGCCAGGCCGGGATATCCGGTGAAAATACCCAAGTCTACAATATCTTCCTTGATCTCTTTTTCACAGATTCTGATCAGTGTATTAAGTTCATCTCGTTTTTCCATGCAGCATTTTTTTTCTGATCAGATAAGCAATATAATAAATCACCAACAGCACAATAAACAGAATCATTGTTCCGAAAGCCACTTCCATGGTAGATTCGGAGTTTCTGTATATTTCTATCAGTGAAACAGTTTCATAGTCTAAGTACATTAATAAGTTTACCGTGATAAAACTTATCAAAAAAAGGGTGAGTATACGTTTGGTTTTCATAGTTTTTTGTTGATATAATTAATAGCTTCTTGCAGCTGAATATCTTCACCTTTCATTAAAGAAGCTGAATTTTCCTGAACCAGAATATCAGGTCTGATTCCCGTTCTCTGAGTGGCACTGTAATCAGGCAGAAGTACCCCTATTCCGCTCATCCGGATCTTTGTTTTTCCGGGTAGCTTGATCACCATCACATTTCCGTTGGTTCCTGCTGTATAATCGCCTAAAGTAACTGAGTTTTTTATTGATTTCATAGCCAGAAGCATACTTTCGCCCTGACTTTGGGTATATTCATTGATCAAAATAACCACTGGTGCCGTGTATGCGTCTTTTTTAGCATCAGGAATATGCATTTGGTTTTCTATGGTCCTCATCATTCCGGGATAGGTGACATCTGCCCGGTATAAATTCATGGTTTGAAAAGGTCTGGTATCGAAATACTTCAGAAAATCTACAGCAATTTCATTAGGATAAGCCCTTACATCAAAAATAATGGCCTTAGCATTGCTGATTTTCTCAAAAGAAACTCTGAAATTTCCGGAAAAGATATCATTGATCCTGATATAACCGATATTCTTGTCTATCATTTTTGACACAGCCTTTCCTGCATTGCTTTTATACTGTTTTTCTTCAGTTTCTCTTGCGGTATTGATATGCGTTAAATGTTCCTGAACGGTAATCATTCTGTTTTGCCTTACAATCTCGAGCTTAGCTGTTTTCTTTTTGGAAAGCAACAGTAAACGATTGATATCACGGCTTAAAACAATGTCATTGGAACCTGAATTTTTTTCTTTTAAACTGTCCTGAACCGAAATAATATTCTTTCCGTTAATGGTTAGTATTTCATCACCTTTCTTTAGTGCGCTGTGAACGGAATTAACAATAAAATCTTTTACAAAAGTTCTTCCTTCTATGGTTTTTAAAACAGCATTGCCTACATATTTTCCATCGTACTCATCAGAATCTCCCATTTTGACGGCAACGTGGCTGTCTTTTAATCGGGAACCGAAGATCTGAACCGCCGCATAATATTTTTGCTCATTATCAGCATTGATGAACAGGGGCAGCATTTCGAAAAAGACATGATTCCAGTTTTCAGAAATGGTTTGAAAATAAGGATAATAGTAGCGTGTAATATTCCACAGTTTACACAGGGAAAGGAAACGTTGTGCAGGTGTTGTTTTTGATTCGTCATAAAACAGAGAATCATCTTCAAAGCTTAATTCCCCATTGTCTTCAGCTGTTACCAGTCTTTCTCCGGAATTCCGGTAAGATGCAGCAATAAAGTCTATTAAATTTCTTTTGTTTTCCGGGTTAATGATTTCGGAATTTTCAATCCAGTTTTTATCCGGTAGAAAACCGATATAGGAAGGATGGATGTCAGACTGATTATTTGCGGGTAATTGAAGGTCACGGGACATTAAAAGATTTAGATCTGCTTTGCCCGTCATGATTTTCTCATAGGCTTTGATAAGCGAGGCATCGGACGACCGGATGAGATCACGCCCGGATGAATGGTATTTTATGACACCCCACACTTTACACAGTTCCAAAAGCTCTTTCTCTTTTCCTGCAGCAGAATCACTTCCCGCACTCTGAATGGTATTGTAGAAAAGGGTCGTGCCTTCTTTGGGTGCATTTCTTTTACTGAAAAAAAAGATCCCGATCAAAACCGAAACAAGAATTCCGAAAAAAAATTTGAGTTTCATAAAATTAGCAGCTAAGAAGTTCCTGGCAGTATATCCATATAAAAACACAGATGATCTGTTAATTAAAACAAATCATCTGCAGCCAATAGTTAGCTATTTTTTACCACTTCGTACTGTGGAAGAAACCACACCATGTACAAGCTTTTCTGAAAGTTGTAGAACCTCCATCAAAACACTTGTCATTAAATGTTGGGGTATCAAAATCTTTGGAAACACCTACTTCTTGTTCCAATTCTAATGCACCTCCTTTTACAGAGCTCTGCTCTACTTTTGTCAACTCATTGATAACTTTCTTATCAAATTTAAGTTTTGTTAATTTTTTCATGGTTGTTAATTATTTTAATTGCAAAACAAAAATAAAAAAATATTTTACATACAAAACAAAAAATCACGAAATAGGGAAGAATACCGCCTATTCCGGTTCGATACAGCTTTCTTCTTGCAGGCTGTTTCATAAAGCATTCTATATCACCAATCACCTGCATTAAGCCACAGCAAAGGGAAAAACAATAAATAGTGAAAACATTTACTTAATAAAAATAACGGAATTTATCCCTGAAAAAAAATTAAAAAAAAATTAAAATCTGAACTGAAATAAGGTGATAATCGGTTTTTTTTGTCGGTTTTTCAGCTCAGATGACTCCCATTATTTCACCGAATCCGTTGACCAACACTCAAAATTTGCTTCAATCATCCCGGTTTTTAGTTTTGGCTTTACACGAAACATCCGCCAAATCGTGATTTGACGGATGTTGGATCGTATTGAAATACTCTATTTAAATAAGTATCGATTTTACTGTGTTACCTTAATAATAGCTCTGGTAATCTGATCTTCTTTTTCTTTTGAATAGGTAGAATCAAAAGGCTGCATCACATCGAACAGGTATTGATAAAAAGGGGTGATTTTCTGAACATTTTCAGACTCCTTTATCGCTTTTTCTTTGCCCATCTGCTGTAATTCTTTGATAAAAATGTTGAATTTTTTATCGATGGGCTCTATAGATTTTACCAAGTAGGCATAGGCTTTCTCATTCTGCCCCAGTTTTTCATAGGCATCTGTAACGGCTGATACCACCATAGAATATTCCATCGGCTTCACCCTCATCTGTCTGGCGGACTGCTTCTGGAATGTTGGAGAAAGGCTCAGGTAATAATCATATTCTTCGAAAATTTCTTTCTTCAAAATTTCAGCCAGTTGAAGCCCCTTTTGCTCCTGTCCGGCTATAATATATCCTGTTACCATAGAACTCAGCGAACGCGGATCATTGTATTTTTCAGCAGGAATTTCTTTTGAAACCAAGTCTAATATCTCTAACGCTTTTCCTTTCTGTCCGCTTAATGCCAGCGCTGAAGCAGCTCTTCCTGCTGCCATTCTGTACACCATGATATTGGATGTGGCGGCTTCGTCATAATGAATACTGAGGTCTTTAAAATTTCCCCATCTGAAATTTTTCACCGCATTATATAAAGAATTCACATCTACCCTTCCCATGTCACCGTCCGGGCTTGAAGCCGTATGAATAGGTATCAGCTTGTAGCTAAAACCTTCAAACTGCAGGTATTCATCCAGATAGAAAATATTCTCGCTGTCATAGACTCCTCCTGATGAGAAGTTGATCGGACGTTTCCAGTCGAAGTTCGCCAGCATATCCATCATCATAAGGTTGTTTTTGTAAAGAGTGTTTCCTTTATAAGTAATCATGATCTGGTTGACCACGTTCGGAAGATCGGCTTGAGTGATAATTCCTGCTTTTAATGCATTTTCCTTATTCACAGGAAGGATGAATTTATTGACCGGAAGGATATTGTATTCCTCAAATTTTTCCTCACCAAAGTACATTTTTAAAAGATGATCTTTTTCGGGAGATTTAAATTTTAAAAAGTTCATCGCTTCTTTCAGGGTCATAGAATCCTGGGTAAGGTATTTTCTAAAGGCCCCGAATTCTGTATCCGGAACGCCCTGTTCTTTTAACATAGAGAATACGCCTTCCCAATCGTCTTTTTTCATCATATAGATCTGGTCGTTCACCCCATCTCTGTAATCATCGTGGGTCAGCTGAGTAGGTATTCCTGTTGCATTATAAGTCTTTCTTTTCACCTGGTCAATATACCACGGAGTCGCTAAAAGCGTAAAGTTGACTGTTTTCACATCATCCCGAAAACGTTCTGTCTCCTGAATAGCCCAAACCGGAAAAGTATCGTTGTCTCCATAAATGAAGATAATATCGTCTTTAGAAACTGATTTTAGGAATGAATAGGCATAATCCCGCGCCGCTGATTTTTTGCTTCGGTCATGCGGTACATAGTTCTGGAAACCCATCATAAAAGGAACTCCCAATAATACGACACCTAAAACAAGATTAATGGAATTGGATTTTACTTTGGACTGGATAAACCATAAAATAGCACCAGCTCCAAGCCCGATCCAGATGGCAAATGCATAGAACGAGCCTACCATCGCATAATCTCTTTCTCTTACTTCAAAAGGCTTAACACCTGTATAAAAAACAATTCCAAAACTGGTTAAAACAAATAGTGAAAGAAGTGCATAGAATCTTCCGAAGTCTCTGTTCAGCTGGAAGAAGAATCCGATCAGTCCTAATATTAATGGTAAAAAGAAGAACTTCACCGTGCTGTCATTTTTGAATTTAGCCGGCATTTTGTCCTGATTTCCTAATAAAGCATTGTCTATAAATGAAATTCCTGAGATCCAGTTTCCTCTTGTGTTTTCCATTTTCCCTTCAAGATCGTTCTGTCTTCCCACGAAGTTCCACATCAGGTATCTTACAAAATAATATCCATTCTGAAAGGTGATGAAATAGTCCATATTCTGAGCCAGTGAAGGCTTCTGAACATTGATCAGGTTATAAGGCTTTACTTTCAGATAATCTGCTGCTGTGATGGATTTATCTTCGTATTTAGATCTCAATTCATCAAAAATCTGTTTCGCCTGAGGATTGTCTGCCACGTCCTCATTATCGTAATTGAAAGTAAAATCCGGAGCTCCGTACATCGCAATATAATTGGCCATCACATCCTTATCCTGATTGAACATTCTCGGCAGTAAGCTTACCTGGGATTTACTGAAAACATAATTGAAACGGTCTCCGGTTTTTCTATAGGTTCCTGTTTTTTCATCTTTTTCATACGTTTCGCCGGTTTTTTGAGTTTTAAAACTTCCGTCTTCGTTCTTTTCCATCCCGTTAGCATCAAGAAAAGCAGTATAATTTTGGCCGTAAATGGTTGGCCAGTCACCATATTGCTCTCTGTTATAGTAATCCAACATCCCGATCGCGGTATCCGGATCATTAAGGTTCATCGGAGGATTGGCATTGGCTCTTACAGGAATGACCATCCAGCATGAGAAACCAATAACCATATACACCACTGATAATGCGATGGTCTGATACACCTTTCTTTTAGCTTTTCTGGCATATTTAATCAGGAAATAAGAGATGGTGACCATCAGAACAAATGCAGCTATCGTTCCTGAGTGGAAAGGCAATCCAAGTCCGTTCACGAAGAATATTTCAAGTCTTCCGAACATGGTCATGATCAGCGGGAAGATAATTTTGAAAACAATGATCAAAATCCCCAGTGTGATCGCATTGGCCCAGATAAAGTTTTTCCAGGTGAATTTGTAATTTCTGGCATAATAAACCAGACACACAGCCGGAACCGCAAGCATACACATCATGTGAACCCCAACGGAAAGGCCAAGTATAAAGAAAATAAGGATGACCCATCTTTCATTATCTGCCGCTTTGTACTCATTTTCCCATTTGGTCACGAGCCAAACCAACAGGGCGATAAACATAGAAGCCATAGAATACACCTCCCCTTCTACCGCAGAAAACCAGAATGAATCTGAGAAGGTAAAGCACAATGCTCCTACCGCTCCGGCAAACAGAATGGAAATTTCCTGATGTTTGGTTATTTCTTCAAAGTCTTTATTTAAAAGTCTTCTTAAAAAATGGGTAATGGTCCAGAACAGAAACAGAATCGTAAATGAGCTGAACAGGGAAGACATCGAATTGATCACTATGGCATAATTCTCTTCATTTCCCAGAGCAAATATACTGGCTACAGCTCCTACAATCTGGAATAAAGCCGCTCCGGGAGCATGCGTTACTTCTAGTTTTGAGGCGGAGGAAATATACTCGCCGCAGTCCCAGAAACTGAGATAATGCTCCATCGTGGAGAAGTAAGTAATCAGGGCAATGGTGAACATCACCCATCCTAAAACGGTGTTCCATTTTTTAAAAGACCAGTTCTTCATATACTATGTAATTTCAATACATAGTAAGACAACCCAGACAGGTGAATTATTACATTACTATTAAAAAAATTCTATTCCACTTTAAATTTTTCGTTTTTGCAGTCTAAAATCAGTTTAGAATTAATGAAAAGTTGATTCCCTATCATTCCCTGCATGCCAGAGGTTTTCATGAGGAGATTTTGCATCTGCGAAGTTCCCTCCACATAGGTCACTTCCGAAAGTTTCAGTTCACGGGTGCCAATTTTGATGCTTTGATCAGCGGGAGCAGAAATTACCTTCAGTATATTTCCCCAGGAATTTCCTTTTTCTTCTTTAATTTTTCCGTTCGGAGTTCGGTATTCCCCCATTCTTCTTTATTGGTAAGAAGTTCATAGCCACTGGTTCCTGAGTCATAAAGCAGTTTTAATTTCTGTTCTCCAATGGTTCCGGGAATCAGGATTTTCCGTTTTTTAAATTCTAATGATTCGAAACCATTTTCATCAATATTTTTGATAAATGAAGAGGTTGTGTTCCTGAAATCCAAAATGACAATTCTCTTTTCAAACAGATCGGTTCCAATGGTTCCAATGATGTGGTTCGTTTTAGCATCGTTAAAGTCCACAGCATGACCATAATCCAATAATTCAAAATCAGAAGCTATGTTCATACTTCCTATGCTGAACTGTATTGAAAGCTTATTTTCAGCATTATTGATCTGAATCTGATCCGGAAATTTTGTACAGATGGATTCCAGTGATTTTTTATAAAACAACGTTGTAGGAGAACCGGAATCGAGCTGCATGTAAAAGGTCTGTTCAATTCCTTTGAGACTGACGGGTACAAGAACTGCCGCGTGAGCATTACCTTCTGCAACCTCCCATTTCATATTGATATGTTCTGCAATTCCTGAAACCTTCAGATTATTTTCCGGCGGAGTGAATTTTTTGTCAAAATAGAAGTATCCACTCAATAAAGATAACGCGATCAAAAGCGCAATTGATAACACAATTTTTTTGAAGATTTTCATGTTGAAAATTTTTCTGCAAGATTCAGCATTCTGATCTGAATTTCCTGCAAAAAGAAGACGACATCTTTACGTCATCTCCATGTCACCCATCATAAAAAGCTGTTTTTCAACTTAATACACAAGTCGCCATTTTTATTCAGGCACATTCCATTTTTGATGATAATGAGCAGCTTGACACAGAGAAATGTCATTAAAAAGATGAGGAAAAGAGGTATTTTCAGGGATAATTCCTTTTGTATAAACGGACTTACAATCATTAAAATGGAAACAATAACCGCCAGAATAATCTGAATACTTACGATATTTTTCCCCAGTTCTTTATTGATATGATCCTTGGTTTTATAAGTTAAAAGTAAAGGAAATATCACTCCGCCATAAGGAATGATGAGACCGGACAATGCAACAAGATTAATCAACTTTGCCCGGTCAATGTTGGGTGTTTCTTCATTGGAGAAGATCAGATTTTCGGGTTCTGTTTCCAAAGCTTTAGCAAGAGCTTTCAGGGTAAATCCTTTGAGAATGCTCCCCGCCTCAATCCGCTGAACCGTTCGCAAGGAAAGACCTGACCTTTCAGCAAGCTCAGCCTGAGTCATATTTTTTTTCTCCCTTAAAATTTTAACCGCATTTTTCATTTTATATGGTATGAACCGGCTTCATTCTATGAACTTCTTAATACACCTATTTCTTCTACCAGTTTCGGGTACATTGTCTGTAAATCGGCACCACCTTTTGGTTCACGATTCATACTGCGATCCATGCCGTCGTAGTCGTTTTCAGGGTATAATTCATACACCGTATCTTTTATGATAGATTCTTCATCGTCATGGTTTTGGGCATACGCATCATCGGCAACATAAAGCAGTCCTTCCGCCCAGCATTCTCCAATATTGAAGCTATACTTTCCACTTACAAATGACTGAATATCCGCTTTTATATCTTCAAAAAATTCTTTACCCTTTAAGATCAGCCAGCATCTGAAATAGATAAATCCGTCATCTGAAAGATAATCATCAAAAACATATACTCCATTTTCCTTCTTAAAATCACCTTCAAGGATAATTGAAAGTTCTGCTATTTCAGCGGTATACAGTTCGCTTAACTTTTCCTGCAGTGATTTTTCAAAAAGGATCATTCTGTCCTTTCCAAATTTCGATAAATAATCGGTCAGGTTTTCAATATGTTCCTCAATATCATATTCGCTCCAGTGGGCTTTTTTATATTTGTTGGATTTCTCAATGGCTTCCCAAAAATAAATATCCGCCTTTTCATTATCCGAAAGTTCAATCTTCTGGGGAATGGCATCATTTTCCTGAATTTCAGTGTAGCCCTTTTTAATTTTCTGATGAATCAGCTTTTCAGATTCCAGATTACATTCTTTTTCGTCGGCATATTCTTTAACTGTTTCCCGGCCTTTGGTTCCGGTTTTCCCAAAAGATATTTTCTGTACATTTCCGGAACACTCAATATTCCAAAATTTGTCGGACAGTTCTTTCTGGTTGATAAAGTTTCTTTTCATAGGAGATTGTGGTGGTATTTTTATTAAAAGAAAGTGAAACTACGAAAAAACATCGGAACCGGAAAGGAAGAATGGCCTGATGATGCAGGTTTTTAATGAATAGTTAATCAGAGATTGCACGGATTTTCACAGATGATTACATTGATTCCTGTATGTTTTGGGAAATATTTTTTAACGCAAAGCTTTAATGTAAAAATGTATAGTTTCAAGGTGGGCAAAGAAGGGTGACTGCGTCACTGAATAAGCGAACGTTTTATCCATGTGCTTCATCGAATCAATTTTAATTGGTTCTCCTCTTTGTATTCCTAAAAATATAAAGTATGATATTCAAACTTTCCGTTAAAAAAATCCTCTGAGTTAATATGTATTATTTAATCCTCCGTCTAATGGAATACTGGACCCGGTAAGATAAGACGAATATTCTGACGCCAGGAAAGCCGCCAGATGACCATATTCCTCAGTTTTTCCAAGTCTTTTCATTGGAATCTTCTGTTCTCTTGCTTTTTTGATTTCTTCCTGAGATTTCCCGGTTTGCTGGGACTCGTGGCTGATCAGATTCTGAATACGCTCCGTATCAAAATATCCTGTTAAAATATTATTGACCGTGATCTTATGTTCCGCTATTTCATTGGATAATGTTTTGGCCCATGCAATCACTGCCGAACGGATGGAATTTGAAAGGGATAAATTATGGATCGGTTCCTTTACAGACAGTGAAGACACATTGATAATACGTCCGTTCTTCTGTTGGATCATATGCGGCAAAGCGAGCAGCGTTGTTTCACAGACTGTTTTAAAAAGAAGGTCAAATGCTTTCTGATAATCATCCACTCCTTTATCTATAGCCAAGCCCGGTTCCGGACCGTTGGTATTATTAACCAGAATGTCTACAGAATGACTTTCAAAATAATTAGAAATGATTGTTCTGTAGTCCTCAAAATTGGAGAAATCCGCCACGAGATACTGATGCTTCTGATCAGAGTTGATGACCGGAAGTGATGCTACCACGTTCTTAAGTTTCGTTTCATTACGTGCCATTACGGTAACATTGGCTCCACATTTGGCAAGCTCCAAAGCTATTCCTAAGCCTATTCCCTGTGTGGCTGCTCCTACTAAAGCATTCTTTGAAAAAAGTTGAATATTCATGAATTGATGGTATTACTGATTGATTACAGATAAATGTAGCAAAAAAGCTTCACATTCAGTTCACCGAATCTTTAATAATTATCAGATTTTGAGCTTTAATTACTGAGGAAGCGCAGGAGGAAGTACTCTTTCCGGTTTTGAAGATAAAGTCCGCAGGAATGCTTCCAGCTGAGCAATTTCTATATCGGTAAGATCCAGTAATCTTACAAAGCTTGATTTTTCGGAAGAAAGTGCAATGCCCTGATGAACTGTTGAGCGTTTTTGGGAATGTTCCGGATTTCCTCTGCTGTAAAACTGAATCACTTCTGTAAGTGTGGTCATAGAACCATTGTGCATCCAAGGTCCTGTTCTAGAGACTTCACGCAGACCCGGCACCCGGAATTTTCCGGCATCTTCAGCTTTTTTGGTCACAAGATAACGGCCAAGATCTTCTTCTTTTGAACCTAATAAAGAAGTCCCGACATTTTCAAACTGGTTATTTGAAAAATATCCCGAACTGTGACAGTTCATACACTGCGCCTTGGTTCTGAAAAGATGCAGCCCCATTAACTCATCATCAGAATAGAGCTCTGCTTTTCCATCAATAAACTGATCAAATTTGGAGGTTCCGCTTTTAATCGTTCTTTCAAAAGCTGCTATGGCTTTTGAAATCCTGTCCTTTGATACTGTTTTATCCCCAAAAGCTTTTTCAAATAATAATTCATAGCCCTTGATTTTGGCTATTTTTCCAGCGGCAAGATCGATATGACCACTCATTTCCCTTTCATCCCGGATCGGCATTTCCGACTGTTCTTCGAGAGAGGCGGCACGTCCGTCCCAGAATAGAGGTTTTGCATAGGCTACATTCAGAATGCTCATGGCATTTCGGATCCCGAGCTGTCTGTCGTGCCCGAAAGAGAAGGTTCTGTTGTCGCACCAGCCCAGTTCCGGATCATGGCAGGACGCACAGGCAATCTGGTTGGATTTGGAAATTCTCGGGTCGAAGAAAAGTGTTTTTCCCAATACTGCTTTGTCTTCAGAATAGGGATTATCCGCAGGAAACTGAATGTCAGGAAGATGGCCTATTTCAGCAAAAAAGGGTTTTGCATCGGGATCTAAGATGGGTTTTGGCCACTTTGAAGCATCTCCTGAGGAATATAATTTCCTCAGCTCGGCCAGAAATGAGGCTTTCTCCCGGATTTCCTTCTGAACACTGTTGCTGAAACAGTTATTCAAAAGGGAAACCGTAAGAAATGCAATTAATATCCAGCTTAGGACACTTTTCATGAGTCATGGAGTTTCCGCAAAAATAGGGAAACTAGGTGACATGGGAGGCATCAGTTTTTAGATATCAGACATGAGACACGAGACTCTTAAGTTAAGATTGAAATTGATGTGGGAAGATGTCAATGGTGAATTTTGCTTCGCAAGTGAATGGTGAATTTTAAAAACCAAGATGCTAGATGTGAGACACCAGACATGAGACTTTGATACAGAGTTCAATAGTATAGGAATGGTGGCTTCGAGTGCTTCAGCCACAAGATATTGCACTCGTTATTGAATATTCCAATGAATAAGTGATATTCCAAATGGTGGCTGATTTCTATGACGTTACCAAATTATTTATATAATTTTTTTCATAGGGCTTTTGTTTATTGATAACGGCAAAAGCCCTATGAATAATTTTAT
>NZ_FQUD01000001.1:1353449-1814234 GCF_900128945.1 Chryseobacterium sp. OV279 | reverse complement strand
CCCCTGTTGTACCCGTGTTGTGAATTGCTTTCAAAATTTACTAACTTCGTGATTAGTCACAGCCTCAAAATTTAACCCATTGAAATTCAATGGGTTTATTATTTAATTAGGATTTTAAAATTAGAATAATTCAAGCTGTTGAAAGGTTGGAGGCGGTTCTTCTTTATTTCTCGCAAAGAATATTTCGATATCCCCAAACTGCTTATCGGTAATACACATAATTGCGACCTTGCCAGCTTTTGGGAGCATAAATTTAACCCTTTTGATATGCACTTCCGCATTTTCCCGGCTCGGGCAATGGCGAACGTACATTGAAAACTGGAAAAGAGTAAATCCATCATCAATTAAACCTTTACGGAAGCGATTAGCATCTCTCATATTGGCTTTTGTTTCTGTCGGGAGATCATATAATACTAAAACCCACATAATTCTGTATGCGTTAAACCTTTCGGAATTCATATCAGTTCAGGATAAGAAATTAGTCTTTTTTCCCCTGTATAACATTTATATAGCGAAGTAGCTGTTGTTTTTACTGCTACCAACAAGGGTCTTGTTTTATCATCTATTCTCACATCCCTTGTTGCAATCTGCAAAATATGAGCTTTATATTCTTTTGACAATTCTTCGGCCTGTGGGTTTATTTTCAGCCAATCTACCACCAATAGATCAATAAAAGGACGGTATGGTTCCATCAGGTCATCTGCCAAACAGTAAGGATTGTATTTATTTTTATGAAAAATTCCCAAAACAGGAAGCAAGCCGGTTTCTACAATAGACCTTGCGACCATACTTCTTAAAACTGAATACCCAAAATTAAAGAATTGATTGGGTGAATTTCCAAAACGCCCTCTCAAAAAATCAATATTAATAAGGTATTTCCAGTAATGCTGTGCAGCTATACCTTCCATATTGGTGATATCGCCACTTTTTACATTTCTCTGATATTCTATCATAGGCTCAAAATAGTTTCCTAACCTTATCAGAAGATTTTTCTGATTTTCAATTTTACATTCTACGGTCTGTTTCCAAAGTTGTTTCTTCAAAGGCTCACTCGCTTCAAGCTGATCTTTTACCCTATCCGAATGCTCCGTATGCCCATAAAGAGGAAGCATTATTCCATGTGGCAAATGTTGTGCATCACAACTGATAACCACTACATTATTCCCCATCATTTTTTGGATCAGCTGATGCGAAAGGGTGATCTGAAAATGATCCAGCATGAGCAATCCCAGATCTTCCACCGGAACACTTCCCTTCTCTACCTTAGTTTCAGGGCAAAGTATTTTCATCTGCTCATCTTTAAGTTTAAGATAAGCGGGATTGCCGATGTAGATGGAACGGGTGATCATGATTACGATTTTGTCATATTTCCTATGCGATCAATTTTTAACTTTACACAGCACTCTTTAATCATTCTGCCATCAATAGCTCTCTCCATTTTATTTAAAGTAGAAAATTCAGCTTTATTTACAATAGAAACAGCAACATTTTGTTTTACAAAGAAAATTTGACTACCAGAAAAGCTTACCACTTTATAAACATTATTTATATACTCTTGAGAATCAGACTGAAAATCCAGATTATCTACAGATTCACCTTCTGTAGCAACATATACCAAGTCATTGGGAGACAAATAAAAATCATTTTTACTTTTTAATGTAACTGGCGCCAATCCTTGTTTCTGTCTTTCAATCACTTCATTTAAAGGAATCGTTTCATACGTTCTTTTGCCTTTATCATCTTCATATATGGTAAAAAAAAGATTAGTTCCTTTTGCCGTTTCTACATATTTATGTTTTTTATTCCCGTTTTGTCCTAATGGAAATTTACTACCTAATTCAAAAATCCTCACTTTAGTAATAGGCTGATGCTGTTTTCCATCATTAAATTTTTCGATATTCTTATTCATATCTTCAATTCCTTCAGGTGAAAAAGCTTCCTCATAACTTCCTTTATATTCAAGATAATTTTTTAGAATTTTCTGAATTCCAGTATCTGTAATGGAATTTATGGTTTTCATATCAAAAGAAGTATCAATACTTTTCCTCGTAGCAGTTAGTATTTTTCCTTTAGGAACTTTGGTTCCAGGTAAATCTACTTTTCCAGAAACCGTATCTTTATGCAATGGTTTTCTGATTGCCCAATTCAAACCTTGCTGCTCCACCAAAGCTTTTACTTTAACATTGTCTTTTTCAATCCATTTTTCATAATGATTTGTAGCTTTATTAATTACTCTAAGATTCTGTTTAAAGCTTACAATAATTCTATCAAGATTCTCTTTAGCTTCGACAATGAAATTATCCCACGGTTTTAAAAATTCTACCGGAACATCCTTTACAATTCTTTCTCCTGTTTGTGAATGCTGATAGGCTTTCTTTTCAAACTTCATCAGCTTTCTTTTCAAATCATACCGTTTCATTTCTGATCTTGCGGACTGATTATTAAGCAGATTAACATGATCTCTTGTTGCACAGGCAATTACCAAAGCGTCTAATGCATGATTGCGATGATCTATTCTCTTTTTTGAAAACCCTTTTGAAAATTCGACGGGCACTGTTGGCAAAAACTTCTGGTATTTTTCATTCCAGACTGTAAAGTCATTAGATTTGGTAAGCTCGTTCATCCGTTCAAAACGGGGAAGAACTAAATCATTCCAAACATCATTTAATCCCCAATCCTGTTTAAGTTGTAATGTAATTTTTCCATTACCGGGAATGATATCTTTAGAATTTACGCCATCATCATTTTCCTTTTTCCTTACAATATTAGAAAGAATACCTGAAATATATTTACTGATATACCGGGTATCATTAAGCTGACGTTCAATCATATCTTCCGGAATTTCTTCCAGCAGAAGTTTTGATCTCTTAGACCAGTTACTGGCATAATTTTTCTTCACAAAATCTTCATATTCATCCACTTCAAAGACTTTAGTTTTATCAGAAATTTTATAGCCATGAAAATGTTTAATGAATCCTAGACCAATGTAATTATCTTTTAGCCTGTTAACTGAAGATTCACAAATCACTTTATTGCTGAAACTGTTGTCAAAATAACGGCTTTGAGGAATAATATGTTCAATTTCATATTCAGTTGTAAAAAGTTTATTAAGAGGAATGATATCTCCTGTGTAAGGTGAACGGTATTTTTGTTCCAGCCAAAGTTTATACTTTTTCAGATCGGATGGAGAAGGTTGAGCTGTTTTACTGATCTTAAGAATGTCATCATCTACAGAAATCTCAGAATTCAGGGCTCCATCTTCATATATCTTCAGAATCTCCTGGTGCATGGGAGAATAAGACCTTACATTCTGCACTTCACTATCATTCATCATTTCTGCCAGTAAAGCTTTAATACGAAGGTTGGTATTTTCGTTTTCTGATATTTTTTGGGTCATTTTACTTCTCTCCTTTGCGGGAAGCTTCATTTCCCGGCCAAGTTCAATATGAATTTCATTGAAAAAATCTGCCGCTCCATTACCATATTTTATCCAGATATCTTTCACCACCCGGATGGTTTCTGTTATCACCTGCTCTACAATTGGGTTGCGAAGAGAATGTTGTTTGAATTCTTTCAAATACTCTTCCATATCATTCACAGAATTCCATTTCCCTGCGACTGAAGCTTCAGAATGTCTGCCATATACTACATATTGAGCTAACCATAAAGGCAATCCCTGAAAATCACTTTCCTTCTGAAGAGAAAGCGTTTTCTCTCTTATATTATCTGTAATATCTTCATCACACTCCCCGGTAATCATTTTCTGAATCCTGTTTTTTGTTTTTTCATCAACAGCTTCCCAGTTCCAGTACTTACCGGTTCTGATTAATGGTAATAGTTTCTTAATGGCTTTCTCAGAAAAGGAACCATATTCACTATCAAATGGAGGAAATTTTCTGAAAGCTTCAAAGAACGAATTGTCATCGAGATCATTTTTCTTTGTAAAAGATTTCAAGGCTTTTTCATATTCTGTTTTATCATTCACAGAATAGATAATGTGCCAGATTTGTTGCTCCTTTTCTCTTGTAAAGATATTATCCACGCTATCCCATACTTTTTTAAGTCTTTCCAAAATCATTGTTCCGGTCTCATTGCACGGATATTTTTTATCTTCAACATAATTCCAGCGATGCGTTTTTTCACTTAATTTAAAATGTTTCAAACATGCTTTCTGGTCAACTTCTTTTCTCGTATTTAGAAATACAAAAAGATCTTCGTAATCTTCAGTTGACTTTAAATATTCCAAAGTCACATTAACGTCATCATCTCTTCTGTAAATTTTAAGGTTAGATATCCATTGCCAGATGCGGAATTCCTGATAATATGGATTTGATTTAGGGATAACTTTCAGAAATTGAATTCCTTCTGTTCCGCTTTTATCTTTGTATTTTCTAAATTCCAAAGTACAGTTAGAAACAGAAGACTTCTGACTTCTTAAAGGTCTTTGATAAAAAATGATATCCTCTACGAAAAGATGTATAAAATTCTTTTTAGTCAGACTTAACTGGTGGGCGTCATTATTTCTGTATAATTCTCTCACACAATCACTGTACAAATCTTCATTTTGGAGTTCAGGATGAAAGTCTTTCTGTTTTTCTAGAATCTGCTTCAGCTCTTCTTTGTAAAACTTACGTTCAATTGTTCGGACAAGTTTTCCCTTTATTTTTTGTTTGGGATTTTGAAGAATAGCATCATAAATATAGGATCCTACCGTTTTATGAGCTGTTTCAATCTCCTGTTCTGTTTTCGCCTTGATGGCAATCCAGTCCTTTTCAGAATCAACAGCTTTAAAAGTCCGTTTTACATCACCATTTTTTAATGGAGATTCGGTAATAATAAATTCTTTGGAACGTCCAACCCAATCTTCCGGTTTTGTTATTTGCTTTTCATATTTCCATCCGTTGGTAAAATATACATCGAAAAGGACATTCCCTTTCACTTTTTCCCCGGAATCAATCACTTTATCAACATTTAACGTCACAAATGTTTTATCTTTTTCTTCGTCAAAATCTTCTCCTCTAAGCTGATAATAACCTCTTTTCTGATTAAAATTTAAAAGAATCCAGGCCAGCTCTTCTTTCTCTATTCTCTGAGAGACTGCTTTTTTTCTCAAATAATAAATCGTCCAGTCATAAGGAACTTTTTTATTTTCTGATAAAAGCTCAGGTTGAGATATTTTAAAATCTGAAAGCATTTCTTCAAAAGAATTCTTGAAAATAAAACCTTCATTGTTATAGGGTAGTTTAGGCTCTGTTTCTGCTTTAAATTTTCCAAATCTTTTATCGAAATCGATTTGAGCAGCATAATAATCCGGCAGAAAACCTAGAATATTTAAAACCCTGTGCAGCCTTTCTCTTCTTAGTAAAAACCTTTCTCGAAGCCTTCTCACTCCTCTATACCCAGTTCTGGCAGCTGTTTGTGAAACAGAATTTCCTTTTCCAAAATCCCCTAAAACATCCTGTGACATAGGTAATATACGGGTTCCCATTCCTAGAATACTTCCCTTCCTCTCTTCAGCGTATAGTTTAATTAAAGCCCAACCAATTGAGTTGGTTCCTAAATCTAGCCCAAGTATATTTTTAGTCATCATCTTATATTTAAACTATATAAAAATAGAAATAAAAAAAATAGTCAAATTATGGGTTCCCATAAATCATAAAAAGATTTTTTCATTTATATTTGTTCTATAATTTTGAAAGCAATTCACAATAAGGATTATTCCGTTGTGAAAACATTTAAGGCGGGGCAACTCGCCTTTTTTTCATTCTAAAGCCTTATTTTAGCCTTCCGAAACCAAGATAATGACGACCGTAACATTTATACAGCAACAGCTCAATATATCAGAAAAGAGCATCAACAATACGCTACAATTACTCGCAGAAGACTGCACCATTCCGTTTATTTCCCGTTACAGAAAGGATAAGACGGGAAATCTGGATGAAATTCAGATAGAACAGATCTCAAAAATCAGCAAACAGTTTGAAGAAATTGTCAAGCGGAAGGAAAGTATTTTGAAATCTATTGAGGAACAGAATGCCCTGACTCCTGAACTGAAACAGAGAATTGAAGAAAGCTTTGATATTCCGGAGCTGGAAGATTTATACCTGCCTTTCAAAAAACGAAGAAAAACAAAAGCGGATACAGCCAAAGAAAAAGGACTGGAGCCTTTAGCCAAGATCATTATGAGTCAGAAAAGCAGTGATCTGCAGTTTCTGGCTTCGAAATACCTGAACAGCGAGGTTCCTTCTGAGGAAGAAGCACTTCAGGGTGCAAGAGATATCATGGCGGAATGGATTAATGAAAATATGTACGTCCGTAAAAATCTTCGCCGCCTGTTTCAGCGTAAAGCATTGATCACTTCCAAAGCGGTCAAAGCCAGAAAGGAGGAAGAAGATGCACAGAAATTCTCTCAGTATTTCGAATGGGAAGAAAGCCTCAACAGAACGCCTTCTCACAGACTTCTGGCGATGCTCAGAGCTGAATCTGAAGGTTTCGTAAAGGTGAATATCGGCATTGATAAAGATGAAGCCGTTGATTTCATCGAAAAAGCCATCATTAAATCCAATAATGAAAGTTCAGACCAGATCGCTCTGGCTATTAAAGACAGTTACAAACGTCTTCTGGAACCTGCTATTTCTAATGAAGCGCTGCAGGAAGCCAAAGAAAAAGCAGATAAAAAAGCCATTGAAATATTCTCTGAAAATCTCAGCCAGCTGCTTCTTGCTCCACCTTTGGGCGAAAAAAGAATTCTGGCGATTGATCCCGGATATAAAAGCGGATGTAAAGTGGTCTGTATTGATGAAAAAGGTGACTTACTGCATAATGAAACCCTCTACCCTCACGCGCCTCAGAACGAAAGCGGAATGGCGATGAAAAAGATCCGTTCTATGGTAAACGCGTACAATATTGAAGCGATTTCTATTGGAAACGGAACCGCAAGCCGGGAAACTGAGTTTTTCATCAAGAAAATCGCTTTTGATAAGCCGTTGCAGGTTTTTGTAGTCTCTGAAGCTGGAGCATCGGTATATTCTGCAAGTAAAATTGCAAGGGACGAATTTCCGTCTTATGATGTCACGGTTCGTGGTGCGGTTTCTATCGGAAGAAGATTGGCCGATCCGTTGGCTGAACTGGTAAAAATTGATGCCAAATCGATCGGTGTGGGACAGTATCAGCATGATGTGGATCAGACTCAATTGAAAAACGAACTTGATTCAACGGTGATGAAGTGTGTGAATTCTGTTGGAATCAATTTAAATACGGCCAGTAAATCTTTGTTAAGCTACGTTTCAGGAATCGGTGAGAAAATGGCGGAGAATATCGTTAACTACCGAATGGAAAACGGTGCTTTTGAAGACAGAAAACAACTCAAAAAAGTTCCGAGGCTTGGAGAAAAAGCCTACCAGCAGGCTGCCGCTTTTGTAAGAATTACGAATGCGAAAAACCCACTTGATAATTCGGCTGTGCATCCGGAAGCTTATGGAATCGTAGAAAAAATGGCAAAAGATTTAGGTATTAAAACCAATGAACTGATTGCCAGCAAAGAAAAAACAGCTTTGGTAAAGCCTGAGAATTATGTCACGGAAGAAATAGGAATTTTAGGGATCAAGGATATTTTAAAAGAACTGGAAAAACCTGGATTAGATCCAAGAAAAGCGGCCAAAGTATTTGAATTTGATCCTAATGTAAAAAGCATCAGAGATTTAAAACCCGGAATGATTCTTCCCGGAATTGTCAATAACATTACGGCTTTCGGATGTTTTGTAGACATGGGAATCAAGGAAAGCGGGCTGGTTCATATTTCTCAGCTGAAAGAAGGTTTTGTTTCGGATGTGAATGAAGTGGTAAAACTTCACCAGCATGTTCGTGTAAAAGTAACCGAAGTAGATGAAGCCAGAAAAAGAGTTCAGTTAAGCATGATTTTATAATGATGCTGAAATATGTTTAACGCTATTAATCAAACAAATTAACACTGCATTTTGAGCTATACAAATTTAATTTTCGATTTAGACGGAACGCTTTGGGACCCCAGAGCTACGATCATCAAAATATGGAATGAGGTTTTAAATAAATATCAATTGATTCAAAAGGACCTGAAACCTGAGGATATGGATCAGTATATGGGATTATTGGCGGATAACATTTTAAAAGCGATCATTCCCGGTATTTCAGATCAAAAGGTTCGTGAAGTGTTATCTGAAATCGTAAGCATTGAAAATAAGGTGTTGCGCGTTGAAGGCGGCATTCTTTATGAAGGAGTTGCAGAAACTTTAAAGAATTTAGCAAAAACCCACAGCCTTTTTATTGTCAGCAACTGCCAGGACGGATATATTGAAGCATTTTTAGAACATTATCAATTCAACGATCTGTTTGTAGATATTGAATCCCACGGCCGGACTAAAAAACCGAAATCAGAGAATATTCAACTGCTTATGGAAAGAAATGATTTAAGTGTTGAAAACTCGGTTTATATTGGTGATACGCAGACTGATTATGATTCAGCTACCTCTAATAATCTGCCGTTTATTTTCTTTGAGTATGGTTTTGGAAAGCTGAATACGGATGATTATAAGCCTTCTGTTTCGAATTTTTCGGATCTATTGATGCATATTTAAATACATATTACAAAGCCGGGACAACATTAAAATTGTCCCGGCTTATTTTTATTTAAAAATGATTATTTATTTTAAAGCTTCATCTTATTGAACTGAAATTAAAGCTTTGGAATTTTTTTCCACGCACCATTGTCATAAACAGCCGTGTAAGGCGTATTCGGGATAATCCCACTTAATGAGGCACCGTCATCACCGGGATATCCGGAATTGGCGAATGTTGTGATCATACCATTCACAGCTCCTGTAACCGCATTATACTGGTATGGAGAAACTGTATTCAGATTGGAAAGATGGGTACCAGCCAGTTCATGTCCCGAAGGATATGTAATCTGAATCATTCCTTTTCCTTTTTTAAGTAAGGAAGGCGTAATCGAGATATAGGATGAGCCGGCTATAACATCATTTTTATAATTATCTCCCGAGATATCAATGGTGTAGCCTTCAAAATTTGTGGCTTCAAATTTATAGACCGAAGTATACCATCCATCAGTGTATTCAAAATAATTATTTTTTGAATATACATGAGCCGAAGTTACCGTGGAAGGAATGCGTACAAATGAACTTGAATGCCCCGTTGTCAAATACGCATGACAATTGGCCGCCATCACCCTGCAATTATTGTCAAGAATTTTAATACATGAAGCCTGATCGTCTGCTTTTTCTCCTTCAAAATAAATTCCCATGCATGAAATTCTGGATGAAGAAAGAACAATTCCAGCATCGGAAAAACTTTCTACACTTCCGCCAAACAGATTTAAATTGGTACCATCCAGTAAGAGAATCCCAATATTCGTTAAAGCTGTACTTCCTCCATATCCTGCTCTTATTGAAAGAGAAGAAGCAGTCGCATTATAACAGTTCTCCAATACCAGACATGTAGAACAGTATCCAATATAGGAATTAACAAATCTGTTGTAATAGCCTTTTTTGACCTTAACTCCTACTTCAAAATTCTGTACTACAGCAGAGTCCAATGTGAGAGATGCCAAACCATTTCCGTCTAATTGTATCCCTGTTTTTCCAGGGAGCTCATTCCCGAAAATAACCAGATTCTTAATACATAAACTCACAGCAGCTTTGATACATGAACCAATAGTGAGGTCAGTAAAACCATTGAAAATAATTCTTGATCCTTCATTATGTCCGCCATCATTTCCATTGATATAATTCTGGCCTAAAAGCATTATGGCACATTTAGTAATTGTGATCTGTTCCGAACACCTGTACTTTCCTCTTATTAGAATCGTATCATTGATGTTTGCTGCATCAATTGCCGCCTGAAGCTCGACATGCGTTTTTCCGGGACCAAACCATTCCGGATTAATAACTCCGTTGTGTACTCTTGCATATTTCACTCCGTTATTTTCCAGATACATAATGCCGTCCACCGTGGGAGATCCTGTTGTGACTTTTTCAAAGTTGACTAATTCTTTTGTCCGGCTGTCAATTAGTGTGACAATTCCTGAAGTTGGAATACCTGAAGTTGGAAAATCATTTGTTTCCAATAAACCTAGTGTGTTACTCATAATTGTAAGGATTAATTTTGGTTAATAATAGTCTCCTGCAGGAATTCTATTAAAGCAAAAGTAAGAGCTGAAAGCGACAGAAGTTGACGTGTTTTTATAAAATAAATTCTGTTATAAATTTTATTTTAACCATCAAGATCTTTATATAATTAAGGCTGCCCTAAAGGACAGCCTTATCATTTTTAATCATTTAAAATAATCTGTACAGGTCTCTTTAAGCTTCCTGCACTGGACTTGTTAATAGATTTTTATAATTGTTATTCAAAAGTCGTAAAGCTACAGAACTATTAAATCTATATGGAGTAACCGCATTCAGTACCGTATTTCCAACGATTTCATAAGTTTCCTGGAAAGTCTGTTTCACCGGATTGTTTTCAGGAGGGGTTACAAACTCTACAAAAACACCATATTTCATAGCATTACCATTGCCTACCATCTTATTGTTTCTTACAGAGATTTCTTTATTTAGCGTTCCACGAATGGTAATACCGGTTAAAAGATCTTCCAGACCCGAATTCTTCATTCCGGGATTTTCAATAGTATTAAAATTGGCAGATAATAAATAATTATTAGCTTCAATCATAATTCCCGTTTCCTGAGTCGTTTTAATATTGTTATTGCAGACTTCCACACCTTTGGTGTCGGAAATATAGATTCCTGCGTACGAGATATCATTGATCACATTATTGGAAACCACACCCAGATCTACAAATCTCACATTAATCCCGTGCTGGCCTGCATTTCTCACTACATTTCCTGAAACTACAACATTTTTTGCATAAAGCCGCGAAGCCCCCACTGTTGTATTATTGATCAAGATACCATCTCCGCCATCACCTGTATTTTCAACTATATTATTCGAAATGACAACATTATGACACACATAGTCTGGATGCTTTGGATCATCACTATTCTGAAGTTTAATTCCTACTTTCACGGTATTTCTCACTCTGTTTCCTATTACCGTAAGATTTGAGATACCGGAATCAAGGTACATCCCATGCTCCAGAATGGTATTCTCTACATCATTATCTGAAATGCTGACAAAATTGGAATTTTCAGCAATATAAATTCCCTGTGACGAATTTTCAAAATAGTTTTTAAAAATTGTGATATTTTCTCCTCCTACTACAATACCCATATTATCCTTTCTGTACTCACCATTTTTTGTTACCCATTCATGATCAAATAAATTTTTAACTTTATTAAATCTAAAGGTTAAATCTCCTACTCCATCCAGTCCTGATACCGCAGCATAGGTGAAATTTTCAAATACATTTTTTTCAATAATTAAATTTTTTGCTTTGGTACAAAGAATGCCTACATTTCGGGAACTGGCATTGACCACGTAATCAACTCCTTCTCCTTTTAACATAAATCCTGTAATGGAAATATTTTTCTTTTGCTCACAGTTAAAAATTTCTGCTTTGACTTCGGTCTGTTTTATCGTACACTTATTTGAAAGAATTTTTTGGTTGTCCTGAAGGTAAAGTGTTCCATCAATCTCGATGGACATTTCATCAAAAAATGTATTATATCCCAGAGCCAAGGCTTTGTTGATACGCTCTGTAACGGTTGGCGGCAGGATTCCGTTTTCCCTGATATTCCACCATAATACATTGACATAGCCGGACCATTGTCTTTCATAAAAATCATTGTCTTTTTTTCGGTAGATGACGCCATCCTCAACGGCAGTACTTACTTTTTTATAAACCACAGCCTCGTGGGTATAATTATCTACCAGCTGTACAACGTCTTCGTTAGGATAGCTATTACCTGGTGTGAAAAAAGCATTTGCGTAAATCATAAAATTTTGTTTTTTGGTTTAAATTAAATGGTAAAATATTTCTTCTTTAATTTTACTGATACAAATGTAGACATGCGACACGCCAGAAGTTGACGTGTTTTATTAAACTATGATTGTTATTTTTGAATGATCAGAAAAAAAAACAGAAACCTACATCTTTAAGGGAAATAAAATTCACTAAATAAGAAACCATTTCTATCCAAAAAAACAAAGGCTGCACAGTAATCTGTACAGCCTTTTAATATTTTCAGAATAAAGTCTGAAATCTGATGTCTGAAATCTGACATCTTATACCTCTATTTATACTCCTTAGAATCTCTCCTCGGCTCCTTAGCTTCCGGCCATTTTACCGTTTCACCTTTATCATCCTGAGGCATTACTCTTCTTTCTCTGCTCGTAAATTCAGGGTCTTCTGATGCCATATAAGCCAGTGCAGCCGTTAAAACCACGTTGTTTTTCACCTCATCAAAAACGATCTTGTCATACGTATCTTTCGTCGTGTGCCATGTGTATCCGAAATATCCCCAGTTCAGAGAGCTTAGAGAAAATCCTGGAACTCCGGCTGCCACGAATGATGCATGATCAGAACCGCCACCTCCTGGCATTCCCGGAAAATCGGTTTTAATCTGATCTCTCACAGTTTTAGGAACTCCATTCAGCCATTTTCCGATATAGCTGTAAGAATCTTTGAATCCTTGGCCGCTGATATTGATCACGCGTCCCGTTCCGTTATCCTGGTTAAATACTGCCTGCGTTCCTTTCATAATCTGTGGATTATCTGCCACATAACCTCTGGAACCGTTCAATCCCTGCTCTTCACTTCCCCAAAGTCCTATAACGATGGTTCTTTTATTGTTCGGGTAATATTTTTTCAGGATCCTCATGGTTTCTAGCATCGTAAGCGTACCTGTTCCGTTGTCTGTTGCTCCCTGTGCTCCGTCCCATGAATCTAGGTGAGCAGAAAGGATCACATATTCTTCAGGCTTTTCTTTTCCTTTGATGATCCCTATGGTATTGAAATTTTTCGCATCAGGAAGGATTTTAGACTGAGCTTCTACCTTAATTTTAGGTTTCGCTCCTTTTTCTGCCATTCTGTAAAGCATTCCGTAATCTTCCACATCAATGTCGATCATTGGAATCTTTGAAGTTTTCGCTCCGAAAATCCTGTTGGCTCCCATAATTCCGGTCCAGTTGGAGATAGCAATTCCAGCGGCTCCTGCTTTTTCTAAAGCTTCTGGAAGTGTATTATTGTCATAACCAATATTTTTCACATAGTCACGGAAGTCTTTTCCGGCCTGTTCTTTCTCTGCTTTCAGTTTTTCGTACAGTTCCGGAGTTGCAAATTCTTTGATCTGCTCATCAGAACGTCCGATTTTCTGGTATTGCGCTATAAGCACGATTTTTCCTTTTGCGGAAGGAAGCCACGCATCAAATTCAGCCTTAGAAGAAACTTTTGGAAGTACAACCACCTCAGCTTCAACGGCTTTTTTCGTTGCCGGACTCCAGGCAAGCTGTGTTGCCGCTAATGATTTCACACGTGGATACGTCATATCTACATGCGTAATCCCACGCTGCCATCCTTTCCATGTTCCGAACTGCTGCAGGTTGGATTCTATTCCCCATGAACGGAGTTTAGCCGCAGACCATTCATTGGCAGCCAGCATTTCAGGAGTTCCTACAAGTCGTGGTCCGATACCGTCCAGAAGCTCATAGGCCATATTTTCCAGCTGAGAACCGGTGTTAATTTCATCTACAAAGCTTTTTACAATAGGATCAAGTTTCTCTTTCGGATCTACCTTCACCTGAGCCCATGAAAACTGGGCAGCCAGCACAACTGCCGGTACAGCAAAAAATTTATTTATCTTCATAACATATATTGAATGCTTAAAGATAAAGGAATTTGCGGGAATGGCGAAGCAAATTTGATGTGTTGATGGGATATTTGGCGATTTGATCGGAAATTGATTATTCTAGTATGAAACGGATCAGATGTAAGGTTGAGAAGAAAATAACACGTTTCTTTTTTTAACGCAAAGTTTTATGATAGCATAGGAATTTTAAGGAAGACTAAGACAAAAATCAATCTTCGGTTGATTCGATGAAGCGTACTTATTCAGCCGCTTCACAAACAACGTTATCAGACCCTTCGGTTTTCTCCAGCTAAAAATAAATTTTCATAAACATTTGCGTGAAAATAAATTTTCATAGAAATAATAAGAAACAAAATGTCATTCTATAATCACAGAGTTTTGAAGCGTATGAATACAACGCCCGTTTCAAAGAATCAATGAAATTGATTCCTTCTTTGCCCAACTTATAGTATACAGCATTAAAATCGAACTTTGCGTGAGAAAAAGAAGTGTGTTTTTATAATTGAATGGTAAAAACTAACCACGGACGGCACGGATGATTGTGCAGATGCTTCTAGTTTCTTTTTTTTGAAAAAAATGAAGCAAAATTTTTCTATATAATCAATGAAGAAATAAATGCATAAAAAAACCGGCTCAGTGAGCCGGTTTGGGAACGAATTATTTTTTAGCTTCGTCAACAGAAACTTTTCTGAATTCTTTGAACAATTTGCTAAGTTCTAAAGCTGATTTACGAGCTCTTGTACCTGCAGCTTTGTTTCCTTTTTCTGCTTGTTGGTTAGCCTCACCTGCAAACGCTTCGAATTCAGCGTTGATTTTTTCAATTAGTTCTTTCATTATTTTTAAAATTTAGGGTGCAAATATAGGTTTTATGGTCATTCCAGCCTAGCTCCGACTAAAAAATTTTGGCCGAAAATGCTATTTTTTTCTTCTTTTCCTCCGCTGAAGTGTCATTTTTTATGTTTATGCTAAAAATTCAGGGCTTTTATTAGGTCTATTGGCCATATAAAAGGATTATTAAAGTATTATATCATCCGTTCGTGTTGCACATTTATTCTTATTCCAAAATTCCATGGTGCTTCTGAGCCCTTCATATCATGTAACGTCAAAAAACTGAGTCTATTTTAAGCCATCAAGTGTTATAAAACCGTCTGCTTCCTGAAATTAACACTTCCCAGATAATAAAACAACAGACTGAACAGCAATAACGGTCCCAGCATTGCTAACCAGTTGATTGTACTCCGTTCACTATAATATTCCAATTGAAACTGTTTCCAGTTGATACTTCCCGTTGGTTCGTTCGCGAAGATTTTAGGGTAAAACAAAAGCCTCTTGCCTTCATGAAAATGTTCTGCGGCCTTCGTAAACCTCAACTGATCAGCCAATCCGGAACCTGTAAGATCACTCAGCTGAAACTGCACATGAAGTCCGGGAACAAAATATGAAAGCGTGCGGCTCATTTCCTCTCTTTTCCAGAGTTTTGCCTTCAACTGATCAGACTGACTTTTAGACTCGTCATCTCCCATCTGCTGCATCGCATAATACCAAAGCCAGTTGAAACTTTCTTTTGGATATCCATACGATCTGAACTGCGGATAATGTCTGTAAAATTTGTCTATCGTCGGTTTCTGATCCGTATCCCATTTTTCGTGATACGCTTCCCTTTGCTCAATTGCCGTATCCAATGCTTCCGGTAAAGGATATTTGCTTAAAATAAAATGATTGAGAACCGCAGGAAGAATAATCGTAAGGACAATCCAGAAACACAAAAGCCCTGCAGCCCCTGCTCGGGAACTTTTATTCCAGGAAACGACCCAGAAGCTTAAAGCAAACCAAACGGTAATATAAAAAAGCGAGACGAGAATAAAACCGGACAGTGCAGCATTAATCCTCAAATCCAGAATGGGAATCGCGAGAACAATCAGAAACAGTAAAACCCCGGTAATAACTGCAAAACGGACCATGAATTTTTTAAACAAAATCCTGAAAGGCGTTTGAGATTGTACAGACAATAGAATCCATGTGCTTTCCTCTTTCTCTTCGGACAGAAGATTATAACAGAAGGAAATAATCACCAGCGGAAACAGGAAAATAATCACAAAGCCCAGATCCAGACTCCCCAGAAGCAGACTTACAGGATTCTGAAGATCCGTATCATACTTCTGACCCTCCAGATTTCTTATCGTTAAGCTCTGTATGGAAGGATTGACATCTCTCTGCCCTATTGAAAGCCCATTCAGGTTGTCTGTTGTATTAACCAATCCAAATTTTAGATAATATAGCAGAAGTCCAAGATCCTTTTCTATATAGCCCGTATATCTTTCAATATGTTCTTTCTGATAGACAGCCGTATGTTCAATATTCGCTTTCTGCTTCTCTATAAACTGCCTTCCCACAAAAATACTGACCAGTCCCGACAAAAGCAGGAACAGCATTCCCAGATAGGCAGACTGGGAACGGATGAAGTTCTTAAATAATAAAAGATACATGATTAATTTATTTTATTGTTTTAGACATAAAATGAAGAACGAAAAGAAGGCCCAATACGCATACCAGAAGGGAAAGTACAGAAGCTATTTCGTTCTGAAATAAAGCCCTCTGACCTATAAACTTATACTGAAAATCAGGAAGTTCTTTCCAGTGATCTTTGCTGATGGTGTACGGTTTATCATTTTCCTGCTGCTTTTTATTGCTGATGTTTTCCATCTGCAGCTTGTTCATCAGCTGCGCCAGTTGGTATCTGTACGCCTCCACCTGCTCCTGATAATAGATATAGGAATTAAAATCTGAACCCGTAAGTGCTGTAGACAGATCTTTAACCGCCTGAAAAGGATTTACAAAAGCCAAAGAACGGTTAATACTGTTCTGATCTTCATAAATATCAAGCTGCTTTTGCCATTGCCTGTTATAAATTCCTGAGCTGATCTTTTCTCCTTCCGCCATGATATAGCCACTGTAGTTAAAAGGCAGCTCTTCCACTGTTTTCACGTGATGAGCCTGCAGAAGGGAATCTTTTATGCCTTTATAATAGCTGTCATTCGGATTGTGGCTGTCGCCGGTTTTTACTAGTTCGTTTTCCACTTTGGTGTCAAAATCTATCTTGGAAGGCGCCGGATGCAGATACGCCCCGAAAGCCTGTGCCGTTCTCGGAATAATGACGATAAACAGCAGCCATAAACCGATCAGCTTAACTAAAGAAGATCTTGAAGTTTTGCTTACTGCAGACACCATTACGCAAACGCTGCATACGATAAAAAAGTAGATCAGATAAGCTCCGCCGATCCAGAACAGACGAAGAAATTCATCAACCGTCCCTTTAAAACCGGTCAGAGAAAACCACATGACCGAAGACAGGATCATGACCGGAACAAAAACCAGCCCCACCAGACAAAGCAATCCGAGTATTTTCCCGGCCAGCAGTTCTTTCCATCGTACGCCCTGACTGATCAGTACTTTCAGCGTATTATTCTCCCGTTCGGCCGAAATGCAGCTGAATCCCAGAAAAAATATAAACAGAGGAATCAGGGTTTGCAGGATCATAGCCGTACTTACCTCTCCGAAACGCAGCATTCCCGATGAAAATCCGGCTTCAGAAAAATTAACGGTATTCTGCTTGTGGGCTTCCAGAAATACTGAATTTCCCATATACCGTTCCAAACCGTAATCGAAAAAGCTTAAAGGATATCTTGCCCTGAAGATCAGATATCCGTAATGTGCCATTCTGTGGGGATGTTTATCCGGTTTGTTTTCCCATTGATGACGAACATCCACCTGATGTTTTACCCTGGTATCTTCCTGCACTTTGTAGTCCTGCCATCCCGTGTAGGCGGCAAATACAAACAGGAGACTCAGGATCATCAGAAGAACAATGACCGCCTTATTCTGTAATGACTGTTTCCAAAGCTGTATTGAAATCAGACGGATAATATGTATTCTCATAATCTTAAGATTTAAAATTTATAAACTGCCGTGAGCACTGCGTTTCTTGGAGCTCCAGGAAACAGACGGAGATAATTCTGTGCGCCCAGCCAGTAAGTTGTGTTAAAAAGGTTATTGATATTGAGTGAAATGCTCACAGGGCCCTGTTTCGGGCTGTAGTAAACTGCGGCATCAAAGACGGTATACTCAGGAACCAGAAAGGAGCGGTTGTACATAGGAACTTTATTTCCGCTGTACTGAACGCCTAGTCCTACGGCAAGGTCCTTCAGAAAAGAGGTTTCTCCAAAGCTGTATTTCTGCCAGATATTGGCACTGTGGAACGGAGTATTCTGCTTTCTCGCACCGATTAATGCAGGATTGATATCATCAATAATTCTCGCATCATTGTATCCGTAAGATGCAAATACCTGCCATGCCTTGGATATGTTCCCGATAACGTCCATTTCAAAACCACGGCTGCGCTCCTGTCCTCTGGTTACCAAACGATCCGGTTCCGCGGGATCATTGGCATTCAAAAGGATATTCCGCTGACGAATCTCGTAAATGGCAACATCAACATGAATTTTTTTATTAAAGAAATCGGCTTTCATTCCAACTTCCTTGGACTGACTTCTCAAAGGCTCAAAAGCTCTGCCTTCGGGAATAACCACAGGAGCCAGTGACGCCGTATTCGACTGTGGCTGGAATCCTTCGATGTATGACGCATAAACATTGATCCGTTCATTCACATTATAGGTCAGACCAATTCTCGGAATCAGTTTGCTGTCTTTGACCACGATTTCATTATTCTCTTTATAACGGGTAATATCCTGAAACCACTCCTGTCTGAGGCTTAAAAACAGATTAAAACGGTTCCATTTCATCTGATCCTGAATGTAAATTCCATGAGAACGTATCAAAGCTGGCGGTAATGCAGCCTTTGAAAAGACATATTCATCAGGATTTTTGATACTGTACACAGGATTGGCCAGATTGAAATGCTCTACATTGGGTTTAGGCATGGTAATCCCATTGACAGTCACCATTTGATAGTCAGCTGCGTTCTGCGGGTTATAGGAAGAAGTTGTTTTCCCGTTGGTCAGAAGATATCCTCTTGCCGTGTTCTGTGCTCCGCCTTTATATTTATGGGTGCTGATCAAATCATAGCCTGCCAGGATTTTATGCTCAATAGGTCCTGATTTAAGGTTAAACACCAGATAAGCATTAAGATTATCCGTATTCCAGAACTGGTTTCTCTGAACCATCTGCATAGCCGCCAGCGTTGGAATAGGTTTGTTATTCGCATCTACAGCAAAAGCATTCGTCGTTCTATGTTCCTGAAGATCTTCCTTCCAGGTCTGCTTCATATACGAAGCATTGATACTGATCTTATCGGTAATCCTGTGGGTAAAATTGGACATGATGATCAGTTCTTTTGATTTAAAATAATCATTAATGGCTCCAAGATTAAAGCTTATTGGAGTGCTTCGAAGATCCGTCATCCCGTCTACTGCTCCGAAAATAGGCTGACCTCTGTCTATTTTCCCGTTCAGGTCGCTGTAGATCATTTCTACGTTGATCGCCGTCCTGTCATTTGGGATATAGGAAATGGAAGGGGAAACCAGAACACTCTTCTGAGACTGAATATCCCTGAAACTCTGAGCCTGTGCATAGCCTGCATTGAACCTGTACAAGAGCGTTTTCTCCTTGTTTAAGGGCCCTGTAAAATCCAGAGAACTTCTTATGGTGCTAAAACTTCCTGCGCTCATGGTCACTTCCCTGCTTGGCGTTTTCAATGGTTTTTTAGTTACCAAAACAATGCTTCCTCCCGGATCCACACTGGAAAGAACGGCACTGGCCGGACCTTTTATAACTTCAATCTTTTCAAGATTTGTCGTAATCGGCTGCATAAAATAATACTGCCGGGTCCGCATTCCGTTGATGATCGTACCTTCTTCATTCTGTGCAATGCCGCGGATGCTGAACTGATTATAATAGCTGACAGGCGTTACACTGCTCGCCATTTTCACGGCATCACCCAATTGAAAAGCCTGCCGGTCTTTGATCAGTTCCTTACTTACCGTAGAAATGGAAAAGGGAATGTCTTTGTTCTGAACTCCAATTTTAGTAGCCGAGAAAGAATAATCACTCTGGTATTTTTTCGCAGCTCTTCCTAAAATTTCCACTTCCTGAATGGTTCCGACCTTATACAGATGAATGACAAGTTTCTTGGTTAAAAACGTACTGTCCGCTTCGATCTGTTCGGTATAGGTATCATAAGATTCAGCATTAACACTGATTTCATAGGTTCCTTTTCTGACATCCGGTATGCTGAAATTTCCGTCATTGGATGTCGTTTCATATCTGTTTTCGTTGTTTTTAATAATGATTCTGGCATTTTTAAGCCTCTGATGATGTTCCCCAATCACTTCCCCGGACAATGTCTCCTGCGCACAGACCTTCACACTGGCGGCGGCCAGTGCTGCTGTGATATACAAATATTTCATTCCCCGGTTCTTAAATGGTTTCTAAATAAATCTTCTGCAGCTCATCCGCCGTAACAGATTTGGCATCAAGGGTATGAACCAGTCTTCCTTCTTTCATAATGCCGATCCGTGTACCCACATTCACTGCATTGAAAATATCATGGGTAGCCATGATGATGGTTTTCCCTTTGGCAGCAAGTTCTTTGCAGATTCTGGTGAATTCTGCAGTGGCTTTCGGGTCAAGTCCTGAAGTGGGTTCGTCCATTAAGATGAGGTCTGCACTCTTCGCAACAGCAATGGCAATAGCCACTTTCTGACGCATTCCTTTGGAATAGGCAGCCAGCTTTTTGTGATGGGCTTCCTTCTGAAGGCTTGTGTTTTCCAGCAGCATTCCCAGTTCTTCTTTGGAATACCTGAAACCCGCCATCTGACTGAAAAAATCTAAGTTTTCAATTCCTGTAAGATTGGGATACAGCTGCACCACTTCCGGAATATAGGCCGTAAACTTTTTAGTCGTTTCTCCATTAACTTCCACCGGAACTCCTTTAATGAGAGCCTGTCCTGAACTTGCTTTTAAGAAGCCTAAGAATATATTGATCGTTGTGGTTTTGCCGGCTCCGTTTTGTCCGAGTAAACAGAAAATTTCTCCTTTTTGTACGGATATATTGAGTCCACTTAGTGCAGTGACATTATTGTACTGCTTACTAAGCTCAATCGCTTGTAATATTGACATGAAAATGTATTATGTAATTAAATAATTAAAAAAAGTTCAGCCCGCAAAAGCAGGCATGGGATATTTAAAAATTATAATACAGCCGGTGGGCCTCTGTCTGAAAGGGAAAAAAGAGTGTAAGAAAATAGAAATTCGGGAGAAGAGAAGATCTTTCCCGTGATTTTTGATACAGAAAAAACAGCCGTATAAATCTTTCCGATTCCACCCTCACCCAACAATTTATGGTGGCAGATGGGGCACTTGGTATCACATGATGAAAAGGCCTTTTTGAAAATTTTCCCATTCTCTCCTTTTGTCTGCTGAAAAGAATTTCCGGCATTCTGGCTGTGAAGAAAATGATGGTGGAGATATTCCGCCGGAGAAACAGCAAAAGCATACACAGCAATAAAAATTGCCGTCAGAAAGTTTTTAAAATGCCTTGTGACTCTCAATGGATAGATTTGCTGATTGAACTTGAATGCTGCGAAATTAAAAAATATTTAATTAACATCGGGTTTTACCGGAATCAATTTCAAAATTTTTACAGGAATGAAATTGTTTGATCTCTTTCTCGTTCCAAAAATGGCACTTGATGTAAGAAATAATATATTTGGATTGTCCTATTCTTAGAAATACTTTTAATCATCCTGAAATATGATCAGACCGTTACTTTTTATACTACTTTTCATCCCACTGTATCTCTTTTCACAGAATAAGATCAGCTATAAAGTGTATTATGATGAAAACCTTGAGCAGAATGGCTTAAAAATTCAGGTGGATTATACTCAGAAAAAATCTTCGGAAACAACAGATTTCTACTACCGGAATGAAAACTGGGGCGAGAAAGATCTGTTTAAAAGTGTTGTTCTACTGAAAGAAGACAATCCCGGTATCCGTTTCGAAACAAAGCCGGACAATGATGAAATAAAGATTCGTCATAAAGACAGCAGAAAAGTTTCTTTTGTGTATCACATCAAACAGGATTTCAAAGATCCGAACCACCGCATTTTCAACCGCCCCAAAGTAAAGGATCATTTTTTCCACGTTATGGGAAAGAACTTATTTATCGTTCCCAAAATGTTCACAGAACTGCCGGATGACCATGAATTTGAATTTTCGATTGAATGGATCGGTTTTCCTGAAGAGTTCAAAATACACAATACTTTTGCAAGCCAGGTCAAAAAACAGAAGATTAAAACAGTGCTTTGGGAAGGTTTCTACCACTCACTTTTTGTAGGTGGTGATTACCGGATCTATGATTTTAAAATTCATGACAAGCCGGTCTACTTTGCAATAAGGGATGAATGGAATAACGGATTCTCCGATGACTTTCTTTTTTCCAACCTTAAAAAAGCGGTACAGTCGCAGCGGGATTTCTGGAAAGATTACGATCAGGATTATTTTACCGTGATCATGAGCCCGACCGTTTCTCAAAAAGACAGCTTATTTAAAGGCTACAGCACTAATGGTTCAGCTATAAAAAATGCTTTTATGATCCAGGGAACCAACAATCCGTTTAACAATAAAAATGCTTATCTCTACCTTCTTCACCACGAGCTGATGCATGACTGGATTGGAAACAGGATCAAAAACCAGCATGAAGAACTCAATTACTGGTTCAGTGAAGGGTTTACAGATTATTACACCTATAAAAACAGACTTAGAATCAAAGATATTTCATCCGAAGAATGGCTGAAACTTTTCAATGAAGAAGTGATTAAAAGTCATTGGAAAAACCCACAACGCAACATCCCGAACTACAAAATAAAAGATGAATTCTGGAAAAGCCGGAACATAGAAAAAGTTCCTTACCGAAGGGGTTCTATCTTCGCGTTCTGGCTGGATAACCAGATCATGATCAAAAGCGGTCATAAAAAATCTCTGGACGACCTGATGCAGGAACTTTTAAAAACCTGTAGAGAGAAAAAGCTGAAGTTTACAGATGAACTGTTTCTTGATCTTGTCCAAAAGTATCTGGATAAAGACCTGTCTTACTTTTTCCAGAAACACATCCTGAGCGGTGAAGACGTTGATCTGGCCAGTGAAAAATGGATCGATGGTTTTGAGTTTAAAACAACAGACGGCATTCCACAGCTTCAGACGGATAAAAACAAAGCAGTGAAGTATATTTTATAACTGGTCAAGCCAAAAGACAGAGATGGGTTTTGCCAGCTTTCAGGACTTCTCACTCCCATCTTCAAGCAGCTCCTTTGCTTTTTTACCCGCATTTTCCAGCAATGCCAGACTTTCAGATTTGATCCGTTCTGCAAAAACGATCCGGAAATGATGGCTGTACTCATCGGTTAATGAAAATGTATTTCCGGGCGTGAACAGGATTCTGTTTTTATCACAATAATCTAAAAATACCTTCATATCAGTTCCTTCCGGTAGTTTTCCCCAGATACTGTAACCTCCTTCAGGACTATGAAAATAGGAGTCTTCAGGAAAGTAAAGGCGTAAAGCATCCAATAGCTCAACAGCCTGCCGATTCAGCTGCTTGCGAAATGACCGAAGATGCCTTTCATAACCGGTTCCCTGAAGAAGCTTCAGCATCAATTCCTGATAAATGGGAGAAACTGATCTTCCCAAGACAAATCTTGCCCTTTCCGAGCGGGCATAGAAACGTCCGGTATGCAACCAGCCTAAACGAATGCCCGGCGCCAGCGTTTTTGAAAATGAAGAATACGTCATCACCAGTCCTGAATCGTCAAAACTTTTAATACAACGCGGCCTTTTACCACCAAAGTAAAGATCGCCATAGATATCATTTTCAATAACAGGAATCTGATAAAGAGAAGCGACAGACAAGAGTTCTTTTTTAGCATCATCACTCATCATGATACCTGTCGGGTTGTGAAAATTGGGTGTTACGACTACAGCTTTTATATCATTTGAAGTACAGACTTTCCTGAAATAATCTGTGTCAAAGCCGTTTTCATAATGTACTGGAATTTCGATTATTTTAAGACCCAGATTGGCTACAGCCTCCAAAACCGAAAACACGCACGGACTTTCGACAGCTACAATATCTCCGGGATCGGTTACCGCTCTTAAAGCAATGGTCAATGCCTGCAGTGCTCCGTCTGTAATGATCAGTTCATCAGGATTAAGCAAGCATCCGTGATTTGCCATCTGAATAGAAATTTGTTTTCTTAATTCATACAAACCATTTGAAGGATAATAACGTAATAATGCAGCTCCTTTTTCGCGGATCACTTCCTGCATGGTTCTGAGAATCAGTTTTTGTGGTATCAGAAGATCTCCCGGTGCTGCCATATGGAAAGAGCTGGATTCTGAAGGTTTGTTTCTGGCCGAGGTCAGCATCATATTTTTCGCAAATACGGCATCTCTTACAACAGGAACCAGATCTGTCCTTACTTGTGAAATACTGTTTTCTTCAACGGAGGCTACGAAATAGCCTGAACGCGGACTGCTTTCTATCAAACCTTTCATCATCAGATATTCAAAACCACCTTGAACTGAGCTTGTACTCAGCTGATATCTGCTTTTGATCTCCCTTACGGAAGGCAGGCGTTCTCCTTTCAGCAAAATCCTATTTCTGATCTGCTCTTCAATAACCGATGTAAAAATTTCATATTTATAGGACCGCATCGTTCTTTTATTAAACTGTACTGAACAAATTTACAAAATAAACAACTGTACCGATTAAATTAATGAAAACTGTATCCCTTTCGAATCCAATAATCCTCTAATTTTGAATAAAAAAAGATTCATGAATATAATTTCAAAATTTACAGTAGGTTCTGAGGAGGGAATTTCTGATCTTATAACCATTATCGATTCTTCAGTTTATGCCCTGCACAGGGAACTGGTTCTTGAGGAGGACATCAAAAAATACATTAAAAACAATATTGATCCCAGAAAGATGATCAATGACCTAAATGATCTGTCTAATCAATTGATCATTACGTATGCAGATGATAAACCGGCAGGTTACAGTATTATCAGAAGCGGATTGAGTCATTCTTCCCTTCCGGAAGAAAAAAAAGCAACAGAAATAAGTTTTGTGATCCTTCCGGAATTTGATTCACCGGAAATCAGGGAATCGCTTTGGAAAAAAAGCAGATCGGCAGCCAGTTTTACGGATATCATCTGGGTCAATATGATGACGCATGATCCACTTTTGCCGTTTTTAAAAGAATTAGGGTTTTCTGTTGTGATAGATGCTGTAGCGGGACCTTTTAATTTTCCTTCGCAAATATTAAAATTCGAAATCAGTAGAGGTTAGATCTTTTCTGCTTTTAAAATATTTTGACACTATTATTTTTTTAAACCACAAAAGAAACCAAAGTTTTTGTGGTTTTATTTTTTAATCTCTCGCAGATCAAACGAATTAGGCAGATTTTTCATCATGCCGAATAAAAATCTCTGATTTTTTGAAACATCAGTGTACTTCTTTGTAATAAAATTTTAAACTTTAAATAAACTTAAGTGTTTAAAAAACTTTTGTGACTTTTGTGGTTTTATTCAATTCCTGAGCAAAGGAAATTGAGAAAAACTATTTTGTCAATTATCATTACCTCACAGAAAATGAATCCGGATTCATTACAGTTTACGTATCTTTGATTTTTATAATTTATAAAATCATGAGTGATCAGCTGGAAACCATTGAGGATTATTACAGACGTCTCAGAAAGAATCAGATGAAAATGTTCGATTCCGATGATTTTGAAACCGGAAAGTCGCATTTCAATGTTTCTATGCGGAAATACTGCGGCTTTAAAAGCCCGTACAACCGCCGTGACTATTATAAAGTGAGCTTTATTCTGGGAAAAGGCACTTTCCAGTATGGATCACATGAACTGTATATTGACCGCCCTGCCCTCTTTTTTCCTTCGCCGAATATTCCGTATTCCTGGGAATGTGACGGAGATCTTCAGGAAGGCTATTTCTGCCTGTTTAATCAAGAGTTTTTTAATGAAAATTCTGAATTTAATCTGTTTAAAAAGACTTCACTATTCAAAGAATGGAGCAAGCCTATTATTTTTTTAACGGATGAACAGACTCAGCTGGCGACTCTTTATTTTGAGCAGATGTACAAATTTAATAATTCAGCATATCCTTTCCGGTGCGGCAGTATTAAAAGTCATCTTGCTTCTCTGATGCATCTCGCTCTGGAGATCCGTGTGGATGATATTAATCCTCACGAACTTCCGGCCAATATCCGCCTGTACCGCTTATTTGATGAGCTTTTGAACAAACAGTTTCCATTGGATTCCCCCGCTTATCCTTTGGCTCTGAAAACCGCTTCAGACTTTGCAGAACATCTTAATGTACACGTTAATCATTTGAATTCCTCGGTAAAATCAGTGACACAGTTGACCACCACGCAAATCATTAAAGAAAGGGTATTTGAGGAATCTAAAAATTTACTGAAATACACCAACTGGGATATTGCTGAGATCGGATACACACTGGGATTTGATCAGCCTTCCCATTTTAATAACTTCTTTAAAAAACATGCTGAGGTTTCTCCGTTGAAATTTAAAAACGCATATTAAATCTTTGATTTTTGTAATTTTTACTTTGTCTTTTTAAATTGAAACGCTCATTTCTTAGTCTATTTTTGCATAGTAAAATAACGAACGAATATGTTGTTGAAAGAAGCATCTGAAAAAAGAATCAGATTAATCACCATTATGGCCTTTGTGTCGATCCCGCTTTCCGGGTTTGTCACAGATATTTATTTACCTTCATTTCCCTCGATGGCCAAAGAAATGCAGGTTTCCGAAAAGGATATTCAGATTACTTTAACGTCTTACCTGTTGAGTTACGGGATCTCGCAACTCTTTGTCGGAGGAATTCTGGACAGCATCGGGCGTTACCGTCCTAAGCTGATCGCCCTTTTTCTATTGATTATCAGCAGTATTTTGATTACCATGACGGACAGTATTCTGTTGATCTGCCTGTTGCGTATCCTTCAGGGAGCTGCGGTTTCTGTACTGGTTGTGGCTACCCGTGCTATTTTTGTAGACCTTTATGACTCTGAAAAAGTAAAGCATTATCTGAGCTATTTCACGATTGTCTGGTCGTGCGGACCTATTCTGGCTCCTTTTCTGGGCGGATATCTTGAAAAACTGTTTAACTGGCATGCGAATTTTTATTTCCTGGCCTTTTATGCAGGCGCACTGTTTCTGTTTGAATGGTTTTTCAGTGGTGAAAGCTTACCGGAGAAAAAGAAACTTAATCTTTCTGAAAACATCAGTCTGTACAAAATGATGCTGAAAAACAGGATCTTTATGTTGGGGATCATTATTTTAGGACTGAGTTATTCTATTGTTATGCTTTTCAATCTGACGGGACCTTTTATTATTGAGAACACCTTTCACTTTACTCCTGTAGTTATAGGATATTGTACGCTGATCTTAGGATTTTCATGGATGATCGGAGGATTTATAGGAAAACGAAGACTCAAGCTGGATTTTAAGGCAAGAATTCTTCAGCCTATCATTTTGCAGCTGATCTTAATTGCCGGACTGATCGCCACTAGCTTCTACGCAGAAAGTCTGTATATCATGGTTCCATTCGCGTTTTTCATTCATATTTGTTCCGGAATTCTGTTTACTTCGTTTTTCACAACGAGTATGCTGTATTTCCCTAAAAATGCAGGAACAGCAGGTGGTTTGATGGGTGGTTTGGTGTATGTGATTACGTCTATTACAAGCTTTATTATATCAGTCAGTGGAAACGTCACAGAACAGGATGGTCTGGCCTGGCGTTATCTGGCGATTGCCATTGTGCTTTTGGGAATTATTCTCGTCATGCATCAGGCGGTTAAAAAAGAACAGGCAGAGAGTTGATCTCTGCTTTTTTTATGTCTTTACTATTGCTCAATATCTGAGTTCATTCCAGTCATTTCTTCATTAAATCTATAAAGTTACTACAATCCCATGATTGATACCACCAATACAGCTATTGGTGGAATATATTTTAGCATTGTTACGATAAGAACTAATATTGCAATGTCAAAAAGAGAATTGTTGTAATTTTAATAAGCGATTAAGTATTATTTATAGAAAAATACTCAATCATAAATACAACAAAACCAAATTATTAAACAAAAGAAGGGAATTAAATGTTAGAGAAGGTCAAAAAACAATGGAAGCAGATTCTGGTCATCCTCATGTTGTATACGGCATGGAATATCGCGGTATTTCTGTTTCTTATAAGACTGCAAGGACTTGAGACCACCATGAAGCAATTCGGAACAGGAACTCAGCTGTATGTCAATTTTATTCACACTATTATTAAAGGAACTATTGTTTATTATATCCTGATCTACCACCTGATCATCCCATTCATCAGGAACAGAAATTGGAAAAACTTTCTTCTGCGGTGTATTCTGCTTTTTGTAGCGCTTACCGCTTATGAATATCTCTGGAATTTTACAATATCAAAAACAGATCCTGCGAGCGGCAACTATGTTTCACCCAAAGTATTTCTTATCAGCGCTGCCGTTCTGGACTGCTTTATTATACTCATCTCTTATTTCGTGGCAACATTAATTACCTCTAATGAAATGCGGAAACACAAAGAGGAACTGGAAAAGGAAAAACTCAGGGCAGAGCTTGCTGCGATCAAATATCAGATCAATCCTCATTTTCTGTTTAATTCATTGAGTTTTATTTATACGAAAACCCTTAGAAGCAGTCCGGAAGCCGCTCATGCCGTACATCTTCTTTCTGAAATCATGAGCTATGCCCTTGATGACTGGGGAGAACTGGGAACCGTTCCTCTGGCACTGGAAGTGGAGCATATGAAAAAAGTGATTGAGATGAACCAGATCCGGTTCAGTCATAACCTGAAGATTAAATACTATGAAGATATTCAGGAGAATGATGCCTGCATTCCTGTCTTAGTTTTCGTTACCCTTGTGGAAAATGCCTTTAAACATGGCGATCTGAACGATGAGAAAAACCAGGTGTCTATTGAGCTGATTGCTACCAAAAGTAAAATCTGTTTCCTCGTAAGCAATAAAAAGAAAACAGGTCCCAAAGAACCTTCCAAGGGAATCGGTCTGAACAATGTACAGCAGCGACTGCAACTGATGTATGGGATCAAGCATTCTTTTACCATCAAGGAAGATGAGAATTATTATTTAAACGAAATTATCATTAATCTATAAATTATGATGAACTGTATTGTGGTAGACGATGAGTCTCACGCCATAGAACTGCTGACACTGCATATTGAACAGACTCCGTTTCTGAAACTTGCGGGAACAGCCACCAATCCTGCGGAAGCATTACAGCTGCTGAACAGCACGGAAGTTGATCTTATTTTTCTGGATATCCAGATGCCAGGAATGTCGGGAATTGAATTGCTTAAAGTATTGAACGACCGTTATAAAGTGATTCTCACCACCGCTTTCAGAGAATATGCCCTCGACGGATTTGATCATCATGTAGTGGATTATCTGCTGAAACCTATCTTTTTCCCAAGGTTCCTTATGGCTGTACAGCGGGCACAGGAAACAACTTCGGTCCCTAAAACGGAAACAGAAGATTTTATCCTTGTCAAAACCGAGTACAAAGGCAAGCTCCTGAAAATCAAAATCAACGACATCATCTATATTGAAGGAAAAGGGAAATATGTATGTTTTCACACCAAAGACGGTGAACAGATCATGGCTCTTCTGAATATCGGAGGTCTGGAAGAAAAACTGCCGACAGACCGCTTCAAGCGAATCCATAAATCTTTTATCATCGCCGTTCCATTTATCATCATTATTCAGGGGAATACAGTACAGCTGGAGTTGACGAAAAACCAGATCCCGATCGGGCAAACGTACCGTGACAGTTTTATGGCCCAGATGATGGACAAAGTACTGACCAATAAAGGCAGAGAAGAACCCGGACCCATTGATCCCATCCGATAAATCAATTAATAACCAACCACATAAAAATCTAACAATTTTAATTTACAAATCAAAACAATGAAAAAATTATTCATCCAATCTATTGGAATCTTCGCGCTCGCCGCAGCTACATCATGTACACCTTCTTATTTCGGAAAAACGTATTCACCGACACAAAATGTAGATGTCTATTTCGATGCCGCTGATGTAAAAAAAGAGCATGAAGTAATGGGAACAACAGATGTAGGTCAGGGATTTAATTCTCTAAATGCCGTACAGCAGAAAGTTATTGAACTGGGCAAAGCGCAAGGAGCAGACGGTGTTATCATGAAGCTTACGGAAGAAGTTACAGGAAGCTCGACAAGTGATTTTGGAAGCATGAAAAATGGCAGTAAAAAAAATACGTACAGTGGCGGATCCATAACTTCTAATATCAAAACTAAAAAAGTACTGGCTACTTTTATTAAATATAAGTAAGCCGCTACCCTATTCATCAGGTTTCTCAACTGATGATTCCCCTGCAGGAGATTGCAGAAACCTACTCATAAATCCTATCATTCTTTACCATTTTTAGTACCATAAACCGCTGTACGATGCAGCCGGAAAGGTAAAATATTGTAACAGGATGTAGTTGCCGGATCCAATCTCGGAACATATCTGATATCAAAAATCTTGGTTTTTGGTTCGTGGTTCAGGCTTACCAACAAAATAGTCGTTTTATCCTTTTTATCCAATGTTTTTTGATCCGGAGCTTTTGTGGCTCCGGATTTTTGATTGCAAATTTAAAACCCTGTGTTTCTTCATATCAATTACATAGGATCTTTTTGCCATTCTTATCATAGCAGCAGTATTCATTCACAAAAACTCCAAACTACTTCACACAAAGCTTTTCACGAAATCATTCCAAAATATCAAGATTGAAATTAAGTAAAAACACTGAATGGCATCTACCACATTCTCATTAATTTTGAGTAAACAAAAACTGAAAATTATGGATCACTTAAAAAGCAATCATCCATTTCTAACAAAGGAGATGGACTGTAAAACGGCATCCAGGAAACTCTGATAAATACAGATTTCTCGAGATGTGGTGTTGAAGACACTTTAATCATCAAATTTTAACGAAATGATTTGAATACAATCTCCCTAACGACGATTATTATTTCGACGTGTCTGCCTCTGCCTCAAAATGATTACCAGATCCAATTTTCAAACCCATTAATTAATAACCATAAAAACGATAAATCATGCTTAAACGTAAAAAAGAAAGTCTTGAAAAAGGGAGTGAGCTCCTCCGTAAGAGTTCAGAAGAAAATCAGGGTACACTGGCCCAAGTGATGGACGGATATTCCAAACTTCTCATTGATGATCCGGTATTACCCTTTAAGGAAGAAAACCTGCAGGACATCGCCAACAATGTGGATTACGGGGTACTGGCGGCGCTGGATGGCACCTGGGTAAGCTACAACGCTAATTACAATCAAAATATAGGAAAACCATCATTGGCAGGCGGAATACACACAACGATTATGCCTTCCCCCGGTACAAATTCAGGAACAATTCCCGGCAAATTCAGTTTTGACTGTGAAGAATATATCGAAAAGCTGACCTTTTCTCTGGTTGCCGGAGGTGTCCGTAACCGTGGCGGCGCCAGTGAGTTATTCTGTGGGGCTGTAAAATATGAGCAAACCATTAAAAGCGTTAATAAGGAAGAAGGAAAGCCTGATTTACAATATGCCGGCATTCATGAGGAAAACGGAATGTATTTATGGCTGAGCGATGTTTATAATCATGCCGCTACTAAAGAATCGATTGAGAAAGACCGTGGTATTCACGCTTTTTCTGATGAGGACTTTAAAAATTACGGGTACACAGGAGAATACAGAGACGAGCCTCTGGTTCAGATATCTGCGGATGAAAATCATAAAAAATATATTCTTTTAAGTGAACTTCAGCCGGGACAAGAGTACTATGAGATCATTCCTGCTCAGGAGCTCAAGCCTGGAGACGGCATAAAAGGTCCTTACTTTATTCCTGACTACTCCATTTCCAGAAGTGGCGTTATTCCTCATGGCAGTACCATTACCTTATTGGGAGATATTGCTCCGGACGGTAACAATTACTTAATTAACGGTTCTCCAAAGTTTCCGTACGGTAATGCTGCGTGGCAGACGGATCACCTTGCGATTTCGCAAACCATGGGAGGAGCAGGTGCAAGTCCTACACATCCTATTGATTTGGATCAGCCGGCACCAGCCTGGGTTCATGAAAAACTGAACGATCATAATGACAAAGGTTCGAATAAAATTTACACACAGCGAATCCTTGCCAATGATTTGTATCCGTATTCCGTACGACCGGATTTACGTCTTAGAGATACTTTAAGCGGACAAAATGTAACCAACTATGTGCTTGTTCAGATGTCCTCAAAAATGAAGACCGGTGCTCAGGGAGGAATTTTAAATGTGCCTTTTGTCAATCGTTTCGTTCCTACGGTTGAAGTGGATTTCCGTCTGTGGATTGAAACCGTGATTGAAGATGGAAAAGAAATTCTTCAGCTGCAATACGAGCAGATTGTGTTTTTCGAATTTGATTTCGGAAATGATGGTGGAACGACCAGCTGGCCTCACATACAGGTCAATACACTTCGTAAATTACAGGATATCCCTGAAGATCAGAGACGTGTGATAGAAGAGCAATTCTTTGACTGTAAACCGGCCACTTCAGGCACTGTTGAAACATCAAATGCTGCTTCGGGATGTCCTTATCATAAAGGATAAAAATCACTCAAAAAAGGAAAGTAAGGGGCAAATTATTGCCTCTTTTTTATTTCTCCGGCGATTATAAAAAGTCCATATATATACCTGTCCAGTAAATTACTACAGATTCTCATAAGTTTGATCCACCAGGAAAGATACTGCCTTTTTGATCTTCTCACGGCCTTCCTCCGTACTGAGGTCTATTCCGCAAAAAACGCTTCCATTTAAAGAAGAATACATATTCAGATAATAAAGTCCTGAAATGATAATGGCCGTTATAGCACGGAAATCCTGTGTCCGTTCTCCAAAATGAGGCTCGATAATGAATTTAAAAAGACCCTCCCCATTTTCCTCCTGTGCATTGGTCATTTTTGTTAATGACTTTCTGGACTCAGATAAGCGCCACAGTAATAATTTCTGCAGCTCCTTATTTTTGAATACATAATCGTATTGCTCCAGCAGCATGGCTTCCGTAAATAATCTCCCGCCACTTTCCATATCAGGCATCATTTTTTCGGTCGTTACATTACTCCAGTAATCCTTGGATCTGATATATTCGTCCATAAGACCATCCATTCCACCAAAATAGGTGTAGATCATTTTCTTATCTACTCCCGCGACGGTGGCGATATCATTCACTTTTAATCCTGCATATCCTTTCGTTTTCAGAATTTTTCCAACCGCATCCAAAAATTTCTTTTTACTGCGTTCCTTGTTTCGGATACTGCCTGCTGCTGATTTTCTTTCCATGATTAAACATTAGATTATACAAGTTTATGAAATTTTTAATTATTTTAGACACTAGTTAGTGTCTAATTTTATATATTTGCACAAACTAAGCCATTCTATATATATTTAAACACTCATTAAGTTGAAAAAGCTAAAGACAATTCAGATCGCAGTATTGCGTAAGTCAGGACAGAACAGCCAGCAGGCACAGGGAAAATCCGACCTTTTATCCAAGGATAAATTGTTGGTTGAAAGTATTTCGATTTCTTTTAAAGATTCTTTCTTTCATTCCCATTCCGAAGGTTGCACAAGTACTAATTAACAAAATAAGAATTGATTTGAATTCCCAATTTCGGACAGGATCAGAAATCTTTTGCAGCTTTTATACAAAAGCTCCAGAAGAAAGTCCATGAAAGCTAAATGATCCTATCCTTAAAATGGTTCCCTCGGTTTATTCTCTCAGTTTAAGAATACTTCAGAAATAACCATAGAACGAAGCACTTAAACATGAGGTTTTGAAACAAGCGAAAATGTGGTTGTACCCGTAACATAAAGACAATTTCGAACCAAATTACTAAGGTAAAAACACTTAATGTAAGCAGCATCATTAGAACTCTAATGGTGCTGTTTTTATTTTCCCGGAAGCTTTCGGCTAAAACATTTGCCTAGTCGAATCAATACAATTAATTCCTTCTTTGCTCAACTTTTAATATGCAGCATTGTGATGGAATTTTGCGTTTAAAAGAAAAAATATTATTTTCTACTGACAACCTCTTGTCACACCACCACCCTATTTTTGTTAAATAATTTAAAATTTAAAAAAATGAATTTAGTATCCATACGAATTATCACAGCCCAAATCGAAAGTCTGGTGAAATTTTATGAACAGATCACTGGGGTTCCTGCCATACAGTATACTCCTGATTTCGCTGAACTGAAAACGTCAACTGCAACCCTTGCCATCGGAAGTACGAAAACTTTACAATTTTTTGGAGGAGAAAGTGTGGCGCAGCCTGCTGAAAACCGTACTGCAATAATAGAATTTATGGTTGAGGATGTAGATCAGGAATTTAACCGCTTAAAAAATGTACTGTCTCCTTATATTGTACAGGAACCTACAACCATGCCTTGGGGAAATAAATCGTTACTGTTCAGAGATCCTGATGGTAATCTGGTGAATTTCTTTACATCTGTAACCAAAGAATCGGTAGAAAAATTCGCAACAAAGTAGGAATAATATATACGATTGAGTAAAAATAATTATTTAAAGACTATTATAAATTAAGGCTTGGATGTTATCATTTGAGCCTTTTTTTATTAATATACCATCTTATAAAATCTATTCTCCGGATATCCGGATCATTCATTTTTTGATACCACATTTTAATTCCATTTTCATATCAATAAAAAGCTTAATAGTAAGAATTTGCAAAATAATTTGAATTATAATGTAAATTGGAACAGGATTGGAAAGTAATTTAAGGTTAGTTCGGATTAGAGAATCAGGATTAAGGAATCTGGAGCAGGAATTGATCTCAACAACTTTCCTCTTCCAACTTCGTTTCTGATAAAATAAAAAACAATACAATGGAAAAAAAATTAATTTCGAAAAAAACCGGAAAAAGGAAGAAGATTGTGCTGATTGTAATGGGGGCCTTGCTTGTTTTAGCACTTATTTTCCCGTTCGCACTGAATATCTATCTCAAAAATAAATTACCGGAACTGGTGAATGAAAAAACACCTTACCAAATTCGTCTTGCAGATTTCAGCCTTAATCTTTTTAAGGGTGATATTTCAGCGAATTCGATAAACATTACGACCAAACAGACCAAAGACCCGACTGTTACTCAGATCAACGGGAATATAAAAAGCCTGCGTGTACAGAATTTTGGGATCTGGAAGGCGATCTTTAACAAATCTTATCATATCAAAGAGCTACAGCTTATTGATCCTGATGTGAAAGTGATCCTGGGAAAATCAAAGGAGAAAAAAGATGCTCCAAAGAAGAAAATCAATTTCGGGATTGAAAATATTTTGGTGACCAATGGACATATTTCTGTGAAGGATAAAAACAAAAAAGATCTCGTTACCGGAAAAAATGTTAATATTAATCTTACAGAAATTAAACTGAGCGAAAATGTCTCAAAAATACCCGTTGAGTTTAAAGATTTTAAGATAGATGCTCATGATATCCTTATCACTGTAAACGATTTTTATCAGATTTATGCTACAAAAATTGATGCCAAAAATAAGCAGCTCAATATTTCTGAATTTCACCTGAAACCTATTGAAAGTCCTGCACTTTACAACGCAAAAAATGTCTTTGACCTGAAGATCAATCAACTTGCTGCGGATAATTTCACGGTGAGTAAAGATTCTCTCATCATTGAAAATGCAAAATTCGTAAAACCACAACTGACGGTTACTTCAACCAACAAAAAAGAGGTTAAAGAAAATCCTAAAGAAGTCAACCTGAAAATCGGTATCAAAAACCTTGATTTTGGGCAGGGTTCTGTACTCATTCAGCAAAGAGATAAAACAAAAGTGGCTTCCGTAGATAATTTCCATCTGAATCTGAAGGATATTGTTTTCGATAAAAAAACGGTGAAAGAAAAGATTCCTTTTGCATTTTCCACACACAATATTGAGTTTGAAAACATCTATTTCAAAACGGATCCTCTGCAGGCAGTGAACATTAAAAAAATCACGTCAAATGATTCCAATATTTTAATCAATGATATTGCATTTACGGCCCTTGGAAAGAGCTCTACAAAAGATGTTTTCAATATTAAAACCGAGAAAGTTGAAATACTGAATAATACTTCAAAATTTGCAGGACAGCAGTTGCAACTTCAATTAGGAAAAATTAATGTATACCGTCCCCATGTAGAAATCATTGCTGCCACGCATAAGTCTAAGGTTACTAAAAAAAGCAATACTGCCGCGCCGGATCTGCTGGCCAATCTTGGAGCGCTTCATATTATAGACGGTACTTTTGTCCAAAAAAAGGAGGGTCAAGATAAAATGAAGGTTGAGAATTTCAATGTGCAACTTAATTCAGTTACAACTAATAAAGATATCCTTAAAGAATCTATTCCATTTCATAGTAAAAGTCAGCTTATTACGGCAAAGAAAATTGATGTGGATGCCGGGAAATACTATCGTCTGAAAGTTGATGAGATCAAAAATACAGGAAAAGAAACAGCTCTTAACAATTTTGCTTTCCTCCCTAAATATTCCAGAGCACAGTTTAACCGTTTAATTGCAGTTGAAGAGGATTTGTATACGATAAAGGCAAAATCGGTGACGATTAAGGATAAAAACTCAACATTGGGAGCCAAAACAAGCATAGATCTGGATCAAATCATTTTTGACGGCATCGACTGTAATATCTATCATGATCTGGCACCGCCTGATGACATTGGAATACGATATATGTTCAGCAAAAAGCTTCGTGATGTGAAATTCCCGCTTTATATCAGAAATATAGACATCAAAAATTCGCATCTTACCTATGAGGAAGTGGCAGAAAAGGCGAAAATTCCGGGTAAGCTTACTTTTGCCCATTTTAATGCGAAAATCAGAGATGTAAACAGTGCCAAAATGAAAGGAAAACCGACAATGGTGAAAGTAGATTCAAATTTTGACTTTTTTGGAGATGCTCCTACGGATGTACACTGGCAGTTTGATGTGGCTAATACCAATGATGATTATGCCATCAATGGAACCATAAACAATCTTTCTGTACAAAATGCCAACCTGTTTGTAAGACCTTACCTTAATGTAAGCCTCGACGGGCAGATTCATTATCTGAAGTTTGATTATAAAGGAAGCAGCAAGCAAATTGGTGGTAATTTTTACTTTAAATATACCGACATGCAGGTCAACTTTTTAAATAAAAATACGGGTAAAGAGAGAAAACTTCTCAGCGCTGTTGCCAATATTTTTGTTAAAAACGACTCAAAAGGTGAACCCAATCATGTAGAAGTGGATGTAAAACGTGATCCCAATAAAAGTTTCTTTAACACACTGTGGCAGGGAATTATGGAGGGACTGAAGAAGTATCTGATCTAGTTTAGAGTTTGAGAGTCGGAGGGTTTGAGAATTTGAGGGTTTCGGGATGTCTGACGTCTGATGTCTAAAATCTGACGTCTTGCCTCTTAGCTCTTGATTCTTAATTCTTTTCACCATTGACTCTCAAACCCATCCTTTCTATTTTTTCGCTATAAAACCAATTGCTTCCTGAATGTTTTTGTCTGCTAAAAGATCATTGAAATTGTCCTGTTTTGAAACTGCGATGTCTGGAAGGATCTTTTCATAATAATTGCCATTCCTGTCGCTGTCATACGCTACACTTAAAATCAATACAGTATCAAAAGGCAGCTTGATATCAACATTGGATGTGGTCATTCCAAAAGTAGGTTCTCCTATCAAAACGGTATTGGGCCTGCCTTTAAATGCTAATGCTGTCACTTCTCCGGAACTGGCGGTTAATGGACCTGTAATAACGGCTACTTTCGCTTTATCGAGCAATTCTCCTTTAGGATTGATATAAGATGATTTTTTAGAATTGCTTAAGTAGTTTCCTTTTTCCAGTTTTACTTTAGAATTTTGCTTTTTATTGCGGTCAACGGTACCCCAGATATCATTATCACCCAGCAGATCATATAAAGCGAGCAGCATTGCTGAAGAATTTCCACCTGTATTAAAGCGCAGATCGAGAATCCAGCCTTCTGTTTTATGTTTAGCTTTAAAATCGGCAATCTGATCGTACATAGGCTGAGCTATTTTATGAACGTTTGCAGGACTGAAATCAAGGAATGAAATATTCGGCATTAAAATATATCCAATGTTTCCATTCAGGGCTTTCACTTCAAAACCAGGTTTGGTTGCGAATTTTTCTTTCCATTGGGTGCTTAAATTATCTATTGATGCTTTTACCGTTGTTCCATAGGGCTTATTCTGGTAAAAAACCTTGCAGTGTGTTGCGCCTATTTTACCAAATAATACCTCTGTTTCCTTTAATGAACTTTTAAAATCACTGTACTTCGTTAAATTCTGATTGGTTTCAGCTCCAACAGCCTTCCAGTCTACATCCTTTCTAAGAAGATAATCCGATTTTAACATCACCAGTAATTTATCATAGAATACTTTTGTACTATCTTGGGAGGTCATTATTTTCTGCGCATTCAAATGGAATGATAAACTGCAAATACAAAGCAATGCTAATATTTTTTTCATGTTATATCTGATAGTTATTAATTTTGTTACGGATCTAATATAATTAATTTAAAAATATTCCAAATCATCTATTTTAAAATTAATTAAGGGGAAAAAGCCGCTTCTTCGTCGAATTTTAATAAACTCAACGGGAAATTATAGTCCAACCTTCCAACTTCAACCCTTAAATTTTAATTTTTTGAACCTGAACTCCAATTATTAACATACAATCATCACAAATTTTACACAAGTTGATTTTTTATTGACAACAAAGGAGAACTGATCATTTCTGGCTGGTGATCAGGACATTCCGTCTATAAATTATCAATCAGGCACTCAAAAAACGATATTGATTTTCAAAAAACATATCCATAAATCTGAATAAAATAATTTCTTTTGTGCTTTAATCTTTATTTTCCTTTGATTTATTTTAGCTTATGGGTAAATTTGTATAAAAATAAAATTCATGAACTATACACTTGAGCTCAATACACAGGAACCCGGTTCCAATATTGTATTTAACACAATCGTATTTGATCCGTTCAAGGTTAATATAATTGAAAGATATGTGGGAAAGATGAATTTCCATCCTAAATTATCTTACGTCTTATTTAAAATCAGAACTCTGGATAATGAAATCATTAAAACAAGAGATGGCAATGGAAGGGTAAAAATTAAAGGTGATCATTTCGAAACGTACCAGAGACTGGTAAGAGTTCTGAATTCTTATGATTATAAAAATAAGCTGATCAACCGAAAAGAAGCTGATCAGGATTATGTTCATTTCATTCTGAGTCTGGTGCTTGCCAATTATCAGCTGAGCTAGAAGTTCTTCGCTGATACGTGATCTGATAGCCAGAAGGTGGAAAAAAGAATTGTAATGAAGTCCTAAGAGCAACCATAATTTTGTTCTTATTCTTTTGAAGAATGTCGTAATTACTTGTCGCTGTAAGAAATAACAAGTCTTCCCTCTTCCGGCCCGTAAACTATTAATATACATCTTATGGATCATAAAACAGTTTTGAAAAAGGCCAATTCAGCAATCTCGGAGGGTGATCATGAAACCTTCCTTGCATATTGTGCGGAACATATTAAATGGACATTCGTGGGAGATCAGGTACTTTCAGGAAAAGACGAAATACGCCAATATATGGCTCATACCTACAAAAAACCACCGAAGTTTAATGTAGATCTGATGATTGAGGAAGATAATTATGTAACCGCAATAGGTACCATAAGCCTGTTTAATGAAGATGACCAATGGATCACATATGATTACTGCGACATCTGGAGATTTGAAGATGGGCAAATGGCTGAACTGAAAGCTTTTGTTGTCGAGAAATAATATTCTTTAAAGCCAAACAGCATCAATACAATAGATAGCCACAACCTGACTGACACGCACTATTAAAATAATGTTGATATCAAGTTGCAGCTATTAAAACTAAGCTATCCTTATTCTGAAGTTGACTGTAAGAATTTAGTACAGTTGAGATAATGAGTTCTCTTTTTTTATAGAATGGACAATCGCGTCTATTTTCCCGTATCCTGCGCCATAGAGGATACCTGCCATGCTGATCCGTTTTACACCACAGTCAGTAAGTTCATCAACAGATGAAAGTGCTGAAATCCCAACTACATTGACAGGAAGTTCCACAGCGGATACAATTTTCCGAACTGTGTCTGTGTCTTTTAAACCGATCACAAATAAGCCGTCAGCTCCGGCCTCTTTATAAAGCTTTGCCCTACTAATCACAGTTTCCGTTGGATGATCTATTTTTTGAACAAACACATCCGTTCTTGCGTTGATGAATAAGTTTTGGTTGGTTTCACGAAGATAATTCGTGATGGATTTCAGTTTTTCCAGGAATATATCCTCGCCTTGATTATCCTCAAGATTAATACCCGCAACGCCTATATCTATCATCTGCTGAATGTGTGAATGAAGAACATCAAGATCATTGGTGTAGCCACGTTCCAAATCCACGGTAAGCGGAATACCCGTGCTTGCCTTGATCCTTTTCACGATATACAGCAGCTCATCAAAAGGGATCTGCTCTCCATCTTTATATCCCAGCGAATCGGCGATGGCACCACTTGAGGTAGCGATGGCGCTGAATCCTGCTTTTTCTATAATCTGTGCACTTTTAACATTCCAGGCATTGGCCAGTAACAAAGACTGAGCCTGATGATGCAAGTCGTAAAATATCTGATACTGATTCATAATATTGTATTTTAAATTGATTTGATGATTGTATATTTTTGAGATTAAGATTTCGATTCATACAGGATGAAAGACAGATGCATCCATTTTTTGATTCCGAAATAGAAAATCTGCTTATTTAGAAAATCCGGTTGCTCTGTTCTGTACAACACCAGGATTTGCTGAAATAATTTAATCAGCAATGGTTCCCATACTCATATTGACAATAGTCCCGGTCATTCCGCTTGCACGGTCGGAGGCCATGAATGCTGCAACTTCCGCCATTTCCTGAAGCAATGGTAAACGTTTGCTATGTGTATTTCTTTCAATGATTCCTTGAAACTGTTCACGGGTAAGACCATTGGCTTTAGCATGAAGTCCATATACTTCTTCCATGGTATCACTGTCTGCCATACCTTCAGGACGAATTCCTATTGCTCTTACGCCTGTAGACCCCAATTCAGCGGAAAGATCTCTGATAAGGGCTTCTTCAGCAGCCATCGCAACGGCTACTCCACCCATATGCGGGATTGCTACCCTTGAAGGACTTGATGTAACGGTCATAATAACTCCCGATCCATTGGCACCCATATGTCTTCCAGCTACTCTCGCCGTTAAAAAATTAGACTGTACATGAGATAAAAGAGGAGCCATAAAATCTTCGACATCAAGATCTACCAACGCAACACCCTGTAATTTTGTATTGCGGAGCCCCACTGCGTTAAATGAAATGTCAATATTTCCTGACTGATTCAGCACATAATCTAAATGGTCTGTGATTTGAGATTCATTAAGTGCGTCAACTTCTGCAACTTCCGCATAACCACCGGCAGCATTAATTCTGGCGGCTACAGCCTCCACTTTTGATTTGTTACGACCTGTTAAATACACTTTCGCTCCTTCACGGGCAAATGTTTCAGCTACTGTACTTCCGACAGCTCCGCCGGCTCCATAAATAATGGCAATTTTGTTTGTTAATAACATAATTCTGTTTGTTTTTGATTTAGTGTTCTTATGAACATGACAAAGGTATTGTCTATATCAGGCAACTTTATACCGTAAAATAGACAACTTAATGTGTTGATTTGGACAAAACATTATCATATCTTTGTAAAAAATTAAGGATGAAACAAGTAACAATTCTTGTTCCTGCGGGAAATGTTAATCTGAGCAGCGTAGTAGGAACTTTGGAAATACTGACCGAAGCTAATGAGTATTGGCGAAAAGCAGGAAAAAGCTCCGGTATAGAAATCCGGATGGCAGGTGTATTGACAGAACTGAAGGAGAATAACAGCTTATATTCCCTTAATCCCGTTGATGTAAGTACTGTCAGAAAACATGATCTGGTTATTATCCCTTCCATCTCCCATCCGAAAGGTTTTGCTCAACTGATCAATGATAACCAGGAACTGATTGACTGGATTAACAAACAATATAAAGATGGCGCTGAAATAGCCAGTATCTGCACAGGAGCATTTCTTCTCGCTGCTACAGGATTATTGAATAACAAAACCTGCTCCACCCACTGGCAGGCTGAAAATGATTTTAAAGCACTTTTTCCGGACATTGATCTTCAGACGGATAAGCTTCTTCTTGCCGGACACGGGCTGTATACCAATGGCGGAGCTTTTTCATTTTTAAATCTTGTATTGCTGCTTGTTGAGAAATATTTTGACCGAGAAACGGCTATTTACTGTTCAAAAGTTTTCCAGATAGATCCGGGCAGAAGTCTGCAGTCGCCTTTTGCTGTTTTTCAGCCACAGAAAAATCATGATGATGAAGTTATTATCAAGGCACAAAGCTATATCGAACAGAATGTCAGCGAAAAAATATCTTTTGAAAAACTGGCTTCCCAACTGGCCGTCAGCCGACGGAACTTTGACCGCCGTTTTATTAAAGCCACCCACAATACTCCTGTTGAATATATGCAGCGGGTAAAGATTGAAGCTGCGAAAAGCGCACTGGAAAGAGGCCGGAAAAGTATTTTTGAAATTATGGACGATGTAGGTTATAGCGACGAAAGAGCATTCAAGGATGTTTTTAAAAAATTAACCGGCCTTTCACCGACTGATTATAAAGCCAGATTTAATAAGGAATCCGGGTTTTTTCAGGATTTGATGTGACAGTGATTAGTGTTAAGAGTCAAGAACCAAGAGCCAAGATGCAAGACGTCAGATTTCAGACATCAGATTTCAGACATGAGACTTTAAGCTGAGATTGAGATTAATAAATGTGAAGGGTGAATTTTGCTTCGCAAGTGAAGGGTGAATTTTGAGGAAGATCTTATATTTTCCAGACGAAAAATCACAAAAGCCTTAGTAAAATCTAAGGCTTTTGTGGTTGAATGCTATTATTTACAATATGCTTTTTAGAAAAATTTCATGGGCTCTGCAGTATAATGTTTTTTAAGAAGAGCGACCTGACCAAGATGGTAACTTTCATGCCATACAAAAAATGACAAACTTCCAAATATGGTAGGAATACCTATTGGAGTAACTGATTTAGCCTCTTCAGCAAGTCGTTCTTCGGTAACAGTTTCAAGAGCATCACTGATGAGAAGAGCAACCTTACTCCATTCCTCTTTGATGTATTCTATCTGGTTAAGCACTGTATCTTCATCATACGGTTTGAAATTTTCAAACAATTCCTTATAAGGATTTTTCTCACGAGCTTTTCCCAATAGGTCTAACATTTCATATCTGCCCCATAAAATATGATTGGCCAGCCAGTTGACAGGATTATTATGCTCACTCAAACGCTCTTTAGCCTGTTCGTTCGTAATGTTTTCTAAAGCATTTATAAAAAGCCTGTCATTAAGTTTTAAAATATTGGCAAGACCTGTAATGGATTGTATCATCATCTCTTTTTGGTTTAATATCGTTTATGAACGATGCAAAGGTAGTGTCTCTGTGTAACAACAATATGCGGTACAATAGACAACTTGAGACGGTGATTTGGACAAATATTACAATGTATTTATAAAAAAAATTAGAATGGTCAATTGGGCTTCGCAAGTGAATGGTGAATTTTTTCATTGACAGAAGTTTTCAGATGGTGAATATTAGATTTCAGACGTCAGATTTCATATATCTGAAAACCCAAAACCCAAAACCCGACCCCGACACACTCAAACTCTAAAACTCTCAAACTCTCCAACCCGAAACTCTGCTTAATGTATTTTCTTTTTACTGAAAGCAACTGCATCTACTTCGATCTGCATATCATCCAGTGCCAATTTAGGGACAGGAATTAAAGTACTGGCCGGGAACGTATGGCTTTTCCATGTTTTATGCATTTCTTCCGTCCATATTTTAAGTTTTTCCTGATCATGATCAACGATGAGGATCGTGATTTTAAGGACATCATTAACCCCTAATCCATATTCCGAAAGCACTGTTTCTAAATTTTTCAGAGACCACTTCACCTGAGTTCTGAAATCTGCAGAAAGGCTATGCTTCAAACCTTCTCCACCGCTTTGCCCGGATATAAATACATACTGTCCTTCCCCATCATGGCTGGTAGTATGAGAAAAAGCAAACGGAGTGGGATCAAAAAGGGATTTGGGGTTTTTGTTGATGACAGAGGATGTATGAGTTTGAGAAAAGGCAAGGCATCCTAAGCAGAATGCAGAAAGGTTGAATATGATACGCTTCATGATATTTTTTGTATTGAATTAACAGAGCAAATGTAGATTTCAACATTTTTAAAACATTCAACATATGTTGACATTTTTGTTTTTTATTGGCTGTACATTCGTGGAATTTTTGCATCCTGAATACAGAAATGGAAATGAAAATTAGGATGATGAAAATAAAAAACCTCCAAATTAATTTGAAGGTTTTATTTTTCTAGCGGAACATGACAGATCAGCCAAAACCAATTCCTCATATTCCATTATATAAATATTCAGGAAAACATCAACCGTTAAATAACAGTTCCTCCTTTTGCCTGGAAGTCTTTCTTCATCCTTGCATATCTTTCGGGATCTATCGGTTTGGAAGCGCTTTCTATAATACTTGATTTAAAACCTAAGTCCAGCGCATCATTGGCCGTATAGTACACACAATAATCGGCGGCTACTCCGCAAACGGCTACTTCGGTAACTCCACGTCCTTTAAGATAATCAGCCATACCTGTGGATTTTTTTCTGCCATTATCGAAAAAGCCACTGTAACTGTCAATTTCTTTATCCATTCCTTTTCTAAAAATAGCCTCAACAGCATTCGTTAAAAGTTCCGGAACCAGCTCTGCTCCTTTTGTTCCCTGTATGCAGTGTTCGGGCCACAATACCTGGTTCAGCCCGTTTAAAGATATTTCTTCAAACGGTTCTTTCCCCGGATGAGACGTAACGAAACTCTTGTGACCTCTCGGGTGCCAGTCCTGTGTAGCGACCACCAAATCATATTTGGACTGTAAATCGTTGATTGTCTGTACAATTTCATCACCATGGTTAACGGCCAAAGAGCCTCCCGGTAAAAAATCATACTGTACATCGATAATAATTAAAGCATTCATAATAAAGGTTATATGTTATTAGTTTATTTTGGATTGGATATTTTACCTTTTCTATTTTATACGATAGAGAAATGATAAATCTAAAACCGGCAGTCCGGCTAAAACAAATTTAATTAATATTTCAATATATGGTGATTTTTTTAATAATAAATTACAAACACATTATCAATACACTAGAATACATTCAAAACACTTATAATTTAACCATTTTCAGTTAAAAAAAAGAGCGCACCGTTAGATTTCTAACGGTGCGCTCTGATCTTATATTAATATTAATAGTCGTTTAGCCTTTCGCCTTTTCATCGGTGAACAACTGAAGGCCTTCTTTTCTGTCAATAAGCTGTAACGGGTACAGTTTTGGATTGTACTCACCGTTTAAAACCTCATTCAGGGCATGTTTTTTCGACTCTCCGAATGCAATAATCAGTATATTTTCAGCTTTGTTAATCAATGGTGACGTCAGAGTGATTCTGAACATTTCCTGAGATTTCAGATAATAAGCGGACACCCACTTTTCATTTTCATCCAGAACAGCCTCACCCGGAAACAGAGAAGCCGTGTGACCGTCGTCTCCCATTCCTAAAAGAATAAAATCAAAAACCCCATCATTTCCGAGAACATTTTTAATCTGTTGCTCGTATTCAGCAGCATAATCTTCCGGAAGTATTCCGTCTTCATACATAGGGAAAATCTGATCTTTATTGACGGGAACTTTATTCAGAAGAGTCTCGAAGGTCATCAGTGCATTGCTTTTATCATCATCTAAAGGAACCCAGCGTTCGTCTACCCAAAAAAAGTAGAGTTTGTTCCATTCAACTTTGTCTGCATACTCCTCAGTCGCCAGCAGATTAAAAATAGCTTTAGGAGAAGAACCTCCACTTAAAGCGACCACGAAACGGTCATTTTTCTGAATCGATTTTTTGGAAAGATCCACAAATGTATCCGCTGCTTTTGTATATAATTTCTCCAGATCGTTAAATACTGTGATATTCATTTTTCTTCTAATTTAAATTGATATGTTACACCCAGTTATGCCCCTGTCTTTCAACCAGTGCAATACTTTCTTTCGGGCCCCAGCTTCCTGCTTCATAGTTTGGAAAAGATGCATCTTTATTGCTTGCCCAGGCTTCCTGAATGGTTTTGACAACATCCCAGGCTTCTTCCACCTGATCGGAACGCATAAACAAAGTAAGATCTCCTATAAGTGCATCAAGTAATAGTGTTTCGTAAGCTTCAGGGGTATCTTCCTGACAGGCGAAATTGTCGAAAATCATTTCAACAGGCTTTAACACCAATGAAAGTCCCGGTTTCTTTGCCATAAACTGCAGTCTGATATCCATTAATGGCTGAATATTGATAATCAATCTATTAGCAGATAAGTGCTGTGAGCTTTCTGAAAATGTAGAATGTGGAAGCGGTTTAAACTGAATGGTAATATAAGAATGCTTTTCCTTCATTTTCTTCCCTGTACGAACGTAAAAAGGAACGTCCTGCCATCTTTCATTATCCAGATAGAATTTTACAGCGGCAAAAGTTTCCGTATTGGAATCGGTAGCAATTCCGTCTTCCTGACGATAGCCTTTAGCCTCTACTCCATTCACGATGCCTTTTCCGTACTGGCCTCTTACGGCATAATGATCCACCTGATCTGCCGGAATTCTGCGGATAGATTTCAAAACATCTACCTTGCGGTCTCTGATTTCGCCCGCTTCCAGTGAAGCCGGTGGTTCCATAGCGACCATACAAAGAATTTGCAATAAATGGTTCTGAATCATATCCTTAAGCGCTCCGGTCTGCTCATAGAAAGCGCCTCTGGTTTCAACACCTACTTCTTCCGCAACGGTAATCTGCACGGATTCTATATGCTTACTGTCCCATAAAGGTTCAAAAATAGAATTTCCGAATCTAAATGCTAATATATTCTGTACAGTTTCTTTCCCCAAATAATGATCGATACGGTAAATCTGCTCCTCTTCAAACGTTTCAGCCAGTAAACTGTTCAGTTCAATTGCCGACTGTTTATCATGACCGAATGGTTTTTCGATAATGATGCGGTCTTTTTTAGCGTCAGAAGCCAATGCTGAATTTTTGATATGATTGGAAATGGTAGAAACGAAATCAGGTCCGATGGATAAATAAAACAACCTGTTCCCTCTCGTTCCGTAAACCTTATCAAAATCCTCTAATTTCTGGTGCAGATTTTTGTAAGAACTTTCCTCATCCAGTTGATGCTGAAAATAAGTAATATGAGCCTGAAAACCGGCCCAGTCTTCTGTAGTTATCTTTTTCCTTGAGAAATTCTCAAGGTTTTCTTTGATGTAGTTTTTAAAATATTCATTGGTATTGTCTGCTCTTCCGAGTGCCAGAATATTAAAACCTTTGGGCATTCTGCCGTCGATGTATAAATTATAAAACGCCGGAAAAAGTTTTCTTTTCGCCAAATCTCCTGTCGCACCAAATATGATAATTGTAGTTGGCTTCAAGACTTTATTGTCATTCATTTTTCCCAATTTTAATCGTTTGCAGTTTGCCATGAAGTGTGAAAAACACCTTCTCTGTCTGTTCTCTGATAAGTATGTGCTCCGAAATAATCCCGCTGCGCCTGAATCAGATTCACAGGCAGTGATTCTGTGGTATAGGCGTCAAAATATCCTAAAGCAGTCTGAATCCCTAAACTTGAAATTCCATTTGAAGCAGCATAAGCAGCTGTTTTTCGTAATGATTTAATTTTATCCTTAACGATCACGGAAATATCCTGATCCAGTAAAATATTGGACAGAAGAGGATCTTTGGTATATGCGGAATAAAACTTTTCCAACAGCACCGAGCGGATGATACATCCTCCTCTCCAGATTTTCACCACATCTTTCAAAGGAATCTGGAAATTGTATTCTTCAGAAGCTTTTACCAGTAAGGCCAATCCCTGTGCATAGCTGATCAATGTTGCTAAATATAGAGCATCACCCACTTCTTTAATGAATAATTCTGTATTTTCCGGACTTACCATTTCTTTTTCAGCATACAGCTGAGAAGCCTGAACCCTCTCTTCTTTATAGGCTGATAAAATTCTGGAAGTTACTGCAATATCAATAGTAGGAATAGAAACTCCTATTTCCATAGCCTGCTCGGAGGTCCATTTTCCGGTTCCCTTAGCTCCTGCTTTATCTAAGATCTGATCGACAAGATAACCATCTGTCAATGAATCTTTCTGCTGAAAAATATCTCTTGTGATCTCGATCAGGAATGAATTCATTTCACCATTATTCCATTCTTTGAAAACCTGGTATAACTGATCGTTGTTTAAATTCGCACCTCTTTTCAACAAATCATAGGCTTCGCTGATTAGCTGCATGATCGCGTATTCAATTCCGTTGTGAACCATTTTCACATAGTTTCCTGCGGAATCTTTTCCCATATAAGCGGTACACGCTTCATTGCCCACTTTGGCTGAAATAGCTTCCAGCATAGGCTGAATAAGATGGAAAGCTTCCAGATCTCCACCCGGCATGATGCTTGGGCCTGTTCTGGCTCCTTTTTCACCTCCGGAAACACCCATTCCCATAAAGTGAAGATTCTTTGAGGCCAGATCCGCAACACGTCTGTTGGTATCTTGGAAATAAGAATTACCGGCATCAATTACGATATCTCCTGTGCTTAAAAGCGGTGTGATACTTTCCAGAACCGCATCTACAGGCTTTCCGGCCGGAACCATAAGAATAATTTTCCTTGGGGTTTCCAGGGCAGATACAAAATCTTCCATCGTACCTGTTCCTTTTACTTTCATTTCTGAGGTGGCGCCGTCCTGTAGTTCTTTTACTTTCTCTCCATCAAGGTCGAATCCGGCGATAGAAAAGCCGTTATCGGCAATATTATAAAGAAGATTGCGTCCCATTACTCCGAGGCCAATCATTCCGTAATTATATCTTTCCATTTATTTATTAGTATGAATTCTGTTATACAGAGAATAAAATTACGCAAATGCCAATCAGGAAAAAAATAATTGGGTAGAAAAAAATTCTTCACAACGGAAAGACAAAAGCCTATTCATTTAATTCACACTTTTAAAAACCGCTAAAACACATTGCATCAGTAATTTAAAAATATCTCAATTATTAAAATTCACACAATAAGGATTTAATAACTTATTTTGAACAAAGCATAAAAATAGTATCCAAATAAATCCTGTTTATCTGAATACTATTTAGAACATTCCGGCATCGGTTTATAATGATACTACTGTACGCACTAACCGGCTCAGAGCATATTGTTAAACTCCACAGGCACTCTTTTTGTGACCAAAGGTCTGGCTACCTGCGCATCTGCCTGTATTTTGGTATCATCTGCATTGAACAGCAGTTCCCATATGTTTTTATCAGAACTGAAGTTTCTTTCTTTCTGAACAATGAGAATTCTTATAAATCCTTTAAGCCCTTTGCTAATGATTTTTTCTCCATGATCGCTTTTTAGGATATTATTTTCCTTATCATACCAGTACGTTCCGTAATAACTTTCTACAGGCATTCCTCCCATATCATTTTCCAATTTTGTGACCACTATATACTGTTCTTCATAGGAGGTGTTGATCTCCGATAAATCTTTAAATGATGTAGTATTTACTTCCACCGTTCCATATTTGTTTACTTCATTGATCCACGCTTCAGGGATGGTTGAATCGATGGCGAGTACATATTCTACCCAGGTTTTTTCAGACCATTTGCTGGTCAGATCTTCTAATTTTGTCTGGCCTCCATAAAATCTCCTTTTGATAACACTTCGGGTAGCGACTCTCATTAAGCTCCATGCCTGGCGTTGATCCTGCAGGGTACAGACGGCATCTGATAAATGCTTATCTGATAAATCCAGCAGATAGGCTGAAGAAGTGATTTTAGGCGTTTCAGCAGCCAAATCAAATGTAAAACCTACCGGTCCCTGCGGCATAAAAATAAAATTATCAGAATCAACTGAACTGCCACTACCGGACAGCGCAAGAGACTTGATATGAGATAAATTTGGACTGGCTCCAAAATTAAGGTACGCTTCCGTATTACCTTCTTTAGTAAGGTAGTTCAGTTTTTCAATCCCGATTTCAAGTCCATAGGCAAGACCCGCCTCATTAAAGACATTTCCTTCTACAACCGCCATAATAGGCGCTGCATTTTGATTTAGTGTTTTTTCCTGTTCAGACGTAATGGATTCTGTGAGTGGAATGAAAAATCTTACCACCGGAGCTGAGAGTTTTTCTTCACGCTTACACAGCTGAATAAAACGTTTCCATTGGTTTTTAACCGAAGTATTATCTATCGGTATTTTTCCTTCTATCACTCTATGTTCTCCGGAATCTATCTTATCTATAAATGCATACCGGGAATACGCCGTGACTGCAAAACGATGGTAGAGTGCTTTTGTTTCTGCTTTATTTTCGATGGAAAACAATAACTGTCTGTTGATCTCTCCGTCACTTGATTTTAAACGGGCCTGTCTGACCGTACCCGTATGATCAGGTCTGGTGGAGAATGACCAGGCTTCCCATTCCATAGCCTGGCTGGTTTTATATTTTTCAGAATGTTCCGGATCAAGAGAAACATGGGTGTTATTCAGATATTCCGGTTCACCGGATACATCCAGCCGTCCGTCCCAATACCACCGCTGATGTCTTACTTCCAATTTACTGATATAGGCAAATTCTAAACTGATGTCGGTTTTGAATTTTTTTGCCCCGGCAAAGACTTTTACATAATCATTATCGTGAAACGGAACATCTTTGTTACTGTCACTTGTAATGTTGATGAGCTCCCAAAGTTCCTCTTCCAGATGGCCGGAAGGATGTTTTGCCGCCTCAAAGCAATAAGAAACAGGCGCAAATGTTAAATAGTTTTTATAAGTATGCGCCGCTCTGTCTTCCGGAATCAGAGACTCGTGCAGCATTTCTTCATTTCCTCCTTTAACGAAGTATTTCTGATCGACCAGCGACAGAAATTTCATTTCGATAATTTCGCCTTTTTTTACCGTAAAGATATTGTCAGTTTTATTATATCCTGTTGAATCTTTGTTCCAGGACACCGTAAATGGTTCTTTATGTTTGCTGTCGAGTTCAAAACTGTCCATTGCGGTTGCCTTTGGAAATGCGGTGCTCCATTCAACTAGAATCAGGTCAGATACAGCCGGATCCGGTAGTTTAAGATCACTTTTTTGGGTATCACTTTCATCTTTGTTTAAAAATGCTTTGACTGCTTCCAGTAATTTATCTGTACCCTGATATTCCAGCAATTCATTCAGTGTTTTCTTTTCAAACGCAAACCAGTCCCAAATGCCCGTCGTAGCCTTGGAAATATCGAAGGTTATTACCTGATTAAAGGTCTCTGATCCGGAAAGCGTAAGGTGGGTATATTCCTTTTCTTTCCAGAAAGACAGTTCTTTTGCCAGTGGCATAAAATCTGAGGGAGGTTCCTGATGCGAAAACCGCCTCGTAGATGCATTGATCTCCGGTGATACATTAGGGGATGCAACAGCCACTTTTCTAAGGTGATGATAATTTTTAACCAAACTGTTGTCTTCAGTAATGACCGGACTTTGCGCAAAGGCATTTAAACTGCTGCCCGATCTCAGCACAGGAGGCAGAACACCACTGTTTAATACCACAAATCCCACAAACTGATAATGGTATCCGTACCAGAATTCCGGACATTTAAAATCCATTTTATAAGGGGATAATTTGGTTTTATTGCTGGTGGCAGTTCCGGGTGCCTGTAGCGTATTATGCAGTGCAAGATTGGGTTCTACAATGCCGCGCTTATGATTGGTTAAGGATAAAGACAGCAGGGGCATTCCATCCACTTCCGGCAGGAATAAGGGTTTAAGAATTGTCATCCCGGTATCGGTATCATTAATGGTCAACGTTGTTTTATTCAGATAATGCCAGGATGCGGGTTCAAATTCTTTTACATAAGGTTCCCTGCTTCGCTGATTCAACAGTACGAATCCTGCAATTTCGTCCGATATATCATCGGTATCGTTATGTATCCTGTCGTCAGAATATACCTTTACCTGTATAGCTGGAGGATCATAAACAGGCGCTTTTTCTTTTTTAATCTTAGCCTTTAATCCTTTTACATGGTCTGTCAGATAATCGTTAACCAATTTTTTTATGTCGTCGGATTCTTCTCCTTCATCCACGTACAGGAAATTCAGAAGGCATAACGGATCTTTTTTGATGTTTTCCCAAACCTGTACAATATCCGTTTCGAGTTTTGACATAAATTCTCCAATAGATACAGCTCCTGAAATTTGGTATTGATGGTAGTACACAGCCTGATTATACTGCGCAATACATTCTAAAAGGTATCTTTCCTGCACAATTGGCTTTGGTGGAGAATTTTGATTAACAAATTTCATCGTTTCATCCAGCAGTCTGCCGATAATGATCCTTTTTTCAGGTGTTGCCAATTGCCGGCAATCTTCAAGAACAGCGGCCCAGGATTCTGTCCATTTGCCCACCCATTCTGTTTTTGATTCATTTTCGGGAAGTGATAATTCAACGGTTTGGGTCGTTTCATCCATTTTCCGGCAGAAGCGGTATGCTTCCTTAAGAACGATTTTATTATCCGTCCAATCAGTAAGAAGGATTTCTTTTAATTTTTTTGTCAGTTTTTTTAAGTTGGCATTGGTCTTTGTGGTATCCACCCATGACTTATATACAACCGGATCGATCTGCTCCTCAAAATAACCGCTTCCATCAGGTAATTCTTTAGTATGAGGAAAGAACGGTTCTAATACCAACCGCCACATCAGCCCATCAATAGCTCTGATGTTTTTTTCAAATGACTTTTCATCAGCCGCAATGAGTTCAATGCTTTTGGCATCACCCAGGCAGTCCTGCAGCAGAAAGGAAAAATCTAAATAGGATCCTATACTGTTATAATAATCTGTGCTCCAGTCAAGATCCTGCAGTACATCAATCTCAACTTTTCCATCAAAATTTCCCTTTTCATCTCTGAGATGGATATTCCCCTTTTGAACCGTTTCTTCGGGAATTTCCGTTTCAATGCAGATATACTTATTCTCGAAGCTTATGCCCTCCTCATCCGTCTGACCATACTTCAGTTCCCAAATCCCGGAACCGATTGGCCGTGGGCCGGCTGCCGGTTCAGTATCATGTAAAGGAAATGCCAGGAATTTTGTTGTTCCCGCAGGAATATTCAGCTGTGTAGGATCTGTTATATCCTGTTTTCCGAAAAGTACAAGTCCTACCTGTTCGTTCAGAGGTGCCAGCATTTGGGAAAAATTGGCGAAAGCCATATTGGAATAGCCTTCTCCGGCGTTTATATATTCCTCCTCCTTAAAGTTCCTATCCTCAACACTAATCTCTTCGTTTATTCCTCTAAATTTATATTCTAAATGTGCTTCATCTTTAATATTCTGTAGCAGCTCATTTTGTATATAATTTAAATATTCACTAGGTAAACCAGCTGTTGAATTTCCAACGATAGCACAATCTTCATATCCATATACCGTATCGGTGTCGCTAAGAAAATAAAGTCTGATTCTGTTGTGCTGAAGATGGGTATTAAAATTTTTCAACAACTCCTTTGCTGCCTCAAATTCTTCCCTCGTATCCGTTTTGTCAAATGACAGACCGGTAATGCTTACGGCCACTGTCATTTGCGGAGTTCCTGCATCATCAGTGGTTTGGATGCAGCTTGGATCTATGGCTATTTGTAAATAATTATTCATGTCTTGGTGCTAATTAAAAGTTATGGGTGTAATTTTTTTCCACTTTTAGGGTGAAAAATCTGCAAATTCTCATGGAGGCTTTTATTCTTCCGGTACCTGTCATTTTTTGACCGTCATAGGCAATGGCAAGGCGTACAACCAGAAAAACATGAATAATACGAACGACGCATACATGCCCGATAAACTGTATGAACATGATAACACTCGTCCTGCTTCCAGGCCCGAGAGCCTTTTTGACATACATTACTTCTATGCCCATTCCTACCATTACACTACCGTAGATCCAGCCGGCATTAAAAGCCAAGGCAGCACTTGCCTGTACACTCATGGCAAAATTGACATTCAGGCTATTGCTTAAAGAAGGCGTGTAATCCACCGAACAGTCGACAAAGCCGCCGCCACCGAATATAAAGGCGGTAAAAATAAACGGAGCTTCCCGTTTTCCGAGGTAAAATCCTAATCCCAAGCTAAAGTCCAGTGTTTTTTTCTCAACATCAAAAGCTTTCATTTTAAAATATCCTCCAAAAGCAAGATTGGTGATATTCGTAGGACCACCGCCTATCGTGATGGGCGGAATATCCAGAGAAGCATTCACTCCGTATGGGACTTCAACATTGGTATTCTCATACTTTGTTTTTAAAATATCAATCTTAAACACGGAAGTCTCTTCACCGTCTTCAGATGCTGCAGGAATATTTTTAGTGGCATCCGTAATTAACTGTAACAGTCCGGACATTTCCATCCTGCTGGGATCCAAATCAAAATCATATTTATCATTAACGCAAGTGATCTTAGCATCTCTGAAACGCATTAATTCTGTGCCCTGCAATCCTATGATAAAAGAACCTGTAAGCGATCCGTGGTTCTCTTTTTCGACTTTGCTGTCTGCATCAATTTCTGCTCTTACATTTCCGACCAGAGTAGCTGCTTTGTCCAATGATACGCTTACCGGTCCTATGGCAAAAAGCTCTTCGCGTTTGGGAAGACTCATATTGGTTTCCGCTTTTACCCAGGCTTTTAGGTTGTTGACATCGGTCCCGTGCATTATTTTAATATTATTTCTGAATGCGTCCGGCATTTTAAACCCGGGGATTAAGCGTTCCAGATCAAGACCGCCTGCTCCTTTTATAATATTGGTAAAATCATAATTGCTCAGGAGAGAATTTTTAAAATTCTTCAGAGCTTCTTCTCCCCATTCTCTGGCAGGGGCTAAAAATTTATCGGTAATAGAAACAGAAGGCAGCCTGATGCCCAGTGCAGAAAGATTTTCCTTTAACTGATTGAATTTAGTCATTACAGGAGTAATGGTTAAACGCTGTTCCACGTTCTTCCAATCGGTACTTACGAGCATCGCTACAGTCTTACGGTTGAAGCCAAGACCGGGAGCAACCAGTTCATCATATACACCTCTGTAATTGAATAAAGTGGTATTTACCGCATCATTGAGCTCATTATATGTATACTTTGCTTTTTCGCCTTCCGAGTAAGTACGAAGTAATGTTCCGGTGAGCGCCCGGAGATCTTCATTAATTTCTTCGGTAAATTTATTGGCTGCTTCCAGGATACTTTTGGGGTTTGGGGGTTTAGTTCCGATAGCAGCTTCCAGGTCTTTATAGCTTTTATAACGCTCCAGGTATTTGCTGAACTGAGCTTTGTACTGATTGGGATCCAATTGATGAAAAAAGGAAGATAATTCCCTCGCGATGTTTTTAATATAATCATCAGCTTCCTTAAAATAATCGATAAGGGGTTTAAAACCAACAATCTCACTTTGGGGATCATTCACCAGGATAGTTGAAAATTCTTTTATAAGCCCGGGTTCCAATATTCCCCTAATATCAATCACTGTCTTATTTAGCCAACCGTTGACCGATTGTATAAATTCCTTCTTCTCTTTGCTAAAGGTTTTCAGGGTTTCTTTAAGGTTCAGATGTTCAATCGAAATTGTATTGCTGAGCTGTTTCAGTTTTTTTAAAAGCTCACTTTCTATGGTATTAACACCGTCTTTAAGAGCTGCGGATTCTTCATCAACTATTATTCTTATTTCTTTAGACAAACCCTTATTGGCATTAATATAATCGATGATATCATTGCGCAGTTTTTTTGTCTTGTCTACAGCAAAACCGATAGACAGCTCTGATTCACGTATTTCCTGAAGTATGTCGTCAAATAAATCATTGATCTTCTTTTCGAAATTGAACTTTGCATTTAATTTATTTAACAGAACATTATTGGTCATCTGATCCAGAATATCTCTTCTTTTAACATTTAAATGCCTTTCTATTTCATCTTTCACCTCATCGGGAGTATGCAGATTAATGCTTTGGATTTCTTTTTCAGCATCTGATAAATAGGTATCAATCTGTTGTAAAAAGCGTTCTGTAACGTCTACTCCCTGGTTAATAATTCCCGTCGCTTCATTGGCAAGCGAACTTATTTCAAAAGAAAACTGTTCAATGATCTTTTGGACAGATACAACCTGACCATTGATTTCATGATCTAATTTCTCAATAAACTCATCAGTTATTTCATTAGCCTCCGCCATTATTGCATTCACCTTTTTAGTCACTTCACCAGTCAGCAGGTCATAATTTGAAATGAGTGAAGCTATAAATGCATCGGCACTTTCGACGGTTTTTTTCCAAAGTAATTTTGTAGGAAGTTCGAAATGGCTGGCGGCCGACCAAACATTATTACTTAGATAAGTCACCTCAGGAGCTGAAACCAGTACATGTTTAATGGCATCAATCTGGTTTACAGAAAAAGTGATTTTCTCCACTGCTTCGGAAGCATATCCGGTAATGTTAGCCGGCAGTATACCTGACAACAGCTTTGTATTGGCACGTTCCAGCCCGTTTGCACACTGGCTCAGAATATTATTGGGATCAAAAGCAAGTTGGTTAATGACCGTTGTTGTTTGAAGTGTTCCGCCTGATAATGCTGTTTTCAGCTCATTCCCTTTTGGAGCACTCCGCATCATCGTTGCTACCCGCAGTTTCCCATTAATCTCGGAATTTTCTACATATCTTCCGTTGACTGAGCTGGTTATTTCCGAAGGTTTTACTTTAAAGCAGAATCGTTCAAAACCGGGCAATATACTTATCGGTCCCGGTAAGGGAGCATCCATAAGCTCCGGTGTATTTCCCAAAGCAGGTCTGGCATTTCTGTGTATATCCACCATAGGCAGATCGGTATAGTCTACATATTTTATCAGGGGCCAACGATCTGTATCGGCTTCTATTTTAACAGGTACCGGCAGGTTATTTTTATCAATAAATACTACTTCTGAGCGAACATCCGTATAAAAGTAGAGGTCTTCCACATTCTCCATCTGAGAAAGAACATTTTTTATTTCAGCACCTTTAGGAGCTAACAATTCCAGCAGGATTTGGGGAAAGGGATAGATTTCAGGATCGGCATGTTTGTTCCATAGAGGAATTTCCCAGCCAATGATCCCCTTGCCACCCGCCTTCACATTTCTTCCCCAAGAGGAAGACACAGGTATTTTTATACTTTTAAATTGACAGCCTGTTATAGAACCTGAACCGTCCGGGCTCATACCATCCAGGTCCGGATATTTCCTGACAGGTTCCAGGATTTCGATATACTCTCTTACTTTTCTTACGATAGGTCGTCCCAGAAGTTCGGGCTGCTCTTTTTTAAACTGAACCGGAGGAATTACAGTACGTTCATATTCAATCACATGTTTGGCTCTGTTCCATAAAACGCCTATTCTTCCGATACGCTCTACAGCATGAAAATGAGTTCTTCCCAAAGAAGTGGTTGATTTTATAACGGTTTTATCACTGGCAAATCTGGCCGTTTGCCTGCCATAACCTCCCAGAGAGGTAAAAGCCAGCTGCTCAATTTCTCCGGAAGACGAGCCTTTGCTGATCCCTTCCCGCCACAACTCTTCATAAACACCTAATGATTCAAACGGATATAATGCGCCACCCGCCAAACCTTCAGGATTATGGTATAGCTGATCATTCTGAGCCGGAGAAACCTGCCGGCCTATTGGCCATCTAAACTGAGCTCCTTTACCATATTCTTTAACCGAACCATCCTCATTCAGCAGATTTTTCTCCCTGCGGATAAAATAGCTGATCCCATCGGTAAATTTGCCCGGCCGAAACGGTTCGGAAGAAGACACTTCAAGGATAGACAGCCTGCTCTGCCAGGATCTGTATAAATCCCGGTATTTCATATACAGCGTTTTAAATGCTTCTTCCTGTACTTTTGATTCTTTCCAGACAATATTGTTTTGTGGAGGATTGGGTATAGCGCCTAATTTGAGGGCCAGTTCTGCAATAAATGCATTTTTATTCTCTAACTGGGCACCTAAACCATAAAGTAACTCAAATTTTGCATTAATAAGCTGTAATCCCGGGTTGCTGTCTCCTACTTCACCCCAGATATTTTTAAGATTCCAGGCTGGTGTTACATATTGGCGGTTGAGCTGTTCACTGGCGATCTGTAATACTGCGGATGGAGAAAATTTGTAGTCAATGGCTTCGCCATCTTTCGGTTCTCCTCCGTTGTTGGTTATACTTTTTATATAAGCCTCACCAACCGCCTGTGCAGGAAGACTAAGCTCGAATCCTTTTTCAAGGGCGTTGTCTGTATAAATTTCCCAGGTACCGCTGTCGATGGAAAAATTTGATTTTCTCGCCAAAATATAAATTCCGTCGTCTGTAGAGGGTGAGCGTAAAAGTTGTGTTTTAATTTTAGCGATTTGCTGAGGTGCGGCATTGAGTACTACTGCTTCCACGGTGGCCGTACTGTCTATTCCGCCCATCTGGTCTTTTTCTTCCAGCTGCATTTCCAGTCTGTAGTTCTGAGCCACATTCGAGCTTTCAGACATCATCAGATAATATGCATTTTGAAGACCTTCGGTACTTTTTTCTGTTTTTTCGAGTAAGGGAATCACCAATGCAGGCTCACTTCTCTCCCCGAAGCCTTCCGATAGCGTTCCTAACGATGAGGGCGCTACCAGTTTTTCTTTACCGATGAGATCGTTTCCAAACGCTTTCACTTCCTGAACGGGAATCCTGAATTTATTGATGGAATAACAGTACCGGATAGAATCTTCCTTATCTATATCTTTATACCATTGCCATAAAAAGAGTGGTCTCTGTGCTTTTTGAAGCTGGAAACTGACCTGCAGTTTATCGATAAGTTCGTCTCCTTTGGAATAATTTTTCAGCTTAAAAGAAAATGAACCGTCAAGCAATATAACGTTATTGAGATCAGGAGATGTCTCGCCTGCCTTTACATTCAGAATAATGACACTTCCGTTGTCTGCTACATTCCCTTTTGAAGGTTCAAACACCACTTCATTAAGGTGTATTAAAGGGTTTTCAGTATCATCTAAAGAAGCATTTTTTGCATAAAGCTCTTTATCCCGTATTAATGGAAATGATATATCCGGTTTTCCGTGCCCGGAAAAGTATACACTGGAAAAATTGGCATTGATCCCATCAACATTATCATATATAACCGTAACGGAATTCAAAACTGTGTTTTCAATTTTCGGAACAATACCTATGGGCTGCGCTCCTTCAGTATCAAGAATCGATACGGCTTTATTTTCTGTTTTTTCGTTCCAGGTATTAATAAGGTTTGTGGTATCCTTTATTTTACAGAGAATAGTCCGGTTTTCTTTCGAATCTTCGTTGTGCCGGTACAGCAAATAATTAATCACAGTACTTGATCCAGTTCTTGACAGATAAGAGCCTGCTACCCCTGAAACTGTCTTTCTATCGGTAATAAGGAGTGATAAACTGTTGTGAACGGCATCTTTTCCGAACCATGCAATTTGAGATTTATCGTCGGTATTCTCGTCTCTTATTTTGGTTGATACAAAGTCGGGATCATTGAAATCAGTAGTGATTTTAACGGGTATTTTCGAAAAATCAAACGTTACAATATCATCGGTACGACCGTTTTTTTTCCAGTGAACGGGCACATCATTGCCATTAGCATTGGCTTTATTTTTAGGATCAACCGTGAAAAACGGAGCATGTGGGCTATCTTGAGGCTGCCTAACGCCAAACCATGTTTCCAGTTCATTGAACTTCTTATGGGTGTCAATAATTTCACTAATAACTCCACCCATACGGAATAGTTTTTTATCATAAAGGGGAAGTGAGACATTTTTATCAGTGATCCAGATTCCAATTCCTTCATCTGTATTATTTTCAATTATATAATGAACGGTTCCATAAGCTGGATTAAAGTCAAAATAGGTACATGAAGTGATCAATTCCTGGTATTCAGCGTCTTTCCCGGGAAGAAAGCTGTAATCTTTCCAGCTATTTATTTTTCCGTCTTTTCCGTTATACAGCTTAACAACCGCCTTCCTGCACGGATAACTGTTCTTTACAGGATCTTTAGAATAATTAAGTTCATAGGCATAAGGCCCTTCTGTACTTACTTTTAGCGGAATACACCAAAGCGGCATCTCTGTCTGCCATTTAGGTTTTACTCCAGAAATTCCGTCCCATTTCAACTGCAGGGAATTAAAATCACTGTCCGCAGTTTTGCTTCCCTTACATCCTGCGAAAACACCAAAGCAATTTTTTTCACCGTGGTTGGCTTCCTGAAGTTCAACAATAGCCAGCAACCGAAGATGCGGCTTAGCGTCTGAACCTTTGAGATAATTTTGTATTAATTGGCTCATAGAAAATGTGTTTTTTGGAGTGAAAACTAAATGTAATGATTCGGGTTTAATGATGCTTTGGACCGCTCCTCAATGGATGAATAGGTCAGCCATTTGGTCTTATGAATTTCCAGGTGCAAATGAGGAGTATCACTGCCCACATTGCCGCTTTTTCCTGTTTTACCAATAAACTGTCCGGAGGTTACTGTATCGCCTTTTTTTACACTTATTTCACTCAAATGGCAATACCCTGCTCCATATAAAACCTCTCCGCTTTTAAATTGCAGCGCAATATAACTGCCCAGTTCCGCACCATATCCAATATCGCTGATGGTTCCTTCTGCCAGTGCATAGCATTCTGTTCCTACCGCTGCTTCCAGGTCTATTCCTCCATGGAATTTATTACCGCTATCCCGGGTGCAGCCAAACTGATCTTTGGGCAAATCATTGGCCCATCCCATACTTTTAAGCGGGGCTGAAGTATAACCGGGAGCTTTCGCCCATCCAGCTGCATTAGGGCATACGGCGGCAGTTGGTGATAGTAAAGATTGTAATTGCTGTTGTTGTTGTTGTTGTTGTTGTTGTTGTTGTTGTTGTTCAGCCAATTGTGCTCCTAGATTTGCAGCCCTCTGTTGTTCAAACAATTTCGCCTTGGCAGCTGTACTAGCCTGTTGTTCAGCTACTAATCCTCCAATCTTTTTCAGAATACTGTCTGATATACCTGAAAGTATCTGATTCGAGGAAAATCCGAACACCAGAGCATAGCCAAAGGCTACCAAACGGTTTCTATCAAAAGCAATGTCCCCGATAATTCCTTTTAATTCAACGGCGGCATGCACTAAAGGAGTAAGCAGTGCTCCGGCGATTCCAATAATAATATAGCCAGCTAAGGCTAATTGCCAGGTTCGTTCGGGCAAAGTCCAGGGCTGTTCTGTCCCGTCAAATGCACGGGCGGTTTCTTTTGGTTTGGTCGGTAAGGACAGGTAGGATAAAAAGAAATTAACAAGTCCTGCTATTGTTCCGGCAACAGCAAATAGAAGCATTAGATTCATGGTATTAGTTTTTAGTTATTTAAAAAATTGTTTACAGTATTTTAAGCTATTATTTTGATTTAAAAAGCTTAAAACAGTTACAACGGTCTCTCCTTTCCCAATACCTTTGTTTATTTCGTCTCGTTCTATCAGTTTTTGGTATGATCTCCTTCAGCCGTTTCCTATTATCAGGAATGTATACTTTCCTATTTCTGGTCTAATTTTTTGAAAAACTTTACCCGAAATTGTACGATTCCATATCTGCTGATCTATTGATCAGTAAGAAATGTACTTATTGAATTACAAATTTTAGAATTATATGGTCACTAATCAATTACCCTTTTGTGTACTATTTTAATTAGAAGGTAGATAAAATGTTTTTTTAAGCAGATGTTCTCCGTTTTAGGCTGAATTCTAAATATCGGAATCCTCCATTTTCAATATACTGCTGCTATTCACAGGCAACGCTTTTATTTTCTTTATACTGCTTTGTTTATTGATAAAATCATCAATCGCTACAGCCAGGGATTTTGCGAGAGATTTTTTATAGTCCGCATCCCGCAGCCGCTGTGCGTCTTTTGTTTCTGTAATGAAACTGATTTCAGCCAAAGCACGGGCTGTCTTAGGAAAATGATAGGCAGGATTGAGTACACCCAGCTGCAGTTCTTTCACTCCCCTGTTTTTGTATTTTGTGGTCTGTACCAGTCTTTGCTGTACGGAAGAGGCCAGCAATGAAGAATTACTGTCAGCACCGGGATAGATGAACGTTTCCGTGCCCTGTGTGGTGGTATCTGTCCAGCCGTTAAAATGCAGGGAAAGGAAAACGTCTGCTTTCATGGTCAGGGCGAGATTTGCTCTGTCTTTAAGGGATAAATTCCGGTCTGTGTCTCTGGTGAGATAAACTTGGTGAGATTTTGATTTCAATTCAGTATTGAGGAGAAGACCAATCTCAAGAGTTAAGTTTTTTTCAAGGTCTCCCAGTGCGGAAACCGCGTGATTACCATCGGAGCCGCCAACATTTCCCATGCCGCCATGCCCCGGATCTATTACAATGATTCCGGTTTTCATGTTATTAAGTTTTTCATAAAGTTAATGAAATCACTCAGCATTATATGCATAAATTATATCAAATATTCTTTTACAAAAAGAAAGACACGGTTTATTTTCATACCGGATACCCGAAATTCTGATCAGGCAAAGGAATTGTTTTAAATATCAGTGTTATTTACCGCAACACTTCCCTGCTCATTTTCCAAAAGGTATTTATCTCATCGAAATCACCTTCGATACCAAAGAAAAAATCACCAGGAGAATTATTAAAAAGTAACTGTTTTTTACTCCAAATGAATACGAAGAATCCGTCTCACAACCAGGTAAGACGGATTTTTCATTTATTTAAAGGTAATTTTAGGCTAAAACTAATGTTTCCTTTATTATGATCCTGCCACATACACCGGCGCACCTCCCAGCCAGGTTTCCAGAACCGGGATATTTCTCATCTTCATATATTGTGAGGATTGAGTTGTTAATGACAGCGGATCTTTTTCCAATATTACAAAATCAGCAAAGTATCCTGCATCTAACGAACCTGCCCATTCATCTGCATAGCACTGCCACGCAGCATCATAGGTAACTGCAATTAATGCCTGTTCCGGGGTAATACATTCCGGAGCATTCAATACTTCAATACTTCCAGTATTCTCTTCCATAATTCTGGTAATAGACTGTTCCATCATTCTCAAAGGACCCAGCGGACTTACCTCATTGTCGCTGTGAAGGGTAATCCTCATGCCTGCTGCCAGAGATGAACCGCAAAGATCGAGCATTTGAGCCTTATCCTTAAATATCACTTCATTAAAAGCATAACCCCAATATCCCACGTGTCCGATAAGAAAACTTGGGGAAACACCCATTTGCAGCATGGATGTAATCTGATCCGGTGTCAGAAGAGAACAGTGTTCTATACGGTTTCGAAGCTCAGGGCCTCTGTATTGGGCAAGTGCGCTTTGATAAGCCTCTATGGCAAACGTGACCGCCTGATCACCGTTGGCATGGATCATCAGAGGCCAGCCTTTACCGGCCACGACTGTATTGATTAGTGTATCATACAATGGCGGAATTGTGTCTGCGGGAATTCCTTTTTCCGGAAAATTAAAGATTCCTGTATTATTGGCAGGATCACAACAGTAAGGGGCACTCTGATAACCGGTCAGTCCCTGGTTTGAGCCATCCGACACCACTTTAACATGTCCGTAATAGACCGGTTTGTAAGTGGTTGGCAGCGGATACGTACCTAGACCATCAACAGCAGCCTGATCTGCACAAAGCAGTGCTCCTCCGATGCGCACCAATTCCGGATTTCCCTGTACATAGGAAGTCAATACTGTTTCAAAGTTATCGTTCAGTCCGGCATCGTACATAAAAGTGACTCCTCTTGAATTAGCCAGTTTAAAAAGACTCGTGAGATAAGCATCCATATTTTTGGCCATAGCAACGACCTGTGCCTGGATCACTTCCAGTGCCGGTGTCATTTGTTTGCTTTCCTGAAGCTGCCCCTGTGTCTGCTTTACATATTCATCCGGTGTTACATAATGATCCTGTACATATTTGCTATTCTTAAATACATATTGTAAAGCACTGGTGTTTAAATAAAGCGTATGCATAGAGGCACTTAGCAGCATCATCGGATCTTTATTAATTTGATCGAGCACCGTATTGGTAATGGTCTGCAGTTCGTTTACGCCACTATCAGGGACAAAAGGCATCAGCGAAGGATCTAATCCTTTCCCTAAAATAACATATCCGGGAGTTGTGGGAAGGTTACCGTTTATGGTTGTTCCGATAGACTCCAAATCATATTTTGCCAGCAAATCCTGACCATTAAAAGGACTTACATCTATCCATTCAGCCATCATAGCTGCGGGAACGATATGAACGTGTGGCTCGATCAGGCCTGGGAGCAAGGTTTGTCCGTCAGTTAATTCTTTGGTTTGATAACCCGGATAATTATCATTCATAAAAGCAGTAACTGTTTCTTTTTCACCGGCTATAACAACATTTCCATCAGCTATGCCGATAGCTTCAACCTTTTCCGTTGATCCGCCGATCATAGGACGGATAATACCACCGCTGATCATAAGCGTTTGTGGTGATGGCTGAGTGGTGGTTTGACCCGGCGCGGGTTTCATTCTGTCCAGATTTTCGGAACTAAAAAGTTCTTCTTTCAGAATTTCTAAAATTGGGTTGTTGCAGCCGCACTGCGTACAGCCGTGAACATGAGTGTGTGGTTTTTCCATGGTATTAGTTTTGGTTTGGTATTTATTTGTTGGTGGTGATTGTACAGGTATAACAAAGCACGCCTGATAGAGGTGAGGCTTAGGTTAACATTGAAATCAGCTGGATTATGGGTAAGGCATTCCCACTATGTACATATTGGAATATATATAGTTTTCATTGGATTTTCAGGTATTAGTTTATGTACTAAAAATATGAAAAAAAGTATTATGTTTTAATTTTTATCACATAATGTTGATTATTAATTTTAATTAAAATATTAATTCACAATATGTTTACATTTAAAATAATAATTTATTGTTTTTGATCACTTAAAATATCCCACTACTACGGGATTTTTTCATTCTCTTCTGAAAAGATTTCAAAAGAGAATGAAAAATTTGATTAACGAATAAAATCCAGGAGATTAAGAGGATCTAACAATAACTTCGAGTTCTCGTCTTTATTTTAACTCTATTTCATACTTTTCTTCATCTGAAGTCAGATTAAATACAACTGTAAAGAGTTTCATCATCAGTTTCCAAAGTTCACAAAATGAGGAATATCTGTTGCGAAGCTGTTCATTGGTAAAATATTATTCCGGTTGCTGTTAAAATCAAAAACTGAATTATTATCAAAAGGAACTCTTGGATAATACGTGAACGAAATTTGAATCCTGTTGAAAACCAAAAACGGATTATTGATCAAAACACCCACTCCTATTTTTGTGTTCGCCGTGGTTTTAAGCAATCTTTCATCAGGCATTCCCAACCAGCCAACTGCGGCAGTTAAGTACGGACTGAAGTGGAAATTCTTCCATGTTTTATTGACAAAAAGCTGAAGCTGATATCTTAAAACCAATTTTTTGGTTCCGATAAAATCTGAATTGTAAACCGGGAATTCGTCTGCAGCGGAAAGATTAATCCTGTCTTTGTAAGAATAATTATGCTGAGGATTTCCCAGTGCTAAAGTTGGGGAAAAGAAATGTCTTGCTTTGGCAAATTTCCAGTCCATGAGATTGGTAAAATACGTTCCATCCAAACGGAAAGACTCCCGATTTTGGCTGTCTTCATTAAAAAACCGTCCAAACTCAGCTTTCACATTGAAATAACCGATCTTTATAAACTTACCATACGATGCAGAAACTCCCGCATAAGGCCTTACGTTATTACTTCTTGATAAAGCTCCGGCGGTCAGATTTACGGTATTTCCATATGCAACATCCTCAGGCAAATCATATTGAAAAATATTCTTCTGAACCGAGAAATTTCTGCGGATAAATCCTACAGACATCAAAAAACTGCTGTATGAACTAAAATACTGATACTGGTCGATACCGGGACTGTCTTTGTACTGATAATTCTGGACTCTTCCTATCAGGGCAATATTACTGTTGACTCTTTCCTTAGAATCAGAGGAGACAGGAATCTGATAACCACCCCATAAATCCTGGCTGTATACCTTGATTTGCACTTCCGGAAATTTGGTATCTGTAGCGGTCGGAAGGGCTACATTTCGCATGAAATATTCAAAAGTAAAGCCTCCAGCCCATTTCGTCAGCGGTGAGAAAAAATCTCTTCTGACATTGAAATTGATTCTTTCATTTCTCAAAAAATCCCTTTCTCCCAGGATCTGAGCATTGATGAAAGAACCCCAGAGGTTGTATGCGGTGTAGCTTCCTAACAGATAATCCTGCTTTTCTTTGGAATCGTTTCTGTACAATACATTCAATTCGTGCCCTAAACCCAACATATTTTCTTCGGTAACGCCCAAACCAATTTTACTTCCTGAATAACTGACTCTTGGCTTTAGACTCCAGGAATCAAGAACTTTGACCACAACATCAATAGAATCTTTGCTTGATGTACTATCGGAAACACTGATATTAACCCTGTTGATAAAAGGCATTGTTCTAAGCAAACGCTCAGATTCATAGAGTTTCTGGGCATTATATTCTTCACCTTCCTTAAAAAGCAAATAATTATTAACCGTATTATCTCTTGTATTGGCATGAAGATGATTGGTAAACCAGTCATACCACTTGGTTTTTTCTTTTTTCTCTTTCGAACCGTATCCAAAAGGGTCAATGGTTTCTATCCGGATATTTCTGATGTGTTTTCCGTTATGAGTCTCCTGCAATAATTTCTCCGTGGTTGTTCTAACCGATGCCGAATCCGCCTGCCTTCTAAATATAAAACGGTGAATGAATTTGGTGACTTTCGTTTTATCTGAAAAGTTCTCTATTTTATAATAAAGCGAATCCTTTTTCTCCTGCGCATTCAGAAGGGAAAAGCCACATAAAAGGAAAATTGAAACTGCAAGTAGTTTATTCGTCATAATCAAAGAATTCGATAAAGCTTGTGATATCAATTTACAAGCCAATAGAAGCAAAAAACGAGGTTTTAACGTAAAAAATAAACGAGGTACCACACGGGAAATGATATTTTACACACCTGCATTGCAATAAAATGGCTAAGTTAAATATCAAACCCTGTTATAAAAGAGCAATATAAACAACAAAACCCCTATAAAAAGGGGTTTAAGTGAGCAAAAGTTTTTAAATTCGATACAAAAACTTCATTCCTCAAAAGATCGTGGCTTATTTTACCCGAGCATAAAGCTTTTTTCTTTTCAGAAAATCAATCAGTTCTTTAGGGCGGTCGGTCTGAATCGTATTGATATTATTTTTTACAAACCATTCGTAAGCATCAGGGTTTTCAAGGACGAGATCATCATTGTGTCCTGCACTTTGCTGTGCCCATAGAGAATTCACCCAAATTCGGGCTCCGCTTTTCTGAATGTCCTTAAAATTGATCATATGGCTTTCATCCATACCTAAAGTCAGTTCAAAACCATAGACTTTATAATGGTTCAGATAGTCATTTATTTTTGGCCAGCCTTCATTGTTAGCCAGTCGGACAATCGGCATATAATGGATTTCATTTTTAATAGCCCCGTATTTCCTGTTGAATTCTTCGTAGGTTGCGGTCCCTTTAAAAAGAACTTCATCAAAAAGGTTTCTTTTCTTTAAAACAGGATAAACGAGATTAAAATAATCAAACGCTTTATCCAGATTGATGAATACTTTTCCCTGTGTTGTATCCAATATTTCTTCAAGGGTAGGAATCCGCATTTGTGTAGGAACGCCCAACCCATCTCTCAGGTAGAATTTTTTAATTTCTTCCAGTGTATAATCGGAAGGGTTTCCTTTTCCTGTCGTCGTCCTGTCAATGGTATTGTCATGCATCAAAACGAGTACACTGTCCTTGGTCAGGGCCAAATCTATTTCCACCATATTGACACCTTTTTCAATCGCTTTTTTTACGGCCATGACAGAGTTTTCCGGAGCTTCCCTCCAATCTGCCCGGTGCGCAACCACCATTATTTTATCATGAGGAAATTTTGAAAGAGAAATAGGATTCTGCCCCAGAACCATTCCTGAGATGAACAACATTGCATAAATGAACGTTCTAGTTTTCATACTTTAAATTTTTTGATTTTAAATACCTGATCAGCTCCTGCGGTCTGTCGGTTTGAATAATATGAGCTCCTTTTCGGATCATCCAGCCCCAGTTTTCGTCGGGATTATCTATTGCTTTATCATCATCGTGTCCTGCACATAATTCCGGCCACAAGGCATTGATCCAGATCATCGCATGGGCGTCGCGGATCAGCTTTAACAATTCATCCGCTTTTGGGGTATCATCTTTGATAATCACTTCATACGCCACAGGACTGAATATTTTAGAAAAATCCCTGATGTATTCTGCGGGATTAAGGACCTCATCCCGTTTATAAATACTGTAATCTTCCGGCCAAACCATAGGCATATAGATGATGTGATCCAGTTTCTGTCCGACTTCTTTTTTTAATTCCGAAGCTTTTTTATTTCCTTTCAGAATAATCTGTTCCGTGGTTCCTGTTTTCTCGGTAAGCAGTCTAACCTGCTCAATAAAGTCCCATCCTTTATCCAGATTCAACATGATTCTTTTGTCTTTAACGAAATTCAATACTTCTTCAAGCGTAGGCACTTTTTCTCTTGTAGGCATCCCGGCTCCGTTTTTAAGAAATAAAGGTTTTATCTCTGCAAGCGAAGTTTCTGAAATTTCTCCCATGCCCGTCGTTGTACGGTCTAATTTCTTGTCGTGCATTACAATCAGTTGGCCGTCTTTTGTTTTCTGCAGGTCTATTTCTACGATGTCAACCCCCAGTTTTATGGCTCCTTCTATGGCTTTTACTGAGTTTTCAGGATAATTCCTCCAATCGCCTCTATGGGCAACGACCAGAATTTTATCTTTTGGAATTCCCTGTTTGAAATAATTGGTTTGCGCGAGGGCTATCTGAGTGATCAGGAATCCCAGCAAGCAGCTTATCTTTTTTATATTTTGGAAAGTATAATGATTCATTTTAATCGTATTTGAAATTAGTATCCAGGATTTTGTTTAATGGCCGGATCAGTATTGATTTGACCCTGAGGAACAGGCATCAGCAGATTGTAGTCTTTAATTACCGCCGTATTGTATCCTGGAGTATTCTGAAAATGAGTGGTCATTACGGATATGGCTTTTCCGGTCCGAACCAGATCAAACCAGCGATGGCCTTCTCCTACGAGTTCTTTTCTTCTTTCCAATGCAACTTCGTCCAGCAACTGCTGTTCTCCGGATAAGTTTACAGAGTTTAATCCCGCTCTGATTTTGATCTTATTTAAATACAAATTAGAATCGGTGAAATTATTTGTTTTTGCATAGCATTCTGCCATTAAAAGAAAGACATCCGCCAGACGCAGCACGACTGTATTACTTCCGCCATCAACGATAGCATCGGATGTTTTGACTAATTTTTTACTGTACGGCACTCCACTTGGAGTCAGGCCTACAAAAGCATTTCTTCTCAAATCTCCCGACGAAAAAACAGCATACACTTCTTTTGTGGGCAGATTATGTCCCTTTGCTCCCGATATAAACCCAGAAGGACTGAACATCTGATACGCCTGGCTTCCTTCCGTATTTCCATTTAAACCCGAAGTAAACTGAACATCAAAAATAATTTCAGCATTGTTTTTATTGGAAGGATCAAATATTTTGGTCACATCCGTTAGCAGACTGTATCCCAATGGCTCTACTTTTTGTAAATAAGGCAAAGCTTCTGAATATCTGTTTCTCGTCATCAGTACTTTTCCCAAGATCCCAAGTGCCGCTCCTTTGGTTACTCTTCCCTTTTGAGAAGCCGTTGCAGGTAACAGATCAATAGATGCCTTAAGTTCGGTTTCAATAAAATCGTAGACAGTTTCTACCGCGGTTCTTCCCTGCCCAAAATATTCATTCACATCTGTCGTTTCTTTGGTTACCAGTGGAACATCACCGAAGATCCTTACCAAATTGAAATACATTAACGCTCTTAAAAATTTCATTTCCCCGGTTCTGGTATTTTTCAGCGTTTGATCCATACTTATCCCTCCTATTCGGTTCAAAACAATATTAGCCTGCTGTATCCCTACATAATGATCTTTCCAGGTACTTCCGAGCAGGGAATTATTAGGCTGAATAGTGAAAAAATCAAACTCGCCGTAGGTAAAACTGTCATTGGCAGGAACCTCATCAAAGGTATTATCGGATGGAATTTCCCCAATAGCCGGCATAGCCAGTTGGTACTGACCATTGTATTGCAGCGATGCATATACTGCATTCACACCCTGCTCAAGTTGGGCTTCATCTTTATAAAAATTGGCGGTTACTTTTGTACTTTCCGGTGAAGTATTCAACAGATCTGAAGAGCACGACTGCCATAAAAACAATCCTATTAATGGTATATATATTCTTTTCATTTTTTTAAATTTATTCATTGAAACATGGATTAAAATTTCATATTCATCCCAAAAGAATAGACTTTTGCAATCGGATAATAGCCGCTGTCATAGCCCTGAGTCAGGATGCTGTCTGAATTGGCATCCAGATTCTGTCCCCGGTAGGATGTAAATGTTAAAAGGTTATTCCCCACAAAATACAGTTGTATAGATTTCACTTTTAATTTGGACACCAGTTGCTCCGGAAGATTATACGCCAGCTTTACAGAACGTAAGCGTACATAGTCTCCGTTTTTAAAGAAAATATTGGATGTTCTTGCTTCCTTTCTGTTATTGGAAAAGTTCATATTCGGCATTGCGTAGATTCCATTGGGATTGGTTACAGGATTGTATCTGTTATCAAAATAATACTGTGACGGAACTCCAAATCCTTCTCCGGATTCTGAAATGCTTACCATATCTCCGTTATATATTTTCCTGCCCAGTTCGCTGTATAAAGTGAAATTCAGTTCAAAATTTTTATACCTGAAAGAATTGGTCAGTCCTAATACATATTTGGGAATTCCGGAACCAAAGCTTTTTTTATCGTTCGTATCAATCTTCCCGTCTTTATTCAGATCTTCCATGATATAGTCTCCTACCATAGTTCCGGAAATATGTGGTGAGTTATCAATTTCAGCCTGGGATTTATACACTCCCAAAATATTGTAGCCGTACATTTCAGCGATGGACTCTCCTACTTTTGTAATGGCAAAATTATTGGCTCCTGCTACGATCTGAGTTTGTCCGCCGGCCAGAGCCAGTACTTTATTTTTATTCATTGAAAAGCTCAGATTACTTGAATATTCAAAGCTTTCGCCTATATGAAGAGGCTTTAAGGATAGCTGTATTTCCAGTCCATTATTTCTCAGCTTTCCAATATTCTGTAACGATGTGCTGTATCCGGACTGCTGTGGAACCGGAACATCCAGTAATAATCCGTCTCTGTTCAGCACGTAATAATCTGCCGACACATTGAGGTATTTGTTAAAAAGCCCGAAATCAATTCCAAAGTTTTTAGATTCAGATTTTTCCCACGAAATATTGGGATTGGGAGCGGTGGAAGAACGGTAACCCGGTGCCAGAATTCCGCCAAACACATAGTTTTCCTGAGCCATCAGTGAAAGAGCCCCAAAATTCGGAATCTGATTGTTTCCATTGCTTCCTACACTGAATCTGAATTTCAGCGGATCCAGAATATTGTTTTTAGGGAAGAAATTTTCTTTACTTACTGTCCAGCCCAGTGAAACGGCATAGAAATCTCCCCATTTTGTATTAACTCCGAAACGCGAAGAACCGTCTCTTCTGTAAGATGCCATAAGGCTGTATTTCCCCTGATAAGAATAGTTGAACCTTGAAAAATAAGAAATAAGGGTCCATTTATACTGATCTGCATCTACTTTAAAAGAAGTTCCACCGCCGATATTCGTGATGCTGTTATCCGGAAATCCAGCGGCCAGAGTAGTCACCTTATTGGATTCCTCCTGCTGATAAGACTGTCCCGCAATTACATTGAAGGAGTGATCACCGATCTTTTTATCATAAGTCAGCAGGTTTTCGATCAGATAATTTTTGGTAATGTATTCTGTCCTGCTTGCCGTGGTTACATCCGGAGCAGCCGTTCTGTAGCTCCCAACCGTTGAAGGATCAAAGAAATTGTATTCATAGCTTGTATAATCTCCACCTGCAGAAATTTTGTATTTAAAATCTTTCAGAAAATTCCATTCTCCGAATATATTCCCGAATGTTTTGAATAATGAATACCTTCTTTTGGTCATTTCCGCTATAGCTACAGGGTTTTCCACCAAAGCACCGTCCGTAGGTGTATTGGCCTTTATCTGTTGCGAAATAAGCAGGTTTCCGTTGGCATCCCGGGGCGCAAAGAAAGGATACATCGTTGTTGCCATCTGAAGAAGGTTGTAGGTACGTCCTCCATTCACCATATCAAAAAGACTTCCCTGAGCAAAAGATGGGGTCATGGAAACACCGAACTTCAGTTTATCCGTCATTTGGGTCATGAGGTTGATATTCCCGGAATATTTTTCGTAGTCTGTTCCGATGAGTATTCCTTTCTGATTCAGGTAACTTCCGGTAAAGGAGTACTTCGTTTTATCATTTCCGCCCAGTACATTCAATGAGGTATTACTCATTGGTGCAGGTTTCAAAACGGTTGAGTACCAATCCGTGTCTGTCAGGCCTTTTTCTTTGTTTAAATATGGGGTAAGATAACCGGGGATCAGTTCTCTTAAAGTGGCTCCTTTGGAAACCCTTGTGGCAGTATCATCAGCTGCACTTCTGTTGGCTCCTTTCGAAAGATAGTTGTTGTCTCTGGCTTCTTTCATAAAAGTTGCCATATCATAGGCATTAACAAACTTCTCGTTGTCGCTTCTGGTTTGAATTCCGTAGTAAGAATCCAGTGTATATTCCAGTTTTCCTTTTTTGCCTTCTTTGGTTTGAATAAGAACTACGCCATTGGCCCCTCTGGAACCATAAATGGCTGTAGAGGCTGCATCCTTCAGAATATCAATGGTGGCAATGGAATTGGGATCAATAGAATTCAGATTCGTCCCTTCTGTTAATGGAAATCCATCCACAACGATTAAGGGATTGGCACCCGCCGTCAGGGTCCCGATTCCCCGAATTCTGATATTCGGTGATGCTCCGGGATTGGCATTGGACTGGGTGATCTGAATTCCTGTTGCTTTTCCCGCAATCATATCCCCAAAGTTGCCGGAAGCCACTCCTTTCAGGTCCTTTTCTCCTATAGAAGCAATAGATCCGGAAATATCCTTTTTATTTTGCTTTCCATATCCAATCAATACGACCTCTTCTATCTTTTTTTCCTGGTCAGGAATCGTATCGTTTTTTGAAATGCGGATTTTATCCGTTTTGTTTTGTGTCACAGGTTTAGCAGAGGTTCTTCTGACCGTAACGACCCTGTTCTGAATGCTGAACTCTACCGGATAGTTTTTCTGTAAATAATCCAGTGTTGTCTGTAAGGAAGTGTAATCGATCTTTCGGTCATCTACCAAAATATCTTCCAGATCGGAAACGGAATAGAATACCTGTGTTTTGGTTGTTTTGCTGAGCTTTTCCAGGACTTTCGTGATGGGCAGTTCAGCTGCAGTACAGGAAGAATGTAAGAAAGGAGGTATTCCGTGGGCATAAGATAATTGTGATGTGCACAAAAATCCCAGCACGGCAATACTAATTGCTGTTTTTTTCATAAATTCGCAAATGTTAATTTTTAAACTTTTACCGGTTTTTAAATTGAATAATCAGCATCGATACGCCAATATCGGTGCTTTTCTATTTTAATATAATCTCTTTGTCATTGATTTTTTCAGGTTTAAGATTGAACGGGAAGCTGATGACAGAAAGTACTTCATTTAAGTTTCCTGTGAATGCTCCGCTTACTTTTTTATGTTTAAACTGAGAAGGATATGATATGCTGATGTTATAGGTGCTTTCCAGCTGCTCTACTGCTTCAGAATAGGCTGAATGGTCAAACGTAAAGTGCTTTTGTTTATCAGGATGGTAATAGTGATAATCCTTTTTCTGTGCATCATTGATCCAGATTTCTTCAGGCAAGAGATACGTGATGGTGCTTCCGTGGGCAATTTTCACTTTTCCTTCAAACAGTTCCACTTTTTTTTGTGCTGATTTCTGATCTAAAAAAAACTGCGTTCCCAAAACCTGAACATCAAACTCTCCGGCATTAATTCTAAAAGGTTTCTTCTTATCCTTCGCTACATTGAACCTTCCCTGTCCCGTAAAAACCATTTTCCGGTCTTTTTCACCAAAATCTTTATCTAAAACAAGTTTACTGTAAGGGTTCAGTTCTACTTTACTTCCGTCCGGCAGTTCAAACAACTTTCCACTTGCTGAAGTTTCATAGACATACTTTGTTGCCATTTCATTGGCTGAAAACTGACCGGTTGTTTTAAAAACGATAAAAAGGACAAAGAAAGGAACCAGCACAGCGGCGGCCCAATAGAATTTTTTGACGGAGTTTTTCCTTTCAATCTTCGCTTCAATTCCTGTCCAGATCTTACGGTCCGTGAGATCATCCATTGTATCCTGCGTTTCGGAAGCTGATTTCCAGTTTTTTTCAAATTCTTCTTCTAAACTCATGGGATATCTATTCTCGTTGGTAAAGGTTATTTAATAGTAAATACGCAGGAATAGAAAATCGTAAACCTCATTTTTTGAGATTTAACAAATAGTTCATATTAGAGGAAAAAATTAGTGGAGATTAATTTTCAAAAAGCTGATCGCTTTATTGATATGTTTTCCAATGGCGACTTTGGAAATTTTATTTTCTTTAGCTAGATGGGAATAGCTGAGCTTTTCAATTTTGTGCTGAATAAACAGTTCTTTGGTTTTCTGAGGTAGTTTGTCCAACAGGATTTCAATTTTAGATATCTGTTCTTCCATAAATACTTCCTCCAAAACCTCATCTTCAGTTTCCGGAATCTCGTTTTGATCGGAAGAAATGAACACCATTTTATTTTTACGGTAGAAATTGGCGACTTCCTGTTTACTCGTTTTGAAAATAATAGCTTCTATTGCGGAAGAATCTGTTGCTTTGTCCATATGTTTCCAGACATGCACAAATATATCCTGCATAATATCTTCTACATCCTCATCTCTCTGGACGTATTTTCTTACGAAGAAATAAACTTTATGTTTATATTCAGAATATATATTTTTGAATTGCGCCATTGTGCGTCCTATAAAAATAGCACCCCAAAAGTATCCATAATAAATTCATCCTGGATTAATACTATATTAATTTTCAAAAGCTTTATGAAATACCTGCAAATTCAGTATCTCTTACTTTTCACTTTTGCTTCTTTAATTTATTTATGCTTTTTATCCAATTGATGGCATCCTTCATAGGTTCTTCAGAACTTGAAAATGCGGTATTGTGTCCCAAGCCTGGAAACAGTTTATATTCGTAATGTTTTCCTTTAGATTTCAATTGATTAAGATGTTCTATGGATAGATTCACCGGAACCTGAATGTCTTTACCACCAAAAATCCAGATCCCCGGAATTGATAATTTAGAGAGAATATTATTGGGATTGGTGTCCACAAACTCATATTTGTCCGGGTCATTGAATACATGTTTTCTTGCCTCTTCTTCTGAGTGCGTATCCCAGAAATTTTTATCTCCATTAGTATAAAACTGGAATCTCAACTGTTCTTTGACCGTTATCAGTGCTCCGCTAAATATAGTCATAAATTTGACTTTCTTATTTTTCTCTGCTGCCATGGGAATGATCCAGCCAGCCTGGCTGCCTCCTATTAAACCAATCGGTATTTTATTATTGGATAAAGATTTTGATAAAATATTGACAGCAGCACTCACATCTAAAGACAAAAGAGTCAGGTTGGAGAAATCTACATTGTTGGTTCCTACTTCAGGTCCCGCATATACACCGGCAGATGCTCCGACTCCGCGTTTATCATACGTTAAAACGGCAATTCCGTTATTGGCCAAGGTAGTTGCCCATTGTATCATTCTTTTTTCCTGCCCGGATCCATGAACAATCACGACGGCTGCCTGTATATGGTCTGGCATAAAAACAGTTCCGGCCAGTGAATCTCCGTTGCTGACAAATTTTATTTCCTTAGTTGTAAAGCTTGGTGGAATTGCTGATGCATAGCTGGTGACAAATAAGAACAGCATTAGAAGAGAATATCTGAATACTTTTTTTGCTTTTAAAATTTCTTTAACAATGGTCAGTTTATTTTTATTTTTCATTTTTATTAATTAATCAGGTCTTCCAATACCTTGTTTATAATCGATTCTTCAGCACATATTAAATCCTTGCAATACTACACAAAAAACAGATACTTGGATTAATGTATTCACTTTTTATTTGTTAATTCTTTTAAAATTGGATTAACCGGAACAGGTTTGAATGAGAATATGGTAAAGGAAAACAAGTACATCATTTCAGAGACTATTCATCTATTTAACAACAGAATGAGATCATCTGTTACATGTAGCTTGATCAATGAGAAAAAGTAATGACTAAAAAAACAAAAAACAACCTGCTGTAAAAGCAAGTTGTTTATTTAATATTGTGACCACGGAGGGATTCGAACCCCCAACCCTCAGAGCCGAAATCTGATATTCTATCCAGTTGAACTACGCAGCCTGTTTCATAAGCAGTGAATAAGAAGCAATGAATACTTCCAATTCAACTGTTGCTATGATTTAAGACTGCGAAAATACTGTTTTTTTTACAATTTATAAAGCCTGCAAAAGTTTAATTCTAAAAATTATTTCAGGACTGCAGAATGATCTGTTGAAAGTAATATCCTAACAAAAGAAACAGGCTCGGGACAAACAATTAAAGGTCAGATCTTTAAAAACAAAATATGTAACATTCAAAAAAAACTTCAGACCTATACGGGAAACATAAGATACATTTCACAGATTAAAAATTATGAGAAATAAAATATTGTCAGCCCTTTTATTTTTCTGGACAGTCGCACTTTTTGCTCAGAATAAGGTCGTTAATGATGAGTATGCTAAAGCAAAAGAAATCGTTAGAGATCTCGATTCTATTGTTTCACCCAATGGGATTCAGGAAAGCTACCCGGTTACTATAGGAAATATAAAACAGCAGGTCTACGTAAGAGGCCAGAATAAAGAAAACCCGGTTATTCTGTTCGTACATGGTGGCCCTGCATCGCCTATGAGCCCGGTTATGTGGATGTTTCAGAGGCCTGTTGAAGAATATTTCACAGTGGTCAACTATGATCAGAGAGCAGCAGGAAAGACCTATGCGATTAATGATACCGTTAATTTAGGGAAAACCATACACATTGATCAGTATGTAAAAGATGTTATTGAACTGGCGGAGTATATTGAGAAAAAATATAAGAAGAAAAAAGTGATATTGATGGGACACAGCTGGGGAACTGTCGTTTCTATGAATGCAGCCCTGAAAAGACCAGATCTGTTCTACTCCTATGTCGGCATCGGACAAATCATCAATACAAAAGATAATGAACGTTTAAGCGTAGAGTACGCCATGAAAGAAGCCATCCGCTTAAAAAATGATACAGCGATCAAAGAGCTGAAATCCATTGCCCCATATCCCGGAAATCAGCCGGTAACAAGAGAAAGAATTATCATCGCAAGAAAATGGCCGCAATATTATGGCGGACTTACTGCATTCAGGAATGATTCAAGGTATTATTTCCAGGCGCCTCTCCTTTTCTCTGAGTATTCGGAAAAGGATCTTGATGCCCTTGGTGCAGGAAGTCTTTTTACCTTGAAAAGACTTTTACCTGAGTTTTTGAATGTTGATTTTAAAGGCATAAAAAGCTTTCCGATTCCAGTCTTCATGTTCATGGGCCGCCATGATTACACCACACCTTCTGAACCTACTGACACCTGGCTCCGAAATGTAAAAGCACCGGCCAAAAAAGGAATCTGGTTCGAGAATTCAGCCCATCTGATTCCCTGGGAAGAGCCCGGAAAAATGCTGGTTACCTTATTGAATGATGTCCTGCCAACGGTCACAGACAAAAAATAAACCCCAACAGTCATAAAAAACAAAAAGCCTTACATTTTAAAATGTAAGGCTTTTTATATTGAATATATCTTTAAACTTAGAAAGTAATCTTCACCCCTCCCAGAACCTGTGCACCTAAGACTTTATAGCCTTTGTATGTCTGATAATTTGAGTTCAGAAGGTTGTTTCCGATGGCAAAAACACTAAAGTTTTTATGGAATTTATATTCTGCAGAAAGGTTTAAATCTGCATAGCCGCCTACTTTATCATTTCTGTTTTCCGTAGACTGGTACACCATGTTTGGATTAGCTACTCCTTCGATGGCGAAAGAGTTTGTCGTTCTGTCGCTGGCAAAAATTCCTTTGAATCCTAACACCAACTTTTTATCAAGCATAGTATATTTTGCCCCGATGCTTGCATTCACTAAAGGAACGTTATAAATATCGTCGTAATTCTTCAGATCATATTTTGTAAACCTTACTTCTCCGTCTAGAACCAGGTTTTCAAGTGGGAAATACTGTACGCTTCCTTTGATATCGCTTACATTTCCGTCATCATATACAGCAGAGAATGTGTTCGCAAAATTATAGGCAGAACGGTTCAGGCTAAAGGTATTGTCGAAAATACTGTTCCCCTGGAAGAACATAATATTCCTCATTTTTCCGTAACCTGCAGAGAAGTCATATTTAAATGTTTCGTCGATGTCTCCACGTAAACCTACATAAAAATGATATTGAGTCTCTGTTGGCTTTAAAAACTGGTCAGAAAGCACGAATGGATTCGCCTGCAGAAGATCTCCGTAGGTATTCAGCTTCAGTCCGCCGTCTACCCCACCGTAGAATTTAAATTCTTTAGCAGCAGCCACCTGGAACTCAGCCTGTGGAAACCAGTATGTTTTATTATTTTTCAACTCTCCGCCAAGGGCATCATTTGAATTCTTAGCATTCAGGAAAGAGAATCCTGAGCCTAACATTAAGTAAGACTCCCCTTTTCTGAAGGTTACTTTCGGAGTAAGGCTTGTATTAAAGAAATTGGATGAGTTTTTATTGACAATCCCAAAATCTGTTTTCACAGCTTCCAATCCAACGCCTAAGTCAGCATTTAAAACAATTCCGGATTTACCGATCTCTACTGCATGCTTGGAAAGATTCGCCAAAATGGAAACTTGGTTTTCCTGAGCATCAAAATGATCTTTCAGGAAAGAAGATTTGACCCTTACATCATTTAAGATTTCATTGGAATAAAAATCATAGTATCCGTTTACTTTAAACTGACTCACCCTTTGCTTCAGATCAACGTCCGCAGAAGGCTCCATGGCATAAATTCCGTAATATCTGTTATTATCCAGTCCATACTCAGCATTCAGGTTGAATTTTCCTTTTTCACCGTATGAATTTAAATAAGCTCCGATGGCTGTAGAACTCTGCTTGGAATCCCATGCATATTCTTTTTTCAGGCCTAAAGTGGAAAGGAAATGGAAATCTGCTCCTACTTCCAGTTTATTGTCAAGAGTTTTGGAAATATTGGCATCACTCAAAATTTTCCCGAAGTTCCCCATTCCAAACTGCACATAGTTGTTCTGAGCCGTTCCTTCAAATTTCGGAGTCACATCCTGTCCCTGAATGGTAGATGTTTTAAAATCCGAAACCGCAGGAACATCCGTGATGGTATATTTCACAGGGTTCTGGGATTTCTCTTCCGGCGGATAATTCTTGATGGTCTCCACAGAGGTTTTCTTCTTCTCGATCTTCTTCACCTCCGGCTCCCGCTTCTTATTAAGAATCAGTTTTTCCTCCTTGATCTGGGAAAACGCAAACTGCGAAAACCCTAAAAATAATATGGATAATAATTGAATTTTTCTGTTCATTGCTCAATATTTGTATTAATGTATAATGTCGGATGTATAATGTATTGATTAAACTGTACTTTGTACATTTTACTTTTTACATTATCCTTTATACACTTTACTTTTTAATCTGCTTTTTAACCTCTTTTGCTTCTGCTACGATCTCCGGGAAATCTTTATAGTTCTCGATGATCTGGTCGCAGGTATAACTTGCCTGGTAATTGTCTTTCAGTCCCACATAGTTTTTAGCCATCAGTACCAAAGCTTTTGCTCCCCAATAATCTTCGGAGGCATAATTGTTGGCCAGTTTAAAGATAGTCTCATTGGAAGACTTGAAGGCCTTTCCTTTGTTCTGATAATAAGCTTTTGCATAAATAGCTTCTGCCGCTACCGATGTATTGGAAGATTTTTCAAGAGAAGTGTAAGCTGACTGTGCATCTTTATCTTTCCCTGAATTCATCAGACTTCTCGCTTTGATCACTTTCGCTGTTTCAATAACTGCTGCCGAGTTTTTCGTGTTCGCAATTACGGCATCAGCCAGTTTCTCCGCCTGAGAGAAGTTTTTCTCGCTGGCATATACCTTCATCAACTCAACATTCGCATAGTTTTTAATGCTGATGTCTGAAGAGTTTTTGATATTCTCAAGGTACTTTTTAGCTTCCGCCGTATTCCCCTGAGCCACGAAGATCTGTGCCAGACGGGTCTGTGCATCATCCTGATAGTCGTTCTGTACCGATGCCACTTCCTGAAGAACAAGAAGCGCTTTCGTAGCATTATTGGTTTGATAGTAGCTTTCTCCCAGCTCGTATTTAGCCTGATAAAGGCCTTCTCCGGTAGGATTTTGCGTTAAATATTTTTCGTAGTAAGAAATAGCATTTTTGTAATCTTTCTTCGTGAAATACTGTTTCCCGGTAGAAAGGTTGATCTCATCAATCTCAGAAGCATCCACATTCACCCCGATATTTTTTGCAAAAGTTTCATATCCGGAAACGTCACCGTTTTTCGTGAAAATAGGTTTTGCCGCCTGAACAATCTTCTCAGCATAAGCGGTATTCTTATACTGCTCGCCTAAAGATTTAAGCTCGGAAAGTGCTTTATCACTCTGGTTCTGGTCAATATAATTTTGAGCTCTGTAGATAGATGCATTGGCAATAAGATCTTTATCCGAAGAGGTTTTGATCACTTTCGCAAAATAATCATTGGAATTCGCAAAATCATCCTGTGCAGAATATGCTGTTCCCATTTCATACTGAGCATCGTCATAATACTCGGAATCCGGATATTTGGATAAAAGATTCTTCAGATTGGTGATCTTCGCCTGTGTATCGCCTTTAAATCCTAAAGCCATTGCTTTCTGATATAAAGTATAGTCGGTGGCGTCTTCATTTTTATCGTAAATCGCAATCGCCTCGTTCAGGTCATTGTTGGCATAATGAATATCTGCCAGACGAAGTTCTGCATCATTTTTAAACTCAGGCTTCGGATTGCTCAGATACTGCTTGAAATACGTCTGTGCCTGATCAAATTTTTTAGCTTTAAAATAAGCATAGCCTAAATCATAAGGCAGTTGCTGCTTTTCAGGGAAGGTTTCATTAAGAAGCTTCTCGTAACGGGCAATGGCTGACGGATAATTCCCTTTCTGGTAATACACCTGTCCCAACCAATATAATGCTCTGTTGTAAAATTCTTTATTGATGTTAAATCCTAAGCTTCTCAGGAAATACCTTTCCGCTTCGTCATAATTTCCTTTGTTGAATTCCTCTGTTCCCAATAAATAAGAAACCTCCTGGTCTACTTTATTGATCTCAGGGGTAGAATTCTGAAGTCTGTCGATCGCGTTCAGCGTTTCTTTATAGTTTCCGGAATACAGATATGATTTCACAAGAAGTGATCTCATTTCAGGCGCATTCGCGTCATTCTGATTATCGTTGATATAGCTTTGGATCACCGCAGAAGGACTTTCAAACGGGTTTCCAATATCATAACTTAGTTTTGCGTACTGTTCGTGGGCTAATTTTTTAACTTTAGCATCGTAATTCATCTGGTAAGAAGAACGGAATGCCGAAAGGGCTTCCTGCTTTTTATCTACCGCCAGATAAGCATTTCCCAGCTGATAGTAAGCATTCTGTGCCAGCGCTGAGTTGCTGTTGACAAGCTGATTGTAATAAGAAACCGCTTCATCATATTTTTTAAGCTGAGCGGCCACAAATCCCATTTCATAAAGGTCATTTTCAGACGGGTTCTGCTGTACACTCAGATAGTCTTTAAGGTGCGGATACGCCGAAGTGTAATCATTTTTCATGAAATAACTCTCCCCGATGATCTTATGAACCTCTGCTTTATAAGCATCGGAAATACTTTCGCTCAGTAAAGCCGTTCCTTCAGAAATAGCCTGGTCATAATTCTTATCATTGTAGTACATCTGTACATAATAAGGACGAACCAGTTTGGAGAATTTTGGCTGATCTTTTACAGAATCAAAATACTGGAAAGCTTTATCATTCTGTCCACCCGAATAATACAGGTGTCCCAGCATGTAAGCGATATCTCCTTTTTGAGACTCATCAGCTGTTTTATAGGCTTCTTCCAATGCATCGGTAGCTCCTTTGGTATCACCGGTCATGAATTTAGCATAACCCAACTTCAGAATATACTGTGTATTTTCTTCTTTTGAAAGCTGATACTGATTCACTTTTTTCAGGGTCTCCAGGGCTTTATCGAAGTCCTTTTTAGCCAGATAATAATCTGCCAGCGGAAGATTAGCCTGAGCAAAATACGCGGAATTCGGGTATTCTTTCATAAAGGCCGTCAGTCCTTCCTCTGCATGATTTTTCTGCAGGATCACGCCGATCACATTATCAAAAAATTGCGCCGCTTCTTTTCTCGATCTGGACAAATTCTGATTGTAGAAATACTGTCTTGCATATTCGAATTGAGAAGCATTGTATATTTTGGTCTGATAAAGATTTTCTGCGAGATTAAACCTGTAATTTTCTTTCTGGGTATAGTACTGTGACTGTTGCGCTCCGGAAATTCCGAAATAAAGCACGGCAGCTGAGAGAAGTATTTTTTTTGAATTCATTCTTTTTCTGAATAAAAAGATTAGCTATATAAGTTAACGAAAATATTAAAAACTTATTGTTTAAGCAAGTTTTAAAGGTTTTATAACATAAATTAACAATTGATTACATTTCACTATTTGATGATAAAAAATGATTACTTTAGTATCACAAAAACAAAATGGATATCAATTCGGAACCTTCAAAAAAAATTTCTGATGGAATCCTCAATCTACACCAGCTAAAAACATACCATTACATGAAAATTAAAATACTTTTAGCATTAATATTTGTCAACCTTCTACAGGCTCAAAAGTTTTATTTTCCGAAAACAGCCGTCACTGATAGTCTTATTTTGGAAAAACAAATGCCCCAGTTGGCATCAAAACTCATGACTCAGGCTCCACTGCTGAAGCTTAAACAAACCAATAAACTGGCTTATCTGGATATTCTTCTGCGTTTAGAATTGCTTACTAAAGATTACAAAAAATCCAATGCCACTTTAGCAGATTACCGCAAGGAATTTGCAGATCATGACATGGTGGGGAATAAATATATTGCCTACGAATTTTACAGCTTGGCAAAAATAATCGAAGCAAAAGAAAAGATTTCTTTCCCGAATGCCCTCCAAAAAGCCTTCAATACAAAATATGCAAGTCTCCCGGATAAACTGATCACCAAAGTAAGTATTGCAGTAGATGGCGATGTCATAGCCGCGCGAAAAACCCTGAAAGAAACGCTGGACAAGCAGAAAGATAAAGACAGTATAGATTACGGATCCGCTCTGGCTTTATGCAGAAGTTATCTGAATTACAAAACCTTCTCCTCCACTAAACCTCAGATCATGCAATTGGTTGCCGCAAAAGACGGGGAAAAATTCATTACCGAAACTAAGGATATTAAAACCAAAAACGGAAGTACCCTGACGATCACCATTATTAGAAAAAAAACCAATACGTCACCACTTCCTGTTGTCCTCAGCAGTAATATTTATGCAGGACCTATTGATGGCTATTTCGGAAAAAGAGCAGCCGTTTACGACTATGTAGGTGCCGTTGTGAATACCCGTGGCAAAAGAAACAGCAATGATGTAAACAATCCTTTTGAACACGAATCTCAGGATATTTACGAAGTAATCGACTGGATCAGCAAACAGCCCTGGTGCAACGGAAAAGTGGGAATGATCGGTGGAAGTTATCTGGGCTTCAGCCAGTGGGCCGCTGTAAAAAAAATACACCCTGCATTAAAAACAATCGTTCCACAGGTTGCCGTAGGAATTGGAATAGACTATCCTGCCCAAAATAATATTTTCATGAGCTATATGCTTCAATGGATCCAGTATGTGACGAACAATAAGCTTACAGATGAAGCAGATTTCAATAATGGTAAAAAATGGGATTCTATTAATACGGCCTGGTACAAAAGCGGAAAATCATTCAGAGCTCTGGATACCATCAGCGGGAAGCCAAGCAAGATATTTCAAAGATGGCTGGATCATCCCGGCTACGACGAATACTACCAAAAAATGGTTCCTTATAAAGAAGACTTCGCCAAAATCAATATTCCTATCCTGACGACTACAGGCTATTATGATGATGACCAGATCGGGGCACTGTACTATTTCAAAGAGCATCATCAATATAACAAAAATGCCAATCATTATCTGGTGATCGGTCCTTATGATCACGGTGGAGCACAAAGCTTCGGATATACCCACGTCAACGGAAATCCTATTGATCCTGCAGCGAGAATAAGTATTGATGACCTTGCTTTTTCCTGGTTTGATTATATTATGAAAGACGGGAAGAAACCGGAACTTTTAAAAGACAGGATCAATTTCCAGGTGATGAATACCAATACATGGAAACATGCTCCTACTCTGGATAAAATGCATACTTCAACGCTTAAGTTTTATCTTCAGGATCGTAAAGGTAATGCATCGGTTTTCACTCAACCCGCGGAGAAAAGCTTCGTTAAACAAACGGTTGATTTTAAAAACAGAGATCAAAAAGACACTTATCACGCGGTAAGTAAGATTGACAGTGTGAAAACTACAAACTCCATGTATTTCGAAAGTGAAGTTTTAGACAAAGACCTTATCTTCAGTGGAAATCCGGCCGGATTCTTCAATGTTTCCATTAATAAAAAAGATTTTGATACCGATATGTCCCTTTATCAGATCAAGCCTGACGGAAAGACTTTCTTATTATCCACCCATATGGTAAGAGCGAGCTATGCGAAAAACAACGCTGTACGTCAGCTCCTCGTACCGGGTAAAGAAGAACAGATCCCGATAAAAAACTCCATTTTTATGAGCAAAAAATTAGAAAAGGGAAGTAAACTGGTTTTACTTGTAGGTGTCAACAAAATCCCAAGCTGGCAGATCAATTACGGAACCGGAAAAGATGTAAGTGACGAAACCATCAAAGATTCCGGAGAACCGCTGGAAATAAAATGGTACAATAACAGCTATGTGGAAATACCTATTTACCAAGAATAAAGGCATTTAGCCATGAGAACCTCAGCCTTTTTAACGAAATATTATGATTACAGCCAACACCAAAATAAAAAATGATTACATTTGCTTTTTTTCAAACTCAAATATAAATATTGAATGAATCAACTTTTCAGAAGGAAAAACTATTCAGAAACAGATACATCTACCAGTCTTTTAAGGGTTTTAGGTGTTTGGGATATCGTTTTTTTTGGTATTGCGGCCATTATAGGAGCAGGAAGTTTCAGCAGCTTAGGTGAAGCAGTTTTCAGAGGGGGCCCCGGAGTTATTCTACTATATTTAATTTGTGGTTTTGCCTGTGGATTTACAGCCTTATGTTATGCTGAATTTGCCAGCAGAATTCCTACAGCCGGTTCCGCCTATACCTACGCTTACGCCAGTTTTGGGGAACTTATTGCCTGGGTGATCGGATGGGCACTGATCATGGAATATTCTTTCGGGAATATTTATGTGGCTTTTTCCTGGTCCGACTATTTCACCAGCTTCTTAGAGCGTCTGGGCATGCATATCCCTGATTATCTTACCTGCAGCTACACCGAAGCCCGAAAAGCTTTTCAGAACGGTTCTGAGAACAAAGAACTGTTAAGCGCATGGAATACGGCACCACTGATCGGTAATTTAAAATTCATTCTCGACCTTCCCGCATTGGTGATCAACGGCCTTATCACATGGCTTTGTTACGTAGGAGTGAAAGAAAGTAAGAACTTTAATAATTCTTTAGTTATTTTAAAACTGGCAGTGATTGTTTTAGTGATTCTGGTAGGCTTCGCTTATATCAATACAGAAAACTGGACGCCTGTCAATCCGGAAACTCAAGTCGCTTCCTTCATGCCGAACGGTTTTGCAGGAGTCATGAGTGCCGTTTCAGGAGTTTTCTTTGCCTACATCGGTTTTGATGCGTTAAGCGTTCTTTCCGAAGAGACCAAAGATCCTCAGAAAACACTTCCGAAAGGGATGATCATTTCTTTAGTGCTTTGTACAGTAATCTATATTGCTTTAACACTGGTACTGACAGGAATGGTTGATTACAGGAAGTTCGATGGTATCGGAGACCCGCTTTCATTCATATTCGAAAAATCTAATGCCAATGTAGCCTGGATGGAACTTGTGGTTTCTTTCGTCGCGATTGTGGCCATCACCACGGTATTATTGGTATTCCAAATGGGACAGCCGAGAATCTGGTACGCAATGAGCCGTGACGGACTGATGCCTGAAAAATTCAAGACGGTACATCCAAAATATAAAACACCTTCATTTGCGACCATTATTACAGGTATTGCAGTGGGGATTCCTATCCTGTTTACAGATAAAACATTCATCCTGGATTTCACAAGTATCGGGACTATCTTCGCTTTCGTACTGGTATGCGCCGGAGTTTTAATGCTTCCAGCTAAAGAGAAGATCAAAGGCAGATTCCACCTTCCTTATATTAATGGTAAGATCATATTCCCGGTGATTTTCATCGGTGGATTAATCGGTTTCTATATCTGGCAGCCAGAGTTTTTCACCAGCCTAACGGACTGGAGTGATCCTAAAGAAGGTGAATTCAGAGCGTCCATTTTCGTTTTCATCCTGATCAATCTGGTACTTTGTGTTTTTACCTTTATTAAGAATTTCTCTTTAATTCCTTTGATCGGTTTAAGCTCCTGTTTATACCTTCTTACAGGAATGAGTCATGAGAACTGGTTCTGGTTCGGACTTTGGTTTGCACTGGGTCTGGTGATCTATTTCTGCTACGGTTACAAACACAGTAAGCTTAGAAAGGAATCAGTATAAACATTGATTTATAAATAACATCATAAAAGGCAAATTTGCATATCCGCAGATTTGCCTTTTTCCTTTTTAGATTTCGATCGTTTCATTAAAAATCGGCAGAATTATTGCATAGATCTCGATAGAAACTATAAACTAATTGGCCATGTCAGACAGAATAAAAACATACGGAGAATTTTATCAGTTCTATCTTACCGAGCACAGTAAAACAGGAACGAGGATCTTTCATTTTATTGGTACCCTTCTGGTATTTCTTGTCATCTGGTATGTCATCAGTTCAGGGAAAGAAAGGTTTCTGTGGTATATTCCTATCTTTGGTTACGGGTTTGCGTGGTTCAGTCATGCTGTTATCGAGCGAAATAAGCCAGCTACTTTCAAATATCCACTATGGTCACTGATTTCAGATTTCAGGCTGTTTTTTGAGCTGCTGATCGGTAAGCAGAAATTCAGAGGAATAGCTCCGAAACCAAAAGATGGTGATGTTTCTGAGGATGTATATTAATTTTTTTACCACAAAAGTTTTTTAGCACTTAAGTTATTATAAGCTTAAATATCTTGCGCATATAAAGTACACTTAAGTTTATGAAAATCTTTGATTTTCTGTTTCCCATAGATTCTTATTGTACGCTTTTTTAAACATTAAGATGAGTGAAGGAGATGATAAAAGTTAAGAAAAAATCAAATGATATTTTTAAGTTGTGTTTGCTACAGCAAAGCTTTTCTTAATATTCTTAAACGCTTAAATGCTCTTAATGGTTCTGTATTCCCGTATTAAATGAGGATAAAAAAATTTTACATTTAAGTTTTAAAAATCAGAGATTTTTACGGTTTATTTTATAGGAAATAAGTTCTTTTAAAGATCCCATTCATCCCAATATGGAGGATATGAAGTTTTAGGTTTCGGCGGCCTCCGGCAGCCGAAACATAAAACCCCAATATTAAATTCAACTTTAAATATTCAACACAAAATACTGAATATCAAATTTATTTAAACTTCTTATTAAAGTTAAACTTAATATTATTCATTAAGCCGGTTTCTATCATATCAATCCCTATTCCGAAGTTGCTGCCTCCCTACTTTATGATGATTTTAGAGAAAATATCTCTCCTTCGTCAATCTGTTTTGTGGCAAATTCAGAATCTTTTATTTGTTAATCAGCTCTTGATCCGTGATATTTCCTACCCATATTTCAGTTTTTAAAATTTTGTAATTTTCAATCTGAATCGGAATATTCATAGTATAATGTGGTATTTGTTTTCTTTGATTACATTTTTAGAAGCGCTCAAATTAATTCATTGTCAACTAAAAAATAATGAAAAAATTTCGGCAAAAACTTCGGCACACTAATTGCGAACTAAGGTGTAAAATAAAGTTTATGAAAATTATAGCAACCATTCTAAAAGGAGCTCTTCCTGCAGCAGCACTATTCGCAATGACACAATGTACCACTACGGCAAACACTGCCGGAGCTGACGAAAAAACGTTCATCGTAGGACCTGAAACTGCAGACTGTACCGGAGTAGCGCCTATGAAGTGTTTGCAGGTAAAAGAAAAAGCTTCAGAAAGCTGGACCAATTTCTATACGAACATCGAAGGATTTACGTATGAGCCTGGATATGAATATGTTTTAAAAGTAAAAACGGAAAAGATTGCCAATCCGCCAGCTGACGGATCATCAATAAAATACACACTGATCAAAGAGGTTTCCAAAACCAAAAAATAAGACCAAAAACTCCCGAAAATTTCGGGAGTTTTTATTTTCCACTCCTTTATATCTACAGAGTCTGTATTCTTAAAGATATTTCATGCCTTTCAAATCAGACGTAAAATTTGAACTAAGCAAAAATAATATGCTCTCGCAGATGATACGGATATAGCAGATTAAAAGGAAAAATCTGCATCATCTGATTAATCCGCGAGAAATATTAAACTTATTATATATCCATTCCCTTCATCAGAATATTTCTAATACTCCCAGTTTTTCTCACTTCGGACTTCCGTTCAAACGTATTTCTTTTTCAGCCTTTTAAATAAAGCCAAACATTCAATGATCAAAATCTTCAGATTTAATTGAAGAAATAAACGCTGGTACTGTTATTTTTTATAAATTGCAACATAATTGCATTAGCAACAATATTGCGATTTTAAAATTTATACTCAACCAACCCAACGTAGGATGAATGACAATGGAGAATAAAGTACTGAAACGAATTTCCTCTTATTTTAAAGGAAAACACTACCCTTTTTTCCGGCAGCTGGACACCATGGACTGCGGACCGACCTGCCTAAAAATGATTACCGCCTATTACGGAAAAGAACTGTCATTAAATCATCTGCGAGACCTGTGCGATGTACGAAGCCAGGGAACTTCCGTCTCCGGAATTACCCACGCGACAGAACAGCTTGGACTCAAAACATTAGCAGCTGAACTCAGTCTGGAGATCTTGTCTGAAAAAGCACCACTCCCCTGCATCCTTCACTGGGATCATAACCATTTCGTCGTGCTGTGGCATCTTACTGAGAAACATGCTTACGTCGGAAATCCCGCATTGGGAAAGAATATGCGCTATACCATCCATGATTTTATGGAGCACTGGATAGGTCCCGGACAGGAAAATAAAGGAATCGCCATATTTGTTGAGCAGACAGAAATCTTTAATCAAATTAAAGATCAGCCGGATCCATCGGTCAGCCTCTTTTCTTTACTGAAAAAGATCAATGACCACAGGAGTATTTCTTATGTCATAGCCGCGCTTTTGGCAGCTACTCTTTTGACACTGGCTATTCCATTATTAACTCAGGCTGTGGTAGATCAGGCGGTTTCTAAAAAGGACATCGGAATATTATCTCTGATCTGTGCAGGACAGCTTCTCTTGTTTACAGGGAGAATTTTAACCGATTTCTTTCGGAGTCGGATTCTTTTTAAGTTAGGTATGAATATCAGTATCAAACTTATCTACGAATTCGTAGACAAACTCATGCAGCTTAAGCTTTCTTTCTTTGAATACAGAAGCAGTGGAGACAATTTACAGAGGATCTACGATAACCAGCGTGTAGAGGAATTTCTGACTAAAAACTGCGTAAGCGCCGGACTTTCCATTATCATTCTTATCGTTAATGGTGGGTTGTTATGCTATTATAACTGGAAACTTTTCGTCCTGTTTCTTGCGGCCAGTACGATAAGTGTGCTTTGGACCAATCTTTTTGAAGAGAAAAGACGACGTCTGGATCAGCGGACTTTCAGCCTTCTTGCGAACGCTCAGCGCCACCAGATTGAAACCTTCGAAGCGATGACAGAAATAAGGCTAACCGGAGCAGAGCAGGAAAAAAACCAGTTATGGAAAACCATGCAGGAAGAAACCTACCAAGTGAAAATGGAAAACCTGAAACTGGATCAAAGAATACAGGGTGTAGCTCTTTTTATCAATGAAACCACTGGTGTACTAACTACTTTTTTAACCGCTTCTCTGGTCATTAACGGCAGTCTGACTCTTGGAGCTATGCTTGCTATTACGTATATGTATGGTTCATTAAACGGTACGGTCAACCAGCTTTCAGATTTTATACGCTCCATGCAAACCGCCAAATTCAGTCTGCAGCGTATTTCAGAAGTGGAATACGAAGAAACTGAAGATGCTCACTCTACTCTGGATTTACATAAAGGAAATTCAGGCTCCATCGAATTAATGGATGTTAGTTTCCGGTATGGAAAATTGTCCCCCGATGTACTGCATAATGTATCATTAACTATTCCTGCCGGAAAAGTAACCGCTATTGTAGGAATGAGCGGGAGCGGAAAAACTACATTGTTAAAACTGCTGCTTAAATTTTTTAATACCACGAAGGGAGTGATTACTTTCTGCGGGCAGGATCTCAAGATTATTAATGCCAGAAGCTTGCGGAGACAATGTGGAGCCGTCATGCAGGATTCTTTCCTTTTTACAGACACCATCGCCGGAAATATCTGGGTAGGAAGTCCGGAAAAAGATATGATCAGGGTAAAAAATGCCTGTAAAATGGTCAATATGCAGGAGTTCATTGAAAGCCTTCCCTTTTCGTATGAAACCCAGATTGGAAGTGAAGGAACCGGACTCAGTGAAGGGCAAAAACAGCGACTCCTTATCGCGCGACTCATCTACCGCCAGCCGGATTATATATTTATGGATGAAGCCACCAATTCTCTCGATGCCAACAACGAAAGACTGATCGTTGAAAACCTAAACCGATTTTTTCAGGGCAGAACAGTCGTGATTGTTGCCCACAGGTTAAGTACGGTAGTCCATGCAGATAATATCATCGTGCTGGATAAAGGACATATTGTTGAGCAGGGCACGCATGAAACCTTAACCCAATCAAAGGGAGCTTATTATCACTTAGTTAAAAATCAACTTGAACTCGGAAAATAAATTTTGAACATGAGCCTGACTATTTTACCCCACATTTTTACACGGTATGCCGCTTTACCCGTACAAAGCCTGAATGCACTGAAAATCCCGGAAATTAAAAATCAATGGAATCAATGGCAAACGTCTATTGAGCATGATCAGCATTGTAATGAAAAGCTGTGTGATGAAATGTTTACGCTTATTCAACAGGCATCTGATGATCAGGAACGAAAGCTGCTGCTCAATCTGAAACGCTCGGTGTACAATAGGCGATCCAACGCTAGTGCTTTGTTACAGAAAATACCTGCAGAAACTTTTAATGCTTTCAAAGAAACCTGGGAAGAATGGCTGAATGCAGGTGAAAAATGCAGGGAATTCGGGCAGTATTGGGAGAAATATTTCAATGATTATCTATGGACTCACCGACACAATATTCAAAAGCTGACCGAAGAATATGCGTTCAGAAACGGAGTTTTGCTTTCGAGTAAAGATCTGTATGAACAGCTGGATAGTTTTACCAATGCAGATGTACAATCACGCAATAAAGACAGCGAACGCATTGAATTCAGTGTGCTGCGTTATCTTACCCGGATGACTTATAAAACATCTCCATTCAGCACATTTACGTATTTAGGCCTTACCCAAATGGTTCCGGATAATCAATCACCTATTTCATCAGTGCCGGGCATTGTAAACTGTAAAATAAGACTGAACAATAAACTGTTAAAACGCATCAAAAAGCTCATGGAAAGACATCCATATCTTCAGGGATTACTGTTTGTGAATACCAACAGCAGTATTACAGAACATGAAGGCAGGTTCAGTTTTCTCATGAATTGTGCTAATATTGAGGTTTTCCAGGAAATTCAGGCGACACCTGTTAATCAGTATATCAAAGATCTGATCCATCATTCAGAAGAAAATATTTCTCTGTCGTCCTTCATTGAACTTCTTTCCAATCAAATTGAAGCGGATGTTTCAGAATTACGGCATTATATCTTAAAACTGATTGATTCAGGATTTCTGGAACTGACTTTGGAATGTTCTGAGATTGATCCGGACTGGGATACACACCTTTTAACATTTCTTGAGCAATACAAAACAACGAATGAAGCTGCGGCGCAGGTTTACGAGCTTGTTCTCATACTGCAAGAGGCCAAAAATAAATTTGTAACTGCAGATCTTTTTTCCCGGGAGCTTCTTTTGAACAATACCTCAAAGATTTTTGACAGCACTATTTCAGACCTTGAAAATCAGGCCGGCATCGTTAAACTTCCGAAAGAGGAAATCAAAAATGTACTTGATGATATTCTCGAAAAATACAGGAACGGAGAGGGTTTTGAAAAGCTTCCTTACATCCCGGTCGATTACAGGCAGGAAGGTTTTATTTACGAAGATGCTTACACTGATCAAATCAATACGGTCGATGAAAGTACAGTTAATGAATTGGGTCAATTATTATCTGATCTGACCAGCCGTTTAACTGCTTTCGACATCCGGGGTACGGAAAAAAAGAACGTTAAGGAATTCTTTCTCTCCACTTACAGCAAGGATCAGCAGGTTTCTCTGGTCACTTTTTATCATGAATATTACCGTTATAAAAATGAATCTGAAACGGAAGACAGCCCGAAGCAGGAAAACATATGGTCTGAAATTTTCTGCAAAGATCTTCAGTTGGAAGAACAGCAGTCTGATGAAATACAGATTAAAAGGAAAAACTTAGACCAACTTCCTTTATCCGATAACTCTGCGCCGACAGGTTCAGCATTTCTTCAGTTTTTTGATCAACAGGCAGAAACAGGAACTAAAGCTGTGGTAAACGGACTGATGCAGGGAATGGGAAAAATGAGCGGTAGATTTCTTCATTTATTTGATTCTGAAATTTCCGAAGAACACAGGCATCACAACAATCGTTTATTTCCCGATCAGCTTCTTATCGAACTTAATGATGATTCCAGTTTTAATGCCAATATTCATCCGCCATTGCTTGATCATGAAGTGAAAATGCCCGCTTCCAATACACAGATGAAAAAGTCTCAGCAAATTCCTTTGGACAGAATATCTGTTGGATACAATGCCGATAATGATTCGGTTTTTCTGATGGATACCGTTCTAAAAAAAGAAGTCTATGCTTTTGACCTGTGCCTGGAAACCATCACGAACAGATCCAATCTTTATCAGCTGATGTCCCTGTTCAATCCCTGTACCTATGTGAGTTATTTTCCATTGATTAAAACGATTGATAATCATTATTCCAAACAGTTTAAAAGTCAGGATATTCAAATATTTCCTCGAATGGTTTTTGAAGAGAAACTTGTCCTGCGGCGTAAAGGATGGCTGATCAATCTCAACGTGATTCCCCGTCAAAATAAAGATGAAAATAGCAGCATCTATTTTTTACGTTTTCATCAATGGCTTTCGCAAAACAATTTGCCTTCCTCTGTTTTTCTTTATTTGCAGTCATCCAACATTCCTGAAGATCTGTCCTCTGAAAAAACGACCGGAACCAGAGATGACTACAAGCCACAATGTATAGATTTTGAACAGCCTTTACTGTTCCAGCTGTTTATCAAACTTTTAAACAGAGCCGGTTCTTACATCTATATGGAAGAAGCCTTGCCCTCTGTGAATAGCTCTCAGGAAAGAGTTGCTGAACATTTAATCCAATGGTATAATTTGTAGAATGATGCAAAAACACTGGAAAACCTACTACATCTATCACATCGGGAATGCGGATGATCTCCTGAAAGAAATCGTACATCCCTCTATTTTGGATATGAATGAAAAACTGGAAAAAGAAGTAAAGTTTTTCTTTATCCGATATTTTGAAAACGGTTATCACATCCGATTACGATTACTTTTAAATGCTGAAGAATCCACTTTATTTCTCGCGATTTTAAACGAACATATCTCAGAATATGAACATCTTAACGAAGTTCATCTGGAATTGAAGCAGGCAGAATACATTCCGGAAACAGAAAGATATGGCAACGCCAATACCATCAAATATGCTGAAGATCAGTTCTGGGCATCATCCCGGTTTGTTCTGCATCATTTGATGCAAAATGACCCATTAACCGCTTCAGAAAGATACCTTCTCGCCCTGAAAACACACTTTGCATTTTTTAAAGGTTTGCGGCTTTCCAGAAACTATAGCCAACAACTCTGTGATAAATTTGTCCAAAGCTGGCTTCCGGTCCCTTTTTGCGATAATCCGGATGAACAGGAGCAAAACCGAAAGACGGTGCTATCTGCTTTTCAACAACAGTTTGAAGCTTATCAAAATGTACTGCAGGAAAGTATTGAGGAATTCTGGAACTCATTGGATACTACCACCGATCCCTTTCTACAGCAGTTTCTGGAAGTGAATGAAAAAGTTTGGAAAGACTACACTCAGGCTCAATTATCTTCGGAAGTAGTAGATGAAGTGCTCCTCAGCTTTATTCACATGACCAATAACCGGCTGGGAATTGTCAATGCTGAAGAATCCTACCTGCTTTTTTTAATCCTGAAAACCATTCCTCTAATAAAAGACTATGATACCCAATCAAGAACTTAATGACCTGCAATCCGGCTTGGATGAAATCAGTGACTTCCTTCTGTCAAAAATGAAACAGGACCATGAGGGTTTTTACTGGGAAACAATCTCCCGCGATTCCAAAACAGGGGAATTTTCTTTCACTTTCAATCCTTCTTTATGGAATGGAACCGGTGGTATTGCCTGGTTTTTTCTGGCGCTTCATGAACATACCAAAAATGAAAATTATCTGGAAACGGCAGAAAAAGCTTTTTCAAAAGTATACAGTTATTCTACGCATCAAACCCTGTTAAATCCCAGTCTTTACGATGGAATAAGCGGGATTATTTACTTAGGTTTAGAGCTGTTCAGAGTGACTGGGAAAGAACTGTATCTCCAGCAAACTTTGAATCTGTATGAAATGTACAGACAGAAAATACTTACGGAACAGACTGAAGATATGCTGATCGGGATTTCAGGGATTTTAATTGTTATGGCCAGCCTTTATCACTATACAAAAGATCAGAAATTAGTTAATGACATTGAAGCATTGATCACTACCCTTTTGGAAAAATCACTCGTCGCAGAAGCTGGAATTAAGTGGGGAAACAATTTTCTTTCAATGGATTCTCTGTGCGGTTTTTCGCATGGTAATTCAGGAATCGCATTCTGTCTGCTCCAGCTTGGAAAATATTTTGAGAATGAAGAATTGATCTGGCTGGCCGAACAGGCATTTCGATATGAAGACCTGTATTATGATCCTGCTCAAAACAACTGGATGGATTTAAGATGGGAAGAATCCAAGAACCATCTCCCTAATCTTTTCGATTGGAACAAAAACACTTTTCTTCAGGAAGATTTTGATCTCAATGCATGGGCGCACGGAGCCTGTGGAATTGGAAGTGCTAGGATTCAGGCATTCACAATTACAGCTGAATCTGTATACAAAGAAGACTGTAGAAAAGTATTTGAACGATGTAAGCACGATATAAAGACAAGATCTAAACGAAATCACATCCTGTTCAGCGGCTATTGCGGACTTTCCGATTTTCTGTTACAGTACAACGAAGTATTTGACAACAAAGAAGCCTCGGAATTTGCGACAGAAATTGTTCTGGAAGGTCTACAAAAAAGCAGATCGCACGGGCATTCCGAATGGGGAATTCAAAACAGTGAAGACCTTGGACTGATGACCGGTACAGCAGGCATCGGGCTTTCTTTATTGGCGATCATTAAGGGTAAATCCTTGAATTCCATTCTTCATCCTCAACTTCCCATCAGTGAAACTGAGAGCCATAATATTCTTAAAGGTTTTAAAGTTAAAAAAGCATTTTTTGAACGGTTTTATCCTAAAACAATTGAGATTTTAAAGAATTTCAATTCAATTCAAGAATCTATCTATGATTCTCAGACCATTGAAGGGTTAGGAAACAACTTAGCAGATATCATCAGTACTTTACCGCAAGAAGATGTGGTTTATATTTCAGACATCCATCAATTGGAAACAGTACAAATCAACATCCGGAAAAGACATAAAGGAGCACTGTGTTTTCAAACCCGGCTGATGATTCTAAAAAATGAACTGGCAAAATTTTTAGAAAATGATGAAGCCAAACTTCAGAAAAAACGTTTCATTCGTAATCAATTCATTGATATCCATGAAACTCAATGGAACTGGAAGGAAGATCAAACAAAAGATTCCAAAGCTGGAAAATACAGCAATGTTTTCTATAGTACAGATCAGGAAATGTTTCATCTTCTGGTAGAGCCTTTTCCTGCAGCGGTTCTTCAGCTGTTGGAAAGCCCATTAAGTATTGATGAATTGGTGGAGTGTTTTCAATATTCAGAAGGAGATAAAGAGATGATGAAGGAGAAGGTGTTAGAGCAGCTTGTGGAGTTGCTGAAGAGCTTTTTTATAAGAATGATTTAAACACAAATTACACTAATGTTTTGCACTAATGACACTAATATATTTGTCATTATAGTGATATTCGTGAACTCATTTGTGCCATTTGTGGTTTAAAATTTAAACACGAATAGCACTAATGTTTTGCACTAATGACACGAATATCTCACAAGCATAAAGTTTTTTATTTTTTATGTCCTTTTGTCTTGAAACAAAAGAACGAAAAGTTCAAGGCTGGAATCTTCCGCTAAAAATAAATTTTGTTCTCTAAAAATTCTAAACTTGCGCGAATTCAATATGAGGTATTCGATTCGAGGATAGTCTCGCGCTTCGAACAGAAGAATTTTCTTAACGTTCACAATATTTATTTTTTTAACGCTACAGCTTCCTAGGCCGATATGACTGTCCACAACATTAAAAATGTTTTTTATTGGAAACAGCCAGACATGCAGTATATCCGGCAGCTTCATCGAATCAATCAAAGATTGATTTTTCTCTTTGTTTATCTTAAACTATCCGACATTATAATAAACCTTTGCGTTTTTAAAACACGAATTGCACTAATCTTTTGCACTAATGACACGAATATCTTTGTCATGATAGTGATATTCGTGAACCTAGTTGTGGCATTTGTGTTTAAAAAAATTTAAAGATTAAAGCATTTAAAGGTTCTTGTAAAATAAAAAGGGCCGCTTTACGGATAAAGCAGCCCTGAAATTGTTTTTCGCTCAAATTAGCACTGAACAGTTCCGCAAACGTGAAGTCTGTCCTGAGTTTTAATCGTATGAGTCGGGTGATCGTGATCTCCTGCAGGAGCAATTCCTAAACCACCTTGTAATTTTTTAGACAAATCTTTGTCCAGAGCTGTTACGAAGCTTTCGATCTTAAGATCGTCGATGTTTAGCTTCATCTTTTTGTTGTTTTCCATAATAAAACATTTTTTTAATTTGGCCTACTCTTTAAGGGTTTCGGCTTTCCCTTGTTGTAAAGATACTTATTTTATTGCAACAAAGTTGCATTTAAATGTTAAAATTTTACTCCTATTTGCAATTTAAAATTGAACGGGTTACTTTCTTTATACATCCACGCCTCTCCTACAACAGCAGTCCAGTCGGAATTGTATCTTGGCTGTACATTTCCATCGGTGATGTATCTTTTATTCAACAGGTTATCTAATATTCCACGGACAAACCATTTTTTGTACTGATACATAATACTCGCATCCAGTTTTACAAAATCAGGAATACGGACTCCCGGTACATCGGTTTCGCGAACCAATGCAGCAGTTTCGCCCAGCGCTAAAGAAAGGCCATGCAGTTTTCCTTTCTGGAATTTGTACATCACCCAGGTATTGATCTGATGTCTCGGTACACTTGAAAACCTCTTTCCAACCAATTCCGATGCATAAGGATCTTTTGAATACACGGAATTGATGTAAGAATAATTAGCTGTCAGCGTAATATTGGGGTAAATGGAACCGATCACATCGATCTCGATTCCTTTATTCCTTACCTGATTAAGCTGAGTCATAATTCCGGTAGCCGGATTCTGAGAGAATGAATTGTTCCTGATAATTCTGTAAGCACTTACAGAAGTGGACAAGAGACCATCAAACCAATCCTTTTTTAATCCGATTTCAGTATTATAACTTTCCAGAGGCTTCCATTCTTTCCCCTGCGGATCCGTACCCGCCATCGGGTCAAAACTCTGATCATAAGAAAAGAAAGCCGCAAAATTCTTTTGAATCATATACGTCACTCCAACCCTTGGATTGAATGCATGATGTCTATAGGTTTTGCTTTCCCCATCCGGAGTATAAGGTCCTTTAAGATAACGGTCCCTCGTATTTTTGCTGTACCTGAATCCTGCATCTACAAATAACCTATCCCATAATTTAACCGTATTGTACACATAACCACCAATAGTTTTGTCTTTCGATGTGGTGTAATCAATCTGACCGTCTGGTTCAGGCTCGGTCAACAGGTCACGGTCTATTCCGTAGTTCAGCAGGTTTCGGTTAAAAACAAATTCATTCGCTCCCTGAATATGTTCCGTATTGCTTTTACTGCTGTTAAAATCTGCACCCGCAAGTACGGTATGAACGATATTCGGACTGATATTGTAGCTCCCGCTCACAAAAAGTTGTGTATTGTAAGTAAGGTATTTCTGTTTATTTCTAAAGCTTGAACGAAGCGCATTTCCTTCATCATCAAACATCGGCGGCGTGTAACTGGTTGTTCCTCCCAGAAGACTCCACTGATCCAACGGTGTACTTTTAATGGAAGACTGGGAAACTATTTTCCACCTGTCGTTAAAATTATGATTGAAGACCAATCTTCCGTAATGTTCATCAAGCTTTGAGGTTGGTAAATTCGGATCACCCTGATAGTTGGCTTTCCACGGATGCTTTTGAACGGTTTTCTCCGTTTCATACTGAATAAAATTGCTCGATTCCAGGGCTCTTCCCTGAATCATATTCCATTCGGCAATAAAGAATGTATTTTTACTGATATTGTACTGAACAACAGGAGCTACAACGAATTTCCGGCGCTTTGCATATTCTGCATAATACCCCTGAGATTCATAAGCCGCATTGAACCGAAAAGAAAAGCCTTTTTCCTTTACAGCACTTCCCAGATCCACCGCAGCCCGGTAGAAGCCAAAACTTCCGGCAGCGATATTGGCCTCCCCGATCCTGTTCGCCCGCGGAGCTTTGGTATTAATATTTAAAGAACCTCCTCCGGTCCCCATTGAATTGACAAAACCAGCAGGTCCTTTAATCACATCCACCTGTTCTATTAAGGAAACATCTTCCTGCGAAAGTCCCCCAGCAAAAGAAGGAAGTCCGTTTCTGAAAGTACTCACAGGACTGAAACCTCGTAACTGGGCATTATACGTTCCGGCAAAAACATTCCCTGCTCCGGTAGCATCCCCAATATAGATTCCGCTTACGTTTCTAAGCGCATCCTGTACATCAAAGGCACCCTGAAGATTTAAAAGGTTGCTTTTGATGCTCACAATATTCTGTGGAATTTCCAGCAGCCTGTCATTTCGCTTCAGATTTCCGGAAAGACTGTCTGTTTTAATCTGCTTCATGGCGGTTAATACTACTTCATCAATGTTCTTTGCAGACAGGGAATCTTTCTTTTCCTGTGCACATACTAAAGAAAACGTCCCCAAAAGGGCAGCTGTCAATAGGACGTTATTTTTCTTCATTTCGTCAATATTTATTGTTTAAATTTTCTGATCAGCACCAATCCTCCGATCCAGCAACCCAGACTTATCATCCATAAAAACACTGTTCCTGATATGAATTCTGATATGCTTACGTTGTGATGTTTTATTGTAAAAGTGGGCAGCTTCTTAAGTTCTTCAGGGGTGAACTTAGCTATGGTCCGAGTTCTGTCTTTCATGGAGAAAACCCTGTCATAGAAATAGGTTTGCCATTCATACTGAAAGTCTTTGACATCCTGTTTATATCCGTGATAATCTGCCCGGCTTGTTCTGGCTAAAAGAGTAAAAAGATGTTCTGTACTCTGAACAGGATTATATCTGATTAATCTGTAGGCCGTCTGATTGGCCTTTTGATCTCCTTCCCACAAAGAATCGATGACCGCTTTCATACGGTTTTGCTTGATATAATAATAGCCTGCAAAAAAGGCATCATTTTGATTGTCAATAGTATCCGAAGGAATATAAGCCGGAGCATATCTCGGAAAGTTTCTGTAAAAACTATCGACGACCATCTTAGGTTTCATAGCCCAGACTTCATCACTGATTTGCCTGTCTTTTTCTTCAAGATCAAGAAGTTTCAGATCGGAAGGATGTTGCATTTGCGCGGTTTTATTAATGGCAAGAGGCAGCAAAAACATCAGGAAAACCCATAATGCAATACAGGTGAACAGGTTGAACGCACTGTTTCCATCCAAAGCAATAATCACAAAACATAAGGATATCCAGAGTACACAATAGGAAAACAGTAAAAAGATCCAGAGAAAAGCATCCTTAACCGATGGAAACCCAGACGGAGAAAGCAACATCCCTAAAACATTCACCATGAAGGCAGCTAAAAAGATAATGATCAACCGGGTCAGAAGTTTCCCGAATAATACCTTTTTTAAGCTTCCACCCTGAACAATCAGAAGATTACTAATTCCTTTTTCTTTTTCGGAAGAGATGACATTATACGCCAAGACAATGATCAGAAGCGGAATTAAATACAGATTGACATACAAAAGATCAAGTCGTCCTTCGAAAAGGATGGAAGGATTAATCATTTCCCTGTCAATAGCAGCATAATCCGTGTAATAATTTACCTTTTCAGTAACCGGAGTAATATCTTTTATTCCCGAAGCTAAACCCGTCAGCGGATAAGGTTGGTCAAAGGCAATACGCGGGTATCTGTAATCGATCACATAGGGATTTCCTGCATTTTCCGCCTGCTGCTTTTTCTCAACGCTGGCTGTATCTGTAAAAGCCTGAAGTGTATTATGGTAGTCTTTGACAGACTCTTTTTTCGCTTCTTCAATGGCTGACAATTTGTTTTTGGTCAAAACATTCCCTGAATAAATCGCATAACCAGCAATGACAAAGAAGAAAAAGAACAGTATCCATACAGCAGACTGTCGGGCAATGTGTTTCCACTCGTATAACAGCAACATGATCTTATCCTTCATAGTTTACAAAATAATTTAGTTTAATAATGAGTCCGAAGGAAACGATCAATACTATGGTCCAAAACAGCAAGGACCAAACCGCCGTCATATGATGTGAGATCACAGACCCGACAGACGGATATTCATAGTGAAAATCCGGAAGGCTGCTGTAGAAATCCCTGTTATTTATTTGAATTTTATCAGAAATGGCCAGCTGCAGCTCCCTTCTGTTCAGCCTGTCCATCATATCATTTCTGTAATGTTCAGCTTTATTGAAAAAATCAATGTGATGGTAGACATCTGTTCCCGCAAAGCCCATAGATAATTGACGCACCGCAATAAACGGATTGATCAGTCCCATATTATCCATCAACTTTTGCTGCTGCCCAAATTGATCTTCCACCTTTTTGGAATAAAACCTGTTCACTTTATTTTCATAAGCTTCGGCCTGTATCAGATCGAGGGCAAAACGGATTTTATCCGGTAACTGACTGATATTATTTACCTTAAATTCTTTAAGATGTTTTTTCAGATGAGCTTCAGATCTTTCGGTATAAGATCCGTCCTGGCCAAGTCCTTTATCAAATCCTGTTTTGACATTATGCTCAAATTCGTGGTAAGACGGAAGCGGATATTGACCGTCAGCTGCCGAACTGCTGAATTTTGGAATAAGCAGAACACAAAGGATCCAAAGCGTAATACTGGTCATCAATGAAGACCATGAAGAACGGCTGAATGCGGAGATCAGCAGAATAACGCCAGAGATCAGAAAGAAATAAACCGCATATAAACCGAACCAGCAAAGTGCTCTGATTAAATGATTAACTGGTTCGTTTTCAAAAACCAGGCCTGCCATGATAACAGCAAACGGAGGAACCGTAAATAAAAGAACTGCCAGATAAAGGGCCATGAATTTTCCAGTAGCCAGATGTCCAAACGTAGCGCCCTGCACAGACAGAAGTTTCAAAAAACCTTTCTCACGTTCGGAGGAGATGCTCGTAAATCCCAAACCAATAACAAATAACGGCATCAGCCACTGAAAAAAAAACGCAGTATTAAGATCCGGTCTTCTCATAAAGGCCTCCAGATCCGGCAGTCTGTTAGAATGTATCTGTGGGCGTTTGTGCGCCTCAACTCTATAATAATTTTCAGAATAAACAGCGGTCCCCGATTCCAGAAGGGACAAATAACTTACAGGTTTAAAAAGGAAAGTACCCCAATGTGCCGCACTGTGATTGCCGCGGTCCTGATCTTTCCATTCCCTGTCTACAAGTTCCTTAGCTTCTTTATTTTTAATGGAGGTGGTACGAAGCTGTGTATAATTGCTTCCCCAGACACCCAGTAAAATCAGAATATAAAACAATACAAATATTTTCAGTCCATTTTCCTGAAATACCCTAAACTCATGTTTAGCCACTAAAAATGTTATATTTAAATCCGTCATGCATTCATATTTGACCATTTCACCTTTGGATAATCTGTGATATGAAACTTCTGAAACAATTTCAACTGCAATAATTAATTAGAATCAATTGATTTCATTAAATCGCTATTGCAACATTGTAGCAAAAGTAATAATTAATTTCAATAACGCACTATTGTTGCAATAAATTATTCAACAAAATTTTTCCCCCTCTCAATTTAAATGTCGAATTTGTGAGTGAACCAGAGAGAAGTATTACTATTCAGGATCAATCATCTCTGCATATAATCCATGTATATTTCCTCCAGTTCATTAGCGGTGACTCCTGAGGTTTTCATTTCTTTTACCAGTACTCCACTTTTAAGAATTCCGATACGGCTGCACGTTTCCCTTACCCGGAAAATATCATGAGAAGCCATGAGTATCGCCGCTCCTTCATCAGCCAGTTTTTTAAGCAAAGCGGAAAGTTCATTGCTGGCAAGCGGATCCAAACCACTAGCCGGTTCATCCAGTAAATACACCTTGGCTTTTTTCGCATAAGCAATGGCAATACCTACTTTCTGCCTCATCCCTTTGGAGTAGGCTCCGGTTTTTTTGTTGTGTGAATCCCTTTGCAGTCCGCATGAAGTAAGAATACCGGAAAGCTCTTCCGTACTGTAATTTTTCCCAGCCAGTTTGCAGAAATAATACAGATTTTCAATCCCCGTTAAGTAAGGATAGAGGTTGACATTTTCAGGAATATACCCAATGATTTCCCTTGCTTCTTTGGCATGTGTACTGGTATCAATATCATTAAGAAGTGTAGTCCCGGAATCAGGTTTTAAGAAACCCAGCAACATATTTAAAGTGGTAGATTTTCCGGCACCATTCGGACCCAATAAACCATAGATTTCTCCTTCTGCTACGGATAAAGAAAGTCCTTTTACCGCTTCTTTTCCATTGTATGATTTCCTTGTATTTTCAATCCTGATCATAAGCTATATTCTGTTTGATTTAAATGCTCTATCGTTATCTTTAATGCAATAATGTTTCAAAAATAAAGATTATATTTGTTACTGCAACAATATGGCATTAATTATATTGAAATTTATTCAGAAATCATGAAACAGTCGAGAAATACAATAGCAAGAAAAGAAATCACAAGGCTCATCCACGAATCCGGAGTCGCTTTGTCCCATGCGGAATTGCAGGGTCTATTGGATGGACTCTGCGATCGTGTAACCACTTACAGAGTACTGGAACGATTAATGGATGAAGGCATCATCCATAAAGTGGTAGATATTGACGGTACCATCAAGTATGCGGAATGTCATACCTGCACAACGGAAATTCATCATCATGATCACTTGCATTTCAGCTGTGAGCAATGCAAAACAGTGACGTGTGTAGAAGATGTGGAGCCGAAGATTAAACTACCGGTAAGCTATAAGGTTCATAAGATTAATCTGACGGTATCCGGAATCTGTCCGAACTGCCAGTAATCATTAGTATTTTACCCTGAATTATTAAACACGAATAACACTAATGTATTGGACATAATAGTGGCATTTGTGAAAATATTAGTGGTTTTTGTGGTTAAAAAAATATTTAAATCTTTACAATTTATTTCACGCAAAACTTTATCTAAAATCCTGTTGAATTTAAGGTGTGCAAGGGATTATGGCTTCGCCATTGACTAAGCAGACGTTTTATGCAGATGCTTCATCAAATCAATTGAAAATTGATTTTTCTCTTTGTATTTCTTAAAATATCCGATATTATACTCAAACTTTGCGTTTATTAAAACACTAATTGCACAAATGTTTTTCACGAATGACACAAATATATTGGAGGTAAATTAGTGTTATTTGTGAAAAACATTTGTGGTATTTGTGTTTAAAAAATTACACCGTCATTCCAATATCAATTCCTTTGATTTTTCTGTAAAGATCGGTGGCAAAATTATCCGTCATCCCTGAAACAAAATCAATGACACCAAGCACTTTCTGATAATCTGTTCCCTCTTCATAAACAAACTGTCTAGGAAGAAGTTTCAGCGCTTTTTTATCGTAAGATTTTCTTTCATCTTCAGGTTTCAGAATGGAAGGAATGAAGTGATCAAGAAGTTCATACATAACGTTGTACCCAGCATTTTCAATTTCTACCACTGCTTTATGGTTGTAGATTTTTTCAATAGAGAATGCTTCAATGTCCTGCAGTGCACGGTTTTCAGATTTATAGATATCAAGAAGTCCATTATCCAGATTTCCCTGGAGAATAGTTTCAAAATTATGTTTATAGATCTCAAGCGATTTATTGATTAAAGCATTGATGGCTTTAGCACGCAGATAAGAGATTTTTTCATTTTCATTGGAAATGGAGGCCAGCTTATTTTTCACTTTATCCATATCACTGCTTTCAGATTTGATCAGTTCAAAAAACAGGTTTTCGCAGTCTGAAGTGGATACGATTCCCAGTCTGTGGGCATCTTCCATATCAATAATATTGTAGCAGATATCATCCGCCGCTTCTACCAACCATACGAAAGGATGTCTTTTGAAAATATAAGGTTCTTCGTTTTCTACAATTAAATTCGTTGCTTTGGCGATTTCAAGGAAAATATCTTTCTCATTCTGGAAAAACCCGAATTTCTTTCTGTGAATAATTCCTTTTTTCTTGGCAACGGCTTCACACGGATATTTTGCAATACTGGCGAGTGTAGAAAAAGTCAGCTGAATTCCACCTTCATCCTTTCCCTGCTGGCGCTGCGCCAAAACTCTTATCGCATTGGCATTTCCTTCAAAATTCACCAGATCTGCCCATTCCTTTTCATTAAACTTCTGCTTCAGATCTTTTTCATTTCTTTCAAAGTAGCTCGCAATGGCATCTTCTCCAGAATGCCCGAATGCAGGATTTCCTACATCATGACACAAACAGGCTGCGGCAATCACGTTTCCTAAATTATGAAGATAAAAGTTTTTTGAGTCTTCGGTAAGCTCATTTTTATAGGCATCAAAGATAAATTCTCCGATAATACTTCCCAAACTACGGCCTACAGACGAGACTTCCAGCGAGTGCGTCAGCCTGTTGTGCACAAAAACACTTCCGGGAAGAGGAAAAACCTGAGTCTTATTCTGCAGCCTTCTGAATGCTGAAGAGAAGATAATTCTGTCGAAATCTCTCTGAAAATCAGTTCTTGAAGCTTTAGTATGCGGGTTGTTTCCTGTACGCTGATTCGTGAAAATCTGGTTTAAATTCATCATTTTTCAAAATTACTCCAAATTTTATTTTTACGGAATAGTATTTGAACTTTTCTTGAAAAGCAAAGCTATGCCTGAAGGTCCATCCATACTTTTAATGAAAGAAAACCTGCTGCCTTTTGTCGGAAACATCGTGACAGAAGCTTCGGGTAATGCTCAATTTGATAAAGAACCACTTACCGGCCAAACGCTTAAGGAGATCCGTACTTTCGGAAAACAGACCTATCTTGTTTTTGATACCATGGCAGTCCGGATTCATTTATTGATGTTCGGATCATACAGTGTGGATGAACAGACGAAACCGGATAAGAGTCTGCGGTTATCCCTTCATTTCAAAACCGGCAGTCTCTATTTCTATACCTGTTCAGTAAAAGCCGTAGATCTTGAGTATTTATCAACAATTGACTGGGAAGCTGATATTATGAGCGATGCCTGGAATCCTGAAAAAGCAGAAAAGAAACTGAAATCCAAGCCTGAGATGATGGTATGTGACGCTCTGATGAATCAGGATATCTTTTCGGGTGTCGGAAATATCATTAAGAATGAAGTGCTGTTTAGAATAGGTATTCAGCCTGAAAGTCTGGTGGGAAATCTTCCTCCCAAGAAACGAAAGGAACTGATTGCTGAAGCCCGAAATTACAGTTTTGACTTTCTTCAATGGAAACGGGAATTTACTTTGAAGCAACACTGGCTCGCTCATACCAAAACCATTTGCCCGATATGCGGTCAGAAACTCGTAAAAAAGCAGACCGGAATTGGGAAAAGGCGGAGTTTTTACTGTGAGAAAGATCAGAAGCTGTATTAGGTAGCAACTGTTTTCTTAACCTGATGATCCTTGCCAAGGTTTAAAACCTTGGCAAGGATATCTTCCATCATCCATCTTCCAGCAGTAAGCTTCAAACTTTCCTTATCCGAATTCCCGGTAATTTACAGCATCTATTTTGACTAGTGTTTTTTCCATTCACGGAAAAGGCTGGAAACCTCCTATATTTGGGGAAATTCTAAACATTCTGATTCATTGATCATCAATGAACAACAATAACCTTAAAACTTAAATTCTTAAAACAATGACCGACAACACATGGCTAGACCGATGGAATGACCGATACAGCAGCGAAGAATTCGCTTACGGAACTGAACCTAATACTTATTTAAAAGCACAGCTTGAAAAACTGGAACCGGGCTCTATCCTGTTTCCCGCTGAAGGCGAAGGACGGAATGCCGTTTTTGCGGCTACAAAAGGATGGAAAGTCTCCGCTTTTGACATCAGCAGTGAAGGTAAAACTAAAGCGTTACAGCTTGCTGAAAATCGTAATGTGAACATTGATTATCAGGTTGGAGAACTTCAGGATCTGAATTATCACGGTGAGCAGTTTGATGCAGTTGCGCTTATCTATGCCCATTTTCCGGCGGATATCAAATCTTCTATTCATAAAGCACTGGACCAATATCTTCGTAAAGGAGGCCTGATTATTTTTGAAGCTTTCAGTAAAAACCATCTCGATTATGTTCTGAAAAACGAAAAAGTAGGCGGACCAAAAGATATCGGATCTTTATTCTCCATTGATGAGATCAAAGCTGATTTTCCTAATTACGATATTATTGAATTGGTGGAAAAAGAAATTGAACTTAATGAAGGTTTATTTCACAACGGAACCGGTTCCGTGATCCGTTTTACAGGGAGAAAACGCTAAGCTTACGCTTCAGGATTAAGAAACCCGCCGGCATATTTTGTAAAAAAGTCAGATCTGTATACTTCACCCAGAGGAATTTCTGATTCGTCTATATAGATATTATGATTGTCAAATGAATCGATGAAATCCATATTGACCACATAGGATTTACTTACACGCAGAAACAGTTCCAATGGAATCTTCTGGTGAATGGTTTTAAGGTTCATGGCTGTAATAAGCTTCTGCTGGCGGGTATGAATAACCACATAGTCTTTTAAAGCTTCAATAAATTTTATCTCTGAAATGTTGACTTTATAAAACCTGCGGTCTGCCTTAATGAATAAAAATTCAGGAGTATTGGACTCCACCGTATTTTTCACGGTATTTTTAGACAGCAATTCTGTATACTGAACGGCCTTTTTTATGGCTTTATCCAGTCTTTGGGGATCGATGGGTTTCAGAAGATAATCTACCGCTTCCAGGTCATAGCTTTTCACTGCATACTGTGAATACGCTGTTGTAAAAATAATCAGGCTCTGATCAGGCAGCATTTCTGCGAATTCCAGCCCTGTGACCATGGGCATTTCAATATCCAGAAAAATAAGATCTACATCATTGGTTTTTAGGAAATCAAGGGCGGAAGGTGCATTGGAAAACTCGCCAAGGATTTCAGTCTTTGACGTTTCATTGATCAGGGAACGCATTTCTGCTCTTGCCAGAGGTTCATCATCTACGATTATACAATTCATACAGGCGTTTTTAAATTGACAGTATATTCTTTTTCTCCGGAAATAATATCCAGCTCGAATGCGTTGCCATACAGGAGTTCAAGTCTTCTTTTGATATTGGCCAATCCCAATCCACCGTAGTTAGCATTTGATATGGTAAGGTTTGGGTTCACGGAATTGGTGCAGGTAAAGTGAAGCGTTTTATTTTCCACTCTAATGTCTATTTTCACATAAGATTCTGTACTGCTGATATCCACACTGTGTTTTACCGCATTTTCAACAAAGGTGGTAAATAAATTCGGAGCAATAAAAGTACTCTTTACTACTCTGCTGTCCGTATCTGCATTAATGTCAAAATAAAAATGATCCCGTCTGATCTTTTCAAGGTTCAGAAAATTAGACAAAAAATCTATTTCGGAAACCAACAGCGTTTTCTCCTCACCGTTTTCATACAGTTGATATCTTAAAAATTCAGAAAGCTTGACAATAACCACCGATGCTTTTTCCGGATCTGTTCTGGTGAGTGCCTTCACATTATTCAGCATATTAAACAAAAAATGTGGGTTGATCTGATTGCGAAGCTCATTCAGTTCCATTTGTAACGTAAGATTATTCAGCTCCGTAATTCTTTTGGTATCATGAATCCATTTTTGCAGCAACTTCACCGTTGTTGTAGTCAGAATAATGGGAATGCACATCAGTATGCCTTCATAAATACTTCCTCTATCCCCTTCCTTTTTGATATTTTCGACTCTGAAATCTTCAAAGAAAAATTTAAAACTGTACCCTATCATATTCAGCCCGGCAACTCCCATTAGTACAAGCAACAGAAGATAGGTGATATACTTTGTCTTAAAAAAAAACCTCGGTACCAACACATATATATTGATGTATATCATACCGATCAATACTGTGTATACAAAAAGTAAAACATAATACTGATACACTCCGGAATACCAATGCCAGAACCGTGCATTATAAACAAGCACAAAAAAGAAAATCAGGAATATACAATGCCGCCAGAACCGGTATCGGTCTTCTACCAGAAAATCCATGACAATGGTATCCTTAAATTTTTGCGTTCCGTATTTCATAGAGTCAGTGAGATTTAATACAAAACAAAAATAGAGAATAACGTAAAGAATATCTATAATATTATACCAACCCTTCTTTTTTTTATACGAATTTTAAAAGAGGTGGATTTCGTATAAATTAGAACCCGTTTGGTATAAAAACAAATTTCCGCGGCTTAATTCTCTTTTCCTTTGTCCTGTTCAATTTTTTTATGCTTATGGAATTAGCCGTTTTTCAGGAACTTACAGAAGAAATAACCTTAGAATGTTTTTATATGACAGAATCCCAGCAAGAGGAGAAAGTAATACAGCTGATCGATCTGCATCACTTTGTGGAATGCTATCATACTGAGATCAGGATTTTAAGCTATATCCATCATCCTATTAATATTGTCGAAGAAAGTGGGGATAAAAAAGGAATTTTATTTTTTGACCTTAAACATTGTGCACCATTTGACTGGAATGCTTTTGAAGAGTTTAAAAGAAGAAACCATATCAGAGAACTCTGGTTTGTTTTCGTAGAGGAAGATCCAATTCCTGACACCATCCGCCATACCGATTTTATCATCGAAAACAGTTTAGAGATATTTTATGATAAAATATTCGTGTTCAATTTTTTTCAATCTGCCATTCAACCTTTAAAATAAAACCATGAAAACACTGAGAAGAGTTCTTCTTCCCCTTGCGATGTTCCCGTTAAAGAATATTGCCTATGCCCAAAAAAGAGACAGTATTCCGCTGAAAGTAAGAGCCTATTTTGCTGATAAATTCCCCCAGAACCGGGATCTGAATATTGAGTTTACCCAAACGACTCCTTTTCAGTTTTCGTCAAAGCTCGCCGGAAAAGATCTTCCTGACAACAAAGTAAAAAGTTTTCAGCAACTGAGGGCGGGTGCCAATATTTATTGGGTAAAAAAGAAAACCTGGCTTCTCAGCACCTCTTTAAATTACCGTTATACTGGTTTTAATACCGAAGAGCCTATTATCCCTGAAACAGGTCAAAAGAATGACTATCATTATCATTCCGAGGCTGTGAATTTCAGTTATTTTTCAAAGCTGTTCAATAAAGTCGCGATCTATTCAGCTACCGCTTCTGTGGATGGAAGTGATCAGCATTTTGAAAGGATCAGAGGAATGGTAACGGCTGCTGTTGTTTTAAAGGCTACTCCAAAAACAAAAATGCTCATCGGTATTGCCGGTTTTATTGACCCAAGTGCACAGGTTCCTATTCTTCCAATCTTTACGTATGAAAACAGGTTCAATAACGGCTGGATGCTTGATATTCTTCTTCCTAAAAAGATATTGGTAAGAAAGGATATTTTCGCCAACGGCAGAATTTCACTGGGAACAGAGATGGATAACACTTCTTTTTATATGTATAAGAATGACAGGACGTATGAATTCCGTCAGCTGGAGATCAATTCCGGGGCTATTTATGAACACAATTTAGGCAGTAATTTTATTGGAACTTTAAAAACGGGCATCAGAGCGGTTCCGCAGGCTAGAGCTTTTGATAAAGAGGAATCTTTTAAAGACTATATTTTTGAAGCCAGTTATAAACCTTCATTCTATTTCAATGTCGGAATATCTTATAATCCTTTTGGAAAGCCTAGAGCAAAATAATTTCAAACTTCTGGAAACCTTTAAAGAGCTTTGGAAAAAACAAAACCGGGAATTTTGAGGGTTTTCAGGATGATTTTTAGATTTTAGCTAAAGCCATTGGGTGTGTTTATTTTTTTTTAAGTGGGCTAAAGCCCACTCCTATTGAATTTTAATATGTTTGGACTAAAGCCGGTGGGTGCTGGTTATTTTTCGGGGAAGTGGGCAGAAGCCCACTATTGAATTTTAGGAAGGTGGATTTAATCATTTAATCATTTAATCATTTAATCATTTAATCATTTAATCATTTAATCATTTAATCATTTAATCATTTAATCATTTAATCTTTAAATTCTTAAATCTTTTAATCAAATCACCTCAATGCGTCCCCATCTTTGAAAACACATTAATAACGATCACCCCAATGACGATCAGTGCAATTCCTATAATGGCTGGCAGATCCGGAACCTGCTTAAAAGCAATGATTCCAATCATCGTGATAAAGACAATTCCCACACCCGACCATATTGCATACGTGATTCCTACAGGGATGTGGCGTAGTGTAATGCTTAGAAAGTAAAAGGCAGCAGCATATCCCACGACCGTTACTACAGAAGGCCATAGTTTTGAAAATTCTTCAGATTTTTTCAGAAAAGTAGTGGCGATGATCTCGAATATGATCGCCAAGGCAAGAAAGATATAACTGCGTCCCATACGGCTCGTTTTCTACAAAAATAAGGAAAAGCGGTCTCTTTTCACAGGAAAATGTCTGCTAAAATCTCCGGGAACATCAAATTCCTGCATTCAAAACAGGCACCCCATTCTCCTCATTCCCAATCCATTCCTGAGCATTTTAATATGAAAATCAGGAGGTTAAAAAGAGCCATATCAATACACCACATGGTGATATTTATTCAATGTAATTATTATAAAGCATTTACATGAAATAAAATAATCTGTCATAAAAAAGTCTGACAGTGCGAGTTTTAACCTGTCAGTATTTCATATAGATGTGACAAATGTTTCCAATTGATGTCACATAACCTGACGGCTTTTAAAAATTTCATGATAAAATTGAGTCACAAATAATAAGTTTACTTAACATAATATTTCTTCCGCTTGCCAAAATCTGACGTTCAAAAACAAAGTTAAAAGTGAATATTATGCATCGCATTTCTTATTTTTTGTTTTATCAAGTCCAATATAGAAGTGTTCAAACTGTTGTCAACTTTTTATTTTTTTACAGATAAGACAATAAATATATTAATAATTTCCTAAAAACATATTAATTTTTTGTAAACAAACATTCCCTGTAAATTAAGTTTTAAAACACATAACACACTGATATACATCATAATTATTTGCTTTGGCACGTGATTTGAAAGTTGTAATATTGCAATTAGAAAATTGATAAAATAAAGTCAAATAATTAAATAAAACAAAAATGGTAACTTACATTGGAATCGCAACGTGTTTAGTAGTGTTTACTTCTTACTTCATGACAGTAAAAAGAGAGCAAAGAAACTAAGTTCTAGCTTATAGAACATCTATATTAATTGTATTGTTTATGTTTTTAATCTGAATAGTCAGATTCTGCTCTTTTACTCATTGGAGTAAAAGGGCCCAAAAACATAATCCCTTAACTGAATTTCATAGCAAATTTTATATATCCAAATAGTCAAGCCGAACAGATTGTTCGGCTTTTCTTGTTAATACCGTCGTGCAATTTAGATTTTGGCTAAAGCCTGATGAAGGATGATTATCTTGTAAACGGGCTAAAGCCCGTTCCTATTGAATGAGGTTTGATGGACTATTTAACCTCATTCCCGATTTATATTTTTCATTCTGTTCTTTTGTCTTGAAACAAAATGAACCAAAAATTCAAGGCTGGAATCCTTCGCTAAAAATAAATGTTGTTCTCTAAAAATTCTAAACTTGCGCGAATTCATTATAGGTTATTCGACTCGAAAATAGTTTCGCGCTTCGAACAGAAGAATTTTTTTAACGTTCACAATATTTATTTTTTTAACGCTACAGCTTCCTAGGCCCGGATATCAACCATCATATTCAATGAAAGCCATATTATTCAATATTCTTTGGGTGTTATTTTTATCTGTTTTTTCCCTTCACTGGCCTACCCGCTTATTCTGTTTCAGGTCCCTGAAAATCATTCTATAAAACTTTATCTTTGCACAGATAAGAATCATTTTTTTTAGTTTTAGCATGAATCTGTACAATCTCATCATTCAGGATAAAGAGGAAGTAACCCTTAACGACGTATTTCTCGGCAGCAATAACCGGGACCAGCTGGTGCAGCTTATTAAGGAACACAATTACGTCAAAGAACTGCAGGAATACGGACTTCCTGTGAACAATAAGATTCTTCTGCAGGGAAAATCCGGCTGTGGGAAAACGATGACCGCAAAAGCTGTCGCTAACGCTTTAGGTAAGAGTATCCTGATCTTAAATCTCAGCAATATTGTTTCTTCGCGCATCGGGGAAACTTCCCAGAATATAAAAATGATCTTTGATAAAGCGGCCAGAGAAAGATCTGTTCTTTTTCTGGACGAACTGGATCAGATCGGAAAAGCGCGTGGAAGTGACGATAAGGACGTGGGTGAAATGAGAAGACTTGTGAATACATTGATCCAGCTGATCGATTATTATCCTGAAAATGCTTTACTGCTCTGTGCTACCAATCACGCAGAGATTATAGACACAGCCCTATTGAGACGTTTCCAGCTGAAGATTAACTACGAGATGCCGTCTGCTGAATTTCTGGATACCTTTTATGATAATCTATTGTCTAAATTCCCGGAAGATCTGAGAAATATAGACCGCAGGTACGGCATTTCTTTTGCCGAGGCGAAAGATTATGCATTGACCTCCGTAAAATCAGCACTGATCAAAAAACTGGAATCTCAGGAAATCACACAGTCATGAAAGAAGACATCCTCCACAATCTTGAAATCATCAGTGACAGAATAAAGAAAGCCTGTGAAAAAGCAGGCAGAAATCCTGATGAAGTCAGATTATTACTTGCTACCAAAACGGTTTCTGCAGAGTATATTAAAATAGCTTTAGAGTATGGACAGACCTTAATCGCTGAAAATAAAGTTCAGGAGCTGAAAGAAAAATATGAAGATCTGAAAAGTACACCGCATGAAAATCACTTTATCGGACACTTACAGACGAATAAAATCAAGGATATTTTAAAATATGATGTGGTTTGTGTACAGTCTCTGGACCGTCTGGATCTTGCGGAAAAACTTCATCAAAGGCTTTTATCGGAAGACAAAACAATCGATGTTCTGATCCAGGTGAATACATCTGCTGAAGAAAGTAAATTTGGTGTGCATCCTGATGAAGTTTTGGAGCTGACCAGAAAAGTTTCTGAACTCCATACATTAAAAATTAAAGGACTCATGACCATTGGCCTTTTCAGTGCTGAAACCGAGCAAGTAAGACCCTGCTTTAAAATCCTGAAAAACCTGCAGCAGGAGATCATCAGCCAGAATATCCCTAACGTGGAAATGAAAGAACTTTCTATGGGAATGAGCGGTGATCTGGAAACCGCGATTGAAGAAGGTTCTACCATTGTTCGCGTAGGAACGGCAGTGTTTGGAGCGAGAGTGTATCCGGATAGTTTTTATTGGAATGAGGGAGTCTGAGAGTTTTAGAGTTTTAGAGTTTTAGAGTTTTAGAGTTTTAGAGTTTTAGAGTTTTAGAGTTTTAGAGTTTTAGAGTTTTAGAGTTTTAGAGTTTTAGAGTTTTAGAGTTTTAGAGTTTTAGAGTGAAATGTATCGATTTTGGATATAGGATTGTGATATTTGTGAAACAAATTTGTGTTATTTGTGTTTAAATTTTGTTCATCAAAGTATCGTCCGTTTTTATCTGACGCATTGTTACTTTCTGTATTTATTTTTCAAGAAAACCATACTTTATTTCTAAAAACAATTAATACTTATTCATTAATAAAAATTTTACGTTAAAAATGTTAATGTTTTCATTTTTAACAATTTAGACATGTTTTATTTATAGATTTACGGGAACACAAATACCGTCATCATGAAACAAAATATGTTCAATTCCCTCCGGAAATTTTTCGGAATATCATTCTGCATTTTAGCTGTTGTTTTTCTTCTGACCAACTGCTCCGGCTCTTCAACTGAGAACGAAAGTGAAACCATAAAAACCACATTTTTAGCTACGTGCCTAACGATCGCTACGATTTTTATTATATTCTATATTTCGACAAAAATTAGACGGAAGGATTAAATCCAAGCCATAAAAATATATTGTTCTTCACTTATTTTATTTGAGACAGCCTTTAGTTCGGGAGTTTAATTTTCTTTTATATTTTCACCATCACTGGATTTAAAAATTGCTTTTCACTGGATATTTATTTATTTTTAGCACCATCAAATCGGGATTGCTTATTACATTGACTTAAATGCTCATGACAAGAAAGCAAAAACATGTAATATTTTAAACCAACCGGATGTTCTTATTACAAATTAAATCCATGAAAAACTTAAAAGCCATATTCATTTCGTCTTTATTTACACTCACCACCAGCTCAGTATACGCTCAGAATTGTGATTGCACAAAAAATTATGAGTGGGTTAAAAAAACTTTCGAAGCCAACGATGCGGGTTTTGAATATGCATTAAAGCAAAAAGGAAATCAGGCTTACGAAGCCCATAATAAAACCATATCTGAGAAAGTAAAATCGGTTAAAACCTTTACAGAATGCGGACCTGTTCTTTACGAATGGTTATCTTTTTTCCGTTCCGGACATATTGCAATAAGACCTATCAACAAGGAAACACCAAAGACCGCTAATAATACAAAACCGGAAAGCCCATCTGTCAAATGGGAAAAATTACCGGTAGACACTCAGGATTTCAAGAAGTACTTGGATAAAAAGAAAACCTCTGATTACGAAGGAATCTGGGTAACCGAGCCTTACACCATTGGAATTAAAAAAATGGGAGATCAGTATGTAGGATTTATCATAGAATCTGGGGCGGAAAACTGGACCAAGGGACAGGTAAAAATGAAGCTTAACATTTCGGAAGGCAAACCAGCAAGCTCTGTTTTTTACATGCGTGACCGTTCTGTGGCGGAGTCTAAAGAGATTACATTAACCGGAAAGAATCATTTACAGATCGGAGATTTCAGCCTTTCGAGAGTATATCCCAAGATTGAAGATGATCCAAAATATACACAGTACTTTAAATCGATAGGTGCTAATCAACCTTATGTAGAAAAATTAAATGATAAAACGCTGTATTTAAGAATTCCATCTTTCCAGGCTTCCCAAAAACAAAAGATTGACAGTGTCATTGCAGCCAACAAAGATAAAATCACCTCTACTGAAAACCTGATCATTGACATCAGAAACGGAACCGGCGGAAGCGATGCCAGTTACAGCAATATCCTGCCTTTGATTTATACCAACCCGATCAGAACTGTAGGCGTAGAATATCTTTCTACAAAACTAAATAACCAAAGAATGCTGGACTTCATCAATAAACCGGAATACGGATTCAGTGAGGAGAATAAAAAGTGGGCCCAATCTGCATTTAACACCCTGGAAAAACAACAGGGAAAATTTGTTAACCTCAATGAAGATATAGTGAGTGTTACAAAATTCGACACCATTCATCCGTATCCTAAAAATGTTGGAATTATCATTAATCAAAGAAACGGAAGTACAGATGAACAGTTTTTACTGGCAGCCAAGCAAAGTAAGAAGGTAAAATTATTTGGAACTACGACTTTTGGAGTTTTAGATGTTTCGAATATGTATTATGTTCCTTCGCCCTGTAAAGAATTTGAATTAGGGTATTCGCTTTCAAGAAGTATGCGTATCCCCGATTTCACGATTGATGCAAAAGGATTGCAGCCTGACTTTTATCTGGACAGAAGCATTCCGGTGTATGAGTGGACGGATTACGTGAATGGTGTGTTGAACGGGAAATAGAAATATTTTCCTGTACAAAATAATGAACCCTTTTCTTTTTGAGAAGGGTTTCTCATTTAAAATAACTTTCATTATGGTTTCCCGTAAGGATTATATATATTTAATTGCCACATTTATGGGAATATTTAAACTATGATTATGCATTTTTAGATCATAAAACAGGGAATTTCTATTTACCAAATTAAATTCCTTTTTTTTAAAGTAAATATTTATTGAATTAGGAGTTGAATTTAAAATTGTTTTTTACTAGATATTTATTTACTTTTAATAAATTATAGAAAAAGTTACAAAACACTGTATCTAAAAATACTATCTCAAACTATAAATGAAAATCTCGCGCATGAAATTAAACATTCATAATTTTAGAAATTTTGACAATCAAGAATTAAAATTTTCCAGAGTAAACATTCTAATAGGTGAAAATAGTGGAGGAAAAAGTTCATTACTGAAATTTCTACTATCACTTAAGCAAACAATAGATTCACCATTAGAAAGTAATTTAAAATTGAGGGGTGATTATACTGATTTAGGGAACTATCAAGAAGTAATTAAGGATAAAGTTAAGTCTCGTAAATTAAATTTTTCGTTCAGTGACTCTCACAGATATCTAGAGTTTTTTCTAAAATTTGTTAACAAGTTTGAAAAAGATGATGATTCATTAGAAAATAAAATAATCATCAATCTGTTAAATGAGATTAGTAAATTGAATATAGAAACTTCAATAAAATTTACTTTAGGCTCTAATTTAAACAACCACAAAAACATTACAACAATTATTGGAAACGATAGTTTTGGAAAGATAGAAATACAAAGCAAAAAAATTGATTTATATGAAAGTCAAAGAGAACTCTCCTCTACAATTGTTGGTAATTTTAAAGATGTACAATTTGAACTAGATGATTGTCCAGCTCAGAAAGAAGGGTTTTTCACATTATTTGAGGGAGACATCAGAAAAAAAATTTTATCATTAGATATTGAAAATCCGTTGGATATATATTATAGAGTTATCTTCTTACTTATTTTTCAAAATTATTGTATTGAATATATAGATGGTTTTCGTTTTGTAAACCCAATTGGTAATTCACCTAAAAGACTATACTTTCAGGAAGACAAAAAGTCAAACTATAAGCTTATTGACATTGAAAAATTCATTAATATTTTAGGCGATCCAAGTCTAACTGAAAAAGAATTTAACAATAAAATTGATTTGCTTAATAGTGTTATAAATAAGTCAGGTATAGCAGAGCAAGTTGAAATAATAAAAAATAAAGACTTACCCGTTTTAGCTCTAAATGTAAAGACAAAAGGGTTTTGGTCTAATATTACTGATGTCGGATATGGTGTGTCATTGCAACTACCCATTTTATTTCAAGCTATATTATCGGAAAAGTTTACACATAAAAAGGAAACATTGCTAATTGAACAACCAGAAGTTCACTTACACCCATCCTTACAAGCAAAATTTATTGATACACTGTTGAGTATCGGAAATAAGAACCAGTATTTTATTGAAACACATAGTGAGCATATAATAAGAAAATTACAAGTTTTAATAAAGAACAAAGAATATAATTTAAAACCGGAAGATATAACAATACATTATTTCAAACGTTCAGAAAAGAAATTTGAAGTGACCTCACATTTTATTGACTCAAAAGGAAAACTATCACCAAGCTTTCCTTCGGGATTTTATGACAACACATATAATTTAGTAAAGGAATTATTATAATGACAATTTTACCTTCATTAGACATCATAGAGAAATATGTATCAAATTCTCGTGATAGAGCATTCGTAGATGTTAACAATATTTTATTTAATGAAAATGTTGATATTCTTTTAACAAAATCATACTTAGATTTTTTAGAAGAGAACATTGACAATATTGAGATATTGAGAACACTCGTTACCGAACTTTCTGATAACAATAGAATTGCACATGAAAACATCATCGATAACAATAATGAAAATATCTTTGAAGATCTTTACACGGATAATTGTGATAGAATAGATTGCTTATTTGCAATAACTCTAAATACTCAACCTAACATCCTACATTACAGGCATAGTCAAATTAACAAAATCAATAAAAACATCGAGTTTATTTTATTTTCACTATTGATCTCCAGCATATTATCCTTGCATTACTACGATTTTACAGATAACAATAAAATTCAGAATTTTTTAAAAACAGTTTTCAAATTACCAAAGAAAATTGGAAGAATTACAATTTTCAATAGATACTCTGAATATGATAATTTTGAATTTTTGAAAGGTAAATCAATTCATTATTATAATTTAATTCCAAAGAATAATAAACGCACTAGACAATTAGAATACATAGCAATTGAATCTAATTTAAAAAGTAATCTCGGTAAAAATCTCGTACTCAAGAGTGTGGGTGACTTAACAAAAATCCACGAAAGGAAAATATTTTTTAACCATTTTTTTATAACTTTTGATCAAGCTTTTAGCAATCTTCAAATAACAGAACCTAACTGGAAAATTGATGTTGAAATAGACAGAAAGAAATGCTTCTTAGAATGGACAAAAAAGATTGTATACTTTTCTAATTTAAACTAAGATTTGTTTTTAATACATAAGTCTCCCGACTTTATGTATTAAAAATTAAAACCGTAAAGTATGAAACTTTACGGTTTTTTTATCAAATATACTTGTAAAAACAAATATGAAGAAGGATATGTGTTCATAAATTAGAAAAGGGTTTAATGATTTGCTATTTACCGCATACAAAACTCTCATTAAAACAGCATACCCGGCATATTTTTTGCTCATAAAAACCTAATAACCAAACAAATACATTTATGATTAAAAAATTACTCTTGGGCTGTCTATTCTTGACAGTAGTATTCTTGTCTTCATGTGAGAAATCTCAAAATACATCATCAGCAAAAGACAGTGAAATATCAATTAAAACAGTTTCAATGGTCACTTTTGGTGCCATGGCTGTTGCACTTCTTGTGGCTTACAGCTATCGAAGAAGGTAAGAGAGATAAAATAACAAAAGAAAAACACCCGTTTAGAATCTAAACGGGTGTTTTATATTTATAGTCAATGATTACATATAAGCTTCAATCGGCTCACAAGTACATACTAAGTTTCTGTCTCCATAAGCTTCATCAACTCTGGATACGGAAGCGAAGAATTTGTGGTCTCTTACCCAGTCTAACGGATAAGCTGCCTTTTCTCTGCTGTAGGGTTTATCCCAAGAATCTGAGATCACCAACTGCTCAGTGTGTGGAGCATTTTTAAGGACGTTGTTCGCCTGATCTGCTTCTCCGTTAGCAATCTCATCGATTTCTTTTTTGATGGAGATTAATGCTTCTGCAAAACGGTCGATTTCAGACTTGCTTTCAGATTCCGTAGGCTCAATCATCAATGTTCCTGCTACAGGGAAAGAAACGGTTGGAGCATGGAATCCATAATCCATTAGTCTCTTCGCTACATCAGCTACTTCAATTCCTAAAGTTTTGAACTGACGGAAGTCTACGATACACTCGTGAGCGACTCTTCCACTCTCGTTTGAATACAGGATCGGGAAATGCTCAGCTAAAATTTCTTTAAGGTAATTCGCATTCATGATCGCATGACCCGTTGCCTTTTTCAATCCATCCGTTCCTAACATTTTGATGTAAGAATAAGAAATGTTAAGGATCAGACCAGAACCGTAAGGTGCTGCAGAAATACCTTCGATCGCTTCTTTAGAACCGATTCTGATATTGGCATTGGAAGGAAGGAAAGGTACTAAGTGCTTAGCCACACAGATTGGACCTACTCCAGGACCTCCACCTCCGTGAGGAATTGCGAAAGTTTTGTGTAAGTTCAGGTGACAAACGTCTGCTCCGATGTTTCCTGGACTTGTGAATCCTACCTGAGCGTTCATGTTCGCACCATCCATATATACCTGTCCACCGTGCTCGTGGATTAAGCTTGTAATTTCTTTAATGTTGGCATCGAAGAATCCGTAAGTAGACGGATATGTGATCATTACACAAGATAAATTTTCAGAATTCTGCTCCGTTTTAGCTTTCAGGTCTTCGAAATCAATTTCTCCGCTTTCAAGGTTTTTAACGACAACAATCTTCATTCCTGCCATCGCTGCAGAAGCCGGGTTGGTTCCGTGTGCAGACTGAGGGATCAATACTACATTTCTGTGGCCTTCACCTCTTGAAATGTGATATTCTCTGATCACCATTAATCCTGCATATTCACCCTGAGCTCCAGAGTTTGGCTGAAGAGAAGTTCCTGCGAAACCTGTGATTTCAGCTAAATCTTTCTCCAATTCTCTGATCATTTCCTGGTAACCTCCAGCTTGGTCCACCGGTACAAATGGGTGAACAGCTCCCCAGTTATCCCAAGAAAGAGGCAACATTTGAGTAGCAGCGTTCAGTTTCATGGTACAAGAACCAAGAGAAATCATCGAATGCGTTAATGATAAATCTTTTCTTTCCAAACGTTTGATGTAACGCATCAATTCCGTTTCAGTATGGTATTTGTTGAATACCTGTTCCGTAAGAATTTCGTCTTTTCTTAAATTCTCCTCAGGAATGCTGTATCCTTCTTTTATTTCTAATTTGAAAGTCTGTTTGTCTTTGAACTGAGCGAAAGAAGCCATCAGATAGTTTAATTTCTCCAATGTTGTACTTTCGTTGATCGCGATACTTACCACTCCTTCTGTGAAATAGTTCAGGTTAAGTTTGTGATCAAGCATCATTCTCATCAATCTTCCTTTCTCATCCTCACTCATCGTGATTTTCACGGTATCGAAGATAGGCTCTTCAACTGTCTGGTATCCTAATGCTTTAAGACCGTTTTTCAAAGCGTTGGCTTTAAAGTGGATCTGATCAGCGATATAGTTTAATCCTTTTGGTCCGTGATAAACGGCATACATTCCTGCCATTACCGCAAGAAGTACCTGTGCTGTACAGATATTGGAAGTAGCTCTTTCTCTTTTAATGTGCTGTTCTCTCGTCTGAAGCGCCATTCTCAATGCACGTTTTCCGTACATATCCTGAGAAACCCCGATGATTCTTCCCGGAATATCTCTTTTGTAATCTTCTCTACAAGAGAAAAATGCAGCGTGAGGTCCTCCGTAACCCAATGGAATACCGAATCTCTGAGAAGTTCCAACGGCACAGTCAGCACCCATGGAAGCAGGAGATTTAAGTTTCACCAAAGCCATCGGATCACAAGCTACAACAACCTGTAAATCTAATTTTTTATAGTCTACAATATCTTCAGTATAGTCTAAAACGATACCGTTTTTCCCCGGATACTGTAATAAAACACCGTAATAGCTTCCGTCTAACTCGTGAGTTTTGTGGTCACCTTCCACGATTTCGATTTCTAAACCTTCAGCTTTCGTTTTTAAAACGGCCACTGTTTGTGGTAAAACAAGATCGGAAACGAAGAATTTGTTGGCATTGGCTTTCTTCTGGTCCTTCGTTCTGTTGTTGAAGAACATATGCATAGCTTCTGCTGCAGCTGTAGATTCATCCAAAAGAGAAGCATTAGCCAGTCCGAAACCTGTAAGATCGCACACTACCGTCTGGAAATTAAGAAGAGCTTCCAGCCTTCCCTGTGCAATTTCAGCCTGATAAGGAGTATACGCCGTATACCAGCTTGGGTTTTCAAAGATATTTCTCTGAATAGCTGATGGCAAAAGTGTATTGTGGTATCCAAAACCAATGTAGCTCGTATAATCAGTATTCTTTGATGCCAGATCTTTCGAATGGTTCAGCATCTCGTATTCTGAAAGCGGTGCAGAGATCTCAAGATCTTTCTCTAAACGGATAGAAGAAGGAATGGTCTGAGAAATTAGTTCTTCAATACTTGAAACGCCCAATCTTTCCAACATTGCCTGTTTATCGGCTTCATTAAGGGAAATGTGACGGCTCACAAACTGTTCTGTATTCATTTTTATTTATTAGATTTTGTTCGTAAAAAAGATTCGTAAAATTACGTTTTTTTAAACGATTGTACAACAGTTCAAAATTGTCAAAACAATAACGAAAATCTATATCATTTTTAAGATAAATTACTCTAATAATTATTTAATACTTAAAAATTAACCTGTTTATTCTCCAATCTCTATCATAATGTTTTATTGAATCAGTATTAAAAATTAGAATTTATGCGATGGATGTTTAAAATAAATACATATTGAGTTCATAATGGATCACCAATAATCATCAGATTCATTTAAACAAATCTGTATTCAGAACTTTTTTAATGTGATGTTATTTCACTTTTCGGGAGGTCGGATGCTTCTAAAATCTTCATTTTTCATCAAAAATAAGGTTGACAATTATCACGGAATACTCTGATCAACAGGCATTGTCAATTTTATGAAATTTTATTAATTATATTTATTCTAAATTAATATATTTGTAGCATGAATATGATTGTCCCGTTTAAAGTACCGCCTTTAGCTCCTGTATTTGCATTTAATAATGAAGATATGTATTGTGAAAAGAAATCCTGCTGCAAAAAGTTCAAGAAAGGAAAGAGATGTAAAAAGTGTCCGGGAAGAAAAAAGATGGCTTAATTAGCCAAAATTCCTGACTAAAAAATATACCGCCAACGCCAGAATAATAATTCCCCAGATCAGCATCATGATCTTTGGCTGGCCTGATTTATTGATCCGTGTTCTGGGCTGAGGCTTGAACATTTCCTCTACGCTGCTTTTAAACTGAGCGCCATCATTCTCAAAGACTTCCGTAATGGTGATTCCCTGTACTGCCGTTTTGTGCAGCAGCGAATTGGTTGCATGAAGTAAAATCTGAAATTTCCCGTCCTTAAATTCTGTAATCTTAAAGATTCTTTCTCCAAAAGGCTTTTCCAGACCGAAAGGCAATACTTTCACCACATCGGCATTGCTTGTCTGCCAGTTGATGATGATCTCCTCCCCTTTTTTTGCATGAATTTTATTCGCCGTAAACGTTTTGATGCTTGGCGGAATATTGTACCTGAAACTTTTCTGATGGTTCTCTAAATTCTGGTCGTAAGTACGTCTGCTTACGGAATCACTCAATATTTCATAAGCTTCCTGAATTTCACGGAAACGCCCGGCAAAGAAATCATCGTTGTCATTTTTATCGGGATGATATTTTAAAGATAACTTTCTATAGGCTTTCTTGATGTCTTCTTCTGAAGCATCCGGAGAAATCCCGAGAAAATAGTAGTAATCTTTCATTGAGCTAGGCAAAAATAAGGAATTATTTTTTTTTCGGGTTTATTCTTAAGAGGAATATTTCAGTAAAATGCTAATGCTTTTTTAAACACGAATGACACAAATGTTTCGCAAATGGCCACAATGGTGTTGTGGTGAATAATTCAGATATTTGTTTTGTAGTTATGAGCTTTCCTGCTTTTTCTGGTGGCTGAGGCACCCGAAGCCACCTTTCCCTAAAAAAATTCCGGCGCGGGAAGCTTTGCTTCCCGCGCCGGAACTAAACAATTTCAATTTAGTTATAGACTTCTTATGCTTCTACAGTATTGTCCTTACTGTCTTTTCTGCAACATCTTGAAGAGAATTCTTTTTTGAACTTTCCTTTCAGTTCCTGGTACTGCTCATCATCCATTTCTCTGATTCTGTCTGCAAAACCGAATGGTGATCTTTCTTTGATTCCGTATTCGTTAAAAATACCTTTCATGAATCTTTTTCTCTGGGCTATTTTTTTGGCAGCCAATGCGATGCCCACAACAGCTAATGCTCCAAGAGCTCCTTTTAATGCTGAATTTTTCATTTTTTCAAAATTTTAAATTTTACTACTTCTTGTTTTTTATATAGACGGATGAATTTCAATTTTACTTTACTACTTCTTAAAATTTTTAAATTATCCGTTTTTTTTGTTGAAGAATCCTCCTGAGCATTTATCTCTCCAAACTTCCTTGAATTTCTCTCTTTCTTCAGGGGACAGTTCAGCCATTCTCTGTCTCATTTTTCTTTCTTTGAAATCTCTCATTCCTTTTCCGAAATGGAAACCTCCAAAAAGAATTTTACTTAAGACGAGTATTCCCATCGCCTGCCAGAATGTAATGGATTTTACACCCAGGATCTCAGGAAGCAGGCAGTTCCAAAGCGACATTACAATGAAAGTAACGGCCAGTAAGATCAGCGGCGGACATAAGAATAAAAAAATCCAGCCTTTTTTGTGTTTATGATTCATAATTTCTTCTTTACTAACTATTTAAATCTTCGTATAATCTTCTCAGTCTGTTTCTTAAATGCTTCACAGCATAATTTTTCCTACTGATAATGGTTTTGATATTTTCGCCCTGTTCGTCAGCGATCTGCTGCAGGGTTTTGTCGTTCAGTTCGTTTTCTACGTACACTAACCTTTGTTTCTCAGGAAGTTCGTCCAGTGCCTCAAACAGCTTTTTCCATATCTCGTCCTGAAACATTTTCACTTCAGGTCCGGCACTCTCGTCCAGCAATAAGATATCCTTGATAGAAAAACTTCCATCTTCGTCTTCATACACGAAATCTTCAAGATTTTCGGTTTTCTTTTTGCGGTAACGGTCTGTGATTTTATTAGCAGTCACTCTGTACAGCCAGCCGCCGACATTCACAATCTCCGAAAGATTGGTCAGACTGCTGAACTGGAACCACACTTCCTGCAGAATATCTTCCGCATCTTCAGTGTTTTTCACTTTCGGACGAATATAAGACATCAGCTTTCCTCCGTACTTTGAAACGGTTTGTGAGATGATACTTGCTTTCTCCTCCTGTGGCACTGTTATTTCTTCGACAACCTCCATATTGCTATGACGATCTGCCTTTTGGTTTTACTTTAATAAATGTAAAAAAAAATTATTGACTGTTGAGATTTTCTTTTGTAGAAAGGGTTTGTGAGTTAGAGAATAGAAGATGAAAACCGGAACATTAAAAATATGATACGGAATATGTGTGTTACAAGCTGGTGAATTATGACTATTGACTTTTTGAATGTTACATGATTTCCACTTAATCTCCTCTTCAACCTAAACCTCTACCTTAATCTAAAATCTGATGTCTGATGTCTGAAATCTAGCATCTTGACTCTATCACAAAAAAAACGGAAAGCATTACACTCTCCGTTCCTATAATTATATAAAACATGTATTATTTCTTGTTGAAATTTTCGGCAAAGAAACCCATCATATATTTGTAGAGTTCTATTCTGTTGGGTTCTTTTCTGAATCCGTGACCTTCATCATATTTTACCATGTAGGGAACTTCTACTCCTTTTGCACGCATTGCTTTTACGATCTGGTCTGATTCATTGATATTTACTCTTGGATCATTCGCACCCTGCACTACAAATAAAGGCTTTTTAATCTTATCGATATGGAACACTGGAGAAACTTCTTTCGCGATTTTCGCTTCTTCAGGATTATCCAGGTCATACCAGATTTGTTTTACCATTTCTTTGTACGGCTTCCAGTATTCAGGGAAAGATTCAAAGAATGTGAAGATATTGGAAACGCCCACATAATCTACACCGCAAGAATACAGATCAGGCGTTTTAATTAGCCCCATTAGTGTTGCATATCCACCGTGGCTTCCTCCATAGATCGCAATTTTATTTTTATCGATCCAACCTTGCTCGATGACATATTTTACTCCATCTTCCACATCATCCATTGCTTTACGTCCGATCTGCTTGTATCCTGATTGCTGGAATTCTTTTCCATAGCCACCGGAAATTCTGAAATTCACGTGCAGTGTGGCATATCCTCTACTGGCAAAAAGCTGATCTTCAGGATTGAAACCCCAGTTGTCTCTGACTCCTTGTGGACCACCGTGAGGATTAACAATCAATGGAACTTTCTTACCATTAACCGCATCCTTAGGCATGGTAATATATCCACGGATGGTAAGGCCGTCTCTGCTTTTGAATTCAATAGGCTTCATTTCAGCCATATCTTCTTCTTTCAGCTGAGGCATCAGATTGTACAGAAGTTTTAGCTTCTTAGATTTTGTATCATATTCATAATAATTCCCGTAAAGCCTGTCACTGCCAACCACTACCAATAATTTCTCCTCATTATCATCAGAAGAAACTACGGAAAATTCTTTGTCTTTGAATTCCGCTTTTAATTGATCGTGAACCTCTTTGTAAAACTTACTTACAGGAATTGTCTCACCTTTAACTCCGGTATAACTTATATAGTCCAGTTCGTAATTCCTGTTTTTCCGGGCTGTGCTTATTGAACTTACATCGTATACAGGATTGGAATATACTTCTTTTATGATCGCATTTTTCTTTAGATCATACAGTACAATTCTGGCTTTATCACTATCTAAATCAGTGACTACATACGCTTCATCCTTATTTTTGGAATTATCGTTTAATCCTATAATACTGAAGGTATTTTTCCAGTCTGTGGATTTTATCAGGTTAAATTTCCCTATGTCTAAATCTTTGTAATAGGTTTTAGTCGTCAATCCGTTTTCCAGAACGGTGTATCCACGCATATTCCCTTTCTTGTCAAAAATATAGCCATCAATAGGATTATTAACATCTTTATTTTCATAAAGCTGGGTCATTTCACCGGTATTGAAATTAACTTTATAAGGTTCAAAGATCTGCTTGTTGTTCTTATTCAGGGCAACGATCACAAATTCTGTATCCTTAATAACATCTGCGTAATTCAGGGTCACTCCGTCAAAAGGAGTCAGATCCTTAAGATTCTTCCCATCAATATCTACTGCGTACAAATGGTTATTTTCATTTCCTCCTTTATCCTGGGTGTAGAAGAGTCTTTTTTTATCCAACCAGCCATAGCCCCCGATTAGATCATCTTTTTCTACGATGGCTTTTGTAATTTTCCCAGTTTTTAGTTCTTTTACATAGACATGATTTTTTTTATCTGCATCTTTTTCTTTGTAGGAAAGATACTGTCCGTCCGGGGAAATTTTAAACTGCGAAGCATTCGGTCTTGCGAAATAGTCTTCTACTTTGTACTTGAAGTTTCCTTTATCGTAGGAAATTAATTTATCCAGAGTTTCTTTGGAAGAAGGGAGCGTAGGGTCGCCCGGCAGTTTTGCCGTTGAAGTCTGTGCATTCATCATTATTGCTGACAGTACGATTTGAGCCGCACCAAAAAATTTTGCATTTAGATTCATAGATTCATGTTTTGAGGTTAGGTGGTACATAAAGATTTTAAAAACGATAAAACCTTTTGCTTAATATGACGCACTTCATCTCAATACGTTACACAAATCATCATATATTCATTAAAAAAATATATTTATAGAAAAATATAATCCATTAATATTAAGTAAATGTTTTTTTTACTAAAAATCATTAGTTCAAATAAATCCCAAAATACCACGTCCAGACTATTAAAATAATCTGCATCGGAATTCGCTCTTTATAGAGATAATTCATTCCTGGACCGGTGTAGTCTGCCTTGAAAATATTGATCTTTTTCTTTGAAGAATTGATGTTGGCGATGAAAACCAAAACATAAAAAATAATCAGCATTATCGCCGTCAGCTCCCGTATGGATGGGATCATCAACCCTATTCCCGCAGCGATTTCAATAACTCCTGTAAAATGGACCCAGAACATTTTTCCGGGAACCAATTCAGGAATCATCATCGCCATTCCTTTCTGAAATTTAAAGTGAGAAAATCCTGTGAATATGATGAATACAGCCATTCCCAGATTCCCGGAGAATAAAAAATCAGGCTTTCCCTGAATGGCAAATGTGGCCACCAGAGCGAGAAGAAATGTTCCGAAAAGGATGCTTAATAATTTCATATTGTTATTTATTAAAAGTAATTAGAAAGATACTGCATCTTCCCATGATATCAATATAAAACCTTACAGACTTTTGAAATCTATAAGGTTATTTTTTGTTAAATAAAGGTACGGATTATTTATTCTCGGCAAGGTTTTTTACCACATCAAGGCCTTTTATAAATCCCGTATCCAGATGATCTTTCCATTCTTTATCGACCTGTACTTCAGCATGAAGCTTGGTTTTTCCTTCCAAATCAATAAGGATGTATTTTTCGAAAGCACCGCTCCATTCCATTACTTCTTTGCTGTGTATATCTTCGTTGCCTTCTTTGTCTACCATCCCAAGGTGTTTAAAAATAACCTGATTGGGCTCATCAATGCTGTCAATGGTTGAGACCATTCCTTCTCCTTCTGCATTCACAAAATACGTTTTTCCACCAACTTCCCAGTCTGATTTCATGACAGATCCCGGACCGAAAAACTGAGTCCATTCGGTATAGGTTTCTGGGGTCCAGAGAACGTCCCATACTTTCTGTAGTGGGGCGTTGATAACAATTTCGTAAGATAAGGTTTCCATATTTTAAGTTTTTGTAATTTTTATATTGGTGGTTTATAATTGAATTTCTGAAAGATTTTTCACAATTCCCAAGGCGACCGGGAATTTCTCTTCAAAAAATGATTTAAACTCTTCAGGGGTCTGAATTTCAATTTTCAAAATGGTTCCCGTTTCTGTTTCTTCCAAAATATAAGCTTCCGTGGCTTCACCCCAATCCTGAGGGGCTTCTACACCGTCATAAATTTCTCCAAGGTGCAGGAGCTTTAATTCTTTATGGGGAATATTTTTTTCAACACGGCTGTACATCCCGTTATTATTGGGATCGAAAAACTTCATGATGCTTCCTTCTTCAAATGTTCCCTGATAAAAGGAACCTTCTGTGAAAGCTGTCGTCCACTGTCTGTATGTGATATCACTCCATAGTACATCCCATACTCTTTCATTGGGTGCATCGATCTGGATTTCAAAAAATATTTTTTGCATTGCTTCTTTATTTAGAGGTTAGATATTAGAGGTTAGAAATTAGTTTTGAGGATATAGCCAGGAATCAAGATATCAGATGCTAGATGCTAGATGCTAGATGCTAGATGTCAAAAATACTACTATTGGTCGTTATAACTTCTATTTTCTAACTTCTAATCTCTAGCTTCTAACTTCTCATTCTAGCCTCCGACGAAATCTCCTCCATTAATATGAATCACTTCTCCGGTGATGTAATCTGCATCTCTGGAAGCCAGAAAAACATAAGCCGGAGCGACTTCTGAAGGCTGTCCTGCCCGTTTCAGGGGTGTATCTTTTCCAAATGTTGACAGATCATCGAAAGCTTCTTTTACCAGTGGTGTCCATATAGGTCCGGGAGCAATTCCATTGACCAATATTTTCTTTTCGGCAAGATTGGCTGACAGCGAACGGATGAAAGATAAAATAGCTCCTTTCGTTGCGGCATAATCAATCAAATGTTCACTTCCCCGATACGCCGTGACCGACGTCGTACAGATGATCCGGCCTCCTTCTCCCATCAAAGGCAGAAAATTTCTCGTCAGAGAAATCATAGAAATGATATTGGTATTAAAAGTTTCCTGAATCTGCTCATCGGTGATCTTTTCAAGACTGTTCTTTGAAGTATGGATTCCGGCGTTATTGACCAGGATATCGAGACTTTTCCAGTTATCTTTTATCTTTTCTGCACATTTTATCCTGAATGCTTTTTTTGTAAGATCTCCTTTGATCACGGTACATTGCTGACCTTCTTTTTCTACCAGTCTTTTTGTTTCTTTAGCATCATCATCGCTTTCTTTGTAAATGATCGCAACATCTGCTCCTTCTCTTGCAAAATGAACGGCTACTGCCTGTCCTATTCCGCTGTCTCCACCTGAAATAACTGCCTTTTTTCCTTTAAGCTTTCGGCTTCCCTGATAATCGTTACGGATGATCTCGGGAAAGAGTCCGTCTTGTGGAACTTTTGATTTGGATTGTGACTTGTTCTGTGTTTTCATAGGCAAATCTTTTTCTAATTCCATCAAACAGCAAGCCGAAATCTAAAACCTAAAATCGTAAAAAGGCTAAAAGACGAGTTTTCAATTCACCATTTAACCCTTTTGTCATTAAGAATGATAGGCTTCTTCCAGATCTTCTACAACGATTTTCTGCATTTTCATCATCGCCTGAACAACCTTTTGGGCTTTCAACTGATCCGAATCATTCATCAGTTCGATCAGTCTTTTCGGAACGATCTGCCAGCTCAGTCCGTATTTGTCTTTCAGCCAGCCGCACATGCTTTCTCTTCCGCCATCTGAAATAAGGGTATTCCAAAGGTGGTCGGTCTGCTGCTGGCCATCAGTCATGATGACGATAGAAATTCCTTCATTGAAATCAAACTGATGATCATAAGAATTGTCCATACAGAAGAAACTGTAGCCGTCAATCGTAAATTGGGCATGCTGTATATTTTCAGCAGGTTCGGATATTGGATGTCCTTCCCCACCGTCTCCATATTTCAGGATATTTCCAATCGTTGAGTTCGGGAAAGTTTTGGTATAAAATTCCATGGCTTGCATGGCCTTTCCATTATTCTCATGGATAAACATCATGGTCGGAACTATTTTCTGTGATTCAGGTTTATCTCCTAAAAACAGCTGCCATGTAGCACCATATTTGTCCTGTACCCAACCGTACTTTTTGCTCCAGGAATAAGCATCCAGGGCCATAAGAGCCATTCCGCCTTCCATCAGCTGATCCCAGTATTTCTGAACCTCATCTTCGGTTTCGCAGATGACCATAAAGGAAATGGATGGGTTCTTTTTAAAATGAGGTCCGCCATTCAGAAGCATCAGTTTCTGTCCGAACAGATCAATATTCATGACCACAGGAGTATCTGCGGTGATCTTTCCGTCAAACACCTGACAATAGAATTCTGCCGCCTCTTTCGATTCTTCATCAAACCAGAGGCATGGGAAAATATCGTTATTCATAGTATTAAATTTAGGTTTGAAATATATAGTTTTATCAGTCACTACAGACTCAAAGAGCCCACAATGACGAAAGTATCCCGTAATACAGTTATTAGTTTTTGAAAGAAATCTGATGTTCTTTCATATGATTTTTAAGTTTCTCCATGGCATTCTTTCCGAAACCATGAAGCTGCATGATCTCTTTTTCAGAATAGTCCGAAAGCTTTTCAAGAGAGTCTATCTTCTCCCTTTCCAAAGACCTTCTCGCCGGTACTGCAATAACGCCATTCAGGAAATTATTACTTTTAGCAAAATGATTGACAGCGCAGATTGAGCTTAAACATTTTGCCATTATTAAGAGATTGATCATGACTGCAGATGCGTGTTTTAGTGATTTTCAACGTACTTGTGAAAATTGTTGAGAATAGCATACCAGCCTTCTCTCTGCATTTCCACAGAATTTTGTTTTTCGGGATCGAAAATTTCAGTCACTTTTGTGGTATTTTCGTCTATCTTGTCAAACAGGACTTCTACTTTTCTTCCGTCTTCCAAATGGTATTTTATCACAGCATTCGGGATCACCTCATCATAGAATCCTTCAAAATCGAAACCGAAGCTTTTGTCTTTCGCTTCCATTCTTGCTTTAATTTTCCCTCCCACTCTCAAATCGTTTTCTGCGCTTGGACATTCCCAGCTTTCGTGCGCAAAATTCCATTTCGTAATATGTTTCGGTTCGTTGAAATAATTCCAAACCTTTTCTACAGGGGCTAAAATTGTGATATCTATCTTAATTGGGTCCATAAATCTATTTTTTTTAATATTGAAATAAAAAGGCAGTCCGGGTGAACTGCCCCTATAATTTAGATAAATATAAGATTATTTTGCAGATTCTTCATTATAGTTCACCATCCAATGAACTCCATATTTGTCCTGAAAACTTCCGAAATAATCTCCCCAAAACTGGTCTTCAATAGGCATTTCTACATTCCCTCCGTCAGAAAGTCCCTTGAAAAGTCTGTCTGCTTCATCTTTTGATTCCGGAAAAATGGAAACGTAATTATTATTTCCCACATTCAGCGTCTGTCCGAAACTTGGAACAATGTCCGAAGCCATCAGAAGATCACTCCCAATCGGAAGGGCTATGTGCATCACTCTGTTTTTTTCTTCTTCTGATAAATTTTCAGTTCCGGGTGCATTACCCATTTTATGGATTTCACCAAAGAATTCACCTCCGAAAACAGATTTGTAAAAATTGAAAGCTTCTTCTGCTTTCCCGTCAAAATTTAGGTATGGATTTAATTTAGCCATGATTTCTTGTTTTTAAATGTTATTATTAATTAATGTTTATTTGGTTGTGTTGGGTTATCGCAAAGGCGCAAATTTTCTTAAAAACTTACTTTTTTAAGGCGCAAGGATTTTATCTGCGATAAAATTTGAATACCACTGTCATTGCGAGGAGCACAGCGACGAAGCAATCTCATCATAATCCTTGCTGAAAATCTTCGATTTTCTTGCGCCTTAACAAATATTTTCAATACCGTAAAGCCTTGCGTCTTTGCGCTTTCCAACAGTTATTTTGTAATGGTTTAGTTATTGGTTTAAAAACTTTACAACCTCGTTTACGGTGAAGTTTATTAAATTATGATCTATGCTCCCATCGAAATCAGCCATCATGTAGGAACCATGGGTTGCCGGCAGGATCATGAGCTGAGAATCCGGGATCAACCGCCACATTTCCACCACATGTTCCGGTTTCATAACGTCTTTATCTCCACTGATGAATAATGCAGGAGCATCAATGGACGTCAAAATCTTTTCATCCCAGTCTTCAAAAGTCTGCATCCTTTTACTGTCTTTATCGAAAAGGTTTTCCAACTTTGAAAAATCAGGATTCAGATTTAGAAAATTGATTTTAAGCGGCTCCGGCATTGATTCCAGTGTAGCTTCTGCCATACTTTCGAAAAACCCGTCTATCATTCCGTTTCTTTTGTAGAATGCAGAAGCGATGATCAGTTTTTCAACGATTTGAGGATAAAGATGGACAACCTGCATTACCGTGTTTCCACCGTTGCTGAATCCCCAGAAAAAGGCTTTTCCGACATGAAGTTCCTTTAAAAGAGCAGCGATATCATGAGCATCCTGTTCAAAGGTTTCAGGAATATCGCGGTGATCGGTCATTCCATGATTTTGCAGATCAATTCCTATCAATTGAAACTGGTTTTCAAGCCTTGAGATCACTTCTTTAAAATCAAACAGAATGGATGAGCCTCCCCCATGAATCAGGACCAAAGGTTCTCCGGAACCGTAGACTTCATAGTACATCCGGATTCCGTTAACATTTTTGTAGCCTTTTTCTTTAGGTTCCATTGATTAGTATTTTATACTTTCATCCATGTCGTAGGTCATTCCCGGATAATCCAGGATTCTTCTCATCAGACCGATCTGTCCGCATAAATAATCCTCACGCCCAATGCACATTCCTACGAAATTAAGTTTGGTTTCACGAACAAAAGGGATATTCATTCCGATCTCGAAAATCTCATCCAGTTCTTCATCCGTTACTTCTAACAGCTTTTGGAATATTTTGGGAGATATGTCGTGGAAATTTTTCTCGAGTTCGTCTAAAGTTGGGTATTTATTACTCTCATTCAAGGCTTTTCCCTGAAAGAAAAGATCACTGTAAGGATCTTCATCCCTGAGTCCTAAAACCCAACCCAAACTATAACGCATGTTGACAAAGTTTCCTGCCATCCATACAATATGGTTGGTTTTTCCTTCAATTCTTTTCATTCCGTCTTCTTCCGAAATACCGTCCAAAACATTAAGAAAGCTTTGGGTATGCATTCGGTAAGCCGGAATAATGATTTCCATTTTTTTTGATTGTGGTGTGTCCATTTTCTTGATTTTTAGTTGTTTTAAAAATGATATCTTTCTGAGTAAGGAACATGAAGTCCATCTTCTACAAATTTTCTCAAAATCCTTAAATAGATTGCCCAGCAGAATGAGCTTTGACGGAAATGTTCATGGGTATCTTTCCATCCGGTATGGTGAAAGCTGATCCTGGTTCCTTTTCCTGTCTCTTTTAAAACAAATCCCACGTTGGTTCCTATCCAGTCTTGATCACCGTCTGTTATTAAAAATTCAATTTTATGAGGAGGACTGAACTTTGAAACTTTTCCTTTCAAGATGTCTGTCTCAGAAAATTCAAAAGTGTATTCAGAATCGGGTCCAGGAGTGCCCTGACAATAATGTGTCCACCATTCATTGAGAAATTCGGGAACGGAAACCATCTGAAATACATTTTCAAGGGTTGCGTCTACTTCCAGATTGTGAAGGATTGAAAAGGAATTTTCCATGATTATTTGTTTTGGATTTTGGTGTGTTATTTTATCGCTCCGGGTTTTCCGAGGATTCTTCTGAGATAGCCTAACTGTCCGCTGTGATAAAGCTCGTGAAGACAGAAAATGGCAATATCGTTGATTGTCTCAGGTTTAAAACGTTCAATGCTGATCAGTTTTGCTTCCAGTTGATCCTGAGATTGCTGCAGATAAGATTTCAGCTCTTCAAAGGTGACCAGTTCTTCTTTTCTTTCAAGCGGAATCGCGCCTCTGTTGTAGCATGAAAATTTTTCACTATCCCAGACCGATTCTTCTCCAAAAACATTTAAAAAAGCATTTCTTATGAAAATTAAATGTCCTAAGATCCAGTTCATACAGTTGGCTTCACCATTGGGAAAAACCATGGATTCTTCCTGAGTTATACCTTCGATATTCATTAAAATTACCTTGTAATTGCTGAATACCTGGACTTTTACGATTTCAATATCGTTTGATTGGGTTTCCATAGCGGTATGTTTTTATTTTCTGCGGATTTTGCAGATTGCGAGAATTTTTAAAATTCAGTGGGCATTTGAGACATATCAGCAAATGTGATATTCCAGCCGTGTCCGTCCAGATCCCAGAAAGAATTCTGATACATCCATCCGTAATCCTGAGGTTCTTCATGCTGTGAAGCTCCATTCTGCAAAGCGGTATTCACCACCTGATCCACTTCTTCACGGCTGTTCAGACCAATGGCCACAAGAACCTGAGTGGTATCGCCCTTTGGAACGGGTCTTTCGGAAAAAGTCATGAAATATTCTTCAGTCAGAAACATAACGTAGATGCTGTCTTCTTTGATCACAACGCACGTCGCTTTGTCATCTGAAAACTGTTCGTTGATTTCGAATCCGAGTTGAGTCCAGAATGCTTTGGTTTTCTGCACATCTTTTACCGGAAGGTTGACATAAATTTGATTGGCTTTCATAATTGTAATTATTTGGTGTTAAACTATAAACCAAAATTACCAAGCCTTCGTGAAAATCAACTTGCCATAGGACAAGATTTAAATTTTCTTTGGATGAGAGACAATTTCCTTACGGATACGGCTTAAAGAAGTGTCTGTAACGCCCAGATAGGAAGCAATCTGCTTAAGCGGAGCAAACTGCACCACCTGTGATTTCTGTTCCAAAAGATTAAGGTAACGTCTGGTCGCAGAAAGGGTGAACATCTCCACGGAACGCTGTTTATAGGCGAAAAGCTCCTTCGACATCCATGATCTTCCCCATTCTCTGAGATTTGGTATTTTGTGAAAAAGTTCCTGAAAGGTTTCGTAATCAAACCGCCAGCATTCGCAGTCTGTGATACATGCAATATTTTCCTGGGATGGAATTCTCTGAAAAAGCGACAGCACCTCAATAATGATCTCGTTATCTGCAAAAAAATGTGTGGTTACTTCATTTCCGTTAAAGTCGTTAACGTAGGAACGGGCGAGGCCTTTTTCAAGAATATAGTATTCATTGGCTGTTTTTCCTTCTTCAAGAATGATATCTCCTTTTTGGAATGATACTTTTTCGTGGGCCTGAAAAATTTCGTCAAGCTCTTCCTGAAAAAAAAACGGGAAATCATAACAGATTTCTAAGGCTTTGCTGGTCATTGAATTGGTGCTTTTTTAAGGCTTTAAAAATATCATTTTTAATTGAATCCGGAATAAAAAAAATTAAACAAATTAATGGAATAGATAGAAAAAGCCCCATTTAACTGTATTATTACTAGTTGTTTTTATTCTTTCTAAATAATTAAACAGATTTTTAATCATCATGACAATCAGCGAAAAACTTGTCATTCCTATCAGAATAAAGAAAGCTGGATCGGTTTAGGTTTTTTAGGAGGTTCTGCGTCTCCAAAAACTGTTTTTCCTCCGAAGCGCCAGGAATTCTGTCTTTCCTCTTCTATCACCTGCTGGATGTCGAAATCGGGAACAAAATCTTTTTCTGTAGCGGCTACGATCTGATGCAGTTTATTTAAAGTATTCAGCTTATCGGAATTTCCGAGTTTGGATTTTTCAATACCTTTTCTGAGAATGCTGATGCTCTCATCATAGGTTTTAGTCGGAACCGGGAAAGGATGTCCGTCTTTTCCGCCATGAGCAAATGAAAATCTCGCAGGATCAGCAAATCTTGAGGGAGCGCCGTGAATCACTTCACTTACCAGTGCCAGTGACTGCATTGTTCTGGGTCCTACTCCTTCCAGCATCAGAAGGTCTTCGAAATTCTGAGGCTGCTGTTCGCGGGTTAAATACAAAAGAGCTCCGAGACGTTTTAAATCAACATCAGAAGCCTGAACATCGTGATGCGCAGGAAGAATCAGTCTTGAAAAATCTTTCATGACGTCTATGGAATCGGTATGGGAAATATCCAGAATTCCCTTCCTGTTTCCCGAAGCTTCAGCATCGGTAAGATTGAGGATTTTCCCTCTGGAAACCCCGTTGATTCCCGTGTGAGGTTCTTCTATAAATGATTTGATGTTGCCGGAATGCCAGTGATACCGTCTTGCCGTACCATCCGATTCGTGCATTCCCTGCTGTACCACGCTCCAGCTGCCATTATCAGCCAGTATAAAGTTGTGCAGATAGAGTTGATACCCATCCTGAATGGCTGTATTATCCACTTTTGCGGAAAGTTTGCTGGCTCTCACCAGTTCATGCCCGTTCAGTCCGGTTTTATCCGCAATCTGAATCAGTTCCGAAGGGGTTTCTCTTGAAAATTTCCCTTTTCCACCACAAATGTAAAGCCCGAGCGACTGTGAATTCGGATTGATGGAACGTTTCAAAGCACCCATCACAGAAGTGGTAATCCCTGAAGAGTGCCAGTCCATTCCCATGACCGCTCCAAAACTCTGAAACCAGAAAGGATCTGCGAGTCTTCTTAACACCTCATCTTTGCCGTAATCCATCAGGATCACTTCAATGATGGAAAGTCCGAGTGCAGACATACGCTCATACAGCCATGGCGGTACTTTTCCATAGTGTAAAGGTAGATCGGCGGTTCCTGAACGTTTCATAGTATTTTAAAGGGTAAAGGTAGGTATAGTAAGTTTTACTTTTTGATGATTTGAATCATTTGTTTTGGTTATAGATAGGTTTTAGCTAAAGCCTCAATGCAGATTTTTTCTATAAAACGGACTAAAGTCCGTTCCTATTGAATTGAATGCTTCAAAGTTCTTTTTTAATTGCATCCCATTAATGAATAGAACAGAATTCAAGGTCTTTGTGTTTCTCTTTATCAAATTCTTCATTAAATATAATTTTGTTTCCGAATGGATCATCTACAGTAAAAGATACCGCTCCATAAAAGGCTTTTTCAAGACCGGGGCGGTTGTATTTGTATTTTTTATCAATCAGTTCTTTATGATAGTCGGCAACACCTTCGCCCCAGATAAAGACTCTGCTTTCAGGCGTTCCGTCTCCGTGGTGCTCGCTTAAATGAAGAATGATATTTCCTTTTTTCACTTCCATATAGACAGGCGTGTTTTCCTCAAAATGATGTTCCCAGACGATCTCAAAACCGAGCCAGTCTATGTAAAATTCTATCGTTTTTTTGTAATCAAAAATTCTGAGAACTGGAATGATCTTTTCTGCTTTCATAGCTTGTTGCTTGTTGCTTGTTGCTTGTTGCTTGTTGCTTGTTGCTTGTTGCTTGTTGCTTGTTGCTTGTTGCAAAATTAATTATTAGTGATGGGAAAGAATATTAATCAAATTTCCAAATGGATCTTTTACATAGAATCTTCGTACTCCCCAGTCTTCATTGGTGATTCCATAGGTAATTTCAAAGCCTGCCTGCTGTATCTTGTCGTACAATTCATCTACATTGTCTACCTCAATTGAAAGTAAAGGAACTTCCGTATCATTTCCTCCCTGAGTGGCAAAGCTCACCTGAACTCTAGCTTCTTCATCGTTTCCGAAAGTTTTGATCCAGCCATGATCCATCAGAAGATCAAGACCCAGAATTTCATGATAAAACCGATCTGCTTTCGAGAGATCATCAGTTTTTATATTGGCGACAATTCTTTTTATCATGGTAAAAACGGTTTAGAAATTATTAATGCCAAAAAAAGCCCTGCGAAATAAAATTTCCACAAGGCTTTTATAAAAATTTTATTTTCAGATCTTATTTTAAAGCAGAAAGAGCTGCCTCGTAATTAGGCTCATCTGCAATTTCAGATACCTGCTCTGTGTACACTACTTTATTATCAGCATCCGTTACGATGACAGCACGGCTTAAAAGTCCTTTCAATGGAGAATCCGCGATAGTTAATTCATTATCATCACCAAAGCTGCTTCTGAAATCTGAAAGTGTTTCTACATTGTTCAATCCCTCTGCAGCACAGAATCTTCCCAATGCAAATGGTAAATCTTTAGAAATGTTGATCACCACTGTATTATCCAGGCTTGAAGCTTCTTCATTAAATTTTCTTGCAGAAGACGCACAAGTCGGCGTGTCAATACTTGGGAAAATGTTGAACACTTTTTTCTTGCCATCAAAGCTTTCAAGTGTTTTTACATTTAAACCTGAATCTACCAAAGCAAAATCTTTAATAGTAGTTCCTACTGACGGTAAAGTTCCTATTGTGTTTACTGCGTTTCCTTTTAATGTAATATTTGACATAAAATTATTTTTTTAGTTTTTCAAATTTACTCAAAATAGAAAATTTCTGAGGTCTAATAAAGGTTAAATAATTCTTAAAGTGAAAATAAAAAGACTTATCTACCTGCTGTAATTTTTATAGTCAAATTTTTAATTATATTCGCAATCCAAAAAAATAATAACCATGCGAAAAAAAATTACTTTCCTGCTCTTTGGAGTGCCGGTCTTTGGTTTCGCCCAGTCTGTGATCGGGAACATTAATTCCGGGGCAGTCTCTGATACCGGTTTCATACATTCTGTAGGAGAAATTTATGTCATTCCTGCAGATCCTGACCAGGCAAATTCAGGAACACTGGGAATGTTCTACCAATCCGTATTACAGGTTTTAGGCGTTAAAGAAATTGAAAAAGACAACGTTAAGATCTATCCCAATCCTACTGCTGATTTTGTTCACATCACGCTTACTTCCCATTCAAAAATTGAGGAAGCTGAAGTGTATGACACTGCAGGAAGACTTGTTTTGAAAGCAAAACTTGACAGTGGAAAACTTGATCTGCGCAGTCTTAATTCCGGGATGTATATGATCTCTTTTAAAAATCCGGATCTTAAATCTATTAAAATTATCAAAAAACCTTAAAAACTCATCAACATGAAAAAACTTTACGCTACTATAGGATTATTTCTTGCAACACTTGTAAGTGCACAGTTTCCACAAGCTTTCAGCTACCAGACGATTGCTTTCAATGCTTCGGGAACACCTATTGCCAACGGAAATATCTCTTTAAAAGTAAGTATTCTGGAAAATACGGCTACCGGAAATGTCTTATATACTGAAACGCATACCAAAACGACCAATGCAAAAGGATTGGTTAATCTTAATATCGGTCAGGGAACGCCTTCTACAGGAAATTTTTCAGGAATCAACTGGGGAACAAATACTAAATTCGTGAAAGTGGAAATGGATCCTCAGGGAGGTTCAAACTATACCAATGTGGGGGTTAATCAGCTGATGAGTGTTCCTTATGCACAGGTGAGCAAAACGGTTGTTACAGGTGCAGGACAAGGCATTACGCTTGTTTCTCCAAATGGGACTTCTTATATTTTGGGAGTGAATGATGCAGGAACATTAAGCTTACCTACCACTTCTACTTCATCTAACAATGTACCATCAAATCTATATATGTACGGATCGTACAATTCTTTCAATAACTCTACAGCTGAATTATTGAGAGGAAATGGTCTTCCAAAAATTGGTTATAAATACTTACAGGCGAATACTCAGATAAAATTCTTAGCTTCACCAAGTAACGGTGCACAAACTTATGGTTCAGATTCTTCGGGAGCAGTCGTTGCTGACGGAAGCAATTACAATGTTTCTTCCAATGGATATTACCAGGTATTAGTGGATAATTATATGGCCGGAATAAGAGTTAATTTTGCCAATTTTACTCCAAAAATCAAATTCACTGCGATAGGTGGTACACCGCCTACGACTTCCGTAGCCTACAGTACTTCTACAGGGAAGTTTACGGTAACTATTAATGGAGTTACAACCAGCAACGGTGGATCTTTCTATATACAACTCGCAACAGAAGGTCCTATTCCTGAGGATTTAGGAGATAATTTAAATGACGGATCTTTCGATATTGAAGGTTCCGCCATCACTTTTCCAAATCTTACCTCTACTCCTAAAAACTATAAACTTGAATTCAGTCTCAATTTTAACGGGACAGGAACCTACACAATTGTTCAAATCTAAAATTTAAAGAGGCTCCGGCCTCTTTTTTTATGCAAAATACCTTCATAAAACAATCATATTTAGTAAATTTGTGATTCTTAAAAAGTCAAATAATAAATAACAGTATAATGTCAGACAAATCAAAAATCTATTACACATTAACGGATGAGGCTCCGATGCTGGCTACACACTCATTTTTACCGATTGTGAAAGCTTTTACAAAATCAGCAAATATCGAAATCGCAGTTCCGGATATTTCTTTAGCCGGAAGAATCCTAGCGAACTTTCCTGAATTTTTGAAAGAAGAGCAGAGGATCGGTGATGCATTGGCTGAATTAGGTCAATTGGCTACTCAACCTGATGCCAACATTATCAAGTTACCTAATATTTCAGCTTCTGCTCCACAGTTGGATGAAGCTATCGCTGAATTACAGTCTAAAGGTTTTGCAGTTCCAAATTATCCTGCTGAGCCTAAAAATGACGAAGAAAAAGCAATCAAAGCTAAATATGCTAAAGTTTTAGGAAGTGCTGTAAACCCTGTATTAAGAGAAGGAAATTCTGACAGACGTGCTCCAAAAGCTGTTAAAAACTATGCAAAAGCCAACCCTCACAGAATGGGTGACTGGGCTTCTGACAGCAAAACAGACGTTGCTCACATGGAAGGTGGAGATTTCTACGGAACTGAAACTTCAACGACTGTAGAGAACGCTGCCAAATTTAAAATTGTATTCAAAGGAAATGACGGTGCTGAAACGCTGTTAAAAGATTTCGCTGGTCTTCAGGCTGGAGAAGTGATCGATTCTTCTGTAATGAATTTAAACTCACTAAAAGCATTTGTTCAGCAGGCTATCGATGAGGCTAAAAACAAAAACGTCCTTCTTTCCGCTCACCTTAAAGCTACGATGATGAAAATCTCTGACCCTATTATTTTCGGGGCTATCGTAGAAACTTTCTTTAAAGAGGTATTCGTAAAATATGCTGAGACATTCAAGTCTTTAGATGTTAATCCAAATAACGGTCTTGCCGATCTTTTTGAAAAAATCAAAGGAAACGCTCAGGAAGCTGATATTAAAGCTGATATTGAAGCTGCTTTAGCTAACGGACCAAGAGTGGCTATGGTAAATTCTGACAAAGGAATTACCAACTTCCACGTTCCTTCTGACATCATCGTTGATGCATCTATGGCTGCATTGGTAAGAGGTGGCGGTAAAATGTGGAACAAAGACGGAAACGAGGAAGATACCGTTTGTATCATTCCGGACCGTTCTTATGCAGGTTTCTATCAGTCCGTAATTGATGATATGAAAGCTCATGGAAAACTGGATCCTACTACGATGGGTTCTGTTCCAAACGTAGGTTTAATGGCTCAAAAAGCTGAAGAATACGGTTCTCACGACAAAACATTCCAGGCATCTGCTGAAGGAACTATTGAAGTTCAGGACGAAGCTGGAAACGTTCTTCTTTCTCAAAAAGTAGAAGCAGGTGATATCTTCAGAATGTGTCAGACTAAAGACGCTCCTATCCAGGACTGGGTGAAATTAGCCGTAAACAGATCAAGACTTTCTGATACACCAGCTATTTTCTGGTTAGACAAAGGAAGAGCACATGACAGAGAAATCATCAAAAAAGTAGAAAAATATCTTAAGGATCACGATACAACAGGTCTTGACATCAGAATTCTTGATGTAAAAGATGCAATGACTGAAACGCTTAAAAGAGCAAGAGAAGGAAAAGATACCATCTCTGTTTCAGGAAATGTATTGAGAGATTACTTAACCGACCTTTTCCCAATCCTTGAACTGGGTACTTCTGCAAAAATGCTTTCTATCGTTCCATTGATGAACGGAGGAGGTTTATTCGAAACAGGTGCCGGAGGTTCTGCTCCAAAACACGTTGAGCAGTTCCTGGAAGAAGGATATTTAAGATGGGATTCTCTAGGTGAGTTTTTAGCACTTCAGGCTTCTTTAGAGCATTTGGCGCAGACGCAGGGAAATACTAAATCTCAGGTTTTAGCAGATACTTTGGATGAAGCTAACGCAAAATTCTTAGCTACTGATAAATCTCCTGCAAGAAAAGTAGGTCAGATCGACAACAGAGGTTCTCACTTCTATTTAGCAATGTACTGGGCGGAAGCTTTGGCTAACCAGACTGCAGATGCTGAATTAGCTGCTCATTTTGCCCCAATTGCTGAAGCAATGAAGGAAAGTGAAGAAGTAATCAACGCAGAATTAATAAGTGCTCAGGGTAAGCCGCAAAACATTGACGGTTACTACAAAACGGATACATACAAAACGTATGCAGCGATGAGACCTAGCACTGTTTTAAATGAAATCATTGACGGAATCTAATTTCCAGTTTTGATATAAATGAAAGCTCCTTTTTTAAGGAGCTTTTTTTGTTTTTAAGGTTAAGATTGAGGATAAGAATAAAGATTATGACACCTTTGAGTTTTATGTTTTGGCTGAAGCCAATTGATTCTGTTCATTGATCAGAACGGGCTAAAGCCCGTTCCTATTGAATCTTCACACCAATATGTAATAGCGGCGCCCCCTAATCCCTAATCCCTAATCCCTATCCAGCCTATCATCTGCCACCTCACACCTACCCCTCTACAATAACCCTCCTGTGCGCTCTTCCCCAATTGATCATTTCAGCAATGATATTTCCAAAAGTCCGGCAGTATTCTGTAGGTTCATATTCAATTAAAACAGGTGTTTCAGGGTAAACATTCCTTTTCAACAGTTTGTTAAGCTCCATGTCTTTAAGTTCTTTTGAAAGCATTCTTGTAGTGATTCCCGGAATGCTTCTTTCAATTTCACGGAAACGTCTGTTCCCATTACAGATTGAATTGATTACAGGAATTCGCCACTTCCCTCCAATAAAATAGAGGGTATCCTGCAGGGCGCGTAATTCTTCGGTCTGATCTCTTTCCATTTTGCAAAGTTAAATGATATCATTCATGATACTGGTATACTCTGTGATACTGATTACAAAAGTATACCAAATTGAAATAACTTTGTCAAAAATTTTAAGAAATGAAAAAATTCAACAACAAATTAGCATTAATCACCGGTGGAAATAGCGGAATCGGATATGCAACAGCAAAGGAACTCATTGCAGAAGGTGCTCAAGTCATCATTACAGGAAGAAGAAAAGAAGCTGTTGAAAAAGCAGCTCAGGAGCTCGGTGCAATTCCGTTTACGGCAGATCAGTCGAATCTTACCGATATTAATCTGTTAAAAGAAGAAGTTGAAAAGAAATTTGGAAAACTTGATATTCTGTTTATCAATGCCGGTATTACAGGAAGTCTCACTTCCATTGAAAAGATGAGTACTGAAAACTTTGACGAGGTAATGAACATTAATTTCCGGGGTGCTTATTTTACATTGAGTAAATTTATCCCGCTTCTTAATGAGGGTTCATCAGTTGTCGTTTTATCATCAATTGTCGCAGGAACCTATAAGCCGAACAGTTCAGTCTATCAGGCAAGCAAAGCCGCCTTAAATTCTATTGCTAAAACTGCAGCTGCAGAATTGGCTCCAAGAAAAATCAGGGTCAATATGATCAGCCCCGGCCCGACAAAAACTGAAATTATGAATAAAGCCGGCCTTGATGAAGATACTTTAAAAGGTCTCAATGATTATCTGATCAGCGAAATTCCGCTAAAGAAAATGGGTACTGCTGAAGACGTGGCCAAACTTGTAGTCTATCTTTCCGACCCTGTTGTTTCAAGCTTTATCACAGGTACTGAGATTATTATGGACGGAGGAATGGTCTTGTAGTTAAAGAATGAAGAAAAACCGGAAACGATGAAGACTCAAACAACTTCCGGCTTCCTTTATTTTTAACGCCAAAAAATTCCGTTCTCATCTTTCAATTTGTCCGGTTCACCTCATTTCAAATTTCAGAACCTTACTGAAGCCTCTACTTTTGAGCCATAAAAAATAATATAATATGGACTCAGTAAAGAAAAAAAGAACAGTAAAACCCATAGCCATTATATTTTTGGCAGTTATGGCCGTATTTGCCGTTTTACAGCTTTTCAACAAGCCGCTGGAGGGAAAACCCGTTGCTAAAAAAATCGAGGCTCCCCGTGAGGTTCTTGCTATTTTGGAAAATTCTTGTTTTAATTGTCACTCCAATGAACAGAAATTGAGCTGGTATGATCAGATTGCTCCCATATCGTGGGCTGTAAATAAGGATATAAAGAGAGCTAAAGAAGTTTTAAATTTTTCGGAATGGAATTACTCTGAAGGTGAACATAAGGGAAAAATGTATGCCATTTTAAACATGATGCAAAGCGGAAAAATGCCGCTTCATGAGTATACATTGCTTCATCCGTCAGCTAAAATCACGAAAAAAGAGATTGAAACTATTAGAAAGTATACCCTTTCATTATCGGGTATCACTTCCGCAAAACAGGAAAAAGATCCGCACCAGAGTATTGAAACGTATCATAACTCAACTCCGGCGAAATTCCCGGTTTCTCCCAATGGAGTACAATATACAGATGCGTTTAAAAACTGGAAGGTCATCAGCATGAGTACGCTTTTCGATCATTCCATCAGGGTTATTTATGGAAATGATATTGCGGTAAAAGCCATTGAAACAGAAAATTTCCATCCGTGGCCAGACGGAAGCATTGTTGTAAAATCCGTTTGGAAGCAGGAGAATTTTGCAGACGGAGAAGTGAGAGCCGGAGAATTTGTCAATGCCCAGTTTATGGTCAAAAACGCTAAGAAATACACAGATACGGAAGGCTGGGGATTTGCAAAGTTTTCAGGGAATGACCTTCATCCAACAGGAAAAACAGCTTCATTCGCTAAAGAGTCCTGTATCGCCTGTCACCGCCAGTTATCCGAAAAAACAGGCTATTTATTTGATGTTCCGATGAAAATCAATACCGAAAGATTAATTAAAAACCTTGAGAAATAATGAAACAAATACTATTTATCACACTGTCTATCTGTGCTTTGTTTACTGCCTGTAAAATTGATGAACCGGATAAAGATTTAAAACGAATTGTTTTCGATCCGGGAGATCTAAAGTTCATTTCCACTTCATTAAATACGAAAAAAGAAACCTCATCCGCACTGTATGGAAACCCGGAAGCTCTAGTCTCTTTATCAGGTGAAAATAATCAACTAAAAAAAGGTTCTGTGATCAAATTAGTCACCTGGAAATATCATGACAATCCGCAATACATCGGAGGAACCATTACCGGTGAATTGTTGAGTATTGAAACCGTTCAGGCAGATCATAACGGAAACGTTTCCTACAAAATGCAAAATACTTCCGGAACTGAAAATGTTCAACCCAACAAAGAAGAGCGAATACAATACATTATGAGTTACAGGCCCGTTGTGAGACCTTAAAAAACATTTGAAGCTGAGTATTGAGCTTCAAATGTTTTTTTGTGAATGGGTAATTTGTGAAAAGTCAATTTTTGCTGACGCAAAGTCAATCGTCAATTTTCACAGCAAAAATTCACAAGCGAAGCGAATTCACCATTGACTATTGACAATAAAGGTTTGTGAATGGTCAATTTTGCTAAAGTAAGTCAATTGTCAATTTTCACAATAAAAATTGACAAGCGAAGCGAATTGACTATTCACCATTGACCTTGAAAATTCATGAATAGTCAATTTTGCTAAAGCAAGTCAATTATCAATCTTCACAGTAAAAAATTCACAAGCGAAGCGAATTGACTATTCACCATTGACTATTGACATTGAAAGTCCATGAACGGTCAATTTTACTATAGCAAGTCAATTGTCAATTTTCACAACAAAAATCACAAGCGAAGCGAATTGACCATTGACTATTGACATTGAAAGTCCATGAACGGTCAATTTTGCTAACGCAAAGCCAATTGTCAATCCTCACAGCAAAAATTCACAAGCAAAGCGAATTGACTATTCACCATTGACCATAAGTATTCATCCCACTCTTCTTTTTACAAATAAAAAAACCTAATTTCACTTCTCAAAATCCCTGTTCTCATGCAACAGCAAAAAGTAAAAATTTCACCGGCCGTCATCTGGATAAGTTCTCTCTTTCTGGGTATTTTATCTTCCGTTCCTCAGTTAGCTTCCCATGAATTCAACTGGAAAGAAGCGGCTGTGAATTCGGCTATAACTGATGCGTTTTCTGTCATCATGTGGTATCTTAATATTTACCTTCTCAACCGCAGCGCAGGAAGACGGAGACAGGATATTTCGTATTCAAGATTATTAACGGTCTTAGCATTCGGAATGGTGATCATGTTTGGTCTGGCGTGGATCCAGCAGCTTATTTTATCTCATATTAATTTCGGTCCGGTGATGCTGATGGTGGAAGTCAGGGGAATCCTGATTAATTTGGTCTGTTATATGTTCTTAACGTTGCTTCAGAATAATTATTCGGGGCAACAAATACAGCTGGAACTGGAAAAAGTAAAAAGCGATAATCTGGGTGCTCAATATGAATTATTAAAACAACAGGTCAATCCCCATTTCCTCTTCAACAGCCTGAATACATTAAAATCAATGGCAGAAACCAACGATTCGGAAACGGTGGACTTTGTTATCAAACTTTCTGATTTTTACAGATTTACTTTGGAAAGCCGAAAACTGGATCTTATCTCAGTTCAGGAAGAAATGAACATTATTGAAGCTTATCTTTTTCTCCAAAAAGCGCGTTTCGGTGAAGGAATTACATTTACCAACGAACTTAAGAATGAAGATCTTAAAACACTCATTCCTCCTTTTACCATGCAGCTTTTGGTAGAAAACTGCATCAAACACAATATTGTATCTCAAAGCAAACCGCTGCACATCAGGATTTACAGTTCGGAGGACAGAATCATTATTGAAAACCCAATTCAACGGAAAATAGCTACAGAAGAATCTCTCGGCGTTGGCCTTGATAATATAAAAATGCGTTTCAGGCATCTGCTGGAGCAGGAAATAGAAATTTATTCAGACGAAAAAACTTTTCAAATAAAACTACCTTTGATCCATGAATATCATCATCATTGAAGACGAATTCAGAGCTGCAAAATCTCTTCAAAACCTTATTTTAGACCTAAAACCGGAATCCAAGATTCTGGGAGTTTATGACAGTGTTGAAGCCAGTGTTGAAGCTTTATCACAAGACATCATGCCGGATCTTATTTTTATGGATATCCAGCTCTCAGACGGACTTTCATTCGAGATCTTTAAAGCAGTAGATATCACCTGCCCTATCATTTTCTGTACCGCTTTTGACCAATATATGCTGGATGCATTCAAAAGCAAGGGTGTAGACTATGTTCTGAAACCTTTTTCCCGTGATGATATTTCAGAAGCTCTGAAAAAAGTTGACGAACTCAGAAAGTTTTTCCAAAAGAATGACCTTCCCGATATTGAATTGCTTCTGCAGAAGATCAGCCAGCCCACAGGAAAAAGTACCTTTCTCGTTTTTAAAAATCAAAAATACACGACCATTCCCACAGAAAGTGTTGCTTATTTCTATATCCATAATGAAATCACCCATCTTGTGACCTTTGATAAGGAACAGTTCCAGCTTTCTCAACCGCTTGGACAGGTTGCCGAACAAGTTTCCGGGAAACAATTTTTCAGAATCAACCGACAGTATTTGGTCAATTTCAAGGCAATCAAGGAAATGGAGCATTATTTCCAGCGTAAAATTCTGGTTAAGCTGGTCATTGAAACTCCTGAAAAACTCCTGATCAACAAAGAAAAAACGCACAGTTTCTTCACCTGGCTGGAAGACCGTTAACCTATTAAATTTTAAACCTGAATATTTTCCGGGTTCGCCTTTCAATTTGTCCGGCTAACCCTTTTTTATATTCTTTCGCGCCTGCTGAGTCTCTACTTTTGAATCAAAATTAAAAGAAATGATTCTAAAAAATCTATTGACAGTAGGTGCTTTCACCACCTTCCTATTTGCCGCTTCTGCATTTATACAGAAAGACGAAATTAAGACAGCCCACCATGACATTTCCACGGAGAATAAAGGTTTTGCAGTTTTGGAACTGTTCACTTCAGAAGGCTGTTCAAGCTGTCCTCCCGCAGATGATCTGATGGGACAGATCCAGAAAGAATACAAGGACCAGCCTGTTTACATTCTTTCTTATCATGTAGACTACTGGAACCGTCTCGGATGGAAAGACAGGTTCAGCAGTGCTGAAAATTCCCAACGGCAACAAGCATACAGCCGACTCCTCAAATCACAAACTTATACCCCACAATTGGTTGTGAATGGAAACACTGAGTTTGTAGGTTCTGACAGTAATGCTGTAGAAAATGCCATTCAAAAGGTTATAATGAGTTCTAAAAATGTTTCTATAAACCTCTCTGCAGCTGTTTCACAAAAAGCAATCACCATTAGTTTTAAAACAACTCAAACTGATTCTCAGGATAAATTACTGATCAATCTGGTTGAAAAGAAATCATCGACGCAGGTAAATGGCGGTGAAAATGAAGGACATCGTTTGCAGCACTGGCAGATCGTTCATGAACAGGAAAAGGTTTCATTAAAAGATTATCATGAAGGCACAGTAAATTTCAAGCTTCCGGATAACTTTTCTTCCGACAACTGGGAAGTCATTGGATTTATTCAGAACCCGAAGACCGGAACAATTTCCGGAGTATCCAGGGCTATTATCCAGTAAAATAGGTTAGAAATTAATGTACAAATCACATAAAACCTTTGCCTTTTGATCATTCGAAATCATCATCCAACGAGAATAAACAATTGTTGGAGAATCTCAAAGGCGCTAAGTTCTATCTAAATGTGAAGATTTTAAGGCGCTAGAAAATTAAAAATTTTCAGCAAGGAATAATTCCAGAACATCAATCATTATAACACAATCAATTTTATCAAAGATAAAATCTTTGCGCCTTACAACATATAGTTTGAAAAAAAATTGCGCCTTTGCGATAAACCAAAATCACTATTCAACAAGTATAAAATACGTGTTGAGAAACGCTAAGACACAAGGCTATATCAAAATAAAAATATTTCAAGGTATTAGAAAACTCAAAAAAACTTAAAATAATAAAACAATGAAAACAAAAACAACAAAAACCATCTATTGGTCAGGTATTATCTTTATGTCATTATGGTTCGGTGCCAGTGGTTTCTTTGAACTCACCAAAAATCCTGTAGTATGGAACATTACCCAACAGCTTGGCTATCCTTCTCACTTCATCTATATTCTTGGTGTCTTTAAATTATCAGGAGTTTTGGTACTCCTTCTCCCCAATCGTTTATTTAGACTGAAAGAATGGGTATTTGCAGGTATGTTTTTCGACATTATTTTTGCGTTCTTTTCAAAAATTGCCGTGCTTGGTTTTGCAACAACTTTTGACGCTATTATCACATTTACAGTTCTTTCCGTGACATATGTAATGTTCAGAAAACTACATACTCCTGAATTGATATTTGGAGAAGCTTAGCGGAAATCTTGTTTTTAAACTGATCAATTGATACGTTAGAAATTCAGAATCTCATACATCTTCTGTTTTTTAATAAATCAAAAAATGCTAAAATTTGTACATCATTCAACCATACGTCTGATCATTTTAGAGATCATAGAAAAAAATATTTGTGTTCCCCCAATCAGGTGATTGTATGCCTTATTCATTTTCTACTTTACGTTGCTTTGGTTGGGGAATTTTTAATCAATAAATCCTCCCGGAAGAGAGGATTTATTTTTAAATTGATGTTGTAGAAATTGAAATGAATCATTAATGTCTCAATTCCACTTTCATTAGCTCATAAAACTCTCCGGAATCCATTCATAGGCTGTATCTTTTTTCCTGGTAAAGCCAAGTCCCGGCCAAGGAAGATGATAGGCAAATGCTTTGGTCTTTGTTTCCGCCAGCTGCTGAAGAAGTTTCTTACGGGAGTCTGTAGCGATATCCAGATCTGTGTCTCCTGAAAATCCCCAATCAGGGTGTGGAAAAAGAATAACATCAGAGTGAATAAGATCTGCCATATAGATGAGTTTTTCATTTCCGGAAGAAATCGTCATGATGGTAAGTCCCGGCGTGTGTCCCGGTGCCAGCTGAAAGCTGAAATGATCATATAAAGGCTTTTTAAAATCATAAAACTTCAGTTTTGGACGAATCGTTTTCAGGATATTCTGAATAGGCGGAATCACCTGGTTGAGAAATTCCGGCTGGGTTTTTAAAAAGCTGTTTTTAAAATCTTTAAGGGAAGCCTGTAGCCAAAAATCGTGCTCTATCTTTGAAATATACAGATCCGCATTCGGGAAAACCAGATTATTCTGTTTGTCCACTACTCCACCGATGTGATCCGGATGAGCGTGGGAAATAAAAACATCGGTAATATCTTTCGGTGAAAATCCTGCTTTCTGAAGACTTTTCAAAAGGAAACCGGTTCTTTCATCGGCAAAAATTCCCATTCCTGCATCCAGCAAAATCAGTCTGTTCTTCGTTTTAACAAGCATCAGATTCATCGCCATATCGATATAATCATCGGGACGGAAATGATCTCTGAGGAGCTTTTTTAGTTGAGGAACATCTGCTCGTGGTGAAAAGGTATCAACGTTTTTCTCGTGAATATATCCGTCGGTCAAAATAAACAGTTCCAGCTCTCCCAATTTAATTTTTTTAGATGCTGAAAGATCTTCTTCTGAACGAGGCAAAACCGTCTGCGTTCCGGCAAAAACATCAGAAAAAGGAACAAAGCTTAATGCTCCTGCCAGGAGTCCGTTTTTTAAAAGTTCTCTTCTGTTCATGATTGAATAGGTAATTATTAATATTCCGGATTGCTGATGACTGTAAGCAATCCGGAAATATTATATTTTAGTTATTGACTAATTTCATAGAACCTTCGGTATATCTTTCACCGACGTTAGGATATTTTTTAAGAAGCGAATCAATCGTTTCCAGATCAGATTTTGAAAGGTCAATATTCACCGCAGCGATATTCTCTTCTAGGTATTTAATGCGTTTAGTTCCCGGAATCGGAATGATATCTTCTCCTTGGTTCAGTACCCATGCTAACGCCAGTTGGGTTCCTTTTACTCCTTTAGATTCGGCAAATTCATTGATTTCTCTGGCCAGATTCCTGTTGTTCTCAAGGTATTCTTCCTGATAACGCGGCAGGGTTTTTCTGAAATCTTCGTCACCGAAATTCTGTACTTCATTGATATTCGCGAAAAGACCTCTCGCCAATGGAGAATAAGGCACCAGTGTAATTCCAAGCTCTCTGATCGTCGGCAGGATATCATTTTCTACATCTTTCGTCAGGATAGAATATTCTGACTGTAAAGCTGTAATTGGATGGATTTTATTCGCCTTTCTGATAGACTCTGCGGAAGCTTCTGATAATCCAAGGTATTTTACTTTGCCTTCTTTAACCAGCTCAGCCATGGCTCCAACGGTTTCTTCTACCGGAATATTCGGGTCTACTCTGTGGGCATAATACAGGTCAATGGTATCGATTTTCAGTCTCTGAAGACTTAAATCAACCGCCTGTCTGATCCATTCCGGTGACCCGTCAAAATAAGTTCCCGGTGCTCCGCTGTGGCTTGGTTTTCCGTCTTTAAATCTAAATCCGAATTTGGTCGCGATAAAGATTTTGTCACGGTTGGGAACCAAAACTTTTGAGATCAGTTTTTCATTTTCTCCTGCCGCATACATATCTGCCGTATCCCAGAAATTTACGCCTAAGTCTAAAGCTTTGTGTAATGTATTGATGCTTTCCTGCTCATCCGCAGGGCCATAAGCAAAGCTCATTCCCATACATCCTAAACCTACTGCAGATAACTGCTCTCCTGTGTTTCCTAATTTTCTGAATTTCATAATGGGTTGTGATTTTAAATTGATAAGACAAAATTAGAACAAGAATAAGCCCGGTACTCTATAGAATTCAAACCAAGAATTATAAAATTCAAACAACCTCGGTTCTGATAGCATTGGGAGCCATTCCCGTCTGTTTTTTAAAGAAATTGGTAAAATAAGCTGGCTCTTCAAATCCCAATCCGTAGGCTATCTCGGAGATATTCCAATCTGTGTGTTTCAGCAGTGCAGTCGCTTCCTGAACAATTCTTGAAGCGATCTGCTGACTGGTGGTTTTACCGGTCATCTCTTTCACAGAGCGGTTTAACGAATTCACGTGAATGGAAAGACTCTGCGCATAATCATTAGGAGTCTTCAGTTTCAGAAAAGCTTCCGGACTGTCGATGGGAAACTGTCGTTCCAGCAGCTCCATAAATAAGGAAGCAACACGCTGGGATGCATTCTGGTAGGGCTCAAAGTTCTCAGCAGGATGCATTTTCATGGTTTCATGAATCATCAAATGGAGGCACGCACGGAGCATATCATATTTGTGCATATATTCGGATTCTATCTCCGTCATCATCTTGATAAAAAGGTCGGAGATGGTCTTCTGCTGCTCTTCATCAACAAAGAACATAGGCGTTCCGCCAATTTTAAACAGCTGAGAATCCTGAAGATTTCCCAAACGCATTCCGTTCTGGAGAAACTGGTCGGTAAAGAGACAAAACCATCCAGTCTGGTCCTCGTCATCCGCTTCCCATGAGTAGGGAACTACAGGATTTGAAAACAAAAGTGCCGGACGGTCTACATAAATCCATTTATCTGCATAATGAAGCTTTCCTTTTCCGATAATAAGTGATATTTTATAATAATCTCTCCTACTGTAAGGAGTTAACAGTGAACAGCTTTCCCGTGTGAATACGTTAAAATGCCCTATCCCGGGAGTCCTGACAGCTTCCAGCCTTTCCACAGATGCATTCCGCAAATAAAATCCCTGTATCGTTTCTTTAGATTCCATAGCACTAAGTTATAAAATTCAAACAAATAAAACATTCCTGATCCTAATGATTGATAAAATAAAAGGTGGCCGGCAAAAAATGCCGGCCACCTAAAAATTGAATATATAGTTGATACCTCGTCTAGTGATGATGTTCGTGTTTCTTTTCCATTTTGTATGCTTTGTTCTTTTTGACCTTACTTTTTTTGTAATTATTTTTGTTTCGGTTATAAACGGCTATAGGATTTTGGCCTTTGTAGTAATTCTTTTTGAATTTGGTGTATTTTTCCCTTCCGAGTATTCTTTCAATTTCATAATACCGGTCTTCTCTCCATCGGTCCGGCTGGCTTACATAAGCCCTGTTCCAGGAGTCATAATCGCGGTATCTGTCATTTAAAGCATTCAATTGATTGGTCTGTGCCACAGAAAGCAAAAGCTCAGCTGCTACGGATTGCCAGTTCACATCCGAAATACTTCTTCTATAATCATTATAATAATCTGACTGTGCATAGCTGAGGCCAAATGTGCCAACAAGCATTAATGCTATCATTATTTTTTTCATCTTTAGTACCTTTTTTTGATTAACTGTTTTAGCATAGTCAATTAAAATGCCAAGTTTGCAATACATCTTCACAATCTTTGTTAAAAATTACAAAAACGACCTTGTTTTTTATCTAAAACACACATTTAAAACACTCAATAATAAGCGATAAACGATTCATAAACAGATAAAAATTCCATACATCATCATACTCAAAAACTCTCGAACTCTCGAACTCTCTTACTTGTGCATTCTGCTAAAATTTCGTTAAGTTTCCCAAAAACTCATGTTTTGTATTATTTTAATTTGTAATTTTAAGAGTGAGAAGTATACATCCGTAAGGTTTGTAATGTCGCGGGACTGTTAGATTGCTTTATCAATTCAATGAAGCCAATCATTTTTTAACACAATCAAATTTTAATGATTATGGAAAATATAAAGTTTGAAATATCTCCTTATCAGGATGAACTGCAACTGTTACTGGATGGAGAAAAGGCAGGATATATGTCGATAAAAATTGACGGAAGGCTGCTGATCGTTTATTACACAAAAATTATTGAAGAACGTGAAGGCCACGGATATGCCAAAATGCTTCTGGATGAATTGGTCCGTTACTCTGAAGAAAAAGACCTTCTGGTAGATCCGGAATGTGATTTTGTCCGCCAGCAGTTTGAAAATCATCCAGCCCGGTACAAAGATATCTGGCATGCCTGAATCAGTCTTCCCACCAGTTGCTGAACTGATGGTGGGTACGCTTCATATCCACTACTTCCCCGATCATTGGGGTAAGGATACTGAGCCCTTTCTCTGTTCCTAGGCCTGTTACTTTCTGCAGCGGCTCATTCCACGGGTGAAGAGCCAGCGCAAATTTTGAAGAGTGAACAGGAATACTATGCTGAGCTTTAAGATCAACGGCTGCCTGGATCACATCTTCAGGCAGCGCGTGGATGTAGCGCCATGCTTCATCATACTGCCCGTTTTCAAGAATAGCATAATCAAAAGGCCCGAATTGTTCACCTATCGTTTTAAAGTGGGAATCGTATCCGCTGTCACCACCCAGAAATATTTTTTTTGTTGGAGTTTCCAGAACATAGGAAGTCCACAGGGTATTGTTCTGTTTTATTTTCCGTCCGGAGAAATGTCTTGCCGGTGTAAAAGTAATTTTCAGATTATTTTTTAAAAGCACTTGTGCGCCCCATTCCTCTTCGATCAGGTTTTCTTCAGCATAGCCCCATCTTTCGAGGTGAGCACCCGCTCCGAGTGGTACAATAGCCTTACTGGTTCTATTTTTAATCGATTTCACTGTGGGATAATCCAAATGGTCGAAATGATCATGCGTAATGACCAGATAATCCAGATCAGGAATATCTTCCGGTTTAAAAAGATCCGAACCTTTAAATGCCTTGTTAAAATATTTGAAGGGTGAACCGTAAAGGCTCAGCACTGGATCTACCAAAAAAGAAACACCATCCGTTTGCAGATAATAAGATGAATGTCCCAGCCAGATAAAGACATCCTGATCTTTTCCGATACTTTTTAAATCTGTATGAATAGCAGGAATATTTTTCAAAGGCTTCAATAGCGGATGTTTTTTCCCTAAAACAAAATCGTATGTAACTTTCATCGTACTGTAACCTTCGGTAATGGAAGGTGTATGACTGATGTTCCGGAACTGTTTATTTTTATAGAGTTTTGACTGTTTTATCCGCTCCAGTCTTTTGCCTTTGGGTGCTGCTCCGAAAGCGGGCAGGTTCATCACTAAAAAATAAATGATCACTAAAAGAACGGCGATTAAAATCAAGTATAGCATCTGCATCAAAATAAGCCTCAAAGGTATTGACTTTTGATCTCACATGGAAAATTCCACGATTTTTTAACTTAATTTATAAAGCTTTCTGAATAATTTATTACTTATTTGAACCGTAATAATCTTAAACTTTTTAACTTAGCGGATTGAAAAAAAATTCAAAACAGATTGAAAAATTATTCGATAATACTGCTGGCAGCGGCACTCTCTTCATGTACATCTATCAGAAGGCACAATGAACAAAGAGCTACATGTATTGGTCCCGACGAGCTTAAGGAAGACGTAGATTACGCCTACCTAAAGCTTCAGCAGATGCATCCCCAACTTTACTGGTATATTTCCAAGCCGGAACTTGACCGTAAATTTGACAGTCTTAAAGGGACCATTGACGAATCTTTGACTCCGCTTCAGTTTTATTTTAAACTGCAGCCTGTGATCGCTGACATCCGTGAAGGTCATCTTGCCTTGAGAATTCCACGAAAAAAATTCACTAAAAGACAAATCAAATCCCTTGAGCATAAAAAAGGAATGTTCAGCCGTTTTGAGTATTATGTGAAGGATGATCATTTATTTATTATTCAGAATAAAGATTCGATCGAAAATATAAAGCCCGGAACTGAAATCCTTTCCATTAATAAAGTTCCTGTCTCTGATTATGTGAAAAAATACCGCGAACTGATTAGCAGCGACGGATACAATACCACTTTTCAGTCTTACTTTCTGAAGGATGTTTTTTTTAATTTTTATACGGCAGAACACGGATTTAAAGACACTGCTTCTATAGAAACGTTGTATAATGGTGAAAAACAAACCTATACCCTACACCGTGAATCCAAATCTAAAAATGATCTGGATAAAGACAAGGAACTGGAAAAAAGAACGCCTGAAAAGAAGGTCAATGATTATGTAGCTTCCAGTAATTCTTATAACCGAAATTTTAAGTTCCTGGATAAGGACAGCACGACTGCCTATATTAAAGTAAAGAGTTTTTCAAGGGATTATTCCGATAAGTTTTACAAAGAAACATTTGCAAAAATAAAAAACGCGGGAGCTAAGTACCTTATTATAGATGTCCGCAATAACTACGGTGGATCACTGCATGAGATCAACAACCTGTATTCTTATCTGGCTCCGGAACCGTATGTGCTGATAAAGCCATCACAGCTTACCTCCAGAATTACTCCATTAAAAACAAATTATTTCAGAAAAAGCACCCCTTTCCAATACGCTTTTAAGAGTCTGGCTTATCCGACTTATGTTTTTGCACAAACCTTCAGTACTTATAAAAAAGACGGAAAGGTGTATTATAAAATGAAAGCCGACAAGCCTACGAAACCCAATAAAGATGCATTTCAGGGGAAGGTTTTTGTATTGATCAACGGCGGAAGTTTTTCAGCTTCTTCTATCATTACGGCAAAACTGAAATATGATAAACGCGCAATTCTCGTAGGTGAAGAAACCGGCGGTGCCAATGACGGAACTGTAGCAGGATTCTATTCTTACCAGAAACTTCCCCATTCAAAGATCAATCTTCCTATCGGCTTACTGCTGGTACAGCCCAATATTGATTTCCTGAATACGAAAAAAGGAGTTGCACCAGATATTACGATTACTGAAAGCATGCAGGATATTATCGATAAAAAAGATCCGCAGCTGGATTGGGTGAAAAATGAAATTGCAAAAGAAAAAGAACTTCAATAGTTTTATAAAATAGTTTCGGCGGGCTTTCAGCCCGTCGAAACTATTTTCATCTTTTCAATTCCTTCAACAAATCTTCGATATGTACGATATATCTTCCGTAATACCAGTTGAACCGGAACTGTCCCATCAGATACAGTGCAAAGAGTCCTACCGTCACTCAACTGATCAGGATTACGGCGGCTTTTACTTCACTGATTGGCTCAGGCCATGGAATAAACTATATAACGACTGAAAAATCTTCCAGATAATAAAAAAATAAAAGCTTTATCGATGGAATTCAGCTGGCGGATTGATTCCTTTATGCTTTTCTATTTTGTCTAAAAAAATTCATGCTCTAATGAGTTCATAGTATTGGACTCTTTAGAGTTAGTTTTCATTGTAAAAAATGTCACATCTATTTCTTAAAAATAAAAAAATCCGGCAGAAAATTTTCTACCGGATATCATTCTATTCAAAAAAAAAATTATTCTATAATTATTTTTTTAGCGGGAACAGCATTCCCTTCAGAAACAATTTTCAACAGATAAATACCTTTCTGAAGATCGTTGACATATATCTTATTGTTTCCTTTATTCAGTTTCTGTACTGTTTTAATCAATCTTCCGGAACTGTCATAAAGTTCTGCAGATGCACTGTTTTTGCTGCTTTCTATTGTAAAGACACCGTCTTTTACAGGATTTGGATACACTGTAAATCCATCCTGAGGTCTGCCCGCTTCATTGGTTGCCAGTAATGCACCATTTCCAATTCCTACCGCGTACCATGCTTTTACATTTTGCTGCTGTTCATTGCCGGAAGCACCATAAAGATCTGTTACAGCCTGCTTGGTGAAATTATAAGCATCCATATAGGTGGTATTGGGAGTCATATAAGTGGTTAAAGCTCTGTAGATGATTTTTTCCGCTTTATCAATCGTAATTCCTGTTACATTAAATGCATTCCCGATATCATTGGTTCCTGAACCTCCCTGCGAAAGAAGATAGAACCAGTAATTTCCCACACCACTGTTGGTATGCACACCTCCGTGATCGTTATCAACTGTAGGATTGGCCGTACTCGCCCAATAGGTTCCGTTATAGGTATCCGGCTGAGGACCGGGATTTACATTATTCGGGTCAGACATACTTCTCATGTACGGGCTGGGAGATGGATTTAAAAATGATGCTGTAGGAATTCCCTCTCCGATAGTCCAGTTGGCAGTGGTTCCGGAATAAAATTCTATCGCCGTTCCAAACATATCGGCAATAGATTCATTGATAGCCCCGGATTCAGCCTCATAATTCAAACCGCCCAGACCATTTCTTCCTATAATCAAATGGGAATATTCATGCCCGGCAACGTCTATTCCTACTACAGGATTCATCAGGGTCAGCAATCCACCCAGGATTTTTCCGTTCCCATAAAGCATACATACAATTCCTCCATACAAAGGAGTATCAAGCGCCGCTGCATTTGCTCCTCCTGTAAGGCCTCCAAAATCAAAATTGTAATAGTTATCTATTTTGGCGCCGTTTCCATCATAGCTGTTTCTGTTATGGCGGGCCATGTAATAATCATAGGCATTCTTCATTCCCCAATGAACTTCCACTGCCGGTTTTGTATCTACAGCGGTATAATCTGCAACAGGATTAATATATTCCTGAACATTAATAATTCCACCGTTGATGGTATCAATATCAAGCGTTGTCCCATTAAGCGTATGAATGTTTCTGGCATTGTCTTTAAGGCGGAACTGCCCATTGTATGAATCAACAGTTATCGACTGGTTTCCTTTGTAGTAAGTAGTACTTGTAGATGGTGCGTCTGCATCATGAATTCTTGAATTTTTCTTCACAACCGTTCCTGAAGCATTGTCTATATAATACGTATAGGCCTGCAAAGGTTTCATGGATAAAGCTTCTACCTTAGAAGAATGGTACATAACAGCTTTTCTTCCGTTACTCACTTTTGTGATGACTTCCTCGATACCTGAAATCGTAATTTTACCGCTTGCTTTAAGATCTGAAGCAATGATTGAACGTACTTTCTGTAAAGTGGGCTGCTGGTTTGGGGAAAGATTAATATCCGTAATGATCTCACCGTTCACATATATTAATTTTCCATTCTTCTCATGCAGCAGGATCATATCATCCATGACCTTAACTCCCTTATAGTAATGATCGTACACGGCATGCTTAATTCCCAATTCATCCTTAGTCTGCTTGAGAAGCTTGTAGGAATGATCGCTTCCCGTTCCGAGCCATTCTCCTAAATGATTGACTAAAAAATCTGATGAAACATTCAGCCCGCTGAAATCGGCATTAAAATTTCCCATCACGGAAGTTCCGGAAATTTTTGGAAGTTCTTTTACTGATATTTCAGTTCTACCTTTGTTTTGAGCGTTCATTAAAGCTGCCGGAGCAAAACCTACCACCATAGCAAAAGCCAGTGTACGGGCGAAAGTAGTTATTCTTTTCATTTTACGTTGTTTTTTTGGTATTTCACAGTTAGTAGAGAAAGCCAAAAAATGTTACATAATTTTTAAATTTATCTTATTTTATTTTGTATTTCATTAAAAAAAAAGCTGTAATCCGCGAATAAATAAAATAATCTTCATAACATTGAAAATTTTCAGAAAAAAAATTTAGCAGAACAAAAAAAAACCCAACAGAAAATTTCCTGCAGGGCCCCATTGTGTGTTTTTTTTAGTTTACTCCAACTTATGCTTCAGTTAAACAAAGTTTTTGTACGAATTAATTTTAATCTATAAACCTACTCATGAATGGCTTATATCTTAATTGAACAGTCAGTTAAAAATTTGAACAGTCAAAGTCCGAATTGGACACTAACATTTTATATTTCTAATAGTTAGTAGAAAAAAAGCAAAAATGTTACACCATTTAGGGAAAAATTTTAATTAAAAACCCACAATATATTTTTTCATTTTTCCGTAAGCTTTGTGAACCCTTTGGTACTGCTTGTTTTCAATAATCGCATCCTTTATTTATTATTTAAAAAAAAAATAAATCCTGGCGGAAAATTCACCAGGACTGTATTTGTATTTTTAAAAATATCAGAAAGTTTGAAGATGGAAGATGTACAGAGAAAATTAATTCAGCCTGTCTAGCGCTTTCATAAGGGTTTGCAGATCAATAAAATGAAGTTTCACACCGATGATAATGAAAATCAGAAGCACCAGAGTCAGAAATATGATGATAAAAATATACACCGAAACAAACCATATTACAGTATTCAGAATATTTCCCTGGAGTCCCAACTTATTCATAAAAAATCTTTGAGAACGTTCAAACCATGAGTTTTTTCTCTCTTTTTTAGGTTCTATTTCCAGGCCGTTCAGTTCATCCACCAAACGCACAACATCCTCTATATAACGTCCATACATATAGTAAATCCAATATCTGATGATAAACCATACCAGCATGAGCGTAATGAGAAAGCTAATCCCGAAAATGGCAAGATTATACTGTATTTCAAAGTGAAAGTTGATCTTGATAAGTGACAGCAGGAAAGCCAGAGGAATGTAGGAAATATAATAGGAAATGTAGATTTCTTTCGATATTAAAAGTTGTGTTTTAAGGTTAAACAGATCATAATTTGTGTTGATACTGCTGTTACAGAGCATTTTATAAAGTTTGAGAAAACGGGAATAAAAATAAATGATAAAAGCAAGCGTGAGTACGACGACAAATGCCGATATAATCACAATATTGGTATCTCCGGAAGCAAACGGAAACCCTATTAAAAGCATAGGCAGGGTGACGACCATCAGCCAGAATTCTGTCTGCATATTAATCTTCAGCATCCGCATGGGCGAATGAATTTCACGCTGTTTCTCAAGAGAAATCTCAGGCAGATTCTGCCCGTTGTCTTTATCCCAAAGTTGTTTAAAATTTTCTAACTCCATTTGTTTTGCTTTAAATCTTGTCGCTCTTCTGCTTTTCAATGATTTCCTTCAGTTTTGTTTTTGCCCGGTTCATTTTTACTCGGGCATTCACTTCTGTGATTCCCAGCTGGCGGGCAATTTCTTTGCCGGGGAAATCTTCCAAAAAGAAAAAAATAAGCGCCTTGTCTATAGGGCTGAGCTGGTGGATCGCTTCATACATCAGCTTCATATTTCTATCATCTGCATCATTATAGGATTCTTGCGGAACAACAAGATCTTCTATCCCCTGATTTTGTATAAAACTACGTTTTTTTTCGCTACGCAGAAATACAATCGCCGTATTAAGCGCAGTCCGGTAGAGCCATGTAGAGAAGTCACTTCTCCTCTGGAAATCGCCGTATGATTTCCAGGCCTGGTAAATGATCTCCTGATAAAGATCATTCTGATCATCCTGATCGTCCATATACATTTTAGAGATCTTGAAAATAACACCTTTGTGTTTTTCAATTTTCTCTAAAAATTCTTTTTCCATTAAAGACATGCTCGAAACTCTACTCGTACAGCAGTATTAAAAGTAAATACTACAATTTTAACACAAAAACTAAAAACTCCACGTGTCAAAATACAAAATCCTCAAAAAATAAAGAAATTTAATGAGGATTATTATTTTATGTTAAGTAGATCCGAAAAATCTGCCTAGAAAATATAGTCTGTACTTAAAAAATTAGAATCGTGTTCTCTGACAATGGTATTCAGCAGTTTCTTGTTGGAATCTGTCAGTTTTGCAGCCACCAGCGACCGGATAGAAAATGAACGAAGGGCATCAAAAACAGATAGCGTTCCTTCCGCACTGTCTTTCCTTCCGGTGAACGGAAAAACATCCGGACCACGCTGTGCCTGGCAGTTGATATTAACACGGCTTACCAGATTCACAAACGGATCGATCAGCCTGGAAACTTCCTGAGGATCTTCGCTGAAAATACTCACCTGCATTCCATGCGATGCATTCACCTGATAATCGATAGGTTCTTCAATATCTTCAAACGGGACCACCGGAATGACCGGACCGAACTGCTCTTCGTGATACAGTTTCATATCACTGCTGACCGGAAAGACTACAGCAGGAAAGACAAAAGATTCTTCTGTAAATCCTCCGTTTTCATTTAAAACTTTCGCACCTTTAGCCAAAGCATCATCAATACATTCTTTCAGATACGGTGGTTTATTCACTTCAGGAAGCGGTGTCACCTTTACATCTTTTTCCCATGGAAGCCCTGGTTTCAATGCAGAAACAGCAGCACTTAATTTTTGGGTAAATTCTTCGGCAATTTCTTTCTGAACAAAGATCAGTTTCAATGCGGTACAGCGCTGTCCGTTGAATGACAATGCCCCCAAAATACATTCGCTTACGGCTACATTCAGATCTGCGTTTTTAGTTACGATGGCTGCATTTTTGGCATCAAGACTCAGAATAGCACGGAGACGGTTTACTTTAGGATGCAGTTTTTTCAGTCCGTTGGCTACCTTGCTGGATCCGATAAAGGCCAGAACATTTACTTTTCCACTTTCCATAATGGGAGTAATGATCTCTGAACCTTTGCCGTAAAGCGTGTTGACGGTTCCTTTCGGGAAGGCTTCTTTAAAGGCGTTCAGTAATGGATAATGAGCCAAAACACCATGCTTTGGAAGTTTAAACAAAATGGTATTTCCCATGATCAGTGCGGGAATCAGTGTCGTGAAGATCTCATTTAAAGGATAATTAAATGGTCCCATACTCAACACAACGCCCAGCGGAGCTCTTCTGATCTGTGCGATGGTTCCTTCAGCTTCCTGGAAACGGGAGGATTCTCTGTCCAAGTCTTTCAGGGCATCAATAGTCTGGTTGATATAATCTACAGTCCTGTCGAATTCTTTGGTAGAATCTGCCAAAGTTTTCCCGATTTCCCACATTAAAAGTTTAATCACAAGATCACGCTGCTCGATCATCAGATAAACAAATTTTTGCATACACTGAATACGTCCTTCTACAGACATAGTCGGCCATTCTCCCAGGCCATTATCATAGGCTTTAACGGAAGCTTCAAGAACTTCCATCGCTTCTTTAGGGCTGATATTCGGGATACTTCCCAGCAGTTTTCTCTCAAGACCGTTTTCTGTAGGAATGCAGACCGGCGAGTAAATCTCCTGAACCTCCCCTTTCCATTCTACCAGTTCTCCATTGAGAAGATATACTTTCTGATGAATCTCCTGCACTTTAAATTCTTCCGGGATTTCGCTTTCACTTTTAAAAATATCCTGAAATAACGGCTTATTGACTGAATCCATAAATTTTTATTTTTTGATAATTGAGTGTCATTCTAAAATTAAACAGAATAAAGGTAGCCGTTAAAATTGGTTTTAAAAACAGACGGTTGATAGATTTGTTCTATTTGGCGGGTGTTTGAATTAAAATTAATGTCCGGTACTGAAAAAATGAATAATTTTACTGAAAATAAAATTTCATGTTTTCAAAATTAGCTTTCAGCACCTTATTGTTTTTCTCAGCATTTATTTTCGCTCAAAATAGCAAAACAGCGAATACTGTTCTGATGGGAGGAAAACCGGTCCATACTTACGCCAAACTGCCGGCAGTGAATAAAGCAGCTCCGAAGTTTACGCTTACAGACGTTACGATGAAAGATCAGACGCTTGATTCTTACAAAGGAAAGTACTTGATCCTGAATATTTTTCCAAGTGTAGATACAGGTGTTTGTTCAGCATCTGTCCATCATTTTAATGAAGATGCAGCGAGTATTCCCAATACGGTTGTTCTTTGTATCTCTAAGGATCTTCCTTTTGCCCAGAAAAGATTTTGTGGTGCTGAGGGAATCAAAAATGTAGTGATGCTTTCAGATTTCCGTTCAGATTTCGGTAAAACGTATGGCGTGGAAATCACAGACTCTGTGATGAAAGGTCTTTTAAGCAGAGCTGTTGTGGTAATCGATCCTTCTGGAAAAATCATTTATGAAGAACAGGTTGCTGATATTTCGCAGGAACCGAATTATGAAGCGGCGATTGCAGCTGTGAAAAAATAAGCTTTTGCTTTTGTAATAATTTAAAATGAGCTTCGGCGATCTTCGATCGCCGGAGCTCATTACTTTTTCAGCTTTCCTTTCTTTTTTGTGGTGATGACAATGACACCATTTTGGGCCTGTGAGCCGTAAACTGCAGTGGCAGAAGCACCTTTCAGAACATTCATCGTTTTTATAATATTCGGATCTATTTCCTGAAGGTCCTTAAAACTGATTATTTTTTTATTCACCACAACCAAAGGCTTCTGATCGTCTCTCATAGTAGCATGTGCGCCTCCGATTCTAATCGGTGTTCTATCCTGACGATTCTCCGGCATCTGATTAATAATTAATCCCTGCACTTTCGGCTGGATTTCTTTTGCGCTGCCTTCTTTAGTGTTGTTTAAAGCATTTCCCGGAATGATTGAAACAGCTCCCAATAATTTTTGGTTTTTCTGCTTATTAAATCCAGAAAATACAATTTCTCTTATCTCTTCTGTCTTTAAAGTATCCTTGACCGTATTTTGCTGAGCATTTACGGAAACAAACCCTCCTGTTGTCAATATAAAACCGACCGCAAACTTTGTAAATAATGAATTGAGATAAGAATACTGCAGATTTCTGTTCAGCTGAGATTCATAAAAGTTTCCGCAAATATCCTCTGAAGGATCAGAAAAAGCTTCTATTATTTCCCGGTCCGAAGCAACGGTAAAATCCCGTACGGTTTTGGAACAGACGGAACAGAATCTTCCTTTTTCTTCGGGTGTCATGGCATTCCAGTTTTCATGACATGGTTTTGGTATGGTGATTTTCATAGTCTCTTTTTATATAGAGATACGGGAATGATGGGAAAGGTTGGAAAGGTTATCTTGAAATACTTATGTTGGAACATTTCAGCCTTGTTGAAAATCTTGGATTTTCTTGCACCTCAAATATTATACAGCTTAAAAACTTTGTACCATTGCGACTGTCCAACAAAGCAGAAAACAGTTTTCTAGTTGGAACAGCGCAAAGACACAAATTTTATGACAAAAATACGTTGTAAGGCGCAAAGATTTTATCTCCGATAAAATTGAGTACCGCCATCATTGCGAGGAGCAAAGCGACGAAGCAATCTCACCCCATTCTCCTAGCTGAAAATCTTCGATTTTCTTGCGTCTTAAATATTCACATAGCTTATAATGCCTTGCGTCTTTGCTCTTTTCCAACAGAAAAATTCCTTTTCAATAATTATTACCATCAAATCTTATAGGTTTTAAAAACCTATAAGGTTTAGATCAGCAGCCAATAAAAGAATCAGCACTATCTGCAAAATCTGCGCGATATTTCTTTAACCATTTTCACACTTCCATTCGGAGGGATACCATTCTCGCCACTGTTCTCTATAATTTCACCAATATCTAATCCCCATCTCCACCAATAGAACTAAACTCCTGCGTAGAATAATGTAAGAAAAACAACGCCAGTAAATCATCAACCGATTCATCAAGTTCAACGTGATAAGTGGGATATTTAAGTTTCTTTTTCTCTTCGGTAATTATTTCTATCAACAGTTTTCCTTTCTCGAATAGCTGATTGGCTTTACTCAACTTGAAATTATAAATTCTAACATCTGCTCCGGACTTAATGATTCTTTCTTTTCCCAAGTCTGTAAAATAAATGACGCCTTTGGAATTAAAAAGTTCTGCATCATTCTTCAGAAAACCTACATTTTTTATATCGTAGCTTCTGGAATTGAAAATAATATAATGTCCTGAAGAAAAGAACTTATTGAGTTCTACAATCCTCCCAATCTCTTTTTGATCTTCTGAAACTAAGACAAGTTGTTTGTTACTAATTTGGGTTATATATCTTTTCAATATAATTCTATTTAAGCATTAGGAATATCTTCTTTCTGAAAATAAAAACAATCAGTCCTGAAAACATGAGGGCAAAAACAGAAATAACAATCCCTATAAGTTGGGATCTTCTGACCTGTTTCGTTTGAAATTTCAGCTCTTTTTTAACTTCCTTTTTTGTGTGATCAATAATAGGCGGATTATAAAGTTCAGTTCTTATTTTCAGAATAGGATCATCAAAACCATATTCCTTTGCCTTTTCAAAATTTTCCCGGGCACCATCTTTATCTGCCAGCAAATAAGAAATATTTCCAAGATCAAAAAGAAGCTGAGCCACTATTTTATCTTTAGGCTGTACAAAAGATATCCTTTCATTTAACTGATAATAAAGCTGCTCTCTAAGGATCTCCAAATTTTCTTCGTTCAATGTTGATTTCGGAATATCTTCTTTTCCAAAATCAGTCTTGATCAAATTTTGGGAAGTAAAATATTTTTCGCCTTTAAGTTTAGCCTTTAAAATATTAACATGAATCCATTCTGAATAAAGATGAGATTTCGAACTGATCTCCACCGATTTTTCAATCCAACGTAAAGCTTCCTTATCATTTCCCAGCAATTCATAAGCGGTTCCCATATTGGAAGCTGTAGAATATCTCCCGGGAGTCATAGATTCAATTTTTTTGTATAAATCAACTGCTTTCTGGTATTTCCCCTGTAAAATCAAAACATACCCCTGATCTGACAGGTAATTTATATCTTTAGTTTCCTTATATCCTTTTTCAAGTCTCACTAACAATTCTTTTAAACGCTGCTCCCCTCCAAAATCATGTCCGTAAGGTACATATCCTTCATGATCTTCAAACAGCATTTCACCGGTGGCCAACAGTTTAGTATCCCCATTAAGACAAGCTGAAACAGGACCTGAGAGTAAAAATCCCAATATCACAGCTAAAATATATTTTCTCATATTTGTGGTAATAACACTTTAGATAGTTTTGAATAAAAATAAAAAAACTTTGTCACAAATCATCAGGTGACAAAGTCTTTTACAGCTTTATTTTTAGCGGTTATGATAACCGCAGATTATTCTCAGATTCATCAAGGATTTTACCGTCTTTTAGAATTATATATTGCTGTCCTATTTCCTCAAAAAGTCTCTGCAGATCCTGTTGATCAAACTTTTTGGGAAGATAAAATTTCTCATGTTCGAATAAACTATAATGTATAGGAACCAGTTTTCCGGCGTGCAAAAGATGGGCTGCCGTAAAAGCTTCTTCCAGATCCAATGAAGCCGCTACATCTTTTCCTTTTCCGCTATAGATTTGCTTGGTATACACTCCGTCGTACTCTGCATAAGAAGTCTGCAAAGCTGCCACAAGAGGATGATTGGTAATTACAGGATATTCCCGGATTGAGAACTGGAAATAATTCTCTGAGCTAAAGTCGCAAGTTCTTTAGTGCTCAGCTTGGTGAGTGAAATTTTCATTTGTTTGTGTTTTTGGTTTTGGATTTAAATATATAAAAAACTTGTAATGTGACAAATAAGCTAGAAATAAATGTTTGGAGTTGGGTGGAGGTTTTGTTGAAGTTGTGGGAGACTTGTGGAGTCCTCCGGAGATTACAAGCACACTTGTTTTAAAGTTCCGGAGGGCTACAGTGGTTTGTTTTGGTAACTGCTCTGAGCTGGGGAGGAGTTGGTTGGGTTATGGCAAGGATTTGATGTTTTAGATTACGGAAAACCATATTTATAAATAATTCATGTTGTGTATATTTGAAAACAAAATTAAACCATGTCATATATAAGACTTTCCAAACTTAGAATAAGCAATTTTAGAAGTTTTAAAAATGCTCAAACATTTGATTTTCCAGTTAGCAATTATGGTAAACCCGTATCAATCATAGGGTATAACAATTCGGGAAAAACAAATATGATCAATGCTATTCTTTATGGAATAGGAGAAAAATTTGTTAATTCCAAATCGTTTGAACTTTTAGATTTACATAATTTAGATCTGGAAAATCAAATAGAAATAAAGACTAGAATTGAAGCATCTCCTTACGGTGAAAATCAATTCGGGCCTCAAACAATTGCAGGAGAATATACCATTAAAACGGAAATGATTGAAAATGAAATTAAGTCCTCAGTAAGTAAGTCATTTTTTGGAGCGAATAAACACTACAATATTTTTTACATCAATTTTCATAATATTAAAGATGAAATAGCTATTAAAAAATCTAGTTGGGGCACTTTAACTTCTTTTTTATCAAAACATATAAAAAAATTAATTGACTCTGATCCTATAATTAATGCAAGAAGAGAGAATTTCATACAAAATATTACAGAACAAACTCATAATATCTTAAACGAAACAAGTTTAAGCGGTTTTATAGAAAATATTAGATTAAACTACATAAATAACTTAAGAAATAATAATTGTTACATTGAGTTTGGTGTGCCTAACTATGACGATATATTTTTACAAATGCTATTTAAAATTGGCCTTAATGGTAATAATGAAAAACTTTTACCGATAAACCAATTAGGAGATGGATACATATCGATGTTTGTTATGGCGGTTATTCAATCAATTGCAGAAAGTAACATTGAAGATAAATGTCTATTTCTGTTTGAAGAACCTGAGAGTTTTTTGCACGAAAATCATCAAGAATATTTTTATAAAATGGTATTATGTCAATTAGCAGAAAATGGACATCAAGTTATTTATACAACTCACTCAGACAAAATGATTGACATTTTTGACACTAAAAGCATTATTAGGTTAGAATTTGATGAAGATGATAAAAAAACTGTTGTTAAATATAATAACCTAGATGAATTTTCGCCAACCCATACTCCAATAATTTCAATTGAAAATTTTAATAGCTTTATAAAATCTGTTGAGCCAAATATTAATAAAATTTTATTTAGTAGGAAAATTTTATTAGTCGAAGGACCCAATGATCTTTTAACCTATAACTTCATAGTCGAAAAGAAAGCTTATGATGTAACTGGTAATATTAATTATTCAAAAGCATTTTTAAACTTTAAAAATATTTCAATAGCAGTTCATCATGGAAAAGCAACTGCTTTTTTGGTAGCAGATCTTTGTAAACATTTTGGAATTAATTTTTATTTAATTAATGATTGGGATTTAGATAATAACAATAAGGAAGAAATTTACTTTTTTGAAACTCTTGACCAATTTCATGAAAGTGACATCTATCGTAATAGTAATGGACAAACCAGAAATCCGACTGAAAAAGGTATACTTACAACTAACTGGAAGCTTATAAATAGTTCGATTGAGAATCAGATTCACTTTAATCATAAAAATTTAGAAGAAGTTATTGGATATGATTCTAATGATAAAAATAGTTTAGCAATATGGAACATTTTAATGGCTAAAAATGAATTTGAAACAAATATATTTCCTGAAAGTTTGGCGGATTTTTTGGAAATAGACTAGGAATCATTTAGTAAAAATATTTATAAATGAAAAGAATTTTTATTTTCTCACTACTCAGTATGTTTTTTGGAATTTCCTATGGACAAAATGTTGATGAAACTTTAAATAAACGAAGTATTAGAACAGATTCTTTGACATTAGAACTACAAAAATATAATATCCAAGATAATAAAGTTGAATATTTACAAAATGCTCGAAAGGTTTTAAAATCTGCTATTGACGATGTTTTAAAACTAGAAGATTTTAACAACAAAACAATGCAGAAAGTTCTTATGAAACCTCTCACAGAATATTATGATGCATTTAATGTTGAAAGAGATAAAAAGACCATAAACACTCTTCGTTATGGTTTTAAGAATAAGGAAGATTTTGTAAGTCACTATAAAGCTGCTGAAGCTTTATTGTTGAGTAAGTTAATCGATCTTCAATATCAAGCATTGATTGATGATGCTCAAAGAGTTATTGATGAAGTCAATATGTATATAAGTAGAAATTTGAAAAGATTAGGAATGACAATTGAAGAATATGAGAAGCTCAGTGAAAATGATAAAAAACTGTTAGAAAAAAGCTTTAAATAAAACAAATCCGCACTATCATAAAACGAAAACCTGCCTCACGGCAGGTTTTTCTATATCTAAAGGTTTTAAAATAAATCTTCATCCACAAAATTCGGCAGCGTCACTTTCAAATTCGGTTCTGCTTCCATCGCTCTTTTAATGGCGAAAACAGCGCCTTCATTTCTGGCCCAGCTTCTTCTGGAAATTCCGTTGTTTACATCCCAGAACAGCATGGATTTTAATCTTCTGTCAGCCTCTGCACTTCCGTCCAATAGCATTCCGAAACCACCATTGATTACTTCGCCCCAGCCTACTCCGCCACCGTTGTGGATAGAAACCCAGGTAGCCCCACGGAAACTGTCACCAATCACGTTGTGAATCGCCATATCTGCTGTAAATCTTGAACCGTCGTAGATATTGGACGTTTCTCTGTAAGGGGAATCCGTACCGGAAACATCGTGATGATCCCTTCCCAGCACAACAGGCCCGATTTCTCCGTTTTTAATAGCATTGTTGAAGGCTTCAGCAATCTTCATTCTTCCTTCTGCATCGGCATAAAGGATTCTCGCCTGAGAACCTACAACCAGTTTATTTTCCTGAGCGCCTTTGATCCACTGGATATTGTCTTTCATCTGCTGCTGGATCTCTTCCGGAGAGTTTTTCACCATCTCTTCTAATACAGCACATGCAATATCATCGGTTTTCTGCAGGTCTTCCGGTTTTCCGCTCGCACATACCCAACGGAATGGCCCGAAACCATAATCGAAACACATAGGTCCCATAATATCCTGAACATAACTTGGATATTTAAATTCTCTTCCTAAGGTTGGATTTTCGGCCATTACATCTGCTCCGGCTCTGGAAGCTTCCAGTAAAAAGGCATTTCCATAGTCGAAGAAATAGGTTCCTTTCTGCGTATGTTTATTGATGGCTGCTGCGTGTCTTCGTAAGGTTTCCTGAACTTTTTCTTTGAACAATTCAGGTTCCTCAGCCATCATTCTGTTTGATTCCTCAAAACTTTGTCCGGCAGGATAATATCCACCCGCCCACGGATTGTGAAGCGACGTCTGATCTGATCCGATATCTATTATTAAATTCTTTTCGTCAAATTTCTCCCAAACCTCAACAATATTTCCAAGGTAAGCCAGAGAAACGGTTTCTTTATTTTCCTGAGCTTTTCTTACTCTATCGATCAGCTCCTCTATATTCTCATAAATCTCATTCACCCATTTCTGATCATGACGGATCTTGGTGATCTTAGGATTCACTTCAGCACATACCGTGATGCAGCCTGCAATATTTCCGGCTTTTGGCTGTGCCCCGCTCATTCCTCCCAATCCTGAAGTTACGAAAAGTCCTCCCTTTGACTCTTTTTTAATTTTTCTGAAGGCATTCAGCACAGTGATGGTTGTACCGTGAACAATTCCCTGCGGACCAATATACATATAGCTTCCCGCAGTCATCTGTCCGTATTGCGTAACGCCTAAGGCATTGAATTTCTCCCAATCATCCGGCTTGGAATAATTAGGAATCATCATTCCGTTGGTTACCACTACCCTCGGCGCATCTTTATGAGAAGGAAACAATCCCATCGGGTGCCCTGAATACATCGTTAAAGTCTGCTCATCCGTCATTTCAGACAGATATTTCATCGTTAACAGATACTGGGCCCAGTTTGAGAATACGGCTCCGTTCCCTCCATACGTAATCAGTTCGTGAGGGTGCTGCGCTACGGCATAATCCAGGTTGTTCTGGATCATCAGCATAATGGCTTTTGCCTGCTCAGACTTTCCGGGATATTCTTCAATTCCTCTGGCCTTCATTTCATAATCCGGACGGAAACGGTACATATAAATTCTCCCGTATTTCTCCAGCTCTTCCCTGAATTCAGGAAGCAGTTCCGCATGAAACTGAGGTTCGAAATAGCGCAATGCATTTTTCAGGGCAAGCTTTTTCTCTTCTTCTCCTAAAATTTCTTTACGCTTCGGGGCATGGTTGATATTGGTTTCGTAGGGTTTAGGCTGTGGCAGCTGATTGGGAATTCCCTGCTGTATCTGTTCTTGAAATGTCATATTGCTATTTAAGTTCAATGTTTAGAATAAAATGTTTGAGGTTTTAAAGATATTCAAATTACGAAATATAGGCAAGGGAATTTGATGCGGTGATGTGGGGTAATGTTGACTTATTTGTAGAGATCAAAAAACACCCTCATCTTTTCAGATTGAGGATGTTCAAAGTGCTAATAAAAAATCATTTAATCGTTATTCTTAACGAGAAGCCAGCCGGAGTATGTTTTGCCATTTGGAAGAGTAATGACGTACCAGTAGCTGGCAGTAGGAATGGCCCGTCCCGCTAAAGTGCCGTCCCATACGATTTGGGTATTTGTATTTTGTTCAAACAATAAGGTCTGATAGCGGTCAAAGATCTTCGCATTGGTCATTTTGCTCCCGAATATCTGAAGATTTCTCACCACCCATTTATCATTGCGGCCATCTCCGTTGGGTGTAATGGTATTGCTAATCTGTAAAATCAATTCCTGATGGGTTACAATACATTCTTCGTTTTCAAATTTCACATAAAAAGTAATAATCTCTCCCGGTAAACTATTGAATACATTGCTCGTCTGCCACGTTATTCCGTCTATAGAATACAGTATCGGCTTTGATCCCGTGGCAAAGACCGTACAGACTCCTCCATTGATCCCAATAGTCTGAATGACCGGAACTTCAAAATATTTCACTTCCATAGTTCCTGTATAGGAACAGCCATTGTCGGAAGTTACCGTAAGGCTGTAGATACCGGGTATTTTAATTCCTGTAACCGTTGCCGAAGTGGAGATGGTATTTCCACCAGGGTCTTTCCAAAGGTAGCTGATAATCGTGTACCCCTGAATATTTGCCGTGTAGGTAAGTGAGCCTTCAGGACAGATGTATTGCGTAGGTATGGTGAAAAACGGAGGCTTTTTTAAAGACAGCCGGATTTCAGCTTTTTCGGAACAAAATCCGGGAGCACTTACTTTTACATAGATGGTATTGGACCCTGTATTCTGATTAAATAAATAGGCGGAAGGATTCGAAATGGCATTGGTTCCTGCATTAAGATCAGCCAGAGAAGAATAGTAAGTAAACGTTACATTCGCACCGGTATACATCTGCTGTTCAAACTGGGTTAAATTGACATTCTCAATTCCATCATTTCCTGTATCACACACATTGTTCAGCTGGAACGGTCCCGGATTCTGAAGCGTCAGTTTGGTTCCGAATACAAAATTGATCACCGCAATATCATCACAGCCCGGTATATTCTGAATTTTCACCCAAATCTGAGTAGGAAAAGGCTGCGCAGAATAATTGGAAGGATTCGGAATTGGGCTCACTCCGTTTTGGGCGTTCTGCTGGGTCAGATAAAAGCTAAAAGTATTCAGTGGATTAGGAATATTAACCATCGAGCCGGTAAAATTCAATAAATTCACTTCATAACTTCCATCTAAATTTTCATCACAAACACTGATGGTGGTACTGATCGCTTTAGGAGGAAAATAAGTATTGAGCTGGATAGAGGCCACGGAATAACACCCGGTAGTATTGGATTGGAATCTCGCCCAGACCGTTAATGTAGAAACATTTGTAGTGATACTGTTTCCGATCTGCGTGGCCGGATTTCCTGCACTGGCATCCGCAGCAGTCAGATAGTACGATATGGTCATTGCTGAAAGCGGCTGTGTGTTTTGAGCTGGAATGAACATCTGACTGACAGCATTACCAAGCTGAAAGGTTTCATTTAAATCAAAATTATTGTCACAGGTATTCAGTACGGCATTATTCAACACGATGGGCGGCAGAAATGTCATTTGTATATTGACTTTTGCTACTGAAAAACATTCGCTGTTATTCAGTTCAATTTTAACATAGACTGTAGCATTTCCTGTCACCAGAAACTGTCCCGGGGTATTGATCTGATTGGAAAATGTGTTGGTCGCAATATCATAATCCAGATAATACGTGAAGGTGGCATTCGATCCGCTGTAAATCTGTGGCTCAACCAGAAGTAAATTGTAGATCTCCGACCCGTCATTGTTATTATCACAGATATTGGTAAGGGAAATATTCAGATTTGAATTGACGCCTGCATTGGCGCTGAGACTGAAATTCACAGGATAAATTTCATGACAGTTGTAAGAGCTTATTTTAACAAAAATCTGCTGGTTTCCTGTAACTGTGAGCGTAGTTATTTCATTCACTCCATTTTGTGCATCAGCCTGAGTAAGGTAAAATGCTGTGGTGGCATTCTGACTCCCTACAATGGCTGCGGAGTACTGAGACAGCTGTATATTTTCGGTACCATCCTGATTTGGATCACAAACCGGGAAATTAGATTTAATGATAACAGGATGCACCAGATTAACGTTAATTGCTCTGATCGTATAACAAAGATCGGACTGTTCAAAGCGGACAAAGTAGGTTTTTATAACGAGGCTTCCGTCTGTCGTAATGATTTGATTCGGGCTGATGGGATTCACTCCTGCAGTAGCAGCGGTATAATCATCGTAAAATTCAATCACCGGAACGGTAGGCGGCGCAACAAGCATTCCTGCCGACAGCGCAGTAAGATTGATGCTGATATCATCCGTTCCGTTAAAGCAAATGTATTCATTCTTTTCATTGGCCTCAATTTCTGTAAAAGTGACATTCATATTAACGGTAACAACGGCAAAACAGCCATTCGGGATTTGAACTCTTATAAAAACCTGATATACTCCATCCCTTATCGTCGTCAAAGGCGTTCCGGTCCCTGTTACAGCCTGATCATAGGTCTCATATGCTGTAAAAACCGCGCCTGGCTGGGTGGTTATTAGAGGTCCGATATTCAGGACATAATCAAACGGTTCGCTATTGTCCGCATTGATATCACAAATGGTGTAAGGAAAATTTATTGGTGAATTAATATTAACCCCGGGCTTAAACTGAAAATGTACCGGTCCTAAAACATAGGTACAGTCAGAGTCCTGAAGCCTTATCCAAAGATTAAGAGCCGTCGTTATATTCGCCGTGGTCATTGCATTGGTATTATTTTGTGCATCGGCCTGTGTCGGATGATAGGAAGTACCTGTAGTTCCAGGCGGAAAAAGTTCGTTATTGAGCAGGGAAAGGTTATAATTGGGTTCTACATTATCATTATTGGTATCACAAATTTCTACAGTGGTTTTAAGTAAACTTTTGGTTAGAAAATTCAGGGTTAAAGCCGCGGTCCTGAAACATCCAGGAACATTAGGATTCTGAATTCTTACATATAAAACCGTATTGGCAGTAAGGGTGTAAGATGCCGGAAGGGCATTCGTGCCATTCTGAGCATTTTGCAGAGTTGAATGAAAGGTAAAATTAAAATTAGCAGGATTCTGCGAAGTGAGATTGGATTGAAAACTATTTAAATTAACAGTAACAGGTGTATTTCCACAAAAATTCCGGGTATAATCTTTGGCTGCGGGATAAGAAGGATCAAATGTAACGGCAAAATCATCGGTTAAAGTAAGGGTACTGCTTCCGCAAATAGCAAAATTGACATTGGCCGTGTAGGTTTCATTCTGTGTAGGGCAAAGCGTTGTCTGAATTCCTGTTCCTACGGTTTGGCCCTGAGAATCCGTCCATGTGACTTCAGGAACGATATTATTTCCCAGCGGACTGAACTTCCAGCCTTCCTGAGAAGCCTGCCATACGCCGGTATTTCTTGTAGCAGGAGAGTATCCTGCTGTTCCGTCTGCATTCATCACTCCAATGAGGGCATTTTCAAATTTTCTGGTCGGACACGGAGTCAGTTTTTTATCTACAAAAACTTCAATAACATTGGTGGTCTCGTGCAGGACGATCTGTGAAGAGGAGCGGTCTGTACAGCCTGCTACCCTGCCTTCATAAAAACTGACCACAAATTTTCTGTACGGTGCATTTCCAATCGTAGAATAGTAAATTTCGGAAGAATCTCCGGAAGAAAAAACAAGGTCGTGATAAACCCCGAAAATTGAATTTTTGGAAAGACCGGGATTAGGATTCTGCCACTGTACATTGGGATAATTGATATTCCCTAGTTGATCAACGTTAAAAGTAATCATCCCGTTGGAACCTATCACAAGAGCCTCAAAATGCTGATTAAAAAAACAAAATTTAAAAGGAAGATCCAGCTTCAATGCAAACAGATCATCATAATCTGCATTCACAGGCGTTCCCTGATTCAGAGCAACCGGTGGATTATAAGGTGTCGAACTTACTTCGTAGCTGGTTGTCTGCTTCAGCACAGGATATTCTACATGAAGAGCCAGACAGCCATTGGCATCGAGATTGTTATTGCAGGTTACATTAAAGCTTTCGTTTCCTGATTCATCTTTTACTTTTACATCTCCCGGGGTTTGAGAAAAAACCAAAACCACAATAAATAACATTAATAATTGTAGAAGTTTCACCATCTATTGAAAAATTTAAAATAATTAATCACAATACTATGGTAAAACTAATAATTTGTTAAATCATTTCAATCCGTTAAATTCTGTAACAAATCTAAAGTTAACATAAATAAAAAATTAACCAACTGATAAACAGTTGGTTATATGTGTAATTATTAACAAAAAAAATATTTTCAATACATACGACTTAAGTACTACCGCATGACATCTTCGTTCTCTTCTTCGTGATCATCCGCATTATCACTGCGGCTCCAGTAGTTATTCTCTTCATCTTCAGAGCCTATTTCTTCCATATCGTCATCATCTTCAGTGCCGGGTATATCGAGGCCCTTATCTATTTTATCATCGTCTTCTTCATTCAGAATAGGATTTCCGTCGCCATCGAGCGGAATATGCTTTTCCTTGTTAAATATATCTTCACTCGGACTGTAGTCCATTTCTTCGAGTTTTCTGTTCTGTTCGTTGGTATTGTCTTCTGGTGTCATAATATCAGTATTTAGTGTGAAAGGTATAGAACAAAAACGGTTCCAACCTTTCTTTTTGCGGTTAGTGATTTACAAAAATATGACAACTAATTAGCGAGATCGGTATTATTTATTTTGCGTTGGGGAGTTTTTATTTCATCTTTGAGCCTTCCGAATTTATACGTGATATTGAAACCGAAAGACCTGTAATAGTCTCTGATATAATTATTCTGCCCGAATGTGTCGCCAAAAGTTTCTGTAACTGCTTTTCTGTAAGTATTAAACGGATTATTTATAAAGGCCGAAAAGGAAAGTTTATGGGCAAGGACACTTTTACTGATACTGAAGAGCGAACCGGTAAAAGCATTGGTCGTACTTTGTAAACCTGCGGGCATTTTGCTGTTGATCTCCATATTTGAACTGACGGTCCAGCTATTTTCGAACTGATAACTGGCAGACAGATAGATGTAGTACGTAAACAGATTATTTTCAACACTTACATCATTCACCTTTCCATTGATAAAAAAGAAGGCAGAATTTCCGTTAATACTTATATTCAGCTTTTTGGTTACCGGATAATTGAAATAATAATCAAGTCCAAGTCTGGTTGCATTACCCGAATTTTCAAAGGTTGTTTTTGTAATATTCGTCATGGGATTATAGGTTGAAACTTTCAGATCAATTTTATTGGAAAAGGAATACGAAAGTCCAACATTCAGATTTACTTTTTTATTATAGGAATAACTGGTCATGATATCGTTGTTCACTACAGATTTTAAGTAGGGATTTCCACTTATTTCAAAATAGGGATTAGATTGATTAACAAATGGATTCAGACGGATAATTCCAGGTCTCTTGATCCTTTGGGAAAAGCCGACACTGATACTGTGATGCTCTTTCCAGGTTTTCCCTATTGAAATATTCGGGATAAAATTGAAATAATTCTGATCAACTCCGGTATTGGTGGCCGTGAAATTCACATCAGTTGCAGTACTTTCTGCTCTTACCCCTGTCTGGAAATTCCAGTTTAATAAAGAGAATTTCGCAGAAATATAAGCACCATAAATATTTTGTCTGTTGAAGAATTTATCCGAATTATTTACATTTTCCGGTACGGATGTATAATCGCTGCTGTTTTTCCTGAGTATAGCTTTCACTCCTGTTTCGAGCGCTATTTTCTCTATATTTTTCACAAAATCGATTTGAAGAGTATGTTCACTGTTCCGGTTAGCGTTATGCTGATCAATTCTGTCTGACACAAGATGGATCAGGTTCTGAATATCTGAAATAGCCATTATGTCATAGTCATAACTATTGAATTTGTAGGACAGCGTTAAAAGCTGGCTTTTATCATGCTTAAAACCAATCTGATAATTGGCAGACGTTTCAAAACCTTTCCCTTTGCTTTCAGAATGGTTATTGGAATTATTATTTTCCGAAAGGACATTCTGCTGATAAAAGTAAGAATCCAGAAGATCCTGAGACTTGCTGTTGGAGATGTTTGAACCCAACTGTACGTTCAGCAATTGTAAACTGTCTATTTCATAACTTATATTCGCATTAAAATATCCACCACTGCCTTTGTTTGAAGTTCTTCCATCCTGTTGTAGCCTGCTGGAAACCATATTCTGATGATTGTGATAGTCTATTTGAGGATTGTTTCTCAGAAAACCGCCACCATAAACAGAAATACCCAGTTTTTTATGTTTCGCATTTAAAGAGAATCCCAGATTCTGTTCCTGTTTGGGAAATCTCGTTCCAAAAGTAACGGCAGCATTATATCCGTCATTCATTTTTTTTGTGGTAATGATATTGATGACTCCTGAAGCTCCTTCTGCATCATATTTTGAGGAAGGATTGGTAATAATCTCAATATTCTGAATGGTGCTGGCAGCAATACTTTTCAATACTTCCTTTGCATTGGTATTGAGAAGCTGTGTTTCTTTACCGTTGATGAGTATTTTAAAATTGGGGTTTCCTTTGAAAAGTATATTTTCATTGGCATCTATGGACAGGTAAGGTAATTTTCTCATCATTTCGAACACATTTTTCGCCCGGCTTTCGGGATCAGACTGAATATCATAAACCAAACCGTCTATTTTACTTCTGATTAATGGTTTTTTGGCGTTGATCAGAACCTCTTTTATAGATGTTTCACGATTAAGAAACAAAGTTCCAACATTTGTTTGATCGGCTTTAAGGCTAACCGTTTTAGATCCGAATTCTGAGCTTACAATGAGAAGTTGCAGACTCGTGACATCTTCATTAACAGGGATTAAAAACGATCCGTCTTCGTTTGAAATTTCTGTCTGAATAATCTGTTGGTCCTGATCAATAATTTTTAAAGAAGCAAAAGGAACGGCCTTGCCTGAAACAGAATCCTTTATGTTCCCTGACCATAGTTTCTGGGCACACAAACTTTCTGCAAAAAGCAAAAAAAATAAAATTGAAAATGCATATATACGTTTCATAGTAGGTTGGATTAAGGGCATAAAAAACCCCGGAGCAAAGGTTTTTGCCCTTAAAATGGTTCAGGATTTTTATGGATTAGTTAAAGAGAGAAGATTATTTCTTCTGATTTTTCATCAGGAAATAATAAGTAAGAAAACCGAGTGCGACAAAGACGGTCAGCACTCCATAAGGAAGCGGTGTATTTTCATCATGGGGAAGAAATTCCAGAACAATAAGTCCTGCTCCACCGAACAACAGGATAATTCCCCATTTCAACATCTCAGAATTAAATCCGGTAAGATTGTTAAGGATGATATACATACGCTCATCGATATTTTCCTTATTCAGGATCTTCTTTTTCAAATTATAATTGGTGATCACAACAATAATTATAGCTATGGCAATTAACATAGCGATCATGACTATAAAGGGTGCCAAATGTTTCATAACAATTTAGATTTAATCAATAGACAAAATACTATAGCTAAAGGTTACAAAAATTGCAATACATTAGAAATTTGTAACCTGAACGCAAAAAGATTGTCTAATGTAATATGTTTGATGAAGAAAAAACCATTAATGAGATTCTGAAGGGAAACCTTGGCGCTTTTCAGCATATTGTCAAGCAGTATCAGAATTTGGTCTATTCTATTTTAAACAGGTTATTAAGTAATGATGAAGATATCGAGGATGTAGGCCAGGAAGTTTTTATAAAGGTTTATGATCATTTGAAAAACTTTAAGAGAGAATCTAAACTTTCCACGTGGATCGCTAAAATCACCTACAATATTGCAGTTAATTACCTGAAGAAAAATTCAAAATATCAGTTCAATATCATTGATGATGATTCAGATTTCAGGTTTTCTTCCGAAACTCCGGAAACAAAACTGATAGGGAAAGAATTCGAACTCTACATCAACAGACTGATCAGTGAACTGCCTTTACCTTACAGAACGGTCATTACATTGTATCACATGGATGATTTCAGTATTCAGGAAATCAAAAATATTACAAAATTTCCTGAAGGAACTATAAAAGGCTATTTATTCAGAGCAAGAAAATTATTAAAAGAAAAACTTGAAAAAGATGGATACCCATAAAGATAAAATAATTCAAAAGATCATTGATGATCAGCAAGATTTCCAGGAAATATCTGAGAATGACCTCAACATCTACGGGTTGCTTTACCACTCATTGGAGCAAAAGCCTGATGCAGGGTTTCCATTAGGATTTTCGGATACAGTCATCAGAAAAATTGAAATGAAAAAGCAACGTCAATTCAACCTGAAATTATATGCCCTGTTTTCAGTAGTGCTTGTCATGTGCCTTGGTTTCCTGCTTACTTTTTTTAGTGAAGATCAGTTTTCAATGATGATTTCTACCGCGATGGAACACAAATACATCATTCTGTTTTTCGTGTTCATAATCACGTTGCTGCAGCTAGCCAGTCATTTTTTTACCATAAAAAAATTGGAAAGATAATTTTCTCCCCAATTTTATTATTACTCATTACTATTGCTCATTACCTATTGCTCATTACTCATTATTTACTCTCTATCCTGTATAGACTTCCGGATTCGCACAATAAGGTATTTTTTCGCCTTTAGAAAACGCAACAATATTCTCGGCAGCTATTTTGGCCATTCCGGTTCTTGCTTCAATGGTGGCTGAACCGATATGTGGTAATACACAGACATTCGAAAGTTCTAAAAGCGGGCTTTCTTTAGACATCGGTTCAGGATTCGTGACATCTAAACCGGCTCCCCAGATTTGTTTTGAAATCAATGCTTCATAAAGATCCTTTTCGTTCTGAAAACCGCCTCTTGCTGTATTGATGAAAATCGCGTTGTCTTTCATTTTTGAGAAAACGGATGCATTGAAAAGGTCTTTCTGCTCAGGAGTGAAATTAGCATGAATACTCAGAACATCAGATTGTGCAATCAGTTCTTCGAAAGAAACATAAGAAGCATTTAGTTCTTTTTCAGCTTCTTCATTTTGATGACGGTTATGATAAATAATATTCATATCAAAAGCCGCTTTGGATTTTTTAGCCATTTCAAAACCGATTCGTCCTAACCCTAATATTCCCAAAGTCTTCCCATACAACTCCTGCCCTAAAGCATGTAACGGATCAAAGTCGCCCCAGTTGCCATCTTTTACTTTCTGAAAATTGTAACTTGCTCTCCTCGCCACCGACTGCATCAACAGGAAAGCAACATCAGAAGTGGCTTTACTGAGTACATCCGGCGTATTTCCCACGGGAATATTTCTACGGTTCGCTTCGTTAATATCTACGTGATCGAAACCAACGGAATATAATGCGATTGTTTTTATATTGGGACATTGACTAAAAAAATCTTTGTCATATTTAAATTCTCCGCCCACGCTTAAAACAGCATCGTGATTCTGACAATAGATCAGCCATTCTTCGTGAGATAAATTTTCATGTTCCGGAATAAAAACTTCCAGTCCGGCTTCTTTCAGCATATTAATTCCATTTTCAGGAATTCTTCTGTTTACAAATACTTTCATTATTTATTTCGATTTAGATTTCGTGTATTTCAACAAAAAACCTCACTCCTGTTACAAGTGAGGTTCTTTAACTTTTGTATTAAAAATTACTGATGTTTATCTTTATTTTTGTCCCAGGCTTCTGAAGCCATCTCCTGAATTTCTTCCCAAACATCTTTTGCAGATTTCTGTGCATGAGCCATAAAGCCCTGTTTGGTTGCTTCCTGATTCTTCGTTTTCATATCATTCATATAATCCTTCACCTGCTGTCCATAGCTTTCTACATGATATCCGGGATTATTATGCAGGTTTTTCTGAATATTACTAAAATCGTGTGAAGATTTAAATCTATTCGTGTCCATAATAATACAATTTAAGTGATTAGGTTCTTGTTTGAATCCAATTACTATTCCGAAGCCGTCTTAATGTTTATTAAAATGTGATTTTTTTTAACCACAAAAGACACAAAAGTTTTCTAAGACTTTAGTAAATTTTAAGTTTAATGCTTCATGTAAAAAAAGTTCACATAAGTTTCCAGAAAAAATCAAAGATTTTTATGCAGAATAATATTAATAAAAATCTGCGCCATCTGTGAAATCCGCGGGAGACAAAAAATTGAACCATTAAGAATGAATAAGTTTTTAAGAATATTAAGTTGAGATCCGCTTGAAGCAGACTAACTTAAAAAATCTTCAGATTTTTCTTCACTTTTCTTATCATCTTCATTGATCTTAATGGTTTAAAATAAACAGTCTTTTGAAGGAAAATATATTAATGATTGGTATCTCCCAACATAGGAACGAATTTATAAGCCCCAAATTCTTCTTTCTCGAACTGAGTGGGAGCTGTTTTTGTAAATCTGTACAGGATCTGTTCATCAGTAGGACCTAATGGAATAACCATTGTTCCACCAATGTTCAATTGTTTCAGTAATTCCGTAGGCAGCACCGATGCTCCACACGTAACGATGATCTTGTCAAAAGGAGCAAACGTGGGAAGTCCGGCAAAACCATCTCCGAAACTCTGAAATTTCGGATTTAAATGCAGCTCGCGGAACTTCTTTTTTGAAAAATCAAAAAGATCTTTCTGCCTTTCCACCGTATATACCAAAGCTTTCATAGCAATCAGAACGGCAGTCTGATATCCACAACCTGTTCCGATTTCCAGCACTTTTTCTCCCGGCTTCACCTGCAACAGCTCAGACTGTTCCGCAACGGTTGAAGGGTGTGAAATCGTCTGGTGTGATAAAATGGGAAATGCCCGGTCTTCATAGGCAAAATCCTCAAAAATACTCTCGATAAAAAGGTGTCTCGGAACTTCACTCATTGCCGAAAGTACATTCTCATCCGATATCCCGATCTTATGTCTTAAATATTCGACTAAGATTTTTCTTTTTCCTTTATGTACAAACGAATCATGCATCATTAGTAAGATAGTAGTTATTAGGTTGCGTGTAGTAGTTTCTACAAAAGTAAAAAAACTATCAATACTTATCAACCTAAATGCAACAAGGTATTTCCTAATACCTAAAATTCTTATCTTTACCAAAATAAAAATCTATGTTAAAAGCAGGTTTGGTAGGTGCCGGACATCTGGGAAAGATCCATTTAAAACTTCTTAACCAGTCAGATAAGTACGAGCTGGTAGGTTTCCACGATAAAGACATTGAAAACGGAAAAAAAATAGAAGCTGAATTCGGATATAAATACTTTGAAAATTTCGATGAACTTCTTGAGCAGATCGATATGCTGGATATTGTGACGCCTACAGTCTATCATTACGATTATGCTTTAAAAGCGATCGAGAAAAAGCTTCATTTTTTCATTGAAAAACCAGTAACCCAAACGCTTGAGCAGGCAGAAGAAATCCTTCACAAATGTCAGGAAAACGGCATCAAAGCACAGGTAGGACATGTTGAAAGATATAATCCTGCTTTTATCGCCACAAAGGAATATATCAATAATCCGATGTTTATTGAAATCCACAGGCTGGCAGAATTCAACCCGAGAGGAACGGATGTTTCTGTAGTTTTGGATTTAATGATCCACGATCTGGATATTCTATTAAGCATGGCGAAATCAAAGGTTAAAAACATTCATGCAAGCGGTGTATGTGTAGTAAGCAAAACTCCTGATATTGCCAATGCCAGAATAGAATTTGAAAACGGCTGCGTCGCCAATCTTACCACATCCAGAATTTCAATGAAAGCCATGAGAAAAAGCCGTTTCTTCCAGAAAGACGCGTACATCTCTGTAGATTTCCTTGAGAAAAAAGCGGAAGTGATCAGAATGAAAGATGCCCCTGAAAACCCTACTCCGTTTGATATGATCATTGAGAATGCAGACGGAGAAAAAAATCAAATACTTTTTGAATATCCGGACATTCAGCCTAATAATGCCATTCTTGATGAATTAAATTCTTTTGCAGATGCGATCACTGATGGTAAAAATGTAGAAGTTTCTCTGGAAGACGGAACTGAAGCTTTAAAAGTTGCCCTTGAAATTGTAAAACTGATTTCTTAAAAAAGATCTCACTATCATATTTTAACAGGCTGTTGTGGTATCCATGACAGCCTGTTTTATTTTAACGATAATTTTACATGAATTAATTTTTATTTTTCTAATTCACTGAAAATAATCTGTTTTCGTTACATAATTTTAATCTTTGTTCTGGATTTTTTAAATATATTTGTCTTTCTGAAAACAATTATTCTATAATCCTCTCCAATAATTTAAAGATATATGAAAAGAGTTATCTTATTATCCGCTTTATTATTGTCTCAATTTGGGACATCGCAATTATTAAAAACCGCCGGACAGAAAATCATTAATGACAAAGGTGAAAACATTCAGCTGCGGGGTCTGGGTCTCGGCGGATGGATGCTTCAGGAAGGATATATGCTGAAAACCGCAGATTTTGCAGGTCCTCAGTATAAGATTAAAGAAAAAATCTCTGAACTGATCGGTGAAAACGGAATGAAGGATTTCTATAAAGCCTATCTTAAAAACGGTATTACCAAACAGGATATAGATTTTCTTGCTAAAGCAGGATTCAACTCTATAAGGCTGCCTATGCATTATGATCTGTACACGCTTCCTATTGAAAAAGAGCCGGTAAAAGGACAAAATACCTGGCTGGAAGAGGGTTTTAAAATGACGGATGATTTGCTGAAATGGTGTGCTGCCAATAAAATATATTTAATTCTTGATCTTCATGCAGCTCCGGGAGGACAGGGAAATGACGTCAATATCTCAGACAACGATAAAACAAAACCTTCACTTTGGGAAAATACTGAAAATCAACAAAAAACAATTGCTCTTTGGAAAAAGCTTGCGGAACGGTATAAAGATGAGCCCTGGATCGGCGGTTACGACCTGATCAATGAACCGAATATTAATTTTACCGGAAAAAATCCGAATGGTACCGATGAAATGTCCAATGCCCCACTCTGGAAACTTCAGAAAGAAATTACAGCGGCCATTCGCGAGACGGATAAAAAACACCTGATATTTATTGAAGGAAACGGCTGGGGAAATAACTACAACGGACTGATCCCACTGTGGGACAACAATATGGCATTCAGTTTTCATAAATACTGGAATTATAATAATGATGAGACCATCCAGTCTATCCTTGAACTCAGAAAAAAACACAATATTCCGATCTGGCTTGGGGAAACCGGCGAGAATTCCAATGTGTGGTTTACGGAACTTATTCAGCTTCTTGACAAACACAATATCGGCTATGCGTTCTGGCCTATGAAGAAGATTGATAATATTGCGGGAATCACCAATGTAAAAACCACTCCTGAATATGAAATACTCCTCAATTATTGGAAAAACAGCGGTGAAAAACCATCTAAAGATTTCGCAACGAAAGCATTGATGCAGATAGCGGAGAATTATAAGTTCAGTAATGTTGAAATCAAAAATGATGTTATTGATGCTATGTTCAGGCAGGTAACGGACGATACGACCAAACCGTTTAAAAACCATCCGGTTCCGGGAAGAATATTTGCATCAGAGTACGATTTGGGAAGAATGGGTTCAGCTTATGTTGATCATGATTTTGTCAACCTTTGGGTAAGTGATCCCAAGAAAAGATCTGAGTGGAATTCCGGACAGCAGATGAGAAATGACGGTGTGGATATTTATCGCTGTCATGACGGCATTACCAATCAATACTATGTAGGAAAAACAGAAAAGGGAGAATGGCTTCAGTATACCGTTACTGTAAAATCCGAGAAAAATTACACGTTCAATATCCGATATTCAGGCAGCAATGATACCAATATTAAGCTTGAAGATGCTTCAGGAAAACAATTGGCCAATGTTTCATTACCTTCTACCGGTGGAGAACGAAACTGGAAAACAGTATCCGTTAAAAATGTCCCGCTCAAGAAGGGTACAAATAAAATCAGGTTCCGCTTTGAAGGCAACGGTTCGAATCTGAATTATTTTGAAATACAGTAATAAATATCTTAAATTGCAGATCCCTTTTAGTGTCTAAAAGGGATCTTCTTTTAACCTGTATATTATGAAAAAAATAGGACTTTTCTTTCTTCTGATTTCATCATTGGCAATGGCTCAAAAATCTGTTTTGGAACAAAAAATAAATTCAATTACAGAAGGTAAAAATGCAACGGTTGGAGTTTCGGTTCTCGGTTTTGAAAATAATTTTAAATACAGTAAAAAAGGAGGTCACCCTCTTCCGACTTTAAGTGTATTCAAATTTCATATTGCCTGTGCAGTACTGGATCTTGTAGATCAGGGAAAGCTGTCTCTGGATCAGAAACTTTTCATCAAAAAGGAAGATATGCTGGAAAATACGTGGTCGCCGATCCGTGAAAAGTATCCTGATGCTAATGTTTCATTGACATTAAGTGAAGTTCTGGACTATACCGTTGCATTAAGTGACAATAACGGCTGTGATGTTTTATTAAGGCTTATCGGAGGACCGCAGACCGTTCAGAAGTTTATGGACTCAAAGGGAGTAAAAGGCTTCCAGATCAAACACAACGAAGCCGAGATGCATAAAAGCTGGAAGGCTCTTTATGAAAATTACAGCACACCCAATTCTGCAATTCAGGTTCTGAAAAAATTCTATGATGGAAAACTGCTTTCCAAAAAATCTACTGATTATCTGATGCAGATCATGCTCGGAACCAAAACCGGCACCAATAAAATTGTTGAACAGCTTCCTAAAAATACACCCGTAGCCCATAAAACCGGTTCTTCCGGAAAGAATGACAACGGTCTGACTGTTGCTGAAAATGATATGGGAATCATCACCCTTCCGAACGGAAAACATTACGCAATTGCCGTATTTGTAAACGATTCCATGGAAACGGATGCTGTGAACTGTAAAATGGTTTCGGATATTTCAAAGGCGGTCTGGGACGATTTTAATAAGTAAAATATTAAGCTTATTTTTAAAGCTGAAAAACCGGTAGAATGTCATTTCTCCAACCCGGAAAACTATTGATATGAAAAAAATAGTATTAACAACATTCCTGTTCTGTTCAGCGTTTCTTTTTTCGCAAAAGAGCATGAGCTATGTCCGTATAAGCTATGGCAGTATCTGTTGTGGAACACCTTCCACCAAGCCTGTGACAGATTATCTGAAAAAGTTTGAGAAAAGCAATCAATTGAGGGCTTTTGAAGTCTTACATCAGGGCGGCATGGGAAGAGAAGGTGAATTTAATTTATACATCGGAATTGATAAACTGGGTAAAAAGCAGAAAACAGCTTTCGCAAAAGGCCTTCAGTCTGTCATCACATCACAAAACAAAACCAGAAAACAGGACCGTGACGGTAATGTGAATTTCGATCCGGCGGTGACTGTTTATAAATCCGATTTAACGGACATTAAAAATTTAACTATCTATAAAAAATAAAAGAAAAAATGATCAAAAACATTGTAGTTATTGGAGCTGGAACCATGGGGAATGGTATTGCGCACACTTTTGCACAAAGCGGATTCAAAGTAAATCTGGTAGATGTATCTCAGGATGCACTGGACAGAGGACTGAAGACAATTACAACGAACCTTGACAGAATCATTGCAAAGGGAAACCTTACTGAAGAGCAAAAAGCTGAAACATTAGGAAACATTACCACTTTTACAACCCTTCAGGATGCTGCCGGAAATGCAGACCTTATTGTAGAAGCAGCTACTGAAAATCAGGATCTGAAACTGAAGATCTTCGGACAAATGGATGAACTGGCACCTGCCAACTGTATTCTTGCAACCAATACCTCTTCTATTTCCATCACGAAAATCGCAGCAGCTACCAAAAGAGCTGACAAAGTGATCGGAATGCACTTTATGAACCCTGTTCCTATCATGAAACTGGTAGAAATCATCAAAGGATATTCTACATCTAAAGAGACTTTCGATGCGATTTATGATATGAGTAAGACCTTAGGAAAAGTTCCTGTAGAAGTGAACGATTACCCTGGTTTCGTAGCGAACAGAATTCTTATGCCGATGATCAACGAATCTATTGAAACGCTTTACAACGGAGTAGCTGGCGTAGAGGAAATCGATACGGTAATGAAGCTTGGAATGGCACATCCGATGGGACCTCTTCAGCTGGCAGATTTTATCGGTCTTGATATCTGTCTTGCGATTCTTAACGTGATGTATGACGGTTTCAAGAATCCTAAATACGCTCCAAACCCACTTCTTGTAAACATGGTGATGGCAGGAAAACTGGGGGTAAAGTCCGGTGAAGGTTTCTATGATTATTCAGAAAGTAAAAAAGCTGAAAAAGTTTCAAAAATGTTTTTGAAATAATTTTAAGTCAATAATTTTATTTATCTTTGATTAAAGTTAAAATATTTAAAAAATGAAATTACCAAAGTTTTTATTAGCAGACAATTCGGAATTTCCTGAAGATTTATTCGTAGTTCACACAGAATATCCAAGATTCATCTTAAACGTTGAGGAAGAAGAAGTTGAGTGGCTAGATGATTTGGAAGGTGACGATGAAGAAACTATGGCAGACGAGGCTACAAAAGTAGTAGAGGCTGCATTCAAATGGTGTGATGAAGAGTTGGCTAAGTACGACGAAGAAGAGGAAGAATAATAACGACCTAAACATAAAAAAAGGAACTCAAATTGAGTTCCTTTTTTATTTTATTCCGATTTGTTGAATTTCAACAGCAGAAGATTATCTTTATACAGTTCCAGTGTAGTTCCGGAAATCACATATTTATTAGCCTTCCCTACCATATCCATAAAGTTTTGTTCAACGCTCATATTGTTGCACATCATTTTGGTAGATCCCATCTGTCCTGCAGAGAAATCACCGGTAGAAGGATCTATTTTAGCGGTTCCGAAATAGTTGTTGCACCCTCCGTTTCCATTGATCTTTTCCCCTTCAATATTCAGGGTAGGAACCTTACCTTTCACGTTTTCTGCCAATGTCCATTTTGTATTCGCCAATGAAGGCTGAGCCTTCCCTACTTTAGAAGCAGAAGCGCTGGACATGGTACCGCACGACGCCAGAATAGCAGCCGCACCTATACTTAAAAAAAGATTTTTCATTTTTTTCTTTTTGAATTACTCAAATTTAAGGAAATTATATTATTTAAACGGGACGCGGGGGATTTTATTACTTTTTAAGAGTTCTATTTTGGAATTAATTTTACTCGTATTTTCCTAATAGCATAGATCATATTTTATGTTTTGGCTAAAGCCGATTGATTGGGCTGATTATTTTAAAACGGGCTAAAGCCCGCTCCTATTGAATATTATTATCGGATTTTTAGTCTCTCGCCGATTTGGCTGATGAAGCAGATTTTTTTCGTATTGAAATCATGGATTATTAGCCGGAACTATGATCTGTGGAATCTGTGAGATCTGCGAGAAATAAAAACGGTCTTCTATTTTGGCTAAAGCATTTTGAATTTCGGGAATTTGAAAGCGGGCTAAAGCCCGCGCCTATTGAATATTTATCATCGGATTTTTAGTCTCTCGCAGATTTGGCTGCTGAAGCAGTTTTTTTCGTATTGAAGTCATGGATTATTACCAGGAACTATGATCTGTGGAATCTGTGAGATCTGCGAGAAATAAAAACTGTCTTCTATTTTGGCTAAAGCCTTTTGAATTTCGGGAATTTGAAAGCGGGCTAAAGCCCGCTTCTATTGAATGATTATGGGAAATGGCTTTTATTCTCCCGCAGAGCCAGCAAATTGAACAGATTTCTATTACTATTCTAAATCTGCCTAATCTGTTTAATCTGCGTGAAAAAGAAAACAAAAAAACGGGCTAAAGCCCGTTTCTATAATGTATTTTTATCTGAATTAAGATCTTAATTCTGCGTTGTATTCTTTCTGGAAAGCTTTGATCAGAGACTCCATCACTTCGGAGATTTCTTTCTCTTCCAGTGTTTTCTCCTCGTTTAGAAGCTCAAAACTCATAGCATAAGACTTTTTCCCTTCAGGAAGGTTTTTCCCTTCATATACGTCGAATAAGTTAATTCCCTTAATGAAAGGAGATTTGTTCTTTTTCGCCGTTTCATAAAGATCCTGATAGTTTACGTTTTTGTCGATCAACAGGGCAAGGTCTCTTCTGATTTTGTTGAATTTAGGAATATCCTTAAATTTAAGTTCGTTTTTAGAACGTAATTCCTGTGCCAGTTCAAGTTCGATTTCTGCGTAGAAACATTCCTGATCGATGTCAAAATCTTTCAACATTGCAGGAGATACTTTTCCGATTCTTACTAACGTTTTTCCATCTGCTTCATAAGCTAATGAATCAGAGAATCTATCGTCGGTTAAAGCCACTTCTTTATAACTAACAGCCAGTCTTTCCAATAAAACTTTTACATAAGCTTTAAGATTGTAGAAACTTACTGCAGATTTAGGCTGTAACCAGTTTTCCGCGACATCTCTTCCTGTCACAAGGATCGCTAATTGCTTTCTTTCCTCGTATTTATCTTTTTTATGGTAAATTTTTCCGAATTCGAAAAACTTGATATCCTGATTCTTTCTGTTGATATTGTATACTGCATTTAGAAGAAGACCTTCCAATAAAGATTTTCTCATGAACGCAAGATCACCACTTAAAGGATTCAGTAATTTTACAGCATCAGTTTCATCTTTTACAGAAGTCAGTGAGTTATTCATCACCTCATTGAATCCAATGCTCTGTAAAGTTCTTGCCCAGTTGTTTTCCAGCTCGTCCTGATCGTTGGCACTCAGCTTAACCGGTGTAAACGAAATTTTCTGTGGAGCATCAATCTTGTTGTATCCGTAGATTCTTAAGATTTCTTCAATCACATCAATTTCTCTCGTTACATCAGCTCTGTAAGCCGGTACTGAAATTTCAAGTCCGTTCTGGATCTCGTTTAAAACCTGAATTTCCAAAGCTTTTAAGATCTCCTTTACTTTCTCTCTGTGAATTTTTGTTCCTAAAATCTGTTCAATTTTTGAGAATCTGATGATCACATAATTGTCCTCGATTTTCTTTGGATATTCTTCCAAAAGATCTCCCACTAATTTTCCATCAGCAATTTCCTGGATCATTTTAATCGCGTGAGTGATGGCTGTTCTGGTAATATTCGGGTCTACTCCTCTTTCGAATCTGAAAGAAGCGTCTGTATTTAAGCCATGAAATTTAGCTCCTTTTCTTACGGCAACCGGATTGAAGTACGCACTTTCAAGGAAAATGGTTTTCGTTTCATCAGAAACCCCTGAATGGGCACCCCCGAAAACTCCGGCAATACACATAGGATTGTCTTTTCCGTCTTTGATCATTACTTCAGAACCGTTCAAAGTTCTTTCAACACCGTCTAAGGTCGTGAATTTTGTTCCTTCTTTTACCGTTCCCACTTTCACTTTACTTCCTGTGATCTTGTCTGCATCAAATGCATGAAGAGGCTGTCCGTATCCGTGAAGGATATAATTGGTAATATCTACAATATTGTTGATCGGGTTTAAACCAATCGCTTTTAATCTGTCTTTTAACCAGGCTGGAGATTCTGCTACTTTTACGTCTTCAATCACTGCTCCGATGTATCTTGGACACAGTTCAGCGTTTTCAACTTCTAAAGTAAAATTATGTGAACCTTCGTTATTCAAAGCTTCAGAAGACACTTTTTCAAACGTTGATTTCTGCTGGTTGGTGGAAAGGAACGCGTGAAGATCTCTAGCAACACCATAATGTGACATCGCATCTGTTCTGTTCGGTGTCAAACCGATTTCGATCACTTCATCATTGGCCAGTTCAAAATAATCTGCAAAGTTCTTCCCTACTTCATATTTGGTTTCATCCAGCACCATGATTCCTCCGTGGTCTTCACTAAGGCCAAGTTCGTCTTCCGCACAAATCATTCCCTGAGAAACCTCACTTCTGATCTTTGCTTCTTTGATCTCAAAAAAGTTTCCGGTTTTGTCATAGATTTTAGTTCCTACAACAGCTACAGGTACAGTCTGCCCTGCTTCTACGTTTGGAGCACCGCAAACAATATTCAATATTTTTCCGTTTCCTACGTCAACTGTTGTTTTCTTTAACTTATCTGCATTCGGATGTTTTTCGCAGGTCAATACTTTTCCTACGACAATACCTTCCAGGCTTCCTCTTACACTTTCAAATTTTTCTATCCCCTCTACTTCAAGACCTATATCTGTAAGGAATTCTCCAATTCTTTCAGTTTTCAGTTCCGTTTTGATAAAGTCTTTCAGCCAGTTGTTTGATATTTTCATTTGCTCAATCTATTATTTAATTGGTCAGCTATCGGTTTTCAGCCTTCTACCTGATCATTTTTATATGTTCCCAAGGTTAAAAAAACCTTTTCTTATTTTGAAAATTCATTAAAATTTTCCGCGCTACAAATGTCGTGTTTTTTTGAGAAACAGCGAAATTTAGAGCCCACTTTAAGAGAATAACTTTTAATTTTTTTCAACCTCTGTTTTAGTAAATTTAGCTTACTTTTTTAACAAAATTTGAAACTATTTGTTACGATTATATCATGATTGATCTTCAAAATCATGGAGATAACTTACAAAGTATGCCATTTAATATTCTTTTGAATACGTTCTTTTCTCAACCAGATATTCTATTTTACTTCCATCTCCAATTCTGAAAAGAGTTTTTAGTGGTTTTCTAAATTTCTGTCCTTCCAATCTGGGAAGATAGCATATAAAGTGAAGGTGTGGTCCTTTGCTCCATCCGGTATTTCCACTTAATCCGATGACATCTCCTTTATTTACCCTATCTCCGACATTGACCTTAACTCCATTTTGTTTTAAATGATAATATTGAGCAAAGCTTCCGTCCGAGTGTAAAATAGTAATATAATTAGCCTGATCTGCGCAGCTTTTTTTCGCGCATCCTGTATTATTATGTTTCACCACATCCGTTACCAATCCTTCTCTTGCCGCAACAATTTCCGTCCCTTCAGGCATGGTAAAGTCCAAAGAATTTTCATTTTGATGAGAAAACAGTCCATTATACCCTTGATTGACTGTAAAAGATTTTCCTTTTGCAAATGGAAGAACATATTGATAATCCGAGTCATACTTTTCTAAAGTAACATCTCCCACATACATTTCATAACCCGGCATCTTTTTCACGGCCCACCTTTTTGTTTTATCGTTGATCATAAAATAAGTCACTTTATTTTTCACTGATTTAGCAGGCATGACCTGTATCTGTTTAAAGGCTTCAGGGGCTTTCATATTCTCTAATTCCGGCATCCCGGAAAATACAAAAGACATTGGGTAAATCTCCAGATTGTCTGCATAAAGCACCAAAGTATCACCTTTCTTTTCATGGTATACTTTGATGTTTTTTTGAGAAAATAAATTGATAAATGATAGCAGTAAGGTGAATATAAGTATTCTTTTCATTAAATTCAGGTCCATTAAAAAAGAGACTGGATGCCCCAGTCTCTTTTAGTTGTATGTATAATTGATCTTACAATCCGATTACCGGCATTGATAACATCAGGATGTTTTCGCTTTCTTCAAGACCGTCAAGAGGTTCAATGATCCCCGGTCTGTTCGGTTGAGACATTTTCATAGTGATATCGTCAGAACCTAAAATGGTAAGCATTTCCGTTAAGAACTTAGAGCTGAAACCGATATTGATATCTTCTCCGTTGTAGTCGCAAGGGATCTGCATATCTGCTTTGTTTGCATATTCTGTATCTTCTGCGTGAAGGTGAAGAATATTGGCAGACAGTTTAAATCTCACCTGGTTGGTAGATTTGTTAGACATGATCGATGCTCTTTTGATCGCTCCTAAAAGAAGGTTTCTGTTGATCGTCAGTACGTTTGGATTTTCTTTCGGGATTACAGCTGTATAGTTAGGATATTTCCCGTCTATCAGTCTGCAGATCCAGATATGCTTTCCAAAAGTAAATTTAGCCATATTCTCGTTGAAGTCGATCTTAACGTCTTCGTTTGAGCTGGCCAGGATATTTTTGAAAATGTTCAAAGGCTTTTTAGGCATGATGAATTCCATAGGTTCGGCGTTCATCAGGTCTGTTCTTTTATAAACAACCAATCTGTGAGAATCGGTAGAAACAAAATTCGTTTCGTTCTCACCAAACTGGAACAATACGCCTGTCATTACAGGACGGAGAGAGTCATTACTGGTTGCAAAAAGAGTGTTCGTCAGTGCTTCAGATAAAACTCCGGCAGGCATCGCTACACTTTGAGAGGCATCAAATTCCGGAAGTTCAGGATAATCATCTGCATTATCCAATGCTACCGCGAAATTGTCTTTTTCATCTAAAATCTCAAGCTGGCTCCCGGTTCCTTCTGCATTATCTTTTACAACAAACGTCAAAGGCTGTTCACCATAAGTCTTGATAAAATCCTGAAAAATCTTAGCAGGAACGGCAAATTTACCCGAATCATCAGACTTTACCTCCAAAGAAGTAACAAGAGTAGTCTCGCCATCAGAAGCTGTAATGGTAACGTTATTTCCGTCTAATTCAAAAAGATAGTTTTCTAAAATCGGTCTCGATTGAGAGCTTGATATTACGCCACTTACAGTTTGCAATGCTTTCTGCAGTTCACCACTTGAAATAATAAATTTCATAGATTTAAAAATAAGTTTCTACAAATATAATAAATAGAAACTATAATGAAAAAAATAATCATAGGGAGTTTTTCACAAATATCACTAATTGGTTTTCAGACTTGACATTAAGCCCGGATTTAATTTTTAAACAGAAGATTTCAAAAACTACGTCTTTTTTGTGGAAAGAGTCTGCTAATTTTGAAAACAGCCATTCATCCTCCATTTTCATCGAAATACAAATACTATATTTGTGAAAAAGAATCCATGAATAAACCGCCTGTTCACAGAAGTTTCATCAACGCTTTCCGCGGTATTTTTCTGATGATCAAAACGGAAAGGAATTTCCAGATTGAACTTGCAGCCTTTTTCATTAATCTTTTCCTGATTTTCTATTTTAAACTTTCGGCCATAGATACCGTGCTCATTCTTATAGCTTCCCTGGCAGTTTTAAGTGCCGAAATTTTCAATACCGCCATAGAAAGGATATGTGACATCATCCAGCCTGATTTTGATAAGAGAATTGGGTTTATTAAAGATATTGCGGCGGGAGCTGTTGTATTGATGGCTGCTGCGGCGGTTATTGTTGGGATTTTTGTGTACTGGAAGTATGTTTAGGGATTAGGGATTAGGGATTAGGGATTAGGGATTAGGGATTAGGGATTAGGGATTAGGGATTAGGGATTAGGGATTAGGGATTAAAATTAAACGTTGAGGATTGAATTGAATGTTTTTTATGTTAAATATTTTAATACAAGCCGCGCTAAAGTCTAATCCTATTGAGTATTGATTTCGTCATATTAAAGATATCCTTCTTCTGAGCTATTGCCTATTCTATTGTTGATATTTTCCAGACTATTTTTATTCACATCTCGTCCTGCGGAGAGGTCATCTGCTTGCTTTTTTTCTGATTTTTCAAATTCCAGCAAATTTTATTGCTAGTACATAATGTGTTTTATAGTATAAATTTCAATAAATTTTGAATATCGATAAAATAATTACCAAATAAATACAGATTTAAAATAAATTATACTTTTCACCGTTACATGATATATGTAAAATCAATACATTTATAAAAACCTAATAATAATTTATACCTATGAAAAGCAAACTATTCTATGCGATCATGATGGCAGCATTTATCTCGTGCAGCACAGAATCGACCGCAGTTGTTACTCCGGTTGATGCTAAAAAGAGCAAGGAGATTACTAATTTTGAAAAATCAATTAAGAGCCTGAGTCTTCCTCAAAATCTTCCGACTGAGGAGGAAAAAAGAAATCAGCAATCACTGGAACTGAGTGACCGTCGTAAAGACATCCTGATTCCATCCGCCTTAGAGTTAATAAAATCTACCGGTACCTCTGACCAGGAGATCAAAAAAATCACCCAGGGAGACCGTGATAAAATCCTTACCTGGGCTGTAAAAATTTACAACGAAAAAAATAACAAAACTCCTCAAAAAACTCTAAACGATTAATTATGAAAAAGATATTCACCATTCTTCTCGGTCTAAGTATCGGATCTGCGGCTTTTGCACAAAACGGTTCAGGAACTTTACATGTATTTAATGACGATTCTTACCATAGCTTAAATTTACACTATACCCTATTTACCGTAAACCTTTCCCAGTGTGGTGATGGTTATCAGGCTTTAGGACCCAGTATACCGCTGCCTCCGGGCGTGATTACCGATTATACCACCTTTTTAAAATCATCATCTTTTGCATCATCGCCACATCCTTATCCTATTGACAGTTATTGGCATAACAGTACAGTGGTTCCAGCTACGTCCATCAGTCCTGCGGTAGCTGATGCTCAGCGATGGAGTTATATGAAATTTGAGCTCAAAGACCCTAGTAATCCGGGACAAATGAATCCAACCCTGGGAGGATCTGTAGGTTTTTATCCGACTTGTACAGGTATTCCCAATTACATATCAGGAACCAGTACACTGAATGGAATCAACTATGCATTTAAAGCAGAAGCTGTAACCTTCGGAGGAGATTTATGGATTAATGTCTGGTAATCCAAATACGGACTATCTACAAAAAAACGGGCTAACGCCCGTTTTTTCTTTATTAGTTAGGTTTAAAATCATTTTCCTACATAAATAAAACCTTTCTTTCCCGATTTAAAAGAGGTTTCAATTCTTTTGTAATCCTCCACTTCATATTCATCAGCCTGAAGAATTTCCTCTTCCGTCACTTCGAAAAGCATTCCTTCCACTTCATTACTACTGTTTCCGGAAAGTTCCAGGATCGGATGGTATTTCTGATTGCTTTTGCGCAATACTTCGGGATCGGTAATTTCTACCATTTTCATTGTATAGCCTGTCAGAATATCTTTTTCACCTTCCAGAATTCTTCCAAATGTTTCAATTTGCACCTGCTCTTTCTGCAGGGTTCCGTAAGAAAATAAATGTACCATTATAAATATTTTTCAATGATTGGTATTGCCGTTTCAGCCATGATGCCATAGCCTTTTTCATTAGGATGAACGCCGTCTGCAGAAAGCAGGATTTCTTTATCTTCTACCAATGCAGCATAGAAATCAATATAATGTAAAGCATTTTCAGCCGCTGTATCTTTAAGAATTTGGTTGTATAGTAAAACATCTCCGTTGATTCGCAGTTTTCCTGTTGCAGATTCTACCCCATCTACTTTTTCTGAAAACGGAAGAATGCTGACAAGATAAATATCCCCGGAATACTGTTTCGCATGTTGAACTGCTGTTTTGATATTATCCCTGAACTGATCAGGACTTACCATCTGACTTCCATTCTTTACGGCAAGGTCATTCGCTCCGTAACCGATAAAAACAATATTTCCTTCTGCAGAATTTCTGGCAGCCAGTTCGTGAGGCATTCTTTTCAGTAAGCCTTCTGTGGTTTCACCGCCTATTCCAAGATTAAAAAGAATCAGTTCGTTGCTTCCTTCATGAAACTGCTGCAGGGCATATCTTTTCAGAATATCTACCCATCCGCCGAATACGCCGTCGTATTCTCCATAAGTAATGCTGTCGCCGAAGAACAGCCCGTAAATCATTTTTTTCATTCTTAAATAAGATGTTAGATATTAGATGTTAGAAATTAGTACTGTTGGGATATAAGTAATACAGTTGACCATCACTCATAACTCATAACTCATAACTTATAACTCATCATTCTTCTAATATCAATCCAAAATTAGGGTAATATTTTTGTGTGATTCTATAATTTTTATTAAAATTTCAAACAATGTCTGTCCTTTTCCTGAAAGCAATTCATCCAGTTTTTGCCGGATCAGTTCTATGTTGTAAGGTTTTCCCTGTCTGATTTTGTTTTCGTAAAAAATACGTGTTGCTTCCAAGCCGAGATCTTCTCTTGATTTCTGGGATGCTTTCCATGTGATCTCAACTTGATCTTTGTTTTCAAATACTCCGAAACCGCCGTACAGAATATCATCGAAGCCATCAAGTGTTCCTACTTTCCAGTCTGTATCTTTCATGAATACCAAAGAAGCTTCATCATAGAATCCGGCCAGATCCGAGAAACGGCTGCCATCGATGATAATTTTTTTATTTTGATCTGAATTCAACATCGTTCTTGTAAGATTTTATTCCGTAAATATAAAAAAAGACTTTTTTTCGACTTAGTTATCCAATAAAAATTGATCTTAATTTTCTTAATTTCAATGAACTTTAGTTTATTTCTAAATCTTAAACATTAAGAATTTAAGCAATATGCTTATTGTTATGAATGAAGCAATCAATAAATTGATTTTTTTAAGTTCTTTAAGCACCCCCATCTTTTAAGATCTTAATGTTTTAAAAAAATATGTTTCCATGTTTTGAAATTGATCCAATAAAAATTCACATTTTTATCAATCATACATTAAGGATTTAACGCAAAGTTTTCATTCCAATACTGCATATTTTGAGGAGGCAAAGAAGGAATCAATTAACATTGATTCGATTAAGCCGCCTATTATCCACTCGCTTCATCGGCGACGTAGTCGAGCTCCTTGCATTCCTTTAAACTTAACATCGTCTAAAGTAAAAACTTTGCGTCAAAAAAATATAAGATTCAACACAAAACTTCCATGAATACATACATGGTTTAAGAAAAGCAAAGAATTCTGATATAAAAAAATGACCGCCATTCATTGGCGGTCATTTTTATTTTTATTTGAAGTATTCTACTCCGTTTTTGAATATGTTGTGGTAATTCGCGGTCGGTATGTTTTTCATGAGGCCTTCTGCAAAACGCTCCGGATGTCCCATTCTTCCATAAATCTTTCCGCAAGGACTGGTAACCCCTTCAATTCCGAATAATGAATTATTTGGGTTGAATGGCATTCCGTGGGCAATGTTTCCATCAAGATCAATATACTGAGTCGCAATTTGTCCGTTTTCGTATAGTTTCTTGATTTCGTCTTCTGAAGCCATGAAACGTCCTTCACCGTGAGAGATTGGAATGGTAAATACCTGATCTTTCATTCCTTTTAACCAAGGGCTTTCGTCATTGATCACTTTTACATTCACCATCTGTGAGATATGTCTTCTGATAGCATTGTGAGCCAATGTCGGAGAATTTTCATCCAGATCTTTAATTCTTCCGTAAGGTAACAGACCGGATTTAACCAAAGCCTGGAAGCCGTTACAGATTCCGATGATCATTCCATCTCTGTCCAATAGTTCGTGGACAGCATTTCTCATCTTTTCGTTTTTAAGAACGTTAACGATGAATTTCGCTGAACCGTCCGGCTCATCACCTGCTGAGAAACCTCCTGAGAAGGCAAGAATCTGAGAGGTTCTGATCTCTTCCACCCAAGCATCAATGCTTTCATCCAATAACTGGTGACTGATGTTTTTCAACGGAAGACTGCTGATGACCGCTCCTTCTTTATGGAATGCATTCAGGGTTTCGTACTCGCAGTTTGTTCCCGGGAATACAGGAGCAAATACTTTCGGCTGAGCAATTCCATGTTTTTTAATAATGATATTCCTTGGGTTGACTGAGTTTGATTTCTCATCGATTTCAACCGTTAATTTTTCTTTTTCCTGCGTTGGGAAAAGGTTTTCAAATGTTCCTGTGTATGCAGATTCAAGCTCTGAGATTTGAGATTCAAGATTGTTGATTTTTAAAATACCTGAATCTTTTACTTCACCGATCTGCTGAAGAGAAGTATTGCTCAACTCTTCTGTTGATTCGATGATCAAGCTACCGATATTTTTAGCCAATAAAGCGTTCTCCTCAATGGTGATATCTGCTCCCAATCTGTTTCCAAAGCTCATTTTCGCTAAAGCTACTGCAGCACCGCCTTCTTTAACAGTTTTCACAGAAACAATTTTCCCGTCTTTGATGTTTTCAAAAATAAATCCGAAGATTTCTTTTAAGCTTTCATAGTTAGGAAGTCCGTTTTCCTGAGGAGTATGACTGAAGAAATACAACTTATTTCCGGCATTTTTGAATTCCGGTGAAATAACGTTTTTCTTCTCACCATTAGCACAGGCAAATGAAATCAATGTCGGCGGAACATTCAGATCCTGATACGTACCGCTCATTGAGTCTTTTCCTCCGATTGCTGCAAGACCAAGGTTGATCTGAGCATCGTAAGCTCCCAGAAGTGAAGCTAAAGGTTTCCCCCATTTCTCCGGATTCTGACCCAGTTTTTCGAAATATTCCTGGAACGTTAATCTGATATTTTTATAATCACCTCCCATGGCAGCGATCTTAGCAACGCTTTCCACGACTGCATAAGAAGCTCCCAAGAGTGAATTCTGCTTTGAAATTGCCGTATCAAATCCCCAGCTTGCAAAAGAAACGGTTTCGATATCTTTTGCTCCTAAAATAGGCAGTGTCTGAGCACTTCCTTCCATTAGTGTCTGCTGGTATTTTCCTCCAAGCGGCATCGCAACCGTAGTTCCGCCTACAGAAGAGTCGAACATTTCCAACAATCCTTTTTGGGAAGCTACATTTTTGTCGCTTAATATGGTCATGAAGTTCTCTTTTGTAAAAGCAGGCGTTTCTTCTTTTACTTCCTCAAGGTGGGTAATTTTCACTTCCTGAGTTTTGGAACATCCGTTGGTATCTAAGAATTCTCTTGAAAGGTCAACGATTTTATCGCCTTTCCAGAACATCTGCATTCTTCCTGAATCGGTCACTTTTGCCACTTCTACAGCAACAATATTTTCGTCCTCACAGAATTTGATGAACTTTTCTTTATCCTGCGGATCAACAACAACGGCCATTCTTTCCTGAGATTCAGAAATAGCAAGCTCAGTTCCGTTCAGTCCTTCATATTTTAAAGGTAAAACATCAAGATTCACTTCTAATGAATCCGCAATTTCACCGATAGCTACAGAAACACCTCCCGCTCCGAAGTCGTTTGATTTTTTGATCAGCTTCGTTACTTCAGGATTTCTGAACAGTCTCTGGATTTTACGTTCTTCAACGGCGTTTCCTTTCTGAACTTCAGTAGACATGGTGTGGATACTGTTTTCATCCTGCACCTTTGAACTTCCGCTCGCTCCACCTACTCCGTCACGGCCTGTTGCCCCTCCTAAAATAATGATAGAATCACCATTTTCAGGTTTATCACGTCTAACCCAATCTACAGGAACAGCTCCGGTAACGAATCCTACTTCCATTCTCTTGGCTTTGTAGCCTTCGTCATAGATTTCAGAAACCATGGTAGTCGCCAGACCGATCTGGTTTCCGTAAGATGAATATCCGTTGGCAGCCTGTTTCGTGATGGTTTTCTGAGGCAGTTTTCCCGGTAACGTTTTATCAACCGGTTCTAAAACATCAGCAGCGCCTGTTAATCTCATTGCCTGGAATACAAATGATCTTCCGGACAAAGGATCTCTGATCGCTCCTCCCAAACAGGTTGAAGCGCCTCCGAAAGGTTCAATTTCAGTCGGGTGATTGTGGGTTTCATTTTTGAATAATAAATACCACGGCTCTTTTTTACCATCGTATTCAGCTTCTATCTGGATGGTGCATGCATTGATCTCGTCTGAGATAACAAGGTTCTCCAGATTCCCTGTTTTATGGAAATATTTACCACAAACTGTCGCAAGATCCATTAAAGAGATCGGCTTCAGTTCGCGGCCTAAGAATTTTCTTTTTTCGATATAGTCACTGAAAATAGTATCCAGTGTCTGTTTGAATGCTCCTTCAAACTGGATGTCTGACAATTCTGTTTCAAAAGTGGTATGACGGCAGTGGTCACTCCAGTAGGTGTCTAAAACTTTCAGTTCCGTTTCTGTAGGATTTCTTTTTTCCGTTTTAAAGTATTCCTGAATAAATTTCAGGTCATCCAATCCTAATGCGAAACCGTGATTGTTGTAAAAATTCTCAAGTTCAGCATCATCGAAACTGATGAAATTTTCGTGGATCAAAACTTTTGACGGTACTTCATCTGCAGGAATGTTCAGTATCGAAAGATCTTTTTCCTGAGATTCCACTTTATTAATCAGAAGGTCTTTGATTTTTACTAAATCTGCTTCAGAAACGCCTTCAAACTGGATCAGTTTTCCGCTTCTTACTTTAGATTTTTCATTCTCCGTGAGTAGAGCGATACACTGCTGCGCAGAATCTGCACGCTGATCGTACTGGCCGGGAAGAAACTCCATGGCAAACCCGATCTCTGCGGCAGGGTTTTCTGTATGTAAAATATCGGTCACCGGATCTACGAAAGTGCTGTTGACCACCTTTTCGAATTCTCCGTCGTTCAGTCCGAAAATATCATACACATTAAACACTTTCACATTTTTGACCGCCGGAACGACTGCTTTTACTTCATCAAAAATTTTTGGACTTTCAACATCGAAAATTCCTCTTTTTTCTACGAAAATTCTTTTGTTATTAGACATTAGATGTCAGATTTTAAATATTAGATTTATTACTTTCTTTTTACTTTTTTCAGAACCAATTATGATTCTTTATATTTTACAGCTTCAACGTCAGATTATTATCATCTGTTCCGTCTGTATTGGAAGCATTTTTTGATGCATTAATCCAGTCGTCTCCGTTCAGAACCAGTTTAAAGGTATAGGTCTTTCCTTTTTCAAAACCGGATTTCGGAACTTCCAACTCGAAGCGGTTGTTTTCTTTCTTCGTTAACTGATAGTTTTTATTGTCTGTCTTCCAATCATTGAAAGATCCAGCAACAGAAGCGCTATTAATCAGTTTTGAGTTTAAATTCTTTGGATGCGTATAGGTGAATACAACGTTATTTCCTTTCAGAAAATATCCTTCTGTTTCCTTTTTGCCCGGTACTATTGTCAGATCATTCATTAGCTCAGCAGCAGAATTATAAAGCACCGGAAATGTATCCGGACCGCTGACGTTTACAATAAAGCAGATTCCCGTATTCATTTCGGGATAGATGGCAAACCACACCTGATCTCCGAATGCTCCCCCATGCTTGTGTCCTCTTCTCCCATGCTCACTAAGACCGAAGCAGTCCCAGAAATATCCATACCAGTCACCTTTGCTGTTGCTGATGTTTCTTTGAGATTCCTGAGCAATTGCGTTTTTCGAATCCAGTTCATACTTTAAAAACTTCACCAGATCTCCCATCGTGGATTTGGTTCTTACTCCACTGGCACCCCATAAATGGCTTATGAATTTTGGCATCAGGCGTCCGCTTGAATGATATCCATTGGCTAAGACTTCCCCTTTACCCAATTCCAGTTTGGTGTGATCCATTCCTGCTTTTGACAAGATGTTTTCTTTAAGCAGCGTTTCATAGCTTTTCCCGTAGATATTTTCCAGCATCAGACCTGTCAGTTCAAGACTTAGATTGCTGTAATTGTATTTGACTCCGGGTATGGTATCCAGTTTTACTTTTTGAAGATCCTGCTTAAAATTATCTTTTGTATAATTTTCTCCTAATGTATTGTATTGAAAAGGCGTTTCGTCTGACATTGTTTTCCGGATTTCAGAGTCATCAGGCAAACTGCGCGGCAATGCAGTTCTGTAGGAAATCAGATCTTTAATTTTAATCGGAGTTCCATTGTATTCTAAATTGGGATAAGATCCTTTCAGATACTTACGGATATCGTCTTCAAGATTAATTTTATTTTCCAAAACGGCCTGAGCCAGCAATTGTCCGGTAAAAAGCTTGGTCACAGATGCTATTTCAAAATAGGTATTGTCATCTGCTTTGTTTCCCTTTCCTTTATCTATTTCCCCAAAGTGTTTTGTATACACTTTTCCGTTTTTCACGATGCCAACTGATACGGAATAAGCCCCTGATTTTTCTTTTAATTTCTTCGCATTGGTCTCCATGATGGAATACATCTCTTTCTGGCTTTGTGAAAAGCCCTTTGCAGAGATAAGAATTAATAAAAAAATCGACAGGTTTTTCATGGGCTATTGTTATTTTACGAATTTATTGGGATTATCGGGACGTTCTTTCTGAAACTGCTCCGCTTCTTTTATTTCATTGGCCAGCCATTTTTCATAAGGAATTTTTTCATTATAATCCATGGTATATTTTTCTTTGCCATCTTCTGAAACCACGAATGTAAAACGGTCAGCAATCAAAAGATCCATACCTAAAGCATAGGTATTGATCTGATAATAAGGAAAATTTTCTTTTGGTCTATCCACTATTTCAAAAGTTAATTTCTTTTCAGCATCAGACATTTTAGGATACACATTGATATAATACAATCCTGAAAGTGTTTTATTCTGCTTTTCAAAAAACTGAAGAATATTCTTCTCTTTTTCATCGTAGTGAAACGGATTCGGATAATATTTCCCCTGGATTTCTTTGTCTTTATCAGATGATTTTGCAACGGGCTTAACCGTTTCTCCTTTGGTGTTCATCACGCCCCAGGTTCCCCCGACAATTCCTTTATGTTCATTTTCTGTTTTCTCCCAGTCACAACCGTCACAAAATAATGCGTAACCGTACTCAAAATAGGAAACAAAATCATGTGTGGCTTCTATGGCTATTTTTCCGTTTTGGTCAGCAAAACCTACCTTTCCATTCTTAACGAATCTTCTGACTCCTTCTTTGAAATAATCTGCTCCATTGTCATAAAAGAAAGGTCTGTACAGAAAGTTACCTTTTTTATCATATACATATCCCCAGGCATTTTTCTCTACGGCTTCTCCTTTTTTGGAACCGTCGAAATAAACGGTTTCCTCTTTTACAACATCTCCATCTTCAAGATCCGAATATATTTTAAACTGCGCAGGAATGATGATTTTTCCGTCCTGATCTTTTACTCCTGCTAATGTATCTTTTGAGATAAAATACTTTAAAACCTCTTTCTTCTGTGAAAAAGAAAGGATGGGTATGAATAAAATGGTTAAAAATATTTTTCTCATTTAACTTGGAAGTGATATCAAAGCTTAATTTACTCGTCTTTACTGAGATCTGTTTTCTTACGCGAATTTACAATAATATAATATTTTTTAGCAACATTATAATCTATAGAATTGCTTAGTTTCCACTTCTTATAACCTTCGTAATCAAATTGATGATTTTCCGGCGGACTTAATAAATAATCATACTGCTCCATTAAATATTCATCTGTGAAACCGTCATTTCGAAGTTTTGTGAAGAACGAAATCAATTGGTCCACTGTGAAATTGCCTTCTTTAATTGATCTGGGATTTTTTTCTGTCTTATAATCTATAAATCCGTTGATTCCAGCCATCTGAAAATCCAAAAGGGTTCCGGGAATTCCTGATGCTCTCTCATATTTATCCATATTCTTGTAGATCCATTTCAACTTATTCGTAGCACTGGCCATGGTAATTCTCAACAGTACAGTATCACGGGCAGCAGCAGGTGCATAATGAATATTCGAATATCTTGTCAGAGGGTTATTTTCTACAATTTTTTCCGGCTGTAAATCTTTTAAAAATTTATCGTGAATTTTATCCAGCGCTAAAGTATCATTCCCTTTTTGGCTTATTTCTGAAATAAAAAACCCAAAACCCGGCATCGTAAACTCTTACATTAACCAATCTGTTAAAACGACTAAAATAAGTACTTATTCCATGAAGCCTGAATTTCCCTTCCTTAAAAGTTACCGCTTTATTTACTTTTTCATTTTCTTTAAGGATGTACTTTCTTTCAAACAACTCTTTAAAATAATGATTTAAAAGTCGTTCCTCATCAAGAAAAGCTGGAATAATTTTAAATTTAAGCTCTGCATCATTACTCTTACTTTCATATTCAGCAGCAAAAACACTATCATTTTTAGAGTTTGTCCACAATGCAGTTCTGGAAAAGTCACCAAGACTAACAGGAGCAGTCATCCCTGAAACGGTATGACTGAAATCTGTATCGGATTTAATTTTCTTATTCGGTTTTAAATCCTGAGACAGAATAATCACAGGAAGCAGAAACACAATAAAAAGCGAGTACATCTTCATACGGACCAAATAAAAAATGCAGCCCAAAAGACTGCATCTGTTTTATACTTTAAGATCAGCCTCCAATCCTATCAGGTCTTTATTCTGATCCAGAATCGGCTGAACTTCATTCGCGATGAATTCTTCCGTTTGGATAGGTGCAAAACCGATAAAGTTTTTAGGATCTAAAACTTCTTTTAATTTTGATTTATCTAATTTTAATGAATCGTCATTTAAGATTCTTTCAATCAGGTCATTTTCTTTTCCTTCTTCTTTCACTTTCTTGGAAGCTTCCATAGAGTGAACTCTGATCACTTCGTGAATTTCCTGACGGTCACCACCAGCTTTCACTTCTTCCATGATGATATATTCCGTTGCCATGAAAGGAAGTTCTTCCATGATATGTTTGTTGATTCTGTTCGGATATACAACGATACCGTTCATGATGTTGTTCCAGATCAATAGAATCGCATCAACAGCAAGGAAAGCCTGAGGAATCGTCAGTCTCTTGTTTGCAGAATCATCCAGTGTTCTTTCAAACCACTGAGTAGAAGCCACCATAGCAGAACTTGTCGTCAGAGACATCACGTATTTCGCCAAAGCCCCGATTCTTTCACTTCTCATTGGATTACGTTTGTAAGCCATCGCAGATGAACCGATCTGGTTTTTCTCGAACGGCTCCTCAATTTCTTTAAGATTTTGAAGAAGACGTAAATCGTTGGTGAATTTATGAGCAGACTGAGCAATATTTCCTAATAAAGCCACTACTTTAGCATCAATTTTTCTGTCATAAGTCTGACCTGAAACTCCGAATACTTTCTCAAAACCGAATCTTTTTGAAAGTTCTTTATCTAAGTGTTTTACTTTGGAATAGTCACCGTTGAAAAGCTCTAAGAAACTTGCAGCAGTACCGGTCGTTCCTTTTACGCCTCTGAAACGAAGTGTTTCCAGGAAGAAATCCAATTCTTCGATGTCAAGCACCAAACTCTGTAACCAAAGGGTTGCTCTTTTTCCAACGGTCGTCAACTGAGCCGGCTGGAAATGGGTGAATCCTAAAGTAGGAAGATCTTTATACTGAATAGAGAAATCAGCTAAGTTTTTCATTACGTTAACCAGCTTTTTCTTTAAGATTAAAAGCCCGTCACGGATCTGAATAAGGTCTGTATTATCTCCTACAAAAGCTGAAGTAGCTCCCAAATGGATGATTCCTTTTGCTGAAGGCGCCACATCACCATACGTGTGAACGTGAGCCATTACATCATGACGGAATTTTTTTTCATACTCAGCCGCTTTATCGTAATCGATGTTTTCGGCGTTCGCTTTAAGCTCGGCAATTTGTCCGTCTGTAATATCAAGACCTAAGTCTTTTTCTATTTCAGCCAAAGCTATCCAAAGCTTTCTCCAGGTACGGAATTTGTTATTATGTGAGAAATTAAACAACATTTCTTCACTGGAATAGCGCTCTTCCAATGGATTTTTGTAGGAATTCATTCTTTCTTTTACTTTTAGATGCACAAAAATAAGGATTTTCGGTGAGAGATGAAAATTAGAATGCTGCTTTTGGATGGATTAAAATTAAATGAAAGCCGTTTATTTTTCCGGATTAAGTTGTTTTCTTTAATGAGTGTCAGCTTATCCGACTTTAAACTATCATTCTGTTAATGTATTCATGTGACTTGAAGCTGAAAGTAGTATTGGACAAATTGGTATTGAAGTAGAAAATCATAAAATTCACCCTTCTTATCATAATTTTTCAACGGATGGTGATTTTATCTCAATTTATTTTTTAATTTAGTCATGATTAAAACTCGAAAAATTTACAGAGTAACTTAACTAAAACCAAACTTATTATGAAAAATCTAAAAAAACTATCGAAGAGTACTTTAAAAATGATTTCAGGAGGATGGGTTCCTCAACCGGGACAAAGCTGTCCGTCCGGAACATGCCAATACAGAGAAAATGGCCCATGCAGAAGATATGATGAAGCATTGTGCATCTAAAAAATAAAGCCTGATTCATTCAGGTTTCTTCTTTGTGGTAATTCACCATTAAAAAAACAAAAAAGCCATTCATATGAATGGCTTTTATATTTTTTAAATTCTGATTTACTGATAAATCACAACATCATCTTTTTTAATCTGGTAACCTGCTTTTTTGTAAGGAACTAAAACATACGTTTCTTTTATATAGCTTCCACTTTTCCACATTTTGCTTTTCCCTTCCCTGTCAAGAATAATGCTTTTTGCATTTCCCTCCGGAATGAAAACTTCAGCCCTCTTCATATCTTTACTGAAAATAACAGCAGTCATTGAAGTGGAGCTATTATCTGATCCTACTTCCTTTAATTTGATTTTTTGTGCAAAAACCTTTATACATACATTTTTGATTTGTGAATATGTATAACCTGCCGAGCCTATACAGCCGTGAACATCTCTATCACCTCCTAAAACAGGAGTTTTTTGTTGGGCAAAGGCTAAAGAACTGAGGAACATAGCGCCCAATAAAATAGTTTTTCTCATATTTAAATATTAATAGTTTGAGTTTTAAAAAAAATAACAACAGTAACAAGGTATTAGTCAACCCAAGATACAAAAAATCTCTCATTCAGGAGACTTATACATCTATTTTTTAGTTCTGGTGATTTTCAAGGATGTTATATTCCCGAAGTTGGGGTCAATTTCAAAATCTGGAGAGTAAAAGAGTGTGTGCTCTCGCAGATGATACGGATAAAGCATAGTAGCAATAATAAAAATCTGCATCATCTGATTAATCTGCGTGAAATTTCATTTACCTGCTCAAGTTTTGAGACTGAGCCGAAATTGATTCTGCTTAAGCTGTTAAAACAAAGAGACTGCCTTAACAGACAGTCTCCTACTATATTTTATAAAATCAGGATTTACTGATAAATCACCACGTTATCTTTTTTAAGCTGGTATCCGTTTTTCTTAAAAGGAACCAATATATATCCGTCTTTCTTCCATGCTTTACCTTTCCCCAATCTTGTCAGGATAAGGCTTTCCCCATCTGTATCCGGAACGAAAACTTCAGCTTTTTTCATGTCTTTGCTGAAAATTACAGCAGCCATTGAAGTAGAGCTTCCTTTTGGAGCAACTTCCGTTAATTTAATCTTCTGCTCAAAAACTCTTACACAGTCTTTTTTAATCTGAGAATACGTATACCCTGCAGAACCGATGCATCCGTGAGCGTCTCTGTCAGCACCAACAGTTTGTGCAAATGTAAAAGCTCCCAGAAACATAGCACCAAGTAAAATCGTTTTTTTCATAATATTATTTTAAGATTACAAATGTGCGATTAAAAATCATGCCAAAACAATAAAAAGCCGCTTTTTTAAGCGGCTTTAGTGATTATTATTTAGTCCAGTTGATTTTTGAATGTTTTACCTCATCAGAATTGGTTCCGATCATGATATCAAATTCTCCCGGTTCCCAGTCAAATTTCAATTCTCCATTGTAGAATTTCAGACTTTCCGGTGTAATATCGAAGGTTACTTTCTTAGATTCTCCTTTTTTCAGGAATACTTTCTGGAACCCTTTCAGCTCTTTTACCGGTCTGGTAATACTTCCTACCATATCTCTGATGTAAAGCTGCACCACTTCAGCACCGTCATAGTTTCCAGAGTTCGTTACCGTTACCGTAGCCTGAATTGTCTGATTTCCTTTTGGATTTGAATTGGAAACAGAAAGATCAGAATAGCTGAATTTAGAGTAGCTCAAGCCATATCCAAATGGGTACAATGGTGTATTACACTCATCCATATAGTTGGAACGGAATCTTTCGTAAACACATTTGTCTACTTTATCCTGACTCAAAGGACGGCCTGTATTTTTTGCGTTATAATAGATAGGTACCTGGCCTAAGCTTCTCGGGAACGTCATCGGAAGTTTTCCTGAAGGATTTACTTTACCGAATAAAACATCCGAAATAGCATTTCCAGCTTCTGAACCTGCAAACCATGCATTAACGATTGCATCCGGTGTATCTTTTACATTGGTCAAAGCTAACGGGCGACCTGTGTAAAGAACCATCGCGATTGGTTTTCCTGTCTTTTTCAATTCATTTAATAAATCAACCTGAGACTGAGGAATGGTAATTTCTGTTCTTGAAGAAGATTCTCCACTCATTTCTGCAGATTCTCCGATGGCAAGAACGATCACATCTGCCTTGTTGGCTATGTCCACCGCTTCTTTTAATAATTCTTCTTTAGAGCGATTGTCGCGGTCTGTCTTTTTACCGTGAGCTGCGTAAATATCTTCTAATTTAGCATCATAATCAATGTTGGCCCCTTTTGCAGAAAGGAATTTCACTTCTTTCCCATAATTAGCCTGAAGTCCCTGCATCAATGAAACTGAAGCTGCATGTTTTGTAGCTACACTCCAAGTTCCGGCCATGTTTAGTGAGTTGTTCACCAATGGTCCGATTACCGCTACTGTACCGGATTTTTTCAATGGAAGGACCTGGTTTTCGTTTTTCAACAGAACCATAGACTGAGCTGCTGCGCTTCTTGCTATGTTACGGTTCTCCATATTGTAAACCTCTTTTGCAGCCAGTTTTGCATCGCCGTAACGGTAAGGATCATCGAATAATCCCAGATCATACTTCGCTTCCAGAATTCTTCTGGCTGCCATATCGATTTCTGCCTGCGTTACTTTTCCTTCATCAAGCGATTTTTTAAGAGTGGTCAGAAATCCTTCTCCTACCATATCCATATCTACTCCGGCTTTCAGAGCCAAAGCAGATACCTGCTGAAGATCTCCCATTCCGTGTTCGATCATTTCATTGATTCCGGTATAATCAGTCACAACAAAACCTTTGAAGTTCCACATTTTTCTTAGAACATCGGTCTGAAGCCACTTGCTTCCGGTTGCCGGAACTCCGTCCACTTCATTGAAAGAAGCCATTACAGAAGCTACTCCGGCATCTACAGCGGCTTTATAAGGTGGAAAATATTCGTTGAACATTCTTACGTGGCTCATGTCTACCGTGTTATAATCACGGCCGGCTTCTCCTGCTCCGTACAATGCAAAGTGCTTTACACAGGCCAGGATTGTATTGCCAACGGAAAGGTCTTTCCCCTGATATCCATACACCATATTTTTAGAAATTTCACTTCCTAAGTAAGGATCTTCTCCTGAACCTTCAGATACTCGTCCCCATCTTGGTTCACGGGAAATATCCACCATTGGAGAAAATGTCCAGTTGATTCCGTCTGAAGAAGCTTCTTTGGCTGCTACTCTCGCAGACTGCTGTACCAGATTCATGTCCCATGAAGCCGCTAATCCTAATGGAATAGGAAAAGTGGTTTCGTAACCATGGATCACGTCCATTCCGAAGATCAAAGGAATTTTTAGACGGCTTTTTTCCATCGCCACTTTCTGAACGGCTTTGATCTTTTCAGCTCCTTTTATATTGAATAATCCTCCTACTAATCCCTGCTCTACTTTTTTTCCGATATCTGAACTTTGAGCCTGTCCAGTGGTGAAATCTCCGGAGGTCGGCAGATTGAGCTGGCCAATCTTTTCATCTAAAGTCATTTTAGACAAAAAATTTTCTACGAAAGCTTTTCTTTTCGCCTGATACTGGGCCGTCTGGTAAGACTGCACCGGTTTGGTTACCATTTCCTGTGCGGAAAACACGGGCGAAAGTGCTAAAGCTGCGAGTACAATTAACTTTTTCATAAATCTATCTTCTTAAATTATAGTTCTAATTTTATTTTATTGTTTAATCGTTGAGTTATTTTTGTTGGATAACGCAAGGACGCAAGTTTTTTTCCAATATTATGTTTTAAGGCGCAAAGATTTTATCAGAGATAAAATTGATGGTGTTATAGCTCACGTCTTTATTCTCCCTTCTTACTCAATTATAGTTCTTGTTTTATTCTTTAATCATCGAGTCATTTTGGTTGGAAAACGCAAGGACGCAAGTTTTTTTCCAATATTATGTTTTGCGCAAAGATTTTATCAGAGATAAAATTGATGGTGTTATAGCTCACCTCTTTATTCTTTATTCTTTATTCTCATTAAACTTATTCTCCTTTCTTCTTAGAAAACATCCACTCATAAAGTTTTGGGTCTGAATAGGTGGAGTCCCATGAGTTATGATTGTCATTAGGAAAAATCACTAATTCTGCGGAAGGATTTACCGGATGTAATCTCTGGTAAAAATTTAAAGCATTCTCCGGCAAGACAATATCATCCATTCCTCCATGAAAAATTTTCATATTCAGGTCTTTGTATTGATTGATATTGGAGTACATAATCAAATCTGTAGGTGCACAAACCGGCACTACTGCTGCAAACATTTCCGGATGCTCCATAGCCAGTTTCAAAGTTCCCCACCCTCCCAGTGAAAGCCCCGTGAGATAAATTCTGGAGGCATCAATTTTATATTTTTCCTGGATTTCCTTAATCAGATTATAAACCGTTACAGTATCCCACCATGAATCTGCAGGACATTGCGGCGCTAAAATCGCTACAGGTTCCTTCATCAGGTTTTTATACGTAAATGGACTGTGAGCCTTAACCGCCTCAAGGTTATTTCCTCTTTCTCCTGAGCCGTGAAGAAACACGATCAACGGAACATTTCCTTTTGCCTTCTGAGGGTAATCCAGAATGTAGGATATTTTCTCTGTCCTTTTAATTTCTTTATTTAATTCTCCTTTTATTTCCTGGGCATTAATCTGTAGTGACAATGGCAGAAGTAAAAGGGAAAGGTGTTTCAGTTTTAATTTCATATTAATATATAGGTTTTGGCTAAAGCCGTTTGGTGTGTTGTTTTTATTTAAACGGGCTAAAGCCCGTTTCTATTGAATATTAGTTTTTATAATTTCATAGACAGGTTCAAGCTCGTTTCTATTGAATGAAAATCCTGTTGAAGATTATATAAATTCATATTATTTTATCCCGTATTTCTCAGACTGAAAACTCAATTTCTTAAGTCCCTGCTGAATCTCGGGGGCATTCATAAATAGTTTCCACAGAAATCCTGTTCTGTAGTTTTCGATCATCGGAGCGATTGTGCCCTGGTCGATGGCTAAATATCTTGGTGTAAACCAGTTGTTGTAATTCACGGAAGTGGCATCATAAGGTCCTGCTGATCCTATGAATTCTGGTTTTTGTGTGTACAGGAATCTCAGGAAATCCATAGATTCTTTTGGAGTGTACGGAAAACTGCTCAATGCAGCGGTTGGTGTGATTACGCCATTGTCATTGGTTGGCATATGCGCCGTATAGCCTGTGCTTCCGTCTTCATTTCTTGTGTATCCGGCTGTCAGTCCCCAGTAGTTCGGGCCGTAGCCTTTCCACTGTTTTGGATTTTCAACGCAGTATTTATAGTCGATGAGGACTTGATTTTTGTTTAAGTTAAAATAGTTTTTCACCAGTTTATCAGAAAGTCCGGTAGGATCCAGACCGATGTAGGAATATTGTGACCAGAAAAGCGGTCCGCCGTATTCTTCGGCATAATTGTGTTTTACGTACAGAGGAAGTCCGTATTTTGTTTTGTCTGAAAGGTAATTTCCGTTTCTCGCCCAGCCTTTGTAATAGGTTTCAGCATCGATGGAATGGGTTGGTGATGAAGCGGCTAAGATGTAAGTGATCAGGCATTCATTGTAACCTTCCAAAGGAAAATTCATCTCCCATTGGTATTCCGGTGACCAGTGCCAGTAGAGTACTTTTTCACCGCCTTTTGTATACCAGTTCCATTGAATTCCTTTCCAAAGTTCGTTGCATTTTGCAGCAAGGGCTTTTTCTTCGGCATTTCCATTTTTAAAGTATTCGCGTACCATCAGAATTCCTGACGTAAGAAATGCAGTCTCCACAAGGTCTCCGCCGTTATCTTTTTTTCCGAAAGGAACTGTTTTGCCGGTTTCTCCATTGATCCAGTGAGACCAGGCACCTTTATGACGGTCTGCTTTTGCCAGAAAATCCATCATGTGAGTCAGTCTTTTTACGGCTTCTTTTCTTGGAACAAATCCTCTTTCCACCCCTACCAGAAGGGTTGCCAATCCGAATCCGGAACCTCCTGTTGTGATGACATGTTTGTCATTGTCAGGATAGATATTGTCTTCGTGGTAGCGCTCTCTTCCCAGCATTGATTTAGGTTCGGCATAATCCCAGAAATATTTCAGGGCATCTTTCTGCACCCTGTCCATGAGCTGCTCATCGGTAATATTGCTTTTTACAGCTTTATTTTGAGCTGTTTCATTGCTTTTGATCTGAGCATTTTTGCAGGAAAGCAGTAAGGATACTGTAAGAATAGAAATAAGACCTAACTTCATAAGATTTACATTTTCATATGGATAATAAAAAAACAGCCAAAGTAAACTTTGGCCATTTTATAATATATTAGATTAATAACCAGGATTTTGCGTGAAAGCTCCGTGGCTTTGGTCCATTGCATCTAAAGGAATAGGGAATACTTCATTCTTCCCTGCTTTAAATCCGTAAGGAGCAAGTACAGTGGCTGCCTGACCTGTTCTTACTAAATCAACAAATCTATCCCCTTCAAGAGCTAGTTCTACTCTTCTTTCGTGCCATATTGCTGTACGCAATGCAATCTGAGTAGTAGCGGTTGTTGGTAAAAGATTAGCTCTGTTTCTAACTTTATCAAGATTTAATTTTGCGGTAGAGGTATTACCCAATTCATTAGCTGCTTCTGCATTAATCAAAAGGATTTCGGCAAAACGCAATATTCTGATGTTCTGGATAGATCCATAACCACAAGCGCTGTTATTCAACGCTTTCGGAACATATACTTTCTGGTTGTAGGTCGTTACAGAGTTGGCATCTCCCATAGCAATCAGGTCTCCTTCCGGTGTCGTTTCTCCGTTTCTAAGGATCGTCAGTTCTTTTCTGATATCGCCTGTTTCAAATGCATTTTCAAGTGCATTGGAAGGTGTGAAAAAGCCCCATCCAAACTGATCTCTTACTCCCTGAACTTCGGCATACTGGCTTCCTTTATATGGTGGTTCGCATCCGCAGTTCACTTCAAAAACAGATTCTCTGCCGAATTCACCTGCCGGTCTGAACAAGTGGTTAAAATCAGGATCCAAATCGTATCCCATTCCAATCAACTGGTTAGAGGTATCATATGCCTTCTGCCAGTCTTTTTTATAAAGATATACCTTAGAAAGCAGTCCTAATGCAGCTCCTTTCGTTACTCTCCCAAGATCTGAAGCAGGATATGTCTGCGGCAGAACTTCTGCTGCTGCCGTAAGATCAGCAATGATGAAATTATATACTTCTTCCACTGAGTTTCTTGGTTTATCATAAACAGCCTCTACTTTATCGTAAATGGGAACGCCTCCGTAAATTCTTACTAAATTGAAATAAAAGTACGCTCTTAACATTCTGGATTCAGCGATCAGTCTGGTCTTTAGAGTAGTATCCATGTCTATAGCCGGAACATTGGTGATCACCTGATTCGTTCTGTTCACAGCCTGCCACTGCCCGATCCAGTATCCTCTTACTCCTTCGTCACTCACTGTATAGGTGAAATTATCATATACATTAATGAAAGAGGAATCTCCTGGGTTAGAACCTTTTACCACATCGTCTGCCGGAACCCCGAAAACAAACTGGTAAGGAAAAGCCGAGTTCTCCCAGCTTCTCAGAAAACTATAGATAGCGCTTGTAGCCTGTAAAGCATCTTCCTGGGTCTTGAAAAATGATGCAGCCTCTGTCTGACCTTCTTGCTTTATGTCTAAATAATCGTCTTTACAGCTTAGTACAAGCGAAAATAAAGCGACTGATAAAAATATCTTTTTCATAACTCTTTCTTAATTAAAATGTTAAGTTCATACCGATAGTGTAGATCGCTGAAATAGGATAAATGTTATTATCCACACCCATCTGCACTCTGTCTGTATTCAAAATTTCAGGTGAGAATCCATTATATTTGAAACTTGTCCAAGGATTCTGAGCACTTACATACAATCTTAATTTGGTAATAGACATCGCATTGGCAAATGATTTAGGTAAATTATAACCTACTTGGATATTTCTGATTCTGATGTAGCTTCCATCTTCTACGTAGAAACTGTTAGGTAAGATAATCGACTGGTCATTGGTAGCCATCGGATAAGCATTTGAGGTACCTGCACCATGCCATCTGTTATTATAGAAATCCAAATCCCAGCTTTCATTTCCGTAGCGTTGCTCTCTGTTGAAATTGTAGATCTTATTCCCAAATACGCCTTGGAAATCGATTGCAAAATCAAAATCATACACATTCAGGTTAATACCAAATCCATAAGTCCCTTTAGGAATAGGACTTCCTAAGAAAGTTTTATCTCTCGCATCAATTACTCCGTTTCCGTCGATATCTGCAAATCTAAATCCTCCCGGTGTCGCTCCATTCTGTGTAGGTGCCCCTGCTACTTCCGAAGCACTCTGGAAAACACCTTCCACCTGATATCCGTAGTAAGAACCTACAGCCTGTCCTTCCTGTAATCTGATGATTGAATTACCATATAAGCTCGCTCCTGTCTGCAAATAAGATCCATTAAAAACGGATGTAATTTTATTTTTCAGGGTGGTCATGTTTCCATAAACACCAAGCTTTACATTCTCACTAAGATTAGCATCATAGTTGATTGAAAATTCAAATCCTTTGTTGTTGAAAGAATAGGCATTAGTAATGTAATTGTTCCAGTTACCCGCACCAGAAACAGTTCCCTGTACAATACCATAAACAACATCCTTCGTATCTTTATCAAAATACGTAGCGTCAACTTTCAGCTTATTATTAAATAAAGCCATTTCCAACCCAAAATCTCTACCGGTTGTCGTTTCCCAACCAATATTAGGATCTATAATTTTATCAATGGTTTGTGCCGGTGCACCATTTCCCCCATAGTATGCCCCTTCAATAATTTTTGTTGTATTAAGCGTATACGCTCTCTGTACATCCGGGTTTCCTAATTTACCCCAGCTTGCTCTCAGTTTTAAAAGGCTGAAAACATTCTGCTCGCTCATGAAATTTTCTTTTGAAATCACCCATCCCGCGCTTACAGCTGGAAATACACGGTATCTGTCATTCGATGAATACTTTGAGGTTCCGTCTCTACGAATAGAGGCATTCACTAGATATTTCCCTCCATAATCATAATTCAACCTTCCGAAAAATGATTCAATTCTGTCCTGATATGGAATAACATTTCTCTCTCCTTCTTCAAAACTGGTTATATAAATATCTGTTCCATTAGATATGCCCAATGAAGAATTACTTCCATCATACTTCACATTTAATGCTTCTGCATAAGTCTGAGCATAAGAACTTCTTGTTCTGGAGAAACCGGCTAACAATTCAATGTTATGTTTCCCTAAACTTTTCTTCCAGCTCAATGTATTGTCCCAGATGTAATTTCTGGTTCTGGAGTCTCTTGTGATTAACTTAGTCGGCTTTTGGTCTGCTGAAGGAAAATAACCAAACGTCGGAGTAAATTCATACTTACTCGAATTAATATTATCAGAGCTATAGCTTACTCTTAAGGTAAAATCTTTCAGAAATTTATATTCTCCCCAGATATTATTCAACAGTCTTTCTTCTCTCGTCTGAGATCTGAATAAGTCTAATTTCGCTCTTGAATTGGGCACTTTAGCCAATGTGAAATACTGGTAATCTCCCGTGGCCGGATTCATAGTAGAATAAAGCGGTGGTGATGAATAGGCATCCAGTAAAGTATTCTGCGCATGATCTGTACGCATTTTTGAAAACGTGAAATTGTTTCCGATGGTAATATTATCGGTCACTTTGTAACTAAGATTCACCTTAGTCGTAAATCTATTAAAGCCGCTTCCTGAATTGATTCCCCGACCTGCAGCTAAGTTTCCTTCGTCCTGAAGATTTCCTGCGCTTAAGTAATAGTTTAGCTTTCCAAGATTTCCGGATGCAGAAATATCATTGGAATTAATGATACTCGTTCTGAAAATTTCTTTAAACCAGTCTGTATCTGCCGGATAAGCAGATCTGTTTAGGAATGTAGGATTGTTTACTTTGTCATTGATTAATTTCTCATTATACAAATCGATATATTGATCTGAATTAACCATTTTAGGAATATTGGTCACTGTTTTTATCCCTAAGTACGAGTTAAAGTTAAAAACAGGTTTCTTTCCCTTCCCGGTTTTCGTTTTAATAATCACAGCTCCGTTAGATGCTCTTGCTCCGTAGATCGCTAAACTTGAAGGATCTTTCAGAACACTCATGGATTCTATATCCTGAGGGCTTAAGAAAGAGATATCGTCAGTGATCATTCCGTCTACGATAAAAACCGTTTTACCTGTCAGCGAGCTTACCCCTCTGATATCCACTCTTGGCGAACCTCCCGGCGCACCTGAATTTAAAACCTGTACTCCGGATAACCTTCCCTGTATAGAACTGATTGGGTTAGCATTGGGTCTGTTGGCCAGGTCTTTGGCAGAAACTACCCCGATACTTCCGGTCACATTTTCTTTTTTCTGAGATCCATATCCTATCAGAACTACCTCCTCGATCTTCTGCTCTTTGGCAGTAGTATCTTTGGGAGCAGTCTGCGCATTGACATTCATACCGAAGTATAAAACAGCAATGAGACATGAATACTTTAAATCACGTTGTTTCATATAGTTCAATTTTATTCGTACAATCAAATTTTAATTAATGTCCTTCCTGGTGGAGTTATTTAAATTCTCAAAAAAAGACATTAGTCAAAAATAGAAAAAAAAACGAACATTGTTAACATATCTTAAAAATTTAAAAAAACCAAACAAATATTAAACGGAAGGCCACATAATACCTATTTAAACAGATTAAATTACATTATAAGTTTGAATTTATGATAAAATACCCAATTAAAATTATTGCATTTTTAGCAGAAAATTCACCAAATACGCAACAGGAATTTAATATTTTGTTAATACGGGAATAGTATTTACCTTTGGCGCAATATTTGAGAAAATAAGAAAAAGATCAATGAAAAAATACATCATAACGGCAGCTCTGTTAATCGGAACCGGAACATTGGTTCTGACAACGGTACAATCATGCCAAACCATGGCTACCACGGACCTGGGTCTATCGATCATTAAAAAAGTTTTACTTAACGGTATTGATAAAGGAATGGGGATCTACAGCAATAAAGAAGCCTTCCTTCAGAACAATATGGTGGACAAAGCGCTTCCAAAAGAGCTTAGAGACATTAATTCCACGCTTGAAAAGATTGCTCCGTCCTTAGTAGCCAAAGAGAGAGATTTTATCGCTCAGGCAGCTGCGTATACGGTTAATCTTTCAAAACCTATTCTGCAGGATGCAGTTAACAGTCTAAATGCTCAGGATGTTACAAGAATCATCCAAGGAACTACGGCAACGCAAATCTTAAAGGAAAAAACCTCTCAGCAGCTTATAGCAGCCATCGCTCCTAAAGTGGATGAGAAACTGAACGAATATGGCATTGCAAAAACCATCAATACCGCACTTTCCGGGAACAATCTTTTGGGAAGCCTTCTTGGAGGAAGCAGCAGCAATGTAAATACCGGAGGATTAAGCAAACTGGCCTCAGAACAATTGGTCAACGGGCTGTTCAATATCATTGAAGATTACGAACACCAGAATTCAAAAGCCCTGCTTGGGCCTCTTGGAAAATAGAAAAATTTTCGCTATATTTATATATAATTTAACAAGGCAGATGGACATATTACAAGGAAACCAACACGCAAACCAGGAGGATTTTTACAGTTCTCTGAAGGAAAAACTGGAAGGTCACCATGACTTTCCGGAAGATTATTTATTTAAATTTATCATTCCTACAGACGAGGCGAAACTTACAGAAATTTACAAAGTTTTCGATGGCATTAAATTTACATTAGGAAACCGCGAAAGCAAAAATGGAAAGTACACAGCCTGCAATATCAACGCGTTCGTTCTGGATGCAGATCAGGTAGTGAATATTTATAAAGACGTGGCTAAAATAGAAGGCGTTATTCTATTGTAGAAAATAAAAAAGTCAGCTTTCGCTGACTTTTTTTATGCTTATTATTTTTCAATAAAGAATTTCACGTTTTCAATAGGTCTTCCCAGCATGGCTACAGATCCTTTGATCAGGATAGGCCTTTGGATCAGGGAAGGATTTTCAGACAGGATTTTAATCCACTCTTCTTCAGAATAATTTTTGTCGGCATATTGTTCCGTATACAGCTTATCTGTTTTTCGGATCATATGAAATACGCTCTGATTCAGCTTTTTCAGGACTGTTTTAATCTCCAGGACGCTTAATGGATCTTCTACGATGTTGATGATCTCAAAAGGCACCCCATTCTCGTCCAGATACTCCAGAACAGCATTGGATTTCGAGCAACTTCCGTTATGTAAAACCTTAACCATCATATTATAATCATTTAAAAAATTAAACTCTCTTCTCAAATTTAGGAAGAAATGAATTGAAAGCCGTCTTAAATTCTGATAAAAATTTGTTAAAACAGACCATTCAGCTCTGCTTCGATCTTTTCAAGGATAAATCCGAAATCTTCAGGCTTTTCTACAAAGTCAAGGTCATCTACTTCAATCACAAGAAGCTTGCCTTCTGTGTAATCTGAGATCCATTTTTCATATTTCTGGTTCAGTTTGGAAAGGTATTCGATACTGATGGATGCTTCGTATTCTCTTCCCCTTTTGTAAATCTTTTTCACAAGGTTCGGAACATCAGATTTTAAATAAATTAAAAGATCCGGTGCAGAAACAAATGATTTCATCAGGCCGAAAACAGAAATATAGTTCTTGAAATCCCTGTCCGAAAGAAGCTTCATATCGTTCAGGTTTTCTGCGAAAATATGGGCATCTTCATAGATGGTACGGTCCTGAATAATATTTTTGCCACTTTCTCTGATCTCCTTTACCTGGCGGAATCTGCTTCCTAAAAAGTAGATCTGCAGCGCAAAGCTCCATTTGCTCATGTCCGCATAAAAATCTTCCAGATAAGGGTTATGGTCTACATCTTCAAACTGTGCATCCCATCCGTAATGCTTGGCAAGCATCGTGGTCAAAGTGGTTTTTCCTGCTCCAATATTTCCTGTAACTGCAATATGCATTCTTCTAAGTATTTTTTTAATTAATTTGACTAAACTCCAGTGGCCTGAACTTCGGAAGTATCTTCTATCAGCTTCTGCAAAGTAGGGTCTGCAGCTTTTTCTTCAGATTCCTTCTTCTCGTCAGTTTTTGTCCCTTCTTCCCCCGCCGGTTTTTCAGATGATGGTTCTGTGACCGGTGTCGGAGTCGGCTTGGTTTCTGGCTCTGTCTGCAGTTTAGTTTCCTTTATTTTTTCTAAGTTGTAAAGATAGAGTTTGTTCGCTTTGATTTCAAAATAAGAAAGGATGTTTTTATCCACAATTTGTGCGTCCTTATCTTCAAAAATCTTCACCATCCCTTTTTCGGGATCGTATTTCAGAATCGAGTTGTCTGCAACGACCAAAACAACATCATTTTCCCTTCTGAAACGTTTTCCGTTTTCCAGTGGCGCTTCAAAAAGTTTTTCGAATTTCAGCGAAAAGACTCTGATATGTTTTCTGGTTAAAATATAGACTTTCGTTTCAAAGACCAGCAGATCCATCATATCATCAAAACTGACGTCAAAAGGATAAGAATTGATGGTGGTGTCGTTCCTGAAATTGTACTGGATAAGGCGTTTTGTGCTGTCATCCAGAAGCCAGAGCTGCTGAAGATCTTCCGCATACGCCATTTTGATAAATCCGAATTTCTGTTTGAAATCAATCTTTTGAATCTCGTTCATATTCTGATCCACAAATTTCATTTCCTGGGCATTTTCTGAGAATAAGGCCAGACTCAGAGGATTCTGTACCGACTGTACTTTGTAAGGAACTGTCAGCATCATTTTCCCGAGCTGTTTCCCCAGGGAATCATATTTCGTAAAGCTGAAATCTTTGTTTTTGTAGATGTACAGGTTTCCGTAATCGTCTGCCAGCATATCTTTGGCTTCCTTCAGTTTCAGGGTGTCTAAAGGAAGGGCTTTCTGCGCATTTACTGTGCAGAAAAGGAAGATGAATATGATATAAAGTAGTCTCAAAATCTATTTTGGTAAAGATAACTTTCCTGTGCGGAACGTCAGCAATTTACATCCTTTTATTTGAATTTTAAACATTGAATTATTTAACGGAAATTTCATAAATTTTTGCCCAGTTTTTTCCTGTTACCAGCATATTATTTCCTTTAAAAGCAATTCCGTTTAAAACATGTTCACTGTTCCCCTGATCATTCTCAGCAGTCAGTTTTTTAAAATCAAACTTACCCACGGCTTCTCCAGTCGCAGGATTGATCTTTAAAATAATAGGGTTATGCCATACATTGGAATATATAAAACCGTCATGGTATTCCAGTTCATTAAGCTTATCATAGGTTTCAGTATGTCCCGCAACGGCAAGTGTTCTGACGACTTTTGAAGGGTAGTTGACATCCAGAAAGTAAAGATTTTTCGAGCCATCGGTAGCGACAAGATTTTTACCGTCATAAGTCAATCCCCAGCCTTCACCAATACTATTGGGTAAAGGAAACTGAGAGATTTTTTTCAATGAGTTTTTATCGTAAATAAACCCTATTTTATTTTTATAGGTCAGCTGATATATTTTATCCCCGACAATCGCACAGCCTTCGGAAAAAACGTCTGCCGGCTGTTTTTCAGTAATCGAGGGAGTCGCTGAACCTAGAGTATATTTTATTAGTTGGGAAGAACCGTCCAGCCCGTCGCTTTCGTAAACGGTATTGCCTTCCATAAGAAATCCTTCCACAAAATTATTCGGATCGTGAGGATAGTCTGCAATGATATTATAGGAAATATTCTGCTCAGGGTTTTTCGCGAAAACATTGATGGTTGCATCCTGGTTTAAAGTTTCTCCACTTTTGGTCTTAATGATCAGCGTCACTTCATTATCTCCTAATGTGAAAAATTTAGGATCTACCTTCAGATTGGAAGTTTCATTATCGCCAAAACTGATGGTAATGGTTTCTGCATTGTCCGTCACTTCTTTCGGAAAACTAAGCTGATCTCCGAAATGATAGCCTTTTGCCTCTTTTGAATTATTGTAGTCAGCCAGAGAGTCAAGCATTTTCTCATTGTTATTGCATGATGACAGCAGGAAAATGACCGCTAAACCAGCTATGATATTTCTTTTCAGTGAATTCTTAATCATCCGTCAAAAATAGTAAATTTTTAGTCCATACATGAAAATAGCGCTCCTAAGGAACGCTATATTTTTATAAAATCTTTATTCAGATTATTTGATCTGAACTTCATAGATTTTCGGCCAGTTTTTACCGGTTACGAGCATATTGTCGCCTTTGAAAGTAATTCCGTTCAGTACATCATCACTTCCTTTGGTATTCTGTTTTGCGATATCTGTAAAGTCAAATGTACCTACTACTTCTCCCGTTGCCGGATTGATCTTTAACACGACAGGTTTCTGCCATACGTTCGCATAGATAAATCCATTGTGGTATTCCAGTTCGTTCAGCTGGTCGTAGATCTGAGAACTTCCCGCTACAGCTACGTATTTGATTAGTTTTGAAGGATCATTAGCATCCAGGAAATATAAAAGCTTGCTTCCGTCTGATGCGATCAGGTTTTCCCCGTCATATGTCAATCCCCAACCTTCACCTAAAACATTCGGATAAGCGAATTCTGAAAGCAGTTTCAAAGTGCTTTTGTCATAGATATACCCTTTTTTGCTCTGCCATGTCAGCTGATACACTTTATCGCCAACGATGGTACTTCCTTCAGAGAAATCTTCCTGAGCCTGCTTGGTAGAAGCGAGAGGAGTCGTAGTTCCCAATGTATATTTCAGGATCTGGGAAGAACCGTTCTGTCCGTCACTTTCATAAATGGTATTGCCTTCGATCTGGAAACCCTGTACGAAATTTTTTGGATCGTGAGGATATTCTGCAATAATCTGGTAGGCGATATTTTTCTCAGGATTTTTCGCAAATACGTTGATGGTTGCATCCTGATTAAGGACTTTCCCGCCTTTTGTTTTGATGTTAAAAGTAACGGCATTGTCACCTAATGTAAAGAATTTGGGATCAACTGTCAAACTTGAAGTTTCCTTGTCTCCAAAACTGATGCTGATGCTTTCTGCATTCTCCGTTACCTCTTTCGGAAGTTCAAGTTTATCACCGAAGTGATAGCCTTTTTCTACCATTGTATTATTATATTCATTCAGCGTGTTCAGGATCTTTTCATCTTTGTTACAAGACGCCAACATCAAAACCACCGCTAAACCAACTATTATATTCTTTTTCATTGAATTTCTAAATATTTCCCCAAAAATAGCAAAATTTATTCCGTATTGCCAATATTATCCACAGGTTGGCCAAATTGTAACAGATAGCCGTTGTTATCATAGATAGCAAACTCCCTCATTTCCCATTCAAAAGTCTCGATTTCGTAGCAGACTTTCGCCTTTGTTTTAAGATCTTCCCAAAGGTCATCTACATCATCTACGTTAAAATAAAATGAGCCTGTAAAGCCTATTCCATTAGGTTTCTCATAATCATTCTGAGAAAGCATGATCTGTACATCATCTTTTTTAAGGGAAGCCCACTGCCATTCATCATTTCTTCCCATCAAAGTAAAACCAAGGATCTGGGTATAAAATCCTATTGTTTCATCCATATTATCAGTCCAGAGTATGGGACGGAGTGCTGAGTAGGTCATATGTTACCAGATTTAAAAGTGTTTTTACTGATTTTCATATTAATGGAAAGCCACAACTCGTTATCGATACTGACTTCGCTCATCACGTCCGGATCAATTTCAAAACCTACTTTTTTATAGCATTCAATGGCTCCCTTGTTCCAGTCGTATACATTAAGTTCGGCAGTTTCTTTATCAAAATGATGGAAGCCGTATTGCAGAAGTTCCTGTACAATTTTCTTTCCGTAGCCCTTTCCTCTGGTGTTCTCATCCCATAACAGAATTCTTCCGAGAAGAAAAGTTTCTTCTTTTAAAAAGATCTGGGCGTGGCCAATTGCTTTCTGTTCTGCTGTATCAACAACCCTGAACAAAAACCGGTTTTCATTCTCCAGGTCACTTTCCAGCTGTTCTTTCGTAAATGGAAAATGATAGGCAGGGCCGGCAAACTGTAGAAGTTCTCTTTTGTCTTTTATGGTAGCGATCAGTTCAGAAGCATCTTCTGCTTTAAAAATATGCAGCTCGATCATATCTTTTATTTTTCTAAATATTCTTTCAAACTCTGCCCGATAATAGACTTCCACCCTTCTGTAAAACTTGCTCTGGAAAAAGTTTCTCCCAGACCATCAAAACCTTCAATATTCTCATGAGTCAGTGTTACAAGTGTTCCATCATCATCCGGCTGAAGTTCCCAGGTCACTATAGTCACAGCATCTGAAAATTCAGGATAGGCCCAACTGTGTTTTAGCTTTTTGTTGGGAATGATTTCTAAAATACGGCCGCGGTGAAGGTATTTTCCTCCATCACAGGATTCATAGAAGTCAAACTCTTTTCCCAATTCCAAGTCGAAATCCCGGATCGTAAAGTACCAGGATTTCATTTCGTTTTTATCCGTCAATGCTTTCCATATTTTGTCTGTCGGTGCATTGAATTTGTACTGAACAGTGATCGGTGTATTCATAGTTTCAGGTTTAATTAAGACTTAACTGTGCGAAAATCCAGTGATCTTTGCTTCATCAAAATCCAGCTGCATTTCTATAGATCTCATGACATGATCATCAAATATCTTCTCCCTTTTCATCCGGTGCAGTTCATTTCGCTGAGCCTGGATGATCTGGCGGAGGACATCTTTATTTTCATTGATCGCATTCACATAATCTCCTGTGGAAGCCATACACTGGGCCTTATCTGCCATAAGCATCATTTCTGTTTCCAGTTTGTGTTTCTGATGGCGTACCAACGTATTCGTAACGGCAAGCTCGGAAAAATCATTTTCCATTTTGTGTAATGCTGTTTCTTTAAGTTTACGCATCAGGATTACTTCCTGTTTTTCTTCAGGCAATTCGCTTCCGGCATCATCTATTTTCAGCCATTTTAAGATCGGAGTCAGAAGAAGTCCCTGTCCTACCAGCGTGATTAAAATGATAACGAAAGTTACGAATAAAATGATATTTCGATGCGGAAAAGCATCTCCATTCGGTAAAAATGCAGGAATGGAAAGTGCAGCAGCCAGTGAAACCACTCCTCTCATCGCGGCAAAACTGATGATAAAAGGTTCCCGCCAGTCCGGTTTCGGAATTTTTAATCTTAATTCTTTCGAGCAGAGTCTTGGGAAATACATCACGGCATAACTGTACAGTAATCTGGTGAGAATAATCGCACCCCCGATCACTACACTGTAAAAAATCCCTTCTGAAATGGTATAATCTTTCATCGCAGCAACCACTACCGGAAGCTCAAGACCAATAAGAATAAAGATGATAGTATTCATCAGGAATATGAGCACGCTCCACACATTTCCGGACTGTATCCTCGAGGTATGACTCAAATAGCAATGCGAATTATAAGACATCAAAAGTCCTCCCGCAACGACCGCCAGTACTCCCGAAAAATGGAAATGCTCAGCACCCACATACATGATGTAAGGAACGATCAGCGTAATCACGGTGTCAATATTCGAGTTGGACGGAATAATTCTTAGCAAAGCTCCAAATAAAAGCCCTGTAGCAACACCGATCACTACTCCACCCACAGCCATCATAAAGAAATCCTGAATAGCATCTCTCCAGATAAACTGCCCTGAAATTACAGCCGCCAAAGCAAATTTAAATACAATTAAACTAGAAGCATCATTAATCAAACTTTCACCTTCAAGGATGCTGGTGATCTTTTTAGGAATCTTCATATGTTTCAACACTGAAGTAGCCGCTACTGCATCCGGTGGTGAATTGACGCCACCCAGCAGGAATCCCATTGCAATGGTAAGTCCCGGAATAATGGAAGATGAAAGGTAGGCTACGACAATCGAAGTCAGAAAGACCAGCCCGAAAGCCATGGAAAAGATCTGCTTTCTCCATTTATGAAAATCCTGCCACGACGTAAACCATGCCGCTTCAAATAAAATCGGAGGAAGAAAGATAAGAAATACGAGATCAGGCTCTATTTCAATATGCGGCATTCCCGGAATAAGGCTGATCGCGAGACCGGCAATCACCAGGAAGATGGGATAAGCTACTTTCAGCTTTTGCCCTATCATCACCAATATCATCACAGACAACAGGACTGCAATGGATATTATAACATAACTGTGAATCATTTTGAGTTGTTTTTTTAAGTTGTTTTTTTGAGTTTGAAATTGGCTAAATGCAGAGTAATAAAGTTCTACTACGTTCTAGCTGTTTTCTTTTGTTGGTTTATCGCAAAGGCGCAAGGTTTTTAAACTTTATGAATATTTAAGGCGCAAGAAAATCGAAGATTTTCAGCTATGATTTTTTTCTTTTTTATCCTTTTATCTTTTCTAAACCTTATAGGTTTTAGAAACCTATAAGGTTGGATTTTTATCTAAAGAACACAGCCTTTACCTTTACCTTTACCTTTACCTTAAAGCACAATATTATTCTTTGGAGTAATGGCTGGCGGAAGATCGGATTCATCCAGCATATCTCTCATATCAATCTCTATAGTACGGCTGATCTGGGTGATCGGTACGTCATTCGGACTGCCTTCAAAAGGGTTTACAGATGCTTCCCCTACACTGTCGAGTGTATGGAAACACCACGTTACCATTAGTGAAAACGGAATATTGAACCATAATGTCCAGCCTTCCAGAACGGTTCCTTCTCCTAGTTTATCCAGCTCTTTCAATAATCCAAAAGGGACAAAAAGAATGAACAGCAATAATAAATAGGTGGTGATCGATGAAAAGTTTCTTGGATATGGAAAATTCTTGATCCTTTCCGCTTTCCCCTGATCATCTGTAAATTTGACCAGCTGCTGATTGATCTGTGTCCATTGAAAATCGTTGATATCTCCTCTGGCATAGGCTTCAGCCAATTCTTTGCTCTGGCTTGCCATCAGCTGAGTTGCTCTGTTTTTTTTGCTTAAAATGTATTGAAGTTCTGTTTCGGAAAGATATTTTTTCAGTTCATCATCCAGCTGGGTCAGCCGCTCCGGAATATCGTATTTCTTAGAATATTCGTCATATTGTGCCGTTCCCATATTCTCCCAGGTTCTTGGCTCACGAAGCTGAAAACGAAGGGCGGTAAGCCATGCATAATGACGGTGAAACATCTCTTTTACCTTTTTCGGATCCTTATTGGAAAGGGCATCTCTTAAAACATATCCGAAACTACGGCTGTCATTAATAATGGCTCCGTAAATCTGTCTGGCTTCCCAAAGTCTGCTGTAACTCGCATTGTTTTTAAAACCTACGATAAAAGCGACGGCTGTTCCTAAAATAGCGATCGGCTGCCATGGAACGGAAACAAATTTCCATCCTAAAAAATATAAAACTGTAGGTATGGCCGATAATACCGTGAGTACATAAATACTGCGTCTCGTCCAAACGGCGAATTCTACCGCTCCAAATCTCTTCCCTGAATGCATATGTGTTTATTTATTTTGTGATCTGTTGATTATCTTGTCTAAACTAACAGTTTTTTTTCATCATCATCGCATCCGGCAAAGGCTGTCAGTATTAATTTTTATTAAAAGGAATATTATTATAAAACCCGATCTGAATCTGCCCGCGGTTCTTGTTTTCCTGAATCTGATTCATGTAACCCGCTTCTATCCTCATGTTTTTATTGATAACATATCCTAAAGCTCCGTAGACTCTGTTCCTGTCGAAAACGGGACTGTCAAAACTTAAGAAAGTCTCGTTATACACCGAAGCATAAAGCGATTTCGGGAGCATTTCCTTTTGGGTGATCGGAATATTCAGCCCGATCATATACCGGAATCTCATCCTGAAATCATCCTGCAGAAAACGTTCTTCCAGACGGTATCTGTGCTGCAGATTAAAACGTCCGAATTTCTGTTTGGTGATAAACTGCTGGAAGATCCTGTGCTCTATATTCTCCTTTTTTTCTCCGTTTACATAAGGCTGGCTTAAAATAAAACCGTACCCCAGCAAAACATTATTGTTATTTTCAGTCAGGTCATACCCGATTCCCGTACGGATCAATAATTGTTCAAGGTCTCCTACTGCATCAAAGTTACGGTACTGGATTTCGTTGTGGAGATTCAGCTTCTTGCTGATCTTATTATTTCCGAAATACATATACCACGCTCCCAAATCATTTTTCTGCGCATAGGCTGCTATTGACCCCAGACTCAATACTGTAAACGCCAGCTTCGTAAAGACCTTTCTCATAATTACCAATTACTATTATCTATCGTGCAGAACAAAATTAATAATTTAAATCAATAATTGCAAACAATATAATATTTTAAACTAGAGACTGGAAGCTTTACGCAGTAAGCAATAGACCGTATGTATTAGCCGGGGATTTGTTCTACCAGGATTTCATTGCCATCTGTATCAAAATAGGTACAGGTCATTTCATTAAGATCCATTTTCCAGCCTTCTACACCGTTTTCTGCGCAGTCGTTGCAGAATGTAAGATAATCTGTTCCGCCCTGCTGGTGAAGCTTTAATCTTGTTTTAAACTGGTCCAGGTTTACAATTTTTGAAACGGTAAGGTGATCGTACTTTCTTCCTGTTTGCGCCGTTTCGTTTTCTGTATCAAAATACTGGGTATTCCCATCCGCTACAGAAACCGTATAATCTGCAACGCCAAGATTCTTTATGGCCTGGATGTATGCGGGAAAATCTGCTCCGCTTTTTACTTTCTGATGTTCTGCTTTAATTTGTTCAATAGTAAATTTCATATCTGTTTTTTTTATGCCGGAGGTTGTAAACTTTAAGCAGTAAGATTTATTTTCACGCTAATCCCTAATCCCTAATCCCTCTCACCTGTTACCTATCATCTGCCACCTCTCCCCAAATTTAAAAATTTTCGGAATGCAAATGTATCATAAAATAAAAACCGGCAGATCCATCCGCCGGTTAGTTTTAACTATATTTCGTATACAAAATATACATCTTAAGGATGCTGCTGCATTTTGGCAGGATCATCGTAATTAACCATCCAGTTGATTCCGAATTTATCCGTAAACATTCCGAAATAAGCTCCCCAGAAAGTATCTGCCAATGCCATGGTTACCTGTCCTCCCGCAGAAAGCCCATTGAATAACTGATTGGCTTCTTCTTTAGATTCTGCATTGATGGAAATAGCAAAATTATTCCCTTCTTTCAACTGAGATGACCATTCTCCGGCAGTATCGCTACCCATTAAGATGGTTTCTTTTGAAATAGGAAGAGAAACGTGCATGATTTTGTTTTTGTCTTCTTCCGAAGTTTCTTTGCCTTCCATTGGAGGCATTTCCCCGAAAGTTCCGATGTAAGGATATTCTCCTCCGAAAACTGATTTGTAGAAATCGAATGCTTCTCTGCAGTTTCCATTAAATGTTAAATAAACGTTTACTGATGCCATGATTGTTTTTTTATGAGTTAAGTTTTAATGAGTTTCTTTTAAGATTTCTCAGATAATTCTTTTAATCTGGAAAGTCCTTTCTGGTAATCTTTTCCAATAGCATCTTCCATATTCATAAACAATTTCATTACCGTGAACGGATAAGGTATTTTTGATGTAAATCCCCATGTCGTCTTGCTTCCGTTTCCTTCCGGAACGATTTTCACAAAGGCATTGGCTTCACTTTTATAAGGGGTTAAAAACAGGAGTTCCGTATCAATTCTTTTGCCTGCTTCATCTATTTTTTTCACTTCCTGACAGCCTTTTCCGGCCGCATCTTTCTGACTGTCCCAGCATACTTTTTCACCAGGCTGTCCGGTGGTTCCGGTCCAGTCTTTTTTCATGGCAGGATCCAGGTCGTTCCAAGGGCTCCACTGATCCATTGCTTTTAATGTATTGGTCTGCTGCCACACTTTTTCAACCGGAGCATTAATGGTGATTGATTTCTCATACACACAGTCTCCTGAGATAAAAGCGGCCACCACCATCCATAGAATCAGGATAGAAGCCAAAACGAGAATAATTTTCTTTAATATTTTCATGAGTTAGGATTATCTGTGTTGGTCTATTAAAATCATGTTTCCGTCCGGATCTTTCAGGAAGATATGTTCGGGTCCTGAAGTGCTTTCGTCTGCTGCTTTCTCAAGTTCCACGCCGTTTTCCTTTAAATGTTTCTGAATATCGCGTACATCATCAAAAGATTCCAGATTCTGGGCATTTTCGTCCCATCCCGGATTGAATGTCAGCATATTTCCGTCGAACATCGCCTGAAATAAACCTACCAGCGTACTTCCGTTTTTCATGATCAGATAATTCTGCTCCATTTTACCGGCCATCACAGAGAAACCCAGTTTTTCATAAAAATCTTTAGACTTCTGAAGATCCTTGACACTTAAACTGATTGAAAATGCTCCTAATTTCATATGTATTTTTGATTTTTTTAATGGTCATATGGAATCGTACATTATAATGCCGATTTCATATGTAGTTTTTTATTTTTTTAAAGCCAGTTTACTTCCCACAAACACCAATCCCCACACGACAATTCCCAATACCCAGAACCAGATCGGCGTAGGCAGGGAAAACATCATATAAATGGTTATGAACAGAAAAATAACTCCACAGACTGCTGCAGAAGTGTGCTTTCCATTACTTGCTACTTTGGAAGCTGTAAATCCTGAAACGAACGCAGCCAGCGCATAGCCAATGACTACGAAAAACAACGCCATAAAAGGAGCTGTCGCTACATATTCTTTCATCGCTGTCATATCACCACTTCCCGCTGCTGCCGGAGGCGGATACACCTGATGCCCTATTTTCTCAACGATGGTAATGCAGATAATTCCTGCAATAAGTCCCGCCGGGACAGCCAATATTCTTCTTAACATGGTTATTGATTTTTTAAACGGGTTTTAAAGTCCAGCGTTCCGTCATAACTTTTCCAATCTCCAATAAATTCTATATACTGTCCTTCTATTTTTTCAGTTTTTTTATTCCACTTGAAGGTATAAATAAATTTACCTTTAAAAATACCGGAATGTTTTCCTTTTGCTTCTTCTGCCAGTTCATAATCCCCGAAAACCACTCCTTTTCTTTTCGCATCTCTATATTTCGAAATGGTAATTTTCCCTTCATATTTCGCGTAGTTGTCATCCACGAGAGAATACCCGGAAATAAAATATTCCTGGTCATTTTTCTTATTCTGTTCGGAGATATTGACTTTCAGTTTCAGCTGTTGTCCGCTGTTGCCAATGGTTCCGATATAAGGTTTGCTGTTGTTCAGCCAGACATTTGAAATATCAGGCATTTGCCCCCATGCAAAATTGCAGGCAAGAATGAGGATCCATAAAAGTTTTTTCATATCGTGGTTTTATACTCCAAACTGAGACAGGTGGTGATTCAGATGTTTTGCAAACATATTATTCCACTCTGTAGAATTTAATTTTCCAAAAGAAAATGACTCTTTACCATCAAAAGCTTCAGGACCCAGCTGCTGTGTTTTTTGGATAAAACCGATCAGCCTTTTCTTCTCATCATCAAAGTTTTTTCTTCCAGTGATCAAAAACTGGGGTGCTGTAGGGGAATCTCTCGGATACGCTTTTTCTCCAACCACTTTGGGCTTTACAAACGTCTTTAAAATAAACTTAGCAATAGATCCCGGTTTTTTATGTTTTTCAGGCTCGTAAACCATTTCATAAGATACGCTGCAGTGCGCAAGCATCTGGTCAACCGTCATTTTCCCCCATAAACCGTGAGTATCCTCTACCAGATTATTTATCCTATCAATATAGTTTTGAGCGTCTTTTGCGTCAAATACATTTTCCATATACTTTCTAATTATCTGAAAGCAAATATATCAGTTTTTTCTTTTGATTTTTATAGGGGAATGAAAAAAACGGTGACGTGTTTGGGGTTGCGAGTTCCGGGTTGCGGGTTATTAGTTGCTAGTTGTCAGTTGCTAGTTGCTAGTTGCGGGTTTTCGGGATGTGAAGTTAATTATGGGTAAGTTTGCCGGTTTTGAACACTCGAAACTAGTATCACGTATCTCGTATCCCTAAAACTCATAACTACTCTACAACCTCCTCTATCTCTTCAGAACCTGTATTTCTAAAAATAAACCACAGTTTGATCTTTAAAGCAATCCAGCCCAGGATGGCATAGATAACCAATAGAATGCTTAAATGTTTTAAGAAGGGAAATGTAAGTTCGACGGAACCTTTCTGGATCAGTAAAATTTTAAAAGCCTGAAGGAAAGGAGTCAGGGGAATGATATTGGCAATAAACTGAACGAAGGCAGGCATTGCGCTCAACGGCCATGTGAACCCACTGATAATGAATGCCGGAGATGCAATGACCATCAGAATCTGAGTGGCTTTCAAAGCATCCGGAATCAATATGCTGATGAGTACTCCCAAAAATGAAGCGGAACCTACAAATACTGCCGTCAGAAGGATAAAATTAAGTATTCCTTCCGGCATTGGTACCCGGAAAATCATATGCATAAAGTAGTAGACTCCGACAATGAGAATGGAGAACACCCAGATCGGGATCACTTTAATCAGCATGGTTGGGAATGCCCATCTTTTCATCTTCAGATATTCTTTAACAAAAGATCCTCTTTCAAATTCGGCAGCAAAACTTACCGCCATCGCCAGAAGAATAACCTGCTGAAGAACGACAGCCAGCATCGCCGGCCACATGAAGATCAGATAGTTTCCTGTGGTATTGAAAAGTGTAATATAATTGGCTTTGAAAGGTTCATACTGTGTAGCTGCTTTCGTAGCGGGCATTCCTGCCTTTTGTAAAGCTTTGATCGAGGCTCCGGCAGAAAAAGTTCCTATCGTAAGCTGAAGTGCTTTGGAAGCAAAATTCGCGGTAAGGACGTTTCCGGTATTGACGTAGACATTCAGTTCTGGATATTTTTTCTGGAGCATATCAGCTTCAAACCTTGACGGAATAATCACAACAGCAGCAGCTTCATGCCTGATCACTTCATCTTTTATACTGAGCGGTTCTTGGGCATATTTAATGATGCTGATGCTTTTATTGTCATCCAGCATATCGGTCAGCTGGCTTGATAACGGTGTATTATCCCGGTCAACAACAAGTATAGGCGTATGTTCCACTTTTCCGCTTTTGTACACGAAACCTAAGAGTGTGGCATAGAATACCGGGGCCAGAAAAAATACGGTCCTTAGGGTAGAATTGCCTATAAAAAGCCTGAACTCTCGTTTTAAAAGACGGAAAAATTCTTTCATAATTATTTCAGGATAACGTTAGCATTCACCAATATACCTTTAGCCTTATTCATGTCTGTAGGTTTCACTTTGATTTCATAGACTGCGTCCTGCAGCTGATAGTCTGGATAAGCGGTTGTAATATCCGCATATCTTGTCAGCTGTTTGATGTAAACAATTGTCCCTTTCAAAGTTTCTTTATTATACACCACCTGCATATTAACCTCCTGTCCCTTTTTGTATTTTGAAATGGCACTTTCCGGAACTGTGAATCTGAAATAGGTACTTTCCGGAATATATCCGTTGAATAAAGCAAAACCAGCCGTTGCCAATTCTCCCGCATTCAAGCTGATGGTTTCTATTTCCATATCATTGGTCGCGATAATGTATCTCTCGGAGTAGGCTACATTGGCCTCCTGAAGAGCTCCTTTAGCCTGAGAAGCCTGTCCGGCTGCCATTTCCACTTTTTCCACGCGGGTTCCTCTCTGTACATCGTCCAGTTCGGCTACCACAGCATCATACTGAGCTTTCGCGCCCTGTAGTTTTGCATACACCTCATCGTGAGCCTGAGGAGACATTAAGCTGTCGCGGAACATATTATTGGCTCTTTTATATGATTTCTGGGCAAATTCATACTGTTCTTTCAAGCCTTTATATTTAGCCTGAAGCTGTCTCAACTGATCTCCCGTTGCTCCGTTTTTTGCCATCTGCTCCTGAGCTGTCGCCGCGCTAACCGCACCCTGAGCCTGAGCAATTTTTGCAGAAACTTCCGGAACATCCAGTAAGGCCAGCGTATCGCCTTTTTTCACGGTCTGTCCTTCCGTTACGTATATTTTAAGAATTCTTCCGGTGACTTTAGGAGCAAAAGAGACGACATCTTTTTTGGTCTTCCCCGCGGAATCGTTCAGGTTTTCTTTCTTTTCACTGCAGCTCCCCAATAGAAAAAGAGCAGCAAAGAGGGTGAATATATTTTTATGCATCATTTTAATAGTAAGGGATTAATAAAGTTTGGTGATATCAAGCTCCTGAGTCGATCTCATGAGCTCTATTCCGGCTCTTCTCTGATTGAAAAGGGCATTCTGATATTCAAGCTCTACCACTTCAAGATCATTTTCCGCATCGATGAGCTGTGAAGATTTACTCATCCCGTATCTGAATTCTTTCTCAGCCTGAACCAAAGCGTTTTTAGCGAGTTCTTTTTCTTTGGCTTTTAAAGTGATCTGAGCGGTTGCTATATCGTAATTGGTTTGATTATTTGCCTGATTCAGCGTTAATTTTTTTAAAGCATCTTCTTTTTTATTCTGAAGGACTTCTTTTCCAACTTTCGCTGTTTCTTCTGCGTGTTTTCCTTCTTTTCCGTCAAAGATTTCCCATTTAAAGCCAACACCAGCCGTTAATAGGGGAAGAATATTCACATTCGTAGGTCTCCAGTCCAGTTTTGCGCCTTCATAGCCCAAGGCCGGAACTGCAGGAATTACATTTTCCGAGGTTTTGATACGGCTTCCGTAAAGTCCGATATAATAGGCAGATGCCATCAGCTGTACTTTAGGAATCATCCAGGTTCTTTCGGCTTTTATTTTATAGTCTGCTGCTGTTATACCATGTTCCAGGGCACGAACCTCAGCTCTTTCCTCAATTCCTTTCTGTGCGGAAAGCAATTCCAACGGAGCAAGCACGGGGTCGATCATTCTGAGGCGTTCTTTACTGATTCCGCTCAAAATATAAAGCTGGGTTAGCAGAAGTTCTTTTTTGCCCTCATACTCCACCATTTTAGCATCCAGCGTCGCCTGCGCAAGTTCTATTTTTTTATGATCGTATGGAGTGATCAGTCCATAACCTAAAGCTTTGTCTGCAGTTTTTCTGTTGATGTCGAGTCTTTTTTTACTTTCATCCAGCACTTTTTTAGACTGATGGATAAGAGCTAGCTGGTCGTACGCTTTAGAAATACCGGCGACAACATCATCTTTTGTTTTTTCAAGGAGAATATCTTCGGAGATTTTCTTTTCTTCGATGGCTTTTTTCAGGTACTTTACCTTTCCGCCTGAATAGAGAAGCATTTTGGCATCTGCTTTTGCAATCCCTGAGAATCCGGAAACATTGAGGTTATTATTGAAACTTCCTTCCGGAATATTGATAAAGGGCGCCAGATTAATTTCCGGCGATGTAAGTCTTGCAGTTGCATTTAGATATCCGACCTGTCCGCTCACTTCCAGTGTGGGAAGAAAGATGTCTTTCAGTTTGTGTCCGTCAAGGTCTGTGAGTTTGTTCTGGGTAATCTGCATTTTGAGATCAGAATCACGGACCATAGCACTGTCTAAAAGTTCTTTAAAATCCGGAGCAGACTGTGCCCGGCAGAAAGCAGGGAAAGCCAAAAAACTAAACGTAAAAATCAATAAATTGTTTTTCATGGTTTATGTTTATAACAAATATAATGCAAAAATTCGTTAAATCCCCGAAGATAATTCGTCAATATGGTGAATTTAAAGTAAGTTTAAAATGTGTTTAATTTTAATCTTCTATTTGTGATGATTATAGAGGATCCGTTTAACTTTAATTTGAGGAGTGTTTTAATTGGAAAAAAGTTGAATTTTCTTTTATTCATGGGATTTTATTATGTTATTTGATTGGTGAAAATTTTATTGGAAAAATATTAACCACGGATTTCACAGATGAACACAGATGATTGCGTATATATCCTCTAAAATTTACTGTTTCAATTGGTTTGGTCTCGCGCAGATTTCTCAGATTGGACAAATTTTTTTATTATAACAAATAAAAATTTTAATTTTTTATAAAACTTAGGTGCTCTTCTTTGCTGTATTAATTAAACTTCAGATAAACTAAAGTGCTTAGAAAAACTTTGTGGTTAATAATTCAAGGGATAATAAAGGTTAAATCTGCCTAATCAAAATGATCTGTGAGAGAAAATATAACGTTTACTCAAAAAGGCCGATTTAGGGCAAACAAAAACTCCCCACAAAATGTGAGGAGTTTATATGTAAAGATATGGATTTATCTCTGTACTGCGGATTGCATTTTCGCATCAGGACGTAAAACTCTGTAACGAACTTCAAGGTCTTTCGGTACGTAGAACACCAAAGGAAGCTTGCTGTTGTATCTTACAATCTCCGGCTGAAGGGTCACAAATTTCTTTGTCTTTTTCTGATCCGGGCAAGCCATTAAGGTTCCTCCCGTTTCACCATTGGATTCTACTTCATAATAGTTGTAGCCCCATCCCTGAAGATCCTGAGTCTTCACATTACCCATTAAAAAATGTTTGTTGCAATCCAGCAATTTTTCAGCACCTACAAAAAATTCTACTTTTAAATCGCTTTCATTTTTTGCAACAGGCAACTGAATATATACCTGCTTGAATCCGTCTTTCGCTTTAGGGAACATTTCAATTTCCAGCTTCTCCAACTTTTCTGCTTTCTTTTGTGCGAAAGCATTTACACCTGCAAACATAATCAGTCCCGCCATTAAAGTTTTTGAAAATCTCATCTTATTTTTGTTTTAAAATTTTTACTTCTTCCCTATAGCCAAAAATCATTCCAAAATCTGAACGTTGGTTCCTTTTGTATGGGCATTCATCTGCGGTGCATAGTAATTCTGCATCGTGGTGATTCCATTGGAGAACTTACCTGCGGCATTGGAAATAAGGTCATATTCGAAGACATATTTCCCTTTCGGCATGTACTGAATGTAGAAATTCGTGGAAGCATCTTTCGTAGACTGGTAATAGCCTAAGCTGTTTTTCCACTGGTAACCGGACAGTACATCTGTAGGTTCAAATCCTGCGGCACGCATATCTTTTATATGTATAAATTCCATCGCTCTGTCTGTGTTCAGGATCATTCTTACAGTAACTTTATCCCCTACTTTTAAAGGTGTATCCGCTGAAATTTTCTGAAGTTCTTCACCGTTTACCGTTTTCACTTTTTTGTAAAGCTCTTTGGTGATGGAGATATAGTTTTCAGAAGATTTTATTTTATCCAGATCTTCATAATACTGCCAGAACAAGCCTCCCTGTACAATTCCAGGACCGGGTTTCGTAACGGTAACTGTTCCTAAGTTTTTATCTACTACATCCGTTTTCACGGTTGATTTCACATAACCTGTCGCCTGCGTTTGCGGAGCTAATTCTTTTCCGCCCCAAACGATTGTTGCTTTGTCACTTTCAGCGCTGGTCCATGATTTACCTGAGTTCAGGATCGTAAAGATCACTTCTGAGGTTCCTCGTGAACTTCCCCATGAATTCACTTCTTTCTGTGTGATCAGCCAGATCTTCATGTCTTCAATGAATTTCTGATCATTAGATTTCAACTTATTGAATGCTTCCAAAGCACCTGCATGATTCACTACTTTAGATCCGAACCAGCCCCAGTCGTTAAGATTCTGTTTCCAGTAAATGCCCTGAGTTTTTGTATCGACAGAGGTTTCTTTCAGGTAATTCATTAATTTATCTGAAACGTCTTTTAAGCCGTAATCATTCATCAGTAAAGCAGCACGGTGAAGTCCGAAGAACGTGAAATCTGTGATCTTCGCTGTTTTTGCTTTCTGTTTTACCAAGGTTTTCAATGAAGCACCTTTTCCTTTTAGCGGATACTGTTTTTCCCAATAGTTTCGGGTATCAAGATAATCCATGGTCCAGTTGTTCCAGATATTATCTTTTTTCGCATCCCAGTATTTATCAATCTCGTTGTCTACGTACTGAACCAGTTTCGCTTCCAGTTCTTTCTGATCAGCTCCCTGATAGTCTTTCGCATTATCTTTTAACCAGGTATTGATCTTACCTAAGTTTTTAAGGATGTACAGCGATGTTCCATAAGAACTCGGATATCCGGGATACCATGAGAAGCCTCCGTCCGGATTCTGCAGTTTCTTAAGATCACTCCAATCCTGATTGATTGAATTCCTCATGGTGTTGGCATCAAATAATAGAGCCAGTTTCTGCATCTGCTCGCCTTCATTTTTACTTTCCAGCACCCAAGGTGTTTCTTCCAATAGAAGCTGTTTCAGTTCCTGATTTTTTTCAAGATTTGAATTCAGCAATCCTTTACTTTGGTATTCTTCAAAAACGGTCTTCATTTTCGGATTGGCCTTGAATACTTCAGAAGCCAGTACATCAGCGAACCATTTGTTGAAGATCACATCGGCAGAATTGTTCTGGTCATTTTTCAGACTTGGTAAGGCAAACATAATTTCCCAGATCGGATTCGTGGTCAATTCCAAAGTATTCGAAACGTTGGTGATCGTCGTGGAGTTCGTATTTTTAAGATTATCCAAAACAAAAGTCTTCGTTTCGCCTTCTTTCACAAAAACAGGGACTGCATCGGTAACGAGCATTCTGTTCGGAAGTACGGCAACCGCCTGCTGTTCTCCATCTGAATAAGCACCGGCTTTCGCCACCACTTTTAATATGATGGAAGACACGTTATTCGGAACTTTCAGTTTCCAAGTCAATGCGCTGTTTCCTTTTTCGTTTAAGTTAAAATTCTGCGTACCTGCATTGACCCCGAACTGAGAAGAAATATTTTCATTTGTAAAGGCATCCAGGATCTGAAGTTCTGCTGAACCGTTTAATTTTTTATCGGTAAGATTGGAAAGTTTCGACTGAAGATTCAGTTCGTCCCCTTCTCTTAAGAATCTTGGATAATTTGGAGTCACTGAGAATTCTTTCTGCGTCACCACCTGTTTTTCCAGTACTGCTGCTCTGGCATCTTTGGTGTGAGCCAGGAACATCAGCTTCCATTTTGTCAAGGCTTCCGGAGAAGTGAATTCAAAGCTTACATTTCCTTCTGAATCTGTTTTCAGATCAGGATAGAAGAATGCCGTTTCGTTCAGGTTCTGACGTACAGGAACTTTTTCCAGATCTTTTTTCTCAACTGTCATTTCATTTAAAGATACTGCTGCATCAGCCTGAGCTTCCTGAGCACCTGCATTTGCACTCACTTTCATTGCTCTTTTTTGTACAGCTCCGGTCATCACAACTTCTTCTGCCGAAGTTGCTTTTGCAATAGGAGAAGGAGGAGATGCCACCATATTTTCAATCTGTAATCCGGCCACTCGCCCGCCTAGTCCATAACTTTGAAAATCACCATCAAACCAGTTAAAATTTGGAATATCTACATATTTTCCATTGTAATATTTCAATCTTTTCTGATAGTATTGCTGAAGCAGATACTGTCTAACGTCATAAGAAGTTACGATAGAATATGGCGTATATAAATTCTGCCAGCTAAAAGTATTGGCGGCAAACTGATCCAGTGACATATCGTACATATTGGCCAATACTTCAGCATTTACTTTTTCTTTATCACTTCCTGAAACTTTTACCGTCCATTTTTCTTTTGAATTCGGTTCCAGTTTATCTCTGAAGGTAACGGTCTCAATTTTTACAGGCTGTTCCGTATTTTTTATTTTTAAAGTCACAGACTGGGTCTGCACATCGTTGAATGCTGCAATCTGAAATTGGACATTCAATGTTGCTACACTTTTATCTTTAGGAATATCTGTAGTGTATTCCAGAACTCCTTTTTTCATCTGATGTACCTCAGAAACTGTTTTTCCCGAACCGTCCTGAATAAATACATTCACCACCGCGTCCGGAACTGCTGAATAGACATATACCTTAGCCTTCTCCCCTCTTGAAAATTCATTCTTAGGTTCAATAACGGTCAGAAATGTTTTCTGTGAAGGTTTTAAAGATCCTTTATCCCAGATACTGAAATTCTGAGAAGATTTTATGGTGTCTTTTCCTTCCATATTATACAGCTCAAGCTGATAATCCCCGGCTTCCAGTTTTCCTAAATCCAGTTCTGCAGACGGTTGCTGAAGTTTTTCTGAAATCAGTTTTTCTGCTTTCCAGTTTTTTGTTTCATCGTCTTTATCGAAAAGATCATGCGGGAATTTGCTGATGAATTCATCTCTGGAATATTTAGGCTGATTCTGAACTTCCTGTGCGAAATTATCTCTGAAAATTCTGTTCGGAGTATTCAGCTTTGATAATTTTACGTGGTATGATTTTTTAAGATCCTGTTCGTTGTAGTTCAGCGTTTCTACCTTCAGTTTTACATTTTCGTCACTGAATGTATTCTTGATTCCGTCCGCTTTAATATAGTGAGAAACCGAAGCTACTTTCAGTTGCGTATTCGCAGACTGTGTTTCTCCGTTGATATCCGTTACCGAAGCATTGATCTCATAGTTATCGATCTGGATTCCTTCCAGCTTTTCATCTTTTTTAAGATCAAGACGGATGACAAATTCTCCTTTCTCATTGGTTTTAGCTTCGCCAAGAATCGAATTTTCGTTGTCATTACCACGCGGGTACCACCAGAAATATCTCCATCTGATGTTGTGTTTTTTGATCTCGTAATTAACGGTTGTGTTGCTCAACGCTACTCCGGAGAACATCATTGCTTTTCCTTTCAGCTCGATGGTCTGTCCGTATTTGTATTCCTCTTTTACAGGATCAAAAGTCACTTCAAATTTAGGTCTCTTATATTCCTCAACCCGGATGTCTTTATAACCCTGAGTCCCTTCATCTGTTCTTAAGTAGAAAACGCCGTTCAGCTGACCTTTAGGAAGGATAAAACTTCCATGGTAAGATCCAAACTCATTGGTTGTAAAATTTTGTGAAGACACTTCCTGACTGTTGGCATCCAGAAGGGTGATTTTCTGTTTTAAACCTGAAGTTACCGCTTCTACTTCCTTATCGATCTTTGTATTGATCACTTTGAAATAAACGGTCTGTCCCGGTCTGTAAATCGCTCTGTCCGTAAAAATCTGAGCAAGACTGCGGTTTTGTTTATTGGGATTGTAGTTTTCTACATTTCCGCTGTTTCCATACACCTGCATGATCTGGAAGTCATTGGTTTTTGGCTGGCGGATCAGGAAAGTCCTGTAATATTCGTTGCTGGCTGTGGATGGGAATTTAAAAACACCGTTCGCATCCGTTTTTCCATCAATTTTATTTAATGTTTTATTGGCCACAAATTCATAGAAGGTAAGGCTTTCATTCGCTGCCGGTTTTCCGTTTTCACTGTTGACCAGTTTCAGTGTATTGGAAAGTTGATTCCTGTCTGTTTTAGTCTGATAGATCACTCTGTTTCCTGAAACCAGGAAGTAAAAATTCTGTCTGGAATTGCTGTCTTTTACGTCAGATCCTGCCACAGCATATTCAATAACATATACTCCGGAAGGAAGCGGTTTGATCTCCAGCGAGGTTTTATGGATCTGATAGTCTTTGGAATCACCAAGCTGGAAAGTCTCTTTTCTTACCAGATTTTTTTTAACCTTACTAAAAGTATTGTTGTATGAATTCTGTACATACTGCATCAATGCTGTAAAATCTTCTTTTACTTCATAAATGTTCAGTGAAAAATCTGCCACATTCTTATGTTCCGCTACGAAATGAATCGGCAGATTGTTTTGGGTCTGCTGTTCATATTTAATCGTAAGAAACGGATTGGTGATCTGATTTTCTTTGTTTTTTATATTTTCAATGAATGGAGATTTCGGATACTGTTTTTTCGCTTGGTCAGCAATGGCCAGAGCTTCTTTCTCCTTCTTTTTCGCGATCAACTCATTCATGATATCTTCCATGATGATCACTTTGTAATCTCCTTCCGTATCAGATTTCAAAAGAGTTTGGAGTTGTTCCAGTTTATCTTTACACTGACTGTAATTACAGTTTTCCGTCAGTTTTTCCTTTGAGAAATACAGTTTAGGATTTCCATTATTCTGCGCAATCAGTTCATCAAAAGTTGCATTGATCTGTGTTCTGTTCTCCGTTACTTCATTTTTTGTGAAAAGACTGCCTTCAGAAAGAAAACTGATCTTTTTCATAGAATACCATTCAAAGATCGTTGGAAAAAAAGCCACATCCTTGATTTCTGTAAAAATATCTTTGTACTTCGCCAAGGGTATTTTTTTCATCTCCGCCTTCTGCTGATCGAGTTCCTGATAGCTTTTTTTCAGGTAGTTTTTAAAATCAAGCTTGCTCCAGGTTTCGATCTGAGCCAGATCCTGTGAATTGATATTGGTTCTGCTTTCTATTTCCCACGAATTCTGGTTGTAGTAATCCATAAAAAAACCGTTCAGAAGAACTGTATATACCAGTTTCTCTTCGCCTTTCAATTTACTGTCCGCCTCTTTCAGCTTGACAAAAAATTTCGACGCGGCATCATTCTTATCGTCGTCTACGGTAAGATTCACAACACTGAATTCCGCTTTCAGGGAACGGATGAGCTGGATGGCATTATTTTCTTTCATTGCGTGGTTTTGTATGTCTAAAATGATGGGAAGATTAGATTTATAGGCACCTTTCGCACTGTTTTGGGTCACTTTCTTCCACTGGTCGTCGTAGTATTTCTGCGCATGCATTTGGCTAAAAAAGCCGAAACACAGAAATATCAGTATGAGCTTTACATTTTTCATATATTGTTATTTTCTTATTTCTATTTTGTCTCCTTTGGTTCTGGCATTCATCTGAGGGGCATAATAATTCTGAAGAACCGCAAAACCACTGGAGAAGTTTCCTGAAGCATTACATACCAGGTCATACTCAAATACATATTTCCCTTTTGGCATATAATAGATAAAGAAGTTGGTAGAGGCATCTTTTGTCACCTGGTAATAGCCCAGATTATTTTCATACTGATACCCGGACAGTACATCTACAGGCTCTAGGCCGGCTGCTCTCATATCTTTCAGGTGTACGTACTGCATCGGGCGGTCTGTATTCAGGATCATTCTTACAGTGAGTCTGTCTCCTACCTTCAGCGGGCTGTTTTCAGTAATCTTCAGCAGTTGCTCTCCGTTTTCTGTTTTTATCTTTTTATAGTATTCTCTGTTCATTGAAAGATAGGTTTCTGTAGATTTTACATTCTCCAGATCTTCATAATACTGCCAGAATAATCCACCTTGTGCAATTCCCGGACCAGATTTAGCAATGGTAACTTCCCCGAGGCTCGGATTGATCTTATCTGATTTAATGATCTGTTTCAGATAACCTGTCGTTTTAGTCTGTGGTGAAACGTTCTTTCCGCCCCAGGTCACAGTGGCTTTGTCCGCTTCAGGTGTTGTCCATGATTTTCCTGAATTCATCATAATATAAATAATCTCCGCTGTGGTTCTGGAATTCCCCCATGAATTTACTTCTTTTTGGGTAGCCAGCCATACTTTAGATTCTTCAATGAAATTAATATCGTTTGGAGCTACTTTATTTAAAGCTTCTATAGCTCCAGCATGATTCACCGCTTTGCTTTCATACCAGCCCCAGTCGTTCAGGTTTTTTTTCCAGTAAGCGCCCTGAGTTTCTGAGGATACAGACGTTTCTTTCAGATAGTTGACCAGCTTTTTAGAGGTATTATGAAGTCCGTAGCTGTCATAAATAAGTGCCGCCCTGTGAACTCCGAAAAACGTAAGATCCGTTACTTTGAATTTGTCCGCACGGCTGATGATCATACTTTTCAATGCCGCTCCCTTTCCTTCAATAGGATATTCTTTTTCCCAATATCGTCTGGCATCGAGATAATCCAAAGCGAAATTACTCCACGGATTGTCTTCTTCCCCGTTCCAGTATCTTTCCAGCTGCCCGTCTACAAAACTGATCAGTGAGGAAACCATTGTATTCTGGCCGGACTGGTATTCAGAGATTCCTTCTTTAAGCCATTCATTCATTTTGCCCAGATTTTTCAGGATGTATAATGAGCAGGTATAGGAACTGTCATAACCCGGAAGCCAAGGAAATCCACCATTCCGGTTCTGATATTCTTTAAGAAGATTCCAATCTTTACTGATGGAATTTTTCATCGCATTCACTTCGAAAAGCCTTGAGATATTATTCATGGTTTCCGTTTCGGATTTGGCCTGCAGGACCCATGGGGTTTCTTCCAGCAGAACCTGTTTCAGTTCCTGATTTTTTTCAAGATTGCTTTTTAGGAGACCGGCAGTTTTGTATTCATCAAAAACCGCTTTCATTCTTGGGTTCGCTTTGAAAATTTCAGTTCCCACCACATCTGAAAACCAGGTATTGAATATTTCATCAGAGGTTATATTTAAATTCTGGCTCAGATCAGGAAGCGCGAAAATAATTTCCCAGATCGGATTGGTTTTCAGCTCCAGCGTATTACTGAAATTAGAAGCTGTTTTTGATGTATTGTTTTTTAAATTATCCAATGTAAATGTTTTGGTCTGTCCTTCCTTTACAAAAAGCGGCACAGCATCGGTAACCAGCATCCTGTTTGAAAGGACGGCAACCGGAATCTGTTCACCATCGGAATAGTTCCCTGCTTTTGCCACCACTTTAATGATGATTGAATATACCCTGTTGAATGGTGTTTTAATGTTCCAGCTTACTGTAGCATTTCCCGTTCCTCCCACATTAAAGTTCTGCACAGATGTAACCCCAAATAATGATGAAATATCTTCATTGGTCTCTGCATTCAGGATCTGTAAAGATGCAGCACCAGCCATAGCTTCGTCGGTAAGATTGGATATCCTGGTCTGGAAATTAAGTTCATCACCTTCTCTTAAAAATCTCGGATAGTTTGGATTGACGGAAAGTTTTTTCTGCGTAACAATATCCTTTTCCAAAACCGCAGATCTCGCATCTTTGGTGTGTGCCAGGAACATCAGTTTCCATTTGGTGAGGGCTTCAGGGGTTGTTAATTCAAAGCTCACGCGGCCTTCCTGATCTGTTCTCAGCTGAGGATAGAAAAAAGCGGTTTCATTTAGGTTCTTACGGACCTGTACATCACTCAGATCTTCTTTTTTATCTTCAGACTGCTTATCTTTTTTGTTATCTGCCAATTTTCGGTCTTCTTCATTTTCAAAACGTCCTCTTTTTTTGCTCCCTTCACTGCTTACTTCCATGGCTACTGAATGTTTGGGACTCGGGCAGCCGTTATAGGACTCCAATCCCGGAACTGTAGGGCATGCATCATGTGCATCATCAACTCCATCACCATCGGTATCTGTGGTAAGACCGTATTTAACCAGCAGATTATAAAAGACATTATCATCAAACCATTTGAACTGCGGGAAGTATACGTTTTTAGTTTCAACATAGTTGATTTTCCTGTACCAATATAGAGATTCAAAGAAGTTACCTACATTATAATCTTCAATAACACTGTATGGAATGTAGTATTTGTTGAATGTATAGGTATTCGCTATAAATTTATCAAGAGATTTGTCATACATGGCAGCCAGTACTTCTGCCACTACTTTTTCTTTGTTTTTCCCCAATACTTTAATGCTCCACTTTTCTTTTGAATTGGGCTCTACTTTATCCCTGAAAGTAGTCAGTTCAATTTTTAAAGGCTCTTCTTCTTTTTTAACATAAATATTGGCAAATTCATTCTGAACATCATTGTAATGAGCCAGCACAAACTGTATATTATATTTAACTATTTTTTTATCCTGAGAAACCGGGAAGGTATAAGCCAGTACACCGTTGGTCAACTTCTTTTCTTCACGTTTTCTCTGTCCCTGTCCGTCCTGCCAGTATACGTTTACTACAGCATCAGAAATGGCTGAATAGGCATATAAAGTCACCTGTGAACCTCTTTTCACTTCCTCTTTGGGAGCGGTGATTTTCAGGAACGGGAACTGATCCGGTCCCAATCCGTTTTTATCCCAGATACTGAAATCCTGCAGGGTTTTTATGGTATCTTTTCCTTCGATATTGTACACCAGTAATCTGTAATCTCCGGCTTTCAGCGTTCCAAGATTCAGTTCTTTGTTATTCTGAGAAAGCTCTGTAACCGTTTTCAGAATTTCCCCGTTTTTACGATCTTCCGACTTATCATATCTGTCATGCGGGAATTTTGACAGGAACTCTTCTCTCGACATGTTCGGAAGATCCTGAATATTATTCTTAAAATTGTTTCTGAGAATCCGTTTCGGCTGTCTGAGCTGAACCAGTTTTACTCTATAATTTTTCTCTAAAGGAATATCATTGTAATTGAAAGATTTTACTTTGATCTTAAGTTCTTCATTCGCAGAAGCTTCGTTTATTTCATCCGCAGTGAGATAATGCGAGACCGAAGCTACCTTTACATTGGTTTCTGCAAATTGAGTTTCTCCGTTAATGTCTGTGGCAGACGTTTTTACTTTATAGTTGTGAACCTGTATTCCTTCCGTATTCTCATCTTTTTTCAAATCGATTTTAATGATAAATTCTCCTTTTTCATTGGTTTCTGCTTTTCCTAAGATTGAATTTTCATTGCTGTACTGTTCCACTGGATACCACCAGAAATACCGCTGGCGTATGTTTTCTTTTTTAAGTTCAAAACTGATATTGGTATTGCTTAAAGGAATTCCTGAAAATGTACGGACTTTACCCTTCAGCTCTATGGTTTCGCCATATTTGTAGTCTTTTTTGATGGTATCAAAGGTGATTTCAAATTTCGGACGTTTATATTCCTCCACAGAAAAATATTTTGAGTCATTGATGTGATGACTGTTATACCTGGCAGAAACCTCCATTCTGAATCTCCCGTTTAGTTTATCTTTCGGCAGTACAAAATTTCCATTGTAAGACCCGAAGGCATTGGTTTTAAATTTTTGAGTACTTATCACCTGGTTATTGGCATCGTACAGCGTCACTTCCTGCTCGTTATTGATAATGATATTGTCCCTTCTTTTTTCAAAATCCGGAATGGTGGATATGGCCTTAAAATAAACCGTCTGCCCCGGCCTGAATATTTCCCTGTCCAGAAAAAACTGGGTGTGAGGATACGGATAAGCTCTGGAATGGGCTTCATTGACACCTTCCATCATATTGAAATCATTATGTACAGGATCATAAATCAGATAAGGAGGTATCGAATGATAGTCTACCTTTTCAGACGGAAATCTGGCAAAATTATCAGTCTGAATAAGCAGCTGGGTTTCATTCACCGTTGAATAATCTCCAAAACCGTATCTCAGCAGTCTGGTATTGGGCATAGGCGTTCCATTTTCCCTTGAAACCAGAATATGGTCTTTATTTTCATTATAAATAACTCTGGAAGAGGTTACAATAAACAAGAATTTGGAGACATCTTCTCCGTTGATATATTCACCGATATATAAACCTTTGGGAAGTGCCTTCATTTCCAGGGCTGTAGTATGGCTGTTAAAGTCTTTTTTTGTGGGAAGCGTGAAAATATCTGTTCTGAAAAGGGTTTTATCTATTTTTTTATAGTATTCAGAATAATTAAGATGTTGCAGATACTGGAGCTGTTTTTTGAAATCATTGAGCGTGTAAATCTTGATGGTAAACTGATCTGTATTTTTGTGCTCAGCTACAATCTGTATAGGCTTTTCCGGTTCGTTGTGCACTTCATAAAAAAGTTGTACAACGGGAGTTTTGATCTGGTTTTCCAGGTAAGTGATGTTGCTCAGAAATTTCGACCCGGGATATTCTGTTTTTACTTTATCAATTAGGGCAATTGCTTTTTCAGGCTTTGATCTGAAAAGATTGTCTGCAAAGTTATTGACAATTAATATTTTATAATCCCCTTCTATTGGAGAATTGACCAGAGCAATTTGTTTTTCGGTAAACTGATCGTCTTTCTTTATTTTATTCTCGTAAATCAGCTTCTGATGCTGAAAATAAAGTTTGGGATTTTTGAGATTAAAATCAATCAGATTCTGGTACAATGACAGAACAGCAGGTTGATTTTCTGTCAGTTCATTTTTTGTAAATATATCGCTGTTGTTCAGGAATTCTATGTTTTTTTTAACTTTCCAGTCGTAGAGTGTAGGAAAGAAATCAAAATCACTTTTTTTATCAAAAGCATCTTTATATTTTTCAAGATGTATTTTTTTAAGCTTTTTATCAATGGTTGAAAGCTCTCCAAACTTCTTCAGATAGTAGTTCTTGAAATCAAGTTTCGTCCAGGATTCAATCTCGGCAACATCTCCTTTTTCAACATCGGTCCGTTTCTGGATCTCCCATTTCTTCATTTCATAATAGCCTTCGAAAAACTCTATCTCCAAAACTTTAAATAAAAGCAGGTCATTTTTTTTCAGCTCCTTTTCCATACTGCTGATCTTTGAAAAAAAGACCGATGCATAATCATTTTTAGAATCATCATGGGTTTCTTTATAGATCACAAATTCAGCTTTTAAAGACTTGATAATCTCGGCAGCGTTCTTATCTTTAATGGCTTTTTTCTGAATATCCATGATAATGGGAAGATTTGATTTGAATTCGCCATTGCGATAGCCTTCTGCCACTTTGTGCCACTGCTCCTCATAGAAGTTCTGAGCCGAAAAAAATATGCTGAAAAAAAGAAAAAACAACAGAACATATTTGGAGATGTTTTTCATAGGTATTATTTTTGATCAATGAATTTCTTAAAAATACTGAAAAAAACTGTTATCGACAGTCAAATATATGTCTCCATTATGGGAACTATTTTTGCGGTATTTTTCATGACAGAGCAAAACACATTCCGTTTCCCTACCATTCTGTTAATTTTCATTACTTATTTCAGCGGTTATCTTTACACTAAATATCAGTATACCAGACACTTTTTCAAAATACTGGCTCTGAACGCAGCAGCCGGCGTTATCTGCGCTTTTCTGATCATCCATAATCATAATGAAGTAAGACTTTTGAAATGGTTTGTGATTGTAGTTCTGGGACTTCTTTATAACAGTTTTTTCCTGGATGTGTATATCCGGAAGATTCCGTTGCTTAAGGTATTTTATGTTGGATTGGTATGGGCACTGGTCAACTGCTGGCTTACCCTTCCGGAATTCAGTCTTCCTATTTTTCTGATCAGCTTCTTTTTTATAACCGCTTTGGTCCTTCCTTTTGATATCCGGGACATGAAAAGTGATACGGTAGAGACTTTTCCCAAGATGATAGGGGTTCAGAATACCAAATATATTGCTTATGTGCTGGTCTTTATCAGTGTAATTCTTGCTATTTTTAACCTTAAGCTTATTTATGGTGTCGCTTTTTTTCTTACAGGAATCATCACCTTTATTCTGATCTATTTCTCTGAAAATAAAAGAGATGACACCTATTTCTCCTTCTGGATAGAAACCTGTTCTGCACTTCCTTTTTTATTTTTACTAATAATGGAGTATTTTTGACAAATGATTATCAAAAAGCTTTCCCTTTACAATTTCAAAAACCATTCGGAGAAGAAATTCGAATTCTCTCCTCAAATCAACTGTTTTGTGGGAAACAACGGTGCCGGAAAAACCAATATTCTGGATGCACTGCATTATTTATCCGTAGGAAAAAGTTTTTTAGGAAACACAGATTCTAACAATATCAAAAGGGAGGAAGATTTCTTCACGATCGACGCTGAAATTCAGAATGAGGACAGTGAAGATATCATCAAAATCTCCCAGCCCAAAGAAGCCAAAAAAATCATTAAAAAGAACGATAAAAGCTATGACCGCCTCGCAGACCACATCGGGTATCTGCCGAGCGTAATGATCTCTCCTTATGATTCGAATTTGATTTCAGATTCAGGGGAAAGCCGCAGAAGATTTCTGGATTCTATGATTTCTCAGACGGATTCTGAATATCTTTTTAATCTGATTCAATATCAAAAAACAGTACAGCAAAGAAATGCCCTGTTAAAATATTTCGCTAAAAACAGAACCTGGGATAGAGATTCACTGGAGATTTATGATGATCCGATCAGTAAATTCGGGACCAGTATTTTTGTCAAAAGAAGAAACTTTGTAGAGAGGCTTGATCCTATCATTCAGAATTTCTACAAGATTATTTCCGGAGGAAAAGAGACGGTTTCCGTTCAGTACCAGTCTGATTTAAGTGAAGGCTTCAACTCCGATCAGCCTGACAAAGTTTTCAGGACCCTTTTAACGGAAAGCCTTGAAAGAGACCGGATGCTCACTTATACTTCAAAAGGAATCCATAAAGATGATCTGCTTTTTGAAATGGATCATGTCCTGATCAAAAAAATAGGTTCACAGGGACAACAGAAATCTTTCCTGATTTCGTTAAAATTAGCTCAGATGAGTCTTGTAAAAGAACTGACCAAAAAGACCCCGATTCTTCTATTAGATGATATTTTTGATAAGCTTGATGATACAAGGGTTTCCCAGTTAATCGAATTGGTTAATCAGGAGAATTTCGGGCAGATATTTATCACGGATACCCATCGGGAGCGTACTGAAAGTGTGGTGAAGAAGATTAATGAAGAGAGTATCATTTTTGACGTATGACGAAGATTTAATATTCGGTTTCAGTAATAAATATCATTTTTATCACTTTATTTATTTCACTAAATTTTGGTAACTTGTGATAAAACTTTTACAATTATGATGGAAACAGCACACACGGTTAGCACTGAATATGGAGACGTTAGGGGCGTTAAAACAGAGAAAGGAATCCTTACATTTAAAGGTATTCCTTATGCCGCTCCTCCAATTGGAGCCAACCGATTTCAACCACCTCAACCTCCCACACCCTGGACAGGTATAAAGAATGCAGCTGAGTATGGACCTACCCCACCACAAATAACTCCTTCATCCGGACCATTTGCAGGATTGCTGCCCAATGTTGTCATTCCGGGTGACGATTATTTGAATCTTAATATTTGGACCGCAGATATCACCGGAAAAAAGCCTGTTATGGTTTTTATTTATGGGGGAGCTTTTAGTCTCGGGTCAGGTGCTGTTTCGGGATATGATGGCAGTAATTTTGCACGGGATGGTGTTGTTTTGGTTACCATAAACTATAGAATTGGTATCGACGGATTTTTATGGTTTGGTGACGGGGTACCCAATCTTGGTATACTCGACCAGATTGCTGCACTCAAGTGGGTCCGGAACAATATTGCCAACTTTGGCGGTGATCCTGAAAATGTTACAATTTTTGGGGAGTCTGCTGGCGGAATGAGCGTTTGTACCTTGCTTGCAATGAAGGAAGCAGAGGGGTTATTCAGGCGGGCGATTGCGGAATCGGGAGCTGGACACTCGGTGATCAGCCCTTCATCCGCAAAGCTTATTGGTACAAGGCTTGCTGAGATACTTGGTGTTCCACCAACACGTGAAGCAATCGGACAGGTCAGTGCCGAAAAAGTTTTTGCTGCACAGGGTCAGTTAGGATCAGAAATTATGGCAAAACCTTCCGTAGAATTGTGGGGTGAAGCTGCGCGCAACTTGATGCCCTTTGAACCGGTAGTTGATGGTCATTTATTAACAGCCACCCCTATAGAATGTATTGCCGGCGGTGCAGGTAAAGACGTAGATATTCTAATTGGTACTAATAGCGAGGAATTCAGATTATTTCTCGTTCCTGATGGCATCATATCAAAAATCACGGATCCCGCTCTGGACATTTCGGCTTCTGCTTATGGACTATCTGCTGAGGCTATTCAAACCTACCGCTCAAACCGTTCAGACCGTTCGCCCGGTGATATTCTGAGCGCTATAATAACAGATTGGTTTTACCGCATCCCCGCGTTACGAATAGCAGAGAACCACAGCAATGTGCATGTGTACGAATTCTCATGGCAATCTCCTGCATGTAATGATTTACTTGGAGCCTGTCACGGCCTTGAACTTGCCTTTGTGTTTGATAATCTCACTAACGCTGGTTTTGCTGAAATGCTGGGTAATAAACCGCCGCAGCAATTGGCTGATACCGTGCATAAAGCATGGGTGAATTTTGCCACTAACGGTAACCCAGGCTGGGATAGCTATAGTGCTGATCATCGTGTATCTATGCGTTTTGATGTTGAATCTCAAATTACTGTTAATGATAGGGCTGATGAACGTTCTGTATGGGACGGGATCAGGTAAAATATATCCGTATTAAGAACAAAATAACCGGTTTGATGTTTTACTCAATAAATATCTTAAACTACTACCAATATTAAATTGTAAGCATTTTATGGTTTTCTGACTGTCTTTATCAAAATAAACAGCTGACAACCAATATATATTTCACATCCCGTACCCTATGAAGAAGAACAAAAAACGTGAATTTCAATCCTCCGAACTTGTAAAATCTTTTGCAAGGATTCATGGTTTTGAACATAAACTGATTGCTTTTGAAATTAAAGATTTTCTAGAGGATTATCTTGATGAAAGTCTGTTCAAAGAAATCAGAAGTGTGAATATTGAAGACAAATGCATTATGATCAAGATCGATTCTCCTCTGCTTAAACACGATTTTCAGATGCGTAAAAGTTTCTATCTTAAAAAATTCCAGGATAAGTTTGGAGAAGATAAATTCAATGATATCCGCATTTTATAAAGATATTTTTCATAAAATTTATAGGCAATATTAAATTTAGTATTATATTTGAGAACAATATTAAATCACCTAACCATGAAAAAATCAATTAAAAAATTAAGCAGAGAAAATTTAAGCCAAATTATGGGTTCCGGAGTAAGAATATGCTGTGAAGCTAATTGTGACACGGGAGAGTGTTTATCCTATGCTATCCTTCCAAACAGATGTCCATCACCGGATATTTGTTGGTAATTTATATTTAACCTATCTATAAAAAATAAAAATGCTCCTTGACGGGAGCATTTTCAGTATATAGATGATATAACTTTTAATGTCAATTAGTGTTCTTCCTGTTTATTGGTAAGCGTACTGCTCATCAGATCATCAGCTTTTTTATCCAGTCCTGAACTCAAAGGGAAGAAAAATTTGAATGGATTTTTTACAAAATATTTGAAGATCTCCCTGTAAATTTCGCTCACTTGCCCGAAGTTCATTTTCCTTGATCTGAAGGCCAGAAACATCGATAAACTAAAGCTCACCAGGAAGTTGAAGAATCCAATAAGGAAGACCGTAACAAAAGATATCCAGAAGGTATAGGAATCAACGGAGAAATCCTTTCCGTAAAGGCCTAACGCAAAGTTTCCGGCGGCAAAAGTAATGTGTCTGATATCAAGGTCTAATCCGAAGAACAGACCAATTGGAGCGGTTGCGCCCAGAAATACCCCAAACCAGAAATTGGACACAATTCCCGGCCAGTTTTTAGCGTAATATTTAGATAATCTTTTTGCAACTTTTTTACCCAAAAAGTTTCTGATAGAAAGGTTTTTTGCGATCCTCTCCGGAATCTGATAAAATACTGAGTTGTTTCCAATATTTCCAGAAATAATCCCGGAAATAAAAAGATAGAACCCTGCAATACTGGCATGCAGTATCGCTTTTGACTTAAACGGATCAAGGTCTTTTAATAATTTATCTGATCTTTCTACCGCTAAATTCTGGGAGAAAAAGATATCGAGACCATAGATGATCGCTAATGCTATCGGAAAGGAAAGAAGTACATTTCCTACAAATGCAATGAACTGACTTCTGAAAAGCTTTGACACAAGATGGGCAAATTCGGTGTTGTTCCGTTTGCTGTTTCCTTCTTCCGACAAAACTTTTGTCATGGTAGCTGCGGTCATGGCAGGCTGCTTTGTGGCCAGCGTAAAGCCCATCAGATAAATCATGATGAACCCCATCGCATAATTCATCGAATATAAAAATGCATGTGAAAAATCACTTCCGGGAATGTATCCGTAGAGCATTTTCAGAACGCAGAGTGCACCTACAATAATTCCACCGCCACTGGCTTTGTAGAACATCGTCATATACTCTTTTCGGGTAGATGTGATGTAATGGGTACCGGTTTCTGCCGTGTGGTTGGTAATAAGGTGCGAGATCAGACGTGTACTGTCGTTGATCAGGTCTGCAATATTATTTTTATGGGATTTATAATTGAGGATATTAAAAATCAGCTGTTTTGATTTTATCGTAATATCTTCTTCATTATCAATCACCAGGAGCTGTACAATTTCATAGATCCTTTCGGTTTGCTGACGGATCTTCAGCAATGACTGGTTTATTTTTCCGGAGATCCCGTATTTCGCAGAATTTTTAAAAGCAATATTCACGAATTCATGGCAGTGTTCCGTATAGATCTTGATCTGTTTGTATCGGCTGTCTTTGGAATGCAGCTGAAGTTCAGGATCGTTTTTAAGATTTTCCGTAAGTGCTTCCAGTTCGTTCTGAAGCGCCAGGAAAGGGTTGTCCAGATTTCTGTACTGCGGAGCCATTCTTACCACTTCTACTTCCATCGCCATTCCCGTCACACGCCAGGAAAGAATACTCATCGAAAAGATTAGTTCTTTTTTGACATTAGTTTGGGTAATAAAATTGGAAGCGTCGAGAAGGTCTAAAAACTCGTCAATTTCATTTTCTGGAAGGTTATGTAAATATTGCAGGTCTTTTTTGGGTCTGAGACTGACATTATCAATCATGTACCACACCGTTTTTTCATTTTCTACGGGCGGCAGTATTTTATTCAGGATCCTTTTTTTAAGCTCCGGAAAAAAGGCATTTTCTGAGAGAATATTGGCTTCGGTCAGGGAAAGGTTGAAAGGTCTTCCTTTAAAAACATTATGGATGTAATGTTTAAAATTTTCAGCAAAATCCGGATTACTTTTAAGGAAATTGAGAACGTCCGTGAAATCTGCCCTTTTAATGCTCTCTAAAAACTCTGCAAAAGGCTCTAAAGAAAGGGTTTCATTCTTAAAAGAGAAGTATTTTTTAAGAACTGATTCAAAACTTGTGCTGGAATTAAAAAATTTCATTAGGACAAAGATACTATTTCAAACTCACATTCCTCATCTGTCTCATGATCCAATTGTGTTTCTTTCTTAAATACGGTGATGGATTTTTAGGGTCGTATTTCTTGGGATTAGGTAATACGGCCGCAATCCAGGCAGCATCTGAAGCACTCAGATCTTTGGATGATTTCCCAAAATAATACTGAGCTGCAGCCTCCACACCGAATACGCCCTGCCCCATTTCGATGGAATTAAGGTATCTTTCCAGAATAATATCTTTGCTCCAGACTTTCTCAATAATGAAGGTATACATCGCCTCAAGTCCTTTTCTGAACCAGCTTCTGCCTTGCCACAGAAAGACATTTTTAGCCGTCTGCTGTGAAATGGTACTTCCACCGCGGATTTTTTTCCCTTTCTCGTTATTCTTCATTGCCTTCTCAATCGCCGTATAATCGAAACCATTGTGAACAAAGAATTTCTGGTCCTCAGAAGCGATCACTGCTTTTTTGACGTTGTTTCCCATTTCGTCATAGGAAATATAATCCCTGTGCAACTTTCCGAATTCGAAAATACCTCCGATCTGAGTAATGGTAATAGGCGGATTGAAAAATCTGCCCCAGATAATGAACACCACATTCAGAACAAGAACGATGAAAATAAGCTGTTTAATTTTTTTCCACATAATTTTTTGTAAAAAGGAACTGCAAAAATAAACAATTCGTCTGAGTTATTGAAGCTCTTTCATGTAGGTAAGCTGATATTCCGGAAGAAGTTCAGGATGGAAGATCTTGATGTAATCTTTCAGGATCAGATCAGCTCTCACTGCTCCACTTTCGAAGAAGTCGTTGGCTTTGTTTTTTTCTTTCCCGGCAATGGTGTAGATCTTTCCTTTATTGAATACTTCCAGTTTTCCGTAGAAAGGATTAGTTCCCAGCATTTCTTTTTTAGAGGTGTGACTTCCTGCATTTACCCAATACTGTACGCCGGGTGATTTAGCATATACTTCTTCAAAGCTCATCGTCAGAGACTTTTCGTCTTTATTATCTTTCATGATGTAAGAAGCGTTGGCATCACCAATATAATTCGCTACCGATGTTTTTCCGCCCGGCAGATACCAAACGTCACCATACATTTCATTGGCAAGCACTACAGGTTTATCTTTAGCCTTTAATGCCAGCTGCTTCAGGTCGCTGTAATTTTTTTCAATTTCCTTATATTTTGCTTCGGCTTCTTTCTCTTTTCCGAAAAATTCTCCGAAAAGTTTGATGTAAGCGGTTTTCTGTAATGGAAGCTGTTCCATGTACTCATCCAGAAAAACAACCTGAATTCCATTATTTTTCAACAGCTGATAGGCATTGTCAAAACTTGCAATATAATTGGTGAAAATAGCATCCGGCTTCATGGAAATGATCTTTTCTACATCATACTTCTGCTCGCTTCCCACATTCTGGATCTTCCCTTGCTTTAAAAGATTCTGAATTTTCTCCGAATAGATGTACTCCGGACTTGAAACCCCGATGATGAGATCTTCAGCTCCCAATTCGGAAATATACCCGGCCATGCTCGCATTCAGAAGGATGATTTTCTTAAATGGAGTCTGATTTTGCTTAAAATTATAGGTGAAATTTCCCGACTTCAGCTCCAAAAGACCGTCATGCTCCTTAAATTGGGTACGGTTTGAGATTTGAGTCCAGTCTGAGGACGAAATTTTTTGTTCTCTTTTACAGGAGATTAGCGCTACAACTGTAAATAAAAGTAAAATTCTCTGTTTCATCTTTCAAAGAAAAGAAAAAAGTGCTATATTTGCAAACCCTTAAACAACAAGGTAACAACGGCCTCGTGGCGCAACTGAATAGCGCATCTGATTACGGCTCAGAAGGTTACAGGTTTGAATCCTGTCGAGGTCACAAACAGCCAAATGGCGCCACTTTAAGACAAGTGGCGCCATTTTTATTTATTTGGAAAACAAAATTATTCAGATTAATACTTTTTAATTTCTTTAAGATTCCAAGGAAACCCAACCTTCTAACGTTTCAAAAATTTTCATCAATTTCGAGGGTATTTTTTTATCTTCCACGGTATCAAATTTAAGATTTGAAACAATTTTTTCTTCTTCCCCACTTTCAACTAATTCCACCCAATCAGGATTAATAACCAAAGTTCTGCCTATTGCCACCATAGAAACACCATAGTCTAAAACACGATCAGCCATTCCAGGTGTTGTAATACCTCCGGCAACAAGAACAGGAACCCTGTTGTTTACATAATTGTTGAGTACAACTGATATTGGCTCATCTGAAAATTCTGAATCAATTGGTTTTTGATTTACAGCATCCAATAAAGAAAAATGTAGATAATCGATGTTTTCTTCAATCAACTTATCAATTAAAATGAAAGTATCTTGAAGTCCATAGGTTTGTTGAGGCATTTCTTCAGGTGAAATTCTGTAACCAATTAAGAACGGACGATCAGCATATTCTGAAACTACTTTTTTCACTTCCCGAACAATTTCCAGACTAAGTCGTATACGATTTTCTAGAGAACCTCCCCATTGGTCATTTCTTTTATTGAAAAAAGGAGAGATAAAATTCTGAAGTAAAAACCCGTGAGCTCCGTGAATTTCTACTCCATTAAAACCAGCTTCGATTGCTCTTCTGGTGGTATCACCAAATGCTTTGATGATTTCCAGAATTTCATTTTCACTCAATTCTTTCGGAAGATTTTCTTTATCGGAAAGTAATACAGGTCCACTTGAGACAGCACTTGCACTTACCACTTCGCCATTGGGAATTAGACCAGGAATTGCTTTATTTCCTGCGTGAAACATTTGTAAAATTGCCGGTGCTCCACCACTTTTGGCTGCATTGGCCAACTTCTTCAGGCTAGGAAGAAAGATGTCATCATATCCTGCAAATTCATGGGTAAAACCAATTCCATTTGCTGTAACGTGGGTACATCCTGTAATCACCAATCCTACCCCATTAACTCTTTTATGATAGTATTCGACTTCTTCATCGGAAATGGTAAAATCTTCATTCGATGCCCAAGTGGTCATTGGCGCCATTACCAACCGATTTTTCAAACTAATTCCTTTGTCAAATGATAAGGGAGAAAATAGCTTATTATATTTATTCATTACTTAAAAATTCTTTTTTTATTAAATATTACCAGTCTTGCAAAGTTGGGCTGATAACGATATCATTCACGTTGACATTATCAGGCTGATCAAATGCAAATAACACAGCATTAGCAATATCTTCAGGTTCAATAGCCTGCTTGTTCAGCTCTGCCGCGATTTCTGCTCCTTCCTTATTGGTCACTTTTTCTGCCCATCCAGTGTTAATCACACCCGGACTTATCAGGCTTATCTTAATTCCTTTATGAACAGAAACTTCTTTTCTTAAACTTTCAGTAATTGCCCGAACGAAAAATTTAGTCCCGTGATAGATACCAGCACCGACGTCGATATTGATTCCTGCCACAGAGCCCATATTGACAATATGACCGGATTTCTGCTCCAACATTTTAGGAAGTACTGCTGCAATTGCATTCAGATAACCCTTGATATTGGTATCAATCATTGCATTCCACTCATCAATTGCAACGTCCTTCCATTGTGAAAATAACATCAGACCAGCATTGTTAACCAAGTTATCTATCCTTCCAAATTTCTCAATGGCAAAATCAACCATAGCATTCATTTGCTCAATATCTGTTACATCGGCAACAAAGATTTCAGCTTTACCCCCTCCACCTTCAATCTGTTGCTTAACTTTCTCTATTTTATCATCAGCTCTGGACACCAAAACAATACGGGTTCCGGCTTTGGCCAATTTTAATGCTGTTGCCGCACCAATTCCTGAAGATGCACCAGTAATAATGGTGACGGACTCATTTAATTTTTTCATATTTCTAAATTTTATAAACGATTATAAATTCGATTCAGAATTATTTGGATCGATAGATAATCGGTTGCTCTTGTAATTTATCGAATGATGCAAAAAACTCCTTTGAATATGATTGCTCATTATGGAGATCTAAACCATCTACACTTTCCCATTTTTCATTAAGGATAAAAGTATTTTCATCATCAATACTCTGGTGGACATCATATTCGATGCAGGCCTCTTCTTTCTTAGATAATTCCGGGAGACTGTATAGAAGGCCTTTTATCTCTTGCACATGCTCAGGCTTTGCCTTTACGACAACGGTTAAATAAATACTCATAAAATTTGTTTTTTGATGTTAAAAGGCAAGCTCGTAAGGTTTAGGAACAGGAACTTCCGAACGAAGCTGTTTTGCGGCGTCTAAAGGAAAATAAGGATTTCGTAAAAGTTCTCGGCCTATGAAAATAAGATCAGCATCTCCATTGGTCAAAATTGTTTCGGCCTGATGTGCGCTGGTAATCATACCGACTGTTCCCACAAATAATTGGTTTTTCAACTCACGTTTAATCTTACTTGCAAATGGTAATTGATACCCGGACCCCACTACAATTTTAGCGTTCGGAACTGTACCACCAGAAGAAACATCAACAATATCAATTCCCTTCCCTGCTAATTTTTTGCTTAACCAAACTGAATCATCAATGTTCCAGCCATCTTCCATCCAATCTGTAGCCGAAATACGAACAGCAATTGGAAGTTCAGAAGGCCATACTGCTTTTACTTTATCAATAATTTCAAATAAAAATCTTGCTCTGTTTTCAATGGTTCCACCATAATAATCGCTTCTTTTGTTTGGAATAGGCGATAAAAACTCATTGATCAGATAACCGTGCGCACTGTGGATTTCGATCATTTCAAAACCAGCCTTTAACGCTCTCGCAGCAGCATCCGCAAAGGCTTGTTGAAGTTCTTCGATATCTTCCAAAGTCATTTCGCGGGGTGTTTGCATTGTTGAAGAAAATGCAATAGCAGAAGGTGTTATCACTTCCCACCCATTTTCTTCATCGGGCATTAACGGGCGGCTCTCACGTCCTGAAGCCCACGTACTTCCTTTTCTACCGGCATGCGCCAATTGAATTGCAGGAACAGATCCGCTACTTTTTATAAATGACGTGATCTTGGTAAGCATTTCAATATGTTCGTCTTTCCAGATTCCCAAATCTCCAACACCAATACGTCCGTCAGCTCTGATAGCTGTTGCTTCCAGCATTACTGCACCTGCGCCTCCCATTGCCCTCGAACCATAATGAACCAAGTGCCAATCACTTGCTAAGCCATCTTCGGCCATGTACATACACATTGGCGAAGTGATGATTCTGTTTTTAAACGTAATTGATTTTACATTCAACGGACTGAATAATTTTGACATTTTATTTTTTTTTTGACACAAAAGTTCCCGCTGGAAGCAATTTGATGCTCCCAGTAAAAACTTTTACAGAATGATTTTTAATTATTTATCGTAGAGATGAAAAAGTTTTGCAACAACTTTCCAAGCTCCATCAATTTTGATCAATGAATGGAAATCTGTAAAATCTTCATCGGCAGCATCGTGTTCCATTTCGATACGAACAACTGCTGTGGTGGGTGTTTTATGTAAAACAGTAAGATTGGTTTTGATGTTGGGTGCCGCGCCAAATTTCTCCACATAGGTGTAGAGATTATCTATACTTCCTTGCGACAGATCACTCCCTAAATGACCATACATGATCGCATCCTTGTGAAAGGTCTTTTTTAATTCTACTACGTTTCCTGTTTTTAATCCGTGAACATAGCCTTCCATTGCCGCCAAGACATCTTCATAATCCTGAACGGTGTTGATATTTTTATTTGCTGACATTATTTTATGGTTTGATAAATTTTACTGATAATTTTCCAATCGTTGCCGTCTTTTACCAATGTAAACATATCGGCATATCTGTTGGGTCCAAACTGAGATTCGATTCTCACGATTGCTACATCTCCCTCTGCATCTAAAGTTGTCAGTTTGTAATTTGCTTCCATTGGCTCTGCTGCGGAAAATCCGTCAAAAAGTGCCTGTATTGGCACACTTTTCAATGCTCCGGCTTCAGACCATGACATGGTTGCAGTTGATGCGAATGCCGGTTTAGCAATATTGCCATCGCCTTTTCTTCCTGCTTCAACATATAAATCTATTGGTTTCAGGATCGCTTCTTTTTGTTCTTGATTGTTTTGCATAACTTCTGTTTTATTATTTTGATTGTTTTTATCTTGACATGAAATTAATAATCCTCCAACTGTCAAGGCTGAGATAATTGCTACCGTTGGAACTGAAGAAAATATCTTCTTCGATATTTTTCCAATGTTTTGTCTTAACCCGTCAGGATTAGAATTTGCGGAACCAGAATTCATATTTTTTTGTTCCTGAATGTTTTTCATAAATCGTCTTGTTTACCTGAATGTTACAATTTTACAGCTTAAATTACTGTCTTGTCTGACAGAATAATTAAGCTCTTTTTCTATAACAAAGGTACGATGACGAAAATGTGATGGCTTTTCTAATCAGTTCAAAGATTTTGACTAATTAGTCCTTTTTAGCAATGAAAAATTGAGAAATATAATGTTGAAGTCTCTCCATTAATAAGATTCAAAAAAATTAATGGGAAAGTGAAGATTAAGTAAGATAGGAAGCCCATATATTCAGTTCATTGAATACAGCCTTTTTATCCAAGTTGATTAAGTGCTTCATCAATCGGTGTATTTCCATCATGCATCAAAATAACCTTACCAATTGTTGAATTATTTTCCAATACTGCGACAAGGGTATCAACAACATTAGCAATAGAATTTGTTCCCGGGCTGGTAACATTGGCCTCTATTTTTCCAGTTCCGCGTTCTTCTTTAAGCGCTCCGGGCTGTAAAATAGTATAATTGAGTTTGGTTTGAGTAGTAAGATAAAGATCAGCATAGTGCTTAGCAATATTATAATCTGCTAAATCACTTAGAAAAGATTCATTCCAGCGTTCGGGTTGCAATGCAAAAACTGAGCTCAGCATAATATAACGTTTAACTCCGGCTTTTTCTGCGGCTTGCATGGTTTTAATTGCTCCATGTAAATCTATCTGCAAAAGATTTTTCCCACGCGATCCAGAAACAAAATAAACCGCATCAGCACCGCTCATACTTTCTGCAAGCGTATCAACATCGCTGAGCAAATCAATATAAACCCGCTCAATATTATATGCGTTATTTGCTGAATTTGGATTTCTTGAGCCCGCTAAAACCTGATACTTAGCAGCTAGTTTAGTAACTAAAAGAGATCCGACTCTACCATTTGCTCCAATGACTAATACTTTCATACATTTAATTTTAAAATGATCTGTTACCGCGATATACTCGGTGTCTGCCCATGAAATTCTTTATATATTCTTGAAAAATGAGAGACATTTTCAAATCCTAGTGAGTAACAAATGTCTGAAACCGACAAAGATGTTGTTTCCAGCATTTCTTTTGCCTTCTCTAATCTCTTTTCTCTGATCCAGGTTGCGGGCGCAACATTGTAGATATTCTGAAAATCTCTCTTAAAACTTGACAAGCTTCTGCCTGAAAGATAAGCCAGTTCAGAAACAGAAACCGGTGAAGCATAATGCTGTTCCACCACGTTACGGATATCGGTTCGTATAGGCTCATGTAATTGTAGGATTTGTAAAAACATATTCCGGTTACATTCCGCAACATCGTATAATAACTCCATAATCTTTAAGCGAAGCTGCCCTGGATGAACCACAGAATGATCAAAAAAATAGGGCTTCATGGAATGGGCAAATGCAACCAAACATTCATTCATTGGATATGGTTTTGTTTTGATCTCTCCTTCAGGTTTTGACACCCTGATTTCTGATGTTGACAAAAATGACTTTAGGAGATCATCTTTAATGCTAAACATCAAACTGTCATAAATATCGTCATTTTCAGTATTTCCAAATTTATGATACTTTACTGCAGTAGCTTTCTTTAGCAAAATCATATCATTTTTGCCCACTGTATATTCCTACTTTCCATAGGTAAGAACAACCGTTCCCTCAAGGACAATAAGAAGTAAATGCTGTTCGAGATACATAGTACCTCTAACTTCTGTACTATGTATACATTGCTCAATTAAAGTACAACCATCAAGTTCTAAGGTATTCTGAGGTGTATCAAGACCTATCAGAGAAGTCGGGAACTTTATCATTTTTTTCATTTCCTTACTTTTTAAATATCTGCTTTGATTATTTTATGGCTAAATGGTAAGTTACCTAATAAGCATGAGTTCTATAAAGGTAGCCATATGTTCTGATTTACAGTATACAAATTTATGTATTCTGTAAAAAACGAACCATCCTTTTTAGTTCAAATAACTTTACTAATTAGTTCAGATCATATAATTATATAGGAGAAAGTGAATCACAATATTCCAACTCTTTTCTCATCTGATATTTTGAGCACCAACCGATATTTTATCAATCGTCAAGATATAAAACAATTATTCCAGCAAATCAAACTGACTTATAAGACAAAATCATCCGGAAATGTGTTTGAAGAGCATCTTTTTAAGTTTATACGTAAAGACAATATTTATATACTACTTATTTTCAAGTACATAACTCTACGATACTTTCTATATCAGTAAAAAAGGAGTTTGGATAGCGTCCTGCTAAGTTTACCAATAGCCAAATAGCGCCAACTGAAGACAGTTGACGCTATTTTTTTATAGCGTAAAATCTTTTATTAAGTATAAGGTGATATAGACCTATAGTGCCCTTTTATCTTTGCTGGTTCCGATGAAATTCCGTCAAAGAAAATAAAAGCAGCGATAGTTATTTGGAGCGAGCCTCAAAATAAAAATTTATGCTATTGTAATAGCATATTTGATATTTCTCTGTTTCGTGCAAAGTTTAAAGACATTCGAAGTAAACTAAAGTCAAATTGCGACAACTTCAATTATTTTGAATATTTAATATTTTCCTTAGTAAAGTCAAAGGCCTTTTGAAACAATTCGAGAGCTTCTTTATTTTTATTCTGCTTTCCATATATTTCTATGATACCGCGTCCGCTTTTTAGAATATCTCATTGATATCCCATCTTTTCAGATACTGATTTTCAAACTGAATAAAGCTTTCTCTTTTTCTGCATCAGAGATTTTTGTATTACATCTTAGCTCCTCTAATTGGGTATCAATATATTCTTTATTCAGAATCATTTTGGATTGCCCGTTGAGACTAAAGCTGATGAGCAGACAATATAGAGATGAAAGTAGAATCTTTATCATCGATAATGTTATTTTTCAATTATAAATCCTGCAAATTTAACCCTATATAGTTCTCAAAAACACAAGTATCTATTTGGTATTATTTTAAATCCGCACAAACACCAAATAAACATAACACACTGATTTACAATATATCAAATTTGTAAAATCATAAAAAAGCACATGAAACTTTCTGAATTCTTCCTGCATGAGGTTTGTACAGGCTCTGACATAATTATAATATTGTATCAAATACTAAACAAGCCTTAAAACAACACAATGAACCACCCAATGATACATCAAGACATTGGCCGGTCCCTTTCCACTTACTTTTTAAAAACAGATACAGGTTATGAATTCAAATTTTAGAACTATTCATATTGGAACATTTATACAATTACGGGTTAAAGAAAATAACATTGACTTACCCCGGATATGCAACTTCATGAAATGTTCAGAAAATGAAATTCACGACATGTATGTGCAGGAAAACCTCCCAACTGATATCTTACTGAGGTGGAGCAAACTTCTGGAATATGATTTCTTCAGGCTATATTCCCAACACCTGATATTATATGCCCCACCTTCGGCTTCTTTCAAAGAACAAACCTCATCAAAGCTCCCTCATTTCAGAAAGAACATTTATACCCGGGAAATGATAGACTTCATCCTGGAGCTCATAGAAACAGGAGCGAAAACCAAACGTCAGATTACCAGTGACTATGGAATTCCCTATTCGACTTTATGCAAATGGATTGCAAAACATAATCACGAGGAGCTCGCAATCGAAAATTAAAAACAAAACCTGAAAACTCTATATAGAATTTAAATAATACCATGAGAAATCAAAGTCAACCTAATTACAAACGGATCTATTCGGATATCATTGATCAGAAATTTCCCCATAAAAAATTGGAATGTGAAAAGCTGTTGAAAAAGAAAATACTTTTTGCTGTGGATATTATTGAATTAAATAAAAGAATCTTTGGAGCTAAAGATTAGGACATCAAAACAATCAATCAAAAACTGCGCTCCTACAACAAAACAGATATTCTGCATATCCTTGATTATCAAAAAAATAATAAAATGAATAATATGCAAGTGGCCGCACATTTCGGACTGAGTAGAAATACCATGACCAAGTGGCGAAGAATGTTCAAATAGAACAAAAAAAACACAAAAGACTGAAAAACAACATATTAAATACAGTAAAACATATGCACAATTCCGAATTTAGCCTATCAATGTTTTGCTCAATTCACTTAACAGTGACAATGTTACACATCTTTAATTAAAGCACTTTAGGCTCTATTTAACCAGAAGAGAGTATATTATGCAGATTCTAAAAACTATAACGATGAAATCAGCCTTCCCTGCTCATGTAAAATGGGAAGGATTTTTCTTTTGGTTTTTGCTATTTGTTAATTGTCATCCTATACAGGCCATTGTTAAATCCAAAGAGGTTTATGCAGAGCCAGATACCAACGATCATTCAACAATACTATTTATTTCAAAGGGAACAACTGTTTCGGGTATGAATTACTTACATCTTTCTCGTACGGATGTAAAAAAGAATAAAAACCGGATCAACACTACTAAAAGACCTGCCACAGTAAAAAAGAGGGTATTGAAAAAAACAAACCCAAAACTTTCTGACCTAAATCAAAAGTCAAAAACCACTTATGGATTTAGCAGTTCAACTAATTCGAATTCATCTTTATACAGTTCCGGCAGCAAGATCGTTTATGCTTTTGGAGCAGGGCCATTTAACTTTAAATGTATCGGTACAGATGATCTGAAAACGATCCTTATCATCATCATTTTACTGGATATATTTCTTATCAATTTTTATAAAAGTCACATATCCTTACGTCACTATTTTTCCAAAAAATTCCAAAGACCTCCACCGGACATATACCGTCCATATAATTACATTTAATTGAGATCATCTCAAGCTCTGTTTACTGTTTTTTAAATAGAAAAGTGAAGTCTCAGTACATTTTGCCGGACCATTCCGACGCAAATAGGATATGCTATTTCCTTTTTTAACAGGCATATTCCCAATACAATATTAAATGTTATTGGAAATTTTATAATGACTCCATCATGGGATGGTATCATTTCATATAAATCAAAAGCTAATTCAAATAATGAAAAACCAAAAATTACTTTTTATCCTATTGCTCTTTTGGGGCAATATGATACTTTACGCACAGTGCAGCGTAAATGCGGGAGGAAATGCTACGATATGCGGCACATCCTACACCCTGCAGGGCAGCTCCGCCAATACGAGCGGAAACCCTGTCTGGACACTCGTATCCAAACCCTCAGGCGCACCTGATCCGGTGATCAGTAATATTAATTCTTTAACACCCGCTGTTACAGGAATGACCTATCCCGGAAATTATGTATTTCAGGTTTCACAGAACTGCAGTCCGTCCGGGACAGTAAATTCACAGGTAACCATTACGGCACCGGGAGCCACTACAGGCTTTACGGCAGGGCCGGATATTACTGGTATACCTGCAAGCTCAGGAGTAGCTGCACTTAATGCTACTATACCTGCAGGATATACCGCTTCGTGGACATATTATAACATTCTCGATAAAGAACGTTACAATGACACTACTACGACTAATGCTACCATGTCTAATACCAATACGGCAAATCCGACACTCACTCTTATAAAAAAAGCAAATCATGATACAGATCCTGCTTATCGTGCAGTGTTAAGAATTACTTCCATTAATAATCCCAGTTGTTGGTATGAAGATGATGCTATTGTTAGATTTGTTCCCAACCAGAATCTTATACTTAATGCAACATACAGTAATTGTTATTCTTCAACAAATAATGATCGTTATATAGGTTTAGCTAACAACTCCCCTGTATTTGCAACTAGTTATCCTAATGTTTCCGGTAACCCATCTTTTGGTACAACAGTATCTGTTAATCCGATAAGCCAGCCTATTGGCGGAAATATTTCCTTTAAAGAAATAACAGGAACTAACCTATATTTCAATGGCGTAAATGCAATAGGAACCTATGTATTCACTATAACCATTTCCAATTCTAACGGCACCTATACCACCCCTCAAATTACTTACACCTATAATGGTACCTCACCTAATCAGGTAAGCTTTTTAGACTCTGCATACCCCAGTCAGATGCAAGCATATTCCTCCGGTAGTAGTGGAGGCGCAATCTACTGTAATATGGTTGGTTCTAATTCCCCTATATCTTTTTATTTTAAGATTGATCCCGCCAACTTACCAACGATCATTACAAAAGTAACAATAAGTGGTACAATTCCATCTGGTGGCGCTCCGGGAATAGTGGAAAACGGAGCAGGAACACTGAACAGAAGTGCTACATTAACACCTCCAGCAGGCGGTTGGAGAGCAGGGACTTACCGATTTTCTATAAGCACTACATCAGGAGCTTGCAACATATCTCAAAATTATTATGTTCATATATCTGATGGGTCTCGTCCTAATGTTGACGTAAATGACATGACTATATGTTATTCCGGTTCTGGTACTACGTCTGCTACCGTAGCACTCCCTTCTGTTTATCAGGAAAGTGCTTCAAATCCTAGTTATTTCCAGAATTTTAGTGGCAGATATGATTTGACACTGATCTCTAAGCCTTCAGGTGCAGCTGATCCTGTTTACGAATCAACAAACCTTAGGAAATTTACCAATACTTCTACAACTATTAGTAACTTAAATAAAGAAGGGGAATATGTTTTCAAAATAAAAGCAGTTCCAGATGCGGGTGGTGTAGATCCAAGATTTATTAGCTTAGAATATGCCTGTTCGGGGACATCTTTGGAAGATACATTTTCGATATTCGTATCCCAACAGATAGGTGCTAATGCAGGATCTGCCCAAACATTAGTGGGATCTTCTCAGACGACTCTTAATGGAAACAATCCAGGGATAACCTCTACAGGAGCCTGGACTTTGGTATCAAAGCCAGCCGGAGCAGCCAATCCTGTCATTGTAACACCAGCAGCCTACAATACGGGTGTTACAGGACTTAATAATGCAGGAACTTATACTTTTCGCTGGACAGTTACTACGGGTACCTGTGTGAGCACCAGTGACGCTTCAGTTAATGTTACTGCACTTTCACCTGGAGGTGTAAATGCTGCCGTATGGTATAAAGCAGATGCCGCTGTGTATTCTGATCCCGGTACAATTGCAGCAGCAGACAATTCTGCGATTCAGCAGTGGAATGATCAGATGGGTACCGGTTTCAATCTTGTTCAGGCTACAGCTGCGCAGAAACCGGTCTTCTCCAACCAGAGTACATTGGCTAACTTCAACCCTACTGTGACTTTTATCTCAGCAGGGCATACAACAGGACAAGGAGGCTTTATGGCCGCAGATCCTGGTACAGGAAACGCTATTATCAACCGTGCACAGGGAAGTATCTATATTGCCGGTAAAATGAATACCCTTGGTGCTGCAGGATTAGCAGGTTTTGATCAGTCCATGGATTATCCGGGTCTGCATATTTCTAATAATGCAACTACAGACAAACTGTTATTTTACACAGCAGGAAGTGGCTACACGACATTATCCACCAATTTGTTTGCCGCTAAAAAGCCTTTCGTAGCAGGTTCTTCATGGCTGAATGCAGCAGGAGCTACAGCAGCATACTCACTTGCTAAAGCATGGTTAGATGGCAACGAATCTGTTTATAATAATACGGATATTAACGTCAATACAACGGATAATGCAACAAACCGTGTTTTCAGAATAGGACGTGATACCAATTGGGGAAGTCATGACGGGCAGATCAATGAGATTGTTGTATTTGCAACACCTCTTACGGCATCAGAAAAAGCACGTGTAGATTCTTATCTTTCTGTTAAATGGGGAACAACTCTTACAGGAGATTATGTAAATTCTACAAATAATATTATCTGGAACAACACCGTAGCTTATCAGAATAATATGATAGGGATCGGAAAAGATAATCTTTCTACTTTATATCAAAAACAATCACGAAGCGAAAATCTTAATCAAAAATTGATCATAGGGGCTGGAAGCTCACTGGCCAATACTAATGCTGCCAATGCAAACATTCTTACGGAAGGACAATTTCTTTTAACAGGTGACAATGGTCTGAAACAAATGCTAACGACTCCACTTTCTTATACAGCAGGCTCCAACGGCGTAACCAACTACCGTTTTGAATCCATCTGGAAAGTACAGAATACCAATACTGTAGGAACAGTTACGGTTGCATGGCCTAAAAGCGTAAGCAATCTATACTTAGTACAGTCACCTGATGCTGTCTTTGACGGTACAGATACCTTTACTCCTATGGTAACGGAAGTTACTATTAATGGTGTAGCATATAACACAACGAATGTAACTTTAACCAATGGACAATTCTTCACCTTTGCCGGTTTTGCACAAGCACCCGGAGGAGTTATGGGTGCCGATTTCTGGGTAAAATCAGACGATGCCGGAGTAATTGCCACAGCATGGAAGGATAATTCTATAAATGAAGACAATATCCCGAACGTGGGAGGGGTCACTTTATCGGCAGCGGACAGAAGTCATAATTTCTATCCATATACCACGGGATATACTTCTGCAAAGTATTTCCATAATAATAATTCAGCAATGAATCCGTTGGGCAATGTAGAATTAGCCAATACTAATACTTCTATTTTCTCGGCAGTGAGACCTACTGATTCCTCAGCCGGACGTATCATAGGGATAGATAATGATGCTGTCTATGCTGCAGAACCCGGAGTTTCCATTACAGCAGCCGGAAATCCTAGACAATATGAGTTTTTTAATACAACCACATCATCGGATTTCTCTGCACCGTTCAATATTGGACAGTCTAATGTATTTTCATCATTAGCCAATAATACCACTGCAAACGGAGGAACTTCCACTATCGCCGGAGGAGAAAAAAGATTGGGACTCAATGGTTCTTATCAGACTTTTTCAGGTTTTGCTGCAGCTAATAAGTTCCAGATCTATGGTGCAAATCTAAGATTAGGTTATGCTACATGGGACGTTAACGGTGCTTTCCCGGGTGATCTTATGGAAATTGTATGGTATAATCGTGTCTTAACGGCCGATGAGCAATCCAGGGTGAATTCCTATCTTGCTATTAAGAACGGGGTTACTGCTACAGAAGATTACCTTACTGCGAGCAGCAGCATTGTATGGAGCATAAACAATAATACGGGTTACAACAATAATATATTTGGTCTGGCGAGAGACAATTCCTCCGCATTACACCAGAAACAGGCAGCCAGTACAGCAACAAGCCAGAAGCTAGTTATTGGTAACGGAACATCTTTATTGGATTCCAATGCTGCCAACCTCAACAATCTTACAGAGGGGCAATTCCTTTTAACCGGTGATAACGGTCTGAAACAGAGCCTGACTACTCCACTTACTTATATAGCAGGTTCTAACGGAACAACCAACTACCGCTTTGAATCCATCTGGAAAGTACAGAATACAAATAGTGTAGGAACTGTAACACTGGCATGGCCTAAAGGGGTGAAAAATCTATATTTGGTACAATCTCCGGATGCCGTTTTTGATGGAACGGATACTTTTACACCCATGATAACGGAAGTTACCATCAATGGCGTAGTATATAACACAACTACTGCAACATTAGCCAACGGGCAATTCTTCACGTTTGCCGGTTTCGGAAATGCTCCCGGAGGCGTTGCTACCAATCTTTCTTACTGGTACAGAGCCGATAAAAATGCTGTAAATACCGGAGCAACAACAGATGTAACGGGGTGGACGGATATGTGGAACGGGACAACAGTTTCTCAAAGAGTGACCAATGCACTTCCTAAATATGCTGCAGGTACATCAAATTACTTCAACTTCAACCCGGGAATTAATTTTACAGCTATCAATCAGACATTAGGTAATATAGCTACACAAACATTTACGAACACAAGTAATGATGTATTTACGGTTACCAAAGAAGGGATGACCGCACCAGGTAGCCCGAACCCTCACTTCCTGAGTGTAGGAATGGATAATATCAATACCACTATTAGCAATTGGGACTACATGGGAATGTATCCTACTACCAATGTCATAGAAAGAAGAGTTGTAGGCGGTGGAACACAAATGGTTAACTCTGGCTTAATTTATTCTGCTACCATTCCGAGTATTATGTACAATACCTTTACCAATACGGCATTGGCAAGAGGGCTTAATGGTGCAGCTAATGCAACTACCGCCAATTATACAGCAGTAGGTTTAGGTTTAGGAGGTCATGTATTTGGAGATACCCGTTGGACAGGCAGCGGAAGTGACAACGGAGGTTTTATTGGTAATCTCGGTGAAACTATTATTTACGGAGCAGGTAACTTAACAGCTGCAGAACGCAGAAGAGTGGATTCATACTTAGCGATAAAGTATGGGATAACCTTAGGCCGTGTCAATACAGACCATTACCTGGATACTGACGGAAGCATAGTATGGAACGGAGCCGCCAATACCATTTTTAACAATAATATTTTTGGCGTATCAAGAGATGATATTGAAGCGTTTGAGCAGAAAGTATCAAAAAGTGTAAATCCAGGAACGATACTTACCCTTGCTACTACCAACGATTTTGTAAATCCAAATCAGGATGCAGCACGTACCGGCTTTGTAAATGACAAAACATATTTCCTTTTGGGTGATAATGCGAACACAACTGCTACCCCGGTAGATCTCACAGTAGGAACACATACTTATAAGAGAATTCAGAGAATATGGATGGCACAGGAGAAAAAAGCAGATGCAGGTGCACTATTCTTCGAAGCAGATCTTACATCGTATAACAGTGGTACATTTAATACGACTTCGGGTATGATGGTCATGCTGATAGCAGATGATGCAGCTTTCACGACTAACGTTACCGTAGTTAATCCTACATCTAACGCTGCTGCAAAATGGGTATACAACCAAAATGTAGCAGAAGGAAAATTCGTCACTTTTGCGATGGACCCTTGCTATGGACCAGATTCCGATGGTGATGGCATTGCTGACATGTGTGATCTGGACAGTGATAATGATGGTATTTTGAACACCAATGAAGGGTATGTATGTGACAAAGCATCCATCCCGGCATCTGTATTAACCACGGATCATATCATGAATTACAACTTTACCAATTTTAATGGTATTAAAGGTTTTGATTTTAAATTATCATCAACAGCTGTTGCTCAACGTTGGGCTTCTCCTGTCGCTCAGTTTAACATGAGCGGTGTAGATCCAAGGGTCAATAATAATAAAATAACTTATGAATTCGATCTGCCGGTAGATAATTTTAAATTTTGGGTGGCCGATTTAGATGGTCTTGAAAAGGTAAATATTAATTTATACGATCAGGCCGGTAACAGAATTTCCAATCTTTTACCCTATGCTACAGTAAAAGCAGAAGTTGTAGCCGGCAGCACAACCTTTACAACAGATGCAGCCTATGGCGTTAAAATAGCTACAACCCGTAATAGTGATGCGATTTCCAATCTCAATTATGTCGAAATCTCAGTTCCGGGAATACAGATAAGCAAAGTAGAAGCTACTTTTACAGGTTCCAACGGTACCACACCGGAATATCATATCGCTAATATGTGTACCAAAAGAGATACAGATGGGGATAAAATACCAGACTATCTGGATCTTGACAGTGATGGTGATGGCTGTCCTGATGCCAGAGAAGGAACAGGAGGTTTTAATACCACTCACCTTGTCAACTCCTCTTTACCAGGCGGAAATACAGGACCTGGTTATACAGGAACAGCAGGACCTGTCATCCAAAACCTCGGTAACACAGTGGGTAGTACCGCTACAACTTTAGGGATACCTACCATTGCAGGAACCGGACAGGCTTTAGGAAGCGCTCAAGATGCCACTATCAATGCTTGCGTCGCACCATTCTGTTATAAACCAGGGATTACAGCCGGTACAGCTTTAGACACCAAAGTCGGTATCACTTCCCTTAGCAGAGCCGGAGTGCAACAAGATAACTGGCCGATGATCAGAAAAGGAGGCTGGATAGCATTGGAAGCAAAAACCAAAGGCTTCGTTCCTAATAGAGTTGCTTTCAGCGCTGGTAATCCTGTAGGCATCAACCCTGCCAACTTTGTAGAAGGTATGATGCTCTATGATTCAACCAACAAATGTATGAAGATGTATACCTTAAAAGAAGGTGACACTTCTATGGCCTGGCACTGTATCACTACACAAACCTGCCCGGATTAATACAGCTTAATTAAAGTTAGCAGCCGGCAGTAGATAATCAGAGCTATTGTCGGCTTACTAACTATTAAGAAATACCTGAAAATAAAATCAAAGATAATTTCACTGACTCAACGAATCTATTTCATGAACACAAAATGTAACAAAATGATTAAAAACAATATAAAAACAGCATTATCATCTCTATTGATGCTGGCTGCTGCCACAACAAAAGCTCAAGTTGCAATCGGGAAACAGAATAGTACCAATGCATCTGTTTCTTTAGAATTTGCGAATACTGAAAACAGAGGATTAATCCTTCCCTACGTAACAGATAAAGGCAATATTACGGTAGAAGGAACTACGATCTACGATACAACAGATCACAAAGTAAAATACCTGAAAGCTTCAGGGTTATGGGCTAACCTTAGTGAGGATGATGGTACTGCGGCCACAATAGGAACTGCAGATCTTTCTATACAGGGATTGGATAAAACAGAGCAATCAAAAGCAAAAACAGCAATTGGAGACAATGGCGCAACTGATACCACAGGCGGAATCCTGGTTTTAACAGATGCTAATAAAGCAATGATTCTTCCCAAGGTAAACAGCCCGCACCTCAATATCATCAATCCGGCACCAGGAATGATGGTATATGATACCACAAAAAAACAACTTGCGGTATACAATGGTAAAGTATGGTCTTTCTGGAAACCTTAAAACTATTCTGATCCTATAACTTTTCAAATTCACTAATAAAAAAATTAAAACTATGGTACACATGACATCATTTAAAAACAGACGAACAACAATAATGCTCTGCATTATGACATTATTAATCAGCTTCAGTGGTATGAATGCTCAATGCTCTTTAACCGGGTGGAAAAAGTTTTCACAGGGAGAAACTTTCAGTGTAGCCTTAAAAGAGGATGGAACACTTTGGATGTGGGGACAAAATGTCAATAGTATTCTGGGAAATGGCTCCGGAGCAGTGACCATTGTCCAGCATCCTACCCAGATAGGAACAGATAATGACTGGACGGACATCTCTGTGGGCCGCTGGTTTGTTTTGGCAAAAAAATCCAACAATAACCTATACGGATGGGGAGACAATCAATTCGGTAATTTAGGAAACGGAAACAATACGGCTCAATATTCTCCCATAATGATTGCCCAAAATGTAAAGTCCTTTTCAGCAGGTTATCATCATTCAATGATTGTAAAAACGGATGGTACAATGTGGGGTACAGGGTACAATGATTGGGGCGGTCTTGGTATGGGAACCAGTCTTGGTTGGTACAACACCTGGCAGCAAGAATCTTCTCTCGCTACAAATTGGGAAAAAACATCAGCAGGATATTATAATTCATTCGGGATCAAAACCGACGGAACACTTTGGTCTTGCGGAACCAACATAGAGGGACAGACCGGTACCGGTGCTACAGGTGGAGAATCTGATGTTTTTGTACAAATAGGAACAGATACAAACTGGAAAGATGTTTCTTGTGGAGTTTATCATGTTTTAGGACTTAAAACTACAGGAAAGCTTTTTGGCTGGGGAGCTAGTCATGATGGAAGATTAGGTATCGTTGGAGCGGGTGCTCAATATTTCCGGAGTCCACAGGCCATAGAGGCTTCTTCAGATTACAGTCAGATTGCTACTTCCTGGGATGCTTCGGCTATTATGAAGAGTGATAAGACATTATATGCATTTGGTATTAATCATAATGGTATTACCGGGGGAACTGCGGGAAGTACAAACAATTTAGCCCCACAGCAGATAGGTACAGATACAAACTGGAAAACTTTAGCACTTCGTGTTGGAGGGTATCATTTTGGAGCCGTTAAGGAGGATACTTCATTACGGTCTTGGGGAGCAGATAACCTATATCAGCTAGGTAATGGCGATGGTGTATCAGCAGATAGCAGAGTTCCTACCCAGGTTTTTTGTTCTGCAGTTCTGAATACCAATGAAACAGATACTAAAGAAAGTACAATCAGCATCTACCCTAACCCCGCTAAAGATATTGTGCATATAAAATATTCTGGAAACCTACAGCAAGTCAAAATCTACAATTCAAATGGCTTATTAGTAAAATTGATCTCCAATCTTGATCGTCAATTAACCATCAATATTTCCGATCTGCCGGCAGGTATTTATTTTATACATGCCAATAACGAAGCTCAAAGCTTCAAACTCATAAAGAAATAAACCATTCAATATCACACATCATAGCAGCTTCCGGAATCAGAAGCTGCTTTTGAATCATAAACACAATATCAATAAAAAAACATTCATTATGCAAAAAAATGATTTACAAAACAAGGTTGTATTAATTGCCGGAGGTGCAAAAAATCTAGGAGGACTTCTAAGCAGAAACTTTGCTGCAAAAGGGGCAAAATTGGCTATTCATTACAATAGCGATACTACAAAACCAGATGCCGAAAAAACATTGGAAGAAGTAAAAGCATTGGGAGCTGAAGCATTCAGCTTTCAGGGGGATTTAACCAAAATAGAAAATATCACCCGCTTTTTTGATGAAACCATTTCAAAATTCGGAGGAATAGATATGGCCATCAATACAGTCGGAATGGTACTAAAGAAGCCTTTTGTAGAGACCACAGAAGCAGAATATGACAGCATGAGCGATATCAATTCAAAAGTAGCCTATTTCTTTATTCAGGAAGCAGGTAAAAAACTGAATGATAATGGAAAAATCTGTACTGTAGTGACATCTTTACTTGCAGCGTACACCGGATTGTATTCTACTTATGAAGGGATGAAAGCGCCTGTTGAGCATTTTACAAGAGCAGCGTCTAAAGAGTTTGGAGAGCGTGGCATTTCTGTAACAGCCGTTGCTCCGGGCCCAATGGATACGCCATTCTTCTATGGGCAGGAAAGTGAGGATGCGGTAGCCTATCATAAGTCTGCATCAGCCTTAGGCGGACTTACCGATATTAAAGACATCGCTCCTCTTATTGAGTTTCTGATTTCTGATGGTTGGTGGATTACCGGACAGACTATTTTTGCCAACGGCGGTTATACCACAAGATAAGCTTTAATTGATTCAATCATAAATCGTTACTAATCTGAATCATACGGCGCCACTTTATGACAAGTGGTGCCTTTTTTTTTCTAAAAATCAGACTCATCAATTCAGTAGATTATATACCTGCAAATTAGTTATATTTCTAAAATTAGTTGGTCCCATTTAACATGTAAATACAAAACAAATATGGAATCGGATACTAACAATTCCGGAATACTCATCTCAATTATTCTCCCCCATTCTGTTTAAAATTACCCTTCTCAGCCTGTCTTCATTCTCATCACCCCAGTACCCCAATACAGAAATTACCGGAATTAAGGTCTTCCCAAAATCTGTGAGAGAATATTCAACTTTTGGCGGAACTACCGGGTAAATTTTCTTTGTCACAAGCTCGTGCTCTTCAAGTTCTTTCAACTGGATATTTAAAACCCGTCTTGAAGCATCCGGAATTTTACGCTGCAGTTCACTGGGACGCAGATGTCCTTCATTGATAAACCATAACAGACGGATTTTCCATTTTCCGTAAAGGACTTCACCGATAAGGTCGAGACCGCAGTTTAAATTCAAAGGTATTTTTCTCTCATGCATAAACAAATTTAGTCCAATGTACCAAATTGTACAATAGGGGAAAAAATTATCCCTATGCAATTCGGTTTTCCGTTATTGCCTGAAAGAGTGATACTTCGGAAATTTGTATCAAAGAATTAAACAATGGAAAATCAATTTAATTACAGCAATGAACTTCAAGGTAAAATTGCCCTGGTAACCGGAGGTACAAAAGGAACCGGAAAAGCAATTGCTGAAAGGCTGTTACAAGCTGGCGCAACGGTTATTATCACCGCAAGAAACGCACCTGAAAAAGAAAACAGCAACCTTCATTTTATTTCAGCTGATTTAAGTGAGGCAGAAGGAGCTCAGAAAGTAATCAGCGAAGTGCTGTCTCATTACGGGAGGCTGGATATTCTTATAAACAATCTTGGCTCTTCATCAACACCCGCAGGCGGCTTTACCGTATTATCTGATGAAGACTGGGAATCAACCTTAAGGGCTAATCTGCTTGCTCCTGTTCGACTGGACAGAGGATTTTTACCCCAAATGATAGCGCGAAAAACAGGTGTCATTATTCACATCGCTTCGATTCAGGGCAAATTGCCTTTGTACGACTCTACTTTACCGTATGCAGCGGCAAAAGCAGGACTAATCAATTACAGCAAAAGTTTATCTAATGAAGTTACACCAAAAGGTATTCGGGTGCTGACTGTTTCGCCGGGATGGATAAAAACAACGGCAACAGGTGCTTTTTTGGAAAGGATCGCCAAAGGTTCAAATACTACTGTGGAGGATGCTCAAAAAAGTGTTATGGATGCGCTTGGAGGAATACCTTATGGCAGACCTGCCGAACCGCAAGAAGTCGCTGAATTAGTAGGGTTTCTTGTTTCACCGAGAGCTAATTATTTAACCGGAACTGAATTTGTCATCGATGGCGGCACTGTGCCAACCATTTAATAATCTTAAAATACAATACAATGAATTTACCAAACATTATCTCAGAAATGATAAAAGCGCAAAATGAATTTAACAGTTCAGCCTATGCAAATTGTTTTACCGAAAATGCAGAAGTATACGATGAAGGCAAAAACCATAACGGAAAAACTGAAATTGAAAACTGGATTGACAAAGCTAACAAAGAATACCAGGCCACTATGAAACCATTACACTATAATGAAAATGACAACATCTTATCTGCGGAAGCTTCAGGAAATTTTCCAGGCAGTCCTATTGTTTTGAAATATCATTTTCAATTATCTGAAGGATATATTCAGTCATTGAAAATAACAGGTTAATATTTTAAGCGTAAAATGCTTAGTCTGTTTAAAATAAACAGTCTGAAATTACCTCAATAGTCATCTTTACAATATCAAAATTGCAAACAAAAAATCCCGGGTTAACCGGGATTTTAATGTCTTATATTCAAATTTATTTGATCTCTACGGGAACTGAGATTTTATCCCAATCCATCGTGAATCCATTACTGTTTATTTTATACACTAACGTTTCCTGTGTTGCTGGTAAAGCTTTTGTTTTTACATCAACACGTAAAGCATCTTTAGATTCTTCGTATTTATAAGCGCCCCACTGTTTTGGCTCTTTGTTAAAAATCGCAGTCCAGGTTCCGGTTTTTTTAGGGATTAAGAAAAAACTGTATTTACCTGCAGGCAGCGGTTTACCCTGAACGGTAATGTTTTTATCCGTTTCGAAAGTAGTGGCCTCATTGGCACCCGCACGCCAAACTTTATCATAAGCTTCTAAACCACCCCAGATTTCACGTCCTTTTACAGAAGGACTGCTGTAGGCTATGGTAATGGTTGCATCTTTAATTTTTCCTGTAGCAGTAGCCGGAGGGCTGGCAGGTTTTTTAGTGTCCTGTGCAAAGGCATTTACTGACATGGTCACTGCAGCAAAAAGTACGGTAACAGATTTGATCATTGTTTTCATAATATTTTTGTTTGTTGTTGTTTGTTTACGAATTTACTGCTTTCGGCTTATAAAACAATAACCCGATTGCTGAAAATATAATAACGGCCGCTGCCCCAATGACATTAAGCCAAAGGAAAGAAATTATATCGAATTTATAAACGGCAATAACCGCAATTTCTGATAAAATGGCAGCAATAAATACAATCGGACCGGTAATTTTTTTATAGTAAAAGGCGACCAGAAAAATCCCCAATATCGGGCCGTAGAAAAGAGAACCCAATACATTCACCGCTTCAATAAGGGAACCCATTTGAGTCGCAAACATAGCGACGCCGATTGAGAAGATACCCCAGGCTAAAGTGTGAAGGCGACTGTACTTCAATTCGGTGGCATCATCAGGAATTTCTTTTTTAAATATCAAATGAACATCTTTTAATGAGCAGGCGGCAAGGGAATTCAGTGCTGCGGAAATTGAACCCCAGCTGGCCAAAAATATGACGGCAAACAGTAAACCGATCATCCCTACAGGCAAGGTATTTTTTACGAAATACAGGAAAATGTAATTGGTATCCGTTTTCTCCGCATTATAGTTTGAATTATTGATCGCTTCTTCTACCCTTCCGTGCAGTGCTTTTACCTGAGTTTGTGTATTTTTAAAATCCTGAACCGTTTTATTAAGTTGAGGAGAATGAGCTTCTTTCAACTTTAGAATTTCTTTCGATTCTGCATTAAACTTTATCTGTAAATCCTGATGTTCTTTTTCAAAAACCGCAGCCTGTTCAGGTTGTGTTTCCTTTAAATGTTGATATGAACGTTCGTTAAAATAAATCGGAGCCGGTTTTAGAGAAAAGAAGGCGAAAAGCAAAGCACCGATTAGAAGAATGGCAAACTGCATCGGAATTTTAACCAGCCCATTCAACAGCAAGCCCATTTTTGCATTGGTATTGTCTTTCGCAGTAATATACCTCCCAACCTGACTCTGATCCGTCCCAAAGTAAGAAAGAGCCAGAAAAAAACCACCGATCAGCCCGCTCCAAATGTTGTATTTATCCTTCCAGTCGAATTCTGTGGTGATGACATTGAGCTTTCCGGATTTTCCCGCCAGATAAAGCGCATCCTTAAAACCAATTCCATTCGGCATATTCTGAATAAGCAGGTAACCAGCAAAAGCCATGGTTCCCAGAATAATGAGAAACTGCAATTTTTGGGTGTGAGCGATCGCTTTTGCACCGCCAACATAGGTGTAAATCAAAAGAATACCACCCGTTAATACATTGGTTAAATAAATATTCCAGTTTAAAACGCTTGATAAAATGATACTCGGAGCATAAATGCTGATTCCCGTTGATAAGCCTCTTGAAAAAAGAAAAAGCAGTGAAGTGAGTACCCTTGTTTTTTTATCAAAACGGTTTTCCAAATATTCATAGGCTGTATAAACATTTAAGCGCTGAAAAATCGGGATGAACGTGATACAAATCACAATCATCGCTAAAGGCAAACCAAAGTAATACTGCACGAAACGCATGCCGTCTGTATACGCCTGTCCCGGTGCTGAAAGAAAAGTAATGGCACTTGCCTGCGTAGCCATAATCCCTATCAACACAATGTACCAGGGCATTTTATTATCTGCTTTCAGGTAGGATTCGTTGCTTTTTTGGCCACGACCGATGAATACGCCGTAAACCACCACTGCAACCAGTGTAACAATAAGAACTGTCCAATCTATAGTACTCATGCCCAGAATTTAGTAAACAAATAATAAAATACGATCTGCAATACCAATGCAGCAGCTAACAGTATGTACCAAGTATTCCAATTTTTAAGTTGATTGTTCATTAGTTTTTCTGTGCAGATAAAAAGTTAAAAAATAAACGTGCGGCCCCAACATTTCCCGCAGGCAGCTGTCTGAAAAAGGCCAACGGTGTATAAATAAAATTACCCTTCCCGTATTTAGCAGATAAAGTTGATCCCTTCAGAGGCTCTTCATCTGTATCGTGCATTTCAAAAAGCGGTTCATACGCTGCATCCCATTGAGCAGGGAAATAGGCACCACGTTCCTGTACCCAACCTTTAAAATCATCCGCAGTAATTTTGTTCGGAAAGTTCAGTAATTTATGATTGGGATTTAAAAATGTAACTACAGCATTTTCTTCGGTAACCCGCTTATTGGCAATACTGAAATTGTACATTCCCAATTGGTCAACGGTTGTATCCTGGTTGGTGTTATACTGCATCACCAGATTACCTCCGGCTTTTACATAAGACCATAAAAAAGGCATCCAGCGGCCCAGCTTTTTCTCTGTGTTGTTGGCACGAACCCCCAATACGATGGCATCATATTGTGACAGCTTGTTTTGACTACCGTTTCCGCCGGTTTCATCTAATTTGCCATAAAAATCTTCGTCTTTCAAAACATCTACCTGAATACCTGCAATACGCAGGAACTCAGGAATGAAATCACCCGCACCTTCTATGTACCCCACTTTTTTAACCTTCGCCTGAATATCACCTTTCATTACGGCTACAGTAGCAGGCGTAAAATATTGCAAGGAGGGTAAATGCGGGTACTGAATTAATACCTGTTTTTTATTATAAGTGACTCCATCTGCAACAAAATTGGCATCCAATTGTAAGCGGGATGAATGTATTGCGGCAAGCTTTGTTTTTGGAATAATATAATCGACGATAACATCTTTTCCATTGATCGAATTTACATCAGCGCCGCCTAATCGTTCTCCGTTATACATCAGGTTTACTTTACCATTGCTGAACTTTTTGCTGGAATTGACCTTAATATTTAAACTCAAATGTAAATCTTCATTTTCTTTGACCACATAAAGCGGTTGTGTAAATTTCAGTTCCAATGCAGGCACAATGCGCAAGGCTTCCACCACATCACCACGGACCGGGTCTAATTTCTTGAAAGATAAAGGAAGTTTAACCTGAAACTTTTCGGAACCGATTTTTAAACCAACCCAAACATTCAGTGGTGATTCTGCCTCGGGCAAACCGACTAAAGTATCATTCGGAACAGAGAAAGTGGCTGCGTTCGTGGGAGATTTTGCCAACCAGTAAGGTTCTGTAAGGGCTGCATCTGCAGGAATCTGAATGCCATGCTGAATGGTAATTAAAGAGTCTTTTGACAGTGTTCTGTTGAAGCTTTCTGACTGACCTAACCATTTTACATTGTCTAAAACGACAGGATTTGCAGCTCTTGAAATTAAATTTAATCTGAAATTATAATGATCCCCGGCAACAGCTTCAGCCTGATTGGTAACTGCCTCGCCCATAAATCCGGCACAGCTTAAAATAATATGATCAAGGGATTTAAGTTTATCCTTTTTTAGTTCTGCATCTTTTAGCGCCATAACCTTCTTTCGCAAAGCAAGCAAAGCTGGTAAGCTGAGGTCAGGATTATTGAAATTGAAAGCGGAAATAATTTGATCTAATGATTGGTCTATATCGGTGTTTCCTTTTGCGGTCCAGGTTTTAACTACTCCGTCAAAAAGTGTTGTTTTTGCAGGTTCGCCAGTAACGTGGGCAAAATATTCAGTTCTTATGCCGGCTACAGACTGTGTTCCCGCACCCTGACTTTTATGTAAACTTCTGCTTAATCCTGCCAATTCACCATAACCCATTCCCAATTGTGCATCATATTGCCCAACGGTAACTTTCAGTTGGTTTTCAGCGGTCGTATTGACCCCACCAAAGCGGAACGTATTCCACAATACGCGTTTTGGCTGCCATACATTGACATATTTCAGTTGATCCGGGAAAGCCGTTTTATCGCCTGCCAGCTTAAAAGCTTTTTCCGCCACCACAGCCGAAGCCGCGTGTTGTCCGTGTCCTGCCGCAGCAGTAGGAGGAAAACGACAAATGATCACATCCGGACGGAATTGACGGATGACCCAAACGACATCCGCTGTAATGCTGTCTGCATCCCATTGTTTAAAGGTATCGGTCGTATTTTTAGAGAACCCGAAATCAATCGCCCGCGTAAAAAACTGTTGGGCGCCATCTAACTTTCTGGCCTCTAAAAGCTCATGCGTTCTGATTAAACCCAATGCAGCACCCTGTTCTGTGCCTAGTAAATTCTGACCACCGTCACCTCTGGTTAAAGACAAATAGCCCGTTTCTACATTTTGGTCGTTGATTAACCAGGAGAGTAATCCTGTATTTTCATCATCGGGATGAGCCGCAAGGTATAAAACTTTAGGCAGCTGTTTAAGGGTTTTAAGTTCACGGTAAATTTCAGATGATTTTGAAGGCCGAACCTGCTGGGCCGAACAAAAAACCGTATAAAAGCCAAGAATACATACAGTGCTTACTTTTTTAAACATTTGAATTTGCTTTGCTGGGCAAATATAAGTAAATCATCTTTCTTTCAGACGTAAAAGAATCAGACTGTGAATTTCACAAAAAACTGGTTGTTTTTTTTATTAAACCACAAAAGTTACAAAAGTTTTTATCTTTTAAACACTTTAGTACATTTTAGAAAGTTTAAAGGAATACCGCACAATTAAGTTCACATAAGATGAAAATCTTTGATTTTCAAAAAACTTTAGTGTACTTCTTATTCACAAAGTATATAACTTAAATAGCTTAAGTGTTTAAAAATCTTTTGTGACTTTTGTGGTTAAGTTTAAACAGACTTTATCTATGAATTAGAGTTTCAAAGAGAACAAAAACTACTTATGTTTTTCTAATGGCATTCCGCGTAAGATAGATATAATTAAACATGCAAAATGTGGCTACCGCCCCAAACGTATGCCATAAAAAGTGTGTTCCGAAACTCAGCCATTCCCGTTTATCAATGATCCGGAAAGTGAGTGCGAGTGCAAACGACAATAAAGCAAAGCCTACCCATTTGCCGGCTTTCCATTGGGTATAAATCAAATAACGCAATACCGAGAAAAGCACAAATGAAGCCATGATTGCATAATTTAGGTTGATAAAAAGAGAAGTATTATCTATTAAAATCCAATTTCTCAAGCCCAACATCAATATCATATATGCAAGAACCATTACAACAGCATAGTACCATCTGGTGCTCCGAGCTACAAAATAAAATCCGGCAGACAGACAGAGCAGCATAATGGGCATCCAATCCATCATGATAAATACCGGCCATTGTCTGAATGCATGGTAAACAGTTCCCCCTATGGCACCAATATATAACAACATTAAGCAGTAGGTTAAAAAAGGATATTCTTTAAAATTACCCTTCATTTTAAGGGTCCAAAAAATAGCTATGGCTAAAAATAACAGAGCAGTTATTGCATTGAATGGCTCAGGGAAAAACCGGGCCATGTCTGTTTCTTTATATAACATGCCTCCGTCGGGAGGTATTTGGTTTATTGGCATTTTCTTTTTTTATATTATATTTATATACCTGTTCTAAATATAGAAAAATTATGCTATTAAATAGACTGGCAAAACGCTATACAATGGACGCTTAAAAAACTGGCACGAAAATCCCGTACCAGACTTTTGGATTATAATATCAACTGAAATATGAGAATTGCAATAATCGGCGCTCACAAAGTCGGTAAAACCACATTGGCAGAAGAACTTCTGGAGAACCTTCCCGGATACACCCTTGAAATAGAACCCTATTACCAGATGGAGTCTTCAGGGTATGAATTTTCAGAAGAGCCTTATCCTGACGATTTTCTTGAACAATTTAATTATTCAGTCAACCTGGTCTTCAAAAGCGGAGATGATGTCATATTTGACAGATGTGTCATTGATATCTTAGCTTATCTTCATGTTCTTGATTCAGGTCGAAATATCCAGGTTCTCTTTGAAAAAGTTCAAACCATCATCGATGAAATTGATGTTTTTGTTTTTGTCCCTGTTGAAGAACCCGATCTGATATCCAACCAGCAGATAGAGCTGCCAAAACTCAGGCATAAGGTTAATGACTTACTTTATGACTGGATTGAAGATCTTGGAATAAAAGTCATTAAAGTAAGCGGAACTTTATCGAACCGAAAAGATCAGGGGCTGGCCGGAATTTTATCGTAGGATCTGAGGCGGATAACTTCTGTAAGGCTTTAAAAAGGTTACAGGTTTGAATTCTGGCATTATGCTCAACTTTCTTATCCTGAATTGGTGTCAGCCATCTCCTTTTCTCTCTTTCTTTGAAGAATAAGGTGTGCGGCATCCAGCATTTTAACCGTATGGATGTAGGGCATAACGATATTCCTTTCCGGTAGATTTTCATAGATGCCCATTGAGAAATAGACGATTCCGGACATAAAATAATCAAATTCTTTGAGGGTGTATGCTCTGAATGCTTTTTTGAAAACCAGCAGAGGATTCCGGTATTCCTTCTCCGAAAGCAGGCCAAGAACCCACGGAGAAACGTTTTCCGGTTGAGTATACACAGCCCATTTCCTTTCTTTCAGCATCATAAGATAACCTGCCAGGATCAACGACCTCATCGACTGGTAAAACTCAAAGATGACCGCCGGATCTTCATTGATCCAACTATTTCTCTTTACCGCATAATTCATAATATTGCTGAGCCTTTCTTTGGAAACATCCAACTCATTGAACTGAAAGAAAGTTTCCATCAGCTGTAATCCGGAGTGCTTTTTTCCTGCTCGAAAACGGGTATCAAAATCTGTTTTTATCTTTTTCATGGGTTGTATTTTTTTTATAAATGTAAGAAAAAAAACAATAAAACACATATATGTGTTGATGAAAAATTTTAGAAAGCTCAAACTTTACTAAATGTATAAATGGCAAATAGAAGAATTAAAATTTCAAATTGGAAAGCTTATTCAATTACATAGGCTCAAAAGAGAACTTTCACAATTGCAACTTGGAAATGAGCTCAATATCTCAAGTAACCATGTTGGTAGAATTGAAAGAGCTGAAACTAATCCAACCATTGAAATTCTTATTCTATTTTGTAATTTTCTTGAAATTGATCTATTACATTTATTTACAAAACTCAATGAAAAAGAACTAAAGAAGATTGAAAGTGAAATTGATCAGCTACAAAAAGAATTTAAAAATCAAAATAAGAGAAAATCCTGACGAAAGTTGGGATTTATTGTTTGTTATAGGAAATCGTAAAAAAATCGACCTTAATAACTGTAAAAAAACTCTTGTTATAGAATTTCTGAGTTAAAAAAGAAAGTGATAAATCCCGAGACAAATAAACCTCTTTCACAAGAAGAACTTGGTTTAAGAACTAGGCACACAAAAAAGACCATAGGAGAATTGAAAAGAGGTAATTCAAATCCTCGTTACGATACTCTACTTATAGTCAACAAAGAACTTAATGTTATAATACAAGAGCTCTTTGATTTTAATATGAAAAATATATTAAGTTATCAAATAAATTTTAACTAGTTTCTATTAAATCTATATCACTTTCCACATCTAACACTTTTATAGAATTTCTATGTTTAAGCATTTTAAAATATATTTCAGAGAGTTCTTTATCAAAATTTTTAGTTAAAGAAGACTCATGCAATTCAACATCTTTTATAAAAACACCATTTTTCAATAAAAAAAAATTTTCTAACCATATTCTAAAATACGGAAAATAATTGGATGCAAAACAAGTCCTCAATATTGCAAAGATTTACTTTTATTACTGAACACGAGCTAGAAGCCGCACTAGCGTGGGGGAAAAGCTTTGCAACAAATTTTTATGAGAAAATCCCTATTACTTATTTATTAAATTTTACTGGACATAAATCAGAAAGGCAATTGTTAACTTAAATAAGTAAAACCGAGGTGGAAAAAGCAAAATCAACAGCAAAATATTTAGAAACTTAGGTTTTTAGTTTATTTTATAATTTATTAATAAGACCTTTAGTGAATAACTACTTGTGAACACATCTTCAAAATGTTCATAAGCTTTTAATTTTAGTTTGAAAATTGTAATTTGGCATCAAACTAAAACAATGAAGAAACTATTAAACGAGATAAGAGAGAGATATTTAGAATTTAAAATATTATCAACCGAGTTTTATTTAAATCTTTTATCAGAAGCAATACTTTTTTTAGGTAGAAAAAAAATAAAACTTTTAGTAAAGAATAATGACAATCCAAACAACTTAGAAGATCTTACTCCATATATTTTAAAAGATGAAGAAAGCAACTATAATCTCCAAACATATTTAAAGTCCTTAAAATGGGGAGTTTTAAATCATAATGTTAGAAATATTGCAATTTCTGGTTCTTTTGGTACAGGTAAAAGTACAATTCTAAATTTGTTTAAAAAGAATAATCCTGAGTTTAAAATCTTAGATATTAATCTTGGGAAATTTGAAGAAAAGAATAAACAAACCGAAGTTGACATTGAAACAAGTATTGTTCAGCAAATTCTTTATTATGAGAAAAAGAAAAACTTAAAAGATTCGAGATTTGAAAGAATTACTTTTGATAGATTCATTTTTATTAAAGTAGTATTTTTTATTATTTGGGCTCTATCAATACTTTATCTTTTCTTCGACAAAATATACCAGAAAGTGTATCTTATTAATAGAGAGGAGTCTATTTATTATGTTTATCTTATGAAGGTTTCTTTCTTATTAGGAGTTTTCTTTATTCTAAAAAAAATATTTAAACAACTCTTTAAATTAAAAGTTAATAAAGTAAGTTTTAGTGATGCTGAATTTGTCCCAAAGGATAAGGATATTTCTATAATTAATAAGCATGTTGATGAATTAATATATTTCTTTGAAAAGACCCGAACACAAATTGTCTTCATTGAAGATATTGATAGGTTTGAGGATGCTGTAGAAGTATTTATTAAGCTTCGAGAACTCAATATTATAATAAATAATTCGAAAGATATAGTTCAAAAAGTTACTTTTATTTACGCTGTAAAAGATGAATTGTTTAGTAAAAACAATGAAAAAACTAAATTTTTTGATTTAATCATTCCAGTGATTCCAGTTGTGGACTATAGTAATTCTAATACACAATTTATTAAAAGATTAAAGGACGAATTTATAAGTGAGGATATTATTTCTGAGGATATTATAAGCGATATTTCACCTTATGTAAATGATATGAGAAGTCTTATTAATATTATTAATGAATTTAAAACTTATTATAGAATAAAGAGTAAGGAGAATCAAGCGTTAAATGGAAATAAGCTGTTTTCATTGATTGTTATTAAAAACATGTATCCTATTGAATTTAAAAGTTTACAAAATAAAGAAGGAATTATTTATAAAATATTTGAGCTGAAAAGTATTTTTTATTCTGATATAGTAAAGCAAATCAAAAGGGATATAGAATTATTAGAAGAAGACAACTCAAATATCTTGTTAGAAAGACAATCCAGTATCACAGAATTACGAATGATTTATCTTTCTCAATTGCTTTTAGATTCATTTGGTGGTTCACGATATAGAATAGGTGAAGAGTCCTTACAAGTTCAAGATTTATTAAAAGAAGAAAAGTTTGAACAATTTGTAAATCTGGGAAGTCTTTCATACACCATAGGGGTAAGAAATGAATATATATCATTTCCTAATATTGAGGCTAAGGTAAATGCTAATGTTAGTTATATCGATAGAAAGAGAAGGATAGAGGATAGATCAAATGGTAAAAAACAGTCTAATAATTTTGAAATTCGAAAACTAAGAAGAAGAATCAACAAGTTAAAAAATTCGTCATTAAGCCAGCTATTTCAAAATGCTGATAGAAAACAGATAGAAGAATATTTTACAAAAGCTTTTGTAAACATAAATGATAAAATTGAAGATGGGGATGGATTAAATATTGAAAATAATATTGCTAAAGAGCACCGAAAATATAGTTTACTTAAAGTTATTATTATTAATAATTATCTCGATGAAAACTATTCTAATTATATATCTCTTTTCTATCCAGAATCAATAAGTGAAAATGATTATAATCTTAAATTGAAAATTATTGAAGATGGGGAAACCACCTTTAATGATGTTATTAATAAGCCTAAAAATTTAATTTCAGAATTAAGTATTGCTAATTTTAAAAAGGAGTCAATTTTAAATTTTTATATTTTAGACTATCTGTTAGGAAATTTTAAAAATAATGAAGTATTAACACATAAATTAGAAGAATTTCTCAACACAATATCAAATACAGACGACAAATCAGTTGATTTTATTTATAAATATATAGATTACTCTGAAATCTCAGGCTATACCAATATTTTTATTTATAAAATGTCTTCTTGGGAAGACTTTTGGTATTTGGTTCATAACAAGGACATATTTAGTTTAAAAAAGAAAAAGAAAATTATTGATATTTTGTTTAGGGTAAACAATATTGATGAAATAAAAATTCTTAATAAAGAAGAGAAGATAAAAGAATTTTTGGAAGATTACGATGATTTTTTATTAAATAATTATAATGAGAACAGAAAGGAAGAAATTTTTAATAAATTAAAATCATTAAGAATTAAATTCAATGAAATCAAATATGAGGCTTCTCTACATGATTGGATTCTGCAAGTAATGAATAATAATTTATATGTTATTAACATCAATAATATCAATCTTTTCCTTGAAAAATATTCTAATCCAGATGATGTTCAAAACTATAATACGGCTAATTATACAACTCTACTAAACTCAGATCACATTGTTCTTAAAGAAAATATTGTAGATAATATAAATGATTATGTGGAAAATGTATTATTAAAATTAGATAATAATACTGAGGAAGAAATTGAAGTGGTTGAGACATTACTGAATAATGATGAAATTACTATAAGTAATAGAACTGCCTTAATAAGAAAAATAGATTTTATAGTACAAAAAATCACCAATATAAATACTGAGCTGTGGGTTCCTCTTTTCATTAATAATAGGATTTTACCACACTGGATGAATATTCTATCTTACTATAATTACAATAATAAGAAAATTGATTTTGTAATAGAGGAATTCCTCAATAAAGAAGAGAACTACAACCGATTGAAATTAATCTGTATAAATGATTCCATCGATGAGGAAGGAAATCAATTAACAGATGAATTGATTACAAATTTTAATATTTCATTAATAAACAGTGGGATTTCAACTAATGCATTTGATGCATTAATTGATTCATTAACTGAAAATTTTGATGAAACATCAGTTATTGAAAGAACAGAAAGAATTCCAAAATTGATTAGTAATGGAAATATTATTTTAAATTCTGAAAATCTATCATCTTTATCCGAAATTGAAATTATAGCAATATGTGAAAAAAAAGAAATTGAATTAAATGAAACCTATTACAATTTGGAGCTTCCAATTGATAGTTGGGAAGCTATATTTAAGGCAAATATTAATTCGGAATTAAAATTGCTAATTTTTGATTTTTTAACTGAGAATGAAATGTACAATAGTGATGACACTTCCTTTTTAGAAGTTTTAATAAATATCTTCAAAGAGAATAAATTTCATAAATATTCAGAATTTTTTGTTGATTCAGTTATGGAATCAAAATTAATAATTAGTGATAAGATCTTTCTTTTGAATTTTGAGAAAGCTGATATTAATACTTTACAGTTTAGAAAATATATTGAACAATTGGGTAAACCATTTTCTTTAATACTTAAAAAAGAAAAAATAGAAATAGACAATTCGGATGAAAACAGAGTTTTCTTAGAAACTCTCCGAGAGCTTGGATTTATCAAAAGAGTTTATATGAAAAATAGTAATTCAATACTAACTGCTAGTTATAATGAGTAAATTAATAAGATGCTTTCTCCAGAGAGTATCTTTCTTATTTTATAAATTATATTTAAAATTATACTGTTATAAACTAATTAATAGTGAATCTGATAGTTCTCCTGCTCTCCGAAGTCTCCCGACTTTCCACACCACAGCCCAATATTTGATAAATGATTACCACCAATCATTTCTCTTTATCACTTATATCCTATTTTTGTAAAAAAACTAATGGACAAATTAAGTTTTCTGGAAGTTATTGCTGCGATGGCTGTTTTTGTATCGCTGCTGCTTGCCGTATTTTTATTAACGGTAAAAACAGAAAGAAAACTGGAAAACAGATTATTTGCAGCGTTTCTTATCATTAATGCCATTGATATCAGCGGGCTTTTTATGCACCTTTTTGTGGACAGTTATAACCTGAAAGCTTTCAAAATATCTGCTTACTTATTGGTCATGCCGCTTTTCTATCTGTACGTGAATGCCGTCTGTTATTCTGATTTCACCTTAAAAAGAAAGCACTTACTGCATCTTATTCCTTTTATTGTTGTCAATTTAATTTTAGTTCCAAGACTTTATCTGGCAGAAGGTGCTGCTAAAGAACAGTTCTTTACAACGATGTGGAGCTCTCCGGAAATGTTGGTTTATCAACTCATTGGGGAACTGCAGTTTTTCTTTTATATCGTCGGCGTATTCCTTGTCCTTAAAAAATATAGGGAGATTTATCTTGAAAACTATACCAATCCCAACACTTTGCTATACAAATGGCTGTCTCAGCTTACCGTGATTTTCTTAGTGATCCATGTATGTATTATTTTTAAAAACATCGTAAGATACACCCAGCATAGAGATCTGTTTATCTGGCTGAATATTGTGGCGGGAACGGTATTTTTACTGGCTGCCTGTTGGTTTATCTTAAAGGCATTAAATTATCCTGAGCTTTTTCGCAGAATTGATTCTACCTTACAGCCGGCAAAAGATTTTGCTGAAACGCTGGAAACTGAAAATAAAACCAACGAAACCAAAAGTTCTCAGATCGAACAGCTTAAAAAATTCATGGTTGAAAAAGAACCTTTCTTAGAGCCTTCATTAACGATTCAGGAACTGGCAGATCAGGTGAATATTCCGGTTCGTGAGTTGTCTGTATTAATTAACCATCACCTCAATCAGCATTTTTTTGATTTTGTGAATGAATACCGCGTTAAAAAAGCAATGATCCTTCTGAAAGATCCCTCGAAAAAAGAATATACGGTGCTGGAAATCTTATATGAAGTGGGTTTCAATTCAAAATCTTCTTTTCACACTTCATTTAAAAAATATACGAACCAAACGCCAACAGCTTTCAGAAACAGTTGATAATTAATTCATTGTAAATAATCGGACTGTGGATTGCAGATAATCGGACTCATTGTATTGATTAAAATGAGTCCTACTTTTTTATATGGACTTTTTTCAGGATTCTCTACAGCATATTTGCATCAGAATATCAAATTAAAATTCTGACCATGAAATATGTGACCCTTATTTTATTTTTTGCCTTACTTGGGTGTAAAAGTGTTCAGCCCATCAATACACAAAATGTTGAACATGCGATTACAAAAAATGCGCTTCAGTTATTAGAAGATAAAAGATTTCATTCTGTTTCCATTGCCGTGCTTAAAGATGGACAATCCACCATCAAACATTTTGGAGAATTAACGATTGGAAAAGGAAACAAACCCAACGATTCTACCCTTTATGAATTGGCTTCCGTCACTAAAACTTTTACAGGTTATATAGCCGCTAAAGCCGTGCTTGATCAAAAAATCAATCTAGAGGATGATATCAGAATCTATCTTGACGAACTTTATCCCAATTTAGAATTTAAAGGCGAACCTATCAAAATAAAACACCTCATCACCCATACCAGTGGATTTCCTAATTTTCCGATAAAAAGCGAAAATAAAAAAGCCTTTTTTGAAGGATTAAAATTCATCAACATTGAAACGAAACCCGGAGAAGTCTACTCCTATTCAAACACGGCTCCGGAGCTGACCGCCTATATTCTTGAAAAAGTCTATCAGAAATCTTTTGAGGAACTGGTCATTGAATTTGTGTTGAAACCCAATACCATGAATCAAACCAAGTTTACACTCAATGAAAATGACAGAACAAGACTGGTAAAGGGCTATAACGATAAAAACGAGTTAATGCCCAACTTCAACAGAACTTTATGGGGTGGAATTTCAGGATTGCATTCTACCACTACGGATTTGGTGAAATATATGAAACTGCAACTTGACCCATCAAATCCTGTTGTCAACGAATCTCATAAAAAACTATACAAAGAAGGTTCTGATTTTTGGGAAGGGTATCATTGGTATATCATAGAAAATGGTAATGGATTAATGTACAGACATCACGGCGGTATCTACGGAATGCAGAACTGGTTTGTGATTTATCCTAAACAAAATATAGGGATATCCATATTGACCAACACCAGCTTTAATGAAACGGGAGAAATTTTAGAAAAAGTAGTGGATAATTTGTATAAAGACATCAATATAAACTAAAAAAATGCTCTTTTTCTTAAATAAGAAACCAAATATCAATTCTCCAAATCATTAAATGACTACATTAGCACTGAATTAAAATGCGCTAAGATTTCTATGAAAAATATATTCTTTGTATTGCTTATTTCAACGGTACAACCTGTACTGGCACAGACTAAATTAGAAAAAGCAATTACCAGTCTTGAGAATAATTACGACCAGGAAAAAGTATACTTACTTACCGATAAATCACAATATGCAGCGGGTGACAAAATTTGGTTTAAAAGCTTTGTCTTTGATGGATATAACCGTTCTGCATTATCCAATACTCTATTTGTAGAACTGTACAGTGCTGATAAAAAATTAATAGACTGGAAAACAATACTTCTGACCAATGGTGAAGGCAGCGGAGATTTCCAGCTGAAAGAAAGCCTTCCTGAACAGGTGTATTTTGTAAGAGCCTATACGCCTTACATGACCAATTTCAACGAAGATTTTCAGATTGTTAAAACGATTCCGGTTTACAATCCAGACTCTCCTGAATCATTAGTAATTGCTAAAAGTTCTGACTGGACTGCAAAAGCCTTTCCGGAAAGCGGAAATTTCATTAACGGTATGCCTACAAAATTTGCCGTAAGATTGTCAAGCGCTACTTCCCTACCGGAAAACTGGACCGGAAAAGTAATCGACACACAAAATCCCAACGTCTCTATCACTACATTTAAATCTTTTGATAAGAATGTCGCCTCTTTTAAAATAACTCCCGCTTCAGGAAAAAAATACCAGGCTGTCATTCAGGACAATACCGGGAAAAGTCAGACGATAGATTTGCCACAGGTCGCAGAAAGCGGTCTCAGCTTAGAAGTTTACAGTTCTAAAGAGGGCGTAAAATACACCTTAAAAGGTGTCAATTTAAAACAACAGCTTCAAAATTATAAAGTTGTAGGAACCATCAATAACCATCTTGCTTACAAAGCCAATATCAACAATTTAACCAATGAAGCGACAAGTCTTATTCCCACAAAAATAAGCAATGGAGCTAACTGTATTCTACAATTAGCCATTTTTGATGAACAGGATAATCTGGTGGCCCAAAGACTTTGCTTTATAAAACCTGGCCAATTAAAGATTGAAAAAGCCGAAATTGTAGCCCAGAGCATAAAACAAACCCCAAGATCTTTCAACAGCATTGATCTTTCTCCTGAGTCCTATTTTAAAAATTATACTGTTTTAGTCAGTGAGGATAATGGCACCCAGAATCCGGAAGAAGAAAATTTACTGAGTGGACTTTGGCTAACGGGAGATTTTACGACTAAAATAGACAGCCCGGCACAATATTTCTCAAAAAACGCCAATACGGAAGCTTTGGATGCGCTCCTTATTTCCGAAAAGTGGCAAAGATTTGACTGGAATTCTGTGCTTAGCGGATCTGTACCCAACATTAAAAACAAATCTCAGCAATATCTGTCTTATAAGGTAAAACCTATTCAAAATGGTTCTATGCTGGTCAACTCTACGATAAGCTTAATGCTGAAATTAGGAAACCAGGAAGCAGCTCTTAATCAGTTTCAGACGGATCAAAACGGATATGCTTACCTCAATAATCTTAACTATGATGAACCTTTGAATGTTTCGTTATTTGTTAATTCAGAAAATAATAAAGAATCAACTACCGATAATTTATTCGTTACAATAGAACCGTTAGTAAATCCCACATCATTTACAGGCAATTTCCCGGGTACCAAATATAAACTGGTAAAATCCTCTGGAAATAAAACCATTTCTGCAACGATTTCCAGAGCCATCAATACTCAGAAAAACATTAAAAAGACAGCAAATGCTGAAGTACAAATTGAAGAAGTAAAACTCGTAGGAAAAAAGACAGATCCAAAAGAAGATTTAGACAAAGAACTGTCTACTGGAATGTTTAGTTCCATGAATTCTACTATATTCGACTTTGTGAATGAAGACCAACATGTTGCCGGATCCGCTAATATATTAGACTGGCTACAGGGAAGAGCTGCCGGTTTGACATTTCAAAGAAACAGTTCAGGCGTCAACGTCCCTTACATTCGCGGCCAGCAAGCTAAGCTATATTTAAATGAAACCCTTAGTGATGCTTCAATGATTGCCAACATCCCGCCAAGCAATATTGCAATGGTAAAAATTATTAAAGGATCAGGATTAGTAGGTGATGCAGTAGCCGTCTATACCATGAGAGGCAATATGAAACCTAAAAGTAATGAAAAAGGAACGCCGAAGAACAATTCATCTGTCATAAAAGGATACGATAAACCTTCGGAATTTCCAATTGAAATGCTGGATAATGATGATCCTGCAAAGAAAATTGAAAATGATTCTCGCGAAACGCTGTACTGGAATCCTAATTTATTTGACAGCGATTATGTTCCTCCAAGAATTAAATTTTTCAACAACGACAGCGCCAAACAATATAAAGTATTGATCATCAGTTTTGATGAAGATGACAATCTTTTGTATGATCAACAAATATTTAAATAATATATTTTTCTATAGTAAAAAGCCTTTCAATTTTCTTGGAAGGCTTTTTTAATTTATCCAATCTTTTAAATTCATATCCAGTTACCGCACGAATCCTTTCGTGTGGTTCTAATATTTAAGTAATATCAATCAAACATTCCAAAAACAACAATATCATCTAAAAGTCCTTTTCCATCATAATAATCTATTGCACTGCTATATCTATAATCTTCCGCGCGGAAAACCAAACCTGCTTTTACAGGATTTTGATGTACATAATTAATCTTCTGGCTAATGACTCTACTACTCCATAACTCAATAGGTTGATTATCATGTCTCCAAAACTGATATTGAGTTACATTTGAAGTTTTTGAACCTTCTTTAAGGAAGAAATCTAATAAAAACTCTTTTCTGCTTTCTGTAGAATTTTCTTTGATTGCTGCCACAATTTCTTTGCTTGTAAATCTTTTTAAATCACCAATCAGACTTTCAGGTTTCTGGCCATTTATACTTCTGAAAACTAAGTGTACATGGTTTGACATGATGCACCACGCATGTATTTCCAATCCTTTATTCTTTTGGCAAAATCTTAAACTTTCTAAAAAAATTTCTTTGTATTCATCTCTGGTAAAAACATACAGCCAGCCTACAACAGCAAAGCTTATGAAATACAATCCTTCAGGATTGTGGAATTTGTAATTACGACTCATCAATTATGTTTTTTTAAAGATAATTTTTTTTATAAAACCACAAAATGTAATGGTAAGAAATAAAACCACATGAAAGGATTCGTGCGGTAACGGTGTACTTGCTAAACTAAAATTCCCTCAATTTTCAATACTTTTTTAAATCATCACTCTGAAGCACTTTATGCCTGATTTTCAGTCAGTCGTAGTTTTACTACAATTTAAAAGATTTAATGAGAATTTAAATTGTTTAGTCTGTTTTTTATCTAACTTAGGTGACATAATACCAAATAAAACGCACCAAATATTATGAAAAACACCTCAAATTCTGAGAAAGTTTCAGAAAACCATATTTCGGGGATCAACCGTGTGGTAAAACTGGACATTGTGGTTGAGGGCAAGGCTGTCAATCACTTTAAACACTTTCGTTTACAGCAGAGTGCAAGAAAGCACCATGATTTCGAACTGGTATTGGCTCATGATTCTTTAGGCGAAGCACAAAATCACAACCTGGAACAGGCCCAAAAGTTTTTAGGAAAAAGAATCACCGTTGTTTTTAAATATAAGGATGCTGAAAATGAAAGCCCTGAAAGAACATTTGTAGGTCTCATTACCAAAGTGGCGTTTAGTCAGGAAAAAATGAGTCTGGGAAATATTGTCTTAAAAGGAAAAAGTCCCACTATTCTGATGGATTCTGCTCCGCATACCCAAAGTTTCGGAGGAGGTCAGGAGGTGAATACCAACATCATTGCCACCCGGATTATCAATGAAACATTAGGCTCAAATAAATTTGATTTCAGGATAGATACCCAAAACAAAAGTTACATCAGTTACACTTCACAATACAACGAAACCCATTACAATTACCTTACACGGATTGCGGAAGCCTACGGAGAACAGTTTTATTATGACGGTGAAATTCTTCATTTCGGAAAACTCCCCACTTCTGAAAAACCTATCCTGCTGGTGTATGGAAGCAATGTCAATGATGTGAATGTAGAGTTGAAGGCCGTTCACACCAAACCGGAATACTTTGGCTATAACAGCAGCAGCCACACTAAAATGGTTGGCGTTGATGATTCTGTAAAACATTTGGGAGAATTATCTTCCAAAGCTTATGAACTGAATGACAGTATTTTTACCACCCGATCATTGACCCCCACTCCTATCAACGCCAATATGTTCCGCGATGTGGATGATTCCCAAAAGAGTGCAAGGGGAAGTAAAGCGGTAGAGGTTTTTACAGTTTCAGGACATACAACAGTTCCGTTCCTCTATATTGGTTGTGTGGCAGATTTAGCCATGAGAAAGACTGACAGCAATGACACCTCGCATTTTACAACGCTTATGATTACGGAAGTGAGCCACGAGGTGGATGCAAGAGGATATTATACCGGAAGTTTTGAAGCCATCGCTGAAGGCACCGGTTTTATGCCAAAACCCGATTTTGAAATGCCTAAAGCTGAACCGCAGGTAGCTACCGTGATATCCAATGTAGATCCGTTGAATCAGGGAAGAATACAGGTCCGGTTTGACTGGCAGTTAAATGATACTACCCATTTTATCAGAATGATGAGTCCTGATGCAGGCGGAACGGATGCCATAACACAAAACAGAGGTTTTGTCGCGGTTCCCGAGATTGGTGACCAGGTCATGGTGGGATTTGAATACCATAATCCCGATTTTCCATTTGCCATGGGTGGAATGTTTCATGGGCAGGTAGGTCTGGGCGGAGGTATAAACAATCATTTGAAATCTATACAGACGAGAAGCGGCATTAAAGTTTTAATGAATGATGCAGATAAAAGTGTAACCATTAAAGATCCCAGCGGAAATACTTATTTTATGGACGGTCAGGGAAATATTAACGTTACTGCGCCTAAGAATATGACTTTTACAGCAGGAGAAGATATGCACATTTCAGTGGGAAGGAATATGACCACTAAAATTGGGAAGGACAGCAACATGCATATTGGAAATGATCATACTGAATCTATTACAAAGAGATACACACAAACATCTGAAAATAAAACCATTACAGTTAAGCAGGATCAAACAGAAAGCACCGGTAATAAATTCAAAAGTATTTCCGGAGAAGCCGATATACAGACCTCTAAAGGCGATTTAAAATTAAGAGGATCATCATTAGCCGTATTCCAGGGAGGAAAAGATGTGAAAGTAAGTAAAGGCTAAATGTATGACGGGTGATGAAAATAAATTTTCATTGGTTACCAGCGAATGCAATTCTGACCTTAACAATTGAACCCAATCCAAAACATTAACGCATGGAAGATCAAAATACTTCAGCGCATGATCAAAAGCTTTCTGAAAAAAGAGCAGAAAAAGAACAGAAATCCAGCGAAGATTCTCCTTCAGAAAAGAGAGAAATGGTAATGCATGGAGCAAAGTTAAAATGTCCTCATGCTAAGGTACCGGGAGACCTGAAAGTTACGTCTAACGAAATCAATCTTCAGGATCAGTTATGGGCCACAGAAGGTGATGGAAACAACATGGTCAACCTTCAGTTTAAAGGAACTTGCGGGCATCCAAAATGGCCTGCCCAAAATATGTCTCCTCCTCCCTGTATGAGCGTTATAAAATTAAGTCCATGGGAAAATCTGGGCAGTACTAAAGTTCAGAAACAAACGGTATTGGTGAAAGAATCCTTTATTTTTTGTGACCCTACTCCGAATGCTGCTTTTGCAAAACCTATTCCACTGGAGGATAGAATTTTAGCAGCACTTGATGATACCTATACCGTTTCTGTTTTTTATAATGATGTGAAAATAGAACCAGAATCTTTTACTTTTATTTCACCGGAACCTGTGATGCCTAAAATCAGAATTGAAGTCTCTATAGGAAAGGACTGTATCCATAAAAGTTTGCGGTTCAGATTAAAGACAGAATTTAAGTTTAAGGCAAGTGCAACGCTCTACGACAGAAACGATGTTGATTATTTTCCTGCAAAGTCTGATGGCGGAAATGCTTTCATGATTGCCAATATAGGGAAAACGAAATGGGATGTTGATTTTCGTGGACTATTCAGAGGAGGTACTGCAACTGTAGAAATATGGAATGAAGCCAAAACTTCTATTTTGAGTAGCTTTCAGTTTTATATAAGAGGAAAAAATCCTACAAAAGAAGTCGTAAAAAAATATTTTACGGACAAAGGATATTTATCAAAATACTGGTTTATTTATAAAATGGCAGTTAGCGAATCAGGAAGCGAAGGTATTACATTAATGAAACAATTTTGGGATCCTGAATTTGTGGGTAAAGGAAAAAATAGAAAAGAAGCTGTATATGGACCTTCCGGTAGAAATTCTGAAAGTAAAGGAATTCCAAACTATGGTTATCCTGATGGTTGGGGAATATGTCAAATAGACTTTAAGTATGAGAAAAATAACCTAAGTACAACGCCTGCAGAATCAAAAAAAGTAATTGAAAACCCAGATTACATCTGGAATTGGAAGGAAAATATAGCCGTGAAAATGAATATAAAATTACCTGAAAAAATACGCGCTGCAGTTAATCATATTCGTCGTCTTTTGAAAAATACCAAACAGTTAAAATCCTATTCCATTGAAGAAGGAAATTTAACGTATAAAACATGTCCAAGTTCAGTACCAGAACTCCAACAATTTAGTGGGTACTTACCTGACACATCTGCAAATCAGAATGAAAAATCCATCTTAGATGCAGAAATCATTAAATTATACAATGGCGGACATTACATTGTTGGAGTTTCTAAAGACGGAATACTGAGCATCGAGCAAAAAAATAGTTTGGGTTTTAATTATAATGAAAGAATAGGAAAAATCAACGAATAATATCTATGAAAACATATCATCTAATCATATTATTTTCTCTAATATTTTCTGTACATAATAATTGTTCAGGTAAAGATGCACATACTCATCTTCCAGCCAATGATAGTAGAATTGAACAGGAAACGCCATCAGATTCTTTCACTTTTATTATTCCTGTAAAATATAATAATAAAGAATACTCTATTCAGGTATTATGCGAAAGGGATGGTATGAACATAAACATTTCAAGTATTACAGGCAATCTTCCTTTGCCTAAAGAATTTTATACGATATTGCAGGACAATTTTGGCTTAGCAACGGAACTTATTAATCCTGATTACAAATCTGCTTACGAAAATTATAAAAATTTGAAATTTAAAAGGGCAGATTTTGTAGAATATGAAAAAAAATATATAAGAGATTTCTCTTCCAAACTTTTATATATTTTAGATATTGACCAAGATGGTTATGATGACATTCTCCTTCTAAATCTTCAAAACAGTATGCATGATAATGATGTATATGCTCTGTTTAAAGGAAGCAAAAATGGAATTTCATTTGAAGAAAATTTCTTTGATAAAGCAGCATTCTATGGATGGGACAAAACAGGAAAATACGTAATAACCGGAGTGAGTGATACAAAGGAAAGAAAGCTGTATAAAAATAAAATTGTTGGAGGCCAGCTGAAGACCATTGATCAATGTACAGAATATGCAGTATCAGATCAACTTTGTTGGTAGATAAATATCTTTTGAGTGTTCAGGAAAAACAGAAAACAGCACGGGTAAAAATGGTGAATTACTTATTGAATATACAAAAATGAAAAGCTTAGTTAACAGTTTGATAGTATTTTTCTTTGTTCCTGCTTGTGGGCAAAAGGCTGTTCACGACAGCCTGAAAGTATATTATCAGGATTCATTGACTGTACATAAAAATTTTAAAGACGGAACCGTACCCCATAAACTTACCGTAAAAGTCATTAATCCCTGTAATGCTGAGAAAGAAAGATTTGACGGAGTGGTAACCATTATCAGCGCCAGCGTTAAAAATAAAAATTACAGCGACAGTGTCGTGTACAGTTATCCCTATGCACAATCCGGTTTAATCAATTTAAAAACCAATAATATATCGGATCATAATATCAATAACCATCAGGCGGTCTTCATCCCTTTTACCTATTGCGGAAATTGGGATAATGATACAAAAGTCTCCTACATCATATTTTACAATCATAAAAAATACCTGTATCATATAAAATACCATTGTGGAGAAGATGATAAATGTAAAATCAATGATAATCTGGATATTACATTAAAAGATTTACCCGAAAAGTTAAAATTAAAAGTGATTAAAGACCTGGAAACAAAATATAATAAGTCAAGTGATTTTCAATAATCAGCTCAAAATAAAACGTCATGAGTGAAGAACAAGAACAAGGAAAAGATAATTACTCCGCAAATCCCAATCAAAAGGTTTATGATACGCCGCACCAGGTGGATCATGAAGTGAATGTGGTGAAAATATATTTTGCAAGACAAGTTCCTAAAATGACCTGGGAAACTAAAGAAGACACGTACACGGTAAAAAATGGAGGATCCGTATCTGATGTAAAAAAGAGATATGAGAAAAAAGGAAGAAGGAGCATTCAGGCAGATAAAGAAGATTCTGTAAAATTAAAAGCAAAGGAGTCGGTAAAGATTACCTGGGAAGAAGAAGTGCAGGCGAAAAAAGCGGATGGAAGTCCCGATTTTGATTTTGAGAAAATAAACAGCACCACTATTAAAAAGAAGGTATGGGTGGTCGCCCACTGTGAAGGAGCAAGCGGAAAGCTCTCTGTGGAAATTCATGAAAATAAACTGACAAATCCGGAAAATGTATATGATAATCCCGTCAAGTTTTTAGATGGAGAAGAGGAGAAAAGCAAAATTGAATTCACCATCAATGGAACACTGATGTATTCAAAAGAAATAACGATGCGCCCGAAAAGCGATGAAGATTTAAAAAAACTGATCGATAAACTGAATAAAAGGGATGATACAAACGCGTTCTTGTATTTCAAAGCTGAAGTAACAGGAACAGAAGATCAGGTGAAGTTTCCGGATGAAACGCATGAGTTTTTAAACAAAGACAATGACAGGTTTGAGATCAGATACTGCAATTGTGGAAACAAATATGATATTACCTGTACCCGGTACAGCAAAAGATATGGACCCGCCTACTGGGGATCGAAAAAACTTGAAAACTATTCCGATTGGGATACATTAATTGAAGACAAGAAAATTACGGCTGAAGAAAAGGCTATTCTGGTGGGAATGTCTGAGAATGAAGGTAAACTGGATTCTGTTCAGTCCTATGACTGGGACCTTTCGGGTGAACAGATGATACTAACCGCAGGTGCCATGCAGAAAACAGTAGATCATACCGGAAAAGGTGAATTTACGACGCAGGTTGAAGAATTTAAAGCCCAGCATCCTGAAAAGTATGACGAATTATTTGTATCATGCGGATGGACGGTGGATTCAGGGATTCTGTATTATAAAGATCCGGCAGATCCTAAAGCAGAGAAAATCACAGGAAATACTTTGTCCAATAAAATCAGAGAAAATTGTAAAGAATCTTTATTTGGAAAAACAGTGGAATGTAAGCCACTGCAACCGATCGTGAATGCCGTTATTGATAAGGTATTTCAGGAAAAACAAGTGGTGGATTTTATCAAAAGGTTAAAAGAGGTAGTACTTCCTTTGACACCTACAGGTTATTCCTATAAACTGTCAGATTATTTACTGTCAAAATTAGGAAAAGCAACTGCATTGGATCATCACATTAACAGGCCTGGGTATGTAGAAGACGATTTCGGTGCTGCATTAGGCCGGTTTTTTGCCAAAAAAGATGCCAACACAGCCAAAGAAAACAAAACCAAAAAAGAAGGTGAAAAATTAGAAAAATTATCAAGAAACCCTGCCGATTGGGGAGATATGCATGGGAAATATGAGAAGGAAATTCTTGATGATTACGGGAATGCAAGAAGAGGTACCGATATGGACAAACGCTATGAAAAAATGGAAAAAAACGCAAACTTATCATCATGAAAAAAATAACATCCATTCTAATGATTTTAATCATTTGTATTACCTGTGGAAACACAATGTCCCAGCGAAATCATGATGAACAGCAGAATCAAACGGTGAAGAAAGACACCATCATTAAGCTGAATAACAATATATCCCTGTATTATGCTTCCTATAACAGCCCTATGAAACTATGGTATAATCTTCATATCATTCATCATAAGAAGAAGATAAAAGTGGGTAAAGGGAGTGACTTCAAAGGTACCGGAAGTGAACTCTTTTCTTCCCTGTCCCCTAATGCAAAATATGTAGTCGTGGACGGCATTATCAAAGAATATGTACATGAAAGTGTGAAGGACAGTACCCTGCACGAAAACTATACCTGTGCCATTATTGACATTAATAAAGCAAAAATAATTAAGCAGCTGCAACAGGACTGTGATGGATCATGGAACAAAAAAAACCAGTGGATTTCCTCCGGAGGGAAAGTGGTTTTTACATCAAAATAATGGTTGAATCAGCAGTAATAAGTTATAAAAGGAGTTAATTATGGAGCCCATATTTCCGATCAATGTTAAATTAAACCTTGTAGAAGGAAAAAAGTTTTATCGCTATACCTATAATGAATATACCACCATCAATGGGGAAACGCACAGAAGTGAGCTCAATAAAAATTTCCATATCACGCTGAGGCTTTTGGAAGAAGAAGAAGAAAGATTTGAATATCATATCGAAATTTTTGACAGGGTTCACAGGGATAAGGAACTGTCATTGTCTGAAAAAGATTTTTTAGCCAGAATTGCAGAGATCAATGATGATGTAGTGCTCATAACGGACGGATATGGCCGTTTAAAACACGTACAGGGACTGCCCATTCTTCAGGATAGAGTGGAAAAAACAGTGGAAAAGCTCTCCCGATCGTATGTAGGCAGAAAGGCAGAGGATTTTTATATGTTTTTAAAAGATTTTTACCAAAAGGAACATTTAGTGGGTACGGATTTTTTAAAATATAATCATTTTGGACTGATCCTCCACCCATTTTATGGAAGATATGAAAAGGAAAATCAGGTAAAGCATAGGGTGCGCTACCGTAATTTTATGGCCAATACCATAATAGATATAGACGAGCGTGCAGAACCGGAGGCCATGCGCTATGATGATGAATTATTACTGGTGCAGTATACCGGAAACATCCCTTCGGATAAAAATTGGGAAATGTTTTACGGGGAAATGAAAAGAAAGGAAATTGCTTATAACAGTGAGACAGATTTTCCAAAACTGGACAAATATAAAGGGCAGATTTTATTAGATTTTAAAACCAAAGAAGTGTTGGAACATAAACTGACCATAGAATTTTCCCTGGGAGACAACTACCAAAAGAAAATCATCTATCATATCAAAGAAATAAGCCATGTAGAATTATAAAAAATAAGATGGATTGAAGAAAAGCCAGACTAGCTGAATGAAAAATTTGGCGGCCTAAGCATTCTCATTTAATAAAAATAAAATCACAGATCATCCTCATCAGGAAATATTAAAAAAGAAAAATCTTAAAATGGCGACACGTATTACCATAACAGACACAGGGCAGACGCAAACCTTAAATGGTCCATTGGCTCCGGATACTCCCGATGATTCATTGCAGCGTATCAGTGCCGTTTATTTTGCCAAGAAAGTAACAACCGACAACGGAACAAGAGTCAGTTTTACAAAAATTGATTCTGCTCACGTGCAGCAGGATCATCAAAATCAAAATATTCCATACGATTCCATATTGGGAAAAACGGTGTATCTGATCATGGAGACCAGCAATATGCAGACCTTGAGTATAGATGCGGTGATAAGACCTTCAGCCAATACCATGACAGAAAATACGGATACTTTACAGCTTATGCGTTTTGTTTCTCCTAACCGGTATGAAGTGCAGAGGCTGTTTACGGTACAGGTAGGAAATTTTGATGCCCTTAACAACAGAGACGGCAGCCATGCTCATTATACCAATTTACAGGCTGATCATATTAACAAAGCCATTATTAAGCTGCAGCTCAGACCGGATGGAAGAGCTACTTTTGATGAATGGACCAGAAGACTGGCAGATGGCAGTATTAATCTGGAAGTGGCCGTAGAAAGAACCGATAATAATCCCTGTGCCTATAAAGATGGACAGGAAGAAGTAAACGGAGCCGGTGTTTTCTTAGATGATGATACAGGGAGATTCAGAGTCGTTAATAAAAATATATACAACATTCATCATGGCAGCAATACGTACAATACGCTGCCGGAGATCAGTACGAATCCATCGAGAAGAAGACGGATACAGAAGGTTGTGAATGCCCACTCTACTGAAGTGATTTTCTTTTATTACGACCAAAACGATAATGAACACAGGATCTGTGCCCGAACGAAAGAAAGTGTAACCCGAAAAAGAAGAGTCAATACCATTCCGCCTCTTGCCCAAAGAGGAGCTCTTTCACAAACCATAGATTTTACAGCGAACAGAGCAGCCGGAGAACAGATCGATGCGCATCAGTTGCTGGTGTATGCCAACGGAACCCTGGGCGATGGAGCCACCGATAAATGGTACGCCAATCAGCCGGGAAATGTAGACTTAGTCGATATGGATATTTTAGCGAATGCAGGTGTGGGACCCCAGATATTTGAAGCGTTCAACTACAATCAGAATGGAGTGATCATCCGGTATGGATTTCAGCATACCAGAAGAAGAAGTATTCAGCCGGATTTATTTGCAGGTTTCTTAGGGTCATTGGCGCAATTCAGACAGGAAGGGCACAATCATTATATCGTATCTCAGGGGTTTTCTTATTCTGATGCGTCGTGCTATCCCAGCGCAGAACACGTGAACGGAGAAGCGGGAGATCTGAATTTATTAACGACTCAGGAAAATGGGACCAATACAATCCTTTCAGCAGCAAATTTTGATTATGATAATGCGGTGATTCTCCGGAACATTCTCTATGATTTTGGATTTATATTAGGCCGTTCAGAAAATTTTTCTAACACCGCAAATGCCAGTACGGCAGACAATGCTAATACACGGTTGCCTCACACGATCCACACCGCTACACCAAGACATAATAATCATTTACATATTCACGGTTTTGCTCAAATATCAGATATCTATGTTTAAAATTAATATCGCTTTTTTCAGCAGTTTGTTTTTCCTTTTCTCCTGTTACAGTAAAGCTCAGACAGAAAATAAGGCCATACAAACAGAAGTACATTCAACGGATAAAGGATCGTTTTCTTTTAACACCAATAAGGCTGACTGTATCACGTTGCCGTTTGGATATTCGGATATTTCAAAACGAATAGCCGTGGACTCCATTCTGCCAGCCATAGAAGATAAAAATAAACTGAAAGAACTCAATGCATTACAATTTGAAAAAGTAATAAAAAAAGATCTTGTATCACTTCCTGAAGAATATGATATCCTTATGCCATTCAGCGCTACTGTCAATGAAAAGTATGATAAAATTAAAATAGCTTCTCATTTTTTGTGTTACAAAGACTTTTCAGTATACTTTATGGCCGTCTATAATACCTTTCGTTACGCCGAACCGTTCATTGAAAAGATGTATTTAGTGTCAGCCAAAGACGGCAAACTGATTGATATGAAGAGAATCTATCTGAATCATCAGGGAGAAATGGGATTTGCCAACTATACCTTATTTAATATCGATAAAAATTACATCATTTCTCTCCAGGATTATGAGTTGACCGAAAATCCTTTTCAACTAAAACCTTTACATCAATACCAGATTCTTCCGTCCGGAAAATTCGTCAGATACTTTGATAAAGATGGTCCTTATAAAAATAATGAAGAACAGGGTCTAGTGAAAAATCATCATAAGGAAGGAAAATGGATAGAATCGAAATCAAACGGATCTATGGATTTACAAAAATATCCGGAATTTACAGATCCATACACTTATCTGGAAGCAGAATATAAAAACGGTTTACCCGCCGGAACATGGAAATTTTACAAATTACTGCAAAAATACAGTGAAGAAACAGGCGAACCTCTATTGAATACAAGGAAGAAAGGATCATTGATCTATACTGAAATGTATAAAGAGAGCGTGTTGGAAAAACGGGAAGTTCATTAACGAATGTCTGGTTTTTTTACTGCTTTCCGTTTCTAATCCTTTCGACGTTATTATTCATGATATGTCTAACGATATTCCGGAAAATAAAGCGTTTGAAAGCGTTGAGCTTCTGCTGATGTTTTGAATACAATTCATCGGGTGTATCAAATACCCCAAAATCCTGATTGATCCCTTTATCCTGAATAAATGTATTGTTGTTATTCCATTCGATTGGGGGATTTTCAAAATTGTCTGTATAAACTCCGAAGCCACAAAAAGTAGTTTTGCAATCCCTATTCTGTTCCTGTAATTTTTTGAGATAGGGTTTGTCTAAAATCACACCCTCTAAGAAATACCATTGCTCATTGATCCATACTTCAACCCAGCTGTGTAAGATGTTTTTTGGTGAAAGTCTATACCAAATACCCGTAATTGCTCCTTTCTGTAATGCCTTATCAATGGTAAACCCGTGAATACGGTTGGGCACTCCTGCTGCTCTTAATAAAGTCATAAGTAAAGTTGCTTTTGTATTGCATTGTCCGTAACCGTCTTTCAGTACTTGCGATGCGGGAATATAATCAGAAACGTTGTAGCCAAATTTTATTTCATCTCTTACAAAATTGTAAATGGCTTTCACTTTGGAAACAGGGTCTAAATTTCCCCACCTTCTTTGCTTCAACAGCTTTTGTATGGACGGATTTGAGTAGTCAAGGATATCTGTTTCTTTAAGATAATTTTTCATAGCGCTTTTGTTTCAGAACAAAACTAGATAAAGAGCGTATGCAATGCTATTGCAAACCCCTCCGCTGGCGCGAGCGTCACGCTCGTTGCCCATTATTACATTAGAGGCGACTTTCTTGTCGTATCAGGCACGAGCAAGATGCTCGCGCCAGCAGTGGGATAAATAGATGTTATGACTATGATTATTATAGTACTGCATATAATTCTACGATAAACCTTAAATCTATCTATTACGCTAAGGTTGTATTTTTTATCTTTTTTTACTAATTTTGAAATAATCTTAACTAATTACTATGGATGATTTATCAGATGATTTCATCAAGTTTCACGATGAAATTATATGTGAAAATGCACAACTTAAAGCTAAAATAGAAGCCCTAGAAAATTTAGTAAAATCTTCTATATTTCTGCTATTTGATACTCCCAATTATAATCAATTGATAAAAGAATATGTATCTAAACAAGCTAGTCACTTCGATGATATTTCACGACAGAAGCAAGTTTATGATATTCTCTTTAGTACAGGTATAAAACGTGATTATCAATTTAAGCTTAATCAGCTGCTTGAAGAATTAAAATGATTTAGATTTATCCATCGCTGGTGCGAGCATCTTGCTTATTGCCAATTTTTACATTACTAATTTAAACGCAAAATATAATGAATGGTTTGAGAATTTCTCACTCTCAAATCTTTTATAACTTGTTAACTTACATTTCTGCGCCAACAGAGCTTTCCACAACAAACCTATAAAAAACTCATATATTTTTTTTACAATCATAATTTTCTCTAACATTGCAAAAAAAACCATGAAAAACTCAAAACTAGTTTTAGCAGCAGCTTTAATGCTATTCTCGGCTGTGAATGTAACGGCTCAAAAAAAGAAATCAGCAGCCCCATCACAACGCGGGCCGATGGAAATGCCTAAAGATGCTGAAGTTCAGGTCATGGCCGGAGGCGAGAAAGCCATAAGCTATTATTATAAGACCAACGATCGGGTTACCTTTACCTATGATGCCAGCTATAAAAATGCAGATGTATACATTACGGAAGACGGTACCAAAAAATTAATGTACAAAGCCAAACTGGATGGTACAGGTGTTGATACCCAGCTAAAAGCACGAATCTATCATTATAAAATATACAGTTTAGATCGTAAAACCCTTTTATTCACCTACGAAACTGAAACAGCAGTTACCAGCTTAGTAAAAATGATTGCTGTATCTCCGGCAAAAACCTCTACCATTCTGGATTTCTCCCAAGCATTCGGACCTGATGAATATACGATAGGTAAAACAGAAACGTTTGAGAAGTTTCCCATTTTCTTATATTATTCAATATTTAATGCGCCGAAAAAGTAGCTGCATTATTTAAACAAGATATATACAACCTCTGAATTCTCCTGATTTTGGAGATTGTGATTTTTAATCCTTGTCAAGGTTTAAAACCTTGACAAGGATAATCATACTGCGTATTCTTACCTATCAGGCACAAGCAGGATGTCAGCGCCGGCAGAGAATAAGTTTTTATTACCTCCAGGAATTCATTTCATAGTTTGAAAAGTTCACCTTCATATCTTCTATCCTGCCTTCAAGGGCTTTGATGCCAGTATGCCTGTATTTTTCCTTCTCAGATTCGTTCAGGGTATATACGATATCGAATCCTGGGGCTGGTTTGGCAATAGGGACAGACAGTACAATACGGCTGTCCTCTTCATAAATATAGTATTGCCATTCTTTTTGTTCGAGTAATTTCTTTCCGTTCATACTTTAAGTTGATTTTGAATACATCATTTGGTATTGGTTCAGGATAACTATCTTTTTACACCTTGTAATGACAGATACCTTCTAAAAACAACAGATACCTACCTGGCTGATATTCTCCGTAGGAAAACAGATAGATGGCCTCATTTCTCTTTACATAATGAATTTCCAATCCCTCTTCAGAGAGATACTTTTCAACAAAGCTGTTAACCAGACTGAACGTGCTTTCTTTGATGATGGGATTAAAACTTCTCTCCCCTATTTCTTTTTTTAATCCCCGTAACGGATGGTTGTAAAAATCCATCAGTTTGACCGTTTGATTTTCAATTGCAAAAACATGTTTAAGTGCTTTTTCTTCCTCTCCGTCAAATAATTTCCGCCTGATCATTTCAATGTTTTCCATCATAGCAGGATATAATGATATGCCCCAAACGATATCCTGCAGCATTTTCGCATAGTCTGTATTGGCTTCTTCACCAAGAAAATTCCTTACAACCATGATGCCGATTGGATATTTCTGATAGGCCTCATTTTCCGTATATATTGTGTGTTCATCAATGACCGTTTTTTTTATATCCAGCAATTGACGGTAAAAAGAAATGTTCATGGAATTATCGGGAAATTGTTCGTATTCTTCTTTGGCCTGCGCTAAAGCTTTTTCAAGAATTTCACGATAGTATTTTTTCGTTAACCGGTCTTCCAAATCTATATAAATTGAGGTGTTCTTATCCATTAAAGCTTTGTTTTAGATAGATACATTGGGACTATTTTTCTCTGCTTCATCCATATTATAGGCAATTCTGTTATCCTGGCTTATTAATGGCCTAAAAATATCCCTATATACATTGAATCTGCTTTTGTCATAATGAACCAGTACCGGAAATAACTGACTGGCCTGGTAATATCTTTTGTTTTGTAAAGCATTTTGAATGGCCTGTTCTATTTCCTTTAAAAGGGGCCCGCAATCTTTCTTTAATAGAAAATCCTTCAGGTTAGATTCAAAAAACCGGTCACCATACAGAAGTAAAAACTGTTTGATATAAGGAAATAATTCCTGTTCGTTTTTTCCATTGAGCGTTGAAATGTACAATGCATTGGTGATGATATCATATACATTATCCTGATGATGGAGTCTGTGGGGTTCAAAACTTTCTTTTTCGTCCCATTTTTCAGCAATAAAACGGTCAAGGAGTTCAAATCCTTCCGGAATGGACCACGCCAGAAGAATAAGCATAGCCTGATAAGCCATATACCGGTCTTCATGGTGAAGAAGGTGTTTTAATTTTTCAATCCTGTCAAAATCTTTTTTTTCAAGGAGTTGCACTTCGCTTAAATCGTATCCTTCGTATCCTTCCTCATTATAGTAATAAAGGAGTTCATGGAGTTCGTTATTCATTTAATCCGTTTTTATGATTGGATTGAACAGTACAGGGAACGTTCTTTTCAATATTTTAAAAATACAAACTTTCTTTTTGATATGGAATTTGTTTACAGGTTTCTTAATTTTTCAAACACAAGAAAATTGATAATAGAAAAGACAGGATGACGATACCGGTATGTCTACGATTTGCTTTTGTCAATTATTTTCACTATCTTGTAGTATGAAAAAAAATGAAAATCAAGGGAGTATAACCCATGCAGGTAGAATGAATGAACGAACAAAAGCGTTGGAAGTTCTTGAAAAAGCCAAGCAAACACAAGGGAAAATTACCTTTCTAAGAAAAGGTGTAGGGAGAAACTTTAAGCCAAAAACTGAGGAGTCATAAATCGAAATTGACTGAATTGATATCTTCAAAGAGTAGCATATTGTCGAAGAACTCGAAAATAAGATCCTGGAGCTCTTAAAAGAAAAATAGATCCGTACTGGCGGGCATAACGCAAATAAGCGGGATGGATGTTGATAGGATCCTGAATAGGTCAATTGACGATCGTAACGTATTTCTTCAGCGTATGGCAGATGATTGAGAGCGCAAACCAGCGTATAATTGTGCTGCCAAAATAAAACAATAGAGGCTGCCCATTTTGGGCAGCCTCTTGTTTGTTATATCTGTCTAGTCCTGAAATAGCAGAAGTCAAACTACCAGATTGATACTCTTCTGTTTCTATCTGTACTTTTAACCTGTACATACATTCTTTTTGCATCAACATTATAATATTCTACAGTAGGATTAGTATTATATAATGCTGTTATCCCAATAAAATATTTGCCACACCAACCACAATCTTTAGATTTTGTTTCCACTTCTATACCCTGACCATTAGGAGTACTATACCACTCTATTTTGGCGTGCTTACCAAGATCACTCCAGGTTTCAGTAAAATTCGGATATCTGTCGTTTTCTTTAATTTTGAACCTCGAACCTGATTTAAAGCATAGTAATTGTGTGTTTTCAATAACCGGCTTTTCAATAACATAAAACTTAATAAAAGCTTGCTCATTATTTGGAATAATATCAATTGATTCCTCTTTTGACTTAATATCTGTAGGTGGTATATCCAAATTATCTTTATCTATAATTTCGAAAGTCAATGCATCATTTTTGTATTCATCGATTACCGCTTTATCATTTGAAGTTGCTAAAAGTTTAGTAATATTATTATGTTTGTCAGTCAAAGTAATCGTCTCTGTATATTTTAACATCTCAGAACTTAAATCCTCGTCTTCCAATATTCGATTTTGAGATAAAGGCTTTTCTTCATTATTTATTTTTTCTAAATTTGTAAAAGAATCTTCTCTGTTACAGGAAATTAAAGTTGTTGCTAATCCTAAAAAGCAAAACGAAGTTGCTAAAAATGTGTTTTTCATAATTAAAAATTTAATTTTATTATTCACCTAATATTAATATTGTAGATAAAGACAATGTTCTTCTGTTACATCTTTGTATACATGATGCAAAATCGGAATACTCTCCACATAGGAGCCTTCACCATAACAAGCAAAGTCTCCATTAATAAACTTTAATTCTTTCATAATTATTAATTTTTTGATATTACTAAAGTAGAAGAAGTTTTACAAAAGAAATATCTAAAATTAGCAACTGCGTACTTTTATAAAATAGCTGCGATTTATAATCTAGTAACTGCGCCAGCAGCTCTTGTATTTAAAACCAAACTTTCGTCGCCTATAAAAAAGGCCCGGATTTTATGATCCAAGCCTTTATTTTTAATTTCTATACCCAGCAGAATAGTTTCCTCTTCCTGGTGATGATGATTAATCCAGTTTAAAAAAGAAATACACGACCGCTGCCCACTCCTTTTTAATTCCTCTGGCATAGCCAATCGTGCTGCGACTGCTGTTTTCTACCGTTCCATCGTCTTTGATATATCCAATGGTGGAACGGCTGCTGTTTTCTATGGTGCCATCCTTTTTAACGTAACCTACCGTAGAACGGCTGCTATTTTCTATGGTACCATCACTTTTGATATAGCCGATGGTTGAACGGCTTTTATTTTCAATAGTTCCGTCTGATTTGATGTATCCGACGGTGGAACGGCTGCTGTTTTCAATGGTTCCGTCCGATTTGATGTAGCCCGTTGTACTGCGGCTCCCCGATTCGATGGTTTGTGCACTTGCCATAAAAAGGCTGAAGAGAAGAAAACCAATGACTCCTGTTTTTTTCATGATTTTAAAATGTAATGGGTTATTATTTTGTTTTTTTGATATCTTAAAAATAACGATTCGTTTTAAAAAAAACAGCGCCACTTAAAAGATAAGTGACGCTATTTTTTATAGATCATGCTTCCGCACTTTCATTGATCATGTTTATCGCTTGATCACTTTTACAGTTTTTACGAAGTTATTCACTGCATTTACTTTCATCTGATACACTCCTGATGGGAAAGCAGAAACATCAATGGTTCCTTTGTTGTCATTGATCGCTTTAGTAAGCACCTGCTGGCCCGCCATATTGTAAACCGTAAGGGAAAGTATCTTTTGATCAAAAGAAACCGTCAGGATGTCACTTACCGGATTCGGGAATACTTTCAGCTGATCTTTCTGTGTTGAAACTTCATCAGTTCTTAAAACACTACCTGACGCACATCCAATAGGACTAAATATTCTTCTTTGGATAAGCGTACCATCTCCGAGCTGGCTCTTTCTATTATCGCCGGTACCTGATAAAAATCCACTATTACTGATAACGAATGAATTACTACCCCCTGCTACTGCCGTTTTTCTGTCGGTAGCCGTCCCAATAAGTACTGGGCTTAGTCCCGACAAGCTTGTACCGTCTCCTATTTGTCCGTTCTCATTAGTTCCCCAGGACCACAGAGTTCCGTCTGTTTTGATGGCTACAGAATTAAAACGCCCCGTATCAAAACTTTTCCAATCGGTGGCTGTTCCTACCTGACCCGGCGATGTTCTGGAATCTCTGGATCCGTTCCCCAGTTGCGCAGATAAGTTATCACCCCAACTCCAAATAGTTCCATCTGTTTTCATAGCCATGGAATGATCTCCGGAAGCATCAACACTTTTCCAGTTTGTCGCCATTGTTATTCTTACCGGCGTTGTTTTACTGGTTGTATTTTCGTTTCCTAACTGTCCGTCATAATTTTTACCCCATGCCCACAGGGTTCCGTCTGTTTTTATTCCCAAAGCATGATCGTCTCCGGCAGCGATACTTCGCCAGTCAGCAGCAGTTCCTACCTGTGTGGGTACAGTTCTGCTGTAGGTACTTCCATCTCCGTAATTACCATAGTAATTATGTCCCCAAGCCCATAATGTTCCATTGGCTTTTAGGGCTAGCGTATAATAATCTCCAACGGCAACACTTACCCAGTCGTTTGCCGAGCCTATTTTCAACGGAGTTGTTCTGTTGTTGGTCGTCCCGTCTCCCAATTGTCCGAATTGGTTATTACCCCAAGCCCATAGCGTTCCGTCTGTTTTAATAGCCACTGTATGATTATATGCAACAGCTATTTTCCAGACTCCTGAAATGGCTATAGGTGTTGGAGTCGCTCTATTGGTTGTAGTCCCATCTCCTAATTGTCCGTCTTCATTAATTCCCCATCCCCATAATGTTCCGTCTGTTTTCGTTGCGAAAGTATAGTTATATCCGGAAACCACTGTGTTCCAGCAGCCTGTACCACCGGAAAGTGTGGTAAATGTACCACCCGGAATCCAGCTTGTCTGGCTCGTTGCACAATGAGCTGCTACCCAGTAATAGTAAGTAGTCCCAGGCAACAGATTATTCAAATTGACGGTTGTAGAAGTCGTTGTTTCATAGATCCCTCCAATAATTGGGTTGGTGCTGTATGCATACACATATCCGTTAGCTGGTGCCGGTGTTGGTGCAGTCCAGTTAAGGGTAGCCGTCCCCGAAGTAATATTAGTGGCAGAAAGCTGCGTTGGAACAGCACAGTTGGAAGGACAAGGTATGGATGTGAGTGTGTTCTTTTCCACAAAGGTACCATCACCCAACTGCCCATTGGTGTTAGCTCCCACAGCTTTTAAAGATCCGGAAAAAGTCAGGTTAAGAAAATGCGAGTATCCGCTGGAAATCATCATATTGTCCGTAGTAGAGTCCAATTGTGTAGGGGATGTAATGTCCGCGGTCCCGCTTCCAAACATTCCGGAGTAATTGCTACCCCAGCCCCAGAGTGTTCCTCCTGTTCTTATTCCCACAGATTCTCCTGATGCTGCAGCAATACGGATCCAATTGCTTCCTGTTCCGATTTGGGTTGGAGCTTTTTTAGCAACTGTGGTTCCGTCTCCCAACTGACCTGATCCATTGGACCCCCAGGCCCAAAGTGTTCCGGTAGATTTTAAAGCTAATGTGTGACTCCCTCCTGCGGCTATCTTCAGCCAGTTCGTAGCAGTTCCCACCTGTTTTGGAGAACCATCATAGATCGTAGTTACGTTAGTTCCATTCCCTAATTCTCCGTTAGTATTTCTCCCCCAGGTCCATAAGGTTCCGTCTGTTTTGAGGCCTACAGAATAATAGTCTCCGGCAGATATTTTATCCCAATTGGTAGCGTTTCCAACTTTGAACGGAATAAATCGGTCGATTCTGGATCCATCTCCTAGCTGTCCGTCATAATTCCTGCCCCAGGACCATAGCGTTCCGTCTGTTTTAAGGGCTAATGTATGGGAATCTCCGGCACTAACAGCTTTCCAATTGTTTGCTGTTCCTATTTTAACCGGAGCAGTTCTCATGATGGTCGTATTATTCCCCAACTGTCCATATCGGTTTGCTCCCCAAGTCCATAGCGTTCCATCGGTCTTAATGGCCACTGTATGGTCATATCCTGTACTTACTGTTTTCCAGTCGCTTGCTGTTCCAACCTGCATCGGAGCATTTCTTCGAATAACTCCTCCGTCTCCAAGCTGGCTGGAAGAATTACTCCCCCATACCCATAAGGTACCGTCTGTTTTGATACCTGCGGAATAATATTCTCCGGCACTGATCATTTGCCAGCAGCCTGTTGCGTTTTGAGGAACCGCTTTCACGAGTCCCTGCTGTGTATATCCTATCCAGATCGTATTGGTGTTCTGGGTTTTCACAACGTTGAGTGTGTTATTGGGAAGGCCGGCACCGGCCGCAGTATAGGTAACGCAATCACTGAAGTTTTGCAATCCGCTTCCTCCATAGCCAATCCATACTTCATTGTTGCTATCTACATCAAGGGTATTTATTGAAGTATTGGCCACGCAAGAACTTCCTATAGAATACGTGTTGAGTAAAGTTCCCGCAGTAGAGTAAGTAAGCATACCGCTAGTGGTGTCAACATACACGATATTATCATCAATTTTCACTACTTTTTCGGCATCCTGTACGATGAAATTAAAATTGGTTCCATTATATTTATACAAAGCTCCATTATTGGTCACCCAAACTCCATTGTTGCTGTCCGTCTTTAATGAGTTGATATTGGGGAATGAAGAATCCGTAGTCCATGTGGTACCATTAAATTTTGTAAGCCCGTCTGTTGTGATTACCCATAAATTATTGGCCGTGTCTACAGCGATATTTTTAACCGCATTGCTGGGAAGACCTGAATTGGCGGTGGTGTAGTTCGTCCATGTCGTTCCGTTGAATAAGATAATCCCATTGTTCTGGGTGGCCATCCATTTTCTTCCTAAACCATCAATTTCTATTTCTTTGACAGCATTGGATGCAATACCCGAATTACCTGTGTTGTAATTGGTAAAAGCAGTTCCGTTGAATGTTGAAATTCCATTGTTGGTAGCTATCCACAGCAGGCCGGTATTATCAGTTTTAATATCACTGATGTTGTTACCGCCTATCCCCGAATTTGAAGTATTGTACACTGTATACGTAAATTGTGCAGAGACTATACCGGAAAGGAAAATGAGCCATAAAAAGTACATTCTTCTCATCTTAATTTTCTTTTAGTAGTTTTTTTAATTGTAGTGTTTATTTTTTAAGCAGATCAATGACAAGCCCACTAAGGTTTAACTGATTTCTTTCTATTTTTTAGTAATAAAATCATCACCAAACCTTAGCGGTTGTCATCAAATTTTAAGGTTTATCTTTTAATTATTTTTACTGTTTTCGTAAAGTCATTGGCTGCATTTACTTTCAACAGGTACACTCCTGAAGGGAAAGCAGATACATCAATGGTTCCTTTAGTATCGTTGATCGCTTTAGTAAGTACCTGTTGTCCTGCGGCACTGTAAACCGTAACGGAAAGAATCTTTTGATCAAAAGAAACCGTCAGGATATCACGTACAGGATTCGGGTAAACTTTCAGCTGATCCACCTGTGCTGCAACCTCATCAGTCCTTAAAACAATACCTGTAGGACAGCTAATAGGAACCAATATTTTCCTTTGAATATTGGTACCGTCTCCAACCTGACCATAGTTATTAATTCCACAGCTTGATAAGAACCCACTGCTATTGATAACAAGCGTATTAGCTGATCCTGCTGCAATAGTTTGCCTATCAGCAGATGATTCTATAAGTGTAGGTGCATATTTATTGGTTAATGTTCCGTCTCCTAACTGTCCATAATTATTATTCCCCCATGTCCAAAGCGTTCCATCAGTTTTGATGGCAGCAGAAGAACTATTACGGCCAGCATCTATACTGCGCCAATTTGTTGCTGTCCCGATTTGTGTCGGAATGTTGGTTGAACCTGTAGATGTAGTTCCATTTCCAAGCTCCCCAATGAAATTGCTTCCCCAGGTCCACAGTGTTCCATCAGTTTTTATCCCTACCGAATGACTATGTCCTCCATCAACATTTCTCCAATTCGTAGCCATTCCAATTTTAACAGGCACAGTTTTATTGGTCCCGGTTCCATCACCTAGCTGGCCATATCCGTTATATCCCCAACCCCAGAGTGTTCCGTTTGTTTGTATGGCGAAACTATATTCTGCTCCTGCTGCGACACTTTGCCAGTCCGTTAATGTTCCAATCTGTATAGGCACAGTTTTATTGGTAGTTGTACCATCACCTAATTGTCCCCAAATATTACGTCCCCAAGCCCAAAGTGTTCCATTTGATTTTAGAGCTATCGTATGATTGGAACCAGAGGCAATACTAACCCAATCCGTTGATGTTCCTATTTGCGTTGGGGTAAGTCGTCGTACTGTTGTTCCATCGCCTATTTGTCCATAATCATTATTACCCCATGCCCATAATGTACCGTCTGTTTTTATTCCTACTGAATGGTGAAATCCGACAGCAGTTTTACTCCAATTATTTGCGGTTCCAACTTGTGTTGGGGTATTTTTGCCAAAAATAGTCCCGTTTCCTAATTCTCCACCGAAATTATCTCCCCACGCCCATAATGTTCCGTCTGTCTTTATTCCTAACGAATGATTATCACCAGCAACAACATTTTTCCAACAGCCAGCTGCAGCTGTAGGAAGTGTATTGAAGGAACCTCCTGCCGTCCAGCTACTCTGGCTGGATACGCAATTAGATGCCACCCACCAATAGTAAGTGGTATTAGGTAATAAATTGGTAAGATTGGCCGTAGTGGAAGTACTTGTTCCGTCTATCCCTCCAATAATCGAATTGGTACTGTAAAGATACTGGTAGCCTCCATTGGGAGCTGATACAGATGCTGTCCAGTTAAGGGTGACTGTTGAAGATGTGATATTGGAAGTATACAACTGAGATGGAGGGGTACAGTTTGTAATACATGCAATAGAAACAAATGCGTTCTTTTTAACAAGAGTTCCATCTCCTAACTGGCCTACTTCATTGGCACCTGCTGCTTTCAGGAAGCCATCCGTATTTAAAGCTAATGTATAATATCCTCCTGCAGAGAGTACGCTAAAATCGTTATCATTTGAAATATAAAACGTGTTTGAATTATTGTTGGTAGTGCTGTTAGCCAGCTGACCAAAATAATTATACCCACAGGCAAACATATTTCCGGTTGTCATTATTCCTACTGTATGATGTCCTCCTGCATCAACGCTTTGAACTCCATCAGAGACAAGTGTCGGTACTAATCTGTTGACATAGGTACCGTCACCAAGCTGTCCCTGGCTATTGTCTCCCCATGTATACAGTATTCCGTTCCCAGTTTTCGCTGCAGCATGCATAAATCCGGCAGAAACATCAGTCCAGTCAGTATTGGTTCCGATTTGCTTAGGTAAGGTTCTTTGTGTTGTGGTCCCGTCGCCCAGCTGACCATTGTTATTATATCCCCAGGCCCAAAGTGTACCTCCGGTTTTTACTGCCAGAGAGAAATCAGTTCCTGCTGCAATACTTCGCCAATCGGTTGCAGTTCCTATTTGGGTAGGGACATTCTTATCTGTAGACGTCCCGTCACCTAACTGACCATACTGGTTACTTCCCCAGGCCCACAGTGTTCCATCTGTTTTTAACGCTAGTGTTTGTCTTTTTCCAGCCGCAGCATCTGCCCAGTCGGCAGCTGTTCCGATCTGTGTTGGTGTCGTTTTATTCACAGTGGTTCCGTTTCCTAGTTGTCCCACAGAGTTATACCCCCAGGACCAAAGCGTTCCATCTGTTTTAAGTGCTACTGAATACTGAGCACCTGCCATAATTTTTTTCCAGTTGTTTGCGGTTCCTATCTGTTTTGGAACATTTCTGTCAGTGGTAGTTCCATCACCTAACTGGCCATACTGGTTGCTTCCCCAGGCCCAAAGTGTTCCATCTGATTTGATTCCTAATGAATGCGTTTCACCGGCCATAATCTTTTGCCAGCAACCTGCCGGAGGGAGCGTAGTGAAAGATCCTCCCTGCACCCAGCTGCTTTGGCTGGATCCGCAATTGGATGCCATCCACCAATAATAGGTCGTATTAGGCATTAGATTGGTAATGTCGGCTGTTGTAGCGATCGTATTTCCGTTAGGACTTCCCATGGTTGAAGAAGTTCCATAGGCATAAATATATCCTCCTGCAGGCGCTGTTGCCAGTGGTGACCAGTTAAGCGTAGCCGTTGTAGAAGTGATATTGGAAGTAGATAACTGACTAGGAGGATTACATGGAATACAGGTAATAGAAACGAATGAATTTCTCTGAATTGTAGTACCATCACCTAAGCGTCCTCCCTCGTTATTTCCAACTGCTTTTAAGTATCGATCTGTATTTAAAGCTAAAGTATGGAATGCTCCTGCAGAAACCACACTATAATCGCTGTCGTTTCCTATGGCAAGCCAGTTCGGGTTATTAGTCGTCGTGTTATTCCCCAACTGACCATAATTATTGGCTCCGCAGGCATATAGTTTTCCGGCTGTAGTTACGGCTACGGTATGATATGCTCCTGCAGCAATACTTTTGATGTTGCCCACTATAATTATCGGTGCCAAAATGTTCGTATAGGTACCATTACCAAGCTGCCCTTTGTCATTTCGTCCCCAAGTATAAATCGCTCCACCTGTGTTGAGTGCTGCAGAATGGGTATATCCTGCTGCAACAGTTGACCAGCTATTTGCTGTTGCTATTTGCGTAGGCAGGATTCTATCGGTGGTTGTACCATCACCCAGCTGTCCGTAATTGTTCAAGCCCCATGCCCAAAGTGTATTATCGGTTCTTATTCCCAGAGAAAAGCTATCCCCTCCTGCAATACTTTTCCAGTTGGTTGCTGTTCCTATCTGCGTAGGTAATGTTTTATTTAAAATAGTCCCGTCACCTAATTGTCCGTTTCCATTATTTCCCCAGCCCCAAAGGGTACCGTTGTTTTTTACAGCTAAAGTATGGTTTACCCCACTGCCAATATCTGCCCAGTCGGTAGCTGTTCCTATTTGTGTAGGTACATTTACGTTAGTGGTGGTTCCGTTTCCTAGCTGACCTACTGAATTGTAACCCCATGCCCATAGCGTTCCGTTGGTTCTCAGTCCAATTGAATACTGAGCACCTGTCACAATTTTTTTCCAGTTGGTTGCTGTTCCTATTTGCGTTGGAACATGTTTGTCTGTATTTGTTCCATCACCTAGCTGCCCATCGCTGTTAGTTCCCCAGGCCCAAAGTGTTCCGTCTGACTTTATCCCTGCAGAATGGGTACTGCCTGCAGCAATACTTTGCCAGCAGCCCGTAGGCGGAAGTGTCGTAAATGTTCCTCCCGGTACCCAATCACTTTGAGTGGATCCGCAATGAGATGCTACCCACCAATAATACGTGGTACTTGGTAATAAATTTATTACATTAGCTGTTGTAGAAATAGTTGTATTATTAGTATGACTGGCACTTCCAACATTGAATGAAGTACCATATTTGTACATATATCCTCCGGCAGGTACTGTTGCTGGTGCTGACCAGTTAAGCGTAGCCGTTATAGAAGTAATATTGGAAGCAGATAACTGGCTTGGAACAGGACAGTCTGTAGGACAAGCGATGCTTATCGGTGTGTAAGAACCGGCCTGAAATCCGTTTGTACCATTACCCAACTGACCATTACTATTATATCCCCATGAATACAGAGACCCGTCAGATTTTAAAGCAATTGAATGATAATCACCTGCTGAGATACTGTACCAGTTACTATCTGCTCCAATACGTTTCGGTGCAGTTCTGTTCGTGGTCGTCCCATCCCCTAATTGTCCGTAAATATTTTTACCCCAAGCCCAAAGTGAACCATCGGTTTTAATGGCCAATGAGTGTTCTGTATAACTATCAATACTTTTCCAATTGGTATCTGTTCCAATTTGTGTAGGTACATTTTTATTAGTGGTAGTCCCATCCCCTAACTGTCCGTAAACATTACTTCCCCAGGTCCACAAAGTACCATCCGTCTTTATTGCTATTGAATACTGTAAGCCTGCAACAGCTGTTTTCCAGTTGGTATCTGTCCCTATTTGTGTCGGCACCAAACCATTGGTAGTATTCCCGTTACCCAACTGACCACTGTCATTATTACCCCAGGTCCATAGCGTGCCATCTGTTTTCAAAGCTACGACATGTTGGCCTGTTGTTGATATCGAGGCCCAGTCTGTTGCTGTACCAATCTGTACAGGAGCTGATTTATTGATTACTGTTCCGTCTCCTAAAGATCCTTTACTGTTACCACCCCAGGCCCATAGTGTACCATTGGTTTTCAGTGCCAGTGTGGTTTCAAATCCGGCTGCTATAGTTTTCCAGTCTGTAGCTGTACCCACTTGTTTAGGGATAAAGATAGCCGTAGTATTGCCATATCCTAACTGACCGGCATTATTGAATCCCCATGTCCAGATTGTACCGTCCTTTTTTAAAGTAGCAGTATGCTGTCCGGCTGAGATAATATGCTTCCAATTGCTGGCAGTTCCTATTCTTTTAGGCATATTATAAAGAATAGACACATCTTCTCCAAAATTGCCTTCGCCCCAGGCCCAAAGGCTACCATCGGCTTTAATAGCAAAATTACGGAAGCCACCTGCCTGTATTTCCTCAAAACATCCTGAGAAAGGGAGTGTCGTAAATGATCCTCCCGGTACCCAACTGCTTTGGCTGGATCCGCACTTAGATGCTACCCACCAATAATATGTAGTGGATGGCGATAAGTTGGTTAAACTTGCTACGTTAGAAACTACAGTACCATTGGAACTGCCCACAGTTGAAGCAGTACCATAGGCATATACATATCCCCCACCAGGTGCCGGTGTTGCCGGGAACCAATTAAGAGTAGCTGCCGTAGAAGTGATATTGGAAGTATACAACTGACTTGGAGGCGTACAGTTTGAAGTACATGCAATAGAAGTGATGGTAAATTTAGAAGAGGTAGTACCATCACCTAATTGACCCGTATAATTATCTCCGCATGCTTTCAGGAAACCATCATTATCCAAAGCTAAAGTATGGTCCCCTGACATAGCTGCACTCACCAGTTTATAATTGGTAGCAGATCCTACCGTAATCCAGTTCTTTTTATCAATGCCTGTACCATCACCAAGCTGACCATACTCATTGGCACCGGAAGCAATTAAAGTTCCGGTTGTTGTTACTGCTAAGGTGTGATAAGATCCTGCAGAAGCACTCTGAATACCACTACGTACAAGGGTTAATGTTGATCGGTCTGTAATGGTATTATCCCCAAGTTGTCCTTTGTGATTTCTTCCCCAGGTATAAAGTTGCCCATTAGTATTTACTACTGCAGCGTGGGTGTATCCGGCTGAAACACTTGCCCAGTTTGTAGCTGTTCCTATTTGTGTAGGTACCATTATGAATGATGCAGTACCGCTACTCAGCATTCCATAAACATTTACACCCCAGCCCCAAAGTGTACCGTCAGTTTTTAATCCAAGAGAAAAATCCTCTCCTAATGATATACTTTTCCAATTGGTTGCTGTTCCGATTTGTGTAGGTGTACTCCTGTTGGTATAGGTTCCATCACCTAGATGAGCGCCCATATTACGGCCCCAGCCCCAAAGTGTTCCGTTTGCTTTTATAGCCATTGTATGACTAATTCCGGCAGCAATATCTACCCAGTCGCTATCTGTTCCTATTTTTGTAGGTGTGTTTCTAGAGATTGTGGTTCCATCTCCCAGCTGGCCTACCGGGTTCTCCCCCCAGGTCCATAGCGTTCCGTCGGTCTTTACAGCCACTGAATAGCTTAATCCGGCAACCACTTTTTTCCAATTATTGGCTGTACCTATCTGGACTGAAACATTTCGTTGAATATTAGTTCCATCACCCAGTTGTCCATAACCATTTTGACCCCAGGTCCAAAGTGTGCCATCTGTTTTTACTCCAACGGAATGGCTACCGCCTGCAGTGACGCTCTTCCAACAACCTGCAGGTCCTGCGGGTTGTACATCAACAACGTTTTTGAAAACAGGTCCCCAGGTCCCGTTGTTATCTTTGACACGGATATTAAATGTATGCAATCCAATAGATGGTAGGGTAATTCCTGTCTTTACGATTTGCTCATAAGCCCTGTCAAAATTACCATCTGCAGCCAGAACTGCGGTTCCGTTTCCTGCTCCCGGATCGGTATCCCAGAAATATTCGGCTTGTGAAAGAGCCAGTAAGGGAGAGGTCTGAGTTTGCTGAACATTAATGACATTAGTAAAAACAGGTCCCCAAACCCCGGTATTGTCTTTAATACGGATATTAAGTTTATGCAAACCATTACCTGGTGTAGCAATCCCCGTTTTGGTCAGTTGCTCAAAAGCACTGTTGAAATTCCCATCCGCAGCTAAAACGGCAGTTCCGTTTCCTGTACCCGGATCGGTATCCCAAAAATACTCGGCCTGGCTTACGTACATCTGTGCCGGGCACAACATGATCATAAGCAAAGCGATTATACTATAGATATATTTATTCATATTGTTCTATCATTAAGAATTATTTGGAAAAACCTGAACCGGTGATGTTCAAAGTTCCACTGCTGATGGTTCTTGGAGTTACCAGATAGTTCACCTGAGGTTTTCCTCCGCTGTCTGCAGGCCAGTAGTTAGCCCAGCTATTGGAACCTCCATAATGCCCGGCGTCGTTTCTGGTTAAATCTAAATCGGTATAGCTTACGTCAGGATTTCCCGCATCTGCATTCATTCCACTTATGGTGTAATCCGTATTGTTGAAGTTCATATTGACAGATCCTGAATTGTTACTTTGGGTCATAGTTCCTTCTGTTACAAATGGATTGGTAAATACATTATAAGAAGCTGTCACAGTAGCATTATTATTGTTTTTAATACAAACATTGGTTGCTCCTACCACAAAGGAAGCTGCATTGTTCATAATGGCAATATTTCCGGTGTTTCCATTATTTAAGTTGATGAAAAATGGTGCTACGTCACCGCCATTAGGATCATAGATGGTATTGTTAATGATTTCGTTGGCACTGCCTGTTTTAATAGCATACACAAATACCCCACGACAAAAATTATTGTAGAATTTAAAATTATAATTGGATTGTGAGTGTGTTAACCCAAAATCAGATTTATTTCCATACACTTCTATATCGGTGGTTGCAAGAACTGTATCTGTTGTGGTAGAATTGGCAGAAATCGACTGCGCTTTATTAGCCGTAATTCTTCCATGGGAAAAACTAATCCCTCCCGACACTGTAGAACCCGAAATATTTGTGGTGGTATTGGTTTGGTTGGTATTAACATTATTTAAATAACAGTTATAAAGGTTTATGGTAGTTCTTCCACCGGTTGACGGACCACTTGCCACAACGTTGTAGATGGTAAAGTTTCCTGAACTCAAACTGCTGATATTCACTACTCTTCCTGCTGCCGGATTGATGGTAATGGTTCCCTGAATGAAATATTTATTATAACTGGTTTCAGAGACAAAAGTCAGCGATTTGTTGATCGTCAGATTTTCTACATAGGCAGTCCCGTTTGTTTTGGGCTGAATAATGATGCGGTCTCCGTCTGAAGCAGCTGTAATGGCTGCACTTACGGTAGAATAAGCTCCGCCGGCTCCAGCGTTTCTTACATACAGATCGGCTGCAAAAGCCATGGTCCCGGATAAACCTGTCATGGCCATGATAAGTAGTTTTTTTGTCATAATAGTAAAAAGAATAATTGGTTTAATATTAAATGGATACTTTGATTTTTAAAATACTTTAGCTGACTTATCTATTAAAAATTCTTACAAAATCAAATGAATTTATAGACAAATACAAGCTTAATCAATGAATTAACATTGATCGTGAAAATATTTTGTGGATCGGATCATACAGCATCATCACTGATACAACAGCAAACTTCCTCAAGCATCCCTAGAATTGATGCAGAATACCTGTAATGCTTTCATTACATAGTATAATCTCCAGCTGACGAGTGGAAATACCCGATCAGCCATATCGGTTCAATACGACTTGTGCTCTAGAGAAATTTTGAGTACTTACTGTGTTTTAAATTGTTGGAAACAATGAGTGGTGATGAATGAGTAAAATGAAATGCAGTGAAGTTGTGTTCATTTTCATGATAATTAGTTTTCAATGTTAGTTTTTGGTTTTTAGTTTTTTTTTGAAACAACCATTATCCAGCAGGATTTTATGTTGTTGAGTGCAAAAATATATTTTTATTGTGGATGTTCAAACAGTTTATAAAAAAATAATCACAATAATTTCATCTCTTAACGTGTATGGTACCACACTTTTAAGGATAAATTTTACATTTTTATTAATATTATTCATTCAAATAGTCCATTTATCTTTAAAATAATTTTTCACTTTTAATTGTTTTTTTTGCATTTCTCTATTTCCAATATACGATGATCGAATTGTATTTTTTACAAATTTTCAGTCTCTAAAACTATTAATCTCTAATTTGAATATAAAGAGCCTCATTCTTATAGGCGCAGTGCATACCCAATGATAATAAATTGGTTACAAACAGATTAAATCCTTACGTATAAATACGCAATTCGTAATTCAGGTATTTTCACTTATCAGGGGATTATTTTATTTTCTTTACTTTGAATAGTTCTTTAATGAAGCTTGGCATCTATAAACAAAGGCGAATTTGAAAAGTCCGATGATAAAATATAACAGAGAAAGAGAGAAGACCATATAGGTTTCAGATAAGATAAAATTGAGGTTAAAAATGAAGGAGAGCTATCATGACTATAATTTAAAAATTAAGTTCTTTATCCCACACTAACATTACATTTTTTCAAAAATATTTTTTATAACCTTAAAACTAATAATTATGGCATCACAAAATCCAGTAATCAATCAAAGTGGAAACGCTAGTATTAAATCAGGTCAGTTTTGTACCTGGAACACAGCAAACGGAACAAACTCCACTATTACTATTGCTAACTCCAGCAGAAGCAACGTACTGAAATTCGCTATTTCAGGAGCACCAGGAAGCGGTATTTCTGTAGAAGACGCAGGCAATCCAAGACAAATGCTTGATGGAATCTACTCTTTAAAGCCTAACTCTCCCAACATTGTGTTGACTGCTTTTGGTGATTTTGTAGGCTCTACAGTCACTATCACAAACATCACTAATGCTCAAAATGATGCTGAGGCAACTATTCAGTGCCAAACCAGCTAAGTGCAGCTATAAACTTCACTTTCAGATCCTTTTACTATTTATTCTTGGCCATACCCTGGCAATGGGTCAGGGGCTGGCCAGGTCTAAAGCTGATACCGTATCGCTTTCCCGTTTTGAATATGCACAAAAACTAACTAATAACGGAAGCGATTGTATCTGTTCGATCACCAATACCAGTCAGGCTAATATAGCGATGGCCGTTTTGACCGGTGCCCCTGATACCATTCAAATGGACAATGCGGAAACTTTCAATGGTATACATTCTTTAAGGCCCGGCCAGCAGCTCATTACTGTAGGCAACTTTGAAGGCAAGAAAATCACCGTATTAAATCTGTCATTGATGGATGTTGTGATTCTTGTTATGCTATTCTGCCCTGGTTAAGTATTCACCTTATTCCATTTTGAGAACCAATACCTATTCTTATGGCACCATCCGAAACAGAGACCCTATTCAGCAATGAAAATTCAGGAAATCCTGCGCTCTATATATGTAATCAGATAGGACAGCACTGGACCGCTTTATTGCTTCCTGATGGATCTGCTTATACCGACCCTACCATCAGCCTGAAAGTGGCTTTACAGCAGCAGGTCTATTTCCTGTTCGCCAAAACAGCCCCCTCTGATGCAAAAACCTTTATTGACACCTACCGGCCTTACCTTTTTAAGTTCCGGCAGAATGTGACGGCCAATCTCACGACAGCATGGCTAACCGACCCTAACAAAACACCCTCCACCCAAAATACAACCGTCCTGAACTTCGCACAATTTGGCCCCACCGCGCCTTTTGTGGTAGGGCAACCATTTACTGTAACCATCGGCAGCGGCTTCGGTACGCTATCCATCCAGAACAATACCGTGATGCAGCTGCAACCGGACGAAGACTCTAATGCTTTACGCCTCACATGGACACCTGGCAACCCTAATATGACCTTTGCCAACAAAGTATTCGGTACCAGCTCTCTGTTCAGAAGCGACATTACCATTCCTTTCAGCGGCCCGGGTACGGGCTCCTTCCGTTTTTTGCTGGGTCTGAATATGAACCTTGACTTTAAAGGATACGGTCTGCAAAACAACTACTACTATGGCGACAGCACAGCACCTTCTTACTTTGCTTATCCCATCCTGCAGACAGGCAGTACCAATGATTATCTCATTACCCAAACCGAAATCGATCTGCTTGATGTAGCCAATAATGACGGACTGAATACCTATTTCGCCATCACCGGCCAGATCTACAATGTGAGTACCAGTAAGACAAGAGCAGCCAGCCTGCCCAGTTACTACGCCATTAATACCGGTTACCCTCTTACCTTATGGCCCGCAGTGGACATGGTAGATTCAGGAGCACCGGTCAATAATCTCTTCCCAACAGACACTAGCGCACGCTTTGTCATATCCCCGCAGGATGCTGCAGGGATCAAATCATTTTACCTGTCGCCCGAGGGAGATTTTTACCTCGACCCAGGCGCATCACAGGCTGCTTTTGCCGATGAAAACGGACAGTACAGCTTACTGCCCGGCCTTTCCGGTACAGAAGTGGTTTCATTTACTCCCTATAAAAACAACGCTGGTAATATCACCGGCGACACCATACGTTTTACCTCAAAACAGGCGGCCTTTGCGGCCAACTTTCCCGGTCAGGAAGTATCCCTCGCCAACCCCGGCACTGATAAACCCGTACTCGACAGTACTTATCTGACAGCATGGGCGAATATCGTAGCTGCCACACCCGGAAATGTGCAGTATGCCTCACAGCCTCAGGGCGCTTCTTTATACGCTAAAGATCATGGGGTGGCATCGCCTAGTAACAATATCACAGGATTTCTCGGCTTTTACGAACCTTCCGTAGATATGCCTCAAACCACTGGTTTTGCAGTACCTATGGCACCTTATCTTGGTGTAAATCCCGTACCTCCACCCAGTGCTGATGGTATTGGCACATTTGAATCCAAGGTACTCAGCGCCGAAAGAAAAACATTGATATCGGCTGCTTTCACTACACCACACAGCAGTAAAAGCAAGGCCAAAAGAGCCATGGCCAAAACTGCAGCTACAGACTATACAGCCTCAACCACTCCACAGGGCCTGGTCGCCAATGTGAGCAACGATGGTAACTGGAGTTTACTGAACCTGGCACAAAATACCGTTAACAGCGGTTCGCCCGAATACCTTAACCCGGAGGGACAAACTCCGGCAACACCTCCACAATACCAGCTCAGCCTCATTAACCTGATGCCTGAAATGCAAAGTGCTTTCCTCACCAACCAGCAATTTCTGGTAGTGACCAATAATCAGTATCTGGGCGATTTGTTTTCAACCATGAATACACCCGGCGGTGGTTCAAGCAGTCAACCTGTGTTCAACAATAAAATGTCCATTGAAGACTGGCCGTTTGATCTGAACGTAGGGACCAGTAATACCTACGCCGATTACAATAATGTATTAATTTTTAAATTCTGCAAAGGCTCCATCATCGACCGGGTAAAAAATCCCAAAGAATGGACCCAGGCCAATGCATTTAACATAGATAAAAACAACACCGATTCCGCCGCTGCTTATAATCAGCTGGTCGCGGTATCATCCTGGCTCCAGACCTATCTTGAAGCAGCCGAAGATGCCTACAATGCAGCACTGGCCGATCCTGCTTCCGGTCAGCTGGAATATTATCAGAAGTTTCACGCCATCATCAATGATCCCAATTGGAATGGTATTCTGGCTTTAAAAGCAACGATCGATTTACAGGAATTCCCGCAACAGTTAAAAGGATTGATCAGCGGTATCAACCTTAAAAACTTCTACGCGCATCATTTTGGAATAGAAGTGAACCGGGTAGATGCTAGCGGTGTGATCACCATGGATCCCGTCAGTTCGCTGTTTGGACTGATCAATTACGTTGATCCCGCTTATGCACAGCAGATATCACAGGGACTGAACCCCAATAAACCGGTACAGCCTGCAGCGGGAGCCACTTACGATTTTAAAGTACTGTTCCTGCAGGTATTATTTGAAAATACCGCCATCAAGGACTTTGCCAGTAAATTACAGCTCACCATGAACAACCTGTTCTCAGATAAAGTGACCAGCACTAACAATCCTTATGGTTCCAATAGCTTGAAAACGGTAGTACTGAACGGTACTTATCAGGATCACAACGGTACTCCGGTCTATGTTTTCGACAATAAAGACGATAATTTGTTCTACTTTGACAGTAATCTGCTGACCAATGTAGAGATCACTAAAATACAATTCAACACCCTCACGACAGATCCTGCAGCACTCGATATACAATCAAGATTTACGATGTGGGGCTACCTCAACTTTGATACGATGATCGCTCAGGCAACCACCCAAGATGGCTCAGACTATCCTTTGGATGCTTTTTCCTTTGGTATCGCATCGAATGATGGCACTCTGCAACGCGGACTCAATTACAGCAATCTGTATGTAAATATGGCCTTTAATCTCAATACGCCAACAGTGACCACTTATGCTTTTGATGCCTCGCAGATCGCGTTTAACTCATCACAAAGCAATGCCAGACTCAACAGTCTTTATCCCAATTTTGCTCTACAGATCAATAAACTGCTGAGCGGTAATGACGACTCGGCGCCGTCAGGTCAGGGCTATTTAAAACTCTCCTTACCCGGCATCAATGCTACAGGAATTACAGGCGATTGGTATGGTCTGCAGATGACCCTTAATATGGGTTCACCCGGCGAGTTGGCCAGTAGTATGGGTTTTAATGCCAGTCTCCTTATCGCATGGAGTCCAGGTTCTAAAATTGCAGCTCCCGGCTATAATGCTTTTGTGGGGATCAAGCTGCCCGGGACTGCCAGCAATGCCAAACTGTTGAGTATCCAGGGCGTATTGAAGCTCGCTATTAATAAACTGAGCCTGCAATATGTAGTGGACCAGCAGTCCTACCTGCTTACCCTGTCCAATATCGCTTTGAAACTACTGGGTATCCTGAAACTGCCACCGGGCGGTAATACCGACTTCCTTTTGTTCGGTAATCCCAATCCCGGAGCTACAGCCAAAAGTCTGGGCTGGTATGCTGCCTATAACAAGAATGTATAAACCTGTTGCTATAAACCTAAAATCGATGTCTTATGGCCCGTATCTTATATTGGAACATTGAAAAGTTCGGAATCAACAAAATAAATGAACCCAGAGCCAAGCGGAAACGGGATGGAACGCTTACGATCCCTCCGCCACAGGCCGGTTACAGAAGAGAAGTGATCCGTACAACCCTTATCCAGAATACTCCCGATATTTTTGTGGTGGTAGAAACATCTACGGGCACAGGCGCTCCCGGTACGCTGATCACAGCAGGTGGGGAGACGGGCAGCCTGTTCCTGCTTCAACAGTTAAGGGCCTGGTTTCCGGCACCCAACGACTGGCGGCTTGTTCCTCCACTCAGACTGGGACAGGGTAATGTACAGGAAGGTATTTCCGTTTTTTATAACCATGCCAATGTACAGTTTACAGGTCCATGGGGCTGGCAGGGCGGAGCTAATCCCTCTGATTCAGTAGCCAATATCGGAGCTGGAAATCTTGTCAATTATGGAATCAACTGGACAGGTGCTCTCCCTCTGGGTAATGCACCCGGTGGAGGAAATCTGATTAATCCGGGAATACCCTACCGTCACCTGGCGGGCCAATGGCAGTTCCACGGACCTGCTGTCGGAGGTGTAGCCCCTGTACTGGATTTTCCGAATGCTTTTAACAGAACTCCTTTTTTAACGACATTCTGGGAACCTGCAAACGGAAGGACGATCAAATTACTTTCCTTTCATGCTTCTCCCAAAAAACAACAGTCGGCAGACGGTACCAACCAGCTTTCCTATATCCAGGAAATGACGACCAACCTTGCCGTCAATGAAGTGGGCGTGATCGTCGGAGACTTTAATGTGGATATTTTTAACACCCATTTCGAGCCTATTGCTTATGATCGGTTACTTAATAACCTTCCCGGAGGTGTCGGCTATACACGCCAGATCAACCCCACACCCAATGTATGGCCGGACAAAGGCTATGTATGCACCATGATCAGATCCCACAACAGTGCAAGACCGTGGCAGACCAACGGATATCCCGGTTACGAGTATGTGATCCAGGATACTTTCTCGAGTGTGGATAATATACTGACCCGATATGGCGGAGGAACAGCTGTCGGACCCGCCGCGAATATCACCATCGTGAACAGGGTAACCGGCACGACGTATAACCGGGATGCACCGCCGATAGTGGGCGCACCGCCGGGAAGCCTGGTATACAATTCTGCTATGGCTTTGAATGCAGGAATGCCTGCGGCAGGATTACCTTCCGCTCTGGCACTTCCACCGGCAGGTCCCGGAGGACATGGCGGTTATGTTAGAGGCAATATAGGGGCTATGACCACTTTTGTTGGCTGGAACAATTACCGAAGGGTCAGAAGTACAAGTGACCATATGGGATTAATTGTAGACGTTTAACCGAATAACTTTTTATTATGAGCTTATCCAAATTAGCTGCTATCTTCAGGAGCCAGGCCGCTGCCAATAATAACAACATTACTATTAACGCAGCATCTTTTACCGATTCGGACCTGATCCCTCAGGCTGGGCTGGACGATCTTTTGTCCAAAAGCTACAAGCTGCCTGTTGATTCGTTTCTGTTGATCGACATCTCCGGTACTTCTATCCCTGAGCCTGGAGAAACATTAACGATTACCAACGCAACGGCGGCCATACTTAATGTAGAAAAGACTAATACTTCCGTCACCCTGACCGTTACAGCGAATGATGCGGATGAAGTTCAGTTTACCATACAGATCAATCTCTCCAACTGGACATTTGCCACAAGCTGGCAGTATATGACCGGCGGTGTATTTGATAATCTTCCTTACACTTCGCCTTCCTTTATTTTCAGTACTAATGAAGTGGCTGCTTTCAAATGGCAGCAACAAAATATTTCATTAACGGAAGGTCAGAACTTTGCAGCACTTATTACCCTGACCAAATGGCTGCAGCCTGTTGTGAATTTCTTTACTTCCTGGACCTCGTCTACACAGCTGGCTCTTGTGGGAAGTATAGATCCTTCACAGGTTAACAATGAAGATATCGTTTATCCTGATCTGGATCTTTTTGTCAATGTAGATGCCACTCTGATATCCCTGGGATTTCTGAAAGTCAGCAACCCTGGTATAGGGTTTCAGATTAAAACAGAAGAAGAGACCATTCCCACCGAACCGGAAGATGAAGGAGATGCATTGCGCCTTGAGTACGAAACGGATGATGGGTTGATGCCAACCGCAGGTGAGACGGAAAAAGTACAGACACCTATACTCTACTTCCGCCTGTTACTGGCGGCTGGCGATGCGATTGTGTTGAATTTTAGTGCAGCCGTTGAATCAGGATCCTCTTCTTTCTTGCTGAATGTAGCTTCCGAACCGGATAAACCCCTTACCCCGCTCAGTTTATTTGGACTGATGGCCGGGCAGAACTGGTTTCAGACGATCCCGCCTACTCTACAGCAATACCTCAACAGTATTGCATTCAAAGGATTTAATACCTCTCTGGATTTCAGCAACGGGCTGAGCATAACCAGCGTATCAGCATATATAGGATCGAATGGCGCATGGACGCTTTTCGATAATTTTGTTATTGAGCAATTCGATGTGAACTGGGTCATCATTGGTCCGGGTACCACGAATGCACAAAGTTTATATTTCAGTGCGAGAGTCAACTTCTTCCCTACTATATTTGTGGGAGGTTTTGATGTGGAAATCACTTCAGATCTGACACTTTCTGCTGCTTTTACGGGATCGGTTACATTTAACAATTTATTATCAGCCATTACAGGAGGAGCTATTAACATCCCTGAAAATTTATTGCTGGTTGAGTTTACCGCTTTCGGTATCAATATGGATATCAACAGTAAGTATTATGAGTTTTATGCCAATGCCAATATTGACATTAATTTCATCACCAATGTTTCGGTAACTGATGGAACCCTGCGCCTGACTTCTTCTTCACCCGCAAGCGGTTCCGGACCAAGTATATTTACCGCTCAGGTATCGGGATTATTTGCCATTGGCAGCCTGCAGCTCAATACGGATGTGAATTACAATTCATCTGACGGATGGAACTTAAGCCTCGCAATGCCTGAAGGCAGTAATTTAAATCTGGGCGAACTCATTAAACAATTATTCCAGACCATCAGTCTGCCTACCAGCTTCCTTCCTGACAGCTTAAATATTACACAATTCTCGCTGAATGCCACCATTCCAAGCGGAACAGGAAAAAGCAGTTATGAAGTAAAAGGAGGCCTGCAATGGATCTTTAATTTCCCGATTATCGATCAGAAAATCAATATTATTGCTAATCTCTGGCTGAAATATGAAGCTGCAAGCAATGATTCTGCCACCGGAAAATACTCCGGCGGTGTATTGGGCAGTGTCACTCTGGATTACTTCAATGCCACTGTCGGCATCAGCTATAATTTCTCCGAAAACAATCAGCAGCTCGCCATTACCTGGGAAGGTTTTACCGCCATGTATGATATAAGCGGACAAAGCCGTACCATTGTTTTCTCCATTAAAAACTGGACTTTGGGCGGATTGATCACTTCTTTCATGAAGATGCTGTTCAACCCTACATTTGAACTCGATGCTCCATGGGATATACTGAACAAAATAAGTCTGGACGGATTCTCGGTGACTTACAACCTCGACACCAAAGACATCAAGGTTACCTACAAACTGCCAAAAACGCTTAACCTTGTATTCATCAATATTAATGGCATCAATCTTACCAAAACCGAGAAAGGAGTATTCATCACCTTCGATGGTAGTTCCGTGGTGCCTTCTATCAACGACAGTAACCTGTTCAAACCTTCCACCGGCGGACAGGACATTCAGAAAATGCCGGAAGTACCGGGACAGGGCAACCAGTATTTTGACCTGCGGCTACTAGCCATGGGTCAGCACGTAGAATTGGTCAATCCAGCCCAATATAATTCCATTAAAGATGTAACCAAGGCTATGCAGGAAGCCTTTACGGAACCTAAACCGGGCACAGTGCCTATAGGACCGGGTTCTGGCAATACCCTGCTGCAGTTCAATGAGGACAGCAACTGGCTGATCGCCACCAATTTTGGGATACTGAATGCAGGCACCAAGGATAAACCGGTATGGACGCTGGATATGCAGGTAGTGTTTAATGATCCTAACCTGTACGGTCTGCGCATCGCCATGGCAGGCGGAAAAGCCAAGATATTCGAAGGACTCGATTTTGAGATCATGTATAAAAAGATCTCCGACTCTATCGGGGTCTATCAAATAGATCTTACGCTTCCTAATGCCCTGCGCTATCTGCAGTTTGGAGCAGTCAATATCACGCTGCCTTCCATCGGTATTGAAATTTACACCAATGGTGATTTCATGGTGGATATTGGCTTCCCTTATAATATGGATTTCTCCCGTTCGTTCACCCTGCAGGCCATTGTGCCGCCGGGTATCCCTGCTATGGGTTCAGGAGGTATATATTTTGGCAAGTTAAGCAGTGCTACGACCAATAAAGTCCCTAAAACCAATTACGGAAACTTTAATCCGGTGATCGTATTTGGGATCGGTTTGCAGGTAGGTGTCGGCTATAGCGTGAATTACGGTATACTCGATGCCGGTTTCAGTATTACCATGTTTGGTATTATTGAAGGGGTGATCGCCGCTTACTATCCGTACAGCGGAGCTTTACAGGAAAGCAATAAGGAACAGGTAGAAACCTCCTATTATTATTACCTGCAGGGTACCATTGGAATTATTGGTAAATTATATGGTTCTATAGACTTCGGGATCATATCGGCCAGTGTCAATATTACCGTCATGGTGTATGCACAGGCTACTTTTGAAGCCTATAACAAAATACCACTGGCTATCGTAGCTTCAGTGGATGTCAGGGTTTCGGCTAAACTGAATCTGGGGATCTTCTCCATTACCATTCACTTTACGTTTACGGCAAAAATCCGCTTTGACCTTACCATTGGGACAGATCAGACTGCCAAAGCGCCTTGGAACAACAATCTTGGAGCTCCACATGCTGCTGCCCGATTATCTTCACCTGCGGCTACTGTACGAATTGCACCTGCCCGCAAGGCAACACCGCTTGATGGTGCTATGCCTGTTGAATTTGCAACCATTGATGCATTCGACGTGACAGAGGAAATCTGGCCTGATCAAATGGTGATACGCCGTTCACCTCATATGCCTATCAACTACAGTTCTGTATTAGCAGCAACTTCTGCGGACAGTCTGCCTACACTGAATCTGTATTTTGTGCCTCACCTGACCGTGGCAGGACCTGAAAACGGCAACCTGAAAGACCAGACCGCACAATATGTAGCGACCCTGTTCACCGATGCACCTGATCCATCGGGTGATGGCAGTGGAACTACGACTTCCTTTGAACATCTGTGCGCCGACTTCTTCCGTTGGCTGGTACTGAACTATATTGACCATACCCCATCACAATCTGCCCGTGCAGAAGTAGATACGGAAGGTATTTCAAAAGCGGATCTTGATGCTTTGATCGCCTTCCTGTCCAGCGAAAGCAATCCTTTCCCTATACCAACCAATGATTTGCTCAGCTTCCTGCAAAACAGCTTCCAGGCAGTGAACGTTCAGTTGCTGGAAAACAATCTGACTGCAGCAGCCATCTTCCCTATGTTCTTTGATCTTGAACTGAAGGTGCCTGATATCTCATTAGACATCCAGTTCAATACTTATAATATGGCTACACAGGAATACCTGTCGGCTGTGAAAGAATGGTTCAATGAACTGGCTGTGAAAGTACAGGAAGAGACAGCAACTGCTGCCCGATTTGCAGTATCCGATCCGCAGCAATGGAGTATGTCTACTTTTGTATTTGAAGATTATTTCGTGCTGTTAGGTAAGCAATTGGCAGGTTATGCATCCGATGCAATGGATAACTTTACCTATCGTCTCAGCAATGGTAACAGCTTATCCGCTATGGTCAACTGGGCTAATGGCATTACCGTAGACGGAACGAGCAATAAGGTTTATGTACAGGACATCGCTACCGCTAATCAGACCCATCCGCTTACCGGTAATAATCCGGTAGTCATAACAGGGATTATGTATGATATTGCAGATGGTGACACCTTCACTTCTGTGGCTGCCATTTATGCCATTACAGCAACCATGCTGATCACAGAGAATGCAGCTGTGCCTGGATTATTGGCACCTCAAACGCTTACTTATAAAGGCAATTCTTATAATGTAAAGGCTACTGATACGATCAATGCAGTAGCGGCCGGATTAAAAACAACGGTAAGTGATCTTGCCGCAGATACCAGTTTCCAAAATACGGCAGTCCTTATAACGGGCAGCTGGCTGATCATTGGTGCTGCTATCTATACCGCTAAAAACGAAGACACCTTTAATGGCATCTGCACTGACGTCTACAAAAAACTCGACGTAAGTGCTTTACTGATGCAAAACCAGATAACCCCAGGATTATTCATTGCAGGTAACAGCTTTGAATATAATACGATCCCATATACTATTGTACCGGGTGATACGCTAACCAGCATGGCCGCTGCTATTTCCATATTAGCAAATGCTACGGTTACCCCTCAGGACCTTGCGGGTAATCTACAGGTACAGGCCCTGCAAGTCCAGCCGCTGGGTCAGGTATTAGTGCAACCGTTTATCCATACTACCATTACCTTCGACGATGCTGCTGAGGCTGATACGCTGGATACATTAGCACAACAATATAATACTACGGCATCCCTGCTGGCTACCAATTACGCCAACCAACAGCAGGACAAATTATTCTACGACGGCGAAGGATATACCAATGCCAATATTCCGGGTCTGCAGTACCTTACCGTAGGAAGCATTCTGGAATATTTTACCGATAATAATTCTTACGGACAGTTGTCTGGTATGGTATCGCGCTATCAATTACACGGTATGCGCCTGCCTACTACTCTTCCGGGACTTACCCTTTCAGCTGGTTCACCTTGTACCGGTTCCAATTGCGCCCTTTATTCATTGACTGGCCAGGAATTTGCCCTGCCGGCTACGATACCTGCAGACTTCTCGATACAGCTGATCAACAACTCATTAAGCTGGCTGCAGTTCAATGGAAAAACAATGAAGGAAGAAGGTGGCAATACCCTCGATATCACGTTAACATCTGACGATCTTAACCAGATCAGTACCCTGCTTACCTATGCACAGGAAACAGGTGTACAGCCGGATGTACTGGAACTAGCGCCTATGCAGCCATTCAACCTGCAGGCGGTGCAATATACCTTCCAGACTACTACGAAATGGCAGACATCCGGAGCATTGAATTTACCTTACGGTTCACCTGGTGACCAAAGCAATGTATCGCCGCTGATCTGGCAGTTCCCTTCCGGTCTGCTCAACCAACTGGCACTGCCTAAAGAGCAAGGCTCAGCGTTCAGCGTTCAGATAGGACAGTACGATGCCGCCAAAGGGGTGATGGATTACTGGCCATCTTCTTACTACGGATGGAGCACGATGGTAGATATAGAGCTTAAACTTCTCGATACTGATTCTACGGCTTCTGTCAATGCTTACAGCTATGAACTTTTGGGGGCAAGTGAGGCAGATGCTACTATTCTGCAACGACTGTTGCTGGCATTAGATCCAAAATCAGCTAACAATAACAAGGATAAGATCGTTGATATACAATGGCTGTATGAAGGCTCAGACGGATTGTTATCTGTCGGCATGGAGCACATGAAAACATTTATTGTACAGGCCAATCTCTCTACCGAAACCAATCCGGATACCTCTGCTCTGAAAATGGCAGCAAGAGAGGAGGATGAAGCAGCGCCTACGACAGGTGTACTGAACAGTATCTACGATTTTATCCGCCTGCTTTGGGAGTGCAGCATTACCCGTTCAGGAGGCTATTACCTGATGTATAACGAAACTGAGGGCAACACAGGTTTCCCTTCCAGTGTATTCGGTAAAGGTGATACAGCTAATGTACGTCTCCTGGTCACTTACAGCAGCCAGTACAACAACAAACCAACTGATTATATGACCTGTGCTGTAACAGGCGATAAGATCGATGCCAACTCCTGCGTGGTCTATGCACAAAGCGAAATGCAGAAAGGACTGTCATACTATGTTAACACTCCTGATGATACGATCGATAGCATTACGGCCCGCTTCAATATACTGCCTGCCGAACTGGCAGAGCTGAATAAAAAAGTAGTCCTCAACACTAAAGCAGATGCAACAAACCCTGCACAATATCCTGTACCTGTTATCACTTTTAACGGATTGGTTGCCGAAGTCGGAACTAACGGTCCCGGCAATTCATTGAGCTCCATTGCGGCTTATTATCAAGTGGATGCAGCGGCTATACAACAGCTCAATCCTGGTATCAGCGATTGGAACAACCTTCCGCTTTGGCAACTCATATTGTTACCTCAGGTACAATATACCATCGGCGGTAAAGCAGGTGCTACCTTCGAAACCATTGCTGCCTATTACTTTATAGACATGGCTGCTATGGCCTGGGCTGCAAGGGATGTGGTGAACATCTTTGTGAATCCTACCACGCTTAGCATCAACGATCAGATCCTGCATAAGGTAACCGCTGTACAGCAAGGTACTGCCGGTTTCGATCTGAACCGCACGAATCCTAACCCTGATCCGGATAAACAACCTAAAGTAACGGATCCTGATTATGCCGAAGTATACCTCAACAATATGTACAACCTTCTGAGTTATCAGGTGGTAGAGAACAGTTGGTTTACGGAAAGTATTGTAGGCTTACCTGCAGGACCTGCCAAGCCACAGACACAGGACGATGTACTGGGTAAAACAGACGACAGCAACGGTGGCGACGATCTGATATGGTATTACAACCAGGTGGTGCCTATTGCCAAGTTCGCTAAGCCTAATGCTTTTATGACCTATCCGGCCGGCTATCCGCAGGAAGATGGTAACCCTTACCGTGGTATCGGTCATCCGGTGCAGGTGCATTTTGACTGGGTAGATTATTATGGCAACCAAACGGTTACTCCATTCAGTGATCCGCAGCTGGATCCTGCCACACCGATCAATAATCCTCCTATCCAGACAGGTTATGTGGATGAACTGAAAGGATTGAGTAAATGGCCAAGTGTGGAACTGAGTTATTTATTTGACCTCGGTACCGATAATCAACCGGAACTGAAACTGGGATTCAACTTCAATACACAACGCTATAACGAATTGCCGGATGTACCGGCAGACCAGCAGCAGGACTGGAAACAGAATGCCGCCAATGATTTACTGACCTACACGAATGTATATTATCAACTGACCCAGTTAAATCCGGTAGATGGTAAGAATACTTTGACTGCGACCCTCAGTACATCGCTTACTCCTGGTAAAACCACCGATTTGTCCGGAGACCAGTTTAACCAGTTATTACAATTTGTAAAAGATATTTATACTTATTTATCGGCACGCAGCCAAGGGAATCAGGGTACGGCTCCGGTTATGAATCCGCTCTCCAGCCCAGTTAATGCAGCAGATATCGACACCCATTCCATCTTGCAGCTCACTGTGAATCTTGATTTTTACCGAGACCTGAATTATGTGAACACAGACTTTAAAGACAGTACTTTGGTCACCCAGGCTCTTACGCAGGTGAAACCGAAAACGATGTCCACAACAGCACAGGACGGCACTGATCCGCAGTACAGTCTGAATGAGTTTGCTGCCCTGTTTGAAGCCGCCTTCTTAAGTGTTGGTAATTACGAACTGAAGATCGCCATCGGTACGAATGCTGCAACAGCAGGCGGTGCCAATAACCAGGCGGTGTTTGTAGTCCGCATGGGCTTAAGATCCGGTCAGGGTATTTTCTGGCAGGTCAATCAGGCAGGTACTTATCAGCTGACGGCCGATTCTATTGCACAGCTGACAGCAGACGGTGTACCGGCCGATGTGACCACTGCGATCAATACGTTGGTTGATACTCTGTATGACAGCAGAGATCTGTTTGACACTGCTTTGCAGCAACAACTTACGGAAGAACAGTTTAATCAGTACCGAATCAACATCTATACGTACAGTTTGCTGAATGCCGTATTCTATGCGCCTAAGCCATTGGCGACAAGTCTTGTTTCCAAAGCCGGCGTGCCTATGTGTGATTATCTTACAGGCCAGGGGCTGGATTGCAGCAAAGGTGAAGTGCAGACGTTTACAGGGATAGATATGGATAACTGGGGCTCACAATCCCTCAATGCCATTGATGTATTCCTGAGCGCAGATTATGCTATACCGGCTTTCCTTGTGGATCAGTTGAAATCAAATGAAGAAAAAACATGGCTGGAAACACAGGGGATTGATGCCAATACTTACCTTCAAGCCATTACCAATGCTAAAACTAAACTGGCCGGGGCTATTGCTTCAGAAGTGGAGCCTGTACTCACAGCACCGTATGTTTTAACTGCATCGGGTGACCATACCAGCCTTGGTAATGCGAAAGATAAATTTGAACAGCAATTGCTCAACCAGCTTGGCAATGCCTACACCGTCAATGCTCTGGTACAATTTGAAGTAACAGCGGAATCTGACTTTGTGGCATCCGGCAGCTATAAAACACCGCCACGCCTGTATGGTACGCCGGTGATCGGTAACAAAACAGATGGGGAAGCAAAAGAATACAGCATTTCCACCTCTAAGATCCAGCTGAATGAAAAGGATGCCACCGATACGGATTCCTTCCTCACCTTCAGCTTTACGACTAAAAATGCGAAGGAATTTACCAGCGTAGATCTGGATATGACGTATGTAGTGACCCATGTGGAATGCGACATCAGTGATGTGGCAGGCATCAACGGCTATCAGGGCTCTAACTGGCTTACCTTTATTATTCCTGCAGATGTTAGCAGTAACAGCAGTACGCTAAAAGAAGCGTCTGTTACCTCATCATCTCTGCAGCAAAGCTTAGGCAACGTAGATATTCCTGTAGTGCTACGAAACTATCCTACACCGCCTACTTTGACCACACAAACAGGCAAAGGCGTATCTGTGGAAGGCGACACGACCAAAACACGTCTGGCCAAAGCATCCGAATGGGACTTTACGTATTCGTATACCGAAGATCAGGCTGCGCAGGACAAAATATTCTCTGATATTGAGTTCAATATGATTCCGAATCCTTCCGCAAAAATGTTCGGAGCACCTTCCCGCGACCTCTTCAGTGACCTGGCACAGTTCGTCACCGTATGGCCACAGGTACTGGACGATTTCAACCGTTATCTGAAACTGATTAATGCTCAATCAGATAACAGCGATACTAATCTGGCGAATGCTTATTATGCATTACAAACGATGGTTACTTTATCCAATAACCTTGCTATTGCCTGGAGTGAATTCAACAGTCTGCTTTTCGGTAACCCTAACAGCAATGGTACTGCCCGGGCCTACGATTTCATCATCCGTCAGACAGATGATACTGATTTCGACAACCGCCTGCTGGTGACCATTGTACCTTCTGTGGATATGTCTGCCAGTGATCTGTTGTTATATCGTGGTACTAAAGCTGTACTGGAAGCAGAACTGCCGCAAACCCCTTACGTAACGATTGACAACTATACAAAAGTGAATGCCACCGATAAGAAAGGCGTGCCTATTCCTAATGCGTATTGGTATCAGGCCGCAGATAAAACCTATCTGTCATGGGAAGAGTCCTTCAATATTCCATCGCGCAATGTCAATGTAGATGCGCTGAATGTTCTACAGTTCCAGTATGCCTGGGCAGGTCTGTCTATTATACGTAACGAGGACCTAGTGCCTTATAATCCGACAGTGAACGACTTTATTTACCGCACTCCGTTGGTAAGGTTCTCCAATAAGCTGATCCCACTGCTTAGCAGCGACGATACGTTTGATATTGCAAGGATTAATAATGATACAGGACTGAACCTACCACTTGCCCAGCAATTGGCCAACTTCTTCAGTACGTTCTTTACGTACGATGAACTGGCAGAGCAATTGGTGAAACTCAGCGTATCATGGAATTATCCTCTGCTGGCCTCATCAGGAGATCTGCTCCCTGCGATAGAACTGCCTGTGTTGCTGGCAGCACCGTTCACTTTCGAGATCCCAACGGATTATGAGATTCCTGCCGGAGGATGCCAGCCGTCTTTCAGCGACTCCGACCCGTTTGTGTGCCGTCTGGCCAATACGCTTAAAACATGGTATAGTCAGCATCAGCCTGTCAACAACGGGGCCTGGCTGCAGATCGATATAGCTGTTTTCTCATCGCTCAGCGAAAGCAAGCTGCCGCTGATAGAGCTTAAAGACGTTATCCTCTATTATAAGAATATTACAGATATGAATGCTTAATAAAGCTTTAATTTCAATATATGAAGTATACCAAAAACCCTTGCTATTGTGAGGGTTTTGGTTTTTATTTACTGATTCTCATGATTTAATACTGAGTAAAAAGTGTGTAGAATGCTTATTTTGTTTGTAGTTATGTTATTTTATTCGAAGTAAAAATTTTAAAGATGAAACGCTTTTAAACACGAATTTCACGAATGGGTTCACAAATAACACTACTTATGCTATGCAAATAAATTTGTGTAATCAGCGGGATCTGTGGGAGATTTTGACGCAAAGTTCTTTTGAAGGTTCTTGATAATTTTAAGGAAAGCAAAGATCGTGGCTAGGCCAGTGATTAAGTTAAGGTTACAACATCTGCTTAGGTTTTAGCATTTTAATAATCGCAAAGAAAAACAAAGGTTTTTTGAAATGAAGCTATTTTAATAAAGAGAAACAAAGGCATTTCATTTAAAAAAGTAAAACAATACCATACTTCAACCAATTCATTCCTTTTAAAACAGAGTGGAACAAAAGTTCAGAATAGAATCTTTGTATTTCGGAAATAAGTGAAACGCCTTTGTTTATCTTACTGAAGGAAATTTAATCACCTCTTTGTTTTTCTTTGCGTGAAAAAAAATTCTATATGGTTTAGCTACATTTTATCACCTTGGAACTAGAGGGAAATTGGACAGTATGTAAAGTTTTTTTTAGACGCAAAGGTCTATTATAACTCTTATCATTTTAAGAGGAGCAAAGGAGAGGATTTCATCGCTGATTAAGCGGACGGATAAAACATACGCTTAATTGAATCAATCAAAGATTGATTCTCTCTTTGCCTCCTAAACTATACGGTATTGAAATAAACCTTTGCGTGAATAAAAATTCTATATGGCTTAGCTACATTTTACCAACTTTGAAACTTAGAGAAAATTGGACATTACATAAAGCTTATTTTTTTAGACGCAAAGGTCTTATTATAATTCTTATGATTGTAAAGGGGAGCAAAGAGGGGCGATTTCATCGCTGATTAAGCGGACGGATAAAAACGTGCGTTTCATCGAATTAATTAAGGATTGATGATTTCTTCGTCTATTGGACTATAAAGTAGTGTTTAAATAAACTTTTTGAGGCAGAAGTGAGGCGCTTGCGCCATTGGAGGGATTTTTTTAACAGGATCTTACAAAAGAAAATGCCAAATATTCCGTTTAATTCTTAAATTTGGCCCATGCGAAAGAATTTTTATCTCATCATCATATCATTTTGTCTTAGCAGCTGCTACACGTACCAGGTTAAAAAGCCAGCGGATCCGGCGACCGACAATAAGCAGGACTCTAAAAGGAATGCAACTCTTGCTAATAATGCTTCTTCTGAGCAAATGAAAAGTTCAATAGCGGAATCCCAAAGCCAGAGTTCACAACCAGCACCTGTTCCGATCAATGTTCAGGAGAAACTTGCTCCTAATAAGAAATTTAAAATTGACGTTGATGGCAAGAGCTATAAAATCATCGTTGACAAGTGGGAAAGCGACAGTCTGGTGGCCCACCCGATTAGTAATCCTAAAAAAATTCTGAAATTCCATAAGAACCAGATCAATAGTGAGAAAATTGCAGAAAAACGTTTTTCACAACCTATCGCTGATATTATTACGGTGACTGCTTATGCAGGAATTGGGGTTTTAATCTGGTCGCTTCTAAAATAGGTTTCAAAAACAATATATATCATAAATCCTGACGAGAATTAGGATTTTTTGTTATTTCACACACTATTGCAAGAATCTGGTTCGTACCGATTATAGTTCATGGACACAAGCGGGACACTTGAGTCAGCAGTGGCTTAATCAAGATTGATGGGCTTTATATACTAGAAAATAATTAAGATTTTATGACAACAATACATTCTATTAAAGAAACAATATTTCATGAATTTGGTCACCTATTAGTATACATTGTCGCAAATAAAAATTCTGAAACTCATATTGGCAATGTTAAGACTGTACAAATAGGATTAAACAAAAACAAAATAACACCAGACATAAATCTTTATTATTTTGATCCTATGCAACAAAACCTCCATATTTTCAATAACTCTAAAAATATAAATAGAACAATATATTGGGTCATATTACAATTTTCAGGGTGTTTATTTGAAAGTATTTATGATGACATTGATTTCAATAAACTCTTTTGTTCTAGAGTTGAATGCCATGGAAAAACCGACTTCGATAACATATACTATTTTAATATAAAATCTTTTTTTAAAATAACTGATACTGATATTGAAAGAATAAAATCTAATTATTTAGAAATTCTGTACAGACACAATATTTTTGAGAAAACAGAAAAATATTTAGAACATTTTTTAACAATACATGGTAGTAACCCACAATTAGGTTTTGATTCTGATGATATTGAAACATTACTAGAAGAAATGGAACAGTGGATAATTTCAAACGAATTTATATCTGATTTCAATTGGTTAGTAGACAATGAAAGCAAAAACTTCCTATAGCTAATAAATATTTAATCAATAGTAATATATATAGCTATAAAAGCCCAATTTGATAAATACTATTATTCATCAAATAGATAAATAGCTAAAAATCTCCCCGATCCGCCGTCTTTGCTTAAATAAAAAAGAACAAAACAATACCTAAAAACCTCACCAATTTATTCACTTCTGTTTAGCAGAATATTATAATTCCTAGCTCAGAACTATTCATACGATAATCTCTAATGTAATATCCCAAAACCACAATTCCAAAATTTCCCGTATCTTCCCACTACCCAACACCTATTTATGAAAATCATCAATTACACCAAAATTTTCAGAGAAGATTGTATTCAAATCTTTAAGAGTAATCAACCTAAATTTTTTGCGAGCGAAGAATTGCCGCTCTTTGAAAGCTTTCTGGATGATGATACCGAAGAGAACTACTTTGTGGTAAAAATCGATGGTCAGATAGTAGGATGTGGTGGCTTTTTCCTGGATACAAGGGATCATCTTGGAGGATTATCCTGGGGAATGGTTCACGCCGATTACCATGGAAAAGGAATTGGAAAAGCCTTTACCCAATATAGAATTGACTTGTTAAAAAAAACCTACCCTTCTATTCCCTACAAAATTGAAACCTCTCAACATACCGCTGAATTTTATGAAAAGAATGGGTTTAAAACGGTAGAGATTGTCCCGGACGGATTTAGTAAAGGGATTGATAAATACACGATGATCATGGACGTGATTTAGCCTTACTGTATTCCAACCATTCTGCAAAGTTCAGGTACATACGGTGATTAATAGTTTCAGTCACAAAAACAAAAATCCCTCAACTCATCGAGGGATTCTAAATATATCAATTACTAAATCCTTTACTTCAAATTCAGAAAGTAAAACTCTTACTCCTTCTTTACTTCATCCGTTTATCTAATCTTTTGTGCCAAAATTTCCCTATCATAAAACCAATCGACGGAAATAGAAAAGAACTGCACATTCCAATCAATAAGAAGGTAAAATCATCATCGAACAATGGAAGATTTAAAAAGCCTAAATAAGTCCAATGCATATTTAGCCAATAATGCATCAGAAAAAAGCCTAATGTCCAATTGTCGCCACCGAATATAGAAGCATTTCCAGTGCCTCCATTTGAAATGATATACCCCAATATTAAAAGCAGATTGACGAAAAATATCCAAAGAACAGACCGGTATTTCATTTGATGTTTCGCATTAAGAAATCCTCCATAAATGGTCATCAATAAGGCTATCATGAAACATACTGTCCGTGAAGCAGACAAATTTTCAACACCGGACAAGGCAAAATTCCATCCTAAAGGAATGCATAAAAGATACAGCAGCATTGAATAATTGATCTTCATCGTTTTTATATGGCTTTAAATTCTTTACAATAGGAATTTGGTTTTGGATACCTACTCTTACTTCTTCCAATAATACTTAAAAGTTTTTAAGTTTTTGGGGTTCCCCTGAACACTTATTAAAACTTGTATACATCCGGCTATTCTACTCCTGCTGTATCCATTCAAATTTCCCGTCTTTCAAATAGATGATGCCGCCGCCACAGGCTTCTTCCTGATGGATAAAAATCCCGTCATTGGGCAGTTTGATTTTATCGGATTCCTTTACCTCTTCATCGCTCATGATGTCTCCATTTTCATTGACGTTATTCCAGTAGATTTCACCTTTGGGCGCTTTTTCAAACACGCCGACCCAATCGATATCATCAAATCCCTGACCCAAAATCTCTTTTCCCATTCCGAGATATTCCACTTTTTTGTTGCCGAACATAATTTCCAGGCCGTATTTTTTATTGTCTGTGTTTTGAACGATTTTCACCGTGTCCGGTAAATGGTCTCCATCCAAATCGCAGGAAATTGTATTTGGACTGTGTTTTTTTGATAAAACGATGTGGTCCTTTGTATTGAGATTTGATTTTGGTGAATGACTTTCCTGCGATTGGCTGGATGGTTTATGATTGGTGGGTTTTCGGGTTATTTCGTTTTTGGGTTGTTCTTTTTTATCGTTCTGACAGCTTGAAATGGTCATGGCAGCGAGAAGGGATAGGGTTAAAAGTCTTTTATTGATCATGGTATCTGGTTTATGGCGTGGTTTCAAAAAGGTACTTTAATATGAGTTCGGGTTAAGATTTTTTTTAGATCTCAGATTTCAGACATCAGATTTCAGATATGGAAGTAGAGATTTGAGATTTTTTTTTTGAATTTTAGCAGTTCATTATGTTTCGGGATGCGGGGTTTAAACCAGGAACGGCCTTTCAAATCCGTATATTGGATCAACTTCAAAATTTGTGGAACTGATAAGCTTTTTTTGACGCAAAGAAACTGATGATCCTGTTAATAAAGGGAAGCAAAGGCGGAATCAATTTCATTGATTCGATTAAGCGGATTTTGTATACCGATAGCTTCATCAGTGACGCAGTCACATTCTTTGCCTTCCTCAAAACTAAACGTTAAGAAGACGAAGCTTTGCGTTTAAAAAAGCTTATCGGCTCACCAGTTTTGCAATTGATCCCAAATTCCTTACCTCTTGCCTCTGAAACTCATCACTCATCATTTATAACTTATAACCTATAACTCTCTTAAAATCAGTTTACTTTATAAAGATTCATAAAATTCATACTGAAGATCAGCTTCTGTGATCAATGTGTTGAGCGGGCTGTAAAGATCTGTCTCTTCCATTTCTGCAAGGACTTTAGACTCCTGAATTAATTTCCCTTCAGGGTTAGAAATTTTGATCAGAACCCACTTTCCGCTGCGCTCCAATTCTTTAAAACCGTATTCAGATTTGTATTTGATTTTTCCGCTTTGAAGGATGCCATCTTTTACCACCGATTTATTGGCTGCCTTTCCTTTCACATACTGAACAATCTGCCCTGTGAAACCATCCTCCTGTTCCAGCGGCTGGCTGTAGGTGTATGCAATAGCGCCGTTTTCATCATAAATCGTAGAATTATATACGGTCTGATTTGCATTAATCTTTGTTTCCACTTTTAATTTCCCCTCCTCTCTGAAAGATTTTAAGTATATTAAAAGACCATCTTTATACTGCTGTTCAGCAAGTTCCTCGTACAAAGTTCCATCATAAGGCATACCCTCTTTATAAGTCACTGCCCCTTTTAACTTTCCGTCCGGATGATAATATCTGATCTCCTGGGGCATCTCATCTTTTATAACCTGTTCGGTAGATAATTTTCCATTTTCATCAAAAAATTTACTCAGGACTAAAGATCCGTTTTTATAAACATCGATAGCCGAGAATCCGGAAAATTCATAATTAAACTCATAATCCTCGCCGTCCTGTGGCTTGTAATACTCAATTTCCTTATCATAAATGTAAGTAAGGTTACCGATCTGCTTACCCGTTTCATCATAGGTTTTCTGATAGCCTCCTTTTTTGTTTTTCTTTTCTTCCTGAAGAATTCCACCGTTTTTGGAGTAGATGGTCGTTTCCGTTACGATTCCGTCTTTGTTCTGCTTTTCAATTTTGGAAACTTTCATTGGGTCCTGATAATACTCCACCATCACCTTATCACTGGAATTCCCGGTGCTGTTTGATCCAATATATTTCCCTTTATCGCCATAGTATTTAGTTTCAAACAGTTCTTCTTTACTGTTGCTGATGGTTTCATAGCGGATTCCTTTAATATCTTCATCATATACAACCGATTTGAAACTGTCGGGAGTATCATACGTGGTAATCGTATTGTTATAAGACATTTCTTCCGGGTTTTTATAGTTGTAGATGGTCCCTGTAAAAGTACCGTCTGCTTTATAAACCAAATCCTCCTGCACTCTTCCCTGATGATCAAAAGTCTTAGCCGGTCCTACCTGGTTACCTCCGGAGAATGTCCCTGTACTCAATACTTTGCCTTCCGCAGTGTACCAGGTTATTTTACCTTCATAGACTTCATTTCCCGGTGTAGCATCAGAAACAAGGCCTTCCATCTGAAGTGTTCCGTTCTTATAAAAGTCTCTGATTAAAGTAAGTTTTCCTTTACGTTCTGTTTCCCGGTAATACTGCATTTTGCTCTGAGTGGTTTTCTCCCAGTTTTCATCAAAGTACAGTTTTTCCTGTGCACTGACGTGGATGCTTATGATCAGGGCAAAAACCGCTGATGTAAATAATTTTTTCATATTTTTTTAATGGTTTAGACAGGGAATTTCACCTCCTCTCATTATAGTTCTGCATCATCTTTTCCGGATCCATAGAAAAATTTCATCATTGTGTTTTGGTCCGAAATAATTATAAACAAAGATCTGTAAAAGCATCATCGTATAAAATCCCTGCTTTCAGCTAATTTGTGTCCTTACCTGTTTCGAAATAAAATGATAAAGGGGAAATCGATGGATGAGTTTTACAGATCTTATTTGTTTTCATGGTTTATTTTTACCGCTTTTCAAATTTACCGGTTTCCCTGATGAGGTATGACGAGTTTATGATTTCTGATCGTCTCGATGCTCTATAAACGTTGCGCACCGAGATGTTAGAACTGGAAATCGAGCTTGTGGTCGAATTCGAAAACCTTGGACTTCCATCATAAGCAACCAGCAGTTCATCAATTTTTTTATAGTTTCTATCAAACGTTACCATGAGCGTTTTAAGTTCACTGTCCCTGTCCAGATAAGTCAATACAAAAGTTTTGAAGTTTCCGGGAAAGGACAGCTGGTAATTTACTGTAACGTTTTTACCGAATTTCAACCACTTCTGCAAACCCAGCTTTTCTACCTGTTCATTGGACAGTTTAGTATACACTCTTTCTGAAGGATGTTTTTTTCTGTATGCTTCATCAAAAGTCTCAAACCTGGTGGTTTCCGATACCGGTAATTCTTCCATTGGAACGTTCATAAAAGAAAACTGAGCATTTACTGAATCATTACGAGCAGCCTGAGCTTCATTGATGTATTGATTTTCTTTGTTCTCTGAATTCTTTATTTTTTCCTGGCAGGAAATCACTGTTCCTAATAACAAAAAATTAAAAACGGTCTTTCTCATTGTTTTACTGTTTTCTCTTGCGACGGTTTTAACAATCAAACTGAATGGCTATTTCTGCTGCTTTTTTAATCAACTTTCCTTTTTTCGCCTGGGAAGAAAGATAGAGAATCACCCGTTCTTCCTCATAATCTCTGTTGGCCCCGAAAATAAAATCTGGTTTTCCATCCTTGTCAATATCTCCTATGAAAAGCAGTTCAACAAAAGTATCATTGAATGATTCTTCCTGTAAGAACAAGGTTTCCGGAGCATTATTGGCTGACAGATAAAGCTTATAATCCTTTACATTCTGATAGAGCTCCTCTCCTTCATCCGTGTGTACTTTTTCTGATGACAGCACTTTTCCTTCTGCACGCAATGTATATTCTTCATTTCCAAAGCGGAATTTCAGTTTTTCTGTTGGCCAAATTTTATTTTTTGTAATTTTCACTGTCTTTATTTCACCCAATGTCAATTGTGAATGGCCTATGAGTAAAAGACTGTTATTTTTAGAATGAATGATTTTCGTAGAATCTCCTGAACATTCAGAAAACCCTTTTGTGACGGTATAATCAGCTTTACCCAAATAAAATTTTCCGTCCTTTTGATATAAGTCCAGCCAATCCTTTGCAAGCCCGTTGACTTCATTGTCTTTTCCAAAGTCCCGGTACTCTTTAGGGAAAAGAATACTGATAGGTTCCGTTGGTTCTTCAACCGGATTTTGTTTCAGATCTGTTGAATCTTTACTAAGCTGAACCTGTTCCTGAGGCGGTGCTGTTTTATTTTTTGTTTCCTGCTTTTATCTTTACAGGAAATCGTCATGAATAAGGGTAAAAAAATCAAAATTGTTTTCTTCATTGTTTTGCTCTTTATTGATGATAGGCTTCCAACGATGGGCACACCTTCCGAATCAAAATTACATTTATTCATCTCCATTTTGATTATACTATTTGTCTTCACAAATACTAAAGGCAAATTTGTGCAAAAAAATGATGATAAAACATCCCTGTTTTCAGCCAATTTGTTCAGTTTGGTTTCATTCCTGAAATTAGCTGAAAACAGGGATTGAAAAAACGCAGAAGAATAACGAGTTTTGGCTTTATCTATGAAGGGGCTCATCTATGACGGTATTCACTGTCATTTTATTTAAATTGAATATGAAATATAACCCGTGAGAAACCGCAAAGTAATAACTTTGCCTTCTCTATATCCTGAACAATGCTGATTAATTTTTTTTCCTTTTTACGCTTCCCCATTCTCTTTCTATGTCTTGTCTTGGCGGGTCATGCTGCATCAGCTCAGGAAGTTTCCAACAGCCCGGAACAGCTGTACAAAAAGTACAAACCGGGAAGTACCCAGCGAATGATGATGACCGGCAAATATGCACAGGCTCTATTTTTCAATAAACAGGAAGATAAAGCGATTGCCATTTTAAATGAAAATATTTCTTATGCTAAAAAGGAACCGGATGGAAAATATGCGGCTTATTTATACATTATTTCAGCAATCAACTACAGACTGCTGGACAATGTTAAAGCCTATGAAAATGCATCCAGACTCGCCCAATTTTATGAAGCAAAAACAAAAGATCAGGAAGCAAAAGGCTATGTAGCCTATGGATTGGGCTGGATCCGTGCCCGCAATAATAAAGAAGCTGAGGCGGTCCGCTATTTTTTAAAAGCCCTCTCGCTGTATGAAAAAGCGCCCAATTCTGAAAGTTTAAACAATAGAAAAGCATCGGTATACCGTGAATTGAACAGTATTTATGCCGACTGGAATGAATACCAGCTGCAGGAGAAATACAGTAAGCTATCCCTGGAAATTGCCTTACAGCAGAAAGATCCCATGAACTTGTTCGATTCTTATATGGCGATGGGCTATATGTATGAAAAACGCTATGAATCTACCGACAATAAAGCTTTTATCAACCTGGCAGAATCGTATTATCTCAAAGCAATAGAGACGTATAAAACCAATAAGGCGCGTATGCCTATTCCGTCTACCCTTTCTTTTGTAGCGATCAATCTGGCTAATCTGTATTTAAATTATTTCCCTGAATCCTACAGAGACAAAGTGCTGTATTACGCTAATTTAGCTAAAACCCAAGGTACCGCAACAGGAAATCATGACCACGCAGCGTCCGCAAATGGTATTCTGGCAGAATTAGCTTTGCAGAATGGCCATCAGGAAGATGCGAAAAACTATCTGATGACGGCATTGGCAGAATCGGAGTATAATAATATCGAAGATCCGCAGATCAAGCTTTCTATTTTTGAAAATCTTTCCCAACTTTTTCAAAATGAAAATAATTTTAAAGAAGCCATATTTTACCAAAAGAAATATATAGAAACCTTTAAGCAGATTTATGATCAGAAAAATACAGCCTTGGGTAAAAGATTGGAAATCCAGTATGAAAGGGAAAAGCAAAAGCAACAGTTGCTCCGTCTGCAATTAGCCTCTGAAAAGCAGGAACAGCGTCTCAAGGAAATGAGCTGGCACAGTCTGCAGCAGGCTCAGAAACTGGAAAACCTGGAATTAACGAAAGAAAATCAGTTTAGAAAACTGGAATTAACTGAAATAGAAAACAGCAAAAAAGCTCAGGAACTTCGTTTATCACAGCTGGAATCCTCTAATAGAAAACGGGAAGTGGATCTGTATAAAGCCCGGGTGGATTATAAGGAGAAGATCAATACCTTTTATATCGGACTGATTGCTTCTGTTTCTTTACTGCTCATTTTGCTGCTGTATGCGTATTTTCAGAGGACAAAAAGCATTAAGCAGAAAGAAAAATTACATCTTCTTGAAATGGATAAGGTGATACAAGACTCAAAAATATCCAATCTTACACTGATGCTGGAAGGTCAGGAACAGGAAAGAGGAAGAATAGCCCGGGATCTGCACGACGGCCTCGGAAGTTTACTGTCCGGGACCAAAATGAATCTGTTTTTATTAAAGGATAAATCCAGCGATCACCATCAGCCACACATAGAGCGGTCCATGGCGCAAATCGATATCGCAGTGGACGAACTTCGCCGTGTTGCGCATAATCTGATGCCGGATCTGCTGCTGAAATATGGTCTTCAGGAAACCTTGATGGAATATGTTTCCCGAATGGCGACTCCGACACTGGATGTTGATGTTCAGTTTCTACATTATTCAAATCAGCTGCCATTGGAAAGTCAGCTGCTGGTGTACAGGATTATTCAGGAATTGGTCAATAATGCCGTAAAACATGCCACTGCAGAGCAGATCATTATTCAGTTTATCGAAAATGAATCCGATTATGTGATTATCGTGGAAGATGATGGAGAAGGTTTTGACACCAAGATCCTGAATCACGCTCATTCCGCAGGATTTCACAATATCCGTTCACGCGTTGAGTTCCTGAAAGGCACTCTGCAGATAGAATCCCAGATCCATATTGGAACCAATATTGAAATTAAATTTCCAAAATAAAAACAAACCATGATTAAAATTGCTATAACCGATGATCACCCATTATTGCTGGAAGGCTTAAAAAATATTCTCTCTCAACAGGAGAACTTTACGGTCGTCGGATGCTACTCTTCAGCAAGTGAACTCCTTACAGGACTGGACAACCAGATTATAGATGTTTTATTACTGGATATTAACCTTTCCGATAGTAACAGTATAGATTTAATTAAACCTATATTGAAAAAATATCCGGCTACCCAGATCATGATGCTGAGTGTACATAATGAATTTGCCGTCATCAACAGTACTCTGGAAGAAGGCGCTATGGGCTACATCCAGAAAAATGCGCTGGTCACGGAAATCATTTTGGGCATACAAACGATCCTTAAGGGTGAGAAGTTCCTGTGCAATCAGACCCAAAAAATTGTAGAGATGAAAACGAATTCCGGATTGAATGCAGTCCCCAAATTAACCCGCAGAGAAAAGGAAATCTTACTGGAAGCATCTTTAGGCCTTACCACCATTCAGATAGCCGATAAGCTGTTTATAAGCCCACACACGGTAGAAAGCCACCGCAAAAACCTGATCGTTAAATTCAAAACCACCAACTTAAGTACGGCCATAAAATTAGCCATGGAATACGGATTGGTTCGTCCGTAAGGAGTTAATCATGTTATGATTCAATTCAACTTCTTATTTTCTTTATTTTAATCTGGATTAATTAAAAATAACTTTCCGATGTGACCTTTTTTGACTATTTTTACGTGATAATATGTAAACAATATATGAGAAGAATCGTATTTGCAGGAATAGTGACTTTAGGAGGATTTCTAACAGCAAAAGCACAATGCACTACCGTATCCGCCATTACAGAAAATTTTGATGCGTGGAAAGAGATGAACAAATGCTGGACTGCCCAACAGGGAAAAGCAATGCTTTACGCCGGAGACAAAAAAATCATATTTTATTCGATGACCAACCCGGGAGAAAATATGTATTTAGTAACTCCTAAAATTAAAGGAGGAAATTATACACTGACTCTTGATGTTTCAGATAACGGAGGAGAAACTACTCTGGAACTTTTCTCTGTAAGCAATGCATCCGATGCAAAATCGTTTGTTTCAATTGCTAAGCCATCCAAGATAACAGGAGATAAAAAAACATTTGAAATTACTTTACAAAAAGACACTCATTTGGGTCTGAAAGTAATGCTGAATGGAATACATCAGGCCGTTTATGTAGATAACTTTTCTTTGAAACCTAAAAAATAAGTCGCTTAAGATTTATTCTTTAGAGATACATAAGAGGCTGCTTCAATTTTGAGACAGCCTCTTTTCGGTTTTTATCAACTGCATTGGATTTCAATTCTACTAACCTTCCAAATACACCGAAGTCTCTTTATTAACCTTTTTTTGTCTGAAGTACTGGTAAACAGACCCGGCGATAAAAAGGATGAAAAGAAACAGAAGCGTTTTACCAATAATCGGATCTGTGATATCTTTTGCTAAAGGATGTCCAACCGGTACGCGGGTAAAAGTTTCATTCACTGTTGGCACCAGCGAAAGAAAAAAGCTGAAGGAAAGAAGGAAATTCTCAAAATAACGGGCTCTCTTACTGCTCTCCTTTTTTGAAAACAGAAAATACGCAACAGCTATTAACAGAATAATAAATACCGAAAAAGCATGTCCCGCATTAAAGCCTCCATGTTTCGAGATCCCCAATGCGGTGACTGAAGTAATCAGTGTTCCGTAAAAGTAAATCTTCCCTGATAATTCCTTTAAACTGATTTTCCCATATCTGATAAATCCCACTAATGCTCCTGCAATAGAAGCAACGCCAATGACCGTATGGAAAATTCCTAAACCTGATAGTCCCATTTTTATAATTTTTTTAATATTAATTCCTTTATTTTCCCTTTATCCTGTATATTGAAGCTCAAGGGAACACTGCAAAATTGCGACAGAAAAAAGGAAAGGGTTTTGTGATTCCGTTCAATTATTTGGCATTTTAGTCCATAAAAAAAGCAACCTCAAATACATTTTAAGATTGCTTTTATATAAGCTTTGAAGAGCTATACTCTGTTCTTTTTATCTGTTTTCCTGACGGTAACTGGATGGACTGGTATTGTATTTATCACTAAAGCTTTTCGTGAAATTCGCGAGATCATTGAACCCGCAATCAAACGCAATATCAGTGATTCGCTGGTCAGAAACCACCAGGAGCTCGGCCGCTTTTTCCAGTTTTTTATTTTTAATGTAGCTCGCAGGAGTGTCATTATACAGTTTCGCGAATTCCCTTTTGAAAGAGGATACACTCAGGTTATTTCGCTCGGCCAGTTCTTCTATGGTGAGCTGCGAAAACAGATTGGCTTCAATAATCTGCTTAAAAGTATACGTCGCAGGAGAAAATAACTGTGATAATATCAGCTGCACGGCTTCAGCATTTTTCGTTTGTGACAGCAGTAAAATAATCTCCTTTAATTTTAAAACAAGAATATCTTCATTGACCAGAGACGGGTTTTCAAAATAAAATAATAAGCCCTCCACATATTTCTGGATCAGAAAATCATTATTTATTTTTTCATTGGATTGGTTGGAAACCCTGTTTTTTGGAGATTGCAGCAGTAAGGGTAATTCTCTGTCATAAATTTTCTTCAGGATTTCAGGATAGAATGTTACAATGACAATTTCACAGTTTTCCTGAATGGCCGGGTTATGGATCTGCTTTCCTGAAGTGATACAGTTCAAAAACAAAGAATAACTGGCAGGGAAATTAATTTCCTCGCTGTCAAGCTTATATTGAAATTCTCCCTGTAAAACATAGAGAAAACAGGCCTGCTCATTCACAGGAAAATCAAAATGGAAGGGTGAAGTCAACGCCACCTTTTGCATGAAAGTCTTCCCAAAAAGGTCGTACTTTTTATAGTCATTTACCATAAGTATTCTTTTTGAGTTTAAAAGTTTACCCTGAGTAGCAGATCAGATTTCCAACTGAGAATCCGAAGCCCGTTTTGATGCATTATTTGAGTTTCTGATTCGTTTTTTGAACAAAATTGTCCCATTGCTGATTCAGGTGCGTTAAAGCTTTCTTTTTTTCACTTTCATTCAGCGAAGAATAGTTGATTGAGTTGAAAACGAGTTTTTTCAGCGCTTTTACATCAAGTTCCCAATAAACAAAAGCCACCCAGAAATCATAGCCAAGGCCTTCGTATCCGTAAACACTCGGGTCATCGCTGTTGATGGAGCACTGGATTCCATTACTCAACAAAACTCTTGCAGGATGATTTCTCATATCACTGACATATCCTAAAACCTGGTTACTGATCGGACTTACCTCAACCAGTTTGTTTTGTTTTTTGATCAACTCCATTGTCTTTGGAAAATAGATCAGGTTTAAACCATGTCCAATCCTTGGGTTGTTCAATACAGACATATCCAGAATATTTTTATTAAACACTGAATTACTTTCACCTGCATGAAGGAAAAGAGGCATTTTTACGCCATACTTTTTACTCAGTTCATCCAGTTTCACCCAGTTTTCTCTGAAAGAATAAACACTGTTCCCGGCAGCCTCATCCGCCACAAGGTCAAAGCCGGAAATCATATCCGGAAATTCCTTTTTAAGTTGAAAGGCTGTTTCAAGCTGCTTTTCAATACTTTTCGGATCTAAAAATTTAAAACTTGAATAAATTAATTTTAAACTGAATTCCGGATGTACTTTCTGTATTTCTTTAACGACATCCTGTAAATCCGTAATAGAAGTTTTCAACGGATACTTTCCATGTTTAAAATCATAAAGTTCTTCAAAAATATACCTGATTTCTACATGCTGGACATTGTTTTGCATCAAATCCATAAAGCCTTTTTTATAGTATTCCTTAAAAAAAGGACGGTAAGGCAGGAGCAGGCTGATTCGTTTAAACCGTTTCTCAAATTCAATCCAGTAATCGGTATACGTACATAGCTGATCCCGCTTCAGGATAAGGAGCTCCGCCAGTTTCTTTTCAAAATCAGGATCTGAACTGAGTTTTTTATCAAGACTCACAAATCCTTCCGGAATTTTTCCCTCAAAAAAACCTAATTGACCGAAGATAAACTGATCATTATCCGCCTGATCATACACATACGCTTCTTTATACTTTCTGGCCGTTGCAATCACCCATTTCACATCGGTGAACCCTCCGCTGTGCGTATGCAGCAGACCTCCTTTGGGCATTGACTGGAAGATTTCGAATAGTGTACTTCTTTCGATCAATGGTTTTAGCTCCTCAAAGGAACTGTTAAACAGAGATATCTTCTGTTTATTTGTATCGGTAAGAAGCTGTTTTCTCAGCTGAAATAATTTTTTATCCAGTGCTGTTTCAGCATCAGACAGGTGTATATCGGCATCAAAGGCTAATGCTTCATTTTGCTGTTTCAATGCCATCCATTCCTGCTGGTAAGTGGATTGTCCGTTCACTTTATGCTGGCATCCAAACAAAGGAAATCCAAAAAGTAAAATATAAGTGAGATACCTTCTCTTCATAATATTGAGATTTGCTGTGCACCGTTGACTGTGCTTAACAATTAAAAAAAAATAGAGGTCTGATAAAACTCTATTCAAAAATATAATAAATTTTTCGAGTACAGGAAGTTCCATCCAGCCGTATGCAGATTAATCTTAAGTATTTTGTTTTTTTTTACTTAAAAATCTTTTGTGTAAACTGATACAGGGATCTTCTCCATGTGAGCCATTCATGATAGGTTTCGGGAGATTCATAAAAGAAATAGGGATACTTATTCTTATTTAAAAAAGTGGTCAGTTCCTTATTAAACTGAAAAAACCGCTTATCTTCCTTCTCCCCGATTCCGATAAAGAAATAAGGCTTTTTGCCTGACTTCAATAAATTACCGATAGGAAGTTCTTTGAAAGGTTCACTCTCTGTCCCTTCATAAATAACTGGACTGAACACCCCGATCGCAGAAAACATTTCCGGATGACTGCTTCCGATCAGCATGGCCTGATAACTTCCGCGGGAGAGCCCGGCGATTGCTTTTTGAGTAGTCGTTTTGTATTTTTTTTCGATGTATGGAATCAGTTCCCCGACAACGATTTTGTCTAAGTTTTTGGAAGAAAGAACCGTTCTGGGAAAATCATCCGGCATTTTTTCCTGGTCCGGATTCAGTGCCACTCCATAATCCATCACCACGATCATTTCCTTCGCCCTTTTCTCCGCAAAAAGATTGTCCAGAACATTTACAATATAACCTTGTTTTTCCCATCCCGTACTATCTTCGCCGGTTCCGTGATACAGATATAAAACGGGGAATTTCCTAGACCCGTAGCCGGGAGGAAGATATACTTTAAAATTCCTGTTGCCCTGTGTAATTTTCGAATGTAAACTGTCATTAACGATTTTTCCGTGCTTTACATTTTTCTCAAAGAAAAAATCTTCTCCGGATGGCACTTCGATACCGCTGGTTGGCTGGCCGTATCCAAAATATAATTGTGTATTCGGGTCATTTGTGCGCTGCCCATCCACATTAAACCAATAATAATGGAATCCGATGTCCATAGCCGAAGTGGAAACATTCCAAAAGCCGTTCTTCCCTTTTGAAACCGAAGATTGTATACTTTGCATTCCGTCACCACCCTCTAAAGCTACAGATTTTGCATCCGGAAAATACACCTGAAATTCTGCTTTTCTCTGTGCATCTATTTTCGGAAATTCTTTCCCCGGTAAAGCTGTTAAAGAGGTTTTATACGTTTGAGAAAAAACGACAGAAGAAAATAAAATGAGGAGTAAGGATATTTTTGGATACTGCATTATTTAAGTTTTAAGAGATCAGAAAAACAGGTAGCTTTCATAGCTGGAAAGAGTCATTGCCTGGGAAGAATCCCCCTACTGCCGATGTAATTTCTGTTATCTTATTCAATTTAAGAAAAATATTTATTTTTTGCAGCATATTCTGTGAAAATACGGCTATTTCCCACTGTAAAAGGTTGATTCATTCCTTACTTGCAGAGGTGAAAAATATATCCTATTTTTCCATTACACTAAGAATGAACAAATTGTAGGCTTACGATTGTTTATTCCAATGCTGCAGCTATGATCAACAGGAATAATTTAAATTGATTAGAGATGAGTTTAAAAATATGTTTGGCAAAAAAAGTGCTGATCTTTTATGCGGTTCTTGCTCCGTTCATTATGATCGGATCACTATACAATTTAATCGACGGCATTATTTTACAGAAAACTCCAACCTATCGCGTTGGTCTTTTCAGCTTATTTGGATTTGTCATCATGCCGCTGCTGCTGATCGTGACCTACATCAAAAACAAATGTGAGATTTCAGGAAATGGTATAAGGATTGGTAAAATTGATTATCCATTTTCCGACTATCATTTCAGTATCAGAGAAAAGGAACTCGCTTTTAAGGACAGGCCACTTACTTCCCTGCTCAAAAAAAAGTATCAGGTACTCGTTATACAAGCAAAAAACACCCATGAGATCATTCTCGAAAAAGACCTTGATGTTTTCGAGAAGGATATTGAAAACATTAGAAAGGCACTGCCGGGATAATTTGAGTTGCGGGGTGCGGGTTTCGAGTTTGAGCGTCGGAGGGTTTGAGGGTTTTGGAGTTGGGTAGCTTTGTTAGTTGTTGGTTGTTGGTTGCTAGTTTCTAGTTGCTGGTTATAGTAATTAAGTTAATGAATCATAGTCTGATGTCTGATGTCTGAAATCTGATGTCTAGCATCTTGGCTCTTGATTCTTAAATCTCCCTGCTTTGTTTTTCAACTACCTTACTCAAACATAGACGCTTAAGCTTTGAAGACGGCTTTTCAATGACAAATCTATATAAAAGTCCTACGGCGATACATCCTGCCAGACATACCAAAAGACTGATATTGTCAGAGGTTTCCAATCCCAATTTTTCAAGCGCATACTGAATCATATGAATAATGCCTTTATGGGAAAGATAGATGGCATAAGACAGTCCCGCCAACTCTTCTGTGATGTATGATTTCGATCTGAACATAAAAGAAGATCTGGAAATAGCTGACATTAAGATAATTCCGTAGCTGAGGGCCACCAACGTGAACCCGAAGACAGAAGCCTCCTTAGAAACCTGATCATTACAAATCCAGAATGCCAAGCCGAGCAGGATAATTCCAAGAATAAAAAGTCTGTTCCCGTTGTCATGAACTAAACTTTTAAACCCAGCTGAATACTGCATCAAAAACCCGATTATCACTCCAACGGCAAGACCATCCAGACGCATGTGCGTCGGATAATACATTTTCATATACCATATCTTCCAAAAATGATCAGTGTTAAATATAGGAACAATGGAATTTTCCCAAATGAACCATCTGGCCGTTAAGGAAAAGATAATGAGTGCGCCTGCAAAAATCGCTGTATATCGGAAAACTTTTGTTTTTATCGCTGTCAGAAGCAGCAAGGGAAGAAAAAGATAGAACTGCTCTTCAATACATAAGGACCACGCATGTGAAAACGTTCCCCGATTAATCACATCCAGCCCGTAATTTTGGGTAAATGTGATAAATTTCCACCATGAACCCAGCGACTCCCGTTCCCTGAAAAACGGAAATGCAAAATACAGGAAAAGCGTAAAAGCATAAGGCGGAATGATCCTGAAAAACCGCTTGGTGAAGAAGCTCTTTAAACTGATCCCACCACTCTTTTCAATTTCTTTAAACAACTGTCCTGAAATTAAAAATCCACTCAGCACAAAAAATAGATCCACTCCGGTCCATCCGAATCTGCCTATCGTATCAATCCAGACAGGATGTTTAAATGCGCGGTAGTGATACATTAAAACCAATACAATAGCTAAAGCTCGTAAGTGATCCAGTCCGTAAAGTCTTTCGGAGGAGTGAAGGTCTGCAGGCATTATTTTTTCTTGCAAATATTGTCAATTACACTACCTATTTTAACCAATAATGACAGAAAACATTGGTCCGGATGCCAACTGTACGATTTGCTGTCTGAACTGCAATTACAACTTTCCGTCATCAATTCTATTCATTTTATCAAATAATCAGCACTTGTAGCGCCGGATTTTATATTTTTGAAGGCTATGAAATTTGGACAGCAACATCACCTAAGGCAGAATGTCTATTTTCAGCTGTTCTTTTGGACGGCTTTATTCTTATTCGGAATTGTGAGAGATTACGGAGAATATGACGGCAGTATGTCTTCAACGACTCTTATTTACAATTTCTGCCACTGGATATTTCAGATCGCCGGAGCCAATTTCATCTATTACATTCTGATCCGAAACTTCTTTGACCAGAAAAAACATATTACCTTTTCTTTGTATCTCGTTCTCAGTTTATATCTTATTTCAGTGATGAACAGGATCTTTATTGTCTATGGGGCAGAACCTTTTTTCATTGATGAACCTCAGGACAGTTTCTACAGCATTTTCACGGATATCCGGTATCTTTTGACCCATTATACTTTTTCCCTCATTAGCGCAGCCTTTATTTTTATCTCAGTGATGTTTGTGATCCGCTACAGAGATGAAAAAGAAAACACAGCACAGCTGCTGAAGGAAAAGGCAGAACTCGAATTAAAATCCCTGAAATCCCAGCTGAACCCACACTTTCTGTTCAATACTTTGAACAATATTTATGCGCTGTCACTCAACAATTCGGAGAAAACTTCAGAGTCGATCAGTCGGCTTTCGGATATTCTGGATTATATTCTGTACAAAGGTCCTAAAAATGAAATTCCGGTCTCAGAAGAGCTCGCTGTTATTGATCATTATATCGAGCTGGAAAGTCTCAGATACAATAAAGAAAGGCTGAAGATCAGTAAAGAAATCAATCTCAATTCTGCAGCCACAATTCCTCCGCTTTTGTATCTGACATTGGTGGAAAATGCTTTTAAGCATGGAGCAGGAAAAAGCAAAGATCGGACAGAAATTAAAATTGATGTTTCCTCAGATGAATCGTATTTAATTTTTAAAATTGAAAACACCTGTAGTAACGATGAAACCAATGATCCCGAAGGAATTGGACTTAAAAATATTGAAAAACAGCTCAAACTTCATTATCAGGATCATTTTGTATTCAATGTTTCAAGAGAAAATCATACTTTTAAAGTAGAAATAAAAACGCCGGCAGCTTTATGATCAACTGTATTATTGTAGACGATGAACCTCTGGCAGCCACATTGCTGGAGAAACACATTTCCAGGATCGGCCATTTAAAACTGGTGGGAACTGCTGAAAATGCTATGGATGCCTACCAACTTCTGCAGACAAAATCTGTCGGGCTTATGTTTATGGATATCCAGATGCCTCATTTAACCGGAATTGATTTTTTGAGATCGCTGTCGCAGAAACCGCCTACTATTTTTACGACGGCTTACCGGGATTTTGCGATTGAAGGTTTCGAACTGGAAGCCGTGGATTATCTTCTGAAACCTATTACTTTTGAACGCTTCTTTAAATCGGTGGAACGGGTTTTAAGGCACAAAAATGATACTCAGGAAGATTTCATTATGCTTAAAACCGAAGGTATGACCCGGAAAGTTCCCATTCGTGATATTGTCTATTTTGAAAGTCAGGGCAATGATATTAAAACGGTTCTGGTAAACAATGAAAGTATTATTTCAAAGGCTACAATGACCGATCTGGAATCTGTTTTATCAGGAAAAGGATTGGTAAGGATTCACCGTTCATTTATGATCAATACTCAGTTCGTTACTGCTTTTAACACGAATGAAATTGTTCTCGGCACGTATCATATTCCCGTTGGAAGAAGCTATAAAAATGAATTTGATGCTTTTGTAATCTCAATTTCTAAAGGTTCTGTTAATCAGTAAGAAATTTCATGAATTTAATTAACCATGTCAAGGTTTTCAACCTTGACATGGTTAGCAGGACGGTCAGGAACTAAGTAGGTTCAGGTTTCCTGAATATCACAAATAAATAGCTTTAATCTCGCACTCAGGTTACATTTAATTGCGCTGGATGACGTAGTAAGCCAGTTCACCATCCGGTCTCTTCAGGTTATCTATACGTATGAAACCCGCCTTTTCCAATACTTTTTGTGAACCTATATTGTCCAGATCAGTCACGGCTACGATATCGCCTCCTTCGGTATTTAAAAGAGAATATTTGACTAAAGCACGGCTCACTTCCGTTGCGATACCTTTTCCCCAGTATTTTTTTCCTAACGTATATCCAATTTCAATCTGTCCTGTTGCATCTGCAAAATTTCTCACCAGACACATTCCGATAAAATCATTATTTTCGGAACTGAAGATTCCAAAACGTCCAAAGGGGCCTTTCGTATAATCTTCCAATGCTATTTCAAACATTTCCGCATACTGTTCAGGTGAACGGTAAGGAAGATACCGGGTCACCTCTTCATCTTCAAAAAGATCACAAAAAAGGTTTTGTTCTTCCGGTAAAAACTGACGGATCGTAAAATTCTGATCCTGATGTAAAATATTCATATTTCTTGTTGTTTTTTTGATATTCAGTATTTAAAATATTGCCCGAACCATTGTTCAAAATGTTCTTTGTTCTTGTCCTGAGCAGCTTTGATCAGCTCATCCGGTTCTTCAATCTGAGCTAAACCGTAATCCCCAGCCATCCATTTCAGGTATTCACTGAGGTCTTCGCTTTCCTCGTAATCTTCTTCATCCCTGTAAAAATAAGCGCTGTCAAAATCAACGGTAATTTCGGTATCATAAGTAAGCAAATGAAGCAGCTGAAGGATATTTTCGGCAACAATATGCACACCACCTTCATCTCCGAAAATAACAACGGGCATTTGGTTTAAAGCTTTATCTGTTCCATCATTCCAGATAGCATAAAATGAACCGGAGCCATTCGCCTGGGCGAAAGGAAATAAGCTCGCTAAAAAATGGTCATCTTCGCTCCAGCTCTTCAGTCCGGACTTATCATCGATCAAAACACCAAAACCCTGGCTGTAATTTTCTCCGGAAGAGATATGGTTTTGGAAGTAGACCAGTTTTTCGAGTTCAACGGGGATTTCTTTTAATCCTAAGTTTTCTTTAAATTCTGCGATATCGATCATGGTGAATGAATATTAATGATGAAACAAAAATAATGGTAATTTCATTCTATTTCGTAGCCCTATAAAAAATATTTTCTGCTCCCGTAAGTATTCAAAGACTTATTCCGTGTTCATTATCAGGATAATATGGAGCATTCCACTCTTTCAAATTGATTTAAAACCTACATCATTTCATTTATTTCAATACAATAAATCAATTACAAAACATTTAATATTATTCTTGTAAATCATCTCTATTAGCTTAAATTTTATATTTGTATCTGAACAAAAACACCTTTATGACATGCATAATATGGAAAAGCGATCACACCATGATATTAAAAAAAAGTATTACTTTTGCTTAAGAATAAATGTTTTTAGCATTTTTATTATTAGTTTTAATCCACCAATTTATAAAACATTAAAATCCCTCCACATGAGAAAAATAATTCTACTCATTACATGTATGTTCGGCGTTTCAGTTTTCTCACAGATCAAAGTGTTGAAAAACGAAAGCCTGGTGGAAATTGGCAAAGATAATTCCGTAGGTTTATATAAAAAAGAGGATAAATTTACCATCAACTATCAGGATCTCAACACCAGTAACCTGAACACCATCAGATCTTTTTCATTTCAGAATCTGGACGGTGACGTATCCGGTCTTTATAAACTGATCATGGATGGCTTTATCACTACTCCGGACGAAAACATTATCCTGGAACTTCCCAATGACATCATTGAACTGCATTACGAAAAAAACTATGGTCAGCCGACCGTTCAGTTTATCCAGTATATCAATAAAAACCGTAAATACGTTGGAAAATCCCAGTTTTTAAATAAAAAACAGGTGGAAAAAGTATTCGGAAAAGTCAATGGAAAATCTGCCATGTATGAAAAGCCTGGAACCATCAATGGTACAAAGACAGGTTCCAATCAGGCATCTACTGCTGCTCCGTCTTCAAATGGCAACAGCAAGAACAAAAAATCAAAGAAATAAACGTATTTTTTTCAATATTACTGAACTCATTCATCCGAATGAGTTTTTTATTTTTACTTTTGCAGAAAGACATTAAGAATTATGCCGCTTCAGATAATCAATTTAACCAAAAAGTTTGGAGAACAGACTGCACTAGACAACATCAATATTTCTATTGATCAAAATGAGATCATCGGTCTTCTGGGTCCAAACGGAGCCGGAAAATCCACGCTGATGAAATCCATTGTCGGGGCACTGAAAATTGATCAGGGCGAAATCATCTTTAACGAAATGAATATTTCCGAAAACGAGATTGAAAGCAAGAAGAAAATAGGTTTCCTTCCCGAAAACAATCCACTGTATCTGGAAATGTACGTCAGAGAATATCTTCAGTTTGTGGCCAACATTCATAAAATATCGGCAGCCAGAGTAGATGAAGTGATCGAACTGGTGGGAATCACACCTGAAAAATCGAAAAAAATCAGTCAGCTGTCGAAAGGATACAAACAGAGAGTTGGTCTTGCACAAGCCATCATTCATCAGCCAGACCTCTTAATTCTGGACGAACCTACCAACGGACTGGATCCGAACCAGATCATTGAGATCAGAAATGTTGTGAAAGAGATCGGTCAGCAGAAAACGGTTCTTCTGTCTACCCACATTATGCAGGAGGTGGAAGCGTTGTGCTCCCGAGTTATTCTGATTCATAAAGGAAACATTCTTCAGGACTGCCCTATTGATGAATTTAAAGGCCGATTCAACAGCCTGGAAGAAGCTTTTGCCAGCTACACCGCCGTTTCTTAAGTTCATTCCATGGAAATACACATCACTCACGGACAGGGCATTATCAAAGCTCTGTACGATGGCTTTGCCAGCTGCTTAATCATCCGACGTCCTGTGGCCGTCAACTGGCCGGACTCCCGTGGAAGTGTGGGTGAATATTATGCCGTGTCTGAACTTTCTGAAAAGGAAAAGATAACCTTTGCTGATGGTCTTAATCAGGCACTTGTTGATGGAACAGAAGCCGAAATCATGATGGGTATTGAAGATTTTCTTAAACTTTTTGAAAATGGTATCTATCAGGTCAATCTGGGTAAAATTCCGTACGATAATTCCAATTTTTACATGAGCAGATCTTTACCTGTTGATGAGCATACGAATGATCAGAAATTTTCCGGATGGTTCTACCCTTTTGATGATTTTAACTATCTGTATACGCTGGAAAGTAAAAGCATTGATCCTGAAAGAACGGAATACTACATCGATCTGATCAGAAAAGGAGGCCGCCCAAAACCAGTTATATTTTACAGCCTCTACCATCTGGATCCGATGCTGAGCTGTGCTTTTGTACTGGACGGCCATCATAAAATAGAAGCTTATACCCGTCTAAAAATGGACATCCCTGCTGTTTTTATGGTAAAGGATAATAATGACTACAGTTCTGCTTCAGAAATTATGCATGGAGCCTATCATCTGCTTCAGGATGTAGAGTTTGAACACCTTTTTCAGAATAATGAGGATAATCTTCCTCATATCAATTTCCTTAACGATGAAGTCCTGACTGATGCTTTGGATAAAATATTAAAAGAATCGGAAAGAATTGACATCCCTGTCATTGAAGTGCTGATCAGGCATCATACATCCGGTCTGCCGGAGGATAAGATATGGCTTAACCAACGTCTTGAGTCTTTAGCAGAAAATATACACCTCAGCTTTTTTAATTTCAGAAAAGGTCTCAACGTCTACTTTCCTCAGTATATCGAAGACTATAAAGCCAATACCTGGTTTCTGAAAACCCTAAGAAACACCATGGAACTGAATACATGGATCAATGATACCATTTTACGATAACCAAAGTGATTTGCTGATTAGAACTGCGAACACATCATCAAATGGCTTCATATTTGATTGGGTTTAAACCTAACCAATAACCCACCATCCAATGATCAAACCGATTTTATTAGGAGCCTTCTGCATTACTCAGTTTTCTTTAGCTTATGCAGCAGAAAAACCAGCGATAACCACTCAACCTCTTCATCTTTCCAATGAGGTACAGCCTTTCCAGAAAGTACCCAAAACATTGATCATCAAAACGAAAAAGTTTAAGATCAGAATTGACAAACAGCCTAACGGAAAATACCTTTACCAATCCTGGGCAGCCAATGCCAAAATCACTTCAAAGCCAAGTATGATCATCAGTGACGGGGAATTGATTCCTGACGGTTCGGGAGGAAATTACTATTTCAGCTTTGTGAATGAAGGCTACAGCTATCAGGTCTGGAGGAATTATCTTACCGATTCAGCTTCCAAAGCACCTTATACTTTGGTTGTAAGTGACGAAAATGACCGTGAAGTGGTACGTCAGGATGCGGTTGTTGTTAAACAGTAATGAGCTGGACAACAATTCTCAGATCCTAAATAATATATCGTAGTTTTATTACCATTTTTCAAATTCACAAAATGATATAAAAAACTATGAAAACATTTATTTATCTACTCTTTATTCTATGTTCTTTTTTAAATTCTTGTGCACAACAAAGATTTGAGAAACCGCCAAAACCTGGAAAAGGAAAGGTATACAAAAATATATTGCCTTCTAAGCGAAAAATGTCATATTATTTTAGTTCAGGAGCACTTAAGAAAAATTCTGATAGTTTATATTGTTGGCAAATAGATCATGAATGTCACATAATTGATGGAAAAACGAAACTTTTCACCTACTATCAAACCTCAGGTGACGACAATCCTATGCTTGTCCCTTATGATTATGCAGAAGGAGAATTTTTAGAAGGAAAATATCAAGGAATCTGGAAGTATTATGATGAAAAAAGAAAGGTTATAAAAAAAGAAAAATGGGATAACGGAAAATTGATATATAGAAAAGAGTTTAAATAAAATTTACCCAAGAACTTCGAACCAGCAACTGGCAACTAGCAACTAGCAACTAGCAACTAGCAACTAGCAAATCTACCCAACTCTCGAACCCGCAGTCCGTAACAACCCTCAACCTCAACTCCCCGATTGGCGCAATTCAGATCGGAAACCGCTTGTGTCATAGCTTTCTTCTGCCGCCTGGTATCCTACATTGAAAATCTCTTCCAAGCGATCTTTTCTACGCTCAAAAGTTCCATAACTGGACAGTTTTTGGGAGGAAATAAACCAGTCGCAATAATCGAATTTTCCTTTTTCTATTCTGTAAGAAAGAAGGTCATAGGAACGGGAAACAATGGCTTTGATTGATTTTAAGTCGTTGATATCAATGTTATGGGGAGGAGAAACAAAAACACCGATCAGTTTGTCACATTCTTCTCTGATGATATCTGCGGGAAAATTATTAAGAACACCTCCATCACAGTACATTTCATCGCCGATGATGTAAGGTGTCGTCACTCCGGGAATGGAACATGACGCAATAATAGCATCTACGACTTTGAAGTTTTCGTCAAATATTTTTTGGGTTCCGGAAACCAGTTCTGTGGCAACAATTTTCACTTCCTTATTCAGATCACCCAGTTTCATATCATGGAAAATAGGTTTAAGATAATTCCTGAAAATAACCGAAGAAACAAGCCCCGGCTGATTAAACGTAAAATGTTTCCAGTTGAAAAAGTACACTGAATTGAAGAACTCTAAAATTTCGTCCGGCGTTTTTCCGACCGCATACAAACATCCTACAATAGATCCCGCACTACAGCAGGACAGCACATCTACATCGATTTTCTTTTCGTTCAAGAATTTCAACACTCCTGCATGGGCAATCCCTTTGGTACCGCCTCCAGACAAAACCAGTCCTGTTCTCTCAAAATTCATAGAATAAATGTAAGGAATCGGGGTGAGAAAATGAGGTTAAATTTTAGAAATCTCATATTTTAGAACTATTCTAACAGATAGCTTCTGTTAAACTCTGCTTAAAATTAATATCGGAGCTGGAAGAGGGAAGAGGGAAGAGGGAAGAGGGAAGCTGGAAGTTACTATTGGACATTCATTTTAAAACTTTCCATAAATTCAATGAAACATTCTTAAAAATTGATAAAACTCAATTCGAGTTATATTTTAGCCGTTCAATAACTTCCCTCTTCCAGCTTCAGACCTCCTACCCTTTTATTTCAACAAATATTCCTGCATAAAACGAATCACCGCAAGTCGCTGGAAATCTACATTTTCTTTTTTTCTGAATCCGTGTCCTTCGTTTTTAGCCTCGAGATACCAGACTGTTTTGCCCTGAGCTTTCAGCTTGTCTCTCATCTGAACAGCTTCCGTCACCGGAACTCTCGGGTCATTGGTTCCCTGGATGATAAACATCGGTTTTTTGATCTTGTCAATATTGTTCAGAGGAGCAATTTTAGTAAAGAATTCAGCCATTTTAGGGATTCTTTCGTCACCATACTCTACCCTTCTCAGATCTCTTCTGTATTCTTCTGTATTTTTAAGGAAAGTATTGAAATCAGAGATTCCAACGATGTCTACAGAACATCTGATTTTATCGGCATATTCGTAAGCGGTAGCGAGGGTCATAAAACCACCGTAACTTCCACCCATGATCATAATTCTGTCTTTGTCCAGTTCAGGCTGTTTTGCGATCCAGTCCAGAAGGCTTCCGATATCTTTTACGGAATTCATTCTCAGATCCCAGTTATCTGCTGCAATGAATGTTTTTCCGAAGCCTGAAGATCCTCTTACATTAGGATAAATCATGGCCACGCCCATTTCATTGGTGAAATAGTTGGAAGAACCTATAGATGATGCCATAGACTGCCCTTCCGGACCACCATGGATGTTAATAATCACCGGTCTCTTTCCTGTAAATTTAGAAGGTGCAGGATAATAGAATCCAGAGATTTTCATATTATCAAAGCTTTTCCATTCGATCAGTTTGGGAACGGACATATCTGCCGGCTGCATTTCACCCTGTTCACTTTCTGTCCATCTTTCAATATTCTGGCTGGCCATATCCATTTTATAAACATCCGATCCGGAATTGGCTGCAGATCTGGAAAAATAAAGCGATTTCCCGTCATTCGAAAACTTAACTCCACCAATCAATCCAACCGGAAGCTGGCTTACCGGCGCATATTTTTTGGTTGCCGTATCAAGAATATATAATTTATTGATTCCGCTCTCATTTGTGACAAAAGCAATCTTAGACTGATCTTCAGACAAATCATAATCTTCAACGTTCCATGGGATGGATGACGTCAGATATTCGGTCTTTTTTGTTTTTAAATTTAAAACGGCCAGTCTGCTGAATTCATTATTCCGGTCTGTCACATAAAAAATTTCATCCGCATTTTTACTGAAAGAAGCACCACCCTGCACCACTCCTTTTTCTTTCCGGTCGGTAATAGGTTCCAGCTTTTTGGTTTCCAGATCATAGATGTACAGGTAAGAATCGTTGGCAGAAACATATTCTCCAATCAAAAGCTTTTTACCGTCCTCGGACAGATCGGAGATTCCCCAGCCGCCACCTTTTACTTCAAGGATAAGCTGTGTATCTTCAGGTTTTAAAGGATTCATATAATAAATATCCCTGTCGCCACCGTTTCTTTTCGTAGATGAAAAATAGAATCCTGAACCGTCTTTTTTCCACTTCATACCGCCATTCTGGGATCTTCCGCCATCGGTAAGCAGTTTGGACTCCAAGGTTTTAAGATCAAGCTTAAAAAGCTGTCCGAATTCATTTCCTCCCGTATCTTTCGTATAAATAAGGTATTCCCCTTTTACAGGCTCGTAAGATGCTGAATTGACAGGTTCATCAAAGAACGTGATCTGTTTTCTCGCTCCCATTGGAACAGAGATTTTATGAAGCTGGTTGGTAGAAGCAAAACGGGTCACTGCAATGATTTCTTTCCCATTGGGATGAACGCTTGCAACCCCTGCATTTCTGCTTTCGGAATATTTTTTAATCGCCTGATTCAGATTTTTAGGAATCGGCAGAATATTCTCGGCAATGAGGTTTTCATTGGGACTTACAAACTCATTTTTCGTCTGTGCAGAGAGTATTCCGGCCAATGACAGAGCAAGAATGATATAGTTGTTCTTCATTTTTAAAATTTTTCCTGAATTTACAAAAAAACCACAGACGAAATGTCTGTGGCTGGTATATTAAGAGGTAAGATCTTCTTAATTATTGATATACTTTTCAAAGATGGCCGAGAAATCTTTCTGATTGTATTTCTCATAGCTGCTCCTAGACCAGTTGAAAACATATTCATTTACATGCTGCAATTCCTGGCTTTTGGATACATTTTCCTGCTTTCCGGCCGCAACTGTTGTAATTGCTTTCTGAAGGCTGTCTACAGAGAACCCTAAAATCGACTGATTATGGTGTACTTCCTGCTGAATCGCCAAAAGAGCTTTGTAAAGATCTTTTAACTGATCGATCTGACCTTTGCTTACACTGATCATCAACGGAACATTTCCGATATGGAATGAAATTTCCACGTCAAGATCAATCGTTCCCGCAGTCTGTAACGCTATATTGGAGAAAGGAAACTGATAATATTCGTACCTTCTTAAAATTCTCTTTTTGTCCAGAGCACTGGCTCCGTCGATATGAATTAATGCTCTGTTGGTAAAGCAGTATTCATCTCTTTTAGATTTGATTAAGAAGAAAATTCTTTCATTATCTTCCGATAAAATATAGTCGTCCGAGTCTACTTTGTCATAGTCCTGAGAAGGGATAATTTTCCCGATATCACCAAGACCCAGTGCTTCTGCAGCAAGTTTTTTAAACATCTTTGAATACGTTATTAGTTATGTTTGAATTAGATGTGGATCACTTCACCGTAAGCCGCTGCTGCTGCTTCCATAATGGCTTCAGAAACTGTTGGGTGCGGGTGGATCGATTTAATGATTTCATGACCTGTAGTTTCCAGTTTTCTGGCAACCACTGCTTCTGCAACCATATCTGTAACGCCTTCTCCGATCATGTGGCATCCTAACCATTCACCGTATTTAGCATCAAAAATTACTTTAATGAAACCATCTGTGTTTCCGTTAGCAGTAGCTTTACCACTTGCAGAAAGAGGGAATTTACCTACTTTGATCTCATATCCTTTTTCTTTAGCCTGCTTTTCTGTAAGACCTACAGAAGCTACTTCAGGGTGACAGTAAGTACATCCAGGGATATTGCCATAGTCGATTTTCTCAACGTGCATTCCTTTGATTTTTTCTACACAAGTGATTCCTTCAGCAGAAGCGACGTGTGCTAAAGCCTGAGTAGGAATAATATCACCGATTGCATAGTAACCAGGAACTGAAGTTTCGTACCATTCGTTAACCAAAACTCTTCCTTTATCTGTCTGGATTCCCACTTCTTCCAATCCGATATTTTCGATATTGGCAGCGATTCCTACAGCAGAAAGTAAAATATCAGCTTCAAGGGTAATGGTTCCGTTAGCAGTTTTTACAGTAGCTTTTACGCCTTCACCGCTGGTGTCAACGCTTTCTACAGATGCATTGGTCATGATCTCGATTCCTGTCTTCTTAAGAGATTTTTCTAAGTGCTTAGAAATTTCTTCATCTTCTACAGGAACGATGTTTGGCATAAATTCTACAACGGTTACTTTAGTTCCCATTGTATTATAGAAATCAGCAAATTCTACCCCGATAGCTCCGGAACCTACCACAATCATAGATTTCGGCTGCTCAGGAAGAGATAATGCCTGTCTGTATCCGATTACTTTTTTACCATCCTGAGGAAGGTTTGGAAGTTCTCTTGAACGTGCACCTGTTGCGATAATGATATTTTCTCCTGCATATTCAGTTACTTTACCATCTTTATCTGTAACAGACACTTTTTTACCTTTCTGAACTGTAGCTGTACCAAGAATCACATCGATCTTGTTCTTCTTCATCAGGAATTCAATTCCTTTGCTCATTTTGCTGGCTACCCCACGGCTTCTCTGGATTACGTTTGGAAATTCAAAACTAGCTTCCACCTTATTCAGACCATAGTCTTCAGCGTGGTTGATATAATGAAAAACCTGCGCAGACTTCAATAAAGCTTTCGTAGGAATACATCCCCAGTTAAGGCAGATACCTCCTAAGTTTTCTTTCTCGATAATTGCAGTTTTGAAACCCAATTGTGCTGCTCTGATGGCTGTAACATAACCGCCAGGACCGCTTCCGATGACAATGATATCGTAGTTCATTATTTTAAAAATTTTTATGCGAATTTAAGGAAAAATATTGGATGTTTTATGTTCTGGCATTTCATATTTCACTGAACACTAACTTGATTTCGCCGGCTGCCGGTGAACCCATTTTCCATAAACGCATTTTTTTTATCAAATATTAATTACTATTCTAAAATTTAAATTCACACAAAAACATCACATTACAGTGATGTACTATCACAAGAAGTAAAATAATCATTTGTAAATGAATACAGTATAATATTTTTCTTTATTTTTGCAGAAAATCCAAACAAATGAAAACAAAGAATTTAATTTTCGCTTTTCTTTTATGCAGTTTATTCTTCAATGCACAAGTTGGCATTAGAACCACGACTCCTAACAGTACTTTAGCTGTTGCCGGATCTCTGGGCGCCGACTATAAGCAAATCACTGCTACTGCGTACAATATTACGGCTACAGACCACTACATCACGTATGACGGAGCGGCCAATGCTACATTTACCCTTCCTGTCATCGGAACCGGAACGAGCAGCTATACGGGAAGAATTTATAAAATAAAGAATATCTCTGCGTCCGGCATTACGCTTCAGGCATCCAGCGGGAATACTCTGAGAATCGATAATACGCCTGTGACCTCTTTTGTAATCCCTACAGGTGCTTATGCTGAAGTAGTGAACAACAGCAATACAACGGGAGGAACCTGGGATCTTTCCTTTACCGTGCTTCCGAAACCCAGCAATGTAGACATTTACGGGGTACAGCTTTCTATTCCTCCTCACGGGAATGGTAGTCCGGGAGTCAGTGACTGGACTAACCATACGGTAACATCTTACGATACAGGAACCGGAACAGATGCGTGGTGGGTGATCAGCAAAGCTTCCACAACTTATGGTCACACAGCCTCCTTTTCGAATACCAGCCGAATGACCATCGTGTATGAATACCAAGGTCCGGCTTTCAATGTCACCAATATGTACCCGATTTTAACCGCGGGAAACAACTCCAGTTTTCCTGATGTTTTTACCGCTTCTTTTGTCAGTCTAGCCAATGTATCAGGAAAAACAAGACTTACAGTCTCTGTTGCCCGTATTGACTTTATAGGTCTTAACGGAGGTAATAACAGTAACTGGACGGGGACTTTCCTTCTGAATTTACTGTTGGCGAGGAAATTATATTAAAGTTGAGGTAAGACTAAAGCTAAGATTGACTTAATATCATATAAAAGCCGTTTCATTTTGTGTGAAACGGCTTTTTATATTGTGTCTGCTTTCCGTTTTTAAACGGATTTTGTATCATTTTTTGAGATTGAATATTACATTTTTCTCAGCAATTTTTTCTGGCTCTGGTATTTTTCATTCAAAGCTTTTAGCTGATCACGTTTCATCTTTTTAGTGGCAAGCGGGTGATTCAAAATGAGTTTTTTCTCTGTATTGTATCTTTTGTCCAGCTCTCTTGATTTGATATTAATCAATTCACTTTTAGTTGGTGGGGCCGGAGGACTTTTTTGGGCATTAACATTCATTGATAAGCCTAATAACACGACTGTTGATATCAAAAACTTTCTCATGAGATTTATTTTTTTTGAGTGGTTTAAATAATCAATTTTTATCATTTAAATTCATTCAGGTTTCAACAAATATTACATATATCGTACCATAGCGATCATTTGAATTAAAATTCCACACTTTTTTGTGTCAAAAAGGAGAAATTATTCCACTTCAATATTCCTTTTCAAAGGCAGGTTTTTAGAAGAATTTCCAACCATAATCCGGTAGGTGCCTTTTTCTACGATCCACTTCATCTTTTCATCCAAAAACTGAAGGTCTTTTACGGGAACTTCAATTGTCACCTGTTTGGATTCTCCCGGATTCAGATGAACCTTTTTTAATCCTTTCAATTCGATAACAGGTCTGGAAACTGATGCCAGCAGATCTTTTACATACAACTGAATCACTTCACTTCCGGCTTTTGATCCAGTATTTTTAACCCAAACTTTTGCTGTGATGGTTTCATTCTCTGAATATTTTGTTTTGTCTAACTGCAAGTCAGACATTTCGAAAGCAGTATAGCTCAGTCCAAAACCGAACGGATATAATGGCTCTCCACTCAAATCATGGTAGTCATTTCCTCTTCCTGTTGGATGATGATTGTACGTCAACGGCAATTGTCCCTCTTCCACCGGAAATGTGATGGGAAGTTTTCCGGATGGGTTTTCTGCTCCAAACAATACTTTTGCCACCGCATTTCCCCCTTCTTCACCCGGATACCAGACATCCAGAATTGCTCCTACTTTATCCTTCCATGCCGTTGTTTTTATAGCAGAACCACCTACCAAAATTACAGTGACAGGTTTGTTTAATTTAGCAACCTCTTGAATCATTTTTTCCTGATTTCCCGGAAGACTCAGTGAAGAACGGTCCTGAAATTCGCCTTCATGAATGCCTGCCGTGATGATGATATGATCTGCATTCTGCGCCATTTTTAATGCCTCATCAAAGTCTTTCTGATCATTTTCAATGCCATAATTCCAGATCAGTTCAATATTTGCTTCGCCCCTGTTTTCATGGAACTCGATGACGATATCATACTGTTGGTCTTTAACAAAATCCAGAGATATTGTTTTAGTAGAATAACCCAGTTTTTCCCATTGGTCAATCACCGGTTTTCCGTTTAAATACAATCTGAAACCATCATTTCCATGCAGTCCCAACTGATATTTTCCATTTTCTGGAGCTTTCAGTTTTCCTGTCCACCGAATACTATAATTGTCAGGTTGCAGTTTTTCAGGGTCCGGAGAATATAGTGTCCATTTAAAGTTGATCTGTTCATCCTGCCTTTCAAAAGCCGGTGTATCTTTTAAAACGCTGTTGGAAAAATAACTTCCGTGTAATCCTTTTTTGTTCCCGAATGATAAAAGGTCGGCGGGAACTGTTTTAAAGTCCTTCAAATCCCACGTAATCCCTTTTGCATATAGGATTTCTATATTTTTATCTTTGGTGAAATTTTTAATGCCCTGCAGAATACTTACTTTATTATTTCCCGGTCCGGAATATCCGCCCAACCTTGCATCAGCGGCATCTGTTCCGATAATAGCTATCCTCTTTACAGTTCCGGAAACGGGAAGCGTTCCATTATTGTTTTGTAGCAGAACAAAAGACTCAAGTGCAGCCTTTTCGGCTAATGGTTTATGATTGATCTTTTTTAATTCCTGTATTTCTTTGACCGAGACATAAGGATTTTCAAAAAGTCCCAGTTCAAATTTTGCCCTAAGCACTCTTGTTACAGCATCATTTATTCTGTTTTGTGAAATTCTTCCGTCTAAAAATGGTGGTATAAAAAGTTTGTAATGCTGATAGTCTGTCTGAAATATCACATCCAATCCTGCATTGATGGCCTGTGCTGAAGCATCATCATAATCCTTTGCTGTAAAATGCAGTACATTCGCTCCTCCTACCGCACTGGCATCACTGATCACAAAACCTTTAAAGTTCCATTCTTTCTTTAATTTATCTGTGAGCAACCAATGATTGGCCGTTGAAGGTCTTCCGTCCAACAGGTTATAAGAAGTCATGACCGATCTGCTTTTTCCCATTGCAAATGCTTTATCAAAAGGAACGAGGTGATTTTCTTCAAGATACCGCTTACTCCAGTGGATCGGATAAGAATCTCTGCCGCCCTCTCCTACATTGGCTAAAAAGTGTTTTGGAGTGGTAATGATTCCCTGATTTTCAAAAGAACTTACAAAACTAACGCCCATCAATGAAGTTAAAAAAGGATCTTCGCCATAAGTTTCCTCTGTACGCCCCCATCTGACATCGCTGGCAAGATTGACCACAGGTGTCAGAATCTGGCGAATTCCTCTAAGTTTCGACTCTTTTGCTATGGCTGAGGATACTTCCTTCATCAGATCCGGATTGAAAGAAGCAGCCAAACCGATAGCCTGCGGAAAAGCAGTGGCTCCTTCCCGAACCAGTCCGTGTAAAGCTTCATCAAAAGGAATGATTGGAATTCCGAGCCTGGATTCTTCAACGAAGTATTTTTGGATGGCATTGATTTTTATCGCCAGTTTTTCAGCATCTTCATTCGCATTATATTTCAGCATCTGTCCGGCTACACCTCCGCCCTGGTTTCCGGCACTCACCTGCAATCCAAAGATTCCGTGTCTGTACTGGTGTTTGGGAACATTATCCAGATCTCCTGGAATCATAAAACACTGCCAGAATTTTTCTTCCGGTGTCATTCTTTTCAACAAATCCTGAACCCTGATTTCAATGGACTGTTTCGAATCTTTGTATAATGGTTTTTCTTTTTGGGCATGCAAGTAAACAGAACTGAAAGACAATACAATGACCATAATTTTAATCAACTTCATTATTTTGTCATTTGAATTACAGTGGCCAACTTCAGTTTTGTTCTTTCCTCAGGAAGTTTTATTTCAATCCTGTTTCCGGTTTGTTTCCACTGAATTTTTGAACTCAGACCGAGAATTTTCAATGATTTTGGCTGAAAACCGTCCGGAAGCTGAAAATTGAGTTCTGATGGAGTTTTGTACTCTGTTATATCATCGATATGGAAAACATTCAATGTTTTAGCATCTTTTGATTGGGTATAATAAAAATTTCCGTCGTGATAAGGCTCTGCACTTCTGGTTGCAAAAACCGCTGACTGATTTTTATCCATCCAATTGGAAATTTCTTTTAATCTTTCATACACAATCGGATCATAATCTCCATTGGGACCTGGAGCAATATTCATCAGGTAGTTTCCACCTCTTGAGATAATTTTTATAAGGGTTTCTATGATTTTCTGGGAAGATTTATAGTTATCATTGGGAACATAGGAAAAAGAGTCTCCCATTGTGATGCAACTCTCCCAGGGAATAGAAAGGGCATGTTCCGGAACTGCCTGTTCAGGAGTTACATAGTTCTCCCACTTTCCAGGTACGGTACGGTCTACCACAATAATTCCCGGTTGGTTCTTTCTGGCCATGGTCCCTATTTTATCCATATCAATATCCTGTTCCACTTTGATGGTTCTCTGCCATTCCACAGAAGGATCGATGGTTTTAAAAGGACGTACCCAACCCCCATCCAGCCAAAGAATATCGATTTTCCCATAATTGGACGTGATCTCGTTCAGCTGATTAAAAGTGAATTTTTTAAAGTTATTCCATCTTTCAGGGTATTTCTTCGGGTCATAGTTGACATTCCTATCTTTTGGTGGAAAGTACGGCCACCAGTAATTTTCAGAATGCCAGTCAGGCTTTGAAAAATAGGCTCCGATTTTAAACCCATCTTTTCTAAAAGTATTGAAGATTTCTCTGGTAACATCCGCTTTCGGATTTTTTGAGAAAGGAGTTTTGGGAGAAGTAATTTTATAATCAGATTCTTTGGTATCGAACATCGTGAAACCGTCATGATGCTTCGTGGTGAAAACCACATACTTCATTCCGGCTTTCTTAGTAGCATCAGCCCATTTCTGAGGATTAAATTCTACCGGATTGAAAGTTGTCTGAAGATTTTCATAGTTCTTTACATATTCATTGTAAGATTTCCCATGTTCCGGTTTTCTCTGTGTCCAGGATTCATCTTCCGGACAAAGGCTCCAGCTTTCCACAATTCCCCACTGGCTGTAGGTTCCCCAATGCATAAACAGTCCGAATTTAAGGTCCTGCCACTCTTCCAGATTCTGAACGACGAGCGGATCGTCCGGCTTTTGATAGCCTGCAGAAACATTATGCGCCTGCGAAAAACAGGCTGAGGATATAAAAAAAGTGGACAGGAAAAGGTTTTTCGTTTTCTGTTTAATGAGCATACAAGGTTCGTTTTTGCTAATTTAAACATCCTTTCTTTAATCGGCAAACCTTAATTTTAATCTGACAGGACTGCATCCTATCTTGGGGTAAATCACCTGGTTGTACTTGGTTGTCTAGCAGATTTATGATATACTTCTGATAGGACTGCATCCTATCTTTGGCTAAATCGCCCGGTTGTGCCTGGTTGTCTAGCAGATTTTATGATATACTTTTGATAGGACTGCATCCTATCTTTGGCTAAATCGCCACGTTGTGGCTGGGTTGTCTCGTGCCAATTTCATTTATAATTTCTTCAAATTATATGAACTTTAATGGATTCAGTTTTCAGCTTTAATTAAAACGTGTTTAAAAACTTTTGTCCCTTTTGTGGTGAAAAGATCACATGAGGTATTTCTTTGTTTTCACTTCAATTTCAGACCCTTCTGCCAGCATGACAGAGATTGGTTTCTGCTCATTAAGGAACTGAAATTCTTTCCCGTAGAGGGCATTGAATTCAATATCCAGCTGGTAATCTTTAACCGGATAATGTTCCCATTTCGGGTGGCAGACTTCATATTCAGAAGTTTTATGTTCTCTTTTGGTGAATCCAAAATAATGTTCGGTAATGAATTCAAATTCTGAATCATCTTCCATCGGCAAAGCTTTACTATCAGCCGTTATTTGGATGGAATGCCAGCTTTTATCTTTCCATTCGTATTTTACCGTCAGTTCATCCCCATTCAATCTGATCTCATTATTCATAGGCATTGTTATATAATTTTCCTTATAAAATGAATTGGCTACAAAACTAAGCGCATATTTAGGAACGATCTCTTTAATAAAAACAACACCTCTTTTCCATGTATTTTTTTCTTTCTTTTTAACGTAAAATCTTAGATTAACCTCTTCAAAATTCCGGTAAAACGGAATAGAAAGTCCAAGTAATTTCGTGTTTAAAAACATAAATCCAACCAGACTTACATAGCACTTTCCTTGATAGAAATCCAGCTCAGTTCCTTCAGGGAGATATTTCAATAAAATCTCAGGGTCTATGTCGTAATTGATTATGGCTAGTTTTCGCCATTCGGCTTGCAGGAAGTTCATTTTGTTGTTTTTTTGGTGGGGTTCTGAGTTTGAGAGTTGGAGCGTTTTAGAGTTTTAGAGTTTGGGATGCGTACGGATTTATGGGTTATTGGTTTTGAATGTTTGGATTCGGCAGCCTTTTATTATCACCTTTTAATCTTAGCCTTAACTTCATTGAAAGGTATGAGTTTACTGCGTATTATTAACTGATTCCGCGGTTTTCTTTATGAGTTCGTTTCTTTCTATTAAGAATTTTCTCATATAATCTTTAAGGAAAATATGATTGAAAAACGTTCCGATTATTCCAAAAGGAGATTCGAATTCAAATAGATCAATCATGACTGTATTTCCGTCTCTTTCTTTAAAAATATGCTGATGTTTCATTGTTTTAAATGCCCCTTTAAGCATTACATCTGTGAACTGGACCGCTTTCTCCATACTTATAATTTTTGTTGTCAGTGTCTGATAAACGCCTAAATGTCTGGCCCGCCAGGTCACCGTTTCATTTTCTTCAATAAGTCCGGAAGTTCTTCCTGCTATTGCTTTTTCATTGGTTTTCCCAGTTGATTTTTGATGAAGATCAATATCTCTTGCCAAATCAAAAACTTTATGAATATCTGCTTTGATTGGTGTTTCTAAATAAATTGTAGTCATTCTGTTGTTTTTAGATGTATCTAGGTTTATGGATAAGATTTGTAAACTTTATAATAATCATAGATGTAGATCATGGCCATCACCGGGCTGTAAAATAGAGAAGCAAATAAAACAGGCATCAAAATTTGAGTAATATCATAATCTGCATCAGATGCATAGGTTAAAAGTACAGAAGTCCAAACAGGTATAATCAATATTCCGTAGATGATATAGAAGACTGACTTCTTTATAGGCAGAAACAGTCTGATCAGAAAACTTATCAACTGGGCGCCACCCGTCACATAGTAGAATAAAAGGAAATTATATCCGCCAAAACCTGCCAGGACCATTCCAATCATCAGCATGATCAGCTGAATATAAAAGTCGATTATTACAAATGTTCTCATGATCATTTATTTTAAAAGGTTAAGAAATCTCCCCGGGTTCTTTTATTCTTGGATCTGAAAGTGATATACATCCAGATTTTAAAGATGAGTGTTTTCATTTTCGATGAGTTTTTCTTTGTTCATAGCATGTTTACGGCCTTTCAGAAACAGAAGAAGGTTAAGAAGCATCATCAGTCCCAGATAGATAGAAAAGCCTCCGATCTTTTTACTTAAAGCGACAACCAGTCTTTCTATGGTTTCAATCTGAAAAAATTCAATAATGCATAAAGCAAATCCGATATTCAGGAGATAAAAACCAATCTTAAAGAGGGAATTCGTTGCCATTGCAATGTCTTTTTTCTGATGAAAAATATCAATCATGAATGTTTTTGAGTTTTTGAACAAAAACTGTGACACCAATACGGTAAGAGCGATTACAATAGGAAGATAAATCATGTACGCTGAGAAATTGTACGTTGTGGTTAAAACTGTTGTGGTCATAGCTGTATTATTTTAATGTTAATTTGTTTCTTAAAAAGTAAAGTGTGAAAATGTTCATAAAATGCAGTATACAAAGGATCAAAGCAATATATCCGATACGGATGGCAGTCACCGCAATGACTTCTTCCATAGAGCTAACTTGGTCCCAGAATGCCAGGTTGACCGCTATATATCCCAGATTCAGCAGGTAGTAGCACCCAAGAAGAATCCTGTTGATGGTAAGGCACATCTCACTATCATGAATCAGATACTCCAGATAAATCTTTCCGGCCTGAAAGCACCTCCTTCCGACATCTATGGTGATGTAAGAACTCACCGTAAGAAAAATGATATATGAGACTACATTAAACATCTTGTAAATATTATATTTTCAGTAATTTTTGAAAATTAAATTCAAATAAAAAAGGATAACATCCTCTTCTATTTTAGCAGGTTAGTGATTTTTCCCACCAGCCAGTGATCATCGCTTTTGATCGCCAGATCCATAATATTGTTAATCTTTCCCGTTACAGAGCTGAAATCATCCATCAGCTTTACAAATTCTTTCGCTTCATCGGAATCTTTGTCTTCTATATTCTTTAATTCTTCCAGAAAAGAAATGACAGGTTCTATTTCCCTTTTTCTCCGTTCTTTCGTGATTTGCTTAAACAGATACCAGACATCTTTTTCTGCAACGAAATACTCTTTCCGGTCTCCTTTTACAAATTCCTTTTTTACAATTCCCCAGTCTATCAATGCACGGAGATTCATATTGGCATTTCCCCTTGAAATCTCCAGCTGCTCCATTACCTCATCGGTAGAAAGCGGTTTTCCAGTGGCCAGAAGCAATGCATGAACCTGCGCCATCGTACGGTTAATTCCCCAGTTGGTGGCGAAGGTTCCCCACGTTTGGATGTACTTTTCTTTTGCTTCTGAGAGTTTCATTTTTGCCTGCTTTAATTTCTATAACAAATGTAATTATAATTTTTGAATTTTCAATAATTTTTGAAAACTAATTTTTTTTCGATTTGATAGGATGGTGTCCTCTCCTAGGGTAAATCGTCACTTCGTGACTGAATGTTTTATTATTTGGAGAGTTTATTTTCTACCAGTTTAGTTAGTTTTTCTGCTCCGATATTATTCAGATGATCTCCGTCGTAGAAGTCATTGTTGTTAAAATAAGGACTTTGCACAAAATCAATATGAGAGCATATTTCCGGGTATTTTTTTAATAAATCATCATATACCTTCATGGTACGGGCAAGTTGGGTGGGTTCACAATTCTGGAAATATTTAGAACTGACAGGACTTGAAAGAAAAACAACCTTGATCTGCTTTTCTTTAGCAAAACTTACAATCTTATTCAATGCCTTCTTATTAATTTCAAAATTATTTAAGTGCTTTTCTGAATGAATATCAAATGTATGCAACTTGGCTGCTTTTTCTGCTGTTTCATTGATATCAAACGGTGACGGTGACTGGTATGCAGTGCCAAATCCCAGTTCAGTACTCAATATGCTGTATTTATTTTGACTATAATAATGTTCAATCCTTTTTATCTGATCCTGAATCTTTCCGTTAAAAATCTCGGTATAATTGATCGGGTTATATCCTATACCGAAATGATAGTATAAGTTGTAGTTTTTAATTCTCCATTTATCGTTCGCTGTCTCCAGGGTATAATACATGGAAACATAATCTGCAGGAATCACGATATATTTCAGATTTTTCCAATGGTATTTATCCAGAATCATCTGATCCAGATCAAGTGACTGCGATATATAGGATGCATTATAAGATTGATGTAATGCGTAGTCCGGATTAATTCCAAAGTAAACATGAGAATTTCCCAGATATAGTACCTCTACCCTGTCGGAATTTTTATCTAAATAATCATTTTTGACACTGTACTCATTGGGTATTCTTTCAGCCATATACTCTATTGTAACCAAAAGAGCGACAACCGGAATCATGAAGTAAACGAGATTTTTCAGCAGCTTTTTCATTAGAATTGGAAATAAATAAAAATTTGTTCTTCACCCGAGAAATAAATAATACCACCGATAAGGATATAATAAAATCCCCATCTCACCCATCGGTTATGGTCCAAATGAATCTTTTCAATGGCAAAATTATCTTTTCTTCCAAACCACTCTACCGCCATAAAAAAAAGGATGATTGCCACCAGCCATTTTACTTCTTTCTGCGGGTATTTTAAAAGTGAATAACTGCAGATTCTCCGAATGTATTTCAAGGCATCCATCACACTGTCAGCTCTGAAGAATATCCATGCGAAAACGGTAAGTCCAAACGTAAAGCCCATCATCAGGATTTCTTTTACATTGGGAAATAAGGAGCTTTCAGCAACGACATTTAAATTATTCCTGTTGGTTTTGAAGATGATTGAAGGCATAATAAATAAAGCATTTAGAAATCCCCAAACGATAAATGTCCAATTGGCTCCATGCCAGAAACCGGAGACAAGGAAAATAATGAATGTATTCCTTATTCTCATCCAATTACCTCCACTGCTCCCTCCTAAGGGAATATAAAGATAGTCCCGGAACCATGATGAAAGTGAAATATGCCAGCGTCTCCAAAACTCTGCAATATCACGTGAAAAATAAGGATAATTGAAGTTTTTCAATAAATCAAATCCCAAAAGCCTCGCCGTTCCCAATGCAATGTCTGAATATCCCGAAAAATCCCCATAGATCTGAAATGCAAAAAGAACAGCACCAATAGCCAACGTACTGCCATACAGTTCCTGATGATGACCAAAAATATCATTTACATAAATGGCGCACTGATCAGCAATCACAATTTTTTTAAACAGTCCCCAAAGGATTTGCCGCAATCCGCTTACTGCATTTTCATAGCTAAATCTTCTCTGAACTTTGATCTGGGGTAATAAGTGTGTTGCTCTTTCAATAGGACCGGCTACCAGCAAGGGAAAAAAACTTACAAATAAGCTATAGTCTACAAAATTGCGCTCAGCCTTTATCCTTTTCTTATAAATATCAATCACATATGAAAGACCATGAAAAGTATAAAATGAAATCCCTACAGGAAGTATGATGTTAAGCAACCAGATATTCACTTTGAATCCGAAATTTGACAGAAACTCTGCAAAGCTTTCAATAAAGAAATTGTAATATTTAAAAAAGCCCAGAAATCCTAAATTAATGACAATACTTAAAGTCAGCCAAAACTTGGCTTCCCTATTATTTTTACTATTTTCAATCTTAATTCCTGAAAAATAATCCAATCCGATGGAAAACATCAAAAGAAACAAAAACCGCCAGTCCCAACATGAATAAAAATAAAAGCTTGCAATAAGAAGTAGAATATTTTGCCATCTCAAACTTTTATTTATCATCCAGTAAAGGCAGAATATAACAGGGAAAAACAGGGCAAATGAAAGGGAATTAAATAACATTTATATTTTCAAATTTGTTTCGCAAATATAAAAAAGAAATAATACATATTTATTAACAATATTATTAATTTAATTAAACAAACATTAAATAATATAAAATATTTTATGAAAAATAAAATACTCCATTAAACAATATATTGATGAATTTATTCAATAACAAATAGCCACTTCATTCAATTTTCACGTATAAATGTTTATTTTATCTTATAAAATTGATAGAAATTACGGGTATGTGTATTCATCTTAATACACTTTGTTTTTTTGGTAGAATAAATCGTCACTTTCTGATTGGGTAAAATTTATAAAAACAAAAGAGGCACTGCTTAAAAACAATACCTCTATCTTCTATTTTTATTTAATAACATTCTAATGGAATTTCCGGAGAAATTTCTTTTTCCAATACGTTAATTTTTGATCACTTTAAAGGTTTCCCATTGCTCTCCAGATCTCAATCTTAAGAGATAAATACTCTGTGGATAGGAAGTAATGTCGATTGTGTTTTTACCTTCTTCAAGTTTCTCTTTTCTCATAATGATCTTTCCTGCCAGATCATAAACGAACAGTTCGTCTATGGCATATCTGGATTTGATATTGATGATCCCTTTAGTGGGATTCGGGAAGATCACCGTTTTGGATTCCTGCTGGTTATTAACTTCTGTTTCAAGTTTTTTGTTCAGATGATCATTTGAAATTCCGTCATTGCATTCCGGAAGTGTTGCTCTCTGAAGAATCAATCTTAATAACAATGCATTCAGCTTTTCTACTTCATAGGAATCAATGGTAGGTTTTATATGGTCATTACCAATACCACTGTCGTTGGTTAGAAAAGTATAGGTCCCGTTCGTCAGTAAAGCAAATGTTCTCATCAAATATTCCGTCTGTTTATCAGTATCGCTGGCTGCCAGAGGAATTACAGTAATCCCTTTTTTGGAGGCCAGTTTTATTTTCTCATAAAGTTTACTGATATTCTCCTCTGAATGATGCGGAGGTGCATCAAGAATCAAAAACATGATTTTGGCTGAATTTTCATTGCTCCATTTCAGTTCATCGATAGACACCTGCATGGCTTCCACAACCGCTTCAGGTGTATCTCCACCTCCCCCTGCATTTTGTTTTTTAATGAAACTGACTAGTTCTTCAGCTTTATCCGAAAAGTCAAATTTTCTGGTCACATAATCGTCACCCTGGTCTCTGTAAAAGACGGATCCGTACCGCACCGTTGTATTTTTAAGATTGCTTTCCACCTTTTTTAAGACATCAAGGAGTTCAGACTGCAGATATGAAATTTCGTCTCCCATAGAGCCTGTAGCATCCACTACAAATGCAAGATCCAGATTCCGTTTGGTAACACAGGCTCTGTCCATCATCACCAGATTCTGTCCATTTTTAAAATCTCTGATATTCGTACTGATAATTTGTCCTGAGCCATCAGCTAAATAATATTTTCCGAAAATTGGATTACTGCCTTTCATAGGTTCTATCCACAATTCTGCATTTCCTAAATTATTGGAAACCGCTTCCCAGATGACCTCTTTTTTATCGTTGAGAAGTTTTACTTTTTCTCCTATTACTGGTTTTCTGCCTTTATTGACTAACTGCACGGAAACCCTTCTGTCAGGAAAGAACTTCCATATGTTTTTATATTCGTCAAGCGTAGGAACTGCGATGTCTTTCCAGTACTCCCATTTTGAGAAATCATTGACTTCCCCGGCGGTTAGTAGTCCTGCTTTCGGAAGATCTTTATCTTCTTCTTTAATGACTTCTTCCGTTTTTTTTAAGGCTTCTTCTTTAAGTTTTTCAAGGTCGGATTTTGACAGGCCGCGGGTGGTCACTATAATGACTCCATTGCTGGCTTTACTGCCATATAAAGCCGTAGCTGCCGATCCTTTTAAGACTTTTATTTCCTTAATATTGCTGGGATCCAATGAGTTCAGCACTTTTGATTCTCCGCCAAATACCACTCCATCTACCACGAATAATGCTTTATCGACGCTCATACTTTTAGCCCCTCTTATACGAATTTCTGAATGTTTTCCTGACGAAACAGATATTCCGGCTACTTTACCACTTAAAGAAGCCAGTACCGATGGTCTTCCAGCTCCATTATCTATAGAAGCAACCATCGTGCTTGATGAAGTTACTGAGCTCACCTTTTTTTTCAGCCCCATAGAACCAGTCATCACGACTTCTTCTATCCTTGTTTCTCTTAAAGTATCTCTTTTTCCTTGTCTGGAATATTTATATTCCTCTGGCGGTTCAGGGAGTTCGCAAGAAATGGTTCTTGGCTTGTCTAAACTTATGGGCGCTACGGGTTCATAAGCAAGTACGGGCTGCACAGGTTTTAGTTCTATTTCTTTTTCTATATTGGCTTTTACTGTACTGTCTACTGTCTGGATATTATTCTTTTCAGAACGATTTTCAGTCCTGTTTTCTACGATTACAGGTTTCGGGTTTTCAGTAGTTTTATCTTTACTGATAAAATAAAATGCCCCCAATCCAATGATTAAACTTGCCGCGATTCCATAAGGAAACCACACCGGCAGTACTCTTTTTTTCTCTACTTTTTCATCTAATTTTTCTTCAACTTTTGCCCAGACTTTATCAAAACCCGGAAAAACGGTGGGTTCTTCTGAAAGCTTAGAAGCATCATTGAATTTTTTATCTATGTCGTGATTGTTTTCCATTGCCTAAAATTTAAATGTTCTGATTAACCAAAAGTTCCTGTAGTTTTTTCCTTGCAAAATTGAGCTGGGATTTAGAAGTTCCCTCGCTTATAGAAAGCATGGAAGCAATTTCCTTATGTGGATATCCTTCAATCGCAAACAGGTTGAATATGGCTCTGCAGCCTTCCGGAAGAAAGTTCAGCAGGCTCAGGATATCTTTCTCAAACGAAATGCTTTCGGATAAGGTTCCGGATGTTTCTGCAAAACTGTCATCCATAGAGACGAACTGTGTTTTGGTGGCCCTTAATTTCTGAAGGCATTCATTGACAGCAATTTTTCTGGCCCAACCTTCGAAAGTGTCCACATTCTGGAGTTGGCTGATCTTCGTGAATATTTTGTAGAACGTATCGGCCAATACTTCTTCAATATCTTCATCATTTTTCAGGTAGCGTCTGCAGACTGAGTACAGCTTGCCCGCCATTTTCTCGTAGACCTTCCGCTGTGCACTGCGGCTGTTACGTTGGCATTCTATTAGTAATTCTCTTTCCATAGTCAGGCTTTATACTCTTATAGATGCATCAACTTTGAGACAGGTTGGAAACATTTTAAATATTTTTTTGTAAAAAGGCAAAATAGTGAATAAACTGATACCCAAACAGCTTCGTTTAATTTCTTTTTTTTCAACTTTTTTCACTTTCAAATTTAACTTTTCCCTTTGTAACAAATCTTTAATAGGAACGACTATTCGTATAAATAATCTTTTTATAGTAATGAAAAATACCAAAATTGCCTCATTACTTTTTGTTTTGTCTGCAGGAAGTATGATGTTTGCCCAAGATGACTTGATCAACAAATTAAAGAACAATCAATCACAAAATGCTAATTTTCAGTTCACCGCGTTAAAAGACGTAGGAGCGACTTCAGTAAAAAACCAGGGATCATCCGGAACCTGCTGGAGCTATTCAGGGAATTCTTTCCTTGAATCTGAAATGCAGAGAATGGGTAAAAAACCTGTAGATCTGGCTGAAATTTTCACGGCAAGAAATTCTTACCACGATAAAGCTAAATTATTTGTCCTTAACGGCGGAGCGATCAGCTGGGGTGACGGAGGCGAACTGCACGACGTGATTAATATGTACAAAAAATACGGAGCGGTACCTCAGGATGTGTATACAGGATTAAAATCCGGACAGAGCCTTAATAATTTTAAGGAAATGCAGGGGAAATTAAAAACAGTTCTGGACAGTCTTGTTCAGGCAAGTTCAAAAGGAAAGCTTTCAGATAACTGGATGGATTCCGTAGATTCAATTCTGGATGAATATCTAGGAAAAGTGCCTGCTAATTTTACCTACGAAGGAAAAAATTATACGCCTAAAACATTCGCTAAAGAAGTGGTAGGAATCAATCCTGAAGATTATATAGAAATTTCTTCATACAAAGATTACCCGTACTACCAAAAATTTGTAGTTCCGATTCCTGATAACTGGAGCCATGATTCTGACTGGAATGTTCCAATGAAAGATTTAACAGCAATCATTGACAATGCTGTAAACAAAGGATACTCCGTAGGATGGGCTACAGACGTTTCTGAGCCTTATTTCTCATACAAAAACGGGGTAGCTTATGTTCCTGATGTGGATTTGAATGGGATCACTGCTGAAAACAAGCAAACGCTGTTCACTGAGCCGAAGAAAGATAAAACTATTACCGAAGATATGCGTCAGAAAGCGCTTAACAACCTTTCTACCACGGATGATCACGGTATGCATATCGTAGGATTGGCGAAAGACCAGACCGGAAAAGAATATTATATGGTTAAAAACTCCTGGGGCGTAACCAATGATTTCGAGGGTTATCTTTACGTAACAAGACCTTATGTAGAATACAAATCAACCGCGATCCTTATCCATAAGAATGCGGTTCCAAAAAGTATTCTTAAACAGTTGAAGCCTACTAAAAATATTGGTTTATAATACAAAATCACTGTTACCGTTCACTGCGGTAATTTTAGATATTTAAATCTGTTAAAACCGCGCTCCAAAAATTTTTGGAGCGCGGTTGTTTTTTCTAGTAATCATATTTTTTCATGCAAATATTTCGCTGTGTGGTGAAAATATTTTACTTTTAATATTCAACAAATTATTACGTATGAAAAATTTAAAAAAATTAGCCAAGTCAGAATTGAAGAAAATTAATGGTGGAAATGCACCAGAATGCCCGGAAGGAACAACAGCATGTTATCATCGTCGTAACGGTGATATTCCAAGTTACTGGTCATGTGAGCCAGGGGTAGGATGTCCTAAATAGTACACACGTAAAGAATCAACAAATTAAAGTATGAAAAATCTAAAGAAATTAAAAAAATCAGATTTAAAGGAAATTAATGGCGGAAATGCACCGGAATGTCCGGACGGAACTATTGCGTGCCTTATACCCCCTAAAAATGGATCTCCAGTGCGTTGGAGATGCACTCCTGTTACTGAGGAATGTCCTGATTAACACCAATCAAAACCCGCTTCCAGAAGTTCTGAAAGCGGGTTTCTTTTAAATAAATAGGTGAAAATTAAATATAAATTAAAGAAAATTTGTATTGTTTAAAAGTGAGTGGTCAATGGTCAATTTTGCTACGCAAGTGAATGATACCCCCGCCAATTCTTTTATAAAATTAAAAATTGACAGCGAAGCGAATTCACAATTGACCATTCACCTTTTAATACAGTTTCGCCATGCTTTCCGCTGAAAAGTCTAAAAGCTCTTCTGTATTTCCGGTTTTTATTTTGTGAACCCATTGTGGATCCTGTAAAAGTGCACGTCCTACCGCTACCAGATCAAATTCCTGATTATCCAGTCTTCTGATCAGTTCCGTAAGGTCTGCTTTCTCTGTTCCCTGACCTGCAAAGGCACTCATGAAATCTCCTTTCAATCCTACAGAACCTACCGTGATTGTTGGCTGTCCTGTAATTTTTTTAGCCCAACCTGCAAAATTTAAATCAGAACCTTCAAATTCCGGTTCCCAGAAACGACGCTGTGAACAGTGGAAAATATCTACTCCGGCTTCTTTTAACGGCAATAACCACTCTTCCATTTCCGCTGGATTGGCAGTTAATCTGCTGCTGTAATCCTGCTGCTTCCATTGGGATAGACGAAGAATAATCGTGAAATCCTCTCCTACTGCAGCTCTTATGGCTTTAACCACATCCACTGCGAAACGGTTTCTTTCTTTGATGGTTTTTCCGCCATATTCATCAGTTCTGGTATTGGTTACTTCCCAAAAGAACTGATCGATAAGGTAACCGTGCGCGCCATGAATTTCAAGGCAGTCGAAACCAAGATCTTTTGCAGATTTTGCAGAAGCTGCGAACTGGGCGATCGTATCCTGAATATCTTCTAAAGTCATGGTAGAGGCTTTCTCCATTGGAGCTAACGGATAGTCTTCGGATGATCTGGTATCTCCTACGTGCCAGATCTGAGGTCCCATTTTTCCGCCATGCTGATGAACGGCATTGATCACGTTTTTCCAGCCGGCCAAAGCTTCATTTCCATAGAAGTCCGGGATATTCTGCATATTTTTAGAGGCGGTTCTGTTGATTACGGTTCCTTCAGAAAGAATTAATCCAACATCAGAAGCGGCTCTTCTTGCATAATATTCTGCGATATTTTGAGTAGGAACTCCATTATCAGACTGTGCTCTGGTCATAGGCGCCATTACGATTCTGTTTTTAAGTTCCAGATTTTTGTAAACAAAAGGTTTAAATAATGATTCTGTGCTCATTTTTAAATGGGTATTTTATAATTGTTACACAAAGTAACTAATAATAGTTCGTATTTGTATCTCTTGTCAGAAAAAAGTGGTAACTTCGCAGTAACTTACATTAGTAACTTAAAAGTAACAACGTATGGTAAAGAGTGAATTGATGAAATACAGCTGTCCTCTGGGCAAAGCAATGTCTGCGTTAGGAAGCAAGTGGAAACCAATCATTGTATTGGTGATTAAAGACCGTAAACTTCGATTTGGAGAACTTGCCGTACGGATTAATGTAATCTCAAGGAAAGTACTGACTGATCAGTTAAAAGAAATGCAGAATGACGGATTGATCATAAGAGAAGAGTTCAAAGAACTTCCTCCGAGGGTTGAATATTCGTTGACAGAAAAGGGATTGGCATTGTTGCCGATTTTATATTTGCTGGAAGAATGGGAAGCGAAGTTTGATAATAAGGAGGTGCAGTATGATAAGGATTGCAATGTGCTTGATAGTAAAATGAAAAAAGCTGCTGAAGTTTGATTTTAGCCTTTATTTACTAACCGGAAGATTATTTAATTTAACGTGAAGACTTTCTGAATAATTTCCATTCAGATAATTAACAAATCCTTTTTGTATGATCGCTTTTGAGCCTACTTTAGGAATTGAATCTTTATACTTAAAATAAAGAGTATCATGCTTTAATTTATAATTTCCCACATAAATATCTTTATCCCGCATCATTCCCTGGGAGATAAATTCAAAACTTTCATCATCATACATTTTTAAGTAGATCCAACCTAGAGGAGCTTCTCTATCGGCTGACAAAATTTCTTTTTTATCATTTTTACAATTTATCAATACCCATATAAAAAAGAAATATAAAAATCTGAATTTCATTAATTTACAATTATGTTGTTTTAATAAAAATGAACAAAAAAACCGCTTCCCAAAGAAAGCGGTTTCATTTTATCTAAAATCCCAATTAGAATATCGCAGGATATTTCTGAGGGTTTGTTTCATTGAACATGGCGTAGATTCTTTCTACCATATCATCTGAAGATGGCTTGCTGAAATAATCTCCGTCACTTGCATAAGCAGGTCTGTGATCGTTGGCTGCAATCGTCAACGGATCTGAATCCAGGTATCTGAATGCTTTCTGCTTCTCAAGAATCTGCTGAAGAATAAACGCTGAAGTACCGCCTTCCACATCTTCGTCGATCACGACTAATCTGTTCGTTCTCTTCACGCTTTCAGCAATTTCGTTGGTTAAATCGAATGGAATTAAAGACTGAACGTCAATAACTTCTGCAGAGATTCCTAATTTTTCAAGTTCTTCCGCTGCATCCATTACAATTCTCCATGTAGAACCGTAAGTCACTAGAGTAACATCTTTTCCTTCTTTTGTCACTTCAATTTTTCCGACAGGAACAGTGAACTCACCTAAGTTATCAGGCTGCTTTTCTTTTAATCTGTATCCGTTCAGACACTCAACAATCACGGCAGGATCATCACTCTGAAGCATTGTATTGTAGAATCCGGCAGCTTTCGTTAAGTTTCTCGGTACCAATACCAAGATCCCTTTAGAAAGGTTCAGGATTCCCGCCATTGGAGAACCTGAATGCCATACACCTTCCAGTCTGTGACCTCTTGTTCTGATGATTACAGGTGCTTTCTGGCCTCCTTTTGTTCTGTATTGAACAGTTGCTAAGTCATCACTCATTCCCTGTAAACAGTATAAAATATAATCTAAGTACTGGATCTCAGCGATAGGTCTCAAACCTCTCATCGCCATACCAATACCCTGGCCAAGAATGGTAGCTTCACGGATTCCGGTATCTGCTACACGTACTTCACCATATTTTTCCTGCATTCCTTCAAGCCCTTGGTTAACGTCACCGATATTACCGGCATCTTCACCAAATACTAAAGTTTCAGGATATTTTTCGAAAATTTTGTCAAAATTATTTCTTACCACCACTCTTCCGTCTACTTCTTCAGAATTTTCTGAGAAAACAGGAGCGATCTCTTTTACGTTTTCAGCTTTCCACTGAGACTGAGAATATAAGTGGGAAGAATAGTTGTCTTTTTCTATTTCAAAAACTTCATTGTATTTCTGCATCAATTGGGTTCTTTCCGCAGAATTCGTTCCTCTTGTGGCCAATAAAGCTTTTCTAATCAGGTGGAAAACATCTTTTTTGGCTTTGGAAACCAATTTATTGAACTGACTGATATATCCTTCAATTTCAGCATTCTGACCTTTAAGGTTTTCCACTAACGGAAGAACAGACTGAATCAAATCGGTAATAGTCTTCTGATAATTTTCCCAGGCATTTTTCTGCCCTGCTTTTACTATTTTTTTTGCTTCTTCATCAATGGCATCCAATTCTTCAACTGAAGCAATAATTTCTTCTTTTCCTTCAATTTCGATTGAATAATTTAAAACCCATTCTCTGAATTTTACCAATCCGTCAAACTGAGATTCCCATGAAAGACGCTCTTCATTTTTATATCGTTCGTGAGATCCTGAAGTAGAGTGACCTTGAGGTTGTGTCACTTCAATCACATGAACCACCACAGGAACGCTCTCCATTCTTGCAAACTGCTCTGCTCTTGCATAAGCATCCAATAATGCAGGATAATCCCATGCTTTCACCTGAATGATTTCACATCCCTGGTTCTCACCTTCTTTTCTTTGGAAACCGCTTAACATTTCTGCAATGTCAGCTTTTGCTCTCTGATTTTTAGTAGGAACAGAAATTCCGTACCCGTCATCCCAGATAGAAACGATCATAGGAACCTGAAGCGCACACGCTGCATTCAATGTTTCCCAGAAATGTCCTTCTGCGGTAGACGCATCCCCAATGGTTCCGAAAGCTATTTCATTACCTTCTTTGGAGAACTTTTCAGAACCTTCGAATTTTACACTTTTATACACTTTAGAAGCCTGAGCCAATCCTAATAATCTAGGCATCTGTCCGGCAGTAGGAGAAATATCTGAAGAGATATTTTTCTGTGCCATAAGATCTTTCCAGCTTCCGTCTTCATTTAAACTTCTGGTAGCGAAGTGTCCGTTCATCTGTCTTCCTGCGGATGCCGGCTCTCTTTCCACGCTTGTATCTGCATAAAGCTGCGCGAAAAAGCTCTCAACCGTTAACGCATCTGCTGCCAATGCAAAAGTCTGATCCCTGTAATATCCTGAACGGAAGTCTCCATTTCTGAAAACTTTCGCCATCGCAAGCTGAGGAAGTTCTTTACCGTCCCCAAAAATTCCGAATTTAGCTTTTCCTGTAAGCACTTCTCTTCTTCCAAGATAAGACATCTCGCGCGATATCCTTCCTAATCTATAATCCTCAAGTATCTGATTTTTAAAATCCTGGAAAGAAATTTGCTGTGTTTCAATATAGGTTGTCTGCATAGCTAGATATAAAAGTTTTTTATTCTTCAAGTATGGCGCTAATATACAATTTTTAAATTAATTTTAATTTTCAATAATCTTTTTTAAAAATTTGATAATAAAAAAAATGTGTTTTATATTGTAAAAAATTGTAAATGATGGAAAAAAAGTCGCCCCATATCCTCAATGCATCAAGCAACCTTTTAGGTTTTTCCCTGATTATCATTACATCACTGAAAATTACTAAAATGAGTGAGCATACTCATTTAGATGAATTCGCGGGACTTGCGTGTATTCTTTTTGCCTGCAGCTGTTTTTTTTCTTTTCTGGCTATCAGAACCCAAAATGAAAAGCGGGAAACCAAATATGAGACTATTGCGGATTATTTATTTTTAATCGCTTTATTTTGCGTCGTCTTAGCGGTTATTATTGTCACTATAAAAATATTGTAGCCTAAATTTTTCTAGATTATTTTTTATTGGCCAGAATGAAATTCAGTGTCACACAGCAAAAAAGTGATGAATTACGTTTTACATAATAAATTAGCTTAAAATTTTTCAATATTTACAATTTTGTGGTATGCTATTTGAGAATTGAAATCCCTGAAAATTATTTCATAAAAAAAACAAATTCAAATGACTACAAAATTACTTACGGCTGTTAGTGTTTTCACACTATCAGTCGCTACTTTCGCGCAGGTGGGTATCAACACCTCCAATCCTCAAACCAGTTTCCATGTAGACGCAGCAAAAGACAACCCTACTTCCGGAGTTCCTTCCGCTACTCAACAGGCTAATGATTTTACCGTGACCAATACCGGCAATGTAGGGATTGGAACTACTGCTCCTACTGAAAAACTGGATATCATTACCGGAAATGCCCGTATCCGAAACATCAATACCAACGTAGGGATCGGTGGTACGGACAGAGTTGTAGTAGCTGATGCTACAGGTGTTTTAAAGACCATTAACTTTAATTCGTATTCTTTATTTCATGCCCGTCTTGCAGCGAGCCAAAGTTTAGCAACGACTACCATTGCCACTTTAGTATTCTCCGGACCGCTGGCTACTTCTCCTTACTACAGTTACAATACTTCAACAGGTGTTTTAACATTTAATCAGGCAGGAAATTATCTGGTAACCCTACAGGCCAGTTTCACGAATATGGCAGCAGGAACCCAATTAGTGTTGGGAATAAGACCTGTTCCGGACGCAGATTATCTGGGAAGGGGCAGCCATTATAATGCCTCTGCTAACTCGGGAAATATTGGAGAATTAATGAACTATACCACATTACTGATCATACCAACAGCAGGTTATCAGGTTCGTTTCACTGCAGCTCCCAATCAAAATGCCACTGTTTTGGCTACTGAAACAGGAAGTACGGGAAGCGGAAATGTTACGAATGTTACGGTACAGAAAATATAGATTTACCGTTTATATCAAAAAAAATCTGAGTGCTTTGAGGCGCTCAGATTTTTTATTTATGGTAATTTGTCGTTTTAAAATTTTCGTTCAATCACATAATCCAGCATACTATGGAGTGATTTTTTGGCTTCCGAGTCTGGAAATTCATTAAGAATGTCTTTAGCCTTCTGTTGGAAGTCTTTCATCACCTGAATCGCGTAATCCATGCCTCCCGAATTTTTAACGAAGTCTATAAGCTCCTTCACACGTTTCGGATCGTTATTGTGACGCTTAATCGTGTTGAAATAGTATTTTCTTTCTTTTTCGCCGGCCATTTTTAAAGTATGGATCAGAGGAAGCGTCATTTTCTGCTCCTTGATATCAATGCCTACAGGTTTTCCGATGACATTGGAACTTAAGTAATCGAAAAGGTCATCCTTGATCTGGAAGGCCATTCCGGTGTAGGTTCCGAAGTTCATCATCTTGTTGGCCAGATCTTCATCGGCATTATTGGAAAGAACACCTATTTCACAACACGCTGCAATCAGTGTTGCTGTTTTCTGACGGATGATTTCATAGTATACATCTTCCGTGATATCCAGTTTTCTGGCCTTTTCAAGTTGAAGAAGTTCACCTTCGGACATTTCACGGATTGTTCTTGAGATCACACCCAAAAGGTCATAATCTTTATGATCTGTAGAAAGTAATACTGATTTTGACAGAAGATAATCCCCTACCAATACCGCAATTTTATTTTTCCACAAAGCATTGATTGAAAAGAAATTACGGCGTTTAAAGCTTTCATCTACGACATCGTCATGCACCAGAGTGGCAGTATGGATCAGTTCGATCATGGAAGCTCCACGGTACGTTTTTTCAGTGACCTCTCCTACCAGTTTTGCGCAGAGAAATACGAACATGGGACGCATCTGCTTACCTTTGGTTGTAACTATAAAACGGGTTACTTTATCCAATAAAGGCACTTTACTCTGCATCGATTCATAAAACTTCTGCTCGAAAAGTTTCATTTCCTCATTGATCGGTCGTTTGATTTCTTCTACGATGTTCACTACTATTTAATAAAGTATTTATTTTCAACCTTACAGACCCCTACAGAATGTATTATTTAAATCTATATGGTGTACTTTCAGGACATTTTTCGATTAGCAAATATATGGAAAACTAATCAATTATTGTTTGATGCATGCCTTTGTTAAATTAACATTTATTCCCTGTATTACCAGTATTTTTAATCTGAATGTATTTTTAAAACAAAAAATAGCCCCTGTCATAGGCAGGGGCTTTATCTTGAAAGCAAATAATTTCTTACTCGATTATTAGGTCTGCACAGTAAGGAGAAGTGATAGGTCTGCAGCTACTTCCTGCACAACACCAGCCTTTTCCACATGGTTCTCCACCACCACAGTATTTAAGTCCTCCTTTGATTGTTTTCAAATTTTCTCTTGACACTTTCTTTAAATTTTTCATAAGTATTAATTTTATATTTGTGTCACTAATATATGAATAATTCTAAACAACCATCATTTAAGGTACTGTTTTTTCATTAAAATCAAATATTTAATAACTATTATCAGCCAAATATATGATCTAGGTTCATTTTACCATAAAAATATTTAATCTTTCAGTTCTTCTTTCGGAATAAAATACAGTGCTGGCTTTGAACTTCCCAGTGCCGATTTGAATTTCTCCCCTGAAATATAGATTCCCTTTTCATTCACGACAATACCTTCAATCTGCCCTACTGTCAGAGCACTTCCCAAATAATAGTGTTTCGGAGTTTCTGTAAAAAATATTCCAGGTTCTGTTTCTGTAAAAATATTCAGAAAAACCTCTGTTCTCTTCGTGTACCCTACCAGATATAATTTCTTTTCAAAATAAGCAGCATCTGTTACCACGAAATTCGTTTTATACGATTCGATTTTCTCTGCTTTTTGTTTTTCAGCGATTGTTGGGTCAATGATATAGTGAGAGGTTGATTTTGATTTCCATTCTTTGGAAAACAGATGCAGTTTTCCGTTGAGATAGATCATGGCTTCGGCATCAAAATCATTATTCGTGTATTGTGGGATAAATTCCGTCTGTTCCGGGTAGTAGAAGGAAATTTTTGTGATGGAATCATTATTTGCTTCGTTGTTTTCAAAAGGAAGTGTATAGATCTCCAGATCTCTTCTTGTTCCTCCATTATTACCGAAATCACCGATGTAGAAATTCTTCCCGTCATTGGTTAAAGCTTCCCAGTCTTTATTTTTAGCATTGATGGTCAATGTATTTTTGATCATGCCGGAAGTTTCATCCAATTCAAAAAGTTCCGGAGCATTTCCGCTGTCATTGAACGTATACAATTTACCATTCAAAATACTCAGTCCTGAGGTCTCTTGAATCTTATCATCCAAATAGCCTATCCTGAATTTTCTTATCTTCAAAGACTCCGTTCTTTGTGAGAATGACGATTGAAAAATAATAATGGCAGCTAGAAGAATGAGTTTTTTCATAGAGCAAAAATAAGGGTTTAAGGGGAATTGAGAAAAGTTAGAAGCGTTTTGTTTTTGGGAACCACTTTGAATCTTCGCCACCCTTCAGAGGATAGGAATGATCATCCATTCAATAGTATTCATCACGAAAATCAGATTTAGAAAATTTATTTTTTTTAACCATTAAAAGTAGTGAAGATGATAAGAATAGTTAAGAAAAATCAAATGTTTTTTTAGCCGTATCTCTTAAAAAAGCGAAGCTCTCCTTAATATTCTTAAAAACTTAAAGCAACCTTAATGGTTCAATCTCTTTATCTCACGCAGATTTCACAGATGGCGCAGATTTTCATTAATATATTCTGGATAAAATCTTTGATTTTTTTTTAAAAACTTAAGTGCACTTTTTTGCAGTATGAATTTAAACTTCAAATAAATTTAAGTGTTTAAAAACTTTTGCATCTTTTGTGGTTGACTAAAAAAAACATTTATTGATCATGCAGATTTCATTTTTTGCTTCTGCTCCTGTCTTTTAGCCTGCTTCTTTAAATGGTCTTTCTGATATTGTCTCACCGTTTTTCCGGTTCCATCATGTCTCCAGCCCGGGGAATTGAAGATATAATTAATCCTGTCAGAAATTTTTAAGCCTGGCTGTTTGATATCTTTCCATATCTTTCTCCATTCGTACAGAAGAACGGTGTCCGGTTTATTGTCAGGCATTTTGGGATATATTCCATATTTAACGGGTACATTTGGGTCTTCTTTTTCAAAGGTTCCAAAGATTTTATCCCAAATGATCAGACACATTCCCATATTTCTGTCCAGATACTTGATATTGCAGGCGTGATGCACCCTGTGATGGGAAGGGGTTACCAGAATATATTCCAGAATGCCCATGGTTTTCACGGTCTGCGTATGCACCCATGTTCCATATACCTGCCCTATCGCATAAACCACCATAATATGCCACGGATTGAAGCCTAAAAAAGCAAGCGGGGAAAAATAAAGATATCTGTACAAAGGTTGAAGTACGGGACTTCTGAACCCTGTTGTTAAATTAAAATATTCTGAATTGTGATGGGTAATATGAACCGCCCAGAACGCCCGGGAATGATGATCTACATAATGCAGCACATAATAGGCAAAATCTGTAATTACAAAGCAAATGAGCCAGTACCACACTGTAAAATCCCAGGAGAAAAGCCTATGGTTGTAGAAGAAAAACATCACTCCCATAGCAAAAGCCTTCATGATCAGATCCAAACCGAAGTTCATTAGAGCGAGATAAATGCTGGTTGCTACATCTTTTCCGTTGTACAGTTTAGCTTCAGAAACGTGACTGTAAATCATTTCTGCCAATATAACGGCAGCATGAACCGGAATAGACCATGCATAAACGTTTTCCAGCCCGTCCTCGCCCATAAAGAAGTCCATAATAAACTTTTTTGCTTTATGTAAAGGTAGGGTTTTAGGAAAATTTTAAGGAAAATTTTGAGTTTTTTAAGGAAATTTTAATCAGTTGCTTTATTGGCCAGCTGTCCGCAAGCGGCATCGATATCTCCACCACGGCTTTTTCTGATCATTACGGTAATTCCAGCGTTTTCCAGCTGACGTACATAATTGTCTTCCGCCTGCTTGTTACACTGGTCATACTTTCCGTCTCCGATAGGATTATACTGGATAAGATTTACTTTGGAAGGAACCTGTTTGCAATATCTGATTAAAGCTTTGATGTCTTCATCACCGTCATTGATTCCTTTCCATACACAGTATTCAAAAGTAATCACTGAACCAGTTTTCTGATACCAATATTGAAGGGCCTCCATAATATCCGTCAACGGGAATTTATCAGAGAAAGGCATGATCTCATTACGTTTAGACTCAATGGCTGAGTGAAGTGAAAGGGCCAGTTTTACACGAAGTTCGTCGTCTGCCAGCATTTTGATCATCTTCGGAATTCCGGATGTAGAAACGGTAATTCTTCTCGGTGACATTCCCAAACCTTCCGGCTGGGTGATTTTTCTGATGGCTTCCACTACATTTTTGTAATTCATCATCGGCTCTCCCATTCCCATAAAAACGATATTGGAAAGCGGTCTGTTAAAGTACATTTTACTTTGGCTGTCGATCAGGGCCACCTGGTCTACGATTTCGGCTACTTCAAGATTTCTCATTCTTTTGAGTCTTGCCGTTGCACAGAATTCGCAGTTTAATGAACATCCCACCTGTGAGGAAACGCAGGCTGTAGTTCTTGTTTCTGTAGGAATAAGAACAGACTCTACCAACAATCCGTCGTGAAGTTTCACACCGTTTTTGATGGTTCCGTCCGTACTTTTCTGAAGCTGATCCACAGAAACGGGATTGATGGTGTACTCTTCGGAAATTCTTTCGCGGAGAGATTTCGAAAGATTCGTCATTTCATCAATCGAATGGAGATTTTTACTCCATAACCAGTCATAAACCTGCTTCGCACGAAACGGTTTTTCCCCTAAAGTCAAAAAATAGTCTTTAAGCTGGTCTAGTGATAAAACTCGGATATCTTTCATTATAGATAATAGGTTGCAGATCTTAGGTGGCAGGTTGCAGATACCTAATACCTGCAACCTGTTACCTATTATCTTTTTTATAGGATTAACATTGCGTCACCGTAAGAATAGAATTTGTACTGTTCTTTTACGGCTTCTTCGTAAGCATGCATGATGAATTCTCTTCCTGCAAATGCAGCGATCATCATCAGCAATGTAGATTTCGGTGTGTGGAAGTTCGTGATCATTGAATTCGCTACTCCAAAATCGTGAGGCGGATAAATGAACTTGTTTGTCCAACCGTTGAATGCAGAGATCTTTTTGTTTGAAGAAACAGAAGTTTCCAATGCTCTCATCGTTGTAGTTCCTACTGCACAAACTCTTCTGTGAGCATCTACTGCTTTATTGATGATATCAGCATTTTTTTCATCGATGATGATTTCTTCAGACTCCATTTTGTGCTTGGAAAGATCTTCTACCTCAATTGGGTTGAAAGTTCCTAAACCAACGTGAAGGGTTACTTCAGCAAAATCGATTCCTTTAATCTCTAATTTTTTCATTAAGTGCTTAGAGAAGTGAAGACCTGCTGTAGGGGCTGCTACTGCTCCTTCAATTTTTGCATAGATCGTCTGATATCTTTCGGCATCTTCCGGTTCTACTGCTCTTTTGATATATTTTGGAAGTGGAGTTTCTCCTAATTCCTTCAGTTTTGTTCTGAATTCGTCGTAAGAACCATCGAAAAGGAATCTTAATGTTCTTCCTCTCGAAGTAGTGTTATCAATAACTTCAGCTACCAAAGATTCATCTTCAGTAAAGAATAATTTGTTACCGATTCTGATCTTTCTTGCAGGGTCTACAAGAACGTCCCATACTCTGGTCTCTTTGTCAAGTTCTCTTAAAAGGAAAACTTCAATTTTAGCACCTGTTTTTTCTTTATTTCCGTAAAGACGTGCAGGGAAAACCTTAGTATTGTTGAAAATGAATAAATCTTTCTCATCGAAATAATCCACAACATCTTTAAACAGTTTATGCTCAATGGTTTCTGTTTTTCTGTTTAGAACCATTAATCTAGCTTCGTCTCTGTGTTCAGATGGGTGTTCTGCCAATAATTCCGCAGGAAGATCAAAATTAAAATCTGATGTTTTCATTTTTTTAAATTACGGTTTAAAAATTATAAAAATTACTAGTGTAATTTTCGGAGTGCAAATATACGACATTGAACACCCCTTTGTCAAGTATTATTTAAAATCAAATTTAAAACCGTGATTCTACGGTGATTTATGAAGGAAAAAAAGATTATTTTTGAAAAAAATTAATAATTTTTACACGTATGAGCAAATATTCATTGGAAGCTTTCGTCAACGAAACAAAAGAAAATCCACAACAAAGAGATTACTTTGAGCTTGAAACGCCACATCTTTTGGAAATCAACCTTAACAATCAGGCCGTATGGACCAAAAGAGGAAGTATGGTAGGCTATGTAGGTGGCATCAACTTCGAAAGACAGGGAATGCTGGCCGGAGGTATTGGTAACCTTTTAAAGAAAGCCATCAGTGGTGAAGGAACAAAGCTGATGAAAGCAGAGGGAACCGGCAAACTGTATGTAGCCGATTCCGGGAAGAAAGTACGTATTCTTTATCTGAACAATGAATCAGTATGTGTCAACGGAAATGATGTATTGGCTCATGAACAGAGTGTAAAAAGTGATATTACCATGCTTAAAAGCGTTGCAGGAATGATGGCCGGCGGTCTTTTTCAGGTAAAGCTTTCCGGAACGGGACATATTGCTATCACAACACACGGTGAACCATTAACACTGATGGTCACTCCCGACAGTCCGGTTTTCACGGATCCGAATGCAACAGTAGCATGGTCAGGAAATCTAAGCCCGGATCTGAAAACGAATGTTTCTTTCAAAAGCTTGATCGGAAGAGGAAGCGGTGAAGAATTCCAGATGAAGTTCTCAGGAAACGGATGGGTACTTATTCAACCTTACGAAGAAGTATATTTTACAGAAAAATAATATATAGAAACAGATGATTGTAAAACGGCTGCTCTTCCTATCAGGGGCTGCCGTTTTTTTTTATTTCCCTCAGTACCCCATATTCCGTACCTCAAAACTCTACTACTACCAAGCTCCGAAACCCGCACTCATCCCCTGCATCTCGCAACTTTTTAATATATTTAAGAAAAAATTTCGATGGACAACACCTCTTCACGCAGAAATTTCATTAAAACTGCAGCCCTGGCAAGCTTTGGTGCATTGGTTTTACCCAATTCCCTGTTTGCCTATTCCAGTGATTTTAAATCAAATAAAAAAGTACGCGTCGGTTTTATCGGCGTAGGACTCCGCGGACAGGAACATGTAAAACTACTAGCCAAGCGTAATGACGTGGAGATCGTGGCTTTTGCAGATCCGGACAAAAGAATGCTGGCTGCCTCACAGAAAATACTGAAAGACAATAATAAATCTGCTGCTCAGGAATTTTCAAACGGAGATTATGATTACCGGAATCTTTTAAAATTAAAAACCATTGACGCCGTGGTGATTGCTACTCCATGGGAATGGCATCTTCCACAGGGAACAGAAGCCATGCGGGCGAAAAAGATCGTAGGTATGGAGGTTTCCGGAGCGATAAAACTGCAGGACTGCTGGGAATTTGTGAAAGTATATGAGGAAACCAAAGTTCCTATTTTCATGATGGAAAATGTCTGTTACCGCAGAGATATCATGGCTGTTCTGAATATGGTCCGCAAAGGAATGTTTGGAGAACTGGTTCATGGAAGAGGCGGTTATCAGCACGATCTGAGAGGGGTTCTTTTCAATGATGGGGTTACGCCGTACAATTCGGGTGCTGAGTTCGGAGAAAAAGGATTCAGCGAGGCGCACTGGAGAACGGAACATTACGTAAAACGCAACGGTGAGCTTTATCCTACACATGGATTAGGCCCGGTAGCTGTAATGATGGACATCAACCGTGGAAACCGTCTGACAAGGCTTTCCTCATTCTCTTCAAAGTCTGTGGGACTTCATAAATATATTGTGGAACATGCGAAGGGCGGGGAAAATCATCCTAACGCCAAAGTAAAATTCAATCAGGGAGATATTGTCACCACACAGATTGCCTGTGCCAATGGGGAGACGATTCTTTTAACCCATGATACGAGTTTACAGCGTCCTTATGACCTTGGATTCAGGGTGCAGGGAACGGAAGGTCTGTGGCAGGATTTCGGCTGGGGAGATTTTAACCAAGGACATATTTATTTTGAAAAAACAATGAATCACAGTCACCGTTGGGAAAATACGGAAAAGTGGATGAAAGATTATGATCATCCTATCTGGAAGAAATTTGAAAATACAGCTGCAGGCGCAGGCCACGGCGGAATGGATTTCTTTGTCATGAATACCTTCATCGAATGTATCAAGCGAAATATAGAGTTTCCGATGGATGTGTATGATCTGGCCTTATGGTATTCTATTACACCATTAAGCGAAGAATCTATTGCTAAAGGCGGTCAGGCGGTAGACATCCCTGATTTCACGAACGGAAAATGGAAAACCCGTAAACCTGTATTTGGAATGACGGATGAATTCTAAAAAAACATTACTCATATTAGCAGGAGGTTTGGGAAGCCGCTACAAAGGTCTGAAACAGATAGACGGAATTCTGGATAACGGTTCACCGATTCTGGAATACTCTATTTACGATGCACTGGAAGCAGGCTTCACAAAGGTTGTCATTATTGTGAACAGGCTGATTCCTCAAAGCTATATGGAAAGATTAAATACAATATCCGGGGAAAAGAATTTTGAACTTCATTGGGTATATCAGGAAAAAGAAAGCTTTCTGCCAAAGGATTACGACTTCTCACAGCGGGAAAAGCCATGGGGAACCGGTCATGCTGTCCTTTGTGCTAAAAATGCTGTACAGGAACCTTTTGTCATGATCAATGCTGATGATTTTTATGGAAAAGAAGCGTATCAACTGGCTTCTGAAGAAATCGATCTTCACATTTCAGGAACACAGTTTGGAATGGCTGCCTATCCCGTAGGCTCTACTTTGAGTGGAAACGGAAATGTTGCCCGCGGAATATGTACCTTAGATACAAAAAATTATCTGATAAAAGTAGAAGAACAGACTTCGATCCACAAAAAAGGAGATTCAATTGTTTATACCGAAAACGGAAATGATATTGAACTTACTCCTGATGCGTTGGTGTCTATGAATTTCTTTATTTTTCATCCGAACGTTTTCGATGCGCTTGAAGTGTATTTTAATGATTTCCTGCAATCGGAACCGAAGCCATCACAGGAGTTTTATATTCCTTCTGCCGTACAGAGAATGATTGACGAGAAAAAGGCAAAGGTATTGGTGAAAGCCTCTCCTTCGCAATGGATGGGTGTTACCTATGCAGATGATAAAAGCAGTATAAAAGATTTCCTGACATCGGAGATCAAACAAAACAGATATCCCGAGGATCTATGGAATTAAAAACAATCGTTACCGGATTTACCGGAACTGAAAATTGCACGATCACTCCTATTACCAACGGGCTGATCAATACAACCTATCTGGTGGAGGACTATAATGCTGATGAAAAATTTATTCTTCAGAAGATCAATACTCAGGTTTTTCCGTTTCCGGAGATTATTACCAATAATCACATTCTGATCAACAGGTTACTGGAAGACGGGAATTATCCGCTCGAACTGGTAAAACCTAAGGAAAACTTATCCGGGAATTTCATTATTAAAGATGAACATGGAGCATCCTGGAGAATGCTCAGCTTTATTGAGGACACAAAAACCTTCTTTAAAATCCCTGACATAAAAACTGCCTATGAATCAGCAAAAGCTGTCGGATCTTTTTTGAATACAGTCAATCCGGAATATCTCCCCTACATTCAGGCCCCGATTCCTGATTTTATTAATTTTGAAAAAAGAATTACAGATTATCAGATTTCTTTACAATCTGCAAGTCCGGATCTGCTGGACAATGCTGAGCCGGAAATCGAAGCAATGAACGAACTTCTCTTCCTTCCCCAAAAATGGATTGAGATGGAAAAGGAAGGTCTTCTGCCTAAAAGAATCATCCATGGAGATCCCAATGTCAGAAATATTCTTTTTGACCAAACTTCACGACCTCTTGCCGTTATCGATCTTGATACTGTAACCATTTCTACCATCCTCTATGACTTCGGTGATATGGCAAGGTCCTACACCAATACTTTGGATGAGGACAATGGAAATGCTGACCATAATTTCAACCCCCAGATTTACAGAACTGTGAAAGACGGATTTCTGCTCTCTTTAAAGAAAAAACTGACTTTTGAAGAACTGGAAAACCTTGATTACGCGGCACAGACAGTGATTTACATTCAGGCAGTTCGTTTCCTGACTGATTATCTGAATGGAAATACTTACTATTCGACGAAATATGCTGAACATAATCTGGATAGAACCAGGAATCAGTTGGAGCTGCTGAAAGGTTTGAGAGACTATTTGCGTGTGGATTAGGTTTCGACCTACGGATTTAAAATCTGCCTGATCTGTTCCATCTGCGTGAGATTTTTTGATTTTTTTAAACACAAATGACACGAATTTTTTCACAAATTAACACAATACTGTCATTGCGAGGAGAGTAACGACGAAGCAATCTCAATTGACACAAGTTTTAATGGCAGAGACGCAATGCAACTCTTTCGGGAGATTGCTTCGCTACGCTCGCAATGACTGGGGGTAGTTTCGGGGCGGGGAGCGAAGCTCCCGCCCCGAAACCCACAATTAAGTTTTTATTCCCTACACCAGGAATTCCAGAATCTTCTTCCATTCTTCCAGTTTAACATCAAAAGATACCGTATGTAGAGGACTGGTAGAAGGAATCTGAATGATCGGTAACCTGTAATTTTTTCCTAAAAGCTTTTGCAGATTTTTGTACGATTTTCCTCCATTACAGAAAACCGCTTTGATATTGGGATGTTCCTCCAGAAGTTCGGCAATTTGGTTGGCTTCTTCATTTTTGATTTCAGAATCCAGACTTCCTTTTCTTTCACAGGAATCGATGACGTCCCAGACTGCTATATGATGTTTCTTTAAAATATCTAAACGCTCAGTATAATCATCTGTAAATTCTTCATTGAACAGATGGAAAATAATCGTCCAGAATTTATTTTGCGGATGAGCATAATACTGCTGTTTCTCCAAAGATTTGACACCGGGAATTGAACCTAAAATTAAAATTTCAGACTGAGCATCAATTAAGGGTGGAAACGAGGAAATTCTGTTTTGCATACTCAAATATATAAAAATTGAGGTCAAACGGGAAAGGTTTTAGATTCTAGATTTCAGATTTCAGACACGAGACAGGAGACTTTAAGGTCAAGACTGAGATTGAGAAATGTCAGAAAATTTATAATTTGGCTAAAGACTTTGGATGACTGCATAAAAAAACGGGCTAAAGCCCGTTCCTATTGATATTTTCAGGAATCATTAAAAGAAATTCAATTCATTTTAATCATTCATTCTTAGTTTACATTACAAAGTTTCTTTCAACCAGTCGAAGAATTCTCTCTGCCATACCAATCCGTTTTGAGGATGAAGTACCCAGTGGTTTTCGTTCGGGAAATAGACTAATTTAGATTTCAGTCCTCTTAATTTAGCTGCCTGGAAAGCTTCCTGACCCTGCTCGTAAGGCACTCGGAAATCGATTCCTCCCTGGAAAATCATGATCGGCTTGTTCCATTTTTCAACAAAATTGCTTGGGTTGAATTCTGTGTATGCTTTTGGAAGTGGCTTTTCCCATGGAGAACCCAGATCCCAGTTGGCAAACCACAGTTCTTCCGTGGTAAGATACCATGATTTCATATCAAATAATCCATCGTGTGCAATGAACGTTTTGAATCTGTTTTCGTGGATTCCGGCTAACATAAATACACTGTATCCTCCGTAGCTTGCTCCTACTGCCGCTACTCTTTCTCCATCTACATATGGTAATGTTTTTGCGAAATCGGTTGCAGCCAGATAATCTCTCATTGGCTGTCCGCCCCAGTCTTTAGAAATTTCCTCGTTCCATTTTGTTCCCCAGCCCGGCATTCCTCTTCTGTTTGGAGCCACTACGATATATCCGTTAGCCGCCATCAGAGAGAAGTTCCATCTTGTACTGAAAAACTGAGTTAATGCAGATTGTGGACCTCCCTGGCAATATACCAGTGTAGGGTATTTTTTATTCGGGTCAAAGTTCGGTGGATAGTGGAACCATACGCCCATTTCTTTTCCGTCTGTTGTTTTCACCATCTTCAGTTCAGATTTCCCTTGTGCCAGTTTTGCATAAGCATCTTTGTTGGCTTCGGTTACCTGCTTCATTTCTCCGTTTTTCACATTGACAGAGAATAATTCCGTTGCATGGTTGACATCTGTTCTTCCTACTAAAAGTAAAGATTTATTGTCAGTAAAGATTTCATTAACATCAAAATCACCTTTTGTGATCTGCTGAACTTTTGCCGCTTTAGGATCTAAAGAGAAAAGCTGTTTCGTGCCTCTGAACGCTGCTGTAAAATAGATCGCTTTGGAATCTCCGCTCCAGAATACATCTCCGGAAACGCTTTCATCCCAGCCAGCCGTAAGGTTTGTAGTTTTACCAGACTTCCAATCCATGATTTTTACATCATTTTTATCCGCTTCATAACCATCTCTGGCCATACTCTGCCAGATCAGGGATTTTCCGTCAGGACTGAATTTTGGATTAACATCGTATCCTTTATTGGCTTCTGTTAAATTTTTTGTTGTTCCTGAAGCAAGATCGTAGGCAAAAATGTCTGTGTTGGTGCTTGTAGAATATTCTTTTCCGCTTTTAGGTTTTGTAACGTATAAAAGCTGAGTAGAATCCGGGCTCCAGATGAAGTCTTCTGCTCCACCGAAAGGTCTTTGAGGGGAATCCCAAGTTTTACCTTCCAATAAATCTTTTGCAGACTCTGCTTTGTCTGTGGTATTGACAACAAATACGTGGTTGTATTTTCCTTCATTGAAATAGTCCCAGTGTCTGTGGTTCAGATCAGTATACACCTGAGCTGTAGTTTTAGGCGTATCACTGTATTTGTCTTTCCCCATTAATTTCTCTACCAGAACCTGCTTACTGAACGCGATCTTCTTACCGTCCGGAGAGATCACGATATTGTCAGCTTCCCCGATGGTATAAAATTCAGACCATGTTTTTCCGCTGTCTTTTGAAAGATAGATTTTATCTCCTTCCTGCGCATAAATTCCGTTTTTATCCCACTGAATAAGGGCTTTTTTACCAAAATCTATTTTGGAAGACTGGTTATTAAGAACATTGAGAAAGTAGTTCTCACTTTTGGTTTTTTCTGTTTTTAGATCTACCTGCCCCACTTTATAGATAAGTGAAGACTGATCCGGTGAAACTGCCTGTACTCCCACTTTTTTTAAAGTCCAAAGGATTTCAGGTGTCATTAACTGTTGTGCATTCATTAAGAGAGGAGCTGCCAGAGCCAGCAGACTGTACTTAAGCTTCATATGTTGATATTCATTTTTAACGGAAATATGAAATCGCGCCGATTTCATTAATTCCTTTTATTTAATTCAAAGATCCCCAAAGTTAGTACTTAAAATAAAAATGAACGAAAGAATTAACATTAAAGTTTCAGTTTGTCCCGTATTCTTTACAATGATTTCAAAATAAATCAGTCTTTTTTAGACACCCTTCAATGCCACAAAAAAAGTCTGCCGTAAAAACAGCAGACTCATTATATGAAGTTTTATTCCTGATCTATTATTCTCCATCTGAAAACATGGAATTGGCCAGTGAAGTCACAAAGGACAGCAGCACACTAAAGATCAGCGCCCACCAGAAGCCATCTACGACCATACTGTCTATAAAATAATCTGCAATCAGAATAATCACAGCATTGATCACCAGGGCAAATAATCCCAATGTGATAATCGTAAGCGGCAGCCCTAAAAGTCCCAAAATAGGTTTTACAAAAATATTTAATACCCCCAGTACGATGGCAAAAATAATAGCCGAAGAAAATCCTTCGAAATGTACACCCGGAAGCACCTTAGTCAAAAGGTAAGCAACGATTGCTGTAATGAACAGCCTGATAATTAAGTTCATATTATTATTTTTTAATGTTATGGTGTTTACGTTGCAAATCCTGTTCCATTTCATCCGGAAAAAGACCCGTAATCGCTCTATTTACCGAATATTTTGATTGATGGAGTTCTATTTATTTGATCCTCATCATGGTGACCAGTGAAGTCGCTACATGACTTTCCGAACCGGTACTTTCATCAATGACATAGATTTCAGTTCTTACCACAATGATTTTTGCACCGCCTTTGATAACGTAAGACCTCGATATCAGGGCATCTCCCAGTGCAGGACGAAGATAATTAACCTTCAGTTCAACAGTTACTACATAGCAATCGTCTTTGTAATGACTTACCGAAGCATATCCTGAAGAAACATCCACCAGGGAAGCAATCATAGCCCCATTGAACATGCCGGCTTTCCGGGTCATCATTTCCATTTTAGGAATTTTAATGGAGACGAAATCGGTGTCTACTTCCAACAGTTCGGCGTTGTAAAATTTTAATGTTTCTGAACGGCCGAAGCTGTCCGTCATGAGTTTCTTTTTTTCCGGAGTCATGAATATGTATTTTAATCTGAATGTAAATACAAAGTACATCAATGTTTTTCAGAAATACCAGAAAATTGGGAACAAGTTTACTTACTGATGCTGAAATTTTAAATAATATGGTTAGTCTTTCAACCACAAAAGATACAAAAGCTTTTGAACACTTAAGTTTATTTGAAGTTTAAATTCATACTGCCAAAAAGTACACTTAGGTCTTGAAAAAATCATAGATTTTTATTAGCCATGATAAAAAATACTAGCTTTGCAGGAAACAACCATCCATATGCCCTTGAAAAAGATTTTCACATTCCTAAGCCTGCTTCTGTACTGTATGTTTCAGGCGCAGACGCTACATCTGTACGGCGGTTCCAATGAGGACCAATACTTGGGCTGCATCAACTGTGATACTTTTGATAAAAACTCGATCTGGAATCCTTACGGTGATTATGGAAATCTGCTCAGTTCAAAATCTATCTGGAATGGTTCCGGAAACTATGGAAGTTCGTACAGTACCTATTCGCCGTGGAGCGATTATGCTTCCTATCCTCCCGTAATTCTGGATCAGGACGGTAATTTTTTCGGTTACCTGACTTTAAATCCTTACAAATCTGAAAGATCACAACTGCAGCTGGCCCAGATCTTATGCAAAAACCACGATAGCATTAAGAAAGATCTCAGTGGATGGTATGATAAATTATTCCGCTAAAATGTAATGAAGATATCTAGAAATTCTGATTTGTATGAACTTCTGTGTTATCACTAAAGGTATATAAAACAAAAAAATCCCTCTGCACGAGGGATTTATATTTTATCTTATACTATTGGAATACATGTACACATGCAAGGCTCACCTATATTGGGATCACATATGCTCATGTCTTCACAAACCAACATATATCTCGGCTTGCAAAAAGTGATTCCGCCTTTAATTGATTTTAAACCCTCTCTGGAAATTTTTTTGAAATTTTTCATGCTTAAATTTTAATTTGTTAAGCTCTAAATATAAAAAATATTCTCCAAATAGAGATTTAATTTAAAAAAACAAATTAACTGTTACGGAGATCCATAACAAAACTAAACATATATGATTGAATTGATTAACTAAGCTGTACCTGAAAACCTTCTTCAAGTGTCAGAACTCCTTCCGTCAAAGCTTCTGAGTGAGTCGTGAATCCTTTCAGTTTTGAAGTTTTCCCTTTTAAAACCAAATCTAAAAGCTGTTTATCTGAAAGCTTCTTACCGAAAATATCGAACGTAATTTTAAAACCGCAATTCTTGAAATCAGAACAACCCACCGCGGTTTTCCCTTTGATCAGATTGTGTTCTTTACATTTCGGACATTTTGTTTCTTCCCACGATTGAAGTTCTTTTTTTACAGCAGGTTCACGCTTTTTCTTTTCTTTGACCTCTTCTTTTTCTTCTTCCTGCAGCATGATCACCTTTCCTTTTCCGTCCACCACTTTTCGGGTAAGCTCGGAAACCATCTGGATCAGTTCTTCTTTAAACTGATTGGCTTCATATTCGCCTTTTTCAATTTTACGCAGTTTCTGTTCCCATTCTCCGGTCAGTTCGGGACTTTTCAGAAGTTCGTCTTCAATGGTATCAATTAGCTGAATTCCGGTTTGAGTAGCGATAAGATTTTTTCTTTTCTTCTCGATATACTTCCTTTTGAAAAGGGTCTCGATGATATTCGCGCGGGTGGAAGGTCTTCCGATCCCGTTATTTTTAAGCAGTTCGCGAAGCTCATCATCTTCTACCTGTTTTCCGGCAGTTTCCATGGCTCTCAGCAGCGTCGCTTCCGTATAAGGCTTTGGTGGAGTCGTTTTCCCCTGGTGAATCATTGGATCGTGCGGTCCGCTTTCTCCCACGGTAAATTCAGGAATGGTCTGTTCTTCCTCCTTTTCTTTTTCTTTATCAGTAGATTCTTCTTTCGGTTCTTTTGCATACACAGCTCTCCATCCCGGTTCCAGAACCTGTCTTCCGCTTGTTTTAAAAGGAATCGTTCCTACTTTTCCTTCCACTAATGTATTTGAAATTTTACATTCTGGATAAAAAGCAGAAATAAAACGTTTTGCCACCAGATCATAAATCAGTTTCTCTTCCCTGCTCAGATTCTGAGAAGGTGGAACTTCTGTAGGGATAATCGCGTGGTGATCAGTCACTTTCGCATCATCGAAAACAGCTTTTGATTTAGGAATAGGCGCTTCCAGTAATGGAGCAACCAGATCCTTATAAAAATGCATTTTCCGGAGAATACCGTCAATTTTAGGATACAGACTTTCGGATAGATAAGTGGTATCTACACGCGGATAAGTCACATGCTTTTTTTCGTACAGACTCTGGATATAATGTAAGGTATTTTCTGCGGAATAACCATATTTTTTGTTGGCTTCCACCTGAAGTCCTGTCAAATCGAAAAGTCTGAGGTTTTTTTCTTTTCCTTCTTTAATCTCAAAAGAAACAATTTCAAAAGGGTTGAGCTTAAGATATTCAAGTCCCTTTTCAGCGCGGTCTAGAGTTTTTAAACGGTCAATCGCAGCATTGAAAATAACGTCACGGTATTTGGTTTTAAGTTCCCAATATTCTTCGGTATTAAAGGCATCGATTTCTTTCTGCCGCTGAACCAGCATGGCCAAAGTAGGCGTCTGTACTCTTCCGATGGAAAGAACCGCTTTGTTTCCTCCAAATTTTTTGGTGAATAATCTTGTCGCATTGATTCCCAACAACCAATCACCGATTGCTCTTGCATTGCCAGCCAGATACAAATTTTTGTAATCTTCAGCCGGTTTCAGATTCTCAAAACCTTCTTTAATCGCTTCTTCGGTAAGGGACGAGATCCATAAACGCTGAACAGGTTTGTTGCATTTTGCTTTCTGTAAAACCCATCGCTGAATCAGCTCTCCCTCCTGCCCGGCATCACCACAGTTAATGACCTCATCACATTCCTCCACCAATCTTTCAATCACTTTAAACTGATTTTCAACGCCTTTATTTGGAATTAATTTGATCCCAAAACTGGCTGGAATGATCGGCAGTAAAAACAAATTCCAAGATTTGTACTGAGGACCATAATCATGAGGTTCTTTTAAGGTACAAAGGTGTCCGAACGTCCATGTCACACAGTATCCGTTGCCCTCCATATAGCCCTGTTTAGGCGTGGTAGCACCTAATACTTTGGCGATATCTCTGGCAACACTGGGCTTTTCGGCAATACAAAGTTTCATGAATTTCGGAATTATTGAAGGGGGACAAAAGTCGGGATTTTTTTTGGATTAAGCTAATTTAGTTGGGAGTTGATGTTTGAAAATTACAGGTATGAACATGGACGTTTACTCCGCTAAAATAAGTCTGATTATGTTGGTATCATTCTTTTGGATTAAAATTTAATGAATGGTAGCAGATATATTGCGGATTGAGTTTAGTAATGGGCACGAGCGGGACGCTCGCGCCAGCAGATGGATGTCCAGCAATGCAGCTCAACATGTAAACACAACGCTAGCGCGAGCGTCCCGCTCGTGCTATACTCTAATTTCATTCAATTTTAATTATCTTTTTATTATTTTTATTAAATGAGTAGAAAATATAAATTTAAAGAAAAAGACGGAGCTTATTTTATAAGCTTTGCAACTGTTTTTTGGATCGATATTTTTACACGAATAGAATATTTCGATATCATCATTAATTCATTAAGCTACTGCCGTAAAAATAAGGGAATGATTATTTTTGGATATTGCATTATGCCTAGTCATATTCACTTAATTTTTCGGGCTGCAAATGAAAATCCGTCAGACTTAATAAGAGATTTTAAAGGCTTTACATCAAAACAAATGATCAATGCTATCAAAGAAAACAGTCAGGAAAGTAGAAAAGACTGGCTTATGTGGATGTTTAAAAAAGCTGCGGGAAGAAATTCAAACATTCAGAATTATCAATTTTGGCAGCAAAATAATCAGCCTATAGAAATCTGGTCTTTAAAAGTTTTCGAGGAAAAACTCAATTATATGCATCAAAACCCTGTAAAAAGTGGTTTTGTTTTTCAACCATATGAATGGAAATACAGTAGTGCAAGGAATTATTATGAAAATGAAGAGACTGTAATGAATATTGATATGAATTAAAGATGACGGACACGAGCGGGACGCTCGCGCCAGCAGATGGGGACACCAGCGGATACACGTTAGACATGTAAATACGTTGCTAGCGCGAGCGTCCCGCTCGTGCTAATAATTATAACAAAAAAACTCCCCTTAAAAAAGGAGAGCCTTCACAATATTAATGAAAACGGGTTCATTATTTTCTATTTACTTCGGCAATTGCAGCCTGAATTCCGCCACCTGCTACTTCAAAGAAAGATGGGCCTGCCAGAAGGTATACTTTTTTCAATTTCTTTGTATGGGAAAGTTGATGCTCTTTTAGATAGGTTTCAGAACGGTTGGCCAGCACAATCCCTTTCACTACATTCCCGGCTATCAAAGCAGTTGGAGAATCTATTCCGGCGTCTTTCAGATCACTGGCAAACGCGAAATTGGTTACGTTTAATCTCATTGCTTCACGGGCTGCCACTTCACCTACGGAAGTCATCAGTTCGGGCGAGAAATTATTTCGGTCCCCCAAGCCAATTAGCAATAGCTTTTTAGCAGACATGGAACCAGCCAGAGGTGTGATTAAAATGGTTTCCAACGAATGTCCTTTAAACTGTCCGGACTGTCTGATTTTTGTAAATTCACCTTTTAACGCGTCATCCAAATGCACTAAACCGTTCAAATTGGCAGGTAAAGCCTGAGCACTGTGGATATCATTTTGCGTGTATTCAAAAACACAGGCCACCTGTAATTGGGTATCTGCAGAAGAAGGTCCCTGAACCAGGCCGATCATTGAAATTCCATCTACGGATCCCCAGTTTTTCGAAGTGCCAACAGGGGTTATATTTTGAGCAGTCAGGGTTAAGGATAATAAAACTGCTGCGAATGATAGCATAAACTTTCTCATGGTTTCTCAGTTTTTCTATTAATTATTACATCGCCATCGGAGCTTCCATTAGCAGGATTTCCGTATGTTCTGCCGTAGATTTCATATTCAGGTTTTTAATATCCCAAACTCCGAATCCATCCCGTTCTTCCAATTTCTGACCTTCAATTTCTGCGCTTCCTTTAAGGATAAAAGCATACACTCCATTTCCACTTTTTTTGATCTGATAACTCGTTTCCAAACCGTTTTCAAACCGTCCCAAATGAAACCAGGCATCCTGATGAATCCACACACCTTCATCATCAGCATTGGGAGAAAGGATTTGCTGGAATGCATTGTGACTTTTTGTTTTGTCTAAGGTGATCTGGTCGTATCTTGGTGTTACATTTCTCTTATTCGGATATACCCAGATCTGCAGGAATTTAACAAGCTTATCACTGTTCTTATTAAACTCACTGTGCATTACCCCGGTTCCTGCGCTCATCACCTGGACATCTCCACTTTTGATCACGGTAGTATTCCCCATATTGTCTTTGTGCTCAAGATCGCCATCCAGCGGAATACTGATGATTTCCATATTATCATGAGGATGCGTTCCAAAACCTCTGCCCGCTTCCACTTTGTCATCATTTAAAACTCTCAGCACTCCAAAATGCATTCTTTCAGGATTATGATAATTGGCAAAACTGAATGTATGCTGGCTCAGCAGCCAACCATGATCTGCCTTTCCTCTTGAATCCGCCTTATGAATTACGGAATTATCTTTAATTTTCGACTCAGGATTGGGTAAGTGATTGTATCCGATGGGTTCTAAGGGTTCGATCTCATCGATCTCATTTTTCATGGTATTTCCGAGAGAAGCAGATGCTACAAACATCCCTGTTCCCAATAAACCTTTCTTTAAAAAATCTTTTCTGTCCATATCTTGTCGTTATTTGTTTGATTTTGATAGAACAAATTTAGGAAGACGGAAATGGCTGTGCATTTAACTAGTTTAATAAATTGCTTTTTTAATTAAAATAATAAAGTCCTTTTGTCTTGAAATCAAAGATTCGACGTAGTCAAACAAAAGGACCAAAAATTCAAGACTGGGAAACTTCCACTAAAAATAAATCCTGTTCTCTAAAAATTCTAAAACTTGCGCGGTAGTAATCTATATTGAGAATCAAATTTTATCCCGCGCTTCAGACAGTAGAATTTTCTTAACGTTCACAGGATTTATTTTCTTAACGCTCCATTTTCCAATGTCAGTTTTATTGTAGTTTTTAAAACAAATTGTTGGGAATATGTATCAATGATTTTATAGGTAAATTTGTGTGTGCATGTAGGATTTATGTTAATGATAGAAATTATTTTCCTACTGGTGAGAAGATTACTTATTTATTTTTCCATGCAAAGATTTCAAAGATGAAACACTTTTAAACACAAATTTCACAAATAAGTTCACAAATAACACTACTATAATCAGCGTAATTTGTGGGATCTGCGGGAGATTATATTTCTGACCACTGATTTCACAGATTGACACAGATGATTACGCATATTTTATTCTTCCGGATATGTTGAGGGAAGCAAATGGACCTGACCGCATCGTTGATGAAGCTGGATGGATAAACTTGCGCTTAGTCGGGTCAATCGAAGATTGATCTCACCTTTGCAGACTTAAATAAACGGCTTTATGATCAATCTTTGCGTTAAAAAAATCACTAAAAGAATAGTTTTCAACAGCCTATCAAACAAAAAGTCAGATGACAAAATCTATTTTTCTTTCGAAGCAAGACGCTTTCTTATGGTGCTCACAAATTCCTTTGAAACTCCGAGATAAGAGGCAATATAGTACTGAGCCACTCTTTGTGGAATGGAAGGATATATTTTAATGAATTCAAGGTATCGGTCTGTTGCCGTTTTGGAAATGGTATCCACCAGACGATTCTGAAGAGTGGATAGATTTCTTTGCACCAACATTCTGAAAACCCTTTCGAATTTTGGAATTTCCAGCAGTAACTTTTCCTTAGTAGCCGGAGTCAGGACATAGATTTCGGAATCTTCCAGAGCTTCAATATATACTTTTGAAGGCTTCTGTTCCTGAAATGAAGCAATATCACTGATCCACCAGTCTTCAATGGCAAACAAAAGGGTAACTTCTGTACCGTTATCATCCAGACAGTACAGCCTTACACAGCCTTTATGAATATATCCTTCAAACTGGCAAATCTCTCCTTCCCTTAACAAAACGTCCTTTTTAGAAAATGTCTGGCAGCTCAATAAACCGGTAAAGGTTTTCTGTTCTTCTTCGGTAAGATCTATAAATCGGCTGACGTTCCTGATGATATTTTCAAACATACACAAAGTTTATCCCTGCAAATTAGGGAAAAGACAGTAAACTTCATTCTTTAAAAGTCCACTTCCGCCACCGTAATGATCGATTACTTTAGTCTCTTTATCTAAATTTTCGCAAAATATTTTAATATCTTTCTCGAACTGTTCTTCCAAACCTGAACTCAAAAGTACAATATCGACCTGATTTTCTCTGATATAATCGTAGGAAGCGGTTTCATCGCTTTGGATTTCAGCTTTCCAGCCTTCATTATTTTCGATGATTCTTTTCAATGTTTCAAGAATTTCCTGATTTTTTCCAATGACTAAAAATTGTAATGTTTTCATTGTATTCTGTATTAAAAGTGAAGAGTATTAAGCTTTAGAATTACAGATGCCTGTTTCCTGTTATCTTTAATTCATTTAAATCCAATTGAGATTCTGCTTTCCGGATCTCATCATCACTGAATAGTTTTTCTCTTTTGAGCCTGAATAATTCCTTCCGTTGTATGGCAAAAATATCCAACATGATTTCATGATATTCTTTGAGGTCATTCTGCCTGTTGGTGCACATTTCCAGAGAACTTAGGTGGTTCTCGTGAAGTTTGATATCGTTTTGCAGATTTTCTTTTAAATTCCCAACCAGACTATTACCGGTTAAGCTTTTTTCATATTTTTCATTCAATCTGTCGACAGCCAAATGATCCAGTCTGATCTGAATTCCTGTCTGCTGCTCATGAGACGGTAAAATAGGATCAATTTCTCCAATTTTGGTTAATTTAATAATCAAAGGAAGTGTTAACCCCTGAAAAACCAATGTCACAAAAATGACCACGAACGTTATGAAAATAATTAAGTTTCTCAACGGAAACTCAGCTTGGTCATTCATCATTACCGGAATTGACAGCGCTGTAGCCAAAGAAACCACGCCGCGCATCCCAGCCCAACCGATGATTAAAGGGTTTTTCCAGCCCGGACTTGGGTCCTGACGTACTTTTTTACTCAGCCATCTAGGAATATGAGCCACTGGATAAATCCAAAGCAAACGGACAACAATCACGATTAAACTGATGATTAAACCATACTTTATACCGTCCATCAAAGAAGTTTCACCCAGACCATTGATAATATCGGGAAGTTCCAATCCGATCAAGACAAACACTAAAGCATTCATCACGAAAATCAATGTGTTCCAGACTCCTGTCATATTGATTCTCGTGGTTCCCGTTTTAAAAATTTCGTGAGCACGGAACGACATGAATAATCCGCCACTCACTACCGCCATCACTCCGGAAAAGTGAAAATGCTCCGCTCCCAAAAACAAAATATAGGGTGTCATCACCGTCAATGCCGCATCAATCGCCGGAGTAGTCGGGAGAAAGCGATGAATGGCATAGAAAATATGGGCTCCCACGATACCTACCACAACTCCCATTCCTGCAACAAGAAAAAACTGTCCGGTGGCTTCCTGCATGGAAAAAACGCCCGTCATCACAGCCACTAAAGCAAATCTGAAAACAATTAATGATGATGCATCATTGATCAGACTTTCTCCTTCCAGCATAGCAATGGTTCTTTTCGGAACTTTTAAACCTTTTAAAACCGTAGTCGCGGCAACAGCATCCGGTGGTGAAACAATTCCACCCAACAGAAATCCTAGAGCCAGTGTGAATCCCGGAATGATAGACTGAGCAGCAAAAGCCACAACAATGGAGGTTAAAAATACTAACCCGAAAGCCATTAACGAAATGGTCCGTTTCCATTTCCAGAAATCATTCCAGGAAGTGTACCACGCCGCTTCGTATAAAAGTGGTGGTAAAAATATCAGAAAGATAATCTCCGGATCTAATTTTAAAACGGGAACTCCTGGAATAAAACTGATTCCCAATCCAGCCAATACCAGAAATATAGGATAGGCAATTTTGATGCGCTGTGCCAGCATAACCAATAGCATGACGACGAGTAGGAGTCCGAGTATTAAAAGTAGGTGTTCGTGCATTTTTTAGTTTAGATTTTAGAAGTTAGATATTAGATGCTAGATGTTAGAGCTTAGATCTGGTTGACGTTTGATAACTTTTGGGTACTCTAGGTTTTGGCTAAAGCCGATTTATTGCCGGGCTAATTTAAGCGGGCTGAAGCCCGCTCCTATTGAATAATGTATTCCTTTTTTTTAAGATACAGGTAATGTATTTTGTGTACACACAATCATATCTGTTGATTGTACGTATAATTAGCTGTACAATGTCTTAATCTTCTTTTAACCAGACATCATTGTATTCATCCGGATGACGCTTGAACTGTAAGTGAACATATGGACAAAGCGGTACGATTTTCAAATCATTTTCTCTTGCATAGGAAACCAGTCTTTCCAGTAATATTTTGGCAAAGCCTTTTCCTTCGTGTTCAGGATTGACTTCCGTGTGGTAAACGGTTAGTTTTTTTCCGATCACTGAAATATCCATTTTACCTGCTTTATGATCGTCTGAGAAAAGCTGGATCTCTCCTCTTACATTTCCTAAAACTATTTCTGTTCTTTCCATTTTTTTATTCTTTTAAATTAATATTTCAAAATTAGGTTCTTTGGTAAAACTGAGTAATGATCTATGATAATTTCGGTAAAGCTTTGTTATTTTATCATTCTGAAATTCTATTTTTTCTCTCGTTTTACTTTGATGTTAAACTATAAAGTCTGAAAATGCTACACATTTAACAGTTTTAATAAGTGACAATTTACCATCTTCTTTCTGTAGTAATATCAGGTTTAAAATAACAAAATTCAATTTTTCGTGATTTTGTTCTCTGTCAATAATAGAATTATATCTATTCCTGTTATTAATCAGTTAAAATTAAACAATTGAAAAACAACACATTAAATAGTTTTAAGATAAAAAATATCAAAAAGTCTATCTTTTTAGTGGACTAATAAAAATATATGCCCTATATTTGCAACCGTATTCAGGAAAAGAAAATAAAATGAAACAAGGATCTAAACATCAATCCATTAAGAAACAAAACATCAAAACTATGATGATGTGCAACTGTATGCCTATGCATCAGAAATTCCGTGGCTGACCTTACTTTTATATCACATATTTCAGAGGCCTTACCACGTTGTAGGGCCTTTTTATTTTTACCCATCACACAAAAAACATACAGAATGAGCACTTCTAAAAACAGCTGGCTGGTGCCGGTGGCATTTATCAATATTTACGTCATTTGGGGAATTACATTCCTCGCGATTTCATTTGGTCTGAAAGGATTTCCACCTTTTATCCTTTCCGGGTTCCGTTTTCTGGCGGCTGGACTGATGATGATCGGATGGCTGCTGGCTAAGGGTGAAAAAGCCAATTCCCTGATCAACTGGAAAAAAAATGCCATCACTGGAATATTGATTCTTACTGGTGGAACAGGTCTGGTAGCCTGGGGTGAACAGTATGTATCAGCTTCTGAAGCAGCAATTGCCATTGCAACAGGTCCTTTCTGGTTCATTGCAATTGATAAGAAAAACTGGAAGTATTATTTCTCAGATAAATTTATTCCAATAGGATTAATCATAGGTTTTGTGGGCTTAATATTATTCCTGAAAGGAAGTGTTTCCAGCGCACACCACACGGCAGTAGACGGAAACCTGAGAATCACAGCCTTTATTGTACTGGCATTAAGTTCAGTGGCCTGGGTTTTGGGATCTTTATATTCAAAGAAAAATCCGGCTTCGCAGTCTACCTTTATGAATATTGCACAACAGCTGATCACAGCGGGGGTTGCTGCATTTATTATTGCATCATTCAGACAAGAATGGCACGGTTTTTCATTCTCCAATGTTCCTGTATCGGCATGGGCTGGTGTACTGTTTCTGGTGTTCTTCGGATCGATCGTCGCTTATCTATCTTATATATGGCTGCTTTCTGTAAAACCTGCGGCTTTGGTAAGTACGCATACCTACATCAACCCTATCGTTACGGTATTTGCGGGCTGGATCGTAGCAGGACAAACCATTAACGGAAGCCAATTGTATGGATTATCTGTGATATTATTGGGCGTTTTATTAACCAACGTCACCAAATATTTCAGGCTTTCGAAACGCTCAAAAGTAAAAATAAGAAAACTGAAGCGATTGGTCAATAAGACGGTACGACCGTATCAGCCTATTTAAAATTAAAACTATACATTAAAAATGATAGAGATCAAAAACATTTCAAAGACATTTCATCAGAAAAAGCAGTCTTTCAAAGCACTGGATCAGGTGAGTCTCAGTATTGAAAAAGGAGATATTGTGGGGATCATAGGATTTTCCGGAGCCGGAAAAAGCACCCTGATCCGTACCGTCAATCTTCTGGAAAGACCTGACGAAGGCCAGATCATCATCAACGGAAAGGATTTTATTCAGTTAAACTCAAAACAGCTTGCTGCCGAACGAAAAAAAATCGGGATGATCTTCCAGCATTTCAATCTGCTTTCATCGAGAACGGTTTTTGATAATGTCGCACTTTCATTGGAACTGGATCATGTCAGTAAAGATGAGATTAACAGAAAAGTCAATGAACTACTGAAAATTGTAGGACTGGAAGACAAAGCCAACGATTATCCCAGAAGTCTTTCCGGAGGTCAAAAACAGAGAGTAGCCATCGCAAGGGCACTGGCCAATGATCCGTACCTTCTTCTCTGTGACGAAGCTACCAGCGCACTGGATCCAGCGACTACACAATCCATTCTGCAGCTTTTAAGGGATATCAATCAAAGACTTGGGATTACTATTCTGCTGATCACGCATGAAATGGAAGTTATCAAGGCTGTCTGCAATCACGTGGCTGTCATCGACAAAGGAAAATTATTAGCAAAAGGAACATTAAGCGAGATCATCTCGGATAAAGAAAATCCGGTGATCCGACAATTTATAAATTCAGATATCATGACGATTCCTCAGGAACTCAATAAAAAACTGCAGAAAGAACCACAGGATGGTTTATTTCCGCTGGTTGAAATAGAACTCAATGAACATATCAGTGTTGAAAAACTGCTTTCAACGCTTTATGACCAATATAAAATCCCTTACCGACTTCTGAAAGCTGATGTGGAATATCTCGGCAATTCCAACTTCGGGAAACTCCTGCTTCATTTGCAAGGTGAAACCGAGGAAAACCAGCAGGCGATCTATTATTTAAACCAGAATAAAATTCAAAATACAGTAAAAGGATATGCTTAGTGACTCGGTAATTGCTCTTTTGGGAAAGGGACTTTGGGAAACGGTTTACATGACGTTTGTTTCAGGATTTTTTGGATTTGTTTTAGGTCTTCCGGTAGGAATTTTACTGTTTTTAACAAGAAAAGGACAGCTGCTGGAGAATAAAATTTATTACAGGATTATTTCTATTCTGGTTAATATTTTCAGGTCTATTCCATTTATTATTTTAATTGTCTGGATGATTCCTTTCACCAGGGTAATCATTGGGACTTCCATCGGTATGAATGCCGCTTTGGTTCCGTTAAGTGTTGGGGCAGCTCCGTTTATCGCCAGACTGGTGGAAAACAGCCTTCTTGAAGTTCCGCATGGTCTGATAGAAACGGCCAGAGCTTTGGGTGCGTCTCCTTTACAGATTATTCAGAAAGTATTGCTTCCGGAAGCACTTCCTTCCCTGATCAACAATGCAGCGATCACCCTGATCACTTTGGTGGGGTATTCTGCAATGGGTGGAGCGCTAGGAGCCGGTGGATTGGGACAGATTGGCTATCAGTATGGTTATATCGGCTATGATGCTGTGATTATGAATGTGGTATTGGTCCTTTTGGTAGCACTGGTGTTTATCATACAGTTTGCAGGGGACAGGTTGGCGAAGAAATTTGATCACAGGTAAGTTAAAGATGGAAATTAAAAATATAAATCTAATAATAAAAAGGTGGCTGAGGCACTCGAAGCCACCTTTTCATCATAAAAAATTCTAATGAAAAAGATAAAAACCATAGCCGTTTTAGCGGCCGGACTCCTCCTATTCAATGCATGTTCAGGAAAGAAAGATGACCCAAATCACATCGTGGTAGGAATTACTTACGGTCCGGAACTTGAAATCGCTGAAGCTGCCAAAAAAGTAGCTAAAGAAAAATACAATCTTGATGTGGAACTGATTCCCTTCAATGATTATGTAGTCCCAAATGAGGCTTTGAACAACGGAGATATTGAAGCCAATGCTTTCCAGCATGTTCCTTATTTGAACGAACAGTCGAAGCAGAGAGGCTACAAACTGGCCGTAGTTGGAAATACTTTTGTCTATCCTATTGTTGCCTATTCAAAGAAGATCAAAACCATCAGCCAGCTTCAGAATGGAAGCACGATCGTTATTCCGAATGACCCCACCAATGAGGGACGCTCTCTCCTACTTCTGCAGAAAAACGGACTTTTAAAATTAAAAGAAGGCGTCGGACTTCTTCCAAAAGTCACTGACATCACCGAAAATCCAAAACAGTTGAAGATTCTCGAAATTGAGGCTCCGCAGCTTCCGAGAGTTCTGGATGATAAAGAAGTGGTTATCGCTATTATCAACAATAATTTTGCATCACAGGCAGGATTAGACCCAGCTAAACAGGGCGTTTTCAGCGAGGATAAAGATTCTCCCTACGTGAACGTCATCGTTGCTACCCATGACAATAAAAATTCCGCCAAAGTGAAAAACTTTGTTAAGGCTTATCAGTCTGATGAAGTGGCTAAAAAAGCTGAAGAGATCTTCAAAGGCGGTGCGGTGAAGGGATGGGAAAATCATGAGTAATGAGTAATTAGCAATGAGTAATAGGGGATGAGTTATAAATGATGATGGATGAGTTTGTTGCGGGTTTTGAGTTTTGGGGTAGATTCCATAATATAGATTTACTTTTTTTCAGATAAAGAGACAGGACTGGTGGCTTGGGAAGCCTCAGCTGCCAGATATTTGTCATTCAATGTTTTTTTCTCTCTTTACTACTTCAAACATTTACCTCAGAACCTGCAACCTACACCCCACAACGCTTAAACCCTAAAACCCTCCGATTCTCAAACTCACAAACCCGTAACACACATCCCGTACCCTAAAACCCTCCGACTCTCAAACTTCAGAACTCGGAATCAACTATTTATTGATTAAAATCCATTTTCTCAATTTGAGATAATAAAAATTTTACTTACTTTTGTTGTTAATCAATAAAAAGGCATTTTATGTTCAAGAAAACCGCCATTGTAAGTTTATTCACTTTTATTGCTGCTTCGTATATGGCTCAGACTCATACTCAACCCGTTTATTTAGATGAATCAAAACCTGTAGAGCAACGTATTCAGGATGCTCTTTCGAGAATGACCGTGGAAGAAAAAGTGGCTATGCTGCATGCACAGTCCAAGTTCAGTTCACCCGGTGTTCCAAGACTGGGAATTCCTGAATTCTGGACTACAGACGGACCTCACGGGGTACGTCCGGAAGTGATGTGGGACGAATGGGACCAGGCCGGATGGACGAATGACTCAATCATCGCCTACCCTGCCCTGACGGCACTTTCTGCAACATGGAACAAAAAAATGTCCTGGAATTACGGGAAAGCTCTGGGCGAAGAAGCCCGATACAGAAAAAAAGATATTCTTCTGGGACCTGGTGTCAATATCTACAGAACACCACTGAACGGTAGAAACTTCGAATATATGGGCGAAGACCCTTACTTAACTTCAAAAATGGTGGTTCCTTACATCAAAGGGGTACAATCCAATGGTGTGGCGACTTCTGTGAAGCATTTTGCATTGAACAATCAGGAAATGTTCCGTCATACGAGCAATGTCAATATTGATGACAGAACGCTTTATGAAATTTATCTCCCCCCTTTCAAAGCGGCGGTCACTGAAGGAGATTCATGGACGATCATGGGCGCCTATGACATGTACAAAAACCAATATGCCAGTCAAAATCAATATCTTTTAAATGACATTCTGAAAAAAGAATGGGGCTATAAAGGAGTTGTGGTTTCCGACTGGGGAGCGGTCAACAATACGGAGCAGGCCATTCACAACGGACTGGATCTTGAATTCGGGAGCTGGACGAACGGACTTTCTGCCGGTACTAAAAATGCTTACGACAATTATTATTTAGCAAAACCTTATTTAGACCTCATCAAAGCAGGAAAAGCAGGAACTCAGGAACTTGACGACAAAGTAACCAGACTCCTTCGTTTAGCCTATAAAACGACGATGAACAGGAACAAACCTTTCGGGAATATTGCTTCTGAAGAACATAAAGCGGTAGCCAAAGAGATTGGAGAAGAAGGAATTGTATTGCTAAAAAATCAGGGAAATGTACTTCCTATCGATATTAATAAAGCTAAAAAAATTGCCGTTATCGGTGAAAATGCCATCAAAATCATGACTGTTGGTGGTGGTTCTTCTTCTTTAAAAGTAAAATATGAAACGCTTCCATTAGACGGAATCAAATCCAGATTTGGAAAACAGGCGGATGTGCAGTATGCGAGAGGTTATGTAGGAGACATCGGCGGAGAATACAACGGGGTAAAATCCGGACAGAACTTAAAAGACGACCGTTCTGCAGCAGAATTACTGAACGAAGCTGTAGAATTAGCCAAAAAATCCGACTATGTTATTTTCGTGGGAGGCCTGAATAAAGCAGACTTCCAGGACAGTGAAGGTAATGATAGAAAAAGCTACGGACTTCCTTACAATCAGGATAACGTGATCTCAGCATTAGCAAAAGCGAATAAAAATCTTGCTGTAGTTTTGGTTTCCGGAAACGCGGTAGCAATGCCTTGGATTAAAGAGGTTCCTTCTGTTCTTCAGTCGTGGTATCTGGGTTCTGAGGCAGGAAATTCTATCGCTTCTGTTTTGGCAGGTGATGCGAATCCTTCCGGGAAGCTTCCGTTTACTTTCCCTGTGAAACTTGAAGATAATTCAGCACACCAATTGGGAGAATATCCAGGACAGAAAGACGAACTGGCTGCCGGAAAAGGAAAAGACCAGAAAAACCCAATCAATATTACGTATAACGAAGGTGTTTTTGTAGGATACCGTTGGCATGACACGAAGAAAATCAAACCTTTGTTCAGCTTCGGGCATGGTTTAAGTTATACAACCTTTGAGTTTGGAAAGGCTACTGCTGATAAAACGGTGATGTCTCCAGACGATAAGATCACTTTCACGGTGACTGTAAAAAATACAGGGAAGAAAGCCGGTGCGGAAGTTGCACAGTTATACATAAGCGATATCAAAGCTTCTGTACCACGTCCTGCAAAGGAACTGAAAGGTTTTGAAAAGGTATATTTAAATCCCGGTGAGCAGAAAGAAGTGACGTTCACGATTGATAAAACGGCATTGAGCTATTTTGATGCAGATAAGCATGAATGGACGGCTGAGCCTGGAGATTTTGAGGCGCAGATCGGGAATTCTTCTGATGCAGTTAAGACGAAAGTGAAGTTTACGTTGAAGTAGTTTTATTAATATATTTAAATATCTAAGCAGGTTCTATGGGATCTGCTTTTTTTTTATTCTATAATTTGTTCTTTTGCCTTGAAGCAAAATGAACCAAAAATTCAAGACTTAGAACCTTCCGCTAAAAATGAAATCTGTTCTCTAAAAACTCTAAACTCGTGCGGTAACACTATATATTGAGAATCAGGATTTGTCCCGCACTCAGACAGAAGCGTTTTTTTAACGTTCACAGAATTCATTTTCTTGACGCTCCAGTTTCTTAGGTCAATGATTCGTCGGTATTACAGGTTGAAAGAGCTACTTATAAAATTTATTTCTTTTCAGCTTCTTTTTTATATTCAATTCCTTCGTCAGCATTGATTTCAATGATAATCTCTTTACCCTTTTTATAAACAGGACAGGAAACGCGCATCAGAAATTTTTCAGCTGCTTCATTGGATAACGGTTCTTCTATCGGATCATTTTCATTATTGTAGAATTTCATCAGTGTGATTCTATTTGCGTCTAAATTCCAATTCCCGCTTCCTTCATACATCAATGAATCCTTATTGAATATTTTATGAATGTACAGATCATCCTTTAAGATCAACGAATCAGTAAGTTGATTACTATGATAGGAGTATCGTCCAATCAAATCTTCTTTGTCAGCCGTACAGCTTACAGTAATTAAAGAACACAATAAAAAATAAAATAGGGTTTGTCTCATCTTTTAAATCACAAGTTTAGTAAAAACATGGGTATAGATCATATAAAACTTCACTGATATTTTCCGTAAATTAATGGTATTAAATTCCAAAATACATATCATGGTATACACTGCATCATTTTACGAAGAATTACACTATGAAGACGGTCATAAACCTGCTATAAAAATAATGATCAAAACAGATCTTGCCAAAGAAATAAGAATCCTTTTCCGCAAAGGACAGGAAATGAAAGAACATAAAGCTCCCTATCCCATCGTAGTACAGATTCTGGAAGGAAGTATTGATTTTGGAACCGATGGTCAGCGCTATCCATTAAAGAAAGGAATGATGATCGCTCTGCCTGCCAACCAAATTCATGATCTTAGAGCCATGGAAGAAAGTATGGTGAGACTGAGTCTGAATCTACAGGATCAAACATCGAGAGTGGAAGGGATTTAAGCATGATTGCATCAAAACCTGATAGTATCATTTGATAGTATCAAATGATACTATCAAAGATAAGAAATGACTTGTTCATTTTCTGATTTCCCTATAAAACCAATAGTTTAAAAATGAGCAGATAGAGCGGGTCACTGTTCTTAAAGAATAGGAACAAAAAGCCCCCTTAAAAAAAGAGGGCAATATCTGATTACATACATGTAGATGTGCTGCAATAATTTCCGGCACGGTGATAACAACATCTGTAGCTGTCATCAGGACAGTGCGAACCTCCACATGCAACACCTGTTGGATCACCTGTTTCTATTCCCGTTTCTGGTTTAAGGGGTCCTGATCCCGTTGTGTTTTTCAATTCTTTTCTCGTTAGTTTTCTTTTCATAGTATAAATCTTTAATTTGACTGAATTGTAAACATAGCACTTTTTATTGAAAAAATAAATAAAAAAGTCAAAAAATAAGAACATTTTTAATTTAATTTTAATAAAATTAAATTAAAACACAAATAAGTGATTTATTATTACTAAAAAAACAACACCTTATTTATTTTAAAGGAAGCATTTTGATTCAGTATGAATTTTGGAGAGAGAATGAAGTTCAGATTTTCTTACCTCCTGTTTCTTTTAGCTGAAATCCGCCACTGCATAAGCCACAAAAAATGCCCGGATCTCACCCGGGCACGCATAGCAAATTTACAAGGATTAAAAAATAGATATGCTAGTTGACACTCTCAAAATAATGAATCATTCCACCTTCCGGAAGATGATATTTCTGTGTATGGGTTTCTGACTCCCTGTTTCCGCTGTTTTCTAAAAAAGAATGACTGAACAGGGCATACGACGGCTGTTCGGCAAATTCATTTTTCAGCATCTGATGGGCTTCCACTACCGTTTTTCCATAAAGCTTTTTAAAACTTCCGATCGTATACTGCGAAAATTTTCCATAGTGTACAATGAACTTCAGCGACATATCTATAGACATACTGAGCTCTTTACTCAGTTCCTTTATCTTTTGGTTAAAAGCATTCCGCATTTTCCAAAGTATCGTTGAAATACTCTCATAAGAAGGTTTGTCATCGTATCTGTAAAATAAAATGGCATCGCCCTCGATCTCTGAAATTTCAAAATACTGATCATTCATATCGATCAGCGTAGATAGTAGTTGTCTTACAATATATTCTCCTGTATAAAGTTTTGTATTGAACACAAATTCAGTAAACCCGCTGAAATCAGGAATAAGAATAATACCCTCATGTATATTTGTATTCTTCATAATGATTTAGTTTAAAAACCTGCTGCATCCTTATAGACGAAGCAGGTTTCATTTTACTTTACTGCCAGCCGCCGCCCACCGCTCTGTACAGAGAAGTAATGGCGTTTAAGCGCTGGGCTTTCAGGGAAGCCAGATCCAGTTCTGCCTGAAGCTTATTGCTTTGCGCGATAATCACCTCTACATAGGTTGCTGAATTGTATTTAAATAAAATATCAGCTTTTTTCACCGCTTCACCGGATTTTGCAGCTAATCCTTCTGCAATTTTCTGCTGTTCTTCCAACTTTTGGATCTGTACCAGTGCATCAGAAACTTCTCCAACCGCTTTTAAAACGGACTGTTTAAAATTAATTTCAGCCTGATCCGCCAGCACTTTAGACTGTTCGTATTGGGTCTTTAATTGTTTTCCGTTTAAAATAGGCTGTGCAATCATTCCTGCCGCCATTCCGAAAAGCGAACCGGGAACACTGAACCAATGACTTGCCTGAAAAGCATTCAATCCACCCTGAGCGGTAATATTCAGAGAAGGATACATACTCATTTTCGCCACATGAATCGCAGCGGCACTTTTTCTGACTTCGAGTTCAGCCGTTTTAATATCCGGTCTGTAGCTTAACAGTTCTGATGGAATTCCTGCTGCAATGCGGTCCGGCGACTGTACATTATTCAGACTTGCACTTCTTTCAATCTTATCTGGCATTGAACCTGTCAAAAGACTCAATGCGTTTTCCTGAACTGCGATAGAACTTTCAATAGCAGGAACTGTTTTTAAGATCTGATCTTTCACAATTTCCTGTTGCTGCACAGCAAGAGCCGTCGTTAAGCCTAGTTCCTGCTGCTTGGTTAAAAACTTCAACGTTGTATCGGAATATTCCAGATTCGATTTTGTAATCTGCAATTGGGTATCCAGCATCAGTAAGTTGTAATATCCCTGCACCACTGAAGCGACCAGCTGGGTTTTCACAGCTTTTGCTGCTTCCTGGGTTTTAAGATATTCTGTCAGAGCCTGCTCTTTTCTTCCTCTGATCTTCCCCCAGATATCTGCTTCCCATGAAATGTTGACAGACGTGGTATAATCTTCCGTATACTTTCTTCCCATGAACTGTCCGGCCATCATTCCGTTCATACTGTTGTCTGAAGGACGGCTGATGCTCGCATTCGCAACCGTAGCGCTGATCGTGGGAACATTCCCCCACTTGCTTTGGTTATAAGCAAGGGAGGCGTATTCTATCTGTTTTAATGCCACAAGAAAATTATTATTCTGTGCAATGGCTTTGTCGATAAGACCCACCAACACCGGATCTTTAAAAAAGTCCCTGTAGCTGGTCTTTGCTATATTTTCCTGAGCGTCCGCAATAATGCTGTCATTTCTGAAAGCTTCAGGCATTTTCACTTCGGGCTGTTCAAATTTCTGAACTTTGCACGAAACGGCAGCTCCTGAGATCAATGCGATATAGACTATATTTTTAATTGAATTCATTTTAATAATCATTTGGATTAATATTCCCAGTCGGCTTCCGTTATTACTTTTCCGCTCATTCTTTCATGTAAAGCCTGGAAGACCACAAAAAGCACCGGAACCACAAAGATTCCTAACACAGTTCCGAAGATCATTCCGGAAACCGCTGCATATCCGATCGAATGGTTTCCTAACGCTGATGGTCCTATAACAAACAGCAACGGAAGAAGTCCCGCAATAAATGCCAATGAAGTCATCAGAATCGGGCGCAGACGGGCTTTGGCTCCTTCTACCGCAGAAGCGATAAGACTTTTCCCTGCTCTTCTCCGCTGAATGGCAAATTCTACAATCAGAATCCCGTTTTTCGCTAAGAGCCCGATCAGCATCACCAAAGCAATCTGAACATAAATATTATTGGAAAGATCTGCCATCGTAATTCCTACAAATACCCCTGATAGACCTACAGGAATAGCGATCAGTACAGCAAACGGAAGCACATAACTTTCATACTGCGCCGATAGAAGGAAGAATACAAAGACAATACACAATCCGAAGATCATCACCGACTGTGAACCCGCACTTACTTCTTCACGGCTCATTCCTTTGTAATCGTAGGTATATCCCGGAGGAAGCACCTGCTTGCTCACCTCATCAATAGCGGCCATCGCCTGTCCCGTACTGAATCCCGGAGCCGGCATTACGGTTAAGTTCGAAGAGTTGAACAGGTTGAAACGGTCTACCACTTCTGCTCCTGTCACCTGCTTCAGGCTAACCAGCGTATTGATAGGAACCATTTCGCCTGAATTATTTTTAACGAAAATACCGTTCAGTGATTCTTTGTCTTGTCTCATTTCCGGAGTAGACTGAACCAGTACTCTGTAATATTTCCCGAATCTGTTGAAATCCGAAGACTGAATACTTCCGTAATAGCCCTGCATCACACCTAATACATCAGAAACATTTACACCAAGCTGAGCTGCTTTCACCTCATCTACCAATACTTCAAACTGTGGATAGGTTACATCAAACGTAGTAAATGCTACTGCCACTTCCGGTCTCTGCATCAATGCTCCCATCATTCCGTAAGAGATATTTCCAAGATTCTGAAGTTCTCCGTTTGTACGGTCCTGAAGCACAAGCTCCATACCGCTGGTATTTCCGAAACCATCTACGGTCGGTGTATTCAGGACAAGGAAATTCGCTCTTTTATCCTGGGAAAGTCCTCCCTGAACCTGGCCGATAATGTCATTGATATTTTTTACATTTCCTCTTTCCTCCGTTTTTTTCAGTTTAACGAAAATAGAAGCCGCTGAAGATGACATGGATCCGCTGAACAGATTCAGCCCGTCTACCGTAATTACTTTGTCAATGGCCGGATTTTTCATCAGCAGGTCTTCCGTATCGGAAACTACTTTGGTGGTTCTGTCTTTCGATGCTCCCGGCGCAAGATTGGCGGTTACAATGATAAAACTCTGGTCTTCATCAGGAATAAATCCTTTAGGTGTCGTCATAGACATCCATACAAACAGTCCACCAAATCCTAAGATGATGATTGCTGCCACCCATTTTCTCTTTAATAAAAAGAGAATAGCTTTTCCATAACGGAAGGTCAGTTTATTAAAATTTGCATTAAAACCGGCAAAGAAACGGTCTTTGAAATTCATTTTTTCATGTGTTCCCGGATGATGTTGCTTTAAAAATATAGCACACAAAGCCGGACTCAGCGTCAATGCATTAACCGCTGAAATGACAATCGCAATCGCCAGTGTTAATGCAAACTGCTGGTAAAACAATCCTGTGGAACCACTCATAAAGGCTACCGGAACGAATACCGCAGACATAATCAGCGTAATTGAAACAATAGCTCCCGTGATTTCACTCATCGCCGACATGGTCGCAGCCCTTGGGTTGAGCTTTTTATGTTCCATTTTAGCATGGACTGCTTCCACGACGACAATGGCGTCATCCACCACAATACCAATGGCCAGTACCAGGGCAAACAACGTCAGGATATTAATAGAAAACCCAAACAAATTCATAAAGAAGAACGTTCCCACAATAGACACCGGAACTGCAATGGCCGGAATTAGTGTTGAACGGAAATCCTGCAGGAAGATATATACCACGATGAATACCAGGATAAATGCCTCTATCAGCGTATGAATTACCTGATCTATAGACTGGTCCAAAGCTTCTTTCGTAGCATAAGGAATTTCATAACTCATTCCCGCCGGAAAAGATTTTTCAAGTTCCTTCATTCTGTCCTGAAGCGCGATCTGTACCTCATTGGCATTAGATCCTGCCATCTGGAAAATCGCCATCGTCACCGAAGGCTTTTTATTAAATGTAGAAGAAACCGTATAACTATAGGCTCCGAATTCTACTTTAGCAACATCTTTTAATTTTAAAACCGAACCGTCACTTAATGCTTTGATGGTAATATTTTCATACTGTTCGGGTTCTGTAAATTTTCCTTTGTAACGGAGAACATATTCCATTGCTTCCTTACTTCTTTCCCCGAATCTTCCCGGCGCCGCCTCAAGGTTCTGAGCCTGAATCGCCCGCGAAACATCTGAAGGGGTAAGGTTGTATGAGGTCAGTTTATTCGGATCAAGCCATACTCTCATGGAGTAATCCTTGTTTCCGTATACCATGGCATCTCCTACTCCTTTTACCCTTTTCAATTCGGGAACAACATTGATTTTTGCGTAGTTTTCAAGGAAGAGGTCATCCATTGCACCATCCTTGCTGGTCAATGAAATTATGGCCGTCATACTGTTCTGTCTCTTCACCGTTGTAATTCCGGCCTGGATAACTTCTGCAGGAAGCTGGTTGGTCACCTGCGCTACCCTGTTCTGAACATTGATGGCAGCCTGATCCGGATCTGTTCCCAGTTTAAAGATGACGGTAATATTTAAAGTACCATCGTTACTGGCTGTGGATGTAATATAATCCATATTTTCCACCCCGTTGATGGCGTTTTCCAAAGGCGGTGCTACGGATCTCGCGATTGTTTCTGCATTGGCCCCCGGATACACTGCGGTTACCATTACGGTAGGCGGAGCAATATCAGGGAATTTAGTGATCGGCAGACTGATCATACCGACGATACCCAAAATGACGAGCAATACGGAGATAACCGTTGCCAGTACGGGTCTTTTTATAATGGTCTTTAACATGATTTTTTCTTACGATTTTTTCGGTTGAGCATTTTTTTTCTGAGCAACGACCGGAGTTCCCGGCTGCAGTCTGTCGAAACCTGTTACAATGTACTCGTCACCGGCCTTTAATCCTTTTGATACGATGAAATCAGTACCAGCTTTTCCAGTGACTTCTACCGGAAGCATCACTGCTTTTCCTCCTTTGATAGAGAACACAAAGATCTTATCCTGAATGGTTCTTGTAGAAGCTATTGGCAGAAGAACGACGTTGCTGTAAAACTGATCCATTACGATTTTCCCGGTATTTCCGCTTCTCAAAAGATTATCCGGGTTGTTGAATTTTGCTCTCAACGTGATGGAACCTGTGGTTTTGTTGAACTGTCCTTCCACCGCATCTATTTTTCCGGTCTGTGCATATTTTTCGCCTCCTGAAAGCAGAAGGGAAACTGCCGGTGTGTTTTTGATGATCTCATTGATATTACTTCCTGCCTGCTGCTTCTGGAAGCTGTTAAAATCATTTTCACTCATGCTGAAATAGGTATAGACCTCATGAATGTCAGACAAAAGCGTGATCGGATCCTGGTTGGAAGGCGTCATCAAACTTCCCAGACGGTAATTGAATCTTCCTATAAATCCACTTACCGGTGCTTTGATCGTAGAAAAATTAAGATTGATCTTTGCGGATTCAATGGCAGAAACCGACTGGCTTACCGCTCCTCTTGCAGCGTTATAACTGGCTTCCGCTTCTTTCACCTGGATATCAGAAACCATTTTGTTTCTTAATAATTCCTTTTTTCTGTCGAGATCAATTTTGGAAGTGGAAAGATTGGCCTGAGCAGTGATCAGGGCTGCCTGAGCACTTTTCATCTGCTCGCGGAAGATCTGGTCTTCTATTTTGAACAGAGGCTGTCCCGCTCTCACATAATCTCCTTCATCTACGAAGATCTTGCTTAAATATCCCGTAACCTGCGGTCTGATCTCCACATTGGAGATTCCTTCCACGGAGGCTGCATATTCTCTGGAAACAGAAGCGTCTCCCTGCTTCACTTTTTCTACCGGAAGTTCGGGGGCCTGCTGTTGAAAAGCCTGGTTTTGATTGTTTTTCCTGCATCCCGCCAAGACAATCAGCGAGAGGAAAAGTATAGTTGATTTTTGGATAAAAAATCTCTGCATAACAATATTCCTTTTAAATTTACGGGGCAAAATTCGCCCTAAAAAAATTCAATCGAAATACTCAAAAAACTCCTTGTTTTGTCAAAAAGACTCCTTATTTCTTAAAACATGAGAAATGTCATTATTTACCTTCAATAGAATATGTAAATAACATAATTCCATTTTTTGTATCAGAAAACCGTGTTAATTTAGCAAAAAGACATCAATATCCAAATCAACAAAAACACAAAGTATTGATTATCAATACAAATCATCTTTTTTATACTCTAAAGGTGACTTGCCAACATGCTTTTTAAAGAATTTGCTGAAAGACGCCTGATCGGAGAACTTCAGCTGTACGGCTACATTATTGACATTCAGGTTGGGATTCCTGAGAAGAAGTCGTGCTTCTATGGCCAGTACCTGGTGAATAATATCTCTCGGTGATTTGAACATGGTCTTATTAATCACTTTAGTCAGGTATTTCCGGCTGATACAGAGCTTGTCGGCATAGAACTGTACATTATGCTCTTCTTTGAAATGTTCACGAACCAAAGTAAAGAAACTGGTCGTCAATTCATCCTCGCGGTGAGTGACCTGATGGGGTTTTTCAATCTTTTTGAAATAGTTGTCAATTTCATAAATCACCAGCGAAAAGTGATGCCAGATCATTTCATTGAAGTAATAATCTTCCTTTTCCGTGTTATTCAGGGATTTCAGCTCATCAAGGTGGAAATTCATTCTCCGGTACAGATCAGGTTCATTTCTGATAATGTGGGTAGGATCTGATGAAAGACTTTTCAGGACATTATTTGATTTATAATTAAATCCGGCATCAGAAATAAAATCCAGGGAAAAAAAAATGTATTTTGCTCTGTAGTCCTCTGAGATCATATCTACCCAGAATATTTCTGAAAAAGGACAAAAAATAACATCCCCTTCAGACACATCATAGCTTTTGTCATCCAGCCTGAACCGGATACTTCCCTCCTGCACCATAAAAATACAGAAATAGTCTGAGCGGTACGGTGTATTAAGCTTGATGAGATAATTCGCCTTATCAATTTCCATGACCACAAATTCTTTTACCCTGAGATCAAACTCTACGTCCCGAAGAAGTTCTTCAAAGGTAAACAGGGAGACAAATTCTGAGGGGTCTGCGGTGGACTTTTTCGCCATGGAGGATGGATTAGATTACGAAATTAGGGTATTTGAGTGAAAAGGGCAAAACCCGGAAGATTAACGGACAGATAAAATGTTTCGATTTTTACAATTCAATAATCAGCTCTTTTTCAAAACCATTATATTTTTCATCGATATAGCCATGTGGATTACAGATCACCTCGGTTTTCCCAATAGTGTATCTGCATGGCGTATGTATGTGCCCATGAATCCAATACATCGGCTGATGTTCTGTAATAAAATCTTCCAGATTGGATGCATAGGCGGAAGTTACAGGATCTTCTTTATACTGCTCCGGAACAGACTGAATACTGGGTGCGTGGTGGGTAACGACAATATTTTGTAAGCCCTCAGAGCTTTCCAGACTTTCTTTTAACCAAAGCTTTGAAAACTGATGAATTTTAAATGTATCAATGGTCCTCATCTTTGAATAGGAAGGATCCCGTCTGATCTTTTTGTAATCATTCATTACCGGCTGGCAAACCAATCCGTGGTATAAGGGATCTCCAAAAATAGAAAAATCAGTCCACAGTGTTGCTCCGTGAAAACGAACGCCGTCAATATCCACAGATTCATTTTCAAGAACAAATATGGTTGAATCTACCGCAGCGTGCTTGATTTTATCGAGCGTTTTTGGATAAGAACCTTTATAATATTCATGGTTCCCCAGAACATAGATGACAGGTTTATCTTTTATTTTTGATTTGATCCATTCAATACCTTTGGTCCCAAGATTAATATCTCCGGCCAATACGACAACATCTGCATGATCAAAACATAAATCAGTCGATCCGAATTCCTGATGAAGGTCGCTGATGATCTGTATTTTCATTCTGCAAAAATAAAAAGAACCGGCACAATAATGCCGATCCTTTCTCATATAGTTTGTATATTTTTAATCCGTTTTACGAAACTGCAATTTCCGTTTCTCTGATTTTTAAACTTTTAAAGATAAAAAACAAGAGCATCCCAAGAGCCAGCAATGCATAGCCTACCAGAATGATTAAACTCAAATCTCCAACCGCATATTTCGACGGAAAGATCTGACTCATCAAAGTCATAAATGAAAGTCCGATACCCGCTCCCAGAAAGTAACTGGTAGAACTCAAGCTTGATGCCACCCCATAATGAGAAGGTTCTACATCCTGAATTCCCATCACCGAAAGCGCCGTAAAACAGAAGGTCATTCCGATTCCTGAAATGCATGCTGCTCCCAGTAAAACGACGGCCAGCGGATGTCCTGTATACACCGCAATCAGTAAGGATAAAGCTCCTGCCAGCATAAAACTCCAACCGAATACACCCATTTGGGAAGAACTCAGTCTTTTAGAAACAGAAGGCAGTATAAATTTCGCTGCCAATGCAGACATAATACTGAACGGCACCAGCATCAGTCCTGCCGAAGCCGCACTGTGTCCCATATCTTTCTGAAGCATTAATGAAATAAGAAACAGAAATCCTATGAAAAACGCTCCTAATGTGAGGAAAACCGCATTAGAAATCACTAAAGACCGGTGCTTAAATATCTTCAGATCAATCAGTGGCTGAGCTACAGACTTCAATCGGATGAATACCGCTACCAAAAGCAGAACAGAAAGTATCAGAGAACCAACGATCATTATTGGATTCTCTTTGATATGGATCAATTCATGCGTTCCGTAGGTAAGGCTTAACAGTCCGAAAACCAGCAGCATTCCTGAAACGAAATCTGTTTTTTGTCCTGCCTCGTTTTTTTCATCCGCAGGCAGATACTGATAAGCAAAAATCAGAGTCAGTAAAAGAATAGGAACATTGATCAGGAAAACCCAATGCCAGCTCAGATACGTACTGATAATTCCTCCCACTGAAAGTCCGCTTCCCGAACCGATGGCAGCAAACGAACTGAAAACTCCAATTGCCCGGTTACGCTCCTGCTCACCTCTGAAAGTATTGGTCACAATAGATAAAGCAGAAGGCATGATCAAAGCTGCTCCCAATCCCTGAAGGGCACGGAATATGGCTAAAGCTTCAAAGCTCTGCGAAAGCCCTGCTCCCAAAGAAGTCAGCATAAAAATCAGGCCTCCTATTAGGAATACTTTTTTACGCCCGATCTGATCGGAAAGTTTTCCGCCAATGATCAGAAAACCTCCAAAAAACAATACATACAGGGTTTGTAGCCACTGTACCGTTTCTGCTCCAATATTGAACTGCTCCTGAATAGAAGGAATGGTTAAATTAATAATGGCAATATCCAAAGCTTCCACAAAAGTTCCTACCGATGCTAAAATTAATATTAAATTTTTCCTTGTACTCATAGATTCAAATTTCCTGCAAAATTAATTTTAAAAGAACATACGTCAAAATTATGTGTTAAATTTGGAACGTATTTTTAATTTAAACAACTTAAAAAGAACAAATACACTATAACCACTCATAACAAGCTTAAAAACAGAACAAATGACCGCAGAACAATATACCCCCGACGAAAAAGACCTTTCCATCCTGCGTTTGCTACAGAAAGACGCTAAAATGAGTGTCCGTGATGTTTCGGCAAGGATTAATTTAAGCCCAACACCAACCCACGAACGGATTAAGCGGATGGAAAAGCTCGGAATCATCAAAGAATACACTGCCGTAGTTGACCGTAAAAAAGTGAATAAAGACATGATGGTGATCTGCATGATCGCTTTAAATGTTCACAATAAAAAAACAGCCGGGAAATTCATTGAAGAAGTCAGTAAGCTAAAGGAAGTAGTAGAATTTTACAACATCAGCGGAGATTTTGATTTTATGCTTAAGATTCTTGCCCCGAATATGGATGACTTCCATGAGTTTTTCGTCAATAAGCTTTCTGAAATTGAGGGTATCGGGCAGACGAAGAGTATTTTTGTGATGAATAGTATTAAGGAAAGTGTACAGATTTTGTAAGAGTTTGAGGATGGAAGTGGGAAGATGGGAGATGGAAGTTACTTTCAGCCTGTGAATTGATTCAGATCTTTTGCATGTAAATTATTTAACTTAATAAGAATGTCGGGCTAACTTACGTTTTCTACCCTTGTCAAGGTTTTGAACCTTGACAAGGATTCAAGCTCCAAGACCATTATTAAGACCAGAGTGTCTTAACCAAAATTCAGGTTAATTTAATAAACATTAAATATTCAATAAAAACAGGATTGATTGCCCTTTCTCCTTCCAGTAACTCCCTGCTCCGATCCTCCCGCTTCCTTTCTTTTAAGATTCTTTTAATACTTAAAATTCTTTGTTCTATTCAGTAATTGCTAAATTGAAGATCCATTTAAAATCACTGAATATGCCCTGGAATCCTGACATTTACAATCAATTTAAAGATATCCGTTTTAAACCGTTTTATGATCTTGCCGAGTTGATCACCAATGAGAAAGACATGAAAGCAGTAGATCTGGGCTGCGGAACGGGTGAACAAACTTCTATACTTACGGACAAGCTGACTCATGCTACCTTTACGGGAATTGATTCGTCTCCTGAAATGCTGGAAAAATCTAAGGCACTGGAAAATGAACGCCTCCATTTCAGGATGGCAACAACAGAAGACATATTAGAAGCTGATGAAAACTGGGATCTTATCTTCAGCAATGCGGCTCTGCAATGGTCCGACAACCATCATGAGCTTTTCCCAAAACTGATTTCCAAACTGAATACCGGCGGTCAGCTGGCTGTACAGATGCCTTATCAACCGGGAAACACCCTGAATATTATTCTTTCCGAACTGGCAACTGAAGAGCCTTTTCGCACACAGCTCAATGGCTGGAACCGCCCGTCTGCCGTACTTACCATCGATGAATATGCGCAGATTTTGTTTGAGAATGGTATTGAAGATCTGAATTTATCACAGAAGGTGTATCCTATCATCGCGGAGGATCATGAAACTTTGTTCAAATTTATCTCCGGATCCGCTTTGATTCCATATCTGGAAAGACTTGATGAGGAACAGCAGACCATCTTTACGACAGAATTTAAACAGCGTATTGAGAAGAGTTTCCCGAAACTTCCTGCCATTTATGCTTTTAAAAGAATTCTTTTGTATGGAAGAAAAAAATAAAAAAAGCCCTGCGTATCATTCATGCAGGGCTTTTTTGAACAGTTGACACTGTAATTATTTCCAGTAATTCCAAACGGTTCCGTCAAAAACAGCAAATGTTTTACTGGCTGTATCATAACAGATCATTCCGGGATACGGATTTTTCACGTTGAGATGGGGTGCCGATATTTTAGGAAGAATCATTGCTTTATCCGGTGACTCGAGAACGAGTACACCATCTGCGCTGCCAGCCTGAGTGCCAATCACTACTCCATTACCAGTTTCATCCGAAGTATTAACGATAACTGCAGATGAATTCCCAGTATCACTTAGGGGTTTCCAGGTATCATTTTCATACACCTTTATTTTATCGTCGGATTTGTCGAAAACAAAGGTTCCGTTTGCCGGACTACCGGTTGGAAGTCCCTGTGTAGCGGGAAGAATAATACCTTTTGTATTGGTCGGGGTATTATTGAAATCCAATACTGTACTGTTGCCGTCAACAGTTTCTTTTTCTATAGCTACCTGGGCGTAAAAAGTATTAAAAACTACTAATGACAGGGCTATACTTATGTTTTTTATAGGTTTCATATTATTCACAGATTAAGTTAATCATTACAGCTTCTTTCGATACATTTCCACTGGGATCCATTGTACAGTTTGACACAATGGTCCTGAATATCATACACCAGCATTCCTTCTTTTGGCTCTGCAACGGCATCTCCCAACTGAGGTGTCTGGCTTACATGCTGTACCCGGGTAATAACGAAACCTTTCGTTTTTGATTCCAATGCGAGAAAACCATTTGGAACATTTTCAGGCCAACTGGTCGTTTTCTGTTGTACGGTGATTCCCATTTTGGTAAAACCGTCCGGCGTTCCCAAAGTTGCAGGTTTGGTACAGTAATCGTCTAACTCATGAACAATCTCATCTGCGAAACCACAGGCAAACTTATCTTCTGGAAGTCCGTCAGGCCACAGAGTCGGACATGAGGCTTTGGTAGCATTTGGTCCACAGAAGCTGGCATTTCCAGGCAGCAATCCTGTTACGGTATCCATGGCGATGGCTACGATCTGACTGTCATTACTGAATATGGACGTTCCTCCTCCACTCACCTGTGCTTTTGCAATACAGTAGGCTTTCCCCAAAGGAGCTCCCACATAATTCACAAAAGGATAAGTGGTGGACTGCTGGCTGAATGTTCCGCATATTTCCACAACACTGTAGGTTCCCATGTCAATCGTTGACATAGACCCCGGAAATGTTCCTAAAAATGTAGGATCACCCTGTGATACCGATCCTGTAAGTGAAAGATAGGCTTTTGTTCCCAGCTTTATTTTTGAGTTTTTCTGACTTCCGAAAACCCCTATCAGAATCGAGCCTTCGGATTTTACACTTCCTGTATCACCAATTTCCAAACTACCGTTCACCGTAATCCCTTTTACGATAAGGGAAGCTCCCGGCTGAATGATCAGGAGGGCATCCTGAGGAATCATGATATCGTTAACCAAAGTAAGGTTCCCGGTAAGGCAATAGGTCTGTCCGGGATTCATGGCCTGGCCGGTATAAGCTGTACATTGTGCTCCCACAATGCCGTAAAAAAGAGCCATTAACAAGAAAATGAATTTCTTATTAATGGCACCAAAATTTAAATTATCCATATGATTTTATAATAAATTAATATATTTTACATAATATAAAGAAGGGAAAATAAAATTCTACATCAGAGGATCAGTGAACAAGATACATACCAAAGTTCGTTTTCACATCCCTATCTGCTTTCTTATTTTTTGAATTAAACAGACTTATTTGGCGGCATAGAAGGGACTTAAATGGTAGCGAAAAAAAATGATTTTATTTTTGAAAACAACATCATTGAGTTGAATAATTCATTCTAAATCTTAAATTATTGAAGAAGAAAAATCAAGGAATTTCATTTTAGAGCATTTAGTATGAAGAGTAAAAAACAAGACCATGATTTTCAATTCATTATTACCAATATCCCCTTATATTTTTAAATAATCCTTTATTGAAAAGCCTTTCCAATTAATTAGATTTTACAAATAAAAGTCATAGAAATTACAAATAATATAAATTATTCCTTTTATCATTGAATTTTAATCACTAAACAATCAATTTAAACTCACATTGAAGTGATTAATAAATTTTCAGGTTATAATATTTCATACATTAGTGATAACTAAAAACCATCAAAATTCAAAATTTATGAAAACACCACTATTATCCATGAAAAATGGTCTGACAGCTGCTATGCTGCTTTTAACAGGAATTGCAAGCGCACAACAGTGGCAGGTTACCGGAAATGGAGGAATCACTCCAGCCAACTATGCCGGCACGGTAGATCCAAGGCCATTTTTTCTCAGAACTAACGGGGCTTCGTCCAATCCGGGGCAGGCTATTTTAAACGAGGCAGGTTCATTCATCGTTGACGCAGTCAATAACTCTAATGTTGCTAAAGTAAAAGGAAGCATCGTGAATGGTATTTCCAATGTCTTGGGCTCACAGGCTGGAAGTTCACTGGTGAGCGGCTGGGAAAATGATCTTAGTAATGGCGGGGGAGCCAATATTATTGGCGGACAGGCTAATGTGGTGATGAATAATGCCGGAAAGTCTGTAGCATTAGGCTGGAAAAACATTATCCGAAATTCCAATCAATTTGCATTAGGCGTAGGCATTGATCTTAAAGATGTGTATTCCGGCGGATTCGGAATTGATCTTGCGGCTACGGGAAACCGTTCTTTTGTAATCGGATCCGGAACAGGAAGTGCAAAACTGACGAATAATATTCCATTATCCATCATGTTTGGCTTATCTCCTACTGCCACTATGCTGATCAAGGATAAAAGTGTGGGTATCCTCACTCTCAATCCAACAGCCACTTTCCATACGGTAGGAACGGTAAGATTTGAAAGTCTGCCAACCGGAAGTGGAAATGCTCTGGTTGTTGATGCCAGTGGAAATATAATGGTTTCAACCACCCCACTCAGCAAAATGGCAACTTCCGATGAAACGATTCAAGCGCTGGAAGACCGCATTAAAAATCTTGAAAACACGGTAGAAGAACTAAAACAACTGCTTTTGAATAACGGAACTTCAACAAGTCTTACTTCTTCAGATGTCGCTCAGCTTTCTCAAAACGTTCCCAATCCTACCAGAAACGGAACAAGCATCAGCTATTATCTGCCCGATAATGCAAAAACAGCATCCATTGAAGTCTACAATATTTCCGGTCAGCTGGTGAAATCTCTTCCTCTTCGTGAGAAAGGAAACGGTAGCATAAAGCTTTCAGGTTCTGACCTGCCATCCGGAACGTACGTTTATAAAATGACAACAGATGGAAAAGTGACAGGTTCTAAAAAAATGGTTATCCGGGATTAGATTCTTGATATATTATTTTCAAAAAAAGACGATCAATGGAAGATTCCATTGATCGTTTTGAAATTTAATATTAGATAAATATTTATACTTTCCCAGGTTTCTTTTCGCGATAATATTCCCGCATAATTTGAATTTGTACAATCACTTCAGACGTGGCTTCTTCTATTGTAGAATATCTTAAATCTTCATTTATTCTCAGATAACAAATATTACCTTCTTCCCACAATTGATATCTATCTTCACCTAATCTTTTGTGAATATCCTGACTATTTTCCTTAAAATCTACATAATAATATGGCGATACATTTAGCTTCCCATTATCCGTAAAAATCAACGTTACATTGTTTTCAGTTTTATTATTTTCAGCTGCACTGTTTTCATCTGAAAAAGGATAAAACCTGATTGCAATTTCATTTTTAGCCCAGTTTTTATTATTGATACGATATGTGGAATCCGTTTCATTTTTAATCCGTTCAGCCAAACCCTGAATATAGCTATCTAACTTGTCTCTTGCATCTAAAATCTTCGAAAAGTTATTTTCGATAAACTCTGTAATATCCTGTTCCATTTTTAATTTTTGTTTATCTGAGAATTGTAATAAAAAATCTTTGACAAAATAATCCCACTTATCATTTAATGATGTAGAAGGATCTTTTAGTATTTTATAAAATATTTTCTGGATATTGATATACTTCCAGTCTTGAGGTACATGTTCATTTTTGTAAGACATAATTACAAAAAACTTTTCCAGATGCGGGTACTTTGAAGTTATATCATCCTTATAATCCTCCAGAGGATTATTCAATGTATGGTATATTTTATTTTCAAAAAGTATTAAATAGCGGTTATTGTAGAGTAATAAATCAATACGGTTCCCCATGTTCGTTTTATGCTGAGTAGTCGTACTGCATCTATCCATAAAGCTATTGACAACCTCCTCCGGAAAATGATCCTGCAAAAGATATTTAATAAATAAATTGCGCCCTTTATATTCCGACTTTGAATCCAGAATATAAGCCAAAACATCAGTAAAAGGATTTTCATAAAAGCCTCTTGTACCAACATCAAATATATTTTTCTCTTTTTCAAAAATAAATTGGGGAACAGAGCTCAATGCCCCTTCCAATTCCTTTAATGAATAATGCATCTACTAAATCAATTTAAAATTATTACTCGGTCCATTTATTTGTTATAACTCAAAGGTAGAAAAAGAATAATCAATTACAACCGCCCGCTTAAGTTCAAATTCTCAATTAAAATCAACTGATCTAACACTCATATATCCATAAAAGCTTCTACAGCCCCCTCTTCCCCTCCATCCAATACGCCTGCGATCTCAAACACTTCCCATCCACGCCCTTTGCTTTAAGGAATTTCCGGATGACGGACATGGTACTTCCGTTTCCGGTAAGGTAGAAAACCACTTCGTTGTTGTAAATGGCTTCTTTTTCTTCTTTTAAAAAGTCGTTGATGGCTTCCATAATGTTTTGGATATCATTTTTGGGAGCATGATAGCCGTATAATTCCAGATCTTTTAATGCGGAAGAATCTTCCAGCTCGTGGAGGCATACAAATGAGCCACCGATTTCTTCAGCTGCTTCTTTGATGGAAAGGGAACTTCCCAGAGAAGTTTCATCACCGATAGAGAAATGAATTTCTGCATTAATTTCAAAAAATCGTTTTCCCCGGGGCATTAAAATTTTTGTAGTATCTCCTTCTGAAAGGTTATTGGCAAAGCGGCCGCCCACTGAGTCTGTGTCATGAAGATGAAACAGTACATCGAAAGTTCCGGCGTGTTTATTAAAATTGAATGGTGAATAATTACGGTAATCCCTTTCGTTCACTCTTATTCCTATGGCATACGCCGGTTCAAAAGGAACATCTTCCAGATCGGAAGCAAAACGGACAAGGCGAAGATCATTGGAAACGGGTTCTGTATGGATAACGGTGCATTCTTTAAACTTGGAGGACATGACATTTTCTAACGTATCATTGATCCATTTTGGTAAGCTTGGCATAAATTATTTTAATACAAAGGAAAGCGCAAAACGAGTGCGGACCGATAGCTGTTTCAGGGAATTGATTGGACTATTCGCGGTTTACTTCTTCCTGCGGTTTTTGTCCCGGAATTCCGATGGCGGAAAACCTTCCGTTCTGGAAAACAAACGTGAAAAATAGGTATGATCGCTGTATCCCAATTCATAAGCAATTTCTTTAACCGTAAGCTGAGTGAAGGACAGTAACCTTTTAGCTTCTATTAAAATTTCCTGTTGAATCCAGTGTTGGGCAGATTTTCCGGTCACTTCACGGATGACTTCAGAAAGATAACCCGGGGAGATATTCAAAAGTCCGGCGTAGACTGATGGGCTTTTCATGGTTTTAAATTCTTTCCTTATCAGAATCCTGAACTTTCTGGTCAGTTGGACAGCACGGCTTTCAGTGGATATTTCACATTTATTTTCGCTTAAAAAAACCATCGCATACATTCCTGTAAAAGCATTTATTAAAGATCTGACAACTAAAAACCCTTCTTTTGAGTTCAGCATTTCTTCTGTACAGGATCTTTTCAGTATTTCCGCGCATGAATTCAGTTTTTCAAGCCAATCGTCATCAATTGAAACAGGCTGAATATCTACCAATGATTCTTCAAAAACAGATCTCACGGTATCGGACAGCAGATCTGCTTTAACCGCAATAAACCATCCGCTAACCTCTTCCATTAAAATGCCTTCATGAACCTGCCCGGGAAGCAGAAAGAAAACAGCAGAACCGTGAGCTTCAATTGTTTTAAAATCGACCATCATTTTAGCACGTCCACTTTCAAGAAATGTAAAAATATAATGACTGTCACGGTGAATTCCTTTATCAAAAAGATTATCTTCCGTACTCATCTTGCGTTTTTCAATCCTTTCAATCAGAATACCATGCTGCGTAATGCCGGTCAGATCGTAGGTTGGAATGCTTTGTTTCATCTTTAAAAGTGGAGTAAAATTAGAAATATTCATTAGAACAGACGAAACTGAAAGCAATTATCCTTTAAATAAAATATAAAATTGTGGCAATGAACCAGCGAATGACTGCAAATAAAACGCTCAGATAAGTGTATTACCTGAGCGCTTTATTCTAATATGATTATTCTTTTATAATCTTCTGGGTGCTTTCTTTATCCTTCTGTTTAATATTCAGATAGTAGACTCCACTGGTGAGCATAGAAAAATCAATCTCTCTTTTATTTCTGAAGGTCTGGTTTCTGAAAATAAGCTTTCCGCTGGAATCAGAGAGACTGAAGGTAGCTTCGCTGTTATCCTTTACTGTTAACGTACCCACTGACTTCACAGGATTCGGATGGAAACTGAAAGTATATGATTTACTGACTTCATCTGAAGACAATGTACTGTAATTAAAATTGACCCTACAGGTAGCAAGACCTGTCCCCATATATGACCTGCTGGCCGTTACCATTAAATACTCAGGCTTTAAAGTGAAAGAAGTATTATATCCGTAGTAACCAATAAGACCAAAAAATCCAGGAATTGGTATTCCGTTATTAGGAATATTTCCACCAAAACTGCTGTTGATCTCTCCGTTACTTTTTACATAAATCAAAGCGTTGCGCCTGTTTCCTGAACTTGCTGTAGAGACGTAAGCAATGCCCACAATAAAATCTCCGTTAGGAAGCCCCTGTATTTTGGAAAAATTAAGTGAAATCCAAGGATACCCTAAGCTGAGTTCGCCATTGGTTCCGAAGGAAGTATCAACTGTACCGTCTGCCCGGTATTTTTTCAGTTTTAAATCTGTTCTTGATGAACTTACGGACGTGCTGTTTCCTACAACGGCTTTACCGTCTGGGAAAATATAGGTATTGTTGAAAGAAATATTCAGATTAGGATTATAGACATAGGCGTTGTCCTGAATTCCGGATGCTGCTTCTATTCTGCTGATCCGGCTATTTGGTGTAGAGCCAATGTATCCGACTCCCTGGACATACAGATAAGATCCTGAAACCACCATACTCTGGATCTGGGTATAAGCATAGGTACTCCCATAATCGATCTGTTTAAGTCCCTGATCAAACATTCCTGTCTGTAGCTCTCCGGATTCGTTAAAGCATCCGATCTCTCCCCTAGGCTTGTCCTGAAGATCCGAATAATTATGTGAAATAAAATACTGTGTTCCTACTTTGTATAAACCTGATCTATAATGTTTGCTGTATTTCAAAGGATCTGTAAAAATCTGTTTAGTCCCGGCAGTCCCATAACTCTGGTCTACCGTACCGTCTCCATTCAGTCGTAAAAGCTTTGGACTACCGTTATTGGGTGTTCCCATAAGCAGTAAAACTTTGTTACTTTCCGTCACCTCAAAAGAAAATACAGGCGGCTCTTCAGAAGACGAATATCCCAGCAGCGTATTAAGATTCAGAACGCCATTGGCTCCAAAACTGGAATCACGAGCCCCCTGCGGCGTATATTTTTCTATATAGACTGTATAACTTCTAAACCTTTCGGGAGTGGCCGAATATAGCAGATAAACGTTACCATTACCATCTACCCTGTTGATCCCCAAGGAATAAGAGTACATATTCTGAAGTGAGTCATAATTCCACCATGCAAGTGACTGAGCAAAGCCCTGAAGAAAAAACAGGCAGGCTAAAAAGGATATAATTTTTTTCATTAAATAATGATTATTGTTTTTTTATAATTGGTGTCATTTCTAACACGGCGCAAAAGTAAACAATCCTTTCTATAGATTGATCAGAAGCAGACTGACTCTAATCAGTTTTTTTTATAAATCAATAGGATAAAGTTACCTCCCCTTCAAAATGGAAAGGCTTAAAAGAAGACAGCAAAATTCTTTAGAAATCATTCCGTCCCTGTGAAAAGCTGATAGGAAAAAACTTATGATTATTCTGTTTATTTAGCTTTTGAAAACGCCATTTTCACAGCTAAAAAGGTTAAGACACTCGCCATAAACCATTTCTGAATCTTTACCCAGAAAGGATTTCCTGCGAAAAATACGGCTACTTTTGCGGCGGTTAGGACAATGATAAAATTAACACTGAAGCTTATAAAAGTCTGTATCACGCCCAGTTCCAAGCTCTGAGTGAGGACGGAACCGTATTCTGGCTTGATGAACTGTGGAAAAAAAGACAAATAGAATATGGCTACTTTTGGATTGAGGACATTGGTCAGGAAGCCAATGGTGAACAGCTTTTTAGGACCATCATGTCTGCCGGTGCTGTCTACCTCAAATATATTCTTACTTTTTGGTTTAATTGCCTGATAAGCCAGATATAAAAGATACACCGTTCCAAGTGTTTTCAGAATTGTGTAAGCCACCGGAACTGCCAGCAATACTGCCGTGAGACCAAAAGAAACCATCACAATGTGAAACAGAAAACCGCAAACTACGCCGGCCAGTGAAATAAGTCCTGATTTTTTTCCCTGGGTAATTGATTTTGAAATTAAATAAATCATGTTAGGTCCGGGACTTATGACTAAAATAAGGGCTGCCAGAACAAAAAACAGAAGGTCGTGAAGTGGAATCATCTTTTACCTGTCATTTATTTGTGTGGAACGTAACCGGGAAAATGCTACCCCGGCATTAAAAAAAATTCATTTACAAATATACATCATTTCGTAATTATTTGCTCTGGAGAACCCTATCAAGGTTTAAAATCCTGAAATGGATAAAAAAATACGTTCGTCTCGATAATTCCGAACATCTGTAGACTCTTTTAAGCATAGTTTTGCGCCATACAATGACCCTATGCCTATCGAGAATGAAAAGTTAAATTCTGCAAAACCATCGGGCTATCCCGTTTATTACCAAAAGATAATAATTAATTATAAGCTTGGTAAAGGTATTTTGCTATTTTTGTATTCCCGAAAGAGGGAATTTTCCACTTTTTTCAGAATAACCACCAAAACTATGAACCAGATGACCACATGCAGCCTATTTATTCTACACAAAAACGGAAAGCCGGCGCGTATCAATACGATCTCAAAAAAACACTCTTTTTCCAGCACAACCTTCCCACAACAGGCCTCCACACAAAGCACTGAAGAACAAATATTTCGCTTCAAGGTGTATAATACCACATTTTTTTTTCAAAGACAGTAATATCGGTTGCTTTTTTACGTTTGACAGTAAACTGAGAACCTATATCTAACATTTAAAGTTTCATTATTCTAATTTTCTGTAACATCCACCCCATTAAATAGACTATTTGATAGACTTCTACTACATTAAAATTTAAACTCAATGCAAAAATTGTTTTTTAAAACTGCCGCTACGGCTGCTGTCCTCTGTTTCAGCTCCCTGGCCTTTGCGCAGCAAAAATACTCCGTAAGCGGTACCGTGAAAGATCACAAAAATGGGGAACTGCTGATCGGGGTTACCGTAAAAGTGAGTGAAGACCCGTCTATTGCGGTGGTTGCCAATGAATATGGCTTTTACTCATTATCCCTTCCTGAGGGAAGTTATACCCTGATTGTTTCGTATCCCGGTTATAAGGATTTTGAACTGCCTGTAAAGGTGGAACAGAATACCAAACTGGATCTTCCGCTAAATCAGGAGGAAAAAGGGAGCGAAAAAGTAGGAAAAATTGATGAAGTGATTATTTCAGGGGTTAAAAAGGATAAAAACCTTTCTACAGCCCAGATGGGAACTGAAACGTTAAGCATCAAGAATATAGAAAAACTACCTGTTTTATTCGGGGAAAAGGATGTGATGAAGACGATTCAGCTTTTACCGGGTATCAAAAGCAACGGTGAAGGAAGCAGCGGATTCAGTGTAAGAGGCGGTGCTACGGATCAGAACCTGATCTTACTGGATGAGGCGCCTGTTTATAATGCTTCGCACTTACTTGGTTTCTTCAGTACGTTCAACAGTGATGCCTTGAAAGATGCCAGTATCATTAAAGGAAACAGCCCTGCCCAATACGGAGGGCGTCTTTCTTCTGTGATGGATGTTAAAATGAAAGACGGAAACAATAAGGACTACAATGTGAATGGAGGGATCGGACTGATCAGCAGCAGACTGAGCGTGGAAGGTCCTCTTCAAAAGGAAAAGTCATCATTCATTGTATCAGGAAGAAGAACTTATGCTGACCTTTTTCTTAAAGGAAGTGAGGATTTCAAAGACAGTAAGCTTTATTTCTATGATTTAAATTTAAAAGCCAATTATCAGATTAATGAAAACAACCGTCTTTATCTGTCGGGATATTTTGGAAGGGATGTTTTGGGCTTAGGAGACACATTCTCTACAGACTGGGGGAATACAACCGCTACATTGAGATGGAACAGTATTATCAACAGTAAATTGTTCTCCAATACGTCATTTATTTACAGCAATTACAATTATAAAATAAGCCTTAAAAGTAATGACAATACTTTTGGTTTAGATTCACAGATTGAGGACTGGAACCTTAAGCAAGATTTCACATGGTTTGCCGGAAATAAGCATTCTGTACGTTTCGGACTACAGTCTATTTACCACACCATTACGCCAAGCAGCGCTTCGGGAACGAGTGTGAGCAGCTTTCCAAGAAACCCTAGAAAATCGTGGGAGAATGCGGTGTATATTAATGATGATTTTAAAGCCAATGATAAACTTACGGTTAATTATGGTTTAAGACTTTCTACGTTCAGTGTTTTAGGAGGTGATACTTATAATACCTACGAAGGCGATGTGATTACGGAAAGCAGGTTTCTAGAGAAAGGAAAATTCGGAAAAACGTATTTCAATCTTGAGCCTAGAGTGACAGCCAATTACCGTATCAATGAGGTAAGCAGCATCAAGGCAGGATATTCCCGAAATACGCAGAATTTACACCTTCTGAGCAACAGCAGCAGCGGAAATCCTACCGACCAATGGATCGGAAGCAGCTACAGTGTAAAGCCGGAAATAGCAGATCAAATCAGTGCGGGATACAGCCGGAATTTCAAGAACAATAATTATGAAGTGAATGCTGAGATTTATTACAAATCTATGCAGAATCAGATCGACTTTAAAAACGGTGCTCAGATCTCGTTTGACACGGCAGCTGATGTAGAAAGTGAATTACTGTACGGTAAAGGAAGAGCCTATGGTTTAGAGCTTATCGCCAAGAAGAAAAGCGGAAGACTGACTGGATGGATTTCTTACACCCTGTCTAAAACGGAAAGAAAAATAAACGGCATCAATGATAATGACTGGTACAATGCAAGAATGGACAAGACCCATGATCTTTCTATCGTGGCGACCTATGAACTGAGTAAGAAATGGTCTCTATCAGGATTATTCCTTTACAGCACAGGAAATGCGGTGACTTTCCCTACTGCGAAATACGAACTGAACGGACAGACTATTTTCCAGTACAGCAGCAGAAATGCGGACCGTATGCCAGCCTACCACAGAATGGACCTGAGTGCTACGTATGAGCCGGAATCCACTAAACGTTTCAAAGGATCGTGGTCATTTGGTATTTATAACCTCTACGGCCGTGAAAATGCCTACACCATTACGTTTGAAGACAATCCGAACAACCCGGGAACCACCCGCGCTATGCAGACTTCCCTGTTCCGTTGGGTACCGAACATCACTTATAATTTCAAATTTTAGATCATGAAGAATATTATTTTTATCATATTGTCCCTGTTTATAGTAACTTCTTGTGAAAAGGAGATTGATCTGGACCTGGACGACAAGAGCGGAAACATCGTCATAGAAGGTAATATCACGAATCAGGCCGGACCTTATTTTGTCAGAATAACGAAGTCGGTGGCATTTACACAAAACAACCAATATCCGGCTGTTACCGGAGCTCAGGTTGTTTTAAGCGATAATACCGGACAAACGGAAACTTTACAGTACGTAGGTGACGGAAAGTATAAAACCACGAATTTTACAGGTGTAACAGGGCGTACCTATACGCTGAAAATTCAGGCTGAAGGAAAAGAATACACCGCTCAAAGCACGATGCCTGAAGTGGTGAATTTTGACGGTCTGACTCAGGATTCGTTTAATTTTGGAGGTGAAACTACGTATACTCTTTTACCTGTTTTTACGGATCCGATTGCATTGGGAAACCGTTACCTCTTCAATTTTACGGTCAATAATATGACGAAAAAGACCTTTGAAGTATTTTCAGATAATATCAATAACGGAATGGTGAATCAGAGACCTCTTTTCCTTCCGAATGAGGATGATGACAAAGATCCTACTGACCACAAAGTAGTTCCGGGAGATACGATTTATGTAGAAATGCAGTCTATCGATCATAATATCTTCACCTATTATTCTGCTTTACTGCAGATCACAGACGACGGAGGAGCAGGTGTTACGCCTTCCAATCCTCCAAGTAATATCAACAATGGTGCTTTGGGATATTTCTCAGCGCATACGACACAGAAAAAGACATTTGTAATTCAATAGATTGCGATGACTTAAGTATAATAAAGGCTATTCCAGATTTGGGATGGCCTTTTTCGTACGTTCTTTCAGAGTAATTCACTGTAGCAACTTATCTGAACTTTTTCTATAATCTTAATTTATTTTGCTGACTTTAATTTTGAAATACTGCCTGAGGTTAGAATAAATTCTTTTGAAAGAAAACTTTTATAGGAGATCGGTTTAGCTTCAAATCTAGTTTCTTTGCCAAGTCCCACCTGAAGTGATGTTACTTTTTCTTCGTAAGTCTTTTTGTTAGTATCTATCAGAATTTCATGGTCAGTTATAAGTCTGCTTTCGATATTGGTATGCTTTGTATATTTAAAAATTCCTTTAGATGAAGAAACCAGTTTTTTCTCTATTTCCTGATCTCCCTCTTTAGATTCTTTTAAGGTATATTTCGGAATCCCTGCTTCATTATATAAAAACTTTATATTCCATTGATCCAGATAGTCACTTGCCTGCGTTCTGTAAGATTCCATATATCCTTTTAGTATTTTAAAATCTTTATGTTTATATTTTTCGTAGGATGAAATATATTTTAAATCATCAAGATTATAGCCTGGCAAAAAGTCTTCTAAAAAGTCAATCAGATCGGGAATATTTAAATTGTCACCAATGCTTTTACGGATATATTTATAATAAGAATCATTTAAGTAAAAGATATCTTTATCCTCAATTAACACTGCCTTATCATCATCTTTGAATGCAATATTAAGTTTTGTAGTGTAACTTTCGTTTTTATAATTTAACGAAAGGACATTCTGATTCTTGGTTAAAGTACATAAATTGGGAACTTTCTTTTCTGATACCTGAGAGTCATTGAAATCATAAAAAGATATACTGTCTTTTTTTGTATTGAATATGTAAATTAAGGTATTGGTACTTATTTTATCTTTCTTATCTATTCTCCGGTCATCCACATATTCTCTCTTATCAATGGTTTTATTAACGATGTAAGTTATGGTATATGGTTTGGGTGCCTGTGCAAAAAAAAATGCAGGAACGGTCAACAGAATAAGTAATAAATAGGTTAAGTTTTTCATTAATTAAACTTTTATTTTTTTCCAAAATATGGTGTATCCGGCGACCCAACCATAAATCCAGATTGCTGCTAAAAATTTATTCAATATTTTTTTTTGAACATCTTATCAGATATTTTTTATTAACCAATACCTTATTTTTCTTAACCAGATGAATATACATATCGTTACATTCCTTAAAATGTACATATGGATTCATGGAATTACCTGAATTTTGGATAGAAATTGTATCATTAGAAAACATAGCGCCTATACCATCGCTGAAATCCAAATAAATAACCTTATCTTCCTTAGAAATATTGACAATTCCCTTCTTATTTTTTATTTTACCTATACTAAAAACAAAGCTATTATCATTGTCTATTTTTAGATTGAGTTTGCATTTAGGCTCAATAGAATTGTATATCCCCCTTATGTTTTGAGAATAGCTAAAATTAGAGGTTAAAAAAAATATAAGTAACAACAACAGCCTAATCATCAAGTTTTTTGATTTTGGCTTTATTATTTTTACCCCATTTAAGATTTTTAATTCCGCTTGTTTCATATGTATAGGTACCTATAGGTTTTAATTTATTGGTTTTGCATTTCTCTTCGATTTTCATTAATTTAATAATCGATTTTACATTAGTTTTTCTGTGATCAAAACCATTTAATCCTCCATTTATTCTAACAGAAATAAAAATGAGATCATCTTTATCAGCATAATTTCCAAGTTGTCTATCATCCCAAAACCAGGCCGCCGAATCACAGGTGTAAGTTAAATCGTTTGCCACAACTTCAGGTGTATCAATCAATTCTTTCTTACCAATATGCTTAAAATATTTTTCATAAGTGTCTTTCCATGTCAATTGTATCAAGCCTTTCCCTTTATACTTTGGCCCATAACCCTTAAAATTATGTCCATGTTTTATACATTCATTATATCTGTTGTAGGCTCTTTGAATTTGTTTTATTTCCTGAGCATTAAATTTTTTATGAAACTCAGCACTTAGTTTTTTATCTTTTTTATAGTTTACATAAGGTTTAAAGCTTTCATACCCTTCCTGATGGGTGGAATGATCATAATCCCATCCTGAAGCATATTCCATTGTTGTATTAAGTCTATCAGATTCAGTTTCAATCTGTGCAAGAAAGTGGGCTTTTCTAAGGCATGTATTGATATTATTATCTTTCATCGCTTTATTTAAAGCATCCGTAAAAGCCTTATATGTTTTCATTCCATCCGGTAATGGGCAGTTTTTAGCAGTAAATAATTTTTTAGAGTTGTAGAAAGACTTAATATCCTCCTCTGTAAAATCTTTTTCACAGAAACATTTTTTATCATCTTTCTCCTCCGGCACGGGCGCGCCCTTCGCATCAACACTTTCAGGCTCGTTGATCTGTCCTGAAGTTACAAACTCTATCTTTCCGGTTTCAGGAGGTATATTACCCGGCATTTTGCCTATTCCCGGTAAGGTTGATTTTTTTAACAGTACATAATTGTCCTGTACTTTAGCCGT
>NZ_FQUD01000001.1:1082430-1353434 GCF_900128945.1 Chryseobacterium sp. OV279 | reverse complement strand
TCATAAAATGTAAAGTTGGGAATCTGTTTTTCCACAACTGTTCCGGTCAGTTTCCCCTGTGTTGTAGGGACATCATTTAAAACTTTAAATTCACCCAAATGGGCGTTGAATTTTATCTTTGCTCCATGTATAGCCACCAGCAAATCTTCTGATGTACTGTCTTTTTTTTCTCTTTCAGTACGATTTTCTTCCATCTTCTGGCTATTTTCAGCTTTCGGATCCTTTGGTTCCTGTGAAGAAACCTGAGGTGCCTGAGCTGTGGCCTCCGGGGAATAATTTTCTGTATTCAACCTATCCATAGTAATGAATGTTTTAAATGATAATTGCTATTTCCAGAACTATTTATCTTTCACCGCATTTAAATAAAGAAGGGCTTCTTCAGCTTCCATTTTTATTTTCAGATTTTCAGATTTTAGGTTAGTCTGATAATTTAAAAACTGCTCTCCTATTTCTTCTTTTGAACCTTTATTAATTTTAAGATTAAACGTTCCGTTGTACGCTGTACTTTTTGGTGAACCTCCATCAGTCGCCACAAATAAATCTAAAGTATAGTTTATATTCACCTCCCCTTCTTCCAGAAACTCAAAATATCTGTTTAAAAAATAAGTTACCTGGTAGGATTTTCCTGCAGGAATTTTAATGGGTACTGAACGTTCACTATCATTCCATTCTCTGTCTTTCATTTTCACTAAAGAAGACTGTGATTTAAAAGAAAGGTCATTAGGATTAGGATAAAACAATAAAACACTAATATCCTGAGTGGAATTATTTGTAACGGTCAAAATAGAAGATACGACTCCATTCAGTAGATTCTTCTCATGACCTTGTGTCATGCTGATATGTATAGTGTTGCTATTATTCATTTTAATATTATTTTGTGAAGCACATTGTGCATTGACGAATAGGATAATAATTATTATTAAGTTTTTCATAATCTTTTTTTATGGTAAACTATGCTCAAGGCTTACTACGTTTGCATTTCCCGCACCAGTTATAAATCCATTGATCGTAACTGCGGCTCCTATTTTTTTAGTTCTGTGTTTCCACTGAGGAGCTGTTGCTGTCCCTGAATTAAATACCTCATGAATTCTTTGAAAACCTGAGTTTGGGTGAACAATATCATTGGCACCACAGCATTTACATTTATATATGCATAATTGGTTGGCCTCTGTAATTCCTGGCTGACCTAAAGTAATACCAGCTCTTGAAATTGAATGGGTATCCTGAGTCAACTGATCTCCCGGCAGGTATCCTGAATTACTTGCAGACCCACCTCTTGGTTGAAAAGGAGGACTGTCATTTTTTCCTACATAATCTACCACTTCTTTAATTTCTATTTCTTTCAAATCTGCAAAAACACCGTTATCTGAACTCCATCCATCCTGAACAATGACACCCAATCTGGCAGATGTATATACTTCACCCGCATACGTATCAGTATAATTAACAGGATGGCAACACACCGTAAAACCTGGTGAAGTAGCCTTTACAACACCTGCTACTTTAGCTTCAATTTTAAGCCGTCCGCCATGCCCCGGGTTTGTCTTGGCAGTCCCCTTGATAATTACTGTAGTGGTAGCTGTAATAGTAGAAGGTGTAACACTGGCATTCCCGTTGTCTGCATTTGAATTTATAATTGATAAGTCCACAGAACCTGTTCCTGTTACTGTAACTTCCACTTCATAGGTTTTATTTAAAGGAACACTGTCTGGCATCCCTGCTGCTACTGATGCATTTTTTTCTACATATGGATTTCCCCTGATTACGTTGCCAATACTTACTGAAACAGGAGGCGGAGGTGCCGGCGCACCTTTCGCATCAACACTTTCAGGCTCATTGATCTGTCCGGAAGTTACAAACTCTATTTTTCCGGTTTCAGGCGGTATATTGCCTGGCATTTTGCCTATTCCCGGTAAGGTTGATTTTTTTAACAGTACATAATTGTCCTGTACTTTAGCCGTTCCGAAATCCTGCCACGCTGTGAGGGATATCATTTTAAAACCGTCATAAAATGTAAAGTTGGGAATCTGTTTTTCCACAACTGTTCCTGTAAGTTTCCCCTGTGTTGTAGGGACATCATTTAAAACTTTAAATTCACCCAAATGGGCATTGAATTTTATCTTTGCTCCATGTATTGCCAACAGCAATCCGTCTTCAATTTTATCTTTTTTCTCATTTTCGGAACGCTTTTCCTCCATTTTCTGGCTGTTTTCAGCTTTCGGGTCCTTTGGTTGCTGCGAAGAATCCTGAGGTGGTCCGGCAGAGGAGTCATTTTCTGTATTTAACCTATCCATAGCAATGAATGTTTTAAATGGGTATTATCTTTTTTGATTTCCGTAAAACCTTCTTCATGGTGACCTTCTCTGAATACAAATAAGCCTCTGAAATGGTCAATCCCAGCTGGTTCCGGATCTTCGACAGCAGTTGTTAGAATTATTTTATCTCCATCTTTAACAGGAGTAATAATTTCTGTAAACCCTTCAGAAGACACTCTCTTTATTTTTGTATCTAATGGCTGCAATAAGCCATTGAAAAGCAGTCCAAACATATTGTAACCTTCCAGAAAACTGATCAGCTGGCTTTCATCTTCAAGCACACTGCTTATCTGACTGAAATAATTATTTATGGCTTCACCTTCATGGCTTTCCGAAAGCTTGGCTGCTAATTTCATCCATCTTAAGCGAAGAAAATCAAGGTTATTAATTTCAACAATATGTCCATTTTTATCAACTGTTAATTCCAGCTCATCAAACAAATAACTGATTTGTTTTAAAAATTTCCCCATTGCATTATCATCGTTTGAAAAATTGAAATCAACCACTAGAACATGATATTTGAAATAGTCTTTTTCATTCCCTAAATAATAAACCTCAGCTACTCTCACATAACTTTTTTCTGTCCGGTAAGAAGTATCAGGATTAGAAACAACTATCGTTTCCAATCTATACGTTTTGCTGAAATTCTTTAGAGGATGTTCCAATTTCAATTTGTTTCTGGGTTAAAACTCCATTCTTCTTCGATCATCCGTTGGTGAATAAGCAAGACTGTCCATTAATGTATTAATTTTTGCAGATCGGTGCAGATATTTATTTTTAAGCTTTCTAAGAAGGTAATCTGATTTATAAGCAGTCACCACTACCTCTTCCAACTGTATTGCCGCTACCGGATTCTGAACAGGAGTTTCAGAGGTTGTCTCAACTGAGCTTTCTTCCTCAACTTCTGGTTCTTCTTCGTGTTTGAAATTTCCTTTAAGCGTCCACCTTTCATTTTTTTCTATAATGTGATCTTTCATATAGGCTTTTACCTCATCCAGGAAAGTATCATTCAAAGCATAATCTGCCATCACTTTGGAGTAGAACAGGTAATTGTCATCCTCATTAAGATAAGGCAAGGCATAATCACACATAAAATGAAGCGGAATAAAGCTGTATCCTCTATACAGATAACGGGTTCCGGTAAGTGTATATTTCCAGTGTGCTTCAATTGCTAACTGTTCTTTTCTAAACCAACCCTGCTCGATGAGTTCATCTCTGAAAGCATCCAACGATCCTGAAAAATAAGCCTTTTCAAGCCAGACATATTCTCTTTCCGTCACTCCTTCTACAGGGTCCGGCTGATAACCGCTATGACTGAGCTCTGCTGATGACATTACATCATGATTGTAACTTCCTCCCACATCACTGTGTACTCCCGGAAAATTTCTTTCTATACCTGATTTAAGATCTACAGGCAGAAATCTTGTGAGAGAAAAGTTTTCTCTATGTTCGTCTGCCGCTGTAAAATGCACGGCCTTTCTTGGGGAACCCAGCTGATGCAGGTGGAGCTCACCCACTTTCTTCCTGAAATTCGGAATTAGAAGACAGGTAGGATCATAAGAAGCTACCGTATCATAAATCCCTATAAATCGAACATTCACGGTCATAGAATCTACCAGTTCCCTGGCTAATCCCGCCTGCAAAAGCGATGTTCCAAAATGACCGAATTTGGGCAGTACACCCTCCTTCACCCAGGATTTGTCTATGGACATGAATTCACTGGTCTCATGGTCTACGTCAATTCTGGATGCACCCTGTACAGGTGGATAATAAGCTTTTGGCGCATATGTTCCCATCTGTAAATTATAGGCAAAATTTCTTGCTGCTGCTGCACCACGGCTAAATCCGAAAATATCAACCGTTAAAATGATATTATCAATATCATCTTTAGATTTTTCTTTTCTGTCTTTCACATGTAATGCAAGGGTTTTGCATCCATTTCTTACCTTCCCTACCACTCCTGTTTTCCCACGGCCGTATTTAAAACCTCCTCCTTCATCATCTGCCTTATCAATGGTGGCAATACCTTCTACGTAAAATGAATAGACATCTTTTTTTGTACACATATACTTTCTGGCAACGTTGGTAAAATCATTACCAAAACTATTGTCATCTTTAGCATATTTTTCAAAAATCTTTCTTTCTTCTTCCGATGCTGAAATATTTCGAAACTCTCCTTTGCCCTGAACCTTTTTACGTATCTCGGTATTTTTCAGATTATTTCTGGTTCCATCGAAGAATATTCCACAGGTAATATTTAAAGTTCCCGGCGGATCTGGCAACGGATTGCCCGTATTGTAAACAAAAGTTTTACCCATGGCTAGTCTTTGTATTTAGTTTTACGTACCATAATTTTACTGTTTTTCAACCAGACTTGTTGGTCACCCTTCACTAATTTTACAGAAGCAGAGGTTTTAGGAATATTAACCGTAATCTTTAATTCGATTTTAGCCTTATGATCTCCTGAAGAAATCTCCTTAAAGGCAGGAAGAATTTCCTTTTCATCAAATTCTATATTACCAACATATCTGTATCCATCGACACCGTCTATCCATAAAATTTTAATATCATTCGGGACAGCTTTTTCTTTAGGAGTGTTCCATTTTAATTCATTGGGAATAATATTACTGTACTTTTCCAATTGGGTGTCTCCAAAGGTCATTTCCATTTCACCATTATAATGGAACCAGGTTACTTCCTTTGTTTTACCGTTATCAGGCAGTTCAACCTGCAGATTCCAATTGTATTTTTCTCTATAACTGTCCCACAGTCCGTAAGGAATCGGCTTGCCTTCGTTTGCCCTGGCCACTTCCGCCGGAACAATTCCAAATTCATGTATAATTTTACGTTGGTATTCAGGATCAAACATATTTTTCTGAGGTCCCGGGCTCAAAGCATCTATTTCAGACTGCGGTATGACGATCTTCTTGCTCTGATACCTTCCTATTTCCACCTGTCTTCCCGGTCCGGAAAGCCAAAGCACAACCACACCACCCGGCGCAAAGCCTACGATAATCTTGTCATAATTTTCTTTCCTTGGATTTGGATTGTCTCCACTGGAAGGGGTATAATATCCGTTTTTGAAAAGATCGGTCATTTTCCCGTTATCCAGATCGGTGTCGATCTCATAAAATATTTTCTCAGCATAAGAAACCCAAATCACATGCAAATGATTGGGAATACTTTTTTCTCCATTACTCATTCCTCTGTTGGCATCTCCCCATACTCCGCCTGTGGTTCCACTAAACAAACTCGTAAACTCTCCGTCTGCAGATTCAAATCCTCCACGATACACATCAACAGGGTAACCTAAAGGCGCCGAAGTGGCATCCAACCATTCATATTTTGTCATAGCTTTTGTTTTTTGATGCTCTTTCTTTTCCTGACACGAGATCTGAATGAAGAATAATAAGCTTAATAAATATTGTATTGATTTGTTCATTGTTTAGGAAAATTACTCTTTTACACAGTCATACATTGGATTGATTGATCAAATATTAATGATCATCAATTTTAACCTTTATTCACTTTGGCGTCTATTTTACCCAGCATTTTCGCAACACCGGCACTCTGTAATAAAATATCACCGTTCTTTGCCTGATGAGTCGTAGTAGAAGTGGTCTCTTTCAAATCTCCAGTTATGCTGACCGTTTTATTTTCATTAACGGTCTGCTTATAATTTTTTGAAGTGAACTGATGATCATTTGTAATATTCGTGGTATGATCATTCCCGACAATTGTTTTCATATCCTTTCCAACATTAATGGTCATGTTTTCCCCTGCATTGAAGATCATGTTTTTAGGAGCTGTGACTGTAATGTTTCCGGCACCGTCCATGAAATAATTGTTGCCGCTGGGATCTATAATATTAACACTTCCTTCCGTATCATTCATTAGAATTCTGATTCCGCTTCTCGTTTGTATGGATTTTAAATGATTGTCTATCCCACCTCCTAACGCGGTTCCCCCATGAAACATTCCTCCCATTACAAAAGGTCTGTCCGGATGGTTATGCACAAAACCTACCATCACCTGATCACCTATTTCGGGTATGGCTACATATCCTCTGTTCTGGCTGATCTTATCTGTTCCTCCGGCATCGGGAGCCATCATACGGATAAAATTGGTATTGTCATTCATCTGCCAGTCGAATCTTACGGTTACCCTGCCCTGTCCCTGCGGATCTGTATTGGAGATGACCGTAGCGATCTGCGGCTGTGCAATGGGTACAACAAAATCCGGTTTTGGTATATATCCTGTATCTGAAGCTATGGCTTCAAATTTTCCACTATAATTTCCCAGAGTATCAACTTCATGAGTGACTTCGGTCATCATCAGTTTTGTAAAATAGGCGGTCTGGTTGCTATCCGTTTTCCGCATTTTAATATCAGCAATACAGCCCGGATATAAAAAAGGAAGAGTGGTGCCTCCGGATACCGTAAAAACTTCCACGGCCTTACTTCCTGATGTAGAAGTCTGGGAAATCACCACATCCATATCAGTGGCGGCTTTTATAGGAGCAACCTGTAAGGACGGCGTTTTGAATATTCCTTCATTATTCTGATAAGCTGTTTTTGCTAAATTTCCCATATGCTGTATAGAAGTTGCCCCGGAGCTGAGCTTCGCATTGGTACTGCTGTTATACCCATAAAAACTGGGTTTGATATGTACTGCTTTTAATTCCACATTAACGTCGGAAACATTGCTTCCATAGATCAGTTCCAATGCTTTATTTTGCGGAGGCATGTTTCCGAAATGCAAAACTTCACCATCATAATAGAACTGTTCTCCATATGCTTCTGCCATTCTGCAAAGATAATTGTAGTGGGTTTCGTCATACTGAGCACTGTAAAGGATCTGTGAAGAAGCTTTCGCATTGATTTTCACATCAAACCTGCTGCTTTCAATGCCCTGTTTGATAATATCGGCTGCGATAATGCCCATATTGACAGGCTGACTTCCGCCAAAACTCTGGGTATGCGGTGCAGCATCCAATAAAATGGTCGGGCTGTATCCCTTCAGTACAATGTTTCCGAGACTGTGATTTTCCTGGCTGAATCCAACTTTGGTAATAACCCCTACAAAAGTTCTTTCGGGGCTGTTGTCAACGTCTTTGTACCTGATATTGATGGTTAATCTCCCTCCTAAAAATCTATTGGCCTGTTCAAGCTCATGATTTTGCTTTTCAGAGAGTGTATCGTTCACAAGGACCAGTTCAAACTCATGATGTTTTCTGACGCTTTGATGCAGGCGGAAATATTTGAAATGTTTGATGATTTTACCATCAATCACAATATCCAGTTTTACCACACGGTTGATTCCGGGAATATAATTTTCTGCAATCTTATCGGAATTTGAAATATTTTTATCCATATTATTTGATGTGTTTTTTTGTTTTTACTTAAAAAAAATTAAAAAATAAATAGATGTTCTATAAAGTTAAAAAACTTTCACAGTATAAAATGACATTCTCAGGCTTATTTTTAAACGCTGAACCATTTAATGGACAATTTTCTTATTAATATGACAATGGAGACTGTTAATAGACAAAAAGACAGAACGGCACCCTAATGCCGGATGGACCATTCTGTCTTATATTTTTTAAAAGTTTTAAGAAATTTAACTCTAAGAGGTAGGCCATTCTGCCTTGTAAGAAGAATTCCCTAAATCGATTTGCTCCGCACTTATGATAAAGCTGATGTACATGCTGTTTTCATCTACTGCGTCGAAATCCACTTCATGCTGAATCACGTATCCGTTTGTCCATTGCAAAGTCGTTAACGTTCCTTCTTCGTGAGATTTGTTGAAAGTGATCTCTCCGGTTGTAGGCTTATACTTTCCGTTAAGAAGACTTTCCAGGATATCTGATTTCTCAGTAGCTTCTACTGTGATTTTGATCAGTGCATTGGAAGGATCTGATGCTACTCTTCCTGACACGTCTGTGGAACGGGACACGCTGTAATTAAGCTTTAATAATTTCTGCCCTTCGCCACCGTTGAATTTTAGAATTCCTCTTGAATTTTTGTCTGCCATGATTGGTAAATTTTAATAATTAATATTCTGTGATTTGATGTAATCTATTTCACCAAATATAGAATATTAAATTCGCAATCAGCCCGTTTAATCATAAACATCAGAAAGTGTAGTAGTACTACTACTAACAACCGTTAGGCTTTATAGTAATTGTAAATCAATTATTTACATTATTTTAAAAAAATACAGCAGGCATTATACATCCAATGTTTACTTCTCATCAAAATACTTCTTAAGATCCGAAATACTTTTGATCTTCAACTCTTCAGCCTGTTTTCTGCGCATCATCAGTGCATAGGAATTATTAAAGCCAAGCGGTTTCAACCATTGAATTCCGTATTGCTTTTGAAACTCAGCATTGACATACTGATAGGTTTTGTCAGCGCTTTGGGTTACCTCTTTCAGGGTTTGTTCTGACGGTTTTAAAAGGACCAAAAGTCCGGTTCCTGTATATTCAGGATAAAAATCGATGCCATCATTCACCAAAGCATCAAAACATATTTTGGTCCCGCCCAATCCTGTTTTTGTTTCCACTTTATAATCGGTGTAGCCTTCAATCAGCATTTTATACATTTCTGTGAGAATATACTGCTCGCCAAAGATCTTCGAGCCAATGCGTACTGTTCCTGAATTCCCTTTCCTGGACGTTTTATATAATTTATTTTTAACTAAGAAATCCTTTGCAATTCTTTCCGGGGTCTGATGAAGCTGATCAGATTTGTAATTCAGATCTGTCATGATCGAATCGTTAAATTGATTGGCCAGCAGATTCAGGGTTTCTTCAAGTTCCGGAAATTTCTTTAATGTTTTTGTTTTAATAATTGGTGCTGCAAAGTACGGGGGGAATATTTTTTTATCATCATTCAGAACATACAGGTCAAAAGCTTTGATCCTGCCGTCTGTAGAATATCCGCTGATCAGATCCAGTTCCTTTTCGTACGCTGCTTTGTACATAATAGCATCATTGACAATCACCGGATTCACATTCAGATGATACACAGAACGTAAGCCGAGATCTCCATCCTGTCTTCCCATAAATTCAGGGGTAAAACCTGCTTTAATACTGTTCTTAGAAACAGCGGTGAACAGATAAGCTGCTCCTACAATGATCAGAATGGCCGGAACAATATACTTCAGCTTTTGGAACAGCCGATATCCTGATTTCTGTACCAGCGCAATCGTCTGATCCAGTAAAACAGCCAATAATGCGGCAGGAATGGCTCCGGCAAGGATCATATTCGTATTGTTGAGAGAAATTCCGCCGAAGATAAATTCACCCAAACCACCCGCTGCGACGAATGAGGCTAAAGTCGCCACTCCAACATTGATCACCGCTGCCGTTCTTATTCCCGCAATGATAACGGGCATCGCCAGAGGAAGTTCTACTTTAAAGAGAAGCTGACTTTTATTCATTCCCATCGCTTTGGCCGCTTCAATAACGGTTGAATTCACTTCTGTAATTCCCGTGTAGGTATTCCGGATGATGGGTAATAAAGCGTAGATCAGCAAGGCAACGATGGCCGGTTTGGCCCCGATTCCGAATGCAGGGATCATAAATCCTAGCAATGCAATACTGGGAATCGTTTGTAAAATACCTGCAACACCCAACACAGGGCTGGAAAGTTTTCTTTTCCGTGCAATCATTATTCCCAACGGTACACCAATGATGATGGCCAGAATTAATGACAGAAAGGTAAGTCCCAGATGCTGTACAACCTGGGTCAGTAATTTTTCCTGCTGTTCGATGATGAACTGCCAAAGACTTTGCTGCGTCATACGATCTGTAATTTTCTGTACCCATTAAAAGCCCTGATCAGGTTTTCGTAATGGTCTGTATTTTTATGATCTGAACTTAATTTCTGTAAGGCCTCCCAAACATTCGTATTTTCTGTCAGTTGAAATTCATTCAGTAAATGATTAGAATTAAGAAAGTCACCAACATCTTTCAATGTGGCGATCTTATATTCCAGTAAAAGACGGTTTTCAGCAAAAAAATCAGTCACAAAATCGTTTTCGGGATGATAAAGTATTTCTTTAGACGTTCCTGTCTGAATAATTTTCCCTTTGTCCATTAGACATATCCGATGCCCGAGTTCAAAAGCTTCCTGAACATCATGAGTGACGAGGATAATGGTTTTATTTTTAAGTTCTTCCAGTGATTTAAATTCCGAATGAATATCTGCCTTCGTAATATTATCCAGCGCTCCGAAAGGTTCATCCATCAGCAAAACAGGTGTATTGGCGATCAAGGCTCTTGCAATTCCCACTCTCTGCTGCTGGCCTCCACTCAGTTCATCCGGAAACCTTGAAAGGACATCTTCGGAAAGATGAAGTTTGTCCAGCAGTTCCTGGGTTCTGTTTTCTGTTTTTTTCCTGTCCCATTTGAGTAATTCCGGAACTACAGCAATATTCTGCCTGATGGTATAATGAGGAAACAGGCCGGAATGCTGCATCACAAAACCAATGCCCATACGCAGTTCTTCCGGTTTCTGATCACGGATATTCTTACCGTCGATCAAAATATTCCCGGAGTCTGCTTCTATAAGGCGATTGATCATTTTAAGCGTGGTCGTTTTTCCACACCCGCTGGTTCCCAGAAGCACCAGAATCTCCTGATCATGTGCCTGAAAAGAAATATGATCAACGGCTGGTTTTCCGTTAAAGTTTTTTGAAACTGATTCTACTGTAATCATCGGCAACAATTATCGGGCAAGTCTGATTCCTGTAAACTGCCATTTCAGGCTGGTCTGGAAGAAATTACGATAGGTATTTCTGCTGTGTCCGGGAGGTGTAGCATCGGAAGCACCGCGTAAAACCATCTGATTGACCATGAATTTTCCGTTGTACTCTCCTACTGCTCCCGCTTCTTTTTTAAATCCGGGATAAGGCAGATAAGCAGAATTGGTCCATTCCCAGCGGCTTCCCCAATCAAAATGACCGGAAGCTACTTCCCATTCCGCTTCGGTGGACAAGCGCATTCCTTTCCAGGAAGCAAAAGCAGATGCTTCATAAAAATTGATGTGACAAACGGCTTCATCGAGGTCTAATTCCTGTAAACCGTTTAAGGTATAATTCATCCATTTTCCTTCAATCTGATGCCAGTACAATGGAGATGTTGCGTTATTCTGTCTGACCCAATCCCATCCTTCGGCATGCCAGTGTTTAAAATCCGAATAACCGCCGGCTTCCATAAATTCACGGTATTCTCTGTTGGTCACCAACTGATTGGCTATTTCAAAATCATTCAGAAAAACTTTATGTCTTCCCAATTCATTATCAAAACAGAAACCTTCTCCGTTAAAACCTATTTCATACACACCTTCTGAAAACCGGATCATTTCTGAATGCTCTGGTTTTTCTTTTATCGAAATAGTTTCTTTTGTATAAGCCGGAAAAAGCGGATTGTGCCCTAAAATATATTTAATATCGGTAATTAATAATTCCTGATGCTGCTGTTCATGATTTAAACCTAATTCCATAAGGGGTTCAACAGCTTTAGTCATAAATTGGCTCTGAAGGAAGATGCTCATATGTTCGTCCACATATTTCCGGTATTTATAGATATCTGAAACGGAAGGCCGGCTTAAATTTCCACGGTCGGTGCGGATCACTCTCGCTCCTATCGTCTCGTAATAGCTGTTAAAAACAAAATTATACTGCGGATCAAAAACTTTATAGTCAGGGAAGTTCGGAATCAGGATAAAGGTTTCAAAAAACCAGGTGGTATGACCCAGATGCCACTTTGGCGGACTCACATCCACGATGGGCTGCACCACATAATCTTCTATTTCCAGAGGAGCACATATTTTTTCAGAATGCTTTCGGGTGTCTGTATATTTTTTTACTAAATCTGATGTTACTATATTCTGTGTCATGTTCTTTAGTTTTGGTGAGTTATTTTGAGTCGGAAATCTTTTTTCTCCCGCAGATTGGGTGGATGGAGCAGATTAAAAAATAAAACTCTGCATATTCTATTCGTTACTGTACCTGCCAGACTGCGTCTAAAAACCATTTTTTGGAGTCTTTGATTTCTCCGGCTTTTTTAAATCCCGATTTTTCTCTTAATTCTTCAATATTTTCACCTGAAAATTTTTGTGAAATTTCCATATCAATCAGTTCATTTTCTTCAAATGAAACAGGGGTGTTTCCTATCGTTACCTGTTGATTTTGCAGGCTTACCAGAAAACTTCGGCAGGCTCCGGAGATGGGGTCATAAGTTTGGTAATGCTGAAACTGATCCAGATTAAAATTACCATCAAGTTCTGTGTTGATGCGGGTCAGAAGATTGAGGTTAAATGCAGCTGTAATTCCTGTTCTATCGTTGTAGGCATTTAAAATCGTGTGAGGATTTTTTTTTAGGTCGAAACCGATCAAAACCCTGTCACCGGATGTCAGATTCCGGTTTAAATCAGAACAGAACTGATCCGCTTCCTCGATATTCATATTCCCGATATTGCTTCCCAAAAACAAAATAACTTTCCTTCTGGACGATAATGAAGCTGCTTTCTGAAGCATTTCAAAATACTCGCCTTCAAGAGAGACTATTTCCAGCCCGGGCAGTTTTTGATTTAATTTTTCATTTAATTCCGTCAGAATATGACCTGAAATATCAATAGGCATATAGCTAAAATCGGTTCCTTTTTCCACAAGATATTGGAGTAAAAATGTAGATTTCATCGCATCTCCAGCACCCAGCTCTATCAAATCGAAAGGTTCGTTTTCCGGAATGATCAGGCGGGCAAGATCGGCTGTTTTATTTTGAAAGATATCGAGTTCACATTGGGTAAGATAGTATTCCGGCATGGCCATGATCTCCTGGAAAAGGCGGTCCCCTGTTTCATCATAAAAATATTTTGAGGATAACCTTTTGGGACTGTTTTTTAAGCCTTCCAAAACATCCCCGCGAAAATGATCAACATGAATATCTTCCACCTTAGAATGTGGTTTTAACTGTAAATTCATATGTTTTAATTTGTGTGGTTTTTAGTTAACTACAACTATCTTGCCGTCTCAACATTGAATTCGTTCAGCATTTCTCTATCTAATATAAATAATTTTAATTGTTGGTGTGCAGGTTTTAGAATGTTTTTAGAAGATGTGGTACTTTTTGCTCATGAATGATGAGTGATGATTGATTAGTGATGTCGGACTTTCAACTGGATTAAGAAGGTGAATGGTGAACTTTAGGTGACAGGTGACAGGTAGCAGATATTAGGCAGCAGGCTGTCGGGATTAGAGACTGTGCCGAAGGTTAAAACCAGGCAGCTTTTGGTTTAGATTTTAAGTGGCATTGATGTCAATGGTGAATTTTGCTTCGCAAGTGAATGGTGAATACTAGAATCAAAATTTTAGACATCAGGCGATAATTTATTAGCTTAATTACTACCAACCAGCAACTAATAAACTAGCAACCAGCAACCAAAAATCACTTTGTCTGTATCAGTTCATATTCAATTTCTCCGTCACTTAAATCTGCTGTTTTCACAAAATGAAGCCGCTCCAGAAGTTTCATTGCGGGACCGTTTTCCTGGCTTGTAGCTGCCCAGATGCGTTTCAAGCCCATCGTATTTAAACCGAAATCAATAGCAAGTGACATTCCGTCGGTCATATAACCCTGGCCGTAATATTGGGGTAATAAAACACAGCCCAGCTCACCTTCTCCCTGATCCAGTCCACGATAGTAGCCACAGGTTCCAACGATTTGATGGGTTTCATTATCTACAATTCCCCAGTGAATGGAATTCCCGTCCAGATAATCCCGATCGATTCTGGCCTGCATTTCCGCGGCCTGCTCAACAGTTTCTGCCTGAACAGCATCATAAAACGAAATTTCAATCAGGTCCGGAATATCAGCATCCATAATCTGACGTAATGATACTCTGCTGCCTTTCACATTTGGAAAATCGTTGAACTGAAATTGTTTCATGATGTAAAATTGTATTAGTTTTGAAAATAAACATGATCATTCATAGAATTGCTCCCATGAGCTCTATGAGTTACAATTCACTAAAAATACCATTAATTTTAATATCAGAAGAAAAATGCCGTTCAATCCATCTCTGTTAACTGAAAAACTGCGTCATCGGGACTATTATTTTTTTATTTTCAATGAAAATATTTCCGAAATTATTTTCAACGGAGATGAGATTATCCTTAAGGTCATCCGGGTACAAAAAAGTGAAATACCGGATTTCACTTCGTTTATCATTTCAGCCATGGGTGTTTCAGGATCAGATGAGCGGGATATTCAAAACGCAAGTATCATTTCAAGCGATCAAGCATCAATGCAACAAACAATCACTGATTTTCAAACCTATTGGAAAATCGATCTGGCCATTGAAACGTATATCAAAGGTGATATTCAGTATATTTATGAAATGGATACCGACCCCAGTAAAAAGGGCTATGGCAGCGAGATAAGCTATGGTATTGAGACGACAACTTCTTTTGTTTATTTCTTCACTCATCACTTCTACTATTGATAATTGATAGGTGATGAATGATAATTGATTAATTGATGATGATGATAAAAAAATCCCTACAGGTTTTTGAAAACCTATAAGGATTATGGCTTATCTAAGTCCATAAAAGTACATTTTCAAAATCAGGCCTGCAAATTGTCATTATGTATGATTTATGTAACAAATGCCCAGACTCTTGCAAGTCGTTCCATTTTTAATCCATGACCTTTACACTCAATAAATATTTTATACCATGGCAAAAGAGAAAGACGGAAAAAAGAAATCGGATAAAACAGCACCCTTGAAAACTGCGAAAGAAAAAAAGGAAGATAAGGCTACCAAAAGAAAAGATAAAGAGAATGAAAGCAGAAATACCACCAGTTAAATAAAACCGGATTTATCATTAAAAAAAGGGCTCAGATATGAAGAACAAAGCAATAACACGATTTGTTCTTCTCTTCTAAGATGTCCAGAGGTGATTATGGTAACTTCGTTTTTTAAAGAATATCTTCATCCCCTACAGCGGTTGCGAAATAATGCTCAACCGTTTCTTCTGCATTTTGGCACATCTTCAGCAGGTCATCCCGCGAGGTATCTTCAAAAATAAAATCATCGTGGGTTTCAATGATACACTCGGTTACTTTTTCAGTATTCATTAATTCGTATTCCATTAATTCATTTAAAGTTTCCAATCCATAGCTTTTCTTAAAAAAAGGAATTTTGAGGGATACGGAGTCTTTGAATTGAAAGAGATGTATTGTTTTCATACTTCAGCTATTTATTATTTCCACCTATTATTCAATACCTTTCATAACGAAAAGGGATAGAGACCTTTAAGCTTCTATCCCTTGTCTAAAACTCTTCAAAAATATATGTACTATTTTCTGGTAGTTTTAAGCTCCATTTGAAAAAAGGAGATATATTATATTGATTTTTTATGGTGGTAAATTTATTCTTTAATTTACTGTTTACTATACAAAGTTGGGATTTCCATCCTGAATTGTGCTACATATTATTGTATTAATCTTATATATATCACACATTTTAAAAGTCTTCCAAATTATTTTTACGCTTGAGCCCGAGTTGTTTATAGAAAGAAGGGGAAAGCCCGGTGATTTTTTTAAACTGGTTGGAAAGATGGGCCGCACTGCTGTAATTCAGTTTATAAGAGATCTCTGTAAGATTAAGTTCATCATACAAAAGCAGCTCCTTTACTTTTTCAATTTTATTGATGATGATGTAATGCTGTATCGTGATCCCTTTCACTTCAGAAAATATATTGGCCAGATAGGTATAGTCGTAGCCTAGTTTTTCGCTGATATAGTCTGAGAAATTTTCTTTAGGAAGCGCTTCAGAATAATGGATCATTTCGGTAATTACATTTTTAATTTTTTCGATCAGGATGCTTTTTTTATTGTCTAATAATTCAAGACCTGATTTCAATAATTCCCTTTTTAAAATCTCCCGCTGTTCACTGGTAATATCTTCCAACACCTCAACGACCCCCAGATCTACCACAGCATGCTTGATGCCCAGATTATTCAATTCCTCATGCACCATCATTTTGCACCGAAGACTTACCATATATTTTATGTACAACTTCATTTCACTCAAAGTTACGCATTAAAATTTTGAGGATCAGAATATAAAGAGGGGTATGTTCTTTTGGACAAAGGTCGAACAATAAATAAATAAATAATCAGCATTTTTATTAATGATGATTGATAATTGATAATTGATGATTGATCGTGATTTAAAAAAAACACCTCATCTGAATAAACAATTCGGATAAGGTGTTTTGTAATTTCGTAGATTTTAACAGCGTTTTACAGCTTTATTTCCTCGGGATTTCCGGGCGCGGCATTTTATAATAACTTCCTGAAATGCTTTTCAGAAAGGCAACGACGGCATCCACTTCCTGTTCATTAAGTTTTAATGGCTTCATCAGATGATCTGTGACCGGAAAATTGGGATCAGCTTTCTTTTCTTCGGGACTAGGATTGATCATCTGCATTCCGCTGTTGTAAAGGCTCACCACGCCGTACAGATCGTCCATCAGTCCATTGTGCATCCATGGAGCGGTATAATCCAGATCTCTTAAGGAAGGCGTCTTGAATTTCCCTACATCCTCTGCTTTTTTGGTAATATGATACAATCCCAGGTCTTCATATTCTCTCTTGTAATAGGTAAGACCAATATTGTGAAACGACTCATCCGTGAGGTTTTTCCCGTTGTGACAGTTCATGCATCTTGCTTTGGTTCGGAATAAATGCATCCCGTAAATTTCCTTATCACTCAATGCTTTATGGTCTCCTTTAATGAATTTATCCAGTCTGCTCGGCTGGCTTCTGATGGTTTTCTGAAATACGGCTAAAGCTTTGGCTATTTTATCGAAAGTAATTTTATCGGTCTGATATACATCTTTAAAAAGCTGTCTGTATTCCGTGAGTTTAGACAATTTTCCGGCTAATTTTTCCGGTTTCATATTCATCTCATTGTGGGCAGAAATAGGTCCTACCAGCTGTTCTTCAAGTGTTTTGGCTCTTCCGTCCCAGAAATAGGAGGTTCTGTCTGCAATATTAAAGAGCGACTGTGTATTTCGTTTCCCTTGTAAATGATCATGACCCAATGCCACTTCCTGGCGGTCTGCCCAACCCATTTCGGGATTGTGGCAACTGCTGCATGAGACCTGGCTGGATGCCGATAGTTTAGGATCGAAAAACAGCTTCTTTCCAAGCATGACTTCAGGAAGTTCCTGTGTATCGTAATAATTGGAATCCCACTCTATCGCTTCAAATTCTTTCCAGTTGACACCATCATCTATAGAAGGCGCAGGCCAGTATTTTACAGGCTTTTTGTATTGTTCTATGACTTCTCCATAATCTACTCTGTATTGCTGCATGGTGTTCTGCATAAAAAGGAAAACAATGGCTCCTATCAGCAAAATGACTTTAAATCCTGACAACTTCATGATCTTTCTGTTTTTAAAAAATAGTTCCTATCGTGGCCGCAAAATAGGTATTGCTCCCGTTCTGAAAATGGCTGTAAATGACTTTTCCTCCTGCGAATGCATTCTTAACTACAGGAAGGGTAAAATGAAAATTAACATCCAGTTTTGCCTGCCAGACATCCGATGACTGAAAAGCATAATTTTCCTGCAACATCTGGTTAATGGATGGCTTTCCTGAATTATTGAAAAGCCCGCTTTTCTTATACACATCCGTCACGGAAATTCCCAGAGAAACGGAAAGCGCTAAATCGCTGCTAAAAGTTTTCAGCCACTGATAATCGGCACCGTATATCATTCTGTTTAACTCAACAACAGACAGCGGATTGCTGTATTTTTCTTTTTCCTGAACCCAGCCGAAGAAAGGCACCAGTGAAGATTTTGCTCCCGTATTTTCTATCTGGAGAAGTCCTTTAAGGAGGATATGATTGATCTTATGACTGTATCTTTCTACAGTTCCGATCCGGATATAATTTCTGGAATTTTCGTTCAGGAAGAGGTTTTCCGTTCCTTTTCTTTCCGTACTGCTACCGTCGGCTGAAATTCCCCAGACGATTTTTCCGGTATTAAAAAATTTCCCGAGGGATACATTCAACCGCTGTTCATCAATTTTTGAGGCGTTGAGATCTGTATATTCGCTCAGGAATTTATCCATATTGAATTTTTTAAATCCTAGATTAAGATACCAGTTTCTATTGCTGGCTTCGAAAACCTGTAAACCTCCCCCGTAAGACCAGCCTTCATAATAGGCCTGACGAAGTTTCCCGGAAAGCAGCTCGTTGTAATTCCCCAATCCATTCATATTGTAGATCATAGGAAACCCCTGGTTGCTGACAAAGCTCAAATAATGTTTCTGGGTGTATTTCTCTCCTTCCAGATAGGCTCCAACTTTAAATTTATCCGAGACCAGTTTATTGGCTCCCAGTGCTAAAGAAAAGTTGGCCGATGTATTTTTCGGCCTTGGATCTGTATCCCTGTAGCCTAAATTGGCTCTGTAGCTTCCTGTAATCCCGATTGTATAAGAATTAATTGCCTTTGAATAACCTCCTGAAAAGCTATAGTTTTCAAACTTCATATCTCCTCCCACACTGTCGGCGGCTACATAAGGATAGATCAGGTCATAATCAGCATTTTCGTTCCATACCATCTGTTTGGTTTTTCCTTTGGTATAGGAAGCACTGCCCCAAACGGTTGTTTTCGGATCCAGATTTTGTAAGGAATAAGCTTCAGCACCCCACAGATTTTTTCCTTTGCCTTTCTGCTGAATTTCATTGGGTGTATCTGTGTTTTCTGTCAGCAGCCTGAAGGTCGTGATATTATACTTCCTTGCACCTAGTCTGTTGGCAGGATTGGAATTGAGGTTTTCTTTAAATAGTCTTTCATAACTGTACTCCTCACGAACTTTTTCCATGATGGAATCATTCACCTGAGCCTGAAATTTAACGCAAAACAACAATGCAGACAGCGATAATAGGGAACGAAAATTTTTCATTTTAGTTAAATAATGAAGGTTTTACCCCATGTTCAAAATCTGCTGTGGAATTGTTCGTGTCTTTAAAAAGATTTTTACCTTCCACATTCTTTCCGATCACTTTTCTGCGGACCGATTTTCCGAAACGGCTTTTATCTCCATCAAATGCACTTACCGAAGTCCATCCCATATCCAATGACGGCGAAGTCACCAGCCACTGGAAAGAATCCTGTACGCTTAAATTCACTGCGTCTGTGATCCATTCATTCGGAATTTTAACGGCAGTTCCATCCATCGGGTATGTTTCTCCTCCAAACGTAAGCGTATATTGGTAGGTGTATGAATTCTGTGCAATCAGAGCATCACTGGTCATTCCCTGAGGCATACGGGCCAGAGCATAAGCATAATATCCCTGCGTATGAATTACCATTTTTTCAAAAACATTGACCATTTTCGGAACGGCCGGATTGTCGATGTCATCTGAATCTTCTTTAAAGATCTGGAAGTTGGCATTGGAAAGATTAATGGATAAACTATTAAATTCCTTGTGATTGATGGCATCCTCAGCAATGATAATAGACTCTCCTGCCTTTACCGGATATGTATTTCCTGTTCCCGGAATTCTAATGATCGCTCCGGCAGATAAGGTACTTGCCATGATATTTGGGGTGTAATCCTGCTTTTCGTTCGTCATAAAAGCGGACTGGATCAACAGCATTCCATCCGCATATAAAGTCTGGTCTGTGTTGTTGGTGATTTTAAAGTATTGATCCCCGAAATACATCGCACCTTGCGGGGTTTTGGTTCCGGTGAAAAATACTTCCTCCAGAATAAGATCACTGCTTCCTGATTTTAAAGCCAAATCAATAGTTTTGCTTACCTCGCTGCCATTGATGACAACGCCTGTCTGAACTCCGCTTACTTTAGCTTCTGTAAGTTCGGCATTATTGGTGTAAACGACAGTTCCTTCTGCCGTCATATGATAGGTTCCGGAAGGAAGAACTACCTGTAAAGTATTCGTGTTTTTAATTTCCTGAGTCGTGGTAAATCCGGTGTTCAGTTCTTTGAAAGTTACTGTAAGATGTTTGTATTCTTTAACGTGGATATCTGCGGGAACTACTTTAAGTTCCAATTTTAATGAAGTCTGTGATTCCGGCGAATCTGAATCTGAAGAACAGGCCGTAAAACTGACCAAAGCACATAATACGATCAGTGTTCGTAATAATTGTTTTAACATAGTGTATTGAATTGAATTTGTTTATAAATTGAAATTGATCTCCATGCCGAAGTAGGGATCCTGAGCTCCTTTTCTGTTGATGGTCACTCCATTCACCGAATAAGGTGCGTAATAACTGAGCAGCCTGCTCGCAAACATGGAAACCACAATGGCTTTATTTCTGAAGCTTTTGGTGACTTTCAGATTAAGATTCATTTCTATTGGTCTTCTGGTGGTATTATAGAGATCGTTATTCTGAGCAATAATTAAACTTTCAAGAATGGTTCCCTGAACTGCTTCCGGATTGAATGGAAATATATTCCCGTTCTGATCTACATAATGGCTGGGAACGCCGTTCATAGGAGACAGTTTCCTCATCGAATACCATGAAAACTGAAAAGACGATGAAAATACAAGATCAAGCTTTGGAATATACGTATCCAGCATAAGATTGGTATTCAGTACTTCATTGGCGGAATTCGGTTCCATGCCTTCGTACAGTCCGAGGTAAGGATAAGGTCTTCCGTTGATGGTTAAATCTCTGGTTCTGTATACCGGCATACTGTTTCCGTATTTTGTGCGGAACCATGCCCCATTCAGCGTAAAACGGGTATTGATCACCGGAATACGGTTGGAGGAATATTGAAACTCTATTCCTTCTTTATCTATTCTGCTTCCATTTCGATGGGTTGTGTAGAGAAAGTTTTCATTGACCGTCTTATAAGGAAGCGTATTCACATCCGGTGGCGCAGTCATTCCATCATGATTAAGACCTGATGTGTCATATTTTTTATACTGATATCCCGCATACTGATTCATAGAACGGAAAGCATTGTCCATATTTTCTTTAAAAACCGTCACCGATAACTGGTGTAGTCCCAGACTGAAATCCATCCTTGCTTCAAACTTTTCGTTCACGGCAGGTTCTATTTCAGGGTTCTGGGGATTATAGATCATGGTTTTATAATTCACCCTTCTATAATTCGCGTTGTTGTGGAAATAATTCAGCTGCTGAACATCTTTGTAAACCAGTTCCGGGTACAAAAGGTTCAGATCCGGAAAGAGACTTTGTTTTCCATAACCCAGCGTTAGAGCGATCTGCGCTTTTTTATTGGCCATTTGAAATGAAGGAAATTCCCACTGAAGATTGGCTCTCGGATCGGCATATACTTTTCCGTTCATTGTAAAATTGGAAGGAAGATTCTGCATCGAGTTTCCTCTTATTCCCAATGCCACCGTCAGCTTATTTGTACCCAGATCCACCGTACTGATGGATTCCAGAAATAAGGCTGCCGTACTGTAAGCCGGAACATCGCGGTAAGCACGCGGTCTGAACGTAGATTTTGGGTCAATAGGTCTGTATATGTCGAACTGCTGTCCTCCACCCCAGTTTTTACTTAGCTGCCAGTCGAAACCTGTATTGAATTCATTTTTAAGCCACTTATAGTCAAGCTGGAAATTGTTTACCATCTTAACAAATACATCAAGAGGTTTCCCGTCTACCTGATAATCCGAAATGTATTGAGCCTGCGGATAATAGCCATCATACTCCCCTTCCGTTCTGGATAAGGGAAAAGCCATTGCATTTTCAAGCTGGATAAATTTGGTCTGTTTTATTTTATCAAATCTTTGATTCACCGTCGCCTGAACTTCTGTGGACCGGTAAAATGAAGGTTCCGTTTTCGTGTAACTGATCAAATTAGACAAACTGAACATATGATTATTCACTTCATAAGAATTCAGTTCAGACAAATCTACATCAGGATCAGACTTTGAACCGTCGAGAGAACCATTGTAGCTCAGATGAGACTGCCACCTGAAAGTTCCTTTGTCATATTTTTTGTCTTTGGAAACCGCCAGATTCGCAGTGATTCTTTTGTAGTTTTCAAGTCTGTCTCTTGGGTCAGATTTCGCATCCAGATAATCCAGACCGGTATTAATTTTCAGGTCACCTTCTTTGTTTTCAAAACCTTTGCTTAGTGCGAAAAGTTTGCTGTAACCATCTGCTTTAAATCGTGCTTTCCACTTGGAGTATCCTGATTTATTGGTGATCTTTACAATTCCTGAGGTCAGGTTTCCATAGACCACAGAAGGAATTCCCCGCAGTATTTCCACACTTTCGATCTGATCGGTAGAAATACTCCGCATATCCACACCGCTTGTGATATTCAGCCTTCTTTTCAGACCGGTATTGCTTTTATCTAAAAAATCGTAGGTATATTGAAGGTTTGCCCCTGAATTCAATGGAGCACCATCCACCAGAAACGTCGTTCCCATAGATGAAGTATTATAATCACTTCCCGGATTTCCCGTTTCCCGGAGATGGATTTTATTGACCTGGTTCAAAACCGGATCACCGGATCTTCCACCGGGAAGCAGTTCCAAAAGGTCGGTAAAACTCGAAGGCTGAAGGTGCTGCATCGCCCGCTGACTGATTATAGACGATGAAGTCAGGCCCTTCCCTTCTTTGGCAGTAATCACCACTTCTTCGATACTGTTGATCTTTTCGGTGAGATAAGCGGTAAAAGTTTCCGCTTTAGTAACTGTTATTGTATTGGAATATCCAAGATTGTTATTCTTTCGGATTTCCACTTTATAACTGCCCGGAACTGCTTGAAGTACGGCTATCCCTTTATCATTAGTGAAAATTTTATATTGGTTTTCATCCGACTGTATTTGGATTTCCGAACCCTGGACAGATCCAAAAGTATGGTCTTTAACCTCAAAAGTAATGGTCACACTTCTGTCCTGTGATTTGAACGTAGAAAGGGTAAGAAAGAAGAAAAGAAAACTGAAAAATTGGAATTTAAAAGTAAATTTTGAAACATTATTTAACATCAAGCATTATTCTTCCGGCAAAGTTAGGAGCCTCAAAACAGCTTTGCTAATTTTATTTAGAATAATTTAAAATAATTGATATAAATCATTTTGCTTGTTTTTAAAAAGTGAATTATTTAAATGGAACACATTCCAATTCTGTACAAATTGACAGTGAAATATTTTTTGAAACATTAAGATTAGTGAAGGAGGTAAGGAACATTAAGAAAAATCAAAAGATTTTTTTAAGCTGTATTGCTAACAGCGAAGTTTTCCTTAATATTCTTAAAATGAATCTTAATCGTTTAAACATTCATCACCTTTTTTTAACCACAAAAGGCACAAAAGTTTCGTACCACTTAAGTTACTTTTAAGTAAAAGCTTTGCGAACAGGAAGATCACATAAGTTCTTTCAAAAATCATCGATTTTTATAATGACAAATAGAAAATAACCTCAAACATCTGTGAAAATCAGTGCAATCAGTGGTTAAAAAATACCAACCACAAAAGGCACAAAAGTTTTTAAACACTTAAGTTATTTTTTAAGTTAAAAGCTTAATGTATAAAGTTTACATAAGCTTAAAAAAAATCAGAGATTTTTATATTTCCAGCAATAAAATCTGTGCAATCCGGGAAATCTGCGAGAGATTTCCTTACCAAAAAATGTAAAAGCTTTTTGAATGTCTAATCTATTGAAGAATTCCCCTCATACTTCATTTTATTGATCAGAGGATTAGCGTACATCGCTAAGAAAAATTCTTTTGAAACGGCATCACAAGGGTCGATGCGCATATCAAGTCTGCGCACAAACAATTGCTTTTCCTGTTCCGTATATTCTGATGCGTAGGTATCAGTCTGATGAAGCAGGTCATAGGCAATAAACTTGGTCGGCCAAAGCTTATAGTTTTGTATAATTGAGTCGTCAATGATCTGGGCAATCGCCTGCAGCTGCTTATTTTTGTTTTCAAAGTTCACCGCAATATCATCCAGTTCTTTATCCAGTACAGTACCGGCATGCAGATGAATTCTTTTCTTTTGTCCCAATACGCCACTCAACATGGTCATAAAATCTTCATCTTTCCCTTTAACATACTCTTCATCCCGGTGTTTGGCCAGAAGCTGAGGCATTTTTAAGGAATCGGTAGGATCATATTCATAAGAGATGGATATAGGAACGATTTTGAGTGTTTTAAAATAATCGGTCAGAGAAAGATCTCCGGCTGCCATGGCAAGCATTTTCAGGACGCCCTGTTGGGTAGCATCATTTCCGTCTTTGGTACGGCCTTCACGCTGGGCAATCCAAACGGAGCGTTTTTCAACGTGTAAAAGCTGCTCGATATACTCGGACATGATCTGGGAACTCTTAAGCTGTTCACGGATCGGCAATCCTCTCTGAACTAAAAAGTTACGGTTCAGTTTGGCCAGTACATGTAAAAATGTTTTTTGAACAAGATTGTCCCCGATCGCGGAAGAGGTCATGATAAATTCCTTTTCCAGCAATACCAGATTCAACAGCGAAGTATCCAAAACAATATCCCGGTGATTGGAAACGAAAAGATAAGGAGTGTTTTTATCCAGCTGATCAAACCCGGAAGTCGTTAAACCTTCCGAGCTCTTCGCCAGAATCTGACGAATGGTGTGGGCAATAAAATTGTGCTGGAAATCACTTGTAGAATGAATATTTTTAAACTGTTCACGCCAAACCTGTTTATCAACATCAGGAAAGGTGAAACCCATCAGCGCTTTCATCATAGGATCACGGGCTATTCCCCGTAATGCTTCATTCACTTCACTATCATAGAAAGGCCTGATTTCATCGAACTTCGACATGCAATTATTTAAAAATTAAAACTATTTTGCAAAAGAACAAAAATTTATCGAGGATAGGTTACAATGTTTGTTAAAGTATTATGATTTACGTTTAAGTTTAACGGAAAGGTTTTCTGTTTATCAGAATTCAAGAAGAATAATGTTCCGCTTTTCTATTTTACTTTTTCCAACAGATATAATTTAGCCCCGGAAAATGCCAGTTTAGGCATCAGATTTCCTTCCAGTACCATGGTTTTGTTGTTGACATCAATTACTGAAATATAATTATTGGAATTGTACTCAATATAGTTTTCCTTTTCTTTGGTCACAGGATTTTTCCCGAATTCCATTGAATATTTTACCCAGTCTTCTTTTTCAGCACTGCAGTGTACCGGTTTGAATTTGGATTTTTTGGCTTTGAAAATAATCTGATCGAAACCTTCCGCACAGTCTGAAGTAAAAGAGCTTTCCGGATTCTGATCATTCGTAAAGTCTTCAAAAGATCCTTTGTACGCCCCTACTACTTTCCAGGTCCCATCCACACGGTCTTCATCTATTTTTCCTTTGGCTTTGCTTACGGCCCAGCTGATCCCGTTGACAGTTCCTTTTACCGCTTTGTAGCTTACATTAACGGCTCCTTTTACCACTTTGGCAGCGGTGGATACAACGCATGAATTTAGGATGAGGGCTACTGAGGCAAGGATTACTATTTTTTTCATATCATCAAGTTTATAAGATGCGAAGATAAGTTTTTTAAAATATTGTATTGATTCCGGGAACGTAATTTACTAGGGTTTCGTTTTTCAGGATGAATTCATCAAGGGAAAATAAAAACAGCAAAAACTTTACGCCTTTGCTGTCTCTGGTTGTAATTATAAAATACTCAAGATTATTTTCAAACAAAAAGGTTATCACATTTTGGAACCATTAATTCTTCTTTCATGGTTTTTATTTTTTTATCAATTTTAAATCGTTTTCATATCATTACTGATTTCCGGCCAGGCAAATCCCACTCCTCCATGCTGGTATCTTTCAGTTTCCAGATAAAAAGAATTCACTCCCTGAAGTCCAACTCCCGCGTAATACACAAATTTGTCTACGTGTTCCTGATATTCACCGAACTCGCGGTACTCAGCATGTAAGGCAAGTACTTTGGCCAATTCTTCATTATGGATTTGAAATGCCTGTTCGCAGGCATCCTTGAGTGAGAGATTATATTCTTGCTGCAATACAAAAACCAGGTTGAAAACTTCTGTTCCCTTCGCCATTTCTTTCGGCAGAGAGTGAATATCATTCTGCCACGCAACAACCAGGGTTAAATGAGATATCATTTTCTGAACGACAATATGCTCAAAAATATGTTCGGGAAGTATAAGACCTGATTCAATCTCACCCAAGATCAGATAGGGGCGCATGAGAACAGAATATTCACGAATGGTTTTGAAAAGCGTGAGTGATGGAGGACGTTGGGCTATTTTATAAGGATACTCCAATTCGATTCCATATCTGAAAGATTGATAAAAATAATAAATAAAGCGTTCAACCCATATATCGGGCATCAAAGCACGGAATTCATCTCTGATCAACGCCATATGCTGATAAAGTGCATTTTCTTCCGGTTTTGGCTCTGCTCCTCTTAGAATGTCTACACAACGGGTCCGTAGCTGTTGGATTTCCTCCAGCGAGGAATTTTCCACCTGATCATCAAGAGCCACGTACTGAAGCATAAATCTGTTACAGGGAATAGTCTGCTCATAGGTTAAGTCCGGCCACATACGCGCGGTGCACATATGAAGCCTCATTCTTTTGTACGTTTTTCGTTGTTTTTCCGTCAGGAAAGTGTAGTCATTGTCGATCCATCCATCCATATCTTTTCCCATCTGTTCTGCATGCGGATTGATAAGGTCTGGCCATGGATAATGACCACGGGGCAGATAGTCTTTTGAATTATATTCTTCCGGTTTCATCTTGTTTAAGTTTTAAGTTTGTAGATTAGTTATAAGTGTATTCCTCTTTAAAGTCTTTTTTATATTTGGTTCAGCTTTTCTTTCAGTTCTCTGGCTTCCGGAAATTCCATGGCATTGTAACGGCCAAGTTTGGTAGAGATGTTTTTCCATCCGCTCAGAACCATGCTCATGTAATGGACCCAATTGACAACCGCATCCTGCCAGATCCCAAAATCCGGTAAAGAAGCCTGCAGGGCTACAAACTCTTTCAGATCTTCATTATGGAGACGCAGATCTTCCAGGCAGGCATCTTCCAGGGAAATCTGACGTTCGTGCTGGATGACTTTCACAATATTGTAATACACACTGTCCGTTGCCTCGTCTTTCACAACTGACTGCACTTCGTTGAAATAGGTAACCAGATGACAGGCCAGGGTCTGCAGACGGCAGATCACCGGATGCTCATGGATTTCAGGTGGTAAAATGATTCCCGTTTCCACCTCTGTAAGTTGAAGAAAGGGGTACAGGCAGATTGAGTTTTCTCTTAATGCAATGCATTCTTCTATGGTCGGAAACATTTTTTTTTCCTTGTAAGTAAGCTCAGTCTCCAGTCCGGTAAAATATCTGCTGATCATCTTTGTAAACCTGACGATAGATTCCTCAGGAATAAACTGAAGCAACTCCTGCCTTAATGAGGCCAGCATAGCTCCCAATGGTATGGTAGATTCTGCAGCGCTTATTTCACCATTGAGAACTGCAACCGATTGGGTGTGTATTTTTCTAATATCATCGGATACGCTTTCCTCATAAAGATCATCATTGTACAACGTCCACAACATCAGTCTGCAAATAGGCTTAAAACGTTCAAGTGATGCAGTTGGAAACCACTGAGCAGCAATATGGGCCGTTTTGGTTTTCTTATACTTTTTACGAAGATCTGGGTTCTGCTCATAGAGCCACAGATACTCCCCGTCTATCCATTGGTTTTCAGTAATTTCCTGCAACTGGTCTGCATGGGGGTTCTTTAATGTCGGGAACGGGTAATTAAATTTTTTGTTGAGTAGTTCAAGTGTGTTCATGGTTTATGGTTTTATTAATTTTACATAGGATTATGTTATTTTTAAGATGAGACGTTAAAATGGATAGCTGGTCAACGGTATAGAAAAAATGGAACAGCAGAATACAGAAAACATTTTGGGGGAATTTAAATCCCAACCTGATCATAAATCAGATACGAAATTGCGCAGGATTGATATAAGATGGCTCATCCGTTTCAAATTGCCATGTCTATTTTATATACTTATGAAGTCGAATATCAAGATTAGTTGATTATCCAATTTTTAAGAAAAATTTTCATAGATTTTGGTTTTATGGTTAATGTTTTTAGAGTATTAGTTTTGAGTAATGAAAATAAAAAAAAATACCACACGATTCAATTTTATTTCACACAAGTTTGAAATCATACGCAATAACCATTTGATATCCCATTATTTATAAGCTTTTTAGGTGAAACAAAAAATTAATTAAAGCTGGAAATACCCGTTTTTTTGATTTTTTGTCACTTTTTAACACTCCATTGTTTAGCAAAAAACAGTTGAGATCACAGAGAATCAACACATTTTCTGAAGAAACCTTTCTTCCGTTGATGATATTCATCAGTTTAGACATTCTATAATGATGATGAATTAGAAAATAAATTTAAATTTGCCATGCAAAAATCGGCAGCGAGTGTGACGCTCATTCCAACGAGAGGATCTGCCATTTCACAGCAGCTTTAAACCTGTAAGACCACTCATACATTAAAAGATTACAAATGATTTTTCCAAAGGCAAAAAAAATAGCGAAAGACCTTGGCTGGTATAAAACAAAGGACAGTGTATTTGGACTTTACAAAGGATACTTTTTCAACGTTTCAGATGCAAGTTTAATGACTACACCTCAATTCAAACTGGTAACGGCAACCACCGGCAGCTTAACAGAAGAACAAGAACTGCACCTCAAAACAGAATTAACCAACAACAAAAGAAAATTAAAGTTTACCGACTTTGAAATCAGCAACCGTGTGATTTTCTTTAAATTCGTTGAAAACGTAACGCTTACTCAGCTTAAGACGGTTTATGCTTTGCTCGACTTTTTGGTGGATCTGCTTAAAAAGCTCAACCTACCAGAGCAAAACCAATGTCATAGCTGTGGGAAAGATCAAAGGATCAACTATTACGACCTGAACGACATGGGTATTATACTGTGTGACTCCTGTTTCAGCCAGGAGGAACGTAGATTCCACGACATTGAAAAAGAAAGAATTGCAAAAGAAAAAAATTATCTGACAGGATTTTCAGGTGCCCTTCTTTTTTCAGTTCCGGGAATTATCCTTTGGGTTTTGTGTGCTGTTTATTTTGAAAGACTGGCCTCCGGAATGGCATTCGTCATCGCCATTTTCGCAATTTTAGGCTATGATTATTTCAAAGGACTGCAAGGAAAACTCACCAGGTATATTATTGTTCTGACAAACATCATAAGCATCCTTCTTGCCAACGTTACTACGGTCATTACCTTACTGGTAAAACAGGGTTTAACGATCAATCAGGCCATTGGGGAGTTTCAAACCAACGACGACGCCAAAGACTTCTTTTATCAGAGTATTATTATTTCTTTTATACTGGCATTTTTTGTCTGGATCTGGCTCTTGTTTTTCAGGAAAGACGACACATTAACGATACAACCTGCACAGAAATTTTAGATTTCAAAATGGATTCAAATTCTGTACGGACGATAAAAAACCAACTTTTACAAGTTGGTTTTCCTTTTTTCAGGAGTTCGGTTGAACATTTTAATATCGTTTGAACCCGAGAGCAAAGAGCCTCTCTCCTATTCTCATGTTTACATACGATTTTGCGGGCTTTCTTCATATTTGCAAAAAATCCCGTTAATAAATTATCCCCCCCTTACCTAAGGGGGTTCAGGGGGTTGGGTAAGGGGGTCTACGCCCTTCGGAAGAGCCTGGAGATACTTATACAACGGGGTAGAGACACTTCAGAAGGGCCTTGAAGGGGTTAGGTAACTAGCTTTTGGCCCTTACCTAACTGGATAAAGCCACTTGCATAACGGGCTGGAGGGGCTTCGGAAGTGGATGGAGACGGTTGGGGAAGTAGATCGAGAGACTTTCGGAATGGGTAGAGGGAATTGGGAAGAGATACTCCTCTCTTTTCAAAGGCAAAGCCAACTTCAAAAAGTTTATTTTTATTGTTCAGATACAGAGCTTTTCAATTTACATTGTCGTTGAAATACACGCAGGTCATGTAAGGATTTCCCAATATATTTATCGTTTTTTGAGATTTATCAATTGATTTTTAACACTGCCATTTTTTATCTAATAACGATAATTTTAAGAAATTTTATTAAGAAAAAGCTGTCCAGTGTTATCAACGGAAGTCAAAACTGCTGTTTTAGGAACTTTTATTTACTGTTATTACTGTACATCCAAGGCAGATTTTATATTTCCGATTACAAATCCCGTTGTGTCACGTTTTACTTCAAAAAATGGATTTGAAGATATAATACTTGTTCCTTTTGCGATAAAAGCATCCATAATCTTCTGAAGTAAATCAGTTAGGGTTTCTACGTGGACATCAGAAATACTTAAAGCTAAATTAAATGGACTATCCAAAATAAAGGTATTGAAAACTTGTTCATGAACAAGTGAACGGACAGGATTAAAATATAATGTAGTGTTAGATTCAAACTGAATGGTGATCTCTATTTCAAAGTTTCCTTTAGCATATTTTGCAAAAAATAAAATGCTTGTTATCAAAGAAATCATTTCTGGTAGAAGATTAAGAAAAATTTCCCGATCGGTATAATTTACTCTCTCAATTGAAATTGAAGACTCCCTGATTTGTAGCGCATTTCCGTAGTAGTAATTTTCATCATGTGTTCCTTCAGGATTACTTTCGTATGCAATTTCTGTACGTGAATGGCTTTTTCGTAATATTTCATTAAACGTCGCTAAGTACATGTTTTTTGTAGCGGCATTTGGCAAAAATTCATTTAGCCGTCTATGAATCTCAGGAACTGAAATTTTTTCCGAAATTAATTTAAGATTTGCTTGCCAGTGACAATGATTATTTAAACCTAGCTGATCTCTAGTTTTAACCGTCTCTAATAAGCATTCATTTAATTCAATATCATTCCCATGTAAAGCGTCTACAGTTTGTTTAAGTTCAATTTTTAAATACTCAAATAAAGCGTTCATCTTTATAGGATCAAGATGTTCAATAGTCTTGAATAAGTCATCAAAATCAATAATATTTTTAGCAAAAGAAAATAAGAAATGTGGCTCTGTATTCGTTTTTATTGTATACGATGTTTGCTTTGAAGTAAGAATGAAAACTTTTATTGTCGAAAATACTTCGTAATGTTTAAATTTTAAACATGTTTTAAGTGTCTCATCGATTTTTTCAGATGTTTTAGTAGCGGTTATTTGAAATGCAATATTCTGATATGTATCACCTAAATCTAAACCTGGGTAGTTAGATTTTCCATCATTTAAATTGTCCAACTCCAGATTGAATGTAAGATTTAAAATTCGCTTAATAAAATTTTCAGCGTGTTTATTAATATTCAATAAACCCAAGCTCGATAAAGCTCCTATTTCAGACCGGAAATTATTAAGCATTGAGATTATTTCCTCTAGTTTTTTTCCTGTATTTATCATTAAAATTTTATTTAAAATAAGCTATTGACGTAGCTTGTTGATAATTCGTCTTTATTCGAAATTACAATCAATGCGGCAGTAAATTGTTTTATGGATTAAATTATTTTTTTAATCTATAAAGTTATGAGTTATTCCAGTTGATATATGCTCTATGAAATCTACCTTGTTAATACAATCAGAATTTATGATTGCTAATATAAAGCAATCTATTTCTGTAATTAAAAATGATAAAAACTCAATATTATAAAAAGCTAACGGTTTATCTTTTATAAATTGGTATTCTATTCCATTATAGTAAATACTAGCACTGGAATTAGTCTGAAATCCTTCAAAATGAATAGTATTTCTAGTGTAAAGTAATAGTTTTGAAAAGTCTAAGAATTTTGTATTAATGTGTAAATTTTCAATAAGTTTTTGAATAGTAGTGAGTAGTTTATGATCCTCTAAGTTCTGGTATTTTGCTATCGTTCTAATAAATCCTTCAAATCTCAAAAATATTCGTTGAAATAAGCTCTCTCTTATATTGTTAGTAACATTACTAAGTTTTGAATTTAAAAAATAAGCCATCTCTTCATTGCTTTTAAAATCAATTTTTTCTATTGAAGGGATATAAGGGTAGTGTGTAGCTAACAACTCAACTAAAAGCATTGTTGTTTCGATATCAGAGATTAGCCTTTTATAAAAATGAGTTCTGCAATCGTTATATTGATAGCGATTAATAGAATAAAAAGAAGTACTGATTTTTATATATAAAGATTTATAAATTTCAAATAGCTCAGGTGTCGTAGTTAATTTATGTTTTAACTCCATTAATGCTTAATATTAGTTTTTAAAAGTCACAAATAAAATCTTTTTTAGATATTTTTGACAAGGAATATTGATCACTTATAATCAATATTCACTAATTTATAGCTTTATTCATTTGATCGTACTGCTGTAGCATCACGCTTTCATAGTTTGAACTATAAAATTCAATTTTTTCAAACAAGTGCTCCAAATTGTCAAGAGGTGTACCAAGAGGGAAGTCAAAAAAGAACTCTTTTTTATAGGTTTCGGAATAGAAATTATTAAATATTGTTTTAGAAATTGAAATAAGATTATTAATTTCTTTGATATCCATTATTCCTATATAATTTTTGAAATCCTGATCACTGTGAGCGTAAACTTTATTTCTTAAAACCATAAGCTTCTTAATACTGTTTTTTGATTGTTTAAGCAAAAGACGTATACTTTTAAGAGTGTCATTAGAAATAGTTAGCTTATCATATTTCTGTCCTGAATTAAATCTAGTACCTAAGGAATAAAAGGAGTAATAATCATTCTTATTAGAACTAAATAGTTTAAATAATTCAATTATTGTGATTCGAAAGAAATTCACTTCTACAAACCTAAAAAAATCACTTGAAATTTTTTCCTTATTTATTAAATTCGCTTTTTTATGATTATCATTATTCAAAAATAATACTACGTCAAAACTTGATTTTGCGTTTAAAATAATTCTTGATATTGTAGTTAGTTCTTCTTGTAAGTTGTTTTGAATTAACATTTTTTTTTGTAATTATTTCATTAATACTATCTAAATTCATATTTCGTCATCATAAATATGATTCAATCCCACATAAGTGTGCTCAATTAATGGAATAGATTTGATGTCATTTGTATTAATAACTGTCATCACAAATTCACTAATTTCACTTATCAAAAAATGGAGAAAGTCTTCATTATAGAATGTAACTGGATTATTTTGCTTCAGTTCAAAATCTTGTCCTTTGTATGAAATTGTAACATCAGGTTTCGTATGAAATCCTTCTGTGTGGATAGTATTTCTAATGTAAGTTACTAAATCAACTAAATCTTTGTATTGAATATTTATTCCTAATTTATCAATTAAATCTTTTGTCAATTTATTCAACTTTTCACCGTTTAGTCCTTGACTTCTTGCTATTAGTTTTATAAAGTTTTCAAATCGTAAAAAGATATTTACAAATAAATTTTCTCTTAAATCAGACACAATAAAATCCAATTGATTTCTCAAGAAATTTTGCTTTACTTCATCGTCTGCAAATTTTTGCAAATTCCAAAGTTCAATATCACCAAAATGTTCACCGATTAAATGAAATAATATTACATTTGTTTGAGTTGCTTGACTTGCAAGCTTATAGAAGACAGTTCTACAATCTTTATTTTCATCATATCCATATGACTTAACGATATTTAATGCATCTGAAAAGATAAATCTTATATCTTCATACATATCAATTAATTTTTGCACTGTAATTTTCTCATGTTTAATATCCATATTAATAATATTTATTTAAGAATTATTTTCAAAAGTTTAGAAAGCATTAATCGTAATAGCATTTATTATTTGTAGATGACCCTTTTCATATTACTAATTTTAAAAAGGGTAATATTTATTTTTTTAAGTTTAGCCTCTTAAATTCATTGATTACCGGATTCATAAATGCTAAATTTTTATTCATGGGCTCCTTTTGATGTAAAACAGAAACTATATATTCCATATCATCTATCTTGTCTGAATCAAACAAATAGCAACTGTTTGTTAACTCATCATGGCTTGCTTTGAAGAATACAAGTGATTCCGAATGCTTATGCTTTATTCTCTCGCTGCTCTCCAAATTAAGAATATTTTCGTTATTTGAATACAGATACATTTCACCAACATATAAAACTTCAATAATTCCTTCTGTTTCAATACGATTTGCTATTTCACTTAATTTTCTGTAGACAGTAGTTTTTATTGAGCTATCAAATGACATAAATTTCATTTTCTCGTCATTATAAACAATAAAGCAAGTTGGCATTATTATTTTTTGCATTTTAAAGACGGCTAAGTGCATCATTATGAAGTTGCTAAATAAATCTTCCGATCCTGGAAACATTTTTTCAAAACTTGTAACAGGGACTTTTAAATCAGTTTGTCCGAAGCTGAATTCTGCCCTTGAAGCTTTTTCAAAACGGTTTTCTCTAGTATAAAATACATAGTCGTCAGTTAGCAGCATATTTTTAGGAATACGGTGAAAATTCATGTCATCAATCTTTTTTTCAAGTTGGTCAGACAGTATATCATTTTCATTTAGTGCTTCCTTCATTGTCTTCATAAATAATTTCATGTTATTAATACCGGATATGAAATTGTCATACAGCTCGTCATTACTGCCCCTTTCATAAAATGAAAATTCAGCAGAAAACATTACTTCAATCAAATTAAATTTTATGAAAAAATTTTGCATTGAGTCAATCAATGAAGAAAATTCTACATCATTTTCTATTGTAAAAGACAATTCGGGTAAAGCAACATTGTTATTAGTAGTATACACGACAATTCGTATTCTTTTCTCTAAATCAAATGGTTGTTGTTTCAAAACCTCGTTGCGCTTTTCGATAAACCACTTACAAACATCGTTAAGCAGATATTTTTGTCTGTTTTCTTCATAAAATTTGAGAAATTGTGTATGTGCTAATGACTTTTGCAACATAAATGTCACATTCCTATACTCAGAAAAAAAATTATCTAAGTGAGAGATGTTATCGAAGAAGTTAATTCCTTTTTCAAATTTTTCCAAGCTGCTTAAAGCACTATAAAGTTTATGATAAGCCGAATATAGTAAACCTTTGGTATTCTCTTTTGGATTATTGCTGTTCATGGTTTATAAATTTATTGGTAGTATTATGCAGAGGCAAGATTGCTTATTCATCTACTGTAAATTAAAGGTTTTTAATCCTTTGTATAGTTTATATAGTTTCGAATATTTCCTCTTACTAATTCATATAAAGTTGCTCTATTAATTTTTTTTTAAATAGTGATTTATTGTTTTGAATTAATTCTATATGTTCTCCTACCCACCTCCAAACATTATTTGCAAGCCTACTTGCCATCATATTATCGCCGGAAGTTGCTTGTCCATGTCCTAACAAAAGATAAGACTTATCATCCACATTTATTCCGAATAAATATCCTTTATTTCTTAAAATACCAATATCTGAGTCATCTAAATCAGGATAAATTCTGAAGCCAGCTTCAAATCTTTCGATACTTTCCGGCCAATTGTTTTTTAAGATCCTAATAAAATCCCTATTACTCCAAACATTCTTATTATTATGAGGTTTTACATCTATAAAATAAGCCGTATCATCAGTAAATCTCACAAATAATAGTGGTCCAGTTCTTCTATTAAAGAAATCTTGATCAGTAGCTTTCTCATGTGAGATATGAAGGTGGTGTATCCCCCAATCATTAAATAAACTATCATGAACATTACTATTAAAAGACTGTTTACTTTGAAATGGATTTAGATCCAGACCTTTACTCGCTTTATTAAAAATTTGTATCAAAAACAAAATATTTAAACTTTTATTATTTTCAATTGATTTTAGAAGTTCCTTCGAAATCATTATTTTTCTTGGGACTACTGCAATATATTTCAATCTAAAATTAAAATATCTAACTAGCGACAAGTTTACAGAATTGTGTATTTTATATTTTACATTTGTATTTAAGTAAAAATCACTTAAAATCTCATTAATCAGATTTTCTACTTCTTTATTCATCTTATTTCAAATAATGCTCAAAAGTAATATTATACTGCGCAATCTTTTTGCATATATTATTTTTATAATGATAATTTGAAATTTCAGGGAGTACTTTAAATTAAAAAATTATCTTACCGAATATATAAAAAATCCCAACTTTTAAAGTTAGGATTTAATATTAAAGAAGATATTTAGAAAATATTCAAACTATTTTCATTCTTTAGCATATTTACGAAGTTACATGATTAATACATGCAAGTTCCGGAGTACTACGGACTTCATCTAAAAAAAGAAAATGAATATTCCCTTTATTCTTTAATGGTCTTTCAATCTTAAATGAGTAATTACGATCAGTTACTTCAGTAATTGTTACTGGAAGAGCTTTTCTGCCATTCCATGATATCCACGCTTTATCTCCGACATTAAATTTTTCGGTCGTTCTTTTATCAAAGTGAATAGGTTTAATATTTTTCACTATTGTTATTCTTCTAGGATCAGAATTTCTTATAGAAGTTTTAGAATCTTTTTTTTCTTTTGGGATTACATTTCTTTTTAAATAAGCAGTAAAACTTTTCCATGCATTTTTCAAAACAATAAAGACGATATTGGAAACATCTTTAGAATGTAGATACATATTATATGATTCCAGATCATTATATAATGGCCATTGAGTGTCTTTTTCCACATCTCTAGCTAAATCTCCTAAAGGAGAATTCCTGTTTGTTTGTTTGTTTGAGCAACCAGCTCGTAAAATTAAGTGGAACCGTTGTAATCGCAGAAGACTCTGCAGTAATTCGTATACGCCTTTGACAATCGATCCAATTGGAGAATCCATAATTCTTTGCTACTAAATTTAAAGCATCTGTGTGCGTAATATTAAGTTCTCTTTTAAGCCTTTTAGCTTGTAACTTATAAAAATTGATTGTATGATTTTGTAATTCCATTGAATATTTCTTTTAACCCACAACAGATAAATGTCATCCACCAACCATTACCTTTGTGTATGGAACAAAAGTTACTCAATTAAATTTAATTACAGTGCTTATCAGCTTTGCTAATGGTGGACGGCAGGGACTGTAAGAAATACCCCAAACTAAATTACTAAATGTTTTTGATATCTACGTAAAAATCTTTTGTTCCTCTTTTTTAGTATATTCAACATCATCTGCTTCAAATTACTCCCATGACCTAAAATTTTCTTCAATTTTATACTGCCTGCCTTCCAATCTCAATCAAATTTAACTCTTGATCGTTTTTTGAGATTTTGTTTTACTACTTTTTATCAATTTTCAAATGGGGTAATTTTTCGGAAGTTTTTGCAAATACTTTGGATTGAATTTCACTAGCGTTTTCTAATTCAGAAACTACTTCAACATATGATTTAAGATTTCCTTCTGTAAATTCTTTTTCAATTTCGAGAACTCTATTCTTTGTTCTCGTTTCAACTTGTAATAAAATCAACATATAAGTGATTTCTTCAGCGAGCTTAAAAAATCTAAATTTATGTTCATCATCAGACACCTTCTTTTCATCGAGAGAGTACCATTTACTTAATTGTTTTTCAATCTCTTTGCCAACACTTGTTAAAGTAAATAAGTTCTCAAAGGAATCAATTTCTTGTACGTGAGCAAATTTATTTCGGATATTCATCAAACAAGAAAGTTTTTTCGTCATTTCAGATTCTATTCCTTTAATATCTTGAATAATTTGTATTTTTTGATTAAAAGATAAGGCTGAAGAACCATATCCAAAAGATTTTGAAGTCTTATAATCAATACCCAATAAGTGCTCAATTGCTTCAGATACTAAAGTCTCAATATGAAGGGTATGCTCAATAATATATAATCTTAAATTATCAGTTTTCGAGAATGCTTGGATATCAGTTTCTTTCATTTTAAAATATTTGTTATAGATAGAGAATTTATACAAATTCTTAGTTTTAATAATATCGTGTTTTGAGATTTTTATAAATATTAGGTTAATAGGGTTTTAGGCTAAGCAAAAATCTAATAATTTTCTCTTGGTATTGCTATCCCTCTATTCTTTTTGTTGCAATCCATCCGTATACTCTACTTGATATTAAATTTGAAATTTGAAATTTCGATCATACCGATCACAGCCTCTATCTTAGATTGGTAAGAGACATTATTATCTATTTTTCCAATAAATGTTCTAAGCGTTCTTTCTTTTTCGGAAGATAAAGTTGTTGCATTCATTATGTGCTTGTTACTGAAATGAACAAACCCTGATGTCTCATTATATACGTTTTCTATCCATGAAAATTCTGCTGTAGCCTTTTTCTTAAGATATGCATCGGTCATTTTTTTTCCATCTCTATCTCTAATATTTCTTATGGTAGAGCCTTCCCAAACGTCTTTGGCAAAATCATGTGGATTTTCTACTAACCATGAGGCTGAAAGTCTTAAATAATTGTCAAGATATGGTCTAACCAAGTGCAGAGCACCAATAAAGTTTGAAGATCTAAGTAAAGTATCAAAACCATAAATGAGAGAAAGACTTCTATTTAAAATTCCTGCAATAAAGTAATCTAGTGGATATGTACCTTTACCACTTGTCATCATACATTCACTTAGTTTCTGAAATTTTTTTTCAAAATATTGAAGTTTTAACATATACTCCTTTAGGCAGTTTGAAAGCATCTTTTCGTCATCAGTATCTGGAATAGAAAGTGCCTTTTCATTTATATATGCCCAATATGTTCTAGAAGATAATGTAATTACATCACATTCATTTCCTACAAACCATCCTACTTCCCCCGAATCTTTGTGCATTATCAATGAACCAACTCTACAATCATTAATTAAATCTTCAGTAGGTTCTTTAGCAATTAAAACTGGTTCTTCGGCTTCAGGTCGAAGCCCGTCATTTATACTGTTCCAATTAATCAACATTTATAATTTACTTTTTAATATATCAAAAATATATTCTTACTACGCAATCTATTGGCGTATTATATTATTTTTTAATTACCATTTTCTTTATTTCTTCATTCGTATGATTATCAAGAATTTAAGCATAACGATAAAATGTTGCTCTAGTCAAACCAAGTGGCTTGTAAATCTCCTCCGGAGCCTTGGTTGGATCTTTATACACAGATCGCATAATTATTAACTTAGAAATTGTTTCTTTTGCATACCCTTTTGGTCTTCCACCAGTTCTACCTCTTGCTCTTGCAGATTGCAATCCTGCGTTAGTTCTTTCTTTTATCAATTCCCTTTCATATTCAGCTAAAGAAGCCATTAAATTTAAGAAAAGTTGCCCATTAATAGTGGAAGTATCCACACCATCGGTAAGAGCTTTTATAATAATGCCTTTACCATTTAAACTTAAAACCATATCAATAATATGTTTTAAACTTCTTCCCAATCTGTCCAATCTCCAAACATAAAGTTCGTCATCTTTTCTGAATTGCTCTATCATCTTGTCAAGTTCGGAACGATTTTTTTGTTGCACCAGAAATTTTCTCCTCATAAATTTTCTCACAACCTGCTTTTTCTAACGCTTCAATTTGTAAATCCAAATTTTGATCTTTGGTCGAAACCCTTGCATATCCTATTTTAATATTTTGTCACATTAAACTCATACATTATAAATTTATGAAACTTTGTTTAATGATACGAGATTTTGAGAAAACAATGTAAAAAAATAAGATGCGAAAACTCACATCTTATAACATCTCAAAATACTACCGATTTAAAAGGAATTTATTAAGCCTAGATTAACTTTCTTTTTTTTGTGCAACTTTTTCTTTGATAGGCGTAGTCTATATAAAACGAAAGTTTATTGGTTCATCGTCTACTGAAGCTCGTACTCCAATAAAAGCAAAAAGAAATCTGATCCGGGAAATAAACTTTCTCAGACCTTATTTATGCTTTCTATCATTTTTTATTGCGATAGACGAGAAACATTGGAAATTGGTTTAAATTTGTACGGCAAGAAAAGACAGACGCTTGCAGCAGCTGGGGGAAATTTTTATATACTATCTTCGGATTCATATGAACCTTGCCAGATATTCTCTTTATGCTACATTTATAAATATTAATAATCTATATGAAAAAAAAACTTTTATTTATTGTCTTATTTATTGGAGTATTATTGAATGCTCAAAAATTAAAGTTTAATGATTTTAAACTCATTACTTACGATGTCGAATCAGATAATACTATCATTATCCATTCGTATTCAAGTATTGATAAAGATGGAATATTACATGTTTATTTAAAAAGATATAAAGACACTATTTTTTATAAATACCAACTGACTAAAGATGAAATTGATCAGGTTAATCAACTCTCTTCAAAAAAATTGGAAGATTTTGTCGTGAAAAAACAATTGGAAAAGAATCATTATTATGCCGGAAACAGGAATTATATCACATTCAAAGTCGGGAAGAATAATGATAAGCTTTGCTTTATTCAACCTTTTATGGATTCAGATTTTAATAGAATTATTACTTTGCTTGAAGATAAAATTTATAAACAAGATGAATTGGGGAAATCAGCTAATTTTACTATTGATTTTGAATCTATAAAAAAAGAGATTCTCAAACAAAATGAGATAAACAATTACCTACCTCAAAAACAGCTTCCACCCCCACCAATGCAAGCAGCTAAATAATTAACGGGGGATTCCTTTTGCATAAAATATAATCTTCAGTATAGTGAGAAACTGAAGATTTAAATTAATAAGCTTAAAATAGGGAAATAATAGAGCTGATTTACATCACTATTTCCACCTTCCTGTACATCCATCTCCTCAATCTCCTCACCGGCAGATACACAAAAATGACAGAAAGAATTCCCGCCAGCACACCTACAAGCACCGCCATTGCCGTAGCATCCAGCTTATAGTATTTTGAATAACCAAACTGCGCAAAAAGTAAGACAGACAAAACCAGTAATCCGGTGGTGAGTCCGTGCAGAATACTCAGTTTCGTCATCAGTTTCTTTTTATTGAGCTGCTCATCTACTGTAAATTCAATCGCGCCCTGCTCGGCAGCAATGATCACCCTGTTGATGATATCGATGGTCAGAACTACCGGTAAAAATATCGCCATGGGTAGCGTCAATCGGGCCATATTTTGGGTTCCGGAAAAGAAGTGGGTGTATCCTAATTCCTGAAAACTGGCGTAAGCGATAATGAAATTGAAGAATACATTCGGAAGAACATAGTAAATTGTACGCTTGATTAAAAAGCGTTTCAACGTGGTTTTTTTGAGTTTTTTAGGGGGTGGCGGCTTCAGTTTAAATTTCATAGCGATGAGGTCAGGAGTTCAATGGCTTTATTTTTAATGGTAACAGCTTCTTCTTTGGGCAGAAAATGCTCGTTGGACATAAACGTAAAGTCCATTTGCTGGTTATACGTTGTTGTGACCAAAGTATTCGAATTCAGCCATGGAAAGGCAACAGTCGGACTGATGATCGTCTCCACTTTAAAATTTTTGTAATCGCTTGGGATATTGATTCTTCCCATATTGGAAAGCGTTACATCATGACCGCCTTTGCTGGATTTCATCATAGAAACCATACGTTCAGCGACCGGATGCATCTGCTCACCCATCCACAGAAGCTCTCTGGCCTCCATTTTTTCTATTTTTTCTACAAGATCTTTTTTGATCTGTCTGGCATTACTCAGTAAATCTGTATTTCCTTTTTTTAATGACAGTTCAACCGTTGGTGCAAAAGCAAAAACCTGATCCTGCCTGATCTCCGGAATAAAATGACGCACATCCACAGGACTGATCACTTTTCCTTTTGCCTGCTTTCCCTGAACATCCTGAAAAGCCTGCATAAACGAAGAACAAAGCAAAGCATGTACAGAAACACCGTGAGCTTTAGACTTTTCTGTGATTTGTGCGGTTGTATCTGAATTCAACTTCCAATGAACAACGTAATTGCTGCCAAGGTTTCTTGTCTTACTTTTACGCTGCATAAGAAAAAAGAGTCGCGCCATCATCAGGTAAAAACGGGCTTTTCGCTTCTTTTTTTTCATATTGAAATCAATAGGCAGAAAATCATTGACTGAATTGAATACATCATAAGGATTCATTTCAAAAGAAGGATCATCCAGAAGCCCCAAAAGTTCCTTCATCATGGTGACCAGTGAAGTTCCGTCGCAGATACAGTGAGGCAGTACCCAAAGAATTTCAGATACATCATTTCCTTTAATCCAGACCAATTGAGCCAGTGGCTTTTTATCATCTTTAAACAGCCGAAACCATTCACTTTCGGATTCCTGCAGCCAGTCTTCATCTGTTTTCCGCTCAACAATACGGAGCGGAATAGATTCAACTTCTTCTACTTCTATAAAAAAGGGATATTTTTCACTGCTGTTATCAATTCTGGTTCTCAACAATGGATGTTTCTGCTGGATTTTTTCTAAAGCAGCCTTAAAGTTTTCCTCAGGGATATTCCCTTTGATTTTTGCCGTAAATACACAATTGACAGGTGTTTCGGGATCCACATACATGATCCGTTCTACCATCATTAAATTTCGCCTGATCATAATACTGCTATATGGTCTAATTGTAATTTTACCGTCTGAATCACCTCATCACGAATCGCTAAGGCTTCAGCATACGGTAAATATCCCTCACTTCCTACAAATGAAAAATCCATTTCCCCGTTGAATGTTGATGTCACCATCGTCGTCGTATTTCCCAAAGGTCCGATCACCGAAGGACTGAAAATGGTATCCAGTGTAAATTCTTTGTATTGATGGGGAATCTGAATGCGTCCCAAGTTGGAAAACATACAGTCGTTGGAAGACTTGCCATGCTTCAACAGCTTCGTGAAATTTTTCAAAGCATCATGCGCGGATTCCATCACCATCATGGTAATGTAGGGATTCAGTTTGGAGGTTTTTCTTTCTACAGATTCCTGCATCAGTCTTAAGTTTTCTGAGAAACTTATTTTTTGATTCGCTGAAACCACGATCATCAGCCCGAAAGCAAAAATATGATCCTCTTTGATCTGCTTTGCAAAACGTCTGATATCTACCGGACACGAAACTTTATTGAAAGCCGCTGCCCCTCTCACTTTTTTAAATGCCTGAAGCACGGCTGCACTCAGGAACGTATTAACCGTAACTTCCTGTGATTTACAGTAAGCAATCAGTTCCTGGCTCATTTCTTTGTCAAATTTCCAGTGGATCAGATAATCATTTTGTCGGTCAATGGCTTTTTTGTTGACAGGAATACATTTGATGGCTGTCGCTGCCAATCTTCCGATCACTTTCGCTTTCAGTTTTTGTTTGCGGTTGGTTAAAATCTCAGCAGGAACCACATCATGAATTCCAAGTATGGGATTTTCCACCCCAATTTCTGCGGAAGGACGATCCAGCAGCTGTAAAAATTCATACAGGAAAGCCATCGCAGAACCACCGTCACACAAACAGTGATGAAAAGAAAAAAGCATATCTGAAACCTCTTCCCCTTTGATCCATACAAAACGGATCAATGGCAATTCTCCGTAATTAAACAAGGTTTTCCACTCTCTTGCGGATTCTTCTTTCCAGTCGTCCTCTCCTTTTCGGGCCACGATCCGTATCGGGATGGGCAGACGTCTTTCCGGAACTTCAAACCACGGGATATTGTTTTCATCATGGCTGATGAGTGCTCTCAACCATGGATGTTTGCCCTGAATCTGATTCAGGGCATGTTGAATATTTTCCTCTTTAAAGGTTCCGCGCAACCGGAACGGAATCACCGCATTGAAGGGCTCTGTTCCGTCACCCAGCAGCATGCGCTCACCAAATAACAATTTTCGTCGCATAGGCTTATACCGTAACTAATGTTGAACGATGTTGCTGTACAAACTCTTCCAGAAGCTCTACCGCACGGTCATTACCACCGGCATTCAGCAAATTGGCCTGAACCTCTTTCGCTGCATTTCTGTACGCAGGATTTTCCAGCAATTCAAAAACAGTTTCACGAAGAGCCTCAACACGTAATCTCTTGTATCGGATGCTGATTCCGCAGCCTGCCTTTTCAATTAATTTAGCAATATGAAAATGGTCGTAGGCAATAGGGGTAATCAACATCGGTAACCCGTTGGTGAATGTATCATTAACGGTATTAAAACCTCCGTGGCAGATCACCGCATCCATATGAGGCATCAATGCAGATTGCGGTACAAAACCATTCACGATGAAATTAGAAGGCCATTCATCAAATATCTCCGGCGGAGTGGCTGCAATCACCGTTACAGGCTGATCTGCAAAAGCGGCAATCACCTTTTCAAAAAAGGCTTTCCGGATATCTACCAACAAAGTCCCGAGTGATACAAATATTTTTGGGGTCGTAGATGCTTCCAGTTTTTCCCAGTCAAATGGAGCCGGATTCGGACGTCCTTTTACCGGTCCTACAAATCTCATATGAGACGGAACAGTTTCAAAATCAGCAAACGTCTGTGATGTGAATACCAGATTCAGCTTATTGGAATGGATAAAAATACCTTCATCATTGATCCCCACTTCTTTTTGAAGATCTTTGATCAGGTTTTGCTGCCATTCGAATATTTTGGGTGCATTATTCGCCGTATCGCCCATTACATCGGGGGGAACAGGCGTAGTTGTTACACAAGGAATATGATGTTTATGGGCAAAAAGAGCTCCTCCGAAAGTGATGCAGTCATTCACCAGAACATCCGGTTTCCAGCTTTCCATGAGACGCTCCAATCCGGGCATCATCATTTTAGCAAACGGAACATAGGTTTCTTCCAGTGCGAGCTTTATCACTTCAGGTCCTGAACACGCCGGCCCGTCATCCTGTCTCTTTAAAATACGTTTGATATCCTCCTGAAACGGAATAAGATCTTCTTCAGGATAAAAATAACTTCCTCCTTCCGGAATATGTTTATTGTCTAATGGGGTAATTCCAAACCATTTCACTTCATGTCCACGGGCGATCAGGCTGGCTCCCACACTTAAGGTCGGGCTGATATGGCCAAAAAACGGCGGGATCACAAATAAAAATTTAGACCCCAGCTTTATGGTTTCATCAGCAGGAATTAATGCTTTTTCAAGCAAATTGGCTGCGGTGGCTGTACCTCCGGCTTCGGTGAAAGATTCACGAACCGTTTCAGCAGCTTCTTTATATTCTGAATTGTTTAATATATTTTTCACGGCTTCGTTTAAATGATGGGATTTAAATCTGTTAAAATTAAGACGCTCTCCTGCTCCGGTACGCACAACGCGTCCTGCTACATGAGACTGATCATACGCAATCGGGATCACAACCAGCGGAAGACCATTGGAAAGTGCTTCAGAAACAGTATTGTGACCGCCGTGGCAAACGACTCCATCCAGATAAGGCAAGAGATCCAGTTGAGGAACCTGATTGTAGACCATAAAGTTTTCCGGCCAGCTGTCAAAAAGCTGTGGATCAGAGACCAGTACAACCGTCAGATCTTCATCTTTAAAGGCATCCACCACTTTTTGGAAGAATGCTTTTTTATGATCATGATCGAAAGTGGTTCCGATGCTTACCAAAATCTTTTTGTGGGTACTGCTTTTCAATCTGTCCCAATCAAATTCACAGGAGATGCGGCGTTCCATAAGAACAGGTCCTGTGAACTGATAATTTTCCGGCAGATCCATTTCGCCAAAGAAATATTTTGAAGTTAAAACAAGTGTCAACAGATCAGAAGATGCCAGTGAACGGTTTTCCGTTACACCGAGTTCTTTCTGCAATTCAATGATTTTATTGACTTCCCATTCATGCACTTTAGGCAGCTCGTCCATCATTTTAATGGCGGCCGGAGCCGTAACGGATGTGCTGTATGGAAGATTTAGTTTTTTAGCAGCAATAGCGGCAGCAAATAACTGATGATCTCCAATCACCAAATCGGGTTGATATTGTTTTAGTAGAGTAACGATTCCATTGTAGCAATGTCTGTTTAAAGGAATTAATACGTCATCGTAAAGAAACTTAATACTGTCGATACCGTAGACTACTTTTTTAGAAATAATATCGAGATAGCTTTCACTTTCTCTTTTCTCCTCGTCGGTCTGGTCATATTGAATGAGCAAAAGTTCTCCCCCGACAGGAAGTTTTGCACTTAAATTTTTGTCAAGACTGATCCAGGCCACTTCATGTCCTCTTTGCAGTAATTCTGCGCCGATGCTTAAGGTTGGATTGACATGGCCTGTCAATGGTGGAACAACAAATACAAATTTAGCCATGATTTTGTGTTAATGCGTTAGATAATGATTGAGATAAAAAATGAACCATCGATTCTGCAATCTGAACGGGTTCCTGTATCGGGACATTGTGATCACCGGGAATCAGTTCCAGTTCAGATGAAATGATCTGCGTTTTCAGCCATTCTCCTGTAGGTTTACAGTTCGATTCAGATCCGTAAAGCAAAAGTGTGGGCGTATCCAGTTCTGAGAAATTCGCTTCCCCCAGAAAATGTTTTTCCCTGATCATATCTGCTTTAATGCTGGTCTTTTCAAACAGGAATTCATACATCCGGTGGTTTTTCTCCATCTGTCTTTTGCCCATCTGCACTTTGGTGGTGTCCGTAAAATTGGCCACGTAATGTTCGAGGAATTCTTTACTGTATTCATCGATGATGTTACGAGCCTTTTCGTCCTGAGGATCCGGAGCTTCTATAACGACCAGCTGACTGACACGGTCCGGCGCTTTTAATGCCGTTTTCAAAGCAATAAGCCCTCCGAAACTGTATCCCGCCAGATGTGCTTTTTTAAGGTTTAAAACATCCATCAAAGCCAGTACATCGGATGACATACTTTCCAGATCGTAGCCGTCTGTAAAACGTTCGCTCATGCCGTGACTTTTCAGATCGTACATTACCACGTGGAAATGCTTCGCCAGAATCGGGGCAATATTAAAATAATAAATGGAGAGGTTGCTGAACATCCCGTGGATAAGCACCACCGTCTGTTCAGCCCCTTTGTTGAGTTCCTGAATATGAACCTGTTTATGGTTTACATTGATTATTGGCATTCGTAGATATAATTGATGATCATACGGAGGTCAAGGTTGATCAGTTCGTCTAAGTCCATAGAAGACAGCCATCCCGTGAAATCAATCTGATCCCCGAAATGCGCTTTGATCTTCTCGGAAAAAGAAACGATTTCTATGCTGTCCATTTCCAGGTCTTTGGTGAATGAACTGTCCGGAGTGATATCCATTTCCTCTACAAATTCAGCGCCTATCACTTCCGTAATAAAACCTTTTAAAAGAGTGAACAATTCTTCGTGATTCAATTTTAATGTGTTGTTTATAGTGTCCATCCGATAATATATTTTTTATGTTTAATAGTTTTTATTTCAGTTTGGTTGATCCATAAATGATCTCCCTCAATATTGGTAATTTCAAAGGCCTTTGGATTTCCTTTCAGTCCGGTTCCCAGAAACTTTCCGTACGCTTCTTTGGCTACCCAGAATCTGGTGGTCCATTCTGCCTGATCTCTGTCTTTTAATAAGGTTAATTCGTGATCGGTAAATACCAGGTCGTAAAATCCGGAGCTGCGTTCCTCCATGAGTTCCATGTCGATTCCCACCGGGCCGCCCTGACGTGCAATACCAACCGCATCCTTTTCTTTATGGGCTAAAGAAATATGGATATCTTCCGTGACATCGCCTATCAGATAAGGTTTTCCGACTTCATCCTTCCCTATTTCAAAAGTGATGGGAAAACAGGGATGATTTTTCTTTTCACGGAGAAGGTTTCGTACGGCATCTTTCACGGCTACACGGCTTACCATCCATTCTTTCCGCTTGTTGGGAAACAACTGCTGATGATATTGCTTTTCCGTCTGATTGAAATATCTTTTAAGAATAAAATCCCACGAAGCCACTCTCGTATACGCCTGATGAAAGAAAAATACCTCAGGAGCTATTTCCTCCGAAAGGCGGTTGTGCAAAGGCGACATGGAAACATTCCACAGCGGTTCATCAATTTCCAGTCGGCGGTTTTGCCAGCCTGTAATCGCGCACCATACCTTTCCGTCTCTTTTAAGGATAATATCGGCAATGGCAAATTCTTCATTGAGCTCGGTAAGGATGCAGGTACATTCAAAAAGGCCGTCCTGATCCTCCATATCTCCGAAGAATTCAATATCTCTGATTTTCACAGGGAAAGCAATACGGTCTTTGGTCAGGGTAAGCTGCAGCCACAATCCGAATAATTGCCCGGCATTATCCAGTAAAGATCCTTTTCCACCGTTTCCTTTGATTTTTCCTACAATTCCCTTCGTTCCTACTGCTGAAATCTCTGTAATTCCCTGGTACAGTTCTCCATGGAACATATGTTTATCATAGATCTCTTCAGGTGTTCTTTCAATCGGCAGAAGGTCCCCGATTGCCAGATTAAAGGCAGGAACAGCAGGTGCAGATGAAGCCAGTAAGACTTCTGCATTTGCAAAGTTCTCGATATCAAGGTAAGCATGGTTATTGGAACGCCATTCTCCTTTGACTGTTTTTTCAAAAGGTTTGGCCACATTCATCCATTGAAACACACTTACATTCATGATTTTATGAATGCGGGTTCCCGGTATTTCGGCCTGTGCTATTTCTGCTAACTGCTCAAAAATCATGGTCATCGGGATCACCGGCTCCATATCAGAAACAGTGGTCCATCCTTTCGGCTGTCTCAATAAACTGTGATCGATGAGGTAAGGATGCGTATCTAAAGTAACATACAGAAGTTTCGAGAAATTTTTGCTGACAGGTGCTTTAGAAACCACAGGTCTTGGGATTGTAATTTCCGGACGGTTTTGAAACAATGTCAATACCTCTTCCTGCATCCGGATCATATCAGTGATATTTTCCTGGAAAGCCTGAACCAGAGGATGACCTGTCTTAGCGACCGTCGCTGAAACCGTATTTTGTTTTGGCATCTCAAAGGACTGAGCCAGATTTTGAATTTCTTTAAAATCACGGATGATCGGCGAACCTAACTGTAATTTGATTCCCTTTCCTGATGACTTTTTAGATTGGCTTTGTACTTCTAAAAAGTCCAATGCTACGGTTTTACCTTCCACAAATAATGCGGCTACCACACGCTGCAGCTGAGCCAGTGCAGATCTTGTGGCCACGCTGGAAGCAATCGTACTGAATGCTTTTCCTTTCAAAGTATCATCAATAAACCCGATCAATCCTCCGGTACCAATCTGAATAAAGAATTTTGCACCTTCTTCATACAGTTTATCCGTCAGTTCACGGAAACGGACCGGCTGCACCAAATGCTCGGCACTTAGTTTTCTGATCGCATCCTGATCGGCAGGATACGGTTCTAAAGTCGTTGCAGACCACAACGGGATTTTCGTCTGTTGAAACTGCGCTTTTTCCATTCCTGCTAAAATCACATCCAGTTTATCAGCGATAAACGGTGAGTGAAAACCGGACTGGAACGGCAGAACCTGATGAAAGATTTGTTTTGATTTTAACAATGGAACCAGTTCATCCAGAGCAGCATTACTGCCACAAAGGATCACCTGATTGGGACAGTTGTCATTGGAAATATAAAGATTGGGAATGGTATCGATAAAAGGCTTGACTGCATCAATCCCCGCTCCTATCGCAATGAATCTGGAATCTTTTAATTCAAAGGTTTCCGGATTCAGAACATCAATCAAAGCTTTAACAGAATTCACTTCTGCCAGTTCTGAGGAATATCCTGCCAGCCATTCTCCCAAGCTGTGTCCCGCATTCATATCCGGAACAATTCCCAGTTTTTTCAGGGCGTTATCAAGGATGCTGCATTTGTTGAAAATTCCCAATGCATCACTTAATAAACCTTCCCCTTCTGTTTCGATAGGCTCGGTTAATCCAAAATAACGGCTCACACTGTCCACCTCTCCTTTCGCAAGGCCATCCAGCCCCGGAAATACAAAGGCAATTTTACCTCCATCTTTCAGTAAAGGTGTGTTGGTGTACCAGATATCCTGTTTATTGCGCCATGGATTATTTTTAGCTACAATTTTAGTCGCTTTTTCTATTCTTTCAGGGGTCGGGTCGAATAAAGCAATCCTGTAATCCCCTTCTCCTACTCTGTTTTCGTTGTTTTTTAAAGCTGAAAGTAATTCTTCATGGGTAGGTCTTGCCAATACTAAAACACGGTCTTTCTTCGGCATATCATAGCCTTCCAGAACAACGTGTGCATTGATCCCTCCAAATCCGAAGGCATTAACTGCCGCTACTTTCGGCAAGCCTGTTTTTGACCAGCTTTTCGGTTCCTGTACCGGAGCAAAACGGGTCTGCTCCATATCTGCAATTGGATTTTCACAATATAATGTAGGCGGTAAAGTATCATGATGAAGCGCCAGACAGGTCTTGATTAAACCTGCGATCCCGGCAGCCGGCATGGCATGTCCGATATTGGATTTAACGGATCCGATTCCTGCAGCCTGAGTTGTTTCTTCTTTAGTAAAAAACTGAGCCAGGGTCTGGAGTTCTGTTTTGTCTCCAAGCGGTGTTCCTGTCCCATGGGCTTCCAGATAACCGATCTGCTTTTCGTCCAGATCTGCATTGATCCAGGCCTGTTGTAAAGCTTTAAGCTGACCTTTAACGGACGGGCTCATCACGCTGGTTCCGTTCCCATCGCTGCTTACTCCAACACCTTTGATCACGGCGTAGATTTTATCCTGATCACGGACTGCATCTTCCAATCGTTTTAACACGACGAAACCACAGCCTTCACCAATTAATAAACCGTCTGCATCCATACTGAACGGCTTGATCTGCTGTTGATGAGACAAAGCTCCCAACTGGGCAAAAATACTCCAGAAAGCAGCATTCTGTCCGGTATGTACACCTCCCGCGATGACCATATCACAACGGCCACGGTTGAGTTCCTGAACGGCGTGATCTACTGCAATCAAAGCACTGGCACAAGCGGCATCTACTGTGAATGCAGCACCTCCCAGATTGAAACGATTCGCTACTAAAGAGGCAACCAGATTGGGAATCAATCCCATGGCTGTATCTGCTGCGAAACGGCCTTTTCGCTCCTGGAAAGCATGTTTCACTTTTTCGATATCTGCTGAAGATACCTGAGGCAGTAATTCCTGCAACAGCGAAGAAATCTGTTCTCCGGTGCGTACGATTTCAATGGCACGCGTCGCGCCGGGACCGGTATAGTTTCCTTTACCAATAATGATACCCGTTTTCTCAAGAGATATTCCCTTTTGAAATACGCCGGCATCTTCAAGGGCTTTCTGCACCAAATCAAGGGTTAATAAATGATCTGGCTCTGTGCCTTCTACTGCTAACGGGAGAATCCCAAAAGCCGTCGGATCAAATTCATAATCTGAAATAAATCCACCACGCTGACAGTAAAATCTGTCGACAGGACTGGTCTTATCACTAAAGTGTACAGGATCAATCCTATCAGCCGGAGCCGATTGGGTAGAATCTACCTTGTTGACAATATTCTGCCAAAAAGTATGGGCATCCTGTGCCCCGGGAAAGACACAGGATAAGCCAATAACAGCAACATCTGTTTTTTTCATAGTTATCGTATACAGAGGGTTACCAGTTGTTTCCAGACATGATCAATACCTGACTTTCGGTTCCGTATTTGATCTCGTTAAGGAAGATTTCTTTCCCCTGGTCCAATGGAATTAAAGAAATACCGCGGCGTTCATATTCTGTTTCCAGAGTCGATGAAACCATTCCGGCTCCTTTCCATGGGCCCCAGTTGATGGAGATTACTTTTCCTTTTAATTTTTTGTTTAAAGCTTTCGCATAATCATCCAGTACGGAGTTGGCCGCAGCATAATCTGTCTGTCCTTTGTTCCCGTATACCGAAGCGATGCTTGAGAAGAGCACTACAAACTGACAGTCGGCACGCAGCTGTTCTGCCAATACACGAAGCGGTTTTACTTTGGTATCGAATACACGCTCAAATGAGCTGGAGGTTTTCTGTCTGAAAAGTTTGTCTTCCAAAAGACCTGCTCCATGAATAACTCCGTCTAAACGGGCGTATTTATCGTAAATATTTTTGATCAGATCTGATAATCCTTCTTCGTCACAAAGATCTAAAGACTGATACACTACCGTACTTCCCAGTTGTTCCATATCACGGATGGTACGCAGAATCTGATTGTTTTTGAAAATTCTTACGGTCTCTTTTTCTATTTCAGAAGGAGAAGTGAATTTTCCGGTTTTAATAAGATAGCCTCTTATTTCTTCCTTGGTTTTCATGGCTTCCACTTCTTTAAGGTCCGCTATGACATCTCTAGGATCTGCCGATCTTCCTACCAAAATATAGGTACACGGATACGCTCCGGACATATGCTTCACCAATTCAGAAGTGATTCCCTGTCCGCCTCCGAGTACTAAGACTACAGATTTCTGATCCAGCTGGATATGCGCTTCTTCAAGGCTTGTTGACAATGGAGATGGGATAATATCTATTTTATGCCTTTGGTCGTGTTTGTAAACGACTTCGGAAGGTTTATCTGTGGTTAATATTTCTTTTAAAGCGATCTCTGTAATCTGATCAACTTCCTGTGGCGTGCTCAGACTGATCAGTCTGCAAGAGGTTTGTTCAAATTCTCTTGCTAAACTTTTGAAAAGTCCCGGATAGCCTTTGTAATGACGTAAAAGACGGGTATCAGTCAGTTCCTGAATATGAGCCGGAATATCTGAAATCAGATACACCCATTTGGCTTTATCAAGATCCAGTTTCTTGATCTGATCTACGTGATCAATGATGCTGTGTTTTACGGTTGAGGAGAACAGATCCAGAATGATTAATCCGTCAAAATCTTTAAGATCTCTTTCCGTATCTACCAATTCTGCGATAGCTCCATATTTTTCAAGGGTATTTTTGATCGCCATCGTTTGGGGACTGTTGTCCTGAGTGATGGCAAAACGTTTTCCCTTTATGATTTCTGTATTCTGTTCTGTAGAAACATCGGTTGGAGTGAGGTCAAAACGAAGACGTGACAATAAATTCTGTACCGGTTCAGCATCAGCATCACCATCGGTGTTTCCACTCATTTCGCTGATCCATAAGGCCAATCCTTTTAATGTTTTAATGGCCGCCAGTTTTTCCATCAGATCATCCGCCTGGTCCATATCCTGACCGAAACCTATTTTGGTTTTAAGATCTCCGATAATTTCCATACGCTTAATTGAATCGATACTCAAATCTGCTTCAAGGTCAAGATCCAATCCCAACATTTCTTTCGGATACCCTGTTTTATCACTGACGATATCCAGAATTATATTTTGAAGTTCTTCAAGAGAGAATGCAGATTTACTTTCTACTTCTGCTGCCGGTGTTACTGCAGTTCCGTTTTTTTCAGGAGCGGCTGTTGGAGTTCCTGTCAGTTCTGTCAACCAGGAAACCAGACCGCTTAACGTTTTGATCGATGCTAATTTCTCCATGACCGTATCTTCATCGGCATTACCTGATGTAAGCGCTCCCAGTTCACTGCGAAGCGTTCCGATGATTTCTACCCTTTTGATAGAGTCAATACTCAAATCAGCTTCCAGGTCCATTTCCATGCCGAGCATTTCGTGAGGATATCCTGTTTTATCGCTGACCACCTGTAGCAACAGGGTTTTAATATCTTTTACCGGAGCCTGTTTTACCGCAACAGCAGCAGGTTTTTCTACATGGACCGGCTGTGCAGGAATCGTCACCAAACGATCGTTCACTGGTGCTTGTACCGGCGCAGCATAAACAGGTGCAGGGCTGACCTGTGGATTCTGTCCCAGGAAGGAAAGCATCACATCACGCTGTGCCTGAATCAGCTGTTTCATGGTATTTAAATATTCCTGAAGCATACGTTCAGCGGCAGGCTGAGATTCGGCTACAGGAGCTGGTTGGTTATTCGTAAAATTGTTCATGGGAATAGGATTTAATATCGGTAATGCACCGTTAGCCGGCAGATTACCTGTGGTTGGATGCGCCATTTGTCCGTTCACACGCCAGATGGCTGGATTTTTCTTATACAGTTCAGGCTGGTCTATCTGAATCAGTCTGGCATTACGGCCGTCGAAAAGTTTTTCAATGCTGAAACTTCTGCCAGTTCCCAGATATTGTGCCAGCATAGAAAGAAGATGGCTTAGTTTATTTCGGTTGCTGTCTTCTACATACAGAGTCAGCTGATCTTTTTCCAAGCAGGATTTAGTCAGTCCGGAAAGAACTTTTCCAGGGCCTACTTCAATGAATATTCTGGCTCCGTCTGCATACATCGCCTGAAGTTCTTCTACAAATCTCACGGGCTGTACCAAATGATCCGTCAGTCTTTCCTTGATTGCTGAAGGCGCTGCAGGATAGGTTTCAGCTGTTGTATTCGACCAAACCGGGATCTGCATTTCCTGGAAAGGAACCTCTTTTAAAACTTCATTATATAAGCCTTTGGACTTGGCCAACAACGGACTGTGGAATGCACACGCAACTTCCAGTTTCTTAGCAGAGATACGTTCCTGTTTAAGGATCTCCATTAATTTATTGATTGCCGGCGTACTTCCTGCCACTACACATTGGGTCGGAGCATTATAATTAACCGGATAACAGCCTTCTGTCTTGTCTAATACCGGCTGCAACTGTTCTCTTGTTGCGCTTACCGCAATCATAGTTCCAGGATCACCTCCTTCTACTGAATCCAAAATGGCATGAGCTCTTTGAATACTTAGATCAACCAGTTTTTCTTCTTCAAAAACCCCGGCAAAACATAAAGCTGGTAATTCACCATAGCTGTGGCCTGCTACCATATCCGGAACGATGTCCAGTGATTTCAGGAAGTTAGCTAAAGCCAGGTCAACAATGCCTAAGATAGGCTGCGCCAGGCGGGTATCTTTAATAGTTTCTTTCTGTTGTTTTAAAGCAGCTTCATCAAATGTTGTTGAAGGGAAAACCACTTTCTCCAGTTCAGGATATCCTTCGATCAGGTTACGCATAGCCGGAAAAGCTACGAACAGATCGCGGGCCATATTGATTCTCTGACTGCCCTGTCCCGGGAACAGGAAGGCTACTTTACCATCACGTTTATTCACAGTGAAAGTATCTTTACTTTCGATACCGGATAATGCCAGTTCGATGTTCATCATCAAATGTTCGGCAGTGTCAGCAACGATGGTTAACTGAATTGGTTTATCTGAACCAACCGCTAAGCTGTAAGCCATATCTTTTAATGGAATATCACCATTAACCTCCAATAGAGATTTAATCTGTGACAATGGAATTTTCGCATCCTCATATGTATCCCCACGGAATACAAACAATTCTGACGGCCACGACTGCAATACAGCAGAATCGTCTTCCTTAGGATGGTTGGCAATAACCGTATGAAAATTGGTTCCCCCGAATCCGAAAGCACTGATTCCGGCATAACGGTTTTTCTCGCCCCACAATCCACTTTCTGCATAAAAAGCAAAAGGACTGGTTTGGGCATTATAATAAGCATTAGGCTGCTGTAAATGAAGTGTTGGTGGTTTTACACCGTGATATACTGCCAGTGAAGCTTTGATTAGCCCGGCTAATCCGGCCGCACATTTGGTATGCCCGATCTGCGTTTTTACAGAACCTAAGTGAGTCTGTCCCGGTATCGCTCCTGAACGGCTGAATAAATTCGTCAGTGCACTCAGTTCGGTTTTATCTCCTACTACAGTTCCGGTTCCGTGAGCTTCCACTAAACCAACTGCCGCAGGACTAATCCCTGCTTGGGAATAAGCACGCTCTAAAGCACGTACCTGTCCTATTTTTCTAGGTGCTGTAAGACCCAGTGCTTTTCCGTCACTTGATCCTCCCACTCCTTTGATCACAGAATAAATACGGTCGCCATCTCTAACGGCATCTTCGTATCTTTTTAAGACAAGGATTGCAACGCCTTCTCCAAGGGCAATTCCGTCAGCATCTCCGTCAAATGTAGCACATCTTCCTTTTCTCGAAAGTGCGTGCGTACTGGAAAACATCAGATAATCATTGATCCCGTTATGTAAATCTGCTCCCCCGGCAAGAACCATATCGGATTTCCCTAATATCAGTTCCTGACAGGCCAGATCAATCGCTGCTAAAGAAGAAGCACAAGCCGCATCTACGGTGAAATTTCTTCCGCCAAGATCCAGACGGTTCGTAATCCTACCTGCGATCACATTCGCCAAAATACCCGGAAATGAATCTTCCGTCGTATGTGGAAATGCCTGTTTCACTTCTTCATGAAGCTCTCCGAAAACCTGTTTATAGTATCCTCTGAAACTATAGCTGTTGGCCAGATCATTACCGCCTTCAGCGCCTATAATAACAGAAATATTTTCTCTGTTGATGTGTTTTTCTCCATAACCTGCATCTTCCATCGCACGCTTGGCAACCAATAAAGTTAACAATTGTGTGGGTTCAATGGCAGCAAGAGATTGAGGAGGAATTCCGAATGCCAATGGATCGAAATCAATTTTTGGAATAAATCCGCCCCATTTCGAGTGAGATACATCCGGTCCGTCTGAATCCGGGTGGTAGTAAAGTTCTTTGTTCCAGCGCTCATCAGGGACTTCTGTGACACTGTCTCTTCCCAAAATGATATTTCGCCAGTATTCTTCAAGGTTTTTAGCGCCCGGGAAAATACATTCCATCCCGACAATCGCTACATCCAGAGGTTTTTCTGTGGATACCGGTTGCTCCGGTAAAGCCGCCTCTTCAATATATTTAAAATTATCAATACTTACGTTTTGATGCAGTGATGCAAGGGAAATGACGCGGTTTTGCATCGTAGCCACCTGACCGATCATGTACATTCCAAGATCCAGCTGTTCGTTTTTAGGAACATTAACCAATTTGTCGCCCTGACGATCGATTCCTTTTGCAGCAATCCTAAGTCGGCCCACATTGAGTTTTTCAAGCTGCTCCCAAACTTCTTTTTTATCCATTCCGGCGGCCAGAAGTTTAATTTTCTCGGTGCTGAAATGTTTAGCAAAAGCTGTATTTAAACAACGTGTTTCATGTCCCGGTGCTGTTTCCAGTAAGACCGTGTCTTTTGCCTGCATGGCCTGTACCTGAAATTCTTCCTGAATAGCTCCGGTACGAACGGCTTCTTCTGTATATAAATAAGCAGTTCCGATCAATACGCCAACTTTTACGCCTCTGGCTGCTAAAGGAGCCGCCATGATAGAAACGAATGCTGTTGAAAATGCATTATGAATTCCGCCTGCAAAAAATACGCTGATATTTTCCGGATGTTCTTCTTTTAAAATACGTTCAATCTGTTTTTCCCAAAGCACCATGCTTGAAAGCGGACCTACGTGACCGCCGCACTCACGGCCTTCAAAGATGAAATTGGTAGCGCCTTCTTTCAGGAAAATATCCAGTAATGCAGGAGAAGGAACATGAAGGAAGGTTGTGATACCCGCCTTTTCAAACACCTTAGCCTGCGCAGGTCTTCCTCCTGCGATAAGAACTACCGGAGGTTTGGCTTCCAATATATAAGCGGTCTGTTCTTCTCTTAATTCCTGAGGAGCAAATCCAAGAATACCTACACCCCATGTTTTTTCACCAGCCAGTTTTTTGGTTTCCATCACTAAAGCTTTCGCCTGCTCACCTTTCAGTAAAGATAAAGCAACAAAAGGCAAAGCTCCTGCGTCTGCTACAGCATTGGCGAACAACGGAACATCGCTGACACGGGTCATTGGCCCCTGTGCGATAGGATAACGTAATCCCAGTTTCTGGGCCATTATATTATTTTCACTGATCACTTCAAGTGCTTTGGCCTGCTTCAGGTGACCATACATGGCTTCTTTGAACCCAAAAACCATTTTTTTCAGGCTTTTGAAATCTTCATACAGATCTATTGCCAATGAAATATCCTGTCCCATAGGAATATAACTCTTACTTGGGTCAAGATCCGTGAAATATTGTCTCAGCTCTTCGGCCGTGACATTTTCAGGTAATACAGGTGAATTCGGTCTCACCAATACCCTATGGTTGGCTATAATTTTAGTTTCTGTACCGTTGAGTTTTGAGGACAGGTCTTTGATCTCCTGAGGAACGGAACTCTCCGGGAATAGTGCCAGTTGGCTATCGAGTACAATTCCGGTTGCTCCTAATGATTTTACTGCGGCAGCTGTGTGCAGTCCTATTCCACCCTGTACCCATACAGGTATAGTTTGAATTTCTTTAATGACACGCTGAAACAGTACAAAAGTAGACTCATAGCCTACCAGACCTCCTGCCTCATTTCCTTTTATAATAATTCCTTCTGCACCCGACTGTTCGGCCAGCCTGGCTTCATCCAAACTGGTTACCTGATAGATAACAGGCAGATCCGGTACAATATTCATCGAAACTCCGGACGGAAGGATCGCGAAACTTACTTTTTTCGGGATCTGCAGGGATATAAATTTGTCGTTCGGTAGATAGATACCATAAGAAGGTACATCTGTCTGATCAAGTTGATTCAGTGCTTCCTGAGCGGCCGCCGCATTGTGTCCTAAGCTTAAGATGGGAAATGCACCCGCCTGGTGCAATTTAGGCATAAGACTGACATCCGGCTTTTCAAAAGGCGTTAATCCAATAATGGTTAAGTTTTTCATTGCATTTATGGTATTGAGGTGATAACTAGAAACTCCATAACAAAACGCTGGACCTTTCGGCATCATGAGCGTTTGCTAGTTATGAGGGAATAAAAATAATAAATTTATATTACATTTCTAACCATAAATGAAAATTGATAATAATTTTTTAACAATAAATTATTATGAATTTAAATCCTATTAAAAAAAGCAATTTATATTTTTATTCTCAGAAAATAAGACGGTACAGTCTATCAGATTCAATTATAATTGTTTATAATTGATTAATGTAAGACAAATATAGAAATAAAAACTATAATATTTCAAAAATAAGAGAATTATTTTTCTAATATTACAAAAATATAACATGTCTACAAAAGCGTATGAATTCTGGAAAAAGTGCGTTTGATGATCCGTTAAAAAAAATCATAAAATTCAGAATTTTGAAAAAACAATGACAAAATTTCATAAGATTTTCGCAAAAAAAATAACGTTACCGGGAAGCAACGTTATGAAAATAAGAAGATTATAAAACCTTCTTTATTATCCGATTGGGAAAATCATCCTATTTCTTTACAAAGGTTTTAATGACAAAAACAGGATGATATTCATTTTTAGCCATTTTTACCGGATCAGTAAAATTGCTTTACGATATCGATAATTTCAGTTTCGGGATCCATAAAGAGGTACATACTTCCCTCATCATGGAAAAAATCACCTTTTTTTATTTCAATCTGCCCTAAAAAGAACAGAGGTTGATCGTTTTTAATCGGCCATTCCGGATTCTGTAACCATTTGGGTGGTTTAGTCTGGTATTTAAAAAGTTCCGTGTAGCGCTGTTTTATGTATTGTTTTTGTTCAGATTTTGAAAGTGTTTTGTCTTTTGGCAGAATATGCTGTTCGATAAATCCGGCATCAGCGTCTATATATTTGGGGCTGGTACTTACAATGAATTCATACTCATCAGACTTTTGTGCGCAAGCTGTGATCTCTACTCCAATTTTGCTTAAAAACAGTTGTACCGTTCCTTGAGCATTGAGTCTTCCTTCAGCATTTTTATAATCCTGCTCAATCAGATAAAAGTAAGCAGTGGTGTTTTGTAAATAAGTTCCCCGCCAATCTATTGCCGGATCTGAAAGCCGTTTTTCCAAATCCTGATTGGTGTAAAGCTGCTGTTCAAAGTCTTTATCGGAAAGTTTACCCTCCACGAAATCTTTTAAAATCTGTATTTCATCTGCCATCTGTCAGTATTTTTTTTCCGTCATAGAAGACGAAAGACCAAATTTAAGTCAAAAAAATCACACCAGAATGGTAAAAGAATCTGCCTGATCTGCAAAATTGGCAAGACCTATTTTAAGCTCGCAGATTTCACAGATCAAGCAGATTTTTTAATTAAAATACCTATAAATTAATCCCTGTTCCCGCTTTTGGCTTGTCTTACCGCTTGATTGTCTTTTTGATTAAATCTATAAACCAGCGTTAACCGATACCGCGCGGCATTAGGAATATTGGTCTGGCTAATTTCATAATCTGTTCCTACGGTTCTGCTGTTTGACTTTCGTAATCCAAAGAGGTTACTGACATCGAACATCAGGGTTGCTTTATCTTTTAAAAAAGTCTTGCTGAGTCCAAAATCAATGCTGTGAAGAGCATCTGTACGGGTTTGAGCAGTAGCATTGGCTCCTCTGAAATTATAAAGCATCTGAAAAGCAAGTTTATTCTTCAGCTTCAGCTGAGCACTTACACGGGCAGTTAAGGTATTCCCGGAATAGTCGAAACTCTGATCTTTATAACTTCCCTGTTCGGCATAATGAAACAGATTAAGCTCTGTATTCACCTGCAGCCATTTGACCGGATTATAGAGTACTGACAGTTCAAAACCATAACGGGTTTCTCTATTGATATTAACCGGCATTGTGATAAACAGCCCTTCTGCATTCCGGAACGTATAATCCTCCATCACTCCGGTATTTCGCTGATAATAGAAGGATGGATTCAACGTAAGCGTCTTCCAGTTTTTAAGGAAAGCGATTTCAAAGACATTAGCGTATGAAGGATTAAGATCCGGATTCCCTACATAACGACTTGTAAGATCAGTCAGTTCATTAAAAGGATAAATCATGCCCAGTCTTGGTCTGTTGATCCGCTTGCTGTAACTTCCCTGTAAAGTTGACCGTTCATTGAAACGGTAGCTTATGTTGAATGTCGGAAACAATCGGTTATAATCTTTTTTATTGCTATAGCTTCCCGCGCGGTCTTCGATCCCGATATGGGTGAGTTCGCCACGCAAACCAGCCTGATAACTCAAAGCTCCGGTCTTTCCGGAAAACTGGACGTAAGCGCTTCCAATCAATTCTTTATATAACAAATGATTATCAATCTGTTCAATGATTTCCCAGCCTGCGGAATTCTGCTGTTCTGCGATAAAGTCGCTGTTCACTCTCCTATCCTCTAATTTCAAACCGAATTCAAGAGTAGATGTACTGTCAAGAGGCTGTATCATATCTGTTTTAATCATAAAGTCTTTACTGGCGCCCATTGAACCTGTTCTGATCATCGGTAAGTCAATAGCAGTTGGAAATACTTTGCTGGTTGATAAATTCCAGTCTTTGTCACTGTCCCAGAAATCATACTGCATATCTACTGTCAGTTTCTTACCTGCCTTAGCGAAGTTTTTGGTGTAATTCAATTCGAGCTGATTATAGCTCCGTTTTTCCCATGATTCGCCCTTTCTGGTGAGGCTGCTGTCTAGAGCCCCGTTTTTATTTGAATAGACATAGTTCAGTCGGGTTTTGTCGTGATCATGCGTTGAGTTTCGCATGAAAGCTGCGGTAATGGTATTCTGATCATTGATCTTAAAGTCGGCTCCAAAATAAAGTAATTTAGCATCATCATGTCTGTCCTCATCCTGCCTTCTGTTCAAATCAACCCTCTCTCCTGAAAGTCCGGTGGACTGTTTCATCGTATACAAACCTACATAATCAGATAACCGGATTCCATAAGTCGCAAACAGATTGAGCCTGTCCGATTTATAATTCAGACTAGGACTGATCCGTGTTTCATTGGGAATACCGCCTACCAGACGAAGCTGGCCGCTGAATCCTCCTTTTTTGTTCTTTTTGAGTATAATATTGATAATCCCTGCAGAACCGGCCGCATCAAATCTGGAAGAAGGATTCGTGATCACTTCCACACGCTCTACCTGATCGGCAGGCACCTGTTCCAAAGCATTACCCTGAGTCAGCCCGGTCCGACGACCGTCAATCAATACCAATACATTATTATTTCCCCGCAAACTTATTTCCCCACCGGGGCTTACACTAACCGAGGGAACAACGTTGAGTAGATCCGTTACTGCTCCTGACTGCGAGAGAACATCCTTGCCTACTTCAAAAACTTTTTTGTCCAGTTTTAAACTTATGGATGAACGCTGCCCTGTTATGGAGACTTCCTGCAAAAGTTTTGTATCAGATTCTAAAATAACTGTCCCTACATTGATTACCTCATCAGACTTGACTTCGACAGGTCTGCTGATGGTTTTAAAACCCGCAAGGCTGTAACTGATGGTATACTTTCCGGCCGGAATGCTTTCCAGTCTGAACACGCCTTTACTATCCGAAATACCGGCTGCAATGGCTTTATCCGTACTTTCCTTTAATGTGACCGTTACATAAGATATAGGTACGGCAGATTTTTCCTGAATGATTCCGGTGACCTGAGCTTTCTGTGCTAATGAATACTGAACAGAAAAGAGGGTAAAAATAATGATGACTACTTGTTTCATGATGTAAATTTAAATCGCAGAAACAGCCATTCACAGCAGAAACATCTGAACAACTCTACAGGCTTTCAAACGACATCCGGTTTTTCAAATTAGCTTGTATATTTACATCATGCATACTTTAATGTTTTTATTAACGCTGCTCAGCCTGCTGGCCACGCCTGTTATCCGTAATGAGGACCCGATACCGGTCTATAAAACCGGAGACCATATGATGTGGGCTGATAAAAACTATAACGATAAAGACTGGTCGGAAATAAGAGGCAATACTTCAGACAAGATATTCTGGTCACGTACACAGCTCGACCTGCGTCCGGTGGAGAACGAACTGACACCTCTCGGACTTCAGATCGATTCCTTCGGGGCTTTTGAAGTCTATTGGGATGGTATCCTGATTGGTAAAAACGGACAGCTTCCCAAAAACGGAAATCCTGAAATTCCGGGAACCGAGTGCAGCTATTACAGGATTCCGGATCATCTGATTTCGCCGGGTCTTCATACCATTGCCATGCGCAGTTCTCAGTCACTGCATCCGGATATGCAGCGGAGCATTGGATTTGACATCAATAATTACACAACATTAATCACAAGACCATTGATCACAATGGCTTATATGAACCTGATGGCAGGAGCTTTTCTGATCGCAGCAGTTTATTATCTTTTCCTTTATCTGAACAGCAAACGGAGACAGAAGGACATCCTGATTTTTGCAACCATTTGTCTTCTCTTTTTTACTTTACTGATCATGGAATATCTGAAATTCCATGTGGTGATTCCTTATTCTGAATTTTTCATTCGTCTTGAGATCATCGGATGGCTGACGTTTGCCAATGCATTGCTGGTTCCGTGGTATTTTATGATTCAGTTTAATTTCAGACATGGAAAATGGCTGATGCTCGCATTGCTGTTGACATTGCTGGGACTTTATGGGTTTAATTACGGACACTATGACCTGACTGCCCGACTTTATAGCTTGGCTATGCTGATCGCTGCTTTTATTGTGGTTCTAAATGGCATTATTCAAAAGGAAAAAGGAGGTTTTATAGCTCTGGCGGCTCTTTTGGCGAGCGCATTGGTCAACAGATTGGTGGTTTATGATTTCGGGCTGTTCATCAGTTTTACTATTATTGTACTGTCGATGCTTTACCTTCATTCTATCCGTACCAGTGTTATTGAGGCGGAACACCAGAATGCAGTTTTACTTTCGTCAAGACTACAACTGGAATTGCTTAAAAAGAATATCCAACCTCATTTTTTAAGGAATACCCTGACTTCCATGATGGATTGGGTGGAAGAATCTCCCAAGGATGGCGCCCGTTTTATACAGGCACTGGCCAAAGAATTTGACATTATGAACGAAATCTCTGAACAGACCCTGATCTCTGTCACCAAAGAACTGGAGCTCTGTCGTCAACATATATCGGTGATGGGCTTCCGGAAAGAAATGAATTATATCTGGGAGGAAAAGGGAATCGATGAAACACAGCTGATCCCGCCGGCGGTTATTCATACGTTGCTGGAGAATGGTATTACCCACAGTGAACCTTTGTCTGGAAATACGATTCAATTTATACTCCATTATTCTGAGTCAAAAGAGGCGCATCAGTATATTTTTGAAACTGTAGCGAAGAACAGACAAATCATGACGGACCGCACGGGTGGAAACGGTTTTAAGTATATCAAAGCAAGACTGACTGAAAGTTATGGCTCAAACTGGGCATTCGAATCGGGTGCTACGGAAAACGGCTGGAAGTCTACCATTCAAATTTTAAAATAATGAATATAGTGATTATTGAGGACGAGGCCAGAATAGCCCGCCGTTTGGAGCGTATGACCTCAGAATTTTTTGCGGACAAGCCTAATGAGATCGTTATCTGTGATTCTCTGCAAAAGGGACTTGATCAGGTTTCAGCACAAATTCCTGACCTCCTTCTACTCGATCTTAATCTCAACGGCGACAATGGTTTCGAGTTGTTGGAGCAGATGGTGGCTGCTTCTTTTCATACCATCATTGTTTCTGCCAATATCGATAAAGCTATCACGGCTTTTGCGTATGGCGTTCTGGATTTTGTTCCCAAACCTTTTGATCAGGAAAGGCTCTTTAAGGCTTTGACCAGGTTTGTCAGCCCAGCCTTAAAACCGGATGAAGGCATTAAATACCTCGCTGTAAAAAGAGCAGGACAGGTTCGTCTGATCCATATTTCTGAGGTGATCTACATCAAAGGGGCCGGAATTTACACTGAACTGCATCTCAGCAATGGACAGAATGAGCTCCACGATAAGTCACTTGAGCATTTGCAGCAGCTTCTTCCCGACAGATTTGAACGTATTCACAAATCTTACCTTGTTAATTTTCAACAAATTGAAAAGATCATTATCAATCCCGGGACACGCTATGGAGCCTTGCTTAAAACAGGTGAAGTGCTTCCGGTAGGACGTTCCAAGTATAAAGATTTAAAAAATAAAATGGTTTAATGCCTGAATTTAACGACGAAGATGCAGTTCTTTAAAATAAACTCAGGTCGTACTGCTTCACCAGGTCTAAAATCATATGATAGCCCGCTGCAGAATTTCCATGCTGATCCAATGCCGGGCTGAAAACACCAATTCCCATTTTTCCGGGAACACTTACGGTAATTCCGCCTCCAACACCGGATTTGCTCGGAAGACCTACGGTTCTGGCATATTCTCCGCTGAATTCGTACATGCCGGCAATAAGCATTTGGGATTGAATCAGTCTTGACATTTCTGCATTTTTATACTTGCTGTCTCCGTCAAACCGAACACATTCATTCGCAAAGAAATAGCCTATTTTAGCCAAATCTTCGGCAGTAAGCTCTATAGAACACTGTTTGAAATAATTATCCAGCTGATCTTCATTTCCTGAAATGAGTCCGTTATTTTTCATCAGGTAAAACATCCCGCGGTTACGATCTCCCGTAGACTTTTCGGATTCGTAAACGGATGTATTATAATCAAGAGTCTGGTTTTTAGTGATGTATCGCACCATATCCAAAATTTTCAGAAATGGTTTTTCGCCATCGCCGGAAATTAATGAAGTGGTGAGAATGGCACCAGCATTCATCATTGGATTTAATGGCTTGCCCGTAGTTTCAAGGTTGGAAAAATGATTGAAAGGCTGATCGGTTCCGAAATAGCCCATTTTTTCAAAGACATTGGCTTCGCCTTTTTCACTGACAGCAATCATCAGAGCGATAATTTTGGAGATACTCTGCATGGTGAATTTCTTCTGTACATCTCCCACATTGAATACTTTTCCGTTTTTTTCCACCACTGAAAAAGCAATTGCTTTAGCATCCATTTTTCCCAGCTCAGGAATATAATCCGCTACTTTACCCTTTGTATAATAGGTTCTGTTTTTTTCCAGAATAATGCTTAATGTTTTGTCTGAGATGGTTGAAAGATCTGCTGTTTTCTGAGCATACATCACCGTATTGAAGGAAAGAAAAGCTGCAATACAGATTCCTTTTGCAGAAACTAAGAAACTATTGTTGTTCATAAAGGCATTTTCGGCTAACATCTTATCATCAACCCCGAAAAACAAAGATAAAGTATTTCATCCTTCACTAGCAAATGTCCTGAAAATATACAGGGTTTAAACACGATCCAACCTTATTCAGTATTTCTACTCAAAACCGTAATTGGTCATTTCTACTCTAAAAAAAAAGCATCCTTCTTTGTTACTTTGAACTACCAATCAAGCGGCATCAGTAAAGGCTAAATCCTCAACTGAGACGCTGAAAAAAAGCAGAGGTAAAAACTAACCAACCAAAATACAACCAACATGGAAACATCAAACGTAAGCGGAACCGCCAATTCATCCGGTCAGTTTCAATTAGGGAACGGAGCTCAATTCTGGGTTTATTTGTCTCCTCAGAACAATACAGCCAAAATGATTTCAACATGGCGTGTTACATTCTCACAGGGTAACTGGAGTGATTCTATTTCAAGTGAGGCACCCACTAAACAAATTCAGACGCCTAATCTTTCGGGAATTTTTGATATTAAAGTAGAATTACTAAGCGGGTCTACCGGTACATGGCGCCAGATCCCTCCTCAGCAGGGAAGCTATAATGAAATAGGCTGTAATTCCAACTGTGCCTCAATGGTAGGTATCGTTGCTGACAGCACCACTCCTCCTCCAGGTGCAGTAAATGCCCATTTCTGGACTACATGGGATGCGATGTGCAAAGCCCAATAAAAGCATAAAAAAGTCTTAATCATAACCAGTCCATATCCTTCAATTGCCGGCCGTTTTTTTTGCGAGTTATAGTGCATGATGTAAAACTCGTGTGTTTAAACTTTTCGAAAAACACGGCCGGTAATTGTGCATCATGTACAAAACTTAGGGAAACAAAGTTGGAATTAATTTCATTGATCCCGAAAAAGCGAATGAGAACAGATCGCCTATTTTAAAATTTCACGCAGATTAATCAGATGATGCAAATTTTCATGTTCGTGAATCTGCGTTGTCTGCATAATCTGCGAGAATAAAAATAAAAGTGTTTAAAATGCTTGTATGATCATCATTTAATTCGTGATGAATACACGGATTTCACAGATAAAACTAATACCTATGAAAACAGAAAACTACGACGTCATTGTTATTGGTGGCGGAGCCATAGGCCTGGCTACGGCCTACCATCTTGGCCAACGAAAGGCTAAAACCTTAGTACTGGAACAGTTCACTTTTGTGAATCAGCTTGGAAGTTCTGCCGGAGTTTCCCGCCAGTTCCGTATTCCTTATCCGGATGAATATATGGTGAAAATGGCTCTTGAAGCACAACCTTACTGGGACGAGCTGGAAAAACAGACCAATACTTCGCTGCTGGATAAAGTGGGTACGCTTTGGTTTGGAGACCCTGAAGTACATTCCACGGAAGGAAATATTGCCCTGGCTGAGCAGGCCTTGAAAGAACTGGGTGTTCCCTACACTACCCTAACCTCAAAAGAGATCGAAGAAAAGTACCATTTTAAAAACTTACCGGACAATTATACCGGACTGTTTCAGCCGGATGGTGCAAGCATTAATTTTAAATTAACAATTGAAACGCTTTTAGGCCTTTGCAAACAGGAAGAAACCGTTCAGTTAGAAGAAAATTCGCCTGTACTTGACATCAAACAGGTAGGTGATCTCTTTGAACTCACGACTCCTAACGGAATTTATATTGCTAAAAAACTGGCGATTATTCCGGGGCCTTACATTAACAGTGTCATCAATTTACTGGATTTTAAAATAGAGGCGACGTACTGGAATATGTCTTCGGCTTATTTTAGGAAAACGGATCCAAACATACAGTATCCAACCTGGTTTGTATTCCAGAATGCAATTGAGGAAAATGGTAATCAGTTCTATGGTTTTCCTTCTGTAGACTGGGATCATCCGGAATACATCCGTGTCGCGCCGGATTTTGTTATTACACCTTTGGAAGAACCTAATGACCGAACATTAATTCCTAATCCTCAGGAACTGGCCTATACTTCCGACTGGGTTCAGCAGCATATGACAGGATTGGCTGCAGAGCCTGAATACACTTCAACCTGCCTTATCGCTTTAAGCAAAATACCGAATAAGGAACTGCTGATTGATTTCGCACCAAAATATGTCCCGAATTATAAAAACATTGTGGTCTATGCCACCGGATGGGCTGCCAAATTCACTCCATTCCTCGGAAAAATCATGTCTGATCTTGCCCTGGACGGGCATACGGATTTTGATATTTCTCACTTCCAGTTAGGACGCAAATACTTTAAAGCCATTTAAAAACAATAAACCATGAATAAAAATACACCATTAAACACAGGAAAACATCCTGATTTAAAAATAGAAGTAGCCATCATCGGTGCCGGAACCTCCGGTTTGTATACCGCTTACCGTTTAGTCACTGATAAGAAACTCAAAGCCAGTGAGGTACAGATCTTTGACATGAACAATAAACTGGGCGGAAGACTGGAATCTGTCGTGATGCCGGGAATGAATTTCTGGGGAGAACTGGGAGGTATGCGCTACCTGACGTCTCAGCAAATCGTAACGACCTTGATTGAAGGATATCCGCTTACCGAAGAAGATCCTGCAAAACGAATTCCTGTCCTGAAAGATAAAATGACTCCTGTTCCTTTCCCGATGGGTGATCCTACCAAACTATTGATGTATCTGAGAAAAGAAAGTTTCAAACAGGATGCGTGGGATGTGGCTCAGAAAGAAGGTAAGAAACTGGCTACCCGTTATTATCTGAATGATGATGATTATGGTTTCAGCTCGGATCAGTTATTCAATAAGATTATTTACGATGTGTTGATGGCAGATCCATGGGTAGCTGAGAAATACAGTGATAAGATTATCAAAGGAGACAGCATCTACGATTATAGTTTTAAACTGACCAGTGAGGACTGGGATGATATCAAACCTAAGCTGGTTTATAATTTCCCTAATTCTCCTTATGACCGACGTAAGGTAAATGATCTGGGATTCTGGAACCTGATCAAGGATCAGATTTCACAGGAAGGTTATGAGTTTGTGGCAAATGCCGGCGGATACTACTCCAATACGATCAACTGGAATTCTGCCGAAGCTTTTCCTTATATGGTGGGAGATTTCTCTGCCGGAACCATTTATAAAACCATTGAGGAAGGCTATGACAGCATCGCTTATGCCGTAGCCAATTCTTATATGGAACATGACGGTGCGTGCATCTGGTCTGAAAATAAGCTGCTTACTTTCACCAAAGCGCATCCTTTAATCCATACCCATAAATATCAGCTGACTTTTCTGAATCTGAAAACCAATACGACATGGAATGTATATACCAATAAACTGGTTCTTGCTATGCCGAGAAAATCTCTGGAGCTTCTGGATCAGAACAATTTCTTCTTTAACATTAATGAAAATTCAGTCCTTAATACCAATATCCGTTCGGTAATTATGGAGCCTGCTTTTAAAATATTAATGGGCTTTGAATACCCGTGGTGGAAAGAGAAACAACTGGACATTGATTCCGGCCATTCTATTACTGACCTTCCTATGAGACAGTGTTATTATTTCGGGACGGATCCTCAAACCAATAATTCAATGTTATTGGGAAGCTACGGAGATATGGAAACCGAAACCTTCTGGAAAGCACTCTCCGATGACAAATTACTGTTCGAAGTAAGAGCCGCCAAATCTGCATCACTGAAGGAACTGCACGAACTGGATGATGTTCAGGCGACCCAGATGATGGTAGATGAACTGATGAATCAACTTCGGGAACTGCACGGCCCTGATGTAACGATACCGGATCCTTATGTAACCTACTTTAAAGACTGGACCGATGAACCTTTCGGAGCAGGATATCATGCCTGGAAAGCCGGATATTCCGTTGAAAACGTAATGCCATACATGAGAAAACCGGTAGCTGATGAGTCCATTCACATTATCGGGGAAGCTTATTCCGATCAACAGGGATGGGTGGAAGGTGCTTTCTGCGAAGCTGAAAAAATGCTGCAGGAACATTTTGGAATGCATCGCCCAATCTGGCTGAGCCCGACTTATTATTTGGGATGGTAGACTAATGGGCTGGAAGCTGGAAGAGGGAGGCTGGAAGTTAATAGCGGGATTGGGATTTCTTTTTCTGATTTTTAATGACTTTTCTTTTCAGACTTAAATTTTATTAGCCCATTAATACATTTATTATTCTGAATTTAGATACATACAACCGTCTCATTTTTAGGAATGAGGCGGTTTTTCGTTATACTTTTGTTGTAAAAAAACTTGGGGAGCAAATAATTTTTTTAACGCAAAGAAATTGATTATTCTATTTATAAAAGGAAGCAAAGGTGGAATCAATTTCATTGATTCTAATGAAGGCAATGGAACAGATCACATGATTTTAAAATTTCACGCAGATTAATCGGATGATGCAGATTTTTACTTTTGTTCATCTGCTTTATCCGTATCATCTGCGAGAGAAAAACTTCAAACCATTAAGATTCTGTTAAGCTTTTAAGAATATTAAATTTTAGCTTCGCTTTAAGACGCACAACTTAAAAAATCATTTGATTTTTTCTTAACTCACCTTACATCCTTCATTGATCTTAATGTTTTAAATAGCATGAATTAGATCTGTGTTATCAGAGAAATCTGCGAGAGCAAATCTTTATAAACACTCTTTTGTGGTTTAAAAATACTCAAGACTCCTGATAAACAGTCACCGGGCCTACCAATCCCATAGACTGCAGCGGCTGGTCTTTCTTTTTCTGATTGGTCCAATACTGCGCCACCACATTGTCTTTAAGGGTTTTCATATAATTGACCATCACTGTGACTACTTTGATCTCAATTTCATTAACTCCATCTTTCACTAAACCATTCAAAGGGTAAATTCTCCTTCCGAACCACTGTACTCCCGCTTCTTTCCCATTGATGCGTACTTCGCAAATTCCGTATACATTTCCCAGATTGATGTAGCTGTCCACGTTTTTGTCCTTGATCTGAAACGTATTCCGGTAAATGACTGTTCCTGCAAAATGAGTATAGGCCGGTAATTCTTTAAGATCCGTCAGCTTGTTGAATTCTTCTTTTTTGACCGTCCCGTCATAATGTATCAACTCAACTTTCCATTGATCGTTAAGTTCTTTCACTTTATTTCCGGTCAGAGGACTTTCTTTCCAGCTTGTGCCTCTTTTATGGCCATCAAAAACAATCAGCTTTGAATCGGCAGGGCCTAAATCGATATTGAATCGCCCATCCGGAAGATTCAGTTTGAAACGCTTACCTGTTACCGCATCCCACAGCCAGGCCTGCTTGTTTTTGATCACGCTTTTTTCGAAGGTGATATCCAGCGGTGTACTGTTCTTACTGCTGGAATTATTAAACAGGAAAATCTCAGAGTCACGGGTTTGGTAGCGTATCTGTGTGATGAAAGTTTTCGGTGTCTTTATCTTCACATAAGGGGTCATATTATACTTTTCCTGAACGGCTTTATACCAATTGAGAAAATCGGATTTAGGTTTATTCAGGAAAATAAAACGTTCCGGAAAAGCCTGCATTTTGCTGATCCAGTTTTGTACTTCCCGGTCTCTTTTCTCATAATCATTCCAGCCTGTGGAGCGGTCCGGAATAGCTTCAATGCAGAATATTCTTCCCCCGCCACTCACAAATTCGTACAATTTTTCTGCTGTGGCCGTATTCAGACTGTGCACCTCAATCAAAAATAAAGTGTGGTACTTTCTTTTTCCATACGTAAGAAAACCTTTCTTCACCGCTGAATCACTGATCACCTGTTCCGATACATAATCACATGCATTCCCATTCTGATGGACAGATTCCCAGATCAAAGCCTGATAAGCAGGTGATACCACCGTTGGAAAAGGTTCATTCTGTGCTCCAAATTGTGTCCATTGGTCTGCGAAAGGGGCTAAAAGAGCAATATCCGCAAACATCGTGGACTGTTGCAATAACGCGGAAAGTCTTGCCCGATAATCTGTATAATGTTTAAAATAAGGCCAGATCGTGTTTTTCTCATTCAAATATCCGCCATAGGTGATCCAGCCGGGAAAAGCCGCTTCCGGAGGGGAATAGTTAAATCCATGAAAAATAGGATGGGTAACCCCGGATATCGTGCTCTGATCTCCTGCTATTTTCAGAATTTCCAGAGCTTCGTTGAATACCATATCTGTATTGGTCAGTTCCTCGGAGCTGATGAGTTTTTTATCTTTTAAATGAGCGGCTGAAGACACCATTTTATTGATCATGGTATTTCCCCTACCCAAATGCCATGGATACTGTGTGAATTTTTCTTCACTGATATCTTCCCCAATTCCGTATTTCAGCCAGGTTTCACATTCGGGAATATCAATCTCAAAGCTTCCTTCCAGCGGAAAATATCCACGTCCGTAAGCCTGTGCCCTTGATTTTATATTATTGTCTTTACACCATTGCGCGAAGTTATATACAAAACGTTCTCTAAATAGTTCAGCTTTCGTCAGCTCGAAATCATACCGCATCCGGTCTGTCATCTTTTTAAAATCAGTACCCATTTTTACAGGATAAAGGATATTTACCCCTGTCGTATTTCCCATACTTCCGATTTTAAACAGAACAAAAGGCAGATACGGATACAGGTCATATCCTCTCCTCTTTTGGAACTCGCTCATCATATCATGGTTCCAGTTCGTTCCTTCCGTTTCGAGACTGTCGATGAAGAAAGACCGGATGTTGGGAGCCAATGGTCCTATTTTTTGCTGAATGGTATCGCTCATTCTGTTGAGGTATTTTTTTACAGCTGCTGTATCATAATGATTCAGTACGGGTCCCATTCCGCCCGGGGCGCCCTGGATGACGCTCATAAAACGATCTATTTTTACCAATCCGTAAATGGCGTAATCTCCTTTGGGTATGGAAACTTTAATCATTCCGTTTTTAATCTGGTCTGAAAGATTGATCACCTCGTCCAGACAGTTCAGAGGATCAGGAACAAGCTTCACTTCCAGCATTTCCATGGTTCTTCCGCTGTATGGATTGGTAATGGCAGGATCCGCCTCTTTGTAAAGATCAAAAAGAGAAAACTCTGTTTTAAGAGGGCCCTTGAATTTTTTCACCGCCAAAACCACAATCTGGGAACATTCTTCTTTTTCCAGAAAATCTCCACCCATAGGAAATCCGGTCCCGACAAGCAGGTCACAAGTCATTCCTAATGATTTCGCCTCTTCGAGAGTAAACCTCAACAATTCGATCCATTCATCACTTAACCACTCTACACTCGGTTTTCCCGTATCTTCAGTGCGCAGGGGAAAAGATATCGGATTGATTTCCACACCGCCTATTCCGGCAGCTTTTAAAACCCTGAGTTCCCGCGCCAGTTCTGCTTTTTCTATTTTGTTTCCATTCCACCACCAGCGGACAAACGGGCGATACTGATTTTCGGGATCGCTGAAGATTTCAAACAGTGACTTATATTTCGGGAAATGTTCCTCTCCCAGCATGGCATGGGCATATGATGGCAGCACGTTTACCAAAACCAAGCCGGACGCCGCAATGGAACACTGTTTCAAAAAGTCTCTTCTTTTCATGAATGGTCTATCAATTTAAATTACAACGCCTGTAAACCCTGTGGTTATGTTCTGAAATTCCGGGAACAGAATGATCGGGCAGACCAAATTTAATGGATTTGTTGAGAATATGGCAACTCTAATGAAAAAATCACCTGAAAGAGATCAGGTGATTGAATTTTAATCATTTAATTTGAAAGTTTTGAATAGATAAAGACCTATTTAGACTGTGCTTCTATTTTACGGATCATCTCTTTGCCGTTCTTATTTTCGGGATTCAGTTCCACAGATTTTTGATACATCTTAAGGCCCTCTTCTTTTTTACCGGATTGGAGTAATGCTTCACCATAGCTGTCATAAACATTCCAACTTTTTGGAAAAAGTAATGTGGCTGAACTAAATGTCTGCAAAGAATTTTCACTTTTTCCATTCCTAAGAAATTGATAGCCTAATTTGTTAAAATCTCTCTCTGTTGCTTCATAGCCATTTGGATTTTTCAGATACTCTTTAATCAGCAAATTGGCTTTCTCCTTATTTCCGTTTTCCAATAAACTCCCATAAATTCTGGAAAGATTCGGTGCAGGAATTGTATAAGGTCGATGATCAATTAATTGTAAAACAGCATTGAATGTAGAAAAAACAGGACTGTTTCCCATATTGGATAAAAGAATCACTGACTGATTTTTATTGATATTATGCGCCAAAATACTGGTAAGTCCGTGGATAGATCCGTCGTGAAAAACTATTTTTCCTTTACTTTCGTCAGTATACATAAACCAGCCTAAGCCATAGCTCACTTCTTTTCCATCAATGAGGTAAGTCACTTTCTTTCTGTCATTAAGGATCGTAGCGGTTAACGCTTCCTCTAATTCCTTCTTTCCAAGAATCTGATGGCTAAATAACGCCTTCTGATATTTTTCCAGATCTAAAGCCGTACTTACAATGCCTCCATTTCCATAAAAATTACTTTTTGCAGCGATAGGAAAAGGATCTTTTACGGTATTTATATTCACAAGATCTGTCGAATACAAATTAGGATACGTATATAATTCTACCTGGTTTATTTTTTTAATCTTCCGGTCATTCGGAACAAATGAATTTTTCATTTTTGCAGGACTGAAAATATTTTTTTCCAGATACATGGCATAGCTCATTCCTGATACTTTTTCAATGATCAGGGCAGCGATGCAAAAATTGACGTTATTATACTCCCACTTGCTCCCGGGCTCGAAGGTAAGCGGTGTTTTGAATCGGATAAAGGTTGGAATAATATCCTGGTTGGAAATTATTTTTTCCGGCTGTTCCTGGATAATGATGTCAAACAGATTGTAATAGTCTGCCAGTCCCGAAGTATTATTAAGCAGGTTTTTAATGCTGATCGTAGGATAAGGAAAATCCGGAAGATATTTCTGAACGGAATCATCCATTTTAAGTTTTCCTTTTTCTTTAAGCTGGAGTATCGCTGTTGATGTAAATGTTTTGGTGACGGATGCAATCGGAAACTGAGACTGGTCACTGAACTTTTCTTTTTTTTCGATGCTGGAGAATCCATATTGATCAGAGAAAATTGGCTTTCCGGGTTCGGAAACCACTGTACTTCCATTGAACATATTATTTTTAGAAAGTGAGGAAAAGAAAGTATTTAATTGCTGTCCCGGAATACTCATGGTAAGGAAAACAGTCAGTAAGATGGCAAAAGTCTTGGTCATTGTTTTTATTCAGTTTTTACATTAAGGTCATCCGGGAAATCAATAGTTTTTATTGCCCCTCAGCCCTGATTATAAAACAATCCGGAAAAGACTTTCATTACATTACCTGAGTTCGGATTTTGTAGAGTGATGAGTTATGAGCTCCAGGTGAATTTTGGTTGCTAGTTGCTGGTTACTAGTTGCTGGTTGCTGGTTATAGTAATTAAGCTAACGAATTATCGTCTGATGTCTGATATTTTGTATTTAAAATCTTGAATCTTGAATCTAGCATTCACCATCTTAATCGCAATTGAAAGTCTGATGTCTGATATCTGGTGTCTGAAATCTTAATTGCAGCTTATTTCCAGTAGCTCCACTTTAGTCCATCGAATACAGCTAATGTTTTGCTGACCGTATCATAACAGATCATTCCCGGAAATGGATTTTTAACACTGGTATGGGGAGTGGCTACTTTAGGTAATATTAAGGCTTTATCTGCAGATTCCAGCACTAATACGCCTGGGGCAGTTGTGGTGGCAGATCCTATGATCACATTAGTTTGAGCTGGTGTTTCTGTACTTGTATTGAAGGAAACATTGTCAATAGATCCGGCGTCGCTAAGCGAAATCCACTCAGAATCTGTTTTCATCTTTACAACCTTATCATTTTTATCCATCAGAATAGTTCCTTCTACCGCGTTGGTGGGAAGCGTTTCTACGATCGGAAGCAGAATTCCATTGGTGGTATTGGGTTTAAAATCGAGAATCCCGTCTCCATCCAATGTTTCCTTACCAATTGCTACCTGTGCTTGAATCATTTCCAGGCTAAACAATGCTATTATCAATACTATTTTTTTCATGATGAAGTTATTTCAGGAGTTTCATTACTAATCATTACAGGATCTTTTGATGCAGTTCCATACCGTTCCATTATAGAGTTTAAAACATTGATCTGCCGTATCAAATATTAACATGCCCTCTACTGGAATAGCAATACTGGCGGAAGTGGTTCTGGTAATGACAAAACCTTTATTCTTAGACTCCAGTGTCATAAATCCATTAGGAATATTTGTAGGCCAATTGGGCTGTCTGTTGTTTTGGGCTGTAATCCCAAATCTGGTCATCTCGTTTGGAGTTCCCACGGCCGGGTCTTTTGTACAATGGGTTTGAATATTAATTCCAAATGTGAAATATTTATTCGCCGGAAACGAATAGTTAAAAACCGCCTTACCTCCGGTAAAACCAGTTGACGGAATGAACTCTACATTTTGAGAAAGCCCGCTGTCATCTGCTACTACCATAAATACATTATCGGTAGCGGCAATCCCTGTATAGGCTGAAAGATCGGCCTGCAGCCATGTAGAAGACGTATTATTTGTTCTCTGCGCCAACCATATCCTCTGAATCACCTGACCCGTTGCGATCCCGTTATTGACCAAGGCAATGTTCTGAACATTATTATCTCCTATGATGAGAAAAGTTTTATCCTGTAGAAAATTTGGGCGGCCGGGACTGCTATTGGCTGATATGAAATCATTATCCGTGGACACTGTAAGCATAATATTATTTTCAGTATTGATGCTAGTGGTAACCAACTGATTCAACGCCGAAGCATCATCTTTTGCCAGTCCGAAGATGTTGTTGTTAAAAGAAGTATTCAGTCCGGAATTCCATGTCATGATGGTTTCATCGGAAGCCAGATAATCTTGGGGCTGTACCAGTGTGATCCCGTATTTGACTGCTAAATAAGAATTTACTCTTTGTCGCTCTGCTTCAGTCTGGGTTTCGGAATACAGAATAAATTCTCCAATCCTGTCGCCGGCCAGAGAAGTACTGCCGGAGCCTCCGTCATTATCCATCAAAAGAACCATTCCCGGATAATTAAAATTAGAAGATACATTATTTGATGGCTGACCGTATTCCTTGCCGTTATTTCCAAAAAGATAGTTCATGTTTGCACCGGAAAGTCTGTTATAATAAGACTGTATGCTGGGAACGTCAGTCCCAATGGTATTGATGATATCTGTTCCAAAAAACACATCTCCGGATTCTTTTTCATTATAAAACTCAGGCCGGTTGCCCTGTGATCCGAAAAACGGCGACTGCCATATTCCCGCCACCGAGGATACATTAGAACTTCTGGCGGTTCCATTCATTACAAATACCGTTCTGTAGCTGCCTGAAACGGTTCTCGTCAGATGGGTATAGGAAGTCATGGCATTGGTGGTATTATCCGGAAAGCCCAGTGGAAATTTGTATCCGGATCTGTATCCGTTTGTACTTACAATTTCAATAGCCGGATTAAAGTTAAAATTCGGAATAGAAGGCGCTGTACGGTAAGCCGGTATGGCTCCAACGCCCGGATCTGCATAGTAACCTGGCATTCCCTGATTCGCAATACCATTGACACCACCGGATCTTTGATTTTCCCAAACAGGAACTTTAGAATTGTCTGTCGTTGTTCCAGTTCCTGCATCTGCTTTTACCCATACCTGCAGATTGCCGGAGACCCCGCCTGGTGCCGGAAGCTGTGCCCCCAGTTCATAACTCAACATCAGGAATAAAAGAATAACAGCTTTTTCATTGATGTAAGTTTTCATACCTGTTTATTTTAATAGATAGCTGATGTCTCTGATAGGCAGAAAATCTTCCTTAATTGAAAAATGATGAGTGACTTACACGGAAAACAGTCCATTGTATGACCCGTACCATGTAAGAAACTGACAGCAGCTAAATAGTTGTTTTTTTAAGTTTACAGATATTAAATATAAGTTTTTTTCATTTAAATGGGAAATACTTTAGAATAAAATTCTCAATTTCTGCTCGTTCAAAAAGATAGATAGACCTAAAAAAAGCCTGTCATATTCAATAGATTTTATTATAATTTCTTGAATACTACAGGCTAAAACAGTCCTTTATTTTTAGAGTAACGAGTCGTTTTTATTTATTCTTTGTTGGAACTTTAACACTCAGATGATCTCTTTTTAGAGTGACAGCATTCAGTTTTCCATTGACGAAATCAAATTTTAAAGGGTTCGGATAATCTATAATCTTAAACCATCCGTTTTTCAGATAAACCAATTCATTGTCATTTTTTCCTTTAAAATGATCCAATATGAGGGATTCTACATACAGGCGGTTATTCTTTTCCACGATCTTAGTATCCATTCCCTGGCCGTAAAGGAAATCATCATAGGTTCCGATGAGTTTTTCTTTTAAATCTGAAGATATTTCCTGAGTTTCTTCCTCAGATTCTTTGCTGTTCCAGTCCATCAGTGTCAGGATCTTTTTTTGAGTCTGTCCCATTACAGGAAAACGGTTCGGTTTTTCGCCATTGGCTAAATAAACAAGACCATTTCCATCTTTCATCGTAGCCAGAACATTTCCACCCACTCCGGTATTGGAACCGTTGCATGAAAACCAGTCATAACCGCTATAGCCAAAAGACTTCTGCCAACCGTAGCTCCATCCGCCAACAGCATCTTTTAAAGCGGTCACCGCCGTTACTTTTTTGGCTACAGCATGTGAGATTACCTTGTTGTTTTTATTGCGAAGCGCATTCTGTATCTCTATGGAAAGTTTAGCTAAATCAGTTGGTGTAGACCACATTCCTGACGCCCCAACCTGTGGCGTGATAGGTAATCCCGTTTTAATCACTTTTCCATCTTTATCATGTACAGAAGCAACATTGGTTGGAAATCCCTTTTCATTAGGTTGAGTCATGGTCGTATTTTTCATGCCAAGCGGTGAGAAAATATATTCTTTGGCAAGTTCTGCAATCGGCTTGTTGAAAGTATCTTCCAATGCCATCTGGATAATGACATAACCACCTCCACTGTACGCAAAACTGGTTCCTGGCGTAAAGAGAAATTCAATTTCTTTATCATATCTCGGAATCTGTCCCAAAAGACTCTGCTTTATGGTCGGAATGGTTTCTCCTTCATAATGGTCTTCAAATCCACCCTGACTGGTACCGGCCGTATGATTAAAAAACTGTCTCCAGGTCGGGCTGTTGTTTTCCGTAAACTTACTTTTAGGTAAATGCCATCGTTTTAAGGACTTATCAATCGGATCATTTAAATTAATCAATCCTTTTTCCTCAAGAATATGACAGAGAAGTGATGTGATGGGTTTTGAAATAGAAGCTGTAGAGAAAGCTGTGTTTTCATCTATCTTTTCATTAGAATTCGCAGATTTCAAACCCCACTGGTTTGAATACACGATCTTATAGTTTTCAAAAACCACAAGACTGAATCCCGGAAGTTTATACTTTTCTAATTGCGGGTCTATTTTTAAGCTGTCGGTAAGAAAGGTGTAATCTTCTTTTTTCGACAAAACCTGATGGCTGGTCTGGCAGCTCGAAAGGATGAACAGAGAAATTAGTAAATAAAGAGAAGTTTTCATTGTATCGTTTTTTAATTGTTAAACATTGATTTCGATACAAATTTGGGAAAGAAACCGGCCCTGTGCGACCGAGTAAAAAAAGTCGGTCGCATTTAACCATAAGAATGCGTACGATTAATGTATTCGGACGTACGACTTTTTATAAATCACTACTTAACAACTGTTTACGGTACAAAGTAGGGGTAAGATCCGTATATTTTTTAAAGGCGGTATTGAAAGAAGATTTTGAATTAAAACCCACTTCATAAAGGATTTCAAGAACTGTTACCTTCTTTTTTGCAGGATCTTTTAAGATCACTTTTGCCTCTTCTATTCGATAGGTATTGATAAAGTCAAAAAAATGCTGCCCCAGCTGATGATTGATTAAAAGTGACAGGTCCCGGACAGGAATCTGAGTGCTGTCTGAAACATTCTGAATGGTTAAAGAAGGATCAAGAAAAGGCTTTTCTTCAACCATGTATTTCTTTAATTTGATCAACTCTTCATTCAGTTCACTTTCACTGACGGTCTGGGCTTCATTATTTTTTTCTTCTGAAATAATATCGGAGACCAGCTTTAATCTTGAATTGATATTTCTGAATAAACCGGGATGATTCAATGCCTTAAATAAATACCAGCAGATGATAAACAGCTGGAATACAAGAATTCCGACTTTGATCCATTCGGAGATATACGGATAATCTGAAAATTTAAAAATGTTTTTTATAATGACAATCAGGTATAAAGCCGTCAATACAGATGTAAACTGAAACAGCCAGTTGTAGGAATTGACATTGACTCCTGCATAATTTTCGCGATACAGCTTTTTTGCTTTCCTCAGCAGGACAAAAACAGCCACAAAATAAGCCACAAACTGAATATGGAAAAGAATATGGGTAACCTGCAGCTCAATCCTGCTTTGGCGGTTGATAATAAAATCCATTTTGGAAGCGGCATCCACCATATAAAAACGGGGCAGTAAGATCATATTCACCACTAAAAACGGCAGCAGATGCAATATATGTTTAGGTTTAAGCCTGAAATCTGAATAACAGACAGACATTACATAGAGATAAAAAGCAGGAATCTGCAGGAAAGCCAGCGTATTTCTCAACATCCCCAAGTTGGAAGGGCCATCCGTTACTAAACTCACTAAAGGCTCACTGATATCCATTATGTTCACGATCAGAAAAGCCGCAAAAAGAGAATTGCTTAACCTGTATTCTGTTCTGACCGTCAACAGAAAAAATGCAAGAAATAATGAAATAAACAGGGAGATTCCTGTCACGGTAATTAATACATTGATCTTATCCATTTTTGTTTCTGTTTGTTTATAAATTGTTTTCAAAGAAATTAGTTGTTCGCCTTATGATGAAGTTCCTGCAACTGTCACAGCAACTAAATATTCAAAAGTGAACGGTACAAATATAGATATTGGGCAGGATTTGTTTGCGTATTTCTCATGAAAAAACCTCGCTGAATGTGAATACTACTAATGAGTGTAGTAAGTGACCTGCTCAAAAAAAGCTTTAAAATCTTTTGTGAAAATTTATTTAATGCAAAGTTTCAAAGTAATATGTTTTAGTTTCAAATTGGGCAGAGAGATGCGGCTTCACCACTGAATAAGCGGACGTTTTAGCAGGCAGAAATAAAATATAAAAGAGTGACCAAAAGCCACTCTTTTTTTTTATCAATATAGATCTGTTTTAAGAATATTCGCATTAATTGACACCGGGACCAATTAGTTCTGTGGTTAGGTATACAGATTTTAAAAGATTCTTACGGTCGAACATTAAAATGGTGTAGTGTTTTCCTTTTTTGAAAGTCAGTTTTGAGCCACCTGGAAGTTCCGTGTACTCGCCAAGCTTTTCTTTTGTAGCACCATATTTACTGAATTTGGCTGTACTCTGCTGAAGAGTCGTTTTGTTAAGGGCAAGCTGATATGGAAGTCCCTCAACAACGATTCCTTTATCATCCTCCATATCAAAAGACATCTCGTTAATCGTTTTATTGTTTCCAAGGCTTGCATAAAGCAATACACCTGATTTTGTGATCCATTTAGCATATTTTTCATCATTGGCGTCTTCATAGAAAATAGTTTTCACATTCAGTGCTTTTGAAATTTTGTCCGGTGTCTGAGGAAAAATAAATTCTGCGTTTTTGTCCAGTAAGGAATTCAAACCTGCGTTTTGCTGTGAGAATGCTGTGAAGCTTACCAGCTGAAATACTATGGTTAGGAATAATGTTAATGGTTTCATCTGCATAATTACTGTTTTTAATATTTAAAATTTGGTGGTTAAAGATATTAAAATTACCTCATTTCAGGGCAGGAAAACTCAAATTAAGGTTCCGGATATTGTACTGGTTCCTCTGCATTTATCCAATATCCTTGTTCATACTAATCTCAAATAAACTGACGGATGCATTGTCATAGTGTGCCGGTAATCCATCCGTGTTTTTAAGCTTTTGTAATCCCAGAAAATCGAATCCGCATTTTGTATAATAGGTAATCAATCCCTGATTTTCACCGACCGTATCCAGACGGATATACTTTTTCCCGTTGCTTAAGGCATATTTCTTGGCCCAATGCACTATATCTTCCACAAGCTTTTGCCCCTTGAATTCAGGGTTTGAAGCAATCCTGTGAATGTAAACCGCAGGATCATTGTTGCGCTCTTCCCAAATCTGAGGATCATCAAATGTAGTCGCCCAGACACATGCAATTTGATCATCAATCACAATCTTCCATTGTCTTTGTTCATCAATTTCTTTCTCTATAAGACTTTGTTCAAATTCCGGCCACTGAACAACATGCTTTAATTTCTGAAAATCCGTAGCTATTGTATACAGCCTGAAAATCTCTCCGATATCCTGAGTCGTGGAATTTTGTATCTCCATCGTGTTTATTGTTTTTAGTACCTGTTCTATTTCTAATCTGCAGTTACGGCTACGCAATTATTTTTTCCGTACAGTGAGCTGCAAAATTTAAGATGAATAAAGATACCGCTACCCATTCAAAAATAACAGGTACAGATTTCGAATATTTACCTACCACAGATTGGAAATACACAGATCATCCGGGCGATCAGATTTTTAAAGTATTCGCCATTGATTTTAAATTCCATAATATTGTTTAAACTCAATGAAAACTTAGTTTTTCCGGCACGCGCATTCATGATGCTCGTTGATGTATTGTATCGATTCCATGCACATTTCCTTCAGTACGGAAGTATCGATATCGGACAGTTTTTTCACGTATATACAGGCTTTGCTCATTTTGAATTTCCCCAGATTGGCAATTAAGGTTTTACTCTTTTCCGTCTCAGAATAAACGTAGAGTGAAAACGCGGCCTTCCTCGGTGAAAATCCAAGAACCGGGGCATCACCTTCGTGTCCGCTGGCGTATTTGTAGTGATAATTCCCGAATCCTATTATCGAAGGTCCCCACATTTTCGGTTCAAAGCCGGACCATTCCTGCATCAGTTCTATAAGGCGGAAACTGTCTGCTTTCTTTTGTTCGCTGTCAGCATAGGAGTTGATGAATTCTGCTACATCTGCTCCCGTATAATTCGTTTTAGTCTTAGCCATCGTTCCGGATTTTGATTACTGTCTTAAAATCTTTTCCATCTTTTTACCTTTCGCCAGTTCATCAATCAGCTTATCCAGATACCTGGCCTGTTTGGTCAGCGGAGTTTCGATTTCCTCTATTTTGTAGCCGCAAATGGTACCTGTTATTAAATGCGCATTGGGGTTCAGCTTCGCATTCTTGAAAAACGTTTCAAAAGTCACTTTCTCGTCGATAAGTTCCTGCAGCTTTTGGGTATCAAATCCAGTCAGCCATTCTATCACCTGATGAAGTTCTTTAATGGTTCTGCCTTTAGTTTCCACCTTCTTGATGTAGTGCGGATAAACGGACGCGAATATCATTTTGGCAATACGCTGGTCGTGTTCAGGGGTTGTTCTCATATCCTGATTTTTATTAAAGAAATTTACTTATAAATTCTAATACTTCACCCATTTATTTCGTCATAAAATTCCAGGTTGCTTTGGTAAGATCTGCTATTATTTTTTCGGTGTCTTCCCTTTTTTCTGTTATGTTTTTTAAATAAATTGAAATAATAAAGTGCTTTCCGTTTGGAAGTTTTACAATTCCCACATCATTCATGGCTGCTCTTAAATTATTCTCGTTGGTTGATGAAATTCCTGTTCTGTGTGCCAATTCTGTTCCTTCGGGAAGTCCTGCTTTCATCCAGGTCAGCCCTCGGGAAGTTTCCACCATAATCTGATAGAGGTATTGGGTCGTGGCTTTTTTCAGCACTTTTCCTTTGTAGAATTTCTCCAGCAGATCAGTCGTTGCCAAAGGGGTTGTCGTGTTGATGTACAGGTTTTTCCATATCCGCATTTCCTCTTCGTTCACTTTGATCACAAAATCTTTGATTCCCTGGCGGTTGATGAATTTCTGAACGGTTTCCGGACCTCCGATTAATTTCAGAAGAATATCACATCCGTTGTTATCGCTGTGTGAAACAGTATATCTCAACAGCTGATCGATGGTCAGATACATATTTCCATTGGGATATTCATCTTTTATCGGGCTCCAGGTATCCTGCTGTAAATCTTCCTTTTTAATGAAAACTTTCTGTGCTAAAGAGATTTTTCCTTTATCTACCAGATTTAACGTAGCCAAAGCAATATGAAATTTGAAAACACTCATCATCGGAGCGTTCAGATGACCGTTAATGCTCAACGTGTCTTTGTCTTCAATACTTTTTATGGATATTCCTACGGTTGCATTTTTGGCAGAAATAATTTGTTTGAGCTCCTGACGGAGATTATCTATATTTTGGGCCAATGCCTGAGCTGAAAAAAAGAAAGTCAGGCAAACGAATACTATTTTTTTCATATGGAATTCTATTTCAAAAGTTGACTTTCTCTCACAATTTTTCTCACCTGCTGTTCAAAATAATAAGCAATATCAAAATTTTCATTGGCTGTATTTTCCATAATGACTACGCTTGTTTTCGTTTTTGGATAATACAAATTCACGGCTGTAAAGCCTTCACCCGGATGAAAACCCGTGTGCCCGATTTCTTTAATGGTGTCTTTATCATTAATTCTCAAACCATAGCCATAGCCAATCGGTTTTTCGCCGAAAACAGGATGCCCATTTATTATTGCGTAGCTGGTCATCAGCTGATAGGTTGCGGGTTTCAATAGTTTTCCGTTATGCAGAGATTCGTTCCATTTTGCGAGATCGGATGCTGTCACAATTAAATGACTTCCAAAATAATGATCTGCACTGAAAGCTGACTGCTCATTAAGTTTGAAAGTCCCTTCTTTTCGGATGGTGTGCCCTTTTGTTAAGAATTTACTACTCGCTTCATTCGGGTAATAACTGTCATTCATCTTACATTTTTTAAACAAATCAGTCACCAGTTCCTGAAAACTTTTCCCACTTTGCTTTTCCAAAATCTGCCCTGCCACAAAATATCCGACATTGGAATAACTGAAATTGGTTCCGGGTTTAAACTTCAATGGTTTGTCCATATTATCGCTGTTTAGCCCCGAAGTGTGATTGAGTAAATGATTAACAGTAACCGTATCTGCCCACGAGTATTTAAAATCCGGCAAATATTTTCGGATGGGCACATTCAGATCAATTTTCCCTTTTTCGACTTCCTGTAAAACCAGTGTGGCTGTAATCTGCTTGGCAATCGACATGGTTGAGAATTTGTCGGAAACTTTCAGAGGTGTTTTTGTATTGAAATCAGTCAATCCATGCGCCTGTGCGTATTTTGTTTTTCCATTTTGCTGAATGTAAACGACTCCGTTAAAACTCCTCGGATTTGTGATCTTCAGCAGACTGTCAATTTTTGCTGAGTAGTTGTCTTTTTGCTGTGCAGATGATTGGCAGCCCGTCAGGAAAATGGTCGCTGCAATGAATGTCAGTTTAAAAATATGTTTCATTAATACTTTGTTACCGGTTGATTTTTAGTTTTTAATAGCCAGGTCTAACTATTATTTTTTTATTTTTTTTAAGGCGTCAAGATACTTCTTCTTTACCCCATTATCTTCTTCTTTTTCGCATAATATTTCAATTTCCGGTAACAGCTTTTCATTGTTTCCAGTTTTTAATTTCAGTATTTCAGCCAGTGCATAAGCTGTGGCCCAGCGAACCACCGTTCCTTTGTTTTCAGCATTCTGTAAAAGATGAGGAATCGCTTTGCCAAGTTGGTCAGGGAAAAGCTTTGCAACATTTCCGATCACTTTTGCACTTTCCCATTTAACCCTGGGCTCTTCGTCTTTTAATGTGCCGGTAACGTACTCTAAAACACTTTCATCAGCAATGGCCGGATCTTTTTTAGTGGCATACTCTATAGCTTCAATGCAGGTTGCTTTGTCTGTCGCTTTTTGTTGTTCAGCATAGGCCAATAATTCTTCAACTGGTAACTCCTTTTTAATCAGCCATTCTCCGATGGTTAAAACTTTACCTTTGGCCTTAATGGTTTTATCCTTAAATACCTGTTCTATCGTCATATCTTAAATTGTCAAATGAGTTTGTAAATCAATTCTTCTATTTCTATTTGCCGTGCATTGGCAAAAAAATGATCGGTCCCGATTTTGATGAAACCGTTGTTCTCCAACACTTTTTGTGAACCAAAATTATCAAATGCAACACGCCCGAAAATAGGTCTGGCAGTTTCAATGGTCAGAAATTTTTCAAGTGCGGCTGTTGCAATTCCTTTTCCCCAGAGATTTTTATCAATCAGATAGGTAATTTCCGCATCGCCTTCCCGCTCAAATTTCGCAACACTTCCTACGATCACATCGTCCATAAGAATGGTTTGATTATTTATAGTCGGATCGTTCAGATGTTTGGTGTACTTGGTCAGATAAGCGGTTTTGTCCGTAGGATTCTCAGGAGTGAATGCAGCCATGTAGATGGCCTCTTTATCAAGCTGGAACTGAAAGAAGTGCTCTAAGTCGGCTTCTTCTGTTGGTCTGAGTTGTATGTCGGGTTTAGGATTCATGATCAGGTTTTTGCTTTTTACAAAATTCTATTTTTTCAGACATATTTCTTAAAAATAATAGGTCAATTTTAAGTCAGGGATCAAAAAAACACACAACAATTTGTTTTTCAATCATTTAAATACCATAAAGAAATACAACAGATTAGCAATGATTAATAAAAACAAATTAAATCTTAGCATGATCTTCTGACCTATTCCTTATTTTTGCAAAGAATTAAACGATCGGTCATTTTATTCAAAAAATATGAGCAATACATTTTCTGACAACAGTCAAATTGAAGTGGTTTCTTCTTTTTCCGAACTTATTAATACCAATTTTAAGGGCGCTATGAATGCCGTTTGTTGGCATAGAAATTTAACCGGAGATTTTGAAGAAATTGTATCTCAACTTCAATTAAAAGAGAATGTTACAGAAGTGTCTATTGAAGACCTTTTAGCCCTGCAATTATCAGAAAAAGGAAATCTGGCAAGGGAAACCATCCTAAGTGATTTGCAGTTACTGACCGATTTCGGAGCACTGCCTTCTCTCAATTTACTGAAGCATTATGAACGGGATGAAGAGCTGGGCTTTATTTCAACCGATGTATATTCTTATCATGTAGACCGCTCACCTGTTGGTACCAATACTTTTTTATGTACTTATCATGGTACTGCCAGTGATATTCTGCCCAATGATCAGGTGGAGCAAAAGGTTTTGATTCCGGAAATCAGAGAAAAGCTTAAAGCACTACACGACGGGCCGGAAGAGGAATTTGAAGACTTTTTAAAAGAGTATTTCTTTGATCTTCATTATCAGCCTAAGCCTAATGCAGAACCTGTCAATTTAGGAAAAGGACATCTTTGGAAAATCGCAGTTGATCATCCGGAACAGCAGGCTTTACCCTGTGTTCATAGGGCTCCTGTGGAAAATGATGGGGAGTATAGGTTGCTGCTGATTTGTTAAATGATTCTTTAATCTATACTGAGTTGATGAAAATATCACCCTAAATCGTTATTTCAAAACAGTTGGCTAAAAAGTAAATTTGGTTACTAATAACTAAATCTACAGCCATGAAAAAGTATATTTTATCGTTTATAATCATCTTTTTCGCATACGCAAAAGGATATTCGTTCGACTTGAAAACACATTTATGGATAGCCCAGCAGGTCCTTAATGATGTGGTTAAAAACAAAGCTATTTCTATAAACAATAAAACATATAAGCTGAATGATAAGGTTCTTTCAGCTCTTATTACCAATCCATCCCATTTCAGAATGGGAACTTTGGGTATTGATGTATTTCCGGATCCTATCGTAGGGCAGATTACAGCCCACCCTGGACTAAAAGGAGGCTGGAAAACTGATGACTGGATACAGCATGTACTCAATTCGGCATCCACTCCTCCGGAAATTGCTTTTGCATATGGGTACGCGTGCCATGCCTCCATGGATATTTTTGCCCATACCTATGTAAATGCTTATTCGGGTGATATCTTTCAACTGTCTGATGAAATTGCCGTTGAAAGAAGACATTTTGCGTTGGAAAAATATATCGGAAACCATATTCCCGCCCTTACTTCAGAAAATGGTCAGGTGATAACAGATTACGCTTCATTGGTCAGCAGTCCAGCCGGTTTTTTAAGTAAAACTTTCATTCTCAATAATGCAGTACAGCGTGAATACAGAGAATCTGGATCCTATCATCTGGTTGCTATGAATGGTGTATATCGTATCGTGAATGAACTCGACCGCGCAAACCAGAACGCTATATCTACTCTTAGTACAAGTTATTTAAATCTCCTCAAAGAAGAAGGCAGGTTATTACTTGAATTGGATAAAAAGGTAGGATTAACGGCTCAGGCAGGTCTTCAATTGAAGCTGACAAAGGAAGCTCTGGATCTCAAAACAGAAGCCAATAAGGTATTGCTTGAAAAAATAAGATTGGAGAAAGAATTGTTTGATAAGGGACTGGAAGCTCAGAAAAATCTCGAAAATATTATTCTGCAAAAGCACAAAATAATCAGTGATGGGAATGCTCTTGTTTTCAATCTGGAAAATGAAGCCATTAATAAAAAAGCAGACATTACCAAGTTAGCCACTGATATTTCATTGCTGCCGTTAACAGTCTCTCAGGAAATCACGAAAGAAATCAGCAAATTGGTACCCGGCTTACCTTATCCATGCCCAACCTGGGATAAGCCATTAAAAATGTGTAATAGTTCAACATTGGTAAAGCAACTCATAAAGGAAACTATCAAGGTAACTAACCCAGCTATTGACCAACTCAAAAAGCAGAAAAATAAACTTATCGATGAGATCGCAAATATTGAAAAAACTGTTGCGAAAACTAAAACAGATGTTATTTCCGTAACTAATGATATAGCACAAAAAACGGAAGAACTGAATAATCTGAAAAATAATTTAGCATTATCAGAGGCCAATCAACTTAAGTATAAACTGGAAAAAGAAGCATTGGATAAAGAAACAGAACTATCTCAAGCTGCTTACAACAAAGCACAGGAAATATATGAAAATGCCAAAAAAGAAGAAAGTGATGTCAGAGGGCGTCTTGAAAACTTTGTTGATCAATTTATCAATGTTGCAAAAGATTTAATTGAAAGATATAACCTTGTGCATTTAATCCTTGAAAACTGGAGAAAGGATATTGAAAAAGCCTCTGTTGAATATATCTACGCCGGAGAAAAATTTTCAAAAGATATATTATCTAAAAATGGAAATGGATTTTCACACTACGTTGACTGGTACAAATGCTGGTCGCCTGTATTTGTTTCAGTTCCCAGCCAGATTCCACAGACGACCTGCACGATAGAAAATTATTACCAAAAACTCAATACAGAAATTGATAAAATTTTAGAAAAACTGGGTCCGTTACAATATCTGCTGAATCCTACAAAAATTATAAAGGAAAAAGTAGAAAAAGAGGCAAAACAAGCCATTGAATATGCTTCCATAAAGATATCCAATCATATATTCGGAAAGGAAACCACAGATTTTTTTCTGATGATTTCCGGCAGAGAAGAGGTAACAACAGCAAAGCTTATAGAAATTTTTAAGGAAGACGGGTCAGGAAAAAACTTACTGACTTTCCAGGATATCACTGTGATTATACACAAAGAAATGGGCATTACAGACAGTCAAACGATGATTGATCCTGAAAAATTTTCTTCTCTTTTTAATGCTATTCAACTCTCAAAACTCTCTGTATTGAATGGGCGCAGTCTGAATAAACTCCATTCTGATTATTTAGGCGGAAAAAAAACAGCGTACGGCAAAACACTTTATCCTGATCTGGATAATTCCAATTTCACCATTTTAAATAAGGCAGTCAATTCAATTGACGGCTCTTGCCAATGGATGCATACCTCCACTCCTTTATACAGACACAGCGGGGTTGATCAAAAATGGCCAACCGACCGTAATTACGGATATGCTCATTGCTCAGACAATAGCTATGGCTTCAGATTGTGGGTGGATGAGCACAGCAGAGAAAAAATTTTCAACATCATCTTCAAAGGGCCTCTTACACCGGAATTGCATACATTCGCCTCCTACAACAATGATAATAAACGATTTACACCATGCATAGACAATCCCTTTCCGTCTACGATGAATTCGAACTGTAAGGTATTGGAAAAAAGTCCGGACTGCGATGAAAGTAGTTTACAAAAATTCTTTAGAAAACTCTTTGATTAAAGATCAAATGAGATCTGTAAATTAAAATTTTAGGGCTTGGATTTATAATCTAAGCCTTTGTTTCTTATAAAAGGTGGATAAAACAATTAATTCTTCAGCGAAAGCGTTTTTGCTTGGAATGACACATAATTTTTGGTAAATTGATGTACATTAAAATAAATATTGAACTCACATGGCTGATACCGTTATATTATCTGAAGGAGCAGAATTCGATCGCGTTATAGAAGAGGTTTCAAAATACATCCACCTTTATGTGATGGCCTTTGAAAAGCAAGAACGACCCTTTACACGCATCGATAAACGTGAAAAAATGTATGGAGGAAACGGAACGGTTTATATGATCCAGATGTTCGACCAGAATGAACTGGCGAATAATCGTCTGGCCGCTTACATGGTCCTGTTGAATAAAGGTGACGAATCCGGATTTCACACCCACAATCAAAGAAACGAACAGGAACTGTATGTCGTAGTGCATGGAACCGGAGAATACCGTGAAAGATCCGGAACCCAGGGACCGGAGCGAAAAAAAGTGCTTCAAAAGGGGGATATTACAGCCATTAGTTCCATAGGATATCATTCTATTGAAAACACGGGAGATGAGCCTTTGATTATGTTTGTGATTACGAGTTATAATAGATCATAAAATGTAAAACTAATACAAAAAAGGCGAGATATTAACTCGCATCTTTTGTATGGGATCCTTATGGATACTACTTAAAAGCATATTTATTTCCCGATACAGAATCTAATAAACTCTTTTTATATGATCTTTTTTAAATATATAGTAATACTCTTATAATTTTTTGTTAAATCGGTAATTTATTCAATATCTGTTTTTGAAGTCTCCAATTAGGAAGGTACTTATCCATGAGAATAATGAAATTTTTATTGTGATTCCTTTCTAACAGATGAACCATTTCATGGACAACAATATATTCAATGCATTCTATAGGTTTTTTGGCGAGTTCTATATTAAACCATACTATGCGTTTTTCTATGCTGCAACTTCCCCATTTTGTCTTCATCTTTCTAATACCGAAATGGATATCATTGATGTTCATTTCTTTTGCATATATGGAAATCATCTTACCAATTATACCTTCCAGTTCTCTTTTATACCAATTATAAAGCGTTCGTTCTTTTTGTGCAAATGTTGCTTCAGGCAAAGCATAAAGTTCAATAGTATTATGTTTTAAAAACAATTTTGGTCTGCTGGCTTCGATTACTTTCAGCAAATAACGTTTCCCTAAAAACTGATGACTTTCCTGTGTGATCATCAACTTAGGTTCTTCCCTTTCCTGATTCCTCATTTTTGCCTGTTCTCTTTTTATCCAGCCCAATTTGGTCGCTGCATAAATCTTTACTTTCTCAGTGTCATAAAAATTCGGGGAAGATATTGTAACTCTCCCATTAGGCGGGTGCACACTTAAATGAAGATTTTTAATCTCTTTAAATGTGACCTCAATTTCTACTGCTCCAATAAGTAAAGTCTGTTTTTTCATTAATATTCGTCTTTATGTGCATCGATGATTTTATAAATCTCCTCTACTTTATTAACGTCTTCTACCACATCATAAATAGCTTTCTTTACTAACTTCTGTTTGGCCAGATTTTCTCTGAACCCATCTTGCTTTGCATATTGAACAGCATTTTCACATAACAGAGTCAATTCTTCATTTTCTTCCAGAGTATGATACAATGCTACTTTTCCTTTGGTATTTAAAGATTTTGGAACATCATCTTTCTTACCTTGATTTACCTGACGGACAAGCTCTGCTATTTCATTCAGATACTGCTGATAATTGATCGTTTCCTGTTTTCTTCTTTCAATCAGTTCCTGCAATAAAATACTCATATGATCGAAATATTTAGGATCCAATAAGTGCTCTTCTACAATTTTACTACGAATATTGTTTTCAATAACTTCTGCAACAGCGCTTTGATTTCCTTTAATCGATTGAGGTAAGCTATCAATGGCTTCATCCGTATCGGTTTCAAGCAAATCTAATAAGGAAATATTTTCAAAAGGTGAGATTACTTCTGATTCCTCCGCTCTAATATAAGTATCTATTAGAAAACGCATATCAGCTTCATAAGCTTTCAAATTAATCGTTTCCCCTGAAGCAATGCGTATAATTTCTCTAAGATTTAAATAAGCATCTAATTTATCATTAAAATGCTTGATCTCAGCATCTGTAAATTCAGCGGCCAAAAAGTCTGCCTTTATATTAGTATAGGCTCGAATGTATTCTACAATAGCCTTGTATAAGGCCATCCGTTTATATTCTGTCGCTTTTAAATCGTCCGGATTTTCAGTATTGCCACAAAAATAATGAATATACATCAAATCATTTTTAGGAGGCTCTACATTTTCACAAATGCTCTCAACAGTTTCCAATGCAGTAAAAAGACGGTCTTTTGCCATCTTCAATCTGTCTTTAAGCTGTATTCCAACTTCTTCTTTGGTGAAGCCTTCACTGTCAAGTTCAGAAGTATATACATTAATCGCATCCGTTACATTTCCAAAAAGTTCCATATAATCGATGATATAACCATAATCTTTATCATCTGTATCCAAACGGTTTACTCTACAAATGGCTTGAAACAAGGTATGGTCCTGCATTCTTTTATCTATGTAAATGTAGGTACATGGCGGAGCATCAAAACCTGTCAATAACTTGGAAACTACAATCAGCAATTTCATTCTCGCAGGTTCCTTACGAAAGCTTTCTTTAGCATCAGCTTCATAAGTTTCAGTTTTTGATTTATTGCCTTTTACACTTATGTCTTTCAACAGGTCAGTATAGGTTTTAAAAATAAACTGCTTGTCGGTTTCATTATCTGTTCCCGTATCTTCTAATGAAACGTCTCCAGCAATAGGGTTATATGATGTGATAATGGCACATTTATTTTTCAGCTCGGTATTCAGGAACAGATTATAATATTTGCAGGCTTCGTAAATACTTGATGCCACCAAAATTGCATTCCCGTTTTGCGACTTTAATCGTGGCTTGGTTGAAAAATCAACAATAATATCTGCCACGATTTTCTCCATTCTGCTTTTTGAACTCAACACATTCTGCATTGTCCCCCATTTCTTTTTGAGTTCGTTCTTTTGAAAATCATTTAAACCCGAAGTTTTAGCCTCAAACCATTGATCAACCTTGGTTTGAGAAGTAAGACTTTGTTCAATCGCACGTCCTTCGTACATCAAATCTTTGACTACTCCATCTTCTACAGCTTCATTAAATTTATAGGTATGAATATATCTTCCGAAAACATCCATCGTTGTTTTCTTATCTTCTTTAAGCAAAGGCGTTCCTGTAAACCCAATGAAAACTGCATTATGCAAAACGGCTTTCATCACTTGGTTTAACTTGCCACTTTGAGTACGGTGGCATTCATCAATAAATACAAAAATTTCGCCTTGCGTTTGCACCGGATTATTTTGTAATTCTTTGATAAATGCATCAAAATCAGTTTCCGATTTATTACCGAATTTATGAATTAGTGAACAAACCAATCGTGGACGAGATGAAGTTAGAAACTGCATCAGTTCTTTTCCTGATCTTGTCTTGGCAACATCTGTTTCACCTACATCTTTAAAAACACGTTCAATCTGATCGTCCAGTTCGGTACGGTCGGTTAAAATCACAATTCTGGAATTCGCTACATTTTCTAAAATCCATTTCCCCAGCATCACCATCATTAAAGACTTCCCGGAGCCTTGGGTATGCCAAATGATGCCGCCCTCTTTTCTTTTTACAAATTCCTGTGCTTCTTTCAATCCGAAATACTGATGAGGACGTGGTAATTTTTTTATACCAGCATCAAATATAATCCCGTTATAAATTAAGTCGATGATCCGTTCTTTCCCACAAAGTTTCTTCAGGTATTTATCTAACTTATAACCGTTATTATCTGCTTCATCTTCTTTCCAGGCTAGATAATATTTGTTTTCAGTTTCAATCGTTCCATATTTCAGTCCTTGCGTATTATTTCCCGCCATAACCAATTGAACTGTGGTATAAAACCATTTGTTAAACAATTCTCTTTGATTCGAAATGGACTGATTAATGCTTTCAGAAATGTCAGTAGTTCCCCTTTTCAATTCCAATACCCCAATCGCAATACCGTTGATGTATAAAACAATGTCTGGTCTTCTATTATTTTCGCCTTTGGTAAGAGATACTTCTTCAGCAATTCCAAACTCATTCTTCTCAAAATCCTGCCAATCAACAGGAAAAATTGTATTGAATTGTTCCCCTAGTTCCGGTCTGGCTTTTACCCCATATCGCAAAAGGGAATACAAAGCTTTGTTACGATGATATAATTCTCCTGAATTGGTCGTTGCCAAATCATAGACTTCTTTTACCGCTTTATCAGCTAAAACTTCTGAATACCCTCTATTCAGCAAATTTTTCTTTAAAAGTTCTTCTTCTACATTGCTGTTGTGTTCCCGTTTTTCCCAATTGCCATAATAGATATAGCCCAACTCTTCCTGGAAAAGCTGGATGATACGATTTTGGGTGATGCGTTCTATTGGATTTATCATAACTATACCAATTTTTTTAAAGAGTCTTTTGATCTTGGTTTTCCTATATTCATTACATAACATTTACTATCATCTCCGGCTATAGCAATCATCTTTGATTTACAGTGTTTATCCAGAATCTTATAATTTCTAATAATCTTTTGTTTCCATAAAGGTATTAATGGATAAGCATTCGAATTTGAGAAAATATCTAAATGATTTTTAATATCTCCGCTAAAAAGCAGTTTTTCTAATACTTCACTGAAATATTTTCTGTAAGCAGAATTATAAGAGTAGTTTCTTAAATCGCTAGTATGCTCAATAAGACAACGTTTAGGTAAGTCAACCACATAGACCCAGGAAGTCCAGTAATCATAAAATTTACCATCCCCACAAGTTAAAAACAATGCACGGATTTCGTTTGTAAAATCATTGCTCTCAAAGTAGTTAATAAATATATTCGCAATCTCAATTACCTTAGAATAATCGCCATTTGCATTATTTTCGATAAAATGTAAGACAAATTCAATTCGACCGAAACAAAGCCTGGTATCTTCTATTTTTACTAAGTCTTCATACGATAACAATTTCTCTATTAATAACTTACTTTTTTGAATTTCTTCTGTTACTTGCTTTTCTGCAAATCTGGATTTCATTTTGTAATCTGACAAGAACTCATAAATATTGCTGCTTCCTTCAGAAACTTCATTAATTAACTGTAACGCACCCCGAAACGTATCAACGGTATCAATAGTTGAGTTGGATATTATATTTCGAACAATCCGCATCCATTTGCTGTAATCTTCATTATTATGATAGGCATTTTTTAGTAAATAGCAACTGTGGGCGAAGTGAAATACTCTATTTGGGTAGGTAATACGCCCCGTTACCAAAAGATTATCAATATTTGTAAATTCGTTAATCCATAAGTTCGTATTTGTTTTCAGAGTTCGGGAAACTGAAGAGTACCGTTCTAATAATTGATGTAAGGTATTAATAGACTGCTTATCTAAATAGGTTTCAGAAATATCATCTGCATTAGCTAAAATCTGAGCTAGAAGTTCATCTATAGAAATCTTTTTTTCATTTGTTGATTTATCATCTTCAACTTCAAAATAGGTTTGTATAATATAATCACTTAATTCACTTCTGGTTGCTACTTCCGTGATTAGAAACTGGTGAAAGAAATTAATGGAAAAAGAATCAAACATTTTGCTGTTTTTTCCCTCATCCCAAAAATAATCAGTCCAGTTACCATCTATATTTGTTGAGAATCTTTCCTGATAGTTCTTTTCTGCTTCCCAATCATTTCTCTTGATATGCCCAATCAAATCTGCTTTAAAATTTTCATACGTTGAAAGTACTTTTCCACGGGCATTCATTTTAATATACAAATCATCAGATAAACCAAATTTCTCCAATTCCAGAAACTCAAAAGTAATATCTTTATTTTCTTTTTTGATGATGTCATTAAAGTCAAATTTTGATTCAAAACACTGATTGTGGATTTCGTTAAGCATTCCTAATGCAGAAGCAACAGTAGGGTCATTTTTCCAATAGGTAATAAACCAATTTTGATTAGATATTTCTTCGCTTAAATCAGTTTTTACATCAATGGTGATATTTGCGTCCAGTAATTTCTTAAAGAATTCTTTGGAAGAAACTCTTGTACTGTATGTAAATTTTGCAAATTGTTGTTTGACTTTCAAATCTTTTAACTCATCATCCCTTAACGCAAAATATAAATAATACAAAAATAAGGTAGTAAGACGCTGTTGCCCATCTAAAGGGTAAAATACATTATTCCTTATATTGCCGTAAATAAAATCAAGTTTAGTGGGCTCGCCGTGGGACGCTTCTTTAAATTTTGAAACTATTTTTTTTCTTATCTTCCTATTCTCTTCTCTTCCCTGCACATAATCTCTTTGTATGATTGGAATCTCAATTGGGTATCTTGTCAAAAGTTCCCAAAAATTTGCGTTGTGTATATTATTACTCATGGGTATAGATGCTAAGAGTTTCGACAATGCTTTCTAAATAATCCGCACGATCCTGCTGTGTCCAGAAATATAAATGTTCGGTACTGCCCGAGTAATATTTCATAAACAGATTTTTCGTACAAATAGGAATGAACTGGCCATTCTTATCTTTTTTTATAATCTTACTTCGTTTTTCAGGAAATACGGAATTTTTATATCCTCTATTGGTTTTGGAATCCAAAAGAGCCAAATTACCCAAAGAGTTAGTAGTATCCTCAGCTGATAAATTATTTCCTTCAAAATAGCTCACAATTTCATAAAATAGGCCGGGGAATGTGTCATTGCTCCAGTTTTCACATTTATCCCGCAAGTCCTTGTCGGCTATATATTGCCTTGCTTCATCAATCCAAGCTTTCCGGTGTGCATCCAGCTCAGGTATTTTTTCAGCTATTGAACCAATATGCTCAATATCCCATCCATTTTGCTTGTCTTTGAATTTAGTAAAAGGAAACTTTGCATCATCCGATTTATTTTGATTCATGGTTTCGATGTTGTGAAGCAATAATATCTTTCTCAGTAAGCTTTGATTATTTTTATACTCTATCTTTTCCAAATCACTTCCTACACTTTTTAGAAAAGTAGAAATTCCCCCGTTCAAATATTTCTCAAAATCTCTTTTAGTGATTGTACTGTAAGTGTCTAATATCTCCCGTAGTGAATAATCTTTAAGATCACAATACACTAAAAAGCCTACCTTATTGTGTAATAAAGGGGAATTGAACCACTCCAACAAAACCAGATATGTTTGTTTTATTTCGTACCATTTTTCGAAAATGTAATCTTCATTCTTCCCTTTAAAATCATTATAGTATTGCGAGAAAGTAAAATGATCATCATTATTTTTTTCATCTTTCCTCTTAATAAGGTCCAACAAAAATTCAATCCGGGTGGACAAATCATTTTGGTCTTTGTTTATAAAATCCCAAAAGTCATTATTGTGCAGGCTATATTCAATATTTTCCCAATCAAGAGCAATTTGTAACTGTTTGTGATAAATGGTTTCATTATTCTCAAAATTTGAAGAGTTCAGAAACAAAGCTTTCACAAGCTCAGCATTGGTCAGTTGTATTTTCCCGGTGTTAATACGGGTAAATATTTCGATGGAGTCTGATTCAAAAGTCTGATACCAAATTACTTTCGTTACATCATAAAACTTTCCAATAAATTTATCGCTATTGATCCTATTTACTTCGAACCATTGATGAATGGTTTCGTAAGCTGCTGAAATATGAAAATAGTCGATATTTGAATATTCAATTTCCTGATTTACAGTTATGTTATTTAGAAATACTGTACTGTTCTTTCTTGTCTGATATAGAAGAATTGGCTCAGTATCTTTTTTCTGTCCACGGAACATTTCATTAATATAATGGACAATTAAAAATACAGTTGTCAAGCGTTGTTGTCCGTCAATGACTTCCATCCATTTCTTATTCTGATCTCCTTCAAATTTATCAGGAAAAGAAGTCATTTCTTTTACCACCAAAGGTTGCAAGCAATACCACGTTTCCTCATGAGATACCAACGTTCTAAATTCGAAGTTATAAATATCATCAAGTAGTTGCTCTACCTGTAATTTTGTCCATCGATAGCCTCGCTGATAATCAGGAATAAAATAACTGAGCTTTGAAATTTCTCTTACAGTAATGGGCTCTAACAGAACATTTGTATACTCCATTATTTCTGTTTGTTCTACATTCATCATTCGTTTTTATGGTTATTTATTAGTTTTTATATCAATCTCACTCTCCCCGTCAGCAATTCCTGCATCATCCCTTGTTTTACCTGTCTTGCTTTGCCAAGTTGCACTTCCAATGCTTCCAGCTCCGCATCCATATCCGATAATATCGTGGCGATGCGGGTTTGCTCGGTGAGGGATTTGGGAATATTTACCTCTAAATCTTTTATTTGATTTGAATTGACACTATCGAAAGTAGAACCAGTTGAAAATTGTGCCCAATCGGTTTCTTTGTAAATCAGTAAGTGATAAATAAATTTGTTTTCAGTTCTAAAAGCACAGACACCTCTTCCTAAACAACAATCAAATGTTGCCGTTGCAATTTCTCCAACAGGTGCTCGAACAGACATAATTATATCACCTATTTTACCTCTTTTCGTTATTTGCGAAGTATAATTTCTAATAATTGTTCTTCTATTCTCAATATCTGCATTACCTTGAACCAAAGGCAATCCTTTTCCAGAATTATTATAAAATTGCGACAAAGGTGATTGTCCCATTATTATCTCACAAACCTCCCCCAACCTCTTCACTTCCCAATCGGCCGCAGGCGACAACAATTCCTGCATTGCTCCTTGTTTAATGAGACATTTTTTAGCAATGAGTTGCTCTAGGCTTTCTATCCAAGCATCAGCATCACTCAAGGCTTTTGCTATCACTTCTTGTTCGGGCAAGGGCGGAAGGGGAATTTGGAAAGTTTGAAGTACATTTTTAGGAACAAATCCCATCCCCGAACCACTTTGGTTATTTATCATCAACTTATTGAAGTACGATGAATTGAGGATTTGTGAAAAATAGTGAGGATTAACAATATCCTTTTTGGGCGACAATCTCATTACATTCCAAGCATAGACTGAAACTGCATCAGTTAAATAAATGGAACCTGAGCCAAGACGAGCGCCTATATTAGATAATAGAAAATCATTTTTCGAGATATGAAATCGTGTAGAATACTTTCGAAAAGATTTTTCAGAAATAAATTCACAATTATTCAAATCAATCTGACCATCAATAACATTATTTGCTTTTAAAATAGGTACACCTTCAAATGAGTATTCAGGAATATCAATCGCTGTATTAATGCCCTGTATCATATCCTTGCAAATTTCCTTTAGTGAATTCACTTCCCAATCCTCCGGCAACAAACCAATCTCTGTCTGCCTCATCGTATTTTCCTTTACCATACCAATCCCATTTTTTGCAGGTGAGCCAATACTTTTTGCGAAGCTTCTACTGTTTGGGTTTCCAAAATAGGTAAAGCCTGTTGGTAGCGGTCTGCCAGTTCCTTAATGCGTTGCGTAAGGTTTTGGCTCAGCTTTTCCTGTTCGTTTTGCAATGCCTGTTGCAATACGGGTGTCCATTTGTGGTTAATCACCATATCTTTTATTTCGGCTTCGGTTATTAAAGGATATTGCGCCACCACTTTTACTTCCAGATTTTCCTTCGCTATTTTTATCAGTTTGGTAATGCCACCCAAAGCTTCTTGCGTATCAATATAGTTTTTAATGTATTTCAATTCTTCCTTAGAGGCATTATCGGCTTTACGTTCTTTATAAAAGTCTTTTACATTTTTAAGATTTATTTTTTCCAAATCACTGAAAATGCCTTCCTCGCCGCTGTTTTCTTCTTCAATTTCTGCAAGGGCTTCCTGTGTAAGGTTCAGTTGATTTTCTAAATCCTGTAAACTGTCATTTTGTTCTTTGAAGAAATAATGAATCATCATTTCCGGCGTGACCATTCTGCCTTCAATACCTGCCAAACCTGCAATTTCTTTGTCTTTAGCAGTTTTACCGTCTTTTCCTTTTTTACCTTTTATGACTAATCGGGTATATTCATTCCCTGCTTTCCATCCATCTAATGCAATGGAATAAAAATCATCCTGCATCACTTCATTCCAGTACTGCATCAAGTGCTGGTACATTGCATAACAGTTAACCAAATCATTATGCTCAAAATGGCTAAGGATGGTTTGTGCAGAAGTTTCAATCGCTTCTTTTACGGCAAAACCCTGTTCCAAAGTGTTCCACCCTGTTTGCTGTTGATGCAGCCAGTTATCAAAAGTAGTATGCATCTCTTCATTGAAAGCAACAAATTCCGGATGATTAAAAATGGTTGATTTTATGTCTTCTGCAGATAATTTCAACTCAAAATATCCCGTTCTTGACGGACTAAATAAATCAGCTTTTAAAGAAGGGAACAAATCCCAATAGGATTGTAATGACTGTACATCACGCTCAGGAATACCTCCTGATAAATGTCCCTCCAAATCCTGAATATCTTCCACTTCCTGTGTGTCAATATAACGTGGAATGTTGAGATTATAATCGTTTTTAGGATCAGCAATTTCGGTCATAGAGACCATACGGCTGAATTTTGGCAGTTCGGCAAAAACATCAAACACATCAGTAATTTTACGAATATCCTGCTCGCGTAAACGGTTTTTATTTCCGTCTTTTACAAAGCCTTTACTCGCATCCATCATGAATAATCCTTTGCGGTGCTCTGCATTTTCTTTATCCAGTACAATAATACAAGCCGGAATACCTGTACCATAAAACAAGTTGGCAGGCAAACCGATAATAGCTTTAATATACCCTTTCTTTAAAATGTTTTTACGGATTTCGCCCTCTGCATTTCCACGGAACAAAACTCCATGCGGTAAAACTACGGCCCCTTTTCCATTAGATTTTAGCGATTGTAAAATATGCAGTAGAAAAGCATAATCCCCATTCTTCTCTGGGGGAACTCCTAAAGTGAACCGGTTGAATTCGTCGCTTGCTACATTTACACCATTGCTCCAGCTTTTCAACGAAAAAGGTGGATTGGCAACTACATAGTCAAACTTTTTTAAATTCCCATCAGCTTCTTTATAAAAAGGACGAGACAAAGTGTTATCCGCAATGATGGTTGCAGTTTCAGCACCATGCAGAATCATATTCATGTGAGCTAAATTAGCCGTTGTAGTTTCTTTTTCCTGTCCATAGAGGTCAATATTTTTACCAGCTTCGTTCATCACTTTCAGCAATAATGATCCTGAACCACAGGTTGGATCATAAGCCATTGTTTGATGTGATGAATTGTTTTGATTGATCCCAATTACTTTTGCCAACACCCGGGAAACTTCAGCAGGTGTGTAAAATTGACCCTTCGATTTCCCCGATTCAGTAGCAAAATGACGCATCAGATATTCATAAGCATCGCCCAAAATATCATCGCCCTCTGCTGAATTGCCTGAAAAATCCAAACTTTGATCATTGAAAATACGAACCAGATTGGAAACCGTATCAACCAGGTCTTTTCCTTTCCCTAATTTAGACTCATCATTAAAATCGGGAAATTCATTTAGCTTATTAGATTCTTTAATTGGGTTTAGAATCTGTTTGTTGATCTTATCCCCAATTTCAGGATTTCCGATAAGATCTACCATATCATCAAAAGACGCACCTTCAGGTACTGTGATCGCTCCAAAAGGATCACCTTTATATTTATCTGAAATATACTTCACAAATAACATCGTGAGTACATAATCTTTATATTGAGAGGCGTCCATACCGCCACGTAATTCATCGCAACTTGCCCATAACGAGCTATATAGTTCTGATTTTTTAATTGCCATTATTGAAATTTGAAAAAGTATTGCAAAATACGAAATTTATAAAGGTTTTTCTACGGAAACCAGCAAATAAAAGATATAAAAAAACTCCTTTAACCGTGTTATTGGAGTTTAATTTTTTTTGAAAAAACATTTATTATCTTAAGTTATATAATAAAATAAGGTGTGAAAATTTTGAGGTTTACTTCCCGATACAAAAATAATTAGTATTGATTATCATGTACTTATGTATAATAGTAACACTATAGTGTTGTGTTTGTTTCTTTTTTAAATATTTACCAACTAACCACTGTGTCTCTATCAAAATAGATTTTCTCAAGATTTATTGTACAATTAATTTTTAGAAGATCCTTAGGAATACATAGATAATTACTAAGATGATCTAATAATGTGTCCTTATTTCCATTATTAAAATTATAACTTGAAATTTCTTTTGTAATATCAATGTTATTTATTGAAACTTTAGATATAACTTGCCTTTTTTCCTCACCAGAAAATGTTTTCATAGTTTTTTCAACTGCTACTACATCAACATCATGAATATCATCAGTAGCACTAGGTATGTAAATTGTATTGTCATTTTGTGCAGTTAACAATGTACCAATGAAATCAAAAGATTTTATGAATTGACTTTTTTTCCTTAATCTCAATACTTCCTCAAAGAATTTGCTTTTTTTGTCGTCTCTAAAATTACCATTAGAATCGAAATAAATTTCAAATAGAATACCATTTAAAAGATGATTTTCGCCATTACTTTCATTGAACGGTATCAAGGTATTGCTCAAATTTTCAATAAATTTTATGCAATCCCTAGCACCACCATTAGCAGCTTGTAAAATATTTCTTCCTAGTATAAACTTTTGATTTTTATCTAAAGAAGTGAGGTTCATCTTTAAAACTTTTTCCAATGCATCATTTTGTGTATAATAATTATAGCTTTTAAATGCTGTTATAATTTCACCAAAATCAGACGATTCTGAAAATTTTTGATCCATAACTACTGATTCGTCATAAGGTATACTCAAAGAATATACTAGTTGCCCATCATTAAAATAATAATCACTAATTAATGATGTATGTTCCCATGTAGTTTGTGCTCCATTTGTTAAAGTATATACAGATTGTCTAACTTTTTTAAATAGTGCTTCAACGGAAAGGCGTTCTCTACCTAAATAATCTAAAAGAACACCTGTATAAATACTATGTTCACCATATCCTTTATCACTGGCTCCATCATTAGGTGATGTTGAGAAAGCTATTAATGTTCCACGTGGTGACTGAATGGGCGAAAATCCCAATGTGGTACCCCTATTAAAAGTTCTTCTACAAGCATCAATAATTAATATGTTTACTTTGTTTGGATTTTTCGAGTAGATTTTTAAAATTTCAGATATTTTTATACTATCAGCACCTGCACTATGTACACCAGCTGGCGGAATTTGACAGTTAATAGATGCTAGATAATTCTCACCATCTAACTCAAAACCATGTCCTGCAAAATAGATGATTGTAGCATCATAGCCATCTATTTTAGCTATAAGCCCATCTAATATATTTGGAATATCTTCTTTTGTAATATCTGTTAACAATTCTACATCAAATCTTAATCTCTTGAAGATTTCTGAAATTGCTGTAGCATCATTTACTGCATTATCTAAGGTTGCTCCTTTATGATACTCATTATTTCCAATAACTATTGCTAATGTTTTCATTATATTAATTTTCAACTAATATACATACATTAACAGAATTAGTACCATTTTAACTATATAGAATAATAAGCGATTAATATATCTTAATGATACAAAACAATCCTTTTTCTCACAATTTCAGATGTATCGATAGTGAAAATTATATTTTCTTTGAGTGGTCTACCCTCATTAAGTTAGATATTATTTTTGACTTTCTGAACAGTTCCTATGCTTACATTACAAATTTTAGCTGTGTCCCGGATAGAATTTCCTTTCTTTAGGTTCTTAATTACCTCTTTATATTTGAAAAGGAAGTCTTCTATGCTTTCCGTAGAACCTTTTTCTCGTCCTTTGTAAATGCCTTTCGCCTTTGCTAGTGCAATTCCCTCACGTTGACGTTCTAAAATAGTTTCCCTTTCCATTTCGGCTATATTCGCCATAACAGAAATAATAAGTTTAAAGGCCTGATTCTCCTTTCCTTTGATTAAGCTTTCTATTCCCAGATTATCTACTTTGAGAATAACGTCCTTTTCTTTGAAAAACTCCAAAGTTGTAAGAATGTCATACAAGTTTCTTCCGAGCCTATCAATAGAACTTACAGAAACGTAATTAATCTCATTATTTTCAATTGCTTTTATCAGTTCCTTTCCCTGTTCTCTCTCTTTAAAAGGTGTAGAACCACTGATAATATCAGTAAATATCTTTTCGCCCTTTGCTTGTCGTTCCTCCTGTCTTGCAGTATTCTGAGATCCTGTTGAAACTCTAATATATCTTGCTTTCATAATTGTAAATGTTATAAAGCACCCTGCATTTAAGCAAGGTGCAAAATTAGTATTGTAATTAGTTTCTGAAATAATACCCGTTAGAACTCATATAATCATACATCAAATGTCTTGCGGTTGCTTCCCAATCAATGCAGATGTAAGACGATAAATTTTCAGGAATTGAGCCTTCCTGTTCTAAAGTAGTCTGCGCAAAATCTTCATCCGAGCTGTACTCGCCATAATATGAATCCGAAAGGCTGTCCAATAGGTCGCTTACGTCCTTATGATAGTAACTCATGCACTCTGCATAGGCCTCTATAACCTCGAAATCATAATCTGAATTATTGATTTGCTCGGCTATCTCATAAATGTCTGCTGAAAGATGGCATTCGCTGATTAGCTTTTGTTTGATGAAGAACTGATTACATTCGTAGTCCTGAAACATAAATTCGGGGTCTTGCTCGTCTTGGTGTAGTTCCCGCATAGCTTCTAAAAGCTCGTCATAGTCTGAATAATCTGAAAGTTGAAGCCATTCACCGTAGATGCTTCCTGAATTGTACTTGCCATAAGTACCCACATAGATTTGGAAGTCCTCCAAACAATTTTGTAACTTTGTCATTGTAGATAAGTTTTAATTAGCGTTAGAATTTTTTACACTTCCCCATTCAATATTAGTAGTATTGATGGGGTTTTTTGTTGGTTTATAGTAGTCGAAAACTATGCCAAATGTTATAAAAATAGGGTGATATTCAATGAAATAGCATAAATATTTTGAATTCGTAGAAAATCTCTTCAAACCTGTTCTAACTTTGGATTGTAGTCTAAAAAAAATCTTCAAAAAAGTGATGAGGTTCTTATACCGTGAGAAAACTTTTGGATGGCTTTTCAAAGGTGGGGGGGGATAGCAAAAACTCGCCTTACCCCCTCCCCCTAAGACTACTATGGGTACCCTATCGAGACATATAAAAAGAATTTGAATAATTTTCAAAAAATTATAAAATATGTGGAAAACCCCATAGGATGAATTGAGCTTTTTCATTATACTTACGCAGTTAAAACTTACTACAAAATATATAACTTTAACATTTATTTGTATGAACGATCAAAATACTCTTACTCTAATCACTGCTCTTGGAGCGCCTGTACTAGTTTTTATAGGAGGTTTAATTAGCTGGTTCCTTAAAACTCAAAAAGAAGAATTAAAAGCTATTGAAGATAGAGCTTTAGAAAAAAGAATTGAAACATATAACAAAATCTTAAATCCATTTATAACTCTTTTTGCAGCAAAAGAAAATCAAAAGATGAAAGACAAGGCTCTTGATGAGATTACTTCAGTTGATTATAGAAAGGCAGGATTTAATCTTATTACTTTTGGCTCAGACGAAATGGTAAATGCATATAATGAAATGATGCAAGGGTTTTATAGCGGAGAATCATCTGACAATCCAAACCAAACTATGAAAAAATTTGCTAATTTCTTATTAAGCATAAGAAAGGATGTATATAATAAAAATACAAAATTAAAAGATTGGGATATGCTCAGATTTATGATTACTGATATTGATACAATAATTAAGACTATACCATAAGCAATAGATTTATAGAAAACTCACCTAAGTAACTCTATCTTAAATTAAAAAGTGATGTTTAAAGAATTTATCAAAATCATTTATGAATCTCATATTTTTTTATCATTTTTGCAAACTATAAATATTTAAAAACGGTTTAATTATTGATATAGAAAAATTTATCTAAAAGGCTATCATGCTATTTTAGAATAACATCAAAGAATAAAAGCGTAAAGCTATCGCATTGGTTACTGAAAACTAGGAATCTTCAAGACAACCAAATCCGATTGATTTACGCTCATGCTCCATACGGGCGTGGGCTAAGTCTTTCTGGTTGTCGGGTATCCTAGTACCTCAGTAACAGATTGGCTTCAGTACCACGCTTTATTTTTTGCCCAAAACCAAACGAAATTTACAAAAAATATGAGCAACACAAATGACAACGGATGCCTACCTGTATTAGCATTTATTCTTTATGCAGTCGTAATTATCGGCTCAGGAGTTCTATCATGGAATTGGACTGAGCCAGAATCGTTTATCGGAGCAATCGGATTTATGATTGTCTGGGGAATTTTATCCTACATTGGGCACTTCATTCTGCTTGGAATCATAGCAGTAATATCTGAAAAATAAGTACTATGAAAAAGGTCTACTTATTAATGATTTTTTGCACAATAGTTTGCTGTAAAAAAAGAGATACTTGGGATGATGTCTATACAAATACTGACTCCATTAATTTTGGTAACTCCTATCAAGACGTTATAAATGATTATAACGACTCTACAGACAATATTCATGATATTCCAGCAATCGAGCCAATAAAGCCAAAATATGCTATTATCTGGGCTATTATAGCCCCTAATAGTGACTCTATACTCACCAAAGAAAATATGTCTAGCTATCAAAGTATTGGAAGTGATGTTATTGAAATGATTGACGTAAGTGAAGATGCCAAGTACAGAAAAATGGATGAGTTCGAGAAAACATTATATAAGGACGGTGCTGTTCCTACAGGAATGAATATCAGACAGAGAAAAATCCTTGTTTTCGACAGCTACGCCGAAGCTTCAAAACAGAGAGAAGAATTTATCAAATAAGACAATTATTAACAATCAAAAATAATTACAATGAAAAAATTAATTTTTACCTTAATGGTCGTATTACCAATATTTTATTTTGCACAGGAAGAAAAATCAAAAGAATCACCAAACGTTAAAGAGTGTGATTTACCAAAAGATTTCAAAGAACCAATAAAAAATAACAGATTAAAGAAATTTGTTGCCATAGACAATGGTGTTGATGAAAAAGAAGTAATCATTATTCGAGCGCAAAACAGTTTTGGTAGTGGGATTTATACGGTTTGTGTAAAAGGACAACCTGTCCAGTATCAAAAAATGGGAACAGTGTTTATGCGCGAAGGGAAAAATCCTTTTAATAACGCAAAATGATACTACAATTTCAGAGAGCGTGTATTCCACCATTTGAATTTAAGCAGTATAGCATTTTGGATAATGTATCTCTTATTTTAATGCTCACGGCGTACCTCGTTTTGTACATTGGAAGCGCTTATTCCCTTATGCTAGGTTTGAAACTCGCAATCAATGTATTGAAAAAGTATTTCAAAAAAGGAAATTGCTAAATACCTCAAAACCTGTCTATGACAGGTTTTTTCAGTTTTATACGAATACCGTAAAAATACCTAGTAAAAAAATAGAATTTTTATTTAAATTAGAAAACTTTATCCAAAAAAATAACCCTGAATGAGAAAAAATTTTAAAAAAGCTTTATTAAATATCATTAAACACGGAGATACAGATATATTTCCTTTCCCTTTTGAAAGATATCTTTTTGAAGACAAGCTGGAACAATGTTTAGATATACTAGAGGATTACCACAAAAATTTTGAACAATCTTTATCCCTTTCTCCTCCAATCAATCTCGAAACACTTAGTCAAGTAGGGTATTATGGATTTCGACAAGCAACATTAATTGAACCTTTTTGGAATGCATATTATTTGGGAATAGTAATATCTCTAGCGGAAAAGATTGAAAATAAAAGAATTAATGAGACAGAAAAAAATGTTTTTTCTTACAGGTACGAATGGAATGCAAAAAAAAGTTCATTATTTAAAGACGCAAATTGGATAGACTATAAAAAACAATGTGTAGAATATTCCAAACAGTTTGATTATGTTTTACAAACTGATATATCTAATTTTTACCCAAGAATAAATCATCATAAGCTTGAAAATGCTTTAAAAAAAATTGATACTACAGATATTCCTAAAAGAATATTGAAGTTATTAAGCATCTTTTCTGGAACTATATCGTATGGATTACCCGTTGGTGGACCTGCATCAAGAATTTTAGCTGAATTGGCTTTGAACAATACAGATCTTAACTTGAAAGCGAAGGGTATTGTTTTTTGTAGGTATGTTGATGACTACACAATCTTTTGTAATAGTGAATCCGAAGCATATAAAACTTTAATTCTTTTGTCCGAAAAATTATCAAATGCTCAACTTAGTCTTCAAAAAGATAAAACAAAGATTATGTCTTCGGAGGAATTTAGAGAAATTCATTATTTCTTAGATCCTATATCTGATGAAATAGATAATCCTGAAGAAGAACAAAAACTATTAAACATTTCTATTAGATTTGATCCTTACTCGGCTACAGCTGATGAGGACTATGAAACTATTAAACAATCAATCCGTCAAATAGATATTATTGGAATATTATCCCGAGAAGTAAACAAAACCAGAATTGATCAAACAGTTACCAAGCAAGCGATAAATTCAATAAAAGCTTTGACAGAAGAAAACCAAGTAAATGCAGTAAAAATTTTACTAGATAGTAATAATTTATTAAATCTATCTCCTGTTTTTACAACTATAATCAGAGCAGTTAGGAGTATTTATGATGACTTAATCGATGCTGGAAAGGATTTTGTTGATAGTGCCTTATTAGAGTTATTTGCTGAAGAAAATTATTTAACTAAGATTGAAATAAATTTAAATTATATTGTTCAAATACTTTCATTAAGGCATTCTCCTGCTAAAGAAACTATTTTCATTAACCTTTTTGAAACAGAAACTAATCACTTATTAAAAAGACAAATAATTGTAGCAATGACAAATTGGGATTGTGATTTTTGGCTTGGAGATATAAAAAGTCAGTTCACGACTCTTACAATGTGGGAAAGAAGATCAATTATATATTCATCTTATTATCTAGGAGATGAAGGCAAACATTGGAGAGATCATAATAAGAATTTATTTAGTAAAGAAGAAGTATTAATGAGAGATTGGTTTGCAGATAGAAAACAATCAACAAAACCTGTTTTAGTATGATAAATGAAAGAGAGATTGCTGAAAAATTTTCACCTATTTGGAAACAAAGTTTTCCATTTTTGACTCCTAATTTTATAAGAATGGTAAATGGTACTCAGCTTACTGAAGTAAATAGAATATCTATCCCTTCACTTCAAAAAGCTCGCTATGATATTGTTTCTGAGATTGCATTTACTTTATCTGAACAAGTGATTACATCGAAGCAAAAACTTAAAACTGTTTTATCAGACAATAAAACTTTATTAAATACAACAAAGGAAGTTGCAAGTAAAATCTGGAAAAATGGAAATTATAAAGAGGAAGATCTTATTTTAACCAAAGTTGAAATTAATGAAATTGAAAAAATTTCAAATAATACTTTAGAGTTTATAAGTAAGCAAAATTCAGAAAAAATAATTTTTAGACCAACATTAAAAGGATATGGATTTATTCCCAACCTAGAAGCTGATTTATTAATAGATAATACTATTGTTGAGATTAAAACAGTCAATAGAAATTTTAAGAATAGTGATCTAAAACAATTACTTATATATTTTGCTTTAAAACAGATGTCTGATAAAACAAACTGGGAATGTGGACAACTGTACAATCCAAGAAGTGGGCTAGCTTTTAAATTTGAACTGAAAGAACTTATTTATAAAATATCTGGTGGGAAATCGCAAAGTGAAGCATTTGAAAGCCTTCTAAATGGACTAGTAAGGGAGGTACAAATAGATAGTAAATTTTAAAAATTTTAATATGGAAATACAAAAAAATATTAATAATATCGATTATCAATTCAGCATATCATTTAATAATACAAATGATAACCAACATATTATAGGAGGGATTGAAGTAACTAGAAATATTGACAACTTTAGATTATTAGAAAATAACTCTGAAATTTTGAGAAGTATTCTACATAAAGCATTGCAGGAACGCTTTCAAAAAAAGTTTTATCTCAAAAGTTCTAATGTTGATACAGGATCAGAGTTCTCTGGAGTTTTTCAAAAGATATATTCACATAATGAAAATATAATCGAAATACCTGTAAGATTAGAAACTGCTAATGTTGTGGTCAATGTAAAATTACAAATATTGGAAGATTTTAGTGAGTGTACAAAATTAGAAAGCCCGCCATTCAACTTTGGTAGAGTTTTTCATACAAATACACCAGAAGCATTAGAGTTTTTTGAAAAGATAGTCATTAAAGGTGATATTGATGAGGATCAAAGATTACCAATTATAACTTATCCATTTGAAAATGGAGAGAAAACTATAGAAACAGCTATCAATATATTTATTAATGAAATGCTTGATAATAGCTATTCATACAATATATATGAAACCTTTCAGTGTAATCAGTTTGAACAACAAGTAAAATACATAGTAATGCCTAGACAGGAAGAATAATTTTAAATAATATTAGAACTATAATGAAAGATGGTAAAAATTTAGAAAAACTAATAAGAATTGTTGAAGAAGTCTATAAAACTAATCCTCGAACAAAAATTTTTAGTAATTATAAAATACCAAATGAAAGTGGTAACAAAAGAGAAATAGATATTTTAATTGAATCAACAATAAATAACTTTGATATTAAGATTGCAATTGAATGTAAAGAATATAGCAATAAAGTTTCTGTTGAAAAAATTGAAGCATTTAATTCCAAGTGTTTAAGAATACCTTCAATCAATAAAAAAATCTTTGTATCTCAAGTCGGATTTCAAAAGGATGCAATTGATGCTGCTAAATCTTTTGGAATCAGTCTCTATACTTTTGATGACATTAGTAAGAATGCTAATAATATATTATTTCCTATATCACGAATAAACCCTGTTTTTCATGGTTTTGGAATTGAGGAAATTTATTGTGATGAGAATCCAAAATTGTCACAAATTAAAATAAATAATATTCAAGAGTTACAATTAATTTCAATTTCAGGAGAAAAACTTGTTTTATATGATTTATTAGAAAAAACCGTCATTCCAAATTGGAAATATATTGGGTGGCAAGCATTTAATAATTGGTTAAAAGATAATACAACTGAACACCAAATTCAGTTTGCAGTCAATTTTGAGGGAATATTTTTTGAATTTGAAAATGAAAGAATTATTGTTAATCAATTAGTTTGTCATGCAAAAATTAAATATGAATTTATAAGTGCTGAAACAGAAACAAAAGAGTACAAAAACCTTTCAAGTGGAGAAATTAAAGCTCAAACAATTTCCTTTAATGATGGACAGTATAGTGGAAGTGTCGTTATTGATGTTGCTAATAAAGCACATTTCTTCGATACAACAAATGATGAAATAAAAGAACTAACACTACTTGCAAAGTATGACAAAAATACAGAAACATTTGAAAAGTTTGAATAATAAAACAGGCTCAAAACAAGCCTGTTTTAATATAGCTAATAACCATTACGTTTACTTATACAATGTCCGTAAACTAACTATCTAATAACTCTTCAAACTTGTTATTCATAAGGTCTAACAATGTATTTTTGTGTTCTAATAAATTATTTTTATCAAAATACGGATAGACTTTTTTTGATTCAATTTTAAATTTATCGTCACCCAATTCTGACCAGAATTTATGGGTGCAATATTTGTAAAGCTTGTTTTTCTTGTAGCTTGTGAATTGTTTGTTTTCAATATCATCTATACACATTAGCTTAAACTTCACAAGATTGTATAGTTTATCATACAAGAAAATAAGATTATCCCTATCTTCCAAATCACTTAGCACAAAAATTCCATTTTTATTAAATTCCCTTTTATCTAAAAACTTAACTTCAACCCTCAAAATATTCTCTCCATTACATTGTTGCCTGCCTTTATGATAAATTTTCAATCTATAATTACCTTTTTCAAATTCTTTATATACTTGTTCATTATTTGGTGGGGGTAATTTTGAAGCAGGACAAAAATCATAAAGCACACATTCATTAAGAATAAAGTGGTCTAAATCAAAAGGTAATCTTAAATTCAAACCAAATTCTAAACTTTGTGAAAGGTGTAGATTTTCAGGAGAAAACTTAATTTGTTCCTCCAAAAAATCAATAGAGTTTACAATCGCAGAGCGACTAAAATCATTATAATTCCCATCAATGTTATGCACAAACTTATTATAAAAATGATGTAAGGAATTGTGAATATATGCACCTTGATTGGTGATTTTTAGTTCCATATTTTCAAATTCCCTTTTGTATGTTTCATACAAAACAGATTCATTCCTAACTTTATCAAATCGTGAATAGCTAATTTTTTCGAGATTGTAATTTTCTTTCATTATTTCAAAAATTTCATTTTTATCAGGAAAATATGCTTTGATGTAATCTATCATGTCTGTAAGAATTAAGATTAAACATATTTTCTACTATCAAATCCACGATTTACCTCTGCTTCTATCATTGAAAGAGATTTATATTGCTGTCCAGACATAATCTCTTTCATTAAATCTCTTCTCAATACAAGAAATTTATTTGCAAATTCAGGTTTGTACGCTGGAATCAATCCAGAATTAATTTTGTCTCTAACAACTCTTTCATTCATTCCAAGAAGCTCAGCAACCTCTTTTGTGGTTAAAATTTCCTTGGTATGAGCCATACGGCTAACAATATCTAATCTTGTTACATAAACAGAAAATAGTTTGCTTACTATTTTTTGCACCAATTTTTCGATTATATAACCGAAATTTTCGTTATGGCTGGATTTCGCCGTCATGACATTATTGTTCATGTCACGAGTGCATCAAGAATTTAGCAATTGTGCCAAAAACAAAAAAACTCCCACTTTACAATAGGAGTTTTAAATAGTTAGTAATCAATAAATTATTTTTTTAAATGAAATATCAATTCATTTATAATACCTGATTTTATTAATAAAATGTAATTTTTTTATAAAAAATACAAAGTAGGAGTTTCTTATTTTATGCTTACTATTTCATCAAGAATTCTAAAGCAATTTTCTAAGTTCAAAACATCTGATTGATTGGTTGAATATTTTAAATCTTTTAGCTTATCAGAATTTACTTCAGCATTATTTTGATAGGTGAAAAAATCGGATAAAATTTTCCAATGTGTGTTATTTGTTGAAGTAATAATATTTTTATCATTCAAAACTTTATAAAAACTTTTTAGTAATGAAGGTGTTTTAAGCCAAATAATTCTATCCCTTTCTCTTCTTCGATTATTGAACAAATCATCAATTTGTTCATAAGTTGTTACATTTGCAATAAAGCCATTCTTTATCAAGCTGCTTTTAATTGAATTTATTACAACTTCTCTCGCTTCATCAGTTAATCCCTTTTTAAAATTAGGTCTATTTTCTATCTGAAAAGATTGAATTTCTTTTTTAGATGGGTAAACAAGTCTTTTTAAAGCATTAAAATTATCTTTAGATAAATAATCAACAAAATTAGAGTAGAAATCACGAAAAATATCTAAATAGATCTCTTTAACAGCAATTCCATATTTGGAAAATACATTTTTTTCCTTGCGAATTGCGCCATCTAAATCATTATAATCAATCAACAAAAGTTTAGTAAGTTTGTTAATATAGTTAAACTTATTCTTTGACAGGATATACTCATGCCGAAGCAAAGTTTGTGATTTTGTCTTTTCTTTTAACAAAGCATTATATAAAGGTTCAAAAAATGAAACCATTTTAAGTTCTCCGTCTTCACCTTCAATTCTCATCTTACCTTCAACTTTATACTCAAATTCATATTCTTTAACATTGATAAAGTAATGATATGCTATAAGATAAAAGTAATCACCTCTAATGAAGATATTTTTAAACATATCAAAGTTCTCTATTTTCGTCTCATCAATATTTAAACCTTTTGGACGTAAACTTTCTTTATTCCAAAAGAAATAACGAAACTTTGAAAAAGGGTATACATCGAATTTTTCGTCGTCTTTATTCCCTTCTTCAAAATATTGAAATAGCGGAGAGAAATCAAAATCATTATCTATAACAGGTAAAAATTCTATCATATTCCCAATATTATATTATTAATTGTACTTACTTTTCTTTTATCCACTATTTTAGCATAAATCTCGGTTGTAGTTACATTTTTATGACCAAGCATTTTTGAAATAAGATATATATCTGCTCCGGCTTCTAATTGTGTAACAGCATAGGATGTTCGAAAATTATGAAAAGTAACTTTCTTATCAATTTCTGCCTTCAAAAGCCATTTCCTCAAATTATCATTGAGTGAATGATATGCAATTCTATCAAAAACAAAATCTGATTTTTTAGTTCTATCTCCCATTAAATTTACAGCTTCTTCTGAAATAGGATGGTATTGAAATGCCGATGTTTTTTGCATTCTGAAATATATGTAACTTACCTTATCTCTTACAACAACATCTTCCCATGTTAAATTATTAATATCACTATAACGAAGACCTGTTAAGAATGCAAATATGCAGTATCTTCTTAATGTTTCATCAGAAAATTCTGTTGTGAATAGAGTTCTACACTCATCAATTGTAAGAAAATTCTTCATGACTTCCTCTTCTTCAATCCAGCCAATACGTCCCTTAAAATTTTGTGATAGATAATTATCTTCATAAGCCATTTCTAACACTTGTATAAATCGAATAAAATAACTTGCCGCTGAGTTTCTTCTTAGTTTATGTTTGGTACTTTTTAGCTGATATGAGTCAAGTAATCTATTTTTGAAATCTTCGATTAAAGTTTTATTAATATCACTGAAAAGGACATTATTATAATATTTGACAAAATACCCGTAACAAGCTTTCCAAGCGCCAACTGAATTAGTTGCGTTTTCTGCTTTCTCTTTAAAGTATTCTGTAAATATTTTCTTTTTATTTTCAGCTAATTCTAATGTTTTCAGCTCCGCTTCTGTATAAATATCAGGCTTTGTAATTTCTTTAAACCTTTTTGCTCTATATAATTCAACCATTTCTAAGGCTTCTTTATTATGAAGTTTTTGAGCAGGAGTTAATGTTAATTTTTTAGGACTACCTTTTTTATCTGTAATAATTTCAACTCTTGATTGCTTTTTACCTTTTGTATCTGTATAATAAACGGCCTCACTCTGAAAATCATTATATAAAAAATAACTGGTCTTTTCATAACGTGTATATTTCCCTGTCTTTCTATTGAAAACAGGCGGATAGAAGTTTAAAGATAAATTACTCTTGTTGCCTTTTACAAGTTTTTTCAGTACAGTTACTTTCTTACTCATTATTGAAAATTGTATTTACTAAGTTTTTGGGAACATACACATTTTTACCTTTTGGAATTTTAGGAATATTATGTTTTTTACACAAATAATAAAATGAACCTGAACTAACTTTAAATGTGTCTATGACTTCATTAATAGTGTAATAATTATCATCGCAGAAATATGGTAAATTATATTGTTTTTCTTCGTTATTTTCGGCTTTTTGTATAAAAAGAACATCTAAGTCTACTTTCCTAATTCTAACCGATTTAAAGCCATCTAATTTGCTTAATCTGCCATCTTTTAACATTCGATAAATTGATGTTCTACTAATATTGAGTAAAATCATAACTTCTTTGATTGATAAGTAATCTTTCTTTTGAATTTCTTCAATATCATAACCTCTAATTTGTACTTCCAAATCCTTATCACTCGCTTGAATCTTTTCATCACGCTTTCTCTTTTTGTAGAATTTCTTAGCGCAGTCATCGGAACAGCATTTTGTTGTAGTCTTTTTGGCTACAAATCTATTTCCGCAGAATTGACAAATTTTATTGACTTCCATAACGTCTAAATTCTCCCTAAAAATGTTTCACATTGTTTCTCCATGTTTCCTGCTGTTTCAAAATGTAACATTTTTTAACGATGAAATAACAAATTTTATTCCAAACTAAATTCATAGAAACGAAATAGAAACGAATATAATGTATATATTATGCAACATTAAATTTTAAAACAAAACAAGAGACAAATAAAAAACCCCTTAAACATTACATTTAAAGGGTTTTTTGTATTGTTGCAATTGTAATCTATATACAATCTAAAACATAGTCTACTTTCCGATACAAAACTTCGAAAAAATATTCCCCAGCACCTCATCATTCGTCACTTCACCGGATATTTCACCAAGATGCTCTAAGGCGTTTCTCAGTTCATAAGCCAGCAATTCTGTAGAGATCTGGAAGGAAATGGCTTCCTTTACTTTATGGGTCGCATCCAGAGATTTGCGAAGGGCTTCAAAGTGCCTTTGATTCGTGATGACTACGTTATTTTCCTGGGATTTTAACTGCTCAACGTAGGAAGACAGTTCATTTTTAAGATCCTGTATATTTTGGTTTTCTACCGCTGAGATTCTGATAAAATCAAAGTCCTGGCTGATGGCACTTCTGAAAACAGCTTCTACTGCTTCATATTTTGGAGGCAGGACTTCGTCTATTTTCGTGGCACAGATGATCAGCTTCAGATCGTCTCTCTGTAAGGATCTGATCATTTCAATATCTTCGGAATAGTCTTCGGTAGCCGCATCTGCGAGATATACCAAAATATTAGCGCCCTCCACTTTTTCTTTGGCTTTCTTTACGCCGATGGCTTCAATTTCATCTACCGTTTCACGAAGTCCGGCTGTATCAATAAGACGGAACGCATGACCTTTAATATGCAGAATTTCTTCAATCGTATCTCTGGTGGTTCCGGCAATATTGCTCACAATGGCTCTCTCTTCTTTCAACAGGGCATTCAACAAGGTAGATTTCCCTGCATTCGGTTTTCCGATAATGGCCACCGCAGTTCCGTTTTTGATGGCATTTCCGTATTGGAAACTTTCAATCAAAGAATCCAGTTTCACTTCAATTTTATCTAATAGCCCATTAAGCGCTGAACGGTCTGCAAATTCTACATCTTCTTCAGCAAAATCCAGTTCAAGCTCGACCAGGGAAACAAAATTGAGAAGATCTGTTCTCAATATCGATATTTCATTGGTAATTCCCCCTTTCAACTGGTTAATGGCCACTTTTCGGGAAGCTTCATTTTCAGACGCAATGACATCCGCAATAGCTTCTGCCTGCGAAAGATCAATTCTTCCGTTGATGAATGCACGAAGGGTAAATTCACCGGCTTTTGCCATTCTTGCCCCATTTTTGATCAGGGTTTCCAGAATACGTTTTCCGATATGAGGCGAGCCGTGAAAAGCAATTTCCACAGAATTTTCTGTCGTAAAACTTTTCGGAGCCAGAAAAATAGAAAGCATTACCTCATCAATCGCTTCTTCTCCATCCATAAAATAACCGTAATGAATGGTATGAGACTGCTGCTTTTCCAGTTTTTTGCCCGGAAAACTTTTCTGAACCATCGGTAAAGCATCATTCCCTGAAACTCTGATAATGCCTAAAGCTCCTACTCCATTGGCCGTAGCCAGTGCGCAAATCGTATCGTTATTCATACGGCAAATTTACGATTTTTCAGGCTAATTTCTGAAGGAGTCTTTTATACAGATTGTCTATGGCTGTGATCGCGCTTTTGGGATTTATATCAATCTATTGTTGGTAATCGCAAAAGCGCAAGGTTTTTTATTTAATTTGCATCCTGTTTTTAAGGCGCAAAGATTTTATCGGAGATAAAATTTAATTCTATTACCATTATTAAAGCTATCTCAGATTAGTGACCATTTGTGCAAAACATACGTGATATTCGTGTTTAAAAATCTGCTTAATCAGCAAGATCTGCGCGAGACCAAAAACACATTTTAAATTGTTTGAAATGAGATTGCTTCGTCACTTCGTTCCTCGCAATGACAGTTTATTTAAGCCGTCTCCCCAACTCCTTCACTTTTTGAAGCCATTGCGCCCGTTGCCCTTCTGTAGAGTTTCTTACAATTCCAATATAAGTTACTTTCACAGGCTTCACCCCACAGAATTCCAGCGTCGATTTTTTCAGCTGATTCACACTCGGTTTTCCATAAAACAGCCAATAATACCATCCCGGCTGATCCAGCGTCGTAATAATATGTGCCGTTTTTCCTTTCAAAAGCTTATCCCACCAAACGGAATCTTCTCTGTACTGATAGACAAATCCCGGAAGAAAAAGCCGGTCCAGAAAACCTTTCATCAATGCAGGCAATCCGCCCCACCAAACGGGATGAATCCATACCAGATGATCTGCCCATTGGATCATTTCCCATGCTTTTAAAAGATCCGGTTCCAGTTCCATCCTTTTCTGGTATCCAAAATGGAGAATGGGATCAAAATTTAATTCAGCTATTGTGATCTCTTTCACTTCTGCTCCAACGTTTAAAGCTCCTTCTTTATAAGCTTCAGCAATTCCAAAATTGAAGGAATCTTTATTGGGATGTCCGTTGATAATGACTATTTTTTTCATGATCCAGATTGTATGTTGATGCTTTCGTAGGCCTTTAATTTCTCCAGAAGCGACAGAGGTTGGTGCAACTGATGACTGAAATAAATCTTATTTTCATGGGAATTTTTCAACAGCTCTTCTGTGTGCAGTACGGCAGAAAGAGCCGTTAATTCCGCCTGTCCTTTTGTACTTTGCAGACTTAATTTTTTATTCCCGCTCGATGTTTTTACCATAATTTCAAATACAGACTGATCGCCATTTCCACTCGATCCGAAAATCATTTTTCTTTCCTTTAATGACAGAATATTGAAAAGTTTTATTTTTTGAAATGCTCCTAAAAGCCAGGTTATCAACTTTGAATTGTACGTCATTTTTACACTGACAGAAGGAACTTTTTCAATCTGATTCAAAATATACAGATCCGGTACATCGAAATTATACGCTTCCCTTTTCCCGATTCCAAAAGAGAAATCAAATTTTTCAGAGTCTAAGAAGTGTTTGATCGGAACGCGGCGGTTGTTCTCATACCGAATAAAAGGTTTCGCCACGTTTTCAGCCATAAAGTGTGCTGAGCTTTCTCCCGCAAGATCCTTCACCGAATAATAGACAAAAAGTTTCACTTCCCTAATATCTGCAGTCTCTGCAAGCGTTTTCAATAAACCGTTGACAATGCCTCCCATCCATCCGGAACTGAATACAATTCGGCTTTTTACTGTACTTTCTTTAGCCAGATCATAAGCTCTGACAAGATCAGGAGTAGGTTTTGTAATGTCCAAATAATCGATTCCGTTGGCAATAGCGAACTTAAGAATATGATCCGACTGATCATTCACCGAAAGAATAATCAGACTTATTTTTTTATCAGAAATCACCTGAAAAGTCCCAGGATCAGTCACATCGATCTTAAGGTCATTCTCTGTCCTCCCTCCTTTTCTTCCACCCACTAAAACAGGTACCTGCGGGTTTCTCGATTTTAAAATACGGATAATGGTTTTACCTACCAGACCATTTCCTCCAATAACCAGAATATTGTGCTCCATCTATTTTTTTTACAAAATTATAAAGCTGCTTCACTCTGGTGTAGGACAAATGTCTAAAACGAAAACCATGAATTAAATCTTTACAGGTTTTTATTTAAAGTGAGTTTGGGTTAAGACGTTTTTTTAGATGCCAGATTTCAGACATCAGACTTTCAACTGAGATTAAGAATGTCAATGGTGAATTTTGCTTCGCAAGTGAATGGTGAATGGAGACTTGAAAATAAGAGTCAAGAAACAGGATTATTAGATGTCAGATTTCAGACATCAGACCTCAGACATCAGACTTTCAACTGAGATTAAGAATGTCAATGATGAATTTTGCTTCGCAAGTGAATGGTGAATATTTGAATGGAGATTTCAGACGTCAGATATCAGACACAAGACATCAGACGATTATTTATTAGCTTAACTACCAACCAGCAACTAAAAACCAGCAACCAGCAACTAATAAACCAGCAACCTAAAACACCCTGAAATTCATAACTCATAACTCATAACTCTCTCTCAAATCCGTTGTTTAGAAAATATATTTTGTTTTAGATGGTGACTTCTTTTCTGATCCGGCTAAGATGCCTTTGGGTAATGCCCAGATAAGAAGCCAGATACTGCAAAGGGATTTTCTGAACATAATCCGGTTGATTCCCCAACAGAGCTTCATACCGCTGTGCAGCAGTGTCTCTCTGGAGCTGAAAAAATCTTTTCTCCAATTCCAGATATTCCTGTTCGGCGATCATCTTGAGAAACCTTGTCCAGTTAAGATCATCTTTTACCAAATGATCTACCGCATCTTTTTTTAAAACCATCAGATCAGCATCGGTAATGGCCTGCATATTTTCCCTGCTGGGACAGTCTGAAATAAATGACGAATAGCCTGCCATCAGCTGGTTGGGAAACCGTAAGCAGTAGGTCATATCCTTTCCTTCATCTGAAATATAATAGGAACGGAAAATCCCCGAGACTATAAATGCGATTTCTTTACATTTTTCGCCTTCCTGTACAAAAAAGTCGTTTTTGTATACTTTTCTGGTTTCAAAAAGCTGTAAGAACTCTTTGATCTCAACTTCGGAGAATATATTAAAGCTTCGGAAAAAATCTTCTACCATGGTTTCAAAATTAGAACTTAGAATTCCGTCTGGTTTTCTATAGTTTTCAGCGAAATTAAACAAATCAGAGATGATCCGCAAAAGTAGTATTGATGGCCTCTCGCAGATTTCTCTGATCATGCAGATCTCATTCATGCTTTTTGAAACATTAAGATCAATGAAGAATGTAAGGTTAGTTAAGAAAAATCAAATGATTTTATTAAGTTGTACGTCTTAAAGCGAAGCTAAAACTTAATATTCTTAAAACCTTAACACAGAATCTTAATAATTGGATTTTTCCTTATAAATGATACAGATAGAGCAGATTAAAAAAAGTAAAAATCTGCATCATCTGATTAATCTGCGTGAGATTCTAGTATCATCATATATATCCATTGCATTCATCAGAATTGTAAGATTCTTAAAATTGTAATGTTTACTTATTTATTCGATTTAAATTCAGTTACGTTCATTCATCTATTTATTTTAACGCAAAGAGGAATCTTAAGGCTGCATATTTTAAGTAGGCAAAGAGGGAATCAATTGCATTGATTCGATTAAGCGGGCGTTTTATCCTTATTGATCTGTTTTTTGATAAAAAATAAAACCACTTCAGGATGAAATGGTTTTATCTGCTTTGAATTTACTAAGTGTATATGAAGTTATGAATGATGTCTTGTTACTGATGCAAAGATAGACCACGCCGTATCGCTTTCTGTCAGGGGAATCCCTAAAATTATATCCGTGAAAATACGGTTGTATTCATGAAAAAGCCCCGCAGAGGAATCCGCAGGGCTTCAAGAATTTATCTAACAATTATTAATGTTCAAAGTTTAAATCCGATGGTTAAAGGGTAACGCTCAATCTTTTAGTCTTATCAAAATTGACAATTAATTATTCACAATTGACCTTTCCACCATTCATCTTGTTAAAGCGGGCTCACCAATTCAAGGAACCATTCTTTAACTTCTCCCTCGAGATAAGGGCCTAATTTTTCCTCACAGGTTTTGTGATAGCTGTTCAACCATGCAATTTCCTCCTCAGAAAGAATTTCTTTTACAATCGTATCTTTAAAGAACGGGCAGAAAGTCAGGGTTTCAAATTCATAGAATGTTCCGTGAATTGTTTTTTCTGCTTCTTTTACAGCGATCAGGTTTTCGTGACGGATTCCGTATTTTCCTTCCAGATAATATCCCGGTTCATTGGAACATACCATTCCCGGAAGAAGATCCTGAGCGTTCAGGTCTTTTCTGATACTCTGTGGACCTTCGTGTACATTCATGAAGCTTCCAACTCCGTGACCCGTTCCGTGGTTGAAGTCTTTTCCTTCCATCCACAACGGCAGTCTTGCAATCGCATCCAGATGAACTCCTTTTGTTCCTTTCGGGAATTTCACCATAGATAAACGGATCAGCCCCTGAAGCACCAAAGTAGAATTTCTTCTGAACTCATCAGAAAATGCTCCTAACGCTAAAGTTCTTGTAATATCAGTAGTTCCTTCCAGATACTGTCCTCCTGAATCTACCAAGATGGTTGCATCATTCGTAACGTCTTTGCTTCCTTCGCTTTTTGCAGAATAGTGCATGATCGCCCCATTATCTTTATAGCCTACGATGCTTCCAAAGCTTTCCCCCACAAAGTTTTCACCTTCTGCACGGAAACCTCCCAGTTTTTTACCGATGGAATATTCGTTCATGGCTTCTTTTCCGGCAGTATGCGTCAGCCAGTAAAGGAATTTTACCATTGCTACACCGTCTCTTACCATAACCGTTCTGAATCCTTCCAGCTCAGTTTCATTTTTCTGGGCTTTCATCAGATTACCCGGAACCGGAGCTTTTATAAACTGGTTGTCAGTTTTTAACGTTTCATAGATCATTTGGTTGCTGTTCGGAGAAACCAATACCTTTTCATTTTTGAATGCGCTCAGATAGTTGTAAAACTCTTCGTAAGGCATCATTTTCACAAAGGAATCATCCATCTGCTTTCTGGCAGGTACTTCCAGTTTTTCAAGATCTGTGAATAATACGGCATCATTTTTAGTGATCACGATGTATCCTAAAAATACAGGATTACTTTCTACATCACTCCCTCTTAAATTCGAGGTCCAGGCTACATCATCCAGACTTGAAATAACATGTACCGTAGCATCCTGGTCTTCCATTTTCTGACGGATGGCTCCCAGTTTATCGGTCACCGATTTTCCGGCTCTCTCCACAGGATGTACAAAAATTGGATTTTTTGAAGGGGTTCCTCTGTCTTTCCAGATTTCCTTTAATAACGGAAGATCTGCTAAACTTATATTTTTTGACTGCAGTTTTTGAGAAAGCAGTTCCCAATTGGCATTTGATGTGGCAACAGCATTAACCGCCACTTTTCCACCCGCCGGAATTTCAGAAATGATCCAGTCGATATAGTTGGGAGTTCCTTCTATTCCATCTTTAAAAAGATCAATTCCGGAACCTTCCAGTTCAAGAGCGGCTTGTGTAAAATATCTTCCGTCTGTCCATAGTCCCGCTTTATCTTTTGTAATCACTACAAAACCGGCAGATCCCAAAAATCCGGAAAGCCACGATCTCTCTTGCCATTCTCCGGGCAGATACTCGCTCATATGCGGGTCTGCAGAATATACTATAAATGCATCAACATTACTTTTCTGCATTTCTTCACGAAGTGCAACAACTTTTTCCTTTGAAGTCATTCTTTTTCTTTTTTAAACACCGAAAGTTACGAAAAAATTGAGGTTTAGAAATGAAATCCAGTGTCTATTTTAGTTAATGATTTGTTATTTTTTTCTTTGGATAGGGATGTTTTTATTTAATGATTAGGAATGCTTTTTGGGAAGCTTTGATTTTTAAATTTTAAGCTCCCGCTGATTTTGGAGATTGAGCAGATGTTTGTTGGTTTTCGCAAAGGCGCAAAGATTTTCCTTGGATCGCTTATTTAAGGCGCAAGAAAATCGAAGATTTTCAGCTAGAAAGTTCAGCTATGAAGAAATGTGAGAGGTAGCATTATAACACAATCAATTGTATCGGAGATGAAATCCTTGCGCCTTATCAATATAAAGTACATAAAAACTTAGCGTCCTTGCCAAAAACCAACTGTTATTTTAAACACAAATGATCACTAACTGAAGGTTTCTTATCTATTCTTTACGAATCAAAATGAATGATTCTTGCGAACAACATTATTTATTATTATGATTACCCAAAAATAATTGGCAATATTGATTAAAATACACATTTACATACCACAAAAACATCAATATGACTAAACATATAAAGTTTTGGAAAGATTATTGCTACTATTCACCGTATGAGCGAGCAGAATTATAAAAATCACAGGAAATTTTATCCTCCCCATCATTTCATTTATCTTCCGATATTGATCATACTTGAAATTTTTGGAATTTATAAAATTTGGGACAATCCCGAAAATCAACTGACCTGGATCTTGTTTTCGATTGTCATTTTTCTGCTTTTCTACCTTGCTTTTATGACCAGACAGCATTATGCGCTGGGACTTCAAAACCGGATGGTGATGCTTGAATTTAAGCAGCGGTATTTTGAAATTTTCGGACAAAGATCCGATGAAGTGGCAAATCAGTTAAAATTCAGTCAGATTGCTGCCCTGAGATTTGCTTATGATGATGAATTTAAAGAGCTTCTCGGCAGAGCCCTTAAAGAAAATATTTCCGGAGATGAGATCAAGCGGTCTATCAAAAACTGGAGAGCCGACCACCAAAGAATCTAATAACATCAAAATATTTATATCATGAAAAAGTTGACCTTATACAGTATCACTTTATTTACATTGCTTACACTGACAAGCTGTGAAGCAATAGAAACTATTTTCAAAGCTGGAATGTGGTGGGGAATTATCCTGGTCGTTGCAGTTGTAGTCATCCTTTTTCTGATTTTTTCGAGGGGTAAAAACTCTTAACCATTTTTTATGGAGAAGAATACGGACCTGGAGATTATTTCCCACCTGAAGCCTTCAAAGATTGTCAAGATCATGAAGGATCCCGAAGCCTCCGCAAAGGCGGTACATCTTGTATATACCACCGATGCGGAAACGGCCGGGATCACGCGTAAGAAAACAGGAAAAAAGTATTCGTATTACAAAGACGGTGAAAAACTTAAAGACAAAGAGGAAATCACCCGGATCAATAAGCTGGTCATACCTCCTGCCTGGGAAAACGTCTGGATCTGCGCTTTGGACAACGGACATCTTCAGGCAACAGGATTTGATGTAAAACAAAGAAAACAATACCGCTACCATCCTCTGTGGAGTGCTTTAAGAAATCACACCAAGTTTTACAGAATGCTTCAGTTCGGGTATGCATTGCCTGATATTCGACTTCATGTAGAGCAGGATCTTGCTTTAAGGAATTTTGAGAAGAGGAAAATACTGGCACTTATCGTAAGTCTGATGCAGCGTACCAATATCCGTATCGGGAATAATGCTTATGAAAAATTGTATGGCTCCTTCGGTTTAACAACTCTGAAAGATAAGCATGTGAAGATTAACGGTCAGAAAATGACTTTCTCTTTTAAAGGAAAGAAAGGGATCATGCACAGTATTGATCTTAAAAGCAAGAGACTTTCAAGGCTTGTCCAGAAGTGTAAAGATATTCCGGGAAGGGAACTTTTTCAATATTTTGATGATGAAGGAAACCGCCATTCCATCGACTCGGGAATGGTGAATGACTATATCAAGGAAATAAGTGGAGAAGATTTTACCGCCAAAGATTTCAGAACCTGGTCTGGAACCGTAAGTGCCTTGATCGCTTTTAAGGAAATCGGGTATGCTGAAAATGATTCCCAATACAAAAAAAAGGTAAAAGAGGCCTTGGAGATCGTCGCCGAACATCTCGGAAATACCAGTACGGTCTGCCGGAAATACTACGTTCATCCTTTGGTGATCAATCTTTACGAAAACAACACCATTAAAAAATACATTGATGAACTGGAACACATTGAAGAAAACGATGGAAAAGCCAGCCTTACCCAGGAGGAAAAACTGGTGCTGAAAATTCTGGAAAACGAGAAAATGTAGGAAGGATGGTAGATGGTAGTGTGAAGAGAAAAGTAACTGGAAGCCATACAATTAATCTTCTGCTTCAATTCATCTATCTATGCTTGGAAGAGGGAAGCACGAAGAGGGAAGTTATTGAGCTCGCCGTATAAATTTTTCATCCTTTAATTCAATTATCGTACACCAAAAAACGCTCAAACCCTAAAACGCTCCTACTCTCAAACCCTCTGACTCTCCCAAATCCAAATCACGGAACCCGTATCCCGAAACGCTCAAACCCTAAAACTCTCCCACTCTCAAACCCGAACTCATCAAACCCTGTTCTTCAAAAACTGCATCCTGTATTCCTTAGGCGTAATTCCTGCGATTTTCTTGAAAAGCTGGGTGAAATGTGATGCCGTATGGAAATTCAGTTCGTAAGCTATTTCTGCAATATCTTTGCTTGAATGAAGCAATGCTTTGCTGTAATTAATATCAATCTCATTGATCCACTGTTTCGGTGATTTTTGGGTAACATTTTTGACACATTTATTCAGATAGCTTTCTGTCACGGACAATTTGTCAGCGTAAAAAGCCACACGTTTTTCCACGACATGATATTTAAACAGAAGATCCCGGAACTGAAGTGACAATTCCATCGGGCGTGTCGCTGATTTATGATGGCTGTCTGAATCTGTACTCAGCATTTTTACGAGAATCAGATGCAACATGGTGACTACGACTTCATTAATATTCAGATTGTTCAGCCACAGTTCCTGTTCAAGAATGGGAAGCAGCTGGGTAATGGTTCCGTAGGTCAGACTGTCCAGATTCAGAAAAGGGGTCATAAAGAAGATGCTGCTTTTGTGTTTCGGCAGCTCCTGTTCAGAGAGAATATTGTTTTCATAGGCCAGAAAAAATCCTTCAATATCATCCGAAAGTTCTACCGTTGCGGTGATGGTTCCCTGTTTAATGAAAATCACACCGCCTTTTTCAGCCCGGTATTCTTTATTTTCAAGATACTGCCTGATATGCCCGTTGGTCACGAAAATAATGAAATTAAAAGTAGTGCGGTACGGGATCACCGGCATCAGAATTCCTTTAAGGTAATTTTCGAGGCGGTAAAGCTGTATGTCTGCATTATTGGCCAATATTTTCTCCGTAATTTTCGGAAGAAAGAGCTTTTTATACTGAAAATTGGATAGTACTTCCATGGTTGATTGGATTTTTTGTAAAAAGTAGGATGTACAAAGTAAAATGTAAAATTAAGGTAAGTAATATTAATCAATCATATAATACTGATTTAATCTTGGAAAAAATAATTTGGCTAAAGCCCGCTTCTATTGAATATATAGGAAGCCATTCGGGAATACCTGGTCGTTAAATATGATTAACGACACCCTATTTACCTTTTACTTTGTACACCATACAATTATACTTTTTAAATTAAAACTTATAATACACTCCCATTCTCACCCCAAACGGGCTTCCTGGTGTATAGGTAAGATCTGTGATGGGCTCTGCTTCACCTTTTAACTGGGTTTCTGTAGCAAACTGAGCTTCATTCCAGTTGACATTGAAGAGATTATTCACCTGAATATTGGCACCCCATTTCTGGCGGTTGTAGGAAAGCATCAGATCGTTGACGAAATAGGCTTTTGTTTTGATGCTGTTATCTTCTACTGCCGGTCTGGAACCCAGATATCTGTATTGAAGTCCCAATGAGAAACCATGAAGAAAATCCCAGTTCACGGAACCTGTACTCGTTACAACCGGAGCCAGTGGAACGTAATCTTTTCCTTTTTCTTCTTCGATGAATCTTGCGTGGGAATAGTTGATATCGGCATTAAGGTAGAAATTTTCAAGCGGCTGGAAACGAACGCCCAGATCTGCCCCGAAACGTCTTGATTTCCCGGATGGTTCCACTACCGCATCATCCCCGACGTACACAAATTCCTGCTGCAGATACATATACCATAAAGCAGGGGTAATGATCAGTGATTTGAACAAATGCAGCCTCACTCCGAAATCTCCACCGATAGAATACGGAAGTGTCTTCTGATCAGGATTCGGAACAACTACTCTGAGATCATTGGAGTGGAAGCCCATTCCGGTTTTCAGGAACCACATGATGTTATCGTTTTGAGCATAGGAGAAATTAAGTTTCGGGCTTAGTCTTGTTGCTTCTTTCGACTGTCCGGATGGAAGCTGTTCGGGATCCAGCAAATTATGCATATTAAAAATAAAATGATCTACCCTCAAAGCAGGATTAATAGTCCATTTTCCTGTTTTCCAGATCAGTCCGGAATAGGCGTGAAGATTGGTTTCCGTACCATTTACATCTGCTTTTCTGTCCAGCAAAAGATCTCTGTGATAGACGTGGTTAAGCTGTAATGTATTGATATCATCATTTCTGAGCCCTACTCCGGAGATCCAGTTCAGTGAAGAGTTTCCCAATGTAAAGCTTTTCGTGTATTTCACCTCAGCGCCGTAAATATTTCTACCATCTGTCTGCTGAATTTCGTCGCCGTGGTCTTTATCTTTTAAATACAAAGTAAAATCGGAATACAGATTAAAATTATACTTTGAATAAAACGCCATCGCATCAATCTGTTCTGAATCTGAAATAATATGCTTAAAACTCATTTGGAGATTGGTTCTGGAAGTTTTACCGCCTTCTGTAGGATCAATACTTCCCCACCGGCCGATGATTCCCTGGTCTACGGCACGTTCAGGAATTTGTCCTGATGCATTCCATGAAGAATTAAAGGTGGAGAACTGGATGTTGAAGTAATCTTTATCGGTAATCCACTGGTTGTATTTCCCGAAAATATTGACCCTGTTGAAATTCTGTTTTACGTCAAATGGTCCGTCCGTATAATTGTACTCTGCTGCTACGTAAGCATTTTTCCTTCCTGTATCATCATGCAGAATATTGAACATTCCGAGAACTCTCTTTGAATTGAACGAGCCGCCTTCCAGCTTGATCATGCTGTTTTTTAATCCATTATACGTTTGAAAATCAACATAGCCTGCCGTATTAAAATCTCCGCGGTCCATATAGTAGGCTCCTTTTCCAAAGTCAATATTATTAACCGTTTCAGGAATCACAAAATGCAGATCCGAATAGCCCTGCCCGTGAGCATGAGACACGATATTGACAGGCATTCCGTCTACATTCACGCTAACATCCGTACCGTGGTCTGCATCAAATCCTCTCAGGAAAAGCTGTTCTGCCTTTCCGCCGCCTGCATGCTGTGCAATGAATAATCCTGGAACTTTTCTCAACAGATCCTGTGCAGAATTCACCGGAAATTTATTTAAATCAACCTTTGTAATCGCTGATAAAAACGAACTGTGATTGATGGCTACCTCAGAAATCTGATAGGGTTTATGCTGTAAAAAAATAATTTTGTTTTTATCTTCATCATTAGTCACGACCCATTTTACCTCATCATATCCCTGACGGCTGATTACCAGCGTATCAGGAAGACTTGCTGCCGGAATCGAAAAACTTCCGTCCGTTCCGGAATGGGTATGACTGTTTCCATGATTGTATTTTACCAGAACATCCGCGATGGGAAATTGGTCATCTGCATCTTTTATAGCCAGTTTTTTTTCTGTTTCCTGGGCTGCTATTTTTCCATTAAAAGCCAATGCCAGAAATACGGCTGCTATTTTTGTTATCTTCATTTTTTATTGATTTTTTATTGAGAACTAAGAGACAAGAGCCAGGAATCAAGGTGATAGACATCAGATTTCAGATATCAGACACCAGACTTTAGATTTTAAGATGAATCAGGAGGCTGGAAGAGATATTGTAAAGTTTTTTTTCACACTAAAACTCTCCCATTCTAAAACCCTAATACGCTAAAACCCTCACACCCTCCGACTCTAAAACTCTCTTACTCAATTTTCTTTGTTTTAAATATTTTTTGAATTAAAAGGGTGATCCAGGTTCCAGCGACGAAGGGAAAAGTGAGTACGCCGCCTACTTCATTGAGCGTATTGTGATCTACCAGGAGATCGTCGATGGCTACGGTAATGATGACCGCCATCAGTACCCAAATTCCGTCTGCCTTTTTAAATCCCGAGAAAACTATGGCGGAAAGCACCGCATTGAATCCGAAAAGTCCCATGTGGATTTTATCAATCGGTTCTCCGTTCATATGAGACAGGTAAGCGCCCAAAACAGCACCTGCCAATCCATACAATGCCGCAGCCGGTGAACTGATAAATACCGCTACAAAGAAAATAATCCCGGAAAATATACCTCCCTGAAATATCACTTCCCCAAACGCATTGGTACAGGTTAGAAAATCATCATAATCTGCAGGACCGACCGGGGCCGAGATCATTTCTGAAGCCGGAATCTGTGTAAAATGATGAAGCACAAACACCGCAACCCAGGTAATAATGATAAACGGAAATGTAAATACCGGAATCTTTTTCTGAATAAAAAAATGTTGGATCACTGCTGCCAAAGCTCCTCCCAACAGGATAAGAACCCAAATCAGAAGAGTCGTCTGAAAAACAAATGACAAGGCTACTCCCACCAGTGCAGCACTAAATCCATAAAGTCCTGCATTGATCTCAGACGGATCATACTTTAATTTCATGGCGGTAAAAGTTCCGGCTGCCGTTGACAGCAATACTGCTACCCCGCCCTGCCAGCTTCCCATGAAAATACCGATAAGAAACAGCAGGCCTGTCCATTTGTTTTCCTGGAGCATGATCTGCCCGATTCCTTTTAAAACATTATCGATAAAAGGTAGTTTTTTGAAAAATTCGTTCATAGTTTTGTATTCATGTAGTATTTTATTAGTAGGAGTTTGAGGGGTAAGAAACAAGATTTTAGACGTCAGATTTCAGACATCAGACATCAGACGGTAACTCATTACCTTAATTACTAATAACCAGCAACCAGCAACCAGCAACTAACCAACCAGTAACTAGCAACCAAAACTCATTAACTCTCAAACCCTAAGACTCTCCAACCCCGCATCTCTTCACCATCCCAAAAACACCATTCCGATTCCGCAAACGGTTACTACAGCTCCGCTCACGACTCCCATATATCTTTCCAGTTTTTCTGTATTGAATAGGGTGGAATAGCCGTAGCGTCCCAGTAGAACCATTCCAAGCATTGTCAAAACGGTGGTCAGTGTAAATGATATCACCAGAACAGCGATTTCAGACATGGAATGCTTGACTCCGGAATAGAATAATAAAGGAATTAAAGGTTCGCTCGGCCCCATTACGAAGATCATGAAAAGCACCAATGGTGTCACTTTAATTCTCTTTTGTGGCATTACCATTTCCGTGTGATTGTGCTCATAAACATAGACATCATCTCCCATCACATCGAAATGCTTGTGAGGCTTCTTTCTGATGGCCTGAACCAATCCATAGATCAAATAAACTCCACCAAAGATCAGTAAAGCCCATCCTGAAAAATTTCCTCTTAGATCTTGAAACCATGAGATTTTATTCAATTGCCACCCCAGAAATACACCGATAAAGCCTAAGATCAGAGAGCTAAACACATGTCCGAATCCGCAGACTACGGTTAGAATTGCCGTTTTCATTCCGCTCCATTTTTTAGATTTCGAGATGACGATGAACGGCAGATAATGATCCGGACCAGAGGCGGTGTGTATAAAACTTATTGAGATGGCGCTTATGAGAAGTGCCCAAACTGTAGTGTCCATTTTTGTTTTTGTTTTTTCCAGTGTTATTTAGGTTTTGGCTAAAGCCCTTGTGATGTTTTTATTTTTTTAATCGGGCTAAAGCCCGATTCTATTGAATATTGAGGTCTTTTGATTTAATTGAAATCTTTAATTTCTGTTGTTTATAAATGATCTGATCTTTGACTAAGACCGGGCTAAAGCCCACTCCCATTCATTGAATAACCGTGTGGTTTTAATCCCAAATAATATCCACCAATTATTTATTCCAAAGACCAAAGGATTTCCTGGATCTGGAGGAAAAAATTGTACATCAGTTCCCCTCCATGTCCTAAAGCTCTTACCACAAAACCATTATCTTCCATTGCGGAAACACCTGCTTCCATTTCTTCTTTATGTTGCTCTGCCCATTCTACAATGGTTTCTATCAGATTATTCCTGTCACCATTCTCTTTTGTAGTATAAAAAATAAGCGTTCCCTGGTGGGTATACTGTTCCAGATTTCCGATGCAGTTGATGGGAATGAGATCCGGCTGAATGACAACATTATCCCTGATGACTAACTTATTTTCATGATAAATCTGCATCAGATTCTGGAACCGTTTCAGTTTAAAAACTTCGCCATAATGTTTTCTTCCGCAGGTGATGATCTCACTGATGATGATCTGACTGTTCTTTCCGATATGGATATTGGCCTTACTCTGAAAATTTGAATCTTCATGCGGAACCACCGGGTGTGGAACATAAGCAAATGAAGTGTGGTCCTCCATCTTTACATGAAGCTCCTGAACCGCTTTATCCTTCATATTGAACAACCGTTGATACGACTGTGACTGCAGCTGCAGTGAAGCGCCTTTTTCCAGCTCAATATTCAGGTGATAATGATCTCCGTCCAGAATTCCGGGAGAAGAGCTCATCACCATTTGATAGAGCTTATTATCGCTTTTTCGCTGCCCTACGGAAACGACTCTGAACGGAAGTGAAACATAGAGGTCTTTTACGTAAGAACCACCATCCTTGAATCCTGCAATGATATGTAAACGGCTGTCCATCTATCTTACCAGGTTCGGTTCTTCACACTCTTCCAGAAGCGCATATTTTTTGATCCATCCAATGACTTTATCCAGACCTTCATCTGTTTTAAGGTTGGTAAACACAAAAGGGTTTCCGTTTCTCATTCTTCTGGCATCTCTTTCCATCACCTCAAGGCTTGCTCCTACGTGCGGGGCAAGGTCAATCTTATTAATGATCAGTAAATCTGATCTTGTAATTCCAGGACCTCCTTTTCTTGGAATTTTTTCTCCTTCAGCGACATCAATAATGAAGATCGTCACGTCAGCAAGGTCAGGGCTGAAGGTAGCGGATAAGTTATCACCTCCACTTTCAATCAGTACCAGTTCGATATCCGGAAAACGGGCAGCAAGCTCATCTACCGCTTCCAGATTCATACTTGCATCTTCACGGATCGCGGTGTGTGGGCAACCTCCTGTTTCTACCCCGATAATTCTGTCGTGTGGCAGAAGGCTGTTTTTAGCCATAAATTCAGCATCTTCTTTGGTATAAATATCATTCGTGATCACACCTAGATCATATTTTCCAAATAATTTTCTGCTTAAACGTTCCAGTAAAGCCGTTTTTCCTGAACCTACAGGCCCGGCCACTCCTACTTTTATATATTTTCTATTGTCCATTTTTTCTAATTTTTGTTTTTTTATTTTAATCATTAAGACATATAAAGTCTTGAATAAAGCCTTTCGTGCTGCATACATCTGATGTCAAAAGCGGTATTGCAGAGTCCAACCATATCTCTGTCCAGTGCTATGGTTTCGTGCACTGTTTTTTCCATCACCGGATAAAGAGAGAACAGGATATCCTGACCATCGAGCTGTCCCAGAGGAACCAGTTTCACCGCATTGGTGATCATTCCCGCTACAGAAGTATGATAAAATCCCAGCAATGCTTCGTACAAAGGAATCTTCATCAGGTAAGCGTACACCCCGAATACAATGCAGTAATGTGAATTGGCTTCCCGGTTTTGAACTGCCTTTTCAAAGGTTTCCATAAAAGGAAAACTTTGTCTTCTTTTGAAAATCTTAATCAGCCTCAATCCTAATTTCTGGCTGGCCTGGCGGATTTCACGCGGACACTTGATGGCATTACACTCGTTGTCAAGACTTATTAAAAGTTCCAGATCACTGTTTTCTGCAGCTTCATAAGCCAGTTTTACAAAAGCGCCGTCATTATACTTTAGATTGTACTGAAGCATATTTTCCACGAACTCTTTAGCGGTTTGCAGATTGTCAACGATTCTTTCCTGCACATAGGTTTCAAGGCCGTTGGAATGGGTGTAGCCGCCGATCGGAAGCGTGGGATCTGCGAGGTGAAGCAGCCCTGACAGGAAGTTTAAATTGGTATTATTCATCTTTTGGAGCGGCCATTTTTAAGATCTTGTTAAAAATTGAAGAGCCCAGACTTCCGTGTCCGTGGGGTTCTACGTTGGATTTAAGGAAATTCAGCAGTTTTACAGTCTGTTTTTCCGGTTTAAATCCGCTTGCTTCCAGCCATCTGAACATCGGCATTTCAAAAGGAAGCAGCACTTTATCTTCCTGAATAAAAAGCGGAATATGCTTGTTCCCGATCTCATAACAAACGGTTCCCATTTCCAGAAGAGAATCCGGTGACATAACAATTGCTTCCGTTTCCAGAACATTTACTGCAATGATGTTTTCCTCATCTTCAAAAAGAATATCTCCCTCCCGCAAACGCTGTCCTTCACGGAGAAATTTAATCGCGATATCCGTTCCCAGTCTCGTTTTTTTACGCTGAATTCTTTTGGTCGTTTCAAACCATTCCAGATCCAGATAATCTATATTTTTTGCTGATGGATTCTCCGAGAGATTCCCTATCGTTTGGTTAATGATCATTGGTATCTGCTTTTTTTCTGAAATCAATATTTTTAGAAATTCCCACCCCAAACGTAGAAGCACTGATTCCCGCTACATAGGTTTTGGTCCAGCCTTCCTGTTTCGTTTTGGTCTGCAGCATCGATAATTCAGCAAATTTGAACTTCAAAGCCCAGCCGCCGCCCAGAAATATGGCGAATAAAGGATAAGCCCGAAGACGATAGCCATTAAAATGATCCATAGAAGCTGTGGCATCAGACAATTTCTGTCCCCAAACATAATGAGCATCAATCTGACCGATCAAGGCAAAATATTTCCCTAATGCCACCGACGGACTGTACCAGATCCCAGCTTCATTCTGCTTGTAGATCGTTTTGTGATCCGTCACGTTCTGAGCGTAGGCATAATTCACCCCGATCACGTCATTATTATTGATGAAATATCCCACACCCAGAGGAATTCCGGCATTGTTACTCGTTCCTGTGGAGCTGTTGCTTCCGGAAGGGCTGTTGGTTTTGGAATAATCGAAGGAGCCGTATATCATGAATTGTCCTTTGGGACCTTCTTCGTCACTTTTCAGTCTTCTTCCTCCCAGAAACTGGGCTTTCATCTGTCCGGAAAACACAGACATTCCAGCCACTGCAAGGGAAAAAGCTGTTTTATTTAAGTTTTTCATTTTAATCTGTTCAATGTTAGTTTTGTCATTCAGTTTAAGAAAAGGCCCGGCAGTGACCGAGCCTTAAAAAACTCAAGATTAAAACAAGTAATACAACTGTGTTAAGGGAAGTTTCTCCGCCGGTTCGCAGGTGATGTATTCACCGTCTACCGTTACTTTGTAGTTTTCAGGATTCACTTCAATGACAGGTGTTTTATCGTTGTGGATCAGATCCTTTTTAGAAATATTTCTGCAGTTTTTCACTGGCAGGATCATTTTTTCCAGTTTATAGGATGCAATCGTTCCGTTGTCGATAGAGATCTGGGAAACAAAGTTCGCACAGGTTCCGAATTTTGCCTTTCCATGCGCTCCGAACATGTTTCTGTAAATCACAGGTTGCGGCGTAGGAATGGAAGCATTAGGATCTCCCATTTTGGCTGCGATCACAAATCCTCCTTTTAAAATCATCTCAGGTTTCACTCCGAATAATGCAGGTTTCCAGATCACAAGATCAGCCAGTTTTCCTACTTCAAGAGATCCTACATATTCAGAAATACCGTGTGCAATGGCAGGATTGATGGTATATTTTGCCACATATCTTTTGGCTCTGTAGTTATCATTTTCCGAATCTTTATCCTCTTCTAAATTTCCTCTCTGCTCCTTCATTTTACTCGCTGTCTGCCACGTTCTGGTAATCACTTCGCCAGGTCTTCCCATCGCCTGGGAATCTGAGCTCATAATGCTGAAAACGCCCATATCATGAAGGATATCTTCTGCTGCAATGGTCTCAGGACGGATTCTTGAATCTGCAAAAGCTACATCTTCGGGGATATTTTTACTTAAATGGTGACACACCATCAGCATATCCAAATGTTCGTCGATCGTATTGATTGTATAAGGGCGTGTCGGATTGGTAGAAGCGGGTAAAACGTTCGGATACATGGCTGCTTTAATGATATCCGGAGCGTGACCTCCTCCGGCACCTTCTGTGTGGAAAGTATGAATCACTCTTCCGTTGATGGCTCTCATCGTATCTTCAAGAAAACCACCTTCATTCAATGTATCGGTATGAATAGCAACCTGAACGTCATACTTATCAGCTACTTTCAATGCCGCATCGATGGTGGCCGGTGTTGCACCCCAGTCTTCATGGATCTTTACGCCTAATGCGCCTGCCTCAACCTGTTCTTCAATAGGTCCTTCTGCTGAGCAGTTACCTTTTCCGAAAAAACCAAGATTCATAGGATATTCTTCAGCTGCCTCGAGCATTTTCTGCATATTGAATTTCCCGGGAGTAACTGTTGTGGCATTGGTTCCATCATTTGGTCCTGTTCCACCTCCAATCATGGTGGTAATTCCACTGTATAAAGAGGTTTCAATCTGTTGCGGGCAGATGTAATGGATGTGAGTATCTATTCCTCCTGCAGTTACGATATAGCCTTTTCCGCCATGCACTTCCGTTGAAGCCCCGATGATCATATTTGGAGAAACACCATCCATTGTATCAGGATTTCCAGCTTTTCCGATGCCTATGATTTTTCCGTCTTTGATTCCGATATCAGCTTTGACAATTCCCCAGTGGTCGATGATCACAGCTCCAGTAATACACAGATCGAGAACACCTTCGTCTCTTTTTGCGGTCACGTTTTGTCCCATTCCGTCACGAACGGTTTTTCCGCCTCCGAAAACGGCTTCGTCTCCGTAATGGGTAAAATCTTTTTCTATTTCGATGATGATTTCAGTATCTCCCAGTCTGATGCGGTCGCCGGCTGTAGGTCCCAATATATTGGCATACTGTTTTCTGTCTATAGGTAAGCTCATGTTATTGATTTTTAAAGTTTAATGCTTCAGCTTTGGCAAGACTGGCTTTTTTCTGATCTCCGGAATCTACCTGGCCATCGACAAGGTTATTGAATCCCATCGCTTTTTTGGTGCCGCCAATTTCTACCAATTCCACTTCTTTTTCTTCTCCCGGTTCGAAACGCACGGCGGTACTTGCCACGATGTTCAGTCTCTTTCCAAAGGCTTTTTCACGGCTGAAGCTCATGGCTTTATTCACTTCAAAAAAATGAAAGTGGGAACCTACCTGAATAGGACGGTCGCCTGTATTAACAACTTTTATTTTAACTGTTTCTCTGCCTTCATTGCAGATAATAATTCCTTCTTTTACAAAAATTTCTCCTGGTATCATAATAGAGATTTGTATTAACGGATTGGATTGTGTACGGTCACCAGTTTGGTTCCGTCCGGAAAAGTGGCTTCGATCTGTACATCATGGATCATTTCTGAAACGCCAGGCATTACATCATCTTTGGTAAGAAGATGAGCGCCTTCCTGCATCAGTTCGGCTACTTTTTTCCCGTCTCTGGCGCCTTCCAGCAGAAAATGGCTGATGAGTGCGATAGATTCCGGATAGTTAAGTTTAAGACCTCTGGCCTTTCTTTTCAGAGCAAGCTCTCCTGCCAGAAACAGCATCAGCTTCTCCGATTCTCTCGGTGTTAAGTGCATAGTATTGGATTTTAAATTGGATATAGGGAATCCTGTCTGCCTTTTTGAAAAGACAAATAGATGGGTTTAAACCTATTAAAAACAGGGCATGATTCTTATGGATCTGTATTCAAATACAAATCACAGAATTCATGAAAAGTCCGGGAAAAGATTAGCAGCCCGCAATCTGCAGGGCATGATACAGAATGTACCGTGGTGCTGTGATATAGACGCGGTTTTGAATGGCCACCGCTTTGGTTTCGTAAGAATAACCGGAGAAGAAAAAGTTCAGCCACTGCTGGGTAATGACAGAATAATCAAATTTTACTTTTTCAACATCGTTGGAATCTTGTGCATCCTGATCATCAGAAACACTGTAAATCTCCGGCTGACCCTGCTGGTCTGCGTGCTTAACGAGATGTATTTTTGAGGAAGCATCAGGATATGACTGCGTTTTCCCCTTACCTGCAAAAAGACCTGCACATAAAGCGGAAAAGAACATTACGAAAGAGAATAATAAGACTCTGGTTTTCATATCAGTCATTGATGGTGTAAAATTAGACAATCCCCTATGCTGCAGCTATCAAAAAGGTCATTTAAAATGTTCAAAATCGAGACAAATATAAATTCTTCAAATGGACAGTCCAGACATAAACTCCTTTGTTACAGCCATTCACCGAAATTGCCTAACTGTGACAAGTATTTTGGTGTTATCATTTATATAAGTGTTCTAAACCTATACATCTTCATAATAACTCTAAAAAACTAGGTTAATAAAATGCTGAAACCTGTCATTTTCCGTTGATTGAAAAAGATATTTTTCAACTATAAGCTTATGACAAATTTCACGGTATAAAGAGACGTGATTTTTTTTCTTTGCGTTAATTATTGTAAATTTGTATACCAACATATTGATAATTTTAAAATAATACAACATAATATGTCAAAAGCAATTTCGCAAGTACCATTTGCAGTAAACGAGCCGGTAAATTCTTATGTACCGGGATCTCCAGAAGTTAAAAGCCTTATCGCCACTTACAAAAAAATGTGGGCTGAGAAGATAGAAATTCCAATGTTCATCAATGGAAAAGAAGTAAAAACGGACGAGAAAGTTCAGCTTCAGTCTCCTCAGGATCATGCGCATGATTTCGGGTTTTACTATAAAGGTACGATGCAGCATGTAGATGACGCCATCAACGCGGCATTGGCAGCTAAAAAAGAATGGAATGAGCTGGGCTGGGAACACCGTGCAGCTATTTTCTTAAAGGCGGCTGATCTTTTAGCAGGACCTTACAGAGACGTAATCAACGCAGCAACGATGATCGGACAGTCTAAAAACGTACACCAGGCTGAAATTGATGCTGCGTGTGAGTTTATCGATTTCTTAAGATTCAACGTTGAATTCATGACGGAGATGTATTCTGAGCAGCCGGTTTCCGACAGCGGAATCTGGAACCGTGTAGAGTACAGACCATTGGAAGGTTTCTGTTTTGCAGTAACGCCTTTCAACTTTACAGCGATTTCAGGAAACTTGCCTACGTGTATGGCTATGCTTGGAAACGTAGTGGTTTGGAAGCCTTCTGACAAGCAGGTTTATTCTGCCAAAGTGATCATGGATGTATTAATCGAAGCGGGTCTTCCTGCAGGGGTCATCAACATGGTTTTCACAGACGGAAAAGAAACGGCTGAGAAAGTATTAGCACATCCGGATTTTGCAGGTCTTCACTTCACAGGGTCTACGAAAGTATTCCAGGGAATGTGGAAAATGATCGGTGACAATATCCATAACTACAGAACATATCCAAGAATCGTTGGAGAAACAGGTGGAAAAGATTTCGTGATCGCTCACCCTTCTTCTAACGTGGAAGCTGTAGCGACTGCTTTGGTAAGAGGTTCTTTTGAATATCAGGGACAGAAATGTTCTGCAGCTTCAAGAGCTTATGTACCTAAATCTCTTTGGGCTGATGTGAAAAAAGTAATGGAAACTCAGATCAACTCAATTAAAGTGGGTTCTCCTGAAGATCCGTCGAACTTCGTTAACGCAGTTATTGACAAAAATTCTTTCGAAAAATGTAAAGGATATATCGACAGAGCAACTGCTTCCGGTGAGGCTGAAATAGCAATCGGTGGAAAAGTTGACGATTCTAAAGGATGGTTTGTACACCCAACGGTAATCGAAACTACAAATCCTCATTACGAAAGTATGGTAGAAGAGATCTTCGGACCTATCTTATCTGTTTATGTATATGAAGATCAGGACTGGAAAGAAACATTGAAACTGGTAGATTCTACGTCTCCTTATTCACTGACAGGTTCTGTATTCGCTCAAGACCGTTACGCGATCAACGAAGCTTTCAAAGCTTTAGAAAATGCTTCAGGAAACTTCTATATCAATGACAAGCCAACAGGTGCCGTTGTAGGACAGCAGCCTTTCGGTGGTGGTAGAGCTTCAGGTACCAACGACAAAGCAGGTTCTAAAATGAACTTACTGAGATGGACATCTGTAAGAAGTATCAAAGAAACTTTCGTTTCTCCAAAAGACTACAAATACCCATATTTGGGATAAGAGCTATTGCTGATGAGTAATTGGCAATGAGCAATGAGTAATATGGGCCCTGGAATTTCTTCCGGGGCTTTTTTTTATGGGTAATGAGCAATAGGTAATGAGTAATACCATCGGAGTGGTAAATTCCTCACTCATAACTCCCTCCGCAACTGCAACCTGCAACCCATTATCTGCAACCTCTCAACCCCTCCAGTATTTTTATATCCTCATAGTCCAGTCTTTTAAGTTAGTAATCCTAACTACATTTGTCATGGCAATAATGCCTTAATTAAATACCATTGAATTATGAGTAAATCAGTTTTTTATCATGCAGGATGTCCTGTATGCATTAGCGCGGAACACGACATTGTAAGCCTTATCGGATCAGAGAACGTAGAGATCATTCATCTTGGAGATCATCCGCAAAGTATTGAGAAAGCAGAAAAGGCAGGTGTAAAATCTGTACCGGCTTTGGTCACTCCTCAGGGGAATGTACTTCACATCAATTTTGGAGCTTCCATTGAAGACGTAAAACAGTAAGAAGGCTGAAAACATTGAAAAAATGAAGAAAAAATTTTTAACACTTGTTGCGTTCATCTCTTTCACCACAGCTTTTGCCTGTGATCACTGCAAGCAGTATGAAGACTCAAAAGATTTCAAAATCAAATCGGCACAGGTTACCCACAATAAAAAATACGGAACCCTGGAATTTGAGATCACTGTTGAAGGTAAGGCCGGTAAAACAGTTCCCACTCCAGTCGGCAAACTCGATATGGCTCCTGTATTGGGATACGTTTTCCCTACAACACTGAAGCCTGAAGATGTAGGTTTCAGCCCTACTGAAGGAATTCTAGCACTTGCCTTAACTTCACATCCGGATTTTGATGACAGTCCGCTCTGGGATGAAAATGCAGATGGAAAATTTGATAACGACGGCATTGTATGGCATCCTCACTGGGTGGTTCTGGTACAGGATAAAAGGGTAAAAGGAGGCCTTTCGGTAAAGGAATACAGGAAAGCAGATCCAATAACAAAACCTAAGACTGCTCCGGATATGCCTATGTATATGGATTCACCGGGATTTCCGGTGGTGACTCAGAATAATGCGATCCGTGTTTCTGTACCTGCATACCGCATTAATAATAAAGTCAGCTTTAATTATGATGCTGTTGCCTGCTATCTTCAGGTCTCTGCACCGGAAGGAGGTATGTCTATGGATAAGCCAATGTTGGGGGTTTATAATGTGTACAGTGTGCTTTCCAAGAACCTTTCTTTACCCTACAAGGTAAAATAACAGAGATGATTCAGTTCATCTGTTTCTAAAAACAGGAGCAGGAATGGTCCATTCCCAACATTTTACGATGATATGTGCCGTTCCTGCTTTATCATTAACCTTAAAAAAAATACTATGAAAATTGCCGTTTGGGATACTTACGTTACTAAAAAAGACGGAACCGTGATGCATTTTGATATTCTGGTTCCGGATCACATCAACGATACAAAAACTATTTTTGAACACGGGCAAAACTATCTGGCTCAAAAAGGACAGCAGGGACAGGCTCTTACAGCCAAAGAATGCAACTTATGTCATATGAAAGAAGCCACTCCGGATATAAAAAATGAGATAGATCAAAAAGGATATTATATCATTGAAATGGAAGGATGTAACTAATTTCAAAAACACAACTATTCAAATATACTTTCAGTGAAGATTATTTTGCTGAAAGTTTTTGTTAAATTTACCTGAGTTCGTGTTAAGAACAAAGAAGCGATATATTAATTGTGATAAGAAAAATTAGATGATCAGACTGAAAAAGGGGACAGGAATTACTAATTTAACCATGTCAAGGTTCAAAACCTTGACATGGTTAACAGGATTATGACGGCTTAAACAGGTTCAGAGTCCCTGATCATCATTACAATAAAAAGCTTTTATCTCGAACTCAGGTAAAATATGATGCCTATACAATATACTTAAATTTGAAAAAAAACAAAGATTTTATTTGTTGCGGCTCAATTTGTTTAATCTGAATGAGCTTAAAAATAAATCCATATAGGATCTAACACACATAGAATACCATAAAATGATCCATTCACCCTTTGACCCGAATCACCAGAACCACGAAATCGACAGCAAGATTGTTGTGGCTTTAGAGCGTCTTTCAGAGGCCTTCCGGGTATTGCTCTGGAACGAGAGTAAGCTGAATGCGCTCAGCCCGATACAAATACAGATCCTGATTTCCTTACTCTTTCAGCCGATTGAAAAATGCAGAATAAGCTATCTGGCTAAAGAATTCAACATGAGTAAGCCCACAATCAGTGACAGTGTAAAATCTCTGTTACAGAAAGGCCTGGTTGAAAAAAAAAGTGATCTGCTGGATTCCAGAAGTTATACGCTAAGTTTAACCGACAGCGGCAGGATTACGGCCTTAAATTCAGCTGATTTCACAAGATCCATTGAGAACCCGGTTGGTTCTCTTAGTCTTCAACAGAAAGAAGTGATGCTGGATGGATTACTGAAAATCATTCAGGGATTAAATACAGCCGGAATCATCACCGTACAAAGAATGTGTTTTACCTGCAGCCATTACAGAATCAGTGATGAAGGTCATTACTGCAAATTACTTCAGATGCCGCTGGCTTACAAGGAGATCAGGATCAACTGTCCGGAGCACGCTGCCATCATGTAATGTCAGGAAGATAGAAGATGGATGAGGGAAGTTATGGAAGTCCAAAGTATAGCTAATCCAAGCCCCATTAATATTTTTCCTAAACAACTTGATCAAATTTTTGGAAAACCATTAAAATTAATGTCCAATAGTAACTTCCATCTTCGACCCTCCAGCTTCCAATCTCACAATTTCCACTTCCTCCCCCATTCTCTAACACCTTTTAACAAACTTTATCTATGTTTTAATAGTTTACCCTACCGCTTAGGAATGGTTATTGAACTTTATAAATCACACTAAAAATAAAATATTATGAAAAAGTTATTGTTAGCAGCCTTTGGTTTAGGAATAGTCGCTGTGAGCTGCGGAACTAAAGAATCTTCGATGTCATCGGGTAACACTGATTCTAATGCAACAGTTAAGACTAAAACTGTAACATCGACCAAAACAGACTCAACAAAGATGGCTGTACAAGACAGCATAGGGATTGATTCCGTGGCTGCTACACGTCCGGCTAAATAGATACCCACAGATTTTTAATCTAAATATGGAAAATCCGCAGATGAAAGCTCTGCGGATTTTTTTATTTTTATAATTTCATAGGAACCAATTCTACGGAATACCCCAAAACCTTTAAACTTCTCTATCAGCCCGCAGATACAGGAAAAATGTCTCAACTGGACAGCATTATCCCCCTCAAAACAGCGGAAATATTCTATTTATTACTTCAAAATAAAAGTTTCTCAGAATATATAGCAGACTCTTACAAAGCTCTTAATATTTTTCTATATTTGACGGTATTAAACATCAAAATTAACTATTATGAAAAAATTATGGATAGGAGCTGTTCTAGGCATTCTGTTTTTAGGAAGCTGTGCCCAGAACAAGGAAAAAAGAGAAGAGTTCAAAGACGAACACAATAAAGATTCTCTGAGAAATAAAATGGGTGATTCCGCTGTTGCCAATTCTGAGCCGGCTCCGGTTTCTCATGATTCCGCCAAAGTAAAAACAGACAGTTTAAAGACTAAGTAAAAATAACAAATCCGCAGCTACGCTGCGGATTTGCACTTAAAAAAACTTGACTGAAAAAAACCGGGCAATCAACCCCGATTGTATTATAAAATCTTTACCGTCCCCGGATTATTCACCCAGGTAGATAAAGGTATTGACCACCAGATAAGCAGATCTGTTATCCATAGATGCCCCCATACCTCCTGTAGGAACTGTTGCAATCCCCGACAGTGCATGAATATGGGCACCGGAAGTGGCTGTACTGCTCATCAGCCCGACTCCGCCCCAGGAGGAAATATCATTATTCCCCTGATAATGGCCGGAACCATTATTTCCTACATCTGTACCTCCAAGCAGGAAACCTCCTTCCCCTGATCCGTGTGTGTGGGCACCTGCGCTTTCTGCAGTTCCGCTTACCACACCTGTCAGATTGATATCCGGAAGATTCGAGCGGGTAATCGTCATCGTATTATTCCCGCCATGGCTTCCCAACAGCTCGGCACCATTTCTTGTTTTCAGAACCCTGTCTGCTGCGTCCGGAAGACTCGTCGTAAAGCCTAAGCCTGCCGCTGAATTCTGTGCCGGTAATGGAAGAGAGGAAACTGACCTTCCATTAAGCAGATACCATCCGTTGTGATCTGACGGCTGCACAGAGTTTTTAATATCTCCTGCAGACTGGGGATGCATTTTTCTGGGATCCCCCGGCAGCATTCTCTGCCACATTTTCCCGTCATAATAATAGAGTCCGGTGGCTGTAATATTCACCGTTTTGCTGCTGGGTACCCTTACTGCTGCCGAAGCATAAATAATGGTTCCTGCATGACTCTCTGTGTACTGGAGATCAGCTGCCTTGATCTCATCTCCTGAAAGCCTTGGGGGCAATACCCCTTCAGCTGTGGATCCGTCACTTCTTTTCGCGACGATGTCCAGACTCGCAATCGGCACAGCTGTATTGATTCCTATCTGCCCAAAAGCAGCATTAGAAAATACAGATGCCAACACGACCGTTAAAGTTGTCTTCATCCGTTTAATTTACTAGTTAAAAGTTTTCATGGTTTTTGTGTATAAAATAGTTGGCAGATATTTTATATCGTCTAGTAATTTTCAGTTTTAGTATTTAGATGGCTGAGCGCAGTTCTGCTTTAATGGGAATAAACAGATTAAAAAATGAGTGACAAACTGCAGTAGATTCATTCCCATAAAGCTGGCGCAAAGATATAGATGCGAAGGTCTTACATAAAACAATAGGTTATCTGTTTTCACGAAAATGAAAAGACACAATTCCTAAAAACAATCTGATTTTTAAGTGTTTTCCCGAAAATGAACATTTTTATCTGACTGATTTTCAGCATCCAAATATTTAATATACGACGATGGAGAAAAATCGGTCACAGCCTTGAAGACGGACGCAAATTTACTGTGTGAAGAAAAGCCGCATTCATCTGCCAGGATGCTGATCTTATACTGTCTGTACTTTTCATCATTGATCAGCTTATCCACGATATAGTTAATCCTCAGACGATTGACATAGGTTTTCACATCCGCATTTTTATGCTGATTGATCACATAGGAAAGATACTTCGTATTGGTATTAAGTTCAGCAGCCAGGAATGACAGTGACATATTTTTGTTGTTATACAGGTCTCCTTTTTCAAATTCCTCAAGAAGTTCCAGGAGTTTTGCCTCTGTTTCGGAGGTCATCAGGGATTCATTTCTTCTTTTGTTGGATCCTCCTGCCCGATCATCCACTTCTTCCACAGAAATATTGGAAAAGTCGGAATTTTCCGTTTTTAATGGCATAGATTCTCTGCGGGAACTGATCATTTGAAGCTGAGTTCTTATAATATTCCGGAATTTTGAGCGCTGTTTTCTCTGTTTTGCTTTAAAAAATATAACGATTCCAATCAGGGTAATAAGCAGTACGATAATGGCTGCATTTTTCACAACACTGATCTGTGCGCTTTTTTTACTGGGCTTTACCAAAGTTTCCGGACCACTGAGCGAGACTTCACGGCTCCGTGCAGTAAGACTGTCGTAGGCTCTTACATATTTTACGGCATACAGGGAAGCTTTAAAATTGTCTCCCGTTCCTTCATAATAATCATTGATATTGGAATAGACTGCTTTTTTAAGTTTAAGACTTTTGGAACTGTCTGCTATGTTTTCGGCTTTTTTAAGGTAGGTTTCTGCCTCTTTCCAGTTTTTCTGTTTCAGACGAATCCCTCCTATTCCGTTATACACCAATCCGAGTACACAGCACTTATTTTTAAGCATCGATTCTGCTTTCCGGTAATAGCTTTCGGAGACGGCATAATCTTTTAGTTTAAAATAGACATCACCAAGAATCTGATAGGAAGCGGCTACTGCTCTTTCATTATCCCGGGGATTATCTTTTGCAAAAGAGTCTAATGAATGCTGAATATATTTCACCGCATCAGAATAGCTGCCCCTTTCCATTTCGTAATAGGCCATTTCCTGATTCAGAAGTCCGAGTATTTCCCCTCTTTTTTGAGAATCGGTGATGCCTTTGGCTGCTTCTATACCTTCCAGGGTATACTTTTTTGATCTTTCATGAAGCCCAACCAGACGGTATTCTTTAGCCAGAAATTCGTTCACGCGGGCCAACCATTCCCCTTCACTGATTTGGTTTAAAAGAGAATGGGCATTTTCACCGTAGCATATAGATTTTTTGAATTCTCCGGCGGAGTGGTATAATTCGGCAGAAAGAAGAAGGCTTGTCACCTTGTCTAAAGGTTTCTGTGCAGTCATGTACAGCGAATCCGCCGTTTTCAGGGCTCCCGGAATATCTTTTTGTGCTGTTTGAATAGACGTTCTTTCACAGATTTGATCGAAGCCGTATTTTTTCTGAGCCCAGATAGGGACAGCAGTTATGAACAAAAACAAAAGTTTTAGCAGACTTTTAGGCATAAAAAAATAAATTATTATTTGGATTTTATAATAATTCATCATTTTCATGGGTGTCTTTTTGTTTTTACAAAGCTACTAATATTTTATTTTTTATTAAAATATTCTTCAATTATTTAATTTTTTTAACTAAAAAACAACTTATTGTTTAATTTAATAACATGTTTTTAACAATCCTCACCTTAAATAGAATTATTACATATAAAAATTCAGTTTAAATAAATATTTTCCGTGTATATCGTATACGTGTTAACATAATTATTACATTTGTAATCAATAAAAAGTTTTATGAAAAAATTAGCAATATTTTCTTCTTTATTTATAGCTGCAGTAGCATTTGCACAGGGAATTAAATTTGAAGATAACAATTTCGCAGCTATTCTGGCGAAGGCAAAAAAAGAAAATAAACTGGTATTTGTAGATGCTTATGCATCTTGGTGCGGACCATGTAAACTGATGGTGAAAAATATTTTCCCACTTCCGGCTGTTGGAGATTTTTACAATTCCCACTTTGTGAACGCCAAAATTGATATGGAAAAAGGAGAAGGAATAGGTCTTGCCAAAAAATATAATGTAAAAGCATTTCCTACGTATCTTTTCATCAATGGTGACGGAGAGGAAGTTCACAGAACATTAGGTTACGTGGAGGAAAAAGACTTCATCCAGTTTGCGAAAGATGCGGAAGATCCAAATAAAAGACTGACTGCATTAAAGCAAAAATTTGAAAATGGAGAAAAAGATCCTGAATTTCTTAAAAACCTTGCGGGACTGACCATCTATAATGATTCTGAACTGGCTGGAAGAGTACTGGACCGTTATTTCCAACAGAAAACGACCCTTGATCAGGAAGATGTACAAATGCTTCTTTCGGGAGTGCAGAGTACAGAAAGTCCTTTGTATAAAATATTCCAGAATAAAAAAGCGGAAATCATCAAAATCTTCCCTGAAGATAAATATGCGAAGTTTGACAAAAATATAAAGCTGAATACAGCAGTTAAGAAATCATATAACGCAGATACAAAAACCTGGAATGAAAGCTACTTCTTAACGGAAACTCAAAAATTCATGACCAAAGAGGAGTCTGAAAAGTTTCTGAAAAAAGTAAAAGCCAGCAGAGCTCTGAAGGATAAGGACATTCCTACTTATGAGAAATTAACGATAGAATTGTACAAGGATTATTCTGCAGCAAGTTCTGAAGAGCTAAACTCTTTAGCATGGAATTTCTTTGAAAACGTAAGCAGCAAGGCTTCTCTGGAAAAAGCGGTAGCTTGGGCTCAGGAATCTGTAAAGAAAGATGAAAACTATGCGAATACGGATACTTTAGCGAATCTTTACAACAAAATCGGAGATAAGAAAAATGCAAAAATGTGGGCTGAAAAATCTGTTCAGCTTGCAAAAAGCACAGGACAGGATTCTACAGACACTGAAAAATTACTGAAAAGCCTTTAAATAATAAAGTATAAAAAAGAAATCCGCAGAGCAAAGCTCTGCGGATTTTTTATGTTTAAACCATTTATCAGATATACCGATAGAAGTTTAATGATTTCGTTTGATTAATATTGGAACAGAACACTTCCCCACGTAAATCCGCTTCCGAATGCTGAAAGCAGTACCAAGTCTCCCCTTTTGATCTTTCCTTCTTCAATAGCTTCACTTAAAGCGATAGGAATAGAAGCCGCCGTTGTATTTCCGTATTTCTGAATATTATTGTGGATCTTCTCATCCGGAAGTCCGAATTTCTGCTGTACAAACTGGGCAATTCTAAGATTGGCCTGGTGAGGAATGAACATATCCAGATCTTCAATGGTTTTTCCTGCTTTATCCAAAGCTTCCTGCATCGTTTCAGGGAATCTCGTTACGGCATGTTTGAACACAAAATTTCCGTTCATGATCGGGTACACTTCTTTATCGGTAACATGATCAGGTTCTTTTCTCATTCTGTCGCTCCATCCGAATTTAGAACCGGGGAACTGGGTACATAATTCGTCGGCATACTTTCCTTCAGAATGCATATTTACTGCTAAAATATCTCCTGCATTAGCATCTTCAGTCGCTGAAAGTATAATGGCTCCTGCCCCGTCTCCAAAGATCACGGAAACCCCTCTTCCCTCATCAGAAAAATCAAGTCCGAAAGAATGAATCTCTGCGCCTACAACCAGAATATTTTTGTATGTTCCGGATTTGATAAAAGCATTGGCTACACTTACCGCGTATACAAACCCTGAGCATTGGTTTCTCACATCCAAAGCACCAATCGTATCACATCCCAGCATATCCTGAAGCAAAACGCCACAACCCGGGAAATAATAATCCGGAGAAAGCGTCGCAAAAACAATATAATCTATATCCTGAGCGGTCAGTCCTGCTTTTTCAAGAGCTTTTTCAGAAGCTTTGAATCCTAAATAAGCAGTGGTTTCCTGAGAGTCGTTTCTGTTTTGTCTGTGTCTTCTTTCTTTGATGCCCGTTCTTTCCGTAATCCATTCATCATTGGTGGTCATCAGTTTTGCTAAATCATCATTCGTAACAACATTGTCCGGAACATAAAATCCAATTCCTTTTATTGTACTTTTAATCATATAGTTTTTTTAATTTTGGCAAAGATAAAATTATTTAACACATAGTTTTTCAAAATATTAGTATTTTTATTATATGCCAATCGACACGATATACAGAGATTCCCAATGTGAATGGGTAGATGTAGAGGCTCCCACTGCGGAAGACCTGAAATTTCTTCACGAAAGATATGAGATCAACAATCTTCTGCTGGAAGATACCATGGATCCGAACCACCTTCCGAAATACGAAGAAGATGGCAGTGTAAAATTCTTCCTCCTCCGCGAAAGCACCGAGCTGGAAAGAAAAAACCTCAATACCATAAGCGATATCAGTACGAAGATCGCCATCTTTCTGCTGGAAAATACCATCATCACCATCCACAGGATGAAAACGAAAAGTATTCTGGAGACAAAGAAACAGATTTCTGCCATCCAGACAGAAGTTCCTCCTTCAAAGATCGCTTTAATGATCGCTCTTCTGATTATGAAGAGTTTCGATGATGAATCACTCAGCCTTCTGGAAACGATGGATAATATTGAAAACGAGATTTTCCTCAAAAACACCAACCATACCAACCAGATCAGAAGACTGTATAAACTGAAGAGAAAATCAGGGCTGAACTCACGGGTCCTCATTATTTCAACTGATGCGGTGGATAAATTCAAACTCTTAAATCTTCAGGATTCAGAGATCGTCGATTTAAAAGATAAGCACAAAGATGTTGTGGCAGATTTTGATCATTTAAATATTCAAATCACCAACCTTATTTCAATGTTCCTTGCGCTTTCAGATCAGAAGGCGAATCAGGTCATGAAAGTTCTGGCTATTTATTCGGTGTATTTTTTACCGATTACTTTTATTGCCGGTCTTTACGGAATGAATTTCGAAAATATGCCTGAGTTGCATCATAAGTACGGATACTTTATCACGGTTGGGGTTATGGCTTTGGTTGTGATCTGCACCTTTATTTATGCAAGGCGAAAACAGTGGTAAAATAAAGGGTGAAAACACTTGGATGGGAATAAGGATTTGTGACTAACTTTAGCTAAGATTTGACAGATGAATTTTTGAGCTTTTTGTTGGTTAACGCTAAGACGCAAATTTTTTATAATCGTTAAACTGCTTTAAGGCGCAAAGATTTTATCTTCGATAAAATTGAATACTGTTAATTTTTAGTATTACAATTTTAGGTGAAAATCTTTGATTTTCTTGCGCCTTAACAACATAAACATTTTTAAACACCTTGCGCCTTTGCGAAAACCAACAAAGACCAAGTACAGATACCAAACGCCCAATCACCCATGAAAACTGAAATCTTAAACCAAATTCTTGAAGAAAATATACTTTCCCAGGAATCTAAAGACAAGCTCGCTGCCCTCCATGAGCATATTTCGTTAAAGGAGTTTTCCGATCTGCTGGATGCACAGGGAAGCCAATATGTAGAGTTTGTTCAGGAAGGAGGCGGTGTCTGGGGAAGTGCTTTGGTGGGGTATCTTTATGGGTTAGAGATTTTTGGTGTTCGGTTTTTAAAAGTGGCGGGAACCAGTGCCGGTGCGATCAATACCATGCTTATTGCAGCCTGTAAGACCAAAGAGGAGGCTAAAAGTGAAGTGATCAAGGATATTCTTTTCAGCTGGAATTTTGCAGATTTTATGGATGGAAAGACGTATGTAAAAACCACCATTCATGCGATTCTGAACAATAAGGATTTCTTTAAGATTAATGCGATTATTTTGGCGGTCATTATGGTGATCCTCGTGATCATTCCTTTTGCATCCAGACCGGAAACCACGCTGAATGCGAAACTCCTTTTTCTGATTCCTTTAATTCCTGTGATTATCACCTTTTTCTGTATTAAAAAATTCTACAATGATTTCCGAAAACAGAACAGCGGATTCAATCCAGGGAATACTTTTTTACAAACTATGCAAAGTGTTCTGGACGGTTTCGGGATCAAATCGGTGGCTGAGCTTAATGATAAGTTTATTCAGAAAGAACAGGCCCTTAATCTTAATTACCGTTATGGAAATACACAGGAATATTACACCATCGCTTTAAAAAGCATTGAAGCCATTAAGAATAAAAATCTGGAGCATATCGACCAGACACGTTACAGGATATTTTATGAAAGTGCCGTGAACAATGATTACTATAAAAACAATCCGTTTTACCAGCTCCGCTCGGAATATGTCGTTATCACTACGGATATCAATGCGAAGATCAAAGTAGAGCTTCCTACAATGGCCAATTTATACTGGTCTGAAGAAGAACTGAAGCATGTAAGTCCAGCCGAATTTGTAAGAGCTTCCATGTCTGTCCCATTCTTTTTTGAACCTTTCCAAAAACGGATCGATAAGGATGACAGCTCAGTGAAATACGCCTGGAAATTCTGGATGAACACAAAACCCGAGGATATCTACCCTGCCGGACTTTTCATTGACGGCGGAAGTATTTCCAACTTCCCGATCGATATTTTTCATGCCAGCGATGTCTTTTATCCGAGAATGCCGCTTTTCGGGGTGCAGCTTACCAGTGATTCGGATATCCTGTCTGAGAAGGGGAAAACGAGTGAAGAAATCCTCAAAACACCTTTTTCTTACGCGGGAAATATCATCAGCACCTTAAAAGGATTTAACGATAAATCATTTTTAGCCAAACACAGTTTTTACCGTCTTTACAGCATTCAGACCGTGAATTGCGGAACGAGCAGCTGGCTGAATTTCTTTATGAAAAGAGAGGAAAAAGAAGATCTTTTCAACAGAGGTTTTCAGGCTGCCCTGGATTTCCTGAATCAGTTCGACTGGGAAAAATACAAATACGAAAGAATGATGCTTTCCATGAAGGAGAAAAAGATACTGAAGGAAGAGGATACACCGACGGTGGGATAAGGAATTTTGAGTATTTTAGATGTTTAATATTGTCAATGAAGAAAAGATATTTTTTTGCCATCGGAATTGTAATCGTTCTTGTATTTATTTCTATCCCCATTATTCACGTTCTCAGAACGAAGTGGAATGAGTCCGATCTTAAGACTGAAACACCAAAAGGCTATGCGAATGATGTAAGCCAACTGAATTTAACCAAAATAGATACTTTAATAAAGGTTCCTTCTTCAAAAACAGAGATCGAAAACCAGCTGCGCCAGATTCTGAAATATGCTAAGGAAAAGAAATTAAAAATATCCATTGCCGGAGCACAGCACAGTATGGGCGGACACACGATTTACCCAAACGGCATTTTATTGAATATGCTTCCGTATAAACATATGGAACTGGATGCTGAGAATAATATCCTTACCATTGGCTCGGGTGCTCTTTGGGAAGATGCTATACAATATCTCGATAAAAAAGGAAAATCAATTGCCGTCATGCAGGCTTTCAGTTCTTTTTCCATAGGCGGTTCAGTAAGTGTGAACGGTCACGGATGGCAGAAAAATATTCCCCCGGTTGGATCAAGTGTTGTTTCATTTACATTAATGAATCACAATGGTGAAATTATCAGCTGCAGCAGGGAGGAGAATCCTGAGCTGTTTAAACTGGTGATCGGAGGATATGGTCTGTTCGGAATTATTTTGGATGTGAAATTAAAAGTGGTGGATAATACAAACCTCAAATACCGGTATGTCCGTTTAAAATCTGATGACTATACGAATGATTATAAAAGGCTTATAGCTGATCGCCCGGAAGTCAGTCTTGTTTTTGGAAGGTTAAGGATTTCCGATAAGCATTTTCTGGAAGAAGCCACGATCAACTATTTTGAAAAGACTGATGAAAAACCTTCATCGATTGCTGCTAAAAATGCAAAAAGTGAAGAAACAAAACGTCTTGTTTTTCGAAGCACCGTCAACAGTGAATATGGAAAAAGGCTTCGGTGGGATCTGGAAACCAACCTTAGCAAAATGGCTCAAAATATTGTCTATACAAGAAATGAACTTCTTGACGGCCATGTTTCTCTCATTGAAAATAAAGACCCAAATTCTACGGACCTTCTGCAGGAGTATTTTATCCCGGAAAGAAATTTCAACCAGTTTATCAAAGATATCAAGCCGGTTCTCAAAAATTCAGAATTGGACCTTCTCAATATAACAATCCGCGCAGTGAATAAAGATGAAGACAGCTATATGAACTATGCAAGGGAAAATGTTTTCGGGTTTGTCTTATTATTTAACCAAAAGAAAACAGCAAAACAGGAAGACGCCATGAAGATCCTGACCAACAAACTGGTAGATGCTACCCTTAAAAATGAAGGAACGTTTTATCTGCCCTACCGTCTCCATATCGACAGAATAAAGATGAGGAAAGTATATCCTCAGGCTGACTCCTTCTTCGCTATGAAAAGAAAGTATGATCCTCAGGAAATTTTTGACAACAAATTTTACCAGCATTATAAATAAAAAATTACTATCACTTTAAAAATCTAATAATGGCCAGCTGTTTTATTGTATTTAAAGACGGAAGATGCTTCTCCAGAAGATGGACGGGCTACGATTATATCATAAGGATTGCGATTAAGGAGTTGGCTTTTATTGAAAATGGAAAGCCCCTGGCAGAATGGCTGGAACTTCAGATCCCTCCCGAAGACGAGGACGAATATGAAAGAGCAGAAAGTGGCTATGGCTTTTACAGCTCCCGCACCGATGAATGGATTAACCGGCATCTGGATACCAGAAGCCTGACAGAGGAAAACCAAAAGTTGTTCTGGAACGCCATTGAAAGCGGAAGAATCAAGGTGCATGACCCGGAGTTGCCGGATTACACGGATTTAAACCCTGAATATTTTGATTTGTTTTATGAAATGTACAGACTTTCAGAGGATGGAGCTCCACCGCTGGAATATTCGCATTGGGGCGTTGTAACGGAATGTCATGAGAAAGACGGTCCGGGATGGGAGTGAAAACAATTCAATACATTAATGATCTGAATATGAACTGGGTGATCAGAAGCACAAAAACGATAGAATTTCACACAAACCTTCATGAAGTTTTAAAACCGATCTGGGAAAACCTTGTTGATTACGATTGGATCCTGACAGATCTGGATTTCATAACAGATGATCAATTACCCATCCATTTTAATCAAGATTATTTTATTTTAAACAGAGAAGAGTTTAGTATAATTTATCAATCCCGGACTCAAATAATTTGGGGAATTATTTCTGCTGTGCCCCAAAATATACAATTGGATCTTACCCTTATTTCAAATTTATCTGCAGAAGATGAAAATGTATGGAAAGCCAATCAATATTTGATTAAAGAATCTTATCTCGAAATTACAGCATTTGACAGTGGATATACCATCGTTAAATTCAAAGATGAAAAACTCTCAAATAAATTCAAGGCCTATTTTCAGGATGAAGCTATAGATTTATATGAGTTTAACAAAAAATATAGGCTATGAAATTAAGATCAATTGGTAAATACTTGTTCCTTTGCGGAATAGTGATGTTTCCCCTTTCTGTCATCATGTTTTTAATTGGGGCAGGAATGTTTACTGCCAGAGGAAACTTTTCACCAATAGTCAGAAGCTTAGCGGAGTTTTGTTTTATTTTTTGGCTGCCCTTTTTTGCATTGGGAATTATTTTTTCACTTACTGGAATGATTATTTATTTCATCAAAAATAAATCAAAAGATTAAATTAACCTGAGTTCGGGATAAGAAGTATTTAACAATTTCTTTTAATTTTTTTTAATAAAGATCTAAGGAAAATCCTGGTGTCTCAGTTTTGGCTAAAGCCTTTTGCAATGTGTATATCTTGTAGACGGGCTGAAGCCCGTCCCTATTGAATATATAGGAAACCATCGAGAAATATCTGTCAGTTTATCAAGGCATTAAATCTTATCACAAGAAAAAAATAATTCCAATCCTCATTTTTTCAGTCTTATCATCTCAATGCTTTTATTTCTATCTGATATGACCATTTTTGCTCTTTCTTTGTTCTTTGTTCTATACTCTTTATTCTCTCTTATTATCCCAAACTCAGGTTAAATTACAAACCTTCCAAAAATTCCAGATACATCGGCACACTGCTCTCAATCCATTCCTGTGAAGGATCATTTTCAATTCCATAGTACACAAAAGGTTCTTTATAATCTCCTTTGATGTAGTCAAAAGTAAGCTCATAAGGACGGAAAAGCTCATTCATGGTATATTTGTACTTTCCGGATGCACTGTAGCCTTCTTCATCAATTCCAGCCGTAACAGCCAGCGACATTTTCTTCCCTCCGACTTTGTAACCGCTCTTACTTCCATAGGCCCAGCCGTAAAGAAGCACCTCATCAAACCATTTTTTCAAAAGCGGCGGACTGCTGAACCAGTAAAACGGAAACTGGAAGACAATTTTGTCATAAGACTCCATCAGCTGCTGTTCTTTTGCTACATCGATCTTTTCATCCGGATAAGCTTCGTACAGGGAGTGAATGGTATATTTTTCAGGATATTTTTTTAATTCTTCTATCCATCTTTTATTGATCACTGATTTTTCAATATCAGGGTGAATGACTATTACTAATGTTTTCATTTTTCTGTTTAAATTTTCTTCAGCAAAAATAATATACGTAACTTACATTTAAAATAGTAGTGCCCAATTGTACGGTACTATAAAAAATGTAAGTAATGACTAAAATAAAGGAAACATCGACCAATTTTGCCAATAAAAAAGCGCTTTCCGATGAGTGTCCGGAGATCTATGCTTCCAATACCATCGGCGGACAGTGGGCGCTGGCCATCTGCTGCTACCTCATCAACGGAAAACTGAGATTCGGGGAGCTTAGAAAAAAGCTGAACAATATCACAGAACGAATGCTTACCCTGCAACTCCGTAGACTGGAAGAAGACCGTATCATCACCAGAACTGTGTATGCCGAAGTTCCGCCCCGCGTGGAATATGAACTGACAGAGATCGGATACAAACTAAAACCCATCATCCTGGAATTTGAAAAATGGGGCAAGGAACATAAGGACATTATGCGGGATAAGGAAATTGTTTCTGAACCGCAGAAGGTGGGAAATAGCTGAATTTAAGTTTCGGCTAAAGCCAATTGATTTTGTTTGATTGATTGAACGGGCTAAAGCCCGTTCCTATTGATGAAATAGAGACCAACAATTGAATTTCATATTCAAAAACCTCACTTTATACTTACAAGCAATTTACTTTCATGGATAAAATTTTAGTATTCTTTTTTATATTTTTAGGTTCTGATGTTCTATTTTCACAGAATATCAATGGGTATAACAAAATTTTAAAGATAGAAAACTTACCCTTCAACAAACATGAAGTAAGGATTTACAGAAAGCAGGCAACTTCGATCGGATTAGAAATGTTTAGGCTTTCTCAGGATCATATGGAAAACTGGACCTGCGAATTATATAAAACAGAATCAACAAGAAATCAACAGGTAACGATTAAAAAATCTAATACAAATTCACCAAAAAACATAGATTTGGTTTGGTTAAAAATTCTTGACACCAATCTTTTACATCTTCCCCAGTGGAAAAGTATTCAGTATAAGTTAGAAAAGAAAAATAAAGAATATTTTACAGAAGATGGTGAAATTATGTCTTCAAAATCTACATCAACTATATTGGATGGGGTTTCTTATTATGTAAAAATAAAAAATGATAAAAAAGAAAATCAATTTGAATATAATAATCCTGAATCCTATTTAAAAATTTACCCTAATGTTGATGAACTCATTTTCTTTAAAGAATTACTGGATGTAGTAAGCACTGAATTCAAAGTTTTTCCGTAAATAATATAAAATAGATGGTTACATTAGATTTTTTAAAAGAGATTTTATCTTCCCAAGCTTTGAGAAATAATCCCCGTGCTAATTATTTTTATGAATTTGATATCGTTGCATTTGATCATTCCATAAATGCCCCGGATTTCATGAGAACCCACTTTGCTTTAAAAGATAATAAGGAGCTAGCTGTACACCCAATCACTGAATCTGAATTCAGGAAAACTATACATAAGTGGTTCTTTGGGCGTGAAAGATCAAAGAATATCGATCCGGATCAGCCAGAAAATCTGGAAAAAGTAGAAAGCTTTTATCATTCTTTAAAATCGTTCACCAAAGAAAAGCAGATTTTCCATTTTCAAAATGTTAATATTGGAAGGTATGAATATCAGCTGGGTATAGATTATGACTATTTATACATTGAAGGCGAAAAAAATAATTTCCTCATTTATTTCAACGCGCAGGGCTGATAATGCGTAAATTTAAGGTATCACAAACTATAAAAACTAACCTATGAAAAATTTGATTTTTTCTCTCCCCTTTTTTCTTACTCTATTCTTCGGAACCCACGTCAATGCACAGAAAATTTCCGATGGCCAGACTATAGAAATCAACGGTATGAGTGTCACGTTTAATATTTTAAACAAAGAAAGCGTGGAAGCTGGTGGTAAACCGTACGACCGCTATAAAGTTTCAGCTACTGTAAAAAACGCCTCGGATAAAGGGTACAACATCAGACTGTCTTCTTATCCTCAGATTGTGAGCAACATTGGACTTGTAGAACTTAACTGTATCAATGCAACCGGCGCGAAACTAACCTCCAAAAAAATCGAACTGAAAATGAAAGCCCAGATGATTAATGTATCGTATTCTGCTTACGATAAATCCGGGAAATTCACCACCAATATGATTCCTATAACGGGAAGTTATTATTTTGATCCGGGAGATACCATCAGCGATAATGCTATTTTCATTGTTCCACAAGGTGAAAAGCCTGATGTTTCAGTGAGAAATTTAAGATGATTTGGTGATTCGATTATGTGATGATTTGGTGATGGGATAATTTTTAAAGAAAACACCACTCTCTCAAACTCTCTAACACTAAAACCCTCAGACTCTAAAACCCTCCAACACCCATCTACTTCATCCAAAGTGGCTTCTGTTCCAACACGTGATGATAAACAGGACATGTTTCGGCGTGGGCTCCTTTCAGATATCCTGTGCTCATTAAAAACTCATTTACAATTTCTCCGCCGGTGAATTTAAAGGTCTTTTTGAACAGTTTCATCCATTCCTGAAGCGTTTTCGGGTGATGATGCTCCAGCCATTTTTCAAAAGATCCGAATTCCTTTTGCAGTTCTATAATGGTTTTTGCGTTTTCAATGGCTGCATTTATTTTCAGGTGGTTTCTTATGATTCCGCTGTCGTTCATCAGTCTTTCTCTGTCCTCTTCTGTGTAGGCAGCGATTGTCTGAATATCGAAATTATGATAGCCTTTTCTGAAACTCTCTTCTTTTTTTAAAACGGTTTCCCAGCTCAGTCCTGCCTGATTGATTTCCAGAATAAGCCTGCCGAAAAGTTCGTTGTCATCATGGATCGGGAATCCGTAATAATGATCGTGGTAATTTTTATGCAGTTCTTTTCTGCTTTCGGGCTGCATCCCGTCTATGGCTAAACAATAACTCATTAAAATAATTTTTCTGTTTTGGTTAAAAATTCGTCTAAAGCTTCTTTAATATCAATTCCTGTGCGGTCTGCCAGAACAATGAGCCACCAGATATTTTCACCCAACTTATGCTTCAATTCGGCTTCTGAATCTTTTTTAAGCCATCTCTTCTGGTGAGACATAATATCTCTGCCCACCAATCCTGCATCGGTAAGATAGGCCAGAGCATCCTCTTCCAAAGTCCATTCGGTTCCATGGTGCTGGCGTTCCAGTTCATGATAGCTTTCTCTGATTCCGAGGGAACGTTTAATGATTTCGTCTAGATTATTTTGATCCATTATTTCTGTTTTTTTAAAGATTGTTTGTATTCGTTGGGCGTAAGTTCTGTTTTCTTTTTGAATAATTTACTTAACGATTGCGGATGCTCAAAACCCAGCTGGTAAGCCGTTTCTGAAACCGAAAACTGAGATTCAGAAAGATATTCTTTAGCCTTTTCTATCAGTTTATCATGAATATGTTGTTGTGCATTCTGCCCTGTATGATGGCGAAGCATATCACTTAAATATCTTGGAGTCAGATTAAGTTTTGATGCCAGATATTCTACCGTGGGAAGAGCATTTACTCCTTTTTCATTATCGAAATATTCATTGAGAAGATCTTCCATTTTAGACAATAAATTATTATTCACAGATTTCCTGGTGATAAATTGTCTGTTGTAAAAACGGTTGCTATAAGTCAGTAATAATTCTATCTGAGAAATAATTACATCCTGGCTGAACTGATCTATCCGCTCGTTCAGCTCATTCTGAATGTTGTCGAAAACATCCTTAATGGTTTGCTTCTCTTTTTCCGAAAGATACAATGCTTCTGCTGCAGAATAGGAAAAAAAACTATATTCCTTAATTTTCTTCAGGAGGGAATAAGGTCTGATGAAATCCGGATGAATGTGTAAAGACATTCCGCTGTAGTCAGCTTCTTCATTATCCATTCTAAGGACCTGACCTGGCGAGACAAAGGACATTCCACCATTTTCAAAGTCATAATATCCCTGTCCGTATCGGATTTTACCATTGAATTTTGTTTTAAACGAAATCTTATAGAAATCTGATTTTGTCCCGTTTTCAAAAATTTTAGGATCAAAACGAGTCTCACCATAATCAATAACACTGATTAAGGGATGCAATGGTGCAGAAAGCCCCATCGTTTTATGTAAAGTCGACAGCGAACGAAAATGAATCGGTGATGGAATGATTTTCATAATACAAATATAAGATGAGATTGTGACAACTGTTTGTCAGGAGGGAGAAATGTCAATTTTGCTTCGCAAGTGAATAATGGTCAATTTTAAAAATGTACGGATTAAATTCACAAGCGTAGCGGATTCACTATTGACAATTCACTTATTTGTTTCTAAAATACAAAATCTGATTTTATTCTCTGCACTTGGGCTTCAGATCCCGTTTCAGCTCTCTCATCATACAAAGCATTGGCATCTTTTCCTGCAATATACCTCAGCTGATCTTTTCCATCCGTGGCTGCTTCGTAAATAACCCTGGCTATATCTTCCGGTTTTGAATAATTTGAAATCTGTTCAGGGCTGTATCCTTCACTCACTTTTGCCACTAATTGTCCATAAGCCTCATGTGTAGCTCCATCCAAAGACCGTCCCGCAAAATCAGTCTGTATCCCTCCGGGAGCTACAATTTTCACTTTAATTCCGAATTGCGCCAATTCATACCCCATAGATTCTGAAAATCCATCAACTGCAAATTTTGTTGCGCTGTAAACGGAACATGTAGGAAAACCTATCAACCCAAAGCTTGACGTAATATTAATCAAGACGCCATCCTTTTTCTCCCTGAAATACGGCGTAAAACCTTTTGTTATACGGATCACTCCCATCAGATTGGTTTCGATCTGCATTTTAATCTGTTCATCAGTGAAAGCTTCCAAAGGTCCTATTAATCCATATCCGGCGTTGTTCAGAACTACATCTACGTTATAGTTGCCTAGAATATAATCCACTGTTTCATTAAGTTCCTGCGAATTGGTGACATCAAGTTTCAGAACCGTCACCTTTTCAAGTTGGGTCAGTTCGGTTTCAGCCTCCGGATTTCTCATTGTTGCAATAACGTTCCAGCCTTTGCTTTGAAATAGTTTTGCCGTTGTTTTTCCTAAACCTGATGAGGCTCCTGTAATAAAAATTGTCTTTTGCATTATAGTAAATTTTATACTGCAAAATTCCTGAGAATTCATAATTTAAAAGTAACCAAACTGAGTTTGGTTGTAGCTGTTTTGACGAAAGATAATAAATAGCTAGAAGTTGGATTAAGGTATTTTTTAGATACCAGACATCAGATTTCAGACATTAGACTTTCAACTGGAATAAGGATATCAATCGTGAATTTTGCTTCGCAAGTGAATGGGGAATGCTAGATGTTAGATACCAGACATCAGATATCAGACGATCATTTATTAGCTTAATGACTACCAACCAACAACTTATAAACCAGCAACTAGCAACCAAAATTCATAACTCTCTCAAACCCGTATTTCGGCACCTCATCTTTCTTTAAAAAACGAAAATATCCTGTTCGAACTCATGTTAAATAATTACTTTTGACAAAAATAAAAAGCAGGGCGCTATGACACAGCTGTTATTACTCCTATTTTCCATGATTTTCAGTGCTGTTCAGGCCCAGAATCTGTATTCCAAAGCTTATGGCAACCCAAAAGACACACCTGTTATTTTCATCCACGGCGGACCCAGCGGAAATGCTACTCTGTTTGAAGGAACTACGGCTCAAAAGCTTGCAGACAAAGGATTTTATGTGATTGTTTATGACAGACGCGGCGAAGGAAGGTCTAAAGATGACCATGCGACCATGACTTTTAAAGAAAGCTTTCAAGACCTCAACCAGATCTATACAACGTACCATCTTAAAAAAGCCAATATCCTTGCCCACAGTTTTGGGGGAATTATCGGAACCTTATTCACCAGACAGTTTCCTGAAAAAGTAAGTTCACTGACATTGGCAGGAGCTTTGTTTTCACAACAGGAAACCTATGACCATATTTTAAAACAGGCTAAAGAGAAATTCAAAAATGATCCTTCACAACTTCAGGAGATTGCGGAGATTGAAAATTTGAGTAAAAACTCGGCAGCTTACAGAAAGAGATGCTACGAAATCGCCAGCAAAATGAATTTCTTCAACATGCCCTCTCCCACTCCGGAAAGTAAGCAATTGAGACAGGCATATGAAACCGGTGAATTTTACGCCACCAATTTCAGAAACCAGGAATCACCGTTGAAATTCTATAAAAATGAATCCCAGAACAACATTGACAATACTTCTGTTCTGAACGAAATTAAAAAACGCGGAATTCCAATTTTCGCCGTTTATGGTAAAGACGATGGAATATTTTCTACGAAACAGCTTAATGATATGAAAACGATCGCCGGAAAAAATCATTTTAAAATCATTGATAATTGTTCCCACTATCTCTTCGTTGACCAGCAGGATGAATTTTTACAATTCATGGGGGGAAATCTAAAATAAAATGTAGTTTTGTAAACATGCGAACCACAGGCACTTCTATGAAAAACTATAAAGCACTCATCATGATGCTGATATTAGTGTTTTCATTATCGCCGTGTTCTGTGAAAAGAGATCTTCTCGGCCTTTTTGATGTTCAGTATATCAGTGGTTTAAATAAAGTAAAAATTACAGATTCCGTTCAGTCCTATGCCTGTGACAGTGTAACGGAACGTTCTTCAAGCAAAGTTTCTGTTTCAAAAAGGATCTTAAAATCTAAGAATCACAAGTACTTTACAGAAGCTATTCCCTTCCCGGAGGAAGGAACAATAAGTTTTCAAAACAAGTATTCCGGCACAACGACCGGAAACAGTCCGCCGAAATATATCCTGTTTAAAAGACTGAAATTGCATGTGGTTTAGATTTTTATCTGAATCCAATTTTCTATAAACAGTTTTTTAATACAATACAATTTCAATGAAACATACTTCAGACAGCCGGTCTTATGACCTGGCCGGACTCTATACATTATCACTCCGTCTTGTGATCGGATGGACTTATTTTTCAGCATTCTGGCGCAGACTCGTCCTTGAAAACAAACTTATTCCCGATGAAGCCGGATATATCGGTGAAAAATTCAATCACTTTCTCCCTAATGCTTTGGGAATAAAACCTATTATTGAATATCTGGTTACCCATCCTGATGCTTTGGAAACTTCAATGATTACTTTTACCATTATTGAGGCTGTGGTAGGACTGTTCATTATTTTAGGATTATTTACCAGATTAATGAGCATTGGAATTTTCGGGCTTGCTATGGGAATTCTTCTCGGTTCCGGCTGGATCGGAACGACCTGTCTGGATGAATGGCAGATCGGTGTTTTGGGAATTGCCGGAGGATTTGTTTTATTCCTTACGGGAAGCGGTCCTTTTTCACTGGATCATTATTTCATTAAAAAGAATACACCTTTCACTCACCAAAAATGGTTTCTGTGGCTGGGATCCGGTGTTCTTCCTTTTTCAAAACCTAAAACGATTGTGCTGGCGGGATCTGTTTTTATTTTCGGACTTACGCTGTATACCAACCAGTATTTCCATGGCGGCGTTTGGGGAACACTTCATAATAAATCGGTAAAACCTAAGATTGAAATTTCCAATGTTTTACTTAATGCTTCGGACATAACGTTTGAGATTTACAGAACACAGGGCGTGGATGTGTACGGCTCTTTTCTGATCGGAATTCAGTTTCTGGACAAAAACGGAACTGTTTTAAAGGCTTTAGACCTCAACGATCTTTCAAAGTTTCCTAAAGAGAACATTAAAAACCATTATGTGGCTAAAGTAAAACCCGGGAAACATAGCCTGATTATTCCACTGGGCTCAAAGGCTGATCTGAGTTTCAATCTTAATGAAATTTCTGTGAAACATGAAGAGATTCATACGGTAAAGCTGATTGACATCAGTGGGATTGAATGGACTGCGGAGGTAAAGTAAGAAACTTAAAATTGAACCATTAAGAGTCTTTAAGTTGTTAAGAATATTAAGTTTAAATGCTTCGACTACGCTCAGCATGACATCTCTAATACTACTGACTTTAACCGTGAATTTTTAACGTTGATGCTAAGTATAGATAGAATGTTTACGAACGAAATTTCAATACAACATTCCATAAAAAAACCTCCGGAAATTCCGGAGGTTTTGTATTTCAACTGATTTAGTGCATGGCTTCACTTAAATCTATTTTTTCTTTGCTCTTTCGTTCTTTTACCAATAAGATGAACGGAATACAAATCAGGAAGGCAATTCCTAAATAAAGGAAAACATCCATGTATGACAGCACTGTTGCCTGTTTGGTGACCGTCATATCCATCATTTTATAAGCGGCGTTCATGGCACCATCAGGAGTCATTCCTTTTGCCATAAAGCTTGCTTTTAATCCATTCAATCTCTGCTGGACATCAAAATCATTGGAGTCTAAATGAGAAATCAGATTCACCCTGTACTTCTGACTTGCATTGGCGATAAATGTTGTGATCGCTGCGATCCCGAAAGATCCTCCCAACTGTCTCATCATCCCTGTAAATGCTGCTCCCTGACCAATTTCCTGACCTTTCAATGTACTTAATGATAATGAAGTGATCGGAATAAACAATAATCCTAATCCAGCTCCTCTTACCATCAACATCCAGAAGAAAGCTTCTTTACCGGTGTCCGGCGTTAGAATTTTATACCCCCAGAAACTGTAAACGAAGAAGGTAAATAATCCTAAAGATACCAAGATCTGCTGTTTTACCCCTTTTGAAAGTAACTTTCCAATAATAGGCATCATGAAAGCGGTTGTTAATGCCGCGGGAATCATTAATGCTCCGGATTCTAAGGCCGTCCATCCTAAAATACTCTGGGTATAGAGCGGAACGATGAACGTAGAACCATATAAACCAAATCCCAATACAAATGACATGGCGGTTCCAATCCTTAAATTACTGTTTTTTAAAACTCTTAGCTCTACAATGGGGTACTTGAAAGTAAGTTCTCTCCAGAGGAATAATATAAATCCTAAAACCGCTGATACGGTAAACAGAACGATCCATCCACTCGCAAACCAGTCTTCCTCATGTCCTCTTTCTAAGATATACTGCAATGAACCTACTGTAACTGCCAATAAAGCGATTCCTAACCAATCTACATCTGAAGCTTTACGTTTTTCAGCGTATTTCGGGCTTTTTATAAACTGTAAGGTCATTAAAGTGGCCGCAATCCCGATAGGAATGTTGATATAGAAAATATAAGGCCAGCTAAAATTATCTACGATATATCCTCCTAATGGTGGCCCCAATGTAGGGCCGATAATTACTCCCAAACCATAAATAGCCTGAGCCATACTTCTTTTTTCAACGGGATACGATTCCGTAATGATGGTCTGTGAGGTTACCAGTAAGGCTCCACCTCCAATCCCCTGACAGAGTCTGAAAAATACCAGTTCCCAGATATTATCTGCATTACCGCATAAAAAAGAGAATACGGTAAAAATAATAATAGAGGCTGCAAAGTAATTTCGTCGTCCGAACTGTTGGGAAAGCCAGCTTGTCATGGGTACGATAATCACGTTACCAATGGCATAAGCTGTAATGACCCAACCTACTTCGGAAAGGGTAGATCCCAGGTTACCTTTCATCTCGTTCAGGGCAACGTTCACAATCGTGGAATCCACAATTTCCAGCAAAGCACAAAGAATAGCTGTGATCGTAATGATCACTCTTCGGGCTCCGTATTCTACTAATGAATCTTGCATAGTTTTTTACGATGTAAAAAGGTGAATTGTCAATGGTTAATCAACTTCGTTTGTCAATTTTCAATTTCATGTTATCCTCAGCAACTGACTTGCTTCAGCAAAATTGACAATTCACTTATTTCACAGTTTTAATATTATTTAAGCGAAACCTCTGCTTTCACGTTCATTCCCGTTCTAAGCTTCTTAGCAATATTCGGGTCCAGTTTTACAAAGTCAATTTTTACAGGAAGTCTTTGTACTACTTTCACGAAGTTACCACTCGCGTTATCCGGAGGAAGAATAGAGAACGTAGAACCTGTAGCCGGAGAGAATGAACTTACCACTCCGTCAAATTCTGTATCCGGGAAAGCATCAATCTCGATTTTCACTTTCTGACCTTCTACCATTTTATCAACCTGAGTTTCTTTAAAGTTGGCTACTACCCATTTCTGGTCATTCTTCACTAAGCTGAATAACTGAGATCCCGCCTGTAAATACTGTCCTGCCTGGATTGGAACTTTTCCTACAAATCCGTCTTCCGGAGCCAGGATAATGGTGTAAGAAAGATTCAGTCTTGCATTTTCTACGTCTACTTCTCTCTGCTTAGCCACTGAACCTGCCACGCTGATCTGCTGAGAACTTGCAGCGGTCTGAGAAGATGCTACATTCGTTTGCTGAGCGATCTGGTTTCTCTGATCAACCAAAACCTGCAATTGTCTGTCTGCAGACTGTTTTGCGGCCAAAGCCTGCTCATATTGCTGTTCTGTAATCGAGTGATCTTTTACCAGAACCGAATATCTTTTCAGATCCTGATTGGTTTTCCAAACGTTTACTTTTGCTGCTTCTATCTGTGCATTGGCCGTTGTTACAGCTGCCTCTGAAGTATTGATGCTTTTAGACGTTGCTGTAGTAGTAGCCTGTGCGTTTGAAATATTGCTTTTTGCAGTCGTTAATGCTGCTTCAGCCTGTACCAAAGCCATTTTCTGGTCTCTGTTGTCCAGGATCACCAAAGTATCTCCTTTCTTTACAAACTGATTATCTTTTACTTTTACCTGCGTTACATATCCTGAAACTTTAGAAATAACAGGGCTCATGTTGGAAGCAATCTGAGCATCATCCGTTTCTTCGTGAATCTGTCCGTAAGAATAAGTTCTGTATCCGTAAATCCCTCCTACCACAACGACAACCGCTAAAATGATCGGGAAAACTAAACTTTTTTTCTTTTTAGGTTCAATTGCTGGTGTATTATTATTTTCCATTTTTGGTCTTAATCTTTATTTAAATGTTAAAGTTCCTGTAGTTTGTAATAGTTTTCTGTAAGCCAGTGCTGCATCTGCTTTTGCATTGATAACCCCTACATTTGATGCTATCTGAGCGGCATCCGCGTCCAAAAGTTCGGTCATGGTTGCCAAACCGTTATCATATTTATTTTTTGTAATTCTGTAATTTTCATTAGCCTGTTCAGCAGCTTTCTCATACACAGATATTCTCTTTTTGGAGTAATCTGTATTCTGATATTCTCTGTTCACGTCAAGCTTAATATTGTCATTCAATAACTCATCCGTTGCCGCTAACTGCTTTTCTCTTGCCTGAGACTGTCTCAATGAAGAATTTTCTTTCCAGATATTAGATAAATTGTAAGAAATTCCGATTCCCACATTCACGGCATTGTATACGGTAAGAACTTTTGGAACATCTGCCGCTACATATCCTCCGGTAAATGCTATTGAAGGAAGGTTTTCAGCTTTTGCTGATTTTGAACCAAGCTCGGCCGCTTTTCTCTGCTGAGCCAAAGCCTGTAAGTCTTTACGGTTTTCTCTGGCTTCATTGACGTAATAATCAACGGCTTTTACTTCGGAACCTTCATCGATATAATTCTGGTCCACTTCAATTTCTGTAGTTTCCGGAATCCCTAGCAACAGATCCATATTGATGTTGGCAATATTGTAGTTGTTTTTGGCTTCCAGCAATTGCAGCTCGATATTTGAAGTCTGAAGATTGGCTTTTAAACGGTCATTTCTTGCGATGACTCCATTGTTTTCCAGTTTAAGAAAAGTCTCATCTCTTTTTTGAGAAGCGGTAAGGTTTTCTTCTAAAACTTTGATGGACTGATTGGCTTTAAATAAATTATTGTAAGCCTGAGCTACGTTGTAAGCAATCGCTATTTTATCATTCTCAGTGCTCAGTTTTGAAGCTTCCACCAGGTATTTTGCAGACTGGATCCCGTACCTAATTCTTCCGCCGCTGTAGATCGGAACACTTAAATTAACCGTTCCGTAAGCCACCTGATGTACATCCGGACTTGCTCCTGCTGCTCCTGAACCACCGCCAATCTTTAGATCAATAGTAGGCTTGATAGGAAGGTACATATAACTTCCCGACACTTTCAGTTCCGGAAGCTGTCTGTTTTTGGCTTCCAAAAGATCTGCTGTAGCCTCTTCAATCTTGGCGGCATCGATCTTAAGGTTTTTACTGTTCTGGATTCCCAGCTGCACGGCTTCGTCGAGAGTGAGCTGTTTTTTCTCCTGAGCATTAATGGCTGCAATTCCCATAAACAGGGATAATGCGAACACCGAGTTATTTATTCTCTTCATAACCTAAAAGGTCTTTTAGTAAATATTTTATATGTTTATTAAGTTCTGTGTAATATTTTTCATCAAATACTTCATCGTCGTCAGGATCGTTCAGGAATTCTTTGTACATCTCCTTGGCATTGGATGCGTAAAATAAAGTTCCGCTTACCGTAGCATGAAGTAAATAAATGGGAGGATTTTTGGTGAAAATTCCCTTTTTAAGCCCGCTTTCCAAAACCTGAGAATACATGGAGATAAAGCCCATCTTGGTCTGCTTAAGAAATTCCACGATCTGCGGATTTTGTGTATAAAGCTGCTCCCGCTGCATAATTCTGTAAAAACATTTGTGATGTCTTACTCTTCCGGAAAACTGGTCTACGACTTTCTCTATCTTCTGCCAATCGTTGATATCCGTTCTTTCCAGAATATCTTTGGCGAAGAACTGTCCTTCATTCATTCTGTACTCAACCAATTTCTCGTACAGTTTTTCCTTGGATCCGAAATAGTAGGAAATCATAGAGATATTTACATTCGCTGCCTTTGAGATTTCCCTGGTGGAAGTTCCTTCAAAGCCTTTTTCAGCGAAAAGCTTCTCAGCGGCAAATAGTATATTTTCTTCTTTTGAAACCATAGTCATTCTATTTTTCAGGGTGCAAATGTACACAAGATTTTCACAAAATCAAACGATTGATTGATTTTTTAATGTTCTTTTAATATTAGCTAATATAAATCGCTGAAAATTAATATAGTTAGAGCCTAACTAATTTGGATACTCTGTGAAAATTAGTTATATTCCTTTCAAAATGAGTCTATTCTGATAACTTAATTTACCCGAAAACAGGCTTAGAACATAGATTATTCAGTTGACTCCATAAAAAAATCCGGCTGAAAGGCCGGATCTTCTGTTTTGAAAACAGGATCTTTATTGGGTAACAATCATTTTTTTGGAATCAATTAATTTTCCGTCAGCCTGAAGACCGTAAAGATACGTTCCGGGCGTGAGTGTGCGGGCTGAGATACTGATCTGCTTTTCACCTCTTTTTACAGGAATAGATTGGAGCTGTCTCCCACCCATATCATACACCAGGATGGATACATTTTCTCCGGCAGCATTAAACCGGATAACCGTTTCCTGGTTAAAAGGATTCGGAACGTTCTGCTCTAGGGAAAATGAAGAAGAGCTTGGTTTATCGGATACCGTTTTCTTTGTTTCAGAAACTCCGTTGATCTTCGCTTCTAGTACGGCCATTCTTTCTTTAAGGTCTTTGATTTCGCTTTTCTGCTCTTTAAGTTCGTTCAGCAGCAGCGGAATAAATTCAATATAATTGAGGGCATAATTTCCTTTCTCATCTATAGTAACCAGATTCGGGAATTCTTTTTCCACTTCCTGGGCTATGAAACCGAAGTGCAGTTTATCATTATCTGCTCTTTTGTCTGTATTTCCTTCCTTGGACTTAAAAGTATAAGAGTATGGCTTGATATTAAGCAACTTGGAAGAAAGATCTTTTAAAGGCATAATATTATCCTTTAATTTTTTATCTGAACTTAAAACAAATGCCTGCGCTCTGACTGACCCATAAAAAACATCCACGTCATAAGTAGATGATGCATCAACCCCCACACCCAATCTGGCCATATAAATTCCATTGGCACCGCCTGAAACTGTACCAAACCCGGAGGCACTGCCGTTACCACCATTCAGAAAGCTTAAATAGGCTACGCCTCGTATAGAATTAATACTGGTCCCATTTCCAAATGTAGGACTTGAATACATGGTAAGATTTGAAGATTTCAGGTTACCCAGATTGTCATTGTACATCATCCTGCTTTCATTAGCTGTATTGGACAAAGACCGAAGTCCGAAAACACCGCCATAGCTCAGCCAGTTGATCATCACCGGATCTACAGGCGGAAGTATATTTCCAACCTGATTGTATATTTCTACAATATTGGGGGTGTTAGTCCCAAACATTTTATATACATGATTTATTTTCAAGGCTGAGATTGCCGAACCACTGTTTATATCCAATCTGGCAAGGGGTGATGCATTTCCAATTCCGACATTTCCGGTAGTTGTGGTAGGTGTTGAAGTTCCTGTCCATACATTCTGGGCAGAAACTGAGAGCGCTGCTATTGACAATAACAGACCTAAAAGGAGTCTTGTTCTTTTCATAATATATTTTGTTTTAGTGGTTTTAGTTCTTTAATAGTTCCATGAAGCTATTAAAACAAAATATATCCCTTTACTATGAATAAATAAGTGTGGGTGCTTTCTTAGTAAGTGCCTCTATTTTGGGAGCAAGTGTAATTTTGATAAGGTATTGTCAATAGTGATTTTTTTAGAGTCAAGATTTCAGATTTCAGATACCAGACATCAGACATCAGACGATAATTCGTTGGCTTAATTACTAGCAACACATAAACAAGCAACTAGCAACAAACAAAACAGCAACCGTCACCCAATTCAGGTGAAGCAGGAAATTTTCTATGAATTTTTGTGAATGTAGCGCGATAATTTTATCCCCAGATCTGTCCAGACAATTTTAGGATTTCCGTTTCTTGTCAGATGAAGATCCGCGGTATTGATTTCCTCTAAGATACTTTCAATATTGGCTCCGCTTATAAATTTCGAGAATCCGGCCCAGTTGAAGCCGTCTGCATCGATCTTTTTATAGACCAGATTTTCAGACTGATAGTTCTGAAGAAGGGCAAGTCTGAAGATTTCTGAGCAGTAGTTCAGGAAATTTTTCTGTTTTTCCCTGTTCCATCCTGCAATTTCTCTGGCCCAGAAGATGATACTTTTTAGGAACTGAGGTTTCTTTTTTACCATAAATGCATCACGCACCCATTGGATGAAAAGCTTTTCAAATTCGTCACTTTTATGTCCTGAATTTAAAATTTTTAGCGCATCATTTAGATCGCCCTGCGCTTCGTGAACAATCTCCCTTATCTTTTCAGCAGAAACTGAAGCATTCTTTTTAAGATAGTTTTCCAGATCCTCATCATTGAGCCTTGGAACTTCCACGATCTGTGTTCTGGAAAGAATAGTCGGAAGAATATCGTTGGCCGTTTCAGCGGTCAGAAGAATAAGGGTCTTTGCAGGCGGTTCTTCTAAAAACTTCAGAAATTTATTGGCTGCCGCAACGTTCATTTTATCAGCTCTCCAAACGATGAGAATTTTGGTTCCGCCTTCAAAACTTTTCAGGGCAAACTTCTGGTTCTGGTCATCTATTTCATCCGCGGAAATAAAAAGCTGTTTATTTTCAGATTCCAGAAAAGCGGTCCAGTCGTCGTAGCTCGCATAGGGAGAAGCCATGATCATTTCCCTGAAGTCTTCGAATTTATTTTTGCTTAACGAATTTTTGTTATCGGTAAAAACGGGGAAACTGAAGTGCAGATCCAGATGGTTCAGATGCTCCACTTTCGAGGCTGCATGCTCATTTTCCTGTCTAAAGACTTCCTTAGCATAAGCTAAAACCATGGGAAAAGTTCCATAGCCTTCTTTTCCTAAAAAAAGCTGTGCATGGCTTACTCTGTTCTCGGTGATGCTTTCCTGAAGAAGTTTTTTCAGATTTTCCTGTCCGGCGATGTTCTCCCAATTCATGTTCCAAAGATAAAAAATCTTATGTCAACTGGGAAAATTAAGTCTATTTAATATAACAGAAGAGTTACAGGTTTGAGAGTTGGAGAGTTTTTGGGTTGGAGAGTTTTGGGAGGCAGGTGTATTTTGGCTGCTGGTTGGTGAGTTGCTAGTTAATGGTTAATAGTTATTAAGCTAACGAATTATCGTCTGAAGTCTGGTATCTGAAATCTGACGTCTAAAAATCTTGGCTCTCGATTCCTGATTCTAAAATTCCCCAATAGGAAACATCAATCATCCAATTAGACTAAATCAGATTTTAAATCGTACACAATATAATTTTTGGCAATACATTTGTTGTATCAATTTTAATTAACTTATTGATACCATTTCAACACCCATTTTAATCATTAAATAATAAAAGAATGACTCAAGAATCGGAACAAAAAATAAGAGAAGTATTCCAGCAACAGAAGGCTTTTTTTAAAACCAATCAGACTAAAGATATTGAATTCAGAAAAGCACAGCTGCGAAAATTCCGTGACGTGTTTTCCAGTCATACCAATGCTCTTTGTGAGGCTTTGGATATTGATTTAGGAAAAAGCAGAAAAGAAGCGGAATATGTGGAAATTCAAATTGTCATGAGCGAACTCGATTATCTGCTTGACCATATAGACGAATGGGCAAAACCCACTCTGGTAGAATCCAAACCGCATCCGTCCGGAGCGGAAGTTGTGAGCAAAATAATATATGAGCCTTACGGAGTGAACTACATCATAGGCCCTTTCAATTACCCGGTTCAGCTAACCTTCAGCCCGCTTATCGGTGCTTTGATTGCAGGGAATACGGCGATCATTAAGCCTTCAGAAAACACGCCTCACGTGGCCAAAGTTCTGGAAGATATTGTTAAGGCATCTTTTGAAGAATCTTATGTTGCGGTAGTTCAGGGAGCTATTGAAGAAAACACATTATTGCTGAGCCTTCCTTTCGATTATATTTTCTTTACAGGAAGTCCAAACGTTGGAAAAATTGTCATGAAAGCAGCGGCTGAACAGCTTATTCCTTTAACGCTGGAACTTGGAGGAAAATCACCAACGATTGTTCATCATGATGCAGATCTGGATAAGGCTGTGGCGAGAATTTCTTATGGAAAATGGATCAATTGCGGGCAAACCTGTGTTGCTCCGGATTATATCTACATTCATGAATCTGTGAAGGATCTTTTTGTTGAAAAATTTAAAGCCTATTTACATGCTACTTACAGCGATGGATCATTGGGGAAAATAGGAAAAATTGTGAACCAGAATCAGATCAAGCATCTTGCAGGTTATTTAGAAGCTGCTCCCGAGAAAGTAATATACGGTGGAAAGTATGATCTTGAAACCCGTCATTTTGAAGCCACTCTTATGGATCAGGTGACCTGGAATGATCAGGTGATGCAACAGGAAATTTTTGGTCCTATCCTACCGATACTGACCTATAATGATATTGATGAGGCTCTGGAAGAAATAAACAGCAGACCTAAGCCATTAGCTTTATATGTTTTCTCAGAAAATCAGGAATTTGCAGATGATGTTCTGAACCGTACTACAAGTGGTGATGCTGAAATCAACAGTACGATTATTCATGTAGGATCTCACTATTTACCGTTTGGAGGGGTGGGAACTTCCGGAATGGGAAAATACCACGGAAAGTTTAGTTTTGAAAATTTCAGCCACAGCAGGTCTGTACTTCAGGTAAAATAATTTACTGATTTAAGACTAAAAAAGACCATTCACCGCATATGAATGGTCTTTTCTACATAATAGAATTGCTATTTTTATTTGTAAAAAATTGCATTTTTCTTTTAAAGACAGGCCCTTAACAAACTTTAACCACATATAATTTTTACAATTCATTAATATTTAAGATATTTGCGCATTGTTTTAAAAATAAAGAATGAAAAAAATCTTTGCGGTATCATTCATATCAGTTGGATACTTCCTAAATGCACAGAGTCTAAGTAACTCTCCGTATGCAACTTATGGAATTGGAGATGTAAAATATGATAATACTATTGAAACTGCCTCTATGGGTGGTATTTCTACTGCTTATATCAGTGATTTCACGAGCAGCTTCAATTTCGCAAACCCTGCGAATAACTCTAATTTCGAGCTTACAAGTATCAGACTGGAAGCTACCAACGAAAACAATTACTTCAAAACAAATTACAACGATACAAAGTCTACCAAACATTCTACGTATCTTTCTAATATTGCCCTAGCTTTCCCTTTGTCTCCAAAGGTAAAAATGGGAATTTCCTATCAGCCATACAGCTCTAAGAGCTATGATATTGTAAATACAACCACCGGAGCAGACGGGGTAATGTATGCTAACCGTTTTAAAGGAAGTGGAACTCTGAATACTGCGCAAGCTGCTGTTTCTTATAAAATTGATCAGAATTTTGCAGTGGGTTTGAGAGCCAATCTTTATTTTGGAAACCTGTATGACCTAAACGAGCTTAGGATTCAAAATACTGAATACATCAACGGATACGAGACTAAAAACAGTATCAAAAACTTCAACTTTACGTTGGGAGGTAGCTATCAGGCTCTGAACACACGTACAGACAAAAAGCTTACCATCGGTGCTACGGCTACATTTGGAAACACCAGTAATATGACTACTGACTATACCAACAGTACGTACAGATATAGTGATGTTGCAGAAAGTGTAAAGTCTTTGGAAACTATTATAGAGCAGAAAAGTACAAGTTCTAAAAACCTTCTTCCATTGCAGGCCTCTTTAGGGGTAGGTTACGGAAGTGAAAACCACTGGTTTGTATCAGGACAGCTTGACTATAAAAAAGGAGAAGATATTTCTTATTTCGGAAAGTCTTTTGACTTCCAGGATACCTACAGAATCTCTGCCGGAGGATGGTACTTACCTAATTACAACAACTTCAGAAATTATTTCTCAAGAGTGATCTACAGATATGGAGCCTTCTATGAAAGAGGAAACCTTAAGTTAGACGGGAACAGCATCAATAAGTTTGGAATCTCTGCAGGGGTGTTACTTCCGTTCAAAACAAGCAGCATTACCAGAATGAGCGGTCTTGAACTGGGTGTAGAATTAGGAAAGAGAGGAACTCTTAACAATAACCTGATCAACCAGAACTACATCAACCTGAGAGTTGGTTTCAACTTTGCTGACAGATGGTTCAGAAAGACTCTTTACAACTAAAATGAATTTTTCAAAAAAAATATCATATAAAAATATAGCATGCCTTTTTAGTTGTGCTATATTTTTTATACTGACATCCTGCGAAGAGGATCTTACCAAGGCCAATGGAAGCAAAAGCAAAAACTTCCCTTCACAGATCATCAATAATGCCAATATTATCCAAAGGGATTCAGGGTTTATCTCATTAAAAGCCAAAGCTCCGATCATTGAAAAATATGAACTGATCGACAGTCCTTACGTAGTGGCAAGAAAAGGAATCAACATCGAGTTTTTCGATAAAAAGAAACCTAAAGTACCCGGAAAAATCACCGCCAAATATGCCCGTATTTTTGAATATAAAAAATTCTACGAAGCAAAAGGTGATGTAAGAATTACGACCAATGAAGGACAGCGTTTTGCAATGCAGAGTATTTACTGGGACCAGAGAAAAAACAGAATCTACACCAAAGACACGGTTTACGTAACCATGGAAGATGGCTCTACTCTTGTAGGCGCGAATGGGATGACGGCTAAAGATGATTTCTCGGAATACAAGTTCTTCAATAATTCCGGAGATTTCAGTACAAAAAGACTCGAAGAAAAGAAAACACCACAATAACATGAGATTTCAGGCTATTGGACTCATGTCCGGCACCAGTCTGGACGGTCTGGATATATGTTTTGCCGCTTTTGAAAAACAAAACGGCTGGAATTTTCAGATCCTTAAGGCAGAAACCCTTCCCTATCCCGAAAACTGGGAAGAAAAGCTCAGAAACGCCATCCATTTATCACCAGAAGAACTATTGGAACTTCATTCGGAATATGGTTTTTATCTGGGTCAAAAAGTCAAAGAATTCATTGACAATAACCACCTTGAACACATCGATCTGATCGCGTCTCACGGCCATACGGTTTTTCATCAGCCTCAGAAAAAGTTTACATTACAGATCGGAGACGGAAGAGCCATCAAAATAGAAACTGCCCTTCCTGTCATTTACGATTTCAGAAGTCAGGATGTTCTGATGGGAGGAAACGGAGCCCCTTTAGTCCCTATCGGAGATGAGTTGCTTTTTTCAGAATATGATGCCTGCCTCAACTTAGGCGGATTTTCCAATATTTCCTTACAACAGGATGGTAAAAGAATAGCTTTCGATATTGCCCCGGTTAATATTGTATTGAACAGACTCGCACAAAAATTCAATAAAAATTTTGACGAAAATGGTGATCTGGCGAGAAAAGGTGTGATTGATGAAGATCTTTTAACAAAGCTTAATTCTCTTGAGTTCTACAGCCAGCCACATCCCAAATCATTAGGCATCGAATGGTGCTGTGAACATATTTTTCCTTTATTGGAAAACATGGATACCGCAGATGCTATGGCTACTTTTACTGAACATGCCGCTCAGCAGATTTCAGAGATTATTAATCAAAAGAATTTACAAAATATTCTCTTCACCGGCGGAGGCACTTACAATACTTTCCTGATTGAAAAAATCAAAGAAAAAACTGAGTCTGCGATCATCATTCCGGAAAAAGAGATCATTGATTTTAAAGAAGCTCTGATTTTTGCTTTTATGGGTGTTCTAAGATTTAATAATGAAATCAATGTACTGGCTTCTGCTACCGGAAGTACAGCAGATCATAGTTCGGGCTTAATTTGTTGATTTCGGGAGACAATGTCAATGGTGAGTTTTTGAGAACCAAGAGTCAAGATTTTAGACATCAGATTTCAGATACCAGACATCAGACCATAACTCATTAACTTAATTACGACGAACTAGCAACTAATAAACTAGCAACTAAATCACGAAACTCTAAAACCCGTACAGCAATAAAAAAGTCCTGAAAAATCAGGACTCCTATTTATTTGTAAACTTCGATCTTATCGGTGAGTGTATTGATAAAGTTTTGAAGCGGCTTTTCTACCATCATTTTGATAAAAGGATTGAACTTCCCTTCAAAAAGCATCTGAACTTCAGTCTGCGTATCATTAACAGGGTTTAAAGCAGCCGTTAATGTAAAATCCAGACTTGAGCTTGCTGACTTCAAAACAGCTTTCTGCTCGTTCACTTCATCTATTTTCAAAGCAATTTCAGGCATTCCCTGAAGACCGAATTTGAATCCGTTGTCTCTTGTTTCGAATTTCTGAAGACCGTCCGGCATAAAATCTTTATAGTTTTCAGGCGATTTCAATATTTCAGACAATTCTTTAGATGATTTATTGACAATAATCTTTCGTCCTTCTAAATTCATTTTTTATTTTTGTATTTAAATTCTTAATTCTTACAAATATATGTATAAAGTTTTTGTGAACGAAAAAAAATTATTGGTGTCTAAGCATCCCGAGCATCTTGAAAAAGAACTTAGGTACGAAAGTTTCACAACTTTAGAGATGGCATTGGATATTTTGGAAAACACTTCCGTGAAGGAACTGAATGTTTTCGGTGAGAATATTGAAGAGATCTGGAAAGAGTTTCAAAAGCTTTTCAGAATCATAGAAGCTGCCGGAGGTCTGGTGAGCAATCCTCAGGGAGAACTTCTTTTTATCAAACGTTTAGGCAAATGGGATCTTCCGAAGGGTAAGATGGAAAAAGGGGAATCCCGCGAGGAATCTGCCGTAAGAGAGATTGAAGAGGAAACCGGCCTTAAAGACGTAGAACTCTTGCAATTCATCAATACGACGTATCACATCTATATCGAAAGAAACGGTGAAAAGATCCTTAAATGCACGCATTGGTTTGAAATGAACTTCAATGGAGAAGATACTTCGAAACCACAGATCGAAGAAGGCATTACTGAAGTAGCCTGGAAAAACACCACTCAGATAGAGGATGAAGTTTTCCCAAGCACTTTTCAGAATATCAAACTTATTGTAAAAGATTTCTGGAATCTAAAGCTTAAATAAAGTCTATCGATTTTTCAAGAGCAATTCCTCTTGACCCTTTTAACAGGATATTTTCAGACTGAATGGTATTCTGCTGAAGGTATTCTATCAGTTCTGCAGTATTGTCAAAAGACAATGCTGAAGGATTGACTGTTTTAAAATATTTTCCTACGGTAATAATCTGGTCAAAGGCCAATTCCTGAGCAAGTTTTAAAATACTCTGATGTTCTTTCTCACTTTCTGCCCCCAATTCAAGCATATCTCCGATAATGATGGTCTTACTGCCTTCGAATGTAACAAAGTTATGCAGAGAAGCTGTCATTGAGCTTGGATTGGCATTGTAAGTATCGAGTACCAGCGTTCTTCCCTCTTTTTTCACTACCTGCGAACGCATGTTCGTTGGCGTATAATTTTCAACGGCATGTTTTATTTTTTCAAAGCTGATTCCGAAATGAAGGCCAAGGCTGGCTGCCGCACACAGATTGGTAAAATTATATTCTCCGGTCAGTTTGGACACCGCTTTTAATCCCTGAAACTCCAGCCCTACAAAATGTTCTTCTGAAAACAGTCCGAACTGATAATCCGAAGTTTCTTTTCCGAAAGTGATTTTTGGGGTATAATTTTGAGTTTTTTCTGCCTGAATGGGATCATTCTCATTCACGACAATAGTTCGTCCGTTCGTTTTCAGATAATCATAAAGCTCAGATTTTCCTTTAATCACGCCTTCAAATCCTCCAAAACCTTCCAGATGGGCTTTTCCAAAGTTAGTAATATATCCGAAATCCGGTTGGGAAATGGTACACAGAAGCTCTATTTCTTTCTGATGATTGGCTCCCATTTCGATAACGGCCATTTCATGTTCAGGTTTAATGGAAAGAATCGTCAGCGGAACTCCGATATGATTATTTAAATTTCCATACGTATACTGCACATTGAATTTCTCTGAAAGCACGGCATGAATGATTTCTTTAGTGGTTGTCTTCCCATTGCTGCCCGTAAGCCCAATAATCGGAATATCCAGCTGATTTCTGTGATAAATGGCAAGCTGCTGGAGAAATTCCAGGGTAGACGGAACATAGAAAATGTTTCGGTCTTTATTTTCAAATTCCGGCTGCTCCACGATAGAGGCCAAAGCACCATCGTCAGCGGCTTTTTCTGCTAAGGTTGCTGCATTGAAATTATCACCCGAAAAAGCAAAGAAAATATCATTCTTCCCGACTTTTCTGCTGTCGATCGTTACTTTATCTGACTTTAAAAATAAAGGATAAAACTGTTCTATATTCATAGTTCAAAAATAAAAAAACCTTCCGAAAATCCGGAAGGTTTTTTATAAGTATTTTGTGCCAGGATTTCCCTGCTTAATACTGCCATTTTTAAGCTTTAATGACTTTTCAACTATTAATAACCGCTTCTGAGTCTGTATAAACTTTCTACCAGCACATCTACATCTTCACAGGTATTATAAAAAGCAAGTGACGGTCTCACGGTACTTTCCAAATTAAATCTCCGCAGAATGGGCTGTGCACAATGATGACCGGTTCTCACGGCAATTCCCTGCCTGTTTAAAGCCTGTCCTACTTCATCATTGGTATATCCTTTAAAGACAAAGGACAGCACACTGGCTTTTTCATTGGCTGTACCAATTAACGTTAATCCGGGTATTTCATTGAGAAGCTTAGTCGCATACACCAATAAATAATGTTCATACTGGTGGATTAAATCAATGCCAATTTTATTTACATAATCTATAGCTGCTCCCAATCCAACCGCGTCAGCTATATTTCCGGTGCCTGCTTCAAACCTTGATGGAGTCTCATGATACTGCGTATGCTCAAAAGTTACATCTTTAATCATATTGCCACCACCCTGCCACGGTTCCGTTTGATTCAGTAAATCTTCCTTCCCGTAGACAGCTCCGATTCCTGTTGGTCCAAATACCTTATGGCCTGAAAAAACAAACCAGTCACAATCCAATGTCATAACATCAGTGCGCATATGGGAAACAGACTGGGCACCGTCCACCAAAACTTTTGCACCGGCAGCATGGGCTAAATCTATAATTTGTTTAGCAGGAGTCACTGTGCCTAAGGCGTTAGATACCTGAGTAAATGAAACTAATTTGGTTTTCGGACTTATGAGCTTAGCATATTCATCTAATAGAACCTGCCCCTGATCATCGACTGGGATCACTTTTAATTTCAGTCCCTTTTTCGCGGCCAGCTGTTGCCAGGGAACAATATTGGCGTGATGCTCTAAATGACTGATAATAATTTCATCTCCGGCGTTAAGATTTTGTTCTCCCCAACTTTTCGCTATCATGTTTATTCCTTCGGTAGTCCCTCTGACAAAAATAATTTCACTGGCGGAACGGGCATTTAGAAAAGCCCTTACTTTTTCACGGGCATCTTCATAAGCATCAGTAGCACGGGCGGCAAGCTCATGAGCAGCCCTGTGGATATTGGAATTTTCATGTTCATAAAAATAACTGATCCTGTCGATCACCTGCTGTGGTTTCTGCGTAGTTGCAGCATTATCCAGCCAGATTAAAGGTTTTCCATTGATCCGTTCCCTTAAGATCGGAAAATCCTTTTTAATTAAATCAATATTTAGGGAGGGTTTAAACTGCCTGAGGTTTGCAAAAAAATCTTTCGATCCCCTCTTCTCTTGTTCAGAAAAATCCCGGTCTGAAAATGATGAGATCCGGTTGGGCAGGAAATAATATTTACCTGCATCAAGAGCTGTTTCGGGAATTACCGGCAATTGCTGAACCGTATTAAATCTGTTAAAATCAGATAATGCTTTAACCAGGCTCTCATCTTCAATCGGTGAAAATAATCCGAACTGTTTGCCATCTAAATCCAGATGCTCTGTAAATGGGTTGATGTCATTAAAACGGTGTTTTACCGCTTCATTTATTTTAAAGTGAGAATCGTTTACACTGGTGGTTTGAAAGGTATTGAAGTCAGTCTCATTTTTCTGGTTGGAATACAGTGGTGATTTACCACTGCCTGCTACTGACGGCTGAATACCCTTATTATTCGTTATTACCGGATCGGATAAATAGAATTGGGAATCAACAGGCTTTTGAGTGTTTATCCGTTCCAAAGCAGAAGATGATGCTCCCAATCCTGAAAAGGAAGAAGATGTACGGTCTTTTAATGTCAGATCGTGGTAATCAAAATTGGCCTGAGAGGTTCCTTTATTAAAATCATGATCAGGCAAAGCTTCATCAGGAAAGCTGTTTTCTATGCCGGGAGGTGAAGAAAACAATTGATTTGCCAACTGTTCCAACGTTTTTTCACTGGGCAGACTATGATTATTAAGCGTATTTATACTCATGATACTTTCCTATTTCTACATCCTCAAGAACGGCAATCGAATCCTCCACCAAAACGGCAAGAGAACAGTACAGTGAGACTAAGTAAGAGGCAATAGCCTTATCATTGATTCCCATAAAACGCACAGACAAACCCAGGGACTGCTCACCCGGTAAACCTGGCTGGTATAATCCGACCACTCCCTGTCTGCTTTCGCCGGTACGGATCAGCAAGATTTTTGATTTTCCCTTAACGATCGGTACTTTATCTGATGGAATCAATGGAATTCCGCGCCAGGTTAGAAACTGAGATCCAAATAATGATACCGTAGGCGGTGGAACACCACGACGTGTACATTCCCGCCCAAATGCAGCAATAGCAAGCGGATGCAGTAAGAAAAAACCCGGTTCCTTCCAGACTTTTGTAATCAGTTCGTCTAAATCATCCGGCGTTGGCGCACCTGTCCGGGTTTTTATTCTTTGATTGGGTGAAATGCTGTTTAACAATCCATACTCAGCATTATTAATGAGTTCACTCTCCTGTCTTTCTTTAATACTTTCGATGGTCAGACGTAACTGCTCTGAAATCTGGTTATACGGCTTACTGTATAAATCAGAAACTCTGGTGTGTACATCTAAAACAGTATTGACTGCGCTTAAATTGTATTCCCTTGGATTCTCAACATAATCAATAAAAGTATGAGGAAGTTCACGTTCATCTCTGTTTGAACAGTCAACTTCTGCATAGCTCCCTTCTTTAACTTTATTTAATCTGTAAACACCGGATTCTACGGGAATCCAATTCAGCAAATGAGTCAGCCATCTTGGGGTGATGGAAACCATTTGAGGAACGGTACGGGTTGCAATAGCGAGCTGTCTTGCTGCTACATCGCCTAAAGCGGTTTGCTTGTTTTTTAAATCTGCCATAATTAATATTTTATTGTGGCTTAAATATATAGAAAAAAACAATTAGTCTACTAATTTAGTAGATTAATAAGGAATTAAAATAATCAGATAATTATAATTTATTTGCATCGTTATTTTGTTTAAAAATATATTAGAAAAACAACTGACAGGCAAAAATTAATTTGCACTTTTCCCATGGTGTTCCGTCAAAAAAGAATCACTTTTATGGAGTATAGATCCCCATATAAAAAAAACAGTAAAGGTCTTTTGACCTTTACTGTTTTTTATTTTTTCCAATCCTGTAATCAGGAGAGGTTATTTTGATCATATTATCTTCTAGTTCTGCTCTTATCGCTAGCTCTAGCATCCTGTGCAACACGGAAACCAATCCATCCGTAGGCTTTGCCCTGGTTTTTGAATCTTCTCTGACCCGGATCCAGCCAATAAGCCGTATCCTGCCAAGAACCACCTTTTACAACTCTTACGTCGTTAGACATTGCTGAAGTTCTGTCTTTAGTATCTTTCAGCATTTTCACTCTTCCTCCTGCATCTACTACAAATCTCTTTTGAGGAGAGTTGTACATATCATAAGAAGCAGCTGAATCTGATGCTCTGTAGTATTCTAAAGAAGACTGTCTGTCTCCATCTCTGTAGTTTCTGTAATCAGCGATAGTTTCTCTTTCAAACTGTCCCGGAAGTCCTCTGTAGACTAATCTTCCGTCGGCTAACGTATCATACTTGATAGTTCCTTCGTCGATCATTTTGTAAGTTCCGTCACCGTTTCTTACAACAGCCTGAGGCATGTTTCCTCTGTAGTAGTTGAAATCACTGAAATCTTCGTCAATGATAGGTCTGTAAACGTCAGCCGTCCATTCAGAAACGTTTCCGTACATACCGTAAATTCCAAGGTCGTTAGATGGGTATTGTCTTACGTCTGCAGTCTGAGCAGATCCGTCATTTTTCCATCCTGCGATACCTGAATAGTCACCTGTACCCATTTTGAAGTTTTCAAGGAACATTCCTTTATCTCTTCCTTTAGTACCTCTTAACTTTTCAATTTCAGGTTTTTTACCTTTGTATTGGTTATATTCTCTGTTCTTAGCCATACCAAGAGCTGCATATTCCCATTCTACTTCGGTAGGAAGTCTGAACTTCTGAACCATTGAAGAGTTTGGAGCTCTGTTTGCAGAAAGAAGTCTCTGGTTGGTTGTTTTCATCCCAGATTTTTGCTGCATCCTTTTCTCGTTGATATATCCCTGCATTTCCGGATCATTCGCTTTGAATTTATCCATGTTGAATGCTGTTCCTCCCTGGTTATTGGATTCGTTGATATACAAATCTTTAGCAATAACTCCGGCCTGCATCAAAGCTTTTTCATTCGCTCTGTCTGTAAGCCATTCACAATATCTGTTAGCCTGAGTCCAGGAAACTCCTACTACCGGGTAGTAATCGAATTCTGGCGAACGCAGATAAGTTTCATTATAATCGTTTCTAGCGAGTTTATTATCCCATAAAAGAGTATCTGGCAAAGCGCCGTTATAGATCTCCTTGAAGCTAGGATCACTAGGTGGAAATACGTACTTCAACCATGTAAGGTATTCGCGGTATTCGTAGTTAGTAATTTCTGTTTCTCCGATGAAGAATGAACTCACCTGCATTCTGCGCGGTGTGTTATTCCAATCATGCATAACATCATCTTTCACTAATCCCATTGTAAAAGTTCCACCTTCTACATATACCATTCCTGGCCACCCCTTCTGTTTTTGTTGCTTTCCTGCAAAAAACCAACCTTGTTTTTCGTTTGGTTTCCAACCCGTCTTGCTGACAAATTTTTTAGTACCGCCTCCTTTGCTGGTCCCGGATCCGCCACAGCTGGTTAATGCAAGTGTAGAACTTAATGCTATTAATGAAAACAACTTTAGTTTTTTCATAGTCGATATAAATATTTTCAAAGTACAAAGAAAAAATAAATTATTCAATAAATCAAGTAAACATTTGATTTTTTTGAAAAACGTTAACAAATTAATTTTATTGTATCACAATTTAATTCTAAAATTTTCATTTTATTTGTAATTCGGAAATTTCAATAATAAACATGAAACAAAAAATCACCTTTTTATTACTATTCTCTTTTGTATCAACACTTTGGGCCCAGAGAAAAGCCATAGAATGGGAAGGCTCTAAAATCCTGGATTTTGGTGACACAAAATTAAATCTTCCAAATTTCAAAAATGAAGGTTTTTCGTTCAGCCAAAATAACGTTTTTATCATCACCAAACAAAAAATAGGAGAAAAGCAACTGAAAGTTTCTGATCTCGCCTGGGAAAGTGTTTCGAATAAAGATCTCTATGATCTGGATAAAGGAAGACTGCCTGAATTTGAAGTGGCAGATGTTGCGTATTATACGTTGGAGGGAGAAAGATACGCCAGCATCAGTGTGTCTTTATTTAAAAATGTAAAAGGACGTGTCCTGAGACTTTCTTCATTTAACATTTCTGAAACTTCGGCTCCCAACAATTTCAGATCAGGAAATGCCAGCAAAGTGGGAACTACTAACAACCCTCTTTCTGCGGGTGGTTTTTATAAAATAAAAGTAGACAAATCCGGTATATTTAAAATTACAACGCAATTCTTAAAAGATAACGGGATCAATCCTGCTTCTGTAAATCCGAAAAATTTCAGGATTTACGGAAATGGTGGTGTGATGCTTCCTGAGTACAATCAGGATACAAAGTACGGCGCACTTCAGGAAAATGCAATCCAGGTTGTGGGTGAAGAAGACAATGTGTGGAATGACGGTGACTATGCCCTGTTTTATGCTCAGGGTCCCAACGGATACAATCTTTATGACCGTTCCAACGGAAGCGGTTATAAAAGAACCGACACCAGAAACGATATGAGTAATAATCTCAAAAATATCTATGAAGATTTTTCATACTACTTCATCAATTTCGATAAAGGTCCCGGCAAAAGAGTACAGCCTGTAGATGCCAATCTTCCGGCAGGAAATTTAATCACGAGGTATGATAATTACCAGGTGGTCAACAATGACCAGAAAAATCTTTTAAAAGTAGGAAGAATCTGGGTGGAAGATGCACCGTTCACAACGGATAAAGCGGTTACTTTCACGACCAACTCTCCTATTCAGGCTAATGATGTCATCAGATACAGAACTCAGGTTATCGGTTACAGAGCACAGCAGAACACTGTAGAGTTTAAGATCAATAACCTGAATCCAACTCCTCCATTGGCTGTTCCTACCAACACTTCAACCTATGTATACGATTTCTACCAACTGAAATATGATGGGACTATAACTAATCTGAACGGAAACCAGATTACCATTAACTACAAACCCAATATTTCTACAAACCCTAACGGAGCATTTTACTTTGATTATGCTGAAGTGCAGTACAAAGACAATTTAGCTTTTAATGGTTCTCAGATGAGCTTCAGAGATTTCTCTATTGCCAGCGGATCCAATACCAATTATGGATTTGGGGTTTCCAATGCAACCAACCTTGAGCAGGTATGGGATGTTACCGATATTACAAATGCCAATAGAAGAATAAATAAAGCAGGTGCCGGGAGTTTTAATTTCGGATATATCGCTGCTGATCCTAACTTCAATAATGAGTTTGTAGCTTTCAGGGCTGATGCGGCTTATAGTCCTCAGTTTGTAGAAAGAATTGCCAATCAGAATCTGTCTGCTCTGCAGAATGTGGATTATCTGATCCTTACTGTTCCTGAAATGATGGGACAGGCGCAAAGACTAGCCAGCTACCACCAGACGAAAAACAATTATACAGTAGAAATTGTAGACCCTACTAAAATCTATAATGAATTTGGAAGCGGAAGCAGAGATCTTACTGCGATCAGAGATTTCGTAACCAAACTCAATACCGGCGGAAGACTTAAATATGTATTTATTTTAGGAGACGGTTCATTTGATTATAAAAACAGAATCTCCGGTAATTCCAATATTGTGACCAGCTACCAAAGTGAGCAGTCTGCAGATTTTGTAGGATCCTACGTGACGGATGACTATATTGTAATGACACAACCGCAGACGACGGCTTTCATTGAAAATAACCTTCCGGATGTTCCTGTAGGAAGAATTCCGGCAGCTAATGTTACAGAGGCAGGTGATATGATGAACAAAACACTTGCTTATTATAATGCGCTTCCGGGACAGTCCTCTCCTTTCGGAGAATGGCGTATGAAGGTAGACTTCGTAGTGGATGATGATCAGGATGGAGGAAGTCCGTTCCACAATGTAATGAATGCTACCCTTGCGAGCGTTTTTGAACAACCGGGACAGCTTGACCTGAAAGAATATAATGTAAGAAAACTATATCTGGATGCGTTCCCAGCCCAAAGTACGGCAGCGGGACAGAGGTATCCGCAGGTAACTCAGGCTATCACCAATGATATAGGAAACAGTCTGTATCTTTTCTATTTCGGACATGGAGGTATCAACGGATGGGCACAGGAAAGAGTATTGACAAGTACTGAGATCCAGAACTCCAACAACTTCTCCAATGTATACAGCAGATTTCCATTTGTATCCACTATTACGTGTGAATTTACGTTATGGGATGAGCCGGGTACTTCTTCTGCAGGAGAACAGTTTATTAAATTAAAACAGGGTGGTGCTGCTGCTATGATTACATCCAGCCGTGCCATCGGGGTAGATTACGGACGTCTGTTTACAGATACCTATACAAAGAATATTTTCAAACTGACCAACGATGATTTTGAAACGTTAGGATATGCCCATTTACTTGCTAAAAAACAAAAAGGCCCTAGTATTGACCACCTGAAAGTAAATTTCCTTGGTGATCCGGCGATGAAACTGAGCAGACCTCAAAGAAACCTTGTGATCGATGGTATTGAATCTCCGGTTCCGGGACTGATCAGAGGATTGGACTTTATTAAAGTAAAAGGACACGTCAACAATCCAAACGGAACGCTTAATTCGACTTTCAACGGAAGAGTTTCTATCCACATTTTTGATAAGAGATTAAACAAAAAGACCCTTAATAATGACGGAGTATTAACTCCTGTCCTGGATTACACAGAAGAAGGAAGTGCTATCGTTAAAGCTTCCGGAACTGCAGTCAACGGAGTATTCACTGTGGAATTCTATGTTCCTAAGGATATCAATTACGCTGTAGGACAGGGAAGAATTCTTGGATATGCCGATAATAAAGGAACAGACGTATTTAATAATCAGGCTGTACAGGTAGGAGATATCAATCCGAACGGAATCAACGATAACGAACCTCCTAAAGTAAAACTGTATATGAACAACACCAACTTTGCGGATGGTGGTATCACGAACCAGAATCCAATGCTATTAGCGTGTATTACGGATAATACCGGGATCAACTCTACAGGATCAGGTGTAGGTCACGACATTACAGTTTATCTTGATGGGCAGATCATCAATACCGTTGTTCTGAATGACTTCTTTGCTTCCGGTGAAGGAAACGGATGTCTGAGCCCAAGCCTTGCCGACTACCAGAAAGGAAATGTAACGTACCCATTCCGAAACCTTGCCATAGGACAACACCAATTAACATTTAAAGTTTGGGACATAAACAATAATTCGACAAGTGCTACGTTAAACTTTGAAGTTAAGGATGAAGCTGATCAGCATCTTGTCATCAACAGACCACTGAACTGGCCGAATCCTTTTACCAATAAAACGTATGTACAGTTTGAGCATAACTGTGATGATATTTTAGATGTGAATGTTCAAATCTATACGATAACAGGAAAATTAGTAAAAACATTATCTCAGCCGGTAGTCGCAGAACCGTTCCTACAGGGCTTTAGAACGCCACGTCAGGCAATCGAATGGGACGGAAGAGATGATTTTGGGGCAACTGTTGCAAAAGGTACGTATATTTTTAAGATATTTGCAAAAAGTCAAAATCAAGAAAAATGCAAAGGAAGTGCTACAGCTGTAGAAAAAATGGTACTTTTGAAATAAATTAAATAATACATAGATAATAATATTTATAAAAAACTGATAATATATAAAAGACAACATATGAATTTAACTACTAAACTGCTTTTGGGATTTGGTTTAAGTGCTGGTTTTTTAGGCTATTCGCAAGATTTAAGTAAGATAAATCCAGTATTGACCGGAGCTCCTTTTCTAAGAATTGCACCAGATGCAAGATCCGGAGGTATGGGAGATCAAGGGGTGGTAACTTCACCGGATGCATTTTCACAATTCTGGAATGCGGCAAAATATCCTTTTAGCAGAACAAGTTCTTCCGTAGGTCTTAACTATACACCATATATGGGGAAACTTACCAATGATGTATTTTTACTATATGGTGCATTCCATAAATTCTTAGGACAGGAAGAAAGATCTACGATCTCTGCCAGTATCTATTATTTCAACATGGGTGAAGTAGATCTTACTCAGCTAGTAGGTTCAGAGGTAACTTCTATGGGTACATCAAAGCCTAATGAATTTTCCATTGACGTAGCTTACGGTTTGAAACTTTCTGATTCTTACTCAATGGCCGTTACCGGTAGATTCATCCGTTCAGACTTAGCTGGAGGTTTCAACACAGATACTACTCTTAAAGCTGCAAACTCATTTGCAGTAGACGTTTCCGGATACTATACTTCTCCAAGATTTTCAAGTTTCGGAGGATATGACGGAAAAGTGAACGCAGGTTTTGCCGTTCAGAACTTAGGTCCTAAATTAGACTATACAGGAAATGAAGAATCCAGATCTTACCTGCCTACTATGGCAAGATTAGGACTTGGATACGATATGTATTTAGATGATATGAACAAGATCGGTATCAGCTTTGAAGGTTCTAAGATTTTGGTTCCGGGATCTGAGTATGTGGGTATAGATCCTAACACAAGACAGCCAAGATATGAAATCCCTAACGTAGGGCCTATTGCCGGGATTGGAAAATCGTTCAAAAACAAAAACTCTATCATGATGAGTGGTGCTTTGGAATATTCGTATGACAATGCATTTGCAGTAAGAACAGGTTACTTCCACGAAAGCGAAGAGCAGGGAGCAAGACAGTTCGCTACAGCAGGTATTGGATTGAAGTACCGTTCTTTCGGACTTGATATTTCTTATCTGATCAATATGTCAAAAATCAATACTGCTTTGGATAACACCATTCGTTTCGGTCTTACCTGGAACATCGGTGACGAAACATCCAACGTAGAGAATTAAGATATTATATACCTCAAATCAAAAGCCTCATTTTTATGGGGCTTTTTTTGTAAAATATAATTGGTCAATGGTGAATTAGCTGCGCTGTCAATTGGCTTCGCCGTGAATTTTACAACCCGTCTTACACAGATTTACCATTCACAATAATCGTCAATGAGCTGCGCTGTCAATTTGTTTCACAGTGAATATTATACCCCGTCTTAGACAGATTCACTATTCACTTGCGAAGCAAAATTCACCATTCACGATTTCACGCCAAATAGTTCAATCAAAAGAAACCCAGTCCTCTATTCCCAAACTCACCATTCACTTACGAAGAAAATTCACCATTCACGATTTCACGGCAAATATTCCAATCAAAAGAAACCCAGTCCTCTATTCCCAAATTCACCCTTCACTTGCGAAGCAAAATTCACCATTCACATTCTCACGGCAAATAGTTCAATTCTTCATCCCCAATTCGTCATAGACACAACCATTCAAATTGCCAATTGACAAATGATTACAGAAATATAATATATAAGTTTGCAAAAGTCTCATTTTTATAAGGCTTTTCTTGTTTTCAATAATTATTTTTGTAGTATGAACTATTCAGCAGAACTCAAAAAATTCGTTACCAGCCAATATGTATATTCTGCCATCAGAATTACGCTGGCAACTGTTCTGCCCTGTTTAGTCCTCGCCCACTTCGGGATTCTCAAAGAATACTTCCTCTTTCCTCTTGGAACCAGCTTTGTAGCACTCTGTGATCAGCCGGGACCTTTTATCAGAAGAAGAAATGCACTGACATTCGCGATTTTCTGTTTTGTGTTCGTCGCACTTATTGCCAGTATGGTCATGAATTTTAAAGTGCTGGTCATTCTGGAGATCATTGTATTCGGGATGTTTTTTTCGCTTATCGGGGTCTACGGACAGAGACTTGCTGCTGTGGGATCACTATCTCTGGTTGTGCTCGCGATCTTTATCGACGGACATCTTACAGGAGGCAATATTTTCAAGAGTCTCCTGATTTTCGCATGTGGCTGTATCTGGTTTTTGCTGATTTTCCTTGTGGTAACCACCATCCAGCCTTATAAACTGGCGGGACAGATGATCGGGGAAAATTATCTTCAACTTGCAGAATTTCTAAAGATCAAAGCCAATTATTATCAGAAAAATCCGGACTTTGACAGACTGACCATTCAGGTTATTGCCAAACAGGTAGGAATCAAAAACCTTCAGGAAGAAACCAGGGAAACTGTTTTCAAGACCAGAACCATCGTCAACGAATCTACGACGACCAGCCGACTGCTGATGCTGATGTTTCTGAATTCTATGGACCTTCATGAAAAACTGATGACTTCCGAAAGTGATTATCAGAAACTGCAGCAGAGTTTTGAAGACAGCATGATTCTCGTGAACATTCATGATTATTTAAATCTTCTTGCTGAAGAAATCACCAATATCGGAATCGCGCTTCAGAGTGGAACCAGAGCAAAACCTATGTTTGATCTGGAGCTTGAACTGAAAAACCTTAACTACCATTATTTCGAACTCCGCAATAAGCAGATGACTCCCGGCAATCTGGAGAATTTCATGATCCTCCGCCAGATTCTGATGCGTATCAATGAGATCACGAAAGAAATCAACGAGATCTATAAAGTATTTTCCCAGGATGTAAAACTGGCGAAAAGTCTTTCCACGGGGTTGGATTTAAAAAAATTCATGCCTAATGAGGAGAAACTTAATTTTAAAGTTTTACGGAATAACATTTCGCTTTCATCCTCTCATTTCAGGCATGCGATAAGAATCACCACAGCACTGCTGGTGGGATATATTTTCTCTATGTTTGATCTTTTGGGGCTGGGACACACCTATTGGATTCTGATCACGATCGTAGCGATATTGAAACCCGCCTACTCCATTACAAAAAAGAGAAACCTTCTCCGTTTGTACGGAACCATTGCAGGCGCAGTCATAGCGTATACGATTCTTCATTTTATCCATATCAATGGTATTTTATTTACCATTCTTCTGTTGAGTATGATCATGTGTTTCAGTTTTCTGAAGGGCCGTTATTTTTGGGCAGTTCTGTTTATGACGATCTATATATTTCTGAGTTTTAATTTTTTAAATCCCGGAAATGTCAATGTGATATTCAAGGACAGAATCATTGATACCTTCATCGCCGGAGTGATAGCGTTTGCGGTATCTTACATTGTCCTGCCAGTATGGGAACATACTCAGAATCTTGATCTGATGAAAAAGTCTGCAGCAGACAACCTCATCTATTTCGAAAGCGTTATTTCAAAATTTCTGGAAGGAAAATTTGACATTGAAGATTATAAAGTGAAGAGAAAAAATGCGATCATTTCGCTGGCCAATCTTTCCGATAATTTCCAGAGAATGATTTCTGAACCGAAAAATCAACAGAAGAAACTGGAAGTTGTGCATCAGTTTGTAGCCACGTCACATTTGATCACCGCATATACAGCCTCTCTTTCCCAATATTCTAAAAACGACGAAAAGTATCCTGAAATAGATGCTGAAAGCTGGAGCAGAAAGATAGAAGCAGAAATGCAGCAGACTTCCGTTTTACTACACGGAAACGAAATCAATGAAGCATTAAGAATGGAAAGCCGCCTGGAACCTGAAGATTCCTCCATTGAAGATATGCTTTCGAAAAGAAAAACGGAAATCGAAGAAAACGACCTCATCGACCGCAGGGATCCTGATAAAATTTCACATTTAACAGAGCTTAAGAATATTCATGATATCCTGGAACTCATCTACGATGTCGCTAAAGAACAGAGAAAAGTGATCGAAAAATACAGAAGCGAAGCAGATTCTATTCCTCCACAATCGTAAAACAGTAATCGTCAAAAAATTCCACCCTCGCTTTGAACTCGTCAGAAAACTGTTCATCATACACCCTGCAGCTGATTTTATGAAGATGTTTAAGCTCAAAAGGTTTCACCTCATAATTCTTTTTCAGGGACCAGTATTTCGAGTGATGGATCTTGTACATGCTTTCTTTTACACTCCATATAATAGTATAGAACGCAGCTTCATTATCTGCGGGAATAAATCCTCTTTCGTTTTCGTAAGTGAATTTATCGATAACCCTTAAAATCTTTGGGTTGAATTTCTCAATATCGATCCCTATTTTATTTTTGGAAACTGCAATGGCGGCAAAAGGGAATGAATGCGTGATGGAAATTTCGGCATCCTTGGGCGAAAGAAAAGGCTCTCTTTCTTTGTATAAAATTTTGGAATGAGGTTTTAAACTTTTCAGAAGTTTGCGCACCATCAGTACCTCCTGCAGTTTTTTCGGATGATAGTCTTTTACCTTTTCCGCATTTTCCGGTTCCAGAAGCTTGTGGATATCAAGTTCTTCAGTTTCGTCATATTTCCATACAAGAATGGTGGCAGTATCATCTGAAAAATCGCGGTAAAGAGGCATTATTTTTTTATTCGATAAAAGTAGTAAAAAGATGTGGAAGATGAAAGAAGAAGGGAGAAGGAAGCGCGAAGATGGAAGTTAGTGTTCGTTTGCCCATTAACTTTTGAAGTTTTGATGACAAAGAATCTATTAAAAAATATTATTCTTTACTTAACCGTTATCAACTTCCATCTCCCCGCTTCCCTCTCCCATTCTTAATATATTACTTAGACTGATGATTCACATCATTTCTATGCTCAAGAATTTCAAGATTTTCATCTACAAAATAAGCACTTCCAAAACCATTTACATAAGAACCTTTTACCGGCTGTAAAGCGATCAGAATGAAATCCTGCATTTCAGCAATAACATCCACTACTTTTCCGTGTGTTTCTTTCAATTTGGTTACAACGGTGTTCCAGATTTCAGAATCTCTTTCAATCTGTGAAGTTGCTGCTTCAATTGTTAGACGCTCACGTGCGTAGATCTGTTTGGTCGCAGATTCATCTTCAATGAACATAACTGAGGTTTTTCTTCCGTCAGCAAGGTTTTTGGTATGTTTAGCCATGAAAGATACCAGAATATATAATGTATTATCTACCTGTACAAAAGGTGCATAGCTCGAATTAGGAGTTCCTTCCGCATCTACCGTAGCCAAAATCACACTTTTGGTACGTTCTATCAGTTCTTTTACTTTTGGAGCTACCGGTTTTGCTTTTCTGTTAGCTTCTTCCTGGGTATTTGTATGATTCATAGTATAAAATTTTATCCCACAAAAATAGTTATTTAGATTAAGACTAAATAATTTTTATCTATGTATAATCTCATAAAAGCCAACTTGATTTGCCGTTTTTTTATCTAAATTATTAATTGTAATTTTGCGTTTCGTTATCAACTGAATTTAAATTTATTCATTACATATGAGTACTACAACACAATACGTTCCTTACAAAGTGAAGGACATATCCCTAGCAGAATGGGGAAGAAAAGAAATTACCCTTGCAGAAGCAGAAATGCCAGGTTTGATGTCTATCCGCGAAGAATACGGACCGTCTCAGCCATTAAAAGGGGCAAGAATTGCCGGATGTCTTCACATGACGATTCAAACGGCTGTGCTTATCGAGACTTTGGTAGCTTTAGGAGCTGAAGTTACATGGTCTTCTTGTAATATTTTCTCTACACAGGATCACGCTGCTGCTGCTATTGCTGCTGCAGGAATTCCGGTTTATGCCTGGAAAGGTCTGAACGAGGAAGAATTTGACTGGTGTATTGAGCAGACTTTATTCTTTGGTGAAGACAGAAAACCATTGAACATGATCCTTGATGATGGTGGAGATTTAACGAACATGGTTTTCGATAAATACCCTGAATTCACAAAAGATATCAAAGGACTTTCTGAAGAAACCACGACAGGTGTACACAGACTGTACGAAAGAATGAAGAACGGAACTTTAGTAATGCCTGCTATCAACGTAAACGATTCAGTAACTAAATCTAAGTTCGACAACAAATACGGATGTAAAGAATCTGCAGTAGATGCTGTAAGAAGAGCTACAGACCTTATGCTTGCAGGAAAAAGAGTGGTAGTTTGCGGATACGGAGACGTAGGTAAAGGTACTGCTGCATCTTTCAGAGGAGCTGGTTCTATCGTTACGGTTACTGAAATTGACCCAATCTGTGCGCTTCAGGCTGCAATGGACGGTTATGAAGTAAAAAGACTGGACACTGTTGTAGACAACGCTGATATCGTGATCACGACTACCGGTAACTTCAACATTGTAAGAGGAGAGCATTTCCTTAAAATGAAAGATAAAGCGGTTGTTTGTAACATCGGTCACTTCGATAATGAAATCGATATGGCTTGGTTAAACAAAAACTACGGTCATACTAAATCTGAAGTGAAGCCACAGGTAGACATCTACACGATCGAAGGTAAGGAAGTAATCATCCTTGCAGAAGGTAGACTGGTAAACTTAGGTTGTGCTACAGGACACCCAAGTTTCGTAATGTCTAACTCTTTCTCTAACCAGACTCTGGCTCAGATCGAACTTTGGACAAATTCTGCTGCTTACGGAAACGAAGTATATATGCTTCCTAAGCATTTAGATGAAAAAGTAGCGGCTTTACACCTTAAAAAATTAAGCGTTGAACTGGAAACTCTTTCTCCGGAACAGGCTGAGTATATCGGTGTAGACGCAAAAGGGCCATTCAAGCCTGAATACTACAGATACTAAGATTTTTAAATCATATATCATAAAAGACTTTTCAGATTTCTGGAAAGTCTTTTTCTTTTTGTGCTCAGTTCAGCATATTACTTGCCCATTCTTTCAGGAGCTGTATCCCGCTATCCGCTCATACTCCTCGCCCCAAAGCCTGACCCTTGCTGCTGTGGGGTAACCGCTGCTATCGGGACTAGGGAGAAAATGATGAATGTTGGATTATGGATCATCATCCTTACAGATATTCAATAGGAGCGGACTTTAGTCCGCTTCTACTATAAAACAAAATCACCCGGCTTTAGCCAAAATCTAAAGTGAATAATACATCTGTTCCGTGTTTTTCCCATATTTCACTTTTGGCAGATCTATATTTATAAAAAATGAATATATTAGCCCTCTCAAATAAAAACAGAAAATACATGAAAAAACAAAGAGTATCGAATGCATTCGTAGCCGCGTCTTGGGTAGCATTGGGAGCAGGAATGATAGGTTTCATTGTAGGCCTTGCCAGAGCTGAAATGCTGTTGAATGAAAAAGGATATTATTTTACCATCCTTTTGTATGGTCTTTTTGCCGTAGTTTCTCTGCAGAAAGCGGTTCGTGACAGACTTGAGAATATTCCGGTGACGGATATTTATTACGGGATCTGTTGGTTTGCAACGCTTTCTTCTATCGTGTTGCTGGCTATTGGACTTTGGAATGCCACTATACTTCCGAGCGAAAAAGGATTTTATGCATTTGCATTTCTCCTCGCTCTTTTCGGAGCTATTTCCGTTCAGAAAAATACACGGGACAATATGGCCCAGGAATAAATTTAAAATAAAAACGCTTCAATAACCGAAGCGTTTTTTGATCTCATTTTTAAAAATATCAGGAAGTATCATATAAAGCTGCGGCCTCATCTTCGATGAGGCCGCAGCTTTATATGATCATTATCTTATTACAAATCAAAATGATTCGGATGCTTTGCTTTGATATCATCCACTGTTCCCAGCACTTTATCTTTCAGCGAATCCTGATACTTCTGAAGGTTTTCTGCCACAGCGTCATCGGAACTTCCCAGAATCTTTACCGCTAAAATTCCCGCATTCAGTGCTCCGTTTAACGCAACCGTTGCCACAGGAATTCCGCCTGGCATCTGAAGGATAGACAAAACAGAATCCCAGCCGTCAATAGAATTACTTGACAAAATCGGAACTCCGATTACCGGTAAAGTCGTGCAGCTCGCTACCATTCCCGGAAGGTGTGCAGCTCCTCCCGCTCCGGCGATGATCACTTTCAAACCTCTTTCTTTCGCTGTTTTAGCATAGTCAAACATTCTTTCAGGCGTTCTGTGCGCCGAAACTACCGTCAGTTCGTATGGAATATCCAGGCTTTTCAAAAAATTTGCAGCCTGTTCCATGATCGGCAGATCGCTCTGGCTGCCCATAATAATTCCTACCATCTTCAATTTTTATTAGATCTTCAAAGATAAAGAATAAAAGTCTTTTTTTAAAATCACAAGTCTATTCATTCCTGAATGCAGAAGGTGAAATTCCTTTCAGCTTTTTGAAAAAGCGGTTCAGATGACTTTTATCTGTAAATCCGAATTCATCTGCGATTTCACTGATGCGCATATCACTGTATTTTAAACGGTTTTCAATAAGGCCCATCTTATATTGGGCGGTATATTCATTTAACGTTTTTCCGGTATTATTTTTAAAATAACGTCCCACATAAGTTTTAGAGATCCCAAATATATTGTTGATGTGCTCCCCTGTCAGTTTTTTAGGCTCATAAATATGTCTGTGCACATATTGGATAATGTCTGCCGCTTTATGATCGGTCATTTCATTTACTTGTACAATATCCTCTTTCATCAGATTTTGCGCGACACTTGTAAGAACAGCCTGCACCAGCAGCTGAATCATTTCACCCGTGTACAGATTTTTACTTTTCATTTCAGTCATCAGGTTTTCCATCAGATTTTTAATCATCATTTCATTATCCTTCCCTTTGATCACCGGTCCCTGGAAAGTATGATTGGAAAACGTCTGTTCAAGCCGCTTCAGGAAAGTTGTCGTCATATGCTTGGTCTGCAGGAATACTTTATTGAATCTTATAAAAAACAGCTGAGTCTTTGTTGTAAAAGTAAAATGATGTGAATCTTCCGGGACAAGCAGAAAAAGATTTCCGGACTGGTAAGGAAATTCGTTCCCATTAATATCCTGTATTCCCGTCCCTGAAATAATATAAACCAATTCAAAAAAACTAACGCTATGCCCACCTCTTGGACAGACATCCATCGGTTCTTTCAAATCCAGTTCAAACGGATGGTGAATAAAATCTTTTTTCATGACAATATTATACCCTTTTATCATGTAAAAATACAACATTTCAAGACGTTATAGTACAGAACTTTGTATGATCAAAAAAAGAAAACAATGAATTCAAACCACAACGAAACAATGAAAGCCCTTATCACAGAGGAGTTCGGAAAACCTTTTGTCATGAAGGATATTGATCTGCCTAAACCAAAAGACCATCAGGTTTTAATTAAAATAAAAGCAGCCGGACTGAATCCTTTAGACCTTAAAATAAAAAACGGTCAGGCTGCTCACGCTCGGGTAACCCTTCCTGCAATATTGGGAATTGATATGTCTGGAATTGTTGTAGAAACAGGGAAAAACGTCAATGATTTTAAAATGGGTGACGAAGTTTTCGGAATGGCAGGCGGCATTGGTGGTCATCAGGGAACTTTAGCAGAATACATTACAGCTGATGCTGAACATATCAGTTTAAAACCAAAAAATATTTCATTTCAGGAAGCTGCCGCAATCCCTTTGATATTCATTACAGCTTGGGAAGCACTTGTAGATCAGATCAACATCCAACCCAACCAAACGGTCTTGATTCATGGAGGCGCAGGAGGCGTGGGTCATATAGCAGTACAAATCGCTGTGGCAAAAGGAGCAAAAGTGTACACAACGGTAAAACCAGACCGTTCGGAACAGATCAGAAAATATGGTGCTGAACCTATTGACTACACCGTTTTATCGGTTGATCAGTATGTGCAGCAATTTACCAACGGATCAGGCTTCGATGCAGTCGTTGACACGGTTGGGGGTAGCGTGCTGGATCATTCCTTTCGTGTGGTAAAACAATATACGGGACATGTGGTCAGCATTCTCGGATGGGGCACACACAGCCTCGCTCCATTGTCTTTCAGAAATGCAAAATATTCCGGAGTTTTCACTCTCTATCCTCTTCTGTCAGGAGAACGAAAAAAACATCATGGTGATATTTTAAAAGAAGCAGCTCTCCTTCTGGAAACCGGAAAAGTAAAAGTTCAGCTGTATTCCCAATCCTATTCATTGGAGCAGGCAGATGAGGCCTACTCATTGCTGGAAAGCGGAAAAGCATCAGGGAAAATAGTGATTTGCTGTTAAAAGTAAGGAAGAAGGAGGCTGGAAGATGGAAGTTATTGAGTTTAAGAGGACAACTATACCTCACTCTCTTTTCAATTATTTTATAAGAACTGTAGTCATCAAACGAGCATCAATAACTTCCAGCCTCCCTCTTCCCTCTCCCATTCTGCTTCTTCATCTGTATCAGCTAAAATCACACAAACTGTACCCATCCGGTTCATTTCAGAACAGGTATATTTGTCTGTTATACGATACATTCACCTTGAAAGATTACAAACTTCTTTTTGCCGTTCTCACCGTTGCCATTGTTTGGGGAACTACATTTTTAGCGATACGTGTTGCCGTGGAAACTATTCCTGCATGGTTCGTAGCTGGGATCCGTCAGTTTTTGGCAGCACTGATCATGCTTGTGGTACTTCTTTCAAGAAAAGAGTTTAAATGGATAGGCTGGAAAAATTTAGGCTATCAGATTGTTTTCGCCTCTCTGATGCTGATCGTGGCGAACGGAATGACCACAGTAGCTGAGGAAACCGTATCCAGTAGCCTGGCTTCATTAATCAGTGCCTGTTCTCCGATTCTGGTATTCCTGGGAAGTCTGGCGGTGGGTCTTCAAAAGTTCAGTTTCAGGGCGCTGGCCGGTGTTCTGCTGTGTTTCAGCGGTATTCTTTTTATTTTCTGGGATGGCATACAGGATCTTGCCAATCCGGAATACAGAATGGGAATGATCTTTCTTTTCTGTGCGATTGCAGGATGGGCCTCAGGAACTATTTTCACTAAGAAACTCAATATACAGAGCGGCAATATCACGCTGAACCTGTTTTATCAGTTCCTGTTTGCAGGCGTTGTACAGATTATTTTTGCCTTCCTGTTTTCAGAAAACTATAACTTTGGAAACTGGTCTTTAAAAAGTATCTCAGCAATGATTTATCTGTCTGTTTTTGGTTCTGTCGCAGCATTTTTTGCGTTCCATTATGCTTTAACCAAAATATCTCCTGTTCAGGTTTCCATACTGGCCTATGTGAATACCATTATTGCTATATTTTTGGGCTGGCTGATCATGGATGAAAAAATTTCCATTAAATTTATCCTTGCAGCAGCCATGATTATCTGTGGTGTTTTTATTATTAATTACAAACCGGAAATGTTTAGAAGACAGAAGGTGGAATTGTAAACTTCAACAACAATTATTTTCAACCACAAAAGGCACAAAAGTTTTTTAAACATTTTAGATTAATAGAAGTTGACAATAAAAACCATATAGAGAGCACACAAGTTTTCCAAAAATCTTAGATTTTTATAATAACAAAACCATAAAAAATATCCTCAATCATCTGTGTTCATCTGTGAAATCCGTGGTCAATACATAATCAACCACAAAAGACGCAAAAGTTTTAAACACTTTAGTTATTTTTAAGTTAAATGTATCGAGGATAAAAAGAACACCTAAGATTTAAAAATCACAGATTTTTATGGATAAAATTTGAACCATTAAGATTGGAATTAAGTTTTTAAGATCATTAAGAAAGCCTTGTTTTAAGGATTACGGATTAAAAAATCTTTAGATTTCTCTTAACTTTTCTAACCTCCTTCACTAATCTTAATGTTTCAAAAAAATAACCGAATCATTTGTGAAAATCTGCGAAATCCATGGGAATAAAATAATTAATCAAAGACCTCATTTTTAAAGATAATATTTTAAATTAGAGTCGATACCAGCCAGTAGATTTTATATTTTCCGTATTTTTTCTTATATTGTTTACACCAACATCTACAATATGCTAAAAAACACATTTTTCATCCTTTTTGTCGGTTCTTTTCTAATGATCGGCTGTGATTATAAGGAAAAAGAAAAAAACCTGACGGAAAGAGAAAAACAATTACTCGAAAAAGAAAAAATATTCGCTAAAAAAGAATCCGAATACCAGGCCCTCATCAAAATGAGAGACAGTCTCTTTTCAAAGAAAGATTCTGTAGTGATTGCTGCATGGCCCGCAGATATTTCCGGCCCCTGGAATGGAAAGGTAATCTGCACGGAATCCAACTGCAGTGATTATGCGGTAGGCGACCAGCGAACCGACACCTGGGAATTTGACAGCGACTCTACCCAACTGGTGACCAAGATCGTTAATAATAACAATCTCGTAAGGCTGTACTCCGGAAAGTATGAGAACAACGAAATCAGACTTTCATTCAAAACCGATTCCACCGCTAAAAAAAGTGTAGAGATGAACGTCCTTCTCAATGACATCTCTGCCAATAAAATGAAAGGAACCAGAACCGTGACGGCCGATAATGGCTGTACCGCCAGATTTTCTGTCGAATTAGTACGTTCCACCAAATAAAAACACCTATGATTTTACTGAGTATACATAATCTGAGTTTTCCTATAGAAGATCCGGTATTAAAATTCCTGTTGGTACTGGTCATCATCCTTGCCGCTCCCCTGCTTTTAAACAAGATTAAAGTCCCGCATCTTTTGGGGCTGATCATCGCCGGTGCCGTGATAGGTCCGAACGGATTCAATGTGCTGGCCAGAGACAGCAGCATTGTGGTGACGGGAACTACGGGGCTTCTCTACATCATGTTCCTGGCCGGACTAGAGATTGATATGGGCGATTTTAAAAAGAATAAATGGAAGAGTCTCACTTTCGGAATTTATACATTTGCTGTACCATTCGTTCTGGGCTATCTTGGAGGATATTATCTTCTGCATTTCTCTGTATTAACGTCTATCCTTTTTGCCAGTCTTTTTTCTTCACATACCCTCATCGCTTATCCTTTGGTCAGCAAGTTGGGCATTGCTAAAAACAAAGCGGTCAATATTACAGTCGGTGGAACGATGATCACCGATATCCTTGCGCTTTTGGTGCTTGCCGTGATCGTGGGAATGTCACAAGGCGATGTAGGGACCGAATTCTGGGTAAAACTTTCCGTTTCCTTTATTGTATTTGCCCTGATTGTACTGATTATATTTCCCCTTATCGGAAGGTGGTTCTTCAAAAGGGTGGATGATAAAATTTCACAATACATTTTTGTCCTGGTCATGATTTATCTGGCGGCTATGCTGGCTGAACTTGCCGGTGTGGAAGCCATTATCGGAGCGTTTTTTGCCGGATTGGCTTTAAACAGACTGATTCCGCATACCTCATCTCTTATGAACCGGGTGGAATTTGTAGGAAATGCGATCTTCATCCCGTTCTTCCTGATCAGTGTGGGAATGCTGATCGATTTTAAAGTTTTCTTTAAAAGCTGGGAAACACTTGAAGTAGCCGGAATTATGCTCGTTGCCTCCATCGGAGGAAAATACATTTCTGCGGTCATGACCCAAAAAACCTTCAGGCTTTCCAAAGAGGAAGGAAAACTGATTTTCGGGCTGAGTTCTGCTTCTGCAGCCGCAACATTAGCGTCGGTTATGGTAGGTTACAACATCATCCTTTCCGAAACCGAAACCGGCGAACCGGTAAGACTATTGAATGAACACGTCCTGAACGGAAGTATTCTGCTGATCCTTATTTCCTGTACGATTTCTTCCTTTATTTCAATGGCAAGCGCGCAAAAAATTGCAGAAAGCGACAATGAAGATACGGTGTCCGGCGACAGTCATGAGGAGGAAAATATCCTGCTGGCCATCAATCACGAGGAAACAGTAGACAGAATGGTGAATCTGGGAATCCTGATCAAAGCCCATTCAAATACGGAAAATTTCTTTGCTTTAAATGTCATTAATGAAGATAAAAATGAATCTTCCGTGAAAAATGCGGAAAAGCTTCTCCATCAGGCCGCAGATGCTGCTTCTGCTGCAGATGTGAAGATGCAGACGCTTAAGAGATATGACAACGACGTGATCAATGGGGTTAAAAATGTCATCAAAGAACAGAATATCACAGATCTTATCATCGGACTTGAGGATGAGAAAGGCTTCTCCCCTTCTTTCGTCTATAATCTTTATAACGGATATCTGCAGAATGATGATGTGAATGTACTCGTTTATCACGCAGCACAACCTCTTTCCACGATTAAGAAATATGCAGTGATGATCCCGGAAAACGCTCATAAGGAAGCCGGATTCTTCCATGCCCTTCTGAGAGTATGGAATGTTGCCAGAAACTCCGGTGCGACAGTCGTTTTTTATGCTCCGGAAAACATTCTGGATATTCTTCAGAAAATCGTTAAAAAGGCCAATATAGAAGCGGAATTCATCATTATGAGTACGTGGCAGGATGGTGAAAAAACCGCAGCAAAGCTTAAAGAAGATGAAGCACTTATTGTTCTGATGGCTAAACGAGGTATGCAGTCGTATGTTCCGAGGATGAGACTTATTCCTGAATTACTGAACAGACATCTAAGCAATAACAATTATCTCCTGATCTTCCCGTTCTCAGAATTTGACGAAAACAGTCCGGAGATCCGTTCTGTCGGGAATCATGATGATTTTATGGAGATTGGAAATGTAATTCAGAAGATATTTAAATAGTAAGGAAGTCTGAAGCTCGAAGAGGGAAGTTAATGAAGTTTAGAGATAGAAATTTAAGACTATTTCATCAAATTTTAGGGTAACCTTTAAAAATGAATATCCTGTAGTAACTTCAACTTTTCTTTTTTTAGTTTTTAACTAAAATTAAATCACTTACATACATAATAAGTATTAATTTAAACCGATAAAAACAGCATTTGAAAACAAATAAAATTATTCTGCTGGCGGCCGCTTTAAGCTTCCAGTGTTCATGGGCTCAATTTGCAAAAATCGTTGACAAAGACGGTTATGTGAATTTGAGGAAAGAAGCAGATGGGAAAAGTAATATTGTCGGAAAGATCAATTCGGATGAGATCCTTTATATTTTCAGCCCTGAAGATAACAAGAACTGGCTTAATGCCGATTATACTGATAAAAATGGGAAAAATCTGTCAGGATACATTCACAGTTCAAGAGCTAAGTATATAGAATCCTACGAATCCATTCCAGCGGTTTCCATTAATGAAAACAAAGCGGTTTTTAACTCAAAAAACATCACCGTTACTATTGAATCTGAACCTTTTAATTACAAGGAAAACAAAAAGTATTTTTCAACTACTGATTACAAAGATTATAAAGTTGAGGATAAATTTAAAGGCCAGCAGATTTGGGGTACGGATGGAACCATTCCACAGACTCACTATAAATCAATCTCTGTTAAAACAGGTGGAAAAACACTTCAAATTCCTGCAAAGGAGATTGAAAACCTGTTTAATATCAATACTGAATCTGCTGCATGCTATTTTGATTCGGAACATAATACTTTGTACATCAATATGGTGAACTCTGATGGAGCCGGAGGATATGCCGTTCTTTTTACAATAGAAAAGGGAGTCTATAAAGGAAAAACACTCATCATGCCTTTTTAACAAGAATATCTAAAAAAACATCCATGAAAATCAACTCATTACTCATCCCGTTAATGGCTATCGTTTTATTTTCGTGCAAGGAAAAAAAAGAACCTGTCAAAAATGAAATGGCGCAGCCTGCTGTCGCTGATACTGTAGTGGCAGCATCTCCGCAGGAAATAAAAGTAGATTCAGCTACGATAAAGGAGCCTGAAAATATAAAGCCTGAGGAAGCAGAAACGAAGGACTCTGTTATTTCCTATCAATTTGCTTTCAATAAATTCCCCTCAAAGAGCTATACATTTGTCAAAAAAGCAAAACTTGATTTCTCCGGTGATGAAGGTGTCTACAATTTCAGAACAAGAATCAAAGATGCCTATGCTGCCGGCACTCCCGATTTTGCCAGTTACTATATCACCGTGATTTTCGGATGCGGAACGAGCTGCATTATGGGAATGATGATGGATGTGCGTGACGGAAAAATGTATGGGCTTCCTTTAGGGGAAGAGACTTCCTGCATGTTTGCAGAAGACCGGGCGATCTTCGATCTGAACAGCAGACTTTTTGTGGCCAGCATCTGCAAAGAATCTCCTGAAGATCAGAATGTGTATTATCATGCTTTTGTCTGGAATGAGCAAAAGAAGGATTTTGAAAAGGTGGAGGAGAAAGATATTAAGTAAATATAAGTCGGAAAAAATTCCCGACTTATAAGTACCAAAAAAGTATTTTTATTGTATATACCAACGCCCGCAAGCATTATGACAACCGAAATTAATTTCAGGATCAAAGTTTGGAGATTGAAGACATGCTGCCTGATTTGGATAATAAGGCTGTCCTGAACCCCACCATTGAGCACATTCCGGAGTAATTCCTCCTTTCACAGATTTCAAGGAATCTCGTGAGATTTTTTTTAAGTTTTTCATAATAAATAGTATTTGTTTTTTTCCGATTTTTCATGTTTTCGGATTTTTCGTTATGAAAATACATGTTTTATTTTAAATTCAAAATATTTTTTTTATTAAATCACATGAAAAACAAATTAAAGTGCATTATTCCCCATCCTATGTAATATTCCATTACTTTCGGAAATAATATTTTGGATTAAAATTAAATCCGGGTGTATTCTCAATCGATAAATCAATTTAAATCAACTAAACAATTTTTGTATTTTAGCATAGAAAAATAACCTATGAAACAAATTACAGCAGTCCTTTTTATCGTTATGTCTTTCATGATTTCTGCACAGGGAAATACATATTCAGAAAAGGAATTCCAGCATAAACTGGATTCCATTAAAGCAGAAGGAAATCTTTTATATTCTCATGAAATCGCATCATGGAACTCCGGTGATCTTATCGCTGCAAATAAAAAATTACGGGAGCTCGCTCAAAGTTATTTGACCTATAAGAGCAATGATACTGTAAAAACCGTTTTTCTGAATAAAGATCAGAATCTGATTGTTGCTGAATACTCATTCAAAAACAATCAAAAGAAGCCTGTCAGAGAAAATCTGCAGCAGAGAAAACTCAATCAGACAGAGCTGAATATAAATAAAATCCGCAGTACGATTATTTCCCAGTTATCAGATCCAAAATATGAAGTGGGTGCGCCGGAAGGCTATACTCTTAACCTTATTATTATTCCAATCAACGAAAATTATAAAGCCTATCTGATTCCCGGGACTTCTCAGTCAGGGGTCATTCCATTTGGGAACGATTATCTGTTTATGACTGATAAAGAAGGTAAGATTACGTCCAATCAAAGATTCCACTCAAGGCTTATTCCAGCATTTACTCAGGGAGAGAACGGCACTTTAACCACGTCTACCCACAGCCATTTAAAAACAAATCCCTTCATTTCTGCAACGGACATCTGTACGTTTAAACTCTACGCTCCTTTAACAAAACTTGAAGAGTTTTCTATTTATTCGCCAGCTTTAGGAACCTATATGAAGTACAATTATAAAAAAGATTCTATTGAGAAAACCAAGGATCCCTTATAAATAGCTACTACTTAAAATCACTTCACTGATCAAAAAGATTAATCATTCTTTACTTTTATTAAAACGTCCTTATGACCGAAGATCTGGAAACATTCTACTCTTTTTTAATCTCCTTATTCCCGTTCTCCCTTGCCATTGCATTGGTTGGGTTGGTTATTGCCATGCTGACACGTCTGTTTAAAAACGATATGGCAAAAATCATCGGTATCGCTCTATTTGTTCAGACTTTTATTTTAGTACTTTTATTACTCATCGTTCAGAATATGGTCGTAAAAAATGTCCGGAGTGAAGTCATAGGCATACTTTCTGATCCTAAAACCAAAATATCGATTGACAGTACGGATTTTGGATCGTTGCAGGCAGAGGAATTAAAAAATGAACTTTTGAAACTCAAAGATATTTCCACCAACCACAGTCATGCAATGGATAAAAAAGCAATTCAGGTAATTTCGCCGGCAGGAAATTTTAATATTTTCATCGCAAAAGATTCAAATTACCCAAAAGAATTCTGGATTTTTACAGATAGATACAAGTCTAATGAGGACAAAGAAATAGGAAAGATTAAAACATCAAATATTACATTGGACCATATAAACCCTTCAGAATAACAATGCTTACCTGTTCAATAAAACGTATGAATAAATAGTATAACCACATAAAAAAAGAGCTGCAATCATCATTACAGCTCTTTTATATTTATTTTAAGTCTAAATCTTATTCCGCGATCACTCTCACCATACTTTTCACCTTCACCAGTTTTTCCATCAATTCTTCTCTGGTATCAGCCAGTACATTGATGTGTCCCATTTTTCTTCCGGGTTTGGTTTCTGTTTTCCCGTATAAGTGGATGTAGGTTTTTGGAAGTTTCAGAACGTCATCCATTCCTTCGTAAATGACTTTTCCGGCATGTCCTTCTGCACCCACAAGGTTTAGCATTCCGCTGTACCCGAAAGCATCCGTATCAGCTAAAGGAAGGTTTTTCACCACGCGGTACATTTGCTCAAACTGGGAATTCGCATTTCCTTCCTGGCTTTGATGACCGGAATTGTGGAGTCTCGGAGCCGTTTCATTAACCCAAATTTTTCCTTCTTTGTCCAGGAATAATTCGATGGCAAAAAGTCCCGGAGAATTAACTGCATTCAGAAATTTCTCTGTAATAGAATCAATCTGTTTCTGGATATCTTCGCTTAAAAATACCGGACAGATATTAAAATCCAATAGGTTTAACTTAGGATCAGCGACCATTTCAGTCACAGGAAATGTTTTGGTCTCCCCGTTTTCATTTCTGGCAACGATCACGGAAAGTTCTTTGTCGATGTCTACCAGACTTTCGATCACTGAAGCTTCTTTCCATACATCCTGATAATCTTCTTCTGTTCTGATCACCTGAACGCCTTTTCCGTCATACCCTCCTGTATTCATTTTCTGTACAAACGGCAATGGCATCATGATCTTTTCATCACTGTTCCACACCACCTGAAATTCAGGGCTTGGAATATCATAGGTTTTGTAGAATTCTTTCTGAAGGATTTTCTGCTGAATGGTTTTGATGATAGCCGCATTCGGAACTACTTTTATGCCTTGTTTTTCAAGCTCAGCCAACGCATCTGCATTTACGTGTTCTATTTCGATAGTCACTACATCTTTATCTTTCCCGAAGTTCAGTACCGTTTCAAAATCATTAAAATTTCCCTGAGTAAAGTGGGAAATATTGTTGCACGGCGCATCAGATGCCGGATCCAGCGTATAAAATTCGTCGTCGTATTTCAGTGCGCTTTGTATCAGCATTCTTCCCAGCTGTCCGCCTCCTAAAATTCCTATTTTCATTCTTACTTTTATTTTTTCTATTAGATTTTTTTATGGAAAGCTTTATTGAACCTTATCAATCTTTAAATATCCCAGTCCCATTGGATTCTCCTGGTTTTCTGCATCAGATTTTGTCAGTACAATGGAATATTTTTCTTTCATTTTTTCAGGAAGGATATCATTGACATTAAAAATATCATCAATATCTACTCCGTGTTTGTCATCCACATGGCTTACGGCACCTTCAAAACCCATCGTTGCATAAAATTCCGTAGCTTTTGCCCTTTTGATGATCTCTCCCATTGATTGTCCAACCATCAGATGCTGCTCGTGAAATTCTTCAAAAAAACCTCTCTTGTATCCTCCCAAATTAAGAAAATACAGTTGATTTTCGGAAGGCTGATCTGTCTTTTCCACGATCTTCACCTCATATCCGTCTGCGAATTTCACTTCCTGATGGCAGTCTAAATGAATTCTTCCTTCGGCTTCTTTCCAGAAATCCTTCATATCGGGAACGAGATCTTTAAGATTTTCTGCGATCCCGAAAAACACGTCATGCTGCTCGATATTCCTGCCCTTGGGCGTTGCACCGAGAATGATATAAAATAATTTCATTTCACTTTTCATGCCTACAAAAATACGTCAAATTTATCTTTTTAAGAACCTGTTTAAATTGGTTATATTTCATCATTCAGGTAAAATCTTCGTCAAAACAGAATCCTAAACTTCTTAATGTTGAAAAAAATTCTCAAAATATAAATCTAAACAGATTCTAAACGTTTGGCAGAATACCGCAATAGTTTTATATTTGTAGCATGTCAGAAATCATCATTCTGTTCCTCGGCGCGGTTTCAGCCGGTCTTTTAGGTTCACTTACGGGTTTGGGAGGAGGAGTTATCATTATTCCTTTATTAACGCTGGGTTTCGGCGTTCCTATGCATTATGCAATCGGTGCTTCTTTAATTTCTGTGATCGGAACTTCCTCCGGTGCTGCGGTAGCTTTCGTCAAAGAAGGTTTTACCAATATGCGGATAGGAATGTTTCTGGAGATCGGAACTACGGCAGGCGCTATTATGGGAGCTTTGCTTTCCGGAATGCTTAATCCGAATACCATCGGGATCATTTTTGCCAGTATCCTTTTATTGACTGTGGTTTTAAATCTTAAAGGAAAACCAGACCATCAGGAACCTTTGATTAAAGGAAGTCTGGAAGAAAAACTGAAGCTCTACGGAACTTTCCCTGATAAAGGGGTTTTAAAAAGCTATTCTGCGAGAAATACCGTTCCGGGATTTTTAATGATGATGTTTGCCGGTGCCATGTCCGGACTTTTAGGAATTGGTTCCGGTGCCCTTAAAGTATTGGCGATGGACAATATGATGAAACTGCCGTTCAAAGTTTCTACAACAACGAGTAACTTTATGATTGGTGTAACGGCCGTAGCCAGTGCCCTGATCTATTTCCAGAGAGGAGAAATCATTCCTGTGATCGTAGCTCCGGTACTGATTGGTGTGGTGGTAGGAAGTTTCATTGGTTCAAAAACTTTAATGGTTTCGAAAACAAAGAAATTAAAAGTATTCTTTGCAATCGTGATCACCATCCTGTCAGTGTATATGATGTATAACGGTATCAATAAAAGCTTCAGATAATGAAAAAGAATTTTACAGATGTAGATCTGAACCGTTCGGTAGGAAATCTTCTGAGACTTGGCGTTATTTTGTCTGTAGTGACCTCACTGGTAGGTTTTATCAAGCTATTCGTGGAAGGCTTCGAAATGCCTAAAAAATACTCCAGCCTGGATATGGGTTCCTCCTCTGAAAAAGTATGGGGAATGTTCTGGACTTCTCTGTGCAAAGGAGAAGGAATGGCTATTATCCAGTTAGGAATTTTACTGTTGATCTTTACCCCTTTGGTAAGGATTATCTTCGCTCTGATCGGGTATTTAAAAGAAAAAGACTACGTATATGTAGTCATTTCCTCTATTGTTCTCGTGATTATGGCGATCAGCTTTTTTACAGGCTACGCTCACTAATTTTTACATTTCATAAAACTCCAGCGGAAGTTGGTCCGGATCCTGGGTAAAGAAAAATTCTTTTCCTGTGTATTCATCTATGCGGATGTCTTCACAGGTAAGGCCTTTGGCTATAAGTTCATCTCTTTTAACTCCAACATTTTCTACAGAAAACGCCAGATGTCTTAAACCACAAGATTCTGGGCGGGAAGGTCTTTCCGGCGGATTAGGAAATGAAAAAAGCTCGATTACATAGTGGTCTCCTATAGCCAGATCAAGCTTGTAAGACTTTCTTTCTTCGCGGTACACTTCACGGATGATATTAAGACCTATAATTTCAGTGTAGAATTTCTTTGAAACTTCATAATCTGAACATATAATGGCAATGTGATGGATCTTCATTTTTATAATGTTTTAAATTTTTCTACCAACAGTTTTTTATAAATCTTTCTGAGTTTTCTATCTACTTCTTCTGATTTCAGGGCCTCTCCTATTCTTGCAGAATTGACACTAACTCTTGTCGTATTATCATCTTTTTAATACATAGCAAACTGAACATCCCAAATGGTCTGGTCGCCCAGCTGAAGCGTACTGATTTTATATTCACTACTTTCTTCTATCATTTTGAAAGCTACTGCTTTTATAGAATCATCAGATACATGATAAAATTTTTCGTTATTATAAAGATTTTTCTGTTCAAATTTCCCCATACCAAAAAAACGACCTGTGTTAATGGATATAATCCTTGCTGTATCTTTTGCTACTATAATATTCCTCTTCTTTAGCTCCGAAAGCACTTCATTCTTTGATTTATTAATTTCAAAAGAAGCATTATTATTAAAGTTAAGATTCCCGGAATAAGGTACGTATGAAAAATACCTGCTTCCAGTTGAGGTTGACATTAAGATCAGCATGGAAGGCAGCAATACAAAGGATGGATTGATCTTCTTAAAAGCAAAATGGTCAATAATCCGTGTATTTTTAAGCAACATATAAGGAATTGGAAGCAGCAGCAGAACCAACAAATCTGTGTAATCTACCACCCTGTGAAGCGGAATGGGTGACACGGTATTATAGAATTGGATCAGATTCTCCGAATAAGGCGATTTCCAAAAGGTAAATAAGAAACCTGCCACAAAAACAGAGTATTGTTTCAGTTTCGGAAACAGATACATGAGAAGCATCGGCAGCAGAATAATTCCTACCACATCCGACAGTTTGCCCGTGAACCAGCCTGTATATTGGAATTTAAAAAAATGGTCGTTTAAAAACAGGATAACCACACAGCTTATAAAGAGGTAGTTTAAGATCAGATTTCGGTTCCTCATTATTTTATTTCTCTGCAGTTTTCTTTTCTTCTGGTATCGATGATGTACTGAATTTTCCAGTCGTTCTGCTGTTTCACCAACTGAAAGCTGTTTGCCCCGCAGTGTGAAAACTTCCCTTTAAAATAGAAAGAATATGGAGTAAACACACTGGCAAGTCCTCCATCTGTATGAACGGCATCGATGATTATTTTTTCATCCAGATCGTCTTTTGAAAATTTGGAAACAGAAGCAATAAATTCCTGTACGTTTTCATTCTTTACGGTTCCGTCTTTAGCGATACTCTGTAAAATACCATTCTCCGCAAAAGCCGATTTCATGAGTTCAGGATCAGCATTTTTCATGCCGAGAAACAGATTACGGATGGGTTTTTCAATATCCTGATTCTGCTGTCCGAAACAGAATGTACAGAACAGTAAAACGAGTGCAGCAAGTTTATTCATAAGGCTATCATATTAATCTGACTCAATAAAATTAGGAAAAAATCCGGGAAATAATTAAAATTAACAAAGTTTAAAAAGTGAATCGGGTCGCATTCCGTGGAAATAGATTATTTTTATCCGTTTATTTGATATTATGTGGGGAATTTATTTGTTTTTAATTGCGTTATTGGTTCTGTTAACCATACTTCCTAAAATTCAAAATGCCCATTGGGTATTCAGGGTTCCGGAATTTGGTAAGATTCAGATAACGTATGTTGTTGTCATTACATTTGTTATAGGCTTTCTGATTGATCATCCTCAAAATTTCTGGTATGGACAGGGGCTTTTGCTCTTACTGTTTGTTCATCATGGTGTAACGTTGGTCAAATACACCCCGCTTTATCCGGTAAAAAAATATAAACAGCGACATCAGTCTTCTAAAAAAATACATTTTATTTCCGCTAATGTGTACCAGTTCAATAAGGAATACAACCGGTTTATTCAACTTATCGAAAAACATAAACCCGAGGTCTTTATGACCATGGAAAGTAATGGCGACTGGGAAAAAGCGATGACTGTTCTTGAAAAAGACTATCCGTTTTATCATAAAGTGACGCTTGAAAATACGTACGGCATGCATTTCTACTCAAAGCTTGAGATTAAAAGTGCACAGACGCATTATTTTGTGGCTGATGATATTCCGAGCATTGAAGTTCATCTGAAGACGGAAGACGGTTTTTCATTTGTATTTTTCGGGGTGCATCCGCCGCCGCCAAGTCCTACAGAAGAGGAAACGTCAAAAGAAAGAGACGGAGACTTATTAAGTGCTGCGAAACGGGTGAAAGACCTCAAAGAACCTGTCATTGTTGTTGGCGATTTCAATAATGTAGCATGGTCAAAATCATCCATATTATTCAGAAAAACCAGTCATCTGATTGATCCGAGGATCGGGCATTCCTTTGTCTCTACCTTTCACGCCAAATACCTTCTGCTGAGATTTCCGATTGACTTAATGTTTCACAGCGAAGATATTTTCATCAAAGAACTTAAAACCTTAGAAAACTTCGGCTCCGACCATCTTCCGGTGTACTGTGAATTTTTTATTGATCATCACAACGACGACCAGGAAGACAAAGTAGAAGAAGCTACTACAGAAGAAAAAGCGGAGGCTGAGGAAATGATACAGGAAGGAAAAGAAGAGGATGGAGAACGTGATGCAGTGGTAAAGGAGGAATAATTTAACCAGCCTTGATGATATTTTTCACGCAAAGAAAAACAAAGAATTATTTTTAGTTTCCTTAAATTAAGATGAACAAAGGCGTTTCACTTATTTCCGAAATACAAGATCTTTACTGAAAATTAGAACCTCTGAATTTTTGAGATTTTTCCAGTATTTCTTTGCTTTACCTTTTTAAACGAAAAGCCTTTGTTGATTTTTATTAAAAACATAAAAAAGCCGTTTCATCAGTGATGAAACGGCTTTTTCTATTGTTGGATTATTCTTAGAATAATTCTTTTCTGATGATGTTCTGGCTTCTTTCAGGGCCTACAGAAACTAAGTATACATTGATTCCAAGGTATTTCTCGATGAACTCGATGTATTTCTGAGCAGTGTCAGGAAGTTCGTCGTAGCTTCTTACTTTGGTAAGGTCTTCGTTCCAACCTGGCAGATCCTGATAGATCGGCTCGTAGTTGTATAATTTCTCAGTTGAAGAAGTGAAATAATCGATGATTTTTCCGTCTTCTGTTTTATAATGCGTTACGATTTTCAGGTTTTCGATTCCTGTAAGAACGTCTAATTTAGTAATAACAAGATTGTTGATCCCGTTGATCATACAAGCGTGCTTTAGAGAAACAAGGTCTAACCAACCTGTTCTTCTTGGTCTTCCTGTTGTAGCTCCGAATTCACCACCGATCTGTCTGATCTTTTCGCCTAATTCATTATCAAGCTCAGATGGGAAAGGTCCGTTTCCAACTCTTGTACAGTAGGCTTTTGCAACCCCGATCAGGTTTTGAAGCGACGTTGGCGGAACTCCCGCTCCTGTACAAACTCCTCCTGTAGACGGAGAAGATGAAGTTACGTACGGATATGTTCCAAAGTCGATATCAAGCATCAATGCCTGAGCGCCTTCAAAAAGAACGTTTTTACCGTCTCTGATGGCTTCGTTCAGTTCAACTTCCGTATCAACGATTCTGTCCTGAAGCTGTTTTCCAAGCTCTAAAAATTCGTTGTAGATTTCTTCAACATCTAAAGTCGGTTTTCCGTAATATTTTTCGAAAAGAGAGTTTTTAATTTTTAAGTTTTTCTCAATTTTGTCTCTTAAAATTTCAGGATTTAAAAGGTCGATCATTCTGATCCCTACTCTTGAAATCTTATCTTCGTAGCAAGGTCCGATTCCTTTTTTAGTGGTTCCGATTTGCGTACCTCCGTGTTCTTCTTCACGGTAAGTATCCAAAAGAATGTGGTAAGGCATGATCACATGCGCTCTTCTGCTGATAAAAATGTGGTCAGTTTTCAAGCCTTTGCTTTCAATCTGGCCAACCTCTTTAATGAAAGATTTTGGGTTTACCACTACTCCGTTCGCAATGATACACTTCCCTTTGCACTGTAGAACTCCTGAAGGGAGAAGGTGCAAAACAAATTTCTCTTCACCCACATAAACCGTGTGACCAGCGTTGTCTCCACCCTGGAAACGAACTACATAATCCGATTTAGCTGATAAAACATCCGTGATTTTTCCTTTACCTTCATCTCCATATTGAAGACCTACAACTACGTAAGTTGACATATTTTTCTTTTATTTTAGATTCATGCAAAATTACTTTTTAAAAATAGGGTGGGCAAATTATGGGAGGATTTTATTTTGGGGTGGGGTGGAAATCATGTGGTTGAAGAGGAATATTTTGAGTGCTTTTTATTACGTATATTTGATAATAAAGTAGGTCACAACCGATAATGTGAAATTTAATTTTGAGAAAAATAAATGAGACATGGATATTTGACTTTGAAAAAATTAAAATATTTAAGTAAAAATACCAATATGTTGTTAGAAAATAATTACTCAAAAGTAACCGAAGAATTAAAGAAAGGTGAAAGATCTGGCTTTATAAATAATTTCAATCGTAAAATTTTCTTAAATAATTTTTATAAAAAATTGAAACAAAATGCAGGAAAACTCCAAAAACGAATTTATAAAAATAGCCGAAGAATATGTATTAAATAATGCTGGAGATCATGTTCAAGTAAGTTACACAGAAGATTATGATGACCTCTTCGTTTTTGGTTACCAGGCAAAGGATAAAAAGGTGAAGCTTATAGGACAAGGTCCAATACTTCTTGTAAAGAAAGATGGAAGAATATTTGAATATGGAAGTGCTTGGGGAGAAAAAAGAGCACGCATAGATGTCATTACTAAATTAAACAAAGAAAGGTTAATAAGAATTTTTCATGAAGATTATAACATCCAACACAACAATTACGACTTTGTAATCAATAGTGTATATCAGGAGGATGAAGGAGAAGAGCTCAATGCGTTAGTAAATGTTCTATTAAAAAATAAAATTTATTACCTCATTCGTGATGAAAATAATGAAACAAAAACTCATTATTACACCAAAGAACATTTGGAAAAAACTTTACAACAAACACCTGTGAATTTTGGCCAACACTTTATCCAGAATTTAGAAGATGTTCTTGTCGATCTTATAAATACCAATCCTTATTTCAGTTGGACTCTTCTGGAAAAAACTAAATAGCTAAACGACTATATGCTAACCATTTAATAGATTTCTTTATATATTTGACTATTCCCTGAAATTTAAACCATGAGATCATCCCAAACATCCTCCTACCTCTCCCCATCTCCCGCCAGTGAAACAAAGCTCTTCCACACCCTTTTCACGCCCAACGAAGTTCCCGCAAAAGCCACTTTGCTCATCATACATGGCATGCAGGAGCACAGCGGAAGATATGCTGAAATAGCAACCTATTATGCAGATCAGGGAATAGCCGTACTTACCTATGACCATTTAGGACACGGAAAATCGGTGAAGGATAAAAAAGACATCGGGTTTTTCCAGCTGAAGCAACCGGATGAAAAACTTGTTTCCGATGCTGAAGCAATGGGAGACCATCTTATACAACAATACCCGGATGTTCCTCATTTTGTTCTTGGTCATTCTATGGGTTCATTTGTGACACGCTGTCTTCTTCAGAAAGCTGGAGGTAAATTTAATGGTGCAATCATCACAGGAACCGGAGGTCCTTTGGCAGGCATCAACTTAATCAATGGTTATCTCTCATTGGCCAACAAAATAGCGCCTCACTATCCTACTTATCTCAATACCCTTTTTAATACAGTCAATAATAAACCTTTTAAGAAAGACAAAGACTTCAGCGATACCAGCTGGCTGAGCTTGAACCCTGCCAACAGAAAAGCGTTTGCCGAAGATGAGCTCTGCGGAGTTCCTTTTACCAACAATGCTTTTTATGCGCTATTCGGCATTTACAAAAAAGCTACGGCAAGAAACTGGGCAGTTTCTATTCCAAAATCCTTTCCTCTTCTGTTTGTCAGTGGACAGAACGATCCTATCGGAGATTTCAGCAAAGGAGTTATGAAAACCGTCGGGTATTTAAAACAGGATGGATTTAAAGATGTTAACGTTAAAATTTATCCCAACATGCGCCACGAAATATTAAATGAGGAAATCAGGCAAGAGGTCTTCAATGAAATATTTCAGTGGATTTCAACGCATTTATAAAAATAAAATCTGTGTGATCTGCAAAATTTGCGTGAGATTTCTTAATCATTTTGTCGTTGCCATTTGTTGAGATAAGGCCATTGGTCATCGCAAAGGCGCAAATTATTTTCTAATTCGACTGCTTTAAGGCGCAAAGATTTCATCTCCGATAAAATTGAATACCGCTAACTGAATACTTATTTACCTATCCAACCCTGCTGAAAATATTGATTTTCTTGCGCCTTAAAAACACGCTTTTAATCATCCATTGCGCCTTTGCGATAATCCAACAGTTAATACTTTTCACGTTCAAACCTTATAGGTTTTAAAAACCTATAAGGTTTAAATCAGCAGCCAATAAAACACAAACATCACCAAAATCTGTGGAATCTGCGGGAGAAAAAACATCAGTATCATATCATTGAATCCAAACCAATCTCCCTCTCCACTCCTATCTCCTCCAGAAAGATCTCATCATGGGAAATCACCAGCAATGTTCCTTTATAATCCTTAATAGAAGCCGTCAAAATTTCTACATTCTGCAGATCAAGATTATTTGTAGGCTCATCCAGAATAATCATATCCGGAGCCTTACTGCTGATGGAAAGCCCGCACAGAAGCAGTCTCAAGCGTTCACCTCCACTCAATACCCCACATTTTTTATCCCAGGCTTCCTTTCCAAACAGAAATCTGGACAGCAGGGTTTTCACTTCAGATTCCTGCATGGCACCGTCATTAAACTCCTGTGCAAATTCATAAACACTGATATCCTGACCAATCAGAGAGTATTCCTGATCAACATAAATTGTATTAAACTCTGATCTCGTCATTTTTCCTTCAGACGGATTCAGATTACCCAACAGCATTTTCAGTAAGGTCGTTTTACCGGAACCATTGGAACCTTTGATTGAAATTCTTTCTCCACTACGGATTTCAAGGTTGATAGCATCTTTCCAAAGAGTTTCCGTACCATATTTGAAATTAATATCCTCAGCACTGATCAGTATTTTCCCGGAATGAAGACTGGAATCATTGAAATTCACTTTCATCTGATCTGAATTTTTCAAAGAGGAACGCAAATCCCGGAGATTACCGGAAATCCCACTGATTTTTTCAGCATGAACTCCTTTCAATCTGGATGTATTTTTCTCTGCATTATTGCGGAGTGTATTCATCATAATTCTCGCGACTCCGGATTTTTCCTGCTTCTGTTTTCCCCTTGCATCCAGCTTCTGTTTCCTTTCTATCGTTTCGCGTTCTTTTTCTTTGGCCTTTTTCAGAGCCCTTTCTTTGGCATGAATGTCATTGTGAAGTGCTTCCACTTCTATTTCTTTCTGTTCAGCATAGAAATCATAGTTTCCTCCGTATGTAGAAATTCCCTGATTGCTTAATTCAAATATAGTATCTGCAAGATTCAGCAGTGTGCGGTCGTGGCTTACCATAATAACCTGGGCATCTGTTTTTTCGATAAGGCTGTATAATAATTTTCTGCCTTCAAGGTCAAGATGGTTCGTAGGTTCGTCTAATAGAATAAGGTCCGGAGTATTGATCTGAATTCCAGCCAGGAAAACTTTGGTTTTCTGACCTCCGCTAAGGCTTTCCAGTTTCTGGTTTAATTCAAAATCTTCAAGTTTCCAGTCATGTAAAGCGCTTTGACAGCGTTCTTCAATCTCCCAGTCGTCATTTAAAATTTCAAAATATTCTTCATCTACTTCACCATTTGTTATCTTTTGGAGGGCATTCAGTTTTTGGTCAACTTTCAGACATTCTGCGATGGTAAGATGATCAAAGTTCCCGAACATCTGCGGAACATAGTACATATCGCCTTTCACAGTGATATTTCCTTCTAAAGGTTGAATTTCGCGGGCAATTATCTTCAGGAGTGTAGATTTCCCTACACCATTGCTTCCGACAAGCGCCGATTTCGTTTGGGATGGTATTGTTAAATGGATAGAATGAAACAGGAGGTCTCCTCCCGGAAACCCGTAAGACATATTTTGCAGTAAGATCATGATTTATTTCTTGGTAATAATTAAACTTCAGCAACGCACCGGTCACTGTTTGATAACATCGAAAAGAAATTAAATCCTACATGTCTGTATAATTGGGTTTTGGAACTGCAAAGATAACAAATTCTTCCCAATTCATTTTTTCCTGATAAAAAACATATGACTTTTACCCTGTTTTGAGATCGCTCAAAATTTTTCGGATCAGAATTCGCCTCCTTTGTAAAGATAGTCAATCGTAGAATTGACGGGACAATTGAGTGTAATCAAAGATTTTATATCTCTATTATTTTTACGGTATCCTCCTGAAACGGGGCATTATGAAATCGGGTGCAAAAGTAGAAAAGATTTTGATCAAAAAACCGTAACTTTGCCAACTACTAAAATTTTTTATGGAAAGCATTAAAGTTCACGACAAAACTTTCGTTCCTTATTTGAAGGACGCCGAGATTCAGCAAATTGTAAAAGAAACAGCTTTAAAGATTTATGAAGACTACAAGGATGAAGTTCCTGTTTTCATCGGGGTTCTGAACGGGGTGATCATGTTCTTCTCAGATCTTTTAAAATATTATCCCGGTGAATGCGAGATTGCTTTCATTCAAATGAGTTCTTATGCAGGAACTGAGTCTACAGGGATCGTTTACCAGAAAATGGAGCTGACTAAAGACGTGAAAGACCGTCACATCATTCTTGTGGAAGATATCGTAGACACTGGAAACACTGTTGAAAGTTTATTCAAATATTTCACAGAAACACAGCGTCCTAAATCTGTAAAACTGGCTTCATTCCTATTGAAACCGGATGTATACAAGAAGGATTTCAAACTGGATTATATCGGAAAAGAGATTCCAAATAAGTTTGTTCTTGGTTACGGACTTGATTATGATGAGATAGGAAGAAACCTTGCCAATCTGTATCAACTGGAAGAGGGACAAATCAACCATTAATTTCTGCTACTAGCTTTTGGCTACTAGCCATTAGCTTTAAATATTAAATCGAAATAAAGTAAATATTAACTAAAAAAGCTAAAGGCTAAAAGCGTATTGCTGAAAGCTGCAAGCGAATCAACATTATGATAAACATTGTTCTGTTCGGCCCTCCAGGAAGTGGAAAAGGAACACAAGCTCAAAACCTGATCGAAAAATTCAACTTAAAGCAAATTTCAACAGGTGACCTTTTCAGATACAACATGAAAAACGACACCGAGCTTGGAAAATTGGCTAAGTCTTATATCGATAAGGGAGAACTGGTTCCGGATCAGGTAACGACGGATATGCTGATCGACGAGCTTAGAAAGCCAACCGATACCAACGGATTTATCTTCGACGGATATCCTAGAACTACGGCTCAGACGCAAGCTTTGGAAACCATTGTAAAAGAGGAACTGAACGACAAGATTGATATCTGCCTATCCTTAGTGGTAGAAGACAAAACTTTAGTGGAAAGACTTCTGAAAAGAGGTGAAACCAGCGGAAGATCTGACGACAGCAATGTAGAGATCATTGAAATCAGAATTAAAGAATATTATACTAAAACAGCAGAAGTAGCCGAACTTTACAAGCAGCAGGGAAAATATGTTGAAGTAAACGGCGTAGGAGAAATTGCTGAAATTTCCCAAAAACTTTTCGCTGAAGTCGAAAAAATTAAATAATCGGGATATGGTGTACGGGATTGGAAAAATTCGGATCCCGTGAACCGCAACCCGCAACACAAACTATATGTCTAACTTTGTAGATTACGTAAAGATCCATTGTAAAAGCGGACACGGAGGTGCAGGTTCTGCCCACCTTCGCCGTGAAAAATATATTCCTAAAGGCGGTCCGGATGGAGGCGACGGAGGTCGTGGCGGACACGTCATCATGAGAGGAAATGCTCAGGAATGGACTTTACTTCCACTTCGATACACCCGCCACATCAAAGCGGAACGTGGTGAAAACGGGGCGAAAAGCCAGCTGACCGGTGCTGACGGTGCTGATATTTATATCGATGTTCCAATCGGGACCATTGCTAAAAATGAAGAAGGAGAAATTATCGGCGAAATTCTTGAAGACAAACAGGAAATCACTTTGATGCTTGGTGGAAAAGGAGGAAAAGGAAATGAGCACTTCAAATCTTCTACCAACCAGACTCCAAGATATGCACAGCCAGGAATGGATGGTGAGGAAGGATTTGTGGTTTTCGAGCTTAAAATTCTAGCCGATGTAGGTTTGGTTGGTTTCCCAAATGCAGGAAAATCTACCCTTCTTGCGTCTGTATCAGCGGCAAAACCTAAGATCGCTAATTACGCATTTACAACGCTGACCCCCAATCTTGGTATTGTGGATTACAGAAATTACAAATCATTTGTAATGGCTGATATCCCGGGAATCATCGAAGGGGCTGCTGAAGGAAAAGGTTTAGGACACAGGTTCTTAAGACATATTGAAAGAAATTCCATCTTATTATTCTTAATTCCGGCTGATTCTGAAAGTCATTTTCAGGAGTTTAAAATTCTGGAAAATGAATTGACGGAGTACAATCCTGAACTTCTGGATAAAGATTTCATCATTTCGATTTCCAAATCTGACCTTCTGGATGAAGAGCTGAAAAAAGAAATCGCAGCTGAATTTCCGGAAAACAGAAAACCGTTATTCTTCTCCGGTGTTACGGGAGAAGGCCTTGTAGAACTGAAAGACGCAGTCTGGAAAAAACTTCACGGATAAAAGATGATACACTCATTAAAGAAAATAACAGCACCCGCTGTTATTTTTGTTTCATTTCTTCTGCCCTCCTCGGCTTATGCTCAAGGGGGTGATTCATTCGTGGAAGCACCCAGATTGGATGAACCGGCACCTTTCAGTGATAAAGCGTTTTTCAGGTTTGAATTCAATAAAAAATTAACCTACAATAAAATTGCTGATCAGGGTACAGGTAATGAAGTGAATGAGGTGATCGAATACTATACCAATGATGCTGACCTGTCTGTTTTATCTTTTAACAACAGCAGAAACGGTATTATTTACAATTTAAAAAAAGATACCAACCCTGTTCTTCCTGTTCTGATTAAAGACGAAAATAAAGAAATAAAGCCCGGAAATTTTGACTATTTCAAGGGTGATATTCCTTTAGAGTCGGAGATTGCAGATATTAAGAAAAGGAAGAAGGCAAAAACCGATCAGGTACTGGAACTGGTGGAAAAGAAAGCAGACAACGATCTGATTCATTATAAGTATAACCTTATTCATAAAGGAAAAACGAATGTCGCAGTGATTGAACTGGACATTGCCAATACGGATAAGGACTTCAATAACAATATCCTGTTTGATATGGAACCTTTGTTCTTCAAGAATAAAATTTCCTTTGACAAAGGGGAAATCAAGAGTTATTCTTATTACAACACTTCCAAAAAGAGAACAAAGTACTATGAATCAATCAATATTGACCCGGTACTTTTAAGATTATCATTCACCAAAGGCTGTTGCGTTTCATCTCTGGAATAAGTTCACTGCTGAACCCGATTCTATTTGGAATAATTATTGAAACAACCTAGAGAAACCATTTCCTATGAAATATGTATTAAGCCTATGTGCACTGATATTTTTATTTTCCTGCACCACACAGAAAACGGAATCACAATATTCCAAAATTGAATATCAGGCAGGCGCATGTTTTGGATCCTGCCCTATTTTTACCATGACTATCAATCCGGACAGGACGGCCATACTGGAAGCAGAACACTTCAATTTCTCCAAAGATTTTTCGAAAGGGGAATTTTCAAAACCACGGGAAGGAACTTTTAAAGCTGTACTCAAAGAATCTGATTACAACAAACTCGTTTCTTTACTAAACGGTCTTGACGTTAAAAACCTTCAGGATAAGTACGGATCAAGAAATATCACGGATCTTTCCACGTCCTATCTGAGAATTAATTTTACGGATGGAACTTCCAAAAATGTAGAAGACTATGGCAAAAGAGGAAGTGAAAAGCTGAGAAAAGTCTACCTCTTCATTGAAGACCTGAGACATAACCAGCAGTGGACAAAAGTAAAATGATCCGCTTAAAAATATTTAGACTACCTTTGCATCATATAATTCCTTCACATTGAGGGAATTTTATTTTAAATTAAAAAAAACAGTTCATTTGAATTTTACAGACCTAAACTTAATAGAACCTATTGCGAAAGCAATTGAAGAACAGGGATATACAAACCCTACGCCCATTCAGGAGAGATCTATCCCTGAAATCTTAAAAGGCAGCGACTTTTTAGGATGTGCACAGACAGGAACGGGAAAAACAGCGGCGTTTGCTATTCCTATTCTACAGAATTTATCAAAAAATAAGACCAAAACCAACCATATAAAAGCCCTGATCTTAACGCCGACAAGAGAACTTGCCATCCAGATCGAGGAAAACATTAATGCATACGGAAAATATCTTCCGCTTAAACAGCTCGTTATTTTCGGAGGTGTAAAGCAGGGAAATCAGGAAGCTGCCCTTAGAAAAGGAATCGATATCCTGGTAGCAACCCCTGGTAGACTTCTGGATTTTATCGCTCAGGGAATCATCAGCTTAAAAAACATTGAGATCTTTGTTCTTGATGAAGCAGACAGAATGCTTGACATGGGTTTCGTACATGACGTAAAGAGAGTCATCAAACTTCTTCCACAGAGAAGACAGACGTTATTCTTTTCTGCAACCATGCCTTCTGAAATCCAGAAATTAGCAGATTCTATCCTGAATAATCCTGTGAAAGTAGAAGTAACTCCGGTTTCTTCGACTGCAGAAACGATTAAGCAGGCGGTTTATTTTGTAGATAAAGATAACAAGCTGAACCTTCTTTCTCATATTCTGGAAAACGAGATCGCTGATTCTGTACTGGTATTTTCCAGAACGAAGCACGGTGCGGACAAAATTGCAAGAAAACTTCAGAAAGACAATATCTCAGCAGAAGCCATTCACGGTAATAAATCTCAGAATGCGAGACAGAATGCCCTGAATAATTTTAAGTCCGGAAAAACAAGGATTCTGGTGGCTACAGACATCGCTGCAAGAGGTATTGACATCGATGAGCTTAAATATGTGATCAATTTCGAACTTTCCGATGTTTCTGAAACCTATGTTCACAGAATCGGAAGAACGGGAAGAGCTGGTGCTGAAGGATCTTCAATCTCTTTCGTAGACAGCCTTGATCTTTTAAACTTAAGAAATACGGAGAAGCTGATCGGGAAGAAAATTCCTGTGGTAAAGGATCACCCTTTCCATACAGAAAATCTGATCGCACAGAAAAGAGATTCCAACAACAAGCCTATGGCCGCTGGTGGTGGAAGACCACGTTCTCCGAAACCGCAGAATAATAACAATAAGCCGGCCGGAAGCGCTCCTACAAGCTTCAAAAAACCTAAGAATAAGAATTTCACCAGAAAAAAATAATATGAAAGCCCTTTCCAACGAAAGGGCTTTTTTTATAAAGATTTTTTTGGCTAAAAACTGTTTAAAAATCTATCTGCAAAGGCTTTTAACCATGTCAAGGTTTTGAACCTTTACATGGTTAATTGGGAACACTCAGGCCTAAAAAGCTTTAGACTTTCTCTATTTCTTTCCGAACTGAAAAGCAATAAGCTATAATACTGAAAGGCAGGCAGGCCGCAAGATAAGTCGTTGAAAAAAGATTATCCTGAAAGCCCAATCCGAAAAGCAGGAACTTCTCCAGTACAAAACTGAGCATCGTCAAAAAAACAATGTAGGCCGAAAAATAGAAAACATCATTTATTTTTCTGACATAAAACGATAACAATAAAGCTACCGCCAGAAAAACCAGCATGACCCATTTATTGCTCTGTCCCTGAAGCGTCAGAGGATTATGTTCAATAATATATTCAAGGTTTTTGGCAGGAAAAAAAACGGTGAGTAACAATACAGCTACGCTCAGCAGAAAGGCTGCAACGGTTTTTATTTTAGACTTTGTATTGGTTGCTAAAAAAGGTTTAAGCAGGAAAATAATCAAAGGAATAACGACTACACTTCGGGTCAGAAATAAAATACCCAGGCCTATTCCTAACAGGACAGGTTTCTGAAAATAATTCTCTTTAAACTTAGTATGCCAGAAAAGGATAAATGCAGCCGCGAAAATAAAGGAGGAAATAAAATCGCTCTTGCAGACTGCTTCGTAAATATAAGCCAAAGATATTCCCAGCATTAATATGGCTGTGAACCTGATCAGATTGCTTTTAAATTCCAGCATAACAACGTACGAAAACAACAGAAAAGCAACTACCTGAAGATAACCTACATTTCCCAAAAGATAAGCGGGAAGAGCCAGCAAAAGCTGTCCCGGAAGATAGGAGGACAAATTCCCCATAAAGTTTCGGGTATCATAAATATATTTGCCGTGAATCCAATAATCTAGTGAAAAATCCAGCGTCTGCCAACGGTCTATCCTTAGTTGATAAGGATCTGTTAAAACATGGCATAAGGTAATATATCCCACTCCTAAAATACCTGTTAAAAGATAAACGAGCTTTACATTAATCTTTTGACTCAACAGTTCATTCTTTCGCAGAAAAAATATTAAAACATGTACAGCAATAAAGGCAATGATAAGAATACTGATCGGAACCAATGATTGACGGATACCATATTTGGTGAGGAATAAAAAATTAACCACAAAATAGACTGCAAATAGCATTAAACTGTTTGCTTTGCTGGTTTTCATATAGGTTAAAGTTTTATTCATCCGAACTCCTTAGTTTCCAAAAATTCTTACTGCATTTTCTGTAGTAATTCTGTCTATTTCTGTAAAGTCTTTGCCGTAGATATTCACTAATTTTCCGGCCACCAGATCAAGGTAAGAACTTTCATTTCTTTTTCCTCTATGCGGAACCGGAGCCAGATAAGGTGAATCTGTTTCCAAAACGATTTTATCCAACGGAATTTCATTCAGGAACTGATCGATCTTTCCGTTTTTAAAAGTAACAACACCTCCTATTCCCAATATAAAATTCAGGTCAATCGCATGCTTAGCCTGCTCCAGATCTCCTGAGAAACAGTGGAAAATACCACGAAGTTTCGGGTGTTTTTTTCTTTCCAATACTTCGAATGTTTCATCAAAGCTTTCTCTGGTGTGGATCACAATTGGAAGGTCTTTTTCTATGGCCCAGTCGATTTGCTGTTCAAAAGCTTTCACCTGGATGTCCAGTGTCGTTTTGTCCCAATAAAGGTCGATCCCGATCTCTCCTATCGCAGGAAAATCTCTTTCGTCCAGATAGTTTTTAACGGTTTCAAGTTCTTTTTCCCAGGATTCCGGCTTTACATAACATGGGTGAAGTCCCATCATGGAAATAATCTGTCCGGGATATTCTGCTTCCAGCTGAAGCATTTTCCCATGGGATTCGGAATCAATAGCAGGAAGATAAAACTTCGTGATTCCTTTGTCTACAGCCCTTTGGATAGCTTCTTTTCTGTCTTCATCAAATTCTTCTGCGTATAAATGGGTATGTGTATCAATCATTTTCTTAAAATTTTAACAGATCTTCATAAGGGTTTTCCAATTCCATCAGCAGGCCGAACGCCGGCTCCGTCTTTATTCCCTGTTTCTTAAGTTCTATTATTTTATGTTTAAAATCTTCTCCTTTTTCCTGTAATATTCTGTATTCTGCCACCATATGACGGTAGGCATTCTGTTCAATGGACGGTTTATTTTGTCCGAAAATCTCTATGGGAAATTCTTCCAGCATAAAGTTTAGGACAATGCTTTTTTCTCCGCGGACCACTATATTTTCAACCTTTACATCTGTATCTCCCGGCATTAATCGCCTCATAGCGATTTCATCTAAAAAGTCTTCTTCACATTCAAGATCTACTTCGCAAATAATATCCAGATCGCTGCTTTCAATATCAATTTCAATGGGAATGGTTCCCGCCAGAACTGGAGAATAGTCTTTTAATTTTTCGAAAACCTGATATTTTTTCAGGACATCATAGGCTCTTTTCTGTCTTTCATTGCCTGATTTCAGGTATTCAATATTAGTAAAGTCAATCATTTAAAAATATTTTATGCCTTACTTTTTCGCGTTGAGCTTCAATCCTTGCATCAAGCTTTTCTCTGAACTCTATATATTTCGGGTCCTTATCATCATCTGTTCTATGTTCCAACGCTTTATTGATCTTAAAGCTTTCTTTGATAAAACTTTTCGTCGCATCCGAAAAATAAGCTTCCCCGAACTTATCAAAGATGTAATTGACAGCCTGCGACGTAGGATGAATCAAATCTTCCTTGTAAAAACGATAATCTCGCAGATCATCCATTAAGATCTCATAAACGGGCAGATAATGGCAGTTGTCCAGCTGTAAAAGCGCTTCATGCACAGCTGTGATCAGTTTGGATTTGCTCAGTTGGTTTTCAATCATTCCATCTTTGGTATGACGTACCGGAGAGACCGTAAATAGGATCTGTACATCGTAACGGCAGATATCTTTGAGGTTTAAAACCGTATTATAAATGGAATCCGTAAGTTCCTGGTGCGAAAGCAGTCTTTTTTCAAAAAACTTTTGCGGGATCTTGTGACAGTTGGCGGCTAGCTTTTTCTTGGGAATAAATTCATAAATAAATGAAGTTCCGTAGGTGATGATGACCCAACCGGCATCCTGTAGAAAACGGTTGCCCACTTCTATTCCGGCATTAATTTTATCCAGAGTCTGGTGGATATATCTTCTGTCGAAACTGCTGTGATGGTCCAGAGAGATAAATTCATCATTAAATGTGATGAGCTCATCTTCGGTATAAAACTCCGAATCATGAAGCCTTTTAACCGCATTACTGATCGAAAAAGGATTAAAGATAGTCCCGAAAGGATTATTCACCGTCTGAAGCTGTCCCTGTCCCAGCAAATCTGTCATTTCCGAAGCAAAACAGGATCCTATTGAAAATATTTTATCTTCAATATCAATCTTTTTTTCCGATGGGGGAATGTCTACTTCGGTTCTGAATTTCATTAATAAGGGATTAGGGTTTAGAAATCAGGGCTTAGGAATTTGCTATGAACAACTAATCCCTAAGCCCTAATTCCTATTACCTTTATTTAGCTTTCTCTTCTCAACAGGTAGTTGGCCAGTTCAGCAAAAGGTTTTTTCTTGTCTTCCGGGATATTGATCTTCTCAAGGTAACTTTGTCCGATTTCGTTGTGCTTCTGGATCAGACGTAATGCTTTCTCATCAACTTTCGTTCTTCTGAAGATCTTTTCTACGCCGTATACTTTGTCGATATTATCGGTTTTTTTACCATACCAGTGGTCAAGTTCTTTTCTTTCTTCGTCTGTAGCGTGTTCTCTCGCTAAAAGATACAGAATGGTTTTTTTGTTCTCGTAAATATCTCCGGCATGTTTCTTACCAAACTGAGCCTGATCTCCGAATACATCCAGATAATCATCCATAATCTGGAATGCGATACCAATGTGTTTTCCAAAATTGAAAATGGCTTTGGCATCTTTAAAATTAGCTCTTGCAATAAGCGCCCCTATTTCAAATGATGATGCACTCAGTACTCCTGTCTTGTACGTAATCATTCTGATGTAGTCATCATAGGTTACGTCTTCCTGCGTTTCAAAATTGATGTCATACTGCTGTCCTTCGCAAAGAAGAAGTCCGGTATGGGTAAATATTCTGATACACGCCTTGAAGATTTCAGGTTCAAGATCTTCAAAGAATTTATAAGCTTTCAGCATCAGTCCGTCTCCGGAAAGAATCCCGACATTGATTCCGTGTAAGGTATGAATGGTAGGTTTATTTCTTCTCAAAGGGGCCTCATCCATAATATCATCATGGATCAGGGTGAAATTATGGAAAAATTCGATTGCCAGCGCCGGTTTTATTGCCTGTTTCAGATCTCCGCCGAACAGGTCGCACGCCATCAGTACCATAATAGGACGAAGACGCTTTCCACCATGGGAAATGATGTAGTTCATCGGGTCATAAAGTTCTGCAGGCTTGTCTTTAAAAGTATACTTCGTGATCGCTTCAGCAACGATTTGCTGGTATCTGTCTAAAAATTCCATAAAATCTTATAATTTGAACAAAAATACAATTTTTCGAGGCTTTATAAAACAAAAAACTTTGCCCCGGAGGACAAAGTTTGTATTATATATTTCAACTTTAAAATTAAGTTAAAAACGTTACAGCAAGATAAGTAATCGCAGCAACAATTGCCGAAATAGGAATCGTTAGTACCCAAGCCCAAAGAAGACTTACGGTAATTCCCCATCTTACAGCAGAAATTCTCTTCGTTAATCCTACCCCGATGATAGAACCGGTGATGGTATGTGTTGTAGATACAGGAATACCAAAATGATCCGTAATGAATAAAGTGATAGCTCCTGCAGTCTCAGCACTTACTCCTTCCAGTGAAGTTACTTTTGTAATCTTAGTACCCATTGTTTTGATGATCTTCCAACCACCACTCATAGTTCCCAATGCAATAGCAATGAAAGAAACCAAAGGAACCCAGATATAATGCTGTGCAAAATAATCGAAACGGGCTGCAGATTCAATATTAAGATAAACAGGATCCTGAAGCATATTAACGTGATAGTAGATCATCGCTGCTCCAATAATACCCATTACCTTCTGTGCATCATTCAAACCATGTCCTAAACTGAACAAAGCTGAAGACACCAACTGCAGTCTCTTGAATGATTTGTCTGCTTTATAGGGATTCGATCTTTTATAAAGATGAACAATAATTAAAGTGATAATGATGGAAATAATCATCCCAATAATCGGAGCCATAAAAATGAACAGGAAAATAGGAATCACTTTGTCAAATTTAACAACACTTTGCTGGGCCACCTGAGAGCAGGCTGCTTTAATAGTCTCCCAAGTTCCTAAATCCGGGTGACTAGCCACAACTTCGTGATAATCCATCATAAAAGCATGCATCAGGGCAGCTCCTAAAAATCCACCGATCAAAGTGTGTGATGATGATGATGGAATACCAAACCACCATGTTAAAAGATTCCAGGCTATCGCAGCGATAAGACCGGAAAATATGACTTCTAATGTAATAAAGTTTTCATTAACCGTTTTGGCAATCGTATTACCAATTTTAAATTCTCCAATAATATAAGCCGCGATAAAGAAAGCTGCAAAGTTCCAAAGGGCTGCCCAAAGTACTGCCTGAAAAGGGCTTAAAACCTTGGTAGAAACAATGGTTGCAATGGAGTTGGCCGCATCATGAAAACCATTAATATAATCGAAAATTAAAGCTAGAGCAATAATAACCGTAAGTAAAATCGGAAATTCCATTTCTGTTAGTTATAATTGTTTAAGCGTATTTAATCATGATGTTCTCAATCGTGTTGGCAACATCTTCAGCTTTGTCAGTTACTATTTCAAGATAATTAAGTACAGATGAAACTTTGATAATGTTGATGGCATCATTGGTTTCAAACAGATCTACCATTGAGTTGGAAAGCAGGTCATCTGCAATGTTTTCAATAGAGTTTACTTTGATACAAGCTTCTTTCACCTGATCCATATTCTTAAACCCTTTAAGGTTTTTCATCGCATTCTGAATCTCAAGACAAGCCTTGTGGATCAGGAGTGAGAAATCCGAATACGCCTTCATCTCAGGCGATTTGTATAAGAAAATGTATTTTGTGGAAGCGTAGATGTAATCAGCGATATCATCAAGGCCGGTTGCCAGGGTGTGAATGTCTTCACGGTCGAACGGCGTAATGAAGTTTTTTCCTAATTCAACGAAGATCTCATGCGTAAGCTCATCATTTTTGTGTTCGTAGTCGCTCATTCTTTTTAACATCGTGTCATCGTTAAGATCGAAATCTTTGATCCCGTTGTTAAAGTCTTCCGACATTGCAACTAAATTCTCCGTTACCTTTTCAAAAAGTACAAAGAAGATTTTATCTTTTGGTTGAAAAGCGTGGAAAATATTACCAATTCCCATTTTTATGTATTTATAATTTGGTGCAAATTTCCTAAAAAAGGATTTGCCCTGAAACTATATGACATTAAGTTTTGTTAACATACGATTAACGCCTGATTATCAAACAAAAAAACCGGCTAAAAGCCGGTTTGTATAGTGTAGTATGAGTATTAATTAGCCTCTTCAGCTCTCATATCTTTTCCTTTGAATTTCATTGATGCAATATTACTCAAAAGCTCTCCTTTGAATGATTTTTCAATTTCAAAGAAAGAGAATTTCTCTAAAATTTCAATATCACCAATTTCTGCTCTTTTTTTGCTTCCTCCAGCTGGTGAAGTTGCTTTATTAATAATATCCAAAACATCAAGTTTCTTCAATTGATCTTTTTTCCCTAAGTTGAAGAAGAATCTTACCATGTTTTCATTCTTTCTTCTAGGTTTTCCGCCACGTTCTCTTCCGCCATCTCTGCTTCCTCTTACGTCACGGTCTCCACGGTCACGATCTCTTCCTCTGTCACGGTCTCTATCGCGTCCTCTGTCTCTTCTTGAATAGTCATCATCTCTGCTGCTCAGTTTCTGCTCAGCAAGGTCATGCTTATCTTTGTAGTAAAGTGCAAGATCTTTCAATTGGAACTGTAGTAATTTGTGTACCAGTTCTTCTTTGGTGAATGCACTTAAATCAGGGATTAAGCTATCATTGAATTCAAAGATATCTTCTTCGTGTTCTGTAAATAATTTTTCAAAAACACCTCCCACCTGAGCTTTGATAATATCATCACCCGTTGGAATAAATTTCTCAACGATATCGATTTTCGTTGTAGATTTAATCTGCTTTAATTTTCTGCTTTCTTCAGGCTTGATCAAAGAGATTGAAATACCATCTTTTCCTGCTCTACCTGTTCTTCCACTTCTGTGAACGAATACTTCCGGATCATCAGGTAAAGAATAGTGAATAACGTGCGTTAAAGAGTTTACATCCAAACCTCTTGCTGCAACGTCTGTCGCTACAAGAATATCGATGTTTTTCAGTCTGAATTTCTTCATTACCGTATCTCTCTGTGCCTGAGAAAGATCCCCGTGAAGGGCATCTGCCGCATAACCGTTCTGCATTAAGAAATCAGCAACCTCCTGAGTTTCCATTCTTGTTCTACAGAAAAGAATAGAATACTGGTTCGGGTTCGCATCAATCAATCGCTTAAGAGCTTCTTTTTTCTGACGGTATCCTACTACGTAATATTCGTGTTTGATGTTCTTCTTAACCTCGTTAATAGAACCCACAGAAATACGGTGAGGATTGGTAAGATAATTTTTAGAAATTCTCTCCACTTCTTTATTCATCGTTGCCGAGAACAAGAATGTCTGCTTTGTATCCGGTGTTTCTCTAAGAATTGTTTCCAACTCGTCTTTGAAACCCATAGAAAGCATTTCATCAGCTTCGTCTAAAACTAACCAATGAATCGCAGAAAAATCAAGTGCTTTTCTGTTGATAAGGTCGATTACTCTTCCCGGAGTACCCACAATAATTTGCGGCTTGTCCTTTAAAGAACGAATCTGATCCATAATACTGCTTCCACCGTAAACCGCTGTGGTTTTGATGTCTTTCATGTACTTGGAATAATTTTTTATGTCTTTAGAAATCTGAAGACATAATTCCCGTGTCGGACAAAGCACCAAAAATTGGATTTTGCGACTCGTTTCGTCAATCATATCCAAAATCGGAAGCGAAAACGCTGCTGTTTTGCCTGTCCCTGTCTGCGCAAGTGCGATCAAATCGCGAATATCTGAAAGAATGAAAGGGATAGTCTGTTTTTGGATTTCTGTCGGGCTTTCGTAACCCAGTTCGCCAACTGCCTTAAGGATGTCAGGACTTAAATTGGACTCCGTAAATAAATTCATTAAATATTTTAAAATTTTTGCAAAGATACAATAAATATTTGACTTGTTTTTGAATAAAGTTCTAAATATGTAAAGTTTAATTCAGAATCCTTTAATATATTTTTAATTTTTAAAAAATTAAATCCAAAAAAACAGCCCTTGCGTTAAAAACATGTTAAACATTATTTTTTTTTATTAAATTGGATTGATTTTTTCGGTATTATTTATGAATTTTTACAAATAAGACCATTCAATGTAAATTTTTCTTTTTATAACTACACTTTCTTGTTATTGAAATAATCCCAGTATCCATGGCTTCATTTAAAGGTTTACTAACCTATTAAGAATGTTCAAATTACTGCAAATTCAGAGCTTATTTAAAAATTATAATTATTTTTTCAAACTGCAAAATACCTCCCCTTTTCATTGGGTTAAAGCTTTATTTCGCTCCTTGTTTAAGTCCAATCATAAAATTCCATGGTTCATATGATAAGACTTCTTTGATGATTTTAAATTTAGATTTCATAAGAAATAAAAAAACAGAGGCTCTATTTAATTTTGGTCACCCTAAGTATATTTTTTAACTTGGTTCATTTAAATCATATCCAGCTTACCATTAAATTCCCAATACATATGAGCACAATAAAGCCCGAAACATTTACATTCTTAAAAGAACTGACCAACAATAACAACCGTGAGTGGTTTACAGAAAATAAAAACCTTTACACAGAATCTCAGGGAAACGTCATCGCTTTTCTTGATGAACTGATTAAAGAAATGGCTGGATTCGATGAAGAATTAGGCAAGCTTGACGGTAAAAAAGCACTGTTCAGAATCTACAGAGATACTCGGTTTTCAAAGGATAAAATACCTTACAAAACCAATTTCGGAGCCTCTTTAGGGATGGGAAAAGGCAGCCAAAAAGGAGGTTACTACCTTCATATGGAACCCGGAAAATCTTTCCTTGCCGGTGGTATTTACATGCCGGAATCTGCTGTTTTGAAACAAGTCAGAAAGGAAATTTCGTTATATGGCGAGGATTTTCTTAAGATCATCAATCAGAAGGACTTTAAGAAACATTTCCCAAAGCTTGATCAGGATGATCAACTCAAAAAAATCCCTCAGGGTTTTGAAAAGGAAGACCCGATGGGAGACTATTTAAAGCTTAAAAACTTCATCGTGGTTTATAACCTGAAAGATGAGGAAGTTCTGGATAAAAATGCGGTCAAAAATATGACGAAGATTTTTAAACTGATGAAGCCTTTTAATGATTTTCTGAACACTCCCTTTCTTTAAAAAACTTAATAACAATATTTTTTTTAACGCAAAGGTTGATTTCTGGAATGTAAAATTTTAAGGGTGCAAAGAGGGAATCAATTTCATTGATTCTGATAAAGCAAATAAAAAATCGGATGGTTTAAAATTTCGCGCAGATTATACTGATTACACAGATTTTTAATACTTATTGATCTATCTGCTTTATTTGTTAAATCTGCGTGAGTAAAAAAATTGAAAAAAACTTCCAATCTAAAACTGATGAAATCTTTATCTGAAATACAATGCTTTTTTTAACGCAAAGGTTCATTTTTAGAATATAGAATTTTAAGGGTGCAAAGAGGGAATCAATTGGCATTGATTCGATTAAGCGAGTGTACAAAAAAGCCGTTAAAAATTCAGCCTAACTTTCACTAAAAAGAATCTGCGTAATCCGTGAAATCTGCGGGAGCTTTTTTCTCACAATTTTCACGAATTACGCAGACATATCTGATTTATCGGCAGAAGAACTGCCATTTTTTCATTTTAGAATTTCATTACATCCTTTACGACTCCATTCTTTTGCGTGTGCTGAAGTAACTCGGTTTCAATAAATGCTTTGATCTGATCTTCGGATCCGTTATTCGGGAACAGCAGGTGTACATTGGCTCCGGCATCCAATGTGAAGAATAACGGAAGACCTGTTTCTCTACGGAAATCCCAGACCTTATTGATCACCTCCATGGTTCCTGTTTTCATTAGGATAAAAGCTGGATCACTCATCATCATCATCGCATGCAGGGTAAGCGCTTCGTGTTCTACCAATTTAATAAAACGCTCCATATCACCGCTCTTTAAGATCTCTTTCATTGGAACAAAATTCTCTCTTGCTTCCTGAAATCTTCTTTCTGCATAAGGATTGGTGTTCATTAACCCGTGTCCTACCGTTGAAGAGACACTTTTCTGCCCTTCATGGATCAGTAAGACCCAGTCATTGAAATTTTTAAAGATGTCATGAATTTCAGTATCCGGATATGGTACAGCAAATAAGTCTGAACTTCCTTCCACCTCATCTGACATTCCCCAAACGACCAAACCGTTGTATAAACTTCTGCAGGCGCTTCCACTTCCCAATCTTGCCAGGAATGAAGCTTTTCTTAATGATTCTTCTTCTGAAAGTTCATTGGAAAATATTCCGTCAAGCTTCATCAGACATTTTGCAATAGCTCCGAATCCTGAAGCAGAACTTGCAATCCCGGAACTGTGAGGAAAGGTATTTTCAGTTCTGACAATGTATTTTCCTTTCAGAATCCATGGAAGATACTGTTCGATATTTTTAAAATATTTTTCAATTTTTTCAGCAAATTTCACCTCTTCATTTCCTGCTAAAAAAGTTTGCACCGAGAATGGTTCATCTGCCAAAAACTCCATAGAGGTATTGGTTTTACAATGATTCAGCGTATAACTTATGCTCGGGTTGGCCGGAATCTGGTTTTCATATTTGCCCCAGTATTTGATCAGGGCAATATTGGACGGACAGCTTTCTGAAACTGTCTCGGTATGAATGGTAAAATTTTGTTTTCCTAGAAATTCTTGTGTTGTCATAGTCTGATTTAAAATAATAAAACTCTTTTATTGAACCACAAAAGGAACTCCTTTAGTAGTCGGTCAAGCCTTATTTCTAATACATTTTCTCTATAATATCCGCGTATTTTTTAAGCACTACATTTCTTTTGACTTTCAATGTAGGGGTAATTTCGCCGGTATTGACATCAAATTCAGCAGGCATCAGCGTGAATTTCTTCACTTTCTCATAATCTGCCAGATGAACCTGCAATTCTTTAATTTTCTCTTTATACAAAGCAATAATGCTGTCCTCTTTTACCGCGGTTTCCCAATTGGTAAAAGGAATGTTGTTCTTTTTAATATAATCCTGTAAGAACTCAAAATTCGGAACAATAAGTGCGGAAACGAACTGTCTTCCTTCTGCTACCAGCATGATCTGCTGGATAAAGTTATTATTGGTCAGAAGATTTTCGATCTGCTGTGGAGCCACGTACTTACCGTTGGAGGTTTTCATCAGATCCTTGATCCGGTCTGTGATGATCAGGTTTCCTTTATCGTCAAACTTTCCTGCATCTCCTGTTTTGAACCATCCGTCTTCCGTGAAAACTTTCTGGGTTTCTTCGGGCCTGTTGTAATAGCCTTTCATTATTCCGTTTCCTCTGGCCTGGATCTCGTCGTTTTCACCGATACGGATTTCTACACCCGGTAAAGGTTTTCCGCTGGTTCCATGTTCAAAATGAGTTAATGGGAAAAGCGTCAATGTAGCTGTTGTTTCCGTCAGTCCGTAACCAACTGTTACGTGAATGCCTACAGAATCGAAGAATTTTGTCACTTCCGGCGATAATGATGCTCCACCACAAGGTAAGAACCACAATCTTCCACCCATCTTCTCTTTAATCTTGCTGAAAACAAGCATATCTGCGATCGATTCTTTGAATTTTAATCCAAAAGGAATCGATTGTTCTTTTCTTCTTAGCTCTGCAGTCTGCCATCCCGTTGCCAGCGCCCAATCGAAGATTTTTTTCTTGAGTGATGAACCTTCTTCGGCTTTTTCTAAAACTCCGGCATATACTTTCTGGAAAAATCTCGGTACCGCACACATCATTGTGGGTTTCACCTCTTCCAGCGTCTTTGCAATATTCTTCGGATCTTCCAGGAAATATACCCTTGCCCCGCCATAAAGACAAAGCAAACTCCAGCTTCTTTCGAAAACGTGGGTCAATGGCAAAAATGCCAGAGAAAGCTCTTCCTCAAAGTTTTTGAATTTAAAAAACTCGAAGTGAGAATCGAAAGCTTTGATGAAATTTCCGTGAGTAAGCATCACACCTTTCGGTGTTCCGGTGGTTCCGGACGTATAGATCAGTGTGGCTGTATCATCATTTTCTTTAGGACATATCTCCAGCTTAGAAGATGATTTGGCTATAAAATCTTCAAGATAAAAGCTGTTGAATTCTTTTTTGATCCAGATTGATTTTTTAGAAACAATGATCGTTTCCAATGGATTCCCTTCTTTCTGCAGAATTTCCAGACAGGCATCATACTGCTCCTGGTTGCCTACCAATATGGCTTTAGCTGAAGAGTCATTGATAATATATTCCGCCTGTTCTGCATTATTGGTTGAATAAACAGGTACCGTGATGGCACCCATCGCCATTGAGGCCAGATCAAAGATCATCCATTCCGAAGAATTGTCTGCGTAGATCGCTACTTTATCATTTTCCTGAATTCCTGCATTTTTTAATGCATTAGCAGTTTTAAAAACAATTTCACCGAATTTTTTCCAGCTCAGTTCTTTCCACGCCTCATCTTTCTTTTTAAAGCCCATCGCGGATTTCACCGGATGTTTTTCTACATTTTTTAGGATAATTGCTGCTGCAAGATTCATGAATTCAGCTTTTTGTCGTTAATATAATTTTTAAGATGAAAATCAACACTTTCCTTCACAGGAATCAACTGATAATCAATCTCTTTTTTAATCTTCTGATTGGATATGGTGTTAAGGGATGATATGGATTCAATATTGGATTTCGTAATGATTCTCAGCTTCGGAATCAGCCAGCCAAAAAGGATATTGGCCAGTCTTCCGAGGTTTAACTGGAATTTCGAAAGGATTTTTGCTTCTTTCAGTCCAAGCTGTGAGCGGATCTGTTTTCCAAGATCTGCATATCTTTTGTTTTCTGATATCAGAATAAAACGTTCTCCGAAAGCATTCTTTTCCATCAGATCAATGGAAATCCGAGCTGCATCTCTTACGTCGATATAACTGGTTCCTCCGGAAAATGTAAAGCCGTTTTTTTCAAAAGTAGGGAAAATATCTCCACTGCTCTGTCCCCAGTTTCCGCTTCCGATGATCATTCCCGGATTGACGATGATGGTATTCAGTCCTTCCGCAGAAGCTCTCCACACCTCCATCTCAGCAAGGTGCTTTGAAATGGCATAGGCAGAATGTTCTTCTTTAGGATTAAATTCTGAACTTTCGTCCAATTCTCCATTTTCATTAAAAATATCCAGAACCGCAATGGTGCTTACGTGCAGAAATTTTTTCACTTCTGAACCTTCACAGGCAAACAGCAGGTTTTCTGTACCCTTCACATTGGTATGGTACATTTCTTTTTCATCATGAGGATGGAAACTTACTTTGGCGGCACAGTGATAGACCTCATCTACCCCTTTTAATGCATTCTGCAGAGCGTCGAGATCATCAAAATCTACGTCTACCCATTCGATCTTACTGAAAAGATCATCAGGATTCTCTGTATAGAAACCGTAAGAATGCCTTACATCGTTTAAATTGCTGCCCGGTCTTTTGGAAGCACGCACGCTTTTCCCTTTTTTAAGAAGTTCCAAAACGATCACCCTTCCCAGGATTCCGGTTGCACCCGTTACAAAAATCATTAATTATTTACTTGATTGCTGACTAAAATATGACAATATTTTCGATCCGGCAATTCTTCATTTTACCAATAGGATTTTATGAAAAACTGCTTATGCAAATTTGCGATTTTTAAAGCAGAATTCCGCTTAATTTAACCAATATTATCATTTTGAAAGACTTTATCAATAAATTAACTGCAAAAGGGACAAAAGTTTTTTTTGACACTTAAGTTGTAAATAAAAGATTTGATTTGCAGTGATAAAAAATCTGTTGAATCTGTGTGATCTGCGCGAGATTAGTTTTTTAGTGTCAATAGTGAATTTTGCTTTGCAAGTGAATCGTCAATTATGAAAGCATTTGATGTAAAAACTTTCGTTTTAACAGACAAAAAAGCCCTTCAGATTAACAAAAGGGCTTTGAGTATGAATTAGCGATGACTTTTTAAGCCATAACCGAATTGTTTCTTCTTGGAGCTTTGTCGCAAAGAACGTCTGCGATACTCTTGGAAATCATATTGTCTTCCGTTAAATTATCTAACCAGAAAAATTCACCTGCTGCATTGATCTCAATGAAATAATATTCGTTTTCAGGGGAAACAATGATGTCTATCGCACCATAATCCACATTGTACACATCTAAAAGTTCAAGGAGTTTTGCTTCAACATCTGCCGGAAGCTCTGTTCTCTCCCATTTGGTCAACAGGTTCACTCCATCTTTTCTCCAATCCACTTTAGCATCTTCAGACTGCTGGGAATCTATTTCAAATGCGTAAACGTCCTGTCCTACAATGGTAACACGAAGTTCTCTTTTCTTTTCTATCTTTTTCTGAAACTGCATCGGGCAATACACCAGTGAATCCAGTTCTTCAAGCTTATCCTCACTTACCACGTTGGTAAAAACAACACTTTCTACCCCGTCTTCATAAATAGCAAAACCGGTCTGCATTTTTGCCACTACATTCTTGTGCTTAAGAATAAATTGTCTGGCTTCTTCAGGATTGTTTGTCAGGCAGGTTTCAGGAATTTTAAGTCCTAATTTAACCGCAATTTTCAACTGTTCTTCCTTGCTGTCCAGCCTTCTGTAAATACCCGGTTTCCCCAGTGCATAAGCATCTACAGACTCTATAAATCCGAAAAGCGTATTGCGGATCTCGCCCATAGCTGCTCCGTAGAATTTTTTATCTAACTCTTCTTTTAAGCCGTTTCCGATGTTATAAGCTCTTCTGTACCAAATAGCTGCAATATCATCCAGACGGTACTTTTTATCTTTGGTTTCAAGGATACTTACCCATTCCCCATCCTGAAAAATGGTGGAGAGTTTGTTTTCTATAGGATACAGGTCTACATCGAAACGTACGACTTCACAACCGTTTTTTTCTATGTATTCCGTTACTTTTTCAATTGAAAAATTATCTGCAGTATGCGTAATGATTAGTATTTTATTCATGGGTATTGATTCTTTTTATAAGGTTGTCGGCAATTTTTTCTGCAATGGGAAAACCCAGCTCGTTCTGCAGCATTCCCCATTCTCCCTGCGGATTTACTTCCAGGAAATAATATTCCCCGTCTTTTCCTCTGATCATGTCAATAGCTCCGATATAAAGTCCCATTTCTTTCATCATAGACGTAAGACCTGACTTTATATGTTCAGGAAGTTCATAGGCTGACCAGGTATAATTTTCATTAGCCAGTCTCCAGTCTACATTCTCGCTGTTATTGATCTTTCCGGTAAAGAAATCTCCTGCCAGGTAGACAATTCTCAATTCATAAGCTTTGTCTATATAAGGCTGGAAGATCATCGGACAATAGGTGATGTCTGAAATATTCTCAAGCGTATCTTCTTCAATGATCATGGTTGAGATCAGATTTTCTCCGTTCATGGTCTTTGCAGTCAGGCTGTGAAGTTTGGCAACTGCTTTTCCGCCGCAGAATTCATGAAAAAAGGACGTAATCTTTTCTTCATCGTTGGAAAAAATGGTTTCAGGAATGGTAAGACCACTTTCTTTGGCCAGTTTTAGCTGAAGCATTTTATTTCCATCGATCTTTCTTTCATTTTCATAAGGATTGATCCATGGAATATTTTCCAGAACAGTGATCAGGTTATAGCGAAGGTTTGCGTATCCGCTCAGGAATATTTTTCGGTAGTCTTCATCCAGTTCTTCGGGAGTGCTTATTCCCCAGGCTTTTCTGTGCCATACAGCTTGAATATCTTTGGAATGTATGGTATTTCCGGACTCATCCGTGAGTTCAAATGAATTTTCGTTCACACTGATCTTCTGGAAATGATTCATCCGGTCAGAATTCAGTCTGAACCATGGAATTTTTTTGGAAGTAAGATATTCAAAAAAGATATCGATATTGTAAAAATCCTTTGAGTGGGTGATGCAGAGAATCATGTGCCGCTTTTTATTAAAAAAGGAAACTTAATGGTAAGTTTCCTTTGATATGATTGTATTAATACGATTAATATTTTACGTCTTAATCTAATGGAATTGTTGGAGAATCATCATCTCCGTCAGATGGATATTTCATAGTAACCATAAGATCGTCCTGAGGAGAAGTTACGTTATCTACAACCGGCTTCGTGATCACATCTCTTTCCGGAATGGTGATGATACCACCTCCTTTTACTGTTTCAGGATCTTTCAATTGTTTTTCTAAGAATGACGCAAAAAACGGCTTCTTTTTTGAATTTTTGTCTTTCATAATAATTTAGTTTGGGTTAAAATATGCTTGTAATTTCTTGTGTATCGAAATTTAAACAAGATCTTCATCACCGTCTGAAGGATACTTCATAGTAACCAAAAGATCTTTGTTCGGCGTTGTTACATGATCAAAAATCTGTGCTGTAACATTGTCTCTTGAAGGTATTGTAATGATGTCGTTATCCGTGTTTGTAATAATTCCACCTCCTTGGATGGTTTCCGGATCTTTGATTTGTTTTTCAAGGAATGAAGCAAAAAAAGGCTTCTTTTTTGAGTTTTCGTCTTGCATGGTCATTGAGTTTTAGTTAAAAAAAATATTTCGTTGTAATGTTTGATTACAAGTTTTCCAATTCTCCACCTTCATCACTGTCAGAAGGGTATTTCATCGTTACAATCTGATCTCTTACAGATGATGTAACATTGTCCAGAAGTTGAGATGTAATGACATCTCTTGTAGGTACCGTAATCATGTCAACAGTAGGTGCAGTAATTCCACCTCCCTGGATTTTTTCAGGATCATTAATTTGTTTCTCTAGAAATGAAGCAAAGAAAGGTTTTTTTGAGTTTTTCTTTTCCATAAGTTAATATATTTAGTTTTTTTGTAAAACTAAAGTACAAAAATTTCAATACGTGGGGAAATATTATCTTATTTTAAGAAAATTTTAACTAAATAATTGAATAGACGGAATTTAATTAATGTAAATCAAGAAATTCCTTAACAACATTTGCAAAATCAACCGGATTTTCAGCCTGAACCCAGTGCCCGGCATTTTTCACTGTTACTATTTTCGCTTTTGGAAACTGCTGCTTAATCCCGTATTCATCCTGTGGAAGGATATAATTTGATTTTTCTCCTGCAATGAATAAAGAATCACCTTCGAAAACACCAAATTTTACGGCATTCGAAACAAATTCGTTATATTTTTCAGATAAAGTTTTAAGATTAAACCTCCAGTTCAGTTTTTTGCTGTCATCCCAATAGAGGTTCTTGGCTAAAAACTGTATCGTAGATTTCTCTGGAATATACTGACTCAACACCGTTTCTACCTCACCTCTTGAACCTACAGTATTAAAATCTACTGTTTCAAGAGCCTTGATGATTCCCTGATGATGCGGAGGATAAGCCTTTGGAGAAATATCTACTACGATTAGTTTATCTACTCTTTCCTGATATTTCAAAGCAAACTGCATCACAGCCTTTCCACCTAAAGAATGCCCTAATACATGAGCTTTCTGAAAACCGTAATGATCCATATAACGGGCAATATCGTCCGCCAGATCATCATGTGACATACTTTCGGAATGAAAGCTTCGTCCGTGGTTTCTAAGGTCAATTAAGTGTACGGGAAGGTATTCACCCAGGTCTTTTCCAAAACTTCCCCAGTTGTCCAGCATTCCAAACAGTCCGTGAAATACAAGCAGCGGCGTAACCGTAAGATTTTCGCCAAATATTTTTGAGTTTAAGATGTCCATTTTTTTTATTTTAGATATTAGAAGTTAGAAACTGGAAATTAAAGGTTGAATATTTAAAATGCGTCTTTGGCACTAACTTCTAGCCTCTAATTTCTAACTTCTTTTTTACCATTTTGCCAAACGTTTCAGATATGCCTGAACCGTATTTTCAAGTCCCATATACAGTGCTTCAGAAACCAAAGCATGACCGATGGATACTTCAAGAAGATTCGGGATATGGTCTGCAAAATATTTTAAATTTTCAAGGCTCAGATCGTGTCCTGCATTGATACCCAATCCGAATTCTGTAGCAGCAACGGCGGTATCATAATAAGGTTTTATGGCCTGTTCTTTATTCGTAAGGTAGTTTTTAGCGTAGGCTTCGGTATATAGCTCTATTCTGTCAGCTCCGGTTTTTGCAGCATGTTCTACCAGTTCCGGCAAGGGATCAAGGAAAATAGAGGTACGGATTCCTGCGTTTTTAAATTCTGCGATAATTTCTGTCAGAAAATCTAAGTGCTTTTTGGTATCCCATCCCGCATTGGATGTAATAGCGTCGTCTGCATCAGGAACCAGCGTTACCTGCTCCGGTTTTACTTCCAGAACCATATCAATAAAAGAGCGGTGCGGATTTCCTTCAATGTTGAATTCAGTGGTCACCAATGGTTTCAGATCGTAGACATCTTTCCTTGTGATGTGTCTCTCATCAGGTCTTGGATGGATGGTGATTCCCTGTCCTCCAAATTCCTGGATCTTCACTGCTGCCTCCGTTACACTTGGCGTTTCGCCTCCTCTGGCATTTCTTAATGTCGCAATTTTATTAATGTTTACGCTTAGTTTTGTCATTTCTTATTTAGATGTTATTTTTTTGAGAAATTAGATAGTAGAGGTTAGAAATTAGTTTTTAAATCTACTTCTATATCTCTAAATCCAGATCAGAATAAGCGGTCGAATCACACTAACTTCTAAATTCTAGCTTCTAACTTCTCTATTCTACACTTTAATACTTACCTGCATTACCTGCAGATCAAATTCTTTGGATGCCACCAACAAGTGGTCAAAAATATCAGCCTGAATCTGTTCAAAATGATCCCATTTGGAATCATTCGCGAAACAGTATACTTCAAGGGGAAGTCCCTGCGGGGTAATATCGAGCTGACGAACCATTCTGACTCCCTCCTGATCAATATCAGGATCGTTTTCAATATATTTCTGAGCATAATATCTGAAAACCCCGATATTGGTCAACTGTCTTCCGTTGATGGTTTTATCGTTATGTTCCAGATTTTGTTTTTCTTTTTCAATCTCCAGTGTTTTCTCTTCCAGATACTCTGAGATCAGGTTGATATCTTTTAACCGTTCGATATCTTCTTCATTTAAAAATTTAAAAGAATTGATATTAAAATACACTGATTTTTTAATTCTTCTGGTATTGGATTCAGACATGACCTGAAGGTTTTTGATCTCCGTGGTCAGTAAATCATAGGTAGGAATTGTGGAAACGGTTTTATCAAAATTGGTGATCTTTGTAGTCAGAAGGCTGATATCGGTAATATTTCCTTCAATGCTGTATTTTGGAATACTTACCCAGTCTCCTACCTTTAGATTTTTAGAGGTTGCCACGTGTATCCCGGTGACAAACCCCAAAATAGTATCTCTGAAAACAAGCACCAGCACCGCAGTAATGGCTCCTAAACTCCCGACAATCGTGGTTCCTTTGATCCCGAATATCACACAGAGTCCCACTACAGAAAAGATAAAAATCCCGAGGATCTTTACGGTTTCTGAAATTGCATTCAGTGCCATGATCTTGTAGAAGTCCTGTTTTATGGTGAAATAATACCTGAAACCAGTTAATGACCTGTATAACATTCCTGCAAGAATAAGGACCAAACCTAAATTGATGGATCTGTTGATGAAAATATTGGTTTTAGGCAGTGCCGTTGCCGGAAAAATGGAAGGATGTATTCCTCCTACTACCAGAAGGGCAGCAAAATGAGCGACAGAATTGGAGATCTTAGACTGATAAATAGACCGGATAATTGGATATTTCTCATCATTTCTGAAAAATCTGAAGACAAAATTAATGGCAAATTTAAAAACAAAATCCACCACTAAAAACACGGCGCAAAGCAGTGCCAGCTTGACAATAATATGAACAATCCAATCCATTCCGCCGGGTGTTACCTGACTGATATAGATGTAAAGCTGATCGCTTATTTCCTGTAAAAAACTTTTAGTGTCCTGTATCTCGTCTTTCATTACAGCAAATTTATAAAATTAAGAATGATGATGTTACTATTGACAATCAATTTTCATCCCAAATATTCAAAAGGCCTCTGTAAATCTTCTTTTTTCCTATCTTGCATTGATAATTTTAAAGAATGGATACAACGCTGATTAATATTCTCTGCCTTATTTTACTGTTTCTGGGAATACTGGGAACCTTCCTTCCTGTCCTTCCGGGGCTTTTATTAAGCATCTGCGGACTTTTAATTTATAAATTCGGGACCGATGCGGATCTTCCTATGATTTATATCTGGGCATTCGGAATTCTGACTGCGGCCTCTGCAGTCCTGAACTATGTAATTCCCGCAAAAACAAACAGGAAATACGGAGGAACGCGTTGGGGAAGCATCGGATCCATCGTCGGAACGATTGTTGGAATCTTCATTCCAATTCCTTTAGGCTTTCTGATCGGGATGTTTGCGGGTGTATTTATCGGAGAACTGCTTCATGACAGCAAGGATATGAACAAGGCTCTGCAATCGACCAAAGGGGCATTTATAGGATTCATCTATGGAACCGGATTCAGTCTTGTGGTAGGTGTGGCCATGTTTTTGGTAGTAGTTTTGGATATGCTTGATGTTATTTAGATTGGAAGAGGGAGGATGGAAGTTTCCAGTCCCGTATTTTTAACTTTATAAAAAAAGAAATTATGTTTCACAAAGCCATTATATTCAGTCTGGGAATGCTGACCTTAGCAGGATGCAATGCCCAAAAGAAGGCGAAGACACCGGATTCAGCTGCCAATACCAGTGGGACGAAATCTTCGGTACCAAAAGAAGGGGTCATCTATCTTAATCAGGGAGAAAATAAATTCCTGAAAGAATACGATATGAATGTCACGTTCAAAGGTATTTCTGAGGACAGCCGCTGTCCTGAAGGGGTTAATTGCATCTGGGCCGGAGTTGCCGTAGCACAGATCGAAGTGATGGGAACCTACACGAGACCCACCGTTTTACTCCTTGCTTCTTCAGATAATGCCGGGAGAAATTATTATATGTCTCAGGAATTCAACGGGTATACGATTTCCATGAAAGAGATCACCCCTTTTCCAAAATCGGATGGTGGTGTCAAAGCGCTGGAAGGAAAATATAAAGTAGCCTTTACGATCAAAAAGACGGAAGGGTCTGCGAATGCCGATGCTACCAGGAAATAGGCTTTTCCCCTTTTGAGATCAGGTATTCATTGATCTTTGAGAAAGGCTTGCTTCCATAAAAACCTCTGTATACAGAAAACGGTGACGGGTGCGCCGATTTTAAGATAAAATGCTTGGCCGGATCAATGAGTTCGGCTTTTTTTTGTGCAAAAGCGCCCCATAAAACAAAAACGACATTTTCTTTTTTATCTGAAATTTCCTTGATGACAAAATCTGTGAATTTTTCCCAGCCTAAATCTTTGTGAGAGTTCGGAGAATGGGCACGCACAGTTAAGGTAGCATTCAATAATAAAACGCCCTGTTTTCCCCAGTCATCCAGTTCTTTTGAAGTTCTTTCCACTCCAACATCATCTTTCAGTTCGGTGAAAATATTCTTAAGAGAAGGTGGCGCTGTTACCTGTTCGGAAACAGAAAAGCACAAACCGTTGGCCTGAAAGTCATTGTGATAAGGATCCTGACCGATAATCACCACTTCAACATCTTCAAAAGGCGTAATTTCCAATGCTCTGAAGATTTGATTTTTAGGTGGAAATACTTTGGTGGTGGCATATTCCTGTTTTACTTTTTCCCAAAGGGTTGTAAAATAAGGCGTGCTTTTTATCGGGGCTAAAACTTCTGTCCAGGTCATGAGGTTGGTATGAAAATCTGTTAATAGTACAAAAATATCCTTTAATTACTGGATGACCAAATTTGGTGATTGGATGATGTGATGATGAGATAATCAGGAACTACAGGTTTATTGTTTTTTATGTAAGCTAAAAACAATATTATCAGGAAAACCTTCATCTGTTCTCCCCTCTTCTAAAATAAAATGGTGTTTCAACAGTAATTTTTGGGAAGCTTCATTGAGTTTATTTGTGAAAGCTAAAATTTCGTGTAAATTCAATTCATTAAATCCAAAATGTAGAACTGAATCTACTGCTTCGGACATAATTCCTTTCCTGTGATATTCGGGTAATAGTTCATAACCCATTTCAGCAGTTTTCCTGTCATCAGAAAATTTCCAGAGACAAATGGTTCCGATAAGATTGTTCTGACCTTTATAAGAGATTCCAAAGAAAATAATTTCCTTGCTTTGAGTTCTTCTTTTAATGCTTAAAATAAATTCCAATGCATCATAATTGGATTTTGGAGAAACCCGCTTTACAAATTTATTGATCTCCGGATTGCTTCGGATCTTTAAAATATCGTCAACGTGGCTTTCGTTGATGTTTTTTAATAGCAGCCGTTCGGTTGTAATCATTTATTATAATGTAACATTTGATACTCTATTTCCTCAGACGAATGGTATTTTTCTTTATAAGATTTCCCTGCATTATAGCTTTCCTGATTAAAACAGCTTATGACAGCCTCAATTAAAGCTCTTCCATAAGTATTTTTCCGGAAACTGTCAATCATGTGAAAACCTGCAAAAGTAATTTCAAAAATAAAATCTAAATGCTTCCCTTTGAGTGCCGAAATATAAGAGGTAATAAAATCAGCATAATTTTTTATTTCTTCAAGATGGAGATGGTAAAGTTCTTTTGGAAATATATTTTCATCTACTTTCCAATCAATATTTGAACAGTAATCAGATGAAAAGCCATTATCTATTTCATTCTTATAATTTTCTAACTCATAAAGATTCAGCTCAATGAAACCATACCGATCGTGTGCTCTCCACTTCTGCATGCCATGGCGCTTTTCTAAGTTCCAGTCAATTATTTCACTATTTACAGCGAATAATTTTTCTGCATTATAAATTTTCCTATCAATCCTTTCCATCTAATTTTAAGAATATTTCTGGTGAAAATTTTGTAAATACCTCAAATATACATAATAATCACATTTTCTCACTAAATTTGCACTGTGTATATAAATAAAGAAGATTTAAACGAATTAGAGTTTCCGCAATTGCTCGCGGAGATCTCTCCATTTGCGTATTCTCCGAAAACGAGAGAAAAAATTCTTCAACTTCGTCCCATGGAAATTGACGAGGCGGAACTTTCCCTGAAAAAAACGTCGGAATATCTTTCGAGTTTTGAAAGTTCAAATGCAATTCCATTCGATGAGTATGAAGATATCGAAAGTGAGCTGAAAGTGATGCTGATTGAGAATTACCGTCTGGAAAACAGTGCTTTCATCAAAATAAAAACTTTAACTGAACAGATAGGAAAACTACAGAAATTTTTTCCAACCATGCCTGAAACGTTCCCCACTTTGATAGGCGATGTTTCTGTACTGGAGTTTAAAAAAGAAATCATTGATAAAGTAGATAAGGTCTTTAACCGATTCGGAGAAGTGAAAAGTGATGCTTCCCCTGTTCTGAAAGAACTTAGAGCTGAAATCCAGATTGCTAAAAAAGCCATTCAGGAAAATTTCAACCGTGCGCTGTTCAATTACGGACAAAGCGAATTTCTGGATGATATCCGGGAAACGATTATTGAAGACATGAGGGTTTTAGCAGTAAAATCCGGGTTCAAGAAAAGAGTGGCCGGAAGGGTTTTAGGAATTTCAAAGACAGGTTCTATTACCTATATGCAGCCGGATAGTGTGGTAAAACATTACTTCAAGCTGAAGGAAAGTGAAGAGGAAGAGAAAAAGGAAATAGATAAGATACTCCGAAAACTCACTGCTGAACTGGCAGAATTCCAACCTCAGCTATGGCAATACCAGACTTATATTTTTGACCTTGACCTGACGAGAGCTAAAGCAAAATTTGCAGAACAGGTGAACGGAATTCTTCCAAAGATCAACCGTCACCGAACATTAAAATTGAAAGATGCTTTCCACCCACTTTTATGGTTAAGAAATAAAGCAGAAAACAAAATAATTCACTCGCAGAGCCTTTCACTAACAGATCACAACAGAATCATCTGTATTTCCGGACCCAATGCAGGAGGAAAATCCATCACCCTGAAAACAGTCGGACTGCTTCAGCTGATGATACAAAGTGGAATTCTGGTACCGGTGCATCCAAAATCTGAAATGTTCTTCTTTGAGAAGGTCATGACGGATATCGGTGATAACCAGTCTATTGAAAACCATTTATCTACCTATTCTTCAAGGCTTAAGAAAATGTCCGGAATTATCCGTGAGGCTGATGCCAATACATTGCTTCTGATTGATGAATTCGGGACAGGATCTGATCCTGAGCTTGGTGGTGCGTTGGCGGAAAGTTTCATGGAGTATTTCTATGATAAAAAGAGTTTTGCCATTATTACGACCCACTATACGAATATCAAACTGGTGATCGAACAGCTTCCGAATGCAGAAAATGCAGCCATGCTTTTCGATGAAGAAACGCTGGAACCGATGTATAAGCTGGAAGTAGGACAGGCAGGAAGTTCATTTACCTTTGAAGTAGCAGAGAAGAACAGAATCCCGAGATTCATTATTCATGCCGCTAAAAAGAAAGTAGAGCACGACATTATCAATCTTGATAAAACAATTGTCAAACTTCAGCAGGAAAAATTTGAAGTTGAAAAACTGAAAACGGATCTTGCCGAAAGGAAAGAATCTGTAGAAGACAAGCGGGACAACCTTCAAAAACTGAATGAACAGCTGCAACAGAAACTGTTTAATTTCCAAAAACTGTATGAAGATGAACACCGTAAGCTTCAGTTCGGAAGTAAAATTGAAGCGTTCATCGACAGTTACGTGAAAGGAAAGTCAAGGAAAGATGTAGTCAAAGATTTTGTGAAGATTCTTGAACAGGAAAAATTCAGAAAGATTGGCGCTGATAAAGATGAAACCAAACGTCTTCAGGTGGTTAAAAGAAAAATCACCCAACAGCTTAAAAAGGAAGATGTGATTGAAAAAATTGCGGAAACCAATGAAAAAATGGAAGAAAAACGCAAAACCGACCGTGCCGTGTGGATGAAAGAAGGACAGCGTGTCCGAATTCCGGGAAGCACCAGCGTAGGAACCATTGAGAAAATTTCCAAAAATAAAGTGACCGTGAATTATGGCACTTTCAAGACGACCATTAATGCGGATGAGTTGGAGAGGATTTAATGATTCGATGATGTGATAATACGATGATAGGTTGAGAATTTACTTTTTGTGGATTTTACAACTTTTAACTTTATAAAAAATAGCGCTGGATTTTTCAGCGCTATTTTATTTTTACTTATTTCTTAATGAATTTCAGTCGGGTTGTATTCTCTTTATTTTTAAGCTGAATAAAGTAAATTCCTTTCGCAAGATGGCGAATATCTACTGTATTCTCAGATGTTCTGCCTTCTCCTGTTTTTTGACCTGAAGCTGAGAAAATCTCATAGTCCGTTTCTGATGAAATCCCTGAAATATGTAAAGTCTCTGCAGCTGGATTCGGATAGATGCTGATTTCTTTGGATTTCGCAGTTTCATTTACAGCAAGGCTTGCGGGATCTATAAGTTCAATTTCATAGTCTTCAATTTCCCCATTAGATGAACATGTCTCAATACCGACAGAGGGTGAGCTTACAATTCTCATTGCAAGTTTACAAGGCTTCTGAGGGTTCTGAGAAGGTACCGAAAAAGTTCCTGTAACCGTTGCATTTGTACTTCCATTTGAAAATAGAATGATCTCAGAAGGATTACTACCTAACGAACCATCCCCATCAAAATCAACAAGCACACGCACGTATCCGGGAGACTGAGAAGCTGGCCCGGCTTTCGTTACTGAAATCGTATTACCTGTACTGCCTAAAACCAGTTTTACTTTACGGCTGGGATCTTCAAAATATTTTGTGAAAGCTGAATTCCCTGAATTACTAACCATAGGAGGCAAACCAACAGCATTTACCGTTACATTCGATATATATAAGGTGGGTACATAACCCGGATTACTCGAAGGCGAAATTAAACAGTAGTTATTAGCAGTAGCAAAAAAAACAGGACTTGAATCACCTCCGCCGGCCTGCACATTACTTACTGTCACCTGATACTGTTTACATCTTTGCAAATCTGTAAGGTCAATACTTGTACTTGTTGTATACTGTGAACCTCCAGAGCCCGGTATTCCAACTATACTATATTTTACTAAATGCCCCGTCCCAATAACAGGATCCCATGAAACTGTGGCACTGGTAGAGGAAATGTTTGTGACCTTTATATTTGAAGGAGGTCTAACTGAATTTAAATGGTCTGTTTTGGTACTTAAAACACTGCTTTGGTAAAAGTGAACACACAAAAACATTACGAATAATGAAAATAATTTTCTGGTCATGAGATAGTTTTTAATATTTTCAACAAAGATATTATTTAAATTTAAGAGAAATTAATCTCTCAATCTAAATTTCCATCCATTTTAGCTCTTATTTCCTGATAAACTTCAGACGGGCTGTATTTTCCTTATTTTTAAGCTGAATAAAATAAATTCCTTTAGCAAGATGACGAATATCTACTGTATTCCCAGATGTTCTTCCCTTTCCTGCTTTCTGACCTGAAGCTGAGAAAATCTCATAGTCCGTTTCTGATGAAATCCCTGAAATATGTAAAGTCTCTGCAGCTGGATTCGGATAGATGCTGATTTCTTTGGATTTGGAAATTTCATCTACAGCCAAGGTCTGGTTCACAAAAGTAACACCGTAATCTTCCACTTCACCGTAAGTAAATGTTCCGCAAGGACCTGTCGGCACTGTTTGGCTGGTTATTACCCGCATGGTGGTACCGCATTGGGATACCGTTACGAAAGGAGGAACACTGAAGGTAGATGTTTTTGGAGCCGTAGAGTTTACAGATGCAGACATCATCATTTCGCTAGATTCAAAAATTCCATTAGAATTGAAATCAATCCAGGCTTTTACATATACAGTTCCCGGTGTACCTGCCCAGTTTTGTTCTACTGACAGGACATTATTTGTGGTTCCTATACCAAGCTGGATGCGACGGGTTAAGTCAGGACGATAATCTGTGTAGTTGGAAGCTCCTGAAGCACTCACCATCTGTGGAAGTCCTGTGGACGGAGTCATCATTACTTTAGACAAATGCATCATAGCAGAATCTGCAGATCCGGCCTGACAGTAATTCAACTGGGTATAAAACGTCACAGGAACAGATGTATCTCCTGAAACATTGTCTATCACCTCGACAACATAACCATTACACGGGACTAATCCCGAAAGATTACACGCAGTCCCGACTGAAACTACAACCGCTACCCAAGCTCCGCCACTTACCGGTCTGAATCTTACCGTATAGCCATTAGCTCCCGGTACAGCATCCCACGTAACATCAGCTGAAGTGAGGTTAATATTAGAAACCGTTACATTGGCAGGAACCGTGAACATTTTTTTGGTTAAAGTATTTTCCTTGTGATGGGCGGCCTGAAATTGAGGCACCCCGCTTAAAAACATAAGCATAAAGAATAGATTTCTTCTCATATTGATTGGGTTAATAGTTTTCAACGGAAAAATAATTTAAATTATCTACATATCATTACATTTTCATTGATAAATATTACATTTTTATCGAATTTCTGTAAAAACAACTAAGTATTATTTGATCAGAAAATAAGTTTTTGAGAGCATATTGATAATTTTAATCAAATCCCGTTATATTTTACCGATTCAAAAAACATTTAATTTATATATTTGAGGGATCAAAAAATTTCATAAAATGATTTCCGTAAACAGAGCATTGTACCTATCCGCTTTCAGTCTTTTTTCTTTAGCATTTGTCAAAGGACAGAATAAAGTTCCTTTCGGTGTTGTAAAAGCTGAGGAAGGCTACGCCAATGTACGTGTCCACAAGGATAACTACAGAAAAATTGTAGACAAAATCCGTATGCGTAAAGGGGATGTATTTGTTTATGTAAAGCCTGCTCCGGGAGAAACAGAATGGATCTGGATCAAATATCCTGAAAAACAGGACGATGAAAAACCTTTTGTGAGATATGAAAATCTTGAGAAGGAAGGTATGGTAAACAAAGAGCGTATTGCTTTCATTGATCAACTACCTCAATTTACGCCTTCTAAATCCAAGAACGGGAAATCCCTTATTTTCACCGATAACAGCAATCCCAAAATACCAACATCCCAAAGAACCAAAGTGGTCATCGATGTTTATCCTTCGAATGCCGGTTACAGAAAGCAGGAAAAAGATGCGGACGGAAAAATCCTTACCATCGATAAAATTAAACCGTGGGGAATCAAAGATGCGCTTCCTGAAGGGATGACGGAAATCAAGTCGGTTCGTGTACAGCAGCCGGGAAGAGGTTCTGTTTTTGTAAGAGAAGCTATTAAAAATATGTTCCAGCCTACCATGGATTTCAATAATGTCGGAGTAACCGCTCTTGACAATGATCACATCTATCTTTATATGATCAATGGTTCCGGTGAGAACAGGTATGTCACCCTTTGGGCCATCAAGGAAGGAAGGGTAATGAGCCAGATTATTTACAATAGTCCGGAATAATTACCGTTTTTCGCTGTAATATTCTTATTTTTGCCCTGAAAAAGTTTAACGCTTATTCATCACAGAAACTGGTTCTGCTTAACGCAGATTAAAAGGGAACCGTGTGAAAATCACGGACTGTCGCGCAACTGTAAGTAACTGAAGTCTTTATCAAGAATCCACTGTGCAGGGCACGGGAAGGAGATAAAAGATGTTACAAGTCAGGAGACCTGCCTATTTCTTTAAACAAGAAACTTTCGCGATTTGAAGTTGATTGATCTGATGGATGCTTCAGGAATTCCCATGATTCCTGTCATTGCTCTGTTATTTTAATCTATTTCATTTCGTATTAATATAATAATGAAATATGACTACAGAAGAAAGAATTGCAGCATCCGAAACCAGAATTTTTAAAGCGGTTTTCCCCAACACAACGAATCATTATGACACTCTTTTCGGAGGTACTGCCATGCAGCTGATGGATGAAGTAGCGTTTATCACAGCGACCCGTTTTGCCAGAAAAAGAGTGGTTACCGTAAGCAGCGATAAAATTGATTTTAAAAAACCTATTCCGGCAGGAACTATTGTTGAACTGATCGGCAAGGTTTCCTACGTTGGAAAAACGAGTATGAAAGTGAATGTGGAGATCTACACAGAGCAAATGTACTCTTATGAGAGAGAAAGAGCAATCGTGGGTGATTTTACTTTTGTGGCGATTGATGAATCTAAGAAACCAATCAGAATACTATAATTGATGAGTTTCGGGGCGGCCTACGGGTGCCCCCCGAAACTATCTATACTATATAAACAGCAATTTAAAAATCCTTATTTTGCTTTTCAATCTATCTATCTTACAACCTTATCCGTATCCAGACTTCTGGTCAGCAACGTTTCAAAAGCCTCTCCCATCTCGTCTGATGCTCTTGTAATCGCATTTTCCAACATATTTCTGATCTGTTTTTCAGTCACACCGGCTTCTGTCCAGCTTTTCCCTGAAGTGTGTGAGTTTAGGATAAACGGCATGATACGGTCAATAGAACAGGCAAAAATAGCATCCGGAGTGCTTTCTTCCTCAAATTCCAGCCACAATTCAAAGAATTCTGTACGCAAAGGTTCATCCAGTATTCCAAAGATTTTCTGAGCTGAAATCTTTTCTCTCTCAAATTTTCCTACCATAGCTTTTTCATCAAAAAGGAAGGTATCTCCCGCTTCTATTTCCACCAAGTCGTGGATAGAGAGCATTCTTATTACCCTTAAAAGATCAATATCCGCACGGTATTTGGCGTATGGATAAAGGATCTGTGCCAGGATAATGATCTGCCATGAGTGTTCTGCCGTATTTTCTCTTCTGGAATCATCGGCATTGTAATTTCTTCGCTGTACGTTTTTCAGGGCATCTACTGCCAGGATAAAATCGATCTCCTTCTGTATTTTCATTTCTTTTATTATTTAATCCAAATTGGGATAAAGTATCTGTTCTTGTCTGTTTTTAAACCTAAATTGAAAGTTAAAGGCTAAGGTTGAGGCAAAGGCTGAGAGAGATTAAGAAGGTGATTTGTATTTTCAACACTAAAATCTGATTACTCTCAAAAACCCGTAAACCCGAAACTCTAAAACGCTCTGACTCTCAAACCTGAATCCAGGCTATTCGGTTGTTTTTTTAACCACCCATTTGTTATTGATCTTCTCTTTTATAGTGACTTTAGCCGGTTCTTCGCTCATATCACTTATTTTTTCATAAACCAGATCGAGTCCTTTATTCGGAATCACCTGATATTCGTAGGTGTATAGTAAAGAAGCTCCGGATCTGGCATAAGTGGTTAATCTTTTGCGTTTGGGATCTACATCGAAAATTCCCTGGTAGTCACTGCCAATTTGGGTAAGTTCTTTACTTAAGACAAATTGATTTCTGGTTGAATTAAAGACGTATACGTCATACGAAGCACTTCCGTAGTTTCCTCCGCTACCGTTTCTCAGAGCAACATCTTCTGTTCCGTCAAAATTGAAATCATCAAAAACTATGGGATCGTCATGCATCAGTCCGGAAGTAAGCTGCATTACCTCTATTTTGGAGGGTCTAAAGCCTTCTTTAAACGATAAAGCTATATCATCGGAAACGAGTGTCTGTATTTTCTCACCGTTTTTATTGAACAGGATAACGTTTGCTTTATGTCTGCACTGACCGGTAAAGCATTCTTCCACATTAATTTCAGCATTATATTTTTTGGAAGCGCCTTCAACAGCAAAGCGGTATTGTCCGAAGCACAAAGGCCCCAGCAGCAGCAATGCAGATAAAGGCCTGTAAGATAAAAAGGCTTTTGTCATTTGGTATAACATTAATTTAAATATTTCATGAATTAAGAACAAAAATACGAATCACCAGCTACAATTTGTCATTTTTTTCAGCTGATTTTAATCTGATATTCAATTATCCTAATTTTTGATAAAAATTTATTTAACTGATAATCAATAATTTAAATCATTTCTTTTAAAAATTTCACTACTTTGTATTGCATATTACCATTTTAATTACATATCTTTGTAATGTAAAATCGGAAGAAGTTCATCTAGCTAGGAACATTATTCTGAAAATATAACTAATTAACAAAACTTATTAAAGATGAATACTGAAAATACCAAAGCGCAAATGCGTAAAGGAATTCTGGAATTCTGTATTTTAAGTCTCATCAACCATCGTGAAATGTATGTTTCCGACCTGATCGATGAGCTTAAAAAGGGAAAACTGGATGTAGTGGAAGGAACCCTCTATCCTCTCCTTACAAGACTGAAAAACGGCGAGTTCCTTTCCTACAGATGGGAAGAATCTACAGGAGGACCCCCAAGAAAATATTACCAGATCACAGAAAAAGGAAAACTTTTCTTGGACGAACTTCAAAATACATGGGCTGAACTGACAGCGTCAGTAAACCAAATCACTCAAAAAATTTAAAAAACAAAGCTATGAACAAGACACTCTCAATAGGACTCGCAGGTTTTTCTTTCACCATAGAAGAACACGCATATATAAAGCTCAGCGATTACCTGAATGCACTGAGAAGCTCATTGGATGCTTCAGAGGAGGAGGAGGTAATGCATGATATAGAAATAAGAATGGTAGAAATCTTCAGAGATTCTTTAGGAAAACGTGAAGTGATCAACGATACAGACGTAGAGAAAGTAATCGCACAGATCGGATCTCCTGAAAAAATCGAAGAACAGGAAGAAGCTTACTATTCTGAAAAGAATACCAAAAGAACACACCAGGCAGGTGCTGAATTTACAGATAAGAAACAACTGTTCCGTGATCCGGAAAGACAAAAAATCGCCGGAGTATGTGCAGGACTTGCTCACTATGTAGGAATGGATATTACCGCAATGAGAGCGATCTGGCTGGGAATCTTTGTACTGGGTATTTTCACAGCAGCGATTTCTTCTTCACTGATCGGCCTTCTGTATGTTATTCTCTGGATTGTACTTCCAAAAGCTGAAACAGCTGCAGATTACCTGAAAATGAAGGGAAAGCCTATGAACTTCGACAATCTTAAGAGCGAATCCAACAAACTGGTTCAGTTTGCCAACGAATCTACTCAGAGGGTCGGAGAAATGTACAACGAAAGCAAACCTTATATTGATAATGCAGGGAGCGGAGTATGGAATATCCTGAAATACTTTGTAGGTGGAATTTTCGTCCTTATGGCGATAGGAAGCATCATCGGTATATTTGTGATCTTCGGACTGTTCGGTATGGATGCAGATTTTCCAGGTGCCAATGAGATGAGATTCTATATGGATGACAACAATCTGGATAAAGTGCTGGTAGCCATTATGATCATAGGATGTTTAATCCCTACTATACTTTTCAGCTTATTGAGCATCAAGATCTTTTCTCCAAAGACTAAACTTAGAAATATCGGATGGGTAATCGGAGGACTTTTCCTTCTGCTTATCGGACTTGGAACTTATTTCGGAGTAAGCATGGCGAAGAAAAACCTGATCTACAAAGGAAGCAAGGAAGACACGGAAAATATTGCCATCAACACCACTTCTGATACCCTTTATGTAGATGTGAAGCAGGTCAATATTCCTCAGAATTTCACCGCTTACGATGACGACATTTATTCTGATAAGAAAACGGTTTACAAAGAAGATTATATCTCTGTAGAAGTTACAAGAAAACCTGAGGTGAAAACACCTTACCTGATCATTAAAAAAGAAGGAAACGGTTATAACGTTCCTGTTCAGATTAACGTACCTGTAGAAATCGTAGGAAACAAGGTAATGCTTCCAAACTACATCAAGTATCCTTACGAGCACAGATTCAGACATTACAGAGTAGATTACGAACTTGTAATTCCTCAAAATGCAGTAGTAATTCCTGTGAAAAAAGACGGAATTGATTTCGATGGAGATCTTAATGGAGACGGAATTAATGATGACGATCAGGACAGAGACGAGAACGGACACATCAGAATTGAAAAAAATAAAATTTCTGTAAACGGTTCTACGATTGAATACAACTCCGATGATAAAGACAGCCTTATCATCAACGGAAAAAAAGTTCCGAAAAATCAGGCTGACGTGGTTATTGATTCTATGAAGTCCAGCATCAAAAAAATGAACAAAAACGTGGACATCAAAATCAAAGACGGAAAAGACGAAATCTCCATACAAACTAAATAATTAACTTCAGAGAGTGCAGGAGGTGTGAATGGAAGGCAACCGTTTGAAATTCACACTCTTCTTCTCTCAGAAACCGGAAAAAAAATATTATTTAGTTCGCTATGTTAAAAAAATGTTATACCTTCGTGTAGTTAAAAATAATTAACCAAATCAATAAAAAACACCTTAACCATGGTACAAGTTGCACTAGAAATTGTAATGAAGATCGCAGATTTAATCAGCGGTTTGTTTTAAGAGCGATAATATTTCAATATATTTGTAAAGTATAACCTGTTTGGTTATACTTTTTTGTTTTAATCTAACGATATATGAGAAAACTGATAGGTAAATTAATGTTAAAGATGCTGGGCTGGAAAGTCGTCCTGCAGGGTGATGTAAATAGCCTGAACCGATGTATCCTCGTGGTGGCACCACATACCCACAACATGGAGTATCTATTGGGAAATCTTGCCTACTGGTCTTTAGAAAAACCTTTGAAAATCATCATTAAAGATGCCCATACAAAAGCGTGGTACGGGGGCCTTGTAAGAGGTCTTGGAGGGATCGGAATCGACAGAAGTCAGAAAAATGATCTGGTGAATTTTGTGGCTAAACAGTTTGAAAAAGAAGATTTCAGTCTTGTGATCACCCCGGAAGGTACCCGAAGCTGGGTTCCAAAATGGAGAAAAGGATTCTATCATATGGCATTGGCGGCCAAAGTACCCATTGTACTGGCAGCAGGCGATTTCAAGAGAAATATCGTTTACTTAGGGTACACCATTCCTTACGAAAGAATTGCTTCTGTTCCTTTTTCCGAGATTATGGAAGAGATTCAGGATTATTACATTAAAAATGATATCGGACCCAAAATCCCGGCCAACTGGAACCCGAATATTATGGGAACTGGTACGGAGGACGAAGCCAAAAGCTAGAAGCAAAAAGCCATCATCCGATTATTAATCATCAATTATCATTCATACCAATACAATGAAAGGTCAGACTAAAGAAGAACTCCTTGTATTCCTTAACAGCTGGGGAAACGGGGTAACATTAGCCAAAACACTTGAAATACAATTCATCGATATCGACGTTGAAAATGAAACCCTGACCGCTACAATGCCGGTACAGCCAAAGGTACACCAGCCGTTCGGTATTCTGCACGGAGGAGCAAGCTGTGTGCTGGCAGAAACGCTGGGATCAAGTCTGTCTAATATTTTTATCGACGGCAGCAAATATTACGGTGTAGGAACGAATATCAATTCCAATCACCTTAAAAGCAAAAAAGATGGCATCGTAACGGCTACAGCACGTTTCATCAGAAAAGGAAAAACGATGCATGTTTCTGAAATAGAAATCAGGGATGAAAAAGGAATCCTCATCAATCATACCACGATGACCAACAATATCATTCTGAAATAGAGAAAAAAATCAAAAAAAAATAGAAGACTCAAAAAAATTGGGTCTTTTTTTTATGCTGAATTGTGATTTTTTACTCTTTAAAATTGCCTTTTCAAATTCGACACACTGGTCTGTAAAAATCGGGAACATTTCCGTAAAAAAATCTGCTTTTAATTTTGACATTTTTAAGACTAATAATACCTTTGCTGAAAGGAAAATCAATCTGGAAATTTCCTATACTATTTCCAGTTGATGATTTTCAAAATCCATCCATAATTAATGATTTATTTCAAACTTCCTTTCGACGAAACGGTGTATTCAACCGATCAGAAACAAGACAAAGAATCCGTAAGTTTTCAGTCTTTTGATCTTTTGAGACAGATTACTTTTGAAGGTCATATCATCAACGCTTCCGGGCAGTTTGAGCATGATACAATTACGAATGAAAATTTGCTGAAAGATGAAAGTCATTTCAATGAAGAAACCAAAGACGAATATGTAAAGACCCTTCATGAGGTCATCGAGGTCATTAAAGACCATGATCTTCCTAAACTCGTCTACTCCAGAAGGAAAATCTTCACTGACTTTAACGAAATCGATTATAAGGAAAGTTTTAAAAAGCTCTGCACGTCTTACCCCAACGCCTTCAGATACCTCTTCAATGACGGAAAGAATGCCTGGATGGGTGCTTTTTCAGAGACTTTAGGAAAATTCAATAAAACAACACATCAGTTTGAAACCATGAGCCTTGCCGGAACACTTCCGGTATCTGAGGAATGGACAGAAAAGGAAATTGAAGAGCAAAAACCCGTTACGTCTTATATCAAGGACATTCTTGAAAATTATTCAGAGAACATAGAAGTATCGGAAACCTACGATCATATCTCTGGAAACATCAAACACCTCAGGACAGACTTCAAGGCCCGTATACAGCCTGAGGATCTCGACAGCCTGATCCATGACCTCCATCCTACTCCGGCAGTGTGTGGAATTCCAAAAGATTTCTGCAAACAGAACATCCAGAAGTTTGAAAAATTCCCACGTGAATTTTATGCCGGCTTTATTAAAGTAGAAACCGATGAAAGCGTCATGTATTTTGTGAATCTCCGATGCGCAAGACTGTATAAAGATTCCGTACACATCTTTGTAGGTGGCGGTATCACTGCACAAAGTGATGCGGAAAAAGAGTGGCGTGAAACAGAGCTGAAATCGGAGGCTGTTTTAAAGAATCTTGTGGTTTCTTAGTGAGAGGTGGCTTCGAGTACCTCAGCCACCCAGAGATTTTTGCCCTATTATTCCTGGATGTACACTTAATTTTATAAAGCGCACTTGGTGGTTGAGGCTCTCGAAGCCACATTCACCAATACCATACAGCACTGGTGGCTGAGGACCTCAAAGCCACCAGTAGTAAAAACAAAAACCTCTTTTCAACGAAAGAGGTTTTATTATATAGAATAATGTGATTCTGAGATTATTTCTTCACTCCGATCCTGCTCCATGTATCTAACACGAAAAGCAAAATCAAACCGAGAACTGCTGAAGCGATTGAAAATACAAACTTCAGGTTATCTTCTGATAAAAGATCCGTCTGCCAGTCTAATGCATAAAGATTGATGGCAATAAAAACGATAAACACAACTAGAAATACTTTATAAAACTTCTGCATGATTCTTAAAAATTAATATAGTTCTGCACCAATTGGGCAAAGTTAGCGGTGAATAATTTTATTGAAATCGCCAAAAGAATGATCCCGAAAACTTTCTGAAGAATAGACAGAGTTGCCTCCCCCATTTTGTTTTCCAGCCACTTCGCTGATTTCAGCACCAAATATACGAAAATTGTATTGAGAACAATTCCTAAAATAATATTAATGTCATGAAATTCAGCTCTAAGAGACAGTGTTGTGGTAAGGGTTCCTGCACCGGCAACCAGCGGAAACGCAATAGGGACGATGGATGCCGCCTTTGCTTCGGTGGTTTTGTTGATCTCGATTCCCAAAATCATTTCCAGGGCTATGATAAAAATCACAAAAGCACCCGCAATGGCAAATGAGTTTACATCTACTCCGATAAGCTTTAGGATTTTGTTTCCCACGAAAAGAAAAACAATCATGATCACCCCGGCAGTAATAGATGCTTTTCCGGCTTCTATCTGGCCAAACTTCTGCTGAAGGCTTACCACGATAGGAACAGAGCCTATAATATCGATCACGGCAAAAAGAACCATAAAGCAGGTAACGATCTCTTTAATAGAGAAATCATTAAATATTTCCATCTCTTTGTAATTAATAATTTCGCAAAAATATGAAAAAAAATTGATTATTTGCTAATTCGTGAATACAAATTAACAACTGCTTTTAAAAGTTCATCCATTCCCTCTGCAGATTTCAAAGGTGAGTATTTCTCAATTTGAATTCTTTGCAACAGATTTCTGTACTCCTCTGCTACGGAAGATCCTTTATGACTTTCCAAAAATGTTCTGAACTCCTCTGAAGAACTCTTGAAATACTGGTTTCTTACTTCAAGATCCATTTCTTCCAGCGTATCAAAGAACTTTTGATAGTCTCCGTTATCTTTAAGATTTTCAAGGTAGCTGAAATAATCATTGATATCCGTCTTCAGTGTTTCTCTGATTTCTTTTTCTGTTTCTGCCACAGAACCAAGCGGTTTCGGAGATGTTGTTTCTCTAACTAACGCTCGTTTTTTTTGCCAAGTCTTGAATAGTAAGTAGATCACAAACAATCCTACAAGAATCGCAATATTGGTTAAAAGAATACTCCAGTGGAATTTACTTTTTTCTTTTACTTTAAATGTGGTTGTCTTTAGAACCGGCGTATTTACGGTTTCCAAAAGTGTGTTGGTGTATTCATTCACCTTTTCAACCGTAGTACGGGATTCAAGGATCTGGTCATGAGAAAATGCACTCAAGGCAAGGGTTTCCTGTCCAAGATCTACATATTCACGGCTTGCCGGATCAAAGAAGGCAAATTGCTCAGTCTGAATTGAGATAGGACCCGATTTTTTAGGAATCACTACATAATTCGCGAACATTTCCCCTTTCATACCTGTTGTTCCCGGAGCTACTTTTGATGTAATTTTCGGGGTAAAAACTTCATAGTCCGGAGACGCTAAGATTTTTGGAAGATACATATCGGGAAGGTTTCCTTCTCCCGAAACTTTGACAATCACATGGATCGGCTTTTCAACCTCTATCTTATCCTTTGATGCATTATACACATTCACACTGAAGTTTCCTACTGCATTTTTGAAGCATTCAGGCGATCCTTCAGGAAGTTTTTTTACATTAAGCTTTACTTTATTGGAAACAATTTTATTTTTATTCGCATAAGAACTTACCGATGCTGATACGGAAGGAACCTCTACATAGCCTGCTTCGTTAGGAAACACCATGAATACCGCCAAAGTCTGTGAAGCCATATTTCCTGCCCCGGAAGGATCAATCTCCGATTTGCTCATGCTTATCGCATGTACATTGATGTTATCCTGATTCGGAAGACGGACATCTTTCACCTTTCTGAAATTGTCCATATTTTTGGAGTACACCCTCAAAACTGCTATGGTTGGCTGATCCTGATACACCTCACGGTCCTCAATCTCCATATTCAGATACATCTCGCTGGCCATATTCGTAGCAAGAGATCTCTTTTCAATAATATCTTTTATATTGACGTCAAAAGGTTCGGTCTTGTAAATCTTGTTATTAACCGTTACCAATACGGAACCAATCTTCACCTTCCCTTTTTTCTTGGGCTCAAGAGCAATTCTGGTTACTTTTTGAGTTATAAGGGTATTGGTAGCCGGGTCGATCACAGTATTGGTTACTGATCCACTTCCAATAATGGTAAATTTTGAAAGATCGGGAAGCTGAAAACGGGTCTGTGGTTCAAGGTCCACTCCATTAAGTTCGAGAATAATCGTAAGGTTCACAATGTCCTTTCCATTATAATCTGTCTTATCAGACTCCATAAACAGGTTAACCTGTCCGTAAGAAATTACGGATGCAAAAATAAACAGTATGTAAATTAATTTCTGCTGCATCACCAATCTTTTTCGTTGCTCTGAGGCGTCGAATAAGAATTCTTATTTAAGATTTTTCTGGCGGTTTCTTTTTCTTTTTCGCTTACTTTATCTAATATGGCATTTTCCAAGTCTTTAGGGATCTTCCCTTCATTGTTCTGGTCCTGCTTAGGAGTATTCCCCTGATCGCTTTTCCCTTCATTCTGCGGGCCATTGCCCTGATCCTGCTTCTGATCTTTTTTATCGCCTTTCTGATCATCCCCTTTGTTCTGATCATCACCGCCGCCACCGCCTTTTCCTGAGTTATTCTTCTCGTTCTTTTGCTGCTGCTTTTCTTTTTCTTTCAGCTTGGCAATTTCAAAGTTCTTTCTCGTTGCTTCATTATAAGGATCCTGTTTCAGGGCCTGCTTATAATAATCAGCCGCTTTTTCCGGCTGGTTCATCTGCATATACGTGTTTCCAAGGTTGTGAAGGGCAGCCGTTTTATCAGGCAGGGTCTGTGAAAGCTTTTGTGCTTTGTCAAATTCTGCTTTGGCCTCTTCATACTTCTTGCTTTTATACAGTGCATTCCCCAGGTTATAATGAGCCGTAAAATCTTTTTCATTCTTTTTTACCGCCTCCATATACTTGGAAGATGCTCCATCATAATCTTTACCGTTGAATTTCTGATTGCCTTCATACACCAGTGTACGGTAGTTTTCCTGCCCAAACATGAGGTTTGAGAATGACAAAGCAATTAGAAACGATAAAAAAATGATTTTAGTATTCATCAAATGCAAAATTATTCGTTTATATGTTAATAAACAGACTTCTATTTGTTAAAGTTCGGTTAAAGTATTTATTTAAAATCTTGATAAACAAAGAATAAAATATTATACGTTGAAATCTTTTTTCGGGTTCAATATATAAATTAAAAAGAAGAAGAAAATGGATACTATTAAAAAATATTGATAATAATGATTCGCGTTCTGAGATCTCACCAAAGTCTGTGCAGAGGAAGCCTTTTTATTCATGGCATCGATGATCTTATTAGGCGCCTCATTGATGTTGTTTCCGTCGATATAGTCGCCTCCTGTAGATTCTGCCATCTTTTTAAGGGCTTCGGTTTGTCTTTTGGAAATAACCGTTCCTCCATCCATATCCGTTTTGTAGCCCATCAGCTGACCGAAAACATATTCCGGTACCGGTGCCCCTTCATCAGTTCCTATTCCTACCGATGTTATAGAGATTCCTTCTCTGTTAGCCAGTCTTATCGCTGCATTATCATTCCCTTCATTATCTTCACCATCACTCAGCAGGATGACCTTTCTTGACCCTTTGCTTACATTTTTAAATTTTTCAGCTGCCGCCTGCATTCCTTTCAGAAAATCCGTCCCCTGAATCTTCATAGAACTTGTCTCCAAAGCACTTATGTAAGTTTCCGCAGTTCCGTAATCTGTCGTAAGCGGCATAATGGAAACCGCTTCACCGGCAAAAATCACAATCCCGATCTTATCATTCTTCATCTTCTGCATGGTGCTCAACATCAGATTCTTTGCTTCCATAAGACGGCTGGGATCAATATCTTCCGCATTCATAGAATTGGAAACATCCAGCATAAAAATCACATTATTAAGCCTTTGATTGGTTTTCACTTCTTCCGAACCATTTAATAAATCGATAATGGAAAATATCAGGAAAAGTGTTCCCAAAAGATATAAAACAGGGAAAAATTTTGTAAATCCCGATCTGTTTTCAAATAAATTATCGTGAAACCTGCTGTCTGCAAAGATCTCTCTCTTTTTCTTTTTCCACTTCAGATAACGGACCAGAAAGAAAGACAGCAGCGGCAAAAGCAGCAGCAAAAGTAAATACCAGTAATTTCCTAAAGACCAATTCATCAGCTTAAAAATTTATATAATACCCATCGCAGCAATGCATCAAAAAACAGCATTCCCAATGCGATCCATAGGAAGATTTTAAAATATTCGTCGTAGTTGTACAGCTTGGAAACCTTAATGTCAGATTTTTCCAACTGGTTGATTTCATCATAAATTTCCTCCAGGCTGCTGTTGGAAGTCGCTCTGAAATACTTTCCTCCTGTAGTCTGTGCCACTTCTCTCAAAGTATTTTCATCAATCGTTACTTCAGTTTCCGTGAAAATCAGATCCCCGAAAATATCCTGTGAAGTAGGCATCAGTGCAAAACCATTGGTTCCGATCCCTATGGAGTATATTTTTATATTATTGTTTTTGGCCAGTTCTGCAGCGACTTGCGGAGGTATTGCATTTTGAATATTGCTTACTCCGTCCGTCATCAGAATCACCACCTTACTTTTAGCTTTGCTTTTGGTCAGGTGATTCACCGCTACGGAAAGTCCTTCACCTATCGCTGTTCCTGGTTCAAGACCTAAAGAATTAAGGTTTTTAATTTCATCGATAACCACCTGATGATCCGAAGTCACCGGTACTTTGGTAAATGCTTCTGCAGCATAAGCTACCACCCCTATTCTATCGTTCGGGCGCTTCTGAACAAACTTGATGGCGATATCTTTTAATGCAGTAATACGGTCCGGACTAAGGTCTTTGGCAAGCATACTCAGTGAAACGTCTATAGAAAGCATAATATCTACCCCTTTGGTATCATCCCGGTCCTGAGAGACGGTAAAAGTTCTCGGTCTGGCCATCGCAATAATCAGCGCTGAAAGAATGATATATTTCGAAAGTTTAAGCAAAACAAGCACTGCACGGATTCCTCCACTGTCATCCATATTCTGGATGGTAGGAACTTTTATGCCTTTCCTTTGCTTTCCGCCGGCATCTTTAATAAAAAGGGGAATAAATAGCAGAAAAAGCAGCAGGAACCACGGACTGTAAAATTCAAAATCAGGCATCCTTTCTTAAGTTTTCAAATTCTAAATCTTTTGATGATCTCTTCACAAAATCACGGATATCTGCAAAATCTTTCTCCATGGTCGTCTGATCAGGGAAAGTCTTGGCAAATTTCACCAGGTCTCCTCTTAAAAATACATCTTCCACGATCTTTTCGTTTTCCTGAGAAATGGTGTTGTTCTTTTTCATAACCTCAATAAGATCGTCGGTAAGAAGAACATCCGCCGGGAGATGGTACTGTTTGGCGATAAATGTTCTTGATATCTCTATTAATTCAACATAAAAGGAACGGAAATTACCCCCTTCAATGTATTTTTTCTTTTTTAAGGAATCAAGCTCTTTTAAAGTCTGATTGGTTGCAACCGCAGGTGAGCTTTTCGATTTTCTGCCCCATTTGATAAACATAATAACGGCAATAATCAGCGCAATCACAGCAAGGGCAGCGAGAATGTAAAATTTATAGAGTTCCCAATAATCTTTGGTTTCAAGCTTTACTTCTTTATTATTCATGATATCATTGATCTGATCGTCCTTTTGAGCGGTATTGATCACATCAATTTCATAAGGAATGGTTTTTAAAATCTTCCCTCCTACATTAAATTCCAGTTCGGGAATGGTAAATTTTCCCTCATCATAGACTGAAAACTCAATTTTTCTCTCGTAGAAATTCTGATTCTGTCCGATACTGTCTTTAATTTCCTCAAAATGGAAAGGAAGCAGCTCATTTTTAGGCGCAGCAATAACCTGTAAGTCATGTACATTGTCAATTTTAATCGTTAAACGATTGACTTCACCCAAAGCCAGGGTCTTCTTTTCGAGCTTCGAGGACAATATCTGTGAAAAAGCATTTCCACCGATAAGAAAAAATATAATTAAAAATATGTTCTGCAATTTCATTCTTTATATCAATACTGCCTTACTGCTAATAAACAGAAGGCTTTAATTCAAATTCTTTAATTCCGTCATGCCATCCCTCGGGAAGTTCCATGCCTAAATTCCGTATCACAACTTTGCCAGATATCATTACAAGCCAAAATCCTGAATCATTTCTGAACAGATAATAATTGGATGAAGGATTTCTGTCTAATCCACATCCGGGTCTGTATCCTGTAAACACACCCAAAAGTTCAGCATTTTTACTGTCTATTATTTTATAGTTCCCACTATAAATATAATCTTTATCCTTTAAAAAATTCCCGAAAGTTTCCACAGTCAGCGGATCTATTCCTTTTATTGTTGTCAATTTACTGTTTTCGCCATATCCGATATACCGGTATACATTCTTTGAATCTTTATAAAAATTCCAATTAGCCCCAATACTGGTAAAGCTTCCCGCATCTGCCTCTGTTTCCTGACCATGACAGTAGATCTTACCTTCTGCCAGATAAAGATTCTGGCTAAACTGCTTTTCTATCTTTCTGTTTTCTATTTCTTTTGACAAATTCAGAGTATTTTGTCTTGCTGCAGCCAGCTGTCCGTCTGTAAGGTTTTTATAAATAACCTTATTCCATGGATCGTACGCCTGATTTTTGTAGACAATATACCAGGAATTATCTGTTATAAAAAGATTCTGTTCCGAAACATCATCCGTATAATCAAAAGGGAACTGATCATTTACGGCTTTCTTCAGTTTTTCTGAATATATTTTTTTATAGACTCCTTTTTTGTCATAAAAGAAATCTGAGTGGGGAAGCATTCCAAAGGTCTTCGCATCCAGATCAGCATCCTGTTTTCCATCTGCCGTCCATATGGAATGACCGTCTGAAAGATAGGAGGAATTGACCTGATCCCATGCCTTCAGGTTTTTGAAATCTCCCTTTACCGGAAGTTTTTCCAGATTATAATAAACATTTTTTGCATCCACAGAAAACCTTCTCGACAGCGGCCGGATTGTTTTTGCATCCATTTCCGGATGCGGCCTCATATCTCTGGAGTATACTTTTGTTTTAGTTTTGGCCAGTGCTTCATTTACAGAAAACAAAACTTCATTATTCACTTTGGCTATTTTTCCATTAAAGTATAAATAGTTTTTGTCATAAAAATATTCCCTGCAGGCTTCAAATGCGGTCTTTACATCTGCATCCGGCATCTTTTTATCACGGTAATAGATGAAATTTTTATCTTTATAATAGTCACCATTCGCACAATAAGCCGGCACGAAGGTATCCGGATCCGAAACCTGGATCTGTGTAAAGTTTTTATATACTTTTCCCTTTACTTTCCAAAGTGCCTCCTGATGATCACCTATCTGCCCTATTATTTTAAATCCGGCTGTATCTATTTTAATATAATCTCCCTTATAATAAACTCCTTCTTTATCCAATGCAAAAAAGCCTTCGGAATTGTTTTTAGGAAAGGTGATATCATTTCCTTTTACCGGCAGGTATTTTCTGGTATTACAATCGTGATAAATAACGTTATTTTCATTACGGAGATAAACAGGCTCCATCACATATTTACACTGACTGGCCGGAACTTTCAAGCTACTATTGACCTCCGGTTCCACTACCGATACCTCAGAAATCACCGTTTTGTTTTGTCCAAAACAAAATACAGAAGGTAAAAGCAATAGTATAAAAGTGTTTTTATTCAATAGGAGAAAGTTTGTTATTAAAATTACTTCTTCTGGAAATAATTATACAGCATTTTAGAATAATCAGCACCGGTGCTCATGTTCATAAAACTGGCCGAGCTGTTGGCAAAATCTTCTTCCAGAGCGCGGACTTTCTGTTTTTGGGCTTCGGCAAACGTATACCTCCATCTTGCGCTGGACGTATTGGCCCAGACTTCTTTTCCTGTTTCGGCATCATGCAGGAGAGCATAGCCTACATCAGGAATCTCGTTATCTTTTTCGTCATAGATCCTCATTCCGAGCAGCTGATGTTTTTTGGAGGCTACTCTCAGCATTTTGGAATCATATGTATCTTCAAAATCCGAGAACAGAAAAACCAGAGATTTCCTTTTGAAAATCCCCATCATATATTCCATCGCCTTATCAATTTTCGACACAACAGGTACATAATCTGCCGTGAGAATATTACTGATGATCGAAAGAATATGTTTTCTGCCTTTCTGCGGCGGAATCACTTTATATACTTTATCAGCAAACAGGATCAGTCCTACTTTATCGTTATTTCCGGCGGCTGAAAATCCAAGGCTGGCAGCGATTTCAGCTACATATTCCCTTTTCAGCTGGTTTTTGGTTCCATAATCCATAGATGCGGAAATATCTACCACAATCATCATGGTGAGCTCTCTTTCCTCTTCCATCACTTTGACGAACGGCTCACGGAATCGGGCTGTTTTGTTCCAGTCTATTCTTCTGATTTCGTCTCCGAACTGATAAGGACGAACTTCCGAGAAAGTCATCCCCTGTCCTTTAAAAGCACTGTGATACTGTCCCATAAGTGAAGCCTCCGTCTTCTTTCGGGTACGGATTTCTATCTGCTTTACTTTTTTTACAATATCTTTTATTTCCATAATGTTGGTGCGGGTTTCGAGTTTTCGGGATTCGGGATTCGGGATTCGGGTTGCTGGTTACGGGGTTTCTGCCGCGCTTCCATCTTCCATCTTCCATCTTCTAACTTCCTTTCTTCCCTTCTCTTTAATCCTTCAGTTCAATCGAAACATTCAGCCATTCATTGTCAAATTTCGGGCTGTATTTTTTATAAAAATTAATGGCGGGTTCGTTCCAGTTCAATACCTGAAAAACCATTCCGCTGTATTGGTTTGATTTTCCGTATTCCAAAGTGGCATCAAACAAAAGTTTTCCGATCTGCTTTCCTCTCATTTTTTCAGTCACCACCAGATCTTCAAGATATAGTCTTCTTCCCTTCCAGGTTGAAAATCTGTCGTAATACAGGGAAATCCCTACTATTTCATTATTGAGTTCAGCAACAAAAGCTCCCCAAACCGGAGACGTACCGAAGCCATCTTCGATAAATTCATCCAACGTTAAAGTCACTTCATGAAGTGCTTTCTCATATTCTGCCAGTTCGCGGATCAGCTCCAGCATGGGAGCGCAATCTTCCTGAACCGCTTTTCTGATGACCACTTCACTCATTACGGTGCCTGAATTTTAGCCAATATTCTACTGACAATCTCTTCTGCTGTAATTTCTTCCGCCTCAGCTTCGAATGTAAGACCAATTCTGTGTCTTAATACATCCTGCGCCAATGCTTTTACATCTTCAGGAATCACAAAAGCTCTTCCCTTCAGAAATGCATACGTTCTTGATGCAATTGCAAGGTTGATGGATGCTCTTGGAGAAGCTCCGAATCCTATGTAATTTTTAAGTTCGGAAAGTCCGTAGTTTTCAGGATAACGCGTTGCAAAAACCATATCCAGAATATATTTTTCGATCTTTTCATCCAGATAGATCTGGTTGATGAGTTCTTTGGCATCTACAATATCCTGCAGTGAGATCACAGGCTTCACAGCAGGCTGGTGAGAGGTTGAAACCATTCTCATCACGGTTCTTTCGTCTTCAAAACTCGGATAATCGATTTTACATTTCAGCATAAAACGGTCGCTCTGAGCTTCCGGAAGAAGATAAGTTCCTTCCTGATCAATCGGGTTCTGAGTAGCCAATACCAGAAACGGTTTTGGAAGCTTCATGGTTTCGTCACCAATGGTTACCTGCTTTTCCTGCATCACTTCCAGCAGTGCCGACTGAACTTTTGCCGGCGCACGGTTGATCTCATCCGCCAACACAAAATTCGCAAAAACAGGACCTTTTTTTATGGTAAAATCGTTGTCTTTAATATTGAAGATCATGGTTCCCACCACATCCGCAGGAAGCAAATCCGGCGTAAACTGTATCCTTGAAAATTCACCGTGAACAGCTTCTGCCAGGGTTTTTATCGCCAGGGTTTTTGCCAGTCCGGGAACCCCCTCCAAAAGAACGTGACCATTCCCGAGAAGTCCCACCAAAAGGCGGTCTATCATATATTCCTGTCCAATAATCACTTTGTTGATTTCCTGTCTCAGAAGAGAAAATAAGTAGTTTTTTTCTTTTACTTTTTCCGTCAACTGGCGGATATCTTCGGCTTGATATGTATCTGACATAGCTTTAATTAAAATAAGTGGTAAATTTCTGATAAATACTGGCATTAATCAACATAATGAATGCCATTTTTGAGTTAAAGTTTGTTAAATATTCCGGGATTAATAAAGCAACGGGATGCCTATACAACAACTTTCACTGTATAAAATCAATTCATACAGTGAAAGTTACGGTAATATTTCCTTATAAAACAGAGTGTTAAATGGTCAATTTTGCTTCGCAAGTGAATGGTGAATGATTCTCTGCTAGTAAAAATTCACTATTGAC
>NZ_FQUD01000001.1:1036932-1082215 GCF_900128945.1 Chryseobacterium sp. OV279 | reverse complement strand
TTTCATGTCAATGGTCAATTTTGCTCCGCAAGTCAATGGTGAATGGTTCACTACTGGTAAAAATTCACTATTGACGATTCACAATTCACTATAAATTGTCAATGGTGAATGATTCTCTGCTGGTAAAAATTCACTATTGACGATTCACCATTCACCATACTAAAGCTTAGTAATCTTAATGGTAAAGACATTTTCCGGCATATCAACTGTTTCTTCATAAGCTCCGACGTTGATAAAATATTCAGTTCCTGCCGTCGTGGTGAAGGTATAGGTTTCTGCAGCTCCGCCACCACCGGCGTCTACCGCTTTCACACAGGTTAAACTGGTGCAGGTACCGCTATAAACATCCATCTGCGGATCATAAGTACTGCCTGAAGGCATTGTGATTCCCACGGTAAACTGACCGCCGTCTCCTGTAAATTTAAACCAGGTCCCGTCATTCATTGCATCGGCACATGAGGTTATGAATCCATTATTATTAGTAGCAGACATTCCATCACTTTGTGTGTATTCATAAGGGAAAGCAGCGGCTGCTAAGGCTCCCGAACAGGCATCATTGGCCGGAATCGGAGGAATGGTTTTAAATGTAATATCAGCACATCCTAAAGACTCAAGGCCGGCTGAAACGGCAGTCACTTTGAAATAATAGTTCGTATCACGGTTAAGGGCAGTGGATGGCGTAAAATTAACTCCTGTCACAGACTGCTGATTAATAATATCTGTTCCGCCGGGAGTTGTTCCCAGTGAAATTTTATAGGAATCTGCTCCTGAAACCGCTAGCCATCTTATATTCGGAAGCAGCGGTACAAACTGGGTTCCGTTTGTAGGATAATTCACAAAAGGACATGAAGGCCCCGGCTTAGGCGTTAGACCTGAAATAGTAACTGCAGATTTGTAATCCGCTCTTATTCCTCCGGGTGGCGTTGCAGGATCAACTACCGCACGGTCTCCCTTGTAATAAAGGGTAGAGTAAGGGATATGAGGATACACACGAAACGCTTCATCAAAATTATTAATATCGATACTCGGCGAATTTTCCTTAGCAGCGATCACTAAATTATCTGTGTTATTATAGGCAAATGGTGTTGTGAAAGCCACTTCTACTTTATTATTGGTTTTGGTCACAGTCCCTGTAAAAACCTGAGTCAGCTGTGCCGCCGGAATCCAGTCTGTACCGGATATAAACGCTGTTTTTGCGGTATGTCCTACATAAACGGTCCAGTCCGAGGAATCATTGATCGTGGCAGACGGATCCAGATAAAAGGTAAGACCTGTAATATTTCCTGCAGCTGTAGCATTTAACTCCTGTTTAGGGTAGATCTGCTGAACGTAGGAATAGGAAAAAAAACTGCTTATGGGTGCCGTTCCGACATTGGTGCTTGTGATGTTTAAATTGATCTGGGCATTAAACGCCGAAACTATCAATAACAAAGATAAAAGTAAAATTCTTTTCATAATTAATAAAGTCATCAATAACAATGATGCTAATTTAATAATAAAGTTTTGATATTTATAACAAATATGATTATTTCACTCATTGGATTAATTATTTAAATCATTATCACTAAAACAGTGTATAAAAACAATTCAATAAGAATATTTGATAAAAACAATTCACAAGCATTTGTAAATAATTTACACAATTAATAAAAAAATAGCGTATATTTTAAAATTAACCAACCAGAAAACAACTTTAAATAGATATTTTAATATATTTGTAACAAATGCCAATCATATGTATAAAAAGCTATTTTTTGCGGGTCTTTTTTTCGCCGGTCTTTTTAAATCACAGACAACCAACAGAATGAATCTGATTTCAGATGCCGTTTATTATGACGGTTATGCTGCTACGGTATCTGATCCGGTTCCTGCAGGTCTTATCAGGCTTGGAAACACCAGATATGCAAGGAAACTTACAGATGCTGAACTCAATTCCTTTAAAGCAAAAATTGCCATGAGGGTGAGCATAGGCGCTCTTTGTGACAACTATGACCGTCTGGGAAGTGTTTATTTAGCCATGGTTCCGAAAAACCAGCCTACTTATACGATGAATGATGCGAATGTAAAAAGAATTGAAGTTGGCAGATACATTACCCCATTCATGAGTAAAAACCGTACTCCTAATGAGGTTCCTTACACCTATGACTTAAGTAATATGTACAATGTATTTCATGATGCCGCATTACGCACAAGCTATGATATGTATATGGAACTGGATGTTTTCGGTGTTCCTTACGCAGCACAGACACAGGTTGCAGGATGCGCAGGAAGGATTGATGTTTTCTCAGGAAATCTTACTTTTTTTTCAACAGATTCAGGAGCTACCATCACCGACCACAACTCTATAGTTCCTATATTAACGTATAAGACATTAAATAACTATAACAGCACGGATGTTCCCGGTGAAACGGTCAGGATTGTGAATTTCAACCTTCCGAGTGCCGTTACCAATGCCCGTTTCTTTGTCATATCCACTCCTCATGGTGCCAACAGTGGCGGTGAAGAGTACGTAAGAAGACAGAATTATACGTATATGGATGACGTGCAAATGCTTACTTATACTCCCGGAGGGATTTCCTGCGAACCATTCAGAGTATACAATACACAGGGTAACGGAATCTATGGGGCAGCGGTGAAGTCATTTGCAGAATGGACTTCATGGAATAACTGGTGTCCGGGCAATTCAGTTCCGATCAGAGGATTCAGCATGCCTAATTTAACCGCTGGAAATCATACTTTAAAGCATACCATTCCGACAGCCGTTTTCAATCAGCAACAAGGAGATGTCTACTTATCTGTTTATATGCAGGGCAAAAGCAGTGCAGTACTGGATGTAAAAGATATCAAGACCTTGGATGTGAGCATTTATCCCAACCCTACTTCAGATTTTGTGAATATAAGATCCAAATCGGATGTAGCTTCAGTCACTGTTTTCAGTATTGAAGGAAAAAAATTAACCGAAACCCGCGGAGAAAATAAAATAGATATTTCAACCTATCCTGCAGGAGTCTATTTGCTGAATATTATTCTAAAAGACGGAATAACTTTCAAACATAAGATCATCAAAAAATAGATATACTTAATCTTATCTAAAAACATACATCTCCTTTGAATATTTTTCAGAGGAGTTTTTTTTCGGGATGCGGGTTTCGTGGTTCGAAGCACCCAACAACCAGTAACCGCCATTATCAAACTTCAACTTAACTCTCAAACCCAAAAACGCTCCGACTCTAAAACCCTCAAACCCTCAAACTCGAAACCCGCACCTAAAAACCCGCATTCACCTCTTTTTTCGCCATTTAAGAACATTTAATTTAATCCTTTATCCAAAAAATTGTCACTTCCAGTTTATTAGACTATTTTTGGTGATTAAAAAATTTTGTAAAATGAATTATCATTTTCAAGCACACAGACAGGTGAGAAAGAACCTTTTAGGCATCTTACAGAACACTTCGCACGAAGATCTTCTATTGATTCCTGATGGTTTCAACAACAATATGTACTGGAATATTGCACATACCGTTGCTACCCAGCAGCTGCTGCATTATTATCTGAGCGGAAATCCCTTCAGAATTGATAAATATTGGATCGAAACCTACAAAAAAGGTACTCTCCCTAACCTTAATGTACAGAAATCTGAAGTGGAAGACCTTGAGTTTTTACTCACTGAAACTTCAAAGATTTTGATGAAAGATTATGACAGTGATTTCTTTTCAGACTACACACCGTATACTACAAGTTTCGGGATGGATCTGAAAAGTATTCAGGATGCCATCATCTTTAATAATATGCATGAAAGCCTGCATTATGGCTATATCATGGCGCAGAAAAGAGCAATATTGGGCGAAAAATATTAGTATTTTGATGAAGAAAATTTTCTTTTTACGGTTTCTCCTTTTTGGATTACTCATCTTCAGTATGGTGAATTGTTCCCCTAAGAATGAGACAGTAAAAACTCAGTCTGCTGACAGCCTTACCAAGCCATCAGCCGATACAGTTTCAAAGATTCATCAACCGGAAATAAAAGCCCCTGAGAACTGGAAAGACATTTTCAAATCTGTTCCAAAAGAATGGACGATGCTTACCAAAAAAGACTCAGGATATATTATCTACATTCCATGTGATTATCAAAACCAAAAGATAATTTTGAGTCACGAAGGAAAATATGCATTGGAGCATATCATTGGGCAGGATGCTTATTATTTTGAGATCAAAAATATTACCAAAAAAGGAAGTACATACCTTTTTGAGCTGCATGAAGAAAGTGCAGAAAAAGGGCAGGAAAATGTAAATTATACATTGGATATAAAGGATAACAACCAGGCAGTATGGAGTGTTTATAATGACGCAAGAAAATTAACGGAGATCACGACTACGGATTCAGGCTTTGAAAACAAGTACAAAACAGTAGAAGAACCTCCCTGCCTTGACTAAGTTTAACAACAGAAAAAATAAATTTTGACAAACGAAAACAAAAAAGACGATTTCATTTTCGGACTTCGTCCTGTAATAGAAGCTATTGAAGCGGGAAAAACGATTGATAAGATCTTTGTGCAGAATGCACTTCAGGGTCCTATTTATGCTGAGCTAAAGACTATTTTAGCCAAACATAAAATTCGTCCTAACTATGTTCCGATTGAAAAACTGAACCGTTTTACAAGAAAAAATCACCAGGGTATAGTTGCTTTTATTTCAGATGTTCCGTTTCACAGAGTGGAAGATATTGTTCCGCAATTGTTTGAGGAAGGAAAAACGCCTTTCCTTTTAATTCTTGACAGACTTACGGATGTGAGAAACTTCGGAGCGATTTGCAGAACAGCAGAATGTGTTGGGATAGATGCTATTATTATTCCTGAAAAAGGAGGAGCACCTATCAATTCAGATGCTATCAAAACATCTGCAGGAGCACTTTACAATATCAAAATCTGTAAGGAACCAAATCTTGCCCATGCGGTAGATTTCCTTCAGCAAAGCGGTATTTCTGTATTTGCAGCGACTGAAAAAGCTCAGAAACTGATCTATGATGTGAACTTCACGGAGCCTTGTGCCATCGTGATGGGGAATGAAGAAACAGGAATTTCTAAGGAAGTGATGCACCATTCAGACGAAAAAATAAAGCTTCCGATCGAAGGAAAAACACAGTCACTGAATGTATCTGTAGCATGCGGAGCTATTTTGTATGAAGCGGTAAGACAGAAAATCGTAGCGGCTCCAAGTGTGTAATCAGTAAGGGCAGAAGTGTTTTATGATGTCGTTTATGGTATCGTTATTGATACACAGAACGGAAATATCAGTAAAATTTAAACTTAAAAAATTTCAAATGAAAAACGTAGCAGCATTAATGCTTATCTCATCTATAGCTCTAGTATCTTGTAAAAAAGAAACGGCAACCATCACTAAAGTAGATCCTAAAACAGGAAAAACAGTTACGGTAGAAGTTCCTGCCGATTCTGTAGCTAAAGTGGCGGAAAACCCGGCGATCAAAGATTCTGCAGGAGTTTTCACTCAGACGTTCAAACTGGAAAAAGGAAAGACTTATCCTCTTACCACTTACCAGAGAGACGTAAAAACGATGGAAGATCCTCAGGGAAAATCAATCACAGCAACGAGTGAGTCTACAGATGAAATGAATTTCACGGTAAACGATATCAAGGGAAATGTATATGACATGACGCTTAATCTTGTGGCTAAAAGAAATTCACAAAGTGCACAGGGTAAAACCATCATCGTAGATACCAAGCAGGCTATTCCAAAAGAAGATGACCTTAAAATGATCTGGAATATCAACAGAGCACTTACGGGTAACAAGCTTAACATGAAAATGGACACTAAAGGAAATGTGATCTCCATTACAGGTTTTGATGCGGTATACACAAAAGTAACCACTGCGGTAGGAACTCTTGTTAAAGATGCTAATCAAAAAGCAAGCGTTGTAGCCAGTCTTAAGGAAACTTTCAACGAAAAAGTATTGAAAGAGCAGCTTTCTAAAAACTTAACGATCATCCCTAAAAAAGGAGCGAAAATCGGAGAGAAATGGACGACTACTGAAAATGCAGATGCAAGCGGAACGATGAAGGTAACTTCAAATTATACATTAAAAAGTGTAGGAAACGGAACTGCAGAAATTTCTGTGACAGGAGGAATTCCTAAGAAAACAGAAAAGAAAACGCAGGGGCCTATTACGCACAGTCTTAGCAGCGAGCTTGCTCAGAACGGTGTGATTAAGTTTGACCAAAGCACAGGATGGATTGCCAACCAGAATATTGATGTAAAAACAACTCAGACCGAGACGATTTCAGACGGAAAACAGTCACAGTCTATGAAAAGCATCTCAAAATCTTCTGTGATGATCAATCCTTCTGCAAAATAATTGAATTAAAGACGTTTTAAAGTCTGAAGATTTAAGATTGAAAGGGTATTGGAGTTTGAGAGGCAGTTGTTATCATTGGTAATTACTTTCAGGATTATTTTATACCCTTGAATTTTAAACTTTATGCATTAAACCATACACTTGAATTTAAATTAGAAATTATGAAGTACATTCTTGAGTTAGTACTCTCAGCCATCGTTATTTTCTTTGTCTGGAATATCCTGAGAAGGGTGTTCTATAAATCTTTTTACAGTTATAGATTTAATAACAATAAGGATAACAGGCAGCAGCAGGATCTCAACAACTCGAATAAGAATAAACAGAATATCAACTGGGATGCAGAAACAGTTGACTATGAAGAGGTAAAAGAAAGTAAAGATAAAAGGTAAATATTCCAAGAAATAAAAGATAATAACCAGCATGGCTAAAAATAAAAACTTAATTTATATTGCAATTTCACTCGTTGTATTTATAGTTTTAGCATTTTTATACTCCACCCCTGTTTTTTCAGGAAAACAGCTTTTTCAGCATGATATCGTACAGTACAGAGGAGGCGCAAAAGAACTCCTCGACTACAGAGCCGATACCGGAAACGAAACCTACTGGAGTGATTCCATGTTTGGCGGAATGCCCACCTATCAGATGGGAAGCCAGTTCAAAGGGGACATCATCAAAAAGATCGACAGCAACCTGAACTTTCTGCCAAGACCGGTCAATTATCTTTTCCTCCTTTTTGCAGGATTTTTCTTCCTTGGAATGGTAGCCGTCAGAAACTGGAAATACGCTTTACTGGGCGCCACTTTCTTTGGCTTATCCACCTATTTTTATATCATTATTGCGGCAGGACACAACGGTAAGGTCAATACCATCGAGTATTTCGCACCGCTTCTTGCCGGAATAATATTGGTTTATATCCGCAAACAATATATCTGGGGATTCATTGCAACTACCCTGTTTATGGGACTTCAGATTGCAGCCAACCACCCGCAGATGACATATTATCTCTTCCTGGCCTTAGGATTTTTATTCCTTTCCGAGTTGGTAAGAGCAATCCAGAAAAAAATTCCGATGAAGCATTTTCTGATTTCATCCGGAATTATCGCGGCCTCATGTGCAATAGGGGTCGGGATGAACTCTCAAAGGATTATGGCCAATTCCGAGTACATCAAAGAAACGGTACGTGGAAAACAGATCCTTACCAATGACAGCCATACTTCAGGAGAAACAGGACTGGATAAAACCAGTATTCTGATGTGGAGCTACGGAAAACTGGAAACTCTGAATCTTTTCATTCCAAGATTGATGGGTGGCGGAAGCCAGGAACCTGAAGCTAAGGAAATGATGAATAGAGTTCAGGAACTTATTCAGGAAAATGTGGGCTCGCAGGCTGAAATGGACAGAATTTCAAAAGGATTCAACGGCGTTACCTATTGGGGAGACCAGCCGGGAACTTCAGGACCTGCCTATCAGGGAGCCGTCGTATGTTTCCTTGCTTTATTAGGATTCTTCTTCGCATGGAAAAAATACCGCTACTGGATTCTCGGAGCATCCATTCTGACCGTTCTGCTGGCGTGGGGAAGCAACTTTATGCCGCTGTCTGACTTCTTTATCGACTATGTTCCTTTTTACAGTAAATTCAGAGCACCATCCTCTATCTTAGTCGTTGTGGAATTATTATTCCCTCTGATTGCTATTATCGGGATTTACAGATTCTTTACTGATGAAAAATTAACGGAGGAATACAAAAAGAAAATCCTTCTCTATGTAAGCGGAGGAACTTTAGGGTTTCTTCTGATTCTTCTTCTTTTTGGAAAATCACTGCTTGGTTTTTATACAGACGGTGAGAAGACCTATTTCCCTCCTTTCCTTTTGGATTATCTATCTGAAGAGCGATTCAAATTATTCAGAATTGATGCGATAAAAGCATTGCTATATGTAGCTATAACGGCCGCAGTTCTTTTCATGACCATGAAGAAGAAACTGAGCCAGAATATCGCTTTGATCATCATCGGAGCGGTGAGTTTGTTCGATCTTTGGACGGTCAACAAGCGTTATCTGAATGATGAGAATTATGTAGATAAAGTATTCGCTGAAAATCCTTTCCAGACAGAAAGTTCAGATCTTCTGGCGGAAAAAGTTCAGGGAAATCCGAATTTAGAATCGATCGTGGCCAATGTGAACGTTAATAAAACGCTTGAAACCATTGCCGAAAGAGATAAAACACACTACAGAGTTTTCAATAACATTTTAGGAACATTCAGCGAGACAAATACGTCTTATTTCAAATCTTCAATCGGAGGCTATCATGCCGTAAAACTGAGAAGATATGATGACGTGATCAATGAATATTTCCAGGTTATGGATTCTGTGAAAGTACCGAATATCCTTAACCTTCTTAATGCAAAATACTGGGTAATGGGCGGTCCGGACAAGCCTCAGGCCATGCCGAATGCCAAAGCCAACGGAAATGCATGGTTTGTTAGCGATCTTAAATTCGTGAACACGCCGGATGAAGAAATCAAATCTATCGGGGTCATCGACAGTAAGAAAACAGCTGTGATGGCAGCAGAAGATAAAGCCTATTTCACTGGGAAAACAGTGCAGGCAGATTCAACGGCATTTATCAATTTAACGAAATATCAGCCGAACGAACTGGAATTCAAATCTCAGTCGAAAACCCCTCAGCTGGCTGTATTCTCTGAGATCTATTATCCTCATGGCTGGAAAATGTTTGTAGACGAAAAGGAAGTTCCTTATATCAAGGCAGATTATCTTTTGCGTGCCGTACACGTTCCTGCAGGAACTCACAACATCAGAATGGTCTTTGAACCGGAAGTAATTGAAAAAGGTAAATGGCTGTCGCTTCTATGCTTCGGACTGTTTATCGCACTGAGTGCATTCGGGATCTTCTGGACGAATAAAAATAAGAAAAAAGAACAGCTCGTTGAGAAAACTATTTAACGTTTAAAAGTTTATTGTTCAAGGTTAATGGAACAAAAAAAAATACTAATCATCACCTATTACTGGCCTCCTGCGGGAGGTCCTGGTGTTCAAAGATGGCTGAAGTTTGCAAAATATCTGCCCGAATCCGGCTGGAGTCCGGTGATCTACACGCCCGAAAATCCAAGTTATCCCCTACTCGATGAAAGTCTTTTAAAAGACGTTCCGCAAAATATAGAGATTGTAAAAACCAAAATCTGGGAACCTTATCAGCTGGCTGAAAAGCTGAACAAAAGCAATAAAAAGTTCAAAGCCGGTCAGTTTGACGTCGGTAAAAACCAAAACTGGAAATCCAGACTTTCGATCTGGGTGAGAGGAAATTTCTTCATTCCGGATGCCAGAGTTTTTTGGGTTAAACCTTCCATTAAATTTCTAGAACAGTATTTAAAAGAAAATAAAATAGATGTGGTCGTGACTTCCGGGCCGCCCCACTCTCTTCATATGATCGGTCTTGGCCTGAAAAAGAAATTCCCGGACCTGAAATGGATCGCCGACTTCCGTGATCCGTGGACAGAGATTTCCTATTACAAACATTTAAAACTCACCAAAAGTTCCGATAATAAACACCGTCAGCTTGAAAGTGCCGTTTTTAAAACTGCTGATATCACTCTGGCGACAAGCTATACCGATGCTGAAAACTTCAGAAAAGCGGGAGCCAATGCTGTTTGTATTACGAATGGATTTGATGAAAGTGATGCTTCTTCTTCACCTATTGAAACAGCGAACGGACAAAATAGTAAATCTTTCACATTAAGCTATATCGGAGTTCTCGAGCAGTTAAGAAATCCTGAAAATCTTTGGAAAGTTCTTGATGAATTAGTCAAAGAAAATAAAGAGTTTGCAGACCATTTTACTCTGAAATTTGCGGGAAGGGTTGACGATAAAATTCTTCAGTCCATAGAAGATTCAAGCCTGAAAAACCACATCCTGAATCTGGGCTATATCTCCCATGACAAAGCTGTGGAAGAAATGGCGAACTCCAATCTATTACTGATCACCAATTTCCCGAATGAGTCTTCCAAAGGCATTATTCCCGGGAAAATATTTGAATACCTGGCGACCGGAAAACAGATTATCTCTTTCGGTCCGGGCGAAGCAGATGTTTCGAGAATACTGGAAGAAACTGCCTCAGGAAAGCACTTCAGCTATGAAGACTCCAAGGCTGTTAAAGATTTTATCCTTGAGAAATATGAGCTTTGGAAAAAAGGAGATCTGCTTGAAAATACTCAGAATATAGAGCAGTTCTCAAGAAGAAATCTGACCAAAAAGCTTGCTGAGATTTTGGGTTAATCTGGAACAAAATAAGAACAAAAAATATAATAGATGCTTCGACTCCGCTCAGCATGACACTTAGTAAACTTTACCTTACATATTAGAGATGTCATGCTGAGCGAAGTCGAAGCATTCTTATGATAAACTTGCGTTATTTAATGATAATTAATTCACTAAATCGTCCACTGATCATTCACAACAGCCACCAGATACTGTTTCCCCTGAAATTCTTCAAAGACAAAACGGATGGTTTTCCAATCCATATCGCTATTCTTTTCAGTGCCTTTTATATAGTTTTCGGTGAAATCTTTGCCTGGATAAATTTCTTTTAAATTATTAAGTGAATTTCCGCCAGCCTGGAATTTGTTTAATGAATATTGTGATCCTGTAAAATCTTTGGAGAAGACCCATTTCGTTAGATAATCATTGATGCTGGCTTTATACGGATCTCCTGAACCGTCCTGAGCACCCCACGTAAATAAGGTCTTTGTCGGCTGGAATTTCTCGAAATCTTCTTTGGAAAGATGTTGATCTTCCTTAGGGTTTATAAATCCATACATTGAAAAACTGATTCCTTTTTCGGGATGAATGAAGGAGGCAAAGGTTTTATAATCTTTACTTTTTAAAGCCTGCAGAATTAAATCATTAGCTGCTTTTACAGCTGCTTCATCTGTTTTCTTCTTTTGTGCTGTGTTTTCAATATTCTTTTCCTTGGCCAGAGCCATAGAATCTACCACGTTGGGAACCGGTTTTTCCGGAGTTTTCTTACAGGCCGTCAACAGAGTTAATGCGAATATTGGAATAATAAGGTTCTTCATCTTTTCAATTTTTTAATGCTGAAGAAACACCAAAACTGGTGCCAATACAATCGTCTTCATAGATAAGTTCTGTTGTCTATTTTTCGCTTCATATCGTGGTTTTAAGTAAATTTGTTCTATGGAAATTTTAGACATCCTCATCATCGGAGGCGGCCCCATTGGTCTTAACTGTGCCCTTGAAGCCCAGAAAAATAATTTAACCCATCTTATTATAGAAAAAGGAACCATCGTCAATTCCTTATACAATTACCCTTTATATATGCGTTTTTTCTCCACTGCTGAAAAACTGGAGATAGATGGTATTCCGTTCATCTCTACAGCGCCAAAACCAGGCCGGCAGGAAGCTCTGGAGTATTATCAGGGAATTGCAAGGCAGAGGGAAGTCAATATCAACCTCTATGAAAGAGTGATGAAAGTTTCCAAAAGCGGGGATGTTTTTGATATTGAAACCTCAAAAGCGGCTTACAAGGCAAAAAATGTCGTTATTTCCACAGGATTTTATGATATTCCGAATCTGATGAATATTCCCGGAGAAGACCTTCCAAAAGTGAAACATTATTATACAGAACCTTATCCTTACGCAAAACAGAAGGTGGTTGTGGTAGGATCAAGCAATTCCGCAGTAGATGCCGCCTTGGAAACATACAGAAAAGGGGCTGATGTAACGATGATCATCCGTCATTCTGAAATTTCAAAAAGCGTCAAATATTGGGTAAAACCGGATATCGAAAACAGGATTGCAGAAGGAAGTATCAAAGCTTATTTTAATTCTGAAATAAAAGAAATCACAGAAAACACCGTCATTTTTAAAGATGAAAATGGGCAAACTAATGAAATTAACAATGATTTTGTCCTGGCACTAACAGGATATCTCCCTGATTTTGATTTCCTCAAAAACTCAGGCATAGAACTGCAGGGTGACTGCCTAAACCCACTTTATCATCCGGAAACCATGGAGACCAATGTCCCGAATCTATATCTGGCCGGGGTTGTTTGTGGAGGAAAGGATACGCATCTTTGGTTTATTGAGAACTCTCGTATTCATGCGGAAATGATTGTGAGGAATGTTGTTTTGGCGAGAGAACCAAGAGCCTAGAAACAAGAACTAAGATTTTATGTTTTAGATATCAGATGTCAGACGTCAGATTTCAGACATTTTTGTTATAGTATAAAAAGCTGTATAATTAAAAGAATATTACCACTCAAATCTAAAGTTAGCCTTGCTAAAATTCTTTGATTTTCTTGCGCCTTACATATTCGCATAGCTTAAAAACCTTGCGCCTTTGCGTTTCCAAAAAAAAGTTGAAATCGCAAAGGCGCAAAGACATTTAAATATATTACGATGTTAAGGCTCAAGGATTTTATCTCCGATAAAATTGATTGGCGATAGACACTTCGTTAACCATTATATATTAGATATGATTACAAAACAATCAGATATGGTATACTTGTTTACAGACCTTCACAACTTTCAGCTTCAGACTTCCAGCTTCCATCCAAAAACTCCAAAACTCTCAAACCCTAAGACTCTCCCACTCTCTTCTTCAGCATCCACGGGATTACAAAATAGAACCCAATTGCAATACCTATTGCCAATACACCGGTTGCTATCCATAGTGTATTGAAGCCTAGCTTATCTGCAGTCATCGTTCCCACATATGGCGTAATGATAAAGGCTATAGCAACGGATATTCCATTCATTCCCATGTATGCTCCTTTGTTGTTTTCACCGGAGCGTAATGCGGTTATCGTAGACATAAACGGCAGAGTCCAAATCTCCCCGATACACAGCAATGTCATAGAAACAATAAGAGTAAGGATGGAATAATCAAATGCTAACATGGCATACGAAAGACCACACAATACAGTTCCAATAAGCAGCGTAAAGGCCAGACTGAAATACTTCTCCGCGATCTGTACAAAGCCCATCTCAAGCAGCACAATAAGGAACCCGCTATAACCAAGAATATACCCGATATTTTGTTGACTTAAATGCGCCGTATCTTTATAGAAAATAGTCAACGTACTGAATAACTGAAAGAAACAGATGGCAAACAGCATACAGAAGAAACTGTAAAGCATGAATTTACCGTCGCGGTATGGGGAATTTTCTTTCTTTATAGCAATGGCTTCTTTTGCTTTTTTCGGTTTTAATGAAGCTTCTTTGTTCCGTTTTCCGAAGAACCGGATATACATTAAACCAGCCAGCAAGGCGGCCAGGGCGTTACTGAAAAATAAAAATTCATAAGAAATGGCAGATAATATTCCTCCCAGCGCCGGGCCTATGGAAAATCCAAGGTTGACAGCCATCCGGTTGAGGGAGAAAGCTCTGGTGATATTTTCAGGTTTAGCATATTTAGTGATCGCCACAGAGTTCGCAGGACGAAAAGTTTCGCTGACGATACTTTGAATCAGAATAATAGCAGCCAGCCCCACTTCTGTTTTAAAAAGCGGAATCAGACAGAACAGAGGCACGCTCAGCAGCAGACTTAAACTCTGCACACGGTATTCTCCGATTTTATCCGTAATCAAACCTCCAAGCCATGAGCCCAATACGGAACCTATTCCGAAAAAGCTCAGAATGATTCCTGAATTTTCTATGCTGAAATGGAGATGACCCGTCATGTACACTCCTAAAAAAGGAAGTACCATAGAACCTGCACGATTGATGAGCATCACCAGCGCCAACATCCAGCTCTCTTCTGAGAGTCCTTTGAAAGAACCCGTATATACGCTAATTAATTTCACAATATTATTTTTTGGGGGAGAAAACCTAGTAAGATGCAAATTTAGGGAAATTGGTCCGGAAAGCCCTTTAAAAGGTACTTTTTTTATCAATCACCTCAATAGAGGCAAGAATATGCCAGGTTGGGATAAAATCAGCAAATAATCCAGTATAATCGGGCAATCAACTTTTATAATTTTCGTAAATTGCAGTAACAATGGGATTTTTGACCTTAAAATTCCAAAATAATAAGTAAAATTTAAACCTAATCAATACGTAAAAAATGATAACCTACGAGAATTTACATGATACGCTATCATTTTACAGTATTGACTGCCGGCAGTCTTATTATATATCTTCCGGAAATCCTATTTTCAATTTCCCCGAGACACCATTCCGCATGGATTATTATGCTTTGTGCATTTGTACAGCCGGAGACATAAGCATTGAAATTGATAATAGGAAATATCATGTGGATGCCCATAGCTTTCTGGTTGCAGCTCCATCTACCATTGTCAAGTTTTTGGAAACCAGCGAAGATTTTAAAATGAAACTCCTCTTTTTTGACAAAAATTTCCTGATCAAAAACATTTCCAATCCTTTTATCATTGAAAAAATGAATCTGTTTTCAAACGGTTCTTACAGCATTGTCAAGACCAATGAGAAAAACTCAGCCCTATTGCAGAACCTTTTGGATTATCTGAAGAAAAAATCCAGAAAGCAGGGAAAATTTACCGAAGAAATTGTCCGTACCATTATTTTCAATCTGCTTCTGGAAACAGCGGATATTATGGAAACGGAAAATGACAGCTGTATTGAAAAAGAAGAAGGCAAAAAAGATATTTTTCTAAAGTTCAGTCAACTGATCCGGGAAAATATACGGAAGGACCGGACGGTTCAGTTCTATGCCGACCAGCTTTTTGTTTCCAGCAAATACCTTATTGAGGTCATTAAAAAGGCAAGCGGCAAAACCCCTCATCAGGTCATCGACGAAGCCCTGTTGAAGGAAGCTTACGTGATGCTGGGCAGCCCTGAAATAACGATTTCGGAGATTGCTTTTGAGCTGCAGTTTAATTCCGCATCAGCTTTCGGTCGCTTTTTCAAAAAACAGACGTCCATCTCTCCTTCCGAGTACAGAAACCGGGAAAATATTCAGTCGTAAGAATTTGGGGATAGTAATTCTGACATTAGGGATATATCTTGCATAATGAATAGAGGTACCTTTATACTGTTAATTAAAACAATACATAATGAGTACGATCAATTCAAAATTCGACCAGGTTTTAAATGCTTCTGAACAGTTCGGAAAAATAAACCACGAACCGGATTCCAGTAAAGAAGTTCAGATTAACACTCCTGAAAAGACGATGCCTTTTTCAGACCAAATCGGAAACTATCAGCGTAATAAAGGAATTCCCTTAAAATCCTATGAAAACAGTAAAATTTATATTGTAGGAAGTGGTATCGCAGGAATGTCTGCCGCTTATTATTTCATCCGTGACGGACGTGTTCCGGGAAAAAACATTATTTTCCTTGACCAGCTTAATGTTGAAGGAGGTTCACTGGACGGTGCCGGAAATGCAAAAGACGGCTATATCATCAGAGGTGGTCGTGAAATGGATATGACCTATGAAAACTTATGGGATATGTTCCAGGATATTCCTGCCCTTGAACTTCCCGCGCCATACAGTGTTTTGGACGAATACCGTCTGATCAATGATAATGACCCGAATTATTCCAAAGCGAGACTGATCCACAATCAGGGAGAAATCCAGGATTTCAGTAAATTCGGACTTGAGAAAAAGGACCAGCTGGCCATCGTGAAACTTTTATTAAAGAAAAAAGAGGAGCTTGATGACCTTACGATTGAAGATTATTTTGCGGAATCATTCCTTAACAGTAATTTCTGGTTCTTCTGGCGCTCTATGTTCGCTTTTGAAAACTGGCACAGTTTATTGGAGCTGAAACTGTATATGCACAGATTCCTTCACGCTATCGACGGAATGAAAGACTTCTCCTGTCTGGTATTCCCGAAATACAATCAGTTTGACACCTACGTTACGCCTTTAAAAAACTTCCTTGTTGAAAAAGGAGTGCAGATCCAGTTTAATACTTTGGTTAAAGATCTCGATATTCATATCAATACAGAAGGAAAAACAGTGGAAGGCATCATCACGGAACAGGATGGCAAAGAAGTGAAAATCCCTGTCGGAAAAGAAGATTACGTGATTGTCACCACAGGATCTATGACCGAAAGTACATTCTATGCCGACAATAATACCGCTCCCGAAATCACACTAGATAACAGCAGTGCAGGACAAGGCCCGGGATGGATGCTATGGAAAAACCTGGCCGCTAAGTCAGAAGTCTTCGGAAAACCTGAAAAATTCTGCAGTCACATTGAAAAATCCTCATGGGAATCTGCTACGCTTACATGCCGACCTTCTGCTTTTACGGAAAAATTAAAAGAATTATGTGTGAACGATCCGTATTCCGGAAGAACAGCTACCGGAGGAATCATTACAATCACGGATTCAAACTGGGTGATGAGTTTTACTTGCAACAGACAGCCGCACTTCCCTACTCAGCCGGATGATATCTTGGTAGTATGGGTATATTCCCTTCTGATGGACAAAGAAGGAAACTACATCAAAAAAACAATGCCGGAATGTACCGGAAATGAAATCCTTGCAGAGCTGTGCTATCATTTGGGAATCACAGATCAGCTGGATAATGTGGTGGAAAATACGATTGTCCGTATTTCATTTATGCCATACATTACTTCTATGTTTATGCCAAGAGCTCAGGGCGACCGTCCGAGAGTCGTTCCGGAAGGCTGTACCAATTTAGGACTGGTAGGACAGTTTGTGGAAACGAATAACGATGTGGTCTTTACTATGGAAAGCTCCGTAAGAACGGCTAGAATTGCAGTATATAATCTTCTTAACCTTAATAAACAGGTTCCAGATATTAACCCGCTACAATATGACATCAGACATTTATTAAAAGCTACCCAAGCTTTGAACGACTACAAACCATTCATTGGGGAAGGTCTTTTAAGAAAAGTATTGAAAGGAAGCTACTTTGAGCATATTCTGGTAGACCGTCCGGAAGAAAAAGAAGACCATGAATCTTTTATTATGGAACAGTTCGGTAAATTTCATGACTGGATCAAAGGAGTGAAAGGATAAGAGGCTGGAGGTTAGTATATGACATTAATTTTCAATAGTTTTTCGAAAATTTGATGAAACAGTCTTAAACAGTCAATAAAACCGGACAGATTATATCAGTCCGGTTTTTATGGGTCTAATATTTAAAATCGGAGCGTTATCAGCTTATTTTCATTCGGGGTATCTGTCTGGTGTAAGAATTAAATTAAATCTTGTTTCTTAATTTTATTGTTTTTAATTAGTCTAAATAAAGTGATATGTATCATATGCAAAACTATCTCCTTCCATTGGGATTTATACTCTTATGGACTACATTTGCGGCGTACATTTTTAAAACTATAGTCCCATGAAAAAAATTAAAATCATCTCACTTGCAGTTTCTGCATTCACTTTTTTATTTGTTGCTAATTCATGCAGCACAGACAGCGTAACGATGTCTGAAGACACCAACATTAATATGACATCACCATCCGCTTCAAAAAATGCAGGTGAAGGAAGTCAGATCTATTACTTGACCCCGGAAGATTTAGCAAAATGTCGTCTGGCTAATCTTACCAATACGCCTGTTTACAATAATCAGCTGCCGGTACATCACCCTACTATAACTACTCCAAAATGGTATTCGCAGACACCTAACAGCAATACTTCGTTGCCGGCAGACGATTGGTATTTTGTTGCCCTGCAGAAACACATCACCACTGAATATTTATTATCGCCGGATCTGATCAAATTCAATACCTCAAAGATTGTTGATCTTGAAAATGATCCTGCCATTAATAAAGCAACCATCAATATTTATCCTAACCAACCATATTACGATTTCGTTCCTCAAACCTATATCAGTGCTGCTACTGCTACAGCAGTAATGCATGTGCTGTTTTTGAGAATAGAAGAGTTTATGAGAGCCTACAAAAAACCTATGGTAGGTATTACTCTTTACATTGAACATACGATGTGCGGAGGATATGCCGGAATGAGTGCAAAACTGTATTACGGAGATATCTAAGTAACTGTACTGACAAATAAAAACCCAGCTGAACTATTTCAGCTGGGCTTTTTATGTTTTTTATTCCGGATAAAAATTATTCCGGTTTGAAAGAATCTTTCAACGTTACAGTACGGTTAAATACCAGATTAGAATCCGTAGAATCCTGGTCTTTTGTAAAGTACCCGATTCTCTGGAACTGAAGTGGCTCACCTATGGCTACATCTTTTAAGCTTGGTTCAGCAAATCCTTTAATCGTAGTTACAGATTCCGGATTAATGAAGTTAAGGAAATCTACATCCTTTTCTGCATCCGGCTGCTCTACTGTAAAGAGTTTGTCATAAATTCTCACATCTACCGGAATAGCATGAGTAGCAGATACCCAGTGAAGTGTACCTTTTACTTTTCTCAGACTTTCTTCCGTTCCGCTTCCTGACTTGCTCTTTTCATCATAACTGGCGTAGATCGTAGTGATCTCACCGTTTTCATCCTTTTCAACTCTTTCCGCTTTGATAATATATGCTGATTTCAAACGAACTTCTCCGCCTAATTTCAGTCTGAAGAACTTATTATTCGCTTCTTCCTTAAAGTCTTCTCTTTCAATATATAATTCTCTTGAGAAAGGAACTTCTCTTGTCCCTGCATTTTCCTGTTCAGGATTATTTTCAGTTTCAAGCCATTCTTCCTTGCCTTCAGGATAGTTTTCAATCACCAGTTTTACCGGATCTACCACTGCCATTACACGTTTCGCCACCTTGTTCAAATCTTCACGAACACAGAAATCAAGCAATTGGATCTCGATCAGGTTTTCTCTTTTCGCAACTCCTACTTTTTCAATGAAGTTTTTAATGGATGTCGGCGTGAATCCTTTTCTTCTCATTCCTGAGATCGTAGGCATTCTCGGATCGTCCCAACCTGTTACCGCATTTTCAGCAACCAGTCTCTGTAATTTTCTTTTAGACGTGATCATATAAGAGACATTCATTCTTGCGAATTCTCTCTGCTTCGGTGCTATTTTAGATTCATCATATACCTGCTCCAGATACCAGTTATAAAGTGGTCTGTGGTTTTCAAATTCCAATGAACATAATGAGTGTGAAACTTGCTCCAGATAATCGGATTCACCATGCGCCCAGTCGTACATAGGATAAATTTTCCATGTTGTCCCTGTTCTGTGGTGAGGTCTTTTCAGGATTCTGTACATCACAGGATCACGTAAGTTCATATTCGGAGAAACCATATCGATCTGCGCACGAAGAGACATTGCCCCTTCTTCAAATTCTCCGTTCTTCATTCTTTCGAACAGATCAAGGGATTCTTCTACCGGACGGTTTCTGAACGGCGACTCAATTCCAGGTTCTGCCGGATTCTTTCTCTGCTCAGTGATTACCTCAGACGGCTGCTCATCTACGTAAGCTTTTCCTTCTTTGATCATCTGTACGGCCCATTCATAAAGCTGCTGGAAGTAGTCGGATGCATATAGCTCTTTATCCCATTTGAAACCCAGCCATTCAACATCTTTCTTGATAGAATCTACGAATTCCTGCTCTTCTTTTTCAGGGTTCGTATCGTCGAAACGAAGGTTTACGGGAGCGTTGTACTTTTCACCCAGCCCAAAGTTGATGCAGATGGCTTTTGTGTGGCCAATATGCAGGTATCCATTAGGTTCAGGGGGAAAACGGAAACGAATCTGATCTTTATTCAGTCCGTTTGCCATATCATCTTCAATAATTTGCTCAATAAAATTGAGTGATTTTTTTTCTTCTTCCATTATTAAATTAGCTTTTATTGTATGCAAAAAAAGTTTTACAAAGTTAAGGAAAATTTAGGGCTTACGAAAATGATAATTTAAAAGCAAAACTGATGATAATTCAATATTTTTCATTAATTTAGTTAAAACTAAAAACCGTTTGTAAAAATTACTGAATATGGCTGTTTATATCCTAAGCAATCGTAAGATCGTCCGTCATAAGGGCGAAAAAGTAGACTCATTTTCTAATGATGAATACTCTATTCCCAATTTCAGAATCGCAAAATGTGATTTTGACACCTATAAAGAGCCTACTGCAGCAGCCAAAAAGAAGAAAGACTACACCAACAGGAATATTTTAAACTACAAATTATTCTCTGAGCCCGAAAAACAAGGCTATCAGGATGTCCTGGAAGTTTTACAGAACGAAAAAGGCATTAAGAAATCTACGCTTACAGCCAATAACCTCGGCGGAACCCAGCGAATGTTCTATGAACTCTATAAGAATATGTCGTCTACAAAAGACAGAAGTGATGTTTTGATCTTCATCCATGGTTATGCCTATGATTTTGATGATGAATTAAAAGCCATGATTGATCTTAAAAAACTGTTCATCGATAATCCGGCATCACCGGTAGAGCATATTCTGTTCGTAAGCTGGCCTGCTTCAAGCAGCATTGTTCCTCTGACTTATTTTGACGATAAGGCATCAAGCATCAATTCAGGATCTTCCCTGATGAGACTTTTCTATTTTTACACTCAGTTTTTAAAAGATATTTTTTCGAACCGTGATCTGGCTCCCTGCAATCAGAGGATACATCTGATGGCGCATTCCATGGGAAACAGAGTGCTTCAAAGTATGCTGTACAGCTTAAAAAAGGAAAATATTCTTCGCGTAATCGATCAGGTCCTTCTTTTAAATGCGGATGTCACCTATAAAGTGTTCGAAGATTCGGAAGACTCATTCAATAAACTTCCGCTGCTCGCCAATCGTGTTTCTATCTATTTAAACAGGAAAGATACGATATTGGGAATTTCACAGTTCACCAAAAATATTCTGACGCCGAGATTGGGTAAAAACGGACCGGGTGATATTGAAAAATTCAAAGATATTGTCTCCATTATTGACTGCACTTTTGTGGAGGATGATGTGCTCAACAGCTTTAAATATGAAGTAGGAAATCATTGGGGATACCTTTCCAGCTCAATGGTACAGAAGGATATTTACCAGAATCTATATGGTGTAGACCGGAACTTAATCACCGGAAGATCAAAGGATAACGAAAATACATTCACAATTATTTCTTAACAATATATTAAAAAACAGACCATGAAATGAATCATATGTTAAACTTTAAACTTGTGTTTAAATTGGCACAAAGATTGTAAATTTTCATTAAACAGAGAAATACAAATTTCATCATGAAAAGAATAAAAAGCAAGTTTTCTTATTTATTGAATTATATTAAGAAAGCAATTTTCGTAAAAGACGTGATTTAATTGACAAACATTAACCCTTTAAAAAACAAAAACTATCCGACCATAATACTACTTTAGACTATCTTCGAATACCTGTTGACTTCCATTTTCCCATATGGAAGCAAAATTATTTTTTATATACAATCTATGATTCTCCCTGTAAAGAAAATGATATCACATAATCAACAAGTCCCCGGAAGGTGAATTTAGTTAATTTAAGTTAAATTCTTGCGTAATAAAAAAAAGAGATTGAAATTTACTTCACTAAACAAATTAAAATCTTTATTATGAAAAAGTTAAGCGACAACATGAGAAAACTTGAAAAGGGAGAATTAAAAACAATTAAAGGAGGGCTTGTTCCACTGGGCTGCAACAGCTGGGATCCAAGAAAAAGATGCTGCAGATCATGGGATGCTGAACACTCAAGCAATCCAACTTGCGAAGACGCTCCTCCTCCATTTGCATAAATATCAATTCATCCATTATATTTTGAACCACAACAGCTCATTTCTGAGTTCCAAAACTGATTCAAAATTATTTACAAATAAAGATCCGGTGCCCAAACCTTGTGGCATCGGACTTTTTTTTGTGAAGGTATACTGTGCGATGGCATTCAGCCCAATATTACTTTCCAGGGCGGAAGTGATCCACCAGCCGATATTCTGTTCTTCTGCCAGAGAAATCCATTCGTCTGAACCTGCAAAACCACCAACCAATGCTGGTTTTAGAATAATATATTGTGGCTTGATGGTTTCCAAAAGTATTTTCTTTTCAACAAGATCTGTAATTCCGATCAGTTCCTCATCTAAAGCAATAGGAGTTGGCGTTATCGCACATAATGATGCCATATCAGCCCAATTACCTGCTTTTATCGGCTGTTCAATAGAATGAATATGAAGATCGGCAAGCTGCTGTAAAACAATCTCTGCCTCTGCCCTATTGAACCCGCCGTTGGCATCTACACGAAGCTCAAGCTGATCTTTTGAAAATTTCTCTCTTAATTTCTGAAGAACCTTATGTTCAGATTCCCAATCTACTCCGATTTTCAGTTTGATGCAGTGAAAACCGTTTTCAAGTTTTTCGCGGATCTGTTCTTCCATATACTGAACATCTCCCATCCAGATCAGTCCGTTGATGACAATCGCCGATTTTCCTTCCGTAAATTCACTTGGAAAATACAGATGATCTCCATGCTTTAAGTTCAAAACGGCCTGCTCATATCCAAACCATATCGATGGAAACTCTTTCAGCTCTTCTTTTAAATACAAAGCATCCTGATTGATATTTTCACAAAGCCACTGTAGTTTTTCCTCATAATCCGGCCGGTCATCAAAACTCAATCCTCTGAACACGGCACACTCTCCTGTTCCTTTTTCCCCGTTGTCTTCAACTTCGAGAATAAAGGTTTCCTTTACATGCAAAACGCCGCGAGATGTTCCGCTCGGGCGTTTGAATTCTAATAAATATCTGGAATATTTTGCTGTCATTATTTTACACTGTCGATCCTCATAAATTCCTCTGCTTTTTCCACCATGTTGATACTTCCGCAGAAAAACGGAATTCTCTGGTGAAGCTCTGTAGGCTCTACTTCAAGAATTCTTCTGAATCCGTCTGTAGCTTTTCCTCCGGCCTGTTCAGCAAGGAATGCCATAGGATTACACTCATACAGTAATCTCAGTTTTCCGTTTGGAGCCTGAGAATAAGAAGGATAAATATAGATTCCCCCTTTCAGCATATTTCTGTGGAAATCTGCCACTAAAGAACCGATGTATCTTGAAGTGTAAGGACGATCTCCTTCCTCCATCTGGCAATACTTTAGATAATTTTTTACACCCTGAGGAAATTTGATATAGTTTCCTTCGTTGATGGAATAAATTTTTCCGCTCGTAGGAAATGTCATATTCGGGTGGGAAAGATAATAGGTTCCCAGTGATGGGTCCAAAGTAAATCCGTTCACTCCATTTCCTGTAGTGTACACAATCATGGTAGAAGAACCGTAGATCACATATCCTGCAGCGATCTGGTTGATTCCTTTTTGAAGGAAATCTTCCAGCTGTACCGGAGTTCCCGGTTCCGTTACTCTTCTGTAAATAGAGAAAATAGTTCCTACAGAAACGTTGACATCGATATTTGAAGATCCGTCCAAAGGATCAATCAGTACTACATATTTACTTAAATGACCGTTTTCACCGCATTTAATGTCAATAAAATCATCATTTTCCTCAGAAGCAATACCACAAACCACCTCTCTCTGAGACAAAGCCGTAATAAAAATTTCATTGGCAATCACATCCAGTTTCTGCTGTTCTTCCCCCTGAATATTCTGGTTACCGGCAGCTCCTGTAATATCTACAATTCCGGCTTTATTTACTTCTCTGTTTACCACTTTCGAAGCCAATCTTATAGCGCTCAGAAGACGGGAAAATTCACCTGTAGAATACTGAAAATCGTCCTGCTTATCTATAAGAAATTCTCCTAAAGTCTGTAATGGTTGATTTGACATATTTTTCTTTTTACGTTTTCCCCAAATTTCGGAAAATTTATCCGAGAAATAAAGTTTTTATCAGAAAAGACCTTAATGACTGTATACCAATACAATACAAACACACATGAAAGGTACGCTTAAATTTTCCACTTCGATATTAATCCCCATTTGATGACAATAAATCAATAAAATTCTGATAATTCCCGTCAAGTCTCAATTTTAATAAAATCTTAATTCCTTCCAACGGCCGGATACTTTCATATCTCGTTGTAAATTTATAATTTTGACCTCCGTAAAAAACTCATGTAATTTTTAATCTAACAATTTTATTTTAAACAAATTAATGAAAATTTTCAAGTTTGGTGGAGCATCTGTGAAAGATGCCGAGAGTGTAAAAAATGTGTCTATGGTTTTACAAAGCCAGGGATTTGCCAAGTGTTTGCTGGTTATTTCAGCAATGGGCAAGACGACGAATGAATTGGAAAAAGTGGTAGAGCTTTATTTCAAGAAGGATAACTATCAAACTGAGATTGAAAAGATAAAACGAAAACACATTGAAATTGCGGACGGGCTGTTTCCTGAAAACCACGCCGTTTTTGCTGAGATCAATGTATTTTTCGATGACATCGATTCTTTTTTACGAAGAAACAAATCTCCTAATTACAGCTTCGTCTATGACCAGGTGGTAAGCTGTGGGGAAATGATCTCTACAAAAATCTTAAGTGAATACCTGAATGAAATTCAGTTTACCAATCAGTGGCTGGATGCCAGAGATTATATCAAAACCGATAATTCTTATCAGGAAGGTACGGTAGACTGGGCAAAAACAGAGGAATTTATCGCCACTTTAAATCCTGAAATATGTTATGTAACGCAGGGATTCATTGGGTCTGATGATAATAATTTCACGGTTACTTTAGGAAGAGAGGGTTCTGACTATTCTGCCGCTATTTTCGCCTATTGTCTGAATGCAGATGCCATGACAATCTGGAAAGATGTACCGGGAGTAATGACCGGAGATCCGAGAAAGTTCAGTGATGTGACCCTTCTTTCCAATATCTCTTACGAGGAAGCAATTGAATTGGCTTATTACGGAGCCAGTGTCATTCACCCAAAAACGCTACAGCCACTTCAGCAAAAAGCGATTCCTTTTTATGTAAAATCTTTCGTAGATCCTACCAAAGAAGGAACCAAAGTAGGAGCTTCAGACCACAATCAGCATGAAGAATCCTATATTTTAAAAGAAAATCAGGTCCTGCTAAAAATTTCAACCAGAGACTTCTCATTCATTGCAGAAGATCATATGAGTCTTATTTTCGGGTACCTTTCCAAATATAAAATCAAAGTGTCTCTGATGCAGAATTCAGCTATCTCACTGGCTTTGTGTCTGGAAGATAAATTTGACCATGTAGATGAGCTTAATGAAGAACTTCAAAAAATATTTAAAACCAAAGCGGTTAAAAATGTATCTTTATTCACAGTAAGAAATGCGAAAATGGATCATATTGACAAATTTTACCAGGAAAAAAATGTATTATTGGAACAGATTTCCAAAAATACGGTTCAAATGGTAACACAATAATTTTAACTGCGACTAAACACATATGAGTTTAATTTCGAAAAACGATCTTATCACAGCTTCCGGCTTAAGCAAAATCGGGTTCCTGAAAAACCCGGTAGCATCTGCCGTGATGAGCATTGCCAAAATAAATGAAGTTAATAGATTATACGATAAACTAAAAGATAAAGAAGGCAAAGACTTTTTCGACTCATTTGTAAGAGAAAGAAACTTAAGTTATATCGCTTTTGAGGAAGATCTTGCAAAAGTTCCCAAGACAGGACCGTTCATTCTGGTTTCGAATCATCCGCTGGGTGCCATCGACGGAATTTTAATGTGTAAAATCCTCTCAGAAGTACGTCCGGATTTTAAGGTCATGGGAAATTTTCTTCTGGAGAAGATCAAACCTATGGAACCGTATGTGATCTCTGTGAATCCTTTTGAGAACAGAAAGGAAGCGTACAGCAGTACTTCGGGAATGCGTGAAACCCTGAAACACCTTCAGAACGGAGGATGTGTGGGAATTTTCCCTGCCGGAGAAGTTTCCAATAAAAACAACCCTTACGGAGAAATCCTCGACAGAGAATGGGAAAAACCTGCGCTTAAGCTGGTCAGAATGGCCAAAGTACCGGTAGTTCCTTTGTATTTTCATGCCAAAAACAGCCGTCTATTTTATCAGGTAGCCAAGCTTCACCCAAGTTTACAGACGCTGATGCTTCCTGCCGAAATGATGAATGACAGGGAGAAACCTATCAGAATCAGGATTGGAAAACCCATCACGGTGAAAGCAATGGATGAAAGTGAAACCATTGAAGAACTCGGTGAGTTTCTGAAGCGTAAAGTGTATATGATGAAATCTTACTACGAAAAGAGAAAATCATTGGCACAGAGCATCAATCTTAAAAATTTAACGGTTAAATTTCCTCTTTTAAAAGAAGAAAACATCGTTCAGAATATCATTGACGAAACTCCAAAAGAAGACATTCTTAAGGATATCAACAGACTGAAAGGAACGGATAAAATGCTTTTCAGTAACGGAAACTACGAGATTTATTTCACGACTTATGAGGAAATCCCTTCGGTTATGAGAGAAATCGGGCGCCAGAGAGAGCTTACTTTCCGTGCTGTAGGTGAAGGAAGTAATCTACCCTTCGACCTTGATGAATACGACAAGCATTATCACCACCTTTTCCTTTGGGACAGCAGTGCGGAGAAACTTGCCGGAGCTTACAGAATGGCTTTGGGTAAAGAAGTCATGAAGAAATATGGTATCAAAGGATTCTATACAAGCTCTTTATTTGAGTTTGAGCAGGACATCCACCCGTTCTTCAAAAAAGTGATCGAAATGGGCCGTGCCTACATCTGTGAGGAATATCAGCAGAAACCACTTCCTCTTTTCCTTTTATGGAGAGGAATTGTGCATGTATGCTTAAGAAATTCCGATCATAAATTCCTGATGGGCGGTGTAAGTATTTCCAATAAGTTCTCAGAATTTTCCAAATCTCTGATGATTGAATTCATGCGTTCGAATTATTTCGATTCAGCAGTTGCTCAATATATCACACCTAAAAATGAATATAAAGTAAAACTGCGCGACAGGGATAAAAATATCTTTTTTGAAGAAATGGAATCTGATCTTAATAAGCTGGACAAGATCATTGATGACCTTGAACCGGAATTGAGACTGCCTGTTCTGATTAAAAAATACATCAAGCAGAACGCTAAAGTAATTGCTTTTAATGTAGACCCGAACTTCAATGATGCCATCGACGGATTAATGTACATCCGAATCAGTGATCTTCCGGAAAGTACGATCAAGCCTGTATTGGAGGAGATGAGCGATCATATCAGAAAAGAACAGGAAAATAATTCAGCTGAAAATCAGTAAGTTTTATTTTTATTAAAAAAAAGTACGGTGAATACTTGCTTCATATAAGAAAACTTACTACTTTTGCATCACTTTAAAACAACGAAGTAAGTCAACAAAAATATAATGGTTTCTTAGCTCAGTTGGTAGAGCAATGGATTGAAAATCCATGTGTCCCTGGTTCGATTCCTGGAGAAACCACTTTAAAACCTCTAATTCATTTTAGAGGTTTTTTTGTGCTTATTAATCATGAAATTTTTTTATTTTTTTGGATCACCTGCCATACCTGGGGAGCAAATAAAGTTTTTACCACGCAAAGAAAATGAGTATCCCATTTATAAAGGGAAGGGAAGCAAAGGAGGAATCAATTTTATTGATTCTGATGAAGAAAATGGGTACAGATTATATAATTTAAGAATCTCGCGCAGATTATGGAGATGATGCAAATTCTTACTTTGCAAACTCCTTTATCAGTATCATCTGTGGAAGCAAAAATTCAAACCATTAAGATTCTCTTAAGCCTAAAGAATATTAAGTTTTAGATGAGATTTCCACCTATAATACATTTCATACTTCGGAATGTAATATTTTTATACATTTACGCCACCACACTCATTAATCAAATTCAAAATATATGAACAAAAAGATTCACTTCCTGACTTTTCTTTTGCTCCTATTTGCCGTAAAAACATTTTCACAGGTCACTGACAACCCTGAACTTCAGAAAATGGCAGATGATGACCAGAATGCAAGGAAAACAAGTCCAATCAACTGGGAAGTCGTAAGTAAGGAAGACAGCCTGAGACGTGTCAGAATTTTCACCCTGTTAAAGGAAGATAAAGTAAAAACTGCAAAAGACCATTTTAACTCCGGTATCGTCTTCCAGCATGGCGGAGATACCATTTCTTCTGGAATGGCAGTCAAAAGCTTTGAAAATGCACTAAAAATGGATCCGAGTCTGAACAGATGGTGGTATGCCGCTGCAGTAGACAGAGATCTTATGTACAAAAAGAAGCCTCAGATCTATGGAACACAATTCTTCAAAGATAAAACCACGAATGGCAAATGGGCCAGATACAAGATGGATCCTTCAAAAATCACTGACGAACAGAGAAAATATTACCGCGTAGAAACCCTAAAGGAGCAGGAACAAAAAGAAAGGGAAATGAATCAGACTCCATTAAATGACGCTTACGCTTCTGAAAAATCTGTTGATAAACTCATTATTCTCATTAAATCAGAACATAAAAAAGGGATCCAGTCTGTATATAATGTCAGTGAAAGCCAGATAAATAGTTTCGGTTACCAGCTGATTCGTGAGAAAAAAACAGATGATGCCCTGAAGATCTTTAAATTAAATACTCAGCTCTATCCGAAAGCATGGAACACGTATGACAGCTATGGGGAAACGCTTTTACAAGTCGGGCAAAAGAAGGAAGCTTTGGAAAATTATAAAAAATCATTAGAATTGAATCCTGAAAATGAAAATGCAAAGAAAATTTTAAGTGAATCCAAATAACTGATGACCAAACCATTGAAAGATAAAACCACCCTACCCAAGGTGGTTTTTTAAAATAAATGATAAAAAAAGTTGCGCGGTATTGGAAAATATTATACTTTTGCACCCACGTTAAACAACGAAACAATTGGTTTCTTAGCTCAGTTGGTAGAGCAATGGATTGAAAATCCATGTGTCCCTGGTTCGATTCCTGGAGAAACCACAAACCGCCTTATTAAAGGCGGTTTTTTTATGCCCTTACATCAACGCTTCTACAATTTATAGTTATACCCGATCTGAACATAAAAAGGAATCAAAGGCTTCGTTTTAAAATCCTGCGAAACCAGATTTCCGAATTTTAAATAGATATCTTGATTTCCGAAAGAATATCCGCCCTGAGCACCATAATAAAAATTTCCACCTGTTGCCGGTTCATACCATCCATTTTTGACTTCAGGATAAATGTCTTTGTAATGTTTGGAATGCTTAAAGTGAGTAACAATCGCTTTATCAAACCCCACTTCCACTCCACCAAACCATTTGGGTCTGTAATAGCCTACGACTCCGGCCATATCCAGTCCGAAATTCGTTATGGCTGCATTCTCATTTTCAAACCGCCTGAAAACACCCTGAACTCTTGTGGAAAACTGAAAGTCATGAACCTTGATCCATCTTACATTAGCTCCGGCCTTTGTTTTATAATCATCCAGCAGTGTATTTCCGGAAGGAATAGAAAACTCAGCACCTACCATCACCGGAAACAATTTACAGTTCAATTTATAGGCATAACCAAGACCGAAAACCACTCCGTACTCAGCTCCAATATTGGCATTGAGAATATGTTTTTCTTTACCGGCATTAGCCCAATTGATAACCTGCGCATTTACAGTGTTTAGCATCAGGCCCAGAAAGAGGACTGTTTTATATATTGTATTCTTCATTTGTGTTATATTAAAGACCGTTGATAAGATTGATTATTTTTGGTTTTGTCTGATTGTTCCAGGCGCTGGAATTCGTAACGATCCCATCATGACCAACTCCTGATACTTTTACAATAGAAGGATTGTGATAACTTGCCGTAATTTTTTGAGCCCAGGAATCCGGATAAGCTTTATTTCGCTCACTGTAAAAGAATAAGACAGGCCCGTTGTAATTCTGAATTCCCTGAGAAAAATCAATATTGTATTGCTCACCAATATCAAAGAGCGCATCCATAATCACGGCTCCGCTTCTCCAGCTCATACTTGAATCAAAATCACCTTCTCCGGTGATATCATTTTTGGAGGCAAGCATCGACATTTTATAGTCCAAGATCTCATGCTGATCTTCTTTCCCTGAAATAAACTGATCCATATAAGCTGCATCATTGAGAATTTCACTCCACAGCTTGAATGATCTGGATTCTTTCACGTAATCTTCAATATCATTCCATTTAAGTCCGCCAGGTTCGCATAAAATCAGCCCCTGAATATCATCCGGATATTTTCCGGCGTATCCGGAAGCCAGTATCGCTCCCCAGGAATGCCCAAACAGAACTACTTTTTGTCCCGGCGTTTTGCGGTAATGGGCAATAACGGCATGCAATTCATTATAAATCAAATCCATTGCTCCTGCTCCCAGAGATGTATAAGACTTCTTGGAAAACCGCTGGGAAAGTCCTGAACCTCTCTGATCATAAAATACCACACGAAAACCTTCCGCAGCAAGGTCTTTTCCATTGAGAAGGTAACGGTAATCTCCGCCGGGACCGCCATGAAGGGCAATAACAATGGTTCCGTTTTTTGGACCGAAAGCCTCAGAATGAAGCATAGCACCATTAGCATAAATGGATGGTAACGAAGAATCCTGATCTACCGTTTTAGGAACCAGATTTCCGGGTTCGTCAATGGTCCGTCCGTCCGTGCAGGAAAATAACAAAGTAAAAATGGTGAAGGTGGCCAGAACGGCATTCCTTTTTTTAAAAGCTGTCATACTTTAAGGTTTAAAAATTATGATGCAAAGATTCACCATTCCCCACAGCCAATCGCCCCAACAGGAAGGTTGAGACCTATAAAACCAATTATACAATATATTGATTTAAAAACACTTATGAAATATGAAACCTTTCCCCTGAAAGTTGAACCCTGAGATCAGGGTGTTTTCTGGTACTCACTGGGAGTAACTCCTGTATATTTTTTAAAATTCCGGTTGAAAGATGTTTTGGAATTAAAACCGCATTCAAAAGCGATAGAAAGCAATGTATACTGTCTGCTTTCAGGTTGTGATATCCTGTTTAGAAATTCCTCTATCCTTTTTTCATTGATGAGCTCGTAGAAGTTTTTTCCTTCTTTAGAATTGATCACTTGTGAAAGATAATTCGGATGGGCATTCAGCATGGTTGCAAGCTCATTCAGTGTAAGATTCGGATTGATAAACGGCTTTTCACGATTCAAAAGATTTATTAACCTTACATGAATATCATCAATATTTTCTTCCGTCAAACTTGATTTCTGGTATTTCTTTTCAGTTAAAACTATCGCTTCTTCTTCATTATTATTTTCAAAAATAAGGTCTGAATTTACAGGACTACCCACTAAAACAGACGCCGACTGATTAAACACCTGAACCTGCTTAATCCCAAAATAGCCCAACCACAGAATAAATATGGTTACCGCCCCATAAATAACATTCACCTGTTCAGTAAAGAGCACAAGTCCCCAAATCACAGCAATCCAAATAATAAGATACAGCAGCCAGTTAAAGTTAATTTTTTCTGTGTTGGAAAACTGCTGAACCATATTTCTCCTGAAACGATACAAAGCCGAAAACGAAAGGACCACATAAACAATTCCCGAAAGATAAATAGAATACAGTTTCAGAAACATTTCCGTCTCAAACTCTCTTCCGTGATGTTTGAATATCTCTACCCTTTCTGCAAACGGAGCCATGTAAAATGACAGAAATAAAAGATTACACAAAATAAGCGGCACAAAATGCAGCAGATATTTCCACGAAAACGGCTTGGGAGAAGTCTGTCTTTTAATATACAGATATAAAAACGGGCCATACACCAAAGGAAGTGAAAATCCAAAAAAAACAAACGACGGATAAAGCGTATACTGATTCGTTAGAAGCATGTAATGCCCTGCCAGATTCAGTCCGATAGCCAAAAGCCAAGCTGACAACAGAAGATCTGCAGCACTTTTATTTCTCTTTGTAATCAAAAGAAAAGCTAAGAAGAAGGCTAGAAAAACTCCGGACAGAAAAAGCATAGAAAAGCTTCAGTATTTTGTTAAGTAAATGATGATTAATAGTGTTGCGACAAAAATAGATATTATTTTGAAGCAAATTCACTCACAATACATTTTAATGTGAAAAGTCAATCGTTACTCATAAACTGGTAGTAAAATTCAGAATTGACGATTTACTATTGACAATAGACCCCATGTGAAAAGTCAATTTTGCTCCGCAAGTCAATAGTCAATGATAGGCAGCTAGTAAAATTCACAATTGACGATTCACAATTGACAATTAATCGTTCACCAGCCCCTATTTTATAAAACTTCATATATTATTTTCTAATTTTCGTTTAGTTTTTAATAATTTAGTTGTGAAGTATGTTTGTTTTAATTAAAATATTCAAGCCTGCTCTCACATCATCCTTTGACAATATGAAAAACATTCTTAATGAATATTCTAAATATGGCCCTCTGTTTCTGGTAGACGAAGAGCACTATGAAGAATTCTGCAGCTATTTACATGAAACCGTTTACAAAAAAACTGATTTTTTCCTGAAAGAAGGTGAAGAATGTCAGTATCTGGGCTTTCTCAAAAGTGGTTTTATGCGAACATTCTATATTAATGAAGGCGGTGAGGATGTGAATTTCAATTTTCATTTTGATAATTATTTTTTCACAGACTATGAAAGCATTCTTTGTCATACCAGATCAAAGATGAATATCAAAGCGGTTAAAGATTCGGAGGTTCTTTTGCTTCATAAAGATGATCTTCAGAAACTTTATAAAAAAGATGCGTACTGGCAGGAATTTGGGAGAAAAATGACGGAAGTTATTTATCTGAATGCCAAAAAAAGAATCGAAGAACTTCTCTATTATTCTCCTGAAAGACGGTATAACAACCTGCTGACAGAGAATCCCAAGATCTTTCAATTGGTCGCCCAGAAGCATATCGCGAGTTATCTCGGAGTAAAACCACAATCACTGAGCAGAATCCGGAACAGAACTTTAAAACGTTAACTAAAGTGAACATTTTTTAGAAAGTATACTCCTAAATTTGTGATACAAAATGTAAAGAATAAAAATATGGAAAACAAAAATGTAACAATTATTTTAGTTCACGGAGCTTGGGGAGACGGATCTCACTGGAGACACGTTATTGAAAATCTTCACAGCGAAGGCTACAAAGTACGCAGTGTTCAGAATCCATTGACTTCTATGGATGATGATATTCAGAAAACAAAAGATCTGATTGACTTACAGGAAGGGAAAGTTCTTTTGGTAGGACATTCTTACGGAGGCGCCGTAATTTCAGGAGCTGGAAATCATGATAAAGTAGTAGGACTGGTTTATATTGCTGCCTTTGCTCCCGACAAAGGAGAAAGCTTAGGTGGTATTTTCGGACGCAGAGAACAGCCTGCGGGAGGAGCGAATATCGTTCCGGACGAAAAAGGATTTTTATGGATTAAGTATGACAAATTCCATGAAAGTTTCGCTCAGGATCTAAACCCTGAAGATTCAGTGGTGATGTCTTTATCTCAAAAACCAATTCACGGAAGCATTTTCGCTGCTGAAGCCGGAGAACCTGCATGGAAGACAAAACCAAGCTGGTACCAGGTTTCTGATAATGACAGAATGATTCCACCAGCTACGGAAAAGGAAATGGCAGAAAGAATGAATGCTAAGAAAATCATCCATCTAGACGCCAGCCACGCTTCATTGGCTACGCATCCAAAGGAAATCACAGAACTGATCAAGGAAGCAGTAGAAGCTGTTTCTTAGTGAGCTATTGATTTTAAAAGTAATAAAAAAACAGTAAACAGGTTTCGGCCTGTTTATTTTATTTTAAGAAAATCCCTGCAGTCTTAAAATTCGTTAATATAGAGCCTTCCGACACAAAATCGTCTTCTATAATTTGGAAAATAACTATCTTCGCCTACAAATCTAATTTGAAAATGAAGAAGATCATCTCCGGGGTATTTGTTTTCTGCTCTGCCGTTATCATGGCTCAGGAAGCTATACAGTTTCAGGAATTACCGTTCAAAGACGTCATAGCAAAGGCAAAAAAAGAAAAGAAACTTGTTTTCGTGGACGCCTATACGACATGGTGCGGACCATGCAAAATGATGGAAAAGAACGTATTTACTAAAAAATCTGTCGGAGATTATTTCAATGCCAACTTTGTGAATGCCCGATTCGATATGGAGAAAGGCGAAGGAAGAGAAATCGCTGCTAAGTACGGAGTGCGCTCCTATCCTACTTATCTGTTCCTGAATGGTGAAGGTGAACTGGTTTCCCAAAACACTGGATATATGGAGGAAAGTATGTTTGTGGCTATGGCTCAGGACATCAATTCTCCGGGGAATTCAAAAGGTTCTTTAAAAGAGCGCTTTGCCAAAGGAGAAAAAGATCCGGAATTCCTTACCAATATTATGAGGCTGAATTCTTCTTCAGATTATGATTTTGCTATAAAAGCTTCCGAGCGCTATTTTGAAAATAAAAAGAAAACTGAAGAAATTTCGAAAGATGAAATAGGCCTTCTTCTATTCTTTGTAAAATCTACGGAAGACAAAAACTACAGCACCTTTACATCCAGAAAAGCTGATATCATCAAATATCTGCCTGAGGAAACCTATAGTGAATTTGACAATCAGCTTAAACTTTCAAAAATCGTAGAGCAATCTATTGATGATAAAAATAAGAGAATCAACGAGGAGTATTTCATGAAAACGGCCGAGCCGTTAGTAGGAAAACAACTCGCTCAATCTAAACTAAACCAGACGAAACTCAGTTACTACGAGCAAAATGCCAATTTCCCTGAATTTGAAAAAGCAGCATTAGAGTATTACAAAAATTCCGATGCATTCGAGCCTAATGAACTGCTAAGAGCAGCATGGGTATTCGGTGATCACATCAAAAATCCTGCATCATTAAAGAAAGCCTCAGAATGGGCTGAAAAATCTGTGATGCGTGGTGAAACACCGGAAAATACTTATATTCTTGCAAAGCTTTATTTCCTGACCGGGAACAAGGAAATGGCCCAAAACTATGCTGAAATGTCCAGAAATATGGCCACTCAGACTGGAAAAGATTCCAAACTCGCAGAAGAATTACTGAAACAAATAAAATAATGCTGAAACACAAATTTCTTACGACCACTATCGCACTCCTTTCTGTAGGAGCCCTTACAGCTCAGGAACAGGAACAGGAAAAAAGTCTGTACATTAAAGGAAATGCACTTTTAGCTCCAATCGGAGTGATCAACGTGGGTGTTGAAAAACAATTAACATCAAAAATTACTCTGCAGGGTGACGTTCTGGTTTCTCCATGGAAATCTTTTGCCGGACATGAAATGCAGTATTACTCACTTTCCGCTGAAGGAAGATATTATTTTAATCAGGCATTCAAGGGCTTCTACGTTGGTGCAAACATAGCAGTCTCTGCTTTCAATGCTCAGAAATGGAGCTATTGGTCTGATAATCCTGTTACGGATGACCGTGGAAAAACTTTTATCACTTCCAACCTCTACCAAAAAGGATATTCTTTCATATTGGGCATCACCGGAGGGTACCAATTTAGACTGTCGGACCGTCTGAATATGGACATTTATGCTACAGTAGGTTCTTCTCAGGACTTCTACAAAGGATATGACCGTTCCACAGGTGACCGTTATGATTATGCACAAAAGTTCAACAAAAGTGGTGAGATTATCCCATACAGAGGAGGTATCATGATCTCTTATAAACTAAAATAACAGCATGAAACTGTTCGGAAAAAATCATATTATTATTTCAGTGATCACTTTTGTGATTCTTTTTTTAATGAATTATATCGGAAATGATTTGCCTGATAAGCTTGAAAGAGCTTTAATGACGGCTTTTGCCGGAGTTATAGGATTATCCCTGGGGCTTTTCATTCTTAATAAAGGTAAGAACGATAAAAATCCTCCGCAGAATTTCGACTGATAAAAAGTGAAGTGTGAATTGTGAATTTGACTTCGACAGTGAATTTTTATAAAATACAGATTCACCATTGACTGGCGAAGCCAAATTCACAATTGACTTTTTAATTAGTCCTGATACATAACATACTTATTACGAATCTTTTCAAATTTTTCAAGACCGCTTTTCCATGAAGCTTTAATTTCCTGACTAGATTTTCCGGCTATAATCTGTTTTCTGAATTCATCAGTTCCGGCCAGTTTATCAAAGAACAGGTTTTCAAGGAAGAATCCCTGTTGCGGATTTTTATAGTTTTTATATGATTTAATTAACCATTCAAGATTCATTGCTCTCAGGTCATTCGAATAGGTTGAAAGATCTTCACCGTAGCACAATTTTCCGTTCAGGAAAGGATCTTTAGCTCCAAAATTAGGTTTTGGTGTAAACTGATAAGGCAGCCCCTGCGTCCATGGAGATCCGTAGATCTGAAACGGAAGATTCGTTCCTCTTCCTACAGAAACCTGAGTTCCTTCAAAGAAACATAAACTTGGATATAAATTGATTGATTTATCGTTAGGAAGATTCGGAGAAGGTTTATCTAAGATCGGATAACGCTGTTTTTTGTGGTAATTTTTCATCGGGATCAGGGTATATTTTGCCTGAACTCCATTTTTCAGCCACTTTTCACCATTCACCATTTTTCCGTACTCTCCTATCGTTAATCCATATACTACAGGAACTTCGTGCATTCCTACGAAACTGGACCATTTCTTATTTAAAACCGGTCCGTCTGTGTAGCCATCATGCGGATTCGGACGGTCCAGTACCATTATTTCTACATTATTTTCAGCTCCTGCTTCCATTAAATAAGCTAAAGTTGAAATATAAGTATAGAATCTCACCCCTACATCCTGAATATCAAAAACAATAATATCAATTCCTTTCAGCTGTTCAGGTTTTGGTTTTTTATTGTTTCCATATAAAGAAATAATCGGGATTCCTGTTTTGGTGTCTACTCCGTTTTTTACTTTCTCACCCGCATCTGCATCTCCTCTGAAGCCATGTTCAGGAGCGAATATCGCTTTGATCTTAATATTGTTTTTAACTAAAAAATCTACGACATGGTTTTTATCGCTCATCAACCCGGTTTGGTTGGTTACTACACCTATCGTTTTATTTTTCAACAGAGGCAGATAAAGTTCGGGTTGGTCTGCGCCGGTTTTAAAATCCGGTTTAACTTGAACCTGAGAATAATATTGGTTGAATACTCCTAAAAAAATTAGGCAAATCAGAAGTAAATTTTTAATTTTGAAATCTAAATTCATAAGCTTGAAATTTCCTTTATATTTCTCTAGAAAAATAGCGTTTTCCAAAGATAACAAAAATAACCTTTCAAGAGTGATCATCTTCATCGGCAGGCTTTCTGTAGCTTTGGGGATCATTGTTTCTCTGATTACTGTATCTACGGGCTTCGGTTCAAAAAAAGCCATCAAAGAGAGACTGGCAGATTTCAGCGGACACATTACAATACGGTCTACAAGATCAAATTCCTCGTACAATACTTCAGTGCTCGACAATCAGGGTTTAAACATTCAAAAGATTAAAGAACTTCCTGATGTAGAAAGTGTTCAGCGGTATGCTACGGTAACCGGAATTATGCGTAATGAGCACAATTTTTCAGGCATTATATTTAAAGGAATCGGAAAAGATTTCGACAGCCTGAGGTTCAAAAAATTCCTTGTAGCCGGAACCACTCCAAAAGTAACGGAAAATGGATATAATAATGATGTAACGGTTTCACAGAAGATCGCCAATGACCTTCATCTTAAAGTGAACGACAGCATTGTCACAGTATTTTCAAAAGCTGATCAGAAACCGATCTACCGTAAATTCAGAATCATCGGGATTTACAAAACGGACATCAAGATGATTGATGAACAGTTCGTCATCGGCGGAATCAATCACGTAAGAAAAATCCAGGAAATGAAACCTGATGAAATAGGTGGTATTGATATATTCTTTAAAAATGTCAATGACATCGATAAAGACTTTCCGGACATTGAAAAACTGATCGGCTATAAAAACTACGCCGAAAAAGCAACAGACAAATTCCCACAAATCAACGACTGGATCAGTATTTTCGACACCAATATCGCCCTGATTATCATCATTATGCTGATCGTTGTGGTGATCAATATCATCATGGTTCTTCTGATTCTGATCATTGAAAGAACGAATTCTATTGGTCTTTTAAAAACCTTGGGAGCAAGCAATTCACAGATCAGAGCGACTTTCATCAACTATACCCTGATCATCATGATCCCGGGACTTCTGTATGGAAATGCCATCGGTCTAGGCCTTATTTTACTTCAGAAATTTTTCGGTATTATTAAACTTAATCCTGAAAACTACTATGTAAGTACGGTTCCTGTAGATTTAAATCCAGTGGCCATTATTTCTATTTCATTGGGAATTCTTCTTATTTCCGGGCTGGCTCTGATTATTCCGAGCTACCTGATCAGTAAGATTTCTCCAGTGAAGGCGATTAAGTATAACTAGGGGAAAGATGTCAATAGTCAATATTGCTTCGCAAGTCAATGGTAAATTGTGAATTTTTTAATGACACTTTGAAACATCAATATGCCTATGCAGGTCAACAGCCAATATCCCTCCGTTAATAAAATTCGCCACAAATCTTTGTCCATTGACTTTATAAATCATAATCTTTAATTTACGCAGCTAAATTTTAAAGCATTATCTTTGCACCGCTTATAAAACATTTATGAAATACGCAAAAAATATTCTTGAAACGATAGGGAATACACCTCTTGTAAAACTTAACAAAGTATTGGGAGAAGACTTTCCTGCATTAGTTTTAGCAAAAGTAGAAACATTCAATCCTGGAAATTCCGTAAAGGACAGAATGGCTCTTAAAATGATAGAAGATGCCGAAAAAGACGGCAGATTAAAGCCCGGAGGGACCATTATTGAGGGAACTTCAGGAAATACAGGAATGGGACTGGCACTTGCAGCCATCATCAAAGGCTACAAATGTATCTTTGTAACCAATTCCAAGCAGTCTAAGGAGAAATGTGACATCCTTCGTGCTGTAGGAGCAGAAGTTATTGTCTGCCCTACCGATGTGAAGCCTACCGATCCGCGTTCTTATTACTCGGTGTCTAAAAGACTGGCTAAGGAAACAGAAAACGGATGGTATGTGAACCAATACGACAACTTATCCAACAGAACAGCTCACTACGAATCTACAGCGCCTGAAATCTGGGATCAGACAGATGGAAAGCTTACCCATTTCGTGGCAGGTGCCGGAACGGGAGGTACAGTGACTGGTTGTGGTACATTCTTCAAGGAGAAAAATCCAAATATTAAAGTAATCGGTGTTGATACATACGGTTCTATTTTGAAGGAATTCCATGAAACGGGTGAACTTCATTATGATCATGCTTATACGTACATTACGGAAGGAATCGGGGAAGATATTATTCCTGAGAACTACGATATGTCTGTTATTGATCATTTCGAAAAAGTAACGGACAAAGATGGTGCTGTCTATGCAAGAAAGCTGGCTAAGGAAGAAGGAATCTTCTGCGGATATTCTGCAGGAAGCGCTATTGCTTCTCTGATCCAGATGAAAGATCAGTTCACGAAAGATGACGTTATCGTAGTGCTTTTCCATGACCATGGATCAAGATACGTAGGAAAAATCTACAATGACGAGTGGATGAAGGAAATGGGTTGGTTAGACTAATCAAAAAAACAGAAGGATAAATTCTTTTATATAAATAGAAAATCAGAGCAGTTGCTCTGATTTTTTTATTGTTTTATATTTTTCTTTGCTACCTGTTTCAGCGTATCATAATCTGCTTTACTCATGGATTTCTTTGGGAACATATAATTGAACTTTCCTTCTAATGAAATAAATTCATCGTTGGCATCAAAGTACTTAAAATCTTCCCATTTACTTAATTCTTCCTGATGATTGAGATTTACATTAAAAATTTCACTGTTAAACCTGATTTCATAAATCTCAGAATCTTCCAGAGACTTTAAATACCTGTTCACTTCTTTTTTCCAGCGGGAAACTTTATTAATGCTCAACGAAAGATATACCGTACACAGCAGGAATAAAAAGCTTACAAAATATAAAATCCCGAATTTTTCTTTGCTTAAATCATCTTTAAAACAGAATAAAATCAATAGAATTAATCCAACAACTACAGTCGTAACGGTTTTTCCTTTGGTTGTCTGTGAAAAAAATAAACTTCCCTGATTACCACTGAAATAAATTTCTTCAAAATCCTTTCTGTTTACATGTAATTTAATGACTTTCTCTCCATTCATTTTTTAGAAATATTTAGTTTGTTTTAAAGATGTACAAAACTAAATTAAATATCTTCATATTGGTCATTTATTGCAGAAAGTTTATTCATCAGATCACGGTTTCTGCGTTTTAAATCCTCCATTTTCCGGAGCATATCACTTATGACCTCCAACCCGGGAAGATTGATTTCCAGATCGTAATGCCAGTTGGTAAATCTTTCGAAAACGGGTAGATCTTCATATAACAAATACCGGATTTCATTCTCCGTTTCCACGTTCAGTAAACCAACATCTACCAGTTCATCAAAAAAAGTGATCTCTATATTGTATATTTTTACGAGTTCTTCTCGCGATATTCTTTCACTCATGGCTTAGGAATTTTTAAGTTGTTCAAAAAGTTCTTTCTGCTTGTCTGTAAGATCCGTCGGCAGTTTCACCTCGTAGGTCACGAAAAGATCTCCCGACTGGCCTTCTTTTTTATACACCGGGAAGCCTTTTCCTTTAAGTCTTACTGTTGTTCCGCTCTGAGTTTCAGGTTTTACTTTAAGGTTGACACTTCCGTCCAGTGTATTCACTTTTACATCGCCACCTAAAAGAGCAGTATACAGATCAATGGATACTTTGGTTTTCAGATCATCCCCGATTCTTTCAAAATTGGGATTTACCGGAATATTGAATGTGATGTAGAGATCTCCATTTGGGCCTCCATTAAATCCGGGACTTCCGTGGCCTTTCAGTTTGATCTGCTGACCGTCGTATACACCAGCAGGAATAGTAATTCTTACTTTCTTACCATTGATCTCAAAAGTCTGCGGGTGAGTCTGTGCGGCATCTTTTAAATTTAAGTTCAGTTCAGCATTCACATCCTGCCCTTTAAATTTCCCGGAAGAACTTCCTCTGGAACTTTTCCCAAAGCCACCACCTGTACCGCCAAACATATTCTGGAAAAAATCTGAAAAATCTTCGCCTTCGCCGAAGTCAGCGCCGGAAAACCCTCCGCCACCGCCATAGTTCTGCTGCTGATATTGCCTTTGCTGCTGCTGGGCTTTTTCATATTCTTCACCATGTTTCCAGTTTTCACCGTATTTGTCATACTTAGCCCGGTTTTCGGGATTGCTGAGGACTTCGTTGGCTTCATTCAGTTCTTTGAATTTCTTTTCCGATTCTTTATCGTCCGGATTGAGATCAGGATGTAATTTTCTCGCCAGTTTTCGGTAAGCTTTTTTGATGTCATCCTGAGTTGCGCTTTTATCTACGCCTAAAATTTTATAATAATCTATATAAGCCATAGAAATGAGGTTTACTCAAATTTATGAAATTTACACCTGAAAATTGTATAAGACAATGTTAAAAATAAACCTATCTTTGATAAAAAGCGTTGAATGAAAGAGGTACTGAACAACTACTCAGGAATTATACTTTTACTTTTAGGAATTGTTGCAGGAAGCATTATAGGCATTACTGCACCGGGTATTGTAGAATACATTAAGCCACTGGGGGATATCTTCCTGAACCTTCTTTTTGTGAGTGTAGTACCTTTAGTATTTTTTGCCGTTTCCAATTCCATTGCCTCTCTGGAGCAGCAGTCTAAGTTTGGAAAAATCATTCTGGTGATGTCTTTCACTTTTCTGTTTTTTATTTTGACAGCGGCAGTTTTCACGATTTGTGCCGTTTATGTATTTCCTGTTTCGGGAGTTTCCGGCAGTTCGGAAATGATTTCTGAAACCGCCAGTGAGGACAGTTGGGGGAATAGAATCGTAAGTTTCTTCACCGTTGGAGAATTTACCCAGCTTTTTTCAAGACAGAATATGCTGGCTCTATTAATTTTCGCTTTTATGACAGGGGTTGCAGCCCGAAAGTCCGGAGAAAAAGGTCAACCGTTCAGGCTTTTTATCGCTTCTGGATATGAGGTCATGAAAGAACTTCTTCTATTGATTATGAAGCTGGCTCCTATTGGTCTCGGGGCTTATTTTGCTTATCAGGTTGCCACATTGGGGCCACAGCTTTTTGGATTCTATACTAAACCATTAGGGCTTTATTATATTGCAGGAATCGTTTATTTCTTTGTTTTCTTTTCGCTGTACGCTTTTATGGCAAATGGACAAAAGGGAATTAAAAGTTTCTGGACGAATGCAGTCTATCCTACTCTAACTGCCCTGAGTACGTGCAGCAGCTTTGCCACAATGCCAGCAAATCTTCAGGCTGCCTCTAAAATCGGTATTCCGAATTCTATAGCGAATCTGGTAATCCCTATCGGAACTACGTTACATAAGAATGGCTCTTCTATGTCATCCATTATCAAGATATATGTTGCTTTTCTGATTATTGGAAAAGATTTTTTTGATCCGGCAAACTTATTACTTGCTTTAGGGATTACCGTGTTTGTAAGTATAGTAGCCGGTGGAATTCCAAACGGTGGATATATTGGTGAAATGCTGATGATTTCGGTATATAAATTACCACAGGAAGCAATTCCTGCTGTGATGATTATTGGAACATTGGTAGATCCTTTAGCAACTGTTTTGAATGCTGTAGGAGATATTGTGGCAGCGATGTTTGTGAACCGGTTTGTCAAGGTGTGATGGGAAAAGAATAAAGAACCAAGAGCCAAGAATAAAGAATAAAGAATAAAGAATAAAGAATAAAGATAGAAAAATCAGACGTCAGACATTAGAAAAAAAGGGTAAGAGTCATTTTTTACCCGGTTGTTTTTCAATGTTATGTTTAATTTCACTATGGCTTTTCACAAGTCATCATATCAAAGAATATGAGACTACGTCCATTTTATTCACTGCGTTTTACAGGTTCCAGATTTTCATATTCTTCTTTGGTGAAAAGTCTGTAATTGACTTTGAATGTTTTTCCTAAAGGTGTTTCCAGGGAAAAACCTCCCGGCCCGAAGCCATCTGTAACATCCAGTGTAAAGTGAGAATATTTCCAGTATTCGAATAAATCGCGGTCAATCCAGAATTCATGGCCGTTGATGGTTCCAATCATAGCATCATTCATCCGGGGGAAAAATCCACCTTTTTCGAAACATTGCGGTTGGGTACCTTCACAGCATCCGCCTGCCTGGTAAAACATCAATGCGCCGTATTTATCTTCCAGCTGATAAATGACATCAAGTGCTTTTTCTGTTGCTGATAGTCTGGATATTGTGGTTTCCATTTTTTTTCTTTTAATTAAACAATTAAGATACAAAGATTTTGATTAGCAATTATTACCTATTTCTGTGTGTTTTATTCGCAAAGGCGCTAAAGTTTTTTACCCTCATTCTGTTTTAAGGCGCGAAGATTTTATCTCCGATAAAATTGTATAGCGCTGTCATGCTGAGAAATGCAGTTTGCGTATTTATGCTGATGAAACTCAGCAGATTTATATTCTCGCAGATTACACAAATGACGCAGATTTTTCCTTACTACCATTGTAATATCAGGAAGAAAAAAGCCCGGCAGATCATTTTGCCGGGCACATTAATCCATTATTTAATTTGAGCCGGCAATATCGAGAACGATTCTGCCGTCTATCTGTCCTTTCTTCATTTTATCAAAAACATCATTGATATCTTCCAGTTTTGCAGAGGTTACCGTTGCTTTTACAAGGCCTTCATTGGCAAAATCCAGCGCTTCCTGAAGATCTTTTCTTGTTCCGACAATAGAACCTCTCACGGTTATTCTCTTTAATACGGTTTCAAAGATTGGGAGTTCAAAAGAACCGGGAGGAAGTCCGTTAAGCGCAATGGTTCCTTTTCTTCTCAGCACATCTATTCCCTGTTTAAATGCAATGGGGGAAACTGCTGTAATGAGTGCACCGTGCATTCCTCCGACTTCTTTATGTAAATACTGTCCGGGATCTGTAGTTTTGGCATTAACAACCAGATCTGCTCCTAATTTTTTCGCAAGTTCCAGTTTATCATCTGCCACATCAATAGCCGCCACATGCATTCCCATCGCTTTGGCATACTGAACTGCCACATGTCCCAATCCTCCTATTCCGGAAATGGCGACCCATTCTCCGGGTTTTGTTTCGGTTTCTTTCAACCCCTTATAAACGGTTACTCCCGCGCATAAAATAGGGGCAATCTCTAAAAAGTTGACATCAGATTTTAAATGTCCTACATACCTGGAATCCGCAATAACATATTCTGCAAATCCTCCATCCACACTGTAGCCACCATTTTTCTGAGCTTCACACAATGTTTCCCAACCGGTAATACAGTAATCACAACATCCGCAGGCACTGTACAGCCATGGAACTCCTACAGCATCACCTTCTTTCACCTGTGCTTCCGGTCCGCACGCAACTACGATTCCTACTCCTTCATGTCCGGGAATCAGGGGCATTTTGGGTTTTGCCGGCCAGTCGCCATCTACAGCATGTAAATCTGTATGGCATACTCCACAGGCGATTACCTTGACCAATACTTCATATCTTCCAGGTACTTTTACCGGAACTTCTTCTATTTTGAGTGGTTGCCCGTAGCCCTGAACTACGGCGGCTTTCATTGTTTTTGGAATCATATTTTTTTGAGTTTAGCTTTGGTTATTTTTTGTGAATTGTCAATGATGAATTTTATTATCAGTCCATCATTCACTTTTGACTTGCGAAGCAAAATTGACTTTTCACATTTAAATTTTTGTGAATGGTGAATGGTCAATTGTGAATTTATTAGCGGTCTATCATTCACTATTGACTTGCGAAGCAAAATTGACCTTTCACATTAAAAGTTTTGTGAATGGTGAATGGTGAATCGTCAATGGTGAATCCTACTATCAGCCTATTATTCACTATTGACTTGCGAAGCAAAATTGA
>NZ_FQUD01000001.1:0-1036837 GCF_900128945.1 Chryseobacterium sp. OV279 | reverse complement strand
CACATTAAATGTTTTGTGAATGGTGAATGGTGAATCGTTAATTGTGAATCTATTAGCAGTCTATTATTCACTATTGACTTGCGAAGCAAAATTGACTTTTCACATTTAAATTTTTGTGAAGGGTGAATCGTCAATTGTGAATCCTACTATCAGCCTATCATTCACTATTGACTTGCGTAGCAAAATTGACTTTTCACATGAAAAACAGCAACAGAATTCCTGCTTACCCGAAATAGTTCAGATAAGGACGTCTGTTTTCCGCGTGAGGGATAGGAAGGGCGGCGAGGAACGAGCCGGTGCGAAATGAAATGGAGCACCGAAACGAAGTGAAGCCGTGGAATAGCCCGACCGTTTTGCCCCGGCTTTGCCGGGGCAAACGGGCACGCCCTAATATTAAAAATTAAAAGAAACCTAATTTGTTTTTGTTGTAAGAGATCAGCATGTTTTTGGTCTGACGGTAGTGGTCAAGCATCATTTTGTGATTTTCTCTACCGATTCCCGACTGCTTATATCCTCCGAAAGGTGCTCCCGCAGGATACGAATGATACTGATTCACCCAAACTCTTCCCGCCTGAATCTGACGCGGAACATTGTACAACTGGTGTGCATCTCTTGTCCAAACCCCTGCACCAAGTCCGTAGATGGTATCATTGGCAATTTTTATCGCCTCTTCTTCGTCTTTGAAAGTCGTGAATGCCAATACAGGCCCGAAGATCTCTTCCTGAAAGATTCTCATTCTGTTATTCCCTTTGAAGATTGTTGGCTGGATATAGAATCCATCTTCAAGATCTTCTCCCACATTGTTTACTTCACCACCTACAAGAACCTCAGCGCCTTCTTCTTTTCCAAGCTGGATGTAGGAAAGGATTTTATCTTTCTGGATCTGGGAAGCCTGAGCACCCATCATCACGGTTTTGTCCAGTGGATTTCCTACTTTGATGGCTTTTACTCTTTCGATTACTTTTTCAATAAATGCATCTGCAATATCTTCCTGAACCAATAGTCTTGAAGGACATGTACAGATTTCCCCCTGATTAAGGGCAAAAAGCACAGCTCCTTCAATTGCTTTATCGAGGAATGCATCATCTGCATCCATCACCGAACTGAAAAAAACGTTTGGAGATTTCCCACCTAATTCAAGGGTTACCGGGATAATATTTTCTGTCGCATACTGCATCACAAGACGTCCTGTAGCTGTAGAACCCGTGAATGCTGCTTTTGATACTTTAGGATTGGTTACCAAAGCTCTTCCCAGTTCTGCTCCGAAACCATTAACGATATTAATAACTCCGGCAGGCAATAGATCTCCAATGATTTCCATTAAAACCATAATGGAAACCGGAGTACTTTCTGCCGGCTTCAATACTACGCAATTTCCTGCTGCTAAAGCCGGAGCCAGCTTCCACACGGCCATCAAAATCGGGAAATTCCAAGGGATGATCTGTGCGATTACGCCCAGCGGTTCGTGAACAATCAGAGAAACAGTATCTTTATCGAGTTCGTTATGAGAACCTTCTTCTGCGCGTACCACGGAAGCAAAATATCTGAAATGGTCTACCGCAAGGGGTAAATCAGCTGCTAAAGTCTCTCTGACGGCTTTTCCATTATCGATGGTTTCAACGATGGCAAGATGTTCAAGATTTTGCTCTATTCGGTCTGCTATTTTATTCAGGATGATACTTCTCTCCGTAGAAGAGGTATTTTTCCAGGTTTGAAATGCTTTGTCCGCAGCATTGACAGCCAATTCCAAATCTTCTTTGGATGAATGGGCTACCTGAGTGAAATTTTTCCCGTTAACCGGTGAAACTACATTGAAATACTGTCCGTTAACCGGAGGTGTGAATTTTCCGTCAATGTAATTATCATATTTGTTTTTGAATTCAGGCCACTGAAATGCGGTCTCTGATTTTGGTTCTGTAATTGTGCTCATATTAGTAATTTTAATTTTTTCGTAAAGCCAAGTTACATTTACAGATGAAAAAGCAATAGCACAATCGTATAAAAAAACATCACAATAGTGCAGATGTTCAATTTTATAATTTTATTAACAACAGTGTAGGCCTAAAATTTATATATTTGAGTGATTGGGTTTTACAAAATGTTTAGAAATGAATAACAATAATAAATTTTTATTAAATACTCCTGAATTGAAGAAGGAGAGCCAGTTATTGAACCTTGTTGAAAACCAGACAAAATTCAATCTAAACAACTGTGAGTTCAGCATATACGAAACGCATAAAGCCGCTTTCGGTGTCAAACTCCACTTTGAAAACATTGCTTTTACAGCCATGCTGAGAGGCAAAAAACACATGAAACTGGACAATAAAACGGGTTATTTTGATTATTTTCCGGGAGAAAGTGTTCTGGTAGCTCCGGGAGAAACTATGGTCATTGATTTCCCTGAAGCAGATGAAGCTCCAACCCAATGTATTTCTTTAAGTCTTAATCCTGATTTTATAGAGGATTCTCTCAATTATTTAAATTATAGCCTTCCTAAAGTGGACGAAACTTCACAATGGAATATCCAGCTGGATGAATTTTTCCTTTTTAACAATCAATCCTTAACGTCTGCGACCAACAACATCATGAGAATTGCTATGGATGATAATTCCCAAAAGGATATCATGGCAGATTTTGCTTTGAAAGAACTTCTAATAAGACTTATGCAGACCCAGGCCAGAAGCATGGTAGAAAAAAATATCGCTAAAAATAAATCGAGAATAGGTTTTGCCGTAGATTATATCAGGAAAAACCTCCATCAAAAGCTGTCTATCGACAGTATGGCCAAACTGGCTTACGTCAGCAAGTCTAATTTCTTTAAAATGTTCAAAGACGAATTGGGAACTTCTCCGAATGATTTTATCCTGCAGGAAAGAATCAATCGGGCAAAGGAATTGCTCGCTGGGCAGAACAGCATTAAGGAAACTGCCTATCAAACAGGTTTTTCAGATACAAATTATTTTACTAGGGTGTTTAAGCAGCTTGTGGGTGTGACGCCGAAGAGTTATCAGATAAAAACAGTATTGTCGGAACGGTAATTTTTGTAATAATGATTAATTAAAACCTTTTTATTCGTTATAAGAAAAAGCCCTGCAGAGCAGGGCTTTTGTTTGAATTTTTAAATGTTTATAGTTAATAACCTGGAAATTGTTTGATATTTGGATTACTTAGTATCTCTCCTTGAGGAATAGGAAACGCTTTAAATTGGTATTTAGTGTTGTTCAGCGTCACACCAGTTTGAGAATTTGTAAATCCTATTCCATTTCTTTTTAGGTCCCGATATCTAAATCCTTCCAAAAACAACTCAACATCTTTCTGAAACAAGATCTCCTCCAGCAAAGCTTGTCCTGTCCCTGCAAAAATATACCCAGGCACTCTATAAGTTGAAACATAAGTATTTAATTTTACTAAGGCAGAAGTCGGATTTGTATAATAAAGAGCTTCCAGTTGGTTAAAAACTGCTTCAGATTTTCTCATCAAGATAATATCAGTTGCTGGTGTCTTGTATTTAGCGACATCAACAGGTTTAGGATTATCTGGAAATGCAGATATTGCTGGAGAACCTACACTGGTTAATGTAAACCAGCTATTTTTTCTCACATCACTGTTAGAAAGTTTATCATAAAGCCCTCTGGTAGCAAAGTTCTGTCTATATCTTCCTCCTGAATACCAAGTTGCGGTAATACCATCATTAGCTCCCGGGAGATCTTTATCATTAAACTCAAGCTTAAAAATTGTTTCCTTTCCTCCTTCTTCCGTAGCACTGAACATTGTTGGAGCCTCCGTAGTGGTTGAAAGGCTGGAAAAATTACTATTTAATATTTTTTGAGAATAAACATCTGCTTGAGAATAGTTCTTAACTGCCAGATAATATCTGCTAAATAACATATCTACAGCTGAATTGTTGATCTGCCTTTTATTAGTATTCAAAATTTTCCCCTCTGCAGTAGTAAGATCGGAGAGAATTTGATTATAAATTTGAGCAACTGTAGACCTTGGAAGCTTAGCATTTACATCTAATACCAAAGGAAGAGGAACCCCAAGATCCTGATTTCCATTTCCCGAAACTTCGGAAAAGTGAGTGATCAGATCATAATAAGCCATTGCTCTGACAGCATGTGCTTGAGCAAAAAGGCTGCCTGGAGTCTCGGATGTATTGGTATCATCCTGAATTTTTCCTTCATAGCCCAAAACAAAGTTTGCATTTGCGATTATGCTATATAAACTTCCCCATAGACTGGTAAAATTTGCCTGTTGGGTAACATAATATGACAAATCAGTCTGCCTTGTACCCGCAAATCTATTTGAGTTTCTTAAGCTCACAAAGCTGTTATCTGCTAAGAGCTCATTTAAAGTAGGAATCAACGCTCCATAAGAATCTGTACTCTGCAATCCATTGTGTAATCCAAGAATAGCAACCGCAAGATTTTTCTCATTAGTAATCCCTTCTTTTAATTCTACATCAACCTGTGGTTTTTCTTCCAAAAAATCATTACTACAAGAAGTAGATGACGCAGCTATAATGAGTGATGCAATTATATATTTAATATTTTTCATTTCTATCTTATTTAAATTAAAAATCTACACTAACACCCAACATGTACTGTCTCAAATTGGGCTGCGTCTGATCATAAACGCCTAAATTAGAAGCGGTATAGGTAAAAGCATTTGAGTTAGATTCCGGATCAAAATAAAGATTTTTATCAAACGCATAAGTCAATAAATTAACTCCTCTTGCATATACGTAAATACCTTTAACACCATCAATTTTTAAGACATCCTTTGTAAACCTGTAACCAAATTCTACATTTCTTAACCGTATATGATCTCCATCAAATAAATATCTTGTAGAAGCCGAATTAGCATTCTTATTTCCTCCATAAACATATTTTGGTTGTACAGCGTTAGGATTTTCCGGAGTCCAGGAATTATATAACGCTGAAGACATCTGGTTCAGATAGCCATACTGACCACTGGAATCATAAACAAATGCCCATCTGTCATATACCGAATAATTACCCTGATAATTAATCAGGAATGATAATTTAAAATTCTTATAATTCAATTCATTATACCAACTTCCAATATGAGTAGGCAAAGCATGCTTACCTGTAAAAGATAGTTTAGCTAAACCAGAATTATTTGTTGTAGCAGTCTTTGAATCATCGGTATACCATAATGGATCTCCATTTTTAGGATCAACGCCAGCCCAAAGTCTTGTGTAAAACTCTGTTGGATTATGGCCTGGAAAAAAAGCTTTAAATCCATCTATTGTAGTGGGGTTAGTCTCTCCATTTAAACTTTTAATTCTACTGTCGTTATAAGCATAATTAAACTTGGTATTCCAATTAATACCCTCACTATTTCCCACTCTAAATCCTAAGGTGGCTTCTAATCCTTTTGAATAAGAATCAGCAATATTCTTTGTCAGAGAACTAAAGCCTGTAGATGCCGGATTTGGGACACTAAAAATTTGATCGGTATTGTTATTCTTATACACTTCTAAAGTACCGTATACAGCTCCATTTTTACCAAATGTAAAATCTAAACCTATATTGGATTTATCTGATTTCTCCCAATATAATCCTTCAACAGGAGCAACATTAGAAACAAAACCTGCATTTGAAGAAATATATGCCCCTCTGTAAGAATACTGATCATATTTTGCATAAGGACCTACTGCCTGGTTACCATTTTCCCCGTAACTGGCTCTTAGCTTCAAGCTTTTAAAAAATCCAGGAAGAACATTTGCTTTACCAAAATCAAAACTGAGCCCTGCGCCCCAAAAATTACCATTATAACCTGTAAACCCAGAATAACCATCTCTTCTGAAAGAACCTGTAAACGTTAAAAATTTATTGTATGTATAGGAAGCCCTTGTAACATACCCTACCAAACTCCTAAAATCAGCGCTTCCACCAGCTCCTGTTGGGTTCGCTCCTACATCAGCATATTTTATTCTTGTCCCGGCAGGAAATCCCTGTACGTTCAGAACATTAAATTCTCTTTCCGTTCTTGTAGCTTCCAGACCTACTGAAACAGAAACATTGTGTTTATCTGCAAAAACCTTATTATAATGTACAAAATTATACCAGTTCCAGGTCAGATAATTATTAAATTGCCTTGCCAGATATCCATTACCATTCGCATCTCCATCAAATGTTCCATCTCCAAAGTCAGGATTCCAATAAAGTAATTCATTTCCTGATGTATAATCTAATCCAAAATTGGAAGAGTATCTGAAATTAGGGAGAAACTGATAATCACCCCCAACACTTGTGATAATTTTATTAAAAATACCTTTCTCTAAGTTTTCATTTTGAATCCCAATAGGATTAAATTCTTCGCTAAGGTAATAGAGTTTAGTATTATAGGTCCCATCAGGATTATAAAATGACTGTGTAGGAGACATCAATCTACCTGTAAATACAGGATTACTAAATGCTGATCCATCTGTCGCACCCCTCTGAACTGATCTTGATAAATTAACAGACATATTCATCTTTAATTTATCACTTGCTTTCCAATCCGCTCTTAACGCACCATTATACCTATCAAATTTAGAATCTCTGGAAATCCCTTCTTGCTGAAGGTATCCAAGTGACGCAAAAATCAAAAGGTTTTCTACTCCCCCACTATAGTTAAAATTATACCGACTGAACGCCGGATTAGCTCTTCTCACCGCACGATTCCAATCATAATCTGAAACACCGTCCCAACCATACTCAGATTTTGCTAAATTATATCCGTTCTGAAGTGTGGTAGCCTGCCCTGCATTAAATAAGCTCCGACCAAATAAACTGGTAGATTCACCTGCATTAAGCATTTTAAATTTTTCAAAAGCTATCTCACCTGCACCTATTTCACTGGTAAAGTTAAGATCTGATCTACCTTTTTTACCAGATTTGGTAGTTATCACAATAACCCCGTTAGCGCCTCTTGAACCATATACTGCAGTAGCAACTCCATCCTTCAATACTTCAATATTCTCAATATCAGCAGGATTAATCAGTGACAATGAATTCTGTGATGTTAACAATCCAGAAACATCACCGGAGGGTATGGGAACTCCATCTAAAATGTATAAAGGATTATTTCCGGAAGTCAAGGAACCAAGTCCTCTGATTAGTGTAATACTGTTTGCACCAGGCTGCCCACTGCTAGCGGTTGACATTAATCCGGCCACCTGCCCCTGCAATGCATTTTCTATCGAAATTGCTGAGGGTCTAACCAATTTATCGGCTCCAATTTTAACGCTCGATCCGGTAACCTGTTCCGGAGTCTGCCTGATCCCATAAGACCCCGTTACCACCACCTCATCAATCTCACCCCGAATAGTGTCATTTTTCGTTTTCTGCGCCGAGACAGCATGTCCTATAAAGAACAAAACTCCCACACTTAACACACGTAATTTTACATTCATGTTTTTAATTTTAGCATTTAGACAGCAAATATGTTAATAAAGCTTAACAATGTCAAAATTTAAAATACTGGAATACAAATAGATACAGTGTATTAATTTAATTGAAATACAAGTAAAAAGAGTTTTTAAAAAAGTATTTGCATTGAAAGAATAAAAAATAATCTAAGAAAAACGATTCAATAGAAATTTTAACCCGTGAAAAAAAAATCATCACAATTAAACAAAATCTACAAAATGATAAATAATATAAATGATTAATGAATTGATTAACAAATAAAATAAAGATTCAGTTTTAGCAATTCATAAACAAAATCAAGCTTTACCCTATAATTTCCTCAAAAAATAAACAATAAAACATTGAAAAAGAAAAACCATCCCAAATGAGAAATACATTTTTATGATTAATTAAGAATAAAATAACAGTCAATTCAAAAAGCCAGTGGCCGTGTTACTTTGCAACAAAAAAATCTTTTAATACAATCACAGACTTGGTACAAACAGAAGATTGTTTTAAATTTATTTGCAAATACATCTATGAGAACCTTTATTATCCTGACCATTGTGTTATTAACCGGAAGCAGATATACAGCTCAGCTTCAGGAAAATAAGTTTCAGATTTCAAAAGATTTAGAACAAATTCCTCTGTGGACAAGCCAAATGCCTGATGGATCCGGACCACGAGGAACAGAGATAATAACAGCCAAAGGATCTGTTACCAACATTTCAAAACCAAGATTGATCGTGCATCAACCTACCCATCCCAACGGAACAGCCATTTTAGTGATTAGCGGAGGTGGATATGCTCATATTGAAATGGGTAAAGAAAGTACTCCAACGGCTAACTGGCTACAATCTGAAGGGGTAACAGCTTTCGAGCTTATCTACAGACTGCCTTCAGAAAACTGGAAAAGCACCAATGTTCCTTTTGAAGATGCTCAGCGGGCCATGCGTATGATCCGAAGTCTTGCAAAAAAGTATAAGTTTGATCCCGATAAAATAGGAATACTTGGATTTTCTGCAGGAGGTCATTTAGCAGGATTTACCTCAGCTCAACCGGATAAAAAGCTCTATAAACCAGTTGATAAAATAGATTCTTTATCAGCGAGACCGGATTTTGCAGGACTCATCTACCCTGTCGTTTCCATGCTTCCTCCCAATAATAAAACCCATTCAAGGAAAAGTATTCTTGGAGAAAATCCTTCTGTTGCGGAAGAAGCTGCATTTTCAGTGGAAAAACTGGTCAATTCAAATATGCCTGTTACATTTTTAGCACAAGCTATGGATGATCCTATCTCTTCTGTTGATAACAGTTTGCTGTTATATTCGGCTCTAAAGAAGGTGAATGTAAAAGCTGAAATGCATCTTTTTCCAACCGGTGGTCATGGCTGGGGCTTAGGTAAAAAAGGAAGTTCTGTGGCTGCCTGGCCGGAGCTTTTTAAAACCTGGATGAAGAATAGTGGTTTTTAGAAATAGGATTGTAAGGAAGTGTTAGGATGAATGAGGGAAGATCCTGAGAAATATCCTTGCCAAGGTTTAAAACCTTGCCAAGGATGAGAAAGGTTATTAATCCTTCTGATATTTTTTAATCCTGATAATGGTAATACCTCGCTCCTATCAAAACGGGATTTTCCGATTCTATTGATACTAATCCAAAACCGTGGTAGTTACTGTTAACAGAATGATCAAGCTGTTTTCTATGTAGTTTTTCATAGGTCTCAAAATCAATCGCTATTCTGTTTTTTATATGTTCGAACAGATTCCATTTTGAAACGGCTGTTTTCCAGTTTTCAGATATTTTTCCGGCGAAAACTTTAGATTTTGAACCGCTACCATAGCCTAAGAAGCCAATTTCTTGACCAGCCAGTTCTTCACCTTCATCATAAGAAACCTGAATAGCAGACAGCAGCGCCATAAAAACAGAAGCTGTATACATATTCCCTATTTCTGACGATGCTCTTTGAGACCTTTCTATTTTTTCATTGATAAAATTCAGATAGTTTTCAGATTTTGCAACCGCTTTCTGCTCCTCGGGAGTTTGATAAGAAAGTCCGTTTTCAAGACTGTAGATCTCTGTAAACACTCTTTTTCCATGGAAGGCATATGGAAGATGGAAAATAAGATATCTCCAGTCTTCATACGGTTTATCTCTTCCTGTAATTTCTTTATAATTCTGATAAGCTTCTCTGATTCTGTCCTGATAACACTGGTTGGAATACTGTCCGTCGAAAACAGGCTCATCAGTAAAAATTTCAATCTTATCCGGAAAAGTATCCGGTGCTGCATTTAAATCTTCCTTGCTGTATGGTCTTCTCGGTTTGAAAAAATCAAAGACACTTTCTGTAGCAACGCCCCAGTGGTTTTCAATTTCCAGAAGATCAGGTTTTGATGAAACCAGTAATGCTACTGCTCCTCCACCCTGTGTATATTCACCGGAAGAAGCCAGTTCATATTTAGCATAATCGCTGGCAATGACTACGGCTTTTTTCTCAGGATTTACCCTTACAAAATCAAGGGAATTATGCAGGGCATCTACTGCTCCAATGCAGGCAAATGTCATGTCCACGACATCACAGTTCCTGAAACTCCTTTCACCAAACTCCTTTTCCAGAACTTTTTCTACCATCTGCATCGCATAAGAAGCGGTAGGTTTCGCTGCATCCGGCGCGCTTTCGGTTCCCAGATAAATCCTGGCTATATCTTTCGGATTGAGATCATGATCCCTGATCAGTTTTAATAAAGCCTCTGCCGCAAATGTAGCTGCATCTTCATGAACATCCGGGAAACCCATTTTATGCAATCCCAGTCCTTTTTCCAGTTTAGCGGGTTCAATTCCCCTTTTCTCCGCCAGATCTTTGATCTCTAAGTACAAAGACGGCACATAATAGCCCGCAGCCTCAATTCCAAAAGTCATTGTATTCTAAATTTTTATACGAATTTATAAAATGATGTTTGAATATACCTCCCATTTATTACCCAAATTTCGTTCTTAAAAATAAAAATCATAAAAAAACTGCTGTTTTTCACAGCAGTTTTATATTCTAAATAATTTTAAGGATCTTTTTACTTAAAATCTTCAATGGCTTTATTAATCGCATCGATCTGTTTGTTGATGCTCGCTGCATTCTGAGGATTCTGTCTCAGCAGTTCCATTTTTTTGCTTAAACCATCTTTCAGCATCTGGGAAATCATCATTTTAACCTGAGGATTATCTCCCATTTCACCTTTTGCATGGCTGATGATTTTTGTAATATTTTCAGTAGCTTTCAGATTATCCGAGCTCATGATCCAGTTGTATCCTTCTTCTGCAGATTTCCCCAGTTCCGGGTTCTGGAACTTAATGAAAGGATAGAATGCTACAAGTGGCGTGATATTGGACATCTGAGAAGTCACTTTATTCTTCACAATTACCGGAAGAAGTTGTCCCAGTAATTCTTCTGAAGCCCCTTCAAGATCAATCTTATCAGACAGTGCATTAGCTTTTGACGGATCTATCGTTAAAACAGCACTTAATGACGTTGCTTTTACAGCATTGGATACCGCATTCACCCCTTTTTCAAAAATCGGAAGGTATTTTTTATCTTTAGTTTTAGCCAAAGCAGTAATCGCAGCAGCCTGAACCAGTGTTTTCGGATCATTGGAAGCCAGTTTCTCTACATCAGCGCCAAGGGCTTTCATCTGTTCAGCATTTGAAAGATCCATCAACTGAAGTGCTTTGATTCTTGTTCTGAAGTAAGGATCTTTTAACGCCGCTGCCAATAATTTCGTAGCAGCCGGGTTTTTACCCACCTGATCTTTTATAGCGGCTAAAGCTTTGTATCTGCTCTTAAATTCCTTAGAATTGGTAAACTGCATCAGGTTTTGTTCCGGAGTCTTAGTCTCAGTAATTTCTGAAACTAAAATTCCGTCTGCATTGACATTGATCAGATCCGGAGTTTTAGACACATCAAAATTGAATGTGTTTTTCGCTTCAGCATTAACCCATACATTATATCTTTTTGGTTTTCCGTTGTCATACACATCGATGGCAAGAGGGAATTCAAACGGTTGATCCTGGGTTTGGTTAATGGTTACGGCTACCTGCTTTTTCACAGGCTCAAAAGTAAACGAATAATTCAACTTTGGATTTCCGCTTCCGAAATACCATTGATTGAAGAACCAGTTCAGATCTTTTCCTGAAACTTTTTCAAAAGAAAGTCTCAATTGATGAGCTTCTCCGTTTTGGTATTCATTGGTTTTCAGATAATCATTCATTCCGGCAAAGAACGCATCGTCCCCTAAATAATTTCTCAGCATGTGAAGGATACCACCACCTTTCTGATACGTCACCAGGTCAAAAACATCTTCACGGGAATCATAGTTGAATCTCACGAGGTTTTTCTTGAAATCAGCCGGATTGTGAATGTACATATTCACATCACTCATCTGGTGATAGTCTGCCTGATCTTTTCCGTATTTATATTCATTCCACAGGTATTCAGAATAGTTGGCAAAAGATTCGTTCACGGTAAGATTGCTCCAGCTTTCTGCCGTCACAAGATCTCCAAACCAGTGGTGGAATAATTCATGAGCAATGGTATCTTCCCATTTGTTTTCATCAATCAGCTGTCCCGGTTTCTGTAGAATATCACTTCCGTGAAGAGTCGCCGTTGTATTCTCCATCGCACCACTCACGTAGTCTCTTCCTGAGATCTGTGCATATTTCGCCCACGGATAATCATACCCCATTTTTTTAGAGAAAAACTCGATCATTTCCGGCGTGTTTCCGTAGATCTGTTTTGCGTAAGGTTCATATTCTTTTTCGATATAATAATCTACCGGAATATTTTTCCATTTGTCTTTCACAATAGCATATTCACCTACTCCCATAAAGAACAGATAGGTAGAATGTCTTTTATCCATGACCCAATGGTCGGTTCTTAAACTTCCTTCTTTCTGTGAATCTTTCAGAATTCCATTGGAAAGGGTGACATATTTATCAGGAACGGTCATATAGATTTCCTGAGTAGTTTTCTGATTCGGTTTATCGATGGTTGGGAACCATGCGGAAGAAGATTCTGTCTCACCCTGCGTCCAGATCTGAGTCGGCATCTCGGGATCCTGTCCCTGTGCATTGATGAAATAAAGACCTTTGGCATCGTTGATCGCCATGCTTCCTTTCTGTTTCACCTCATTCGGACGTGCCGTATACTTGATATATACCGTATATTCCTGGTTCTTCTGATAGGTTTTATCCAAAGTGATCTTCAGAATCTCGTCCTTATATTCATATTTCAGAGGTGATTTTTTTCCGTTGCTGTCAAGAGCTACTTCATGAATCAGCATTCCTTTCGCATCAAGCGTCAGTTCGTTCGTAGGATAGAAATACGGAGTGGCCGTTAACCATTCTTCTCCGCCCATCTGCTCTTTCTGATAATCGAAATTGACTTTAAGCTTGGTATGTTTAAGTTCCGTTACTTTGGTATGTGTGGCTCTGTACGCCTTTTCTCTTCCTGAAGTTTCGGTCTGTGCTGATACGTTTGCGGAAAAGAAAATTCCGAGTATAGCAATGGACAAAATCGCCTTTTTCATCTGTTACTTTATTATTTTTTAGAATTATTTTTTGTTATTATATCAAAAATATCATTAACCAGGGTTTCGTAGTCGCCCGTTTTCAACTGTTCTTTGGTTTTAGCAAAAGCTTTTTTCAGTTCACTTTCCGGGTTTTCATCATCAATGATCTCTACCGAGGCTACTCCTTTCAGCTGCAGAACTGCATTTTGAAGTGCCGCAAGATCTGCATTGTCTTCTGTATTGATTTTTAAATATTTCATTTTATTGTTTCTTAAAGGTAAAATTATTGGCACCCTGCGAGAAGTCCATGGTTCCTTTTTCCGCATTGAACTTCATTTTGATGCCTGCCATTTCAAACTTAAATTCAGTTTCAGAGACCGCTTCCAGTGGAAATGCGCCCTGGCCTGTAGCCTGTCCTTTCAGTTTGCCTTCTTCCTGGAAGATTTTTATATCCAGTGGAAAGCCTTCGGTCTTGTAAAGTCCTTCATATTTTTTCAAAGTTTCGGCGGCTACAGAAACTCCTCTAAAATTAGGCATTTTAAAATCTTTACCAATAGATGTTTCCAGCATTTTAATGGAAATATCATTATTATCGTAATCTGATTGATTGGTAATGGCGCTCACTCCTACTTTCAGTTCAGGAAAATAATACAATACCGAGCGGAACTGATCAATTCCACCGTTATGCCCATAACCCGAATATGTTTGAAAAGGGACCTTTGCCATTCCGTAGCCATAACCGTCGATAAAGTTTTTCATCCCGGAAAGACTGGCTTTACTGATCAGTTTTCCGTTTTCCAGAGCAATGATAAACTTCAAAAGTTCAGTAGGCGTGGAAATGATATCTCCTGCACCTAACGGAACGCTCATATCTGTTTCCTGCCATGGCTGATAACTCCCGTTGGAATAGGTATAGGAAAGCGCCTGGTTTTTAGAAGGATCAATCTTTCCGCCCACTTCTGTCAGGGTTAACTTCAAAGGGTTGGTGATTTTGGTTTTCAGCAGCTGTGCATAGGTCTTTTTATATACTTTTTCCAGTATAAAGGTCAGCAGAATATAGTTGGAATTGCTGTATTCATATTTCGTTCCCGGAGCAAAGTCGCTCTTATATTTTTTGATGATAGAGAACAGGGATTGTTCTGTCTGGGGCTTTGTATTGTAGTTCCAGTAATCCTGTTCATCCGTCAGATTATGAATTCCGCTTCTGTGCTGTAAAAGGTTTTCGAGGGTTATTTTATCTGCATTTTCTATTTCCGGATACCAGGTGGAAAGTTTGGTGTCAAGAGATAGCTTTTTCTCTTCAACAGCTTTCATCACAAGGACTGCGGTGAATGTTTTGGAAATGGAACCTATGCGGTATTGGGTATTGATATTGGTTTTCTGCTGTTTTGCAGCATCGGAGAATCCGGTTGTCTTCAGAAAAGTAGGCTGACCGTTCTCTGCAATCGCAAAACTTCCCATTACTTTGTGGTGAACAGAAAGTGAATCGAGGTAATCCATTAGTTTCTGTTTGTTTGCACTTTGAGAAAATGCCATACACGAAATACTTGCTGTCGCTACAAAAAACAGTTTTTTCAGAATCATATTATTAATTTTTCAATCAGTAGTAAAATTAAGGATTCTGTTACAACAGGATTCGGAATATCAATCGTAATCTTCAGAGAAAATCCCGTTATTTTCCAGCCGGGACATAATCTCATGATCCTCTTTCCACAGGCTGTCTTTTTTGAGATAATTCAGGACCGTTTTTTTATTTCCGGGATTATTAAAGGAAAGAAACATGGCTACATAATCTCTTTTATGTCCTATATTAATAGAATCATTTTCGATCAGATTTGCCAATTCCTTCTGCAAAAGGTCAGCGTATTCCTTTTTGTGCCATGAGTTAAGGTATTTCAAGGCCGGCTGCCTATGATTTTCAAAGGCCTGTTTTGCGATTTGGTTTTTCAGACCGTCGGAATAGGTTCTGTTTCTCAATACTGTTGTAAGGATAAGTTCTGAAGATTCCGGCATGAAAAGGATCATGCTGTCGAGCTGTTTCAAATCCTGATCTGAATGGAGTTCTTCAGGTTTCAGTTTGTAATATTGTGTCCAGTAAACCGGTTCCGCCGGGTGGTCATGACTGAGAATACACCCATTTTGAATAGGCATCGTTCCTTTTCTGTTGAGCATTTTCTGAAAAGCAGGAACCGTATATTGCTTATTTTTGTCCAAAAGTCCAATGGCTGCATACACCGCTACTGCATTATTTTTATTGTCAGTAAGCGATAGCAATTCCTGTTCTGATGCTAATGCTGATAATTTTTTGAAGTTTTCAAAATTATTATAAATCGGCGGGCCCTTTCCTTCAACTCCTGTATCATAAACATTTATTGCAGAAATATTTTTGACCATTTTTCTTAAATGTTGTGGCACATTTAAAGAATCGAAGACAGCATCTTTTGTATAATCGAAATCCTCGGTCAACAGATCTGTAATGACCGGTTTTTTCTCTTCTTTTTGATGACAGCTGAAGAGCGTAATGGTAAGAATAACAGCGAAAATTCCCGAGACTTTCATTATACCGCTACAGGCGCTTTAATTCCCGGATGCGGATCATAGTTTTCAAGGGTAAAATCTTCAAATGTAAAACCGAAAATATCTTTGATCTCCGGATTCAGTTTCATTACAGGAAGTGGTCTCGGATCTCTGGAAAGCTGTTTATTTACCTGCTCAAAATGATTGTTGTAAATATGTACATCCCCGAAGCTGTGAACATAATCTCCAACTTCCAGGTCACATACCTGCGCTACCATCATCAGTAATAATGCATAGCTCGCAATATTGAAAGGTACTCCTAAAAAGACATCAGCACTTCTCTGATAAAGCTGCAGCGACAGTTTTCCATCTGCTACATAAAACTGAAATAAAGCGTGACAGGGTGCCAGCGCCATATTGGGAATTTCGGCAGCGTTCCATGCAGAAACAATCAGTCTTCTGGAATCCGGATTTTTTTTAATCTGATCAATGACCTCAGTGATCTGATCTATGATTTTCCCATCCGCTCCCTGCCAGCTTCTCCACTGTGCACCGTAAACAGGACCTAAGTCTCCGTTTTCATCTGCCCACTCATCCCAAATACTTACTCCGTTGTCATTCAGATATTTGACATTGGTATCGCCTTTCAAAAACCAAAGCAGTTCATAGATAATGGATTTCAGGTGTACTTTTTTAGTGGTCACCATAGGAAAACCTTTTGACAGATCATACCTCAGCTGGTACCCGAAAACACTTCTGGTTCCGGTCCCTGTTCTGTCGGTCTTATCTGTTCCATTGTCTAAAATATGCTGTAAAAGGTCTAGGTAGTTCTGCATTTTTGAAAGCGGGTTTTGATGGTTCAAATTTAGAAAAAACTAACCGATTTTGAGTTATCATAGATCATAAAAAAACAGCTGTGAAAATTATTTCCACAACTGTTTAATGGTATGATGTATTGGTTAAATCCCGAAGGATCCGTTAAAAATCAATGATTAATTTTTAATAATTTTCTGAGTAATTTTCTCTTTCCCGTTATCCAGTGAAAGAACATAAACTCCCTGAAGCAATGCTTCCACGTTGATAGACTGGGATTTGGTTTCGCCAGACTGCACTACGCTTCCACGGGCATCCACAAGCTGATATCTGAATTCTGAACCGGATTGAGATTTAATCTTAATCACATCTTTTACCGGATTTGGATAAACACTGATAGCCGTATTATCACGAGAAGATTCAGCAATTAATGAAGAGATAGAACCAACAGAAGTTATTTTTAAGGTATAATCTTCCACCTGTCCGTAGCTAATTGTTCCACATGAAGACGAAGGCACTGCATTGTATTTCATAATCACTCTCATTCTTGTATTTCCTGTAATAGCAGTAGCTGGAATGGTTATACTTCCGGACACCGGAGATGTTGTACTTGCTGTTTTTGACCATGCCAGTTCTCCACTGTCTGTAAAGTCTCCGTCACCGTTATAATCAATATAAACTGCATATCCCTCGCCAAATTTTGTAGATGTCCAGAACGGAGTTACTTCAACAGTATAGGAGTTTCCTTTTACCACATTTCCAACAACCGAGGTAAAATCTTCATATCCTGTAGTCCCTGTTGATACTTGATTAATATCTGCAAATTTAACATTGCTGATGCGCTCGTCTGCTGTGGAATTGGAAGAAGCTGAACAATAGCTTGCAGCCGTTCCGGATTGGGTCGTTACATTTACGGTATTGCTTACTACGGAAATATTTCCAGCTGCATCTTTTGCCTTCACAGTGAAGCTGTACGATGTGGACGGAGAAAGTCCGGTTACGGAATACGTTGTGGCAGTAGTCGTAGATCCAAGAAGACTTGTACCTCTGTACACATCATAACCTGTCACCGCAACATTATCCGTAGATCCGCTCCATGACAATGATGTAGAGTTTTGTGTGGTGGAAGATGCAGACAACTGAGGCGCTGTAGGTGCCTGGGTATCTGTTGTAGTTCCGCCTGAGTAGGCCGTTCCTAATCCTACCGCATAAAATGCATTCTGAGTAGCTTTATGTTCTGCCGAATCTGCACCGAAAAGATCTTTTACGGATTGAATTCCGTAGGTTAAAGTATTGCTATAGGTAGAATTAGATGTCAGATAAGAAGTTTCTAATCTGTAGACTATTTTTGCTGCTTTTTCAAATCCGATTCCGGTCACATTGAAGCTGTTTCCAATATCATTGGTTCCGGTACCTCCCATTACCAGAAGATAGAACCAGTAATTCAGCACGCCGCTATTGATATGAACACCGCATTGATCGTTATTATCTGTTGGAAAGCAGGAACTACTTGCATCTTTCCAATAAGTTCCATTATAAGTATCCGGTTGATTGGACAAGCCTAAGTTAGGATTACTCATAGACCTTAGATAGTTTGGTGATACTTTTGTAATATCCTCACCAATTAAAAAATTTTGTTTTTCCGGGGCATATTTATTTTCAACTATTGCGCCCCAAATATCGGAAAGTCCTTCATTTATAGCTCCTGATTCTTTTTGGTAGGTAAGAGCTGCTGACCCCTGGCATATTGCATGTCCCAGTTCGTGTGCTGTAACATCAAATGCTCCAAGAGGCTTAAATGTGCTCGCCCCGTCACCATACACCATGGCACTGCCATTCCAGGCTGCATTTTCCCATGAGTATTTTACATGAACATAATTGTCAAGAACAGCCCCCTGATTATCATAACTGTTTCTGTTGAATGTATCTTTGAAATAATCGTATGTTTTCTCTACTCCCCAATGAACATCCAGTGCTACATCATTCCCTGTGGAAGAATGTTCTGCTGTTGTCCAGTTGTTATCCGTATCCGTAATATTATTTTTTGTAAGACTGGTATAGTTCGCATTATTGTTGTTGTAGGTATTGATTCCACCTCCTCTTGTATTGTCTTTTAATGCATACTTTCCACTTACAAGGGTGGTCTCAATTGATTTTGTTCCGCTGTATTTTGTCTGGGCGTTCCCGGAAACAAAAATTGATGCAAAATCCTGTTTTGATTGGTTTTCCGGCCCTACAGGAGAAATACCAGTCATTCCTTTTCCGTGAGCATGTTCTCCTGCATGCTTCATAATCTGGTCGTTAAGCAATACTGCTCCTGATTTGGCATCTACATACACATTAGATCTTAAAAAAGGTTCGGCTGAAAAAATGTCAAACTTATAGGCTAATAAAAGCCGATACTTTTTATTGGAAGCTTCAACCGGTAATAGTACAAGTTCTCCATTAGGCTGATAATTAATCTCTCTCCCGTATTCTGTGGTTGTCATTAAAACTTTAGCACCTATATATTTCATGGCAGTTTTAAGTGCAGCAGATTCCGGAACATCGGGCTGGGTGTTCAGATCGTTGGTATCATATAATTCGCCATTCATGCTTACCAGGTTGCCTTTTATATAGTGCAGCATATAATTGGCAAATTCAACTTTAATCCCATCGTGATAAAGCTGATATTTTTCATCAGAAAAATCATTGAAGAGTTTTGCAGAGCTAACTTTTACCATTTTAGATCCGGCGGGTAAATTTAAAACTTCAGAGAAGAATTTTCCGCTATCTGATAAAGCCAGGTTTCTAGCAGTTGTTCCGGAGTTAAAAGTAATAAATGATGATCTGCCATCATCACTATTGACACGCTGCCCAACATATTTTTGGGCCTGTACTGAAATTCCACTTATCAAAAGAGGAATTAAAAAAGAAGGAATCAATTTGTTTTTCATAAATATGTATTGGTTTGTTTAAGGTTCTGTAATGTAACGACAAACAAAATACGCAAACAATAAAAATCCCTACATATTGAATAATCAATATCTCCAACGCCAAACCATCAAACTAAAAAAAATTATAAAATATCCTGATTAAACAAAATAATTAATCAATTAAAACACATATTAAAAAAACAAACAAGGCAACTCCTTCAATTCATTAAATACATTAAACCGTGAAAAATATGTAAACAGAGGAAATATATTCTATAATTTATCTGTAAAAAAATAAATTTTACGCAACACCTTATTCCCAATTAAGTACTATTTTCTTTTTTCCATTAAAATTTATATGATTTAAATACCCAAAAATCAGCCTGTCTATCCCTGTAATTGTACAGCCGACCTATTTCACCTTATTTTCAATACCTTATAAAAGCATTATGAAATGTCATTTTTTTTAATCCTTCTACCAGATCTTATAATATTGTGGTGAATACTATTTTATAACAAATCTTTCTGCATAGCTTTTGCCAGGGAACCATTCTGAGCTTTATCAGAAGTTTCAGTTGATATTTTTCTGACAACAGCCAACTGATCAAAGATTGTTAAAGTTATCACAGATCATAAAAAAAACAGCTGTGAAAATTATTTTCACAACTGTTTAATGGTATGATGTATTGGTTAAATCCCGAAGGATCCGTTAAAAATCAATGATTAATTTTTAATAATTTTCTGAGTCATTTTCTCTTTCCCGTTATCCAGTGAAAGAACATAAACTCCCTGAAGCAATGCTTCCACGTTGATAGACTGGGATTTGGTTTCGCCAGACTGCACTACGCTTCCACGGGCATCCACAAGCTGATATCTGAATTCTGAACCGGATTGAGATTTAATCTTAATCACATCTTTTACCGGATTCGGATAAACACTGATAGCCGTATTATCACGAGAAGATTCAGCAATCAATGAAGAGACAGCTCCTGTAGAAGTTATTTTTAACGTATAATCTTCCACTTGTCCGTAGTTAAATGCTCCACATGATGAAGAAGGCACTGCATTGTATCTCATGATCACTCTCATTCTTGTATTTCCAGTAAGAGCAGTCGCTGGAATGGTTATACTTCCGGACACCGGAGATGTTGTGCTTGCTGTTTTAGACCATGCTAATTCTCCGCTGTCTGTAAAGTCTCCATCACCGTTATAATCAATATAAACTGCATATCCTTCACTGTATTTTGTAGAAGTCCATGATGGTGTAACGGAAACGGTATAAGAAGTTCCTTTCGTCACATTTCCAATAACAGAAGTAAAGTTTTCGTATCCTGCCGTACCTGTTGATGATTGATTGATATCCGCAAATTTCACATTGCTGATACGTTCATCAGCCGTGGAATTACCCGAAGATGAGCAATAGGTAACGGTACCTCCACCAGCTTGTGTGGTAACGCTCACTGCATTACTTGCTGCTGAAATATTCCCTGCTGCGTCTTTTGCTTTAACGGTGAAACTATAAGTAGTGGCCGGCGTCAATCCTGTTACAGAATACGTTGCAGAAGCTGTAGATCCCAGAAGACTTGTTCCTCTGTACACATCATAACCTGTCACCGCAACATTATCCGTAGATCCGCTCCATGAAAGTGTGGTGGAGGTTTGTGTGGTCCCTGAAGCCACCAATTGAGGCGCTGTAGGTGCCTGAGTATCTGTTGTCGTTCCGCCGGAATAAGCTGTTCCTAATCCTACCGCATAAAATGCATTCTGAGTAGCCTTATGCTCTGCTGAATCTGCACCGTAAAGATCTTTTGCAGATTGAATTCCATAGTTCATAGCATTGGTATAATTGGAATTCCCTGTAAGATAAGACGTTTCTAATCTGTAGACTATTTTTGCTGCTTTTTCAAATCCGACTCCCGTAACATTGAAGCTGTTTCCGATATCATTGGTTCCGGAACCTCCCATTACCAGAAGATAGAACCAGTAATTCAGCACGCCGCTATTGTAGTGAACCCCGCAGTTATCGTTGGTGTCAGGATTCGGAATACAGGAATTAGTGGCATCTTTCCAATAGGTTCCTTTATAGGTATCCGGTTGTTTGGAAATTCCTGAATTGGGATTGCTCATAGATCGTAAATAATTAGGAGCAATTTTAGTAATATCCTCACCAATTAAAAAGTTCTGTTTCTCGGGTGCGTAAGCGTTTTCAACCACAGCTCCCCAGATATCGGAAAGCCCTTCATTCAACGCTCCTGATTCTCTTTGATATGCCAGATTTGCTGTTTCCTGACATACGGCATGTCCTAATTCGTGGGCGGTTACATCAAATGCTCCAAGAGGTTTAAATGTGCTCGCCCCGTCACCATACACCATGGCACTGCCAATCCAGGCTGCATTTTCCCATGAGTTTCTTACATGGACATAACTATCAAGAACAGCCCCCTGATTGTCATAACTGTTTCTGTTGAATGTATCTTTGAAATAATCATATGTTTTCTCTACTCCCCAATGAACATCCAGTGCTACATCATTCCCTGTGGAAGAATGTTCTGCTGTTGTCCAGTTGTTATCCGTATCCGTAATATTATTTTTTGTAAGCGAGGTATAGTTTGCATTATTGTTGTTGTAAGTATTGACTCCACCTCCTCTTGTGTTATCTTTTAATGCATACTTTCCACTTACAAGGGTGGTTTCAATTGATTTTGTTCCACTGTATTTTGTCTGTGCGCTTCCGGCAACAAAAATTGATGCAAAATCCTGTTTTGATTGGTTTTCCGGCCCTACAGGAGAAATACCAGTCATTCCTTTTCCGTGAGAATGTTCTCCCGCATGCTTCATAATCTGGTCGTTAAGCAATACGGCTCCTGATTTGGCATCCACATACACGTGAGATCTCAGAAAAGGTTCGGCTGAAAAGATGTCAAACTTGTAAGACAGTAAAAGTCTGTATTTACCATTGGAAGCTTCAACCGGTAATAATACAAGTTCTCCTTTAGGCTGATAATTAATCTCTCTCCCGTATTCTGTGTTTGTCATTAAAACTTTAGCACCTATATATTTCATGGCAGTTTTAAGTGCAGCAGATTCCAGGACATCCGGCTGGGTATTCAGATCGTTGGTATCATATACTTCGCCATTCATGCTTACCAGGTTGCCTTTTATATAGTGCAGCATATAATTGGCATATTCAACTTTAATCCCATCGTGATAAAGCTGGTATTTCTCATCAGAAAAATCACTGAAGAGTTTTGCAGAGCTAACCTTTACCATTTTAGATCCTGCAGGAAGATTTAAAACCTCGGAAAACAATTTTCCACTGTCAGATAACGCTACATCTTTCGCAGCGCTTCCCGGATTAAAAATAATAAGTGATGATCTGCCATCTTCACTGTTGATTCTTTGCCCAACATATTTTTGGGCCTGTAGAGAAACTCCGCTTACTAAAAGGGGAATTAAAATCGCAAGAATTGATTTGTTTTTCATAAGTAAATTGTTATATTATTATTGGTGTGTTACCAAATTTAATAATAAAATTCACATAAAAACAATATAAACGTAAATTTATAGTAAAATAATTACAATTATGGTTAAATTATTAAACATATGACAATAATTAAAATCAAATATTTAACATAATAAATTAACCTATTTAAGGCAATGTTATAAATAAAATATCACAACTATTTAAATTAATTAAATATTTTAAACATTAAAATTACTATAAAATGTGATTTTTTTCATCAGCTTATAACGATCACATAGACAAACTTCTAAAATCGAAGATGATTTGTAAAAATTATCCGGCATTGATGATTCATATAGGATTTAAACCTGAAAGAATAGACCAGCTTACCAAATCTGCATAATAGTTTGAGAGATATTATTAACAGCAAATGTATCTCCTTCTTTTTTCCCGGACATCGCTTTTGCCAATGGAGATTCAGCAGAAACGGTCATGATCTTCTGATTTTCGGAGATAATTTCTCCCACGGATACGGTGACATAAAAAAGGCCTTTATCTGTTTTCACCAGAGATCCGTTCTGTACTTTATCGCAAGGTTCGGTTGATATTTTTTGGATAACCGCCAGCTGGTTCAGAGATTCGTTAAGCTGTCGCTGAAGATTATTGATTTCCTGCTGGAGCATTTCGCGGCCTGTTTCGTATTTATCCCCCATGGAACTTTTGGTATCGTTGCTTGAAGCGCGGGTTTCTGCAATGAGGTCTTCAAAGTTTTGAATTTTGCCGCCGAGTTTTGTTTTTATGATGTTTAATAATTCCTGTTTGTTCATGTCGTGAAAGTTTTCTGGTGGAAAGGTCTTAATTCATCTCGCAATAGGATGATGGCTCGCAAAAATATACATTTTGGCTAAAGCCGTCTGCAAATATGCATAAAATAAGCGGGCTAAAGCCCGCCCCTATTGAATATACTATTCAAAATAAGCTATTTATTTTTCAAAAACTGCGTAATCTGAAACTTTGAAAACGAAATCTTTTCCAGCGTCAAAATCTCTTTTTGTTCTGTCAAAAATATTACGGAACATTCCTGAAAGGTTTTGATCTTCGATGCTAAAGTTTACGGGTTCTTTAGACATATTCAGGACAACCAGCACTTCATCATTCCCGTTTTTTCTTACATAAGCAAGGATTTTATCGTTGGCTGTTGTGTTCAGCAGATAGGTTGACACATTTGTATCTCCGCCTCTTAAGGCAGGATTGGAAGATTTCAGCTCCAGCAGAGTTCTGTAAAATTCAGCCATCTGGTGTGTATTGGTCCATTTGATGGCGTCTTTTTCAAAGAATTCGAGTCTTTTCATATTGGGAAGTTCCTGTCCTGAATATAACAGGGGAACACCGTTCCATGTTGCTGAGAATATCGCCATTGGTTTGGTGATTACTCCGTATTTTTCATATTCTGTTCCGTTCCAGGAATTCTCGTCGTGATTGGACGTAAACCAGGCTCTCATGGAAGCATCCCCGATATTGGAATATTGCTGCAACAGGTCTTTAAGCTCCTGAAGCGGCTCATTTTTCTTGTAATAATCGGCCGATTTATGCATCCATTTCCATGAATAGCTGGCATCAAATACTTTTCCATATTCAGGGCTTTCCAGTTCATCAAATTCACCCAGCCAGAAAAGCGGTTTAATTGTTTCCACTTCCGGACGGGCCTGCTGCCAGAAATCTACTTCTACCCATGAAGCAAGGTCGCATCTGAAACCATCAATTCCTGTTTCTTTTACCCAGAACTTCATCGCATCAATCATCGCGAGCCTCATCTCCTGATTTTTGTAATCCAGCTCAATGATATCATCCATTCCTGAAGCAATGTGGAATTTTCCGTCGGCATCTTTCAGGTAGAATTCAGGATGTGTTTTTGTCCAGATATGGTCCCAGCCTGTATGGTTGGCCACCCAGTCTATGATCACTTTGAATCCAAGTCTGTGGGCTTCATTTACCATATGTTTAAAATCATTCATGGTCCCGAACTCCGGGTTAATGGAAGTATAATCAGAGGCAGCGTAAGGGCTTCCGAGACTTCCTTTTTTGTTCTGTTGTGCAATGGGAGTTATCGGCATGAACCAAAGTGTTCTGACCCCCATTTTTTTCAGGCGTGGCATTTCCTTTTCAAATGCCCTGAACGTTCCTTCGGGTGTATATTGTCTGATATTTACTTCATATATGTTGGTGGTGTGCTTCCATTCTTTCGGAGAATCCATAGTGTGTGTTGTATTTTGAGTGGTACAGGAAACAATTCCCAGACCAATTACTGCTAGTAGAATTAATTTCTTCATTCATCTATTTTTAACAAAAGTAAGGAAAAATGAAGTTTTTAAAGGTGAATTGTGAATGGTTAATTGTCAATTTTGCTTCGCAAGGCAATGTGGAGTGGTGAATTTTGCTTCGCAAGTGAATCGTCAATGGTCAATAATTTTAAAATTTTACTATCAATGTCAACCTTCAGGGTATAAAACGTGAATGGTCAATCGTCAATTTTGCTTCGCAAGTGAATACTCAGTGGTCAATATAGTGTCTTAAAATGCACTATTGACTTGCGAAGCAAAATTCACTTTTAACATCAAACTTTGGTGAATGGTGAATGGTCAATAGTGAATTGTACTAACGGTCATAATTGATTACTGACTTGCGAAGCAAAGTTCACCATTGACATAAAATTTCAAAGAAAACACCAGATGTAAAAAGTAAATCGTGATTAATAAGTATGCAGCCTTCACCATTGACACAAAAAAGCCCCGGACAAAAATCCAGGGCCTTATATTGTATTCAGATGTTATCTTTCATCGTCGTTGTCTTCTTCATCTTCGAAAACATCATCGTTGTAGTTTTCTTCTTCCTCGTCATCGAAGTTGTCGTCATCTTCATCTTCAAAATTAGTGCTTCCACCAAAGTCATCTTCGAAGCTGAAATCATCATCCATCAAAGGCATGGCTGATCTCTTTTTGGATCCTCCGGAACCGCTTTTGCTTGGTGCTTTTAACGGAACGTTTCCGAATCTGTATACTGTGATTGGGTAAATTACTCCTTTTGTCTCGTCGATTACTTCTACAAGCTCGCAGAAGAATTCCCAAAGGTCAAGAAGCCCGTACTGAAACTGAGCTTTGTCGCCCACACTTTCAAAAGCTTCATCAATGTACACATCTGACATAATTTCGCCATCACCATCGTCACTCATATCTTCCAGGGGAACACTTTTAACAATTGTTCCGTCATCTTCCAACATATTAAAAGTAGAAAGTTCGTCTCCCTGCAGACTGAACGCACTTTTAATTCCCAAATGTAAGTTCCATAGTGATTGTTTTCCTTTTACTTCAATATCACGGAAAATATCCTCTTTCGCATCTAATATTACGCGGATCTTGTAAACCATATCAGTTTCTTAAATTACTTTTTTGCCTTAATTATTATGATAAATCTCTGTTGCAAATATATAATAAATGACAGGTGACAAAAAAATATTTCAGGATTTTTTAAAATATTTTTTTTTCTTACATTTTACCAGAATTATTTACTTTTTTCAATCATAAAACTGAATTTAGTTCCTTCAAGATAAACACTTTCTACGGTTATATTTTCATTATGCGCCTCCAGGATGTGCTTTACAATAGCGAGTCCTAGTCCGGAACCCCCTTCCCTTCTGCTTCTGCTGGTTTCCACGCGGTAGAATCTTTCGAAAATCCTTGGAAGAATTTCGGCCTTAATTCCCATTCCGTTGTCGATCACTTCAATCAGTACTTTATTTTTAAGAACGCTGGTTTTGACTACGACTTTAGCTTCCTGCCTGTTGGCATAATGAATGGCGTTGGAAATTAAATTGATGAAAACCTGTGAAATCTTCTGTTTGTCGGCATCTACAAAGATTTGCGGATGAAGGGTCTGGATCTGCAGCGTCGTATTGTGTTTTTCCGCTTCAAACTCGAGAAGTTCAAAAATTTCCTTGATTAAAAGATTGACATCAAATTTTGAATTGGTAATGCTGATCTCGCCAGCTTCAAGACGGTTGATCATATCCAGATCGGTCACAATAGCGATCAGTCTTTCCACTGATTTATCGATTCTTTCCAGATATTTATCACGAATGGTAAGATTATCTACCCCGCCGTCTCTAAGGGTTTCTACGTATCCCTGAATGGAAAACAAAGGAGTTTTAAGCTCATGGGAAACGTTTCCGATGTATTCTTTACGGTAGCTTTCCATTTCTTTCATCATATCGATCTCCGTTACCTGCTGCTGGTTCAGATCCGAAAATCTTTCGCCCAGTTCTTTAATGGTAATGTTTTCGTTATTGTCATGAACAATTTCCTGCGGAAGCATCTGTGAAAGTCCACGAACCTGCTTTTTTCCGTAGTAGTTGAAGAGAAGCTCCAGAACGACGTAATTGATGATAAAAATGAGGACCAGACAGATAAAAAGGCCTATTTTAAAGAAAGGCGTCCGGTAATAGATATCCTTCAGCGAATCAAAGATGATCACTAAAAGAAACATCACCAGTGTCAGAAGACACGAGGCGACGAGTGTAAGTCTGTAAAATTTCAATTTTACAAGTTGTTTTTATAGGTTATGTAAAGGTAGGAATTTAAGTTATTAAACGATAAGTTTATAACCGATTCCCTTTAATGTCTGGATGGTATTAATTCCCAGTTTTTCTCTTAATCTTCTGATGTGGACGTCAATGGTTCTTTCTCCTACGATCACGTCATTTCCCCATACTTTTTCAAGAATTTCTTCTCTCTTAAATACTTTTTCAGTGTTTGAAGCCAGAAGATACAACAAGTCGAATTCTTTTTTAGGAAGAAGGAACTGCTGTCCGCTTTTGGAAACTCTGAAATTGTCTTTGTCGATAATCAGATCACCGATTTCGATCAGTTTTGCATTATCAGACACCTGAGAAGTCAACTGCAGTAAAGCATTTACTTTAGAGATCAGAATTTTCGGTTTGATCAGTTTTACAATATAATCATTGGCTCCGGCCTGGAATCCTGCAAGCTGAGAGAACTCTTCGCTTCTAGCGGAAAGGAAAACGATGAGTGTTTTCTGAAGTTCTTTTACTTTGCGGAGTTCCTGACATGTTTCGATACCGTCTTTTTCGGGCATCATAACATCTAATAGGATAAGGTCCGGGATGATTTCTTTGGCTTTGTCTATACCTTCGTTACCGTTTGTGGCTGTATAGATATCGTAGCCTTCTTTTTCTAAGTTGTAAGACAGAATCTCTAAAATATCCAGTTCGTCGTCTATTAAGAGTATTTTCTTTTGGTTCATTTTAAATTTTTACAGAGTCAAAGTTAATAAATTTTAAAGCACAGATGAACAAATCTATTATCGTTCACATAAAGTTAACAATAATCCCCTTTTATTAATGTTTAGTTAAAAAAAAATTAAAACACCCTAAACCATTTACCCCATTAATCTTTTATTCCTTTGCACCGAAAGAATCTAGTAAATAAAGTAAGTAAAATAATGAAAATTAATAAACTTAGCATTGCAGTCGTATTTTTATCCGGATCAATGTTTTACGCTCAGGAAACGAAGCAGGACACGATTATAAAGGAGAAAAAAATTGATGGCGTAGTAATCCAGGGAAGCAGTAACAAGAAAACTGAAACTGCGGTATTAGGAGAACAAAAAAAAGCGGTTATTCAAAAACAGGCTGTAAGTGCTGAAGAGATATCCAGAAAAGGAATCTCTAACGTAGAACAGGGACTTACGAAAGTAACGGGAATCACTACGGTAGAAGGAAGAGGACTTTTCGTAAGAGGTCTTGAAGAACGATACAATTATTTATTGATCAACGGTCTTGGATCTCCTTCCAACAACCCATTCCAAAAGATCATTGCGCTAAAGCAGTTTCCAACGGATGTGGTAGGAAAATTAAATATTTATAAAACCTTCAACTCCAACCTTTACGGAGATTTTGCAGGCGCTACTTTTGATATCGAAACACTTACGATTGATAAGCCTTTTACAAAGGTGGAATTCAGTGTGGGAGTGAATACTTTGAGCACATTCAGAAACAATTTCAAAATAGCTGAAGGTGCAGACGGAATGGAGGGATATCTAGGATTAAACTCTAAAGACCGAAAGCTTCCTGATGAGATCAGAAACTCAAGACCTGATAATTATAAATTTACTCCGGACCAGTCACTAAATTCATTCAAAGACTCCTGGAATGTGAACAATGTAAAATCGATGCCTAATACAAGTATTGGATTTACTACTGCTCAGAAAGTAAAAATGGGAGAAACCGGGAATTTAGGAATTCTATTCTCTTTAAACCAGTCGAGTAAATTTGAATATAAAGACGGTGCTAACAATCAGTTTAGAGCTCAGGGCGAAAATTTCATTGACAATATGAACTTCCTTAACCGTAAGCAATATAATTACGAGACTGAGTCTTCCATATTATTAGGTTTAGGGTATAAAAACAAAGGAACCAATGTTAATTTAAATGCTATTTATCTACAAAATGCAAACAACATTATTGAAGATAATTATGGCTATAAAGATGGACAGGTTTTCAATAAAGAAACTGGATTTTTTAGAACTAACCAATTAGATATTTCAAGATTTTTAGATCTACAATTAACAGCTTCACAAAAAATTAACGCGAGAAATCAGGTTAAAGCTGGAGCGAGTTATGTACTCAACAACTACAGCCAGCCAGATAGAAAAATCATAGATGGTAACCGAGCTGATCCAAACACAGGCGGTATTCTTTCAGATGGATATGTTCAAATGCGTTACGGAGGAAACAACCTTATCCGTCAGTATTTAGATGTTGATTCAAGGTTTTACGGTTCAGCTTTCGCAGAATATCAGCTATCTCTTGGTGAAAAAGGAGACAGAAAGGATTATCCTATTCAGATTGCTGTGGGTTATAATGGTTTCTCAGATTTTAGAAAAACTTCTTATAGATTTATTTTTGGGCGTCCGGCAGCAGGTTTCTCAAATCCTGTCTTTGTAACCAATGTGGATACTCCTCAGGATACTTTTAATGCCTCATTAAAGAACGGAAACTTATATTATCAGGAAGGCTCTGATATCTCACAATTCTATTCAAGCTTTTATCAAATAATCAATGGTGGATATGCTAACATTAACTTTAAACCAAATGATTCCTGGGATATTTTGCTAGGTGCGAGATACGAAAACGATATGACCCTTATTCGTTACTCTGATCAAGGTGCTGAGAAAAAGAATAATCTTGAAAAAAACAAAGATTTCTTTTTGCCTTCATTATCCATTAAAAAGGCACTTGATACTAAACAGAATTTAAGATTTTCATTCAGTAAGACTGTTACACGTCCAATTCTGATTGAGACAATGCCTATCAAATATGTGAGTCCGGATAACGTAAATATTGTCGGAAATCAAAATATTCAGAACAGTGAAAACTATAACTTTGATTTGAAATGGGAATACTTCCCTACTAACAAGGAAATGTTTGCTGTAAATCTATTCGCAAAAAGAATTAACAATGCAATCGAGCGTTCATTGGTAGCTTCAGGAGATGCAACAGGTTCTACAATCACCTTCTTTAATGCTAAAAAAGCAGATTTATTCGGAATAGAATTGGAAGGGATTTTAAGTTTAAGCAGAATTTCCGAATCTCTTCACAACTTTACCTTAGGTGCCAATGCAACCATCATGCATTCTGATGTTGAAAGAAGTGCAGATCAGCTGAAAATGGAAGAACCAAAATGGTTCCAGACTACGGGGGAAAAACTACGCAAAAGAGGTTTACAGGGAGCAGCTCCTTATACTATCAACGCTGATTTAAAGTACGAACTTAAAAACCGTAACAACTTAGCCCATACTTTCTCTCTTGTGTATAACGTATCAGGAAGCAAAATATATGCAACTGGAGGTGCAGGTACAGATAACTACTACGAAAAGCCATTTAGCCAGATCGATTTTGTATACCAAGGGCAGCTATCCAAAAACTGGAATGTAAAATTTGGAGTACAGAATATCTTAGACAGCAAATATAAAATCTTATTGGGTGACAAAAATTATCTCCCGCTTAATATAGAGGAAGGAAATAATACATTGGTCAACTACTACAGAGGTATCACATTCAACTTTACTGTTGGCTACACATTTTAAAATAAATTAATAAAAAATAAAAATAAAGTATAAAAATGAAAAGAAGAGTTTTATCATTATTATCGTTAACAGCCGTGTTAACATTAGCCTTAAATTCATGTACTATCGAGGTAAATGATGGCTTAGGAGACGGTACTACAGTTACTACTCCTGGAACTACTGAAAGTGTATTAAGCGGAAGCGGAACATTATCAGGGACTATTTCAAAAGATATCCTTATCAAAAAAGGAAGTTATACATTAGACGGAATCGTAAAAATTACAAATAACGCTACCATCACTATCGAAGCAGGAGCTACTTTCAATGTAGTCACTTCTAAAACAAGTGGTTTAGTGATTCTTCAGGACGGAAAGATCAACGCTGTAGGTACAGCTGCTGAGCCGATTGTATTCACAACTTCTACCAAAACTCCTGGAGACTGGGGTGGAATTACCATCTACGGAAGCGCTCCTATCAAAGCAGTGAACGGAAATACACAAGCTCTTTCTGAAGACGGAAATAACGTTTACTACGGTGGAACTGATGCCAATTCAAACTCAGGAACTATGAAGTTTGTAAGAGTAGAATACGCTGGTAAAAAGATCGGTGACGGTACTTCTGAAACCAACTCTATGACATTCTACGCTGTAGGAGCTGGAACTACTTTAGAGAACCTTGTAACTTATAAAGGAACTGACGACGGATACGAATTCTTCGGTGGAACTGTAAGTGCTAAAAACATCGTTTCTTACGGTAACTTCGATGACTCTTTCGACTGGCAGGATGCATGGAGCGGACAGAACAATACCAACTGGTACGCTTTCCAGACAGGAACAGGGAACTTCGGAATGGAAATCGAAGCTTCTGGAAATGCTGATAACGTAGCACCAAAAGTATCTAATATCACTTTAATCAGAGATACAAATACTAACCCTGAATCTGCCAACTCTCCGGAAATTTCTGCGATCCAGTTCAAAAAGCACGGAACAGGAATTTTCACAAATGTTTATATCAGCGGTTATAAAAATATCGGAACTCAGAAAGCTTATAGCGTTCTGATCCAGGATGCAGCTACAGAAACAAGCCAGGTAAATACCGGAAAAGTGGTTGTAGCTCCTCTTACCTACTTAAACTCTGACAATGCAGGAGTTTGGGGTTATGCATTCTCTCCAAACGGTGCTAAAACTTTCACCAATGCTACTACTGTTACCAAAGTTTCTCTAACTCCTGGAGCCTGGGCTACAGTAGACGGAGTAAACCTTTTAGCAGGATTACAATAAGTAACTAGTTTCTTCATATCAAATTGTAAAAGCCATCAGGAATTTTTTCTGATGGCTTTTTATTAGTTAGCTACTCCAATCGACATTTTTATGCAGGTCTTTTATCTCTTGTGATATTTGATATTTGTTTTTTATAATGTAATCATACCAGTCGTTGGGAACGATGACATTGTAATTTAATATATATTCCGGTAAATCATTAGGCCAGGACCAAATTCCGTCCGTCAATATCAAAAAAGATCCTGATCTTATTTCTTTTGTAAATATGTGTGGAAAATTCAGAGCGCTGGTTGCTGCAGCAATTCCTCCTGAATTAAGATAATTGATTAACTTATCCTTATCATATAATGCATTCACTTCTTCATTAATATAGAGGTTTACAGATGGGAAATTCTGGTACTTTTCCCCATATTCTTTCCAAAGTCCAAATTCTTTATACATTGCTGTTTTACAATTTAAAATTCTGTATCATTTTATACACTTATTATCGGTACATACCTATTTTCGCAAAACCTGATCAACTCTTCAGAATTTCCGGGAGGCGGTTCTTCTCCGGTGATACATGCATAATCCGGATTCAGATATCTTTTCATTCTGTAGTACATCAGCAAGCTCTCTCTCGAATCTACTTCGTTTCCATAAATAGAAACTCCAAAAATCATTTTCCCGTCATTTGTATATTGTAATGTAAACTGCTTTAATTCAGAAGTGTCAGCGAGGTTTTGCCAGTAAATAATATAATCAACACCTGCATTTTGATCGAGATAAGTCAGCAAATCTTTAACATTATCAAAAGCTTTCTCATTTTCAGGCCCAAATTGAGGTATTGGATAGTCTTCAGATAACTCTTTGTTTTGGGGTAAAAAATCATCCAAAAACTTATAGACCAGACCGGAGTCTCTCTCATTAACCAAATAATATGAATCTATGTATTGAGGCATTTTTTATTGATGTGAGTTTTAAATTTGTCATCCGCAAAATATAAACAAATAATCATTCTTACAATACACCGAAAAAGCCATCAGAAAATCCAATGGCTTTATTCACAAAAAACAAGTATATTAAAAAATATATATTTCAATTAAGGTCTCCAGAACAGGTTCCCCTCATTCATGAAGGCTTCTGTTTTGGATATTCTGGAAACCGCTTCTGCGGAACAAGAAGCATCAGCCAGTACAATGGAAGCTTCGTCACCAGGCTTTGGCCACTGCTGCTTTCCTTTGTCATCCAGCGGAAGAATGCTTTGAGTGGCAAACTGAAGTGTTCTGGACAGGTAAAATTCAGTTTCATATCCGTAAAGCTCAGCAATCAAATTCGCTTTCTGAAGCATATTTCCCGAACCGAAAGTACTCCAGTAATCCTGAACATTATCATTTCCGATCAGAACATTCACTCCATACTTTTTCAAGACAGGAATCGGCATTACCGTTCCTCTGAAGGGAACAGAAGAGGCAATTCCCACTTTTCCTTCTGCCAGCCTTTCTGCGATCTTTTCCGTTTCTTTTGTCGAAAGATGTCCTAAAGCAAAAGCATGACTCACAAATGTTTTTCCCTGCAACTGCGGGTTTTCAATCGCTTTATCGATCAGATAATTGATGGTTTTCATCCCGGACTCTCCTGCTTCATGCAAATGGATATCAATTCCTTTTTGATGGTCTAAAGCCAGCTGTACCGTAAAGTCAAGCACCTTTTCTATGTTCCCATCAATACTTAAAGGATCAAGTCCTCCGATAAAACCTACACTTTTCAGTTGTGCCGCTTCTTTCATCAAAGGAGCCGTATCAGTATAATACAAACCATGCTGCGGAAAAGCTACTAGTTCAGCTTTAAAAGAATCTTTTTTGTGTTCTAAAGCTTGTTCCAGATGTTCCAGAGATTTTAAACCTGACGTAGGATCAATATTAAAGTGCGTTCTCGCAAAATGAGTTCCGTAATGCTGCAACAGACTGATCAATTGCTCTGCCCTTTCCACGGAAGTTTTTAAGAGTTCAGGGATGATTTTCTGCTCATAGGTGATCATATCCTTAACCGTTCTCCGTTTGGGCGAAAGTGCCTGCCACGGAAGTCCGTACCATGTTTTATCCAGATGGATGTGCATATCCTTAAAAGCAGGAAGCATCAGAAAACCTTTGGCATCCCATGCATCGGAAGCAGGATCATTCGGCTTTACAGCTTTGATTTTCCCTTCTTCTATATCCATACTGAAAAGGTCAGTTTTTGTTCTGATCACTTCTCCTTCATCATATTCAAATCCCGTTTCCAGACGGACATTTTTGAGCGAATACGTTCCTTTTGCAACCAATTGATACGGAAACTGCATAACTTATCTTTTAACAGGACAAAGTTACGCCGGCTTTGTTTCAGAGCCGGTGTATCAATTATGCTTTGTTTTGTATGGATTATTATTTGAACTGCGACGGTGTCATTCCCGTCTGTGCTTTGAAGAATTTGGAAAAGCTCGCATGATCATAGAAACCAAGATCGTAAACGATATCCTTGACTGACATTTCGGATACTTTTAAAAGACGTTTTGCTTCCAGTAAAATCCTGTCCTGAATCAAAGATGAAGCTGAAGAATTGAGATTTTTTTTGCAGACGATGTTTAAATAATTGGCAGAAATATTAAGCTTCTCCGCATAAAAAGACACCGATCTTTCCGTTCTGAAATGTTCATCAATCAGCTGTAAAAATTTAGATATAATAGGATTGGAGTGGTACATTTCAAAATCCTTAAAAGTCCCTTCCACCGATTTACTGACCAGCAAACCGATCAGCTCACTCCGTTTCTGGATGACTTCCCAAAATACATGCTCTTCACTCACCTCTTTCTGGATGGCCTGAAATTCATATAGGAAAGTCCCAAAAGTTTCTTTCGAAAGATTAATCACCGGATGGCTCTGATAATAAGAAGCTGAAAACCTCAGCGAAGGCAGAAAACTCTCAAACCAGTCTCTGCTGATCATCAGCTGATAACCTACCGTTTCCTTTTCAATCACCCACTGATGCACCTGATCCGGAAAAACAAGATGAATCTGGCTGTTTCCCACCTCATATTCCGTGAAATCAATGGTGTGGCTGCCTTTTCCGTGTTCAAAAAGATTGATGATGAAAAAATCATGTTTATGAGGTTCATCAATGGAACGTTCCCCATGCAGTTCATTAAACAGCAGATGACAGCCCTGAAGCTGGTTTTCGCTGAACTCCTGAATCCCTAAAACGGGAAAATGATCTGTATGATGACCCACTTGATCTGATTTTCTCTTAAAATTAGTAAAATTTATGCGAGAAATCTGAACGGATGGAGATATTTTCATTTTTAAACAGGATTGATCGTTTCTTAACCACAAAATGTATTAATCACAGGAATCAGTTTTGAAGCATTAAGAGGGATGAAGGAGGTAAGGAAAGTTAAGAAAAAAATAGGTTGATTTTTTTAAGCTGTGTTTCTTAAAAAGCAAAGCTCTACTTAATATTCTTAAAACCTGAATAAATCTTAATGGTTCAGTATTTTCAGAAAAAGATCTGTACAATCTGATCAATCTGCGCGAAATTATTTCTTAGCAACAAAAATTTTTAAACACTTAAGCTATTTTAAGTTGAAAGTATTAAGTAATCTTTCATCCTATTATTTTTAATAAACCACATTTCCCTGATGAACTAGTGATTCCACATTTGAAATTCTTGATACTGCTTCTGCGGAACAGCTTGCATTCATCAGTACAAAATCTGCCTGATCTCCGGCTTTTGGCCATTTTTGGTTTCCTTTATCATCTAATGGAAGAACATTTGCCGTTGCCAGTTTCAGACTTCTGGATAATAAAAACTCTGTAGAATATCCATACAGCTGTGCCATCTGATTCGCTTTCTGAAGTACACTTCCCGTCCCGAAAGTATTCCAGTGGTCTACAATACTGTCATTCCCGGTCAGAACCGTTACATTATGTTTGTACAGCGCAGGAATCGGCATGATGAGGTTTCCAAAAGGGATGGTAGAGACAATTCCGATCTGAGCTTCCGCCAGTTTTTCAGCCATTTCTTCCTGTTTTGTTTTGTCTAATTTGGCTAAAATAAAACAGTGACTCAGGTATGTTTTTCCTTTCAGAGAAGGATTTTCATTGACTTTTTTAATGAGATATTCCACCGTGTTCAGCCCTGAATCTCCGGTTTCATGAAGGTGAATATCAATTCCTTTTTTGTGATCTAAAGCCAGCTGAACCGTAAAATCAACTGTTTTTTCAATCGCTCCGTCAATATTAAACGGATCTACTCCACCGATAAAATCAATATCCATTTGAGCTGCCTCTTTCAGATAAGGCACCGAATCTGTATAAAAAACGCCATGTTGTGGAAAAGCAACCAGTTCGGCTCCGAAACCTTTCTTTTTATTTTCTAAAGCCTTCTGAAGATTCTTTAATGAGTCCAATTTTGAGGTGGGTTCAATATTGACATGACTTCTCGCAAAAGATGTTCCTTTTGACTGTAGCAGTTCAATCATTTTTTCTGCTTTGAACGTTGAGTTTTTCAGCATTTCAGGAAGCATTTTCTGTTCAAGTGCGATCATTCCTTTTACACCGCCCGTTCTTTTTCTGACCGCCTGCCATTGATCGCCGTAAAACGTTTTATCTAAATGAATATGCATGTCTTTAAATGCAGGAAGCATCAGCATTCCTTTTGCATCAGTGGCTTTTGCATTGGGTTGATTCGGAGCAATACTTTTGATTTTTCCGTTTTCGATTTCGATATAAAACAGATTGGTTTTGGTGGAAATGACTTCTCCTTCCTCATACTCAAACCCGGTTTCCAGGCGAACATTCTTAAGGCTTAATTTTCCTTTTGCCGAAACGTTTTGCTCTCCAGGAAAAGGAGATGCTGCCATGATATTGGGCATTAGGCTAAGTCCGGCTGCGGCCAGTGCTGAATTTCTTATAAAATCTTTACGGGATATCGTATTGTCAGAGGTCTTCATTTCCAATCTATTTCATACAAAAATAGAAAGAACGGAAAGGATGAAGGTGTATGGTTTATTACAATCTCTGTATGATTTATTGAATGGCTTAATTTGTTTTGCCTTGAAAATATTAAACCATTAAGATTTAATAAGCTTTTAAGAATATTAAGTTTGAGCTTCGCCATAAGATACACGTCTAAAAAAATCAAATGATTTTTTCTTAACTAACCTAAGTTTGGGATAAGAAAATTAAGATTGAATGGCTCCGGGTTTCTGGATGCGGGTTTAAGATTTGCAAGTATATAGGGTTACCTGTAAAATATTTGGAAGTTTTTTTGACGCAAAGATTGATCTTGTTAACGTTTTAGTTTTGAGGAAGGTAAAGACTGTGACTGCGTCACTGATGAAGCGATCTGTATACAACATCCGCTTCATCGAATCAATGAAATTGATTCCACCTTTGCTGCCCTTTTTGAATAAAATAATCAATTTCTTTGCGTCAAAATAAACATCCTGAAATCATTGTTAAAAAAAATACCTAATCCCGAGCTCACGTTAACTAAACTTATCTCCTTCATTTACCTTAATGGTTCAAAAAAAATTTCAGACATCAGTCTGTCTGATCAGATTATTTTATATGAAATCAACTCAGAAACTTTTTAGTAAAAAAAGAACCGGATTCTAAAACCCGGTTCTATTATATTGTATTCGCTTAATTTTTAAGAAAAATCAAAATTTCTTACTGCTTCAAGCGTCATGTCAATTTCTCTATCCTTGATCGCGTCACTGATGAAATAGGTTTCATAGCCACTTGGCGGAAGATATATTCCATTCTGAAGCATCTGGTGAAAGAAATTATTAAACAACGAATGATTGGAAGCTGCTGCCTCATCAAAATTGGAAACACTGTTGATGTGGAAAAACACAGACATCATGGATCCTTTTCTATTGATTTTATGGGCAATTCCTTTTTCATTCAGAATTTTTCCGATTCCAAAATCCAGTGTTTCTGCTGTTTTGTTGATTCTGTTAAAGAATTCAGGATCATTTTTTATCAGCTGTAATGTTTTCAATCCGGCTCTCATTGCCAATGGATTTCCACTTAAGGTTCCGGCCTGATAAACACCTCCTTTAGGTGCCAGGTGATCCATGATTTCGTTTCTTCCTGCAAATGCGCCTACCGGAAGTCCTCCACCGATCACTTTTCCGTAAGTAACAAGGTCAGCCTTCACATTATACAATTCCTGTGCACCTCCGAAAGCCAGTCTGAAACCAGTCATTACTTCATCAAAAATCAATAAAGCTCCGTTTTCATCACAGATCTTTCTTAAGTTCTGAAGGAAATTGTTTTCAGGAAGTACACAACCCATATTTCCGGCAACCGGCTCAATGATCACGGCTGCAATTTGTCCCTGGTTGTGACGGAACAGGTCTTCTACCTGCTCAAAATCGTTGTAACGGGCCAAAAGAGTGTCTTTGGCAGTTCCTTCCGTTACACCTGGAGAATTCGGGTTTCCGAAAGTAGCTGCACCACTTCCCGCCTTGATCAGGAATGAATCTGAGTGACCATGATAGCAGCCTTCAAATTTAACGATCTTATCTCTTTTTGTAAAACCTCTCGCCAGTCTTACGGCACTCATACATGCTTCCGTACCTGAAGAAACCATTCTTATCTGGTCTATATTCGGGACATTTTCTACGATGAATTTTGCAATTTCTGTTTCCAGTTCTGTAGGGGCTCCGAATGAAAAGCCTTTTTCTGCCTGTACCTTCAGTTCTTCCAGTACTTCAGGATGAGTGTGACCTAAAATAGCCGGTCCCCATGAATTGATATAGTCGATGTATGTGTTGTCATCTGCATCGGTAAGGTAAGCTCCTTTTGCCGACTTCATGAATACAGGAACTCCTCCTACTGATTTGAATGCTCTAACCGGAGAATTAACTCCTCCCGGAATGTATTGGTAGGCTTCATCAAATAAAGCCGAACTTCTTTGGTATTTCATATTTTAGTTGAACGTTGAAAGCTTATAGTTTTACAATTAATGAGCAACTGTCCACCAGAAACTTACAACAAAAAATTAATTTCTTGGTTTTTTATCAATCAAATAAATCAGCTGGCCTGCAGACGGTTTCTGTCCTTCGTCCATTCTGTTTTTTGCGTATAATTTATGTAATTTGATTCCGAATTTCTGAGCGATATCGTGCATATCTTCACCGGACTCGGCTTTGTAGATGGCTGTATTTCCGGCAGAATTTTTAGATTCAAGGAATACAATATCGTTTTTCTTTAATACATCGCTTTCCAGTTCATTCCATTTAACAAGTCTGCTCTCGCTTACTCTGAATTTATCTGCAATGAATTTAACGTTGGTATCTTCAGGAATGACGATGTATCTTAAACCATCATTGGGATGGGTTTTGATAAGAATTGAATTAAGAATTTCAGCTTTTGTTTTGATCCTTTCCACTCTTTTTTGCTGCTGAGCATAAGAGGTTTGCTTGTAAGGAACTTCTACGGTACCCTGATCTTTAGCTTTTTTGGTAACCATTTTTGAAGGTTCCAGCTGAGCCATGAATGTACGGTCATCTTTCAGGTCCGGATACATTTTAAGAACGGCATACAGAACTTCTCTTGAGCTGGTATCGTCGAACTCATACAGTCTGTATTTTTCAATTTTTGTGATCAGGATGGAAGCGTAACGGGGATTCGTTGCGTATCCTGCTTTTTTAAGACCATGTGCCCACGCTTTGTAATCTTTCATGTCAAGATTGAAAAGATTTGCGTAATATTTTCTTGTCGATAAAAATACCGAATGATCTTCGTAGGACTGTCTCGGATCGTCATAAACACGGAAACATTCATTGGGAGCGTCATCCGTATGTTTCATGGTTTTTCCTGTCCAGTCTTCTTTACATTTTATTCCGAAGTGATTTTTGCCTTCCTGAGCCAGTCTGCTTTGCCCTCCTCCGGTCTCTAAGAGTCCCTGGGCCAATGTAATAGAAGCCGGAATTTTGTATTTTTCCATTTCCTCTACCGCATATTTAGCGAATTTCTGAATGTACTGGTCTTCAGTAGCCCAAGATTGAGCTGAGAATTTTGATAAAACTAAAAGGCTTACGAGTAAGAAAAGTCTTTTCATGTTTTTCAATTTTTACTTATATAATTAAATTTCTATTCTGTTTTTCCAAAAGCAGATTGGCTCCTTCAATACCCTGCAATCCGCCGGTATGAAAACACAAAACCCTGCTGTTCTCAGGAAAATATCCTTCATCTATCAGTTCAAAAACCTTCTGCATCATTTTTCCTGTATACACCGGCTCCAAAGGGATACCGTATTTCTCTTTAAAATCATTGATAAAACGGATGTTTTCATCTTTTATTTTACCATAACCTCCAAAACATGAATCTATTAGATTACAATTCCGTCCTGAAGTTAATTCTAAAACTTTATTCTCGAGTGAAGCATCGTCAACAACTTTAAATCCTATAACTTTCTGATTTTCTTCACAAAATTTTGCTATTCCCGCAACCGTTCCTCCGGTTCCGACTGCGGTGCAAAGATAATCAAAATCTTTTGTTTGGTCATTCAGCATCATTTTTACGCCTGCTACAGCCTCTTCATTGGTGCCTCCTTCTGGGATGATCAGGGCATTTGAGAATTCGTTTTGTAAAAATTCTGTCAGTTTTTCTTTGTGGCGGTATTCCTCACGGGTGACAAATTTCAGATTCATCCCGTTTCTTTTCGCAAAAAGCAGTGTAGGATTATCACGCCATTTATGCTCCAGCTCTTCACCTCTTATGATTCCCAATGTCTGGATACCCGACAAGCTTCCTGCAGCAGAAACCGCAGCAATATGATTGGAGTAAGCTCCACCGAATGTAATGAGATAAGGGTTTTCCGGATTTTTCTCCAGATAGTTATTGATATTATAAAAGAGTTTCCAGTATTTGTTTCCTGAGATTTGGGGATGAATGAGGTCTTCTCTTTTGATGAAGAGTTTTATATTGTTCTGAATAGGTATTTCCTGAATGGGAATGGGTTCTGCCGGGGCTTTTAACAGCATTTTAGTTGTTTAACTATGATCTGCAAAATTAGTAAAAGATTTGTGTTTCTGTAGATTTATATAAATGACGGGAATCATTTTGTTTTTTTTGATAGAAAATGCAGAAAATGTTATGGTTATTTTTTTACCACGGATGACACAGATTTTCACAGATGATGATGTTAAATGCATTTGTGAAAATTTGTGGGAATATTTGTGCAATTTGTGTTTAAATTTTAGGTTTTGGCTAAAGCCCCATGAATGTGAATTTATTTTTGGAAGGCGGGCTAAAGCCCACCCCTATTGAATTTTAAGGGTACTTATTATCTTTTATTCTTACCCTTTGAACCATTCTATTTTTACGATAAAACAAATAAAATTTATATCATTTTTTTTAACCACGGATGACACAGATTTTCACAGATGATGATGTTAAATGCATTTGTGAAAATTTGTGGGAATATTTGTGAAATTTGTGTTTAAATTTTTAGGTTTTGGCTAAAGCCCATGAATGCGAATTTATTTTTGGAAGGCGGGCTAAAGCCCACCCCTATTGAATTTTAAGGTAAACATTTTACATTTTACATTTTACATTTTACATTTTACATTTATTACAAATACTTCCTGAAATTCCAGAATCTCCTTTTCTTCAAATAATCCAGATCCTGTTCGTTTGCGTAGGCTTCGCGTTCAAATGAGATCCTTTTATAGGCAAGGAAACCGTCTTTGAGTTTGAAAAACCAGTAGTAATATTCGATGACGTAAAAAATATAAAAGAAAATAATAAGCATTTCCAGCTGCTGTCTCAAATGGATTTTTTCGTGATTGATAAGTACATTATTTTCCTTATCTTCGGGTTTCCTAATGAAGATAAAGGGAAAGAGAGCAATGCCGTTAATTTTTAATTTTTTTAATGGCTTTTGGCATATAATTATCATACTAACAAATATAAAGTTTTTTGACTTAGAGATTTAACTTATGGCCCATTATGACATCAAAGAAGGTGAAGACTTCTACTACAATGAACAGGGGTACAAGGTTTTTACAGAAAAATTCCATCTGAAAAGGGGACATTGCTGTAAAAGCGGCTGCAGACACTGTCCTTACGGGTACAATAAAAAGACGGATACATTCATTAAAAACGATAAAAAAAATAAATAAAATGAAAAAATATATTTTTATTTTGTTAGCTACGGCTGCATTAGGCCTTACATCGTGCAGTCCTTTCCAGGTGCGTTCAGATTATGCGGAATCGGCCAATTTTACGACTTATAAAACCTATAAGATCAGAATTGACGATCTGAAACTGAATGATATTGATAAAGACAGAGTTTTAAACGAGTTATCGAGACAGCTTCAGGCCAAAGGGCTTCAGTCCGGCGAGAATCCTGATCTGATCGTTAATGTAAAAGCGAATCATAAAAAAGTAACCGACATTACCAGCAATGGTTCTCCTTACGGAATGTGGGGATGGGGCGGTCCTTTCGGATGGGGCGTTGGCATGAGCAGAACATGGACGAGCAACTATAACGAAGGCGCAATCATCGTTGATCTGATTGATTCTAAATCCAACAAACTGGTTTGGCAGGGAATCGGAAGCGGAATTTCTGTGGATTCTCCAAAATCCAAGCAGAGACAAATTCCTGAGATTATGGCTGAGATCATGAAAAATTATCCTCCTCAGAGAAAGTAAGATTTATTTTAAATCAATTTTATATACAATCCGGTGCAGTTTTTCTGTACCGGATTTTTCGTTCAAAAGAGTTGAAAGCTTCAGCATGTTTTTTAGACATTAAACTTTCGTGAATTTCTTTTTATCTGTCCTTTTGTCTTGAAACAAAAGAACGAAAAGTTCAAGACTGGAATCTTCCGCTAAAAATTATTTCTATTCTCTAAAAATTCTAAAACTTGCGCGATTTCGATATTTGTTTTTGACTCAATATTTTTGTCGCGCTTCAAACAGTAGAATTTTCTTAACGTTCATAGAATTAATTTTCTTAACGCTCCATCTTCCTAGGTCGGTTAAATTCCCTCTAAAGAAATCGCCAACCATTGACATGGATTTCCAAAGATGCGAAGTAAATTCTGGTCTTCATAAACTGCATGCGGTACATTTTAAAATTAACAATTATGTAATTTCTTATTCGGGAAAATATAGTATTCTTACAGAAATTTTATTGATATGAAAAAAATTATCTTATGTACTGTAATAGCGGGGTTTGCCAATGCCCAGGCTCCTGCAGGGTATTACAATTCAGCGAATGGATTAAGCGGTGCCGCGCTTAAAACGGCATTAAGTTCTATCATTACAAGCGGACATCAGGACAAAGGCTACGGTGGACTTTGGACAGGCTATAAAACGACTGACATTGACAAAAACTACGAAAATGACGGCTCGATCATGGATATTTATTCAGAAAAACCTTCAGGAGCCGATCCTTACAAATATACTCCGGGAACGAATCAGTGTGGAACGTACTCCGTAGAAGGAAACTGCTACAACAGAGAACATATTGTTCCTCAAAGTTTATTCAATGAGTCTTCACCGATGGTTTCGGATATTCACTTTATCAGAGCTACAGACGGAAAGGTAAATGGAATGAGAAGCAATTATCCTTTCGGAAAGGTAGGTTCTGCAACATTTACTTCTAAAAACGGATCCAAACTGGGAAGTTCTTCTTCTTCAGGATATGCAGGAACGGTATTTGAGCCGATCGATGAATTTAAAGGAGATGTAGCCAGAATGATCTTTTATTTTGTAACCCGTTATCAGAGCAAACTTTCTACTTTTTCTTCGGGGAATATGTTAGGAAGTTCAACATTTCCGGGACTACAGACCTGGGAGCTGAATGTGCTTCTGGCGTGGCATAATCAGGATCCTGTTTCGGCAGCTGAAATTGGAAGAAATAATGCGTCTTATACTTATCAGGGGAACAGAAACCCGTTCATTGACAATCCTAATTATGTGAATCAAATCTGGGGTTCTTCCAATCCTGGACCCACAGATCCGGGAACACCTAATCCAGGAACAGGCTGTGTGAACGAAACGTTTGAAGCAATTCCGGCTGCCAATGCTTCTTATACGACAAGAACATGGACCGGAAGCGGTATTTTATGGACTGCAACTGACGCGAGAACAGACCAGACCATCAACAGCAAGGCCATTACGGTAAGATCAGGATCTTTAACTTCAGGAAGTTCTGCCAATGGTATAGGATCATTAACGGTAACTATGCAACTTAAGTTTTCAGGAAGCAACGGAACTTTTGATGTTAAAGTAAACGGAACAACGGTAGGAACGGTACCTTACAGCACTACTGCAACCACGACGACCATCAATAATATCAATACTTCAGGAAATGTGACGGTAAGCCTTGTGAACAGTTCGTCCAGCAACAGAGTGGCGATTGATGACCTAAAATGGACCTGCTATTCAGGAAGCGCCAGACAGGCTCAAAAAGCTGCTCTAGGAGAAACTGCGGTTCAGGAGCTGCAGGTCTACCCTAACCCGATTTCAGGGCAGGAAATCTTCGTAAAGGGAGATACTAAGGATATCAAAAAAGCAGAGATCTATAATCTTCAGGGGAAAACACTTGAGACGATTACCAGTCCTTTTAAAAATGGAAATTCTATTAAGATCAAAAATCTTGAGCAGGGAATTTATATTTTAAAGCTTGATCAGACTACTTTAAAGTTTATTGTGAAATAATCTCTTGATTAAACATAAAAAGGCCGGTTCAATGTTTTGAACCGGCCTTTTATTTTTGATGTAAAGTTTAGTCTTAAAAGCATTTACTGCTTAAGTTTGATGTACTTATTTTCCATCCCTTCATACAGAATGATCAATGTATCATTTTTAATGGTGTATTTGCTTTCCGCCTTTTCCTTCGTATCTTTCTCAATAGTGATTATTTTATCATCCCGTAATTCATAGGTTGATTCTACTGTGTTTTTCATTTGACCTTCCCCTACATGCTGAAGAAATTTCCCATCATTGGTAAACTCCAAAACAATATGATCTATTAAACCTCCTGTCTTAGAATCTTTGAGACCTCCCTGCCATTTACCTATAAGCTTGTCATCCTCTTTCTTTTGAGAATTGCAGCTAAGTGCTACAAGGCATCCTAAGATCATTAAAATATGTCTAATTTTATGTTTCATTTTAAGTAAAATTATCTTCAGAATTATTTCATGTACTGATACCACGGAGATCCCTGTGGAGTAGGATATTTTAATCCGAATACCGCATCGTTCCTGTAAGCATCTTTGGTCACGGTCACATATTTATTTCTGATTCTTCCATCGTCTTCAATAGAAATACTCAGGATGGAATAGTTTTTCCCATCGTCCCAAAAGAAAGATGTAGGATAGGTAAAAGAGTTTTTCTCACCCTGATTCCATGATACTTTATCCGGTGCCACTTTTTTAAGCTTTTCAAAAATCTGCTTTACCATTTTAGCATCTACAGTTGCTTTGTCTGTGACTGTAGCCGTAGGTTTACCATGTTTTCCTGCAATTTTTTCAACAAATTCCAGAGAGCTTTTTTCTGCGGCATTGGTGTCAACTGCCCCTACTTTTCCTTTGTATACGGTAATTCTTGTCCCCATTGTATTGTCCAAAGGAATTCCTCCATAGGTCAAACCTTTATTTTCATCTGCATAATATTGAATGACATCCGGTTTGCTGCCTTTGTCTTTCAGAAATACATCTTTATTATCAAAATCATACTTCGTTGCCTCTTCGCCCAAAGAGACGGATGAAAGATCAAATGATTTATTTCCGCAGCAGATATTAATCAATACCACGAAAATCAATATCAGAAATTTTCCTTTTTTCATAATAGTTTATATTTTGATTTATTAATGTCATTCCCCTTTTCTTCCTTTGTGAAAACAGGTCAAAGTATTCTTATTGTTTTAAATAGATGAATATGACACAGAGTAGGTTGATCAAAATGAGTACCAGCCCTGCTCTCAAAGACCATCTTAGTCTTTTTTTCATGCTATCCGATGTACCGTAAGTAGCGAGCAGTGCCGCAAAAAATGCAGCAACTCCAGTAAAGACACCTCCAGCGGCCAGCATTACCCAATCCAGTTCCACAGTATTGGTATTCTCCTGATTCTCAGTATCTGTAATTTTTACTTTTTCACCCAAAACCGGTGGATCATTACTGGTGATGTCCAGTGTTTTTACAATTTTTTTGCCATTGACATTGGTATATTCCACTCTCGGAAAAAAGATGACTCTGTCGCTGTATGAGGAATTTGAAAAGTTTTTACCTTTTGTGATTTCTTTTTTATATCCTATCACGGTAGCGGTATATTGGGGTTCACCGAAAGTTCTGTAGGCTTTCTCCCAAAAAAATGAGTAGGATAAAATGAACGCTAATCCATTAATGGAAACCATTATTAACGAAACAAAAAACAAGAGAAATGCCTTCTCAAGAAAACCTCCAGTCTTTCCGGAATTCTGTTTTTTATCCGAAATTTTTGAAAAAATCCTGTATCCTAAAAATATAGAAAACAGAACAACCACAGCTACAAAACCTCCAAAAAAAGTCATTTACCCGATATTTTAAATAATACTAAATCCTTTTTCCTTCGTTCTCATGTGAAGCTTGATTTCCATTTCAATATTGCCCTGCTTTTCAAGATCCGGACTTATGAACTGAAGCGGCTGAGATCCGTCTTTTCTCATGAGTCTTACCAATTTACCATAGCCCATGATTTCAAGGTGCAAATCAGCCTCATTAAGTTCCTCAACAGCTAAATTCTGGCCAAACAACTGACCGGCACTGTCTAAAAACCTTTTTTTCCGGTCTTCGGAATAATATAAAGCCTGCTCCTGAAGCTGCATTTTGTCATGAGACATTTCCAGGTATTTTCCGGCATTATGCTCAACCAATACGGCGCGTATCTGTTTATAATATTTGAAAACATCGCTGAAGAGGTCTTCTTTTTTCACATCTTTAAAATCTACCGAATGCTGCCAACCGTCCAGTACAAAAGGAAGTTCCACTTCTATTTCGCTGGCCACATTAAACGTGGGATGCTGAACATTTTCTGTGAGTCCGTCCCATGGAGATTCCATTTTAGGACGAAATTCAGCACGGGATGCCTTCCAGTTATCAAAATCTGCACAAAAGAAATCTACCGATAAGGTATCATCTTCATCCAAAACATTTTTTCCCAAACGCGGATACATTTTTCCAACTACCTGATATTTCCCACTCTGAAGCAGTGCCTGGTTGATCATGGTATCTCCTCCGAATCCGCCTTCTTTGGTCTCATCTCCGTACCAGTCTATGACAGGAACATCATTCACATAAATGGTTCCAGAACAGTACATTCTGGGATAAACGGAATATAATGGTTTTTTAAAATTATGCATACCTGAATTTAAGTTAAATATTTTTTATCCATATAGTAAGTTTCTTCTTTCATCACCTTTTCTTCTACTTTGAAATTACTTTTCCACCAGCCTACCTCGCCTTCTATTTCTACAGAAAGAACGACTCCTGAAAATTTCAGAACAGGCTGGATAAATAATCCTGTCGTATCAGAATCTATCACGATATCGCCTCCAAAATAGGAATCTGCCTTGGCTGCGGCTTTAAACGTAACAATAGGTTTTGCTTTGGTTCCTTTTACCGTTCCTACTTCAATACTGATACTGAGTTCTATGGTAGCCCCCATTTTCCCTCCGATCGTGGTTTTACCCTGCATATTGATCCCGTTAATACTGTCAATTTTCAGAGCATCCACCATAATTTCCAGCTCACCATAAAATGTAGCGGTAAAGGTCACTGAAGCGCCAAGTTTTTCCAGTCCGCCTCTGAATTTATTGATAAGTTTCGCAGCAGCAGGGTTACCAGTCGCTCCGTAAGAAGCTACCGCAATGGCTGCGCCTATGATATCAATAACGACCTCAGCGCCTATCAGCGGTTTGAAACCAAAACCTACTTCACCGATGACACTTAAAGAAGCTCTCTCATTGACTCTTTCCAGATACCATTTTCCTACAACGGTAAATTTAGGATATCTGAGATTGAAACCAACGGGAATAGCGGTTTCTTTGGCAGCACTCTGAGCATAGTTGATGGCATTCTGAACGATATTTACAGCAGTGGCGATCATTCTCGCGACCACCTCTATTTTATCTGCAAACTCGTTGGTAAAGCTTCTTTTTTCCCGGCCGGCATCCCATTCTGCGGACAATCCTACACCTACATTGATCGGAACTTTTCCGTCTTTATTCAACTGCATTCTTTTGTACCCTGCCTGTCTGGATTTTTCCTGATGCTTGGCGTAGATATTCCCTGCCGGCATATTGGAGGCTTTATAATTGGAAACATTCACCTGAAATTCCAGGGCGAGTTCCCATTTAATATCCGGATAGGCTTTAATTAAAACCGTTGTTCTTTTATCGTTACTGAAATATCTGCAACTGTGAATGTTCATATGGAACTGATTCGGATTGGTTGCTATAGGCCAGATATACTTTATGGGAGCAGCATTGAACCTTGACATATTCGAGTAGACTTTATAATTAAAAGACGATGGGGCAAAAGTCTGTTTGGTATCTCCTTTATCTACCGCCTGACCTACGTCGGTCATCAGGATCTGCTTTTTATGCTTGTTTTTACTTCCGTGGTAGCATTCATTGGTATCAAATCCGGAGATATCAATTGTGAGATCTTTTTTCGTTGATTCCGTCGGAGCTACGACTTCATAATTAATGGTCTGGGCATCATGAGCATTGAATACAAAAGAAATATCTACTCTTCTGTTACTCTCGTAATCTCTTTCATTTTTGAACCGGATATTATCCTTGCCCATTTTATCATCTGTAGGATCTACTTCTCCTTTCCCAACAGAAATAATCCGGCTTGGATCAAGGCCGCCATCTGCAAAAAATTTCTTTACAACATCGGCTCTTCTTTGGGACAGCCCTTTATTGTAATTCTGTTTTCCGATCACGCAGGCATAACCGCTCAGATTCATGGTTGAGTCCTTATGTTCCAAAAGAAACTTGAGCACGTTATTGAGGATAGCTACCCCGTCTTTATCGATGACCGTAGAGTCAAATTTATAATAGATTGTTCTCTCGATACGCTCCTGAAGGGCAGCTGACTGTATTTTTTTGATTCCTTTACCGTTATCAAACACAGTTACCGTAGTATTACTGGCTTTCCCGTCTTTCACTTCACTTTCGGTGATCTTGATCATTTCAAAGCGGCAAGGTTCCTGACGGACGGAATTTACATCAGGTTTGTATACTTTCGTAGGGGTTTGATTCTTGCTGACATTGGCATTGGTGGTGACCACTTTATTTTTTACATTCAGATAAATGGCGTGAAGATCATCACCCAGATTATCTTTAATGTACTGTTTGGAAGCGGTATCTTTTACTTTGATATAAAATTCTTCTACATTCTGGATGTTATCTACATGAGCCATCCACGAGTAGGTATTTTCTATTTTTAAATTAACCTCTCCGTCTATTACCTGAACATTATTGTAGACATGAACCAGCTTATCTTTTTTTGCAGTCTGCTGATTCCAAAGCTCTATCGTTAAGGTATTTCCGTTAAGGCCTTCCGTCATCAGATTAAGATAAACTACGTGTCCGTAAGAAATGAAATTGATCTTATTCTGGTTTTTGATGCTGGTTTTACTTCCTCTTTGAGTCGTCCATTTGCTGGTAACAATTTTAGGGTCACACCAGCCCTTTACATAGAGTCCCACAGGGTTCTTAGGGTCTCTTTTTCCGGACAGACTTGCTTCAATATAATAGTGATAGCTTCCGCAAAACTGTTTGGAGATCAGAAATTTGTAACCTCCTTTTGAAGGTGCCTGATTGATGATTATTTTCCGGTTATTGGTCTGCCTCATCCAGATAATTTCTTTCTTTTTATCTTCGGCAGTAGTTCCGGGCAGCCATTCTTCAACGCCAAAATAAACCCACTGATCAGGTTTTAGCGTTACTCTCTGGCCTTTTACCGACATATCGGGATAGTAAAGTCCTTTTGTAACCTGTATTTTTTTTACTCCTTTAGCCATTTGTCTGTCGTTTAGATTACACCATCTTCCCCACCATAGGCAGGCTGTTCATTATACATTTCTTCTGAATCCACCAGTGGGTTGATCTGCTGCTGTACATCCTTATCCGCATTTTTAAAATTCTGCGGGCTGCCTTCCGTTCTCTGTCCGTGGTCTATGATCTCTATACATGGCGTTCCTGCAATGGCACAGATGGCTTTGCTGGTTTCAACGATGATATAGCCGCCGTTATTAAGCTGTACTTTTTCATAGAAATCTTTCCATTCAGTCACCATGATTTTGCATGGCGGTGGTGGAACTCCCATTTTGATGCAGTTTCCGAATGTATTTTTCTCGAATGTTGCTGCTCCTATTTCTTTCGTGGTGACGATGAGTTTTTTGGAGGCGTTTTTATCATTCGCGTATTCTTTCTGGTGTGAGAGCACTTTGAGTTTGTCCGGAAGCTGTCCGAACTGGCATTTGCACATAGCACCCTGTACTACAATATGTTTCTCTGCCATGGTTAAAATTCTTTATTTGAAATTACTAGTCGGGTTAAATATTCATTTCCAAATTCAAGACGGACGAAGGAGGAATTCATCTTGAACGTCACAACGGTCAAGGCTTTTTCTGAATTTTCTTCCGTTTCTCCTACGGTCTGATAAAGCTGTGCGTTATATCTTGCAAATTTTTGTTTACATTCTGATGGAGAACTGTCATTAAACACCAGGCCATGAGGTAATCCAGACACCATATCCTGTCCGTAATACTGGATAGCATAATATTCCAGACCCGTGCTCATAGTGGCGTAGATCATATTAAAATCATCGAAATCCCAGTTGGAGTATTTTCCGCCTTTGCAGTCTTTACATTCCGGTTGAGTGGGCTGTACCTGTAACAATTTTGTGAAGGTATCGGACGTGGCCGGTAGTGCAATAAACTGTTTCTTCCCGAACAGACTCTGTAGTTTTTTTGATGTTTTTTCCTGCTTCGAATTTTCTGCGATCATATCCGTTGTGGTGACAGCCGTAGTATAAGTAGTGGCAGCTACGCTATCGGTTTCTGATGAATCATCATTTGAAAGTTCCGGGCGTTTATAGTTTAGAAGAAATTCTTTGATCTCTTTCTCTACTTTCCCGGTGGATTTAGTCAGTTTGGTATCTACTTCTTTTTTTGACCAGCTGTCCGGAATTACTTTTTCAAGAAAAACAGTGACTTTTGTGCTTTTTGAAGAGACTTTTTTCATATTGACATTCCATACGGCCTGTTGGATAAACTGTTTAGATTTAGCGCCATTTTTTAAAGCCAAAGTCAGGTAAGGATTTTTCTGGTCGCCTTCATATTTTAAATGATAAAGGTCAACAGTGGTTGAAAAATCGGTATCTGATGCAGCGGCCGCTTTCGCTTCGTCCTGGGTGAAATCATTTTTAAAATCAAAAATAGAATTCTGCAGGGTCTCGATATCTTTTGGGACATTAAACTCCACTTTTTGCCCGAAATACAGGCTAAAGCTCAATATAAAAACAAGGATGGATAATTTATGATTTGGTTTAATTTTCATTTTGTTAGTTTTTTTTCAATTATTCAGTCAGCATCGCAATGACTACTGATATTTTCTTTTTCTTCTCAAGTTGCAGGTCACATTCCAAATACATTGATTTCACCAGTAAATTCTGCCCGTTCAGATAATAGACAATCCTGAAATTTCCTTCATGATTCATCACCGGGTTATCCTCAATAATCATTGAAAAAGGAGCTTTGTTGATGAAATCATAGGTACTTCTTTCATCATTTAATCTGCCTTCACCTTCTATATTAACCAGACCGGATTCTCCTTTCAGCGGATCAATTTCCAGTTTTATTTCGTATTTCGGTTCTACCGGATTATCTACCACAGGAAAACTTTCTGTTAGTTCTGTTTCATAATCCTGTCCGAAACTCTGATAAGCCCCAAAAAACAATGTTCTGATGAAATAATCATTCTTAAGATAAAGACTGATCACCTCCGGCTCATCTATTATTTTTTCTATCTTTTCACAGTAGCTGTCTACCGTTTCCCCTTCAAATTCTTTATAAACTTCCTCTTTTACAGCGGCCCATCTTTCTTTAAACACCGAAATATTTTCCACCGCATTGAATTTCCCCTGCTCATCCACACTGATTTGTAATGGATACAAGACCTTGGATGTTTTATAGGCCAGGAGATCGGCTATTTCATTCACTTCTTCTTCGTTCAGAAAAAGATTGGAGGTTCTGTCTATTTCAAAAAAATGCAGCTTAGTCTCCTTTTTCAGCCAGCGGACTGAGGTTTCATATTTCAGTTCATTCTTGCGGTCATTGCTTTCCATATTGATGGAAACGCCATATCTGTAAAATGAATTTTCAGGTTGAAAAACAAGGCTGTTTCCTCTTCCGAACGGCACCAACCGGGTTTTATCCGTCACCGCTGTTCTCGGAAGAAAAAGTTCCTTCTGGCCTGTAAGCTCAATCAGGATCATATCCTTGACATCGCAGTGGTTATTGTGAAATAACTTTAAAGCACCAGCATCTAAATGGTACAGCGAAGCTATACTTTTCAGGCTCTCCCCTGTCTGGACGTTATGTATGTTAAATTTCTGCATAAAAATGATCCGGCATCCCTGTTCTCTGTCAGTTTTTCTTACTTAATACTCAATATATAAATGATCAGCAGCACAATACCCGATGCGATCAATATTAAATTTGTACTTCTGTTCTTATTATTTTTGGTAAAAAAGCCCGCTATAATCTCTATTAAAAGCCATAAACACCATAAAACAATCCAGCAGAGATTTAAAACCAGATCCATCGGAAGAGACATTCCGCTGTTTCCTCCTATGGACTGTACCGGATGAAACCATGAATCCCAGTGATCATAGACATAGATCAGGACAAATCCCAATAATAAAATTCCTACTCGTACTGCCAGATGTTTATTCATATAACTACGCTTTATGAATTACCCTTTCTCTATCTGAGGTAGGATCCATTCCTATACCTTCTCTTCTTGCAGACCAGTGCAGGTATTTATTTCTGAGGGTTCTCAGATCATCCTGCTCTTTCATTTCTTTCTGATAGTCGGCATATTTCTGTTCCGGTATAGAAGCTCCACCATAAGCGGTCTCAACCTCTTTATATCTTTTAAAGACATATTGCTTTCCATCTGCCATGGCATAAGGTCTCAAACGGTCTTTCACTCTTAAAAGCAACTGATCCCCTGAAATGGAATACGTTTCATCGGTAAGTTTTTTTATTTTGAGCGGAACTGTTTTTTCAACGCCGTACTCCGCCATAAAATGTAAGGGAATATAGCTGTAAGTTTTTTTCAGAAGTTTACGTTCTCCTCTTAACGACAGATAAAATCCTGGGGTAATGGTAAGCTCTTCTTCCGTATACCAGGAATCATTGATTAGTTGCTGTCTTAATGTTTTTAATTTTGTACTGGTGGTCCATGAGGTTTCCACTTCTTCCCAGACTTCAGGTCCCTCTTCATAAGCTCCGCCTACATCACAGTGTACACCGGGGAATATTTTTTCTGTTCCTATGCTTACATTGGTAAGGTCAAAGTTTTCTCTGTGTTCATTTTCAGCGACAAAATGGATAATCGTTTGTGCTCTTCCGATATCATCCAGCCCCAGTTCTGCCACATCATTGTGGAAATTTGGCTTTGGAGAAAAGTTCTTGGAATAGGACGAAACCGTGTCGTAAATCCCCAAAAATCTCACCTTCAGTATACCTACTTCAATTCCGGCTTCCTGCAGTTTCAGACCCAGATGCCCCCATTTTGGAAGATCCTCGCCTTCTACTCCGGTTCCGTCACTGTCCGAATGGGAAGTAACGGTCACGCCTTCATAAGAAACAGTTGTGGTTTTAGCTTTATATTTTGATTTTCCTATTTCATGTACGAAATTCCGGGCAGCAGCAGCACCACGGCTGAAACCGAAAACATCAAAAGTAAGTACGGCAATCTTATCGGCTTTTTTCGAGCTTTTAATATTCTTTACTTTTTTCACGATCTCTTCGCAGCCTTTTCGGACTTTTCCGCGGATTCCGGTATCTCCTGTTCCGAAGGCATATCCAAGCATAGAATCTTCCTCCTTATCTTCCGTTCCGATTCCTTCTATATAAATTCCGAAATTTTTATCGTAATTATCCCATAAACGCGCTACATTACTCCAGTCGTTATTATAACTGTTGTTGTCACTGGGTTTCCCTCCGTTTTTCTTGTAGTCGGCCGTTTTATCCCTTCTTTCGATGGTATTGGTCTTGTTGTTCAAAGTTCCGTCAAAAAACACCCCAAGAGTAATATCTAACACTTCCTCTTTGGATATTTCCGGTGTATAATCTCCAAATTTATTATTGTGCATGGTTTTATTTTAATTTTTATTGACAGATTTTAACAGGTACAGAAATTCTTTTCACTGTTGCTTCTTACTCTATTTTACGGGAAAATCTGACCTTCGAATTTTTGATTGGCAGTTCTTCCTTTTCGTTCTTTAATGATAAACTCGCGCCTGTATTATCCACATTCACTTTGATGATAAGATCTATATTTTTTTCTTTTCCAAGCTGATGGAAGAGTTCGAAGATTTCTCTTTCATCAAAAGCATCCACCCATACGGCGTATCTGTTTTTATTTTTATCTCTCCAGTAAAAACCGCAGAATTTCGGAACTGCACGATTTTTATAGGTATCACTTTTCAGACTTTCTCCGAAAAGATTTTCCTGCTCCCCATTATAGTTATTAAATCCGAAATCGATCCATTCACTTCCTTCCGGCAGGATTACTGTGGGTTTCCAGTTAAATTTTTCTCTGTACGCTTTATAGATATCCGGAGCGGGATAGCCTTCTTTTTCTATTTTAGCTCTGGTTTCAGGTTTAAATGTTTCATAGGAAGGGTCTTTAAGCATTCTTTCTGCAAAGCCTTCTTTCAGCATATATTTGGCGTTATCGTATGCTTTTTCCTGAGTAATAATGGTATCATGCGCCTGAAAAACACCGACTTCTTTCTGGTTTCCCGGACCGTTGATCCAAAGAACGACTTTTCCTTTTGGAGCAAGTCCAACAATAAAATTGGTGTAGGTCGTTTGTTTACCATTATCCTGATCGATAAATCCTTTTTCAAAAAGTCCTTTGATCTTCTCTTTATCCAGGTCCCATTTTCCGGTATAAAATGTATTTTCCACCAGAGAATACCAGGTAAATTCCAGCTTATTGGGAATATCCATCTGGCGGGTTTCTACGCTCATGGTTCCGCCTTCATTTCCCCAGCCTGTATTTTGGGTTCCCCAGATGGCATCAAAGCTGTAGGTGAAATCATCTGCAATGATGCCTCCTTTATAAACTTCCATAGGATATTCCATGGGTGCCGAAACGGTGCCTAGCCAGCTGTATTTTTGTTCCATTTTTTTATTTTGACAATTGATGAGTGAGAAACTACCTGCAATAAAAAGAATCAGAATTCTTAATTTACTTGTTCCCATGAGACATTATTTTCTTATTGCTTGCCAAAACAAGGTTGTTCTTCTGTGCTTCCACATTGATCTTCTGCGCAATTTTTTCAACCTTCTTGCCTACATTCAGATGGTACGTGTCATTGACCTTGATCTGTATATTTTTAGCTGTTTTGATGATCGCCATATCAGAAAAGTTTTGATTTTTCAGCACTGTTGAATTCTACAATCTTGCCACTCTGCATCGTCATATTTTCAAGCTCGCTGAACATAGATATTTCTCCGGCTATCTCATTGGACGTCTCAGACTGTCTTTTGAATTCTTTTTCTACCATCTCCGTTCTCGTATCCGAAGATTCACGGATGTCACCTGTAGCAGTCTGTACGATATCTTTTCCGGCGGTTGAAATAATGCTGTTATTGGCTGAACTGTTGATGCCTTCTCCCGCACTGATCGAAATTTCTTTTCCGGCGGTGATATTGATATTATCTCCTGCATTCAGTGTAAAGTTTTTAGGAGCTTTCATGCTGATATTGCCTGCACCATCCATAAAATAGATATTTCCGCTGGGATCCATGATCTTTACGCTACCTTCTTCGTCATTCATCAGAATTCTGATTCCGCTTCGTGTCTGGATAGATTTCAGGTGATTATTAATCCCGCCTCCTAAAGCGATTCCTCCATGAAACATTCCTCCCATAACGAAAGGTCTGTCGGGATGGCTGTGAACAAAATTCACCATCACCTGATCTCCCACTTCGGGAATGGCTACATAACCCCTGTTCTGCGATATCTGATCTGTTCCTCCCGCATCAGGGCTCATCATTCTGATAAAATGGGTGGTATCGCTGGTCTGCCAGTCAAACTGCACCTGTATTCTTCCCTGTCCTTCCGGATCCGTATTGGAAATAACGATGGCTGTTTGTGGTTCAGCTTTAGGAATCTTGTATTCCGGTCTTGGAAGAAATCCTGTATCTGCTGCTATTCCTGCAAAGCTTCCTTTGTAATGACCTATTGTATCAATTTCATGTTCAGCTTCCGTGATCATAATTCTTGTAAAATAAGATGTCTCATTGGAATCCTGTTTACGCATCTGAACATCGGCCACACATCCCGGATGAAGGAATGGAACCGTAGTATTCCCTGAAATAGAGAAAACATTGACCGCCTCACTTCCTGAAGCACTTTTCTGTGAATATTCCACATCAAGATGAGTGGATGCTTTGATAGGCGCTATCTGAAGCGCAGGAGTTTTGTAAATGCTGTTATTGTGATCGTAAGCTGTTTTTGCTATATCACTTACATGCTGGATCGGTGTAGAGCCTGAAGTAAGTTTTTCATGCTTGTTGCTGTTGTATCCGTAATATTGGGGTTTGGTGTGTACTGCTTTCAGTTCAACCTTGATATCGTTCGCACTGCTTCCGTAGGTCAGGGTGATAGGTTTGTTCTGAGGCGGAAGTTTCCCGAAATGCAGGACTTCACCATCATAAAAAAACTGTTCGCCATATGCTTCGGCCATTCTTGCCAGATAATTGTAGTGGGTTTCGTCGTATTGGCTGCTGTAGATGATCTGGGAAAAATTATTGGCATCGATTCTGATATCAAAACGTCCCCTATCGATTCCCTGTTTGATCACTTCTTCGGCAATGATTCCCATATTGACAGGCTGGTTTCCTCCAAAACTCTGAATATGGGCGGCTCCGTCCAGCAGAATAGTAGGACTGCATCCGGTAAGCACAATGTTTCCAAGACTCATTTTTTCCTGGCTGAATGCCACTCCGGTGATGATTCCCACAAAGGTTCGTTCCGGGCTGTTCTCTATATCTTTATAGGAAATAACTGCCGTAAGACGTTTTCCTAGAAATTTATTGGCATCTTCCAGTGAGTGGGTCTGGCGGTCTCCCAAAGTATCGTGCGCCAGAGTCAGCGTAAATTCGTGGTGACGCTGGGTACTCTGCTTCAGTTTAAAATGCTTATAAAATTTGATAATTTTTCCTTCTATGACTAAGGAAAGCTTTACCAGACGGTTGATGCCGGTATGATGATTCTCGGATACCCCATCTGCATTCTGTGCCGGGCGAAAAGCTGCACCCTTTGGTTGTTCTGGTGTAGTAGACATATTTTATAAAGTGATTTGTGTTAAAATGTGTATATTATTCATCCAAACGGGAATTTTTGAAAATAAACAAAGATTCCTGGCCAGAAAATAGCGTTCACAACAGGTAAAAAAAGACCGTCTTGAGGGACAGTCTCTTTATATTTTTTACTACTCGGGACCTAGCTTAACGGCCAGAATCCTTCGTAAAGTGAATTTCCGTAAGAAATAGTTTCTGCACTTATGACAAAGCTTACCAGCATACTATTGCTGTCTACGGCATCAAAATCCATTTCATGTTGAATGACGTATCCGTTTTCCCATTTCAGGGTAATCAATGTTCCTTCTTCATGAGATTTATTGAATGTAATTTCACCGTTTGTAGGCTTGTATTTCCCATTCAGTAAGCTTTCCAGAATATCAGATTTTTCAGTTGCTTCTACAGTTACTTTGATCAAAGCATTTGACGGGTCAGACGCTACACGTCCTGAAACATCAGTAGATCTTGATACGCTGTAATTAAGCTTTAACAACTTTTGTCCTTCACCTCCATTGAATTTTAAGATTCCTCTTGAATTTCCTGCCATATTCTTATATTTTAATCATTTACGATTATACTTTTCATAAAACTAGTCTAACAAAGATAGAGTTCATGCTCTAATTTAAAAAGTTTTTAGGGAAGAGATTTATATTTTGTAGTAATTCTACGACTTTTTTTCAGACCTCTTCATTGCCTATCAAAAAATATTGTCCCATTTTGATCTTTCATTTATCAGTGGGCATGCAGATAAAAATGTTTGTAATAGTACGATACGATCATAATAACAAGATTGACACCCACCATGATCATCAGAATATTTCCGTACTTCCTTTTTTTATCTGCAAAACTCAGGCCTAATGTAAACAGAAACAAGAGTAATGTATAAACGGCCGGATACAGATGAAAAGCTTCTGAAAACTTGCCTTCAAATACAAGCACAATAGCTCTCTGGGCACCGCATCCCAGACATTCTATTCCCAGAAATTTCTTGCTGGGACAGGTTAGCATAAAGTCTTCAATATCCATCCGGAATGCTATGATGAAATTTTTGCTCTGGTATACTGATGTGGGAAGAAGCAGTCTTCTTTCATCTCAAATGATCCCTGCACAGCAATATAAGGGTTTCTCAGAATCTCTCTGGCTATAAAAATCAAGTCTGCCTCTCCTTTCTCAAGAATTTCTTCAGCTTGCTGCACTTGGGTGATCAATCCTACGGCTCCGGTTTTTACACCGGCTTCGTTTCTTACCTGAGATGAAAAAGGAACCTGATAGCCATTAAAAACAGGTATTTTGGCTCCGTGAATATTTCCTCCGCTTGAAACATCTACAAGATCTACGGAATGTTCTTTTAAAATCTTAGCCAGTTCAACACTATCATTAATATTCCATCCGTTGTCAGCATATTCGGTGCCGGAAATCCTTACAAAAAGAGCGACATTATCATTCAGTTCTTCATTCACAGCGTCTACAATTTCCAAAAGAAAACGGATCCTGTTTTCAAAACTTCCTCCATATTCATCTGTCCGGATGTTGGAAAGCGGTGATAAAAACTGATGAACCAGATACCCGTGAGCTCCATGAATTTCTATAAGATCAAAGCCTGCTTTTACGGCTCTTTTGGCTGCTTCTTTAAAATTTGCAATCTGCTCTTTAATTTCTTCAACGGTAAGAACGTGTGGAATTCTTTCGGAAGGGTGATATGGAATAGCACTCGGTGCAATGGTCTCCCAACCTTCCTCAAGCGGGATCTGCAGATTGTTCCAGGTGGAACCTTTTCTTCCGGCATGAGCAAGCTGTATTCCTATCTTACTTTCTGACCTTGTGTGAACAAAATCAACGATTTTTCCGAGTTCTGCTGCCTGCTGATCATTCCAGATTCCCATACAGTGATTGGTAATTCTTCCGCGCGGTTCTACTCCGGTGGCCTCAACCATAATTAATCCTGTTCCGCCCTGAGATCTGCTTCCATAATGCACAAAATGGAAATCATTAGCCAGGCCATTTTCACATGAGTACATACACATGGGAGACATTACCCATCTGTTTTTTAGCTCTATATTTCTGAATTGTATTGGTGTATATAGCATTTGATTTTTTTGAATTTCAATTTAATGATGGATAAAAAAAACATTGTCCACCTGATGAAAAAGAAGTAAATTTAGCCCCCCTTTTTAGCCTGACTAATATATGAAAAAAGACATACAGATCAGTTACGAGCACTTTAAAAATAGCAGTGAACTGAACGATATAGAAAAAACTCTTTTTAAAAGAGCAATCCAGGCCCGTGAAAATGCCTATGCGCCTTATTCCAACTTCCTGGTAGGATGTGCCGTTTTACTTGAAAACGGTGAGATTTACTCCGGAAATAATCAAGAGAATGCAGCCTATCCATCAGGATTGTGCGCAGAAAGAACGACTCTTTTCTGGGTAGCCGCCAACTTTCCGGATATGAAAGTGAAGAAGATCTTCGTGGTAGGCGGTCCAAAGGAATTTCATGAGAAAAACCCACCGATTCCACCTTGCGGAGCCTGCCGACAAAGCTTAATAGAATACGAAACCAAGCAGAATGAAGACATCGATCTTTATTTTTCAAGCATGAATGATGAAGTGGTGAAAGTGCATTCCATCAAGGATCTGCTGCCGTTTTATTTTGATTCTACGTTTTTGTAGAGGAATCAAGAGTCAAGAACCAAGAACCAAGAGACAAGAATCTAGATTTTGAATATGAAAGCCTGGATTTTTGTCAATGGTGAATTTTGCTGCGCAAGTCAATCGTGAATTTTAATGCTGTGTCCTTACCAACCATGATTTACTTTTTACATTCTGGTATTTCTTTTGAAACCTGAGGTCAATGGTGAATTTTGCTGCGCAAATCAATCGTGAATTTTAATGCTGTATAGTTATGGCTATCATTGACGATTCACTTGCGAAGCAAAATTGACCATTCACCATTCACTATTCACTTTTAGTTTTTTTTCAATTTCGCAGCACTGTGTTCATTAGTGATCATTTATATATTTAAAAAATTTCTTTACGAAGCAAAATTCACCATTCAACATTCACTTTTCTGCCTTTTTGTGCAATAGATTTAAAAGGTTATCTTTGCAAAAATTTTGGTTTCCAGCGTATTGGAAATAATAGGGAATTGGGTGAAACGCCCAAGCTGTCCCCGCAACTGTAAATCGCAATAAGAGTTTCTGCAAAAAACCACTGTTCATACGGGAAGGTGCAGAAAGCGAAAGTCAGGAGACCTGCCAAAATACTAACTAAAAAACACATTACTTTCGGAGGAAAAGTAAAATAGTATGGATATAAAAAGATCTTTATTACTTCTTTGTTCGTCTTACGGCAGCTTTCTTTTCGGACAGGAGAAGGCCCTTGACACTATTTATATTTTCGACAGCCAGATGAGCAAGGTGAAACTGTTTCATCCGGTTCGTACCATTACTCAAAAAGACATCGAGAAAAACTCAACCAATCTTTCTGAACTTTTACGTTATCAATCTTCTATTTATATTAAAGAAAACGGACGTGGTGCTGTTTCTTCGCCATCTTTTCGTGGAACCACTGCACAGCAGACTGCTTTTGTATGGAACGGAATCAACATCAATTCCAGTTTTTTAGGACAGGGAGATGTCAATAATATTCCACTGTTCGGATATGATCAGATCGACGTCAAAGCTGGCGGAGGAAGTGTTGTTTACGGAAGCGGAGCGATAGGTGGAAGTATTCATTTAAACAATGTTTTAGATTTTAATAGAGGTTTTAAAGGTTCTGTTTTCTCGGAAGTGGCTTCTTTTGATACCTATAATAATTTTGCACAGGCTTCTTTCAGCAATGAAAAGTTAAGTGTAAAGGTTTCCGGAAGTTATTTAACGAGTAAAAATGATTATAAAGTCCCTGAATTTGTTGTAGGAACAACCCCGTTTGATAATATCAACGGAAGGTATTACAATACTTCAGTCAATTTTGGGGTTTCTTATAAAATTGCTGACCATCAGACTATTTCGTGGCAAAATCAGATCTTTGATGCTTCACAGCACTATCCTATTTTTGAGGATAATGGAAATAGAACAAAATATAATGCACAAACTCTGAGAAGTCTGATTGCATGGGATGTCCAAAAAAGCACGCTGTCTAACAGCTTAAAAGTAGCCTACACAGAAGATAATTTCCAGTATTTTTCAGATATTAATCAGCCTAAAGCAAGTGGCGCAGAGGGAAAGAATTACATCTTTAAAAATGATTTCAATTATTTCATCACGCCAAAGATTAATATCAATGCTATCGGAGAATTTCAGGTCAATAAAGGCGAAGGCTATAAATCCGGAATCGGAAGCATCAGCAGAAATGTAGGTTCTTTAGCTGGATTGATCAGATATTTCGCGACTAAAGATCTTCGTTTTGAAGCAGGAATTAAGAAAGATTTTGTAGAAGATATTTCTTCTCCTCTTCTGTATTCTTTTTCAGGAAAATGGAATGCTACACCATGGTATCACGCCGGGATCAATTTTTCCAGAAACTTTAGATTTCCGTCATTTAATGATCTGTACTGGCAGCCGGGAGGGAATCTGGATTTACTTCCAGAAACTTCCACCAATATTGATATGAACCATGAGTTCAGTATGGGAGATTTTAAAATTACATTAAGTCCTTACTACATGGACATCAAAAATCTCATTAGCTGGCTTCCGACATCCTTTGGATATTGGGCACCAGTAAATACGTACAGAGTTCAATCTTATGGTCTGGAATCACAGATTACCTGGAACAAAACGTTTGGAAAACATTCTTTGAAACTGGATGCGGGCTATACTTACACCAAATCTATTAATAAAGAGACTCAGATGCAGATGATGTATGTTCCGACTCACAAAGCTGTCGGGAATATAGAGTATGGATATTCTTTCCTTAAGCTGTATGCTCAGGGGCTATTCAACGGTCTTACCTATACCAGTAGCAACGAACAAAGATCCACAGCTATTGATCCTTATTTTACTTTAAATACAGGAATCTCTGCAACAGTCTTCAAAAAATACACTGTAGGATTTAAAGTGAACAATCTTACCAACGAGGTTTATCAGACGGTATCTCTCTATCCGATGCCGAAGAGGAATTACAGTGTTTACGCAACAATCAATTTTTAAACTTAAAATATTATGAAACTGAACAAACTTCTACATTTTCTTTTTGCTTTTACGCTTCTTTTAGGCATCGTGTCTTGTAGCAATGATAATAATGATGAGCAGGAAGTATTCTATGGCAATGGTTTTTTAATCGCTAATGAAGGTACTTTCGGAAAACCTGAAGGAGACGTAACTTTTGTAAGTGCAGACTTAAATCTTAAACAGGACAATATTTTCTCACTTAATAATGGTGGGGCTAAATTGGGTGATGTTTTACAGATGATTGCTTTCAAAGGTGAAAACGCTTATCTGCTATTGAATAACTCCAACAGAATCCAAATCGTAAACCGTTTTAATTTTAAAGCTGCAGGTGAAATTAAAGCAGAACTTAATGTTCCCCGCTACATGGCTTTTGCGAACAACAACATCTATGTAACGAATGATAAATATCTAGGGGATAAATTTGTAAGTATTTATAAAGCTTCAGACTTTTCTTTCATCAAAAAGATTACTTTCACGGATGCTGCTGAGAGAATCGTGGAAGCGGGAAATAATATTTTCGTACAGAATGCTTCATTCGGTTTTGGAAATAAAATCACTTACATCAATACTTCTACCAACGATATACAGTCTACGATCACATTACCGAACGGAAACATCAATAAAATTATTTCCAACAATCAAAATGTGTATGCTATTGCCGCTGGAACTACAGATTCTTATATCTATCAGATCTCAAGTACAGGTAACATTACAAAAACTACGACTTTGACAGGTATTGCCAATGGAACAAACCTTGAAATTTCGAATGGTAAATTTTATTTCTCTTCAGGGAAAAATGTGTATGCCATGGATATGACTGCTACTACAGCGCCTACATCTCCTCTGTTTACCGTAGCAAACAGTGTAGATAATTTCTCTGCTCTGTATGGATTCAGTGTGATCAATGACAAAATTTTCACTTCGGATTCCAATGGATTTACCCAAGCCAGCAAAATTGTAGTGTATTCTACTTCAGGAACTATCATCAGATCATTCACTGCAGGTATAGGTTCAAATTCAGTTTACGCAAACTAAGATATTAATACTTCGGTATTATCTATAAATTTTTATTTTTTTTCATCATTTGTGTTTTTTATCAGGCCGCTTCTTCGAAGCGGCCTGATTTTGTTTTGTAGCATAAAAAAAGCTTCGGCGGGACTTTGTCCCGCCGAAGCTTAATTATTTAGTTTTAATTTAATTGTATTTCAATCCCAGCTTTTCCGCCTCAGCAATCACAAACTTTTCAGCTTCTTCCTTGTCATTAAGTATCTCACCTTCCAGAATAGCTTCTTTCACTTTCTCCTTCAGAATTCCTATTTCTTTTCCGGGTTTAAGATTAAACATCTGCATAATCTCTTCTCCGGTAATGGGTGGCTGGAAATTACGTACCTGATCCTTCTCTTCCACTTCCTTGATCTTCACCGCAACATATTCAAAATTCTTTTTGAACCGTTCCTGCTTTTTGGAATTTTTGGTGGTAATATCTGCTTTACAAAGTGTAAAAAGATCTTCCAGATTTTCACCGGCATCGAATAAAAGCCTTCTCAGTGCAGAGTCTGAAGCATCATCCGTGATCAGGGCAATTGGACGTGAGGAAAGCTTTACCATTTTCTGAACATATTTCATATCGCTTCCCAGCGGCTGTTTCAGTCTGTGGAAAAGGGTTTTCACCATTTTTGAGCCTAAAAACTCATGACCATGGAAAGTCCATCCCGTTCCTTCCACGAATTTTTTGGTTGGCGCTTTACCCACATCATGCAGCAATGCCGACCAACGCAGCCAGAGGTTGTCTGTATTTTCAGAAATATTGTCTACGACTTCCAATGTGTGGTAGAAATTATCTTTGTGAGTCTGCCCTTCTACTTCTTCTACTCCTTTCAGCTCGATCAGCTCAGGAATGATCAGTTTCAGAAGACCTGTTGCCTCCATTAATCCCAAGCCTACAGATGGTTTTTTGGACATCATGATCTTGTTGAATTCCACCATGATTCTTTCCATAGAAACGATATTAATCCTTTCTGCTTCCTGTTTAATGGCGTTCAGAGATTTCTCTTCAATCACAAAATTCAAGGTAGATGCAAAACGAACCGCTCTCATCATCCTCAACGGATCATCAGAATAGGTTTGGGCTGGCTCCAAAGGTGTTCTTAAAATACCTTTTTCAAGATCTTCAACCCCATTAAAAGGGTCTATAAGCTCACCGAAGTTAGCCTTATTTAAAGAAATCGCCATTGCATTGATGGTAAAATCTCTTCTCTTCTGATCATCTTCCAGTGTTCCGCCTTCTACTTCGGGCTTGCGGCTGTTCTCTGTATAACTTTCTTTTCTGGCACCTACAAATTCCAACTCAAGATCTTTATATTTGATCATGGCCGTTCCGTAGGTTTTGAAAACAGAAACTTTTAACTTGGGATCAATATCTTTTGCTACAGTCTGGGCAAGCTCAATACCGCTCTGTTCTGTCACAAAATCAATATCCGTGGATGCTGTTCTTTTCATCAGAAGATCACGGACATAACCACCGACGATGTATACGGACTGGTTATTTTTTTCCGCAGCATCAGCAATGATTTTGAATAGTTTTAAGTTTTTATTTTGGGTAAGATTAATTTTCATCGTTAATAAATAGATCGTCTTTTTTCTGTCAATGTATCTTTTCCATTAATCATAATGGGCATACATTGTATTAATTTTTCCTTCATCATCAAAAAAACAGGACTTTCACATCATGTTTATCCATTTTCCAGTTGAAGAATGCAAAGATAGAAATTAAAAAAAAGAAATCCTGCCGATATACATTGACAAGATTTTAAAATGAAGGAATTATTATAGAATTTTATTCACGAAGAACCTTAATTCTATTGTCACTCCATATCTTAATCACCGAAGATCCTGAATATTTTGAAACTTTCTCTCTGTCTTCTTCTACCGCATAATCTACCAGTTTAATCATTTCCGGTGAAATATCCGAAAACTTCAACGGACTTTTATCACCACTGAAATTGGCCGAAGTAGAAACCAAAGGTCTGTTTAGTTTGGTGATCAGTTTTTTACAGAAATCCGTTTTTATCAGTCTGATACCAATGCTTCCGTCTTCAGCAAGTAATTCTTTCGGAAGTCCGCGGGGATTTTCATATACAATAGTAACTGGTTTTTCGCTAAGGTCAATGATTTCCCATGCCATTTCCGGAACATCCACCAAATCCTGAAGCCTCTTTTGAGACTCTACCAGAATGATCATTGATTTGTTTTTCTCCCTTTTTTTGATGTCAAAAATTTTATTGACCGCTTCTATATTGGTAGCATCACAACCTATACCCCAGATCGTATCTGTAGGATAAAGAATCGTTCCGCCGGATTTGAGTATTTCAACAATATTTTCCATAATTTAAAAGGTATTAAAACCCGTGGATAAAGGTAAAAAAACGGAAAGGTTCAGCCAAAAAATATGGGCTAAATGTTTGGTTTGGGTAATTTTTTTAGGTTTTGGCTAAAGCCGTGTTGGTGTGATTTCCATAAAAAAACGGGCTAAAGCCCGTTCCTATTGAATGTTTTTTGGTTCATTACAATTCATTAAAGAATGCACTGAAATAGCTTTTTTTAGTCTTTATTTTTGTTTGATTCAAGATTTTCGTGAGTTCTCTTTTTTCAAAATGCTGAGAAAACAAAACCGGAAAGTTAGCTCTTGCTCCTTCTTGTATTAACGTGTATAAAATTTCGTTGTCTTTAAAAAATACCATTGTAGTCCGTTCATATACCTTTAAACGAAAACCATCAGTAGGTTCATTAAGTAGTATGAGGTTACCGGACCATTGGGAAATCCTGAAATTGTATTTTTTCCCATATTCAATAATTCTCTTTTTGGCTTCTTCTTTATGAATACTAAATTTTATTTTTTTTAATTTTTTCTCTGAGAATTTACAGTATAAAACATATAAAGAAAATGCGATTACACCAGTCACGATAATATATTCTAATTTATTTTTTGAAAACGACTCTAATTCTGAAAAGCAAACGATCATTTCAAATATAAATACTACAAAGAAAAAATTAACCAAAAATGTATCTAATCTTTCATTCCAGCTTCCTTCAAAAACCAGTTTTTTTGATTCAATACTTTTATTGATGTCTAAATTTTTTAATGTTCTCATTGTATAGTCGGCTAAAGCCTTATTTGACTTCCTATCATTGAAAAAACGGGCTAAAGCCCGTTCCTATTGAATATTTTTTCTTTCGTTACGATTCATTAAAGCACAAAAATTCTCTATATCCACCGTCTTAGCTCTACACACCTATTTCACCCCTGGCAAATACCTCTCTTTAATAATGCTTAAATGATGATAATTGTGTCCTACAATCAGTTTCCCGATTGTTTCCACAGCGAGTTTATTGCCGTTGGCGATACCTGTATTATTCAAAACACCGGGTTCAAGGGTTTCGATGAGGATTTGTGAAGACTTTCTTACAAGTTTATACTCTTCCAACAGGGATTCTAATGATCTGTTATTCGCAAAAGAAGCCGCAGCATATTCTTCTTCATCAAAGCCCGGCAATTGAGCTTTATCTCCTCTAGCAAAGGCCAGAATTCTGTATTGGAATATTCTTTCGGTATCAGATAAGTGGAGTAAAAGTTCTTTCAGTGTCCATTTTCCGTCTGCATAGGCAAAAAGGGACTGTCCTTCTGTAAGGGCTGCGTATATTTCTACGGTTTTATCTCCCGATATTTTTAATTCTCCGATCCAGTCCTCTGAAGGGATCTGATCCAGATATCTTTGTACGTATTTTTGAAAATCAGACATGGGTTTTTAGTTATAAGTGATGAGTGATGAGTGATGAGTAATCAGTAATGATCAATGAGTAATATTTCAAATGGAATTCACAATTGACCATTCAAGATTGACCTTCTTAATTTTCCTTGTTCGTCCATTCATAGAAATTAACAGAGTCGTAGAGTTCAAAGCCGCAGGCGGGATATAGCTGGTTTCCGACATCGTTACTTTTTCCTGTTTCCAATAGAACTCCGCAAGCATTTGATGATCTGCTCAGGTCTTTGGCTTCTTCGATCAGTTCTTTGGAATAGCCTTTTCCTCTGTAATTTTCATTGACATAGAGGTCGTTCAATAGCCAGTATCTCTGCATTCTTGTGGATGAAAATATCGGATACAACTGGACAAAGCCTGTCAGTGTACCATCTTCTTCTGCCACAAAAATTTCAGAATCTTTGTGCTCTATTCTTTCTCTGAGAAAATGTTCAGCTGCCGGAATATCAGATTCTTTATGATAAAAAATCCTGTATTGGTCGAATAATTCGGCCAACTGACTGATATCTTCAAAGGTTGCTTTTCTTGTGTTTTTCATATGGTTATAAATGATGATCGTAGCTCAATACCCTTTTCATCTTCCATTGCTTATCTTCCTGAATCCACAAAATAGTAAATTTCGCCCGGCTTCCCTGGTTCCATTTTCCATCTGAAAATTCGAAGAAATCATGTTCTCCTTCTTCTATGAAAGCGTATAGAACATTATTGTTGTACAAAGGATAGACTTTCATGCTGTTGGGCACCAGATCACGCTTTACTTTATTTCGGTTACCACAGATATTATTTTTAATGGAAGCTGTAAAAGCGGGCTCACCGGAAGTGATTCCTCCTTTATCATGGTAAAACTCCAGGTCTTTACTGACTATAGATTTATAATGAGAAAGATCACATTTATTAAATCCTATATCAAATATCAAACTGTCCAGCTTTTTGGCCGTTTTATACAGTTCATCGGTAGTTTTTACCTGCGAGTATACAATCTGACTGACAAAACTTAAGATCAAAAAAAATTGAATCTTTCTCATTATATTTTATTTTAAGGGGTTAAGAAAAAGCTTTCTCAAGATCTGCGATAAGATCTTCTGCATCTTCGATACCCACGCTTAAACGAACTAAGTCGTCTGTAATCCCAAGTTCCTCACGTTTATCGGCAGGAATGGAAGCGTGTGTCATCAATGCAGGGTGATTGGCTAAAGATTCTACGCCTCCTAAAGATTCAGCCAGAGTGAAGACTCTTACTTTCTCAAGGAATTTTACAGCATCTTCTTTTTTCCCGGATTTGAAAGTGAAGGAAACCATTCCTCCTGATTCTTTCATTTGAGATTTAGCTAATTCGTACTGAGGGTGAGATTCCAATCCCGGGTAAATAACTTTATCCACTGCAGGATGCGTTTCAAGGTATTTCGCTACAGCAAGTCCGTTATCTGAGTGACGCTGCATTCTTAATGCTAATGTTTTGATTCCTCTTAAAACAAGATAAGAATCGTGAGGTCCTAAAATACCACCACTCGCAAACTGAATAAAATGAAGTTTTTCTCCCAGTTCAGCATCTTTTGCGATCAAGGCTCCGGCGATAACATCTGAATGTCCTCCCAAATATTTTGTAGCCGAGTGCATCACGATGTCTGCTCCCAGATCAATAGGTCTCTGGATGTACGGTGTTGCGAAAGTATTGTCTACAGCAACCAGGATATCTTTTCCTTTTGCCATTTCCACTACCGCTTTGATGTCTACCAGTTTCATCAGAGGATTGGTAGGCGTTTCTACCCAGATCAGTTTTGTTTTATCTGTAATTACATCAGCAATTTTCGAAACATCATCGAAATTCACGAACGTAAATTTAAGCTGATATTTTTCAAAAAGTCTTGTAAACATTCTGTAAGTTCCCCCGTAAAGGTCATCTACCGCTACTACCTCATCACCGGGATTCAGTAATTTCAAAACACAGTCGATGGCAGCCAGTCCTGAACCGAAAGCAAGACCTCTTGCTCCATTCTCAATACTTGCCAAAGAGTCTTCCAATGCCTGTCTTGTAGGATTGGCAGCTCTTGAATATTCATATCCGGAATGCACTCCCGGGCTTTTCTGTGCGAATGTAGAAGTTAAAAATACAGGAACATTTACAGAACCTGTTGCAGACTCATGATGCTGCCCTCCGTGAATTACTTTTGTATTAAAATTCATAATATTTTTATTTTTTATAAGCCTCCCATGAAAAAATCAAGGCTCTTTGAAACGTTATCGGATTTTCTTTTCACTTCCAGCTTTCCGTTAAAGGCATAAGCCAGAACTTCAATATCTTCGGGAACTTTATCGGGAACAGTTGTGGTAAAAGAAGCCAGATATTCACTGTTTTCATATTGATCCTTACCTGTTTCTTTCAGTTCCTCAAATTTTCCGTTGATTTTGAGAATTATTTTTTTCAGGGAATCATCTATATAAGCAATATCCGAGCCGTTTCCTTTAATGAAATCATCCATTGTGGGAACAAGCTCCATGATAGATTCACCTTCCATATCGTGGGGATGAAGGCTTCCCTTTAACATCGCAGCAGGAATTTCTTTTTCCTTGAATAAAGCAATGTCCATAGCACTGTTTTCGGAAACTTTCTCCGTTCCGGAAACTTCTTTATTTTCAGAAGCCGGAAGTTTTTCCGCCGTTGCAGCAGAATACGGTGTTTGGGTTTCTTTGAGTTCAGTTTTTTTACTGCATGCGGCCAACAATACCGCTGTACTGATGAGTAAAAGTGCTTTTTTCATATAATTTTGTGATTGGTGTGGAGTTTTGCTATACTGACCTGATGGCTGATTTAATAGCAAATTCATCTGCTATCTGCTCAAGCCATTCTGCTACATCCTCTTCTCCGGTAGCTCTCTGGTACGTATTCCCTAAAGATACCAAAATCTGGTGAATGAACATCTTCATCTGATCTACCGGCATTTCTTTGGTCCAAAGATCGATTCTTAAAGCTTCCATTGTTTTATCATCCCAAACAGAGATCATCGTCGCTTTCGTTTCCTCTTTTTCCACACCGCCGTCCTGAGCGTTCCATGTTATACTTTCAGGAATGTGGTTCTCATCCAACTCTACATCTATTGTAATCTGAGTTTTTCTCATATCAATCTAAAATTTTTCCGCAAAGTTAATACTTCTTAAGCTTATCTAAAATTTCTACGAAGTTATCTTCATCAGGAAATGGTGTATTAAAATTAAAAATCTTCCCATCCGGATCTATAATGATAAATCTTGGAATAGACTGTATCCTGTATTTGTTCATAAACTGCTCTGCATTCGTTAGCCAGAACTGGGGAACATTGGATTTTTTGGTCTTCAGATAATTCTGCCATTTGGATTTATCCTGATCCAGACTTATTGAAATAAACTGAATATTATCATAATATCTGTACTGATAACTTCTGGTCTCAAATACAGGACGGATCTGCTTACAAGGCCCGCACCACGTTGCCCAGAAATCAATTACCACATATTTTCCTTTATATTTTGAAAGCTGATTCTTTTTATCCTGATCATTCAGCAGCACAAGATCCGGAAATACGGAACCTTTCTGAGATCTGTTGATCTGATCAATCTTGGAATACAGCATTCCTTTATAATCTTTATCGTTTACTTTTTCAATTTCAGCAGCAAAAAGTTTATTTCTCGCCAGACTGTCTGTCTGCAGTTCAATGGCTTTTGCAAGGTGTTTAGCCATCAGCTGGTCTTTGGAAATTCCTTTAGGCATCTGATCGATCTTTACAAACAGAATGCTGTCCGAATTGGAAGCCTGGTCTTTATCTGAAAGCAATTGGTCCAATTTATACTGAAGATAATTATCATTCTTGCTCAAAAGAGGTCCCGGCTTCTGAATATTTTCATTAAGTTCCTTCGTAAAAGACACAGGAGCCGCAAATTTCGGATCGTTCCAGGAGGTCATTTTTCTGTAATTATTGATCTCGTTCAGGTATTCGATGGCCATCAACTGTCTTCTGTATGTTTTATAATCTTCTGAAAGGGCATTGTTTTCAGGATCGGCAAATACATTTAAAATCCTTTTGTTGTCTTTCCAGTCAGATTCTGCCAGTTCATAAAACTTCTGTGGATCATTATTATAATTCTGCTTTTCAAGAGCATATCTAAATTCATAACCAAAAGAGTTTTCCGTATTTTTATATACCTGATCAGCCTTCCGGTTGGATTTTACATAAGATACCATATTCGCTCCGTTAAGTTGAATCTCAAAATCAAACCAATCGCCGCTGCCCATCACAATATCCAGTTTTTTATTGCCGACTTCCAGTACATATTCATCTAACGGAAGCGTTTTTGTGGTCACCCAATTGAACATATTATTTTTAACTGCCGCAGCTCCGATCTTTTTGTGGAAATCCTTTGAATAGATTCGCACAGAATCAATTTTAAGATCCGTTTCCAGTTTTCCTTTAATCACAACACCGGCTCCGTCACTTTGATAGGATTTTGGTTTTTGGAACATATAAAGAAATCCTGCAGCAATGATCAGCGAGACGGCTGAAAATATCATCTGCTTTTTACTTTTTAAGAATGCATTTTTAAATCCTTTTTTACTGTACCAGAAATATCCTAATGCAAGAAAGACTACCATCCAGAAAAGACTCATGTATTCTGAATAGGAAATAAAATGATTAAGATTTCTCACTTCCGGCGCTTTCCAGAAAGCATATAGCGAGCTGTAAGGGTTGAAGAAATAAGACTGTTTTTGTACCACCGACGTAATATTGGAAGCCAGCCCAAGCATACCGATCAGGAACGACCAGATAAATCCCTGGAATACCACGGAAACACATAGCTGTAAAGCCGCAATTCCTAAAATCGTCACACCCACCCTCACAAAAGTCTGGATCATCCAAACCGCATCGAAAGTCAATAGTTTAGCCGGATCCGGATGGATATAGTAATCCGCAAGTACTAAAACAATATTAAACCCGAAGTAGGAAACCACACAGATAAAACTCAGCAGCAGTAAAATAATATATTTGGAAAAATAAAGATCAAATCTGCTTACCGGCTGCGTTTCCATCAGTTGCCAGCCATTATTTTTATGATCGGTCTGAGCTATTCTGTTGGCGGCAATAATGACAAACAGAAGCATAATGAAAAAGGTAAAAGATTTAATAACATCTCCTCCTATTGCATCTTCAAAAATGGAATACGGAAGATCTCCTTCCTTTACTATATGTGATTTGAAAAAACCGGGCACAAAGCCTATCAGAGGAATCAAAGCTCCTAAAACAATAGCAATGTAAGTCAGTCCCAGACCTTTAGTTTTCAGCCATTCTACATTGATGGCGGTGAATAATTTTTTCATCTGTGTTTTAGTTTTTAGTTATTTCCATGAACCAGTCTTCCAGACCTGCACTGTTTTTAATTTCGAAAATTTCAGCATCAATGAGGATCAGCTTTTTGATAAGTGAAGCAATGTTCTCCTTAGACTCAGCTGTAATTTCAATGGTGGACGAGTCAATTATTTTAGGCGAATAACTTTCCGGAATCTGCTCTATAAATTGTGATGCATTGTTCAGACCAATTCTGATGTGGTCATATCTGTAAAGTTCGTTCAGATCTTTTATGCTTCCTGTAAAACGGATTTCCCCATGAGAAATAATCGCCAGATGGGTAATCATTTTTTCGATTTCCTGAAGCAGGTGGCTCGAAATAAATATAGTGACGCCTTCTTCCCTATTAAGCTTGATCAGCAGTTCACGCATTTCCAGCATTCCGTTCGGATCAAGACCGTTCACCGGTTCATCAAGAATCAGCAGTTCAGGTTTTCCCAGAAGAGTCATCGCGATGGAAAGTCGCTGTTTCATTCCCAGAGAATATCTTTTCATCTTCATGTGTCTGCTTTCCCAAAGATCTACAAGATGAAGAACTCTTTCACATTCGGATTCCGGCAAATTTCTGAGTCTGGAAATTATAAGAAGATTTTCCCATCCTGAAAGATGGTCATAGAATGCAGCAGTATCTATAAGGCTCCCGATCTTATGGAATCCATCGGGATAAAGTTCTGCTAAGTTTTTATCAAATATTTTAATGGCTCCGGCTTCGTCAGGAATACTGCCGATCAGCATTTTCATCGTGGTAGATTTTCCGGCCCCATTGGCACCCAGAAATCCGAAAATACTTCCTTTCGGAACGGAGAGATTTATATTTTTAAGGACAGGCTTATTCCTGGAAAATTCAAAATTTAAGTCTTGTATCTGGATTATATTTCCCATAAATGTGTATTTCGTTGGAAACAAAAATACAAATTAAATAGTAATATGCAATACAAAGTAGTGTGTTTTTAAAAATTATTTAAAAAAAAAGCCTCCAAACTGATTTGAAGGCTGTTATTTATTTTAAGGCTTAAGGTTTCTTAGGCTTATACACCGCTTCATTGAAGATTTTGGTGGCATCGAGCTTTAAGAATTCCTGCAGTTTCGTTTCCGGTTTCTGTCTGAAATAAGCTTTACAAATCTGCCATCCGGTAAAAATTCCGATCATAGGGGAAGACTCATTATCAATTTCCGTATAAAACTTTGAAAAAGGTCCGGGAGAAATGAAACGCTCTACCAGTCTTGGATCATCTCCGAAAATCAGGTTGCTTTCCACAAAATAATTCCAGATATTGGACTCATTGGCTACTGCCCACTCGTACTGCTTCTTCGTGTAATTCATTTTCAGATAATCCGGCGTATCAGGAAGGAAAGCATCCTGTAACATCATGATTTTTCCGTTCAGAATCACCCTGTCTATGAATTTCTGGTGATCCGGAGATTCCGTCACAATACTTTCAGCAAAGATCTGTGAAACTTTCGGAACGATATTCTGAGGATTCATTGATTTCTGAAAATACAACTCCAATCCTTTGTAATTGGCATTACCATCACCCATAAACCCGGTAATATCTATGAACAGAAGATTTCCTTTTGAATCATAAAAAATAGGATCCTGAACCATCTGTAATGCAGATGAAAACAGGTAAACCTTCGGGCTTTTGAACTGTGGAAAATAATATTTCATGTGAGCAAACAGATCCTGAAGTCCTTTCTGAATCTTTGCTTCATCTATTTTTCCGGCGGCTTCTTTATAGATTTTGATCTCTTCTGCATCTGCTCTTCTTTTGCTGAAGTCGGCATCAGAAACCGTTCCCTGGAACCATGGAAACTTAGCTTTAAACTGGTCCAGAGGAATATCCTGGTTGTAAAACTCTTTGGAAATATCAGTCACTTCCAGTTTTTCTGCAGGTTCTTTTACTTCTACTTTCCATTGGTTTTCGGGTTCTTTTTTACAGGAGTCCAAAGCAAGAACTAAAATAGACGAAACGGCAATAATTCTAAAAATCTTCATTATTTTTACATGAAATTTAAGTACACAAAAATAAGGATTAAAAACACAATCGGTGATGAAAATTAAAATATTTGCAAGCCTCGGCCTGATTATTTCAGGATTTTCTCTTTTCTGTGCCCAAAAACTCAATTTTAAAGATCAAAACTTTGAAAAAGCTGTGCTTGAAAATTTTGACCTTAATAAAAACGGTTTAATCGAGCAGCTGGAAGCTGACATGGTTACCAATCTGTTCATGGTTCAAAAGGGTATCCAATCAGCCGACGACATCAAGCTTTTTCCCAATGCGAAAATGATCATGCTGGATGACAATACTATTTCCAGTGTATCTATGACCAATCTGCCCTATATAGAACTCTTTTCCTGTACGGGATGTAAGATATCTTCCTTTAAGGGACAAGGTCTCAAAAGCTTAGCTTCCCTGTATCTTGACAATAATCTTCTGGAGAATATTTCGCTGAAGGAAACACCAAGAATTGATCAATTAACATTATCTTTAAATCAATTAAAAACCATTGATCTCACCGCGCTCAAAAACCTGAGAAAACTGAACGTTGAACACAATAAAATTCTTAAGCTTGATATTTCCGGAAACCCAGCCCTTCAGACTCTGAATGTAGGTGGTAATAAAATGAAGGAAACAGATATTAAGATGGGAACGAAGACCGACGTCACTATTTTCGGAACTGAGCCCTAACCTATTACTATGAAAACAGAAACAAAAAGACTGCTTTTACGAGAACTTGAAGAAACAGATATTGATAGAATGTTTCTGCTGGATTCTAACCCGGAAGTGATGAAATACATCGGGGTTCCGGTACTTACAGAAAAAAGTCAGGCATTAGAAGTGATTAGAAAAATCAGGAAGCAATACGATGAAAATGGTACAGGAAGACTGGCTGTGATTGAAAAGGAAACCGGATTACTGATCGGCTGGAGCGGGCTGAAATTTCTGACTGACGAGATCAACGGGTACAAAAATGTTCTGGAGCTTGGCTACCGCTATTTACCTGAATCATGGGGGAAAGGTTATGCAATGGAAGCTGCAAGAGCTTCTCTTGACCTTGGATTTATTGATATGAAGGCGGATATCATCTATGCCTGTGCACATTTTGCAAATGAAGGTTCCAATCATATTTTAACAAAATTAGGTTTTGAAAAAACCGGTGAATTTGAGGAACCGGACGGGATCTGTAACTGGTATGAACTCAAACGCAATAACTATCTGCCATAATATGCTGACGATAAGACAGGAAGAGGAAAAAGATCATAAAAAGGTATTCGAGCTTACGGAAGAAGCTTTCAGAACCATGGAGGAAAGTGACCATCAGGAGCATTTTCTTGTGGAAAAATTAAGGAAATCTGATGCTTTCATTCCGGAACTTTCTCTGGTTGCTGAAACTGAAGAGGGTGAAATCGCAGGCCATATTTTATTCACAAAACTTAAAATCGTGAATGGTGACGAAACATTCGAATCACTGGCTCTGGCTCCTGTTTCCGTACGACCTGAATTTCAGAATCAGGGAATTGGAGGACAGCTGATCCTTCAAGGACATACCATTGCGAAGGAACTGGGCTATCACTCTGTCATCCTGATCGGGCACGAAAATTATTATCCTAAGTTTGGTTACGAAAAAACCAGTAATTTTGGAATCTCTTTTCCGTTTGAAATTCCTGAGATCAATGGCATGGCTGTTGAACTGACGAAAGACGGATTAAAAAATGTAAAAGGTGTAGTAAAATACCCTAAAGAATTTGGAATAAAATAGTAGCTAAGAGAATTTTTTAAATTATATTTTTAATATTTTTTATAAACATGAAGAAGTTAAGATGTTTTTGATGTAGCTAAAGAAAGATTGTTTAAGAATTTGCCGATGGCAAAATGAAGCACATCGCTTAAAATATCGAAGATATGCTTAATCAATCTTTAAAGTTAGGATTCTAAATGCCTTAATGTTTGAAAAAAATAACGTTAAGAATTCTTTCAACATAACGAATTAAGAAGAATATTTTCATGTTGAAAAACAATAAATGTAAACACTCTAAAAAATAAACAATGCAGACTCAAAAAGTAACAGATCATATTGTACAGTGGTTAAAAGATTATGCTGTAAAAGCTAAAGTAAACGGATATGTCATTGGAGTTTCCGGAGGTGTAGATTCCGGTGTGGTTTCTACGCTTGCTGCCATGACAGGCTTAAAAACCCTTCTGATTGAAATGCCGATACGCCAGAAACCGGATCAAATAGACCGTGCCTGGGAGCATATGAATGATCTGAAATCCAGGTTTCCTAATGTGGAAGCAATGTCTGTGAACCTTACTCCTGCTTTTGAAGAACTTTATAAAGCATTTGATGTAAAAGATGATCTGTATCCTAATGAGAAACTGGCTTTTGCCAATACGAGATCTCGTTTGAGAATGCTTACCCTGTATTATTACGGACAGATCAACGGTCTTCTGGTATGCGGAACAGGAAATAAAGTGGAGGATTTCGGTATTGGGTTTTATACAAAATATGGTGATGGCGGTGTAGATGTCTCTCCTATCGCAGACCTTTACAAAACAGAAGTGTATACGCTTGCAAAATCATTAAATCTGGTTAAAAACATTCAGGAAGCGATTCCTACAGACGGACTTTGGGATGTGGACAGAACGGATGAACAACAAATTGGAGCTACCTATCCTGAACTGGAAAAAATCCAGAAGGAATACGGAACTAAAACTGCCAACGATTATGAAGGGCGAGACAAAGAAGTCTTTTTAATTTTTGACAGAATGCACAAAGCAGCTCAACATAAAATCAATCCTATCCCGGTTTGTGATATTCCTGAGGAGTGGAGAGAAAGCTAATGCTGAGTTATAAGTATTAATGATAAGTTATAAGTTGATATGAATGGTAAAATAAGATCGGTATTTTTTATTTGTCTGGGACTTCTCTTCGGGATGTCTGTGATGTATATCTACAATAATTTTATTGCAGACAAAAAGGGAAATACGGAGATCACAAAAACAGAAGCTTCCAGCACCGGAAACATTGCTACGGATTCTCAAAGTACCGGCGGAAATTCTTCGTCACAGGCTATTGACCAGCTGACAGAGGAAAAAACAGTCATTACTTATGTGAAGCAGAATCACAGGCTTCCGGATTATTATATCACTAAAAATGAGGCAAGAAAGCTTGGCTGGAATCCTTCAAAAGGTAATCTCTGCGATGTACTGCCGGGAAAAGCTATTGGTGGTGACCATTTCAGCAACCGTGAAAAAAGACTTCCCCAGGGTGAAAAATATTTTGAAGCAGATGTCAACTACAGCTGTGGAAACCGAAATTCTGACCGAATCATTTTTACCAAAAACGGTGATGTTTATCTGACTAAAAACCATTACAAGAGTTTTGAAAAGCAATAGTTTTTATGGTCTGATGGCAATGGTATTCCTGGCATTTTCATGTTCGGAGAAACAGCAGCCTGTAAAAAGCACTAAGCCGATGACCATACTGATTCAGCCTTTCAAAGATTTCAGTTCTGAAAATGTATTGAAAACAGCCGAAGGAATCAGGAAAATCTATCCCAATATAAAAATCCTTGAGGCTATTGATTTTCCGGACAATGCCTATTATAAAGAAAGAAACCGTTATCGGGCAGATTCTATCATTAAGTTTCTGGACAGCCGGACAAAAGACGGTTTTGTCACCATTGGCCTCACTTCAAAAGATATCAGCGTCACCAAAGGAAAAATAAAAGACTACGGAATCATGGGACTCGGTTACAGACCCGGAAAAGCCTGCGTAGCTTCAAAATACAGGCTGGACAAAAAGAATGCGGATGAGCAGTTCTTTAAAATAGCCATTCACGAACTCGGACATACTCAGGGCCTGAAACACTGCCCGGAAAAAACATGTTTTATGAGGGATGCAGAAGGCGGAAACCCTACAGATGAGGAAACCGATTTCTGCCCAAAATGCAAAACTTTTCTAATCAGTAAAAACTGGAAATTTAATTCTATATGAAGACAATATATATCGATTTTACAGACATCGGCGACTACGAAGATTTTTATGCCCAATTAAAGGAAAAGGTAACGCTTCCTGAATACTTCGGGGACAATCTGGATGCGCTGTCTGATGTGATTACAGGAGAACTGGAAATGCCGCTTCACCTTGAATTCGTTAATATGACGGTAGACCAACTGGAGATTTTTGAAGATCTGCTGACTACTTTGGAAGATGCAGAGGATGAAAGAGAAGATTTCACTTTCACCTATTATCTGGAACAGTACGAAGATGATGAAAATGACGATGAGGATGAGCAGGAAGAGGAAAAATAACCATTATCTCAACTGAAATAGTTTAACTCAATATTATTCTCTTTTTTAGCAGGTTTTCAAAATAAAAGATTAATATTTGCAGCATAGCAATCATTAATCTTCTTGTAAAATCAAACTATGAAAAGAGTACAATTCTCTATGATATTCTTATTGGTGAACTTTGCTTTCATCAATGCGCAAGTAGGTATAAACAATCCATCTCCCGCCTCCACACTGGACATCACTGCAAAGGATGCTACAGGAACTTCTGGCAATACGGATGGATTGTTGGTCCCTCGGGTAGACAGACAAAGGGCGCAAAACATGTCCGCCATTCCCGTATCTACACTGATTTATGTAAACAGTATCGCTACAGGAACTCCGGCCGGAACAGCAGCTAATATAAATTCTTTAGGATATTATTATTTTAACGGAACCCTCTGGACAAAGCTGGCTACTTCCCTGAACATCTATAATTCTGATGGAACTTTAAACAGCTCACGAACGGTTACCACCAACGGAAATCTTTTAACCTTTGTAAACGGCGGCAACAATGTAAAAGTAATTACTTCTGCAACGGAAGGTGCACTGTCTGCCAACGGTTCTTCAAGAGGTTTTTTAAATCTGGTGGGAGGCTCTGCGAATATTGATTACTATGTAGAAAACAACGGCATCGCTCAGTTCAATGCTTCCGGAAATTCGACTAAACTCAGCATAGGTTCTACCAACGCTACTCCACTTGGACTGAAAACAAACAGTATTGAAAGACTAACTGTTTTAAGCGGTGGAAATGTAGGGATCGGAACTACATCACCCAATACAAAATTCGAAATATCTTCTGGAACAGCCAATGTTTCAGGGACAAGATTAACCAACCTTAATTCGGCATCTCCTATCAGCACAGGACAAACCTTAGGGGTAGACAATCTCGGAAATGTAATAACAGTGGCCAACCCGACTGCTGCCAGTGTAACAACCGCATCGGTAAACAGTACAACGGGAAGCAATTTCAACGTGAATGACACCACGGTGACTATGGTGCCGGGAACTTCACAGCCTGTCACCATTCCCACAGGCGGAAAAGCTTTATTCATCAATTTCATGCTGGGGATTGATTATGGAAGCAATCCTGCCGGAAGCGGTGCATCCTATTATGAAGCAAGATTATACATAGATGGCGTTGCTACAGACTGCTATATGCGTACGCAGGAATACGGACCGGGCGGATTCAGTGCCCAGTTCAGTTTTAATACGGTGAAATTTCTTGCAGCCGGAAATCATACAATAGATGTAAGAATGACAAGAACGTTTAATAACGGGGTGGCTTCAGGAACAAATATGCTTTGTGCCCCGATTTCTATGTCATTTAATGCTACTTATTTGAATTAATTTAAATAGCATCAGCACAGTTTCTTACTGTAAAAAATGAATTTTCATCTTAAAAAATTTCCCATGAAAAGAATACAATTCTCCATCATACTTTCTATTTTCGGTTGTTCACTCATCATTGCACAGATGGGACTCAATAATAACAACCCACTCACCACATTAGATATTACCGCTAAAAATGCGACAGGCACTTCCACGGATGTAGATGGAATTTTAGTACCCCGAGTGGACAGGCAACGGGCGCAAAGCATGAGCAGTGTTCCGGTTTCCACCATGATCTATGTAAACAGCATTGCTACAGGAGCCCAAACCGGTACTGCTGCTAATATAGATGCACCCGGATATTACTATTATAACGGAACTTCCTGGATTAAACTCAATCCTATTAATAATATCTACACCTCGGACGGTACTTTAGGCGGAATGAGAACAGTTACAACTAACGGAAATACCGTAAGTTTTGTCAACGGAACCAGTAATGTAGGAATTATCACTACAGCAACAGAAGGACGGTTTTCTGCTAATGGCTCCACAAGAGGCACCCTGACTTTATCCTCCGGGACGAATATAGTGGATGCTTATGTAGACAATGCCAATGCAGCACAGATCAATACTTCGGGAACTGCCACAAAATTAAGTATCGGAACGACCACTGCAACTCCTCTTGCCCTTAAAACAAACGGCACAGACAAACTTACTCTTTTAAGTAACGGAAATGTAGGCATCGGAACTACAGCACCTTCCTCAGCATTTGAATTAGCATCAGGAACGGCCAATACATCCGGATTAAGATTCACCAATCTTACTTCTGCGTCGCCAATAAGTACAGGACAGGCCCTGGGGGTGGATACCAGTGGAAATCTGGTAACCGTTGCCAATCCCAGCCCAACGAATGTAAGTACTTCTTCTGTAAACAGTACAGCGGCGGCAAACTTTAATGTCACCGATCTCGCTGCAACCATCGTATCCGGAACTTCGCAGACGATTACTGTCCCAACGGGTGGAAAAGCTTTATTTATCAATTTCATGCTTGGGGTAGATTACGTCAATAATCCGGCAGGTAGCGGAACAGCCTATTACGAAGCGAGATTATATATAGACGGAGTGGCTACAGACTGTTATATGCGTACTCAGGAAGTGGGTATAAGTACCAATGCGTCTTTTACCATCAGCACGATTAAGTTTTTGGCTGCCGGAAATCACACGATTGATGTCAGAATGCAGAGAACATTCAATAATGGAACGACTTCGGGAGCGGGTATGACTTGTGCCCCGATATCGATGTCATTTAATGCCTCTTATTTAAATTAAGCTTAAGCGCCATAAGGTAGGGCAATCCAGGCATTGCGAAAATTAATCATTATCTTAAACTTACGTCATGAAAAGATTTCAACTTTCAATTATATTTTTATTAGCGGGCATTTCAGTTGTCGTGGCACAGACGGGAATTAATAACAATACTCCTTTGTCTACGCTGGATATCACGGCAAAGAATGCAACCGGAGCCACCACCAATGTAGATGGTCTCCTAATCCCAAGGGTAGACAGACAAAGAGCACAAAGCATGTCTTCAGTGCCGATTTCAACACTGATCTATGTCAACAGTATCGCAACGGGAACATTAGCTGGTACCGCTGCCAATATAGATGCAACAGGCTATTATTATTTTAACGGAACAGTCTGGACTAAAATAGACGCTCCTGTGAATATTTACACCTCAGACGGAACATTGCCGGGGCAAAGAACGGTAACCACCAATGGAAGCCCTTTACTTTTTGTAAACGGAGGTACCACTGTAGGAATTGTCACAAGCGCAGGTTTAGGAGCAGTCGCTACAACCGCATCCACAAGAGGATCTGTCACCTTAACCGGAGGAACAGCTAACCTTGATATTTACACGGATGATGCTAATCAGACCCAGATTAATTCATCTGGAAGTTCAACCCAATTAAGCCTGGGAACTAATAATACAGGGATTCTTGGCTTAAAAGCTAACGGAGCAGAAAAAATCACCGTGTTGAGTAACGGAAACGTAGGGATAGGTACTACAACTCCCAATACAAGACTTGAAGTTGCTTCCGGTACCGCCAATGTTTCGGGGGTAAAATTCACCAACCTTTCTTCTGCTTCCCCCATCGGAACAGGACAGTCTATAGGAGTGGATGCAACAGGAAATATTGTCACGGTAGCCAATCCTACTCCGGCCAGTATCAACACCGCTACGGTAAACAGTACGACCGGCGCTGATTATAACGTGAATGACCTTGGTGCCACTATCGTAACCGGAACTTCTCAATCGATTACAATTCCTGCAGGTGGTAAGACTTTATTCATCAATTTCATGCTTGGAATAGATTATTTAGGCAGCCCTGCCGGAGGAGGACAGGCTACTTATGAAGCAAGACTTTATATTGACGGTGTAGCTACAGACTGCTACCTCCGCACACAGGAAGCTTCAGCAGGGTCCAACACGCAATTTACCATCAATACCGTAAAATTCCTTACCGCAGGAAATCATACTTTGGATGTAAGAATGACCAGAGCTGTGAATAACGGAACAACCTCCGGTATTGACATGCCCTGCAGACCTATTTCAATGTCTTTTAATGCTTCTTATATCAACTAGGGCTAGTTTGAGAGTCGGAGCGTTTGAGGGTTTCCAGGGTGCGGGGGTGTGAGATGCAGGTTATGGTGGCTTCGAGATCCTCAGCCGCCATTTAGAATGTCAGTTATTCGTTGGAATATTCAATTAGCAGAGTAGCATCCTGTTGACTGGAATTCGAAGCCACCAGCAGTATGTCTGAAATCTCCACTCAAAAATTCACCATTCACTTGCGAAGCAAATTCACCATTGACATTGCCTCAATCTCAATCTTACTATTAAACTCAGTTCCTACATCACATACAAAACTCGCAGAAAATTCCTGCGAGTTTTTTTGGTCGAGTCTTTTTAAAGTACGCCTAATTTTTACTTTACTGTTTGATCAATTTAAAACTCTGTGAATTCTCCCCTTTCACGAAAATCTGCAGGATATAATTTCCTTTTGATAAAGAGGAAACATCTATTCTGCTTTCCACAGCATTGTCTGTTTTTACTTTTTGACCGACCATATTGTATATTTCCACTTTATCTATCTTTGTAATTCCTTTGAAATAAAGAACATCTTTTACAGGATTTGGATAAATGGCTATGTTGCTGTTGTGTTTTGTGCTCTCACTGGTAGAAAGCTGTATTTTCGAAAGATCCAGATAAAACGCAACGATCTGATTGGATGCATTGGTTCCTATTCCGGCTACCCTTCTTCCATCCTTCGAAATGGCCAGAGGAAGTGACATATTCACACCCTGGGTATTGATTCCCAAACCGACCGCATAATCGTTCAGGTTTACACGGCCACTTGCAGCGGTCCATATAAAGCCTTCTCCAGACATTGGAGGTGCTGCGAAAGGTCTGAAAAATCCGACTACTTTTTTACCGTCGGCAGAGATTCCTGTTGCTCCTCCTCTGAAAAAGGCTGAGGAATTTGGATGGGTAATATATGTCAGGCCGCTTACGCTGTTCCATACGTATGGATTGGGCATAGCAGCTCCTATGATCGTAGTTCCGTCGGCAGAAACATCTCCTGCTTCGCCTACATATTCTCCGTTACTGTCTGTGATAAAACTTTCTACGCCATTCACCCATTGGGCACCGCTTCTAGTCCCGTTATCCTGATCCTGCCAACCGACAATGACAGATCCGTCGGAATTAATAGCATTGGCTCTGGAGCTTCGGTTCGGAACTATACTTCCGAGATCTGTTACGCCATTTGTCGCGTCCCACTTTACAGCATGTGCGCTTCCGGCGGTTATCCATCCCAGTCCTACGATGGTATTTCCGTCTGAAGTCATTCCCCAGGTAGAACTTACATGGCCGTCCCAGCCTGTAGGAACCAGACCTCCGTGATTGCTCCAGGAAGCTGACGCTGTATCATACGTAGATATTTCATTAAATCCGGTTCCGGAATTGGTCGTGGAAGAAGCTATTTTGGTCCCGGTAGCATTGATGAGGGTTCTTCCGGCAGCTGGATAGCCATTCGAGATCAGGCCGATCTGAACAAGACCATTGATCTCATCCCATTTAAAGATCTGCCCCGCACTGGTATGCATGCTTACGACTCCGCCATCAGAAATACTGCCTACGGTATAGTTTCCAACCGCCATCACAGTCAGTTGGGCAGCAGCTGAAGCAAACCCAAACAGAAAGCAAGCATATAGAGCTTTCATTGAAATTTTGTAAATCTTTTTCATAATTACTTAAGTTTAATATTTTGAATTGGCAGAAACAATATTAATATTATATTTGCCTTTCCGAAAGAATTTGACTTACATAATTCGTGAAATTTAAAAGAATAAGAAATATAAATCATTAAAATACAACCATATAACAAAAATCTATTTTGAGGACAGATCATCAGGAAGCTGTAAGAAAAACCGAAAAAAAATCTTTTTTTTGCCATACTATTCTGGCTCAAACCGTTCCCATTCTGCTGGTCATTCTCTGCTCAGTATGGATCAAAGGACAATCCGGTCCCGACTTCAGTATTTTGGCGGATAAAGCTTTTCAGAAATTATATCAGAATCCGGATGACTGCATCAATTATTCACAGAGTCTTCTGATCAGTGACCAAAATCCGGAACACAGGATTGTCCTGCAGAATATCATCTCCCAGGCCTACGCTATGAAAGGAGATTATATCCAGTCTGTTAATATTTACAGCCAAAAGGAAGATTCAAGGGAAAAAGAAAGCCTCTCCTATTTCCTGCAGGCCGCCGGTGATTACAATCTTGCTGATCAGTATCAGAATCTGGATCTTTACAGCCAGTCGCAGCGGATCATTTCCGGTCTATTGGCTGATCATAAATTATTAAAAGGCGACAATCCCCGGATGAATGTTATTACGGCTAAGCTTTATCAGCTTCAGGCGCTTAATTTCGGAATCAACAGAAACTATAATCAAGCGTTGGAAAACCTCAGCAAAAGTGATCAGTATCTCGGTTTCAACAACCAGGAAAACAGGATTCTTGAAATGGAAAATAAAGTGTTCAGGGCTTCTTTTTTAATGAGACTGAATAAACTGGAAGAAGCGAAGTATCTTCTTGAATCTACAATCGTTTTAGCTGAAAAGAATACAGATTACTACTTTATCCAGGCATTGGCTTATGAAAACCTTTCTCGCTACTATTTTTTAAAAGAAAACTACGGCACTGCTGTTGAAATCCTTGAAAAAGCACTTTCCAGAATAGAAAATCTCCCTTACAACAGCCTGAAAGCAAAAATTTACGAATCTTTATCCAAAAATTATTTCGCGCTTCATCACGATGAAAAATACCATCAGTACAATAAACTTTACACTGAACTCCGGACAAAACTGGATTCCAGCACTAAAGAAGGTATCCGCTATATCGTCAAGCTCGTGGAGACCAACCAGAATAATAATCTGGAGTTCCAGAAACAGAAACAACTTAATAAGGTAAGTTTAATCTCCGGTGGTTTTCTTATCATAATTTTGGGTCTTCTGATTTATTTTTTAATGCTGAAAAACAGCAACAAGGATCTTAAAAAACAGTCAGATTTCTTTGAAAAACAGAAAAACCAGGAAGAACCGGCAGTTCAGAATCTTTCCAGGGAAACCTCAGCAACTGATAAAACGACAGAAAAAGACCCTCATAAAATTTCAAAGGAAAAGGAAGATGAAATTCTTCAAAAACTGGAAGATTGGGAAAAGCAGCAACGTTATCTGGACAAAAGCATGACGATTTCCGCATTGTCTTCCCAAATGGGTGTGAATACAAAATATCTTTCCGAGGTGATCAACAATAGTAAAGGGAAAAATTTCAACGCTTACATTAATGAATTAAGAATCAATCATATTGCACGTCTGCTGAGAACGGATCCTGTTTATCTAAATTACAAGGTCAGTTATCTGGCAGAATATTCGGGATTCTCTTCGCACAGTGCATTTACCACCGTTTTTAAATCTGTAACGGGAATGTCTCCCAATGCTTATATTCAGGAAATCAGTAAAAGCAGAACATTATGAAATTGACATTAAAAATCATTACAGCCATTTTTCTGTGCGTCTGCCTCTCAATTTCCGGACAGCAAACTTCTTTTGATTCCCTAATGAAAAAAGCGCGTCTTGAAATTTATGACAATCCGGATAATGCTATCAGGATTGGAAGAAACCTCATTGCAGAAGAGAAAGATATTCATAAACAGATCATTATTTATCAGCTTCTTTCTACGGCCAATATCGCAAAAAGAGATTTTGATCAGTCGCTTCAGTATCTTTTAAAAGCTAAAGAAACCGCGGAAAAAACAAATGATCTGAAAGTCCGTACCAGCGTTCTGATCTCAGCTGCCATCCAATATCAACAGATGGAACTGTTTAGCAAAAGCCTTGAAACGCTGAACGAAGCAGATCAATATCTGGCTAAATTTCCGGATGATGTTCCTGAAAAACACATTGAAACGGCAAGAAGCTACGCGATCCGTGGAATGATTTATAAAAGCCAGTCGAATCCCGAAATTGCCCTTGAAAAATTTCTGATTTCCATTCAAAATTTTGAAAAAATAGAACATAAACAGACCACGTATTCCAATATGAGTGTGGTCTACTATAATATCGGCTACTGTTACCTTAATCTCAACCAGCTTGAAAAAGCCTATCAGGCATTTATACAGTCTGCTGAATATGCCCGTAAAAACAAAGCAAAAAGTCTGGAAGCCTTTGCTTTAAAAGGAATGGCTGAAATGTATAAACAGAAAAAGGAAAACGAAACAGCCTTAGCATTGCTTATGAAAGCCGAAGATCTCAGCAAAAATACCGGCGACCTGATCCTCAATGAAGGAATATACAAGGAAATGTCCGAAAACTACCTCGCCATGGGAAAACCCAATCTGTATCAGAATTACAGCAGGAAGTATTTTGAAATGCGTTTTCAGAGGGAACAGAACGAATTGAGTTCTATCAATCATTCCATTAATGAGCACAATAAGGAAACGCTGAAGAAAAGTACTGAAATGAAAACCCGGTATCAGTATTTTACAGGCATTATCATTGGTATTGGAAGTCTCATCGTTATTCTACTCATTTCTTTCATTTTCAGGATCAGAAAAAGAAATCTTCAGTACAAACAAAAAATCCATAATCTGATACAGTCTTGAATAATGGATTATCTTATCATTTGGAACATCTGAAAATGAGCTATCAACTCTTTTTCTCCTCTCTCCATTTTTACTTTTTTATTTTTTTTCGAAAATAACACCTCACTGACCACTTTACAATCAATTAAATATCAATCACTTACACAACAACATATAAATACAATGATATTTTTTTATTTTTTTTTGTAAAAAAAAAACCAAATAACGATTTATATCGTATGTATGTCTAGGACCAAATATAGTTTGGATAAAAACTAATGAACACCATAAAACATTTAATCAATTTCTATCGGACATAACAGCACAGATTAATCATAAAATTAATCTTCTGATATTTTTTGATATAACCTAAATAAATTAAACAACGATGAAAACGATACACTTTATTGTTCCCTTATTATTTGTGGGCTTTTCTTTTATGGGAGCACAGGTAGGAATTGGAATAAACTCACCCAACGCCAATGCGGGATTGGATGTAACCAGCTCCAATAAAGGTTTACTCCTTCCCAGACTTTCCCTCGTTTCTACCAACAGTGCTTCTCCCCTTTCAGCCCATGTGGCCGGAATGACCGTCTACAACACAGCCACCAATACTTCTGTGCCCGCCAACCCTGTCTATCCGGGAGAATATTATAATGATGGTACCCAATGGTTAAGGAAGTCTTCCTGGAATGATGCCCGAATGATTACCGGAGGAAGCATAACCGACCCTATTGCTCTGATCACAGCAGATGCCGTTGCCGAAACAGCATCGAATACAACACTGAGTACAGTTTCTTTTACTTTAGACAGACCGTCTACTGTGGAGTTCAGCGCTAATGTTTCTACACGATATACCGCTACCGGAAGCAATACAACTCCTTTATCAGACGGAGCCATAAAATTGTGTACAGTCAATTTTCAGTTTACTACAGCTCCGGCCGGAGTTTCTACGACTGCTTTTTTTGGTGATCACTCTACCTCTTATACGAATTCACTTTCTGCTGCAGGAACTTCAACCGGAGATGTTTATCTGAATCCGTATAGTGTAGCCAATCTGCCGGCAGGAAGCTATGTACTTATTGTAAGAGGTACTGTTTTGAGTGGAACGGCCTTTAGAATAGGATTTGGCGGAGGTACGCGGGATATGATCCAGATCAAAGCTACCGCGTTACAGTAATGGGAATCTGTCTTTTTTAACATCATTAAAATACTAAAAATGAAAAAATTTAAATATACCATTCCGTTCTTTCTGGTTTGTTTTTTATTGACCAATGCTCAGGTTGGCGTAGGACTAGCGAGTCCAAATGCCAATGCTCAACTGGATATTACCAGCACCAACAAAGGTTTTTTACTGCCCAGACTGGCATTAACGGCGACTAATAATCCTTCACCGTTAACAGCTCACGTAGCGGGAATGACGGTGTACAATACGGCGACCAATACTTCTGTCGCTGCCAATCCTGTTTATCCTGGTGAATATTATAACGACGGAACCCAATGGCAGAGAAAATCAGCTTTGAATGATGTTAGAATGATAGCGGGAGGCACGATCGCTGATTTACTTACCCCTATTACCGTGGATGTTGCAGCTGGTACTCCTGCCACAACGACCTTAACTACTTTTTCCTTTACTCTGGACAGACCATCCAGCGTGGAATTCGGGGGTAATATTTCTACTTCTTTTACAGTGAGTGGTGACAGCAATACGCCACTGGGAGATTCCTCCGTAAAATTGGCAACCGTGAATTTTGTATTTACCGCAGCACCAGCTGGAATAACGGTCAACGCTCCATTTGGAGACAGCACAGTCACTTATATGAATGCGATCACAGCTAATATAACGACCATTACGGGCAATCTTTATACAGCTCCGCATGCCATCCTCCAGTTACCGGCAGGAAATTATGTGGTTAATTTAAACGGAGTGGCATCCAGCAGTAATGCTTTTAGAATTATGTATGGTTCCGGCGTACGTGATATGGCGCAGATTAAAGCGACGCCGACAAAATAGATTTTAGGCTAAGGTTGAGATTGGGGAATGGCAGATTTTAGAGCCAAGAATCAAGATTTCAGACATCAGACATCAGATATCAGACATCAGACGATAGCTCATTAACTTAATTAATACTAACAAGCAAGCAACCAACTAGCAACCAGCAACCAAATCTAGACTCAGATACTTTCAACAAACTAACTAAAACATATCATGAAAAATATATTTCTTACAATCCTTACTTTTCTAGGTATTTCATCCCAGATGACAGCTCAGGTGGGAATAGGCCTTGCTTCACCCAATACCAATGCGATGCTGGAGGTAAGCAGTACAAATAAAGGAATATTACTTCCCAGAGTAGCTCTTACAGCGACTAATAATCCTTCCCCGCTTTCTGCACATGTGGCTGGAATGTCGGTATACAATACTGCAACCAACACCTCTGTAGCAGCCAATCCAGTGTATCCGGGAGAATATTATAATGACGGGACCCAATGGCAGAGAAAATCCGCTTTGTCTGAAAAAACAATGCTTTCAGGTGGTACCATAGGTGGAGATGCACTAACCACAACAACATTGGATGTTCCGGCGGCTACAACCGGCGGATCTATTACTGCTATTACGCTGGCCACTATATCGTTCACTTTAAGCAAGCCTTCTTTGGTAGAGTTCAATTCCAATATTTCTGCTATTTTCACCAACTCAGGTATTGCTCCTGGTGCTACCGGAGCGGGAATAACGGATAACGCTGTGAAACTGTGTAATGTTTACTACTCATTTACAGCTGCACCTGCCGGCATCCCTATCAATAATGCATTCGGGATATCTTCGCTATCCTATATTAATAGCTTTACCACTTTCATTACGACTGGTAATTTTTATCTTGTCCCCCGTTCTACTCTAACTTTACCTGCCGGAAATTATACCATTACGGTAAATGGTGCGGGTGCCAGCGGAACTGCTTTCAGGATAACATTTGGTTCAGGAAACCGTGACAGCATCAATATAAGGGCGACGCCTTCGAAATAAGATCTTGATAGTTTTAATAAGATGATAACAAAAAAAGAGATACAACAATTGTATCTCTTTGCTTTTACAATATGGTAAAAAATATCCCCCGATACTTTATTACTTTGTTTTCACTTGAGAACTGACATAGTAAATCAATCAGATATCAAGACAGTCATTATTATATTTCGTCACAATTAGGTAAGTGTACGATCTCGGTAGTTTTCAGGCAAACCCGATTGCAGCAGATGTGCTTTGGCGGACATCTATTGTCAACTGAACATGCTAAATCTCCACTACCCTTGATCATTTTTAGATTTTCTCTTGATAATTTTTTCATGGTTAAATATTTAATTAATTTCCCCAAATATAACAATATATCCCTAAAATTAGAATTAAATAAGAAACTAGTATAATTTTAACTTCAATTTTAATAAGCAGAAAAGTATACATAAAAAAAAAAAACATTCCCCGAAAGGAATGTTTTGTATTATATAAGAATTAAATTATCTTCCAATAACCTCCGTAATCGGATTTCCTACATTTCCACTCGGGAACTGAATTTTCAGTAATGATGAAACGGTAGGGGCAATATCGGTCATATTATACGCTTTATTGCTTTCTCCTTTCTGAATTCCCCAGCCCATAAAAATCAATGGAATGTGAGAGTCATAAGAATTCCATACGCTGTGTGTGGTTCCTGTTTTAGAGTATGGAGGAAGCATAGAGTCGTGGGAGATCAGCTGGATATCACCACTTCTCTGTCTGTTGATTCCGTTGATGATTCTCTGCTTGATCGGCTCCGGAATGGTAGCTTCCTGAACTTCATCCACAGATACTGCATATAAAACCGTTGGATCTTTCTGCAATTCTTTAATCGTGAAATCTCTCAGATCATCCAGTTCAATTTTGTTGTCCTGCATCAGCTTTCTGTCGAAATAGATCTGGTAATTGTCTACGGCATTGATCAGTTTATCAACCCCGAATTTATCCTTCAGTTTCTGATTGATATCTTTTTCCATTCCTTCTCCGAAGAATCCTGTCGTGATCTTATGTTCTTTCAGGAATCCTACAGAATGTGCTCCACCGTGATCAGCAGAAAGGAAAACAGTGTACTCTCCTTTTCCTACTTTTGAATCCAGGTAATTGAAGAATTGAGCCAGATCCTGGTCAAGTCTCAAATAAACATCTTCCACTTCAATAGAATTCGGTCCGAATTTATGCCCTGCATAATCCGTAGATGCAAGGTTGATCGCTAAGAAGTCAGTAATAGTATCACCACCTAATTTTTCTCCTTCTACAGAAGCTTCAGCCAGTTTCAGCGTCAGCGTATTTCCGAAAGGAGTATAACGAATATTGTCTTTTTTCGTCTGATAATCCTGAGCTAAATTGCTGTATGGGAACACCGGTGTTTTTGCACTTCCCAACAGTCCTTCCCATGGAGAATTATCCGGAGAGCTTTCTGTATATTGGTTTATCGGAAGTAAGGTATTCCAGCCGTTTGCTACTAATTTTTCAGGCAGATTTTGTGCATTAAAAGACTTCATCCACTGAGGCAGGTCATTCATATACCATGAACTCGTAATGAAATTTCCGGTACTGTCATCAAACCAGAAGGCTCCGTTCGGCGTATGGCCCGCAGGAAGAATAGAAGCACGGTCTTTTAACGAAACCCCGATTACTTTCCCCTGGAAGTTGGTCGCCAGTCTCAATTCGTCGGTTACGGTGGTAGACCAAAGGTTTTTTGGAGAATGACTTCCCGTTTTTGCATTGGCTGTTCCTACCGGCTGCACGCTCTCGTCTGCTGTACAGTATACATTTTTTCCAGTTTCTTTATCTGTCCAGTCGTTTCCGGCAATCCCGTGGATCGCAGGTACAGAACCTGTATAGATGCAGGTATGTCCCAAGGCCGTAATGGTAGGTACGTAAGGGATGTGAACGTTATTTAAAGAATATCCTGTATTTAGAAGTCTTTTGAAACCATCACTTCCGTATTTGTTATAAAAACGGTAAAGATAGTCCCACCTCATCTGGTCTACGACTAATCCTACGACTAATTTGGGTCTTTCTAATTGAGAATTTTTGTTCTTCTGAGCATTGATTGTAATTACGGACAATAAAGCCGCTGCCGCAATTGAAATTTTCCTAAGCATCTAGTAAATTTTTGTTGAGCACAAATTTAAGGGTTTTGAAAGTTTTGGAGTGTGAAATTTTATTAAATTTAACTCAATCAGTACGCTTTACGTTTTCATAATTTTTCAAATGCAGAAAAGTGCTTTTTTACTGACTGATAAATCAACCTTCTATAACAAATTAGTACATTAGAAATTTACTTACTTTTACATCCAAAAATTAATAACTTTAATTTATGTCTAAATACATTTCTTTTTTTCTTATTTTCATGATCATCAAAACCAATGCTCAAATCAATAAACAGCAACTCATTGACAATTGGGCCCTCGTAAAATCCAGTATGCTGGACGGAAGCAGAGATCTCTCATCATATTCCGGGCGGGCTTCAATATGGAAACTTTCTGATCATAAAATCTGTGAGTATGTAGATCCCATCTTTGAAGAAAGGAAAACATGTTATGATATTAAAATAGAAAATAAAAATATTAGAATTTCACCAAAAACATTCTATGAAATTGAAAAGCTATCCACTGACACTTTAGTTATCATTGAAAGAATAGACGGCATCACCGGCAATGATAAAATAAAAAAGAAGTGGCTAGTAAGAACATCCAAATTGCAAAATGAATACCTCAGCACATTAAAGAATGATAGCATTGTAGAAGCCAGTTATTATTTTACACCCTCTCTAAAAAAGAATATTTTTTCTGATTTTTTGGAGCGATCTATGACAGACAATGGTCGTAATCTGAGTTTAAGCGGAAATATTATAATATATCCGAAAAAACAGAAGATCAATTTTCAATCTGAAAGTACAGATCAGTCTAAAAAGAATTTAGAAAATATAGAATTTTTAAAATCAATTGTTGAAAAGAGCTATCCGTCTTGGAATTTGGCAGGCTTCGAAAAATATGATCAAATAATAATTCCCTATCACATAGAAACTAAAATCGGAGATGATTCCTCTCAAGCTTCTTCAATGAAGTTTAGTTTTTTTAAAAATGATCGTAAAGATTTGGATAAATACCCCAATAGAGCTATTGTAAAAATAAAAGATAAAATGCTAGCCGCGGAAGCTTACAATAAAGCTATGGAAGCACTTGACAAAAAGAAATTAGACAAGGCTATAGAATTATTCAACAAAGCATTTGACTTGAATAACACCAATGTAGATGCACTGTACAATGCAGCTTCTATAAGTCTGGATAAAAAAGATATGCCTACAGCCTGTACCGCTTTGAAAAAACTCAAAGATTTCGAACAGGTTGAAGGAACAAAACTTTTCAATGAATTATGTTCAAAAAACTGATTCATAGTCATAGCTAATTAATTGACTTATTACTATGATTTTAGGAGTCTACTGGTATTTTAAATTCCCGGAAAATCTATACCGTTTTCAATTTTTTAAGTTTCTCAAAGGATTTGGAGGCCATGCGAACAATCTTGCCGAGCTGGAAGCCCGAGTTTCAGTAGATCATCCCGAAAACCTCATCAGGAAACTGGAAGAATTACATCAACGTTTTACAAGGATATATTTAGATATTAAGATCAATGAAAACTACTTATTGATCTCAACAGGTGATTATACCCTTTTTGATGAGCATTTCCAGTTCGTTTCAGAAATAGAAAAACTGCTGATTCTCGCCAATGCTCAGGTGATCGACACTCCTTTCGAAGTAAAATCAAGCAGAAATTTAAGCCCGGAAAACGTAACCTATGAAACCATAGAACATCGGTTTATCCAGATCACCGGCTCAGATTTCAGGAAAAACAATGCTGAAAATATTTCGGTAAGGATCGACTGCAATCTGCCGACCATACACAAAGAAAACTTAATCAATGATTTGATTCGTATCTATACTGAAGAGAATATTCATGTATTCTACTACTATGACTGCGATTTTAAAGAACATTCCAATCTGATGCTTTTCTTTTCCAACGGAAGACAGATGGAAAATGCGGTTCAACATGTTGACATCAATGCTTTCGGAAGCAGGGTGCGTCAGCTGGAACAGAATTATCCGCTTCATTTCGGCAATTTCGGAGGGATGCAGTATTATCCCAAAAATGGTCCTCATATAACGCTGATCACAGACAAAGACTATATTTTAAACACTTATTAAAACCATCATTATGATAAAATTCAAGTATGTTATTTTATACGTTGAAGATGTGGAGAAATCAATGAACTTTTACCATCAGACTTTTGACTTACCCATTAAATTCATCACTCCCGAAAAAGATTACGGGGAACTGCTTACCGGAGAAACCAGTCTTTCTTTTGCGTCCATAAGTTTAGCCAGCTCCAATATAAAGAAGGGATTTTTGTCTTCTAAATCTGAAGAAAAGCCTTTCGGAATCGAATTGGGATTTACTACAGCTGATGTGGAGAAACTGGTAGAAAAAGCGGTTAACAATGGGGCTGTTCTCTATGAAGATATAGCTGTAAAACCTTGGGGACAAAAAGTAGCGTATGTCAAAGATCCGGATCATTATTTAGTAGAAATTTGTACTGAAATTCAATAACAATCAATCATATTCCGCATTTCCATGGAAATAAAAAAATTAGAAAAACTGACTCAAAATCCCACACTCAATTGGGGACTCAACGGATACAATACAGACAAAATCCTCTCCGTTTCTTTTGTTGAATACGGCGGCTCTTTTGAGTTTGTATTAAAAGAAAAATCTATACCCTACTCTAAGGTCTGGGAAACCGATTCCAACGACATTGAAGAACTTAATGAAATCATTGAAAAAGGACAATCATTCGGCGTTTTTGAAGATGGAGAGCTTATGGGCTGGATCATCTGCGAACACAGAACATGGAATAACAGCTTTTACATTGAAAATATTCTGATCAGTGAACAATTCAGGAGAAACGGAGCCGGAGCTCAGCTGATCAAAAATGCTGTCCGTGAAGCCAGACATTTAAACTGCAGAATTATTGAGCTTGAAACGCAGAATACCAATTATCTGGCGATACAGTTCTACAGGAGAATGGGTTTCAGCATTACAGGAATCAATACAAGACTGTATGAAAATCCGGAGGAAACGGCTGTTTTTATGACTTTAGATTTGTAGGATGAAGCATTTTTACTTTACTCATTAACTTTTATGATCGACAAAAACTATAAAACGTATTGAATTTTTTATTTTGTACTAAATGGTACAATTACATAACTTTGTCCCAGAAATAATCCCGATGGCAGGAAGACCTAAAATATTCGATGAACAGGAAGCCGTTGCAAAAGCAACCGAAGTTTTCAAAGACAAGGGCTATGATACAGCTTCTGCCGATGAACTTCTTTGCGCTATGGGAATCGGGAAAGGCAGTTTTTATCTTGCTTTTAAAGGGGGAAAACAGGAACTTTATATCCGTTCGATCAGACAGTTTTCAGACAGTTTCTATCAAAAATTCTCCGGAAGTTTGGCGGTCTCTGATGATCCAATTCAATTCATTAAAGAGTTTTTTCTGAGTTTGGCCGATGCTTCAGATTGCGATAAAGAACGGGGCTGTTATTTGGGGAATGCCCTGGTACAGCTTTCTGAAAAGGATCATGAAATAAAAAAGATCACCGCTCAATTGCTGAAAAAGTTACAAACCCTTTTTTCGGAAACCATCCGAAACGCGCAAAAAAGCGGACAGATCACCAGTAGTGAAGATCCGGAAATGATCGGCTGGCACCTGAGTAATTTATGGAACGGAATCCATGTCACCAGAAGAATGGAAAGCTCACCGGAAATTTTGAGAAGCATTCTTAAAATGAATCTTAAAATACTGGATTAAAAAAATTTAATCAATTTTGTACCAAGTAGTACAATTTAAAAATACTTATTAATTTAATACAAAAAATGTCATGAACATTACCAACAACACGATCCTTATCACTGGCGGAGGCTCAGGAATCGGACTGGAAATTGCAAAATCACTGAATGCATCCAACAAAATTATTATTGCCGGAAGAAATAAAGAAAAACTGGATGCTGCGGCAGAAGGTCTTGAAAATGTCTTTACCATACAGGCTGACATTACCAACGAAAAAGATGTAACCCGATTGGTAGAAGAAATAAAACTCAACTTCGGGGGTCTGAATATTCTAATCAATAATGCCGGTCACGCCTATGCTTACACGCTTTCTGATACATCAGACACCTATACCAAAGCTTCGGCAGAATTTGAAACCAATTATTTTGCGCCTATCCGCCTGACTGAAAAACTGCTTCCCTTATTGAAACAGGAGAACAATTCAGCAGTAGTCAATGTTTCTTCCATTGTAGCATTTGCTCCGGGCTCACACGTTCCTACGTATTCTGATTCTAAAGCGGCTTTACACTCTTATACGCAACTGCTCAGACACGAGCTGGCTAAAGACACTACCGTTAAGGTTTTTGAACTGATGCCACCTCTTGTTAATACAGATTTTTCAGTAGAAATCGGAGGAAGGGAAAATGGCATTCCTGCCTCAGAAGTGGCTGACAGTTTCGTAAAAGGTCTTCTTGAAGATACCTACGAGATCCGTGTCGGGAATACTGAAGTCCTTTACAGCAACTTCTTTGCGGGTTCTGAAGGCGCTTTCGGTGTAATGAACAAATAGCTGGTTCCATATATCCGGTCTTTACTGCGGGGGAGAAATAATTCTTTTCCGCAGTTTCATTAGTAAACTACATTAAAAAGTTTCTTTACTATCCATTTTTTTAATTATTCTAGCGATTAAATCTTTAAATTTTAACTAATATTATTTAAATCACATTTTCGTGTATTAAAATTTCTTATATTAGTAATCAACAAATTAAAAATATTAACTGCTATGAAAAATTTAAAGAAATTAACGAGAAAGCAGCTTGAATTTATCAGTGGTGGCGATATCGCTTATGGTATCTGTGATGCTGACGGTAACTGCCCGCGTACTATAGGATCATATTACTGCAATGATGGTATCTGCTACAGAGTTACAGGAGGAGGCCATCCCGGAGGAGGCTGTACTGAGCCTATGCACCTGTGTCAAGAATGGGAAACCGGATGCGGATGTGTTTATATTTAAAAAATTTTTGTTAGATAAATCTTGAGGGCGGTGTTTTTATACCGCTCTTTTTTATTTTGATTTTATTTTTGATAGTGGAAAAATAATATCTTAGTGCAATGAAATATTTAGAAAAAATTCAAGCATTTCTTCCGTTAGGATATATATATTTAATAATACTAGGATTATTAAAGGAAACTATTCTTTTTTATCCTTTAGGAATCAATATTCTTAAGTATTCTTCCCTTACCGACATTCTCATCAGTCCTGTTTCAGACATGATTTCCAATCCTATACTCATCCTCGTGGTGCTTTCAGTAGTGCTTCTTTTCTTTTTAATTCAACTTTTAATTATTAAATACAGCTATACAAATGTGGTTCAGAAAATATTGAAAAGCTACAGACTGAACCCTGATCTTGATAAACGTGACCTGCGAAAAGCAATGATTCCTTCATTTGTGATACTCGCTGGATTTGAGCTTTTAGCTCTGTTTGTAGGATTAGGAATTGGGCAGGGAGAGAAAATTAAAAAAAGGCTGGATACCCAAACTTTAAAAGAGAACTACATCCTTACCGCCAGCTCCGGAGAAACGAATCCGGTCTATCTGATCGACATTAACAGCATCTATTACTTTTATATCAAAAAGGGCGAAAAAAAGATTAAAATAGCTCCTGTCGGAAGTATCGGCCACCTTGAAGTCATCAATAAAAACTAATATGAGAAACAAACTAATAACCGAATACACTGATGAAGAGTTGATTAATAATGAAAAGAAACTCAAGGTCCTAACCGTTATACTAGGCGCCTCTACAATGCTGTTGTTTTTTGCAACTATTGTACTGACAGTCAGTAAAGGCTTTACTCCGATCCTGATCGTACCAATCTGTATTCTTCCCTTGCTCATCATCAGTATCATTAACTGGAAAGGATTTGAAAAAGAAATTAAAAGAAGAAATTTAAAATGAATGGTCTCCGTTGAAATGACTATTAAAAAACAATCTATCTTAAAGTAATAAACCATGTCTTTCAACTGTTATTATACTATGAAAAACATCTACTTATTTCTGTTATTATTTTTGGCTGTCACCGTTGTTTCGGCACAGAAAAGCAATATGGAAAGGACTTTTGAAACTTCCGATCATGTAAGAATCAATTATAAAGTTTCAGGAAAAGGAGAAGCATGCATTTACGTTCCGGGAGGTCCGGGGCAGGGATATCCTTCATTTGAGCTTTTGGGCGGAAGCAGTCTTGAAAAAAATATGAAGATGATCTATATGGATCAGCGGGGTTCCGGGCAATCGGGGACATCGGATAATTATCATCTGGAGGCCATGGTTCAGGATATTGAAGAACTCAGACAGCATCTAAAACTTGATAAGATTTTCCTGCTGGCTCATTCTTTCGGAGGAATTATTGCGACTCATTATGCTAAAAAATATCCTCAGCACACGAAAGGACTGATTCTGGCTAATATCACACTTCATTTTCTCAACAATGAATCTTTAAAGGAACAGATTGAATATGGAAACAGCCTGCTGAAACAGCCTAATAAAGCCGTTCCTGAAGACAGTCTTTCTGCTGAGCTGTCAAAAATAAGTGCCGCATTAAGAAAGAAAAGAATCGGGTATAAATTTCTCACCGAAGATATTGAAACCATTAAACAAACCGATAAAATAGATTCTCTTCATCCAAGAATCATAGATTTCGGGATGGCCGTAATTTCGAAACCGAAAGATTATCCGGAGTATTACTCTGATCATGCGCTGCTCACCAAAGATATTCATGTTCCGGTATTAATTATCACCGGGAAAAACGATAAAGCTGTAGGAACACAGCATTACAAAACGTTTCAGTTCCCCGATCAGAAAGTGGTATCCATTGATGGCGGACATCTTTTGTATTATGAGAAAAATGCGGAATTTTCGAATGCCGTTTGGAATTTCGTGCGAAAACACAAAAAGTAACTCATTCAAATACGGCTGATGGGCCAATAAATCGTCTGGTATTCTCTTTTATTTTAGGACAACGGCAGAAATTTGATTAATTTCGGGGCTCTAAAAATTAATACCAAAATGAAAAACAATTTGTTTTTATCCGGTTTCTGGACAAGAATATGGGCCTTACTTATTGATTCGCTGATCCTTGGAATCCTAGGGTTTATATTAGGATTCATCTTTGAAAATATATTTATCTCCATGGGAGAAAGCGCCAAATTCATTGGCTGGGTTATTTCTCTGGCTTATTTTTCAATTTTAAATTCTAAGATCAATAATGGTCAGACCTTGGGTAAAAAATTCATGAAGATCCAAGTGACTGATATTGAAGGAAAAACGATTGATTTAAAAACTTCATTCATCAGAACTTTAATCCTCACTACTCCATTTTTTCTGAACGGATTTAAAATTCCGGGATCAGATGCATTCTCTGTTATTAATATAGTCCAGTCGATCATTATTTTTGCATCAGGTATAGGAATCATCGTTTTTTACATCTTCAACAAAGAAACAAGACAGTCCCTGCACGATATCTTAATGAAAACTTATGTTGTTCGGGACCATAGAAATACTTCCGTTACAATGATGCCTCCACTGAAGAAGTTACCGTTTTATATCACAGGTGGACTTCTTTCCCTTATCATCATAACATCCGTTTATAATTTTAACAGCAACAGTGAAATAAAAGAATTGATTCCTGTTTATGAAAAAATTTCTCAGCAGGACCATGTTTTAAGAACTACTCTTTCAATGAATTACTTTCCGCCTGACAATAAAAAACCTGTCTATACGATATACATCAGAACGGATCAAAAACAGGAATTCAACGGCAATATTGAAAATGACCAGGTTGTCAAAGAGGCCGTTGAAACATTTATCAGCAGCAATGTCTATAAAACAGATCAAAGCATACTCAACGTCGTGATCGGCTCAGGATTCGATATTGGTATAGCAAGAAAGTATTATTCTTATAATGTTGTCAAACCTATTTACCAATGGAGAGAAATACTCAAAAAATAATCTACTGAAAATCAACATAAAAACGCGCTCAGGGTGCGTTTTTATTTTTATATCGACTGTGAAATTTTATCATCAGAAAAATCATATCTTTTCGGTCATTATTTCTACAGAAAACATGAAAAAACTAATACCTCTATTTTTTCTTATCTTAATTCAGTCATCAGTTTATGGTCAAAAAGACCAGTATCATCTTTTCATCAAAACCTGGAATTTTCTAAAATATTATCATCCTGATATAGCAGGTGGAAAAACAGATGCTGACAGCTTATTTTTAAAGACCGTTGAAAAAGTGAATAACCAGTCAGATGCCAACTCGGTAATCACAATCCTCACTGAAAATCTGAACAATCAATTTTCAATAGCTCTGGCCACTGATCTGGAAAAAGATATACTTTCAGCCAATCAGAATTTCAATTGGTATAAGAAGAATAAAAAAGTCAGTTCTGAAAATAAAGCTCTGCTTAACAATATTTATGCTCACAGATTTGTTTCAGATTCTGAAAAAGAACAAAAGCCTGCTGATAAAAAAAAGGACCCATTAGCGAAAGATAAAAACTATCCTTTACCGGAGAGACTTCTCATATTTGCAAAAATCCAGGGCTCCATAGATTATCTTTATCCTCACAAATACCTGATGCCTAAAGATGCTGATGCCTATTTTGCTAATTTATTGGAGCAAACTATTCATTGTTCATCAAGGAAAGATTTTGACATTATTCTGGCTAAAGCTGTTGCCAAAATGGAAGATACCCATGCATTTGATTTTTATAATCAGCTGAATTATAAGAATGAAATTTACCACCGTGCCTATTTTCCTCCATTCGATTATGTCATTTCTAACGATTATTTACTCATTACTGATCTTATCTTACCTGAAATCTGTTCTAAAGCAAATATCCATACCGGAGACAGGATAACGGAGATCAATGGTAAAAGCATTCCTGCAGTCATTAAAGAAAAACAGGAATTACTTTCTGCATCCAATACGGAAACACTCCTATACAGGCTTTCAGATTACCAGAAAAACCTGATCTGGACGGATGATCTTGCGCAGAAAGAACTTACCATACAGTCAAAACACAATCATAAATCTCAGTCTGTAAAAGTTGATTTTCTCAATTTCTCCGACAAACAGCAGCTTGCCACTGTTACAGAATATATAAAAGAAAAAATCCGGATAAAAGATTCGCATACAATGACTCATGCTGATCTTACTTATTTTAAAATTCATAATGTACGCTATATCAGCGAAAGTGTTCCCGATGATCAGCTGGATGATCATATGGACAAAATCTTTAAAGAAGCCTCCTCCAAAAAAGCAATCGTCTTTGACATGAGAGGTTATCCGGATTGGGGTGGATTTGTATTTCATTATATCTACAAATACTTTTCTCCTGTAGAAAATCATTTTGGAAAATACTACAAGCCTAATATCCGCAATATCGGCACTTACATTCCTTTCAGCTATAATGAGTTTGGACATTACTATCCAAAGATTGAAAATAAAACCGTTCATCCATACAAAGGAAAAGTTTTCCTCATTGTAAATCCCGAAACTTTAAGCATGAGTGAATGGAATACCATGAACCTGCAAAAAGTCTTCCCACAAGCCGTTACGATAGGCCAGAAAACAGCCGGTGCTGACGGAGATATTACAAGTGTACCACTCAACGCAGAGTACAGTCTTGAATTTACCGCAAACGGCATTTTCTATGATGATAATTCACAAACCCAAAAAGTAGGGGTAAGAATTGATGAACTGATCAGGTATACGGATGAGGATGTGATTCAGAAAAAGGATCTGGAATTTGAGAGGGTTTTGAAAGCGATGAAGTAAGGGGAGTATTATTTTATTTAGTTTCGGCGCGGCCTCCGGCCGCGCCGAAACTAAACATATACTCATCAAACCCTCAAAAAGTCACTCAAGAGTCCTCTAGTATGGATTCCCGTAATATTCATACCATACATGTTATTATATTTAAACTGAAAATTTAAATTAATTATCATGAAAAGAATCCCCATTATTTTCTTTTTGTTCTCATGCTTATATATTTCAGCGCAGCAAAAAGACGATTTAAATTCTAGTACACGAAAATTCATTGATGGCGCAGACTTTACCCAAGTCAATAAAAATTGGAATATTACAGCAGATTTTAGATCAGGTATGGGTGAAGAAGTTTCATTTTTCCCTGTCGAAGCAATCAATTTAAAAACCAATCAGAAAATAAAATCCATTCAGGTTGATATGGATGCAAAATATGATTTTATGGGAAAATCAAGAAGGTTTTTCAAAACGTCATGGCTTGACTTAAATGAAGTGGAAGAATTTATTCAGTTTATAGAATTATACGTTATTCCCAACATAAAAGATAAGACAGAAAAGAAACAATCTACCACCTATATTTTTAATTCTAAGGAAATATCATTTAATTTTTACATTGAAAAAAATACGAGAAGAATTTCTATTTACTTAAAGGATTTCGGTGTAACCGATAATGAACATTATTTCTGGACCGAATCACAGGTGAATAAAATTCCTGAGTTATTAGACGTTTTAAGACGGATAAAATAAAAAACTCGATGTAGTTTTTATTAGTACAAAAGAATTTACTTATGGTTTTCCATATTTTTTAATCATAAAGATTCTGTAGCTTTAAACTATTGCAAAACAACAATTATGAACGTAAAACTTAATCTAATCCTGTCTACTATAACATTATTTTCTCTAAGCTGTAGCAATAATAAAAAAGAGCAACACCAAATAACAAACTCAATAGATGGCCTTACAATATCAAATCAAGAAGGTAAAAACGATGCTCATATTGATATACAACCCAAATATAATAATGATAAAATGAAAGTAATTGACAGTAAAAAGGAAATAAGAAGTGATGGTAATTTTAATCAAATGACACTTTTCGAAGTTGATAAAGATATTAGTTTGAACCAATTAAAAGACTACTGTTCAACTGCTAAATCTGATTACACAAATGGCTATTTTCAAATATTAGTTTTCTTTAAAAAATCTAATACCGCAAAATTCCCAAACAATCCTGTCACTGGATTATATATGGAGGATGAAGACATGAAAAATATAAAAGCCATTTATACAATCAACAATATGAACGGATATAGTAAACTCGATTATTATGATAATAATAGTTTTGAGAGCCTAGCAAAAACAATTGATATCAATTAAGATAAAACTATTATATTACTTAAAGTAATAACTAAAATTTAATTATAAATGAAGAAAACACTCTTAATTGCTTCTATATGCGCACTATTAAGCTGTAGCAATGATAAAAAAAACGAATCAGTTACCACAGAAAACGAAACAAAAATAGAAACATCTCAAACACAAAATATCAGTCCATCTGAATTAAAAAAATATAACTCTGTAAAAGAGATGCTAGAAGATGCTCATGATTTTACGGTTGAACAAGGAACTCTAAAATTCATAAATACTGATGAGAAAAACTTACACATTCAAGTTTCCAAGCCTACCATAGAGGGAGATTCGGACAAAACAATTAATGAAATGGTCAAAAGAGATATTGTATATATTGCATTTCAGGCATTTGCCCAAACTTCAATTAATAAAATTACGATAACATCAATTCCTATTGACTTCAACAACAAGAAGAAATATTATGATGAATATAAAAGGACAGTTACATTAACCAGAGATAGAGCTGATCAAATTATGCAAAAGGAGTTTGATACTAAAGATTATTCAATTCTTTTTGTTAGCTTAGATGAGATTCAGACTCCTAGTGATAATTTTAGTAAGTTAAAATTTCAGGATCTTGATTTGGTTTACTCAGAATTGTCCAAATAGAATTACACTCTTCATAAAATTCATTTTTATAATAAAAGTGGCCTGCGGCCTCGCCGAAACTAAATAAAATTCCGACAAAGAATTCAGATAAAAAAACTCAGCGCGGCCAAAGGCCGCGCTGAGCTATTATATAAAGCTTAAATCAATTAAAACTTAAGATCTCCGTTCACCTCTCTCACAGCATTAGCTGCTTCAGAAAACTTCAACTGCTCCTCTGCAGTAAGTGTTACGTTAACGATTTTTTCTACTCCGTTTGCTCCGATAATAGCTGGAACACCTAAGCAGATATCATTTTGTCCGTATTCACCTTCAAGCATTAAAGAACAAGGGATCATTTTTTTCTGGTCGCAAGCGATAGCCTGAACCATTACAGAAACTGCTGCACCTGGTGCGTACCAAGCTGAAGTTCCTAATAATTTAGTTAATGTAGCACCTCCTACTTTAGTTTCTTCGATGACGTATTTTTGTTGCTCCTCATCTAAGAATTCAGTTACCGGAACACCATTTCTTGTCGCTTTGCTCAATAATGGAAGCATTCCTGTATCACTGTGTGCAGCGATTACCATACCGTCTACATCAGAGATCGGGCTTTCCAAAGCTTCAGCCAATCTGTATTTGAATCTTGCAGAGTCTAATGCACCACCCATTCCGATGATTTTGTGCTTAGGAAGACCTGAGGTTTTGTGTACTAAATAAGCCATAGTATCCATTGGATTAGAAACCACAATGATGATCACTTCCGGAGAATGTTTTACCAGATTTTGAGTAACATCTTTCACGATACCTGCATTGATACCGATCAGCTCTTCTCTCGTCATTCCAGGTTTTCTTGGAATACCTGAAGTGATTACTGCTACATGAGAACCTGCAGTTTTGCTGTAATCTCCTGTTGTTCCGGTAATTTTTGTATCGAATCCGTTCAGCGATGCAGTCTGCATCAAATCCATTGCTTTACCTTCCGCAAATCCTTCTTTAATGTCTACTAAAACTACTTCTGAACAGAAGTTTTTCATTGCGATGTATTCTGCACAGCTTGCACCTACAGCGCCTGCACCAACTACAGTTACTTTCATATTGTATACTTTTTTTAAATTATTTTTTAGTTTACTCTAAAAATTGAAACGCTCAAATTTAACAATTCCTGAAAATGTGGGCAATTTTTCAGGAATTTAATTAGGGTTCAATGAAATTAATTGACGTTCAGTAAAAACGTATATAGTTTTTTTGCTCCTGAAAGGACTTCATTGTAGTTGTCTTCAGCCACTTCAGTGTCCAGAACCTCTTTGAAATTTTTCCACATCGGGCCTGTATTTTCCTGATAGCATCCGAAGAAATTGAAAGTCACATTATCAAAACCTTCTGTTTTAGAAAGCTGTTTTGCAATCACGTTTCCACCCAAAGTAGAACCTTCGATCACGTACATCGCTCCTAAAGCTTCATGCTCGTTGTCAAATTCAAGATCATGGGAAACAGTTTGGTTTTCCAGAGAAAGACTTTCAAGATCCTTTTCGATAAGGGAAAGCTTCTTTCTGTTGTTAAGTTGAAGCTTCTCCGAATATTTATCAGAAAGGCTTCCGAATATTTTATCTTCACTGTGAAGAAGCATCAGATAATTCGTATGAATGATCTTTTTGTAATCCTCAAGGGTGAAAGTTTTATTAAAAATTTTTTCAGAATTGAAAAGTTTCTCTGCAGCATCGTGATATTCCGCTGTATTTTGCTTAAGATACTCTGATACCATAAATAAGGTTTTTAAATTTTCCCAAATTTACGGTTTTTTGAACGTTAAAATGAAACAAGTACCCTCTTTATTGTTATCATAATCCACATTTCCACCAATCCTTTTCATGATTCTGTGCACAATGGACAGCCCTACTCCATTTCCCTTAAATTTTTTCGCATTATCCATCCGGTTGAAGATTTTAAACATCTTATGCTTTTCTTCCTGTGGAATCCCGATTCCATTGTCTGAGATCCTGTACACAATATGTCCGTCCTCTTCCGCTCCCCAGATTTCCACTTTAGGCTCATCTTTATGAGAGGAGTATTTTACCGCATTATTGATGATATTTAAAAACACCTGATGAAGCATCGTTTTATCCGCGAGTACATCGGGACATTCCTTAATAATGATCTCACTTTTCGGGCTTTCAAAAGTGATCTTTGCATTTTCTGAGATCTTAAGAATGGTATTGGCAGGTTGCAGGCGCTCCAATTCTATCTCGCTGTGTTTTGCACGGCTGAGCTGGAGAACATCATGCATCATTTCCGCCATACTGTCGATTTCTTCAACAATAGACGTCAGTTTATTTTTATTTTTTTCTGTCTTTTCAAAATTGGCGAGCAGCATCTGAGCATTTAACTTCATCACGGTCAAAGGTGTTCCCAGGTCATGTGAAATTGTATAAGAAAAACTGTCAAGCTCCTCATTGACCTTTCTCAGCTCATTGTTCAGGGCTTTGATGGCATTATACTGTTTGTGTGACGTTTCAAGAATCACATCCCGGACAGTCTGCACCGAACTGATATCTCTGGAATTCCATCTTCTGGAGTTTCCTTTAATATTTTCTGTAAATATGTTAAAAGATGTTCTTGGCGAAACAATATGTTTTTCCTGTCCATCCTGAACCACCACCCCAATTTTCTTCTCAGGATTTCCGGCCCAGCTGATATGTTCATCAAATTCCTTACGGAACCAGATCAGCATTTCTTTTTTACTTCTTTCGATAAAATAGATAATAATTCCGGCTGCACTTTCATCCAGTCCAAGTTCCTCGCCGTAATCTTTAAGGAAACTTCTGCTGACAAAAATACTTTCCGTGGTATTTTCGAGGGCCCAATGGGCAATGGCATCAATGATTCCCCGTTCAGGAACCGTTCCCACAGTCACTATATCACCCTCTGCAATAATAACCAAACCATCTGCCTCAGGCAGTTTTCTTATTTTTGCTTTATTGTCCGCCAAAGAGTCGAACAGATTATTATGTTTTAAAAACTCCGCTTTTAGCTGTGACGATTTTTCGTTCAGTTCAAGACGATAATTTAATTCATTTTTAGATTTAAACGAAGAATAAGCATTAGAAGCCAAAGCCGTAAAAATACCGGCCTGCACCCTGTCTTCAAGGTCAATATGTTTAGCCTCCGAATTCTGGCACGTTACCAGTCCCCAAAGATGATCCTCAATGATAATAGACACACTGAAACTGGAAGAAGCTCCGGAATTTTTGACATACTGCCCGTGAACCGGCGACATTCCCCGAGAAGCCGCAAAAGTAAGATCAATAACCTCATCCGTTCTGCTGATCAGCGGAACCGTATCTGCATAGACATTGCTGAAAATTCTCTTCCTTTTCTTTAAATAAAGCTCTCTGGCTTGTCTCGGAATATCGGATTCGGGATAATGAAGGCCCAGATAGCTTTCCATATCCTCATCTCTCCTTTCTGCAATCACTTTTCCGGAACCGTCCATCATAAATTTATACACCATCATCCGGTCATAATTTACAATCTTGGAAAGCGTACTCAGCAACTGTTCCCAAAGCTCCTTTTCATTGTCGATGACGTAAAAATTGTCATACTTATTGGAAATACGTTTATTCGGATTTTCCAGTACCGCTTCAAATTCCAGGAAAATATGTTTCCCGCTTCTGAAAATGGAAAAATGATATTCCTTTCCGCTGATAAATACCTTATCAAAATGCGTTTCGTTTTCTCTTTTTGTAAAGTCTTTCAGAGAAGAATACAAATCAGAATCCATCACAGAACGGAAAATTTCAGGAAAATCCATAAGACTTCTCCCAAAAAGCTCTTCCGCATTTTCGATTCTGAATATATCCGAAATATTCCTGCTGAAAAAAGTGATGGAATGAGATTCTGCATCAATGCCAATCAGGTATCCAAAACTTTGTATATACCCAGGAATATGGATGGGCTCCTCATGACACTCTACAAAATTCATATCTTTCTTTGATCTACCAAATATAACGATTTTTTTAACGACATATTACTTTGTGGTACGAAATCACGGAAGTCCTTAAAACACCGTCATCCCTGCAATCCGTGACATGAATCCCTCTGATTTTCAGCCCTGATACGCTTGCTTTTTCAATACTGATAATGGCATTTAATTTATAATATACTAAAAATTTAAGAGCAGGTCAAGTTTAATTTTCCCATCATGATTCATCACATGAATTTTACATTAACCCCTAAAATAATTATGTTAATTAAACAAAATTTATTAAATTTATATCACCAAATAATGAATACGTTTAAAAATTGTTGAATTTTTTTGCATTATTTTCAATTAAATCCTCATTTAAATTCAAATAATCAGACTATGAAAAAGTTCCCTTTAATTATCCTCACCCCTTTCCCCATATCAGGAATCGGAATTCATTTCGAAACCCATAGTGGAAAAGTCTACAAAGATTCGGAAATCCCGATTACTACGCTAAGTTCCATGAATTGGAGGAAGTCCATTTCCAATTTCCAGGCAACTAAATAATAATTTTTTAAACACAAATACTATGACCCTTTTTTCACCAAAAAAGAGAAGTCTGATCTTTTGTGCCCTGTTGGCAGGTTTTTCCGCCAGTGCACAGATCCAGGATTCTCTGCAGCAGAACAAGCAGGAGGAAGACCATGTGAAATATCCGGTGCTTCAGATCAAAGGCCTTTTTCAGGCACGTTATCTCGTAGGCATGACCAAAGATGTAGATGTAAACGGTTTGCATCATGCGGATGGGTCTGGAACCAGCAACAATTTCATGCTGAAATACATGAGGGTTCAGGTACGCGCACAGATCAGCAAAAGAACGGAAGTCGTAGCACTTGCGAACCTCGCTGACTTTAAAAACGATCCCAAAAGCAGGGTTCTTGAAAATGCTTATCTGAAATACACCTTCAATCCTAAGCTCGCCTTTACAGTCGGACAATTCAGACCCTGGTTCGGAATTGAGGAAACGTATCCTATTGACATCATCAAATCTCTGGATTGGTCCAATCAGTATACGGAATTCGGAAAACTGGGCTGGACAAGCTTCCAGATCGGGCTTTCTGCAACGGGGCAGCTTCAACTGGGTCAAATTCCTTTCCAGTATGCGGTGTCAGTCGTCAATGGAAACGGGAAAAATCAGATCAATGACAACGATGACGGGAAGCAGTATTCCACGAGATTGGTTTTCGGTTTGTCTAAAAAATATAATTTCAACGTCGGCCTGAACGGAGGTGTCGGTGAAGTATTAAGTAAAAAAGTATACGCCGTAGGAATTGACCTCAGCTCATTGATCCAGTTTGACCCGAAATGGAGTCTGGATATGCAACTGGAAGCGAAACAGGCGACCAATCATGTTCTTTACAACACGATGGATCCGGAGTTGAGACCTTCCAATCCTGATCAATACCTGATCCGTGGCGCTTATTTTCTTCCGAATGTACGGTACGAGATTAATCATAAAAACCTCAGCGCTTTCGAACTGTCTTGTCGATACGAATATCTGGATACCAATTTCAGGCTGAACTCCAATCCAAGACAGACCATAACGCCGATGTTCGGGCTGGAATTCCTGAAAAACTATGGAGCAAGAATCCAGCTGGGTATGCAGTTCGACCGGTACAAACATCAGGTAGACAACACATCACAATACAACAACAATCTATTCATTGTTCAGGTGCAAAGTAGATTTTAACCGCTTAAATATTTATAGATCATGAAAGAAATTAATATCAGAAATATCGCGATAACGTTTGCCGTTGCGCTGATTATATGGTTTATTCCGGCTCCGGAAGGCGTTGCTGAAAACGCCTGGCATCTGTTCGCTATTTTTGCGGCCACCATCTTGGGAATCATCCTTAAAGCAGCACCTATGGGCACCATGTGTATGATGGCCATAGCATTTACAGCGCTTACTCAGGTAGTCGCACCGGGAGATGCCGGAAAATCTATCACCAAAGCACTTTCCGGATTTGGAGATAAAGTGATCTGGCTGATCGGGATCTCATTCTTTATCGCCAGAGGATTTATCAAAACCGGATTGGGAAACAGGATTGCCTTTTTATTCATCCGAATTTTCGGTAAAAGCTCATTGGGACTGGCTTACGGACTTGGACTGGCCGATGTATGTCTGGCTCCTGCTATTCCGAGTAACACCGCAAGAGGAGGCGGAATCATCTACCCGATTATGAAATCTATGGCCATCAGCTTCGATTCCGTTCCTGAAAAGCCGGAAACCCACAGAAAACTGGGGTCTTTCCTTACCCTGAACAGTTATTATATGAACCTCATCGCTTCATCCATGTTCCTTACCGGGACTGCGAGTAACCCGATGTGTCAGAAATTTGCAGCGAATTTAGGAATCAATATTACTTGGATGTCATGGGCTGCAGCCGGTTTCGTTCCGGGCTTAGTCGCATTCTTCGTGGTCCCGTTGGTTTTGTACAAATTATATCCGCCTGAGTTGAAAAAAACTGGCGATGCCCCGAAAATGGCCGCTCAGAAATTAAAAGAAATGGGACCTATTTCCAGAAATGAATGGTTGATGTTACTGGCTTTCTTTATCCTTTTAGCCCTTTGGATATTTGGAGGAGCACTGTCTATTGATGCTACCACAACAGCTTTCATAGGACTTACCATGTTACTTCTTACTTCAGTTCTGACGTGGGAAGATATCAAAGGGGAAAAAGGTGCCTGGGATACCATCGTGTGGTTTGCGGTTCTGGTGATGATGGCCAGTTCTTTAAACGAGCTCGGTTTCATCGGATGGTTCAGTGATCTGATCAAAGTAAAAATAGGCGGACTAAGCTGGCAGGTTGCCTTTCCGGTGATTATTGTCGTGTACTTTTTCAGCCACTATATTTTCGCGAGTGCAACGGCTCACGTGGCTGCGATGTATGCAGCATTATTGGGTGTTGGTGTTTCTTTAGGAATCCCTCCGATGCTATTAGCTATGATGCTTGGTTTCTTAGGTTCAATTTATGGAGTTCTTACCCATTACGGTCACGGCCCTGCTCCGGTATTTTACGGAAGTGGCTATGTCGAGCTGAAAGCCTGGTGGCTGAGAGGTCTTGAGATCGGAATTGTTTTACTCATCATCTATATGGTCGTAGGAGGACTTTGGATGAAAGTTTTAGGATATTATTAATCATTAAATCAAAAATATGCTGTCAACCTTGTCAAGAAAAATGCTGATGTGCCTTACAGGACTGTTCCTGAGCTTCTTTCTGTTGATCCATTTCTTGGGAAATCTCCAGCTGTTTCTTCCGCCTGAGCAGGCGCACCTGCAGTTTAACGCCTATTCGCATTTTCTGTCCGGAAATATTCTGATCAAAATGGTTTCCTACGTTCTGTATGCAAGTATTATCCTGCATGCTCTGGATGGACTGCTCATTACCCTGAAAAATAAAAAATCGGGTGGAAACTATCAGTCGGAAAACCGCGGAAGAGCCAGTAAATGGTATTCCCGCAATATGGGAATCCTCGGTACGCTGATCCTGATCTTTCTGGTGATTCACTTTCAGAATTTCTGGTATGTCTACAAATTCGGAAACCCACCTCTCGATGCAAACGGGAATAAGGATCTGTATATCCTTGTCGTAACGGTTTTCAAGGAATGGTGGTATGTCATCATTTACGTACTATCAATGGTTGCTTTATGCTATCATCTGATCCATGGAATTCACAGTGCGGCCAGAACACTGGGATTATTTCACCCCAAGTTTGTGAAATGGTTCAAAACCGCCGGAATTGTCTATTCAGTGATTATCAGTATAGGTTTTGCACTGATGCCCGTTTACGTATTCTTTACTGCCCATTAAACAGAAAAGTTATGATCTTAAATTCAAAAATACCTCAAGGCCCGTTAGAACAAAAATGGGACAACTATAAAAAGAAAGCCAAGCTCGTTAATCCTGCCAACCGTAAAAAGCTGGACGTTATTGTCGTTGGAACCGGATTGGCAGGAAGCTCAGTTGCTGCTTCTCTGGGCGAAATGGGTTACAATGTCAAGTCATTCTGTTTCCAGGACAGCCCGAGAAGAGCCCACTCCGTAGCCGCGCAAGGTGGTGTGAATGCCGCTAAAAATTATAAAAATGATGGAGACAGTGTTTACAGAATGTTCGTAGACACCTTAAAAGGAGGCGATTTCAGAGCCCGGGAAGCCAATGTCTACCGGATGGCTGAATGTTCATTAAACCTCATTGATCAGGCCGTAGCGCAGGGCGTTCCGTTCGGACGTGAATATGGTGGCTACCTCAACAACCGTTCTTTCGGTGGTGTTCAGGTGAGCCGGACCTTTTATGCAAGGGGACAAACTGGGCAACAACTTCTTCTCGGAGCCTATCAGGCCCTGATGAGACAGGTTGGAAAAGGAACCGTGCAGTTGTATTCCAGACATGAAATGCTTGATCTGGTGATGATTGATGGTAAAACAAGAGGCATTATCGTCAGGAATTTAGATACCGGAGAAATTGAAAGACATGCTGCCCATGCAGTAATTCTGGCTACCGGAGGTTATGGAAAAATTTATTACCTCTCAACCTTAGCCATGGGCTGTAATGGTTCTGCGATCTGGCGGGCTCACAAAAAAGGAGCTTTGATGGCTTCCCCGAGCTGGATTCAGGTGCATCCTACTTCTCTTCCGCAATCGGGAGATTATCAGTCTAAATTAACCCTGATGTCAGAATCTTTGCGTAATGACGGAAGAATCTGGGTTCCTTCAAAGGTTGATGAAACAAGACTTCCTAATGATATTCCGGAAAACGAAAGAGATTATTATCTGGAGCGCCGGTATCCCGCTTTTGGAAACCTGGCTCCGAGAGATATTTCTTCCCGTGCTGCTAAAGAAAGAATTGATGCCGGTTTTGGAATCGGACCTTTGAAAAATGCAGTGTATCTTGATTTTTCCAAGGCGATAAGAGAACAGGGAAAGGAAAAGATTCAGGAGAAGTACGGAAATTTATTTGACATGTATCTTAAAATCACAGGATACAATGCTTATAATGAACCGATGATGATCTCTCCTTCTGCTCACTTTTCCATGGGCGGACTTTGGGTGGATTATGAACTGATGACTACTATTCCAGGACTTTTTGCTTTGGGTGAAGCCAATTTTGCAGATCACGGAGCGAACAGACTGGGAGCCAATTCATTGCTTCAGGCTTCTGTAGACGGCTATTTTATCGCACCTTACACGATTGCCAATTATCTGGCTGATGAGATTCATACCGGAAAAATTTCACCCGATGCTCCGGAGTTTGAAGCCGCCGAAAATGCTGTAAAAAAACAGATTCTGGATTTCATCAGTATCAGAGGTACCAAAACCGTTGATTATTTCCACAAAACTTTAGGAAAGCTTTTATATGATTACTGCGGACTGGCCAGAAATGAAGAAGGTCTGAAATATGCCATCGGAGAAATCAGGAAATTAAAACAGGAATTTTATAGAGATGTACGGGTTTCAGGACAGGGTGACACAATGAATACTGAACTTGAAAAAGTCGGCCGCGTCGCTGATTATTTCGAGATCGGTGAGCTGATGTGCTATGATGCTTTAACCCGAAATGAATCCTGCGGTGCTCACTTCCGGGAAGAATATCAAACCCCGGACGGAGAAGCTTTAAGGAATGATACCGAATATCAGTTTATCTCCGCGTGGGCATGGGCTGGTGAAAATAATGAACCGGAGCTCATCAAAGAGCCGCTGATATTTGAAGAGATACAGCCAACGGTAAGAAGCTACAAATAAAAAACAAACATTATGGATTTACATCTTAAGATATGGAGACAGAAAGACAGAAAGAGCGAAGGGAAACTGGTCAGTTATGATCTGAAAGAACTGAATCCCCACATGTCTTTCCTGGAAATGCTGGATACTTTAAATGAAAAACTCATTACGGAAGGCGACGAACCTGTAGAATTCGATCACGATTGCCGTGAAGGAATTTGCGGACAATGTGGTATGATGATCAACGGAATTGCCCACGGACCATTAAAAAATACGACGACCTGTCAGCTTCACTTACGGTCTTTTAAAAATGGTGAAACGATTTTAATTGAACCTTTCCGGGCAGAAGCTTTTCCGGTAAAAAAAGACCTTAAAGTAGACCGGTCTGCTTTTGACAGAATTATTTCTTCAGGTGGATTTGTATCCGTCAATACAGGGCAAGCCCCTGATGCTACAGCAATTGCAGTCACTCATCAAACTGCTGAGGAAGCTTTTGATTCTGCCGCCTGTATCGGATGTGGGGCGTGTGTGGCTACCTGTAAAAACGGAAGTGCTGCCTTATTCACTTCTGCAAAAATCACTCATATGGTTCTTCTTCCCCAGGGTAAAGAAGAAAGAAGCGGCCGTGTTCTGAATATGGTCAGCCAGATGGATCATGAACTTTTCGGGCATTGCTCCAATACGGAAGCCTGTGAGGTGGAATGTCCTCAGGGAATTTCTGTGCTGAATATTGCCAGAATGAACTATGAGTATGGAAGAGCGCTGTTCTTCAGGAAAAAGTAGTTAAACCTTAACAACATACATAAAGAATCTGCTTCGCAACCGAGGCAGATTCTTTAAATTAATATCACTCCATTTCAATAGGATTATATGGACGTTTTTTTCCACCATCAATAATAGCATTTCCATTAATATCGTAAGATTTCCCAAGAAAGAATCCCGGATTATCATGATAATTTTGTGCTATTTTTCTAAATTGTTCTCTCGTTATCACAAGAATTCTTTTTTCGCTTCTCAGATATATGTCAGCTGCTTTTTTGTCGATACCTACTGCCATAAAATGGAAGTTACTTTTACTGTCCTCAATCTCAAGAATAAGTCCCGGAAGTCCTTGAAAAACATAGGGACCATTATGAATAGGAATATCTTTAGAATACCAGGCCGTGTATTTTCTTCCTCTGTATTTAGCAATTGCCTTATTGCATGAGTACCCTAATATATTTTTTGTTTCGGTTTCAAGTGCCCAATTAAGAACGGGCTGCCTTTCTTCATATTGATAGGTATTTTTGGCTACATCCTGTACAATTATTTTACCTTCTGAAAAACTTTTGACAACAACGTTTTTCCATTTTTCAGATAAATTTAATGTCTGATTCAGTTCTTTAGAACCTAAATGATCCAGATGGCTGAATTTTTCCATCAGAGAATCTTTTCTTAAACTGTTAAAATCAGAAAACTTAGAAGAATGTTCTCCTAATTGAAGTATACAGACCGCCTCTAATTTCTTTCCTGAGTTTTTAGTATCTCTGACAAATTTTAATTTGTAATATATATTTTGCAGGCTTTTATCTATCACCTTTACTTCATACGAATCAGGTTTCATTGAAAAATTTCCGGTAACAGAAACCTGAGCTCTAGCAAAAGAAACTATAAATAAAAATAGAGAAAAGTAAAATTTCATGTTTTCAGCATTGAAATAAGAACCACAAATATTACGGTTCTTACTTACTACATTTAGCATTTTACATCATTAAAATATTCTGCAGCTTCCACCAGATCACCCCATGTCTGGTAATTATCTGTACATAATGAGTAGGAGGCTCCACAAGGGGCGGTAACACCCACCCATTGACTACAGGCTTTAGCCGTACTTAATTGGGAAGTTTCTTCGCTTTCGATGGCTGCATAATCATTTTTTAATTCAGGCTTTGCTTTTTCTTCAGAATCTGTTCTTTTTTTTACATTTTCTTTAGCACTTACAAGTCCTGCTATAAAAAAAGCAGATAGAAATAATAGTTTTTTCATTGTGTTAAATATTTAAGATTAAGCTCTAAATATAAAAAGAAAAAGAAAACAAATGAAAAAAATAATAATTATAAATATTTAAAAATCAACTATTTAACCTTATTTCCGTTTACTATTATTTTTTTTAATTTAAACTTCGTTCCTTCATGCTAAAAGCCGATAAGAACCCATTAATTAAGATTTTATTTTTTATCTGTTAGTTCAATGGTTGAGAAAAAGTTGTTTGCTACGGATTGATAATCGCCACCACCCTGGCCGGTGCCGCAGATCCCCCTACAATTTTCAATGGAAAAACGCTGATTTTAAATCCTGAAGACGGCAATGCCGCGAGATTGGTAAGCTGCTCGATGTGTAGATATTCTTTTTCTATGCCAACACGGTGCCCTTCCCAGAAATATTCTGGATCATTAAGTTCTTTTGCTTTTTTAGCCATAAATTTTAATGGAAGATCCCAGCCCCACTGATCGATTCCCATTACTTTTACGCCCTGGTCGATCAGCCACTCGGTGGCTTCTTTACTCATTCCGGTTCCTTTTTCTACAAAATCCGGGGTCCCCATCATTTTATCACGGTCGGTTCGGATCAGTACTATATTTCCTTCCTGAATCGTGATTCCGTTTTTATCGAGATCTTTTTTCAGGTCATCAATGGTGATGGCTACAAAATCTTCTTTATGGGTACAGTCAATGACAATACCGTCGCCATAACACCATTCAAGAGGAATCTGATCAATCGTCTTGGCAGGTTTTCCTTCAACCACCGGACCGTAATGCCATGGTGCATCAATATGTGTTGTCGCATGCAGTCCCATATTTTTAATGGAATCATCTGCCCATCCTGTCCAGTTTTTCGGAAAAAGTCTGAACGGAAGATTCAATGCCAGACGGATCAGCCAGTGTGATTTTTTGTGAGCCTTATGTTTGATCTTAACCCTCATAAACCAAGGGTCTCCGGCGTTGTACTGAATCGGTTTGGACAGGTCAATAATGGTTGTTTTCATCTCACAAAGGAAGGAAAAAGGGGTGAATTACCCAATACGAAAAGAGGACCAATTTAAAAATTAGCCCTCTTTGATTCTTTATATTTAGAATGTCAATAGTGAATTTTGCTTCGCAAGTGAATGGTGAATGGTAGATTCAAGATTTCAGATATCAGACTCCAGATATCAGACAATAATCCTATTAACCTGATCACTACGAACTAGCAACCAGCAACTGACCACCAGTCCAAAACTCTAAAACCCTATCACTCTCCGACTCTCTCACTCTCAAACCCTAACTCAGGTTATTTTCGTTGATTACACTTCTTTTTCGAAGTAAAGTCTGTAGTATTTTCCTTTGTCGTCCTCGCCCATTTCCAGCTTCTGTCTGTCACCGTGGATGTAGATGTGGAAGTTTTTATCCAGTTTAATGATACTTTTGAAGTGACGCTGTGTTTTCTTTACAGCCGCTTCACTGATCGGGAATTCTTCAGCAATATTCACCTGCATATCCTGCTCGTAATCGGTTTTGAAATTCACAAAACTTTCGATCACATGCTCATCGCCCAATACTTCGGTTGCAAATTCGTCCAGCTTAAATTCTTCTTTTTCTTTGAAGAAATTAATAGATTTATTTAAGAAATCGGCCTGGTCTGCTTTTGAAACTTCAAATTCCTGTGGAAGCTGTTTGGTTATATAATCTTTGTACACCATTAAAGCTTCCTGCGTGTGGAAATATTCATCGTCACGCTGTTTTACTTTCAGGAAATCCTCGAACCAGTAGTACATATCTCCGTTTTTGTTATTGTCAACCACAGAAAGTACATAACCCGTTTCTTTATTATTGTTGTAAATTAAAGCAGCCTTGTCAATTTTAGACAAACCAATTCCCTGATCTTTTTCAATGTCAAAAGTTTCTTCCTGAGGAGAAATTTTAAGGAAAGATTCTCTCTTTTCTGTTTTAAAGATCCCGATTTTATCTACTTTATCCGGACGGTCACTTTCTTCTTCAAAAAGTACGATAAACAGTTCTCCACCCTGAACTCTAGGGTTTTCAGCGGCTTCAAAAAGGTGTTTTGCAATATTCTCAGACTCCCAAAGGAATTTCGCTTTGTCTTCAAAGATCTCGGATACGGAACTGTATACCGGATTATTGACCAAATACGTGTCACTGTAAAAATTGAAGGTCTCTTCCGATTTAAAAGAACCTAAAAAGTAATCTTCAAGCAATTCTGCCATTCCTTCTTCCAGCTTCAGCTCTTCCTGAGACAGCGTTAAAGATTCTCCGTTGATTTTATTTCCTACTCTGTGTACTATAATTTTTGAAAACATGTCCTGAATAATTTGGAGTGCAAAGATATTCATTCTATTCTTTCTATCATACAAATAAAACAAGTCGGCTAATGTTTGGGAGAAAATAAATGGCTATGTTTTTTATCGCTCGCGGATCTGGCTGATCATGCGGATTTTCTTTCAAATGTAGATTTAAATCCTTAAGAGTATTGAAGGAGATAAGGAACGTTAAGGTAAAATCTGATGATTTTTTTAAAGAGACCAGATTACAAAGCAGCCTTTCTTCACATTCTTAAAAACGTATTGATTTAAAATTTAAAAATAGGTTCTCTTCATTTCGTTTTGATAAAAACCTTATCATTCTGACATGTTTTTTTCGATTCCGGCACATACAAACAACCATACAATTGATTGATTAAAAGCAAATTACATTAAAACCACATTCAAAGGTACGCCGTTGGCTTCATCATCTTCAAAACATACAATATGGACTTAAAGACTTTAAACCGCCTTGACAGGTTAAGAAGATTAAAAAGCAGAGGACCGGAAACCCCAAAGTGGCTGAAACCTTACCATCTGCTTCTCATGGCTTTTATGACCGTTTTCGTCTTTGGAGCCATCATTAAACTTTTAGAACAAAATCATTAATCATATGAACTATTCAGAAGCCGTCCGGGAAATTACAGAAGTTATTCCTGACTTTGAAAACGAACTTACGAAAACGATGCCTCAGACCCCGTACAGTGTCATCCGCACGTTCACGGAACGTATCAAAAATATGGTCCGCCAGAATGACAGAAATGTTTTATTTAAAAGCATTCAGAAAATGGACAAAATTTATACAAACGGAGATCTTGCTTTAAAAAATGCAGTCGAGGGTGTTTTTATTTATTCTCTGGACAATTTTACGGCCTTTTGTAGCGGAGAATACCGTAAAGTGATCTTCAGTCATATGTCAAAAGAGCTGCAACAAACGTATTCGAGACAGATTTACAATCACGGAATTTAAAATTTTCGTTACATTTTTCGTCTGTTTCATTACAAAAGCAGATTTTGCTTTAAAATCAAAACCACTCAAATTCAATAGATTATGAAAACAAAAATCAGAAGAATATCCGACTGGAAAACATGGAAAACCACGACTAACAGGCACAATACAGAACTATTGGTTACTCACATCGCTGTGATTATAGGCGTTTTTATTTTTGCTGCCATGCTGTAAATTTTGGTACACATTTCGCTGCAAGATAAATACTGAAAAATATTAATTATGATGAAAGTACAAATGCAGGCTATTAATAAAAAAATAGCCGTTGAATACTTAAAATTTTTCTATCCACCACTCCGAAGTGAAATCACTCAGTTATCTGTGCAGGAAAACTTTGCCGGTGTGATTCAGGCTACCATTAACTATTTGAAGGATATGCTGCAGGAATCGAAAATCTACATCGTAGCCCATCATATCAAACTGATGGACTGGATCTACAGAAACGGTGATTCTTATGTGAGAACCGTGATCGAAAACCTGTTTGTAAGATCGCTGGAAAGCTTTAAAAAACATTCAAAAATCCAGCAGTGGAAGCTTCTTTATCAGAATATGCCTGATAATTTTCAGCTTATTTATAATGAGCAGCAGAAACAGGACGAGATCTTTTTCGGTAAGTAAGAAATAATTTAATTTGTAAATAGGGCTCCTCAGGCATTTTTGTCTGGGGAGTTTTTTTGTTTTGAATTTTTTAAAGTCAAGGAATTGATAAGAATATTTTATTAAGTATATTTTTATACCCTTTTAAGAACGAAAAATTCAAGGCTGGAATATTCCGCTAAAAATAAAGTTTCCGAGGCCAACATGATGATCCTATTTAGTTGATGACGGAAATATTATCAATCATATTAGATATTATTTGAAATTTTTGTTTTAAAAGTTCTTTATTATGCTTAGCAGATATTTTATTAAATAATATTTCACTACATGGTGTAAAATATATACTTTTGCAAAAATTATCTGATGAAATACTCTTTTTTATTTATTCTTGCGGCTTTACCTATGATGTCATGCAGCGGAAATGATGACAGCACGATCGAAACTCCTAAGCCTGCGGAAAAGAGGGTTTTTCAATTTGAGTACAAAAATTACGCAGTACAGAATATTTCAGTGTACAAAGGTCCTTCCGGTCAGAAAACTGATGTTTCAGAATCTTATCTGAACAGCTACTGGAGTACGTATCAGGAACCGGCCTGGAAAAAAATAAGTCTTGACCTGAAAAATAATTCTCTTCAACTGATCTCCGGAACTTCAGCAGATCTTACCTATAGTGTGAAGATTAATCAAGATTCAGTATTCATTACGGAAAATAACGAACAGAATTTTATCGGGATCTTTAACAGAAGTGAATCTTCATTTACGCTTAAAAGATCATTCCGGTATGTGAAAAGGATGCCGAGAGAAAATATGAACGCTTTAACTATTTCCCAGAAAGCTGTTTTCGGAATTACCGCTTATCAGGATATTTTCGGGAAAAGTGTTTTCGACAATCCAGCAGCAATGACTGCCACCGGAGATGATATTGTGTGGACCAATATTGATTATCATTACAAAAACTTATAACAAATTTTCACGATGTGTAATCAGATCCTAGAAATATCCTTTCATACATTTATTTGATCTGAGAACAGCCTCCCCTGACTAATCGTCAGGGGAGTTTTTTTATCGTTTTATTTTTCAAATTACATGATATTTATCACTATACAGAGAAGTATTTAAATTATAGTCAAACAGTTACGATTAGTTAATCTTTTGTTAATAGCAGTTAACAAAGATTTAATGGTTATATATTTCACACAGTTGTGTAAAAACTATACTTTTAGGGCCTCAAATTAAATTTATGAAAAGAATCATTTTACCCATTGCATTACTGGTTGTAGCCAGTATTACTTCAATCTCCTGCCGTCAGGATATGAATGAGGAAGCACAAACTGTTGTAGAAGGAGCAAAAGCTTCAAAACTAAATCCTGTTGTGGCTTTACCTTCGAAGTATTTAAATTATGACGAAGTATCTGTAGGCGGAAAAGAACTGGCTTCCAAAACTACTACAGTGACTCTAAACAGTGATCAGATGGTGGTAACTTCTCCCAACAAAACGTTTATCGGAGGTGTTTATAATTCCACTACGCTGGACAATCTTTCGTATACCCCGATCTCTTATCCTGTAAAGCCGATCACGGTTTCCTATTCCTTCCCGTCTGACTTTATTGTTGACACGATTGAAAAGCCTACCCTTTCGAGCATGAGATCTTCTATCTTCAAAGCGATGCAGAGTGCCAATTTCAGCGGTCAGCAGTCGCTTGCTTTTGATTATAACATCAAGCAGTTCTCTTATTACAGCGAACTTAAAATTGCTTTCGGCGCTAACGTTAATATCGGAAGTATTTTCAGTATCGATATCAGCGGAAGCAACAATAAAGTGAAAAAAAATACGGGGATCTTTGCTAAGTTCACGCAGAAAAATTTCACCATCGATATGGATATTCCGGATAACGGAAATATCTTCAAAAATGAATCTGACCTGAATTTGGCAGCGTCTAAAAATCCGGTTTACATCAACTCTATCACGTACGGAAGACTGGGAATCATCTCTCTTGAATCTGATTATTCTTACAACGAAACGGCTTTTGCTTTAAAAGCAGCCTTAAATGCTAAAATGGTGAACGGATCCATCAGCATTGATGTTCAGAGTAAAAAAATCCTTGAAGAGTCTGACCTGAAAGTGTACATTCTGGGAGGTATCGGATCTGATGCAGTACAGGTGGTACAGGGTTACACCGGCTTTATCAACTTCATCGTGAATGGCGGTCAGTTTACGGCTAATGCTCCGGGAGTTCCTATCAACTTTACCGCAGCTCATGCAGGTGACAATTCTGTCTACTACACCACATTCACTGTAGAAAAATAAGCATGAAAAAATTAATATTCCTAATGGCAGCTATCTCTATAGCTGCCTTAGAAAGTTGTACGAATGAGCTTGAAAGATCCGCAGAAGCTCAGGAAATGGTCCGCACTCCCCAACAGGTGGTGAATGTAACTTCATTCGGAACCTATCCTTCAGCATTGTCAGGTAAGAATACAAGTATGCTTGCTAAAGGGGGCAATGCGGAAGAATTTACAGAAACAAAAGAATTTGAATCTTCGGAATCCATCGTGCTGCCACACCTTCAGATGTATATTTTCCCGGGATCTCTTCTGAAAGGCAATTCCATACAGGATATGAATTTTAAGCCCATTACGGCTTCAGTAAAGCCTGTTACCGTTTCGATGTCTATTCCGGCTTTGAATAAAAAGACAGCATTCACCATTGATCAGCCTTCTTTATCCAAGACCAGACAGTTGGTACAGGATTATATCCAGTCTGCTGATTTTACACAGAACGGAACGCTGAGCTACAGTGTGGAACAGTTCACGTCTTATGATGAGCTGAAAGTGGCCTTTGGGTCAAATGTGAATACAAGATCTTTATTTGGTAAAAACTCTTCATCTACGAATATTGAAGAAGGGATGATTGCAAAAAGAACGGGATTCTATGTGAAATTTTACCAGACTTCTTTCACGCTGGATATGGATATTCCTGCCGGATCACTTGTGAATGACAACAATTTTGACAGCGGCGGTGTAGAACCGGTGTATGTGAATTCTATTTCTTACGGAAGAATGGGTGTTTTAACGATTGAAACCAATGAACTGACGGAGACGGCAAGAACGACGATCAATGAATCATTCAGCAAGCTGTTTGTAAAGGGTGAAAGTTATCTGACTCAGGAGGAAAAAAACTTCCTAAACGGAGCGGATTTCAATCTTTATCTGATAGGCGGAAGCGGCGTTACCGCTGCACAGTCTTTCAAAGGATATGAAGCTTTTGTGAACCATATTTCTAAGGGAACTTTCTCAAAAAGCCAGCCGGGTGTTCCGATTTTCTGTACATACTCTTATTTAAAGGATAATTCCCCGGTGAAAACTACCTTTAAATTTGACATTAAAAACCCACCGGTTTATGTAAAACTGGTGAAAGAAAATATCACCAGCGGCCGTAACAGAAATGTGGACTTAAAACTGTATTTCTATTCCAGTAAGAGCCAGACCAACACGATTGCTCATCCGAGCATCCGCTTTGTGATCAACAAAATATCAAAAGTAGGGAGAAAAAATAGCGGTATGAATGGAGCCTGGACTTACACTACTACGAATGAACCTATCATTCTTCAAAATGCCGGAATGAATATTAATATGAGCATTCCCAATCAGGTATTGTCCCGTGAGAACGGGCCCTGTATGCCAAGGGGAAGATTCGGGTGTGAAGTGGTACCCATTTACACAGAAGATGTGGAATACAGCATAGCACCAAGTGACAAGTACAATTATCTTGTGATCGATTAATAAGATAACCTAGGTTCGGGATAAGACATTCCAATTTTATCATTATGGAAGGAAGTCAGAAGCTCGAAGAGGAAAGTTATTGAAGTTAAAACGAATAATTATTGGCCGATAGTAACTTCATCCTCCAGCTTCCAATCTTTTAACCTTTTCATCTGAATAAAAAACTCCCCGGACAATACAATCCGGGGAGTTTCTTTTATTTATCTTTTTTCACAAATACTTTCTGAATGGTCAGAAGTTCTTCTTTATTCATTTTTGAGCTTTTTTCCAGCTTAGCCATAAATGTGGAAACTTCTTCAGGCGTTGCGGGAGATCCTAAATTGTCTCCTTTACTGTCAAAAGAATCGGCAAGTACCTCTCCTTTTGGATTCAGGATCAGCCAGAAAGGAAGTCCTGCATTTTCTCCTTTGTACTTGTTCATTAGCTCCTGTCCTCCGGGATTTTCAAGTTTTTTCTTTTCTCCTCTTTCCTGAACATCGATGTAAGTGGTTACAAATTTCTTATCAAAGATGGGTTTGGTTTCGGGAAGGTTCATATTTTTCTCCATCAGTTTACACCAGCCGCACCATGAAGCATGGAATACAAGCAGAACATTTTTCTTCTGAGCTTTAGCTTCAGTAAGCGCTTTGTTCAATTCTATATCTGCCTTTTCCTGTGCAGCATTCAGCTGAGATAGGAATAAAGAGGCAACAAGGATCACTTTAAAAAATTTCATTTAAATTTTGTTTTAGGTTTACCTGTACGAAGTTAGAAATTTTTCTTGTGATATGTTTTACTTATGCTGCAATGTCTTACTTCCAAAAGATATAAATCTCATGTCATTCTATCCATAATTGATGGAGAAAAATGTATATTTGAAATTAACTCATCATTTGTTGAATAAAAAATAAATTCAATGGCATATTGTTATCATTGTGGTTGTTCAGGAGCTTATCATCGTAGAAATGTCGTCACCGGCCACTCGTCATCCAGGTATACAGATGTTACCTATACAGGTCCAAGATTCCTTTGCAATGACTGTGCATTGGACATGGAAAAGACAGCGCTTAAAAACAGGATTTCAAAAAAATATATGATCATCCTGTTTTTAATTGGTTTAATTTATTTTTTCTTAAAGTAAAATGGCAGATTGGGAAAGTTTAAAACCACTCAGAACTCATTTAAAAATATTGAACTGGGTGATTACAGGTCTTACGTTTGTTATATTGATAGTAGCATTCCGTTTTCTTGGCAGTAATCCGCCGAAGGACAACCTATCTGTGCGGGCAAAAATAATAGCTAAAAGTGGAGCTTCAATTAGAGAGAGCCCTTCTAAAAATGGAAAGATCCTAATCATTGCACCTCTACATTCGGAAATAGAAATCATTCAGCGAAAAGTACAAAATGATACGATAGATAATAGAAAAGGCAGTTGGGTAAAAGTTCGGTACCAAAAGAAAACAGGATACGTTTGGGAGCATCTGATTAATTAATGTGACCTACTACCACAATACAAAGTTTTTAATATCAATACGTTGAAACTTTACACAAAAAAACGACCTCTATTATTGAAGTCGTTTATTATAATTTTCTGAAAAATTATTTTTTCAAATCTGCTTTTACATCTTTATAACCATCTGCAACTGCATCTGCCCCTTTTACAGCGGTCTTTTTAACGCTTTTCGCACCTTTGGTGGCTGTTTTCCCTACCCATTTGGTGCTTTTTTTAACGCCTTTTTTTGTAGCGGTTGCTCCTTTTTTAGCTTTGTCTCCAACCCAGTCAGCGCCATCTTTAACTCCTTTTTCTGTGGCTTTTGCCCCTTTTTCAATGGCAGTGCCTACATTTTTCGCTTCCTGTTTTACCGTTTCCTGGGCATGAACAGCTGTTGCAAATAAACCGAACGCTAATAAGGTCAATACATTCTTTTTCATATTGTCTTTTTTTTAAGTTAGTTTGATCAATATAACATAAAACAAGCCAAACCTGTATGATATGAAAATAATTTAATTCAATTAAAAAAAACAATAACCGTCATTTTCCTTCTATGCTTTCTTTAAATGATCACTTCAGGACGGTTTCATCTACTGAAATGGGCTGTTCAAGAACAATCACCGGCTTTTTCTTTTTCAAGAGATCCAGTAATTTTTGAACTGAAAATGTCAGAATCATGTAAAGCAAGATCAACAGTAATACGGATCCAATGCTGTGTTGTCTGTATCCAAAAATTCCTTTTCCCCAGGAAATCAGAATCCATTGAATCATATACATCGAAGTCAGGTTCCTGCTACAGTATTTTAAAAGGCTGGTGAATTTATTTTCTTTCATTTTTAAGGTGAGCCTGAAAATAATCCACAGGAAAATCAGTGTCCATCCGGCAAAGTAAATAACACCTCCGGGTCCCATGTGATAAAAACCATTATAATTATAGGCATCAAATCCGAAAACCAAAGGAGCTCCAATAGCGACGAACACCAATCCTACATACAGCATATTCCTGAATAACTTCTTGCTGTCGTGGTTCAGTTCCAGAAACCATTTCCCAAAAAACATTCCGATGATAATAAAAGACATCCAGGGAAATACCGGAAAATAGATATAAGCAGGATAATCATTGCTGAAAAAAAGATCTGTGATATAATTGATCACCGGATAATCAATAATAGTTCCGCTAACTTCTCTGGATACCAGTGCGATCAGTAATCCTATCGCCAGAATAGCATATTTATTTTTTACATACTCCCGGATAAAGCCGACAAACAGTAAAGAAATCCCTGCTAACTGTAAAATATCTCCCAGCATGACCAGATACATATACTGCTGTTCTATCGGGCCGTGCCATCCGTATTTCTGAATAAAATGATCAGGAGCAAAACCTAAAACTGCCGGAACAATGAACTTCATAAAGTTCATGAAAAAAGCAGCTAATAAAAGTAAACCGCTCCGTTTTATTGAGCTTTTAAGACTCTGATGACTGGACGTCATAAAGGTGATCCCCATACAGATCAGGAAAATAGAAGTTCCTCTGCCGAGAAAGACAATGAAACTCCCGATAACGGTCTCCGACTGCGACTTCACATTCGCGTAAATAAGTAAGGTGTGGATGATAATCATGCCGATGACACTCATCCCTTTGATTAAATCCAGTGCTGCAATTCTTTTGCTTTGCTTTTCCATAGTTTTTTTAGTTTTAATAAGGCTGCAAAACGTATCGTGGATTAATTGATTGAGATTATACAATATCCGTTTTACAGGGTATACATTTTATTTTTTATTTCAATATTTATTTATTCTAAATAAAAACAAAGATACATATTAAAACTAAATTATAATTTATTCATTCTTAAATTATCATGACTATTTTTTAACAATAATCAAAGTATCATCCTGTTGCATCCTATATATCTACCTTAAATAACGAATATAATTCACAACAAAAAACCGCAGTAAACTAGGTCTACTGCGGTTGTATATTAAAGGTAAAAGTTACTTACACTTATTTATTTTAACTTCTTCAAAAATAACTATACTTGATAATCAATTAATTATAAAATTATGGTACAAATAGGATACTGATTTATAAATATAATTTTCGAAAAATATATAGTGAAAATTTACTTTTTATCGTTTAGCAAAGAGAATTTATATAATCAACTATTTCGATACATTTTATATCAGCTTTAATCTTTACATCATTGAGATAATCGGATTTTTTTATACAGACCGTATTTGAGGCTCCCGAAATTTGAAGTTGTCCAACAACTCCTATAATTGACTTATCATTATCATATTTTTGCACTTTTCGACCATCGTTATAATGATCTTTCAAATATGAGTTTGCATTTTCAAAGATATCTTCATTATCTTTTTTCATCAAGGGCATTAAAATATCTTCTAACTTTCCAGTATCATTATCAGCACCAGTAAATATAAAAGCGCCTAATTTTAATCCGTTATGATTATAGATTTCCTTATGTGACTTGAACGGCTGAATATTTATAATCTCATTAATTTCGGTATTTAAATTAGAAATTCTTTCAGAGATACCTTTATCATCAGAATCTAAAAAATAAATAATCCCTAAATTTGTATCTTTAGGTAAAGAACTTATTTCATCTTTCTTTGGAATAAGCATGTGGAAGTCTGATAATAACTGTTTCCTTATAGTTTTTTTTTCATCACCTCCCATCGCATAAATAAGAAGATAGTTATTATCCTTTCTAACTGTGCTACCAGGCAGAAGCACCTGTCTTACAGTCATCAAATTTAAGTCGTCAACATTACTTTTTGTCGCTTCAGTTTTAAGTAATTGAGCAATCGGGGCGGGATAGTCTTTTATCTTGGAACTATCATTACTACTAAAACCATTAAATCTTAAAATTTTCGATAAAAATTCAACATCATGAACACCTTCACAAAGTATCGCTAGTATTTGCGTTGCCATATTACCTGATATCAATATTTATACTTTCTACTAAATGCTTTAATTTATTTCCTTCTAGAAATTTAGCAACTAATTTACCATCCTCTTCCGTAATTGCATAAGCCATTAATTCATTATCAGGATAACCGTTTTCTACAAATGCATCAATGCATTCCTTACTATGAGTCGACAAAAAGACCTGAACATTAAATTTTTGTGCTAATTTTTGTATAAACTCTGTAAATTTAACCAATAAGTTTTTATGTATTGCACTATCTAATTCATCAATACAGATTACACCATTTCTACTATATCCCATTAGCAAAGCAATCTCAAATACTCTCTGCAATCCTTCCCCATATTTTGTGATATCAATAGCCACGTCGTTATTTGTAGAACTTACCATGAATCGGCTTTCGTTATCTATACTGATCATTTCAATTTTTTCAATATTTTTATCTAAATTTTCATTGATAAAAAGCATAATTTCATCAAAATATTTTTCTTGTACTGCCTTTGCGTGAGCTCTCTTCAAGAGTTGTCCATCATATCTATAAGGGCTGCTGAATGTGGCTTGACATAAAAATTGGCTTTTTTCATAATAAAATTCAGGATCTTTATTATCAAATAAATGAATTGTACTTGAGAAATTGTCTCCATTTACATTGGCATCTGTAACTATACTAGTTAGATAATGACTTTTATCTATATCTTCATTGGTTTCCTTTTTAATAATGTTTACAGAACACATAATATCGTTAAATTCTGCTTGTATATTTATGCTGTCCACAAAAATTTTGTTAAACCATTTTGTTGGAAAATCTTGATAAAATCTTCCTCTGAACCTTTCTAAATCGATAACTGATTTAAAACTATTAAGTCTTGTAAATAAGAAAAAAATCTCGAGCAGTGAGGTCTTCCCAGTATTATTTCCACCTGCAAAAATATTTACTCTACTTAAGTTACTTATTTGAATGTTATGTAATTTTCTATATTGAATTATATTAACTGAGTTAAAATGTGATTCAACTGAATTAAAATAAATAGATGCAGGAGATTCTGTTAATTCAATATTTGAATTAGTCGGTAGTAATTTATCTAGTTTATTTCTGAGTTTACTAATTATTGTATAATCGGATTGATTCATAAATTCACTAAATTGAAAAGCAGAATTAACTTCTTTTTGAATTGTTTCCAAAGCATTGCGAAGCCTTGACTCACCTACTGCATCACTGAAAACAAAACCGAAAGCAATACTTCTTGCCTCTTCCATTTGCTCGACAGCTTTAGGCTCATTTATGAATTTAGAAAGTTCTCTGATTTCATGACTTTTTGTTATAATTGGCTCTAAAGTGATTTGTTGCTCATTTCCTAATTCATCTTCTTCTATACTTTCATCTTTAGATATCCAAGAAAATAATTTTTCTTCATTCTCTAAATTTGTAGGACGCATTTCTGTATCGTTCCATTCTAACCAAGCTTTCATTTTCACATTCTTAATAACTTCTTCAAAAACCGAAAACATATTTGTTTGAAACTGGTCACCATAATCACTACGTTTATACCCTTCAATAAGTGATAGAATACGCAGACTCCTTCTCAAATTATGTTTATTAATCGCTAATGAATTACAAATTTCTTCTTCTGTTAGTTTGTGTTTGATTTTCAGATCCTGAATTAGTTGAGCTTGATTGACAGGGCTCCATTTTTTTTTACCACTAATATGATGTAATCCCATAGTTATTAGATGCTGTATGGGACTCTCTTCTGAAATCAACACTAATTCCACGCTTTTAAAATCACTCTCTGTTAACTTACCTACATCGTTTGACTTTTTGTACTGTTCATACAAATATTTTAAAGCCGCTGTTCTTCTATTTCCCTCGATTACTAAATAATTATTATCAGGCAATTCCTTAACCTGAATTGGATCTAATTTTAAAATTCCATTTGATTTAAAACTGGTAACTAAATCAGAAATGTTATCTTCATTTTTACCTATCAAAAAACTCAAAGATCTATCCTGTATTCTTTTCTCACTTATTTGATCGTCTGATACGTGAACATAATCCTTATTATCAATAAATCGATAATTATTTGGATCCAGCATTAATCTGTCTATATGCTTGCTTATATATTTATCCATTCAAGTTTTTTTTTAAATTTAACTATTTAAAGTATGTACAAACAATACAATTGCAAGAACAGTATGATTGTTTTGTTATTTTAATTATTTGTAGATCAAAGATAGCATCAAAATTATTAGGGAAAAAATTTTTAATCTAAAGTGATTATATTTGTAATAGTGATTATTTTATGAATAATATACCAACAATTACAAATCTTCTTAGTTCAAAAATTTCTTTACAAGAAAATACTTGGTCGGAAATTACATCTGAAGTATCTATAATTAATATATTGCAATATATTAAAAGCCAAAAACTTAACTTCAAGATAGAGGATTTACGAACTCAACTGCAAGCAGGAAATAAAGAGTACTATGATAACAATAAAAAAAAGTTACCAGCTGTCACTTTTAGTGGAAGATTTGAGAAAAAAAGACTATTATCAAATTTAACCCACTACATTCCATTAATTACAATTGATATTGATAAACTAGATAATGATTCAATGATAAAAATAAAATCGAATTTGTTATCAATTGATTTTGTACTTTCTTTTTGGAAATCACCTTCAAATAATGGCTTTAAAGGGATTGTTCCAATCTCGTATAATATTGATAATAGGGAAGATTTAACTATTGACTATCTTCACAAATGTGCATTTAGAAAACTGTCAGAATATTTTTTGGAAAATTTTAGTATTGAACTTGATAAAAGTGGAAGTGACATTACACGTTTATGTTTTCTTTCATCAGATAAAGAGATGGTTTTAAAAGAAAATCATTCTGCTTTTGAAATTAATAATGATGATATAATACTTCAGAAAAACAGCAAAGAATATAAGCAAATATTAAAGTTTTCTAATACTAGAGATGCATTATATAATCCTGCAAACAAAAACAAACCTTCTAATAGAAAGTTTATGTCTGATATTATTAGATTTTTGTATAAAAAAGATAAAAGCTTAACCAATGATTATAACAGTTGGTGTCAAGTTGCTATGGCAATAGCAAATACCTTCACATTTGATATTGGATTGAAATATTTCAAAAAAATAAGTATATTAGACAAAGAAAAATACAATGAAATTGTTTGCACAAATTTTCTTATAAATTGTTATGAAACGCGAAAAGGAGAAATTAATTTCGCAACAATCATATTTTTAGCAAATCAGCAGGGATTTCAAACTAAATATCAAAAAAATGGGGTTCTGAAGGCGGAAGAGTAATCTCTCGCAAGTATCACTCTTATCAACGGTAAAACCCTGCCAAAGAGTTTAAAAGGGGAAAAAATTATATCTCAGCATCTTTGTCAATACGTGTGTAAACACTTTACTCGGAACCCCATATTTTATGACATGAATCAAATTAATTTTTATTTTAGAACATCTGAAATTATTAGACAAATTTGTAAAATGCGAATCAAATTGGCTAGAAATCGATCAAAAAAGCATTCGCTACATCTTCTTACATCAAACCCTGGTTATAATTATCATAACAGAAAAAGTCAGGGTGGAAGCGAATTAATAATGTATCAAGCAAATCTTATTCAAGAACTAAATAATATTTTGCCCCCCAGAAAAAAGTGGGTTAGTCTGGGAGAAAAGTCAAGAAGAAAAAACAGCAGTAACAATGAGTTTCTAACCTCTAATGACAAAAATTTCTATTCCTTATTAAAAACTATTAAACTTTATGAAAGAAATAAATCGCAAGACTCTTGGTTTCTGAACTTAAAATCTCTAATTACTGAAATTCAAAATACGGTTTCTGAAAATAATTATAGATTATCTAAGCCGATATTATTTCCAGAATTAAAAGGCAGTTTATTGCTAAACAAAGACAACGAATGTAGACCAATTTGTTTATTTAGTTTTAAAGACAGAATTATTTTAAGCTTAACAAATAAATTTTTAACACAACTTTTTGATGATAAATTTCAAGATAGTTCATATGCTTTTAGAGTAAAGAAACGTGAAAAAAGCATTATATCTCACCATCACTGTATTGAAGATATATTAGAATATAAAAAAAATAACAACGGTAAAAAACTTTTCGTTGTTGAATGCGACATGATGAAATTTTTTGATACAATTAGCCACGAAATTGTTAAATCCAAGTTCAACGACTTAATAATATTATCTCAGAAACAATTTCCTGAAATAAATTTAAATTTTGCAAAGACTATTTTCAACGATTATTTAGATATTTATTGTTTTAATTACGATTGTCCAAAAAAAACAGATAATCATTATTGGAACTCATATAGAATACCCAATGGTTTTTTTGGATGGATAGGAAATAATGACCTAAGTAAGCATTATGATGATTTTACAAAGCACAGAATTGGTATTCCTCAAGGTGGTGCACTTTCTGGTCTGATAGCTAATATTGTTTTAAACGATACTGATATTCAGATGAAAAATTACGATATTTTCTATTCGAGATTTTGTGATGATATGATTATTATTGGAAATTCTGTAAAAGAGTGCTGTAAATCTAAAGACCAATATATGGCAACTTTAAATGAATTGAAACTATTTCCTCATCCTTTCAAAGATGATCTACAACTAATTAATTTTGATTCAGATGACAATATTTATTATAATGAATTTTGGAAAGGGAAATCGAAAGGTCCTTTTCAGTGGGGTGAAGTTGAAAATCTGAATTTTCCGTGGATAGGTTTTGTAGGTTATGAAATTAATTACAATGGTGAAATTAGAATTAGAAAAAAATCATTTAAAAAAGAACTAAAAAAGCAAAAAGTAATCGTTACAGAAATTAAAAATGCAGTGGCTGTTGGTATGAGAAAGCCAAAAGGTACAGTAACTGAGTCAGCAATCAACAGACTTATTGGAATGTCTGTTGGCAGAGTAGGAATTGAAAATTTTGAAGAGGTTTCAACGGATTTATGCTGGAAAAATGGTTTTAGATTACTCACAATCAATAAACATTCTCTAAGGCAGATTAAGCAATTTGACAGAAACAGAAGCAAAGAGTATTACAAATTATTAAAGGATGTAAAAAAGGTTGAAGATTTAAATATTGACATTCCTGAACGTGAAACTATAAAATATAATAAGCCATTTAGTTATTATTATCAAATTTTGGAAAGATCAAAAAACAAACCCAACTAATAATTTGGATATTGGCAACCTTGTATCAATCAATTGTAAAGATTGTGTTTCCAAAGTATAATTTATTTTAAATTCAAAATTCGGGAAGACTGCTTACAGATAATTTATTCAAAGATTAAATCCTGATTAAATGTATTAATTTCCTCTTTAGAATTTCTAGTAAATAATAAAGTTAAATTTTCATCTCTAAAAATTTTATCGAAGCATTTTCTTATAATTTCATCAGTATTTTTTGATACATCATAAAGTAATTTGTAATTATTTTTTACAAATTTATCTGCAATACCATCGCCATGAACAACTGATGATCTAACGTCATAAGCTAGTTGAACTTTTTTATAAATCTCGATTCTTTTGTCTTTATTATCTCCTAGAAAAAATGAAACAGTTTCTGATAACCTATGTTTTAACTCAGAATTTGAAACCGAAAATAAACTTTCTAAAACTGAGCAGTAATGTGCAATTTTAATACCTATATCTTCACTTTGTCTCGCTGACTGTAGAAAATAAAATGCACGATTAAGTCTATTTTGCTTATTTGTTAGTTTTGCATTTTTATTTATGGTAGAATTATAATCCAGATTTTCTGTGAGTACAGTAAAAGCAGAATTGCTCAAAACCATCTCTTCTAAATTAAACTCAATACTTTCCAAATTGTTTCCTAGGCAATTAGTAAGAGCAAAACTCCAAAGGTTCGTATGTAAGAATGTTCTTTTACTCTCGCCAGAATAATAAATTAAGTGCCCTAGTTCACTTCTAATAGCATTATCCTTGATTATCCAAAAACACTGACAAAGAATTTGTACGCTACTTAATATTTTTGAAAGTACTTCTTTTTCATTAAAGTCTTCCAAACTTACGTTTAGAGACTGCTTTAGTAGTATATAAGTTTTATTCTCAATCATGAAATTGATCTCATTCAAACCAATTAACTTTCTTACATTTTCATCGTCAATAATGTCTTGGATTAATGTGAGATCATTACTTAAAGTTGCAATCTCATTAAGTGGGAAAATTGTTTTTTGAGATAATCTTAGATTGTGAATGCCTACTATAATTGTCGCTTCTATCATCTGGGAGGTGTATAATTTCTGTTAACTTTTAATTGTATGCACTGCTTCTATATGATTTGGAAAATTTAGTAAATGTATTTCTGCCATTATTTCAAATCATTAAGAATATCAGATCTAAATATTTCCTCATAATAATTACATTTTAATGGTAATATATATTAACTGATATTAGCTTTAAATAAATAACTTTTTCTATCTGACAAGGATAATTAAAAAAAATATTTTAGTTATTAACAAATTGCGGGACAACATAAATTACAATAAAACCAAAGAACTGTTAATAATCTTTTTAGTTTTTCAAAATGCTAATAAATTTTACTAAACTATTTATCAAGATGTAATTATTTAGTTCCAATAAATTTTCTATAAAAGCAAAATCCGAACTTTAGCGCGGTAATATTTACTCTTCAATTTTATATTTCGTAATATCAAGATCGAAATTATATAATTCTTTAGGGTGTACATTTAGTGCAATAGCAAACTTCGAAATTGTCTTTAAAGTTAAGTTAATTTTGCCTGACTCATATTTGCTAATGTCTGCGCTATCAATTCCCGTTATTAATCCTAAGGTTTCTTGAGTCAAAGCCTTTTCCTTTCTAATTACTTTAATTCTTTTTCCGATACCAATTGTTAGATCATTCAAAATGTCCATTACTTCTTTATTTATAGCAAAATGCAATAAATTTGAAAAAATTCTATTGGGATATATCCCAAGTATTAAATATTTTGCTATATTTGCAATACAGGTTACAAGAGTGTAACTTTGCGATAGTTCAAAGAAATATAGAAGCTATTGCTTAGATTCTCGCATTAGAAAACTGGTAATTTTATGTGTACGAGAAGATAAGTAAATTGCCCACGACTTCGGCGTGGGCTCACTTATCGTACACGGGTATACCAGTGCCTCTAATGCTATAAGTTGAGTTCCACGCCGTTTATTTTGCGTAAAACTAAATAAATAGGATACGATTAATCGGTAGAATTCCTCTTTAGATATAAGCAGTTCCTTCCAGCAATGATTACTAAACACACTGCTTATGAAAAGAACAAATACTTCGCCCCGAAAGTTAACCGATTTTCAGCTTTACAAACTGTTTAAAGAAGGCAATCCCATTGCTCTCAATCATATTCATTTGCGCTACAAAAGGCTTCTTTTCTGGCTTGGAAAACAAAAGCTTGATGATGATTTCGTTGTAGAAACTCTTGTTCAGGATGTTTTTCTCAAACTATGGGTTAATCGTGATTCAATTGAGACCCCTAATCATATTCTTGGTTTCTTACGGTTTGTTATGAAAAGAGATTGTATCTCCTATTTCAACGCTCCGAAGAATAAATTCACTCGCTTGATGGCTTCCCTTGAAAGTTTTGAAAACTATCAGGATTATCTCGCAGGTTACGATCCATTAATTGATAAAGAAATTCTTCTCAATCAGGAATCTGATCAAAAAGATTTTGATGAAGTTAAAAACATTTTAAATGTACTGGATTCCAAAAGAAAACACCTTATTGAACTTTGTCTTGAATATGGCTTTCAATACAAACCCATAGCAGAAGCTATGGGAAGCAGTGTGACGAGCATCAGCAATGAGGTGAGCAGAGCCATAGACGATCTTAAGAAAATTCTCAACAGAACTTCTTTTGAACCGCCACAGAAAAAAGCATTCAACAATGAAGAGCAGTTAAATATCCTTAGCAGTCAACAGCTAGAGATCATGAAAAGAAGATGCGAACAGAAATCTTCATTTGCGGTTATTGCCAAAGAACTCAAATTACCTGAGAAGGAAGTACATCGGGAATTTCTGTATGCCTATCAATATCTACAAAATCAAAACATTTCTGAAATAACTCTTTGATAATGGAAAAATCGACAATTACACTTACCCGAAAAATTCAGTTGCTAATCGATGTTCCTGTAGACGAAAAAAAAGAAATGTGGGAAAAACTCTACCGCTATCAAAACCGCTGTTTCCGTGCTGCTAATTTCATTGTTTCCCATTTGTATGTACAAGAAATGATCAAGGATTTCTTTTATCTCACAGAAGAAGTCCAATACAAGCTGGCTGATGCAAACAAAGATGAAATGGGAATGTTTACACGCTCCAAAACAAACACAACTGCCCGCATGGTATTTAACCGTTTCAAAGGAGAGATTCCGACTGATATTCTGGGAAGTCTGAACAATACGATTCAATCCACCTTTTCTAAAAACAAAGCAGACTATTGGCAGGGAACAAAATCGCTGAGAAACTTTAAGAGAGATATTCCAATTCCGCTTCCTGTAAAATGCATCAGTAAAATGAGATATGATTCAGAACAAAAAGGGTTTTGCTTCAATATGTTTGCTATTCCGGTTAAAACGTATTTAGGAAAAGACTTTTCCGATAAACGTCTGATAATGGAAAGTCTCTTAAAAGATGAGATAAAGCTCTGCAACTCACAGATCCAACTGAAAGACCGGAAAATCTTTTGGCTTGCCGTATTTGAATTTGAAAAGGATGAGCACGTTTTAAAACCCGAAATCATTGCAGAAGCTTCGTTATCTCTGGAACATCCTATAGTTGTAAAAGCCAACAATGTGCGAATCAATATTGGCTCGAAAGAAGAGTTTTTATACCGCAGGCTTGCGATACAGGCAAGTCAGAAAAGGATTCAAGCTGGTGTCGAATATGCCCACTCAGGAAATGGAGCCAAACGCAAACAAAAGGCATTGTATAAAACAGAAAATTTGGAAAGTCGGTATGTAAGTCATCGGCTTCATTTGTATAGCAGGAAGCTGATCGATTTCTGCATCCGACAGCAGGCAGGTACATTGATTCTTAAAAATCAGGAAGACAAAATCGGGATTGCAAAAGATCAGGAATTTGTGCTTCGCAACTGGAGTTACTATGAATTGCAGACCAAAATAAAATATAAAGCTGAAAAAGCCGGTATTGAATTGATCATCGGATAGCTAAAAAAATGAGGGTGCTTGTACACCCGCAGGGTGAGGTCATGAACACTCACTAAATACTAGATAGTATATACAACGGCGTGGGTTCTTTTTTACTTAGGGAACTAGATGCCAGGAAATCAGGTTAGACTATGGAGTACAGATAATAACTGTTGATTAAATTTACCTATTAAATTACAAGAATATTACGGACTGTTAAACAGCAATAATTTTTTAAATTGTCTTTACTTGACACATATTTATATTGTATTATTAAACAATAAATATTAAAATCTAATAATTTTCCTCTTGCAACAAAGCCATCTTCTTTGAGATTTTTAATCACTTTTTAAAATTTTAAGAATTGCCGAAAGCAGGATTTAGTGCAAAGTTCAATCGAACAACTGCCCTTAAAATTATCAATGAAAAGCATTTTACCAAACGGCTGTTACTTGAAGGTCTATCATCCTTGTTTGCCTAATACATTTTCAATTGTTGTAACCAATGCATCAATAGTACTGATCTTGTTAATGTTTAATGAAGTCAATTTTAAAGATGCTGCTTTTTTAGCGACCTTATATTTAATTTCACCTTCAAGTTTGTCGCTCCATATTTTCCCATTAAGTCTGAATAATTCCCTGACGCGATCCGACCATTGCTTATTGTTTGTTTTGAACGCAGGAATATTTAAGTCAACTGCATATTCGTCAATAATTAATTGTCTGTAAGAATTCAAATCAATTAAATCTTCAAGTTCACTATTTTGCATTCCTCTGCAAAAAGACAAAACATATTCATTCGTCTTTAGAATCCCTTTATTTTCTGCGTCTGATACTCCTTTTCGTCCTGCTTCATCATTGTCTAGGTAAGCAATTACATTACAAAGATTATTTTTATAAAGAGATGTCTTATATCCAATGTTTGTAGCACCACCTAGGTGGTCTATGATTAAGGTCGCATTGGCAAAAGCAGATTTAATTTTTGAAGACTTCTCTTCAAGCCATGGTTTCAATAAAACAATATCTTCTTCCCCTTCTACTAATAATACCAAATAAGCACTTGCTAAATTGTCCGACATTGTAATTCCAAGTGACTGCCGAATTTCATTCACATTATTTGCTGGAATAGCCCTACCGTTTTCAACTATGACATTATGTTTTACTTGAAGTCTTTCTATGATAATTGGAGAATGAGTTGTAACAATTACTTGATTAGTTTTTGAAATCTCTAGAAGCACTTTTTTTAAACTGTGAATTGCTTTTGGATGTAAGTGGCTTTCAGGCTCTTCAAGAAGTAAGACTAAACCTTTATTTAATGAACCTTGCTTACTAAAATGTTGCAAAAGAGAAATTGCAGTCAAACTTATAACACCATCTCCTTTAAATTGTAAATCTGTTTCAATACCATCGTCTACAAAAACCCTGCAAGATGAACTAATTAATCTCCCTACATTTTCACGATTTTTTATTGAAATATTTTTTACATCAGGAATAAATCCAGAAATAGATTCCTTTAAACTTTTAGCAATTTTTTTTAATAATGGTTGTTGTAATTTTGTAATGACTTTAACCACTTCCTTGAATTCAGGATTGTCTTCAAGTGTTGACAGTTCTCTTTCCAATAAATTTTCAACAATGTTTATAGCAAGATCTGAGGTTCTAATGGCTGGAATATATTGTAAAAGAAGCTTTTCATTGACAAATTCAGATATTTCAAGTCTTTTTTTATTTAGGGATTCTTTACCCCTGCCTTTCATCACAAAGTCAAATTTAACATCACTTTTACCGATTGAAATTTTTGCCTTTAAGACACTATTTAGGTTGACTTTTATTTTCGCCTTAAACTCTTCAAGTTCTGCTTCTGTTAATTCAAATTCACAAGTGAACTCCGAACGTCCTTCTAACTCTATTGTTTGAAGATTTATTGGATAGTCTCTTTCCCAATCATAATCGAATCTTTCAATTCCTCTATTTGAATAAGACATGAAACCAGGTCTTCTGAATCTTTGCTGTTTGCTTCCCGTCAATAATGTCAAAGCAAGTCCAAGCCCTTTCAAAATATTACTTTTCCCTTCATTATTTGGACCGACTATAACTGTATAATCTGCTAAAGGTAGTTTATAAGCTGTCGATATAGACCTGTAATTTTTAGCACTAAATCCTATTAGTTTCATTATGTCTTGTTTTGTTTATCTCGCTACACTTATGAGTAACTTCCAAATTTACACATTGCATCAATCTGATTTCTACCACTTCTGTACAGCTATTTCTGCTGCTAATATAAAGTTTATTTTGATTGCTAAGTACTTACAAATATATTTTATTCTAAGTTTTCTTTGGATTTTATTAATATTACAATCTTTTTCTCTTCCTTTTCTTATCAATTGAAATCTCCTCAGCCTTATAATTTGTACTGTCATTACCGAACTGCAACAGAGAGAAAAGCTGATTTGTCATCTCATTATCTTTAAAGATCTCATTGAAGGCTGAAAATGGAACCGTATTTTCTTGTGAAATTTTTTGTGCTATTTTTTCCATTTCTGATATCAACTTTTGCCTATCTGTTCTATCTAGGTGTGGATTTCTAAATCTTGAAAATTTGATTTCCCTCTCAACAATATTAATAACAGAATCTAGATATTTTTTCTTTTCAGAAGCAAAAACGGTCGTGTTGGACAATAGAACAGCGTTTTTGTTTTTAAATAGATGTACTTGCTTTTGTAAATCAACAACCTTTGTATTGAGCTCAGTAATTTGTTTTGATTTGGATTCCAATTCGGTTTTATTTTTTAGAATTGTGCTTTTATAAGTTCGAATTGCTTTATCATAATTCTCGATGGTTTTATCAGTCTTAATTTTTTTAAAACCTAAAAAATCATTTTCCTTGACAACCAGCTCCTCCGATTTCTTCGAACCCATTTCAGACTTCATCAAATCATATCTTTCTTCCAAAACTTTGAGATCTTCTTCTTTTTGCTGAATCTTAAACTCAATGGCTTCTAATCTTCCTCTGGAACCAGAAATCCCTCTTTCCATATTGAGGCATTCCGCTGTCAGATCCTGCATTTTTGAATAATGAAAGGATTGGTGTTTAAGTGTTTTTCCTGTTTTCAGATCCTGCCAGTCAGCTACCAAATGAGCGTGGTAATTTGGCTTCCACTCTTTCGTGTCCTTATCGGTATGTCCTTCATCTTTGTGTATGGCGATCTGAAAAACACGGATATTCAATTCTTCTTCCAGTCTCTTTGCTAAGTTTTGAAGTTCCAGCATCGTTGTATCTTCTTTTATAACAACTACAGCTTCCCGAACAGGCATTGCATTCTTCTGTAATTTCCTCCCGGACTTTTCTTTGCAATACGCTTCAATCTTTTGGATCCTATCAGCTATTTTCTGTTCCATCCAATATTCATTTTTTGGCGTCAGATCTTTACGGATGTAATCAAAAGTTTTCTTCCTGAAATTATGGGTTTCAGAATCGGACTTAACAACTTTGAAATTAATAGAGGTCTTCATTGCTTTTACATCTTTAAAGTTTTACACTTTTATTGTTTTATGCTTTTAAATTTTTGCTGAAGATTGCTGTAGTTATATTACGCAGCATTACTTTTTACCTGTGTTTATTTTACACACCTTAGATAAAAAGTAGCCCTGGTGTTTTTTACACAGGTTCAAGAAGCTAACCTGATATTATTTTACCCAGATCAAAAGCCTCGCAGAGCGTATTAGAAACTTTGTTGGGAGGCACGACCTTCAAAGTTGCGAATGCGCTCCTAACTTCTGCAGGTAGTTGATAAAAAATACAGCACGCCTTATCAACGTTTCCTTTTAAAACCATTTGAATTTTTGATTTTCGGCTCCTGATCTCTTACTTGTTGTTTATCCTGTTCTGGAAGTTTATCAGATTGTTTTCCTGCCTTATTGGATACATTATTTTTCATTCTGTATATCAAAAATTCGTTGAGATCTTTATGGTTAGAATATATTACGGAATGATCTTTTGCTTCCGGAAAAGATCTTATGATCTCAGACTTACATTTAATTCCTGCATTATCATTGTCCAGAAAAAGATTAATATCAGAATAGTTTTTCAAATGTTGTATGGATTTATTTAAAAGAGCAATGGAATTCATCACAAGAATATCCACCTTAAATGCTCTCTGCATTTCGATAAAAGACAAGGCATCCATAAAACCTTCAAAAACTGCTACACCTTTAATATTTTCATCTTGAACATTTGATTTATCCTGACCATTGCTGCTGAGATTTATTATTGAAACATCCTTTTTCAATAATGAACCCTTGTAAAAAGCATTACGCAATTCGAAACCGCCAGATAAGTTCTCAAAACCAATGGCGTAGAGTTTCTTACTTCCGATGGTAAATCGTACTTCTTTTATATGATCATAGACTTTTGGACTTAATCCACGTCCTTGCAAATACCTTTTCAGATTTGGATTTTGGAGATTTAGTATTTCATCGATTCTGTAATTTGGTTCTGACTTTTTAATCTGTTGTTGCTGATGAAAAGAAGAAAAATTTTGTTTTTGCGCCCAGTCCAGAACTTCATTGACCGAAGTGTTCAGATATTTTTTCATAAAGTCGGTATTCGTTCCACCGATTCCTTCTGAAAATAAGTACCAATTGTTTAGACTTTTATTGATTTTAAAAGAGGCTTGGGATTCGTTGGCAAAGGGATTGAGATACCAAGCTTCTTTTTCATTATGTTTCGCTGGAAGGTGTCCGAGAGAAAGGAGAACTTCTTCCAACGGGATTGTATTAAATTGTTTGCAATTCATAGCTGTAAATTTTGCGTGTTTTGAGTGAGATGTTTTTTGTTGAATTGTTGAGAAAACCTTGTAACTTATTGATTTAATAATATTTAACCCATCAACAAAAGCTCAACAATTCAACATACTGGAGGTTTTATCCTCAACAAACATTCAACAAAAACCAAAGTTTAAAAGTTTGTTGAGGATTTTGTTGAGCGTTAATTATTTGATTTTGTTTTCATTGTCAACTAATTCAACATTTCAACACGTTTATTAAGAATAAAATCTTTTTTTATGGTGAAATAGCGACCAACTGAATTGTTTTGGTAAAATATTCCTGCAAAATCAAGGTCGTATCTGATGTAAGTCAAACCATTATTTTGTGGATTCAATTTCCAAATTTCCTTTAAAAGATTTCGGATATCATTTCTTGTCCAGTAAGTTGGGCGAAACATCCTATTCATCATATTCAGCAAATCTTGCGGAACGACATTAATTTCTTCATCACTGTTGCTTTCAAAAAACTCATAAAGCAATTCAATGATCTTAGATTCTAGCTTATTGTTGTTCTTAAAAACTAATTTTTGAAGTGCTTTTGTTCTGATCTCATCGGCGGAAAACCACATTCTTGTTTTCTTCTCCGTTGAAAATGGTCTTTCAATTAAAAACCGAAGAAAGTAAGGGATTTCGGAAATGAGGTTATTCAAAAACTCAGTATTTTCCGTTTTAATCGGATTGATTTTCAGAATCCAAAATCGAATTTCATTTTCATCGATTTGAATAAAATTCTCTTCGTTATTGGAACACAGAATAAACTTGGCGAAAAAATCGATTTCTTCTCTGTCTTTTCCTTTGGCTTCCAACTTATCTTTATTGGTCGTAGACAGATATTTGAGTCTTTCTGTAATTTCTTTTTTATCAAAGAAAACTTCATCGATTGCCACCAACAACATTGCTGCCCAATCGCTGTTGAATTGACTTCCAAATGAATCTCCTTTGATGTAAGTCATATTCAATCCGAAAATCTCTCTCAGCCACTTGATAAAAGTTGATTTCCCGGTTGCTCTTTCTTTGGACACCAAACATAAAATAGGTAAAATTTGTGTTGGAAATTGCAGGAGAATTTTCAAATAATCCAAACCCATTTCCAGTTGTTCACCGAAAATATGTTTCACAAAATTTAATGAAAATGAAATATTATTTTTTAAATTTTCCTTCTTTGATGATGGCGAAAATGGAATTTCATTGTAAATATTATAGAAACCTTGAACGATTTGTTGATAATTTAGATGTTCCGGAATACAACAGAAACCATCAAATTTTGGCACTGTTGAAACATACGTTTTTCCGTGATCGCTCACGATTGTTTCACGATTCCAGCGAACCAAAACTGAAGTTTTATCGCCAGAAATTAATGGCTTTTCTATCACCTTATAGTAGGTGGTTCCAACTCTGATGTAGGGAATTTTTTGGCTCATCTTTGTAGATTTTGGTTAGAATCCACATTTGCCTTTTTTGAATTTTTTCTAAAATTGGCTTCCGCTTCAGATTGGATTTCTTGTAGGGTTTTCTTCTTTCCTTTCGAGATCCAATCCAATAATTCGTCTTCAAAAAAGTACAGTTTCTTGCCATTTTTATAACAAGGAATCAATCTTTTCCGCACAAGAGTATAAACAGTAGGTTTAGCCTTACCTATAATTAGGCAAGCTTCTGCAATATCAATCGGAATTCTTTTTACGGGAATTATCGGAGGTTCTTTCCTTTCTACCAGAAATTTAATTTCGGCTATTTCGCTAACCAGATGTGCAACTGCTCTTGGCAGATTTTCAAATGAAATGTCATTGCTATCCATAACTATTGTTTTTGATTGTTATGGTGCAAAGAAAAAAAGTGATTCCTCTGTGATCGCTATAAACACGCAATCACAGAGGAATCACTAAACTTACACTTCATTTTGTGATTTTTTATGTTTTTTGGTAGTCTGTCAAGTCTTCTTGAATTTTGATATTACCTTTTTGAGGTTCATCTTTCAAATGTGACTTGATACTATCTAAATCAATATCATCTAGCGAAACAAACACAGTTTTTAATAATTTTGAAATTTCTTCCTGTTTTATTGGTCTAAAATAATTCCAAATATTCCAACCGAAATGATAAAGGTCTAGATTAGTTAGTCCGTTGGTATGGACAGAAATACCATTAGGAATCCCTTCTTTTTTTGAGTATAAACTTACGGCATTACAAAGTGCATTAAGATCTTCATCTGTTACATACAATGCAAATTGATTCCCAGTATAATCCAGAGCGATTTGTAGTTTTACAGTTTCATTCTTATGCTTTTGCTGGAGTTGAGTTTTTCTTATAGATTCCAGATTTACGGATTCTGTAGTTTGATTCACACTGTTTTCCTCCGAATTTTCAACTAAATAGATTGGTGTATTTTCATCAATTATTTGCTTTTGCTTCTCTCCTACATTCTCAAGATTTTCAGATGGAATAAAATCTTCATTAGAATTTTCAGAACTGCCTTTTTTAGGGAAAACCTTTCTGAATAAGACAATTATACCATCGAGAAATAAAATAATAAGTGCATAAAATAATATACTTAATGCTGTGATTGACCAAAATACAATATTTGCGGTATATTCGTCACCACCTTTTCCAAGAAAAGAAATTCTTGCTAGCGCTCCCCCTATCACACATACTAATAGAACGGAAAGGTAGATGACAATATATTCGAAAAATTTCAAGTGCATTTTATAAGTTTTTTAGATGAATAGCAGTTGAAGCTTTATTTTTCTTTTCATCAACAACTTTTGCGTAAACCTGCGTAGTTTTTACGTTCGTATGACCAAGCATTTTACTCACTGTGTAAATATCAGTTCCACTCGAAAGTTGAAGCGTTGCAAAAGTGTGTCTAAAATTATGAAAAGTTATTTTTTTAGTAATTCCAGCACTTTCAATCCACTTCTTGAGTGGTCGGGAAATCCAAGCTGGATTAGTCAAATTTTTAAATATCAAATCATCTGGAAGACCTACTTCACCACAAAGTTGTAATGCTTGTTTAGACATCGGCATATATTCTACACCTTTTGTCTTTTTTTGTGTAAAATTTATTTTTGCCTGATCGTTTTCAATACTTATTTCTTTCCACGTTAATTTCTGAATATCGGAATGTCGTAGACCTGTTAAGGCTGAAAAAAGTGCTGCTCGTTTAAGAACTTCAAGTTCGCACGGCGTTTCAACTAAAGTATTAAGTTCATCAAGTGTTAAATATTCTCGTCTTGATTCCTCGTGCGGAATAGCTTTTATTTTAGCAGAAATATCAGTCGTAAAATATCCATCAATAAAAGCTTGTTTTAATGCAGCTTTGAAAACAGAAAAATAAGTTGAAGCTGTATTTTGAGAAATAATCTCTTGCTTATTGCTGCCACTTTTTGCAGTCAACAAATATGATTTAAAGTTTTCACAGAATTTTGTATTGATCTGAGAAAACATAATTTTTTCACCTCCAAAATCTTTTAGAAATTCTATCGAACGATACCAATTTATTTGAATAGATTCGGAATTGTTTCTATGTCGCTTACTAACCAGCAGATCAAAATATCTCACAAAATTCTTCTGCGATTTTTCTTTTTGTTCTACTTGAATTTTGTCAAGTTCGCTGTAAAGTTCAATATTGTCATATTCTCTCTGACGTAATTTACGCATAGAATCTGCATAGAACATTGTTTCCCGATCATTTTCGCTTTTGCAAACGATGATACCATTGTCATCTCTTTTAGGTTTAAATGAAACGGATTCTTGGGTTGTTCTTGCAGGTCTTTTCTTATCAAAATCTACGGTTGTGACGCTTCGGTTCAAATATTCCCGGATTCTTTGAACTTTATCTTTACCAGGAATCATCACAGGATAACTTTCCAAATAAATAAACCATTCTTTTCGGAATTCGGATTTTCGCAATCGTACGGTAACTTTGGTTTTTAATAACTCTTTCATTTTCCGTCAAAAATTTTATCAATTAAATTTTTAGGAACATACACGAAACTTCCAACTTTCTTTGTCGGAATTTTGTTTCTTTTAATCAGGTTTGTTACAGTTCCTGGATCAGCGTGGAACTTTGAACTAATTTCGGAAATTGTATAACAATTACCAACTTCAAAATTGGGTTTCTCAATTATTATTTCCTTTTTTTCCGGTATTTCAACTGCTGAAAATAAATCTTCCAAATCTGATCGCTTAACACGAGTTAATCTTACTCCAAAATTAACTCCCTTTATTATTCCACGTTTTATTAATCTGTGAATGGTATCTCTCGATATTCCAAACATTACAGTTGCTTCAGCAACGGATAAAAATTCACGAGATTGAACTTCTGCAATTTTATTCACATACTTTTTCAATAGTGTTTCTTTTTCCACTCGTTCTTTTTCCTGCTTTTTGCGCTCTTTTCCCGATTTATTAGCGCAGGAAACAGTACAAAAACGAGTCGTAACTGTCTTTGCTTCAAATGGTTTTGAACACTGCTCGCATACCCTTGGTATTTTTAATTTACTAAATCCCATTCTGAAATAACATCCTGAACATTCTCTGTTTTTTGGCTTCTAAAATAAAATAAGACGCATAAGACGCACATTACATCCAAATAACGCGCGGTACAAATGAGATACAAAATTACAACAAAAATCGATTAAAATGAACTATTACTAAAAAATGCAAAAACAAAAAAAATCGCTGTAAACATTACGTTTACAGCGATTTGCTAATTTATTTCGATCGATATTAATCGATGATAATTGCTACTTACTTGACTTCTTCGAAGTCTGCATCCTGTACATCATCTGCACCTCCTGCATTAGCTCCGGCGTCTCCACCCTGAGCTTGTTGTCCAGCTGCATACATTTCTTCTGAAGCGGCCATCCATGCTGCATCTAAAGCTTCTGTTTTAGCTTTTACTTCGTCAACATTTTTAGTTTCGAAAGCTGCTTTCAATTCTGTGTGAGCTGCTTCTACTGCTGCTTTTTTGTCAGCAGAAAGTTTGTCACCGAATTCTTTCAACTGCTTTTCAGTCTGGAAGATCAATCCGTCAGCTTTGTTGAAGATTTCAACTTCCTCTTTTTTCTTAGCATCTGCTGCAGAGTTTTCCTGAGCCTCTTTCTTCATTCTTTCGATTTCTTCGTCAGAAAGACCTGAAGAAGCCTGGATTTTGATCGTTTGCTCTTTTCCTGTTCCTTTATCTTTAGCAGAAACGTTTAAGATACCATTCGCATCAATATCGAAAGTTACTTCGATCTGAGGAACTCCTCTTGGTGCAGGTGGAATATCAGAAAGATCAAATCTTCCGATCTCTTTATTATCGTTGAACATTGCTCTTTCTCCCTGTCCTACTCTGATGCTTACAGCCGGCTGGTTGTCAGAAGCTGTAGAGAATACTTCAGATTTTTTAGTTGGGATCGTTGTGTTCGCATCAATTAATTTAGTGAACACAGAACCCATAGTTTCGATACCTAGAGAAAGTGGTGTAACGTCAAGAAGCAATACATCTGTAACGTCTCCTGTCAATACTCCTCCCTGAATAGCAGCTCCAACAGCAACTACCTCATCCGGGTTAACTCCTTTTGAAGGTTTTTTACCGAAGAATTTTTCTACTTCTTCCTGAATGATCGGGATTCTTGTAGAACCTCCTACCAATAGTACTTCATCGATATCAGAAGTGGATAAACCTGCATCTTTCAACGCTTTTGCTACCGGCTCCATAGATCTTCTTACAAGATCAGAAGCTAACTGCTCGAATTTAGCTTTAGTTAAAGACTTCACTAAGTGTTTAGGACCTGTAGCTGTAGCCGTGATATATGGTAAGTTGATCTCAGTCTGTGCAGAAGAAGATAACTCGATTTTTGCTTTTTCAGCAGCTTCTTTTAATCTTTGAAGAGCGATAGCGTCAGTTTTTAATTCTACACCTTCCTCAGCTTTGAATTCGTCTGCCATCCAGTTGATGATCACATCATCAAAGTCATCACCTCCTAAGTGAGTATCACCGTTTGTAGACAATACTTCGAATACACCGTCTCCTAAATCAAGGATAGAGATATCGAAAGTACCTCCTCCAAGGTCATATACAGCGATCTTCTGATCTTTGTGGCTCTTATCCAAACCGTAAGCTAATGCAGCAGCGGTAGGCTCGTTGATGATTCTTTCTACTTTAAGACCTGCGATTTCTCCAGCTTCTTTAGTAGCCTGTCTCTGTGCATCGTTGAAATAAGCCGGAACAGTGATTACTGCTCTTGTTACTTCCTGACCAAGATAATCTTCAGCAGTTTTCTTCATTTTCTGAAGTGTCATTGCAGAAATTTCCTGTGGTGTATATTCTCTGTCGTCGATTTTTACTTTTACAGTATCATTAGGTCCTGCTACTACTTCATAAGGTACTCTTGAAATTTCTTTAGCATCTTCCTTAAAATGAGTACCGATAAATCTCTTGATAGAGTATACAGTTTTCTTTGGATTCGTTACAGCCTGTCTTTTTGCAGGATCCCCTACTTTTCTCTCACCATCTTCTGTAAATGCTACGATAGATGGAGTCGTTCTTTTACCTTCAGCGTTAGGGATAACAACAGGGTCTTTCCCCTCCATTACAGCAACACAAGAGTTGGTTGTTCCTAAGTCAATTCCAATTATTTTACTCATAATATTTATATTTTTTCTAATTTTTATATTTAATTTACATTCTCAATTTCTCAATATCTGTACCATCTCCTATTTTGTGACAAAATGACAGAACCGGAAATTTCTACAGATAATAATGTCCTTCAGATTATGTTAAATTGTACTATTCAAGACAGTTTGAACATCGGACATATTTAAAAATTAATCAAAGTTTAACTTTAGAAGTATGAATTAAACTTAACGAATTAGTATTTTTGATAAAATATACACTTTAGAATGTCAGTACACTTTAATCCGCGAGATATTACATGGCTTGCTTTCAATGAAAGGGTTTTACAGGAAGCCATGGACGAAAATGTTCCTTTACATTTAAGAATACGTTTCCTTGGAATTTTCTCCAATAATTTAGATGAGTTTTTCAGAGTACGTGTAGCCGGATTAAAGCGGGCGATGGATTTTAAAGAAAAAGTGATTGCTGAATCTTTCTATCAGCCTCCTTCAAAGATTCTTCAGAGGATCAATGAAATTGTGATCAGACAGCAGCAGAATTTTGATAAGACCTGGAAACACATTCAGACTGAAATGGCAGGCCTTAAGGTTTCTATTAAAAATGCCAAAAACCTCACAGCTAAGCAGAAAGAATTCGTAAGAGAATATTTTGACGAAGTGGTGGAATCCAATGTGATCCCTATCCTTCTTCACGAAAACACGCCGATGCCTTACTTAAGGGATAAAAGTCTCTATCTGGGGGTGGCGATGAGAAAAAAGGACTGGCAGTATTCCAGTAATTATGCGATTATTGAAATTCCGTCCCGTTTTGTGGGAAGATTTGTCCTGTTGCCAACGGAAGATCCGGAAGAAAAAAATGTGATGCTGCTGGAAGATGTTATCACGTTCAACCTTCCGCATATTTTCTCCTATTTCGGCTATGACGAATTTGCCGCCAATGCTTTCAAGGTAACGAAAGATGCCGAACTGGAACTGGACAATGACATCCGGACCAACTTCGCAGAAAAAATAGAAAAAGGACTTAAAAACAGAAGGAAAGGAAAACCTACCCGTTTTGTTTTTGATAAAGATATGGATAAAGCCCTGCTGGAGCTCCTTATCCGAAAATTAAATTTAACGAAAAAAGACAGTATCATTCCCGGTGGAAAAATTCACAATTTCAAACACTTTATGGATTTTCCGGATGTTTTTGAAACCTACGCAAGACCGGTGGAAAGATCTTCTTTTACGCACCAGGCTTTTGAACATGGTGAAAGAGTGACTGATGTTATCTTAAAACAAGACGTTCTTCTCTCCTTCCCTTACCACAAATACAATCCTGTAATTGATCTTCTTCGTGAAGCGGCCATGGATCCTGATGTAAAATCCATACAAATTACAGCGTACCGTCTTGCCGGCAACTCAAAGATCAGTAATGCCCTGATCTACGCAGCAAGAAATGGTAAAGAAGTGACGGTTATGCTTGAACTTCAGGCAAGATTTGATGAAGAATCCAATCTGAAGTGGAAAGAAATGTTTGAGCCAGAAGGAATCAATGTTCTTGTAGGTCTTCCGAACAAAAAAGTACACGCCAAGCTTTGTATCATTAAAAAAAGATCCCACAATAAAACACTCCAATATGGCTTTGTAAGTACCGGAAATTTCAATGAGAAAACGGCAAGAATCTACGGTGACCATTTACTGATGACTGCTGACCGCGGCATCATGGCAGATATCAATAAGGTGTTTAATGTTCTGAAAAAACCAAAAGATGATTTCCTACCAGTCCTGAAAACGTGTAAAAATCTGATGATTTGCCCGCAGTATATGCGTGAAAAGATTGTTCATCATATCGATAAGGAAATTGAGGAAGCCAAAGCAGGAAGAAAAGCAGAGATCATCATCAAGGCCAATTCCATGAGTGACAGAGCTCTGATAGAAAAGCTCTATGAAGCAGCCTATGCCGGAGTGGTCACAAAAACCATCGTAAGAGGAATCTATTGTCCGGTAAATCAAAAGGAATTTAAAGAGAAAATAAAAGCGATCAGTATCGTAGACGAATACCTGGAACACGCCAGGGTCATGTATTTCTATAATAAAGGTGCAGAAGACATCTACATCTCATCTGCCGACTGGATGACGCGAAATCTGGACTACAGAATTGAGGCCGCCGCGAAGATCACAGACAAGGAACTGAAGAAGGAATTGAAAGATATTCTGGACATTCAGTTGAGAGATAACGTAAAAGCTCGTATTTTAGACAAAAAATTGAGCAACGAGTATGTCAGGAATGATAAAAAGGAATGCCGTTCTCAAATAGAAACCTACAAATATTTAAAAGCTAAAACAAGCAAAAAATGAAGATCGCAGCGATAGATATAGGAAGCAACGCCGCCAGACTTCTGATCAATGAAGTAAAGATCAGCAACAGAAAACCTGAATTTATAAAACTTAATCTTTTAAGAATCCCTCTGAGACTGGGAATGGACGTGTTCACCATGGGCATGATCGGCGAGGAAAGAGAAAAAATGGTCATCGACTCGATGAAAATTTTCAGTGACCTTATGAAGATCTACAAAGTGGAGCATTACCGCGCCTGTGCCACCAGTGCGATGCGTGATGCCTCGAATGGAAATGAAATCATCAGACAGGTGAAGGAAACTTCGGGCATCAATATAGAGATTATCTCCGGTGACGAAGAAGCAACACTGATCTATGAAAACCATGTAGCAGAAGGCCTTGACAAAGAATTCGCCTATTTATACATTGACGTGGGAGGAGGTTCTACAGAGCTTACTTTTTACGAAAACGGAAAAATGGTGTACGAAAAATCGTTCAACATCGGAACTATCCGCCTTCTGAATAACCTCGTAACTCCTGAAAACTGGCAGGAGATGAAGGATGAGATTAAAGATAATATCGTCAGCAAAAGACCCATCGTCGCTATCGGTTCTGGGGGAAATATCAATAAGGTATTCTCGATGAGCAAAACCAAAGACGGAAAACCGATGACGCTTGCCCATCTTAAAAAGGTATATAAAGAATTCAACGAGCTTTCTGTAGAGGAAAGAATGACGAAACATAACCTAAGAGAAGACAGAGCGGACGTTCTTGTTCATGCTTTGAGGATTTTTAATAATGTGATGTCATGGTCAGATATCAACAGGATATTCGTTCCTAAAATCTCCGTGGCAGACGGACTGATCCATAATATTTTCAGTCAGCTGCACGAAAAAAAATAAATTTCTTACACAGTATATTTCAAAAACCGGTCATCTTTTGGCCGGTTTTTGTGTTATGTAAGCGCTCCTCATTCATAATTTCTTCAGAAATGTAATTTTTTTACTGTACATTTAAAGTAATACTATATCTTAGTACGTCATGCATAATATCAACAGAAAAAAATGAATCCGATCAAAATAATTCTTACAGGTGCAACCGGTATGGTAGGCGAAGGTGTTTTAATGGAATGCCTTGAAAATCCTAATGTTTCAGAAATACTAAGCGTAAGCAGAAAACCTTCCGGAAAAACACATCCAAAGCTTAAAGAATATTTAGTTCCGGATTTCCTGGCCATAGATCTCAACGACGAAAACCTGAAAGGATATGATGCCTGCTTTTTCTGTGCAGGAATCAGCAGCGTGGGAATGAATGAGGAAGAGTATACAAAGATCACATACGATACCACCGTTCATTTTGCAAAGGTTGCTCTGAACCAAAATCCGGACATGGTTTTCAATTATGTATCAGGAGCTCATACAGACAGCACAGAAAGCGGAAAGCAGATGTGGGCAAGGGTAAAAGGCAGAACTGAAAATGCATTGAAAAAATTAGGTTTTAGAAATGCATTCAATTTCCGTCCGGGATTCATGAAACCCGTTGATGGTCAAATACATGTAAAATGGTTCTTTAAACCTATTATTTGGATTTTTCCTGTTTTTTTACCGTCAAAATCATTAACTTTACACGAAGTGGGCAAAGCAATGATCAATGGCGTGCGCAAAGGTTACCCCACATCAGTTTTGGAAATCAGGGACATTAAAAATTTAGCAATATGAGAGATATGGTAAAAAGAATTGTTCTGGTCATTTTTGTTCTTCTAGTCCTGACAGCAGTTTCAGGCTATTTTTATATGCAGAAACATCCGCTGGATGAAAAAGCATCTGTGAATAAAACCATGAATATTACAGGAAGCAAAGTCAGCAAGTAAATTAACAAAACGAAGAGTTTTGCTGTTTTATATTTCATTTCAACAGCAACCGTTACCTGTTTGTTAAACATTTATTAAAATTCCATTAAAATACTTGCGCGGTATAAAGTTCATTTTTGCATAAATCTAATGCAAGTAAAAAATGACCAACAACTATCTATTAAAAGGATCTGTCATTGCCGCATTCTTCCTTCAGGGAGGGCTTTTCGGACAGACACTGATCCATTACTGGAATTTTAACAACAATACATCTTCAGCATCCATCACGACTCCCTCTTCCACTTTGGTAAGCGGATCTCTAGCTGCCATAGCCGGAGGAACCAGCGAAATAGATTTTGCAGGCGGTACCGGACAGAATTTCAGTATTGATAATTTAAATACAAGAAACGGCGATCCGGCCGGAACCCATTTAAGATTCAATAATCCCATTGGGGGCACTTTACAGTTCAATCTTCCTACGACAGGGTATCAGAATGCTGTTGTTAAATTTACGACAAGAAGATCCGGACAGGGCGCGGGAACTCAATCATGGTCTTATTCAACGGATGGAAGTACTTTTGTTCCTTATCAGACCATCAATCCACAGGATGCCAATCCTCAGCTTATGACTTTTGATTTTTCTTCAGTTTCAGGCGTTTCCAATAACCCGAATTTTAAATTAAAGGTAGAATTCTCCGCTACAGGAGGCGGAACGGGAGGGAATAACCGTTTTGATAATTTTACAATGGATGCCACAGCATCCGGAGGTGCCGACACAACCCCTCCTACAACCACTTATCTTCCCGCTCAAAACACAAATAATGCTTCTACCACTGTAAATCCAACAATTTCTTTCAATGAAAATGTAAGACTTACAGACAATTCCGCGATCACCGATTCTAATGCACAAAGCCTTGTAGATTTCCGTGTAGGAAATGCTTCAGGTACTTCAGTTCCCTTCACAACGACTTTCAGTAATAATAAAATCACAGTCATTCCTACGGCTGCACTTATTCCCGGACAGACGTATTATCTGGCTCTTAAACCCAATACGGTTGAAGATTTAAGTGATAATGGAGTTACAGCATTGACATCAAGCACCTTTACAACGGCCGGAACCACGGTTTCTCTTGATAAAAACTTCATTAAAGTAAATGAAAATGCAGGAAGCCTGGCCTTCAAGATCAATGTTACCAATCCTTCGGCTGCTACAGTTAATCTTGTAGTAAAACCGGCACCGTTCAGTACTGCCGACAGCAATGATTTTACATTAGCCAATCAGACCATCAATATCACTCCTTCTACAACAAGTTATACGGTCAATATTCCGATCATCGATGATACACTGGAAGAGCAGCAGGCAGAATATTTTGTGGTAAGCCTTGAAAATCCTACCGGGACAACTATTTCCGGAGATAATACGGCTACTGTTTATATTGTGGACAATGATAAACCTGCACCGGTTCCTTCAGGACAGATTCAGCTGAACTATGTTGCAAGTTTTGATCCCTCCGGAAACAACAACAGTTCTACAGAAATTGTAGTTCATGATCCGGCCAGCCAGAAGTTATTTACCATCAGTTCCATCACGGATGTATTTGACATCATTGATTTCACTAATCCAAATGCTCTTTCTGTAGTCAAAACAGTGAACATGGCACCGTATGGCGGGATTACAAGTATCGCCGTTAAAAACGGGATCATTGCAACGGCTTCCCCGAATGCTGATCCACAGCAGAATGGCTCTGTAGTCTTTTTTGACATTAACGGAAACTTCCTGAAACAAGTGACTGTGGGAGCACTTCCTGATATGGTGGCGTTCACTCCGGACGGAACAAAAGTGATCACAGCCAATGAAGGTGAGCCTAATGATGCTTATACTGTAGATCCTGAGGGAACCATCAGCATTATTGATATTTCAGGCGGTATCGCAAATCTGCCACAAAGTAATGTCACAACGCTTAATTTTAATAGTTTCGATTCTCAGACCACTGCTTTAGTGGCCACAGGACTGAGAAAAGTAAGAACCAACAATACGCTTTCTCAGGATCTTGAACCTGAATATGTGACAATAAGCTCAGACAGTCAGAAAGCCTGGGTAACACTTCAGGAAAACAATGCTGTAGCAGAAATTAATCTAGCCACAAAAACAATTTCCGGAATCTGGGGATTAGGCAAAAAAGACATGAGTCTTCCGGGTAACGGTTTTGATGCTTCGGATAACAATGGTGAAATACTTATCGCTAACTGGCCGGTGAAAGCCTACTATATTCCGGATGCCGTTCAGAATTACAAAATAGGAAACACCAATTATATCGTAACGGCTAATGAAGGTGATGAAAAAGATCTTTCAGGATACAGCGAAAGAACTACTGTGGGAGCAAATACCTATACTCTAGATCCTGCTCTATTCCCACAGGCATCCGTTTTAAAAGCATCTCATAATTTAGGCAGATTCAGAGTGTCCAGTGCAACAGGAAATACTGATGCGGATACAGATTTTGAAGAAATTGCAGCTTTGGGAGCACGTTCATTCTCTATTTTTAATGCCGATACCAAACAATTGGTTTACGACAGCGGTGACCGGTTTGAAAGATATATCGCAGCCAAACATCCCCTGATCTTTAATGCAGACAATGAAGCCAACGGTGCCAAAAACAGAAGCCGTGCGAAAGGTCCTGAACCCGAAGGAGTAGCTTTAGCGACCATCAATGGACAGACTTATGCGTTCATCACTCTGGAAAGAACCGGAGGGGTAATGGTTTATAATATTGCAGACCCTAACAACCCTACGTTTACAGACTATAAACATTCACGTTCTACCTCAGCTTATGGTGGTGACAACGGTCCTGAAGGGATTACATACATCGCTCCGGGAAATACAACAAACGGAAAAGGCTATGTCATTGTTGCCAACGAGATCAGCGGAACATTATCCATGTATGAAGTGGTGTCTACTCCAACATTGGGAACTGGTGAAGTGAAAACTGAAAAAGCAACCTTCAATGTATTCCCTAATCCTGTCACGAAAGGAAATGTTCTATACTTTAACAGAGCGCAGGATTATGAACTGTATGACATGTCAGGAAAAATGCTTGGAAAAGAGAAAAATGCTTTAACCATAGATACTTCAAAACTTTCTGCGGGTGTTTATCTTGTGAAAACTTCGGAAGGACATGTGAAGAGGGTGATTGTGAAATAGTGAGAGGTTGCGGGATTCGGGATACGAGTTTGAGAGTCGGAGCGTTTGAGGGTTTGAAAGTTTTGAACTTTGTCAGTCTGAAAACTTGGTTCTTATTTATTGAATCTATAATTCACTATTCACTAGCATAGCAAAATTGACCATTGACGTTTCTCAATCTCAGCCTTAACCTAAAGTCTCATGTCTCGTGTCTGACATCTGACATCTTGATATACCAATAGAAATACTTTATATATAATTCAGTTGATGAGGTCCCGGATTTTCCGGGGCTTTTTTTGTTTTTTGAACTGTAAATTCAGTAGATTTAGGCTTTTAATCATCTTCATGACACAACAACTGGAAAGCATTATCGGAGAAGTTTATCACAAAGAAAGAAGAAATCTTTTTACTTTTCTTACCGGTGCCGGAATTTCATCCGACAGTGGAATTCCTACCTATCGGGGAATTGATGGAATCTGGGTGAAAGGAACTCAGTTTCACAAGCCTGAAGAATTCGGAACACTCAGGTATTTTAAAGAACATCCTGAAGAGGTTCTACAGTATTCTCTTTTCCGAAAGAAAATGTTTGAAAGTGCAACGCCTAATGAAAGTCATTTTGAATTATCTGAAATTGAGAATATCCTACAGGACCGTTTTCATCTGATTACTCAAAATATTGATAATCTTCACCGTCGTGCCGGAAATCAAAGGATTCATGAAATCCATGGAAATAACAGAGAAATCAAGTGCTCAAATGGTTGTAAGGAAATTATAGCTCTTCCTGAAGAAATAAAAGGCAAAAACCTTGAAGAAGATCTCACAGAAAATGATATTTCTCTTCTGACCTGCAAAACCTGTGGCCATTGGATGCGTCCCAATATTCTGTGGTTTGATGAATATTATGATGAAAAAACAAATAAGAGATTCGGCTCCCTGAAAGTGGCCAAAAACAGCGGTATTCTTTTTATTGTAGGAACTTCCGGCGCAACCAGTCTTCCCATAGCTATTGCTGAAACAGCTTTGAAATATGGAGCTTTTATTGTGGACATCAATACTGAAGACAATAATTTCACGGATCTGATCAGGGATAAAAAAAACGCAGTGATCATCAGAGAAAGGTCTACTGATGTTTTAAAAACCATTAAGGAGATTATTAAAAATATTGCCCATTAAAATGTTTGGATTTGCCTTTGATACTGAAACAGAACCTGAGATTATTGCTTATATGGATGATGTCAAAAATATTGAACATAAAGCAGGTATTATTTACCGTACCCTACGACTTATTAATGTAGACAATGTTCCTAATTTAGTATCAGCAATAGAAAATGCTGAAAGGATCTATGAAAACAACGGTTTCATATGTTTTCTTGATGATACATCTATTGTAACCAGAACTTTTATCGGTAATATCAAAGTAATAAAATCAAAAAAGAACAATATTACTCTAATGGGGCGGGTATGGAGCAATCCTCCAGGCTACCACAAAGCAATGAAGATGAGATTAAATAATGAAATTACAGAAAAAAATATCTGGAAAAATTTCAGGAAAGAAGAATTACAAGGCTGGCTTGTCTATGCACTTCACACAATGAAAATAGATGAAGTGAAAGAAAATATCAGTATTGAGATCGATGGAAATAAATTTCACAATTTGGACAGCTTCTTCTGTGCTTTAGGAGAAGAAGTTAATGGTATAGGAGGATACTTTGGAAGAGGGATTTATGCCTTGTTTGACTGCCTGCGTGGTGATTTTGGGGTAAACTCTATATCAGAATTAAAATGGCTAAATCATAAGAGAAGCAAAAAATTATTTAAAACTAAATTTGATGAAATACTTCAGGTTTTTGCAGATCATAATGTAAAAGTTATTCTGGAATAAAAAGACTCAGGCGGAAAGCTTCGCTTTCCGCCTGAGTCCAAGTCTATTTCAATATTTCAATTATGCCTTAGGAGCTTCAGCTTCCGGATTCATATCATCAAAATTCTTTTTCTCTTTCTTTTCCGGAACCATGACAATTTCCTTCTGAATTTCTTCCGGTCTTCCTTTTAAATATTCCGGTAAATTAAGACCTGCCATATTGAAAAGATCGTTCAATGGTGGTACTGTTTTCATCATTCCTGAAACAAAATTAGCGGTAGAACCGTTTCCGTCCTGGCCGTTTCCGCTGTCCCAAACCGTAATTTTATCGATTTTAATATTTTTAACAGCTTCCACCTGGGTCTTAACCAATTCAGGAAGTTTTTCAATTAACAGCAACTGGAAGGCACTGTTGGTATCACCACCGGCAGCTTGTACAATTTTATCGTAACCTTGAGCCTGTTTGGTCAGGATTTCATAAAGACCTTTTGCTTCCGCTTCCATTTTAGCGAAAATAGCATCTGCTTCCCCTTTTGCCTGTAGTCTGATTTTCTCAGCTTCTGCCTGTGCATCAATGATGGCTTTTTGTTTTGCGATTTCTGCATGTACTACAATATTCGCCTGTTGGGTAGAACGTTCTCTTTCTCCCCTCGCAACTTCCGCTTTCTGTTCAGCAAGGTAAGATTCCTCCAAAGATCGTGCAGCCTGTACTTTTTCTGCAGCGGTTGCAATTCTTAATGCCTCTGCTTCTTTTTCTCTTCTTTCGGCATCAGAATTCGCGATGGTAATTTTGGCTTCGTTTTCCCCTTTTACAGCGATAGAGTTCGCCAGAGAGGTTGCAATTCTTGACTCTTTTGCAGCTTCTGCCTTACCGATGGATTCATCTTTTATGGCAGAGGCAATACTGATCTCTTTATCTTTTTGCGTGATGGCAATTTTTACATCTCTGTCTCTTTGTGTTTCGGCAATCTGCGTATCCTTTTCTCTGTCGGCAATTGCTTTTCCGGTTTCCCCGATCTTCGTTTGCTCAGCTACACTGATGATGGCTTCGTTAATCGCTTTTGCAGCCGCTTCTTTACCCAAAGCTTCAATATATCCGGATTCATCTCTGATATCCGTAACGTTCACGTTGATCAGCTTTAAACCGATTTTCTTTAATTCCGTATCTACGTTTTTAGAAATATTGTCTAAGAATTTATCTCTGTCTGAGTTGATCTCTTCAATGGTCATCGTAGCAATCACCAAACGAAGCTGACCGAAAAGGATATCTTTGGAAAGTTCCTGAATCTGCTCCTGAGCCAATCCCAATAATCTCTCTGCTGCATTTCCCATAGAATCCGGTTCCGTAGAAATGGCGATGGTAAATCTACACGGTACATCTACACGGATATTCTGCCTGGATAAAGCATTGGTAAGATTAGCCTCGATAGAAATAGGTTTCAGATCAAGATAAGCAAAATCCTGGATAACCGGCCATACGAAAGCACCGCCTCCATGGATACATTTTGCTGAGGTGCCGCCCGTTTTACCGTAAATAACCAAAATTTTATCCGACGGACATCTTTTATACCTCGAAATAAGGGCTAAAAATGTGACGAATAGTACAAGTACAATGACTAATGTTAAAATAAGACTTCCTGGTATTGCCATAAATAGTTTTTATATAATGGTTGATAATGAATTAAATTTTTGAAACGACAAGGATCTTGTCATAGATGTAAGTGACTCTCACAGAACCACCGGACGGAATATTTTCCTTTTCTTCAGTCATAGCGGGAAGTTCATGGCTGGTTCCGTTCACAGAGATCGTGATCTTTCCTTTGCCGCTCATATCTCCCGGAATCGTAAGGTAGACTTCTCCTGCTCTACCGATAAGATTTTCCATTTTAAAGGTATTGTCTTCCGTGAGTTTCATAATCTGAAGGATAAGGATAAAGAATAAAAAGATAAATCCAGCCCCTACAAGCGCAGAAACAAAAATCAGCAGCGACTTATTTCCTATGGATCCATAGAATGCCACGCCGCTCCATCCGAACCCTAAAAGAAAATTAATAAGGTTTCTGAAAGAAAATAACTGAAAAGGACTGTCAGCATGACTGTCACCGCTAAAATCAGCGTGAACCACATCTCCGTGGCTGCCTCCGACAAAAGTAAGAACCGTTTGAATCAGAAAGATAAAGCTGGCTGCGATGGCCGTATACCAGAACCCCTGCTGAAGCGGTTCTAGATTTTGCAGAAATTCAAACATAAGATGCGTTTTTCACAAATATAATTAAAAAAAATCAATAAAACCAATAAAAAACGGCATAAAACAGACCTATAGAATATCGATTTGTATGGTTTAAAAAAAGCCATTTTTATTTATCTGAAAACGCTCTAAAGTCCTTTCAAAGGGGATAATTTTTCAATACCTTCGCGGCTTTACTATAACTATGAATAAAATTTTTACGAGTTTAGCCCTGATGTCTGTTTTTTACATGAACATCAATGCTCAGACCATTCATTTAGACTCCAGTTTCGGAAATGGAGGTATTGTTTCGTTTCCATTGATTGGTGAAGCAGATGATCTTCAAATTTCATTGAGTTCCGACAATAAAATATTTGCTTATGGAAAAGACATTGCCTCATCAGGATTAATGACTACCAATAAAATTTACAAATTAAATCTTGATGGCACTTTAAACACAGGATTTGGAAATAGCGGAGTATTAACACTCCCGGATTATATAAGTGATTTTAATGTCATATCCCAGGGAAATGATAAAATTCTGGTAACTTTTCAAAAAACATCCAATGATGCTTCTTCTGAAACAAGTATTCTGAGATATGATCTTAATGGTGTTTTAGATACCAGTTTTGGAAATAATGGCGAATTTAAAACCTCTCATGACGGAATGAACGGCTTCAGGTATAACAATACGGTCGTTCTTGCTGATCACTCAATCATTCTCACGACAGGAAGCAGGTTCATTAAGCTATCTTCGAATGGAAGTATCGATAGTTCCTACGGCAATAATGGAAGTATCAGCCAGTCTAACAGTGGAAATATTCAACTGTCGAATTCTGATATACTTGCCTTTTACGACAATAAAATTGATAAAATAAGTACCACTTCAACGCCTGTTAGTACTTTTGGGACCAATGGAACCTTTACCTACCCGGATTCAGGAAATTACTTTTCAAAACAGGCTCCGGGCAGCAATATCCGCACCTTGGATTTAGACAGCGATGTTTTCTACAACATTAATCCTAATGGAACTATGTCTAATATCACTTCACTGACTCATGACAATAATACGCTTGATGTGTACACGAACTTTGGCTTTGCGGGAAATAGAATATATTTTGTAGGAACATCTTCTACAGACACTCCATTCATCGTAAGCTATGATTATTCAGGGAATATAATCCCTCTAAATTCTCAAAACTCCTATAAAGAAACAGCCCTCACTCAAGGAAATTATACTTCCGTTTTGGCAGAAGATAATACCGTTTATGTAGGAGGTGACAAAAAAGACCCCGCCACCAATACATGGCATTATGTAGTCGCAAAATACAATGCATCTGCATCTGTTTTATCAGCGCATGAAGTCCAAAATGAAAGCTCTGTTTCGTTTGAAAATCCAGCCAAATCGAATCTGGTGTATTCTTCAAAAGAGAAAATAAGAAAAATCGAACTGTACTCTTCAGACGGAAAACTGCTAAAAACTTTAAGCGAAAATAATTCTGACATTTCATCTCTCACGAAAGGCATTTACTTCCTGAAAACAGAATTTGTTAGCGGAAAAATAATAACAAAAAAGCTGATGAAAAATTAATGATGCCGTAAAGCAGCAATCATATATACTTTTTCAGTTAAAAACTTAAAGCTTGGATTTATAATCCGGGCTTTATTGATTTCATCCCTTGAAAAATCCGTAAAAGTATAAACTTCCGCCAGAATTCTATAACACCACATCCTGGATTACCTCTAATTTTATCCCGCGAAATGAAAAGAGTATTCCACCTGTTTTTCCTGCTTCTTTACGTAATAATTTCTTCGGGATTTACTACGAGTAAGCATGTATGTAAGGGAAATTCAAGTGAACTCCACGTAGGACTAAAAAACCTGTCCGATATGGACTGTCCAAAATGCAGTAGCAACAAAGAGAAAAACCACGGAAAATGCTGCAAATTAGAAGTCAAAAAGGTGTACCGAGCAGATAACCTGACCTCTTCCCACAAAAACTTACCGGTTAAATTTCTCGCGGCTTCTATTCCCTATCATAATTTGGGAACGGTATTCGAAGTTTCAGCATTATACTCAGAAAAGACTTCCACCCTCTTTGATTTCGCCGAAGATCACTTTAATTATCCTTCCCTCTACATTCTCCATTGCGTTTACAGAATTTAGAATCGTATTGAATTTTGTCATCCCGAATGCGGGATCCTATTTTCAATATTCATTCTAAATCAATCTTATGAATTCAAAATATAATGCCCTCATCATACTGCTGGGCTGCCCCGCCATGTTCTTTGGACAGCAGACCGGCTTAGAGGATGTACTGATGAAAGCCGGGAAAAACTACCAGTCTATCAAAAAAAAGGAAGTGAATATCGCAGCTTCCCATGAACGGCTCAATCTTCAGAAAACCTATTACCTGCCTGAGGTTACCCTGATGGCACAACAAAACTTCGGAACCATCAATGCACAGAACGGCCCAATGTACAGCCAGGGCGGTCTCGGGGTAGCTTCTACCTCAATGCCTCTGGCAGAACAGAACTGGAATGCTGCATTTGGAAGTTTATATTTGGCTAATGTCAACTGGAATGTCTACACCTTCGGACGTCTGAAAACCAAAGAACAGCTGGAAACAGCCGATGTGGAAGTTCAGAAATCTGATCTCAGCCAGGAAATTTTTCAGCACCAGATCAAAGCAGCCGGTGCCTATTTTAATCTTTTGGTAAGCCAGCGGCTGGAAAATGTACAGCTGGAAAATCATAAACGCACCGAAGTAATCTATACCATTGCCAAAGCGAGGGCAGAAAGCGGATTAATTCCGGAAGTGGATGCCTCACTTGCAAAAGCGGAAATGTCTAATGCCCGGACCGCGATTATTAATGCCGATGATCATGTTCTGGAGTACAATAAAAAATTGGCAGATCTTTTAGCTGAAAATTTCACAGAGTATCAGCTGGACCATTATTTCAGTGAAAATATTCCTTTAACAACCTCTGAAAATTCTTCTTTGGAACAACATCCGAATATGCTCTTCATCACCCAAAAATTGAATAAAAGCAAGATTCAGGAAGCTCATTTGTTGACTACAGGACTTCCATCTCTTTCTCTTTTCGGGGTTTTTCAGGGACGCGGATCAGGCTTTGGATGGAATTATGTTCAGGATAATACCGCCTATTCTCCATCGTATTTAAAAGGAGCCGGCGTAGACCGGATGAATTATATCTTCGGATTGAATGTAAGCTGGAATCTTACCGATTTTTACAGGAACAGTTCTAAGGTTAATGAACAAAAACTGATGACTAAGACTCTGGATTTTGACCACCAGGTGCTTCAACAGGAGCTGACCAATCAACAGAGTCTCGCAGAATCGAAATTCAAAAATGCTTTGGCTAAAGTAACGGAAGCCAAAGTACAGATGGAAGCCGCAACAGATGCCTACCACCAGCAGAAAGCTTTATATGAGAACGGACTCACCACCATTGTGGATTTTACGCAGGCTTTATACCTGCTGAACCGTGCTGAGATCAATTATGAAATTGCTAAAAACAATTCATGGCAGGCCACCGTACTCATTGCTGCTTCAAAAGGTGACATTTCGATCATCACCAAAGCCATTATTCACTAACCCAAAAACAGAAACATGAATCTTATAAAGTTTGCATTGCGCAGACCGATATCTGTAATGGTATTGGTACTCGGCCTGCTGTTCTTCGGAATCAAGGCGGCCAAAGATGTAAAAGTAGATATTCTTCCGGAAATGGACCTTCCGGTAGTGTATGTAGCCCATTCCTTTAACGGATATACTCCGCAGCAGATGGAAGGCTATTTCACCAAAATGTATGTTAATATGCTTTTGTTCACGAACGGAATCAGAAGTATAGAATCTAAAAACACACAGGGATTGACCCTGATGAAAGTTAATTTTTATGAAGGAACGAATATGGGAGAAGCCATTGCCCAGATCAATGCCCTTTCCACCCGTTCCCAGGTATTTCTGCCACCGGGAGCACCGCCTCCTTTTATCATCCGTTTCGACTCGTCTTCACAACCCGTGGGACAACTGGTTTTCCGAAGCAGTACGCAGACCAATAACCAGCTGCAGGATATTGCGAATTTCAACGCGAGACCTTTCTTAATTAAAATTCCGGGGCTTACTACTGCTCCCCCGTTTGGAGGAAGTCCGCGGACGATAGAGATCAATGTGGATCCTTACAAACTCCGTGCGCACAGCTTATCGCCTGAACAGGTGGTAGAAGCCATTAGCCGAAACAATATTACGTCTCCTTCCGGAAATGTGTACATCGGTGATACCAATTATTTAACCCCAACGAATAATACGGTAAAAAAGGTGGAAGAGCTTGGAGATATTCCTCTCTTTAAAGGAACAGCAGACAATGTGTATATCCGGGATGTGGCCACAGTAAAAGACGGTGCCGATATTGCTACGGGATATGCCTTAATTGATGGAAAACGCTCCGTTTATATCAATATTGCAAAAGCCAGCAATGCTTCCACACTGGAAGTAGTGAACAAACTGAAGGAAGCACTCCCAAAAATTCAGAGAAATATGCCAGAAGGTGTACAAATTTCCTATGAATTTGACCAGTCGGTTTATATTTCCAATGCTTTAAAAAGTCTCATCATTGAAGGCGTTCTGGGTGCTTTGCTCACAGGATTGATGGTGATGTTATTCCTTAAAGACAGACGTGCAGCCCTGATCGTTATTCTGACCATTCCGATCTCCATTATTTCAGGCGTCCTGTTTTTAAAACTATTCGGACAATCGATCAATATCATGTCATTGTCAGGTCTTGCACTGGCCATTGGAATTCTGGTTGACGAAAGTACGGTTACTATCGAAAATATTCACCAGCATTTTGCGATGGGTAAAACCAGAACTCAGGCAATTTGGGATGCGTGTAAAGAGATTGCTTTTCCAAAATTGCTGATCATGCTCTGTATTCTGGCGGTATTTGCTCCGGCATTGATGATGAGTGGAATTCCGGGATCTTTATTTATGCCTTTAGCGATGGCGATTGGTTTCTCGATGATTGCATCGTTTGTCCTTTCGCAGACGTTTGTTCCGGTGATGGCCAACTGGATGATGAAACACGATCCAAAAACCTGTGAAAATCACAAGCCGGACTGGTTCAGCGGTTTCCGTGACCGCTTTGTCAGGTTTCTATCTTCATTGATGAAAAGCAGGAAAATCATTGTCAGTATAAGTCTTGCTGCTGCTTTATGTGCAGGATTCGGGCTTTATCAGATTACCGGGAAAGATGTCCTTCCATCAGTCAATTCGCGACAGTTTCAGGTGCGAATAAAAGCTGCTGAGGGAACCCGGATTGAAGTCACCGAAATAAAGGTGAAAAAATTTCTTGAACATCTTAAAAATAAGGTAGGAAAAGATAATATTGCGATCTCTTCCGTATTCATAGGTCAGCATCCATCGACGTTTGCGGTGAGTCCTATTTATTTATACAACGCCGGGCCGCATGAAGCATTAATGCAGGTTGCTTTAAAAGAGTTTAAAGGAAATTCAGACGAAATGAAAGATGAACTTCGGGTGTATTACAAAGAAAAAATGCCCGATCTGCAGATTTCTTTTGAACCTATCGAACTGACTGAAAAAATTCTCAGCCAGGGAGCCAATAATCCTATTGAAGTAAGGGTTTCGGGAATGATGAAAAAGATGAACCGGATGTATGCCGAAAAACTTTTAGTCAAACTGAAAGAAATCAAATACCTGCGCGATCAGCAGATTCCGCAATCCATGAACTATCCTGCCCTGCAAATCAATATAGACAGGGTTCGTGCGGCGCAATTGGGACTGGATGCTCAGGATATCGCAAAATCATTGGTAGCAGCCACAGCTTCAACCAGGTATACCAATAAAAATTTCTGGGTTGGCGGTATGATGGGCATTGCCTATGATGTACAGGTGCAGACTCCTCAAAATATCCTGAACAGCAAAGAGGAACTGGCCAATCTTCCTCTGTCTAAGAATTCAGACCGTCCGGTTTTGGGAGATGTCGCTTCCATCACCTCAACAAAAGAGTTGGGAGAAAGTTATAACCTTGGAACGATGGGCTATACAACAGTGACCGCCAATACACACAAAACAGACCTGGAACAGGCTTCCAAAGATGTAAAAAAAGCTATTGAATCATTGGGCGAACTTCCGAAAGGAGTCAATATCGAAGTGGCCGGAATGGCTCCGGTACTGGATGAGACGTTAAGCAGCCTGGCTTCCGGACTTCTGATTGCTATTGTGGTGATCTTTCTGATGCTGTCTGCTACGTTCCAGTCTTTCCGGGTATCGCTTGTTATTTTAACGACGGTTCCGTTTGTAGTCGTTGGCTCATTAGCCCTGCTGAATCTGACAGGCTCAACGCTGAATCTACAGTCTTATATGGGGCTGATCATGTCCATTGGAGTTTCCATTGCCAATGCTGTTTTATTGATCAGTAATGCGGAGACCATCAGAAAATCCACAGGGAATGCCTTGGAAGCGGGACTTGAAGCAGCCAAACTCCGGATCCGTCCTATCATCATGACGACACTGGCTATGGCGGCAGGAATGCTTCCGATGGCTATCGGTTTCGGAGAAGGAAGCGACCAGGTTTCGCCTTTGGGCAGAGCCGTTATCGGAGGACTGATTTTCTCCACATTCTCTGTTCTCGTTATCCTTCCGCTGGTTTTCGGGTGGATGCAGAAAAATGCGGGAATTATTTCGCCATCACTGGATCCTGAAGACGAAGAAAGCATTCATTATTTAAATCCCAACTCTTAATTTTTACTTCAATGAAAAACATTATATATACAGCCATTACAATAGGACTTATGAGTATTCCGGCTTCCTGTAAAGAGGAAAAGCCGATGGATATGTCCAAAGAAGCCAAACCCATGATGCACAGCATGGAAACTGTGGAGATCAAAAAGAGCAATCCGAAAGTTGAATTAAAATTGGCCGGCGAACTGATTCCGGATCAGGAAACCGCTTTATTTGCCAAAATACCCGGATATGTGAAAAAGATCAATGCGGACATTGGTTCATATGTGAGCGCAGGACAGGTTTTAATGGTTCTGGATGCTCCTGAGATCCAGTCACAGGCCGCCAATGCCAAATCTAAATGGCAGGCGCAGGAAGCGATTTATGCTGCTACAAGATCCAATTACGACAGAATGTACCGGGCGAATGAAACGAAAGGAGCTATTGCTAAAGATGCCTTGGATCAGATCACTGCCCGAAAACTGTCAGATCAGGCGCAGGTTAATGCCGCAAAGTCAGCCTACCGGGAACTGCAGGACATCAATCAATATTTGGTGATCCGTGCTCCTTTCAGCGGAATTATTACGGAAAGAAGTGTAGACCTCGGCGCTTATGTAGGTCCGAACGGCGGCGCTCCATTGATGGTCATTCAAAATACGTCCAAACTTCGCCTGAGCCTTTCTGTTCCTGAAGCAAGTGTTCAATACCTGAAAACGGGAGATACCATTTCATTCAGGATCAATGCGATGCCTGAGAAAAGTTTTAAAGCCCGGATTTCAAGGAAGTCGGGTTCATTGGATGTAAAGCTTCGCTCGGAGAAAATTGAGGCTGATTTTATTAATCATTCACGGGAATTAAAGCCGTTTATGATCGCAGAATCCGTCATTCCCCTGCAAAATCAGGAAGCTACTTTCTTTATTCCGAGATCAGCTTTGGTGGAAAGTAATATGGGAATTTACATCATCAGGAATGAAGGTGGCAAAACCAGGTTTGTTCCTGTAAAAAAAGGAAGAGTCCTGAATGATATGATTGAAGTTTTCGGGGAACTCACCGAAGGCGATAAGATCATTAAAAAAGGAAATGAAGAAATTTTAGAAGGAAGTTTAATTAAATAACATCAAAATGAAAGCAATATTCAAAAACACAGTCATCATTATCTTCGGATCAGTCGTTTTATACGCGTGTGGTCATGAAAAACAAAAGAACACGCCGAAACCTGAACCACAACCTGTACAAAAAGTACAGCCAGTTGCCGCTACCGGAACATATAAAAAGGGAGATCATGTCCCGAGTGAAACCGTCTGCATGGTAAACAATGCCTATATGGGCAAAAAGCAGATGGAAGTTCCTCACGGTGGAAAGATGTACTATGGCTGCTGCGAAATGTGCGTAGAAAAGATTCCGAATGATCCAAGCGTGAGAGAAGCGGTAGATCCGTTTACCGGAAAGAAAGTGGATAAAGCCAATGCATACATTGTGATGGTCAGTGATGAAGGAGAAGTGGCTTATTTCGAAAACGAAGAAAACTACAAACAGTTTTTAGCACAAAACTCATAATTTATATTTTTCTAATGTTGTTTTTAGGGCCTGGTAATTTATTATCAGGTCTTTTATTTGTGGGAATATAGAGTGGATTAATTGGATGTGGAAAGTTGGTTTCACGCAAAGGCGCAAAGATATTTGAGTATAATGCTGCTTTAAGGCGCAAAGATTTTATCTCCGATAAAATTGTATACCGCTATCATTCACATGAAAATCTGTGAAATTTCTACCCCAATCAGTTTGAAATCAGAACAAAAAAAAGACAGGCTAAAAAAACCTGTCTTTAAAAAATATTTCGTGTAATTTTTTACTCTACATTGATTACTTTTTGAATTTCCGGAGCATGTTGCTTGATGGTATTTTCTACACCTAATTTTAGGGTTGAGAAATTCAGCGAACATCCGGAACAGTTCCCCAAAAGTTTTACAAAAACCTGGTTATCCTTCACGTCAATAAGCTCGATATCACCTCCATCCTTGTTCAGGAACGGCCTGATGCTTTCCAGAGCTTCCATTACTCTCGTTACTGTATCTTCGTGTGTTATATTTGTTTCCATATTTCTTTAGTTCAATTCGGCTTTTTTCAAACTTAATTGAAAATAATTATTTTTTAGCTTTCGGCGAGCAACCCGCCATCGTTGAAATCTTTACAGCTTCTGTAGGGGGAAGATTTTTATTTCTTTCCAGTAGACTTTCTACCATTTTTCTTGCCGTTTCGGTGTAGATTCCTTCAATTTTAGAACCTTCCTGAAGCGCAGCAGGTCTTCCTACGTCTCCGGCTTCTCTGATACTCTGAATCAACGGGATCTCTCCCAGTACCGGAATTCCCAGATCTTCAGCAAGATACTGAGCTCCCTGTCTTCCAAAGATGTAGTACTTGTTATCAGGAAGTTCTTCCGGCGAAAAATACGCCATATTTTCGATTAATCCAAGAACCGGAATGTTAATACTTTCCATCTGGAACATCGCGATTCCTTTTCTTACGTCTGCCAAAGCTACGTGTTGAGGTGTACTTACGATCACGGCACCCGTTACAGGTACTTCCTGAATGATGGATAAATGAATATCTCCTGTTCCCGGAGGAAGGTCAATCAGTAAGAAATCAAGTTCTCCCCAGGCTGCATCTCTGATCATCTGGTTCAAAGCTTTTGAAGCCATTGGACCTCTCCAGACTACTGCCTGATTGGCTCCTGAGAAATAACCGATAGAAAGCATTTTTACCCCATAGTTTTCAACAGGTTTCATTTTACTTTTTCCGTCAACGTCTACAGAAATCGGCTTTTCACCTTCCGTATCGAACATGGTAGGAACAGACGGTCCGTAAATATCGGCATCCAGTAATCCTACTTTGAAACCCATCTTCGCTAAAGTAACTGCCATATTTGCTGCCACTGTAGATTTTCCTACGCCTCCTTTTCCGGATGCAATAGCAATGATATTCTGAATTCCAGGGATCTGTTTCCCTTTGATCTGGCTTAGCTGGATCTCACTCGGTTCCGGAGAAACGATTTTAAGTTTTAAGTGAATATCTTCTCCAAACTCACTGGCAAAAGCCTGCTTCATCGCTGCCTCCAGCTTTTTCTTTTCGTGCATTGCCGGTGAATGGGCGGTCATGTCTATATACACATCGTTACCCATGATTTGAAAGTTACTCACCAAATCGTCTACTTCTATCTCTTTAAGGAAATCCTGAACCTGTTCTTTCGTCAACATACTAAATATAAATTGTTCACAAATTTACGCATTTTTTCGATAATTTAGAATCAATAAAATCTATAACCCCATGTGATAAATAAGATGACAAAAGAGCTGTCTTTCCTATTTCTTATCTTCATCTTTATCACACCCATTCACCATCGTAAAATATTACTTATGAATTCTACCGCTTATCCTTCTAAATATGCTTCTCCGAAGGGAATTTTCACCGTCGGAAAGACCCGATTCAAATGGTATGATCTTGCAGAGGATCCGGCCGCTGTTTCATCTCAGGATATCCATAATGCTAAAATATGTATTGAAAATGCTGTTGAAAATTTTCAGAACAAAGAAGATCTCGGATTTGTCATCATGCACAGATGCGGCGAAAAATATTTACTTTTAGTCTGTACCTGGAGAAGCGAAAACGAACTCTGGGAAAGTGTTTACTATGATGGTTCCGGAACTTTTGAAGTCTGGGACAGAAATACAATTCATCTTCCAACGTACTGCGTATGGGAAATGGGCATTGTCTACCACGAGTCCCAATCCTGGAAAAAATTTCTGGGCACAGACCGTACAGAACGTCATCAGCAAGATTATTTACATGATATTTTCGAAGGCGAAGTTTAAGTTTTTTACCACAAAAGGTGCAAAAGTTTTTTACACTTAAGTTATTTGAAGCTGAAAAGCTTTGCAAATAAGAAGATCACATAAGTTCTTAAAAAAAATCAATGATTTTATTCAGAATAGGATCCGTAGACATCTGTAGTCAAAAGAACTAATAAACATTTCCCTTTTTAAATCATACAACCTATCATATTCAATAGAAACGGGCTTTAGCCCGTTTAACAAAATACATCCAATTCATCCGGCTTTAGCCAAAACCTGGCTTCGTTTATAATTTAATTCGCCCTGTTTTTCTCATCAAACTTCACATTACGATCCGCCCCTTTCACTTTTTTATTTCCAAAGGTATACGTCGCTGATAAAGTAAGCCTTCTGGCATCATAATAATTATTGTAATAGTGGGTCCCTGTTGTATAATAGATTTCTCCACGGCTTCTCCCCTGTTTGAAGATATCTGAAACCAATAGATTCATCTGCAAAGTCTTTTCCATAAGGCTCAGTTTAAGCCCCGCAGTAACAAGTCCTGCGTAATTCATATAGGAATTTCCAGAATTGGAAGGCAGTCTGAACCAGTAATTCAAGATCAGCTGCACCGTTTTACTTTTATTAAGCGAAAGGTTGTTTTGAAAATCAAAATTATAACTGTTTCCTTTTCTGGAAGCTGCATCAGTATCAAAAACTTTCGTTTCCATATAAGACATGTCCGTAGAATAATTGGCTTCCCAGAATTTAAAGAACGTATCAGAATAATTGACCGTGATTCCCATACTGTTCTGGTTGTAATAATTAGCAAATGTGCTGATCCTGTTTTCGCCTTGTAGATTGGCCAGCTGCCCAAATGCCTCTACCGTTCTCTGGAAATACGCAGAGGTGGACAGTTTCCCTTTATAAACGTGTGAAAGTTCAAAATTATGGTTGATAGAAGGCGTCAGCAATGGATTTCCTGTAAAGTAAGAATTCACATTGATATACCATCGGTAGGGATTGATCGCGCGGAATCCCGGCCTGTTGATCCTTTTGGAATAATTTAAATTGAAAGTATTGTTTTCATTGCTTTTATAGCTGATATAAGCTGTAGGAAAGAATTTTCCATAAGAGTTTTCCGTCTGCTGTCCTGAAGTTAAGGAATTACCATTTACCGTGGAATACTCATAGCGCAATCCTGCTTTTGCCGACCATTTTTCATTAAACTCTTTTTCAAAACTGACATACGCGGCATAGTTTTTTTCATTGTACTCAAATACATTGCTTTTTAAAGGATCTGTGATAAAATTTCCGTTCGTTAGATTCTGATAAGAAATATCTGAATTGTTATCAAAATTGGTGAACTTGACTCCGGTTTCCATCTTTGCAAACTGATAAGGCAAGGTAAGATCAGCCTGTCCTGAGTAAATTTTATAATCAACAGTAGAAGGTGTTCTCACCACAAAATCGTCACCAGAACTTTCCGTAGTGGTAAAATCAATCAGACTTTCCGGGATATTGGAAAAATAATTTCCGGTAATGCTCAGTTTATGCCCTTGCTTTCCAAACTTAAGGTCATAATATCCGCTTATCGTCTGCTGACGGCTATTAGCACGATGTTCCGCATAAGTAGACAGCGTATTCGTATACATTCCGTTCTGGAAATATCTCGACGTATTCTGAACATCCATATTGGAATGCCCGAAACCGTAATCGTAAATAAATCCTACATTGGATTGAGCATTAATTTGATAATCAATACTTAAATTGGCACCTAGCCCATTTCCGAAGTCCCGTCTCTCATCCGAACTTTTAAGACCGTCTGCACCTTCAATGGTATAGTTTTCATAGGAACGTTTTTGATAATCATAATGCCTTAATTTTAGTGAAGACCTTAGCTTTTCATTTTGATAATTGACTGTTGCATTGTTTGAAAACCCGGTGTAAGTCTGCTGCTGAAGGCTTGTTGTAAGACTTCCGCTCCAGCCCAGATTCTGATTTTTCTTTAAAACAATATTGATAAGCCCACTGTTTCCCTGCGCTTCATATTTTGCCGGAGGAGTTGTGATCACCTCGATCTTTTCTATATTCTCGGATCTTAAGCTTTTAAGATAAGTCACCAGCTCACTCCCTGAAAGGTTCAGCATTCTGTCATTGATCATCACAGCGACTCCGCTTTTTCCGACGATTGAAATCCCTGCATTGTCATCCACTTTAAGCAAAGGGGTCGTTGATAATGCTTCTGCTCCATCCATTCCCTGTGAAGCCACAGAATTGGATACATTAAAGATCAGACGGTCAGCCTTTCTTTCAATTAATTTTTTCCGTGCGGTAAGTGTGACGCCTTCAATTTGTTTTTCCTGCTTCGTCTCAATGAAAAAATCCTGCTTCGTCTCTCCGTTAACGCTAATCTCTGCCGTGGATACTTCTGCTCCGTCCTGGATCAGTTTGATACTGTAATTTCCGTTATCCGGAAGTTTTAAAGAATAATTTCCCTTTTCATCCGAAATAACTGTTTGTCTGGTTTTGTCCTTTACTGCTACGATTTCTATGTATGAAACTGAATTCCCCGTATGCGTTATTTTTCCTGTGATGCGCTGCGAAAAGGCAAGAACCGGAAGCAGCAGAACCATGGAAATTAATGTTTTCTTCATGTATTTTGTAGTAATAGTTTTTAATAAGACAATTCCTGACTTTCTTTTATTACATTCCGTTCTGCTGTTTTTTCAATATATTCGTGGGTATAAATTGATGATATGAAAAAAAGACTGGCCGTTTTCTCCTTATGCATTGCCCAGATCATATATTCCCAGAATTATTCCCAGTATGTTAACCCTTTTATAGGAACCGGAGGCCACGGTCACACCTTTCCGGGAGCTATTGTTCCCTTCGGAATGGTACAACTTTCACCGGATACCAGGATAGACGGAAGCTGGGACGGATGCAGCGGATATCACTATTCGGATTCTGTGATTTATGGTTTTTCGCATACGCATCTTAACGGAACCGGAGTTTCAGATTACGGAGATATCATGCTGATGCCTACGATGGGAACTACAAGCTTAAACTCCAAAGATTATTCTTCTAAGTTTTCGCATAAAAATGAAAAAGCTTCGGCCGGATTTTATGCTGTTAAACTGGACAAAAATAATATCGATGTCCGTCTGACCACTACCCAAAGAGTCGGCTATCACGAATATACTTTTAACAAGTCAGGAACAGCTAATATCATTCTTGACCTCAACCACAGGGATAAACTCCTGGAAGGTGAAGTCAAAATTATTGATGATAAAACCATCGAAGTGTTCAGGAGAAGTGAAGCGTGGGCTACCAACCAATATATTTACGCCAGGATTGAGTTTTCAAAACCGATGAAAATCTCTAAAAAAGAGGTTAACGGAAAAAACGAAGACAAGCTTTTCACAGGAACCAAGCTGGCTCTGGCTTTTTCATCTGATGTTAAAAAAGGAGAAAAGATCAGTGTAAAAGTCGCAATCTCTCCTACAGGTTATGAGGGAACAGAGAAAAACATGTTAGCAGAAGGAAAATCCAATGATTTTGAAGCGGTAAGAAAACAGGCCGAAACCGATTGGAACAAAGAACTTTCAAAAATTGAAGTTAAATCTGATGATAAGGATAAACTTTCTGTCTTTTACACCGCGTTATACCACGTTTTCACCCAACCGAACATCAGTATGGATGTGGACGGAAGATACAGAGGCCGCGATAATAAGCTTTATACCACAAAAGGGTTTGACTATTATTCCGTATTCTCGCTTTGGGATACTTTCAGGGCTGCCCATCCGCTGATGACTCTGATCGACAGAAAAAGAACAGCAGATTTCATCAATACTTTTATCAAACAGTATGAGCAGGGCGGAAAACTTCCGGTGTGGGAACTTGCTTCCAATGAAACGGAATGTATGATCGGCTACCACTCTGTTTCCGTGATTGCAGATGCGATGGCTAAAGGAATTAAAGGGTTTGATTATGAAAAAGCATTTGAAGCCTCTAAAAACTCTGCCATGCAGGATATTTTCGGTTTAAATGCTTACAAACAGAACCATTATATAAGCATTGACGATGAACATGAAAGTGTTTCCAAAACGGTAGAATATGCCTACGACGACTGGTGTATCGCTCAAATGGCTAAGATTTTAGGCAAAAAAGAAGATTATCAGTATTTCATGAAACGTTCTCAGAACTGGAAAAACCTATATAACCCAAACAGCGGCTTTATGCAGCCGAGAAAGAACGGAAACTGGTATGAACCTTTTGATGCAAGAGAAGTGAACAATAATTATACGGAAGGAAACTCATGGCATTATTCCTATTCTGTCCAGCAGGATATTCCAGGACTGATTGCCGCTCATGGCGGAAAAGAAAAATTTGAACAATTCATTGATGCTATTTTCGCAGCACCGGATAAAACAACGGGCAGAGAGCAGGTAGACATTACGGGTCTGATGGGACAATATGCCCAGGGAAATGAACCGAGTCATCATATCGCTTATCTGTACAATTATGTAGGAAAGCCTGAAAAAACAGATGCCAAGATCAAATATATCCTTGACAACTTCTATAAAAATACACAGGACGGGCTTATCGGAAATGAAGACTGCGGGCAGATGAGCGCATGGTACATTCTGAGCTCGATGGGAATTTATTCCGTGACTCCCGGGCTTCCGGAGTGGCAGACAACGACACCGTATTTTGATGAGGTTAAAATTCATCTGGAAGACGGCACCACAAAAGTTATTACAAAAAACACTAGCAAATCTGATCTTCAAAAATTAGGATTTGAAAATAGCCAACCGGCAAAAGATTTCAAATATACACAGCTGACTGCATCACCAGTGATCGCCTCCGACAGGATCTTCGATTTCTCATCCAAAGTACAGATCACTCCACTGAATCCAGGTGATAAAGTCTATTATATGACCATGAATTCAGATGATGCGAATGTAAGAAAAACCTTTTCAGCGTATAAAGGCCCTTTCACCATCAGTAAAACGACTCAGGTGCATGCCTATTCGGAAAGAAATGGTGAAAAGAGTTCTGTGACGGTCGCTAATTTTAACAGAAGACCAAATTACTGGGATATTATCATCCATTCAAAACCAACGCCGCAATATACTGCTAATGGAAAACTGGCACTTATAGATGGCATCAAGGGTGATGTGAACTGGAGAAAAGGAGAATGGCATGGCTATCAGGGACAGGATTTTGAAGCTGTGATTGATTTAAAATCACCTCAGCAGATCACAAAATTATCTTCTACCTATCTTCAGGACAGCAGAGCGTGGATTTTAATGCCTAAAAAAGTGGAATACTACGCATCGATGAACGGGAAAGACTTTATCCTTCTGAAAAGCATTGACAATACGATTGACGCTAAAGACGAAAAAGTACAGATCAAAGATTTCGGAACAGAAATTCTTCCGACCGAAGCCCGCTACATCAAGGTAAAAGCCTATTATTATGGAAAACTTCCGGAATGGCATCAGGGCGCCGGTGGTGAGGCCTATATTTTTATTGATGAGATTTCTGTGAAATAAAACCTTCTTATAAATGAAAAAACTATTATTACTATTCTTCGTTCTCTCAAGTGTCATAAAAGTATCAGCCTGTAAATGTGTAAGAGATCCTTTACCACAGGAGTATTTAAATGCTAATGTTGTAGGTGTTATCAAAATTATAAAAGTTTATGATGAAAATATTGAACAGAGAACATATAAAGCAGATGTTGAATTTGAAAAATTATACAAGGGAACAGAATTTAAAACATTAACTGTAAGAGGATTAATCGGAAATTCACACTCTGCTGCCTGTGAAATTGATATAGAGCCCAACGAAAGATATTTGATCTTATTAAGTGGGGCCGGTAGCAACAGCTACACCATTTCTTCCTGCACTCCAAAATCTAAATTAAGCGCTAGGTCTTCAAAAGATGAAAATTCTGAGCTTGAAAATTTAAAGAAAACTTTTTCTTATTTAGATAAAAATAGATACAAATTTACAGGTCTTACATTTACCTTTTGTGAAGATGGGACAAGTGACATTGGTCAAACAGATTTATCAAAAATTAAAGATTTTCAGCCGAAACAATCCTTTGCCATTTACAGAGTAAAGATCAATGAATCGTCTAAAATTGATGAAATTGTCACCATTACTGGTTTTGGCAGTCAGGACAAGATAATTGAGGATGTCATAAAAAGAAAAATGATTGTTGACAGACCAATGTTTTCAAATAGCTCGGATAAAAAAGAATTTCTCATCTTACTTTTTTATCATAAGAAAAATTCAAAAGACCAATATAAAAATATCATTTCCAATTACTGGTAAAAAAACATCCCTTCGAGTTTTTCGAAGGGATTGGTTTTTATTAAAGATTTTCAAGAGCTGATGCAGACTTAAATCATCTTTATGATTTATCTTTTAATAAGTTGTAGCAGATTTATTATTCAATTCTTTCTTTAACCTGTACAAATCCAAAACACCAGGAGATATTTTCAGGTCGGGTCTAAAAAAAGTGATTCCTTTTATGAAATGTTTTCTTAATGAATTTCCATTAGTAATTACAGATTCTGCTTCTATGGATAATGCTTTTATGACTACTTTATCTGACTCTTCATCGGATACGTAATAACACAAGTCCATATTGGTATCGGTCTGATCAAGATTGATAAATACGTCATATTTTCCGTTATCCGGATGCGGCATCAGTTGGTTGTATTGTACTGATTTTACTAAACCCTGATTGCTGTAATAATGAATTCCTGCTCTGTCCACCATGGTCCGAATTATTTTCGCACTTGGTTTTTCTTTTACTTTTACGATAAGAAGCCATACAAATAATGCTGTAACGAGTATCGCCAATAGAACCATTAAAATTTTCAGTTCAATATTGATTTTTGAATCTACAGTAAGCCATGCCATCATAATCGTCATCAGGGGTGTCAATACGGCGAATATTGAAAAAACAGTTTTAACAGCCAAAGTCCAGCCTTTAGAAATTTTGGATTCAATAGCCGGAAATTGATCTTTGTCTGATTCCATTTTATGCTGGATTTTAATTCAATTTTTCAGACCATTTCAGCTGCTGTGGCAGTTCCATATCAGAAAATTCTATATGGATTACCCTTCTCCTTCTTCCGTCTGTTGTTCTGTTTGAACCATGAAGTGTTAAAGGCTTCATGATCATAATCCCTCCTTTTTCCACGTTGCAGATTTCTTCAGTTTCCGTGTTCCAATCAATGGTTTCCGGTCTGTAGATTCCTTTGGCATGAGATCCCGGAACTACTTTTAATGCTCCGTTATGTTCATCGGTATCATCCAGATGGATTCTGATGGTACAGATATTTTCAAGGATAGGCAGAGGCGGCTGTACGGCAAACTGATTTTTCTTGGTCGTCCATGGTCCGAATCCCTGCATTTCCAGTTTTTTATCGACTGAGATGGTCAGATCCTGATGATAGGCGACATACCAGTTTGACGTTTCCGGTTTATCAAAATAAATGCTTTTTACCGCAACATATTGTTTTCCGAAAAGCTCTCTGACAATGGTTTTAATAGCATCATTAAACACCAGGTCTTTCACATCCGGAACTTCTTTTAAGAATTGTCTTACCGCAAACAGATCATCAGATTTTCTGAAATTTTCCTTTGAGGTGTCCACATTTTGAATCACCTCAATGATCTTTTCAATTTCCTCATCAGAAAAAACCGAATGAATGACCGTGAAGCCTTTTTCAAGAACATTTTCTTTATGACGCTGCAAAAGCTCCTTTGTCATGACTCTTAAACTTCCTGAGGCGTATTTTCAAGCTGCCCTTCCCATTTGGAAACAGCAGAAGTAGCCAGTGCATTTCCTAATACATTCGTCATACTTCTTCCCATATCACAGAAATGGTCGATTGGCAGGATCAATGCAATACCTTCCGGTGGAATTCCAAACATGGAACAGGTGGCCACGATAATTACCAGTGAAGCTCTCGGAACTCCGGCAATCCCTTTTGAAGTAAGCATTAACACCAAAAGCATGGTGATCTGCTGACCCAATGACATTTCGATACCGTAGATCTGCGCAATAAAGATGGACGCAAACGTCATGTACATCATACTTCCGTCCAGGTTAAACGAATATCCTAATGGTAAGATAAAAGAAACCACTCTGTTATTACAACCGAATTTTTCTAATTCTTCTACCAGTTTAGGGAAAACAGCTTCTGAACTCGTTGTAGAGAAAGCGATCAGTAATGGTGCTTTAATTCTTCTCAGCAATTCGAAAAGACGGTTTCCTAAGATCAGGTAACCGACCAATAGAAGCACAAGCCACAGAACGGCTAAGGCAAAGAAGAAGTCTCTCAGATAAACTGCGTAGACTTCAAATATTTTAAACCCATTCATGGCCACTACAGCGGCAATAGATCCTAAAACTCCAAACGGAGCGAACCACATGATGTAGCCTACCATTTTAAGGATCGCATGGGCGATGATGTCAAATAATTTAACCACCGGCTTTGAATAGTCCTCGCCTAAATTAGCAAGGGCCACTCCAAACATAATGGAAAAAACCACGATCTGAAGTACCTCGTTGGTGGCAAAAGCTTCAAATAAACTCTTAGGGATCATGTGTTTTACAAAGTCTTCCAGAGAAAAACCTTTACTGCTTTTCAGAAGATCTTCTGCAGCAGCGGCATCCTGGATAGGCAGTTTAGTCACATGCCCGGGCTCCAGCCAGTTGACCAGCATCAGTCCTATAAAGAGAGAAACCAGTGAAGCGGAGATAAACCATAACATGGCTTTGGTTCCTACCCTTCCGATCATTTTGATATCGCTCATTTTGGCTATTCCCACAACAAGTGTGGTGAAAACCAGCGGCGCGATGATCATTTGTACCAGCCTGATAAAAACAGTTCCGAGGAGTTTAATATTCTTGGAAAAGGGTTCCGCACTTTCAGGATATTGGGTGTGTATCACCCCTCCAATTCCTACTCCCAGAATAAGCGCAACGATAATGGCTATAAAAAGTTTATTTTGTCCTTTCATATATATAGTTCAATTCCCACAAATATAATAGTTTTTCAATTGGTACAAGATTTTGTATGAATCTGGGTTAAGTTTAGATTAAGATTATAATACATTAAAATTAAATCGCTGATTCCGAAAATATTGCAAAAAATTTAAGAAACATTTATTGAGTTTTTATTCTTTTGGTACAAATTTTATTATTACATTTGATTGTATTAACAACATTAATAAATATACAACTATGAAAAAAACTATCGCAATGGCTGCATTAGCTGTAGCTATATCTTTTGGAGCGGTTTCTTGTAAAAAGAAGATTTCTGATGCCGATCTTCAGACTCAGGCTACAACTGTCGTGACTTCTAATCCCAATGCTTCTGTTGAAGTAAAAGAAGGAGTGGCTCACTTAAGCGGAACTTTCGCTGACCAGCAGTCTAAGGATGCTATGATCACTAAATTAAAAGCTATCAACGGAGTAAAAGAGGTAATGGATATGTCTACTGTAGCAGCACCAGTTGCTGTAGCACCGGTTGAAACTGCTTCTGCTGTAGATCCAGCAGTTCAGAAAAAAGTTCAGGATGCGGTTAAAGATTTCCCTTCTGTAAAAGTTGAGGTTGTGAACGGACAGCTTACGCTTACAGGAAATGTTTCTGGTCTTCAGGCAAGAAAAATCAAAGAATCTGTAGATGCTTTGAAAATCGGAAAGTATAACAATAACCTAGTGGTAAAATAATTTTAAGATGAGTACATTACAAGATAAATATTCAAGTGTAGTTTCAGCAGCTCAGTCTGCAGGAATTTCTAATCTTCAGGTTCAGGAGCAGGACGGTATCCTTTATGTTTCAGGAAGCGCTTCCAACACGGCTGCAAAAGACGCAGTATGGAATGCTCTGGGAACTATCGACTCTACGTATTCAGCTTCAGACATCAACATTGATGTACAGGTTGCAGGATTAACTTCAGGTGCTGCTTTAACGGTAGCTACGGAAGATTCTAACCTAAACATCAGACAGGAGCCTTCTACGGAAGCTGCTGTAGTAGGAAAAGCTGCTAAAGGTTCTTCTGTAACTTTAATCGAGCAGACTTCTGATGACTGGTGGAAAGTAAAGACTGACGATGGTCAGGAAGGCTATGCTTATTCAAGGTATTTAAAAGCATAATTTTTCGGAAATTAATTTTTTGAAAAAAAATCAATACAGACATCCCCAATCGGGGATGTTTTTTTATATTTTTACGCCTTCAAAGAAAGCACTGAATGAAGAAAATCTTATGGCTGCTGGTATTAGCATTCAATAGTATGGTCCTGTACGGGCAAAATTTATCCATTAACGGAAAGGTGTCTGATTCTGATAAAAAACCAGTGGAAAACGCCACCATTTATCTCCTTAAAGAAAAAGATTCATCCATCATCAATTATACCGCGACGAACAAAGAAGGTAAATTTTCTCTGAAAACAGATGCTTTGAATGAGCCTTCCATTTTAAGAATCAACGCTGAAAAGCTTTCGCCCTATTCCAAAAAGTTAGAAAAAATCAGTCAGTCTTTTACTTTGGAAGATATTGAACTTGGAAAAAACAATGTTCAGAATATTGACGAAATCAAGATTACGGTATCTCCCGTCAAAATCAAAAAAGACACGATAGAATTTAATGCTTCCTCAATCAAAGTAAGTCCGGACAGTAAAATTGAAGAGCTTCTGAAAAAGATTCCGGGAGTAGAAATCGACAACGACAAAAAGATAACCGTCAACGGAAAAGAAGTGGATCAGATCATGATCAACGGAAAACCTTTCTTTGATAAAGACGGAAAAATTGCCCTTCAAAACCTTCCGGCTGATATCATTAAAAATATTCAGTTTACCACGACCAAGACGAAAGAAGAAGAATTAAGCGGAAAGAAACCCAAATCTAACAATACGACGATCAATTTTAATATTGATGAGAAAAAAAATAAAGGACTGCTCTCCAGATTGATGCTTGGATACGGCTCAGACAAGCGCTATGAAGGTAGTGCACTGTTAAGTTACTTTAAAAATAATACGAAAATAAGCCTTATCGCTTCATCGAATAATATCAATTCCCAGGGTTTCTCCAACGATGATGTATTTGACAGTATGGGAGAAGGCAGGAATTCATCGGGAATGCAGGGCGGAATGTCTTCATCAGGCAGAGGAAAAGGAATTCAGAAATCTACGACCATCGGAATCAATTACAATGATAAAATCGGGAAAGAGATGGATCTTGATAACTTCAGTCTGAGTCATTCCAATTCTGAGACGGAAACCGCTTCCAAATCATCCAGAACGACCCTTCTTCCGGAATATACCCTTACCACCCATTCTGAGAGCAATGGAGAGAGCGAAACCCGCCAGAACAATGTAGATGCTTCAGCAAAAATTACACTGGATTCTTTGAGCACCATTTATATTTCACCGAGATTTAACAACAGTCAAAGTTCCAGTATCAGCCGTTCAAAATCTTCTACCTTAAGAGATAACGGACTGTTGAACGAAAGTGATTCTTACACAAGTAATGAGTCTGAAAGCAATTCATTTAACCCATATTTTTATTTTACAAAGCAGTTCAGAAAGGAAAGACGTGCCCTGAATGCTAAAATAAACAGTACGATTTCCCAGTCTAACCAGGACAATCTCAACAAATCTCAGACTCAATTTTATCAGGGACCTGAGCAGAATGACAACAGAAACCAGCTGTCAAAAAGCAGGAACCAAAGCAGCATGTATAATTTCAGTGCCGGATATACGGAACCTATTTCGGATTCTGCTTCGGTAAGTTTTGAAATAGCCTACAATTCAAATATTATCAGTAATTCCAGAGATGTGAATGATTTCAATGCGGCCACAGGACAATACTCTGATTACAATTCGCCTTTGTCCAACAGCCTGAGACAGAAGATCAACCAGATTTCTCCTCAACTGTCTTTTGAAGTGAATAAAAAGAAATTCAGCCTGTGGGGAACAATGAATCTTGATATTTCGGATATGAATGTCAATTCTGTGTACAATGGCCAGCAATACGGTCTTCAGAAAAATTTTGCGCTTCCAGCCTATAATTTCAGCTTCAGGTATCAGTTCTCTGAAAATAAAATGCTGAGCCTTTACAATTATGCAGCCTTCACTATTCCCGGCGCAGAACAGCTTACGCCTTATGAGGACACTTCAAATCCTTTGGTGACGTCTACCGGAAATCCCAATTTAAGAAACACATGGAGCAATAACTCTTCCCTGTTTTTCAATAATTACAATCTGGTCAAAAATATGAACTATTACGTAAGTCTTAATTTCACGTACAGAAACAATGATGTGGTCAATTATTCAAGATATGATGATGCGGGAAAGCAGCTTGTAACGTATGACAACATAAGTGGAAATAAGAATATGAGCTTAGGCGCCGGCTTCAACAAAACGTTTAAATGGAAAGACAATAAACTGACGATAAGTCCGAGATTCAATTTGCAATATAGTTATAATAAAGGTTTTATTAACGGTCAGTTTTTCACGAATGCCTCTTACAACCTCACTCCCGGTTTGAATGTGATGTATGAACTTAAGGACAAATTCAGCATAAAACCTTCTTATCGACTTGGCTATAATTTTTCAAAATACACCAATTACAGCATAGATAATGTGCACACAGCCAATCAGACCTTAAAACTGGAACTCACCAATTATGTGTTTAAAAGCAGACTGATATTCGGAAATGATTTTGAATACAATACAAATTCCAATATTGCGCCCGGTTTCAAAAAGGATTTCTATTTCTGGAATACAAGTTTGGGTTATTCATTCTACAAAAAGCAGTTTACGGCCAAGATAAAAATTTATGATGTTTTAAACCAAAACCAAAGCGTCAGAAGAACCATCTCCAATTCGTATATTGAAGACCGTGAAGATCTTATCCTGAGACGCTACATTATGTTCTCACTTAGCATGAAGCTGAATAAATTTGCAGGAAAAAAAATGCAGTAAGGAAACTTGTTTAATGAAGTCATTTAAGCTTTTTTGGATCAATTTTAAAACTTGGGGAGTACAATTAAAAAGTCAACTTGTTTAAAATTTTTAGTTGGATAAGCGCAAAGGAACGCAATTTTTTTTTCTAATTCGAATGCTTTAAGGCGCAAGGATTTTATCTCCGATAAAATGGTAATCCGTTCAATAAACAACAATGAACTTGCCGAAAATCTTAGATTTTCTTGCGCCTTAAAATATCCTCATTTTTGATCAAGCTTTGCGTTCCTTTTGCGTTTTCCAACTATGAAAGGATATAATAAATGTCTGGCTGAATAGCTTCAGGACCTTATAAGGGAGATTTAAAACTCTTATCATCAAACACATCAATGCACATCATCTTATTTTCCTATTTCATTCTTAAGGAAAATAAAAGAGTGAACAACCTCAATAAAAAGTTTAAAATGAGTTCAATCTATAAAATCGGCAAGTGTAAAAATCTCCTGCGGATCACACAGATTGAGCAGATGAAAAATAGAGCTGCTTTTTTGAATTCTTCTGTACTTTCCAATGAAAGATTGAGCATAGGTAGTATATCGGAGCTATTTTATTTCTAAATTAGCTGTAAATTTTATTTATGAAGATCCATATTTCAATTTTATTCATTTTCTTTTTAATCCTTGGAAGGGCGCAGAGTACCGAGCAGAAGGATACGTTCGTAAAAGATAATTTCACCAAAAAGGAATTCTATATTCCGATGCGTGACGGCGTAAAGCTTTTTACAGCGATCTACGTACCGAAAGATATTTCAAACAAAAACAAATATCCTTTCCTGATGCAGAGAACCTGCTACAGCATTGCTCCTTACGGTGAAACCGAATACAGAACGAAACTGGGACCTAACAAGTTCCTGATGAAGGATAAATATATTTTTGTATTCCAGGATGTACGCGGAAGATATATGAGTGAAGGAACTTTCACCAATATGACGCCTCAGGTGGACCGCAAAACTAAAAAAGATGTAGACGAAAGTACAGATACTTATGACACGATAGAATGGCTGTTGAAAAACGTTAAGGACAACAATGGTAAAGCCGGACAGTACGGAACTTCCTACCCAGGATTCTATACTGCTGTAGGGATACTGGCACAGCACCCTGCTTTGGTAGCTTCCTCTCCACAGGCTCCTATTTCAGATTTCTGGAATGATGACTTTCTTCACAACGGAAGATTTATGCTGGGATATTTCAGAACCTTCCCTGTTTTTGGAATTCAGAAGACAAAGCCGGAAAACAAAGCCTGGTATATGGATACTTTCGTAAAACAGACTTCAGAAGACGGTCTTAAGTTTTACAGAGATATGGGAACATTAAAGGATGGCTATGAAAAATATTACAAGGATAATTTCTTCATGACCGAGATTATGAATCACCCTAATTATGATGAATACTGGCAGAAAAGAAACCTACTTCCCCATTTAAAAAATGTAAACCACGCGGTAATGACCGTTGGAGGATGGTTTGATGCAGAAGATCTTTCAGGACCACTGAATATTTACAAAACCATAGAAAAGACAAGCCCTAAAGCTAAAAACACAATCGTCATGGGACCTTTCTCTCATGGGGCTTGGGCACAGGAACAAGGGAAACATTTCCATAACCAGATCTATTTCGGGGACAGCATTGCCACGTATTACCAGAAGAATATTGAAACTAAATTTTTCAATCATTATTTAAAAGGAAATACGAAAGAAGATGCCGGACTTCCGGAAGCGCTGATGTATGATACAGGATCCAAAGAATGGAGAGAATTTGCTTCTTATCCTCCAAAGAATGCTCAGAAGGTTAATTTCTATTTAACAGACGGAACTTTGAAGAATGCAGCAGGACAAGGTTTTTCAGAATACTACAGTGACCCGAACAATCCGGTTGTAAGCTCTGACAATTTGAAAGACTTCAATGGATTTACACCTAAAAACTATATGTCGGAAGACCAGAGATTTGCTGTAGGAAGACCAGATGTTTTGACGTTTACTACAGATATTTTAACGGAAGATATGAGTTTCGCGGGAGAAATCATGGCTAAACTGAATATTGCAGCCAGCTCTACCGATGCTGATTTTGCCGTAAAACTGATTGATGTGTATCCTGAAGATTTCAAACCTCAGGAAAAGAAAGACGGTGTCATCTATCCTAATTATCACCAAATGGTAAGAAGTGAAATCATGCCGGCGAGATTCAGAAATTCAAGAGAAAAAGGGGAAGCATTGGTTCCTAACCAAAAAACAGCCGTGAATTTCAGACTTCAGGATGTGATGCATACCTTCAAAAAAGGACACAGAATCCAGATTCAGATCAGCAGTACATGGTGGCCGCTTTTTGCGATCAATCCTCAGAAATTTATGGAAAATCCAAACTTTGCGACAAAGGCAGATTATACAAAAGCTTTTATAAAAGTGTATAATGACAGCTCTATTGAAGCTGAAGTGTTGAAATAAAAAATAATGATGGTGGCCTCGGAAATCTCAGTCACTACTGACAGTATAAATATCAGTTTATAAAATGTAAAATCCGGTCGCTTCGAGAAATCAGTGACCGGATTTTTTTATAGGCGCTGGTGGCTTCGAGTCCCTCAGCCACCAGTTGTACTATTTCCCTTGGTAAAAACGGCGATAATACCATTCTTACCATAAAAAAGGTGGCTGAGGCTCCCGAAGCCACCTTTTTTTACTCTTCAATCGTTCTGAAAGTAAGATTCACCCGTGGTGTTTTCACTTTTGTGGTGGGTGGAAGCCTGTGCAGCCAATTTTCCTGTGTGGTTCCCTTCATGATCAGTAAACTTCCGTCCTCAAGGAATATTTCCACTTTTTCTTTGGTGGCTTTATGTTTAAATAAAAACTTTCTTTCTGCTCCGAAGGTCAGGGAAGCAATCGCTCCGTGTTTTTTAAGATCCTTTTCGCCGTCACTGTGATAGGCCATTCCTTCGCTTCCGTCATGGTATAAATTCAGAAGACAGGAATTGTATGTTTCTCCGGAAACTTCCTCGCATTTCTTCTTGAGTTCGAGTAATTCCAGAGTCCAGAACTTGGCATATTTTGTCCGTTTTGAATAGGTATATTCAAAGGCTTTTTCTCCAAACCAGGCTACTTTTCTTTTTGTTAAGATTAATTTTCCAAAAATCACCGCCTCATCATTTTCCCACGGAATTTGATGGAGCAGATAATCATAAAAGAAATCGGATCTTTCTTTGTCAAAGACTTTTCCGTAATAGTGGACCGTTCCGTCATTCGGAAGAATATTCAAGGGATATTCTGATATTTCTTCAAACAGGCTGTTCATGATTTTGAATTTGTAGAAAGTATAATGTATTGATGACTTTTTAAGTATTTTTTTAACCACAAAAGTCGCAAAAGTTTTTAACACTTAAGTTTTTTAAGTTATTATTAAAACGTCGAATAAAGTACACTTAAGTTTTTGAAAAATCGGAGATTTTTATTGGGCAATACTATTTCTCAATAGATGTATTTTGAGTATTCACATCAATAGGAACGGGCTTTAGCCCGTTTGCTTATAAATAAAAACATTCAATCGGCTTTAGCCAAAACTTAAACCTAATAATTAAAGTACAATAGAATTTTCAGAGTACATATGAGAGCTCTCCCAGCCTACCATCATCTGTTTTCTTTCGCTTCCCCACTTATAACCTCCGATATTCCCCGTCGATTGAATCACACGGTGACATGGAATAAGAAATGCCACAGGATTACTGCCAATGGCGGTTCCTACTGCTCTTGAGGCATTCGGGTTTCCAATTTTTCCGGCCAGGCTGCCGTAAGTAGACAGTTTTCCCATTGGGATAGAAAGTAGGCTTTCCCAGACTTTAAGCTGGAAATCTGTGCCTTTTAAATGTAATTTTATCGTGTTGAGTTTTGTCCAGTCTTTATCAAATATGGACAGTGCGTTTTTCTGAAGAGCATCCTGTTTTTCAAAAAAAGAAGCATTGGGAAATGTATGTTTCAGATTTCCCAATGCTGTTTCTTTATCGTCTTCAAAAGCCATGTAGCAGATTCCTTTTTCAGTGGATGCTGCCATAACATATCCAAAAGGACTTTTGGAAAAACTGTAATTGATGCTAAGGCTTTTTCCGCCGTTTTTATATTCCGCCGGAGACATTCCTTCTATGTTCACAAAGAGGTCATGAAGCCTGCTTGTACTGGAAAGTCCCGTCTCATAGGCGGTATCAAATAAAGTCGCTTTTTCTTCCTTCAGTAAATTTTTAGCATGTTCAAGACTGATGAACTGCAAAAATTTCTTCGGACTTGTTCCTGCCCAATCCGTAAATATTTTCTGAAAATGAGCCGGACTCAAGTGAATATTCTCTGCCACTTCTTCCAAACTTGGCTGAAGCCTGAAATTGCTCTGGATATATGCTATCGCTTTAGCAATTCTGTTATAATCTATCTGACTTTGTGCGGACATAATATAAGTGTTTTACCTCACAAATTTCCAAAGAATATAGGGCAGAAAAAATCTGATTCTTGCGGAATTTTAGTTGTTGTTATAAATATGGTTGTAAGCAAGCATTTTGTAATATAACTTGGCTGCTAAGAAAGCAGTAGGCTTAGCCATCGGAGAATCCATTAATTCTACAATATCAAATGCCACTACGTTACATTTTTCAAATACTTTTTTCAGTAATTCCAATGTAGGATACCACTGAAGTCCACCTGGCTCCGGAGTTCCTGTAGAAGGGGCAATAGACGGGTCAAAAGCATCAAGGTCAATGGTGATATACACATTTCCTGAAACTTTTTCAAGAACATCGTTGATCCAGTTGTCATTGACAGCAATTTCATGAGCAAAAAACACTCTTCCTTCCGGTAAATATTCAACTTCTTCAGCATCCATAGAACGGATTCCCACCTGAACTAAGTTATGCTTCTGATTCGCTTCAAAAACCGCACATGCGTGATTAGAAGTAGAACCATGGAATTCAGGACGTAAATCTGTATGAGCATCCAACTGAAGAACAGTAAGGTTTTCAAACTTCTCTCCTACCGCACGGATAGAACCGATAGACACAGAGTGCTCACCTCCGAAAAGGGTAAATACTTTTCCGTCGTTGTTCAAAAGCTCTTTGGTTTTTTGGTAAACCGCTTCTGTCATGGCTTCAGGACTTGAATTTTCAGAAATCTCTCCTGCCAGATATACCCCGTCAAGGAAAGGCTCAGTTCCAGTTTCAATATCATAAAGCTCCATGTTTTCGGAAGCATCAAGAAATAATTCCGGGCCTTTATCAGCTCCTTTTCCCCATGTTGAAGTTCCATCGTAAGGAACGGTTACCAGCATTACTTTAGAATTTTCTAACGTTGCATTTTCTTCAGGAATTCCTGCGTATGTTCTCATGTTTTATTTAAAAATTTAAATGATTTAAAGATTGAAATATTCGGGGCAAAGATACGAAGAGTTTATGAGTTTGCGAGTACTTGGGTTTAAGTGTCGGAGAGTTTGAGGATACATGAGTTTGGAGCTGGTTGTCAGTTGCTGGTTGCTTGTTCGTAAGGATTAAGTTAATAGGATTACGGTCTGAAGTCTTGACTCTCAAATCTACCATTCACTTGCGAAGCAAATTCACCATTGAGATTTTATAAACCTTAACCAAAAAAGTCTCATGTCTTGTGTCTGATATCTGACGTCTAAAATCTTGACTCTTGTTTCTCCTCCCCTTTTCCCTTTCAAACCAATTCCCTACTTTTGTAAAAAACAAAATATGTCCTTAAAAGCTGTTCTTTTCGATATGGACGGGGTTATTGTAGATACGGAACCACTTCACAGAAAAGCTTACTTCACCACATTTGACGAACTTGGAATTACTGTTTCCGAAGAATTATATACCTCATTCACCGGAGCTTCTACGAAAAGAGTATTTGAAACACTCATCGGGAAATACGGTCTGTCTCATACCTATGAAGACCTTTCTGTCATCAAAAGAGCGCATTTCAAAGATTATTTCGATAATGATGAAGAGTTTGACCTGATTCCGGGAGTAAAGGAACTCATTAAGCATTACCATGAGAACGGCATTAAGCTTATCCTGGCTTCTTCAGCAACGATGGTCACCATCAATATGGTTTTTGAAAAGTTCGGGCTTGAGCAGTATTTTAGCGGGAAAATAAGTGGTGCGGATTTGAAGGAGTCCAAACCTCACCCTGAGGTATTTCTCTTGGCTGCAGAAATGGCAGAAGAGCCTGTCGCCAACTGCATGGTGATTGAAGATTCCACCAACGGAATCCTCGCTGCAAACAGAGCTGAGATTTTCTGTGCCGCCTACAGAAGTCCGCATTCAAAAAATCAGGATTATACTTTAGCTGATATCGTGGTTTCAGATTATGAAGAACTGGAACTGGATAAGCTTTCAAAATATTTTTAAATGAAAAAAGCTCTCAAAATTTGAGAGCTTTTATTTTTATATCTTATCATTCTGAAGATGAGATTGCTTCGTCACTTCGTTCCTCGCAATGACTGTCCTTTTATTTGTAACCTAAGATTTTCAAAATATCTTCCGGTTCCTGTTTCTCACGGAAAACTTCATACTGAAGTTCGCCATTTTCATCTTTCTGGATCAGGACGTGTCTCGGCTGAGGCATCAGACAGTGGTGAACACCGCCATATCCTCCGATCGTTTCCTGATACGCTCCGGTATGGAAAAATCCGATGTACAGAGGTTTTGTATCGCTGAAAACCGGCAGGTAGATGGCATTGGTATGCTGCTCGGAGTTATAATAATCATCCGAATCACAAGTCAATCCACCCAGGAATACTCTTTCATAGGTATCCTCCCATCTGTTCAGCGGAAGCATGATAAAGTGTCTGGAGATCGCCCATGTATCAGGAAGTGTAGTCATGAATGAAGAATCAATCATATTCCACTTCTCTCTGTCGTTCTGACGTTTTTGAGAGATGATTTTATAAAGGTTTGCGCCACTTTCACCAACCGTAAAACTTCCGAATTCCGTATAGATATTAGGCTCTTCCACTCCTTCCTCTTCACAGAATTTTTTGATCTGAGAAACGATTTCCTCTACCATATACTGATAGTCGTATTCAAAGTTTAAAGAAGTTTTGATCGGGAAACCTCCACCGATGTTCAGTGAATCCACTTCCGGAGCAATTTTCTTCAAACGTGCGTATACACGAAGACATTTGTACAATTCGTTCCAGTAATAAGCCGTGTCTTTGATCCCGGTATTAATGAAGAAGTGAAGCATTTTCAGTCTTGCATTCGGATGCTCGGCGATTTTCTGGCTGTAGTAAGGAATGATATCTCTATATCCGATCCCTAACCTTGAGGTATAGAATTCGAATTTAGGTTCTTCCTCTGAAGCAATTCTGATCCCGATGTCGAACGTGGTATCAATACTTTCTGTAAGCTTATCCAGCTCACGGTAATTATCCAGGATCGGAGTAATATTTTCAAAACCACTGTTGATCATCTCGGAAATTTTCGCCAGATAATCATCGGTCTTGAATCCATTACAGATGACCTCGATATTTTTATCTACTTTACCTTTCCCATAAAGAGATTTTACAATATCCATGTCGTACGCTGAAGAAGTTTCGATAGAAATATCATTCTTAAGAGCTTCTTCAAGCACAAAATTGAAATGACTGGATTTTGTACAGTAGCAGTAGGTATAATTCTTTTTATATTCGGCTTTCTCAAAAGCTTCCCTAAACCAGCTCTTGGCCTTTTGGATATTTTGAGAAATTCTTGGCAGGTAGCTAATTTTTAGCGGGGTGCCAAATTTTTCAACGACTTCCATTAAAGGAACATCGTGAAATAACAAATTGTTCTCAGAAACATTAAATTCCTCTGTAGGAAAGTACAATGTCTGATCAATAAGTTCCGAGTACTTTATTTTCATTTCTTGACAAGTGAATTACGAAATGCAAAATTGCTAAAAAAGTTTGATTTTTAAGCGTTAAATTTATTATAAATTTCAAAATGACCCCGTTTGAAAACGCCTTCAGATTATTAATTCGTGAACTTCCTGATATATTCTTCCCGCTTATTTTCCGAAATACCCAGAACCTGTTGAATATAAGCATCAATTGAACCGTATTTCTTATTGATTTCATCAAACGCCGCATCGAGGTAAGCGGTTTCTACCCAACTTAGTTTTTCCAGAACCTTCACATCCATTTTAGGATACAGAAAATGCAGATTATCAGCGAGATTCAATCTTTTCAGAACTAATTTTCTGCGATAATTATTGGACAGGATATAATCGTTATAAATCGTTTCTTTATCAAATTTTAAAATCGCCAAAATTAAAGCTGTTGTAATTCCTGTTCTGTCCTTTCCAGCAGTACAGTGATAGAGAACCGGCTGGTCTGATTCCAGAATATCAGTAATGATTTTTTTAATGACTTCAGGATTTTCCGTTACATATTCGCGGTAGAAATCAATCATCCTTTTATCTGCATCGGAACCGTTTACTTTTCCTTTTAAAACAAGCTTTTTTGCCTGTGTCAGCTGATCTCCCTCATCTTCAAAAGCAGAATATTTTTTATAAACCATATCAGTCGGAAGGTGATCCGGCTTGTCTGCAATTTCCTTGGAATTTCTCAGATCAATGACCTCTTTTATTCCCAGATTTTCCAATTCTCTGAACGACTTTTTCTTCAGTTTATGAAGATGTCCGCTTCTGTAGAATTTTCCTTCCTTTAAAGTTCTTCCTTCAGAATTTTTAATATTTCCTACCGTCCTGAAATTATATACTTTTTTGATGTCAGTCCTTTTTCCGGTTTCATTTTTACCATATTGCGGCTGCGTAAAATCCTGTGTTTTGCAGGAAAAAACACAAAATAAAGCGATAAGCAGAACTGATATGGGTATAAATTGTCTCAATATATTTCTGGATATTCTATTTCATTAATACCAACAAAAAACAACAGATCTCCGGATTCATACTGAATGGAAACCTCATCTTCAACCGCAAAGTTTCTGGTCCCGATTCTCGAAGTGATACTTAAACTTCCGTGAGTCAATGGCCAGTTCAATCCGGTTGTCGTTATATTTTCAACGGAAGGAAAAGGATACAATGAAATCATTTTATTTTTAATCCCTTTCAGCTTAAAACTTTTTGGGACAAAATAATATTCAGAAAATTCATCATAAAATTTCAGATTCATTTTATCTTTAAAAGCATAAGCTACTGTCAGGTTTCCTAAAAAATGATCCTGTTCTCCGCCACTTCCTCCAAAAACATCAATTTCTGTAAATCCTCTTTCCAGAATAATTTCCAAAGCTTTATGAAAATCTGTTTTGTCCTGATCCAGCGTTAAAATAAATTTATCCTGATAAACACTTTCATCCGACCCTGAATGAGAATCAAAATCGCCAGAAATAAAATCCAGCTTAGCTAAAGGAAAACCCAGTTGCTTCAAATAATGAAAAGCGCCGTCTGTACAGGCTATCAAGCCGTATTGATCAGGATCTGGAAAAGTTTTTGGATGATCTCCGTTAATGAAAAGTAATGCTTTATCTTTCATTCGGATTCCAGTATTCTTCCGGTTCGCTATTGATTTTTGAAATGTATCTTGCCAAAACAAAAAGATAATCTGAAAGTCTGTTCAGGTATTTGATCAGTTCAGGACGCACTTCTTCAGATTCATTTAAGAATACCAGAGAACGTTCTGCTCTTCTGCAGATGGTTCTTGCCGCATGTAAAAATGTCGCCGATTTTCCGCCGCCGGGAAGAATAAAATACTGAAGCGGTTCCAGTTTATCTTCAAAAGCATCCATCCAGTTTTCCAGTTCTTCGATTTCCGTATCTGAAATAATCAATGGCAGACGTGATTTTCCGTTAGCTAACATTAATTTATCCACTGGTGTAGCCGCTTCTGAACCTACTGTAAACAGATCAAACTGAATTTTTTTCAACTGCTTCAAAACCTCTTCATCCTCAATATGACTTTTAGAAATACCAATGAATGAATTGAGCTCGTCTATATTTCCGTAGCTGTCGACTCTTGCACTGGCTTTGGAAACTCTTGTACCGCCGTATAAAGCGGTCTGTCCTTTATCTCCTGTTTTCGTATAAATTTTCATAGTACTAAAATACTTTATTTTGTACAATGTGAAAAGTAAAATGTGGGAATGATTTGTAGTTTTATCTCTGTAGAGTCTGATTTAATGAGAGAATCCTTCGACTACGCTCAGGATGACATTTCTGATACCATCTGCTTTATCATTCCGGGCGTAAGCTAAAGATTTAGACACATGGTTCATGAAGAATATTGCTAATTTCATTTAACCACAGATTGCACGGATTTGCACAGATGTTTATGGATATTATTTAGTCAAAAATATTTGATTTTTAAGAACTTATGTGATCTTCTTATTTACAATACATTTCAGCTTAAGGTTACTTAAGTGTTAAAAACTTTTGCGCCTTTTGTGGTTGATATTTTTACGACAGGTTTTTAAAGATGAGAATTTGGATGTGAGAATGTAGGTTTTGGCTAAAGCCGAATGAAGGGTGATGTATTTTGTAAACTAATTCATTTAACCACAGATTGCACGGATTTGCACAGATGTTTGTGGATATTATTCAGTCAAAAAAATCTTTGATTTTTTAAGAACTTATGTGATCTTCTTATTTACAGTACATTTCAGCTTAAAGTTACTTAAGTGTTAAAAACTTTTGTGCCTTTTGTGGTTGATATTTTTACGACAAGTTTTTAAAGATGAGAATTTGGATGTGAGAATGTAGGTTTTGGCCAAAGCCGGATGAAGGGTGATGTATTTTGTAAACAGGCTAAAGCCCGTTCCTATTGAATGTATTTGGGTATAATAAAAAAATGGCCGGATAAATCCGGCCACTCACAAATTATTTATTTACCTCTACATATTGTATGATGGTCTGGGTTTTTGGGTTATAGATTATTGTACTGTTGTTCGGGAACCTTTTCAGTTTATAATATTCTATATTCTTATCATTCTTAATATCTTCAAGAAAACCGGTATCAAAAGTGTTTTCAGGAAGAAATTTTGAGACAAAACTTATTTTGTCGATGATGCTTTGTCCGTCTATTTTACGGGCTGTTTTTTCTGATTTGTTTTCGTCAGAAGTAGGCTGCTTTTCCAGGAAAGGAAGCAGTACTGCAATGTCTGATTTATATTTAAAGATGTAGCCTTCTGAACCGTTCGGGAATTTAAACTTCTTTCCGGTCTCTTCTGAAACCACGGGCTTTCCTCCATCAGGAAATACCTGACTAAATTTTACGTCCTGGGAATTGGTTAAAGAATTAAGGGATTCACTGACTGTTTTCTTCACGGTCTCTTCTACCGCCTGCTGGGCTTTTTGCTGTACAGTCTCAGTGGTTTTCTGAACAGTCTGGTCTATTTTTTCTTCAATTTTATTACATGAGATGAATAAAAAAACAGGAATAACAGGCAAAATATACTTCTTCATTTCGTGATTTTAATAACGTGGCATTTTATTTATTCATGCAATTTACATCTAAACGGTAAAACAAACTATATATTTTAATAAAGAAAAAAAATATTTTTTCACTTTCAAAAACACTGCTGACAAACTGTTGTCATAACCCCGTCTTACCTTTGTATCAACAAGAACAAACTAAAACAATACAATTATGACAACTACAGCAACAGCCACAAAACAGTTTATGACATCTGATCAATTATTAGAGCACTGGCAGGGTCACAGAAACCTGACAAGAAGAGTCATTGAATCTTTCCCGGAAAAAGAATTATTCGAATTTTCTGTAGGCGGCATGAGACCTTTCGCTAAACTGGCAGTAGAACTGATCAGTATCGGAGGACCTGCTTTAAAGGGAATCGTGAATAAAAATATGGAAGCATACAACGAAGAAGGATTCAACCCAAAAACAAAAGAAGAACTTTTAAACAAGTGGGATGAAGAGACCGGAGTGATCAATGAATATTTCAATCAGATCACGGAAGAGCGTTTTCAGGAAACTTTCAATTTATTTGGACAGTATGAATTTCCAGTGTTCCAGAACGTTCTTTACTTCGTAGACAATGAAATTCACCACAGAGGTCAGGGATATACGTATCTGAGAGCGTTAGGAATTGAGCCTCCTTTTTTTTGGGAGAGATTTTAGGATCATTAATGCCTTTGCTTAAATTAAAATTGATGATTCAATTCAGACAAAAAGATGAAATGGCAGAATCGCCAGACCAATCAATCAGATTATCCATTCATTAAATATAGACACCGGATTTTGTTGTTTCTGATTTTTGTCTTTTAGTTCAGGTAAAAGTTTCTTTATTCAAATGATATAAATTTCTACAGCTTCGGCTTCACATTCGTGAAGCCGAAGTTTTTTTATTCAGGTAAAATATTTTTAAAAAATCGGATGATATTTTCCTTAAGCTTGACAAAGGTTTCCGAGGTCCCGAATTCCTTGTTATCATATCCGATAGGAAATCCTTTCTCTACATATTCATTATTCTTATTCATAGTCAGAACCTGAAACTGATCATTCACTTTCCCCAGACTTTCCGTATGAATATCTAAAAATTTAACCTGAGCATTTCTGGAAAAATCCAGTTTACGGATATCAATGGTTTTAATTTCTTTTTTCAGATCAGAACGGAAATAGAGATTCATGTTTTTCACATCAATCACGGTCTGCCATTCTCCGGCATGAATGGAATTCAGAATATTCCAGGCATAACCTACCGGTTTTTTGTCATACTGATAGCTGTTAAGCATATAATAAGCCCGGTTGTAGCGGTCTTCCCATTTTCCTTCTTTAGCAAAATCAAATTTTTCCTGTCCACCTAAGAAATCAAACTTTTTAGCATTATCAAAATCTTTTTTATATTGATTATTACACAAAAGTGGCATCGGCATATCTTTATCGGTCAATACTTTATACTTTCCATTGAGTAAAGCGATGGTAGCGGTATTTCCTTTGGCATCACTCAGGAAAAAATGACTTCCCGCAGCATTCGGCCACCAGTCTATATTCGGTCCATCATTCAGATGATCTACCACTTCCTGTACCGATTTATAATTATCCAGCTGGTATTGAATCCATTGGGCCCAGAACATATTCGCCTGTTTTGGATTGTATACTTTTGATGTTTCTTCAAGATATAATTCAACCAGAAAAAGCCCCTTTTCATTCACCCCATAACACGGGAAATCATATCCGAGAAGGTTAAAAGTTACCGATCCGTATTGAGAGGTCCATTCTTTCGCAAATTTTGCATGATCGGTTCTAAGGTTTTCCCAGCTGATATTTCTTTTCTGAATATCGCGTCTGTTCACCACGATCATTCCCGGCATCGTTTTCCAGTTTTCGTTAAATCCCACGACACAATGATCCTTTCCTTTCAGCAAAAACACTGAGCAGGCAGAAAGAATCCCGGAATATACGAGTGCAGCCAGTACAAAACCGCGTAAAAATATCGTTTTCATAATTTTTATATTTATTAGAAGTAAGGAAGTCTGAGACTGGAAGATGGAAGTTATTGAAATCAAAAAACAGCTACAGAAAGTTTTTTTATAATTCTTTACAAGGTTCTTTCATTAAATTATATGACCACCAGAAGTTGCAAGACTAATAGTAACTTCCATCCTCCTTCTTCCTCTTCCATCCTATTATTATTCTAATCTTCCTGAAATACTTTCCGTTAAATGTCTGAGCTTCATTTTCAAAGATTCCGGTTCCAAGACTGTCGCATAATCAGCAAAAGTGATGAGCCAACGTGGAAAACCTTCATCAATCCATTCTGTATCAAAGGTCATTTCAATACCATTTTCCGTCTCCGTTTCTTCAATAAACCCATAATATCTTTTTGAATTAACGATATGTCCGATTATTTTTTTCTCCACTAAAAGTCTTACTCTTGTCTTCTCCCCATTGGAATATCTTCTGTAATCGTTGATCTGTCCGTATTCCTGTGAAAACGGATTCTGAGTTTTAAGGATCTGTAAAATTCTGTCAACTCTAAACTGTCTGAAATCTTTTCTCAAGGTACAGAACGCCATAATATACCAGTAATTGAATTCAAAGAAAACACCGACCGCTTCCACTGTTCTGTTGGTTACTGTAGAATCAACGGTTTTATATTCAATGATCAGTTGTGTTTTATCTGCAATACTTTCCAGAATGGTGGGAATTACATTTTTCAGTTCCCCGCCGGGCTGGGTGTGATAATTAAAAACATCAATCTGTTTTTCTATATTCTGAATCAGGTTTTTATCTGAATGCCGAAGCACAGAACGCACTTTTTCCATCGCGGTCTGATAATGATCTCCAAGACTTTGGTGGGAAAACTTCTGCATCAGTTTTTCAGCGGTGATAAAGCTCAGCACTTCTTCTTTCGTGAACATAATGGGCGGAAGTTTATAGCCATCCATCAGGGAATATCCGTTGCCAGCTTCTCCTATAATAGGTATCCCAGCATTCTCAAGCGTTTTCACATCACGGTAAATCGTCCGGATACTGACATCAAATTTAGCAGCAAGGTCTTGGGCCCTTACTGTCGGTTTCGACTGCAGCTGTGTGAGAATAGCCGTTACTCTGTCCAGTTTTTTAAGATAGTGATCGTTCATATTGATACAGCAAATCTATCAATCTTTTTTCGTCTGGAAAATATAAATCAGCCTGCTTTTAGATATTTATCTTTTGTAAATAGTATTTGGTTGGAATAAAGCAGAATTGATTGTGAGAAAAGTCGTTTAAGTAAATCAGACTTGAAGTTGGAGCCACGCAAGGACGCAATTTTTTTAACAAATTCGAATGCTTTAAGGCGCAATGATTTTATCTCCGATAAAATTGTATACCGCTGTCATTGCGAGGAGTGCAGCGACGAAGCAATCTAATCATCACCCTAAAGCTGAAAATCTCTGATTTTCTTGCGCCTTAAAATATTCTCATTGTTAATCACGCCTTGCGCCCTAGCGTTTAAAACCTTACAAAAAAATAAAATCAATTATCTTTAAAAGAATTCACCAGTTTATCCAGATTTAAACTTCTGGCAGAAGCATCAAAGATTTCACGGTAAGTTCCGTTCAGCTGAACCAGATCATCATGAGTTCCGCTTTCCACTACCCTTCCTTTTTTCATTACATAAATCGTATCCGAATCTAAAATCTGTGACAGTGAATGGGAAATAATAACCACCGTACGGCCTTCTTTAATGGCATCCAGCGAATTCTTGATCTGCTCCGTAGCAATAGCGTCCAGACTGGCAGTTGGTTCATCAAGGAAAATAATCGGCGGGTTTTTCAGGAACAATCTGGCGATGGCAATTCTCTGCTGCTGCCCTCCTGAAAGCTGAGTAGCGTCATGCTGATAACCATCCGGAAGATCCAAGATCTGATCGTGCAGGTATGCTTTTCTTGAAGCTTCCTGAATTTCCTCAAAACTGGCATTCATATCGCCGTAGCGGATATTGTCTTCAATGCTTCCCTGGAAAATATGGTTTCTCTGAAGAACAAGACCTAAATCATTTCTTAGAAAAGTATTATCAAATTCATTTAAATCAACTCCATCCAGCAAAATTTCTCCGGAATTTGGAAGATAGAATTTACAGAGCAGATTGATCACTGTTGATTTTCCGGCTCCGCTCAGTCCTACGAGTGCTGTAGTTTTCCCGTTTTCAATTTTCATCGAAACATCGTGCAGAGCTTTTGTTCCGTTCGGATAGCTAAAGTCTACATTTTTTAATTCGAAATTTCCTTTGATCTGCTTTTCTACAAAGGTTCCGTTCTGTTCTTTTTCATCATCAGCATTCAGGATCTCAAAATAGCCTTCTGCGTAGATCATTGCATCATTCATATCATCATAGATTCTGTGAAGCTGACGGATTGGTGCTGAAATATTATTGAACAGCATAATGTGAAGCATGATCGCTCCGATCGTCATCTGCTGATCCAACACCAGATAAACAGTCAGAAGAATAATTAAAACCACTCCAAACTGCTCGATGAATGTTTTCAAACCATCATAAATAAAGTTAGTTTTCCTCGTGAACATCTGACTTTCCATCAACTCCATCTGAAGATCATACTGTTTTTTACCTTCAAATTTTTCACGGACAAAACTCTTGATCACCATTATAGAATTGATCAGATTCAATAGTCCGGAAGTTTTTCTCTCCCTTTGATTTCTGAGCTGGCGACGTACCCCACCGAGTTTTTTTGCCTGTAGCGAGCTTATATAAAAATAGATCGGAACAATGATCGTAGAAACCATTCCGACATATACATTCTGCATGTACATAATGATCAGGGCTATGATAGCATTGGAAAATAAAGGCAATATATCGATAAAGAAGTTCTGGACTAACTTCGTGAGACTTTCAATACCACGGTCTATCCTGATTTGTAGCTTTCCGGACTCATGATTCTCATCATTGAAATAGGCTACTCTGTACGAAAGGATCTTGTCGATAGCAGATTGGGCCAGTACAGAACTCACATTGATCCTTATTTTCTCACCATAAAACTTCTGCCCAAAATTGATGAAAATATTGAGCAATTCTTTTCCTAGTAAAATAATCGAGATCACCACCAGAATATGAATCCCTTCAGACATCGGGTGCGGAAGATGAGTAAGCGTGGTCACCTCATCCACCGTATATTTTAATACAAGGGGGTTCACCTGTGCAGCAAGTGCACCTAAAAAAGTAAGAAACAGCGTCCCGTAAATCATTAAACGGTAAGGTCTGATAAATGGAACCAGCTGTTTGTAGACTCCAAATAAGGTGACGGTTCTGTTGAAAGGTTTTGCCATGAGAATTCGTTAATCAAAATTTATGCATTTTTTGGGAGAATTTGCTGTCTTTTTCCAATAAATGTTTAAAATCATATTGTTGTATTTAAAATACAACAATTAAAAATCTTTTTGTAGATTTGTCTCATTATTAAATAAAACAAGATGAATTCGAATCAAAAAAAATTAGTCACATCGACGGTACCTGTTTTAAAAACGAATGGTACAGATCTTACGAAACACTTTTATGCAAGAATGTTTAAGCAGCATCCTGAGCTGAAAAACATTTTCAATATGAGCCATCAGGCCAGTGGAAAACAGCAGCATGCTTTGGCCGGAGCTGTCCTTGCTTATGCGGAACACATTGAAAATCCGGAGGTCCTTATGAATGTTTTGAAGTCTATTGGCAATAAACATGTAAGTCTTAATATCAGCCCGGAGCAGTACGACATCGTTGGACATCATTTAATTTCGTCAATTAAAGAAGTACTGGGAGAGGCAGCCACCGATGAATTAATAGAAGCATGGACACAGGCTTATAATGAACTTGCCCAGATTATGATCTCCATTGAAGAAGACCTTTATCAGTCTACCCTTAAAAAAGAAGGAGGTTGGAAAGGCTGGAGAACCTTTGTGATTGCGGATATTGTTGAGGAAAGCAGTGAAGTTAAATCTTTCTATTTAAAACCAAAAGATCAGGGTTCCATCGCAGATTATCTTCCCGGACAGTATCTTTCTGTGAAATTATTTATCCCGGGATTGGGCCATGAACAGGTCAGACAGTACAGTCTTTCTTCCGCTTTTAATCCGGAACACTACAGAATATCTGTAAAAAAAGAGGGCCATCCAAACGCTCCGGAAGGGGCTGTTTCCAATGTCCTGCATCAGAAAAATACCGGTGATGAAATATGGGTAAGTGCTCCTTCAGGGGTATTTCATGCAGGGGTTGACGGTAATCAGCCTTTGGTCTTAATCAGTGGTGGTATTGGGGTAACACCGCTTCTGAGCATGCTTGAAACCAATAAAAACAAACTTCAGGAAAATACAACGGTATGGCTTCACAGCTGCAGGAATGAAAAGGTTCACGCCTTCAAAGATCAGATCGATCTATTGAACCAGGACAGCGAATGGCTGACGACTCATATTTTTTATGAAACGGTTTCAAACAATGAAAATAATGCTATAAAAGAAGGAAGAATTGATTTAGCAGAACTCAAAGACGAGGTACTGATTGATGATGCAAAGTATTATATTTGTGGTCCGGAAGTCTTTATCAAAGTGCAGTATAATTCTCTTATCAAACTTGGAATTGCACAGGAAAATATTTTATTTGAAGAGTTTGGACCTCAATTACTTCATTTTAATTAATTATCAATGAAACTGAACCATTTTACCGATTACAGCCTGCGTGTCTTAATCTATCTCAACAAAAAGGAAAAAACCGCCTCATCTTCTTTGGATGAGCTGTCCGGAGAGTTGGATATATTGCGCAATCATCTCATTAAGGTGGTTCAGTTTTTATCTAAAGAAGAACTGGTCATTACCAAAAGAGGGAAAAATGGAGGCATTGTGATATCTGACAAAGCCCTCAATACAGGACTCGGCACCTTGATTCACCTGCTGGAACAGGATGATTCTCCCGTCATCAACTGCCACTCCAAACCTTGTGTTTTTATGCCTTTCAGCTGCCAGTTGAAATTCTTTCTGGATACCGCTTATCAGGCATTTATAGACAGCATGAACCAGCACAGACTCTCTGATATTGTTTTTAATAACTGGGAAAGTATCTTTGCGGGCCGGCAAAATGTTTGATTTTTAGATATTAGATTTCAGACACGAGACGTGAGACTTTAGATTGAGAAATGTCAATGGTCAATTTTGCTACGCAAGTGAATGGTGAATGGTAGATTCAAGAACCAAGAACCAAGAACCAAGATGTCAGACCATAATCCCATTAACTTAATCTATACGAACTAGCAACCAGCAACTCACAACCAGTTCGAAACGCTCAAACCCTCAAACGCTCTTACTCTCAAACCCGAATTATCCTTCGTAGAAATAGGTTGTAAGGTAATGCAGTTCCGGTCTGCTGGCTGCTTTAGATTCTGCTTCCGCCTGCTCTAAAGTATACTGAGAAGTCAGTTCTTTTCTTTGGAACACGAAAGAATTATTGGCGTTTTTATCTACCACTTCATTGAAAATATGTTCAATTTCAGAATTGGCAAGTGATGCAAAACTAGCGTCCTCAAAACCGTACATCAGTCTCAGATCATCAAACTGTCCGAAGTTTTCATCTACAAAGCCCTGAAGCTGTGGTTTAGAATCAAAATTCCCTGCCCAGATGTTATAGATATATTTTTTCTTTTTCGGTTTGTCTAAAATACTCTGATACACAAAGTTTTCACCCAGATAAGCCTCTCTCACCTGCGGATCATTGGCAAGATCTTCCGGAAGTCCTTCTTTCAAGATCTTTCCTTCGAACATGATGTATGTTTTATTGGTAATAGCTAAAGTCTGCTGTACGTTGTGGTCGGTGATCAGGATCCCGATGTTTTTGTCTACCAAACTTCTTACAATCTTCTGGATATCCTCTACCGCAATCGGGTCTACCCCTGCGAAAGGCTCATCAAGAAGGATAAAGTTCGGGCTGGTAGCCAGACATCGTGCAATTTCGGTTCTACGTCTTTCTCCACCGGAAAGAAGATCCCCTCTGTTTTTACGTACATGCTGTAATGAGAATTCTTCAATCAGTTCATCACATTTGATCTGCTGCTCACGTTTTGAAAGCTTGGTCAGCTGTAACACGCCCATGATGTTTTCTTCTACAGACAGCTTTCTGAAAATCGAAGCTTCCTGTGCCAGATAACCAATTCCTTTCTGAGCCCGGCGATACATTGCATCTGTAGTAATTTCCTGCTTATCGAGAAAGATTTTCCCTGAAGTAGGCTTAACCAATCCCACAATCATATAAAACGAAGTGGTCTTTCCTGCTCCGTTAGGACCAAGCAAACCAACAATTTCTCCCTGTTGAACCTGTACAGAAACGCCTTTTACTACTTTTTTAGGACCGTATTCTTTGATTAAGTTTTCTCCTCGTAAAATCATAGGAGCAAAGATAAAGTTTTTTTGAATTCAAATTTTAGATTATAAACGCTATCCCTTGTTTTTTGATGGATTGATTTTAATTTTATTGATCATTCATGTTAAATCTAATGGAGTACAATGTTGATCACCTTAAAAAACTAAAGTATTTAACTCACTTGTTTAAAATTTTTGTTGGAAAAGCGCAAAGGGACGCTAGTTTTTTTTCTAATTCGAATGCTTTAAGGCGTGAGGATTTTATCTGCGATAAAATTGTAGACCGTTCAATAGACCAATTAAAAGTTTAAACAAATGTAACTCTCTCGATTTTTCTTCGACGTATTGGGAAATCATTTTATTCATCACCAAAAAAGATTAACAATGGAAAATTACGGTTATACCAAAACAGACGGCACAAAGAACCAGCAGCAAAGTAATGTTCCTTACCGTTCGGAAAAGAAAATTCCCGCGGCCATATTAGGAATTCTTGTAGGCTGGCTGGCTTTAAATAAATTTTATCTGGGCTATACCAAAGAAGGCGTTATTCAGCTTGTTCTGAATATTGTGACTTTCGGAGCGGCCTCCATCATTCCTTTTATTGAGGGGATTTTATATCTGTTTATGAGTGACAAGCAGTTTGATGATACGTATGTGTATGGAAAGAAAGGTTGGCTTTAATGATGAGGTGATTCGATGATGCAGCGATTCGATGATAGAATGATTCGTTGATATGGACGTTTTCATTTTTGTTTTATTTCCTTATTTTTATACACCAAATCAAGAATCAAATTACTATGGAAAATAATCAGGAGCTCACAGATCTGCTTGCGCTGGACCTGGGTGTCAATATTGTTAACAGAAGGCCTTATGCCAAGGAAGTTTTCAAATGGCAGGATATGGATCTTCTCCCCCACTCATCGGCAGACACGTTGCTGTGCGAAATCTTTGAATGGAACGGAAGAAACTGGAGAACTACGGAAAACAACCTCATTGGATTTCTTTTTTCCGGGGATGTTCTCAGTAAGGTAAAAGAACAGCTGGTGAATACCCCAAAACATCCTGCATTGATTCCGGATTTTGAATTCACAAAAGACAGCATGGTTGAATATGGCCTTTCGCTGCCTTCACTTTTCAACATCGGAATCAATGGAAATATCAAAAATGCCACTAACTTTTCAGTGAGAGTTAATGGAGTGACTAAATCAAGAGTCACTAATATTGATTCTCCGGGAATTGAAATTTTGAAAAGTTATTCTCAGTTTACACAGGACAAATCCAAAACATACCGAAAAAATATTAAGTTCAATTATCTGAGCACGTCTCTGTTTTATGCTGAAAGTGTAGAAATTTTTCTTGAAAAAGAATCAGGTGTCGGACTGGATGTCAGTTTCCAAACGACAGATGTGGAAGTGGATGCTAAAATAGATACGGATACGAAGAAACATTTTGTTTTAAAATATTCTGGAAATCAGGCTCCTTTTGCGGCAAAATTTACGAAAGGAAAAGATTTCAACATCATGTGATAAATTTTTATTATTTTAGTTTTTACTAATTTATAAAATATTTGTCATGAAAAAATTAACGAAGAAAGATCTGAAAAAAATTAATGGTGGAAAATTAAGATTTCCGGACGCCAACGGAAATTGCCCTGCCGGATGGTACCTTTGTCCAACCAACGTATGCATAGACGATAACGGAGGAGAAAATCCTATTCAACCGGGAGACCGTGATTACAGAGCATGCTTTGGACACAATTAAGAACATTCTTATATCATATCATTGAACTGCCCCTGAAAATTAATTTTCAGGGGCAGTTTATTTTTAGTTAATAATTATGAATTATTTATTCAGAATCATCGCTGCTTCTTTAGCAAAATAAGTAAAAATCAAATCAGCTCCGGCTCTCTTGAAACACGTAAGACTTTCAATGATTGTTTTATCATTATCCAGCCATCCGTTCTGTGCTGCTGCTTTTACCATCGCATATTCTCCGCTTACGTTATAAACCGCGATCGGAAGATCAATGGCTTCACGTACTTTAGAAACGATATCCAGATAAGGAAGCCCCGGTTTGATCATGATAATATCCGCACCTTCGTCAATATCTTTAAATACTTCGTTCAAAGCTTCACGGGAATTGTGAAAATCCATCTGATAAGTCTTTTTATCTTTCGGAATTTCCATATTTTCTTTCGGTGCGCTGTCCAGAGCACTTCTGAATGGTCCATAGAAAGAACTTGCATATTTTGCAGAATAGCTCAGAATACCTACATCGGTAAATCCGCTTTCCTCCAAAGCTTCACGGATCGCAAGAACTCTTCCGTCCATCATGTCACTTGGTGCCACAATATCAGCTCCCGCTTCAGCGTGTGATACAGACATTCTTGCCAGTGCATCATTCGTCGCATCATTCACGATTTTTCCGTTTTCAATGATTCCATCGTGTCCGTAGATTGAATAAGGATCCAAAGCTACATCCGGCATTACAATCATTCCAGGAACCGCATCTTTGATCGCTTTGATCGTCTGCTGCATCAGTCCGTCTTTGTTCCATGCTTCTTTTCCGGTATTGTCTTTAAGATGTTCTGACACCTTCATGTACAGATTGACAGATTTTACTCCTAAAGAAAATAATTCCTTACATTCCTTCACCGTTAAATCTATGCTCCTCCTGAAAATTCCCGGCATAGACGGGATTGCTTCCTGCTGGTTTTCGCCCTCCATTACAAAGATTGGCATTACAAAATCATCAGTCGTAAGGATGTTTTCTCTTACTAAACTTCTGATAGATTCATTAACTCTAAGTCTTCTATTTCTTGAATGTATCATTTTGGAATACTTTTTGAATAAGTTTCTACAAATTTACTACAACTTATATAAAAAACTATTGTATAGAATTGTAGAATTGTTTATTTTTGTTTCAATACATTCGAGAAATTATAATTTGATGAAAAAACTTTTACTTTTATTTATATTTATTGGCGCTTTCGTTGGGTTTTCCAACAATATGCAAGCACAGCTGAGAGAGCCGGGTTCCCCTACACAGAAGTCTGATGATGGTGTATTGGTAGCTTATCCAAATCCTGCGAAAGATTTCCTTCTGATCAAAGCCAAAGACACTGCTTTAAAGATCAAAAGTGTTACTTTCTATTCAATTCTTGGAACACAGGTAGCCAATTATTCTGTCAACATGAATTCCGGAGAGATCAATATTGAAAAATTAAAACCCGGAAAATACTTGATTCGCTATATTTTAAGCGATAATACCCAAAAGGTTACTCAAATCGTAAAACAATAAAAATTAAATCCTGATAATCATCAGGATTTTTTCTTTTACATCAATTCTCCCCTAATATTTCCGTAAATTTAGGGACTTTTTTATACTCATTATAAAAACAATTGAATGCTTAAAGCTGAACATATCAGAAAGACCTATAGTTCCGGGAAAAAAGTAGCATTGGATGATTTCAGCATCCAAGTACCCCAGGGAAGTATTTATGGTCTTCTAGGCCCGAACGGAGCCGGAAAAACTTCTTTTATTCGTATCATCAACCAAATTACCCAGGCCGATTCCGGAGATGTATTCATCAATGGAAACAAGCTTAATCCAACACACATCAGAGATATCGGTTATATGCCTGAAGAAAGAGGTTTGTACAAAAACATGAGTGTGGGTGATCAGATTCTTTATTTCGGGGAATTGAAAGGGATGACCAAAAATGATGCTTTGAATGAAGCCAAAAAATGGTTTGAAAAACTGAACATCGACCAGTGGTGGAAAAAGAAACTGTCTGAACTTTCAAAAGGAATGGCACAAAAGATCCAGTTCGTGGTAACTGTTCTTCACCGCCCGCACCTGCTGATCCTTGATGAGCCTTTTTCAGGTTTTGACCCGGTAAACGCCAACTTGATTAAAGACCAGATCATTGATCTTAAAAATAACGGAACTACCATCATTCTTTCTACCCACAGAATGGAAAGTGTGGAGGAAATGTGTGATTATGTAGCACTGATCAACAATTCCAAGAAGATTATTGACGGAAGGGTTTTCGATGTGAGAGAAAAGTTTAAAAAGAATATTTTCGGGGTTACTCTTTCTGAAGTGGATGAAGCTCAGTTTAACAGCTTTAAAGGCAGCCATGAGATTTTTAATTTCAGCCACGAAAATAACCTTATTTCTTTTGATCTGAAAAATGAAAGCGGACAGAACGATATCCTTCTGGATCTGGTGAATGTAGGAAAAGTAAGATCATTCGACGAAAGAATTCCCAGCATGAATGAAGTGTTTATTAATGCCGTAAGTAATCATTCTTAATTTTATGAACAATATTTTTTTAATTACAAAAAGGGAATTTCTTACCCAGGTTAAGAAAAAATCCTTCATTATATTAACGCTGCTCGCGCCTCTTTTACTGGTTGGTTTTGGTGCCGTCATCGGACTGATGTTTAAAGCCAATGAATCTCACAGCATCATTGAAGTTGTGGATAAAAGCGGACTTTTTAAAGATCAGCTGAAATCGAATGACAAACTGAATTATGTATTTGTTTCTGCAGCGGATGAGAAAGCGAAAATCAATAATCTTAAAGACAATGAATCGCTGGATGGTATTCTGATCCTTCCCGAGCTTAAAGATCATGATTATGCCAACCTTGAAAATAGCACGAGACTTATCGTCAATGCTAAGATGGGCTTTGATACGAAGCAGAAGATCGTTTCAGATATCACAGATGTCATCAAAAAGGAAAAGATCAAGCAACTTGGTATTGAAGAATCCCAGCTGAACAGCCTTGATAAAAGCTTTACTTTAAAAACGATTAATGTTTCCGATAACAACAAAGAGGACTCTGACCTTGCTTTCGGCGTAAAGAGTGGCTTAAGCATCCTTCTGATGTATGTGACGTTTATGTTCATCATCATTTATGGCGTAAGGGTAATGAGAAGTGTTCTTGAGGAGAAAAACAACCGTGTGGTGGAGATCATCATCTCATCTGTTAAGCCTTTTGAACTGATGATGGGAAAAATTTTAGGCGTAACCCTGGTCGCTCTGACTCAGTTTCTGATCTGGATCTCAATGTCTGTAGTAGGAGCACTGGTTCTGAATACAGGATTCGCTTCTTTCCAGAAGAATATTCCCGGAGGTAATGAAGCACTGGCCAGCAAGCTGGATATTGCACAGATCGCGACACAGATCTCTCACAGTCTTTTAGAACTAAATTTCCCGCTGATCATTTTTGTATTCATCGTATTCTTCCTTTTGGGCTATATTTTCTACAGCTCAATCTATGCAGCCATCGGCTCTGCCGTGGATAATGAAACAGAGACACAGCAATTCACCTTATTTGCGATTTTACCGCTTACTTTAGGGATGTATGGGAGTTTTTCACTGATGAATAATCCAGACGGTCCTTTGGGCTTCTGGCTGTCTATTATTCCGTTTACTTCACCCGTTGCTATGATTGCAAGAATACCGTTCGGTGTTCCGGCGTGGCAGATTGCTTTATCTATTACCTTATTGCTGGGAACTACCATTTTCATGATATTCTTAGCCGGTAAGATCTACCGAGTGGGGATTTTGATGTATGGGAATAAGGCGACATTGAAGGAGATCTGGAAATGGATCAGAGGATAATGAATTTAGGGCTGGAAGCCTGAAGATGGAGGATGGAAGTACTGAAATGGATTCCTGTTGCTCTTCATAACATTATATAAAACAAAAATCCCGGAAATTACTTTCCGGGATTTTTATGTCTGAATAACTCGTTATTATATCTGGGGATATAAAGACATATGAAAATGGATCAGAGGATAAGTCTAAAAGTTCTTTTGTCTTGAAACAAAATGAACCAAAAGTTCAAGGCTGGAATCTTCCGCTAAAAATTAAAACTTGCTCCTAAAATTACCAAAACTCGTGCGGATTTACTATTGCTACTTCGACTCAATATTCTACCCGCACTCAAACAGTGGCAATTTTTTAACGGATCAAGATTTATTTTTTTAACGCTACAGTTTCCCAGGCCACTATAGATAGATTTACTGACAAATTTTAGTCATATAAAATAAAAATCCCGGAAATTACTTTCCGGGATTTTTTATGTCTGAATAACTTATTATTCTATTTGAAGATATAGCTTAAGCTTAGGCTGATTACCTGCTCAGACTTGCCTTTGTTAGTACCTCCTATGTCTTTGGCCAGATCAGGATAAGTATCTGAAAGACCAAGGTCATATTTAAGCGCTAGTTCCAGCTGTCTTTTGTAGCTATACCCTACTCCTAATCCAAGGGCGAAATTAAAGCTTGCTGCTTTCCCACTAACTCCTGCCGGATATTTAGAGTCTGTAACCACATAATCCGGGTCATAATACGGTCTTCCTACCGGTGCATTTTTAACGTTCTGACTCATCAGGAAGTTAAATCTTGGTCCGATCATTCCAAAGAATTCTGATTCAGCCTCAGAAAAATATCCTTTAAAATAGATAGGTACACTCAGGTAGTTGTTCCCATATACTGCATCATAACCGTCTTTTCCTTTAGCATCTTTATCTTTCCCCGTTTCTCCTGCACCATAGTACACGACTTCCGGCTGTAAATAAAACTGGTTCGATTTTCCGATCGGAATAAGAGCTAAAGCTCCACCCTGAAACGCGTATCTGGGACCAGAAGGATTATGGGCATTTCTTACTCTGGAATAGTTACCTCCTGCCGTGACACCAAATCTTGTACTTTTAAAGTCGATCTGGGCGAAAGACAGGGTTGAAAGGGTCAATGCTGAGGTTAATAAAAGTTTTTTCATATGTTTTGTTTTGTATAGCTATTATCCAAGAACTTTAGCAACGGTAACTCCGATATCAGCAGGAGAATCTACCACGTTGATTCCGTTCTCTCTCATGATCTGCATTTTAGCCTGAGCAGTATCTTCATCACCACCTACGATAGCACCAGCGTGTCCCATAGTTCTTCCTTTAGGAGCTGTCTGTCCAGCGATAAATCCTACAACCGGCTTAGTAGATCCGCTAGCTTTGTACCATCTTGCAGCTTCAGCCTCAAGACCACCACCGATTTCACCGATCATTACTACTGCTTCAGTTTCAGGGTCGTTGATGAATAATTCAAGAGCTTCTCTTGTCGTCGTTCCGATGATTGGGTCACCACCGATACCGATTGCTGTAGAAACACCGTAACCCGCTTTTACTACCTGGTCAGCAGCTTCATAAGTAAGCGTACCTGATTTTGAAACGATACCTACTTTACCTTTTTTGAAAACGAATCCTGGCATAATACCAATTTTAGCTTCTTCAGAAGTAATGATTCCCGGACAGTTTGGACCGATTAATCTGCAGTCTCTGTCAGCGATGTAAGATTTTACTTTCACCATATCCGCTACAGGAATACCTTCAGTAATACATACGATAACTTTGATCCCTGCTTCAGCAGCTTCCATGATCGCATCAGCAGCGAATGCAGGTGGTACGAAAATGATACTTACGTTAGCTCCAGCTTTTTCAACAGCGTCAGCTACTGTATTAAATACAGGTTTTCCTAAGTGCTCAGATCCTCCTTTTCCTGGAGTTACTCCTCCTACTACGTTGGTTCCGTATTCAATCATCTGACCTGCGTGGAAAGTACCTTCGTTCCCTGTAAATCCTTGTACAATTACTTTAGAATCTTTGTTTACTAAAATTGACATTTTATTGATGTTTTAATTTATTTAAATATTTTATTAATGCTCACAAATTTACTTATTTTTCTTTGATTTTGGACAAAACCAAGAGAATAGTTTATTTGAGATTTCTCAGCTTTACTTCTTTTTTCAGATAGCCTTTAAAATCTTCTGCAAACATCCCGATATAGGTGCCTTTTTTAAGATCCCTGTTCACTCCTGTTTTACCCAGAATGACAGATCCTGCCTCGATTTTGTTGCCGGAAGCGATTCCCACCTGGCCCCAAAGGGTCACCTCATCTCCAATCACACAGCATCCTGCGATGCCCACCTGGGATGCGATCAGACATTTTTTTCCGATTACCGTGTCATGGCCTATCTGGATTTGATTATCCAAAACAGAGCCTTTTCCGATCACCGTAGAATCCGTAACACCTCTGTCGATGGTACAGTTGTTTCCGATCTCTACATTGTTTTCGATAATGACATTTCCAACAGATATCAGACGGTCAAAATTACCATTCAGTTTTCTGTAGTAGAAAGCATCACCGCCTAAAACTGTTCCGGACTGGATGATGACATTATCGCCGATTTCGGTTCTGTCGCCAATCACCACATTAGGAAAGATAAGGCTGTTTTTTCCGATCTTCACATTGTTTCCAATGACCGCGGAAGAGTGGATTCTCGTTCCCTCTCCTATTTCAGCATCATGAAGCTCTTCCGTGAAATTATATATTCTCGTAAAGTGAGTATTGATCTTATTAAAGTCTCTGAAAGGATCTTCAGAAACTAATAGGGCTTTTCCTTCCGGACATTCCACCTTTTTGTCGATCAGGATGATCGTAGCGGCAGAATTCAGCGCTTTATCGTAATATTTCGGATGGTTGACAAAAACAATGTCACCCGGTTTTACCATGTGAATTTCATTGGTTCCCAATACTTCAAAGTCTTCGGGACCCACAAATTCTGAGCCTATTAATTCGGCAATTGTTTTAAGCTTTTGCGGAGAATGGAATCTCATAACAATAGATTTTCTTATAAAAACAAAATTCGGACTGCTAGTGCAAACCGAATTTATGTAAATTTTATGATTATTTTACTCTTTCTAAGTAGCTACCGTCTTCAGTGTTTACTTTGATTTTATCACCTGGCTCGATGAATAACGGAACCATTACTCTCGCACCGGTTTCAACGATTGCATTCTTAAGAGCATTGGTCGCTGTATTTCCTTTTACACCCGGATCAGCTTCTATAATTTCAAGATATACCGACTGAGGAAGTTCTGCAGAAAGTGGAGTTTCGTCTACTTCTTTCAAAATGATAGTTACTTCTTCACCAGCTTTCATGAACTGAGAGTTTTCGATCATCTCTTTATCAAGATACAATTGAGAGAAGTCATCATTATTCATGAAGTGGAAACCATTCTCATCATCATAAAGATACTGGAATTTTCTGGTGATTACTTTTACTTCATCAATTTTGTGTCCTGCAGAAAAAGTATTGTCAAGAACTTTTCCGTTCGTTACCGATTTTAGTTTTGTTCTTACGAAAGCAGGTCCTTTCCCTGGCTTTACGTGCATAAATTCAACTACCTTGAAAATATCATTGCTAAACTCGATGCAAAGTCCTTTTCTTATATCGTTACTTGTTGCCATTAATTTATGTTATCTTTTTTATTTTAGTTTTTATTGCGGTCAATGATTAAATTGATTATCCGTCTTTTTGTCGCTGTTAGTTGCTATCCTTGGTCGTTCCGTATCCTTTCACAATACCTCTTGGAGAGTTCTGGATAAACTGAAGAATTTCGTCTCTTTCAGCAGTCGGAAGCATTTCTTTTTCAATAAATGCCAAAGCCTGGGAAACGTTCATCTTCATCTGGAAGATGGCTCTGTAGATTTTCTGAATTTCAAAGATTTTCTCATTGGAGAATCCTCTTCTTCTTAATCCTACAGAATTGATTCCTGCATAAGAAATCGGGTCTCTTGCTACTTTTACGTAAGGTGGAATATCTTTTCTGATCAAAGATCCTCCGGAGATCATGGTGTGTTTTCCGATCTTTCCAAACTGCTGTACTGCAGATAATCCTCCCATTACGGTAAAATCACCTATTTCTACGTGTCCTGCAATACCACAACCGTTGGCGATGATGACATTGTCACCAATGATACAGTCATGGGCAATGTGAGAAGTTGCCATAATAAGGCAGTTGCTGCCGACTCTGGTAAATCCTAACGCTTTGGTTCCTCTGTTGACGGTGACACATTCTCTTAAAGTAGTACTGTCTCCAATAATGGTCTGTGTATCTTCACCATCAAATTTCAGATCCTGAGGGATCGCAGAGATTACAGTTCCCGGAAAAATTTTACAATCCTTTCCTATTCTTGCTCCATCCATGATGGTAACATTTGGTCCGATCCAGGTTCCTTCTCCTATTTCCACGTCCCCTGCTATTGTAGTAAAAGGTTCTACAATAACATTTTTGCTGATTTTTGCGCGTTTATCTACGGCGGCTAATTGATGAATCATTTAATCAACTTTATTTTTTGCAACTTGAGCCATTAATTCTGCTTCTACAACCACGGTACCTCCTACATATCCATATCCCTGCATATGTACGATACCTCTTCGGATGGGCTCTATCAATTCAATCTTGAAAATAATAGTATCACCAGGAACTACTTTTTTCTTGAATTTCACTTTATCGATTTTGATAAAATAAGTAGAATAATTTTCCGGATCCGGAACGCTTGCCAATACAAGGATACCTCCCGTCTGCGCCAAAGCTTCTACCTGAAGAACTCCAGGCATTACAGGCTCTTTAGGGAAATGTCCTACAAAAAAAGGCTCGTTCATCGTTACATTTTTCAGACCTACCACATGAGAATCTGAAAGTTCAAGAATTTTATCGATCAATAAGAACGGAGGTCTGTGCGGCATAAGACGCATAATTCCGTTGATATCAAATACAGGTTCTTTGGTAAGGTCAAAATCAGGCACGTTTTTCTTTTTCTGAAGTTTCCACTGACGGTTTAGTTTTTTTGCAAACTGGGTATTCACAAAGTGTCCCGGTTTGTTTGCAATGACTTTACCTTTTATTTTTACACCAGCTAAAGCAAGGTCACCAATTACATCAAGTAATTTATGTCTCGCCGCTTCGTTCGGGTAGTTTAATGTAAGATTGTCTAAAATACCGTTCGGTCTGATAGAAACATTGTCTTTTCCGAAGGCTTTTTTCAATTTCTCTGTAGTTTCAGGAGTGAGATCCTTATCTACATAGACAATCGCATTAGAGATATCTCCTCCTCTGATCAGTCCGTGATCCAGCAACATTTCAAGCTCATGTAAAAAGCTGAATGTTCTTGCAGAAGAAATTTCGTCTTTAAATTCTGAAATATTTTTAAGCGTGGCATTCTGGGTTCCCAATACTTTAGTTCCAAAATCTACCATGGTAGTCACTTCATAAGTATCAGAAGGGATAATCGTGATTTCTGATCCAGATGCAGGGTCTGCATAGCTCAAAACTTCTTTGATCACCAGGTATTCTCTGGCTATGTTCTGCTCTACAATACCTACACTTTCAATAGCCTCAACAAAGAATTTTGAAGATCCATCTAAAATTGGAGGTTCTGAAGCATCCATTTCCAGAATAGCGTTATCTACATCACATCCCACCAAAGCAGCCAAAAGGTGCTCACAAGTTGTGATTTTTACGCCCAGCTTTTCTAATGTTGTTCCTCTTTCTGTTGCAACTACATAATTAACATCAGCTTCTACCTGAGGATGTCCCTCTAGATCTGTTCTTACGAACACAAAACCTGTATTTTCTTTAGCAGGTTTAATGGTAAGTTTTACTTCTTTACCAGTATGAAGGCCAATTCCAGAAAGCGTTACTTCTTCCTGGAGTGTTTTTTGCATATCACTCATTAGTTTTATCTTTTGAGGTATCCTCAAGATTATTTATTCTTCGTACAATTTCAGTAAAATTTCTGAAATGAACATAGTTTCTAAGATAGTCATTGTAGCTGATCGCCGGAGATCCGTACAGCGTTTCTTTATCATTAACGCTTGAATTCACTCCACTCTGAGCCTGAATTTTAACCTGGTTGCCAATTTTGATATGGCCTACCACTCCTACCTGTCCTCCGATCTGGTTCCAGTCTCCGATGGTTGTAGATCCCGCTATTCCGGCCTGCGCTGCAATAACGTTGTTCTGTCCGATCTTCACATTATGAGCGATCTGGATGAGGTTATCGATCTTCGTTCCTTTTCCGATGATGGTGGATCCAATGGTAGCTCTGTCGATGCTACAGTTTGAACCGATCTCTACGTCATCTTCAATGATCACATTACCCAATTGAGGAATCTTTTTGAATCCCTCTGCGGTAGGTTGAAAACCGAATCCGTCGCCACCCACAACCGTGTTGGAATGGATCACACAGTTGTCCCCGATAATACAGTAGTCATAGATTCTGGCACCACTGTCAATTTTACAGTTTTTACCAATCTTTACTCCTTTACCGATATACACATGCGGATAAATCTGCGCACCTTCTCCGATCTTGGCTTTCTCCGAAACATAAGTAAATGCCCCGATGTAAGCTTTGTCACCAATCACAGCAGTTTCATGAATAGAGGAACCGGTTTCGATTCCTTCTTTTCTTCCCTGCATTTCCTGGTACAGATTCATTAAGATCTGGAAAGAAAGGTATGCATCCTTTACAACAATTAAGGTAGGATTATAATTAACTTTATCTATAAGTTTTTCCGAAACAATAATAACGGAGCATTTTGAGGTATCTAAAAAATGCGAAAATCGATCTTGTGCTATAAAAGAAAGATGCCCTGATTCACCATTCTCAATTGGTGAAACCCCAGTAATAACCGTACTTTCGTCGCCTATTATTTGTCCGTCAATAAAACTTGCAATTTGCGAAGCTGTAAATTCCATATTCTGCAAAGATAAGAAATTCTATAATTCGCAAACATTTTTTGATTTTAGGAACGTGAATTTTAATATTATTTAAGAAATTATGTTGGAAATATCCCTTGGAAAAGTGAGAATATATCTGGCCGTCTTATGAACCATAAGCCCCGACAACAGCTGGTCCTGGGACTCTTCCAGCCTTATCTTTTTGCCATCTTTCTGTAGAAGGTAAATTGGCTGCTTTTCGGTGTCATATGGCAGTAATTTTCTTTTAATCTCATGCACAAGCTCCTTTCCATTATCAATTCCGAAAAATTCATTGGTTTTTTTTATTTTTTCTTCAATAAATTCCGGAGCAAAAGGACGTGTAGAAATAACCGTTTTGGGAAGATTTCGCTGAATCACGCATTGACACCAATAAGAAAGGATAAAGTCATCAGAATTCTGCCAGGATTTCATGGCATGAATTATATCATTATCATCAAGCTGGTTAAACCGATAAATATCCTCATCGGTGGCAGAACTTTTTGCACGGTGAAGAAAATACTTCAAATTTTCGCCTGCAGGCAGATCCATGCCTTGGGAAACCAGATATTTTGCTCTCTTTAGGATCTCAACCAAAAGAAACTCAGCCAGTGCAGACGTTTTATGATAATACACCTGCCAATACATAAACATTCTTGCCGTCAGGAAATTTTCAATAGAATAAACGCCTTTTGCATCGATGACCAATTCACCTTCGCCACAAACATTCATCATGGAAATAATTCTCTGTGTATTAATATTTCCTTCCGAAACACCCGTAAAAAAGCTGTCCCGGTTCAAATAATCAAGTCGGTCTACATCAAGTTGTGAAGAAATAAGCTGATTGAAAAATTTTCTGTGGTATTTCCCCTGAAACATTTCGATCGCTACGGAAAGCTGGCCGTCAAATTCTTCATTTAATTTATTCATCAGCAACAGCGAAAGTTTTTCGTGATGCCAGTCATCCATCAGCATATTTTCCAGAGCGTGGGAAAACGGTCCATGACCGATATCGTGCATCAGAATCGCAAGCATGGCACCTTTTTCTTCCTCTTCAGAGATCTTAATCCCTTTTTGACGCAGAGTTTCCAATGCAGTAAACATCAGGTGCATCGCTCCCAGCGCATGATGAAATCTGGTATGCGTAGCTCCCGGGAAGATGAGATTCAGAAGTCCGGTCTGTCCTATCCTTCGCAGTCTTTGAAAGTAAGGATGCTCGATAACGTCAAATAAAATTTCGTGTGGGATTCTGATGAAACCATGAACGGGGTCGTTGATGATCTTTAGCTTGTTCTGCATTGAAAGGTAGATATTAGTAAACAAAGTTAGGGATTTTAAATTTTAGCCTTATTTAATTTTCATTCATAATCATCTTAAAACTAACCGGAATCAAAAAAAATCCGGAATAAGTCCGGTCATCTCATTAAATTTAAGTATATTAATTTTTAAATTATTCCTTCCATAAATTAATCAACGTAAATAATTACTTATCATCCAACACGCAAAACTATGAGTGACAAAAAATTTAATATTGCTATTCTTATTGATGGTGATAATGCTCAGGCCAAATTGTTAAAAGAAACCATTGAAGAGGTTTCAAAATATGGCAAAGCTACGATCAGGAGGATTTATGGAGACTGGACTTCCCAAAGTATGAATTCCTGGAAAGATCTTGTCAATCTCTATTCGATCAATCCAATTCAAAAATTTTCATATACCAGCGGGAAAAATTCAACGGATGGAGCCATGATTATTGATGCTATGGATATTTTGCATGGGAAAAGTGTTGAAGGTTTCTGTATCGTGTCCAGTGACAGCGACTATACCGGCCTGGCCAAGAGGATCCGTGAGGAAGGACTTTTCGTCATGGGTATCGGAGAGAAAAAAACGCCTGAAGCTTTTGTGAAATCCTGCGATATATTTACTTATACTGAAAATATTACCCCTAAAATAAAAAAGGAATCAAAAACTGAAAACCACAAGATCAAAGAAAACAAAACTGAAGATCCGGTAAAAAAAGAAGCTGTTATATCTAAAATCCCTGACTTTCAAAGCTTTTTATCCAGAAAAGATGAGGAAACGATTTCAAAAGCATTTGAAATATCTGCCAATGAAAATGACATGGCTTTTATTTCGACACTCGGTACCAATATCAGAAAGATCGATCCCAGTTTTGACTCAAGAACGTATGGATATTCCACATTATCAAAGTTATTTGATGACCTGCCTCACTTTGAAGTGGTAAGAAATGAGACGAACCATCCTTTAGTGAAAAAAAAATAGTTTTTATCGGCAATTCTCATTAGAATTGAGATTAAAGTCCATGAGACCATTTCTGTTTAAAAATATAAAATGTCACTTCATAAGCTTTTACCATATTTTATGAAGCTTAGGTAGGTTAAGCTTTGCGTGATATTGGTTTTACATTTACCTTTGATCGCTTTAATAAACTAGTATTCCTTCATGAAAAGCTTATTCATTTTCATCATATCATTTTTAAGTATCCCCTTTTTTGCACAATCTTTATCTGAGACCCAAAAGCTGGAGTCGCTCTGTAAGGTCTGGGGATTTTTAAAATATTACCATCCTCGTGTGGCTAATGGAGATTTTGAATGGGACCAAGAGCTTTTAAAGAAAATAGATGAAGTTGACCATATCCGGGACAAAGATCAGTTGAATGAACTGTATTTTAACTGGATCAATAATCTTGGGAAAGTTGATGAATGTAAAAAATGTTCGAAAGAGGATAAAGAGAAAGTTTATTTTTTAAGAAATTTTGATCTGAACTGGATGAATGATCAACATCTGTTCACTGAAAAAGTAAGCCGCCAGCTTTCGTTTATTCAAAACAACAGAAATCTTGGAAGCAATCATTATGTAGGAAACGGTGGAAAAAAGGTCTATTTCAAAAATGAAAATTCATACGGTTCAAAATTCACCTCTAAACAGATCAGTCTTTTGGAACTTTTCAGATATTGGAATCTGGTAGAATATTTTTTTCCATATAAATATCTGACCGATCAGAACTGGAATGATGTTTTAACGGAAATGATCCCGAAATTTCTCTCCATCACCAATGATGAAAATTATCATCTGACTCTTGCTGAGCTGGTGACAAAAGTGGATGACTCCCACGCATTTTTATATTCTCCATTGATCAACGCCAATCTGTATGGGAGAAGAAAAGCTCCCGTAGAATATATGTATGCAGAAGGAAAACTGGTGGTAACGAAGATTCTCACCAATAAACTGAACGAAGAAACTCCTTTGAAAAAAGGCGATGTCATTTATGATGTCAATGGCCGGACGATCTCACAAATGGTGAACAGTTTAGGAAAATATGTTCCAGCTTCCAATTCCTGGGGAAAAATTATAAAAGTGAAAAGTCTTTTCCTTTTCAGCAATAATGATTCTATTATGGTTAAAATTGAGCGGGACGGACAGAAACTTAGTCTATCAACCAAAACCTATCTTCTCAAAGACATCGTCTGGGAAAAGCCATCAGCGATACAAAAATGGAAGTTTCTGGATGCGGACCAAAAGACGGGATACGTGAATATGGGAATCATTGAAAAGAGTGATCTGGATGATATGTACCGGGAATTGAAATCGGCGAAGTCTATCATTTTCGATCTCAGAAATTATCCCAAGCAGACCATTTTTCCTTTAAGCAGGATGATTCTGCCGGAAAAGTCAATTTATTATCAATTTAATTTCCCGGAGACCGATTATTTGAGTAAATTTTATAGCGCAAAAAACACCATCGGCAGAAAGAACCCGGATTACTATAAGGGGAATGTCGTGGTTTTGGCTGACGAGAATACACAAAGCCAGGCAGAGACCACAACGATGATGTTTAAACAGCATCCGAAAGCCAAAGTGATAGGAAGCAATACTTCGGGAGCAAATGGTGACATCATCAGGTTTAAGATTGCGGACCTGGATACCTGCTTTACAGGACTGGGTGCTTATTATCCTGACGGAAGAGAAACCCAGAGGATAGGAATCATTCCTGATATTGTGGTAAAACCTACCGTAAAGGGCATATTAGAAGGAAAAGATGAAGTTCTGGAAAGAGCTTTAGACTATATAAAGACCGGTTTTTAAATAGATTAAATAGAAGTAATGATTCGCAGGATTTTCATTTAACTAATATTTAACTATTATTCTCTCTAATTTGTGAGAATTTAAAAGGAATTGGTCAACATTTTGATACAATAACCATGTAAAAAATTAAATTATGTCGGAAAAGATATTATGGATAGATGATGAAATAGATTTACTCAAACCCCATATCGTATTTTTAGAAAAAAAAGGTTACCATGTAACCCCTGTTAATAACGTGAACGAAGCCTTAGAGCTTATGGATTCGGAAAAGTTCGCCTTAACGCTTATCGATGAAAATATGCCCGGCATTTCGGGATTGGAAGCCATCCCAATGATCAAAGAGAAAGACAACTCTTTAAAGATTGTCATGGTGACAAAAAGTGAGGAGGAACATATTATGGAAGAAGCCATCGGATCTCAGATCGCTGACTACATTCTTAAGCCTGTAAATCCTAACCAGATTTTATTATCATTAAAAAAGAATCTGCAGGAGGACAATCTTGTGGAGCAAAAAACAATTCTTCAGTACCAACAGGAATTCAGAAACCTGTCTATGGAACTTTCTTATCTGAGAACCTATCAGGAATGGGCAGAATATTACAAGAAAATCCTAAGCTGGGAAATCAAGTTTGATAAAGTAGCGGACAATGAATTTGCAGATTTGTTGCAGTCCCAGAAAGAGGAAGCTAATATTCAGTTCGCTAAATTCATTGAAAAAAATTATGAAGGCTGGCTTACGGATTCCGACAAACCGATGATGAGCCACACGCTTTTCAAAGAAAAAATTAAAACTGAAGTAGAAAAAGAAAAAGTTCTTCTTCTGATGGTAGATAACTTACGTTACGACCAGTGGAAAGTGATCGAACCTTTATTCACAAAGTACTATAATAAAGTTTCGGAAGATTATTATTACAGTATTCTTCCTACGGCGACACAGTATGCAAGAAACTCTTTCTTTGCAGGCCTTATGCCGTCCGAGATCGAGAAACGTTTCCCGGACAAGTGGTTCAATGATAATGAAGAAGGAAATAAAAATGAATTTGAGCGTGACTTCCTGGAAGATCAGATGAAGAGAATCGGTCTGGGATCTAAGTCAATGAAGTATCTTAAAGTTCTGAATGCAGATTTCGAACGTAAGATTTATGATGATTTCAACCAGCACAAGAACAACGATCTATTGGTCATTGTTTACAACTTTATCGATATCCTTTCACATGCTAAGACGGATAATCATATTGTAGATCAGCTGATCCGTGATGATAAAACGTTCAGATCTCTTACCTATAACTGGTTTGAAAATTCATCGATTTTAAAAATCATTAAGTTAGCAGCAGAAAGCGGCTACAAACTGGTGATCACCACAGACCACGGAACAGTGTATGTGAAAAGACCGAGTAAAGTAGTCGGTGACCGTGAAACATCCACGAATATCCGTTATAAAACAGGGAAAAGCTTAACCTACGATGACAGCGATGTGTGGGCAATCACCAATCCTGAAAAGTTATTCCTGCCAAAAGGAAATTTAAGTTCAAAATATATTTTTGCGAAAAATAATATTTTCCTGGCTTATCCTAAGAATTATAATCATTTTGTAAATTATTATAAAGAAACCTACCAGCATGGTGGAATCTCATTGGAGGAATGTATTATTCCTATCAGCGTTTTAGAACCCAAGTAGTTTTTTTCATAGTTTATTTAAAATTTTGGGTTTAAGGCGGCAAAAATCATTCGATTTTTGCCGCTTCTTTTTTACATGCTCTTTTAATAATCTTAAAGAGTTCCTATCTTAGCAAAAAACAATGTTTATTATTTCGCTGACCTACAAAACATCCCTGGAGAACGTAGAACGTTTCATTCCTGAACATAACGATTTTTTAGACCAACACTACACCGCCGGAAACTTTATCGCTTCCGGAAGGAAAGAACCCAGAACCGGGGGAATTATTCTTGCCAATGCCGTTTCTAAGAATGAAGTGGAGGAAATCATCAGGAAAGATCCCTTTTATATTCATCAGGTAGCGGAATATGAAATCATTGAATTTATTCCGTCAAAATACAACGAACACTTTAAATTTTTTATAAAAAACTCATGAAGTTAATCACCTATAATGTCAACGGAATCAGGGCTGCTTTTACGAAAGATTTTCTGGGGTGGCTGAAGACTGCTGATCCGGACATCGTCTGCATTCAGGAAAGCAAAGCGGGAAATGATCAGATCGACATCGAAAGCCTTGAAAAAATCGGTTATCACAGTTATTGGCACTCTGCTGTAAGAAAAGGCTACAGTGGCGTCGGAATTGCGTCTAAAATCAAACCTAATCATGTTGAATACGGATGTGGTATAGAAAGCTATGATAATGAAGGCAGGATCATCCGTGCGGATTTTGACGGATACTCTGTGATTTCAGTCTATGTACCTTCCGCCAGTAATATTGAAAGGCTGGAATTCAAAATGCAATTCTGCCACGATTTCCTGACTTATATAAAGGAGCTACGCAAAACGATCCCTAACCTTATTATTTCCGGAGATTTCAATATTTGTCACCAGGCGATTGATATTCATGATCCGATCCGTTTAAAGAACGTTTCCGGCTTCCTGCCAATGGAAAGAGAATGGATGACCAGCTTTATCGAAGAATGTGAGCTGATCGACAGTTTCCGATTTTTCAATAGTGAACCGGATAATTATACCTGGTGGAGCTACAGACAAAACTCAAGAGCGAAGAACAAAGGCTGGAGATTGGATTACAATTTTGCGACCTATACACTTAAAGATAAACTTTCAAGAGCGGTTATATTAAAGGAAGCTGTACATTCCGACCACTGTCCTGCTCTATTGGAATTCAATGTCTAGAAAAGACGATAAAAGTAAAAAGCCAGCTGAATCAGCTGGCTTTTTTAAATTTAAATCATAAATTTAGTCGACAATTTCATATTCAACCGGAATCGTACCATGACTGATATCTCCGATTTCATCGAACGCGGCTTTAGAAATATCTAATGCTCTTGATGCATGGAAAGGTCCTCTATCATTAATCTTCACTATCACCTGTTTTCCATTGTTCAGATTGGTAACTCTAATATTAGTTCCAAACGGAAGCGTTCTGTTTGCAGCGGTGAACTTTGAATTACTAAAGATCTCTCCGCTTGCTGTTTTTCTACCATTAAACTTATCGTGGTAGTACGATGCATAACTTGTTTTCTTCGCATCTAAGGTATTACCTGTAAAAGAATAAACACCTAAGGTTGAAATCATCATTATGATTACGAGAATGAATCTTTTCATCATCTTGAATTTTATTGGTTTTGACGGAGCAAAAGTATAAGGAATGTTGTAAAGTCCCTACTCCATATGTTAAAAACCGTTAACGAAAACAAAATAATATGTTAACAAAGCCTGTAAGTTCCTATTAACAGGGGTTTTAGACTACACTGTTAAAAAACGTTAAAAAAACAGGTCAAAAGTTAACATAATTAACTTATTAACGAAAAAATCCAAAATTCAAAAACACTAAATAACTGACAATCAATATTTTAAATAAATTACGAAAATTCAATAAAATCACTTCTATCATTTTAAAATCTAAAAGTTTTAAGAACTTTAATGTGCAGAACCACTTGATAGAAGTCTTTTAAGCCTATATATTACAATCAGCAGGATTTATTTTAACAATGATTTTTAATAGTCAAAAGAATGAGTCTTCAAAAATCACTCATTTAAATCAACATTTTCTGATCTTCATTTTTAATGTTCTCTTTTATTATTATCAAATTGGATACCAAATCAATTTAATAATTAACTGTAAATTATTATTTTATATAAAATACCGAACGTATCAACTGCAAAAGTTAAAGCGAAAACAGTGTTCCTGCCATTTATTCTAAAGCGTTTAATTCTTATACCTTATATATATGATAGAAGGCCATTAATCCGAATACTTGAATGAAGTTTAGCCATTTGCATGATTAGGATCAATCTCAAAACTTGGGGAGTAAAATAAATGCAATCAAACCTATAATAGTCTGTTTAAAATTGATCTTAATTTCTTAACCTCTTAGTTTAAACATTAAGGATTTAAGCAGCAAGATTATTGTTATGAATGAAGAAATCAATAAATTAATTTTTTTAAGTTCTTTAAGCACCATCTTTTAAAATCTTAATGCCTAATGTTTAAAAAAGGTTGCTCCCGAAGTTTTGAAATTGCTCCCATGGTTATTCAAATTAGATACTGAATTCATCGCACCTCAAAATCAATGAACATCTGCACTACTCATTAAAACAAAAAAACCAATGATTGCTCATTGGTTTTATATTTTATACAGTTTATAAGAATAATAAACCTTATTTTAAGTATTCTATTACATAGTCATATGTTCCTGAAGGATATACAACTGACATACTTGGAGAACCAGTAATTGCATTTCCTGCACTGGTAGCCACAGTATAAGAATATAAGCTTCTGTCATAGACAGTGTTTGTACCCGCTCTATAAATAGTAATTCCATATAGTGCAGTCATTCCGGTAGGAGAAGGAATATCAACAGCTGTAGAACTTCCTGTAGCTGTAAACTGTCCTTTGATTGCATACACCTGAGCGTTATTCACCAATGAATTTGTTGCTACTTCAGCACTGCTGAAATTCACTTTCGGGTTTCCACCTAATGGTAACCATTGACCGGTTGCAGCAGTTGTTGGAGAACCAGGATTGGAAAAATAATAGAAACCTGGAGTTACTGCCTGGTTTCCGATACCAGATCCTGTAGCAGGCGTATTTCCTGAAGCTGTATTATAAACGATAATACCATCAAATCTGTTTGGGTTATTTGATGCTAAAAAAGAACCACTGTTAGTTAGAACTAAGCTTCTCAAATCAGCTCTAGGGAAAAGAAAACCTTTACCAACGTTTGTTGCTGCAGGGCTTGCCCCATTCCACAAAGTAGAACTTGAAGCATCGAAGAAAGCTGTACTTAAGTTAATTGACGAGTTCCCAAGGGTCTGATTTCCCTTTACCTGTGCTGAAACTTTTGTTCCCAGCAAAGTCGCAATAATACACGGGATTAAAAAATATGTATTTTTCATTTTAATGTTTTTGATAATTAGTTAGAACCTGTATTATACCAATCAGTACCATCTGTTATAAATTGATAACCACCAAAAGGGTTTACGTTGGGTACGTTATTTCCTTTATACGTTCCTCCGGCTGTTTGAATTGCAGCAGCAGATGCTCCTGTTACTTCAAATACAGTAAAGACTTTTCCTACCATTGCAGCAGTTGGTGCAGGTAAAGTAATAGCAGTTGTAACGCCACCACCTGTCAGTCTTACAAAGTTATTGGCATCAGAAGCTAAAATAGCTACGTTTGCTGAAGGATCATTTCTAAAAGTTGGTACAGGGGTAACTGCTCCTCCTCCTAAAGTTTTCCATACATTGTCTACTGTACCGTCATAATAGTAAAAACCAGGTGCCGTTACATTGATAGTTTTAGGAGTGGTAGCTCCATCTACTGCTGTAACAAATACTAGTGAACCATTCTGAGCAGCTACATAAGCAGTATTCTTAGCTGCCAGCTGATCTTCTGTCATACGAGGGACTAATAAGGCATCAGGTCTGGTGTTGTCTGTAGTATTAGCTACCACGTCTAACGTAGCGGAAGGTGTAGTCGTGTTAATCCCTACACGTCCCTGCTGAGCCTTGGAAACTGCCGAAAGGCCAACGAGCATTGTCGCTGTTAATAAAAATTTTTTCATAAGTTTTTAAAGATTTAAATTACATTATTTTCCATCAATATTTCCAAAATGGAAGATGCATCTCAACTTGTGCTCATCATTCAAGCTGTTTGTGTTTCAGCTTTTTTAAATAGGCAACTGCTTGAAGCATTTGATTTTAAAACATTGCTTATTGCGCAAATTTAAGACATAATTTTCAAATTAATTCATATTATATAAAAAAAATAAAATACTTTTATTTCTTAAAATAATAACCAATTGAAAATCAACATTATCTATAATTTAGCAATTGTATAAATAGTGTTAAATTTCATTAATATTTTTAATTACAGGTGAAAAAACAAAACGGTTATGATCGCTGTAACATACAAGTTATCAGATCAATTCTCCGTACAAGTCAAATTCTTCTGCTGAAGTTATTTTCACCTCTGCAAACTCTCCGATCGAGATGTATGTTTCTTCTGCTGAAACCAGCACTGTATTGTCTACATCAGGTGAATCATATTCTGTTCTTCCGATGAAATAATTCCCTTCTTTTCTATCAAATATACATCTGAACGTTTTTCCGATTTTCTCCTGATTCTTCTCCCATGAAATCTGTGATTGCAGCTCCATAATTTCTTCCACTCTTGCTTCTTTCACTTCCTGTGGGATATCGTCTTCCAATACATAAGCACCGGTATTTTCCTCGTGAGAATACGTGAAACATCCTAATCTGTCAAATTTCTGTTCTTTAACCCAGTCTTTCAGCTCCTGGAATCTTTCTTCTGTTTCTCCAGGATATCCTACGATCAAAGTAGTTCTTACCGCCATATCCGGAACTTTCACTCTGAACTTGGCTAATAATGCATCCGTTTTTTCATGAGTTGTCCCACGTTTCATGGATTTCAACAAGTCGGAATTGATATGCTGAAGAGGGATATCTATATAATTACAAACTTTAGGCTCTTCACGGATAATATCCAGAACATCTTCAGGAAAACCACTAGGGAAAGCATAATGAAGACGGATCCATTCGATCCCTTCCACTTTCACCAATTCTTTTAAAAGCTCTCCAAGCGCACGTTTTTTATAAATATCAAGACCATAATACGTAAGATCCTGTGCAATAAGAATAATTTCTTTGGTTCCTTTTTTTGCTAATTTCTGAGTTTCCAAAACCAATTTTTCAATAGGAGTAGAAACGTGCCCTCCTCTCATTAAAGGAATCGCACAGAAAGAACATGGCCTGTCACAGCCTTCTGAAATCTTAAGGTATGCGTAATGCTTAGGTGTAGTGGTCAATCTTTCCCCTACCAGCTCGTGCTTGTAATCTGCACCCAGATGTTTTAAAAGGATCGGAAGATCTCTCGTTCCAAAATACTGATCCACATCAGGTATTTCTCTGATAAGATCCGGCTTATATCTCTCTGAAAGGCAACCGGTAACAAAAACTTTCTCGACTTCGCCTCTGTTTTTTGCTTCTACGTAATCAAGGATCGTATTGATAGATTCTTCCTTTGCATTGTCAATAAACCCACATGTGTTGATCACTACGATATCTCCGCGGTCTTCATGAACCACTTCCTTTCCATTAGCTTTCAGCTGGCTCATTAATACTTCAGAATCATATACATTCTTGGAGCATCCAAGTGTAACCACATTGATTTTCTTCTTCCCTACAGATTTTGTGCGCATCGTTTTGATTTTGAGTGTGCAAAGATACAAAATAATAAAAGAGTAGTGACCAAAAAATAAAAACCACTTTAGCAAAGTGGTTTTCAAGGTTTTATTTAAAAGTTTTTATCGTTGAAGCCAGGGGCATTCACATCTTTTTCAGAAAGTACCATATCTTTTTCTTCAATCTTCCAATCTATCATCAAATCCGGATCACTGAATTTTACGCTTCCTTCTGATTCTTTATTGTAAAAGTTGTCGCATTTATAAGAAAAAATAGCTGTTTCACTCAGTACAGAAAATCCGTGACCGAATCCTCTGGGAACATACATCTGTATTTTATTCTCTGCAGTAAGCTCTATTCCGAACCATTTTCCGAAAGTTGGAGAATCTTCTCTGAGGTCTACTGCAACATCCCAAACTTTTCCTTCCAGACAGGAAACCAATTTTGCCTGAGCATGTTCTCCCTTCTGCAGGTGAAGCCCTCTGAGAACACCATAAGATGACTTTGAAATATTATCCTGAACAAAATGTCCATTCATCCCAGTAAGTTCTTCAAATTTTTTCTCATTAAATTTTTCAAAAAAATAACCTCTCTCGTCTTCGAATATAGTGGGTTCTATGATATAACAATCCTTAAGTGGGGTTTCTTTAATTTTCATGTTTAATAGTTTAAGAAAGCTTTTGGTCGGTTTTTAATTTAAAATTACTAATAATGTTTTCCACATAATCCTCATATCATTCCTGAAAGACCTGTTCTCCAAATATAACAGATTCATTCTTACTTTGTGAGGAAAAAGAACCTCATCATTATATTGTAAAGGATTATCCTGATCTTTCAATAGAATTTCTTCATTTCTGTATTCTATGCTTGCTTCACATGTCAGCCCGGGTTTCAATTCAAGCACTAGTCTGTCTGTACCTTCCAGCCTGTCATAATATCCCTCGATATCCGGTCTTGGACCAACAAAGCTCATATCACCTTTTACAATATTGAACAGCTGTGGCAGCTCATCCAGTTTCAATTTTCTCAACACCATCCCGGTTTGGGAACAGGTTCCTTTCTTTCCGTGAATAGTTCTGAATTTATAAATCATAAACGGTTTTCCATACTGCCCGATTCTTTTCTGGATAAATAATCCACCGGAAGCAGTATCTATTCCTGCTATGATTAATAAAATGATGAGTAGCGGCATCAGGAAAACAATCAGAACTAAAGCTAATGCTCCATCAAAAATGTTTTTCCAATATTTATACTCAATCATCTGCTGACCTGAAATATTAAGAGCCGAAATAAGACTTAATTACACTGGCAATTCTTTCTCTTTCTTCATCAGACAAATTGGATCCTGATGGCAGGCAAAGTCCATTATCAAAAAGTTTCTCCGAAATATTGGTTCCATAGTAGGGAGCATTTTCAAAAACAGGCTGCAGATGCATTGGCTTCCACAAAGGTCTTGATTCTATATTATCTTCCAGAAAAGTAAGTCTCAGACTTTCTCTGTTTTTTCCTGTAATTTCAGGATCTACAATAATAGCAGAAAGCCAGTGATTTGAATAATAATCGTCACCAGGTTCAGAAAATACGGTTACCCCGTCTATATCCTTAAAGAGCTCTACATAAAAATTATGCATGGCTCTACGTGCTGCTACCCTGTCTTTAAGGACTTCCATCTGACCACGCCCTATTCCGGCAACGATATTACTCATTCTGTAATTGAATCCTATATGGGAATGCTGGTAATGTGGAGCATTGTCTCTTGCCTGTGTGGATAAAAAGACTATTTTATCTTTATCTTCCTGAGTGTGGCATACTAAAGCCCCTCCGCCGGAAGTTGTAATAATTTTGTTTCCGTTAAAACTTAAAATTCCGAAACGGCCAAATGTTCCACAGCCTCTGCCTTTATAAGAAGAGCCTAAAGCTTCAGCAGCATCTTCAATAACAGGAATCTGATATTCTTCTGCTATGGCTAAAATTTCGTCCATTTTGGCAGGCATTCCATAAAGATGGACTACAATGATGGCTTTAGGTTTTTTACCATTCTTTATTCTGTCTTCTATTGCTTCTTTCAGGGCTTTAGGACACATATTCCATGTATCGGATTCACTGTCTATGAATACGGGCAGTGCACCACAGTATGCAATAGGATTTGCTGAAGCTGAAAACGTCATGGACTGACAGATCACCTCATCTCCGTACTGCACACCGCATTCTATAAGGGCTAAGTGAAGGGCTGCCGTTCCTGCTGAAAGTGCAGCTGCTTTTACATTATTTCCCAGAAACTGCTCCAGATCGTTTTCAAATCCGTTTACATTGGGCCCCAAAGGAGCCACCCAGTTTTCTGCGAAAGCTTCGTTGATATATTTTAGTTCGTTTCCCCCCATATGCGGAGAGGAAAGCCAGATTTTATTGTCCATATTAATTATTGAATTTTATAGGTTTTGCTGGAATTCCAACTGCTGTACAGTTGGCCGGAAGACTTTTATAAACCACTGCACCAGCTCCAACTATTGTATTTTCTCCTATTTCCAGAAGATTTATAATTTTTGCACCAGTACCCACATATACAGCCTCATTGATCACTACCTCTCCTGAAATATTTACAGTTGGCATAAAGGAACTGTAATTTTTAATTTTTGTATCATGTCCTACGGTGCAGGAAAGATTAAGAATAACAAAATCCTCAATTTCAATATCTACCGTAATGATAACCCCGGCACAGATAATGTTTCCCTTTCCTAATTTGACATTATCCTGACCGATAATCACTGATGGATGAATCAGATTGGGAAATTCAATATTTGGGTTGCTGATACTTTCTATAATTTTTTTCTTTGTTTTCGGATCTCCTATGGCAACTGCAATGCATAGAGTTTGATCTGCTTCATTAATTTTTTCAATTTTTCCTAAATAAGGAATTCCATTGATGGGATGATCATAATGTTTATCATCATAAAAACCTACCAATTCAAATTGTCTTTCTTTTTGGTTAATATGATCGATTAACATTTTTACTTCACGTCCAAATCCTCCTGCTCCAATAATTGCTATTTTTTTCATATTTCAATATTTCTTTTAAACGGGTCTAGCGTTGTTTTATAAAATTAAGAATCTGCTGTCTGAAAAACATTTTCGTTTGATACAGAAACTATATTTAATTTTTATTTTATATTTTAAGGGATCAACTGACGTTCCACCACAAAGGCTTCAGCTCTTTCTACCCCAACAGTAGCTCCTCTGTACATGGCTAATGCTTCAAAAGCCTCAATAGAACGGGAATGTGGAAACTTTTTTATCTGAGACCCAAAAAACTTCATGGCTTCTGTCTTTTTTGCAAAAACATCTGTAACATTCACAAAATGATTTGGGACAAAAGCTTTTTCCTGCATAGGCGTCCATTCTGTTTCAGAAAGAGTTTCGTAGCAGTATATATTCAGTACTTTATCTTCACCCTGAGGCCTCGCAGCCACAAGAGAAGCTCTGTACACTGCTTTATGATCCTGATGAATATCTCCCGGATGCGGCAGATATAAATGAGTAGGTTTTATTTTCTGAAATACTTTTGAAATTTCCACCGAAATTTTAAATTCGGGGAAAGCATTCAATGCCGGAGCTGGAAATTCCAAGAAGATCGTTTCTTTAACTCCTAAAAACTGATGTGCTGCTACTGCCTCAGATCTGGTACTTTCTATCATTTCTTGTGAAAACAATTCCGGAGCACCTAGTGAAGCATTTGTTGCTATAATCACAGTAACCTCATCTCCAGACTGGATATGTCTGGCAATGGTCGCTCCGCATCCTATTATTTCATCATCCGCATGAGGGGCTATTACTACTACTCTATTCATCTTTTAGTTTTTTTAAAATTGATTTTATTTTATAAATTTCGTCTTCCATATTATAACCCAGTTTATCCCCTACATTAATTGGGATAACAGCGTGGTTCCTGAAGTTATATTCTTCGATCCAAAGTAAACCGTCACCTGTCTGTATCAGCAGGTGCCCTTCTTCATTTTTAAGTAAAACTCTTCCTATGACTCCTTTGAACTGAATTGTTTTTTCCTGACGGCAAGACCATATAGTCATCTTTTCATCTTTACAGTAAGTATAAGCACCCGGATGCGGCTTTGAAGCGGCTTTCACAAGGCGATTGATATAATGTGCTCCATCATTCCAATTGATCAGTCCATCTTCTTCCTTTCTTATTCCATAGTAGGAAGCAAGATGATCACATTGTGGAACAGGATTCCAAAATCCTTTTTTAAGGTCTGGAAGCCATTGGTCTAATGCCAAATCAATATTCTTCAATATTTTGATTTCCACAGCGGATGCATCATCATTATCATCCACATCAAAAATAGACTGTGTAAAAACTGGACCGTCATCTGCTCCTTTTCCCATAAGAAAGAATGTAGCAGATCCATAGGTTTGTTCCAGCGTTACCCAGGCTAATGGAGCTCTTCCTCTTCCAAGCGGTAATCTCGTAGGGTGAAAACCAATACATCCCAGTTTCGAAACTGAGAACCATTGGTCATGTAACAGCTGTGAGAAACCTACAGCAAATATAATGTCCGGCTGCTTTTCTTTGGCCCAGTTTAGATTTTCCTCATCGTTGATCTTGGTAAATCCTTTGTAACTGATATGAAGATCTTTTGAAAGCGCTGACAAATCTGCCCACCCGGAAACTCTGTCCTTATCTTTGGGCTCATGCCCCATAACCCCGACAACTTCCAGGTCATGCTGTACCAGCTTCTGAATAATCTGTACTGTGGAATTGACAGCTCCTATTACTAATATTTTATACATTAGGATGTTTTATATATTTATCTTCTCCGTGAAGAAGTATCAGAAAAGTCTTAAGAACAATTTTTGTATCTAATATAAAGCTTTGATTTTCTACATATTCTCTGTCATATTTCCACCTTTCTTCCCATGTCAGGTGAATATTTCCATTTACCTGAGAAAGACCTGTAAGCCCAGGTACAACTTCTATTCTTTTTTTACCGTCTTCATTAAATTCGGCAAGCTGTCTTGGCAAACAGGGACGCGGCCCCACCAAAGACATATCTCCGTTAAAAACATTAATGATCTGAGGAAGTTCATCAATTTTAAAACGTCTTAAATACGAACCTATTTTGGTAACTTCAGCATCATTCTTCATTATTTCTCTGTCTGCTACCCTTTCTTTATCGTACATGGTTCTCACCTTGTATATCTTGAATACCTTTCCTTTGTAACCCAGCCTCTCCTGAAAGAAGAAAAATTTTCCAGGGCTGTCTACTTTCACTAAGATATAAATGATGACGAACAAAGGAAACAGAAACAGAATGACTGATAAAGCCAAAATAATATCTAAAAATCTTTTAATAAATGATTTATACATCAGCTTATGAAAATTTAAAGGTGTTGAACATTCTATACTTAACTTCTTCCTTCTGATACCTCATGAATTCCTATTATGTGTTAAAATTATAAAATTTAATTCTTTTCTGTAGTTATTACGATTCTATTATTTTGTGATATGATCTGCTTACCTGAAATTCTCTTTCCAGAAACGCCAAAGCATTCTGACTCATTTCTTCAAATTTAATACCATCCATATTAACCAGTGTATCCACTGCATTGATCATTGCCTGCAGATCTCCAGAATAAACGGACATTCCACAACTGTTTTTTACAATATCAGATCCAATATCCGTATTACGATCTGTGGCGGCAAGGACCGGCATTCTGTACTCAAGATACGAGAGCAGTCTTGACGGATAGTTCGGGATAGTAAAATCTTTATGTAAGAAAATCAAACCAACGTCACAAGCCTGTACCAGTAAATCATAATCAGCTTTGGGAACGGCAGAAAGTAGTAAAGCATTATTAGGCTTAAAAGAATCAAACCAGCTTTTGATCTTATCATATTCTGTACCTGAACCGGCTACTACAAAAAATACATTGTTATCTTCTGCTTTTGCTCTTAATGTTTCTATCAGGAAATCAATCCCCTGAGGTTTTCCAAGGTTTCCACCATAGATAAAGACTTTTTTATCTGCCGGAATTCCGTATTTCGTTCTTATACCAGTTTTCTCCTGATCAGAAGGAATTTTGGAAGACTGCAGGCGAATAGAATTCGGATTGATCTCTACTTTTTCCTTTGAAACATATGAATTGTGATTCAGAACAAACTGTACATTAGCTTCCGACATACATCCTATTTTATCTGAAACGGTGTACAGCTCTTTTTCTTTTTTCCTGAAATACTTGTACAAAACACTCTTATCAGACATCAGTTTCATATCTACCGCATTCTGTGGAAAGATATCTTTCAACAGCAGATAAGCTTTAGCATTATCTCTCTTTTTGATGTATTTGATGACCCCCGTAAATGTGATGGGCGGTGTTGAATAAATAACCCGATCAAACTTCACTTCAGAAAAGTGTTTTTTTACCGCCCTTAAAAATAATTTTTCAATGGTCAGGGTGGAAACTCCTTTTTCAATAAAGTTGGTTTTCTGAATATTTAAGGTTTTAACATTTAAAAAAGTGGCATTCCCTTCCTTTTTTAATGTTGTTTTTTGTTTTTCGCGTCTTTCTACAGGTGACACGATATAAACATTATGCTGATGATCGGAAAACTCCCGCATCAGATCTTGATAAATACCGCGTTCCTGTAATGTATTTATTTTTGCTAACGTAAGAAAGAGTATATTCATTCCTTAGTTTTTTCTCCAAACGACCCTGTTGATATAGTCTGTGTAACTTAAAATTATTCTAACCACTTTCTGGGAAACATTAGGCATAGAATAGTCAGCAACCTGTCTGTAATTTCTTTCAGCTCCTATTTTCTGTTCTTTAAGCTGTACCAGTCCCTGAAGAATTCTTTCGGGTGACATCCCTACCATCATTACTGATGCTTCTTCCATAGCTTCGGGTCTCTCATGGGCATCTCTGATATTGAGTGCTCTGAAATTTAATATTGAAGACTCTTCAGAGATTGTTCCTGAATCGGAAAGCACAGCATAACTTCTCATTTGCAGCGCATTGTAATCGTGAAAGCCCAGTGGCTTTAAAAACTGAATTTCAGATCTTACTTCCAGCTTCATTTTATCAATCATATTTCTTGTTCTCGGATGCGTAGAAACGATGATAGGATAATTGAATTTTTCAGCAATTGCATTCAGACTATCTATTAAGCCTCTGAAATTCTTCTCTGAATTGATATTTTCTTCTCTATGTGATGAAACCACGAAATATTTACCTTCTTCCAGATCGAGTCTTGAAAGTACATCAGAGCTTTTGATCTCAGGAAGATAATGATTTAAAACTTCGAACATCGGAGAACCGGTCTTGATAATTCTGTCTGCAGGCAGACCTTCTCTTAAAAGATATTCACGAGCGATATCTGAGTACGTTAAATTAACATCTGAAGTATGGTCTACGATTTTACGGTTGGTTTCTTCCGGTACACGCTGATCGAAACATCTGTTCCCTGCTTCCATGTGGAAAATAGGAATCTGCCTTTTCTTTGCAGGAATAGCACACAGGCACGAATTGGTATCTCCCAGTACTAAAAATGCATCCGGCTGCTGTTCTTCAAGAAGCGGATCTATCTTAATCAGGATATTTCCTACAGTTTCAGTAGCCGTTTTTCCGGCTGCTTCCAGAAAAAAGTCAGGCTTTCTTAAACCGAGATCTTCGAAAAAAATCTGATTAAGTTCATAATCATAATTCTGTCCGGTGTGCACAATGATATGTTCAACTGCTTCAGATGCATCCAAAGCTGATAATACTCTCGACAATCTAATAATTTCCGGTCGCGTTCCCACGACTGTCATTACTTTTAATTTTTTCATCATAACAAAATAATATTATAGATATAATTACTGCTGCAAAGCACCAGAATTCTACATTATCAAAAATACAGTATGAGGTCTGAACCAGCACCCAATACTGAATAAAAAATAAAAAATAGGGCAGATAAAAAATATTCTGCTTAATATATTCCAGTCTGAACTTCCAAAGATCTTTAAAATAAAGGATCAACAGAATTCCACCGGTTATTCCCATAGCCATGGGAACTTCCACAAAAATATTATGGGGATACATCCAGTTTTCAAACAGCGTTCGTCCCCCGAAGAGTATGTTATTCTCAAAGATCTCCCATCCTTTTTCCAAATAATATGATCTTCCATATGCATTTCCTTCAAAAATAGCATCATATAGTCTCACAATATACTCTGTAGCATATGTACTGTTCCTTATAAAGTAAATACCTGCCACAAAAATAAGGATAAAAAATGCCAAGGCAAGCCAATATTTCAGCTTATTAATATACAGAAGCATGATAAGTATAATAACAGCCGTCGCCAAAACAGGACTCCGGGCAGATGAAATATAGACTGTAAAAAGGCCCATCAGAAATCCTAAAGCGGGTTTTACAATTTTTTTTGAATTAACAAAATAATAGAAAACTGACAGTATCATCAGACAAAGGCCATAGTGTCCCGCAGTGATATAATATCTGTCAAAAATACCTGTGGCCCTTGAGAACGTCTGAGAAATGAAAATTGTATAAAGACAGCTGATTCCAATCATTATCAATAAAAAATGAAAGGTAAGATGTATCAGCTTTTCTGCCATTTCTTTGGTGATCTTTATACTTAGAATAGCTATTGACGGAATCAAATTAACACAGATTATTTTGAAATAAGTCCAATACTGCATACTTTTAGCTTCCGGTGTAAACGTATAGTTCTGAAAGCTATAGTAAGATTTAGCAGCATAAAAAAGCCAAAACAATCCTATACAGATAATGGTCCATTTCCGTTTTATTACATTGTCGAAATTCAGAAAAATAAGATACAGGCTTGCTAAAAGTACCATACTCTTGAAAGGAATTGAAAAATATTCATTAGGAATTTTAGTCGGCAACGCTAATGAATAAATAAAAATATATCCAAAGGTTATCAGGAATAAAAATAAAAATTCCAGGTTATTTTTTTTCAATGCAATCATAAATTATACTTCCACAAAGTAAGTATCTGCGTCTTCCGGGTTAAAAGGTTCATTGATCCAGAAGATGGTATACAATTCTTCATCCCCTATATTTTTGATATTATGAGTATACCATACCGGCATATCTACATAGGCAGGATCTGTACCGTCCAAATAAAAATCCAGAACTTCATCGGTATCTATTTTGCGCAGCTGGATCAGGGCTTTTCCTTTGATCACGGCAAATCTTTCTATTTTTCTAGTGTGAAAATGGTTTCCTCGTGTAATTCCGGGAACTGTAGTGGAGAATGAACATTGTCCTCCGATTCCCAATCTTATTACCTCAACAAAAGCACCTCTCGGGTCTGTATGTTGTGTAAATTTAACCGGATAATGATCTTTAATGTCAAAATAACAGCGGAACGTATTGAAAAGGTTTAAATCGAACTTAGATTCCAATACCGGAACTTCACCATTATCAAAATACAGTTTTTTATAGTTCTCCAGCTTAGCCAGCACTTCCGAAACTTTATTTACAGATGTATGAGCAACTTCATATAAATTCTGGGTCTCTCCGGCTTCTATCTGACTGATAATTTCCTGAATCAGTTCTCCAACATAAATCAGCTTTACTTCACCGTCATTATCAATCACGGGAGTTTCGCCATGGGTCAGCTTGTAGCAAAATGTAGCAACAAAAGAGTTGTAATTGGGTTTTCCGAAAGGTCCAAAAACATTGGGAACGATCATTCCTGTAAATGTTCCTCCCGATTTTTCAGCCCAGGCGGCTAGTATTTCACGCCCTTCTTTCTTGGATTTCCCGTAGAGATTGTCTTTCTCTTCCTGTGATGAAGATGAAAAGAGTATGTGAGCTTTAGAGCCCGTTCTTTCCAGAGAGTTGGTCAGTTTTTTGACCAGTTCTACATTGCTTGCATAAATGACTTCAGGATTCGGATGACGGTTCATGGCGGCAAGATGAACAATTACGTCGCATTGCTTTACAAATTCATCCATCTTTTCGGGGGTTTCAAAGTACTCTTTTTCAAAGTTTACTCTTTCAAAATCCTCTGGTCTTAAGCCTAATGTATTGTATAAATGTGAACCGACAAAACCTTTCTGCCCGGTAATTCCTATTTTCTTCATCGTGATAATTTTTTAAAATACTCCACTGGAAACCGATAGTCATCATTAACTTCTCCCAAAGCGTGATCTACCATCACCAGCAGTTTTGCTTCTTTTGTTTTTGCCTGTATTGCACTTACATATCCTTTAGGCATATGCAAAACATCGAGGGTATCTGCACTGACTTCAAATTCCAGGATTTCAGATTCCGCTGCAGGCGTTTCCCAATTATCTATTTTTATTAATTTTATAAGAAAGCTACCCTCTACTGCTGAAAACCATCGCTGTTCAATTTTATGGCCGGTCCATCCTCTGATGAATTCCGTATCTGCATTCTCTATATAATAGATTCTTTTGATACCGGCTGCATTAAAACTGTTGTTGAAAAACAGGCTGCCTCTTTCATCAGAATATTTCCCTCCTACAATCAATTCAGGTATTTCCATCAGTTTTTTTAGTCGGGGTATTGCATAATATCTTCTCCCAGAACTTCTTTTCTAATCAATGGAAGTTTCAGCATCAGTTTTTTCATACCTTCCACATCCTGCTGTTCTGTATTGTGAGAATGATAGTCTTCAATTTTTGAAATATCATCTATTCCTTCGGAAAAATACTGGGCATAATTCAGGTCTCTGTTGTCTGCGGGAATTCTGTAGAAATCGCCCATATCTTCAGCTTTGATCATTTCTTCACGTGTACACAATGTCTCGTAAAGCTTTTCCCCATGTCTTGTTCCGATAATTTTTATTTCATTATCCGCCTTAAACATTTCCTTTAATGCCTGTGCAAGATCTCCAATAGTTCCTGCAGGTGCTTTATTCACAAATAAGTCTCCGGAATTTCCATGCTCAAATGCAAACAATACCAGATCCACTGCTTCTTCCAGAGACATCAGAAATCTGGTCATATTGGGATCTGTGATGGTAATAGGATCTCCACTTTTAATCTGTTTGATAAACAGTGGAATTACAGATCCTCTTGAGGCCATTACGTTTCCGTATCGGGTAAGGCAAACTGTAGTATCTTCTAAATTACGTGAGGCCGCCACCGCTACTTTTTCCATCATTGCTTTGGAAATCCCCATTGCATTGATAGGATAGGCAGCTTTGTCTGTACTGAGACAGATCACTTTTTTTACTTTATTCTGTGAGGCAGCGTCAATAACGTTTTGAGTTCCTTCAACGTTAGTTTTCACGGCCTGCATAGGAAAGAATTCACATGACGGAACCTGTTTAAGAGCAGCGGCATGGAAAACATAATCTACCCCTCTCATGGCAGGTTCTACACTTTTATAATCTCTAACGTCTCCGATATAAAATTTCAGTTTATCATTTTTAAACTGATTTCTCATATCATCCTGTTTCTTTTCGTCACGTGAAAAAATACGGATTTCCTTGAAGTGTTCTGTATTTATGAATTTTCTTAATACGGCAGTTCCAAATGAACCTGTTCCCCCGGTAATAAGAAGTATTTTATCTTTTATCTGCATATGCGTTTTTTTATTATTTTTCTATCTTCATGTTATACAGTTTTTCCCAAACTGCAATATTATAAAGCCTCCATTCTAAACTTCGGTCAGTTATAAAATTAAACTTCTTTTTTGAAATTTCCTGAATAATTTTTGAATTGTTGATGGTGTCAATAATATCTTCTGATCTTGGCCACCAATGCTCAGTAGGAGCATCAAACCCAATTTTTCTTGTACTGTATGTAATCTGATCGGGAAGATATTTTTCAAGTCTTTTTCTCAGGATGTATTTGGACCATCCGTTTTTTATTTTAAACTTATTGTTGATAGAAAGGCATATTTCAACAAAATTATAATCTAAAAACGGCAGTCTGGACTCTATAGAATAACTCATAGAGTTTTTATCTTCCCATTTTAAAAGTTCAGGAAGAAGATCCCGAAATATTTCACTTTTCTGAAGTTCGAAAATGTCTCTATATGACTTCGTTACTCCTTTAATTTCCTTAAAATCAATCTGATCACTGTATTTTTTCTTTAAGATCTCTCCTCTCATTTTGAGCCTCAACTTACGCATAAAGAACAGTGAAAAATAAAGATACATTCCGCCGGCTTCTAATAAGGATATACTATAATGTTTTCTTATTTTGTGCAGCTGATTTATTTTTTGGTAAAAATTCTGATTTTTCATATAAGCTACAGCATAGCTTTTGTATCCTAACAGAATTTCATCTGCTCCCTGCCCATCAAGAAGGACTTTAATTCCCAGACCATTTGCCTCTTTCATCAAGAACTTCTGCATATAAACAGAAATACCTCCGAAAGGTTCTTCATGCTTGAAAATTACTTCTTCAAACGTATGATGAAATTCGCTGGATTTTGGTGTTACCACATCATGTTCTATACCTAAAGCATTGGCAGTAATATCAGAAAGTTCGCTTTCGTCAGAAGCCTTATCTATTGAGCCTACCGTAATTGCTGTAAGCTTTTCATAATTTTCTTCTTCAGCAAGAACTTTATTGGCTATTGCTGCAACGTAAGCACTATCAAGACCTCCACTTAAGGCGGTTCCTATTTTTACATCTGAACGTAATCTTAATTTTATGGATTTTTCAAACTCCTTTTCAAATATTTCACCTGCTTCTTCCAGATTCAAATCATTAATTTCCTTTCTAAATTCAATATCATAATATTTATTGATACGGATTGAATGGTTTATTAAATCATAACTTAAACTGTGTGATGGCAGGAGCTTTAATATACTTTTAAAAAATGTCTGCTCAGACTGCTCAGACATATTGACAATTAAATATTCAAGTAATACTTTTGTATTTACTTCTTCTATTTTTTGAATTTCTAAAATAGGTTTGATTTCGGATGCAAAAATAAATTGATTATCATCCACAAAGTAATAGAAAGGCTTGATTCCGAATCGGTCTCTAGAGCAGAATAATTTATTTTTCGCTGAATCAAAAATGACAAAAGACCACATTCCGTTGAACTTTTTAATACATTCTTCTCCCCAATAATCATAGGAAGCAATTAAAACTTCAGTATCAGATGTACTTTTGAATGTGTAGCCATATTTTTCAAGTTCATTTCTCAATTCAATGTAGTTATAAATAGCGCCATTGAACACCATGACATGTTTGTCACCCAGATGAAACGGTTGATTGGCGGATTCACTTGTATCAATAATAGAGAGCCTTCTATGCCCTAATCCCAAATTTTCTTTAATAAAAAAACCTTCAGCATCAGGACCTCTGTGAGACATTTTATCTGTCATCTTTCTGAGCGTTCCCTCTTTTACTACAGTGTGATTTTTATAAACTATTCCTGCTATACCACACATCCAGTTAGTTTTGTATTAATTTTTCCTTTTCTTCAAAAGTAGGATAATTTATTAAAACAGCTTTATAAACTCCTTTAAATACAAACAGACTTCCTGCAGCGACCCCTATTATTCCATGTTTATCGATGACCTGCTTCACATCATTCAAAGTACCGGCACCTCCCAAAACGGTAAGCGGAAGTGATATCTTTTCTCTAACCTTATTGATTAAAGCCATATCATACCCTTTCATAACACCGTCCTGATCTATCGAATTAATGACTATTTCACCAGCCCCGAGCTTCTGTGCTTCTTCTACAAACTTAAAGGGATCTATTCCAGTAGCTTTTTTACCATTGTGGGTATAGACTTCGTAGCCTCCAAAAAGTTTTTTCTTTACGTCCAGGACTACAATCACACTTTGGGAACCTACACGTTCTGCGATTTGAGTAATTAACTGTGGATTTTGAAGTACAGCGGAAGAAAGTGCTATTTTTTCGATTCCAAGTCCAAAAATTTTCTGAGCCTGTTCTACAGTTTTCACACCACCGCCGTAGCAAAGTGGCATTCTGGACTGGTTCGCTATTCTTTCAATCAGGCTATAGTTCGGCTCAAGGCCTTTAGCGGTAGCATCGATATCAAAAATAGCAAGTTCGTCGACTTCCTTTTCGTTAAATATCCTTACGGCATTGATGGGATCTCCGACGTATTTTGGATTTTTAAAATTGACAGTCTTTACAAGTCCATTATCCTGGAGTAAAAGACTCGGTATAATTCTAGGCCTCAGCATTTGTGATTATAATTTTGCAAAGTTGTGTAATAAGATTTCGCCATAATGATGGCTTTTTTCGGGATGAAACTGTATTCCGTACTTATTGTCATGGTGTGCAGCCGAAGCAAATTCACCTCCATAATCCGTAATAGCCATAATATCTTCCTGATTGTTACAATGAAAATAATACGTATGAAGAAAGTAAAAAATAGAGTCGGTTTCAAGGCCTTTAAACAATGGAATATCTTTAACGGGTTTTACATCATTCCAACCCATGTGCGGAAGTCTTGTCACCTGATGAATTTTTGTTTCGTCAAATTTCTTCACAGAAGCATCAATCCATTTCAGACCGTCTAGTTTTCCTTCATCACTATTATTGGCCATCATCTGCATTCCAACACATATTCCAATAACGGGGATGTTCTGGCCAAGCACAAGATCATCCAGTTTATCTCTCATTCCAGAGTTATTCAGCTCAGTCATTGCGTGGTCGAAATGCCCTACTCCCGGAAGAATCAGTTTTTCTGCCCCTTCCAGATCTTCTTTAGTTTTGGCTATTTTTACAGGAACGTCAACCCTTTTATATACATTTACAAAGGCATTGATGTTTCCTACCCCGTAATCAATAAGTGTTATCATCTAAATAATCTTTTTTCTAACCCCAATACTTTCATTGATTTTGCACCAAGACCAATAAGTTGTCTTTTATTTTTGTAATCGTGGTATGTTTTGTTTTCTCCTTCAAATAATTTCTGAAGTTCATCTGTAGTCAGGTCTAACTTGTTAGCCACATATTCAAACTCCTTCAGTAAAAATTCTTCAGAAAGCTCAGGTTTAGACACTCTTTCCAAAGCTTCTTCTCTTGTCATCTGTCCGGTAAGAATCAAACTGGAGAAATGGGCTTTTCTTTTCTGATATCCGAATTTTCTCGGCATCCAGTAATCTTCGAAGAATCTGGTAAATCTCGACTCATGATGTTTATGCTGAAAACTTTCCCATCCATATCTGTCTAACAATAGCTGTTCAACATCTTTTTTGATATATGGCAGACAGTTCAGAGGCTTATAAACCTGCATTCCCAAAACATATTTGTAATACAGCTTATAGCTCATAATATCCACGATCGGGAATGTTTTAAGATCTCTTTTTCCGAATTTTTTATGAATATCTAAAATTAATGTCTTGTCAATTCCAGGATATGCTCCCCACTCTTCGGGCTCACGGCAACATTCGGTAGAAAAGTTTCCCCCGGTTAAGACATATTTTATTTTATTTTTTTTGGCAAACTTATAAAGACCAGAAAAGAATGCAATATCCTGTGGCATATCCTGATCTGCAATCTGAGATTTCAGGAATGCTACCTGCAGGTCTTTCATCTCTTCCCAATTGATTACTTCGGTATAGAGATCCAAATTAAGCCCGTTAACCAGTTTTTCGATATTGCTTACCGCTCTGTCTGTATTCCAGCCCGCATCTACGTGAAAAATAAGTGGACGCAATCCCATGATCTCTTTGGCTACATAGGCTGCGTAGGAGCTGTCCAGCCCACCGCTTAATCCAATAATACAGTCAAAATCTCTGTTTTTCCCGTCTTTTTTTATTTTTTCAGCCTCCTGTTCCAGCTCTCTTAAACCTCTTTCATCTGTATGCCAGTTAGGCAGAATACTTTCTTTATAATTGATGTAATAATCACTTTCACCTTTTTCATTGAAAACAATATTAGGATCTGTAGTATCCATAATTGTTTTTGTACAAATCTGATAAGTATCTTCTTTTCCCATTTTTTTATGTTATCTTTCTTTTAGCATTATGTTTAATAAGCTCATGATATAATCATCGTAAAACTTATCAAAATTAATTTTACTTTTACTAAATTCTTCATGAATCTTCGGTTCTTTAATTCTATAGGAATAATCATCGAAATTCCATAGAACAATTCCATCTACCTTTTTCCCTTTATAGTTTGTTTTCATCATTTCAGATACATAGGTTCTGAAATTTTCTGTACTGATTCTACCATTGCCAATTTTGGCGGTAGAGGGATGGTAGCGGGACATTATGAACGGATATACTTTTTTATTGTAGAGTTGTCCGATTCTGATCATTTCTCTGGTATTGTCTTTTAAATAATCAATATTTTCAGAATCAAAATCGGCATTATTATAAAAAATATAGATTGAAGGAAACAATACATCGCTGTTATTAATAATTTCCTGAACCTTTTTATGTCTTTCAAAAAAATCTGTTTTCCTTTCCCAATAGGTCGTAAAAGGAATATAGTAATATCCCCATTTCACCCCAGGTCTTTCTGCCTTTACAAGTTTCAATACATCCAGAAAAAGTTTTAAGCTTTTTTTAAAATTATCGCTGGAAACATCTTCATTAATCAGATACTCAAGATAGGGGTATTCCAGATCTATATAGGCCATCCCTTTTGCTTTAGGATCAGGATAAGCCAGTCTTACCTGCTCACGGAGATGCTCCGGATTAAAGGCAAATTCTTTTTTCTCGTCCAAAAACTGTCTGTCATTGACAAAACTTACCAGTTTTATATTATTATCGGATATGAATTTTTTATACTCGACACTTTTATTTCCGGAAGCAATCAGTACTTCGGGAACTGCTTTCTTGGCTTTCTTTTGTGCAGAAATGTGTATTGCACCGATCAGGAATACAAAACATAAAATACTGTTACTAAGTAGTTTTGACATGCGAAAGTGTTTTATTAATAAGGTGATTCCAGTCCAGATATTTTGCTGCTGTTTTTGAAGCCAGTTCTTTTCTTAAGCTGAGTTCATTTTCAACATACAAAATCTGCTCAATGCTCTTTTTTATATTTTCTTTAGTTATATTTTCCGAACTCAATTCAATAATTGCACCGAACTCATTCAGGTACTGAACAGATTGCTCTCCTACATCTCCTACAATCAATGGAAGTCCCGAAGCGATAGCTTGCTGCCAAACTATAGACTGGCTGGCAGGAAATACAGCAATATCTGATGCGGAAAGATGCTCATATACCCCTTTATTATTCAACCATCCAATATAATGAATATTCGGATTATTATCGGACAAACTTAGTAATTCTTTTTTATATTCCTGGTTATACTGATCGGCATCTCCAACTATAATCATATGTAATCTTTCATCATTAATTTCGTTAAATGCTTTAAGAAGAAGATCTGTTTTTTTTGCAGGTGTAAATTTTCCTCCTGTAAAAATGATAACATCATTTTCAGCAATTCCCAGTTTTTTCCTGATCTCTTTTCCTGCTCCCTGATTTTTCAACTCTTCCACCATATCCGTATCTGCTCCTAAAGGAAGCACTTCCATTTCGTTGACAGGAATGCCATATACTTCTTTAAGGAATTTGGTACTTCCCGGAACTATTGGATAAAATTTTGCTATATGTTTACGGATCGGGTTCATGTATATATACTTTCTCAATACCTTGTGAAGAATATTTAAAGAAAGCCAGTTATTTGCAGAGTTGCTATAATCACAGTGATAGTCCATAATCATCTTCACATGAGGATTCCTTTTTTTGTAATCCAGCATTTCAAACATATTAGGCATAATATCGTGAATGTATAAGAGGTCCGGCTTAACTTCTTCTACAATTTTTGTAATGGATGTATATTTTTTAATTTTCCCTAAATAATTAAATTTAAATGGAAGCTTTATGATTTTTGCTCCATGATCATACAATATTCTTTCAGGCTTAGAATTATCATGGATGTTATTGTAATAATCAAATACATTATCATAGGTAGAAGTAATGACAGTCACTTCATGGCCATGCTTTTGGTAATATTTCACCAGTAAATTCTCCTGATACTCCAGACTTTCTACATAAAGTTCACAAAGCATTAATATTTTCATTTTTTTAAATTTTTAAGTTTTAAAAATTTCCTTTCGACAAAAAACCAGGAAATAGATGCTAATGTTATGGTTGCAATAAATACTAATACAAAATAATAGGTACTGTGGATTAATCCCCGCTGAACTAAAACATTGATGACTAGCATATGAAAAATATATACTCCATATGATATATCATTATGATTGAGAATCTTATTACTGGTATTATTAAAAGTAAAAGCCGTTGAAAGTACTACAAAAGCTAAAAATATATTTGAAATTAAATGGTATGGAGTATAAAGAAAGTATGAATTTAAATCATTCCCCATCCAATTTCCAAAAATATTGATATATAGCATGTAGGCAGCCAGCCAAAGCAGCATTTTCTTTTCAACAAGAATCTTAATTCTATCCCAATAATGGTATGCCAGCACACCAAAAAGAAAATTATAGAGATATGGAAAAACAGTAACTCCACCAAGTTTAGCTATCATTGAATCTTCAGAAAACTGTCCAAAGAAAAGATTCACCCCAATTGAAATCAACATAATAGCCAGTATTATAATAAATTTCTGCTTGCTGAAGACTTTAAGTAGAAAAAATAATATCGGAACAAATAAATAAAACTGTATTTCGATAAAAATAGTCCATAAACTTCCATTGGGAGTTCCTACACCCCAAAATCTGAGCAGGTCAGGCGTCCAGAACTGAAATAGCGTTAATTGGGCAGCAATCCATAACCAAAACTCACCAGCTTTTAGAATGATAAAGGGTTGTTTAGCATCAAACAATAACAATATTACGGTTATAATTAAACAAAACCAAAGTGCGGGATAAAGCCTTAACAGCCTATTTTTCAAATATTTTACAATATTATCCGAATTTCTATCATACGACCAATAAATTAGAAATCCACTGATTGTAAAGAAAATAGGAACTCCGGGAAAATAATAAACAAACAGATTTCCAAATTCACCTATAACACCTTTAATCTCAAGATGATGTACCGAATGCGTAAAAACAACTTCCAAAGCTGCCAAAAGCCTTATGAGGTCGAAATTATTTATTTTGTTTATATTTTTTTGAATCATCAATGTGAGTTTTAGTAATTAAATATTATAATCAAAAGAATACTAATAATTGGTTAGAAATAAAATCTAAATCTGAATGAGTTACGTTTTTGTTAAATGCTGTTTAGAGTTTTTAGCATTATTCATTTTGAAATTATATTCTACGAGATATATACTCACCCAAAACAAACTTATTCTCCACCCATCAAAAGAACCACTTTTCATATCTTCAAGAAAGAATAAAAGGCTTACAATATAAATAATAAGTATTTTTTTATCTTTTCTAATATATTTTAGATGATAAACAAAAAAATAAATATAAATCCCCAGATATAAAACGCCTCCCATTATTCCTAATTCCATAAGACTTTCAACAATCAAATTATGGGGAAATTCTACTTGATCCTCACCCGTAAGAGCGATTCCGGAACTTCCTATTCCCAACCCTAAAAAAGGATGTTCATAAAACGTTTCCAACCCTCTTTTCATAACCATCACTCTATATAATACACTCCCGTCCTCAGATGATGCCTTTACCATATTGAATCTATCAACATTTACATTTTCTATAATCAAATCAATGATATTATCCAGATAGAAAATCACAACAAGAATAGCAGCCATAAATGTAAGAATTACCTTATAATTGAATTTAAGATTTTTCAAATTCAACATATAATAAATACAAAGGGATAGAATAAGATTAAATATCGGACCTCTTCCTCCCAGCTGAGTTAAAAGGAATAGAAGAACCAGACGGTATGCAATAACCGCGATGGTAGGTTTGCTGGATAATGAAAAGACAAAACATGCTGAGAGCATAATACCAATACTAAGGTAAGTAGGTACATTTTCTATGTACTGAGTTGCATCAAAGAATATAATAAATGTTGATGTAAAGTATACATATAATAACATGGAGATTGCAAAGATACCCACCAGATACATCAGCTTCTGAAGTTCTTTAAAAATTACATTTTTAAATGCAAATAAAGGATAGATAACCGTAAAGAAGTTCAGAAACATTGCCTCATTTTTTTTATCTGAATAAATGTACGATACCGTATAAAAATTCGAAAATGCAAAAAAGGATAACAAGATTAAAATCAAAAATACTTGATTGTATACTTCTTTTCGAAAAATAGTAATTGTTTTGATCTCAAAAAACAAGACGATAACACACAACCCTCCAAAAAACAAAGTTAGGTCAATAGGGAAAGGAATCCACTTGATAGATCCTGAAAAAACGAATATAAAATATATAAATATTTTAAAAAAATTAAAAGAAAAAACGGTGCTAAAAAAATCCTTCATCTATCCTGTATTTTTCTTTAAAAATTCTAAATATACTTTGTTGTAAAATTCCATTTCTCTGTATACATAAGCATTATGCCACAATATGATAAAATCTCCTCCCGTCCTTTTTACCCTTTCACATAAAGTTTCCAAAACCTGTTTAGCTTCAGAAACAGAATATTTTTTATACATGCTCATTGTTACATCCATTGCGATCAGAGGTTTTTCTTTGATCTTATAAGGTCTGTCGTTCGCCAAATCATAAGGATGAAATTCATGTGAAGTACCACATTTAAATCCTTCTTCTTCCGCAAATCCCATGGTATAGTCCGTATGAATTCCAGCCTTTTCCAGATTATCAAAAGTCTTTCTTCTGTCAAATCTCAAATAATGCTGTCTCGAGTGTGTAATCTCTTTTTCCGTAGCTCCGGCCACTCTTCCAACCTGTTCATTTAGAACATCAATATCCCTGAAAGTGTAAAAACCCGGATGAATTCCTGAGGTCATCCCCGAAGCATCAATCTTTTTGAAAATTTCTTTCAGATTTTCATCATAAATATCATATCCGGAATCATAAGCTGACGGATTCCCGGCCATAAAAAAGAAGACCGACTTGAGACCATTAGCTTCAGAGTCTTTAAAAAGCTTTTCAATTCCTTTAAAATAAGGGTCTTTACATTTATCTGATAAACTCTGCAGAAAAAAATTAAACGCAGAAAAAACTTCTTTAAAGTCCCACGTATTCACCAATTGTCCGATAATTGATTTTACTGCTTTAAAAGGCCCTGTAAAACGATAAATATCATCAATATCATGGGTTGGTGTAACAGAGAATTTCCTTGGCCTGATTTCAATATCAGGATATTCTTTTTGAATAACTGTTCTTATCAACATGGCATATTCATCTACCAACGCAATTTTAATAAGATCATATTTTTTAGAAATACTGTTTTTATACAGAAATCTGTCATACTCATCTTTATCTTCCGAGAGATACTCATCCAAACTGGAAAGTAAAATAAACGGCAAAGAAAGTAAGTCAAAATTGACCGTTAGTTTTTCTTCATCCCTTTGATACAGGTTTTCCTCCCCGTTAGTTTTAATAACAGGAATCTGACTGTACTCATCGAAAGCTGAAACAGAAGACAGGTTTAATTTCCCTTCAAGCAGTTCCTGAAAATCATCAGTCCCACAAATAAGGAAATTCATCTTTTTATCTCTACATACAATTTCAATATTTTTCTCTGAATAATGAGATACAGAAAAATCAATCTTATATCCCAGCGCAATCGTCAGGATCGTATCAATTGTATATTTTAATGCATTTTCAGTTCTCATTGAAAAAAAATTTCTTTGCCTCCATTTTTGTCATAGGTTCACCATGTCCGCCGTAGATTATTTCTATTCCGGCAAGATTCAGCATCGTATTGATTGACTTTTCTGCCATCCCCTTGTTTCCGGAAGGTAATTTAGTCACTGTTTTCTCTCCTTTTATCATTAAATCTCCCACAAAAACATCATTATTTATTTTACAGCTGATGCATGAATCTGTATGTCCTTTTGTATGATAAAATTCCAAGTCATGACCATCCCAATTAATTGTATAGCCATCTTCACAGACAGCTATATAATTTTGGAGTTGATAAGAAAACTGTTTTCCATAAAACACGGAAAGGTTTTTCTTAATATTCCCAATATAGGCCAGTGATTCATTGCTTAGAACACACTTCGGATCATATCGGGACACTATATCTTCTATACCATATACGTGGTCAAAGTGGCCATGCGTAATAATACAATATTCAACTTTAAGGTTTTCTTTCGCGATAAACTCATACAGTTCGGTATGATCCTGAGTCCCGGGATCAATAACAACAGCCGTATTCTGTTCATTAAAAATTAAAAAACAGTTTGAATCTACTGGTCTATTTTCAAATCTCTTAATGAATAGTTCCATTTTTAAGATGATATATTAATAGAACGCCCTCCATCTACAGTCATCTGTTGTCCTGTAATCCATCTGGCATCATCGGACAATAAAAAGTTTACAGCATCAGCAATATCTTTTGCATAACCTATCCCCAAAGGATACTGAGCCTGCATTCTGGACATTACATCTTCATTATCAAATATATTCTGAGTCATTTTAGTGAGTACCGCTCCTGGCAGTACAGAATTAAATCTCACCTTCGGCGCCAGTTCTACAGCTAAATTCCTCATCAGACCGTCCAGCGCAGATTTTGAAGCTCCATAGGTGCTCATTGCTTTGGCTCCACGGTTACTGATATTACTGGAAATGAATACCACGGAATCTAGTAATGAATTGTTATTTTTTTTATTAACGAGCAGTTTTACCAGCAAATTAGCAGAGAACACATTGGTTGTGAAACATTCCATCATGAAATCATTATTAACCAATTTCAAAGGAATCATCTTCATAAACCCGGCACAGTGTACCAGCTTATGGATATTAAGATTATTTTCCTGCAAAAACTGGATAAGTGTTTTCTCCACATTTTCCAGATTGCTTAAATCCATCGGAAGAAGATAGGATGTACATCCTTCCGAAAGCTTAGGGTGCAGTTCTTTTAATTTTTCTGTATTTCTTCCTGTAAGCACAAGATCATACTTTTCTGATAGTTTCACAGCGATATCTTCGCCGATTCCTGCCGTAGCTCCTGTTAATAAAACTGTTGGTCTCATATTTTTATATTGCTGTAAATCCTCCGTCTACTGATAAAACGGCTCCGGTAATCCATCTGCTCATGTCTGATGCTAAAAAAACAACAGCATTGGCGATGTCCTGTGCTTCTCCAAGTCCCATTGGGTGAAGAGCCTCCAGTCTTTTGTTGTATTCCTCGTCAAAGATCGTTGATACCCCTTCCAGCATTTCTGTTTTTATAAATCCCGGGGCTATACAGTTTACCCTGATATTTTTAGATGCCATTTCAATAGACAGTGATTTTGTAATTCCGTGCAGTGCAGATTTTGACATTGAATAGGCCACGTTCGCTGCAGACCCTACAATACCATATACAGATGAAATGTAAGTAATGGAAGGATAATCCCCTTTATGATTTTTAACACTGCAGAAAATTTTGGAAAGTTCCAATGCAGCCAAAGTATTGATTCTTAACACTTTTTCTACGGTTTCCATTTTTAAAGTTTTCAACGGTTGCACGCAGGGAATTCCCGCCACGTTGATCAGACCGTCCAGCTTTCCTGTTTCGGCTACTTTTTCTTCCACAGCTTTTTTCAATCCATGAATATCTGAAAGATCATGAACCAGTAAAACAGAAGCATTTTTACATTGCTTCTGTGTTTCTTTTAAGGCTTCTTCATTAATATCCAGTAATACCAGTTCCGCGCCCAGTGCGGATAAAGTCACTGCCGTAGTTCTGCCAATACCGGATCCGGCACCAGTTATCAGTATATTTTTTGAAGAAAAATCCAGAAAACCGTTTACGTTAAGCATTCTGTTTAGATAAAATTAAATTGTAAAGTCCTTCAACAGTCTTAGCATCAGTGATTTCCTGATTAACGATTGAAACTCCAAATTCTTCATCCGCCATTGCAATAATTGAAAGAGTAGCCAAAGAATCCCAAGCTTCAAACCCCTCAAGGTTATCTCCTAAGTTTACCTGATCTACTTCCAAAATTTCCGACATCTGTTCTAAAAAGTTTTCCATATTTATATTTATTTTAAGCTTCTATTTGTTTACAAAAATTCATGTTCCCGATATTCATAACGATAGTTCCCCATGTAAGGCCTACCCCAAATCCTGAAAAGCAGACGTCCATACGCTCTTTTTCAAGTCTTTCTCCCAGGTTAAAAGCAGTAACTACCGGTATGGTGACACCACTTGAGTTTCCGTGATTTTCAACCACGTTGCTTGGAAGCTTGTCTCTGCTTACCCCTATTTTATCAGCAAGCTTCTGAAGCATGAACTTATTGGGCTGGTGGAATAGGAAATAATCTATTTCATCAGCTGTTTTTCCTGCTTCTGTTAAAATTCTTCCCACCTGTTCCGGCACATTGGTCTGTACAAAATTGAATACATTATCCCCCTGCATCACCAAATGGTTTTTACTTCTCTTATTACCAAAAGAATCTTCATACAATTCTCCTGTTTCCTCAGTAATTGGAAGTCTTGCCCCGCCTGCAGGAATATTAAGAGCCATTGCTCCTTTTCCATCCATCAGGATTTCTCCGTAAATAGGGCGGTCTTCAGTATCTTTTTCCACAATAGTAATCGCTGCAGCATCTCCAATCAGAGGATTACTGTTTCTGTCCAGCTTGGATACTTTCGGACTTAAAACATCAGCATTACAAAGCAAAACTTTATTGATGGAAGGATTGTCCAGCAGCATAAATGCCTGTTGGAGACCTATGATAAAACCTGCACATCCCTGATTGATATCCATGCATAGAACATGATTTGGGAGATCTAAATACTGATGCAGCAGATTACTTGTAGGCGGCATGATGTATTCAGGCGACTGCGATACAAATAACACAGCATCAATCTCAGATGTATTCAACAGATTGTTTTCAACAAGATAATCCAGTCCTTTTACAACAAAATCATAGCTGGTAATGTCTTCAGATGCTACAATACGTTTTGTATTGAATCCCATCGCCATTTTCAGCTTCATGGATTTGGCTTCCGAAAATGAATAATGATGCATTTCGTCTTCAAACCTGACAACATTTGAAGGCAAAACGGTCAGTATTCCTGATATTTTTTTATGTGAAGTTTGGATTTTCATAATTATGCGGCTCCATTTTTCTTCAAAACATTTTCAATAGAATCCAATGTTTCAAAGTTTTCAGGAAGAATGTCTGTTCCGTCTATTGATATTGAGAATTGCTCATCCAGACTCGTTACCAGTGAAACCATATCAAAAGAATCCAAAAGGCCTCTGCTGATAAAATCAGTTTCCTGTGAAAAATCGAACTCTGGTCTTACACTGTTTAATATCTCAATTATTTTGTTCTTCATATTTAAGTTTTTTATTTATAAGTACAATATTATACATTTTCTCTTCATTAAACCCAAAATGCTTATATCTTTTAATAGCATTCTCATTACTGTCAATTACCCAGAAAATTTCTCTTTTTACCTGCTCAAATTTAGTAAAAAATACATCCATGAGCTTTGATCCTATTTTTTTACTTCTGTATTCCGGATCTACAAACCAATATCTCAGATGAGAGGTAATTCCGGCATTTTCAAATATGATAAACCCCTGAATTCTGGAATCGTCCGAATAGTAATACACGTCTTCTTTTTCGATCATTTTCTGCAGTTCTTCCCGTGTAGGAATCTGCTCTGCAAATTTATTAAAATATTTAAGATAAATATTCTGCAATTCATCCAGCTTATCCTCATCAAGCTGATGAATATTTGGTGGAAGCTCAAAATGTACCGGCTCCGGTCTCATTCTGCTCATGCGCACTAAACGGGTGTATTCATGAAAATTGTTCCCCTGAAACTGATCATTAATTTCTTTTAGGTAATCTTCATTACCAACCACTTCAGATACGATGATATGGTTACCGTATTTTTCTTCTACGAGCTTCAGATTAGCCTGAAGGTCTTGCATATCATTGGAGATGAAAAAATATTTATAGAAGCCTTCCTGTTCTACCAAAAAGTAGAATCCATTATCTGATCTGTAGGCTACGGTTTGATGGCCGTCTTTCAAAAAGCCTAGCTTTTCTTCAGAAAGAAAGAAATTAGTCCTCAGATTTTTATTTCTGAGTCTGCTTAATTCTTCTTTGACAACATCAAAACTGAAAACTTCCACTTCTTTCATCTTAAGCGTTGATTTGATGATTAAGGAATGCTCTGTCTATTTTCCCGTTGGGGTTTCTAGGCATCTCTTCAAGGAAATTGTACACTGTAGGAATCATGTATTTTGGCAGTACATTCAATATTTCCTTTCTGAAAACATTGGGTTCCACTTCTGTATCATTTTCATAAATCAGGACAATTTCTTTGTTCTGTCTGTCATAGACACAACATGCGTTCTTCACCAGTTTAAGGGTATTCACGACGATATGTTCTATCTCGCCCAGCTCAATTCTGTATCCCTGGTGTTTGATAAGGGTATCTTTACGCCCTTTGAATATAATTTCTCCTTTCTCATTCATTGAAACCACATCTCCTGTTCTGTATATGGTTTCGGGATAATGATTGTTAAGCGGATTGTTTACAAATGCAGCAGCCGTTTTTTCAGGGGCATTATAGTACCCTAAAGCCAGAGAAGATCCTCTTACACAAAGTTCTCCTTCTTCTCCCTGTTCTGCTTTTTTATTATCTTCCGTGATGATCAGAACGTCTGTATTTCTGTATGGAAATCCTATCGGAAGCGGCTCATCATCTCTGAATTCTCTGTCTATAATGTAATACGTACAGTCTAACGTAATTTCTATCGGTCCGTATAAATTAGCAAATTTAGTGTGTGGAAGAGATTTATACCAGTAGTTGAATTGTTTGGTCGGGAAAACTTCTCCTGCAAACCATACCAGCTTTAAAGAAGACAGGTCAATTGCTTTAAGAAGATCCATATTGGCAATATTCACCATGATGGTAGGAACCCAGAAGATAAAGCTTACTTTTTCTTTTTCCAGGACTTCCAGTATTTTTATAGGGAATGCGGCTAAATGCTCAGGCAGTACAACCAATGTACTTGAGTGTGCCATCAGCATACATAGCTCATAACTGTAAATATCAAAAATAACCGGTGATAGGGAACCGATAATTTCATCATCTGAGAATTTGAATATATCTTTTGAAATTTCTATAAAATCAATAAAGCTTCTGTGGTTCAGCGCTACACTTTTAGGAACACCTGTAGATCCCGATGTGTTGATGATGCACGACATATCTGTATCGATAGAGCCGCTCTCCAGTCTGCTGAACAGTTTTTCACCTTCTTTGCTGTAATCAAGAGACTGACCGAAATCTATTTCATCAATCAGTATGAGTTTGCTTTCCGGGTAAACACCTTCTATATTTTTCTTAAAGGCATTGGTGGTAACAATAAATTCAGGTTCTACCAGATTAAGGATTGCTGAAACCCTTTGTGAAGGGCTTTTAACGTCAAGATTAAGATAAGCATTACCTGAAAACATAATTCCTAAATCTGCAGTCACACAGTGAATGGATTTCGGAAGATAAACAGCAACGGGCTTATTTAAAATATCTTTTTTCTCCAGTAAAAGTTTCCCCAGAAGTACCGTTCTTTCATATAAATTGTGAAAGCTGATTCTATTTTCGTTTTCTACTACAGCCGTTTTATCAGGAAATATACTGCATGTATTGATAAAATATTCGATCAAATTCTTTTTCATAAGTAATATATTATTTACTAAATGTATACTTTTTGGCGTCCGGCTGTGTGTACACCACAATTCCTTTTTTGCCAAGTTCTATAGCCTTATGGACTACATACTCCGCATCAAACATGGTTATATGGAGGTTTGACAGTTTGTCTATTTTATATTTATTCTTATCAAAATATTTTTTCACAACACTCCAGTGCGAACTTTCGGTGAAAGCATAATAAAAGTCATCTTCTTTGGTCAGATAATCTTTCACAATGATTTCTCCGTTTTGTTTTTTTATGGTAATCTGCTCATGCTTTTTGAAGAACAGATCAAAATATTCATAATCTCTCCTTAAAATACTGTCTGCACAGTGCATAATAGTTCCTACATGATGTTTTCCCAATCCTAAAGAGAATACCTTTGCTTTTACTTCTGCAAGTTTATAATAGGGTGATTTTTCATCCCATGAAGATTCCGAATCAATATGCGATTCTGTAATATAAGCAGCAAGTTTCCCATATGCCGCTACAGAATGATAATCCAGACTTCTTTCTATTTTTTTATAATTTCTGAAAACTTCCGGCAATAATCCTGCCAATGTAGGGGTGGTTTTAATACTGAATGTTCCCCCTTTCTTTCTGATTAAAGGATAAGATGGCATTAAAAGAGTGCCTTCTTCCCCTATCATATTAAGAACAAGATCAATAAAAGATTCCGGTGTTCCTTCATAATTATAGAACTCATCCCATGAGCTGTGAATAAAAATAACATCACCTTTTTGCACACCCATAGATTTAAATTTTTCAATAAAATCCTGGGATGTCAGTTTTTTCCGATAAAACATCTTATCGGATTTTCTTTTGTATTTATTTCTAAGATGTGTTAAAGACCGTACTTTCAGTTTCGTTCTTAACAGATCATAAATTTTCTTTTTCATTGTAATTAAACTTTACCGCTTGCAAGCCTGTATGTCATAGCCATTTGTATCAGGTACGTAATACTTCTTCCTACCGATAATAATAGCAACGTATAAACCACATTGTCCTTAAAAAAAACATAGCTGATTCCCAGGGAACCGAGTGTAAAAATAAGGAATAATGTCTGCCATAAAAAGTCAAACTTCTGTTTTTCAGCGATCACAAACAGCCATCCTGTAGGCATTGTAATGAAACTTAACATATACATAATACAGAGCACCTGGGCGTATACTCCCGAATCTTTCCATTCGCTTCCGAAAAAGAAGCCAAACAGATCCGGAGCAAAAATGAACAGAATGATAAATGGGGGCAGCGAACAGGCCATTAATAAAAGAGTTGTCTTTTTATATATTCCTAAACACTCACCATTATTTCTGAAATCTTCCGATGCCTTTTGCTTGAATACATCTTTTACTGCATTTCCGATAAATGACAGGGGCACTCCCAGAAAGCGGTCTGTAAGTGCATAAAGTCCCACTATCTTAAATCCAAACTGAGAAGTAAGATAAAAAACCACAATCTGCACAGACAAGGTGTTGATCAGCTGTCCCGGAATATTAAATTTTGCAAAATTGATATATTTGAAAAATAATCGCTTAATAATTCTTATGTCTATTGCTTTGAAAAGATGTTTGTCTTTTTTCAACACCACATAAGTTCCGGCCGACACTGAAATAATCTGGCCAAAGATCTGTCCTTTTACAAGTCCCAGCGTCATCATATTTAATTTCGGCAACACTGTAGAAATCCCTGCTATGAAAGAGTTGTTGACAATTTTATTTTTGACGAGTGCCTGAAAATATTTTTTTCTCACAAACCACTCATTCAACAGATTAAATATTGAAAACAAAAGTCCTGCTATTGGAATATACAACAGAAAATTATCACGGTTTTCAAATTTAAATATTTTATAAATGAAATCATCAAAGAGATAAATAATTAATGACATCAACAGAAAGAAAAATACGCCTATCCCAAGGCAGAGTACCAATAGATTGGCCGCTAAAGAGTCTTTTTTCGGAAGGATGACAGCCATCTCATATTTCATCAGCATAAAAACCAACAGAAATGAGAGAACGGCAGAAAAATTGGAAAATACGCCAAAGTCTTCCGGAGTATATAGCCTGGTCAGTAAAAATGAAAAAAGTATAGGGATTACCTGTGCAAAGAAAGAACCTCCGATCATTACGACAAGGTTCTTTCTGAAATCACTGCTAAGTTTTTCTTTCAGCTGAGAAAAAAAATTACTTATTGGCATAAATTCTTTCAATAATATCCACTACTTTCAGACCTTCAAGGGCATTCGTAGTAATCGTATTTCTACCTTTCAGTACATCTACCACGTTTTCGATGATGTAATGGTGGTTGGCTGCAGATCCTTTGTAGGCTCCGTAGTCATTTCCCGGATTAGTAGGAGCCAGTACAGGCATTTCGTAATCTTTTACGTTACATACCTCTACTTTATCCATATACTGACCACCGATTTTCACGGCACCGTTTTCTGCAATGATCGTCATAGAACTTTCAAGGTTCTGATTCCATACTGAAGTGGAATAATTCAGTGATCCCATTCCGCCATTGACAAAGTCAAAGCTGATGAACCCTGAATCTTCAAAATCAGTAAGATCTTTATGATTGAAATCTGCAAATTTTGCCTGAATATTGGTAATATCCCCAAAAAGCCAGTACATAATATCGATAAAGTGAGAGAACTGGGTAAACAGTGTTCCGCCATCCAGATCTTTCTTTCCATGCCATGATTCAGGCTTGTAATATCTGTCGTCACGGTTCCAGTAACAGTTTAACTGTACCATGAATATTTTTCCAAGCTTTCCGCTTTCCACAATTTCTTTGATCCATGCTGAAGGCGGTGAATAACGGTTCTGCATTACGGCAAATACCTGCTTATGCTTGTGAAGCGCCTGAAAGATCAGTTGTTCCGCATCCTGCTTATTAAGGGTCATTGGTTTTTCTACCACCACATGTTTTCCGGCAGCTACCACCTGGTGAGCCTGCTCAAAGTGGAATCCGTTCGGGGAAGCAATATTGATGATATCTGCTTCAATACCTGAATTAAGAAATTCATCCAGTGATGCAAAAAAAGGAACATCATAAGAGTCTATTCCTAACAATGATTTATCTTTTACGTCAATCAGGGCTACCAGTTCACATTCCGGATTTCTTGAAATCATCTCGGCATGTCTTTTCCCGATATGCCCACAGCCTACTACTGCAAATTTTATTTTTTCAGACATCTGTATTTTTTTAAATTTTCGAAACTTTATTATTGTCTAATCTGTATTGTTCTCCGCTTTCTTCACATACGGCGATTCCATTACCGTCAAAATGAAGACGCTGTCCGAATTCGCTCATCCATCCCATATGTCTTGCCGGATTCCCTACTACCAGGGCATAATCCGGAACTTCTTTGGTCACCACAGCTCCTGCTCCAATGAAGGCATACTGGCCAATATTGTGTCCGCAGACAATTGTTGCATTAGCTCCTATAGATGCTCCTTTTCCTACGTGTGTTTTCAGGTATTCATTTTTTCTGTTGACAGCGCTTCTTGGATTGATCACATTGGTGAAAACCATAGAAGGTCCAAGAAAAACATCATCGTCGCAAGTAACTCCTTCGTAAATGGATACATTATTCTGAACTTTTACGTTCATTCCCAAAACTACTTTAGGGGAAATCACTACGTTCTGTCCTATATTGCATTTCTCTCCTAAAACACAGCCTGGCATAAGGTGTGAAAAGTGCCAAATTTTACTTCCGGCTCCTATCTGACATCCTTCATCAATAACAGCTGTTTCGTGTGCAAAAAAATCCGACATATTTATTTTTTTATGAATTAAAATAATTTTTAATCTCTGCGATGATATAATCCAAGACTTCCTGATCAAATTCTGTATGAACCGGAAGTGAAATCACCTCAGAGCATAACTTTTCTGTTACCGGAAGGCTGAATCCCTCAGCTACATATTGTTGAAAAGCTTCCTGTCTGTAAAGCGGTAACGGATAATATACCATACTTGGAATATTTTTTTCTGCAAGATATTTCTGCAGCCCGTCTCTTTTTCCGTTTTTTACTTTAAGGGTATACTGATGAAAAACGTGGGTTGAATTGTCAGCTCTTTTAGGAACAGAAATTTCAGAAATACCGGCTAAATGCTCATCGTAATAATCCGCCATTTTATTTCTGGCTGCAGAATATTCGTCCAGATGGGTAAGTTTTACTTTTAAGACTGCTGCCTGAATAGTATCCAGTCTGGAATTACATCCTAAAACTTTATGATGGTATTTCTTTTCCTGCCCGTGGTTGGCAATCATTCTTATTTTTAAAGCGATTTCGTCATCATTCGTCATCAGGGCACCTCCGTCTCCGTAGCAACCCAGATTTTTTGATGGAAAGAATGACGTACATCCGATGTGTCCTATCGTTCCTGTTTTTTTAACAGTTCCATCAGAAAAAGTATAGTCAGAACCAATAGCCTGAGCATTATCCTCGATCACAAAGAGATTGTGTTTCTCTGCAAATTCAAGAATTTTCTCCATATCTGCACTCTGTCCATATAAATGAACCGGAACAATGGCTTTGGTATTGGGGGTAATGTATTTTTCAAGGCCTTCGAGCTGAATATCAAAGGTATCTTCATTGACATCTACCATGATCGGTATCAATCCAAGAAGTCCCATTACTTCAGCAGTAGCTACATAAGTAAATGCAGGACAGATGATCTCGTCTCCAGGTTTCAGGCCAAGAGCCATCATCGCAATCTGTAAGGCATCTGTTCCGTTAGCACATGGAATAACGTGTTTTGCGTTCAGGTATTTTTCGAAATCCTGCTGAAATTCTTTCACTGCAGGACCATTGATAAATGCCGTATTATTGATACAATCCTGAATACCGGCGTCTACCTCAGTTTTTATTTTTTCATATTGACCTTTAAGGTCAACCATCTGGATTTTCATATGTAATAGGTGTTGAATTCCGTTAATGATAACGGAGTTTAATTTTCTATCAGTTCGCTAATTTTATTTCCTATAGAAAGGCATGATGTAGCAGCAGGCGATGGAGCATTTCTTACGTGAATAATATTTCCGTTTTTCACGATATCAAAATCATCAATCAATCCACCGTTTCTGTCACATGCCTGAGCTCTTACTCCTGAACCTCCTGGAACAAGATCACTTTCCTGTATTTCCGGCAGTAATTTCTGCAGTGCCTTTGTAAATGCAGATTTGGAAAGAGAACGGTGCATTTCTCCCATTCCGGTTTTGCCGTATTTGGCGACAATTTTTCTGAAACCAGGCCACATCAAAGTCTGCATGGTCTCTTCAAAATTAAAGTCAAAAAAGCTGTATCCTTCTTTTTTAAAGGCTAAAACAGCATTAGGGCCGGCTTCAATATTACCGTCAATCATTCTGGTAAAGTGAACTCCCAAAAATGGGAAACTGGGGTCCGGAACCGGGTAAATAAGATGTTTTACCAGGTGTTTTTTCTCATCCTTAATTTTATAATATTCTCCTCTGAAAGGAATAATGACCACATCGTTCTCTTTATTGGTCATTTTGGTCAGTTTATCTGAGTACAGGCCAGCACATGAAACCAGTTTTTTACCTTTAAATTCAGAAGTATTGGTTTTGACAATAATCTCTGAACCTGTGTTGGTAATTGCTTTAACTTCAGTGTTGAATTTCACTTCACCACCAAGTTCTTCAAAAAGCTCCTTGATTTTCTTAGCAATTCCAGGATAATCTATAATTCCGGTCTGAGGAACTTTAATGGCTCTGATTCCTTCACAATGTGGTTCTATTTCTCTGAACTCATCTCTTGAAAGGTACTGAAGATCCTGAAGACCGTTTTCAACCCCTCTTTTATAGATGTTGTCCAGCAGGGGAAGTTCTTCCTGTGATGAAGCCACAATGATTTTACCGCAAAGGTCATATTTGATTCCATACTTTTCAGCAAAATTGATGACGGTATTATAACCTTCGATGCAGTTTTTTGCCTTAAGACTTCCCGGCTTGTAATATATTCCACTATGAATCACTCCGCTGTTGTGACCGGACTGGTGCAGCGCAACATCTTTTTCTTTTTCTAAAACAAGAATCTTAGAACTCGGATTCTTAAGTTTAGCCTGATACGCTGTGGCAAGTCCTACAAGGCCTGCCCCAACGATGATGATGTCATAGTTCATATCTGATTATAATCTTGCGTCTACCAAATTTCTGTCTAAACATGCTTTGGTATCAAAAACCACTGCATTTTCTTTCTTCAAAGTATTAAGATCCATTTCAAGGAATTCGTTGTGAGAAACGGCAATGACGAGTGAGTCATATTTTTTGCCTTCCTGAAGAGCATCCAGAATATCAATTCCGTATTCATGTTTTACTTCTTCTTTACTTGCCCAAGGATCATAAATATCTACGTTTACACCGTAATCTTTAAGTTCTTTATAGATATCTACCACCTTTGTATTTCTTACATCGGGACAGTTTTCTTTAAAGGTAACGCCTAAAATAAGTGCATTTGAATCTTTAATTACTCCTCCTTTGGCAATAAGAAGTTTTACCACTTTTGAAGCTACAAATTTTGCAATAGAGTCATTCACACGTCTTCCTGATAAAATAACATCAGGATGATATCCTAGCTGTTCTGCCTTATGTGCCAGATAGTATGGATCTACTGAAATACAGTGTCCACCTACTAATCCTGGTTTATATTTAAGGAAGTTATATTTTGTTCCTGCAGCTTCCAGCACGTCATTGGTATCAATCCCGATTCGGTCGAAAATTAAAGCTAATTCGTTTACAAAAGAGATGTTCACGTCACGTTGTGCATTTTCAATTGCTTTAGAAGCTTCTGCCACTTTAAGGCTGGATGCTTTATGCGTTCCTGCAGTAATAATTTTTTTATATAGTTGATCTACTTCTTCAGCAATTTCTTCGGTAGATCCTGAAGTTACTTTCTTCACGCTGGTCAACGTGTTTACTTTATCCCCCGGATTAATCCTTTCCGGAGAATAGCCTACAAAGAAGTCTTCATTGAACTTAAGTCCGGAATGTTTTTCCAGAACCGGTACACATTCTTCTTCTGTACAGCCAGGGAAAACTGTAGATTCATAAATAACAATGTCATCTTTCTTAATGATTTCTCCAAGCATTTTAGATGCAGAGATAAGAGGGTTTAAATCCGGAGCATTGTATCTGTCAATAGGTGTAGGAACTGTTACAATAAAAATATTGGCATCCGCAATTTCAGACAATATGCTCGTTGCTTTATATCCTAAACTCCCATTTGATTCTTTGAATTTTTTCAGCCCATCATTAAGCTTATCAAGATCTGCCTCCAGTGTGATATCTTCACCGTCATTAAGCTGATCTACACGCTGTGTATTGATATCAAATCCTAATACGGGATAGTGCCCGGCGAATTCAAGAGATAATGGAAGGCCTACATAACCTTGACCAATAACAGCTATTTTGTATGTTTTCATCATTAGCTAAGTTTATTTTTAATTTTTTCAAACCAAGTCTGTTCTTTGTGATTATTGTATCCATAACCATATTTGTTGTTGTATCCTAAGTTTTCACTGCTTACATCATTAAGGACAAATCCAACGTTTTTGATCTTATTGGTATCAATATTATTATTGGCAAATTCAAGAAGAGCTTTCTCCGTATACTTAGATCTTGATACATATATGGTAACGTCTGCAAGCTCTGCAATCAGGAAGGTATCTGTTACCAGAAGTAATGGAGCCGTATCTAAAATAACATAATCATATCTTCCTCTAAGTTCCTCAAGAAGGATTTCATAACGCCCGTTAGACATTAGTTCTGTAGGATTAGGAGGAATCATCCCGGAATAGATAACATCCAGGTGAGGATTGAAAGATGAAACGTGAATAATATCTTCAATTTTTGTTTCATCAGAATAAAGATATTCTGTAAGACCTATCAATCCTTTTCTTGCAGGATTGTATCTTTGAAGTTGAGGGTTTCTAATATCTGATCCAATAATAATGGCTTTTTTCTTAGGATTAGCAAGCGTTAAAGCTAAATTAACCGAAGCAAAAGTTTTCCCTTCACCTTTTACCGTAGATGTTACAAATACAATATTTCCTTTGTTTTTATTTTTAGGAAGCATAAAATTCATATTGGTAATAAGAATTCTAAAGGCTTCAGCCATTGGCGTGATATCATTCATCTGAACAATATCAGAATCTCCTTTTTCAAGGCTAGGCAGTTCTGCTATGACAGGAGCATGTACTAATTTCTCAAGATCATGCTTGGTAACCACTTTATTGTTAAATAACTGTGAAAGATAAATAATAACGAAAGGGACCAACAGACCCAGCATCAATGAAATAATAAGAATAACATTTCTTTTAGGAGAAACCGGGAATGGTGCCGCATAAGCCGCATCCACTACCTTTGCTTTTGGAGCATTGATAGACTGGGCAATAGCTGTTTCCTCTCTCTTCTGAAGAAGAAGAAGGTATAGATTTTCTTTAATCTGCTGCTGTCTTTCAATTCCTCTGAACATTTTTTCAATAGATGGAAGTTTGGAAATCTTTCCGGAAACTTTGTTCTGCTCTCCTAAATATTCATTTCTTGCCAATTCGAGACCTACTCTGTTTCTCTGTAAGCTTTGCGTGATTGAAGTACGCATAGAGTTAATCTGTTTGGTAACGTCTACCACAGTCGGGTTTTCCACAGTAGCAGACTCTAAAAGTCTGTTTCTCTGAAGGATTAACTGGTTATAGGTGGAAATTCCTGAGATAGCATCAGGATTACTTAGTCCTACATTAGAAGGAAGTACCTGGTACTGACCTTGCTTTGAAACAAAACTGATCAATGCATCAGTAAGTTCCAGCTGAGCATCTAAATCAAGTTGTTTTGCTCTTGCAGATGCAGAACTTTCCAAATTTATTTTCGCTTCGGTTTCAAGATCTGTAAGATTATTTTTTGACTTAAAATTTTCTTTCTGGTCTTCAACCTGTCCAAGTTCTACCGTAAGTTTTTTAATTCTATCCTCGATGAAGTCCAAAGTTTTTTTCGATTCAGAATTTTTATCAGAAATAGCATCAACGTTGTATGCTACAATCAAATTATTAAGAATATCCTGTGCCTTTGATACCTCAGGATATCTTAGTCCCAGTTTAAGAACTGTTGCATCTTTGTTGACCAATGCTACATTAAGTGGCCCCTGCAGGCTGTTCACTTTCGCATCAAGCGGTGCAATATTCAGTTCCAGATTTTCGGTATTCAGGCCTTTTATCGGATTATACTTATTATTTTTAATAATGATTATATTGGCAAAAGGAAGGCTAATTGTTTTCCCATAGGTAGTTACAATTTCCTTTTTTAATTTATCTGAACTTATAGTAAGTTTAGTCCCTTCAATTTTCAGGTTCAGTGGACCTCTTAAAGCACTCTTAGGCTTCTCATTAATGATTCGAACTTCTACCGGAGATGTTTCTTTATACAATTCAACGCTTGAAAAGCGGCCTTTTGCAACAATATTGGTCTGAAGATTCTGGTTAATGACGACTTCTCTCATTAACTTTTTTGATTTTAAAATCTCGATCTCATTGGCAACACTGTTGGTTTTAAGCCCTCCAAAACCGGAAAAATCCGGAAGAGCTCCCATTTCACTGCTGAATCCAGCAGAAGAACCTTTAGAATCTTTGATAAGAACGGTAGTCTGTACATCATATATAGGTACCATAAATTTCAATGAAATATAGCCTATCATAAGAGCTATAAAAGCACTAGCAACAAACCAAGGCCATTTTTTCAGATATGGTTTTAGTACTTCATTGAGATTAACACTTGTATTATTTGCTTCTGAAAGTTGCGAAGATTGCTGGTTATCCATCAATTTTTTTTATTTCTTATTAAATAAACTTACAACAACAGCAATGGCTGTAACACCGATAGAAACAGCTGTCAAGATAAGTCCTGTATTTGGATTTTGTTTTGCTAAAACGTCTTTTGTATTATTGGAAGATACAATAATGGCATCCCCTTGCTTAAGGTTGAAATAAGGTGAGTTAAATTGATTGGCATCCTGAAGATTGATACGTCCATGGGTAATTACCCCATTCTCACTTCTGATCACCAAAACGTCTTCTCTTTTTCCGTACGCAGTAAGATCACCAGCCATACCCAATACATTCAGAATGGTAGCCTGTCCGTTTGCTATAGTATAGTCTCCTTGTCTGTTGACCTCTCCCAATACCGTTACTTTAAAATTAGCAAGCCTTAGATTTACAGTAGGATTAATGACATATTTCGTCATCTTATTCCTAAGTTCATCCTTGAACTCTACCAGTGTTTTTCCTTTTGTATTCAGCTTACCTAATATCGGGAAATCTATATCTCCATCAGTATCTACTATATAGGTAGGCCCTGTAATGGTTATTAACCCCTGATTTGGTGTATTCCCTCCTGCAGTTGCATTTGTCTGAACAAGTTCTGATGAAGAATAATTTTGGTTAAATACTCTTACCACATCCATATCTTTTGCTGTGATAAGAATAACAAGCTGATCTCCTGCCTGTATTGTATTAATGGAATTTCTAGCAGATGCTTCGATAGCTACTTTTTCGATATTCTGCATATAATTTAAATCATTATGAGCATTCGGATTGGTTCTACAAGAAACCAACAAAAACACCGATAATATAGCTAATACTTTACCTTTCATTATATTTTAAATTGTACAAATATACATTTATATTTTTCTATTTATCTAATACTTCATAGACTGAATTATTGCTCTTAAATTCAGGAACAATTGTTTTCAAAATCTTTACCACCTCCACTTTATCCTTTAATACCGACGCATCTGTGATCAAATTAATCAGGCTTTCTATTTCCGAAAAAAACATCGCCGGATCTTTAGAAATCATGATCTTTTCATTATGGGTAGGAAGTGTTTTGGCGTTATCGCTTAACAGCTCTTCATACAGCTTTTCGCCAGGTCTTAAACCTGTGTAGATGATTTTTATATCTATATTGGGTTCAAAACCTGATAATTTAATCATTCTGCGTGCAAGATCCAGGATCTTTACAGGTTCTCCCATATCGAAGACAAAGATCTCTCCTCCCTGCCCCATTGTTCCTGCGTGAAGAACAAGCTCACAGGCTTCAGGAATAGTCATAAAATATCTTACAATATCCGGATGGGTAATCGTCACCGGTCCTCCGGCCTCAATCTGTTTTTTGAAGTGAGGAATAACTGATCCGTTTGATCCCAAAACATTACCAAATCTTGTGGTAATAAACTTGGTGGTATTTCCTTCAACATCCTGTAAAGACTGAACGAATAATTCAGCAGCTCTTTTAGAAGCTCCCATTACATTGGTAGGATTTACGGCCTTATCTGTAGATATCATTACAAACCTGTTTACTTTATAACGGCTTGATAAAACAGAAATATTCTTAGATCCTAAAACATTGACACGAATGGCCTCATTAGGATTTTCTTCAACCAAAGGAACATGCTTATAGGCAGCAGCATGATAAACCATTGCAAAATTGTAGGTCTGAAACAGCGACTCTACTCTGTGTATACTGGAAACATCTGCCAAAACAAATTTAAATCTGATATGAGGAAATTTATCCTTCATTTCTAGCTCAATATCATATAAAGGGGTCTCTGCCTGATCTAAAACAACAATCAGTGCAGGATTAAACTGTGCGACCTGTCTAACAATTTCACTACCGATAGAACCGGCACCACCTGTTACCAGTATATTTTTATTGAAGTGTCGGCTTTTAACCTCTTCACTTTCTATTTTTATTGGCTTTCTATTCAGAAGATCTTCGATCTGTAAATTTCTGATCGCCACTCCCAAATCACTGTCTCTCAATTTTTGTACAGATGGAGCTTTGAATATATTTAAGTCTTTTTCTAAAAATAAATTCACCCAGGAGTTCATTTCATCTTTAGACATCATTTCTTTCACAATAATGACTCCGTCTATGATAAGATCCTCCTTTGTAGCTTCTTCTATCCTACTTTTTTCGTAGATAGGTTTTCCTAATAAAGATGCTCTTTTAGAATCTGTTCGCTGGGTAAGAAAACCAACTACCTGATAAGGTAAGCTTGGGTTATCCAAAATAGCCCGGGCTATAGCAATAGACTGTTCATCTATCCCCAATACCAAAATTCTCTTTTTCAGAGAACTTCTTCTGTACTCTCTGACCACGTGAAAAAATTCTTTCACATATAATCTGAAGAGAAACAATCCCATAAAAGAAATAATAAAATACAGCACCAGGAATGGCGTAAGTATAAATTTACCTCCCGTTATCCAAAAATAAGAAAGGTTCACTATTCCTACTATGGTCATTGTACAAAAACATGAAATAAGCAGTTTGAAAAGATCAATAAACGTAGAGTGTCTAATGATCCCTGCATAAGTTTTGAAAAAATACATAAATAGAGTATTTATCAAAATGATAAAAGCAAATACAATGCTTTTTTGTTCATGATAAATAAACTCTTTCTGAGTAATCTTTTCAATCGTATACGTTGAAATAAATAGCGACATCACCAGAATAATAATATCTATTACAAGTATTATCCATCTGGGAAGATATCTTACGTCTGAGAGATTGACAACATTATCCCCTCCAAATATTTTTTTCCTAAGAGAGCTGTACATTGTCTGTATTTGTGTTCATATTTTTATAATAAGGTATAAGATCTGATTATCCAAATTAAAGATAATCCTGATACAATCATGCAAAAATAAAATAAAATTCGATCTGTCTATTTAAAATTCAAAATAATTTGACTTATTCTTTTTCTGCATGCCTATTCATTCGCGAAACTAGCAATTCTATTCTACTAGACAAAAACCATTGACAAAAATCATACCATAAAGAAAATCTTAAAAAATTAAAATCAGCAACTAATCTGGCCCCTTTAGTCGTTTTTGATAAAAAAAAACGAAAAAAAAGCTTCAATTAATGATTTATACATGAAACGTTAATGAATAATTAATTCCCTAGAGATTGAAATTAAAAAATTCTAGTCTAAAGTTTCAGCTATTTTCTCATATTCAAAACCCCTGCTCATTAAATATTTGATCGTTTTAGATTTTTTCTGATATTCCTGTAAACCTTTTTGTTTTGAGGAGTAATCTTCAAATATCTTTCTGATTATTTTTTCGTAATCATCCTCGTGTATTTCATCAAAACAGCTGTTGATAAGCTTTTCAGAGATCTGTTTCTGCTTCAGATGCATTTTAATCTTATTCCTGCCCCAGTGCTTGATGTAAAATTTACCCCTGATATAACTTCGTGTAAATCTTTCCTCATTCAGGTAGTTTTCTTTCAAAAGGTACAGGATGATCTCATCTTTGGCTTCCTCAATTAACAGGAATTCCCGCATTTTCTGTTCAACTTCTGCATGACAACGGTCCTGATAAACGCAATAGTTCACCAGTTTCAGTTTTATTTCATCAAAAGTGAAAGATTTTTTCTCCATAATAGATATGAAAAAGAATGGACAAGCTGCCCATTCTTTATTATAATGTTACATTAAATTAATAGTTGAACAGCGCTCTGCCTTCCATCAGTTCATTTACTTTCTTTCTTACAGAACCGATTACCTCTTCGTTCTTGATATTGTCCACAACGTCAGAAATAAGTCCTGCAATGGTATCCATATCATTTTCTTTAAGGCCTCTTGTTGTGATCGCTGCAGTTCCCAGTCTGATACCGGAAGTAGTGAACGGCGATTTATCATCAAAAGGAACCATGTTTTTGTTACATGTAATATCTGCAAGCACCAATGCTTTTTCTGTTTCTTTTCCGTTGACGTTCTTATTTCTAAGATCTACCAGCATTAAGTGATTGTCTGTCCCTCCGCTTACAATATCGAAACCTCTGTCGATCATCGCTTTTGATAATGCCTGTGCATTGGCTTTAACCTGCTTAGCATATGTTTCGAATTGACCGTCGATAGCTTCAGCGAAAGCAACTGCTTTACCGGCAATAACGTGCTCTAGCGGACCACCTTGAATTCCAGGGAATACAGCTCCGTCCAATACCTGGCTCATCATCTTCGTTTCTCCTTTTGGTGTCTTGTGACCGTAAGTATTTTCGAAGTCTTTGCCCATCATGATCATTCCTCCTCTTGGACCTCTTAAAGTCTTGTGAGTCGTAGTTGTCACTACATGACAGTGCTCAAATGGAGAGTTTAACAATCCTTTAGCCACTAAACCAGCCGGGTGAGCAATATCTGCCCAAAGTGTTGCTCCGATCTCGTCTGCAACCTCTCTGAATTTAGCATAATCCAAATCTCTTGAATAGGCAGAGAACCCAGCAATCAGCATTTTTGGTCTTTCTCTCAAAGCCACTTCTCTCATCTGATCGTAATCGATAAGTCCGGTTTCTTTCTGAACCCCGTAAGAAACTACCTGATACTGAATTCCGGAGAAATTCACTCCTGAACCGTGAGTAAGGTGTCCTCCCATTGAAAGGTCCATTCCCATGATCTTATCTCCTGCTTTCAAAACTGCAAGATAAACGGCAGCATTAGCCTGAGATCCGGAATGCGGCTGTACGTTCACGTAGTCTACACCGAAAAGTTCCTTTGCTCTGTTGATGGCTAATGTTTCAACCTCATCTACTACTTCACAACCTCCGTAATATCTTTTTCCGGGATATCCTTCAGCATATTTGTTGGTCAGTACACTTCCCATTGCTTTCATCACGTTCTCAGAAACAAAGTTTTCTGACGCAATAAGCTCTAATCCATGGGCTTGTCTTTGTCTTTCTTTTTCAATCAGGTCGAAAATAATGTCCATTTTACTTTTAGTTTTTGAAATTTTTCACCCCAAATGTACGGAATTTACTTTAAGATTTCTGTATGAGAAAGCATGATTTTAGACCAAAATTTTGGGTTTTAAGTTTGAATCTGCTATTATTCGTAATTCCTTTTACTTCAGCCGGTATCTCTTTTTCAGGTATAAACTCGCCTTAACCAATACAATCAAAACGGGAACTTCTACCAAAGGACCAATCACTCCTACAAATGCCTGAGATGAATGAATTCCAAAAACGGCAATACTTACCGCGATAGCCAATTCAAAATTATTTCCTGTGGCTGTAAAAGCAATGGCTGCGTTTTTATCGTAAGGAACTTTGATCAGTATGTTGACTGAAAAGCTAATGAAAAACATCAGAACAAAATAAATGATCAGTGGAATGGCAACTTTCACCACATCCATAGGAAGTTCCAGTATTTTATCTCCTTTCAGGCTAAACATTAAGACAATCGTGAATAACAAAGCATATAAAGTGACAGGTGATATCATGGGAATAAATTTCCGGCTGTACCATTCTTTTCCTTTCCATTTTGTGAGAAAGTAGCGGCTTAAAAAACCTGCTAAAAAGGGAATTCCCAGATAAATTAAAACACTTTCCGTAACATCTCCAATGGGTACTGAAATATTAAAATTCCCGAGTCCTAATTTCTGTGGAAGCACATTGATAAACAGCCATACCAAAAAACTGTAGGATACGATCTGAAAAATACTGTTTAACGCAATCAGCAAAGCCGCATATTCCCGGTTTCCCTGCGCCAGGTCATTCCAGACGATGACCATAGCAATACATCTTGCCAGACCAATAAGGATCAGTCCTATCATAAAATCCGGCTCATTTTTAAGGAAAATAACAGCCAACGCAAACATGAGCACAGGTCCTACGACCCAATTCAACACTAACGAAACGGTGATTACCTTTTTGTCTCTGAACACTTTCGGCAGTAAGGCATAGTCCACTTTCGCCAATGGCGGATACATCATCAAGATCAGTCCGGCCGCTAAAGGTATATTCGTTGTACCTGAAGAAAGTGAATGGGTGAGTACAGAAATACCTGGAAAAAAATATCCCAAGCCAACACCGGCCAACATGGCCAGGAAGATCCAAAGGGTCAGATATCTGTCGAGAAGCTTTAATTGGGCCTTCATCCTTGTTGATTTATTTTTGAAAAAACATAAAACATTTCAGCCCCGATCTGCCTACTTCTTTCCTTGTACGTCTCGGTTTGTGTGGGTAGTCCATCTGAAATTTTCGGATCTTCAAATGTAATGGGAATCCGTTTTTCTGCTCCTGCAATAAAAGGACAGCCTCCATCTGCCTGAGAGCAGGTCATCACTGCTGCAAAACCGCTGTCCGGATTAAAAATATCATCATACTTTTTAGAAAATCCAATGAGTGGCAAAGCATTTTCAGCATATTTTACGGCATACACGGGATTTTCACCTTCCCTTAATTTCCAGATATGAAAACCGGCTTCCATTAATGTTTCAGCAATCTTAGGAAATAAAGCTGTGGTTTCCGTTCCTCCGGAATAGCAGTGCACGTCATGAATTTTAAAATAAGCAGAGGCAGCCTGTGCCCAGATCTGTGCAAGATGGCTTCGACGGGAATTGTGGGTACAGATAAAATGAATATCTATTGCTTCCCGGTTTCTTTTTTTACTTTCTATAAAATCAATTAAGGGCTGCAATACCACCTTTCTTTCTTCACTTATCTTCTGAGCAAGAATTTCTTCTATATGTTTTAGTAATTTAGGATACATTTCAACTGGCATTACAATTAATATTAGCAGCAACCTGAATCCGGTGTGCAGCAGGAGTTCTGATCAGTTTTCAACTCACTCAGACTGATTTTTTGTTTTTCCTGAGGAATACCACATGCTTCGTTAGCCAGGCAGGCCGTTACTTTATTTTTCAGCACAAAGTTTTTACCATTAAATTCCAGATCATATTTTCCAATCGTCTGGTCCTGATATTCCACTTCAATCTCAAAATCTCCGATCCCTAGCCTTTCCTCTGAAAGATTGATGATATGGAGCAGTTTTCCGGGTTTCAGACGGTGTTCGTAATCATCTGCGTCCCAAAGCTGGAAATTCACTCTTTCTTCTTTTCTGATGGTCCCTCCACAGTCAATGAAGTTTTTGGTCACCATCCCTACTTCCGTCACATGGAAGTGTTGCGGAACCAATTTCCCGTTTTCCAGCTGGAATTCTACATTCTCCAATGCCGGTAAAATGTTTTTAATGTCTGATAATTTCATAGATTTATTTTTATTGTTATAATGCAATATTACGATAATGAAAGTCAAAAAAATTTTAGCAGCAGTTCTGCTTTTTCACGGTGGAAATGATATTGGAAAAGAAAGCATTTAAAATTTCAAAAGCTTTTTCATCGATACAATAGCATACGGAATTCCCTTCAATATTTCCTTTGATCAGCCCTGCATTTTTTAATTCTTTAAGGTGTTGTGAAACGGTAGGCTGTGCAAGAGGAAGTTCATTCACGATATCTCCGCAGATACATTCATTAACTTTAAGAAGATATTCAATGATAGCAATTCTTGCCGGATGTCCCAAAGCTTTTGCAATGACCGCTATTTTGTTTTGCTCATCCGTAAAGAAATCTGTTTTTGTAGCTCCCATATGATTTAATTATATCGCAATATTACGATAATAAATTTTTACAGCAAAATATTTTAGTAATTTTTATTACGTCAGGAAGTTTGAAGCTCGAAGACAAAGCTTGTTTTCATCAAATTTTAAGGTAACTGTTGAAAATGATTTCTAATAGTAACTTCCAGCCTCCCTCTTCCAGCTTCCAAACTGAACCCAGTTCAGGCAAAACAAAATCCCCGCAGAAAACTTCTACAGGGATCACACCAATTTATATATATGAATATGAAATTCCGAATAAGATAATGAGAAAGGAAGCTGGAGGATGGAAGAAGGAAATTACAGTACTCTAAAAAACATGCCTTTCTAAACAAAACTTCCAACCTCTCTTCCCAACTGGATAAATTTAAAATAATTCTTCTGTAAGTTCTTTATTCACTACTGCTCCGGTGAAATTTCCCTGCGCAATTGCATTGGCTACAGATCTCATCATCGTTACATTGTCTCCGCATGCAAAGACACCCGGAATGTTGGTCTTCTGCATCATATCAACTTTGATGAAACCCTGCTCTGTAAGCTCACAGCCAAGATCTCCTGAAGCATTGATATTCTGCTCAAAAGGTATTTTGGCGTATAAAACCTTCAGCGAAATTTCTTTTCCGGTTTTGAAAATAATTTTTCTGATATTCCCGTTTTCATGTTCAATGTTCTCTACTTCATCTTCTACCAGCGTGATGTTATTCTCTGCCAGCTTATGTTTCTGCTCTTTGGAAAGCACTGATGGCCCGTTTGTAAATAAGAAGAGATCTTTCGTCAGGTTGTACACGAGTTTTGAAAAATCATAAGCCATATCACCATCGGAAAGGATTCCGGTTATTTCATTTCTCACTTCATAGCCGTGACAGTACGGGCAATGCAGCACTGAAATTCCCCAGCATTCTGAAAATCCGGGAATATTGGGCATAAGATCTTTCACCCCTGAAGCAAGGATCAGTTTTTTAGCATGAAATTTTTCACCAGTAAGCGTTTCTGCTTCGAAGCCTTCATCTGTTTTTCCTACTTTGACCACAGAACCTTCATGAAACTGTACTGTATCATAGGCTGCTACCTGCTCGCGGGCAAGATCAGAGATTTCCTTTGGTGTTTTTCCGTCGTGGGTAATGAAATTATGGGAATGCGGAGTCTGCCTGTTGCATGGTTTTCCACCGTCGATGATCAGAACATTTCTTAATGATCTTCCCAAAGACATTCCTGCCGATAATCCGGCATAACTTCCTCCTATGATGATAACGTCGTAGCTTTTCATGAATGATGAATGATAATTAATGATTGATGTGAGAAGGTTTACCATAAGCCTGTCTCAGCATCTTTGCTTTGACAAAGGTAAAACAAAATTTCATTAAAGCAATATTGTTGCATTAATATTTTCTATCATGATGAATTGATGAGGAAATAATAAAGAAAAACAGCTGATTTTAAACCTGTAAAGAATTTAAAATCAGCTGTCAGTTGATATATTAATGGATGAGTTTTATTTAAAGAAAGGAAGCTTGAGGATGGAAGATGGAAGCTATAGAGGACCGAATAGGAGTTTTCACTCTTTCATTCATTTCATTTAAATGCTGGAAGTAATAAAACGGTTATTAAGAACTTCCAGCATCCCTCTTCCATCTTCCAGCCATTTTAATCCTTTAATTTTTAAACAGTTTGATCGTGTAATCTAAAAGCTCCTGCCCTCCTATTTCTCCATGTCCCGGCATTACGATTTTAACATCAGGATACTGGGCTTTTACTTTTTCAACGGTTGGAGACCAGGCCTGAACATTGGCGTCACCCAAATAGCCTTTCGTTGCATCTACTTCTTTGATCAGGCAGCCCCCGAACATGGCTTTTTCATCAGGAACATACGCAACAACGTTGTCTTTTGTGTGTCCTTCTCCAAAGTATTTCAATATAATTTTATGTTTTCCGGCGTTCAGGGTCATGGTATCATTGAATCCGTGACCGGGAACATTGGCCCCGGTCCGTTTTGCCAACTCAATGGTTTTATTATTGGCGTAAGACGGAATATTATTTTTATCAAATTCTTTCAGACCGCCCAGACAGTCATCATGAAAATGCGTCGCAACAACGGCATTCACCTTTGAGTGGAGGCTGTTTTTGATCCATGAAATCAATTCTGCGGAACTTTTATCATTGGTTGGGGTATCCAGAATTACGGTTTCATTGCCGTCTTTTACAATCATTCCGTTGCATTCCACTTTTCCAAAGGAGTCTGTATTTAAATACGATATATGCTGATAAATGCCATCTGATAGTTGAATGATAGACAGATTATCAGTTTTGTACATTAGTTTAGCTTTCTCCTGTTTTTTCTGAGAAGTACAGCTAAAAGCGAACAGTGCAGAGGATAAGAGTAAAATTTTTGACAGTGATTTCATAGGTTTAATTCATTACAGCTAAATTAGAAAATATTTCTCCCTCCAAAGTGATAAGCCATAGTTAATTAAGTGTTAATATCACCACTTCATTTTATCAATTTCATCTTGAATTCTCTTCCTGATATCAATTTTAGCACCTTCAAAACTAAAGACGGTAGTTCCCTTTTCCCGGGCAAACTTATTGACAATGAAATCGGCCGCTTTGCCGGTATTAAAATAAGGGCCTGTTTCTTTAAGCTCATCTTCATCTTTGGAAAATTCTTTCACGCGAATCAGATGAACATACTTTTTACTCAGATCAAACCAATTGATATAATCGGCATTAAAGGAAACCGCTTTTATATCTTTTTTTGAATAATAATTGATGGCTCCTGCTTGTCCGTAATTATCACAGAGAACCATTGTATTTCCGGATTTTGACAGACGGGAATATTCTTTATCCACTTTTTCAGCAAGTTCTTTCCAACCCTGCATATCTGCAAAATCCTGCGGTAACGGATGATCTTCCCCATCTTCCCAACGGAGCATTCCCATTTTTTTGTAGGGTTCCGGATGGCTGGTGATGTATTCCGGACTTTGATTGGGAAAAGCGACCTGATATAAAGGCAAAAACAGTAAAATAGGGATTACCATAAAGACTGGTTTAAGAAACTTCTTCCAGCCATTTTCAAAAACAGGAGCCAGAAAAACAGCCCCGAATCCTATAAAAACCGGATAAAGACCAACGGCATAATAATCTTTGGCTTTGAAAAATACAAACAGCGCAATCGTCACGACATACATCCAGAAGAAGGACCTGAATTTCTCAAACGGCTTATAAAACAGCAAAGCATATAATCCCGCAATAATCACCAAAAAGGAACCTATAAAAAACAGAATCTGGGATTTAAAAAAGTCAAACCGATCGACATGGACCAGCTGCCTTTCCGTAAGTTCTTTCATGTGGTGAATCACCGGAAAACCTTTACTGTATTGCCACAACAGATTGGGCAGCATGATCATCAATGCCAGTAATCCCGCGCCGTAAAGATGCGGCTGAAGAAAGATCTTCCTTTGTTTCGTCAATAGAACAGCCGGGATCATTCCCAACACTGAAAAGGCAATATTGTATTTATTCAGGAAACCTATACCGAAGATGACAGCGGCGATGTAGAGCCATTTTACTTTTTCAGAATTGAAATATTTAATCAATGTATAATAAATAAACGTCCATAAGAGGACTTCCAGAGAAGTCGGCTGAAAAAGCATATTGATCCGGAGAAGCACCGAAAGCAGAATGCCCGTTGAAGCCAGAATTTTAGCATATAAATTTCCCTGAAGTTCTTCAATGATTTTCCATACCACAACAATCGTTAATGCTCCGAAGAGGGCAGGAAAAAATTTAACCCAAAAGACGAAACCTCCGGCTATTTTTACCAGCCAGGCCAGCCATGAATTAACGGGCGGCACAGAAAGATATCCCCATGCAAGGTGATTGCCCTGATCAAGATGTAAATATTCATCCCGGTGCAGTTCATATTCCGGGCTGATGAGGGAATACTGGAGAATGAATTTTGCGATGATAAAGAAAAAGAGAATCAGGTAGTTTTTCTTCATGGAGGAGGATTTTAAGCTTTTTCAAATTTTTGACGGATTATTTCTGCTTTGACATCTGATACTTTTCGTGTCCAAAATTGAATATATTCACGTTTTTCAGGAAATTCCCGGTCCGTTTTGTTTAGTCCGCTGAGGACGTTGTTTTTGTACTCTTCCAAAGTATTTTTTAAGTACTCTTCATAGTCTTTAGGATTTTGTGGAATGTAACCAATCCCATCACATCCGCAGCTGTGAAAACACCTTCCTATGACAAACAGGCCTTCTACAATTTTCCATTCTTTAACAGCGGTTTTCTTTGGTGCTTTAAAATCCCATCCAAGGTCTGCCATCAGGTTTCCACATTCGGGACATTTGATTTGTCTTGCGTTGATCTCTTCTGTCAGTGCATCCAGTTCTTCTTTTTTAGCTTTTGTAAACACATCGCCCACATTTCTTATTGTTCCATCAGGTTGATGATAGACTTTTTCTTTTTCAATTCTCGAAAGTATATCATAGGTATCGGTCTGTTTAAATGATTTTCTGCATTTAAAACAGGTGTAATGGGATTTATATGTTTTTCGGGCATACCTGCACATGTCTTTATTTTAATATCAAATCTAATAATTCTATTTCAGAGATGAACAGACCTGATTAATAAAAAAATCCTGAGAATAAATTCCCAGGATCTTACAGTTTAAATATATAGTGATTGTTTACTATTTTTTCTTTTCTTTAAGCTCTTCCTTGTCTTTATCGGAAGGGTTCCATACTTTCACTTCAGAGTCTTTGGTGATTCCTGAAAGGATCTGTACATTGATTCCATCGCTGGCTCCTAATTTCACATAGACTTTCTTGAACTTTCCATCCTTCTGCTTTACTTCTACAAAAGGCGTGTCTTTTCCGTTTTTCTTTTCGTACTGAACCAGTGATTCATCCAATAGCAATGCGTTCTTCTCAGATTTAAGGACGATTTCTCCGTTGGCAGAGAATCCCGCTCTGATGTATTCGTTGTTAGGATTCGTCACATCCCCTTCCACCGGGAATTTGATGGTTCCTAAATTGTCTTTTCCTTTAGGCGCGATCATCGTCAGTTTTCCCGGGAACGTTTTGTTCTGAAGGGCACCGATTACGATTTTCATATCCATTCCCTGCTTCAGTTTTCCTGCCTGAGCTTCGTCTATTTCTCCCTGGAAGATCAAAGAATTAAGGTCTGCAATGGAACAGATCGTTGTACCTGCGTTGAAAGAGTTGGCCTCAATCACCTGGCTTCCTACTTTTACAGGAACCTCAAGAACGGTACCTGATGCCTTGGAACGGATCTGCGTTGTTGCCAATCCCTGAAGTTCAGGAGTAGCTCCGGTTTTTACAATCAATAGTCTTTTTTGAGCGGTCGCTAACTGCTGGTTCGCATTTCTAAGCGTTTGCTGCTGGGTATACAGCTGCTGCTGTGAGTTTAAATACTCCTGCTTTGAAATTACGCCCTGCTTAAAAAGTTTTTCCTGCATAGCATACTGTTTCTGCATGTTATCCACATTCAGCTTGGCGTTACTGATCTGCAGCTGGGAATTCACTACTTCCTGCTGAGCGTTGTTCACGTCAGCAATGTTAGGAATGATTCTCACGGTAGCGATCAGCTGTCCTGCTGTCACTTTATCTCCTTCATCCACCAAAATTTTATCAATGATTCCCGCAATGTTCGGCTTGATTTCAATTTCTTCTTTAGGAACGATTTTTCCCGTGGCCATTACCTTATCTTCCATGTTCTGGTACGATGGTTTTCTGGTCAGGAAAGCTTCACTCTCTTTAGAATTTGATTTCACGAGATACCCGATCCCGGAGAACAATGCCACTGCAAATAAAAGCCCCAGTACAATATAAATGGCTTTTTTCCAAGTGAATTTCTTTTTCATATATCTAGTTTATTTTTTACTATTAAGATTTTTAACTGATTTAAATATTTAATGATTTAAGAATTTAAACATTAAAAAAATCTGTCATTATTTTCAAATTACTACATCAACCCTATTACCCCATTATTATTCTGATCTCAAGGCTTCAATTGGCCGGATCTTTACTGCTCGCTGCGCCGGGATCATTCCGATAATAAGACCGAGGACTACCATAACAGCCATAGCTCCGAATACATTTCCGTAATTTACCGTCGGATTATAGAAAGGGAATTCATCCTGGTTCTGCGTCACTGCATTTAGAATAATGAGGACAAAGATTCCGCACATGAATCCGAGAATCCCCGAGGACAGGGTAATCACTACACTTTCCAACAGAATCTGGTTTCTTACTTCGGCAGGTTTTGCGCCTAAAGCTCTTCGGATCCCGATTTCTTTGGTTCTTTCTTTTACCGTGATCAGAAGGATATTCGAGATGGCGATAACTCCGGCAAGAATGGTCAGCGTTCCTACAATAATGGTCAGAAGTTGCATTCCGGTAAGGAATCCCGTCAGTTTTTTAAATTCTTTTCCTAAGTTGAAACTTCCAAAAGCATTGGTATCTTCGGGAGATACTTTATTTTGAGTTTTCAGTACCTGCTTTACATCTTCCTCTACTCCGTTTACATTGGCATTAGGCTTACTTACAATCGCAAACATGTCAATCTGTTCTCCGGCATTATACATTTTGGTATAGGTGGAAAGTGGAATAAATGCCGTCTGGTCATTTTCAAATCCACCGCCTTTTTTCACCCTGAAAACTCCGATCACATTAAAAAATATTCCTTTTATATTGACCTGTTTTCCTACCGGATTTTCTTTTTTCTTGGCATCAAAGAAGTTCTTGTAGATCTCTTCTCCAATCACCACTACATTTTTATTTCCCATCACATCGGCATCATTGATGTAACGGCCGAAAATAAGTTTCTTCTCTGAAATTTTATTTCCTACTGAGTAATCTCCCGTAAGAGAATACGTCCCGTTTTTTCCGTTTCTGGACATCGATTCACCAGGTGTTCCGGTAAAGCTTCCTCTTGCATTTTGGGGTGAGATATAGTCGATAGCACTCACTTTTCTTTTTAGCATATCCATATCGGATAAGTTGAGATGAACCTGTCTTCCTTTAGGGAATCCATCATAAGGAATGGATGTTTTCTGAGCCCAAAGAAAAATGGAATTGGTTGCAAATCCGGAAAACAGTTTATCAAAACCATTCTCCATCCCTTTTGCCGCTCCAAGAAGACTCACATACAAAAACATTCCCCAGCCTACACCAATCATGGTAAGGAACGTACGAAGCTTATTATTCCTCAGTGAATAATAAATTTCCTGCCAAGTATCTTTTTTAAATAATATGTTCACTTCTTTGAGTTATAAGTTTAAAATATAATTGATGATTGATAGATGATAATTGATCATCACATCACTACTCGGTTCTTAATGCTTCTATCGGTTTGATTCTCGAAGCTCTGTACGCCGGAACAAATCCTGCAATAAGCCCTGAAAATACCAAAGCAATAAACGCCATAAAGATTGTTACCCAGCCTACGCTCGGGCTTTTGATAAAATATTCTTCGAGGCTGTCGCCGATTAAGCTGAGCGCCAGAACGCCTATTCCCACTCCAACAATACCTGAAACTACCGTTATCACGACACTTTCCTGTACAATCAGTGCTACAATACTTCTTGGTTTGGCACCGATGGCCTTACGGACACCGATTTCTTTGGTTCTTTCTTTTACGATATACACCATGATGTTACTGATCCCGATGATCCCCGCCAATAATGTTCCCATCCCGATAAAACCTACAATAATGGTCAGTACGGCCATAAACTGGAAGGTTTCATTCATGTTCTTGGCATTATTCCAGACACGGACTCCGTTTTCATCGTCAGGAGCAACATTCTTTCTTGATTTTAATCTGTCTTTAAGTTCGTCACCGTATTTAATGGCTTCTTCAGGACTCAGCTTTTCATTATAGGCAATATATACCGTAGATACCGTATCAGAGCCTTTTTTCATTTGCTGAAGGGTGGTGATAGGCACTGCAATATGTCTTTCGTCCCAGTCTCCTCCGTCATCAGAAAACACCCCAACCACTTTGAACATGGTCCCATTGATGTTCAGATCTTTTCCTACCGGACTCCCGTTCTTGATCAGGTCACGCTGAACCATTCTTCCGATGACGGCAACGTTTTGCTTTCTCTGAAGATCCATATCCGTCAGATAGCGTCCGTCCAGCATTTTTCTGTTCTCAATCACCTTTTCTCCCGGTTCTGCACCGTTTACCTGGTAAGTACCGCTTTCTTTTCCGTATTTCACCATTAAACTTGTGGTGTATCTTGGGCTGGCATCGCCTACTTTGTCTTTATCTGCATTGATGAGGAAGTCGTAGTCGTCATTATTCATCGTGACGGTTCTATCGGACTGAAGTCCTTTATAAGCCATCGTGGTTTTACCGGTATAGATCGTGATCAGATTCTGTGCATCTCTTGCAAAACCTTCGGTAAAGGCATTCTGAAGCCCCTTTCCTATTCCGAAAAGAACCACAAAAATAAACAGCCCCAAAGCCACTGTAAACCCCGAAAGCACCGTCCGCAATACATTACTGCGAATAGAACTGAATATTTCCTGCCAACGATCTAGGTCAAACATAGTTTTATTTTTTACTTTGTAAAAAGTCAATTAACTCCGTTGTGAATTTTCTTCGAAGTCAATTAACCCTGTTGTCAATGGTAAAGTTGCTTCTATTGACAATTCACAATTATTTTTTATTCTTTTTTCAACATCCCACTTAAGAGGATAAATGTTGTTTTTATTAAGTTTTCAATTTTCACTAATTCTTCTTTTTTGATATAATTACAGTCTATAACTATGTCAAAACAAGAATCCAGTTCTATCACCGAGCCTCTGGCTATTTCAAAATATCTTTTCCTTTCAGTTTCCGATCTTCTGGAGCATCCTTCCGTTATATTCAACACGACCGAAGTGGAAGCTCTGCGTATCTGATCTGTAAGATTAAATCTCTCACTATCCGGAATCACAGATAAAATTTTATAACATTCAATTCTTAACTGTCTGGCCGATTGATAAACATCAAGTTTATAATGGTTCAGATTCAAAAACATGATTACTTTCCTTCATTTGTGTTTGTGTGTTCTTTATTACTTAATTAAAATTGATCATTCAACATTCACAATTGACTTGCGAAGCAAAATTCACCATTCACTTATAAAACAATCTGCTTGATAAACTCATCACTTTCAATGATGCCGTCTTTCAGGATGACGTTTCTTTTGGTTTGTGCGGCTACGTCCGGTTCGTGGGTTACAACGATGATGGTTCTTCCTTCATTATTGATATCCTGAAGAAGTTTCATAATATCATGGGTTGTTTTGGAATCCAGTGCTCCGGTAGGCTCATCTGCCAGCACTACTTTAGGATCTGTAATCAGTGCTCTTGCGATGGCAACTCTTTGTTTCTGTCCCCCTGAAAGTTCGTTGGGTAAGTGATCTGCCCATTGTGCAAGACCTACTTTCTCCAGGTATTCCATGGCTTTCTTGTTACGTTCTTTTCTGGGAACATTCTGATAGTATAAAGGAAGTGCTACATTTTCCAGAGCCGTTTTATAGCTGATCAGGTTGAAGGACTGAAATATAAAGCCCAAAAATTTACTTCTGTACTCTGCAGCTTTCACTTCAGAGAGATGTTCAATAGGAACGTTATCCAGCTCATAAGTCCCTGAATCTTTTTCATCCAGAATACCGATGATATTAAGAAGCGTGGACTTTCCGGACCCGGAACTTCCCATAATAGAAACAAACTCGCCTTCGGAAATATTAAGATTAATACCCTTAAGAACGTGCAGCTTGCTTTTCCCCGTATCGTATGATTTATGTAGATCCTGAATTACTAACATGAAGTGATGCTTGTTTTATACCCATATAAGTAGACGATACTTTCAATTTGTTACAAGAACCATAATTTATTCGAATATTTTATTGTTTAACCAATTACTCCTTTGTTTATAGTACATTGCATTAATCTGTTTAACTGTAAGTGTGTTTTTTCATTTATTTTTTCCTCATAACCCCTTCTAAGCCATTATTCGTGCTGGTTTCATGTAAATGTGGAAAACTTTTAGAGTTAAAACTCAGCCAATTAGTATTTACCCCTTTCAAAATCAGTTCTTTTTTTCGAACTTTGTCATTAGTTCTTTACAAGAAACCTCCAGTCACCAATGTGAATATGTTTCTAACGTAAATACCAAACATACAAGAAGTTAAGCATTACTTCCACGTTATCCACAGTAATGCTGATTATTTAATTTTAAAGATATTTTAATATGGGAATTTTCGATAAGAGAGTAAGTTACAAGCCATTTGAATACCCTGAGGTTCTTCAGTTTGTAGAGGCGATCAACAAATCGTTCTGGGTGCACTCGGAAGTGGATTTTACTGCAGATGTTCAGGATTTTCATTCGCAGTTAGAGCCGAACGAAAAACACGCTGTGAAAAATGCATTGCTTGCCATTGCACAGATCGAGGTGTCTGTAAAGACATTCTGGGGAAACCTATACAACCACTTGCCAAAACCTGAATTCAATGGACTGGGAGCTACTTTTGCAGAATGTGAATTCCGTCATTCCGAAGCCTATTCCCGTTTGGTAGAGGTATTGGGATACAACGAAGAATTTACCAATGTTATTGAAATTCCTGCCGTAAAAAAGAGAATTGACTTCCTTTCGAATGTCTTGAAACATGCCAATTCCACTACGCCTAAAGAGTATGTATCTTCCCTTTTATTATTCAGTATCCTGATCGAAAACGTATCGCTTTTCTCACAATTCGCGATCATCCTTTCTTTCACAAGATTCAAAGGATACATGAAGAACGTTTCCAATATCATCGCATGGACTTCTATCGACGAGCAAATCCACGCTAACGCCGGAATCTACCTGATCAACAAAATCCGTGAGGAACAGCCTGATCTGTTAACAGATTCTGACATTGAAGACATCTACACGCTGGTAGATCAGTCTATCGAGCTGGAAGGTGAAATCTTAGACTGGATCTTTGAACTGGGAGAATTAACCGTTTTCTCAAAAGAAGACCTTCTGAACTTCATGAAATACCGTGTAGACGACAGTTTGAAGAAAATCGACATGGAAACCCGTTACAACGTGACTCCTGAGCAATACCGTCCAATGAAATGGTTTGAAGAGGAAGTTTTCGCCAACTCTATGGATGATTTCTTTGCAAAAAGACCGGTGGATTATACAAAACACGACAAGAGTATTACAGCGAACGATTTGTTTTAATATGAATGGGTGGGCGCGAGCGAAGCGAGCGTCAAAGCAGATAGTATTAGCACCATAATTCAAAGCAAAAAAAATGATTAATGTAATCGTAACCTACACCGTAAACCCTGAATACGTTTCAGAAAACAAAACCCATATCCAAAAGTTTCTGGATGATTTTAAAAATCTAAATCAGGAGACCTTTGAGTATAAGGTGTATGTAAAAGAAGACGGTGTTACTTTTTTACATTATTCAAACTATATCAATGATGAGGTTCAGCATGAGGTTTTAAATGTACCGTCTTTTAAAGAGTTTCAACGATTAAGAGATGAAAGCGGCCTGAACGGCACGCACAAAGTGGAAATTTTACAATCAATATAAAAAGCAACAAAATTCCGGAGCATAAAAACTGCCCCGGAATTCGAAAATATAACATCTATGGAAGAGCAAAATTCAAATATATGGTGGCTCAATGAAGAGTCTGAGCAGATGCTGAACAGAGGATATCTGTTAAAAGGGGAAACGGTAGACGGAGCCATCGACAGAATCACCACTGCAGCGGCAAAAAAATTATACAAGCCGGAATTACAGCCTGCTTTCAAAGAAATGATCACCAAAGGATGGATCAGTTTCTCATCTCCTGTATGGGCGAATATGGGAACACAGAGAGGTCTTCCTATTTCTTGTTTCAACGTACACATTCCGGACAGCATCGAAGGCATTACCCACAAAATGGGTGAAGTAATCATGCAGACAAAAATTGGAGGTGGAACTTCAGGATATTTCGGAGAATTGAGAAACAGAGGGACTGCGGTAACTGATAACGGAAAATCTTCAGGGGCGGTTTCGTTCATGAAATTATTCGATACGGCAATGGATGTGGTTTCTCAGGGAGGCGTAAGAAGAGGTGCTTTTGCGGCTTATCTGGATATTGACCATGGTGATATTGAAGAATTTTTATCTATCAAAGATATCGGAAGCCCGATCCAGAACTTATTTACAGGAATTTGCGTTCCTGATTACTGGATGCAGGATATGATCGATGGTGATATGGATAAACGTAAAATCTGGGCAAGAGTTCTTGAAAGCCGTCAGCAAAAAGGTCTTCCATACATTTTCTTTACCGATAACGTTAACAGAAACAAGCCACAGGTTTATAAAGATCTGGGAATGCCTGTCAATGCAAGTAACCTTTGCTCTGAAATCATGCTTCCTTCTACCAGAGAAGAATCTTTCATTTGCTGTCTGTCTTCCATGAACCTGGAATTGTATGACGAATGGAAAGATACGGACGCTGTAAAACTGGCTGTTTACTTCCTGGATGCAGTGTTAACTGAATTCATCGAAAAAACAGAAGGAAACTACTACCTGCAGGGAGCCAGAAACTTCGCATTGCGTCACAGAGCGCTTGGATTGGGAGTTTTAGGATACCACTCTTATTTACAGAAAAATATGATTCCGTTTGAAAGTTTTGAAGCGACTCAGTTCAATGCAAGAGCTTTCAGACACATCAAAGAGCAGGCAGAAACTGCTTCAAGAGAATTAGCCAACATATACGGTGAGCCGGAATTATTGAAAGGATACGGATTGAGAAATACCACAACAATGGCTATTGCTCCTACCACTTCAAGTTCTGCGATCTTAGGACAGACTTCTCCGGGAATCGAGCCGTTTGCTTCCAACTATTACAAAGCGGGGCTTGCGAAAGGAAACTTTATGCGTAAGAACAAGTATTTAGCTAAATTACTGGAAGAAAAAGGTCTGGACAACGAAGAAACATGGAGAACGATCATGCTGAACCACGGTTCCGTACAGCATTTGAAAGAGCTTACCGATGAGGAAAAAGCAGTATTCAAAACGTTCAAAGAGATCTCTCCGATGGAAATTATCTCTCAGGCTGCCCAAAGACAGCAGTACATTGATCAGGCTCAGTCTCTGAACCTACAGATTCCATCTACAATGCCGGTAAAAGACGTTAATTATCTTTATATCGAGGCATGGAAAAAAGGAGTAAAAACACTGTATTACCAAAGAAGTTCTTCCGTTTCTAAAGAAATGATGGTTAATTTTGTGAGCTGTTCTGCATGTGAGGCATAATATTATTCATGAATAATAAACATCAATATAGAATTAAAGCACGCTTTTTAGCGTGCTTTTTTCATTATATTTAAAATTTTAATAAAATATTAATATTGGAAGTATAAAAGCACATATGCCGTTAACCATTCATTAATACTAAAAATATCCACACCTTATTCTCCAAACAGTGAGTATAATCACTATATGATTGATTATCAATAGACATAATGGTTTCAAATTTGATATATTTGCAAAAAATTATTTCAAACTAAACCTTATGATAAAAACTCTAGGCGGTAGCACACTGCTTACTTTACTGCTGTGCTTATCCGCAACAAACACAAATGCCCAGGTCAAAATTTCCAACTCGTCAGGAGTCATCAATTCAGAAAGTTTACTGCAGCTTGAAAGCTCATCAAACGACAGAGGATTTTTGTTGACCAGAATTGCTTTGCAGGCGGCCAATACAGCAGCACCTCTTGCTTCCCATATCGCAGGAATGATTGTTTTCAATACGGCAACAGCAGGAACCGCTCCCAATAATGTGACTCCCGGGTTGTACTACAACAACGGAACACAATGGATTAAACTTACAACTAAGGCGCCACAGGTAGGAGATATTAAAAACGGTTTCCAAAGTGCAGACCACAACGGATGGTATCTGTTGAACGGAAGAACCGTTAGCACATTAGCGGTCAATCCAAGGGCCAGAGCTACGGCATTAGGCTTCGCGACCAACCTTCCTGATGCTTCAGACCGATACTTAAAAAACACAAGCGGAACAGATAATATAGGAACTGCAGCAGGAGCCAACGCTTTCACCCTTACGCAGGCCAATCTTCCCAACGTTACGTTTTCAGGAACTACAAATACGACCGGAAACCACACCCATACCTACACCGACAACCCATTAAATACTGCAGCAAACGGAGTAGCAGGCGGAACCAATAATCCGATCTCTGACACCTCCAGTGTTAACGACAATACCAACAGCAGCGGTGATCACAACCACACCCTAAGCTTTTCTCTGGGAGGCAGCAGCCAGCCTGTAAGTTTGGTCCCGAATAACATCATTACTAACGTATTTATCTATCTAGGAAGCTGATTATGAAAAAAAATATTTTAAAAACACTGATCGGATTATTATTTTTTTCAGGTTTAAACGCTCAGGTGGGTATAGGAACATCTACTCCTTCTGCTTCAGCCGTCTTAGAACTGAACAGTACGAATAAAGGTTTTCTGATGAATACCGTTTCATTGGTTTCTACCTCATCCGCAAGCCCTCTTAGTGCACACACTGAAGGCATTTGGGTTTACAATACCGTTACCGCAGGAACAGCTCCCGATAATGTAATTCCGGGACTGTATTATAATGACGGTTCTAAATGGGTACTCATGTCTATCAACAGCGATATGCCAAAAATAGGAGACATCAAATCCAGTATGACCAACGCAGACCACAACGGATGGTATCTGCTGAATGGAAGAAGCGCATCTGCTCTTTCAGAATCTGCCAGGATTAATGCAGCTTCGCTGGGGTACACAACAGCTCTTCCCAATACAGCTGACCGCATTATAAAAGGTAAAAACGCTTCTGAAGCTATGGCAGCAACAGGGGGAACCAACTCTTACAGTCTTTCGCAGGCCAATCTTCCGAATCTTACCCTTACAGGAACAACCAGTACAGACGGAGCACACAGCCACTCTTATACCAACAGAGGGGTGAATTACTGGAATTACAATGCAGGAAGTCTAGCCACGACCAGAACAGTGAATACAGAAACAAGAACCACCGGTTCTGCCGGAGATCACAGCCATACTTTTTCTGTACCCAGCGGAGGAACGAATACTCCCCTTGCACAGTACCCAAAACATATGGTCGTTCAGTATTTCATCTATTTAGGAAAATAAAAAATCAGACATGAAAAAAATTAATTATATCATACTGTTTCTCGCTACGTTCAATATATTCACTGCACAAGTGCTTATCACAGCAGGAAACTCACCAACTCCTACCGCAAACAGCCAGGCAGTTCTGGAACTGTATGCGCAGAATAAAAATAAAGGACTATTGATGCCAAAGGTATCCCTTACAGCAACAAGCGCCCCAAATCCATTCCCGAGCCATATCGCAGGAATGACTGTTTATAATACCAATACCACTGCAGCAGCATTGACCGGTGTAACTCCCGGATTTTATTATAATGACGGAACTTCATGGAGCAAACTGGAAGTACAGCTTCCAACCGTGGGCGACATAAAATACAGCAGCACACCTGCAGATCAGAACGGATGGTATCTTCTGGATGGAAGAGCTATTTCAAGTCTTCCTGCAGCAGTACAGAGCAGAGCAACTTCACTGGGATTCTCTACCACACTACCAAACAGTAGCGACAGATTTCTTAAGTCTAAATCTGGTTCGGAAACACTGGGAGCAACAGGCGGAAGTACTTCTGTAGCACTTACCCAGGCCAATCTTCCGAATATAACGTATAATGCAACTACGACGACCAACGGAGCTCATACACATGCCTACAATGACCGTGCAAGCGGTACAACCAACAGTATAGAGGCAGGAAGCACGAAAACGGTTGTAGATAATGATGCAACTACCTCTACCACCTCTACAGCAGGAGCTCATAATCATACATTCTCCGTTTCTACGGGAGGATCAAATACAGCATTGAGCCTGCAGCCGAAATACCTTTCAGCATATATATTTGTGTACCTGGGACAGTAGAGTAGCAGAACCTGGAAAATCAATAAGACTTTTAAGCCTTATTACAAAGTACAGAAACCATGGAATATCTATGGTTTCTCTTCTCTAAAAACTCAGATATAAGGCTGAAAAACAACCGTAAAGCCATAAAATAAGCCCACTAAAAAGGGGATCATTAAATTTTAACAAAATTTTAACATTTAGGTTTTTTAAAATTATTTTCCGTTAATCATTCATTAACACTGAAAATATGAGTCATTCCCTCCCTGAACAGTGAATCAAGTGGCTCTATCAAAGACTTTCGGTTATTATTATCAAGTAATTTTATATACATTTGTTTAAAATTTACTACTTAAATCGGGTTTTAATTAAAATATTAATAAGTAATCGGAATGTTTCTGATACTAAATTAATAAATCAGGGAAAAAGTCTAGGCTTTTATTTGAGTTGAATAAAGCATTTGTTATGTTCTGACGATTATACTTTTAAAATTAAATATTCATAAGTAAAACACAGAATCCCTTACAATAATACATTCTATTATTTTGCTAAAAAAACAAGAATTTATAAAAATATAAAGAAAATTTAAGAAGTACAAAACTGTATAAACACAGACAAAAACACATAAAAAGGCACTACACTAATTAGCCGATAATGAATTTAAACAAAACCAAGAGATAGAAATTAAAATTAATCATAAATAAATATTATTTCTAATATAAAATACACAAAACACATCTATTAAGCAATTAATTTTCTATTGGCAAGAAGTTTGTTAATAGTAGAAACACACAAAAAAAATTATTTCGAACATGCACAAAATTATTACTTTAGTTTTGGTGATGGCTTTTTGCTCCATTACCGCGCAGGTGGGTATTAATACTACATCACCAGATGCAAGCTCAGCTTTAGACGTTACAAGCACTTCTAAAGGAGTTTTACTACCACGAATCAGCAATCTTTCCTCTATTACCAACCCTGCAACCGGGCTCGTTATTTTTGATACCAATAAAAAATGTATCAGCCAGAATGTAGGAACTCCAGCAGCTCCGGATTGGGTATGTCTTTCTCCGTATGTCGCTAAGTTTTTCTATATGCCGAGTGTAGTTTTTGACACGACTACAACAGCAACAGGACAGACGAAAGATTTGTACACATTGTATAAAAACCAGTTTTCGAATGTACCGGCTAATGCAAGAAGTGCATCTGCTCCTGCTTCGATCCCGTTTTTCCCCAATGCAACAGATCTGCACTATTATGTGACGGGTTATGATACTTCTGTTTTCAAGATCAACAGCATCAGCAACACGGGTGTATTGAATTATGATGTTCTATCCAATGCTACATCAGCCTCTTTCATCAACATCGTATTTGTTGTAAAATAAGCAGTCATGAAAAAGAATTTTAAAGGGCTGTCTTTGATGAGCCTGGTTTTCACATTGCTTACCAACTTCGTGTATGCGCAGACAGACAGTACAGAGGTGGCCAGTATCTACGGGTTTTATTCCTATTCGAGTTCGCTGATGAATGCATCTTCGGCATCTGAACTTACAATACAGGGAAATGCGTCGCATACTTCTACGGGTGTACAGCTTACTCCGGCCAGTTCAGGCCAGTTTGGAGGATTGTTTATCAACGGAAGAACTTTTACTTCGGTAAACGGACTTCATGTTGAGTTTGAATATGAGATGAAAAATGGAACTGCCTTAGGGGGCACTTTTGGCGACGGTTTATCATTCTTTCTTTATGACGGAGCGGTAACCAGCCCTACCATTGGATCACCAGGTGCCGGAATCGGATATGCCTATAACAGGACAAAGGATACTTATGCCAGTCAGAGAAAAGCAGGTTTATCAGGAGCTTATCTGGGTATTGCGCTGGATGAGTTCGGAAATTTTAAATCTAAACGTTTTCAGGGTGATTCCAGAGTGAATGGTATTGCAGGTGTAACCTGGAGCCAATCGACAAGTCATGTGACTTTAAGAGGCGCAAGAGGTGCTGCGATCAATACTACAGGTTTAGGAGCCGGATTTACAGGATATCCTGTTTTGGTAACCCGTTCTACCTTAAGCAATACCGGAACTGTGGGCAGAATCCTGCAGGCTGACAGAAGTTATCTGGCTACTTCCAATACACTGGCTTCTGTTTTTGATCTCCGAAATAATGCGGGAGAATTCAGAAAAGTATATCTTGATCTGATTCCCCATTTTACAAGCCCGACGACAACGGATGGGTTTGATATCAAAGTGGATATCCAGACTACTCAAAACGGAACGCCTACGAATATTATCAACTACTATCATTATAAAACTTCAGTGCCTTACACTGAAAACGCGAATCCACAAACTACTGATTTTAATACTTCAGACACCGAAGGTGGTGCAACTTCTCAAACCCTGGATGCAACGGTTCCGGCTGTTCTGAAACTGGGTTTTGCAGCAGCAACAGGAGCTGCATTTCAGCAGCATATCATCCGAAATGTGAAACTTACGCTTCCTTATGCAGCCGTTGCCAACGATGATGTGACGTCTACCTGTAAGTTTCAGCCTGTGAATATTCCGGTTTTTTCTAATGATATAGCGTATAAAGGGGCTATCAGCATTACAACTCCGCCCACCGGAAGCAATGCCAATATCGATTATTCGACCTTCAGTTTTACAAAAAGCAGTGATACCGATCTTACGCTATACCGTAAAAAAGTAACTCCGGAAGGAACATGGACTTATAATAAATCTACAGGTATTGTTACGTTCAATCCATCAAGCGGATTTACAGGAACAGCAACGATGACGTATACAATAAAAGGAAGAACCGTAAAGGATTCGAATGGAAAGATCACTGAACCTTATGGCGACACCGCTTACCGTTCAGTTCCGGCAACGATTACGGTGAACTTGAAAACCACAGGGTGTATCTATTCTGTTATTTCCAACAAAATGGTAACACAAGGTGTAAAATAAAACCCAGGAGAAAACACAAATTCCATTATAAAAAAGCAGCAAAAAACCATAGAATTTTCTATGGTTTTTGTTTTATAATATTTGAGTTCCGGATGAGAAAATTTAGATGATAAAACTTGAAAAATTGGAAGGGAAATCCCTAATTATCCATGTCAAGGTTTAAAACCTTGACATGGATAACAGAATCGTCAGAACATAAGTAGTTTCAGACTTTCCGACCGTCAGCCTTATTTCGAACTCAGTTAAAAAAAACAAAAAAACGACCCGGAAATAAAATCCGGATCGCTGAAAAAATTATAAGTAAAAAATGAAAGACTAATGATTAAAAATTATACCTCACTCCCAACTGCGCCTGGAACCTTGATGCAAACTGATCAACAGTATAAGGCAGTCCCGGTGTTTTGAAATTATACGTAGGATCACCCGCAGCAGGCTGACCGGCAGCTACATTTCCAACTTTCGTAAGCCCTACGCTGGCGGTAGAATTAAAGGTATTAGGCACAAAATAGACTTTGCCCCAGTCTTTATTCAGCAAATTGGTAAGATTGATAATGCTTATTGAAATCTGGATATTATTTTTAGATTTTTCGCTGAGTCTGATCTCATCCATAATTTTGAAATCGGCCTGAATATTCCATGGGGTAACATCGCCGTTTCTTTCTGTGAACTTTCCTCTTCTGGAGTTCAGATATTTATTTCCACCTACAAAATTTTCATAGTCAGCAATCTGCTGTTGCGCAGTTACCAGTACGTTTCCGGCGGCATCTTTAATAGGAACGATATATTTGGCGGCTTCCGCAGCATCTTTAAACACATAAGAAAGTCCTGCGGCCTGACCCGTATTCGCAATCGTACTGTTCACAAATCCCCAGCTGAAAGGATTTCCGGATTGGGCATTAAAATATACGTTAGCAGATAATCTGTTGGATTTTGAAAGTTCCAGACTGTATCCCAGATTGGCTACGACTCTGTTTTTGATGGCAAAATTGGAAGTTGTCAGCTTAGGATCATTCGGAGTCAGGGACTGGTTCATCTGCCAGTTACTTTCCATTGAATTTCTGATTCCGTTGGTAATATCTTTTGCGTCACCATACGTATAGGCTACGAAGAAATTAAACCCGAAATTATAGGATTTGGAAATCTGTGCGGTCAGGTTGTAACGGTATCCTTCCTTAGTGTTAGACAGAAGATAGGCATTTGAGAAATTACTGTTGATATTGGTTGTATATATAGGCATTTCATGATTGGTATCATAGCTGAAATACGTCACATTATCCGTTTTGTTTACCTGCTGGAACTTCAGGTCATAAAGCACTTTCGTGTAAATTCCTTCCAGCGTAAGTTTGTATCCGGCCAATGTATAATCAAAGGCTAAAGAGCTTCTCCATACCCTCGGCATTTTAAAATTGTTATCTATAAGGTCTACCTGAACCTTTGAAGAGTTCTGCCATTTCGGGAAATTACCGCTTACCAGAGGATCTCCATTGGCTGCCAGCTGAGCAGCAGTCGGAGCATTATAATCGTAGCTTCCGAAACCTACCCCGTCATTATAATAAGCATACCCCAACCATGCAAAAGGAATTCTTCCCACGAAAATACCCGAGCCTCCTCTTAACACCATAGACCGGTCTTCGGTAAGATCAAGATTAAATCCTAATCTCGGAGAGATTGTTGGTTTATTAAGATAATCATTCGAAAGTTGGCCTAGCGGTGTATAGCTGTAGGTATTTCCAAAGCTTGGATCCTGAGGTGAGCTCTGGACCATTTTGCTTAACAAAGGCTTGTTCGGTAAATCTGTGTAATCTACTCTTACTCCCGGTGATAATCTTAACCTTCCCCAATTGATCTCATCCTGAAAATACAGGGAGAAAAGATTGACTTTATATTGGGCATAAGGATTATCGAAAAGCGTTTCTCTACTGTCTCCGTTAAAAGGATACGTCCCTCTGATCCTTGATGGACTGGAATTATAGAAATCGGTCAGGTTTTTATAGGAAATCCTTCCGTTCAGCGCATTGACAAAGCCATAATTGATGTTGTACAGCTCATTATGCGTTCCCAACAAGAAAGTATGGTGTCCTGTTTTATAGGTAAGATTATCTGTGATCTCAAAGGTTTTCTGTTTCATATTGAAAACAGTGGCTTCACGGTCATTCCCCAGAAGTACGGTTCCTCCGTTGTAGGAAATTTCCACTTGCGGAAACATCGCATTCCCGGAAGTAGGATCTCTGTAATCGTGGATGGAAGAATATCCAACGACTAAATTATTATTCCATTGATCATTAAAACGGCTTTTTAACTCCAATGTCGTCGTGGAAGCATTATTTTTCTGAATAAAATCCATGCTTGAAAATCTGAAGTTCGCTCCATCCCGTTCAAGATTTGAAGCTTGAGAAAACACCGTATTGTTTTTAATGGATAAAGTGTGTTTATCGTTGATCTTCCAGTCTAATTTATTAAAAAGCTTCGCGCTTTCTGAAAAGTTGTTGTAGCTGTCGAAGCTCCCTACATTAAAACCATATTTATTTTTAACAAAATCTGAGATCTGCTGAGCCACGGGATCACTTACCAAAGCATTGGGATCGTTAGCATTATAGAATACCGGATCTGTTCTTTTGGTATATTCAAGATTCGTGAACAGGAAAACTTTGTCTTTTACCACAGGTAGTCCTACCCTTCCTCCATAAATCATATCCTGAAAAGCGCTCGGCATCTTTGAATTGTCTCCTATCCTGTTGTTTCCGGTAATGGAAGCATTTCTTCCGTATCCATAAATAGATCCTGTCACTTCATTGCTTCCGCTTCGGGTAACGGCATTAATACTTCCACCCAGGAAATTTCCAAGCTTTACATCATACGGCGCAATATACACCTGCACATCCTGAATGGCATCCAGACTTATGGAATTCGAACGCGTACTGCTTCCCGGCATTCCGGAAGTTCCTGTCTGACCTCCCAGAGACGGACTGAAACCAATCGCGTCGTTATTGATCGATCCGTCGATCGTAACGTTGTTGTATCTGAAATTGGTTCCGTTGAAAGAATTATTGGCACTTTGCGGAATCAGTTTGGTCACATCCTGAATTCCCCTGTTGATGTTGGGAAGTCCTGAAATCTGAGCCTGACTGATTCCTACTCCATATTTTGCACCGGTCTTTTTAGAAGTGATCTTCACTTCATCAATTGTTTTTTCACCTGTATTGACTTCAACTACCGGCAAATCATTATTTCCCAGCGAAAGCTGCACGTTGGTAGTAGAATAAATAATCTGTTTTCCATCCGATATTTCAATGGAATATGGGCCTCCCGGCTGAAGGTTGTCTAAACTAAACTGCCCCTTGCTGTTACTTTTGGTTTCGAAAGCACTGTTCGTAGGAATGTGTACGACCTTCACAGTAACCTCGGAAGAAATTCCTTTGAGCCTTCCAAAAATTTTAGAGCTGGTTTCCTGTGAAAATGCAAAGCCAAAGGATAATAAAGCAAAAGCACAGATTATTTTTTTCTTCATGATTTTATTGTTACAATTCGGGAGTAAAATTAGATCTCAGAAATATCAAGTGTGGTAACATAGAATTAACATTGTGTAAATGAATGTTTAATATTTCCTTAAAAAAAACTTAATAAACCACTCCTTAAAGGGTAAAGAATTTAGACTCAATTCCTGCACAGATCGGCAAAAAATGCTTAATTTTAAAAAAATAAAATCATTTAATATGAAATTCGGACAAGTAGAAGACCCGTCAAAAATAGATTTTACACTTCCTAAAGACCATGCCAGAACCAAAGAAATTTTAAGTCAAAATAAAAAAGGACTGGAAAATATTTCCATAGGATGTGCTAAATGGAATAAAACAGACCTTAAAGGATTTTACCCTAAAGGAACCAAAGACGAATTGACATATTACGCAAAACAGTTTAATTCTATTGAACTGAACGCTACTTTTTACGGAATGCCGACCCCGGAACAGGTGGAAGTCTGGAAAGAAAAAACACCGGAAAATTTTAAATTCTTCCCGAAGATCACCAACACGGTTTCCCACTTCAGAAGATTGATTGATGTGACAGAACCGGTGACCAATTTCGCATCGGCAGTGATGAATTTTGATGATAAACTGGGAATGGCTTTTCTGCAGCTTCATGATAATTTTAAACCGAAAGATTATGACAGGCTGGAGAAATTTGTCAAAGACTGGCCTAAAGAAGTTCCTTTAGCCATCGAGCTCCGCAACACCGAATGGTTCACTGATGAGGAAGTTTTCAATACAACCTGTGAGCTTTTTGAAGCTAACAATATCACCAATATCATCGTAGATACGGCAGGAAGAAGAGATATGCTCCATATGCGTCTTACCACGCCCAATGCCTTCATCCGCTACGTAGGCGCCAATGCCGAAAGTGATTATGAAAGACTGGATGACTGGATGAAACACCTGACCAAATGGAAAAAAGAAGGACTTCAGAACGTCTATTTCTTTGTTCACCAGAATATTGAAAAAGCATCACCGTTGCTTTCCGCCTATTTCATTAAAAAGATGAATGAGGACTGGAAAACGGATATTCATATTCCGCAAATGGCGACTGATAATAATGGGACGTTATTTTAGATGTCAATGGTGAATTTTGCTTTGCAAGTGAATAGTGAATGGTAGATACAAGATTCAAGATACAAGGGCCAAGATGCAAGATTTTAGATTTCAGATACGAGACTTTTAGATCGTAGTACTGGTGGCTTTGGGAGCCTTAGCCACCAGATATTTGTCATTCGGACACTGTTTCCGGATTCACAATTCCCAACGCTGAATCCCTGAAATTCTCAGACTCTAAAACCTTCCGACTCTCAGACCGGCATCCCTACCTTTTCAGTCACACTTACAAAAAGACACCTAAAAAACTGTTTTTGTAGAAAAAATTTAGTATCTTAGGATATACTGCTGCCCATATAGAGGGCACAGTATTTTTAAAATACAAAATGTCATGGAAAAAGAAATTTGCACGATAAGCATTACCAGCACCTGGCTCGGTGATGAATATACGTTTTACGAAGATCATAGAATAAAAAGAGTCTATGATAATCACAGCCTGAGCGCCAACCGCACCGAATGGCTGGAGCCCCATCAGATCAACAAACAGAATAAAGATAAACTGATTAAAAACTGTCCTGAAGAATTTAAGGAGCAGGTGATGCAGATTCTGGACTATCCTTGATAAAATCTATGGGAAATGAGTAATAAGCAATGAGTAATAGTATCAATTGTTTTATTATTACTCATTGCCCATTGCTTAATGCTTGTTTTTTCTCAATAAAAGGACGAGGTTCAGAAACAGAAGCAAGAAATCTAAGGACACCCAGATTCCCAATTTAGCATTTTCGTAATTGTATGCATCTACTTCTTTTTTTGCGGCCTCGGAAAGTTTTACACTTTGATTGATATAGTTTTGAACTTCTACAATCTGGTCAATATTTTTGTTCGGAACGGCGTGTTGGGAGAAATACACCATGTTCTTTTTACCCAGATACCCTATAATCCAATATTCATCGGACTTATCCATTTTAAGATATTCTATTCTGTAATATTCCGGACGTATTTTTCCGATATGCTTAGGTTCCAGAACTCCGTTTTTAGCGCTGTCTACTTTGATGAGATAAAAGTCCAGGGTTTGGGGAAGTTTATTGACCACCTGTAGCCCTACCGAATTATCTACAAAACTTACCGCACTTTTTTGGATGAACCAGTAGGTAAAAATAGAGATTGAAAAAACCAATGTGAGGATACGGAACAGTTTTGCCCATTTTGCCACCCTTCCTGATTTCACTTTATACAAAATCAAAGAAAGCACACTAGCCCAGAAGATAACAAAAATGATAAATACCATACTGCAAAGATACTGATTTAAGATTTTTCGGAAAGAAGGTTAATCAACATTCCATTCTTTGAAAAACTGATCGAGGAATCCCAGCATATAATCATGCCTTTGCTGAGCGATCTCTTTCCCTTTCTCTGTATTCATCAGATCCTTCAAAAGCAGAAGTTTTTCGTAGAAATGATTGATCGTGGTGCCGTTGGATTTTTTATATTCATCTTTAGACATATTCAGGCTGGGCTGAATTTCCGGATCATACATCGGATTATTTTTAAACCCTCCGAAATTGAATGTTCTCCCGATTCCGATAGCCCCGATGGCATCGATACGGTCGGCATCCTGTACAATTTTGAGCTCAATAGGCAGTTCAGCCGGAGCCTCACCTCTGTTTTTAAACGAAATATTTTTAATGATAAATAATACCTGCTCTATCACCTCCTCCGAAACCTGCTGTTCTTCCAGGAATTCTCTTGCTATTTTGGGAGCGATGGTTTCGTCTCCGTTATGAAACTTCGGATCTGCAATATCATGCAGCAAAGCGGAAAGTTCTACCACTTCCTGATTACAGTTTTCTGTTTCTGCTATTTTCCTGGACAGTTTCCATACTCTTTCGATGTGGTACCAGTCATGTCCTGCTTCAGCACCTTCTAATTTTTCTTTTACAAATGCTACGGTGTTTTCGATCGTACTTTTCATTAAGCTGTCAATTCGTTTAAAATAATATTCCAGAGTTTTTTATTATAACTTCTAAAAAAATTGACGTGTCCTATTTCTTTTTTGTCGGATTCAGATGTTTTTACCAGCCTGTAGGAAGGTTTAAGATTGGGATAGGTAGTATTCAAAAGACTTAATACTCCTTTTTCAGTCAGCCACACATCATCTTCTGCCCGGATTACAAATACTTTTTGCGTCAGATTTTTAGAATAGTCATCAATTTTCTCCAACAGTCTGTTGGTTGATTTCCTGTTTAAAATTAAGGTTCTCCAGTCATATGCGCAATTTTTTGGAAGACTTTCTCCGAGCCCAAACCAATTGGCCGGAAAATACCCTAATAATCCGGTAGTTAAAGGCTGAACAATTCCAAATCCGAGATAAGCTTCTATTTTTGTCTTCCATTTCAGGTTTCCGACAAATGCATTCTGGGTTCCCACGAAAATAAATTCGTCGAACATTTCAGAATCTTCATTCATTCCCAGAATCAATGCACCCACGGAATGTCCCAGACAGTACTTCTTATAGTCTGAAAATTCCTTTTTAATATATTGGGTAAGGGTTTTGTAGTCTTCGGAACCCCAGATCCTCATAGACGCTTTAAAACCTTTCATGTTTTCAGGTTTTGAAAGCCCTATTCCTCTGTAATCATAAGCGATGACGGTAAATCCTTTTTCTGAAAAAAAACGGGCAAATGAGAAATACACCTGCTGCTTCACACCCGTCGCCGAATTGATCAGAAGCAGTTTTCCGTTGCTTTTTTCAGGTCTGAAAAGATGAACCGCCAGCGACACCTGATCTTTTGTAATGAGTTCCAGTTTTTCCATAGGGTAAAAAGAAAAAATCCACTATAAAAGTGGAGATTTTACTTATATTTTTATGTTAAGTTTCTGACTTTCGATATGTGGTAAATAGCTTTAGGAAAAGAAATCCGACATTCTCGGAAGACCGGTCTGTGAACCTTTCCCTCCGGAAACCCTCGAAGAAACTTCATTCCCGAATTTCACACACTCCTCTACTGAGTTTCCATGGCAGAGTGCTACGGCAAATCCTGAAGTAAAAGCGTCTCCCATTCCCATTTTGTAAACCGTTTCATCTTTGTCATTTCTAAAGTACTTCATTTCCGTACCGTCAAAATAGATCGTAGAATTGGTATCGTCTCTTACAAAAACCTTGTTGAAATATTTTTTAAGAATTTCTTCTCTTTTTTCCTCTCCGAAAACGGTATGAAGCTCGCTGCTTTTTGCTACAATGAAATCTACCATCTCAATAATTCCTTCACTGATTTTCATAGCAGGCGAGGCATAAAGTCCCACTTTTTTACCGTATTTCTTGGCTTTTCTGATGGTGTATTCCACCACTTCCATGGCGACTTCAAGCTGAACCAAAATCAGGTCTACCGTATGAAAATAACGATCGGCTTCTTCTATATGTTGTATGCTGAGACGTTTATTGGCTGCCGGAACCACTACAATAGCTGCATTTCCGTGGCTGGTGGTTACATAGGCTGTTCCCGTAGATTCGGCATCCGTTTCATGAACGAAACCTACATTAACGTTTTCACCTACCAGATTTCTCATGATCTGCTGTCCCAAAGGATCCATCCCCACACATCCGATAAAATAAACGCTGGCTCCCAATCTTGCAGTTCCTACCGCCTGATTGGCTCCTTTTCCTCCAAAATAGCTGTCTGAGTTTACGGCTAAAACCGTTTCATTCGGCTGTGGTATTTTTTCGGTCTCTAAAACCAGATCGATGGAAGAGCTTCCTACAACAATAATTTTGGGTTGTTCTGATGAGAATTTCATTGGTGTTTTATGTTAGCTTAATATATTGTATTCAAAAAACTAAGTTTCAAAAATAACTAATTTAATTAACTTATCTCAATAAATTCGGTAATTATCTTCACAGGCTTGTGATCTTTATCGTAAGCAATATAACTTGCATAAAAACCTTCACCGTATCCTGTTTCAAAGGCGAAAATAGTTCCGGGATGATCATCAGCCGGCTTCAGGAATGCATACTGATCGATAGCTCCTTTTTCGTCAAAGAAATACTCATGGAAAAATTCTTCATAGATTCCCATGAAATCTGCTCCTTTGCTGTGATAAAGTCTCTTTTCAAGTTCGTTCAGACTGTTTTGGGTATCTACATCCATAAGACATCCCATCCCGCTTTCTACGGGATATCCGAAGATTTCTTCTTCTCCGAGATCCTTCACATTCTGTCCTGCAGTCACAGCCATTTCCCATTTTACGATTTCCGCAGTGCTGAAAATAACTTCTGCATACGCGACACAGTTGCTTTCTCTTTCTTTATGTAGTAAAACAGAAAAATCTCCTTTCGGAAATTCTGTCGTGAAAGCCTGCATATCATTCGTGATCAAAGGATCACAAGCCACGAGCTTTCCACTTGAAAGATAGAGTTTCCCTACTTCGAAGCTTTCCAGTAAAGGGCTTTCTACGAAGTTTTTTGAGAATAGTTTTTTTATGTTGTCTATGTGTGTCATTTAATTTTCGTTATTTAAACTGTCAGGCTGAGCGGAGTCGAAGCCTTTTTTATCTTGCTCAAAATTATCAGAATGACTTTTATTTTGACAAACCGATAATTCTTTCAACTTCTCCCAATTATCATTAATAATGGCTTCTTTTTTCTTTCGACTCCAGCCTTTTACCTGTTTTTCAAATAAAATAGCCTGAATAATGTCATTAAATTCACAAAAGAAGACTAGTTGAACCGGTCTTCTTTTGTGAGTATAGCTTTCAGGAAATTTTCCAGACTGATGTTGAGCTAATCTGGCTTCAATATCACTGGTAACTCCTGTATAATAAGAGCCGTCGGAACATTTTAAAATATAGACAAAATATTGTTTCATTCTAAGATATCAGGCTTCGTGAACTTTCGTTCGCAGATTTTCTATCTGTGCTCAGCCTGACATTCCGACAAACTTACTGTCTATCTTTTAAATTTACAAACTTTTCAGCTTCTCTTCTAAAATAGCAATCTTATCCTGAGCATCTTTCTGTTTCTGACGTTCTATTTCTACAACTTCAGGCTTGGCATTGGCTACAAATTTTTCATTGGAAAGCTTCTTGTCTACAGAGATCAGGAATCCTTTTAAATAAGCAACTTCTTCTTCTGTCTTCTTTTTCTCTTCCGCTAAATCTAAATTTTCACTTAGAGGAATAGAAACTTCAGTTGCACCCACAAGGAATGTAAAGCTAGGCTTCGCTGTCTTTTCTCCGAAGTGAATTTCAGTCACATTAGCCAGCTTTCTGATTACGGCTTCATTGGCAAATTCCGAAGCTCCGGTATACACCTCAACGGCTTCTCTAGGAGAAATCCCTTTGGTCTGACGGTAATTTCTGATTCCGGAAATGATATCTTCAGCAGTTTCAAAGTTTTTAATGATGTCTTCATTAAATGATTCCTCTTTTTTCTGTTGAGCAATAATTAATGCCTCTTCAATACTTCTCTCAGAAATCGTCTGCCATAATTCCTCTGTTAAGAAAGGCATAAACGGATGAAGTAATTTCATTAATTCCTCAAAGAAATATATGGTTTGATCATAAACTTCTTTAGAAATCCCTTCTCCGTAATTCGGCTTAATAGCTTCCAGATACCAACCGCAGAAATCATCCCAAATTAATTTATAAATTAAATGAAGTGCATCCGAAATTCTGAATTTCCCAAACTGATCATTAATCTCAGCAATGGTTTTATTAAGCTTACTCTCAAACCACTCAATAGTTTGTTTATCTGCTGTATTGGCTGGTTTGTCTTCATGATTCCACATATTGATCAATCGGAAAGCGTTCCAGATTTTTGTCGCAAAATTTCTTCCCTGCAACATCAGATCTTTATCAAAAAGCAAATCATTTCCTGCTGCAGAACTTAATAAAATTCCAACACGAACCCCATCTGCACCAAATTCAGAAATTAATTCCAACGGATCCGGTGAGTTACCTAAAGATTTTGACATCTTTCTTCTTTGGCTGTCTCTTACAATCCCAGTGAAGTATACATTTTTGAACGGCACTTCTTTTTTGTATTCCAGTCCGGCCATGATCATTCTGGCTACCCAGAAGAAAATAATATCCGGTCCTGTTACCAGGTCAGAGGTTGGATAATAATAATTGATGTCTTTATTTTCAGGATCCAGAAGACCATCGAATACGGACATTGGCCATAACCATGATGAGAACCATGTGTCTAGAGCATCTTCGTCCTGACGTAGATCTTCTAATGTTGCAATAATTCCTTTTTGTTCTTCTAATACTACAAGAGCCTGGTATTTATCTTCTGCAACAACAAAATCATTTTCTCCGTCTCCATAGTAGAATGCAGGAATCTGCTGCCCCCACCAAAGCTGACGGGAAATATTCCAGTCACGGATGTTTTCCATCCAGTGCTTATAGGTATTTTTGAATTTCTCAGGGTAAAATTTAACCTCATCATTCATTACTACTTCTAAAGCCGGTGGCGCCATTTCAGACATTTTCAGGAACCACTGAACAGAAACTTTAGGCTCAATAACGGCACCTGTTCTTTCTGAAGTTCCTACTTTATTTACGTAATCTTCTGCTTTCAGTAAAAGATCTTTTTCCTGTAGTTCTTTCGCGATCTGCTTTCTTACATCAAATCTGTTTTGACCTGCATAATGTAAACCGTGCTCATTAAGATTACCATCATCATCCAAAGCATCGATCATTTTCAACTGATGCTTCTGCCCGATCTCATAGTCATTGGTATCGTGAGCAGGCGTAATTTTCAATGCTCCTGTTCCGAATTCAATATCAACATATTCGTCTTCGATGATAGGAATTACTCTGCCAACGATTGGTACGATTACATTTTTACCTTTCAGATGAGCATATCTTTCGTCATTAGGGTTGATGCATACCGCAGTATCCCCGAAAATAGTCTCGGGACGCGTAGTTGCTACGGAAAGAAATTCTTCCGAACCTTCGATTTTATATTTAAGGAAATATAATTTTCCATTCTGCTCTTTAAATATAACCTCTTCGTCGGAGATATTGGTTTTTGCTTCCGGGTCCCAGTTAACCATTCTGTAGCCTCTGTAGATGACTCCTTTATTATATAGGTCTACGAAGCTCTTGATCACCTGCTGAGACAATTTTTCCTCCATGGTGAAACGGGTTCTGTCCCAGTCGCATGAACATCCCAGCTTTTTCAGCTGCTCAAGGATGGTTCCTCCATATTTGTCGGTCCATTCCCATGCATGTTTTAAGAATTCTTCACGGGTAATATCTGATTTATTGACCCCTTCAGACTTCAGTTTAGCAACAACTTTGGCTTCAGTGGCAATTGAAGCATGATCTGTGCCCGGAATCCAGCAGGCATTAAAGCCCTGCATTCTTGCACGGCGGACGAGAACATCTTGAATGGTATTGTTCAGCATATGTCCCATGTGTAATATCCCCGTTACGTTTGGCGGAGGAATTACCACAGTATATGGTGGTTTCTCATTAGGCTCCGAATGGAAAAATTTGTTTTCCATCCAGAAGTTGTACCATTTCTGTTCAGTTTCCTGTGGATTGTACTTTTCTGAAATCTGCATAAAATTCTATTTCTTTTGCTTACAATTTGCAAAAATAGTCTAAAGAAAAAAAATTTTAAGTATGAATTAAAATAATTTTTAACTTTGTTTCTCAAAATTTATCTAACAAACATATTAACATTCAAGAATATGAAAAAATTAATTGCAGGAATTGCATTATTTGGGACATTTGCATTAGCTTCTGCACAGACTATTACATTTGATAAAACTACTTTTGACTACGGTACTATCAAACCAAGTGCGGACGGTACAAGATTCTTTACAGTAACCAATACGGGTGACAAGCCTTTGATCCTTTCTAACGTAAAGCCTTCTTGCGGATGTACAACTCCTGAATTCAGCCAGGATCCGATCATGCCAGGAAAATCTGCTAAAATTAAAGTAGGATATAACACGACACTTAACGGACCTTTCAACAAAATGATCGAGGTTTTCTCTAACGACCCTGCTAACAGCAGAAGCGTAATCTATATTAAAGGTAATGTAGATGCCAGCGCTCCTGAGCCAAAGCCATTGACCGCTGAAGAGCAAAAAGCAGCCGCTAAAGCTGAAAAGAAAGCCGCTAAACTTGCTAAAAAAGCAGCAGCAAAGTAAATCTTTACTAAAAAAATAAAGGAACCGTCTTCATTGGAGGCGGTTTTTTTATTACATTTAAGTTAGATTTTAGATGCTAGATGTCAGACATCAGACATCAGATTAGAAGTTAGTTAGAAACTTCCCCTTAATTTTTAAATCTTTAAATTTTTCAATCATTAAATATTAAATAAAAAAACATGGACACCAATTTCTCAGATGATTTCCTGGTAAAAGGAAAATTTTCAATAAAAAAGGCTTCAACAGAATATAAAGGCAAGCTGACCAAAGAAGAAGGCGGACAGCTTTTAATCAAAGAAAAAGAAAAACTTCGCGAGCTTCAGGAAAAACTGTATGCAGACGGGAGTAAGTCTTTGCTTGTGATCCTTCAGGCGATGGATGCAGCGGGAAAAGACAGTCTGATAGAGCACGTTTTCGGAGGGGTGAATCCTCAGGGGTGTAATGTCACCAGCTTTAAAACACCAAGTTCAAAAGAATATGCCCACGACTTTTTGTGGAGACATTATCTGGCGCTTCCGCAGAAAGGAATGATTGGTATCTTCAACAGATCCCATTACGAAAGCGTCCTGGTATGTAAAGTTCATCCCGAATATAATCTTAGTGAGAAAACATGGTCTTCTGTAAAGGATTTCGATAGTAAATTCTGGGAAAACAGATATGAAAGCATCCGGAATTTTGAACAGCACCTTGCCTACAACGGAACCACCATTGTGAAAATCTTTCTGAATGTTTCCAAGGACGAACAGAAAAAAAGATTACTGGACAGAATCAACGAACAGGAGAAGAACTGGAAGTTTTCAGCAGCCGATCTTCCGGAAAGAGCTCTTTTCCCACAATATATGGAAGCTTATGAAACCGCTATTAATGAAACTTCAAAAGATCATGCCCCGTGGTATGTGCTTCCTGCAGACAATAAATGGTTTGCAAGAGTAGCCGCTATTCAGATCATTATCGATACGTTGGAAAAGATGGATCTCAAGTACCCTCAGGTGGGTGAAAAGGAAAAAAATGAGCTGCTGGAAGCTAAAAAAACACTTGAGAGTGAATAAACCAAAAACGTAAAATATTATATCATAGCTAAGTATATATAAATAAATTTAACTAAGAAGACACCGAAAAGTGAATAATTTATTGTTCATGTGCTTTTTTTTTATAAATTTATCAAAAATTAATTTTTTACCCCAAATTATTAAACTTTAGCTATGAAAAAACTCTTATTATTACCGGCAATCGCCGTAATATGCCTTATCTCCTGTACCAGTGAAGGAACCGCCGTCAATACGGTACAAACCATGAAGACTCCACAAATGGAGAATTTCGATAAAGCATTCAAAAGCCTTAATGACCCACAAAACAGACCTACTGAGGAGGAAAAAAACAGAAATACCTCTGAACTGAGCGACAGAAGAAAGGCTCTTCTTGTTCCTGCATCCAGGGAACTGATCCTTTCTTCCGGCGTTACAGAAGCTGAGCTCACAAGAAAAACCGGCGGTGATATGAGCCAGATTATTGTGTGGGCTACCAACATCTATATGCAGAAAAGTGACGAGATCCGTAAGAACATAAAATCTGAATAACAGATGAAAAAGTTTTTACTGCTACTCGGCATATGCTCCGTTTCTTCGGCATATGCTCAGGGAGGAATGCTGATCATTCAGAATTTCACCACCAATTACGATTTCCGTGGAGCTATTTTTGCCAGTAACAATGCAGGAGGGTGTTATCCAGTTGTAGCCAACCAAAATCCTGATGCGATCGTTGTACCGGCAGGAGCCACTGCAAAATATGAAAATTACAGGGACCAGTATTCTTCCTCCGCCTTTCCGGTTACTTCCTGGAATGTTAATTTGGGCCCAGGATCTACCGTCTTACCAAGGCTATGGAGCCATCCCAGTCTGATACCTGGTGGTGTGATTTCCAATAACACCAAATGGTCGATGTCAAAATTCCAGATGTTTCACGCCGGAACTTCTGTCCCTGAAACCTACTTTAACGGAAATATCGGGGAAACAGCCGCTCCGTGTAGTACTGTTCCCAATGTGATCAACACAGCCTGGGGAAATGCCAAGTGGTTCACCATCACAGCAGGCACAGATGTTTACACGTATCTAGTCATTCAATAAATCATTTACCTTATATCACTATGAAAAAGATAACATTACTTTTATCCGCTATGGCAGGTGTTCTTGCTTTTGCGCAAACTTCTCCTCTCGTTATTCAGAACTACAGTTCCTATAATGCAGAGGGCAGACTTCGTACCAGTCCAATAAGTGCACCCGGTCCTTATATGTACGCAGCACCCAATATTCCTTATGGATCATTCACCATACCTGCAGGAGGGTTTACCCAGTACGATAAATTCAGTACAGCAGGGACAGCTCCTTATGGGATCACATTATGGTATGTTGGAGATCCTACGAATCCGGCGAACAACGGGACATATGCCTATAATCATCCCTTTATTGCCACAGTAATGGATCCTACCAATGTATGGGCGGGATTTGATTTCTTTCTTAAGGATCCTGTAACCCAAAACGGAGTTGATCATTTCCGGATGGGAGATCCTGCTGTTGACCCTTGGTTCGTGAGCACAGCAACCGGAGTTAATTCAAGTGCCGACTGGTTTACCATCACTACACCTAGCGGTCCTACCACTTATCTGCAAATCTTTTAAATAACCGGCAGCTGTTCTGCAGCTGCCTATTTATTGAAAACCATTGATCCGGAAAGCAGCTTTTTTGCTTTCTCAGGAAGGCGTATGCCTAAACTCCGCTAACATTTTAAAACTTATTCTAATACATTTTAATTATGAAAAAACTCTTTTTATCGGCTATAGTAGCCGTTTTAACCTTAGCATCATGTAATAATGAAGGCTCTGCCGTGAACACTGTGGAAACGATGAAAACCCCACAAATGGAAAAATTTGACAAAGCTTTTAAAAGCCTTGGAGACCCTCAAAACAGACCTACGGAAGAGGAGAAAAAAAGAAATACTTCTGAACTGAGCGACAGAAGAAAAGCCCTTCTCGTTCCGGCTTCTAAAGAACTTATCCTTTCTACAGGCGTTACAGAAAATGAATTGACGAGAAAAACAGGGGGAGACATGAGCCAGATCATTGTCTGGGCCACTCAGATTTATATGCAGAAAAGTGATGAAATACGCAGAAACTTAAAATCTGAAAAATAAATTATGAAAAAGCTATTAACCATTTTAGGATTCGTGTCCATATCCTTTGCTTATGCACAGGGAGGACCTCTTATCATTAATAATTATACGGCTGCTGATTTTCATACGAGACTTACTGCGGCTAATCTTACTACGCCGGGATGTTATTTTTATGTAACCTTAGACAATAATGAACTTGTTATTCCCAGCGGCAGCTCTGTGAGTTATAACAGTTTCAATATTCCGGGTACCATCTGGAAAGTATCTACCTCTCCTACAGGTGCCACTCCAAGACCGGGAAGCCACCCAAGTCTTATGTTAGGAGGAGCGATCTCCAACCATACCAAATGGGTGATGTCACAATTCCAGTTTCACCAGTCAGGAACGGCTTTATCGTCAGGAGGTGTAGGTGATGCGGGGTATACCTGCAATCCTGTACCTAACACGTTATTTACTACAGAGGGAGCTGTAGAATGGTTTACCATAACGAGCGCCGGAACCACTTACACTTATGTTCAGGCATTTTAATATTTGTCATCAGCCTTTATTCATTGTTTTAAAACATGAAATAAATTCATAAACACTAATTATTAAACGAATTACACTATGAAAAAACTAAGCATTATTCTGGGTATTCTGGCGGGAATGGGTATTTCAGCCCAGTCTTCCACACTGGTTATCAATAATTACAGCGCTTATGATGCTGCGGGAAGATTTATGACAGTGGGATCGGTAGGTTCCGGATCATCCCAGCCTTATATGTATGCTCTTCCCAATGCTCCCTACAGCGTATATACGATTCCTGCAGGAGGCTACACCAAGTATGATAAATTTGACAACACGGGCGGTGCCAATCCTATTCCAATTCCGGGATGGTTTTATATTGACCCATTAAACAGTGCCAATACAGGGAATTATCCGTACAATCATCCTACCATCACAGCGGTGACTGCCATCGACGAATGGATGGGATTTGCTTTCGTCCTTACAGACAGTACGGGATATTCCTATGACAGCTTTGAGGTAGGAGATCCTGTCCTTTCCGCAGGTTTCCTGAGCTCAAGTCAAAACGGACCCAACACAGGTTCTTCTGCGGATTGGTTCACCATCACAACACCCGGAGGCCAGGTGACCTATTTCCAGATTTACTAATCCTAACATTAATATATCAACAACCTTAACGTAATAAAAACTGATCATTTACAAAAAATCTAACTATGAAAAAACAACTGTTATCCGCTGCTTTTGTCATTTTAACCTTGGCATCATGCAACAACGAAGGCTCTGCCGTAAATACTGTGGAAACCATGAAAACTCCACAGATGGAAAAATTTGACAAAGCTTTTAAAAGCCTTGGAGATCCTCAGAACAGACCTACGGAAGAGGAGAAAAAAAGAAACACTTCTGAACTGAGCGACAGAAGAAAAGCGCTACTTGTTCCGGCATCGAAGGAACTGATCATTTCCACAGGCGTTACAGAAGCTGAACTCACGAGAAAAACAGGCGGTGACATGAGCCAGATCATCGTTTGGGCAACACAGATCTATATGCAGAAAAGTGACGAAATCAGAAAAAATATAAAATCCGATAAATAATCTATTGTTATGAAAAAAATACTAACCCTACTGGGAATCACAGTGGCTTCTTTTGCTTATTCGCAGGGAGGAACACTTATTGTGAACAATTATACACCCTATGATTATTACGGAGCCCTGATTGCCAATAATTTTGCAGGAGGATGCTACCCCTATGTAAGTCCAAAAACACCTAACGGTATGATCACCGTTCCTGCTAACAATAATATGGGTACCGGAACTGAGCTGAGGTATGACAACTACAAAGATCAATACACTTCATCACTGTATCCTATATACGAATGGCAGGTAAATGTATCACCAACCTCCGGGCAGCCAAGGTTATGGAATCACCCTGCCGTAGGACCTGCTTCGCCTGTAGGACTTAATACAAAATGGGGATCTACAAAATTTCAAATGTTTTTTGCCGGTACTATGAATAACGTTCCGGAATATCACGCCAATTTAAGTATTGCGGGAAATCCTTGTAATTTGTCTGATGACTTTTTCAACACACCATCCGGAGGTAACAGCGCAGAAATGTTCATGATATCAAGCGGAGGAATTAACTTCACCTATATCCAACTTTATTAATCTGATTTACTTATGAAAAAATATTTTTTATCAGCTGTAATAGCTGTTTTAACCTTAGCATCATGTAACAATGAAGGCTCTGCCGTGAATACCGTGGAAACGATGAAAACGCCACAGATGGAAAAATTCGACAAAGCTTTTAAAAGCCTTGGAGATCCTCAGAACAGACCTACGGAAGAGGAGAAGAAAAGAAATACTTCGGAACTGAGCGACAGAAGAAAGGCGCTTCTTGTTCCCGCATCAAAAGAACTGATCATTTCCACAGGCGTTACAGAAGCTGAACTGACAAGGAAGACCGGTGGTGACATGAGCCAGATCATCGTTTGGGCTACTCAGATTTATATGCAAAAAAGTGACGAGATCAGAAAAAACATTAAATCCGATAAATAATTTACTACCATGAAAAAAATACTAACGATACTTGGAATCACAGTGGCTTCTTTTGCTTACTCACAAGGAGGAACACTTGTTGTGAATAATTATACACCTTATGATTATTACGGAGCTATCATGGCCAATAATTTTTCAGGCGGATGCTACCCATATGTAAGTCCAAATACCCCTAACAGTATGATCACCGTTCCTGCCAATGCCAATATGGGTACAGGAACTGAACTAAGGTATGTTAATTACAAAGATCAATACACCTCATCGCTGTATCCGATAAACGAATGGAATGTGAGTGTCTCAGCAACTACCACTCAACAACGATTATGGAATCATCCTGCCGTAGGACCTGCTTCACCTGTAGGACTCAATACAAAATGGGGACATACTAAATTTCAGATGTTTTATGCAGGGACTACAAATAATGTCCCGGGATATAACGCCAATTTAGGTCTCGCGGGAAATCCATGCAGTGGGGCTTCTGACAATTTTACCACGATATCCGGAGCTAACAGTGCGGAAATGTTTATCATATCAAGCGGGGGAATCAATTACACTTATATCCAACTTTATTAATCTGATTTAATTATGAAAAAATATTTTTTATCGGCTGTAATAGCTGTTTTAACCTTAGCATCATGTAACAATGAAGGCTCTGCCGTGAATACCGTGGAAACGATGAAAACGCCACAGATGGAAAAATTCGACAAAGCTTTTAAAAGCCTCGGTGATCCACAGAACAGACCGACTGAAGAGGAGAAGAAAAGAAATACGTCGGAACTGAGCGACAGAAGAAAAGCACTTCTTGTTCCGGCATCAAAAGAGCTGATCATTTCCACAGGGGTTACAGAAGCTGAACTGACAAGAAAAACAGGCGGTGATATGAGCCAGATCATTGTCTGGGCGACTCAGATCTATATGCAGAAGAGTGATGAAATCAGAAAAAACATTAAATCCTAAAATTAATCATCATGAAAAAATTACTAACCGTATTAGGCTTAGCCGCTTTTTCTCTGGGGTATTCCCAAGGAGGAACTCTTATTCTGAACAACTATTCTCATTATGATTTTTATGGGTTCATCATAGCCAACAATCTTGCCGGAGGATGCTACCCTTATATCACTTCTGCCAATCCGGACATGGTGAGAGTTCCTGCCGACTCTCACATGGGCAACGGAAATGAGCTGAGATATGACAATTACAGAGACCAGTTTGGTTCTTCTTTATATCCCATGGCTTCCTGGCATGTGGCTACATCTAGTGCACTTGGAGTCATAAGGCCCTGGAATCACGGTTCATTAATGCCTGGAGGAGTTTTATCCAACAATACAAGATGGGCCACTACAAAATTTGTAATGTATTATCCGGGAACCACGAACTTGGCACCGGATGATTTCAACGGCGCCATCACTATTGCGGCCAACTCGTGTTATAATGCATCTGATAATCTTACTTCCACTACGGGAAACAACAGTGCGGAAATATTTACGATCACGAGTGGAACCTCCACTACCACGTACATCCAACTTTATTAACCTGATTGAATTATGAAAAAGATTTTAGCTATCATAGGAACAGCAGCCTCTTCTTTGGCCTACTCACAGGGTACGATCATCATTAATAATTATTCTCAATATGATTTTCATGGATTTATTATGGCGGCCGGATCTACAGCCGGATGCTATCCCCGGGTAGGAAATGATGGCGAGATCGTAGTCCCTGCAGATTCTCATATGGGTAACAATATGGAACTGATCTATAAAGATTACAACGGTCAGTTCATGTCTTCTTTATATCCTACCGCCAACTGGGCTGTCACATTAAGTCCCACCAATTCTTCCATCATGGCCTGGAATAATCCCAACCTTGCAACCAGCGGTACTATTTCAACCACAACCCGATGGTTTGCCACTAAATTTGATATGACGGAACCCGGAACAACTACATCCTCACCGGACTTTCGGGCCAATTTAAATCTGGCCAATCCCTGCAACCCTACCGCGTATAGTTATTACGATACTCCATCGGGAAACAACAGTGCAGAAATCTTTACTATAGGAACGATAACCTATTTACAACTGTTTTAATACAGGATATCGAGGATTTAAATTAATTATAAAATCATGAAAAAAATATTCACTATTCTCACACTATCATTACTGTCATCTGCTTATGCACAGCACAGTCTCATGATCGTCAATAACTACTCTACTACCTTTGATTTTCAGGGAAAAATAGGGGCTCATAACTTCGCAGGCAGCTGCTATCCTTATGTAACATCGAGTACTCCGACGTCCATCATTGTTCCGGCAGATTCGCATCAGGGTAACGGTAAAGAACTGGCTTATAAAAATTTCAGAGACCAGTTTACAAGCTCACTGTATCCTACCACTAACTGGACATTGCAGACCACTGCCACTAGTTCTTCGGTAAGATCCTGGAATCATCCAAGCATAGCACCGGGCGGTGTTATTTCAGAGAATGTGAAATGGGCATCTTCCCAGTTTCAGATGTACTATGCGGGTACTTCCACTCCGGAGCCGGGTTTTAGCGGACAGATCGGAGAATCTCCTGATCCCTGCACGGGTGCACCCGGATATATTTCCACACCCTACGGAGACGTTGAATGGTTCAACATTACCATAGCAAACGTCACTTATTCGTATTTACAAATTTATTAGTTACAAAAAATCTAACCTACATTCTAATTTATTATGAAAAAACTTTTTATATCAGCAGCTTTTGCCACTTTAACCTTAGTATCCTGTAATAATGAAGGCAGTGCCGTGAATACTGTTGAAAGTATGAAAACGCCACAGATGGAAAAATTCGACAAAGCTTTTAAAAGTCTGGGAGATCCACAAAACAGACCTACTGAAGAGGAGAAAAAAAGAAATACTTCCGAACTGAGCGACAGAAGAAAAGCGCTTCTTGTTCCGGCATCAAAAGAACTGATCATTTCCACGGGTGTTACAGAAGCTGAGCTTACGAGAAAAACAGGTGGTGATATGAGCCAGATCATCGTTTGGGCTACCCAGATTTATATGCAGAAAAGCGATGAGATCAGAAAAAATATTAAATCTGAGAAATAAGCCATGAGAAAAATTTTAACCATATTTGGAATAGCAGCAGCATCTCTGGCGTATTCCCAGGGAATGTTTATGCTTAATAATTATTCTCCGCATGATTTTCACGGAAATCTGATGGCTATGAACCTCAACGGCTGTGTTCCTGCCGTGATGAATAATGATCCTGCCACGATAGTCGTTCCCGCCAATTCACACATGGGAAACAGTCTTGCATGGAAAATAGACAATTACAGAGATCAGTTCGCGTCTTCTCTATATCCTGTCAATAACTGGATTGTAACCCTGGGAACATCATCTTCAACCATAAGATTATGGAATCACGGCAGCCTTATGCCGGGAGGTGTTATTTCCAACAATACCCAATGGACGACCTCAAAATTCAATATGTACTATGCCGGAACGGGAAACAAGGTAATCGGTTTTAATACCAATTTAGGAAATGCCACTCCTAACTCATGTATTACCAGCGTAGATTATTTTTCCACTCCGGACGGTTCTGCAGAATGGTTTACCATCTCAACAGGGGCTACCACAACAACTTATCTTCAAATTTATCCATGAGAAAAACAGCAGCTTTATTATTGGGTTTAATGGGAATATTTTCCTCTGCCCAGACTTCATCTTTTGTATTTAATAATTACAATGTGTATGATGCGGTCGGAAGACTGATGACCTGCAGTCCTACGCCGGGACTGGTTCGCTATATGTATGCATCACCCAACGGACCTTATGGTACGTATACAATGCCGGCAGGAATTTCTTCCTCCTATGCATCATTCGACACTACGGGTTTAGCCGCTTTCCCAATGAATATGAATGTATGGAATATTACGGATCCAAGCAACACCGCAAATAACACATCGTATCCGTACAACCACAGCTACATTACCTCTACGATGGCTTCTATCAACGAGTGGGCTTCATTTCATTTTTTCCTGAAGGACGGTGCCGGAAATACAATAGACTCCTACCTTGTGGGAGATCCGAATGTTGCCATTAATGCAGGGGTTACTGCCAATGCTTATCAGATGGGAGCCAACAGCGGTATAGAAGCCGAGTGGTTTACCATTACAACATCTACGGGGAAGATTACTTATTTCAGTATCTATCCATAAAAAAAGCGGAGAACTTTCTCCGCTTTCTTTTTTATAATCAGTTTTGTACTCTACATAAAATCGCGAGAAGATCTGTAAGCCGGATTTTGTTCTTCCGAAGAAGCGCCTGTTATTTATCTGCGTCTTACATTGCTGCAAAACTTGAGCTGATTACCCCTCGGCTTTCAGGACGAGCCGCCCCTAATTTCCATTACTGAAAAGAACCGATATACTTATCATTGCACCGCAAAGAGTTTACCTGGTTTCACTACAGCCGAACTGTACCTGCTTTCTGTTGCACTTGTCCTACCCTCACGGGTGACGGATGTTATCCGCTTTGCTGCTCTATGGTGTCCGGACTTTCCTACCCCTGCCGAAACAGGAATCAACAAGCCGATTTTCTCGCGGTTGCAAAGATACGCATTATTTGGTGATTTAGTGATGCAATGATGTGTTGATGCAATGATATGATGATGTATTAATTTGATGATGAGGAATATTTGAATTGATTGGGAGAATATAATATTCAATAGGAATGGGCTTTAGCCCATTAAAAAAAGGAAGTAAGCAATGTGGCTTTAACCAAAACCTAAAAAACAATATCATTTCAACAATTCCCAAAACCCATTCAGACCCATTTTGGACATTGCCGCATCAACAAATCATCACATCAACAAATTAACGCATCATCATATCAACAAATCACCGCATTATTATTATCTTCGTGCCATTATATATCTATGACTTCCAGAGAAAAAGAATTTGCGCAGCTTATCAAAGATAATCAGGGCCTGATTATCAAAGTTTCGCGTCTGTATACCAATTCTCTTGAAGATGAAGAGGACCTGTTTCAGGAGATCGTACTGCAGCTTTGGAGAAGCTACGATTCTTTTAAAGGGAACTCTAAAATTTCTACATGGATGTACCGTGTAGCCCTTAATACAGCCATTACTCTTTTCAGAAAAAAAAGCAAAAGCCTTCCTACGAACGAACTGGACATCAACCACAGGGATTTTGTGGAAGATGATGACGATAAGCAGCAGCAGATCTCGCTTCTGTATACCGTGATCAAAACCCTGCCCAATGTAGAACGAGCGATTGTAATGATGTATCTTGACGACCTGCCTTATAAGGATATTGCAGAAAACCTTGGGATCACCGAGGTCAATGCGCGCGTGAAAATGAACAGATTAAAGAAAACCCTTAAAGAACAGATGGAAAAATATGCCTGATTTTGATTTAGACAGCTTTAAGAAAACATGGCAGGAGCAGCCTGTTCAACCGAAATACGACAGCAACGAGATCCTTCAGATGCTGAACAGAAAGTCACGCAATTATGTGAAATATATTTTCTGGATCAGCGTATTGGAATTTTTATTCTTTTCTGTTTTGGGACTGTTTTATTTCTTTCAGGATGAAGAATCAGACAGTTTCCGCAAAATATTAGAAAAACTGGGCGCTCAGGAAGCCCCTGAAATAGAAACTAATTTTGACCATGCGTATTTAGCCATCAAAATTATAAGCTTACTTATCACGGCTTATTTTGTCCTGAAGTTTTATCAGAATTACCGCAAAATAAAGATTGAAGAAAACCTTAAAGGGCTCATCATAAGAATCATTAAGTTCAAAAAGACAGTCAATGCGTTTATCCTGATCAGCATTGCGCTGCTGGTTGCCTTTATGTTCGTGTTTACCGCGTTTATTTTTTATGTATTAAATTCCCAGAATGTACAGCCTTCCAACTCCAACCTGATCATCGTTATTATCGGGATCATTGTAAGTACGGTCCTTTGTGTGCTTCTGATCTGGTTTTACTACAGACTTGTATACGGAATCATCATCAGAAAACTGGATAGAAATTTAAAACAGCTTAAAGACATAGATTCTCAGGAAAATTAGTGCAAACAGGCATCAGTTCAAGATTTTTCATTAATTTTATTCCACCAAATCTTAAACTATGCCATTATCTTACGTCTATGGAGCTTCTTCGATTCCATTACTGGGACAAACCATCGGAGGAAATCTTAAAAAGACTGTTGAAAAATACCCCAATCAGGAAGCCTTAGTCTGTGTTCATCAGGATTACAGAGCCACATACCAGGAATTTTATAATCAGACCACTGCGGTTGCAAAAGCCTTAATTTTTTTAGGAGCCAAAGCCGGAGACAGAATCGGAATCTGGTCTTCCAACCGCTATGAATGGGTGCTGCTTCAATATGCAACCGCCCGCATCGGAACCATACTGGTGAATATCAATCCTGCTTACAGAACACACGAACTCACTTACGTCATCAATCAATCGGGAATCCGTTCTATATTTTCTTCTTTAAGCTTTAAAACAAGCAATTATAAAGAAATGGTAGAATATGCCAAAGAAGTCTGCCCCAGCCTGAAACATGAAATTTTCTTTGATGACAACTGGGAAGATTTCCTGAACAACGGACAGGATATTTCAGATGATACGCTTCACAGCTTCGAAGAACACGTACAGTTCGACGATCCTGTGAATATTCAATACACCTCAGGAACAACAGGTTTTCCAAAAGGCGTTACTCTTTCCCATCACAATATTTTAAATAACGGATATTTCATTGGGGTACGCTTAAAGTACTCACAAAACGACCGCGTCTGTATTCCGGTACCATTTTATCACTGTTTCGGAATGGTCATCGGGAATATATGCTGTACGGCTCACGGTGCGTGTATGGTGATCCCGAATGACAGTTTTGATCCGGATATTACGTTAAAAACTGTTTCTGATGAAAAATGCACCTCTTTATACGGAGTTCCAACGATGTTTATCGCCGAACTGGCCGTTAAGGATTTTGAAACCTATGATTTTTCAAATTTAAGGACTGGGGTTATGGCTGGTTCAGTTTGTCCTCCTGAGATCATGAAAAAGGTGGAAAACCTGATGAACATTAAAGAAATGAGCATCTGCTACGGAATGACGGAAACCTCTCCTGTTTCTACCCAGACTCTGATCGGAACACCGCTGGAAAAGCAGGTAAGTACGGTAGGAACGGTTCAGGACCATCTTGAGATTAAAATCATTGACGAAAACGGAAAAACGCTGGAACGTGGCGAGCATGGAGAACTTTGCACCAGAGGTTATTCTGTGATGCTGAAATACTGGAATGATCCTGAAAATACCAGAAAAGTACTGGACGATGCCCGATGGATGCACACCGGCGATATGGCGGTCATGGATGATGACGGCTATATCACGATTTCCGGAAGGATGAAAGACCTGATTATACGAGGGGGCGAAAATATTTCCCCAAAAGAAATTGAAGACTTTTTATACACCTATCCGAATATCCTGGATGTACAGATCATAGGAATTCCAAGTGAAAAATACGGTGAAGAAGTGATGGCCTGGGTAAAGGTGAGAAAAGGTTTTGACGTAACGGAAACTGAACTTCTGGACTACTGTAAAGGGAGAATTGCTCATTATAAAGTTCCTAAATACTGGAAATTTGTGGATGAATTCCCGATGACGATCTCCGGAAAAATCCGAAAAGTGGAAATGCGTGAGATTTCTATCAAAGAGCTGGAACTGGATCAATTGAAGCAGCGTTCGTAGTTTTTTTGTTTTTGACGCAAAGTTTTTAAATAAAATAATATTGACTTTGAGGAAGGCAAAGAGTTCGACTCCGTCGCTGATGAAGCTCATGGATAAAATGACTGCTTAGTCAGACCAATGAAACTTTTGGCTCACTTAAAATATTCAATATCAGAGTAAGTCTTTGCGCTTAAAAACACGTCACGCTGATTGAGAAAATCACGCTTATTTTATTGTTTTATGTATATTATTAATGATGACAGATTTCATCTTTAAAAATAGAAAAGCCCGGACATGCCGGGCTTTTACTTTTATGGATAACTTCTTAAAGTTCTTTTCTTAATCTTGCTACCGGAATATTCAGCTGTTCACGGTATTTAGCGATTGTTCTTCTGGCGATATTGTAACCCTGTTCTTTCAGGATGACTACCAGTGCATCATCGGTAAGTGGTTTTCTTTTGTTCTCTTTCCCGATCACTTCCTGAAGATGAGTTTTGATTTCTTTGGTAGAAACTTCTTCACCATCATCATTGGTAAGACTGTCTGAGAACAGGTCCTTCAGATAAACGATCCCGTTGGATGTATCCGCATATTTGCTTTTTACCACTCTTGAAATCGTAGAAATATCAAATCCTGTGATATCTGCGACATCTTTCAGAATCATAGGTCTCAGAGATTTTTCATCACCCGTGATAAAATAATCCTTCTGGAATTTCACGATCGCTGTAATGGTTTGCAACAGGGTATTCTGGCGCTGGTTAATAGCATCAATATACCATTTCGCAGCATCTAATTTCTGTTTGATAAACAATGCCGCCTGTTTGTGCTCAGAAGAGTTTTTATCGTGGGAATACGTGGTCAGAATGTCTTTGTATTCTTCGGAAACTCTTAAGGTCGGAGCATTTTTGCTGTTCAGCATTGGGATCACCAATCCATCTTTTACCTGGATCACAAAATCCGGGATAATTTCCTGGTTGATCGTGATGGTCTGTGTATCAAAGTTCCCTCCTACTTTCGGAGACAATTTTGAAATCTCATCAAGGGCATCTTTAAGATCTTCTTCTTCAATATCGTACTTCTGGATGATCTTGTTGTAATGCTTATTGGTAAGCGCATCGAACTGATGTCTTAAGATATTAGCTGCCAGGGAAACTGCTTTGTCGGAACTTACTTTCTTTTCGATCTGAAGCAACAGGCATTCCTGAAGACCTCTCGCTCCCACTCCAGGTGGATCCAGCTTCTGAATGTAATTTTCCAGAATGTCTTCCACTTTTTCCTTTGTGGTGTAAATTCCCTGTGAAAAAGCAAGATCATCTACGATCGCTTTGATTTCTCTTCTCAGATAACCATCCGTATCAAGATTTCCGATCACGTATTCTGCGATCTTCTCGTCTTCGTCACTGATGTTCACCAGGTGAATCTGCTCCAGGAGATAGTCATATAACGACTGTCCTTCCGTCAGAAGGCTTTCGTTATCGAACTCTTCATCGTCCGGAGAATAGTTACTGGATGCAGTTTTATAGTTGGGCTCGTCATCGTAGATATACTCGTTGACGTCAAAATCTGTTTCAATGCTGGCTGTTCCTTCATCCTGATAAGCATCTTCAAGAGAAGAGAATTCATCTTCTTTTGGATCTTCCTTTACAATTTCCAAAGCAGGATTCTCTTCTAGCTCCCGTTCCAGCTCCTCTTCAAATTCCAGGGTATGAAGCTGGATAAGCTTCATCAGCTGGATCTGCTGAGGTGCCAGCTTCTGTCCTAACTTGAGTTGTAAGTGTTGTTTAAGCATATTAGTCTTTGTGTTTTAACATAACATATTCTACGAATTTAATAAATTAATTCGACAAAAAACACATTTAGCATGATTTTTGCATTACACTTATTAATATAATAAACTATTAGAAAACAAAAAAGCCTTAATTTTTACATTAAGGCTTTTTTTATTGATCTAGAATTCAGCACTTTTCGGCGTTCTAGGGAAAGGAATCACATCTCTGATATTGGTCATTCCTGTTACAAAAAGAACCAGTCTTTCCAACCCTAATCCGAAGCCTGCATGCGGCACAGAACCGAACTTTCGGGTATCAAGGTACCACCAAAGCTCTTCTGCATCTACGTGCATGTCTTCCATTTTCTGTTTTAATACGTCTAATCTCGCTTCTCTCTCAGAACCTCCGATGATCTCCCCGATTCCCGGGAAAAGAACGTCCATTGCTGCAACGGTCTTATTGTCATCGTTCAGTTTCATGTAGAACGCTTTAATTTCTTTCGGATAGTCGAACAATACTACCGGGCATTCAAAATGCTTTTCAACCAGGTATCTTTCATGCTCAGACTGAAGATCCGTTCCCCAGTTCTCCACCGGATACTGGAATTTTCCTTTTTTATTTTCTTTAGAGTTCAGTAAGATCTCAATAGCTTCCGTATAGCTAACACGTTTGAAACGTTTAGCGATAACGTTCTGAAGTTTTTCGATAAGACCTTCTTTCGCTCTGTCTTTTTCAGGCTTTCCTTTCTGTTCTTCTTCAAAACGGTTGTTCAGGAATTCAAGATCATCTTTACAGTTGTCAAGAACATACTGGATCACATATTTTAAGAAATCTTCCGCAAGGTCGATGTTGTCTTCAAGGTTGTTGAATGCCACTTCCGGCTCTATCATCCAGAACTCCGCAAGGTGTCTTGTCGTATTTGAGTTTTCTGCACGGAAAGTAGGTCCGAATGTATAAATTCTACCTAATCCCATGGCTGCCGTTTCTCCTTCAAGCTGTCCTGAAACCGTAAGGTTGGTCTTTTTACCGAAAAAATCCTGTGCAAAATCAATTTCCCCTTCTTCCGTTCTTGGCATATTGTTCAGGTCAAAGTTGGTGACACCGAACATTTCACCTGCACCTTCTGCATCTGCACCTGTAATCACCGGTGTGTTGATATAGAAAAACTGGTTTTGGTTAAAGAATGAATGCACGGCAAAGCTCACCGCGTGACGTACTCTGAAAACAGCTCCAAATACATTGGTTCTGAATCTTAAGTGCGCCTGCTCACGAAGTTTCTCTAAACTGTGTTTTTTAGGCTGAAGAATCGTGTTCTGAAGTTCTTCTGTGAAGTTATCACCTAAGATGATGATCTTTTTAGCAATAATTTCCACTGCCTGTCCTGCTCCCTGGCTTTCCACCACTTCTCCGATTACTTTCAGGGAAGAAGCTGTACTGATCTTCTTAAGAATCTCTTCATCAAAATTTTCGAAATCAACAACTATCTGCAAATTATTAATCGTAGATCCATCATTAAGGGCAATAAAGCGATTGGCACGGAATGATCTTACCCATCCGTAAACTGTAATGTCATGATGTAATACTTTCTTGTAATCCTGTAGGATTTCTTTAATCGTCTGCTTTTTCATTTGTTGATTATAAATTTTCGTATAAAATTAACGTCTGCAAAGTTACAAAAAAACAGCGCAACTTAATGATTACGCTGTATTTTTAAAAAATCATTTATTAAAATATTGAATCTAAAATTATGCTATGGATATTATCCAGGCGATGATACAACGATAAATATTTATTAAATCTATCAATATAATGTTTTGCAGCTACACATGCATATTACAACATCCCTGCCTGAAGATTCTTTTTCCTATTTCTCTTTTTTAATATCAGTGCTACCAAGCAAGGAAGCACACCCAACATGCAAGCATAAATAGGTAAAAAGACAAACGCCAATGCAGATTGGCCATCTTCTGCTATACCACCTATATTAAAATAAAAGATAATAGGAAGTAAGAGTGGAAAGATCAGCAGTATCATAAAAGCCAAACCATAGCAGATCCTAATAGCCAAACTATGCATTGCATTAATGATCAATGTATGGAAAATAAAAAATAAAACAATTGGTGCCAGTACAAACCAAGTTATGAAACTAAACTTCAATAGGAGAAGATTCAACACTGCGGCCAACAAGCAAATTAACGGTACAATAAGTTTTTTCATTTTTATTAAGTTTAAATTTTAATTTATCTTTTAAATAACCACATTTGGTTTATTTAGACCAATTGGCATTCAAATACTTTAGGATATAATCGGAAGAGTCTATAGGGATACAAAAAGTCACTGAAAACGAGTGACAGCGTTACTCTTTAAACTTCCCACTTCCTTTCTTTACATTCACTCTCTAATTAAAGAATACGGTTTTCTTCAGCTCTTTTCCATTCCGTATCTTCCATGCATGATAGGAACTCGGTACGTCGTACTGCCATTTTGGAAGCAATAAGACAATTAGAATCACATCAATATGAGAGACAAATCCCAGTCCGACGGTGAGATAAAATGCCCAGCCTGTTTGCTGAAATCCGATCAGATAGGTAAAGGCAATCAGCAGACTCAAACCCCACATTTTTGACAGAAATGCATGCGTACAGGTCTCTTTTCCGAATTTCCAGATACTGACGACGTAGCAAAGTGCTTCCATCACTAAGATTAAAAGAATTCCCTGCCATTCATTTTTAATCAGATCAGGATTCAGAAAATAAGATGCAAAACCTAAGGAGAGCCAGAAAATCAAATCGGTCTGACTGTCCAGTCTTCTTAATTTTTCCGAGGAAACGCCAACCTTCCGTGCAATGATTCCATCGAAAATATCCGTCATTAAGCCGAAATACATCAATCCTAAAATTAAAGATCCTGCTTCTGTTCCTTTAAAATAAGCTAATAACAGAATCACCGGAGCCAGGATAAATCTGGTTGCGATCAGCAGATATGGTAATTTTTTCATATTTTTTTGTTTTCTTAAATCAATTATTTCATCTAAAACTTAAAGTATATTCCTGTTTCTACGGAGAAAGAATTAAAATCTTTCGGAACTGTATTTCTGTACCAGAGTTGATAGGGCATGTATGAAGCCTGAATGCCCAATCCTATATTCTTTCTCCAGAACCTTATTCCCTGTCCAATTTTTAGTGAGGCAACACTTTCCAGTTTGGTATCAATATGAATTGTATTTTGATTATCGTTTTGCTCAGGCTCATCAGATGGTATCCCATTGCCGTCAAAGAATAAATTGTGAAAACTGAGTTCACTTACCCATTCTATTCTATTATTTCTCACAGGATAACTTTTGACCAGCCTAGCACCCAAATTCACTATAAATTCCTGAGAACGCACCCTGTAAAGCAGTCCCTTTTTACCATAATCAAAATCATACAAACTATTACTAAAATTGAAGTTACCTCCTATTTCCAGGTGAGTTTTCGTTTCATCGACCGGATAGCGGTACCAATATCCAATGTAAAATCCAGGGCTCTGCTTTACTTTTTCAGCAGAAAAATTCAGATAGCTCCCAGCCTCAATCAGTGATCTTTTCCGGTGATCATTAATTTCTCCGGTTTGGGCTGTTATATTGATACAGCATACCAAACAAAAAACAATCGTTTTCATAGGTTAAAAGTTGATAAATGGCAGCGTTCTTTTGGCATTCTTATTCCAAAAACCGATCTGAAGACCTTTATTCCTGTCTGTTTTATTTACCAGGCCTATTTGCATACCTTTATGATCTTTACTCACATTCACAGCTCCGGCCTGAATACCTTTCATTGTTCCTGTATGGTTATAAAGTCCCAATTGAACTCCTCCAAATTGATCAGCTGTGTTGCTAAAAGAGATTAAAAGTCCTTTCCCGGTACCTGCCGAATTATTGATAAAGGAAATATGCAGCCCATTCAGCTTACCAGAGTTATTATTAAATCCGTTTACTGTAAACCCATTGGTGGTCTGGGCAACATGATACATTGAGATTCCGATTCCATTCAGTTTTTTAGCATTAGTAACGCCTCCTGTAGAAATATGAAGGCCGTTGATAAAAACTGTTGCCTGCTCATCGGTAGGAACTTTAATGGCATGAGGCAGCAAAGGATAAATCAAAGAAAATGGATTCCCCTGCAGATTAAGCCCGTTGATTGTTTGGGATTGATAATCATCCACTACACCAAGATTAATTCCATTGGTATTTTCCACTTGAGCTTTCGGAGTGAATGTAATTACTTTTGATTTTATTCTTTCAACCTGCAAACTATCCTGAGCACTGATGACACTTCCCGCAAAGAGACCGATCATCATTAACAATTTTATTTTCATAACGCATTGTTTTAAAATGATACATCAAAAGTATCTGTGAAAATCACAATTCCGAATGCGAAAAAAAATTAAAATAAAGGAGTACATTTGTGAAAATCACAAAAACATGCATCAGGAACTTTTACTTAAGGAAATACGAAAGAAAATTGGAGACAAATCTTTGAATGATGAGATCGCCAATATTCTCAACATAAGCTATGATGCATCCCACAGAAGAACGTCTCTGAAAGCAAAGTTCAGTTTTGAAGAAGCTCTGGAGCTGGCAAAGTATTATCAGATTTCTCTCAATCAGTTTATCACTTCAGATCAACAGCTTGTGGTTCAGAAAACTTCGGGTGTGGACAAAACAGAAGATCTACAGTCTTTTTTTCAGAATAATCTGAGCGTTTTTGAAAATTTACCGCTGTCTGATGAGATGACTGTCTATTATTCTGCCAAGGATATTCCTTTTTTCTACACGCTTTCGGACACATTGCTTTCCCGTTTTAAGATTTATGTCTGGATGAATCTGCTTAATGCAAAACAGGTTTTTATTCCTTTTATGCAATTTTCGCCACCCTATTTTGAATCCAATACGCAGGAGCTGAAGAAGAGATACGAAGCACAAAATGTTGTAGAATTGTGGAATGACAGGACGATTTCCAGTATTTTACAGCAGATATTATTCTACTACGAAACCGGACTTTTACAGAAAAATGAAGCTGAAATTATCCTGAAAGAACTCAGAGAACTTATAGAATATATTGAGAAGAAAACGGAAAGCAATCTAAAATTTCATTTGTATGAAAATGAACTGATGCATCTGTCCAATGACATTTTTTTCCATCATCCGCAACAGTCGCTTTTTGCCATACCTATCAATATGTTTGGCTATATTTTGATTAATGACGAAAAAACCTGTGGTGAAACACGGAATTATTTTGAACATCAGATTAAAAATTCAAAATCACTGAACACATCCGGAAACCGCGACAGAAAGATATTTTTCAATAAAATGTTCGAACAGATTGAAAATTTAAAACAAAAGCTATAATATGAAGAACCTCCATAATGGTGAATTTTTCGGACAGACCAATGAAACCCTACGTTTCGATGGATTGACCATTACGGATACGGAATACACGCATCCCTACGTCGACTGGCATTATCATGAAAATGCTTATTTCACTTTTCTGCTGCAGGGAAATATGACGGAGGGAAACAAAAAGGAAACCTATGACTGTCCTGCAGGAACGCTGCTTTACCATCATTGGGAAGATGCTCATTACAATATCAAACCGGATATTTTTACGAGAGGATTTCATCTTGAACTTACGGAAGACTGGTTTGAACAGTTTGGGGTTTCCAAAGACGCCATTGAAGGCAGCTTTAACCTGAAAGATCCCGCTATAAAATTATTAATGTACAGGATTTTCAGGGAAACAAAAGTGAATGATGCTTCTTTTGAGCTTTCCGTTCACGAGCTTTTACTTAATCTGTTCAATCAGCTAACAGAAAAAAGCGGAAATTTTGATAGAAAACCAACCTGGGTCAGTAAAATTGATGAAATACTTCATGAAAATTTCACGGAAAAACTGAGCCTGACAGAACTTTCAAAGACATTAGATGTTCATCCTGTTCATTTAAGCCGGGACTTTCAAAAACATTTTCAATGTACTTTAGGGGCGTACATCAGAAAACTGAAGATCAATAAATCTCTGACGCTTCTCAACACTTATCCATCTCTGGCTGAAGTGGCCCTGGAATGTGGTTTTGCAGATCAAAGTCATTTTATCAGATCATTCAGAGAATATACAGGGATTACTCCTTTGCAATACAAAACTCTTCTGAAGAAATAATAATGTTAATTTCATTCTATTTTTTCTGAAAACCTATTTATACTTTTGTTCAGATAAAATATTAAAATGAAATCTATTCTACTGTTTGCCTTATTTCTAAGTTTCGGACTTTCTTTGGGGCAATCCAAAAATCTTACAGATCCGGATCCGATCACGCTTCCTCTTCATAAAAAATACATCAACACCATTGTTTTCCTGGATAAAAGTATAGCTCTGGACCAATTAAAAGAATCCGATTTTCTTAAGACTATGGAATTTCAGGAAGATAAGGATTTGGGCATCCGCATTTTTATGGACAATGCCCTGATTAATTATTTACACCAAATCGATCCGTCTTTATCCGCCGATGAGCTTCTGAAAAAAGGAAATTATCAATTCAACTTCTTTGTTGACGGAAAATTGATCTACACTGAAAATCTGAATACAGGAGCAGGAATTGCTGAGGACAAAAAGACAAAAACTACGCTGAGAATCCCTTTATCAAGTTCAAAAAACGAAGATTCGTGGGGAAGGTATTTGTGGATGAGATTCTATCTTGGCAACGGCGGAATTGATGCACTGGAAGAGGGAAAACATGTTTTGAAAATTGAAATCAAGCCTTACTTAAAAACTCCATCATTAAAAGTTGGAAACACGATTGCATCAGGTGAAATTAACTTAACTATTCCCCGTAAAAACATCCCACAACAACAAGTTGCCATTCAAAAGATACAGCCCAACAGCGGATGGAAAGTTTCAGATGAAAAACCGGATCAGGAAAAAATAAAACTTTTAAATACAAAAATTGCTGAAAACCGGTTCAGAGAGATCACAAGTATTATCGTGATCAAAAATGAAAAGCTTCTTCTGGAGGAATATTTTAACCAATCTGGAAGAGATTCTCTGCAGGATACGCGTTCGGTAGGAAAGTCTTTTGCTTCGGCTTTAATGGGTATTGCGATAAAAGACGGCCACATTAAAAGTGAAAACCAGATGCTGAAAGATTTTTATGATCTGAAACAATTCAAAAACTATTCGTCCGGAAAGGATAGCGTTACCATTAAAAGTCTCCTGACGATGAGCTCCGGATTTGATGGTAATGATCAGGACGAAAGCTCGCCTGGAAATGAGGAAAATATGTATCCTACCGACAACTGGGTAAAGTTTACCCTGGATTTGTCTACAACCGAGAATAAGCCTGGAAAAGTCTGGAATTATTTCACTTCTGGCGTTGTGGTGACAGGAGATATTTTAGACAAAAATGTTCCAAAAGGTCTGGAAAAGTATGCAGATAAAAAATTATTTCAACCGCTTGGCATCACTCATTACAAATGGCAGTTTACCCCACAACAAAAGCCTTCTCTGGCTGGTGGAATACGTATGAAATCGGTGGATTTTGCTAAGTTTGGACAGCTTTATAAAAATAATGGAGTATGGAACGGAAAGAATATTATCGATAAAAACTGGGTGAAAAAATCGTTCACCAATTATTTCACGAACGATCCTGATTCTGAAGGTTATGGCTATTTATTCTGGAGAAAAATCTATAAAGTAGGAAACCGGAATTTCGAAGCGTATCAATGCAGTGGAAACGGCGGAAACAAAATTATTATGTTCACAGAAATCCCTGTAGTGATCGTAATTACAGCTAAAGCGTACAACAAATCTTATGCGCATGTGCAGTCGGAGAAGATTGTGCAGGAGTATTTACTACCAGCCATGGATTATAAGTAATGAGCAATGAGTAATGAGTAATGAGCAATGAGTGGTAGGTCAGGATATTGTTGAATGGGTAAAAAATGTATCTTTAATAAAAATAAACCATGAGGATTTCACTTGTATTGTCGCTTTTCGTTTTATCATCATGCTATAGTCCCAAAACAGACGTAGAAGAAGACAAACATCCTGAAATCCCTGAATTTCCCCATTTCTCAGACAAGACCGTTGTTTTGGAAAAGGTTATGGAGCTTCCGCTTTCACAGAAGGATAACTGCAGTTATCTGGTTAAAGATAATTACTTTTTTGTGTATAATTTCCCGGTCACAGATTCTCACCAAAACAGCACCAACATGATTTTTATAATGAAGGAAGGGAAGCTGGCTATTTCTGAGCAATGGAAGAACAGGCCGAGTATCAATAACCTCGCTTTTATGGATGAGGCAGGTAATTTATATGCCAATAACCGGAAGTATCTGGCTCCGGATTTCCGTTACAAAAAGTTACTACCTTTCTACGACCTCAACGATATTACAAAGAAATATGAACATCTTTTCCATACCGGTGAATCTGAAAAAGACTCTGCGCTCTTCAAAAAAATAGAAGATGAACAGTCCGCCCTTCAGAAAAATGTTCTGGACAAAGCAGATCAGATTGTAATGGTAGCTGATCTCATGAATACTGAAATTCCGGATCATGCGATCTATGGTGGTAACTATCTGTTTAATCCCGGACAGAAAAATACTTATTTCGTGTCCTATAATCTCCTGCAGGATCTGAAAACAAAAGATTCAGCTGTGGAAAAGGATCCTATTTACACCCAAATTCGTCCGAAGATCAGACTTTCTCCAAACGAAAACAGCTTCTCTCCTGAAATCCGTAAAGAGTACAGAGATACAGTATCCTTCAAAATAAAGGATAAAATTGTTTCAGGAAACCAATGGTTCAGCACAGGAAATCATTATGTGGCTTCTTTCGGCTACCATCCGGTTTATATGTATTATTATGATGTAAAACTTGGTAACAAAACGGTTTCTACCAAAGAAGACCATACCAAAATAATCGCTTCTGATCCTATAAAGACCAAAACAGGACAATATTTCTTAGTAAGTAATGTGAGACAGGGGAAGTTTCAGATCTATTATCTGAAAAATTGATTGACTATTCGTCTTTTTTAGAGGACACTAAAAAAACGTCGATAAGTCCTTCCGGAAGCTGCATTTTGATGAATCTTTCTTCTCTGTTCACCTCCAGGATCCAGTCTTTGATGATAGGAATCACTACTTCTTTTCCGTCCAGGTTGGTCACGAAATAGTTCTGGGCAGTCTGATCGTTTACAGATCTTATCACCCCGCATTCTTTATCATTTTCATCAAGAATATCGAAACCTATGATCTCGTGATAATAAAACTGCTTTCCGGAAAGTTTCGGAAGTGTAGCAAGCGGTAGGTAAACACTTTTCCCTAAAGATTGGTCTACCAGTGTTTCGGAAGAATTTTTAAATGCAATGTTCAGAGCATCGTTTTTGCTCCATGATGTTCTATCAATAAAAAATGGAACCAATAATCCGTTGATTTCAACGAATATTGATTCCAATTTATTGTAAAGCTCGGGTTGATCGGTATCCAATTTAAGGATAACATTTCCCGCAAGGCCATGTCTGCGTGTGATTTTTCCTAGTAAATAGCAATCTTCTTTACGCATACAGGTTTATTTTTAAGCTTCAGTGTTTTCTTCAGTTTCAGCAGCAGGAGCTTCTCCTTCTGTAGCTTCAGCAACAACTTCTTCAGCAGGTGCGTTAGCAGCTTCTTCAGCAGCTTTAGCATCAGCTTCTACTTGTGCAGCAGCAGCAACTCTAGCTTCGTTTACTTTAACTTCAGCTTCTAAAGCAGCTTTCTTAGCGTCAGCCTGAGCTTTAGTTAAACCTTCTACTTTACCTTGTACTTTTTGATCTTTAGATTCTACCCAAGCATTGAATCTCTTTTCAGCTTCAGCTTCGTCAAAAGCTCCTTTAGCAACTCCACCTTGTAAGTGTTTTTTGTAAAGGGCACCTTTATAAGAAAGGATAGCTCTTGCAGTATCAGTTGGCTGAGCACCGTTGTTTAACCACTTTACAGCAGAATCAACGTTCAAATCGATAGTAGCAGGGTTAGTAATTGGGTTGTAAGTTCCTAGTTTCTCGATGAATCTACCATCTCTTCTAGCTCTAGAATCTGCAACCACGATGTGGAAGAAAGGCTTACCTTTTTTACCGTGTCTTTGTAATCTGATTTTTACTGACATAATGTTGTGAATTTTACGGGAACTCGTCCCAGTTAAATATTTAAGAGTGCAAAGGTAATACTTTTTCTGATATATTGAAATACCGAAGTGATAATTTATTTAATTTTCTGCGGTGTTCTTCATCATCATTACTGATTCAATCCATTTTAAATGAAACAAGCCGTTTCGAGAGGAGCAACTTGTTTTTTATGAACCGCAGTTCTATCTGCCGGTCTTTATAAACTTATGATTGGAAGTAGTGGTATCCGTATACTTTAATTCCACAAAATAAACACCGTTCGGAAAGCCCAGACAGTCTATTCTGTCTGAAATTCTACAAATCCCTGAAATGGATTTCACCTTATTTCCTGCTGCGTTGGTAATATTGATCTCGGTAATAATTTTCTGGGTTTTCTTAATAAATAAGAAATCGGTAACGATACTTGGATACAACTCAGCAGGTTTGGGAATCGACTGGCTCTCGTTGGTAGCCAGTGTGCCATTATACTCAATGATATAGTATAACTGATTTGACCAGCGTAAGTCATTCCATTCTCCGGTAACTCCTCCAGGCCAAGCACTTAAAGCCAGTGCTAAATAATCTTGACTATCATTGAAGTTATCTGGTTCAGCTGCCCCCCAATGAGTATATGCTCCATCAACTGAATGCCCTCCATTGGCAGGAGTTGTCCCTTGCCAAAATGATTCGTAAGAATTGCTCCACTGCCAAAGATCAGAACTTGAATTGAATGCACCCAGCCAAACATATGACGCACCTCCGCCATCCGAAGCTGTAGTATTGGCTAAGTTGATTCCCGCCGATGTACTCTGAAGTGCTGTAAGAACTGCAGCTTGCTCCACAGCACTGTTAATTTCCGCCAAATATCCACCTCTTTGTGTGGCACATGCTCGTGCGTCAGGCTCTGACTTTGCTTCTTTTACCAATTCGTACTTTTTACCGTTAGCACTAAACTTATAAATATTCGAAGTTGCAGCACACTGTGCCTGAAGATTAAAACTACTGATACCAACCGCACCTATAAGTGCAATTTTAAAAAAATTGAATTGTTTTTTCATAACATTTGGTTTTTAAATTCGGAGCCAAGATAAATACTTCCCGGTATAAAAACAAAAAAACCAACCCCTACATAGGCATTACAAATAACTAATTTACAGTAAATTAGATCAATTTTTATAAAATTTAAAAGTATAGGAAAATTTTGATTAAAAAAGTTTCAAAATCAATACTATAGTTCGAATATTTTTTTTTGAAACTTTTTTTAATTACACTTTTTTAGCTGATGTTTCCCAGATAAAATAATCCCAGACATTTCTGGTTTTCTTCTATGGTTAAAGATTCCTTAAGATGATTGACAATGGCAGGAGAACTCCAGTAGCAGCCTACCTGATGAGCTGTACAGGTAAGGTACATATTCTGAACCGCCATAGAAACGGCAGCGATCTCTTCCCATTCCGGGACCATTCCACTGAAATTAACCACAATGGAAACTACCGCATCCGATTTATTGATTTTAAAACCGATATCCTGATATTTCTTCTCTAAAAAAGTCTGTTCAGATTGACTCGCTTTGTAGATAGACTGCATTTCCAAAGCCAGTTTTGCTTTTTCTTCCCCTCTGAAAACCTTAAAACGCCAAGGTTTTGTACGCTTATGATTCGGGGCTAATGTCGCTGAGTGTAAGATTTCATCTATGACTTCCTGAGCGATTTCGGTCTCAGCATAATCTTTTGGAAAGATGCTTCTTCTCTGTTCTATAATTTCTTTTAAAATTTCTGCATTATTCATGCTGCAAATTTACAATATGAAATTGAATGCATTACAGCATTACAATGATTTAACTTTGATTTTTCAACAATAACCGGCGGCTTTTATAGGTTTTATACTGAGTTAATATGAATGTAAGTAATACTATGACAGCCAGTCCTCTCACGGTCCACCGTTCCAAGCCTTCATCTACAGGTCCCGGCCATGATAATCCAAGAAGACAAACGGTATAAATAATACCTGCGTTGATCCAGATTCGTCCCGGATCCGGGTAGCTTTTTACAGTCATTGGTTGATTATAGCTAAGAAGAGGCATCAACTTATGATGATCCCAGATCAGCAATACAATCACCGCCATCATCATCAGAGAAGTGATCACCCATGTTCCGGTGAAAGAAAGACTGATGGTAATGATCCAGATGTTCGTTAATATTGCTAAAAATAGAAGAGCTCCCAAAAGCGCGAACCGCTGGGTCATCAGTAAAATGCCGGCCACAATCTGGGAAAGTCCTAAAAAATTCCAGTAAAATCCTGTCTGATACATGGCTTCAAAGAAATAACCTATCGGGGTATCTATGGAAAGAACGGTAAATCTGTTTCCCAATAATTTCGTCAGGCCTGAGGGGAAAAATGCAAATCCCACCAAATACCTTAGGTGAATAATGATCCACTGATTCCGTGTGTTGGTTCTTAGTTTTTCAAATGTCATGGCGTGTTTTGAGTTGGAGGGTTGGAGAGTTTTTGGGTTGGAGAGTGTGAGGGTTTGAGAGTAGCTGAGTTTTGTTGATGGTTGCTAGTTGCTGGTTGCTGGTTATATAGTTTACAAAATTTGCGGTAAAAACGTCTCATGTCTAACATCTGAAACCTTGTTTCTTAGATCAAAACCCAAATTTTTCATATTAAATAGCAAATATTTTCGTGCTTGAATCTAGGTTTTGGCTAAAGCCGGGTGAATGGTGATGATTTGTTAAACGGGCTAAAGCCCGTTCCTATTGAATGTGATAGATTGAGTATTGTCATTTCTTCATATATTGGAATACTCAACTCTTGTTGTTTTTAATATATTTATAAAAATATAGAAATACAAAAGGCCTTAACCTTAAGTCTGAAATCTCGTGTCTGAAATCTGACATCTAGTGTCTTGATTCTTGGCTCTTGAATCTTCTCCCATCTCAAATCACCTCCACAATCTCCTGATGAATATTATTCAGTGTAAACGCATCTCCCGACTTCATTCCCATCATTTTTTTAGCCATGGGACTTTCGGGGGAAATAGCGTAGAACCTGTCGCCTTCAAAAAAGAATTCTCCCAATGAAACCGAAATATAGAAACGGGCCTTGTTGGTGATCACCAGAGAACCCAGCTGAATTTTTTCTGTGGGTGTATTCAGAACTTTTGACATATTTCTTTTAAGATCATTCAAAGCTCCGAGCTGCCGCTGCATCTGGTAGATCTCCTCCTGCATTTCCTCTCTCATACTGTCATACTTCGGGGTCTTTTTTATATCACGACTTGCTTCCAGGGTAAACTCTATAAAATTTTTAAGCTTTTCTATTTTCTCAGAGATAACTGTTTTGACATAATGTCTTATATCACTTTTCACAAATACGATCTTCTCCATAAATCTAATCTTTACATAAAGATAATAATTTTTTAAAATACTCATTACCCTGAATTCGAGAAACATCATAAAAAAAGCCCTGTATTTCTACAAGGCTTATGTTGTTTATTTTTCGGAAATCTTTTTAAGGTCTCCCAGTCCCTGATCCAGTATCCCTGTCATATTCATATCCATCATAGGTTTCATAATCTTCATCATGGCATTCAGTTCATTGTCTATTGTCCATGTGACTTTTGTTCCGTTTCCTTCGGGAGTTAAGACAAATTTTGCAACGGCGTCACCTTCAAAAGGTTCGATAAAATGAAGTTTGGTTACGAATTTATCATTCGCTACCGTTTCTGTCACCGACTGCTCTCCCTCTCCTACTTTGCTGTTGCCTTTCCAGTGGTAAGAATCTCCTACTTTGTCACCGGCTCCGGAATAGGTGATTACAATATCCTTATCTGCTTTTGAAAATGGATCCCAGACATTGTATTCTTTTAATGAGCCTACATGCTGCCATACTTTCTCTTTTGGAGCGTTGATCACCACAGATCTTTCAAGATGATGGTTTTTATCGAAAGCCAGTATCGCTACAATTGCATAGATTACGGCCAAAAGGATGATGAAGCCAAGAATTTTTAAGAGTGTTTTCATAGTTTTGATATTTTGAGTTATTTGTTTTATTCTTTAACCTTAAAATTTTGAGAGACAGATCAATGTCCATACTCAATATTTCGTGGTTTTCTGTTTTCAAAATTAGTCATTCCACCCTCGCCGCCTCTTTTCATATGACAAGATTATTAAAGATAAAGCATTTTTGTCACATCCGGATATCCGGGCATTATTTTTGCGCTTTTCACGTGTGATTCCCAATGAATCATTAAATTTACCTTACCTAAAAATCGAAAAATGAATATTTTAACAGAGAAATTTACCACACCATATCATGCAGCGCCTTTCAGCGAAATTAAAAATGAAGATTTCCTTCCGGCCTTCAAAGAACTGATCAAACAGTCTGAGGATGAAATCAATACTATTGTCAGTAATTCAGAAGCCCCGACTTTTGAAAATGTGATTGAAGCACTGGCTTATTCAGGAGATCAGCTGGATGTGGCTTCAAGTATTTTCTTCAATTTAAATTCTGCGGAAACCAGTGATGAAATTCAAAAGATCGCTCAGGAAGTTTCCCCTCTATTAACTGAACATTCATCAAAGATCTCTCAAAACGAAGCTTTATTCAACAAGATCAAAAAAGTATACGACGAAAAGGAAAAATATAATCTGAATGAAGAACAGGAAATGCTGTTGAACGAGACCTATAAAGGTTTTGTAAGAAGCGGCGCCCTGCTGAATGAAGAAGACAAGGAAAAACTGCAGAAGATCAATATGGATCTTTCCCTAAAATCCCTGCAGTTCGGACAAAATGTATTGGCTTCTACCAATGCTTATTTTAAACATATCACCCGTAAAGAAGATCTGGCAGGAATCCCGGAAGCTATTCTTGATCAATATGCTGAAGACGCTAAGGAAAGAGAGCTGGAAGGCTGGGTGGTTACCCTTCAGTATCCAAGTTATATTCCATTCATGACGTACGCGGAAAACCGTGAATTGAGAAAGGAAATCGCTTTGGCGAGCGGAAAAAAATCTTTTGACGGTGGAGAATTTGACAACCAGGAACTGATTAAGGAGCTTCTGCAATTAAAACAGCAAAAAGCTGAATTATTAGGTTATCAAAACTATGCAGACTATGTTCTGGAAGAAAGAATGGCCAAATCTCCGGTGAAAGTGATTGATTTTTTAAATGAACTTTTAACGAAAGCAAAACCTTATGCAGACAAGGAAATTGAAGAATTAAGATCCTTGGCAAAAGCTGACGGAATTGAAGACTTGCAGGGCTACGACCATGCTTTCTATGCTGAAAAACTCCGTAAGCAGAAATATGACTTTAATGATGAAGAACTGAAGCCTTATTTCCCGCTTGATCAGGTGCAGGATGCTGTTTTCGGATTGGCTGGGAAACTTTTCGGACTTCGTTTTGAGGAAAGAAATGATATCCCAAAATACCACGAGGATGTGAAGGTGTATGAAGTTTTTGAGGCAGGAAAAGATTCAGCAGAAGAACATTTCAAAGCTTTACTGTATGTAGATTATTTCCCTAGAAAAGGCAAAAGAGCAGGTGCATGGATGACCAGCTATAAAAATCAGTTTAAAAAAGACGGTGAAAATTCACGTCCTCATATTTCTATTGTATGCAATTTCAGCAAGCCAACTAAAGATACTCCAAGCTTATTAACTTTCCAGGAAGTGACCACTCTGTTCCACGAATTCGGACATGCGCTTCACGGAATGCTGGCTGAAACCCAATATCCAAGCCTTTCCGGAACTTCTGTAAAGTGGGATTTTGTAGAACTTCCTTCTCAGTTTCTAGAAAATTTCTGCTACGAGCCTGAGTTCTTAAAAACATTCGCAAAACATTATAAAACCGGTGAAGTACTTCCGGATGAAAAGATTGAAAAAATCGAACAATCTAAAAGCTTTATGGAAGGTTACCAAACCATGAGACAGCTTGGTTTTGGACTTCTGGATATGAATTATCATACGAAAGTTGAAGAGTTAAAAGGTGAAAGCGTGAAAGCGTTTGAAGATAAATATACAAAAGCAACCACTCTTTACCCGATCAATCCTGAAACGGCGATGAGTCCAAGCTTTTCCCATATTTTCCAGGGAGGATATTCTGCGGGATATTATTCTTATAAATGGGCGGAAGTTCTGGATGCAGATGCGTTCCAGTATTTTAAGGAAACCGGTATTTTCAATCCTGAAACGGCCGCAAAATACAAAGTTCTTCTCTCCTCAGGTGGAACCAAAGATCCGATGGAACTGTATAAAAGCTTCAGAGGAAGTGAACCGAAGGTGGAAAGTTTATTAAAAAGAGCATTCGGATAATCACCAATGATTATTACATATAGAAAGAACAGTCAATGGCTGTTCTTTTTTATTTTATCCAAGTTTTAAGAGCCAAATTGCTATACAGATTATGTCTTTGATACCAGATAGAAAAAATTTACAAAAACATATCGTATTACGAGAGATTATTGGTGGTTTTCTATTAAATTTGGAATCAGCTTTTATGATGTAATGCACCGACAGAATTAAACCCCAGGCTATTGATAACATAGAATCCAAACTAAAAAACTCCATGAAAAAAATCTTTATTCTGGCCTGTATTGTCATCGTTACTATTGGGTTGCTCTATGCGCTGACCCATTACATCAAAATGGATGGTTTTTCTTTCGCATTCGCTCTGAATTTTATGCTGATGGCCTGCGCACTAACCTTTACCGAAACCCTGAAAAGCCCGTTGAATTCTTCTTATTTCAGTGAAAAATCGTGGGAAAAGAAAGGGAAAATATATGAATCTCTCGGCATTAATATGTACAGAACACTATTGGTGAAAACAGGATGGGAAAAACTGAACAAAAAAAGCAAACCGGTAGAAAAAAATACAGAGGCTTTGACGAATCTGTATTACCGTACAAAACAAGATGAACTGGGCCATCTGATGATTATGCTGATTGTTCTGGGATTTACTGTTTTTGTAGCCTACAAGTTTGGCATTTTCCAATCTTTATGGTTGTTGATCTTGAATATTCTCCTTAATATCTACCCTATTTTTCTTCAGCGGTATAACCGGCCTAGAATAGCAAGGGCTATTATTTTAAGTAAGCGCAGATCTTAGAAAAGTAGATTTTCATCCGTAAAAAGCACCCCATAATCTCATGAACATACAGGAACAAATCAAAGAATATATCAACAGCCAGCCTGAATCCAAACGTAGCGACATGCAGGAGCTTCACCTTATGATTCAGGACATATCACCTGGATGTAGATTATGGTTTCTGGACGGCAAAAACGATGACAATAAAACGGTCTCCAATCCCAATATCGGCTATGGATTTCAAACGATGGAATATGCTGGCGGGAAAACCAGAGAATTTTATCAGATTGGCATCAGTGCAAACACGACCGGAATCTCAGTCTATATCCTGACCATTAAAGATAAGGCTTACCTATCTGAAACGTATGGAGAAAAAATAGGTAAAGCAAGCGTTACAGGATATTGTATTAAATTCAAAAAGCTGAAAGATATTGATATTGATATACTGGAAGCGGCTATACGCGACGGATTTGAGGCGAAAAATTAAACACTTATTTTACAATGAAATTCAAAATTCTGGCCCTTACTTTTTCTATATTTTTATTGAGCTGTTCAAAGGAAAAGATCAAAAGCGAACGGCTACCATTCTCTGTCGATGAAAATCTGAAGCACAACAAAATTTTCAAGCAGATGGAATCTGAAAATGAAATTCAGATGATGATTGATTCTGAACCCCCCAAAAGCAAAAAGACAACAAAACTTATTTTCAATGAAAGCAGTGGGTATGTTTGCGAGCCTGTATTCTGGAAGAACACCGATACGCTCAATATCAATATTGTGAATCATACAGGATTCACTTCTGGAGGATTCAATATAAACATTCATGACAATAGATATGAGGTTTCACCTTATAGTATGAGTGATGACATAACAGATCATGAAAAACCTTCCACTTTTAAAAATCCCAAACAAAAACTCATTCTCAACAAATCTTCATACCACCCCAATGACAGTATATATGGATATGTAGAATTTGAAAAAACAGAATATGATTCGTATGGAAATGTTATTCCACACAAAGGGAAAGGATATTTCAGAGGGAAGATTGAATATGTAAAATAATTTCAAATGATACTGAATTGAAAATCTGAACTTTTCACCTTAATTTTTCCGTTATACCCTATTAAAATGATGAAAATAAAACCAGTAACCCTATCCGTTTTAACGGGTTTAATGCTCTCCTGCCATTCATCTGCGGACAAAAATGACTTTGAATATCACTACATCAAATACTGGGACAAATACTCTGAAAAGCAACTCACAGATACTTTATTTTCTGATACATTAAATGTTGGTCCCGATGCAGAAGACGGCCAAACAGCTAAAGAATTTTATGTGAATACTACTAAAGAGCTTCTTGCCGATCTGCAGGATGACCAAAAGAAAACCGACAGTTTGTATCCTATGATTGCCTTTGATGAACTGACTATCCGTAAATTACCGTTAGGCATAAAGAAGACATTTACAAAGAAGCAGACAGAAGAATTTTTAGAGATCATTAACGACCCTGTATCATTTGACTGGGCAGAAACAAGCTATGAGCCGGAATTTCAGATAGACTTCACAAACAACAGCAAAACTGTTTCTTCAATGACGATCGGTGCAAACCAATCAACCATTCAAACGAATCCTGGCTGGCCCAATTTTAAGAAAATGAAATTCGGTCATCTTAAACCGGAAATATCCAAGCATATGACGCGTCTGATTCATACAATTGAATAAGCAATACACTCATCTTCATTAATTTAAATAATATACAACCTGCAAAACTTCTTTAAAAATTGAAAAAAATACTAAGCTTACTCACCATCATTGTAGCGTCCATTCATCTCTATTCGCAAAATACGTACGTATTTATCGGTTCATTTAACCGGGATAAAACCACCGAAGGAATTTATGTGTATAAACTGGATACCATCAAAGGGAAACTATCCAAAGTAACTTCTCTGAAAGGAATTTTAAATCCTTCATTTCTGACTTTATCCGCGGATGGCCGGTATGTTTTTGCCTGCACCGAAAGTAAAACACCCAATGCAGGAAGCGTCAGCAGTTTTAGATTCAATCCTAAAGATGAGACCCTTACCTTTATCAAAAGTCAGAAAAGTGGCGGTGAAAACCCGGTTTATGTAAGTGCTCACCGGAATGGAAAATGGCTGGTGAATGCCAATTATACAGAAGGCAGCGCCTCCGTTTACCCTGTCTCTGAAGACGGAACCATTCAGCCAGCTGTACAGCATTTTCAATTTTCAGAAGGAAGCATCAATGAAGGCAGACAGGATAGATCACACGTTCATGCTGCTGTTTTCTCCCCGGACTTTGATCATTTATTCTTAACTGATCTTGGTGCAGATAAAATCAGATCCTATACTTTTGACAGTGATCAAAAGGAACCAGCACAAACGGCAAAACAGCCATTCATTCAATCTACTTTAGGTAGCGGACCACGGCATTTTACGTTTCATCCTAATGGGAAATTTGCGTACTGCATTGAAGAATTATCTGGAACGGTTAATGCATATCGATATGAAAATACAGTTTTGACCAGCATTCAAAGAGTCAATACCCATACGGATCAGTATAAAGAAGATTTTGAAAGTTCAGACATCCACATTTCACCGGACGGAAAATTTTTGTATGCTGCTAATCGTGGTGTAGAAAATAATATTGCTATTTTTTCAATTCTTGACAACGGAACTTTAAAGAACGTCGGATATCAGTCAACGATAGGGAAACACTCCAGAGTATTTGACATTGATGAAACGGGCAAATTTGTCATTGTAGCCAATGCAGGCAGTGGAAACATTGTGGTATTCAAGCGCAATCCACAAACCGGGTTATTGAAAAAGACCGGAAACAAAGTGAAAGTTAAAAGTGCTTCCAGCGTGAAAATAAGGAGGTATTAAATTGTTAAAATACAACGTTAACTCATCCTTTTTCAAAACTTTAACCTATATTATTTTTCTGTTTGATATTTTTTAGTAATTTTCAGATTAAGCTCCATTTACATGAAATTTTCCATCGTTATTGCTGACATGAAAATACTTACTGCATCTGACACCAAAACGTGGATGGGATTAAGTAAAAAACTGGCTGAACCTAAAACTGAAACAACCCCTGAATTAAAAGAAATCATTACCCTTATCAAATCCAGATTTCCTGAACTGCCGAACACAATGGTTTGGGGAAATTATTTAATCTTCGAAGAATTTGCAGACTTTTTTACCATAGATATTGATTACGATGACATCAAAAGACTGGAACATGAAATTCTAAACATTGCTCTGGAAAATGGCTTTGCTGTACTCATCGGAAAAGAGAACAAAATCTACAAACCAAAAACATAACACGATGGGATTTAATTTTACGGGGATCTTAATAAACAGCCACGCTGATGAGCAAAAACTTAAAAGCCTTTTTGATACCGAAATTGTTTTTTTAAAAGAGGTAGACTTTGAAGAAGCAACAGACAGTTTCCGGGATGAAAACACGGTTGATATGGTACAGACAGAAACCGGAACACTCATCATCACCGGATTGGGACAGATTTATGATATTTCAGATTTTGACGGAGAAATCATTCAATTTATGATTTCCGATATTTCGGACACCTATTATTTTGAGAAGTATAAAGACAAAGTTCTGGAAAGGAAATATATCTATTCTCAGGGCGAAATTGCAGAAGATGAAGGGAGTGGAATTATAAAACACGACGAAGATTTCACCAATCAGATTTGGGAGCTCGCAGACCAATATTTACAAAATAATTTTAAAACCAATATGTTTGATCAGCAGTTCAAACGTTATCAAGTATAATTTTTTCACGCGCAAGCTTTACTTTCTATGGCTGGAAAATTCAAAAAAATATCGGATATCTTTTTTAAGGTTCTAGGATCCATTGTGATTGTAGGAGGATTAGTGGTTCTTGTCTTTATAGAAAACCCTGTCAGGTATTTTGTATATGCTGTACTTCTGGTTATGATCACTAATTTTAAGAGTCTCCGGAATGTGAGAACTGATTTAAAAAAAACAGCTCAGAATCTTCTGGTAACAACCGGTGTAGTCTATCTCCTTTTAATTACCGTATTATCTCTTTCTCCTTTTCTGAAAATCATGGAATTTAAATGCTCTCATCGAGATTGGAGGCCTGTGAATGCCCAAAAGATGCAGCCATTTACTTCCTGGGACAGTGGATATAAGCGGAAAGGAAATTCCTACGTTAATATTGATTACGAATATCAGTTTAACGGAACACCATATAGAAATTCGGAACCTGAAGCTTTATACAAATATTATCCGTTTTGGAACAGAAAAAAGAGCCGGGAGCTGGTAGATGAATTTTCAAAATCGGTTTCAGAAAAAATACAGAAAAGGGATTATCTTATTCTCACCAATCCAGATCAGCCTGAAAAAAGTAAACTGTTTTTATCTACAGATTTGTTTTATTTTCAGGGTTCATTATTTTATGATTTGGTAACAGGTCTGGCTGTATTTATCCTGATCTTTTTAGGAATCATCGGAGCGATTTTTATGTGGCCATTGAAAAAGCAGCAGAAGTAAGAAAATGATCGGCCAGATTTGAAAAATTAACCTTTTATCTGGTGTAACCGGTATTTTTTAATAATTTTGATGGTATCATGACCACCATTGAAGAACTTTACAATACTTTAGATCAACGCAGACGTCCGGAGGATGTTGCAGAAATGATCGTTGATTTATTGAAAGATGACCTGACCAAGTCTGAACACTCTGTTTTAGAAAAAGCAGCCCAAGGTTCGTTGAAAAGAAGTGTATACGGGTATACTTCTATGCTCGAAACTTTCGGAACTGCCGTTGGTGCTGAAAAACAGATCACAAAAGCCGTTGAAATTTTTAAGATCAGTGAAAATAAAAAATCGGATTACAACAATGCTGAAAATATTGAGCTGTTTTTAAATCAAATATCACCTCTGATCCGGAAATCTGTAGGGCAAAACGATTTTAAATCGGACAGACTTAATAAAGCTGAAAGAAAAGAAGCAGGGCTGGATATTTCCAAAAGAAATTATAACAAAAAGTGGCGTCTTCTGAAGCGTATTGAAAAAAGACTCTACCAATATATTCAGGAATCCAAGAAAATTGAGTTTCAGAAAATAGCCAAACATGGGCTTTCCCATACGATCAGTCAACAAGATTTTAATGCAGATCTGAATACGGCTTGTTTTATTGCTTATTTTAATGCCCGCAGCGGTGTTAGAAGTACATTTACCAATCAAAGTCAGGAAAGACCATTTGATGAAATTTGCGAAATGTTATTCAACCGATGTAAAGAATATCCGGGCAGAACCCAATGGCAGGCTGTTTCCTATATGTATACGACTGGAGAAGTTCTGAAGCATCTTACCGATGAGCAGAAAGGTAGTCTGTTGGGAAAATGGACCTACATCCTTCAGGAAATTGCTGAATTTCTTGCACAATTATGGACTGAAAACGACATTAAAAGAAAAACAATGGCCGTACAGAGGGGCAACGATTCCACCACGTGGAACAATACCGCCGGAGCATGGAATAAAGCCAGAGACAGCTGGATGAATCTTATCTATGCATTGGGAATGGAATATATCCTGGAAGATCTCAGTTTTGGAAAAGTGATGCGTCTGATGGCTGCCGATGTCATTGCCTGGCATTTGTCCACCGGAGGAAAACTGGACCCTAATACAGAAGTCTGGAATGCTGTACCTTTGCCCTGGGAAGTTTTTCAGGGGAAAGAATTCTGTAATAAAAAAATGATTGTGGAAGCCTGTAGAAAAGCAGGTCTTGATCCTGAAAAATCAGGCTGGATTGCACCACGGACTCATCAGGTCAGTCAGTTTACCCCTACACCAGAACTGGTACATGGCGTTACGGTATCTAATCCTTTTCTGGCTTCGGTTTTAAGAAAAAACAAGTATTTTTCAGGTAAGATCTGAAAATAGAACAATAAAAAGATAGGTTAGTTCAGTGGTAGAATTCCCGGCTCTTCACCCGGGTGGACGCAGGTTCGAGCCCTGCACCTATCCCACTTCTGATATAGCTCAGCGGCAGAGCACCCGGCTCTTCTTCCGGGAGGACACAGGTTCGAGCCCTGTTATCAGAACATGAAAGAAAATAAATACGATAACTCATCCTTTTTCGAACAGTATGAAAAAATGCTTCGCTCTCAAAAAGGGCTGGAAGGTGCCGGAGAATGGCCTGCACTGAAAAAAATGCTGCCGGATTTTACGGGAAAAGACGTTCTTGATCTTGGCTGTGGCTTCGGCTGGCATTGTCGCTATGCTGTTGAAAAAGGAGCAAAATCTGTTATCGGGGTTGATCTTTCAGAAAAAATGCTTGATAAAGCAAAACAGATCAACAACCTGGATGGTATTGAATATGTAAGAAAAGCTCTTGAAGACCTTGAATATCCTTCAGAAAAATTTGATATCGTATTGAGCTCACTGACCTTTCATTATGTAGAATCACTGGATACGCTTATTCATCATATTTATCAATGGCTGAAACCCGGCGGACATTTCGTATTCTCTGTGGAACATCCCGTTTTTACAGCACAGGGAAAACAGGATTGGATGTATGGTGAAAATAATGAAAAACTGCACTGGCCGGTTGACCGTTATTTCTTAGAAGGAAAAAGAGATACCACATTTTTAGGCGAAAATGTAATAAAATACCATAGAACACTGTCTTCTTATCTAAATACTTTGCTGAAACAGGGTTTCAAAATTAATGAACTGATTGAGCCGGAACCCAGCGAAGAAATGCTGAAAGAATTTTCTGATATGAAGGATGAATTGCGCCGTCCTATGATGTTGTTGATCTCAGCAGAAAAATAACGGAAACTATTATGAATATTACGTGTGATCATTGTAAACAAACATTTACGGCATCCGGAGAACAGGCTTCTTTCATTCTGGATTCGCAGAAAAAAGGAATGCGTTTTATCATGCTGGAATGTCCTTCCTGCTATAGCGGCTTCTCTCTGAATCCACAAACGATGGATCCGCCTCTTCCACAGAAAATAGTGGATGAGGATCATTTGAGATGTCCGGTCAGTTCATGCTATGGTCTGATTTCTTATGTAGAAGACGAAAAACCATTTTGGGGCTGTGGTGAATGCGGAACAGTATGGTTTACCCAACCTGATTTGTTTGAAGCCATCGAAAAAAGTATTGAAAAATATCCTTACCGGGCAAAAGTCTATACAAAAAAAGGAAATACTTTCTTTCCAGCTCCGTTAGAAAATGAGCCGGACAATTACGAAGAAACCGTAGCTAAAGAATAAAAATCTGAAAAGTCATAAAAATTAAAACATCATCTAAAACTATACCTCATGTTATTAGCGATTTTACTTCCCTTTCTATCCTTTATGATCCGTGGAAAAATTCTCACCGGAATCGTTTGTCTTATTTTACAAATCACTTTGATTGGCTGGCTTCCTGCAGCTATCTGGGCGGCTTTATCTTTAAACAATGCTAGAGCAGACAGACGCAATGAGAAACTGATTAAGGCAGTGAAACAAAATCAGAGATAAATTTTTCCTTTTTACGAAATCACTATTGAGCATAACATAGTAATGATAATTATTTATATCTTTGCATAACAAAATAATAATTATGATTACTCTAAAACTTTTTTCAATGTTTCTGTTGCTTTTCTGCAGTACCATTGATGCACAATTCCAGGAAAAGAAAATAGACAGCTTAATTACTACAGAATTCAACGATCCTAACGGTCCCGGAGGTGTATTTATGATTGCTCATAAAGGAAAAACCATATACCGGAAAGCTTTTGGAAAAGCCAATCTTGAGCTGAATATGAATATGACCCCTGATAACGTTTTCCAGATCGGTTCTATGACCAAACAGTTTACATCTGTGGCGGTCCTTATGCTTGAACAGCAGGGAAAACTGAACGTCAACGACCCGATTTCAAAATACATTAAGGACTATCCTTCAGGGGATAAAATTACCATCCACCATCTGCTGACCCATACTTCGGGAATTAAGGATTTTACAAAAATGAAAGCGATATCCACCATCGCACAAAAAGAAATGAAGCCTGAAATGATGGTTGATTTTTTCAAAAATGAACCTGTCGATTTTGCTCCGGGTGAAAAATTTGAGTACAATAATTCGGGATATGTGGTTTTAGGATATATCATCGAACTGGCTTCAGGACAGACGTATGAAGATTTCATCAGGAAGAATATCTTTGAAAAAGCAGGCATGACGCATTCTTACTATGCCACAGACCGTCATATTATTCCAAAAAGAGCGTACGGATATCATCAGAAAGAACATGGATTTGTCAATAAAACAGTGATCAACTTCAGTGTTCCTTTTTCATCCGGTTCTTTGATGTCTACGGTAGACGATTTGCTGAAATGGCAGAAGGCTTTGAACCAAAATATCCTTCTCAATCCGGCAGAAACTAAAAAAGCATTCCAGAAATACAAGCTGAACAGCGGAGAAGAATTCACTTACGGTTACGGATGGCACCTGAAAGATATCAACGGAAGCCCTGACAGGGAGCATGGCGGTAGTATTTTCGGATTTAAAAGTATGGGTGTCTATATTCCTGGTGAAGACATTTACGTTATAGGATTGAGCAACTGTGACTGCCACTCGCCGACAGAGATCACCCGAAACATAGCAAAGATTGCATTACAGTCTTTTAAAAAATAATCCCCCGAATGAAGATTACAACACCAAAAGGAAGATTTTTTGAATTCAGACAAAATACAGAAAACTGGGAAAGCCTTGACAATTTCTCGTACAATGGCTTATCCGAGACCGATCGAAGTCCTGTTTTCGGATTTGAGAACGATTTTCCCAATGAATATGTCAAACATACTGATTTTGAACAGCGTCTGGGAGAATTCATTGATTTTTACATAGATAACAGATCGAGAATCATCTCTGAAACGAAAACAGCCGTTAATGGTCTTATTGCCCATAATCACGACATAGGTAAAGAAGATATGAATTACATCAATTACTTTGTTGAAATTCTAAACCTCGCCTCTTATGAATTTAAAATTCATTTTGTGTTTATGTATGGCTATGTTTATTATGAAATTTCCTATCAATTCCTTTCGCCTGAAAACTTTCTGATCACCAAAATAGATCGTATTCTAACCCATTAATATTTTTTTATTGATCTCAATCACAAGCTTTAAATATACACGCTGAACTGAAAAAGCAAATAAATTTGTACGCCGGATGATGAAGTAATATCTTTATATCCCAATCCATTGATATGAAAAGAATTTCACAGATTTTATTATTTTTAGTAAGCAGTTCAGCATTTTCTCAAACACAGTTTAATATTGAATTGAAGGCATCTGCATTTGAAAAAGATTCACTGCTGTTGGCACCTCCGGCCACATCAAGAAACATTATTTCGATATACAGCCTTAATTTAAATACGGACAATAAAAGCGTTAAATCTATCGGAAATTCAAAGGGAGCACTCATTAAAATCCAGCCTCAGGATAATACGATTGGCGGAACAGTTCCCTGCCCTATGCCGATGATCATGATGGGTCCAAAAGAAGATAAGAAAGGATTTCAGCAATCGAAAATGTTCTTCATTGAAAATGGAAATTTAAAAATTCAGGTTGCTGACAAAAATTTAACATTGGTCATCCCACCGGATGCAGTCATTAATAACGACTATAAAAAGCTGAAAGAATATCTTCAACAGGCAGACGAAAAACTCAAACCTTTTGAACAAAATAATCCAGCGGACCTTGACAATAAAGAAAAACTGCTGAAAGCATACATCAAAAAAAATCCGGAATCTTATCCTGCATTCTGGGAAATTATAGATTCTTTTTCAAAGTATGGTTTTCATAAAAATTACCTGACTGATCTTCCCTTATTTTCAAAAAAGATAAAAGCTTCGTCCTGTTTTAAGGATTTTGAAAAAATATTAATCCTTGAAAATTCAACCAATGTGGGAGGAAATTTCCCCGACATCGATTTCGGTCCAGAAAGTAAAATTACAAAAGCAACCTTTTCAGATTATAAACTCACCCTGATCGACTATTGGTCTACCAGCTGTAAACCGTGCATTAAAGAGCTTCCCGAGCTTGTTAAGCTGTATGAAAAATATAAAGACAAAGGCGTGAATTTCATCAGTGTTGCAGACGACAAAACGCAGCAGAGAATGGATCTGGCCAATAAAATATTCAAGGAGAATAATGCCACCTGGAAAAGCTATTTTGACACTACAAAAGAATTCACTAAAAAGCTCAATGCCGGAGGATATCCACTGTTCATCATAGTAGATCGCAATGGAAAAATCCTTTCAAAAGAGCTGGGCGGACAGGAAACGCTGGAAGCTGTCATAGAAAAGCATTTGAAATAGTTATTGGGAGGGAAGCTGGAAATTACTTTTGGGCATTCATTTAAAACCTGCCGTCTTTTCGTTTTGTTGTAGGAAGTATGTGCTCCGGAACTTTTGCAATCGAAAGCAGAACAATCATCAGACAAATAATATTGACAGCCAAAGCAATCGAAAAAGCTTGGTGATAATTTTTTGATGTAGGTTTAGGTCCGAGAAAATAATAGAAAACACTTCCCACGACAATAATTCCAATGATGGCAGCTGCCTGTACAAAGGTATTGTAGACTCCTGAAGCATTTCCCGCCAATGTTGATGGCAATCCGGACAGAGCTATATTCGCCAAGGAAGGGATAATGGAGCCCACGCCGATTCCGTGGAAAAAAAGCAAGAGACAGAGCACAAAAAAAGGTGTTTCTTTATCTAATAAAAGAATCTGAAGTATCAGAACGGTCATAATCAAAACCAATCCGGTTATTAAAAACTTTTTACCGTACCTTAAAATAAATCTCGCGGAAAACACAGAAGCCAGAATAAAACCGAGGCCCTGAAACACAATGATTTCTCCGGCAGCCATTGATCCGATGTGCAGTCCATCCTGAAAAAAAAGGGAAAGAATATAAAAATAAGAATCCAGCATAATGAAGAAAAAAGAAACGGCTAATATTCCAAGATTGAAGTTTTTATAGCTGAATAAAGTAAAATCCATCAGATAAGATTTCCTTTGCATTAACCTCATCTTTTGGTTTTTGACAAAATAGATTAAAATAAGTATTGAAATCACGGCCAATACCATGCTTTTGACCTGAATTCCCTGATGCTCAGACAGGGTAAGTGCATAGGTAAAACAGAAAAGCCCGGAAGCTAAGACTGCTACTCCAACGAAATCAAAAGTCTTTTTTTCAACTGAAATTTTAGATTCGTTTAATATTTTTTTGCTGAAAAGTAAGGCTAACATACATACCGGAATATTGATCAGAAAAATAAGCCGCCAGGATTCCTCCATCCAGCTTACCGATGAAAAATAGCCACCCAAAAACTGACCTGAAATGGTTCCCACTCCAATGGTAATCCCATACCAGCCCATCGCTTTTGTTCTTTCTTCATGCGCTGAAAACAAAACCTGTATCATCGACAGAACTTGCGGAGACATCATCGCCGCACTGATTCCCTGAATAAAACGGGAAATAACAAGAAGTTCCGGTCCAGCCGAAATTCCACACGTCACCGAACTCAGCATAAAAAATACCAACCCGATCATGAAGATCTTTTTTCTCCCATACAGATCGCCCAGCCTTCCACCTGTAATCAGGAATGAAGCAAAACCAATAAGATAAGACGCGATCATCAGCTGCATTTCTCCGTTGGAAGCATGAAGATCACGCTGTATCGACGGAATGGATACATTGATGATGAAGATATCCATGATGGTAAGCAGTTGACCGGATAATATCACCATCAATTTCAAATATTTAGCATTCATTTTTATATAGATATATCTATTTTTAATTGAGAAAAAAAATTAAGACAACTGTGCCTTAATCATTTTTTGGATCTGATCAAAAGAATCTGTGTTCTTATTGATCGTAGAAGTAACTACGGCACCTTCTATCAAAAGAAAAATCTGTTCCGTAAGCATATCTGTATTGATATCCTTTTTATTTTCGGTTTGTTCATTTACCATTGTTCGGATCATTTCTTTTTGCTTTTCCTTGTGCTGTCTGGCAAAATCGGAAACCGCAGGACTGCTGTCTCCTACTTCAGCCACAATTTTTATAAAATGGCAGCCTGCAAATTTTGATGATTGTTGTAATTTTTTCCGGTAGTCTATCAGCGAAAGTATTTTTTCTCCCGGGTCAGAAATTTTGGAAGAATGTTCTTCAAAACCTTTGAACCACTCCACCTCTTGTTTGATCAGATAAGCCTGGAGAAGATCATTTTTGGATGAGAAATGATTGTACAGTGAACCGATCGCAATGTCTGCCTCAGCAATAATCTGGTTGATTCCCGTTGAATTGAAGCCCTGTCTGTAAAACAGATCCGAAGCCACCCTGATGATCCTTTCCTGTACTTTTTCTTTTTTCATTCCGAAAATTTTTACAAAGGTAGATTAAAAATAGATAAGTCTATCTATTTTTTTATTTTCCGTGGATCGTTTCGAATTGAAATGATATTTAGGTTTTGGCTAAAGCCAAATGGTATTGATTTTTTTTGTTGAATGGGCTGAAGCCCATCCCTATTGAATAATATTATGTTTCATTATCAACATCTACTTTCCAATGTAAAAATATCTACATAATTTTATGTTCCCTTTCGAAATATGCGGAAAGGGCTAAAGCCCATCCCTATTGAATATGATCATGTTCTATTATCTACAAATCCTTTTCAATATAAAAATATCTCCGTAATTTTCATACGTTATCTAATATGTACAGATGAAAAAACTAATGATTAAAAATAAAGAAATTCCGTTTGTACGATTCTTATATTGTACCCTTCTCCCTTTAACACTTCTATCCTGTACCTCAAAAGAAAAAAATATGAATACTTCTAACCCCGTTATCTATTTCGAAATCCCTGTGAATGATATGAAACGTGCTGAGCAGTTTTACACGAATGTTTTTAATTTCAGTTTTGAAAAAGAAGATATTGATGGGTATGAAATGTCTTTGTTTCCGTTTAAGGAAAAAAGCAGCGGTATCACAGGCGCTCTAGCGAAAGGAGATGTGTACCAGCCAACAAAAGATGGAGTTATTATTTATTTTAAAACAGAAAATATGGATCATTCATTAGCCAAAGTGGTTCAGAATGGCGGGAACATACTCTACCCAAAAAAAATCAATGAAAAGTATGGATTTGCAGTCGCAGAATTTGAAGATTCCGAAGGAAACCGGATTGCGCTTCATGAAACCCTCAAAAATGATTAATAATTCACTGCATAATATTTTTAATTTTAATCGTCACATATTTCGTATCTTTAGGTACCATTTTGGAAAAGATCATGTGGTATCAAGCAATGGCAGAAGAACTTTATTTCATCAAAACGAATCCGAATATTGCTAAAATCAATTTGTACAATAAACTCTGCCGTGAGGAAGAAAATATCCTAAACTTTCTTCAGGCTGATGCCAAAGTAAGCCTTGAAATTATCAAAAATAAAGTAAAAGATTCTGTGGAAGAACTTTCCAAAGAAGAGCTTTCAAGTATTTTCACCTGGTTCAGTAATGCTTATCCAACGGATAATGAAGAAGCTAAAACCCAGCTGTTCATCCATGGTCTCGATCTTTTCTATGAAATCCCGAAAGAAGAAAACGTACATTCTTTTCAGGAAATCCTTTCCGATTACGAGAAATATTCCCAACAGAAGCTGGATTTCAGAGTGAATTCTCAAAATTTCAATCAGTTTCTGATTTATGGTTTATTTTTTACAGACATTGCCCTAAAGGAAAAAGGAAGCTGTGCAGTACTTTCCCATTATTTAAAAACGGAACATCCGGCTTTGTATGCCCTTGCAGAAAAGCAGTTCCGTGCAAAAGGCTCCGCTCAAAATAACGATCTTGCGCTGCAGCATTATTTCGGAGAACTTTATGATCTGACGAAATATTATAAAGGATCTATCATCCAGCTTTACACCCCATAAAAAGAGGCTTTTTCAAGCCCCCAGAAGATTTTTATTTTTCATCAGATAATCCAGTGCTTCTTCTACAGCCTGCCCGGGACTTTTTGGATTGAATCCCAATTCATTTTTGGATTTGGAAATATCAAAATCCTGCTGAAGTCCGGAGAACATCGCAATATCTTTCCTCGTCAGCAAAGGCGGTTTCCCACTTAATTTCGCGGTCAGCTCCATCATCCCTGCAATAGCATACAGTAAAAATTTGGGAACTGAACCCGGTACTTTTACATTCAGTTCGGGATATAATTTTCCTGCTAAAATAGTGGTATCTGTGATCGTCATACACTTTTCATTAGCTAAAATATAGCGTTCACCGGAACGTCCTTTTTGGGCAGCGAGATAGCATCCTTCTGCAACATCTTTGACATCGATCCAGTTCAGGGTAATCTTTGTATCGACTGGGATTTCTTTGTTCAGAATAAGTTTCAGGATATTGTAGGAAACATTCAATGGGAAAAAAGCATCACTACCAATCATTGCGGAAGGCATTACGGAAACCAGTTCAATATCCAGCTTGCGCGCCAGTTCGAAAGCCAGCTTTTCACCATCGTTTTTAGAATTGTAGTACATATCTCTTCTGTCCGGATTGTAGCCACCACTTTCTCTTGCCGGGAGTTTTGAATAATTCAAAGCAGCAATTGAGCTCACATAAACTATTCTCTTTACACCGGCTTCAGCTGCCGCTTCTATCGTATTGCGGGTACCGTTGATATTCACATCATAGATTTCCTTTTTTGGATCCTTTGCCCACAGTTTAAAGGAAGCCCCTACTGCATAAAAAGTTTCCACCCCGTGAAGTGCCTGTACAAAAGAAGCTTTATCCGTGATATCGGCCTGCACTATCTCACAGTTTAATCCTTCGAAAGGTTTTGTGTTCTTCGTATTTCTTACCGCTGCCCGTACAGGAATGCCTTTTTTCAATAAAAGCCGTACTACATTATTCCCCAAATGTCCATTGGCCCCTGAAACCAGAGCCAGATTGTTCTTTATCATTGCATTGATTTTAATGCTGTAAAGTTCACCTTCCCTACTCCGGAACCACTTGACTTTTGTTAGTTAATGCGAAAGTTACGGGTATAAGTTTGAGAGTAAAGTTTTGTTGCTGGTTGATAGTTGCTTGTTGCTGGTTCCAACCGCGAAACCCGCATCCCGAAACTTTATGGCTTGCTGAAAATTAATGTAAAAGTCTCGTGTCTGAAATCTGACATCTAAAATCTTCATTCACCATTCACTTGCGAAGCAAAATTGACCATTGACTTATTAAAATTGATAGAAAATTGGAAAGGCAGAACTCATGGGAATTAGTTTGTTGCTGGTTGACAGTTGCTGGTTCGAACCGTGAATCCAGCATCCCGCATCCTGAAACTTTATGACTTGCTGAAAATTAATGTAAAAGTCTCATGTCTGAAATCTGATGTCTGCTATCTGACATCTAAAATCTTCATTCACCATTCACTTGCGAAGCAAAATTGACCATTGACTTATTAAAAATAGTCTGAAATCTGATGTCTGATGTCTAGCATCTTGGTTCTTGTTTCTTGTCTCTTACTCAGTTAATTATTTTCCTCCGAATCCTACTCAGACTTTCCGGTTTCATTCCCAAAAAAGAAGCGATATACTGAATGGGAACATTCTGAATGATTTCAGGATAATTTTCTATCAGTTGAAGATAACGTTGTTCCGCATTCAGGACCGATAGTTCTCTGGAACGGTTTTCATTGTAAGCAATAGACTTCTGAAACACTGAAATACTGAAATCTTTCATCGCCTGACTGCTGCTGACGAGCTTATCAAGATTTTCTTTAGTAATTCTTAAAAGACTGCAGTCCGTGATACACTGTACATAATCTTCAGATCTGGTCTGGCTGATAAAATGGGTATAAGACGTGAAAAATCCGGGAGGGCAATTGATGTGTGTTGTGACTTCATTGCCACCCTCATCCATATAAAACAGCCTGAGGTATCCTGAAACAATATAGTACAGATGTCCGGGAATATTTCCGGCTTCCTCCAGGAGCGTATTTCTTGGATAACTGACTGGTTCGAAGTACAGTTTAATCGTCTCAATTTCATCAGAACTGAAATTAAAATCAGAATTCATCTCCTGTAAAAGCCTGTCATGCATGATGAAATATTTTTCGGAATATCTTACAAAAATAGCCAAAACAAAACCTGATTTACTGAAAGCTTCTCTGTTTTTTCCAACTTTTTATGTAATGCCACCACTTGGTGAGCTGTTATATATGAAAAGCAAACCATGAACCGAAAGATTATTCTTCTTTTAAGTCTTGTCTCATCCACTTACTTTTTCGCGCAAAGCATAGAGGGAAAAGTTACCGACCTGCAAAACAAACCAGCCACGGAAACTGAAGTCCTCCTTACAAAAGCGGACACCAAATTTTCTGCAATCACAGACGAGAACGGGATGTTTAAAATTCCATTAAAAGAAGATGGAAACTATATTCTTGAAATTATCAAAGACGGGGTAAAAACCAACAGTGAAAATATTACTGTAAAAGGAAATTCGAAGAAAGACATTCAACTGAAAGAGGCTCCGGTAGAACAAAAACTGGAAGGTGTCACTCTTACTGCAAGAAAAAAATTATTTGAAAGAAAGGTGGACCGATTGGTCTTCAATGTAGAAAATTCTGTTGCTTCACAGGGAATTGATGCTGTGGAAGCACTTGCAAAAACGCCGATGGTTCGTGCCACGGATGATGCGATCAGTATCGCCGGAAAAAGTAATGTCGCTGTCATGATCAACGACAGACTTTTAAATCTGAACGGTCAGGAACTTATCAATTATTTGAAAACCATCCGTTCAGATGATATTTTAAAGATCGAAGTGATCACCACACCGCCAGCCAAATATGAAGCCGAAGGAAAAAGCGGACTGATTAATATTGTTCTTAAGAAAAATTCGAGTCTGGGCTGGAACGGCTCTATTCAGACTTCGGGAAGTTCTTATTGGGGAAGACCTACGACATCAACCAGAAGTGGTGCTACTTTTAATTATCAGGGAGAAAAACTTTCGATTACCAGCAATTTATCTATCGGTGACAATTATTGGGAAAACCGTTCTTATAATTATCTTACCGGAACTACGGACAACAATTACTGGAAAACAAACAGTATCAACACCAACAATTACCGTTATAAGGGAGGCGGCTTAAAGGGTGAATATAAAATCAATGATAAAAATCTGGTAGGGTTCAACTACAACTATTCTTTCAGTAATCCTATCGAAAGGGGTGAAAGCAAAGCCAGTATTTTCGACAAGGACGGCTATCTGGATGTTGCGTCAAATTTCAACAACAGAAACCGCAGAAATATTCATAATGCAAGTGCGTTTTATGATGTGAAAATTGATTCTTCGGGAAGCAAGCTGAGCTTAACGGCGAATATGATGCTCAATAATTCCAATGCGAGAAATTTCTACAATACTATTACTTCGGACATCGTTTCTACTTTTGCGAATCCGGTGAGTGAGTACAGAATTTATTCAGGTCAGGCGGATCTTGAAAAGAATTTCGGTAAGATTAAAACAGAAGCGGGACTGAAGTATACGAAGATCAAAAATGATTCTGAATTTAATTTCTTCAATATTGAGAATGACCAATATATTCTTAACACAAAAAGAACAAATACTTTCTTTTACAACGAACAGAACTACGCGGCCTATGCATCTGCCAATTTTAAGATCAATGACAAATGGGATGCTAAAGCAGGGCTTCGCTACGAATATACAACCCTGGAAGGAATTTCTATGAATGATGATTCCTCGGCGAAAATCAAATACGGAAAACTATTCCCTACTGCGTACATCAGTTATAAACCGAACGAAAATCACGCGTTTTCCATCAATTATTCAAGGAGAATTTCAAGACCGTATTTTGGAAATCTGAATCCGTTTAAATTTTATGTTTCAGAACTGGAGTACAGTACGGGAAATCCTTATCTGTTGCCGTCATTTTCGGATAATATGGAGTTCGGATATGTCTTAAATAATAATTTTAATGTCACTTTGTACTACAACAAAACAAAAGATGACTGGGACAGGATTCAGGTGGTGGAAGGAAAATCGAAATACAGCATTGTGAAAAATTTCTTCAATGAAGACCAGACCGGAATCAATATCAGTTATAATTACAACAAGTTGAAATGGCTGGAATCCAATGTTTTTGTGAATGCTTTTTATTCCAAAACAAAATCTTACGATCCAACGGCAATAGCTGCACCAAAGGGATACAGCGCCAATTTCAATGTTGATAATAATTTCTTCCTGAATAAAAGCAAGACCCTTACTTTAATGCTGGGACTTTGGAGCAATCTACCGAACAGAGACGGAAATACCTATTATTTTGCCAATACATCCGTTTATACCGGAATGAAACTGAATCTGATTGAGAAAAAGCTCCTGATCAACCTGTATGTGAATGATATTCTGAATACCAACCGAAACAAGGGAATAGAATATTATCCGAATTATGACGTTGAATATTACAATAAAGGCATTACCCGAAACCTCTATCTTTCCGTAACCTATAAATTCGGGAACAATAATGTAAAAGGAGCTACGAAAGAAGTAAAATTTGAAGAATCCAAGCGGGCAGGTGGAGGAAATTAAACTTTATTTTATAATTTAGAAGCAGATACATTTTGACCATGCTGCTACAAAAAATACTGACCGGCAGTTTCCTGATATGTACAGGATTTCTGCTGGTCTCCTGCCATAAAGACTATAACCCTGAATTCTTCAACGGTGAGTGGCTTTCCGATTCTCTGGTCACCAAAGACAATGATCATTGGCGGGAATTCCTACATTTTGAGAACGGTCAGGCAGCACGTACGACCTATTGGGGTAAAAAGTATCTGCTCAACAAGAATCTTCAGTTAAAAGGATTGGAAATTTATGACCGGGACAATGCCTTATTTCAAATAAAGGTTTTAGATTCCAATAAGATTATTGTAGAAGGAAAAGATTATTACGGAAGCTTTTTTCGAAATGATTTCCAGTCAGATGATATGAAAAAAGAAGTATCAATGGCTGAAGAAACGGAAAAGCAACGAAAAACACTACTTGGAAAATGGAAAGCTATTGATTTTAAAACAATTCCCTTATCAGACTCACCTGAAAATAAAATCATGGCTGGGTACCTGCAGGATGAAGAAATAGTTAATATCCGTTTAAAGGAGATAAGTTCACTAAATTTTAATTATAATACATTTTCAATCTATAATGCAGCAAAAACCTCATTATTTGAGTACAGTGCGAAACCTAATAAAATAACATTCAATTCAGGAGATGCTATATATTCATTTAAATATTATTTTCAAAAAGAGCGACTCATCATTGAATATCAGAAAACAATGGGTTTTCTACATATCCTCACGTTTGAAAAGGCTCAATAATATGGTCCTGTGAAAATAATACACCATACCTCCCGCCAGATAGGCCAGAACATCCAAAATATCTTCTGTAAATTTTTCCGAAAGCATTGGACAGATTACTTCAAACAAAATTGAAAGGTATAACGTTGAAGACAGAATAAATTTAAAATCGGGTTTCCAGTGATAACCGAGAATGTTATTCATCAGATATTCTATCAGATAAGTGTACATGGGAACCGTGATACAATCAGTCAGATGATTGCTGATTACTGGAATAGTAATTCCTTTCTTTCTCAGAAAAATAATCAATAGCCAGATGGCAAGCCCCAGCAAAAACCAGTATGAAATTTTATTTTTCATCACATATGAAGTATGGCCATGATGAATCCGATAATGATCTGCAGGATTTTCACGAGCGTTTCCTGTATCTCTTTTCCTTTTTTGGAGTCTCTGTTTTCGGCGGTTTCATAATTGAATTTTTTTTGTCCTTCCATCCCGGTAAATTTGATAAGGCAAAGATATAAAAATTAGAACAAATGTTCTAATTTTGAAATATGATTTAAAGTCTCTTATATTTGGATCATGAAAACCAAGGATAAAATATTATCAAAAGCATTGGAGTTATTCAATGAAAAAGGCTACAACAATATCACCACAAGGCATATTGCAGCCGATCTGAACATCAGTGCGGGAAATCTGCATTATCATTTTAAACATTCGGAAGATATTATCAAGATCCTTTTTTCTGAACTGATTCTTAAAATGGATGCTTTAATGAATGATCTCCGGATAATAGAAAATAAAACGCTGGAAGATCTTTATCATTTTACTTTTTCAACCTATGAGGTTTTCTATTCTTTCCGTTTTATCTTCATGAATTTCTTTGATATTCTTAAAAAAATTCCGGTCATAGAATCACAGTATGAATCTATTAACATCACCAGAAAAGATGAATTCAGGGAAATTTTCGAAGGTTTTCAGAAAGACCATATTTTCAGAAACGATATTCCGGATTTTATTCTGGGAAGCCTCACCACGCAGATTTTCATTATTGCAGACAACTGGCTCATCCACAACAGCCTTTCTTTTAAACTCAACAAAGAGGAGGCTGTAAAGCATTATGCGCTTATTCAGATGAATCTTTTTTATCCACTGCTTACCGAAGAACAGCAAAAAATTTATGAATTAAAATACATTAGCTGATAAAACTAAACCATGAAAAGCATACTATCAATTATTTTATTTGGAATCATCATTTCAACCTGCGGAAATAAATCAAAGGACGATACACCGGAAGCTGTAACGTCGGATAATACCTTTCTTTTGCCCTATCAGGTAGGCAGTCAATGGGGGCTTGCAGATACATTGGGAAATATAAAAGTACAGCCTCAATATGATGCTGTGATTGATTTTATGCTTTCCGATCCATCCTATACCTATTATCTGATGAAGAAGAAAAACGAGATCTGTTTTATTGACGCTGATAACAAAAGATATTTTAAGAACCTAGAAATTGTACAGTCTGCGGATCAGAAAATCCACTTTAAAAAGAATGGAAAAATAGGAAATGTATGGCCGGAATATCATAACGGGACATGGGAGATTGATGAGAACCCTGCTTTATATATCTATGATAATCTCTACGATCTTCCTGGTGATTTTTCCAGATACACTATGACTGAGATCAACGGTAAAAAGGGAATTAAAGAATTTTCCGAGGATATTATTCCTGCCTCCTATGATTCAATATCTTATCATAAAAACGGAAGTATCGTTACATTCAAAGGCTATCAAAAAAAGGATGGTAAAACAGAAGGAACTACCATTACCACAAGAGATCTCAATTTTCCGCCTCCTCCAAGTGTATCAAAAAAACGGAAACCTGTAGAACAGCTTCTTGCCAAACGGGAGCTTACCGGTGAAGACAAGGGCTGGAAAAAACTGAGAGAATACAAATATGCCTACGATTATGATGAAAGGTACCCTACCATTGTAAAAGACAATACGAAAGAGCTTTATGCCTATAAATATCCCAATACAGAACTTGATTTTGCTTATGATGATATTTTTATAGGACTGAACCAGGTTCACTACAATGATCCGGAGCGTGTTATTGTAGCCAGAAAAGGAAATAAATTCGGATTTATTGAAGAATCTATCCGCCAGAGATCATCGGGGTTTATCTATGATTTAATAGAGCAGCGGCTTTTTAAAAATAAAGAGGGACAGACCATCCCTTACCTCATCGCTAAAAAAGGAAAAAAAACAGGAATGATTGTTCCGAACGGTGATACCAAAGCAAAAGACAGCTATCTTACCGTAATTCCTTTTGAATTTGATGATATCACAGACCAGAAAATCGTTATCAGAAACGGGCTGTATGGAGTATGGTTTGATGTTCCACGAAAGCGGGTAAAAATAGAGCCCCGATATACAACGAAACCGGTTCTTTATAAAAACATAAGTTACAACAATAAGAACTTCTATGTTTATGAAGCGACCAAAAAGAACAATAAAAAAGTTCTGGTTTTTTCGAACGGACTGGAATTATACAAATAAAATAAACGGCAAAAATATTTGACATGATCATCAGAAAAGGCAACTCCAGCGACCTGACAGAAATGCGCACCCTTTTTACAGATACCGTTACGACGGTCTGCCAAAACGATTACAGCAGCGATCAGATCAATGCATGGAAATCCGGAGCGGAAAATGAAGAAAGATGGCTTAGGGTAATAGACAGTCAGTTGGTGATTGTCGCTAAAATAAATGGTCAAATGGCAGGATTTTGCACCCTCGATCATGGAAATTATATTGATCTTCTTTTCGTTCATAAGGATTTTCAAAATCAGGGAATTGCCCGGAAAATGTATACCTTTATTGAACAGGAAGCCACCCTCCGGAAAGAAAAAACATTGGCCGCTGATGTCAGTAAAACGGCCAGACCTTTCTTTGAAAAAATGGGTTTTAAAGTCATCAAAGAGCAAACTGTCAATGTAAAAGGAATTGATCTCACCAATTATAAAATGGAGAAAGACTTAAATTAGAGTTATGAGTTATAAATTATAAGTTATGAGTTTTGGAGGTAGGGAATTTGGGATTGAAAGTATATGGATGTAACAGGTAACTCTTGGTTTGAACCACGAAACCCGCATCCCGATGCTAAAATTCACCATTCACTTGCGAAGCAAAATTCACCATTGACTTATTAAAAAATCTTTACCATGCAGGAATTACATCCGGAATATCATCAGCTCAAAATATCAGTTCCCCAGGAATTTGAAAGTGTATTCACGCATTTTTATTTCGCTAAAAATGGCTCCTCCGCCTCTGTTACGAAAACCCTGCTTCCCTCCTATCAAACGATTATGCTCTTCTGTTTTGGGGAGAATGTTTTTATGACCACTCAGGAAAATACCATCGCTGAAGTGGACAAATGTGTTGTATTGGGACCCGTAAGACAAGCCTTTGATTATACACTTCCCGCGGGGAGTTCTATTCTGGTGGCTAATTTTAAGGACGATGCTTTTTACCGTTTCTTTGGAAAAGCGATGATTTCCAGTCAGGGCACTCATCCCGATGAACTTTTGAAAGATAATTGTTTCACGGAACTCTGGCATCAGATCTGTGACTTCGCTTCCCCACAGGAAAAAACGGCACATATTCTTGAATTCTGTCGTCCTTATCTTCAGGATCAGGATGAAACAAGCCGCCTGCTGAGCAATTTTGAAAACATCAGTCTGAACCCTGTCAAAACCATTGCAGAACAGACCCGCCAAAGCGAAAGAAACATCCAGCTGAAGCAAAAGGAACAGTTTGGGTATTCCTCCAAAGAACTCGCCCGATACAGCCGCTTTCTCAAAGCAATTACTCTTATCGAAAAAGAACAGGAAAATGGCAAAAAGATCGAATGGTTCAGCGTTATTGATCAATGCGGTTACTATGATCAAAGCCAGCTTATCCATGATTTCAAACATTTTATTAATATCTCTCCTTCTAAATACATAAAGTTCCAGAAAGATATCTGCCGCTCCGGATCAGACTGATTCCGTTTCGTTTTCTTACAATTTTTGCAGTTCTTGCCGCTCTACATTTGTCTTATTAATTTAAACAATAAAAACGATGAGACATTTAATCATTTACGCACATCCTAATGAAAACAGCCTGAACAACCATTTGCTTCAAACCGTTATTGAAAGTCTGGAAAAAGATAATCACGACCTACAGATAAGAGATCTGAACAAAATAGGATTTGATCCGGTTTTTTCACTCGAAGATATGCAGGGACAGTTTGCCGGGAAAATTGCAGACGATGTAAAAACAGAACAGGATTATATTTCCTGGGCAGAACAGATCACTTTCATTTACCCCATCTGGTGGACCGGAATGCCTGCCATCATCAAAGGGTATATTGACAGGGTTTTCAGTTATGGTTTTGCTTACCGCTATGACCAGGGCGTACAGAAGGGGCTGTTAAAAGGGAAAAAAGCAGTCATTATCAATACCCACGGAAAGTCTCACGAGGAATATGAACGTATGGGAATGGATAAAGCACTTACTCTGACTTCCGACAACGGGATTTTCCTGTACAGCGGCTTTGAAATCATCCAGCATTTCTTTTTTGATAAAGCTGATAAAGCATCTCCCGGGGAAGTGGATATTTGGAAAGAACAGATCAGAAATACTTATTCACAGCCGGTTTTTAACCTTTAAAATTAATAAAAATGGAAAAATTAGCAGCAAAACAGACCGTCAGACCTCTATTATTCAGGACTTATAAGCTGAGCAAAAAAGTCATTAAATACACATTATTTATAACGATTCTTTATTTTGCTTATGAAGGGTTTATGGCATGGAATTAGCTTCAAGAGCGATAAGTAAAATTGTTTTTGAAACCTTTATTTTAAACCATTAGGACTGATAAACTGTTAAGAACAGTAAGTTTTTTTATAAATCTTAACTGATATGGAACTTTACAGCGGGTCTTAATGGTTTGGATATTGGATTATCATCAAAAAGCTTTTATATTTACATTATCAATGAAACATTTAAACAGCATATTGCGTCTTCCTTTTTTCAGTGAGTATTACTCCCCGACAAACCGTTCGGGAAGACTTTCTATATCTGTGATTTAATAAGAAATAATCTAATTTATATATAGAGCCCGGACAGCATTGTCCGGGCTTTTTTGTTTTAAAAACTCAATTATTATGATCAACACATTACAAGAAAATGCAGCCATCATCCTACCGGAAAACGGTCTGGAACAAAAACTTAAACAGGCTGAACAGGAAAACAGAAAATTAATAATTAAACTGGGATTTGATCCTACGGCTCCGGATCTACATCTGGGTCATGCGGTGGTGCTTAAAAAACTGAAACAGTTTCAGGAACTGGGACATCAGATCGTGATCGTGGTTGGAAGTTTTACGGCCAGAATTGGTGATCCGACCGGAAAAAACAAGGCGAGAAAACCGCTAAGTGTTGAAGATGTGAATCACAATGCCCAGACGTATATCAATCAGCTTTCGAAGATTATTGATGTGGAAAAAACCAGAATTGTCTTTAATTCCGACTGGCTGGATGCCTTGAACTTTTCAGAGGTCATTCAGCTGATGTCAAAGGTAACGGTAGCTCAACTGATGCACAGGAATGATTTTAATAAAAGATTTACAGAAAATACACCGATTGCGATGCATGAACTTGTATACCCGATTCTTCAGGGTTTCGATTCTGTACAGATTGAATGCGATATCGAGATGGGCGGAACAGATCAGCTCTTCAACTGTACGATGGGAAGGCAGCTTCAGGAGGTTCACCAGATGTCAGCTCAGGCGGTGATGTGTATGCCTCTGCTTAAAGGTCTTGACGGTAAAGAAAAAATGAGCAAATCACTGAACAATATTATCGGACTGACGGATGAGCCTAATGATATGTTTGGAAAAACCATGTCGATCCCGGACAGCCTTATTGATGAATTTATTGACCTTGCTTCGGATTTTTCTGCTGAGGAGAAGGCTGATTTACAATTAAAATTACAAAACGGCGAAAACCCGATGAACATTAAGAAGCTGATCGCTAAGAATATCATCACCCAATACCATGATCATGCTGCGGCAGAGCTTGCAGAAGAATTTTTCAGCAGTCAGTTTCAGAGCAAAAATTCTGAAGAGAAAGTCTATGAACTCGTTTCTTTAGCTTCATTTCATCATAAAGAAAACCTGATCACACTGGTGGAACTCTGCAGTGCGCTTAAAAATGACCTAAGCAAATCAGCGGTGCGAAGAATGATTCAAAGCGGAGGCATTCAGATTAATCAGATCAAAATAACGGATCCGGATGAAGAAATTGAATTACTCCCACAGACAAAGGTGAAAATCGGGAGAAGAGATTTTTTTGAACTTGCTTAAATCTTCAGATTCGTGAGGTAATTTTCAATATATTCGTTTCATTAAATAAAAGTGATGAGCTATATCATGGTGGATATTGAATCGGATGGCCCGATTCCCGGAGATTTCTCAATGATCTGTTTTGGAGCGGTCCTTGTGAATGAAGAACTGGATACTACGTTCTACGGAAAACTGAAACCTATTTCGGAAAAATTCAATCCCGATGCTTTGGCTGTTTCGGGCTTCAGCAGGGAAGAAACGATGCAGTTTGATGATCCCAAAGAAGTCATGCTGGAATTTGAAGAATGGATTGAGAAAAACTCTAAAGGAAGACCTATTTTCATCAGTGACAATAACGGTTTCGACTGGATGTTTATCTGCTGGTATTTTCATCATTTTACCGGGAAAAATCCATTCGGCTATTCATCAAGAAGATTGTCTGACCTGTATTGCGGACTGGAAAAAGACACTTTTGCCCAATGGAAGCATCTCCGTAAAACAGAACACACGCATCATCCTGTAGACGATGCCAGAGGAAATGCAGAAGTTCTGCTGCATATGAAAAAAGAAATGGGTCTGAAAATAGGTTTGAAATAGTTGATCATACAATTACGTGGGAAGAAATACTGAAATTTATATGTTTGATAAGGAGAAGGCATCTGTCCGTCTCTGTGAGGATCTGCAGCACAAAAGATTCCACACCAGAACATTTAAAACCTTTCTGGAAAGCAGAAAAAAAGAAATAGGTACGTATGATGTCACGTTTGAAAAAGTACTGGAAAAGGTCAGAGGTGACATCAATACCATAACGCCCGATGAACTGTTTGAGATTAATCTTTTTCTGAGTGAAGAGGTATATTCAGAATATACAGGGAGCAATTATTCCGCAATGGAAAAACATCTCGGGGATTTGTATAACCGTTATGGAATTATTTTGCTTTATGAGCTTCCTACCTCAACGGTATGTACCAGCTATATGTTTCAATATGGGAACTACACGCATTATTTCCCCATTTACGAACTGGAGAATTATGGATTAAAGCATAGTGACGGCGGCGTCAATATAGATTCAACAGATTTTTTAGAATTCAATGATTACATGATCCTGCTGATGAAAATGATCCTGGATAGAAAAATGGACGGTTATGAATATGACTTTACAAAAAACGAAGAGGACATCATCCAGCGTATAACGGCAGACCATCAGAATAATCTGATTCTGTTCAAAGAAATTGAAAGTGAATGTGATTTTATAAAAGAATGTTCCTCTGATGAAAAGGGTCCTTACGCACAGACGATCTACTATGCCTATGCTTTTTTTAAACAGTCCATTGAAATGAAACTGAGAATTGATACAGAAAAAAATGCAAGAATCGTTATCTTAGATTCCTAATAAATCCGGGCAGATACCGGCTCAAAATTGGATCTCCTATACAACTTATGAACACGACTATCACCTACAGAAAAGCCTCAGAAAACGATATCGATTATCTGCTTGATCTAAGAACGAAAACCATGAATCCGCATTACGCAGATTCTAACCTCCCAACGGACAAGGAAACAACGCTTCAGAGAATCCAGTATCAGTTTGACAAAGCCCATATCATCCTTCTAAACAATGAACCGGCCGGATTACTGAAGATCAACAAAGCTGATGATAAAACAGAAGTGCTGCAGCTTCAGATAGATCCCAGCCAACAGGGTAAAGGACTTGGAAGAACGATTTTAACAGCTATTCTGGAGGAAGCTTCAGCAGAAGGAAAAACAGTAGCCTTAAGCGTCTTAAAAACCAATAAAGCTCAACATTTATATACAAGTCTGGGGTTTAAGACTGTGAATGAGGATGAGCATTCTTTTTATATGGAATTTTCCGTCTAGAAGACTACCATCATTTCACTAAATCGTTCAGCCACATATAGATATCAACATCGCCGGGGATATTTAGTTTCTTTCGTAATTTATATTTTTTTGTCTGTACTGTTCTCACGGAAATAAAAGTGTATTCTGCAATATCCTTGGTAGAAAAATTCAAATACAGGTAAGCACAAAATCTTAGTTCTGAGCTTTGAACAGTATCATTAACGGACAATATCTTCGCCGAAAATTCAGGAAACAGTTGGTTAAATCTGGTCAGAAATTCAGGTTTATTTTGCTTGGCCAGTACAACAACTTCCTTAAACGATTCATTATACTGATCCTTTCCGGTGAGATCATCTAAAGGAGTATCTTTTTTATCCAGACTCCTCTCTTTGTATTTCTTATAAAAAAAGAATGTAAAATAAATGAGCCCTGCACCCAGAACGAGCGTGGTGACCAGCGTATAAACCAATCTCTTATTGCTGTTTTCCAGATTTTGCATCTGCTTCCGGTCCCCGATATCGATAGACTTATTGACATTAATATCTTTCTTTTTATTATTTTTCTGGAGTTCGACGATTTTCTTTAAATAGTAATTGATACTGTCTTTCCTCCCTTCCCTTTCATATAATTCCAGCAATGCAGTATATACAGCCAGCTTCATGTCATACCTTGGTAAATATTTCTCTTCGGTTTTTTTGGCCATAAGATAATAGGTCTGTGCTTTCTGATAGTCTTTATCAACCAAGTATACAGATCCTGCCACGTGGTATGTGGTATATTTAATATCTGCATTTCTTACATCGTCCAAATGATTGGTATCCGCTAAGGCTTCTTTCATGTAAATTCTGGCTGAATCCAGTTTGCCCATATCGAGATAACCGGCTGCCAGATAGGCTGTGGATTTATAACTGTCTTCGATTTGAAATTTCTGTTTTTTCCCGGGTATCAAATCAAGATTTTTCTGTTCTCTGCACGATTTTGAAATTTTATATGCCTCCTTGAAACATTTTAAGGACTCCGCATTATTTTCCATCGATATATTGATGGTTCCCCGCAATAATAAAATAAAATAATTATAATACGGGTAATTTTTGATCCGTGGGTCTGCAGAAAATTCATTAAGCTCGTCCAGCGCTTTTATGTATTTTCCGGAAGACCTGTAGATCCCGGACATTAAACATTTCAAACTGAAAAAATCTTCCAGATTTTTATCTGCAGTAATTAATTGCCGGCTGTTTATTTTTTCTATATACTCTAACGCTTTTGCCTGATTATTGTCTTTGGCATAAATCCGGGCCATTTTTAGGTAACCGGTTCCTTCGCAAGTCTCACATTTTTCAATAATATTTTGAATCTTGAGAATATCTTTATCATTTGCAGGAATAATATCTATGTCATGTATCATTCTTTTTAGCTGATCATCTGTAAGATTTTGAGCATGGCTGTAAGACGTAAAAAAAATACTCAAAGAGAAGAAGTAAAAAAATATTTTTTTTGCCATTTTATGGGACTGTTTAATTTAACGCTAAAATAAAAATACTTACCGTGTTTTCAATATACGTATTACCTACTACAATATGATAATCAAACATTTAAAATACAATCGGACTTTCTGAAAATTAAATCACGATTCTCAACATGCTCTTAAAATGTTGTTTAAAAAACATCATGTTTCGAATACCCAACCAAAATATCCCTGGGTTCAGAAATTTTCCGTTTCAATATTCCCTTCATGAAATCTGGTTTCGATCCAAAATAGCTGAGCCTGCAAGGTTATGGTAAGCATCTATAAATTTAGATGAATTTTTCAAATGTCTACGTATCATCTACTGTTTGTGCTCTGCTCCTCTTTTTCGGGGATTATATCTTAATGTAAAGGACTAATTTCGAATCGTTTAAAAATCGTCAAAGTATTTTTTTCATTCGTTTTAATGTGTTTTTATCAACTTGGACAGGCTGATTATTTCAAAAACAGCCTGTCTTAAGTTTTAGAAAGTCCCGGGATCTGAATGCAGCCCCATTACACTGTTTCAACATTTTTTTTAATCTTATACCTATTAACAATTAAATTTTTTTACATGCAAACAAAACTACTTTTACAATGGACCCTGATCTTTTTCTTCATGGCTCTCAGTCCAAAAAGCTTTGGCAGAACTATTATTCTGAACATCAATAATAACAACTCAGACGGCTCTCTTTACCAGCGAAGTGAAAATGTACTTATTGGTGACAAAATACGTTTTACCAATAACTTACCGTATCCCATTAATTCACAAAACAGCAGCTTTATCAATGACGGAGCAAGCAGTATTCCTGTCAACATTCCACCTGGAGGCTATCATGAGATAGAATTAACTTCAGCCTCAAAAACTCAGTTTACATTTGTTCACATGCTTATGGCCCAGAACAAATACTACAACAGCAGGATTAATCTAACCTTTCCGGCTTTAGGCGTGGACGATACCATAAATAAAGCAAAAGGTAAGATCCAGGTTTTTCCGAATCCATGCAGCGATGTATTGAATATCACTTCCACAGAACTTATCAGTGGATTAGATCTTTATGATGTCACAGGGAAATTGCTGTTTACTCAAAAATCAGCAGGCTCAAATGAGGATAACAAAGGAAACATTAAAATGACTTCCTACTTAAAAGGCAAATACTTTTTAAGAATAAGAGACACAAACGGCTCATATTCTGTAATAAGTGTCGCTAAAAAATAATTGAAATAGCTGAAAAGCCTGACAGGTACATTACACTTTCTTCCGGTTCTATTTTTCAGGAATTATTCCCGTAAAAAAAGACCGGAAGAAATTTTAGTCCGACTTACTGATTAAACGATTTTCTGAAGATAATTCTGATACCCAAAATAAAGCAGTTGATATCAATTGTTTCACTTAACAATTATCTCACGCTATTGATTTGCCAAAGTAACAAAGATCAGTCTCCCGCCTTCTTCGGCAGACAAAAGTATTTTCTTTCCATCTGTCAGTTCCACCATAGATCCGGGTGGAATCTCTTTCTGTTCCGTAACATCTTTCATCGAAGTCAGACTCTGATTCACGAGTACCCATCTCCCTTCATGAAAAGTGAAATATCCGACAGGCATTTTATCCTGCATCGTAAGATTTTCATTTCTGATGACCTTTCTTGACACATGCCATTTGAATAAATACTGGTTGTTGTAAACCATCAGCCGGTGGTTTTCAGGTTTCCAAACCTCATCATCAAATTTAAAATACAGATCCAGTACGGGAAGCGTTCCCCGGTGTGGTGTTCCGCAGAAAGGGCATTTAGGATTGCTGCTGTTGTCGAAAACATACCATTTCTCGGTACATTCCGGATTGTGACAGGGCTGAATCAGATCAGCCGTCTTTAGCAGGGCGGTTTCCCATTCATTGGCGGTTGGACGTCTGATCGGATCGTGGAGTCCGTCTATAAATGCTTTTCTAAACAGTTCGGAAAGATAAGGACCCGCAGCCGTAAAAGGAATTTTCTGAGGATCACCCCAGAATGCGTCCCATTTTCTGAGATGATCTGCTTTCACCTGATTGGATGGATCCCTGAAATGTTCTATGAATAAAGCTTTTTCACCCATAGAAATCACTTCATCCTTCTCGGAATCCAGATCCCAGATTTTTCCTCCTCTCAAAGGATGCCTTCTGAACAGATACATGTAAATCAGCACCGCCAAAGCATGAAGATCTGTTTTCTGGTTGGGCAAATGCCTTCCCGGATCCTGCATGCTGAGATGCTTGGTCTTTAACACTTCGGGAGCGATAAAATCCGCCGTCCCGATAACTTCCGGTGGGAAGAGTTTCGGGACAACCAATCCATCTATATCAATGATACAGGCAGATTTTGTCACCGGATCTATCAGAATATTGTTGTAGGAAAGATCAGAATGCGCCAGTCCCATCTGGTGAAGCTTTTTCACACCCCGGCTGATATTGATGGTGATCTGAAAATAGCTCAGCCAGTCCCCAAGTTCCGAATGATCCAGCCTCAGCGGATACTGTTGATTCCTGAACATCGGAGCTGTGAACCACTTCCCGACTTTATCCTGCCCCTGAATATTATCTGATCCGATATACCCTTTTGCAAAGAAGAATTTTTTATGATAAATAGGAACCACAATTCCCGTCAGTTTATTTTTTTCTACGATATCATACGGCCATCTGAAAATTTCATTCAGAAAGTAATCTGACGAATTCCCGTTCTGTATATTTCCGAGATAGGTGGAAACAATCCTCATGATACGCTCTTTCTGTCCGGCATCCAGAGGAGTCCGGTAAAATGCTACCACATATTCCCTTTCCGGCGAAAAATAGACATCTTTCACTCCGCCTCTGATAGGGCTTTCATCTACATATTCATAGGATTTTGAGTTATCCAGAATAGAAGCAACTTTAACGGTCTTTTTCATGTTTAATAGATTATGGCGAGGGTTCTGTCATCATGATTTCCGCGGCTCCAGAAATCGGTCCAGGTAAGAAGCTGTTGGTCAATGTCGGTATCGTTAATAAAATCTACTTTCGTCCGGTCATCATTGTTCCCAGCCAGATCATTAAAGAATGCTTTCCAGCTGTCGATATCTTCAAGTTTATTTTCTGTAATGAATTTCGGGTCGTAAATTCCATCTGTCATCAGTACGAGATAGGAAAAATCATTCACGCAGGTGATTCCAAACCTTGAAGCCGGATCATCGCTGAAGATCTCATTCATGGTGATAAAACGGGTTCCGCCACCAAATTCTCCAACATCCATTTGATTCAGAAGCTTTACGTCAGAAAAATCAGGACTGATCAGGTTGATCGGGCAGTCTCCCACTCCGAAAGTGAGGATGACATAACCGAAATCAAACTTTTTTGTCAGGGCAAAAATCAGCGTTGTATGGAAGTCTTTTATAGAAAATGAATGTTCTGCTGCCGTTTGATCCAAAACATGATAAACATGTAAAACTGCTTCATACAGAAGTTTTAGGATATTTTCTCTGGCTTCGGACCGTATTTCTTTTGATGACTCAGAACTACTGTAAACGATTTCAACATTTCTTTCGATTCTGTTTAAAATTTCATCTGAATTGAAAAAGCTGTTCACTGAAACTGCCGCCAGTCTTGACCCTTCTCTTGCCATAACAGCAGAACCGGCACCATCTGCCACGGAAACAATATTCCAGCCTCCGGAAAGTTCGTTTACGGCAAAATCATCATCCCTGAATTTTCCTTCATGAGCATGGGAACGTCCTCTTTTCGAAACAACAGTGATTTTTTTATCCAGAAATTTCCCTTTATGGGATGTTTCATCAGGTTTATGATAGACATCGTTGGTGTCGGATGGAATGTTCTTCCAAAGGTCTTTCGGGTCAGCATTGATGAACAGATGCACTTTCTTGATCTCCGTACTGTTTTCATCATGGATATGATAGAATTCAATATCCAGATCATGGACACTGTTTACATACGGAATTCCCGATATTATATTGTTTTCGAAAGTAAGTCCTGTCTCCTGAAGATGGGCGATATTTTTAATCTTTATATTCGGAAAGTCATCCAGCTCAAAATGGTATTCATAGAACTGCTTTGAACTGGCATTTTTAAGTACCAGATGAACTTCTTTAAATTCCTCTTTTTCTCTGTAAATAAGAGCTTTTTCCATGGTTTTGTGTGGGGTCTCGGCAATAGGATTTCTTTTCGTTATCCCAAAGTTCGGTTAATATCAAATCCTTCGCTGGAAAATCCGTAATAATCCGAAGTTCCGCACCATGGGCATTTGTTGTACCCTTCTCCTTTCAGGCAGTGAATTCCGCCACATGAGCAGGTTGCTAATGCGATGGGATTGGCACAGTGAGGACAAGATGTTCCTCCCTGCAGTTCTTCAATCGAAATTTTCAGATTATTTTTCTGGGAAGCGGAAAGCCTGTAATAGGATTTTTCGTCAATTTTATAGGCTCCATCCAGTCTGTAATATCTGGTAGACATTCCCGGTATACTTGATTCGGCGAATGTCTTTTTAAACTTCATCAAATAGAGTTTCTCCGTTTCTGAACATTTCCCGTTCAAAACAACAAAATTATTGTCCGGAAACTTCTGTTCCAGTTCAGTATCTACTTTTTCGAGAATAATAGAATCGATCTTGGAAAGATTGATGCCTTCTTTATTGGCTTCGGTAACGCTCTGGCTGGTTGTTTTAATGGAATCTGTTACCCATTTGAAAAATTCTTTATAGGAATTTTCATCAGAATTATTAAACAGCAAAACGTTGTCAGACAATGTCCCAAGCAGTTTATAATTGGTGTTTTCTCCTATCGACACTGCGATCGTATTGGACTTCCCGTGGTACTTATTGTTCCATCTTTCAATCGCTTTTGTGGCATCGTCGGTAGGAACGCCGTCTGTAAAAAGAAAAACAATAGGTTTCCAGTCGCCTTTTCTGTCGTAAGTTGTTTTCACAATATCCCTGTCTATGCAGTCCATCAATTTAATCAGTCCCTGAGACAGCGACGTTCCGCTTCCAATCGGGATTTTAGGCGGATAAAAACTGATGATATCCTGAAGCGGCGTAATGACCTCAGCCTCTCCCGCGAAACCTATAATGGAAATATAGACCGTTTCCAGGGAATACGGGTCTTTCTTTAATTCTCTGATGATATTGGCAATACCTTCCTGTACCTGCTCAATAGGTTCTCCAACCATAGATTCGGAGACATCGACTAAAAAATAAATGGGAAGTCTTCTCATGATTTATAGTAAGACAAGTGATTTAGATAATAATATTAAGCTCGGATGGCGGCGGTGGCAACGGTGTACTTTCTCCCGTTCCCTGCGATTTTCCTCCCATCGTGATGGATGAACTTACCCATTTGAAAAATGAGGAAAGCGTGATCGCATCGGTGGTATCCAGTTTTACAACATGGTCTGTAAGCTCCTTCAGGAACTGCTCATCTGCTTTTGGACCCGCAGCACAGCCTACGATAGCCCCAAATTCCAGATCTCTGATCACAGGGATCATCTGTCTGTATTTCTGGATATCGGATGGTTTTCCGTCGGTAAATATAAAAAGTAACGGTCTCCAGTCTTCTTTTTCATCCGAAGAACCTTTGATCAGTTCTTTCTTCACCAACTCTGAAACCATCTCCAATGCCGCACCGGTATGGGTAGGTCCACTATCCGGACAGGTGATTTCCATAGGGTAAAAACTGGCCAGATCTGTTAATGGAATGATGTTTTTAACCTCACGGTCGAAAGTGATCACACTCAGATGAAGACTGTCCATCGCCTGCGGATCTGCACGGAGCATGCTTATCAGCCCGTTAAATCCGTTATTGAGTGCCTGGATGGGTTCTCCGTTCATAGAACCTGAAGTATCCAGTAAAAAGTATGCTAATAATCTCCTGCTCATGGTATGGTATTAATTCTGAAGCCGGCAGCGGAAGTTGAAAACTTCCCTGCCGGCTTTTTAGTTTGATAAATATATTCAGGTTTAATTGCTGTAAGCGTACTGCTTCAGGATTTCTATAAAGTTATCCGTCTGGTGAGGTTCTCCGATAGCACGGAATTTCCAGTCGCCATTGTGACGGTAAGCTTCAGCAAAAACCATTGCACATTTACCATTCATACTGGAATCACCTGAAAGGCTGTATTTTGTAATCTCTTTACCTTTCGCATCTACTGCTCTGATAAAGGCATTCTCGATCATTCCGAAATGCTGGTTATTTTGTTTTCCCTGATAAATGGTCACCAGGAATAATATTTTCTGATAGCTTTCATCCAGCTGGTCAAGTTTAACGATGATCTGTTCATCATCACCATCTCCGGCACCGGTTCTGTTGTCTCCGGTCAGCCATATATTTCCGCTTGGATGCTGCATGGAATTAAAGAAAATTACATCACCCTGATACAACGCGATCTGTCTTCCGTCATTCGTTTGCACCGTTTTTCCCAAATTGGCTACTTTACCGTTTCCATCCAAAAGAAATGCAACAGCATCAAGATCATATTCTGCTTCTTTGCTGAACAGTTTCCCAAAGAAACCGCCCTGCTTTCTTACATCCCATCCTAAACCGATCGTTACTTTTGAAAGATCGTAAACACTTTCTCCACGGTCATTTTTTCTTAAATCAATCGTTTGACCTTTCTGTAAATTAATTGCCATAGTTATCGTTTTGTGTATTTGAAAATATAATTATTTAATGATCTGTCCTTTGTAGTATTTCTCAAGGAAGAAAGCAAGGTCTGCTCTGTAACCGATTCCTGAAGCTTCAAATTTCCAGCTTCCGTTTCTTTTGTACAGTCTTCCGAATTCTACACCGGTTTCGATGGAAAAATCCTCATCCAGTTCATATTTTGCGATCTCCTGGTTGGTGCTGTTATCCACAATTCTGATGTATGAATTTCTCACCTGTCCGAAGTTCTGTTTTCTTCTTTCAAAATCTTCAATGGTAACCACGAAAAGTATTTCTTCCGCTTTCGGATCTACTTTTTCAAGATCGACAATAATCGCCTCATCATCGTCACCATCGCTGTTTTTACCGCTCGGATCATCTCCTGTGTGAGTCAGTGCACCGTCCGGAGACTGAAGGTTATTATAAAAAACAAAACATTCCTCATTGATTAATTTTCTGTCGGAGTCAATCATGATGGCAGAAGCATCCAGATCGAAGTCGAAACCTGTCCCTTCATTCGGGTCCCAACCCAGTCCTATCGTCATTTTTGTCAGTCCTATATCGATCTTTTGTCCTTTCTGTAAATTAATTGCCATAGTGTTTTAGATTATTAATTATTTTTTGTTTAAGATAAATTTGATTTGTGAATTGACCAAATTTATTGATAAAAAAATAAATGGCGTGCGATCAATAGTATAAATGTTTAATTTTAATAGGGTTTTAACATAAGATGTTAGCTTCAACAAATCGGCTTTCTATTTTGATTTGATATGCCGAAAAAAATAAACCTTATAGGTTTTTGATGGGCGTAAAATCGGCATAAAAAAAATCCGGCTAAAAAACCGGACTTCTGTAGATTAAAAAATTTCTGTACAATTAATTTTTAACTTCCTGATCGGAAACTGCTTTTTCTCTTGCTTTAGCCAGCATCGGAATAGAGATCAGTCCCATGACCAGCATAATGGTGATTTGCAACGGAAGTGAAATAAACGAATAGGTAAGTCCCATTTCGCCCCCTAATTCAGCACTTTTACCCATTGAAATAAAAAGAGCCATAAATCCGAACTTCATCGCCAGATTGAAAGCCCCAATCCCGCCACTGGCAGGAATAATCATTCCCAAGGTGCCGACAACGATAATGAAAAAACCATCAGCAATAGTGAAATTGGAAGTTTCAGGAAGTGCGAAGCATACTAAGTACGCTGCAAAGTAGTAAGAAATCCATATTCCTAACGTATACAGGATGAATTTCCCTTTTTCTTTCAGCTTAAATATGGTTGCCAATCCTTCGAAAATTCCGTCAATAAAATTCACGATCTTCCCTAAAAACGGAACGTTTGCAAGTTTCTTTCTAAATACAAAGAATCCCACCGTACCTGCAGCCAGTATCAAAAGAACCAGCAATACCTTATTTGGATTAATATTAACGCCTGAATTTTCATAAAAAGACAGAATCGCTTCATATTTAAAGAGTAATGTCAGTCCCAGAAAACCCATCATACATATAAGGTCTACCACCCTTTCCAGAATGATGGTTCCGAAAGACTTGTCAACCGGAACTTTTTCCACACCATATAACGCGGTAGCTCTTGCCAGCTCACCACTTCTTGGAATGGTAAGATTCATCAGATACCCAAAAGATATGGACCATAATGAATTTGAATTTGAAATCCGGTGTCCCATGGGTTCCAGCATCAGGTTCCAGCGAACAGCTCTGAACCAGTAAGCCAGAATACCAAATACAGATGCGAAAAGTACCCAGAGATAATTAGCTTTCGCCAAAGATGCTTTGATCACTTTAAAATCAAGACCTTTTAAGGCAAGCCATAAAAAAAAGCCTGCAAAAGCAAGCGATATTACTATTGTTAGTATTGATTTTAAAGGATTTTTTGATTTTTTATCCATGAATTAAGTTAGGAGATTTGTTTTTTCATCCGGGAAAACAATCTTCGGCTGGAAGACTTTAGCCTCTTCAGGTGTCATCTGCGCATAAGCAATGATAATAATGATATCATCACGCTGTACTTTTCTTGCGGCAGGCCCGTTCAGGCATACTTCTCCGGATTTTCTTTTCCCTTTGATAACGTAGGTATCAAAACGCTCTCCATTGTTGACATTGACGATATAGACCCTTTCTCCCACTACCAGACCGGCAGCTTCTATAAGATCTTCGTCGATCGTTATACTCCCAATATAATTAAGGTCTGAGGCCGTAACCCGTACCCTATGGATCTTAGACTTGAAAACTTCTATTAACATGTTGCAAATTTATTAATAAAAATTAATAAATCCGCCTTTTGAAATCAATTTAAAACTCCCACAGACCCAGTCATTTAATTTTATATTACACAAGTTTTGAAGTCATTATTTATAAATTATGCAAACATATCATTAAAAATATTAATACTTTATACGAAATTCAGGATTTAATAAATGAAGGAAATAATATTAATTTTTTGCTAAAGTCAATACTCATAAGCATTTGGCATGATTTTAGTGAGCCGTAACGTAGATTTTACGTGAAAAGTCAAATTATCATATTTTAACTGTTTTCCCCGAAAAGCAAAAAAATTTTATAACTTTTAATAAAATAATTGCACAATTAGAAAATAGTATTATATTTGCTATAATTACGAACTAACTTTAATATTAAAAATTATGAACAAGTCTGAATTAATCGACGCAATCGCAAAAGATGCAGGAATCACTAAAGTTGCAGCTAAAGCTGCTTTAGAATCATTCATTGGTAATGTAACTACTACTCTAAAGAAAAAAGACGGAAAAGTTTCTTTAGTAGGTTTCGGTACTTTCTCAGTAGCTGAGAGAGCTGCTAGACAAGGTATCAACCCTGCAACTAAAAAACCGATCAAAATTGCTGCTAAAAAAGTTGCTAAATTCAAAGCAGGAGCTGATTTATCTAATGCAGTTTCTGGTGCTAAGAAAAAATAATCATTCAGATTAAAAAAATTCAAGGGCCGTTTCTTAGGAAGCGGCTTTTTTTGTGGTCATAGGTGGCTTCGAGGACCTCAGCCACCCAGAAATAGTGTCATCCGTAGAATGCGGAAGAAATTGTTTACCAATTCTCTTATGTTTTTCTTTTCATTTTTAGGTTTTGGCTAAAGCCTTTGTAATGTCTGGAAATTGAAAGCGGGCTAAAGCCCGCTCCTATTGAATATTAATGATATCTCTTTTTTATAAATAGAAACTATATTAAACAAAATCCACATTTCTTTAAATTGAAAAGACTGCATATAAAAAAGAGCGGGCTAAAGCCCACTCCTATTGAATTTTAAATAATATCATTTTAGACATAGAAAATTAGATTCAATAGATAATAGAAAAGACCACTATGCTTTAATTTCTCTACCAGAACTTCCATTTTCCGGCATCCACTTTCTAACTTCTAATCTCTAACTTCTAATCTCTAATCTCTAATCTCTAATTTCTAGCTTCTAATTCCTACGGTGCCAGTCGTGAAATCTTCCAGTCCAGATCCTCTAACTGATAAATAATCCTGTCGTGGAGACGGTTGGGTCTGCCCTGCCAGAATTCAATCTCGTACGGTTTTGCGATATATCCGCCCCAGTTGGCTGGTCTTGGTACTTCGCTGTTTTCGTATTGTTTTTCGAGTTCTTTTAATTTTTCTTCCAGGTATTCTTTATTTGGAATCACGTGGCTTTGCGGAGATACAGCGGCTCCAAGCTGGCTTCCTTTCGGTCTTGAATGGAAATATCCATCACTGAGGTTTTCAGCTATTTTTTCAAGATCAGCTTTGATGATGATTTGTCTTTCCAGGTTGGGCCAGAAAAAATGAAGGCAGGCTTTATGGTTGTTTTCTATTGCTTTTCCCTTTCTGCTGTCGTAATTGGTATAGAAAATAAAGCCTTCGTAGGTGTATTCTTTAAGCAGCACCATTCTTGTCCTCGGACATCCGTCTTCTTCTAAGGTAGAAACCGCCATGGCATTGGCTTCAGAGACCGTTGGGCTATTGCTGGCGTCCAAAAACCAGTCTCTAAACTGTTCAATGGGATTTTGTTTTATCTCACTTTCAATAAGTTGGGATTTCTCATACACTTTTCTTTTGTCGTGCAGGTTTTCCATAAATATTTTTTATTAAATTTGAGTATGAATTACTCATACAAAGGTAAAATATTAATTTCCACCCCTGACATTTCCGGAGATATTTTTTCGAGATCCGTCGTGCTGATCGTTGAGCATAACGAAAGCGGCGCATTTGGGTTGATTTTAAACAAGAAAAACAGCCAGATGAGTAGTAAGTTCAAAAACTTTTTTGACTTCAAAATAGAGGTCTATGACGGTGGACCTGTGGAGAACGATAAGGTCTTTTTTATTGTTAAAGAAAAGAAGGTCACTGAGATCTATTCTGAGATCAGCAAGGATTTCTATATCACGGAAGATATTGAAAGCATCATCAGTGCAGTTCTTAATAAGGAATTGAGCATTAATGATGTAAAAATCTTCTCCGGCTATTCAGGATGGGCGGCTGGACAACTTGATGAGGAAGTTCAGAGAAAGCTCTGGACGGTAGTGGATGTCTATAATCTTGATTATACGCTCCCCAATGACCAAACGCTTTGGAAATCAATTATGCAGAATCTGGGTGGGGAATATCTGCTTTGGGCCAACTCACCTGAGGATATTTCACTTAACTAACTGAATTCGTTTTTAATACGATGTGAAAACATTAACAAACTTTAAGATTATGTTAACCAATTTTAAAGAAAGAATTCACGTTATTTGAACAACCAAAAATCACTACCATGAGAGGATTTAAACTACTCGCTTTATCAGCATTTTCCGCTTCATTTCTATCATTTACCCCAATTAACAAAAAATACATCGTTATAGATGCCGGACATGGCGGAAATGACACGGGATCTGTTTATGGGAAAGTCTCCGAAAAAGAGATCACTGTAAATATTGCTAAAGAAATCAAGAAGCTCAATGAGAATCAGGATCAGTATGAGGTCATTCTCACCAGAGATTCCGATGCTTATCCTACTCTTCAGGAGAGAACAGCTATGATCAACAAGCTGAATCCGGAGATCGTTATTTCTCTTCATATGAACAGCAATCCAGAGAAGGAAACTCCAAAACAGGGAACTGAGGTATATATTCAGAATACTGAAAATTCAAAAAAACTTGCTGAAAAAATTTCAAAGAAATTTGATGTTTCCAAAGTAGAGGAACGCAATCTCCATATGCTGAGAGAGACAAAAGCTCCTGCAGTTTTGGTAGAGCTTGGCTTTATGAATAATACCAAAGAAAGAGAGTATGTCACCAGTGAAAAGGGACAGAAAGAAATCGCACAAAAATTCACAGACATCATCCGTGAATACTAAATAAAGAAACAATTTCTGATTATTCAGAATAAAACCCGGTAAAGGACTTGGGTACTTTGTTGTTTACCGGGTTTGTCAATTTATTGAAAACTATTTTTCCAGCTTTCCACCATTTCTATAAAACGGGAGCTTTCAAACGTCTTATTTCTTATTTTACCTACAGAAAATATGCCTTTCTCGTCGGAGATCATTAAAATCTCTTCTGCTTTTTGTGATTCAAAAGCAATAATTTCGTGTTCCTGAATATCTGCAAGGTTATTTTTATGCAGGAAAGTGACAAAATTTTCCATCAAAGGAGAAATGTATGCGCCTTCAGACTGCTTGGGAACTTTGATCACATTGCCTTCCAGGAACAATAGATTTCCTGAAGTAGTACGTGCAATTCTTTTATTGGGATTAAGCAGAATCACGTCATCCAGATCATTTTCTTCCGCATAGATGCCTCCGTAAATATTTTCCGGGGAGTGAACCCTGATGTTGCTTAATAAATTATTATTAACATTGATTTCCTTGGTAAGGTCCATTTCCAGAGGTCTCTGATGAACAGTAAGCACATCATCTGACTCTGTTACTTCGTAGAAATAGGATACTGAAGATTTTGAAACCGTTACAGCATCATTATTCCTGAAAACCTGAAAATTGATAATTCCGTTTTTAATTCCTTTACCATCGATAACATCTTTATGAAAAAGGGTCTGAAAAAACTCCAGCGTATAGGTAAGCGGAATGTTCATTCTCATCTTTCTCATGGAAGCCATCAGGAAGAAATAGCACTCTTCATCCATGATCAGTCCTCCGTTTCTTACGAAGAAAGAAACCTTCACTGCGTCGCCCAAAAGGAACGCTCTATTCTTTACATTTAATCCGTCTGATGTAAAATATTGATTTTCCAATTTTTGATGTGATTTATTTATAAAAAAATAATGAACGATAAATCGTTCATCAGTTTTACCATTTAATAGCGTCCGGCTTATGCCGCACCTAATTTTATTCTAAGGTTTTCTATCAGGTTTTCCCAGTACAATGCATTCTCTTCTTCAGAACCTTCTTCGCAGAAATCTGTAATATTCAGAGCCAGATCTTCTGTAATATCGTCTATTGTGATAGTCATTTCAAAGAAATTTTTAGTCCCCTCATCTTCTTCCCATCTGAAACGTACGAAACCTTCCGGCTTATATCTAATCAAAGTGGCCTTTTCGGCAGGTCCTCCGCCCCAGCTAAAAAAGAAATCATCGCCTTTCTCTGTAACCTCATCCGCAAACCATTCAGATAGCCCCTCCGCTGTTGCCAGATATTCGTATAAAATCTCTGATAAACAATGCATTGGAAATTCGTAATGGACTTTATGTTTCGCCATATAATCTTTGTTTTTATCGTCCCGCAATATATAAATTAATTTTTTTATTACACAAAAAAGCAATTACTTTTTTAAAGAATCTTCATGATATTTATCACTGGTTTTAAAACGCTGTAGAATATGATTTTCAGCATAAAAAAAGCCATGTGATGCATAAAAAAATCTCTCCGGTGTGGAGAGACTGTATCATTTAATCTTCGTTCAGAACATCCAGAATGATCTGGCATCCCTGTCTGATTTCTTCTAGTGAGATGGTAAGCGGCGGGGAGATTCTCATGTACTCATTTCTATAGAGCTGCCAGAATACAATAAGGCCCTTTTCCATGCATTTTTTGGCTACGGCAAGGGTGTAGTCAGGTGTTCCCAGATTAACGGCCAGCATCAGCCCCATTCCATTAATATTTTTAATCTTCGGATGGACCAGAAGTTCTCTGAACAGTTTTTCTTTTTCAGTGGTCTCTTCCATCAGTCCGCTTTCCAGAACTTCTTTCAAAGTAGCATGGCTGGCTGCTGCGATCAATGGGTTTCCTCCAAACGTTGTAATATGTCCTAATTTAGGGGAATGTGAAAGGGTTTCCATGATTTCTTTCGAACTCATAAAAGCACCTACCGGCACTCCGCCTCCCATTCCTTTGCCCATGACAAGAATATCCGGAACAATTCCGAAATGCTCGAAAGAGAATAATTTCCCTGTTCTACCGAATCCGGGCTGGATCTCATCAAGAATCAGAAGAGCTCCTACTTCTTCGCATCTTTTTTTCAGCTTAATCAGATAGTCCCCTTCAGGAACTAAGAATCCTGCTGCCCCCTGAATGGTTTCCAGAATGACGCATGCTGTTTTCTCTGTAATCTGGTCAAGATCATTTTCATTATTGAATTCAATAAAGCTGACCATCGGAAGTAACGGACGGAATTCTCTTTTATGGGTTTCGTTTCCTGATACGCTCAAAGCTCCGTGTGTATTCCCGTGGTATGAGTTTTTAAAAGAAACGATTTCTTCTCTACCAGTATAGCGTTTGGCCAGCTTCAGACTGCCGTCAATCGCTTCTGCCCCACTGTTCACCAGATAAGTGATTTCCAAAGGATCGGGCGTAGATTCTGCCAGGAGTTTACACAATGCGATCGGTTTTTCCTGTGCATATTCTCCGTACACCATGACGTGCAGATATTTGTCTGCCTGTTCTTTGATGGCTTTCACCACCTTAGGATGCGAGTGTCCCAAAGTATTGGCAGAAACGCCGGCCACAAAATCCAGATATCTTTTTCCATCTGTTCCGTAGATATAGCTTCCCTCTGCTTTTTCAACTTCAAAACCTGCTGCAAATTTTGTAGTCTGTGCCTGATATATAAAAAAGTCCTTGTGCATCTCCATTGTCGCGAAATTTTCAGCAAAGCTAAAAAAGATTCGGCACATGCAGAAATTATCTGCCGGGAATAAAAAAATTACCCCTGATGATCTCAAGGGCAATTGAATATAAATAATAAAAAGTAGAAAGCTGATTTAAAGTACTTTTTCCACCGTCACAAAGCTGTTGTTAATGACGTTATAGGCGGTTGTTCCTCCAAGTTCAGAAATCGCCTCCAGGGTAATATACTGTCCCTGAACGATATATACTGAAAAATCTAAGCTGATTTTCCGAATTGTCCCATCGAAATTCACTGTGTTTTCCAAAAGCTGAAATCTCTTGGCATCGTTCACATACAAACTTGCCCCTAATCTGCTGCTGAATGCGCCGGCTGCTCCGGTAAAATTCAGACTTACGTTCACTCTGTACAAACCGCTCTGACGGATATAAAGCCTGTTCAGATCTGCACCTGTTGTTGCTGCATTGGTTTTAAGCTTTAACGGATCTGCTAAAAAATTAGGCTTATCAATCAAAGAACTGATGGGAAGCATCACGGAACCTGAACTGGTATTGACCGGATTTATTGCAAATCTGGAAACATTATCAGATTCTATTTCAAAAGCTTTACTCCAAACGAGCCCATCGAATACCATTACTTCGCCTGTGCTTTTTACAAACAGAAGCATTCCGCGCAAAGCTTCTATTCTGGTTGCAGGTGCATTTACGCCCGTGTTAGGCAAATCTGTAGGAGTATCAACAGCAGGTAATCCAAAACCTTTAACCCCTGTCGCTTCACTTGTATTGGTGATATACATCATTACCTGATCGTTACCATTGGCGTTGGAATCAGGATTGGGTATATTGGTAAAATTGACTTGTGCACTGTACATCGTTAATGAAAACATGAACAGGCAGAATATATATTTTTTCATGGTTAGTAGGCTTTAATTAAACGTGCTCCGATATATGAGTTTATAGAATTGCTGTCTGTCCCGTAAGCAGACAAAGATCCTCCTGAGCCTCCAACAGTTGTTATGGTAGGAACAACTCTCAGTTCAGCACCGGCAGGTAAAGATACGGTCTGTGCAAAGCTGGATGTTTTACTACCCTGAGTATCGATGATAAATACCAGAGAATAGTTCGTCTTGGTAACGATGGTTTCCCAGTCTGAAGCCGGCGTATATTTTACCTGTAGTGTCAATTTAAATTCGGTAACTCCCAATTGTGCACCCACACTGCCTCCTGTGAAACCAAGAGCTGCGGCTATATCGTACATTCCGTTTTGTTTCACCGTCACCGAGCTTGCATTTTTCAGAAGCAGATTATCTACAAGCACCTGGCTTTTATTGTCCGGGGCAAGATAAACCGGAGCCCCCAGAGAAAGGCATATTCCAAGACCGAAAGCTAAACATGGAATGGTAATTCCCGAAGAAATACCCAGTCTTGAACCTTTAGGCTGAAAAATCCCCTGTATCTGTCTTGCAGGATTCCAGGCAAAACCGTCATATTTATAATATTGGTCATCAGCTTTATTGTAGATAAGACCACCTACAAGATTGGGATAATCACTAAAGAGATCTGATGATGCAGCGTCATACTTGGGAAAAGCAGTAAAGGTCGTGGAATATGGAAGAATTACTCCCCTAGTTCCATCCTTTACTTTTACTATATTCTGATTGCTGACCATATTGTCCCCAATCACTACCTGTGCGTTTATGCCATATTGAAATAAAAGCACTACAATTAATAGGATCTTTTTCATCTTATTGCATATTTATTTTTTCGACAATAATTTCTGACACGGCATTTCCTGTGGTATTCATTGAAAAAGACAATACATTTCCTCCAATAATACCGGTACAAACACCTGTTCCAATGTTCTGGTTTCCATAAAACCTGAGGCGTAAATTATCCCCTGCTTCAAAGCTGCCTATATAGGTAAGAACCAATGACTGCCCTACATCAATAGATCCCGGTGATAAACTTCCTAAGGACAGTGCACCGCTGGTAGAACTTGTCGAATTGTTTGTAATAGGTCTCCAGGTAGTTGGAGTGGCCGCTGTACTTGTTTCCAGATCAACCTTTGAGTATAGATTAATGGTTACACCTACACAGAGAGCCGGTGTCTTCACATCAATCGCACCACTTTTAAAGGAGATCTTATACAATCCTTTTGTTTTGATATTAATGACATTACTGGTAGCAGCGGCAAGCGAGACATCTGCTGTAATATCATTATAACTTGGGCTCACACTTGTAAAAGGAACATCTACCGCCCCTCCGGCCTGTGGGCAAAGCCGGTTGACGCCTCCACATCCCAATCCGCAGGTTCCGCAATCTGCAGTGATGGCAGCACTTCTTATAAAACGTGCCATTTTGTTGTTTTTCAAGGTCGTCACGATGGGATCTGAAATTTTCCAGGTGGCACCGTCATTCTGAACAATACTTCCGGTTTCTCTGTTGAAGATAATGGAACTTTGGGTACCGTTTCCAGTAGTACCGGTAGCAGAGACTGGCAGAACTGCTGCTGTGTTGGACCTGGGCATCCGTGCTGCATTGTTGTCTTGTTTTACATGCAGAAGTGTTCTTTCGTCAGGTTGAAATCCGGGTGCTTTTGCAATCCCAACCTGTGCGTTGATCCCTATAAAGCAAAGAATAGGAACCAAGAGGAAATAGTTGATTTTCATTTTTAAATTTTTTTATCATTCTAGGTGTATTAAATTTATAAAATATTAGTATTCAAAGAACAACCTTAGTGAAAAATTAATGTTAATAATATAAGCAATGGCTAAAAACCCAGAGTTTAAAAGGAATTTCGATAGTAGTCCCTATGCTTACTTTTGGAATAAAAGTCTATAATTTTACTAGATTTTGAAAATAATTCTACTTTTTGAGTCAAAAAAAATCACCATTTCTTATTAAAAAATGGTGATTTAATGTTTTCGTTGAAAATTTTTGTTTCTTATTTTCGCACCCGTTTCGGTTTCTTGGCCTCTTCTTTGGCTTTGGCTTTATCTACAGCTTCCTGAGCTTTATTAAACAACTCATTATCGGAAGTATATTTAATTTCTTCGTTATTAGGACTGTCTACCAGGATATCCTGCCATTTTCTGATCCGGTCTTTGGTATTCCAGTTGAAGTCGGAGAACTTTCTTTTGTCCGGTTCTATCATACTCATGGGATAGGTATCTGAATTGGCACCTATGCTGCATGATATAATCTGCAATCCGGTTTCTTCAAATAAAGCTCCAATGATTCCACAGGTAGAAAGCGTAATTCCTATTCTCTGGGGCTGTTTGGTTTCCTGATCTACATCGTCCACATAAGCGATGGATTGGGCATTCCCAACGACTCTCGCTTCTTTGATCTCGTTATTATGATAGTAAACGGTCATGAATTTTCCTTTCACCTGGTTGAATTCATCTTTAAGGTTCAATGAATCCACCTTACTGATGGCAAAGGCATTTCCGATTACTTTCAGTGAATCTATATTTTCAGTTTTTGTATTGAAATAGGCTTCCACTTTGTCTCCGGTTACCTGTTTTTCGCCACTCCAAAGAATGGGGTTGGTATACATATGCATGATCCCGTCTGTTTCATTGAAAGCGATGGAATCTGCTCTTCCCTGCGCATTGGATTTGAAGATACGTCCTTTTTTATAGGCTCTTAAAAAGCTTTTCTTAATAGTAATATCGGCTGAATCCGGTCTCTGGTAAGAAAGAATTTTTTCTGCTGCAAAATAGATAGAGTCTTTTTCCATGATCTTAACAGCATAAGGACTTTTGGTCATCATGGCTGAATCTTTCTTTTGGAAAACTTCTCCATATCCTCCTTTGATGTATCTTCTTTCCTTAGGATCATCCAGCGTAACGTTTCCGGTTGCTTTCCCGAAACCTGTGATATTGTTAAAATACATATCATCACCAGTCAGGATCTTGTCGTTATAAAAGATCTTGGAGTTTTTGTTAAGGAAAGCTTCCTTAGTCTCCATTCTATAGGTTCCTCTTTCGGTGTAGATTCTGTTTTTAGGATTGGCGCGGTTGGTGATGGTAGTCGGTCCAAAGAACTCAGCTACTTTTGTATTCTGGTTCTGTTTGATATTGGGACCTTCAATGATATAATCAGGACTGTCTATTTTCACATTCCCAACAAAATCAATCATTTTGGTATCGAGGAAATAGGTAGCCGATTTCGTATACATCACATTTTGTGCGTCACTAATTGTCCCTCCTGTATTGAAATAAGCCTGATTGGCAAGCTTGTCGTAATAAAGGATATCTGTTTTAATGGTCTGTTTAGGATCAGTAAGAACAACGTCTTTTCTGGCCACCCCTTTCTGGGTAGCTCCGTTGTATTCCATTTCATGGGCAGTAATTACGGAACCGTCTGCGTTCTGCAACTTAGCATTACCAATGGCTTTTACAATACTTTGATCGTTGTAAAGAATAACTTCATCTGCATAAAGAATAGATCCCTGATGCTCTATCTGAACATGACCTACCAGATACTGGTTTCCTTCGTACTTGGTGTCTTTATTAAATTCATCGGAATGGATGATTTTCACCTTATCTTCAGGGCGTACTACCGGCGTAGCTTTCCCTTTATTTTGAACATAAGAATCCACCTGCGTCGTTTTATTGTCCTGTGCGGAACTGAACGCAGAAATAAAAATTAACAGAAAAAGGATTATTCTCATTGATTAATCATTCTTAGTACCATAGAAATACAGCGAATGCGAATCAATATTTACGCCAAATGCTTCTTCAATTGCTTCTTTTATTCCCTGGATTCTTGGATCGCAGAATTCGATAATTTCTTCAATTTCTTTATCAGAGCCTTTTTTGTAGATCACCAAATGGTCATGCTGCTTGTCAAAATAAGACTTCTCATAAGATGAAGAGGTCAATGTTTTTTCTCCAAACTGATGCTTACGGATCAACCCTGCATCAAGGAAAATTTCAATAGTGTTGTAAATGGTTGCTTTTGAAACATGATATTTCTTCTGCATCATAAGGAGATACAGATCATCCACATTGAAGTGATGATCCATATTATAAATCTCTTCTAATATCGTATATCGTTCAGGTGTGTTTCTGAAACCCTTTTCTAGCAGGTAATTTCTTAAAACATCCTTGATCAAGGCAATATTTTTTTCTTTTTGTATTGTATCCATCAAAAAAATTATCTACAAATTTATTGATTTTTATTTAAATAGACCTCATGGTTTGCTACCCGGACTTTTAGGAGTTGTGACGGATGAAGCCAGACTGCTCAATCTTGTTGTCATAAATCGTAAGTTCTGTGATAGGCGCAGACTCCACTTCCACGTTGTGTGAGGATACTCCCCAGGCCTTGAAATCATCGCTTCCGATGTACTTCACAAAGTTGTAGATATTGAGTACAATCTTCTGTTTAACCGTTAAAAGTATATCGTTAATATATGTATTATCTATAATCACATATTTCAGATCCGGCGGTATATTATGGGCTCTCAGAGACGGATGGCTGCTTCTTGAAGGAATGGTTCCATCGGCCATAAGATCTTTCAACACCATATTAAAATAATCATTGATCCTTCTGTCTACTTTAAATCCTAAAAGGAAATTGACTTTGTATACAGTTCCCGGAAGAATTTCGTCCACGGTATATTTAAAAGTATACGGATCTTCCTGATTGACAATACTTAATATAAAATAATGATCTGCTCTTTTCGGCTGTTTTTTGATGATGGAGTAAATAATTTTAGATTCTACCTCATCATTTCTCTTGGCTCTGCTCAAATAAGCAAGGTTGGTTGCATATTTTGGAATGCTTTCATCCAGCTTCATATCTTTTATGATCGATACATATTTCTCTATTTTTACAAACTGGATAAATGTTGTTTTTATAAGTCGTCCATTATACCATGCATACATAGAGATCCCAATAGAACCTGCTAAAACTACAGTAATCCATCCACCTTCCATGAACTTGATAATATTGGCACTGAAAAACCCTAGTTCAATCGCCATGTAAACTAAAGCGAAAAATAAGATTAGTACTTTGCTTACTCTGTGTTTTAACAACCAGAAAACCAACAGGATCGTTGTCATCAGCATTGTTACCGTAATGGACAATCCATAGGCGGCTTCCATTTTCCCTGATTCTCTAAAATGTAATACTACGATAATACATAAGATCAAAAGTCCCCAATTGATTCTTGGAATATACATTTGTCCTTTAACTCCGGAAGGGTAATCAATTTTCTGATTAGGCCATAAATTAAGTGACATCGCCTCAGAAAAGATGGTAAAAGAACCTGTAATTAAGGCCTGACTTGCAATAATAGCTGCTGCAGTCGCCATAATTACACCCGGTACAATCATCCATTCTTCCATGATTCCAAAGAATGGGTTCACCACAGAAAATCCAGGTTTAGCATGATTGGTCAAAAGCCATGCTCCCTGTCCAAGATAATTTAAGATAAGCATCACTTTAACAAATCCCCAGCTTACTCTAATATTTTTAGCTCCGCAGTGACCTAAATCTGAATAAAGAGCTTCAGCTCCTGTTGTACAAAGGAAAACGGCACCAAGAATAACAATTGCGCTTGGAGAATTGACAATAAGCTTATACGCGTAATAAGGATTGAAAGATCTCAGAATTTCGAAGTTTTCACTTAAATGCATTACTCCCAAACCACCTAAAACCAGGAACCAAACCACCATTACAGGGCCAAAAAACTTCCCGATAAAGCTGGTTCCAAACTGCTGTACCACAAATATGACAATCAGAATTCCGATCGTAATAGGAACAACAGGCGTATGAGGATTATAAATTTCAAGACCTTCAATAGCTGACATCACTGTAAGCGATGGCGTGATGACTCCATCTGCAACCAGTGCTGCTGCCCCTACAATAGCAATAAGATACAGCCATCCTTTTTTGAGGTTTTTAACCAATGAGAATAAAGCCAAAATACCTCCTTCTCCTTTGTTGTCTGCCCTTAGAGCGATGATTACGTATTTTATTGTAGTCTGAAGAGTAAGGGTCCAGATAATACATGAAAGAGCTCCTTCTATGTATTCGTTGAAAGGCATATTACTACCGCCATCTCTTGCATTCACAATCGCTTTCATTACGTAAAGCGGTGATGTCCCGATATCTCCGAAAACAATTCCGAGAGAGACTAAAACTCCCATAAAAGAAAGTTTTTTTATGTCAAAATGATAACCATCTTCTGTAACGTCTGCCATGTCAGCTTATTTATTTTAAACGCGCAAATTTATACTAATTTTATGACGTCAAGAACTATTCTTCATGAATAGAATAAATGAAAAAACTTCCTTTCGGAAGTTTTTCTCTATAATAGTTATTTTACGTACATCGCTTTTTTGATTTCCTCTTTCACTTTTTCAAGCTTAGGGAACCAGTCTGCAAATAATGCAGCTGAATACGGTGCAGGTGCATCAGGAGTAGTAATTCTCTTGATAGGTGCATCTAAGTAATCAAATGCTTTCTGCTGTACCATATATGTAATTTCTGAAGATACTGAACCAAATGGCCATGCTTCTTCAAGGATCACTAATCTGTTTGTTTTTTTAACGGAAGCTAAAACGGTATCAAAATCAAGAGGACGAACTGTTCTAAGGTCGATCACTTCTACAGAGATTCCTTCTTTAGCCATATCTTCAGCAGCCTGAATAGCCAGCTTCATGATCTTACCGAAAGAAACCAAAGTAACATCTGTACCTTCTCTCTTGATATCTGCTTTACCTATTGGCAGGTAATATTCTTCTTCAGGGATTTCCATTTTATCACCATACATCTGCTCAGATTCCATGAAGATCACCGGGTCATTATCCTGAATAGCTGTTTTCAACAATCCTTTCGCATCGTAAGGGTTTGAAGGAACCACTACTTTTAATCCGGGAACGTTGGCAAACCAGTTTTCAAAAGCCTGAGAGTGTGTAGCTCCCAATTGTCCTGCCGAAGCAGTAGGTCCTCTGAAAACGATAGGACAGTTCCACTGACCACCACTCATCTGACGGATCTTAGCCGCATTATTAATAATCTGATCAATACCTACCAAAGAGAAATTGAACGTCATATACTCTACAATTGGTCTGTTACCATTCATCGCAGCACCTACAGCAATCCCAGTAAAACCAAGCTCAGCAATGGGTGTATCGATTACTCTTTTAGGACCAAATTCATCCAACATTCCTTTTGAAGCTTTATACGCACCATTGTATTCTGCAACTTCCTCCCCCATTAAAAAGATGGATTCGTCTTTACGCATTTCCTCGCTCATTGCTTGTGCAATTACCTCACGAAAAGTATATTCTGCCATATTTATTTGAAAAATTTAGACTACAAAAATAGTGTTTTTTTATTACTAACATAACAAAAAAGGCATCTCATTGAATGAGAAGCTTTAATATCTATTGAATTAAAAAGCTTTTTCTTCCGACTGGCTCAGTTCTCTGTAGTTTTTTCTGAGATCGGACAGGATTTTACCGTAAGTTCTTTACCAAATTCCTGTAAAAATAATCAGCATATAACAAAAAACGGCATCTCATTGCTGAAATGCCGTCTTATCATTTTATTTAAACCTGATTAGTTTACTTTATCCCAGGTCTGAGTTCTTCCGAATACAGAAACTCCCATATATCCCCTTACATTCAGTTTATCACCACTTTTTGTGATGGTACACTTATACGTCTTACCTGATTTAGGGTCTGTAATAGTTCCTCCTGTAAATTCATCTCCATCTTTTTTAAGACCTCTGATGATTTCCATGCCTAAGATTGGTTTTCCTTTTCTGTCATCTTTACATCCCGTGCAATTTGGATCTGCAGGCTTTATAAGCAACTGGGAAACTTTTCCGTAATACTTTCCGTCTGACTTTTTAAAGATTTCTACCACAGATTTAGCTTGCTTCGTTTCATCATCTATAGTCTTCCATTTCCCTTCAATCTGTGCAAACGATAATACGCCAAACAGAGAGAGTACGAATGTTAATAATAATTTTTTCATATTTCTTATAGTTTTAATTCCGATATACGTTTTTTGTTATGTATCTATTGCTAAAAGTATAAATTAAATTTTAAACAGGCAAAAACTTTTATTATACAAAGCATATGATAGGCCAAAGTTCCGGGTTGCAAGTTTCGGGTTTCGCGATGCGGGATGCGAACCAGCAACGATCAACCAGCAACTCAACTCTAAAACCCTAAAACGCTCCCACTCTCAAACTTATTTCAGTTTCCTGTTGATCACCCTGTCCATATAATCCTGGAACCAGGCTTTAGCCGTCTGCATTTCTTTTTCTGTTTCCGGGGTTTTCAACTGGCCCATCAGGTTCTTTTCAAAACCGAGGTCATTTTTATCGTATATCCCTGTGATCTGCTTTCCATCGAAGCGGTACATATGATTCCCGATGATGAACTGTTCTGAACTTCCGTCAGAATTCACTACAATAGAAGGGTATTTTTTATCACTCACGAGGCTTCTTCCCCAGCTTCTGATCTGTTTGTTGTATCCGATAAGATCAGCCAGTGTAGGATAAATATCGATTTGCTGAGCGGTTTCAGGATTTACGCCTTTCAGATTGTATTCCTGATTTGGAGAATAGAAGATCAGCGGAACGGCAAAACGGTTCATCGCTTTTTCATATTCGCCGTAAGCGATCTGGTTGGTATGATCTCCTGTGAACACGAAAATGGTATTATTGAACCAAGGTTCTTTTTTCGCGGTTTCAAAATATTTTTTAATAGAGTAATCCGTGTATTGGATCGGCTCATGCATTTCTATGGTTCCTTTTTTAAATTTCCCTTTATATTTTTCAGGGATTTTAAACGGATGGTGAGACGAAGCTGTGAACACCGTCGTCATAAAAGGCTGCTTCTTTCCTACATTCTTTGCAAAATACTGAAGAAATGGTTCATCCCAAATAGCCCACATTCCGTCGAAATCTTCATCATGATTGTATTCATTCTTCCCGAAATAATGCTTAAATCCTAAGATATTTCCAAATCCGAGAAAGCCCATCGATCCGTTAGGAGCTCCGTGGTAGAAAGAGGTATCATAGCCCAGATCATTACAAACTGAAACAATAGACTGAATTTTCTGATTGGAATACGGCGAGCTTGTAAACGCATCTGTAAGACTTGGAATTCCCGCCAATACGCTGCTCATGCCGTGGATAGACTGTCTACCATTAGCAAACATATTAGGAAAAATCAAACTCTGTCCCGCAAGACTGTCTATAAAAGGCGTATAGGAAACGTAGCCGTTGATATTTTTATCTTTATTAAAAGCTCCTGAGTATTCTCTGCCAAAAGATTCAACAATAAAAATGACAATATTGGGACGGTTTTCTACTTTCCTGTCATATATTTTATAAGGCTGAACATTGTCTGCAATGAATTTTTCGTCTACAAAATGAACTTCTTTAAAATTATTGGTTCCTAATGTTCTGAAAAACGAAAATGTACTGTTCAACACAATATTTCCCTGAAGCGGATTGACTACAAAACGGTTGGCATCCACCAAATTGATGGGTCTTGTGCTGTGTTTGAAATCACCACGGATTCCTCCCACTACCAAAACAGCGGTCCCGCAAAGAACCAGTACCGACCATATAAAGTATGGAATAAGTTTTAAAGGCTTCTGCTCTGTCACCTTCACCTTTTTGTAAAGGAAAACCCAAAGTGCCATTAACACGACAAACCATATCAGAACAAATGGATGCTGCCCTACGGAAACCGTGAATACTTTAAAGACATTGGATTCGTGTTTTGCCACCTCCATGGCGGTAGATGTCAGTCTTGCCTGTGAAAATTTATAGTAGATAAAATCCCCGAAATTCATCGCATAAGCAATACCATTGGTGATAAAATACAGCCAGAACAAAACAGCCTGATAGCCTTTCTTGGTATTGATGACAATGGGAACAAGGCTTAACAGAATAAACAAAGCATTCACATATAAAATAGCCGTGGTATCAAAGGCCGTCCCGTGAAACGCGAGGTTGAAATAATCTGAAACAGAGTCCACTTTGATGAGTTCTTTATTGAAATACCAAAACAAAAGCCGGGCAATCTGATAAAAAACGTATGCTAAGAAAATCCGGTACAAAAGCGCCAGAACTTCCTGTTTTCTAAATTCTTTAAAAAATTTCATTCGGCAAATTTACATCAAAAACCGATTAATGTATTTTTTCCTTCATAATATTTCGGTATAAAATTTGGAAAAACTGTATTTTTGTTGATATGAATTTCATAAAAAATAATCTTGCGAATTTATTGACCCTTGCCAATTTATTTGCAGGCTGTGTAGGTGCGATACATCTTATTCTGGGCGATTACCAGACTACGGCCATCTGTATGATTCTTTCTTGCATTTTCGATTTCTTTGACGGGTTTGTCGCCCGCGCTGTAAAATCAAACTCCAATCTGGGACTTCAGCTGGACTCTCTGGCGGATATGGTGAGTTTCGGACTGATCCCCGGTCTTACGATGTATAAAGCTCTGGAACCGTTCGGAAATGAAATTTTAGGATTGCATCTTCCTTTTGACATCAGTTATATCGGTCTTCTCGCGACCATTTTCTCATGCCTTAGATTGGCTATTTTTAATCTTGATGAGGAGCAGCGTTATTATTTCAAAGGACTGAATACGCCTACCAATACGGTATTGCTGTTTGGACTGTATTATGCCTTCAAAGAAACCGGAGCTTTTGGATTCCTATTTGACAATTCATTGCTTTTGATTGTATTGACGGTTATCACATCATGTCTTCTGATCAGCCCGATCAAGATGATGGCGATGAAATTCAAATCGAAAACGCTGCAGGACAATTACCCGAAAGTTATTTTATTAGTCGGCGGAATTGCTATTCTGATTATATTTCAGATTGTAGGGATTCCTATGCTTGTTATTTATTATATATTAGTATCGCTGGTTTTTCAGAGACAGTTGGGATAGATGTTAGACGTCAGATATCAGACATCAGATGTCAGACTTTAATCACCGAATCAACATATCACTAAATCAGCACATTATTAAATTAACCTATTTTCAAATTAAAGAAATGAATTTAAAACTCCATAAACCCCTTTGTGTTTTTGACCTTGAAACGACAGGAACGAATATCGGAAAAGACAAAATCGTAGAAATCTGCATTTTAAAAGTAAACCCGGATGCTTCCAGACAAAGCAAAACCTGGCGTGTAAACCCGGAAATGCCGATTCCTAACGAATCCAGTTTAATCCATGGAATTTATGATGCAGATGTAAAAGATGCTCCAACATTCAGAGATATCGCTCCAAAGGTGATGGAAATGCTTGCAGGAAGCGATTTGGGAGGATTTAATTCCAACCGTTTTGATGTTCCTCTTTTGGCTGAAGAACTTTTGAGAGTGGAAATTGATTTTGATTTAAGTAAATTCAGACTGGTAGATGCACAGACTATTTTCCATAAAAAAGAACCGAGAAACCTGGGAGCTGCCTATCAGTTCTACTGTGGAAAAGTTCTGGAAAACGCCCACTCTGCAGAAGCTGATGTAATGGCGACTTTCGAGGTACTGGATGCACAGGTCGGAAAATATGATGATATCCCGAATGAAATTGCTCCTTTAAGTGAATTCACCTTCCATAATAAGAACGCTGATCTTGCAGGATTCATCGGATACAATGATAAAACGGAAGCTGTTTTCAACTTCGGAAAATATAAAGGTCAGGTGGTAAAAGCTGTATTCCAGAAGGATTTAGGCTATTACGGATGGCTTCAGAATGCGGATTTCCCGCTGTACACGAAGAAAGTCTTCACCAAAATTCAACTGTCAAGCAAATTTTAATACATGTCAGATCTTGTCCGTTTTAAATTTTACGAAACCGCCCTTGAAGCTAACAGGGACAAACAGATCCTTGCCGAAAACGGGGTGAACGGTTTCATTGCGAACGAACAGCTGATCCAGTCTGACTGGCTGCTTTCACAGGCTGTTGGCGGCATTCAGCTGCAGGTTTTTGAAGATGATCTGGAAAAGGCGAAACAGATTCTGCAGGATTATAATGACAATGAGGCGTATTCACTGGAGGTAGAACATACCATCAAGGATCCGGCATTTGATTTTGTATGCCCGAAATGCGGTTCAAACCATATCTACAGAGACGACAGAGCGACGAGCTTCTTTGGAATCTCCATTCTGTCCAGTCAGAAGTTTGTCTGCTACTATTGTGGGAATGAGTTTACGCATCAATAGTATTTAAGATTTAAAAAAATTAGAGATTACTTCATCTTTACACATAAAACATCAATAATTAAGAATTATGAAAATCATTTGTATTGGAAGAAACTACAGCGAGCATGCAAAAGAATTAGGAAACGAAATTCCTGAACAACCGGTTATTTTCATGAAACCGGATACAGCGGTTTTGAAAGGAAACGATTTTTACATTCCTGAATTTTCAGATGACGTACATTATGAGCTGGAAGTGGTTGTCAAGATTTCAAAAGGTGGGAAATACATTCAGAAAGAAGTGGCTCACAAGCATTATGAGGAAATCAGCTTAGGAATAGATTTTACGGCGAGAGATCTTCAGACTGAGCTTAAATCCAAAGGCCTTCCATGGGAGCTTGCCAAAGGTTTTGACGGTTCTGCAGTGGTAGGAAACTTTTTCAATAAAGAAAACTATGATTTGGAAGGACTTCAGTTTTCACTTCTTCAAAACAAAGAAAAGGTTCAGGATGGCAATACTAAAGATATGATTTTCGGTATTGATGATATCATTGCTTTTGCTTCCCAGTATTTCACCCTGAGAGTGGGTGACCTTATTTTTACAGGAACACCAAAAGGCGTTGGGAAAGTAAATGAAAACGACGTCCTGGAAGCTTATCTGAAAGATGAGAAAATTCTTGATATCCGAATATTATAAGTATTTAACATAAAATTTTGGCATTTTTTTCTTACCTTTAGAATAACAAAATTAGAGGTCATGATAAATATTGTACTACCCGTAGATTTTGGGGACAAAACAGAACAGCTTGTAGACGGAGCCGTAAAATTTGCAAAACAGTTAAACGGCAGAATCTTTCTGATTCACGTAGCGCCATCGGATATTGGTTTTGCTATCGGTGATATGGGATATCAATATTTTCCTGAGGTAGAAGCCAACGAGATCAGAGAAGAACTGGTACAGCTGAATAAGATTGAGCAGCGAATTATAGCACAGGATGTGGACTGCGAACACCTTTTAAAACAGGGAATCGCCAAAGATACCATTCTGGACTATGCCAAGGCTAAAAATGCAGATTATATCGTTATGGGATCCCACGGAAGAAGTGGAATTTATGATGTTTTTGTAGGAAGCTTAACGAAAGGGCTTACAAAAGATTCACCCGTGCCGGTACTGGTACTTCCCATCCACGACTAGAAAGAATTAAATTTTAACTGTTAATAAAAAAACCGATCAGACCTAAGTCCGATCGGTTTTTTACTATATAACCAATTAATTAACCTTCTTTTTTATAGATCTTTGGATCGTAGTAAGGGTTCTTACCCTCAGTCGGAGAATAATAGTCTTTATCTTTATCACCACCCAGTTTTACTACCAATACATAGCACCAGTAAGTAAACAGTACGCAGCAAACGATAAATAAAATCCAGTTTAAAACATTTCCAAATGATTCAAAAAAACCAAATGTAAATTTGAAAACTTTACTTAAGAATAACCAGAAAGACGTCATTATTTTCCTTTTTTAAATTAACTTTGTACAAATTTATAAAAAATGTTTAAATTACTTTCAAAAGAAAGCAATATTTTTTCAATTCCTGTTTATATTGGTTTTCTTCTATTAGTAGTTATAATATTTAACATACTGAATTTCAACACATATGAAGCGATTATTGCCGGGGTAACTTTCCTGGGAATTGCTTTGGGATATTTTTGTTTTCACAGCATTGCGCTTAATTATCAGACGCATCTGCCGTTATTCTTATATACATTTTTTATTTTTGGACTTTATCCGGGAAATCTGGACATCGGAATTGCCGTTTCGCTGCTTACCAATTCTTTTCTGCTTCTGCTCCTCACCAGTGCGGATGAAGACATCAGAAAGAAGTCGTATGTTCTGGTAGGAGCCATCGTTGCTCTGAATTTTATTTTCCTTCCCACCACCTGGCCTATGGCCCTTTTCGTGATTGTTCACGTGATCGCTACTTCTCAAAAAATAAGCTTAAATCTCTTCAGATTTCTCTTAGGAACTATATTAATTGCATTCAGTTATTTCTCCCTCATGTTCTTTTTCAGTTTTACGACGTGGAATATAGATTATTTCCCGTTCGGAAAAATGAAACCGATGACGGATTATACGGATCTTTTTCCACTGATTCCTATTTTACTGATGCTTATTTATGCGGTATACGACCACTTCACAAACTATAACAAGAAAAGCCCGATAAGCAGATATAAGTATACCTTTCTGCTTGTTTTCTCACTGGCTCAGCTGGTGACTATTATTCTGTACATGAATAAAAATTATGAGTATTTACTGCTACTGGCATTTCCGTCGAGCATTATCCTGAGCAGGATGATGAGATTCTTGCCTAAATACTGGATGCAGGAGGTAAGCTTATGGCTTATCATTATAAGTTTGATTGCTTTTAAAGCAGGTACGTATTTTGATTTATTTTAAAGATTATGATTCAGATAGACGATAAATTGATTTCAGAGGATATATTTTCCGAAGAATTTGTTTGCAACCTTACGAAATGTAAAGGTGCATGCTGTGTGGAAGGAGATGTAGGCGCTCCCCTGGATAAGGATGAACTTGAGATTTTAGACAGTATTCTTGATAAAATAAAGCCTTATCTCACCCAGGAAGGCATCAAAGCCCTTGAAGAACAGGGAACATGGACTACAGATCCGGAGGACGGAATGTATGTAACCCCTATGGTAGAAGACCGCGAATGTGCTTATGTAACTTTTGATGAAAGAGGAATCACGAAGTGCGGTATTGAAAAAGCGTATGAAGACGGTGCTATAGACTGGCAAAAACCGATTTCCTGCCACCTCTACCCGATCCGTGTTACAGAATATTCTACGTTCACAGCCCTGAACTACCACGAATGGAGTGTATGCAGTGATGCTTGCGCTTTAGGAAAAGAACTGCAGGTTCCTATTTATAAATTCCTGAAAACGCCTCTCACCAGAAAATACGGTGAAGCGTTTTACGGTGTTCTTAGTGAAGCTGCCGATGAATGGAAAAAAGCCTATGGCTCTTAAACCAATAAAAAAACCGCAGACTGATCTGCGGTTTTTCTTTTATCAGATTGATATTCTACTCATGAGTAGCTTGACTTTATTATTTCAAAATTTTATAGGTTGTATAATCTTTGATGGTTTCTAATTCATAAATTTCTTCTTTATCTGCATCTATGATCCTGATGTTGTCTAATGGAACATTCTGGCAGTGGATAAAGTTGATAAACTTCCAACCGTTAAAATTTCCTTTTACAAAAATATCAAAGCCGTTTTCTATTTCCACAGAACTGAACCATTCCCACTTTTTCATATACTGTAAATTATAAATTGACAAATCCACGTCTTTTAATAATTCATCATATTTTTTGTCATCATCATTTAGCTGTTTGATTTTATTTACAATTCCTTGTGGAAGAAGTTCCTCCCATTTCGGATCTTGATAATGAATATTTTTACTCTTTAAAAATGTCAGAACTGCATTTTTAAAATTATCTAAAACTTCTTTTGCATTAGCTGTATTTCTCACCCTCACAATTTGATAGCCTTTTGAGGGTTTTTCACCTTCTATATTGTACTTTATATCTCTTTGTTCATTCATGAATTTATTTACAAAATCATTTTAAAATTTTATAGGTAGTATAATCTTTAATCGTTTTCAACTCATAAATTTCTTCTTTATCTGCATCTATGATCCTGATATTGTCTAATGGAACATTCTGGCAGTGGATAAAGCTAATGAATTGTCCAGCATTAAACTTTCCTTTTACAATAATATCAAAACCTTTTTCCGTTTCTAAAGAGCTATACCATTCCCATTTTTTAATATCCTGAAAGTTGTAGATAGTCATATCTATATCATCTAACAACTCATCATATCCATAATCATCATCATCTAATTGTTTAATTTTATTCACAATTCCCTGAGGCAGTAATTCATCCCATTTCGGATCTTCATAGTGAAGGTTTTTATTTTTTAAGAATGTTAATACTGCATTCTTGAAATTATCCAAGACTTCTTTTGAATGGATTATATTTCTTACTCTAACTATCTGATAGCCTTTTGAAGGTTTTTCTCCTTTTATATTGTATTGTATCTTTCCTGATTCTGTCATCACTTTATTTTTTAATAATTACTGCTTTTTTATTAAATATATTTTTAAAATCTTCTATCTTCATAGAATAAGAGGTTCCTTGATTCATAGGTAAAGGATCTCTTAAAAATACTTTTTCAGCCTCCACCTTTTCAAGTACTACAGCATGGCCTTTAAATTTATCCGTCCATACACTTACAATTGCTTTATCTCCATCTTCTAGTTTTTCCAATAATTTAGGGAAAGTTATTCTGTTTTCTGCTGTAACAACTATTTCATCTAAATAACTGTTATATAATGCCTCAGGAATATCTTGAATTCTTGCTCCATCTGTTGTCGTGTTTAAAGCACTGGCAAGATATTTTTCACTCTTAATAATTCCCTTATCATCTAAAACCATTCTTAAAGAAGTTGAAACACAAGTGTAATCCATAGATTGTCCAAAGACCTTATTTTCACTTATCCATCGTTCAATTCTGATCCCTGCATTTTCAGCAAAAGATTTAGTTGGATCGCCGCCGCCTCTTTGAAGCTTTCTTCCTCTGATGATTACTTCTTCCAGATCATGAACTTCATCGGCCAGATCCTCAGCTTTAGCGCCATTCTTCGCCCCCTGCATCAGTTCTTCTATAAACCTGAAAAAACCTTTGAATCCCTTGGCGCAAGCTTTTCCAAATCTAACAATAAATCTTGAAAGAAAAGCCAGCAGGTCCGGAATTCCTAAAGTCACAACAGAAAAAGTCTCTCTGCCCAAAACTCTTAACATACTCGTTATTTTTGCCAGATAAGTTTCTCCTTTTACAATATTGGCCGTGCCTCCTGTAAAGATGAGAAGCAGAATATTAATTAAAACTTCAAAAGCAATAATACCAATAAAGAAAGCTACAGTGTAACGGGAAACATCTCCAAAATATTCCTTCATCTTATCCAGCATTCCTTCCATATCAGAGAGCGAAAAGCTTCCATTTGAGCTGAAAAGGTCTTTAACTCCCTGTAAGAATTTAGGAACATTTTCTGTCACCCAATCCAGTACATCTTCTGCTTTTTCCATCAGATCTCTTCTTTCCAGATATTGCTGGTACGAAAAAGTGGTTGTAGGCTGTAAAAGAAACTCTAAAATATAAAGCAGACACTGTATAAGACTGACCAGACCACTATGAATACCGCAATAGAAGGCATTGACCAGCTTAAGGATTTCTATCCCAAGCTTTGCAAGTTCATCAAGATCCTCTTTTACATTGATGAGAAAAGATTTAATATCAGTAATGACACCGGAAATTTTATTAATCATCTTTTTAAAAGCATCCGGAAGGTGGTCTATGGAAGCATTCGCAATCTTACCGGCTGCCTGCTCAACCATTAACCACACTTTTGAAAAAGCAGACTCAGCACCCTGAACAAAAGGATTATCTCCCAGCCCCTCAAAGAACTGCGCAGCCTTATTGATATTAACGGGAACCGGAATACCTCCGATAAGAAGAATTAATGGTGCATAATCTTTAGATTCAGGATTATAATTTTTTTCTGCCGGTTTTAAATTTTCCAGCTGTTCTGCACACCATCCGATAGCATCAGCCGGAATAGAAGAAATATTTCCAATGATCTCTTGAAACCTTTTGTCTCCCGTATAAAACTGATATTCTCTCATTAACGCCTGATGAACAAGAGCAGCATTAATCTTATCTTTTTCAAAAGTATAAGCCAATTGTGTAAGATAAGCAGCTTCATCTTCCATAGAAGTAATATCGCTGAAAAACTGACCGTTTATTTTAGAAGATAATGGCTCGGGAAATCTTTTGAATAGATCTACAAAATAATCTCCCATTTTAGCAATACAGAAGTCACCCGAAAAGTTTGATTTTTTGGAATTCGGTTTCTCGTAAAACAAAAATAGGGCCTGATTTTTTCTTTCATTAGCCTGATAGCTTCCATAAACCTGAGAACCTGTTTCACAAGGAAGAACCTGTGCATAATATTCATACCCTTTTTTTCCCGCTTCATTCGCTCCCGTTGAAGCAAAACAAGAAACAGGATCATCTGTAAGATAAGATTCGCCCAAAGGAGTTCCGCTGTAATCATGGAAAGGACTGCGGTAATCTTCAGAGCCTTGATCTGTCATTATACCTTGCAGGGCAGTAACTGGCCGGTTCTGAAAATTAATAGTCTTATCGGTAGTAAAAGCATTCAGCAGGGCTTGGCTTTCTTCATCAAATTCATCAAGACCGTTTATTAAATTTTTCATAAATTGTGTTTAAGGAATTAATAATCTTTCTCGAAACGTTTCTGAGACAAAGCTATCCCTTGGATGCGACAGAACTTGACGTATCTCATTAGAATAAAAAAAACTTAAAATACACAACAAAAAAAACCGCAGACTGATCTGCGGTTTTTCTTTTATCAATTATTCTGAAAAATATTATTTAGTGACTGATGCGCCTACCACTGCAGGTTTGGCATCAGCTTTTTTAGTATTTTCCCATCCGTCTTCCGGCATCAGTGTTGCTGTGATTTTTCCTTTGGCAAGGTATTTCTTCGCAACATCCTGAAGGTCTTTTACGGTAAGCGCTTTTACTTTTTCCTGATAGTTCAGGATGTCGTATTTATCGCTGCCATCCAACTGGTTTTTAGCAAGAGAACTCAGCCAGAACATATTATCCTTAAGTTCTGTTTTATTGTCGTTGTATTCCCCTTCTTTGTACTTGTCAAGGTCTTTTTGTTCCGGACCTTTGTCGATCAGTTTCTGAAGTTCAGTAATGGCACTTTTCGTTAATTTGTCTGCATTTTCAGGTCCGCAAGGGAAACTGATGCTGAAATTGTAGGCACTATAAGGAATTTTATTCATGCTTCCTCTTGCTCCGCCACCGTAGATTCCGCTTTCATCTTCTCTTAGTTTTTCGATCACTTTGATGGTCGCTACTTCTCCAAGTGCTGCAAGAGCCAAAGCTTCTTTCTCGTTGTAAGGTGTTTCTCCACTGTAAGAAATCGTTACCATACTCTTAGGATCTTTTCCTTTTTTGTACACTTTCGAATGATCTCCGGTTAGCTGTCTGTACCCTGTATCTTTGAACGTTGCTGTTTTACCGGCTGATGGAAGGCTTCCGATATACTGAAGCACCTGCTCTTTGAACGTAGCTTCATCTATATTTCCAACAAAATAGAACTGGAAGTTTCCGGCATTGCCAAATTTCTCTTTATAGATATCGTATGCTTTTTTATAGTCTGTATTCGCCCAGTCTTTCTCCATTGGGAATAATCCGATGAATCTCGGGTTCTTCTGGTTCATGAATTTCGCATGCTCATTGGAGAAATAAGCCTGAGGATTAGACAGAAGGTTATCCAGCATAGCAGACTGTTTTTCTTTGTAAGCATTGAATGCAGCAGGATTGTAATTTAATCCCGTAAAATAAGCATACGTAAGCTCCATAGCAGTTCCTAAATCTTTCTGGGAAGTTCTTCCTGAAATTCCTTCAAAGTAAGGTCCTATCATTGGATTTACGCTCACCTGCTTACCTGCAAGATAGTTCGTAAGATCCGCTTTTGACAATCCGCCCACTCCTGCTTCGGATAATGCTCCGAAAGCGAACTGAGTTTTGATAAAATCAGCATCAGAGATCAAAGAGTTTCCTCCTAAACTTCTTGCTGAAAATACAATTTCGTCATCTTTGAAATCTGTCTTTTTGAAAGTCACTTTAGCTCCGTTGCTCAATGTCCAGGTTGTTGTTCCTAATTTCGCATCGGTTTCCGTTTTAGCAATTTTTCCTTCAGATTTGAAAGGCTTTATCAGGTTTTTGATGGCTGCTTTCTCCTCGTAAGGCTTAAGATCCGCCATTTTTACTGATTCAAAGGTATTGAGAACCATTGCTTCTGTAGGCATTGTAACGTTATCCTTTTTAGGTCCGGTGATCACGATAACTCTGCTGTCATCCTTCACCATTTTCTTGATTACATCATTGGTTTGTGCCAAAGTAACTTTAGGAAGGAAAGCTTTCGTATCATCATATTCCCAGGCGATTCCCGGCATTGGTTCCTGCTCCAGGAAGTTTCTTACATATTCGTCTACCAGCATATCACTTTCCGTTTTGTCACGGTTGTTATAAGATCTTTCAAGATTTGATAACATCTGCGATTTTGCTCTGTCAAGCTCAGTTTGTGTAAATCCGAATCTCTTTGCTCTTTCCACTTCTTCCAAAAGAACTTTCAAAGCGTTCAGCTGATTTCCTTCTTTTACCATGGCAAATCCCTGAAAAGCTTCTTTGCTTCTGGCATAAGTTCCTCCATGATATACAGATCCGAATGTAAAAGGTGGATTATTTGAATTGATCAGTTCTTTCAGTCTGTTGTTTAGCATCGTCGTAGAAAGACCTTCGATGATAGTCTGGTTGTACTGTTCAACCGTTACGTCCGGCTTGTAAGCATCAGCATCTTTCATAATGAACTGTACCATAGAATTGGTAGCATCAGGATCAGTTTCTATCGCTACTAATGTTTCTTTATGATTCGGCAGGTCAAATACTTTTCTTTCTCTTGGCTTGGATGGATTTTTATATTTGCTGAAATTATCTTTGATTTTCTTTTCAACTTCATCTACGTTGATGTCTCCTACCACTACAATCGCCATCAGATCCGGTCTGTACCAGTCCTGGTGGAATTTTCTGATCACATCCGGCTTGAAGTTTTCCAAAACATCTTTTTTTCCGATCGGAAGTCTGTCTGCGTATTGTGATTTGTATAATAATTTAGGAAGATATTTATCGGCCATTCTTTTATCTGCCCCAAGACCCAATCTTAGTTCTTCCAGAACAACGCCTCTTTCTTTGTTGATTTGAGCATCAGAAAGCGTGGCGTTAAAAGCCCAGTCTTCCATTACTTTTAGCCCAGCATCCAGGTTTCCGGGTTTATCTAATGGAACGGGAAGCATGTAAACGGTTTCGTCAAAGCTGGTGTAAGCATTCAGGTGCTGCCCGAATTTCACCCCGATAGACTGTAGAAAATCGACAAGTTTGTTGTCCGGGAAATTCTTGGTTCCGTTGAAGTTCATGTGCTCCATAAAGTGAGCCAAACCTCTTTGGTTTTCATCTTCAAGAATAGATCCGGCATTGATCGCCAGACGGAAATCTACTTTCTTTTCAGGTAATGTGTTTTTTTTGATGTAGTACTTCATTCCATTGGAAAGGGTACCGATTCTCACGGAAGAATCCACAGGGATATTCTGTCCGAAAACATTTGAAGACATCAGGAAGATGACCGCAAATGATGATAAAACTTTCTTCATATAATTTGAATTTATTTTCGTCCTAAAAATATCAATTATTCACCACGTGAAGAAATGTTAAAATTCACATTATAGTTAAAGTTGAGTTAAAGTTATTCAGACCACAAAAAAGCCGGAAAATATCCGGCTTTTATCTTATAAAATGATTGTTTTTATTTAAAGTCTGCATCAGAAACAGGAGCATTTAAAACAACTTTAGTCGTTTTAATGGTCACTTTCTGGCCATTCCCATCAATATCTACTTCAGAAGGGAATTTTAATCCTTCTACTGTAGTATAATTCTTTACGATAACATTTCCCTGTCCTACCGTAGACTTATATAAAAGTCCTGTAGCAGCGTCAAAGTAAAATTTTCCTTTATCCGAAGATAATACGTTATAATCTTTAGCGTCTAGTTTTTCTACTGTAGCGGTCTGAAAGTTAGCAGCGTTAAAGCCTAAAGCCTCAACCGTTGTTCCTTTTTTCAGTTCAGCAATATTCTCGGCAGGGAAATCTGTTTTCTGTCCTCCTCTTTCTATATATCCTTTTTCACCGTCAAAAACCTGACTTACGGTTTGTCCCATGGCAGTTTGAACAGACTTGAATTTATTGCCCATTTTCGTGGTGCTCATGGTGATATCCATCCCCTGAACACTAAGACTGTTATCAATAACCGTAGATTTTACGGCTTCCAGTTTGGCCTTACCTCCTAAAGCTTTGAAATAATTGTCTATAACTTCTTTGGGTGTCAGTTTAGATTTCACGACTTCCGTCTTTGCGGGAGCTGCGCTGGTCTGCTGAGCTGCTGCCGGCACTGAAAACAATACGGCACAGAAAAACGGAATGATGATCTTTTTCATATGTATAATAAGTTTTAAAGTGTAAATATAGGAATTATGATCACAACAAATAAGCCAAAGAATACTTATCCCCGATACATTATAATACCTGTAAGAATACTTTAAGGTTTTTTAAGATAATGGGCCTGTGAAAAGATGATGTGGAAGAGAGTAACAGGGGGTGAAAATCGGGATTTTACTGAAAGGTAGAATTTCCTTTTGTACCTTTGAGTAACCATGTCAAGGTTTTGAACCTTGACATGGCTAACAGAACCACTCAAATCCGGATAGCCTCCAACTTTCTTACCCTCATTAAAGCAAAAAGCTCTTATCCTGCATTCAGGTTACGCAAGTAAAAACTCTTTTAAACCAGACATAAAAAAACCTCCGGTTTCCCAGAGGTTTTCAAATATTTATATCGAAATAAATTATTTCTTAAGTTCTTCTAAAAACTCGTCGTGAGAGATTTTAGTTTCTTTTTTTCCTCCTTTTTCAAGGATTACATCTTTCAGTTTAGCCATAGCTACTTCAGAAGAAATTTGTCTTACCTGCTCCTGGTCTTTCAACATCTCAACAGCGTATTTCTGGATTTCTTCGTCACCTAAGTGGTGAATTCCGTAGATCGCCAATTGGTTTTTCACCAACTGCTCAGCCTGTGCCAATACATCAGCATAGTCTAATTTGATCTCATTATCCGTCATTAATTTACCTTCAATGATCTGGTATCTTAACTGGCTTTTTTCTGATTCAAGAATTTCTTTAGCTTGCGCCTCAGACTGGATATTCTGGTTAGAGAATATTAACCATTTTACTAAGAAATTTTCAGGAAGTTTCACTTCTTCTTTTTCAGTAACCTGCTCCAATACTTTATTCACATAGTGAACGTCAGCATTTTGCTGGAAGTACTCATCCAATTCAGATTTTACTTTGTCTTTAAGCTCTTCTTCAGAGGTGATCGTTCCTTCTCCGTATACTTTGTCGAATAGATCCTGGTTCAGTTCAGCCAAGTTCAATGCATAGAAATCTTTTACTTTAACTTCTACTTCAGCATGGTGTAAGTGCTCAACTTCTTCTTTAGTGAATCCTAATTCTTTAGCTAATTCTTCGTCAGATGCAAGAGTTTCTTTAGATACTTTTACAGAACCGTCCATTTTCAAAGCTTTTACCAATTTGAAAGCTTCTTTGTTTTCAGCTGTAATGGTAGCATTCTTTGGGTGGTGGTGGTGCTCTCCTTCAGCATCTTCTTCTACAACCTGAGAAATCTCTAAAGCGATATAAGAATCTTTACCGATTTTATCCTGAGGAACCTGCTCCGCAAAACGTCTCTGCATGTTCTCAATGCTCTTCGTGATTTCTTTGTCAGAAGCCTCTACTTTATAATGAGGAGCTTCATATTTAGCTAAATCTATAGTGAATTCAGGCTCATATCCTACCTCGAAACCAACTTCAATTTGTTCAGCGTTGTAGTCCAATTGGTTTACTGGCTGAGGAACAGGCTGTCCAACTAATCTTAACTTGTTTTCGTTAACGTAGTTGTTCAATGCGTCAGAAACCTGTTTGTTGATTTCTTCGAATGCAATACCTGCTTCATATTGTTTTTTAACCATACTCAAAGGCACTTTCCCTTTTCTGAAACCAGGAACTTGCGCATTTTTAGCATAATTAATCAACTGCTTTTCTACTTTTTCTTTGTAGTCAGATTTTTCCAATGTCACTGTAAGTAATGCACTTACGTCATCATGGTTTTGTGCGGTAACCTTCATTATTGATTAAAATTTTAGGTTGCAAAAATATGAAAATTTTATGAGAATAACCTACTTCTAATCAATTCTTAGTCCTCAAATGTCTATAAATAAAAAACCACTGAATATATCAGTGGTTTTTTGTTTACAAGATTAAAGGATATATTAATTAATAATATTATAATTTGCCTGTGCGTCTGTTTCACCTCCTGTATGAGTTCCATAAATGACTCCGTTTCCACTTACTGCAGAAGCTTCAGAAACGGTTACCGGCTCGTGGAATAATGTAAGAACCAACTGGCTGGTTGCAGAAGGATTTTTTATAGCAGCATTTACTACCCATTTTGTTTTCAGTCCAACACGGTTTCCGTCTCCTCTTGTTGAGCTTGCATCATCTGTACGTGTTAAAGTAATATCAGAATTTGGAAAGTTATACACCAGAAAGTGTTCATCTTTAGCATCTTTAATTTCCTGAGTAGCATCTTCATTCCCATTTTTGAAAATTACTTCCACATTATAGGTATGACCGTTGATTAGTTTAACATTCGGGTTAGTCGTACTATTCACCTGATAATCATACACTGCAGGAACTCCCGTAGCCTCATCTGTTACTCTTAACAGAACATCTGACAGTTCTTCCTGAGGAAGGTCATCCGCTTCATCATCGCTTCTGTTACATGAAGTTAAACTGAAAGAAACTGTTAGGAATAAAAGTCCAAGAATAAGTGTAGTATTTTTAAAAGTATTTTTCATTTTTTTGATTTTAAGTAATTAAAATTGATATTTAAGAGTTAAAATAAAGTTTCTTCCCATCTCGCTGGAAAAGAAACGAAGCCTGTTCAGATAATCTCTGTAAGACGTATTAAATACATTCCGGACTGAAAAGTCAATTCCGAAATTTTTAGACAAATTCACCCCTGTCTGAAGGTTCCATAGCGAATATCCGTTTGGAGGGGTAGAAATATCCACTTCTTCATTATAAGCATTTCCATCTGAATCAAATAATCGGATGGGAACATTATAAATCGGAAATCTTGTTTGTTTCAAATAAGTATTGTTACTTACCGTAACATAAAAGTTCTTCCATTCTTTCTTGTTGAATTCCAATGAATTATTAAAATTAGGGGGCATCATCAGAATAAGCGGTACATCATGCGTTGTATCCTGCCCGTAAACATATGATCCGCTTCCTTTATAAGTAAGATTATCTGTAATATTAAGCTGAACATCAAGATCCACTCCATACATTTTCGCATTGATCTGCTGATAATTATAGACTACAAAAGCCCCTCCCCATTGGGTATTCTGGTATCCTGTAGGAATCTGATTGATGAAATTCTGTGTATAAAAGAAGTATGGGTTTACTGAAATATTCAATCCTTTTAAAACATTTGCTTTTACATCAGCAACTAAGTTAAACTGGTTTCCTGTTTCACTTTTCATTCTCATATCCCCTCTTTCAATAATAGCTGCAGAATGGTGAAGTCCGTCTGCAAAAAGCTCTGCAACATTGGGAGATCTTGAAACTCTGGCATAATTAAATTTCAGATCAAAATATTCTGATGGATGATAGACAATTCCTCCGTTTACCGAAATATTATTATAGCTTAAAGATGGGTTTGTCAGAATTCTGTTTTGGTTGGTTCTTACTACAAAATCTGAATAATCCGCTGCATACATTTTATTCCAGTCACTCAGATCATACCACTTTGTTACTTCATAACGGTCATAATCATATCTGCCTCCCAGCTCAAGATCCAAATGGGGTGTCATCTTATATTTAAATACAGAATAAATTCCTGCATAATATCTGTCATAATTTGGAACAAGACGTCTTGCCTCGGTCTGGGTATTGGAATAGTTGTTTTGATATCCTGCATTAATTCCTGTTTCAAGATTCCATTTCGCTCTTTCTATCAGATGATTAACACTCAGATCATTGGTTATCAGTTCAAGATCCAATGCCGGTTTTTTACTAAGTTCATCGGTACGTCTAATATCATATTCTTTTCTATGATTGTACTGGAAACTATAAGTCGCTGTAATTTTTCCAAAATTTTCAAACCTTTTGTAAGCAGAAACTTTAGCAATATGATGCTCGATTTCCTGTTTTGGATTATCAATATCATAACTAAAATCCCTTTGATAAATAGGTTCAGGTGCCGTAAGTGCATTACGCAGGTCTTCAGAGTTCCCTACATGAGAACTTCTGAGAATTCCTATCGTACTCTTCGTCAGATAATAATCAAAAGAAATACCTTTCTCAAATGTCATCTTCTGAACTCCAAAATTAAATCCGGAGCTCTCAAGACCTGTATTCATCAAGCCATAATCCGGAGCTTCAAGATCACCCAATTTTTTAAAACTTCCATTGGTTTTAACAGCCCAGCCATTATCCCAGGTTTTTGAGAGCTTTACATTAAGATCAGCGCCTCTTCCGTTTGAAATTCCGGAAAGAGATACACTTCCCATTATCGTATCTTTCTTAGGCAGGATCTGAGGCTGCAAAACAACCACTCCACCTACAGCTCCACCTCCATATTTCAGGGCAGATGCTCCTTTTATGACATCAATATGTTCAAAATTATTGACATCAACATTAGGTGCATGTTCTACACCCCACTCCTGTTCGGCCAGTTTTACCCCATCATTAAGAATAGAAACTCTACTACCATAAAGCCCATGAATAATAGGTTTGGTAATATTATTACCCGTTTTGAGAACATTAACACCTGAAATATTTGTTAATAGATTCCCCAGGTTTTCACTAACATTCCTTGAAATCATGGATTTGTCAATGGTTTTCACAACCATACTTCCATTGTTCTTATGGCTGCCGTGAACCGTAACCGTTTCAATATCTTTAATATGGTGCTCCAGGGTAATGACCAAGTGTACATCCTGAGTAACTGCTATATTTTCAGTATAATCATTACAATCAGGATGTTTGGCAATGAGTATATATTTCCCCGCAGGAATTTTATTAAACGTAAACTTACCCTTATTATCTGTTTTCGCAGTGAATCCGCCGATGTTCACCACTGCATTTTCCAGCATGGTTTTATCGTGAAAATCGTGAACGGTTCCTTCCACCGAGTAAGTCTTTTGTGCACTTATCAATGCCAGTCCGCAAAAGACCAACATCAGACTATATATCAATTTCATTGTCTATAGATTGATTGCGTACCGTTTCAGGTACATTTTTTTCGTAAAAAATTTGTTAAAAGGGTTTATTTTAATTGTAAAAAGTACAATGTAAAATGTAGGAATGACTGAGATGGTAAGTGATGAGATTTCAGATTTCAGACGTGAGATTAGAGACATGAGACTTTTGCCGTAATAAAGTTTCGGTGAGATTTGAATCAACAATTCAACTCTACACTCATATAATCTCAAATCGTCTAACTCGATAATCCCGAATCCGTTTACGAGAAATGATATTCCTACTTAAGATCTGCAGAGACTTCTGTCTTCCCTCTTCCATCTCAAGTCTTAAATACCGAACTCAAAACCCGCATTCCGAATCCCGAAAAACCCGAATCGAACCCATTCACAAGAAATAATATTCCATTTAAGAACCGCAGAGATTTCTGTCTTCCCTCTTCCATCTCCCAGCCTTAAACACCGAACTCAAAACCCGTATCCAGAATCCCCGAATCTCGCATCCCGAAATTCTCATCTATCAGCCATTAGCTTTAAACCCAAAGTACTGAACTTTAAAATCAATTAAAGCCCATAAAAATCTATGATTTATGAAACTGCGGGAGGCCCCCGAAGTTGAAAAGTAAATTTGGTCTGAGACCATATTTTTTCCTGAACGGCAATAACCTGTTTTACTTCATGCGAAAAATGATCGAATGTAAAACTGTACTCGTCCGGAACCAATGTATTTCCTGTCGCTAAGAAGTGACACGCCAGACAGTCGCCCGGCTTTTCTTTAGCTGAAGATTTAGCAATTGTATTTTCTGTCTTTTTAAAGTGGAAACTTTTAAAATAATCGACAGCATCGTGGTGGTGAAAACTTTGGGAAAACAGCGCAATGAAGTAGATCCCAAACAAAAGTTTGGAAATAAAATTCTTCAGATTTCTGCTTTCCTTAAAAATCATGCTTCAAAAGTATGAAAATAATTTAAGTTTTATTAAACACTGTATAAAAACTATTCGATATGTCGGTGAAAGTGATAGTTTGTTACAGGGAAGAGAATCAAGAATCAAGATGCCAGATTTCAGACATCAGATTTTAGACACGAGATGAGAGACATGAGACTTTTTACCTCCGAACTTTAGCATTAACAAGTTCGGGATACGTGTTTCGGGATGCGGGTTACGGGGTTCGAACCAGCAACTGTCAACCAGCAACCAACTACTCATCCACTCTCAAACCCTAAAACGTTCCCACTCTAAAACACTATAACACCCTAGCTCAACTGAGAACCCAAATGCTCCCATTCCTGAAGGGCAACTTCCAGTTCTTCTTTTGTTTTATTGTATTTTTCTAAAGTTTCTTCAGAAGGATTTTCTTTGGTGAATGAAGCTTCATATTTTTCAATTTCTGTTTCAAGCTCGGAAATTCTTTCTTCTACTTTCTTTAGTTTATTCTGAATATTTTTTTGCTCCTTGCTTACGATAGTTGATGATTTTTCTTCAACTTTCACTTCTTTTGGAACCGGTTTTGGCTCAATTTTGTCTTCGCTGTGAAGTTTTGCTTTTTCCGCGGAGATTTCTCTAAGGGTTTCCTTTTGTCTGTATTCAAGGTATTCTCCCACACTTCCAAGGAATTCCTTCATTCTTCCGTCACGGAATTCGTAGATTTTATCACAAAGTCCATCCAGGAATTCTCTGTCGTGAGAAATCACGATCAATGTTCCTTCAAAATTCTGTAGAGCCAGTTTGATAATTTCCTTAGACTGAATGTCAAGGTGGTTGGTAGGCTCATCCATGATCAGTGTGTTGAATGGACGAAGCAACAGTTTACAAAGTGCCAGACGGTTTCTTTCTCCTCCGGAAAGTACTTTTGTCTTTTTGGAAACAGCCTCACCCTGGAAAAGGAAAGATCCTAATAAGTCTCTTACCCTTGGTCTCGTTTCTTCGGTTGCTGCATCTTCAGCTTCTTCTAAAACGGTTTTATTCGGTGTCAGTACTTCTTCCTGATTTTGGGCGAAGTATCCGATGTTTACGTTGTGTCCTAAATTCCAGGTTCCTGTATGATCTTTAATATCTCCTGCAAGAATTTTCGCTAAAGTGGTTTTACCCTGTCCATTCTGTCCTAGAAGAGCAATTCTGTCTCCTCTCTGAACAATAAAATCTACATTATCAAAAATTTGTTTCTTTCCGTATGCTTTTCCTAAATTCTCCGCTTCAAAAATAACTTTTCCGGGAACCATAGACTGTACGAAACGGATGTTGAATTTTGAAACGTCTTCATTATCCACTTCAATACGCTCGATTTTATCCAGCTTTTTCATCAATGACTGTGCGAAAGATGCTTTGGTAGCACTCGCACGGAACTTATTGATATTGTCCTCCATCTGCTTGATCTCTGCATCCTGGTTCTTTTTTGCACCGATCAGTTTCTCACGGCGCTCTTCACGCATTACGAGATATTTGGAATAGTTGGCTTTGTAGTCGTCAACTTTTTTATTGTTAATGTCAAAGGTTCTGTTGCAGACAGCCGTCATAAACTGTTTATCGTGACTTACCAGAACAATGGCACCGGGATAATCTTTAAGGAAGTTTTCCAGCCAGATAATGGATTCCATATCCAGGTGGTTGGTAGGCTCATCGAGAAGCATGATGTCATTTTTCTGAAGCAGCAGTTTTGCCAGTTCAATTCTCATTCTCCACCCTCCTGAAAATTCATCGGTGATTTTTTGGAAATCATCAGCTTTAAAACCTAAACCGAACAATACTTTCTCCATATCGCCTTCAAGATTGTAAGCGTCATGGTTCATCAGAAGGTCATTCAGTTCTGTCATTTTATTGATCAGATCTGTGTAGGCATCACTTTCGTAGTCTGTTCTCACAGTCATCTGGTGATTCACCTCTTCCAGTTCGTTTTTCCACGCATTGATCTGCTCAAAAGCCTGCATGGTTTCTGCCCAGACCGTTCTTCCTTTTACGAAATCCAGATCCTGCTTCAGAAAACCGATGGTAGCACCTCCTTCGCGGACTACACTTCCTTCATAGAAATTAATTTCCCCGGAAAGCATTTTCAATAAAGTAGATTTCCCTGCTCCATTTTTCCCTACGAGACCTACTTTATCATCCTTTTTAATGGTGAAATTTGTATTTTGAAACAGATAGTTTCCTGAATGATGTAATCCTAAACCTTGAACCGAAAGCATTGTGTAAAATAAAAATTAGTGATGAATAATGAATTTTCGGGTGCAAAAGTACGGAAAAAGAAATGAATAGCCCAGAAATAAAAACGGACTGCCCCGGAGCACCGTTATTTGGGACCATAAAAGGGATGCCCTGCCAGACATCCCTTCGTAACCTAAATTTAAAACTGAAAAGTACTAACGTATTTATCTAATTCTGATCTGCCGTTACGGATCTCATTTCGATCGTACGGCTCCAGATATCATTATTGGGAACATTGGTTCCATACAGAAAATCTGCCACAAAGCTGTCTTCGGGAAGATGCAGCTCGGTAAGAAGTCTGGTATGAATGCCACGGTCTACGGATGTACTGCTGGGTACATTCAGACCGTTATTGATCAGCTCGGCTTCAATTTCCTCCACGGTTTTATTGTCCGACGGGTCTCTGTACATCCCGTAATTCGCTGAAATATGAGTATAGGCTGCCAAAGCTGAATAATCATACTTCGGTTTCAGATCCGGTGTGAGGCTTTCAACATAGGTTGAAAGGGCTTTATAAAAATCCGAAAGGAAGGTATCATCTGTAATTTCAAGACCTGATTGGCTAAGATCCGTATTAAATATTCCGGACACGGCATTATTGGTTTCCTCCAGCATGATGCGTCCATATACGAACGGAAGCGTGTTCAGCACAAGCTCTCTTGAAATATAAGCCTGCGAAAGGACCACTCCTTTCTCAATTTTAAAATCCGAAAGCAGTGCATCCCAGATTTTATTTCCTTCAGCATCGGTTTTCGCATTCCTTACATCTGAAACATAGTCATTAAGATCATTCACATTAATGAAATCAGTAGAAATATACACAGAATGTGCTGCCGGCAAGTAGCCTCCGCCTACATCAGCATGGGCTCCCGGAACAAAAACTTCTTTCCAGACGGAACCGGCTGTTTCGGTTTTGGTATCCTGCATATTTTTAGAGTTCTCAAAAAATCCGGTAAGCGGGAAAAAGAATCTGCATTCATTGACCGCACAAATATGCAGAGCATTTTCCACTTCCTGCGGCAGACCCATATCATAGGTATTGAAAGGTTTGGATTCAACCGTATCAAAAACGCCCAGAAACTTTATGGTAACATTTACTGATGGATATTTCGCGACAAGCTGGTTGCAGAATTCTCTTGCCAGCATGCTTCCTCTGCTGAATCCATAGACGTAAAACTGATACTCTATATTTTTATCAATCACAAGATTCTGCACAAAAGTATCTGCTTTCTGCAGTTTATCATCGGAAGAATAGCCCTGTGCATCCGGTGGATTGGCACATGTAGCCATGGCGAAATTACTGTCTTCACCTCCTGTAATTGTTCCTATTCCTTCGACATATATTTTATCGTTTCCGTTGAATAAATTGAATAATTTATAAACATTGGTGGGGGCCTCTTTATAACTTTCATTATTGGCTGAAGGTACTATGATGGCTTCCGTATTGATCCCGTTGTTTCCTGTTCCGTCAAAAAAAATTCCGACAGATATTATTGTATCTTTTTCCATCGCTGTGTTTTGCTTTAATTGTTAAAAGTTTTCCCAGACATCTTCATGATCTGATTCTGCTCTGAATTCCGTAAAAACTTATTTTTCAAATTAACGGAAGAAGGAAAAGCAATACTAGCGTGAAAAATACCAAATAAAAAATTCCGTATTTCTACGGAATCAGATTTTATCTAGAGAATATATATTGTTGACCACGGCGTAGATGACAATCCCTACTGTGTTCTTGGCTCCAATCTTTTCCAGGATCCGCTGGCGGTGACTTTCCACGGTCCGGGGGCTGATGAAAAGCTTCTCTCCGATCTCGTTATTGGTGTATTCCTGACAGATCAGTTTGACCACATCTTTTTCCCGTTCAGATAATTCGTCTTCCATTTCAAAAAGCGATTTCTTCTTGGCAGAGCTGTTCATGTAGGTAAATAACATCTGATGATCTTCGGCCGTAAAGAATACTCCGTTTTTATATACCATCGTAATGGCATCGATAAATGTTTTTCTGTCTGAATTTTTAGGAAGAAAAGCTGAAACGCCCAACTTAACCATATACCCCAAAATGGAAGTTTTGTAGTGGGAAGAAAGGATAATGATTCTTAGTTCAGGATATTTTTCTTTAAGAACTTCTACCAGCTCAAAGCCGTTCATAGGCTGCATCTGTACGTCTACCAATGCGATATGCGGAAAATCGTCTTCGGAAAGGCTTCCCAGTTTCTCAATGAAGTCAGGGCCGTTACTGGACGTAAGGCAGACGGAAATATTCTTTTCATTCGAAAGCAGCATTTTCACCCCTTCCAGGATCAGCTGTTCGTCATCAATTAAGGCTATTTTGATTTGGGAGTTCATTGTTTTTTGGAATTATAATGATTAAACGGGTTCCTTTATTTAAAGTACTTTTCCATTTATGGACGGCATTCATGGATTTTATTCTGGATTCGATGTTTTTGATTCCCATTCCTTTTTTCACGAGATCATAATCAAACCCCTGTCCGTTATCAGAGATAATCACTGCCATATTTTGAGGATAATCTTTGATATAAATCCAGAGATCCGTCGCTGTGGAATGTTTAATCACATTGGTCGTAAATTCCTGGATAATCCTGTACAGCTGTACTTCCACAAAGATATCTTTTTTCTCATATCCGGGCATTACCTGCATAGAGATATTGATCTTGTGCGAAAGGTTAGCAATCAGTTCTTCCACATACAGAACAAATCCCACCGATTCAAGATTGACAGGATATAATGAATGGGAAATACTGCGCGCTGCATCAATAAGGGATGACATCTGGTTGTAAATATTTTTTTTGATCACCTCATCACCTTTGGTATCAAGGTTATTCATCCACAGGGAAAGGATATTGAGACGGTTTCCGATATCATCATGAATCATGACGGCTATTCTTTTTCTCTCTTCTTCCTGTGCTTTGATGTTTTCCAGGACAAGTTTTTTCTGGTGAAGAACTTCAGCCTCATGCTGAACATTTTTCTCTTTAATGATCCGGCTGATAAAAGATCGGTACGCTATGAGAATAAAGGATACGATAACTGTTATGGTAACAATTATAAGGATCAGCAGGCTAATATTTAAGGTTACTTCTTTAATTTGATGAAGGTATATAAAAATGAACAGTATAAAATGCTTGACAGAATATTATTCACACTTAAAATAATATAATAGTCATTTTCTGACAGATTCGCGAGCTGGTGCTGAATAATAAAAATAAAGACCGACACGGAATAGTAGAAAAAAATACACGCATCTACGAGAAGAAAACGGTTCTGTGTAGACGCATCTTTGATCTCGCGGATCAGGGCAAACCCGGAAAGGCAGATGATCATAATATTGGAAATCACCTTGACAATATCACTGTTGAAAGGGTAATTGAATACATATTTCGACACCATAAATCCTGTGGCCAGCAATGCTGTAATCCCCAGAAAATATTTGGGAAGATCCAGTTTTCTGATAAACAGGGCTGTCACCAGGAAAAACTCTCCGGCTATGTACAGAGGATACAGAAATGAGGTATCGTTAAGATTGAACACATAAGGCAGAACGAGGTTCAGCAGTTCAATAAAAAAAAGAAAAGCAATACAGTGAAAATATTGCTTCTCTTTAGTATTCAGTATACGGTATTTTGCTGCTCCCAAAAGTATGATGGACAGAAGCAGACCATAGTTTAGGAATAGAATTGCTTTAAAAAAATCTGTCATTCCTATCTATACTACGTATTTAAGATCCAAGTTCTGGAATACGGCAGACAGGCGGACATGGTTTCGCCCAATCGTAGGTATTTGAAATAGTTTCTTCGCTTTCTCCTTCCTGAAGAAGCTCATGGAACGAAATGAAAATTACGGTTACCAGCATTCTCTGGTAAATATCATTCTGTCTAAGCCCAAATGAACATTTAATCCCAGCAACTTCCGGATACGGATGAGACAAATCTGCAATAGGAATATAAAATCTTTTAAAAATTCTCTGTCCTCCAAATTCTGTACACTCACGGAAGAACCATTCCATTCCTTCATTTCTCCAACGTTCAATAGCTTCTACAGCGATATCCTGATCAAGAATTGGTTGATTGGTTACAGGAAGGGTTGTGTTGGTATTATCATCAATTTTGGTAAGGTTACTGGAAAGAACCGCATTTTTCACAACGGTGAATTGTTTTGTTTCCTGCAGTCTCAGATCATGTTTAAGCGGTTTCAGCGTAGTGTACTGATATTCAACAACGCTTCTGTCAATAAATCCTTTTTCATCCAGAGGGACGAAGATCAGAACCATTTCGCCGTTGAATACACCTACCTGCGCACATGCATCTACGTACTTATTCTTTTCTTTAATTTTATCGAGCTGCTCTTTAGACAGATCAAAAACATAATTGGTTTGAATCAGCTGAGTGATCAGAAAATAATCTGACCGGTGCCTGTCCCATTCGGCGATCGCCAGTTTGTAATCGTTCTCGTTCATAATTTCATGGTTTATTTAGTCGCATAAAATTATATAAACTAAACCTACCGCACAAATAATCGTATCATAAATTTATTATTCGTAAAACAAATTTAATTTTAAACGCTTAAAATTAACAAAACAACATCATGCTGTTTGTGATATATGATTCTCGATACCGCACAGACAAGCCGATACAGCTATCAATAACCCGACAATCTTTTATGAAAACTGTTCATTATATTTCAAGATATTACAAAAATTGGAAACCTTCAGAAGGCAGACAAAAGAAAATTAGTAATTTCTCACCGTAATATGATAACAGCTCTGCTGTCTCTCTTTAATGTAATAAATTCTTCCTGCAGCTACATAGTACTTTAAAACTTTCTCCAATGCTGCTTCCATTTTCGGATTGTATTTCAGAACGTCATTGAACCGAATGTAAGAAATATCAAAAGAGTTTCCGTAATTGTGGGAGCTTATTCCCATTGAAGCGTTGGAATTTACCCGTCTCAGTCTGCACTGGTCTTCAAGCGTTCTGGTCATGGATGAGACAGTGAAAGTATGTCCTTTGGTTTCTTTGCTGAATCTGGACGCCATCTTTTCGAGCGTAGCTTTAGCTTTGGAAACCATATAAGCACGGCTGTAATCAAGTTTCTGAACACGGTAGCCTTTTCCGCTTTTTTTTATTTTATGAAATTTCCCGCTGTTAATATACTTCTGTACCGTTTTGGAATCTGTGAGCAATTTTACTCCGAAACTTTTTGAGGCATCCAGATGCGACTTGTAGAGTGCCGTTGGTTCCACTTTCAGTACCGTTGAAAGATCATAACAGGGAACTGCTTTTTTTGTTCCCTGCGAATAATAAAAGCTATACATAAAAGGCAAAAAAGCCACACAAAAATACTTTCTCATTAACCATGCTTTTAAATTACTAAACGAAAGATAAACATTTATGCTCTATCATTCAACCCCCACATAATGTCATCCCGGAAAAATTCCCAACAAACATTAAACCAAATTATTAAATCTTGAATTTTCAGTTAAAAAAAGTTAAAATATTTTTTCACTTTAACTTTCTATTTTAAAATTTAAATTTTACATTTGAGATACATTTAAATAATAAACAACATGATAAAAAAACTTTTCGCTGAATTTTTCGGCACATTTTGGCTTGTTTTCGGTGGCTGCGGAAGTGCAGTTTTTGCTGCCGGAGTTCCCGATATCGGAATTGGCCTGCTGGGCGTAGCTCTAGCGTTTGGTCTTACCGTTCTTACGATGGCTTATGCTGTCGGGCATATTTCTGGCGGACATTTCAATCCGGCAGTATCTTTCGGACTTTTAGCTGGAGGCAGATTCTCGGCAAAAGACCTTATTCCTTATGTGGTAGCGCAGTGTCTTGGAGCATTGGTAGCCGCAGGATGTCTTTACGTTATCCTTAACGGTTCCGGAGCAGTAGATTTTTCTAAACCGGGAGCTTTTGCCACCAATTTTTATGGCGAAGCAGTTTACAACGGAAAAGCGTTCAGCATGGGAGCCGCATTCCTTGCCGAATTTTTACTGACAGCCTTCTTCCTGATCGTAATCATGGGAGCTACAGACAAATGGGCTAACGGAAAGTTTGCAGGTATCGCTATCGGTCTTGCTTTAACATTGATTCACCTTATCTCTATTCCGATTACCAATACTTCGGTAAACCCGGCAAGATCGCTTTCACAGGCGGTATTCACCGGTGGGCTTGCGATGTCACAGCTTTGGCTGTTCTGGGTTGCTCCTATTGCGGGAGGAATCGTAGGAGGATTGATCTACAAGTTCTTACTTCAGAGAGATTCAACGGAAGTGGTTGCTGATTAATTAATACCAATCATTATAAAAAATATGGGCTGTCAATTTTTTGGCGGCCTATTTTTATGGGTGCGAGGTGCGGGTTTGAGGGTCGGAGAGTTTGAGGGTTTGAGAGTGTAAGAGTGGAGCGCTAGTTGCTAGTTGTCAGTTGTCAGTTGTCAGTAACTAGTTCGAATCTCGTAACCCGCATCCCTAAATTAAAATTTACTACAAAAAGTCTCAGCTCAAAAATCTTGATTCACCATTCACTTGCGAAGCAAAATTGACCATTGACTTATTAAAAATAGTCTGATGTCTGAAATCTACTTCACCTTCTTAATCTCAAAAGGATTTTTGAAAATAAGTTCTTCCTGTTTTCCTTTGATTTCCATTTTACGCTGCAGTAAGTTCAGGGCCATTTTCCGGATAAAAAGATCTTTGTCACTCAGTTTCCAGTAAGGATCTTCGTGTACTCTTTTTGGGCTGCGTATAAGGTAGAATTCCGTTTCCCAGGTATCGGCATTATGGTAGAACTCGATAATGCCACAGTGTTCCGGAATTATGCTATGCTCAACCATTCCCATTGGGAGCAGGAAACTGAAAGCATTACAGATATAATCTCCACAGGAAATCTTATCGTGTTTCAGAAACTTCTCTCCTGTTTCTTTATTGAGGTATGATTTTTTGAAATCGTTTTTAAAGTCACTTTTAGAAAGCTTGATCTCTATTTCATGACTGAAACCATCCGCATCTATGAACAGCATATCCGCTTCCCAGTCTGCCTGGAAATAATTCGTCAGTACAATTTCTTTTTCGAAATCGCAGTGGGAATGGATATAGGCATGAACCAATTCTTCTATTTTCAGCACGATATATTACTTTTTTTGCAGTTCAACAACACCATAATGCAGCCATATTCCAAAAAAACCTGTTTTGGTAAAATAAGTTTCATCTTTTCCGAATGCAACGGTAGTATCTGGCGGTGTCTGACAGATAAAAAAATGTCCACCATCAATACAATTGATTCTTCCTTGCTTATGCATATCTGTCAAGCCAAACTCTTTATATGCATCCTCGTCATTGGCCAGGTCAAATAAAAAACGCTTAACCGTGATTTTATCCTTGCCGCCATCTCTTTTTGAAGTCATAGACCAGCGAACCAGATCGGATTTTTCTTTATCTGCAACTTCCTTAGCATCAGCATCCTTTATTCTGGCAATCACCAGCGTACCAGTCGTTGTTAAACCTCCGTCGCTCTTCTTTTCATTGACCATATAAGTTCCGGACCAGATATCCTTTTCTGCTTTCTTTTGAGCAGACACCAAGCCGGATAATCCGATCAGCAGTAAAAATATAAATCCATTTTTTATAAGATCCATGATAAGAAGTTTTTATTTGATAATTAAGAAACCAATAAACTGCATCCGCGAATATCGGAGTGGTCTATTCTTCCCAGCACCTGAAATGTATCTCCCGGAAGCGTTTTACCTAAATCCTGCGTCGCAATAAAGCAGCATGAATGGATATTAGCCAAATCTATAATATTGATGGCTCCGGTTCTACCTTCCTGTTCGTAAGAAAATGGATCTTCTGCATTACGCACCAGTATTTTCATCCAGTTGGGACACTTATACTCGTTATTTCCCAATGAATAGGCCTGTGAAAGCAGTTCCGTCATGGAATATTCTGAGTAGATTCTGTCTGTTTTAAAACCATTCTGCAGAATTTTCAGAAGCTCATCTTTTGTCATTTCCTCTTTTCTTCCCTTCATTCCTCCGGTTTCAATAACGGTCAGATTTTGAGATCCTTCAATTGAAAAATCAAGAGACTCCACAGAATCCAGGAAATCTAAAAGAGCAAAAGATACCCCAAAAAGAATGACTTTTTTATCTTTCAAACGGTTTAGAAGTTCAAACAGTTCAGAATGATTATACAAAAAATAGCCGTTTTCAGGTTTTGCAGACTTCTTCATCAGATAGTCTACCATATAAATCAGGGAAGAATTCTGCTTCTCCAGATAGCTCGGAAGCAGACCCAGAAAAATAAAATCTTCCGGTTTTCCTATAAACTGTTCAAAACTTTTATAGATGCTTTCTTCATAAAGATCGGGAGCTGCAATGAAATGTTTCGAAAGATTCATCTGTGTGGTTCCTGAACTCTGAAAAAACAGATCTGTTGACTTATTCCTGTCCAGAATCTGGTGGTTTTTAAACATCTCTATCGGCAGGAAAGGAATCTTCTCCAGACTGTTGATTTCGTCCGCATTTATTTTCAGATAATCCACGAACTTTTTATATATCTCAACATTTTCGTACTGATAACGAAAAGCGGCCAACGAGGCATTCAGGAAATCCTGTTCTGTCTGTATGCTGAATATATTTTTCAATTTTCTAAGACTATTTTTAAGTTCATTATCAATTCATAATGAATGAATTACACAATAAAACCTATTTTTTTAATATTTTTTTAATGGAAGCATTACACTTTGGTAAACTTCTTGCAAGTACTTACCCGGAATATGGATTAAAAACAAGAGTGAGCTTCGGTTCATTCGAAAATTACCTCTCTCAGGGGTAATTTTTTTTTGTGCCGTCTTTATAGGTTTTCAGTTCAAAATCACTTTCAAAAACTCCGTACGTAAAATAAGAAATCCAGTCGCCCAGATTGATGTATTTTGCCTTCTGTTCCAGATCCAGCACCATCGGAAGGTGACGGTGGCCATAGATAAAGTAATCGATCTTCTGGCTCTTCAGTTTTTCTTTTGAATAGATGATCAGGAATTCTTTATCTTCTCCTAAAAACGCCTTATCCTCTTCTCCGGAGATCATTTTGTTTTTCTGTGAAAGATACAAAGCCACTTTCATCGCAATATCCGGGTGCAACCATTTGAAAAACCACTGCGCCAAAGGATTGGTGAACAGTTTCTTCATTCTTTTGTAGCCTTTATCACCGGGTCCGAGACCATCTCCATGAGCCAGCAAAAACTGCTTTCCGCCCATCTCAAAATATTGTTTCTGATAAAAAACAGTACATCCGATCTCTTCTTCCAGATAGTCTTTCATCCACAGGTCATGGTTTCCTACAAAGAAATAAATATGAATTCCCCTGTCTTTCAGTTCGGCTATTTTTCCGAGAACACGTACATATCCTTTTGGGATCACATGTTTCCATTCATGCCAGAAGTCAAAAAGGTCACCCATTAAAAACAAAACCTGAGCATCTTCTTTGATCTCGTCCATCCAGCGTATAAATTTCTCTTCACGCACTTTGCTCTCCTTAGGTGTAGGAGCTCCAAAATGTTGATCTGAAGCAAAATATACTTTTTTTCCAGGTTCTAAATTAATGATCGTTTTTAACACCGGTCTGAATTTTTATGGATAAATTACTGTTACTTATTATCTTCTGCGAACCATTCTCCATAAGAGTTTTCCGTTTCGTGAAGTTTAAGGTAGGCCAGAGAAACCTCAGCCGGAAGTTTTGATTTTATTTTTGCAGCAATAGCGTACAACATGTTCTCACAGGTAGGCTGAAAGCTGCAGTAGATTACTTTATGTCCTTTATTTTCAAGATCCTCCCCCAGTTCTTTATGGGGCGACAATGCATTCACAAGAACGGCATGGTCCCAAAGATCCACGATTTCAGATTTTACGATACTTTTAATATCCCCAAAATCCACTACCATTCCATTTTTGGAATTCTCCAAATCATTAATCACTTTTCCTTTCACCGTTACAAACAGTTTATAGGAGTGTCCGTGCATATTTTTACATTTCCCATCGTAGTTGTACAGCACATGGGCTGTCTCGAATGTGAAAATTTTTGTAATACGTATCATAGTGCAAAGATATGACAAAACATAATTATAAGTGGTCTATCCGGGCTGGAAAAACAAATTGTGAGCAGCGGCCCTAAAGTGAATCTTTTATTATTAAAAAAAGCACAAGTATGGACGCTTGTGCTTTTTTCACATTATAAATTTGTATCAGATATAAATTTATAATGTTTTGAATAGCTCGTTATTTTCTTTAAAGATATATTTATGATTAATAGTTACTCTGTATTATCTAAAATTAGCAAATATTTTTTTTCAGAATTATTTGTAATTGCATATACTACACTAGCTATTATTTCTTTATAAATTCCCAATAAAACGCTCTGCGGTATTCAGGTTTTGATTCTAAGATTAGTCTTAACTCCATATTAAGCTTTATAAACATTTTTTTTTCAAGTTGTGTTTCTACACATTTTGTAGTTAACTTCTCATTATTAAAGAGAAAACTTGATTTGATAGTAATATTTTCAATTATAGTACAATCTTCTAAAACATGTTTCTTTGATTCATTTTTAATCTTCCAAATTTTAGATTTTTCTTGCTTTGTTAGCGGAATTATTACTTTTTCTTCAAAGGATGCAGAATAAGATCCACAACTAGCTCTATAATATAACCCTGTTTTACTATTATAAGATTCTATTTTTGTTATAAAGCAATCTTTTTTCCTAACCTCTTCATAATTAAAATCTTCATATTCTTGTGATAGAGCAAGACATGGGAAAAATACAATGATTATTATTTTTTTCATAATTATTATCTTTTATAGTGCATAAATCTTTGAAATACAGGAAGCAATTTTTGAAAACTGTCATCAACTAAGCTTTTCATACTAGGTGATAGTTTAAAATATTCAATCAGATTAACATCTTCATAATCAACAAATAGCTTAGGGCTTCTGCTACTATAATTTAGCAAATTGTATTTAGCATATACGTGCTCTAACTTAGCAATTGCAAAATGCTGAGTTGTGTCCAAAGCTCCATAGTTAATGTTATATTTTTTTCTGTCTATCGAACTATCTATTAATCCCAATGCATTACCATATGCATGCCCTGTTTCATGAACCATAGAAAGAGCTAAAAGAGGATTATTCTGTGCCGCAATAGGTGAATAATATATAGTGGAACGTCCTGTTAAAAAATCATATGTCGTATATGCAAGATCCTGACGCCCAGGTCCTGGGCTTAAATATCCAGATAAATCAATCATCTTTCCAAGTTTGTCGCTCTCAACTCTATAAATTTTCATTTCTGCATCACTAAAATTAGAGCTTCTCATATTATCTATATTTTCTTGCATTGTTTCTTTACTTACATTAACGTCATATTTATATTCATCTATATTTGTTACTTGATCCTTTGATAAATGTTTAGCTTTGTAAAGTCCTTTCGCTAGATAATTTACTGAATAACTAATACTAGCCACAGCTCCCCCGATCACAGCTCCTTTTGCCAATCCTTCAAGAAAATTATCTCCATTTATTAAAGAAACAACACCACCACTTCCTGCTCCTGCTAAAGCTCCATTTCCAGCAGTAGCCCAGAAGCCTCCCGCATTAAATACATCTCCAAGGCCTGCAGAAACTGCACCTGTAACAGTTCCCATTAAAATAGATTTAGCAAAGCCACCCCAAGACCAATTATTATTCAATGTTGCCTGAAGAGCGTACATACCTACACTTATTGCTGCTCCAATAATCGCACCGGATATAACTGCAGCCCAAAAATATCCCAGCCCAACACCAATTAAGAAGGGAAGCACCTCTCCACTTGGATCATTATAAATAAGCGGATTATTTAATACATATCCGTATTTATTATAATTCTGTGTATTATAGGGATCCTGTATATATTCATCTGCATTTAGGAATCTTCTTAATAAAGGATCATAAAGTCTTCCGTTCATGTGGATAATTCCCACTTCTGCAAAATGTTCATGACTGGTATATCCTCTGTCTAATAATAACGAAGTATTATTGATTATATTTTTATCCGTAATGACCGGACCATTTCCAATCTGAAGATGGGTAAAATTACCCCAAGCATCAAAATGTCTCTGCTCAAGCTTGTTTCCTGCCTGATCACTAATAGCTAATATACTTCCCAAGTAATCTTTATGCAGGAACTTATAAGAGCCTGTACTCTCTGAATAATCTTTTATATAAACAATATTACTTTCATAAGGACTACCACCGATATAAAGAATATGTTTTTCTTTACCTGTTATATTATCTTTAAGAATTTCAAAACTCCCATCTTCACTATAATACTTAGTAAAATTCCCTTCCTGATCAGGATCAAAATTGCCACCGTAACTTACTTTCTGCCTCATATTTGTGAGTCCGTACTGGAAAGCTACGTCACCTTTTGCCCCATCAATAAATACAGGGTCATTATTTTCATTATAAGCAATACTCTGGATGAGATCGTTATTATAATTTTGGGATCCCTCTGCATTCAGAGTCATCCCTGTAGGCTGATAAATCTTTGCAGCATTATCAAATTTAATGGTTCCAACCTGATTATTTTCTAAGATTCTTCCTTTAACATCATAAACGTTCGTATTATCATGGCCTGTTACAGGATTAGTCCATTTTACAAGCCTATTGTTATCATCATAATCAAAGGATTCGGAAATATTGAAATCCCCCCCGGTAATTCTACTTTTCAGTTCATTCTTAATGGCATCAAATTGATATTTTATGTGTAAGAAACTTGAATTTCCGGCTGTACTATGCTTGATCTCTTTAAGAAAACCGCTATCGGCATTGTAATCATTGATGATATCTACAGATCCTAATTTTGCTTTAAGAATCTGTCCCTTTTCATTGATTTGATTAAGCTCCCATAGAATTTTTCCCGAAGTTTTATCTTTTACCTGATAAAGCTCTCCATTCCATGCACTATAAATATTTTCTACTACTACTTTCGTAAGAACACCCGATGAATATAGATTTCTTTCATAAGAAACCATCCTTGCCATATCGTCATAGGTGACTCCCTTTTGAATAAAGTATTTACCATTACTGCTTTCAGAAGAAGATAGTATTCTGCCCTGTGGATCATAGGAAATGTTGGCACTATAAGTTTTTCCTTTTGATGTTCCGGACTTAGAAACGATTCTTCCTTTATCATCATATTGGTAAGAAATTATTTTATTGGTCGCTTGTCCTCCATCTGTAGAAGAGAGTTCTTTTTGGGAAATAAGCTGGCCAGAAGAATTGTAAGTATATTCTTTAGTTCCTTTAGGGCTTATTGTTTTTTTAGGTTGGCCAAAACCATCATATTCATATTTGTATGTCCCGTTAGAAGGGTCATTAAATTCCGATTTTCTTCCCCATGAGTCATATTGGGTGGTTACGATATTCTCTGCATATTTAGCGCGGATCTGTTCTCCTCCTGCATTATAAGAGAATGTAATGGTGCCTCCTTTATCTGAAGAAGAAATTGTATTTCCTAATGCATCTACCGTTTTGGTTGTTATTCTTAAGTTACCATTTTCCTCTTTAACTGTTGTTGTTAATCCTGAAACAGACGTTGTTGCCTCCTTCCCATTGAAGGATTTTGCTTTTAATATGGACGGAAATACAGAATCATCGTAGGTGACTGTACTCCATTTATTAGCACTTTGTCCTTCAAAATAAGGCTCACTATCTGCTATTTTTCTTCCTAGTATATCATATTGAGTTTCATTAGAAACAAACTGCCCTTGCCCAAATGCTTTGGTAGAAACTTTATATTCCTGTCCCAATTTGTTGATTTCCTTTTTTGATATATTTCCGTCGGGATCATTTTGAGTTATGGTAACATTGGAATTAACGTCTTTTTTGTATTGATAAGTGGTGGTTCCTGCTAAATTACTTTTGGAAGAAAGAAGTTTGCCCCATCCATCATATTTGTTATAAAGTGTATTACCCAGCGGATCTGTTTGTTTTTCAATCTGTCCCCATTGAGTGTAAATAATATTGGTTTCCAGGCCTAGATTATCAATTTTCTTTTCTACAAATCTTCCTTTAGAGTCATATAGCACTTCGCTAGTCTGTGTTTGGGAATCTGTACTATTGCTGGTGCCATTTTTTACAATATTTCCAAAGCTATCATAATTATATGTTTCTAATAGATAACCCGTATTATCTCTGTTCCAGGTTTTTAATGTTTTTAAAAGGTTATTTTCATAAGTATATTCTTCTTTTTTAGATTTTGTATCTCCATACGCCTGTATTACATCAATTTTAGATTTGGGACGTCCTATATAATAGTCAGCTCCTGTTCCTCCAGAATTATGAATATATACAAATGCTGAAGTTTTTATAGCATAGTTATTATCAATATTGGTCACACTTTGTGCCGGAAGATAATAATCTCCATAGATAATACTTCCTGTAGTGATTGTTCCTGTTAGAAAATCTTTAGTTTTGGTATTTTTCGCAATAATTGCCGTTACTATATTCGGTTTGTTATTATCTGAAACAGGTGCAGTGACCAGCTGATTGTTCAACAATTTATCAGCTTGATAAAGAGTAGATTTAAAGCTTAATAACTGGGTATTATTCTCAGAAATATCGGTTGGAAAAATTTTAGATTCATCGTTCGTTCTGATAGACCATTCTTTTACTGGGACTCCATCCATAAGCGGATTTATTTCTGCTCCAGACCAAATTTTAATATTCACAGAAACATCAGCATACCATGAAGAACGGGAAGATTGATAGTATCCTATCATACCTTTTCCTTGCATATGCCCTGTCATGCCTCTGTATCTGAAGTCTTGCGTTTTGCCTTCCTGCCTAAGCTGTGATACAGCATAGGACTGATCTAAACGGCTTAAAGAAAAATAGGGATAAAATTCTTTCTTAATTTTTTTATAAAAATTGGGATTAATAGTATTGTTGGGGATTACTTCCAAATAATCTACCGCCGTTATAATTCCTCCCTGAGTAATGGATTTTACCTGAGAAAGCTCTCTGATTGAAGAAGGAGCTTTAAGCTTATGTATCCGCTCTTTCCAAAATAAAAAAACATCATAGTAGTTGTTATTCACTTTAATTTGCGAAGTGATAGGTGAAAACAAGCTGAATTCTTTATAATTTTGTACTACATATTTATGCCCTCCAAGTTTATTACTTACAGCAAAATCTAATGATCCATTTCCCTGAGCACCATCATAAGTATAAGTATATATATCATATCCAAAAGTTCTGTAAGAAGAATTACCATTTGAATCTTGCTGACCTATATCATTATAAGAATTGATGTGAAGAATATCAGACTTACCGTCTTTGTTTATATCTGATGTTGAATAAAAATTACGATAAATATGAAAACTTCCCGTTGAAGCATTAGGTTTTCTGAATTTTAAAAAATTAGATTTTAAAAAATTAGAAAATCCTTTTTCAGTTCCCATATAAAATCTCCAGTTATCTTTTTCCTGAGTGTCTGTAACAGGAATTGTAAAATCAAGATTTCCATCGCCATTAAAATCGCCATAAAGTACAGGGAAATCAGGATTTTTCGCTTCTAGTAAACTCCCTGTAAATTTTATTTTTTTGATATATTCAAAAGGAGAAGTTCTCACAAACTCAAACACAGTATAGTCAGTGTTCGAAACATTTATGATGTCAACTTTTCCATCGCCATCTATATCATTATATTGTAGTTTATCATATATACTTTCGTTGATATTGGAATCAACAGTAAATGTTGAAACTGGAATATTGGGATTTTTAAGATCTACAATAAAATTTACTCTAGGAGAATCATAGCACGTAGCACCCCCAGGAGGCAGTCCTTCCTCAGGATTGTGTATTATTTCCAGGTAACAATCTGTTCTTGCAAGAGAAATTATTAGGTTACTTATCCCATCTCCATCAATATCTCCTTCGTCAAACGTTGCTTTAATTGTACAGCTATGATTTGTATCAATACCGCAAGTTGAAATGTCATAAATTTCTTTTTCAAATATTTTAACAAAAATATTATCTCTTAAAATATAGCCTACAACTTTACCATTTTCATATTGAACAATTCCATTTCCATTATAAACCTGTCCTTCTTCATCTAGTAAAGTATTAACAACCTTTGCGTCAGTACCAAAAATCTTATTTGTAGGAACATCGGTAAAAACTTCATTAAAAGCCCCTAGTTTAACGTTTCCATTGTTCATAATGAAATCCACGTAAGAATCTCCATTAAAATCTCCAGCTAATCTGACATTGTCAAAACTATCCATATTGTTTGGTGAAAATTCCAGACTTTGTAGGGTTGGAGCGGGATAACTGAAGGTTACTGGATTTGCAGGACTATCCTCAGTATTGTGTTCTATAATTGTATTAACTAACTGATAATTATTCCCATTTTTTATGTACTCAATAGCATATCTTTTAAACTGATTTCCATTTGAACTTACCTTAATTTCAGACAGCAATTTATTTTGAGTATATCTCAATCCCCTTACATATGACTGTTCTGCAAAATCCCTGTCGCGATAACTAAAATCAATAGTATTAAAGTGGAGCTTATTTAAAGTTTCATTTCCACCCCAATTAATAGATGATATTCTGGAGACACCACCGTCTGTACCCCTGAAGCCCGAAATTAAGGTATACTCATAATTATAACTTATATAATTACCTTGGGCATCTTTCCATTTTGTAATGTTATATTCCAATGTTGGGATCATAGCTCCATTAGAACTATTGGTGAATGTTTTTTCATATTTAGCCTGAGAACCATCTTCAAAAGTCACTTCCCAATAATCAGGACCTGATATATTTAGAGTGTTTCCGACTGATCTTATTTTCGCATTAGAATATTTCTCTGTCACATACTCAGCCCCATCTCTGCCATATTCTCCGGATTTTAAAATTAATCTCTGCCCGTTAAAACTATAATAATCAGAATAATCTAATTGAACTCCTCCACTTTCCCCTTCTTTTTCAACTGTTTTTCCAGACCTTGAAATGGCTGTCAGCCCAGACATACTCCAGCCATATCCTGCAATACCGTTTCCAGAACCACTGGTATAAACCAAATTAACCTGAGGGGCTACACTTTTCACTCCCGGAGGCAAAGCAATAGGTAACGTAAATTGTAATTGTCCTGCTCCTGTGACCTCTATGTTTCCTTTTGTATCATGGAATTTTTGATCACCTGAAACAGTTGTCCCACTTGGGTTATTTGCTCCTGCATTGGAATCCGCAGGTTCTCCGCCCGGATTTTCTGTATTGGGTCCAATCTTAGCAACAAAAGGATTGGCAACCGCAGAAGAAACATGAAATCCCTGTGCAAGCACTACGGTTTGCGGATCTTGAACCGTTCGCGAGGCGCTTTCCGACTGATACAATATAGTTTGTGAATATCCTAATATCGAGATACAGGATATAATGAATGAGTAGAAAATTTTCATATTCTTTTTCTTTGTGTTAATAAATTGATAAATAACGAATCAGAAAAACAGCTTATCGTTTTGTAACATTTCTACCGAAGACCCTTCCATCCTTCAACGTAAAACGTAGGATATAAACTCCCCAGTCATATCCGGTCATATTGATTTTAAGCTGACGGTTCAGCCCCGGAATATTTTGCTGTTGGAATTTCCAGTGCACGGTGCTGTGCTGATAGAGTGAAACGGATTCTATAAAATGATCTGCTTCTTCAGTCCAATCGACGGTAAGAATATCATTGACGGGTACCGGATACAGTCTGATTTGTTTCCAAAATGTTTTCTCATCCATTGCAACTGGCTGTTGCAAAGAAGCTGCGGCTGTAGTTTGTTTTTTTGCTGTTTCAGCTGGGGCTGCTTTTCCTGCGGCATCTGGTCCTCTGTATCTTTGGTTTCCAGCTTCGTCATATTTAAAATAGACTTCAGTTTGAGAAAAACCGAAAAAGCCTATAAACAAAGAAAAGATCGAAAGTAATTTTGTTTTCATCTGTGGTGTTTATTTTTTGGTGGAAAGAATCTGTTGAACCTGTTTTTTCAATTCTTCAATCTCATGAGATTGAGATTTCAACGTTTTGTTCTCTTCCTGAAGATTTTTTATCTGCTTATTCTGTTGAATGGAATAAAGAGTTAATTCTTCAATTTTTTCAAGAAGCTTTGCATTCATCTCTGCTACGTTGATCCCGTCCTGCATCACCTTTTCTGCCGAAGGCATATTGGGAAGATGTCCTTTTTCCTGAATATGTTTTTCTACCTGCTCTAAAGTATTTAGCTTATAATCTTTTTGAAATACATAATCCGCCCAAACATTGGCCTTAACTTCAACTTCTTTAGCAAAGATTTTACCGTCAAATCTTGCAGTAGCGTTATTAAAGAATTTCACCCAAATACCGTTAGCAAGATCCTGAACCCCTACATAATATTGCCCGTCATTGTTATCATTAGGCATCGAAAGAATAATATTATGGGTTCTGCTTATATTTCTAAGCACTGTATCTCCGGTTTTACCTCCAAAACATCCGTCGCAGGTAGATTTTGTAATCTGGAATGAGCCTAATGAACTGGCAACTTCCAGGACAGGGTTCTCAGCCTTATAGATTCTAAAAAACTCAGCACCATTTGCTTTGGGGTCGTTTATCCCTACTCTAATCTTTCCATCAGGAAGAATACGCATTGCTTCAGCACTGTTAGTTTTAAGAACCAATGGCTGGTTATCTGTTGTTCCAATAAAGTTTCCCGAAGAATTTGTTCCTGAATTTCCTGTCAGATTCCATGATTGTGCAAATGTGAACGATGACACCAACAGGGTCATTGATAATAATTTTTGTTTCATCTTAGTATGTAAAAATAGATTGTCTTATTTTTTGCAAAAGTATTCTTTTTTACCTCACTAAAGAAAGATTTATTTAACAAATTACAACTTTAAAACTATGATTTAAAACACCTTACGTTTATATATTCACACCAAAACAATAGAATCCATTATATCATTCTCAATAATATTTATATAAAATTAAAATTTAAACTAAAAACAAAATATCGCTTTAATTTTCTTCGAAGTACAATTTATTCTGTTCAATCCCTGTAATGTGAAAATTTTGGCAATCCCTATCATAGTAAAAAGATAAAGCTTAAGTTTGAAATTAATTATTTTTAGCTTAAGTTTAAAATGGGAGACATGAATAATGATAAAACAAATCCTGAGTTTAAAAAAGAACACAACTTTATACGAAGTTACCTGGGCAAAGACCCACTCTATTCTGATGAAGAATTTCAGGAAGAAGAAAAAGCAAAGCGTGAGAAATGGTTCGATTACAAGTTTATTCTGGATCTGGATTTCAATGAATATCTGAAAAGCGTATCTGTTGAGAATCACAGAACTGATGATTTTTGCGCAATGTACCCGGTAACCGTTAAAGACGATTTGCACACTCTTCATTGTAAGAATAAGGAACACCCTTTCTCAGTTTTATGGGAATATGCTGATTTAATGTATCTGGTCAACTTTGATATCAACAGGGTTTCCAGACCTTATGACGAATTTTTCGCCAATACCTACCATCATCTGGCAGGTGTTATGGATTCTAAAAATAAGAGCATCCTGATTCTTCCATTTTTTAATGAAGTAAGATATTATCCTGATTTTAATATATTTTGCGGCTCAATGTTTCCAGACAATGAAGAAGATATGAATAACTATGTGCGAAGACTTTTTTATTTTGACACCAAAGGGCGTTTTATAAAAGAGGAGAAGGGACATTTGCCCAATCATATTCCAACGATTGGTTTTAATGAAAAAAACAGCAGTTTTACAGAGATCAGTGTACCTTATGCCGAAAAAATTCATTCTCACACTTTATATACTATTGAAAAAGAGGGCGGTTTCACTTTAACCAACCATCGGAATGAGCCTTTAATTGATGGAATTTATCAGAAAATATTCGTCAACGATTCTTTAGACTCTGCCATCACTCCTCATGAAAATGATATTTCCCTCCACTTCTTTACAGATAAAACTAAAATAAAGGTCACAGAAGGACAGCTCGTAGACCAGAAAAATTCTTTTATCCGGTTTTTTGATGTTCAAAAAAAATGGGGTATTCTGAATAATCAGTCTATTGAAATAGTACCAGGTTATGATTATTTGGACTGGACATATGATAAAACAAGATTAAGAGCATTCAAAGGCGATTTCACATGGACCTATATTGAAAATTTCACAGAATTGATCGGCACAAAAATCACCGCTGATAATCCGGATCTATACACCAGCCACGGAAAAAAACTGGAAAGCGGCAAATGGGGAATTATAAATCTACAATCCGAAATACTCATCCCATTTGAATATGAATGGATCGAAGAACTCAACGAAAACCTATATCTGGCCAACAAAAACGGAGAAGTATACCGGTTTGATTTATATAATGAATACAGTGAATGGAAAAAACCTGAGGTACATTATGACGAGCACGTAATAACAGGAGGCGAATGGTATATCCTGGATCTGCAGGGGGAAATCCAGAAAAAGCTATCTATAGAAGAGCTTCAGGAATTATATCGTTCAAACTCTATTGAAGACTCAGAGACATTTTATAAAAACTGTGGTGTACAGTCCTATATATTTTAATGGTCCATTACTTAATGGCATCCATCCAGTCACTTTCCAGTCTCTTTATCTTTTGTGTCTTCAAATCAACCAAGACCCAAAGAGTGCTTGAATCTACAACGAGCTTATCATTACAGTAAAACTCCACTTTTCTTGGTTGTTTTATGCCTTCAGGAGTTTTCGGGTAAGTTTTAACTGTAATTACATCCCCAAGATACACCTGTTTTTTGTACTGAATATGATGATCAACAAGTATCCATGCGAATTCAGCGAACTCTGTTTTATGCTTTAAAGAATCCCAGTGCTCGGCAGCTATTTCCTCCACCCAATGTACATATTGTACATTATTGACATGATTATTCTGGTCTATATGTTCTTCAGTTACCTGAATCTGTTTTTCATAAATTAAATTCATTTCTGTTTTCGGCTTCATTAATAACCAAATATATGAACTTTTGATTATTGTTCCGGTGGCAAATGATTTAAAAACAGGTTAAATTTTAAGTTCTTTTCTTAATCATTCCGTAAAGAAAGATGAAGCAGGCCTGCCCATCGGCACATACTTCATCATCATCATTTGTGTTTTTAGAATCTACTTTTTCCCTCTTGCGACGATCATCTTTTAACAGCAAGAAATTCTTTTTTCATCTTTACTCTTTTGGAGATACTCCATACTGTTTTCATTATTCATTGACGATCTAGAATCATGGGCATTGGCAGGGCACCAATTTTTTTTATAAACAACCAGTAAGATGGTGTATGTTATTCTTTAATTAATTTTCACTTCTTTTATTTAATTATGATCAATTGTCATTTTTAAGTTATGGAACAATATCTTAAAACCAGCACCATTTCGTTCTGTTCAAAACTAGTATAAATGGTTAAAAAAATAACCCAGTAATAGAAGCGGTTAACAACGCAGATCATTAACTTACTAGTTATCAATATTTAACAAATCATATATTAACACATATTTTCGGATCAGATAATACTTTATTAACAGAAAAAACAACACAACACCACTACAAAACCTGTAAAAAATCAATCAAAACAAGACATATTACAAAAAGTGACTAAAAAACATGAGTCTTGCATCTATATAAAAAAAATAAATCATCTTATATATCGTCATGTTTTTCACAAATTCGTCTGCTTAACGGTTTCTTTTTCACACCAAAAAACCTTCCCAATATTGAGAAGGCATGTATTTATAAAAATTACTATAAAATAATTAATGAAACTGCGCCGTTTCCGTAGAATCTTTCATCGCAACTGTTGCGGAAGAACCATTAGTTACTACATTTTGAACCTCATCAAAATATCCTGTTCCTACAAATGACTGATGCTTTACAGCCCTGAATCCTTTCTGCTGAAGAGCAAATTCACGTTCCTGAAGTTCGGAGTATCCTGCCATTCCTCTTTCCTTATAAGCTAAAGCAAGTTCAAACATCGCAGTATTCAATGCATGGAAGCCCGCCAGTGTGATAAATTGGAATTTATACCCCATTTTTGCAAGCTCCTCACGGAAATTAGCCATTTCTTCCACACTTAATCTCGCCGCCCAATTGAACGATGGGGAACAATTGTAAGCCAGCATTTTCCCTGGAAACTGAGCATGAATTCCTTCCGCAAATTGTCTGGCCTGCTCCAAATCAGGATTAGAGGTCTCCATCCAGATCAGGTCTGCATAAGGCGCATATGAAAGTCCGCGGTCTATACCTTGCTCTACTCCATTATTAACTACATAAAAACCTTCAGAAGTTCTTTCTCCGGTTACAAATCTCCTGTCTCTTTCATCGATATCAGAGGTCAGAAGATCTGCTGCATCCGCATCCGTTCTGGCAATGATAATACTTGGAACACCCAATACATCTGAAGCAAGACGTGCTGCAACCAACTTATTAATAGCTTCCTGAGTGGGAACCAAAACTTTTCCACCCAAATGCCCGCATTTTTTTGCCGATGAAAGCTGGTCTTCAAAATGAACGCCCGCAGCTCCTGCTTCAATCATCTGTTTCATCAGTTCAAAAGCATTCAGATTCCCTCCGAATCCGGCCTCTGCGTCTGCAATAATCGGGACTAAATATTCTTTATCTCCATTTCCACTCACCGACTGGATCTGATCCGCTCTTAATAAAGCATTATTGATCTTTTTCACCACAGAAGGCACTGAATTGGCGGGATATAATGACTGGTCAGGATACATTTCCCCGGAAAGATTCGCATCCGCAGCCACCTGCCAGCCTGAAAGATAAATCGCTTCCAGCCCTGCATCAACTTCCTGAACCGCCTGGTTTCCTGTCAGTGCACCAAGTCCGGCTACATAATCCTGGTTATTCAGTTTATCCCAGAATTTTTTGGACATTTCGGTTGCAATGGTATAATCAATTGTGTACGAACCGCGAAGCTTTAATACTTCTTCAGCAGTATACGTTCTTTTTACTCCGGTCCAGCGGGGATTGTTCAGCCAATCCTGCTCTAAGGCCTGGATCTGTTCTTGTCTTGTTTTCATAATATTTTGGATTTGTTGTTTTTGTATTAAGTTGGAGGACATAAGTGTCGGAGCGTTTGAGTGTGGGAGAGTTTTAGAGTTGTCGGTTAATATTGGTCAGCTCGAATCTCAAATCCCAAAACTCTCCCACTCTCAAACTCTCTTACCCAATAAACGGGTACGCTTTCAAGGTCAGGAATTCTTCGAATTTTTCAGAGAATACCAGTTCGTTGAAAAGTTCTTTTGCTAAATTGAATTTTCCGTTTTTAAAACGTTCTTCGCCTACATATTTTTCGATGTATTCTATTTCTTCAGCCTCCCATTGCAGAATCATTTCCCTGGTTAAGACAAGACCGTTATCCAGCTTAGCATCGTTTTTAAGCCATTGCCAGAGTTGCGTTCTGGAGATTTCTGCCGTGGCGGCATCTTCCATCAGGTTATAAATGGCTGCTGCACCCACTCCCATCAGCCAGCTTTCCAGATATAAAATACCAACGTTGATATTTTTTCTTACGCCCTTTTCCGTAATTTCACCTTGTGGGACTTCAAGCAGATCTGTTTCTTTGATATGGTATTCGAATTTTCTATCAATCTGGTTCTTGGCAGGCATATGATGATCAAAAATTTCTTTTGCAACCGATACTAATGCAGGATGTGCCACCCAGGTTCCGTCGTGGCCGTTTTTCACTTCACGCTCTTTGTCCTTTTTTACTTTTTCAAAAGCAGCGGCATTGGCTTCATCATCGTTTTTTACAGGAATTTGTGCGGCCATTCCACCGATAGCATGAACATTTCTTTTATGGCAAATTTCAATCACTCTTTTTGAATAAGCGCTCATAAAAGGAGAAGCCATCGTCACCTGATCTCTGTCCGGAACCATAAACTCAGGAAGATTTCTGAATTTTTTGATGAATGAAAAAATATAATCCCATCTTCCGCAATTCAGTCCGGCACTGTGCTCTTTTAATTCAAATAAAATTTCATCGATCTGAAAAGATGCTGTAATCGTTTCAATCAAAACAGTTGCTTTAATGTTTCCTGTAGGAATTCCAAGATATTTTTGAGCAAAAACGAAAACCTCATTCCACCAGCGGGCTTCTTTATAATGTTCTAATTTCGGAAGGTAAAAATAAGGACCACTTCCATTTTCTATGAGTTGCTCTGCATTATTAAAAAAGTAAATTCCAAAATCCGTCAGTGAGCCGGATGCTTCTTCACCGTTGATCTCTATGTGTTTTTCCGGAAGATGCAATCCTCTTGGGCGAACCTGAAGAATAGCCGTTTTTTCATCAAGCTGGTAAGATTTTCCATTTTCAGCCGTGAAATCTATATTTCGTCTTATAGCATCCTTTAAATTAATCTGACCTCGAATACAGTTTTCCCAGGTTGGCGAGCTGCTGTCTTCAAAATCAGCCATAAAAGTGGATGCGCCGGAATTAAGTGCATTAATGATCATTTTCCGGTCTACGGGTCCTGTTATTTCCACTCTTCTGTCCAGCAGATCAACAGGAAGTGGTGCGCAGGTCCAGTCACTGTTTCTCACTTCTGCTGTTTCTGGCAAAAATCCCGGAAGATTTCCCAAATCAAAAAACTGTTGTGTATTTTTTCTTTCTTCTAAAAGCGTCAACCTTTTCTGATTAAAATTCTGATGAAGTGCTGTCAGAAAACCGGTCAGTTCCGGAGTAAAAACATCGTCAAACGGCTTCTGAGCTTTTATTTTTAATTGCGTCCTGGTTTCCATAACCTATTGATTTTGTGATTTGATGTTACAAACATAAATAAAAATATTCACACACAGCGAACGTTCGCTAATTATTTTTAAAATTTATTATGCGGATAATCGCATCCAATTATTTATATTTGACTATGAATTCAGAAAGCGATTTTATCAAAACAGTTTTCGGACTAAAGCTCAAACAGCTTAGACAAAAGAAAAACTGGTCTCTGCAGGATCTTGCGGTAAAGACCGGTTTGTCTAAATCTTACCTAAATGAAATTGAAAACGGAAAAAAATATCCAAAGCATGATAAGATCATCCAGCTTTCGGAATCTCTGAGCTGTACTTTTGATGAACTGGTTTCCACCAAACTGGATAAAAGTTTAGCCCCATTCAACGAAATTCTGCAATCGGATTTTTTCAAGGAAGTACCGTTGGATCTTTTTGGAATCAGCAAAAACAATCTGATCAGTATCATCAGTGATGCTCCCAAAAAAGTGACTGCTTTTATCAATGCACTGATTGAGATTTCGCAGAATTATAATTTGGGAAAGGAACGTTTTTACTTTGCGGTACTTAGATCTTTCCAGGAGCTTTATGATAATCATTTTCCTGAAATTGAGGAGAAAACGTTAGAATTTATCAAAGAAAACGGATTGGATATCAGTAAAGATCTAAGAGCTTCTGTTTTGGAGACTATTCTTACTGAAAAATTTCATTACAGCATAAGATCTGAGGATTTTGAACAGTTCGGAACTCTGGATAATCTGCGTTCACTTTTCATTCCTGAGCAGAAATTACTGCTTTTGAACAGGAAACTTGAAAAAGATCAGCGAACATTTATTTTAGCGAAAGAAATTGGATTCAATGTTCTGGAACTAAAAATTCGCCCCAATACGTATTCATGGTTGGATTTTGGAAGTTTTGAAGAAATTCTGAACAATTTTTATGCTTCCTATTTCGCAGGTGCTTTATTAATTTCCAAAGAAAAAACGCTTGAAAAAACATCAGAATTTTTACTTCAAAATACATGGGAACCAGAAAGTTTTGAAGCGCTGATTGAAAGCTTTACAGATTCTCCTGAAACTTTTTATTATCGACTGACCAATTTGCTTTCATCAGAATTGGGCATCAAAGATTTATTCTATCTGTGTCTGGTGAAGAAAAAAGATTCGGATAAAATCCAGATATTAAAGGAACTTCATCTGAATCACCAGCAAGCGCCGCACGCGAACGCAATGAACGAGCATTACTGCCGAAGATGGATTGCTGTAAAAAATTTACATCATTTAAAAGAAAATGAAACGCTTACGGATGCTCAGATCTCTCACTACAAGGATCAAGGGGTAAGTTATCTCGTGATTTCAACTTCACAGAAAAACCCATTTTCAGACGGCAGTAACAGAAGCTACTGTCTTGGCATTTTACTGAATTCCCAGACCATTAAAAAAATTGGTTTTGTAAAATCTCAGACATTAAAAACGGTCAATGTAGGCGTCACCTGTGAATCCTGCAGCATTCCGGATTGTGAAGTACGCCAGGCGCCGCCGGTCCGACTGGAAAAGGAACATTTTAACCTTAGCATGAAAAATGCAATTGAGAAGATCAGAAAACAAATGATGAATGATGAATGATGAATGATGAATGATGAATGATGAATGATGAATGATAGTTGCAAAATTACAAATTACGCTTCTAACTTCTAATTTCTAACATCTAACTTCTAATAAAAAAAAACACAATGATATTAGATTTATTTTTCCCAAACCGCTGTATCCACTGCAGCCGGATCATAGACGCGAAGCTTTTGGTCTGCAGTTTATGCTTTGAACAGATTCATTTTACGCACTTTGATTATTTCGGTGATGACATCATCAAAGAAAAATGCAGGCTCCTTTTTCCTGTTGAAAATACATATGCTCTGATGAAATTTGAACAGGATGGACTGAGTCAAAAAATCATCCACGAACTGAAATATAAAAGCAGGGAAAATGCAGGGAAAACTCTAGCCGAATGGACTGCAGAACGCCTGGATTTCAAAGATAAAAAACCGGATCTGCTGCTTTCGGTTCCGCTTCATCCAAAGAAATTAAAGGAAAGAGGCTATAATCAGCTCCATTTATTTACAGAAACTTTATCAAAATTTTATAACCTTCCATTCGATCATGAACTTATTCAAAGAAATCATTATTCCAAAGCACAGGCCTTAAAAGATAAAAAACACCGTCTGGAAACAGTAAATCCCTTTTCTCTTTCAAAATCAATTTCGGGGAAACATATTCTTCTAATAGATGACGTTTTCACTACCGGAAACACCGTATCATCCATTGCCTGGGAGATTTTGAATTCCGGGGATAATATGGTGAGTGTATTGGTGATGGCAGTGGATGTGTAAGAGGGTTTGAGAATATGAGTGTGGGAGAGTTTGAAAGTTTCGGGATTTGAACCAACGACTGTCAGCCAACAACTAGTAACCAGCAATTAGGGACATACACATCCCGAAACCCGCATCTCTCACCCCATAGCCCGAAACTCAATTCTTTTTCCTAATTTTCGGGTAAACTTTTGATTATGAAAAATCTGCTTTTACTGCATGGTGCATTGGGACACTCTGATATTTTTAAACCTTATGAAAAGGAGCTGTCAAAGCATTTCAATATCCATACGCTTTTATTTTCAGGACACGGAAGTACTGAGTTATCTGAAAACGGTATAAGCATTGAGAAATATACTGAGGAGATAAGAGATTATTTGGTAAAGGAGAACTTAGAAGACGTCTGCATTTTCGGACACAGTATGGGAGGTTATGCTGCCCTTAACTGTAGTCTTAGATATCCTGAAAGAATTAATTCCATCATGACTCTGGGTACAAAATTCAACTGGACCGAGGAGCAGGCTTTAAAGGAAAGTAAAATGCTTGATCCGGAATCTATTCTTTTAAAAGTTCCGAAATATGCCGAACAGCTGGAAAATCAGCATGGTGCCAAATGGAAGCAGTTACTGCCGGCCATTGCTCAGATGATGGTTTCACTTGGTAAAAATCCACCTCTTAATGAAAGCAGTTTGTGGGCTATCAATATTCCTGTACAGATTATGACCGGAGATAAAGACAATATGGTGAGTATTGAGGAAAGCATCCGTGCTTACCGAAGTATTCCGAATGCAAAATTGGCCATACTCCCGGATACAAAGCATCCTATGGAAAAAGTACGGCCTAATTTATTATCTGATCTGATGAAAGATTTCTGGAATCTCTCCTAATATTTATCGTTGTAGTTTTTCACCGTAGCTTAAATCTCCGGCATCACCAAGTCCTGGTGTGATATATCCTTTTGAAGTCAATCCTTCATCGATGGCTCCTACCCAAATTTTCGCGTCAGGATAAGCTTTTTCGATGGTTTCTACTCCCTGTCTTGAAGCAATTGCGGCTACAATATGCAGCTGAGTTGGTGTTCCGTTTGTCAAAAGATCTTTGATGGCTTCAATTAATGAAGCTCCTGTTGCCAACATGGGATCTGCTACAATTAATGGTCTTCCTTCAATATTCGGGCAGGTAAGATAATCCTGTTTGATAGAGAAATAATCGTTGGCATCGTGCTTTCTGTAGGCTGCAACGAAACCGCAGTCTGCTCTGTCCAGGTAACTCAAAATCCCCTCAAACAAAGGAACTCCGGCTCTCAAAATAGTGGTAATTACAGGCTGCACGGCTATTTCCTGAACTTTGATCTTATCTAATGGGGTTTGAATCTCTACTTCTTTGTATTCTAATCCTTTACTGATCTCAAACGCTGCAATTTCACCTATACGTTCCATATTTCTACGGAATCTCATTCTGTCATGCTGGATGTCTATATTCCTAAGCTCATTGATCCAGGAGTTTATTAAAGAAAACTGTTTTGACAATACAATTGTATTCATTATTCTGAAAAAACTTTTTATTAAAAATATTAAATTTAATATGAATAAAATCCCTCTTAGAAAAATCTAAAAGGGATTATTTTTTATTTCTGTCTGAAATACACTTCAATAGGAACTCCGGTAAACCCGAATTGCTTTCTCAGTTGGTTTTCAGTAAATCTTTTGTAAGGTTCTTTTACATATTGAGGAAGGTTGCAGAAAAATACAAACTGTGGTGACGGCGTTGGAAGCTGTACACAGTATTTAATTTTAATATACTTTCCTTTGTTAGCCGGTGGCGGAGTCTGCTCAAAAATAGGAAGCATCACTTCGTTTAATTTTGAAGTTTTGATCTTTTTCTTACGGTCTTCGTATACAACCATTGCCATTTCCACGGCTTTCAAGATTCTCTGCTTCGTTAATGCTGAAACAAAAAGAATTGGAATATCACTGAACTGACCGATCTTCTCTTTAATTGAATTTTCAAAATCCCTAACGGTATTGGTTTTCTTATCTTCAATAAGATCCCACTTATTCACAACGATCACAATTCCTTTTCTGTTCTTTTGTGCCAAACCGAAAATATTCATATCCTGAGATTCCCAGCCAAGCGTTGCATCCACCATAATGATCACAACATCTGAAAATTCAATAGAACGAATAGATCTCATTACCGAATAAAACTCCAAATCCTCATTTACTTTAGATTTCCTTCTCATTCCGGCCGTATCAACTAAAACAAATTCGTGTCCGAATTTATTATAAAGCGTCTGAATACTGTCTCTTGTAGTACCTGCAACATCAGTTACGATGTTTCTTTCTACATCAAGCAAAGCATTCGTTAAAGTAGATTTACCAACATTAGGACGACCTGCGATCGTAATTTTCGGCAATCCCTCGAAAGGATCTTTATAATCTGTTGTAGGGAAATCTTTAACGATATCATCTAAAACTTCTCCCGTTCCGGAACCTGTAGCTGAAGACAACGTGTAATATTTTTCAATTCCTAACTGATAGAATTCAGTAGCATTTATTTCCTCTTTGGCAGAATCTACTTTATTGATAACGATATAAACGGGTTTATTTGCTCTTCTCAGAAGTTCGTGAATTTCGTAATCGGTATCAGTAAGGCCTTCTTCTACATTCATCATAAAAATGATAGACGTAGCCTCATCTATTGCCAGCTGAACCTGCTTACGGATCTCTTCTTCAAAAATATCATCCGTTCCTACATCATATCCGCCGGTATCTATAACTGTAAAATCTACTCCGTTCCAGTCAGACTTCCCGTAATGACGGTCTCTGGTAACACCAGCCGTAGAATCTACGATGGCTTCTCTTCTTTCTAGTAAACGGTTAAAAAGTGTGGATTTTCCTACGTTGGGACGCCCAACGATTGCGACAATATTTGACATAAAAATGTTTAATAAATGAAATTATTAATGGGTATCTCCAACTTTTGGAGCCCAATTTTTTGCAAAGATAAGATTTTATTATTAGCCGTTGAAAATTGAACCCTATAAAATTGTTTACAAAACAAAAATATTCATTGATCTATTTTATTAAAAATCATATAATTACAGATAAACACTACTTTTTCAGTTGTTAATCTGCCAAAAAATATTTTTTTCAATCAAATATTTTTTATAATTTCGCGCCACCAAAATAAAGCAGACCCATGGTGTAACGGTAGCACTCTGGTTTTTGGTACCATCAGTTGGGGTTCGAATCCCTGTGGGTCTACTTAGCAAAGCAATCTTCTGATATACAGTTGATTGCTTTTTTTTATTTATCACCTATGGCATTTTATCTTATCCTTGATAAAATTTTTATAGCAAAGTCAATAAGTACAATATTATACAACAGTAATCCATCTCTTAATATTTTTCATTTACACTAAAAAACATATTAAAAGTGTATATATATCTTATTGAACGAAAATAAATTATTATTTTTGCATTGAAATGTTTCAACACAGGTACATATTCATTTTTATTCTGCTGGGTTTTTTATTAATGCCCAAACAGACCTATGCCTGTGATCTAAAGTTTTCTCCGGCGAAATCCTCAAGCTGTGAGGCCAAAACTGTAAAAGCGGGTAAGAAACATCATTGTGAGTTTTGTGGTTCAAAAACATGTAATGGGAAATGCAACAGTCCTTTATGTAAATGTCCCGTTTCAAATCTCAATCCTACTCTTTTCAACAAGTATGATTTTAATTTTTTAAAACTAAAAAACTTTAATTTCATCTCTTTTTCACCATACGAAACCGCAATTTCAAATGGGTTTCTGTCCATATGGCTAATTCCTAAAATAGGCTAATTTCAAATCATTACAGCCTAAACTGTGCGTTTTTTTTCTAAAACACACTTAGTTTTCAACATTTTCAGTTTATAAACGAAGCGATAGATCGTACCGTTCTTTTGCTTTTAAAAACAATTCATCCAATGAAATTAATATCGAAAATATTGGTTGCATTTACTGTGTTGATCACATGGACAATGCATGCCCAAATTAAAAATACAAAGACAGAAATCATAAAGATTTATGGAAGCTGTGATATCTGTAAAGGTATGATAGAAAAAGCCGGTAACCTTAAGAAAACAGCTGCCGTGAGCTGGAATAAAGATACCCAAATGGCTACCTTAACTTATGATGCCCAAACGACCAATCAGGACGAGATCTTAAAACGAATTGCCCTGGCAGGTTTCGATAGTGAAAAATTCTTAGCTCCTGATGATATTTACGCCGCATTGCCGGAATGTTGTCATTATACCAGAGAATTGAAACCGGTAGCTAAAAACAAAGATGCGGGAATGAATATGACCACCGACCACAACGGTCATGATCATAGTAAAATGGTTCAGGCAGAAACTACTCCTGTTCAGAATATGTCCCCATTGACACCTGTTTTCGATACTTATTTTGCTATAAAAAATGCTTTAGTGAAAACCGATGCAGGAGCTGCATCTGCAACAGCCACAAAGTTACTGGCAGCCATCAAAACTATTGAAATGACGAAACTTTCTCCTGAAGAACATATGGTTTGGATGAAAGTAACAAAGGATCTGATAGCTAATACAGAAAAAATAGCCTCAGCCAGGGACATTTCCAAGCAGAGAGAAACATTTGCCCTACTGGCTAAAAGCATTTATGATCTGGCTAAAATATCTCCCTACAATACTCCTATCTATTATCAGCACTGCCCAATGTTCAACAATGGGAAAGGAGCCGATTGGCTGAGTCTGGAAAACGAGATCAAAAATCCGTTTTTCGGTTCAAAAATGATCACCTGCGGGAGTACGGTAGAAACCATTGACAACAAATAAATTAAACGTTCATGGCATCCCGTCATGATATTCAAAACTTTAACAACTAAAAATATTCATACAATGAAAAATATATTTTCATCATTTACTATAATAGCACTAACAGGACTTACCTTATTTTCATGTAAAGAAGCCTCCAATAAAAATACAGATCAACATGCTGAACATATTTCTGCTGCTACAGAAACTCAGGAAACTCAAGCACCACAGCCGTCAGAGCAAACTTCTGCTAACGCATCTGCGGAACCTATCAATGAAAAAGAGACAAAAGCTCCGGTGAAAGAAGAGGTAAAAAATTTTTCCATCTCCCCGATCATCAAGGATTATCTTGAGCTGAAAAATGCACTTACAGCAGATAACGACAAAGCGGCTGCCAGTGCCGGGAAAAAGTTATTGGCTACCATAAAGAATATAGACATGAAATCTATTCCTGCCGATAAACACAAGGAATATATGGATATCGCAGATGATGCCAAAGAAAATGTAGAACACATTGGTGAGAACGTTGGAAAAATAGATCACCAGAGAGAACACATGGCACCATTAAGCCAGGATATGGCTGATCTTATTGCGCTATTCGGAACAACTCAAAAGCTTTACCGTGATTATTGCCCAATGTTTAATGACGGAAAAGGGGCTGTCTGGATCAGCGAAACAAAAGCGATCAAAAATCCTTACTACGGCAGCAAAATGTCGAATTGTGGTTCCGTAAAAAAGGAATATTAAGATGAAAAAAGCACTGAAAATTATGGGAACTATCCTGCTTCTCGTTTTTATTGCTATACAGCTTTATCAGCCTGCCCCGAATGTAGATAAGGGGCAGCCTGCTACAACCGATTTTATGCAGACTTATTCTGATATGCCTGCTGAAATAAAGATGATCATACAAACATCCTGCTACGATTGTCACAGCAATCATACCAATTATGAATGGTATGATTATATCCAGCCAGCCAGAAGTTTGTTAGTGGAAAAACACATTAAAGAGGCAAAGGAAGATTTGAACTTTAGTGAATGGAACTCCTATTCTCAGCGGAAACAAAAAAGATTAATAACCTCAATAAAGAAACAGATTGAAACTAAAAAAATGCCTATGTCTTCATACACGCTCATGCACCACAATGCAAAGCTGAATAATGTACAGATCAAACTTTTAACCCAATGGTTAGAAACGCAGGAATAAGTTTCATTTAACAAGAAATATAAAAATGAATATACCCAAAAATATCCCGATAAAATTACTGACAGTGATGTTTATACTGCTGTGTTCGGAAATAGTTTTCGCACAAAAGCTTGTCCGATACCAGCTCTATGTAAAGGACACGGTCGTCACTTATGCCGGTAAAGAAAAAAGAGCGATTGCAGTCAACGGACAGATTCCTATGCCTACGCTTACTTTCACGGAGGGTGATACTGCCGAAATTGTAGTCCACAACCAGTTAAAGGAAAGCACGTCTTTGCACTGGCATGGTGTATTTTTACCCAATAAAGAAGATGGTGTTCCTTTTTTAACGCAAGAACCCATAAAGCCGGGCGCAACCTATACTTATCGTTTTCCTATCATTCAACATGGAACCCACTGGTACCACTCGCATTCCGGATTACAGGAACAGATTGGAATGTATGGGAATTTTGTCATGAAGAAACGTAACGATGACAAAACCTTCAGAAAAGGAATTGATGATCTGCCTACCGTTCCCATTATCCTAAGCGAATGGACCAATCTTAATCCTGATAACATCAACAGAATGCTGCATAATGCCAACGATTGGGCCGGAATTAAGAAAAATGCAACGCAATCCTACGCAGAAGCCATCAGAGAAGGATATTTTAAAACCAAGATCGCGAATGAATGGAAGCGAATGACAGCAATGGACGTAAGTGATGTGTATTATGATAAAATATTAATCAACGGAAATAATACTACAGATCTGAAAAGTGTAGACGGAAAACCACTTAAAGCTGGTGATAAAGTCAGACTACGGATTTCAAACGGAGGTGCCTCGTCTTACTTCTGGCTTCGTTATGCCGGTGGTAAAATAACAGTTGTCGCCAATGACGGGAACGACGTAGAACCTGTAGAAGTAGACCGGTTAATCATTTCTGTTTCGGAAACTTATGACATCGTGGTCACTATTCCGGAAGACGGTCGGGCTTACGAGTTCCTGGCTACCACGGAGGACAGAACCCAATCTGCCAGTTATTATGTGGGTAACGGCATCAAACAGCTCATTTCACCTCTTCCGCGTCTGAAATATTTCGAAGGCATGAAAATGATGAATGACATGATGAAAATGAATGGTGATCTGAACGATATGGGAATGAAAATGAGTCTGAACCAAATGGACATGAATGTGGTGATGTATCCTGAAATTACCGGTGAGGCTAATCCAAAGAAAAAGGAAAAGAAAAAAGAAAAAGAAGATCACAGCAAGCATAACATGAGTACGGGTATGGATATGAATATGGATAACGATGCCAACCGTTACAATACTAACGCGCTGGGAGACATTGTTACTCTGAACTATGCCATGCTTAAATCTCCTCACAACACAACGCTTCCTAAAGATGCTCCGGTGAGAGAACTGAAATTTACTCTGACAGGAAATATGAACCGCTACGTCTGGAGCATGGACAACAAAGTACTTACTGAAACTGACAAAATCCCGGTAAAGAAAGGAGAAATATTAAGAATTACTATTCATAATAACTCGATGATGAGACACCCGATGCACTTGCACGGTTTCGATTTCAGGGTCATTAATGGTAAGGGCGAAAGATCTCCACTGAAAAATGTACTGGATGTAATGCCGATGGAAACAGATACCATTGAGTTTTTAGCTAATGAAGAAGGAGACTGGTTTTTCCACTGCCACATCCTCTACCATATGATGGCCGGTATGAACAGAGTATTTGCGGTTGGTGATTATAAGAATCCGGGACTTCCCGATAAAGAAAAAGCATACAAAGCTTTGCAGATGGAAAGCAATATGCCTCACTTTATGGCACAGAATGATTTCGCGACTAACGGGAATGACGGTCAGGTGATGTTACAAAATTCAAGATGGTCTTTGGGTGCAGAATGGCGTTTAGGATACAACAGTATGCATGGTTATGAAATGGAAACTCATTTAGGAAGATATATCGGAAAAATGCAGTGGTTCATGCCTTTTATCGGCTTCGACTGGCGCTACCGTAAAATGGGAATAGATCCACGTGAAACCAATTTATTTGGACAGACCAATGAAAAAGACTTCCGAAAAGCGGTTAGCTTAGGTTTTATGTACACCTTACCTATGCTTGTCACCTTCCAGGCCGAGGTGTATCACGATGGAATTGTCCGTCTGCAGTTGATGCGTAAGGACATTCCCATTTCCAGAAGAATAAGAGGAGGATTTATGGTGAATACCGATATGGAATATATGGCAGAGCTACGCTATGTGATCAATAAAAACATTGATTTCCGTACGCATTACGACAGTGATATGGGTTTTGGTGTCGGCTTTTCATTAAATTATTAAAATAGAGTTTGATACCCATTCAAAACTATTAAACAACAGAATAACCGCTTTTAAACAAGCGGTTATTTCTTTTTTTTCATCAATTGTGTTTTTTAAAACCCTCCAGAATTTTTTTAAGCTTCCCAACCTTTCATAAAAAATCCTATCGGGTTTTAATAACATTCAGTACCAGATAAATAATCAATACCAGGAATGCCAGATAAAAAACTATCTCAAACCTTTTCAGCCATTTGAACTGCCTATAGGTTTTTGCATTCTTTTTTAATTCATCATCCGTGTAGTTCTCCATTTCTATTACTTTTTTTGAAGATTGTTTTGAAATGATGAAGCAAAAGTAAATCACAGCTTATAAAAATCAAGCATTTGGAGCGTTACTTTTCGTTAACTGTATATTGATTTATCATTAAAAAATTGTTAACTACACAAACATAAATAAATGAATATCAATGTTTTAAGTTTCCATATCAGCAAATAAAGAAATGGCAGAAAAAACAGGTAAACTTCCATTCAAAAAGTGAAAATAATCTATCAGAAGCTTGAAATGAAGTCAATATAAATTTTTGTGCGCTTGATTCTGAAATAAATGAATTAAAAAATAGCCAATAATTAAATACTTTTTAAGAAAGTATTCAGATCTGCTTCTTTTCCAATATTCATCTTATTTTTTATTTTAGTTTTGTACACTCTTGTACTGCCTTCTGTTATATTTTCAAGAATTGATATTTCTTTGGAAGACAGCTCTAATTTATAATACACACAGAATTTAAGCTCGTTATTGGTCAAAGATGGAAATTTTGCCGAAAGTTTTTGAATAAATTGTTTATTTTCCATGGAACTTTCGCTTATTAAGTCATAGTTCTTTTTATCAATCTGGATAAGATTATTAATTTTAAGAAAAAGATCAGTAACGATTTGTTCAGCATCGATATTTTTTGATTTTTTCATCTTTCTTATATTTTCTAAGAACGTCTTTTCAGTTTCTATCTTTAGATTAAGGTTTAAATGCAGATTGGTTATCTTCTCTTCCTGGCGTTTTAAATCCTGTTCTAAGATTGTTTTATTCTTTATCAGAATAATTTTTTCTTTCATAGCCAGTTCCTTCTCTTTTTTATTGTTATTCCTTATAATAAATATGGTGATTCCAAAAATAATGACCAGACTACCTACCATCATCAACATTAAGCTGTTGCTTAGTTTCTGATCATCGATTCTGTGCCGATTCTTTTGATCAATATTCCTGATGATAAAACTGTTAAGTATATCTGATATATAGGTCAGCTTCTGATAAGATTTTTCTTCGTTCTTATCATGCAGTAAGACTAACTTTCTACATAAGGATTTTACAGATTGTGGATCATCCTTTTTTAAATAATAAGACTGAATCATTTCATTCATTAAAATCTTATCAGATATAGCCTGTAATTGTGGTTCAATGGAACTCCCAAAATCTATAACCTCTTTCAGTTTATTATTTTGGTTGGTTTCATTATAGAGTTTAAATAAATTTCCGAGATTTACTGTTAGTTCATGATACCTATCCCTTTTATCCGCATAAAACGTAAATTCCTGAACAAGAAGCCGCTCTGCTTCAGCATAATTTTTCATTTGATAATAATAAAATCCCATATTCCCTTTAACACTTACTAAAAAAGCAGTTTCATTCGGACTTAGATCTTTTGCACTTTCCAGAATTCTGGACGCTTCTGTAGTTTCTTTTACTGCGAGCTCCATACGCCCCATCTTTTCATAACACAATGCAAAATTATTGTGCATGGAAGATATATATATAAGATTCGGTCTTGTTTTACTTAGACTCTGAAGTGATCTTTTAAAATAAATCATGGCCTGAGTATATTTTTTATCATTGAAGAACAGCCTTCCTTTTAAATGATAAAGATGAGGAAGGTAATATTTCTTACCCGATTTTTCATCAAGCTTAATGGCTTCATCAAGAAACTGCATTGAAAGCTTAGGCGATTTATGTTCAAACTGATGGGCCAGATTAAAGTTACATGCAATAGTAATATAATCATACTCATTATTATTCAATATTAATAGCTCATATACTATTGGAATTTGACTTAAACCGAATTCATCGTTTTTATCTTCAGTATCATTAAAATCATAAAATAATTCAATATACTTACTGCTTATCTGGTATTTACGTTCACCTGTACTTTCATATTTTTTTTGTTCTCTTGCTTTTAATTCCTTAATTTTTTCTTTCTGATAGATCAGTTTTGAAACTTCTTCATTAATATGCCTGAAATAACCATTAACTTCCTCCTTTTTAGAAGACTGGCACGAAACAAAAATCACAGAAAAAACTAAAACAATTAAAATATTAATAACTTTATTTTCCATCAATACATTTTTTCAACATTATCATTAATTACACGATAAAAACATGTGAAAATAGAGGGCTTAAATTCAACATATTTCACGGTCGCATATTAAAATTATAATTTTCGTCTCAAAAACAAAGCCGAAGTAAGCCTTTCTTATGCATACCCTAATAGGTCCTAATAGTTAACGTTAATTGAGGAAAATACCATTAAAAATCAGCACATTACAAAATAATAGTTAACTAATTATTCAATAAATACAATTTTAGATAACAATTAGTTAACATTAAACTTCTATTAGAGGGTAATTTTGATCAATAAGTTGTCGTGTAATGAAGAGTGAAATAAATACCATAAGATTTTAAATTGTTGGAACAGATATATTATTTAATATAAAATTACCCCCGGCCATTCTGGCCGGGGGTAATTACTTTATCGGTTATGTCTTAATTTATTTACTTCAGATCAAATCGGTCTGAATTCATGATTTTAGTCCATGCACCTGCAAAATCTTTTACAAATTTTTCCTGGGCATCGCTGCTTCCGTACACTTCTGCAATCGCTCTCAATTCAGAATTTGAACCAAAAACAAGATCTGCACGGGTAGCCGTCCATTTCGGTTGTCCTGTTGAACGGTCAGTTCCCATATATACTTCATTGCTTTCTGAAATTGATTTCCATTGGGTGTTCATATCTAAAAGATTAACAAAGAAATCATTGGTAAGCAAGCCGGGACGGTTGGTAAATACACCATGTTTGGATCCGTCAAAATTCGCATCTAAAGCACGCATTCCACCAATCAGTACAGTAAGTTCCGGAGAGGTAAGGGTTAAAAGCTGTGCCTTATCAATCAGTAGAGACTCTGTAGATACGCTGAATGTTTTTTTCTGATAATTACGGAATCCATCAGCTGCGGGTTCCATATAATTCATAGATTCTACATCGGTCTGCTCCTGTGAAGCATCCATTCTTCCAGGTGTGAATGGTACTTTAATATACTGTCCGGCATCTTTCGCTGCTTTTTCCACTGCTGCAGTCCCTCCTAAAACAATCATGTCGGCAATTGATATTTTCTTTCCACCACCTTGAGCATCATTAAATTCTTTCTGAATTCCCTCCAGTCCATTCAAAACTTTCTGAAGTTGGGAAGGATTATTGACCGCCCAGTCTTTTTGAGGAGCGAGTCTGATTCTTGCTCCGTTGGCACCGCCACGCTTGTCACTTCCCCTAAATGTAGAAGCGGAAGCCCATGCTGTGGACACCAATTCAGAAACTGTCAGTCCTGAATTTAATATTTTATCTTTTAATGCATCAATGTCTGCATCATTCACCAATTCATGATTCACTTCAGGAATAGGATCCTGCCAGATCAGTTCTTCCTGTGGAACATCCGGACCTAAATATCTTGCTTTAGGGCCCATATCTCTGTGGGTAAGTTTAAACCAGGCTCTTGAGAAAGCATCGGCAAATGCATCCGGGTTTTCGTAGAAATGTCTTGATATTTTTTCATACTCAGGATCTAGTCTTAGTGAAAGATCCGTAGTAAGCATGGTAGGTCTGTGTTTTTTATTGGGATCAAATGCGTCAGGAATAATCTCTTCGCCATTTTTAGCCACCCACTGATGAGCGCCGGCAGGGCTTTTAGTAAGCTCCCATTCGTTTTCGAATAAATTTTTAAAGAAATAATTGCTCCATTCGGTCGGAGTTTCGGTCCAGGTTACTTCCAGACCACTGGAAATGGCATCTGTTCCTTTTCCTGACTTATAATTACTGCTCCATCCCAGTCCCTGAAGTTCAATTCCGGCAGCTTCCGGTTCTTTTCCTACGTTATCCGCAGGTCCCGCACCGTGTGTTTTTCCGAAAGTATGTCCACCAGCAATCAATGCCACTGTTTCTTCGTCATTCATCGCCATACGTCCGAAAGTATCTCTGATATCTTTAGCCGCTGCGATAGGATCCGGATTCCCGTCCGGTCCTTCAGGATTTACATAAATAAGTCCCATCTGTACGGCCGCAAGCGGTTTTTCAAGATCTCTGGAGTGAATATCACCATCTGCGTCATCATCGGTAGGAAGCACACCATGTTGCTCAGCGACTCCTTCTGATCCGTGTGCATAACGTAAATCACCACCCAGCCAGGTTTTCTCTGATCCCCAATAAATATCCATATCCGGTTCCCAAACATCTTCACGCCCACCTGCAAAACCGAATGTTTTAAAGCCCATAGATTCAAGAGCGATATTTCCGGTAAGGATTAAAAGGTCTGCCCAGGAAATTTTCTTTCCATATTTTTGTTTGATAGGCCACAACAGTCTTCTGGCTTTATCTAAACTTACATTGTCCGGCCAGCTGTTCAAAGGCGCAAAACGCTGCTGTCCCGCACCGGCTCCTCCTCTACCATCTCCTACACGGTAAGTTCCGGCACTGTGCCAGGCCATACGGATAAACAGAGGTCCATAATGGCCAAAATCGGCGGGCCACCAGTCCTGAGAATCTGTCATTAAAGCATGAAGATCTCTTTTTACAGCTTCAAGATCAAGGCTTTTAAATTCTTCAGCATAATCAAAGTCTTTGTCCATAGGATCTGAAAGTGATGAGTGCTGGCGCAGAATATCTACTCTCAGCTGCTCGGGCCACCAGTCAAGATTTTTGGTTCCTCCGCCTGCTACGGCTTCTTTTTTCATTGTCCCGTTATGAAACGGGCATTTACTGATGTCATTTAAATCATTTTCCATTGTCGTTTAATATTTTTTATGTTGATTAATACAGTTTATTCTTAAAGACCTGACAAATCTACAAAGCTTACTTTATAAATACAATCTATTAATTTTAATTTAAGCGATAGTTAAAAACTATAACAAATTCAATTTTACAAATTCTCAGGGTACATGATAACAAAAGAGATAATACTGCAATTAAGTTAATCAAAATTCAAGAACATCTGTATAAAAAGCAAGAGCAAACAGGCATATTTAGAATGATTCAAATGAAACTCATTCCAGTTCATACCAATTATCATTAACAATCACTAAATTTGATCGTTAAGCATTTTTGAAATCAGAAATATATGATCTAAAACTGTACAAAACAGTGAATTTTTTAAATGAAATTAAGAATATAATACCTGCTCAACGAGCATACACCAATTGACCCCATTAATTGATTTTAACAACTACTTATGGCAACAGAAAATATGGATTATAAGGATAAAGGATTCTTAACATCTGATACATTTATGCAGCTGGCATTCCATTACATTAATGAAGAATTAAAAAAAATTCAATATATCTTTACAAAAAAAGAACAGCTTCAGGAATATCACAGGATGGTAATCAATGGGGAGATGGGAGGTTGGTTTGCTTTCCTTTGGGATTCCTATATATCAGACTCTTCGGAAGAACAGACCATGATTCAAATTCTTCAAAACGTAAAAAATATCATTCAAAATAAAGGAAGCTACATTACAACGGCAGAACTGCAGTCAATTCCTACTAAAGACGAAGATTTTAAGATGTTCTACAACAAACCTTTTCCCACAGAAGATCTCAACAAAATAATAAGTGCCCTTATAAAAATGTTAGAAGGAACCTGGGATTTAACGAACTATGATATGTATATTAATTATTATTATTCGTGACTTATAGCAATACCACATTGTTCATAGAAACAGCAAAACTCATCAGATAGAAGAATATAAAGATGGAATCTTAGTTAAAATTTCATTATTTTTATACTATAAACAAGAATTCGATATGAAAAAAATAGTGGTTATCCTTCTCGTAGCATTTATCATCATTCAGTTTTTTCCCATCGACAAAACCAATCCCCCGCCTACTCCGGGAATGGATTTCCTGAAGATTAAAAACACACCGGAACCTGTTGCAAAGATCATCAGCACATCCTGCTACGACTGTCATTCCAACGAAACTCAATATCCCTGGTATGCAAGTATTTCACCGGCTTCATGGTTCGTTAAAAATCATATAGATGAAGGCAGAAAGCATCTTAATTTCTCTACCTTTGCAGTGTATGAACCCAAACAACAGGCTCATAAACTGGAAGAATGTATAGAGATGGTCGGGAAAGAAGAAATGCCACTGGAATCGTACTACGTAGGACATCAGGATGCTAAACTAACCCCTGAACAGCGTAAAGAACTTGTGAAATATTTCAAAAAAGTAAAAGAAGATACCGAAAGAAAAATGGTATTCTAAATATCAACATCATGCGAGAGAACTGGGAAGATCAACATATTGTATTTTTTGACGGCGAATGTGGCGTCTGTAATTTTTGGGTACAATGGGTTCTCGAACGGGATAAGCATGACCGGTTTATGTTTGCATCCCTGCAGTCTGATTTCGGGCAGAAATTCCTGAATGAAAGAGGTCTGGAATCAAAAGTATTCAACACACTGTATCTCTGGAAACCCGGACAGTATTACTATACGAAATCACGGGCGGTCTTACAGATTGCTAATGTTTTGGGTGGGGTTTATAAGCTGTCGGCTGTTGGGAAACTTGTCCCTGCGTTTTTAAGCGATCAGGTGTACGATGTTGTTTCGAGAAACAGAATGAAATTGGCCAATCAGAAGTGTTTTCTTCCGGATCGGGAACAAAAGAAGAAATTTATTGAGGTTTAAGGTTTTTAACTTTAACCACAGATTTCACGGATTTTCACAGATAATTGCGGATAGACTGTATTATGATTTTGGCTAAAGCCAATTGATTTTTCTTAAAACGACAAACGGGCTAAAGCCCGTTCCTATTGATGAGTATCTTTTCTATTATAAATTAAAAAAGCAAGGATAAATTACCCTTGCTTTTGTTTTTAGATCATTAAATTTTATTGGTTCAGTGACCATATTGAATAACTGTTCGGTGGACATTGGATTTTCACCCATTTATCAGCCTGCGTCGTTGGATACCAGCTTGAATGTCCGGTAAAATCTTTCATTTGCTGACTGCTCCAGTTGGTTTCTACCCATCTTTCCTGCCAGCTTGTCGAATTATTGATATAGACTACGAGTCCGGGATTTCCATTGTAGCCGTTACGTCTTGCAATGTATTCGTCGTTATCCGTGTAGAGGATTGAGGTGGTTCCGGTAGCTTTGTTGTTGTGGATCCAGATCAGGTTGTTCAGTCTTTCTTTATTCAGCCACTCTTCATAATCCCGGTAAAAAATGGTAGGATATCCTTCATGAGTAAGAATGTAGGCATAGGCCGGCATTTTATTGTTAATAATATCAGTATCATGATTGGCTACGAAAGTCACGGCTTTGTACGGATTTCTTTTCCACATCATGTCATCGTTCAGGACATTTAAATTTCCGTTGTCAAATGCTTCATCCATTTTATAGTAAGCCGCAAAATCGAAGACGGAACTGTTGGCATTATTAGCCCACCATTCCAGCGTATTGACATTGGAATCCCACAGTTCGCCCACAGAAAATCCGCCCACATTGCTATTCCAGGAATTGACTACCCAAGGTCCGAAGCCTTTCACATAATCAAATCTCCAGCCGTCAAACTTCATGACATTCTTATAGTATTTTCCCACAGAGTCATCTCTTCCCCACAGCCAGTCCTGTACATAAGGATTCGCATGACACAGATCGGGAAATCCTCCGAAAGCACCTTCATCATTATTCCCGTAAGAATTTTTGTAAAAGTCATTATAACTTCTCGGAAATTTCCCTGAAGCGATTGCTGAGAAATCAGTCCATGTATTGGTTCCGGTAAAAGGATTTGCCTGAGACTGTCCGCCACTGTTGTGATTGATGACAATATCTGCGTAAACCTGCATATTTTCGGCGTGAGCTTTTGTAATTAAAGCTTCCAGTTCAGTCCGGGATCCAAACCGTGTTTCTGTACTTCCGTTCTGGTTGAAATTTCCGAAATCATAATAATCGGTAGGGTCGTATCCCATTGAATAGGCTCCATTCTGAGCTTTTGATGCGGGAGGAAGCCATACTGCCCCTATTCCTGAATCTGACCAGGCCGTCAGTTTGTCTTTTACGACATTCCACCAGGTACCGCCTTCGGGAACATCCCAGTAAAAGCCCTGCATCAGCACTTCGCCTCCGGGACCGGAGACAAATTTTCCGGATACAGATCCGCTTCCGGTACTGAAGGGACGGCCGTCATGAGTCGTAACGTTTACAGTCTTCGTGTGAGACTCTGATTTTCGGAGATTGTCATTGTCGTTTTCATCATTGTTCCGGCAAGCATTAAAAATTGTTAAAACCAGCATCGAAACGAGAAAATGTGTTTTTTTCATACTATTAATTTAATTATTAACCTATTAACTAAATTACAATTTTATTAAAATAAATTCTATAAAACGGGAAATATTTTCATTTTCACCAAAAGATCTATAGAAAAGACTGCATAAATATTTCATTAAAAAATCATAAACTTTTAATATTTTCAAAACAATTTTTCTTTTAATCCATATATTTGCATATTATGGAATATAACACCCAAAGAACTCAGCTTCATATGCCGGAATACGGCAGAATCATACAGCAGCTGGTTGAACGCTGCAAAGAGCTCCCTACCAAAGAGGAAAGGAGTGAAATGGCTATGGCCATTATCGATTTTATGGGTCAGAGAAACCCTCAACTCCGTGACGAAGAAAATTATAAACATAAACTTTGGGATCATCTTTTCATTTTAGCAGAATATGATCTTGACGTAGACTCCCCATATCCTTTCCCTACCAGAGAACAGCTGGCAGAAAAACCTAAAAGAATGGAATACCCTAAACTTCAGGGTGATTTTAAGTTTTACGGAAAAAGTATCCTTCAACTGATTGATAAAGCTATCGAACTGGAACCAGGCGACGAAAAAGAAGCCCTGATCGAAGTGATCGCAAACAATATGAAGAAGTCTTACAATGTCTATAATAAGGAACATGTAACGGATGATGTGATTTTCCGTCACCTGAAAGAGCTGTCTGAAAACAGGCTGGACCTTACGGGAATAGAATCTCTCGAAAAAAGCAAGATCTACTACACCAGCAACAACAATAGCCGAAACAACAACAGCAACAACGGCAGAAACAACAACGCACGAAACAACAGCAATACAAGTAACAACAAAGACCAGACTAATAAGAGAAGGCATAACAACAACCATAAAAACAGAAAGTAATGAGTGGAACATTTCAGATAAGAGGAGGAAAAAGGCTGCATGGGGAAATCACTCCACAAGGGGCTAAAAATGAAGCTTTACAAATTTTATGTGCTGTCCTGTTAACAGATGAGGAGGTAAGAATCAAAAATATTCCGGACATCCATGATGTAAACAGACTGATTGAAATTCTGGGTGACTTTGGTGTAAAAGTAACCAAGAATGGCCAGGGCGATTTCACATTCAAAGCCGATAAGGTCAATTTTGATTATATAAAATCAGACGAATTTAAAAAAGACGGTGCTAAACTGAGAGGCTCCATTATGCTGATGGGTCCGATGCTTGCCCGTTATGGTGAGGCTTATATGCCAACTCCCGGTGGTGATAAGATCGGAAGAAGAAGACTGGATACGCATTTCCAGGGACTTGTTGAACTGGGTGCTGAATTTAATTATGATGAAGAAGAATATTTCTATTCATTAAAAGCTAAAGAACTTAGAGGGAAATTTATCCTTCTGGAAGAGGCTTCTGTAACGGGAACAGCAAATATTGTAATGGCTGCTGCGCTTGCTAAAGGAAAAACAAGAATTTACAACGCTGCCTGCGAACCTTACCTTCAGCAATTATGCAAAATGCTGAACAGAATGGGCGCGAATATTTCTGGAATCGGTTCCAATCTGGTTACCATTGAAGGGGTAGAACATCTTCACGGTACGGAGCACACGATGCTTCCGGATATGGTAGAGATCGGATCATGGATAGGTCTTGCTGCCATGACAAAATCTGAGATCACCATCAAAAATGTAAACTGGAGCCAGCTTGGCGTTATCCCGAATACATTCAGAAAATTAGGAATCCAACTTGAACAGAGTAATGACGACATCTTCATTCCTGCTCAGGAAAATTATAAAATCCAAAAGTTTATCGACGGATCTATCCTTACTATTTCAGATGCTCCATGGCCAGGATTCACACCGGATTTATTATCGATTATTTTGGTAGTAGCTACTCAGGCGAAAGGAAGTCTTTTGGTTCACCAAAAAATGTTTGAATCCAGATTATTCTTTGTGGATAAACTGATTGATATGGGGGCACAGATTATTTTATGTGATCCGCACAGAGCTACGGTAATCGGGCTGAATCAGGAAGCTCCATTGAGAGGAACAACCATGGTTTCTCCGGATATCAGAGCCGGAAACGCACTTCTTATCGCAGCACTTTCTGCAGAAGGAAAATCGATCATCCACAATATTGAACAAATCGACAGAGGTTACGAAAATATTGACGGAAGATTGAAAGCGATTGGTGCTGATATTGAAAGAATTTAAAAGAATTTATTTAAAATAGGCTGTCTTAAAAGACAGCCTATTTTAAATAACAGTATTGGAGTATGACAAAATTGCTCTATAAAATAATATTTAATCAATATCATTAATACTAAGTTTTGCAGCTTCTAAAATAAGTTCTGCTGCTTCATAAAAATGTCCATGATATTTTTTTGAAATTCCTTGAACCTGGAATTTTTTTTCTGAATTATCTTTTTTAAAAGTTATTGAATTACTTCCACCATCAAGAGTTCCTATCAAATAATTATTACTTTTAGGAAATTCTATGCTATCTTGGTTTATCTTTAAGATAATCCCTTGAATTTTTTTATACTTTTCATATGTTATTCTCTTCTGATCATAGTATTCTCCTTTTCTGAAGATTTTTAAGATGACAGGCCTATTTATATTTTTTTTTGTAGGAATTAATACAACCGTTAATCTATCACCTCCTATTACAACAGCATTCAAATGATCTAATTGAATAAATTCATCATTATTTTTTTGTGACGTACAAGAAATTAAACAAAAAAGAAATAATAATATTATATTTTTCATAATCTGTGTTAGATAATAAAACCTCCAAGCGTGGAGGTTTTACTTTTACTGCTTAGTTAATACTATATCTTTTGGAAAGTTAATGGGAAAATCATCATTTTGAGCTACATAACTATTATGAACACAATCTTCTTTATAAATACTTGGCATATACTCAAAGTGGAGCGTCATTTGATTTCCAGAGAAATTTGTAATATCTAAAGCTGCCGATTTTCCACACATATTTTGAGGATAAAAATAAAGTCTTTTCCAATTTCCATTTCGTAAACTACCAGAAATACCAGTAAACTCAGGATCTATATTGTTAAAATTTGTAATCTTATCAATTTCTATTATTCCGTTTGATGCAATTACTTTCCTTGCACCTAATATTCTATCTTTATAATAGGGATGTGTATCACCGGGAATAGAAGAAGAGGTTTTCACTTTGTTGAATTGAAGATAAAGTGTCTTTCCGTCCCAACTACCTTTCCAAAGCCCAACATATTTATCCAATTCATTATTCGTATCTTTCAAATAAGCATTGTTTGGTATCTCACTCGGATCAGTATTAAGAGGATACTCTTGTGCTTTACATAAAAATGAAAGCATTGTTACTATAATTAAAAATAGATTTTTCATATTTTTTTTGTTTTTATTATTAAGGACAATTAGTCTCTGTTAATTTTCCGTTTACAAGGCTTAGCTGAGTATTTCCACTTGAGGTATTTCTGAAAAGTTTTGCACCAGGTATATTCATTTTTTCGTTCATAAATTTAAGAAATCCTTTTTCTAATTTTTGTGAATCAAAACTTACATTACCACTAACATTGCCAACACTTTTTGCTGCGTCTAAAAGGTCAATATACCTATTATTAAAGTCTATCAATTCTTGTGTAGTAAAATTAGGAAAAGGGTTTGGTACAGAACCGTCAAAAGTGAAAGAATAATTCCCCCAACTGCTGACTATTGTAAACACGATTTGATCAAGAGGAATTTTAGGAAAGTTAGCTGGATTACTATTATAATTTTGAGCCCAGTTAACCCATTGATTAAAAAACAAGATATCACCAGGAGAAAATATAGGATACAGTTGATCATAGTGAGAGTGCATTATTACAACAGTATTAGGAAATACAGTTAAGTTTACCTCATTAGTTCCTGGCTTATTTTGTAATATTTGATTTTGAATACCCCCAGCAGAATTGCCTATTCTAAAGCCACTTTCAAAACCATCTCCCGTTTTCCCTTCTAAGTTTGTTATATTTCCTTTAAAAGTTGGAGTGTCAGTCATTGCCCTTAATCTTGAACAAGGATTTGCTGGAGGTGTACCGCCGCCGCCGCTACCTCCTGCATCAGGATTATGAACACAGTCTTCATAAGGTCCACATCCTCCAGAAGGCCCTCCTCCTCCTCCTGGAGGTGTTCCACCTCCAGTTCCGGGACCAGGTACGGTAATAATAATAACTTCTATATCACAGGGTGGCTGTCCTTCAAAACCGCACGGTCCTCCTGGTGATTTAGCAACAGATTTAATTTTCATGTTACTTTTTATATATTGAGTTCGAAATAATCCAAGTATTTCACTGTAATTTTCTACTTGAGCAGACATTTTATTAAACTCAACGATAGTTTCATCATCTTTCAGAATTGCAATAACAATGCCCTCCACCTGGTAGCTTTTAATCAGTGGAAAAAGAATATATTTTTCATTATTTTTTGTGGTAAAGTCTTGAGATCTGATATTAAATTCTATGTATTCATCTGCCATAGTAGATGAATCTTCAAATGCATTTTTAAGTGCCTTAGCAGTGTGCTGTACATTGTTAATTTCATCGTACCGTTCCAATAAAGTTTTGAAGCCATTTCCATAATTTACTGTTCCATTTTTCTGAGCAGACTGAGCAGAAAACACTATAAACTTAGAAGGGGGTGATTCTTCATTGCTGTTTAGAAGATCTTCTGAGCGACAAGAGGTTATGGAAATAGCCAGTGAATAAGCCATCATCAGACGAAGCGCTAATTTTTTCATCATAATTTGTTGTTTTTTTAGTTGATAAATATATAATAATTTTCCATATCACACCGAAGTGACATGTGATCTGATAAAAATATTCCCAATTCTCTATTATTAAATAAGCTTGCAAAAGAATCAGATATAAATATGAACGAACTTTTTGATGATATAGTTACAAATATTAATCAGATAGAAAAAATTGAAGGAATTGTTAATTTAGGAAACGGAACTATAAATATTCAGTCTCCCGAGCTTATAGAAAGTATCTTAAAAAATCAGGAACAAATTACAAAACTGATAGAGTTGCAACGCAAGCTTATAGGAAACTTACTTAAAAAGTAAATTAGAACAGGATGATGAAGATTTTATCAAAAAAGCCTTGTCGCAAGACGAAAGAATTTGAAAGTACTTTGTATTCCCATAAAAAAAGCGTTCAAAGTAATTTTTGAACGCTTTTTGTTTTTTCAGAATGGATGGCTACCAGCCACCGCCTCCACCACCTCCGCCTCCACCGCCGGAGAATCCACCGCCACCGGATCCGCTGCCGGAACTGGATGGTTTGGTAGATGCAGACTGTATGGACTGCGTAAGGCTAGAGTTCAGTGTATTCCCGAAAGCATAATGATTCATTACGCCTCCATAATACCATGAATTGTTATATTCGGTTGAAGTTCTTTTCAACAGGTCATCAAATTTCTGTCCCCAGATCTGGTCCACTCCCATCACCATGGCAAAAGGAAGCAGGGTTTCGAAAACCTGTGGGGTCATCTGAGGAGGATTATGGAATTTGAGCTGCTCGTTTTCTGCGGCACCCATATACATTTTGAAACCGTCTATCAGAGATTTCTTTCTGAGCTTTTCTTTTGAAGGCTGCTTGATCAGATACTGATACATCACCATGATAAAAAATGCCAGGACATAGAAAATATAGCACACATTGAAGTTGATATAATCCTCTCCGCCTCCTACTGAAGAAATAATTCCTCCGACTCCCAGAAGAATACATATGGGAAGCAGGATCAGAATTTTCCATGAAACATTCTTTAATAAAGATGTGATCAGAGCAAATGCAACAAAAAGAATAATATATAAAAGTATTCCGGCAAAAACTCTTTCGAATTCAGGAAGTAGGTTATAACTTATGAATAATCCGAGTGCATATATTACAGTGATAACAAGCCACGGAAGCACCAGTTTCTTTGTATTATTTCCTTCATTTAAAAAGTTGTCATGCTGGAAACTCAGAGTTCCTTTGAAATTATTAACAGCCTTTTCAATTTTCGAATCATATTTTCCATCAAACTTAATGGAATCTTCATCAGGTGAAAAGAGGCTGTTCATCAGATTGATCTCTTCTTTAGAAAGGGATTCATCAGCTGGTTTTAGTCTTTGCAGCGTAAATGTTTTGGTATTAAAAAATCCAAGCACACCTGAATTTTCGCCTTCCATAATTTTCACGTAGCCTTTTACAGCAAGATTGACGACCGCAGCGGTCAGGTATTTATTTTTAAAACTTTCAGAATTGATATAGCCCATAGAAGCCGGCGAAAGATTTTCAGGAACGTTGAACTGTGGATAAACCGTCGGGGATTCAGGATCTACCCCGTATTTTCTCCATGTTGAATAGAGATACAGCATTAATCCAAAGAATACGATACATGCGCCTATCAGAATTCCATACTTTTCATAGAAAGTTGGCGGCGGCGGCGGTACCATGATTCCTTTTTTAAAACCTACCGCTACAGTAAGTCCTTCATTCGCTTTAAGACCTGATGCGTTCCACTCTATGGACTGATCTGATAATACTTTAACCGTACAGTTCTGGCTGTTACTGCCATATTCTCCGGTATAACAGGAATTCTGAATGATTCCGGCGCCTTCCGGTAACGTCACTTTCGCAGAAATAGAATCTACGTCAAAGTCCCAATATGTTCCATTGACATTCCAGTAGAATTCATCGTACTTCGGGAAAAATCCAATCTGATTCTGTGCTTTATATTTTATTTCGTAGTCGTAAGTTCCGGGATCGAGGATGATATCTTTGTTTCCGGCGTATATTTTCAAATAGCCGTCTCCTGTCTCTTCATGGTAGTTTTCATCAATTCCGTTTTTTTTCACAGAAACGATATCATATTGTACCCTCTGTGTTTTATTGTTCAGATTTCTGGATAAAGGAAGAGCCCGGAAAATTCCTCTTTTGATGCTATTCCCAAGGCTGTATACTTTAATGTTTTCCGTAACGGTAATTCCCGAATTTTTATCCACCTCAATATCCGAATGGAAAGAAATAATTTTTTCCGGCCCGATAACAGACAGCTGATCTACCCTCGACAATTCATTTTGAGCAAAGGCGATGAGAAAGAACTGAAGAAAGAAAAGCAGTAACCACTTTTTCATTTCCTAGAATTTTACAGTTGGAACTTCTCTTTCTGCAATATTGTCCAGCTCGAAGAATGGCGATTTTTCAAATTTGTACATATTCGCGATGATATTGCTCGGGAAAGATTCTACCAACGTATTGTTTTCACGGACGGTTCCGTTGTAGTATCTTCTTGATTTTTCAATATCATTTTCTATAGAAGTAAGTTCGCTCTGCAGTTGTTGAAAATTGGTATTAGCCTTCAAATCGGGATACTGTTCAGCTACCGCAAATAAATTCATCATCGCCTGATTCAGGTTTTTCTCTGCAGCTTCTTTAGACTGAACAGAATCTGCACCTACAGCCTGAGTTCTTGCTCTGATTACACTGTCAAGGGTCTCACGCTCATGAGTAGCGTAGCCTTTCACCGTTTCCACAAGATTGGGAATAAGGTCATGACGCTTTTTAAGCATTACATCTATGCTACTCCACGCTTCGTGAACGAGATTTCTCAGTTTGACAAGACGGTTGTAGATGGATACTGCGTAAAGCGCAAACACAACAGCTAAAGCAATAATAATAACTATGGTCATAATTTTTTATTTTGTATGCTTTAAAAGTAGTGTTTTTTTAAATCTGAATCAGAAATTAAAAAGTTTGATAAAATATTTAGCAGATTTTCAATAAATTTTATTGTTTGAAACAAAAAAAGTACCCGGAAAACCGGATACTTTCTGTAATTAAAACTATATGAATCTCCCCTAAAAATACTTACGGCAGTGGTATTCCACCATGGTATTTAAAAGTTTATTTTTATTCAGATAAAACTCCAGCTTCTGATAGTCCTCTGAATTAACATTAATATATAACTGTACCGAACCAAAACTGTTTCCATTCACATATTCTACATTGGCAGACAACACCCTGTGGCATATCCCAAACTGATTATAAATGGTATTCATCAAATGCTCAAATTTCATTTTGCCATTCAATTCTATTTCCAGTATCAGTTCTTTTTTAGGCAGTCCAATGGTAGTATTGGGTATTATCTGCAGCGTAGGATTAGGTGTAATCATCACTAAACAATTTTTTGGTTAAACATTTTCTAGATCATGGTTGCTTTCTTGCGTTAAATCTTTGACAAAAATATAAAAAATTATTAGTCCACCAAATTAGTAGACTAATAATTTTAAATTTTAACATATTTATTTTTCAATCCGGGAAAAAATGAGAATATATACTGAACAATCTTTGTGCTTAATCTCACGCAGATTGAACAGATCATGCAGATTTTTTAAAACAAAAGATATTTCCCACGGATGACACAGATTTTCTTTTACTCATCATACATCAGCAAGTCCGCTTCATCGAATCAACGGAGTTGATTCTCTCTTTGCCATCTTAAAGTCTTCATGATTATTATAGAACTTTGCGTTTGAAAAATTTCACACAGATTCAAGCATCTTTTTTTTACACATCAAAAAAATACCCTCAAAGATTATTCAAATCTTTAAGGGTAATAGTATTGATGGGATTTTATTTACAACTCTCCTACTCTTTCCAGTTTATCGGAAGCTGCCAATCCATTGGGGTTGCATCCCGGTTTTCCTTCCGGTACTTCCAAATTTTTCTTTTTATAAAATTCAGTCCAGAATTCATTCATCTTTCCTGTCTTTGGATCGATGAATGTCATGGGTTCCAACTTGAAGATATTATGTTCACGAAACGCTCTCTCAATATAATCTGAGCAGTAGTAAGAATTTTCGTCTAGAATATAATTGAAGTTATAAGGTTTCCCAAGCATGGTTTCTGCATTTTTAAGCGCTGCCGGAACAGATTTCTGATATTCAGATTTCAGACGGTAGATTACGACTTTCTGCCCGTCATCGGACTGATCTTTAAGAAAAGAAGCTAGATCCTGTTTTTGAGAACCTCCTTTTGGAGCGGCATGAAGCACATACCAATGATTATTTTCTTTTTCTGCTATTCCGATATGATCAAAGGATGCTTCTTTTTGTGTTTGAGTGACATTATTGATTGCTCCGGAAAGTCCGGTTTCTTTCGCCGTTACAAAAAGCAGGTCTCCATTTTTCAAAGGCCCAGCTTTGGGATGTGGCGCACAATACTGTAGCAGAAGCGTTACAGCAAAGAAAAGAACATAGGTAAATATTTGTACCGTTTTCTTCTGCGGGGGTTTATTAACTTTAATCATAGTACATTATCATTGAGCGCTCAAATTTACAAATTGTATTCATAACAGGTATGTGAAAATACTTAATTACCTTTGCAGGACAGCAATAAAACCAGATTTCTATGCCTCATATCCTACTCGTTGAAGATGACAAAAGACTTTCGCAGCTGATTGCGAGAGGACTGATGGAACATGATACGGAAGTCAATACCGCTGCTGACGGTGAAACAGCCTTAAAGCTTACTGAGTTGCTGAACTTTGACCTCATCATTACAGATATTATTCTTCCTGTGAAAAACGGTCTGGAATTTTGCAAAGAAATCAAGGCTTTGAAACCTGAAATCCCCGTTATTATGCTAACCGCGCTGGGAACTACGGATGACAAACTGGAAGGTTTTGATTCAGGGGCAGATGATTATCTGACCAAGCCTTTTGAAATGCGTGAACTTATAGCCAGAATCAAGGTTTTACTTAAAAGATATTCCACTTACCGTCCGGAAACCTCAACCTTACTGCAATATGAAGATATTGTAATGGATCTGAAACTGAAAACCGTTACCCGTTCCGGAAACCTGATCAAACTGACTCCCAAAGAATTTAATCTGATGAAATTTCTGCTTGAAAATCCTGAAAGGGTGCTTTCCCGCCATGAGATCGCAGAGAATGTTTGGGATACGCATTTTGATACAGGCACGAATTTCATTGATGTCTACATTAATTATATCAGAAAAAAAATAGACCGTAGCTTTGAAACCAAACTTATCCATACCAAGGCGGGCATGGGATTTATTTTAAAAAAGGGCTACGAAGACAGTTCCAATATTTAAAAATTACGGAATGAAAGTTAGAACCAGGCTTACTTTACTGTTTACACTAGTGACTGCAATGCTCATCAGCTTTTATGGGGTTGCCATTTACTATTCGTCAAAGGAAGCCAGGGAAACTTCGTTTTATACAGAACTTAAAAGTGAAGCTGTAGCCAAAGCCAATCTTTTTTTCCAGGGTGATTTGAGTGAAAAGGAAATGCATCAGCTGTATAAAAATAATACGCAGACTTTAAGCGAGGTTCAGGTAGCCATTTATGATTCCGGGTTCAATCTTGTGTATCATGATGATTCGAAAGTGGATTATGTGAAGGAAAATGCTGAAATGCTTTCCAAAATTTTCAAAAGTAAGCAGCTTTTCTTTTTTCTGGATGATTTTCAGGTGGCGGGAATTGTTTATTCTCACAAAGGAAAACAGTATGCCATCACTGCGGCGGCTTATGATCAGTACGGTTATAATTCTATTAATCATTTGCTGACGATCAGTATTATTTCATTCATTATTATTCTCGTGCTTATTTATCTGGCGGGTCTTTTTCTCTCGAAAAAAGCACTCAGTCCGGCGGTGAAAATGGTGGAACAGATCAAAAGGATCAATGCCGGAAAACTACAGCTGAGGCTGGATGAATCTGAAGAGAAAGGAGAATTTCACGAGCTTGAAAAAAGTTTCAATCAAATGCTGGAAAGACTGGATCATTCCTTCAGTACACAAAAACATTTTGTTTCCAATATTTCCCACGAACTGAATACTCCGCTTGCTACTATGACCGCCGAGCTGGAACTGGCTCTACAAAAAAATTATACTCAGGAAGAATATCAGAAAATTATTCTGAATGCCTTAACGGATGTAAAAAATATGAGCAAACTTTCAGGAAGCTTAATGGATCTTGCCAAAGCGAGCTATGATCCTGCAGAAATAAGTTTTTCCGAAATTAGGATTGATGAAATCCTGATGGATTCTTATGCTAAAATCAGAAAAGAAAATCCGCAGTATACCATCCATCTGACTATTGATCCCGAGATAGACGAGCAGAAACTGATTCACAGAGGAAATCCTTATCTTCTGCTGGTGGCCTTCAACAATCTTATTGATAATGCCTGTAAATATGCTTCAGATGACACTTGTCTCATTGATGTTGCATTGGCCGCCGATCATCTTTCCATTAAATTTACAAATAACGGACTGCCCATTTCTGAAAAAGATCAGCAGAACATCTTCAAACCGTTCTACAGAGCCGAAAATTCCTTCGATAAAAAAGGATACGGAATCGGTCTCTACCTTACCCAAAAGATCATCGATCTTCATCATGCCCGGATTCAGGTTTCTTCGGAGGAAAATACGACTGGTTTTCAGATTGTTTTTTGAGATATCAGATGCCAGACATCAGATTTCAGACAGAATCGTGGTAAACTAGAAATTCAGATTAACTTATAAAGGTTTCGGGATGCGGGATACGAGTTCCGAACCACCAACTAAATTCCGCACTCATATACTCTAAAACTCTCCCAGCTCAAAACTCTCCAACTTCTAACACCTGAAGGAATTCTTTTGAGACATCAGATGCCAGATTTCAGATATCAGATTTCAGACAGAATTGTGGGAAACCAGAAATTTAGATTTATTTTAACCGTTAATAAAGTTTCGAGATACGCGTTCCGGGTTTCCGAAGTTTGAACCAGCAACTTGTCAACTCGCAACCACCAACTAAATTCCGCACTCATATACTCTCCGACTCTCAAACTCTCAAACACTCCAACTCTAAAACCCTCAAACCCTAATACTCTCTAACTTCTAACTTCTCTAATAGAATTCTAATAACATTCTAAAACATCTCTAACGGCCTGCCACAGCCGCTATATCTACTTTTGCAGCAAAATAATTCAAACTATGGACACAGATCCTGCCAGTTATTATCAACCTTAAGGCTTTTCTGAGCATACTTTTTCCGTGTGCCTGAAAAAAGGCCTGCAAAAAAGAAAAAGTTATGAATACATTAGAATTTGGTACACGCTTACTGACCGCTCTTATTTTGGGTGCTTCCATTGGTTTTGAAAGACAGTGGCATCAGAAAAGTGCGGGTCTCAGAACCAATACACTGGTTTGTCTGGGATCAGCGGCATTTGTTTTACTATCCCTCAGAATCGGGGGTGATGCTACGGGAAGAATCGCTTCCTATATTGTGAGCGGCATTGGCTTTCTCGGTGGTGGTGTCATCATGAAGGACGGACTTACCGTACGCGGATTGAATACCGCTGCTACCATCTGGTGTTCCGCCTCTGTAGGCTCACTGGCTGCTTTGGGATTTGTTACCGAAGCAGGAATGACAGCCGGACTTATTATTTTAACGCATACTATATTACGTCCGCTGGGGAAAACATTAGGTTCCAAAACCATTCGCACCAGCACTTCCGAATACCTTATCACGATTAAATGCAGAACGGAAATTGAAAACCATGCTAGAGTTTTACTGATGCAGTCATTCAATTCCACCGATCAGATCTTACTCAAATCCCTTACCAGCGACGATACAGACACCCCTGAAAACATTATTATTTCCGCCGAAGTATATTCCGCTTCCCCACAGGATAATATTATAGAAAAGGCAGTGAGCAGACTCACCTTAGAAGATAAAATCACAAGGGTAAGCTGGGAAATCATCGGAACCGAAAGCGATTTATAAACCTAAAAAATCAATGTAAAATGATCTATCTAAACAAAGAACAACGACCTCTAAATATAGGCTCTATGAAAATACTGATCTTCACTCCTGTTCTTGCTCTTATCATTTCCTGCAGTGGTAAAAAAGAAGAACCTCAACCAAAAGAAGCGTTCCACATTCAGGGAAACCGTGTTACCATAATGAACAACGATCCTGTCTTGAAGAAAATTACTACAGAAACGGTGACTGAACAGGAATCCGGCAACAGCATTACCTCAGCCGGAACCATAGAAACCATTCCTAATAATTATGCGGAAATAGCGAGTCCGTTTTCGGGAAGGGTCATTAGATCCTTTGTCAGTATCGGACAACACGTCAATGCAGGAAGTCCGGTTTTTGAAATCCTTGCGCCCGGATATTCTTCGGTTCAGAAAGATTATTCCGATGCGTTGAATGATCTGAGACTGGCAGAAAAAAATTACAAACGTCAACAGGATCTTGTTAAGCACGGTGTTGGTATCCAAAAAGAGCTGGAAGAGGCAGAAACCGAATATAAAAATAAAAAAACCTCACTATCCAACGCTTCATCAACATTGAATGCATACAACAGCAAGGGTTCGGGAGGAACCTACATTATCAAAGCCCCGATTAGTGGAGAAATTATTTCCAATAAGATCGTCACCGGACAGTATTTAAAAGAAGACTCGGAACCGGTGGTGATTATCGCTGAACTTTCAAAAGTATGGATTAGCGGTGCTGTGAAAGAGAAAGACATCCGTTTTATCAGTCCGGGAGATCCTGTATCCGTGAAAGTCAATACCTATCCGGATATGGAAATTACCGGAAAAGTGTATCATATCAGTGAACTGGTAGATGAAGATACCCGAAGTATTAAGGTCCTGATTCAATGTGACAATCCACAGAGAAAATTAAAACCCGGAATGTACGCAGCCGTTACCTATTCTGCAGGAACAGAAAAAGCGGTGGTGATTCCTTCCGGTGCTCTGATGCAGCAGGGAGATCGTCAGTATGTCTGGATACAATCCGGCAAGCAGGAATTTATAAAACGTATCGTTATTCCCGGTAATACTTCTGAAAAAACAGTAAGAATTAATTCAGGACTTAAACCGGGAGATATCATTATGACTCAGGGTGGAATTTATATGCCGGATACCCAATAATAACCTTTAAAAGTCAGAAAACTCTCGCATAGCAAACGGTTTCCTGACATTCAATTATTCTTATGAAAAAATTACTCACACTCTCCATACAGAAGAGATGGCTGATGCTTGCCCTTTTCTTACTATTAGGAATTTTCGGATATTATTCATGGACTAAACTCTCCGTGGAAGCCTATCCGGATATTGCAGACACCACATCACAGGTAGTAACCCAGGTTCCTGGATTGGCTGCGGAAGAAATTGAACAACAAATCACCATTCCGCTGGAAAGATCTCTGAATGGTCTTCCGGGAATGCACATTATGAGAAGCAAAAGCACCTTCGGCCTTTCAATCATCACGATGGTTTTTGATGATGGTGTAGATGATTACTGGGCAAGACAGCGTATTCAGGAAAGATTATCCGAAGCAGAACTTCCTTACAATGCTCAGCCAGGTTTGGATCCATTAACCTCTCCTGTGGGCGAAATTTACCGCTACATCATTGAAGGTAATGGACAAAGCCTGAGAGAGTTGACCGATCTGCAGAATTTTGTCATTATCCCAAGAATCAAACAGGTGACGGGGATTGCGGATGTGACGAATTTTGGCGGAATTACCACCCAGTTTCAGATCGAATTGAATCCTCAAAAACTGGATCAGTATGGATTATCCCTATCTGAAGTCACAGAAACCATAACGAAAAACAACAGCAACGCCGGAGGAAGTATGCTTCCGAGAGGTGACCTGGCTTATGTCGTACGTGGAATCGGGCTCATCAAAGATTTAGATGATCTTGGAAAAATTGTCATTAAAACGGAAAAAGGTGTCCCTGTATTTCTGAATGATGTCGGAACTCTGAAATATGGCAATCTTGAACGAAAAGGAATTCTAGGGTATACAGACAGAAACCGTAATTATAACGAAAGTACGGGAGGAATTGTATTGCTGTTAAAAGGGCAGAATCCTTCTGTAGTTTTAAAGGATGTTCATCAGGCTATTGAAGAACTGAATACCCATACTCTTCCGGCAGGCGTTAAAATTCATGCTTATCTGGACCGAACCGATCTCGTGAATACAACGCTGACTACAGTTACCCATACTTTAACGGAGGGAATTGTTCTGGTCATTATTATCCTGATTGTATTTCTGGGAAGCTGGAGAGGCGCATTGCTTGTGGCTATTACGATTCCGCTGTCGTTACTGATTGCATTTATTCTGATGTATTTTACTCATATTCCGGCTAATCTTTTGTCATTAGGTGCGATAGATTTCGGAATTATTGTAGACGGATCCATTGTGATGCTGGAAGTGATTTTAAAAAAGAGAGAAGACCATCCCGAACAGGAACTGGAAGAAAAAACCATCATCCAGAGAGCTACAGAAATTGCAAAACCTATTTTCTTTTCGACTGTTATTATCATCACCGCTTATCTTCCGCTGTTTGCTTTTGAACGCGTCGAGAAGAAACTCTTCACTCCTATGGCTTTTACCATCGGGTACGCATTGCTGGGAGCATTGACGGCGGCTTTAATCTTAATTCCCGGGCTGGCTTACGTCATTTATAAAAAGCCACAGAAAATTTTTCATAACCGATGGCTTGAAAAAATAAGCAGTCTGTATGGTCAAAGAATCGAAAGAATCATCAAAGCTCCTAAAAAAATGCTGATTCCCGCAGGTTTCATATTGTTTTCCGCAGGTCTCCTTTCTTTTATGGTGGGTAAAGATTTCCTGCCAGAGCTGGATGAAGGATCTATCTGGCTTCAGGTGCAGCTTCCACCCGGAATTTCATTAGACAAAGCGAAAGAAATGAGTGATTCTTTACGCACTCAGACCATGAAACATTCCGAAGTGACTTATGTGATGGTACAGGCCGGAAGAAATGATGACGGAACTGACCCTTGGACCGCTTCCCATTTTGAAGTTTCTGTCGGAATAAAGCCTTACAAAGAATGGGCATCAGGAAAAACCAAAGCAGATCTTATCAAAGAACTGGCGGATGATTATAAAAATATGCCGGGATTTTCCGTTGGATTTTCCCAGCCTATGATCGACGGAGTGATGGATAAAATTTCCGGTGCACACAGTGAACTGGTCGTGAAAGTATACGGTGATGATTTTGGCGGAACCAGAAAAATTGCCGAACAGATCCTTGCGACTTTAAAAAAGATTCCGGGTTCTGCTGATCTTGCTATCGATCAGGAACCACCGCTTCCTCAGCTGCAAATCATTGCAGACCGGGATAAAATTGCACAATATGGTCTGAATGTTTCCGATGTAGCCGACCTCATCGAAACCGCTCTGGGCGGAAAAGCCATTTCACAAATATTTATCGGCAATAAAGTCTATGATATTTCATGCCGGTATGCAGAAGACAGCCGGAATACTCCGGATAAGGTCGGAAATCTTATGCTGACTTCAGCTTCAGGAGCCAAAATACCGCTTTCCCAAGTGGCTGAAATCAAACTGAGCACCGGGGAAAGTACGATCACCAGAGAAATGAATAAGAGACATCTTACCGTTAAACTGAATTTAAGAGACCGTGATTTATCTTCTTTTTTGAAGGAAGCACAGGATACCATTGAAAAAGACATCCGTTATGATCATCAGAAGTACCAGATCAAATGGGGCGGACAGTTTGAAAATAAAAACAGAGCCTACTCCCGTCTGGCCTTCATCGTTCCGCTGGCATTGGCTGTCATGTTTTTACTGCTTTACGGAGCATTCGGAAGTTTCAGACAGGCACTTGTTCTGATGAGTATTATTCCACTGGCACTATTCGGAGGTATGCTGGCATTGAATGTACGCGGAATGACTTTAAATGTTTCTTCGGCGGTAGGTTTTATTGCATTGTTTGGTGTGGCGGTACAGAATGGAGTGATCATGGTCTCGCATATCAATACGCTCAGAAAACAGGGATTGAAGTTAAAAACATCCGTAATCAAAGGAGCAGAAGACCGTTTCAGACCTGTACTAATAACTGCTTCTGTGGCTGTTATAGGATTATTCCCGGCTTCAATAGCTACCGGAATTGGCTCCGATGTGCAGAGACCTTTAGCCACAGTGATCGTGTACGGTCTTATGTTCTCAACACTTCTTACTTTATTTATCCTGCCGGCGATCTATTATCTCGCAGAATACCGTTTTGACCAACCTAAATTAACATCAGATGAAAGCTAAAATCACTTTAATTATATCAATAGGGCTATTATTTCCAATTGCACTGAAAGCTCAGGAAAAGGAAACTTTAAATTTCTCCACTTATCTGAATGAAGTCAGGGAAAAAAATTTAAGCTACGCCGCTCAGAAATACAATGTGAGCATGGCTGAAGCTTCCATCCTGACAGCAAGCATTTTTCCTGATCCTCAGCTTGAAATGGAAACCTCGGATAACGGGGTTTCCAAAAAGATGGGCTACACCATCGGAACTTCATTAAGTTGGACGCTCGAACTTGGCAGAAAAAGAAAAGCCAGGATAGAAACGGCAAAAAATCAGGCTGAATACACCAAGCTCCTGCTTCAGGACTTTTTGAGAAACCTCGTAGCCGATGCTTCTCTCGGATATATTGAGGCTTTAAAAACAAAAGCTTTGGTGGACGTTCAGAAAGATTCTTATCTCAGTATGCAGCAGCTTGCCCAATCCGACAGTATCCGGTACAAACTGGGAGCTATTTCTCAAGTCACATCCAAACAAAGCAGACTGGAAGCTTCTTCTTTACTTAATGATCTCTATATGGCGGAAAGTGCCAGAAGACAGGCTTTCTCTGCACTTTCCGTATTTTTAGGAACGGGTTTGGAAGAAAAGAATATCCGTGGAGATTTCAAAGCTTTTAGCAGAGATTTCAATCCTGATGATCTGATTCTCGAGGCGGTTAATAACAGAACTGATCTTCTGGCTTCCAAACAGAACATCAATACGGCGGCGAGTCTCGTTCAGCTTGAAAAATCTAAACGGGTCATAGACCTCGGACTTAGTGTAGATGCAGAGCATAATACGTGGGCAACGAATGAAATTGCTCCTTCACCTGCTGTGAATGCTGTAAAACTGGGAGCGAGTATTCCTCTGAAATTTTCGAACCGTAGAAATGCGGATCTGAAAATAGCGGAAATGGGACGTATGCAGGCGGAAACAGAATACAAACAGATTGAAAACAGTGTCCGAACAGAGGTTATGCAGGCTTATCAGCAGTATCTTGCAACACAGAAGCAGCTGAAACAGTTTGATAATGGAATGCTTTCAGAGGCGAAAAATATTCTGGATGGCATCAGTTACAGCTATCAGCGAGGTGAAAGTTCTATTCTGGAAGTTCTGAATGCGCAGAGAACCTATAATGATATCAGGCTGCGTTATATTGAAACGTTAGCTGAGAACGCGGTTGCGCTTATAGAACTGGAAAGGAAAACTGGAATTTGGGATATTGATTTTTGAGGTTAACCTTTTTGCTCACGCAGATTTTCCGGATGACGCGGATGATTATGTTTCTAAGTGGATTATTTATGTTTTTCAAGATTACTGCTTAACCACCCTGTCAAAAATTCTTTGAATTTTTGTAAACTTATGTGATCTTCCTATTCGAAAAGTATATAAACTTCAAACAACTTAAGTGTTTAAAAACTTTTGTGCCTTTTGTGGTCAATTAAATATTCTTTTTTTAACCACAGATTTCGCAGATTTACACAGATGATTGTGGATATTTGTGTAGGAAAAATTTAAGGGAAAGGGGGCTTCGAGAGCCTCAGCCCCCAGAAATATTTGTCTTCAGAAATGATAGTCGTCATGAAGTAAGTGAAGGGTCTGTTTCTTTTGTGAAACGGACTCTTTTACTTTTTAAGCTGGCTTTCATAAATACTGATCCAGTCTTCCACTGTCATTTTTTTGCTTACCTCAGCGATGAGCTCAAAAGGAATATCTTCCGGTTTTTTGAAACGGACACATGACTTCCCCATATCCAGTTTTCGTTTGGAATGTTTGGGATATTCTGCAACAAACCAGTCCAGCAGTTCAGGATGGGCGTACATTCCCATATGATAAAAGGCGATGAAATTCTTTTGTGAAGCTAACCCCATAAAAGGCAGTGCTGAGCCCGGCGTACAGTGATAACCCGCAGGATACGTTTCCAGAGGAACATTCCATCCTATCATGCCATAACTGACACCTTCCTGAAAGCCTTTTGGCAGATTGTCATTTACAGTATCAAACAATTTTTTGAACACTTCCTGTCTTTCTTCAGGAATTTTTGAGATATAATCGGCTACGGAGTCGGCTGGAATTTGCATGTTCGGTTAAGTTTTTATGATCTTCCAAATTAATAAAATTTATCAATATCCTGATTGAAATTGAATCAAAAAAAGCGGCAGTACATAAATGCACTGCCGCTCAATTTTATTGACATTAAAAATTTATTTTTTGATCGCTTTCACAGTAGACTGCGAACCGTCTTTGAAGTAAATCGTTACGAAATATAAGCCTGTATTCAGCGTGCTCAGATCAAGCTCTTTCACAGCGCCTGTAAAGCTTTTCACTGTTCTGCCGGAAGCGTCTCCTACGGTTACAGATTTCACTTCTCTGGTATCTGAAATGTGCAGAATATCTTTGAACGGATTCGGGTGAACCGATGCTTTCTTTACGCCATCTTTTACTTCTGAAGTACTCAACTGAGCATTTTCAACCGTAAAGTTGTCAACATAAAAATTGTAATCCGGATTATCATTTACAGTTCCAGCTGTTGCGTAAAAAGCAAATACAGTATTCGCACTGTTGTATCCAGTTAAGGTATAAGAATATGGCGTTGATGTATTGGTAGGTGCATTGGCTGCATTCCATGTCTGCAAGACTGTCCAGGTAGATCCACCGTCATTCGATACCACAAACTGAACCACATCATCAGATCCCATTGGCGAAGAAGCAGTACTTAGATACGCTGCTACACCGTAATCAAATTTAACTTTATAAGAACCTGCAGAGAGATTAAATGGCAGTGTTTTCAGCCAGCCTACCCTGTTGGTAGAATACAAATTGATTGTTGCTGATCCGCCTGATCCAGTTCCTAAGAATCCACCTGACGCCCAAAGACTGCTTGTCCCTGTAGGGCCCGTAGCAGGAGTACCTCCGGAAAGATTACTGGTCCAGCATGTTCCCGGGAAGGTGCTGAAGTCATTCGTATACGATGGAACCACAGTACCGCATAAAGTAGTAAATGTTCCTGACTGCGACCATACGCTCTGAGCCGTTGCTGTACTACAATTAGTTCTTACCCAATAATAGTAAACCGTACTTGATGATAAAGATGGAATAGTAAAGGAAGTTCCTGTAACTCCAGGATGATTAGGCACCGTTCCAGCGGTAGGTGCTGTATTGGTTGTACTGTAATATACATCATAGCTTACTGCCTGAACAGTGGCCGGTACCGTCCATGAAACCTGAGCAGAGCTTGAAGTAAGCGTACCTACAGGCTGAAGTGTAGGAGCTACACAGTCTGTATAAGCATCTGCTGAAAAAGCAAAAACATTGGCAATTCCTGTACCGCTGACTTTAGTCACCGTGATACTTTGAATAGGCTTAGTCTGATTGGCTGCATCAAGTGTCAATAAAGACTGATACAATCTCGGGTTTGTAGAACTCGATTCTAAAACATTATTCGCTCTGTTGATTCTTCCAATCCCACGGATGGCATAGTTTGTTCCGTCATACCAGTCGGAGATCGATACTCCTGAAAACGTCTGAGTGGTGTTATCCGTAAAGTTGACCGTTACATTCACGGTACATTGCCCGCTTCCTCCGGTAGCAAGCATATATACTTTAAAAGCAGGAATAGGTGTGATAAATGATAATGTTCCGCTTGTCCCACTGGTGGAAATTTTAAGAGAATTATTCCCATAAAGATCTCCCAGTTTGTAGCTCAATCCGGGTGTAGAAGCCACGACAGAATTTACGATCCCGTTTACAGGGAGTCCGTAGGTAAGTGCCGAACTTGTAGGGGTGAGTTTAAAATCCCTTGCCACAAAGGCAAAAGACACACCGTCAACGTCTTCTGTGGTACTTGATAAGGCAGAACCTACATCATTGGCAATAACATCTGCCGTGTATCCGGACTGGACTGGCATGGTCTGATAGTTTTGAGCATTCATAGCTGATGCCGCAAAAAGAGTCACAATAGAAAGGACCCTCATTGGTAAATGTATTTTCATAATTATTTTTTATTAGCGCTGAAATTTAATAAAAAATACAATACAAAACGGATATTTTTATTAAATAATTAAATATCACTTAATAATGTTACGATATCGATATATTTCACTATATAGAAATTTTACTTTCTAACCAAATATTTTATTCACATTTTCATGTATTATTTTAACAATTTTAATCATTTTGACCTATAATTAATCTCCAACACTTATTATTTTCAACAAATTGATAACCAGTATTAAGCACAAATAAAAAGAATTCCATTTGTCATCAAAAGAACAGGCAACCATCAATTTTAATTTGCTGATTTCCAAAACAATTAAAAAGCACTCAAAATGAACAACAGGTTATTTTATTATTGAGAAATTAAATCTTATTTTTGCCATACAAATTTTTTGAACAATGCCGAATATTTCAAACAGAGCACAGCATATGCCGCCATCGCCGGTAAGAAAACTGGTTCCTTACGCTTTAAAAGCGAAACAACAGGGAATAAAAGTATATCACCTTAATATCGGGCAGCCTGATATTGAAACACCGGAAACGGCTTTAAATGCTTTAAAGAATATTGATCTTAAAGTATTGGAGTATGCACTTTCTGAAGGTAATATAGAATACAGAAAAGCCCTTACGGAGTATTATCACACTTTAGGTTTTCCAGACCTTACCCCTGATAATTTCATCGTTACCAATGGGGGTTCTGAAGCCCTGAACTTTGCGATTTCGACTTTATGTGATGACGGCGACGAGGTGATTATTCCTGAGCCTTACTATGCCAACTATAACGGTTTTACCAGCACATTCAATGTACATGTGGTAGCGGTACCGTCTACGATTGACACAGGTTTTGCGCTTCCTCCGATCGAAGAATTTGAGAAAAAAATTACAGAAAAAACAAGAGCCATCGTTATCTGCAACCCGGGTAACCCTACCGGATATCTTTACACCCGTGAAGAACTTCAGAAGCTGGCAGAAATTGCTTTAAAATATGATATCGTTGTGATCTCAGACGAAGTATACAGAGAATATGTGTATGACGGAAAGCAGCAGATTTCTATGCTGGATTTCCCGGAACTGAGCGAAAACTGTATCATCATCGATTCAGAATCCAAGCGTTATTCTATGTGTGGCGTAAGAATCGGATGTATGCTAACCCGTTCAAAAAAGATCCACGATGCGGCTATGCTTTTTGCACAGGCGAGACTGAGCCCGGTTCTTTTGGGACAGATCGCAGCTACAGCAGCACACCAGAATGACGGAGCCTACATCAGAGCGGTAAGAGAAGAATATACGCACAGAAGAAATATTTTGGTAGACCTTCTGAATGCTATTCCAGGGGTTATCTGCCCTAAACCAAGAGGAGCATTTTACTGTGTCGCGGAACTTCCGGTAGATGATACTGAGAAATTTGCACAATGGCTTTTAGAAAAGTATTCCCTAAATAAAGAAACGATCATGGTAGCTCCTGCAGGAGGTTTCTACAGTGATCCTGAACTGGGAAAAAAACAGGTAAGAATTGCTTACGTACTGAAAGAGGAAGATCTTAAGAAAAGTGCTGAAATCCTGAAACAAGCGCTGAAGACTTACAGAGAAGAATTCAGCTTATAAAAATACAATCTATGATGCCGGCAATAAAAAATAATCATCTGAAACTCCTGTTTTCACTATTTTTGCTGCCGGCATTTTTTTCCTGTGACAAGGAGAAAAAACAGATCTCTGCTTCTCCTCAGAATCCGAATGAGATCACCTTCATCAGTTTATCCCATATCGGAGGCGAGCGGGGAGATTATAAAATCATTAAAGTCACAAAAGATTCCATCCACGCAGAACAGGGCGTTGCAGACCTCCAGACTCACAAAGAATGGAATTCAGCGATCACTCCACAGAACTGGAAAAATATGACCTCTTCCATCAAGGTTAAAGATCTTGATGAAATTCAAAGCTCACCCAGCAAACAGTCTATAGACGGCATCGACGAAACTTTTCAGATCAAAACTCCGAAAAAGTCACACATCTACGTTAATTCTTATGCAGACACGATTCATTACAAACAGCTGAAACAGTTTAAAGAACAACTCAACCTCCTTCTTCCCACAGAATATCAATAACCCTATGCAAGAAAATTTTTCCCTAAAGCCCTACAATACATTCGGCGTTGATGTCAATGCAAAATACTTTATTGAAGTACAAACCCTTGAAGAGTTAAGGGATGCCATCAATTATTCTAAAAACCACCATCTATCTATTTTATTTTTGGGTGGAGGAAGTAACATTCTTTTGACTAAAGATTTTGACGGTCTTGCCATTAAGCTCAGCTTAATAGGAATTGACGAAAAAGACCTGAATGACAATGAGGTTCTGGTAACGGCAAAAGCAGGAGAAAACTGGCATGAATTGGTGATGTACAGCCTTGAAAAAAACTATGGCGGACTGGAAAACCTTTCTTTGATCCCGGGAAATGTGGGCACTTCACCGATGCAGAATATCGGAGCTTACGGTACGGAAATAAAAGATATATTTGTCAGCTGTAGTGTTTTAGACCTTGAAAATCTTGCACTTAGAACATTCAATCTTGAGGAGTGCCGTTTTGGTTACAGGGATTCAATTTTCAAGCAGGAAGGAAAAGGAAAGTATGTTATTTTAGAGGTTACTTTCAAATTAACAAAAAAGGATCATCATATTAAAACGGAATACGGAGCGATAAAAACTGAGCTGGAAAATCTAGGAATTACTCATCCTACCATTCAGGATGTTTCTAAAGCCGTGATCCATATCAGACAGAGCAAACTGCCGGATCCTAAAGAAACGGGAAATGCGGGAAGCTTTTTTAAAAACCCTACCATTCCTTTGGCACAATTCGAAGATCTGAAACAGAAATTTGAAAATATTCCAGGTTATCCTAATGGGGATGTAGTAAAAGTCCCTGCCGGGTGGCTCATCGAGCAATGCGGATGGAAAGGCAAACAAATTGGAAACGCCGCTTCACACAAACTTCAGGCTCTGGTTATCGTAAACGCTACTGGAAATGCTACGGGAAAAGAAATTTTTGATTTTTCTACAGAGATCATTCATTCCGTACAGGAGAAGTTCGGGATAGAACTTGAACGGGAAGTGAATATTCTATAATAGATAAAAGACAGTTATTTTCAGTGACTGTCTTTTTTTTGTCATCAAACTCAAAAATTATTCATCAATTTTCCAACATACCTGCTTTATGATTTATTTTAGTACATCATAAATTTCGAATATGCATTACACTATAAAATATAATTATTCTAAATAAAAATAATTACATCTTCATTACCTTTAAAAAAAACTTTATATAGAAATACTGTAACGGCTTTAGGGTGCATTATTGCGACTTTTGCATGACTAATTTTTACATTGTATGAAGCAATTTCTTATGCTTCATTTATTTTAATAATCATCAAAATTCAAACGGAATGAAACTCAAATCTCTAAAATTACTATTTACAGTAATTTCACTATTTCAATTGGCTTTTTATAAAGCTCAGGACAAAATCACCATACAGAAAGTTGAGGTGAACGGAACAGTTTTTACATCTACAGCCTATATCCCTAAAAATACCCCTATTAATCTAAAGGTTTATTTTAATATCAAAAAAAATTCTTCTCCCAATGAAATGGGAAACAATGTAAAATTAATTGCAAAAAAGCTTGGTTCAAATCATCAGGTTTTTGTGCGCACACTCGGTAATTTCCCAACAAGTACAGGCCAAAGTGTAGATTATGTATTAACTGAAAACATCAATAACCCAAATGTTTTGATTGATTGGCAGGACAGTGGAAATCTTTTTATGACCTATACTTATGGAGGCAGTTTTACAATAGTCGCATCCAATTTATTTCCCTTGGCATTTGTAACAGCTCCTGTTATAACAATCCCAACTACCCCTATTTACAACAATACGATATCCGGAACTGTGGTCACTGAATATTTAACGACGGGATCAGTGATTACCGGAACTGATGCTAAAGTGCCCAACAATGCACAGTTTAAGTATTACTGGCAAAGAAAGAACCCTGGAGGCGACTGGTACAACATCGTTAATGGAACTATAAACACTCAAAATTATGCTCCACTTGCTTCTGAGAACAGATACCATTATAAATTAAGAAGGGCTGTGAGACCTATCAATTCAGATTTAGATACAGGCTACAGTAACGAAGTAGACGTACAGGTAAGAATAGGAGAAAATAAGATCACCGAAAGTGTAAGTCATAATGGTACAGCAACCATCAGAACCCTTATAGGCAGCACACCTAAAGGCGGAGGTAACGTATTTACCTATCAATGGCAGGAATACACAAGCAGCGGATGGAAAAATATTCCCAATGCAACAGTCATTAATTACATCACTCCATCCAATTCCACAGGAAAGTCATTCAGACGTATCGCAAGAACTACCGCCGCATTAGAAAGCTTAAGTAATGAACTCACATTAGGTGATTTGAAAACATTAGGTAATCTAATAACCGTGGAAACTTTTGACAGCAACAAAGGAATTCTCGATGATCAAAAAGTTATGGCCGGGCAAAAACCTGTATTCAACAGACTGAGAACACACACTGAAGGTTATCTGAAAAGCGGAAGCAGACACCCTCTTTCCATTCAGTGGCAAAGCAGAACTGAAGGCGGTACATGGGCAGATATTCCGGGAGCTACCAATGAAATCTATACCATAAATGCACCTTTGACCCAAACACTGCAATACAGAAGAAATGTAGCATCTTTATATGTTCCGGACAGTGAAAGCAATATTATCACCGTTCAGGTATCAGCAGAGCCTGTCATCGAATACAATATCATATCATTTGACCCATCCAACTCAGATCATATAATGGGATCAGCTCCAATAGGAGGTGACGGAAACTACAAATATGTGTGGGCAGTTGATGTGCATCCGGATGACTCGATAGGAGAAATTATCTATTGGGGAGTATCTTCGGGAACTGAAACAACCATGTCTGAATACATAGATACACTTCCTATTTCCAGCGATGAATATCATCTTACAAGATATGCTATTTCGGATGGAGTATGGAACAGGTCCAACACGCTTATTTACTCTGTCTCAGGAGGAATTATCCAGGGCAAAAAAGCAAAAACTAATCCTCTTGCAGCTCCTATAGCACAAAAAACAATAACCGCAACTGTTAATAACAACGAACTGCTTTTCAACTTTAAAAATTATAACGGAGCACAGGCAGAGGTTTATCTTGTTAACTACTCAACTGGAAGATCAGAGAAGATCATGAAACCTACTATTTCATCTGATAATTCAATACAGGTCTGGGCTTTTCCTCCGCATTATCTGCAGGGCGTTTATGCTTATAATATTGTGTTTAATGATGGAACCGTACAATCCGGAAAAGTCATTAAAAAATAATCTGACAATCAGGCCCATTTAAAATAAGCAGCTGTACTACACAGCTGCTTTATTTTTGTATCAAAATCACTATTTTAGCTAAAAAAAAAGTACAAACATGAAAATAGCTATTCTCGGAGCCGGCAATATGGGCCTTTCCTTTTCAAAATCATTTTTAAAATATGAGCTGATCAAGCCGCAGGATCTTCATCTGATCACTCGAAGTCAGTCTAAGATCTCTAAAATAGCCGAAGAGTTTCCAAAATCCCAGATTTCTACTTTTGAAGAAACGAAGGAATTGGATGCTGATCTTATTATCATCGCCGTAAAACCTCAGGATTTCCAGCATGTAACCCAGAATTTCCAGTTTACATTAAAAGAAAATCAAATGGTTCTTTCTATTATGGCCGGAATCAAAATTGAAAAAATCCAGAAATTACTCAATCATCCCCTTGTCGTAAGAGCCATGCCGAACTCTCCTACCCTTCTGGGAATGGGGATCACGGGCTATACCGCTGCAGGAGGTATTTCTTTCAGCCAGCTGATCAATATTGAAAGGCTATTAAACAGTACCGGCAGATCGGTATATCTCGAAAATGAAGATCTTCTGGACGGCGTTACGGCGCTTTCAGGAAGTGGGCCTGCTTACTTTTACTATATCGTAGATGCTATGATTAAAGCCGGCGTAGAGATGGGTATCGATGAAAATCTGTCCAAACTGTTTGTCCAGCAAACGATGCTTGGGGCTTATCACCTGATCAACAATTCCGAGAAGAGCCTTGAAGAACTGATCAAAGACGTAGCTTCCAAGGGTGGAACTACTGAAGCGGCTTTGAAAACCTTTGAAGACAACAGTTTTAAAGAGATTTTAAAAAGCGGAATTTTAAATGCTGAAAAAAGAGCTAAAGAACTAAACGGCTAAATTTCTTTTCAATACATCTACAAAGCAGCCATCCGAGATAAACGCCCAAGGTATTCAGAAGAATATCATCTACTTCAAATATGCCCATTCTTGTAAAGTACTGAAGCGCTTCAACGATGACAATGGAAGCCATAAAAGTGTACATCAGTATTTTCAAATCTCTAAGCTGAGGAAAGATCCAGCCCAGAAACCCGAAAGGAATAAACATAACAATATTCCCCAAAACAATGATCACAATATCTTTCCAACTAATGGTATTGTGGATAAATTCTATGGTAGAGAAAACAGGTTCTACCGTGATCAGATTATCATCATACTGGAATCTGCCCATGCCCAAAAACATGAGATAAAGTAAAAACAGCGTATACGGAACAATAATAATTTTGTAAAATTTCTTTAACATCAAGTGCAAATTTATTCATTTCAAAAACATTAAATTTGTATGTTAAATCAATTTAATGAAATACGTTTTACTTACGCTCATTTCAGCAATGTTGCTGTCTGTTTCGTGGCCTACTTACGGAGTTCCGTTTTTTATATTTATTGCCCTCGTTCCGCTTCTGATGATGGAACACGGCATATCAAAATTTTCAGCTTACAAACGAAAAAGCTGGGTGGTCTTCGGACTCTCCTATCTTTGTTTTGTAGTCTGGAATATCGTAACGACCGGCTGGCTGTATGGTTCCAAAAACCCTGATGGAAGCCACTCTATGATGGCAGTAGTATTTCCTGTCCTTGTTAATTCTTTTCTGTATTCGCTTGTTTTCCAGTGCTATCACTGGTACAAAAATGCACAGGGAACTTACTGGGGATTAGGATTTCTGATTGCCATATGGATGAGTTTCGAAAAATTCCATCTGAACTGGGAACTGACCTGGCCCTGGCTAAACTTAGGAAATGTATTTTCGGATTATCCTAAATTAATACAGTGGTATGACACGTTGGGAGCTACAGGAGGAAGCTTCTGGATCCTGCTCATTAATGTTTTAATTTTCTATACCATAAGAACCTGGGAAGCCGGAAGAAAAAGAAAAGACCTGATTAGAAATGTATCTATTGTAAGTGCATTGATCATTCTTCCCATGATTATTTCACTGGTCAAATACAATAACTTCAACGAAAAACCTTCCGGACAGGTGAATGTCCTGATGCTGCAGCCCGATCTTGATCCGTATGCCGAAAAGTATTCAAAGGACAGCCTCACTATTGAAAATGATCTTTTAAGCCTGGCAGAAATCAATTCAAAAGGAAAAATAGATTATTATATCGCTCCTGAAACAGCCCTTCCCGGAAGAGGTTCAATTTCTGAAACTGCTTTTGAAAAGAGTTTACTTTTAAATAACATCAAAGGATTTTTAACGAAACATCCCGGAGCCGTTTTCGCAACCGGAATTTCATCACACCGTTTTTACAAAAATCAGGAAAACATCCCGAAAGAAGCTTACCAGCTCAATCCTGATCTTTGGGTAGAAAGCTATAATACCGCTATTCAGATTGCACCACAGGAAAAAGTTCAGGTTTATCACAAAGGGAAATTGGTTCCCGGCGTTGAGATATTCCCTTATATGAGTGTTTTAAAACCTCTTCTGGGTGATGCCATGATTAACCTGGGCGGAACTGTTGCTTCTTTAGGAATAGACAAGGAAAGAAAGGCATTTGCCAATCCTTACAACAAAGGCAGAATGGCACCCATCATCTGCTACGAAAGTATCTATGGCGAATTCACAACGGATTATGTTAAAAAAGGAGCCAATTTTATGGGTATCATGACCAATGACTCATGGTGGGGCGTAACAGAAGGCCACAAACAGCTTCTTTCTTACGCAAAACTGAGAGCCATTGAAACCAGAAGAGAAATTGCCCGCGCCGCCAACAGCGGTATTTCAGCGCATATCAATGCCAAAGGAGAAATAGTAGCCGATACCTTCTACGGTGATAAAACCACTCTATTCGCCAAAGTAAATCTGTATGAAACCATGACTTTCTATACAAGAGCCGGAGACCTTCTATCAAGGTTTTCCATTTTTGCATTAGGATTTTTATTGTTTTACTTTTTGATTGAGAAATTCAGAAGTAAGATGAAGAAGGCGTGATTTTTTTAATACGAATATTTCGCCCACAAAATCCACACAAGATAAGCACTTAAGTTTTTTGAATTTAAATGTTTTGTGAACAAGAAAATCACAAGGGGGCTTCGAGAGCCTCAGCCCCCAGAAATATTTGTTATCAGTAATACTTTGTCATCAAAATTATGGTCATAAATGATGTAAGTACCCTATAAAGGGGGCTGAGGCACTCGAAGCCCCATTCATGACAACAAAAAATTCAACACTAAATTAAAAAAGCACTTTATCCGGCTGGATAAAGTGCTTTTTTTAAGATAACTAATAAATAAAATAGAAAAGCCAGCTGGACGTCTGGCTTTTCTTACTAATAGAACTTTTCAGTTTTATTGAATGATTAATTTTTGAGTGGTTACCTCGTTTTTAATTTTCAGTTTTAATAGATAAACTCCTTTCGTAAGATGTGAAACATTGATAGACTGATCGTTATTCAAAATAACATTCTGTTTTCTTCCATCCATAGAGTACATTTCAACATCAGAAACTTTATCTCCTTTAATGAATACTTTCTCAGACGCCGGATTCGGATAAATGGAAACCAGGTTGTTTACCGTTACATCACGTGTTCCCAGTGTACCTTGTATAGAAGCATCAGAAAATACTTTTGACGCATCAATAGACCTTACAGTCCAGTATACATTCTGAACAGACGGGTCAAGATCCAGGAACCATGACGGTGTTGTCACTACATATTTGGCGAGATTGGCGGCTCCGGGTGTAGACCCTACTTTAATTTCATATCGAAGGGCATTCACAGGGGTCTTATCATCAGACGCACCACTCCAGGAGAATTTAAAACGGTTTCCTGTTTTTACTACATTAAGGACTGCGGGAGGTACAGGTTTCAGATTAACTTCAGTAGAAGTATTTTTGAAGAATTTAGTAAGTGAAGGCATGCCCGGATCTGCCCAATCAAATCCGGCCAATAAAACATCCAGACGGTGGTCATTGTCAAAGTCAAGTAGATTCACAAAACCTGGCCCTCCTAACATATGCAGCCCTGTAGGTATATTTTCAGTAAAGTTTTGATTTGAAGGATTATATAAAAAAGTTTTTACAACGGCATCATTATTACTATCATTTCCGGAAACGATAAAATCATAGTACCCGTCATTATCTACATCACCCGTAGTGACAGACGAATCTGCTATCTCGGGAACGTTTATTTTCTGTAAGTTGAAGTGTCCGGTTCCGTCATTCATAAGAACAGCAAGAAACCCTTCATAGCTGGTATCCTGTCCTGTAATCACAATATCCTGGAAACCGTCTGCATTGAAATCTGCATACTCCATTTTTCCGCTCGTAAGGGCTTCAAAATCCTGTGAAAGCGTCAGTGTTCCCGACTGATTCAGAAAGACTTTGCAAATAGGATTATCACCATCAGCTACCCCAAGAATAACAAGGTCGAGAAAGTTGTCATTATTAAGATCTACAAACTTGAAGCTTCCATTCTGTGTTCCCGGTTGCCAACCTTTAGTCAGTTCAAAATCGGTTGCTGTATTTCTGTAGAAGTCAAGATTATTCACAAAACCGGTTCCTTCTATATATTGGGTTCCGTTGATGGCATAATCTACTTTTCCATCATTATCAAAGTCAAAAGCTTCGAGAGATCCGTAGACCTTTCCCGCAAGATCGACCTCTTTTACAAAACCAGTTCCGGTATTTTTAAATCGGTAATGCTTATAATTTACAATATCATTATAACTCAGCCCCGTAGAAATAATATCCATCAAACCATCATTATCAAAGTCCATGAATTTGATATCTCCCAGGTGGTTTGCATTCGCTCCCAAATTGGCATAAGGCACCAGTGAAGTCCCGTTGTTTCTGTATACTTCGTTAAAAGATGTATCTACATTTCCATCACCATCACTGTCAATAGCTCCATTGATCACCACATCCTGCTTTCCGTCATTATCCATATCAGCCACATCAGCTGATCCATAGTAGAAATTCTTCATACCGGTCTGGATTTCAGTGTAGTTCTGAGCCATGAGCCCCACAGGAAGCATAGATAAAAGAATACAGATCCTCTTCATATTATTTTTATTTAGATTAATTAAAAACAAAGGTAAAACATTCGGATTTGCTTTTTACATAAAGCTTACATGAAATATATCAGTCACTTGGCTCAGCGTGTCTCGGGATTTATTTTATTTTAAAATTCATGATTATTAATCAGTCAGTTATTTGTAAATATTTTCCAAAAGATTTGTCTATATAAAAAATTCTTCGTTATTTTGCACTCTCAAATATTATACAAATAAGAACATCGAGATATGTCAAGAATTTGCCAAATAACAGGAAAGCGTGCAATGGTTGGTAACAACGTTTCTCACGCTAATAACAAAACGAAGCGTCGTTTTGAAATTAACTTATTAGAGAAGAAATTTTACCTTCCGGAGCAGGATAAGCACGTAACACTGAAAGTATCAGCTCATGGATTGAGAGTGATTAACAAGATTGGAATCGAAGAAGCTATTGAAAGAGCTACTAGAAACGGATTGATTAAAAAGAATTAATAAATCATGGCAAAAAAAGGAAATAGAGTTCAAGTAATCCTTGAATGTACAGAGCACAAAGAGAGCGGTATGCCAGGAATGTCAAGATACATTTCTACTAAGAATAAAAAGAACACTACAGAGAGATTAGAGCTTAAGAAGTACAATCCTGTTCTTAAAAGATCTACCCTTCACAAAGAAATCAAGTAATTTATAAATATAATTTACCATGGCAAAGAAAGTAGTAGCAACCCTACAAAGCGGACAGTCAAAAAAAATGACTAAAGTTGTGAAAATGGTTAAGTCATCTAAGTCAGGTGCTTACGTTTTCGAAGAAAAAGTAATGAATGCAGACGAAGTAGACGGTTATTTGAAGAAATAATCTCCACTTTATTTACAATATAAAAAACTACTCATATTTTGGGTAGTTTTTTTGTTATCTTTGTTCACCAGATTATTAATCAATTCAATATACACCAATATGAAAAAGGTTCTTATTCTGGTTTTCACAGAAATTTTTCTATTTTCATTCGGTCAGAAAAAGATGAACAGTGTAGAATACAAAAACTCCGCGGAAGTTTTTACCATTAAAGGATTGTCACAATCAACAAGCATTGACTGTGGAAATTCCAAAATGATTTTACTGTCCGGACAGGTGCCATTGGATGCTGCAGGAAATCTCGTAGGAAACGACGTCGAAAAGCAGACCCAACAGGTTTTTAAAAACATTGAAAGCATCCTGAAAGAATATGGAGCAACAGGAAAGGATATTGTAAAACTGGGAATATTCATCACCGATATTTCCAAAACACCAGACTTTAGAAAAATCCGTGACTTATATATCAACCTTCAAAATCCTCCCGTGAGCAGCCTTGTGGAAGTAAGCCGTCTTTTCAGAGACGATGTACTTATAGAAGTGGAAGCCACGGCAGTTATAAAAAACAAATAAGAATGAACTATGAGTTGGTTTAAAAATATTTTCAAAAAAGAAGAAAAAGAAACTTTAGATAAAGGTCTGGAAAAATCCAGCCAGGGTTTCTTTGAAAAAATGACGAAGGCCGTAGTCGGTAAAAGCAAAGTAGATGATGAAGTACTGGATAACCTGGAAGAAATACTGATTGCATCTGACGTAGGCGCATCCACAACCATCAAGATCATAGAAAGAATTGAAGAGCGTGTTGCCCGTGATAAATATGTTGGTGTAAGTGAACTGGATGATATTCTTCGCGAAGAGATCTCAGGCTTGCTTCTTGAAAACCCTCATGCAGGAACAGGAAATATAGACCGTTCGAAAAAGCCCTACGTTATTATGGTAGTCGGAGTAAATGGTGTAGGAAAAACAACGACGATCGGAAAGCTGGCTCACCAATTTAAATCAGAAGGCAGAAAGGTTGTTCTGGGAGCGGCAGATACCTTCAGAGCGGCAGCTGTGGATCAGTTGGTCATCTGGAGCGAAAGAGTCGGTGTTCCTATCGTTAAACAGGACATGGGTTCAGATCCTGCTTCCGTAGCGTTTGACACTGTACAGAGTGCTGTAGCACAAGATGCAGACGTAGTGATTATAGATACCGCAGGAAGACTACATAACAAGATCAACCTGATGAACGAACTTTCTAAGATTAAAAGAGTAATGCAGAAGGTGATTCCTGATGCTCCGCATGAGATCCTACTCGTTCTTGACGGTTCTACAGGTCAGAATGCATTTGAGCAGGCCAAACAGTTTACAGCAGCCACAGAAGTGAATGCATTAGCCGTAACAAAACTCGACGGAACTGCCAAAGGTGGTGTGGTCATAGGCATATCAGATCAGTTCCAGATTCCGGTAAAATATATCGGGGTGGGCGAAAAGATGACGGACCTCCAACTTTTCAATGGTACGGAATTTGTTGACTCATTCTTCAAGAAAAGATGATTTAGATCATGTTTTCCCTTAACTTAGCAAACAAATCAATAAATATTAACACTTAAAAAATTTGCAACTATGGGAATTTTAACATGGATTATATTCGGGCTACTGGCTGGAGCCATCGCAAAAATGATTATGCCGGGTAACCAGGGAGGCGGCTGGCTGATCACCATTATACTAGGGATCATTGGAGCTTTCGTGGGCGGTGCGATAGGCGTTTACTTATTACACTGGGGAGACGTTACCTCATTCTGGAATCCCAGAAGCTGGATTCTGGCTATAGGAGGCGCTTTAATCGTTCTCTGGATCTACGGAATGGCTACCAAGAAAAGCTAATACAGCAGATAAAAAATAAAATCCCGGAACTGAAATTCAGTTCCGGGATTTTTTGTACAATATAATTTAGTTTAGTTGATCTTGATCTGGTAAGGCATTTCCATTTTCACCTCAGACTTCAGTTTCTCATCTGTGATCTGCTGAAGAATTTCATAGTTGGCTTTACCAATTTTATTTTTGATAATTCTTGCTGAGATATCCTCTTCATTCAGGTCTTTAAAGATCTGCTCAAAAGGAGTCATTCTTTTCGGATAAGAAGAAACATGGTAAGATTTTAATCCTGCTTTCTGAGCGGCAAATTTCACAGCATCATTCAATGTTCCCAATTCATCCACAAGGCCGATCTGTTTTGCACGAACACCACTCCACACTCTTCCTCCACCCACACTGTCGATCTGCTCGAAAGTCTGTTTTCTATTTTGAGTCACAAAATGTACAAATCTTTTATACGTTCCTTCAACACTTCTCGTGATCAGGTTTACTCCGTAAGGCGTAACCCCGTTCAATGCAGAATAATATTGAGAATTGGCGTTGGTAGCGACAATATCTGAGCGGATACCGTTTTTGTTCGCAAGATCTTTATAATAAGGAATCACTCCGAAAACTCCGATAGATCCTGTCAGTGTATTAGGTTCAGAATAAATTTTATCCGCTGCCATTGCAATATAATATCCTCCGGACGCTGCGTAGTCACCGAAAGATACCACTAAAGGCTTTTTCTTTTTCAGCTGCTGAAGTTCAAATAAAATTTCATCTGAAGCATTAGCACTTCCTCCAGGCGAGTTGATTCTGAAAACAACCGCTTTCACTTTTTCATCATCCTGAAGTTCTTTGATATATTTCACATATCTTTCTGAAAAGATGTCGTTATAGCCATCCCCATTGTTAATTCCACCTGAAGCATACAGCACAGCTACTTTCTCTCCAGACTTATCTTCGTCTGCATAAGAACTGATGTAGCCGGCTAATGACACCTTATTCAGCTTCTCTTTTTCTTTAAGACTAAGCTTTGATTTAATCATCTGGTCATATTCTGTTTTCTGGATCAGTTTGTCAGCCAATTTATATTTTAATCCCAATTCAGGAATCATCCCATATAAACTGTCAACAACAGTTTTGAACTGAGCGGTATCCATTTTTCTTGAAACGGCCATTTTAGTTGAAGTACTGCTCCAGATATCATTTAAAAGAGTACTTAACTGCTCTTTATTTTCCGGAGAAATATCATTTCTTAAGAATGGCTCTACCGCAGACTTGAATTTTCCATGTCTGATCACTTCGATACCAATCCCATATTTATCCGCAAAATCTTTAAAAAATGCAACTTCAGTAGCCAATCCTTTTAATTCTATCATTCCTGATGGATTAAGGTAGTACTGATCTGCCACAGATCCTAAATAATAAGCAGACTGCGAAACAGCATTTCCGTAAGCGTACACAAATTTCCCACTCTTTTTAAAATCTTCAATAGCATTTCTGATATCATCGATTTGGGTCATTCCTGCATGCAGGTCGTCAGCTTCAATACTTATCCCTTTAATATTATCATCGGTTTTAGCCTTTCTGATAGCTTCCAGGACGTCATACAAAAGAACGCTTTTGCTTTTATCGCTGATATTGAACAGTCCCACTTCTTCTTCTGTTGGACTGTCTATTATATTAGTCTTTAAATTAATCGTCAGAACAGAATTGTTTTTCACAGACACAGCTTTGTCATTCCCCATAGAACTGAACACAAGCATCATAATGAAAAAGACGAAAAATACGGCACATAATAGGACAATTGCCACTATATTTGCCAATACATTTTTAAAGAAACTTCTCATAAATCAATCAATTTTCCAATATGTCGCAGCATAAGGTGGTTTTGTTACTAGGAAGTAACCTTGGAGACCAAAAAAAAAATTTAGAGCTTGCCTTAGAAAAGATCAGGGAAGGCGGAAATGAAATATCACAAACCAGCGAATTTTTAATAACAGAACCGGTAGAATTTGTCAGTTCTAATATTTTTTGTAATATTGCATCAATAATATTCACGCATCTTTCACCTATCCAACTGCTTGATTTTATTAAAGGTATTGAAGTTGAGATGGGAAGAATTAATGATTCAAAATCATCTGGAAGCTATAGCGATAGAATAATAGATATTGACATCATTAAATATAACGATTTGAATTTCAGATCAGAAAGATTGGAAATACCTCATCAAAAACATTTATTTGAAAGAGATTTTTCTAAAGTATTATTGAAAGATTTTATCTGAATAAAACATAAAACATATATGAAATTAGGTTTATTATTATTAGCCATACTGCCTATCGCAGCTTATGCCCAGGATAGTACTGCAGTAAACTCTTCAGGTGAGTATCCTAATACCTTCTCTTCAGGTTCCGCAAATGTACAACGCTTTGACAACAAAGCCAGACGTTTCAACGACTGGTCGATCTCCGTGGGTGGGGGTGCTGCTTTTATGGCGCATTCAGACCTTACCTCTTTTTATGACAAAAAGGTAAACTGGGGATATAATGCTTATGTAAGTATTGACAAGCAGATTACACATGTTTTCGGACTAAGCCTTATCTATCAGAGAGGAGAAACGAAACAAAAAGCAATGTTAGGAGGAGCAGCGGGAGCTGCAGCAGGTGTTGGAACAGCCACTACCAAATATAACCAGCTTGCTTTAATGGGAGATGTAAACTTTTCAAATTTATTGAGAAGAGTTGACAACCACTCCCCTTACAGATGGGCTTTCCATGGTTATGCAGGACTTGGATTTATGGGTTACGATACGTCTCTTCATGATGGTAATGAATTCAGATGGAGTGATTCCCCAAAAAGAGTTCCTTTGTTCATCAAACAGGATTTTGACATTAATTCCCTATTCTATCAGTTCGGTGTAGGATTGAAATACAATGTTTCAAAACTTATCGATATTGAAGCTAGAACGATGTATATCATAAGCGGTGATGATGAATTTGACGGAGGCGGATGGGCTGAGGCCAATGACTACGATCCTGCGACAGCTGGTTCAAAGTATAATATGATCTCAGATTCTAGATCTGACAATGCATGGACAGTGAACTTAGGGATTACTTTCAAACTGGGAAAAAATCCTTCACATTTAGCATGGCACGACCCGCTTCAGGAAGCATACTACAGAACAAGCGTTCTGGAAAATGCATCTCAGGATCTTGTAGTATGTGAAAAAGGTGATGCAGATAATGATGGTGTATGCGATGACTGGGACAGACAACTTGATACTCCTGCAGGCGCAAGAGTAGATGGTGCCGGTGTAGCTTTGGATATGGATCTTGACGGTGTTATAGATCTATATGACAAATGTGTAACCGTTCCGGGACCAGTTGAAAACAACGGATGCCCTACTAAATAATACAATGAAAAAAGCAGTTGAAAGACTGCTTTCTTCAGTTTTTGAAAAAAAATTTTAATACATAAATACATGATGAAATTAAATTTAGCTGTTGCTGCATTAGCACTAGCAATTCCCTTTGTTAGCTATGCACAGGACTCAACAGCAGTTTCTACAGGAGAATATCCAAATACTTTCTCCTCTGGCTCTGCCAATGTTTCCCCATTTACCAATCAATCAAAAAGATTTAACGACTGGTCCATTTCTGCAGGTGCAGGTGTACCGCTAATACAGTCAGCCGATCTTACGTCTATTAAGAATGGTAATGGTAAAAATCTTTTCGGCTACTCTGCTTATGTAAGTATTGACAAAGCAATCACGCATGCTTTCGGTTTAAAATTACAATATGACAGAGGTGAGACAAGACAGGGATGGTTCAATACTAAAGATGCTGCACCTGATGCAAAAGCCGTAGGAGCAAGAACTCAGTATGATGCGATCTCTTTATTGGGAGATATTAACTTCTCTAACTTATTAAGAAGAGTTGATAATCATTCTCCTTACAGATGGGCACTTCACGGTTATGCAGGTATTGGTACGATTGCTTACAAAGCATATCAGAAAGACATCAACGGACAAAGACTTGCCACTGAAGTTAAGCCTTTTAAACTTGGATCAATGTTCATGCAGGCTGGGGCCGGTTTAAAATACAAAATTAATAGAAGACTTGATCTTGAAGGAAGATTGATGTATGTAGTTACCGGTGATGATGAATTCGACGGAGGTGGTGACAAATACAGCACAATCAACAAACGTGAAGAGCAGGTATCTGACAACTTCTTCAATGCGACTCTTGGTATTTCTCTAAAACTGGGAAAACACGAATCCCACTTGATGTGGCACGATCCGCTTCAGGAAATCTATTACAAACTTGATGTTCTGGCTAATAAAAAACAGGATATTGAGGTATGTAAGAAAGGTGATAATGATAACGATGGAGTTTGTGACGATTGGGACAGACAGCTTGATACTCCTGCAGGGGCAAGAGTGGATGGTGCCGGTGTAGCTTTAGACATTGACCTTGATGGTGTAATCGATCTTAATGATAAGTGTGTAACGGTTCCCGGACCTGTAGAAAATAACGGATGTCCAATCGTAAAAAAGGTAGATAATAATCAGACTGCTGTTGAAATAGAACAAAATCTTAAGGATATATACTTCAATTTCAACAAGGCAACCATCAGACCGGAATCTAATGATAAATTAGATCTGGCTGCAAGAATCATTAAAGATAAAGGTGGTAATTATCTATTAACAGGACATACGGATATTAAAGGAAATGCTGTATACAACCTTAAATTATCAAGAGAAAGAGCAGCTGCCGTAGTAGCAGCTTTGGAAAACAGAGGTGTTAGCCAGAATGTACTGAAATCTAAAGGAGTAGGTTCAGCTGATGCTACATTTCCTGCAACTGCATCCGATGCTGAAAGATTAGCAGACAGAAAAGTAACGGTTCGTTTTGTAGAAAGCTCGGATTGGGATTCTATTAAAAAGAAAGATTACGAAGATGCCCCCGTAAAAAAACAGACTAAAAAGAAGAAAAAATAATCCTTCCATAATAACCGAAAAGAACATTTCTTTTCGGTTATTTTTTTTACTACGAAATATTTTACCTACCTTTATATTATTTTTCAGACATTTCGGTATGTAGTGAATTATACATATCAGAACTATTGAGAAGAGATCATAAGAATAAATTAATTAAGAAATAAAATCATTTAAATTAACTTAAAAAAATAACACTATGAAATTAAGTTTAGCAATTGTTGCATTAGCCATGGCAATTCCTGCCGTAAGCTTTGCGCAAGACTCAACGGCAGTTTCAAATGGAGAATATCCGAATACCTTTTCTTCCGGTTCTGCCAATGTTTCCCCGTTTACCAATCAGTCAAAAAGATTTAACGACTGGTCTATTTCAGCCGGTGCTGGTGTACCACTAATCCAGTCAGCTGACATGACTTCTATCAAGAATGGTAATGGTAAAAACCTTTTCGGATACTCTGCTTATGTAAGTATTGACAAAGCGATCACTCACGCTTTTGGTTTAAAACTACAGTATGACAGAGGTGAAACAAGACAGGGATTTTTCAACACTAAAGATGCTGCACCCGATGCAACTTCTATAGCTGGAAGAACTCAGTATGACGCAATCTCTTTATTGGGAGACATCAATTTCTCCAATCTTTTAAGAAGAGTTGACAACCACTCTCCTTACAGATGGGCACTTCACGGTTATGCAGGTATCGGTACGATTGCTTACAAAGCATATCAGAAAGATATTAACGGACAGAGACTGGCTACTGAAATCAAGCCATTCAAATTAGGATCTCTGTTTATGCAGGCTGGTGCCGGTTTAAAATATAAAATCAACAGAAGAATCGATCTTGAAGGAAGATTGATGTATGTAGTTACCGGTGATGATGAATTCGACGGAGGTGGTGACAAATACAGTACCATCAACAAACGTGAAGAGCAGGTATCTGATAACTTCTTTAATGCTACTTTAGGTATTTCATTGAAGTTAGGAAAACACGAGTCTCACTTAATGTGGCATGACCCGCTTCAGGAAATCTATTACAAACTTGATGTTTTGGCTAATAAAAACCAGGATATCGAAGTATGTAAAAAAGGAGATGCTGATAACGACGGAGTTTGTGACGATTGGGACAGACAACTTGATACTCCTGCAGGCGCAAGAGTGGATGGTGCCGGTGTAGCTCTTGACACTGACCTTGACGGTGTAATTGACCTTTACGACAAATGTGTAACTGTTCCTGGACCTGTTGAAAACAACGGATGTCCTACAACGCCTACAGGACCTGTAGTAGAAACAGAAACTAAACTTGAAGGAATTGAGTTTGATTTAAATTCTGACAGAATTTTACCTTCAAACACTCCAATCTTAAATAACGCAGTAAACTATATTAACTCTTCAACAGGTTCTTACAGTGTAATCGGTGCTACTGATACAAGAGGTACTGATGCTTACAACCAGAAACTTTCTGAAAGAAGAGCAAATAACGTTAAGAATTATTTGATCAAAAACGGAGTTCAGAATGGAAAAATCAACGCAGTAGGAAAAGGTGAAAAAGACCTTAAATATCCTGAGTGCGAACCAGCTACTAAATGCCCTGAATGGAAAAACAGAGCAAACAGAAGAGTATACTTCGAAGCTAAATAATAAACTTATCAGCTAATATATCAAAGCCGTGCCTTGCACGGCTTTTTTTGTTGTAATACTTTTATTACTTTTACCCTATGATTTCTCAGCAGGATTTCCAAAAATTAAAACTTGATACCCTAAAATATTTTTGGGGCTATGACAGTTTCAGAGATTCTCAGGAAGAAATCATCGACGCAGTCATTAATGAAAAAGACAGCCTTGTCCTGTTGCCTACCGGTGCCGGAAAATCGCTCTGTTACCAGCTTCCGGCTTTGCTGAAAGAAGGAACCTGCTTGGTGATTTCACCGCTTCTTGCCCTGATGAAAGATCAGGTAAGCCAACTGAAGCACCGTGGTATCGAAGCAGACTATCTATCTTCCGAACTGGATGAATACGATGCAGAAGCAGTCTATAACCGTTGTAAAGATGGCCTTACGAAACTTCTATACGTATCTCCGGAAAGACTTACTAACAATCAATTTCTACAGAATATTGAAGAAATCCAACTGTCATTTATTGCTGTAGATGAAGCGCACTGTATTTCAGAATGGGGCCAGGATTTCAGACCGAGCTATCAGAATATTAAAGAATTCAGAAAAAATAATCCAAAGATTCCATGTCTGGCTTTAACAGCTACAGCAACTCCGAAAGTTCTGGAAGAAATCAAAAATAAGCTGGAACTAAAAAAGCCGTTTGTTTTTCAGAAAAGTTTCAGGAGAGAGAATATCAGGATTTTCATAGATGAAGTTTCCGATAAATTCCAACGTGTTTTTGATATTTTAAAACATAATAATGACTCCGGAATTGTCTATGTAAGAACAAGAAAAGATGCAGAAATGCTGGCCGAATTTCTCAAAAAAAATCAGGTGAAAAATGTAGATTATTTTCACGCCGGTTTAACGACGAAAGAAAAAAATGCCAAACAGAACCTCTGGAATACCAGCGACAATCATGTTCTGATTTCCACCAATGCCTTTGGTATGGGAATAGACAAGGATAATGTCCGGTTTGTAATCCACTACTCTCCCGCTCCTTCATTAGAAAATTTTTATCAGGAAATTGGACGAGCAGGAAGAGACGGAAAAGACAGTTTTGCATTTCTTCTCTGGAACAAACAGGAACTTCTTAACTTTGATGAAATTTTGAAAAACCAGATTCCCAACAAAGCGGAATTTTTAAAAATCATCACCTACCTCTACTCTATTTTCCAGGTAGCAGAATACGAGTTGCCGGAAAAAGTTTTCCAGTTGAATATCCAGGGAATACAAAACTTTACAAGACTGTCAAGAGCTAAGATCAGTAATGTTCTCAATTTCCTGCACAATCAGGAGATCATTTATCATAACGACAACAAAAGCCTATCTTCACTGGAGCTTCTGTTCAATGCTGAAGACATAGACCAGCTGCCACAGAAAGATGCTTATTTCATAGAGCTTCTGCTCCGTACCGTGTCAGGAATCACGACGCATAAGGTAATGTTCAGCGAGCAGCAGGTCAGCAATAAGATCGGGGTAAGTCTGCCTTTGATCAAAGAACGTTTGAAAGAACTTCAGCAAAAAAATTATCTGGAATATGTAGACGGAGCTTTATCGAGCATCAAATTTCTAAAACCCCGTGATGAAAGAGCCATCAATGCAGCGTACTGGAAACTTTTTGAACACATCCAAAAGAATAAAATCCAAAAGTGGGAAGAGATCAAGTTCTTCATAGAAAACAATGATTATTGTAAAATGAAACTTATTCTCGCTTACTTTGGTGAAAAAAATACGAAGAACTGTGGCCAGTGTTCAGTCTGTGAAAAGAACAAGCAATCCATTTTCGGAAAAAATATTTCCCAGCAAATCATTAATCTATTGGCCAAAAAACCGTCAACAATCGAAGATTTGTCCGTCCAGCTTAACTATCACTCTAAAAACAACATCCTGGAAAACCTGATTTTCCTCTTAGATTCAGGAAAAGTAAAGATGCTGAACTTCAGAACGTATGCGTTGAATCATGAGGAATAAATAATGTGAATGGTGAATTTTGCTTCGCAGGTGAATGGTGAAATTTAGACAGCAGATGTCAGACATTAGATTTCAGACAAATTGTGGCAAACTAGAAGTTTAGATTAGCTTATGCTAATCAAGATCGAGATACAAGGTCCGCGTTTCGCGGTTTGAACCAGCAACTCGCAACCAGCAACTAAAAAACTCTAAAACTCTCCGACCCTAAAACACTCCAACTCTAATACCCTCCTACTCCAAAACTCTCCCAAAAACCCTTATCTTTGCACCATGAAATCATTGAAAGTCGTTTTTTTAGGAACCCCGGAGTTTGCAAAGACTTCTTTGGAGGCTATCCATCAGTCCAGTCATGAAGTGGTAGGTGTTGTAACTGTTGCCGACAAAGCCAGTGGCCGCGGACAGAAGATCAATCAGTCTCCGGTAAAAGTATATGCCGCCGAAAATAATATTCCTGTTTTCCAGCCTGAAAAATTGAGAAACCCTGAATTTTTGGAAGAACTGAGAAAACTGGATGCTGATGTTTTCATCGTGGTTGCTTTCAGAATGATGCCAAAGGTTCTTTTCGAAATGCCTAAAATGGGAACGTTCAATCTTCATGCTTCATTGCTTCCGGATTACAGAGGAGCAGCTCCTATCAATTATGCAGTGATCAACGGTGAAGAAAAAACCGGTGCCACTACGTTTTTCATCAATGAAAAAATAGACGAAGGGAATATTCTTCTTCAACAGGAACTGGAAATTATACCGGATGAAAATGCGGGAAGTCTTCACGACAGATTAATGGAGATGGGTTCATCACTGGTTGTAAAAACGCTTGACGGTTTAGCTGAAAATTCTATTACCGAAAGACCTCAACCTCATGTTGAACATCCTAAAAATGCGTATAAAATATTTAAGGAAGACACCAGAATCAACTGGAAAGCTCCATCAAAAATAGTTCATCAGTTCATCCTTGGAATGTCACCTTATCCGGCTGCCTTCACCACTATTAAAATCGGAGAAGAGGAAAAAGGATTAAAAATATTTGCCGGAAAATTCGAAATCATGGATCACGGAAAGCCTTCCGGAACTTTGGATATTTCTAAAAATGAGTTCAAAATCTATACGGAAGACGGTGCTTATTTCCCACAAGAACTTCAATTAGAAGGTAAAAAAAGAATGACAGTGAAGGATTTCCTGAATGGATTTAGAAATTTTGAGGAGATAAGTTTGTAAGAGTTTTGGAGTTGGAGAGTCGGGTGTTTTAGAGTTTTTTAGTTGCTGGTTCGAACTACGTATCTCGTTTCCCGAAACCTTTCATATCCATCATTTCACTTGCGAAGCAAAATTCACAATTGACCATTCACCTTAAAAGTCTTAGTTTCTACTTACAATTTTTCTCCGAATTCTACTGATAAACTCAGGCGTTACTCCTAAATAAGCAGCGATCTGGATATTGGTAAGCCGGTGGGCTGTTTTGGGATATTTATTCAAAAAGTCCTGATAACGTTCATCGGAAGGTTTGCTTAAATTATCAATAATTCTACGTTGTAGAGCAATAATGGACATTTGAAATTTAAGTCTCATCAGTTTCTCAATTTCAGGAATTTCAAGATAGAGTCTTTCTTTGTCTTCCTTTGAAATGAGAAGAATTTCGCTGTCTTCAATAGCCTGGATATTCAGCTGCGACGGAATCTGATTAATAAAACTGTCAATATCAGAAATCCACCAGTCTTCCACGGCAAAATACAGGATCTGATCATCTGCATTGCTGTCTGTACGGAAAACTTTAAAACAGCCACTCAATACAAATCCTTCGGCTTCACAGATATCGCCTTCTTTTAAAAGGAAATCTTTTTTCTTAATTTTCTGAATGGTAAAAGCACTGCAGTACTTTTCAAGCTTCTCGTCTGAAATTTCAATATACTCCCTGATGTGTTTCTTTAAAGACTCTGTCATGGTTTAAAAATAAAAAAAGGTTTAGAAAAATCCTAAACCTTTTTTTTGATTTTATTTCTATAAATAATCCGTAGCATTCATTCACTACAGACTATTCACAATTTATTTTTACAGCTGTACCAGCTCTGTCACCTCTACATCATATCCACCAACCTGTGGCTTGATATTAGGGTTCTGAGTGATCACTTTAAATTTATTGATTCCCAGATTTTTCAGAATTTGTGTTCCGATCCCGTAATCTCTGTAGTTATAAGCCAATGTAGGATGCTGCTCCTGCCCGTCCTGGTAATTCAGGAACTGCTGAAGCTTTCTCAGTGTATTTTCAGAATTTGAAACGTTATTGATGAAAATAACAGCTCCTTTTCCTGCTTCATTCACCATATTGGTTACTTTTTCCAATAATGGCTTTTCACCATTGTTCAGTCTTGTCAATACATCAAAATAAGAATCTGAAGACTGAACTCTTACCAAAACAGGTTCATCAACCGTCCATGCTCCTTTCGTCAGGGCAAAATGGATCTGGTCATTCGATGTTTCTCTGAAAGCAAAAAAATCAAACTCACCATAAGCGGTTTGTACTTTTCTTTCTTCCAGTCTTTCGATAAGGTTTCCTTTTTTAAGCTGATAATGAATCAGGTCTTCGATGGAAACAATCTTCATATCATGTTTCTGAGCGAAAGCGTGAAGTTCCGGCAAACGGGACATCGTACCATCGTCATTCATGATCTCACAGATCACACCACCTTCTTTTAAACCTGCCAACTGAGTCAGGTCAATGGCTGCTTCAGTATGTCCTGCTCTTTTTAAAACCCCTCCTTTTCTTGCACGAAGCGGGAAAATGTGTCCAGGTCTCATGAAATCCGTCGGCTTGGATTTTTCATCCATCAAAGCTAAAATGGTTTTGGCTCTGTCTCCGGCAGAAATACCTGTGGAAGTTCCGTTTCCAAGAAGGTCAACAGATACGGTAAAAGCGGTTTCCTTAGGATCACTGCTTCTGCTTACCATCACTTCAAGACCTAGCTCGTCACATCTTTTTTCAGGAAGCGGCATACATATAAGTCCTCTTCCGTGAAGTGCCATAAAATTGATAATTTCCGGCGTTGTCAATTCTGCAGCGCAAAGAAAATCTCCTTCGTTTTCTCTGTCTTCATCATCTACTACTATGATTATTTTACCATTTTTAAGGTCTTCAATAGCCTCTGGAATAGTATTTAATTTAATATCAGACATGTTTACTTTTTATTTGTGCAAAGATACTTATAAAAATGAGCATCTGCCAATTAATATGGAGGGTTTGTTAGGCTTTGGATAAAGAGTTTGCTGCCTCTCTGAAAATCTCATAAGATCTCAGTCTTTTCTGATGATCGTAGATATGTGAGTTGATAATTAATTCATCCACATTGAATTTTTCCTGAAAATCTTTCAGTTGATCTTCAATTTCTGCCTGATTTCCGATCAACGTATATTTCAGTTTCTGAAGCACCATGGATTTTTCCATCGGCGACCAAAGATCATCCATATCATCTACTGGCGGAGCAAAAGGTTTACGGTCATTTCTGATGATGTTGATAAATGCCTGGAACAATGTTGTAGACATTTTGTGTGCCTCTTCAGAAGTTTCTGCCGCTACTCCATTGATACATGCCATCAGATAAGGTTGAGCCAATTGTTCGGAAGGCTGAAAATGTTCTCTGTAAATTTTAAAAGCCATTTCCATCTGCTCCGGAGCGAAATGTCCTGCAAAAGCATACGGAAGCCCAAGTTCCGCAGCGAGCCACGCACTGTCTGTACTGGATCCCAGAATGTAAAGCGGAATGTCCAGCCCTTCACCAGGAATGGCACGTACTAAAGCATCAGCATTGTCCTTCGAAAAATATGTCTGCAGTTCTAAGATCTGTCTCGGAAACTGCTTGTTGATAATCGCAGGATTTCTTCCTAACGCCTGAGCGGTAAGTCCGTCTGTTCCGGGAGCTCTTCCCAGACCAAGATCTATTCTTCCAGGGAAAAGAGATTCCAGGGTTCCAAACTGTTCAGCGATGATCAGGGAACTGTGGTTCGGAAGCATAATTCCTCCGGATCCGACTCTTATTGTTTTTGTTCCGTTGGCGATAAAACCGATCAGAACGGTGGTGGCTGAACTGGCAATACTTTCCATATTGTGGTGCTCGGCCAGCCAGAATCTTTTATAATGTAATTGTTCAGTATGGTTTGCTAAAGATAAACTGTCCTGAAACGTATCGTGAATGCTTTTTCCCTGCTTTACGGGAGCAAGATCAAGCACCGATATTTCAAAATTTTTCATATCAGATATTTATTTTTTTTAAAAGCGATATGGAATCACCCTCGGTGATTTCATAATTTTAAATTTTAGGTTTAAAACCAAACAAATTTAAACCAATAAAACTGCATTAGTTACTTTTTGTAATTGATAGGATTGATGGTGCAGTTCATGAAAAAACTATTATAAATGATTCTTCATTCTCATTCTTTTCATTATGTGGCTCAATGAACATTTCTTTATTTCTTATATTTGATTGTTGAGATCATTTGTAAATCCGTCTCAAAACTTTATTTATGGACATTTTCAAGTCAATTTTGAATAGCTTTAAAAAGGTAATTCCTGTTAATATAAAAGTTGCCCGTCAAATAAAAATGAGTGGTTTATACGAAGAGCTTATCTTATTGAGTCAGGATAAAACTGAGTTTGATTTTATAGGAATTACATCAAACAGTTATGATTGTCTTTATTTTAAAAAAGAGGGTAACAATTATAATATAGAATTTGAAGCGGTAGAAAAAACTCAAATTCCGTATTTTGAAAAGATTAAAAGTTTTGCGATAAGAAATAATTACACTTTTGTGGAGGAAGCTAATGACGGTATGCCTTATTTAATGATCAAAACAAATACGGATATTGAGCAAACAATACAGCTCGCAAGACATATTCAGAATGAGCTATTTGGAAATAATGAAAATACAGTGTATGATATTGTTCCGTAAATTATTTACAGTTAAAATTATAAATACTCCCCAATTAATATTAAATCATGAAATCTAAAATAATGTATCTAGAAAACAAATCCACAGGTCATCACGGGTCTGCCTGGATTGGTTTTGTAGAATTTTCAAAGTCCGGTCAAACGGTATATTTCAATAATAAAGCTTTGAAGAAACTTAAAATCCCCGGAATCAGTGGGAATTATTTTGATATCGAAACAGGAGAAGAATATTGGATCTCAGGTGTTAAAAAGAATGGACAGGACCGCCATAAATTGGGCAGCGGAAAAGTAATACTCGATAAAAATTCTATTGAAGAATATTTAAAGCTTGTAGATTTTAATACCATTGACGAAAATCATTTTATCATAATGGAACTTTCCAAAACTGATAAAAGTCGATTTAATGAAATCGAAAATATGGAAACATTGTCTAGAGATGAAAACCGTAGTGCTACATTTTACGATAATAACCGTAGGAAGCTAACGCTAGATATTACACTTTAAAATAAAATCTTTCAGATGCTTTATGTTGAGATTTTATATTTTTGATTGATCATGAAAATTGCAGTTTTTAATATTGATTGGGCAAGAAAAAAAGATTCATTGGAAATTGAAACATTTATCAATACCCTGAATTTCGACTTTCTCATTTTAACCGAAGCTGTACAGCTTCATCTTGACAATTTCAAATACACCTATTCATGTTCTCCAATTCCTGAAAATATAATCTATGAAAATCTGAATTATACGGAATACTTAAAGGGCAAACAGGCATTCAGAACAATATTGTATTCAAAATTGCCCTATTCAAAAAAATATCCGGTAACTGATGATAAAACCAATCTGGCTCTGGAATTCGAAACTGAATATGGAAATATCGTATTCTACTGCACAATTATCGGAACCTGGTTCAACAGAAAACCTTTTGTCGAAAATGAATTAAAAAATACAGTTCAGGACTGTACTGCTATTCATTCGATTAATAAAAACATTATCATCGTTGGGGATTTAAATACTTCTTTCAGACAGGAGGAAATGCGACTTTCAATTAACTCATCGACAACTGAAGCATTAAAAAAATTGATTGAGGATTTAGATTTAATAAATGTAACCGGAGAAATCACTCAAAATATTGACCATATCATCATTCCTAAAACGTTGAAAAAAAATATTTTGGAAGCTAAAACTTTCGTTGATAAGAACATTCTAAGTGATCACAAAGGAGTATATATTTCTTTGGTTTCAGATATTTAACCTTGTGTAGGTTAACCATTTTAACATTTAACTCCATTAAAAATATGGTCAATATTGAAAAGTTTCATAATAAATTCGTGGAAATTGAAAAATTTCAATCGACATACCTTATTCTAAAAGTTGAAAATAATTTATTCCGTTTTGACTTTAAAAATAAAAAGGAAGCTTTTTTAAAACAAAAAGAGTCAGGAAAATTATTTTTTTACGAACAACACCCTTTGTTAATTAACCATAACGAAAATAATCTTGAAGTTTTCATTAACTCAAAACCTGAAAATGCTGAAGCTTTTGTTCAAGATTTAAAAAACTCAATTGATGAAATCACAAAAGACTGGAGAAACTGGAACGACTATATCGAAATTAATACAGGAATTGATTATCTGATATTTCTCCAAAATATCCAAAAAGGTTCCGGCAAAATTCTGAAAGCACCTTTTTCCATTGTTGAAAATATTGAAAAAATGCGCAGTAAACATCATGTAAAAATCAAATACTTCGGAGAAAAAATCATTACTCCACACCAACTGATCATCATTAATAATCAGTTTATTATCGTTGAAAAATTTAATTCAGTTTAAATATTTCCAAAATTATCTTCCTTTTTCCCTTTTAAAGTATAATGATTAATCAAAATCCTGATCTCACTGAATTCTAAATCATCTGGAAATAAATCCTTTCATTCTATTAATGGTTCATAAGAATTTTTATAAAATTCTTCCAATTGCTTTACAGTGATAAGGCAAAGCTCAAGCATCTCAAAACCTTTCACCATCATAAATTTCAGGCTTGAAAAACTTCAAGTTGCTCTATAATTTCTGTAAGCGAAAGATGAATAATCATCAGATAAAATCATTTTAACATCAATAACTCACAAATAATAGAAATAAAATAATATATTCGTATTACCATCACCAAATTGAACACCACATTTAAAAATAGTATTATGAACAAAAAAATTAAAGATGTATTGTATCGGAAACTACAGGTTAAAAAGTCTGTAGTTACAGGTTTTGTTATTATGGTAGCCTTTGCTTCGTGTAGTAAAAACAATGAAGATATAATGGCAGAAGCCCAGGCGGATGGTCTTCAGACTAAGAATATCAAAGAGGGAAAACTGGGAGGCCAGACTATTACTTATGAAGAAAAGGACGGTTTGAATTTTTTCCAGGGAGATATTGTTCTTACAGACAAACAGCTGACAGAAGATCATTCTGCGAATAAAGGAGGCGCCAGTTTTTCGAGATGGCCGGGAGCTAAGATTTATTATACTGTCGCCGGTAATATGGGCTCTATCAATGCCAATAAAATCACTTCCGCTATTAATGAGTACAATACTAAAACCAATACCCAATGGATTCCCCGTACGAATCAGACGAACTATGTGGAATTTATTTTCGGAAGTTCATCCGGATCAGATGGTTGGGCACATATAGGATACCAAGGTGGAAAACAGACCATTTCTTTGGACCAGTATATTTCTGTAGGATCGGTCATTCACGAAATGGGACATACAGTTGGACTTTATCATGAACACGCCCGTAAAGACAGAGATCAATATCTAAGCATCCAGTGGAACAACATTCAGGATGGACAGGCGTATAATTTCAATATGTATAATTCAGGAACGGATATAGGTCCTTTCAATATTAATTCAGTGATGATGTATTGGCCAAATTCCTATTCTAAAAACGGACAGCCTACTATTAAGAGAGCGAACAATACTAACTTCACCTACAACAGAACGGGCTTTACCACAGGAGATATCAATACGATCAATACGATGTATCCTTAGAAGTCCATCATGATCTCTTAAACAAATAAAAAAAGACTGTCTTGCTTTGAGACAGTCTTATTTATTACATTGAATCATTCTTTTCCTTTTTAAAAGTATAATGATTGATTAAAATTCTGATCTCATTGAATTCAAAATCATTAGGTAGCGCATTCTTCCATTCCGTAAGGGTTTCATGAGGATTTTTGTAGAATTCATTTTCAAATGCTTTGATTTTATCTGAAGTAATGACTCTTGAAATATCCAGTAATCCCTGTTCTGCAAATTTTGCTAAATGTCCGATTACCGTTTCTTTTACCAAGCCTCTTTCCATAGCAATTTCACCAATGGTTTTCCCTTGCTCAAATAACTGGAAGGTAAGAACCTGTGAAGGAACTTTTGCTATTTTTAAATTGATTTCTTTATCATTTTTTTCATCTAAAAGCTTAGTTTCCAACAGATGAACTTCTTTCAGGCTGTTCAGATATTCTTCTGTATCTTCCAGCCAGTCCCTGAATTCCTCGTTGTACTGTTTTAACCCTTTTGTTCCTTTAATTTCCGCATAAAATTCTTTCAGCGGATTGAATACTTTATCCCTGATTTCTGTAAAGAAAAAATTAACGGCTCCTTTCGTTTTACCTTCAATTTCAGACCATTCTTCTTTATTTTCGATAAAATTATTAACCTTCTGGGAAATAACTCTTTCCAGCTTTTCGAAGATTTTTCCGAGGTTGACAATTTCATGTTTCAGCTGAAGATACAGCTGGTTGGTTTTTACATGATCAATACTTTTCGTGGTGATGGACAGTTTATTCCATTCTTCTACTTCATTCAGGAACCACAGGCAGTTGACGGCACGGAGTACTTTTTTGATGCTGTAGTCATATTTCTCACGGTTCAGGATCGCTTCCACATTATCATTGGCAAAAGTATTTCCCTGAAACTGCAGAATTCTGTTGTCCTTAAAAATAACTTCAGGAGTGATTTTGGATTTTAAAACAATTCCTTCCAAAGTACGGCATCTCGACAGGGCAACATACACCTGACCGGCTGTAAAACTTTTTCCGGCATCAATGATGACATTATCAAACGTCAGTCCCTGGCTCTTGTGAATGGTAACCGCCCACGCCAGCTTGATCGGGAACTGTTCGAAGCTTCCCAGAACTTCTTCTTTGATATTTTTTTCAGTGTCGAGGAAGTATTTTTTCTGTTCCCAGACTTCTCTTTTTACTACGATTTCTCTTTCGCTTCCATCGAGAACCACTTTGATTTCATTATCATCCAGTGACATAATTTCGCCCAACTTTCCGTTGAAATATTTCTTCTCTCCCGAGATATCGTTTCGGATGAACATCACTTGCGCTCCAACTTTTAATTCCAAAAACTGCTCGTTCGGAAACTGATTTTCCTTGAAATCTCCAAAAAGTTTGGCTTCATAGGTTTTCACGGTCAGATCAATTTCTTCCAGTTTTTGCTGGTTAATTTCATCCGCCATTTTATTGTGCGAGCACAGATAAACGTAGGAATCGGTTCCTGCCTTAAAATCAGGATCATATCTTTCATTAAGAACATTAAAATTGATATTAGCTACATCTCCGTCACGGATGGCGTTCAGAATATCCAGGAATTTTTCATCCGACTGTCTGTACACCTTCGTCAGTTCAATAGTCAGCAAAGGAATATCTTTCACGGCATGGCTGTCGAAAAAGAAGGGTGACTGGTAGCATATCTTTAAAATATGTTCATCTCTTACCACCGGTGGAAGCTGGTAAAGGTCACCAATGAACAACATCTGAACTCCACCGAAGCGTTGGTTATTTCTTCTGATAAATCTCAACGAAAAATCCATCATATCCAGAACGTCAGCTCTCAGCATGGAAACCTCATCAATGATAAGCACTTCGACTTCTCTCAAAAGCTTAAGTTTATCTTTTCTGTATTTGAAATGAGGCATCAGGTCGGCAATATTATTCGCCAAGCTTCCGTCGATACGGTCCGTAGTCGGTAAAAATGTTCTTAAAGGCAGTCCAAACATGGAATGGATGGTTACACCTCCTGCATTAATCGCAGCAATTCCCGTAGGCGCTACCACAATATATTTTTTCCTCGTCTTCTTTACAAAATCATTGAGGAAAGTTGTTTTTCCGGTTCCGGCTTTTCCCGTAAGAAAGACACTTCTGTTCGTATGCTCTATTAAGTCAAAAAAATGATTGTTCATCGCTCCAAAATTACGCAAAATGAATTTGAATTTGTTACCTTGGCACAACTTTTGAAAATTCTTTAACTGAAAAGAAATTTATAATGAAAAAATTTTTCATCAATATTCCATTACTGGCATTATGTACTACACTTACTCTGGTTTCATGTAATACAACAAAAAATGCCGACACCAATCTTCCTAAGGATATCTCAGAAAGACCAGCCGATGAAGACAGTCAAAAATATGAACAGGCTCAGCTGGATAAGCTAAAAGCATCCATTCAATCTGAAACCGCCAAAGAAAAATGTGACAATACATCAGACTGGACCTTTTCCCCGATGGGAGCCAAAGCCTGCGGAGGACCTCAGCAATACATCGCTTATCCTAAAAAAATAGAAACGATCATCCTTCCAAGAATTGAAGAATATACCCAGAAAGTAAAAGCCTTCAATGAAAAATATAATATCACGTCTGACTGTATGATGGTCACGCCACCAACATCTATCAAGTGTATCGCCGGAAAAGCCCTGCTTATAACACCGGAGCAATAAAAAAGAAAAAAATCAAAGCAAAGGTTATATATCCGTTGAATTATCAACAAAACTCACTCAGGAGTTTATACTAAGGATTTAAAAAAAGCTCTATCGGTAAGATGGAGCTTTTATTTATTTGTGGTTGGGTAGATTTCAGATAACAGACATCAGATATCAGACTATTAACGCCGATGGTTTAATACTATAGATACTGTCAATAGTGAATTTTGCTTCGCAAGTGAATGGTGAATCTGAGACGTCAGATGTAAGATTTCAGACATGAGATCAGAGATATGAAATTTTTCACAACGATCTTAGAAACGAGGAACTGTCAACCAGCAACTAAACTCATTTACTCTCAAACTCTCCAACCCTAATACTCTCCGACTCTAGAATTCTCCAACTCAAAACTAGTTCTCCAGATTCTCCTTATACCAAGAAGAATATTTCACATAATTATCTGCAATTCTGTTAACTTCTCCTTCCAGTAACTGGGCAGAAATATCTTTGATTTTTTTGGCTGGAACTCCGCCCCATACTTCTCCTGACTTGATATGTGTTCCTTGAGTCACTACAGAACCGGCTCCTACGATAGAATTTTCCTCTACCAGGCAGTCATCCATTACGATGGCTCCCATACCGATGAGTACATTGTCATGGATGGTACATCCGTGAACGATGGCATTGTGTCCGATGGAAACATTATTTCCGATATTCAAAGGATATTTCAGATAGGTACAGTGCAGCATGGCATTGTCCTGAACATTTACTTTATTGCCCATCTTGATGTAATGTACATCGCCTCTTATCACTGCATTATACCAGATACTGCAGTTCTCTCCCATGGTAACGTCACCGATAATGGTTGCCGTTTCTGCCAAAAATGTGCCCTCTCCTATCTGAGGTTTTTTTCCTAAAAGTTCTTTTACAATTGCCATAATTTTGATTTGAAAATTTGAAAATAAGTTAATTTGAAAATGTAAATTCTGATTACATGAAATAACTTTTAATTTTTTGTCGGAAAATGAATTGATTTGAAAATCACACGTCTACTTATACTAATTTCTAACTTCTCAACTCTAACTTCTAATTTCAAATGAGTGTGATAGCAAAAATCTAATTTCTAATCTCCAACTTCTAATTTCTAATTGCGTATTTTTGTATCTCAAATTTAACGAAAAAATGCGTACGATACTTATAGAACCAACCGAAAACCCGAAAGTGATGAAATTTGTCGCGGATTATAACCTGATCCCGGGCTCTTTAGAGTTGGACAGAAGTTCAGATATTTCAGAAATTCCTTTAGCTCAGGAACTTTTCAACTATCCTTTTGTGGAAAGAGTTTTCATCACTGCTAATTTTGTAGCGGTAGCAAAACAGGACACTATTGAATGGGAACATGTTGCTGAAAGCCTGAAAAATGTCATCGAAGATGAATTATTAGCCAATCCGAGAATTTACCTTCAGAAAAAGAAGGAAATGTATCAGATTTATGCTGAAATGACTCCTAACCCGAATGCCATGAAATTCGTTTCCAGCAAAATGCTTATTGATGGTTTTGTGGAAGTGAAATCAAGAGAGGCGGCAGAAGGAGTTCCTTTAGCACAAGCGATTTTTAAGGAATTTGATTTCGCTAAAGAAATTTTTATTTCTGATAATTTCGTGGCTGTAACCAGAGATGATTCTGTGGAATGGCACCAAGTGATGATGGCTGTAAGAGGTCTTATCGCTGAATATCTTCAAAACGGAGGTGAAATATCCAATCTTGAACCTCAGACTCATGAAAATCCTGTTGAAAAAATCATCAACAGAGATTATACAGACGACGAACAAAAAATTTCAGATATCCTGAATGAATACGTAGCTCCTGCTGTAGAAAACGATGGTGGAAAAATTTCCCTGATGGAATACGATCAGGAAAACAAAACCGCAAAAATGCTTCTACAGGGTGCATGTTCAGGATGTCCAAGCTCTACTGCCACTTTGAAAAACGGAATTGAAAATATTTTAAAACAATTCGTTCCTGATTTGGTGGAAAGAGTGGAAGCGGTGAATGGGTAATGGTTTTGAGTTGGAGCGTATATGAGTTCAGAGTTTAGTTGCTGGTTGACAGTTGCTGGTTTCTAAATTTTCGCTTTAAAATTTCATGTATAAAATCTTGACTCTTGGCTCTTGCATCCTAGTTCTCAAATCTTGAACCCCATCAATTGAAATTATAATTAAAAAAAGAAAGTTTTGCAGAAAGAATCCCTAAATTCAAAGAAAGGAATTTTATTAGTAAATCTTGGATCGCCAAGATCCACGGCGGTAAATGATGTAAAGGAATATCTTGACGAATTTTTAATGGATGAAAAGGTCATTGATTACCGCTGGATTTTCCGGGCAATGCTGGTTCAGGGAGTTATTCTTAAAACAAGACCTGCAAAATCTGCAGAAGCCTATAAAACAGTCTGGACAGATGAAGGCTCGCCTTTAGTTGTCATCACTGAAAAGATTCAGAAAAAACTGCAAAAAATAGTGGATGTTCCTGTGGAAATCGGGATGAGATATGCTCAGCCCAGTATTGAAGCCGGAATTCAAAAACTGGTGGATCAGGGAGTTTCAGAAATTGTTCTGTTTCCTCTGTATCCGCAATATGCGATGAGCACCACAGAAACAGTGATTGAAAAAGCAGAGGAAGTCCGTAAAAAGAAATTTCCTAAAGTAAAAATCAATTACATACAGCCTTTCTACAACAGGGACATTTATATCAACTGTCTGGCAGAAAGTATTAAGGAAAAACTACCTGAAAATTTTGATGCTTTACAGTTCTCCTATCATGGTGTTCCGGAAAGACATCTTTACAAAACAGATCCGTCAAAGACCTGTAAAATTGACGATGCCAACTGTATCAACAGCCAGGTGGATACTCACAATGCGTATTGCTACAGACATCAGTGCTATAAAACGACAGAAGCCGTAATTGCCAAGATGGGTCTTCCAAAAGAAAAAACCATTGTTTCTTTCCAGTCAAGATTGGGAAAAGACAAATGGATAGAACCTTACACGGATGAAACATTAGAAACGATTCCTAAAAAAGGAGTGAAAAATCTGGCCGTTGTGTGTCCTGCTTTCGTTTCAGACTGTCTGGAAACTTTGGAAGAAATTTCAGTAGAAGGTAAGGAACAGTTTCAGCATGGAGGCGGAGAAAACTTCCATTACATTCCCTGTCTGAATGATGAAGACCGCTGGATCGACGTAGTAAAGATCCTCTGCGAAGAGAAACTCAATGATTTTTATCTGGTTTAAAATATAAGGAGCTGTTTATACAGTTCCTTTTTTTTAATTAAACACAAATGTCACAAATGATTTGCACAAATAAACACAATCTTCTGTGATTAAAAAAAATTATTTAACCACAAAAGGCACAAAAGTTTCTGACACTTTAGTTTATTTGAAGTCTAAATATTTTGCGCATAAGAAGTTCACATAAATTCCAAAAAAATCAAATATTTTTATCCTGAATAAATATCCATAAACATCTGTGAAAATCTGTGTATTCTGTGGTTAAAATAGAAGTACACATAAGTTTAAAAAAATTCAAAGAATTTTGAACGGGTGATTAATTCTTAAACACAAATGTCACAAATGATTTGCACAAATAAACATAATCATCTGTGCACATCTGTGAAATCTGTGGTTAAAAAAGAACAAATAATCCGCAATCATCCATACAATAAAAAAGAGACATCCCAAATGAATGTCTCCTAATATTTTTTTAAAATTTAATATAAAATTATTTTCCGATCGGAGTTCTGAATTCGCCATATCCCATCAGTCCGTCATAATTACGTCCAAAAGGTGCATAATATAAAAATGCCTGATACAGGTTTTCTGTTTGCCAGAAATTACCATTCACCTCTCCGAAGTTTAATGATCCGTTGCTTTCTTTTGTGGCGAGGATATAGTTGTAGAAACCTTGTTTCAGAAATATTCTGGCTACATATTTTTTATTGGTTGCATCGTACTGCATCTGGTTTTCTTTGCTTGGCTTAAAATTATTAAAACCTCCCAATACATAGATTTCCTTATCCACAGGATCGGAATCAAGAGAAAAATATACCCAGGAATAATCTCCTTCTCTTTCTGCATTTCTTTCCAGCCCTAAATCATTTCTTCTGTAATACCATGCTCCGTTTACGTCAGGCTGATACTGATAGTTTAGAGGGAAAGCCCATACCGGATGCAGATACGTCTGATTGATCCCGTCTTTCAATTCCGTCGCTCTCACCATATCTGCGGCCATATTCATATTCTTGTTATCGAAATAATAGAATTCGTTATTGCCGGGAAATGTCAAATTCATTTGCTGAAAAAGCAGCTGGTTTCCTAAGGTTGCACTTGGTTTCAAACCATTAACGACCACATTCGGGTTGTTGTTCTGCATCACATTCAACGTCATTGAATTGACATTAGAAGAAAGGTCTCCTGCTTTCGAAGTAGCTTTTACTTCTACCCTTTGGTTCACATTGGGATTTTTAGCATCTGCAATTCTTGAGATATTCAAAGCCACAGTGGCGGCATCTTCCACCAGATAAAAACGTCTTTTGAAAAGAGGTTTGTCTGCTGAATCTTTATAAACAATCAACTCAAAATTTCCTGAGATCTTCGGCTGTATCTTATCATTCGGGAATGTAAGCTTATAATGGGTATAAGGCTGCAGCGTGTTGAAAGAATATTGGAACTGATCCAGAAGCCCGTTTAAACTTCCGTTGGCAATTTCTGTAAAAAACAGATTGTCATCATTCCAGTTTCTGTCGTAATGTTTGATCGTGTATCTGTAGATCTCGCTGGCATTGGTAAGGTCGTCAAAGCTTAAAACCAGTTGTTCACCGAACTTGATCACAGGGGTTTCGTCGTTCGTCTGCGGATTAAAAAGCTGGATGCTCTGGATATTCTGACCAAAAACCAGTCCGCCCAAAGAGAGTAAAAGTATGCGCAAAGTTTTCATTATGACGAAGATAACGAAAAATCGGGATTTTCTTAATAATATCGTATTTTTGAAATAAAAAAAATCAGTTATGCTTCAGATTCAGGGCTTCGTAGTCAATTTTGCCAGTGAAAACACGTATATCGTTTACAACGAAAATAAAAACGCCTGGCTAATAGATCCAGGAAATATGAATGAGCAGGAAACCAAAGCGATAGAAAGCTTTATTTCTGAAAACGGGCTGAAGATCGAGAAGATTCTTCTGACCCATGCTCATATCGATCATGTTTTAGGACTTCAATGGGCTTTTGACACCTTCAAAGTTCCTGTTCACATGCACCAGGAAGATCAGGATGTACTGGATATGCTTCAGGCAAGCGGAATGAGATTCGGATTTACTGTTGATCCCGTAAAAGCAGATATCACTTACATCAATGAAGGCGACGTGCTTGAACTGGATGGAGAACAATTTAAAATCTACCACGTTCCGGGACATTCTCCGGGAAGCGTAGTCTATCATAATGACAACCAGAAGTTCATGATCTCCGGCGATGTCCTTTTCGAAGGCAGCATCGGAAGAACCGACCTTTACAAAGGAAACTATGAACAGTTAATCGACGGTATTACCCATAAATTATTTATTCTGGACGACGAAACGCAAGTATTCTCAGGCCACGGAAATCCTACGACGATCGGGTTTGAGAAGCAGTATAATCCGTTTTTTAAGTAAATTCGAGTTGGAGAGTTGCTGGTTGCTAGTTGCTGGTTCGAGCCGCGAAATCCGCATCACGGAAATTTATGAGTTGCTAAAATTCACCATTCACTTGCGAAGCAAAATTCACCATTGACATAATACATGATAATCATGAATTTTGAATTTTGGATCGTGAATTTCTAAACATGCATCTAAGAATTGACCTTTCACTTGCGAAGCAAAATTCACCATTGACATTTTCTAATCTCAGTCTTATCTCTGACATTTAAAATCTTGATTCCTGGCTCTTGCCTCTTGGATCTTTCCCATAAAAAAATCAAAACCGCCAGAAAATATCCTGACGGTTTTTTTTATGAAGAAAATAAATATAAGTTTAAAAATCCAGTGTGATGGATGCTCTTGCAGCAGCGCCCATGATCGGTCTAGCCATTCTGATATTCGTTCCGGCTGCAGTCTGGGATCTTGGATCTCCTTCTGTGATTCCAATCGTGTTAAAGATATTCGTTCCGTCTACTGCAAAACGTATTTTCCCTAACTGATAAGACATTCCGGCACCCACTTCAGTGAATGAAGGCAGAACATTATCATCCGTATTTCCTTCGTTCTGGAAACGTTTTCCGTAATAGTTCATGCTTACGTAAGCTCTCCATTCTTTTGTGATGTTCACTGCAGGAGAGATATTGAAATAGAACTTAGGCATTCTTCTTACCGTGTTTCCATCGTAGTCAAAAGTAGTTCCGTCTGCATTTTTCCCTACGAAATCTTTGTATTTCGGATTTTGAATTGTACCGTTGAAAGTCACTTCAAGAATATTATTGAACAGTCTTGTGTATCCTTCGATTTCTACCCCGAAATTCGTAGTGTTGGCGAATTTATTTTCTGAAGTTCCGTCTGAGAATACATCAGTAAATGAAAGGTTTTTAAGCGTAGAATAGAAAGGAATAATTCCGATATCGAAAGTACGTGAATAATATTTGTACCCTACTTCCAGCTGATTGGTATCAACCGCTTTGATCGCGCTCAGATCTGACATATTATTGTAGTAAGCTTCCTCATTTGGAGATCTGAAACCGTGGGAGAAACGGGCATATACCGCATTTCCTTTGTTAAGCTTATAATTCGCGGCCAATGTGTAAGACACTTTGTTGATATCATAGTTCCAGTAGGTATATTTATTACCCAGTACCGCCATATTATCATCTGCCGTAGTCGTTGCAAAACTGTGGGTTCCGTCAGTCGTTAAACCGGAATTATTCAGATTCGCTGTGGTTGTATTGACGCCATATCCTTTATAGTAATCACGGCTGTAACGCATTCCTGCATTAAGGCTTAAGTCCTCTGTAACATTATAATCAAAATTCAGATACGCATCATTAAGACTTCCCTGAATCTGTGAATCTCTGATCAGGAAAGACATGTCTTTCACCCCATTGTAAGTCTGAGAATATCCTGTAGCTGAAGGACTCATAGACGGATTCACCAAATTTAAAAGCTCCGGTTTATCAGAAGAAGTCGCTAAAACATTGCTCCAGTTCCAGTACTGATGAGATTTCCAGTTTGATTTATAAAAACCTGCCGTTACACTTCCTTTGTCAAATTTATAATTGAACTGTAAATCATTCACGAAATTATTCATCTGCTTATCAATCGCCCAGAATCCTAATTTCTGTATGTACTGTGGATTCACAATAGCCCCATTGCTCACCAGAGAATACTGATAATTGCTCATTCCCAAACCACCTTCACTCCCTGGTTTAGTGGCATAATCGGAAGCCAGTTTAGGAGCTCCTGCAGGGAACATCCCTGTGTACTCCATATTGATATTGGTATATCTCGTCTTGTTCAGAACACTGAAATTATTTCCAAGATCATATTTAAATTCTGCGCCCACTACATCTACTTTCGGATGAATTCCGTTTTCAAGATCTCTCTTAAAAAATCCGCCGCCTGCCTGTGGAATATTAAGCTGACTTACACCTCTGTAACTGTAAGTTCCATAGTTGGCATCAAAACCAGGGAATTCCTTAAGTTTGTCTCCGTCCTGTAATAAAGGAATTGGAAGGTAGAAGGTATTTCTGTCGTCCAGTTTTTTGTAATAGACTTTAGCGTAACCTTTATCAAAGACATATTTAAGATTCATTCTGATCTGTCCGCCATTATTAGCTCTGAAACCTGTCTTTCTGATTCCGTTATCTGTTCTGTAGAAGCCGCCGACGTTAAAGAATAATTTATCCTTTACCAAAGCACCGCCTACATTCATGTCTGTACGCATCAGGCCGTAAGTACTGGTTTCAAGCTTAGCCGTTCCTTTAAAATCATTACTTCCTTCTTTGGAAATAAAGTTGATCAGTCCTCCGGGAGAATTGTTTGCATAGATAGAACCTGAACCTCCTCTCAGCGCTTCCAGACGGCTCACTGTATTATCTACACGGAAAAAATTATCCGCATTCGCAAACTGAAGCGCTCCGTCCTCAAACACAGGAAGTCCGTCTTCCTGAACCTGCACGAATTCATAAGCTCCTGCAGAAGGAATCCCTCTTGCGAAAAGGTTGTTTCCCACCTCACCACCTGAAGTTTCCACAGCAAATCCCGGAACCCTCTGTAAAAGAGCGGCTGCACTGATAGGATTCTGCTTCTGGATCTCTTTTGCCGTAAACGTAGAGATAGCGGTGCTTGATTCTATTTTCTTTTTCGGGCCGGAGTTTCCGGTAATAACGATTTGGTCTATGGATGACGTCTTGATGGAATCCTGAGGGGTTTCCTGGGCATACGCATTGTTAAAGTACAGCGTAGCGGTGGCAGCCATTAAAAATATCGATCTTTTTTTCATAGCAAATGATTTTTATAGAGTTAGTTTTGTTTTAATTTGAGATAGACCCCGTTTGTCCATCCGAATCCGTCCTGATTCGGGTACTCTCCTCCTCCTGCAATGGTTTCAGTGTCTAGCGCGTTGTATTTTTCCATTAATTTTCCGGTGTTGCTGTAGACCCTTTCCACATTCTTACACCAGTTATTTTTTATTTCCTCAGCCAGTTCATCGAAACCATAATTCTTCATTGCTTTGTAACCTAACCACTGATACGGCGCCCACGCATTGGGAAGATCCCACTGCTGACCGGTTTTCTTTGTAGTCGTTACAAGACCTCCCTGATAAAGGAATTTATCTTTAATATGCTGAGCAACAGATTCAGCCTGTGTCTCGTCTGCCAGTCCCAAAAATAATGGGTAAAGAGCAGCAATATGTTCAGACGGTGTGTTTTTGTGTTTTTTTAAGTGATAATCTTTATAACATTCAGTGTTTTCATCCCAAAAGTAAGTGTTGATCATCTGTCTGCGTAATGCTGCTCTTTGAGTAAAATAATTTTCTTTTTCTGTCAGATTCAGAAGTGCTGAAGATTTGGCCAGTGTTTTCTCCAAATGCCATAGAAGGCTGTTCAGATCCACTTCTGCAATATTCAGTGTTTCTATCGTCTGTATATGTTCTCCGTCTGCAAACCATCTGCTGGAAAAATCCCAGCCGGATTCACAGGCACTTCTAATATTTCTGTAAAATTCTTCGCCTGCATTGTCGCCGTCTTCAATATCGATCAGATAGCTTTCAGGGCGGGGTGCATTTTCTGCATCATAATAACGGTTCAGAAGATCTCCGTTCTTCGTTTTCACCACTCTTTTCACACTGGAATCATTCTCCAGCCATTCTTCCCCATTCATCCAGAAAGCATATTCCTTCTCTAAAGTATCGTGATATTGGGTGTATATTTTTTCATCACCATTGGTTTCAAATAAAAGATCCAGCATCAGCGAAAAATACGGTGGCTGTGAACGGCTCAGGAAATGGGTTCTGCTCGCATTCGGAACAAATCCTACATTCTGAATTAAATAAGAACAGTTTTCCACAATATTCTCCATCATTTCCGTTCTTCCCGAAACCTGCAGCCCAAGCATAATGAAATAGCTGTCCCAGTAAAAGAATTCATTGAAACGGCCTCCCGGTACGATATAAGGCTTCGGAAGTTTCAGTAATGTTCCTTTTTCTTCATAAGCCGTACGGGTCAGTTCATCCCAAAGTTTTTCAATATGCTGCTCAATCGGCAACTGATCTTGTCTGTGGATAGAAATTTTGGCTCCCAGGAAATCAAAATTCGCCATCACAAAATCTTTCAGATCAAATCCCTGACTTCCCTTTTTCTTTTCATATTCCGCATTGATCTCCGAAACAGGAAACATCGGAACGGCATCAGTCATCATCTTCTGGTCTTCAAAGATCTCTGCTCTCTGTACATCATCAAAAAGAGTCTGGATTTCATTTATGTAAAGCTGTTTATTCATTATTATTTCTTAGGATTTATTTTTAATTTATTCATGAAAATCGCCGAAATGATCAGCAGTGAAAGCGGGATCAGTGAAAGATAAAACGCCTGCTGTCCGCTGAATTCCTGAAATACAAAACCGGTAATCATAGAACCTATCGTTCCTCCGATGGCAGAAAAAACCACGATCAGTCCGGCCATCGCACTGTGTAAATATTTTGGAATGGATGCCAGGATCACAGAATTGATACTTGGATAAATTGGTGCCAGCAAACCTCCCATCAAAGGAAATAAATACACGACAAGCGGAGCATTGAACCAACCCGTTCCTTTATCAATCTGAATATTGTGAGTTAATGGCAGAACCAGAATAATACTTACCGCAAAACCAATCACGCAAAAGGAAACCACATAAATCCAGCTGAATTTCTTGGAGAAAAAGCCTGATAAAAATCTTCCCAGTGCAAAAGCTCCGGCTAAAACGGCTCCGGCCTGAATACTCATAGACGTCGGAAGCTTTAAAATTTCTTTATAAAAAGTAGGCGTCCATGTCTGGAAACTCTGTTCTACCAATACAAATAAGAAGGCACACAGGAGAAAAAACAATACTTTTTTATAGCTGAATAAGCTGATACTGTTTTTCAGATCTCCCAGCAAATCGGTTTTCTCGCTTCTGGCCTCGCTTTCGTTCAATTTTGAAAAGAATAAAAACAAAAATGACAAAGTAGATACAGCACCCAACACCCAATACACGTTCAGCCATTGAGTCGATTTCGGATTATGATCATCAATGAACAGACTGAAAAGAACATTTCCCGCCAAAACTCCAATCATAAAAAAACCTTCCAGAAAGCCCATAAAGCTTGAATGCTCTTTATCGGTGTTCGTTACAAGACCAATAGAAGTAAAAACTGAGATTTTTATTAATGCAAATGAAATTCCCACAATGGCAAACAACAGTTTGAAAAACCAGAAGTCATTGGAAAAGGGCATCACAAAACACATGCAGCTAACCAGAAAAAGAGCGATAAGCATGGAATTTTTAATCCCTATTTTCGGCAGAAATGATGCCAGAATAAATGAACATATAGCAATCGGGAGATCTTTAAATCCTTCCAGAATACTGGCTGAAGATTTTGAGATTCCGAAGTTTTGCTGTACCTGCAGAATAACGGTTCCCACGGAATTCAAAAGAATCGCGAAAACAAAATAGTTCAAAAACAGTACGGCTTTAATATTGAAATTTTTCATGGAGATCATTTCTTGTCGGCTAAGATAGAAGCATTTCGCTTAACATTAATTTAACACAATAAATCAATATTTGAACTATATTAATATAATTAGTATTTTTATTGAATAAATACGATTAATCAGATGAAAGTCAGTTTTGAAAGAATCATTGCGAGTGAAAAGAGTTCCTTCCGCACCCTGCACAACAATTCGCCCATCTGCGAGTTCAAATGGGAATACCACTACCATCCCGAAATCGAACTGGTTTGTGTTATTTCCGGGAACGGAACCCGCCACGTAGGTTATCACAAAAGCAATTATACGAATGGAGATCTGGTATTGATCGGTTCCAATATTCCGCATTCGGGGTTTGGATTAAATTCTACGGATCCGCATGAAGAGATTGTTCTTCAGTTCAGGGAAGAAATTCTTCAGTTTCCTCAGCAGGAAGTGGAAGCCCGGTCGATCAAAAATCTGCTGGAGCTTTCCAAATACGGAATTCATTTTCATCATAAGATCAAAAAACTTATGCTTCCCAAACTGAAACTCATGCTGGAATCTGAAGGCTACAAAAGGTATCTGCTGCTGCTTGAGATTTTGTTTGAACTTTCAAAATGTAAGGATTATGATCTTTTGAACAAGGAGATTATGCCCTACACAATTATCTCTAAAAATAAAACGAGACTGGAAAATATCTTTACCTACGTAGAACATCATTATGATAAGGAAATCAATATCGAAGATGTAGCCAAACTAGCCAATCTTACCCTGCCAGCTTTTTGCAACTTTTTCAAAAAAGCGACGCAGATCACTTTTACGGAATTTGTGAACCGTTACCGTATCAATAAAGCATGCCTACTGATGGCTCAGGATAAGAGTATTTCAGAATGCAGTTACAGCTGTGGATTTAACAATGTGACTTATTTTAACCGGATGTTTAAAAAGTATACGGAAAAAACGCCTTCTGAGTTTATAAAGAATTTCTCGCACAATAAGGTAAATGTGGGTCTGAAGGTTGAAAAAGAGGTTACATTAAAAGCTAGCTTTTAAAAATTCTATTATTCTTGGCAAGGTTTTGAACCTTGCCAAGGATAAAAAAAGCCGCTCTTAAAAAAAGAACAACTTTATACTTATATATATGACGGTTAAAAATTTTCAACCATTCATCCTATTATTTCCATTTGATATTGCATCCCATGCTTGGCTTCTGAATCTCTTCCTGCGGTTCACCCAACAAAAGGTTTTCGAAAGCGATGATCAGGTCTTCTCCGGTTACATCTTTGTTGTTTCCCGGTCTTGAATCATCCATTTGTCCTCTGTAGATCAGATCTAATTTATCATCGAAGAAATAGAAATCAGGTGTGCACGCAGCATCATAAGCTTTGGCTACGGCCTGGCTTTCGTCATACAGATATGGGAAATCAAAATTCCTTTCGATCTGGAATTCGATCATTTTTTCCGGAGAATCCGCCGGATATTTTTCTACATTATTGGCATTGATTGCAATGAATTCAATCCCTTTTTCATTATAGTCTTCATACAGTTCGTTGATCTTGTCGATCACGTGAAGAACAAACGGACAGTGGTTGCACATAAAGATCACCAGTGTTCCTTTCTCACCTTTCAGATCTTCCAGAGATTGGATCTCATTAGTTTTTGAAGGGTTCGGAAGTTCGAAAAACGGAGCCTTGGTTCCTAAAGCCAGCATATTGGAGGGAGTATTCATATCCTTTATTTTCTTTATCAGCAAAGATAAAGTTTCTTTTAATACAAGCCAATTCAGTAATTTATAAACTTGCGTTAAATGTTAATTAACCGGAGGTCGGGATAAGAAATTCAGATTAAAGGATTGGAAGACGGAAGCTGGAGGATGGAAGTTATTACTGGACGGTAAATATTGAACAATTTCTTTTGAATGTATTGAAGTAGTTTAAAAAATAGTAATAACATACCTCTCGTATTCACATATTTGGACTTCAATAACTTCCCTCTTCTAGCTTCTGACTTCCTTACTTCACGATAAAAACCGAAATGTTATCTCATGAACTTATGTTAATTATCAAATATTATTTGGAAGATATACTTAAAAGTTTGTAGTTTTGCTAACACTGTTAGTAAATAAAAAATCATGGGCCTACATGAACGTCGTCAAAGAGAGAAAGAATCCATACGTGCAAATATTTTGCAGGCGGCTTTCGGTTTGGCTAAAACAGAGGGCTGGGCATCACTTTCGATGCGTAAAATTGCAGATGCCATTGAGTACAGTGCTCCTGTAGTGTATGATTATTTTGAAAACAAAGAAGCCATTTTGTATGAAATTTCTATCAATGGTTTTCACTGTCTTCATATAGAGCTGTTAAAAGCTCAGCAGAAATTTGAAACTCCGGAAGAGCAGCTTACGGCCATCGTAGATGCTTACTGGGATTTTGCTTTTAAAAATAAAGAATACTATCAGCTGATGTTCGGTTTGGGAATGCAGTGTAGCGGTAAGGGCCAGATGAAAGAAGAATTTTCGTCATTCCAGGACCTGATCTATGAGTGTACCTTCAACATCATTAAAAAGAACGGATCCAATCCGGACAATGCCTGTCATATGTCTCACGCTTTATTTTCTGCGGTGCACGGTTTGATCTCTATTATGATGATGCGAAATACAGATATTCCTTCTACGATGAATAAAACGACTTTAGACGAAACGGTTTCAGCTTTCGTTAAGTCTTTGTAAATTTTTTTTGAACCAAAAATTAACACCGTTAGGAAAAATAACATCGAATTTCGGTAAAATATTCAGTTAAAAAACTAAAAAAAGTAACATGGAAACTATAATTCAAAATTTCAGGACAGCTTTTATCAATCACTTAACACTGTTAGATAAATTAACACTCAATTAATACACCTCACTTATCCATACATTCAACATTAAAAAACAGACAGCACTTATGAAAATGACGATCTGACTCCTTTATTAAAAATTCTGAAATTTTTTTTGAACTTAATATTAACACCGTTAGGAAATATATCAGAATTAATTTAAAAAACACTATTACTTAAATCTAACACTTCATTAAAAAAATTAAACCCACAATGAAAATACCTGGAAAAATAAGGTTTATCGTACTTATATCAAGTATTATCCTTTTGCAGAACTGTACCCAAGCAGCAGAAGGTTCCAATGCAGCACCGCCTGCTCCGGAACTTCCGGTTTACACCGTGATCACATCTCCAGCGACAACATATCAGGAATTTCCTACCGCACTGGAAGGTAAAAACAATGTAGAGATCAGATCTCAGGTAGACGGATACCTGGACAGAATCTATGTGGAAGAAGGTTCTTACGTAAGAGCCGGACAGCCATTATTTAAAATAGATTCAAGAGCGTATGGCGAGCAGGTGAATATGGCGCAGGCCAATCTTCAGGCTGCCAATGCCAATATCGAAAAGGCTAAAGTGGAAGTTGACAGACTTCAGCCGCTGGTAGCTGCAAAAGTAGTTTCCGATGTACAGCTTAAAACCGCAAAAGCCAATTATGCTGCTGCCGTTGCCGCTTCATCACAGGCCAGAGCTTCAGTAGGAAACGCAAGGATCAATGTAGGATTTACAACGATCACAGCACCGGTAAGCGGATACATCGGAAGAATTCCTTTCAAAAAAGGAAGCCTGATTTCAAGAACAGATGTTAATCCATTGACATTACTGTCGGACATCAGTGAAATTTATGCTTACTTCTCTTTAAGCGAACTGGATTTCATCGCGTTTCAGAAGAAATATCCGGGAGCTACTTTAGATGAAAAGCTGAAGAATATGCCAATGGTAGATCTGGTGATCGCAGATAACAGCATTTACCCACAAAAAGGAAAAATGAGCATTGTAGACGGTCAGTTTGATAAAACTACAGGAGCCATCAGCGTTCGTGCCGTTTTCCCTAATGCGCAGGGAGCTTTAAGAACCGGAAATACAGGAAGAGTGCGTATGCCTCAGATGCTTTCCAATGCCCTGATCATTCCACAGGAATCTACTTTTGAAATTCAGGACAAGACCTACGTATATATCTTAGGTAAAGACAACAAAGTAACCAGCAAGCCGATTAAAGTCTCAGGAAAAACAGAAAACTATTACTTTATTTCTGAAGGAGTTGCTCCGGGAGAAAAAATCGTGTACACCGGAATCGGAGCGTTGAAGGATGGTGCTTCTGTCAAGCCAAAAGCAATCTCTTCTGACAGCTTATTGAGAGCCAGACCTTTGTAATCTATTCCGAATACAGAAGACTTAAAAAAATAAACTTCTTATGTTAAAACAATTTATAGAAAGACCGGTACTTTCAACGGTCATCTCCATAATACTCCTATTATTGGGGGCGCTGTCCCTCTTTAATTTACCGATTGCCCTCTTCCCCGATATTGCTCCACCGAGCGTTCAGGTAACGGCTTTCTATCCGGGAGCTAATGCTGAGGTAGTTGCCCGTTCGGTAGCCACCCCTATTGAAGAAGCCGTGAACGGAGTGGAGAATATGACCTATATGACCTCCAACTCCAGTAATGACGGTACCATGACCCTGAGTGTTTATTTCAAACAGGGAGCTGATGCCGATAATGCTGCAGTAAACGTACAGAACAGGGTATCGAAAGCGATGAGCCAGCTTCCTCAGGAAGTGGTACAGGCGGGGATTTCCACACAGAAAGTTCAGAACAGTATGATTATGTTCATGGGACTGAGCAGTGATGATCCGAAACAATATGATGAACTTTTCTTACAGAATTACCTTAAAATCAACGTAATTCCACAGATACAGCGTATTCCGGGAGTTGCACAGGCTCAGGTTTTCGGAACGAGAGATTATTCCATGAGACTATGGCTGAAGCCGGACAGACTGGCAGCCAACAATCTTTCACCACAGGAAGTACTTGCGGCAGTTAAAGATCACAATCTTGAAGCTGCTCCGGGACGTTTAGGCCAGGGAAGTAAGGAAACCTACGAGTATATCCTTAAATATAAAGGAAAATTGAGCAAGAATGAAGATTACGAAAATATCGCCATCAAAGCGAATAATGACGGATCATTCTTAAGATTAAAAGATGTAGCGAGAGTAGAATTCGGTTCTTATACGTATACAGCGACCAACAGAGTAGATGGAAAACCGGTTGCCGGATTTGCGATTCTTCAGACTGCAGGTTCCAACGCGAATGAAATCTTAACTGAAATTGAAAAACAGGTTGATCAGATGAAAACTACCCTTCCAAAAGGAGTTGAGCCGATCATCATGTACAATTCCAAGGATTTCCTGGATGCTTCTATCCATCAGGTTGTTGAAACTTTGGTGATTGCATTTATCCTGGTATTTCTTGTCGTGTATATTTTCCTTCAGGATTTCAGATCAACATTGATTCCGGCTATTGCGGTACCGGTTGCGATTATCGGAACCTTCTTCTTCCTTCAGCTGTTTGGATTCAGTATCAACATGCTTACCTTGTTTGCATTGGTACTCGCCATCGGTATTGTGGTGGATGATGCCATCGTTGTGGTGGAAGCCGTCCATTCCAAAATGGAACAGACAGGAATGCCGGTAGATCAGGCAACGACAAACTCTATGAGTGAAATTTCCGGGGCTATTATTTCCATTACTTTGGTGATGTGTGCCGTATTTATTCCGGTAGGTTTCATGCAGGGTCCTGCAGGGGTTTTCTACAGACAGTTTGCCTTTACTCTTGTGATTGCCATCCTGATTTCTGCGGTGAATGCCTTAACATTAAGCCCGGCTTTATGCGCAATGTTCTTAAATGATCCTCAGGGAGAACATGGGGAACACGGTCTTAAAAAAGGATTTGGAGCAAGATTCTTCAACGCATTCAACGTGGCCTTTAATAATATGACCCGTAAATATATTTACAGCCTTAAGTTTTTGATTAAAAATAAATGGGTTGCGATAGGAGGATTAGTAGTAATTACCGCTGCAAGTGTTTTCTTAATTAAAAAAGCACCGTCAGGATTTATTCCTACTGAAGACCAGGGATTCGTTCTTTATGCAGTTAACACGCCTCCGGGAAGTTCACTGGAAAGAACCCACAGAGCTACCGCGCAGATCGATAAGATCATCAATGGTGAAAAAGCTACCAACCACCTTTGGGTAGCAGACGGAATGAACTTTATCAGTAACGCCAATGCTTCTCCCTATTCTGCAGGTTTCATTAAACTTAAAGATTACGATAAACGTGGCGAGATGAAAGATCCGGACCAGATCGCAGCTGCTCTGACAGGAAAAGTAAGTCAGGTGAAAGATGCGAACGCGTTCTTCTTCAACTTCCCAACGGTACAGGGATTTGGTAACGTTTCCGGGTTTGAATTTATGCTTCAGGATAAAACAAACAGTTCTTTTGAGCAATTGGGAACAACGACTCAGGCCTTCATTGGAGAGCTGATGAAACGTCCGGAGATTGCCTTTGCTTTCACAACGTATGCCGCAGGAAATCCTCAGTATACAATTGATGTAGATGCTGACAAAGCCAATCAATTGGGAGTTTCTATCACAGAACTGATGCAGACGATGCAGATCTATTACGGAAGTAGTTTCGTTTCAGATTTCAACAGATTTGGGAAATACTACAGAGTAATGGCTCAGGCAGATATTCCTTACCGTACAGATATCAATTCTCTGGAAGGGATTTATGTGAAAAATAAATCAGGAGAAATGGTTCCGGCGAAAACACTGGTCACCTTAAAAAGAACCTTCGGACCTGAAACAGTGACAAGAAACAACCTGTTCAACGCAGTAACGATCAACGGAACTCCAAAACCTGGTTACAGTACCGGAGATGCCATCAAAGCGGTAGAAGAAGTTGCGAAACAGTCGCTTCCAAGAGGTTACGGTTACGAATGGACGGGAATCACCCGTGAAGAGATCAAAACGGGCGGTCAGACAGTATTTGTCTTCCTTTTAAGTATCCTGTTTGTGTACTTCCTGTTAGCAGCACAGTATGAAAGTTATATCCTACCGTTTGCCATTATTCTTACCATTCCTACCGGGATATTCGGAGTATTTGCTTTCACTGGATTAGCCGGAATTGATAATAATATTTATGTTCAGGTAGGATTAATCATGCTCGTCGGGCTATTGGCTAAAAATGCCATCCTGATTGTAGAATTTGCCGTTCAGAGAAGAAAAGCAGGTAAAAGCCTGATCGAATCTGCACTGCAGGCTTCAAGACTACGTTTGAGACCGATCCTGATGACCTCTTTCGCCTTTATCGTGGGGATGCTTCCATTGGTATGGACGCAGGGAGCTTCAGCCAAAGGTAACCACTCTATCGGGTACAGTACCGTAGGAGGAATGCTTACAGGAGTGATATTCGGGATTTTCATCATCCCGGTCATGTATGTGATTTTCCAGTATCTGCATGAAAAAATGCCGAGCAGAAAAAATAAAAGACTTCAAAGACAGAAATTGGAAGAAGAACTTCTAACCACAGCTCATTAATATATATTGAAATACAAAACTTTGAGCTTCATAGAGAAGCAACTATTCAAACTAATATCATAAAAAAAGCAGAGTACTCTCCTACTAAAGACCTCTTTGCTTTACAAAACCGCTCAAAGTTTTGTATTCAACTAAAAGTCTATTTAAAACTATGAAAAGAATTAAGAATTTTATCTTAACCCTTATATTAGCTTTAGGCGCGGTGTCGTGTGTGTCCAAACTGGCATATACCGAACCTGACCTTCAGCTTCCGGAAAAGTTCCAATACACCGCTACTGCTGATACAGCCAGTATTGCCAACCTGGAATGGAAACAGTTTTTCAGCGATCCTATTTTACAGGATTTGATTGAAAAAGGAATTAAAAATAACTATGATCTTCAGATTGCTTTAAAACAGGTAGCTTCATCCCAGGAGAAACTGAAACAGGCAAAATATCTTCAGTATCCGGATGTAGGTTTTGCCGTTTCAGCGCAAATTTCAAAACCATCGGAAAACAGCATGAACGGAAAAAGCTTAAATTCATTTTTAGGTCAGAGTCATGTTGAGGATTATAATGCAGCCTTCAACCTTTCATGGGAAGCTGACATCTGGGGAAAAATTAAAAACCAGCAGGAAGTTTCAAGAATGCAGTATCTGCAGACTTATGAAGCAACAAAAGCTGTTCAGACACAGGTCGTAGCAGCGATTGCACAAGGATATTACAATTTATTGATGCTTGACAAACAGATTCAGATCGCAAAATCAAACCTGGAATTAAGCACCAATACGCTTTCCATTACTGAAAAAATGTGGCAAAGTGGAGATACGACTTCTTTAGGGGTTCAGCAGGCAACAGCTCAGAAACAATCTACAGAACTTCTGATCACTCAGTTGGAGCAAAATATTGCCATCCAGGAAAATGCTTTAAGTATTCTTGTGGGTGAAAATCCAAACAAAGTGAACAGAACGATTGAAATGTCTGATACTTCTCTGCCACAGACTATTTCAACGGGTCTTCCTGCCGCGATGGTAAGCCGTCGTCCGGATGTCCGTCAGCAGGAACTGGTTTTGTTGGAATCCAATTCAATGGTAGGAATTGCTCAGGCGAATATGTATCCTGCTTTGAAAATCACAGCTAATGGTGGTGTGAATTCATTTAAAATTGATAACTGGTTCCAGATTCCGGCTTCATTGTTCGGATCTGTATTGGGAGGAATTACTCAGCCTATTTTCCAGAAAAGACAATTGAAAACGGATCTGAATGTAGCTAAAATCCAGAGAGAGAAAAACGTGCTGGCTTTCCGCCAGTCTGTTTTAAATGCAGTAGGCGAAGTTTCTGATGCTTTGGTTTCTAATGAAAGTTTAAAAGTTCAGGAACAGAAAGCAACAGATCAGGTAACCACGTTGAAAAACGGAATAAAAAGTGCAGAAATGCTTTACAAAGGCGGTATGGCCAATTACTTAGAAGTGATTACAGCTCAGGGAAATTCTCTGCAGGCTGAACTGAATCTTGCGTCCGTAAAAAGACAGAGACTGAGCAGCATTGTAGATCTTTACAGAGCGCTTGGCGGCGGTTGGAAGTAGTAAATTTAATTATATTGTTTTTAGTGCGGTCTCTTTTCAGGGACCGCATTTTTTTTAATAGAGTTCAGGTTTTATGGTGTACTTTGTCCAAACTTTTTTTGAACCGCAAACACTGATCCCGCTGCTGCAGAGTTTTTCGTAATAAATACATTATCAAACTGTGTCTCACTGATGGTCACATTCAACGTATTATTACTCAACACTTTTACCATTTCAGGAACTGTATTGGAATGGCCGACAATGACAACAACTTTTCCCTGATTTTGTGCAAGAATATTGTTTATAAATAATTGAGTGGCAGCAAAAGTAGCAGCCGGCGCATATTCCTTAATAACAATTCCTTTACTCTCTGCCAGTGGAATGGCTGTTTGGCGTGTACGATTGTATGCTGTAGTATAAATATTATCTATATGAACATTTCCCAGTAAACGTTTCAATTCTTCTGCTCTCAGTTTACCGGCACTGGTAAGATCAGGATCTGTTCCTACATTTTCTTTTTCTGCATGACGCAGCAGAATGCATACCGTCTCTGTACTGCTGATTTCTGAAGGGAGAGGAATGCCTAATGGGTTTTCAGTATTCTGAACATTATTTTTAATATTCTCGTTTTGGATTTCCTGGCTGGAAGCTCTTTCACAGCTTGTGAAGATCATCAGAGGTATCAAACCCGATATAATTAGTTTTTTCATAATTCAATTGATTTAAACTGTGTTTGGAAATCGTCCTATTTTCAAGCCCAATTTAAATAAAAAAAAACGATAAAACTTTTTATAAATAGATATTATTTTTAAAATAGAATGAATTTTCTATTGATTTGAGATGGAAATAAATTCAATTAAACGATCAAAATCTTCCTGTGAATATCCCAATGACAGATAGTGAATATCATCCGCTTTTCTGTACCATGTCAGCTGGCGTTTTGCATATCTGCGGCTGTTTTTTTTGATCTCGGAAACGGCAAAGTCAAGGTCCCATTCTCCATCAAAATATTTGAAAAGTTCAGAATACCCTACTGTTTTCAAGGCGGTAAGATCTTTAAATTCCTCCAAACTTTCTGCCTCAGCCAAAAGTCCTTTCTCCATCATGATATCTACCCTTCTGTTGATCCTGTCATACAGATCTTCTCTCGGAGCTTCAATTCCGATACGGATCACATTGAAATCTCTGGAATCCTGGGAGACAGCAATCTGTTCGGAATATTTTTTATCCGTCTGCCAGATCACGTCAATAGCGCGTAAAAGTCTTCGGTGATTGTGAAAATCTACCACTTCAAAATACTCGGGATCGAGCTCTTTAAGAATCTGCTGAAGTTTTTCGATTCCTTCCGTATCCAGTATGTCCTGAAGTTTTTTCTGATTGTTTTCATCCGCTTCCGGCAGATCATTCAACCCCTCAATCACTGCTTTTTCATACATCATGCTTCCACCTACCAAAATGACGGTGTCATGATTGACAAAAAGTTCATTAAGTTTTTTTAAAGCATCTTCCTCATACTGCCCGATAGAATAATAGTCCCGAACCGAAAGATTCCCAATAAAATGATGAGGTGCCTGCGCCAGTTCTTCTTCCGAAGGTGATGCAGTACCGATTTTCATTTCTTTAAAAAACTGACGGGAATCGCAGGAAACAATTTCCGTATTGAAATGGTTGGCCAGATCAATGGCCAGTCTCGTTTTACCTATTCCGGTGGGGCCTACAACAGAAATCAATTTTTTCACAGTGCTAATTTAAATGTTTATCTTTGTACAACAATAAAAAACTATGATTTTATCAATGACCGGATTCGGCAGAGCCGAAGGTGTTTTTGAAGGGAAAAAGATCTCAATAGATATTAAATCCTTGAACAGCAAAAGCTTTGATTTAAATATTAAAGTTCCTTTACGTTATAAAGAAAAGGAATTCGAGATCAGAAAAATTCTTAACGACAGGATTATCCGAGGAAAGGTAGACTGCTACATCAATCTGGAGAACCTTGAAGAGACAAACGACGTGAAAATCAACAGGAGTTTAATTGACTCTTATATGAATGAGCTTCGTAACATCGCTTCAGACGGGCCAGACTTTGAATATCTGAAAATGGCGGTAAGACTTCCGGATGCGATTTCTTCAAGACCTGACGAACTTACGGAGGGTGAATGGGAAGCTCTGGCAAAAATCGTTCACGCATCGGTAGACCGTTTCATGGAATTCAGAAAAACGGAAGGAGGTATCCTGCACGAAGAACTGGAAAGAAATATCCAGAATATTGACAAATACCTTTCAGAAGTTATTCCTTTTGAAGAAGAAAGAATCATTGCGGTAAAAGAGCGTTATCAGAAATCTCTAAAAGAGTTTGAAAATGTAGACGAGACCCGTTTCTATCAGGAAATGGCTTATTTCACAGAGAAACTTGATATTGCAGAGGAAAAGGTAAGGCTTACCCAGCATTTGAAATACTACAAAGAAGTGATGGACAATGAAGATTTCAACGGAAAAAAACTTGGTTTTATTTCTCAGGAAATCGGAAGAGAGATCAATACTTTAGGGTCAAAAGCCAATCATGCAGAAATCCAGAAACTGGTGGTCATGATGAAAGATGATTTGGAAAAAATTAAAGAACAGACGTTAAACGTATTATAGACCATAGACCTATAGACAGGAGATCATAGATTTTATTCTCTTATCTCTAATCTAAAAATCTCTAATCTAAATGGATAAAGTAATCATATTTTCAGCGCCGTCTGGAAGCGGAAAAACTACATTAGTAAGACATTCTCTGGAAACATTTCCTGAACTCGCATTTTCTATCTCATGCACGACAAGACAGCCGAGAGGAAGTGAAGCCCATGCCGTGGATTATCATTTTTTGAGTCCCGATGAATTCAGACAGAAAATAGCGGAAGATGCTTTTGTAGAATATGAAGAAGTGTATACTGACAAATATTACGGTACTTTAAAATCAGAAGTGGAAAAGATCTGGAATCAGGGAAAAGTGGTGATCTTTGATGTGGACGTAAAAGGAGGAATTTCTTTAAAAAAATATTTTGGAGAAAAAGCCCTGTCTATTTTCATTGAACCGCCGTCCATAGAAGAATTGGAACGAAGATTGATCTCCAGAAACACAGATGATGCAGAAACCATCAAAACCCGAGTAGCAAAGGCCGGAGAAGAAATGACCTATGCGAAAGAGTTTGACAGGATCGTAATCAATACCGATCTTGATGAAGCAAAAAAAGAAATAGAAAGTTTAATAAAAAAATTTATAGAAAGAAACTAGAAGCTGGAAATTAGAAGTTAGCTGTGCCGTTATACCCATTGAAGTCACATCGAAACTCTAACTTCTAATTTCTAAATTCTAACTTCTATAATCAAAAAATTGAGGTTGATATGAGTACCGAAACATTAGAAAAAGCTAAATCTGCGATTCCCGTAAGAGGATTTCTGGATATAAAAGATATAGCGATTCCTCAAGGAGAAGAATTAGTGAAAGCTATTCTTAAGCTTAAAGAAGAAAAAAATGCGGTGATCCTTGCCCATTATTACCAGCCGGGAGAAATTCAGGATATCGCTGATTTCCTTGGAGATTCTTTACAGCTGGCTAGACAGGCCAAAGATACCAATGCAGACATGATCGTATTCTGCGGAGTACATTTCATGGCTGAAGCCGCTAAAATTCTGAACCCGACTAAAAAAGTAGTTCTTCCAGATACGATGGCAGGATGCTCTCTGGCAGACGGATGTTCAGGAGAAGGCCTTAGGAAAATGCGTGAGCAGCATCCGAATGCCCTGATCGCCACTTACATCAACTGTAATGCTGAAACCAAAGCAGAAAGCGACATCATCGTGACCAGTTCAAATGCTGAAACGGTGATTGAAGCTTTACCAAAGGACAGACCTATCATCTTTGCACCGGATAAAAACTTAGGAAGATATCTTTCTAAAAAGACCGGTCGTGATATGATTCTTTGGGATGGAAGCTGTATCGTGCACGAAGCATTTTCTATGGAAAGAATTGCTCAGCAACTGGCTGAAAATCCTGATGCGAAAATGATTGCACACCCTGAAAGTGAAGAAGCGGTTCTGAAGCTGGCTCACTTCATCGGTTCTACTTCTGCCCTGTTAAATTTTGTTGAGAAAGACGACTGTCAGAAATTCATCATTGCTACTGAGGAAGGAATTCTTCACGAAATGAGAAAACGTGCACCGCACAAAGAACTAATCCCTGCTTTAGTTTTTGACGAAAGTTGTAACTGTTCAGAATGTTTCTACATGAAACGTAATACCATGGAGAAACTGTATTTGTGCATGAAATATGAACTTCCGGAAATCCTTATTGACGAAGAGCTTCGTTTAAGAGCTCTGAAACCTATTGAAGCGATGCTGGATCTTTCGAAAAGCATCAAATAATTAAAAATAAATAGTAAAAAAGGAACTGTTTTCTAAATGTTTAGAAAACAGTTCCTTTTTTTTATAATTCAGGATTTATACACTCCATACTTACAAGAACACACATTTTACAATGATCTGCAATTCCCTGATAAGCTGAACATGGATACTTATATCCAGGGCCATCTCCAAAAGTAGCATTTTGAGGACATCCTGAACATCTTGATGGACCCGCTGCTCCGTTTACTTTCTCCAACTCTTTTCTGTTTAATTTTTTTAAATTTTTCATGATAATTTTAATTTTTTTGAATTTTAAATATAGTAATTTTATCCCATAAAGGTGATATACCTATTAAAAAAATTAAAATACTTAGAATAGTTCTTTAAAAGACAAAAAAAGCACTATCCTTAAATAGTGCTTTCTTATTCTTATAATGGTCCGGAACATAGATAATCTACTTTTACCCGTAATTTACAGCATTCAGGTAAAGCATTAAAATCATCGCATGATCTCGGGTAATTCGGTCCTGGTCCATAAGGTCCCGGAGGGCAGTTTTCGAAACAGCCATTTCCTCCGTTAATGGATTTCAAATTTCCTCTGTTTAATTTTCTTAGATTTTTCATATTAATTTGTTTTGGTTTATAAATATATGATTTTAAACCTAATTCATGAAAATACACAGTTAAAAGCAGAATACTTTTAATTACAGCATGGGTGCATAACAGGTACCACCTGGTTTTCTCCAGCAGCCCCATGCACCGCCTCCACGGAAACATACATAGGCAGCGCCTCCGCAGGTCTCAATCTGAAAATCGGTAATTCCACCACTCACTTTGCTTTTTTGTTCTCTTGAGAGTTTTTTTAAATTTTTCATATTAATTTTATTTTGTGTCATAAATATAACATTTTATCCCTTTATGATGAAATATTATACGCCTGAAAAATAATGAATTAAGATAGAAAAATAAAAGAGCGGAGATGGGAGAGATAAAAGCCGGTAAAATATTTAACCTCAGCTTTATTACTTCTATTTTAAATCCCCATAATTAATAATCAAAGAAACTTCTTCCATCTCTGCTCCTTAAGTCCGGATTAATTAATAACAGGACCTACACAACCCATATGTACCAAGTACTGACCTTTACAACAGTCACTCAAAGCATTATACTGTTGACAGCTGCGGGTAGCACCAGATCCCGGAGGTCCAAAAGTAGTTCCTGCAGGGTAAGGACATCCTCCTGGGCAAGCAGCACCATTGATGTTTTTCAATTGTTCTTTTGATAATTTTTTCATAATAATTTTTTTTGAGATTGATATAGTGATGTCCAGAAGCCTGAAATTGGAAGAAGGAAGGTAAAAGCAGCACCACAACGCAACTTTGTTAATTTTCAAACCATTACCTGCTAAAAATGAATGTCTAACAGTAACTTCCAGCCTCCATCTTCCATCCTCAAACTTCTTTAATCTTAATTTTCTTAAGTCTGGTTAAGGCCAATTACACCATCGGAGGATAACAGGTTCCGCCGGGTGTTCTCCAGCATCCCCACGCACCGCCTCCACGGAAACATACATAAGCAGCACCGCCACAGGTTTCGATCTGAAACTCAGTAAACCCACCGCTGATCTTACTTTTTTCTTCTCTCGAAAGTTTTTTCAGGTTTTTCATATTGAATGTATTTTAATGTGTTTTTTTAAGATCTTACCACCCTCCGCCTTCTCCGGGAACCACAAAATCATTGCAGTTCGCTGCGGCAGAGATGCATGTCTTGCCTTTTTCACACCATTTGCGGTTTTTTCCACAGTAGACGTAAACAGGACCATCAATTCCAGTTGCTCCTTTTAGGTTTTTCAATTCTTCTCTTGAAAGTTTCTTCATTCTTTTCATAATGATTAATATTATAGAGATTTTTAACTTATAATTCTACTTCAAGGCCAGGCATACCACATCCTCCTCCTTGAAGACAGTTACTGGCTCTGCAAACTTCAGAAACCGGTGGACAAACCTGAATGGCCTTCAGAACATTACACAAGGTAGAGCCTCCGCTTGGAGTATTACAACTAATTAAGACATAGCCGTAACCTCCAGTAATATTTCTGAGTTTTTCTCTTGATATTTGATTTGCATTTTTCATATTGATCTTTTGGTTTTTAATTACACATGTAAAGACAGTATCTATTCTACTTCTACAGGAAGCTTACCACAGTAGATTCCTTTGGGAATACATTTTTTCGCGTATTCACACCAATAATGGGTATAAATGCAGACACATGGGAAAGGGCCACAATCTATACCGGCACCCGCCACTGTTTTTAACTCTTCTCTGGTTAATTTTTTAAATTTTTTCATAATATTCTGAGTTTAAATTACTGTTGTTATTATTTTTCACACTCTGTTGATATGTTAAACAAATATGAAACGTACAGACTTCAAAACAAAGCCAGAATTCACAGGTGTAGCTGAATATTGAGTAAGTGATCCGTTTTGGGTGATTACCGTTATTCTACATAAAAAAAGACTGCCTTTTCAGACAGTCTCTTGAATTTCTTTTATCTTTCGATTATTGAAAACACGCCGAGCTAACAAGAACGCAGGTACTGCAACTTGCCGTAACAAGTTCATAGTAGTCCTCGCATGAATAGGTATAGCCTGCTGCAGAACCTCCAGGACCAAATCCGCCTCTAGGGCAGCTTTTACAATTGGAAGCAGCTCCATTAATCATTCCCAAATGTTTTCGGGTCATTTTCTTTAAATTTTTCATGTTTATTTTGTTTTATTTTAACGCCTAAATATAGCAGTTTTACTGGAAAAAAAAAGCCTAAAACCCAATATATTTCTCTTAAATATGAATTAAACAATACAGATATGTACCATTAATTAATATGGCCATCTAAAAATAATTTGTACATTTGTTCCGTAAAGAATGAATTTTCTAAGAAACATATCAGCTATTTCTACACCGGAATTACTTATTTCGGGGCTGTCTTTTGTTTCTACATCAACGATTACATCTACAACATCTACCCCGTAGCGGGGTACATTTTCACATATCATTTCCTGCACCCGTACTCTTTTTTTTAAAAGAGCAAACATTCGCTTTTCTCCAATCTCAAATACATCATAGATGAAAGTCTTAAAATTCGGCGGTACATCCGTCGCCAATGCCCGGAATATTCTTCTGGCAGAACATATTATCAAAAAAGAATCTTCACAGAACAAGATTATTGTTATAGTTTCAGCCCTTCATGGCGTTACCGACAGTCTTATAAAAGCGGCGGAATATGCTGCTGTTAAAGACGAAAATTACATCCCGATCATCAAAGATCTTGAAGAAAAACATCTTGAACTGGTCAAAGAACTGATCCCGGTTTTAGAACAAAGTTCTTGGCTGAGCTTCGTTAAAAAACATTGCAATGATATGGAAGATATCTACAACGGGATCTTTGTATTAGGTGAATTCACAGATAAAATCAGGGACAGAATTACTTCATATGGCGAATTTCTGTCTTCAAATATCATGGCAGCCAGGCTTCATTACGAAGGACTGGACAGTCTTTGGATGAATTCATCTGAACTGATCAGAACAGATAGCAACTTCACTCACGCTAAGGTAGATTTTGATAGCACAGACCAAAATCTGAAAAACTACATCGCTGATCACCAAAACCAGATCATCATTGCACCCGGTTTTATAGCTAAAGATAAAAACGGCAACGCCACCACATTAGGACGCGGCGGCTCCGATTACACTGCGGCTATCATTGCTGCGGCTGTTTCTGCTGAAGAACTCCAGATCTGGACCGATGTAAGTGGAATGATGACTGCAGATCCCAGACTGGCATCCAATGCCAAACCCATTCCTGAGATTTCTTATCATGAAGCGATGGAGCTTTCTCATTTTGGAGCAAAGGTTCTTTATCCACCTTCCATACAGCCCGTCATGGCTAAAAATATTGACCTTAAGATCAAAAATACATTTGATCCGGAAGCCTATGGAACTTTGGTTTCCCACAATCTCAATAAGTCTGCAGATGAAAAGCAACCTGCAGCAGGCGTTTCCAATATGAGTCATATTGCTCTTCTTACTTTGGAAGGAAGTGGAATGGTAGGAATTCCCGGCATTTCTGCAAAGCTTTTCCAGTGTCTGAGTTTTGAAAAAATAAATGTGATTCTTATTACCCAGGGATCATCGGAACATTCCATTACTATTGCTGTGAATGAGAAAGAAGTATTTCATGCCGAAAATGTGGTGAATGCAGCTTTTGAAGATGACATACAGCTGCAGAGAATGGCTCCAGTAAAAATAGAAACCGGACTTTCAATTGTTGCTCTGGTTGGAGAAAACATGAAGAACAGAAGCGGTCTCAGTGCCAAAATGTTTGGATGCCTCGGAAACAATGGGATCAATATCAGAGCTATTGCCCAGGGATCTTCTGAAAGGAATATCAGCATTGTTATTTCTGAAAAAGACACCAAAAAAGCGGTCAATATTTTACATGAAGAGTTCTTTGAATCGGAAATAAAACAGGTTCATCTTTATATCTGCGGAACCGGAAATGTGGGTTCAAAACTCGTACAGCAGATTTATGAACAGAACAGTTATCTTCAGGAAAATCATTTGATTAATTTAAGAATTGCCGGAATTTCAAACAGCCGTAAGATGTTCTTTTCCGATCATGGAATCTCTGAAAACGAATTTAGCAACTGGCATGAAAAAGCTATTGAAGCCTCTATCCACGGATTTGCAGACGAAATTATTTCACGAAATCTCAGAAACTCTGTATTTATCGATGTGACTGCCAGTTCATCAGTCCCGGAAGTGTATGAGGATTTATTAAAAAGAAGTGTGAACATTGTGGCCTGCAACAAAATCGCAGCTTCTTCAGATTTTGAACAGTATAAAACGTTAAAACGCACTGCCCGAAACCATAACTGTAATTTTTACTTTGAAACAAATGTAGGTGCCGGACTTCCTGTGATTGGAACCATTAATGATTTAATGAAAAGCGGTGACAAAATCACATCTATTCAAGCGGTACTTAGTGGAACTTTAAATTTTGTTTTCAATAATTATGACGGAAGCAGGACTTTCTCTGAGGTGGTTGCCCAAGCGCAGAAAGAAGGTTATACTGAACCGGATCCGCGTCTGGATCTTACAGGAACAGATGTAGCCCGCAAGATTTTAATTCTGGCCAGAGAAGCCGGATATACGCTTCAGTTTGATGAAATTGAAAACGAAAGCTTTCTGCCTGAGGAATGTCTACAGGGAAGTGTGGAAGACTTTTATCTGAAGCTTACCGAGTATGAAGATCATTTTAAAAATTTACTAAATGCTGCAAAAAAAGAAGGCAAGATTTTAAAATATACCGCTGATTTTAAAGACGGAAAAGCCAAAGTCGGTTTGCAGCACGCCGCTCCGGACAGCGATTTGTATCATCTTTACGGTAAGGACAATATCGTCATCTTTAAAACCTTAAGATATTCCGAGCAGCCTCTTGTGGTAAAAGGCGCAGGCGCTGGTGCTGAAGTTACGGCCAGTGGTGTTTTTGCAGATATTATAAGATCCGTTTAAAATAAATAGTATGAAAAGTATAAAAATAAAAGTTCCGGCCACTGTTGCCAATCTGGTGTGCGGATTTGATATCCTGGGAATGGCCATCCATGAGCCTTACGACGAAATGGAACTGAAATTATTGGACAGCCCGGAGATCATTATCAGACATGAAGATCATTTCGGGCTTCCGGAAGAACCTTCTCAAAATGTAGCAGGTGTTGTTCTGCAGAATATCCAGCAACACCTTCAGCTGACGAAAGGTTTTGAAGTAACGATTCGCAAACATATTAAACCTGGCAGCGGGCTCGGCTCCAGTGCGGCAAGTGCCGCAGGAGCCGCTTTTGGGGCCAACGCTTTGTTAGGAAATATTCTGTCTGATGAGGAACTGGTTCACTTCGCTATGTTTGGGGAAGAGCTGGCTTCAGGAGTGCGTCATGCCGATAATATTGCCCCGTGCATTTATGGTGGCATTACATTGGTGAAGTCCTCCTCTCCTATTGATATTATTCCGTTGAGTACTCCCAATCTGTTTGTGGCAGCTGTACATCCTCAGGTTGAAGTGAAGACTTCCGATGCACGACAAATCTTAAAGAAAAATATTCTGCTGAAAGATGCGGTAGAACAATGGGGAAATATTGCAGGATTGGTCGCCGGAATTTTAAAAAATGACATTCCATTAATCGGACGGAGCTTGAATGATGTATTGATAGAGCCTGTCCGCAGCATATTGATCCCAAAATTTGATGAAATTAAAATGAAAAGTTTAGAAGCGGGAGCTCTAGGCGGTGGAATTTCAGGTTCCGGACCCTCCATTTTCATGCTGGCAGAGACCAAAGAAACGGCAGAAAAAATTGCTCAGCTGATGAAATCCGTGTATGACGAAATTGAGATTGAGAGTTTTGTATACGTGTCAAAAATAAATCCTGCGGGAATAGAGATCGTTGAAGAAATAAATGATGAAAACCAATAAAGCAAAGACAATGAAGTATTATAATTTAAAAGATAAAGAAGAAACCGTTGATTTTAAAACGGCCACTATAAAAAGCCAGGGCAGCCGGAAAGGATTATTTTTTCCAGAAACTATTCCACAATTTGATCAGGAATTCATCTCCAATCTGCACCTCTATTCTAATGAGGAAATTGCGTTCCGATGCATGAAAGATCTTATCGGGGAGGAAATTCCAGCGGAAGAATTAAAAAAGATAGCTGCTGAAACGGTCAACTTTGATATTCCATTGAAAAAAATCAATGAGCAGATATCCGTTCTGGAGCTTTTCCATGGCCCCACTTTGGCCTTTAAAGATGTCGGTGCAAGATTTATGAGCCGGTGCCTGTCTTATTTTCTGAAAAATCAGGATAAAAAAGTAACGGTACTGGTTGCCACTTCCGGTGATACAGGAGGAGCCGTTGCTCATGGATTTTACAACGTTCCGGGAATCAATGTGGTTATTCTTTATCCTAAAAACAGGGTAAGTCCGGTTCAGGAAAAACAGCTTACCGCACTGGGTGGAAATATTTCTGCCTTGGAAGTCGATGGAAATTTTGATGACTGCCAGCATCTTGTGAAACAGGCTTTTTCAGATGAAAGCATTAATTCCGAATTGTTTTTGACATCCGCCAATTCCATTAATATCGCAAGGTGGCTTCCTCAGCAGATTTATTATCTATTAGCCCTAAAACAATGGCAACAGCAGGAAAATACAAATCCTGTGATTGGTGTTCCAAGTGGAAATTTCGGGAATATCTGCGCTGGACTTCTCGCCTATTTCAGGGGACTTCCTGCCGGACACTTTATTGCAGCCTGTAATGAAAATGATGTGGTTCCGGATTATCTGAAATCCAACGAATATCATCCTAAAAAAGCAGTAGCCACTTTGTCTAATGCCATGGATGTGGGAGATCCAAGCAATTTCACCAGAATCCTTGAACTTTTCGGACATCAGTTTGAAGATCTGAAAAACATGATCTCAGGCTATTCTGTCGATGATGAATCTACGTTGAAAACCATCGCAGAGGTTTATGAAAAATATGGATATATTCTTGATCCTCACAGTGCCGTTGCTTTTAGTTCTCTCGAACAGTATCTGAATGAAAATCCGGGTAAAAAAGGATTTATTCTGGGAACCGCTCATCCGGTTAAATTCCCTGAGGCAGTGGAAAAAGCAGCCCATATCAGAATTGACATTCCTGAAGCCCTTAACGATCTGATGAAAAAGGAGAAAAAAACTACAGAAATACATGCAGATTTTGAAGAATTAAAACGATTTTTGCTGAATAAAAATCACGAACAATGAGCAAGATCTTTCTTGAAGATGTAAAAATATATGCGTACCACGGGGTTCTTCCCGAAGAAAACATCATCGGCACCTATTATATTTTAAATGCGGAACTGCACACGGATCTTTGGAAGGCCGCTGAAACAGATGACCTGAATGATACGATAAGCTATGCAGATATCAACGGAATCATTCATCAGGAAATGGCCATCAAATCCAAGTTATTGGAACATGTGGCGGGAAGAATTACGATGAAGATTCATGAAAATTTTCCTCAGATTTCTTATATCAAACTGAAAATCACAAAAACTTCCCCACCCATGCAGGGCGAAATGAAAGGCGCAAGCATCGAACTGGAAAGAAGTTTCAAACCCGGTGATCAATAATTTTTATTTCACTAAAAAAACATAAAAAATTGAAATCCATCACACTATTATTTTTATTAAGTTTTGCCGTTGTTTTCGGCCAGACTACAGGTGATACGCCAACATATAATTTTCCTAAGATCAGATCCAGCATTACCATGCCGGTCACCATTCCGCTTTCTGAGATCAGTAATATGATCAATGCTTCGGTAAAGGAACTGGTATTTCAGGACGATTCCTATACGGATAACAATAACGACCAGTTTAAGGTCAAAGTTTGGAAAACCCGTCCTATACGTTTGGTGGGCGGGACAAGCCAGAATCTACTGATTGAAGTTCCGTTGAAAATATGGGCGGAAAAGGGAATCGGTACTTTGGGTGTGTATTCATACCAGAACACGACTTTTGAAACGGTAATGTCTTTTAATACCACCATTAATTTTAATAATAACTGGACGATCTCTACCAATACGCAGCCTAACGGTTTCAGATGGGTCACAAAACCTGTCCTGAATTATGGTAAAATACAGATCCCAATCACTTCACTGGTAGAAAAAAGCCTGAAAGAACAGCAGGGAAAATTTGCTAAAACGATTGATCAGCAGATGAATGCTCAGCTTAATTTCCAACAGTATGCGGTAATGGCCTGGAATGTTTTTTCACAACCTTTTAATATTTCGGAGGAATATAATACCTGGCTGAAAATAAGTCCGGTAGGGGTTAACATCACTCCATTGAAGTTCTATGGAAATGAAATCACCACGAATATCGGAATGGATATTTATTCGGAAACATTTACCGGAAGCAAGCCGGCTGCATCACCCAATGTAAAATCAGCTGGTAATTTTACTCTTGTTCCGGTTTTAGCGGATAAATTTCTTCTCCAGACCACAGCCAATGTTCCTTTTTCTGAGGCAACGAATATTGCGAGAAATATGTTCATGAACAAAGAATATGACGTGAGAGGTTCAAAAGTGAAAATCAAAGACATCAGGGTTTACGGTTTGGACGGAAGGGTGATCATTGAGGCTGAAACAGAAGGTTATGTGAACGGTAAAGCTTTGATCTCGGGAATTCCTGTTTATGATGAAACAAAAAAGAAAATTGTACTTTCCAATACAAAATTTAATCTGAGAACTGCCAATATCCTACAGAAAACCGCTACGCTGCTCTTTAAAGGAAAGATCGTAAAGATGATCGAAGATGAGTATGGAATTCCAACTCAGGATCTGGAACTGGCTTCAAAGAAAAGCATTGAAGACGCCTTCAACAAAGAATATTACAAAGGTTTAAAAATGAACGGAAGGGTGTACAACCTGAAACCCGGTAGCATTCTCTTAAATGAATCAGGAATCACCGCAGTCATTGAAACCAACGCTACTTTAAAACTAATACTCAACGGAATCTAAATTTTTCAAAAACTAATTACCAACCATGAGAAAATATTTACAGATCATCGATAGAAACCGGGCTTCCAAGGGTGCAAGATTTGCCAATTATATGATTGATCTTATTGCATTTTATATTGTGTTCTTTGTCATTATGCTGATCATTACCCTCATCAATCCTGCGTACGGTCGTTGGTTTGCCAATACACACGATCTGCTGCAAAGATTGATAGGGATTGTTTCTTATACATTATTTTCTTTCTTCATTGAAGCTGTAACCGGCGGGAGAAGCCTTGGAAAACTGATTACCGGTACAAAAGTGATTATGACCGACGAAGAAAAACCATCTGTGGGAGCTTATTTTTTAAGAAATATCATAAGAGGAATCGTATTAATCGATCAGCTTTCATTTTTTGGAGAAAATGGTCTTCACGACAGCTGGAGCAATACCCGGGTCATCAACATCAAAAATTATGATGCTGAAAGACAGCTAAAAAGCGATATCAACAGCATTGGAGCGAAATAAATTATTTAAAAATTTTTGTTCATTAAGAATTTTTGCTATATTTGCACACCTCAAAAATGGTAAAAATGGTACTTTGGCCGAGCGGCTAGGCAGTGGTCTGCAACACCATCTACAGCGGTTCGAATCCGCTAGGTACCTCAATAAAACCTCTAATTATTTTAATTAGAGGTTTTTTGTTTTTAAAGTGTGTCAATATCAGTGTCAACCATTTTCAAAATCATTGTATTTTGAAATTTTCACATATTTAAAAAATGCTCTCTTAACCTCATTTCAAATCAACGTCATCCCGCTGATTTAATTTTTTCCTTAGTTGTGCATACCGTTTTGTAATCTTACCATTGTAGAATTTTTTTAAATATTTACAGGTGGTTCCACAACAAAAACTGTAATATTCTGTAATAGAAAAAATTTAATTCCAATACTATATACTTGAACTCTCATTTTAAAATTTATCCAATAAAAAAAACCGCCTCTAGGGCAGTTTCAGTTTATTGTTAATCTTTTCACTACTGTTTTGTAAAAATTAAATCTTTTGTCTCTGGAAGATATATGTTAATATCTATTCCTTCGGGACACTTATTACTATCAAGGATAATGTCGTTTGGCCTATATTCCCATGAAATCTTTGTGGAATTTATTTTTTTTAAGTAAATATCTCCCCAACCCACACGACAATTTGTTCCTCCATAATACAAGAGTATTTTATTATCATCAGATTCTACCCATCGGCTATATATCGTATTTTTTATCTGATTTGACTGGAACGTATCATTCTGAGTATCTTGAAGAGTAATTCCTAATGAATTTTTTATAATGTACCTAACAGATAATACGTCTTTGTAATATTTATACTTACCTCTATCAAAAAACATATGATTTTGTTTTGCTATAAACAACGTAATTTTTTTATCTTGGAAATTAGCAGTGTAGTTTCCTACATATGTATCTAATTCATTGTTAATATCTTTTAAATAAGAATTGTTAGGTATTTGTGTATAATCTGTTTTTAAAGGAAATTCTTGCTGTGCTTTGCAAGAAAAAATGCAAAAAAATACAAATGTAAAAGCTGATTTTATGATTATTTTATTCATATTATTATTTTTTAAGGGCAAGGAACATCAGTTATAGTTCCGTTTTCATTTTTATTAATTGTTTTTATAGTTCCATCACTTTCTACTCTTTGCAGCCTTACTTTTCCATTAAGGTTCATATCATCAAGTATTCCAAAAAAAAGTTTTTCATATCCTTCGTGAGTTGAGGATTTATAAATACTATTTCTTAATGCCATGTTATCTATATAATTGTCCAAATCTTCTTGTGAAAAACTTATCAAAGCATCACTATAATTTCCGTCAAAAGTCGCTACATAATGCATGCCATTTGGTGCTACCATCCCAATAAATGCGTTACTGGGAGTTCCGTGATCTCCCTGTGCTAGTGCAAATTGAAGTAACTGTTCTACATCTGGTGGAGAAAGCATTGGAATTCCTGTAGGTGTGTGATTATGGTAACCACCAGCATAGCCTGTTTTATCTCCGAAATTTACACTGTGAGCACTTCCATGTATTACATCTGAAGGTGTTCCGTCTGCCTTTATTTTATAACCATCTTCTCCTCCTTCTGTTGATTTTGTTTTTAAATTATCTATCGCTGGTTTGGATATAGTGTTAGTAATAATTTTCTTTGTTTGTTCACATGGATTCGCAGGTGTATTAGGACTTGGGGTTTCCGGACCATTTCCTTCACCACCACCAGTTCCACCGGGACCTTCTGGATTGAGACAGTTGTCATAAGGTTGACATCCTCCTGGAGGTGGTCCTCCATTCCAAATTCCTCCGGGAATGCCACCGCCTGTTCCGGGCATAGTAATAACTACCTCTCCAGTATCACAAGGTGATCCGTCAGAACTGCAATTACCATTTCCTTTAGCTGTAATTCTTTGCTGTAATGTATTTTTTAGAAATGCTTCTTTAAATAACCCTAGCATTTTATCATAATTTTCTACTTCAGGATACATTTTTAAAAATTCTACCTGAGTATCATTTTCCTTTAGCTTGGCAATAATAATACCATCAACCTTTCTATTTCTAATTAATGGAAAAAGTGTAAATTTTTCATTGGTCTTCGTGGTGAAATCCTGAGAACGAATATTGAGTTCTACATATTCATCTGCCATTTCTGATGAATTTTTAAATGCTTTCCTCAGTGCTTTAGCGGTGTGTTGAACATTGTGAATGTCATCATAGCGTTCCAATAGTGTTTTGAAACCTTTCGCATAGTTGACCGTTTCTTCTCCTTGAGCAGTGAATACTCTAAATTTAGATGGCTGTTGTTCTTCACTACTGTTAAGAAGATCCTCTGAACGGCAGGAGATTAAAGAAAGGACCACGGCAGCATTGAGAAGCAGCCGGATCGATAAATTTTTCTTCATTGGTGATGTTTTTTTAAGTGTTAAATATAATTAAATTTTCATCATCACTATGAAGTGATATTTGAAAAACTCAAATTCTATTTTTGCATAAATTTTAAAATTTACGCGTTAATCTTAAAAATCATCAGAGCTCCTTAAATGTGGAAAGTACTGTATTTTAATTTCTTTATTACATAATAACATAAAGTTACAGCGACATAGCCTATCGTATTTCATAAATCAACTACAATTTGTTTATTAATAAAGCTTACCGAGTTTTAAAATAGTATATGAAGCATTATTTGGGCATACCATATAACGCAATAAAATCTCTAATTACTAGAGGTTTCTTGTTTTTCGTTTCCCAATTATTTTAGCACCAGTGTAAAAAGTACTTCCAATGAATTCTATCAATTGACTCCAATATATAATCACCATGTCGGGAATTTATGTATATTAGCCATAACTAATTATAAAATAATATTTTATGAAAAATTTTGAAAGTCTAAAAAGAAAAGCAACAAAATTCTCAAGAGAAGATATGAAAACTATAAAGGCAGGTATGCAATGGACAGGTCAGGGCAGTTGTAATATTGAAGACGAAAGACCCGGTGCTGCTCCAATGTGGTGGCAAAAAACAAAAAATTATTTCTGTAATTTGACTCGCTAATCTTAAATTATTTAAACATAAAAAATTCCCCATTTAATAAGTGGGGAATTTTCTTTACATTTTTCATGGTTTTGATTTTAATTAGGCGCAAAATATTGGAACTATTCCCTAATCACAGACTTAACATAAAAAAATAACTCTCTGCACGGTTGATTTATTTTAATACTTTTGAAATAATCTTTTTAATTAAATAACAAATCAGAACGAAAAACTATGAAAAAATTAAATGTTAAGAATCAACTTACAAGAGCCAAATTAAAAGTCGTATTTGCAGGTGGCCCAATTGACGAACCAGCTCCTGGTGAAGGAGAACCGACTGGAGAAACATGTGGAACTGGAGGAAAAAGATGCTACGATTACGAAAGATGTTGTCAGCATCCAGCTGGCTTTACCTATTGCAATACGCGTCCTTGTGGTGAATAGTCAAACAATCTGAACTAAAAATTATACTTCACCAGCTATAACAGTTAACATAATAATTTTCTTTAAAAATTTAATTCTCCATTATTGGAATAGTATTATATTTGGGATCTAAACGAATTAAATACTTAACTATGAAAAATTTAAAGAAAATCTCAAGAGAAGAATTAAAGCAATTGAAAGGTGGAGGTCCTAATGTACCAACATGCCCTCGTGGAGCAATTTGGAGATGCGAGGCTATTGGAATCTGTGATGAAAACTTCGATCAATGGGATTGCCTGTGTGGATGCTATCCAGTGAACACACTTCCTTTTCCAAGATAAATCAAAGCCCTCTTTTTAGAGGGTTTTTCATTTCCTTTCTTTTAAGTTCAGCTTCTACCAAAAAGACAAAGCTTTGAAAATAAAAAAGCCTCCCGGGGCACGAGAGGCAAAACTGTAATTTTTTTTTAGAAAGATATATTATTAGTGATGCGATTCTTATAATCCAAGGTTTGTGCCGTTCGATATCATAAATCCAAAAATCGTGACTTTTGTGGTATCTTTTATTTTATACTTCAGAAACTCATTATAAAGTCTATTAATAATAACCTGTTGCTCTTTTAAAAATAAATCTATGACTTTTTCACTTGGTTAAAATTTATTTTGCTAAATGCGTAATTAACATAATAAAATTCTTTAAAAAATTTAATTCCCTGTTAATGGATATTAGTATCTTTGAAATCTAACGAATAAATACTTAACTATGAAAAATTTCAAAAAGCTAACTAGAGAAGATTTAAAAAATGTTGCAGGCGGAGGAGCAGTACCTTATTGCAGAGTTGGATACATTTATATGTGCCAGGCAGTAGGAGCATGCTTTCCGGACCAGGACATCTGGGACTGTGCATGTGGTTGCGTTCCGAAAGTTAAGCCTTAATAATTTAAACCCTTCTTTTTTAAGAGGGGTTTTTCAATGGAGAGCTTTTCTAGTTTAATATTTTCCTTTTGATTTTAGATACCATTCTATAAAAAAATCCCGCCTGGAGCGGGATTTACTGTTATCATTCAAAAGATTATTTTTTACATTTATAACCGGAAAACTGTAAAAGTATATGTTCTGGCTATATTTCCGTTATTGGTAATGGTATAGGTATTCGCAGACGTTTTAACCAGGGTGTAATCAAATTGGGTACCTCCTCCACCGTCAGCACAACCGGTTACATTCGCAAATTGAAGTCCCCAGGTGGCTGATGTTCCGGCTCCGCCTGCAGAGCTTGTTACTGTTCCTACTTTGTCTCTGGCAACAGCACTTAAATATCCTAGTGCTATATCAGAATACATATAAGTAGAAATCATTGTTCTTCCGCACGCATTCCCAGACCTCACGATCAGCATTCCTGCAGGAATATTAACTGCAGCAGGGATTGTAACGGTGCCGCTTGCCCCCGGTAATATGCTTGTGCTGTTTATAGAATAGCTGTATTTTGCTGTGGTTACATCACCGGTAGCCCCTCCCCTTATCAATAGGTCATGATCTGCTGGAACCTGACGGATCAGATTCTGAATACGCAGACTCTGATTATTGGCATCAACATCTAATTTTCTCTGCGGAGATACGTTTCCAATTCCCGTATTTCCGGATGACGTAATGATAAAATCATTGGCCTGCTGCCCCGCTGAAGGAACTCCCGAAACAGAGTTGTCCTTTGCCGCGTCTATATGGAATAATCCCTGTGTATTGGTTGTATTAATACCAAATTGCGCATAACTCACAAAAGATATGAGTATATAAAGTATGATATATAATTTCTTCATAATTTTATTTTTTTGTAAAAATCAGAAAAGATTACAAACGGAAAATAGTCACCACATAGGTTCGTGCTACATTCCCGTTGTTTACAATCAAATAACTGCTGGCTGTAGGTTTTGAAACCGTAAAATCAAACTGAGTAGCATTTCCTGTGGCACAGGTTGCAGTTCCGGGAAACTTAACAGACCATACGCCGGATCCTCCACCTCCGCCTGGTATAGGAGCAATCGTTGAAGTGCCCACTTTATCACCTGCAATGGATGTTGCATAACCAAGAGAAATATCCGAATAAATAAAATTCGTGATCATGTTTGCTCCACATGTATTGCTTGTTTTAACGACCAACATTCCGTTTGGAATACTTATACTGGCAGGAATAGTAACGGTTCCGTTTGCAGCCGCTGCTACAGTAATGGTTGTAGTATAGACGTACCTTGTCGCGACTACGTCTCCATTAGCTGTATTGATCGTAAGAAAATCATGATCATCAGGAAGTTGCTGGGGTAGATTTCTTATCCTGAGACTTGCACTACCGGCATCGATATCCAGCTTTTTCTGTGGAGCTATCAAACCTATTCCAACATTCCCGGCAGCAGTAACCACAACATCATTAACCTGTTGTGCCGCTGTGGGCGCTCCTGTTGTAGGATTGTCCTTTCCTCCGTCCACATGAAACACAGTTTGTGGATTCGAAGTGTTAATACCAACCTGCGCAAAACTTAGCACAGCGGTACAGATGTAAAAAATCGAAAAAATTTTCTTCATAAGTTGATTTTTTTAGTGAAGGTTTTTTATTGCTTTTAATTTGTGTCTTAATACGATAAACATTGAGCTCAGACCATTAATGGTATTCTGATTCACTTGTCATCAAGCAGTTCATTGTGTGTTTTTTATTATTATGAATAAAAATAGATTATTTTAAAGAAATAATCTCCAATATTTGAATTATTTTTTATCAAAATTAACCATATAATAATTAATGCATTCTTGAGTCATGCAAAATAAATAATCCTTTGAGTCCTCAAATTTGATATTTTAAAAAGCAGACCTCATTAATTATCAGTCAACGACGCATTTCTTCAGCAAACAATGATCACGTTAATAAAAACCTTACGCCTCTTCCGATAATCCTAATCGGGAAGTTGCAAACAAAAAAAAACTTCCCATTACGGGAAGAATTGTAAGTACTAAATGATTGGGAATGAATGATAATAAACAGGGCTAAATTAATCCATAAGCAGCCATCCATCCTATGACCCAGATCATAAAGAATATGTTTGTATTATGGTTTTCAATTCTGGGCCTGAACTTCTTTTAAAACTTTCTTCCCGTTTTCGTTATCAGGATTTAAGTCAAGAGACTTTTTATACATTTCAATACCTTTAGTTTTATCACCGGTTTTTAACAGTACTTCACCGTAACTGTCATAAGCATTCCAGCTATCAGGATACAAATACACACTAAGTTTAAAAATACCCAGCGCTTCTTTCTTTTGATTGGTGGCCAACAACCGGTATCCCCAATTGTTCAGTTCAGATTCCTGTGGTTTAAAATCCGGATTTTGTTTTTTCTCATTCTTCACAAAATCTATTGCATTTTCATATCCGACCTTTTGTAGATTTTTTCTGAGGTAAGTCAACGGATCCGCTTTAATAATATCTGGAATATAACATCCCGCAATTTCTTCAATAAAATCTTCCGGAGCACTTCCTCCTAAATTGGTCAGTACAATCACTGCCAAATGATCATCAGGATAAATGAGCAGAGCAGATCTGTTTCCGCCCGACATTCCAATCGCCTTATGATTTTTTCTAAGCTTCGCAATTCCCCAGCCGCGTACCCAATCCGTAGGTTTCCCGTTATTAAATTTGGCAGGGGTCCACATCATATCAACTGTTGATTGTTTTTGCAGCAATTTTCCGTTTTGCAGGGCAATAACCCAATTGGCAAGATCTTCGGAAGTGCTGTTAAGACCGGCGCCTGTTCTGGTGAAATCAGGAAATTCATAATAATTATTGACCAATTTATCCCCACTCATCCTTTTTCCATCGAAAAAACTTCTGTAACTGTAGCTCGGCGCATAATGCGGAATAATATCTCTCGAATCTCCAAAAACCGTATTCTTCAAATTAACCATCTTAAACTGTTTGTCTTCGAAGAATTCAGCAAATGGCTTATGGGTAAGCTTCTCAATAATTTTTCCAAGTAAATAATAATTGGTTTGATTATAACTGAACTGCTCACCTGTCTTAAATTGCATAGGAGTGGTTTTAAGTTTTTCGAAAATTGCTTCCTCACTTCCTAATGCCCCAACATTCCCGGTTGTAGGATCTAAAAGTCTCAGCATATCAGGCAATCCGGAAATATGGGTCAACAGTTGATCTATTGTTATTTTCTGCCATTCCAAAGGCAAGCCATCCAAATAAGTACTGACGGGTGCCTCCAGTTTTATTTTTCCCTGTTCAACCAATTGCATAACGGCTACCCCAGTGAAAATTTTAGTATTTGAATTAATTGGAAAAATCGTGTTATCCTTTACAGCAATTTGATCCTGCACATTGGCGAGCCCGTATGATTTTCTTAAAACAATTTTCCCATTTTGAACAACAGCAATCTGCACTCCTGGAATTCGCCTTATTTTCATCTCCCTTTGAATGACTTCATCTACACTGGAACTTACGTTTTGGGCAAGAGAGGATAAGGAAATGAATAATGATACAATAAACAGATAAATTTTCATGGCTTATTTTTACCTATAAAACAACTGAAAACCAAATCTATTACAGTCTTTCAATAATTTAACATGAATATTTTCCGGTTTTAAGATCTTTCCGCAAAATATCTTATTAATTGTAGGGTTCAGGACACCAAAATTACCGACGGAATACAATAAAATGTAGAGCAAAAAAAATCCCCAGATTGCTCTGGGGATAAAAACTAATAACCATGAAAACTCAAATTAAACATGAGTTGCTTCATATATTGAAAAATCGTGCCAAAGTAGCTTTTGGAAAAAATACTTTTCTATATTTTTTTTAATTTATTATTTCTGAGGAAGTTCGGATTTAGATTTTTTATTCAGGGACAAAACCATGAAAATTACCGATATAATCACACTTTCAAGTACGTATAGAAAGTTTTTAAAATATATAAATCACAGATTTACTTTGAAATTGAAATCATCATGAAGCTAATTTTATGATCAAAATCATAATTCAGCCATTATTTTCTTTTTATATTATCGTGAAACCAATTCCGTTTCCATCAATATTTTTTATCGTTAAAAAACAGGAAATTTTTTTTTGGGACTTTTATAACGAGAACCTTTTAGGCTAAAAGCTGTAGTAAAATAAAAAGCCCCCATAATGGAGGCCTCAAAAAACACAAATGATGAAAAAATTTTTATAATCTTTAAATAATTATCTCTCGTTTAATCTTACAGTCAAAATTACTTTATTTTAATCTTTCCACTTTATGACTGAACTCATAAAGTTCTTTTTTTTCAATTCACACTTCTTCCAGGGATCTGTTTTAAAATTTAAATGCCGTTAATCAAAAAAATACACAAGCTGTATGTTCAACAATATCAAACAGTTTAGATAAAAAGATATAAAATAATTTTACCATATTTATACAAATAAACAATTATTAACGAATATTATACGTCATAATTTTAGAAAATACAAAAAATAAATTAAATATAACATGATCGAGGTTATGTTTTTCCATTATTTTATTTCCTAGTTTTACATATCTATTTTAATTCAATATAACGTGATAAAATTCTCTATTCTTATTGCCAATTACAACAATGGCAAGTACTTTAGAGACTGTTATAACTCGTTGATCAGCCAGACATACGGAAGCTGGGAAGTTATAATTGTCGATGATGCATCTACTGATGATTCTGTAGAACAAATCAAGGGCATTATACAAAATGACCCCCGTTTCAGACTCTACAAAAATGCCACTAATCAAGGCTGCGGCTATACCAAGAGAGAATGCATGAAATATGCAAAAGGAGAAATATGTGCCTACCTGGATCCGGATGACGCCCTTTATTCTGATGCTTTGGAGAAAACAGCTGAAGAATTTACTAAAAATGACATTACAGCCGCCTACTCGCAGATGATGCTCTGTGATGAAAATTTAAATCAGAATAAGGTATACGCCAGCACCAAACAGATCTACAACAGCAGATATTTTTTCAACTGCCCTACTCAATTTGCACACTTCTTCACTTTTAAAAAAGAAACTTACCTGAAAACTTCCGGCATCAATCCCAATCTAAAAAGTGCCGTAGACCAGGATCTCTATCTGAAGATCCTGGAACATGGTAACGTAAAATACATCAAAGAACCCCTCTATCTGTACAGATTACACTCTAATGGTATTTCCCAGCATAATTTCAAACAGGGAGCCAAGGAGTCTTTTGCCAAAGTAATCCACGATGCTATGAAAAGACGGGGCATCAGCAAAATCAACAACAAAATTGTTCCGGATGTATATACCGATGCACAGGAGATTTACGAACTCCTGAACTATCAGACCCAGAAACTTCACCGGCTGATCAATAAAGTAAAAGTAACTTTCAACATATAATTTGATTATGGCTTCTCAGAAATGGGAAGCTTTTTTATTACCAATCACTGTCTCTTTCTTTCAAACGGGTTGTCAAAAAAACGGCCCCCAATCAAGGAGGCCTAAAAACACAAATGATGAAAAAAATCTATTTAGAAAAATCCAAACAGAATCTGTTGACAATGACTGTCTTAATATTTTTTCTTACTGTATTTCTTCCAGTAAGCGAAATCATAGCTGTAACACCAAAAGTCAGATTTATGATTGATTTTTTTAAGAATCACATAACACCCCAAAATAACGAGCATTGATAAAACAAACAAAATAACCAGTTTTAAAATAAATGAATAGTCATGGATATCCATAATGAATAGTTTTCAGTTTTTATAATGTTAAATTTAATATAAATTTCCACACAGTGTGAATAAAAACTATTTATATCTATGAATTCATTAAAAAAATCCTCGTGTGAGGATTAATAAACGGATGTAAATATTTTCAACACCATGCTATTCTGCCCAGGTCACCGGAATATAAACGGTAATATAGCCATCAGCATCTACCTGCGCATCAGATACAGTTCCTGTTACAGACCCATATCCTGTCCAGCCTCCTTGTCCCTGCATAGCGGAAAACTTATAAGTTCCTGCCGGAATTCCTTCATAATACCCCGGAAGTGTCTGGAAACCTCCGCTGTAATAAGTATCAAACACTTCTCCTGTCACCGTATTCTCGGCCAGGAAACTTCCAACATCGTGATTTCCTGAAAGCATCTTGGTTCCATCTAAAGAAATAAGACCGAATCTCACTTTGTAGGTGTTCGTTTTTGAAGCCTCTTTAGAGACTTCAGATTTTGCCTGAGGTTTAACATCAGTCACCATATCATCATTGGAAGAGCACGATACAGCTGCCACCGACAAGGCTACAAAAGCCATCGTTTTAAAAATTGCTATTTTCATATTAAAGTAATTTGGTATTTCAAAAGTAACCAATTCATGTGAACTGAATAAAAACCTTTAATTAACTTAAAATTACATTCTAACCCTGATCCACAGGGAAAAGCTGTACAAACCCTTTGAGCCGGAAAAGGAGGTTTTATGTAAAAATTCATTAATTTAACATTCATTAACTAAATTTTGGCTTCATAATTGAAAATACAAAGGAAGTTGTTGCCGTTTTGGCTCAGACTACTTATTAAAATTTGAATTATGAGAAAGATAGTATTAACAGGTATTTTATCAGTTTTTTTACTGACAGCCTGTAAGAAAGACGATAGGACAGCTGAAAAATCTCTTGAAGAGCAGAAACTTGAATTTCAGGCAAGACAGCTTGATATAGAAAAACAAAAGCTGGCCATTGAGAAAGAAAAACTAGTGTACGAGGCACAGAAAAAGGTAGACAGTATCTCAGAAAGTAAAAAATCTCAGGCAGCTGCAGCCAATTCAAAACCTCAGATCATAAGAGAAACGAAAACAGTATATAGAGACAGAGGATCCAACTCCAATTCAGGAGGCGGTACTTATGCAGATAACGGAAACAGTTCTTCACAGGGAACCACCCAAAAGAAAAAAGGATGGAGTAAAGCCGCTAAAGGAACCGCAATCGGTGCCGTAGGTGGTGCCGCTGTAGGAGCCATTGTTGCTAAGAAAAACAGAGGTCTTGGAGCCGTGATTGGCGGTGTCGTTGGTGGTGCAACCGGTTATACAATCGGTAGGGCCGGAGACAGAAAAGACGGACGGGTACAACCGCGTAATTAATATTTTCACGATAACATTTAAAGATTGCTTATTTTTAGGCAATCTTTTTTTATGATATTACTTTTACTTTCTACGGTACTCATTCTCCCGGTCCTCGCAGGCTGGGGAAAAATCATGGAAAGATTTACGGGTTCTTTATTGAATGGGATTTCAGGAAATGTTGTAACAGGGATTTTAGGACTCAGTCTGACCTGGACCGTTCTCGCCTTTTTTATTCCTATGACTATATATGTAGAAATTCCTTTTGTATTAGCGGGGATTTTATTTTTCTTCATCAGGAAACTCTATATTGAATTTTATAAATTCTCCAGAAAAGACATTTTTCTGATTGGAGGAATTTCACTGATCATTTTATACACCGGTTCCTTTTATCCTTATATATTGGATCATTTTGGCTATTATGTTCCTACGATCAAATGGCTCACAGAATTTGGCCTAATCAAAGGGATTTCCAATCTGGATCTTACGTTGGGGCAGATGTCTGTATGGCATATTTTTCAGGCAGGATTTTCCAACTTTTCAGATCCTTTTTTAAGGATGAATGCTATTCTTCTGATCATCTACACCCTTTACATTTTTGAAAGAAAAAGTTGGATACAGCTTTGTTTTATTCCGGTCTTATTACTTTTTTCACAGTCTCCCAGTCCTGATCTTCCGGTGATCACATTATCATTAATTATTTTAAATGAAATTATAAAAGGAAATAAAAACATTGGTCTTTTGTTCGCTTATTCTGTTTTTATTTTTTCTATAAAGCCTACGATGATCTGGCTTCCTGTATTCACTTTTCTTTGCTCTGTATTTATCTTTAAACCTAATTATAAACATTTCATCTTCGGGATTCTCATCCTTCTATTATTCTTTATTAAAAACATTTGGACTTTCGGATATCCTGTATTCCCTGTTGCATTAGGCGATCTCGGATTCAGCTGGAAGCCTAATCCTGAGGTTTTAAAAATCTCCTCTCAATATGCCATTCAGAAAACCTATGATATGCAGTATACCTATGAGGAAATTCAAAAATTTTCTTCTTACGACGCGGTCAGAAACTGGTTTTCGCTGGAAGGAATTAAATCAAAGATCAATATTATTTTCATCCTCAGTTTAGCACTGTTTTCTGTTTTCGCTATCCTTAAAAAGAAAAAAATCATCACACTGATCTGTATTTCTCTGTTAATAAAAAGTATACTGGTATTGGCTTTTTCTGCTCAATACCGATTTTTTATCGATGTGTTTTTTGTCATATTTTTTATCCTGTTCATTCAGTTAAGCAAAAGAAATTCACTTGTCTTTTTCTCTGCATTAAGTTTTATGGTGATCGGAGTTTTGAGCTTTCCCAACTTTATCCGCCAGTATATTCCAAGTTTTAAGCCCGGAAATTTCATGGCCGGATTCAAAAAAGAGCAGCTTTACAAACCTTCAACTTATCATTACAACAAATTTGAAACGTTCCGGACTGGAAATTTAAAGTTCAATATATCAAAAGATTATCCTTTTAATTTTGACACACCGCTTCCTGCCATTTCATCCGGATATATTCTTGATGATGTGCAATCAGGAATTTTCCCACAATACATTGACGAAAAAAACATCAAAAAAGGGTTGATCTGGAAAAAGCTCACCGCAAAGGAAAAAAAGGAATTGGAGAACGTTATTAATAGTATCAAAAACACTGATAAATAGAACAAATCCAGAAACTTTAATATCTGAAGAAAAATAGGTAATTTTGTATCATGTTCAACACATTAGGTAATCTTCTCAGTCTTACAACATTTGGAGAAAGTCACGGCGTGGCTTACGGCGGTATCATCAATAATTTTCCGGCAGGATTAACGGTAGATTTCGATAAAATTCAATATGAATTGGATCGTAGAAAACCGGGCCAGTCTGCAATAGTCACTCAAAGGAAAGAAAGCGACACGGTAAAGTTCCTTTCCGGAATCTTTGAGGGAAAAACTACGGGTACCCCAATCGGTTTTATTATAGAAAATGAAAATCAGAAGTCTAAGGACTATGATCATATTGCAGATTCGTATCGTCCGAGTCATGCAGATTTCACGTATGACCAGAAATTTGGAATAAGAGATTATCGCGGAGGAGGAAAATCTTCAGCAAGAGAAACCATCAACTGGGTCGTTGCCGGCGCTTTGGCTAAACAGCTTTTGTCAGGCATCGAGATCAATGCATATGTTTCGTCCGTAGGCGATATTTTCTGTGAAAAACCTTATCAGGCACTGGACTTTTCCAAAACGGAAAGCAATGATGTACGTTGTCCTGATGCTGAAACTGCAGAAAGAATGATCGAAAGGATCAAAGAAATCAAAAAAGAAGGTAATACAATCGGTGGTACGGTGACGTGTGTAATCAAAAACGTCCCTGTTGGCATTGGAGAACCTATTTTCTCTAAGCTTCAGGCTGAATTGGGCAAAGCAATGCTGAATATCAATGCCTGCAAAGGTTTTGAATACGGAAGTGGTTTCTGCGGAGCAAAAATGACCGGAAAGGAGCACAATGATGCTTTCAATACCGATTTCACAACAAAATCCAATCTTTCAGGAGGAATCCAGGGAGGTATTTCCAACGGAATGGATATTTATTTCCGTGCAGCATTCAAACCAGTGGCTACTATTTTAAGACCTCAGGACAGTGTAGACAGATATGGAAATCCTGTGACCGTAGAAGGAAAAGGACGTCATGATCCATGTGTAGTGCCAAGAGCAGTCCCTGTTGTGGAAAGCATAGCTGCATTTGTGTTGGCAGATCTGTTTTTGATCAACAAAACAAGAAATATTAATAATTTTTAATACATAAGTTTAGTAATGAAAAATTACTGGGATCAGGGTATTTCTTTTGAAGAATATATCCGCATCGGAAGAGAAAGACTGGAAAATCCTTCCACTCAACAAGAAATTGAATACAAACAATATTACGAACTGGGACTTCAGAGAATGGACCGGACACTTAAAAAGTATGTTCCGGATGAAGAACAGTTAAAAGAATTAGCTGCCAAAAATTTTGACGGAAAGATTCTCATCATTTCAGAAGCGTGGTGCGGCGATGCCAGTGCTACGGTTCCTGCTCTTGTTACTTTTTTTAAGGGACACAATGAGGTGAAAATTTTCCTGAGAGACAGTGATAAAAGCCTGATTGGCCAGTTTATGACCAACGGTACGGAATCTATCCCGAAAGTGATCATCCTTGACAAGGATTTCAATGTGAAAAATTCTTGGGGACCGCGTCCAAAATACGGATACGAACTTTTAATGAAGCATAAGGCAGATCCGGAAGCTTACCCGAAAGATAATTTTTACAACGATCTTCAATTGTATTATGCCAAAAACAGAGGCAAGGATGCAGTTCAGGAAATTTTAGAATTATTATAATACAAGATTGAATTCCATACGGCTTAAAATAACAGTAAAGATCAACGCATGAAAAAGAATATCATTTATATTGTCCTTATCATCATCATTGGGGTGGTAGCTTTTGTCCCGGGACTAAAGGAATATCTGAGAGATCAGTTTTTCCCGATCGCTACGATTGAAAATGCCGTGCATGTAAGTGAAGAGGATTATGATGTTGAGCTGAAAGGAATCAATGTACCGAGTACGAATCTTAAAGCTTTTAAAAACAAACCTGTTTTCCTGAATTTCTGGGGAACATGGTGTCCACCGTGTAGAAAAGAGTGGCCTACCATTCAGAAATTATATGATACAAGAAAAGGGAATGTAGATTTTGTGCTTATTGCGATGAATGATAAGGAAGAGGCGGTCGTAAAGTTTTTAAAGGAAAATAATTACAACGTTCCTGTCTATATTGCTCAAAGTCCTATCTCCGAAAAAATACTTCCGAAAGTATTTCCTACCACGTTTCTTATCGATCAGCATGGAAGGATCATCATTAAGGAGGATGCCTACAGAGATTGGAACACAGAGACTGTGCATCAGTTCATTGATAATATCATCAAGTAATTTATTTAACTAAATTTTATAGTTTATTGGTATAAAATTTGCGAAATTTACTGTGTTGAAAAATTTATTAAAACTAAACACAAAATGAAATATTCAAAATTGAATCTTGCAAAAGAAGCCATCAGCCACAAAGGTTTCGTAAAGAAAATCCCTGATATATTCAGAATGGTAAAACTATGGAGAAAAGGAGAATATCCAATGAGATCCATTGACATTATCCTTCCGCTTCTGGGACTTTTATACGTGATCTCCCCTATTGACCTTCTTCCTGAATTTGCGGTGCCTGTATTGGGTGTTATGGATGACTTAGCAGTATTATCGCTTACGATTCCAAAGCTGATCAAAGAAGTGGACAAATTCTTACTGTGGGAAGCTGAACAGAGGCTGAACGGAACAAAAGTTATCGACGCAGAAATTGTAAAATAATAATTTACAGAAATATTCTTCACCCATCCTGAAACATTTCAGGGTGGTTTTTTATTGACAAATGACGGATAAATTTTTAAGCCTTATTTCAAATCATTAAATTTGCAGTATCTAATAAAAAATAATGGAAAGTAAAAAAGAATTTTTCTTAGAGTGCTACAAGCTGGGCATCATCAAATTCGGAAGGTTTACCTTGAAAAGCGGCATCGAAAGTCCGTTCTATGTAGACCTGAGACCTTTGGCTTCAGACCCTAAAATTTTAAAAAATCTGGCTAATTATCTGTTGGAAATGCTTCCACTGGATAATTTTGATTTAATCTGCGGGGTGCCTTATGCGGCGCTTCCGATGGCTACTGCTATGTCTTTGGAAAGCTACATTCCATTAATTATTAAAAGAAAAGAGGCTAAAAACTACGGAACGAAAAAACTGATCGAAGGAATTTATCAGAAAGGACAGAACTGTCTTTTGGTAGAGGATGTGATCACTTCCGGAAAATCTCTTGTAGAGACCATTGCCGAGGTAGAACAAGAAGATCTGAAAGTAGCTGACATCGTGGTGGTTCTTGACAGAGAGCAAGGCGGAAAACAGTTACTGGAAAACAAAGGCTACAGAGTTCACACGCTTTTCAATATTTCAGAAGTTTGTACGATTCTTCAGGAAACTGGGGAACTGTCTGATGAAGAGGTAAAAAGAATTCAGGATTTCTTACAGGGAAACCATATTCAGTTTGAAGAAAAGACAAGAAGTTCTTACGAGCAGAAACTCGCGCACGCACAGCATTCTGTATCCAAAAAGTTACTTGAAACCGCTTTAGCTAAAAAATCAAACCTGATTGCATCGGCTGATGTTACCACTACACAGGAATTACTTGCTCTTGCCGAAAAAGTAGGTCCTCATGTGATTGCATTGAAAACGCATATTGACATCATTTCAGATTTTGACTACGAAAAAACAATTCTTCCGTTAAAAGCATTAGCTGAAAAACACCAGTTCTTACTGATGGAGGACAGAAAATTTGCAGATATTGGCAACACGCAGGAACTTCAGTTCACCAGCGGTGTATTTAAAATTACAGACTGGGCAGATTTCGTGACCTCACAGGTGATCGGAGGATTTGAATCTCTGGACTGCTTTAAAAATGTAGGGGTTGTAGCTATTGTAGGAATGTCTTCCAAAGGAGCACTGACTACAGCAAATTACCGTGAAGAGGCTCTTAAAGTGGCATTATCACATCCAAATGTAATCGGTGGGGTATCTCAGAATCAGATTCCTGAAGAACTCCTTCTTTTCACTCCGGGTGTTAATCTTGCAGATTCAGGAGACGGAAAAGGACAACAGTATAATACTCCTGACCATGTCTTCAAAATGCTTCACTCTGATTTCATCATCGTAGGCAGAGGAATTTATAAGTCTGACGATCCAGAAACTGCTGCTGTCACGTATAAAAACGAGGGCTGGAACGCTTATGTTAATTCTTTGCAAAAAAATACCATCCAGGGCTAAAACGCTGTTGAATATATTCAAAATAAGTTTATATTTGGGCTTTATCACAGGATATTGAAAAAGATCACCACATGCCTTGTTTTGTTTTGGGGAATTGTACAGGTTTCTGGGCAAAAAGACAGCATATATATTGAAGCAAAATTATCTGCCGACAGAAAAACGCTGGAGGTCAATCAGGAAATTGTGTATTACAATCATTCCGATAAAGACCTGCATTCGGTGAAACTTCTCAATTGGGTTTCTGCTTATAACAAAAAAGGAACCTCTCTGGTTTACAGAAAACTGGAAGACCGCAGCAGTGACCTTCATTTTGCAAAACCTGAACAACTGGGTAAGCTTCTGGATTTAGAAATCAAAAATTCAGCACAGCAGCCAGTTCCAGTAAGTTCCAAGACGGATGAAAATCTTTTTCTTCCTTTGACAGAAGCTTTAAAGCCTGGTGAAAGTATTACCTTACAGCTTCATTACAGTATGTCTCTTCCTGATAAGAAATTTACAGGTTACGGGACAGCTGATACAATGACAGCCTTAAAATATTTCTTTATTGTTCCGGATCATTTTGATCCGGACAATATTTCCAAAAGAAATTATCATGATATTGAAGAGTCCGTAAGTTTCAATACTTTCTGGACCGTTAATTTCGATCTTCCTCCCAACAGTTTTATCGAAGGGAATCTCCCACAGGTTCAGATGAATTCATTTAAGGGTTATCTTGATTCTGATCCTGAATTTGTGATTGCACAGAACGGGCTTCCTTCCATAAAAATTAATGTGGATGGATCGGATATGGAAATCAAGTTCGGTTATAATCTGAAGCCGGAAGAAAAGCAGAACCTTGAATTTTACCTTCCTTTGCATTTAAAGTTCATTAAAGAGAAGATCGGTTTCCTTCCGAAAAATCTCTTTATATCTGATAAATTCAGGTCTTCGGAAGACTTTTTTGGAAATAATGACATTGCTTTCTGGAAATTCAGATTTCAGCTGTTCAATGATGCTGAAAAAACAGACCTCGATTATTTCGGAATCATCACCAAAAAAATTCTTGACGAAAGTATTATCGCGGATAAACTGGAGCATCACTGGTTTAAAAACGGTTTAAAATCATATCTAGAAATCCAGTATCTTCAAAAGTTTTACAAAGACACCAAATTATTGGGTAATCTTCCGGAAACAAAAATTTTTGGAGTAAAACCTCTGAAACTCTTCCATGCGTCTCAGGTTAAATTGATCGACCGTTACGGATTATCGTATCAATACATCATGTCTCAGAACCTTGATCAGAAGATCAGTGAAAAATTCACGGTTTTGAGTAATTTTAATCATATGGCGGTCAGCAGTTTTGAAACGGGAAGTCTTTTCAATTATACCGCAGAAAAAATGGGGTATGATCATTTCAACAGCATATTAAAAGATTATATCGCCAAAAATACAGACAAGAAGATCAATCCCGAAGAGTTTCTAAAGGAGTTGGCTGAAAAAGATAAAACATCAACGTATCTCTCAGATTTCTTAAAACAAAAAAACAGGGTTAACTTCAGGCTGAGAACTGTCAGAAAAGAAGAGGATTCTCTCAATATTAAAATCGCAAAAAATACAGATTCTCCGATTCCTGTAAAGCTGGAAACCAAGACTAGTGAAGGTGAGAAAAAATCTTACTGGATAGAAACGGAACAAGACGAAAGAATTACAAATTTCGCTCTTCCTGCTTCAGAAGATATTCATAAAGTAACGCTGAACAGTGGCTATATTTTCCCTGAATCTAAATACAGAGACAACTTCCTGTATGCAAAAGGTCTGTTTTCGAATGCTAAAAAAATAAAATTCAAGCTGATTAAGGATATTCCCAATCCTGAATACAACGAAATATACATCAGCCCAAGGGTGCGTTTTAATAATACCTATGATAAATTCCTTTTGGGGGTGAATTTAAAAAATCAGTCTTTGTTTGATCAGAAGTTTCTGTATTCATTTACTCCAACCTACAGTACCGGAACCGGAAAACTGACAGGATCAGGAGCGGTCTCCTACTCTTTTCTTCCGGCAGAAAGTATTTTCAGAAGCATTACTTTCGGAGTGTCAGGATCTTATTTTCATTATGATTACGGATTGGCTTACAGAAAAGGTTCTATATTTTCGAATTTCAGCTTTAGAAAAAATCCACGAAGTACGGTCAGCAGAAGTATCGGATTTTCCTACAATTATCTGGAAAGAGATCTGAGTCCAAAAATGGTTGCCAACAGAGACTATGGTAAATACAATCTATGGACTGCAGGCTATGGCTACAGTGACAGCCAGATGATCCATGAAAAAAGCTTAAGTTTGAGCACTCAGGGTATGGAAGACTTCAATAAAATAACTGCTGAAGGATTTTACAGATGGGAGTTTGCGCCTAAACAAAAGTTGAGCGTCAGATTATTTGCCGGTTATTTTGTAAGGAATGAGACCCGAAATAATATGTTCAACTATGGAATTTCAAGGGTTTCCAACTACTCTTTCTCCTACAATCTTCTGGGTGAAAGTGCCAACAGCGGGTTACTCGCTCAACAGTTTATCTTGGCTGACGGAGGATTTAAATCTTTTCTTCCCGGATCTGTCAATCAGTGGATCACGTCTTTCAATGTAGATTCAAGTGTGTGGAAGATATTTCACGTTTATGCGGATGTCGGAATGTATAAAAACAAAAACCGTCCTGCAGAATTTATCTGGGACAGTGGTATTAAAGTAAGGGTGATTCCGGATTTCCTTGAAGTTTATTTCCCGATACAGTCGTCCTTAGGTTTTGAACCTTCTTTTAAAGATTATGCTAAACGCATCAGATATACTTTGGTCCTTAATCTTGGTGCGGTCATCAATGCGGCAAGAAGAGGTTGGTATTAAGGAGCTGGAAGAAGGAAGAGGGAGGCTGGAAGTTACTATTGGTCATTCATTTTAATATTTCCATAAACTTGTTTTAAATAAAAAAGCAACTGTAAAGTACAGCTGCTTCTTTTAACATGTTATATTGAAAACTAACTTTTAAATTCTCTTAAACAGATTTTATCCATCTTATTCAAGCCAAATATCCCGGCTGTTATTACTATCTGGAATATATCAAAAACAGTACCACAAAAAATAAGGATTTTCAAAGAATACGCTTTAAAAGAAATACATTCTATAGATTTCAAAGTATTAATTAATAAATTTTAAATAAAACTCAACTATAAGGTGTGATTTTATAAAAAAGCTCCGGCCATTTCTTCGAAATGGCCGGAGCGTATATTCTTTAAAAGAAACTAAAAAATTAGTCTTTTAAGATCTTCTGAGATACAGGCTCGTTGTTTACAGTTCCTGTTACGATATAGTTTCCTTTTGCCAGGTCTGCAACATTTACAGCCTCATTTTCTTTTACAGAAAGAGATTTCACAACTTGTCCGAACATATTGTAAATTTTTAGGTCTTTACAATTTTTCGCAAAATTAATTTCTGATTTTACAAAAGTATTTTTAACTAAACTGTATTTTGATACAGATAAATCAACCGTAGATAAAGAAGAGTTCTGGATTAAAGAAAACTCATCAAAGCTCGCTGTAGAGTTGTTATAAGCACGTACTTGTAACTGGAACTGAACAGCCGCGGCAGGAGAAGTAAAAGTTAACGTTTTTTGAGTCCAAACACCTACTTTAGCTAAGTAACCATTATTATTTCTCAATGGATCTGTCGTTGCATCAGATGTCAAATACACAGGAGCGGATCCGGCATCTAGAAAGCAAGACCAAATTCTAGCTCCATTTCCAGTACCTGCTGATTTATACCAAAAGCTAACGGTATATTGAGTATTAGCAATAATAGGAATATTTTGATAGAACCCTGTTGTTGCTGTTGCTACATATCTAGCATAATTTGCTCCCTGGTAAGGAGTATCCGTCTCAGCTGTAGGTAAAGTGTAAGAAGCTACCGTACCTGCTGTCCAATTACTAAGCCCACTTTCAAAACCTGGGTTTTGAACTAAATTTTGAGAAAATCCCAAAATACATGAAGTAATTCCTAAAACAGTAAAGATTTTTTTCATTATAAAAAGTTTTAAATTTATGGGGTAAAAGTACAAAAAAACCGTCATTATATTAAAATGACGGTATATAATTAACAATTAATTAAAGTTACCTTTTTATTATTTTCTCGGAAACCGCTTTACCATTGACATTTCCGGCAACAATATAAATCCCTTTCTTGAGATCTATTATGTTTAGCATTCCATTTTCTTTTACGGAAGCTGTTTTAACCAACTGTCCGCTTACGTTGAAAATTTTAACATCAGATTGAACTCCAAAATAGATTTCATTCTCTACTGAAGTATTTTTAATGAACTTAACTGAAGAAGCTTTAGTGTCATTTACAGCAAGTGCACCTTGAGTCACCAGTTTAATATCATCAATGAAGAATCTTCTTCCTCCTGCTGCTGAAGCAAATTTAAGTTTTGTAGCAGCTGTTCCTCCCAGTATATTTACTGTATAGGTAGAGAATGCAGAGTTGGTCAAAGTAAAAGTACTTGTACCACTGATGCTTCCTCCTCCGGTGATGGTAACCGTTAACGATGTATTATCAGTACTGAAACCAGCAGCTCTGAAAGTTAAGGTTGCATTACCTGAAAGCCCTGTTAATGCTGGTGTAGTCACCGCTCCTGCCGTACTCCCAGATCCAGCTTTAATACATTGTGACCCTCCTCCTGAAGCTCCAAACACCCAACCTGCTGTAGTATAAGCGCTCAGTGATTTTGTTCCAACGTTTCCTGTCCAGGAATCATCATTTCCTCCAGTTCCATCTAAATCGTCAAACGTTGCATTGAAAACAGTAGTCTGAGCAAATGTCGCAACAGCAAATACAGCTGTAGCCACTAACGAATAAAATTTTTTCATGATTGTAAAATTTAATTATTAATAATTTATACCCCAAAATTACCAGTATTTTTCAGGGGTTTACAATAATTAGATTAATTTTCTGTTAATAATGCTAAACCTACTTCCGTTAACATTTTTTAGCTATTTTTACGACTTATTTTGATAGGCTTGCGCAATTTTTTTATTCTGATCGGTTTATTTTTCATGGGCATATTTTCGGCTCATGCACAAATATTTTCGTGGAAAAATCCAAACATTCCGCAAGACAGTATCAAGAAGGACAGTATTCTCGCCGCAAGGTTTGAACAGGACATTTTCGCAAAGGATACACTTGATTTCGTAAGGACTAATAACAAAATCATCGTAGATGAAGCCGTACTTGCCAAAAACGATAAAAAACGATTTCTCGGCGAGCTTAATTCAAAAGGTTCCATTATCCGCGGGATTACTTTTGGTAACAATCAGGGGCAGTCGGTACAGAGTTCTATGGACCTTCAGATCTCCGGACGTCTTTCAAAGGACGTTACTATTTTAGCCAGTATTTCGGATCACAACTTACCTATTCAGGCTGACGGTTATACGCAAACTTTAGAAGAGTTTGACAAGATTTATATGCAGCTTAATATTAAGGATAAATCGATCCTGAGAGCCGGACATCTTGATCTTGTAGAAGCTAAGAGTTATTTTGCAAAATTCCAGAGACGAAGCATGGGAATTGAGTTCCAGACTGAGTTTGGAAATGATAATAAAACCTTTGTAGACGTTTCTATGGGCGTCGCACGAAGTGAATTCCACAGGGTGCGTTTCCAGGGAGTTGAAGGTAACCAGGGACCTTATCGTCTGACGGGGAAAAACGGTGAACAGTTCATCACGCTTATCTCAGGTTCCGAGCAGGTATTTATTGACGGTATTTTGATGAAGCGTGGGGAAAACCAGGATTATACCATCAACTACAATACAGGAGAAGTCACATTTACCAGTTTCCGTCCGATTTTCCAGCAGAATTTCATCACGATCTCTTATAATTATACAAACAGAAATTATTCAAGATATTTATTTACCGGAAAAGTTGAGCATCAAAGGGAAAAACTTAAAGTAGGACTGAATTGGTTCATGGAAAATGACAATAAAAATGCTCCTCTGGCCCTCAATCTTTCTAAGGAAGACGAACAGATTCTGGCAGACGCCGGAAATAATCCTGACTTAATGTATGCTCCATCAGGTGTGGTTACCGCTTACGATGTCAATAAAATTCTGTACAAATTAAATCCCGCCGGGAATTTCTACGAATTCTCTACCGATCAGAATGAAACACTGTATCAGGTTTCCTTTACTTATTTCGGGATCAGTAAGGGGGATTATAAAATCACGCAGACTACGAATAACGGACGTGTTTTTGAGTTTGTAGGTAATAATATGGGAGATTACAGAGCGGTAAGAAAACTTCCTTCGCCTCAGAAATCACAGGTATATTCAGTGAATTCAGAATATCTTTTAAAAGAAGGAAAAATAGGCGCAGATTTCTCCCTGAGTAATTATGACCTGAACCTTTTCTCCTCAAAAGATGCGGCTCAGAATATGGGGTATGCATGGCGTGTTTTCGGAAATAAAACGTTCACAAAAAGCAAATGGAAAGGGACTCCAAGTTTTGAATACCAATATATTGATAAGCAATTCCATATCTTGGACCGTATCAATGATGTGGAATTCTCAAGAGACTTTAACTTAGTTCAGGAATTCAGCCAGCGAACTCAAAACAGATTTACGTTCAGCTTTTTAAATAAATGGAACAATAAGTCAACCCTGAACTACAGAATCAATTATCTGGATGAACAGGATACATACAAGGGGATAAAAAATGACCTTGATTTTGGCTGGATCACAGGAAAGTTCTTCACCAAAGGAAATTTATCCTACCTTAATACCAACGCTACTCTTCAGGATACCAAATTCATCAGAGGTGGAGTTTCCACTGAATTTACCGGTAAGAAAGGAAGCTGGGCCTTCGGAGGAAGTATGGAACATAATGAGAAAAAGTATAATGATACGCAACTCATGGATGTCACCAGTTTCAGCTGGAAAGAACTTTTCGTACAGAAAAAAATCGGTGACAGTACCCGTACAAAATTGTTGGCCAAAGTGTATATGAGGGACAATGACTCCGTCCGTAACAACAGGCTTGAGAACATGAACAACATCTTAGGGATCATGGCGGAAAGTCAGCTGATTAAAACGGATAAAACCACTTTAAATGCTTTGGTACACTACAGAAAATTTTTCTACCAAAGTAATGAAGGTGATGTGAGCAGAAATAATGATTTCGTTGTCGGGAATATCCTTTATAACCAACAGCTATTCAGAAACGGGATGCGTTTGCAGGCTTTTTATGAACTCGGAAACGGACAGGAAGCGCAAAGAGAATTCCAATACCTTAAAGTAACAGACGGACAGGGTGTTTATAAATGGACCGATTACAACGGAGACGGTATTCAGCAGCTCGATGAATTCGAAATTGCAGAATATTCCGACTTGGCGAAATATATCAGGATTTATACGAATTCTGTACGCTACATTCCTTCCAATAAAAATAAAATCCAGCTGGCATTATTCGTCAATCCATCGATTGTTTTCAATTCTGAAAATAAATTCTTAAAGCGATGGAATTTTAATGTTTCGTTAAATTCACAAAACTCATTCTATAAAAAAGACAAGGTTCTGGTATTGAATCCTTTTGAAAAAAACAGCGACCAGATCCTTAAAAATCAGAATATTTTAGCTTCCATGCAGTTCAATCCAACTGAAAAATCAGGATGGAACGGAAATTACCGTTTCATTACCAACGATAACCTGATCAATGCCAATTTCAGTAATGAGGAACGTCAGCAAACATCTCACTTTGTCAATGTCGGTTACTGGTTTAACAAAGAATTCAGAGTAGATTGGGAAAACTCTATTCATGATCTCAAAAATTCATCCCAACTTTTTACCACAAGGGATTACCGTCTGAATAATGTTGAAACGAAACCAAAAGCAACCTATAAATTTACAGATGCTATTCAGGCCGAGCTTTCTTCTGCTTACCGCCAGAAAAAAAGAATAGACGGTGAAGAATTACTGAAAGCTTTTGACATCACAGGAACCATTCAGTGGGAACGCAAGAAAACTTCGATCAGAGGGAATTTCTCTTTTATCAACAACAATTTCACCGGAAACAATTTCAGTATTGTAGGAAACCAGATGCTGGATGGCCTTAAGCCCGGGAAAAACCAGGTGTGGAGTGTCTTTATTCAACAGGCGATCAACTCTTTCCTTCAGCTTAATCTCAACTACGAGGGAAGAAATTCCGGAGAACGAACCATTCACATTGGAAGTATGCAGGTGAAGGCGAGTTTCTAGTTGAGTTGGAGGGTGTGAGAGTTAGAGAGTCTGAGAGTGGGAACTAGTTACTGGTTGAAAAATTGACGACGAAGGTCTCACGTTTCTCATCTCATGTCTGAAATCTGATGTCTAAAATTCACAATTCACTTGCGAAGCACAATTCACAATTCTAAATCCACGACCTCAATTAGTCTTAAATCTGACATCTCCTATCCGATATCTCCGCCCTATCTTCACCATAGAAATTATCATATCCCCGAATGTTTATAATTTCGTAAATTTGCCGCATGGTAAAAATAGGCAATATAGAACTGCCGGAATTTCCGCTTTTGCTGGCTCCGATGGAAGATGTAAGTGATCCTCCGTTCAGACGCCTGTGCAAGATGCATGGGGCAGATCTGATGTATTCAGAATTTATTTCTTCTGAAGGCTTGATTCGTGATGCGATGAAGAGCCGCAAGAAGCTTGATATTTTCGATTATGAAAGACCGGTCGGGATCCAGATTTTCGGTGGAGATGAGGACGCAATGGCAATGTCTGCAAGAATTGTAGAGACGGTAAACCCGGATCTGGTAGACATTAATTTCGGATGTCCTGTAAAAAAAGTAGTATGCAAAGGAGCAGGCGCAGGAGTTCTTAAGGATATTGACCTTATGGTACGCCTTACCAAAGCTGTTGTAACCTCTACGCACCTTCCTGTAACGGTTAAGACCCGTTTAGGATGGGACAGCACCAGCATCAATATCGATGAAGTGGCAGAGCGATTACAGGAAACCGGTATCAAAGCATTAACGATTCACGCCAGAACCCGTGCACAGATGTACAAGGGTGAAGCGGACTGGGAACATATTTCAAGAATTAAGCAGAATCCTAATATTGAGATTCCTATTTTCGGAAACGGTGATATCGATTCTCCGGAAAAAGCTCTTGAATACAAACAGAAATATGCATGCGACGGAATTATGATTGGCCGTGCAGCGATTGGTTATCCATGGATTTTTAACGAAATCAAACATTTCTTTGAAACGGGTGAGCATCTTCCTGAACCGGTTATTGCAGACCGTCTTTTGGCTGTACGCCAACATGCAGAATGGAGTGCAGAATGGAAAGGTGAAAAGCTGGGTCTTATTGAGATGAGACAGCATTACAGCAATTACTTCCGTGGGGTACCTCACTTCAAAGAATTCAGAAAAAAATTCCTGGAGGTCTATACTTTAGAAGAAATGGATGCCTTGATCAAAGAAACGCAACAATTCTACGAAGAATATCAGGCACAGGTATAAATAAAAAAACCATCAAAATTTTGATGGTTTTTTTTATGTTTTTTAATAACCTCCGGATGAGGATTCGTTTTTAATTAATGCCAGTGCTGAGGAAGTTCCAATTCTTTTCACTCCCATGTTGATCATTTTTTCAGCGTCTTCAGGAGTTCTTACCCCTCCGGCAGCTTTTACAGGTAGTTTTCCTGCATTGTCCAGCATAATTTTAATGCCTTCAAATGTGGCTCCGTTGGGTTTTCCGCCTTCTGTCTGGTAAAAGCCTGTAGAAGATTTTACAAAAATATCCGGGAACTCATTTTCAGAGAAATTCTCTTCTGCCCAGTTTGAAATATTTTTGGTGATATCTGCAATCTGCTCATCGGTAAGTGCTGCAATTTCAATGATCCATTTAACCACTTTTTGATGCTGCAGTCCCAGCTGAGTACATTCTACAAATTCTTTTTTCACCAGTTCCAGATCTCCTTTGAGATACGCACTGTAATTCGTAACAAAATCCAGTTCATCCGCTCCGTCTTCAATTGCTTTCGAAGCTTCCACAAGCTTTTCTTCAATAGAATAGGTTCCTTCATGAAAACCTATTACGGTTCCTACCGCAACATTTGAATTTCTTTCCTGAATATACTTTTTGATATCAGCTACATAATCCGGACGGATCATGACGGCAAAAATACCGTTATCAATGGCTTCCTGCGCTAATTCTTTATCTAATTGTAATGTTTCTTCGTTTGAGATGCCTGACTGTGCAGGTGTTTTCAAATAGGTTGAATCCAAATATTGGGCAATGTTCATAATCGTTATACTTTCAGTTGTCTGTAAATACCTTGTTCCAAAGATATGAAAGTTTCTGTTCTTGTCACCCCTTTAAACTTCTGAAGTTTGTTAAGAATCTGCATAAGATGGTCATTGTCTTTGCAAAGAACTTTTAAGAATATGGTATAATTTCCTGTTGTATAATGGGCTTCTACTACCTCATTCACATCATGCAGAGATTTTACAACCTCCTGATAATGGCTGGGCTGATCTAAAAATACGCCGATATACGAAATTACTTTATATCCTATTTTTTTAGGATTAAGAAAAGAAATGGAGTTTTCAATAACTCCGGCATGTTCCAGCTTTTTGATTCTCTGGTGCACTGCCGTTGTGGAAATTCCAACGTTTTTCGAGATGTGGGCTAATGACGTTTTAGCGTTATCCATTAGCATGTAAATGATCTCCTTGTCAATTGAATCTAAATGATAACTTGTGTTGCTTGAATTTTTCATTTTCTACTTTTTTATTATTTATGTTTTTGTTTCTTCAAATTGTACAAAAACCGGAAAGTGATCGCTGTATCCGCCCAAGTACCGTGTACCGGCATAGGTTCGGAAGGGTCGTCCTTCAAAATTTCGTGTCCGGCTGCTTATTTTTTCAGAATTAAAAATTTTGGCATTCTGAAAGTTCAAAACATCGTTGTCAAAAAGAGATTTTGACAAGATAATCTGATCATAAAGCAGACCTGACTTATAATGAAAAGTAGAATAATTTCTTGTAGAGAACAACTCTTGAAAAGGGTTTACCAATACCTCCTCATGATCGTTGTCGTAGAGAATTTTTACTAAATTTTCATCATCCGGGTTTTCGTTAAAATCACCGCACAATATCACATGTTCCTTTTCTTCAAGTACAATCCTCAAGATCCGAGAACGGATCTCATTAAGAATAAAGTCTCTTTTGGGCTTGTTAACGTCTTTTTCTCGCTTGGAGGGAAGATGGGCGATAAAAATATTAACAACAGTTCCTTTATATTTAATTTTAGAAAATAGTACGTCTCTGGTTGTGTCGTAATTTTCTGTGTTTTTTTTATTTATAATTTCAAAGAAGAAAGTAATAGTTTCTGAATCTATGATTTCTACTTTGCTTTTATCATACAGCAGGGCAACATCTACCTTTCTTTCATCCATAGAATTGTAATGTACAATCCCGTATTCGGAATTAAAAGGTTCCATTTCTACCAGATCTTCCAAAACTTTCCTTCCGGAGACTTCTGAAAGTCCAATCAAAAATGGGAGTACACCATTTTCCTCCTTCATCAGTTGAAAAACGTGTGATATTTTAAAAAGCTTGTTCCTATATCTTTGTTCGTCCCAATTTTTCAAGCCCGATCTCGTAGGATCTAATCTGTGGGTTGGTTTGGGATCAGGTAAAAATAAATTTTCGACATTGTAAAAAGAGAACATCTCCATCTGCACAAATTGCTATCTTAAAAATTATCACTTTCTTTTCCGTTGTAAATTTATTATTTTTTTTCAAATTCCGTTAATTTATTTATAATATTTTTACATTAATGTTATACAATAAATGTAACTTATTGAATAAAAAACATCAACAAGAAAGCTTTTATACGATTAAATTATCAAGCATTTAGAATTATTAACCCAAAGGAGAAAATTAAAACAGCATCCATTTTTCAATTTATAAAGAAAAAAATAAATATATTCTAAGACTTTCAATTAATAATTTTCGCTTATTTTAATTTTTATATCAATTCTTATTCCGTTTTATTTTTAACGGTCTGAAAATGTGAAAAAAGTACCGATTTAGGGTAATTTACTTATTGTTTTTACAGTAAATCCGGACGCTTCTCCTGAGTAATCCTTACGGCTTCTTCGTGACGCCACTCTTCAATCTTCGCAAAATTACCACTTAAAAGTATTTTTGGAACCTCTAAATCTTTATAAACTTCAGGTCTTGTATAGATAGGCGGCGAGAGAAGATCATCCTGAAAACTGTCCGTAAGGGCACTCTGCTCATCATTTAACACTCCGGGAACCAGCCTGATGATAGAATCTGCCAGAACGCATGCTGCCAGCTCTCCTCCGGTAAGTACATAATCCCCGATTGAAATTTCTTTGGTAATATGAAGGTCACGAACTCTCTGGTCAATGCCTTTGTAATGACCACAAAGGAAGATCAGGTTATTTTTGATAGAAAGGGAATTGGCAATTTTCTGGTTCAGGGTAACACCATCAGGTGTCAGATAGATCACTTCGTCATAGTCTCTCTGGGATTTAAGCTCAGTAATGCACTTATCAATTGGTTCTATCATCATCACCATTCCGGCTCCGCCTCCATAAGGCTCATCATCTATCTGCTTGTGTTTATTGATCGCCCAGTCTCTCAGCTGATGAAAGTGAACTTCTACCAAACCTTTATCCATTGATCTTCTTAAAATAGAAGTCTGAAACGGACTTTCCATCAATTCAGGAAGTACGCTTATTATGTCAATTCTCATTGTAATGTTCCGTTTTTCTTATTCGGTGAAATAATTAATCTTAAAGAAGAATCTTTGTTGAAGTAGCTCCACATCCAGTTGAAAAAGACTGCCAGTTTATTTCTGACACTCAGAATCAGCATCAGGTGAAGGAACATCCAGAAATACCACGCCAGGAATCCCTGGAATTTGATAAACGGAAGATCTACCACAGCTCTGTGTTTTCCAATGGTTGCCAGTGAGCCCTGATCTTTATACTCATACTCTACCCACTCGCTTTCGTTCTTCTTCAGGAAATTTTTCCCTAAATTTTTTGCTTGATTAATGGCTACGTTTGCTACCTGCGGATGTCCCTGCGGATACTTTGGAGTTTCCATGTAGGCAATATCCCCGACTGCATAAATATTATCGTAACCTTTTATTTTATTAAATCTATCTACTATATATCTGTTTCTCACTAATTTTTCCGCCGGAAATCCATCGACTACATTTCCCGTAACTCCTGCTGCCCAGATCACATTATTGGACGGAATATCTTTTCCGCTCTTCATGTATACCTTGTTGCCATCATAATCCGTAACGATCTCACCGCTTAAGAAAGTAACGCCAAGATCCTTAAGATATTTTTCAGACTTTTCCTGAGCCTCGCTGCTCATGACAGCCAGAGGTTTTTCGGTAGAACTCACCAGAATAATTTTAAGCTGGTCAAAATTCATGTAGGGATAATCTCTCGGAAGAATTTCTTTTTTCATCTCTGCAAAAGCTCCTGCCAGCTCTACACCGGTAGGCCCGCTTCCAACAATAACGATATTCCAGTTACCATCGTCGCTTCTGCTTTTTTCGAGAATCAGCTTCTCAAAGGTCATCAGGATATGATTTCTGATTCCTATCGCTTCCTGGGTATTTTTCATCCCGAAAGCTCTTGATTCCATATCTTTATTACCGAAGAAATTTGTTTTACATCCGGTGGCTATGATGAGTTTGTCATAGGTAAATTCGGCTTCATCCGTGATCACTCTGTTGTGCGCCGGATCAATTTCTTTTACTTCGGTAAGACGGAACTGTGTATTTCTGGATTGCTGAAAAATTTTCCGGAAAGGAAAGGAAATATTGGAAGGTTCTATCCTCCCGCACGCAACCTGGTAAAAAAGCGGCTGAAACATATGATGATTCACCCGGTCCAGAACGATTACTTTTTTGTTCCTGTTATTCAACGTTTTTGCAAGCTGTAGCCCCGCAAATCCTCCTCCTATAATGATGATTTTTTCGCGTGTTTCCATAATACAAATTTAAAAAGAATAAATGACTAATGGTAGTAAACTTGTTGTTGATTTGATTTAAAAATCATAAATTTGAATATACAAATTAATTGTTTAAGTAACAATTTTGTAATACAAATGGCAAAAAAAACAACTGAGAAAGAAGATGTCACTGAAAAGGCTGTCAGAACGGAAGGTTGGACTCTAAGTAGTGCTAACTATATTGTCATTGAACCTGCATCAAATTATGAAAGGGTACTGAAAATTTCAAAAGAAGGGTTAATAAACCCATCAACGGCAAGTGTGGATGTAACTTCTGCCTCATTCAGTTATGCTGATGAAAATGAGAAGTTAGTAGCCAAGCTGGAAAAACGAGTGGCTTATATGGAAAAAATTATTTTTTCAGACAGATCAAAATTTTTGTCCAGAAGGCAACGGCATTACGCTAAGGAATACGTTACAACCTACAATTTAGAATCTCCTTATGAAGATAAAATTTATAGTGTTTCGTTTGAAAAAAACAAGTACATTTCCAATGAAGACAATCTGTGGAAAGTAATATACATCATGGATCATAAAGAGATTTTTGAAAGTACTCTTCATGAATTTGACAATCATATCAATGATGATTTTATAGAAGCATTATTCAGAAAATCATCTTCTCATTACTATATTGATCATTTGTCTAATAGGATTTTCACAAAGAAAAATTCTGATCAGGATCATTACAAATTGATTTCCTTAGCCGGTCTGCTGGAATACCTTACCATTAATGAAATTGAAGCTTTAATTCAACAAGGCATAATGGCTTATGAATAATTCAAGAAAAACTGAATTACTGATAAACTTAGGACCTTTAACATTACCCTTCGGAAGAACCTCAGAACCCGGAAGAAGTATTGAAAAAGGGGCGGCAGTTCTTTTCCCGTCTTACAATGCCAACAATAATGGTGCTCCGGGTGATGTTGTTTACTACAATGACGAAGGAGGCAGAAATAACAATAAAAAGGACAGCACTTATCTTTGGGTCATTAACGACAATGGAGATCTCTTAATCCTTTTAGAACAGACACCCAATAAAAATTCACTGAGAAAAAATGTTTGCCATACCAATATTACCGGAGGGGCAGAAGCTTATCAGGGAGGTGAATTATGGTTTATGACCAGTCAAAAAATAATTATCAATAGAAAGTCCGGTAGATACGGAGGAAATGATAGTCAGGAAAAATATATTATAGAATATTTTGAATTATCAGGCTACGAGGTCAGTATTACGCCTTAGTATTCCTAAATTTGCAGCCTATCTATTTCTTTTATGACACCCAGAAAGTACACCAAAAAAACGGCCAAAAAGGTACATGAGAACCGTCGGAAGAATTATTTTTTCCGGAGAAAAGTAATATTGGCGGTTTTAATTATTGCTTTAATTGGGACGGGATTTTACCTGAAGCAGTCTATCAGCTATTATTACGCATTATACTTTAATAAATTCAGTCATAAAAAACTTCACAACAGCGAAACAGAAACTTTAAGGATTCAGAAAATACTCTCTTCGAATCTGGATAAAACGTATGGTTTTGACGTTTCGCATTATCAGAACAGAGAAGATATCAAATGGGACAGTTTAAGCATCGGCAATAAAACCATTCCGCTTGAATTTGTAGTGATGCGCGCTACGATGGGAAACCGGAATGCCGACAAACATTTTGATGAATTCTGGGCAAAAGCTCAAAAACATAATCTGATCCGTGGAGCCTACCATTTTTACAGGGCTGATGAAGATCCTGTGATCCAGGCCAATAATTTTTTAGCGAACGTAAAGCTGGAAAGTGGAGACCTTCCTCCTATTTTGGATATCGAAAAAATTCCAAAAAGAAAGACCAATAAAAAACTGATCGAGGATCTGAAAATATGGTGCAGGATCGTAGAGGAAACTTATGGTGAAAAACCGATTATCTACACTTACTATCATTACTACAAAGATTTTCTGAAAGGTGAATTTGATGGCTATCCGCTCTGGCTGGCCAATTACAACGATGTTCCTTCACCAACTCCCAATGATCACTGGGATTTCTGGCAGTTTACGGAAAACGGAATTGTTCACGGCATCAATTCCAAAGTAGATCTTGATATATACAACGGAAGTACGTGGTCTTTGAAGAGAATGACGCTGGATTAGAAGGCAGGAAGGTGGAAGCCAGAAGATGGAAGTTCTGAAACCAGAAAGAACTATTATCCCCAAACTTATGCACTTTTAAAATCAATTTAAAATTTAATCAGTTAATGAAATGACTGATTAAATTCAATCGTCTACAACATCTCCCAGCTTCCATCTTCCCTCTTCCATCCCAAATTATTTCCCCAGAAACTTCAAAATATCTGCATTCAGTTCATCTGCTTTTTCAAAAGGAATCATGTGGGTCGCATCTTTGTAGATCTTCAGCTCTGCATTTGGAATTTCTTTGGCGATCATTTCCGTATGGTCCTGTTTGATCACATCCTTATCTCCTGCGATTACCAAAACAGGGCTTTGTATTTTTGAAAGATCTTTTTTGCTGATATGAGGTTCTTTCAGCATGATTGTTACCAGTCTGCGTTCGTCGAATTTCTCCGGTTTGTTCTCAATATTCAGTACCAGAAGCTGGTTTTTCATATGATTAACCAGTCTTTCATCAACACCTTCAGGAAAAGCATTAGCTCCTATAGCTATTAATTTATTCAGATTTTCCGGATATTTTAGAGCAAACTCAAGTCCTGTGATTCCACCATCACTCCAGCCTGCAATATTGATTTTCTTTAAACCCAACTTATCGGCAAGCGCTTTTATATCCTCTGCAAATTGAATATAGGTAAACTGCCTGTGAGAAGTATCGGTACTTTTACCCTGTCCTCTGGTATCTACCACAATCACTTTGAACTGTTTCGAAAGAACCGGAATCTGCTGGTAAAAATCTTTTATACTTCCTGAATTTCCATGAAGAAGAAAAAGAGGTTCTCCTTCCCCGTAGATTTCATAGTAAAGTTTCGTGTCTTTTAATTCAATATAACTGCCTGAAGATTCATTTTTCCCATAGCCGGAATTTTCAGATGCAGCCTGATATTGGGACACATCGGAAACCAGCCCTTCAAGGTCATCCCCTAAAGCTGCTGCTTCATCTTTGGTATTTTTTGCGCTTTTATCCACTTTTACATCTATATTGATCGCCGGTGCCGCCAGTGTCATTTTATGCCAGTCTCCATAAAACTTCCTCATAAATCCTGTCCGGAACAACGCTGCACTGATATTAATCTTACCATCAAATTCTTTCAAAAACTGAATTCCGACAAAGAATTTCCCCTGCACCCAAATATTATGCTCGTTGACATCCAGTGTATAGGTTCCGTCTTTGATCATATCCTGCGTAAGTTCCACAGTGATTTCTTCATCCAGAATATTTTCATTTGGAAATCCGTTTTTCTCACTGTAAATACTGTACCGCATCAGTACGGGCCTATCGGAAGTGTAGCTGGCAATATTCAGATTGATATTTTTGATCTTTGAACGTTTGCTGGCATTAAATTCCAAAGCCGTTTCACCAAGGAAATCTTCTTTCTTAAATTTAGAATTCACGGAATACAGGACACTTTTCGTTTTGGTATTGACGCCCCAGTTTTTATCAACCAGTTTCTTGACTTTGATGTTGACTTCTTTTATATTCTTAACCTTTTCTTTTAATAATATCTGTCTGCGGTCCTGCTTTCTGAAATTCTGTACGGTTTCCGCATACGGTTCATAGCCGGGAACTTCTATTCTGAGTTTTCGGGAAGCATCCAGCCCGGAAAGATCAATGGAAAAATTCCCCTTTTCATCGGAAACCGTTCCTGCATTTTCTTTTTCTATTCCGATTTTCACGTAAGGAACAGGCAGGTTATCATTTTTGGAAATCACAGTTCCGGAAATTACCTGTGCATGGAAAGAATAAGCGGCTAAAAGAAAGAATAAAGTATTCAGTTTTTTCATGGTGTAAGTTTGCTGCAAAATTCTTTATTTCCGGCATTCAACACTCATAACAGCTTATTAAATTTAAGATCCGTTTAGTTAAATTTTCTGTAAAATATCACCGGTTTGTGATGCGAATTCTAAAAAATGTATAAACTTTCCTTTTTTACAGGATATTCATGATGTCTTGCCATGAATGCACTCTTTTGTAATTTTCGTTTTCAATCAGTTCGTTGTGCGGCTGAGTGAAGATTAATTTCTCCCCTGCAAAATGATCCAGATTCTTAGGATAATCATCAATCATTACATCTCCGTGGACTACTCTTTTACTTCCGCATAAAACGATCTGCTCCCAGCTGATAAACGGAAAGTGTTCTGCCAACCAGTCAAATTTTTCTCGTAAGCTGTTGGGAAACTCCATTCCTGCGGAAACGATATAGAGTTCGTACTTGTTGTTAATGTATTCCAAAGCGTCGCGGCTTCCTTCCATTACAGCAAGTGTTCTGAAAAAACCTACTTCATTAACGTGTTTCTTTCCATTCGGGAATGCTTCTATTTCAGACATTCCAGCGAGACCTGTGATCTCAATTTCTTTTCCTGAGTCTCTTTTTTCAAACTTCACCAGCTGATGGTATACATCCGCCATCACCCCGTCCATATCGACAATTACTTTTTTCATTATTTTAAATAAGATTTAGCATTATGTGGTAGCAAAAATCAAGCCTTAGCTCAATCAAAATTAGGGAATGTGTTTGGGGAAATTTACTTGATGGGTATTAAATAAATCTTAATTTTTGGGGCTGGAGGATGGAAGAGGGAAGATGGGAGTTATGGAAACCGAAAGCATGACTGGATCACAGTCTTATTAGTTTGTCAAAAATATGTCTTCAAATTTTGTGGTAGCCAGTAAAATTATTGTCCAATAGTAACTTCCAGCCTCCTTCTTCCCTCTTCCATCTTCCTTACCCCTAATTCACTTCATTAGGTCAAACTTTTCTAGTTACATTTTCGTACTTTTGCCGCTGAATACAAAATCAATATCAAACCATTACATTCCAATGAATTACGTTTCTGTCGAAAATCTTACTAAATCTTATGGCATCAAAGTTTTGTTCGAAAACATCTCCTTCCACGTTAATGAGGGTGACAAAATAGCCATCGTTGCCAAAAACGGAAGCGGAAAGTCTACCCTTCTTAAAATATTAATGGGGAAAGAAATTGCAGACAGCGGAACTGTAACTATTAATAAAGACATCCAGGTAGTTTTATTTGACCAGGAAATCGAGTTTGATTCGGATCTTACCATTGACGAGTTTATGATGACTCTGGATTCTGCGCCCATTCAGGCTCTGAAAAATTATCACAAATCACTTCTTTCCACAGATTATGATTTCATTGAAAAAGCTTTGGCTGAAATGGAAATTCACAAAGCATGGGATCTTGAGAATGATATGAAGCAAATTCTTTCCCAGCTGAAGATTACAGACCTAGAGGCTAAAATGGGAACTCTTTCCGGAGGGCAGATCAAACGTGTGGCTTTGGCCAAATTACTGACTGAAACCAGAGCGGAACACCGTCATACTCTTCTGATTATGGATGAGCCTACCAACCACCTTGATGTGGAAATGGTAGAATGGCTGGAAAGTTATTTAAGCAAAGCAAAAATTACATTAATCCTGGTTACTCACGACAGGTATTTCCTGGATGCTGTTTGTGGAATTATCTGGGAAATGGAGGATAAAAACCTGTATTTCCATAACGGTTCTTACGCGACTTATCTTGAAAACAAAATGATTCGTGAGGACAATATGAATTCTACCATCGACAAAGCCAATAATCTTTACAGAAAAGAACTGGAGTGGATGAGAAGACAGCCCAAAGCAAGAACTACAAAATCAAAATCCAGACAGGATGACTTTTATGAAACTGAAAAAATAGCGAAAACCGATACGAGAAAAGAATCTCTTGAACTCGATTTCGAAATGAAGAGGCTTGGAAACAAAATTCTTGAACTTAGAGATATTTCCAAAAGCTATGGTGATAAATTATTATTAAAAGATTTCAGCTATCAGTTTCAGAGAGGCGAGAAAGTAGGAATTGTAGGAAAAAATGGTGCCGGGAAATCTACTTTACTGAATATTATTCAGGGACTTGAACCCAAAGATTCAGGAGAAATTGAAACCGGAGAAACGATCAAATTTGGATACTTTTCACAAAAAGGACTGAAGTATAAAGAAGATGAAAGAGTCATTGATTTCATTAAAGAAATTTCTGAGAACTTTCCTTTGGCTAATGGGAAAACGATCTCTGCATCACAGTTCCTTAGATTATTCTTATTTGATGATCAGACGCAATACTCCCCTATTTCAAAACTTTCGGGTGGTGAAAAAAGAAGGCTGCACCTGATGTATATCCTGTATCAGAACCCTAACTTCCTGATCTTTGATGAGCCTACCAATGACCTGGATCTTCCTACATTGACTGTACTGGAAAATTTCTTACTGAACTTCCAGGGAAGTTTGATTATTGTTTCTCACGACAGGTATTTCATGGACAGAATTATTGACCATGTTCTTGCTTTTGAAGGCGAAGGAAAAATCAGAGATTTCATAGGAACTTTCTCCGAATACAGAGAAGCGAAAAGCCGTGAAGATGCACAGGGAAAAAATACAGCCCCTAAACCGGAACCTGTAAAAGAAATTGTTGTAGCAGCACCAGAGGTTTCTCAACCTGCTTCCCCAAAAAGAAAAATGTCTTTCAAGGAACAGAGAGAACTGGAAACGATAGAAAAAGAAATGCCTGAACTTGAAGAAAAACGCGCCAGGATCATGGATCAGCTTAATAATGAAACGGAATATGAAAAGGTAGCCAAGCTTTCTGCGGAACTGGAAACCATTTCTGAAAAGCTGGAGGGATATGAGATGAGATGGCTGGAGCTTCAGGAAATATAAATAAGTTAGAGGGTTTTAGAGTAAGAGTGTATTAGGGTTTAAACCCAACGCTTTTACTCTAAAACACTCCAACTCACCCACTCTCAGACTCTCCTACAAATAAACCACTTTCTCCCCTTTCGAACTCTCCAGAGAAGCATCAATGATCTTCATATTCTGAACCACTTCTCTTCCCTGAGACGGCAGTGCATATCCGAAGACAATATATTCATAAATTTGCTGGTAGTAATCCATATAATTTCCGGGATCGCTGGACGTGAGCATTCTTTCTGTTTCTGAATTTTCATTCAAATAATTTAAAATTCCGTCTGTTCCCTCTAATGGCTTCGTCCATTCGTTCCCGTAAACAGGTATAGATCCGGCTACCAATTCATTTTCCTGATTATCAGTTCTTTCCTGCAGGAAACTTCCTTTTTCTCCGTGAATATTATAAGCATAGTGTGCTTCTTTCGTAAAAACCGATGATTTCAGTCTTACCCTTAAATTATTCTTATAATATAGTAAGATCTCAAAGTAGTCATTGGCATACTCTTCACCTTTCATAGAAAATACGTCTGCGAAAAGCTTTTCAGGATATCCGAAATACTGTACCGCCTGATCTACAAGATGAGCTCCCAGATCGTGAAGTGATCCAGAACCTGTCTGCTGAGGATCTTCTTTGTGCTGTTTTCCGCTTGGTGTTGTACGGAATCTGTCAAAACGGATCTCTGCTTCTTTAATCTCGCCTAATTTTCCTTCATTCAATATTTTATGAACCTGTAAAAAATCGCGGTCGAATCTTCTGTTTTGGTACACGCTTACAAATAATCCTTTTTCTTCGGCCAGATTCACAATTTGCTCAGCTTCGGAAACGGTTACAGTAAAGGGTTTTTCAACGATTATATTTTTCCCAGCCTCAAGCGCCATTTTCGCATATTCAAAATGGGTCTGTACGGGGGTATTGATGATCACAAGCTCAATATCTGCATGCTGAAGCATCTCCTCCACCGAACGGTAAATGGTAGCTTCCGGATATTTTTCTTTAGATTCTTCTTTGCTTCTTTCTACGATAGCAGCCATAAAAAATCCCGGATGTTCTTTCAAAAACGGAGCATGAAATACTTTTCCGCTCATTCCAAAGGCACAAAGTCCTGCTTTTACCAATTGCATATGTATATATTTTTTAACAAATATATTCAATAATCCTCAGTTTAACAGCCTTTGACAACAGCAGCCCTTTTTATCACATCTTCAAAGTATGATAAAAATCATTTTATTATTTTTATTAATTCTAAATTAATCCTTTCCGAATTCTTATTTTTGCCGCTATTTAAAACTGTTCTACATAAAAATAAGAAATGAAAAAACAACTAGCTTCTTTAGGTTTTTTATTGGCCGCTTTATCTGTAAGTGCGCAGATGAAAAACCTTGAAACCGATACCATCAGGTCTCAAACCATTGAAGACATTAATCTTCACAAAACAGGAAATCCCAACCAGGCAAGAACATTATCTACGAAGTCAGCTCTTACGGTAATGGAAAATCCTCAAGCCATCTCAATCGTAACGCACGAAATTATTGAGCAGCAACAGGCAAAACAACTGAGCGATGTTATTCAGAATATCAACGGTATGTACGTGACTTCATCCAGAGGAAATTCTCAGGACAGTTTTGGAGGCCGTGGTTTTATTTTAGGTAACGATAATGTTTTTAAAAACGGAACGAGAGTTAACAGCGGAGTATTTCCTGAAGTAAGCGGTTTAGAAAGAGTTGAGGTATTGAAAGGAGCTAATGCAATGCTTTACGGAAATACGGCTGCAGGAGGAATCATCAATATGATCACCAAAAAACCTAAATTCAATTTCGGAGGAAGCATAGGACTCAATGGAGGAAGCTGGAATTCATATAAGCCCACTGTAGATATTTATGGTCCGTTATCTAAGAATATTGCGTTCAGAGTAAACGGAGCTTATGAATACGCTGAAAGTTTCAGAGATGTGGTACAATCTGAGAAGTATTATTTCAATCCTTCTATCTTATTTAATTTGAGTTCAACATCTCAGTTGATTGTAGAAGCGGATTATCTTAAGAATAATTTTACTCCGGATTTTGGGATTGGTTCTATCACCAATAAAGATTTGAGCTATTCTATGAACAATTATGTGGATAGAAATACATTTTTCGGTACAGACTGGCAATATCAAAATGTAGAACAGGCTTCCGCGAATGTGACCTTCAATCATCAAATAAGTACCAACTGGACATTGAATGCAGTTGCTTCTTATCAAAACTATGTAAAAGACTATTTCTCATCCGAGCGTGTGCAATGGGGATATGATAAAAAAATATCGGAGACCCGTCTGTCATGGACCAGACCTTTTAATAAAACCAACAACAGAAGTAAATATGGTTCTGCACAAGTGAATATTAACGGAGAATTTAACACCGGATCAATCAATCATAAATTACTAATCGGAGCTGATGCTGACTACAACCAGGCAGACGCTTATGCTTATAATGTTATTGCTCCTGTTAATGTTCTGTTCCTTGATGACCCTTCAACATGGGGAAATATCGCAATGCCGGACAGTGGTGAAAATGCACTGACAAGAATCAATACAAGAAGAGCGGGTGTTTATGTACAGGATTATATAAGTCTGACCAAACAGTTTAAAGTAATAGCTGGTGTCCGTTGGTCTTATGTAGAAAATATGCCTTCTATAAAGACTACGTATGCAACGGCAACAAAGCCTTTGGATAAAAACTTTGTACAAAACTCTGCAACTTCGGATCAGGCGTTCTCTCCAAAGTTAGGGGTGGTTTATATGCCTAATGATAATCTGTCTGTATTCGCTACTTATACCAATTCATTTGTTTCCAATGCAGGATATATGTCTAATGAAATCGGTTCTTTAGATACTTCAGGTACGGTTGCACAGGTGAGAGACAGAGTTAACAATCTTCAGAAGCAAGGTATCAACCCAACTACTATTGATCAGTATGAAATCGGAGCGAAGAAAAACCTTTGGAATAATGCCCTGGCTATTAACCTTACGGTATATCAGATTTTACAAAATAATAACTACCAGAACTTCTTTTACGTAGATAATACGGGAACTGTACAAACCCCTGATACTAATCTTAAGGAATTTGCGGGTAAAATGAGAAGCCGTGGTGTTGAAGTGGATATCACAGGAAATCCTACAGAAAACCTTTCTATCATCGGTGGTTTCTCTTATAATAATTCTGTATATATTGACACCCCTGAAAAAGGATATGTAGAAAAACAAAGACTGGTAAGAACTCCAGCTACTACAGCCAATGCATCTGTGTTTTATAAATTCACCAATTATGCAAAAGGATTAAAAGTAGGGGCCGGTATCTATTATATTGGAGACAGAATAGCAGGTTGGAATGATTCAAAATCTACCAATGTTACCAGAAAGGATGTCAGCAGAATGTTCGAATTAAAAGATTACACTACAGTAACTGTTTCTGTAGGCTACGAGTGGAAAAAATTCTCTATTCAGGGGAAAGTTGGGAACTTATTCGATGTAGTGAACTATAACGTACACGAAAATTACTCGGTAAACCCTATTACTCCAAGAAACTATTATTTCACACTGACGTATAAACTTTAGAATTAAAGAACGAATAATTTCATCAATCAAAGGGGAAATTGCATTTTTGCAGTTTCCTTTTTTAAATTAAACAAAAACAATACGATATGGATAAGATCAAGGACACAAGAAGTTTCATGAGAATTACGCACCGCTATCTGGGCTTTTTTCTTGCAGGAATAATGGCTGTATATGCAGTAAGCGGAGTTCTGCTTGTTTACAGAGATACTGATTTCCTTAAAAAGGAAAAAAAATATGACAAAACAGTTGCGGTAAATCTTTCTGAAAAAGAATTAGGTAAGGAGCTAAAGATCAAAGGGCTGGAAGTAGAAAAAACCGAAGGAAATATATTGTACTTTAAACAGGGAACATACGATGCAGCCTCCGGAAAGGCAAAATATGCTAAAAAAGAACTTCCTTTCGTTCTGGACAAGATGGTGAAACTTCATAAATCCCAGTCCAAGGAAACATTATCCCCTCTGAATACATTTTTCGGGATCTCTTTATTTTTCTTTGTAATCTCCAGTTTCTGGATGTTCAATCCAAAGACAAAAGCCTTCAAAAGAGGAATCAAGTTTGCTATTGCAGGCCTTATCATTTCAGTGATTCTTCTGTGCATATAAATTTGTGGTATCAACAAAAAAATGACCATATAATTCACATTTCGATTCCTCCCAAATTAACACTTATTCTGAGTTTTTATCTAAAATTAAGAAGCTTGGCACATTTCTTGTTTTTTCTTTAATCTACAAATGATAACATTTAATTATTAAAATAATAAATTATGAAAAAACTAATTTTTGCAGGAATATTGGCAGCAACAGGTTTGACTGCAACAGCTAATGCTCAGATTCAACAAGGTAATTGGATGGTAGGAAGTACTTTAGCTACAAGTAACTTTGGATTAAACTCTGGAGCAGGTTATGATTTCTCAGTTGAGCCAAGAGCTGCGTACTTTATTAAAGACAATGTTGCAGTTGGAGGTTATGTGAAATTAGGTTTTTTAAAACCTGGAAAAGGAGAAGCAACTCAGTTTAACTATGCTGTTGGAGCTTTAGGACGTTATTTCTTATCACCAGGTGAAAAAGGAGTAGATAATTTACTTAACCACGGGCGTTGGTTCCTTGAAGGTAACGTAGGTATCGGAGGAACTTCAGTAGAAAACGGAATTTCAACAACAGGTCTTGACTTTGGTGCAGGTCCGGGTTATTCTTATTTCATTACACCAAACATCGGTATTGAAGGTTTGGTAAAATATAACGGTGTAACTGGTTTTGGAAATGAAGGGCTAACATCTAAAATTAGCTTTAACATAGGATTCAGTATTTATTTACCGACTTCAAAAGCTAAAGATGTAGCTAGAGATGTAAGAAATTAATCCTTATAACTTACCGAATAAAAAAATTGAAATCGCCCCGAAATATTTTTCGGGGCGATTTTCGTACAAATTAAAACTAAACTATAAAAAATCAAATAAATCATGTATTGGGTTGGGGCGTATATCTCAGATACGGCTTTATTTCTGTCACGCCTTTCGGAAATATCTTTCTGGCATCTTCTGTAGAAATAGCTGGCGGAACAATAACGTCTTCGCCGTTTTCCCAGTTCACAGGAGTCGCCACTTTATGTGAATCAACCAACTGAAGAGAATCAAGTACTCTCAGGATTTCATTAAAATTCCGTCCTGTAGAAGCCGGATACGTAATGATCAGTCTCACTTTTTTATCGGGATCAATGATCAATAAAGAACGCACAGTAGCAGTTACTGAAGCATTCGGGTGAATAAAATCATAAAGCTCTGAAATCTGTCGGTCTTTGTCTGCAATAATAGGAAACTGTACATCCGTATGCTGGGTCTCGTTGATATCTTTGATCCAGCTCTGATGATCCTCTACTCCATCTACACTTAGGGCAATTACTTTCGTTCCTCTCTTATCGAATTCTGATTTAAGCTTTGAAGTATACCCAAGTTCCGTAGTGCATACCGGTGTATAATCTGCAGGATGTGAAAACAGAATCCCCCAGGAATTCCCTAAAAATTCGTGAAATTTAATATCCCCTGAAGAAGTCTCTGCCTGAAAGTCCGGTGCTGTATCTCCTAGTTTAATTGACATAATATTCTGCTTTATTAGTCTACAAATTTAGTAGACTTTTTGGAACTGGCAAAATTTTTGTTAATTATTTATATCTTTAATTAAAATTTTATTCATGAAGAACATTGAACACAGCTACATAGACGTTGTTTACAGGGTTTTAGAAAGCTGGTATATGAGGTTTGCCGAGCTTACACCGAAACTTATTGTCGGAATTCTGGTATTTTCATTCTTTCTTATTACCAGCAAGTATTTAAGTATAGGAGCGGTAAAATTATTTCACAAATTTTTCCCGAAAAGCCAGAAAGAAGGCTCTCTGGTTACTTTAATAGGTGTTTTCAGATTTCTGATCATGATGATGGGGAGTTTTATTGCCCTCGAAATTATGGGCTTTAGTGGTTTCCTTTGGAAGTTTATCGGAAGTTTAGGGGTAGCCGGGGTTATTGCCGGGGTCGCCTTGAAAGATCTGGTATCGAGTATTTTTTCAGGAATGCTGATTGGGATCGATAAAGCATTTAAGGTAGGAGATTATATTACCATCGGGAATCATTCCGGAACGGTTCAGGAAATCGGTTTCTTGACGACCAAGCTCATCACGGATGACGGAAAGAAAGCATATATCCCGAATCAGGTTATTTTTAATGCCCCATTTTACAATATTACAGCATCTCCGCAGCGCAGAATTATTTTAAATTTTGAAATTCCTGCGGATGAAGATATCACCAAAGCACAGAAAGGAATGCTTGATGTCATAAAAAATCTTGACAGTGTAGATAGATTAGACACTTCAGAAGTTATTTTCACAGACCTCAAACAGGGCAATTTTAACCTCCAGGCCAAATTCTGGATGAAGGTAGGCGCCAACATGGTTCAGCTGAAAAGTGAGGCTTATCTGAAGATCAAGCAGCGTCTGGATGCCGACAACATTCAACTGGTCACACCTACGAGCATCAGTATAACGAATGGAGAATCTTTTCCTCCCGAACATCAGGACAAATAAAATATCAGCCGCTTTTTTTAAGCGGTTTTTTTATGCTTCAATTATTTGTGATGTTTTAATTTGAGGCTGTCTTTCTGAAACATTTTGTCTACGGAATCATTCCGGACCACAGCCGCACCCACAACATAGTCATCATTTTTAGGAATAGAATCTTCTTCAATCTTGGTTTCCCCAATGATAGCATGAGCTTTCTCTTTTGGTTTTGCACAGCCTGCCAAAAATAAAATCAGAGAAAAGGCAGCCAGTGTCATTCTGCTTTTCTGAAAATTTCGGGGAATATATTTTAAAAGCCAACTTTTCAGCTTCTCAGATTTCTCAACGTCTTTATCCAATTGATGACTAAAAAATCTGCCGCAAATATCTTCACCCTGCTTCTCTTTGAAAACATATTCAATTTCTTCGGATTTCTTTTGTGTAAAATCAACCACACATTTGCTGCAGACAGAACAAAACTTTCCCTGCTCATGAGAAGACATTGTTTCCCAGCTTTCGGAACAAGGATTAGGAATATATATTTTTTTCATCAGGTTGCATTTTGATTTTTAAATATAAAAAAACCGCTCCAAAAAATGGAACGGTTTTTCAATTTATTTAAAAGTTCAGCCTACGCTAAAACTTCTTTTACTTTGTTTGCAGCTTCTTCCAAAGTAATTGCAGAATGTACAGGAAGACCTGAATCGTCAATTAATTTTTTAGCTTCTACAGCGTTTGTTCCCTGTAATCTTACGATCAATGGAACCGGAAGGCTACCCATTGCTCTGTAAGCGTCTACAACTCCCTGAGCTACTCTGTCACATCTTACGATACCTCCGAAGATGTTGATAAGGATTGCTTTTACGTTAGGATCTCTAAGGATGATTCCGAAAGCAGTCTGAACTCTCTGAGCATCTGCAGTACCTCCCACGTCAAGGAAGTTCGCAGGGCTACCACCAGATAATTTGATGATATCCATCGTTGCCATTGCAAGACCAGCTCCGTTTACCATACAAGCAACGTTACCGTCTAGCTTTACGAAGTTAAGACCAGCTTCACCAGCTTCTACATCCATTGGATCTTCTTCTCTTGTATCTCTTAAAGCTTCAAGATCTTTGTGACGGAACAATGCGTTACCATCGAGAGTTACTTTAGCATCTACAGCGATAATTTTGTTATCAGAAGTTTTCAAAACCGGGTTGATTTCGAAAAGAGAAGCATCAATTCCTGTGTAAGCATTGTAAAGAGATGCAATGAATTTTGTGAATTCTTTGAAAGCATTTCCTTCAAGACCAAGGTTGAAAGCAATTTTTCTAGCCTGGAATCCCTGAAGACCTAAAGCCGGATCAATGATTTCTTTGTGGATCAAATGAGGAGTTACCTCAGCTACATGCTCGATATCCATACCACCTTCCGTAGAATATACGATGGTATTTTTACCTTCAGCTCTGTCTAAAAGAATAGAAACATAAAATTCTTTAGTTTCAGATTCTCCAGGATAATAAACATCTTCTGCAACCAAAACAGAGTGTACTTTTTTACCTTCAGCAGAAGTTTGTGGAGTTACCAACTGCATTCCGATGATGTTCTGAGCGTTTTCTTTAAGTTTATCCATGTTTGGAGAGAACTTTACACCGCCACCTTTACCACGTCCACCTGCGTGAATTTGTGCTTTTACTACCCAAGCCTGAGCTCCGGTTTCAGCAGTCAATTTTTCAGCAGCTGCTACAGCTTCTTCTACATTGTTCGCTACGAAACCACGTTGGATAGCAACTCCGTACTTTGATAAAATCTCTTTTGATTGATACTCGTGAAGATTCATATTATTTTTATTATTTTATTTTAAAATTTAAAGGTTGACAAATTTACTAAAAAGACATGGAAGTTCAAGTTTATTGACTTAAAAATTAAGGCACAGGAAACTTGATTTTTAACATATCCTCCAAATTTGCTTTATTCTTCGGATAATTTTTCAGACTGCGAACCGATGAACGGAATCTTAGGAGCCAGAAAATAGCCTGTTAAGCTTGCAAAAAGTATCGGAACGAAATACGTAAACCCGGTTAAGGTTCCCAGAATAATGGTTGTACTCATAGGTGTTCTGGTCACACAGGCATTAATGGCAGCCATACAGCTTACAATTGCTAAAGTGGTATCAACAGTGGGAAACAGCTGATGAATGATCAATCCTAAAGTAGTTCCCACAAAGAATAACGGGATAATAAAACCGCCTCTCCATCCTGAAGTTACGGTTACAGCAATCGCTATGATTTTAAAAATAAGGACCACAATTAAAAAGTTCAATGCAAAATTTCCATTGATCAGTTCATTGATTTCATGATGCCCAAAGTATCTTGTAATCGGGAAATTGTAGGCAATAACGCCTAAAATAATGCCTCCAGTTAAAGTTTTAATGTAGATTGGAAATTGTCTGTATTCGAAGATCTTTTTGAAAAATTTAACCACAAAAATAAAGATCCATCCGAAAATAGTGGCCACTACTCCAAACAGAAAGGCATAAATGAAATCATACACTCCGGAATAGTGATAAGCCTTCAGGTCCCATGTTGCGCCTATTCCCAAATGAATGATCAAAGCAAACATCACATAACTGAAACAGCTCGCCACCAAAGCAGGAATGATTGCTCTGTAATATTCAACCGCATGTTTGTGATGCAGAATTTCAAGTGAAAAAAGACTTCCTCCCAGCGGGGCCCCAAACAGAGCCGTAAAACCTGAAGCCATTCCGGCAATACTCAAGGAACGCAGTTCCTCTCCTTTCAGTCTGAAGATTTTTCCCAGCCAGGTTCCCGTAGATCCGGTGACCTGAACCAAAGGTGCTTCCGGACCGAGACTTCCGCCCGACGCCACACAAAACAGGGACGAAAGGATCATGGAAGGATTGTTTTTAGGATCCAGCTTTCCTTTATTAAATCTGATATTATTAACGATCAAATGAATTTCTCCGGGATCTCCTATAAAGTGAATCACAAGTCCCGCCAGAAGACCACAGATAGCCATGGTAGGAATAACCATCCATCCCTGAAATTGTACTAAAAATTCTGTAAAATGTTCCAATACGATCCAGTAACCACCGGCAATCGCACCTCCGACAAGACCGTTAAGAGCCCACATGAAAAAAGTTCTACTGAATACAAACGGATTGAATTTTATAGGCTGATCCAGAAGATTGAATGTTTTTATTAAACGTCTCCTTCTATTGATTTTCATTTAATTTATTTTAAATATTAAAGGAACCTCATCATTTGTTTTTACTGTTTTTGAATGTGTACCTACATGATAATTTCTTAAAGTACATGTTACGACCTATTCAAATCTTACTATAATCGGTTGGGAAAACTGTTGGATGATTGGCTTTTTGTTATACATCAACGGTTCATCCAAAGATCCGATGGCATACAGGAACAATGCACTGATGATATTGAATTCTGTGCCGGATGACCCGCTGTATTTTACTTTTTTGAATTGACCGTCCACATCAATGATGAAATTCAATTTACATTGGTATACGCCTTCACTGCTGTCCTCGATCAAATAAACCGGAAAATCAACAGTCAAACGTTTTTTTAAGTCTGTAAGCTGTTGATAATTTTCAATCTGAGTAATATCCACAGTTTTTGTTTTTGTTTCATTTTGAGGAGGAGCTTCTCCTGGCGATACGGTGTTTGCTGGTACCTCGCCCGTTGCTTTAAATGAAACACTGGTATCAAACTTTCCGATAATTACATCCTTGTCATAGATACTCTGATACAGGTTTTTCAGATTCTGTATTTTTTCAATGTAAAAAAATCTATATTTTTCACTGTATACAACAGAATTCTTTTTGTAATCATAATGACTGATACTATCCGAAAAACGCTTTTGAATATTTTTCACTTCTGTTAAAATACTTCCATTCAGTAATTTTCTCTTCTCCTGTGCTTCCATATTCTGAACACTTAGAAAAAAGAAAAGGAACGTTATAAGAAAACTTGTAAAGCGATGATTCATTTTTAAATTTTTCGGTGAGCCACTCAGTAAAGTGAGTCTATTTTCTTTCTGCAGACTGAACCGCAACGATTATATTTTTGTCTTGGCGAAATACCAAATCAGCATTCCCCAGCTTAAAATCATAAACAGACCTCCCAGCGGAGTAATAGGTCCTAAGAATTTCAGGTTGGCACCCAGATAATCCTGTAAGCTCAGAAAATAAATACTGAAAGAGAACAGAACCGTTCCTGCAATCATGAAAATAGAAATCCATTTTTGTGACGAAGTATCAAATTTCAAAATATATCCCACAATCAATAAAAAGAAGGCAGCATACATCTGGTATCTCACTCCCGTTTCAAAACTTTCCAGTCTTTCTACAGATAATATTTTTTTTAAAGCGTGCGCCCCGAAAGCTCCGAGAATAACCGACAGCATTCCATAGGCAGCACCGAAAATTAAAGTAATTGTTTTCATTATTTTAGCTTAAAATATTTTTATTAGATTTATTTATTGCACCGCAAAGGTCAGAGACTGGTTGAATCTTTTTCTTACAGCAACTCCATTCTCCATTTCAGGTAAAAACACTTTCTGAATGGAGTAAAATTTCAGAACAGCAAATAGTTTGATTTCCTCATTATCCGTCCCCATCACTTTTATGTCTTTTATAATACCATCTTTATCCAGAACAAATGTAAATGTGAGTTTTAGAGGGGCGTCCAGATTTTGAAAAAGATCATTACCACTAAAGATGTTAACCAATTCCTTGCGGATAATGTCTGGTGAAAATGATTGTGTAGCAGATGAAGAAGTATTGTTTTTTATTTCAGAAACAGCCTTATTTTCACTTTCGACTTGTTCCAACAATGATTTTAGCTTCTCAATTTTTTGAGGCTGACTTTTATTTTGACAATCGGCATAGGAATGTTTCAAACCATTGAATTGTTTAGAATATTCTGCTTCATCAGCTTTCGACAGATTTCTATCTGGAGATTTCTCCAAAATTGCTTTATACTTTTCATCAAGTAGTTTAAAATCTTTACCGCATTTATTTTCAATATCAGAGTAGAGACTATTTATTGTTTTGGATAAAGTAGCTCTTGTATTTTGGGCAAAAACAACTGTAACAAGAGTGCAGGCTAAAAGTGAAAATATCTTTTTTTTGATCATTTTATAATTCTTCTAATTCCAGATTTAAATATTTTTTTGTTTTGTTATCCTGCCAGGTTCCGGTGATCCTGTTCCCTTTGATATCAGCCTCTACAAATCCCGTCACCATCCATTGTCTGGCTTCTTCACTGTAGAATTCACTTTCTGTGATAGAGATATGATTCTCTTTCATTTTACCGTTCCACTCGATGAGTTTTTTATTTTTATCATACCAGTACGAAGCGTTAAAGCTGGCCGCGCCACCTTGCTCATCATACAAGCGGTTAACAAGAACCGTAACCGGATATTTTCCACCAATTGTCCCTTTGTACAGTTTGTTTCTGAAACTTGTAGGATCTACCTGTGAGGAGCCGGATACTAAGTTTTTAGCATAAGGACTCCAATATTTCTCCAGGAATTTATAGGAAAATTCAATCACATGACTATCCAGCTCATCCAGTGCTCTCATAGCATGATTGGCACATCTTGGCGCAATAAACTTCAGCTTATCTTTTGCGAAATAATATTCCATACCGTCTAAACCATAATCAGTATAGCAGTTTTCATAAAGGCCAATCTGCGCAAGAACCTCATCTGACTGATTTTTCTCTGCTTTTAACACGACAAGAAAATCAGCAATCTGTTTCTTTATTTCTTTCTGGATCAAATTTTTAATGGTTTTGGCAGCATCCGGTCGGAACAAATCCTCAACATTAATATAATTCCCTGTTCTCAGGTCAAAATTCTTTGCAATAAAAAAATTCTCCGGATACGCTCCCGAAGCTTCACCTTCCATCGTAATACTCAGAATATTTTCAGGAGATTCCATTTTTTCCCAACTGTAATAATCTACATAATTGGAGTAAGAATTGGTAGCCGTGGAAGCCCGTTTAAAAGGATTTCCACCGGAATTCGGAACATATTCCAATTCACTTACCTGCAGAAAAGTATTGATCTTATTCTCAAGTAAAGGCTTTCCGCTGTAAGAAATTAAAGGAAAAGTATGACTTTCAGAAACAGGCTTCAGATCATTAATCTTCACATTTTTTTGTTGTGAAAAACTTAAGCCTGAAATCAAAAGGAAGAATACAATGTTGCGTTTCACTATTTCGATTTTATGTAGATTAAAATAAGTTTCGCCACCAACGTTGAAATTCCCAATATAATAAAGACATTGGAAAGTTTTTTAGAATTTCTAAAGCCCGACGATGTCGTTTTCTTTAAAAAGATCCCGAAGATGATGAATATAATGGGTAAGATGATCTGCAGCATTATTGAGCTCTTAATCTGTTAAACTCATGAATCACTTCATGATGGCTTACCGTTTTATCTTTAAAATACGTTACAAAATGCTGTTTTTCTGCCTCTGTAGCGCCCATTTGGTTTAAAATATTCAGTAAGTGCATTTTCATATGCCCTTTTTGGATTCCTGTGGTTACCAGAGAACGGAGGGCTCCGAAATTTTGCGCAAGACCTGAAACGGCAAGAATACTCATCAGTCCCTGTGCAGAAGGTTTTCCAAGAAGTGCCAGTGAGAACTTCACCAGTGGATGAAGGTTCGTAAGTCCTCCTACTACTCCTACAGAAATAGGAAGATCGATCCAGAATCTGAAAATTCCGTTATCTATCGTACAGTGTGTTAAAGATCTGTATTGTCCGTCTCTCGCTGCATAGGCATGAGCACAGGCTTCAGTCGCTCTGAAATCATTTCCTGTCGCAATTACAACAGCGTCTACTCCATTCATTACACCTTTGTTGTGAGTTGTAGCACGGAAAGGCTCAATTTCAGCGATGGTAACAGCCTGTTTGAATTTTCTCGCGAATTCTTCATTGGAAATTCCGCTGTCATCTTTTAAGTCTTCAATCTTACATGAAACCTCAGCTCTTACAATACAGTCCGGTGTAAAGTTGGAAAGAATATTCATTACAATCTGAAGTGAGCTTTTCTCTTCCTGTGTGAAATCTTCACTTGTCGCAATCTCCTGCTTCATGGTTTTCCCGAACTGCTCTAGACATGAATTGATAAAATTCGCGCCCATGGAATCTACCGTATCAAAGCTAGCTTTAAGCTGGTAGTAATTTGCCATTTCAGCGGTTTTATCGACTAATTTAATATCTAAAATTCCACCCCCGCGCTTTCTCATATTCGCGGTAATGTCTTCTGTAGCTTCAAGGAGTTTTTTCTTTAAATTAAAATTAAAGAAATGCAAAAGTTTATGAGATTCTACATTGAATATAAAGTGCGTGTGCCCCAGTTTTTCATTGTTGATAATGGTCGTTTTAAAACCTCCTTTATCAATCCAGAATTTTGCAGCTTTGGAAGCGGCGGCTACCACTGAACTTTCTTCGACAGCCATTGGAAGAGCGAATAATTTCCCGTCAATTAAGAAATTCGGAGCAATTCCGTAAGGCATATAGAAATTGGAAATGGTATTTTCAGAAAACTCTTCGTGAAGCTTCTGAAGTTCAGCATTTTCGTTCCAGTATTGTTTTAATATATTTTGATATTCTTCGTTTCCTTCAAGGTATTCGCCGACAAGCCAATCGATTTTTCCCTGCTTGGTCAATTTAGAGAAACCTTCTACCGGTTTATGATTCATAGCATAAATTTAATAAGTGTAAAGATAGTAATTTTGAAAGTCTCCATTGTTGATAACTTCTATAGAAAAATATTGATAATTATATATTTTGGAACTATTTTTGAACAAAGTTTAGATACAAATTGTAACATCCAGTTGAAAATATGAATTTTGAACGCCTGAAAGAAAAGCTCGAAATCCTTGCCGATGCAGCGAAATACGATGTTTCCTGCTCATCGAGCGGAGGAACGAGAAAAAATAAAAAGGGCGCTTTAGGAGATAGTTCCGCGAGCGGGATTTGTCATACCTATACGGAAGACGGGCGATGTGTATCCCTGCTCAAAATTCTGCTGACCAACCATTGTATCTATGATTGTGCGTACTGTGTATCCAGAAGTTCCAATGATATTAAAAGAGCAGCGTTTACTGTAGAAGAAGTCGTGGATTTGACGATAAACTTTTACCGAAGAAATTATATTGAAGGGCTGTTCCTGAGTTCCGGTATTTTTAAAAATGCAGACACAACGATGGAACGTCTGGTAAGAGTCGCGAAAAAACTACGGACTGAAGAAAATTTCAACGGCTATATCCATTTAAAATCCATTCCCGGAGCAAGCGACGAGCTGATGCAGGAAGCTGCGTTGTATGCAGACCGACTTTCTGTGAATCTGGAAATCCCTACGGAAAGCGGACTGAAATTACTCGCTCCCGAAAAGAACCGTCAGGATATGATCAACCCGATGCGTTATATCCAGAAAGGCATCAGTCAGTATAAAGATGAAAAGAAAATTTTCAGAAAAGTTCCGAAGTTCGCACCTGCAGGCCAATCTACACAGATGATCGTAGGAGCGACCAATGAAAATGATTTACAGATCATCAAAGTCGCTGACCATTTCTATAAAAACTTCAATCTGAAAAGAGTCTATTATTCAGGGTATGTTCCTGTTTTGGAAGATAAAAGACTCCCTTCTCTGACTACGGAAGTTCCCATGCTTCGTGAGAACCGCCTGTATCAGTCGGATTGGTTAATGCGATTTTACGGATTTAAAGCGGAAGAAATTCTCGATCCTCATATGCCTTTCCTGGATCTGGAAGTCGATCCTAAACTGAGCTGGGCTTTGAGACACCTTCACCAGTTTCCGGTTAATCTTCAGACTGCAGATTACCAGATGATTTTAAGGATTCCCGGCATCGGAGTAAAAACAGCACAGAAGATTGTTCAGGCACGCCGTTTTCAGGCTTTAAATATGGATCATCTGAAAAAATTGGGAGCAGCTGTCAATCGGGCTAAATATTTCATCGATTTTAATGCAGGGAATGCTTATCTAAAATATTTAACCGATAAAAATTTAAGGCAACTGCTTGTAGGCGGAAGTTCTTCTAAGTTCCACAATCAGTTTTCACAGCAGCTGAGTTTGTTTTAGATTGATTTAAAGATTGAAGGATTTAAAAATTTAAAGATTAAGAGATTGAGGAATTAAGAGATTTAGAAATAAGGACTGGAAGTCATCAGCTTAACTTTTACCTCATCATCAAATCAACATATCACCCACCATGACTACACTCCTCTATGACGGAAGTTTCGACGGCCTTTTAACTGCGGTATTTGAAGTTTTCGAATACCGGTATAAAGATGTGGAGATCGTGAATAAAGAAAGATTTCATCAGGAAAATATCTTTGCAGAAATTCATGAAACCATTACGCAAAATGATAAATCTGAAAGGGTGTTCAAAAAACTGGAACAGAATATCGGGAGATCGGGCGTTCATCAGCTGCTGAAAGTTTTCCTGTCAGAAGACCCGGAACTGGAGCATCTTATTTTATCCGTGGTCAGACAATCCATCAAACATCCTGAAGAAAATATCCTTCAGAATTATGCAGATAACGACATGCTTTCCATATCAAAAATCTGTAAGTCTGTGAATCGGGAACGTCACAGAATGACCGCTTTTGTACGTTTTGAAAAAATGCAGGACGGTGTTTTCTTTGCGAAAATAGATCCTGATTTTGATGTTCTTCCGCTGATCCGGAAACATTTTAAAGATCGCTATCAAGACCAAAAATGGATGATTTATGATTTGAGGCGACATTATGGCATTCTGTACGATCTGGAAAACTGTGAATTCTTTTATCCGGAAGAAAAATTAGACCTTCACCAATACCAGCAAAAATTTCACGACGAAGAACAAAACTACCAGACTCTCTGGCAGCGATACTTTACTAAAACCAATATTGTTGAACGAAAGAATTTAAAACTGCATGTTCAGCATGTCCCGAAAAGATACTGGAAATATCTGACCGAAAAATGGTAAACAGATCCTAAACTTTAAATAGCTGATCACTGGAAATACGTTCTAAAACCGAATCAATAATTCCATATTGTGGATAACTTTTTATTTCGGCAAAAAAAGACCTGATTTCAAATCTCTTTTTGATCTCCATCATTTAAATCATTCATTTCGTGAGATGTATAATCCCCATTAATCAAAAACTCATATTGTGGATAACTTTTTCCAGTTAATATACAGTTAACATTGAAGCTTTTTCAATCTTATTTTTCCTGTCCAATGAAGCAAATTATTACCTGGTCAACGGGAATAAAGGGTTTGAGAAAATCATTTAAAAATTTGAAAATCCGTGACATATGCAATGAAAAATTACATCACCATTCTTTCTTTGTGGATAAGTCTTACTTTTTAAGGGTTCGCAAAGCTTTTTTTACGATATACTGCGTTTCTTTCGTCGGACTTTCCCGAAGCCATTCATCGCAGATTTCTATGACAAACTCAGGTTGTGATTTGCTGGCATCATTTAGCCAGTTCCCCACACTATCCTGCACATATCTTGAGAAATCTGACCGTAAAGGTTCGAGAATTTCCAGTCCTAGCCCGGGATTTTGCTTTAAAGCACTGATATGCTCGCACCAAACTCCTCTGGGCCTTGTAGATTCGCTGGCAAAACGTCTCACATTCTCATTATCATGCCTCGTCCATTCGGATAAAACAGATAAGCTTTCATCAAGATTTCTGGAGATATCCGGACGCACCGCCATCCAGCAGATTTCCCTCACTCCAAAATGAGAATCAGAAGCAAATGACTGAATCCTGTCTAATTTTTCTTTAATTTTTAAAGTATTGTTTCTTCCAATGGTATAGGCAGCCCAGCAACGTACGAGATCTGCCGGATGGGCTGAAAGTTTGAGAAGAAAATCATCGTCATTATTTTGAGCAGCCAGATTGAGCAAACCTATTCCGATGGTTTCATTAATGGTATTGACGGTTTGTTTTTTCAGCTGATCTACATGTTCTATAATAGGCTTCAAATATTCTGTACGGTGATTCTGCTGAAGCAAATTTTCCAGCAACAGTCTTTGATCTACCGCCAGCCATTCTGTAAGGTTTACACTTTCGATATCACCCCGGTTCAGCTGTTCGAGGATATCTTTCGGAATATCTTTTATAGAGCGGGCGCCTTTTCGTTTTTCGGTCATGATTCTATTAATGATTAACTTTACAAAAGTCCGAAAGTGAATCAAGATGGGCAACAGCGCATATTTTTCACCCATAGGGATAAAAAAGTCAATTTTATGAAAACAAAGGAGAAAGCTAAAGAAAATAAAATCTGTCCGTTGGAAGTTGCCGTTAATACCATCAGTGGAAAATGGAAAATTCCGATCGTCTGGCAGATCAATGAAGGGAAAAAACGTCCGAGTGAATTTCTCCGGGGAATTGCTAAGGTAGACCGCAGAGTTTTGAATCAGCAGCTGAATGAGATGGTGGAAGATGGCATTTTGGTTAAACACTCGTTTAATGAATTACCTCCCCGCGTTGAATATACCCTAACAGAACTTGGCGGAAAACTGGTAGAAATCCTTTGGCAGCTGAACGATTGGGGAAAACTTTTAATCCCTGAAAATGAGAATGTTTAATGTTTTTACTCACGCAGATTAAACAGAAAACGCAGATAAAACGCAAACATCTGTATACATCTGTACAATCCGTGTATTCTGTAGGAAAAATACCAACCACAAAAGACTCAAAAGTTTTTTGAAACACTTAAGTTTATTTAAAGCTTAAAATCTTACTGCAAAAAAGTTCACTTAAGTTTGTAAAAAATCAACGATTTTTATAATACCATAAAAATATCCTCAAACATCTGTGTAAATCTGTGCAATCTGTGGTTAAAAAAATTAATCCTAAAACACAAGCACCTTTACAAATTCATGCCATCAGTGGTTAAAAAAATTCACTTCATGTTCAAAAATCCATGATATTTGTAATTGAAGAAAAACCACATGAAAAAAACTATTTCCATTCTCACAGTTGCAATAATGACAGCAGCGTGCAGCAATGACAAAGCCATATCAGGCAGCAAAACCAGTATTACAGAAGGTTTGGCTCCGGAAAACTCCGTTTCCATTCATAAAGATAAAAATACAATAAGAGAGAGATTCTCTCCTCCCAAAGGCTATACCTGGATTGAAGAACAACCTGATTCTTTTGGATATTTCCTTGAAAACTTTAAGCTAAAACCTTATGGCAGCCAGATCTTGAGATATGATGGAACTCCCATCGAAACACAGGATCTTCATGAAGCTGTATTTGATATTGACACGGGGAATAAGGACCTTCAACAGTGCGCTGATGCCGCCATCCGCCTGAGAGCTGAATATTTATACAAAGCCAAAAAGTTTGACGAGATCAAATTTCATTTTACAAGTGGTGATCTGGTTTCCTGGAATGACTATAAAAACGGCATCCGCGCCTTTGTCAGTGGGAATAATGTCACTTTCAGAAAAACAGCAGGCTTTGATGATTCCTATCCCAATTTCAGAAAATATCTGGATCTGATCTTCAATTATGCAGGAACCATATCTTTAAATAAGGAAACAAAACCTGTCACTACAACTTCAGATCTCAAAACCGGTGATATCCTGATCACAGCGGGAAGTCCGGGACATATTGTTTTTATTTCCGGAGTATGTCAGAATAAAGAAGGGAACAAGTTATTTTTATTAAGTCAGGGATTCACTCCGGCGCAATCTATTCATGCACTTTCCAATCCTTTTGAGAAAAATATTTCGCCATGGTACAGTCTTGATGTAAATGCTGCAGAAACGAAAACGGCGAGGTATTTTTTTAAACCTACAAATTTTAGAAGCTTTTAATTATTTATATTCAAAACTCTTCTCAACTTACTGCCATTATCTGAACTTGTTTTTGTAAATTTGTGTTCGAAATTTTTTACTAGATGAAAGAGAGTGCTGTAAAAAAAATTGCAGTTCTTACCTCTGGAGGTGACGCTCCGGGTATGAATGCGGCATTAAGAGCGGTAGTAAGGACCGCAAACTATTATAATATTGAATGCTACGGAGTAAGGGAAGGCTATAACGGCCTTATCCACGATGATTTCCTGAAAATGGGTCCCCGTTCCGTAAAAAATATAATCAACCAGGGCGGAACCATTCTTAAATCCGCCAGATCCGTGGAATTCAGAACTCCGGAAGGACGCCAGAAAGCCTATGACAACTGTGTGAAACATGGTGTGGATGCATTGGTATGTATCGGAGGAGACGGAACTTTTACCGGAGCAAAGATCTTTTACGAAGAGTTTGGGATCAGAGTAATCGGGGTACCTGGAACAATCGACAATGATATTTTTGGAACGGATAATACCATCGGTTACGATACGGCTTTAAATACAGCGATGGAATCTATTGATAAGATTCGTGATACGGCAACTTCTCACAACAGAGTTTTCTTTGTAGAGGTAATGGGCCGTGATGCAGGTTTTATCGCTTTAAACAGCGGACTGGCAACGGGTGCGCTGGATATTCTTATTCCTGAAAAAAAAGACAGCAGAGATGAGCTTTTCGCTAATTTCAGAAAGGCTGAAAAGACTGGAAAGGCATCAAGTATTGTTGTCGTAGCAGAAGGTGAAAAGCAAGGCAGCATCTATGATCTTGCCAACCTAACTAAGGAGGAATTCCCTGATTATGATATCCGTGTAACCATTTTGGGACATATCCAGAGAGGTGGTTCTCCAAGCTGTGCAGACAGAGTTTTGGCCAGCAGACTGGGTTACGGTGCCGTAGTGGGATTAATGGAAGGAAAAACAAATGTAATGGCCGGAATGCGTTCCAACGATATGGTATACACACCGATCGAAGATGCCATTAAAAAACATAATGAAATCAATAAAGATCTTTTACTGATTTCCGAAATTTTAGCAATCTAATTATTTTTTTATAAATCTAAAACAAACTATTATGTCAACAATCAAAGTAGGTATCAACGGTTTTGGTAGAATTGGACGTCTTGTTTTCAGAGCAATGACTGAAAGAGATAACATTGAAGTAGTAGGAATCAATGACCTAATCAACGCAGAATACATGGCTTACATGTTAAAATATGATTCTGTACACGGTATTTTCCCGGGAGAAGTTTCTGTTGAAGGAAATGACCTTGTGGTAAACGGAAAAAGAATCAGAGTAACTGCTGAGAAAGATCCTAACAACTTAAAGTGGAATGAAGTAGGTGCAGACTATATCGTAGAATCTACAGGTCTTTTCTTATCTAAAGACTCTGCTCAGGCTCACATCAACGCCGGAGCTAAAAAAGTAATCCTTTCTGCTCCATCTAAAGACGATACTCCGATGTTCGTAATGGGTGTGAATCACCTGGAACTTACTGACGATGTCAAAATCTTATCCAACGCTTCTTGTACAACGAACTGTTTAGCACCTTTAGCTAAAGTAATCCACGATAACTTCGGAATCGTAGAAGGTCTTATGACTACGGTACATGCTACAACAGCAACTCAGAAAACGGTTGATGGTCCTTCTGCTAAAGACTGGAGAGGTGGTAGAGCCGCTCTAAACAACATTATCCCTTCTTCTACAGGTGCTGCTAAAGCGGTAGGAAAAGTAATCCCTTCACTAAACGGAAAATTAACAGGTATGTCTTTCAGAGTACCAACTGTTGACGTTTCTGTAGTAGACCTTACTGTAAGATTAGAAAAAGCTACTTCTTACGATGAGATCTGTGCTGCGATCAAAGCTGCTTCTGAAGGTGAATTGAAAGGAATCTTAGGATACACTGAAGATGCAGTGGTTTCTCAGGATTTCGTAGGAGATAAGAGAACTTCTATCTTCGACAAAGACGCTGGTATCATGCTTTCTCCAAACTTTGTAAAACTTGTTTCTTGGTATGACAACGAAATGGGTTACTCAAACAAATTGGTAGATATGCTGATTCATTCTGCTTCTTTATAATCAGTAATGAGCAATTAGCAATACATAATAAAAACCTTCCCGATGGGAAGGTTTTTTGTTATAACTATGCTTTCATGGCTATTAGTTTTCTACAAAGTTTGGAATTCCATGAATACAAGTAAAGTACCCGTTCGGGTGATTTTAAAATGTGGGAATATTGGCTCTATTTCAAAACTTAGAGAGCAAATAAATACAATAAAACCTACAAATAATCTTAATTTTCTTAACCTCAATAAATTTTAGTTTATTTCTTAATTTAAAACATTAAGGATTTAAGCATTACGTTTATTATTATGAATGAAGAAATCAATAAATTGATTTTTTTAAGTTCTTTAAGCACCTCATCTTTTAAGATCTTAATTTCTTAATGTTAAAAATTGTTTTAAAAAATTAGATAGTCTGTAAGGTTCTCAAAGTTTTAGACTGAGCCGGAATATTGAAGAAATCTGTTGGTAATAAAAAGAAAAAGCCTCTCCAGCAACGAGAGGCCATTAGTTTATCATTTTCAAACAACTAAAAAGAAAAGAGTAAACTGATTTTATAACATTCATTATCGTTTCAAATAAAGCCGCCCTGAAGACGGTTCGTCAAGTTTGCTATGCTCAACATTTTCCTAATTACAATAAATTATGGAAAAAATAAATCACAAAACAAAACGGGATAGTAGAAATTGAGTCGCCATGGTTATTAGCTAGTACAAAGTTTATCATTTTATCAGTGTAAAAAAATCCCCCTTTTGTGGTATTTTGTAAGTTTTTTAGTTATTTTAGCGTAAAACTATTTATTCATGGGGAATTCAGAAAAAAAACATCCTCTGCTTGAAGTCTGGGATACCTACCCGGGTGTGAGAAGAGACAGAGAAATCCTGAATAGACCTCCGGTGGAACGTATCATCGGCGAGATGTTTGCGATCGGCGAGTTTTATTATTACGCTCTGAATCTTACCAACAGTACGCTTTCGCACCATCATGAAAACATTCTCAAGCTTCATGGTCTCCCTGAATATCCCGAAAATTTAAAAGAAGTCATCGACCTGACCCATCCTGATGACATTGAATTTGTCATGAAAGCCGAACAGACCCTCATTGATAAAATGACAGAGATCGGCCTGGAACACCAGCTTTACATCAAGTGTAGCTACTGCTTCAGAATGAAAACAGCGGAAGGAAATTATGAACTATTTCATCACCAGTCTGTTATCACAATGGAAGACGAGACCGGTATTCCTGTACAGGCCATAAATATCCATACCAACATTCATCACATCACAAAAGAAAATCCGTATACCGTCCTGATTTCCGGGATAGGTCCAAGAAATGATTTCCACCAGGTGAAACTGGATTGTTTTTCCAAGCCTGAGCAGTTTTCAGAGCATTTAACGAAAAGGGAAATGGAAATCCTGGCTTTGATCACCAAAGGTTATTCCGGACCTGAAATAGCGCAGGCATTGATCCTTTCCGAACATACAGTACGCACCCACAGAAAAAATATTTTAAGAAAAACAGATTCCAGAAACTGCAAGGAACTCGTGAAAAAGGCCTTTGAGCGAGGGCTTATCTGATATTTTCAACATTCAATATCCAACATAATCTAACACTGATAAATCTCACCAGGGTATTTCGGTGCAAAACTTGTATTTTTATATACAATGGAAAGAATGACTATTCAGCCGCGTTTTAAAGATTCTCCCCACTTTAAAGATTTTTGGGAAAAAGGCAACGGAAAACAACTTCTTGATTTTTCCGGAGCAGAAGTAAGTTTTAAGGACTTCGACAGATTTTCCGCCCATTTTTATCATGTGGATGAAATCGGTGATGAGGTGGTGAAAGATGTTTATTTTACTAAAAAATTTCACGAAGCCTCCAGAGAAATTGAAAATTATATCCGAAACGGGGTCTCCGAAACAGATGATGTTCCTGAAAGTGTGAAGAAGCTTTTCACCCAGACCCAACATATTCCCGAATGGCTTGATTACAGCCTGTTAAAAAGCGGCGCAGAGCTTTGCATGCGTGGCAACATCGATTCGCTCATTTCGTTAAGGGATTACTGTCTGATGGGAGGTTATGATTATGCTTACCTCAACAAACCCCTTACTGCTACAGAAGCTTTGAAAAAAGGGGCAGTAAAACGTCTTTCCGAAACCCTGGATTTCTGGGTCAATGCGACCCGTTATGATGCCCTGGAACTTCATGCAAAAGGCTATGAATTCGCGATAAAAACCCGTCTGATCCATTCTTACGCCAGACTTTCCATCAAGAAGCATTATCAGCAATGGGATACTGAAAATTGGGGTGAACCCATCAATTCATGGGATATGATGGCGACGTATATCGGTTTCAGTCTTGTTTTTCTCCACAGTCTTCAGAAACTGGGAAATACTTTTACGGAAGAAGAAGAGAAAGGAATTTTTCATCTTTGGAAATACGTGGGATATTTATTGGGAATTCCGGAAGAGCTTCTTCCCGACAGTAAAAAACAGGCAACGGAATATTTCTATCTGTGGACTTCTGTACAACCTCCCTCCGATAAAGACTCTATTCTGCTAGCTCATTCTTTACTGAATGAATCGTTGGAAAATCCTATTTTAAAGTTTAAATTTCAAAGAAAGAATTTGAGATACCTTCACATCTGCTGCACCTGGTTTCTTCTGGATGATGAAGTCTGCAAAAGACTACAGATTCCGGATGTCCCGAACAGAAACCTGTTTCCCAAAACCAAAATTATGATCAACAAAATTTATGATAAGATTGTAAGCAGAGATGCCAGAATAAAAAAAGGGAACAAAGACCAGATGAAAGTACTGGAAGACTATCTGAGCATTACAAAAAACTCAAATTTCCACTAAAAAAGCCCTGAACAGGCCATACATTAAAAGGTAAAAATTATTTTTTTATGTTTTGAATCATAAAACGCTGCATCCTGTTCGTAATGAACGATATCAGCCTCTCTATTTTATTATTTTTTAACTCTAAAAACAGATTTCTGACCTAAATAATATTAGCTTTTGATGTTTAAATTATGTACTTTTGAAAAATTATTTTAACAACAGATGAGCAACATAGACGATAAGAAAAAAGCACTTGCATTGGTGCTTGATAAGCTAGATAAAACATACGGAAAAGGAACTGTAATGACATTAGGTGACAGTACTATTGATACGACCATCGAAGTGATTCCTTCCGGATCTTTAGGATTAGACATTGCTCTTGGAGTAGGCGGATATCCTAGAGGAAGAATTATCGAAATCTACGGACCAGAATCTTCAGGTAAAACCACTTTAACCCTTCACGCTATTGCAGAAGCTCAAAAAGCAGGTGGAATTGCAGCATTCATTGATGCAGAGCACGCTTTCGACAGAGGTTATGCAGGAAAACTGGGGATTGATCTTGAAAACTTAATTATTTCTCAGCCGGACAACGGGGAGCAGGCATTGGAAATTGCTGACAACCTGATCCGTTCGGGAGCTATTGATATCGTAGTTATTGACTCGGTAGCAGCACTTACTCCAAAAGCAGAAATTGAAGGAGAAATGGGAGATTCTAAAATGGGTCTTCATGCAAGATTAATGTCTCAGGCATTAAGAAAACTGACCGCTACGATTTCAAGAACAAAATGTACCGTAATTTTCATCAACCAGTTGAGAGAGAAAATCGGTGTTATGTTCGGAAACCCTGAAACAACTACAGGTGGTAACGCCTTGAAATTCTACGCTTCTGTAAGAGTAGATATCAGAAAAGCAAGTGCCCCGATTAAAAACGGTGATGAAGCAGTAGGAAGCCGTGTGAAAGTGAAAATTGTGAAAAACAAAGTAGCTCCACCTTTCAAACAGGCTGAATTCGACATTATGTACGGTGAAGGAGTTTCTAAAACAGGAGAAATCCTGGATCAGGCTGTAGAACAGGGAATCGTAAAGAAAAGCGGTTCTTGGTTCAGCTATGAAGAAACTAAATTAGGTCAGGGACGTGATGCCGTAAAAGATGTATTGAAAGACAACCCTGAGCTTGCTGAGGAGTTGGAAAATAAAATCAAAGAGGAACTGAAAAATAAAAAATAGGTTCTATCTACGGACAATATTAAAGACAGCTTTTGGGCTGTCTTTTTTTGTACTTATTATTTAGGTTTTGGCTAAAGCCAATATGGCTTTATGTATATTTTGTAAGCGGGCTAAAGCCCGCTCCTATTGAATTTTAATACGTTTGAACTAAAGTCGGTGCGTGTTATTTATTTTTCGGGTAAGCGGGCTGAAGCCCACTATTGAATTTTAACAAGGTTCTTTTAATCTTTTAATCTTTTAATCTTTTAATCTTTTAATCTTTTAATCTTTTAATCTTTTAATCTTTTAATCTTTTAATCTTTTAATCACCCACGACTTCTGTCATTCTGTCACTTTCTTCAAATCGGTATTTTTTTTGAGCATTCAAAAGAAATTAAAACAAAAATTATTATGACTAAAGGAAATATTAATGTATCTGTGGAAAACATTTTCCCGCTTATTAAAAAATTTCTTTACAGTGACCACGAAATATTCCTGAGAGAACTGATCTCCAATGCAACTGATGCTACTTTAAAATTAAAGCATTTAACAAGCATCGGTGAGGCTAAAGTGGAATACGGAAACCCGAAGATTGAAGTTAAGATCGATAAAGAGCAAAAGACCTTACGCATCATTGACCAGGGAATCGGGATGACAGCTGAAGAGGTTGAGAAATACATCAATCAGGTGGCTTTTTCTGGGGCTGAAGAATTCCTTGAAAAATATAAAGATTCAGCAAAAGACTCCGGAATCATCGGCCATTTCGGCCTTGGTTTCTATTCTGCATTTATGGTGGCAGAGAAAGTAGAAATTCTTACAAAATCTTACAAAGACGGATCTGCCGTAAGATGGATCTGTGACGGAAGCCCGGAATTTACCCTTGAAGAAACCACTGATAAAACCGACAGAGGAACGGAAATCATTCTTCACATCGCTGAAGATTCTACAGAATTTTTAGAAGAAGCAAAAATCCGTGAACTGCTTTCAAAATATAATAAGTTCATGCCTGTTCCCATTAAGTTCGGAACAAAAACACATACACTTCCATTACCGGAAGACGCTCCTGAAGATGCTGTAGCAGAAACTGAAGAGGTTGACAACATCATCAATAACCCGGCACCGGCTTGGACCATCGCACCAAGCGAGCTTAGCAACGAAGATTATATGAAGTTCTACCATGAATTGTATCCCATGCAGTTTGAGGAGCCTTTATTTAATATTCACCTGAATGTTGACTACCCTTTCAATCTTACCGGGGTTTTATTTTTCCCGAAACTGAGCAACAATTTAAATATTGATAAGGATAAAATTCAATTGTACCAGAACCAGGTATTTGTTACGGATGAAGTAAAAGGTATCGTTCCTGATTTCCTGATGCTTTTAAGAGGAGTAATCGATTCTCCGGATATCCCGTTGAACGTTTCCCGTTCTTACCTTCAGGCAGATGGTGCGGTAAAGAAAATCTCTTCTTACATCACTAAGAAAGTTGCTGATAAAATGGCCTCTCTGATCAATGAGAACCGTGAAGATTATGAGCAAAAATGGAATGATATTAAAATCGTCATCGAATACGGAATTATCACCGAAGAAAAATTTGCGGAAAAAGCAGATAAATTCACCCTGTATCCTACCACTGACGGGAAATATTTCCTTTGGAATGAACTGATTGAAAAAATCCAGCCGGCTCATACGGATAAAGACGGCAACACAGTGATTCTTTATGCAACCAACGCAGATGAGCAGCACAGCTATATTCAAGCCGCTAATGATAAAGGTTATGATGTTCTGTTATTAGATTCTCCTGTGATCTCTCACGTGATCCAGAAACTGGAAACTTCAAAAGAGAAGATTTCATTTGCAAGAGTGGATGCAGATCATATCAACAACCTGATCAAAAAAGACGAGCCGGTTATTTCTAAATTAAATGAGACTGAAAAAGAATCATTGAAGAAGAACGTTGAAGAAGCCGTAAAAGATGCTAAGTTCACGGTACAGCTTGAAGATCTTGACAGCAATGATGCTCCGTTTACCATCACACAACCTGAATTCATGAGAAGAATGAAGGAAATGCAGGCCTCTGGCGGAGGTGGAATGTTCGGAATGGGTGGTTTCCCGGAAATGTACAATCTTGTAGTGAATTCAAACAGTGAACTTTCCAGCCAGATTTTAAAGACAGAAAATCCTGAGGAAAAAGAAACGCTGATCAAATACGCTCTTGATCTTGCGAAACTTTCACAGAATCTACTGAAAGGAAAAGACCTGACAGATTTCATCCAGAGAAGCTATAAGCAACTGGAAAAATAATATCACAAAGAAGGCCGTATCACAACCGTGACAACGGCCTTTTTTATTACCTTAATCCTTGGCAAGGATATCTTCCCTCTTCCAACCCCTTCATATTACCTAAGTTTAGTTTAAATTATCCTATAGATTCTTTATTATCCTGAATATCATTACATTTGTTCAAAACGTAACCGATGTTCGAAATAACCTCTGAAATACTTCCTTTTCTCCTCCTGTTCTGTTTAGGGATTGCCCTCTTTCATACCTTTATTTTATCCGGAATTTTCAATATTAACTTAAAACCCGGCTGGATTATGTTTGTCATAGATCCTGCTATTTTAGGGATTGCTTTTCTGTTTTTCCGGAAAGAATCGGGAATTGTTTTCATAGCGTTGTTTCTTTCTGTTTTTGCCATGGCTATTATCGGGATGATCAAAAACGGTATTGAATCTACCGTTGATTCCTTTAAAGAACAGCGAAAAAATAAAACCCCGGTCTGGAAAATTATTGGTGGCGGATTGCTGGCCCTTTTAGGATATCTTGCTTTTTTCTACTTAGGCATCTATTCTTTCTTCCTCATCTTTTTTGTGATCATCTTAAGCTCCATGCTCCCGAATAATAAAAACAGGTTTTACTTCTATCAAAGAACACTTCCTACTTCCACAATAAAAAGTGTAGCGATGGGTCTTGCAGAAATTTCGGGGAAAGCAAAAGCTATTCAACCCGTTATTTCTCCGGACACGGATACGTCTTGTGTAGGTTATATTTATACGGTTGATGAAATTCATACCACAAGAGATGATGACGGCAGAACTTCTACTTCCTATCACGAGATCTCCAGAAAAACAGAGCTTAAAAACTTTTATATTGAAGATGAAACCGGAAAAATAGAAATCGTTCCTGCACAGCTTCAATGGATTAATTTTTCACCCACCCATTCGCGGGAAGGTGGTGGAAAACGGTATCAGGAATATATTCTCGATGAAAAGACTGATTTCCTTTTAATCGGACAGGCTTTTTATGAAGGTTCAAACTCAATTCTCCGTTTTGATGAAGGTAAAAAAGTATTTGGAATTGCTCCATTGGATATTGTGAATTTCTCCAACAAATGGAGACCTTTAAAACTCAGGGCACTAACTGCATTAGCCTGCATCGCTGTATTTGCTGCCATTATTCTTTTTACGCCTGTTACCATTAATGGGACTAAAATCATTATTGAACAGAGAAACTGGAAAGAGGTCCTGAAGTCAAATCCTTTCGAAAGTATTTTTAACCGTTAATAACAACTGAACTATGATTTCGCTTTTACTTATCATTATTGTTTCTGTGGGTCTGATTACTTTTTTAATCAGCAACTATAACCGACTGGTGATGCTGGAAAATAATTCACAAAAAGCTTTTGCCAACATTGATGTGGTGTTGAAACAGCGGGCAGACGAAGTTCCCAATCTTGTAAGAACAGTAAAAGCAACCGCCCTGAACGAGAATACAATTCTGAAAGAACTTGTAGCCCTTCGATCCCAATATCTTAATACCAAAGAAAACGATCAGAAAATGAAAATCGCTGACCATATCGACGGAAAACTGAAATCATTTTTGATTACTGTGGAAAATTATCCTGAAATAAAGGCCAGCCAGTCATTTCTTGAGCTTCAGAAAAGATTAAGTGAACTTGAAGATATTATTGCTGACCGAAGAGAATATTTCAACGATTCTATCAATTTGTACAATACCGGCATTGAAGTTTTCCCGGATTTTATTTTTGCTAAAATGATGAATTACCGGAAAAAGGAAATGCTTCAGTTTTCAGATAGCGAAAAACAAAATAATACAATAACACTTTAATTATGGAAATAGATTTAGGCGCCCTCGGCAGTTTTATCAATTCTGAGAAATTTTTCGGAAGTCTGGCTATTGGTTTTCCGGTTCTTACCATCGGATTATTGATGCTGTACAGTATTTTTAAGAAAATATTCTTTGTCAAAAAAATTCTCAGGTTCATCATTCTCACTTTCGGATTGTCCGTAATTGTGTTTATCCCTTTTATTTTTTTCTCAGCATTTATTGGCTTTGAAAAACTAAAGCTGACATTGATTTATCTGGCCATTCTAATTTGCGTAACCGGTTTCACACTATTCAATACAGAGGAGACCGTTAATTTCCTCAAAGACGCCTCAAAACTGAAAAACGCACAAAAAGATTAAAACAAAACCATGGGAAAATTTATTTTATTGACGCCCTTCATTTTTACAGTCTTCATCCTTTTCATGAATTACAGAAGGAAGAAATCCAGACAGGATGGTGTACCTATTTCTCTGGCTTCTTTTATTTACCCCGGCCTTGTTGTTTTTGCTGTTTCCAGTCTATTTTTCGGCTTGGTCGCTATGATTTCTCACCCGGTAATTTCTTTTTTTTCATCCCCAAAATATGAAGCTAAAGTGGTTGACTATGATCTCATGGAATCAGATACCGATGAAGCTAAAAGAGCAATAGTAGAATTCAAGGATCATAAAAATCAATTGATCAAAAAACCTTTAAACTATGGGAGCAGTCATCCCGTAGAAATAGGCGAAATAATAACGATTGGCTATGAGGATGGAGATCAAAGTGTGACCAACTTAAGTTTCGGAACACAAAAACTCATCGTTTTTATTGTTTCACTTTTCCTTTTTGTATTAGGACTGGCAATGGCCTGGATTATCTTATATTCATTGGGTCAGGACTACTCTATTATTTTCCGGATAGGGATTGGTTTTGTGATGTACTTGGTTTTTCCTGCAGCCATGCTGTTTTTTATCGGAGTGATGTCCTGGGTGATCTGGGAATATTTTCAGGGGAGAAGAAATGATATGCCGATTTGGGCATTGGGAATTTGCAGTCTTTTTGTAACCATTCTGATTCCTGCTTTCTTCGGATACTTAAAAATGCTTTTTACCAGAGAAAAGACCGTCAAAAAAAACAGTAGATTTTCCGCCTTTAAAAACCGAATTCGTAAATAATTTTTACTATAATCTAAATAAAAACTCAAATTTAGCTACCGATATCAATATTCTACGAATGTAACGTAGTCAGGACATAAAATCTTATTGCACATTTTTTATGTTTTCTATTGTACACATTGTGCTTTTTTTCCATTTTTGTATAAAATGTCGGATATGCAAAAAGAAAAATTACGCGTCATCAGAAAACAAAAAGGCTATACCCAGCAGCAGATAGCTGATATTATCGCGACTGATGTATCCAACTACAGCAGAAAAGAAAGCGGAGATGTACGGATTGTAAAAGATGAATGGGACAAAATTGCCCGTTTTCTGGATGTGACTGTAGAAGATATTTATGAGGATGAGGAAGCTAAAGTAGTGGTTAATTATGATCATCCTGTATTTAATGACAGCTCTTCAGGAAATGGAACCATGACTCAGTTTCATAATATTTCGGCCTCCATTATTCAAAGCTTGCAGGATTATATTGCCCTACTGAAAGAGGAAAATGAAAGATTGAAAGAAGAATTAAGAGCTCCGAAAGGAAGAAAATAATGATGGGATTTTAAACCTCCCTGTTAATTTATAAATTTAAATCTCCCTGAATACATCAGTATTCAGGGATTTTTTGTGGGTGTTTCCAGCGGCTTCGCCGCTGGAAACCCTTTTCATTATAGTTTATCAATTGCTTTCAGGATCTCTTCTTTGTTATTCACCAATCCCTGCAAGTGATCCCCTTTTGATTGAATGAATACTTTAGGCTCGGAAGCATTATCAAAAACCAGTTTTCCCTGTTCGTAAGGAATGGTTTGATCTTCTCCTCCATGAATCACAAGCACAGGAAGCTTTCCTAAGGCTTTTACATCTTCTTTAGCGGCATATGGAGAAACCATCGACTGTAGGATGAAATCTTTATATTGAGGCGCGAAATGAGCAGCTATATCGGTGAAAGAAGACATTGGACAGTCAAGGATCAAACCTGAGATTTTTGAAACATTATCTTTGGCAAGGTGAGCGGCGATCTGCGTTCCCAGAGAAGCTCCGTAGATATAGACTTTGGTGTTTTTTACATCGGACCTTTTCATCAGTTCATCAAAGAGCTTCTGCCCGTCTTCTGCTACATTTTTATGGTTGGGTTTTCCTGTAGACATGCCGTAGCCTCTGAAATCAATCATCACGACCTGATAGCCTGCATCTACCAAAGGTTTGGTCATAAACTGATAGGTCGTCACATTTCCTGCTGCACCATGAAAATAGAAAATCGTTTTTTTAATATTTTTTGTGTTGGGTTTTGCAATAAAGGCAGCGACTGTATCTTGATCAACCGGCAAATTAATCTGCTCAGCTATTTTAAATTCAAAAGGCTTCATGGTTTTGTTTGGCTGATAAAATTTTTCATCCAACTGAGCTTTTGAAAATACAGCCAAAAAAAGGAATACAAATGTGAAAATTGAAATTGGTTTCATAAGTTTTAGTTTTATTATAAACCAAAGGTATTGCGGTTGCCTGCTGTTTAAAAAAATAGATGACTGAGCTGTAAATATTTTTATCTGAACGGTAAGATTGTTAAGACTACCTGAGTTCAAGATAAGAAAATTAAGATTTAGGTTACGGAGTATGGGTCTGAACGATATTGTTTTTTCAGGTTTTGGCTAAAGCCAAATTGCTTTCTTCTTTTTTGTTGAATGGGCTAAAGCCCATTCCTATTGAATATTAAATTACCCTAAGTTTGGAAGATTTTAAAATAGGTGGATGTAAAAGTTAGTTGCTGGTTTGAACCACGAACCCGCATCCCGAAACGTTATGTAGTGATAATATTTATACTTTAAACATTCTTAAATCATTATAAAAACAAATATCTTATCCCGAACTCTAGTTAAGATTAAATCTCCTCAAGCGGGTTCCAGAATAGTTTTTTGAAATCTTTTATCCTCAGATTTTCCACAGTAATTCCTTCCGCTTCCAGTCTTTTCTGAAACTCAGGAACCGATAACACCCCTGAACTGGATATGACCCGGTGCGCAGGTACATCTTCCGGGCATCCTCCCATCGCTTTTCCTACATGACGGGAATGATTGGGATACCCTACCGCTTTAGCTATGGCCCCATAAGAGGAAACTCTTCCTTTTGGAATAAGTCTTGTGATCTCGTAAATCTGTTGTTTGAAAATTTCGTCCATCGTAAAGTGATCGGTTTTATTTTGTTGAAAAATAAGGCTTAAATACATTTCAAACCATTTCTGCATCATTTTTGAACTCTTAATGATTCAATGATGTCTGATTTTAAATATAAAGATATGAAAAAATCATTTTTCAGACTGCTGAATGCAGCGAATAAAAAGATGCTCCCGAAGTTGAGCAATAAGGATCCGAACCGTCTCAGTAAAATAGAGAAAGGAATTCTGGCCTACCGTTATTTTGTGCTGGTGAATTCTCTTGACTGACCTTCGCGTGAGGGATATGGAGGGCGCGAGCGCAGCGAGCGGTACAGCGTACCGGAACGAAGTGGAGCCCGGAGCAGCCCGACCCGAGGTATGGGATTTGGGATTTGGGATGGTGAGGGGCACGCCATTTTTTTTATAATGTATAATGTAAAGATATGGTGTATCAGTGAGATTGCTTCGCTTCGCTCGCAATGACGGTGTGGGGATATAAAAAACGCTTCAAAGTGAATTGAAGCGTTTGTATTTTGATAAGAAATCTATTCTTAAGAGTTTTCTAAGATGTAAGAGAACATCAATGGTGCACAGATGGTAGCATCACTTTCAACGATGAATTTCGGTGTTGTGATATCCAGTTTACCCCAAGTGATTTTCTCATTCGGAACTGCTCCTGAGTATGAACCGTAAGATGTGGTAGAATCCGAGATCTGGCAGAAATAAGACCAGAAAGGAACGTCATGCATCTCCATATCCTGATAAAGCATCGGTACTACACAGATTGGGAAATCCCCTGCGATACCTCCTCCAATCTGGAAGAAACCAACTCCTTTTCCAGCTGAATTTTTAGTGTACCAGTCTGCAAGATACATCATATACTCAATTCCTGATTTCATAGTAGTTGCCGTAAGCTCACCTTTGATACAGTAAGAAGCGAAGATATTCCCCATCGTAGAATCTTCCCATCCCGGAACCACGATTGGAAGGTTTTTCTCAGCGGCAGCGATCATCCATGAGTTTTCTCTTGGAATCTCATAATACTGCTCAAGAACTCCTGAAAGAATCATTTTGTACATGAATTCGTGCGGGAAATAACGCTCACCTTTAGCTTCTGCATCTTTCCAGATATCCACAATATGCTTCTGAAGTCTTCTGAAAGCTTCTTCTTCAGGGATACATGTATCTGTAACTCTGTTTAATCCTCTTTCTAATAAAGCCCACTCATCCTGTGCCGTAAGATCTCTGTAATGAGGAACTCTTTCGTAGTGAGAGTGTGCCACAAGGTTCATCAAATCTTCTTCAAGATTCGCTCCTGTACAAGAAATAAAATCAACTTTTCCCTGACGGATCATTTCTGCAAGGATTTTCCCCAATTCAGCAGTAGACATAGCACCTGCCAAAGTGATCATCATTTTTCCGCCATCTTTAAGATGTGCAACATACCCCTTAGATGCATCTACCAATGCAGCCGCATTGAAGTGCAGGTAATATTTCTCTATAAATTCAGAAATCGGTTTGCTCATTTTTTTAATTTTTGCAAAGATAAAACTTAAAAACGGAATGCAACATGAGTACGGAAAGAAACTCTCCTCTCAACATCCTTTTTTAACAAATGATAAACAGCACCGTCATCAGCAGGCTTTTAAATAAAAAAGTACAGCCCTGGAGCTGTACTTTCTCTAACAATATAGATTACACAGGGGTTACCCGTGACAAGATTCTACTTTTAAGATCTCAATCTTTCTTTCGCCGTCTCTAAAAGGCCAGTCGATGATATCTCCCACTTTATATCCTACCGTTGCCAAAGCGATATCCGACAAGATGGAATGTTTGTTCTTTACTGGTTTAGCTTTTGCAGAAGCCACGAAAATATATTCATGTTCAAAATTCCGGGTGTGATCTTTGATGGTCACTTTTCTGTCCACCGTTACAATATCGGCAGGAAGATCTCTTCTCAGAACCTGTTTCGCTTTTCTAAGCTCTTCTGCAAGTCTTTTTTCTTCAGGCATACTTACTTTTTTTCTTCTGAGGGTATCTTTTATCGCATCATAAATTCCGGTGGTGAGTATAATAGGATTGGACATTTTTTACTTGTTTTAAAAATTAATGAATGCAGTTATTCTTCGTGATCCAATGCAGGATGACACTTCTGTTCAGTTTTTCTCCTGTAGAAAACTGCAAAAAATAATAGGTAAAATAAATCGGGATGTTTTCCCTGTCGTGGATCCTGACAGGGCTTAATTAATAAAGTCCTTAGAACTCTTCAGAAAAGAATCTGTATGTAAATATAACAGCGACAGCAAAAGACCATTGGAATGGCAGTCTGCAGATAAAGAAATAAGTGCTGTCATAAATTAAATAGTAATTAATACCCCTAAGATACTCAAAAATCCCGACATACGGAAGAAAACCATCTTAAACTCTTAACCCGTATCCTAAAACTTAAACTTCCTGTTATCCTTCTTCTCAGAAATTTTCTTTTTGGTATCCAGCCTTTTTTGCTTTTGTCCTTTGGAAGGTTTGGTTGCGACTCTTTTCTTGGGAACAATCAAAGCTTTATTGACTATTTCAATAATTTTTTCAATTGCTTTATTTTTGTTCATCAACTGGGTTCTGCTTTCTGAAACCGTCAGGAACAGATAGCCTTCAGCATTGATCCTGTTTTTTAATTTAGTCTGGATCAGCTCTTTTTGGTATTCATTGAAAAATTCGGACTCAGCGACAGACCAGAGAACCGTTACAGCAGTTTCGACCTTATTGACGTTCTGGCCTCCTGCTCCACTGCTGCGGGAAGTTTTAAAGTTGAGTTCTTTTGAGAAATCTTTCATAGGATAGAGACTGATAGATTAAAGCGTAAAGATAAAAGATTATAACCCTTTGGTTATTATTTTATGAAGTTCTGTTCGGTTTACTTTACCGTTTGGGGTTCTTGGGATTTTTTCGGTAAAAATAATTTCTTTGGGTCTGTGAAAGTTCTTTTCAAAGGGTATTTCAGAAATTTTTTCAATCAAACTTACAGATTCTTCTCCTTCTATGATTAATATTAATTTCTGACCAAGGCTTTCATCTTGTATTCCAATGAAAACGACCTCGTTTGGAATTTCTTTTTTGACCAAAGCTTCCAGGGCTTCAGGAAAAATTTTCGCTCCTCCGGAATTGATGACGTTATCAATTCGCCCAAGAAATCTAAACTGCTTTTCATTTTTAATTTCGACTAAATCATTAGTCTGCAGCACTTCAGCATTCACATTCGGAGCAAAGATCTTCAGACAGCCACTTTCATCTGTACTGATAGAAACGTTTTCGAAAGCGGTGAAATAATCTTCAGGTTCAGGCATCAGTCGCTTTAAGGCAATATGAGAAAGGGTTTCAGACATTCCATAGGTTTCAAAAATACGGTTTGACGTTTGGGAACGCTGAGCTGCTTGATCAATTTTCTCTTTCAGGTTTTCTGAAACCGTAGCTCCTCCGATGATTAAATTTTTAATCAAATGTAGCTTGTCCAGCGAGTTTTCTACCTGAAGCGGAGTCATCGCGCAGAAATCTATTTCTTCACTCAAATGCTCTACAGGCTTCAAAGATGGCTCTGAAACGATCAGTTGCAGTTTTCTTTCAATGGAACGAACGACCATCATTTTACCGGAAATATATTCTACCGGAAGGCATAATAAAGCTTTATCACCTTGTTTTAAATCCAGAAAATTACAGGTCATCACCGCAGAATTGACCATTTTCTGTTTCTCAATTTCAAAAATCTTTGGTGTTCCTGTAGAACCGGAAGTCTGCACTTTTACCGTATTTCCATCGGAAAACCATTCGTCCAGGAAATTTTTGGTTTTCTGTTCAAAATCGGTTTGAAATGATAATTTATTAATATTGAGATTATTGAAGTCTATCCGCATGATTGTAGTACATAAAAAGTGATGTAAATGTAAAAAAAACTTTAAAAAGTTCTTGTATCTAAAGAAAAAAGCTGTAAATTTGCCTCACCAAAATAAAAACAGACCCATGGTGTAACGGTAGCACTCTGGTTTTTGGTACCATCAGTTGGGGTTCGAATCCCTGTGGGTCTACAAACCATTCTTTTTTAAGGATGGTTTTTTTGTTTCATAAACTTCTCCATCCGCACCATTCCCATTATTTGTAATGGATTAAACTTATTCAAAATTTATAGCGCAGATAAAATTCATTTTTCTAACACAAAGAAAATTATTCTGATGCTTTATAGAGGGAAGCAAAGGCGGAATCAACTTCGTTGATTCTGATGAAGGAAATGGATAAAACGCTTGCTTAGTCGAATCAATCGAAGATTGATTTTTATCTTTCGCTTTCTTAAAATATCCAATACTTTTGTAAACCTTTGCGTCAAAAAAAAATACTATTTTATTCACAAATTTTGAGTCTGATCCTATGTTATTGATTTACGATAGATTAAAAGTTATTCTAAAATGCTAGGAAAGATAATTACATCAGAAAAAAAAATCTTAACTCATCAAGACATAGCCATTTACCTTTTCTCCACTTAAAAATTCTTTACTTTTTATCGGAGATTCTTGCCTGTAAAGAAAAAAATTGTAAATTTGCACCACCAAAATAAAACAGACCCATGGTGTAACGGTAGCACTCTGGTTTTTGGTACCATCAGTTGGGGTTCGAATCCCTGTGGGTCTACAAACCATTCTTTTTAAGGATGGTTTTTTTGTTTTTAAATGATGCAGAGAATAAGGTCTGAAAAAGTTGAAATCATCAAGACAGAAAATGTAAAAGCTGGTCATCTTTTTCACACATATAAAAACCCTCCATAAAAATACATTCATTCTTACGGAGGGGTTGTTTTCAATTATACAATTCTACTTCAATAGACTTCCGGCAGGCTGCTGTTGCGTCACACAATGGATCATTCCGCCATTTTCATATAAGTTTCTCACATCAATTCCAATGACTTTTCTGTCGGGATACTGCTCCTGAATCATTTTATTAGCGACTTTATCGTTAGGATCGCCATAATTGGGAACCAGAACCACTTTATTGGCCACATAGAAATTGATATAAGAGCCTTTTTCCTCCAGCTGCTTTCCATAAGCGGTTTTTACTTTATTTTTTGTGGCCGGCAGGTATACTTTTTTGTACTCTTTTCCATCCACATTGGATGCTGCGTATAGGGTATTGATATCTTTATCGGTAAGCCCCATTTCAAAAAGACCGTCCTCGTCCATCGTGATCATGGTATTGTGGTTGATGAATTTCATAAAACCGTCGATGTGCATATCGGTCACATCCAGTCCTGTAACCCCATCAAGCCAGATAACCTTGGAAACACCGTAATATTTTTCAAACATTTCTTCAGCTTCCTGCTGCGTAATTCCTTTCGTTCGGGTAGCTCCTCTTTTCTGACTGATCACAGAACTTTTACAGGCCATCAGAACACCGTTTCCATCGGTTTCTACCGATCCGCCTTCATTTACCATTTCTTCGTTCAGATCAATTACTTTAATGCCCAGATCTGCTCCTATCCGCTGAGGAATTTCATCACAGTTTTCGGAATCATATTTTCCTCCCCAGCCATTAAATCCCCAATCTTCGATAAGTACACGTCCGTTATTGTCTTTCACGAAAATAGGTCCGTTATCTCTAACCCAGACATCATCGGTAGGATATACTTTGAAATCTACATTTTTTAAAGAGATTTTATTTTTTTCCAGCAGATCGGAAATTCTTTTCTTTTCCGTGTCATCATAAGCAATGATGTGAACTTTTTCCCCGGACTGAAGCTCTCTGGTCATATCGATCCACGTCTGCTCTATTCGTTTCCGGTATTCAGCGCCGTGCTGATGATGGTGCGGCCATTGCAGCCAGGTTCCTTCATGAGGTGAAGATTCTTCAGGGAAGTGATACGTCTGTGCCATACAAAATGTTACATTAAATAAAAGGGTGAGTGCGAATAATTGATTCATATCATTAAAATTTTTTTCCAATAAATAGTCCGAAATTGATATCGGTTTCGAAAGTACTTCCGGTCTGGGAAATATTGCTTCCTATCCCGAACTGCATTTTTTTGCTGTTTTCCAATCCCAAACGGATGATCTGGCTGCTGGCCTGATGTTCCTGAAAACTAAAATCAGATTCTACCATCAGCATGCTGTAGAAATTAAGCTTTTCATTCAGTTTAGGCGTGTATTCCAGTAAGGTGTAAAGTCCCAGTCCTGCTTTTCCGGTATCCAAAGAATAGGTAACGGCAGGAAATAAGTTGATTCCTAAAGTCCGGGTTTCTTTCACAAAAGCCAATCCCAGTGAAGGCATCACATCTTCTTCTGAAATATAAACCCCGGCGGAAGCGCCCCAGTTGCTGCCAACATAATAATTAAGGCTCTGATACACTGCCGGACTTACCTTTCGTGTTTCATAATCATAGGAAACCGTTCCTGAAGCGAAATAATTCCATCTGTTCTTAAAATCTTTATCATAAATTCCCAACACGTCAGCTTCTTTATTTCCGCCATAAGCCTGGATGGAAATCTGAGATTGTGCATAAGATGAAATCAATACAATAAAGAGGCATACATTTTTTTTCATTCTGTCCTGTTTTTCTAAAATTTTACGCGATAAATTCCATCAGTCGGGTTATTTATCTGGGGCAAAATTAGATCATCAAAAAAACAAAACTTGTCCTAAAAGGACATCCTTAAGAATGCAGCGGAAAATAAATATGGGTCATCATTTCTCCCTTATCAGACCGCACATGTTCTTCTATAACATCTGAATTATCCAGCAAAAGTTCTGGTTTAGTGAGCCAGAAACGGTAAAAGGCCCGGTAAGTTTCTAAAATATTTTCAAAAGATCCGTAATGCGTAAACCGGATGTATTTCCCTCCAAAAATTTCTGTTTTCTGAAATACTGAAGCTCCCGGCGCAGTATTTAGTATCGCTGCTCCATATCGGCAGTGGGAACGATTGGTGATCAACGGCTGATCCCGTATAATTCCGTAAGCAGGAAAAGAATCACCATTTTCCGCTTCAATAGTTACCCACAAATCGTCAATCTCCTGATTATTGTAATCTTTAGCTTTAATGAATGTACAATACACTGAAACCGCATCCTTGTATTTGATCTCATACTGCAAATCAGTTACTTCATTCTCCAGAAACTCTTTAAAAATCTCCTGTTTCTGACTTCTGGCTTCTGCAGGCGAAATATCATACTGTTTTTTAAACGCTTTTGAAAAAGACTGGATATTGAAATAACCGACTTCCCAGGCAATATCAGAGATTTTATCGGTGGTGTAGATCAGTTTTTTGTAAGATTTTTCCAGGCGGAGACGCTTTTGAAATCCGGAGATGGTTTCTTTAAAGATCTTAAAAAAAATCCTTTGAAAATTACGGTAAGAATACTGAGACAGATGTTCTATTTCATCGGCAGTGATCTCCCGGTCAAAGTTTTCTTCGATATGATCAACAATCTTCTGTATTTCATTAAAACTGATCTGCACGGCTTTATATTTTGCAAATGGATTGACTTACGTACTACTAAAGATAAAGTTTTTCAGTTGATTACTTAACAAATTAATGAAACGAATTGCTGTTCGAAATTGCTGATACAAACCGGAGAACATTTTTATTTATAATTGATTTTATGATTTAGCTCTAACGGATTATCATCTTCAAGGATAGATTTTTGTGCCCGTTTGATCATTTCGTTCATATCCTGTTCTTTTCCCTGAGGATCATAAAATGTAACTTTCCCTGCAGTTTTGGAATTCCATGGGTCATTATAATAGGATTTTCCCAGATGATCATATTTTGCCCAATCGATGGTAATAGCTTTTTTTCTTGCATCAAACCAGTCGCCCCCTTTTTTAATTTGCACTAAATGGAATGAGTAGTCGTGCTCCGTGTCTTCAATGGAAATGATTAAACCGGGCAATCCACTGAAAACATAGGGACCATCATTAAAAGGTAATTCTGTAGTAAACCAGGCAATCCAGTTTCTGCCACCATAATTAACTTCTGCTTTTTGTGATTTATATTTTCCGATTGTTTTTTGTTCTGATGAGATTTTCCAGTTTAACGGTTCATCAATTGGAAGAAGATAATTCGCACGTAAATACGTAATAATCTTTTCTGTTTTAGTATTGCTGATATCTTTTTTAATGTAAAACTGATTTTCAACTCCCATTTTATAGCCTCCATTTTTATTCATGAACGACAGAGAATCCGCTTTTTTAGCCATTGATTCCCGGAAAATAGAAGTATTATTCTCAAAATCCAGCACCATATGATCTTTATAAATATCATCAGGTTTTCCTTTAGCTGACAAGAATTTAGTTTCATAAATAAAACTGAACTTCTGTGAAAAACAAAAGGTTGATACTAATGAAAAAAGGAAAATAAATTTCAAAGGGGGTGTTATTTTCATACAATTCAGGTTACGTTTTTAGACTTGTTGCTCAGACGAAAAGCACTCGTTGGATGAAGCCAAATCAAAGCACAAATACTTAGGTAACTTACACAATTCCATTGAAAAGCACAAATATTCTGAATTCTATTTAAACAAAAAAAGGACAGATAAAATCCATCCTTATATTATTGTACCAGGTTTGTTCTGTGAATTATTTTGCTTTATATATTTTAAACATTAAAAACAGGAATGCCAGCCATATCGGAATTAAAATCACCTGAATTTCCATGCCTGTGATACTCATCAATACCAAAATAGTCAGTAAGAATACGATGCAGATATAGTTCGAAACCGGGTAGAAAATAGACGGGAATGAAGTTTTTACTCCTGCTCTGTCTTGCTCTCTTCTGAATTTCAAATGCGTATAACAGATCATCAGCCAGTTGATAATTAATGTAGAAACTACCAGAGCCATTAGGTATTCAAATGCTTTTTCAGGAACCAGTTTATTGATGATGATACAGATTCCGGCAAAACAGGAAGAGATCAGAATTGCATTGGTAGGAACACTGTTTTTATTAAGCTTCTTCAAAAATTTCGGTGCATTTCCCTGCTGAGCCAATCCGAAAAGCATTCTGCTGTTGCTGTAAACACTGCTGTTGTACACAGACAAAGCCGCTGTCAAAACGATCAGATTAAGGATATTGGCAATTAAAACATTGAACTGGATCACCTTTCCGAATATGTTGAATTCAAATCCATTTAAATTTTGGAAAACCATCACAAACGGGCTTGTTCCTTCTGTAATTTCTCTCCACGGGCTTAATGCAAATAAAATAACAAGAGCTCCCACATAGAAAATCAAAATTCGGTAAATAACCTGATTGGTGGCTTTTGGAATCGTCTTTTCTGGATTTTTAGCTTCTGCAGCTGTAATTCCAATCAATTCCAGCCCTCCGAAAGAGAACATGATCATTGCCATAGCAGCAAAGAGTCCTGAGAATCCGCCTTCTCCTTTATTAAAAAATCCTTTGGGGAAAAACCCGCCGTCGTTCCACAGATTGGAAATACTCGCTTTATCGCCTCCGGTACCGCTCAACAATAAATAAATCCCGAAAACAATCATTCCGATGATCGCGACCACTTTGATGATGGAAAACCAGAATTCAGTTTCTCCGTAGACCTTTACAGAAGCCAGGTTTAAAGCATTAATGACGATAAAAAAGAATAAACTGGAAACCCAGAGTGGAATTTCGGGCCACCAGAAGTGAATATAATGTCCGATAGCCGTTAGTTCGGCCATACTTACCAGAATGTAAAGAATCCAGTAATTCCAGCCGGAAGCAAAACCGGGAAAATTCCCCCAATATTTATAGGCAAAATGACTGAAACTTCCTGAAACAGGCTCATAAACTACCATTTCGCCAAGCTGACGCATAATAAAAAAGGCGATAATTCCTGCTAAAGCATATCCGAGAATAACGGATGGTCCCGCCAAAACTGCTGCCGGACCGATCCCGAGAAACAGTCCCGTTCCTATAGCTCCTCCGAGGGCAATTAATTGAATATGTCTGTTGGTTAATCCTCTGACAAGAGCCCCATCATTGGACTCCGTTTTCTGTTCGCTGCTCATAAAATCAATTATGCCCTAAATATATAAAACTTTAGAGAAATTTGCCTTCTGTGAAGCATTAAGAACCTTCAAAAGATTCAGTTTTAAAGAATTAAAAAGTAAAAATGAAGTATTTCTTTATAAATATTCCTCAGGAATTGAAATATTATTCTTTTTCATATACTCCAAAAGCGACTGATACCGGTCTTCAGTCCCATCATTTCCGCATTTGTGCGAAATACTGCAGATATCGGAAGGTTTAATTTCAAGAATATCTGAAATCTTCGTCAGGATATCGAGATTGATCTTCACTTTAGAATTTTCAATATCGGAATAGGCCTTTTGGGAAATGCCCATTTCAAAAGCCATATACTCCTGCGTAAAGTCTTTGCTCCTACGGATTTTCCTGATATTTTGGCCACATACTTTCATCGTTTTTGTTTTAGTAGTTTTCGGTATAGTTTAGAAGGATACCTACTAGACTTACACAAAGTTAATAAATACCTTTGGCAAAACATTATACACGTTACATGATATTTATTTTTTCATCCAAATCAAGGTCACTGCCTTCTGATTTCAGAGGATAAATATCACTTCCGTACAACAACAATTGGAATTATGGAGACGCAAAAATTCAATTATGACAATAATATTGTCAGAGCATTCTTGTATGCTACTATCGTATTCGGGCTGGTCGGCTTTCTGCTGGGACTTTCGGCCGCACTGATGCTTTTCTACCCTGAGTTGCCTGAGTTTTTATTCGGGACAGATGATACCACGATTCAGAGTCTGAGAAGCGGAAATATCCAGGGACTGATCAACACGCAGGGTGCCATGGGATTCGGAAGGATCAGAATGCTGCATACGAGTGCCGTTATTTTTGCTTTTGTGTGTAATTCCTTCTTCTGCGGTGCTTATTACAGCATGCAGAGACTTTTAAAAACAAGAATGTACAGTGATACGCTTTCATGGATTCATTTCTGGAGCTGGCAGCTGATGATCGTTGCCGTAGTGATCACGTTCTTAATGGGAATCAATACCTCTAAAGAATATGCAGAACACGAATGGCCGATTGACATCCTGATTACCTTCTCATGGGTTATTTTCGGAATCAATATGTTCGGAACCATTGCGAAAAGAAGGGTAAGACACCTTTACGTAGCTATCTGGTTCTATATCGCAACATGGATTGCCGTGGCGATGCTGCATATCTTTAATAATCTTGAAGTTCCCTTATCATTCACAAGTTGGAAATCCTATTCTGTATATGCTGGTGTAAAAGATGCACTTGTACAGTGGTGGTACGGTCACAATGCTGTAGCATTCGTACTCACAACACCGGTACTGGGTCTGATGTACTATTTCATGCCGAAAGCGGCACAGCGTCCTGTATTCTCCTATAAATTATCCATTATTCACTTTTGGTCGCTGATATTCGTATACCTGTGGGCGGGCCCTCACCACCTTCAGTATACGGCGCTTCCGGCATGGGCTCAGGCCGTAGGTACGGGATTCTCTATTATGCTGATTGCTCCGTCATGGGGAGGAATGCTGAACGGTCTTCTTACCTTAAGAGGAGCCTGGGATAAAGTAAGAGAAAATCCGATCCTTAAATTCTTCGTCGTAGCAATTACCTGTTATGGTATGGCTACTTTCGAGGGACCTTTATTAGCTACTAAATCTTTAAACAAAATCGGGCATTACACCGACTGGGTCATCGGGCACGTACATTTGGGTGCGCTTGGGTGGAATGGTTTCATGGCCTTCGGAGTAGTCTATTATCTGATCCCGATCATGTGGAGAACCCCGTTATGGTCTAAAAAATTAGCCAACTGGCACTTCTGGCTGGGAACATTGGGAATTATCTTTTATGCCGTTCCGATGTATATCTCAGGATTCACCCAGGGATTGATGTGGAAACAGTTCAATCCGGACGGAACTCTGTTATGGAAAAACTGGCTGGATACGGTGACTGCGATCATTCCTTACTTTAAAATGAGATTCTTAGGAGGTCTTCTTTACCTTTCCGGAGCTATTTTAATGGTGATCAATGTGATTAAAACCGTAAGATCAGGTTCATTCCAGAAAAACGTTCCGGCAGAAGCTCCCGCATTGGCAGATATCGGAACCGCAAGAAAAGAAGGCGAAGGCGTACACCTTTGGCTGGAAAGAACACCAAAACTATTATCTATCCTGGCTTTCATTACCATAGCAATAGGCGGATTAATAGAAATCGTTCCGACCTTATCATTAAAACAAAGTGTTCCGACGATCACGGCTGTAAAACCCTACACACCGCTTGAACTGGAAGGAAGAGATTTATATGTCCGTGAAGGATGTAACTCCTGCCACTCCCAGATGATCAGACCTTTCCGTGATGAAATCGTGAGGTTTGAAGGTAAAAACGGACAGTATTCCAAAGCGGGAGAATTTATTTATGACCGACCGTTCTTATGGGGTTCCAAGAGAACCGGACCGGATCTTCACAGAGAAGGAGGCAGAAACCCGGATTCATGGCATTTCAAACATATGTACAACCCAAGAATTACCTCTGCAGGCTCCATTATGCCGCGTTTCCCATGGCTGATCACGAATCAGCTGGACCGTACTCAAATGGTAGCCAAGATGAGGTTAATGAAAAATGTTTTCGATGTACCTTATTCAAAAGCGGAAATAGATTCTGCCGGACAATGGGCAGACAATCAGTCCAAAGCGATTGTACAGAGAATTTATTCAGAAGCGGCAGATGTGAAAAGCCAGATGGAAAAAGAAAAAACAGCAAAAGGCGCTGCTTATATACCGCTTGAGCAGAGAGAAATTGTAGCGATGATCGCTTACCTGCAAAGATTGGGTACCGATATTAAAACGACACAGATCCAGACCGCAAGTGCTGAGTAACCTATAAAATTGTACTGCAATGAAAAAGAGAACCCCGATTTCAATATATATCGCAACAACGATAGGCTTAACGATCATGGCGTTTGAAATGTTCGCCGGAGATTCAGGTTATTTTTCCTCGCCGTTTTTCTGGGCGCTTATTCTCATCGCTGTCATTCTTCTCCTGATCATGAACTCGATTGGAGATCTGGTGGAAAATGAGAGTTTCAACAGGCTGACGGATGAGGAAAAGAAAGAATATTTAGCAGAAAAAAACATTCCGTATTATCAGAAACTTTGGAATTCTGCATTCAAGAAACAGTCTGCTACGGAAGAAAAAGACATTCTTATTGACCATGGTTTTGATGGAATCACAGAGCTTGACAATTCATTGCCGAAATGGTGGATCGGTCTGTTCTGGTTCGGATGTATATTCTGTGTAGTGTATCTGATGGCTTTTGCCTTCACGGAATACGCTCATCCTGAAGCTGAATATGACAAGGAAGTGAAAACCATGCTGGCTTCCATTGAAGAATACGAAAAAAATGCCCCTCAGATCAATCTGGAAAATGCAAAATACAGCGCCGATAATATCGCTGAAGGTCAGGAATTATTTAAAACCAACTGCGTAACCTGCCATGGTGACGGTGCAAAAGGAGGCATCGGACCAAATCTTACGGATACCCACTGGATCAATATCAAAGAAAAAAGTCTGTTTAAAAATGTCTTCTGGATGCTTGAAAACGGCTCTCCGAATAATCCTACGATGCGTCCTTTCATCAAAGACGGAACCATTACAGGAAGAGATGCTGAGAAAATTGCAACGTATATCTATCACATCAACCAGGAAACGGCTGCTATCACTCCGGCTCAGGGCGGTGCCGCTGCTCAGGGTGAAGAAGTGAAATGGGAAAACGGAAACAATTAGTTTTAATAGTCTGGAAGTTTGAAGCTGGAAGAGGGAAGTTATTGATGTCGAAAGGAAAACTTAGAGAACCATTTATTATTTTTTTCAACCAAATCATTAAATTTTAAAACAACAATCAAAATGAGTGGACAATATGAACTTCCAGCCTCCCTCTTCCAGCTTCCCGCCCTTTAAAACTTAGATCAAATAATTAACAAAATTTATTATCTCCATATATTCCTTGCCCCCTTTGAAACCTATCTAACATTTGAATTTCATTTTTGCTAAACCTTTTCAACGTTAAAAAATGATATAAAGGGGGCTTTTATTAAAAAAAATCCAAACCTTGGTTGTCTTTATCAACATATTCACTTGACAACTATTCAACTAAATTCCATATCAGGACAGCCAAGGCAGGATTTTTGTACTTATACTAGGATACCACAACGAAGAACTAATAAAATAGTATTCTTATATTTGTTAAAAACCTAGTCACATTTGAAACTGAAAATCAACAAAAGAAAAATTTTAAAGCGTATTGCAATAACTTTTATTTCGATATTGGTTTTTGTTACCCTTCTGATAGTAAGTCTGAGGCTTCCTGCCGTTCAAAATTTCATCAAAGACAAACTCGTCGTCTATCTTGAGAAAAAAATCAAGACCAAAGTAAGTCTGGAAAGGGTCTATATAGGATTCCCGAACAGTCTTGTGATGGAAAACCTCTATCTCAAAGGACAGGACGTAGACACGCTTCTGGCCGTTAAAAAGCTGGATGTAGGTCTGAATATGATGAAGCTTATCAGTTCCACGGCCGACATTACTTCGGTGGATCTTGAGGGAGCACGCGCCAATGTAGTCCGTAAACCGAACGGAACATTCAATTTCGATTATATCATCAATGCTTTTGCGACCAGCGATAAAGAGGAAAGTCCTTCCAAGCCATTTATTATTTCTCTTGATAAGATTAATTTAAAGGATATTGGGGTGACCTTCAACGATCAGCAGTCGAGGAACGATATTAAATTATATTTCAAATCATTTGATACGAGGGTTAAAACCTTTGATCTCAATAAAAATACCTATGCCGTTAATGATATCAATCTTGACGGACTGAAATTAAAATTAAAGCAGGACCTTATTGAAGAGGTTTCTAAAAAAGTAGAGAAAAAGGTAGATTCACTCAACGACAAAAAGCCGATGAATATTGGCCTTAGAGGAATCAAACTGACCAATTTCGATATAGATTACGGAGATGACAACACCAAAACGTTTGCTAAAGTTCTGTTCAAAGAATTAAGTACGAAGGTGAATAAGCTGGATCTTGAGAATAATTCCTACAATATTTCCAATGTTTTTCTTTCCGGGGCAGACATTAACGCCAATCTTTATCTTCCTGCACAAAACGCCAATCCGAAGGATACAAAAGAACCTGAAGTTTCTAAAATTTCAGACAAGGATAAAGCGATGAAAGTGCTTCTCGGAAAACTGGTACTGAATGATGTAAAAGTGGTGTACAACAATACCGCGATTGCTCCCACCAAACAGGGAATGGATTTCAACCACATGAATTTTTCTAAAATGAACGTGGAAGTAAGAAGCTTCAAAATGGAGAACAATACTTTTGCAGGAACCGTGAATTCAGCAGAAATTCAGGAAGGAAGAGGTCTGGATATCCAGAAATTCAATACAGACTTTGTCTATGAAGAAAAGCAGGCTTACCTGAAAGATCTTTATCTGCAGACTCCAAAAACGCTGATCCGTGATGAGGTGATTTTAAATTATGAATCCCTTGATCAGCTGACTTCAAATCCGGGTGCTGTAAAAATTTCAGCCAATATCAAGGATTCTAAAATAGGTTTCGCCGATATCCTGAATATCGTTCCGACTTTGCGAAATACGGCTCCATTCAATAAATATCCGAACGCGATTCTGAATGTGAACGCCAATGTTCAGGGAATCGTCAATGATTTACTGATCAAAGATCTTAAAGTGTCAGGTTTGGATCAGTTGAGAGTGGCTGCATCAGGAAGAATCAAAAATGCAATGAAACCTGAAAATCTGTACTATGATCTCAGGATCGGAGAATTTTCAGCAGAAGCTAAAACGGTTTACAATCTGGTTCCGAAAAATACCATTCCATCCAATATTTCCCTGCCTTCCCATTTCAGTATCAAAGGAAGTGCAAAAGGAACAACAAAGGTGGTGAAGGCAGACCTTAACCTCTACTCTACCCTTGGAAACGCTGCTATCGTGGCAGATGTGGATATGAGCAGAAAAAACCGCGAACTGTATGATGTAAAAGCTAATCTTCAGGCCATTCAGGTTGGAAAGATTATTAAGAATAAGGATGTAGGAGCCGTTACCGCTCAGATTTCCGCAAAAGGTGAAAGCTTTGATTTTAAAAATGCAAAAGCAGATCTTAAAGGTCATGTAGCATCAGCTGTTTATAAGAGATACCGTTACCAGAATATGGATCTGACAGGTAAAATTAATAAAGGAGTTTATAATATCGTTTTAAATTCAAAAGATCCGAATGCGAATCTGAATTTAATAGCTTCCGGAGTTTACAGCGAAAAAAATCCTACCGTGAAAATCAACGGTGAAGTGATCAAACTTGATGTGAATAAACTTGGATTCTATGAGAAACCCATGATTATTGCAGGAAAGATCGACGGGGATTTTTCAAGCCTTGATCCGGATGCACTGAACGGTTATTTAAACTTAAAAGATTTCGCGTTTTCCGACACCAAAGAAGTCTATCCTGTGCAGGAAGTTAATCTGAAAGCGTCTTCTACGCAGGATTCCACACAGATTATTTTCAATTCTCAGATTGCAGATGTTTCATTAAAAGGAAAATATAAACTGACCCAGATCTTTGGCGCATTAACACAGACGATCAATCAGTATTATCAGTTCCAGAAGCCTGCTAAAGGACAGAAAATTGATCCGGGACAGTTTTTCACCTTCAATGCCAAGATCAAAAATGATGATCTGATCAGGAAATTTGTTCCGGAACTGAAAACTTTTGAAACCATCAATTTAGCAGGAAATTATGATGCTGATTCTCAAAAAATTGAAATAGACGGACAGATCCCGCAATTATTATATGGTGAAAATTCGTTGGAAAATGTCGCGTTAAAAGTGACCAATGAAAATCAGGCGCTACAGTACAGTCTCAATGCAGGTTCTCTAAAAAGTTCCAGTTTCACCCTGAAAAAAATCGCGGTGACCGGAGATGTAGCGGATAATACCATTAATTACAATATTACCACCAAAGACGACAAAGATGCTACGCAGTTCCTTATTGCAGGAAAGGCCAAATCTCTGAATGATATCACAGAAATATCTCTGAACCCGGATGGTTTAAAACTTAATTATTCGGACTGGAATGTTGCTGAAAACAATAAGATCCAGATCAGCAGCAAAGGGATTCTAGCAGATAATTTTGTTTTGTCAAACGGAGGAAGTCAGATTTCGCTTCAGTCTGAAACCGAAAGTCCAGCCAGCCCGCTGAATGTTGCCCTGAAAGATTTTAAAATCGAAACCATTACCGAACTGATTAAAAAAGACACGGTTCTGGCTAAAGGAACAATCAACGGAACGGCTCAGCTTCGTGACGTAACGAAAAATATGACCTTCACTTCAGACCTTAATATTACGGATCTCATCGTGTACGGAAATGCGGTTGGAAATCTGGCGGTCAAAGTGAATAATGCTTCACCGAATATTTTAAATGCTGATGTTGCCCTATCCGGCAATGATAACGATGTGAAAATTCTTGGAGACTACAATACTTCTTCAAGCACATTTGATCTGAATATGGCGATCAACAAGCTTCAGATGAAGAGTGTTCAGGGCTTCTCCATGAATGCGATAACAAATACGGAAGGCTATATTTCAGGGAATTTAAAGATCACCGGAAATACAGAAAAACCGAATATTTTAGGTAAAGTAAAGTTCAATGATGCAGGGCTGGAAATTGCCAAAACCGGCAGTGATTTCAGAAAACTGAATGATGAAATTGACTTTACGAACCGTGGTATTGAGTTTAATAAATTTAAAATCAACGACAAGGACGGAAATTCTCTTGTCATCAACGGACAGGTTCTTACGCAGACGTACAGGGATTTTGCATTTAATCTTGATGTGAATGCCAAAGATTTCAAAGTCGTGAATTCAGAAAAATCCAATGACGCGATGATGTATGGAATTCTTGCCATTGATGCAGGACTTCATATCCGCGGAAACCTGGATCTTCCGAAAGTAGACGGCAGACTGGCCGTTTCAGATGATACTGATTTCACGTTTGTTCTTCCGCAATCGAGTCCTTCTGTACAGGAGAGAGACGGAATTGTTGAATTCATTGATCAGGATCAGGTAGTTTTAAATAAAACCGTTAAAGCTGATTCTCTGAAAGCCCAAAGCCGCATCAAAGGAATGGACGTGAGTGTGAATATTGAAGTAAGCAAGGAAGCTAAAATGTCCATTGTGATTGATAAAGCTAACGGAGATTTTGTAAAACTTCAGGGTGAAGCAGAACTGACGGGCGGAATTGATCCTTCAGGAAAAACAACGCTTGTAGGGGTTTATGAAGTGGAAAAAGGTTCTTATGAACTTTCCGTAAGTCTTCTGAAACGTAAATTTGATATCCAGAAAGGAAGTACCATTACGTGGACCGGTGAACCGACTGCCGCGATTATGGACATCACCGCTGTGTATAAAACGGAAGCTCCACCTATTGATCTCGTTGAGCAGCAAGTGGGTGGTGAAGATGCTTCCATACTGAATCAGTTTAAACAGAGAATCCCTTTCAATACTTTACTAAAAATGAAAGGTGAACTTCTGAAACCACAGATCAGTTTTGATATTACGACGGACGAAAAAAATAATGCGATCTCCTCTACGGTAAAAGATATTGTTGATCAAAAGCTAACCCAGCTGAGAACTCAGGAATCTGAAATGAATAAGCAGGTTTTTGCGCTTCTTTTACTGAACCGTTTCATTGGGGAAAATCCTTTTGAATCGGGTGCGGGAATGTCTGCTGAAATGATGGCCAGACAAAGTGTGAGTAAAATTCTTTCGCAACAGCTAAATAATCTTGCTTCGGGCTTAATTAAAGGAGTGGATATAGATTTAGGTCTTGATTCTTCTGAAGATTATTCAAGTGGGAAGAAAAACACAAGAACGGATCTGAATGTTGGGGTAAGTAAAAAATTACTGAATGACCGTCTGAAAGTTTCCGTGGGAAGTAATTTTGCCCTGGAAGGTGAAGCACGCCAAAACGAAAGCACAACGAATATTGCAGGAAATGTCACAGTAGATTACAGCCTTTCAAAAGACGGAAGGTATATGCTTAGAGCGTATCGTAAGGATGAGTATCAGGTGGCTCTTCAGGGGCAGATCATAGAAACGGGAGTAGGTTTTATCATTACTTTAGACTATGATAAATTCCGTGAGATTTTCCAAAAAAACAAGAAGGAGAGACGCAAAAAAGAAAACAAAAATAACCAAGTGGTAGAATTTAAATAATGAAAAGCAGACTTAATCTATATTGTAAATATCTGTTCGCTTCGGGCCTTACCGCAGCTAGTCTTTCCTGCAGCAATACGAAATATCTGAAGCAGGGACAGATGCTGTATACCGGCGGGGAAGTGAAAATAGAAAACGACAGTCTTTCGAAGAAGGAGAAAAAAGAACTTAAGGCTGCATTGGAGGAGAATTTAGTTCCTAAACCTAATTCCACTTTATTAGGTCTCCGTCCGAAATTATATTTCTACAATATCGCCAAAGAACCTAAAAAAGATAAAGGTTTTAATTACTGGCTAAAATATAAAGTAGGTGAAAAACCTGTATTACTGGGAGATGTAGACCGTGAGTTTAACAGAAAGATTATTGAAAACTATTCTGAAAACAAAGGCTATTTTAATGCAAAAGCGACCTATGATACGGTTTCCAAAAATAAAAAAGCACAGGTTATTTACACCTTAAGACCCGGTGCAAGATATCTGGTGAGCAATGTTAAATTTCAACAGGATTCTTCACTGGTAAATAAAGAAATCCAAAGTCTGGCCAATAAAACGCTGCTTAAATCCGGAAAACCTTTTGATCTCGATGTGATTAAAAATGAAAGAGAAAGGATAGATAATGGCTTAAAAGAAAGAGGCTTCTATTACTTCAGTCCGGACAATATTATTGTTCAGGCAGACAGTACCATAAGCAAAAATCATAAGGTTGAACTTAACGTAAAATTAAAAGAAGACACTCCGGATCTGGCCACTGATCAGTTCAGTATTGACAAAGTAATTGTTTTCCCGAATTATAATATTCAGGATGTAAAAAGAGGAAAGTATAACGTTCCGATGAATCCTGATTCGCTTTCCAAATATGCCTATGATGACATTTATGTGATTGATCCGCAGCATAAATTTAAACCAAAGATTTTCGACAGAGCTTTGTACTTTAAAAAAGGAGATCTGTATAACCGTTCCAACCATAATCTTACGCTCAACCGTCTGATTAGTCTGGGCGTTTTCAAATTTGTAAAAAATGAATTTATAGTTTCAGATTCATTAAAACATCAGTTTGATGCGTATTATTTACTGACCCCAAGACAAATTCAGTCGCTGAGGCTGGAAGCTTTGGGAAGAACCAATTCTGCGAACTACGCTGGTAGTGAGCTTAACTTAAACTGGACACACAGAAACTTTTTCAGAGGAGCCGAACAGTTTAAAGCAGCTGTTTATGGTGCATTTGATTTCCAGATGGGAGGTCAGGAAAATGCAAAGAATCTTTTCCGTGCTGGATCAACCGTACAGCTTTCCATTCCAAGAATCGTAGCCCCTTTCCGTTTCAATTCTTCAAGTGCATTTGTTCCGAGAACGAATATCAATTTAGGATTTGAATTCCAGAACCGTACTGAATATTATACGTTGAATACATTCAGTGCATCATTTGGGTATTTATGGAAGGAAAATGTAAGAAAGGAGCATGATCTGAAGGTATTGGACGTGACATTGGTTTCACCTGCCAAGGTTACCGCTCTGTATGACTCTATATCGGCTAACAGTGATGCCATGCAAAGGGTTGTTCAGAAGCAGCTTATTTTTGGTCCTACCTATTCTTATACCTATACGAATACAATGCTGTCCAAGCCGACAACCATTTATTATAAAGGAACATTGGATTTGGCAGGAAATCTTACAGGTTTGGTAACCGGTGCCAATGTTGAAAAAGGAAAAGAAAAAAAGATTTTCGGAATCCCTTTCAGCCAATATGCCAAAATAGAAAATGACTTCAGGCTTTATCATAAGTTTACAGAAAAAACATCTTTAGCCACCCGATTTATAGGCGGGATCGCTTATCCTTACGGGAATTCGGAGAATATTCCTTTCTCCAAACAGTTCTTTTCGGGAGGAAGTAACAGTATCAGAGCATTCCGTGCGAGAACATTAGGTCCGGGAAGTTTTGATCCGAGAACCATTAAATCAGGTTATTATTTTGACCAGTCCGGAGATATTAAGCTGGAACTTAATGCAGAATACCGTGCCAATCTTTATAAGTTTTTAAATGTGGCGGTCTTCGCAGATGCAGGAAATGTTTGGTTAATTAATGAAGATACCCAAAGACCGGGTGCTAAATTTTCTAAGGAATTTTTAAGTGAAGTTGCAGTCGGAGCCGGAGTTGGTCTAAGACTTGATTTCTCTATCTTAATTTTGAGGCTGGATCTTGCCATGCCGTTGCGTGTTCCTTATTATGAAAAAGGAGACCGATGGGCATTTAACCGGATCAACTTCGGAGATTCACAATGGAGAAAAGATAATTTAATTTTAAATATAGCCATCGGATATCCTTTCTAATATGATCAACAATATCAAATTTTTCTGGGAGACTTTAAAAGAGACTTTCGACGAATGGAACAATTCTTCCGCATCAAAAGATTCGGCAAGTTTAGCCTATTATGCGATCTTTTCCATCCCGGGATTATTGATTATTATTATCTGGATCGCAGGAAATTTCTTTGGTGAGGAAGCCATTCGTGGAGAAATCAGTAATCAGATCGGCGGATTAATGGGAGCTGATGTAGCTAAAAGTATTGAGGGAATGATTGCCGGAGCCCTTATTGATAAGCAGAATGTTTTCATGAAAACCGTAGGAATCGGATCTTTGGTTTTTGGTTCTACTACTTTGTTTTTTCAGTTACAACATACTCTAAATACGCTTTGGGATGTAGAAGCTGCTCCTAAAAAAGCATTAATCAAATTTCTTCTGGACCGCGCGAATTCATTGGGAATGATTCTTATTTTAGGTTTCTTACTGATGATCACAATGATTTTATCTTCAATGATCAGTCTGTTCAACAACTGGATCACCAATTATTTTGGACTTGAAACGTATATGCTTGTAGAGCTAGTGAATTTTGCCATCGGTTTTGGTTTGGTCATGCTCTTGTTTGCATTGATGTTCAAAGTACTTCCTGATGTGAAAATCAGCTGGAAACCAGTATGGAAAGGTGCTTTACTTACTACCATTTTATTTACCTTGGGTAAATTTTTACTGAGTCTGTATTTCGGTAATTTCAAACCTACCTCTACTTTCGGAGCGGCAGGAACTGTTATTTTAATTATGATGTGGATTAATTATTCCTGTATGCTGATCTTTTTCGGAGCGGAATTTACGAAAGTGTACAATTACAAAAAAGGCTACAAAGTCGTTCTTTCCAAGCATGCAAAATGGAGTGCAGCGAAGATGTACAGAGATAGTGCAAAGAAGAATGAGTTGGGAGAGAGTTGAGCGTTTCGGGGTACGCGTTGCGTGGTTTGAGTTGCGAGATTCTGGAGTACTAATAGTCGTTTATCATTAATACATTTTACACTATAAAAAAAATAGCCTCCCAAAAATTTCAGGAGGCTTTATTTTTTACATTCTGTTTACTGTTCCTATTCCCAGTAGTTTTAATGATTTTTGTATTGTTTTTGCTGTTATATCGGATAGATTTAAACGGAATTGTTTCAAATTTTCGTCTTCAAGCTTCACTATCGGAGTGCTTTGATTCTGATAGAATGAATTGTAAGATTTAACCAGGTCATAAACATAATTGGCTACCAATGCCGGGCTTAATGCTTCTGCAGCTTTCTCCACCACATTTTTATAATTGACCAATACTATGATCAGTTCTTTTTCAAATTGATTCGCATCAACAGTAGTGACTTCTTTATAGTGATAATCAGCCTTTGCCAATAAAGATTGAATACGCGCATAAGTATATTGAATAAACGGACCTGTATTTCCGTTGAATTCAATACTTTCTTCCGGATTGAAAAGCATTTTTTTCTTAGGATCCACTTTCAGCATGAAATATTTCAAAGCTCCCATACCGATTATTTCATAAGAAGCCTCTTTTTCATCTTCTGAAAGACCTTCCAATCTTCCCTGTTCTGTCGCTTTTAGTTTTGCGGTCTCATGCATTTCCTGCATCAGATCATCGGCATCTACAACAGTTCCTTCACGTGATTTCATTTTTCCGTTCGGAAGTTCTACCATTCCGTAAGAAAGATGGAATAGCTGATCTGCCCATGCATATCCCAGTTTTTTCAAGATTTTAAATAAAACCTGGAAGTGATAATCCTGTTCGTTTCCTACCGTATAAATTAATTTCTGAATATTATTTTCTTTAAAACGCTCAACAGCCGTTCCTAAATCCTGAGTCATGTACACAGAAGTTCCGTCTGAACGCAACAATAATTTCTGATCTAAACCTTCATCTGTAAGATCACACCAAACCGAACCGTCTTCTTTCTGATAAAGAATACCTTTGTCCAGTCCTTCCTGGATCAGGTCTTTTCCTAAAATATACGTATTGCTTTCGTATTGAACCTGGTCAAAATTTACTCCTAATCTTTGGTAAGTTTCGTTGAAACCTTTGTAAACCCATGAGTTCATTTCGTTCCAAAGATTTCTCACCGTCTCGTCGCCATTCTCCCAATCTAAAAGCATTTTTTGAGCTTCTTTGATCAATGGAACATCTTTTTTAGCCTGATCTTCTGTTGAACCCTGTGCAACAAGTTCTGCAATTTCTGTTTTGTAGTTTTTATCAAATTCTACATAATAGTTTCCTACAAATTTATCGCCTTTTGTATTCGTTGACTCCGGAGTTTCGCCTTTTCCAAATTTTTCCCAAGCCAACATTGACTTGCAAATATGAATTCCTCTGTCATTGATGATCTGAGACTTGATCACATCATAGCCCGCCTCCTTAAGAATCTGCGCTACGGAAAATCCTAATAAATTATTTCTAACGTGTCCAAGGTGAAGCGGTTTATTGGTGTTCGGGGAAGAATATTCCACCATTACCGTAGAATTTTTCTTTTCTATGGTATCGAAATCGTTGCTCACAGATCTGAAGTTATCCACAAACAACTGGTTTTTTACCTTAACATTAAGGAAACCTTTTACTACATTGAAGCTTTCGAACAGATCAGAGTACTCCGTCAAAGCTCCTCCCAATTCAACGCCAATATTTTCCGGATTTTTTTTCAGTTGTTTTACCAATGGAAATGTAACAATGGTAAAGTCGCCTTCAAATTCCGTTTTATTTTCCTGAACTTCCAGATTGATGTCTTTCAATTGAAATACATTTAAAATAACCTCCGAAAGTTTCTTCTCTATGATATCTTTAATATTCATGTGTATCTATTACTTTTTTTAAGACTATGGGGAATAGTCTTTTCTTCTCAAAATTTTAAAGTACAAATATACGGAAATAAAAAAACCGCCCGAAGGCGGTTTTTGATATGAATGCATATTCTTAGTTGATATCCCAGAATATTTTTGTAGTTAGTTTGTCACCTCCAATCGCGGCGCTTGCGGCAGAGTTGTTGGTTCCATTAGTTGTAGATTCTGCAGGAGGATATTGAAGTCTCACAGGGACTTTACCTCCGGCGTTTGGAATTGCTGTAGTAGGAGCAACTAGTTGTGGATAATCAAGTCTTCTGTAGAAATTCCAAGAAGTTACTGCCTGATTATACATCGCTACCCAAGCCTGTTCTCCGATTGATTTTTTCCAATTTGAAGCGTTGTACGGATGAGCTACTAAATAGGCTGCTGCATCAGAAGCCATTCCCCAATCAGTAAAAGAAGAGGTAACTGCATCATTATATAAAGTAGCAGGAGCTCCTCCTATTCCCCATCTTGCAGCTGCTTCAGCAAGATAAAACTTCACTTCAGTATAGCTTAAAAGGGTTCCTGGTGTAGTAGCATCTCTAGTAAAAGTGCCAGGTTTTGAAAAGCTGGCAAAAGCGCCAGGTGAACCAATTACCTGACCAACATATTGGCCGGCTATCGGTCCTCTATAATATACACTAATTCTTGGATCTGCTGTAGTCTTCATATAATCCACTAATGTCTTTCCTGCAATAAAATCATTTCTAGAAGTCACTTCCTGATAAATAGGGTTTTCATTAGGTGAAGAATCCAGATACTGAAATTTACAGTCATCACCTGATGAAGACATTAGTCCACCTGCGATCGCCTGATTAACGGTAGTCTGGGCCAAACCTGGATTAACATCTGCCAAAGCCATTCCGAGTTTAAGCAGCAATGAATTACCAAATTTTTTCCATTTTCCAACATCTCCTTTATAAAGCACATCTCCGTTTCCAAAAGCATCTGAAGCTGTAGATAAGTTATTTATGTCGACCGTTAATTTTGAAATAAGTGACGCATAAATATCTGATGCTTTATCATATTTAGGAAGAGGGTAAGCCTCTATATCTAAAGCTTGTGTGTAAGGAATATCTCCATAAGTATCTACTAAAACCTGGAACGTATACACCTGCATTATATCAATCACGGCCAATTGATTTTTCTTTATACCCGGCCAAGTTGCTGTTTCCTGAAAAGTTGGAACATATGCTTCAATAGTTCTTCTTGCCTGATCTAAATTTTTTAATGTATTCACATAGGTATCAGTCCAGACATTATTTGATACGTTTCTATTTGTAAAGTCATAATTACTTTCGTTTACATAAATAGTTTCCTGCCAATATTGCATGGTTAGCCTAAAGTTATTTTCATTCACATTAGGTGTAGTCATATAATCACTTAATTCTTTCTGTGCATATGTTATTAATGCTTCTGGCGTGGTATTATATGTTGCATGCTGATCGGTGTTTACATCATCACTTGTTGAACATCCCACGAACAACATAGCGACTAACGATGTTAATATATATTTTTTCATATTTTCTTAAAAATTAATTTTCACATTAAACGATATGTTTCTTGTAGTTGGAAGTGGTCCAGACTGGTATCCCTGAATGTTTCCTGCTGATAAACCTGCCTCTGGATCTGAATAAGGAAGATTCTTATGAATGATCCAAAGATTATTACCTATCAGACTCATTGACATTCCCTGTATAAATTTAGAATTAAAGAAATCCTTATCAAATTTATAAGTTATTGCTACTTCTCTAAGCTTTACGAAACTTGCATCATAAATATAAGCAGCTCCCGGAAGATCTGTTCCTAACACCTGGCTGGATCTTGATTTATCTAATCTAATTGTATTTGGAATATAATTTCCTGGATTATTAGGATCCTGCATTACTCCCGGCATAATTACACCTCCACCGTTAGGAAGAGTATTTCTTATCGGGTTACCCAAGTCATTCATACCTACTGAATCAGGATAAAGCCCTGTTCCATAGCCATAGAATTGGTCTAAAGAATATACTTTTCCACCCTGTCTCCAGTCAATTAAGAAGCTTAATGATAGTTTTTTATATGTTATCATATTGTTTAAACCAGCACTCCATCTGGATTGAAAGCTTCCTTGATTGTAAGTAGCTTTATCTGTTACCAAATAAGCTCCGTTTGGTCCTACAATCTTTTGTCCGTTTGAATCATAAACAAAATCAGATGTCCAAAGAGTACCATAATCTCCATTTAGAGGGGCATTAACACTTGCTCCACCCTGAAGTCTACCAATTGAAATATTCTCAATCCCCGGACTCAATGCTGTAACTTTAGTCCATGGATTAGACCAGTTTAGATTAATGTCCCAGGAAAAATTAGTTGTTTTAATAGGAGTTAAGTTAACAGCTACTTCAAATCCTTCTGTTGTCAACTCACCCGCATTTTGAGTTCTTGCGCCAGACCCTGTAGCAAATGAAACTGGTAATGCCAGAATTTGATCATAAGCTTTATTCTGGAACCAAGATACATCAAAACCTACACGATTATTAAACAATTTTGCTTCAATACCAAGCTCCACATTTTTAAGTCCTTGAGATTTAAGATCAAAGTTTCTTAGCACAGCATTGTAAGCATATACCGGAATATCTCCGTATGATGGTTGTGAAAAATATCGATTCATCAACTGATCTGCATTTGTATCCGATCCTACTTGAGAATATCCAGCACGTACCTTTCCAAAATTCAACCAATTAGCTTTTAACAAATTAGAAAAAACGAGACTTCCTGATATTGAAGGATACCAATAAACTGCATTATTATTCGGCAATGCGGTAGACTGATCCCTCCTGATAGTACCTTCTAAATAATACGTATTTTTATATCCAAATGAAACCTGAGCAAAAGTACCATATAAATATTTCGATACATCAGATATCAAGGGTCTTGCAGGATTAGATTTTGAATTAGCTATAGTATAGATTCCCGGAGTATACAATCCTCCAGATGTTGATTGTTGATTTGAAAAAGCTTTCTGAACATTTACGTTTCCTCCTAATAAGGCACTCACATTAAAATCATCAGTGATATCCTTTTTATAAGTAGCAATAAGGTCGTAATTTGTTTCGTTAAATTTATAATTACTTAAAGCATATCCCGACGGCTGAACCACAGTATTTAAACCAAAAGTGTTTCCTACATAAGATCCGACGGCTTTTCTATCTTCAGTCATCATTGTATATCCGTCTGTACCCATTCTAAATAGTAAATTAAACTCTTTACTTACATCATAGTTTAAGCTAAAGTTTCCTGCAAACCTATCTCTTGAATCATTCTGATAATTTTCATATCTCTGAAAATAAGGATTGTCCCAAAATGCTGGCGATAAATCATCAGACCCATTGATATTCCAAGTATAATTTTTCTTGTAAGCATTATACAGATACTGCAAATCTTTAACATCTACGTTGGTGGGCCACCATTGTCTAAAATTAGTCATAATGTTATCATTATAACCGGTACTATTTCTACCCTTAGTTTTTTGGGTAACATAATTAGCATAAAAGTTTGCCGTTAGTTTATCTGTAAGCTTGTAAGAGGCATTACCACTAAAGTTATTTTTCATTAGTGAACTATTTGGCAGGATATCAGTGGCATTTGTATTGGTATAACTTAAACGATACGTTGCCACATCATTGCCACCACTAAATGCTAAACTGTTTACATATGTGGATCCTACATCGAAAAACTTAATCGGTCCATTTTTTGCCATTTGCCAAGGAGTCCTTTGCCCTTCAGTTGGTGATCCTGGGGTAAAAGCTCCATATTGCCACACCATTGATCCATCATAAGGCGAACCATATGAAGCATCATTTCCAAATTCAACAACTTGGCTTCCGTCCAAGGTACCCGAAAAACTTGTTCCCCTGTATCCTTGCCCATACTCTGATTGATATTTTGGAAAAGTAGACCTATCAACAGTTGACATTGTAATAGAGCTAGAAAACTCCATTCCTATGCCTTCTTTATTCTTTTTACCTTTCTTAGTTGTAATGATAATAACCCCGTTTTGAGCTCTTGATCCATAAAGAGCAGTTGCAGCAGCTCCCTTAAGAACGTTAAGAGTTTCTATATCATTAGGATTTATATCAGATATTGCACTACCGTAGTCATAACCGCCACCTCCGGTATTTTGGGAAGCAGTATTGATATTATTATTTAAAATAGGGATTCCATCTACGACAAAAAGCGCTTGGTTATTACCTAGTAGGGATTTAAACCCTCTCATTACCACATTAACAGATCCTCCAAAGTTGGTACTTTGTTTAATTTCCAGACCAGCTACTTTACCGGATAAGTTATTTAAGAAGTTAGTTGTAGGATTTTTATTAACAGCATCACCCTTTACTTCCTGGGTTGCATAACCAAGAGATCTCTTTTCTCTTTTAATTCCGAGCGCGGTTACTACCACCCCCTCAATTTCTTTTGTTTTTACAGTATCATTCGTCTGCTGAGCGTTAGCAATAGCAACAGATGAAGACAATACCAAAACAAGCAGACTTGTTGTTAGTTTCTTCATATCAAATTTTAATTTTGTGACTGTACAAATTTGTAAAACTTTCTTAAAAACACAAAACAAAATCTTAAAAAAATATCAAATATTCATTAATTTCTAAATTTAATATAAAATAAATTATTAAATTTAGTTAAAATGAATACAATTAACAAAAACAAAACATTTTAGCAATATTTTTTTTCAGAAAAACACAACTGCTTCTAATTGATATTTTCTATATGATACATTACCCAAAATAACAATAACAAGCTGATAGTCAAAAGGATTCAAAATAATCTTTTGATAAATAAGATTAATAGCAAAAAACAAAACTATGTTATGCATATATTATTTTTCTACTAAATAAGGGAGGTTCGACGCTATAAAGCAAAAAAAAGAAAAAAATGATCATAAAAATATAGTATAGTTTTGTCTTATAATCGGATAATGCGAAGCAATACTCTTATCAATGAAATCTTTTCAGATGTAAAAACAAAAAAAAGGTCATTTTCACAAATCGTGAAAATGACCTTTAATGTAAATAATATTCTTCTAGAATTTATCCCAGAATAACTTTGTCGTTGCTTTATCACCACCTATTTTACTGGCAGCAGCATTAACATTTGTTCCATTTAGCACATATTCCTGATCAGAATAAGGCATTCTGTATGGCACAGATGATAGGTTGGACTTTGGAGGATTAACAAGAATTGGGTTATCTAAACGTCTTGTGAAATTCCAACTGGCAAACCCTCTGTTAAACAAGGCTATCCAAGCCTGAACACCGATAGATTTTTTCCAGTTAACCGCATCATATGGATTACCAGCTAAATAAGTCATTGTATTAGCTGCACTTACTCCATTTTCATTCATTGAAGCAGTAACTGCTGCTGCATAAAGATTTGCAGCTGTGTCGCCAGCAGAATAATTTCTGGCAGCTGCTTCAGCCTTAAGAAAGACTACCTCCGAGTAACTCAATAGGTTTGAAGAACTGGTTGCAGATCTAAAGTAAGGACCTAATTGTGAAAAATTAGTATAAGGATCATTTAATTCTCCAAAAACACCACCTTTATAAGCTCCTGCAACTTTTGTAAACCATACATCCATTCTTGGATCTGATAAATTTTTCATGGTATTCACAACCAATTCACTAGGTAAAAAGTCATTTCTATTCGAGGCCACTAGGTTGTCAAAAACTGGATTTGAAAATGTATTCCCGTCATACTTAAATTTATAAGCCTCTGCATCAGAAGAAATAACTCCACCTGAGATTGCTGATTCAACAGTGGCTTTTGATAGCACAGGATCAACATCAGCTAAATTCATTCCTAACCTTAGTTTTACGGAGTTGGCCAATTTAATCCATTTTGTCATATCACCCGAATAAACCAGATCTCCAGAATATTCTCCCCCAATTGGAGCATATCCTTTAACAGATGGTTTTATAGTTGCGATAACATTGTCGATTCTTTTAATTAAATCTACATAAATACCTTTCGCGTCATCATATTTTGGGCTTAAAATCTCATCAGGTTTAAAAGCCTCAGAGTAAGGAACATCCCCATAAGTATCAACTATATTTTCCCAAATAAAAATTTCTTCAATTTCTAACGTTGCCAATTTATTTGTTCTAATATCTTCAGTTTCAACTTCATTTTTCAGATTAACTTTTGCCTGTCTAAGGTTATTAATACTATAAACATACATTCTATTAAAATGATTTCTAGGTTGATTTCGGGTAATCAAGTTATATTGAGTTTCATCCGGATATTGAGTTTCAGCCCATTGTTGCGTAAAGAACCTGTAGTTATTAAAATTTACATTGGGATTATCCATATAATACGATGACTGGTATAAAGCCGTCGCTAATAAATTTTCAGAAGGCAGAACTGATGGATGTTTAGGGTCATCATTAAGGGAGGTTAAATCACTTTGACATGAACTTAAACCTAAACCCATGCATACAGACACTAAACTTATTTTTATAATATTTTTCATTTTTAACGTAATTAGAATTTAAATGTTACATTGACACCCACATCTCTTGTAGTTGGCATCGAACCAATAGACCAACCATAAGAGTTGAGTCCTCCTCCAACCACAGCTTCAGGATCAGCATATGGCAGGTTTTTATGAATAATCCATAAATTTCTTCCAACAATCGAAATTTTGGCATCATAAATTTTTGTTCCCGCTAATAAAGATTTAGGAAGCATGTATCCAATACTCGCTTCTCTTAGCTTAATATATGAACCGTCATAAACAAACTCTCTCGAAGGCTGAGTTTTATACCCGTAACTGCTTCCATTGTCAAACTGCGATAATGGAATATTATTTGGAGAACCATTAGGGAGAACACCTGGAAGGACAACATTTTGATCTCTATAAGATCCTTCAGCAGTTTCTTTGTATAAACCTGAAGACAAGCCATAATACATATCAGTTGAGAAAATATCTCCGCCTTTACGCATATCAATTAAGAAACTCAATGAGAATCCTTTATAGCTCATACTGTTTCTTATTCCTCCAATCCAATCTGGAGTTGTATTACCGATAATCTGATTACCATTCTGTAAATATTTACCCGTAGCCGGATTAATAACCTTTTCACCATTTAAATAGGTATAATCAGCGCCAACTAACGTTCCCCAAGCTTCTCCTACTCTGGCATTTAAAGATACACCTCCGGTAAAACTGTTTAACAATAAGTTCGTGATACCCGGATAAAGTTCGATAACTTTATTTTTATTTTTAGACCAGTTGACATCAATATTCCATGTAAAATCTTTCGATTTGATAGGTACCAGGCCAAGTTGCACTTCGTATCCGGTATTATCAATTCTACCAGCATTAACAACTTTACCTAAGTAGCCTGCTCCCGAAGAAACCGGAAGAGTAATAATCTGATCAACTGTTTTTGTTTTATAATAGGCAAAATCAAGTGTGATCCTGTCTTTTAAGAAATGAACTTCAGTTCCTACTTCAAATTCTTTAGATCTTTGAGGCCTTAGACCCGGATTAGACTGATTTAAAATTGGATTGTAGATCCCTACACCAGATAAAATCCCTGCAGATCTATAATTATTAACTAACTGATAAGGATCTGCCGTACCGCCTACTTCAGCATAGTTCGCTCTTAGTTTCCAGAAATTCATCCAGCTTTTGGTATCAATAATTTCGGACATTATTAATGATCCTGTTACAGAAGGATAATTATAAACATTATTTCCTGCTGGCAATGTTGAACTTTGATCTACCCTCCACGTTCCATCTACATAGAATTTTTTAAAGAAATCAAATGAAGCAGTCACATATCCGGAATTTGTCTGTGTAGTGGATTCATTTTCATCCGATGCTAAAGGTGACTTTTTAGAATTTGATAACGCGTAGATTCCCGCAACGACAAGTCCTCCTTCCGTTGAAGCATAAACAGAATTTAAATAATTCCTGCGTATATTTCCTCCAAGGACTCCGGAAACGTTAATATCATCTGTTATATCAAATTTATAATTCACCATTAAATCATAGTTGGTTTCTGTTCTTAACAGATCACGTCTTGCATAACCTGAACCAACAGAATTATTTGATTGTCCAAAAGCTTGTGGCAGAGCTCCAACAGCTAATCTGTTTTCAGCCATAAGATTGGATCTGTCATAAGATATTTTTCCGGTAACAGAGACTTTATCAAATAGATCGTAGGTTACCTGTCCATATGTGAAATTTCTAAATCTTCTATCAGATGTATAGTTTTGATAGGCCTGGAAATACGGATTATTCCAATAAGCAGGTGCTCCATTAGCTGCAGATTTCCTACTCCAGGTAACGTTTCCAAAATTATTAGCTGCACTGGCTACAGAAGGATCAATATTAGCAAGATAAGCTCTTTCCAAATCATTAAGATCTACATTGGTTTGCCACCATTGTCTGAAACCTGTTGCGATATTGTTGGAGTATCCTGTAATACCTCTTCCCTTAGTTTCCTGTAAAGTCAGTGTAGAATAGAAAGAAGAATGCAATTTAGGAGTCAGATCGTAATTAACCTTTAAAGAGAAGTTATTCTTATTGATGTGCGAGTTGGGTACCAAACCATCAGACATCATATTATCATAAGTAAAACTAATATTCTTTCCTTTTTGCCCTTTTTCAAGAGTTATGCTATTGGTATATGTTGTAGGATTATTAAAAAACTTAATCGGTCCATTTTTAGCAGCTACCCAAGGCGTTGCTTTTTTATAGTTAGGAGAAGTTGGGTCAAAAGAATCCCATTGATAAACCATTAAGTTGGGATCAAATTTTGGCCCCCAAGATGCATCAGCGCCATAGTTCGCATTATTTAAACCATCAGCAGCCTGACTTCCAAATTTTTGAGAATATCCGGCACCATAACTTGTCTGGTATTCCGGAAAAGTAGATTTATCAATAAAACCAACCTGCATTGAAGATGAAAATGTGACTCCCCAAGATCCGTCATCTTTTCCTTTTCCATTTTTCGTTGTGATAACAATTACTCCATTTAAACCTCTTTCTCCATATAATGCAGATGCTGCTGCACCTTTTAAAACGTTGATCGATTCGATGTCTTCCTGATTAATATCAGAGAGAGCATTTCCATAATCTACATTTTTTTCCTGGGTATAGGTATTGTTTACCGGTGATCCATCAATAACAATCAGAGGATTTCCTCCTCCTAATGATTTAACACCTCTTATCAATAAGTTTGACGAGCCTCCGAAGTTATTGTTTGTTGTCACATTAAGCCCGGCTACTTTACCTGATAACTGAGAGGCAATATTACCTGTATTAGTAGTTCCATCTGAGAGTGCACTTGCTTTAATTTCTTGCGAGGCATATCCCAAAGATTTTTTCTCTCTTTTAATTCCGAGTGCGGTAACTACCACTCCCTCTATCTCCTTCGTTTTTACAGTATCGTTCTTTTGCTGGGCATGAGCAACAGCGATAGACGAAGACAACACCAAAACAAGTAGACTTGCTGTTAATTTCTTCATATAAATTTTAATTTTTGTAGCCGTACAAATTTGTAAAACTTTCCCAAAGACACAAGGAATTATAAAAATAAACGGTTATCATTAACTAAAAAGAATAAACAATAGTAATTAATTCACAAAATAATGATTTTTAACAATTTTTAAAATAAAGAACCAAAACATTAATTATTTTTTTTCATAAGACACCCATTCTATAAAAAAACTCACAATAAGATGAAATAAATTGATTCTCAAATACATATAGAATAAAGTCAATATATCCCTAACTATGCATATAATATACAATTATAACACATAATCACAAAAATCGTTAGCAAAATCATAAAACAAAAAAAACCGCCCGAAGGCGGTAATAAAAATATATTAAAATTTGTCTTACTTATTTCAACCAGAATGGAGAATAAGCATTGATATTGTACATATCATCAATACTTGGGTTTGGCACGTTAGCCGTATTGGAAATATACTCAGACTGAGGATACATTAATCTCTTCGGTCTTGATGAATAATAAGCTCCTTGTGGCATCGGTAACTGAGGGAATCCAGTTTTTGTATAACTGATGTACGTCTCAGTAGGGTTGATATTTGTTAATGCAACCCATTTCTGGTACTGAATAGCTTGAATCTTATTAGCAGTCGCAGCCCATCCCATTCCTGGTTTTGCAGCTATCGCAGTAAGATACGCAGCACTAGCAGCTGCACCAGAGGCAGGTCTAGTAAATGTTTCAAATGACTCAGTAATACCTTGATTAAAACTCGTTTGAGCATTAAACGCCATGGTAGTAGGATATACAACCGCAGCTTCAGCCTGTAAGAATCTTACTTCTGATAATGTCAGCACAAGTCCTGGATTTGAAGCTAATGCCGTACTTGTATTAGGTCCAGTAGAACCATTAGTAAAGGCCATGAATAAACCTAAAGTAGCAAAATCACCTTCAGCCTTTCCTGATTGTTTAGTTCCTCCCTGAGGTTGTCCTATTACATTAGCAGCAGCATTACTTGGACTTCCAAGTCCTCTACCAATAAATAATCTGGAAATTCTTCCATCTGATACTCCTGAAGTTTCAGTTGTTAATCCTTTTAGAGAATTAATGATATGCTCTGATGCAAATGTTTGTCTAAAACCTGCACCAATATCTCCCGCATCTATATCTATTCTTCCAAAATTTGCATAGAAAGGATTTCTCTGATCTAATGCATTTGGATTAAATCCTGGCTGGATCTTCACATCTGCACTAATAAAATTAGCTGGATTACTAGTCAATGGAGCCATAGCCAGAAGTTCTGCATTTCTCCATGTAATAACCTCAGGATCTGTACAGTTAGAAAGCCTAACAAGCATTTTAAGTTTCACTGTATTAGCCATTTGCGTCCAGAAAGTTCTCCATGTAGCAAGATCCTGAGTTGTACCAGAACCTAGGAAGATTGGATCTTCAGCAAAAGCCAAATTATAATTAGACGAACTTGGAGTCTGTGGGATCAAGGCAAGTGCTTGGTTTAGTTCCGCTAAAAGTCCCTTATAAACATCCTTAGCCTTATCATATTTAGGATTCTTATTAGCCTGTCCTTTGAACGCCTCAGTATAAGGAACATCATTGTATAAGTCAACGATCATCTGCATATAATAAGCCTTCATCACTTTAGCTACAGCAACGTGGTGTGGATATTTTGCAGATTCCGGTGCATCAATTACCGCCTGCAGGTTAGATACTCCTAAATAAAGATTATCCCAGATATTGTCATAGAACTGTGAATCTGCTCTCATTCTGAACTCATCCCCGTAAGGAGAGGCATAATAGTAAATATTTCCTGCCCATGCATTCATCATCAGGTTACCGAATCTGTTCATGGTATTACCCTGCGTTCTGAATACAACAGTCTCAGCAGCGCCCAGTCTATCTTTAGGAGTTACCTGATTAGTATAGGCTTCGTTTACATTTTTATTTACATCCAGGAAATCATCACTACACGAGTTGAAAAACAGCAGCGTCGTCATTCCTAAAATAGGTATTAATATCTTTTTCATTATGATTTATTTAAAAATTAATTGTAGTAGTGAATCCTACTGTTCTCGTTGATGGATATTGATTTGCATTGGTCAGTCCCTGGATATTTCCTGTTGTGAAAGATCCTTCAGGATCTGCATACCCTCTATTTTCTTTAGCAAATTTATAGAATGGGTTTCTTGCATATACACTGAAGCTTAGTCCAGTCAATCCAATAGATCTAGCTGCATCTGCACTTAATGCATAAGATACACCTAATTCTCTAACTCTGAATGCAGTACCACTTAAGATAAAGTTTTCCCCAACTCTTGAGTATACGCTTCCATAGTAATCCGGCAAGTCTCCATAACTTTCTCCTCCAGATTTGATTGAAGTATTTTCAACATACTGTCCAGCTGAGTTCATATAAACAGAGTTTGGAATAACATAACCACCTTGAGTTCTGTCAAAATCTGCAGACTGCTCCAGGTTTCCACTGAATGCCAGACCTGCCATTGCTCCAGAATAGATTTTACCACCATTTCTGTAATCAAGAACTGCATACAATCCAAAGTTTTTATATTTGAAGTTTGTATTAAGTGCTAATGTATAGTTAGGTGTAACACGTCCAAAGCTCACATAGTTGTTAGAAATATAAGGATTCCCGTTGTCAGGGTTGATAATGATTCTTCCTTGCTCATCTCTCATATAGGCAGTAGCCTTCAATTGAGGGAAATCTTCTCCTTTCACGGCATAGATACCAGCAATTCCTCCCGTAGAAAGGTTTACTTCATCCTGTCCATCAGCCAATTCAATTACTTTCGTTCTGTTAATAGACCATCCAAGGTTTAAATCCCAAGAGAAGTCAGTCCCTTTTATTGGCGTTAATCCTAAATTAACCTCCATCCCCTTGTTTCTAATATCACCTACGTTAACTGCTGTAAGCTGTAAACCTGATGCTGAAGATGTAGTCTGGTTAGTGATAAGGTCTTTAGTCGTTTGAAGATAAAAACTCGCATCTAAGGTAATTCTGTTTTTAAGGAATCCTAAACCTAAGCTTACTTCATCACTGGTTATCTTTTCAGGTCTGATATTAGTATTTGTAGGTCTTTGATTGTTTACAAAACTTAGAGGTCCCGCTGAACCAAACGGATATCCTTGCCCTAAAACAACAGTATCTTCAATACCAAAGATAGTTACCGGGTCATTTCCTACTCTTGTATGAGATCCTTTCACTACAAATCTGCTTACCACTTCGCTTTCAACATTGAATGCTTTCAAAGGCATGAATGATACCCCTCCAGAATAGTAGAAGTAGCTAGGCTTGCTATCCTGAGTCTGATCAGAATGAAGAAGTTTAGAAGAATTTTCGTATCTTCCTGTAGCATTTACAAATAAATAATCTTTATATGAAAGATCCATATTAGCAAAGAATGCATATCTGTTATCAGTGAATCTTCTGTTGTTAAGGTTATATGGAATAGTTAGATTACTAAGGTTCCAGTATTGATAAATACCAGGAATTTTAATCCCGCTACCTCCTACTGATGTAGTCTTACTTTCAGTTCTCTGTACGTTATAACCTAATGTCAATTTAAAATTAATGTCTTTTGTAAAGTCATAATTAAAATTAGCCATCAAGTCATTATAGAAATATCTATTGATCGCATTAGACTGAGCCAAAGTTGAAGTAATTGAATTTGGTGCAGGAAGACCATCTGGTTTCACAATCGTTGGAACAGATTGTGATGCATTATATCCGTTGTTATAGTTCAATATGTCGGTTGAAGTGATCTGAGCAGTTCCGTTATTGTTAATGGAGATATGATCATTGATCTTATAACCTAATGAAATAGTTCCGTTTAAGATATCAACCTTAGATGTATTTCTAACATTTTGGATTGTCCAGTAAGGGTTTTGATAGAAAACAGTCCAAGCATAAGGATTTGGGCTATTTCTGAAATCCACGATAGGAACCTCTGCAGCAGATTGAAGAAGGTTTGTATATAGTGCAGGATCTGTTGAGTTAACAGATCTGTTGATATAAGTTACCGATCCATCTAGAGAAAGATTTCCAATTTTGAAACCTCCATTTAACATTACTGAAGTTTTCTTCAACTTATCATCAGCAACAATAAATTCTCTATCTTGACGGTTGATCGTTAATCCTGCATAAGCACCTTCGCTTCCTGCAGTAATGCTTAATGTATTATTAAGGTTAAGACCAGTTCTGAAGAATTCCTTAGCATTATCTTTTTTTCTCGGCGCAAATGGTGCGAATACAGATGCAGCTGCATCTTCCGTAGGAACATCTCCGTCTGGATTAACTGAGATTACTCCATCTCCGTCCACATCATAAAAAGGAACCCCAATAGCTACATTCTGACCAGCAAAAGCAGGATCAGAATACGCAGGTCCCCAAGAACCGTTTTCTACGTGAATTCTATCCCCGTACCAACCTTGTCCGTATTTTTGTTGTCTTTTTGGTGTAAAAGCAACATTATCAAATTCAACGTTACTGTTGAAATTAACTCTAGGCTTTCTGCTTCCACTTCCTTTTTTAGTAGTTACGATAAGGGCACCGTTAACCCCTTGAGACCCATAAAGAGCTGCTCCTTGCAGACCTAATAGGGTTGTAGTAGATTCTATAGCATCAGACGGTAAAGACTGAAGAATTGTCATCGTAGAAATTACACCGTCAATAACAATCAATGGAGAAGTACTTCCTGTTAATGTTCTAGAACCTCTGATTTTAATATCATAAGTACCATCAACACTGCTGCTTGTTTTATTAATAGTAAGACCAGGTACTTTACCTGCCAAAGCTGCAATAGCATTCGGAGCACCAGCTTGAACAAGCTTGTCTTTCCCAATAACGGCAGCCGTTGAAGTCTGAGCATCCAACTTCATTTTTCTGTTCATGGCTCCGGTCATGATTACCTCACCAATCTCCGTCGTTTTAACAGTATCTTTCTTCTGACCACTTACTAAAGCAAAAGTCGAAGACAGAACTACCACTAAAACACTTGTAGTTAATTTCTTCATATTTAAATTGATTATTTTTTTTTATGATTGCAAATATGTGAAACTTTCTTAAAATCACCAAACATTTCGTTAAAAATATTTAATTTAACAAACAACAAAGCAACAATAAGTTAAATACTTAGAAATATATTAATAAAAAAGGCCATTATTTAAAAACAATCAAAACTATCGCCATTTAACACTATACAACCATTGTGTTAAAAAGAAGCAATATGTTTATTAAATTCGACATATATATTAAAAAAATACACATCACCTCAAAATGCAATTTTTACTATTTTTACATCTCATTTACTAAATAGTATAAATAATTTTATGGATTTATTGCAAAAATGGACAGATCTTTATATTGAAGCTGGATGTGATGAAGTTGGGCGAGGATGCCTGAGCGGACCTGTGGTTGCTGCAGCGGTTATCTTAGACGATAGTTTTCAGCAAAATCTTGTCAATGATTCAAAGAAGTTAACATTCAAAACGAGAATGGATCTGGATAGCTACATTAAAGACAATGTAAAAAATTACGCCATTGCAGAACTACCTCCGGAGTTTATAGATGAACACAATATTCTTAATGCGAGTATCCACGCTATGCACCGTGCACTGGATCAATTAACAATAAGACCTGAACTTATTTTAGTAGATGGAAATAAATTTCATCCTTATAATTTCATTCCTCACCAATGTATTATAAAAGGTGATTCAAAAGTATTATCTATTGCGGCAGCTTCTATTCTTGCTAAAAACTACAGAGATAAGCTAATGATCGAACTTCACGAAGAACATCCGGAATACAGCTGGAATACCAATTTCGGGTATGCTACTAAAGCCCATCAGCAAGCGCTCATAAAGCATGGCCCTACGAAACACCACAGACAATCCTTCAGACTGAAATATGATTAATCAGAAGTAATACTTACCGATAACAATTCAATGCAAAAAAAAAAGAGAAGCAAAATTTGCTTCTCTTTTCTATTATAGATATTTCTTATTTCTTTTTTTTCTGCTGCTCTTGAATCTTTTGTTGATCCTGAGCTTTCTCCATCATCTCTCTCATTTTCTTCTGGAACTTGCCTTCAGATTTTGGCTTTTCCTTATTCGCCTGGATCTGTGCATGAATTTTCTTTTCATCCAGTATCACATATTTAATAACCAGGATAATTAAAATGTTAATCGCATTGGATACAAAATAATACCAAGAAAGACCTGAAGCTGATGTATTCAGGAAGAACAGGAATGTGATCGGGAAGATATACATCAACACTTTCATGTTTGGCATTCCCTCCTGTTGAGGCTGCTGCATATTTCCTGAAGTCATTACAGTATAGATTAAGATCACAATCGTACACGCTATTGCAAAAACACTTAAATGATCTCCTAAGAAAGGAATCTTAAATGGTAGTTTAATCAAATCATCATAAGCAGTCAAATCTTTTGCAAACCAGAATCCTTGTCCTCTAAGATCAATAAAGTTCGGGAAGAAACGGAATAAGGCATAGAAGATTGGGATCTGTACCAATGCCGGAAGACATCCCGCCATCTGATTCACGCCCGCCTTTCGGTAGATCTCCATGGTAGCCTGCTGCTTCTTCATTGGGTCTGCATCTTTCAGCTTCGCGTTTACTTCGTCAATTTCAGGACGAATCACTTTCATCATCGCACTTAGCTTGTGCTGTTTATACATAATTGGTGATAAGATCAACTTCACAATGATGGTCATGGCAAAAATAACCCAACCAGCTGACAATCCCCAACCTGCAATAAGGCTGTACAGCCACATAAAGAAGTAACGGTTCATCCATCCGATAAATGACCATCCTAATGGTAAGATTTCGTCAAAATTTTTGTCATAAGATTTTAACAATGGTAAATCAAGTGGCATAAAGTACCAGGTAAAGTCCTGATTAAGCTCACTTCCTGTCATCTGTACGAATCCTTCAAAATTAAGCTTCTTAAGATATTCACCTTCTTCGATAGCTTCCTGATTTCCTTTACTATTCGTGAAACCATTTTTAGCTTCAATTACAGAAGTGAAAAACTGCTGCTTTACACCGATCCAGTTAAGAGTTTCTTTTTCTTCACTCATTTCCGTTCTTCCATCATAATCATAGTCTTTATAATTATTGAAAGCGTATGAGAATTCGGAGTGAGACTGTTCCTGAGCTCTACCCTTTTCTAAGTTTCTTACATTGTAATCCCAGATAAAGTCTGCTTTGTTATCAGAAGTAACAGCGGCAAGCCCTTTTGTTCTTACTTTAAAATCTAATGTATATTTTGGAAGTAATGTATAGATAAACTGAATAACCGCACCATTAAGATCTGCCGTCATAGTTACAGCATTCCCATTAACAGCCGGTGTAAAAACTAAGTCTTTAGTATTGATTACTTTTCCGGTTTTATCTTTAAACTGAAAACCGTAGTTGGAGTTCTTTTTATCAATCAGATAAAGCGGAAGATCTGCCTTATCCGTTTTATGATCATATGCTTTGTACTCCGAAAGCTGTACTTTAGAAACCTGTCCTCCTAAGCTTGAGAATTCCACATTAAGCTCTTTGTTGTTCAAACTGGCGGTCTGAATGGCATTAGGAGTTACATTTGGATTGATATTACTCGCCTGAGTCTGTTTTACAGCATTTTTTACCTGCTCGATTTTCTGCTCCTGAGCTTTTACCTGCTCTTCTTTCGACTGCTTGTTCTGGAAATAGAACATGAATCCGAAAAGAACCAGACATAAAACCGCAAAACTGATCATCTGACTTTTATCGATTCCTTTGTTTTCTTGCATTTTATTTTATATTAAAATTTTAAATTTAACCCAAGTATCACAATATGCTACTTTTTGAGCTGACAAAAATACTGTTTTTTTATCAAAACTCTATGCATTACCATGTTACTATATAATAAACTCAAGCTGAGAATAATCAGCCTGAGTTTATGATAAGACGTTTATGGTATAGTATTACCTTATTTCTTTTCGCAAGCCTTCACAAAAGCTCTGAACAGAGGATGCGGCGTTGCTACTGTACTTTTATATTCCGGGTGATACTGCACCCCTACATAGAACGGGTGATCTGGCATTTCAAGAGCCTCTACCAATCCTGTTTCAGGGTTTGTTCCTGTTGCAAGGAAACCGTTCTTTTCAAACTCCTGAAGATAATCACTGTTGAATTCATAACGGTGACGGTGTCTTTCAGAAATATTTTTAGCTCCATAGATATCATACAGCTTAGAAGCATTTTTCAGTGAACACTTCCATGCTCCTAGACGCATTGTACCTCCTTTGTCTACTACATTCTTCTGCTCTTCCATGATAGAAATTACAGGATCCGGTGTAGAAGTATCAAATTCCATGGAGTTAGCTTTTGAGTGACCAAGAACGTTTCTTGCAAATTCAATGGTCATGATCTGCATTCCCAGACAAATTCCCAACATCGGAACTTTATTCTCTCTTGCATATTGAGCCGTAAGTACTTTTCCTTCAATTCCTCTATCGCCAAAACCTGGAGCGATAAGGATTCCGTCTACACCACCTAAGGTCTCTTTAATATTTTCAGCGGTGATATCTCCACTGTATACCCATCTCACCTTTACTTCCGTTTCAAGACTTGCACCGGCATGTTTGAAAGCTTCAGCAATAGAAATATAAGAATCCTGCAGAGAAATATATTTTCCTACTAAGGCAATTTCTACAGTTCTTTTAGGGTTTTTGAATTTTTTAAGGAAAGTTTTCCAGTCTTTCAGATCAGCTTCTTTATCATTTTTCAGATCCAGTTCTTTTAAAACTACATCATCAAAATTTTGTTTCTGAAGGTACATCGGAACTTCATAGATCGTTTCCAAATCTTTACATTCAATAACATTATCCAGAGAAACATTACAGAACTGAGCTAATTTCGCTCTCTGATCTTTTGGAATATTGTGTTCTGTTCTGCAAACCAAAACATCTGCCATGATTCCGCTTTCCATCAACTGACGAACGGAATGCTGAGAAGGTTTTGTTTTCAATTCGCCGCTTGAAGCCAGATAAGGCAACAGCGTAAGGTGGATCACCATAGAATTTTTCTCACCAAGTTCCCATTTCAGCTGACGTACAGTTTCAATGTATGGAAGAGATTCAATATCTCCTACCGTTCCTCCGATCTCAGTGATGATGATATCGTAGTTCTGCTTGGAAAGCATTTTGATTCTTCTTTTAATCTCGTTGGTGATATGAGGAATTACCTGAACTGTTTTCCCTAAGAAGTCTCCTTTTCTTTCTTTTTCGATAACTGTTTGGTAGATTTTCCCTGTCGTAACGTTGTTGTTTTGGGATGTAGGAGCATCAAGATAACGCTCGTAGTGGCCTAAATCCAGATCCGTTTCTGCGCCATCTTCGGTTACATAGCATTCTCCGTGTTCATATGGATTCAGTGTTCCCGGGTCGATGTTGATATAAGGATCCAGTTTTTGGATCGTTACGTTAAAACCGCGTGATTTTAACAAAAGTCCCAGAGAAGCAGACACGATTCCTTTTCCCAAAGATGAAGTTACACCTCCTGTCACAAAGATGTACTTTGTATTCTTTTTACTCATTAGATTAGGTTTGTGCAAAGTTATGGGAAAAAGAAACACAAAGCAATTTTTTAAATTTTGAAAATGGAAAAACCCTGCGCTATGAATTATAAATTCTGCTTAAAAATTTTATTCTATATTTGATAAACACAATGACAAAAAGCGATAACCATCATGATTTCGGTATATAAATTAAAACCAAAATTCCAGCAGCTGCTCACCCCGGTTTTATTATTCCTGCACAGGAAAAATATGACGGCCAACCAGATCACGGTAAGTTCCATAGTACTGTCGGTGATTATTGGCATATTATTCTGGAATGCAGATCTGTCGAAATGGTTCTTTTTAAGCCTTCCCATCGGATTGCTTATAAGAATGGCTTTGAATGCTCTGGACGGCATGATGGCAAGAAAATTCAGCCAGACCAGCAGATTGGGTGAAGTTTTAAATGAAGTAGGTGACATTGTTTCCGATGTGATTATCTTTTTTCCTTTGCTTAAATTCCAGCCTGAAAGTATATACCTGATTGTCACCTTTATAATATTAAGTATCATCAATGAATTTGCCGGTCTGATAGGAAAAGTCGTTGGAAAAGAACGCCGCTACGATGGCCCGATGGGTAAAAGCGACCGCGCACTGATCTTAGGAGTCTACGGATTGGCTGTATTTTTCGGAGCACATATTTCAGGGATTTCAAAATACATTTTCGCCCTTATCATTGTTCTGCTGACGGTCAGCACGTATATCAGATTAAAGAAATCACTGCATGAAGCCTGAAGAAAATAAATTTGCAGACGTTCCTTTAAGGGTAAAAACATGGGTTTACATTATCATCGTTTTTGCGTTGGGAATCTCACATCCTCTCGCTATGAAGCTTTTTGTTTCATGGATCAGTTTTCAGTGTTTCTTTGAGTTTTTAAGACTGTTTAAGATCAATTCAAACCGTGTTCTTCCTTCGTTATTTGTCGGAACCGCACAGTTTTTTCTGTTGTATTTTATCACTATTGACAACTATTTTATGTTCAGTTCTGCGTTGACCATTATCGTTTTGCTTTATTTTCTTCTTTTAAAAACAGCCTTGAAACAACTTTACGGCGTCTTCATTGCTTTATTGGTCTGCCTGTTTGCTTTTCCGCATTTATCATTCATCAGAGAAACCTCTTCCGGATTAAATTCAATTATATTCGTGGTCGTTGTGACTGAATTGAATGATGTTTTTCAGTACCTGATGGGTAAGTTCTTCGGAAAACATAAAATCACGCCTACAATAAGTCCCAATAAAACTTTAGAAGGCTTTATTGGCGGTGTTTTTCTTACGGTAATATTAAGTAACCTCTTAGGATTTTTCTTACTAAAGACAGATATTTTCGTTAATACAATTATAGGAATGATCCTTGGTATTTTTGGATTTTTCGGCGATGTATTGATGTCTTATTTAAAAAGAAAAGCAGAAATAAAAGATACAGGAACCTTGCTTCCAGGACACGGTGGTCTTCTTGACCGGATGGACAGTTTGATTTTCAATGCTCCTATTTTCTTCTGGATCCTTTCTCTCCTTTTAAAAAATTAAAATCATGAGTGAAAAATTTAAAAGAGCTGTTCTATTTTCAGGAGGCGGAACCAGACTCATGATTTATCTCGGAATTTATGCCGCCCTGGAAGAAATGGATATAAAGCCTGATGTAATGATTGCTTCGTGTGGTGGAGCCTTTGCGGCAACAGTGATCAATGCTTTTCCTGATACTATTTCCCGAAAGGCGTATTTAAAGTCGGAAGAATATTTCAGGTTTGTATCCGGTACGGTTTTGACAAAGCAGAAAAAACTGTCTCAGATAGGGCTTTTTTCATTAAAAAAAATGCTGGACAAAAGAAGTGCACCCTACCTTGAAGATGTTTTCAGCAGATATCTGGTTGAAATGCCTCAAGATCTGACAGAAGTTTTTCCCTCCTTAAAAAACGTTCAGTTTTCAAAAGAGATCCCAACCGTTATCATCGGTTCCGAAATCCTTTTTGATCCAAAAGAAGCAGGACAGGAAAGAAACGGCAGGAAACTTTATCGAAAAATTATTTTGACGGATCCAAAGACCGCAGAAAAAATAAATCATGAACAGGTCATCATCCCCTCTGAAAATATGATGAACAGTGCTGTAGAAACAATGCCAGTGATAAAAACTGATTTTTCTTTACTCGAAAGTACCCGGATTTCCGTTTCCGATATGTTTTATGTGGAACCGGTTTATCTTAAGGGGAAATATTTTGCTGGCGGAGCAATTGATCTTATTCCTGCTGAACTGGCTCACCACCTTGCCGAAGAAATCATTATTGAAAAAAAGCAGGCATACAGTTCTGTTGAAGAAGCTTTTGTCCGGGCTGTACTTGGTTTCAGTGGTAACGAAAGACTTTCAGAGATTGAACAGATTTCAGCAGATTTCCAGATCGACACAACGGGAATTAAGCAGGATTTAAAAGAACATTATTTAAAAAAAGGAATCAATTGGGGAAAATTTGAGATTGATTTTTCTTTTCCGAAAACCTATGAACAATTTGCAGAAGACATGGAAATGCAGTGGCAGTACGGTTTTGATCAGACGATGAAATCTATTCGTGGATGATTTTTATGATGAAGTATATTTTGGCTAAAGCCGAATGATATTGCTATTATTTTCATTAAACGGGCTAAAGCCCGTTCCTATTGAATATTGAAAATCTTATATGAACTTCTATCTACCAATCTTTACACTTAAAATCACTAAAGTGTTCAAAACTTTTGCCCCTTTTGTGGTTGATAAAAATCCAACTTTCAGTTTTAAAATCTATTTTTACATAAAATTCAAATCACAACCCTCTCATGACTGTTTTTATCGCAGGCGGAACTTCCGGTATTGGCTATGCTCTTGCCCGGCATTATCTTGAAAAAGGATACGATGTAGGAATCTGTGGACGAAATCCCGGAAAGTTTCCCGAAAATACTTTTGAAAATCTAAAACTATTTCAGGCTGACGTTTGTGATATGGATTCAATTGCTGCTGCAGTCCGTTCTTTTCAAACCGATGGAAAACCCCTTGATATTTTCATCAATTGTGCGGGAAGCTATGCCGAAGATGTAGCAGGAAAAATTCCCTATGAAGAGGCGGAAGAAATGCTTCAGACCAATATTCTGGGAACAGCCAACTGTTTTGAAGTCGCCCGAAAAGCAATGAAAGGACAGAAAAAAGGCAGCATCGCTGTTATTGCTTCTGTTTCAGGAATATTAGATTATGAAAATTCCAGTCTTTACACCAAAACAAAACGGTCGGTGATTCAGATTTCGGATGCTTATCGTCGGGCACTAAAACCGTTCGGGATTTCTGTAACGGCCATCGCTCCCGGATATGTAGACACTGAAAAACTCAGACAGCTCAATCATAATGATCTTCATAAGAAACCTTTCCTTACTGATGTGGAAACGGCTGTCAACATTATTTCCAAAGCGATTGAAAATCAGGAAAAACTGGTAATTTTCCCCACAAAAATGAAATGGATGATGAAATCGTTATCCTTACTTCCTTCGTTTTTATTAAATATGATTATGTTCAGGAAAGCCCAATGGATGAAAGACGACCGACCTTAAAACAGCAAATCTTTGCTTTTGCTCTCTGTGCGATTGTATTCACGACGGTTTACAATTTTGCTGCATGGTATACGTCAAGAGCTGAAAAAGTTCCGTCTTTTGTGTTTGATTTTGAAAAATACATTCCGTTTCTGCCGTGGAGCATTATTCCCTATATGACCAGTGGTATTTTTTTCTGTGCGGTATTCTTTTTCTGCCGCGATAAAGAACAGCTTGCGGTTTTGACCAAAAGAATGCTTTTCACGACTGCTTCAGCGGGTCTGTGTTTCATTGTATTTCCGTTACAGTTTTCTTTACCCAAACCAATGACAGACGGCTCTGTTCTGGACTACTCTTTTCAGTTTTTAAAAATATTTGATTCACCTTTCAACCAGTCGCCTTCGCTTCATATTGCGTATGCTTTTATTTTCTGGAGCGTTTTCAGGAACTTTACAAAATTCCGCATCTTTTTAATGCTATGGCTTATTGTGCTTGGAATTTCTACGCTAACAACTTACCAACATCATTTCATTGATATTCTTTCGGGAACGGTTCTAGCGCATATCAGTTTTATGGTTTTCCCTTACCGGAAAAATGATTTTCAGTACAGAAATTTCCAGGTGGCCAATTTCTATTTTCTTTTTGGATGGATTTTGATTTCGGCTTCAATTCTCATGTATCAGTTTTTCGGGCATTTGTGGCTGATTGTATTGTGGCCGGGTGTGATGGCCATCATCATCGGATATCAGTATCAAAAGAACAATATTCATTTTTTAAAAGACAAAAACGGAAATATTTCATGGTGGAAAACGATCTTTTATACACCTTATCTCATAGTCTATTGGACGTTCTGGAAATTTTTAAGGAAGAATAAAAAACCGTTGGAAATTGCGCCCCGAATTTATATTTCATCAAGGCCCTGTCGTCAAGATCTGCATTATTTTGAGATCAGCAGAAATACTTTAGTCTATGATCTTTCAGCAGAAATGGAGGAAATATCTGACTTAAAAAATAAATCTTCCTACCATTCAATTCCTTTTCTGGATATCGGAACTTTAGATATCGAACCAACCCAAAAACTGGTTACAGAAATCACAGAAAAGTATAAAACACTTCCGACGGATGGAAAAATATTCATTCACTGTACGATGGGCTTTACAAGAAGCTCTGTAATAGGCATTTTAATAATGAAAAATATTCTATCTTTACCCATAGATGAAGCAGTAAACACCATGACAGGCATTCACAAAAATGCAGTAATTCATCCTTATCTCAAGGATTTTTTGAAAAAAATTTAAACTATGAACAGCGGACATTTTAAGAGTTTTGACGGCAGTAGTATGTTCTACCGCGAGTGGAATTATCAGCCTCAACAGAAAAGCATCATCATTATCCACCGTGGTCATGAGCATTCGGAAAGACTGAATGATATCACCCAGTCACTCCAGTTTTCGAAGTACAGTATTTTCGCTTTTGATCTCCGCGGACACGGGCATACAGAGACCAAGACCTCTTCTGTATTCATGGATTACGTAAGGGATCTGGATTCTTTCTCAAAATTTTTGGGATCAAAATATGATGTCAACATATCAGATATTTTTGTTTTAGCGAACAGCATCGGAGGTGTTGTAGCTTCGGCATGGGCTCACGATTTTGCTCCGGATATCGCAGGTATGGCACTTCTGGCGCCTGCTTTTAAAATTAATCTGATTGTTCCATTGGCTAACGAAATGATCACGCTGGGAACAAAGCTTAAAAAAGGACTGATTATTAAAAGCTATGTAAAATCCAAAATGCTGACCCACGATCCGGAACAGCAGAAAGCATATGATACGGATCCTCTGATCACCAGATCTATAGACGCTGAACTTCTTATCGACCTTGCCAAAGCAGGAAAACGTCTGGTAGAAGATGCTGAGGCCATTGATACACCAGCATTGATTCTGGCAGCAGAAAAAGATCATGTGGTTTTTAATAAAGAACAGAAAACATTTTATGATAAACTTGATACGGATTTAAAGAAATATGAAGTCCTATCAGGCTTTTTCCATGGAATTCTGTTTGATACAGGAAAAGAGAAAGTTTACGATAAAGTGGCCGATTTTGCAGAAAAATGTTTCAACAGAACGCATAAAACAGCTTCTCTACATCCTGACCGATTTTCGTTAAAGGAATATGAAGATCTTCAGAACAATGTCGGGAACAATCTGAATTTTAAATTCCAGAAGTTCTCTCTTAATAATATCGGGAAAATAAGCAACGGAATGGCTATCGGCCTGAAGCACGGCTTTGATTCCGGAGCTTCCTTACATTATGTCTATCAGAACCAGCCGAAAGGGAAATTAGGTTTTGGGAAAATGATGGATAAAAATTACTTGAATGCTATTGGCTGGAAAGGGATTCGTATCCGTAAAGAACATTTGATTCAGCTTTTGGAGCAGAATATTCAAAGTCTTAAAAAGGAAGGCCGAAAGATTAAAATTCTTGATATTGCCGGTGGAACTGGAAATTATCTATTCGATATTAAAGAAAAGTATCCTGAAGCAGAAATCATTATCAATGAATTTGTCATGGCTAATATTGAAATCGGGGAACAGGTAATCAAAGATAAAAATTATCAGAATATCCGTTTTACCAACTTCGACTGCTTTGATCCTGAAACTTATAAAAAGATCAACTTTGAACCGAATATCACCATTATTTCAGGAATCCTGGAACTGTTTGGAGATAATGAAATGGCAGCTAAAGCGATAAAAGGAGCGGCTTCCGTTTCCGAAAAAAATTCTTTTGTTGTTTACACAGGACAGCCGTGGCATCCGCAACTTAAAATGATCGCTTATGTTTTGAATAATCATCAGAACAAAGACTGGGTCATGAGAAGACGTTCGCAAAAGGAACTGGACAGAGTCATGAAGCACAGCGGGGTTCGTAAAGAAAACATGCTGATTGATGATTACGGTATTTTCACCGTTTCTTCAGGGAAGATTAATTCTTAAACTAAAAAATAATCTCGCTCAGATTACGCAGATAGAGCAGATGTTTACGTTAAATCTGCCTGATCAGCTGAATCTGCGCGAGCCACAAGCTAATAAAAAAAGGTTTTTCAATCACTTGAAAAACCTTTTTTACCAAAACTATCTATAAAATTATTGTTTTACCAGTTCAAAATATAGGCTTACGTCTACATCTTTAGCTACGCCTGCACCGGTTGGATCGTATTTAATTCCGTAGTCTAAACGGTTAACTGTTAATTTTGCCTGGAAGCCCATCACTTCTTTCCCTTGCTGGTTTTTAGTCACCCCACCGAATGTCACCGGAATACTCACATCTTTTACCGTTTCTTTAATTTTCAAAGCACCTTTCAGGATGTATGTATTATTTTTATCCTTAGTGATTGATTTGCTGTGAAAGCTCATCGCCGGATATTTTTCGACATCAAAAAAGTCTGCGCTTTTAAGGTGCTTGTCTCTCATATCCGTTCCGGTATTGATTGAGTTTACATCTACTTCGAATGCAAAAACGGCATTATCTAAATTGGCCGCGTTTGCAGTTACTTTTCCTTCAAATTTATCAAATCTACCCTGTACAAAGTTGATTCCCATATGCTTGATATTGAAATTCACTGAAGAGTGCATCGGGTCTACAGCCCATTCCGTCTGTGCAAAACTTAAAACGCTTAACAGCGTGAATACGAAAGATAAAAGTACTTTTTTCATTATAACTTATTTTTTTAGTTGAGTAAGTAAAGGTAGGATATATCACTCATTCTCATCTTGATGTATGTTAGTTTTTAATTTTGGTTCTAATTATTTTAGAATAAATTAAATCAAAAAGACAAATCAAAAGAAAAATACCTATTGAATTTACGTACAACAGTAAATTCGTAAGATGAACATCTGATGTCTCCGCAAAATAGGCAAAAGGATTAGTTCCGGATAACAGGAGCATCAACAGATAAAGGACTTCAAATAAAACTGCCATTTTCCATATTGTATCATAGCTCTTTCTGAATAATAATATCGTTACCCAGGCAATCACAGTAATGATTAAAGATGCCACGATAATAGAAGCCGAAAGCATTCCAAACTGAACGCCAGACTGCGTAAAGAATCTGCCAGTCCAATCTGCCAGCTGAGCATTAAGAAGACTCATCACAATAAATAGGACCAGGCTTCTCACCAGAATATTTTTCATGCCCGAAAATTAATTAAAATTCTGAAAGGAGATTCATTTTTTTTAACTTCGCAGTATGGCAAAACTGAAAACAGCATATTTCTGTCAAAACTGCGGAACCCAATACTCCCAATGGATGGGGCAATGCAAAAACTGCGGAGAATGGAATACCCTTGTGGAGGAAGTCGTTGAGAAAACCTCATCCAAAACCCCACCCTTTTCAAAATCAAAACAGCATGTCATCAACATTATTGAAGTGGTGACCAGCGAAGAACCGAGAATAAAAACGCCTTCCGAAGAACTGAACCGTGTTCTGGGAGGTGGTATTGTATTGGGTTCGGTAACGTTGATCGGTGGAGAACCAGGAATCGGAAAATCTACCCTTTTGCTTCAGCTGGCTTTAAAGATGAAGAAAAAAGTGTTCTACGTATCCGGAGAGGAAAGTGCCTCGCAGATCAAGATGAGAGCAGACAGACTGACGGATGTTCAAAACCCGAACTGTTTTCTTTTTACGGAAACGTCGCTGGAAAAAATCCTTCACGAAGCCAAAAAACTGGAACCGGATTTCATGATCATCGATTCCATTCAGACTTTACAATCCCAACTGATTGAAAGCTCGCCGGGAACAGTTTCTCAAATTAGAGAATGTTCCAATGAGATCATCAAATACGCGAAAGAAAATAATACCCCCGTTTTCCTTGTAGGCCATATCACGAAAGACGGGCAGATTGCCGGGCCGAAGGTGCTGGAACATATGGTAGACGTGGTTTTAAATTTCGATGGCGACAGAAATCATCTTTTCAGACTGCTCAGAGCCAATAAAAACCGTTTCGGATCTACTTCCGAGATTGGAATTTATGAAATGGTTTCACAAGGTTTAAAAGAGATCAGAAACCCTTCTGAGATCCTGATCACCAAGAAATTTGAAGAACTTTCCGGAAATTCAGTGGCGGTAACTTTAGAAGGAAACCGACCGATGCTTTTGGAAATCCAGGCTTTGGTAAGTACCGCTGTTTATGGAACTCCGCAAAGAAGTTCAACAGGATTTGATGCCAAAAGACTGAATATGCTGTTAGCTGTTCTGGAAAAACGGGCAGGTTTTCAGCTGGGTGCGAAAGATGTCTTTTTAAATATTACGGGAGGAATTAAAACGGATGATCCTGCGTTGGATCTTGCCGTGGTGGCTTCTATCCTCTCTTCCAATGAAGATATTGCGATTTCCGAGCATTTCTGTTTTGCAGGTGAAATCGGGCTAAGCGGAGAGATTCGTCCTATCGCACAGGTGGAACAGAGAATTACAGAAGCTGAAAAATTAGGCTATGAAAAAATATTTGTCTCCAACCTTAACAAGATTCCGAAAAGAAAATTTGGAATTAAAATTGAGGAAGTGAGCAAGATTGAGGATTTCCACGAACGGATCTTTTAAAACCATTCTACATGCAGCTTGAAAATATCCAAAAGTTTGTTCTTGTCCTGCTCTACGGAGGTCTGACCCTGCTTTCATTTACGGTACTGATCAATCCGATGAGGGTCAACAGGAAAGCGAACTTGTTTTTCGGGCTGTTTCTGCTTTTGTGGTCCAGCTACTGGATTTTGAATGTTTTACAGTTTTGCGGATTACCTCCGGGGCCTTTGTTGACATCTTCAGTCTATTCGATACAGATATTCACGCCAGTTCTCCTGTTTTTCAGTGCTGTGTTTTTCATTAATCCCAATTACCGTTTTAAAACGAGGGATCTGGTCTGTCTTATCGTTCCGGTGGTCTATTGGATTTTACTGTTCAATTCTGATAAACATCCGGTAATTTACAATGCCGTTTTGCTTATAGATGTCGCTCACAATCTTCCTTATATCGCACTTATTTATTTTAAAATCAGGAGACATCAGAAAAGGATTGAAACCATTTCTTCCAATACTGAAAATATGGATCTTCAGTGGCTGATCAAGCTGAGTTTCCTCCTTTTTGTCACCATTATTATTACGGTGGGTTACGAGCTGTTTAATGCTTTTGTGTATAAAATGCATCAGCACCTGGTGATGGATCTTTTATTTTTATTCATTGTTTACAGCACTTTATATTATGTATTGAGGCAGAAAGAAATTTATCCTGTGAATAAAAAACAGCGGGATGAACTGTTAGCTATCGAGCTGGAAAGTGAGGAAGAAACGGAAAGAAAAAAACTGATTCCTGATCATGAACTTGAAAGTTTAAAACTCAGATTAAATGCTTTAATGGAATTAGAAAAGCCTTATCTGGACGGCGATCTGAATTTGCTTAAGCTGTCGGATCTCCTTCAGATCAATGCGCATCAGCTGTCTTATCTTCTGAACAACGGCTTTCATGAAAACTTCTTTTATTTTGTGAATAAATATAGAATAGAACACGCCAAGAAAATGCTCACAGATGATTCGTACAAAAAATTATCTATGGTAGGCATCGCCTTTGAATCGGGTTTTAATTCCAAAACAGCTTTTAATACGATTTTCAAAAAAATGACGGATATGACACCTTCCGAGTTCAAAAAAGAACAGGCCGGCTGATCCTTATAGATTTTCAGAATTCTTAAAAGTTTCTGAATGCTCTGTTCCTTACGGATGGAGGTTTTTTGGGTAAAAATTTTTATATTCGTTTATGAATTATTTAGCCCATTCTTTTCTTACTTTTTCGGACGGACAGATCGTAGGACAGTTTCTTGAAGATTTTATCCGCAATAAAGACCGCTATTCTTTTCCGAAAGATATTCAGGATGGTATTACGCTGCACAGAGCTGTGGATACTTTTACAGATTCTCACCCGGCTATTCATGAGGCTAAAAAAGTATTTGCCCCTTTGGTCAGACTCTATGCCGGTGCTTTTGTAGATGTTGCCATGGATTATTTTGTGGCTACTGATCTTTCCCTGCATTCTTTGGCTGAGTGGAAAGCCCATTCGTTAAGGGTGTACAGAGTTCTAAACGAACATGAAGAATGGCTTCCTGAAAACTTTAAATTAATGCTGGCTAAGATGGAACAGGATGACTGGCTGTACAATTACCGCGAAGACTGGGGCATTAAATTCAGCATGCGGAATGTGATGAATAAAGCCAAATATCTGGAACCGGACATCGCTGTTTACGAAGCATTCCTGAACAATAAACCTTTTCTGCAGGAATGTTATGATGATTTCTTTCCTGATCTCCTCGCTCACGCCAAAGGTGTCAATGCACTGATCCAGCTCGATCATCAATAAAAAAGCACTCACAGGGAACGTAAGTGCTTTTAACAATTTGTGTTGTTAGAATCAATATCTCATTTTCGGTTATCTTAATTTTTTATGTTGTGTTGCCCTGTCAAATCCAAATATTGCATTGAGGGTTGCAATACCTACCTAGACAGTAAACCCGACAACTTACTTTAAAAATCAAATACAAAATAAGTTTGTTTTATTCATATGAGTTGTTTTAGTATATTATTAAAACATTAAACTTATATGTTTTCACAAGCAGTAGTCAAATTACAATTTTGATTAAATTTTTACTTAAAAAAGTGATTTAATAAAAATAAATTAAACACAACTAGATCTACACAAATATAATTTATTTTAAAGAAAAAACAAATATTATAAACGTTAATTAATAAAATAATATTTATACATTAATTATTAATACTAAAAAACACTATTTATTATTAATTAATTATTAAAAATAATTTTAAAAGAGAGACAATATAAAAATATTAATCAATACTTAGTGATTTAATATTTATTTAAAATTTGAAATGATTCATAAAAGAAAATGAGGAAAAAGGAGAGCTAAAACTGGCGATACAGGTAACGGTTTGGATACGTAAGCTTCTCACTTTTCCGATCACCATTTACAATCATGTGAACAATATTGATCTGGTCATCAAAAAGATTATAGAGAAAACTTACGGCGGCTTCCAGTTTTTTAGGACTGGTCACGGTTTCAGACTCCAGAAAGACATTCACTGACTCGCTGTCTTCTTCATAGCCTACGTAGTTTATTTTTAAGAACTTTCCATCTGCCTTTAATTTAAAATACTCAACACAGTACTTTTCCAAAGCCTCATTGAGCTTAGCTTTATATTTTTCATCATTAAAGTGGAAAGAGCTTCCGTATTTCTTTCCTAATCCGTTTTCCAGGTCATCCAGAAAAAACCGACCGGTGATCTCAAAGGATTTTGATTTTGCATTATAATTAATTTCTACAGAACCTACATGATAAGGGTGTTTCGCTTTTGAAAAAGAGAATAAAAAAAATACGGGAAGCAGAAACAGCCATAAATTCTTCATAAGTTCTGACATTTAAAATTTGTTCGAAATTAATCATTATTTTCGTACGCATTATATTTTTACGTTATGATGCAGGATTTTTTATTCTATTTAAAGCTTGGCTGGGAACATATTATTTCTCTGGATGCGCTGGACCATCAACTGTTTGTTCTTGCCCTGATCGCAGTATATTCTTACACTGACTGGAAAAAAATACTGGTGCTGGTGACAGCTTTTACCATTGGACATTCCATCACGCTTGCTTTAAGTATTCTTGATGTGTTCCGTGTTCCTTCGGCCTGGGTAGAGTTTTTAATTCCGCTTACGATTGTCATTACTTCTCTGGATAATATTCTGATGAAAAATAAAAAGCAGACGCTTATGCGGGCCAATTATTATCTCGCTCTGATCTTCGGATTGATTCATGGGATGGGTTTCGCCAATACAGCAAGGGTCATGATCGCTAAAAGCCAAAGTATCGCTGTTCCTTTATTAGGATTTAATATCGGATTGGAACTTGGACAGATCGTTATCGTATTGGGTATTCTTATCCTTTTATTTATTCTGCTGAAAATTTTTAAAGTCAATAAAAAAGACTGGGTTCTGTTTGTATCTTCCGGAGTATTTGCACTGGCTCTAAAAATGACTTTGGAAAGACTTCCGTTTTAACTTTGAAACATTTTCAATTTTTCAACTACTTATTATTATCTTTGGTAATTATTAAATCAATTCGGTAATGAAACTAAAAACAGTTCTACTTTCATTTTCTGTATTCGCTTATACAGGTTTCACCGCACAAAATATCCAGAATAATCCTGGAAGCAATCACGGAAACAGATTCGAGCAGCTGGGAACTATTCTCCCGACTCCCAATATATACAGAACGGCTTCGGGATCTCCAGGCCACGGCTATTGGCAGAACAGAGCTGACTATGACATTACAGCTTACCTGGACGAAGACAAAAGAAATCTGAAAGGTTCTGAAACCATTACCTATTATAACAATTCTCCGGATGATCTGGATTATATCTGGCTTCAGCTGGACGAAAATGAACAGTCCACTGTTAAAAATGCAGGTTTTCAGTTTCCATCTACCCTTCCCGCTTCTTCCAATGATCAACAGCTTAAAGTTACCGAACTTCCGGAAAAAGACAACGGCTATGGCGTGAATCTGGAAAAGGTAACGGATGCTTCAGGAAACCCACTGAAATATACGGTCAACAAGACGATGATGCGTATTGATTTACCGAAGGTTTTAAAGAAAGGTGAAAAACTGGTCTTCAAAGTAGACTGGAACTATAATATCCCGAACAGAATAAAAATGGGCGGCCGCGGCGGTTATGAAAATTTCGCTGAAGATGGCAATGACCTGTACACCCTGACGCAGTGGTATCCGAGAATGTGTGTATACAGTGATTTTCACGGGTGGCAGAATCACCAGTTCACGGGTCGTGGCGAATTTGCTTTGGTATTCGGAAATTTTAAAGTTTCGATGAATGTTCCTGCAGATCACATCATAGGCGGAACCGGTGAATGTAAAAACTATGATCAGGTTTTAACATCAGATCAAATGGCCAGATACCGAAAGGCTGAAAGTGCTGCTGAACCGATTGAAATTGTAACGCTGGATGAAGCCAAAAAAGCAGAAAAAAATCATTCAAAACAGAGAAAAACATGGAATTTTGAAGCTAATGATGTAAGAGATTTCGCATGGACCTCATCCAGAAAATTTGTCTGGGACGGAATGCGTGTTACGATTCCTGAAAACAACAATAAAGTAATGGCGATGAGTTTCTATCCAAAAGAAGCTTACGGATTGTATAGAAAATATTCAACAAAAGCAGTTGCTCATACGATTAAAACGTATTCTGAATTCACAATTCCTTATCCATATCCTGTCGCACAGTCTGTAGAAGCAGCCAATGGAATGGAATACCCGATGATCTGTTTCAACTTCGGAAGAACTGAAAAAGACGGAACGTATTCTGAAGGAACCAAAAACGGAATGATCGGCGTGGTGATCCACGAAGTTGGACATAATTTCTTTCCGATGATCATCAACTCTGACGAAAGACAGTGGAGCTGGATGGATGAAGGTTTGAATACCTTCACGGAATATCTTACGGAAGAAAAATGGGATAATAAATTCCCTTCTAAAAGAGGTCCGGCATGGACGATTACTGATTATATGAAGCTTCCGAAAGATCAGTTGGAGCCAATTATGAGTAATTCTGAAAACATTATTCAGTTTGGCCCAAATGCCTACTCAAAGCCGGCTACCGGATTGAATATCCTTCGTGAAACCATTATGGGAAGAGAACTTTTTGACAAAGCTTTTAAAACTTACGCTAAAAGATGGGCCTTCAAACACCCTGAACCTGCAGATTTCTTCCGTACGATGGAAGATGCCAGCGGTGAGGATCTTGACTGGTTCTGGAGAGGATGGTTCTACGGAACAGATCCTGTAGATATCGCCATTGATAAAGTAACTGTAGCAGTTCCGGATCTCAATACGCCTCCAAAAGAAGCCAAAGAAATAAAGTATAAAGTGGAAAAGCCACTTCAGAATGCTTTTGAAGATATTTCTAAAATCAGAAATAAAGAAGATAAGAACATCACGTTCTATGTAGATAAAGATAAAGAACTCCAGGATTTTTATTACCGATATGACAGAGGTCAGGAGAAATTTGACACCGAAAAGGAATATACGGTAAATACGGAAGCCGGTCAACCTCTGGATGCGAAGGATAAAGAGAAGTTCAAAAACCTTACAGGCTACCAGATCGATTTTGTGAATAAAGGCGGGCTTGTAATGCCAATCATCCTTGAATTCACTTTCGAAGACGGATCTAAACTCTACGACAAATCCTCTGCACAGATCTGGAGACAGAATGAACAGAAGGTTTCAAAGACTTATTATTTTGACAAAAAGATCAAGTCTATCCAACTGGACCCAATGAGAGAAACTGCGGACATTGATACTTCCAATAACTTATGGAGTAGCAATGGCACAGATACTCAGGTTTCAAAATTCCAATTGTTTAAACAGAAACAGGGAGGTGGCCCGGTAAGAGGTGGCGCCAACGGAAAAGTAAACCCGATGCAGGCCGGCGGAAAGAAATCATAAAAACTATAAAGGTTGTTTCAAATTTGAGACAACTTTTTTTCTTTTGATTAATGTAACGGATTTATGATTTGGCTAAAGCCAATTTTGATTGTCATTATATATTAGGTGGGCTAAGCCCACCCCTATTGAATTTTTTAATCTTATATTGAAAAAACTCCATAATCCATTTATTTTTCGGGAGCCAAGCGGGCTAAAGCCCGGTCCTATTGAATCTTCTGGAGCTCCATTCAAAAGAAATCTGCGGAATCCGTGGAATTTGCGGGAGATTTTTAAACGAAAAAAATTAATTCAAATAAGCCTTTAAAGAATTTTTATACGTTCTCCCCAACGGAAGTTTTTCTCCATCTTTGAGATACACATTCGCCGTATCATACGAGCTGATATGAGAAGAAAGAACGATATAGGATTTGTGAATTCTGATAAACCCCAGGTTTTGAAATTTCTCTTCAAAATTGGACATCCTTTCAAGAATCATGTACTTTTTCAGATGCGTCACCAGAATGATATATTCCCCGAATCCCTGTACCCACCGTACATCGTCCAAAAGAACTTTGTGCATCACGTAATTGGATTTGAACATGATAAAATCTTCTTTCTTCTGCTGTTCCGTAGAATTTTTGAACTGCAGGAAATCTTTTGCTTTATTGATCGCCTTTCTGAACGTTTCAAAATCGACAGGTTTTACAAGATAATGGACAACATCCAATTCAAAAGCTTTCACCGCATACTGAGTTTCCAGTGTGAGGAATATGCACAATGGTTTGTAAGGAAGCTGATGCAGGAGCTCAATTCCATTGATGTAGGGCATATTGATATCCAGAATCACCAGATCTACCGGATTCTGTTTAAGATATTCCAATGCTTCTTCCGGGTCCTGAAAAACCTTCAGCAGATCTACATCTTCCATCTGCCCGCAGTATTTCTGGATCAGCTGGAGCGCCGGGTATTCATCATCTACACTTACAATCGTCAGATTAGCCATTACAGTTTAATTTTTAAAATAGTCTGATAGTTGTTATGGTCTGCAGGCTCAGATATAAAAGTATATTTTCCCGCATAATTTTTTTCCAGAATATTGATGACCGCTTCATTTCCTAAGCCGCTGTCATTCATATTTCCGACAAGATTTTTTTTCTTTGATACAGAATTTTCGATCTCAAACAAAAGTTCCTGATCCTGTATTTTATAGCTGACATTGATATAGGTCTCCGCCTCTATTCCCACCGCAGAATGCTTCAACGCATTTTCAAATAAGGTAAGACAAACAGAAGGCGGAATATCTATTAATTCCAAAGTTTCTTCATCTGCAATACTAAAACGGATATTCAGCTCTTTATTATACTTTAACTGATACAAGCCTGCCAGAGATTTAATGGATGAAAATTCCTGTGCCATAGAAATCTTTTCCTTGCTGGTATCATAAATCACATACTGAAGCAGTTTACTGAGCTGCAATATAGATTCTGACGTATTTTCTGAGGGCTGGAAACTTTTAGAGTAAATATTATTAAGCGTATTCAGCAGAAAATGGGGATTCATTTTAGATTTAAGCAAGTCTAAGTAGAGCTGGTCTTTTTCTTCACCCAGATCTTTAAAATCCTGTTCGATAAGAAATTTATCCTTTGTAATGCCTAAAAATGAAGCCACCAATATGACAATTCCCTGCGCCGTATAGACGTTGTAGAGGAATTTGGTATTGGAAAGGGTTTCATTAAAATTCATATGAAATACTGCGGGCTGCAACAAAATTCTGAAAAGGCTCGAGACCAGAAAACTGATCAGCGCATAAAGAATGAACTCGGGATATTTATTGGAAAGATAGAATTCCGGGACCAGATAAAAATAGACCAGACTGTAAATTCCGACATTAAAAATAATGACCGACAAAACACTCCAGATAAGTTCCGGAACGTCCAAAAAGTAGTTTTCAGTAAAAAAAGTGATCATCGTGAAGACCAAAAAGAAGAAAATATGCTGAAACTTCAGCAAAAATCCCCAATGATATTCCATCAGCCTTTTCAAAACTTTTGCATTAAACAAAATCCTGAAAACCAGTAATATAAATACAATATTTATAATTAAAAACATCTAAAAAATCCAAATTTCAATCTTTCAAATATACCATCTTTTTTACCCCATCGTGCAGTTCACTGATAAAAACTGTCATTGATTGAAAAATAAATCTGCGGCTGGTTCTTATAAATATATTTGAGACATCAGGATATTAACTCAATATTACATGAAAATTAAATTCAGATTAATCATCATTTTGCTGCTGGGAATGATCCGGCTCGCCAACGCGCAAAGCCGCGACAACTACAATATGTGGTTCCAGTATCTGATGTCCGCAAGACTCACCGACAAAAGTACACTGACTGCCCTTTCTCAGTACCGTTCTTTTGACCTCGCGTATGATACGAGGCTTTTCCTCGTTTCTGCCTATGTAGATTATGAAGTGGCCAATGAAGTGAAACCCGCTGCCGGATTCATGTTTCTGGTTCTGGATTCCTATAAAACTGACAATTCAAAGAAAGAACGCTATGAGAAAAGACCTTTCCAGCAAGTGACATTGGGAGGCAATATCGGCAGAACTTCCGTCTCGCACCGTTTCCGCGTGGAAGAGCGTTTCATCAGCAATCCGGATGAGTTCATCGTCAGGCTCCGCTATCTGATTTCCCTGAGAATTCCTTTTAACAGAAAGGGAGAAAAAGAAAAACTGTACGGCATTCTGAAAAATGAACTGCGAATGAATGTGGTGAAGGAAGACCCGTTTGACAGTAACCGTTTAACGGCCGGACTTGGAATTAAAGTCGGAAAAAATTCAGCCATTGAAGTCGCTTTCATCAATCAGCTGGAGACCGGATCTACGAGTAATTATGGCTACATCGGCTACAGAAACAGTTTCGACTGGAGAAAGAAAAACAAAAATAAATAACTATAAATCAAATCATCTATGCTTACATTCCTTGGATTCGTCATGATTCTGATCTTCATGGTTCTGATCATGAACAAAAAAATGACTCCGCTTACGGCATTGGTCATCGTCCCTGTAACCGTAGCTCTCTTTGCAGGGTTTGGTCCTGAACTGGGAGAAATGATGAAAAACGGGGTTAAAGAAATAGCCCTCACCGGCGTTATGCTGATCTTCGCCATCCTGTATTTCAGTTTAATGATCGATACGGGACTTTTTGAGCCTTTGGTCAATATCATTTTAAAAACAGTTGGGGACAATCCCGTTAAAACAACGATAGGAACAGCTGTTCTTACCGCCCTGGTTTCCCTGGATGGTGACGGTTCTTCCACTTATTTAATTGTCGTAGCTGCGATGCTTCCGCTTTATAAAAAACAGGGCATGAATCCGTTGATTCTTACCTGCATCATTATGCTGGCAGGACAAATCATGAATATCCTTCCTTGGGGCGGTCCCACAGCAAGAGTGATGAGTTCCCTGAAACTGGGACACACAGAAATTTTTGTTCCCATGATCCCAATTATGGCCATCGGTATTCTTTGGGTGATATTTGTGGCCTATATTTTAGGAAGAAGAGAAAAAATAAGAATTGCCAAGCATGGAAAATTCACCAATTATAACACAAATGATATCATCGGGGAAGTAGATCTTAAACTTAGACGTCCCAAGTTGATCCTGATTAATCTGGCTCTTACTATCACTCTTTTGGTGGTGATGATTCTGGACCTTGTTCCGCTGGGAATTGCCTTTATGATTGCTTTCTGTATCGCTTCCATTATTAATTATCCTAAATTAAAAGACCAGCAGAAAATTATTTCCAAACATGCGGGCAATGCCTTATCTGTAGCGGGAATGATCTTCGGAGCAGGAATTTTCACCGGGATTCTGAATGGTTCCGGCATCATGCAGGCAATGGGAAACAGTATGATTGAAATTGTTCCGAAAAGCTGGGGCGGTTACCTGAATATTGTGACGGCTGCTTTCAGTATTCCGCTGACTTTTTTCCTTTCCAATGATGCTTATTATTTTGGAATACTCCCGATTATCGTTGCTACGGGCCATCAGCTGGGTATTTCTCCGGAAATTCTGGGAAGAGCGAGCCTTATCGGACAGGGTTCACATCTTTTGAGCCCGCTGGTTCCGTCTACTTATTTATTGGTATCGCTGGCTGGTGTAGAATTTTCAGACCATTTGAAATATACGCTGAAATGGGCATTGGGATCTTCAATTGTCATGTTGATCGCGGCATTGATTCTTGGAGTGATTTAATCTAAAGATTGGAAGCTGGAAGAGGGAGGATGGAAGTTAATATGGGACACAGTTTTAAAATTAATGGTAAATTTTAAAGATTAATAAACAGGATTTAAAAATCAATAGAAACCCGGCTGAAAGCTGTTATTTCCGACTTTAAATAACTTCCATCTTCCAGCCTCAAGCTTCCCTACCCCATTATTCTATTTGAGATGTAAAAAAAACAACAGATCTTTGTACGGACAGTATATTTTATTCAGATGAACCTTTTTGACACCCAAAAAACATTCACAGGAAGATATTTAAAAAATCTCACCTTATATGTATTTGCCGCCATTCTCGGTGGAGTGCTTACGGGACATTATGCGCCTGAGGCAAGTATTCAGCTGGGTATTGTGAGCCGGTATTTCTTTATGGTTCTGGAAATGCTGATCCTTCCGATTATCTTTATGGCGATCATGTATGGAATCTGCCAGCTGTCGGGAATCAGAAATGCAAGCAGCATCGTTTGGAAGACTGTTCTGTATTTTCTGATCATCAGTTCGGTCGCTATAATTTTAGGATTTATATTCGGATTTGCTGTAAAACCTGGTGCTGATACGGGAATTGACACGGCGAAGATCAGCAGATCTCTTCCCAAAACATTTGAAATCAACGACAGCACTTTATCCGGAAACCTTTATCTAAACAGGCACGGGATTTTTCTAATTATCTCCATTGTAGCAGGGATTTTCATGAATCTTTCCGGAGCAAGAGAAAAATTTCTGAACATCTTGGACAGAGGTCTTAAGCTTTTTTATACGGTCATTAAATACCTCTACATTATCCTTCCGGTCATTATTTTCTGCAATATTGCCTATGGAGTTGCAGTTTACGGGATCACTACACTTCTTCCGCTTAGTAAAGTGGTTGCAACGGTTTATCTGGCTGATATCGTCTTTATCTTTGGAATTCTGGGGATTGTCGCGTACCTGTTCAAAATCCAGTTGTGGAAATTTTTGCTTGACTTAAAGGAAGAAATTATCCTCGTAATCACCACATCTTCCTCCAAAACAGCTTTCCCGCTGATCTTTGAAAAAATGGAGTCCGAAGGGTACAGCAGAAAAATTTTAAGGTTTGTGATTCCTTTGGGTTATAATTTTAATCTTTCCGGGGCGTGTATTTACATTTCTGTGACTTGCTGCTTTCTCATTCAGTTTTATAACATTTCATTAACCGTCAGTGATTATCTCTGGCTTTTCGTTATTATTTCCGTGACTTCGAAAACGGCATCGGGAGTTCCCGGTTCAGGATTTTTAGCTTTAATTTTTACGTTAAACCGATTTGGGAAAATTCCATTAACTGACATTGCCCTTCTTTACAGCGTAGACCGTTTTATGAATGAGGCGAGATCCGTGACCAACTTCATCAGTATTGCGATTTCCGGGGCGGTGATCTCGAAAATAAATCAGGCTTCAAAGAATCATTTAGCTGATAAATCCCAAGCTGAAACATTTTAAAATATTTCAAATATTATTTTAAAATGTTAATACTCAATATTTTTACATTCTCTTTCTGCTTTTTTGTAATTTGGTTTCATCCAAACTCAACAGAAAATTATGAAAAATATACTTCTAATGCTCAGTATCTTTCTTTTAGGATTTAACCTGACGTATTCGCAAATTCAATCAGGAACCGAAAAAGATCAGGCTGAACTCCGTAAAGTACTGAATACTTTTATGTCCAGCTTAAAAGCCAAAGACAGCACCAGTCTTTACCGTTTATTTTATGACGGACCGGTAACATGGGTCGGCGTTTATAAGGATAAAACCCAGCAGAAAAGAATTGAAAAAGATCCCAAATCTTCAGATCATAAATTAGCAGATTATAAATCCTGGTTCAGAAGCACCACCAAAGGATCCGTGAAAGAAGAAAAATTTTCCAATGTGAATATTGATACCGACGGCAACATAGCTTCAGTAACCTTTGATTTCAGTTTTTGGGCGGGCGGAAAGAAAGGTTTATGGGGAAAAGAATCCTGGGGACTGGTGAAAATTAAAAATGAATGGAAGATCACGAGCGTGATATTTTCAATGGAGCAGAAAAGCATTTCTCCCGAACCTCAAAGAGAATAGTAAAGCTGTAACTTTTTGAAAATGAGTAACACTTATTATTAAAAAAAATCATGAGAACATTTCTTATCCTTTTATTAGTAAGCAGCACTCATTTATTTTCACAGAAACTGCTTACCCCAGCCAACAGCAGTATTGATTCCAAACTGATCAAAGATGAAACCTCGGAAGCCATATGGTATGCCGACAATGCAGGCACAAAAACAGAAATAGGAAGCATCATTACCGAGCTTAAAAAATTAAACAAAACGGATCTTCTCATCAGAACCACCGTAAAGCTAAAGCAGGCACCTGATGCCAAGTGGACGGATTCTACCATTGTAAAAACAGCCAGTTTCGAACCGGTTTATCACTCTTCTTTTAATATGATGAGAGATATGGTACTCAAATCAGGTAAAACGAAAGTAACTGGATATTATCTCAACAAAAAATCTCAGGAAAAACACAGTATAGATATTCCGGCAGCGAATTATTTCGACAGCAGCAGTTATCCTATGATGATCCGGTTTTCTCCGCTTAAAGAAAATTATACCGCTGACCTTTCCATTTTCGATTATAATCCGGATGCAAAACAAGGACTTATAAAAGCCTATATTCTGGAAGTGAAGAAAACCGATTATGACGGTAAAAAAGTCTGGGCTGTAAAAACAACGGATGATATCAGAGATAAAACAACATTCGTCACCTATTATATTGATACCGAAACCCGAAAAATACTGAAACAGGATATGGACCTCGGCGGAAGAAAAATGACACTGGAAACCATCAAATAAAAATCTCTAAAGTTTACTGTTATAGTAAACTTTTTCTTTTTTAAAGGGTAATCCTATTTACAAAACCTCCGCACTCCCCTACTGCAAAGCAATCATTAAACGGTTGATTATCATCACACAAACATCAATAATAAATCTACACACGGTGTATTATGTAATGATATTTTTTTTATCTTTGATGGACACTTACCACACCAAATCGTCAAAAATCCTGATTGACATTAAATGTTCAGGACTGTAAAACAAATTAAATATTAATCTATGAAAAATGCTAAATCATTAAGCAGAGACGCGCAAAAATCCATTATGGGTGGTGCGGCAAGACTTGTTTGTTGCGAGCGCGACGATCAGGGAAAATGTACTTTATGGATCGGGCCTGGACAGCACTGCCCTTAATTCAACGAATTATTAGAGTTAAATACAAAAGCCGGAAGTTTCCGGCTTTACTTTTTTCATTTTTCTGCCAAATTTTCACACTTGAAATTAAAACTCTGCCATTTCATCCACAGGGACCTCATGGCATACATTTAGAGAATTATAATGGAGAATTAATTAAAAAATAAAATATATTATGTCAGTAAACTTTAAACCATTAGCAGACAGAGTTCTTATCGAGCCTATCGCTGCAGAAACTAAAACAGCTTCAGGTATTATTATTCCGGACACTGCGAAGGAAAAGCCGCAGGAAGGTACTGTAGTAGCAGTAGGTCCAGGTAAAAAAGATGAGCCTACAACTGTTCAGGTAGGTGACAAAGTTCTTTATGGTAAATATTCAGGTTCTGAATTAAAATTAGACGGAAAAGATTTCTTAATCGTTAAGGAAGGAGATTTACTTGGAGTAATTGGATAAGACTCCAGATACAAGACATCAGATTTCAGACTTAAAACTGAATAAAAAATAAATTTTCAAATAATGCTTGACGTCTAACATCTGACGTCTAACATCTAATATCTAAATAAAATGGCAAAAGAAATAAAATTCGATATTGAATCAAGAGACGCTTTAAAAAGAGGGGTTGATGCATTGGCTAATGCAGTAAAAGTAACGTTAGGACCAAAAGGTAGAAACGTAGTGATTGAGAAATCTTTCGGAGCTCCTCACGTAACTAAAGACGGTGTTTCTGTAGCAAAAGAAATCGAACTTGAAGACAGAGTAGAAAATATGGGTGCGCAAATGGTAAAAGAAGTTGCGTCCAAAACTAATGATATCGCAGGAGACGGTACTACTACCGCTACTGTATTGGCACAGGCTATCGTAAGAGAAGGTCTTAAGAATGTAGCTGCAGGTGCTAACCCAATGGATTTAAAAAGAGGTATCGACAAAGCAGTAACAGCTGTTGTTGCAAGTCTTAAAGCTCAGTCTAAAGAAGTTGGAGATTCTAAGGAAATGGTGAAGCAGGTAGCTTCCGTTTCTGCAAACAACGACGAAACTATCGGATCTCTGATCGCTGAGGCTTTCGGAAAAGTAGGTAAAGAAGGAGTAATCACTGTAGAAGAAGCTAAAGGTATCGATACAACGGTAGACGTTGTAGAAGGTATGCAGTTTGACAGAGGATACCAGTCTCCTTACTTCGTGACTAACCCTGAGAAAATGGTAGCTGAAGTAGAAAACCCTTATATCCTTTTAGTAGAGAAGAAAATTTCTTCTATGAAAGAATTGCTTCCTGTTCTTGAGCCTATCGCACAAAGCGGAAAATCTCTGTTAATTATTTCTGAAGAAGTGGAAGGTGAAGCTTTAGCAACTTTAGTGGTAAACAAATTAAGAGGTTCTCTTAAAATTGCTGCTGTAAAAGCTCCAGGATTCGGAGACAGAAGAAAAGCAATGTTGGAAGATATCGCGATCTTAACAGGTGGCCAGGTTATTTCTGAAGAGCAAGGTTTCACTATGGAAAACATCTCTTTAGATATGCTTGGAACTGCTGAGAAAGTAACTATTGATAAAGATAACACGACGATCGTAAACGGTGGTGGTGATGAAGCTAAAATCAAAGGAAGAGTAGCTCAGATCAAAGCTCAGATGGAAACAACTACTTCTGACTACGACAGAGAAAAACTACAGGAGAGATTGGCTAAATTAGCTGGTGGTGTTGCTGTACTTTACGTAGGTGCAGCTTCTGAAGTTGAAATGAAGGAGAAAAAAGACAGAGTAGATGATGCCCTTCACGCTACAAGAGCAGCAGTTGAAGAAGGTATCGTTGCCGGAGGTGGTGTTGCTTTAGTAAGAGCGATCACGGCTTTGGAAAACCTTACAGGAATCAATTCTGACGAAACTACAGGGATCAAAATCGTGAAAAGAGCGATCGAAGAGCCATTGAGACAAATCGTTGCCAATGCAGGTGGTGAAGGTTCTGTAATCGTAGCGAAAGTTGCGGAAGGTACAGGAGACTTCGGATACAATGCTAAAACTGACGAGTATGTAAACATGCTTGAAGCAGGAATCATTGACCCTACGAAAGTAACAAGAGTTGCTCTTGAAAATGCAGCTTCTGTTTCTGGAATGCTTCTTACTACTGAATGTGTTATCACTGAAGTGAAGAGTGCTGAACCTGCTATGCCAATGGGAGGTGGAATGCCGGGAATGATGTAGTCATCACCGATGCTTTAAATATATAAACCGCTTTGCTTTTGCAGAGCGGTTTTTATTTTACGAAAAATCATGAACTTTTTACTTGAAATTTTATTTGCAATTGTATATATTGGGTATTGGCGCAATGCATCAATTTGGATGTTAGCCGTCATTGTAGAGCGACCGTAACCATAGACAAATCAAGAATTAATGACAGAGAAATTTCCGACAATAAACAGCACACTTTCACCCAATGAACTTGGCCAACTTATTCGAAAAAGATATGGACTAAGCGAGAAAACGGAATGTAGCATATTCAGACTTGCCATGAACCATTTATACATTGTTCACGATGACGAAAACAAATACGTTTTTAGAGTTTACACCCATAATTGGCGGACCAAATTAGAAGTTGAAGAAGAATTAAGGCTTTTACTTCATTTAAAAGAGACGGACCGACAAGTTGCATTTCCAATTGCTGACAAATCGAACCAATACATCCAGGAAATTGAAGCACCGGAAGGAACAAGGTTTGGCGTTTTATTTTCGTATGCTAAAGGCACAAAGACCGCAAAATTCTCGCAACAAACAAGTTTTCTAATCGGACAGGCATTAGCTAAAGTTCATCAATCGACAGAAGGTTTTGAACTAAACAGGATATCTTACAATAATCAAAACCTACTTACAAAACCTGTTTTAAGAATAAAAGAGTTCTTTAATAAAAGCAACAGCGACGTTGATTTTTTAGAAAACCTGTCAGCCTTTTTAACGCTAAAAATCCAAAATATTGACCAACCCAAAATGAGATATGGAAGTGTTCATCTTGACGTTTGGTTTGACAATCTGCACATTGACGATGAAAAAGAAATAACATTTTTTGATTTTGATTTTTGTGGCAACGGTTACTTATGTTTTGACATTTCTTATTTCCTTTTTCAGTTACTTGCAACTCATTTGAATGAAGCAGAATATCAAGAAAAAGCAGAAAGTTTTTTAAAAGGCTACAAAACTGTAACCGTAATTAGCACCGAAGAAAAAAGATTTTTGCCTTATGCCTGTTTAGTAATTATGACCTATTACATAAGTGTTCAGTGCGACAGATTTGAATATTGGACCAATATTTTCGTGAATGAAGACCATTTAAAAAGAATGGTTGGAAATTTGAAGCGATGGATTTCCTACAACAAAATTGAGATTGAATCATAAACTAAAATGGACGGACAAACGAAAACTGACGAGTATGTAAACATGCTTGAAGCAGGTATCATTGACCCTACGAAAGTAACAAGAGTTGCCCTTGAAAATGCAGCTTCTGTTTCCGGAATGCTTCTTACCACTGAATGTGTGATCACTGAAGTGAAGAGCGAACCTACTATGCCAATGGGAGGTGGAATGCCGGGAACGGTCAGCGACCGAGGCAATTTAATATATAAACCGTTCTGCTTTTGTGGGGCGGTTTTTTGTTTTTTATGGTTTCCCGTAAGGAAATAGTATATTTAGATTTTATATTTGATTCACAATAGATAGCTAAAATCAAAACAACATTGGCGCAATATCTATTGTCATTATTGACACTATGCGTAAATTAGAAAGTTAAGCATAATCTTAAAAACCGACCACTTTAAAAATAAATATGGATCTGAATGATATTCTTACAGAAAAATCTGTTGAAATAATTATTGAAAATGGAATTAAAAATGTAAGTAAAGTTTTTGATACTTTATATAAATCCACAATTAAAGCAGCAAAGAAAAAACTAAAAAAAGATGAATTTGAAGAATTTAAAGAAATATATAACTTTCAAATAGAAGAAGAAAAAGTATTAAATCAAATTAAGCATAATATTCAAGTTAGTTTAAACTGGGCAAGTGAAATTAATTTTGGTGCTGCTTTAAAATCAAAATCATTAAAAAAAGTTTTTGTTGATATAGATTTATATTTATCACCTTTAAAAAATCGATTTGATGTTGATGAAAAAACTAAGACAATAAGTTCCAAAAAAATTTTTGAAGATATTTATAAGAACATCATAATTTATGGTGGTGCGGGTGCAGGTAAAACAACACTTTTAAAGAATTTTTATCTAGAATTTTTGAATTCTGAAAATAAAAACAATTTCTCTTGCCCATTAATGATTAGGTTCAGAGAGATTGATTATGACAAACATTATAAAAATGAAAATTTCGGTCTTTACAAAATCTTAGTTGATATTTTAGGGATTGAAGTTAATTTCCCTCATAAATACAATGAATCATTTCCTTATGAGTATTATAATAGTATTAAACAAACAATTCTTAATTTTTTCAACAACACAAATATTCTATTAGTAGCAGATGGATTTGACGAAATACCAGATTTAGATTTAAAAAAAAGAATTGAAAAAGAATTTGAAGAATTATCATTATCTCTAATTGATTCGAAGTTTATAATGACTTCAAGAAGTAATGATTTCAATTTGAAATTAAACAACACTGATACGTTTGAAATATGCCCATTAAATGACAAGCAAATTAAATCTCTAATTAAAAAATGGTTAAATAGCCCTAGAAAAGCCGAAGATTTATTTCAAAAAATAAAAATTTCACCATTTTATGATACTTCAATTAGACCTTTGACTTTGTCACATTTATGTGCGATATATGAACGAAAAAAAAATATACCTGATAAACCTAAATATGTATATGATTTTGTTGTAAAACTATTACTTGAAGATTGGGATCAAGAAAGAAATATTACTAGACCTTCGAATTATGCTAATTTTTACATAGAAAAAAAGAAAGACTTTTTATCACATCTTTCATTTTGGTTAACATATCATCTTAATAAAAATGTTTTTAATAGTGATGATATTAGAAAATGTTACAATGATATCTATATATCACATGATTTACCAAAATCACAAGCTAAGAAAGTTGTATTAGAACTAGAAAATCACACAGGTTTATTAGTACAAGTTGGTTATGATTATTTTCAGTTTTCACATAAATCGTTACAAGAATATTTAACAGCAAAATATATATCACAAACTCCAAAAATTCCTGAATTTGATATAATTCAGAATTTACCTAATGAATTAGCCATTTGTGTGAGTTTGTCTTCTCAACCCAATATATATTTTGAGTATTTTATCAATTCATATATGAAGTTTGACTCTAGATTTTGGGATATTTTTTTCACTAGATTGGTAGATGAAAAACCAGATTTTGATAATAGTCACTACGCTTTATTATTTTTCTTTATTTATATAAACAAAAATAAAGATGAAAATTCATCAGTTACATTTACAAAGCTAATTGAGACGACAAATATTGCAAGGACATATAGACAATTTGAAAAGTTTTACAGCAAAAATTCTACTTACGAAAATGAAATTGAGTACTTATTTAAAGATTTAAATATTCCTTTAGATCGACGAAGTGGCCAACCAGGTAGAATATTTATAAGTAAAGATTTAATTGATAAAATAAAAGACTACGCCTAACATCGTATTGGCGAAATGGCGGTTTAAGGGGAAAATAGAAAATTCGTGAATTTTTATCCGCAACAGCTTTATATATTTCCTTTTTTCTTAATTTAGTAAATAATTAAAAGCTGTTGCTTAAATTAGTGCAAAATAGAAAGTTTAGGTTTTCTAATCCGCCACTATCGCCAAGCCGCGGGACGTTATCTGCAAGCTTATGACAAACAATATCGAAAAATTTGAATATAATAATTTCACTTACTTAATTGACTATTCAAGTCAAGAAAATGTACCAGAAATAATTCATAAACAGAGTATTCCTGATTCAATTTTTAAGTTTTACTCTATATCTAAATATAGTATTGAAGCATTATCTCAAAATTATTTGTACGCATCGCACCCAATAGAATTAAATGACATTTTAGATAGCAGTCCTTTCTTACTCTATTCTTCACGACCAATTTCATTTGAAATATATGAGAAATTTTATAAAGGCATTTTCAGTTCAAGAAAAGAATTGGAAGGTTTTTATACTGATGATGCTAAATCTAATCAGTGTAAGAAAATCATTAACCATATGTATAATATGTCTTTCAATTTGTTGGGGATAATTTCACTGTCAGAAAGAGAAAATAATACTTTGATGTGGCCTCATTATACTCAAGAAAAAGGATTCCAAGTCAAATTCAATGTAAAAAATTTACTTAAAAGTGTCAAAGATAAACTTAATGACGATGACGGTGAACTCTTTGGGTTTCACCCAATTAATTACACGAATGAACTTAAACCAATTGATGTTTCAAGTTTTCGCTCTTTTCATATTCCAACAGCCTATGCGTCAAATATAAAACTTAATGATTGGCAGTATGAAAAAGAATGGAGAATAATAGCGAGTAAAAAGAATATGGGAATTCCCTACTCAAAATCTGGACTAAATACAATTCCTGATCATAAAGGAATTGATGGGCATAGGCAAATAAAATATAATTCAGAAGATATTGAAGAGATTTCTGTGGGACAGAATTTCATTACAGCTAGAGATTTTGAAATAGAATGGATTATAGATGACAAAGAATTTATTATTACTGTTAAAAGAAACAGCGATGAGCAATATATCGCTATATGTGACTTCTTAGACATTATTTCACAGAAATACAGTGATAAATTTTACTTTTCTGGTGCAAAATATGAGTTAAACACTACCAATGAACCTTATCTAATCAGAACTAAAGAAAAAATGAATATTGAAAAAATAGAAGAAGCAAAATATAAATTAATTAGAACTTTTGAAATTATCAGATTGTTGAATTAAGCCTGCAACATTGTATTGCCAAAATTGCGGGTTAAATACAAAACTCAATATTTTTGCTTTTTTATCTGCCAAATGTATCCCACATTCGTTTTTTAAACTTTTTAATCCAATTTATCCACACGTAGTCAATGCATTTCCCGTTAGCAGAAATGCCACGACCAGTATAACAATTAATATTTTTGTCTATGTTTTTTAATGATGACGCAAAAGAAATATCTGCTATAATTAAGTCCTACAATAAAGAAATTTTATTAAATTTTATTAAAATTCATATAAATGCCGTTTCAACGACAAGAAATGAAATTCAATATTTTAGAACTTTTTTTCCTGCTTTAGAAACGTATTTAAATTCTGTAAGAATTCCTAGCGTTTATTTCACATGCAGAACACGTGAAATTCACGGAAAACCTATGGTAACATTTGGTTCTAGGAATACTTGTGAACTTGGAGATTATTTTATTGTTGTCAAATATATCAAGAACAATATATTAATTGGTCAAAAAACTATTATTTATCAATTAAAGCGTAGTCATACAAATTCTTGGAAAATCGATCAGAGACAATTAAATTTTCTAAAGAATTGGCCTTCATTTAATTTTGGAAGAACACAAAATGGTAGCAATTCATTTAGATTAAGACCAACTCGACCCGAATACGGAAGTTATGTTTTGATTAACGATTTAGATAAGGGGCTACATGAGTCAAATATTTATGGAACTGCTTATGATATTCATAACAATCAAGAAGCTGGACGAATACAATTAACAAACAAGCAAAAGTTTTATTATTGTAGTTTACTTTCTTATTTTAATTTAATGACATGGGAAAATGGTGAGCCAATAATACAAAACACCGATATTGGAGATTTTAACTTGGCATTATATCGGTATATGGGTTGGGAACAAAATGAAGATGATGAATTCAAAAATTTTAACAAGAAAAACTCTGAAGAGAGTTTCTGGGGTATTGAATTAACTATCGGAACTGAACAAAAAGAATAAATATTTGTACTAAACATTTTATTGGCAAAATGCGGGGTTAAATTTTGAATTGAAAACTTGCATTTTTTTAACAAAAAACAAGATACCAACTTTCGTTAGGGTTTCTCACCTATTTTAAAATCAAATAATTCTTGAGGATGAACTTCTAAGCCTTTAGACAATTCCTGTATTGTTGAAATTCTTAAATCAACTTCCCCTTTTTCAATTTTGCTGATATTACTATGGTCTACATCACATTTTTGAGCTAACTCACGATAGCTTAAACCCATCTTCTTTCTAAATTTTTCAACTCTTTTACCAAAAGCTATTCGAAATTCAATTCTATCCATGGTAATTACCGTTATCAAAGCAATTAAGAAACTTTATTTATCAACCCAAATCCACCAGCTCCGGCAAAGAAACCTCCAACGCATTGGCTATTTCCAACAAAGTATAAAGCGTAGGATTTACTTTACCGTTTTCCAATTTTTCAATTGCCTGACGGTCTTTGTTACACGCACGGGCAAGATCAGACTGGCTCCAGCCCTTCTGTTGACGAAGCATAACGATTTGCTTACCTAATTCTATCTTTAATTTCGCTCTGGTCATAAAACCAAATGTCAGCTAATTTGTTGACAAAATTGTCATGTAATTATATGACAATGATTAATTCAAGAAGACTCAAAATCTATACAAGATATCAGACAGGTACTTACAAAATAACAACTGTTTCTGAGACCCGTCTCAAGGGAAAATGGCTTGATAAAATAGGCTTTAAAGAAGGACAAATGGTGAACATAGAAGAAAAGAAAAACAAGCTGACAATCACTCTTGATAAAAGGAAGAAATAATATATAAATCGCTTCTCTTGTGAAGCGATTTTTTTTGTGTCTAATATCGTCACAATGCATAAATTTGGGTGTTAGCTAATAATTAAAAATAAATTCTATTTAAACCCATCAATCAAAAAATGAGAAAACTCACGATCCTTTTAATTTTCATGTTCACCACTTCTTTAGTATTTGCTCAAAATCAAAGATTTACCTATGAATATTCTTTTAAAATGGATTCTTTACACAAAGAAAACGTTGACAAAGAAATCATAAATCTTGACATTACCAAAGAGGGTTCCAATTTCTACAGTGCTTTGTTAATCAGCAGAGATTCCCTTTTTAAAGCACAGTTTGAGCGAGGAAAAGCTTCTCAATCTATGGTCTTTGATATGACAAAAATTAAACAGGCAAAGGTTAATTTCCGGGTTTCCAAAGATTACCCCAATCTGGAAACGGTTTACCATACGTCCATCAGTGCCAGCAATATCGCTTTAAAAGAACAGAACAAAATAAACTGGACGATCTCTCCCGAAACAAAAACGATTGAGGGTTTTAAAGTTCAGAAAGCAACGACCACTTTTGGCGGAAGAAACTGGGTGGCCTGGTTTACGAATGATATTCAAATACAGGACGGACCTTACAAATTCTGTGGTCTTCCCGGCTTGATTTTAAGTGTCGCAGACGATAAAGGGGATCATGTTTTCAATCTGGTTGGAAGTAAAAAACTCAATTATGAACCTTTAATGATCAGTTCAAGCATGAAAGAAATTTTTGTGACCAATGAAAAATTCAATCAGCTCTGGAATGAATATAAAAAAGACCCTGCAAAAAATATAAAGATCATGCACAATTCCTCAGAAATGTCAGATACATTATTTTCTGGCCCCAATGGAAATCCGCTCACAAAACAAGATCTCATCAAAGGAAAAGAAAAGCGGGCACAGGAAAGTTTTAAGAAAAATAATAATTTTATTGAAAGAGAATTGTATAAATAATAGAACTACCCTACGCTGACATGGGAATCTATACTAACAATGAATGCTTAAATTTGTGAACTAAACGAAATATTAAAACTACCGATGAAAAGACAATTATTCATACTTATATTATCGCTTTTTCTAACGGGTTCAAACCTGTATGCTCAACTTGATAAAAATGGGAATCCAATATTTAACAGTGAAAAAATAGAAAATTTCACTCTTGAGAATGTTGAAATAATTTCAAGTTATTACACCATTAAAGATAATATTGATAATAGGCAATCATCAGTTTTTATCAATGAAAATCCAACTTCAGATGACTATTGGAATTTTTCGAGCAAATTACCCTCTTACTATTTTATGATTGCTGATAAAGGAAATGTCAAGGGAATGTTGATGCTAATTCCTAAAAACGAAGATGATTCTTTTTTCTATAATGTAGTCATTCCGAGTAAAAATGAGAGTTTTCAAATTCCTTCAAAATTAAAAGGGAAAATAACAGAAAACAGGGCAAAAGAATTAGTAAACCTCAAAAAAAACAATGCAATAATCAAGAATGATGTTCTAAAATTCAACAATAAAGATTTTCAGATTTTAAAGTACAGTGATGTCATTGAAGAAGTGAAAAATATTGTAAAAGACAGATTCTTTGATAATCATGAAGATGAAAATTCTGATCTTGAAAAATATATTAAAACTGAGTCTAAAGGAGGAAAGTTAGACTTTACAAATACAGTCGAAAAATATGAAGGTACTTTTATAAACTTTGACGGAATTATGTATAACAAAAAAGACTTTGCTATATTGATGTGGGCAGCTGCAGTTAAAAAAACAGGGATAACAGAACTCAACAGAGCACAATCGCTTTGGCAGGAGATTAATGAAAGGAACTTAACAGAACCTGAATTAAAAGCCTTGCGAAAAGGTTTTGAAACGAAATTTTAAAAGAGTACTTCGTGCTAATATCCTGTTCGGTTGAGCAATAAAATTTAATTGTAAATAAAATGATGGAGTTAGAAGAATTAGATAAAATCAAAATACTTGAATTTCTAAAATTACAAATGTCAAAAAAGAAATTTGTGGTAACTCCTGTTTCTATTTTAAAAAAATGTGGTTTTCCCGTTTCTGAGCATCACTTCCTACTTGAAAATAAAGCACTGATTTTAAAACTAAAATATATTCTGGAAGAACTTAATGAAGACGATATTCTCATCCAAAGGGAATCAAAACAGGATTTTAAAGGAGTAAAAGAAATTGGATATGACTTTATTACTTAATAATTAAGGTAAGAAAGAACTACAGTGTTGTTTTGTACTACCTTCCTGTATAAATTCCCCTAACTTTGGGTATTAAATTTTTTAGCTTCAAATCGATCTTATAAAACTTACACTTAAAACATACATTATGAGAGCCACTCTTTTTTCCGGCATGCACCGTAAAATATATGTAACAACAATTTTCTCACTCTTTTCATTTTGCATTTTTGGTCAAAATATAAATCTTGACTCTATCAAAATAGATGTTCAGAATGAAAATTCAAAATTCTATTACGAAAAACTAATCTATAAATTTAAATTTGACCCAACTTCCCTATCAGATGAAGAAGTGAAAAATTTATATTACGGAAAAAAATTTTCAAATTATAAACCCCATTTTTTTGATACAGATTATTTAGATTTTACTAAAAACTTCGCACAGGGAAATTTGAAAAAAGCCATCATCTATGGAGAAAAATATTTAGAAAAAGATCCGATAAATCCTGAGGTTCTTACGTATCTGGAAATCGCCTATAGAAAAAAAGACAAAGAAGCCAAAAATTATTATTTATATTCTTTACAATCAAAGACATTATTAAACTGTATCATGAAAAATGGAGATGGGAAAACAAAAGAAACGGCTTTTAAAGTAAATTCGGTGGGCGAAGAGTATTTAATTGCAAACATCCTTGGTAAAAATATCAGAACGTTCAAAAGAACTTCAAGCATGGAAAAAGATGGAACCGTTGATGGGTTTTCAAAAGGAAATGAATCAATTTACTTTATGGTGTTTGAAGATATTGAGAATTTTAAATAAAAGATGTAAAAAGCTAATGAAGAAAAATAAATCCTCATGCTAAATTCCACTACTCAAAAAATATAGAATTCTTAGCAGAAATACAACCAAACACTAAATCTTAACACCATTGAAAATAAAATTATTATTCCTTTCATTTTTTTGCTCATTGTTAGCGCACGCACAAACACTTCATTTTAAAAATCTCGCCAATATGTCTGCAGGCAGAGGTGCCACAGCCAGTGTCATCGTGAATGATGATATCTATGTGAGCAATGGGTATCAGGAAAAAGCAAGTGATGCAAAGTATGTTGAAAAATATAATATCACCAATAATAGCTGGAGTATGTTCAATTCTACGCTACTTCCCAAAAAATTTGCTACTTCGGAGACTTACCATAATAAAATTTATATTTTTAACGGTTGGGGAAACAGCCATCTTGAAATTGTAGACCTTGCCACCAATACAATATCGAAGGGGGCTGTAAATCGTTCCTATACAGGAAATTCAGGTTCAGCAATCCATAATGGCAGAATATATGTATTTGGCGGCAGCGGATTAAATGGAGCTGCAACCACCGTATTTTCTAATAAATTCCAGTACTATGATATTGCTTCAAATACCTGGAATCCATTACCCAATATGCCCACAGCCAGAGAAGCAAAAGGTAAAATTGTTAATGATAAGCTTTATGTCATTGGTGGTTTTAACGGGACTCCATCCCGTCTGATCAATGTTTACGATCTCAATACTAATCGTTGGATCGATAAGTACACAATGCCCGTTGGCATATCCGGGCACGCATTAGCTGTATCCGGTCATAAGATTTTTATTGTAGGCGGTTTTAATAATCAATCTTTCCTGGCCTATTTTGATACAACAACCCATAAATTACATCAGTTATCATCCAATATGATTCCCAGAAGACACGCTGCAGCGGAAGTATACAACAATAAATTATACATCATTGGTGGAAGTACAACGTCTCTCACCAGCTCAGCGATTAAAAGCATACAGGTGGCAGATATTAGCGAAAGTCTACTTTCTGCAAGTAACAGCCAGTGAAGATTAAATATCTTAAACAAAGGTCTGCACCAACGCATCTAGGTAATGAGTATAAAAGCAACAGTAAAGAACCCGTTCAGGAAAAGAAAAATTGACTTTAAAAATTTGAAGATTGAAGAATTTTAATGAAAATAAATACCTCTCCAGTTTCATAAAGCTTCCGTACTTTGTGCAGTAAATAAATCTTTATAAAATATACTCTCAAAATTTCGTTATACTTAATAAAACCAACCACCATGTTTAAAACCCCGGACATACCCACTGACAATCTATACAAATTCATATCCATCTTTGGATTGGCCATTTTCGCACTAGCTATTTATATTTTCGTAAATAATCAACAATCCTTTGAGAACAGCATTGTAAACAGTAATATAAATCATTCAAAAATTCTTTTGGAAAAATCTCAGAGTGATTCGAAAAGAATCATTCTGGACGAGAAAATTGAAATGCTCCGAATAAAAATAAAAGTCAATTATGGCATAGAAAATACCTTAAAAATAACTGAACCGGAGTATTCCAAAATAAATAACAAAGAGGATTTTGAACGAGATTATGAAAAACTGAAAGAATTTGAATTGGATAATTTACTATTGGGTGACAAAGCCTTTCACACCGAGAACAATCTGAAGAAAAATCACGAAAATATTAAGGTATATACATTCATCCCTATACTCATATTATTATTGATAGGGTGTGTATTGATGGTTGCTGGATTTTCACTATGGTATACCAAAACACAAAAATACCACGATAAGCAGCTTAGACAGTAATGACTGTACTAAAAAGCATTCAAAAAAAACATTAAATAGGATGAAGCCGTTCCATTTTCCAGAACGGTTTCTTTATTTTTACAACCACAAAAAGTGAACAGGATATGAAGAAAATAGAAACAAAAATAGACGAAGCTTTTAAAAATACTTTTCTGCTGCCCAGAGAAAAAACAGTCACTCAATTCCTGGTGGATGTTTTACATTCAAAATATACATTCAGGGAGGATGATAAAAAAATTGAGGTGATCAGCCTGTATTATTATGCTTCAAGTCCGTTAAGCTTTTTATTTGCGTTGCCTCATTATGAATATTATTCCCCGGATAAAACCATTCAGATGGCAGAGCTTCATTTGAAAGACCATTCATTCGAAGATTATTCTTATATGGATGTTGAGGAATTATGCAAAAAGGTGCTGAATGAAAATAATATTGATTATTCTCCCTATCTTAATGCATATAATCAATTAGACTATGCGCATTACTGGGAAAACCAGTTCGGCTTGGAAAGTGATTTCTTAATGAACTGCTGGAGAAACGCCAAAGAACAAACGCAGTCTAAAACAATCGGATTTTTAGAGTCTTCAGATGGTGCAGGCGGAGTGTTTGATATGGATAACGGATTTGATGTTCCTTTTGATGTGGATATGGATGAATATCTTCGGTCTCATGGTTTTGTGATCGAAAAGGATTAAATAAACTGGAAAGCCCTCTTTATGCCTTATGAAAACAAAATTCACCATAAAATCAGTATTGATCCTACCCGTCCTCATCGGTTTAGTGTATGGAATGATTCGTATTTTTCCATCCATTTTTAGTGATCCTTATTATGATGATAAATTATTTCCTAAAATTTTTCTTCCGGGCATACTTATCTTCTCTTTTATCGTCCTGTTTTTTGGAGAAATCAGAACCAAATACATATCCGTAGAAATCAAAAAAGACGAAATCATTGAAAAACGATTTTTTGGTCTCCAAACAAAATCATACCTATTCTCTGAAATAGAAGGATGGAAGTACAGTCATTTATCCTCAAAGGGAGGAACATACGAGTATTTGTATCTATATAAAGACAATCATAAAATCATTAAAATCTCTCAGTTTTATCATCTGAATTATACCGATGTAAAAAATTATATTGAAAGCAAATTCAAATATTTAGGATATGAAAAATTCTCCTATCTTGATGAGTTAAAAGAAACATTCAGATAAACAGGACATAAAAAGATATGAATAAAACACCATTTTCGAAGATTATTGCCGGTACCATGACGTGGGGAGTTTGGGGTAAAAACTGCAGTACTCAACAGATGATCAAACTGATGCACACTTGTCTGGAAAATAGCATCACGACTTTTGATCATGCAGATATTTATGGAGACTATACAACTGAAGCTGCTTTTGGAAAAGCTTTCAAAGAAAGTACCATAGACCGGAGCACTATACAGCTGATCTCCAAATGTGGTATTCAAATGCAATCTGACAACAGAAATAACTCCGTAAAACATTACGATTATTCTGCTTCCTATATCATTGAATCCGTTGAGCAGTCGCTGAAAAACCTTCACACGGATTATTTAGACTTACTGCTGCTGCATCGTCCCAGCCCGTTAATGAGAGCTGATGAAATTGCGGAGGCTATCGAAAAACTTAAACAGGAAGGGAAAATTCTGGATTTTGGTGTTTCGAATTTTACGCCATTGCAAACGGATCTGATTGAGACAAAAATTAAAGTCAATTATAATCAAATCAGCTTTTCCATTACTGATTTTGAAGCGATGATTAACGGCAGTTTAGATCATATGCAGACCCGCCATATTACACCGATGTGCTGGTCACCGCTGGGAACTGTTTTTAAAGAGAATAATGATCAGACTCAGCGTTTAAAAAAGATACTTTCAGATTTTTCTACCCGATATGATGTTCCTGCAGATATTATTCTTCTGGCATGGATTTTAAAACATCCTGCCGGGATTTTACCGGTTTGTGGTACTGCTGATCCGTCAAGAATAGCCAATCTGATGACAGCCGCCACCGTCGTTATGGAATTGCAGGATTGGTTTACCCTCTGGTCGGAAAGTACAGGATTTCCGGTTCCTTAATTTTTTGATATGCTTATGAGATATGGGCAATTGTGACAGCATTTGGAAATAAAAAATAATAAGCACTTTACGATTCTAATACGATAATATGACACCACCGGACTATTCAAAAATCATCAATAAAACAGCAAAAAAAATATTTACCCCTTACGGCATAAAACAAAAAGGGAAATCAAGAATCTGGCTTGATGATAAAGGTTGGTGCACCACCGTCATAGAGTTCCAACCCTTTACAGGAAGGCAGGGAACGACGCTTAATGTTGGTATCAACTTCAATTGGCATGAGCAAATCTATTTTTCATTTGACATAGGTTCCAGGCTGGATGTTGATTTTATAGAATATGATGGAAATGAAGATCGTTTTTCAAAAGAGATTGAAAAACTTTGCGATCTGGCCCTTAACAAGGTGCTGGAATATAGAGAAAATCTTCAAAACATCCATAAAGCCAAACCATTTATTTTGAGCCAGATCTACACCAGCGAAGATATTTGGGGAAACTATCATAGAGGAACCATATGCGGACTGACGAATGATGTAGTGGAACAAAATGAGTATTATCAAAAACTATTACAAGCCGATCATCCGGGAGAGTGGCTAAATGAATTAAAAGACAACGTCAGTTTTCTGATGGCAGATTCCGGAGGTCACCATAAATTTACAGTAAAAATCATTGAAATAATCCGCAAAACAAGAGCATTGAAAAAACTTCCTGAAATGGAAATCAATTTTACAGACTCATAAAAATGACGAAATATCTTTATTTCCCATCTTCCATTTTGAACAGAGCCATATAATCAATATATACCTAATATCATGAAAAAAACCTTTGAATTCCTTAAGCAACTCGAAAAGAACAACAACCGTGAATGGTTTACAAAACATAAAGCGGAATTTGATTCGGTACTCAAAGACAATAAAGTTTTTTTCACGCAGATTTACAATGAACTTCAGGAACATGATAACTTAAAAGGCATTCATATTTTCAGAATTTACAGGGATGTCCGTTTTTCCAAGGATCCTACGCCATATAAAAATAATTTCGGGGTTGGATATTCCCGTTCCAAACCGATGTTAAGAGGCGGATATTATATTCAGCTTGAGCCTGGAAACAGTTTTGTGGGAGGTGGATTCTGGGGTCCGGAAGCTAAAGATCTACTGCGTATCCGTAAAGAATTTGAAATTAGTACCAGAGAAATTGACAAGATTAGGTCTGATGAAACTTTCAAAAAACACTTCGGAGAAATTGAAGGGGATGCTGTAAAAACAGCTCCGAGAGGTTTTGATAAAAATCATCCTGCCATTGATTTGATCAGAAAGAAACAATATGTCGTGATGAGAAAATTTACAGATAAGGAGGTTCTATCAGACAGTTTTCAAAAAGAAGTTCTTCTCACCTTATTAGCCATGCGTCCATTTTTTGATTATATGAGTGAAGTCCTGACAACAGATTTAAACGGAGAACCTCTATTTTAAAAATACAACACGATCATAAATCAAAGCCGTTCTGTTTTCCGGAGCGGTTTTTCGCTATATTTACTTTCCTAAAATGAATCCATGAAGGCAAGATTTGACACCATTATCCTGTACATTCAAAACGTTGAATTGATTAAAAATTTCTATGTTGAAAACTTCAGTTTAAAAGTAATTGAAGAAGATTCCGGCTGGGTTCTTTTGAATGCTGGAGCCGTCAATATTGGACTTCATAAAATCGGGGATCAGTATCTCGAAGAAATAGAGCCTGATTATCAGTTTGATAATAATACGAAACTCGTTTTTGAAATTGATGTGGATATAGAATCGGCGAGGAATGAATTGATTTCAAAAAATACGGCAATGCGAGAAATTAAAACCTTTGAAAATTATAATTTCTGGCTGTGTGACGGTACAGATCCGGAAGGCAATGTATTTCAGCTGAAGGTAAAAAAATCTAACGGCAATACATGAAGAATATTTTTAGAGAACCGGCTGAACCTTTTGCCTTTTTCAGCTATTCTGATTTTCTAATTTTAATCATTCTTAATCTGTAAAGAACTATTCTTAAACTACCTCTGATATTAAAAAGTTCTTCTTTTAAAGCTATCTTCAAAAATGAAATTTAAAATACTAATCCTACTCTCTATTTTTTCCATTATTCAAATTTTTGCTACAGGCCAGGAGCCTGACAAAATCATTATCAATAATAAAGAATACGACCTTCTGAATAATCCTTTGGAAAAATATTTTGAAGAACATCCTGATGATCATCCGATCTATGGAAACAAACTTTCTGAATTCAAACAGTATAAAAACGGCGAACAGATGATTTATTTTTCCACATCCAATTCCCGGGATTATATCGCAACGTTTAAAATTGAAAATGCTGTATTAAGTTTAGTTGATCTTAAAATCCGCGATCTCAATTCAGAAAAAGAAGACTTTGTTTCAGTGTACAAAAAACTGTTTGGTGATCAAAAAATAGTCCTTAACTATTCGGGAATACTTGTCGTCCCAACCGGAAAACTCATTGAAGCAGCCGATTTCGGATATTCCTCTTTACATGAGCAGTATCAATTAGTGACCATCAATAAAGATACAGTAGTCAGGGAAAAGGATCTCAATAAAGATGATTTTATCAAATTCAAATTTCGTCAGTTCGCCCAGTATAAAAAAACAGAGGAATACAAAACCGAATTTAAAAAATATATTCAAGATTGGGAGGAGAGTAAAAAATCAGAGCTATCCAAAGAGAATACCAGAAGAATGTCAAAAAAAGAAATCGCCGCATTAAAAAAGAAATACGAGCAGCCTCCTACCGAGGATTATATTAACGGGTATTTTTTCACGGTTGATAATCCAGATTTTGTCATTGTAGATTATTAATTCATCAAAAGACTTTTATTTCTTTCAACTATAGAACCGTTCTGAAGATCAGAACGGTTTATTATTTCAGAATCAGATGCTTATTTTACTTACTTTTATGTTCAATAACCCATTGATCACAAAATGATTATGCCTCATTTTATTATAGAATGCTCACAGGATCTTCTTCAGCAAAGAACACCGGACGAAATAATGGATTCCGTTTATAAATCGGCGGATTCAACAGGATTGTTTGCTCCGAATGATATCAAAGTGAGGCTTAAGCCCTATGAATATTTCAGGCTTGGAAATCAGAAGAAGGATTTCCTTCATGTTTTCGGGTATATTATGGAAGGCCGCAATACGGAACAGAAGACAGAACTGTCAAAGAAAATCTGCGCGCAGTTAACGCTACTATTCCCCGACATCTCTTTTCTATCTGTCAATATCAGTGAATTTGAATCTGCCACTTATTGCAACAAAGCACTCATCAATCCTGAAAATACAGATCAGAATCGTCATTTTGGACTGTAGAAACTTGGTTGAGAATAGCTGAACATGTAATATCAGTGTCTCTGAAGTTGTTTTTTAATAAAGCCCGTCATGAAAAATTTATATAGTTTATGCCTTTTTCTTTTGATGTTCACTTTCTCTGCTGCGCAGAAAAAGCCGTCACAGGAAGTGCTCAAAACCCAAAAAGAATTAACGGCTCAACTTGCAGAAATCAGTAAAACGAAAAGCTTCAACGGATTTGGAGTAGCCCTAGTTAATGATCGGGAAGTTTTATATCAGAACGGTTTCGGAATCGCACATATAAATCCTGTTCAAAAATACGATGAGCATACGGTTCAGAATATCGCATCGGTCTCCAAAACACTTATCGGCATTGCTATTCTTAAAGCACAGGAACTGGGAAAACTGAAACTGGATGATCCGATCAATACATATCTTCCGTTCAAAGTAATCAATCCTAAGTTCCCTAATATTCCCATCACCATCAGGCAACTGACCACGCATACTTCATCTATCAATGATAATAATGAATATATGACCCAAACGGTTGTATTAAAAGATACCACTAATCTGGCGAAAAATCTGAAAATAGATATTTCTCCTACAAAATTCAATCCTCCCTCCTCTAAAATTTCCATTGAAGAATTTTTGAATAATATCCTCAGCGAAAAAGGGAAATGGTATTCGAAGGATGTATTTTTGGATAAAAAGCCCGGCGAACTTTTTAATTATTCCAATATCGGAGCGACTTTGGCTGCTTTGGTGCTGGAAAAAGCGACCGGGATTCCTTACGATACTTTCACTACACAATATATTTTCAAACCGTTAAAAATGGATCATTCGGGATGGAACTTTAAGACGGTAAATTTTTCAAAATATACCCGGACGTTTATTGATAAACAGACCCCCTATCCCTATTATTCACTCAACACTTATCCCGACGGAGGAATGCTCACCACTTCCGGTGATATGAGTAAATATCTGCTCGAACTGATGAAAGGGTATTTTGGAAATGGAAATATTCTGTCTAAAGAAAGTTATAAAGAATATTTTACACCCCAACTGAAAGAGGAAAACTTCCAGGACAGAAGCAACAGCGAATACAGCGATGAATACAATATGGGCATCACCATGGGCTTCGGATCTACCGGAAATTTCGGACATACGGGCGGCGATCCGGGAATGAATTCCGTGATCTGGTTTTTTAAAGAGAAAAAAATGGGCAGATACCTCATCGTGAATACCGACTGGGATAATAAAGCTTCCGGAAAAGATCAAAAAGCTATTTATGATTTGCTTGATGAATATTTTATCAAATTAGATGCGATCAGCAGGTCCGGAAACTAATCTATTGCAACGAAATCATTTCCTTTACAACCCTTCTTATTCTTATCAGAAAATAATTTTCATCCTATTTTTTGTAATAATCCGAAAATAATATACATTTGCATTCGTAATTAAATGAACGTTCATTTAATTATAATCAACTGATAATAAAATAAATATGCGCAACCGGGATAGTAACAAAGAAAACAGTATAAAAGAAAAAGCTATTGAAATCATTGTGAAAGATGGATTGGATGGTTTTACGATCAATAAACTGGCGAAAGCATGTCAAATCTCTGTCGGGACACCTTATGTGTATTATAAAGATAAAGATGATCTCATACTGAAACTGGTTATTGAGGAAGGAAATAAAATGGAAACTGAGATCAATGAGGGATTTGATCCGGATTCTGCTTTTGAAGAAGGAATGCGTGTACAATGGACAAACAGATACCATTACGCCATCAAAAATCCTTTGGTGCTTCCTTTCTTTGAACAGATCAACCATTCTCATTACAGCCATCAGTTTATTGAAATGTTTAATGAAAAGCCGGGAACGTTTATGAGTGAATTCAAAAACAATCTTTTACAGTTCATATCCAATGCAGTGCAGCGTGGAGAAATCGATGAATTGCCATTTGAAATTTTCTGGTCTATTGCTTTTGCTCCACTCCACAACTTATTACGCTTTCATCAGCAGGGAAGAAATATCAACGGATTACCTTTTGTTTTGACAGACGAAATGGTATGGATGACCTTCGAAAAAGTCTGCAAAGCATTAAAAAAATAAAGAACAGAATAATCAATAAGTACAATGACACACTCATTTTTAATGATCGGCCAATCCAATATGGCCGGTCGGGGATTTTTGAATGAAGTCCCTCCTATTTATGACGAAAAGATTAAAATGCTGAGAAACGGCAGATGGCAAATGATGGCAGAACCGATGAATTTTGACCGTTCCACTTCTGGAATCAGTCTGGCTGCCAGTTTTGCTTCTTCATGGCGTTTACTACATAATCAGAAAGATGATATTGGAATGATTCCCTGTGCGGATGGAGGGACAAGTCTGGATGACTGGTCCGTGGAAGGTCCACTATTTCAAAATGCAGTTCTGCAGGCAAAAGCGGCACAAAAAATAAGCACTTTGAGTGGAATTCTGTGGCATCAGGGAGAAAGTGACAGCAACGGACAAAAACACCGACTTTACATTGAAAAATTTGCTCTGATTATAAAAACGTTGAGAGAAGAACTGAACGCTCCGGATCTTCCGCTCATTATCGGAGGATTGGGAGAATTTTTACAGGATGGCATGTATGGCCCGTATTTTAACGAGCATCACGAAGTGAATGCAGCACTGACGCAGTTTGCAAAAGATCAGCAGGACTGTTATTTTGTTTCGGCTATAGGTTTGACAGCTAATCCGGACAATATTCATTTCAATGCAGTTTCCCAGAGAAAATTTGGGGTTAGATATTTTAAAGCATTTCAGAAAAAGAACCACATCCTGGAAGCATTACCGGATGAGGATCAGATCATAGAAACCATTCATCAGAAACCATTGACGAAGAATGAAAAACATGAATTGCTTCAGTTTCAATGGGCAATGGGAACTATAAGTGCAGATGAATTTCAGGCTCAGGTAGCGAAACTTAGTTGATACGGGATGCGTGGTACGAGGTACGTGTTTGGGAGTCGGAGTGTTTTGGGGTTTTGAGGGTCAGGTCTTCTGATGTCTAAATCTCCTATCTCCAAAAAATTCACAATTCACAAAACGGTCTTTTTCAGGCCGTTTTTTATTTTTCAAATTCAATGAGTATTTTATTTATTTTTATATCACCTAAATCAAACTAAATATTAATCATCATGAATTTAAAAACATTAATCGATCACAGTGTTCAGTACAATAACTGGGTGGTCACTAAGTACATTGACTGGCTTTCCACGAAATCTGATGAGCAGCTTAACCAGAAAGTTATCTCAAGCTTTCCGACGATCTTAACCACTTTACACCACATCTGGCAGACCCAACAATACTGGTGGAGTCATATCGCAGAAAACGGTGATTTCGATTTTCCTGAAATTTCTGCTGCCAACACTAAGGAAGAGATTTTCAATGGGATTAAAAACAATTCCCAAAAGTTGGTAGATTACGTTGAAAGTTTATCCGAAGAAGATTTAACAAAAAACGTAAAAATTGAATCTCCATGGTTTCAGTGTGACTTTTCCAAGTATGAATATATCCAGCACGTGATTGTTCACGGAGCTTACCACAGGGGACAAATCGTCACGATGGGCCGAAATGTAGGAATCACCGATGCACCTATGACGGATTATAATTTCTGGAATGTCTATAAAAGTTCGGAGGTAGAACAAAATTAACGAATCAAAGAGGCTTCAAATTTAACGTAGTAATCCATTAATGATCAAAAAAATACTTATCCTGTCTGTCGTCTACGCATTTCTGATTACAGGAATCACTGTGACCCTATCACAAAAAGGAGACGGTTACCTGATTGCAGTCGTTATCGTAAGCCTCATTTTCATCTTTTTGTTGGTTCGTATCGTTTATAAAGAAAATATTTCAGGGGTTAAACCGAAAAATAATAAAGTAAACTACACCAACTCAAGTTTACAGAACTTAAATAAAATCTCAACGAAACCTTTTCTGTTCGGACTTGAGAAGAACATCATTTCAGATCAGGAATTTTATTTTGATCAGGAATATTTTTATGCCGTTAACAACCATCAGCAGACTGCAAAATTTAATTTAAAAGATATCAGCGAAATCAGTAAGACATCCGTTCAAATTAATAACAGCCGAATCTGGCAGGTCAAAATCAACGATAACGGCGAAGAAATTGTCTTCAAATTCGCACACAACTACACCATCTGGAATAAAAATTTTCTTGAGTTTTACCGGAAAATTCAACAGCTTAATCCATCTGCCATCCAGTCAAAATGGAATATTTGGACCATGTGAAATCGATCTTCCTCTATGTAAAATGAAAGTCAATCCTATTTTCTAAAAACATCCTATTATGAACTCTACTCCTATTGAAGAAACTCCCATCTATTACCATGGTACCAAAGCGGATCTCAAAACCGGAGACCTCATCGAAATTGGTTTCAGTTCCAATTACGGTACAAAAAGAAAGGCGAAATATATTTATCTTTCGGCTACGCTGGAAGCGGCAACCTGGGGTGCAGAACTCGCTTTCGGAGACGGGAAAGAAAGAATTTATATTGTGGAACCGACGGGACCTATTGAGGATGATCCCAATTTAACGGACAAAAAGTTCCCGGGAAATCCTACAAAATCTTACCGTTCTTTACATCCTTTTAAAGTGGTTGGAGAAGTTACAGACTGGCAGGGACATTCACCGGAGCAGCTGAAAACGATGAAAGATCACCTGGAAAAGTTGAAACAACAAGGCATTGAAGCTATTGAAGACTGATAAAATATAACTAAAAGATGACAGAATCTGAACTTTGGGAAAAAGAATTAAAAACCATATGGGATCAGTTGGGAACCATTTCCAATGATGAATTCATTGACCGGATAAAAAAACATACGGACAAAATTTCTGCCGATGAACCCAATGCTATCGCAGATTTCGAAAGAGCCTGCGCGTATGACTCAACAGGTTTTGAAAAGAATGCAGAACCGCTTTACAGATCTGCTTTAGCTTCAGGTCTTACCGGATTGCGGAGAAGAAGAGCCCGGATTCAACTGGCAAGTACCCTTCGGAATAACGGAAAAATCCACGAAAGTATTGAGATCTTAAGGGAAGAAAAGGAAAACTATTCTGATGAACTGGACGATGCTGTCAATGCTTTTCTGGCGCTGTCTCTTTCATCGCTTAATAATGATAAAGAAGCATTGTCGTTGGTTTTGGAATCGCTATCCAAACATTTGCCGAGGTATAACAGATCGGTGTATAATTATTCGAAGGAGCTTATTAAATAAAGTACTGATATGAAAAATTTAGCTTTTATTGTAACAGCTCTTTTCTTCCTCTCCTGTGAAAGCGACAAAGAAAAACTTTCAAAAGCTGAAAAAGAATGTGCAGCGCAGACTAAAATTGACGGCTTTCCAGTTTCTTTCTTCGGATATTTTCCAAAAGATGCAGACAGTATTCATATTAAAATCAAAAGAGGAGATCAGGTGATTAAAAGTTACAGCGACAAAATACCTGATCTTATTTCTGATTCTTTGAGACACCAGAGAAATTATTTTGTAAAGAATGAAATACTTTTAACAGATACGGTGCTTGTGAAAATTAAAAGCGAACCTGTTAAAAAAATTTACGGCTTTAAATATTTGGTCCGAAGCCATAATACCATGATGAATAAAGACTGGGGCTGTGATTTCTATGAACTCATTGTAGACGGCAAAGTCAGTCAGGGTGCAATGGTAGACTTTACCGTTAAAAACTGGAAAATTATTGACAAAAAGGACTTCATAAAATATTATCATTTCTAGTCATCATTGCGCGCACATACATTTTACTTTTTACATGATACATTTTACATTTCACAACATTCTATTTCTTTTCGTAATTTAACACTCCGGAAAAAATTCCGTCACACCAAAACATCACATTATGAAAACTGCCGGCTATATCCAGGTGAAGCTTTCTATTCTGCTATGCTGTCTGTATTTTCTGTTCAATTCCTGTTCAGGACCGGAACCGGCATCAAAGATTACAGATATTTCTGATCTGAAAGCAGAAATCAGCATTTATCAAAAACTGACAGATGAAAATGACAACAGTATTTCTGTAGTCCTTCGTGATAAGAACGGTAAAATGTTTGGCAATGATTCTGTGAGTATATGGGTGAATGGCAAAAAGGCAGAATACAAAATCGTACAGCAGCTCTATTACAACAAAAACCACCTGTACCATGCTGAAAAAATAGCCCCGGAACATAGTCAGTATGATCTTCAGATTCAATTGGCTAACGGTAAAAAGTTTTTCCTGGGCAGGGTTCCTTCCCTGAAATTAAGCAGTGCCATAAATATTATTTATGAAGAAGAAAACTCTTTGAACAAGGATTTTTCTATTCACTGGTCCGGCCTTCAGGATGTGAATGTGCTCTACCTGTCTAAAAGTGTTAAAATAGAAACGAAAGAGAAAAATAATATCGAAACGTTTATGCAACAGCCTGGAGATACCATCAGGATCGGTCCGGCAGGAACTTATACCCTAAAAAAAGAAAAATTCTCCAAACCGGGTGAAACGTTAGATATCCTCGGGTTTGAATTCACCGCTGAAAAAACCGGAACTGTGAATCCTAAGCTGTTAAAAGGAAGCAGCATTGTAATCACTGGAAACCATGACGAACATGCGAATTTCAAATAAAAAAAATAATTTTATTTTTAAGACAGGATATTCCCGTACAGAATATCTCCAAATTTATTTAATCATCAATTATGCAAAACACTACAATCCAGGAAGAATGGTTCTCAAAAGGAGAACGCTATGCAACAGAAATTAATGAAATGGTTGATTTCGGTGAAAAGAACGGCTGGGAAAACTGGAAAGGCGAAGAACCTGAAGATAAGAGATCAAATCTTGCGGAAAGCGTTTTTAATCTGCTTAAAACAGCCAATCAGAACGGAGATATTGAAAACTTCAGAGCGAACTTTCCGCCAGCTCATACGCCTATCATTCCTTTACTGGAAAACAGGTCGCAGAGCATTGAGCAGCTTCATTTTATTTCCGGTGAAAAGATCGTTTTCATGACCGGAACTTCCTATGAAAAAAGACAGGCTTATCTGCTGGATCATGGTCAGGTGACTCAACTTGAAGAAAAGATACAGGCCATTGGTAAATCAAAACGGGATGATGTTTTTGCCATCGCAACTCCCGGTAAAATATCAGTTTACAAAGGCTGGGAAGGAGAACTCATCAACGAATTTGAATTGAACCAAACTGCAGAACTGGGAATTACAGAGTTGATCCCGTTCAACGATGGAAGCAAAGTTCTTCTGGTCACTTCATTCGGAATCTATCTGATCTCGCAGAAAGAAGAAAAACTCATTCATCCGATCAATGAAGATGACGAAGAAGACTGGACACCTGACATTGATATGGAAAATGCGACCCTTTCCAACGACAATTCCTACATTGTGGTGGGAGACCAAAGCTATGATCACAGGATTTTAGATCCGGAAGGCAATACTTTAGGCTCGATCGGGGCACAGTCCTCCTACCCGCATTTCTGTCTGTTTACTAAAGATGACAGCCAGCTGATCACAAATTCATGTCATTTCTACAACGGAATTACCATAGGCATCAATTCCGGTCAGTATGAAAGTGCTGATATCGAAGCGTATACAGAAAGTGATGATTATACCACTATCGATGAGGAAATGAGAGTGTACGCAGGTACCGCTACAAAAGACTATTACATTCTGGGGGATGCTTACGGATACATCAAAGCATTTGATAAAGAAGGAAATCGCTTGTGGAGACACTTCTTTGGTTCCTCAATCTCGGGAATGACTCTTTCGGATGATGAAAAAACACTTTGGGTAGCTGCCCACTCCGGGATTTTGCACCAATTGAAACTGGACAAAGGCCGACGGGATACACACACCATCGGAAACGGAAATCATTATGAGGAATTCAGGCTGCTGATCTGGAAAGACGAGCCACAGATCTGGAAATGGTAACATTTTATAACGCAAAACGTTCTGGCTTCAGAGCGTTTTTTTATTTTTACAGTACCAAAACCTAATGAATAATAAACATGAAAAAAGTAGTTCTTGATCTCGCCGTTACTTTAGATGGATTTATTGAAGGACCCAATGGGGAAACCGATTGGTGCATTATGGATGACGACATGAATTTTGACGGATTTCTGGACAGTATCGACACCATTTTTTATGGCAGGGTAAGTTATGATGCATGGGGAAATTATCAGCCGGAAGACAGTGCTGATGCTGAAGAAAAGAAACTTTGGACAGCTGTACATTCAAAAAACAAATATGTCTTTTCAACACAGACCAGAGAGGATCCGCAGGCCGTTTTTATCATTTCAGACATTGCTGAAAAAGTGGCAGAGATCAAAAAACAGCCTGGAAAAGACATCTGGCTTTACGGTGGGGCCAGTCTTATCAAAACCTTTATTCAGCTTCATCTTATCGATGTATACAGAATCTCTGTTCACCCTGTTGCCTTAGGAAGCGGAAAACCATTATTTGAAAATATGAAAGAGAGGCTGGAACTGAAACTGATGGCCACCCATACCTTCCGATCCGGAGTGGTACAGCTCATCTATGAACCGCAGCGCCCATAAACAAATCTTCAAAAAAGCCCAATAATACAGGGATTTCACCATACTTTACAAATCTCTTTTTGTACATTAGCCTTTTAATCACAAACTCGCTATACAAGCAGAACAATATATTAATCATGGAAAAATACGCACAATCGTCAGACGGACAGAAAATTCATTATAAAGAAAGCGGGCAGGGAAATCCTACCCTATTATTCGTACACGGATGGCTCGGCAATGCAGAATGGTGGAACAGCCAAGAAGAATATTTCAGGAATACCTATCATATTGTACAAATGAGTCTTGCAGGACACGGCTTATCTGATAAATCGCGGAAAGAATGGTCAAGTGAGCTGTATGCAGATGATATCAAAGCTGTAGCAGATCAGATTGGTTCATCAGAAATTATTCTTGTAGGACACTCGATGTCAGGAGCTTATGTACTGGAAGCTTCTTTAAAGATCCCTCAGGTTAAGGCTCTTGTTCTGATAGATACGATAAAAGATTTAGATGAAGCCTTTACGGATGAGCAGGCTGAACAATATATGTTTGTGCATTATCGCAACGATTTTAAAAATGCGGTGGAACATATTCTTCCCCAATATCTTTTTGTGGAAAACACACCTTCGGATGTAAGAGAAAGGCTACAGAATGAGTTCCTTCAAAACACATCGGAAGCAGCCATCTATCTACTAAGACCTTTATATATAAAAGATTTCAGGGATACCGCTTCAAAAGTTCAGGTGCCGGTAAGAGCCATCAATTCTGATAATTCTCCTACTAACATTGAGAATAACAGAAAGTATTTAAAAGATTACAACTCTATTGAAATAGCCGGAACCGGTCATTATCCAATGCTGGAAAATCCGGAGAAGTTTAACGAATTACTTGAACAGACCATCAAAGAACTCATCTAAATTCATCACACCCATCTTTTATTATATTCAATATGTCCATCAACGAAGAAGGCCTTTCACGAAAAGAAAGAACTGAGGAAATCCTCAAAAAAGAAGGAATTAAAATTAATTTCAACCTTCCCTATATAGAAACGGAAGAAGAAACCACCCTGAGAACTTCTGAAGAAATCGCGCAAAGGCTGACCGTTCTTGCTGTCACCAACCTTATCGCTTTTGATTCCATTGAGCCGGAAGAGGCCATTGATTATCTTAAAGAATATGATCTCTGGGACTTTGTGACTCCGGACGAAAAAGATTTTTTAAACGATCCCACAGAACACAAAAAATCTCAGGAAAGCTGGAAGTGTGAATGCATCTGGGTTTTATTTTGGGCCCTAAAAATCGTTGACACCCTACCCTTTCCTGATGAACTGTGCGATCTGAATGATATCCCAGCGGAGCATTATCCTGTGGGTGGAGACCTCAATCCCAATGATTTCATCAGTCGAAATTATGAAGTCCGTTCAAAATCTGAAATCCTTGATGCAGCTGATTTGTATTACAGATACGATTGGGCCTGTGTAGATGCCCGCATCAACAACCTTGAAATGGAGACAATAGATTCCGGGATTGTGTATGAAAGACATTATGCCTTAAACTGGCTGATCACCTATATGGATCAGGATTGGGATGATGTTTCATGTGATACTTAATCTGTGTAACAAGAACTTTTCTGCCACTATCATGTAACTCATTCCTAAAATTCCTTTATTCAAAGGAATTTTTCCTTGGCTTATTACTTTTGGTTTGAGGAGCAATCAATATCTGAATAGTTTTGTCCTATACAATATAACAACACTATGAATAAAGAATTGATTTTTCTAAGAGCGTTTGCTTTTGCAACAGTAATCGGGATGGTTTTCCTTACGACCTCAGCTTTTAAAACAAACGGAAATCAAAAATTCACGGAAATTGATGTCGAAAGAATTAATATCGTGGAAAAAGACGGCACGGTAAAAATGATCATTACCAATGTTGACCGGTTTCCCAACGGAAACGATAAAATCAATACCCGCCCAACCAATGAAAGCAGGAAAAAACGTTCAGGAATGCTGTTTTTTAATGAAGACGGTATTGAATGTGGAGGATTTATCTATGACGGACAAAAAAAGGAAAACGGACATAGCTCAGGTTTATCATTAACCTATGATCAATACAATGGAGATCAGGTAATGCAGCTTTTAACTCAGGATTATACAAAAGGGGGCAAACGGTTTGTGTCCAGCAGTCTTGCTTTTAATGACCGTCCTTCAGAAGAATCACAAATAAAAACTTCCGAAATTATGAAAGAACTTGAAGACCTCCGGAAAAAAGATCCTAAAGCCATGCAGCAAAAGTATGACGACTATGTAAAAAAGAATCTGATAGGAGGCGCTCCGAGAATTATGCTGGGGAAATCCAAAGCTGAAAATAACGGCCTCTTTTTATTTGACGACAAAGGAATGCCCAAAGCGATGTTCTATATTGATAAAGAAAATAATGCAAAACTTGATTTCTATAATGACAAAGGAGAGGTCACCGCATCATTCCCGGATCATAAGACAAAATAATTTGAGTCATCAGCAGCCCTTTATTTTTTATAGGGCTATTTTTGTATCATCTGACCAGAATATCTATGAAAAATATTTTGAACGAAATTAGGCAAAGCAAGTACTTTCTACTTTTTGTATTTCTTTTTGGCTATGCCCAATCCATACAGATCAGGCTTCTGGTAAGGAAAACACTTGACTGGTACATCTTCACTCCGGAAGCAGCAGTCCTGTCTTTTATAAGTGCCGGAATTCTGTTTTTTGTGATGGAATTCTTTATGAAACACTGGCAGAAATCAGATACTTTCAGCACGGGTGAAGCATTAAAAATATTCAGCACCTCAATGCTCGTCTATTTAGCAGTCATGAAGCTATTAGGACTGTGCATCTCACTGGCATTTAACACTTTTGAAAGAAATTTCAATCAGGAAACCCTGATACTTTCAACCCTGTCCGAAATAATGGACACTTTTATCTATGGAAGTTTTTTTCTGGCTTTCTACTATTATCAAAAAAACAAAAGAAAACAAAAACAGATCGATGAATATAATCAGGCATTCTCCGAAGCAAAGATCAGCCAGCTCAAATCACAGCTTAACCCCCATTTCCTGTTCAACAATTTGAATGTTTTAGACCAGTTAATCAACGAAGATCAATACAAAGCCTCTGATTTCCTGAATGAATTTGCTGAAATATACCGGTATGTTCTTCAGGTTTCTGATAAAAGTTTAATCTCAATAGATGAAGAAATTTCTTTTGCAAAAAAATACTTCAACCTCATGCAGCACAAGTATGGCAATGCCTATCTGCTGGAAATCCAAAATCTAAACACCAGGGGCCAAATCATACCGCTCACCCTGCAGCTGCTTTTGGAAAATGCCATTCAGCACAACCTCGGAACAGAAAAAAATCCTGTTTTGATTACCATCTCTGCAGACAGCAGTCTTGTTGTATCAAATAATACCGTGATCAAAAGAAACACAAAATCCACTTCCGGAAGGGCACTGAATAATCTGAGACAGCAATATGCTCTGTTAGCCGGTACACAGTTTGAAATCGTCCATACGGAAAATGAGTTTTCAGTAACTTTACCCATAATCCCATGACAAGAGAAATGATCAAAATTCTTATCATTGAAGATGAAATCCCGGCAAGAAAAAAACTCAGAAGATTTCTGGACGAGGTAAACGAACCCATTTCCGTAGAAGCAGAGGTAGATACGATACAGGATGCTGTGAATTTCCTAAAAACCAATGTTACTATTGACCTTATCCTCTCGGACATTGAACTTTTGGATGGAAATGCATTTGATATTTACCGTGACGTACAGATTTCCTGCCCCATCATCTTCACAACTGCCTATGACCGGTTTTGGATGGATGCTTTCGAAAGCAACGGCATAGAATATCTTTTAAAACCTTTTTCATTAGAAAGATTCCAAAAGGCCTGGAATAAATTTCTATTGCTCAGAAAAAGTCACACAACAGATCATTCTTTGCATTTAAAACTGGATCAGATCATTGGCAATGGGGCAGAAAAAAAATACAAAGGACGATTTTCCGTCAATACCACTCAGGGGATTTATTTTTTTGAAACAAAAGACATTCTGCTTTTTGAGGCTGACGAAGGCGTTGTTTTTGCTCTGGATAAAACAGGAAAAAAACATCTGCTAAATGTATCTACCTTAAAGGAAATCGAAATACAGCTTAATCCATTGGAGTTTTTCAGGATCAACCGCAGTGAACTTGTTAATAAAAAATTCATCGAAAGAATTGAACGTTATTCTAAAAATGCATTAGCTTTAAAGATAGAGGGATATGAGAGGTATTTGATAACCAGCCAAAGCAATACCAGCCTCTTCCGGAAATGGATAGAAAAATAAATTTTGAACCGAGTAAACAGCCCATGATGCAACAGGAAATCATTGACCAATTCACCAGTCTTTCAGAAGGAAAACTCACCGCACAGGAATGGCTGAGCTGGTTCAGCGATCATAAAGGTGACGTAGAAAAAGTATGTGGAAGAACGGCCTTCCTTAAAATAAAACCTAAGGAAAGTTTCAGCGGGGTCAGAAATCTGTATATCGGGCAGCTGGGCGCTTTTGACTGGTTAAAATCTGTGAAAATAAATGCTGAGTTTTCTGATCTTTATAAAAAAGGCTGGGAAAGAGAATTTGATGATTTCTGTAAAGCAGAAAAACTAAAAGAGAAGCAGCTTCAGAAAGACGTTGAAAGTAAATTTGGCTATTTAAAAGACAGCTATCCGAAATTTTTCAGGCAATTAACGAAATCATACAGTAATTCTGACATCATCGAAGCCGGTGTACAGCAGGAATTTATACCGGATATAGAAAAAGAACTCTCTATCAAACTTCCTGAAGACCTGATAACATGGTACCGGAATGTATCCGTTTTAAAATTAGAGGGGCTGGAAATGGATTGTAATGAATTAACGATCGAAACTATTCAGAAAAAGCAATATCTGGTTCTGGGAGAATTCTGGCTGTATGGTGACGGAGATCAATTGCTGTACAGTCTGGAGAATCAAAATATTTACGTACTTGCCCACGAAAATACACCTCCGAAAGTGATAAAAATCGCGAATTCACTGTCTGACTTAATTGAGAAGAAAATAGTCTTTTATTTGAAGGAGTATGAATCTTAAGACTTAAAACTTTTTATCTTTGGAAAATGTCTCGATGCTTATCAAACTATTGACAATCCAACTCGAGAAATCTGTAAAAGAAAAATAATGACAATCTTATCTATGTATAAAATACTTCTTACGTTACTCTTAACAATTTTCGTAAGCAAAAACCTGTACTCCCAAAATATAAATTTGGAAGAATATGAAGTTTATCTTGGAAATACCCTGATTGCTAAGGGGGATTTCATTAAAAACAGCCAGAATTTAAATGAGGTTCAATCAAAAACACTTGAATTTAAACCAATAACAGATGGACTTAAAAAGGCTTACTATTTAAATGGCAAATTATACTCAAGCGGGAAGATTGAAAATCTGAAAGAAAATGGGGTCTGGGAATACTGGCATCCTAATGGACAAAAAGCAAGAAAAGGCGAATTTATTAATGGAAAGCCAAACGGAACTCATGAATATTGGTACGAAAATGGAAATATCCGGGGCATAGGAAACTGGAAAAATGGAGTATATGACGGCAAATGGGAAATGTATAATGAAAAGGGACTCGAAAAGACAGTTCAGGAATATAAGGATGGAAAACAGATTCTTTAAATCAACAATTATTAAATAAAAAATATCAAAATTTTATAAATTAAGCCATTCTAACTTTGAATGGCTATTTTTTTGAACTTAAAGCGACAATTGATAAATAGCATCAAAAATCCCTTCTCCAATTCAAAAAACTTCCCGAAATTTGCCGTCTGTGCGTTAAATATAATCAATGAAATAAAATTTTAAATCAGAACATACAGTAAAACTTAGTATAAGTTTTCTTCGGGGCAGGGTGAAATTCCCTACCGGCGGTTACAGTCCGCGACTCCTTTCTTTTGAAGGGACTGATTTGGTGAAATTCCAAAACCGACAGTTAAAGTCTGGATGGGAGAAGAAAATGAAACGGTCAGTAAGATTCCTTACGGGCTTATTGTGCCGTATTTCATTTCCATGTACCGAAGACTATTTTAACTTTTAAAAGTAAAATAACATGGAAAAATTATTAGAACAATTTGGAGCGACCTCCACAGAACGTGTAGAAAATGCACTTCTAAAACTACAACAGGGAAAAGGAATTCTTTTAGTAGATGATGAAAACCGTGAAAACGAAGGTGATATCATCTTTCCCGCATCCACCATTACAGAACAGGACATGGCACTTCTGATCCGCGAATGCAGCGGTATCGTATGTCTTTGCATTTCGGAAGAAAAAAGCAAGCACCTGAATCTGCGTCCGATGGTGGAAACCAACAACTCAAAAAACCAGACCGCATTCACCATTTCTATCGAAGCCAAAGAAGGCGTTGAATCCGGTGTGTCCGCAAAAGACCGTGTAACAACGATCAGAACAGCTGTGGCTGAAAATGCACAGGCAACGCATATTGCAAGCCCTGGACACGTTTTCCCACTGATTGCTAAGCAAGGTGGCGTTTTCGAAAGACGGGGCCATACCGAAGGCAGTGTAGATCTTGTAAAAATGGCCAATCTAGGTGACGATGCCGTACTTTGCGAGCTGACTAACGAAGATGGCTCGATGGCAAGACTTCCTGAAATCGTGAAATTTGCATCTTTAAAAGAGATGAGCGTAGTTACGATTGAAGACATTTACGCGTATCGCAAAATCATGAGCAACTAGAAAAAAATATTTAACGTACAGAACAGCCATCCGATCATACCGGATGGCTGTTTTATTTAAATTATTCATTAAAAACAAGTTAACATAAAAACTAATATCTGTTTTTATTTATCTTAGTGAAAATTTTGACCATGAAAACATCACTACTCTTTTTGCTGGGTATTTCCGGCGCACTTTCCGCACAGATCACGCTGACCAAAGCGGCCAACGATCCTTTATCAGGAGATACAGCGAATGATTACACGGTAACGGGAACCGTTAATAATACCGCTACAGGGGCCAATGTTACCTTTTCAAACGGCAGTCTGGTACAGGGAACAGCTTCTCCAACGGTGTATTCGACACCTTCTGCAGCAGAGATTACGACATTTCCGGGTTCTACTATTAAAATGGCCAGTGGAGCAACCTCTATTTTTTATAAAGCCTCCGCAACAAAACTGGAAATCACCGGAGTAATCAATCCTCAGGCTACTTTAAATTTTTCCGTAGACAATGGTACGTATATGAATTATCCTACAGCGTTCGGAGTAAATCAAACTGATAATGCCAGAGGAAATTTCACATCCTCTGCCGCTAATGGATTTTTCAGCGGGACAATGGGCACTCTTGCTGATGCCTACGGAACCCTGATCATCGGCAGCAAAACCTACACGAATGTATTGAGAGTAAAATTTACACAGAATTTTAATTTATACGCTCCATTTGACGTTGCATTAACCAATCCGATCGGAACTTTTACCAATACTGCTTATTCTTATTATGACGGCAGCCACCGCTATGCACTGCTGACATCTACAAGTGGAAATATTACAGTTCCTTTACTGGGAGTCAATCAATCTACATCAAGTGCTGTGGCTCTGGGTGAGACCTTTTTAGGAACGGCCAATACTGCAAAAAAAGAAGATTTCACTGTTTATCCTAATCCGGCGCAGGATTTTATTGGGTTTAAAGGAAATACAGGAAATTATACAACAGCCAATATCTATAGTCTGGATGGCAAACTGATCAAAACATCAGATCTGAAATCCGGAAAAGTACAGATTTCTGAGCTTCCGACAGCCAATTACTTTATCCAGGTTTCCGGAAAAGATGCTAAGACAGAAACGGTGAAGTTTATCAAGAAATAAAACAATACAATATTATAAACAAACAACCCCGTTCAGAACTGAGCGGGGTTGATTGTTGAGTGGTTATTTTACTTTAAAAGTAATGCCGCGAGATGCTGTCAATTATTCTTATTATATTCCCATCGAATAATACAAACAGCAATCATATTATTATTTTTAAGTTAAAAACAAACCCATATTGAAGTTTAATTAATTTTTTGCCCGTTTTTTGCTGATACTTTTTTACACCACAAAATATAAGATTATGAAAAAGCTCCTTATCTTAATTCCCTGTTTCCTGCTTTCCGAAGCAAACGCACAGGAAGTTCAGGCTGTTCCCTCGGAAAAAATGAATATCATCAAGACCAACGTTACAGCTTATGCCTTCAGAAATATCAACCTGTCTTATGAAAGAGCCATTAACCAATGGTTCTCCGTGAATATAGGTTTTGGAACAATGACACAGGGGAAAGTGCCCTTCATTAATGCTTTTTTGAAAGATGAAGATGAGAAAAGATTTCAGAACCTAAGGGTAAAGGCCACCAATTTCACCATCGAGCCACGATTCTACATCGGGAAAGGTTATGGAAAAGGATTTTATTTTGCTCCTTATTACCGGTATTCCGATGTTTCATCCAATAGTTTTGATTTCTATTATGATTATGATGCTGTTGACGGAAATACCTACCAGATCCCACTGAAAGGTCAGGGAAGCACAAGCGGAAACAGCGGCGGACTAATGGTTGGGGTCCAGTTTTTCTTAACCCGAAGCCAAAACCTGGTTCTTGATTTCTGGATCGCCGGCGCTCATTATGGAAGCGGAAAAGGAGACTTCACAATGACCAGCGATTATGTCCTGACTCCGGAAATGCAGGCTCAGCTTAAAAAGGAAATTGAAAACCTGGACATTCCGTTTGTAGATTACACCGTTGAAACAAATGCCAATGGCGCGAAAGTCAAAGTAGACGGGCCGTGGGCCGGCTTCAGAAGCGGCCTCTCCATTGGATACAGGTTTTAAAACCATAATTAAAAAATACCGTTCTTTATTTTCTGAACGGTTTTTTTATATCTTTAAACCGGATAACCGTTTATCCTGTTTAATACTTTCGCATGAAAATTCTCATCATAGAAGACCATAAAGATCTTGCGTCCAACATCACAGACTATCTTAAAAAAGAAGATTACGTCTGTGAAGTAGCTTCTGATGCGAAAGAAGCTATTGACAAAATAGAACTTTTTGAGTACGACTGCATTCTCCTGGACCTTATGCTTCCCGACGGAAACGGCCTGGATATTCTGAAACATATTAAAAACTACGCTCCCGGAGCAAGTGTCATTATTGTTTCTGCAAAAAATTCTTTAGACACCAAACTGACCGGACTGGATGACGGTGCCGATGATTATATCACCAAACCATTTTCATTACCCGAACTTCACTCCAGGATAAAAGCGGTGCTCAGAAGAAAAACACCGGAGGCCAACCGCATTCTAAGCTTCAATGAAATTAAAATTGATCTGGAATCTAAAGAATGCAGAATCAATGACCAACTGGTCAATCTTACCAAAAAGGAACTGAACCTGCTGATCTATTTCATCAACAACCAGAACAGGATGCTTTCCAAGCAGGCCATTGCAAGTCATCTTTGGGGCGACTATACGTACAGCATTGATAATGTAGACTTTGTGTATCAGCATTTAAAAAACTTACGGAAGAAAGTGATTGATACCGGTGGAAAAGATTATCTGCAAACTGTTTACGGATTGGGTTATAAATGGATTGATAAATGAATTTAAGTTTTCGTTTTGCCAGAGCATTCACCGTATTGGTATTTTTTGTACTGATCACCGGTTTTGCGATCCTTTATTTCGCTTTTGAAAGAGCAACGATGCGTTCTGCTATTCTTAAACTTGAGGATTTAAACAGTTATGTAGCCCGCAGACTGGAAAGTGACCCTTCCTATGATTATTTAAAATTCCATCACAGGCAGATCCAGGTGAAAATTCTCCCCGCAGATTCTAAAAATTTCAAGGAAAAAATCATTGAAGAGAAATACATCTGGAACAAAAGCATCCAGTCCCACATGAACAGGATTACGGTCACTACGTATCCTTTAATTAAGCAGAAAAGATACGCCATCACCAGTGTAAGGTACATTACGATCATCGAGAATAATTTTCTGATGAGCATCATCATGGTTATTGCCTGGATTATGGTTTTTCTGATCATTCTTACCATCATTGTGAGTATTCTGGTATCTAAAAAAATCCTTGAACCTTTTTATCATGCGATAGACGAAATTAAGAAATTCAGTTTGAGAGACAACCGCTCCATGGACCTGATGAAAACGGAAACCGAAGAATTCCAATCGCTAAACAGGTTTCTGCTGAAAATGACAGAAAGCTCTAAAAAGGATTATCACCTACTGGAAGAACTTTCGGAAAATACATCTCATGAATTGCAAACGCCATTGGCTTCCATCAAAGGAAAAATAGAACTACTGATGGACAGTGAGCTTTCGGAAAACCAGCTGATCACACTTTCGTCTATGAATGATGAACTGGACAGGCTTTCGTCTATTAATCAATCTCTTATTCTCCTCGCCAAGCTTGAACATTTTGAAAAAAATGATTCTCAACTTATCAATTTCTCAGAGCTGCTTCAGGAAAGGCTACTCTATTTTGAGGATATATTTGAAATACAGAATCTTACGGTAACGAAAGATATCCAGGAGGAAGTCTATCTTAATTTTGATCAGAATCTGGCTACGATCGTCATCAACAACCTCATCAATAATTCCAAAAGGCACAATATAGAAAACGGAAAAATATCGGTGATACTTACGGAAAGCTATTTACAGATATCCAATACAGGAAATCCGCCCACTGTTCCTACTGAGGAATTATTTCAGAGATTCAGACGCGGAAACCCTAATCAGAATTCCATCGGGATTGGTTTGGCCCTCGTGAAGAAAATTTTGGAGATTTATGACACTGAAATATTCTATCAATTTGAAAACAATCTGCATATTACAAGAATCAATTTCGTAAAATAAAATACTGAATTTCAAAAACATAACATCAAATGATTCAATTTTGTGAAAACTTCAGAATTTCTTCAGAATGTATGTATTGTTTAGGTGCAAATAAAAGCGCCAATGAAAAAACTACTTATCATTTTCAGTTTTACTGTTATGCAGTGTATGTACGGTCAGGATACGATGAGTATTAAGAAAAGCCCTGAAGAGATTTCTTCTGAGAAAAACCCTTTAGATGTGGGAGAGCTTAAAATCAATCTTAATGCTAAAGGAGACAAATGGCTGAAATTCGGTATTTCCAGCCAGATCTGGCTCCGCAGTATCGATAACAATCCCGGAACACTGGTGAACGGAGTTCCTCAGGAACAAACCTACGATGCCAGCATCCGGAGAATGAGACTCATTATTCAAAGCCAGGTCACTCCTTTTTATTCTGTTTTTTTACAGATGGGAATCAATAATCAGAGTTTTATTTCAGGAGGCGGAACAGGTACCGGAAACAATGGAGCCGGAAAAAAAGCACCTTTCTTTTTTCATGATGCTTATAATGAATTCGCGATTATTCCAAGAAATGATTTCCAGACAGGAAAACCGAACAAAAACAATCTATACCTAGGCGCAGGACTCCACTCATGGAACGGGGTAAGCAGACTCACCAACGCCAGCACAACCAAAATGCTCGCAGGTGATATCCCTGTTTTCAATTTTCCAATGATAGAAATAGCCGATCAGTTTTCAAGGCAACTGGGAATTTTTGTCCATGGGGAATTCGATAGAATTAATTACCGTTTCAGTGTTAACAAACCTTTTGCGACCAGTTTGAAACCAGCCATCGGAGGTGCGGCTGTAGACAATAACCAAAGTGGAAAACTGTCTTACGCAGGATATGCCTTCTACCAGTTTTTTAACAAAGAAACTACGGTGACTTCATTTCTCCCGGGAAATAATTTAGCTACAAAAAAAGTATTAAATCTTGGAGCCGGTTTTTACACCAATAAAGAGGCAACGCAATCTCAACCTTCTGAAAATGTTTTCGAATCTCATGATGTGAATATTTTAGGAGCAGATGTTTATACAGAACTTCCCGTAGGAGATAAAAGCAAAGAGATGGGATTAACACTATATTCTGTTTTTTACAATTATAATTACGGTCCTAATTATTTAAGAGTAAGCGGTCTTTTGAATCCCGGAACTCCCAACGCAGATTTCATGGGACAAAAAGCACTGGAAGGTCCCGGAAACAACAGGGTTCTGATGGGAACAGGAAATATCTGGTTTTCACAGATGGGGTTTGTGCTTCCGAAATTCAGTAAAATCCTGAAGGTTCAGCCATTTTTCAATTATGCCCTAAAAGATATGAATGCCCTTAACCAGAATGGAAGTTATTATGACATTGGAGCCAATTTCTATCTCTACGGTCAAAACGCAAGAATCGTTGCCCAATACAGCAGCAGACCGCTTTATGACCTTACATCCAAAACAATTTTTGACAGAAAAGGTGAATTTTTACTGTCTTTTCAAATCGTACTTTAAAAAATTTAATATCTTACTCATATGAATACTACTCAAATTACAACTGCTCAAAGGATCAAAGCCATTGTGGGCGGTTCCGTAGGAAACCTGGTCGAATGGTACGACTGGTATGCTTACGCTGCTTTTGCTATTTATTTCTCCAACTCCTTTTTCCCGGATTCCGACCTGAATGCACAGCTGATGAATACAGCAGGAATCTTTGCTGTAGGCTTCCTGATGCGCCCCATCGGAGGCTGGATCTTCGGAAGTATTGCAGATAAGATCGGAAGAAAAAAAGCAATGACACTTTCAGTTTTGCTGATGTCTTTCGGTTCGCTGCTTATTGCATTGACCCCGACTTATAAAACCATAGGAATTTTGGCTCCTGCCCTATTATTAATTGCAAGACTATTACAGGGATTGAGTGTTGGTGGGGAATATGGTGTTTCTGCAACCTACCTCAGCGAGATGGCATCGGAAAACCGGAGAGGGTTTTATTCAAGCTTTCAGTATGTAACGCTTATTGGTGGGCAGCTGATCGCATTGGGCATTCAGTTGATTTTACAGAAACTGCTTTTAACGGAGACTCAGCTTGAAGAATGGGGCTGGAGAATTCCATTCGTCATCGGAGCTTTGCTTTCTGTGATTGCTTTGTATTTAAGAGCCAATCTTCATGAAACAGAAGCTTTTGAAAATAAAAAAGAGGTTAACGACAAGAAAAAAGGAACCGTTACAGAACTTCTGAAACATCCTAAAGCCTTACTGACCGTAATTGGACTTACTTTAGGAGGAACTCTGGCCTTTTACACCTATACTACCTATATGCAGAAGTTTCTGGTGAACACCGTTCATCTTACCAAGGAACAGTCTACCCTGATTTCATTTATTTCACTGTTTATATTTGCCTGTCTGCAGCCAGTATTCGGAGCATTATCAGATAGAATCGGGAGAAGACCACTGCTTTTAGGTTTTGGAATTCTGGGAACATTATTTACCGTTCCTCTGCTCACCGCTTTAAGTACAACCACATCGATGTGGACGGCGTTTTTCCTGATTATGGCAGCACTTATTATTGTCAGCGGTTATACTTCCATCAATGCTGTTGTCAAGGCGGAACTCTTTCCTTCTGAGATCAGAGCGCTGGGAGTAGGTCTTCCGTATGCCCTTACAGTGGCTATTTTCGGAGGAACAGCAGAATATGTAGCCCTTTGGTTCAAGCAGGCGGGAACAGAACAGTATTTCTACTGGTATATCACCGGATGTATTCTGTTTTCTCTGATTGTTTATGCCGGAATGAAGGATACAAAAGAAAACTCTTCACTGGATAAAGATTAAAATAAATAACCTGAGTACAGGATAAGACATTTTTGTTTGCGTAAGTTTGATAAAAACCCTGAGGCAAAATATCGAGGACTACCCTTGTCAAGGTTTAAAACCTTGACAAGGGTACCAAAAGCAAGTTCCAATCACTTAACCTTCAACTCAAATTAACAGCTATAAAAACCGGGCGCCGCAGATTCTCTGCGGCGCCCATTTATTTTTAGTGGTAAGCCTTTTTAAATTTCTCTACCATACTGTCCAGGTTATGACGCTGAACATACACGCTTTTTATTTCCTGATATCTCGGAGACTTGTAAAAAACTTCATGGAAATCCATGCTTCCGTTTCCTACTTTCACTACTTTCTGTACATCGATATTCAGTTTTTTCAGCTCGTCTTTAAAGACTTTAAATTCATCTTGTATATTGCTCATTTATATTTTTTGGATTTTAGTTAAAAATTTCAATTTTACACTTCATACCCTTCGGCAAGCTGGGGCAGCTTCTTAATTAGTAATAAAATTAGTGAATTTTCCAATATAATCATCAGGTAAATACTATTTTTTTATTCAAATTAATGATTTTATACGGATTTTACATTTTTTTAGAATAATCAGATCATTTTAAATGACAAAAATCCCATAGAAAACTTATAGGTAAGGCCTATTAATTCAGGAAAAAATAGTGGAAAAGCAAATATTCTGATGAATCACATGAATCAGACAAAATATGATATTTTTCAGTTCAATAATTTGAAAAATTGTTGTGAAATCTATTGAAATAGAGCGGAGAGACCCGATTTTTAATACATTATGGTTGAAGTCGAAGGTTTTTAAGAAGAAGAAAGATGATTGATGAATGTTTTTACTATTTGAAAATTAGCTTGTTGGAAAAACACAAAGACGTAAAAATTAATTTAAATGTGAATATTTTAAGGCGCAAGAAAATCAAAGATTTTCAGCTAGGATGATGAGATTGCTTCGTCGCTGTGCTCCTCGCAATGACAGCAGTATCAATTTTATCGGAGATAAAATCCTTGCGCCTTAAAACATATGAATAGAAACAAATCTTTGCGCCGTTGCGTTTTACCAACATTCAGAAAACAAAAAAAATATTCGATGAGATTTCTCCGTTCCTCGCAATGACTGCGGATTAATAACTGTTTTAGAATAATAAAAAACTTTGCACTGCTGCGTTTTCACCAACATTCAGAAAATAATTTAAAAACATTTTGTAACATTTTAAAAAAACAGGTCTCTAAAAGGCATATTCACCTTAAAATTTTATAATCATGAAAAAATACAGAATCTTCTTTATCCTTATGTTAGTTTTTGCTGCAGCATGCAATATATTCGGGCAGACCAAAACCTATCCTTTTGAAGTCAAAAAAACAGGACACGGCAAACAGACCATTATTTTTATTCCCGGATTTGCTTCTTCGGGAGAAGTCTGGAATGAAACGGTATCCAAATTTGACAGCAAATTTTCCTGTTATGTATTAACGATGAAAGGATTTGCGGGCGTACCACCATTGGCTGATGCCAGTTTTAAGGACTGGGAAAAAGAAATTGCAGCTTATATCAAGGATCAGAAAATTGACAAGCCCATCATCATTGGACACAGCATGGGAGGTGGTCTGGCGATGGCACTGGCGGCAGATTATCCGGAGCTTATTGCAAAAATAGTAGTGGTAGACACACTTCCGTGTCTGGCGGCATTATCGGATCCGAATTTCACATCTAAAGAGAATAATGACTGTACCTCAACAATCAATTCTTTGAAAGCTATGAGTGATGAACAATTTAAACAGATGCAAACCGGCACCATTCCACGCCTTGTCGCTGATCCAGCTATGCAGGAAACCGTGATTGGCTGGAGCATGAAATCCGACCGGACTACTTTTGCCAAAATGTACTGCGATTTTTCGAACACAGATTTACGCGAAAAAATAAAAACGATTCAATGTCCTTCGCTTATCCTTCTGGAGTCTTATTTTGTTAATTTTAAACCGGCTATTGAAAATCAATATAAAAATTTAAAAAATGCAGATATGAGGTATGCTTCAAAAGGACTTCATTTTATCATGTATGACGACAAAGAATGGTACTTTGAACAGTTGAATAACTTTTTATCCTCCAAATAATGGTATTTGAAGATATATATGAGCTGTACTGGCAGAAGATATTCCGTTTATGCATGGGATATGTAAATAACTCTGAACTGGCTCAGGATCTCGCTCAGGAAACCTTCATTATTGTCTGGCGGCAGCTTCCGAAATTCAGGAACGAATCCAGCATTGGAACGTGGATCTTCAGAATTGCTTCGAACAACTGCTTAAAACAGATTGAAAAGGAGAAAAGATTTACCAAAGCGGAACTTCCCATTCACCTCGAAGAAAAAAAACAGGAATCTATGGAACCGCAGATCCAGCTGCTGTATCAGTTTATTTCGGAGCTGCCTGAAACGGACAGGATCATTATTTCGCTGGAGCTCGAAGAAGTGAAACAGGCGGAAATTGCAGGAATCGTGGGACTTTCGGAATCCAATATCCGGGTAAGGATTCACAGGATAAAAGAAAAATTAACAAAAAGATTCAAAGAAAATGGCTACTAATATAGATTTTAAAAACCTCTGGCAACGGCAGACTGCCGAGAAACCAAGTATAGAAGAGCTGCTTGGAAGACTTAAGAAATTCAAAAACGAAAACTTAAGAAGATTATTGGTTACCAATGTTTTGCTGATCCTCACCAGCCTATTCATAGGATTTATCTGGTATTATTATCAGCCTCAGTTTCTCTCTACCAAAATCGGAATTGTACTGGTTATTCTGGCCATGCTTATTTTTCTTTTTGCTTATAATAAGCTGTTCAGCCCTATTTATAAACTCGACAACACTCAAACGAATGCTGAATATTTACAGAGTCTGTATTCACTGAAGAGTAAGCAGAAATTTATGCAGACCACGATGCTGAACTTATATTTCATCATGCTCTTCGCAGGAATCAGTCTGTATATGTATGAATACGCGTCAAGAATGGAAATGATGTATGCCGTTTTAACGTATGGGCTCACTTTTTTATGGGTTGCTTTCAACTGGTTTTATTTAAGACCGAAAACCATCAGGAAACAGCAGGGAAAACTGAATGGATTAATTCATAAATTCGAAGAAATAAACCAACAGTTAAAAGAACAGGAGATTTCCTGACAAAAACCAAACTCAAGTTCTTTTACCCACATTCAAATGCATTAAGATGAGTAATACCAACACAGATCACTGGGAAAACGTATATGAAACTAAAAATCCGGACCAGGTAAGCTGGACTCAGGAAAAACCACAGACATCACTCGATTTCATTCATTCCTGTGGATTGGATAAAGAGGCAAAAATCATTGATATAGGAGGTGGAGACAGTAATCTTGTTGATTTTTTACTGGATGAAGGCTATGAAAACATCACGGTTCTCGACATTTCATCAAAGGCTCTGGAAAAAGCAAAGGCAAGATTAGGAGATAAAGCTCAAAAGGTGAAATGGATTGTAGCGGATATTACTGAATTTGATACGGATGAAACTTATGATATCTGGCATGACCGGGCCGCCTTTCACTTTCTGACAACATCGGAACAAATCTTAAAGTACACGTCCATAGCAAAGAAAAATGTACAGGCATTCATGATCATAGGAACTTTTTCCAAAAACGGCCCGACCAGGTGCAGCGGACTTGAGATTCAGCAGTATGATGAACATTCAATGGCTGCTGAGTTTGAATCAGATTTTGAAAAAATAAAATGTCACACCGTAAATCATATGACTCCTTTCGATACCTTACAAAATTTCGTGTTTTGTAGTTTTAAGAAAATATAATACGTTTTATCTTTTTATTTATTGGATTTTAATCGCAATTATTGCCATATTTCTATTTTTCATTTATATATAAATTTATCGGTTTATATGGTTTTTAATTATAAATTAAACCATTTAACAACCAATACATTATAAAAAGCAACAATTTATTGATTATTTTATTTATTTTTAACACACCCACAACTTAAATAATATATTCATGAAAAAACTACTATTAATTATTGTTTCAGGTTTATTCTGTACAAATCTCTACTCGCAGAAGCTGGAACCTCAGGAATGCGGAACTGATGAACTGATGCGGAAACATTACGAAAGGTATCCGGAACAGAAGGCTCAGGATGACGCTTTTAATTTAGAAATATCCAAACTGATCAAAAGCGGAAAATTCGCTAAGACCATCAACAAAAAGCTGGTTTATGAAATTCCGGTGGTGGTGCATGTAGTAGGCGACGGAAGTGCTATAGGAACCGTAAATAACAAATCCGATGCTGATATCATTGCATGGGTAAATTATACGAACGGCGTTTTTTCCGGAAGTTCGACCAGCGGTATGGCCGGAACCAGCGCTGTACTGCCTGTGAAATTTGTTTTTGCTAAAGTGAATCCAAGCTGTGATCCTACGAACGGAATTAACAGAATCAATGCCTCTCATCTTCCAAAATATGTAAGCGGAGGTGTCAATGATGACAATACCACCAATGCAGTAGCTGCCACTGAGATCACGGCCTTAGGGATGTGGGACACCAGCAAATATTACAATATCTATGTCGTGAAGAAACTAACCTCCAATGCAGGAGCACTGAATGGATATGCTTATTATCCGGGAGGCAGCAAGGACTATTCTTTCATGGCAACAAGCGCTTCTGCGGTGAACAAGCAGACTTTAGCGCATGAATTCGGGCATGCACTGGGACTTCGCCATACTCATGAAGGCTATACCGAATCTACAGGCGCCTGCCCTACCAATACCGATTGTACCTTGCAAGGGGATTTGGTTTGTGACACTGAACCGATGAAAAGTCTTTATCACTCTTCGGTTCCAAGCAGCTGCCAAACGGGGCAGATCAATCCATGTACCAGCGTGACTTATGCTGGTGGTGAGAGAAATGTCATGGCCTATACCTATTGCTTCAGAGATTTATTTACTTCGGGGCAAGCAGACCGTGCAACAGCGCAACTTCTGCAGTACAGACAGTCTTTGATCAACTCTACCGTTGCTTCTTCTACTACACCTAATAACAACACTGTTTTAACCACAGCCTGTGCTCCGACTTCCATCACAAATCCCGGAGGATCTAATATAGGGGTCACTTCTGTGAAGTTTGGGGATATCAATAATTATTCTTCCAACTACAAACAGGCTTCCAATAATTTCTACGAAAACTTTACAGGAAATTACTGTGCAGGTGTTTCCAAAACGACGATCCCAGGTGGTACAGCAACAACCCTTACCGTTGCACCGGGAACCAACAATTCACATATTATCAAAGCGTATATAGATTACAACAACGACGGACAGTTCAATGAAACGACTGAACTTGTACTTAATCAAAGTGGAATCAGCAACGGCTCTGTAGCCACAGCATCAGTAACTCCTCCTGCAACGGCTGTAGCAAATACGGCTTTAAGAATGAGAGTTATCGGTGAGTTTAACGGGACCGCGGTTACGGCCTGCTACACTCCAAAATATGGACAGGTGGAAGATTATTCGGTCATTATTAACCGTCAGAGTCTGTTAGCGGTTGAAAATGTCGCCAAAGTAAATGTCGCAGAAATCACTAAAGACGAGAATTCCGTATATATAAAAAGTGATCTGAAAATTTCCTCACTTCATATTTATGATGCTTCGGGAAGGCTTCTTACAGGCAGAACAGATATCAAATCTTCTGAATACAGATTTCCTTTGAATGCAAAGAACACAATTTTAACGGTAACTGCGGTTCTGGAAAACGGAAAAGTGGTCACTAAGAAATTAAAATTCTAAGGATCCATTGAAATAAAAAAGAGAGCTATAAGGCTCTCTTTTTGTTTTATATATAATCAAACTGATCTATGAATTCTGTTCTTCTTCTTCCAGTTCCACTTCATGTCTCAGCTGTGCTTTATACAGTGTAGCGTAGTATCCGTTTTGATCAAGAAGCTCCAAATGTTTTCCTTCTTCTACGATTTTCCCGTGCTCCATGACAATGATTTTATCCGCCTTTTCAATGGTGGAAAGTCTGTGCGCAATGATAATCGAGGTTCTGTTTTTAGTAATTTTTTCTGTCGCTTTCTGAATTAATTTTTCACTTTCATGATCTATTGAAGAGGTCGCTTCATCCAGAATCAGGATTTTAGGATCTGATAAATACGCTCTCAGGAAAGACAACAGCTGTCTCTGTCCTAAAGAAATAGAGGAACCTCTTTCGCTTACCACAAAATCATAGCCGCCCGGAAGCTGCTCGATGAATTCGTCCACTTCAATTTCCTTTGCTCCTGCTTTGATTTTTTCCAAAGTAATGCTGTCATCCCCAAACGCAAGGTTTTCAAAAATACTTCCATGGAAAAGGAATACATCCTGTAACACCACACCGATATGACTTCTCAGGTTATATAGTTCGTAATCCTTTAGATCAACATCATCAATGACGATTCTTCCGGAATTAATATCATAAAGCCTTGTGATCAAACTGATAATCGTAGATTTTCCTGCACCTGTAGCTCCTACAATAGCAACTGTTTCTCCGGGATTTACTTTAAAATCAATTCCCTTCAGTACTTCCTGCTTCTCATCGTAGGCGAAGCGTACATTTTCAAATTCGATTTTACCGTCAAAGTGATCTTTTTTCACGGTTCCTGTATTCGGCATTGCATAATCCTCATCCATCACACCCAATACTCTTTCTGCCCCTACAATTCCTCTCTGGATATTATTGAAACGGTCTGCAATCTGTCTTAACGGACGGATCAACATAGAAATATACTGAATAAATGCGATAACAACACCGGCACTGATCGTGATATATCCGCCATAGAAAAGAATAAATCCAATGAATAACGAGGAAATCAATTCTACCACCGGAAAGAATAGTGAGAAGATGAAAACCGTTCTCAATAAAGCAGTTTTCAGCGTAATATTAATGTCATCAAATCTTTTAAATTCAGCTCCCTGTCTGTTGAATACCTGAATAATAGACATCCCCGCCAGTCTTTCCTGAACAAAAGAGTTCTGATTCGCAGTCCAGGTTCTCTCGTCTCCGAAAGCTTTTTTCAGTCTTTTCTGGAAAAATCTGGTAATTACTACCATTAATGGAAGGATCGCCAATGTAATATAACTCAGGTGAACATTCGTACTGAACATCATTATCAAAACAAATACAATCCTCAGAATATCCCCGAAAACCATCAGGAAACCGTCAGTATAAACGGTAGCAATGGTTTCCACATCACCTACAGCACGGGTCACAAGCTGACCGATAGGCGTTTTATCAAAGAATGAGGTCCTGAAATAGATCAGCTTCGCATACAGCCTCTCACGAATATCACGGATAACGTTCTGCGAAATATAGTTGGAAAAATAAACTAAGAAAAAGTTTAAAATAGTCTCAGCAAAAACCAAACCTACCAGAATATAGATATGCTTCATCATCAAAGCTTTATCCTTCAGCTTGGTGATGTCATTATCCACCACTTCCATGGTAAGATAAGGCCTGTAGGTAGAAACTATGGACAGTATGACGGAAATTATTAATGTAAGGATGAACCAGGAACGGAATTTCATTCCAATAAAGAACAGCCTCTTAACAATCTCCCAGGTATCTTGTTTTTTCATTGTACGGGTTGAAGAAAGAATTTAAAATTCTATGCAAAAATAAGACTTTATAATTTGACAGCCTTTACAACTTCATCAATTCGTTATAGAAAATTTCAGATAAGTGTTATTTACAATATGAATATATTAAGCCCGGTTTTTCAGCCTTTTTCACGACAGATTTAGTCGTCAGAGTTTATAATTTTCCCGGCTTGTTTTAATGGTTTCAAAATTTGGCTGAGACACTCGGAGCCAACGTACCGATGACTTCGAGAACCTCAGTCACCAGGCTTTAGATCATCAAATTTTATAAGTTCTCTTTCCCTATTTTTTCAATTTCCAAAGAAGGCTTATTCATATGTTCCTTTACAAATTTTCTTTCAAGAAGGTGATAAACGCCATATACGGCTGCAATGGAAATAATCCAGCTGACAATATTAACGATAGAAAAACCTGTATAATTGACTTCCTCCAGAGAATCCGGATCGGTAATTCCCTGATAAATTCCATAAGAAAAACCAAAAAACAATTGCATTCCAAGATACACTCCAATGGCCAAAAGCCCGTAGTGCCATTTTGTTTTCCCGAACCTTTCGGCAAGCTGTGCGTAATATCGGTAGGCTCCGATAAGAATAAAAATTGATAACATAATTCGTGTTTTTATCATAGCAGAAAATTCAGGCCTTTCCTGAATTCATCATACGTTCAGTACTTTTCTATTTCCACTAAAGAACACTTTATGCTAAAGAAAGGGGATGTAAAGAATCTTTTCATGGAAATAGTTATCCTGCTAAAATAACAAATTTTTCTGTATTGTGAACAAACAGAATACGATACAAAAAATGTTGAAATGATTATTTGGGTTTGGTCTTCTTCTGACTAAAATTCATAGCCTACATCTACAAGGAACAGTCCGTGTCCCGGCGCTGAAGTTCCGGCAGCATTGCGGTGTTTATCTTCGATGATTTTACGCAGATCTTCAGGTTGTATTTTACCACTTCCGATTTCCACCATGGTTCCTACAATTGCACGTACCATATTTCTCAGGAAGCGGTTGGCTGAAACCGTAAACTTAAGTTCTGTTCCATCCTGCTCCCACTCGGCTTTGTACATTTTACAGATATTGGTTTTGTTGTCCGTTTTTAATTTCGCAAAACTGGTAAAATCTTCATATTCAAACAGAATTTTGCAGGCTTCGTTCATTTTTTGAATATCCAGCTGTCTTTTCCAGTGCTGCCACGCAGATTCCTGAGTGAACGGATTTTTGGCCAGAGAAATATAATATTCATACGTTCTGTACGTCGCATCAAAACGCGCATGGAAATCATCTTTCACCGGAAACATTCTTTTTATGCTGATATCTGGAGGCAGAAAACTGTTCAGTTTATAAGGAAGGTTGATCACATCCACCTCTTTTTCGGTATCGAAATGGGCAAATATTTTTTTGGCGTGAACACCGGTATCCGTTCTTCCGGCCCCTGTGGTTTTGATTTCTTCCCTTAATATCGTGGAAAGCGCTTTTTCCAGTTCTTCCTGTACAGAAATGGCATCCGGCTGTATCTGATAACCGAAATAATTTTTGCCATTGTAAGAAAATTCAATAAAGTATCTCAATGCATTAAAATAACTCCACAAAAATACTTTAATTTAATGAAATATTTGTTGAAAAGTCTTTGAGAATATTACACAAAATCCTTATGAAAATTCCTATTTTTGCAAACGTATGAAAAGATGGTACCTTTATCCTTTTTCCCTTGGTTATCATTTGGTAACGGGTATCCGAAACACAATGTATGATCTGGGAGTTTTTAAGACGACTAAGTTCAAGACCCCGATAATCAATGTCGGTAACCTTTCTGTGGGCGGAAGCGGAAAATCGCCTATGGTGATGTATCTTGCCCAATACCTGTCCAAACACTACAGGACAGGCGTACTTTCACGTGGGTACGGAAGACTGAGCAAAGGCTACGAAGTAACGAATTATGACAGCAATTATAAAGTAGTAGGCGATGAAGCCATGCAGCTTTTTGAGCGCTTCAAAAACCGTTTCGTCATTGCTGTTTCAGAAGAAAGAGTTCCCGGGGCGAAAAAAGTTATCGAAGATATGGACCTGGATGTTCTTGTTCTGGACGATGCTTTACAGCACAGAGCGATCAAAGCAGGATTCAATATTCTGATGACTGATTTTAATGATCCTTATTTCAAAGACCACCTTCTTCCGGCCGGAGATTTAAGAGAATCCCGAAATGGTTCAAGCAGAGCAGACATCATCATGGTCAGTAAATGTCCGGATGAACTTACCGAAGAAACCAAACGATATTATATCTCAAGGATAAGACCTTCCCACAACCAGAAAGTTTTCTTTTCCTCCATTGGCTACGATGAAAATGTGTACGGAAGAGAAAAAATGCTTCCGGATAACAACCTGAACTATTACGATATCCTCCTGATCACGGGAATTGCCAATCCTAAACCTCTTCTTGAGCATCTGGCCAAATTCTCACAGCGGGTTAAGCATTTAAAATTCAGGGACCACCATAATTTTACGGATGACGACATTAAAAAAATCATCGCAGAATATAAAAAATTAGGGGAATACAAACTGATCCTGACCACGGAGAAAGATTATGTACGTCTGAAAACTTTTGATTATCTTAGAGAAATTGTTTACTACTGGCCTATCAACGTCATCATTGATAAAAAGGAAGAATTCAACCAAATCATCTTAGATTATGTTAGAAAAAATTAAGCAGACTGCAGATTTCATTCACAATATTATCAAAGAAACTCCGGATTTTGCGATCGTTTTAGGATCCGGGCTGGGAAAACTGCAAGACGAAGTGGAAGCCATTCATGTTCTGGAATATCCTGAAATCCCCAACTTCCCGCAAACTACAGTTGTAGGACATGGCGGAAAATTAATTTATGGGATCCTTGAAGGCAAAAAAGTGCTGATGATGAGCGGACGCTTTCATTATTACGAGGGCCACTCTATGGAAACCGTGACTTTTCCGATACGGGTTTTTCATCTTTTGGGTATTAAAAACCTCATCCTTTCCAATGCCTGTGGCGGTGTCAACCCTGCTTACAGCGTGGCAGATATCGTTATTTTAAAAGATCATATCAATATGATGCCTGAGCATCCGCTTCGTGGCAAAAATATTGAATCGTTCGGACCCCGTTTTGTGGATATGAGCGAGCCTTACAACAGAAAAATGATCGAAGTGGCTGAAAAAGCCGCTGTCGAACAGCATATTAAAATTCATCAGGGCGTTTATGTAGCTTTACAGGGACCTACCTTTGAAACTCCTGCAGAATATGGAATGATCAAAGCCATCGGTGGTGATATGGTAGGAATGAGTACTGTTCCTGAAGTGATTGTCGCCAGACATATGTCAATGGATGTTTTCTGTATCTCCGTGATTACAGACCTGGGCGGACCTGATATTGCGCTTGCCGTTTCTCATGAAGAAGTTCTGAATGCAGCCAATAAAGCCATGCCGAATGTGATTGCTGTAGTGAAAGGCCTTATCAGAAACTATCCATAAGTCTTTATAGAAATTTTCAATTCATAAATTTTTCCTAATTCATCAGAAATCAATCCCAGATTGCATTTCATTGTTTAGATTTGTATAAATGAAATTGAAAGAATGAAAAAGTTAGTATTCATTTTTATGATCAGTGTTTTCGGACTGAGCTATGCACAACAGCAGCCGAAAGTACTTAAAACCTCTTTCTCCAAGGAAGCTTTAGTACAGAAGCTGGAAGATGAGGAAGGGAAAAACATCACCATTCAGCAGATTCTTGATCAGCATAAAGGAAAAGTTTTAGTCATTGATTTCTGGGCCGGATGGTGCAGAGACTGTTTAAAAGCACTTCCGAAAGCTGAAGAACTTGAGAAAAACAATCCCAATGTAGATTTCGTATTCCTGTCTCTGGAAAGATCAAAAGAAGGTTTTGATAAAAGTCTGGACAGATTCAATATGAAAGACAAAGATAATTACTGGTTTGCTTCAGGATGGAAAAATGATTTCAATAATTACGTTGACCTGAACTGGATTCCAAGATATATGATAGTGGATCAGAAGTCTTCTATTGCAAAATATTATGCGATTTCTCCCGAAGATCCGGAGATCCAGGAAACCATAAACCGTATTTCAAAATAATGATCACAAGAGAAGCTACAGAACAGGATCTGGAGGTCCTTTTAGAATTCGAGCAGGGAATTGTCCTTGCAGAAAGACCATTTAACAGTACGCTGCGTGATGGAGAGATTCATTACTACGATCTGCTTCAACTGATAAAGTCTGAGGATTCCTTAGTATTGGTCACGGAAGAGAATAACGAGATCATCGCATCAGGTTATGCCAAGGTTAAGGAACCGGGAAATGATTATTCTAACTTTGACCGATATGCTTATCTTGGTTTTATGTACGTAAAGCCTGAGCACAGAGGAAAAGGGGTGAACAAATTAATTCTTGATGAACTGATCAATTGGTCAAAATCCAAAGGTCTTTCTGAAATAAGACTTGATGTCTATTCCCAAAATGAATCTGCTGTAAAAGCATATGAAAAAGCCGGCTTTGATTCATTATTGGTTACCATGCGAATGAAAACATAATGAACAGCTATTCTTGCGGATAAGAACTTTCTGTTTTTTATAGTCAGGGAGTTTGAAGATGGAAGAGGGAAGTTATCGCAGCTCGCTAGAAAAACTGTAGGACAGTTTTATTCCTTTTTTCACCAAATATTCAAATTTAAGGTGAGTGTTTAAAATTATTGACCAAAAATAACTTCGAGCCTCCCTCTTCCTGCTTCCAGCCTATCATGTTAAGTTTTTTATCTCAAACTCCAGTTAATTATAATTTAATTCAAAATAAATGAATCCATATCTTTGCGGTATGGATTCTTCTTTTCCCACCCGTAAAATTATTCATGTGGATATGGACGCATTTTATGCTTCCGTAGAACAGCATGATGATCCTTCGCTTAAGGGAAAACCTATTGCTGTAGGAGGAGAGCATCGTGGTGTGGTTTCGGCGGCAAGTTATGAAGCACGAAAATACGGTGTACGCTCTGCTATGCCCAGTAAAACCGCTAAAGAGAAATGTCCGCATATTATTTTTGTTCCACCGCGCTTTGCCCGTTATAAGGAAATCTCCAAACAGATCCGGGAAATTTTTCATGAATATACAGATCTTGTAGAACCTCTTTCTTTGGATGAGGCCTATCTGGATGTCACCGAAAATAAAAAAGATATAGAATCTGCCAACCAGATTGCTAAGGAAATCCGTCAGAAAATATTTGAACAAACCGGATTGACTGCTTCTGCAGGGATTTCTGTGAATAAATTCCTCGCGAAAGTGGCTTCCGATATCAATAAACCGAACGGACAAAAAACCATCCATCCCGATAGGATTGAAAGTTTCCTTGAAGAACTTCCCGTCGAAAAATTTTATGGTGTAGGCAAGGTTACAGCTAACAAAATGTTTAGTTTAGGCATTTATAAAGGAAAAGATTTAAAGAAAAAATCACTGGAAGAACTGGTAAGGCTTTTCGGAAAATCTGGTGGCTATTATTACAATGTGGTCCGTGGTATTCATAATTCAGAAGTGAAACCTCATCGCATCCAGAAAAGCGTTGCGGTAGAAAGGACCTTTTTTGAAGATCTTTTTGATGACCAGGAAATTAATGACAAGCTGGAACATTTAAGCCAGGAACTCCATCAGCGTCTCCAAAAGAATAATATCCTCGGCAGAGCTTTGACTTTAAAAATTAAATACAAAGACTTTTCACTTTTTACAAGAAGCTTCACGAAGGAAGACTATTTCACTTCTCCTGAGCAGTATTTCAATACCGGAAAAAAACTTTGGGAACTGAGGCCTTTTGACAAACCAGTAAGATTATTAGGGCTGTCCCTCTCCCATCTCAACACGGAAGAGAAAAAGCAGGTTTCTATTCAACTAAAAATCCCGTTCGAAGAATTTGAGAATCAATAGATAAAAATTTTTCACTATCTTGTAGGAAACCAATCCAAATTACAGCCTATGAACGCGACAATGATTCAATTTTTCCACTGGTATTCTGAAGGAAACGGGAAATTATGGAAAGAAGCAGAAAAGCAGGCAGCCCATCTGGCAGAATTAGGAATCACTTCGGTATGGTTTCCTCCTGCTTATAAAGGCACGAACGGAGGCTACTCAGTAGGTTATGATGCCTATGATCTGTATGACCTTGGAGAGTTTGATCAGAAAGGAAGTCTTCCTACCAAATACGGAACCAGAAATGATTATTTAAAAGCCATTAAAGCCTTAAAACAACAGAATATCGGAGTCATCGTTGATATTGTTCTGGGCCACAAGGCCGGCGGTGATGAACTGGAAAAATTTAAAGCGGTAAAAGTTGATGAAAACAACAGGGAAAAAATTATTTCAGACGTTATCGAAATAGAATCCTACACTCAATTCACTTTTCCCGGAAGAGGAAAAAAATATTCAGATTTTGAATGGAATTTCACGTGTTTCAGCGGTGTTGATTTTGCCGAAGGTATGGATTCCCACATCTATAAAATACAGTCTGAATACGGTAACGACTGGGAAGAAATGATTGACGATGAAAAAGGAAACTACGATTATCTGATGTACAACGACATCGAGCACCGTAATCCGTTCGTTCGTGAAGAGCTCAATACCTGGGCTGAATGGTATTTTAACCTGACTGATTTCGACGGGGTAAGGCTAGATGCTTTAAAACATATTTCTTTTGATTTTTATAAAGAATGGCTGACAATGCTTCGCTCCAATTCCGGAAAAAACATTTTCGCAGTCGGAGAATACTGGGCTCCGGGACAGCTGAATCTGCTTCAGAAATATATTGATGTCACGGAAGGATGCATGAGCCTTTTTGACAGCTCGCTTCAGAATAATTTCCACACTGCTTCCAACGAAGGCGGCTCCTATGATCTCCGAAGAATTTTTGACGAAACGCTTACCCAGGCAGATCCTATGCATTCTGTAAGTCTTGTGGATAATCATGATACACAGCCTTTGCAGGACCTTGAAGCTCCTGTAGAATCATGGTTTAAACCGTTAGCGTATGCCTTAATTCTGCTTAGGGAGAATGGTTACCCTTGTGTATTTTACCCCGATCTGTATGGTGCCCATTATACCGACAAAGGCGGAGATGGAAATGATCAGGAAATTTTCCTGGAAAAAGTAGACGGCATTGAAGAACTTCTCATCGCAAGGAAAGATCATGCTTACGGTGAACAGAGGGATTATTTCGAAGATGCTAACTGCCTTGGATGGACGCGCGAAGGAGATGACGAACATTCCGGATGTGCCGTGGTATTAAGCAATAAAGAAGCTTACAGCAAGCCTATGGAAATGGGAAAACGTTATGCCGGTAAAAAATTCCATGACCTGCTTAAAAGAATAGAAGATGAATTAGTCATTGATGAGAACGGATGGGGAAATTTTCCGGTTCCTGCAGGGAATGTGAGTGTCTGGATTTCTGAATAATTCTACAAATAAAAAAAAACATACATGACCGGATAATACTTTGGTCATGTATGTCTTAAAATTGTACCGCTATAATAATTTTTTAACAGTTTATATAGCGGCAGTTTTCCATATTGATGGCCCATTCACAGCAGAAGCCATCTTCGTTGGAAGTACAGCATACCCTGCCACGGATAGGGCCTCCTCCTTTTAAATTTTTAAGTTCCTCCCGATTTAGTTTTCTTGCATTTGATTTCATAGTTAATATGTTTTAAGATTTGTTACTCAAATATAAATAAAATATCATCATATCATTGAATAATTACTCACAAATACATGATTTAGTCTATCAATTTCATAATAAATAAGAATATAATCTATAACGGTTTAGCAATACATATCAACAGATTTAAAACTAAATTTTTCGGATCCTTAAAATTTCAGGTCTTTCGGAAGTATCTGATATTGTTCCGGTTCTGGCAAATTCTGCCCAAATAGCTCTCAGCTTTTTACCATTTTCATGAATATACTTCCAGGGAATATTTTTCAATAGTTCCGCAGATTTCCAGGCTTCTTCATTCCCAAAAACCAAAGGAAGATCTATACAATGCGCAGCCCCAATATGATTATGCTCCGATTCTGAATGAATTCTGAACAGATAAACGTTCCCTCCTGCTTTCGCATAATTTTCAGCAAATTCTTCTGCCGGTTTTCCATAGATGAATTCCGTAGTTTTTCTTACCGCTTTATCTAAAATGATCAGGCCAAATCCTTTTCCGAAATATTTATTCAAAGCATCAGATGTTTTTAGATAGAATGCTGTTTCATTGTCATTTAAACCAATCAGCACATCATATTTTCCTGCATTGGATTTCCACTTTTCCACCGCTTCATTTTCCTGACATAAAGGAGGAAAACCATACTGGGTTCCGAAAGGCATGGCAGCCTTCAGTCCGTATTTAATCACAGCCGGTACATGTTTCCGGTATTCTTCTGCCATTTTTAAAACATCTGTTTCAACTTTAAGAAATTCTGTTCTTTTTAAAAATTCTGCAGACATTTTCTGCCTGTTGTGGCGCAGTCCCAAAGGCGCACTCTGGATAATTACCCGCTTAAACAAACCTTCAACACCATCGGAAATCATCAGATGAGCAATAGCATCACCGCCAGAAGATTGTCCCAAAAGCGTAATATTTTCAGGATCACCACCAAAATCTGAGCTATAGTTTTTGATCCATTTTAAAGCTTCGATGATATCAAACAGCCCTAAATTAGCAGGTCTCGATTCATCTCCTCCCAGAAAGCCAAAGAGCCCAAGTCTGTAGGAAACGGTCACTACAATGATGTGCTGTTCTTTTACCCAGTCACTGGGATCAGAAGTGGGCAGATCACCACAACCGATCTCATGGGAACCACCGTGAATCCATACCACCACGGGAAGCTTTTCATGATCTGTAAAATTTTCAGGACGGAATACAGAAAGAAACTGCGTAGATTCATCCGCATCAAAATCTTCAATATGAGTAGGCCCAATCATTTTTTCCGCCAACGGACTAATCACCTGTGGACAGACGGGCGTTTTGTAAGGGAAAATAATCTCTGAAGCTGACGGCTGTTCGGGAACGGGTCTTTTAAACCTTTCTGAATGGGCATAGCGGATGCTTTTTGCTCTGATGATGCCATTTTCTTTCAGCGCCATAATTTTCCCAAAGGAGGTCTGAAAAATGTGAGTCTTGGTCGGCTGAACTGTCATTTTAAAAACTTTGAAAAATTCTGTCTATTAAAATTAATTCAGTTTTTTGAAATGAGGAAATTTAAACACTAATATCACTAATTTTTAACACTAATATTCACAAATGATGTTGTATAAAAATCGTGCTATTTGTGAAAACATTCGTGTTGCTTGTGTTTAAAACAATCAGTTTAGCATTTTATATTCACTAGGAGAAACTCCTACTTTTGCTTTGAATAATCTGGTGAAATGCTGTGGATATTTAAACCCGAGATCGTAGGAGATTTCACTGATAGATTTTGCAGGATTTAAGATCTGTTCTTTCGCCGCATCAATCAGTTTATTGTGAATAAATTCCTGAGCGGACACTCCCAATTCTTTTTTGATCAGGTCTCCAAAATAATTGGCTGACAGGTTAAGTTTTTCCGCAAAGTAATTGACCATCGGGAAACCTATGTTTTTAGAATTGTCAGATTTGAAATAATCATCCACAAGGTTTTCAAATTTCCCGATCACCCCTTGATTAATGTGATCTCTGGTAATGAACTGACGATCGTAGAAACGCATGCAGTAATTTAAAAACAGTTCAATATTATTTACAATCAGTGATTTGCTGTGCTTATCAATGGACTGCTCGAGTTCAAGCTTGATGTTTTTAAAACATTCCAAAACAATTTCTCTTTCTTTTTCCGAGAGATGCAGTGCTTCGTGAACGTCATAGGAAAAGAAGCTGTAGTCTTTGATATTTTTACCGAGATTGGTTCCTTTGATCAGATCGGGATGAAACAGCAAGGCATATCCACCGGGTTGTATAGATTTTCCGTCATTGGTCACACCACTTACCTGTCCTGGAGCAATAAAAACCAGCGTTCCTTCCTGATAATCGTAGCTGTGTTTGCCGTAATGCATATCGCCACAGATGACATCTTTCAGGAAAACGGTATAAAAGGTATACGTTCTCCTGTACTGGCATATGGGATCGGATTTTGAAAAATCCACCACACTTACCAGCGGATGCAGAGTTTCATTGTTTACCATTTTATTGTAATCTGAAACGCTCTTTATATTATCAACTTCCTGATTTTGCATTGACTATCTTTTTAAACTTATTCAAAATTACCACTTTCCTGCATACCTTGTACAGGGTCTGTAAAATTGGTAAGTATTTCGGTAATCTGTATAAGTTGTGTTTATCTAAAAGTATCGACTTTTGTACCGTTATGGAAACATTTAATACAAACATTTTTCCAAAAGGAGAAAAAGCCCCTGCAGCTTATTTTTCCGGCGGAACAGCCTGGGTACAGATTTTAAAACCTAATGAAGATGATCTGAACTGCCAGATCGGAAACGTTTCTTTCGAACCCAGATGCAGAAATAACTGGCATTCTCACGGCGGCGGCCAGATTTTAATCGTAACTTCAGGAACAGGATTTTATCAGGAAAAAGGAAAACCGGCACAGATTTTACGTCCGGGAGATGTGGTGAATATTCTTCCTGATGTCATCCACTGGCATGGCGCAGGTCCGGATAGTGAATTCACCCATATTGCCATCAATCCCAATACTCAAAACGGAATTGTGGAATGGCTGGAGCCTGTAAGCGATGAGGAGTACAACAATTTATAACTGAACTTAATTAACTTAAATCAAATAAACCCAACCCAACCAATGAGCACATTAACAGTAAAAGCCTTCGGAGCTGAGTCTACGACGGCAGACCTTAAAGAAATGACTATTGAAAGAAGAGCAACCACTCCCAAAGATGTAGAAATTGAAATTCTATATTGTGGAGTATGCCACTCTGACCTCCATACGGCAAGAAATGACTGGGGCGGATCTTTGTATCCTGTGGTTCCGGGACATGAAATTGTCGGCAGAATTACCAGTGTAGGAAGTGAAGTTTCTAAATTTAAAGTAGGCGATCTTGCCGCAGTAGGATGTATGGTAGATTCATGCGGACACTGCGACAGCTGCAAAGAAGATCTTGAGCAATATTGTTTAAACGGATTTACAGGAACTTACAACGGAAAAGACAAACATTTGGGAGGTCACACTTTTGGTGGATATTCTCAGAAAGTAGTTGTAGACGAACATTTTGTATTAAGCGTCCCTGAAAACCTTGACCTTGCTGCAGTAGCACCGCTTTTATGCGCAGGAATTACAACCTGGTCTCCATTGAGACACTGGAACGTAGGACCTAACTCTAAAGTAGCTGTTGTAGGATTAGGTGGATTAGGACATATGGCGATCAAACTGGCAAAAGGATTAGGCGCTGATGTGACTTTATTCTCAAGAACTCCTGGAAAAACGGAAGATGCCAAGCAATTGGGAGCTGATCACGTAGTTATTTCCACGGATGATTCACAAATGGATACTGTAAAAGGAAAATTTGATCTGATCATTGATACGGTTCCTTACGAACATGATATCAATCCTTATATGCAGACGCTTACTCTGAACGGAACTTTGGTTCTCGTAGGATTTGTAGGTGAATTCAGCGAGACTGAAGTGAGCACAAGACCAATGATTTTCCAACGCCGTTCTGTAGCCGGTTCATTGATCGGTGGTATTGCGGAAACTCAGGAATTACTGGATTTCTGCGGAAAGCATAATATTGTTTCAGATATTGAACTGATCAAAATGCAGGACATCAATGAGGCGTATGAAAGAATGATCAAGAGTGACGTGAAATACCGTTTCGTCATTGATATGCAATCTTTGTAATGCCCCGTATATTTTAACAGAAAGACTGCCTTTGGGTGGTCTTTTTTTGTTTTTGAAATATTTTTTTAGGTTTTGGCTAAAGCCAGTTTCGATGTGGGTTAGTTTTAAACGGGCTAAAGCCCGTTTCTATTGAATTTTATCTTGAAAACGTTAAATGTGTATAGATAAATGATAGATTTTGGATAAATCCGGGGATATGTTTTTCATGAAAAAACGGGCTGAAGCCCATTCCTATTGAATTTTATCAGGCTATTGTAAACTTGTAATATATTCATCCTAGACCTTTATCATAAATACATTTTACATTTTACATTTTACATTTTACATTTTACATTTTACATTTTACATTAATACATTCTACAAAAAATCACTTATACTCCCCCTTCATATCAAGGAATGCCCAATCAGCCAAAGCTGCAATCACGGGAATCAGACCGGTTCCTGCCTTGCTTAATTTGTAGGTAACATGAGGTGGGACTACAGGTTTTGCGGTTCTGATGACCAGTCCGTCCGCTTCCAGCTGTTTCAGATGCTGGATCAGTACTTTTTCTGTCACGGCAGGAATAGCTCGTTTTAATTCGCTGTATCTTTTATCACCGTTGGAGAGCTGGTATAAAATAATCGGTTTCCAGTATCCTCCGATTTTTTCCATTACATAGGCAACGGGACATTTGTCCAGTGCATATTTTTTGTTTTGCTGAATGGTAGAACTTTCTTTGATGGCTGTCATAATCTTACATACTTCAGGGTAAGTACTTGTATAAAAGTAAGTACAAATATACCTTTGTTATCAGAATAAAAAAATATTTATTATGAAAATTATCATCACAGGTTCAACAGGAAACGTAGCAAAACCATTAACACAGCAACTCGTTGCGGAAGGACACGATATTACGGTGATCAGCAGCAACGAATCTAAGATTGGTGAAATTGAATCCATCGGGGCTAAAGCCGCTATTGGTTCTATTGCTGATCTGGATTTTTTAGTGAAAACATTTGAAGGAGCTGATGCTGTTTTTGCGATGACACCTCCTAATATGGGTGCTGTCAATATTGTTGAAAACACGGTGAATGCAGGAAAAAATTACGCTGAAGCTGTTAGAAAGAACAATGTAAAAAGACTGGTTATGCTAAGCAGTATCGGAGCTGAATCTCCTGTGGAAAACGGTCCTATAAAGAGTCTTTACCACATTGAGAAATTTTATAATGACCTGGAAAATACATCGGTCACTTTGTTAAGAGCCGGATATTTTTATTTCAATTTCTTTAATGATATTCCTTTGATCAAAGGTGCCGGAATTATAGGTGGAAATTATTCCGGAGACATCAGTATTCCATTAGTTCACCCGAATGATATTGCCGGAGCTGCTGCTGAGGAATTAGTGAAAAATACAGATGGTAAAAATATAAGATATATTGTAAGCGACGTTCGTAAAGCGGCTGATTTTGCCAACGTTTTTGGTGCTGCCATAGGAAAACCGGAATTGCCATGGGTAGAGTTTTCCGATGAAGATTCTTTAAATGGAATGCTGCAGGCCGGTCTTCCACAGGAAATGGCTGAGCTGTACACTGAAATGGGAAGAGGTGTGAGAACGGGTGTTGTGCAGAAGGATTTTATTGAGCATGGAGCTTCTGCTGATGGGAAGATTAAACTGGAAGAGTTTGCGAAAGAGTTTTCTGCACAATTTAATTCTTAAGGTCTTTAAATTCTTTTGTCTTGAAACAAAAGAATCAAAAGTTCAAGACTGGAATCAAAAGCTAAAAATAAATCTTGTTCTCTAAAAATTCTAAACTCGCGCGAATTTAATCAGAGTTCTTCGATTCTAACTTTGTGTCGCGCTTCGAACAGAAGAATTTTCTTAACGTTCACAAAATTTATTTTTTAAACGCTTTTAATTCCTAGGTCGTTTATGACAGTTTTCAATTGAAATTTCTACAAAACAGTTTCGGCGCACCTGCGGTGCGCCGAAACTTTATCTTTAACTCAAACTTTTCAGTTAAGTTTTTAATTTAAACCTTAAACTTAACCTCAATCTATTTTATTTCTTGTCCTTCAAAACTCCCTTTAAAACCTTCAATTTTCCATCGATAGGCTGGTCATTTTTCAATCCTAAAATTTCAGTCACCAAGGGATAAACGTTGACGTTAGTAAATTCATCGATAACCAAATTGTTTTTAAATTCCGGGCCCCACGCGAAGAAAGTAGCTTTCATTTCAGGGACTATTTTTGGATCGTAGCCATGTTTTCCTACAGATGTTTTTTTCCCCGCTTCCAGGAATATTTTCGGAGCTTTTGGAATCAGAAGGATTTGCCCGATTCTGTCGTATGTATCGTCTCTCGTCGCGAAATGTAAATATCTTGGAAGCTTTTTATCAAGATATACTTCGTAATCTGGTGTTTTATTCGCTTTCAGTTCTTTGTACACTTTTTTAACCTCAGCTGGATTTTTAACATAGACTCTCAATAAAGTCTGAGAATTGTAAAAATCAAATCTGGATTTATCTAAAAGCATAGCAGGAATTTCCAATGGAGTGCCACCATCTACTTTGACCATCCCATGATCGGAAACGAAAATAAAGTTAACATTTTTCAGTCCAAGATCATTGACTTTCTGAACCAGATCTCCAATGGCCTGATCAACCAGATGAACTGCTGTTTCTGTTTCTGGAGCATCGGGACCGTAATGATGTCCGCTTCCGTCTACTTCAGGGAAATACAGCGTGATAAAGTGAGGTCTTGTTTCTGCAGGCAATTTCAACCAATTAACTACTTTGTCTACTTTTTCAGAAGGCTTAAACTTTTCATGATACGGATAATAATACGAAGGTCGCATTCCTCCTGCATCGCTTGCCGAGCCCACCCACATTAAAGTCGCAGAAACCATTCCCTGTTTTTCTGCCAGTGCCCAAAGCGGAGTTCCGCCATACCAGCTTCCGTCTTCAGCATTTTTCTTACTGTTCATCGCGTAGGGCTCTTTCCGTTTGTAATCGTAGAAAAAATTATCGATCAGTCCGTGATGGGACGGATAAAGTCCAGTGATCAGACTCCAGTGGTTAGGAAAAGTAATACTGGGATAACTAGGGATCATGGCTTTGGCCTGTATGCCACCAGATGAAAGTTTCAAAAGATTTTCTGCCTGATATTTTTTTGCATAATCATAACGGAAACCGTCTGTAGAGATCATGATTACATAAGGCTTAGTCTGTGCCTCAGCATTGTTGATGCGGCCGGAAACGACTACCTGAGCCGTATCCATTTTTGCCTGCTGGGCGTAGATGGCCAGAGAAAAAAACAGCAGAACAATTTGTATTCCTCGCTTCATTGTCAAAATTTTCGGCAAAGTTACGGCCTATGAAGCTTCTGAAAAAGTTTATCAGATTAAAAGTATATTAAAACATTGAAGTTGGGAAGTCTGAAGTTTGAAGATGGAAGTCACTGAAACCGGAAAGCATAACTACAATGAATTACTTTTAGGCTAACCCAATCACAATTAAAGGTAATTCTTTAAAATTAAAAACCTATAGTAACTTCCATCCTCCCTCTTCCAGCTTCCCACTCTTACTCAAGTTCTCTTTTCATCTCAAACTGTGAAACCCAGTTTTTAAGGCCTATCGTATTTCCGAGAAAAGCAGCGGTGTTTTCTGAAGTATCATCTACGTTGTTAACCGATATAGCCTGTCCATCAGTCATTTCTCCTATCGCTCTGAAAAGCTGTGTTCCGATGCCTTGATTTCTGTAATTCTTATCAACAGCTATCTGATAGATTTTTCTCACGGCCGGGTTGTAAATGGCATACCCAACAAGTTGATCGTCTTTAAAGGCTCCGAGAAGCGTGCAATCCTGAAGAATACCGTCCAATACTGGTATCGAGCTCTGCCACGACGGTTCTATATCCCAGAAAGAACGGATTACTTCCCATTGAAAGGGTTCTATTTCCTTTATTAGTATTTCCGGATGCTTTTCTTTATGATTAATAATTCCGTTAAAACAAAGGAGCTTCCGAACGATTTTAAAGCCTAAATTTTCATAAGCTCTGATGGCAGGATCATTTCCCTCGATCACTTCAAGAGTCATTACATCCACTTTTCTATCCTGGAATACCGGAATTATTTGTTCGTACATTTTTCTTACCAGTCCTTGTCCTCTGAATTCCTTAATAACACCAGTTCCGGCGTTGTATACGATGCGTTTTCCGCCTTCCTCTTTTTCAGCATGAAGCATAAACGCTACCGGCTTTCCGGATTCGAAAACTCCTACAGAAAGATGTTTATCTATTTTATCTGCTGTAATTTTTAATTCAAGCTGTTCTAATGACAGGTGAAAAGGAACGATATAATCTGAAAACGAGGTATTAAATACAGATAAAAGTTCTTCTGTCGTAGTATTTTCTAAGCTTCTGATTTCCATACATTAATTTTAAATCATTCAATATTAACCGAATGAGAAATTCGATAGTGGTTTTGTTCAGTAACAAAGATATAAAAACCGTTTAATCCCTTTACCCATCAGCATTGTTAAATGTTACAATAAAAATACCTCCGGATATCAGAGGCATTTATATGAATGTTTTATACTTTAGTGTATTTATTCTTTGATCAGTTTTTCATAAGACAGGCTTCCGTCTTTTAATGTGATCTCAAAGTAATAGATTCCAGGTTTCAGATCTCTGACATCTATCTTTTCACCGTCCGGTTGTACCGTTCTGACCTTTCTACCTGCAGTTTCATAAATATCGATAGATTTTATTTTATCTGCATTTTTAAAGCTCACTGTTTCTCTGGCAGGATTTGGATAAAGCCCCACTTTCTTGCTTTCTGCAACAGCCTCACTTGTACCCAATACGCTTCTCGTAAGGGCAGCATATCCTCTGGTTGCGTTATGGTACCCTAATAACTGGTTCCCCGCTCTTCGGGCATAGAATACATTGATAGTGGAAGTATCATTGGTAAACGCGTGATCTCCTGTTCCTCCGCTAAGACTTCTGGTTGCCACAAGGGTTCTTGTAGTTCCTGAAATATTGTCCGTTGTAACGGTCCAGTCCTGTGAAGGATCTACCTGAGGAGTAGTCATTCCAATAAAATTAAAATCCCTGCTGGCAGAATTTGAATTATAGATAAATCCGTCTGATCCGCTGGCCATTCCGCCAGTATCTACTCCGTTTCCTCCGAACCCTATTCCCAGCATTGAGTTGCTGTCACCGGTTAGCGTAAGAGTCACCTGAGTAGCGGTCGTTACAATCTTTACGGTCATGCCGGCAGCAGGAAGACTGACCGTTCCTGTGGAAAACTGTGCCCATACCAGATTGGCAAGAGCTAAACTGAATGTTAGTAAAACTTTTTTCATTTTAATTTTTTAGTAGGTTGATGATTTCTTTGTTGTTGGTCTGTAATGCATATTCAAAAGGAGTCATTCCCATTGAATCTTTCTTGGATTTATCTGCTTTATGTTTAAGCAGTAACTCGATCAGCTCTTTGTTCCCGAACTTTACGGCCCAGAACAAAGGCGTTGCTCCGGTAGAATCTGCAATGTTGGGATCAGCATTTTTACTTAGCAGGTAAGTGGTCAGCTCTTTATTATATTTTACAGAAAGTCCTGCCAAAGCAGTTCCTTCCTGGCTTTTATAATTGACATCTTTTACATTGTCCATCAAAAATTTAGCCACTTCCGTATTTCCTCTGTAGCATGCGAGGATCAGAGGAGAAAAGCCATTTTCATTGGTTTTGTTGATAATATCCGGATCCTGTTTCATGAGATCTTTTACTTCAGCTAATGTTCCGGTTCTGGCAATATCAAATATAGATTTTGCTTTTTCCTGGGCTGATGCAACAGATAAACTCAGGAAAATACCGATGATAAGGAGTACGTTTTTCATTGTTTTGCCATTACATAATTATACTCCACCTTTACATTTTCTGCTACTTTCTTGGTTACCATTTTCGGAATGGTCACGTTGTGGTCTACAGGTCTTGCCATAAAGCTTCCCTGCATATATATTTTCCCGTCTTTGGCATAAACCGTAGCTGCAGAAGTAACTGCTTTATCTACGCCATGAAAATTCAAGGTTCCCTGAACGGTGTATTTCTGTGGGGAAGCACTCAATTTCGTTTTATCAAAATTCGCGATCTTTCCTTTAAAGGTTGCTTTAGCATATTTTGCGGTTTCCGCATAGCTTTCGTTGAAGTGTTCTTCCATTAATTTGGTTTTAAAATGGAAATTTTTCACAACTGAAACGGAAGCCATTTCACCGTTATCTGCATTCAGGATCACTACATTATTATCATCCTTGGCGTACACATCTTCGAACAGCGGAACGGATGCCTCAAAGGTCACATTCCCTGTTTTGGTGCTGTATTTCTGGGCAGAAGCAAATCCAGTAAAAAACAGCACGGCACTCATTAATACTAATCTTTTCATATCAAATATTTTTTAATTTTCAGCAAGCCCGTCGGCTTTCCATTTTATGAAGACATTGATTTGGGTCTGTGATAGGGATCCGCCCTGTGGCATTTTTCCGGCGTCACCATTGGGTCTTTGTATTCTGTTGAGAATCCCGTCTATATTATTCTTTACATCGCTGTACGTAACCAGAGGTTTAAAACTTCCTCCACCGTGGCAGCTGATGCAGTTGTTGTCCACAATGGTTTTCACCTCAGCATTGTATTTTACGGTTACCGTAATGGGTGTATTATCCGAAATCTCTTCATAGGTCCTGCTGTCACAAGCCATGAACAAAGCGGCTGATGACAATATGTATAGTATCTTTTTCATCTTAAAAAACTCTATAAAGGTTAAACCCAAAGAATATCTGCCCTTTTCCCCACTTGCCTGCTGCATTGGAAAGGTAACCGATATCTGAATTGATCTGGGAATTCGAGAATAAAAGCTGGAACACGTGTCCCCCGGTTTCTATATCCATCCCTAATGAAAGAGGATTTTTATAGTAACTGTGATTGTCGAAATTCACAAAATATTCTGCGTTGAGAGAAATTCTTTTGGAAATTTTATAACGGCCTCCCAATCCGGCAAGAAACTGATTCTTATCCTCAAGGGCTGGATCGTAAAGGTTTTTATGAATGTATGAAGGGGTCAGCTGCAGAGAAAACTTTTCGTTGAATCTTCTTGAAATCAGCGCCTGGGTTAGATAAGCAAGCCGGTCACCGAATTTGAGGTAAGGATAGTTATCTTTATCCAGATCTGTATTTACGGCCATCACGTTGTACCCTACAATATCTACAGGACTTTTTTCAGTCTGCTTTACCAGCTTATACTTTACCGCTCCTTCGAATGTTTTCATATTCGTTTCTCTGGAAAGACTGACTGAAATTCCGTCTGTAACCCCATAGATCACCCCTAATTTGGTGGAGGCATCATCGAGGCCGAAAAAGTTTTTAAATCCTGTACTTATGTCCCCGAAACGGTGAGCTACCACAATATACCATTCTTTTTTGGCGGAAAGTTTGGTGGATTGTCCGGTGACTATCTGTAAGGCTTTAAAGGCAGGCTGGGATACTTCTGCATTGGTTTTGAGTGTGTCAATATCTTTCAGCAAGTCTTCCTGCGCGGAGGCAAGACCTGATATCAATACCGACAAAAATAAGAGAGTTTTTGTCATATACTATTTGAATTAAATTATGATATGGCAAACTTATCGAGTTATAAAGTCAAAAGTATGTGATAAAAGTCACCAGAGAAATTGTTTTTATCAATGATAAAGATAAAATCATTAAAACATCATACATTAGAGTGATCTAACATTTTCATTTACAGGAATTTTGATGCCTTCTTTGGTCTGAATAATTTCACCTTCATTTTCAATCTTTTTTAAAACTCTGCTCACCACTTCTCTGGAAGTTCCCAAATTACTGGCAATTTCACGGTGCGTAATCTTCAGAGGATTGTTTCCGGTGGCTGAAATCTGCTGACGGATGTAGTTCAGGACTCTTTTGTCCAGTCTGTGAAATACGGCATCATTCACCATATTCATGACATCGGAGAAACGCTTGTCATACTCATGATAAAATACCCTGTTGATTTCCGGAAACCGGATGAGCCATTCGTGGACTACCGAAACAGGGATAAGAATTACTTCAGATTCTTCTTCAGCAACGGCATATATTCTGCTGGTGTAATCTGTAAAGATAGATGAGAACGTCATCAGACAGCTGTCGTTTGGTTTTATGTAGTAATAGATGAGTTCTCTGCCGTCGTTAAGAGTAAAAACTTTTATAGACCCTTTGATCAGAAACGGGACATACTTGTTTTTCTGCCCTTCTCTGATAATCTCGGTTTTTGCTTTGATGTCTGTGACTATGGCATTTGCATGCAGTTCGTTTAAAAAATCTCCGCCTAGAAACCCGAATTTATTAAGAATAAATTGATTATTTATCATATCCGCTGTATCATTTTCATAGCAAATATATAAAATTGGACTATTGAAATAGCAGAAAAACAACATTCTTTAATTATCTCTGCCAAAAACTTAACAATCCATTAATTAATAGGTAAATTTTAAATCAAAACTCATAGTTTACTTGAAATACATACTATATGAAATCAATAAGTTCAGTCGTTTCTTATTAATTTATCTAATAAATGAAATATAATATATAACAAAAATGCCCCGGTAAAAACCGGGGCATCCTTATGTATTGTAAGAAAAATCTTATGCTTGTACGTTGTTACCTCCTAATACGAAAGGCTCAACTTCTTTGATTTCTCCGAACTGCTGCTCGTAGTTAGCAATGTTCTGTTGAAGAGCAGATAATACTCTTTTAGCGTGAAGTGGAGCAAGAATGATTCTTGATCTTACTTTAGCCTGTTGAACACCCGGCATTAACTGGATGAAATCTACTACGAACTCAGATGGAGAGTGGTTTACCAATGCTAAGTTAGCATATACTCCAGCAGCTACCATTTCGTTCAATTCGATGTTGATGTTTCCGTCTTGTGGATTTTGATTGTTGTCCATTGTTATAAAATATGTTTTTAAAATTCGAAATTTGAGATTGTGAAAATATAAAAATAAATCCAAACCTCAAATTTCAAATCATTAATTTTAGTTAAGGTCTTCGAATTCTTTCTTAGAACCCACAATTACATTCTGATATTCTTTAAGACCTGTACCTGCAGGGATTCTGTGTCCTACAATTACATTTTCTTTAAGACCACTTAAGAAGTCAACTTTACCAGCTACTGCTGCTTCGTTAAGAACTTTCGTAGTTTCCTGGAATGATGCTGCAGACATGAATGACTTAGTCTGAAGAGCTGCTCTTGTAATACCTTGCAATACAGGCGTTGCTGTAGCAGGTAAAGCTTCTCTTACTTCAACTAAGGCATGGTCTTCACGCTTCAGTTTAGAGTTTTCGTCTCTTAATTCTCTGGCTGTAATCATCTGACCTGGCTTGAATTCTTTAGAATCACCAGCTTCTACTACAACCTTAAGACCGAACACTCTGTTGTTTTCTTCCAAGAAGTCAAACTTATGCTCAAGAGCTCCTTCCAGGAACTGAGTATCACCTCCATCTACGATAGATACTTTCGTCATCATCTGTCTTACGATGATCTCGAAGTGCTTATCGTCGATTTTTACCCCCTGAAGACGGTAAACTTCCTGAATCTCATTTACCAGATATTCCTGAACCGCCGTTGGACCTTTGATTCTTAAGATATCATCCGGTGTAATAGAACCGTCAGAAAGTGGTGCTCCTGCTCTTACGAAGTCATTCTCCTGAACAAGGATCTGGTTAGAAAGTTTTACCAAGTAAATTTTTCTTTCACCAGTTTTAGCCTCTACGATCAATTCTCGGTTACCTCTCTTAATTTTTCCGTAAGAAACTACCCCGTCGATTTCAGTAACAACCGCTGGGTTTGAAGGGTTTCTTGCTTCGAATAGTTCGGTAACTCTCGGAAGACCTCCGGTGATATCCCCTGCTTTTGCAGATTTTCTTGGGATCTTGATCAAGACTTTACCAGCCTTAATTTTTTCACCATCGTTTACCATTAAGTGGGCTCCTACCGGTAAGTTGTATGCTTTCTGCTCAACTCCTTTAGAATCTACCACCTTCAGTGTAGGTACGGCTTTCTTATTTCTAGATTCAGAGATTACTTTCTCTTCGAATCCTGTTTGTTCGTCAATTTCAAGCTGGAATGAGATACCCTGGATAATGTCTTCGTATTCAACCTTACCTGCAGTTTCTGCAATGATTACCGCGTTATACGGATCCCACTTACAGATTACATCTCCTTTCTTCACTTTATCACCAGGCTTCACTGCTAATTCAGAACCGTAAGGTACGTTAGCAATCATCAATGGTGTTCTGGTTTCGTTATCCGCTACCAATCTGAATTCCGTTGAACGTGAAACAACTACCTCAGCAGTTTTACCGTTTTCATCTTCAGAAGTAATTGTTCTTACTTCATCCATTTCAACGATACCGTCTCTTCTTGCAACGATAGATGGGTTTTCTGAAACGTTACCTGCAGTACCCCCTTGGTGGAAGGTTCTCAACGTAAGCTGAGTACCTGGTTCCCCAATTGACTGTGCACCGATAACCCCTACAGCTTCACCCATGTGGATCATCTTACCAGTCGCAAGGTTTCTACCGTAACACTTCGCACAGATTCCTTTTTTGGTTTCACAAGTAAGTGGAGAACGAACTTCAACAGCTTCTAATCCTGCTGCTTCAATTCTCTTCGCCAATACTTCATTAATTACCTGATCTGCTTCAGCGATTAGTTCGTCTGATTCCGGATCATAGATGTTATGAAGAGAAACTCTACCTAAGATTCTTTCAGAGATCTTTTCAACGATCTCGTCATTTTTCTTAAGTGCAGTAACTTCAGTACCTCTAAGCGTTCCACAGTCGTCCTCAGTAACGATAACGTCCTGAGCAACGTCTACCAATCTTCTTGTAAGGTAACCAGCATCGGCAGTCTTAAGTGCGGTATCCGCAAGACCCTTACGGGCACCGTGGGTAGAGATAAAGTACTCTAGAATCGAAAGACCTTCCTTAAAGTTCGCAAGGATCGGGTTTTCAATGATCTCCGCACCGGTAGAACCAGCTTTTTGCGGTTTTGCCATCAATCCTCTCATCCCTGATAACTGACGGATCTGTTCTTTAGAACCCCTCGCCCCGGAATCAAGCATCATATATACAGAGTTGAATCCACCTTGGTCAGATTTCATTCTGCTCATGATCATTTCAGTTAATCCTGCGTTGGTGTTTGTCCAAACGTCGATTACCTGGTTATAACGTTCTGTATCGGTGATAAGACCCATGTTATAGTTGGCTCTAATCTCGTCTACCGTTTCAATAGATGTAGCAATCATCTTTTTCTTCTCAACAGGAACTACAATATCCCCAAGTGAGAATGAAAGACCTCCTTTGAATGCATTAGAATAACCTAAATCTTTCATTGCATCAAGGAACTTCACTGTTGTAGGGAAATCAGTATCAGCTAAAACTCTACCGATAATATTTCTCAGTGATTTTTTCGTCAATAGTTCATTAACGTATCCTGACTGTTTTGGTACAATCTGGTTGAATAGAATTCTACCTAAAGAAGTTTCGATTAATTTTGTTGAAATCTCTCCGTTTTCTTTAACAGGTAGTCTACATCTTACTTTAGCATTTAATGAAACTCTTCCTTCAGCATAAGCGATTTCCGCTTCTTCCGGAGAATAGAATGCAAGACCTTCACCTAAAACTTTCATATCTTCTGTAGAGCTCAATTCTTTAGTCATGAAATAAAGACCAAGAACCATGTCCTGAGAAGGTACCGTAATAGGAGAACCGTTTGCCGGGTTCAAGATGTTCTGAGAACCTAGCATCAATAACTGAGCTTCAAGGATCGCCTCTGGGCCTAACGGTAAGTGTACCGCCATCTGGTCACCATCGAAATCGGCGTTGAATGCTGTTGTTACCAACGGGTGAAGCTGAATCGCTTTACCTTCGATCATCTTCGGCTGGAATGCCTGAATACCCAGTCTGTGAAGGGTAGGTGCTCTGTTCAATAGAACCGGGTGACCTTTCATCACGTTTTCAAGGATATCATATACTACAGGCTCTTTTCTGTCGATGATTCTCTTTGCAGATTTCACAGTTTTTACAATTCCTCTCTCGATCAGTTTTCTGATGATGAACGGTTTGTAAAGTTCTGCTGCCATATCTTTAGGAATACCACATTCGTGAAGCTGTAAGTTTGGACCTACAACAATTACGGAACGCGCAGAGTAGTCAACCCTTTTCCCTAGTAAGTTCTGACGGAAACGACCTTGTTTACCTTTCAATGAATCAGAAAGTGATTTCAATGGTCTGTTTGATTCAGATTTTACAGCAGAAGATTTTCTTGTATTATCGAATAATGAATCTACTGATTCCTGAAGCATACGCTTCTCGTTTCTCAAGATTACTTCAGGAGCTTTGATCTCCAATAGTCTTTTCAGACGGTTGTTTCTGATAATAACTCTTCTGTAAAGGTCATTTAAGTCAGAAGTTGCGAAACGTCCTCCATCCAATGGAACCAATGGTCTTAGTTCTGGTGGTATTACAGGAAGCACACGCATAATCATCCACTCTGGTCTGTTGATCATTCTTGTATTAGCACCTCTTAGTGCTTCTACAACGTTCAATCTTTTAAGAGCTTCAGTTCTTCTTTGCTTAGAACCTTCGTTGTGAGCTTTGTGTCTTAAATCGAAAGACAATGCATCAAGATCGATTCTTTTTAACAGATCTTCCACAGCTTCAGCACCCATTCTGGCGATGAATTTGTTTGGATCAGAATCATCAAGATACTGGTTTTCCACAGGAAGAGTTTCCATGATATCAAGGTACTCTTCTTCTGTGAGGAACTCCATGTTATCGAAGTCAGAACCGTCTAATTTTTTAGCAATACCCTGCTGAATCACTACATATCTTTCGTAGTAGATGATCATGTCTAATTTCTTAGAAGGAATTCCTAAAAGGTAACCGATTTTGTTTGGTAGAGAACGGAAATACCAGATGTGTGCGATAGGCACTACAAGGTTGATGTGTCCGATTCTTTCTCTTCTTACTTTTTTCTCAGTAACTTCTACCCCACAACGGTCACAAACGATCCCTTTGTAACGAATTCTCTTGTATTTACCACAAGCACATTCGTAATCCTTTACCGGACCGAAGATTTTTTCACAGAACAACCCGTCTCTTTCAGGTTTGTGCGTTCTGTAGTTAATAGTTTCCGGTTTTAAAACTTCCCCTCTTGATTCCTGAAGAATCGATTCCGGTGAAGCTAAACCGATGGTTATTTTATTAAATCTACTTGATTTATTTTTATTTGACATTGTTTTGTTTTTAGATTAAAAGATTAAGAGATTTGAGATTTGAGACTTTTTTAAGTCCCGTGTCTCGTGTCTTAAAGTCTCTCGTCAATTATTCTTCAAGTCTTACATCAAGTCCAAGACCTTGTAGCTCGTGAAGTAATACATTGAATGATTCCGGAATACCTGGTTCAGGCATAGATTCACCTTTTGCAATAGCTTCATAAGTTTTCGCTCTACCAATCACGTCATCAGACTTCACGGTCAGGATCTCTCTCAGGATGTTAGAAGCTCCAAATGCCTCAAGAGCCCAAACCTCCATCTCTCCGAATCTCTGACCTCCGAACTGAGCTTTACCTCCTAACGGCTGCTGAGTAATCAGTGAGTAAGGTCCGATAGAACGTGCGTGCATCTTATCATCTACCATGTGTCCCAGTTTCAGCATGTAGATTATCCCTACCGTAGCCGGCTGAGTAAATCTTTCCCCGGTACCACCATCATAAAGGTGAGTGTTACCAAATTTAGGAAGACCTGCTTTTTCTGTGTACTCAGTAATCTGATCAAGCGTTGCTCCATCGAAGATTGGCGTAGCGAACGTCATTCCCAGTTTCTGACCAGCCCATCCAAGAACTGTTTCATAGATCTGTCCGATGTTCATACGAGAAGGTACCCCAAGTGGATTCAATACGATATCTACTGGTGTTCCGTCTTCAAGGAATGGCATATCTTCTTCACGAACGATTCTTGAAACGATACCTTTGTTACCGTGACGTCCTGCCATTTTATCCCCTACGTTCAACTTACGTTTCTTAGCGATATATACTTTAGCCAATTTCATGATACCAGCCGGAAGCTCATCTCCGATAGAAATTGCGAATTTCTCACGGTTTTTAACTCCCTGGATGTCATTGAACTTGATTTTATAATTGTGAATCAACTGTTTGATCAATTCATTCTTATCGTTATCTACCGTCCAGTCTGCACCGCTTACGTTAACGTAATCTTCAACTGAAGTCAATAATTTGTGAGTGAATTTCACACCTTTACCGATGATTTCTTCATCAAGGTCATTGGTAACTCCCTGAGAAGTTTTACCGCTTACCAGTGTGTTTAATTTTTCAATTAAAGTATTTCTCAACTCATCAAACTTAGCCTTGTAAGTGTTTTCAATCTCTTCAAGTTTAAGTTTTTCTTCAGTTCTCTTCTTTTTATCTTTAATGTTTCTAGAGAACAATTTTTTGTTGATAACAACCCCTCTTAGTGATGAATCTGCTTTCAATGAAGCATCTTTCACATCACCGGCTTTGTCACCGAAAATCGCTCTAAGAAGTTTTTCTTCAGGAGTTGGGTCAGATTCACCTTTTGGAGTGATCTTACCGATCATAATATCTCCAGGCTTCACTTCAGCACCAATTCTGATCATACCGTTCTCGTCAAGATCTTTGGTAGCTTCTTCAGAAACGTTTGGAATATCTGCTGTAAGCTCTTCCATACCTAATTTGGTATCACGAACTTCAAGAGAATATTCATCTACGTGGATTGAAGTAAACCAGTCTTCACGTACAACTTTTTCATTGATTACGATTGCATCCTCAAAGTTGTATCCTTTCCAAGGCATGAACGCTACTACTAAGTTTCTACCAAGAGCCAGCTCTCCGTTTTCTGTAGCATAACCGTCGCAAAGTACCTGACCTTTCTGTACCGTCTCACCTACTCTTACGTTTGGTCTTAGGGTAATCGTCGTACTCTGGTTGGTTTTTCTAAACTTAGTAAGGTTGTATGTTTTAGTAGCAGACTCGAATTGTACTAAATCTTCGTCGTCGCTTCTTTCGTATTTAATAGTGATTCTATCAGCATCTACATATTCTACAAGACCTGTACCTTCAGCATTGATCAAGATTCTTGAATCTTTAGCAACCTGCTGTTCCAGACCAGTACCTACGATTGGAGCTTGTGGCTTCAACAATGGAACGGCCTGACGCATCATGTTGGATCCCATCAATGCACGGTTCGCATCATCATGCTCCAGGAATGGAATTAATGAAGCTGAAATACCAGAGATCTGGTTTGGTGCAACGTCGATAAGATTAACCTGAGATGGCTCAACTACCGGGTAGTCACCATCAAGTCTTGCGATAATTCTGTCTGTTAAGAATTCACCGCTGTCAGTCAATTCTACGTTCGCCTGAGCAATTACTTTATCTTCTTCGTCTTCTGCATTCAGATAGATAGGGTCAGCAGTAAGATCGATCTTACTGTTTTCTACTTTTCTGTATGGAGTTTCGATGAAACCAAGGTTATTGATCTTAGCATAAATACCTAGAGATGAAATCAAACCGATGTTTGGTCCTTCCGGAGTTTCAATCGGACAAATTCTTCCGTAGTGGGTATGGTGAACGTCACGAACCTCGAAACCTGCTCTTTCTCTTGATAAACCACCAGGCCCTAGTGCAGAAAGTCTACGCTTGTGCGTGATCTCTGATAGCGGGTTGGTCTGGTCCATGAACTGAGAAAGCTGGTTGGTACCGAAGAACGAGTTAATTACTGATGTTAATGTCTTAGCATTTACAAGGTCAAGTGGAGTAAAGATTTCGTTATCTCTAACGTTCATTCTTTCCTTGATTGTTCTTGCAATTCTTGAAAGACCTACACCGAACTGTCCTGCTAACTGCTCTCCAACGGTCTTGATTCTTCTGTTTGATAAGTGGTCAATATCATCCACATCAGTTTTTGAGTTTACTAACTCAATTAAGTGTCTTACAATCGCAATGATATCTTCTTTTGTAAGAACTTCAGTTGTAGTTGGAATGTTTAGGCTTAACTTTTTGTTTAGTCTGTAACGTCCTACTTCACCTAATGAATATCTCTGCTCAGAGAAGAATAATTTCTCAATGATTCCTCTTGCTGTTTCCTCATCTGGTGGATCTGCATTTCTTAACTGACGGTAGATGTACTCTACTGCCTCTTTTTCAGAGTTCGTAGGGTCTTTCTGTAATGTATTCTGGATGATAGAGAATTCATTGCTGTTTTCTTTGTGAATCAGGATAGATTTCACACCAGCATCAAGAATAAGATCTAAATGTTCTTTTTCAAGAATAGTTTCTCTGTCTAAGATGATCTCGTTTCTTTCGATAGAAACTACTTCACCTGTATCTTCGTCTACGAAATCCTCGAACCAAGTGTTCAATACTCTCGCAGCCAATGTTCTTCCTTCCACTTTTTTAAGGGCAGCTTTAGAAACTTTCACTTCTTCAGCAAGGTCGAAGATCTGAAGGATATCCTTATCAGACTCATAACCGATCGCTCTTAATAGAGTAGTTAATGGTAACTTTTTCTTACGGTCGATATAAGCGTACATTACGCTGTTGATATCTGTCGTAAATTCCATCCAAGATCCTTTAAAAGGGATAATTCTTGAATAGTACAGTTTAGTTCCGTTAGCGTGGTAAGTCTGTCCGAAGAATACACCAGGTGAACGGTGAAGCTGCGTAACGATAACTCTCTCAGCACCGTTGATGATGAAAGATCCACTAGGCGTCATATAAGGAACCGGGCCTAAATACACATCCTGAACCACCGTTTGGAAATCCTCGTGCTCAGGGTCTGTACAATACAATTTAAGTCTTGCTTTAAGAGGAACGGAATACGTCAATCCTCTTTCCACACACTCGTTAATTGAATAACGTGGAGAATCTACCAGATAATCAAGGAATTCCAATACAAACTGATTTCTAGAATCGGTAATTGGGAAGTTTTCCTGGAAGGTTCTGTATAAACCTTCGTCTGTTCTGTCTTCTGGAAGGGTATCAAGCTGGAAAAAATCTCTGAAAGACTCTAACTGGATGTCCAGGAAGTCAGGAGTGATAATTTTTCCTTTTGCTGATGAGAAGTTAATTCTCTGATTCCCCCTTGTTGTTGCTGTTGTTTTACTCATAAAACTTTTAAGAAAGGGTTAAAAAATATTTTGATTCATTCAAAAATATCAGAAGAAGACAAAAAGATAAAAGAGGAAAGAGAAAAGAATAAGTGGGAAAATTTTGGCGCAATTATCGGTCTTTATTCTTTGTTCTTTATTCTAGAAAGTCTTTGATCTAACTTCTAACTGCAACGCTGGTATATCTTTTCACAGCGTAATGCAAAATATTTTTATTACTTTTGAGGCGGAATGAGCCGCAGTATCTATATACGAGAAATCCCTTTCATTATTTTCCATGAAAGAGCTGATTTCCAATATTTTATAGATTTTCGTACAATGATTCGCGCCAAAAGAGGGACAAAGGTACAAAAACTTATCCACATAGACAAATAAAACCTCTTCATTTTGAGAACGTTAAACGTATTTACATAAGAAAGGCCATCCCTGAGGGACGGCCTTTCGTGTATAGATTATGAAAAATTACTTCACAATAATTTTATAAGATTTCACGGTTGACTTGGTTTCTATTTTTACTACATAGATTCCAGCCGGAAGTGAAGCTGTATTGATTTCAGTATTACCTGAGAATTTATCTGATCTAATCAACTGCCCCTGAGCAGAGAATAACGTATAAACACCGTTTTCTTCAGATCTTACATTAAGGTTTTCACCAGATTTTACAGGGTTTGGATATACTTTAATATCATTAGCCTTTTCTGTAATATCAGAGTCGATTCCTTTTCCAGACTTCATCTGAGCGTTTTTCAACAGAGCAGCATACGGTGAAAGTGGAGAATTTGGCGCTCCTCTTTTCACAAGATCTGTATCTACAACTGCCTGGATACCATCTTTGTCAAGATCCACAATTCTGGAAATAAATCCTGCTCCAAAATCATCAAGATCACTCTTACCGATAGCATAAAGGTCAAAAACATCTCCGTTTGAATTCAAGTCAACGAAATCTGGCTTATCATCACCGTCTGTATTTTTCAGAGGGTATTTCAATATTCCGGAATCCGGAGAAGTTTCTAAGATATCTGCAATACCGTTGGTTCCTACCGCCACACCTTTATCAATAATACCGTTGCGGTCTGTATCAATCTGGTTGATCACTGATGTTGGAATACCGGATTCAAATAAATCTAAGATCCCGTCATTATCAGAATCAAGATCCAGATAAGCTGCAATTCCGTCTCCCAATACCTGAACAGGTCCGAATACCCCTTCTGTATCGTCATCTTCAAATTTACCATTCTTGTCAAGATCTTCTAATGCGTCTGGAATTCCATCATTGTCAGAGTCAAGGTCACAAGCATCCATAATACCGTCTCCATCTGTATCCAGTGTAGGCGATTTATCGTTTACAGCCGTACATCCTTCTGCACAGTCAGGAATACCGTTTCCATTTAAGTCAATGCTGTCGTTACCGTTTGGACATTGGTCAAAACAGTTAGGAACACCATCATTATCATCATCTCTGCTTGCAAAAGCATTGTAGATATTATAGTTTTGAGGGATACGTACTCCTGTACCACTGTAGAAAGTCACCTTAATACGATTGAAAGGCTTTGTAGATTTTCCTCCCACATAGAATTTATTAGAATCTGTCGTGAAGAAATTTCCACTGATCAAACTTCCTGTACTCGTGAAGCTATCTGTCTGTGTATTATTATTGTAAAGTGTTACCGTAATATTTTCAAGCACACTTACCCCGATCAGGTTAGCCGCTTTTTCCAATGTAAATCCTGCATACGTATTGGCAGGAAGCAAAGTATTAGTACCTACCGTAGCATAAGCTGAGAATATACTCAGAAATGAAGCTGCAGGAAGCGTTGCTGTTGCATAATTGGAAGTATTGGTATCTACAATAGCTGACGTATTTGTCATTTTCGCTAAGATAAGACCTAGAAATCCAGGCCCTGAAGTCCAGTTAGATCCAGTCACTATATTTCCGGGAATAGCAGAACCGCTGGTCTGAATCTTATCATTACAGTCGCAAGTTGCAGGCTCTTCAAATGCGTAGTATACTTTCAGAGATCCTAAATTAACCCCTAAAGTCTGAGTAATTTTCAAACGAACTTCGTTGAAAGGCTTGGAAGAAGTCAATGTCACTTTCTGTTTTCCTGAACCAAAGCCTAAAACTTTAATATTAATCAGTCCTCCTCCATCAAATAATGTTTTGGAATCCTGAAGCTGACCATATAAATACGTTTCTACTGTAATATTTTTAAGAAATTCTGCACTTAATAATTTCCCTTCATCATCAGGAGAAATTACAAAACCGGTTTTGTTTCCAGCCGGATAGACTTGGTTTTTGTCTAATACCCCTACTGAATAAGACCCAAGAAGACCCACAGGCAATACAACAGATCCATAAGAATTTTTGTCACCGTCTCCAATTCTTTCTTTATTCTGGATAAATGAAAGCGGAGCCAGGAAACTGCTGCTTCCCGATACATTACCGTCTACACCACTTCCCGCAATGATATCATCACAGATACTATTTTGATCAACCGGTACTTTAGCCGGATCGAATGCAAATGCATAATACACATTCATTGAACTGAATACAGACAATGCATTCGTTTGATATAATCTTACTTCATTAAATTCTTTTGTCGTTTTTAAATGAAGAAAAATTCTGTTCTTGCTTCCTCCGAATGCAGGAACAGATAATAAGGTACTGCTGCTGGTTGTTTCCTGAAGCACACCATTTTTATAGGTACTGATTCTTAGAGAGCTTAGCAAGTCTACGGTAATGAAACTTGTTCCAAGGTCTACATTAAATCCGGTAATATATCCCGCCGGATACATTCCGTTTGTATTCTTTACAGAAATACCGTTTCCACTTAAAAGGGAAGCAAAGTTCCCCATGCTTACGCTGTTATCAAGGTTTGCATCCACTACCGGATTCATACTTCCGCTATAACACGCCAGACAGATCCCTGAATTGTTCACAGGTTTTGCCTCTACCCCCATCCCACGGATAGGCTCGTACCCTTTTTGAGCAGATAATGCTGCAGACATCATGAAGACCATGAGTATCGCCGCCAATCTATCGAATAATTTTTTTGCCATTGTTTTGTTTTTATTTTATGTTAAGAGTTTGTGTTTATGATTATAAAGTCTGCCACCCATAAGTGGTATTGTTCGTCTGTTTGCAGCCAACGAAATTACCGGATGTTACACCCAGCACAGTCGTTACCTCATAAATGATAGATCCTGCATTACTGGCATCACAGGTAGGTCTTGTAGCAGTAGACTTGATCTGAACCGCCTTGCTTACTTCCAGATCTGCATAGTTTGTGGAATTGGGATTCATATTGATTCCCACATCAGTAAGGACTGTCCCTACGGCACCCTGTCCGGAAAACACCTGTGTGGTATTGGCATAAGTAGACTGGCTACCTGTAGAAGTTCCTCCAATCCCTATGGCAATAGAACCTGTTCCGGCTACCGTGTTATTACTTCCGAAAGCAAAATTATTCAGAGTAACCGTGTTATTGGCTCCAAAAGCAAAACCTCCCCCTGAAGCATCATTGGAATATCCTACCGCAACTGCAACAGAGTTTCCTGTTCTGTTAAATCCTCCGAAAGCGAAATTATTAGCAGATACCGCTGTATTTCCGGCACCAAAAGCTTTCCCTCCATTGCTCACTACATTTGTAGATCCGATGGCGACTCCAGGGAAATTAGCAGCAGAAGCAGTCGCTGTATTTCCTCTTCCCAAAGCGATGTTATTTGAAGTAGCATTGATCACATTCGTACTTCCCCATGAAAGACTGGAAGCATTTTCACCTCCTCCTGACAAGCCTCCTGCCGCATCAAGGACCGCATGCACTTTATTGGCCGTGATCATCACAAGATCGGCAGTTCCTTTAGTTCCCAAATAATTGGCGGAAGCCGGTGCAGCTCCCAAAACCTCTGCCGATGTAGAAATTTCACCGCTGGCGTTTCCTTTCACCTGCCATTCTGTTCCTGTTTGTTTTTGCCACTGTGTCCCGTCAAAATAATAATATCCCGGAGTGGTAATATTGATAGTCTGTCCAGCCGGAGCAATGTCTGCCAGTGTTACATATACTAATGCCCCTGTCTGAGCCGTCCCATATGTTTTTTTATTCAGCTCGGTCTCGGTCAGTCTGGGAGCAATAATCCCATCCATTTTTGTTGTTACCGAAGGAGACCCAACCACATCCAGGGTTGCCTGGCCTAGATTCGTATTAATTCCTACTTGTGCGTTTATCCCAATATAGAAGGACAAAGCCGCGAGCGTTAATAATCTGTTTTTCATTTGTAGTGATATTTGTCTTTTTTTTTGTGTGTTTCATTTGTTGAGAAGAGGCATACAGGTCCTTTTTACACTCTGGTCAGGAGCGGAAAATGTTTATTTTTCGTTAAAGTGGATGGATGTAGTGTGCCTGCGGTAGGATTAAGATAATTTATCCGGAAATTCAATAATAGAATCAAAACCTCCAAGACTTTTAGAATCTTCGACGGAATACCTGGTGGATTTTCCGTGTTGCCCAATTTTCATATCAATAGACATAAGGCCTAAATACTGATGACTGCCGAACAGTTTATGGGGTGTTATAAAAGAAAGGATTTCCTTTAAAGAATCATGATGAACCAAAGCAGGGCGGATAGATTCTGCACTCCTTGTTTTCATATGATATGCGTGTCTGAAACTCATCTTATTCTTCTGCTGTTCTCTATCAGTATCCATTTCCGGAGAAATGTAGCTGACAGCAGTAAGAGACGGTTCAGTAGCGGAACTTACAACTTTATCTTTCCCTGAGTTATCTGCGGGGTTTTCAAAACAATCTGTTTTATAAGAATAGCACAAGGAGACAGTAGATTTCTGTACTGTTGATGATATGGTGCTTAGACTTCCTATCTGCAGTGCGGCCAGCATACTGATACAATATGCTACAGCAGAGCCATAGAAGATAAAGTAACTTCTTTTCAAATGTGTGTGTTTTTTTTCGGTACAAATATAGTAAATTTTCAATCAAAACAATATTTTAATATTAAATTTTGATATTAAATAAACAATTCTATGAATAATAAATATTTAATTATGTTAAATAAGAGTAAATTCATAATCATATTCATATATACAACAACACACAGCAAACATATTGAAATACCACTGAGAAATATGCACGGTTTCAGGATGTTATAAAAACAAAAAAGCCCGGACATTGCTGTCCGGGCTTCCTATTTTATAGTAAATTGAATTATTTCAATTCTACTTCAGCACCAGCTTCTTCTAATTGCTTCTTAAGAGCTTCAGCTTCGTCTTTAGAGATTCCTTGCTTGATAGCAGCAGGAGCTCCGTCTACGATATCTTTAGCTTCTTTAAGACCAGCACCAGTTAAATCTTTTACCAATTTAACGATAGCCAATTTAGAAGCACCTGCAGACTTAAGAATTACGTCGAATTCAGTCTTTTCTTCAGCAGCTTCACCTGCACCACCTGCAGCAACTACTACAGCAGCAGCAGCTGGCTCAATTCCGTACTCATCCTTAAGGATAGTAGCTAATTCGTTTACGTCTTTTACTGTTAGGTTTACTAGCGTTTCAGCTAAATTTTTTAAATCTGACATTGTTGTAATGTTTTTGTTGATTATTTATTTAATTTTTTGAGAGTATTATTCAGCAGCTGGCGTTTCGTCAGTGCTTTCTGCAGCAGGAGCTTCTGTAGCCTCAGCAGCAGGAGTTTCTTCTACAGCAGGTGCAGCAGCTTCTTCAGCTGTAGCTTCTACTGTTTCAGATTTGTTTTGAAGAGCAGAAACAACTCTTTGAATTGGAGACTGAAGTAATCCGATGATTTCACCGATCATTTCTTCTCTAGACTTAATGCTTACTAGAGCATCAAGGTTGTTGTCACCAACATAGAAAGTTTCCTGAACAAAAGCAGATTTTAAAGCCGGCTTCTCTTCTTTTTTTCTGAAGTCTTTGATTAATTTTGCAGGAGCATTAGCTGTATCAGCAATCATCAAAGCAGAGTTACCTTTGAAAGTTTCAAACATTTCAGAGAAATCTACTCCGTCAATTTGCTCCATTGCTTTTTGTAAAAGTGTATTTTTTACTACTTTCACTTTGATATTTTGCTTGAAAGCCTGTCTTCTGAAATCAGAAGATTTAGCAGCGTTCAAACCGTCTAGATCTGCTACGTAAACTACTTTCGCATCCTGAAGCAAATCTTTGATCTCTTGTATTGCTACAACTTTTTGGTCTTTTGTCATTGTCTTAAGGATTATTATTAGTTAACAGATTTACTATCAATTGCAATACCTGGGCTCATTGTAGAAGAAAGATAAACACTCTTCACATAAGTACCTTTAGCAGCAGTTGGTTTCATTTTGATCAATGTCGAAATTAATTCCTGAGCATTTTCTTTGATCTTAGCAGCATCGAAAGATACTTTACCAATACCAGCATGGATGATACCATACTTGTCTACTTTGAAATCAATTTTACCTGCTTTTACTTCAGCTACTGCTTTACCAATTTCCATGGTTACAGTTCCTGATTTAGGGTTAGGCATTAGACCTCTTGGACCTAGTACTCTACCTAATGGACCTAATTTACCCATAACAGCTGGCATCGTAACGATAACGTCAACGTCCGTCCAACCTTCTTTTATTTTCTGTAAATATTCGTCAAGACCTACATAATCAGCTCCAGCTTCTTTAGCTTCAGCTTCTTTATCTGGTGTAACAAGAGCTAAAACTTTAACATCTTTACCAGTTCCGTGAGGAAGAGATACTACACCTCTTACCATTTGGTTTGCTTTTCTTGGATCTACACCCAATCTAACAGCGATATCTACAGAAGCATCAAACTTCGTAGTGTTTACTTCTTTTACAAGAGCAGAACCTTCTTCAAGGCTATAGATTCTTCCTTTTTCTACTTTGCTTAAAGCTTCCTTTTGCTTTTTAGTCAATTTTGCCATTTCTATTAGTTTTAAGCGTTAAAAGTTGGTTTAGTTCCTGTTACTCTTAATCCCATAGATCTAGCAGTACCTGCAACCATAGAAACTGCAGAATCGATTGTAAAGCAGTTAAGGTCAGTCATTTTATCCTCAGCGATTTTCTTCACCTGATCCCAAGACACAGAACCTACTTTGTTTCTGTTTGGTTCACCGGAACCTCCCTTGATCTTAGCTGCATCCATTAATTGGATCGCTGCAGGTGGAGTTTTAATAACGAATTCAAAAGATTTGTCTTCGTATACTGTAATTACTACAGGTAAAACTTGCCCTGGCTTATCTTGGGTTCTCCCGTTAAATTGCTTACAAAACTCCATGATGTTCACACCTGCAGAACCCAATGCTGGACCTACTGGTGGAGAAGGGTTAGCTGCGCCACCTTTCACCTGAAGCTTTACCATTTTAAAGACTTTCTTAGCCATTTTTAATTTTTTTAGTTTGAATAATTAATGAGTTTGGAAGCATTTATTATTCAGCAGATTACCGACTCACATACAGTAAATCTACTTTTCGGACTGCAAAATTATGAAATATTTTTGAATTAGCAAATAATAATTCTCTAAATACATGAATAAAAGTCAAATATGCAGAAAAAAAAATTACTGCTCATTTCTGAACAGTAATTAACTTGTTATGAATAATTAATTTTACTTGATTATTATTTTTTGATAAACTTTTCGGTGACCACTTTATTTTTGGTTTTGATTTCCAATAAATACATTCCTGACGGAATAGACTGTACATCTATTTTTTTAGCTTTTCCTTCAAGGTTTATGATTCTCTGCCCGGAAGCGTTATAGATTGAAACCGACACCACTTCATCACCCGTCTGGATATTGATAAAATCACCTGTAGGATTAGGATAAATTTTAAATGAATCCGAAGCAGCTTGTTTTATTTCTCCTTTCATCTTCGCTTCCGTTTTCATCACCTGCTTTTCCACTATATTTTTACTGGTAGCTAAAACTGAATTATCGGTATAGGCATAAAAATATCCGTTGTCTACTTTTGTATCCGGTAAAATTAAACAGTAGCCATCTCCTTCTATTTTTATTCCATTCCAGGAAGAATCATTGGCCGATCTCACATCCGCGCCTTCAATGATAAAATTACTTCCGTTCTTAACAATTACTCTGCTTTGAGGAGCCATTATTAATTTACAGGTGGTCTTTAAACTTGAATTATTATCGATTTTAACATTTGAATAATTCCTGAAGTTGATATCCCACAGCTCATTAGAATTTACATTTAAAGAGGTATTTTTAAATGAGTTTTCTGTAAAATACTGTCTTACATTGGTTATGGATGCCGTCTGAAACATCAATGAAACATCTTCAATACTCAGATAATCGTGATTCCCCGCAGAATAGCTCATAAGATTTGAACCGCAGTCATGATGATACAACCCAAGATTGTGTCCTAATTCATGAACCATTGCTCTCGCTCCCAAATCAGAATAATACCACTGCTTGACAGTTTCCCAGGTAGGGCTACCGAAAACAGGGTTACCTACAGCATTATGTTTCCTGTGGAGAAAACCGTTGTAAATATCCGGCCAGGACTGTCTCAATTTTGTATCAAACTGATAATAAGATGGAAACTCTGAAGCAGCCCAGCCTAAAGGCACCTGAGTATAGTTCCCGTTTTGGAATTCAGAATAGATCTGCCCGTTATTGGCAAATGTAATGTTGATTCCGGGAGGAATGCTCGGATCGTTATCATAATACGAATAGTAATAGGTAGATCCCGGTATTAAAATACTGTTATGATCATAAGGATCATTGTTGGCCGGGTTAAAACCTGTTATGAGATAATCCCATGCCGGGTCTACTTTCCAGATTTTATTGACGATGACTCTCATTTTGGTATCGGAGATCTGCTGGGTAGAATTTTCACATCCGTTTACCGGATTTCCCAGATTGGCAAGCCGATAGTTGATCATATCTACAAGACTGTTGAGAAATGCAGTATGTTCAGGATTATTCTGTTCAAAATTACCTGTCCCGTCCGGTTTGGTAGGAAAAATAAAATTTAATTTCACATAGATCACATCATCACTTAGCTGTGGGGTGTATTTAGGATTATTGTGACCATTCTGATTGTAGTACAATGACGTATTCCCGCAATTCGGACTGTTTTTTTGTAATTCGCCGGTAGAATTCTTCTTGCTGGTATCTATTATACAAGCTCTTGACTGAGTGTCGGTCTGTGATTTGAAAGTAACGAATACATTGCATACAATTAAGAAAAAGAGAACTTTTTTCATAATTTATTTTTTTCTAATTGTTGTATTTTTTCGTTTTGCTTTTCTACCTTTTCATTTAAATCAATCAAATGTAATGTCAGCTCTTCTATTTTTTTCAACAAAAGAACATTCATTTCTTTTAATTCAACGCCGTTTTTTACCACTTCTTCTGCTGAAGGTACTTCAGGAAGGTGCTTATTTAAAGTTATAAATTTCTTCACTTCATTTAGAGGCAGCAATTTATAGCTGTCACTAAATACATAATCTGCCCAGCCATGAACATTAGCAAATTCAACTTTAATTTTTTCAGTTTTAATTCCATCTTTCACAAACAGTCTGTAGCTGTTACAGTCTGAGCAAGAGGCCAGAGAAGAATTGTAAGCATTAACTCCCATCAAAATTTTCCCGTTTTCTCTTGCTGAAAATATGGGATATTGCCAGTTTGCAGTAGATATGGATAAAAGCCCAACATCATTAGCCTGCGGATGAACACTTTTAATCCACACCACGTCTGTTCCACTGTTCCTGTTTTGGGTTTCATCAATGATGTCGATCCCATCTCCATCTACCGTATTGGTCTTGAAAAACATTCTGCCATCACCGATTCTAAGCCGTTCAGCATTATTAGTCTTAAAGACTAAATCTTTATTATCCGTTGTACCGATAAAGTTTGTGGCAGGATCTGTAGCTGAATTACCCGTTAATGACCAACTTTGAGCTTTGTTAAAAGCCATGCATGACAAGAATGTCAAAAGAAAAATTTTCTTCATGTTATTAATTTTAGTTTTTGGTTTAGTTTACTTCATTAAAAATAATTAATATTTTTTAATTATAAATATCCCGGAGGCTGTTTTAAGAAAATTTAATCCTTCATTCAAAGCTCATGGAAAATTTCTGTTTCCTTATTGAGTATATACCGAAAATGATGAATTTGAGCACTAGTATCTGTAGCTTAGATCATTATCATTTTTTTTCTACATTTACAAAAAACGAAATCTATGAAACTGAAATATTTACTTCTGAGTATTTTTCTACTGTTTTGTTTTAGTATCAAAGCACAAAATGATTTTATCACCGTATGGAAGCCCAGTAATACCGGCTTTATTCCTACACAAAGTACCTCTACTCAGATTTACTTTCCCGGAGTAGGAACAGATTATAAAATTTACTGGGAAGAAGTTGGATATCCTGCCCACAATGCAACATTAACGAATGTAACAACCGTTCTGGGAATGCCTCTCCTCATCGACTTCGGAGCTCCTCTCAACCCTGTAGCCAATAATGCTACCTATACTTTAAAGGTAAGCTCAGACAATGGGAATTTTCACCGCATCTGCTTTTTCATACCCACCGTGACTGTACGCGGAGACATTCACAAAATTACCGAAGTTGTACAGTGGGGAAACATTAAATGGTCCAGTATGGAAGGCGCGTTTAATTACTGCACAGAAATGGATGTCACCGCTACTGATATTCCTTTTTTAGACCTTGTCACTAATATGGCAGGGATGTTTGCCGGATGTTATAAGCTGCTTGGCAATTCTTCTTTCAGTGATTGGGATGTCTCCCATGTGACCAATTTGAGCTCCTGTTTTTACAATGCCACATTATTCAACCAGCCTGTAAGCAGCTGGAACATCTCCAATGTTACGGATATTTCTTTACTGTTTTATGGCGCTACCCAATTTAATCAGCCTGTAGGAATCTGGAATACCTCGAATGTAACCAATATGCAGGGAACCTTTGGATTTACCTATCAGTTTAATCAGCCTCTTGCCAACTGGGATACTTCAAAAGTTACCAATATGAACATTATGTTTTCTGATGCCATGATCTTCAATCAGCCTATTGAAAACTGGGACATTTCAAAGGTGACCGATATTTCATATATGTTCAATTCCACGCAGATGTTCAACCAGCCTTTAGCCAACTGGAATACATCCAGTGTTACTAATATGAAATCGCTGTTTACGAATGCATATAAATTTAATCAACCTATCGGAAACTGGGACACATCCATGGTTACCGACATGTCCGGGGTCTTCAGGGAAACCAGAGCCTTTGATCAGCCTGTTGCCGGCTGGGACACCTCAAATGTCACCAATATGCTTGATATGTTTGCAGAAGCAGAAAAATTCAATCAGCCTATTGGAAACTGGAATACGTCAATGGTTACCAACATGAGCAACATGTTTACCCGAGCCCTGCTTTTTAATCAGCCTATAGGAAACTGGAACACCTCAAATGTAACCAATATGTATGCTATGTTCAGCGACAATCCGATTTTCAACCAACCTATTGGCACCTGGGATACTTCAGCCGTAAAGGATATGCGTACGATGTTTAAAAACGCCACTGCATTCAATCAGGATTTGGGAACCTGGAATTTATACGCTGTTACGCAAATGAATGCTATGCTGGATTCCTCCGGTTTATCATGTAATCATTATAATTCGACATTACAGGGCTGGGCTAACAGTATTTCCAGTCCTAACAACATGTCCTTAGGCGCATCCGGCCTGGTGTACTCTACCCCTCAGGCATTAACAGCAAGAAACAATCTGACTAATTTTAAAAACTGGACCATTACGAATGACACCTACAATCCGGAATGTAATGTACTTGCCACTTCTGAGGTGAAAAAAAGTAATTTAAGTATCTATCCAAATCCGGTAAAAAACACTCTATTTTTCACAGAAGAAGTATCTGATATAGAGATTTACACTTTGGACGGAAAACTGTTAAAGAATAATCTGAACGGAAAATATGCAGATGTTTCAGCGCTGCCTAAAGGAGTTTATCTGCTGAAAGCAACAGATAAAGCTCAAAATATAATACAGAAAAAATTTATAAAGGATTAATTCAGACGCAGCATACCTATTTTGAATATTCCCCACAGTAGATCAGTCTCCTTACTTTTTGTCTCATTATTACAACAGATTTATAGCACTAAAAAAGCCACATCCTCAGATATGGCTTACTATATTGTTCAAATATTAATCTTCCGATTAAAATCCTGAAGGCTTATTCACTGTACGTGCAGAACCGTTTGTTCCTCCAAGATCGGTCGTGATATCGGTGATGTTCTGTTTTGTGATCAGCCTTTTGTATGCCATCAGATAAAGATCTATGGTAAAATTATTGTAAGTTCTTGCCGGATTGGCAGAGGTAAGAGCAATAAGCTTGCTGTCTGTAAACCTTGCTCTGATGTGCCATGTTCCTTTGCTTTTGAATGCCGTCACATCAGGAGATCCCTGCCTGTTATCATTGGTCCCGTTGTCCCCATAGTCAAGAGCTACGTTGGTGGTTCCATCATTCATTTTAAATGAGTAATTGTGAACTACGACAAGGAACTTATCTGCATCAATTTTGGTATCATAGTCCGAAATTCCAGCTCCAGAAATTCCTGTAAGAGAAAGTTTAAGATAATTAAACAGTCCGCTGCTTTCCAAAGTAGGATCATACAACTGAAGTGAATTTTCGGAAGTCGCCAGAAAACTCCCTCCGGTCATTGTAGGTTCTCCCGGACTTCTAAGATACAGAGTGTTTGTATAAGTTTGACCGTTCACATCCAGTGTTTCTTTCGGATCCGTGGTTTTAATCCCTACTCTTCCGGACTGGGCATTCATAAAAATTCCCAGAAACAGTATCACTATAATATAAATTCTTTTTTCCATGATCATCATTATTGAAGCCCTAAAGGCGTGTTAGTTGAAACTCCTGAATAAATCGGTGAAGCCGAAGCAGAAACAGATCCGGTGAATGTTCCCCATTCTTTTACCAGAGACTTTTCAAAGACGTTCAATGTAAGCGTCCATGTTCCGTTTGTAGAAGATACTGTACCTGCACCTTTAAAGCTTAAATTGATCGCATGATAGGTTTTTCCTCCACTTGTCACCTGCGTTACTTCCGTAGAATAAGCCCCGAAAGACTTAGGACTTGTAGAAGTATTCACAGCCGAAACGGCATTGGAAAATACAGCGCCAGTGATGGCCACTACATATTTGCCGGTTTCCAAACCTGTGTTCAGATTAATAACTTCATCCTGGCTTACATTTTTCAGAATAACATTGTAGGTATTTACCGGTGCTACATTACGAAGCGAAATATCCAGCATCTTAATTTTCCCTACCGGAGAAGTATCTTTTGAACGGGTCAAAAGAAAATAATTTCCCCTTGCCGGTGAGTTGACAGTGTCTACAAGATAAGATTCCACCAGAGTTTCTCCGGCTACATCCAAAGTTCCCTGAGGATTAGCAGTATTAATACCCACTTGTGCATGAAGTCCTAAAAAAGAACCTGCTAAAAGGAATAATGTGGTGATTTTTTTCATTATGTTGTGTTTTTATTGAATTAATGGAGCTGCAGCAGCACCAGTAGTAGAAGTTCCTAAATCCTGTGTCGTATTCAGTTCTTTTGCATAGGCTTTGTCAAAAACCAGCAAATTCAGCGTCCATTCTCCGGTAGGAAAAGAATTATCAGGGGCAAATCCCTGGTAATCTGCTTTCAGTTTCCATGTTCCGCCGGAAGGATAGGCGAAAATCTGCGGTACCGGGGTCAACCAATCTGCAGAATAGGTTCTCACCGGCTGTGTAAATCCGAAAGAAGAAATCACAACAAGAAATTTGTTTGAATTGATCTTGGTATCAAACTGATTCACCCAGTCTTTATCTGAAGCATCACAAGTGATTTTAAACTGAATAAGATTAATGGGTGCCGGAGAGTTCGGTACAAAAGTATCATTGTAAGCCGTAATTTTGTTTTCCGGAGCCGGAGACTTGATCACGAAGGTATAATTTTCATCAGCTCCTAATTTTTCTAAAGGACTTTTGAAGATCATTCCTGAAGTCTTCATCGTTCCGTTTACTGTCAGATCTTTTTCAGGTTTTGAAGTGTTTATACCAACCTGAGCGCTCACGAATACAGTGCATGCAAAAAGCACCATCGAAATAATTTTAGTCATTGAACTTGTATTGTGTTTGTTTTGTTAATCTTCCATCATTTCATTTTCCTTTCCCATTTCAAAAAAGCATACAGCTTTCCTATACTCTGCTATGCACAGTATACCATTTAAAAGGATAAAACTTTATGGATTAATTGGGTACTACTTTACAAGAAGCATGCCACATGAAAATAAATCAAAAAATAAATCTTTATCTCGATAAAAATCTATTACTTTATCACAAATCAGTGAAAACTAAATAAAAACAAACACTCTTTTATACGAACTTTACAATGAACACCTATTAAGATATAGCATTTTAATAAATTAGTTCCAAAAGTTTAAGCACAAAAAAAGACCGCTCAAAAAAGCGGTCTTACTATATTTTAAAAGTATGTGTTATACTTTTTCTACCTGCATATAGCTCAACTCCATTGGAGTTTTTCTACCGAAGATCAATACAGAAACTTCGATTTTCTTTTTGTCTTCAAGAATCTTCTCAACAGTTCCGTTGAATCCATTGAAAGGTCCGTCAATTACTTTAACGTTTTCACCTACAATGAATGGGATCTCAACATCGCTTGCAAATTCTGAAAGCTCATCCATTCTTCCCAACATTCTGTTTACTTCAGACTTTCTCATGGGAACAGGATCACCTCCTTTCGTCAAGCTAAGGAAAGATATTACTCCCGGAATGTTCTTAATCGCGTGAGGAATTTCACCCATCAGATCAGCTTCGATCATCAGGTATCCAGGATAGTAAGGCTTCTCTTTAGGAACTTTTTTTCCGTTTCTAATCTGTATAACCTTTTCCATAGGAATAACCACTTGAGTAACGTACTGCTCAAACCCTAAACGTTTGATTTCTGTCTCAATATAGTTTTTCACTTTATTTTCCTGTCCGCTGATCGCTTTCAGCACATACCATTTCAATTCGCTCATTATGGGAAAATACTTTTTTAGTTGAACACGTTAATTAGCATTCCAATTATGTTGCTGATTGCTTTTGAAAACAATTCATCAACTCCAAAGGTAAACAATGCCAAAATCACTGTAGCTATAGTTACTACAATAGTCGAAGACTGAAGATCAGCCCACTTTGGCCATTCAACTTTATGTCTGAATTCGTTATAAGAACCTTTTAAAAAATCAACAAATGAACTCATAATTAATATTTGCACGGGCACAAGGATTCGAACCCTGATCAACGGTTTTGGAGACCGGTATCCTACCATTGGACGATGCCCGTAGATAAAAAGCTTCCGGAGAGTTTCCTTCCGGAAGCTTTATTTATTTTAAGATGATTAGTCTAAGATTTCAGTTACCTGACCTGAACCAACTGTTCTACCTCCTTCTCTGATCGCAAATCTAAGACCTACGTTAAGAGCGATTGGCTGTAACAATTCTACAGTGATCTCTAAGTTATCACCAGGCATTACCATTTCTACACCTTCTGGTAAGAAGATCTCACCTGTAACGTCAGTAGTTCTTACGTAGAACTGAGGACGGTACTTGTTGTGGAATGGAGTGTGACGTCCACCTTCTTCCTTAGAAAGGATATAAACAGATGCTTTGAATTTTTTGTGTGGCTTAACAGAATCTTTCTTAGCGATAACCATACCTCTCTTGATGTCAGTTTTTTCAATACCTCTCAACAATAGACCTACGTTATCTCCAGCTTCACCTCTGTCAAGGATTTTTCTGAACATCTCAACTCCTGTAATAGTAGAAGTTAATTTTTCTTCACCCATACCGATGATATCAACAGGATCACCTGTGTTGATAATACCAGCCTCGATTCTACCAGTTGCAACAGTACCTCTACCTGTAATAGAGAATACGTCTTCGATTGGCATCAAGAAAGGCTTATCAGTATCTCTTGGTGGTTGCTCGATCCAAGTATCAACAGCATCCATTAATTGCTCAACGCTTTTGAACCATTGATCATCAGTCTTAGCACCTCCTTCTGCAGTAGCAGCTGTAAGAGCACCAAGTGCAGAACCTTGAATTACTGGAGAGTTATCACCGTCGAAATCGTAAGTAGACAATAAGTCTCTAAGTTCCATTTCAACAAGCTCTAATAACTCAGCATCATCTACCATGTCAACTTTGTTCATGAAAACAACGATTCTAGGTACGTTTACCTGACGACAAAGTAGGATATGTTCTCTAGTCTGAGGCATAGGACCGTCAGTTGCAGCACATACTACGATAGCTCCGTCCATTTGAGCAGCACCAGTTACCATGTTCTTTACATAATCCGCGTGACCTGGACAGTCAACGTGAGCATAGTGTCTTTTTTCAGTTTCGTATTCGATGTGAGCAGTATTGATAGTAATACCTCTTTCTTTTTCTTCTGGAGCAGAGTCAATTGCAGAGAAGTCTTTTTTCTCAGCAAGACCTTTGCTAGCTAATACAGCAGAAATTGCAGCTGTAAGAGTAGTTTTACCATGGTCAACGTGACCAATAGTACCAATGTTCAAGTGTGGTTTGTTACGATTAAACGTTTCCTTTGCCATGATTTAAAATTATTTATTTTATTATTTTTCAATTTTTCGGTGTGCAAATATAATGATTTTTTTACATACAAAACCTTTTTCATTAAAAAAGTTTTAATATTCAAATCAAAGAAGCACAAACCTTATATTTCAATGTATTGAGACTGCAAATTTACACAAATTTCCGGATTGAAAAAAATCATCCCTACCCTTTTTAGTTCAAATTATAAACTATCTGATTCGTTCTGAATAGTATAGAAGCCTAAAATATTTTTTTATCCATAAAATTCACTACAAAAAAACCGCTTTAATCGTTTTCTCGTACATACTATAAACCATTAAAAATAATATTATGAGAACATTATTACACTTCTTTCTGGTCATGATGACCGTGACGACATTTTTTTCGTGCGACAATTCCGATGATCAGATGATGATGCCGGACAGCAATGTAACCGGACCTGATCTTATGGCTTACGGACTTACCGGAATGAATGAACTTGTTTCTTTCAATGCCAATAATCCTAAAACATTTGCCGCTAAAACAGCCATTACAGGAATTACAGCCGGCGAAAAACTCATGAGTATAGATTTCAGACCGGCTACCGGAGAATTATACGCACTGTCGAATGCCAGCAAATTATACATCATCAATACAGCCAGTGCTTCTGCAAGAATGGTAAGCGCTACAGCTTTCACACCTGCAGTTTCCGGAACGATCGCTTCTATTGATTTTAATCCAACGGTAGACAGAATCCGATTGGTGAGTAATACCGGACAAAATTTAAGACTTCACCCTGAAACGGGAGCCGTGGCAGCAACCGATACCAATATCTCCGGTGCAGGAACGCCAAGCATTAACGGGGTAGCCTATACCAACAGCAAAGCAGGTGCTTCCTCCACTGTTTTATACGATATTGATCCCGTTTCCGGAAAGTTATTTAAGCAGGATCCTCCTAATAACGGAACTTTAGTGGAAGTAGGAAGTCTTGGAGCTACTTTCTCAGGACAGGCTGCTTTTGATATTAAATTTGATAACAGCACCTCTTTACTGGCCTTAAACGAAAAATTACATGTGCTGGATCTGAACAGCGGTAAAGCCACTTTTATAGGATCTTTTCCACAGGCTATTATAGATCTTGCGATTCCTACTGAAGCGGTAGCTTATGCCATCGATAATTCAAATAATCTTCAAATCTTCAATCCAAACAGCCCGATGCCGGTTTCAAAAACAGTGGCAGGACTTCAGACCGGAGAAAATATTTTAGGAATAGATTTCCGTCCTTTGAACGGGCAATTGTATGCTTTGGGAAGTTCAAGCAGAATTTATACAATTAATTTAGGAACCGGGGCTGCTACGGCTGTGGGAAGTTCACCTTTCGCTACTTTACTGGCAGGAACGGATTTCGGATTTGATTTCAATCCAATGGTTGATAAAATACGCGTCGTAAGCAATACCGGACAAAATCTTCGTTTAGATCCTGTTACCGGAGGTATCACAGCAGTAGACACGACTATCAGTCCGGTTACAGCGATGATTGGTGCTGCAGCTTATACCAATAATTTTGCAGGTGCTACATCTACTACTCTATTTGTGATCGATCATAATACAGATAAATTATACCAGCAAACGCCTCCGAATAACGGAACTCTGGTAGAAACCGGTTCTTTAGGCATCAATATTACGAATGCGAACGGTTTTGATATCGGAAGTGCAAGCCAGAAAGCGTATCTGATGGCTACTGTAGGAACCTCAACGAAATTATACACCGTCAATACAACATCGGGAGCTGCAACAGCCGTTTCTGATTACCCTAATACCGTAAAAGCTTTTGCTGTAGGATTAGGATTTTAAAAAGACTCATAATAATTATTTCGATACCAAGAAGCGCGGAAAACTATGTTTTCCGCGCTTCACTTAATATAGATAGAAGAAATTTTAAATCTGTTGGGACTTCTTTGTTCTGTTGAAGATCCAGAAGATAATCGGGAAGATCAAGAGTGTTAATACCGTCGCTGTAATCAATCCTCCGATAATGACGATGGCTAAAGGTTTCTGAGACTCCGAACCGATCCCTGTGGACAATGCAGCCGGCATCAATCCTATCGAAGCCATCAGGGCAGTCATGATAACAGGGCGGGTTCTGGATTTTACCCCATTTAATATGGCATTATCCAAAGTCAATCCGTCCTTGACATTCTGATGAAACTCTGTGATTAGGATGACTCCGTTCTGGATACAGATTCCGAGCAGGGCAATCATTCCTACTCCTGCGGAAATTCCGAAATTCATTCTGGTCAGGTGAAGGGCAATAATTCCCCCGATCAGTGCGAAAGGTACATTCGCTAGTACCAATAACGAATCTTTCATATTTCCAAACAGGATAAACAGTAAGAAGAAAATTCCAAGAATACTGATCGGAACTACCTGCGCAAGCCTATGTGAAGCTCTCTGCTGATTTTCAAACTGACCTGTCCATCCGATGGAATAGCCATCCGGAAGATCAATATTCGCTACTTTTTTCTGCGCATCGGCAATGGTGCTTCCCAAGTCACGGTCACGGATCGAGAATTTAACCCCGATGTATCGTTTAATATCATCTCTGTAAATAAATGCGGCTCCGTTATCTTTTACAATGGTACTGATCTCTTTCAGTGGAATTTTTGCGCCACCCTGTGTAGGGACCATTAATGAAGCGATATCATTCTCATCCTTTCTGTATTCCTGGGAATAACGGAGACGGATCGGAAATTTTCTTTCCCCGTCAAACATTTCCGAAGCAGTTTTCCCTCCGAACGCCATTTCCAACACTGATTGTGCATCATCCGGCATTACACCATAAGCCGCCATTTTATCTCTGTCCAGCACCACGCTTACTTCCGGCTGTCCGATATTTTTAATGATTCCCGGATCTTTTACCCCTTCTACATTTTTGATCTGTTTTAATACCTGATCAGCCAGTTTATCTAAAGTTTCGAGATTGTCTCCGTAGATCTTGATTCCATTTTCTGCTTTGAAACCGGCTACGGCTTCTGCCACATTATCTGAGATCGGCTGGGAATAATTAAAGGTAATTCCCTGGTAACTTCTGAGTTTTTTATCAATCTCTTCAATCAGTTCTTCATAGCTGATCTTCCGTTTCCATTCATCTTTAGGCTTAAGGTTGACAGCAAACTGTACAAATCCGAATCCGTTCGGGTCTGTTCCGTCATTACTACGTCCTGTCTGAGCCAGCACATCGGTCACTTCAGAGAAGCTCATAATATCTTTCTTTAAAAGATCTGCTGTTTTCAATGATTCCTTTAATGATGAACTCATCGGCATTTCCGCGGTGATCCAGAGTGAACCTTCATTCAGCTGCGGCAGGAATTCCGTTCCTAAGAATTTTCCGGAGAATAAGGTGACCACCATGAAAGATATGGCAACAATTAAACTCATCTTTTTATGTCTAAAGGTATAGTTGAATCCTTTTAGTACAATTCTGTCCCAGAAATTGACAAACGGATTGTTTTTTTCTCTTACATTCTTGTTTAATAGGATGTGGGAAAGAACCGGAACCAGCGTCAGTGTAAATATCAATGCTCCTATTAGTGCAAATCCTAATGTAAATGCCAGCGGCGAGAACATCTTTCCTTCCACTTTCTGGAATGAGAAAATAGGAATCAGGGAGGTGATGATAATTAATTTTGAAAAGAAGATCGCTTTTCCTAAGCCTGTTCCTGTCTGCTTGATCCAGCCTCCTTTTGAGAGTTTATTAAATTTTTCTGTTCCGTATTTGAGGGCTTTGTGGTCGAGCATCACAAAGAGCCCTTCCACCATGACGACGGCTCCGTCAATAATGATCCCGAAGTCTACCGCTCCCAATGAAAGCAGGTTCGCACTCATTCCGGCGAGTTTTAAGCATAAAAATGCAAATAACAGGGACAGCGGAATAATAATGGAAACGATAAATGTCGTTCTCCAGTCCGCCATAAAAATCAGGACGATCACCGTAACCAGAATGATTCCCTCGATCAGGTTGTGCATCACGGTGTGCGTCGTAAAGTCCATCAGGTTATCACGGTCGTAGAACGTTACCATTTTGACATCTTTCGGAAGGACTTTTTCATTAAGTTCTTTGATCTTCGCTTTTACTCCAACCAGAACTTCTCTCGGGTTCTCCCCTTTTCTCATCACCACAATTCCTTCTACCGTGTCTTCATGTTTATTTAGACCGGCCTGCCCTACTCTCGGCATAGAACTTTCGTGGACATCTGCTACATATCTTACCAGTACTGGGTTTCCGCTGTCATTCTGGATCGTAATATTTCCAATGTCTGCCACAGATTTTACAAGACCTATTCCTCTTACCACATAGGCCTGTCCGTTTTTCTCGATCACATCACCTCCTACATTTAAATTGCTTTTGGTAACGGCATCATACACCTGAAGCGGCGTCAGATTGTATTTATCCAAAGCTCTCGGATCAATACTCAATTCGAAAACTTTATCCTGACCTCCGAAAACATTGATGTCTGCAACGCCCGGAACCCCTCTCAGTGCACGGTCGATCACCCAGTTCTGCAGGGTAAGCAGCTCTCTAGAATCCTTTGTTTTACTTTCCAGGGTATATCTGAAAATTTCCCCGGTAGGCCCGTAGGGTGGCTGAACTTCCGGATCCACCTCATCAGGAAGGCTTACGGTTCTTAATTGGTTATTCACCTGATTTCTGGCGAAAGTATCATCCACCCCATCGTCGAAAAGAATTTTAACGATAGAGAGCCCAAACATCGTGGTACTTCTCACACTCGTTTTCTTCTGGACCGGGCTCATGGCCAATTCGATGGGCGTAGTGACAAAACGTTCCACTTCTTCTGCGCTACGTCCATTCCATTGGGTTATAATGACAATCTGGGTATTGGTAACATCGGGGAAAGCTTCAATGGGCATATTCTTGAAACTTATAAAACCCGCAATCGCCAAAATAGCTACCCAGATAAAGGTAAATGCTTTGTTTTTTAACGAGAAAGCAATTATATTTTTAATGAATTTATTCATGATAGATTAAGTTGGTGACCTAAAAAAGCCGTTGAAAGAAATATTATTTTAAGTCCGTTACTATTTTAATTGCACCATTAAGAAAAGTTCAGGTTTTAAGCTTGATTAAGGAAATATCTGAAGATATTTTTCAGCTTCCTTCTTATCTCTTCTTGTACCTTTTTACAGCTTAAAATACTCTTAATGGTTTAAAACGTATTAACTATTTAAAGAGCGATAAATCAATAACTGATTGTTGGTAATCACTTCTTCTCCTTCAGACAGGCCTCCGGATACATAGGTGATATCTCCCACCTGCTTTAATATCTTTATTTCTTTCACTTTAATATCGGTTCTGGATTTGAAAACAACGACAAAACTTCTGTTGTCATCGAAAATAACGGCTTTTGAAGGAACTGTAAGCGCTGTACTGTTCTCAGAACTTGATACTTTAATGGTTGCCTTACTTTCCGGGATCAGCAGACCATTAGCGTTATCCAGTACGACTCTTGCCTGCATGGAGTTGGTTTCGGGATCGATAATTTTGAATATCTTATCAATTCTTCCGTCAAAAACTTTATCCGGATAGGAAAGTGTGGAAACCTGCGCTTTCATTCCCAGGCTTATTTTATCAATATCAGCTTCATTTACATTCATGATGGCCCATACATTCGTCGTATTGGCTACGTCAAAAATATTTTCGCTTCTGTCGCTTCTCAGCTGCATATCTTTATTGATGTTTTTCTGAACGACATATCCGCTGATAGGGGCAAGAACGCTGTAGATATTTCCCTTTTTCACATTATAAACTGTACTTACGGCTGTAGCTCTCTGCATTTGGTCCTGGGCTTTCTGTACGACACTTCTGGCTTCAAGAACTTCTCTTTCCGTATTCAGCTTACCTTCGTACATTTCTTTGGCAACACGCAGATTATTCTGAGCCACCACAAGGTCTGTCTTCGCATCACTTACATCTTTCTGAACTTCGGCCAGCTCGGTACTTCTGATCGTAGCCAGCACTTGCCCTTTTCTCACGTAATCTCCAAGTTCGGCATTTACACTCAAAACATTTCCGCCTACTAAAGGATATACATCGATATAACTGTTTTTATCGGCAGAAATCTTTCCGTAAAAGCTGTATTGGTCTTCTATATTTTTCGTTTCCACTTTGGCGAGAGCGATAGAATTAAGCATGGTGTTGCTCAGTTCAAAACCTTTCTTTGCCTGTGGTGCTTTTTCTTCCTCTTTTTTGGTACATGATAATAATGAAAGGGCTATCAGTACAGGGATTATATATTTTTTCATAGCTTAATAGAAGATTTTCGTTTGTATTAGTTGATTAAGTTGTTCTGCCGACTGCATGATTTCATTCTTCATATCATAGATCTGGAGCGCCGTTTGTCTGTAGCTGTCCATGAAATCTGTAAATTCTATAAGGTTGACGTTTCCTTTTCTGAAATTTTTCAGCATTCCGTCATACACCAGTTCCATATTGCTAAGGTCTGTAGATTTGATCTCGGCAAGCTGGTCGTACTGGCTTTTCCAGGTTTTATAGGCAGACTGTACTTTGGTTTCAAGATTCAGTTTCTGATAATCAGCATTTTTCTGATTCTGCTGAATGGCGAAATTGGCTTTTACCACATTTCCCTGATTGGATTTCCATAAGGGTAACGGAATTCCCACCATCAGATTCACCTCGTTTTTAAAGGTTCCACCGTTCTGATCCCATCCGGCTCCTACATTAAGATCCGGAACATTCAGAGATTTCTGCCATTGTGCGTATAGTTTGCTGTTGTCTATTAATTTTAAAAAATATTGGTAATCGGAATTATTTTCCAGGGCTTTTTTCTTCAATTCATCTTCGTCTCCGAAAGGCTGAGCCGCAAGAATTTCTTTGGCATCCACCTCAGAAAGCTGGGGTTCTATATCATCTGAGATTCCTGTAAGGACTTTTAAATTCTGCTCAAATTCAAGGATGTTTTTATTGATGCCCAGTTTATCGTTATTAAGCTGGATCACGAGACTCTGCAGTCTTACTTCGTCTTTGAGGGAAACGTTACCTTTGGCAGATTGTGCACGGTAAGCACTTAAAAGGTCATTCATGTATCCTAACTGCTTATTGGTATTATCCAGTTTCAGTTTTTCGTAATACAGATTGAAATACCCTGCGTGAAGTTGAGTTCTGAGATCCACCAGAAGCTGCGAAAACTGAAGCTGGGCCAGTTCTTTGTTTGATTTTGCAAAAGCAATTTCGTTTTTCTTTTTTCCGCCCATATAGATCAGCTGGGTGATCTCTGCCCCTTTGGCGTGCCCTATATCAAAGGCTTTCTTACCTTCAGGATTGTAGGCGTTGATCTGTCCGCTTAGCTGTGGAAGTTCCCATATCTTAGCCTGCAGGATATCTGCATCGGCCATGTTGATGTTGTACTGTTCTGCGAGAAGCTGAAGATTGTTTTTCTGAAAAGCCTCTTCACAGTCCAAAAGTGACATCTGTTGCTGCCCTGCCATGAATGAGGAAATGGCAATAAACAGCCCTGCAATTTTGTTCATTCTATCTTTATTTATGGTACAAAATTGCCGCTATACGATTAAAACGACCTTAAAGGAGCCTTAAAAAAAAATTAAATTTGGCTTATGAACATCGATAAATGCTGTATTTGTCGGAAGAATTACAAGATGAAAGACAGGAAGCTCACTTATTACAGAAGTACAAAGTGAGGACTTAATTATAGATGCTTGCTAAAGATTACGCTAAACGTATTGGTCTGTTCAGAAGGAGAAGAATATATGATCTCTGCGCCATGGTATTCAAGAATTCTTTTCACAATGCGGAGGCCGAGGCCGGAACCGGAAATGTTTTGGGAATTATTTCCGCGCATAAAGGCTTCAAATAATTTAGCCTGTTCTTCTTCAGGAATCGTATTGCCACGGGAAATGACATCTACGGTAAGCTGATCATTGGTTTCCGTGATCAAAACATCTACTTCTTCATCATCAGAATAGACCGCTGCGTTTTTAAAGAGATTGATAAAGACAATCACCAGCAGAGATTGGATCCCGCTTATGGTCAGAAGACCGTTTTCGGAAGTATCTTCAGAGATCAGGAAATCCATTTTCAGAGATGGGTAGCTTTTTTCTACCGCTTCGAAGGCTTCGAAAATAACTTCGTCAATTCTTACTTCTTCATAAATACTCTGAATATTTTCCTTATCAAATTTGGTAAGGAGTAAAAGAGAATTGGTAAGATCCGATAGCTGGTACACATCTTTCTGGATCTGTTTTAAGGAAGTTAAAGTCTCTGGTGAATGTTCTTCAAACTTGATCAGGTTTTCAAGCTGAAATGCCATCCTGGTAATAGGAGTCCTGATTTCATGGGAAGCACTTGCTGTAAAATCTTTCTGTGACTGAAAAACATCGTCCAGCCTTGCAATCATGGTATTAAATGATTTAGCCAGCACATTAATTTCATCATTCGACTCCTGAACGGGAATTTGTTTTGTGAGCTTATGAGCCGTCACTTCCGAGATTTCGGTATTCAGATCTTCCAGAGGACGGAGGAACTGTCCCATAAAGTAATAACTGAAAAACCCGATCAGAAGGGTACTCATTACATACGCTGTGATCAAAAGGTATTTAAGGTATTCCAGTTTCGATTTTCCGTTGGTATCTAGTGCGCTGGTGAGGATGTAATAATTTTCACCATTGATATTCCGGAGCGCTGCATAGATTTCGGGAACTGTTTTTTCCGTGTATATGATTTTCTTTTCATCCAGCTCTTTGAGAAGGGCACTGTCCCAGGTGACATTTCTGTCTTTGATGGTGCTGTAGATCAGTTCTTTCTCGCTGTTGAAAATTAATATGGTTTCATTAAGAAGGATGTTATCTGAGTTTTCATTAAAAAAAATCGGAGCCTCTTCTTCGAAATCTTTAGACTTTGAAATGAAGTGGGAGGTAAATTCAAGACGCTGCCTGAATCTTTCTTTAAACTCATCTCTTCTGAAATCATTAAAAGACAGATAGATAACCGCCATCACCATTGCAAAAAGCAGGGAAAAAGCGATACTGATCGTTAATGCTATCTTTCTTTTTAAAGACATCTACAATGGGCTTAGGTAATATCCGAATCCGGAACGGGTGTGTATCAGTTTCAGTTTAAAATCTTTATCAATCTTCTTTCTCAGAAAATTGATGTAGACTTCTACAGTATTGGTATTCGTATTGAAGTTATGCTCCCATACATGTTCAGTGATCTGCTGTTTGGAAACAGTCCTTCCCTGCGCTTCGGCAAGATACACCAGCAACTGAAATTCTTTTAGTGTAAGAGCTATTTCATTGCCTGCTCTGTACACTTTCTGCTCTGTTTTATTGATGATAAGGTCGTCTACTCTGATGATATCCTGATCTGCCGTGTCAGATGGTGCTTTTCTCCTCAACAGGGAGTTCATTCTTAGTAACAATTCTTCAAACTGAAAAGGTTTTACCAGATAATCGTCGGCCAGTCTTGTGAAGGCATCCTTTTTATCGGAAATATCTCCGTAAGCAGAAATAATGATGATGGGTGTATTTTTATCGAAAGAACGGATAGTCTGGCAGACATCCAGCCCGTTTATTTTAGGAACATTAATATCCAGCAGATACAGGTCATAGGTATTGTTTTTAATCTGGCGGAGAAAGGTTTCACCGTCATAGATTTTGTCACAGGTAAAGCTGTTCGATTCCAAAAACCTGCAGAGTTCTGCCGAGAGAATAAGGTCATCTTCCAATAAAAGAATATTCATCAAAAATTTATTTGATACGAATTTAACGAAAATTTTATGATTTCTGCTTACCTGCTATCACGATAAAATAATTCAGACAGCATTTTGAAAACCGTTTTTCATTTAAATTTATAATTAAAGTCTGTTATCAGCTCAGATCATTCAGAACGAAAAACTCTCAGTTACTATTTTTTAAAAGCAACCTGGTGTACAATTTGGTGAGAAAATAGTATTTTTTTGACCATGCAAAGTTTGATTTTAATATCACCTCCTATAAGGTTGCAAAGAAGGAATCAATTGCATGGATCCTGATTAAGGGAATCAATTTATAATAATTTGAAAATTTCACGCAGATTATAGAGATTGAGCAGATTTTACTTTTTAATAATCTGCTTTATCTTTATCATCTGCGAGAGCAAATTAATTTTTGTTTATTCCACTACTTTTGGACCTGATCTTTGATCCTTTATTTTGAACTGTGGAAAATTTTGGGCAAAAAAAAATCCCGAAGGAAATTCGGGAAATCTGGAGAGCCAACTACGGGACTTGAACCCGTGACCTCTTCCTTACCAAGGAAGCACTCTACCGCTGAGCTAAGTCGGCACTAACTAAAAAAAAATCACACTAATCAGCGTGATTTTCTTTGAGCGGAAGACGAGGGTCGAACTCGCGACATTCAGCTTGGAAGGCTGACGCTCTACCAACTGAGCTACTTCCGCAATTTTGTTTCCAAAACTATTGGTAAACGCTTTGCAAATCTAGGAAAATCCTTTTAAATCTGCAAGATTTTTTTTAATATAAACTGTGGGAAGAGCAGGATTCGAACCTGCGAAGCCGAAGCAACTGAGTTACAGTCAGTCCCATTTAGCCACTCTGGAATCTTCCCGAATGTTTATATTAAAATTGAGCCTCCAGAGGGACTCGAACCCACGACCTGCTGATTACAAATCAGCTGCTCTAGCCAACTGAGCTATGGAGGCAATTTTAATGTTGTGACTGAAAGCTTTTGAGAAAATTCTACTCTAAGCTTTTCAGTAGTTAAAAAAATCATTCTTTTCAGTCTGACTTTTTGAGCGAAAGACGAGGGTCGAACTCGCGACATTCAGCTTGGAAGGCTGACGCTCTACCAACTGAGCTACTTTCGCAATTTTGTTTCCAAAACTATTGGTTTAACGGTTTGCAAATCTAAGAAATTTTCTTGAAACCTGCAAAACTTTTTTTTAAAATATAAACTGTGGGAAGAGCAGGATTCGAACCTGCGAAGCCGAAGCAACTGAGTTACAGTCAGTCCCATTTAGCCACTCTGGAATCTTCCCGAATGTTTATATTAAAAGAGCCTCCAGAGGGACTCGAACCCACGACCTGCTGATTACAAATCAGCTGCTCTAGCCAACTGAGCTATGGAGGCATAAACAAAAAGAATTCAAAAGAACGCTGTTCCCTTTTTGCGAGTGCAAATATAGAACGGTTTTTTTGAATTCTCAAACTTTTTTATGACTTTTTTTATCTTTTTTTTCTACGCCATCTCTTTTTTCTTGATTAGTAGCTTTTTAGCTGTATCAACGCAAAGGTCCAAACTTTCTTCAAAAGTTTCAGATGTCTTTTTTACGACGATATCGTCACCCGGAACGGCTAAGATAAGTTCGGTAGTTTTATTGTTTCTATCCGAAGCGTTTTCAACTTTTAGGAACACCTTGCACTCATGAATTTTATCATAGAAGGTTTCCAACTTGCTTACTTTTTTGTCAATGTGTGATTCTAATGGTTCGTGTGGAGTTAAACCAATTGATTGAACTGTGATCTTCATAATTCTTCTTTTTTAGATGCTCTGGGATGAGCCTGATTAAACACTTTTTTCAATTGTTCAATATTGGCATTCGTATAGACCTGAGTACTTGCAAGACTGGAATGCCCTAATATTTTTTTTACTTTGGAGATCTCCGCCCCATTATCCAAAACATGCGTAGCAAAGCTATGCCGAAGGATGTGAGGACTTCTTTTTTCTTTCGTAGTTACAAGACTAAGGTACTTATTAACTACCACATAAACAAATTTTTCGGAGAGTTTTTTCCCCTTTTTATTTACGAAAAAATATGATTTATATGGGTCTTCGGGTTTCCTTATTTCGAGGTAACTTTCCAGCAGATGAGACAGATTTTCGGAGATGGGAATAAAGCGTTCTTTATTTCCCTTTCCTATTACCCTTAGCTCCTTTCCGCTTATGTTTACATACTCAAACATCAGGCCACAAAGCTCGGCTTTACGCATTCCCGTCTGATATAATACTTCAATAATACACTGATCGAGGAGATCATGATGCTCCGGGAGGACGCGATCGCTAAGGGTCTGCATTTCTTCCTGTGATATAGGAATCTGTTTTTCAGCGTAAAACTTAAGGGAAGAGATACTTTCTGCGGGAGAAACTTTGATTTCCCCGATTTTTAAAAGAAAAAGATAAAAACTTCTTAAAGTGGATAATTTTCTATTGATACTTCTTTTTGAAATATTATTTTCACTTAATTCAACGATAAAATTTCTGATGACTTTTTTGTCGGCTTTGGAAATATCTTCGGAACCTTCTGTTTTGAGGTAGAAATGGGAAAAATCGTCAAGGTCTTTTTTGTAGCTTGTAACGGTATGAGGAGAATACCTCTTTTCGAACTGTACATATTCTATATATTTATCCAACATCACTTAAGGTATAAAAACAAAAATTCACCTCTCAAATATACGAATATTTAAGAAGTGAATTATATGTGGTTAAGAAAAATCTTAAGCCTGTTCTTCCTTACTAAGGCCTCTTTGTTTGTAAGCGGCTTTTAGTCTAGATTGTCTTAAAGTTACAGAAGGCTTAATAAACGCTTGTCTAGATCTTAATTGACGAACTGTACCCGTTTTATCAAATTTTCTTTTATATTTTTTTAAAGCTCTGTCGATGGATTCCCCATCTTTTACTGGAATTATTAACATATTTTACATCTCATTTTGGATTGCAAAGTTAGCATTTTTTCATTAATTCACAAATAATATCATTTAAAAATAATTTCACCGATATTATTTTCATTCAATCGATTATTTAAACGATATTATTTAATAGTTTTTAGTCTAAAATGTTTACAATTTTAACTTAATTATCGAATTAATTTAAAATATAACCGAAATCTATTAAAATAAATTTATTTCAATAGATTTGTAATTATTAAAACTCTAAAAACCAGACTGCTATGAAAACTCAGGAAAAGAACACTTCTTCCCCTACTACTCCTTTTTAGTTGTGATTCACAACACCTCTCCTATTCAAATCATTCATTTATAAGACAATACCCATTTGCTAAAAACTTTATTTCACAAACCCCTTCTTCCGATATGATAAGAAAACTACTCCTCCTGTTTTTATTCATTTTCTGCACATCCCTTTCTGCACAGGAAGACTGCAGCTCAGCTATTACAGTATGCGGAAACTCCAATATCAACTACACCCCTTCCGGAATTGGAAATATCAACGAGGACGTTGGAGGATGCTTATCCGGTGAGCATCATTCTGTCTGGTACAAATTCACTATTGCAACAAGCGGTACACTAACTTTTAATCTTGTTCCTACAGGACCTGTAGATTATGACTGGGCGATTTATGGGCCTAACGCGAGCTGCAACAATCTGGGATCTCCCATCCGGTGTAATGCCTCAGGTGCCCTTACCAGCACAGGAATGAATATGACCAACAATAACACGATGTCAGCGGGCGGAAATACAGATCCTTACTGCCGGTATATGGATGTTTTGGCGGGACAGACTTATTATTTATATCTGGATAACTGGTCTGCTACTGTTTACACTTTTAATCTGACCTGGGGAGGAACCGCAACTTTTGTTTCCCCTTTCAATAATTCTGCGGCAGCTCCGAATCCGTTCATTCCACCGGGAACACCGGGCGCAAACGCCAATTCACCGCGGGAAATAGGGATTTGCGGAACGACTGCTCTTTTCGACTTCAGCACTTTATCCACAGGTATACTGAATGGAAATCCTAATTTTACCGTCACTTATTTTAATAACGCCAATAATGCAGCAGCAGGAACCAATCCTATTACAGCACCGGCTAATGTCAATACTACGACTACCTATTATTATAACATTAATTATCATGATCCGAACAGTTCGGGCAGCACCATTAATGCCTGTAAACAAACCAACGCGATTGTTTTTAAAAATAAGAGTCTCACAGCTGCCATAACACCTTCAGCTACTGTTCTATGCTCCGGGGGAAGTATTACGCTAACCTCGAATAACACCACGGGAAATACCTGGTCTACAGGAGACACCACACCTACTATCACCGTAACAACTCCAGGAACCTATACTTTAACGAGTACGAATGGAGTCTGTACAAGCAGTCCGGCTTCTGTCACCATTACTCAGGACACCGACCCTTCTGTAGATATAACAGGAAATCTTGTACTCTGCGAATCTACAGCTTCTCAACTTACCGCTTCTTCAAACGGAACTGGAAATACTTATACATGGTCTACGGGTGCAACGGGGAATACTATTTCAGTTACAACGCCGGGAACTTATACGGTCACGGTAAAGACACCTGCCAACTGTCAGTATACAAAATCCGTAACAGTGACTCAAGGGGTCGTTCCGGTTGTTCAGAATTCAAGTTTAAGTCAATGCTCCATTTCAGCGACTGCTGTTTTTGATCTTACCTCAGCACAGCCGAACATCAGTACCACCGCTAATGTGAGCTTTGATTATTATGTGAATCAAGCGGATGCGCTCGCGGGAAACCTCAATACTATTGCCACTCCGGCAGCTTACAGTTCGGGAAATGCTACAGTATATGTGCGTGTAAAATCAGGAACGTGTTTTAAAATAGCTCAATTACAATTAAATATCACTCAATCAATAACTCCTACGATTACCGCATCATCACCGACGATCTGCTATGGAGGAAACGTTGTTTTAACATCAAGTATGACAACAGGAAATACGTGGTCTACCGGTGCAACAACACCATCCATCACGATTACAACTCCCGGAACTTACACTTTAACCAATACAAGTGGAACCTGCACGAGCACTCCCGCTTCCACAACTATCACCCAGGAAAACAATCCTAATGTAGAAATTACCGGAAATTTATTGCTTTGCGAACCGACAAGTACACAGCTCACCGCCTCTTCAATCGGAACAGGAAATACGTATACCTGGTCTACGGGTGCAACAGGAAATATTGTTTCAGTTACGGCGCCGGGAACTTATACGGTAACCGTAAAAACGCCGGCCAATTGTGAATACACAAAGTCTGTGACGGTAACACAAGGTGTTGTTCCTACTATTCAGAATTCAAGCTTAAGCCAATGTTCCAATGCAGCGACTGCTGTTTTTGATCTTACCTCAGCTCAACCGAATATCAGCACGACCGCCAATATCAGTTTTGATTACTATGTCAATCAGGCGGATGCACTTGCAGGAAACCTGAATATTATTCCGAATCCTACAACTTATACTTCAGGAAATGCTACGGTCTATGTCCGTGTGAAATCATCAACATGTTTTAAAGTGTCCCAATTGCAGCTTTCCGTTACTCAATTTCCTGTACCAACCATTACAGCATCATCTGCCACGATCTGCTATGGAGGAAGTGTGACTTTAACATCAAGCAATGCAACAGGAAACACATGGTCAACAGGCGCCACAACACCATCTATTACTATTACCACTCCCGGAACTTATACTTTAACAGGCTCAAACGGGCTATGTTCCAGCACTCCGGCATCTGTAACCATTGTATCAGAAACCAATCCTAACATCAATATATCTGGAAATCTAACTTTCTGTCAGGGATCTTCAACGACACTCAATGCATCTGCGCAGGGAACCGGAAATACTTTTGTCTGGTCAAATGGTGTGAACGGAGCTGTTAATACCGTTACTGTCCCAGGAATTTATACAGTTACAATAACAACCCCTTCCGGCTGTCAATATCAAAAATCCGTGACAGTAGTTATGGATGCTGCCATCATTGTGAATATTGCTCCTCCTGCACAGATTACTTGTACAAACTCACAAATTACTTTAAATGCAACGGCTTCAATTTACCAACCGGGCTCAACATTTTCATGGGCTGCCAGCAACGGAGGAGTGATTGTTTCCGGAGCAAACACTTTAACTCCAACAGTCAATAATGGCGGGACCTATACACTTACCATCACAAGCGCAACACCTTTCGGATGTAGCAGTCAGACTTCTGTAACAGTCATAAAAAACACAACACCACCGACAATAAGTGTTTCCGCACCTAAACTTACAATCTGCCTGGGAGAATCAGTGCTATTAACGGCAACAGGAGCTGCGACTTATGCCTGGACAGGACTTACTGGCACCGGAAATACACAAAATGTATCACCGACTATCACTACAACTTATACGGTAACGGGAACCGGAGCCAATGGATGCTCTGCACAAACACCAGCTACGATAACCATCAAGGTTGTTCCTGAAATAGTTTCAACATTACACGATATCGAAATCTGCAAAGGTGATAAATCCATACTGGATGCCGGAGCAGGACCTAGCTACACCTATCTCTGGAGTACCGGTGCAACAACACGTACCATCAATGTAGAACTGGCAGGAACTTATTCTGTAACGATAAGCAACGGAATTTGTTCAAAAACATTTACAGCTACGGTAAACTACATCGTGACTCCTGAAATTTTAAGTATTGTTTATAAAGACCCTACGCTCACCATTAATATAAAGAACAGCGGAAATCTTCCCGCAGAATATTCCATCGACGGAGGAATCACGTGGCAGTCTTCGAATGTATTTACGAATGTGATGAGAAATACTCAATATCCTATTAAAGTAAGAAACACAGGTGCCTTATGTGAAACGAACTCTACTTATTATACTTTCTTTATGTCGAATGTAATCACACCCAACAGCGATGGTAAAAATGATGTTATCAATTTCAGTGAGATCAGTAAATATGGAAACTTCCAGGGAAGTATATTTGATAAGTATGGAAAAGAAATTTTCAAAATCAGCACGAAAACTCCAATCTGGAATGGAAGGTACCTTGACAATCCCCTTCCTTCCGACACCTATTGGTATAGATTATTCTGGGAAGACAGGATCAGTAAAAAACCGGTAGAAATATCGGGATGGGTTCTGTTAAAAAACAGGGATTAATCAATCTTCACCTGCCGGCTATGTAATTGTCGGCAGGTTTTATGTACAATTCCCTGCTATATTTAAAAAGCAATGTGCGATATTAACTGTATTTAAACAAAAATCTCTATCTTTGCATTCACTTTATTCATGGGGTTGACTGGTTTCGACAGCAAGATCAATGGGTAAGTAAGCATGCAGAGAACCGTAGCGCGATCTCTTAAATCCCTTGCTACACAACTTTAACTGGCAACGAAGAGTTCGCTCTTGCAGCTTAATCCGAATAAAGTAAGATTCAAGCGCTTTCCTGAAGATAGTAAGGAAGCAAGATATCTCACAAATGCTCCGTTCTACGGCGTTTGATCCTGAGATATAGGAATGTAGAAATAAGGTTTCTGACGCTTCGGCTGAAACTCGAAAACTTTAGAAGATAAGCTGGATGTTGGGTGTCTATCCTCTGCCTTCAGTCGAAAATCAATGGTAGAATAAGCATGTAGAAATCTTATGTATTGCTTGTTTGGACGAGGGTTCGAATCCCTCCAACTCCACAAAACAAAACCCTAAATATTTAAAAGTCAAATATTTAGGGTTTTCTGTTTTTAAAATTTGTACGATTATTGTACTGCCTCAAAATTAATTATGTTTCTATTGGTAATTCTACTTCATTTTCAATTCTAATTGATTCGTATATTGGAATATCAGCTCCCAAAATCTCTATAGAAACAGTAATCGCATAAGGAGTGGGTTCTTTATATAAATCCCATCCTTTATGAGCGACAATAGCGAAATGAAGCTCCTCAGGTAAATCATACGAATTTAAAATAACCCAATCCTTTTGTAAGGAACTCTTATTTCTACTTATTTCTTCAACTTCTCCCCAGCTACTCCTTTCCCTTATCTTCCATTGAATTGCCCCACCATTGCTTCTTTCATAAGTTTCAATTTTTTCCCCTTCAAGTTCTGATAGAGTTCTATCTTTAAACTCCTCATATGTGTCAAATAAATTGGAACTTTTCCATTCAAGCCAAGTAGAAAAATAAGATTTAGTTTTTTGCCTTGTCCTTCTATTTTTAGCAGTATATGCAAGTGTTACTTCTATAAGAATTTTATATTCATCACCTTGTTCTCTTAATTCTTGTGGAATTTTTAAAGAATAAATTAGTCCCTCTTCTGCCTTTATGAAATTAGTGTTATAAAAAGTTATTCTATGTTCCGTATTCTCCGTAACCCTTCTTAAAGAAGGAACTCCATAACCAAAATGCTGAATACTTAATTTTGTAGGATGATAAAAGAATTCATTTGGTAGTCTTGCTCCTTGAACTAATAATGCCCTGATTAAATTGATGTCTTCATCTTTATAAAGTTTTAGAAGCTCTGCTACAATATGCGTAACCTTTGGAGTAGCAAAAGAAGTTCCAACACTTTCTTTATTAAATGCCCTACCCCCAGAACGTAACAATTCAATTGATGTATCTTTATTACTTATTGTATTTATTCCGTTTTTTGAAATTTGCATACCTCCACCATACTCTACGACATCAGGCTTAATATGTCCCCAAATACCACTTCCAATTCTAGAATACGGTGCTACTTCATTTTCATCCCCTATTGATTTCCAATCTTCAGTATCTAAAGACAAATGATTTATAGAACCAACCACAATCGAAAAACTACTTTGTGCTGGATTTGCTAACCTACAATATGGAAGAGATAAATAATGAGGATATTCTACATCATTTGTTATATAATGATTAATAACTTTTCGTGTAATGTTTCCAGAGGCTGCAATAAATAAAACTTTTTTTTCATGTATTAATTTATCTAACATTGCAGCCCATAAACTCATATGTTTTTTTCTATAAGGAATTTTAGAGCAAATTGAAAGATTAAAAATTTTACAATCTAGATTTTCATTTACAATTTTCTGCATTAATTCAGCCGGAAATTGATGTTCTAATTCATTCTCACTATTTAAAACTCTCAAATTTCTAACAAAACAAGGCAGTTGATACGTTCCTGCCAAATGAGAAATCCCATTTGGATATAACACCGCTCCTGCAACTTTTGTCCCATGTCCTCCTTTTTCAACCTTATCATCAACAGATGAGTCACCATTTACATAAGACCTTGATTTTTCTTTTTTGATAGCAGAAACTAAAAATTTATGACCTTCCATAATTCCACTATCAATTATTCCAACTTCTGGAGCATCACTTGCTGGAGGCAAAACCTCTAAATCAAAATCAAATGTGCCTGTATCTGTGCCTGTAATCCCCGATACCTGTTCAACTTCACTAACTTCAAAAACGTAAGGATAGTTGACAACCAAATCCTTTAAACCTTTTCCAGTGATTGAAATTTGGCATCCAAAACTATCTTCAAGTTCAATTATATCGCTTATTAATTTGCCATTATAGAATTTAATAAAATCTTCAAAATCATCTTGTCTTTCGAACATTTTATTCATTCGCTCTTTTACTAAATCTTCATATTTAGCAACTTGAGAATCGTATCTTGAACTTTCAGGATTTAGTGTAACCTTTATAGGTTTATCAAAGGCAATAGATACCTCAACCTCATAAACTATACTATCATCAATTATGCTCCATTTTCTAAATAAGCTTGGAGATAAAATATGTTGAGGCTTCCAATCTTCTCTATTACCGTCAATAATTTGCCATAAATCGGCAATCTTTCCACCACCATGCTTATTTTCTGCGAAGAGACTAATTTTTTCTGTCAAACTTCGAAGGTCATCCATCGAAGCCCCAATAATAAAACCATTTTCTTCCTCTGAAATGATTTCAATTCCAAGACTTTGCAAATCAAAATTAACATCTGCAAATAAGTCAGGATTAATCTGTAAAAAAATAGGTTTTATTTCCTCATTTAAGGGGGCGAGATGCAAGGAATCTCGTTCAGAAATATGACTTGTCCAATCAGTATTTAATTTAGTTGTAATACCTAACAAATCTTCACTATGTCCTTGCCTATTTCTTTTATTATCTTCAGTAGTTTGATGTATTCCACCACGATTACTATTAAATCTTGCACGTCCAACTAATTTTTCGGAAAACTTTAAATGAGGAAATTTATCCATATTTATCTATTAAGAGCTAGGTTTTCCTCCAAAGCTTTAAATAAGTCATCTGGTGAGACTACCTGATTAGAATTTATAATTGTTTTTTTAGCAGCATCATTAGCTATCTTAACTACAATAGCATACGACAGCCCTCCCATCTCTTTCGCATAATATTCAAAATCAATTTCTTTACTTACCTGTAATGCAGAAAAAGACATTTTTAATAAATCAACAATCTCTTTTTCTGAAGGTTTAGGCAGTTCTATAAAATCATCAAATCTTCTAAAAAGAGCTTTGTCTAAGCTACCTTCAAGATTTGTAGTAGCTATAAGTATTCCCGAGCCATCATATTCTTCTAACAAGCCTAATAGAATATTAACTATCCTATGGATCTCCCCAACATCATTTGAAGAAAAATCCCTCTGTTTACCAATTATATCGAATTCATCCAACAAAAGAACGCAAGGATAATCTTCAATACTTTCAAATAAATTCTGGAGATTTGATGCTGACTCTCCTAAATAAGAAGATATTATAGAATCAAAACGTACTTTATAAAATGGTAACCCTAATTCCCAAGCAATTCTTTCCGCAGCCATACTTTTACCACAACCAGAAGAACCATATAAGAGAATCTTTTTACGTGGTTTTAATCCATGATGAGCAAGTCTTTCTCTAGCTAAATATTCTTTTTCAATTCGCAGAATTTTATTTTCCACATCAGTTGAAAGTATCATTTCATGCCTTAACTTATCATGCTCAATGTGCGTAGCCAATGGTAATTTATACCTCCTATCTACTGGTACTTTGTAAGTAATTAACTCTTTCGCTATTTTTAGCGTTGGTCTTACCTCATTAGATTTTGATATATTACTATGTAAAATAGTATTTAATCTATCTGCTAACTTAGTATGTCCCTTTCTTTTTTCTTCTTCAATTATACTAAAAGCGACCTTCATCAAAGGAGTTTCTTGATTTCCTTCGATTGTTTTAAATAGTCTAGTTAGCAATGCTTGATTCATTCTTAATTATTATTTGGCAAAGTTACAAAAACATCATAAGTGTTTGATGGATAAATAAATTGAAATATTCTAACAATTATATTCTTAAATTTATAAAAACAACTATAATGTTTTAAATTAACTAATTTAAACCGTATAAGCGACAAAAGATGACGCTTTTAAAATTATTTTAACAATACTAATATTTTAATATATAAGTTACAAATAATTATTAATTATTTTCACGAACATAATTAATGTATTTTGCCATCCAACCTTCTTCAGCTTCACTAGGTAAGTATCTTAAATGCATACAAATTAGAGCAATTATTGCAATTACTTTAAACTCATTTTTAACATCAGTGCTTTTTTCTAAATTTCTTCTCCATAATTCTAAAAAATAAAAGTCTTGCGGCTTTTCTAAAACACGAGAAGTCCAAAATTTTAAAATAAACGGATATAAAACAAATAAGTGAATTGAGGAAGATAAACCTCGAATTAATCCTTCTAAATATTTCATACTTGCCAAATGCATACTAAGAGCCTGTCTAGTTGGTGCATTTATAGAACAACACAAATATAAAATAACTTGAATTGATTCCTTACTTTCAACATTTTCTAAATCACTAAACCAATTCAGTAAATTCTTACATTCTGTTTGGTTATTAGGAAAATTATCAAGTATAAAATTTACATGTTCTAAACTCTCTTTATTTCTGAATAAATTACTATTTCTAAGCAAATGTTCTTTAATCCTTGAAGTACAATCTAGAATACTAATTTTACAACTTAATAATTCTGTTAGCTCTTTTATAATTATGGGAATAATATTAGAAATGTAATAATAATCATCATTTATATCAAGTCGCTTACCTTTTTTTATTTTTTCTAGAAATGCTTCTTTTAAAAGATTACTTTCAATTTCATGAACCATCCCTTCATTTAAACTATTTTCAAACAGCTCAATTTCGCTGTCTAGTTCGATCGCTTCTTGATATAAGCCTTGAATTATTTTATATCCAAGCATGGTACGCAAAGTATGCTTCTGTGTATAAAATATAATTTTCTTATTTAATTCAAAAGCGTAATTTGACCATTTAATAGCCATCGATTTATCTTCATAATATTCAAACATTTCAACAAGTATGTACATATTCAAATATTTCTTTTCATCATTATACCATTCTTTTAAATTTGTAGGGTCATAAGAATTGCTTAACACTCCTCTTTGTGGCTTGGGTAAGGGAGAACCATCATAGTTCTGAGGCATTCGTTCAAAATGCACGGTTTGCCATATGTAATTTATAACAGCTCCTATTCTTAATGTTGTAATATTAAAATCATTAATATTGTCAAACCTATCTATTTCCTCATATCCACTAATAAGAAGTTCATATGCATCAGAAAGATTATATAAAGAAGCTTTATAATCACCTAAGAACCAAAAAGAAATAGCATATTCAGTCCTTAATTTCGATAAAGTAAGCTTTGTTACTTGTAGTTTATTTTCTGCATAATCATAAGCCTTTTTTGTATATATATGAGCTAAATTTTTATCTTTTTCACCAAAAATTTTAGCAATTGTAATATAAGTATCAACTTTAGTTTGAGATATAATATTGGTGTTTTCTATTTCTAATAAGGTTGTCAGCGCATTTTCTTTATCTCCGGAATAAAACTGTTGTCTCCCAAATTCATCTTGTATAACGAATATAGCTTCAGGATTGGAAAAATCGTTTTTAACATTCTTGTAAAATGATGTTGCTCTACTTATATCCTTAAACTTTTCTCCAAAAATGAAGAACATTGTTTTACAAGAGTAGGCATTTAATAACTCCAGCTTTCTCAAATTAGATTCCTGAATAATATATTCTAGTAATTTAATTACTGTATCCCAGTCACCCTCATATTTTTCAACTATATTATCAACCAATCGTCTTGAAAACAAATGAATTAATCCTTTATCATAATAGTCTTCTGTTTTTCCAATTAAATCAAAAGCCTCAAACCAAATTCTGATTTCTTTTAAATCACTAATTTTATCTAGTACTGTCCAAAAATTAGCTTTTACAGATTCATCAAAGCCGTCTAAACTTCTTAAAGCCGTTGTGTATAATTTACATATATAGAATAATGCCTTCTCTACATTATCTTCTTGTAAATAACATCTAAAAAGCATTAAATAAGAGATACTAAGTATTTCTTTAGGTATTAATTCCAAATCGCCTTGCAATATCAATTCCAAATCACACTTAACAAAATCTTTGTCATCTTCATTGTAAATATTATTATTTTTGATTTGTGAATCAATATATATGTGCAATTGCAATGACCTTATTGATGATTTAAGTATTAAGCTCATTTTATTCGGTAATTCTGACTTCACCCATAATGACTTAAATACAGAATCCAAGAACAATTTAGGATTTGTAAAGTAAGTTTGTAATCCCATTGTCATAATTATACCAGCATCATCAAAAGATTCTCCTGCCAAAAAATATGTCATTGCTCTTTGCCCTTCATACTGAGAGATAGTATTTTTTGCTAATATAGATTTTGCCAAAGAATTATTAATTTCTTTTCTAGTTTCAAAAAGTACATTATTACTGCCTAATCTTTTTATTAAAGGTGAGATAAAATATGTATCATCATTATTTTTTTGCAGCCATGTTCCATTTAAATTTTTTATTTTTTCAAAAGGCTTCTCTACGATTGGATTAATCTTACTTACAAGTTCTACAATTTCGTTATTTATTGCTCCTAAAACAATATTAAGTCTATATAAAAGTTCACGTGAATTTTCATCTTGAGTAGAACTAAATAATTTTTGATATGTTTCGTCATCTAATTCGTCAAAAGATTTTCCAGAAATAAATTCAGCCAAATTTTCATCAGTAAGATTCCACTCTTTTGAATCTAAATACCTACATATAATTTGAACATATATTGGGTAGCCAGTCGAAATAGCCAGTATTATAGTTGAAAAACTTCTAAGTCTTTCCTCAGTTTTATAAGTGAAAATTACTTCCTCAATTTCTTCTTTTGTTAATAAAGGTATTTGTAACTCATAAAAATTACTGATAATAGTCTTTGTAATTTTTGAATGAATCTTGTAATTCGATGTAGAAAGTACTTTAATATTATTTTCCTCACAGAAAGTTATAAATTGAGTAAAAAGAGTATTAACATTTTCATCCAATCCAAATTCAGGCAAATCATCTAAAATTATTAATTTTAAATTTATATTTTGTGAAGAATCGTTGATATTCCCTGACAAAAATTGAGCAAAAAGTAAACTAATTATATTTTGAAATTCTGCTTTGGAAAGTTCCTTAAAGTTATAATTTATTACATTTTCAAAGGCAAGATGCTTTTCTAGCAATAATGAAAGTTGAGTTTTACCAGTATCAAAACCACCATAAAGATTTAACCATGTTTTATCTCCCCAATTGCTCATAATATTCTTTATAGTATTTTTTCTATAACTGATATTATTAATTAAGATTGATGAAGAACTTTTTCTTAGTGAACTTCCTATAATAACATTTTGATATGGACTATTAATAAAATTTGAAATATCAAATTTCTCTATTTGCACAATATTAATATTTGATTCTTTAATATTCTTAATATCAATATTCCGTTGAGCATCTTTATTTCCGAAAATTTTCCCAAAAAAATCAATCACTATTTCTTTCTAATATTAATTTCAGAATTATCTTTAATATTGGATATGCTATATTCAGCATCATCCTCTTTATGAGTGTCAATTTTGACTTTAGAGTTTGAAATATTTTTCAATCTAAATTTATTATAAATTTTGTCACCAAAAAGAAGAATCACAAGTGCCAAAACTTGTCCTAAACAAATAGTTATTGGTTCATAATCAAAATTTGTTTTTTTAAGCCAAATAATTGAGACACCTAAAATCAAAAGATTTATAATAATGGATATATTTTTTATTAATTTACTCATTTAACAAATTTATCAATAAAAGTATTTCACAAACAATTCTTTATAAAAAAGAGAGCAAATTTTTGCTCTCTAATATTTTAAACCTCATCATTAATTACCAGTCGTTCTTTTTTGCCGCTTCGTTTTGAGAATAAATATAATCATAAAGGCTTCGGTTCAATACATTGAAATAGTTTGCTATTTTAGGCATTGTTTCTGCGTACATTTTTCGCACTTCCCCGTTGCCTTTAAAATACATCCAACTTTTTTTAAACTTAGCATCACCCCAATTGACAATTCCATATTTATCTTTATCTCCTTTCTGTAAATCTAAAACGTCAAACTTATATTTTCCATCTTTGACAGAAACTTCAATTTCATATTTTATATCACTACACATTGTGACCAAATTATGATAACAATATTCATTTTTACTGACACCTTGAAATCTTATATAATCATTTTCAACTTGTGCTTTTATAACCTCACTTGGTTTATTAAATGTTTTATTTATCCACTCTATTGATTTTTTATACAATTCTTCTTTAGTTTTACCTTCACAGGAAACTACTAAAAAATCTGTCAATTCTTGCTCTTTATCTACTGTAAATTTTTCTATTGATTCCTTTGGTGGGGGCGTTTGAATTGAGGCTACGTCCTGCGAAAACACGTTATTAGAAATTGCAACAAATAGTAATACTATATAGTATTTTTTTGAATTCATATTAATTATAATTATTGTTAAAAATAGTTTTGTACTTATTGGGCAAATAAAAATATTTGACAATGAATACCCTTATGGGAAACCGTATAAGAGATAAAGAAATCTTAGCAAAATACTTTTCATAAATTTTGAAAATTATTCTACTCGTCTCAAAGTAGTATATTATCACAACATAAAAGGCGTGAGACAAAAGCCAATCTGTTACAGAGGCACTCGGATGCCCAACAACCAGAAAGACTTCGCCCACGCCCATATAAGGACACGGGCGTAAGTCTATCAAATGTTGGTTGTTTAGAAGATTCCGAGTTTTCTGTAACCGCAATGATAGCTTACGCTTGTGTTATCGTAAAATTAATGTTTCAAATTTAATGATTTTTCTGATTGCACTAATACGTTATTGCATTTTGCTACTAAATCCTAGTCAAAAATTAATATTTGATTTCGGCTTCCTTACTATAGTGTTTCTTTTCGGGCTACAAAAATTTAAAACACAGTATAAATCCTTTATAAATGGACATTAGCATAACTTTTTATCACCCGAAATGATTTCTCAATAAAAAATTCTTATTAAAATTTAAGCAATCTTGTAAAGACACCCTTACTATAGTAATATTTTTAATGCAGAAAGTATTTGGCGATTTAAATAAACAGCCTATTAACAGACGTTACAGTGTCTTTTAAATTGCCTTTACAAGTATTTATTTTTTAGTTGCAAAACCAAACAGCTTTTTTTTGATTCGACTTAACGTTTTATAATAATCAATTCTGCATTCGTTAGTACAATACATTACATTTTTTCTTATACTAGTTAATTCATTTTGACAACTTATATTCTTACACTTTCTTACTATTTTATTCTTTTCTTTATCTGAATTTAGGGTAGAAATAAACCTATTATCTAAATGGTTAAAAACTCTCTTATCATCTTTTTCGATAAACTTTTCAAAACAGGTTAATTTCTCGCCACTTTTAATTAGTTCTACACATTTTTCTTTAAGAAGTTTGGATATAATATCTTTTCCTGATTCTCTAATCAAATATTTTGTATTTAAAACTTCTAACCTTTGTTTTGCCTTATAAAAATTTTTATCATTTAGCAGCGTTAGATTACTCCAATAATTACTATTCAGAAAACACTGCAATTTTGTTCTTTCATGAGGACGCATTTTCTCGGTTGTATAATTATCTTTTTCAACAAAAACAATTTCATTCCATAATTTTAAAAGCAATTCTGAAAGCTTTTCCCAAACTAATTCTTTAGTTAGATCCGAAAGATTCTTAATCCCAAAACCATCAACAAAAATCATTTTTTTGATTGCAACTTCAATTTTTAAACGATTGTTCCATTCTTTCTTCTCCTGAAAATCTTTAAAATAAATTTTAAAATGATAGCGTTGATGTTTGAAGATAAATCCGAATTCCTTTCCTTTCTCAGTTAGTAGGGAGTAATTTTTACGTTTGTGAGTTAAAATTGAATTTTTAAGATAATCAATGTTAAATGGGCATTTTATAATAGCACAATATTCAAAACTCCGTATTTCCGTCATTTCTGGATCTACATATAATTCTTTTTTTAATTTTTCTATTGTCTGTAATAAATCCAATCGTGTAAAATCAATTGCATTTGTTTTTCCATCAGTAAAAAACTTGCATAGAGAACCTCGAAAGCCATAAATTATAGATGAGGTATTTTTCTTTAATGACAAACTCAGTCCTTTATATTTTGTACTAAAATTTTTATCATCAATGATCCCAGTTGCAGTATAAAAACGTCCCATCAAACCTATATTAACATCAGAACTCCAATCATCTGAAATACCATGTCTAATTCCACTAATACCGTCCATCAGCTTGTAAGTTATGATTACTTCTTACTTTTTTTCACCACAAGACTATCAAGAATTTCACTTTTTTTATAGTATCTACGGTTAGCAATACCATATGCTTTTATTTTTCCTTGATTTGTCCAGTGCCATAATGTAGAGGCATCAATCTTTAACATTTCACATACTTCAGCCCGAGTCAAAAGTTCATCTTGGTTTTTAGGATTTAAAGATTGAGTAAGGTTTTGCAGTTCAACTCTTACAGATTCCGTAATAATTTCTGAAAGAGTTACTTTGTCTATGCTTTGTAGAATAATCGATTTGTCCATAATTTTTTTTTTTGACAAAATTCAATATACTACATTGCTACTACCGCAATACTGGTATTTTTTGAGAATAATTCACTACTATGAAATTTAAAACAATAAAACAGTTCAATCACTGAAGTCTGAATAAATTTTCAAAAATTCATCTGTTATCTTTATCGTATCTTTATTAGATATACAATAATTATAGACTTCAACAACTTTATTTTTATCTCGTAAATAGTTTTTTGAATTACCTAAATTATTTCTTATTTCAGAAATATAATTTGAAGGAATATTATCTGAAAGTTCGTATTTATCTTTTATCATTTGTGCAATTTTAGAAGCATTTAAGCCTAAACTATTATAGTTAAGAAATTCTCCCATCGCATACTCTAAAAGTACATAAAACCATTTCTCTTGCTTCTTATTTATAACCTGATATTGAAACAATGCATTTAGTAATTCCTTTTTAATGACATAAAAATCTTCTAACAAAAGAAAATACATTACACCCTCATACTCGTATTCAACCAAACACATTATATCATCACTTTCAAATCTACTTTTTTCAATTTCTGTTTTTTTTATAATATACTTTTCAAGAACTTTTATTTCGTTTAAAAAATTGAACTGCATATTAATTTCTTTCACAAAATAATTATTCTGGATAACTTTAATCTGGCTTATAAAAAAATCCTTAAGTTCATGTCGATGATATAAATAAGCACTTAATATTATTTCTAAGTAAATAGGCTCATTATTCTTATTGATTCGCATTCTAAGAGAGTTTAATTAAAGTAATTAGTAATTTCAAGTGCTAAATCTTTATTACTCTTACCAATGTAATTTAAGAACATTGTTTCTGTGCTATGTCCCGTAATATAGATGAGGTAATTTGTTGGTATTTTTCCATAAAAATTAGATGCAAAAGACCTTCTTCCCACATGCGAAGCAATTAATTCCCATTTTTCAAATAATCCCTCTTCTTTTCTATAAATACCCGTATCCGGTTCAATCTCCATTTTTTTACTCCCACTTATTTTTTCCGTTATACCAGATTCTTTACAAACAATCTTTAACATTTCATTATATTTCTGATCGGAGATAGCTTTAGGAAAATCACCATTCCTTTTTTCTAATATTGCCAACACTTTTGAATGCAAGGGAATAGTCATTAGTTTTCCCGTTTTCCTTTGCTTAAATTCAAGCAATTTATTTCCTTTTTCTTCTCTAATCATTTTAGAAGAAAAATTCATGAAATCGGATATCCTTTGCCCTGTATAACAAGAAATAATTAACCAATCTTTTACATTGTCTAAGCTTTCATTAAACTCTTTTTCTTCAATTCCTTTAAGTTCATCAAAAGAAAGGTATGGATGCTTGATTTCTGTTTTCACCTTAATTCTTACCTTATTAAGATTCCGACTTACATCTACCCCTTTCTCGTATGCATAATTACAGAAGGTTTTAATAAAAACTAAATCTCTTTGAATTGTCCCTAATGCATAATTTTCAGATTTACAATATTCAACAAATTCAGCTTTGAAGTTTTCATCAATATCCGAAATCAAAACTATTTTCTGAAAAGCTTTCTCATATCGTTCCAATTTATGCTTGACAACTTTATGTTTTTTAATAGACGAAAGTGTAATTTCACCTTTTCTTTCTTCGTTATAATAATCTATAAACTTAACAAGCTCTATTGGTATAAGATTTTTTTCAGGCTCTTTGTTATAATATAAATCAATCTGATTTTGTAGCCAATTTTTGTTTACTAATTCCGGAATGATTTTATCAAAAGCTGATAAAATAAAATTTTCAATATTATTCATCTCACTTTTAATTTCTAATTGACGATTAGCCACATCAATATTTTTTGGTCTTTTCTGATTATGCTGCCTTTCCCAATAAACTTTACTAACTTTTAATAAGGTTTTTACTCCAATAACATAATCATTTGAATTATGCCTAAACAGCAATCTGATATTCAGATTCGAGTTTTCTCTAGTAGATCGGTAAAGGAAATTTAGTGTTGCCATTATAGCCGTACATTTTGTTATACAAATGTATTATTTTTGTACGGTAAATTGCAAACTATTAAAATTTAAATCAAATTACATCAATAAGCTCAACACGAAAAATACTAGCAAACACATTGAAAAACAGCTAAATTATCACTTACACGATGCAGAAATAGATTTTCAAAATTGAACATATAGTACACCCTCCAACTCCACTCTTAATGAAATTAGGCACTTTTAACAGAGTGCCTTTTTTATTGCCCTTACTCATGTAAAACCACACAGATAAAGAGTTTAGCAAGGTTTTGTTTTTTTTAATTGCATCAAATTGTTTTAAATTTCATTTTGTCGAAAATATGGAGGACATGGAATAAAATATTCGGAGCAGAATTCAATGACCATCTATATTTTGAACTGCATAAAAAATACTTCAAGAGGTTTTACAATGGCAGAATAACCAAACGATACGCCCGAATAAGTAAAAAAATAAATCAAAGAGATAAGGTGGATCTAAGGGAATTAGACAGTATATTATAAGGAGTTTAGATAGAAAATAATTTTGATCTAATACTTTAAAACACCCATTTTCAAGTAATAAAGGCGTATTCCTGAATGTCAGACTAGCTTTAACATTAATTATTCACTATATGAAATTTTAGTTTCTCGCATTACGGAAATCATAGATGATTTTATCACCATATGTAGAAAAAAACTATATTTGGACCGAAAAACTAAAATAGATGACAAAAAAATTAACTATCTCGGTGGTTTTAGCTTTTCTAGTGGCCATATCCCTACACTCCTGCCGGTCTGAAGATCTTCTTAACACTAGTGAAGAACAACAGCCTTCTAAATTTAGAGTATTTACTGCTCAGGAAAAAGAAACAATCAATTATGCAAAAGGTTTCAAAACGCTATTAGAACGTTATGATGAAATCAACAATGTCCAACACACTGCTAAAGCACTGAAAAAAGCACTGAAAAATTCATCAGAAATGGCAGATGAATATGTAGAACTCAATATTCGTTCTCAGGATTTCACTACGAAAACCAATGAAAAATTTACACTTTTCCCATTAATTAAAAATGGAAAAGTAGATGGTATTATTATTGCCATATTAAAGGAAAATGATACTCAGGTAGAATTTTTAAAAATGTATCCTGAAGTAGAAAACTATGATAAAATGCTAGGGTTATTTAAAGAAGCATTTCTAAAAAATACATTACAGCAAAGAATCGCAGCTAAAGGAAACGGAAATTGCAGTTCTGACGGATCACCTTGTGATACTGGAGAGGTGGTTATTACGATGCCTGGAACAGGCGGTGGCATTCCCGGAGGAATTTGGAATGGAGGACCACCTCCAGGAGGATGTCAACCTTATGACAACTGTCTGAATCCTGATGGAGGAGGAGGCAGCGGTGGTGGTGAAGGAAATGGGCCTGAAAATGGACCCACTACACCTGCAAATCCATGTGAGCAAACAAAAGGTATGTTACAGGATCAAAAAGTACAAAATATCGTCAATGATTTAAAAGGTCATATGAATAGTGGAGCAGGAGGAGAAAAGGGATGGCGTCTTAACAAGATAGGGGCTCCGACGCAAACTACCCAAAATAGCAAACACAGTGTAAATTTTGGTAATCCCTCAACAATGAATGGGGGCTATCATAACCATACTGGAACTAAAATCGATATTTTTTCAGCAACCGATATTTCCGCATTAATCGATATTGCGAGATATCAGAACATTGGAGATGCAGAAAATGGGTTTATGGGTTTAGTAGCTCCTAATGGCATACATTATGTTATTCATTTCAACGGTTCACATTCAGAATTGCCAGTAACTGGCTCATTAGATAATAACATCGATGAATGGAACTATTTTCAAATAAGAGAACAATGGGATATATTGGATAATGACACATCGGGAACTTATTGTAATGTCGGAGAAAATAAATTAAACAGCAAAGGCTTAGAAAAAATATTTTTTAGCACATTAAAAAGAATGGGACTTGAAAATAAAGTTGTTTTACAAAAAATAAATGAAAATAATAGTGTTTCAACTATTAATTTAAATAGTAACGGAGCTACGGATGCAGTTCCTTGTATATAAAATTAAATTTTAAAATTAAACAAAATGAAATATTTTCTTTTTACAATAAATTTTTTCTTATTATCAAATTTATACTTCTCTCAACAAATTTACCCAATAAATACTTTTCCGGAAAACTTACCTCCAAATTCATATATTAAAGATATTAACAATGACCTAGGTCCTTTCATTGGAAATTGGTCTACTATATATGAAGGGAAAAAAATGGATTTAAGTATTGTAAAAGAACTTAAGAGAAGTTTTAAACTTCCAAATTCAACCCATTCATTTTATCAGGACGTACTTATAGCTAAATATACAATCAAAGATAACAGTGGGATTATTTTGCAAACTAACATTAATTCAGTAAATAACAATGATAATAATTTTATAGCAAGTATTGCTATTAAAGGGAATGTTGTACATATGTATTACAGGGGCACAAATTGTAGAGTAGGTTGGGGAACTATTAATCTGAAGCAAATTGATAATAATCAAGTATCTTGGTCATATTATCCTAATAGTACAACTTTGACAACTACAAATTGTCCTGGAAATCAAGACACAACAATTTATTTACCAGAGACAGAAAATTTAGTATTTACAAAGCAATAGTGAAAGGCTTATTCATGTTTTTAGGAATGTTTGTTATGTTTTCTTGTAAAGCACAACAAATTTATCCTTTAAAAACTGATTATACTGAAGTTGCTCAAGATTCTTATTTAAAAGACCTAAATAACGAACTAGACTCATTTATCGGCACATGGCAGGGAAGCTTTAATGGTAATTCAATTACTTTATTTATAACAAAAGAAATACATAGACTTTTTAATGAAAATCAACATAGGTACTACAAAGATATTTTATCAATAAAGTATACTGTTAAAAATTCTTCTGGGGCGCTTCTTCAAAATACTCAAAGTATGAATTTTCAAGCAGAACAATTAAGGCATACAATTTACAGTCAATGGGCGGATGATAATGCAAATACATTTTTATTTTATTATGGAGGAACAAATTGCAGTGTAGGTTGGGGGAAAATTACATTAAAAAAATTAAACTCTACACAAGTTTCATGGGAGTACCTTCCAAATGATACTGTACTAGATGAGAATAGATGTCCAACTGGTACCGATATTAACATTTATTTACCTGAAACAAAAGATTTAGTTTTCACTAAACAATAGTGAAAAGATTAACAATAAACTGAAACTGCCCTAGAGGCGGTTTTTTTATTGAATAAATTTCAAAATGAGAGTTCAATTAAATAGTATTGGAATTAAATTTTTTCTATTACAGAATATTACAGTTTTTGTTGTGGTACCACCTGTAAATATCTAAAAAAAAAAATCTACAATGGTAAGATTACAAAACAGTATGCACAACTAAGGAAAAAAATAAGTCAGCGGGATGAGGTTGATTTGATAGAATTAGATAACTATTTTACAAAGAAATATTAGAATTACATACACAACCGTTGATACAAATCATTTGTTTCAAACTTTAATTAATTGATTTTCAGATATATTTAGTAGTCCCTCCAACTCCACATAAAACCCTGTAAATATCTTATTTACAGGGTTTTGTTTTAATATATTCAAATACAGGAATTGAACTCCATCTTCAATCAATATACTAGCCGTTTTTTGATAAAAAAACAATCATTATTATCTTTTTATCATGTTTATTGTTTGGATTTAATTAATTTTAAGGCTCTTTGTATCTTACATTAAAAACCTTATACTTTTTAATAACATTGAAACTAAATATCATAAACTATGAGAGTTAAACAATTATCTTATTTGGGGATATTTATCCTATCCATATCCTTTGGAAAAGCACAGGATTTTTTCACCCCAATCAGTGAGAGATCTATTAAAGCAGATCCGAAAAGCAGAACGGTGCAACCCGAAAAATCTCAGACCTACACATTGGATATAGCTGGAATGAAAAGCTATTTTAATTCAGTGCCCGAACTGAAAGATACTGATCTTAAAGATAAAGCACCTATCATTCTGCTACCAATGCCGGATGGGACTAAAGCAAAATTTAGAATCTGGAAATCTTCAGTAATGGCTCCTGAATTGGCTCAAAAATTCCCTCAATTGGTTACCTTCACGGGACAGGGAGTGGATGACAAATATGCCACGATTAAGTTAGATTTTACAGAATTAGGGTTCCATGCCCAAATAAAGTCTGTTATAACAGGTGACACTTATATTGATCCTTATGCAAAAAATAATGTTAGTAATTATATTATTTACAAGAAAAGCGATTTGATTGACAAAAACCCAAGGGTTTGTGGAACAAAAGACGAAGACAGCCAATCAGAAAAAAAAAACGCACAAAAAACAGTAACACCAAGCGTAGGAACTCAAATTAGAGTTTTCAGATTTGCAGTAGCCTGTACCGGAGAATATGCACAAGCTGCTACGGGATTAGCTTCACCTACTGTTGCACAAACGCTGTCAGCCATTGTAACCTCTGTAAACAGAGTAAACGGGGTATACGAACAGGAAGTAGCTGTAAGATTGGTATTAGTTCCAACAGAAACCAGTGTTATCTTTACAAATCCTGCTACCGATCCTTTTAATGGTAATGATGATGCGTATACATTAATAGATGAAAGCCAGGCTCAGATTGACGCATTGATAGGAAGCGAGAATTATGACATAGGACATACGTTCAGCACCGGGGGTGGCGGATTAGCAGGATTAGGTGTTATCTGCAGTAACGGTAACAAAGGAAGCGGAATTACCGGTTCACCTAACCCTGTTGGAGATCCTTATGATATCGATTATGTTGCTCACGAAGTGGGACATCAGTTTGGGGGTCCTCATACATTCAATTCAACAACAGGAAGTTGTGGAGGAGGTAATCGTAATGCAGCCACCGCTGTAGAACCAGGAAGCGGAATCACAATCATGGCTTATGCCGGTATCTGTGGTTCTACCAATAACCTTGCGGCCAACAGTATTCCTACTTTCCACACCCGCTCATTCCAGTCGATTACAGCAACAGTTCAGGCAACTACCTGCCAGGTGACAACTCCAGTTGCCAATACAGCCCCGGTTGTTAATGCAGGAAATAACTATACCATCCCTAAGGGAACTCCATTTAAATTAACAGGCTCTGCAACCGATGCTGAAAACAATCCACTTACCTATTCGTGGGAACAAAACGATGTAGGACCAGCAAGTAACTGGAATGCACCATCAGGAAATGCTGCTATATTCAGATCATTTGTCCCTGTACCTGTTCCTTACAGATATTTCCCAAAACTTTCGGATGTAATTAACAACACAACAACCAGAGGAGAGATCTTACCTTCATATGCCAGAACTATGGAGTTCAGATTAACGGTAAGAGATAATAACGCAGGTTGTGCAGGGGTTGCCAATGATGATGCGATCGTTACAGTTGACGGAAATTCAGGACCATTTACAGTTACAGCACCTACTACAGCCGTAACCTGGGCAGGTAATTCTACTCAGACTCTTACATGGAATGTAGCCAATACAACTGCGGCTCCCGTGAATTCTGCCAATGTAAGCATTTTCCTTTCTACAGACGGAGGCCTTACTTATCCTACCACTATCCTGGCATCTACGCCAAATGATGGTTCAGAGACTATTACGATTCCTAATGTAGCTACTACACAAGCCAGAATTATGGTTGCAGGACAAGGAAATGTCTTTTACAATATCAACCCTGTTAATTTCACAATCAACCGGGTATTGGCTGTGAGTGAAGTAGCCGGAGATAAAGATGTTTTTGTGGTTTATCCTAATCCTAGTAAAGAACTTCTGAATATTAAATTTACCAATTCAAATGAAAACTATGATATCTTCGTGTATGATACAAGTGGGAAATTAGTATTCAGTAAGCTGAATAATAAATTAGATGCCAATAAAGTTGGCACCTTCAACTTGGGTCAGTTAATTACCGGAGATTATCTGGTTAAAATTAAAACCAAGACCATGGATAAAACCGTTAAATGGGTGAAAGAATAAGATTATTTAAGAATCTACAAATTTGATAAAAAGGTTGTTTTCATTGGAAAGCAACCTTTTTTATTTATACTACTAAATTAAATACAATCGCTATTTCTCAAGATTATAATACATTAAAAACAGACTCCAAAATCACACAAAATTAGAAGTAATCATGGTAAATTTGATCATCTCAAAAATATCATATTAACAAAAAGATTATTTTAGTTTTTTACCTGCTCTTATGACACTGAGGGTCTACTGAGACCCCCAAATGCTAGTTTATTGAAGGCTTTATTTTATACAAATAACCTGCTTGGCGGCATACCATACTGTTTTTTAAAAGCAAATGAAAAATGGGAAAGATCTTCAAAACCCAGATCCAGATAAATATCCGTTGCTTTTTTTCCTTTTTCCAAAAGATAGCGGGCTTCCTGCAGTCTCTTTTCGAGCAGCCATTTTCTCGGCGCGGTTCCGAATATTTTTTCAAAATCTCGTTTAAAGGTTGCGAGACTTCTTCCCGTCAGATAAGCAAAACGGTCCAGTTTTACATTAAAATGATAGTTCTTCTGCATAAAACCTTCAAGATCTATTTTATATGGATCAGAAATATCAAACAGGATATTTTTTAATGACGGATCATGTTCAAATAATAGAAATAAAGCTTCTTTCTGCTTCAACAGAGCTAACTCGGGAGATTTATTTTCCAACAGATCCTGATACTGCAGCAAGGATTCCATAAAATATTTCAGATGTTTTACGTCTGATACATCAGTAAAAGCAGACGTTTTTGATCGTTCCGGGAGTACAAAATCTTCTTCCGAGCTCATCTCCTTCAGCAGTTCATCGTCAAACCTGATAGATAATGATTTAAATTCTACTTCTTCACCTGGCTTTTTGAGAAATTTCAATAATTGATTTTTCCGGACAAGATAGATATCTCCACTCCGGAACATTTTCCGTTGAACACCATCATTAAGCTCCATTTCTCCTGAAATCACCATCGACAAAGCATTATAGGAAACAAACTGTTCCCCTTCACGAAAAACGGTGAAGTAGCAGGAATAATTGATGTAATCGATATTTTCAGACATTTATTTTCGTAATTAAAGTCAAGCCGGAAAAGCTCTGACTTGACTGTTCAATATAATATTTTAACCTGTGTTCGGAATAAAAAGTGAAGATTAAATGGTTTGAAGATGGAAGTTACTATTGGGCAGTAAGTACTTAACAATTCTTTTTAAATGTATTGAAGGAGTTTTAAAAAGATGAATAAAAACACCCTGCATTTCTATCTTTGGACTTCAATAACTTCCCTATTCGAGCTTCTGACTCCCTTACATCATGATGAAAACTGAAATATCTTATCCCGGACTCACATATTTTTAACGTAATTTACACCAAAATTGATTTCGGCTCCAAATATTCTTCCAGACCAAATGCTCCGAATTCCCTACCAATCCCCGATTGTTTGAATCCTCCGAACGGGGCCAGCGGATCATGTTTGAAACCATTCACACAAACTCTTCCCGCTTCAATCTGAGAAGCTACCCTGATGGCACGGCTCTCATCCGAAGAAGTCACATAAGCAGCCAATCCATAAGGAGTATCATTTGCGATCGCGATAGCTTCTTCTTCATTTTCGTAAGCGATAATAGAAAGTACCGGTCCAAAAATTTCTTCCTGTGCAATGCGCATATCATTTCGGACATTGGTGAAAATAGTAGCTTTAACGAAATTTCCATTTTCAAGACCTTCCGGTTTTCCGATACCACCTGCTAAAAGATCTGCACCTTCCTCCAAACCTAACTGGATGTAACTTTGTACCCGCTCAAATTGTTTTTCAGAAACCATTGGACCTACATTTGTATTTTCACTGGCAGGATTCCCTACGACAACCTGTCGCGCTGTTTCTTTCGCAACTCTATTGACTTCTTCCAGTCTTGATTGAGGAACCAGTAAACGCGTCGGAGCAATACAAGCCTGTCCGCTATTCATATAAGCTCCAAAGACAGCTTGTGGAATGGCCTGCGTAAAATCAGCATCATCCAAAATAATATTGGGCGACTTCCCACCAAGTTCTAAAGTGACTCTTTTCATACTGTCTACAGCGCCTTTAGCGATCATTTTCCCTGTATGGGTAGAACCCGTAAAAGAGATTTTAGCGATATCAGGATGACTCACAATTTCATTTCCCACGACATTTCCTAATCCGTTAACAACATTAAAAATTCCTTTTGGCAGGACAGCTTCATGAAAACATTCTATAATGATCTCGGTCTGAAGGGCGCTCATTTCACTTGGCTTTACAACAACTGTACAACCTGCAGCAACTGCTGTTGCAAATTTACTGCATATAAAACCGTTGCTGGAATTCCATGGAGTAATAATACCGACTACTCCAATGGGAGTCATCTGTACAAGAGTTTTTCCCGCTCTTCTTTCAAATTCAAAATCACTGAGGGTTTCTATCATGTGTTCAAAAGCGCCTACCATATTCTGATAGCCTGCCGTGCAGAACTGTCGGGTTCCGCCATACTCCGTGATCATGGTTTCGATGAGTTCTTCTTCACGCTTTTCTACAGCCTTCTTTAAGTTTTTAAGAATTTCAATACGCTCTTCAATAGTTGTTTTTGAAAATGTTTTAAAAGCTTGTTTCGCTGCTGCAATGGCTTTTTGAGTATCTGTTTCATCTCCTAAAACCACTTCACCTAATTTTTCATGATTGGAAGGATTAATCAGATCGAATACTTCTGTTCCGTGTAATGCTGTCAATTCACCGTTGATGTAAGCCTGGTCTATACGTTTCATATTGTTTATTTTAATTTTACAGGACAAAGTTCCCACAATTCTGAAGGATGTGTTTTGTCACATGGCTCAATTCAACTTTGCTGAAAAGCTCAAAAAAAACGATAATATCCCACTTAAATGCTTCCAACGAAAATTTAAAATGATATTTTATTACTTAATTCCGGAAGAAAATAAAACATCCTATCGCCCCTCAATTAATCTTATTTAAGACCCGAATATCCATGATGAGCCTTTTACCACAACCTTTTTCGTACCGTCTTTACCCCGAATCACAATTCATTTTCCTTATGATTTACATAGCAAACATAAATACCTGAAAACGAAAACACTAAAACTTCTCACTATAAAATAAGTATAGTCTACCCACAAAAAAGACTAAAAAAATGTTTTATCGTGAAGAATTTTATATATTTGCACCATCTAACAATTAAAAAAATAATTTACTATGTCAGACATTGCATCAAGAGTAAAAGCTATCATCGCTGATAAGCTTGACGTTGAAGAAACAGAAGTAACTCCTGAAGCTAGCTTCACTAACGATTTAGGAGCTGATTCATTGGATACAGTTGAGCTAATCATGGAATTTGAAAAAGAATTCAACATTCAAATCCCTGATGATCAGGCTGAAAAAATTACTACTGTAGGTCACGCTATCGCTTACATCGAAGAAGTAGTAAATAAATAATATTCTTCAACAAAAAAGAAAATTTTAAAAGTTTATGGAATTAAAAAGAGTAGTTGTAACCGGTTTTGGCGCAATAACACCGATTGGAAATAATGCAAAAGAATACTGGGAAAATCTTCTTAAAGGTGAGAGCGGTGCTGCTCCGATTACTCTTTTTGATGCCAAAAACTTTAAAACTAAATTCGCTTGTGAAGTGAAAGGTTTCGATCCGTTGCAGCATTTCGATAAGAAAGAAGCAAAGAAAATGGACCGAAATACTCAACTTGGGCTTGTAGCCGCAAGAGAAGCGGTAGCACACTCCAGAATTATGGAAGACAATGTTGATAAAAACAGAGTCGGCGTAATTTGGGGTTCCGGTATCGGAGGTTTAGAAACTTTCGAAACAGAGGTTTTAGGATGGGCGAATACGGAAATTCCAAGATTCAACCCATTCTTTATTCCTAAAATGATCGCGGATATCACTCCTGGACATATCTCCATTGAGTATGGTTTTCACGGGCCGAATTATACTACGGTATCTGCCTGTGCATCATCTGCCAATGCGCTGATTGATTCTAAGATGATTATCCAGCTTGGAAAAGCTGACGTTATTGTATGCGGAGGCTCTGAAGCAGCCGTTACAGCAAGTGGTGTCGGTGGATTTAATGCGATGATGGCACTTTCTACAAGAAATGATGATCCTACCACCGCTTCAAGACCGTTTGATAAAGACAGAGACGGTTTTGTATTGGGCGAAGGTGCAGGATCTATTATCCTTGAAGAATATGAGCACGCGGTAAAACGTGGCGCTACCATTTATGCAGAATTATTAGGTGGCGGTATGAGTGCTGATGCACACCATATGACAGCCCCTCATCCTGAAGGCTTAGGCGCTTATCTGGTAATGAAAAACTGTTTGGAAGACGCAGGCTTAACTGCTGATGAAGTAGACCATATCAACATGCATGGTACCTCTACTCCATTAGGAGATATTGCAGAATCCAACGCAATTTCGAGATTATTGGGTGAACACGCTTATGATATTCAGATTAATTCTACAAAATCAATGACTGGCCATCTTTTGGGTGCTGCTGGTGTTATTGAGGCTATCGCAGCATTAGGAACAATTATTCATGGTATCGTTCCACCTACCATCAACCATTTTACTGATGATGAAAATATTGACAAAAGATTGAATTTCACATTCAATACAGCTGTTAAAAAAGATGTAAAAGTAGCCATGAGCAATACTTTTGGATTTGGCGGGCACAACGCTTGCGTTCTATTTAAGAAAATCTAAATTCAATGAATGGAGTTACAGAAATACTTTTCTAAATTCCTTCTCAGACAAAGAAAAAGAAAATTAACGGAGAGAGACTACTTCCTTAGTACCGAGCTGAAAAAAATGCTGGGTGCCGAGGTTCAGAATGTGGCTCTTTACCGGGAAGCTTTTTCTTTAAAAAGTTCTTCTAAAAATCAAGACAGCAATTACGAACGACTTGAATTTTTGGGAGATTCTGTTTTGGGTACAATTATTTCCTGTCATCTGTTCCAGACTTATCCTCAGGCTAACGAAGGATATCTCACGCAGATGAAATCTAAAATTGTTAATAGGAAGAATCTTAATAAATTAGGTGAAGACCTGAAGCTTATCGATCTCTTGCAAAAGCAGGGATCCGCAGCGTTGGGTGAAAATATTTCCGGAAATTTATTTGAGGCACTTATTGGTGCTGTTTATCTGGACTTCCAGTATGACGCCTGTAAAAGGATCATTCTGGAAAGATTACTGACGCCTTCTGAAATTAATAAGCTTGAAAATAAAATTGTAAGCTACAAAGGTCTTCTGCTTGAATGGAGCCAGAAGAAAAAAGTAAATATAAAATACGAGACCTGCGAAGAAATTCAGGCTAATAAAGCAGTCGTCTTCAGGTGCCATGTCTGGCTGGGAGAAGAAAAAATCGCCAATGCGACGGAAACTTCCAAAAAGAAGGCAGAAGAAAAGGCAGCACAGAGAGCGTTTTATATTTTAAACAAAAAAGAAAACATACTTGGAAATCCAAAAACTTTATGATCTAGACGATATAGAATTTGAAGATATTGCCATAGGATTGGTAAGATTAGCAAAAGATGTACCTGCTCATGAGTTTTTCTACAAGATTAATCAAATCAACGGCCTCACTTTTTCCCGAAAAAAGGATGTGATCATTCACGGGGCTTATTACGACTATTATTTTCCAAGATTTGAAGCTTACCATAAATTTACGAAAACGTGTTTTACGTTCATTTCGAACCGGTCTTCGGAAAGTAAGCAAAAAAAACTGCAGACCGAGCTCTTCACAGAAGAAGAAAACATTAAATTTTTATTAAATAATCAGGTAGATGTGGAATATATTCTGCATACATCGGAACAAATTCCTGATTTTTCCGTAATTTTGCTCCCGGAAAATCTTGTATTTCCGATACAAGATTATACACTGAGTTCTGAAGAGGAACTTTATCAAATTATCCAGTATTATGAATAAGTATTTAAAGAAGACAAAAATTATTGCAACACTAGGGCCTGCTTCATCATCGAAGGAGGTAATGTTAGGACTAATGAAAGCGGGTGTTGATATTTTCAGAATAAATTTTTCACATGCAGACTACGACTTAGTTCGAAATAATATTGAAATTATCAGAGAGCTTAATCAGGAATATGGTTATTCTGTAGGAATCTTAGGAGACCTTCAGGGGCCGAAACTGAGAGTGGGCGTTGTAAAGGAAGGTTCTTACCTGAATCCGGGAGATGTTCTTACCTTTACAAATGAGAAAATAGAGGGAGATTCTACTAAGGTTTACATGACTTACCAGCAGTTTCCTCAGGACGTAAAAGTTGGTGAAAAAATCCTTATTGATGACGGAAAACTGATGTTGGAAGTTATTGAAACCAACGAAATAGATACGGTAAAAGCAAAAACCATCCAAGGGGGACCTCTAAGTTCCAAGAAAGGGGTGAACCTGCCGAATACCAATGTATCTCTTCCTGCTCTTACGGAAAAAGACATTCAGGATGCCAATTTCATGCTTGACATGGAGGTTGACTGGATTGCCCTTTCTTTCGTTCGTCATGCTCAGGATATCATTGACCTTAAAAAACTGATCGACAGCCATCCGAACGGAAAATTCAAAACCCCGATCATTGCTAAGATTGAAAAGCCGGAAGGCGTTAAAAATATTGACGAAATTCTATTGGAATGTGACGGACTGATGGTTGCCCGTGGTGACCTTGGTGTGGAAGTTCCGATGGAAGAAGTTCCTGCTATCCAGAAAACGCTGGTAGAGAAGGCAAGATTCTATTCAAAGCCGGTGATTATCGCTACGCAGATGATGGAAACCATGATCAACAGTCTTACGCCTACCAGAGCGGAGGTAAATGACGTTGCCAACTCTGTATTGGACGGTGCGGATGCCGTAATGCTTTCAGGAGAAACTTCTGTAGGTAGATATCCGATTCAGGTCGTTGAAAACATGACGAAAATTGTAAAGAATATCGAGACCACTCATTTTTACCAACATAAAAATGAGCCAATGGAAAAAGATTACAACTGCATCGACGAAAGATTTATCACGAACAGAGTATGTCTTGCAGCGGTAAGAATTGCTAAAACGACTAACGTTTCTGCAATCGTTACATTGACGCACTCAGGATATACAGCATTCCAGCTTGCCGCTCACAGACCGAATTCTCAAATCATTGTATACAGTGGAAACAGAAGAGTAATCACGATGCTGAACCTTCTTTGGGGCGTTCATGCTTACTACTATGACATGAAAAAGTCTACGGATGAGACGATCATTCAGGTGAATATGCTGACTCACAACCATGGGTATATCGAAAGCGGAGATTTTGTAATCAATATCAATGCTACTCCATCTTACGAAGGCGGAAAAACGAATACACTGAGACTGACGACAGTATAAGCAATAAGCAATAAGCAATAAGCAATAAGCAATAAGCAATAAGCAATAAGCAAAATTACTTTTTGACAAGCATATAAAAAATCCCGGAAATAGATATTTCCGGGATTTTTTATGTTGATAACCGTAAGCTTACATTGTACATCATACAACTTAGTTCCCCACAATCGTTCTTGCCGTCACAAACTCTTTTAAAGCCAATAAAGACAGCTCCGTCCCATATCCTGAAGCCTTGCTTCCACCGAATGGAAAACGCGGATCAGAACTCGTCATTCTGTTGATATTGACTGTTCCTGATTCCAGGTTTTCAATAAAGAATAACTGACGGTCTGCTTTTTTCGTCCAAACAGAATTGGAAAGTCCAAACGGAATATCATTCGCCATTTGTAAAGCTTCTTCATCACTTTTAGCAATCATGATCATACCAAGAGGTCCAAAAAGTTCTTCTTTTAAAATAGGATTTCCTTCCTGAACGCGAATTAAACCGGGTTTAAATTCATTTTCAGAGATTCTTTCCAAAGGAATAATAATTTCAGCACCGTTTTCCAGTGCCCTGTTGAACTGAGCCTCCAACTCATCAGCGAGGTCCGGTCTTGCCATTCCCGCTAATTTAGTTTCCTTATTTAAAGGATCTCCAATTTCATACGTTTTATATTCTTCAATGAATTTCGGTAAAAATTCATCTTCAATTTTTTCGTCAATAATAAATCTTTTAGCAGCCGTACAGGTTTGTCCGCAATTCTGAAGTCTGGATTTTGCGCCTGCTTTTGCCGCTGCATCTAAATCTGCATCATCAAAAATAATGAAAGCATCACTTCCGCCTAATTCCAGTAAAGATTTTTTGATATTTAAACCGGCGATGGAAGCTACTTCTCCACCCGCTTTTCCGCTGCCTGTAAGACTTACTCCTTTTACAGCATCGTGCTCAAGAATTTCTTTTACAGCCTGATGTCCTACTTCCAAATTGAGGAAAACACCTTCCGGAAAACCTGCCTCCAGGAATACCTGTTCAATAGCATTTCCACTTCCGAAACAGATGGAAGCATGTTTCAGAACTACAGTATTTCCAGCTAAAATCGCTGGTGTGGCGAATCTCAGTACCTGCCAGAAAGGAAAATTCCATGGCATTACTCCTAAAATCACACCTTTCGGAACATAATGAACTTCAGAATAAGAAAATTCAGATTCAATTTTTTCAGGTTTTAAAATGTTTTCAGCAGCTGCATAATAATTCATCATTAATGCACATTTCTCCACCTCAGCAATCGACTCTGAAATAGGTTTATTCATCTCTGTCGTGATGATCCTACCAAATTTTTCCGAATTATTCTTTAAAATTTCTGCCGCTTTTGAGATCAGCTTCTGCTTTTCTTCAAACGGTACTTTTCTCCATTCTGAAAATGTCTTATCTGCTTTAATAAGCTTATTTTCAATTAACTGTTCCATAATCTAATTTCTGTTTTAAATTCAAAAATGAATTTATTAATGCCTTTATTCTAAAAAGCACCGTGAAAGTAACAAATTTTGTTCCTTAAAGGCTAAATAAAGGAATGATTTTCTCTATCGAAATAATATAATTTCTACTAGATCATAAACCATTCATTCACAAGACACGCAGCAAGTCTTGCCGTTCTTTCCTGAATATCAAGGGAAGGATTGACTTCTGCTGCATCCAGTGCTATGAGTTTTTTATTTTTTAAAATATGCCTGTACAAATGCATAAAAGGCGTATCTGCAAAGATACCATTATATGCGGAAGCGGAAACCCCCGGAGCGATTGATGCATTGAAAACATCCATACAGATCGTAAGATAGATAAAATCTACACTTTCCGTAAGTTCATCAATGCGCTGATAAATCGAAGGAAGATTTTCGAAAAAGAGTTCATCTGCAAGGATGTATTTCATTCCGTACTGATGGGCTGTATCAAAGAGTTTCAAGGTATTTGAATTTCTCTGAATCCCGATATGCAGTGAATTGATCTGTCCTTCCTGTGCGATCTGCCAGAATCCGGTTCCTGAGCTTGGCCCTACTCCTTCTTCAGGCTGTCTGTTGTCAAAATGAGCATCGATATTAATGATCCCGATTTTCTGTTCCGGAAAAGCTGTTTTTACGCCTAAATAATGGGCATACGTTACTTCATGACCGCCACCTAAAACAAGTGATTTCCCGCCTTTCAGCAATACCTTGGATACATTTTTAGCAAGGCTGTTCTGGGTGCTTTCGAGATCGCCGTCTTCACAGGTTATATTTCCGAAATCCAGAAGGGAAAAATCCGGACGGATCACAGGGAAATTAGACATATTTTTCCGGATCACATCCGGAGCATCTTTTGCTCCCTGGCGGCCTTTATTCCGTCTAACTCCTTCGTCTACGGCAAAACCATGCAGGACAAAATCATCTGCAGCAATCTGGTCGTAATTATGTTCTTCTTTAACTCTCTGAAATATTCTGTGGAAAAGAAGTTCTTCTCCGTCTAATCTGCCTTTCCAAGTGTCCTGAAACATAGAATTTAAATTAAATTTTTAATGACATCGTTTTATATGGTAAATCTAAATAATATTGTTTACATATTAAAACGCTCCTGTATTCAATTTCAACAGCATTCCATGACATCCGTCATTCCCTAAAAATGTGCTTTTTCAGGTTATTCTTTTCCCTGATTCGCATTACTGCTGATGAACATTTCATTGCGTTCTTCTGAAACAATTTCCAGAAACCGCTCATAATGCTTGAGAACATCAGAAATCAGTTCATTTTTTGTAAAATACTGCACATCATATCCTTCTCTCCCATCTCCAAAATAGGATCTTGGATAGTGGGTTTTCTTATCCTCCAGATCGGGAAGATTTTCTTCATTGATCATGTATTCAGAAACGGTTTTTACTCTGTTTTCAACACCGTAGATAAAATTATTGACGACTCCCTGATGGATTTCTATTTCTGTTCTGACAGGACTTTCGTAATGGTTTATTTTCGCTTCAATTCCATTGGCTGCAAATTCCTGCTGCAGATCTGTAAAGGCTTCTTTTGTTTTAACCTGAATAAAATAATCTACTGACGAATTATCTTTAAACGAAACGATGTTTTTTAAACGTTCTTTCCAAAATTCACCTGACCAGGGAACGGTTGAGGCAGAAAAGTTAGTATCATAATATTTCTGGTCAATGATCAAACCCTTCATCAGACTGACGATAAATAAGAGGACGATGATTGAAAAAGGTAAAGCCGTAATTAAAGTCATGCTTTGGAGTGCTTTTAATCCTCCTGCATTTAACAGTAAAAGAGAAAGCACGGCGAGTAAAATACCCCAGAATACGATCTGCCATTTCGGAGATTTAGTGGAATTTTTAGTAGCAATGCTGTTCATGACAAATATTCCCGAATCGGCGGAGGTCACAAAGAAAATAATAATGATGGCAATAACGAAAAACCCAGTCAGGGTTGATAATGGCATATATTCTAAAAACCGGAACATCAGTGCATCAGGATCAGATGCAAGCTGGCTTAATTTTCCGTTGGCTACATTTAAATCGAACCAGATGGCACTGTTTCCAAACACAGACATCCAGATAAAATTGAATAATGTAGGAAGAACTAAAACTGCCAGAATAAATTCCCTGATGGTACGTCCTTTAGAAATTCGTGCGATAAACAATCCTACATAAGGCGACCATGAAATCCACCACGCCCAGTATAAAATAGTCCAGTCATAAAACCACGGCAACGCATTTTTCTCGTAAACATGGGTATTGAAAGTAAGATTGAAAAAATTATTGATATAGTTTCCCAATCCATCTGTAAAACTTCCTATCAGATAAACCGTCGGACCTAATATCAGTACAAAAAGTAAGAGGACAATCACACTCATTACATTAATGTTACTTAAGATCTTCACGCCTTTATCCACTCCGCTGATCGCTGAAAAAACAGAAAGCGCAATAAGGCTGATCACAATTATCACCTGGTTGGTAAAACTGTTTTCTGCGGTGATGTGGAGGATATTTAATCCTGAACTGATCTGTACCACGCCAAATCCTAAAGTAGTGGTCAATCCAAAGAAAGTACAGCATAGTGCAAATACATCAATCGCATTTCCCCATTTGCCGTTAATCTTATCTTTCAACAATGGATAAAAACAGCTTCGTAGGGAAAGCGGCAGTCTGTAGCGATACGCAAAGTATGATAAGGAAAGTCCTACCACTCCGTAAATCGCCCAGGCATGAACTCCCCAGTGAAAGAAAGTATATAACTGTGCCTGCTTGGCTCTGCTCACGTAATGATTATCGGCAAAAACTTCGGAAGAATAGTGCTGCATAGGTTCTGCTACACTGAAATAAATCAGTCCGATTCCCATTCCTGCTGCAAACAGCATTGAAATCCAGGAAAAAAAGGAATATTCCGGTTTACTGTCGTTAGCGCCCAGCTTTATGTTTGCATATTTACTGAAAAGCAGATAAACCAGAAAGACCACAAACAGAGTGACCGCCCAGACATACACCCAATTCAGATTAACAAATATAAACTGTTTAATCCCGTTTAAAATATTTTCCGTCGGTTTGGGATAAAGAGCCGAGAGAAAACACGTTCCGATAATAAAAATGAGACTTGGAACAGTAACACCTTTATTGAAAGTAGACTTTAGATTTTTAAATTTCATCACCTTTATTTTTTCGTATTTTAATATTGACAGACACCTGGCATAGCCCTGGCTGAAGTACTCAAAGAATAATATGACTGCTTTATTTTCCTTATCAAGGAGTGTACTTAAGAACTATAGAAAGTTACTGTTTTCTTCGAAGACTGAACAGTAACGGGGGCACAATATAAGGAAACTTATATAAAAAAATAAAAATCAAGGCTGGGAATCGGTCTCATCCGTTTGTCCCAGCCCGCTAAAAATCTGCTTTAATTGACGTTAAAGTGTTCAAAACTTTGCCAGTATTTATCCTTGTAAATTTCAAGTGAAATTTTATATTGAGGATTTTCTTTGATGATCTGGTCAAAAACTTTTGAGGGTTGTCTGAAGTCTTTGCTGGCAAAATAAATACTTTTACAGCTGTCTGCCGTTTCTCTCCCGATGTAGAGATGTCCATTTTCAGGAGTCAGAACTTCCACTGCATAATCTTCGATGATGTTCATCGTATTGTAATCTTTTTCTTCCGGAAAACCATCATTCCTGTTCCCGTCGTAAGAAATTTTAAGCACTGAGATCCAAGGATAGGAAGCTTTTGCATTGTATTTCAGCAAAGAAGCATTCACAGTGGCCATCAATGGCATTCCGTTTTCCAAAGTAGCTTCAAGAAGGGAAAACTGATCTTCAGTCTCCAGCTTCATATCTTTATACTTCTCTGTAAATTCCCTTTCTCTCCAGAGAAGAAATTCTTTTAACTTTTCTATCGGAATAAGTTCCTGTTCAGCTTCATTTTTACCAATCACACTGAAGGTATCAATCTGAGTGGCAAAATTCAGTTCACCCAGGAAATTATCCAGAAAAATACAGATTCCTGTTGTGGCTGCCCCTCTGTTTTCTTCGTTCAAATCACTATAGACGAAGGCCAGATCGATCTCATCCGGATATCCTTCTATTTCATTGGAGTAAAAGTGGATATTGTCTTTTGTGAACTCGCAGTCATTCATCCGGATTCCAACGTTCTCAATATCCGTTTCAGGCTTAAGGGCGGTTATTTTCCAGCGATCCATCTTTGGAGCAGCAGCAACGAGTTCCTCCGCAAAAACCATTTTTTTTATCTCACCTTCTACCGTAATGATAAGCTCTGCCGTATGGTCATCAGACATCCCTGAGAGGAAGTAATACCCCTCATGTATTTTGGAAAGCTCCGGAGCCATCACATCAAAAAACTGTCCTTCAATATGTTCTCTGTTTTTAACCACTTCAAAAAATGTTTTCTCTTTGGTCAAAAACCAATCCCAAAACTCTTTATAGGTTCTGTTTTCCTTTTCCGGCTGTTTTTTACCCAGAATCTTATCAAAAATCCCCATACTCTAATGAATTTGAGTTCCGTCTATATACACATGTTCTGCATTCAGACTTCCCTGATTGTAAAGAACATTCTGGAAATTGTCGGTTTTAAAAGTGACAAAATCTGCCTTTTTACCGGGTTCCAGTTTTCCTATGTCTTCAAGACCTAATGCATAGGCAGCACGGAAAGTCATTCCGGCCAATACCTCAGCGGTCGTTAGTTTTTCAAATGTTGCTAAAATAGAAGCCTGGGTAATTAAATTCCCCATCGGTGCAGATCCCGGATTCCAGTCACTGGCGATGGCTACAATCGCTCCGGCATCCAGTAATTTTCTGGCAGGTGTAAATTTCTCCCCTAATCCTAAGCTTGCTCCCGGAAGTGCAGTAGCTACAGTATCTGACTGTGCCAAAAACTCAATATCTTTGTCAATAGTTGCTTCGAGATGGTCTGCAGATTTCGCTCCTACTTCCACAGCAATTCTTGAACTTCCCGGTGTAAACTGGTCTGCATGAACCGTAATATCGAAACCTAAATCTTTAGTTTTAAGAAGGAAATCTTTACTTTCTTTCGGCTGGAACGCAGATTTTTCGATAAAAATATCTACACGCTTGGCCAATCCTTCTTCTTTTACTTTAGGTAAAATTTCAGTAAGGATATAGTTTAAATATTCTGTATTACTTCCTTCAAAATCTCTTGGCTTCAGGTGCGCGGAAAGACACGTAGGAACTAATTTAGCTTTCGTCTGATCCTGTGCTTTTTTAATTATTCTAAGCATTTTCAGCTCGTTTTCCACATCTAATCCGTAACCGCTTTTTATTTCAATCGTCGTAATTCCCAATGATACCAGGAAACCGATTCTTTCCAGTAAAGTTCTAAGTAATTCTTCTTCTGAAGCATTTCTTGTATGCTGTACGGAACTCCAGATTCCACCACCACTTTCTGCAATTTCAAGATAGGTTTTCCCTGCATTACGCATCGCAAAATCATTGGCACGGTTTCCTCCAAAACAAATATGCGTATGAGCATCTACAAACCCAGGAAGCACAATCTGCTCTCCTTCAATGGTTTCAGTCTCTATATTTTGATTTTCAGATTTCAGTGCTTCGAAATTTCCGATGTTTTGAATTTTACCGTCATTCACTACAATTCCTCCGTCCGTAATAACTTGTAATTGTTCATCAGATAATTTCCCTCTCAGTGGAAGGCCTGCTAAAGTTACAATCTGCTTAAAGGGTCCTATTAACTTCATTGATCTAAGATTAAGCTCCCGCTTGTTTATAATTAATTTACTCTCAAAAATACTTAAAATATATTAATCCTCTAAATCCAAGTTAGCCTTTATCTCAACCTCAGCCTCTATCTCAGCCTTTTTTCTATCCCTGAAATTTCACAGTCTAAACCTCAACCTTAGTCTAAATTTGTTATCTTTGAGGTAAATGAAATGAATTAATGCCAGATTTTTTACATCCAGATAAGGAAAACTACTCGCATGATGAGCTTATGCAGGAGGAGCAGATCCGTCCCCAGAGTTTTAAGGACTTTGCGGGGCAGAGAAAAACTTTGGAAAACCTTGAAGTTTTTGTAAGTGCTGCCAAAAGACGTGGTGGTGCCCTTGATCATGTTCTTCTTCATGGTCCGCCGGGTCTGGGTAAAACCACTTTAGCCAATATTATAGCCAATGAACTTGGAGTAGGTTGTAAGATTACTTCCGGTCCTGTTTTGGACAAACCCGGCAGTTTAGCAGGATTATTGACGAATCTGGAGGAAAATGATGTTCTTTTTATTGACGAAATCCACCGTCTGTCTCCTATCGTGGAAGAGTATCTGTATTCTGCCATGGAGGATTATAAGATAGACATTATGCTGGAAACCGGACCTAATGCAAGAAGCGTTCAAATCGGGCTGAATCCTTTTACTTTGGTGGGAGCTACGACAAGAAGCGGAATGCTGACAAAGCCGATGCTGGCGAGATTCGGGATTCAAAGCAGACTTGAATATTATTCGGTTGAGCTTTTATCGATGATTATCCAGAGAAGTGCAAGGGTTTTAGGATGTAAGATTTATGAAGATGCAGCGATAGAAATTGCGAGAAGAAGCCGTGGAACTCCCAGAATTGCGAATGCTCTGCTAAGAAGGGTACGTGATTTCGCTGAGATTAAAGGGAACGGAGAAATAGAGATCAACATTACAAAATATGCATTGAATTCTCTTAATGTGGATGAATTCGGTTTAGATGAAATGGATAATAAAATCATGCGTGTCATGATTGAAAACTTCAAAGGAAAACCGGTGGGAATTTCCGCGCTGGCGACTTCCATTGCTGAAAATCCTGAAACATTGGAAGAGGTTTACGAACCGTTTCTGATTCAGGAAGGATTCATCATCAGAACACCAAGAGGAAGAGAAGTGACCGACAAGGCCTATCAGCATTTAAACATAACCAGACCAAAAATCCCTGGAGAATTATTTTAACAACCTATGTTTATTCCAAAGTTATACAGAAGCGAAGATCACAATCTGATGAAAGAAATCATCAGGGAAAACGCATTTGCCTTACTTATTTCTTCAGTTGATAAAATAAGAGCGACCCATGCGATGATGATGCTTAATGAAGATGATCCAGAGAATATCTATGTGGAAACTCATATTTCCAGAGCGAATCCTCAGGCAAAGACCATCAAGGACGGCGATGAAGTGCTCTGTGATTTCCTGGGAGCGCATGCCTATATTTCGAGCAGCTGGTATGATCATATCAATGTTTCGACATGGAATTATGAAGCGGTACAGATCCATGGAAAAGTACAGTTGATGAATAACGATGAGCTGTACAGTCATCTGGAAAAATTAACTTCCAAATACGAAAATTTCCAGAAATGTCCGATGATGGTCAAAGATATGGGACGCGAATTTGTGGAAAAGGAAATGAAAGGTGCTTTCGGAATGAAAATATTTCCGACAGAAATATCTATCAAACAGAAACTTTCTCAGAACAGGAAGGATCATGATTATCAAAATATCATTTCGGAGCTGGAAAACTCAGATGAGAACGGAAGAAAGATCGCTGAAAAGATGAAATTAATAAAGAAATAATAATCAAAATATATATGAAGCTATATCCAATACAATGTGGAAAATTTAAACTGGATGGCGGTGCCATGTTTGGAGTCGTCCCAAAGAGTTTGTGGGAAAAAACCAATCCTGCAGACGAAAAAAACCTGATCGAACTGGGAACAAGATCCCTGCTTATAGAAGACGGCAAGAAACTGATCCTTGTGGACTGTGGTCTCGGCAATAAACAAGATGATAAATTCTTCGGGCATTATTCGCTTTGGGGAGATGACAGTCTTGATAAAAATTTAAAGAAATTCGGTTTCGTAAGAGAAGATATTACGGATGTATTCTTTACACACCTTCACTTTGACCACTGTGGTGGCGCTATTGAATGGAATGACGACAGAACCGGATACAGACCGGCTTTTAAAAACGCACATTTCTGGACGAATGAAAACCACTGGAAATGGGCTACAGAACCCAATCCAAGAGAGAAAGCAAGTTTCCTGAAGGAGAATATCCTTCCGATCCAGGAAAGCGGGCAGCTTAACTACTTACCTCTTCCTACAACAGGAAATTACGGTTTTGCTCCTGATCTGAAAATGGATGTGATCTTTGTAGACGGACACACGGAAAAACAAATGCTTCCGGTGATCCAGTACCAGGAAAAAACGATTGTTTTCGCAGCAGACCTTATTCCTACTGCAGGACATATCAACCAGGTGTATGTGATGGGATATGATACCAGACCTCTTCTTACTATGGAAGAGAAAGGAAAGTTCCTGAAACAGTGCGTAGATAACGAATATTTACTGTTCTTTGAGCACGATGCCCATAATGAACTGGCCAGTCTTAAAATGACTGAAAAAGGAGTGAGATTGGACGCGGTCCACAGTTTTAATGATGTTTTTGGATATTAATTTTTGATTATGGAAGAATTACATTCAGAGACCCAGAAAGCAGAACCGGAACCGTCACCCAAGATCATCGGGCTTACCGGTGGTATAGGTTCAGGAAAGACGACCGTAGCCCACTTCATTGAAGAGTTCGGATTCCCGGTTTATTATTCCGATGACAGGGCAAAAATGATCGTGAATGAGAGTGAAGACTTAAAGATCAGGATCAAAGAACTCCTTGGCGAGGAAGCTTATGATACCAATGGCCTTTACGACAGAAAGTTTGTCGCAGAAAAGGTTTTCAACAATAAGGAACAGCTGCACGAATTAAATGAAATCATACACCCCGCTGTAAAGATCGATTTTGAAGAATGGCTGAAAAAACAGACGAAATATTTAGTCTTTAAAGAAACAGCACTTCTGTTTGAATTAAAACTGAACAGACAATGCTACAAATCTCTTCTGGTGACTGCAGAAGATAATATCAGAGCCAAAAGAGTGATGGACAGGGACGGAAAGACCTACAGAGAAGTAGAAGCCGTCATGGAAAAACAGATGTCTGAAAAGGATAAAATCAAACTGGCAGACTGCATTATACACAACAATACTAACCTGGAGGATCTTAAGGAACAGACCGAACGGATCATCTTCAGTATTGAATAAAAAAAGCCTCGTCAGAATTATTTCTGACGAGGCTTTTAATACCTGTCGTAAAAACCGGGAATATGAACCTTATGTGCCTGATTCTTAAAGATAAAATTTCAATTTTTCTGGTAATAAAAAAGACTGTCCTTATCGAACAGTCTTTTTGTTTATTAAAATGTAAGGTTTATCTTTTGATAAATTTCCCCTGAATCGAATTCCCCTGATCCTGTATATCGATTACATATACTCCACCGACTAACTGGCCCACATCAAGTTTATTATTTAACAAGATCCCGCTTGCAATCAGTTTACCTGCATGGTAAAGCTTGTAGTGAGCGCTTTTACTGATATTTTTGACATTCAGCACGGTGCTTACCGGATTTGGATAAAACAGGAAATCATTCTGATTAACCGGATTAAATACTCCGTTTTTAAAGATCCTCACTTTATAATCTTCCACTTCCCCTTCCGCAAAGTTCGTACATGTCAAAGGAATATCGTTTCTTTTCATCGCAACTCTCATGACCACATATTTATCATCAGTCATACTTACAAATGCATTGGCCGGGACACTAAATGTTCCTTTAGCAGGGGTTACATTGTTTGGACCTGAAACCCATATTCTTTCATCAATACCAAATTCGCCGTCCCTGTTGAAATCTATCCATACTGCAATTCCTTCATTATGATTTGTGCCAGTCCATTTTTTCTCTATGGTGATCTCATTACCGGCAGAGCCCTGAACCAGCTCTATAGCGGTCTTCGGAATTCCTGTATAGTCCGTATAGACTGATGCAGCTGATGAATTTTCCATAAGAGGTCTGCCGGCCGGTTTTACGGTAACTTTTGCAATGTGTTCTCCAGCTGAACTTCCTGACGCCATACCACAATACTGTACTGTAGGCGTGGTAAAAAAGTACAGAGGGGTAAAGCTGCCAGGTGTGCCGTTACAGATATTAGCCACCTGAAGTTCATATTTAGTAAGCTCTATTAAGCCCGTTAATGTATAAGTGTTATTAGGCGTCTGAATTTCTGTCCAGCTCGGAATCCCTACTTTTCTATACCTCAAAATATAAGTGGCTCCTGGGAAAGGATCCCATGTGATTTGTGCTGATGCAGGCAGAAGCTGAAGAATCATAAGACCTGAAGGAGGCAAATCACAGGTTCTTTCCGTCGTAAATACTTTTGGAGTTGAGTACGTTTCGGGAGGACACTGGCTTGTTATCTGAACTTCATAGGTTTTGCCGGCAGCAAGACCTGAAAGATTAAAGGTATTTGCAGGAGGTACCGGTAAATTGACAAGGTTCCATGGGATGGTTCCCACTTCTCTCCATCTCATTTTATACGTAAGGTTCGCCGCTACCGGTGACCAGGCTATTGAAGCTGAATTGGCTGTAATATTACTTACCGTGACATTCGGAGGTGCCGGATTACATTTTGTTGTAAATTCATTATGAGAATAGGCTCCTGTCACACCATTACACACTACAGCTATTTCTATTTCGTATAAAGTATCCGGTGATAAATTCGTTAGGTTAATCGTATTTGTGGCTGCCGGAGGTAATGCTGGTGGCTGATTTGCAGTAATCCATGCCGCTGTACCCACAGCTCTGTATCTGATCTGATAAGAATCTGCTCCACTATCCAGGGGCCAGGTTACAGAAGCTGAATTAAAAGTAATGCCATTGATTGCTACTACAGGTGTAGTTGTACTGCATATTTTTGTTGTAAAGCCAGGACCCGGTACCCAGGCACTCTTATTTGTTGGACCGCATAAAGAACGTACCCACCAAAAGTAGGATGTGTTTACCGCCAGTTGTGATACGGTAACAGAAACATTACTTGAAGTTCCTGTCGCAGCTGTTCCGTTATTAGGGGCATTATTTACATTTGAAAGATAGTATTCATACCCATTGGCCGGTGCCTGAATGGGCGCGGTCCAGCTGAGGTTGGCGGTAGTGGGCGTAACTGCGGCTACGGATAGTCCGGTAGGAGGCATGCAGGAAGTAATCAGGATATTATCTACGGTAGCTGGTGGCTGAGTCCCGCCGCTGGCATTATTCGTCCATTCAAAAACCAGACGCGTATTGGTCCCGGCAAAAGTACTTAAATTCACATTCGTATTAATATAAGTCTGCCACGTACTCTGCCCATTATAATCATTCCCTACTTTTATTCTTCCTGCTACCGGGGTAATTTGTACTCCCGCCGCTGGCGTATAGCTGGTAGGAACAAGCCAGATTCTTAGGTAGTCCTGAGCATTCTCCCCTGCAGCTCTCCAATCAAACGATACGCTGCAAACTGCCGTGCCTGCGGGAATACTGATATCCCTGTGGGCATGCACAATACTGGCAGCCGTTAAAGAATAATTATTGGCCGCTGCACCCGTGTTGGATATATAAATAGCACTGGGTGGATTTCCTGCTGCAGTACCGTACAACCATTTATTAGTTTGGGTACCATTTACAAAAGTAAAATTACCATTGTTAGCAGTAAAACTTTCGTTATATGGAAAAGGTGAGGTTGTTGGAATACATGCACTTGTTATAAAACCAATAAGGACAAGGAGTAATAACCTCAGTAAAAAAGAGTAATTTCTAGTCATAGCTTTTTCTATATATAAGTTGTGAATTATCTAATTCCTTTTTGATCCGTGGATATGCATAAGCCAGCTGTTTATCCATTAATCATCAAATATTTTATAAAAATATACTAATCCCTAACTACCCACATGTATTATTAAACATTCATAGGATTGTAAAACAAAAGACTTTTCCAAATTCATAAGGAAATTACAATAATCTTATTATTTTAATATATAATTTAGCAAATATAAATAAAAGAGGCTAAATACATAACTATTAAGCAATAAAAAGAGGCTAATAATAAAAACATAATCAAAAACAATGATATGCGTAAAAAAAATTCACCATTTGTAAATTATAGCGTAAAAAAATCACCCAAAATAGACCATAAAAAAAGCCCCCATTCCTGAGGGCTTCTGTGTTTGAGATTTATATATTATTCTTTGATAAATTTCTTCTGTACGGATTTACCGTTGTCTTCGATATCTATTACATAAACACCGTTAATCAGTTTAGCGACATTGATCTGGTTGTTTAATAAAATACCCTGACCAATAATCTGCGCTGCTGCATTGTAGATTTTATACTTCGCTCTTTTGCTGATATTTTTCACATACAACACGGAGCTTACCGGGTTAGGATAAATCATGATATCCGTCTGGTTCACCGGATTGGCTGTTGCAGGTTTAGAGATTCTTACCGAGTAATCCTCTACTTCCCCATTGGCAAATCTCATACAGTTCACCGGAACACCGTCTCTCATCAATGCCACTCTCATCACAACATATTTATAAGTTGTCATGCTTACAAAGGCATCAGCCGGAATGCTGAATGTTCCTGTCACAGGACTTGTTGTGTTCGGAGGTGAGGTGAATACTCTTTCATCTATATCGAAGTATCCGTTTCTGTTGAAATCAATCCAGACAGCAATACCTTCGTCATGATTCGTTCCGTTCCATTTTTTCTCAATCGTGATCTGGTTTCCGGAAGATCCCTGAACCATTTCTATGAATGTAGCTGTTACTCCTGTATAGTCTGTATAATTGGACGGTCCCGAAGCGTTTTCCATTTTAGGTCTTCCGTTCGGCGTCACTGTAACTTTAGCGATATGTTCGTTCACAGAATTTTGAGAAGACATCTGGCAGTAGATCACAGTTGGTGTCGTGAAATAATACGGAGGTGTATAAGTTCCCGGCGTACCGTTACAGATATTCACTACCTGCATTTCGTATTTCGTATCTTCCAGTAATCCTGTTATCGTATGAGCATTAGTCGCTACCGGAATATTAGTCCAGCTTGGAATACCCACTTTTCTGTATCTAAGGATATAGGTTGCTCCTGTAAATCCTTCCCAAGTAACTTCAGCAGATGTTGGGGTCAGCTGTGTTATCATCAATCCCGGAGGAGGCAATTCACATGTTCTCAGGGTCGTAAATACCACAGGATTTGAATATGGATTAGGATTAGGATCTCCTGTACACTGATTCGCTACCTGTACTTCATATTTCGTATATGGATCCAGATTAGTTAGCGGATACGTATTGGCAGGAGGAGCCGGCAAATTGACAAGAGTCCATGCTGCTGCACCTACTTTTCTCCATCTCATCATATAACTTGAACCTGTCACTAAGGGTGTCCATGTAACCAATGCTGAGTTGGTTGTGATATTCGTTACTGAAACCCCCGGAGGCGTAGGATCACACTTGGTAGTAAATGCTCTGATCGCTGTAAAGCTACCTGTTGAAGTTCCACAATTGGCAGCAATCTGTACCTCATACGTAGTAAAAGGAATCAGATTGGTTAAGGTATGAGGAACCGTGGTTACATATACAGATGTCCAAGCAGTAGTTCCCAGTACTCTGTATTGAAGCAGGTAACTCAGGTTATTGGTTGCCGCTGTCCAGTTAATAACCGCTGAATTATGAGTTACTGCTGTAAATGTAGGATTGGTAGGGGTACCTGTACTACATGGTCTCAGTTTTACCGCATAGTCCTCCACTTCCCCGTTTACTGCATTCTGACACATTACAGGAGCGCTTGAACGTCTCAATACCACTCTCATGGTTGTGTTCAGCGGTCCGTTATACGCTCCTGCAGGAACTCCGAAATTAGCGGTAACAGGAGTATTAGTATTCGAAGCAGAACTTAAAATCTGTTCTGATGTTTCAAAAACTCCGTTTCTGTTGAAATCGATCCAGGCACTCACGGCATCGCTGCTCGTTACCCCTGTCCATCCTTTTGCTACTGAGATTTTATTCCCAACAGAACCTATTTCCAGGGTAATAAGAGTAGCCGGTGTATTGTAACTCGTATAGTTGTTCTGTACCGTTGTATTGTTCATTACTGCAAGCGCCGGGTTTATGGAAGTAACGGTTACATTTGAAATGTGGTCGTTGGTTCCGGTACCTGTCATCGGACAGTACGTAACAGGAGGCGTTGTAAATTGTGTGGAAGGCGAGAATGTTCCCTGAGTTCCATTACATTTTGTTGCAATCTGTACTTCGTATTGAGTCTGCTCAGTAAGTCCCGGAATGGTGTAGGTATTTCCGGGAGCAGGTACAGGATCCACGGTAGTCCACGTGGCAGTTCCTACTTTTCTATATCTTAACACATAAGTTGCCCCGGTGGATGCCGACCATGAAACGTCGGCGGTAGCTGGAGTAAGGTTTGTTATAGTAATATTAGATGGTGCAGCATTGGTACATGCCGGCTGGTCTATTAATTTCACTGCATAATCTTCTACTTCACCATTCGTAAAGTTACCACATGCGGCAGGATTGGCAGTATCTCTCAGCACAACACGCATACGGGTTGTAAGCGGTCCTGAGTATGCCCCGGCAGGTACAGTAAATGCTGCAGTAACCGGAGTCGTTGTATTATTTGCGGCGTTTAAAACTCTTTCAATCGTTTCAAAAGTACCATTTTTATTAAAATCTATCCAGACACTTACGGCTTTGCTTGATACAGCTGCCGGCCATGATTTGGCGATCGTTACACTGTTGTTGTTTGATCCGCGAACCAGTGTGATCAGTTTTGTAGCATCGGATGAATAGTCTGTATAATTGGCCGCTGCTGACGTATTACTCATCGTGTATGAGTTTGTGGCTGCTACGGTTACATTGGAAATATATCCGTTATCTGTATTCGTAGAAGCTGCTGCACAGTATAGGGTTACAAAAGTTGAAACCGGTGAAAAAGCACCCTGCGTTCCCGTACATACATTGGCGATCTGGAATTCATAATGAGTTCCTGCCGTAAGTGTGGAAAGCGTTACTGTATTGGTAGTCGGTGCCGGAGTAACTGTTGTCCATGCTGTAGTTCCTGCAAGACGGTACTGGAAAACATAGGTTGCATTAAATGATGCATTCCAGGTTATCGTTGCCTGCGTTTGGGTAATGGCCGAAACCACAATTCCTCCCGGTGCAGTAGTTGTACAGATAGGAAGCGTTTCTATGGAAGCCGTCCCAATTGCATAGAATACATTATTGATAGCACTTACACGGATTTTAGCTGTACCTCCCACTGTTAAAGGAAAGGCAGTAAAATCTACAGCCTGGTTTCCGTCATTCGGTGTTGAGGCCGCTACAACATTCCATGTCGTTCCATTATCTGTGGTAAAATCTATTTTTACATTGGGAGCATTGTAAGGTGCAGCGTTGGTATTCACGACATCCCAGGTTATATTGGTAGGTCCGTTGTTATATATTACGGTTGGATTTACTTTAAAAGGTCCATTGTTTCCAACAATAATCGTCTGCGTTGCAGATTGGGTCTGCTGCTGATTGGCAGCTGGATTGTTATCTCTGGCGGTAACGGTAAACTTAGTTGTTCTCGCTACTGTAGATACCGCTTCCCAAAGGCTGTTGGCATTATTTAAAACGCCTGCAAGCACTGAAGACAATCTAGGGAAATAACGTGTTGGGCTAGCCGTTGGGGCTACAGATCTGAAAGAAGGACCTGAAGTTGTATTTCCTAAGTTAGCATTATTAATGACTTCATTGGCAATATCTACTTCCTCCCAGTTAAACGTCATAGGATCATTCTCAGCGTCTGTAGCTGATGCTGTAAGGACAAAAGCGGTTCCTTTTGGAATATTGTAGGTTGGAAGTGCAGCGATTACCGGTGGTGTATTGGTAATGGTTGTTTCTATATCACATGTTTTGTTGATCAGATTCGCCTGAATAGCTGTAATATTAGTGACATTAAAGTATGGATCAGAGTGTGCCTGTACATCGGTAGTAGGTCCTGTAATCCCTGCATAGCCCATAATACTTGAGCCTGAACCAGGTTCTACACTGGTAGCAGATCCCAATTGTGGTGGATCATAAGAAAAACTGTGTACTCCACCAAGCTGATGCCCTATTTCATGAGCCACATAATCGATATCAAAATTGTCTCCTGTTGGCGGATTACTTCCCGGAGATGTCCATCCTGATCCTTTATCATTAGAAGTAGGAACAGTATTATCTCGGCATATACAGCCTACACATCCGGCATTTCCACCGGCTCCCGGAGGAGAAAACAAATGTCCTATATCATAGTTGGCATTTCCTACTGCTGCCGTAATCACATTCTGCACCTGAGAGTTCCATCCCACAATCCCGTTGGCAGTTCCACCCTGCGTTGCTGAGTAAGGATCTGTGGCAGCATCAGTATAAATTAACCCCGGATAATTCTGTAGATTAAGATGGAGTGCGAAATCTTTTTCATAAACTCCATTGATTCTTGTCAAAGTAGCATTCATCGCAGCAAGCGCCCCAGCTACAGTCCCTCCATGGTATTGTGTATATTCCCCACATACCGAAAGAGCAAGTCTTAAAGTTCTGTATTTTTTATCTGAATTTTTGGCAAAGTCAGTAGGCTGATTAAAGAAGGACTTTCCTTTCTCGCGAAGTTCATCTATATCATGTCTGGCATCTTCGCTTTCCTCAGTGGAACATACGAATCCTTTTTTGTCTTTTCCTGTTTTCGGATGAATTCTGTAAATCGTCTTTGCAGCATTGGCAGGTTCTATAAATTCATAATTTCCGTCCTGAATAATCATGGATTGAAAATCATTAGGTGCCAAACTGAATCTTAAGTATTTGGAAGGATCATCTATCCCTACTCCAACAAAAGAGCCCAGCTGATACTGATCTGCGAGCTCTTTGACTACAACCGGAAAGCTGTAGACTGCAAATTTTTCAATCTTCCCATTCATGGTAGGGAGAGATATGATCACTGGTTTTGCATTTTTACCAGTTTCATCTGCTTTGGCCAGCTGCAATTTCAGCTGTGAAATGTCCAAAGAGTAATAGCTGTCTGATTTTGAGCCATCATTAGCTCCTTTTCCATTATATACTGCAGGGGCCCATTGTGCATGGATCATTGCAAACAAACAAAGGAAAAAGAAAGAAATAGAAATTTTCTTCATAACTTTTTCAATATTTTGTAATAATTTCACAAATCTAGCATATTTTTTATTAAAAAAAAACACATACCTTTAATTTATTGAGAAATGAGTAATAATACCATCAAAAGATTAAAAAAAGAAATAAATAGCCTTATTTATGTGTAAAATTTTCAACACTTGTTGAATTATTGATTAAAAAAATTCTAAATCATTCAAAAAAAACTAATCCATAAAAAAAGCCCTCATTTCTGAGGGCTTCATTTATTTGAAATTTAAATATTATTCTTTGATAAATTTCTTTTGAACGGTTACACCGTTGTCTTCGATATCTATTACATAAATTCCATTGATCAATTTACTTACATTAATCTGGTTGTTGAGTAAGATACCGTCGCCGATAATCTGTCCTGCAGAATTGTAGATTTTATATTTCGCTTTTTTGCTGATATTTTTCACATACAATACGGAGCTTACCGGGTTAGGGTAAATCAGGATTTCGGTTTGGTTTACAGAGTTTGGTACTCCCGGTTTAGCGATTCTTACTGAGTAATCCTCTACTTCACCGTTGGCAAAATTTGCACAGTTCACAGGAACTCCGTCTCTCATCATAGCCACTCTCATCACCACATACTTATAGTTTGTCATGCTTATATAAGCATCTACCGGTACACTGAATGTTCCTGTAACAGGACTGGTCGTGTTCGGAGGTGATGTGAATACTCTTTCGTCAAGATCGAAATATCCGTTTCTGTTGAAGTCAATCCAAACAGCGATTCCTTCGTCATGATTGGTTCCGTTCCATTTTTTCTCAATCGTGATCTGGTTTCCTGTAGATCCCTGAACCATTTCTATAAATGTAGCAGGTACTCCTGTATAATTGGTATAGTTTGATGGTCCTGAAGCGTTCTCCATTTTAGGTCTTCCATTTGGCGTCACTGTAACTTTAGAGATATGCTCGTTCACAGCATTCTGAGAACCCATCTGGCAATAAATCACAGTAGGTGTCGTGAAATAATATGGAGGTGTAGGTGTACCAGGCGTACCGTTACAAATATTCATCACCTGCATTTCATATTTCGTTTCTTCCAATAATCCTGTAATTGTATATGTATTCGTAATCAGAGAAACATTCGTCCAGCTAGGAATACCTACTTTTCTATATCTAAGTACATAAGTTGCACCAGGGAATCCTTCCCATGTAACTTCTGCCGATGTAGGTGTAAGCTGTAAAATAGTTAATCCCGGAGGAGGAAGTTCACATGTTCTTTCCGTAGTAAATACTTTAGGATTTGAATATGGATTAAGTGTAGTTTCTCCAACACACTTGTTAGCCACTCTTACTTCATATTTTGTATACGGGTCCAGGTTTGTTAACGCATAAGTATTCGTAGGAGGAGCAATGTTTGGTACCTGAGTCCATGTAGGAGCTCCTACTTTTCTCCACTCCAGTGTATACGTAGAGCTCGCGGCAAGCGGTGCCCATGTAACCAGTGCAGAGTTAGTTGTAATATTAGTTACCGTAACGTTTGGAGGTGTAGGGTCACATCTCGTAACAAATGGCTTAATAGCTGTAAATGTACCTATAACATCTCCGCATACTGCAGCCACCTGAACTTCATAATTGGTAGCAGGCGTTAAACCTGTAATCACCAATGGAATATTGTTTAGCAATGCTGAAGCATATACTTCCGTCCAAGCTCCCGGAGGAGGTCCCTGAAGTCTGTATCTTACCAGATAAGTTGTAGTGTTCGCAACTCCTGAAAGGGTAATCGTCGCAGAGTTATGAGTAGCTGTGATCCCTGGCAGGTTTGGTGTACCATTAGCACATGGTCTGATTCTTACTGCGTAATCTTCAACTTCTCCATTCACCGGATCCACACATAGTACCGGAGCACTTGTACGTTTAAGCACTACTCTCATAGTGGTCGTAAGCGGACCTGTATAAGCGGTTGCAGGCACTGCGAAGTTAGTATTCGTTACAGGAGTTGTAGTATTCGCTGCCGAACTCAGAATCTGTTCAGATGTTTCAAAAACTCCGTTTCTGTTGTAGTCGATCCAAGCTGAAACCGCCACATTTGCTGTTGCCCCTGTCCATCCTTTAGATACTGAGATCTTATTATTTGCAGAACCTGCATCAAGGGTGATTAATGTCTGAGGTGTTATGTAGCTTGTATAGTTAGTCTGAACACTTGTGTTATTCATTACCGGTACTCCAGGGTTAGAAGAAGTAACAGTTACATTTGAAATGTGGTCGTTAGTTCCTGTACCTGTCATAGGGCAGTATGAAAGTGGTGGTGTCGTAAATTGTACCGCTGTAGAGTATGCTCCTGTAGAACCTCCACATGTAGTAGAAATCTGTACGTCATACTTAGTCTGTTCAGTAAGTCCCGGAATCGTATACGTATTCACACCTGGTGCTAAAACAACCGGTGGAATGGTGTAAGTACCTGCTGTAGCTAATTTCCATCTGATGGTATAAGTAGCATTGGCAGCACCGAACCAATATACCGTAGCTGTAGTTGCTGTAAGGTTGGTTACTGTAATGTTTGTAGGTGGCGCTGTAGTACAAGGCGGCTGATCAATAAGTTTTACCGCATAATCTTCTACTTCACCCCAAGTGAACGTTCCACAGGCAGCAGCAGCAGCACTTTCTCTCAATGCTACACGCATACGGGTTGTAAGATTTCCCATGTAAACACCGCCGGCAGCGTTCGGAACAGCAAAAGTAGCTGTAACCGGAGTCGTCGTATTACTAGGTGAATTTAATACCTGCTCACTGGCTTCAAAAACCCCGTTTCTGTTAAAGTCAATCCAAACTCCCGTTCCGAAAGACCATTGAGTTCCAGGCCATGTTTTATTAACAGTCACTGTATTACTTCCAAGACCTCTTACCAAAGTAACCAGTCTTGTAGCATCTGTAGTGTAATCTGTATAGTTGCTGAAATCCGAAACACTATTCATTGGTATTGCAGAATTCGGAACTACAGCAACCTTGCTGATAAATCCGTCAATCGTAGTACTTGTAGAAGCAGAAGTACAATAGGTAATAGCCGGAGTTGTAAAAGGAGTAGCTGTAGAGAATGGTCCCTGAGTTCCTCCACAAATCGTAGCTATCTGAAATTCATACTGAGTCTGCTCTGTAAGGTTTGTAATGGTATAGCTACTTGCAAGTGGTGTAGTAATACTTACCGGTGTCCAAGCTCCTCCAGGTAACGATCTGTACTGAAGTACATAGGTAGCTCCCGTTGAAGGCATCCACCCAATCTGAGCAGAAGTTGGAGTAAGGTTTGAAACCGTAATATTCGTTGGAGGTGCAGTCGTACATGGCTGTAAAGCGATAACATTTAATGTAAAATCTACAAAGTTACCCCATGGTGCAGGTCCGCAAGGAACATTGGTTCCAATAAATGATGTAGATGTTCTTACTCTGTAATTTCCAGGAGGTTGTGATCCAGGTATAACAATAGATGCTGTAGCTGAAGTAACGTAACCAGGAGTTGCCAGAATGGTTTCACCCGGATCGTTAAAACTCATATTATTATTCCAGTCTACCCACACATAATAATTATAAGTGCTGGTTCCACTGTTCAGGTTCATGGTTATTGTATTGGTAGGTAACCCTGAAAAAACGGTGGCTGAGCTATTCACATATGCTGAGTAGGAATTAGCTGTATAATTTAAATTGCTAATTCCTCCTGTCGTATTAATAGTCTTCAGATAATATAAATTTGAACTGGTTCCACCTGTTGGTGCACAGTATCCTGTAAGTACCGTTAAAGGTCCTGTCCAGCTACTTTGATCTGTTGCAGTACATCTTGATCTTACCCATACATAATACGTTGTATTGGCTACAAGAGGAGAAAGCGTTGCAGTCGTTCCTGTCACAGTTTGTGATGGTACAGTTGCAGCTGTTGGAGCTGTAGCAGATGTACTGTAATATACATCATATCCTCCTGCAGGTGCAATTGAAGGAGCTGTCCAGCTGATATTGGCGCTGGTTGGTACTACCGTTCCCAGAGTTAGAGCCGTTGGGGCTAAACATGAAGGAGGTGTCGTTACCGTTAATTGTCCGATCCATGTACTTTGGCTGGTACCACTACATTTAGATCTTATCCATATATAGTATGTTGTATTAGGCACCAATGGAGAAAGGGTCACCCCTGTTCCTGTGGTAACCGTTTGTGAAGGCGTAGTTGCAGCCGTTGGTGCTGTAGCTGTTGTACTGTAATATACATCATATCCTCCTGCAGGTGCAGAAGATGGTGCCGTCCAGCTGATTGCGGCTGTAGTTGCTGTAGTTGCTCCTGAAGTTAATCCTATAGGAGGCAGACAAGCAGGTGGCGGGCCAAAAGTCAACTGAACATTGGGTCTGTTGGCATCCACTGTCCCGTTACCCGCAGGTGGCGTAGTGTCACCCTCAATATACATATGTTTTGATGTATTGCTGGAATAGGTAAAGGAATTTCCACCCAGTGATCCGGTTCCGCTTCCTCCATAGTTGGTTTCAACCAATACTACCAGATTTTCCACCCCGTTATAATAATAAGGGTTTTGAAGCGTAACGGTATTCCATCCTGTAGGTATGCTGGCTATGTTTCCGTCGTACACTAAGGTAGCTCCGGCAGTAGCCGTAACCCAGTTTTGTGCCGTGATGGTAGTGGTAGCAACAGGAACGGTTTTTAAATAAATTTTAACCGGAGTCGCTATCGTCGTAGCGACTGTAGCATTCCATGCTACCGACAGGACACTTCCACCGGCGGGAAGGTTTATTTCCGCTGCAGTATAAAGTGAAGCATCTCTCTGGTGCCCGTAATAAGGGGCCAAAGGATATCTCTGAGTACTGGTTCCTGTACCAATAGTGACTGTTTGTGCCTGTGAAAATAGCCCGAAGACCATACACAGCAATGTTATGAGCACCCTATAGGGCCTGCCCATTTTACAGAGTAAAAATCCACTCATATTTTTTTAGTTTAGTAGTGATAACAATAGTAAGTAAGTATAGTGTTTCCTATTTTTTGGTGTTCAAATGTTTTTTTTTGAAACATCCATTTTTTTACAGATATTCTGTATTGAAAAGAATAATTTTTTAATTCATACGCTAACAATTTTATAATTACACAAATCTAATAATTTTTTCATTATTAATACATCCATTCAAATATTTTTTTGTTAAAATTCTATAATAATTCCACATTTTATACATTAAAATATAAAATCCCCAGAAGAGTCTGAGGATTTTATATATTCTAATTATTTTACTTTTTGATAAACTTGGATCGGAACTGATCTTTCCCCTTTTCATCGATTGTGATGACGTATCCGCCTTTCACCAGAGATGAAACATTGATTTTTCCACCGTTAATATTTCCTTCCCCTACAAGCTGGCCTGCAGTATTGTAAATTTTATACGCCGTTTTATCTGAAACTTTGGTTACGTTCAGGATATCATTTACCGGATTAGGATAGATCTGGATACCACTGTTATTAGCACCATTCACTTCGTTTGTTCCCAATGACACCTGAATCTGAACAGGGTAATCTTCAATTTCGCCATAAGCAAAAGGGTTACATCCGTTTTCAGGTTGATTTTCGTAAGCCATAGCTACTCTCATGATCACTTTTCTGTCGGTATATGCATTGGCAGGAACAGAGAATGTTCCGGAAACCGGTGTCACCATATTGGAGGCACTGGTAAAGATCTTTTCAGAATCTGAGAAATTCCCGTCTCTGTTGAAATCTATCCAGGCGGTTACCCCTTCATTGTATGACTGCCCTGTCCATGCTTTTGTCACACTGATTGCATTACCTGAACTTCCCCTTCTAAGCGTAATTACTTTTGATGGATCAGCGGTATAATCTGTATACGCAGAACCTGTACTTGTGTTTGAAACAACACTCATTCCTAATGGAGTTACAGAAACATTGGAGATAAACTCATCATCAAAATTTCCGGAACTGTTGGTACAGAAAGCATAAGCCAATGTGCTGAAGTTGGTACTTGCAGAATACTCACCTGCCGTACTTCCACAAATATTGGCAACCTGTACTTCATACTGCGTTGTATCATCAAGGCCTGCAATATAATAAGCATTTGTAGGAACATTGACTGTAACCCAGTTTGTAGTGCCTGTTTTTCTGTATCTCAGAGAATAGGTAGCACCCTGAACCGGTGTCCAGCTGATATTTCCTGAAGAAATGGTAAGTCCTGAAGCAGCAATTCCTGCAGTAGCCGTAGAAGAACATGTCGCCATTGAGGCTGCTACCGTTGCATTTCCAATGGCATAGAAAACATTTCCAACAGCACTTACTCTGATTTTTATATTAGCTCCAGTAGCAAGGGAAGAGAATGTAAACGCTTCCGCTCCGTCATTAGGAGTAGATGGTGTCAGTACTACCCACGTTGCTCCATTATCCGCAGTATAATCTATTTTAACATTTGGGGTATTGTAAATTCCGGAATTCGTATTGACAACATTCCAGGTTACAGCACCAGCGGCGTTATTATATACTGTAGTGGAAGTTACGTTAAAAGGACCTTCATTCCCTACATTGATTTTTTGAAGTGCAGAATTAGTCTGCTGTTCTGCCACTACGGGGCTGTTATCTCTTGCCGTAAATACAAAACTGGTAGATCTTGCTCTGTTGGATACCGTTTCCCAATCTATTGCAGAAGAAAGATTGCCTGCCAATACTGTATTCAGCTTAGGGAAATATCTTGTAGGCGAAGTAGACGGAAGGATCGATCTGAAAAGCGGACCCACTCCGGTGTTTCCATTAACAGAAGTTACGGTAGCCGCAGCATTATCAAACTGTTCCCATGTAAAGGTCATCGGATTTCCTTCAGGATCGGTAGCATTACCTATAAGAGCAAATGCGGTCCCTTTTGGAATGGCATAATCATTTAAGGCAGAAATTACCGGTGGGTTGTTGGTTACTGTAGTTTCTACATCACATGTTTTAGCCACCAAATTATTCTGAATCTGAAGAAGACTTACCACATGGAAATAGGGATCAGAATTCATCTGAACATTGGCACCTGTAATCCCTGCATATCCCATAATGGTAGATCCTGAACCCGGCTCCATGTTTACGCCTGCGGATTCCAGTGCGTGGGAGAATGTATGGTTAGCTCCCAGCTGATGCCCAATTTCGTGAGCTACATAATCAATATCGAATGTATCTCCCTGTGGAACAGCATTGGCTGGAGACGTATATCCTGAACCTTTTGCTTTATTGGTAGGACCCGTTGGATCTACACAAATACATCCGATACATCCGGCATTTCCTCCGCCTCCGCTTCTTCCGAATAAGTGTCCGATATCATAGTTTTCATTTCCTACCACGCTGGTAAGGGTCTGCTGAAGCTGAACGTTCCAGTTCCCCATCTGAGCGGCAGGAGAATAAGGGTCAGTAGCCGCATCCATATAAATCAATGCAGGATAATTCACCATATTCAAATGTATGGCCAAATCTTTTTCAAAAACCCCGTTCACTCTTGAAAGTGTAGCGTTCATAGCGGTAAGCGCTCCCGCCTGAGTACCTCCGAAGTAAGTTGTATATTCTGCAGTTACAGAAAGTGCTAATCTAAGTGTTCTGTATTTCTTATCTGAAGATTTAGAAAAATCTGATGTGTTATTTATAAAGGACTTATTAGTATTGTACAGCTTTGCAATTTCCTTTTTAGAAAGGATATCTTCATCCATAGAACAAAGGAAACCCTGAGATCCTCCACCTATGGTTTTGCCATGCACCCCATAAACTGTTTTGGAAGCATTTTGTGGCTCAATGAACTGGTATACTCCGTCTTTAATGATCATAGACTGAAAATCATTCGGAGCCAGTGAAAATCTTAAATATTTGGAAGGGTCATCTATTCCCACTCCCACATATGATCCCAGCTGATACTGATCTGCCAGCGCTTTATCCATAACCGGAAAGCTATAGACATTGAATCTTTCAATTTTACCATCTAAAGTGGGAAGGGCAACCGCAATAGGTTTTGCATTCTTACCCATTTCCTGAGCTCCTGAAAGCTGCGTCCTTAATAAAGAAATATCTAAGGAGTAATAGTCTTTGATATCCGACCGCTGTATTACCTCTCCGGACCGTCCTGTTGATGGCGTCCATTGTGCTGTAGCAGCAGCGAACATACAAAGAGAAAATACTGAAGTAAAAATTTTCTTCATAATTTCTTGAAATATTAGATTAATGTCACAAATATAATATTTCTATTAAAATAAAATCATTAAATTTTAATTTTTAATGAATAATAAACACCGCTATCTATTTTATGATTGAATGATTGACAATAAAAATCCCCGGATAGAGACCCGGGGATTCATTATTCATGATGCATGACCTTATGTTTCTCATAAAGACTGCTTTATTTTTTTAACAGTAAAAATCTGTCACATTTTCTTTTAGAATTTGTACGCAATATTCCATGCGAAACCCATATTGAATTTGGCTGAACTTCTGCCGAATCCCGGTACAATCATTGGCGTAATATCATCCTGTTTGGAGGTGTACACTAAATATTTCGGTTGAAGATTGATATCGATATAAAAGTTAGATTCAAACAACTGTACTCTTCCACCCAAGGTTCCTTCCAGCCATGCGGAGGTCTGTGATGATGATGGAAATGCCACAGAAGACGCACTGCCCCCAAATCCGCGGACCGGGACTGCCATATACTCCTGATTGTAGAAAGCACCTCCTATTTTACCTCCGGCATAAAACCCGTTGAATTCATTTTCAGGGTCTTTCGCCAGCATATAGAATGCTCCCAGCTTTACGAATGGACCGCTTGCTTTTGCATCATACCCATTCTTTTGATATACATTTTTCTCGAAACCGGCTTCGGCAACCGCATGAACGTTTCCTCTTATCTTGGATGAAATAAATCCCTGATACAGCACTCTGTCTGAGAAAAAAGATACACCCGCATTCAAAACATCAAAACCCACCATAAAGTTAGGCTTGTATTTCTCATGAACCTTTTTGGTTTCTTTGGTTTCCTTTTTTTCCTGGGCTATTCCCAGCACTCCTATGATGCTAAAAAAGAAGGTAAAGATTAATCCTGTCTTCATTCTCTATTTGGTTTTGTCCTGCTTCCACTTTCTTCACAGGATTGGATTGTTTTAATTCTGAACTTAAGTTTTCGTACGTTTTTTTGATCCCGCATCCCGGAGAAACATAGGCAGTCTTCGTGGCATAACTGATTCTTACGTGAGATTCAGCAGCTTTATTTTCTAACCTGAAATACACGTCTGTATACGGAGAGTCATCTACTCTTAGGGGAATCAGTCTTGAATCTATTTTCTCAAGCTTACCCAACTGCACTTTTCCGGAACCATAATCTACGGCTACATATAATGAGTCCAAAGTCCTCACTTTACCATCTGCCTCAGATTTGAACGCCACTTTCAGTCGGGGAGTTCCTTCCCCACTCTCACAGATATCATCGTCTCCGCCACAGGATGAGATCATGAAGATACCGCATATAACTACTATAAGGTATGTAAGATATTTCATATTTTTTTATTTTGGATCTAAGGCTTTTTCAATTCGGAAAGCAAGATCTTCATAATGGTATTTATTTACTGTATTGGCATCTGCTTTTGCTGAAAGTTCTTTTTTAATGGTGATTAAGTTTCCTCTTACAATAGCAGAAACATCAGATTTATCAGGATTTTTTGCATCAACCAGTTTAATCAGGTTATCTACGTAACTTCTCTGAAGGTTTCTTCCGTATACATCAGGGTTTGCTTTTCTGATAATAGAATTATTCAGGTCTGAGAACAGATCAACCAGGGTATAGGTATTCTGATCTACAGCTTCCATCTGGTACATATTCTGTAAAACAATCGGGCTTAAAATTCTTGAAAGAACTCCATTCTGAATTTCTTCAATGGTTTTCACCGGCGTTTTTCCTGTCTTCTCAAATACTTCTTTTTTGATGAGCCATTGTGGTGTAGTGAAAACATTTTCTTCTAGAAATCTCATCGCTTCCTGCTGATCTTTTTTAGCTACGACTTCATATACAGGACCTGACTGCTCAGCCGTTTTTGGAGTTTCCATCTGTCCGCCGATGTATTTTGAAACGTGACCGGCATATCTTCTGAACTGCCCGGTTACCTGATCATACATCATCCCCAGATTTTCGTAATCTTCATTCGGACTTGCCGTCCACTTTTCCAGATTATCTACAATTTTCTTCAGGTTTTTGATTCCGTAGGTACTTGCGATCATGGCATTGTCTCCTACCTGCTCACTCTGAGATCGCGGATCAAGAGGATTGGATTCTGTCCCAAACCAAAGTCTTTCGTTTTTTAAATTTTTAATGACCCATTTGTTCAGATATTCTTTTTCTGAATCCGGGGTGTTGTACTGATAAAATCTTTTGTAACCCCACTCAATGGCCCAGTCATCATAATCTCCGATTCTCGGCATGATTCCTGAATCTCCGATGTTATCTTCCGGTTGTGCCACATAATTAAATCTTGCATAATCCATGATCGATGGGGTGTGGCCATTCTTTTCAAGCCATTTTTTATCTCTCAGTTTTTCAACAGGCACGGTAGAACTTGAACCGAAATTATGTCTTAATCCCAAAGTATGTCCTACTTCATGAGAAGAAACAAAACGGATCAGCTCACCCATTAATTTATCATCAAACTTAATTTTTCGTGCTCTTTCATCATTGGGTGCAGCCTGCACAAAATACCAGTTTCTCAGAAGCATCATGACATTGTGATACCAGTTGATATGACTTTCCAGAATTTCTCCTGTTCTCGGATCTGAGATCGATGGTCCGGAAGCATTTGGTACATCTGAAGGTTTATACACAATGGCAGAGAATCTTGCATCTTCAAGGCTCCATTCCGTATCCACTTTTGAATCCGGTACTTTTGCATAAATAGCATTTTTGAAACCTGCTTTTTCAAAAGCTTTCTTCCAGTCATCCACTCCCTGAATCAGGTAAGGAACCCATTTTTTTGGGGTTGCCGGATCAATATAGAATACAATTGGTTTTGCCGGCTCTACCAACTCTCCTCTTTTGTATTTTTCAAGGTCCTGAGGTTTTGGCTCTAGTCTCCATCTTTTAACCAGAGAAATCCTTTTTACACCCTGAGGATCAAGATCAAAATCTGTATACCCTACTGTGAAATAACCTACTCTCGGGTCAAAGTATCTTGCCTGCATTTTGTTTTCCGGAAGAAGAACAAATGAAGCGTTGATCTCTACCGTATAATTTCCACTTATTTTCGGAGTGTTGGCAGGAGTAGCTCCCGGCAACGGTCTTCCCAAAGTACGTGCGAAAGTTTTGGTGGTATTGATCTCGATATTATTCGGGAACGATTTTACAAAGTTTACGAATGACATATCTTTCTGGAAAGCTCCGACTTTGAAGGCATCTTTATAATTGACAGAGAAAGAAACCGTTTCGTTATCAGAGTTCAGAAGATCCGTGACATCAATGACTGAAGATTTTTTATTGTCTCCGTACGTTTTTACATCAAAGGATTTAATGATAGGCTGTACGTTATTTCTGATGACAGAATTGTACATATCCGAGGTGGAATCTTTTGCATAATCTACAAAAGAAATGGCTCTCAGCAGGATTTTGTCTTTGGGACCTTTTTCAAAAGCCACTACCTGCTGGCCGATCTGATCTCCTGCATATCCGGTACTTCCGGAACGCATGCCGGCAGCAGCTTTTGTAAGTCTTGTTACTAAAAGAAATTCCTTTTTCAGCATTCTGTCAGGAATCTCGAAGTAATATTTATCATCCAATTTATGAACGGTGAAAACGCCCTGGTCCGAAACCGCTTTATCAGTAATCACCTCTTTATAGGATTTTATCACCGGCTTTTTCTTGGGATCGTCTTTTTTTACTTTTGCGGTATCTGTTTTTACCGCTGCAGAATCTTTTTCCTGCCCTTTCAGTTCGGCCTGACTTAACATCAAAACCAATACAATGAAAGCGGCACCCAGGTTTTTCACTCTTTTCATTTAAATTTTCAGATTAATATATTCAAATTTAAGTAATTATTTTTTGATTAGTAATGCTATATTCTCCACGTGGTGCGTTTGTGGAAACATATCTACCGGTAATATTTTCACCAAAGTATAATGTTCTTTCATCAAAGCCAGATCTCTTGCCTGTGTCGCTGAGTTACAGCTTACATACACTACTTTTTCCGGTGCCAGTTTCAGGATCTGCTCCACTACTTTCTGGTGCATTCCGTCTCTTGGTGGGTCGGTAATCAAAACATCTGCTTTCGGGTGGTTTTCCAGGAATTCATCGTTGAAGACATTTTTCATATCTCCACAATAGAATGTGGTGTTGGTAAGACCATTTAATTCAGCATGTTCAATGGCAGCATCTATGGCTTCCTGAACAGATTCTATCCCGATCACATGTTTTGCATTTCTGGCCACATACTGAGCGATAGTTCCTGTTCCTGTGTAAAGGTCATAAACTACTTCATCACCTTTTAAATCAGCAAACTCAAGGGTTTTTCTGTACAGTTCCAATGCCTGCTTGTAATTGGTCTGAAAGAATGATTTCGGTCCAATTTTAAACTTCAGTCCGTCCATTTCTTCCATCAGGAATCCTTCTCCGAAATAGATTTTAACATCTAAATCATAAATGGAATCATTCTGCTTTGGATTGATGGCGTACACCAACGTTTTGATCTGCGGGAATTTTTCAAGTAAAAACTGGAAAAGCTTTTCTCTGTTGTCTTTTTCTTCTCTGTACAGCTGGAATAAGACCATCCACTCTCCTTTAGAGTTTTGTCTCATCATCAGGGTTCTCAGGAATCCTTCCTGATTTTTCACATCAAAGAAATCCAATCCATTGTCTACCCCAAATTTTTTCACAGCCAGACGAATCGCATTGGACGGCTCTTCCTGAAGGAAACATTCTTTAAGATCAAGAATCTTGCTCCACATTCCCGGAATATGGAAACCAAGAGCGTCTTTGCTTCCAAAGTTCTCTTCAGAGCTTATTTCGTATTGGGTCAGCCATCTCGCGTTGGAGAAAGAAAACTCCATTTTATTTCTGTAGAAATACTGTTCTTCGGCACCTAAAATCGGAACGGTTTCAAAGTCCTCAATTCCACCGATTCTTTTGATATTATTGTATACTTCTTCCTGTTTGAAATCAAGCTGTTTTTCATAGCTCATATTCTGCCATTTGCATCCTCCACAAGTTCCGAAATGAATACATTTGGCTTCCACTCTGTATGGAGAAGGCTCTACTACTTCCACGGTTTCCGCTTCGTAGTATTTGGACTTGGATTTCTTTACTCTGGCATTCACTACGTCTCCGGGAACTGCTCCCGAGATCAGTACCGTTTTTCCTTCTTCTGTTCTTCCTATCGCAACGCCTTTCGCCCCTGCCCCGAACAGCTTAATATTTTCAAGAATAATATCTTTCTTCTTTCTCATCCGTAAACTCAATTTCTTTAACGCACGAACAAAACTCTCCAGTCTCATCCGCTGATTCTATTTCTATTTTTTCTTATATGTCCCGAAAAACCATCCGGTTTCAATTTGCAAAAATACAATAAAAAAAAACCTTATCCGAAGATAAGGTTTCCATCTATATTAAAGTTTATTATTTTGTAGGAGCGGGCTGTGGATTTACAGGTTGTCCTGAAGGATCCATCATCATTCCCGGCTGCATCTGCATAGGCTGCTGCTCTACTTTCGGTGCAGAAAGACCTGTAAGTTTGTCAAGGATAGTTACAACCTCCTGCTCACCTAAGTTTACAAAAGATCTGCTTGCGATCTTACCGTCTTTATCCACTACGATGAAGCAAGGTAATTTAAATCCGTACACGCCATATTTTTTAGCGATATCAGATTCCAAACCTTTTTCTCCGTATACATTAGTTCCAGGAATTCCTTTTAATAATGCGCTGCTTGTTTTTACAAACTGATCTTTCGTATCGTCAACGTTGACAAAAACAAAGTTCATTTTAGATTTGTAGAAATTCACTACTTCTTTTAATACCGGTACAGTCGCTTCGCTGATGTAAGGGTTCCAAGATGCGTAGAAGAACAACATGTATGGTTTTCCTTTGTTTTCAGAAAGCTGGTAAGATTTACCGTCTGCTTTTACCAATGAACCTTCCGGAGCAACTTCTCCTACTTTAAGTCCGTTGATAGCGATCTGCATTTTACCTAAGTCAGCTTTGATACCAGCATCAGTAATATCTGTATCGATGATTTTTTTGATCTTATCGGTATTTTTTGCAGGAGCACCCGGATGAATATCCTGAGCTACTACGAATGCCAAAAGATAATCTTTAGCAGTCTGTGAAACTTCTTTTCTGTCTTTCAGGAACTGTGCGAAAACTTCAGAAGTGATGATATCTGTTTTTCCTTTCGTTTTAGCTTCAGCAAATTTCTGGAAGTCCGGACTCATTTTCACAAGAAGATACTGTCTGTATAATGGAATAGTTTTTACCATTAAGTCTTTGTTCTCCTCTAATTTAGTCTCATAATCCGTGAAAGCTTTTGACACTTTAAATGAAGGATTTCCTGACATCTGACGCTGAGCCATTTCATAGTTGGCCAAAAGGTTCAGAATAGTCACTTTCACGTCATTCTTTTTCCACTCAAGCATTCCTTTGCCCGGGTTGTTTTTCTTAGCAAGATCATCCACATTTTTGTTGATATCAGCTTCGATTTTCTGCGCTCCTTTTAAGAACGTTTTTTCGTCACCTGACATTAGCTGCTGGATGTTGATTTTACTTCCGTACTCCCCTAAAAATTTTTGGCTCGCCTGAAGGAAATCATTATTTTTCTTAGCGTCTCCTGTAACTACGAATTCATTTGGAAAGGTCATTGAGTTTCCAGAAATGTTTAATTTCTGTCCGCCTTCAAGATAAATCAGATTCTGTCTTCCTGCATAGTTGATCACATACATTCCGTCTTTAGGAGCATCAAAGCTTCCTGCAAAGTTTCCATTTTTATCTAAACCTATATTAGCAAGTGGAAGTGTTGCTACACCAGAAGCTTCAACGAATTCAATTCTTTCGAGCGGTGAACTTCCGGCAATCTTTCCTTTTACTTCAACTTTTTTTGAACAAGACATCACAAATGCTGTGATGATAAACAATAAAAGATATTTTTTCATTTCAATTTTAATATTACACAAAAATACGTTTTTTACGGCTTGTTGATTAACACTATTTATTTTTTTTGAAAATTTTATGAAATCCTATGCAGAGGGCCTTTGAAGCCATTTTACCTGCTTAGATTTTTACTTCTCGACAAAAATCTATGAATGAGAATTGCTTCTCTTTTCGTAAATAGTGTTCACCAAATATAGACTTATTAAATAAAGAATGTCTTATCTGCTCAACAACTTAACAAATTTTAACAACTAAAAGCATAGTATAAAAAAAATCGTCTCCATAATGAAGACGATTTTTATATATATTTCGAATAGATTCTATCCTTTGTCTACCATAGCAGCCATATATTCTCTGTTCATTCTGGCGATGTTTTCAAGAGAAATTCCTTTCGGACATTCTACTTCACAAGCACCTGTATTTGAACAGTTTCCGAATCCTTCTTCGTCCATAGCTTTCACCATGTTCAGAACTCTTCTGCTCGCCTCTACTCTACCCTGAGGTAAAAGAGCGTACTGAGAAACTTTAGCTCCTACGAATAGCATTGCAGATCCGTTTTTACAAGTCGCTACACAAGCACCACATCCGATACATGCCGCAGCATCCATTGCTTTGTCTGCATCTTCTTTAGGAACCGGAATTGCATTAGCGTCCAAAGTATTTCCTGAAGTGTTCACCGAAATGAAACCACCTGCAGCCATTACTCTGTCGAATGCGCTTCTGTCTACCATTAAATCTTTAATAACCGGGAAAGCAGCACTTCTCCAAGGCTCAATAACGATGGTTTCACCGTCTTTGAACATTCTCATGTGAAGCTGACAAGTCGTGATACCCGTATCCGGACCGTGCGCTCTACCATTGATGTAAAGAGAACACATCCCGCAGATTCCTTCACGACAGTCGTGGTCGAAAGCGATAGGTTCTTTTCCTTCGTTAATAATATTTTCATTCAAAATATCTAACATTTCCAAGAAAGAAGAATCTGTAGAAACATCTGATATCTTGTAGGTCTCAAACTGACCTTTAGTTTTGCTATTTTTTTGTCTCCAAATTTTTAGGGTAAGATGAAGGCCTTTTTTTGCACTCATAATTATTTATTTATAGGTTGGAGATTATTTGTAACTTCTTGCTTTAACTTCAATGTTTTCGTAGATCAGATCTTCTTTATGCAGAACTTCAGTGGTGATATCATCTGTTTGATATTCCCAAGCTCCGACATATTTGAAGTTAACATCATCTCTTTCTGCTTCCCCTTCTGAAGTAGCATGATCTTCTCTGAAGTGTCCTCCACAAGATTCGTTTCTGTGTAGAGCATCAATAGCCATCAATTGTCCAAGCTCGATGAAATCTGCTACTCTGAATGCTTTTTCAAGTTCAGTATTCATTCCATCGGCATCACCAGGAACTTTTACGTCTGCCCAGAATTCTTTTTTCACCTGAGCGATTTCAGCAATAGCTTCTTTCAATCCTTCAGGAGTTCTTCCCATTCCTACCTTATTCCACATGATGTGTCCTAATTTTTTGTGGAAATGATCTACTGAATGAGTTCCTTTATTATTTAAGAAGAAATCTACTTTATCTTTAATTCCTTTTTCAGCCTGATCAAAATCTGCAGAGTTTGTAGGAATTGCACCTGTTCTGATATCTGCTGAAAGATAATCTGCAATCGTGTAAGGAAGTACGAAATATCCATCTGCCAAACCTTGCATCAAAGCAGAAGCTCCCAATCTGTTAGCTCCGTGGTCTGAGAAATTAGCCTCACCGATTACGAAACATCCAGGGATTGTAGACTGTAAGTTATAATCAACCCAAACACCACCCATTGTGTAGTGAACTGCAGGATAGATCTTCATTGGAGTTTTGTAAGGATCATCAGCTGTAATTTTTTCGTACATTACGAATAAGTTACCGTATTTCTCCTCAATCCAGGCTTTTCCTAAATCATAGATCTGCTGATCTGTAGGATTGTGAATATGTTTTTCGATAGCGGCTTCTTTACCTTTTTTGATGATCTCTGTAGAGAAATCTAAGTAAACACCTTCTTTAGTATCATTATTTTCGATTCCGAAACCAGCATCACATCTCTCTTTACCAGCTCTGGACGCAACGTCTCTAGGAACTAGGTTTCCGAATGCAGGATATCTTCTTTCCAAATAATAATCTCTATCTTCTTCTTTAATATTTTCTGGTCTTAATTTACCTTCTCTGATGGCTACAGAATCTTCGATTTTCTTAGGAACCCAAATTCTTCCTGAGTTTCTAAGAGATTCAGACATCAAAGTCAGTTTAGACTGCTGTGTTCCGTGAACAGGAATACAAGTCGGGTGAATCTGTACATAACAAGGGTTTGCGAAGTACGCTCCTTTTTTGTGAATCTTCCATGCTGCAGAAACGTTGGATCCCATCGCATTGGTAGAAAGGAAATATACGTTTCCGTAACCTCCTGAAGCAATAACTACTGCGTGAGCAGAATGTCTTTCGATTTCACCTGTTACAAGGTTTCTTGCGATGATCCCTCTTGCTTTTCCGTCTACAATAACAAGATCAAGCATTTCATGACGGTTGTACATCTTGATTCTTCCTTTACCGATCTGACGGCTCATTGAAGAATAGGCACCTAGCAATAACTGCTGCCCTGTCTGTCCTTTTGCGTAGAATGTTCTTTTTACCTGAACCCCACCAAATGAACGGTTATCTAACTGACCGCCGTAATCTCTTCCGAAAGGTACTCCCTGAGAAACACACTGGTCGATGATATTGGCAGAAACTTCAGCTAGTCTGTAAACGTTAGCCTCTCTCGCTCTATAGTCACCACCTTTGATGGTGTCATAGAATAATCTGTACGTAGAGTCACCGTCACCCTGATAGTTTTTAGCGGCGTTGATACCTCCCTGTGCAGCAATTGAGTGTGCTCTTCTTGGAGAATCCTGGTAGCAGAATGCTTTTACGTTATATCCCTGCTCAGCCAGTGTAGCTGCAGCAGAACCTCCTGCCAAACCTGTCCCTACAACAATAATATCAATCTTATCTCTGTTGTTTGGTGCAACAAGGTTCATATGGTCTTTATGATGCTTCCATTTATCCTTTAAAGGACCAGCCGGAATTTTTGAATCTAATTTACTCATATTGGTATATTGATATTATTGAGTTACGAAGTGAAAAATTGCAATAAAAATAAAACCTGCAGGAATAAGGATTGAATACCATTTTCCAAAAGCTTTAATTACCGGAGTATATTTCGGATGTCTAGCACCAATAGACTGGAACGAAGATTGGAAACCGTGAGCCAAATGCAGTCCAAGCAAAACAAAAGAGATCACGTATAATGCTACTCTCCAAAGATCTGCAAACTTCTCATGTAACTCCGGCCAGAAACGTTCCGCATCAGGAGCAAGTCCTTCCACATACTTGTAGTTGATTTCATGTAGCCAGAAATCATATAAGTGAAGCGCCAAGAAAGCCAAAACAACGGCTCCTGAAATAATCATATTTCGGGACATCCATGAAGAGTTCACAGAAGGGTTGTTTGAAGCGTACTTTACCGGACGCGCTTTATTGTTCTTAATTTCCAGTACAAATCCCATAATGAAATGGAAAAGAACTGCAAAACCAAGAACAGGCTGCATTAAGAACTGCACAAAAGGATTATAGCCCATAAAATCTGATGCTGTATTGAATGCATCACGATTCAGGACTGATAACAAATTGGTCGTCAAATGCAGTATAAGAAAGATCAGCAAAAACATAGCTGATAATGCCATCGCATATTTTCTACCTATCGTAGAACTCGTTAAACCTGCCATATAAGTTTAAATTTGAATTTCCCACAAAATTAAGAAATGTTAACAATATCGGGAAGTGAGAAATCTCACAATTAGCCAGTTTGTAATCTTTCTAAATAAGAATCTAAGGCATTGTGTGAGGATAAAATGCAAAATACCAATTATTATTTTAAATCATATATTTTGCCGTTAAAAACTACTTTTTGGGCTGCTTTTGGAAAAGTCTTAATTTCCACGTTGCGGATGCGTCTCGAAGCGCAATAAGGAGCTGCTATAAAACTCATTAACTTCTTTTCATCCGAATTTTCAACCATCCAGAAACAGACTTTGTTTCCCTTCTTTACGGACAGTACTTTGGTTGTATTAAAATCATGAATAAGGAGCTCATTCTTCCCGTTTTCAAATAGAGTAAAGGTGAATCTGAGGATAAAAAAGAGGAGAACAATTTTTACAAGTTTCATTGAATTTTTGAAATTAATTTTTAAAAGCAATGGTCTCAGCCAATAAACCACAGCGAATAACATGAAAACCTCAGCAATATTCATCGGAATATTGGAAAAAAAGAGCAAATCTGTTTCCGCAAACCAGTGGATCAGTTTTAGTAAAATATGAATTGAACCATCGTAAAGAGTATTGATTAAACTAAAATTTATCTGCAGACCAATAAGAATCGTCATCAAAAATGAAAAGACAATAATCAGCTCTGAAAAAGGGACAATCAGGATATTTGCAGGAATAGAAACCAGTGAAAACTGATGAAAATAATACAGAACCAGCGGAAGTGTCGCGAGTTGTGCAGAAAGCGATATCGTCACCGCATTAAAGAAGAGCTTTTTAAAGTAGCCATCCTGTTTGGGAAAATATTTTAAAAGGGGTTGATTCAGCCAGTAGATCCCTAAAACAGCGAGAAAACTGAGCTGAAAACCTACGTCAAAAATTTGTTGTGTATCTGCAACCAGAATAATCATTGCCGACAGAGATAAAGAATGTAATAAATCCGGTTTTCTCTGCAAAAGGACATACACAAAATAGACTGTCAGCATCATACAGGAGCGCATCACAGAGTTCCCGAATCCAATAAATGCAGCAAAAAGCCAGATGAAAGAAATACTGGCAATAATCGCGTATTTTCTGAACCTGAGAGGACTGAATCTGGTTAAAAGAAAGTAGAATATTCCAAAGATCACTACGATATGCGTTCCTGAAATAGCAAGCAAGTGAACCATTCCAGATCTGTTAAAATCCTGCACCGTTTCCGGATCTGTTTCCGTTCTGTCGGCCAGGATAATTCCTTTTAAAAACTCTCTGGTTTTGGGTGACATTTCAGCGCTATCGATCTTCTGCAGTATTTTAAACCGATGCTGCTGAACTCTTTCATTAAAAGTCAGATCATTTCTTTTGGCTAAGGAGATTCCTTTTGAAAGGTAGCATTGGTATTCTATCTTTTTTCTTTGTAAATATTTTGCATAATCAAACTGAAAATCATACTGTGGCGGCCTTGGCTTTGAAAGATAGGCATCTGCTTTATAATAATGGTTAAAGTCCAATTCCTTATCCTTTTTCGGGACATACAGGACCGCATTAAAATTGTCTTTTCCCGTAGAAACAAGGGCTTCATATTTTTTATATTTCCCTGTAGAATTTAATTTCTTGGAAATCTTAAACGTGATCATTCCGTTTTGAGGAACTGTAGCATGATCAGATGAATAGGTGCTGAGAAAATGAAGAATGATTCCCGCTCCGAAAAACATCAGCCCCAGAAGATATGCTTTTGTTTTATGTAAAAAGTAAGAATGAAAAAGAGATAAAATGAGAATCAATAAGCAGCCAGCAGAAATTATGTAAATCAAGATTTTATCCAAGAAAAATTTGTCCTGAAAAAAGATTCCGAGGATAAAACACAGGGTCAGAATAAGAAGCGGCTGTTTGTTCAATGATGTCATTCTTGATGATCAAAAAATAATAATTTATCTGACTCTTCAATAACACAGATTTTGCAGAATTCTGACGTTATATTCTTCAAAATGACTAACTGACGGCTTGATTATTTACTACGAAATTAGATTTAGACAAAAAAAAAGCCGCCTCTATGAGACAGCTTTTGTATTTGGAAAACATCTGCCAATGCAGACTTATTTTTAATTAAAATTTTAAAAGAAAAAACTTATTCTACAAAATAAATTTAACCTGATGTACAACCACTGATTTTTTCCATTTTAAACTGAGTTCTACACGCTTAAAATCACCTCAGCGGCTTTCTCACTGGCTCCTTTTCCTCCAAGTTTTTCTCTTAAAAGACTGTAATCTGCCAGAACCTGGTTTCTTTTTTCGCTTTCTATCATTTTATTCAGTTCTTCCACGAGATTTTTAGTATTCAGATCGGTCTGAATCAGTTCTTTTACTACTTCCCTATCCATAATCAGATTGACCAGAGAAATATATTTAATGTTTTTTACCAGTCTTTTGGCAATGGCATATGAAATTTTGCTTCCACGGTAGCAGACTACTTCCGGAACATTCAGCAAAGCTGTTTCCAGCGTTGCAGTTCCTGAAGTGACAAGCGCAGCTTTTGAGCATCGAAGCAAATCATAAGTTCTATTAGAAACAAAATGAACACTGTCATCCACATATTTCTGATAAAACTCTTTCGGAAGGCTGGGTGCACCGGCAATCACAAACTGGTAGTTTTTAAAGTGAGGCCTTACGGAAAGCATGATTTCAAGCATCTTTTCAACTTCCTGTTTTCTGGAACCAGGAAGAAGGGCAATGATCTCCTTTTCATTCAGTCCGTTTTCTTTTTTAAATTCTTCCGAACTGATTTCTTTCAGACTTGAAATAGCATCCAGCAACGGATGTCCCACAAAATGGGAATGAACGCCATGTTTTTTATAAAAATCTTCTTCGAAAGGAAGAATGACCATCATTTCATCCACATATTTTTTAATGATTTCTACCCGGCCTTCTTTCCATGCCCAGAGCTGTGGAGAGATATAATACACCACTTTTATCCCCAATTCTTTAGCAAAACGGGCGATTCTAAGGTTAAATCCGGGATAATCGATCAGAATCAAAACATCCGGTTTATTATTTTTGATGTCTTCTTTACAGAATTTGATATTGTTGAGAATGGTCCTTAGATTCATCGCCACTTCCAGAAATCCCATAAATGCCAGATCACGGTAGTGTTTTACCAATGTACCGCCCTGTGCTGTCATAAGATCTCCGCCCCAGAATCTGATTTCCGCCTGCGGATCTTTCTGTAAAAGGGCTTTCATTAAATTGCTTCCATGCAGATCACCGGAGGCTTCTCCTGCAATAATGTAATATTTCATTTCTTCCGAAATCTTTTATTTGTTTTTATAGCCATCACAAACCTTCCCTGATTTCGCTATACAAACTGATTTCGAATTATGGGAGGTTTCTATGGTAAGGATAGAGAACAAATTAAGGTTTACATGATCTTAATTTGTAAATTTGTCCAAAGATAATGATAAAAAATGTCAGAAGAATTTGAAATCCGAAATAAAGTTGCTGAAAGCGGCCTTGTGAATTTTGACTTATCCACTCTGATTCCTAAGGGGATAAGAAAGGGTATTGACCTTAAGGATTTTCTTTTCCAGGAAATGATCCTGAAGGAAAAAGACTTCAGGGAAAAAGTAGATGCCATAGATCCTGAAGAATACAAAGACGCTTACATCTATATTTACAATTCAGTGGATACGATCGTTCCATTGTGGGCTTATTTTGTACTGACGGCCAAGCTTACTGATGTGGCTAAAAAAATTATTTTCGGGAATCGTGAAGATCTGGAGGTGATTATTATGCACAATGTCATTCAGACTCATGATTTTGAAGATATGAGAGGGAAAAGAGTTCTGGTAAAGGGCTGTTCGGATAAAGAAATCCCTGAGAATGCTTACATAGAACTGGTTGAGCAACTAAAACCCATAGTTAAATCTTTAATGTTTGGTGAAGCCTGCTCTTTTGTTCCTATTGTAAAGAATTAATATGAAGCGATATTTATCTGCCCTATTTTTATTCTTTATTTTTCTGGCAGTGTACTATGCCGGAAGTTTTACAAAAATTCCTTTTGCAGACTGTTTGGGTTTTGTGCTGGATGTGGAAAAAGGCAAATGGATAGGTACTTCTGCAGCGACTACACACTTTCTCTATGTTAATACAGTCATTGCTATTAAAAACCTGACCGGTCTCAATGCCATTGAAGCCAACCGCCTTCTGGTGATCTTTTCAGGAGCAGCAACAGTTTCAGTTATTTATTTAGCGGTTAAAAGTATTACCAAAACAGAATGGGCTTCTGTCACAGCAGCCATTGTATTCGGGTTGAGCTTTACATTCTGGAGAAATGCAGAAATTGTAGAAGTTTACACTTATAACTGCCTGTGGCTAAGTCTTTTTTTCCTTTCAATAATTAAAACTTTTGTAGAAAATAAAAAAAAATATATTCTCCTGAGTGGTTTTTTTCTGGGAATCAGTTTATGGCTGCATATTCAGAATATCCTGCTTATTCCTGCATTTTTAGTTTTTCTTTTTCACTTTAGACATGAGAAAAAATATGCATACAGTTCTCTATTAATTTTTGGATTGCTTTTCTCGTCTCTGTTTATTCTGAATACAATACAGGGATTACCTTTAAGTTCTGTTTACAGTTCCGAACATGGAACCTGGGTGGAAGATTCTTTCAAAAAAACATTCATGCAGTATGTCAATGATCTTATAAAATCACTGGCTTATCTTATTTATAATTTTAACCTGTTTACCTTTTTTGGGCTGATAGGTATCGTTCTGCTGTACAAAGCAAACAGGAAGATGTTTTATGTTTTCCTTACCGGAGCCGTTTGTGTGTACGGCTTTTCTACATTTTATGCGGTTTCGGATAATTATGTGTTCTTTCTTCCATTTAATATTATTTTTGCACTCTCTATTGGATATGGACTTTCGGCACCGAAATATGCGGTGGTGAAAAAGTTTTCATGGGTTTGTCTTCTTATTCCTCTGGGATATCTGGCAGTCTATAAAGCTGCATTTTCAACCGAAAAAGGAAGAGCCTTTCATTCATCCAAGCAACATAAAGGAGGTTTAAATTATTTTATCCTTCCATGGATGAACAACAACCCCGGTATTCTGGAATTCACGATTGATGATAAAACAGCTCCGGAACCTGTAGAATGGATGAAAACCATTGCCCGTGAATATATTGACCTGATGAAAACCAAAGGGTATACGGAAGAAGAACTTCGAAAGTTTTAATGATTACAGCAAGACTATACTACTTATAAAGAATTAATTTATGTTTAAAAACTTATACGCAATATTTATATTTTTCATTTTTGCAGCGATCTATTATGCAGGTAGTTTTACCAGAATTCCATTTGCTGATTGTGTAGGGTTTGTACATAGCGTAGAACTTGGCGAGTACAAAACGGTAGCCACAGCCATTACACACATTCTCTATGTAAACACCGCTATTTTCATCAAAAACATTACAGGACTTGATGCCATCGCCACCAGCAGACTCTTAATAATTGGCTCTGCTGCTGCTACAGTATCTGTTATTTATCTCACGGTAAAAAGCATTACAAAAACAGAATGGGTATCTATTACAACCTCGTTTGTGTTCGGTTTCAGTTTTTCCTTTTGGAGAAATGCAGAGATCGTAGAAGTCTACACTTATAATTCATTATGGATCAGTCTTTTCTTTTTTTCAATGGTGAAAACCTTTACCGAACATAAGAAAAACTATATCATTTTAAGTGGATTATTTTTAGGAATAAGCCTTTGGCTGCATATCCAGAATATACTCCTGATTCCCGGACTTTTTCTTTTTCTATATTATTTTAGAGCAGAAAAAAAATATGCTTATTCTTCGCTGGTCATTTTCCTGATTCTATTCTTATCACTAACTGTTCTAAATGTATCACAAGGGCTGCCATTGAATTCTCCATATACTTCAGAAGGAGCACACTGGGTCCAGGATTCATTCAAGAAAACATCAAAACAATATGTACTGGATTTTGTACAATCTGTGGGTTATCTGATTTACAATTTCAATATATTCGTGTTTTTTGGAATCATAGGAATGATATCATTATACAGTATCAATAAGAAGATGTTTTTTGTATTCTTCACGGCTGCTGTATGCGTATATGGGTTCTCTACATTCTATGCCGTTTCGGACAATTATGTATTCTTCATTCCTTTTAATATGATTTTTGCTCTTTCAATCGGGTATGGACTTTCATTACCAAAATATACTTCCCTAAAAAAATTCTCATGGGTATGTCTTCTCATTCCTCTGGGCTATTATGCAGCTTGCAAGACCGCATTTTTAACAGAAAAAGGAAGAAGCTTTCATGAGGCTAAAAAATATAAGGGTGGCCTGGATTATTATTTGGTTCCCTGGATGAATAATAATGTAGGAATTCTTGATTTTATTATTGAAAAAAAGAAATCTCCGGATCCAATGCACTGGATGCTCGACGGAGCCAACGATTATATAGAGCTGATGAAGACTAAGGGATATACAGAGGAAGATCTGAAAAAACTTTAACAATAATTGTGAAGTGAAAAGATTTTGTGAGTCACATTTTTTGATAACTTTGATTTACTTAATACTTTAAAATAAACACAAACTATGAGTTTAATTGACCTACTTACAGGTAACACCAGCAATCAGGTTGCTGAGCAGGCAGAAAACAAATTCGGGATCAGCAGAAACCAGATTATTGCATTATTGGCTGTAGCAGCTCCTTTGGTGATTTCTTATCTTAGAAACAAATCTCAGGATGCTAACGAAGCAGAAGCCTTAAACAATGCTTTAGATAAAGACCACGACGGAAGTATTCTTGATGATGCATCACAGGCTGAAGCAAGACAGGCTGAAGGAGGATCAATCCTTGACCATGTTTTCGGAGGGCAGAAAAGCAATGTAGAAAATCAACTTTCTCAGAATACAGGAATCTCCATCGATAAAATCGGACCTATTTTAGCCATGCTGGCTCCGGTGATCATGGGATACATCGGTAAAGAGAAACAACAGAATAATGTAGGAGCAGGAGGTTTAGGAGATCTTTTGGGAGGAATTCTTGGAAATGCATCCAGTCAGGCTCAGACGCAGCAGTCAAGTCCATTGAATGATATCCTTGGAAGTGTTCTGGGAAGCGGTCAGTCGCAGTCGGGAGGAAACCCGCTTAATGATATTTTAGGAAGTGTACTCGGCGGTGGCGGAGGAAAGCAGCAGCAGGGAGGTGGATTAGGAAGCATCCTTGGTAATATTTTAGGAGGAAAATAATTTAATTTTGTATATAAAAAAAGGCTGAAGATTGATCTTCAGCCTTTTTTATTTTTAGCTTTTTGCTTTAGTTTCAGAGGAACCAACGGACTTAGAACCTTTTCTAGGTCTTCTTTTACCATAACTTCCAGAATTGATCTTGCCTCTTCTTGATTTTTTGTCTCCTTTTCCCATAATGATACATGTTTTAGTGATTAAATACTAAATTAGGGAATATGGCTTACAATTAAAAATTAAGGCTGTTAAAATTTTTATAAAATCGAGACAAAAGAAAGGAAGTTTGAGGCTGGAAGATGGAAGTTATTAAGGTCGCAAACAGTAACTTATCCCTCTTCCATATTTTTTTTAATCACACTTTCACAGTCTTCCATTTTCCTTTTTTAAACAGGATAAAAGCCACAATGGTAATCAAAGTTTCTGCAGCCGGAATGGAGATAAAAACTCCTTTAGGTCCCATTCCGAAATGTTTTGAAAGAAAATAAGCCAGCGGAATCTGAAACAGCCAAAACCCGAAGAAATTCACCCAGGTAGGTGTCCACGTATCTCCTGCTCCATTAAAAGCATTGATGAGCACCATTCCTATTCCATAGAAAATAAATCCTACACTCATAATATGCAGTGCATTTTTAGCAAACTCCTTGATATGGACTTCCTGTGTAAAAAATCCTACCAGAAAATCTCCAAGCAGGAAAAAGATTAAGCTTACCGCCAGCATGAAGATCACATTATATTTTACGGTTTTCATCACCGACTGTTCTGCTCTCAGCATTTCATTAGCGCCCATATTCTGTCCGACCAGTGTAGAAGCCGCGTTACTCAATCCCCAGGCTGGGAGCATAAAGAACATCATCAGCCTTAAAGCCGTCTGATATCCTGCAGATGCATTCTCTCCTCCGGTAGTCGCTACCAGTTGGGCCAGAAAAATCCAGCTGCATGATGCAATCACGAACTGGAAAATTCCGGGTGTCGCTATTTTTACAATGGATTTAATCTGTTTGAAATCTGGAGTAAAATAAGGAAGCGCAATACGGATCTGGGTATCTGCAACCAAAAGATGATACAGCTGATAAACCACCCCGATACTTCGTCCTATGGTAGTTGCCAAAGCCGCTCCGGTAAGTCCCATAGCAGGAACAGGTCCAAAACCTTTGATCAGAACAGGACAGAGAATAATATTCACAATATTGGCGATCCAGAGAGATTTCATTGCAATGGCTGCATTTCCTGCTCCTCTGAAGATTCCGTTGATCAAAAATAAAAGCATAATAATGACACTGCTTCCCATCATGATCCTCGTGAAATCTTTTCCGTAAGCTGCGGCTTCAGGCTTTGAACCCATCAGAATCAGAATTTCCTCGGCATAAATAACCCCTAATAAGCTTAGCAAAAAGGTAATGACAAATGAAACGAGCAACACCTGTGCAGCACTTCTGGAAGCCTGCTCCGGGTTTTTCTCCCCAATCCGCCGTGCCACCAAAGCGGTCGCTGCCATACTCATCCCAATCGCAATGGAATACATCACAGAAAGCACAGATTCCGTTAAACCTACCGTCTGGATGGCATATCCGCTTTCTTTCAGGTGACCTACAAAGTATAGGTCTACCAATGCAAAAACGGATTCCATGGCCATTTCCAGCATCATGGGAACGGCTAGGAGAAGTACCGCGCTTCTGATCGTTATTTTGGTATAATCCACCTCTTCGCCGCTGAATGCTTTTTTCAAAAAATCTATATATCTAGTCATTTCCTAATCAATAATTATCTGATTATCAAAAATACAAATTCAATTCTTATAAAAATTTAGTTACTCATATCAAAAAAATAATTTAGATTTGTATATTCTTAAAATGAATCTTATGAAAAAAATAATCTCTACTGTTTTTATACTTACCATCTCGGCATCTGCCGGCATGCTTTCTGCTCAGTCACTTAGCTCAGCTCAGATGCAGGCTATTCAATCTGACAACGTTACTTCATTTAAAAAGAATTTTTCAAAAGCAGATTACAACAAATGCTTTGCTCTTAAAGATGAAATGTTCAGCGCATTGGGTTTCAGCTCTCTTTATGGCAGAAATAATATTATAAAATATCTTTTGGAAAATAAAGCAGATGTAAATAAAGAGTGTAATAGTAAAACTCCGCTTTCATGGGCTAAATTGGGAAATAAAGAAGAAACCGCACAGCTATTGATACAAAAAGGCGCTACCAATAATTAAAAAGCCCTTAAATAATATACAAGACTTCCGAAAGGAAGTTTTTTTTGTTTACAGAACCTGCAAAAATCTTATCTTTGCATCCGGAAATTAGGGTTGAGAATTTCACGATCAGAAAGCTTAACCTTATATCTTAAACATTGAACCTTAAACAAATAATTATGTTTCGATCACACACGAACGGAGAATTATCTCTAAAAAATCTTAATGAAGAAGTTACACTTTCCGGATGGGTACAGACTATCCGTGATAAAGGATTTATGATTTGGATAGATCTTCGGGATCGTTACGGAATTACCCAACTGGTTTTTGACCAGGACCGTTCTTCTGCCCAACTGATGGAAGAAGCTAAAAAACTGGGACGCGAATTTGTGATTCAGGTGACAGGAAAAGTAATCGAAAGAGTAAGCAAAAATCCCAATATTCCTACTGGAGAAATTGAAATTTTAGTTGAAAAACTGGCTGTTCTTAATGAGTCTCAACTTCCTCCTTTTACTATTGAGGATGAAACGGATGGCGGTGAAGAATTAAGAATGAAATACCGTTATCTGGATATCAGAAGAGCACCGGTAAGAGATAAACTGATCTTCCGTCATAAAATGGCGCAGAAGGTGAGAAATTATCTTTCAGACGAAGGATTTATCGAAGTAGAAACTCCGGTTTTAATCAAATCTACGCCGGAAGGGGCAAGAGACTTTGTGGTGCCAAGCAGAATGAATCCGGGACAGTTTTATGCATTGCCACAATCTCCACAGACGTTCAAGCAGCTTCTGATGGTAGGTGGAATGGATAAATATTTCCAGATCGTAAAATGTTTCCGTGATGAAGATTTAAGAGCAGACAGACAGCCTGAATTTACACAAATTGACTGCGAGATGGCTTTCGTAGAGCAGGAAGATATTATGAATGTCTTTGAAGGCATGACGAAAACCCTGATCAAAGATATTACAGGACAGGAATTCGGTGCTTTTCCGAGAATGACTTTCGCAGATGCGATGAAAAAATACGGAAACGACAAACCGGATATCCGTTTCGGAATGGAGTTCGTGGAACTTAACGAGCTTGTCAAAGGAAAAGATTTCAAAATATTTGACGACGCTGAATTGGTGGTCGGAATCAATGTAGAAGGATGTGCAGACTATACAAGAAAGCAGATCGATGAATTGGTAGAATGGGTAAAGCGTCCTCAGATCGGGGCATCCGGAATGGTTTGGGCTAAATTCCAGAATGACGGTGTGAAAACCTCATCTGTCAACAAATTCTACAACGAGGAAGATCTGGCGAAGATCATTGAAAAATTCGGAGCTAAAGAAGGTGATTTAATGCTGATCTTATCCGGAAACGAACATAAAGTAAGAGCTCAGCTTTCTGCCCTTAGAATGGAACTTGGAAACCGTTTGGGACTGAGAAAAGGAGATGTATTTGCACCACTTTGGGTAGTAGACTTCCCATTATTGGAATTTGACGAAGAAAGTGGACGTTATCACGCGATGCACCACCCTTTCACCTCTCCTAAGCCGGAAGATATTCACTTACTGGAAACAGACCCGGGTAAAGCAAGAGCCAATGCTTACGATATGGTTCTTAACGGAAACGAGATCGGTGGAGGTTCTATCAGAATTTTCGATAAAGATCTTCAGTCTAAAATGTTTGACCTCTTAGGATTTACGAAAGAAGAAGCAGAAGCTCAGTTCGGATTCCTGATGAATGCCTTTAAATACGGAGCTCCGCCTCATGGTGGATTGGCTTTCGGATTTGACCGTTTGGTGGCTATTCTTGACGGAAACGAAGTGATCAGGGATTATATCGCATTCCCTAAGAATAATTCAGGGCGTGACGTGATGATCGATGCGCCGGCATCTATCGCCGATGCACAGCTGGATGAACTGGAAATACAACTGAACTTAAAAGCATAAACTGAAAGCGGAGATTTTTCTCCGCTTTTTTATTGACATCCTATGAAAATCGCAGCAGCACAAATAACACCCATAAAAGGAGATATTCTAAAAAATATTGAAAATCACAAAACAGTAATCAAAGCAGCAGCGACTGAAAACGTTGATCTGATTATTTTCCCTGAGCTTTCAATTACTGGCTATGAACCTGAATTAGCAGAACAGATTTCCATTGATTATGAAGATCAGGTTTTAGAGGTCTTTCAAAAAATGGCAGACGATAATAACATGAGTATTATCGTAGGAATGCCAACAAAATCAGACGATCAGCTATTTATAAGCAGTATTATATTCGAGCCGGGCAAAAGAAGAAAAGTGTATTCAAAACGGCATCTTTTCCCAACAGAAATCGCAGTTTTTTCGAAAGGAGATCGCTTTTGTCAGCTGGAAGTCTTGCAGAATAAAATATCATTAGCCATATGCTATGATTTATCAGATCCTATGCATTCACAGGAAGCTTATCAGGCAGGTTCAAATATTTATGCAGCAAGTGTACTCAATTCGTTCAATGGCATCGATGAAGATATCAGTAAGCTTTCCAGCATCGCAGAAAAATATCATATGTCTGTTGTAATGGCCAATTTCATTGGAGAATCCGGAGGTTATGAATGTGCCGGAAAATCTTCTGTTTGGAGTAATACAGGAAGTTTAATAGGCCAGCTCAATAGTGAAAATGAAGGGATTTTGATTGTAGACACCGATAATGATCAGATTGAAAAAATTTATATCAACTGATATTGACCAAAGGGAAGAAAAATTTCAGTTTTTTCAACCAGAATTACAGGAACATTCAGTTTAGCTAGGTTTTCAACCCTGATATGGGATCATTTGCACGTTTATATCAAATATTTGTGAAATAATTAAAATTTTAATTTAATAGAATAAAATCAACATTAAATAAATTTATTAACGAAATAAATACGCTATTCAATAAAATAAACAGTAAAATAACTATTATATTATGTTATGTTTAAATACAGGTTTTATTAGTACATTTACAATTCTTATGTGAATATGATAACAACATCACCGTTCATATTTGAAAAACTTTACCAATACACCAATATTTAAATCATATGAAAAGCAAACTATTACTCTTATCGGGGTGCCTTGTCCTGGCACTGAATTCTTGTAGGTCGGATATCGAAAATGCCCAAGCCAATTCAACGGATCATACAACAGAGAAGCTGGATAATACGACGGTTCACAAATTATTAATTAACGGAACTTATACGTATGTCAATGAAGTCAATGGTGAATATTTTTACGCAGATGACATTACGATTTCATCTGAACAGTTTAACAAATTAAAGATGCAGGCCAATTCCGAACTGTCAACATCGGAGAAAAGTACCATTGTAAGCTCTTTTATTAAAACGTGGCCAAATGCAACAGTCTATTATACATTACCCAGCCAGGGAACGCTGAGCACCCAGAACTACAATACGTTTCTTACCAATATTAACAAAGCGTTTGATATGATTTCTTCTCAAACCAGTGTTCAGTTTGTTCAACGTACCAACCAGACAGAATATATCACCTTTACTTATTCTACAGGTAACAGTTCTCCGCTTGGATGGCAGCAAAACAGAGTTAATGGTATTAAAATTTATAATATTACCTATCCGGCCATTATTGCTCACGAAGTGATGCACTCTATGGGAATCATGCATGAACAGTGCCGTCCGGACAGAGATCAGTATATTATTGTAGATGTTAACAGGGCGGTAGAAGGAAGCCGTCATAACTTCAACCTTTACAATGATTATGCAGGACACGGTGCATTTGATTTCGGTTCAGTGATGATGTATCAGTCAACTGACTTTGCTATAAATTCAAGCCAGCCTGTAATGACTAAACTGGACGGTTCTACTTTCACCAAGCAAAGAACAGGATTGTCTGCCGGTGACTATGCAGGAATTAACCATCTATACGGTCCTGTTAATGCGACTTCCGCAGTTAACGGAACTTATACTTTTACAACCTCTTTAGCGAATGATAAAAATTTAGATATTTCCGGAAGCTCCACTACAGATGGTACCAGTGTGGTTCTGTATTCAGCTTCTACGGGGAATAACCAGAGATTTACGTTCACTAAATCAGATCATGGCTATTACATCATCAAATCTACTTTGGATCCTACAAAAGTATTAACCGTAAAAAGTAGCGGAACAGCGAATGGAACAGCAGTAGAAATAAGAACTAATGCTAATACCGATGCTCAGAAATGGTTATTATTCAACCTGGGAAATAATGGTTTTGGCTTTGCTCCTAAGAATGCGCCATCGTTGAGATTAGAAGTGAAGGGAGGTCTAACCACTAACCTTACTCCTATTGTAATCGGTAGTACGGATCAATCGGTTCAGCCACCTACAAAACAACGTTTTAAACTTACAAAAGTTAATTAATATATTTTTTTTATCCAGATAAAGAGGTTGGGAATTTATTTCCCAACCTCTTTTGATTTATAATTATTTACTGTTTAAATTCAATATCTCATCCCTTCCCGGTCCCGTAGAAAGATAAGTAATGGGAACACCCAGCTCATCATTCAGAAAAGAAAGAAAAGCTTTCAATTCTTCGGGTAGGTTCGAGGAATCCTGAATAGCGGTAATATCTCCTTCCCAGCCTTTCATCTGTTTTAAAACCGGACGGGCATTTTCAGGAAGTGTCCCCGAAGTTCGGGACATATTCCCATCTTCAAGCTCATAATGGGTACAGACTGCCACGGATTCCATTCCGCTTAAAACATCGGCTTTAGTCAGAATAACCTGAGTAGTTCCGGTGATCATAATGGCATATCGTAAAGCCGGAAGATCCAGCCATCCGATTCTTCTCGGGCGCCCTGTATTGGAACCGAATTCATTTCCTTTCTGTCTGATCTCTTCCCCCAAATTGTCAAAAATTTCTGTAGGAAACATGCCATTCCCTACCCTTGTACAATACGCCTTTGCAATCCCGAATATTTCACCGATTTTTTTAGGTGATACACCCAGTCCAACACATGCTCCTGCGGCTGTGGTAGATGAGGAGGTTACATAAGGATAGGTACCGTGATCTATATCCAGCATCGCTGCCTGTGATCCTTCTGCCAGAATCTTTTTTCCTTCTGATAAAGCTGTATTCAGCACCAGCTCTGTTTCGGTACGGGTGAATTTTTTCAGGAAATCTACCGCTTCAAAAAACTCACTGCTGATTTCCTCTAATGAAGGAAGTACCATATCTCCGCCGGCAAGAAGCCTGTAGTCTCTTTCTAAAATTTGCTCTACTTTGTTTCTAAAATCCGGAGAATCTATATCGCCGACTCTCAGATTCTGTCTTAAGATCTTATTGGAATACGCCTGTGCAATACCATTTCTCGTTGTTCCGATGGTGGTATAATCCGGATTGTCTTCCATAAAGCAATCTAAAAGTCTATGGGTAGGTAGAACGAGGTGTGCCTTTTTAGAAATCATCAGGTTGTTTTCAGGATCAACCGTTTCGTCAAACTGTTTAAGATTTAAAATTTCTTTTCTCAGGCTTACCGGATCCAGTACCGTTCCTGTTCCAATGACATTTTGAACACCTTTCATAAAAATCCCGGAAGGAAGCGATTTTAAAGTGATTCTCTTACCGTTTCTTTCTATACTGTGTCCGGCATTAGCACCGCCATTAAAACGTGCCGTCATGTGATAATCCTCGCTGATGAGATCAATAAATTTTCCTTTCCCTTCATCGCCCCACTGCAGGCCTAATACAATGTCCATATATTTAAATTTTATGATGCAAAGCTATGGTGGTTTGGAAATGAGGCCATTGTCATTTGGCAAAAAGGAATTCTTTTTTTTTGTATAGTGTATAAATGTATAATGTAAAAAGTATTGATGATGATGATTAAAATCTGATGTTTAATCAGATAGACTTTTAGATAAAGCCTATGGAAATTTGTTAATCTTAAATCTGACTAAAGCCCGTTCCTATTGATTTTTTTTACACAATATTCCTTCTGATACGGCTTAAAGACGAGGGAGTAATTCCCAGGTAAGAAGCCAGCATAGATTGTGGAACCCTGTTCGCAAGCCCCGGATAATGATCTAAAAAATGAATGTAGCGAGCCTTGGCATCCAGATTGAGCATTGTGCTTGCAACCTTAAGTTTATTCTCTGCCACAAAAGCATGAACCTTGGCAAACAGAAAAGGCCAGATGGCAATTTCTTTCTCAAGCTTTTTAAAATGATCAAGATCTATGGCCAGCAGCACTCCGTCTGTGACCGCTTCAATGTATTCAAGTGAAGGCATCTGATCCGCAAAGCCGTGGAAATCTCCGATAAACCTTCCTTCATAGATAAAGTAGCGGGTAAAATCATCCCCCAGTTTATTGTAGTACAGGGACCGGAAAACCCCTTCTTTTACAAAAGCGATCTTTCTGCTTACCTTTCCGGCTTCTATGAAAGCTTCTCCTTTTTCTATGGTGATTTCCTGCAGGCCTTCAGCGATCAGCTGTTCCTCCTCAGCATTGAGTATTCCGAATTTGCGGATGTAGTTAAAAAGTTCTTCCATGTTTATGTTGCCTGAATAGTCGGGAACTATAAAATTATAAAAATACGCCGGAGCAGCCATTGTCATTTGACAACAAAGCCGATAAAAAGTACCACATCATCTTTCCACGGCATGTTAATTGATTGATTTTTAAAAACGTAAGACAATGAAAGCAATCTGGAACGGCGCCATTGGCTTCGGTTTAGTCAATATCCCGGTTAAAATTTATTCCGCCACAGAAACCACAAAACTGGACCTCGATATGCTCGATAAATCTGATTTTTCCAATATCAAATTTAAAAGAGTCAATGAGAGTACAGGAAAAGAAGTGAAATGGGAAAACATTGTGAAAGGCTATCTCATGGATGATAAATACATCGTTCTTGATGAAGAAGATTATGAGGCAGCCAGTCCCGAGAAAACAAAAATACTCTCCATCGATCAATTTGTAAAGGAAGCTGAAGTAGACAGTGTATACTTCGAAAACCCTTATTATCTGGAACCTCAGAAGAACGGTGAAAACGCCTACAGGCTTCTTCTAAAAGCATTGCAGGAAACAGAAATGGCTGGAATCGGAACCTTTGTTCTTCGCGACAGTGAAGCGATTGGGATGATCAGACCTTATAAAGATATACTCGTTCTGAACCGTCTCCGATTTGATCAGGAAATAAGAGATTATAAAGATTTGAAAATTCCTGCCGCAAAAGCTCCCAAACCTGCAGAACTGAAAATGGCTGTAAGTCTTATCAAACAGCTTTCTCAGGACTTTGATCCGGCGATGTACAAAGACACTTATTCTGATGAACTGATGAAGATTATCAGAAAAAAAGCAAAAGGCAAAAGCATTAAAACGAAAAAAGCCGAACCTGCAAAAGAAGGTAAGGTTATAGACCTTATGGCTCAGCTGAAAGCCAGTTTACAAAGTCCCAAATCTAAATCTGCATCCTAATGGCTCTGAAAGATTACCAGAATAAAAGAAAGTTCGATGAAACTACCGAACCTCAAGGCAAAACGAAAAAAAGCAAAGACAAGCTTATTTTTGTCATTCAAAGGCATGCTGCATCGCGTCTTCATTATGATTTTCGTCTGGAAATGGATGGAGTACTGAAAAGCTGGGCCGTTCCGAAAGGTCCTTCATTAGATCCCAAAGATAAAAGACTGGCAATGATGGTGGAAGATCACCCCTATCATTACAAAGATTTTGAAGGAAATATTCCGGAAGGAAATTACGGAGCCGGTCAGGTGGAAGTCTGGGACAGCGGAACGTATGAGCCTTTAGATAAAGACAGCAAACTGTCGGATGAAAAAGAACTCATGAAAGAACTTCGTTCTGGCTCATTAAAATTTATTCTGCACGGGAAAAAGCTGAAAGGAGAATTTGCTCTTGTTAAAATGAAAAACACGGAGGATAATGCATGGCTGCTCATTAAACACAAGGATCAATTTGAAGAAAGTCCTTATGATGCTGAAGAAAACACTTCACCAAAATCTCTGGTGACGAAATTTTTAGAGGAAAAAAAAAGCCCAAAAATAAAGGAAAGAAAGAAGTTATAACCTCTGAAAAAAGGTTTAAAAATTTCAATTCATTAACGAACGAAAAAAAATTAAGCTCATTCATCAAACCGATGCTGGCCAAACCTTCTGATCAAGCATTCGACGATGAGGACTGGGTTTTTGAAATCAAATGGGACGGCTACAGAGCTGTTGCCGATCTCAGCCATACCCATCCCCTGTTCTACTCCAGAAATGGGATTTCATTTTTATCAAAATTTGAAAAAGTTGTAAAAGACTTTGATCAACAGAAACATAAAATGATTCTGGATGGTGAAATTGTGGCTTATGACGAGCATGGTAAACCTAATTTCCAACTTCTGCAACAGATCGGCGATCATCCCGACATGGCTCTCACTTATCAGGTTTTTGATCTTCTCTGGCTGAATGGTCATTCTACAGAAGAACTCCCTCTCTTACAACGCAAGGAACTTTTAAAAGAAGCTTTAACGGAAACGGATGTGATCAAATATTGTGATCATATTCCCGAAAAAGGAACTGCTTTTTTCAACCAGATGAAAAAAATGAAGCTGGAAGGAATGATCGCCAAAAAAGCCGACAGTTTATATGTGGAAAACCACAGAACGAATGACTGGCTTAAAATAAAATTCACGAATACGGATGAAGCCATTATTTGCGGATTTACAGAACCCAAAGGCTCCAGGGAAAATTTCGGAGCTTTAATTCTGGGAAAATATATTTCAGGAAAGCTGATTTACTGTGGCCATACAGGAACAGGTTTTAATCATGAATCTTTAAAACAGCTTTATGAAAGACTCCAAAAACTGATCCTAAAGACTTCTCCATTTGAAGCGGTTCCGAATACGAATATGCCCGTAACATGGACAAAGCCTGAGCTGGTATGTGAAATTAAGTATTCCGAAATCACAAAAGACGGAATGTATCGACATCCTGTTTTTGTGGCGATCCGTGAAGATAAAGAACCTGAAGATACAGATACTTCAACCAACAAAAATCCTAAAGAAATGAAAGCGAAGATGCCATCCAAGAAATCAGAAAGCTCTGAAAAAGAAAAGGAAGTTACACTGGATAAACATAAAGTAAAACTAACCAATCAGGATAAGATCTATTTTCCAAAAGATGACATTACGAAAGGAGATGTCATAGCCTATTACCAGTCCGTTGCTTCATATATTCTCCCTTATCTGAAAAACCGTCCGCTGTCTCTCAACCGTTTCCCCAACGGCATTGAAGAGCAGGGGTTTTACCAGAAAGACGCAGGTGACAGTATGCCAGACTGGGTCAAAACAACAAAAGTCTACTCGGAATCCAATGACAAATACATTGATTATGTGTACTGTAATGACAAAGCAACTTTGGCGTATCTGAATAATTTAGGCTGCATCGATCTGAATCCATGGAACAGTTCGCTTCCGGATCTGGAACACCCGGATTATCTGGTATTGGATTTAGACCCGTCAAAGAAGAACACATTTGATGACGTGATTGAAACAGCGCTTCAGGTGAATGAAGTTTTAGATTCAATTAAAATTAAAGGTTATTGTAAAACTTCGGGAAGTACGGGAATCCATATTTATATTCCGACGGGTGGAAAGTATGATTTTGACCAGGTAAAAGATTTTGCACACATTCTGATGAAACAGGTGAATGAAAAGCTGCCGAAACTGACCACTCTTGAAAGAAGTTTACAGAAAAGGGATGATAAGAAAATTTATCTGGATTATCTGCAAAACAGGACGGGACAGACTTTAGCAAGTGTCTACAGTTTGAGACCCAAAGAAGGCGCTTCCGTTTCTATGCCTTTGGAGTGGGAGGAAGTAAAACCGGGTCTGAAGCCTACTGATTTTACCATTCATAATGCTTTGGAGAGAATCAAGGAAAAGGGCGATTTGTTTAAGCCTGTTTTGGGAAAGGGAATTGATATGATGAAAGCGTTGGAATTGTTGGGAGTTGGAGAGTAGTAGGGTTTTAGGGTCGGAGAGTTTTAGAGTTGCGGGGTTGGAGTCCTTTCACATTTCACTTGCACAGCAAAATTGACCATTGATGTTTCCAAGTCTCATGTCTGAAATCTCACATCTTCATAAAAAAATCCTGCACTAAATAAATGCAGGACCTGTTAGTATTCGTTAAAAACACATCTGTTATTGGTTATAAACATGAATATCTCTTTGAGGAAAGGGTATTTCAATTCCGGCTTTATCAAGAGCTGCTTTACAGTTGATGATTAACTCTTCATTCATGGCCCAGAAATTTTCATTGGTTGCTGTTGCCCGTACAGATAAATTCACGGCGCTATCTCCTAGCTCGGTAACGACTACTTGGGGTGCAGGTTCTTTAAGAGCATATTGATTACTGTTGATAACTGACAATAAAATTTCTTTTGCCTGTTTCAAATCAGCAGTATAGGAAACTCCTATATCAAACCAGGTTCTCCGGGTTCCCAACTGGGTGTAATTGGTAATACTTTTATTTGAAATTTCTCCATTAGGAATGACAATTAACTGATTTTGAGGTGTGATCAATCTTGTATGAAAAACATCTATGGCATTCACGGTCCCGGAAACCCCTGAACTGACTGAGATAAAATCACCTATTTTGAAAGGCTTCAACAGTAAAATAAGTATACCTCCTGCAAAATTTGTAAGAGAACCCTGCAAAGCCAGACCTACTGCCAATCCTGCCGCACCTATCATCGCTACAAATGCAGAGGTCTGTACTCCCAGCTGGGTAACCACCACAATAAAGAGCAGAATATTAAGACCCCAACTAATAATGTTTAAAAGAAAAAGCTGTAACGAAGCTTCCATATTACGCTTTTTAAAAGCTTTTTCAACGAGTTTTTTAATCATTCTGATAAGCCAGGACCCAATCAGGTAGATCAGAAATGCTGAAATAACAGCGGTAATAATCTTAGGAGCCCAAGCAATTGCTGAGGATATGAAGTGATCCCAATGCTGTTGAATACTGTTTATTTTTAAATCATCCATTTTCTACTGTTTATTTTTAATTTAAATATTTATTGACTGAATTTTGTAGGCAACCCAATTTCCAGGGGAAATGTGACGTACTGAATACTGAAATACACCCTTAAACCTTTTGGCCTAAAGTAATGTTCAAAGAAATTATAGTTGGATAGCGCGAAAGCCTGTTGTGGCTTTACTCAATGATCGTTTTAGAAGTCGAATCCTGTAGAAGGAAAATTCCGAGTGATAAAAATAATGAAAAAAATATGGATGCTCAGTTGGGTATACAACCGTTTTTTCAATGATAAAGTTCAGGTTATAAAAACAAAACAATAAATGGAAATTATCATTAAATTTTATGACCCTTATTTTCTAAAATATAGATTTAATGAAAAATATTAAGGAAGCTTAGCCACCAAACCTTCCGGAAGAATTTTCAAAATCAGATAAATCATCTTCCACTTAAAATTCGGGACGATAGTGAAAGAATTTCCTGCATTGACAATATGTTTTGCGACATAATCCGGCTCCATGATCAGAGATTCGTTGAGCTGCAGCCCTTCATTGATCTTTGTTCTGATATAGCCGATCACCAAAGCATTGACTTTTATTTTTCTTGAAGCCAGTTCCTGTCTTAAACCGGCTAAATATTGGGTAAAGGCAGCTTTGGTACTTCCATACACAAAATTACTTTTCCTTCCTCTTACTCCCGACAGTGAAGACAGCCCAATAATTCTTTCCAGATGGGTGTTTTTCTGATCCATTGCAATAATATTCAGAATGGAAACGGCTCCCATATAATTGACCTGCATCATCTGCTGAGTGCCTTTAAAGTCAATCAATGCTTTTTCATTGTCAACCAGAAAACCTGCTGCATAGACTGCAATATGTGGTTTTACCGGAAGAGCATCACAAAATTTCTGATGAGAATCAAAATCTACAGCGTCAAAATAGAGAATGGTCACCTTTGAAACATCCAGTCTGTTGTCTGCGACGAATTTCTCAAGTGAGGAGGTATCCCTTGAAGCTGCAATGACAGAAAATCCTTTCTGAATGTACTGTATGATACATTGTTTGGCTACATCTGAATTGGCGCCTAGAATGAGAACGGTTTTGTCTGTATTTTGATTCATGGTGCAAAGATATTTTATTTGATTTTAATTTTTAAACACAAATTTCACGAATAGGTTCACGGATAACACTAATTTGAGGAATTGGGGGTTACGAGATTCGGGTTGTTGGATTCACACTTCACTTGCGAAGCAAAATTCACCATTGACCTTTCTTAATCTCAATCTTAGCCTTAACCTAAGAAAGTCTTGTGTCTGAAATCTTGGCTCTTGGTTCTTGATTCTTTTAGCTCTATAAAAAACTCGGCGCGGTGAACTTCGTTCACCGCGCCGAGCGATATTTTCAAACTGAAAAATTATTTCTTTTCAGTATCAATTTCTTTTTTCTCTGCTGCTTTTTCTGCAGCTGCTTTCGCTTTTTCTCCAAAACGCGTTTCAGTAAATTCTCTTGAAACTGCCGCTTTTTCGAATTTCAGTTTTCCAGATAAGGTTTCGATCACGAATCCGTCATCCTGAACCTGAGCAATTCTACCGTGAAGACCTGAAGTAAGGACTACTCTGGTTCCTACTTTTAAAGTTTCCTGGAAGGTTTTCTCCTGCTTCTGTTTTCTCATCTGTGGTCTTATCATCAGAAAATAAAACCCCACAAACATTACCCCCATCATGATCAGCATCATAGATGAAGACCCCTGCTGTGCCTGTAAAAAGATTGTCAACATATATTTATATTATGGTTGGATGTTCGCTGTGAACGTTAATTTGATAGGAGCCTTATCTACGTTAGCAAATACATCTGCATACTTCTGAACGTTTCCGTCGAAGCTTGAAGAATCAAAATGCAAAGTGATTTTTCCTTTTTTACCAGGAAGAATTGGTTCTTTTGTAAAATCAGGAACAGTACATCCGCATCCTGGCTTTACTTCAGAAATCACCAAAGGATTTTTTCCTGTGTTTGTCACTTCATAAACGTGCTCTACTTTTTCTCCTTTTTTGATTTTTCCAAAATCGAAGCTGTTTTCAGATAGGGCAATAGATGTCAATGGCTGGTTAGAAACCGGAGCAGCAGCTGGTTCAGCTGAAACCGGAGCAGCGGCAGTAGGAGCTAAATTGGTTGCACCCGCTGTAGAATCTGTAATATTAGCAACTTCTGCACCTGCAGCAGCTTGCTGATTTTCTTTTTTACAAGAAACCAAACCAAGGCCTATAATAGACAAAGCGATAATTGATAACGTCTTTTTCATGTTAAATTCTATTTTGATCTTTACAATATTTATCCAAAATTCCGTTAATGAAGATATTGGAACGGTCCGTTGCATATACTTTTGCAATTTCAATATATTCATTGATAATAACTCTTGAAGGCGTAAAAGGAAAATTATCCAGCTCAGAAAGCGCTGTCGACAAAATGACTTTATCCATTAATGAAACTCTTTCAAGATCCCAGTTTTCCAACCTTGCACTTAGCTTTTTCTCATTAGCTTCCCAGTTGTTCAGGGTATCTCTCAGAAGTTTTCCTGCGAAATCTTTATCCTCTTCATCTTTAATCATTTTGATTAATGTTCTGCTTTCTTCATCCTCCTTCAGGAAACCGATTGTTTTCTGTACCATTGAGTTGGCGATGTGGATATCATCGTACCATGAAAGTTCTTTATCACTAAGATATTCCTGAAAATCATCATTCTCAGCGATGTATCTTAAAAACAGTTTCCCGATAAACTTCTGATCTTCTTCAAAAGAATATCCGTCTTCCTTCATGAAATCCTGGTAACGCTTTCCTGCAGTAATTCTCTGGAAAGTTTTCACCAATATATCATCATGCATATCCCACTTCACCTGCTTGTGCTGGCCTGTGAAAAACAATCTCTCAGGATTTTCTTCCAGCTTGATCAGTACCTGGTTATTGATGAATTTTTGGTTAGGATTTATTTCAGCATCGGTTTTAAGATATTTATTCTTCCCAATTTCGATCTGAGTCTCTGCCAATTCTTTCAGAGCTACCAAAAAATTAAGCTGATAGATATAGAGATTATAGATTTTCTCTATTCCAGAGAACATATTTTTCTCTAAAATATCAAACTTTACAGGATTCTGATAGTAAGAATACACTGTTTGTACTACTTTTTCACGGATTTGTCGTCTTCCTAACATTCAAAGAGCTTTTTATGGGTGCAAAGATACAAAAATTAAAATTGATGAAATTCGTAGTCTGCCTACATTTTTGTAAATTTGTAAAACTTTATGAAAGCGCTAAAAACCTTAAACCCTTACTTTTGGAAGCACAAAATATTATTGTTTTGGGGGTTATTATTTATCATTGCCAGTAATTTCTTCAATATATATAAAGTTCAGTTTGTAGGAAAATCTGTGGACGAACTTACCAAAAGCGGCAACCTGGGCTTCAACAACCAGGTTTTAGTGTATGTGGCCATTATTGTAGGCTGTTCACTTCTGACCGGATTTTTCACTTTTATGATGCGCCAGACGATCATCGTTGCATCCAGAAGAATTGAATATGAACTGAAAAATAAGATCTACAGACATTATCAGGAACTTTCGCTTACAGATTACAAACAAACTACGATCGGTGACCTTATGAACCGGTTAAGTGAGGATGTAGTAGCAGTAAGAATGTATCTGGGACCGGGGGTGATGTATGTGGTAAACTTGGTGATTCTCCTTGTGATCACCAGTATTTATATGTTGAAAACAGATACGTCTATGACTGTATGGACGTTGTTGCCACTTCCTATTCTATCCTATATTATATTTAAGGTAAGTTCGATCATCAATCAGAAGTCGAAGATCATGCAGAAAAGCCAGTCTGCGATTTCTACTTTTGTACAGGACAGTTTTTCGGGAATCAGAGTGGTAAAGTTTTTTGCTAAAGAAAATTACATCAAGAAGAATTACGGCATCAAAGTTACTGATTATCAAAACAAAGCTTTGGATTTAGCGAAAACAGAAGCGTATTTCTTTACCATTATTTTATTTGTAATCGGACTACTGAACGTGGCTGTTATTCTTGTAGGCGGACAGAAATATATTGCCGGAGAGCTGAGTGTGGGTAAAATTGCCGATTTCTTCATGTATATCAATATCCTGATCTGGCCATTTTCCATGGTAGGTTGGGTAACTTCTGTAAATCAGAGAGCTGAGGCTTCAATGCAGAGAATCAATGAATTTCTTAATAAAAAGTCGGAAGTTATTAACACTAACTTTGAAAACTATCCTATTAAAGGAGATATTGAATTCAGAAATGTTTCCTACGTTTATCCGAACACCGGAATCAAAGCATTAGATAATTTAAGCTTTACAATCAAAGCAGGTGAATCTCTGGCGATCATGGGTAAAACGGGGAGCGGAAAATCTACGATTGCCCTTCTGCTGTGCAGACTGATTGATCCTACAGAAGGTGAAATCCTGATTGACGGGAAGAATCTGAAAGATCACAATCTGACCAATTACAGAAATTTCATTGGATACATTCCTCAGGAAAGCTACTTATTCTCGGATTCTATTGAAAATAATATCGGTTTTGCCATTGATCATCCTTCCCATGAAAAAGTGGTGGAATATGCCAAAATTGCAGACGTAGATAAGAATATTGTTGAATTTAAAGAGCAGTATAAAACACTTGTTGGTGAACGCGGGGTAATGCTTTCGGGAGGCCAGAAGCAAAGGATATGTATCGCAAGAGCTTTAATAAAGGATCCGAATATCATCATTTTTGATGATTCCCTGTCTGCTCTGGATACCGAAACGGAACAGAATATCCTTGAAAATATCGACAGAAAAATCAACAATGCCACGTCCATAATTATCACACACAGAGAGTCTAGCGCTCAAAAAGCCGATAAAATCATCAACCTCACCGAAATTGCCAATTCTGTAACTGCTTAGCCGTTTCATTCTCAATTGTTAAATAAATCATAAAAAAAATTTTGTGATTAAAAGAATTCTTTTATATTTGTTCTTAACAAGATTAAAAAATATCTAACAATGAGTGAATACAAGGAACGCCATGAAAATGAAATTTTCACTAAGGTGTTAAAAGCAGGGAGAAGAACTTATTTCTTTGATGTGCGCGAGACGAAAGCAGGAGATTATTATCTTACGATTACCGAAAGTAAAAAGAACTTCGGGGAGAATGGGGAAGCTACATTCGAGAAGCACAAAATTTATCTTTACAAAGAAGATTTTAAAAGTTTTCAGGAGATGTTTAATGAATCCACAGATTTCATCATTAACGAGAAGGGTGAGGATGTAATATCAGAAAAACACGACAAAGACTTCAAAAGCAAATCATTCACTATTGATTCTGACGACGAAGTTTAACAAAAGAATATCTAAAAACACAAGCATCTGAAAAAGGTGCTTTTTTTATGCCCTTCATTGTCATTTCAGCATATAAACAGAACGCCTGATTCAAAAAGGAACATTTGAAACGATAGAATTTCACACGAAATAAAATGAACAGCTATATATTGAAATAATGAAAAAATAAATTATATTCGCATTGAATTATTTCGATAAAAAACAAATTTATTAACAATGAAAACACGCATTATTTACATTCTATTAAATATTCTATCATTTTCATTTGTATTTTCACAAGAAGGAAAACACCACACTGACATGATTTCAAAAAAAGAAAAGAAGTCAGCGTTGAGTAAAAAGAACGTTCAGTTCAATCCAAATACGGTTAACTACGATGTTACTTATCATAAATTAGAATTAAAAGTTAATCCAAGCGTAAGAAACATATCCGGAAAAGTGACCACCACCTATACAGCTCTATCGAATATGAATACCATCACCTTTGACCTGGTCAGTCAGATGGTCGTAAGTTCTGTAAAGCAAAATAATGTAAACCTTTCATTCATCCAAAATGCAAACAAAGAATTAGTCATTACCCTTCCCAATACACAACTGGCGGGTACAAGTGCATCTGTGGAAATCACATATGCCGGTATACCACCCAGTACGGGACATGTCTTTTTTACGACCCACAACAGCTCGCCTATCTTCTTTACATTATCAGAATCATTCGGAGACAGAGAATGGTGGCCATGTAAGCAAGACATGAGAGATAAAATAGACAGTATTGATTTGTATATTACAGCACCATCCCAATATGTAGCGGTTGGAAACGGTGTGGAACTTGCCGCTCCAGTCATTTCCGGCTCTGATAAAACCACCCATTTTCATCACAATTATCCCATTCCGGCATATTTGGTTTCCGTCTCTGTGACCAATTACAGCACTTTTAATCAGACCGGGGGTACCGCTCCCAATACCTACCCGATTATTAACTATGTTTTTCCCGAACACCTGAATCTCGCACAAAATAATTTAGGTCAAGTGCCTTCCTTTTTAACTTTTTTCGAATCCCTGTTAGGGGTCTATCCTTATAGTAATGAAAAATATGGAAATGCGGAAGTTACCGAGAGCGGAATGGAGCATCCTACAGTCTCTTTTATCAGCAATTATAACAGATATATGATGGAACATGAAATGGCCCATCAATGGTTTGGAGACAAAATCACCTGTGCTACATGGAACGACATATGGCTCAACGAGGGATTTGCCACTTTTATGGATGAACTGCTTATAGAACATTATGATGGTAATGCAGCAGGCATATCGAACAGAACCAGCCTGATCAACCATATCACTTCACAACCTAACGGCGCGGTATATCTTACGGATGCAGAAGCCCTTGATGAAGACCGTATTTTTGACGGCCGTCTTTCTTACAATAAGGGTGCGATGGTCCTAAATATGTTAAGGCTTAAGCTGGGTGAAACCCCATTCCTGCTTGGACTTAAGAATTATATAAATGACCCCAATTTAATATATAAAACTGCAGGAACGCCAGATTTCAAAGCTCATATGGAAGCGGTTTACGGAAGCAGCCTGACCGATTTTTTCAATGACTGGATCTACAATCAGGGCTATCCTGTTTATACCATTAAAGCTCAAAATATGGCAGCTGGCCAGGTAAAAGTTCTTGTGAGCCAAACTCAGTCCCACGCTTCCGTTAATTATTTTGAAATGCGTTTACCATTACAGTTCACAGGCGCGGGAGGCCAGGTGTATAATACTTTTGTAAATAATACCGTAAACAACGAGTCATTCACAGTGAATGTTCCTTTTACCATAACCGGAGTAAGATTTGATCCGGAAAAACATATTATCTCAAGGAACAATACGGCTACATTAGGACTTGGAAACGTTGATTTTGAAAAAGATCAAATCGAAATTTATCCCAATCCGGTAAGTAATATTTTAACCGTAGATCATGTCACTCCTATTGATAAAGTGACCATGACCAATATGGTAGGTCAGGCAATACCCGTACATTTTATCAATAAAAACCAGATTGATTTTTCTAAGTTCAGTCCGGGGGTCTATTTATTACAGGTGCATACTCAAAACAGTACAAAAACTTTAAAAATAATAAAGAAGTAGGGCCTATCATTTCCTGCTGAATTTATCAGGAAAATCTCCGATCGCTTTTTAAATTTACAATTCCCCTTCAGGTTACATTTAATCATCCACCAACCGATAAATGATTAAATGTAACGTAGGGAATGATTAGCTATATTCTCGTTTTATCTGCGTAAGAATTGTTGGGTCCTGTATTTCATTGTCTTTGGCTAATAATAATACTTTAGACATCACTTCCGCAGACTTCGGATCGTCATCCGCAAAAGGAAGGAACAGTCTTCCTCTGTGTTGTGAGTGAACAGGAAGGATAGACAGGTATTTGCCGGGAACCTGATGGACAACCGCACTGCCCAAATGCACACTGTAGTCTCCCATAGTACCTTTCACCAATACATGAGAACCTTCAATACTTACGTTATCCAGTTTAAATAAGCGGGCCGTTTCTTTCATCAATACGGCACGCATTTCAATGGAAGAATGGCTGGCTTCCGGATCTACTCCCCCTACGTGAGCTACCGATACCACGAGATCTATATCCCGCATCACTTCTGAAAACAATCTTGGATTAATAGTTTCAAAAGGAATATTTTTATAATCTTTTAATGAATGGAATTCTATGGTTTCCAGAGTCGGACTTTCCACTTCGGCTGGTGAAAACCAATTGGCAGCGGCATACATTTTCACCTGGAAGCCTTCCTTATGATACACTTTCTGAAGACCTTCTTCGTAATCTACTTTCCAGCCTCGTGTTTTAAGCAGTGCCAATGCTTGTTTCGGCTGAACCTGATGTCCTGCATAACGGCGTGACACTGATTTCTCCTTCAGCTCATCCGGTGTAGGCACATATAATTCCCTGAATATCTGCTTGAACGGCTGAATCAGTTTTTCCGTAAAACAATAGTGCTGATAATCGCTCCACACCCCATGCTGATGAAGATCTACACAATGAACAATCCTCAGCGTATTGGTTTCATTTAATTCCTGAATTTCTCCGTGAGCATTCACCAGATTCCCGTCATGATAGAATCCTATTTTATCATCATTGGAAATGAATACAAGCTTTTCCAGATGCTTTACAATAACCGGATGTTCAAAAAGATTTTTAATTTCTGCAAAAAAGAACTCATCTCCTCTAATCATCGCTTCTTCCAGCCCTTTTCGGGAACGGGTCCACTGTTCACGCATGATCTTACGGTAATTTCCCAGTTCTATAATTGCTTTATCTTTCTTGATTTTCGGCGGAATGGATTTCAGCTGCTTATCATCCCTGAATACGACCATTTCGGCTTTACCATCGTCTTCTATAATCAAACCTACCGTTACTCCATCAATGGTCACCTGCGTTTCTTTTGATAAAATGGTTTGAATCTGTTTGGTTTCCATCGCCCAGGTCAGTCGGATTGGATCCGGATAGCCTGCATTTCGGGCTAAGTTTTCCAATGCCACACGAATAGCCAGCGCTTCACTCGCCTGTTTCATGGAACCAAATTCTTTACTTTCCTTTTTAAACTGCTGAATGTATTCATAGCGACTCAGGACATCTTTCTCAGGATTGGCTTTACTTAAGGGTACAAGTCCATACACCCGGAGATAATCCTGATCGCGCTTATCTTTTACTTTAGCCGTTACTTCTTTTATTTTTAAATCACCGGTAAGCGTATCGGAATACAGTCTTGCCCGGCGGTGTCCGTTTCCATCGGAGATATATTTAGCAGATTCATACAGCATTTCCCAACGGGCTTTTCCCAGTTCTCTGTAAGCTTGTGTAAACCAGTCTTTATCCACTGCCCCGTCCTGGAATTCCTGAACATCTACGGATGAGTATTTAGCCACTTCACTTTCAAGTTCTGAATTCTGAGCCTGATAGGCGCTGGTTTTGGTATGCGCGTGCATCCACCAGATTGCTGAATCCAGCCCTTTCCAGCCTAAGTAATTACTGATAAGCTTCTGCCATTGTGGTGCATAGACAGCAGCCTGTATCAAACGGAGTTCTGAAATCTTTTCTTTCTTCATCATCTCATTGAATGATTCCTGAGTATCACTTTCCAGAGGATGAGAATTTTTGATCAGATAAGAGAACAGTTTCTGCTTGGTCATACTTTCGTTGCCATAACTATAGATGTAGTTGGCGTACAATGTTGACTTTCCGAGCCCTTTCAACAACTGTACAAGACGGTTGGTTCCATAAATGGTCTGAAATTCCTGTACAAATTGAGAAACGGCAGTATTCGCATCACCGCGTATAAGCTCCACATCCAGGAATTTATTCTGAATGTCTTCGATCATCGGTTTCAGGAAAGGAAATGTATCTGTATATTTTTCCTGATGATGGTAAATCGTATGGGTCTTGGCTCTGGTAAGATCCCTTATAACGGAGTCTGCCGTGAAAATACCTTCATAAAGTTCGTCTTTTGTAATAACGTTCAGCTCATACGCTTTACAGAATAAATAGAAATTCGGAACCGAATGTTTTTTATTTTCTTCCAGACCATTATACTGCATCCAGCGGTAAAGATTCCACTGTTTGATATATTGTTCATCGGTAAGGTCTTTAAAAGGCACTGCCTGTAAAAACACACTGAAAAAACCCAGCTGCTGCCAGCCGGTTCCTCCACCATAATAATAGGTATTTTCTTTTGCTTTGTAGTTAATGATATCGTCCTGCAAATGGGCAAACAGAGTACTGCACGCATCAATCAGGAAATCTGTTTTCTCTTCAAATACAAATTTATACTGTAAAACTTCCAGAATTCTTTTAACAGGATTATCCCAATAGTAGTCGCTTTTCAAAGGATTAGGTATGATATCCTTGTAATAGAATACATAATTTTCCAGGAAATCTCTGAATTTTTTACGGTCGCAGTTTTCAGCAAACGTCAGCAGAAATAAATCCCTCGGCTGAAGTTCCGAATCTTTATACCACTGTGCCCATACTTCATGCAGCGGATAGTTTTCAGCGATCTGTTCAGAGGTAAAACCTTCCGTATTGTTTCTGATGTGTCTGTAAGTATTGCCCATCAATACAGTTATTTTTGAGCCATTCCAATCATCAACTTCGTATTCATGATCTTTGTTTTTAAGGAATAAAGCATTGAGCTTTTCTAATTCTCCTTTAATATGGTTCATGGGTTGTGTAAAACCATACTTATCTTTTTTCGTAGCCTGTGCGTATACAGAATTGGCTTCCACCTTAGGAAGTTCAAATTTTGAGATCACAGAAGGATCATAAAACCCGAATCCATTGTCTGCGGAAAGTATTTTTTGGTCAGCAGAAGGATTAAGCTGATCCAAAAGACTCTTTTCCCTTTCTGATACTTTCGGTTTTTCTGAAAACTGTTGGGTCCAGCTTCCAATCTGGGCAGAGACTCTTTTGTCCTTTTGAAGCTGAAGCATAATATCCAGAGAAGCGGTTCGCTGCTCGATATCTCCTTTTACCATTAATTCTTCAACCAATGGACTCACTACTCCATCTTCCTGCTGTACGACCAATTCTATCAGTTTCTTCCGAAGTGTCCCGCCTTTTCTTTTGAACATATCAAAGAAAATCATCAGTTCCTCTTTGCTCAAAGGGTTTTGCTGAAGCACATTGATCCCCGAAGCCACTAAAGATTCTCCTCTGTCTTTTATAATTTTAAATGCAAATTCTTTCTGGAACGGCGTTACTGCCTGCTTTTTCTTTCCAAAATTATAAGAGTAGGAATAACAGTAGAAATCTCCTAAAATACCTCTTGACAGCTGTTCACGCAATGAAAGGTCAAACTGATCAAAATAAGAAAGAACCAGGTCCAGTTTTTCTTTATCATCACCTACCAAATAAAACATCGACGCGTATAAATTGCTTTTGCTGAACGTCGCATTGAGCCAGGAGAATATCTTGCCTTCAAATTTCTTTTCCTTTACGTCAATCTTTTGGGTAAGCTCATGCAGTTTTTCAAAGAAATCAGGATAATCTGTATTGTTGATATAGAATTTTGAAGCTGCATTGGCATTTAATAATGTTGATAAGGGTTCGCCCGCAAAAGCCAAAACCTGCAGATCACCTTCCAGTACCGCTTTGTAATATAATGGCATCTGGATATACGGATCCTGGGTTTCTCCGGCAAATTTTATAGCCAGACATTTCTTTTCCACACTGCCATGGTCATACAATTGATGCAGATATGGAACCGCTTTTTCCACATTCCATACAGACTGTACCCAAAGCGCCATATAGACTTCATTGTTGTTCTTGCTTTTTATAACATCCGGAATCATTTCAGGATTGTTGAAATAGGTATGAGCGAGTGAAACAATATTCTTCACCACCGATTCTTTTTCCGCATCCCAACCCAGACCTGTCCAAGTATCTATGGAACGGACAACAGATGAGAAACGGGTGAGTTTATGTTCTACAATCACATTCGTCATATATTCCAGTGCACCGATGCTGGTTTCATCCAGAGCTTCCAATACCGTTTGTCTTAGACCTTCCTGCCGCTGTGCCGCTAAAAGGAGTTTTTCCACGAGTTCCCAGCAATGTTTCTGCTCGCTGTTGAGTAATGCTTTGATGATATTCCGCGATACTTTTCCTTCAGGATGTTTATTGAAAATAATATCTTCAATCAGTTGATAAATGGCTGTATTTCCTGTGTCAATGGCTGCAGACCAGATATAAAACTGGTTTAGACTGTTTGAAATCTGACTGTCGTAGATGATCTGCTCTTCCAGGGTAAGATTATAATATTGCTCACCTCCCTGAGTGTAAGAATAGACACTTGGAAACTGCAGAAGACCTCCTATTAAATTAACCTGATTGAGAAAGATATACTTTTCATTGTTAGGTGCACGGAAAGATCGTCTGTAATAACCTGTCTGATACATTTTATTTGGCATTTTATTCCAGGCATGTTTTACCAGATCAGCATTGTCGCCAAAGAAATAAACCAACAGCTTGTAATATTCTTTGTCTTCCCACATATTGGGTTTGATATATTTTTTGATTTTTTCCATACGTTCGGAGCCCAGGCTTAAATCTTCAAAATAGTTGGTTTTACCCACTATTAATAATCCCAGTTCCGCTACCTCTTTCTTAAGTTGAGGTTTTGAAAAAACTTGGGATAATAAACCTTTTTCTGTTTGCTCTTTTAAATCTTTCCTTAAATTCCGATAATGGTTGACGATCTTTTTCGATTCTAATTTTTCTATAATTTCCATGTATTTTGAGATTCAGTGTTTTAATTACCAATAACTTCCTGCAAGAAAGGTAAGCCTGATGAAAGTAAATGTATGCTCCAAGCTCAGGTCTATCGTTTCGGAAAGGTTTTCCAGCTGCTCGTCATTATAAAAAACGGCAAACATTCCGTCTTCGAAAGCCTGTATCGCATTTTCCTGCGCCTTCTGAAGATTGGCTTTCTTTTCGTTATAAATACTTCCAAAACCTGCCTTACCGGTGTCTGTAAGAATATTCAGATAGTTTTCCGAAGGTATTTTCGTATAATCTGTATCTTCCAATTCAAATGATTGCGCATTGAATGCTTCCACCTGCTGCTGAACAATTAGTTGTAATAAATCATCCAATGATATTCTGGAATCATCATACATAATTTCAAGCTTCTGCTCCGAAAGAACAGGATGTTTCCTGCCTAATTGCTTTACCGTTACCTTTATTTCCATATGTGAAGTTGATCTCAATAAATATAGGAAAATTTTTAACGGATACTGTTTTAAAACCTTGAAGAACGGTTATGAATTAAATCATCAATCTGGAAAAATTACATTTTTTTTGACCTGAATATGTTCTAGAACATAAGATGATTAAAAATAAAATTTCAGGAATAGTATAAAATAAAAAAGCACACTTTAAAAAGTGTACTTTTTTTATAAATCACAGTCAAAAACCAGATCATATGAATCAATAATTCATTGATCTAATGTTTGATATATTTTATTTTTTAATGACTTTCAACGTTTTACTGTCATCATTTGAATTGACTTTAACCAAATAAACTCCTGCTGCTAAGCCGGAAAAATCTAATGTACCTTCATTAGCGTTTATCGTTTTGCTCAACACTTCCTGACCTAACAAGTTGTAAACTGACACCAAAGATATCTTCTGATCAAACGAAATAATTAGTTTGTCATTAACAGGGTTCGGATGTGCTTTTAGAGCGTTTTTCGCCATTGTAAAGTCATCAACCCCTAAAGTTGGGCAGGCAATAGCTGTCGGAATATTTTTATCCACAGTAGAACCATCACCTAACTGACCATAAAGGTTTAACCCCCATGTGCTGACAGTACCATCGCTCTTTAAGGCAAAAGTATGTGATATTCCAGCAGCAATAGCTTTCCAGGTCGTAAGACTGCCCAGTTGTGCAGGAACGTTGGTGTTCGTCGTCGATCCGTTTCCTAACTGGCCATATTGATTTCTTCCCCAAGTCCACAGTGTTCCGTTGGATTTTATGGCAAGGGTATGATTTCCTCCTGAAGCAAGGGTCTGCCAGTTAGTGGCAGTTCCGATTTGTGTTGGAATATTTTTATTTGCCGTTGTTCCATCTCCCAATTGTCCATTGGCATTATACCCCCACGTCCAAAGGGTTCCGTCTGTTTTCAGTGCAGCGACATGAAGCGTTCCAACACCAAGACTTTGCCAGTTGCTGGCGGTTCCAACCTGAGTAGGGATCAGCCTGTTGGTAGTGGTAGCATCTCCGATAGTTCCATAAGTATTGCTACCCCAGGCCCAAAGTGTTCCATCTGTTTTTAATGCAATGGTAAAATCCTGTCCGCATTGAACAGCTAACCAATTGGCAGCAGTTCCTATCTGAACCGGTACTAAACTGGTAGTCGTGTTACCAGTACCTAACTGCCCATAAGGATTGAGTCCCCAAGCCCATAGTGTTCCGTTATTTTTTATCGCTACTGTATGATACATTCCGGTATCAAACGTTTTCCAGTCGGTAGCAGTTCCTACTTGTACCGGGCTATGTTGCTCTGTATTTGTCCCATTACCCAATTGACCAGAATTGGCTCCCCAGGCCCAAAGCGTTCCATCTGTTTTCTGAGCAATGGTATGGTTGCTTCCACCAGCAATTTCTTTCCAGTTATTGGCAGTTCCTATTTGTTTTGGGGTTGATCTGTTAGTGGTTGTCCCATTTCCTAACTGTCCTGAAGTATTAATTCCCCAAGCCCATAATGTTCCGTCTGTTTTTATAGCTACACTATGCAGACTCCCTGCATTCACTTTTTGAAAACAACCTGGCAGACCAGCACTTGGCGACATTTTCACTAAACCCAGCTGTAATGTTCCCAGCCAGATCGTCCCTGAAGATTGAGTACGGACTGCACTGAAATAGTCATCAGGCAAACCAAGATTTGTATTGTTTCTCGTGTAAGTGGTACAATCCGTAAAGTTTTGCAAACCTGATCCGTTAAATCCAATCCACACTTTGCTGTTACTGTCAACATCCACGGCGTTAGGATTGTATCCAGCAAGACAAGAAGTGCTTTGATAGATAAACGCAAGGTTAGTTCCGCTCGTTGTTACTGTAACTAAACTGTCAGAACCTTGCAAATAGATCGTATTGTTGGCAATTCTCAATATTTTTTGAGTTCCCTGCGCTATAAAATTATAATCAGTTCCATTAAATTTATACAATACACCGCCATTGGTAACCCAAACTCCGTTATTAGTGTCTGTTGCTACAGAATTCAGACTCGTTACAGCGGTATAATTAGACCATGTTGTACCATTGAATTTTGTAAGACCTGAGTCTGTTGCAATCCAAAGGTTATTTTGTCCATCAACGGCTATATCATTGATTGCATTAGTTGGCAAACCTGAATTGGAAGTTGTATAATTAGTCCATGTTGTACCGTTATACATAATAATTCCATTAAGTTGGGAGGCCATCCATTTTCTTCCCAGGCCATCAATTTGAATCTTTATAATTGAATTGGATGCAATACCGGAATTGGTCGTATTGTAATTGGTAAAAGTAGTTCCGTTAAAAGTTGACACTCCATTATAAGTGGCAAGCCATAACAGTCCATTGGCATCAGTTTTAATATCAGCAATATAATTGCTCCCTATTTCTGAATTCGAAGTATTGTACGTTGTGTAACTATACGTTTGTGCGAATGCAGAAATTGAACTGAGGATTAAGAATAAAAAGTAGAGTTTTTTCATGGTTTTTAATAAAATAATTCTCTTCATGTTTAGTTTCATAATGTTTTCCTACTCGTTTAGCTTTTCGGTTCCGCTTCGTTTGAATGGTTTCTGAACTCCATATGAAATGACAACTTTTCAAAATCAAATTCAATAATGAAAAAGAGAGCTATGATTTTAAAAAGTATTTGGTCGGTTAAATAATACGGTATCATTACCAGTAGAAGATTCGAAGTTTCCCCAGTATTAGTTGATTATATCCCGTATGGAAAATAATCTGATAAAGTGTGTTGATTACACAACCTGCACTTATAAAGAAATTTTGAGGATTTACTTTGATTCCAAGTTTCCGGAAACAATCAGTATTAATGAATTAACAGAGTAAATTCAGCGTAATTTTTCTCATTCTCATAGTTTAATGTTTTTAAGTTAAGGTTCTAGTTTTTGTTCACAAAATGCATCATCATGATGACATTTTTATGTTCTGAACTGCAAAAATATACTTTTCTTACGGAGTATCAAACAGTAAATGAGAATTTACACACCAAATAGTGTTTATTAATTTAGCATTGGAAATGCATAGAAATAAAAAAAGTACACTGTAAAAGTGTACTTTTCTAGGGTGAATGAGGGGTCTCGAACCCCCGACCTTCGGAACCACAATCCGACGCTCTAACCAACTGAGCTACAATCACCGTTTTGTGAGTGCAAATATAGGGAAGATTTTTTAATTACCAAACAATTCCGTCAAAATTTTTCATCGCAATGAGCTTCTCAGACGTAAATCCCTCAGCATAAGTCACTCCCGATAAACGTCCCAAATCCTGAGCACGGTAGGTCAGGCTTTCAAAAAAGTCTTTTGTGGCAATCGGAGTAACCGGTTCATTGGATGTAGGATCATAAAACTGTGTTTTGAAGGCCATGCATGCTGCGATCTTCTTATCTAAATGCTCAGATATGTCAATTACAAACTCAGGTTTGATATCTTTCCACTGGATGTAATGAAAAATCTGCTTCGGTCTCCACACTTCCTGATTTTCGCCATCTAATTGGGTTTCAATTTTTCTCAGTCCGGCAAGGAAGCACGCATCTGATACTAATTTCGCGCCTTTTGCATGATCCGGATGTCTGTCATCAATCGCATTAGCTAAGACGATTTCCGGGCGGTATTTACGGATCATTTTTACGATCTCCATCTGATATTCTTCAGAATTGACTAAAAAGCCATCTTTCATGCCTAAGTTTTCTCTTGCAGAAACGCCCAGGATCTTTGCGGATTCAGCAGCCTCCAGTCTTCTGGTTTCATCGGTTCCTCTGGTCCCGAGTTCTCCTCTGGTAAGATCTACAATAGCACATATTTTTCCTTCCGAAATCATTTTAGCGATTGTTCCGCCGCACCCCAGTTCTACATCATCAGGATGAGCTCCAAAAGCAAGTATGTCTGTTTTCATATCTTCAAATATAAGATTTAAAATAAAAACTTCCCAAACATTGAGAATGGGAAGTTTTAATATCTATAATTTAAATTTTAAATTACTTATTGATTTCTGCATTTAATTTTACAGCATCCTGGTAAGTAGGATCAAGCTGTAAAGATTTAGCTACATAATCTTTTGCTTTTGCTTTATCAGAATCTTTGTTCATATACGCTACCGCGAAGTAAGCATATGCTAAAGTCTGTTTGTTAGCTTCTGCATCAGCTGGTTTTACGGTAGTGATGAATTTCTCGTATGCTAATTTCGCAGCATCATTGTTTCCTGCCTGCTGGTAAGAATATCCCTGACTGTAATACGCTGGTGCCCAATCCGGAAGAAGTGCACTCATTTTCTGCCATGTAAGAATAGCACCGTTCCAGTTTTTAGCATCCTGATAAGCTGTCGCTAACTTGAATAGAGAATCAGAATCCTCTTTGTTAGCCGCTACTTTTTTCTTTAATGCTTCAATTTCCGGAGTAGTCGGTCCTTTCTCTGCTTCAGCCTGAGAAGCTCCACCACCTGCAATATTCGCAAGTTCGATATCCCACTTCATCGTTTCATCTTTAGCTGCTTTAGCAATAGCAATTTTCTGCTGAGCTTCTGTAGTTAAAGCTGTTTTTTTAGCTGCATCAGTTTCAGTTTTAGCCAATCCTGCCGCGATAAGTCCCTGAAGACCCTGGTCAGCCGGCTGGATTCTTGTTTTTTCAGCCTGAGATACGAAAGTATCCATATTCTGTTTTGCCTCTGCATAGTTTCCGTCTGCATAAGACTGGTAAGCTCTTAATTTAAACTTGATAGGATCATCAATTTTATCAAAAATCTTATCTAATACAGTTTTAGAGTTTGCATAATCTTCGTTAGTGAAATATAATTTAGCAATTTCTAACTGAGTATATGGATCCTCATCTGCATATTTTGTATAATTGATAAGGTCTTGTGTTGCTTTTGCGTTTTCCTGATATCTGATATCATAAGAAGCCAAAGCTTTGTATGCTGGTGCATAAGTTGCATCTACACCAATAGCTTTGTCAATGCTTTGTTTAGCTTGCTGCCATTGCTGTGCTGCCATCCATAAAGTAGCCATTCTTGTATAAACAGATGCTTTATTTTTAGCTAGAGGTAATGCTTTGTCATAAGCAGACATCGCTTCACCCGGTGCTCTTTTAATTCTGTAAGCATCCCCAAGCGTATAATAGTAATGAGCAGGAACTCCTTTTTTCTCAGCTTTTTCAACAGCTTTTGTCAGGAATTGGATCGCTGCATCAGGAGCGTTATTTTTTTCAAATAAAGTTAAAGCTTCAGCAGCTCTGAATAATACTTCCGCATCTTTCTCTCTGGAATCTGCTACAATTTTCTGAATTTCAGCAATTGCGCTTTTATCCCCTTTCCCTAACTTCACAGTAGCCAAACCGATTTTGTTCAGGTAGCTTTTGTTATCAGCAGCTAAACCTTTGTTAAAGCTTTCAACAGCTTTAGCATAATCAGGTTCACCCTGCTTAAGGTAAGTATTCCCTAAATAGAAGTAATTTTCTGCTGTAGGTGCTTTGGCAACCATTTCAGTGAAATTGGTTTTAGCCTGTGCGTATTTATCACTGTCTATACTGTTAATACCATCCTGCAACGTCTGTGCAGAGGCTAAACCGGCAAAAAATACCACGGCTGCTCCAAAAGCAATTTTCTTTACATTCATAATCATTATATCTTTCATTTTATATTTTCTATATTTTGAGTTATAAGCTCCACAATTTTCAGACCAAAACAAAGTTTTTACAAAAGTTAAAATGCTATTTTAATATTTTTTAACGCATCTGAACCTCTCTTTTGTATATATTATAGGGCTGTAGACCTTCTTTTTCTACAATCATCTGCCCCAGTTGTGTACATGAATATCTGATAAATCCATTTGCGATATTAAAGTTTCCTTCATTGGTTAAGAAATAAAGAACTCTGGTAAACGGATAGGTCATTTGACGAAGGCTTTCATTGTTCACACTGTATAATTTACCGTTATTTTCTACCGGCAGAACTTTCACCATTTCTCTCAGTTTCTCAGAAGTTTTATCATAAGGACGGCTGAATGTATTCAGTCCGATAACTCCAATCTTATCCGTATGTTTACCTAATTCTTCAATGATATTCTGGTTTCCAGGAATAATGGAAAATTTAAGATCTTTTGGCTGTTTCTTCAGTTTTTGTGCGACGAAGTTCAGATTGCTTGAATTGGTTCCGTCAAAGATAAAATTCTTGGCATCAGATTCAAGTCCTTTTTTTATCTCATCCATAGAAATACTCTGTTTCGGAGAATCTTTTGGAACAACAAAGACCACTGCATCTGCCGCGAATTTAGCAGGAAGAAATTTCAGATCTACCTGTTCTTCATATGCTTTTTTCTCTTCAGGGGTAAGATCTCTGGACATGACCGTTATTCTTGCCTTATCATGAAGCAAATCAAGAAAACCCAGGTCTTCTTTCTTTGTTTCTATTTTGATATGGGTTTCTGGATAATTGATCATATAGCCGTCTGCCAAAGCCTCAGTGACGCTTTTAAAAGACTCGTCGGTAAGGATGGTAAGGTCTCCTTTATGATAGGATGGAGATTTATCTTCTTTTTTGCAGCTTACAGCAGCGATGCTTATCACAGAAAGCAACGCGATTTTCAAACTATTTCTCATTTCCTGAATCTTTAATTCTTGAAACTGCTCTGTAGATTCTAAATATTCCATAAAGAATAAGCACTGCACCCATCGCATAAGCAATAGCAGGCTCTAAAATCGTGAAGAAAAATTTGTAGATAATAACTACTATTCCCAATACGATATAAAATAATCCGGTAACTAAGGATAACCAATTGAACATCATGTAACAAAAATACCAAAAAAAATAAAAAAGAGAAGCATATGCTTCTCTTTTTATTTATAATTCGAATAAATAAGTCTTATTCAAAGTTCATAGTAAACGGTACGCTATAGTAAGATCTAACGCTCTCCCCGTTTCTTTTCGCAGGAGTCCATTTTTTCAGTTTCTTAACTACACGAACAGCTTCACTGTTAAAGTCGCCATTTGGAGATTTCTCTTCAATAGTAACTGCGGAAACAGTTCCGTCTCTTTCTACAACGAACTTAAGTTTCGCCTTAAGGGTACCTTCACCTCCTTCCATTAGAGAAGTATCAAAATTTTCCCCAAGATACTTTCTTAATGCGGCCATACCTCCAGGATATTCTGCAGACTGGTCTACATCTTTGTAGATCTCGTTAGGATTATTTGTTTTTACTTCCGCTGTACTGGCTTTATTACCTGTAGATGGCGGTGGTGGCGGTGGTGTATAAGCCGGAGCTTTTACCCCTTCCTGATTATTCAAACCGGTCGTTGTTTCTAACTGCTTAGAAATTGGCGGCGGTGGCGTTTCAATCTTTGGAGCTTTTACAGGCTCCGGAACTACGTTCTGAATCACCTCGATTTTTTCCTCTTCCTTTGGAGGAGGTGGTGGAGGTGGTTCTTCTTCTTTTGGCTGGTCAATGATCGGATCCTCTTCAATAATATTTACCAAATCTGCCTTCACTTCTTGTTTAGGCGGTTCAGTAAGTCTCTTAATTGTAAGATAAATAAAAGGAGACAAAGCCGCAACCAGGAATAATGCCGTTCCAACAATAAAAGATTTTGTCAGAAGTCTTGGATACTGATGTCTAAGATCATAGGCACCATATTCCTTGTTTCTATTTTCAAATACAATCTCGTCTAAAGTAAGATTCTGATTGTATACATTTTCATCTGCCATAGATTTACAGTTTTATGGTTAAATTACTTTGTAGCTGGTGCAGCCGAAGCTCCATTATTCCCAACTTTCTTATCATAAATAGCTTTTTCCCAAGGCTTCACATCGGTTACCCCGTACTGTTCACTTTTGGTAATGGCCATTTCGTCAAGAATATCTACAAAGTTCTTATATACAGCATCGTCAGTCGGCTTAATAATAACAGTAAATTTTGTTTTATCTACCGCGCCTGCTTTTGCTTTCTCGATTATTTTTCTAATACCATCTCTATCGTAAGTAGTCTCATTAAGATTCTGATCAGTTAAAGATGTAGGATCCTGCTGATGCCAGAAAATCTTATTGTCTTTACCTAGTAATAAAGAAATTGAGTTAGAAAGTTTAATTTCTGTTGGAGGTGGTTTCGGCTGATCCTCTTTTGGTTTTGCCGGAAGACCCAAATCCATTACATTCGGTTTACTAAATGTGGTTGTGAACATAAAGAAGGTAATCAATAGAAAACCCAGGTCCACCATTGGAGTCATATCTACTCTGGTATTCTGCTTCTTGGAACGTACCTTGCCGCCTTTGCCGCCTTTTTCCTGTACTTGTACTTCTGCCATTTCTAAATGATATTATTATGGTTTACCTTCTTGTGATGTAATCAACCAGAATTTAAGAAAATCAATATCTCTTAAACCTTCAAATAGGCTTTTAACTTTAGGATACTCAGTAGTAACGTCACCCTTGATTGCTAATTTGTAATCAGGATTTACGCTTAAACTTTGTTTTACCCATTCCACTAACTGCTTATTTGTACTATCCATAGGAATCCCAGTAGGACTCTTAAAGCTTTTTTGCTCCTCATCTGACAAATCGAGATAGCCTTTCAGTTGGTTCATAGGAACCCCAATTGCTTGTACTTTTTGAAAGGCAGCTTTTTCCTGGTTGGTAAAAGTCATATTATACTTTTGACCCATTTTTTCTAAAAGCTGTAATCTCTCTGATGCATTTTCTACCGGCTGGAAATAAAATTTTCCGTCCGGAGTTGCGTTGATGGTCATCAAACTTGCATCAGGAAGTAACTTCTCTGATATTGAAGATGGCGGTTTAATCTGCTCCACGTCAGGTTTTTTAAACTGAGTGGTCAATATAAAGAACGTAAGTAGTAGGAAGGCAACGTCACACATTGCCGTCATATCCGTCACTACTCCATGTCTTTTTGGTTTGACTCTCGCCATTGTTTTGAATTATTTTTAATTAAACTTCTTTTAATTGGAATGCAAATTCCTTGCTACAAATTCAATTCTTAGTTGAATTCAGCAAAAGACTGCTGGATGCTCATAGCGATCTCGTCGATCTTATAAGTTAATCCGTCAATTTTAGATGTAAAGAAGTTATAAAGGATAATCGCGATAGCTGAAGTACCAATACCTAATGCCGTGTTGATCAAGGCCTCAGAGATACCTGTAGAAAGTGCAGCAGCATCTGGAGTACCACCACCTGAACCTAATGCGAAGAATGCTTTGATCATCCCGATTACAGTTCCTAAAAGTGCGATCAATGTAGCTACAGTACCTAATGTAGAAAGAATCATCATGTTCTTTTCAAGCATTGGCATTTCAAGAGTAGTAGCCTCTTCGATAGCTTTGTTAAGAGCTACCATTTTTTGCTCTTTATTTAAAGTAGTATCGTGAGAAAGTGCTTTGTAAGTAGTAAGACCTTCTTTTACTACGTTACCTACAGATCCTTGTTGTCTGTCACACTCTTCTAAAGCTTCATCAATTTTGTTTTGATTCAATAAGCTTCTTACTTGTACTACGAAGTTGTCTAAGTTACCTTTTCCAGCAGCCTTACCTAGTACGAAATATCTTTCAAAAGAGAAAACGATTACAGTAATCATGAAAGTAATCAAGATTGGTACGATAACCCCTCCTTTGTAGATAATACCTAAAAACGATTCTGGGTGAATGTCTTTTCCTTCAACACTAGAGAAAGCTACAGATCCACCACCTAGTTTTTCTGCGTCTTTAAAGTTCCCTGGGTTCCCAAGAACAAATAAATAAATACAAACTCCTATAACGAATAAAATAGGAATAATAACAGCCGGGTTTAAACCTCCTGCTTTTCTAGCAACTACTTGCTCATCATTTTTTGAAACATTCATTTCCATATTTAACTAAATTATATTGTTTTAAAATTTTACAAGGTGTAAATTAAAGGCAAAATTAATTAAAATGCAAGAGTCTTAAATAAACATTTTGCATTTTTCTGATAAAGAAATTTTAATACGATTTCGATATAATAATTATTTTTAATTATTTTATTTATTTTCCTCAATTTTAACATTTGAGTTAGAAATTTAAAAAAATAAGACCCTCATTTTTTTTAATTTGCCAATGTTAACTTTTTTTTAAATTACGATATTCACAATACGGTGATGCACTACGATGATTTTTTTAGGTGTTTTACCTTCCAAAATAGGCTGCATTTTTTCATCAGAAATCACCAAATCCTCTACCTCCTTCGCTGATAACTGAGCTGAAAGAGAAATTTTGAACTTCATTTTACCGTTTACGCTTACCGGATACTCGATTTCGTCTTCTACCAGATAATCTTCGTTTAATACCGGAAATTTTTCAAATTCCACAGACTCCTTGTTCCCCAGCAAACTCCAAAGCTCTTCACAGATGTGCGGTGCATACGGAGAGATGATAACGGCTAAGGGTTCCAAAATATTGCGTTTGTTGCATTTTATTTTTTGAAGCTCATTAACAGCGATCATAAATGAAGATACAGACGTATTGAATGAGAAGTTCTCAATGTCGTACACCACCTTCTTTATTAAGGTATGTAAAACTTTGTATTCTGCTTTTGTAGGCTCTTCGTCAGACACTTCAAAAGTATCTCCGTTGAAATACAGGTTCCAGAATTTCTTAAGGAAACCGTACACTCCGCTTAGCCCTTGCGTGTTCCAAGGCTTGGACTGCTCCAATGGACCTAAGAACATTTCATATAATCTTAATCCGTCTGCTCCGTACTCTTCACAGATATCATCAGGATTTACAACATTGTATTTAGACTTGGACATTTTTTCTACTTCACGGTCTGTGATGTATTTTCCGTCCTCTAAAATAAATTCAGCATCAGCATAGTCAGGTCTCCATGCTTTGAAAGCTTCAGTATCCAGTTCGTCAGAGGTTCCTTTTAATAAGGATACATCAACGTGGATCTTCTGTGTTTTATAAGTATCGGAAAGATTTTTTGAAACATATTGGTTTGTTCCGTCGATTCTGTATACAAATGCACTCATCCCCAAAATCATCCCCTGGTTGATCAGTTTTTGGAAAGGTTCATCATTATTAATATAACCTCTGTCTTTTAAGAACATATTCCAGAAACGGGAATACAATAGGTGACCGGTGGCATGCTCGCTTCCTCCGATGTATAAATCTACCTGTCCCCAATAATCTGACAATTCTTTATTAGCAAAAACCTCATCATTGGAAGGATCCATATATCTAAGGAAATACCATGAGCTTCCCGCCCAACCCGGCATGGTAGATAATTCTAACGGGAATACCGTGTTATCATCAATCAGATCTACGGAGACTACTTTTTGATTGGCTTCATCCCACGCAAATACTTTCGCGTTTCCTAATGGCGGATCACCATCTTCAGTCGGTAAATATTTTTCCACTTCTGGAAGTTCCAGCGGTAAAGCGGAAACCGGAAGGGTGTAAGGCATTCCTTCCTTATAATATACAGGAACCGGCTCTCCCCAGTAACGCTGTCTTGAGAAAATGGCATCACGCTGTCTGTAGTTGGTCGTTCCGTGGCCAATTCCTTTATTTTCGATTTCAGAAATAATTTTGGATTTGGCATCATTATAATTCAATCCGTTTAAGAAATCAGAGTTCACACACACTGAATCTTTAGAATCGAAAGATTTTTCCTGAACATCTTCATCGGTATCGACTACCTTTTTAATATCAAGGTTAAATTTCTTCGCAAATCTGTGATCACGTTCGTCATGTGCAGGAACCGCCATTACAGCACCCGTTCCATATCCCATCAATACATAATCTGAAATATAGATCGGCATTTTCTCGCCGCTGAAAGGATTAACAGCATAACTTCCCGTAAAGGCGCCGCTCACGTTTTTCACGTCAGCCATTCTGTCTCTTTCCGTTTTCTTGGACGTTTCTTCAATATAAGAATCTACTTCTGCTTTCTGAGCTTCTGTAGTAATGGTATCTACTAAAGGATTTTCAGGAGCCAGCACCATAAATGTTGCTCCAAAAATAGTATCTGGTCTTGTGGTAAACACTTCAACGATCTCGTCATGACCTTCTACCTGAAACTGCACCTGTGCTCCCTGAGATTTTCCAATCCAGTATTCCTGCGCATCTTTAAGAGGCTGCGGCCAGTCTAATGTATTCAATCCCTGTAATAATCTTTCAGAGTAGGCTGAAATTCTCATGCTCCACTGCATCATTTTCTTTTGGAATACAGGGAATCCTCCTCTTTCGGATTTTCCGTCTTTCACTTCATCATTCGCCAACACGGTTCCCAAAGCCGGACACCAGTTAACGGTAGTCTCCGCTCTGAACGCCAGACGGTAATTTAAAAGGATATCTTCTTTATCAAGGTCTGAAGAATCTTTCCATTCTTCTGCCGTAAAATTTAATTCGTCGTTTTGGTTGGCATTTAATCCCTCAGTTCCTTTTTCTTCAAAATGCTGAATCAAAGTCTGGATAGGTTCTGCCTTATCGGTACTTTTATTATACCATGAATGATACAGCTCGATAAAGATCCACTGCGTCCACTTATAATAAGATGCATCTGAAGTCCTCACTTCTCTGCTCCAGTCAAATGAGAAACCGATCTTTTTCAGCTGCTCTTCATATCTGTTGATATTTTCCTCAGTGGTGACCGCCGGATGCTGTCCTGTCTGGATGGCATACTGCTCAGCAGGAAGTCCGAAGCTGTCATAACCTACCGGGTGGAGGACATTGAAACCCTGGTGTCTTTTATATCTCGCGTAAATATCTGATGCAATATATCCCAGCGGGTGCCCCACGTGAAGCCCTGCTCCGGATGGATACGGAAACATATCGAGAACATAAAATTTAGGTTTGTCCGTGTTATTGGAGGTTTTGTAGGTCTGGTTTTCTTCCCAGTACTTCTGCCACTTTTTTTCTATCTGCTGATGATCGTAAAACACTTTATTATAAATATTAGATGTTAGATATTAGATGTTACATTTTTCAACTCCCATTCTAATTTTCACAAAAATAATGATTTTAAAAGAAATAGGAATTTTAATTTTAATTAATTCGGAAATGCCCTTCAACAAAAAAATCTCATCCGGAGATGAGATCTATATAAGGTATGGAATGTATATTATTGAGGAATTCTCTTGAACGTATACGTTCTTGTTTTATATACAGTCGGATCCTGAGTCTCTTCTCTTACCGAAAGGTTTAGGGTCACGTCATTGAGGGTAACCACTTTGGCATTGGAAGGTTCTACCGTCCCCTGATATTTGATCACTACTGTTTTTGAGCTTTTATCATATGTGTAAGTGAAATTTCGGTCTGACTGAATAGCACACTGCGGCGTGGTACCAATAAAATCCCAGTCCGTTCTTTTTCCGGATGCCTCAGTATTGAATCTCCATCTGGATTCTTTCTGACAGTCGGTATAGGTAATAAGATCTGAAACCGGATCTTCTCCTGTTTCAACGGTGGTCACAACTTCTTTAAGCGGCTGCCAAACGCCAACAAGAGGATATTCCATCGTAGTATCGCCATCATCATTACATCCTGTAGCTAAAAATAATGATAAACCTGCAAATAGTAATGCTAATTTCTTCATATATAAAATTTTCAAGGGCTAAAATTATAATTTTTTTGATTTATAACACCATTTTTTGTGAAAAATTATTTCAATATTCCATATTTCTAAAAATTTTAGAACATTAACCCTCATAATAGGCGTTATTTAACAAATATTGAATCTGAGATACCCTCCGCTTTTTATTAAAAAAACTATTTTTGCAGAAAGAAAACAAAAATGCAAAGTATAACGAAAAATAATTTTGACTTCATCCGCGTTCTCCTCGCTTTCATTGTCTTTGTAGGGCATCTGGGAGCTTTAAGTGACTCCAGTCAACTTACTTTTTTAACACACAGTCCCGTAGAAGTTGCCGTTTTTTCGTTTTTTATTGTCAGTGGGTTCCTTATTGCAAGAAGCTATGAAAGGTCTTCCAGCCTGAAAAGCTATGTAAAGAAAAGAATCAACAGGATTGTTCCCGCTTATCTGCTGGTTGTATTTCTCTGCACTGTACTCCTGAGTTTGGTAAGTACCCTTTCTTTCTCCGACTATTTTGGAAATGTACAGGTTTATAAATATTTCTTCTGGAATTCTATCTTCATGAACTTTATGGCTCCTTCCCTTCCCGGAGTATTTGGGAATGAAGCCGTCAACGGTGCGCTATGGACCCTTAAGATTGAAATGTGCTTTTATTTTGCGGTTCCACTGATCTTTTTATTATTCGGAAAAAACAACAAATACAGAAATATCAGCCTGATCGTTCTGTATTTCCTTTCTCTGGTGTTCCTTAATTATTTTGAAATGGCAGGGAAAATTTCTATTTCCAAACAGCTTCCCGGTTCGCTGTGCTATTTCATAGGTGGAATGCTTGGTTACTTTTATTTTGATCAGTTTATCAAATACAAAAACACGCTATTTATCATTGCTATCATTACCGTTTGGATCGATCTGATTCTGCATATCAAATTATTTTCGCCTATCATGATCAGTATTATCATACTGTACATCGCCTATTCATTGAAGTTCCTGAATAATTTCGGGAAATACGGAGACTTCACATACGGTATTTATATCTTCCACTTCCCTATTATCAGGGTATTTGCTACGCTTGGACTATTCGCTAATTACAATCCTTTTTTAATGAGTTTTGTGTGTATGCTGGTGGTGATTGGAGTAGGAATTGCGTCGTGGCATCTTTATGAGAAAAAATTTTTATAATTTTACCCCAGTAAATACGCAAATGAAAGACCTGGTCTCCATCATCACTCCCTGTTATAATTCTGCTGAATTCATCGAAGAAACGATACAGTCTGTTTTAAATCAAACCTATGAAAACTGGGAATGGCTGATCACAGATGATCTTTCCAAAGACAATACCGTAGATATTATAAAAAAATACAAAGATCCACGGATAAAACTGCAGGTCCTTGAGAAAAACGGCGGCGCAGGAAATGCCAGAAACAACAGCCTGGAAAGAGCTACAGGACGATATATCGCCTTTCTGGATTCCGATGATTTCTGGTATCCCGAATATCTGGAAACCATGACTGATTATATGGAGGAAAACAATGCAGAATTGGTTTACTGTAACTATTCAAGGTGTAATGAGCAGCTACAGCCTGTTTTAAAGGATTTCTTAGCAGATAAAGTAGTCACTTTTTCCAATCTTCTGAAAACCTGCAGACTGGCACCGGTTTCTACGATGTACGACACCAAAAGAGTCGGGAAATTTTTATTCCCGGTAAAAAGCAAACGTGAAGACCATGTGATGTGGCTGAACCTTTTAAAAGTAATCCCGGAAGGAATGCCTATCAATAAGACCCTGGCCAAGTACAGAATGCGTGAGAACAGTGTTTCCCGAAAGAAAAAAAACATCATCAAAGATCAGTATCTGGTCTATAAAGACTTTATGGGATTTTCTACTGTAAAATCTCTTTATTACACGGCCAATTGGGCGGTTAACGGATTTCTGAAATATTCTAAAATATTTAATTAATGGAGTACTCAAAAGAGTTTAAAGCAGCTTTGAGTGCTTTTTCAAACGTAGAAAAAGACCGTCTTATTTTCAGATTGCTGAAAAAGGATAAACTTTTGTCTAAAAAGCTGTATTTCGAGCTGATTGATCAGGAGACTACGGATGACAAGAGAAATGCAATGGAAGAAAATGTTGCTGAAAAACTTCTTCTCGCATCAAAATATGTGGGAAATGCGAAGTATTTCATGAGCACCGTCCGAACCGTAAGTGCAGACATTACTGAACATGTCAAAATAACTACAGATAAATTCGGGGAAGTCTCCCTGAATATTTTGCTGGTCAACAGAATTCTGGATTCAAACGAAGACCTCAGCAGACAAAGGTTTGACAACGTTTATAAACTCTATATTTACATCATCAATAAAGTATTCAAGGCATTGGTTTTAACGAAAAAACTGGATGAAGATTACTGGATGGAAATCGATGAACTCCTGAGAGACACTTACCAAAAAATTAATGAAAATCATTATTTGCAGAAGCTCTGTATCAATAATGGTTTAGACCTCAACTGGCTTGAATCTGAAAATATTCCGGATGACATAGACCAAATCATGAAGGATACGAAAAGTCAGGGGTTTTTAAGATAGAGATTTAAGATAACAGATTTCAGACATCAGATACTAGACTTTTCTTGGGTTAAGAATGTCAATGGTCAATTTTGCTGCGCAAGTGAAGTGTGAAATTCTCTTACCCACAACCCGAAACTCTCAAACACTTATAATCTCAAACCTGAACCTCGAAACTCTAAAACTCTCCGACCCTAAAACTCTCCTCCTCTCAGACTTAAGATATTTTCTGAATAATAAGTTGAGTTGCATCAGGCTTGTTATCAACGAACTTCCGGGCATTGTCTGACATTCCCTGCAATTCTTCCTGATTATTAAAGAGAAACAATACAAAATCTGCTGCCGCATATTCTTCGGTAAAAGACTTTCCGCCTTCTGCTTCAATCAGACCGTCTGCTTCAGGATTTTTTCTGTAATGATTTCCAAAGATCACAGGTACACCGAATGTTGCTGCTTCCAGAATATTGTGTAATCCCGCATCATGAAAACCGCCTCCTACAACAGCTACATCGGCGTAGGAATAAAGTTTTGACAACAGGCCGATGCTGTCGATAATTAAAACAGAATATTCAGAAATTGGGAGTTCAGCTTTATTGATGGCGCTGTAGACTAATGCATCAGGGAAAATATTTTTTAAATGGTCTACTCTTTTCAGATCATGAGGAGCAATGATTAATTTTAAATCCGCATTCATTTTAGAAATGATGGCTGCGATTTTTTCTTCTGCCTGCCACGAACTTCCGAAAACTATGGCCTGATGATCTCCTATAAATTCTGAAATAAAATCTACATGATTGTCGCGTATTCTCAGCTGCTTTACCCTGTCGAATCTTGTGTCTCCTGTTACCGAAGAATTACTGAGACCGATACTTTTGGCCAATGCAAAGGAAAATTCCGTTTGGTGAAAAAACCAGTCTACATTTTTTTTGAGCTGTTTGACAAACCATTTTCCGTAGGAAGTAAAAAATGCCTGTCTTTCATAGAACAAAGCGGAGATCACATAGATCTTAGCACCGTGCTGTTTCAGCTCAGCCAATAGATGATACCAGTAATCATATTTAACGGTGAAAAATAATTCGGGATCAAACTGAGATATAAATTCTTTTATGGTGGTCTTTTTATCGAAGGGAAGGTAGCAGATCACATCAGCGATATGTTTCTTTTTCACCACATTTTCATAACCTGAAGGGGAAAAGAAAGTTACAAGGATCTTATGAGTTGGGAATTTTTCTTTAAGCTTTTCCAAAACCGGAAGTCCCTGCTCGTATTCACCAAGGCTGGCTGCGTGCATCCAGATCACCTTATCTGATGGCGAAAATACTGCTTTTACCTGATCTAAAGACTGTTCCCTACCTTCAACTCCTTTTTTAGTTTTATCATTAAACCAAGAGAAAACTTTCATTCCGAAAATGAGAAGACTTACAAATATGTTGTATAGGAATGACATCTTAATTATTTTTCAATTTCTATTCGGTCGTTATGGGTAGACGGGCTGGAGATAACAAGAAATTCCAGATCACCCTGAGATTCATTGGAAATATAGTGTTTTGATCTGGGCTGAACGGAAATACTTTCTCCCGCCTTTACAGAAAACTTCGCATCATTAATATCAAATACCGCTTCTCCTTTTAAAATATAAAACACCTGTTCTGCCAACTCATGGAAATGCAGTTTTTCAGCAGTTCCGGCGGGCATTTTTTCCTGTTTTACGGAAAGGTTGCGGGAATCATTCAGAACCCAGCTGTCACAGCCGTTTCCCCATGTATAATGCGTTGAAATTTCTTTAGATTGTATCATTTGAATATAGCTACAAGAATGAATACCATGATCAGACTTCCGATGACGGATAAAATAGCCGTAGATAACGGAACTCTAGGCTTGACGTTTTCATCAAAAGAGTATCGGAACATATAATCCTGGCCGTTCATAAAGATCAGCATCACCAAGACAAACAGCCATCTCAGAAAAATTTCCATAATCAGAAACTGGGCATATTTATTCTTATCCGTAATATCAACAGGAAAATTTGCGGTTTCAGGATGTCTTAATGCATAGGCAAAAAAACAAAATAAGGTGGTTCCCATAACCGGAGTAATAAAAGAATATATTTTGCTCCCGAAATTATCAGCCTTTCCGTCAAAATCGAAATGGACCGGAATTCTTTTAGGAAGGGTTTTGTAATGTTTCAGGGTAAACCACCAGAAAAAAACCAGCAATCCGAAATTAAAAATATCAAAGGCTGTAAAAATAATATTCTCCATTCCGACCGTATTTAAGGCTAGAGCATGTTTTTAATCACTCTCAGTTTATGCGTATGTTTATTCATTTCTTTGTTGAAGATCCCCGTAGAATCAAGAATATCTATCCTTACTTTTCCAGAGGCATGAATGATCCTTTGGTTATCCAGCATAATTCCTACATGAATAATCTTCCCTTCCGGATTTTCAAAAAATGCTAAATCTCCCGGCTGGCTCTCTTCAACGAAAGTCAAAGGTACACCAACTTCTGCCTGCTGATAAGTATCTCTCGGCAATTTTATATCATGAATTTTATAAACGAGTTGTGTAAACCCGGAACAGTCTACCGCAAAAAAACTTTTTCCGCCCCACAGATAAGGCACATTAAGGAATTCCTTCGCTGCCAAAGCAATACTTTCACGAAGATCATGACTTCTTCTTGAAGCCACTACCGGAAATTCTACCTCAGATCCTATTGAAAGAAGAGTTTTTCCATCTTTCATCAGTACTGAAGAAAAATCCTCAGTCACTACGGTTACTTTTCTTTTGGCCAAATCCTCGTCTGTTACAGATCTCAGCTGTTTGGTATCCATCCATCCTTCATATCCGTCATAATGCATCTTTATTTTGGTCCAGTTTTTATTCACTTCCAAAATATCAGCGCTTTCTCCAAACAATATTTCCGTAACAATTTCCGCCTTGTCAGAACCTTCTGCGCGGACCGGTGCTACTGTAACGTTACAAATTCCTTTATTCATAATTTTTTAGATGATAGATTTCAGACAACAGATTTCAGATTTACTGAAGTTCGTCTGATATCTGTTGTCTTGTATCTTGTGTCTTACTTTCTTCTCAGAAAATTCACTCCATCACGCAAAGGTAAAATAAGATTTTCAAAATCATCGTCTTTTGCGATCAAATCATTCAGTTCTTTGATGATCTGGGTGGATCTCTGTTTTGGATTTTCTTCCAGAACTTTTCCGTACCACAAAACATTATCGAACATCACCACGGAACCGGATTTTGTTCTGGGCTTGATGAGTCTGAAATATTCTGCATAATTTTCTTTGTCGGCATCTATAAAGATAAGATCAAAAATCTGATCAGTTTCTTTCAAAAATTCTTTAGCGTCCTGAAGTTTAAAATCAATCTGTCCTGCAAATTCACTTTCTTCAAAATATTTCTTGGGAAGATAAGCAAGATCTTCATTAACGTCCAGTGTGGTTATTTTTCCATCTTTGGCAAGGCCTGCCGTCAAACAAAGGGTAGCATATCCTGTAAAAGTTCCTATTTCAAGGACATTTTTAGGCTGAATCATTTGAGAAACAATCGTCAAAAGCCTTCCCTGCTGATATCCGGATATCATATGCGGCTGCGTAGTTTTCTGATAAGTCTCTCTCCTTAGTTTTCTCAGAATTTCAGGCTCTGAGGAAGCATGTGTTTCCAGATACCTGTCCATTTCAGGATTCTTTTCTTCAAAAAAGCTCATACAATTTTAATTTAAACAAATTTAATCATTTTAAAATTCGGATCATGTGTAAAACTTGTAGTGCAGATCAGTTTTTTCCACGCAAAGTTCGATTATAATGCCGTATACTTTTAAAAATGCAAAGAAGGGAATCAATTTCATTGATTTTGATGAAGGAAATGGATATATTGATTAAAACATTCACGCAGATTAATTAGATTATGCAGATTATTATTTTTGTTAATCTGCTCTGTCTGTATCATCTGCGAGAGAAATAAAGAAAAAGGAGAGAAATAAATTCCCCTCCTTTTCAGATATATCTGCTTATTTATTACAAAGCTATACAGTACTCACCTGGCGAACCACATACCCAACCCGGGCAACAGTCTCTGGTGACACGACAAATGATTTGTGGGTTACAATCTCTAATTGCTCCCTGTACTTCTTTCATTTGTCCTCTTGACATTTTTTTTAAATTTTTCATATTTTTTAGTTTAGTATTAATTTCCTACTCTTTAAGATTTTCGGATATCTCTGTTATTTCTCTTTATGGAGATTTAAATATAAACATTCTTTTAAAATAAATAACAGAATTAATAAAAAACTACTCATCACTTATTAAATCAACAGAAGATACTGAATGAAAGAACGCATTAACAGCTGCCTTTTCCTCTGCAAAGGAAAACACTGATTATCTGCCAATTCATTGTTCCGGGAAAACCACGATGTAAAATACCGGGAAAATACGGATATGTTTGTGTCGGACATAGTTATACATTTGCAGAGAACAAGGGGTAAAAACACTAAGAAAAAAAGGAAATGAATGTAGGGGAAAAACTAACTAACACTGAGAATCAGAAGACCGCTGGGCCAATAGGCAGAGCGGATTCTTCGCGAAAAAAAACTAAGACACAAATATCCAATTCATTTTTTCAACGGATTATTTCATTATTGAAAAAAGAAGAATTAATTTGATTAAAAAAATAAATCCCGAATTGCTTCGGGATTTATTTTTATGGGTATGTTGGGTTTCAATTACTTTTTAGGAGCAATATCCATTAATTTCATGAACTCATCCAGCTTAGGCATGATGATGATTTCCGTTCTTCTGTTTTCCGCTCTTCCGGAAACACTCATATTCGTTGCTTTAGGGTTGTATTCAGAACGTCCACCTGCTGTGATTCTTGCAGGATCTACCCCGAACTGTGTCTGAAGAACCTTCGCAATTGCTGTACCTCTCAATGCAGAAAGATCCCAGTTGTCTCTCGGTAAGTTAGGAGAGTTTAAAGGTGCGTTATCTGTATTTCCTTCGATCAGGACAGAATATTTATCGTAATCATTGATCACTTTAGCCACTTTACCCAATACTTCCTGAGCTGTAGGCTGAATGTTGTAATCTCCTGTCTTGTAAAGCATTTTATCAGAAAGAGAGATCATTACCACTCCTTTCAATACTTTTATCTGTACGTCATCATCCGCTACATTATCAAGAGATCTTTTAAGCTTGTTAGACAATGCCAGATTCAGACTGTCATTTTTCGCATTGTTTGAAATCAGCTGTTTGATATAAGAGTTGGAAGCATTGATTTCCCCAACCAGCTTATCAATATTCGCTGAGCTTTTACCCGTATTTGAAAGACAGGCATCCAAAGATGATTTCAAAGCATCATGCTGGCTTTTTAAAAGATTATTTTCCCCTGACAATGCAGAATTCTGAGACTTTAAATCCTGGATCTCTCTTTGTCTTTCGCCAATATTTTCAATACACTGCTTATAGTTTGAACTTAACGCATCGTACTGCTTTTTGGAGACACAAGAGGTCAATCCCAACGCCATTGCAGAAACTGCTAAAATTTTAAAAATCTTCATACGTAATCATTTTTAGACGAATCAAAGTTAGGAAAATTCAATTGAACTATATGCATTATCTTTGTACGAACGAAATTCTCAGCAAACGTTTTGGAAAAAATCAGTTTTAAAAACCAGCTTGAAAACCTTGTCCGAAATCCGGAAAATCACCGCTATCTTCTGGCCGTGAGCGGCGGTGCCGACTCTATGGTTCTGGCCTCTCTATTTCAGGGTTTAGGGCTTGTTTACCAGATTGCCCATATCAATTACAAACTCCGTGGTGAAGATTCGGATCTGGATCAGAAAACAGTTCAGGATTTTTGTGAGAAAAATCATATTCCGTTTCACCTGTACGAGGTTTCGGAAAAAGATAAAAAACCGGAAAATTCTATTCAGCTTTGGGCAAGAGAACTTCGTTACCGTTTTTTCAGGGAAATTCAGAATCAGGAAGAGCTGGAATTTCTGGTGACTGCCCATCATCTGAACGATCAGCTGGAGACTTTTATCATTAATCTTTCCAAAGCTTCAGGAATTGACGGACTGAGTGGAATTCCTGCAGACAGCAATCATACGCTCCGCCCGCTTCTTAATTTTTCAAAAAAAGAAATTTATGAATATGCTGAAGAAAACGGGATTGATTTCCGGGAAGACCTTTCCAATAAAAAGAGTGACTATCTTAGAAATAAGATCAGAAATGAAATAGTTCCTCTGCTTTTAGAAACGAATGACCACTTTCTGGAAAACTTCCAAAGAAGCTCTTTGTATCTGAATCAAACCAAAAATTTTGTGCTGAAACAGATGGAAGAAATTGAAAATAAACTTACGGTATTTAACCCTGAGCATAAAATCTTATCAAAAGAAAAGCTGCATCAGGAAAGCAGTTTCGTCCAGTTTGAGATCTTAAAGAAATATGGATTCAATCAGGAGGAAGAAATTCCAAAAATATTTACGGCAGAAAACGGAAGCTCTTTTTTTTCAAAAGAGTATCAATTAATTATCAACCGGAATGAATTAATTCTCGTAGATAAAAATAAGAAGGCTGAAACAAAAGACGATCTCCATTTGATCGAAAGTTTTGATTTTTCTGGAAAACTGAACAGCATCAACCTTGAAAACATGATTGACACTATTGATGGAATCAATAATTGTTTTGAATGGGATTTCGATGCCGGGAAACTACAATTTCCACTGCGTTTAAGAAAACAACAGGATGGCGACGAATTTTATCCGGTCGGCTTTTCAGGAAAAAAGAAAGTTTCTAAATTTTTTAGGGACGAAAAATTATCTATTTTAGCGAGGCAAAAAATTTGGCTCCTGTGTGATGGTAATAATTCCGTGCTCGGAATCATACCACTAAGGCAGGACAGACGATACGCAAAGGATGAGAAAACGAAAAGTATTCTCAAAATTTTTAATGAAAAGAAAAAATGAAATTTAGAAACTGGTTTTTAGTAGTGCTGCTCTTTTTAGCGGCAGGAATTAATGCACAGATCAAGAATCCTGTAAAATTTAAGTTCACCATCAACGATTTGGGGAACAATCAATATGAAGCTGTTCTGAACGCTACGATGGAAAGCGGCTGGCATATTTATTCCAAAGACCTTCCTGAAGATACGGGAATTCCTACTGAATATAAAGTTTCAGGGAAGAATATTGAGCTGATCGGAAAGTTTACTGAGGTCGGTAAAAAGCATGAGGAATTTTCGGAAGCTTTTGGCGGAACAATTGTTTTTTATTCCAACTCGGCCGGTTTCAAACAGAAATTTAAATTAAAAGACCCTACAAAACCGGGTGATGTGACTTCTGAAATTACGTATCAGACGTGTGATGACAGAGTGTGTCTTGCGCCGAATACTTTAGAATTCAATCAAAAAGTAACCCCGAAAGGAGCTGTTGAAGAAACCGCAGAGGAAAAAACAGAAGCCACAAAAGATTCAGCAAAAACAATAGAAACTGTCGTTGCAACGCCTGCAAAAGGAGAAGTAACGGTGACCCAAACTTCACAATTAGATCCTAAGCAGCTAAAAATAGCGACCATTGATTTCCAGAAGCCTTTAACGGATTGTGGAACTGCTTCTACGAAAGTTGACGAAAACTACTGGACTTATTTATTCTTAGGATTTGCAGGAGGTTTAATTGCCTTACTGACTCCATGTGTTTTCCCGATGATTCCGCTTACGGTTTCTTTCTTTACAAAAGGAAGCAGCAACAAAGCAAAAGGTAAAAGAGATGCACTGATCTATGGATTTTTCATTCTTTTAATCTTCGTATTATTAAGTGTTCCATTCCACCTGATTGATGGAATTGCAGGGAATATTTTCAATGAAATTTCTACCAGTGTCTGGCTGAATATCGCCTTCTTTATCATATTCATTTTCTTTGCAGGAAGTTTCTTCGGATACTATGACATTACGCTGCCAAGTTCTATCGCCAACAAATCTTCAAAAGCTGAAGAGGCTGGCGGACTTGTGGGTATTTTCTTCATGGCATTAACACTGGTTATTGTTTCTTTCTCTTGTACCGGTCCTATTCTTGGCGGTTTATTAGGAAGTGCGGTAACAGGATCTTCCAATGTTCCGATGCTGCTTACCTTTGCTTTGGCAGGGTTTGGACTGGCATGGGCTATCGTATTCGGTTTGCTGGCTTTATTCCCGCAAGCTTTAAAGAGTCTTCCAAAATCAGGAGGATGGATGAATACCGTAAAAGTGGTTCTTGGATTTGTAGAACTGGCTTTAGCTTTAAAATTCTTATCTAAAGCTGACCTGGTATCTAAGACATTCCTGTTGAAAAGAGAACTTTTCATTGCTATATGGATCGTTGTTGCATTAGGGCTGGCCTTATACTTATTCGGAATTATAAGATTCCCGCACGATGATAAAAAACCTAAGATTTCTATTACGAGAAAGATATTGGGAGCATTGGGAGTTGGTTTTGTGATTTATCTGATCCAGGGATTAATTCCTTCTGAGCGTCCAAAACTTCAACTGTTAAGCGGTATTTTGCCTCCGTTGAACGTAAGCTATTTCCATGATGAAAAAGACGGTATCCTCGGAATGCATCCTGAACATGATTTCTTTAAAGCCATTGAACTTGCTAAAAAGGAAAACAAACCAATCCTCATCGACTTTACAGGCTACGGCTGTGAAAACTGCAGAAAGATGGAGGAATTCGTCTGGAGCGAGCCGGATATCTTACCGATCCTTCAGAATGATGTGGTACTGGCTTCCTTATATGTAGATGACAAGGAAGAGCTTCCGGAAGATCAGAAAACCAAAATCGATCTTGGTGACGGACAGATCAAAAAGGTAAAAACGATTGGTGACCGATGGAGCTTATTCCAGCAGGTAAATTTCAACAACAATTCCCAGCCGCACTACGTTCTGATCACACCGGACGGAAAAGTAATCAATACACCGGTTTCCGGATATATGCCGAAACAGGATTTTAAAAAATTCTTAGAATGCGGAGTTAATTATTATAAAACAACGAAGTAAGATTAATCTAAATATCATAAAGCCTTATCAATTTATTTTGGTAAGGCTTTTTTCTTACACTTACTAGAAGAATATCAACACTTACTAATTGATTTAAGAACAATTCTTTTTTTTTATTAAATTACACCCTGAGTCACTCAATTACAATCATATATGAAATATTTTAAATTTACTGCTTTACTTTTTCTTATCATATATTCCGTTCTCCAGGCACAAACCGCACCTGCTATACAGTGGCAGAAATCATTGGGAGGAAGTGCCGGAGATATAGCAAAATCTGTACAGCAAACTTCTGATGGAGGTTATATCGTTGCCGGGGAGTCTAATTCTACCGACGGAGATGTGACGGGAAATCATGGAGATTCTGATTACTGGATTGTAAAACTGGATGCATCGGGAAGTATACAATGGCAAAAATCACTGGGCGGAAGTTCTAATGACAGCGCCAATTTTATTCAGCAAACCTCTGACGGAGGATATATTATTGCGGGAGAGTCTAATTCTAACGACGGAGATGTGACAGGAAATCATGGAAATTTTGATTACTGGATCGTGAAATTAGATGCTTCAGGAACTCTGCAATGGCAAAAATCATTAGGCGGAAGTAATCAGGATATGGCCAATTGTGTCCGGCAAACTACCGACGGCGGTTATATCGTTGCCGGTGAATCTTATTCTACCAACGGAGATGTTATAGGAAATCATGGAATTTCCGATTACTGGATTATAAAATTAGACGCCTCAGGAACTATGCAATGGCAGAAGTCACTGGGTGGAACCTCTTATGAAGGAGCAAATTCAATCCAACAAACTTCTGACGGAGGATATATTATAGCAGGTACAGGTAGTTCTACTAATGGAGACATGAGTATAAATTATGGAAACGGAGATTTTTGGATCGTAAAATTAGATGCCTCAGGAACGATACAATGGGAGAAATCATTGATAGGTAATCTTGCTGATACTGCACAGTCTATCCAGCAAACATCAGATGGAGGATATATTGTTGCCGGCATGTCTAATTCTACAAACTCTGAAATACCGCTAATGTTTGGAACATCTAATTATTGTGTGGCAAAATTAGATTCTAATGGAAATACATTATGGCAAAGATATTTTGGGGGCAGCGGTGAAGATCACCCCTATTCTACCCAACAAACTTCAGACGGAGGATATATCGTCGCCGGGGCAACTGGTTCTTTAGACGGTCATATTACAGGAAATCATGGAAGTTTCGATTGCTGGATCGTCAAATTAGATGCGGCAGGAAACATACAATGGCAGAAACCATTGGGTGGAAGTGATTTTGATGAAGCCTATTCCATTCAGCAGACAGCTGATGGCGGATATATAATCGCAGGTATGATTTTTTCTGCAGACGGAAACATTACGGGTTACCACGGAAACAGTGATGCCTGGATCGTCAAATTAAGCTCCACTCAATTAAACACTGGAGAAACTCAACTTATTAATAAGCCCATTATCTATCCTAATCCGGCAAAAGATATTATTCATCTGGATCATCTTCCTGCAGAAACGGTTGTGCATATTACCGATATGTCGGGAAGAAATCTTTTCACCCAAAAATACAAGGAGAAAAAGATCAGCATCCCAGTTTCTCAATTTACTAATGGCGTGTATCTAATTCAGGTTCAGCATCAGGGAAAAATCGTTTTATCAGATAAACTAATCATCAATAAATAATAAACAAAGCTATAAAGTATCATAAAATATTATGAATTCAAACATTCATCAATGTATTTAATGTTAAATTATAATTGATTTTCGATTTTTTATATCATTTAAGAAATTTAGGCACAGACTTTGAATCGATTCCTGCAAATCACGATGAATTCTAGACGCTTCATCAAGTACCGTTTAACATTTAAAATTATGAATTATGGCTGAAGTAATTGCACAAGAAAAGCAGGGCGGCAAGCAAAAGAAAAAATTAATCCGCGTGGATATGACCCCAATGGTAGATCTGGGATTCCTACTGATCACCTTCTTTATGTTCACTACCAATTTTACAAAACCTAATGTAATGGATCTGGGACTACCTGCAAAAGACCCCTCCGTTATTAATGATAAAGTAATTAAAGACAAAAATCAGGTCACCTTTATTTTAGGAAAAGACAACCGGGTATTTTATCACCAGAGCAACGAGAAAGATCTTAATTCCGGAAATTTGAAAGAAACAGACTTTAGTGGGGTAAAAATCTCTAAGATTATTTCTGAAGCGTACAAAAATGCTCCGGCACAGGAAAATTTCACAGTGATTGTAAAACCAACAGATGAAGCCAACTATAAAAACTTTGTAGATATTCTCGACAATATCGCGATCTCTAAAAAAGAAAGATACGGCATCACTGACATAAAGCCTTGGGAAAAGAAAGTTTATACTGAATTAACACAATAAGACAGAGAGCATTTTTAGAATGCTCTTTTTTTATTTACATTTGAAGATACAAATGGTTTCAGAAAGTCATATTGTCTGCTGAACTATTTTTAACTGTTATAAAATTTAAGATCATGCTGAATTTTGAAAGAAAAGGAAACGGGAAAGAAACTTTGGTGCTGCTTCACGGCTTTATGGAAAACCTTTCTATCTGGAGTGATATGGAACCTCATCTTTCCGATCATTTTTCACTGTTGAAAATAGACCTTCCCGGTCATGGCCAGTCTGATATCCTGGCAGAAGTTCACACCATGGAACTGATGGCTGATGAAGTGAAAAAAGTTTTAGACCATGAAAAACTAAGTAAAGTACATTTGCTGGGGCATTCCATGGGTGGCTATACCTCACTGGCCTTCGCAGAAAAATATCCTGAATCCCTTAAAAGCCTTACGTTATTCTTCTCCACCTATTTTGCTGATGATGAGGAGAAAAAACAGCAGCGGATCAAAAGTTACAGAATCATCAAAGATGCTTTTACCCATTACGCCAAAGCCGGCATTCCGAATCTTTTCAATCCCAATGAAAGAGACATTCTGGAAGGGAAAATTGAAATTGCCCTTGCCACTGCCCTTTCTACCAACAATATGGGAGCTCTTGCCTGTGTAAAAGGCATGGTGGAAAGAACGGACAAGAAGCACATCGTGGAAAATCTTGAAGCCAAAATCCTGGTTTTAGCAGGAAAACATGACAATGCCGTAAAAACAGATATGATGATCAAACATCTTCCGGACAGAACCAATATAAAATCCTATATCCTGGACTGCGGACACAACGGACACTGGGAAAAACCGGGTATCTGTGCAGAAATCATCAACACAGAGCTTCTGCATAATCTTCCAAAAAAACTAGTCTTGTAGACAGCCTACACCTGCAGTCTTAGCCTCTGCATATCAAAATTTCTTGTATATTAGTGGGGATAATTATCTCAATGGGTTTATTCTCGTTCAAAAAAAAGAAACCGCCGATCATCGGTCTTACGCTTTCCGGTGGAGGAATGCGTGGAATCGCCCATATCGCGGTACTGAAAGCACTGGAAGAATACAATCTGAAACCACAAATCATTTCAGGAACCAGCGCGGGCTCTATTGTCGGGGCTTTTTACTCTTTTGGAAAATCACCGGACGAGATGATGGATATCGTAAGAAATACCACCTTCTTCTCAAGGTCCTATCTAAAACTCTCTAAAAATGGCATTTTCAGCTCAAATTTCATTTTAAAACTTTTTAATGATCATTTTCCCGAGAATGACTTTAAGATCCTGAAAATCCCTGTTTACGTTACAGCCACCGAAATGACGCATGGCATTGTGGACTTTTTTTCTGAAGGAGAACTTTTCGGACCTCTCTTGGCTTCATCAAGCGTTCCATTTATTCTGCCCCCCGTAAGAATTGGTGAAAAAATATATGTGGATGGTGGCGTTCTCGACAACCTTCCCATTGAACCGATTATTGACAAATGTGATTTTTTAATTGCTTCCCACGTCAATTCCATAAGCTATGACGAACTGAAAAAGATGAGCCTGATGAAAGAGTTTGACAGAATTCTCCATTTAGCCATCGCCAAATCGGTTTATTCTAAAGTCAAGTCCTGTGATATTTTTTTAGATCCTCCTAAAATGACAAAGTTCAGTTTATTCAGTAAGAAAAACCTGGACATTATGTTTCAGGAAGTTTATGAATACACATGTCAGGAATTGGAAGAAAAAGGATATAAAAAAGGCTCCCAAATTGAGAGCCTCTGATTATATTATTATTAAAAGTATTATTCTTTAATCACTTTAAAGGTCTGTTCTGAATCTGCTGTTTTCACTTTTACAACATACATTCCTGAGTTCAGATCATTCGTAGGAACTACAGAAACATTGTCCTTCACAGTTTTTACCAGTCTACCTTCAGCAGAATAGAACGATACTTCCGTTACTTTTCTGTCCGCCGCTGAAATGTTTAAAACATCTTTCATTGGATTCGGATATACGGATAATTTTGCTTTAGCATTCGTTTCATTAACTGCTAATGATCCGGCAGGAACGATGGTGATGCTGTAATCTTCAGCCTGTCCGTAAGCCGCTGTTCCCGTAGTGGCAGCAAGCGTTGTACCGGAAGAATAACATGGGCTTAGATAAGCTGTGGATCCATAAGTCTTTTTCACTCTCATTCTTGTTTTTCCTAATGTTGCTGTTGCAGGAACCACAATATTTCCGGTTGCAGTTTTCGTATCAATACCTGTGGAGTTCACTAGTGATACTATAGTTGCTGCTGTTCCGAAAAACACTTCTCCCGTATCTACGAAATCTCCATCCTGATTCCAGTCTACATAGACTATAAATCTGTTTGAATTGTTTCCATCCGTATTTCCTTTGAAAGTGATAGGATACGTTCCACCCTGCTCCACGGATACATTTTTATTAATGAAATTTTCATGGGTTGGGCTGGTTAATATCTCTGAAGAAGTATTCGTCATATTTCTCAGCTGAACAGAGGTAATAGGCTCTACACCATCAGTAAACAGAAGGTTTCCGAAACAATATGGTGCAAATGAATCACCAGTCGTGAAACTTGAAGTCTGACATCCTACCGCCACACCTGCTGCATTCTTAGCAACTACCTTCCAATAGTAAGTAGCGTTTCCTTGCAAGGTTGTAAAATCAGCAAACAAATAATTGCTCGCTACCAGAGTGGTTGGATTCGGGTTGGTATCCAGGTACAAGTCATAGCTGTCAACTTTTGCTCCTCCGGTTGGTGCAGTCCAGGTTAATGTTGCAGCATTTGGGTTCACTCCTGTTGCCCCATTAGCTGGCGCAGTTAAAGCAGCCACACAATTAGGAACTACTGTAGGTGCAGTATCGCTGCCTATACTATCAAACAACAATCTGAACATATCTGGAGAAGTAGCCTGAAAACCTACGTACACCGTTTGTCCTACATAAGCAGAAAGATCTACAGAAAAGAAGGTCCATTTATTAGGAGCCGGTGCTACAGGTGTAAGTACCGTTGTAAAAGCAGCTGCAGTAGCAGTTGTCGTAGATAATTTAACCGCGTAACTTTCCACGTAATTAGGATCCTGGTTCTTTACGAAGTAGGTAATCCTGTCGTTAACACCAGCTACTACGGTAATAGCAGGAGTTACTAAATAATCATCATGAGCAGTAGCACTGTAGTTGATCTGCGCTGCATTCGGCAATGAATACACACTTCGCGGAGCACCAGGTCCAAAAATGAAACCGTTGGCATCTCCTCCGTTAATGACACTCCATCCCGCAGGAGTGGTAGTACCTGCATCAAAGTTTTGAGAAAATTGTGCACTGGCCAGAACAGGCAATGCAAACAAAAACGTGAGTAATTTTGTTTTCATAAAATAATTTGGTTTTTCATTAATTCACTGCCTAAAGTACAATAAATCTATAAATAAAACAAACTATTCAACAGAACTTTATGAAATTAATTACGCATTTTCAATAAAACGTTTAAAATCTACAATCGTATTTTCAAGTGAGCCTAAAGATTTTCCACCTGCCGCATTGATATGTCCGCCTCCGTTAAAGTACTTTCTGGAGAACTGGTTTACATCTACATCATCCTTACTTCTGAAAGAAATTTTGATAAAATCATCATAAAGATCTTCCATAAAGAAAGCAGCCATTTTCACTCCGGCAATACTCAGTCCGTAATTCACGAAACCTTCTGTATCTCCTTTCTGGAAGCCATATTCCTTAAGCTCGTTTCTGGTTAGTGATAAAACGGCAACTTTACCATCATTCACCACTTCTATTCTTCCCAGTACAAGAGCCAGAAGATGAAGACGGGAAACCGTATTCGTATCCCATGTATTTGAAGTGATTATGGAAGGATCAGCTCCTTTCTCAATTAAATTAGCAATAATTCTATGCGTAGTTGCACTCGTAGAACGGAAACGGAAACCACCGGTATCGGTCATAATCCCTGTATAAAGACACTCTGCCATATCCTGATTCACTAATGCTTCATCCCCCATAGCTTCAATAAAATGGTAGATCATCTGGGAAGTTGCAGGAATTACAGTATCAGAATAAACAAAATCAAATTCCTCAGGCTGTTGGTGGTGATCGATAAGGATTTTCTTAGCTCTCGCCTTCGTCAGCCATTCTCCTAATATACCAATCCTTGAAGGTGCATTAAAATCAAGGCAGAAGATCACATCTGCCCCACTGATCAGGTCAAATGCATATTTTCTTTTGTATTCACCAATGATCACCTTTTTAGATTCCGGCATCCATTTCAGAAATTTCGGAAAATCATTCGGTACAATTACTTCTGCAGGAATCCCTTTTGCTCTTAAATAATGCTTCAGTCCCAAACTGGAACCGATAGCATCTCCGTCCGGATTGTAATGAGTAAGGATAACGATCTTGCTTTCAGGCGTAAGTAATGTATTGATATCTAAAAGTTCTATTGGTGTAAACATCGTGTGCTTATTTTTCTTTAAATTTGAGTTTCCAAAGATAGAGCTTTTAAATAAATCATCTCAATGTAATTTCTGTAGCCTGATTTCTTTTCTATCTCGGGGTTTATGAATAAAGGATCAAAAACATTTCAAATAATTTCCAAAAAAAGATGATGAAAATTTGTAACTTTTAAAAATTTCTATATCTTTGCAACCTGAAAATTAATAGATTAATTACGATTTAAATATATAGTAATGAGTAAAAGAACATTCCAGCCATCAGAAAGAAAGAAAAGAAACAAACACGGTTTCAGAGAAAGAATGTCTACGCCAAACGGTAGAAGAGTTTTGGCAGCAAGAAGAGCTAAAGGCAGAAAGAGTTTAACTGTTAGTGCTGCGCGCGCTAAGAGATAATATCTCGGATATCATATACAAATCATGCTTGAAAAGAAGTTTTTCAGGCATTTTTTGTTGTTAAAATTTCCTAAAGTTTAGGTTTTTTAAGCTTCTTTTTTCTATTTTTAAGATGTGAAAAAATATTTTAGAAATAGCACCATAAAATTGAATTATGCCGCATACAAATATCTCCGGAGATAATATTATAAGCTTACAGAACGCAAAGATTGCGCAAAAAAATTTCACTGTCCTTTCTGATGTTAATCTTAACATAAAAAAAGGCAGATTCTGCTACCTTATCGGAAAGACCGGTTCCGGAAAAAGTTCCCTATTAAAGACGCTTTACGGACACATTCCTTTGGCATCCGGACATGGTGCTGTGGTAGGTTTTGAACTGGCCAAGCTGAAACCTTCAGATATCCCCAACTTAAGAAGAAAACTGGGAATCGTATTCCAGGATTTCCAACTGCTTTCAGACAGAACGGTTGAGAAAAACTTAAAATTCGTTCTTGAAGCTACAGGATGGAATGATAAAGTAAAAATGGAAGACCGCATCAACGAAGTTTTGGGAAGCGTGAATATGAAGAGCAAAAAGCACAAAATGCCACATGAACTTTCAGGTGGTGAGCAACAGCGTATAGCCATTGCCAGAGCTTTACTGAATCACCCTGACCTTATCCTTGCCGATGAGCCTACCGGAAACCTTGACCCTGAAACATCCAACGAAATCATGACCCTTCTGAAGCAGGTAGCCCTTGAAAACGGAGCCGCTGTAGTAATGGCAACGCATGATTACCATATGATCCAAAACTTCCCTGGTGAAGCGATCAGATGTGAAGACGGAAAAGTTTCTGTACTGGATACAGCTGAGTTATTTGAATAAAAATTAAGAGATTGAGAAATTAAGGAATTCAGATAAAGACTAAGCAGTCACCACTAACTTCTAATCTCTAACTACTAACTTCTATTTACCAAAGACATGAAACTCCTTAGTGAGTTCAAGATATAGGTCCGAGTATTGTCTCGGACTTTTTTCTATCACAAAATCAGACTCTTGGACCTGCATTTCTGCCAGTGAAAACTCAAGAACTAATCTTTTCGTTTTGGAATTTTCTATTCCTTTGATATTGATTCTACGCTTCAAAAACAATTGATTTTCTAAAGCTGTTTTAATAAAGTCATCTCCGGCTTCAGCAGGAATAATAACCGACAAAATACCCTGATCGTCCAAAAATTTTACTGAAGCTACAATAAGCTGTTGGAAATTCAACTCTACGGTCTGGCGGGCAATTTTGTCTTTATCCGAGCCGGATTCTTCAAAATAAGGAGGATTTGAAACAATCAGATCAAACTTCTTTTCAGTCTCAAAGGTCTTAAGGTCCTGATGAATATTTTTCAGCCTTGAACGAAAAGGAGAATGCTCAAAATTAGTTCTGGTAAGTAAAACGGCATCTTCATTAATATCCAGGCCAAGAAAGCTTGCCTTTGTATTTCTTTGAGCAAGCATTAACGAAATCAGGCCGGTTCCTGTTCCTATTTCTAAAACTTCCGATGCATTTTCCACATCAGCCAAAACACCCAGCAATACTCCGTCTGTTCCTACACGGAAGACATTTTTTGACTGTTGAATTTCGAAATATTTAAAGGTAAAAGGCTTCACTATAAATTCGTAGGCAGTGTAATGGTAAATGTAGATCCCTTCCCTACTTCAGATTTCACTGCGATTTCTCCTTTATAATCCTCAATCATCTTTCTGACCATCGAGAGACCAAGTCCCATTCCGCTGTTTTTAGAAGTAAAATTAGGTTCAAATATTCTTTCGTACATATTTTCAGGAATCCCTATTCCATTGTCCTGTACAGAGATCATAACCCTTCTCTGGTGCTGTTCCACATCTACATTGATGATCAGCTTACGTTCATCACTTTGAGCCTGCTTAGCATTGGTGACAAGGTTCGTGATGATCCTGGAAAGGTAAATCCGGTCCATATTGATCATAATATTCCCTTTATTGGAATGCATAAAGATGCTGTCATCATTGAACACACGCAGAATATCTTCCACTTCGGTATTCAGATTAATGACTTCATTATTTTTTTCAGGAAGTTTGGCAAATTCTGAGAACGCTGAAGCCACAGTAGCAATCAGGTCGATCTGATCTACCATTGTTTTGCTCATCTGCTTTACTCTTTCTCTGATATTCGGATCTTCCGGATCAAATTTTCTTTCAAAATTCTGGATGGTAAGTTTCATAGGCGTAAGAGGATTTTTCACCTCATGAGCCACCTGTTTTGCCATCTCTCTCCAGGCTTCTTCAGATGCTTTGAAACGCAATCTTTCTTTCTGATCCTGAATCTGAAGAATCATCCTGTTATAAGCTCTTGCCAGCGCATTAAGCTCATCATTTTTATAATATCTGATCGGACGCATTTCATTTTCAAACAATGTAATACGGGTGATCATATCAGAAAATTTAGTAATATTTTTCGCTAAACTGTTCGATGTTACCCAGCTTATCCAGATACTGAAAAGGATAAGGAAAATATCTACCAGTAAAATGTATTTGATATACTGGTGAAGAACATCCAGATAGGCAGATTCATTATGATACAAAGGAATATAGACAATTCCTATAGGTTCCAGTTCATTGTTTTTTAACAGGAGATAAGAAGAAGTGCGTCCTGCATCTTTTTTCTTATCATATCCTTTGATATCCACTCTTGAATCGGTAGACAGAATCTTATTCACAATATGAATCGGAATCGTTTTCTGATCAATAAGGCTTTCGTCTTTATTGGAAAGAAGGTAATTCCCTTTCAGATCATAGATTACAATATCGTGCTGGTTGATATCTGCTATCTCAAAAATCTTGTTCCCCAATACCATCGGCAGGTCTTCCGTCTCCACGAGAGTACGGCTTACGGCATAGTCAAGGTATCTCATCACGGCATTCGTCTTCTCCTGCATATCAATATTGCTTTGCTGCAGAGAATTATTCCTTAAGACAAAATAGGGAACGAGCGATGTAGCCACAACACTTAAAAAACAAACGAGAAGGAATCCGAAAAACACCCGGTTCCTTAAACTGTATCCTTTGTATTTACTTATCGGCATCCTACTTTTTAATTAACCTAGCAATATACTTACCAATGATGTCAAATTCTAAATTAACCTGATCTCCGATTTTAAGATGCTGCATATTGGTAAACTCCCAAGTATACGGAATAATGGCCACAGAAAACTGAGTATCTTCACTTTTTGCCACCGTCAAACTGATTCCGTTTACTGTAATAGAACCCTGAGGAACCGTTACAAAACTTCCGTTATCTTCATATTTAATGGTAATAAAATAGCTTCCGTCTTTATTTTCGATTCCTGCTACTTCACCGGTTTTATCTACATGACCCTGTACAATATGCCCGTCCAGTCTTCCATCCATCTTCATGCATCGCTCAAGGTTTACGACTGTACCTACATTCCATTTTCCAAGATTGGTCTTTTCCAGTGTTTCATTGATGGCCGTTACCACATATTGATCATCTTTAATCTCAACAACGGTAAGGCAACACCCGTTATGAGCCAGACTCTGGTCTATTTTTAATTCGCTTGTAAAAGGACATGTTAGGGTGAAATCTATGTTGCTTCCTTTTTCTTCAATCTTTTCAATAACGCCAACTGCTTCAATAATTCCTGTGAACATATTATTTTTTGCTAAATTTGTAAATTATAATCTTCAAAGATAATCAAAATGAGCCCAAAAAACCATAAAGTACGAGTAGGAATTTCAATAGGTGATTTTAACGGCATCGGTCCGGAGATCATCATGAAGTCCCTGACAGACAAAACCATTACGGATTTTTTCACTCCGGTGATTTTTGGCTCGGGAAAGTTATTTACCTTCCAGAAAAATATTTTCAAGCTGAATCTGAATTTCAACTACGTGAATGAAGCATCGCAGGCTCAGCCGGGAAAACTGAATATGGTGAACCTGACCAAGGATAATGTGAATGTAGAATTGGGTGTTCCCACTGAAGAATCCACCAAAATGGCCATTGAATCTCTGGAACTGGCTACTGAAGCCTTAATGAAAGGCGACATTGATGTACTGGTTACAGCACCTATCAACAAAGATGAAATGGTGAAAATGGGCTTTAAACATGCCGGACACACAGGCTATTTTGAAGAAAAATTCAGTAAAAAAGGACTGATGTTCTTAGTTACAGAAGATCTGAAAGTAGCGGTTTCTACCCATCATATTCCAATTGCCAGCGTAGCAGAAAATATTTCCAAAGAAAAAATAAAAAAACAGATCAGAGCTTTAAATCAGACCTTGATCGAAGATTTCTGCGTACAGAAACCAAAGATTGCCGTATTGGGATTGAACCCACATGCGGGAGACGGGGGCGTGATCGGAAAAGAAGAGATCGAAATTATAGAACCGGCCATCAAAGAACTTTCTGATAACGGAATACTGGCTTTCGGGCCTTATCCTGCAGACAGCTTTTTTCAGCCGAATAAGTACAGAAATTTCGATGCGGTTTTAGCCATGTACCACGATCAGGGACTGGCACCGTTCAAAACTTTAGCCTACGAGGAAGGCGTGAATTACACGGCCGGACTTCCTTTTATCAGGACCTCTCCGGACCATGGAGTGGCGTATGATATTGCAGGAAAAAACATCGCAGATGAGCAGAGTTTTACAGAAGCAATCTTCACTGCTATTAAAATATTTAAGAACAGAAGCGAATATAACGATCTGATGACCAATCGTATGCAGCCAAGGAAAATGGTTGTAGACAATGGAGTAGATGAAGATCTTCCTGATGAAAATGAAGGATAATTCGTTAAAACAAATTTTAAATTAATTTGTTATGGATTTTATTTGTTATTATAAAAAAATTGCATATTTTTGCACACTCATTTTATGGACAAGTTAAGAAACTATGACGTAAGCTTTTCCGGACTCAAAAACGGTAAGCACGTGTTCAAATTTGAGATAGATCAATCGTTCTTTCAATTATTTGACACTGAACAGGAATTTACAAATCCTAAAATAGTAGCCGATGTCTTCCTTGAGAAGCACACTACCTTTTTAGAATTTGAGATCAAAGTAGACGGGACAGTAGAACTCATTTGTGATCTCACGAATGAAGAATTCGACCATCCTATTGAAAACGAGATTGGAATTTTGGTGCATTTTGGTGAAGAATATGACGACAGCAATGAAGATGTCATTACTATTCCAGCCTCAGATCATGCCTTTAACGTGGCACAACTGATCTACGAAAATGTACAGCTTTCTATACCGATGAAAAAAGTTTCACCGAATGTAAGCGATGAAGATCTTGAAATCCTAAACAGGTTCAGTCCGAAAGATATTGAAGAGCCTGAAGAGGAAGAACATGAGAGCGACCCGAGATGGGAAGCGCTGAGAAAGTTAAAAGACAATAATTAAATAAAATAATTTAAATATGATGAGATGATGAATCTCATCGCTCATCAATTAAAAAAGTTATTCAAAATGGCACATCCTAAGAGAAGACAGTCGTCCACAAGAAGAGATAAGAGAAGAACTCATTATAAAGCAGTAGTTCCTCAATTAGCGAAAGATGCAACAACTGGTGAACTTCACCTTTACCACAGAGCTCACTGGCATGAAGGAAAACTTTACTACAGAGGTAAAGTAGTATTGGAAAAAGAAGTAGCAACTACAGAAGAAAACTAAGAGTCGCTTTTCACTGAAAAAGCCTCATTTTAATACAAAAACCGCCCGATTTTGATAAAATCGGGCGGTTTTTTGTTGTTTTTTATGTTTTTTTGGTATCTTTGACCCAAAATCAAATATCAAATTTATGGACATTAAAGACATACAAAATCTTATCAAGTTTGTATCTAAGGCTGAAGTTTCAGAAGTTAAATACAAAACTAAAGATTTCGAGATCACTATTAAAACTCCATTAGCTGGTAGCGATGCGGTTTATGCACAGCCAGCGGTATACCACACAGCTCCTCAGGCAGCGGCTCCAGTTCAGACAGCAGCTCCAGCAGCAGCACCGGCTGAAAAAGCGGAAGCAGCATCTGATGACAGTAAATATGTAGTGATCAAATCTCCAATGATCGGTACTTTCTACAGAAAACCATCTCCGGATAAAGATGTATTCGTAAATGTAGGTGACGAAGTATCCGTAGGAAAAGTAGTTTGTGTCATTGAAGCAATGAAGTTATTCAACCAGATCGATTCTGAGATCAGCGGAAAAATCGTGAAGATTTTAGTAGACGATGCTACTCCGGTAGAATACGATCAGCCTTTATTCTTAGTAGATCCATCTTAATTTAGAGGTTAGATGTTAGACATTAGATGTTAGACTCAATTCTGCATTCAAAATAACATTATCTAATTTTCAAATTATCTAATTTTCAAATTGAAGAAGATGTTCAAAAAAATATTAATAGCCAATCGTGGCGAAATTGCAATGCGTATTCTACGTACTTGTAAAGAAATGGGGATCAAAACCGTTGCGGTATACTCTACAGCTGACAAAGACAGTCTTCACGTAAGATTTGCTGACGAAGCCGTATGTATCGGTCCTCCTATGAGCAAAGACTCATACCTTAAAATCCCTAATATTATTGCAGCAGCAGAGATTACCAATGCTGACGCTATCCACCCGGGTTACGGATTCCTTTCTGAAAATGCTAATTTCTCAGGAATCTGCCAGAAAAATAACATCAAGTTCATTGGTGCTTCTCCTGAGCAGATTGAAAAAATGGGTGATAAAGCCAATGCCAAAGCGACGATGAAAGCTGCCGGAGTACCTTGTGTACCTGGTTCAGACGGACTAATCGACTCTTATGAGCATGCTGTAAAAGTAGCTGAAGAAACAGGATATCCGGTAATGATCAAAGCTACCGCTGGTGGTGGTGGAAAAGGGATGAGAGCAGTATGGAAAGCTGAAGACCTTAAAGATCACTGGGAATCTGCTATTCAGGAAGCTGTGGCAGCCTTCGGAAACGGAGGTATGTACATGGAAAAACTGATTGAAGAGCCTAGACACATTGAGATTCAGGTGGCTGGTGACCAGTACGGAAAAGCATGTCACCTTTCTGAAAGAGACTGTTCTGTACAGAGAAGAAACCAGAAACTGACTGAAGAAACACCTTCTCCTTTCATGACAGACGAGCTTCGTGAGCAAATGGGTGCTGCCGCTGTAAAAGCTGCTGAATTCATTGGATATGAAGGCGTAGGTACTATCGAATTCCTTGTAGACAAGCACAGAAATTTCTATTTCATGGAAATGAATACAAGAATCCAGGTAGAGCACCCTATCACTGAGCAGGTAATTGATTATGACCTGATCAGAGAGCAGATCCTTCTTGCTGCAGGAACTCCTATTTCAGGAATCAATTATTACCCGAAACTTCATTCAATCGAATGTAGAATCAATGCTGAGGATCCTTATGCAGACTTCAGACCATCTCCGGGGAAAATCACAGGATTAAACATTCCTGGCGGACACGGAATCAGAGTAGATACTCACGTTTATTCAGGATATACTATTCCTTCCAACTATGACTCAATGATCGCTAAGCTTATCACTACGGCTCAAACCCGTGAGGAAGCTATTGCTAAAATGAGACGTGCACTGGAAGAATTCTATATTGAGGGTGTGAAAACTACCATTCCTTTCCACAGACAGCTTATGGATAATGAAGATTATCTTGCTGGAAACTATACTACAAAATTCATGGAGGATTTTGTAATGGATAGAAAATATGATAATCACTAAGATTATTTTATATACAAATTGTAAACTGCCTCATTTCGGGGCAGTTTTTTTATTTCTCAATCTTCAGAAATTTGAATTTCTGTTAAATATAACCCCATTCCATTCCGGAACCCCTCCAATCTCCCTCCCTATCGGAAGTTCATAAATACTTAACATTGAAACCTATAAACAACTGATTCTCAATAAACAATTTACCTAACAGTTGTTAGTCGCAGAATTACGACACTTTTTAAAATTTCTTCAAAAACTTTTTTGTGATAATATAATTACTTCTATTTTTGGTGACATAACATAACAAACCACACAATATTAACAATTAAAATTTACTTATCATGGCAGAAAGAAATTCAAGAGGAATTTTAAAATTCAACGGCGGTGAAGGACAGAAGTTATTAAAACTTAACTACAGTGTATCCCGTTCTACAGACGTATCAGGAAGAGTAGCATCAGATCCTTCCAACGCACTGATCAAAATTACAGTAGAAGCTACTGAAAAATCAGACGTTCTGGAAAGCCTTCTTAACGGAAAGTACAAGCCTACAACCGGAGAAGTAACATTCAACAAATCTCACGAAGAAGGAACACTGACTACTTTGAAGTGGGAGAACGGATATGTGATCCAGCACGAAGTAGATTTCGATGCGGTAGATGATAACAGTATGTACATCAGCTTTGTGATCAGCGCAGAACAAATCGATCTTGGAACTTCTTCTTATAAAGGAGAATGGCCTTCATCTTAAGAATGTAATTTCCTACATTAAAAGAAACAACAGACAGAATGGTAGTCCCGGCAAAAGGGGTGCTGTTCTGTCTTTTTTGACTATACTTATCCTTTACGGCTAAAGATGAAGGTATAGGTGGTTTAGGATTTATATTTTCCGGCTTTAAGTTTACATCAAAAAATACTAATCATGGAAGAAAGCAGCAATTTTTCATTCCGTCCTGATCAATACAAGGCTCCCGGCAATGCAGATAAAATATCTGTAAATCAAATTCCCGGGATCAACCGTGTGGTAAAACTGGATATTGTGATTGAAGGAAAATCTGTCAATCATTTTAAACATTTCCGCTTACAGCAAAGCGCAAGGCGGCACCATTATTTCGAACTTATTCTCGCCCATGACTCTTTGGGCGCCACACAGAATCATAATCTCGAAGAAGCCCGCCAGTTCTTAGGAAAAAGAATCACAGTAGTTTTTAAATATAAAGATTACGAAAACGAAAGCCCAGAAAGAACTTTTGTGGGCGTTATCACCAAAGCCGCGTTCAGTCAGGAAAAAATGAGTCTGGGTAATATTGTTCTGAAAGGCGAAAGCCCTACCATTCTGATGGACTCTGCTCCTCATACCCAAAGTTTCGGGGGGACACAGGCGGTTAATACTGGAATCATCGCAGACAAGATCATTAAAGAAGCTTTAGGTTCTTCAAAATTTGATTTCAGGGTTGATACTCAGAATAAAAGTTACATCAACTATAGCTCTCAGTACAACGAAACCCATTATAATTTTCTTGCAAGAACAGCAGAAGCTTACGGTGAACAGTTTTATTATGATGGTGAAATTCTCCACTTCGGAAAACTTCCGCCATCCGAGAAGCCGGTCCGTCTCATTTACGGCAGCAACGTAAGCGATGTTCAGGTAGAGCTGAAAGCAGTACATACCAAACCTGAATTCTTTGGATATAACAGCAGCAGCCATACTAAAATGGCAGGCTCTGAACATAATATCAGGCACCAGGGAGAAATTCCATCGAAAGCCTATGAATTAAATAACAACATATTCAAAACCCGCTCACTCTCGCCTGCACCCGTCAACGCTAATATGTTTATGGATGTGGATGATTCACAGAAAAGTGCAGCAGGAAGTGCAGCGGTAGAGGTTTTTACCGTTTCAGGGAATACAACAGTGCCATTTCTTTATCCCGGATGTACGGCAGATATTGAAATGCGTAAACCGGATACCAACCAGACTTCTTATTTTACGAGAATAACCGTTACAGAGGTGATTCATGAAGTGAATGCCAGAGGATATTACACCGGAAGTTTCGAAGCTGTGGCTGAAGGAACAGGTTTTATGCCTAAACCTGATTTTATAACTCCCAACGCAGAACCACAGGTAGCCACTGTAATTTCCAATACAGATCCTATGAATCAGGGACGTATTCAGGTACAGTTTGACTGGCAGCGAAATCCCGACACGACTCATTTTATAAGAATGATGAGCCCTGACGCAGGAGGAACAGATGCCATCACACAAAACAGAGGTTTCGTAGCTATTCCTGAAGTTGGAGATCAGGTTATGGTAGGTTTTGAGTACCATCACCCCGATTTTCCTTTTGCCATGGGTGGAATGTTCCATGGTCAGGTCGCTTTAGGAGGTGGATTGAATAATCACATTAAATCCATTCAGACCAGAAGTGGAAATAAAATTATCTTTAATGACCAGGAAGGCAGTATTTTCATTGAAGACCCAAGCGGAAATACCTATTTGATGGATGGTAAGGGAAATATTACAGTGAATGCTCCGAAAAATATGACTTTTACCGCCGGAGAAAATGTACAGATCAATGCAGGTCGTAATATTATCGCTTCCGCGCAGAGAAATGTCAATATCATGGCGGGTGAAGATATCACTGAAACCGCAAATGACGATTACAATCTTACAGCAAGCAATATTATAGAAACGGCGGAGGCTGGCAGAAGTTCCAGAGCAAAGAATATCACTGAAAATATGGAAGCTGGTTCTTACATCAGTACAAAAGACGCTATCAATGTAGAAAGTGCTAAAGAAGTCAATATCAACAGTGGCAAACAGGTCAAAATGCAGTAGAATATCGATAGGTAATATGATTAAAAAAATTTTCAGGTATCTTTTTATATTGGGAGCAGCATGGTTTGTGATTCATTCTGTTTACATCATTACAGATGGGCTAACGGACACAAAGAAAAATGCTGATTTAGCGGTTGTATTCGGAAACACAGTGAATAAAGATGGAACCCTGTCCCCCAGATTGAAAGCCAGACTGGATAAAGCAATTGAACTGTACAGGAATCATCGGGTAAAAGAAGTTTTAGTAAGTGGTGGCTTTGGTAAAGAAGGATATTGGGAAGGAAACGAAATGCAAAAATATTTGGTGGAAAATAAAATTCCTCCTGAAAAGATCATCACAGACAATTATGGCGATAATACAGAGAAAACAGTAGTTCATACTATAAAAACAGCTGACAGCTTACAATACAAAAGCATTGTCTCAGTTTCTCAGTATTACCATCAAACACGTGTTAAAAAATTATTTAAAAAACATCATTTTAATAATGTAACCAGCTCCAGTCCCAAGTATTTTGAAGCCAGAGATGTATACTCAGTCTTCAGAGAGTTTTTTGCATATTATTTATAAAACGAAGGAGATGCACATTAATAATCTATGTAAATTTTTATAAAACATCTATGGAAGGCGGAAATATCATACGAAATGTCTTTGGCAAATCTTATAAAGAAGCAGAACAGATCATGAAAGATGCTTCCAAAGGTGCATTGGATTTTAAATCACCTCAGGAAAATACCTTTTATGGTAAAAACGGTGGCAAGAAACTGGACGAGTACGAAGCTAAAAAGGACAATACTTTGCTGGTAACGGAAGTTGAAGGTCCATTTGACGACAACGGTGGAAAAATAAGCAAGCCTAAAGAAGGAGAAAAGCGTTGGTTCAAAGCAACATTCAATAGATCTGCAGCTAAAAATGAGTACAAAAAACTTCTATGGCAGCTGAAAATCAACGGAATTCCGATTCCTTTCTTTTTTGATTATTCATCTATTGAAGGGAGTACACAGACGATACAGGTGAAGCTGCCATGCTATGATATGCGTGCCTATGCCTATTTTAAAACTCCTATCGATAAAGTAAGTGTGGAAGTTAAGATAGACAATCCCCTTCCCGTTTATATCGACAGGTTTAAGGTTAAAGGAAAAGACAGGCAGGGCGTCAACCTGGCTGATGATTTATGCTACGGCTTAGGAGTATCCAATCAATATCCATCAAGATATACCTTGCAGGATGTGGAAAGCAAAGGCATCTGGATCAAAGCTGAGATCAGGGATAAAACGGACGAAGAATTATGGACCGGCTTTAAACGTATGGTTACCGATCTTTTTTCAGTGGGAGAACTGGAAACCGTTGCACTGGACATGATCGAAAAATTTAAAAGAAATGAAGGCGGCGAATATACCAATCCTGTTTTGACAAAGAATGTACAGGATCATCCTTCAAGCAAAAGATTCTGTATCAGCATGGAAGATGAAATTGCCGAACGAATTAAGAAAAGCCGCGGAAATATTTCTTCCATTGAAGACGATGAAATCCATTTTACAGATAATGAAATTGGAAAATTTGGAAACCGGGGTTGGGGACATCCACAGTTTTCAACATTAAAAGATACATTTTTAGGAGGACTTACGATATGTATGAATGATACGTGGGCGTACGAAGTAAAGCTTACAAAATTCACCAAGTCCGGCAACGGAAGCTATGATGCTACTTACAAAGTTACATTATATGACCATTTTGGTCTGGATATGCCTGATATAGAAAAGAAATACTATTATTTGCTTGGATTCAGATATTGGTTTATCCTGCAGCACATTAGAGGATATAAACCATTCATTACGAAAGTAGAATTTGAAAAAACATTTAAAGAAAGTATTTCTATCGGGAAAGCAGAGCGACAGGGTAAAAGAAGAGCAGAAAAAGAAAGAGAAGACCATCTTAGAAATATGGGCCGCAGAAGGCCGGGAGAATATTGATTAAGTAAGTCCATCAACGATTAACAGGCCTATTTATAACCATTAAACAAAAGCATGAAGTATTTACAATCCATAAAAATTTTTATCCTGTGTTTTCTTCTTTTATCGATCATGAGTTGCGATCAGAAAAAGAATGAATTTATTTCTCTGGATCACATGACCTTTATCAACAGCTATTATAAAGATTCTGTGAAGATTTCATACTATGTATTGATAGACCATCCGGAACCTACAGACAAAATATTGAAAAAAGAAATCATACAATATGTCAAAAAGAAGCTTCAAAACAATACATCTCTGAAAGAAAAAAATACGGCATCACTCAATTTTGTATTTTATAAAAAGACGGACAACACCTCTTATTTTATTACACATAAGGAAAATTCAGGTGGATTGTTAAGTGAGGAAATATCACATTATCAGGAAGATTACATCGCTAATTATTATGTAAGTAAATGCGATGGTGGTGCAACAGAAAAAATATACCTGTACAGCCAGCCAGAAGAAATTCTCGCCAATAGCTGCAAAAAATAAAAAAGCATGGAAGAAAACCGGGTAAAACCTTTTCAGAAATATTCAGGAACACATGTTTATCATGTGGAAAACTCGCTTGAAGTACAGTTTGGAGAAAAAAAGGGCTTCCACTCTTCCTGTAAACTCAATATCCTGGAAACGGAAAACGAGGATCAAACCAAAAACTGGCTGATAGAAAAAATAGAAGACGCTCCCCTGCCGTCTGAAAACAGTTTTATGGAAATTCTCAATGAGCTGGAACAGAGTTCTTATCCTGTCGAAGTAAAAGTGGATGAAAAAGGTGTTTTTATCAGTGCTTCAAACCATCATAAAATAGTAGAAAACTGGAAACAGAGAACGGCCGGGATCCAGGAAAAATATCAGAATGCAGATGTATTCAGAAATCAATACCTGAGTGCTTTGGAGGATGAATCTCTCTTTTACAAGAATAAACTGAAAGAACCATTCTGGAATCTTCTCTTTTTTGCCCCATCTTATGTAGACAACGGCGGAAAAACACATGAAACTTTTATCTGGAGCATCAAAGGAATCGGAGATGTGGAATGTACCGGAACTATTTTAGCTGAGCAGAGAGATTATGGTTTTGATGCTTATTTCACTTCAGAAATAAGCATTCCAACTGATATAAAAGAAGAAATCGATAAAAAATATCAACACAAAACTGAGCAGTACAAAGCAACGCTCACCATTCAAATGGAATACAACTCCCCGAAAAGGCAGTATTCAAAAAAGAAAGCTGACTTTATCCTTTCGGACGGAGAAAAAATATTATACCGGGAAATAAGCAGTATTATATAAATTTATGAATACACAACATGGCAGATAAAGGATTTATTATTGTAGAAGGTGCTACTGCGTACTGCAGCAGTTCCGTTGCCAATAACTCCAAAGGGACTGCCGTTCCGATGGAAGTAAAAAGCCAGAAAAAAAAACTAGGCAAAAACAAATATTTCGCCCAAAGCAAGCCTGTAGCCACCTATCTTGATGACAAAGCAGAAAGCTTTGGTGCCGGCAATGGGTTCGGCAACTGTAAAGGTTCAGACGGCAAGCCTTACCCCTGTAAAGCAAAGTGCAGTTTAAAGTATAAAGATTATTATGAAAATGTAGAATTCAACAAAAGCATGAAAATACTGCTGGATGTTTCTACAGCTACCTGCCCGGGATATGGAGTTCCGGGAACTGTTGCCTTTGCGACCACCGGACAGTCCAACAATGTTTCACAAATCGATGTAAAAGAGGCAGATGAATTCTCAGTAGCCAATACATCGCCGCAATGGGAAACAGCAGGTACTTCTTCCACGGCAACATCCGTGAATTCCATTTCGATGGCGCTTCCGCAATCCGTAGCCAAACCTACCGGAACTTATTATTATCTTCAGCTCCCTAAAAACCCTCTGACATCCTTTCTAAATCCTTTTTCTCCGGATAATCTTACATTGAATGCCCAATTTAAAGGTGATGCTACCAAAATCATATGGGCCATTTTCAAAGGGGAAGACACCAAAGACAAGGTAAAAACATTTATGGGTCTGGGAAGTGTCTTCAATCAGTCTTTAAGCAAAACTTTTGACAGTCTTCCGGAAGGCAAATACAGAATAGAAGCCTATGGAAAAAAAGCGGGTGATAAAAACTGTGCTATCATTATCGAAGTAGTTAAAGATTTCGTTAAAAAAATTGTAACTCCGGGAACTTCTACCCTGATCAATATTCCTATTCCGATATCTGTAGAGTATAAACTGAGCACCAATGCTGACCAGATGAAAATTCTGAACGGAACCAGTTTCCTGCCTTTTGCTCAGATCGCACACTGGAGGATAAAACAAGGAACAACGGTATTATATAACAGCCATTCCGGGACGGCTTCACCTCATATTGTGGGCGTAGCAAGAGCCGGAGGACAAACCATACTTAGCTTTAAAAATGCAGGAAAATATACCGTAGAAGCCTTCACAGACCCCAATGATCCCAAACCGGAAACTGTAGAAATAAAAATTGAAAATACATTAGGCGTAATGGGTGTGAGTGGGGAGCCGGGACTGCTCCGTTCCGGAGATATGCTCAAAATCCAGGCTTCCAAATTCAATGTAGCCTATCTCCCAGCTGCAGGGAAAACCGTTCACTGGTACCTTAAAAAAGAAGGGGCAGGAAGGATTACTGCATTCGAAAGCTCCCCTTCATTCAAAACTGCGATCATTAATAAAAGAGCCGATGCACTGCTCAGTCAGGACGCCCAACTATCAACCGGTGAATATATAGGAAAGTATACAGTAGAAGCTTATGCCAATCCACTTGGAGCGGGAAAACAGCCGGCTTTCACGGGATCAGATACGTTTCATTTTGAAGTCATCCAAAACGTCATTGATAAGTTTACCTTACCCGCAGGAAATATTCCCAAAGGAACAAAAGTAAAATATACAGCTACGGCGAGAATTGCAACGCTGGCCGGAAATGAAGCCATAAAAATAGAAGTTCCTCAAAATGTTACCGACAATGGAGACGGAACTCTTACTTTCAATGAACTGGGTGAGTTTACCCTTTCCGCTTATTTAACCGGCGATAACACTGACAATAAAAAAACTGAAACCAAAATAAAAGTTTCACAACCCACTATAAAAAGGGCGCTCTGGGCCTATGGAACGGGTGTAAAACGTACAGAAACCGGTTTTGGAGAAGACACCTACGGCTTTGTAGAAATTGATGGCCTTCAGAATCAAACTCTGAAAGTAAAAGTGTGGGTGAAAGGCGATGGCGATGATTTCTACAAGCAGAAAGACAAATTTATGCTGGAAGAAAAAAGCGTCACCCTTAACAGTGAGGGCAAGGCCTCTTTTATCATCAATACGACTGAGGATTATAAGAAAAAACTGGATGCTGCGATTCCTAAAACGGCAGAAAACCCTACTCCAAAGTACCGTCTGGTATTTACAATAGAACTTCAGGCAAGCACCTCAACGGATGTTGTACTGCCAGCCACTATTTCAATAGAAGGAACAAAGCCTGTAGTGATAGATGCTACCACAACGTATCTTGAAGTGCTGGACTCCAATGAAGAACTCGTCATTACTTCAGAACAGAAAATTGTGTCTGTCATGTTCTCCACAGAAAATGGAAAAGACATTCAGCGCCAGCAGACGTTCTATGGGAAAACCCATAAGATCTGGGTACATACCGTGAATATGACCGAAGAAGTTCTGAAAATAGACGTTTTCAAGGAAGTTCCTAAAGAAGGGCTGAACGAAAAAGACCATATCATCTACACCCACGAAAGCAAAGAAACCTACAAAGAAGAAAAAACAGGAAAAGACGGTCTGGTAGAAGTTTCATTTACCGCAAAAGAAGAATGGAAAAACCCACCAAAAAATTTCGATTATTATATTGCTCAGGTCTCAAGACAGCTGAAAGATCCCGCTGATCCCAATAAAAAAATCTGGAAAGCAGAAAAACTTCAGGTAACCATCAATGACAGTCTTCCCGCCAATCTGGTACGTACAGAAGATATGGAAAAACTGGGCATCAGAGCTAAAAAACAGGACGGAACACCTTTCACCCAGGAAGAAATGCTGGAACTGAGAAAACAGTTTATATTTTATGAAGCCGGATGTCTGAAGGTTTCCCAGAAAGAAACACCGGAGGCTATTGATAATGATGTGAAGCCGGTGGTGGTGGAAATGGCGGAGGTCAGAAAGCAGAAAACATGTTATTGTAACAGAGGTTTTACTGACAAAGAAATGGAAGACCTTATTAAAACAATGACGGGTGGTACTGAAATTTGGAAAGGAATTAAAGAAAAGTGCGATATCACAGATAAAACAATTAAAAGTTTAACAGCAGAGGTGAATGCCATGTTTGCCGGCAACGGAATTAACCGATGCATGCAAAAGATATCCTTTTTGGCCAATGTTTCAGAAGAAACCGGCTTTTTTGTACAGAGTAAAGAAGAACTGAGTGGCAACTTATCCAGCCAAAGCACTTACAAAGGAAGAGGTATTCTTCAAATTACAGGAACAGATGATGGAACAGGCTTCTATAATAATCCCGGGCCCTATAAAACATATGGAAAAGCAAAATATGCAGATGAAAATAAATTTCTGGACGAAAATGCGGACCTTATTTCTAACAATCTGCATAATACTGTAGATGTAGGGGGATGGATATTCAACTACAAAGAAGTACCTTTATGGGAACTTAATCCTCAAAAAACATATTCTCAGGAGCTTAAAGACACATTAGCATGGAAACGCACTTACTTCAGTAAAGGTCTTGGAAAAAACCTGAATCAGCTGGGACTGCTAATGGAAGAGGAAGAAGAAAAGTATTTTTTCCTGCAGGGAAAAATATTGAATGGATATTCTCCTGCCCACAGACTTGAAAGACCTCCCAATGGATGGACCGGGCGTAAGAAAGCTTTGGAAAAACTAAAAACATGGTTTAAATATGATAAAAGAGTTTGTAATGGAGAGGAGGTAGCATTACCTAATCTTGAAGGAAGAGCTCCATGGATGGAACTGGTATGGAAAGAAGAAGCAAGAAATCTGGTAGAAACCGGCAGTAATAAAGAAATTCAAAAATTCTTTGATGGAACTCCTTATGAAAGCCAGATGAAAGATGGTACAAAAAATGAGACAGATATCGCATGGTGCGCAGCGTTTATCAACTGGATTATGAAACATTACGGATATGAAGGCGTTACAACGGATAAAGGATATGATGCAGTAAGGGCTTTAAAATGGGCTACCTGGGCAGAAGGAAAAGATTTAGGAAAACCGGTATATGGTGCTATTGCTGTAAAGACAAGATCCGGAGGAGGCCATGTGGGATTTGTAGCAGGTAAGAAAGGAGACAAAGTCGTTATATTAGGAGGAAACCAATCCCAGAAACTGTATTGCGTATCTTATGATATTTCCGACTATTTTGCTTATGTAGTCCCTAAAAATTACGAAATTACGGAGGCAGATTATAACCTGCCGGAATACAAAGGAAATCCGGGAGCAAAAGGATCTGAACAATAAAACGATCAAAATGGAACATAGAATTTTAATCAGCTTGCTTTTTATTTCTTCTGTCCTGGTTTCTTGCCAGGAAAAAAAAACAGTCAGTAATGAGATAAACGGTAATGTGAAAGAAAGTTATTCAAGCGTACAATTTAATCAAGACATTAATATGATGCTAAAAAAACAGTTAGAGTATGGAAAACCAACGTTTGACAATCCATACCAATATTCTGAAAAGGATTTGGAAGTAACAGCACCTATATTGAGTGAACTCCTTACGGATAACGGATATAAGACTCCTTCGGGAAGTGAATTTAACGCTAAAATTAAACAGATTTTTAACAGAATAATTGATAATAATTCTAAAGCCCAATTTCTCTACGTTAATTTTATTGACCCATGTGACAGATCACTTAATTACATCCCCAATAATGCAGAAAATACCGGACTATTTATTATTAAAAATTTAAATTTCATTACTGATCTCTATCCTATACCAAGTATCATTGACTATCAGAAATCATATACTGAAACAGCACAGGAGGAGAATACTTCTTCGAAAACATTCAAAGATGCAACAGGCAATGAAGTAAATAAATACCTGTGGAAAGATATTTCAAATCTAAAAGAGCAGCGTAAAAAAAATATCCAGACATTGGCAGCCCGAAATATGTATCTGTTCAATGACAATAAATCCCAATATAAATGGCTTATCCTTAATGATTCCTATTTCATGGAAAGTCTGGTAAAAACTTTTGGCTACACTGAAGATGCGGAATTACTGAAATGGGTCATAGAAAAAACAAAATTTGATAAGAATGATCCTTCAGATTATGGCAAAATATTCTGGACCAAAGACTGTGACGAAAACATCAGATTACACGCCAATACATTTAAAGTGATGCAAAAGCTCTACCTTCCCAATGATACTTCTGAAAACAGATTTATACTCAATCAGATTAAGGAATACTTAGAATATTTAGGTGACAGCAATTCCACTCAGAAAAGTTTAAAAAATACGGATAGGCTGAAAATCATGGCTAATCTCGCCTATTTCGCAGAACAGTATAAATATAATCCTGCCTATAAGGATGGTTCCAGAATCATGGGCAGGCTCCGTTTTTTTCTCAGTAGTGATGATCTTCAAATCTTACTGAAAAATAATTATTTCAATCTTCCTCAATTCAAAGAATGGTGGGACAATGCAGATTACGATGAATATTTCGTCGAAGAATGCGAGTATAATGGTACATGTGGAAAAGATTATCAGCCTCTGAATAGTACGGAATGGCGAAAACAACATCCAAAAAAATAACACACAAGCATAACCCAAAATGGTTATGCTTTTTTTCTGAAATCTCTAAAGAAAAAAAATCACATATGATAAAGATATAAAACCTGCGTTGTCTGATTTGTAAAAGGAATATTTTCTAAAACAGCCTAATCCAACCCTAAAATACACTTTAATTACTGGCGTGTACCGTATTACGTTTTTGTTCATGCATCTCATTAATAATGCTTAAATTTGTCGAAAACCAAAACATATGTCAACAGCAGCAACAGCAAAAAACTCACAGTATTTTATTGACCTTGAAGACAAACATGGAGCGCATAACTATCACCCTCTTCCAGTGGTTCTTGACCGCGGAGAAGGCGTTTTTGTATGGGATGTAGAAGGTAATAGATATTATGATTTTCTTTCAGCATACTCTGCTGTGAACCAAGGACATTCTCACCCGAAAATTGTAGCTGCTTTAGTAGAGCAGGCTCAAAAGCTGGCCCTTACTTCAAGAGCATTCTACAATTCAAAACTGGGCGAGTACGAGCAGAAGATCACTACTCTTTTCGGATTTGACAAGGTTCTTCCTATGAATTCCGGAGCTGAAGCCGTAGAAACTGCCGTGAAATTAGCCAGAAAATGGAGCTATGAAGTAAAAGGAATTTCAGAAAACGCAGCCAAGATCATTGTTTGTGAAAATAATTTCCACGGAAGAACAACAACGATTGTTTCTTTTTCTAATGATCCTGATGCCAACCTGAACTATGGTCCTTTTACACCTGGATTTATCAAAATCCCTTACAATGATACCGCAGCATTGGAAGAAGTATTAAACAGAGAAGCAGGAAATATCGCCGCATTTTTAGTGGAGCCTATTCAGGGTGAAGCTGGTGTGTATGTTCCGGACGAAGGTTTCCTGAAAAATGCTTCCGAGCTATGTAAAAAACATAATGTACTTTTCATCGCAGACGAAGTTCAGACCGGTATCGCAAGAACAGGGCAACTGATCGCTTGTCACCACGAAAATGTACAACCGGATATCCTGATCTTAGGAAAAGCCCTTTCCGGAGGAATGTACCCTGTATCTGCAGTATTAGCTAACGATTCTATCATGAACGTGATTAAGCCGGGACAACACGGCTCTACATTCGGAGGAAACCCGATTGCGTGTGCTGTAGCAGTAGCCGCTTTAGATGTGGTAGCGGATGAACAGCTTTCAGAAAGAGCAGAGCAGCTGGGGCAGCTTTTCAGAGCAGAAATCGAAAAGATCATTGAAAAAAACGGACTTATTACCAAAGTAAGAGGAAAAGGTCTTTTAAATGCTATTTTGATCAACGACACTCCGGACAGCTCTACAGCGTGGAATCTATGCTTACAGTTAAAAGAAAACGGCCTTCTTGCAAAACCTACCCACGGAAATATCATCAGATTGGCACCACCTTTGGTGATTACTGAAGAGCAGCTTTTAGACTGTGTCAAAATCATTGAAAAAACTATTACAGAATTTCGTTAATGAAGTTATCAGTCTGTTATATTGTTTTAAATGGGGAAAGAGTCATTGAGCAAAGTATCAGTAGCATCCACGAGATAGCTGATGAGATCATTGTCGTTGATTCTTTTTCCACAGACAAAACTGAGGAGATCTGTACCGGGTTTCCGAAGGTAAAATTTATCAGAAAAAAATTCCACGGCTTCGGCTGTCAGAAAAACTATACCCTGTCTGAAGCTTCGGGAGAATGGATCTTGTTCCTTGACTCCGACGAAGTTCCGGACGAAACGGCAGTTAATGCTATTAAAGAAGTTTTAAAAAGTTCCAATCCTCCTTATAAAGTCTACGAGATCCACTTCAACAATATCCTGCTGAAGAAAACCATTAAATATGGCGGTTGGGGAAATGTGTGGAGAGAAAGATTTTTCAAAAAAGGTCACGGAAAATATACCGATGATCTGGTCCATGAATGTTTTATCACTCAGGACAAAAAAGGAAAACTACCGGGAAATATCAATCACTATACCTATAAAAGTATTGCCCATCACATTGAGAAAATCAATAACTACACACAATTGATGGCTGAGAAAAAGGTTTTGAATGGAAAATCGGTATCGCTTTTCAAAATTATCTTTTCTCCCTTTTATGATTTTACGAAAACTTATTTTTTAAAACTGGGTTTTCTGGATGGTGTCGCCGGATTTTATATCTCAATCACCGGAGCGTTTTACACATTTCTAAAATACATCAAGATCAACGAGATTTACAAATTCAAATAATATCTTTTGAATTAAAAATATAAACAGTCGGACTGCCTTACACTCATTGCAGCCGGCTGTTTTTTTTGATCATTCCTTCTTCAGTTCCAAAATGCATTTCACCTTCCATATTAATCCACAAAATTTTACACCTGACAAGCATTCGATACATTTTTTAAAAATGTAATTGGTTGTAGATAGTCGAATGCCCTCTGTTTATCTTTTAACAGTCTTTATTCAGCCTTACTTTTTTTAGCTTTGTCATCCGACTGCTCAGTCGTTTACATCTTATTTTAATGTATTTTTAAGCTAGTGCATCTAATAATTAATTAAATTTGAAGATTGTAACAGATGTCTGTTTATGTAGACTCATCTACTATTCAAGTAATAAATTAGTCAGTAAATAAAAACAATAGAATTATATGGATCGTAGGTAATTTTTATAGGTATAAATTCCATAAAACATGCGATTTTCAAAATTCATATAACCATGCTCAGATTTGCAAAAAGGACACTTGGATTTTCAAAAGAGGAGAGTGTCCGTATCCTCATGTATCATAAAATCCTTCCGGAGAAAGAAATTTCCGGCAAAGATTGTCTGACCGTGTCAGCTGAAAATCTGGAAGAACAGTTCAGATACATCAAAAGCCATTACAACACCTTATTTTTTAATGATCTGAATACAGGCACAACATTGAAGCATAAGCTTATTCTCACCTTCGACGACGGCTATCTCAATAATCTTCAGTATCTGGTTCCTTTATTGGAAAAATATCAGCTGAAAGCCACCATCTTTATCCCTACCGGGCTTATGTCTAATGATCAGGCAGACAGAAAGCGCGAAATGATGACGTTTGATGAGATCAAATCTCTTAATCCTGAACATGTAGAGATTGCATTGCACAGCCACACTCACCGAAACTATTCACAGATCTCCCTAGAGGAAGCAGCTGAAGACATCCGGGAAAATATCCGTACCCTGGAGGAAAAGCAAATCCCTTTTACGAAGGTACTCGCCTACCCTTACGGTAAGTTTCCTAAAAAAGGTGAACAGAAAAAACAATTCTTTTCCATCCTCGAAAAAGCAGGAATCACTTCGGCAGTACGTATCGGTAACAATATCGCCTATTACCCATGGAAGAATAAATTTGAGATCAAAAGAATCGATATCAAAGGAGGCGACAGCTTCGATATTTTTAAATGGAAATTAAGGCTCGGAAAGATCAAGCTTTAATTCAGAAGCCCATGGTAGAGTTTTTCATACGCTCCGGCCATCTCCAGATACCCAAACTTTAGGGCTCTTTCCTTTAACTGGGAGGTATATTCGTCTGTTTTGGAGCCATACGTCTGCATTCCGGAAGCATAGACATGCTGCATATGTTCTGCGGAAAAATCATCAAAATAAAAAGCCAGATCCCCTCCTATTTCAGGAAGGCTCGTCAGTTTGCTTAAAAATACCGGTTTTCCAAAATACATCGCTTCTACAGGTGGAATTCCGAAGCCTTCTGCCAATGAAGGGTGACAGTATGATTCACAATGCTGCAAAAGGAAATATTTTTCGTTATTATCTACATTTTCCAAGATATGTACCCTATCTTCCAGTCCTAATGTTTTTATTTTTTCCAGAAATTTTTCTTTGTACGCAGATTTTGCCGAAGAAGTGACCAACACCAGTTCCCTGTCATTTTTTGAAATAAGATCCAAAAGAACTTCCTGGTTTTTCTTGGGGAAGAGTACGCCGATATTTAAAATGTATTTTTTTCCGATAAAACTGTATTTATTGTCCGAACTGAAGTCTGTGGTTTCAGGAAAAATCAGTCCGTTGTAGATCACTTCTACTTTCACATAATTTTTTAGTGTAAAAAGTTTTCTGTTTTTAAGAAAGTCTTCTTTTACAAATTCTGAGATGCAGACCACAGCATCCGCATTTCCGATGTTTTTCTGAACGAGCTTAGTCGTTTTAGCAATTTTCTGTTCGGAACTGTTATCGTGCAGAAAATTAAGATCGTGGAGCGTAACTACCTTTTTTTGTCCACTTTTAATGGTATGAAAATAGTCAGAAAGCTGATGTGCTGTATGAATAAGTGAAAAAGATCCGGTATTGACAGAAATTTTCTTTTGCCAGAACTTCCAGTCGATTATTTTTATTTTTTTTTTCGTGTCCGGAATATTTTTTTTTGGACCATAAAAAGTATACTCGAAATCAGAGTCTTTTTCGTCCAGACCCTTTATTAATGAAACACATACGTTGGCAATTCCCGACTTCGGGTACTTCAATCTTTCAGCATCAATTAAAATTTTCTTTATCATTATGGCCAGGCTTTGCATCAAAAATATAAATTTAAATATGAAATTTTTATTTTTGCAGTATGAAAATTTGTTTAATCAGCTTCGATTTCTGGCATTATGATGAACACATAGTGGAAAAACTGAGTGATAGAGGCATTCAGGCGTGCCATATCAACATCGGAGCCTTTACCCATAAAAATACTGGTGAGCGTATAAAAAACACTTTCAGCAAAATTTTTCTGGGCAAAAACCCCAAATATTACAAAAGACAAAGTTTCATTCTTGAATCTCTGGAAAAAATTGGAAAACAGGATCAGATTCTGGTCATCAATCCTGAAGCTATTGACGAAAGCATCCACCAAAAGATCAGAGAATATGCAGACCGTAACATAGCCTACCTTTATGACAGCATGGCCAGAAACCCTGCGACACACCTTCTGCACTATTTTGATACTATATTTTCTTTTGATGATAATGATGTGAAAAATTTCGGCTTCGAAAAAATCACCAATTATAATTATCTCGACCACATTCCGGCATCCAAGCAGCGTCCGAAACTGGATCTGTTCTACATCACGTCATACGATCAGAAAAGACTTTCTGCGCTCAATCTTCTGATCAACAGGCTTTGCCCGATGAAGGTTAAGTTTGAGGTGTATATCGCTGGAAAGAAAGGCTGGAAAAATAAGCTGAACCAGATCATTGACAAAAAAAATATTGAAATTTTAAAATTCGGAAGAAAAAAAATACCTCATCATGCTCTTCCGACTTATTATAAAAACACCAAGGTTATTCTTGATCTGATGCGTGCGGACCAAACCGGACTAAGTTTCAGGATATTTGAAGCGATGGCTCTGGAGAAAAAGGTGATCACCGATAATCCCACCATTAAAACTTATGATTTTTATAATCCCAATAATATTTTGGTGTTGGATAAGAATTTCCGTAATGTAAAAAAAGAATTTTTCAATACGCCATACGAAAAACTGCCTGATGAAGTTTATTATAAGTATACGCTAGACCATTGGGTAAACACGGTATTTAAACTGAATTCATGAAAGAAATAAAAAATGTACTTATTGTCACCCGGGAATACCAATCTTCCCGCACCCCTAAAGTAGGTGGTACAGGCGTTTTTTATAAAAATTTATGTGCAGAACTTGTTAAGAGGGGAATCTCCGTTCATATTTTTCTGATCTCAAAATTCACATTTGATATAGAAGAAGATGGCGTAAAGATCCATTCTGTGAAAGATATCTTCAAAGCTAATCCTCTCCTTGAACTGCTAAGATCTTTTACGGGAAAAGTGAAAGCTTTTGAACAGATTCATTTTAAAACCTATTTATCAGAGAAAAAAATAATATCTGATACCATAAGTGGCTGGATCAAAAAAAACAATCTTCATTTCGATATTGCAGAAACCCATGACTTTGACGGTCTGGCACTTTCTATCCCTAAAACCATTCCTTATGTGATCCGATGCCATGGCTCCTGGTCTGTCCTGGAGAAATATTTCGGTTACAAAAAAGTTCATAAAGGAAGGATCTTCTGTGAAAAAGCGGCTTTTAAAGAATCAAAAAACATTATTACGATCTCAAAATACAACGAGACGATCAATAAAGACTTATTTGACATCAAAAACCCTAAGCTGATCTACAACGGGATTGATGAAAAATTCTACAAACCTGAAGAAGATGCGGAAATTATTCCTAAATCCGTCTTTTATTTGGGCAACGTCTCTTTTGAAAAAGGAGCGGAAACTCTGATCAATTCTTTTATTCAGCTTAAAAAAAATCATCCCGAAGCATCGCTTCATTTCATAGGAAACCCCAATCATTATCCGGCCTATATCACAGAGCATATTCCTGATAATGAAACACGGAATTCCATTCATTTTTATGGCAATAAACCGGGTCCTGAAATCGTACAGCTTATCAGTAAAGCAGAGGTGGTGTGCTTCCCCTCCAAAGGTGAAAATTTTAGCTTATCTTTGCTGGAAGTAATGGCCATGCAAAAACCTGTTGTATGTTCTTCTATAGATTCGTTTAAAGAGATCATACAGGAGCCTGTAAACGGCCTTATTGCTGAGGAAGGAACCTTCCATGAAAAGATAAGTCTCATTTTTGAAGACGATGATCTGAGAAACAGGATATCACTGAATGCCCGGAAATTAATAGAAACCAGATTTGGCATTGATAAAATGGTTGATGAAACCATCCGTTATTACCAGGAGATGATATAGAAAACAATATTCTACACCTCCGGAAATAACGACCGAACTTCTTAGGTCATCCTAAGTTTTAGAGTATGAATGCAACGGAACAAATTGAAAATTTAGAAAAACAGCTTAAAGCGCTTAGAAAAAAATATTATATCAAGGCTTTTTTCAGAAGGGCAAAAAGACTTGTAACAGATTTTTTACCGCTGGATTCTATCCCCTCTGAGTACTGTACAGAAAAAATAATGGTTAGCGAAAAACAGGAGGCAGAACTTTTTTTGCCTAAAACGTTTGATGCTCCCCAGATTTCTGTGAAAACTCCTAAAAATGCTATAGAAATTCTCGCGCTTAAGGATGTACTCTGTATCCCTAATTCCACGTATTTCTTAAATCTGAAAAAAGATACCATCTTCTACGAAAGATGGCATGACGACGACAGGATTACGTATGTATACAACACCAACAATCTATTACAGCACTCTATGACGCTTGCGAAAGTAAGAAATCATAAGAATGTGTACTATGACGAGGAAGCGATTTTCCTGGGTGGAACTTTCACCTTCAACTATTATCATTTTCTGGTAGATATTCTGTCCAAAGTTGAGTTTTTCCAGTATATCCCGGATGCTAAGAACAAACTGATCATTATAGATCAGGATATACAGAAGGTTGAAAATCTGAAAGATCTTCTGATGTTTTTCCTTAAGGATTATAAAATTGTATTCCTCAGCCACGAAAAGAATTATTATCAGTTTAAAAAGCTGTGGCATATCACCAGTACCAATTATGCGGTCCCGAATATCATGCCGGGTGTAAAATATGAGGCTGGATTTGCCAAGTTGTCGAAATCTTCTCTGCAGTATCTCCGAAAAATGGCTTTCGATCATTTAGACCTAAGTAAAGTCCGCATCGAGCCTGTTAAAAAAATATTTATTTCAAGGAGATCCCAGTATAGAAAATATAACGATGAGGAAATCTTTGAAACGGCAAAAAAATATGGATTTGAAGAAGTTTTCTTTGAAGATCTCAATATCCATGAACAGATCTACATGGTCAACAACGCTGATTACATCATAGGACCAAGCGGAGCGGCCTGGACTAATGTTCTGTTTGCAAAATCAGGAGCCAAAGGTCTCAGCTGGTTCAGTTCGGTATGGGGAGATTTTGCTATTTTCTCTACATTGGCCAAAGAAGTGAATTTTGATCTTAATTTTTATATTTATCCGCAGGATTACGAAGGCTTCCATGAAGATTACAGGTTAGATCCTGAGATTTTTGACAAATATCTGAAGCAGTTATTCAATCTGCCTTCTACAGAAATTCAAAATCATTCGTAGTCTGTTTCCTGAAACAATAACTCACCATTCGCGATTCTATTAAAACAGAAAGAAAATTAAATAAATTCAAACGTATTGGTTTATATCTCAATTGTTTGAAGTAAAAACAAATATATATTTTTATTTGAATTAATCTTTATTTGTTTTCCTGTTGTATTCAAAAATAATGTAAATTTCCCGGGTCAAAAAGTGATTTTACGTAAGATCACTTTTTGACTTGTTTTTAATTATAAATCAATCTGTTATCTAGAAAAAAATACTCATGAAATTGATTTTTACAGGTCTTTTATTCTTCAGCTCGTTCTTTTACGGGCAGTTTTCTGATAATTTTAATAATCATGACCTTTCAAAAGCTCCGGAAGAATGGGCTGTTTTAAGAGGGAAAAATGATGCCGGTGATGATTTTAATAACTGGCAGTTAGAAAGTCTGAATAAAGATGGATCTGACAAATGCTTCTTTGTAAGATATGAGAATTCGGGTGAATTAAATGAAGACTGGCTGATCAGCCCTAAAATAGATTTAACCGGCTATGAGGGAAATTTTCTAATATTTTCACAACACAACTCATTTATCGGCAATTCCACAAAATACGAGATCAAAATATCCACAGATTCCCAACTCGATCGTGATCAGTTTCAAACCGTAGCTTCTTATACTGATGCATCATTCGGCAAAAATTTCAGCCTGAAAAGAATCAACATTTCGAAATTTGACAAGAAGCAAATCTATATTGCATTTGTAAAGAAAGATGATGATGGCAATAACTGGTTTATAGACAATGTATCGGTTAAGGGAAAACCGGTAGCTGAAAACAGCAAATCATTATTTTACCCTAATCCAACATCAGGAGAGCTTAATATAGAAAAAACCGTTACCTCTCTTCAGATATTCAGTATGGATAAAAGGTTGCTAAAAACCTACTCAGATGTCAATTTTATTGATATTTCGGATCTGCCGGCAGGAGTATATCTCCTTAAAGGAACCTATGAAAATAAAGAAGTTTTTGAACAGAAAATTGTAAAAGAGAATTAACAATGTCTAGAACTAAAGTGCAGATCTTTGCGGGTTTTATCACCCTGTTTTTGCTTCAGAATTTCATCTCCGGACAAAACTATCTGGTAGGATTTTCAAAAGAATCGATCAATCCAAACGCTACCATACTGTCATCTCCGCTCGCCGGCTTCGGTGATCCCAAACAGGGAAGGTTCAGTATCAGTTTACAGGAAACAGGCATCGCACAAAATGCTGTTGCTATGTGTTCCTCTGATACAAAGTTCTATATGGCGACAAGTGACAACAAACTTTGGCAGGCTGACATCAACGCCAGTGCACCCAACTGGATTTCTATTGGAACGGCATATTATGTAACGGCTCTGGCCTATGGAAACGGTAAACTGTATGGCACAGACAAATACAATAAACTGTGGACAAGAAACGCAGATGAAAATGACAGTCCGTGGACTAATATCGGACTGGCCTATGAAACAACCGGACTTACTTTCCTCAATAATAAACTGTACGGAACCAAGAAAAACAATACGCTTTGGGTAAGAGATACAAGCCCGTTTAATATACCCTGGAAAAATATCGGAAAAGCTAATGCTGTACGATCATTAACCAATGATGGAACAAACTTAATTGCTTTGTCTAAATATGACAATGATTTGTGGACAAGAAATATTTCATCTTCTGACGAAAGCTGGTCAAAAATCGGAACGCCTAACCGTACCACTTACGGTACGTATTTATCAAATATTGCCTATACTAATAATAAATTATACGCAATCTCCAATAAGAATAAATTATATTACGCCCAGCATAACCAGACCCCGATCTATGCCTATGCGTCCTATTTTGAAAAAAACTCAAAAAAAGCACTTATTATTACTCTGGATTTATGCGGCATCAATTATTCTTTTTCACATAAAATAAAGACTGAGATAAAAAATGCATTTAATATCAATGAAGATGCAATTTTAATCAACTGCTCCCATACTCACTATGCGCCTCTGTCTCAAGGGTATTCCTGCCTTCAGGACTTTTACCGCAATCCTGATCCCAAATACCTTGATATCGTAAAAAATTCTGTTTTAACGGCCACCCAAAATGCAATTAACAATAAAACGGACAGTGATTTAAGTTTTGTAAATGGCAAAACCAATATTGGATACAACAGGGCAGATATTAACAAAGACTTAGACAATAATATCACTATGGTAATGGCCAAACAAAGCAATACAAATACTGTGAATGGTGTTATCATGAGTGCAAGCACCCATCCCGTATGGCACAGTCAGCCCCGTGATTTCGTTACCATTTCATCGAATTATGTAGGTGCTACAAGAGATAAACTCGGTATACTGAAGAACATTAACAATGTACAGCTTATGCAGGGATGCGCAGGTGATATTAATCCATATAAAACAGACACTCCGGATCAAACGGCTAATAAACTGACTCAGGATTTCAGTAACTTATTTTCGGCATCATCATCAGCCGTTACCGGGGAAATTTCTGTTAAATTTGATTCTATTGCTATCCCGCTTACTAATTTCACCTTCAATAAGGCGGTGAGTATTAAAAAAGCCAACACAGGCAAATACGACCAGACCTCTGAAAGAAATGTAAGATGGGCCAACAGAATTATTCATCAGTATACTTCCGGTACACTTGCTAAATCTGCAACGGTTTATATCCAAATTTTAAAGATTGGTGACTGGAATATTATCGCTTTGAGCCGGGAAGCCGTTTCTCAATATGCTATTGATCTATACAGCCATTTCAATCCAATGAAATTAACGGTATTAGGATATTCCAATGATGTATCCAGTTATCTACCTGTAAAATGGCATATCAAAAAAGCGGGACCCAACTACGAGGGATATGAAAGCTTTTTCATTTACGGACAAAGCGGAGTTCCTGCAGATAATGTGGAAGACCTTATATTAGCAAAAATATACACCATGATGCAATAAGCTGAGAAAGAGAAATTCTGATTATATTTTTTCTATTTCAAAAGATTATCATACTTTCATTCCTGATTATGGCAAGAAAATCTACTGATTCAGTCTTCCAAAAATTATTAATTGATTAAACAAATGAACACTCCTCCACTTGTAAGCCTTATCATCATCACCATGAACCACGAAAAGTTCATTGAACAGGCCTGCATGTCCGCCATTTCGCAAACCTACCCCAATTATGAAATCATCCTGCTGGATAATGCTTCAAAGGATAAGACTTTTGAAAATGCAGAGCGCGTACTTTCCCAATTTGGGCAGCATTATAAAATGATCAGGAATACGGAAAGCTTCGGGGTGGCAAAAAATATCAACATCGCTGTTTCCGAAGCTTCGGGAGAATATGTTTCCCTGCTTTCCGGAGATGACTGGTATACGGAAGACAGTCTGGCAGAGAAGGTAGCCTACATTCAGGAAAATCCGGTAGACTTTATCCTTTCGGACGGCTATAAATATTATCAGTCCGAAGATACTACAACAGATGCCTACACGCCAAAAGAGAAAAAGCAGGTCATAGACAGCCTTCCCAATTTTTTCCATGAAAATGTATCTGAAAACAGAACGTCCAATGTAGGAACGTTCGTAAAAACAGAATTGCTGGTAAAATATCCGTTTGATGAAAGCATCAATACCGAAGACTGGGATATGAATCTGAGACTGACATCCAAAGGGTACAAAATCGGATTCATAGACAAAAAACTCTTCTACTACAGAATTCTTTCCACCAGCCTTTCGAGAAACTGGAAGCTGATGAAAGATTCCTATGAAAAGGTGACCCATAAATACATCGATTATATCAAAGCTGATCAGGAGCTTTATAAAAAATACAGACTTAAGCTGATCCATTTCAAGTACGAGATCCTTTTATCGGAAACTGATTCAGAATCTGAAAAAGAGAAACTTCGAACAGAATGGAAAAAAGAAAAGTACAGGGTTAAATATAAAAACCCGGTCTTGTTCTTTAAACTGCTGATGCTTAAAAAATAGAGGAAGAGATGGAAAATATGAAGCAGGAAGATGGAAGTTATTCAATCCCAAATCAGAATTTTATTCATTCCTGAAACTCATATCATTAAATTTTAGGGTAATTGTTAAAAATTATCGTTCAATATTAGCTTCAAGCCTTCCGTTTCAAGCCTCCAGCCCTATTATCCTAATTTTCATAACCCGAACTCAGGTAATTTTAAGTAAATTTGCACCAAAATTTTAATTGAAATGGAGAAAGTAAGAGTTCGTTTTGCTCCAAGTCCTACCGGACCTTTGCATTTGGGAGGCGTAAGAACCGCATTATATGATTATCTTTTTGCTAAAAACCAGGGTGGTGAATTTGTTCTTCGAATTGAAGATACAGATACCGCCAGATATGTGGAAGGCGCTGAAGAATACATAGAAGAAGCTTTAGAATGGTGCGGCATCATTCCTGATGAAAGTCCTAAGAAAGGAGGAAAATTTGCACCTTACAGACAGTCTGAAAGAAGAGATATCTACGACAGATATACGGAGCAGATCCTGACAACAGACTATGCCTACATCGCTTTTGATACGCCTGAAGAGCTTGATGCAGTCCGTGCAGAGTTCGAAGCGAAAGGAGATGTTTTCTCTTATGACAACAAAACCAGAAACCAACTGAGAAATAGTATAGCCCTTTCTCAGGAGGAAGTTCAGAAATTACTGGATGAGAAAACCCCTTATGTGGTAAGATTCAAAATGCCAATTGACAGAACTTTAAATCTTGAAGATATTATCCGTGGACATTCTTCAGTAAACACCAATACTTTAGACGATAAAGTTTTAGTGAAAAATGATGGAATGCCTACCTATCATTTCGCCAACATCATTGATGACCATGAAATGGAAATTTCTCACGTGATCCGTGGTGAAGAATGGCTGCCTTCTTTAGGTTTACATACTTTACTATACGAAGCAATGGGTTGGGAAGCGCCTCAGTTTGCCCACCTTTCACTGATTTTAAAACCTGACGTTTCAACGTTAATCAATAAAGATAATATTGACAGTATTACAAAATCTTTCACGGAAGAGTTTGTAGCCAAAAACAATGAATTTTCTTTTGAAGAATCTGCAGCCCTTATTAAATCTTTCTTTTCTGAAGTAAAAAGTCCAAGATTCAAATCGATGTTGGGTGAAAATGAAAAAGACAATTTATTAACCGCTTCTGTAAAACAATTTTTAAAGAAAGGACTTTCCGGAAAATTAAGCAAAAGAGATGGTGATAAATTCGGATTCCCTGTATTTCCGTTAAACTTTACAGATCCTAAAACAGGAAATGTATCTAAAGGGTACAGAGAAAGCGGTTATCTTCCTGACGCATTCATCAATATGGTTTCTTTATTAGGCTGGTCTCCTGCCGACGATAAAGAAGTTTTATCCCTGGATGAAATGGCAAAAGAATTTGATTTAAATAAAGTTCATAAAGCCGGAGCAAGGTTCAGTAAAGAAAAATCAGAATGGTTCAATCATCAGTATATCCAATTAAAGTCTGATGAAGAATTGCTTCAGATTTTAAAAAGCTCAGATTTAAATTTAAATATTGAGGATGAAAAGCTGCTAAAAATTATCAGCTTGATGAAAGAAAGAGCTACATTCCCGAAAGATATCTATGAAAATGGAAAATTTTTCTTCGAAGCGCCTGCATCTTATGATGAAAAAGCATCTAAAAAAGCATGGAACGACGAGACTTCTGCTGTTTTAGGAGAATTTGCAGAAACCCTTGGCACCATTGATTATACTTCAGAAACTCTCAAGCAGGCAATCCACGATTTCGCGGAAAACAAAGGCCTGGGGATGGGAAAAGTGATGATGCCACTGCGTTTAGCCTTAGTTGGAGAACTGAAAGGCCCGGACGTTCCTGATATCATGGAACTTATTGGAAAAGAGGAAAGTATCTCCCGAATAAACAATGCTATCAATAATTTTAAATAGTTTTTCATAATTTTTCATAAATTTGAAAGATTTAATTTACTTCAAGAAATGGAATATTTAAGTTTCGAACTTCCTATAAAAGATCTAATGGATCAACTTCAGACTTGTTCTTTAGTAGGAGAAGAAAGTGGTGTTGATGTAAAATTAGCATGCAGCCAGATTGAGGATAAGATTTTGGAAAAGAAAAAAGAAATCTACCAAAACCTTACCCCTTGGCAGAGAGTACAACTATCCCGCCATCCGGATCGTCCTTATACAATCGACTATATCAACGGAATGGTAGACAAAGGAAGTTTTCTGGAACTTCACGGAGACAGAAATTTCGCAGATGACCCGGCCATGATCGGCGGTTTAGCTACATTGGATGGTCAGAGAATAATGATCATCGGAACCCAGAAAGGGAGAACGACCAAAGAAAGACAGTACAGAAGATTCGGAATGCCGAATCCGGAAGGATACAGAAAGGCTTTGCGACTGATGAAGCTTGCTGAAAAATTCAACATTCCTGTAATCACTTTAGTAGACACACCGGGAGCTTATCCTGGATTGGAAGCTGAAGAAAGAGGACAGGGTGAAGCTATTGCCAGAAACATTTTTGAAATGGTTCAGCTTAAAACTCCTATTTTCACGTATATCATTGGTGAAGGAGCAAGTGGTGGAGCTTTAGGAATAGGTGTAGGAAACAAAGTATACATGCTTGAAAATACATGGTATACGGTAATTGCCCCTGAAAGCTGTTCTTCTATTTTATGGAGAAACTGGGACCACAAGGAAGATGCAGCCAATGCACTGAACCTTACCCCAAAAGATGCTTTAAGAGAAAAATTCATCGATGGTATTATTGAAGAACCACTTGGAGGTGCTCAGTATGACCCGGAAACAGCTTATCTGAATCTGAAAAATTCAATTTTACAGAATATCAAAGCGTTTTCAAAATTCTCAGGACAGGAACTTGAAACCCAAAGGCAGGAGAAATTCATTGCAATGGGACAGTTTAAAGGATAAAAAATAAAAACGGTTAAGAAATATTTCTTAACCGTTTTTGCTTATAGTTTTCTTCTTATGGTATCATTCGGATACATTCAATGCAATCTCAATATCTTTATCGATCTTTTTCAGAGAAGAATATTTAGCGTCACACACCATGGTGGTGAGTACATATTCCCCTTTATCGATGAGGATAAAATTCTCTCCTCTGGCAGGAACCGTCAGATTATAATACTTTTTTCCACTTATTTTTACAATCAGATTACAGCTTGATCTGTTCTTAATATTGATATATGCATCATTTTTACTGATGTCATTATTAAAAAGATGGGTAAGCATAGCAGCCGTTCTTTTGTTCTCTTCACTGGGTTCCGCTTTGCTGCTCGTTTTTCCGGCACTTTTCGCAGATCCTACAGAAGCATAGCTGACCGTTCTATCCGGTTTTGCGGTTGTAGTTGCAGGCGTAGCCGTATTGGTTGCAATTGTTTTCCCACTGTTCAGTTCATTATTCTTAACGATTTTTTCAATTTTCTCTTTGCTGATTGGTTTAATCGTAGGTTTAGCTTCAGGAGAATTATCTGCCATGATCATATCGATCAGTTTTCTTTTAAAATAATCTGATTTGGCATGTCCGGGGTTTTGTTTCAGAAAACCGGCGATCACTCTGGCCTCTTTTGAAGCCTCTGCATCCTGCTCTGTATAGATGATTACCGTTTCTTTTTCTACCACAGCCTTAGATTTCGATTTTTTCTTTTTTTGGGAAAAACCTAGTGTAAAAATGCAGAGAAATATGAGTAGAAAGATTTTTTTCATTAATCAAGTCTTTAAAATAGTATTAAATATATCAATAACGTGAAAAGTCATTTTTTAGTTTATCATTAAAATCATTATCTTTGCCCTGCTCTAAAATTAAGCTAAAAATTAATACTAATCTTAAATAAAAAAATAATAGATATTATGTCTTATACACCAGTTGCTGCAGACGTAGCGAAATTAAGAAACCAAACAGGTGCAGGTATGATGGACTGCAAGAAAGCTCTAGTTGAAGCAGAAGGAGACTTCGAAAAAGCAGTAGATATCCTTAGAAAAAAAGGACAGAAAGTAGCTGCAAACAGAGCTGACAGAGAATCTTCTGAAGGTGCGGTAATCGCTAGAGTAAACGAGGACAACACTTTAGGTGTGGTAATCTCTCTAAACTGCGAGACTGACTTCGTTGCAAAAAATGAAGCTTTCATCTTACTAGCTTATGAAATAGCTGAAATGGCTATTTTCGCAGCTACTAAAGAAGAGCTTTTAGCTACAGATTTCCACGGAATGACTGTTGCTGAAAAATTAATCGAGCAGACAGGAGTTATCGGTGAGAAAATCGAGATCGGTGCTTTCGAAAGAATCGAAGGACCATTCCTTGGAGCTTACATCCACGCTGGAAACAAAATCGCTGCGATCACTTCTCTTTCTGCTAAGGTAGACGGAGCTGACGAAGCTGCTAAGTCTGTTTCTATGCAGGTTGCTGCGATGAACCCTATCGCTTTAGACGAAACCAGAGTTTCTCAGGAAACGATCGACAAAGAATTAGAGATCGAAAGAGAACTTCTTGTAAAAGAAGGTAAGCCTGAAAACATTATCGACAACATCCTTAAAGGTAAGATGCAGAAATTCTACAAAGACAACACATTGGTACACCAGTCTTTCATTAAAGACGGAAGTATCTCTGTTGCTGACTATGTAAAATCTGTAAACGGAGACCTTAAAGTAACAGGATTTGTAAGAATTAGCTTAGCTTAATCTCTTTCAAAGAAAAATACGGATCCCGGTGAATATTTCACCGGGATTTTTTATGGAATCATGCGCCGCTGTTAACCTAATATGAAGCTAATCTTAAATATTCAACAACTTAACCGTAAGTGCCTATTTGTGAAATATTTTAAGGTAGAAATAGATTATTAATGTTTAAATTTGCTGCCCCTTATAATAAAGCATGAAAAAATTTCTACTAGCTATTTGTACTTTTCTTTGTCTGATCCTTAATGCACAGCTGGATACCGAGCACTGGTTTGCTCCTATGTCTGCCAGCTCTCTTCAGGGAACACCCCAATGTTATTTATATCTGTCGACCAACGAAACGGTTCCGTTTTCCGTACAGGTATCCAATAACAACGTTGTATTTTCTACCGTTCAGGTAAGTAAAGGAAACCCTATACAACTGACCGTTCCCAGCAATTATATGATTGCTTCCACGCCAGGCAGCCTCTTTACGCAGAATTCCATGGGACTGCATGTAAAAGGTAATAAAAAGTTCTTTGCCAACTTCAGGTTTTCGGTTCCCAGTCAGGCCGAAATCATTACTTCAAAAGGATTGGCAGGAATCGGAAAAACTTTTTTCATAGGAACAGCACCTACTACTTATCCAAAAGATTATGTAAACTCTACTTTGGGAGTGACCGCTACGGAAGACAATACGACCGTGACTTTATCAGGTTATAATTCTGACGTTGTATTCTCTAACGGCAGCGTAATGCCAACCAGAACATTTACAATCAACAAAGGGAAATCCTATATCATCGATGTTATAAGCGATATGGGAGGTGCCAGCAACAGAAAAGGATTATTGGGCGCAAAACTTGTTGCCGATAAACCCATATCGGTAACCAACGGAAACTTCAACGGTCTTTATACTACGCAGAACAACAGCAATGTAGATATTCTGATGGATCAGGCAGTTCCTGTGGACAGATTGGGGAAAGATTTTGTGATGGTAAAAGGAAACGGTCCCGCGAGTGTAGGGATGGAAAAAGCCATGATCATTGCTACAGAAAACAATACCACGCTTATTGTCAACGGAAACCCTGTGCCGGGTGTCAATCTTAATGCAGGAGGATATTATATGATTGAAGGCACCAGCTATCTCCACCAGGGTAACGGACATTACAATATGAATATTTCCGCGAGCAAAAACGTTTACGTATACCAGCTTCTGGCCGGAGCTTCAGGAAGTACGGTTTATCAGACCGGTGGTATGAATTTTATCCCGCCGTTAAGCTGTTTCTTACCTAAAGAGATCAACGAAGTTGGCTTTATTAATAGAATTGGAGGCACTTATTACGATACTAAACTCAATATCATCACACAGGCAGGTGCTGCCGTAACACTGAACGGTAATCCTGTCGCAGCAGCTACAGGTCCTTATGCGGTAACCGGAAACCCGGGATGGGTTACTTATTCTGTGATGAATGTTTCCGGAAATGTCACCATCAATTCGACAAAACCTGTCACGGCAGGAATTGCAGCAGGAAGCGGTGCTGTAGGGTATGGAGGATATTTCGCCGGATTCTCTTCAGTTCCTGCGATTACAAAAACAGGTGACTGTTATGCTGGAATCCGCCTTGAAGTGGATAACAGTTATGATGCGTACCAATGGTATTTCAATGGTGTCTTAATTCCAGGAGCGACTTCTTATTTTATCAACCCTGAATTGTATGGAGCGGGAACTTATACCTGCTTTATCACCAAAAACAACTGTGAATCAAGGCTTACTTCTGAATATGAATATACATTATGCCCACCGATATCTACAACAACCTATAATATCGGATCATGTAATACAAAAGTGATCACGCCGGTTTTCACTACTTCTACACAAGCTATTGTTCCTTCACATACGAGCATTATTGCCCAACCAACCAATGGTACAGCTACGGTGAATGCTACAACAGGACAAATCACTTATACACCCAATGCAGGTCTTACGGCAGATGCTACAGATTCTTTCATTTATTATATTGACGGAAACGGAAATCCAGCAGATTTTGAATATTTCAAAGTGGTGGTGAATATTGATGTCCTTCAGACTCAGAATGCGGCTCTGTCTTCCTGTGCCAGTAACAATGGAAACGGAACATTTGATCTAACGACTGCTGTTTTAAGTCCGGATACCGGAACAACGGCCACTTATTATACGAATGCTAATTTAACGGGACAGATTGCGAGCCCGGCTACTTACTCGGGGCCTGCGGGAACAATTTATGCTAATGTGACTTCTTCATTCGGATGTTCTAAACCTGCACAGATTACATTAACACTGAATCCTTCACCGAATGTGAATACCAGCAATTTTAATGCGAGTTTCTGTGATAATGATTTTGACGGAATTATAAGCGTCAATTTTGCTACGGTTACCCCACAGATCGTAACCAATTCTGCCAATTTCACTGTAAAGTACTATCTTGTTCAGGCAGATGCTACAGCAGGAAACAACAATAATCTTCCGGCTAACTGGACTTACACAGCCAATACAACTGTCTATGTAAGAGTTTCACCCAATACTGGTGACTGTGCTGCTGCATTTGGACAGATCAACTTTAAGATCGGAGCTAAAATTACCCTGATTACGAATTCCGTTGCTACAGATGTCTGTGATAATGACCTTGGCGGTTCTGAATCCGCGAATCTTAATGATTATAAAAATTTATTCACCGCAGATCCAACCGTAATCCTTTCATTCCATACTTCTCTGGCCGATGCTCAGGCGGGAATTAACGCTATTTCTCCGACACAGAATATCACTTCGGTTCATACATACTATGTAAGATTCCAAAGCAGCGCAGGATGTCCCAATACCGGAAGTCTGAAACTGACTTTAAAAACGCCTAAAAAATCAACCACCCTTCATAACCAGGTAGTCTGTTCAGTTGAAAAAGTGATCTTGGATGCGGGACCTGGATTCTCTTCCTATCTATGGAGCAATGGAGCTACAACACAGAGCATCACGGTAGGCGTAGGAAATTATTATGTAGATTTAGGCTTCAACGGATGTATATATCGTCAGACGGTAAGTGTAACGACGGCTCAGGGACCATCCATTACAAAAATAGAGGTGTCTAATTCCAATGCTACCGTTTACGTAACGGGCGGAACTCCTCCTTATCAATATTCCCTTGATGGAATTAATTATCAGACATCCAATGTCTTCATGGGTCTTTCCAGAGGAATTCATAAAGTATATGTTTTAGGATCGGACGGATGTTTTCCTGTGACTAAAGAATTTTTGGTATTGAATCTTGTAAATGCCATCACACCAAACGGGGACGGGCTTAATGATGTTCTTAATTACTCAGATTTAAGGATCAAACAGAATGTGATCATAGAGGTTGCCGACCGTTATGGTATGTCTGTTTATAAATCATCTGACAAGAATTACATATGGGACGGAAAGGTAAACGGAAGGAATCTTCCTACCGGAACTTACTGGTATGTGATCACCTGGACAGAGCCTGATACAAAATTGCCAGTTTCGTATTCTGGATGGCTTTTAATTAAAAATCGTGATTAATCTTTAACTTTTGTTATATTTATTTAACACTATTTCAAATATTATTTTAAATTTGTAGAAATCCTAATTCTAACCCACATGAAAAGATATCTACTCAGTTTCGTGTTGTTGTTTTTTACAATTCACTCGCTCTTTGCCCAGAGAGACACAGAGCACTGGATTGCACCATACTACAATACCGTATCAACAGCCTACACGAATACACTGTATATTTCTACAGATTCTGTAACTCCGTTTGATGTAAAGATATATAACAATAATGCTCTGCTTACAACGGTCTCAGTAAGTAAAGGTAATCCTGTTACCTATACTCCAACGGCCAGTTTCGTCTTTGCATCAGCTACAACAGACGCATTTAAAGTGATTACCAAAGGACTTTACCTGAAAGGAGACAAACCTTTTTACTGTAGTTTAAGACTTGCACAGTTTTCCCACGGTGAAATCATCACCAGTAAAGGAAAGGCAGGTATCGGTAAAGAATTTTATGTTGCTACCAGCCCCAATACACCTGCTTCGAGCACTTATACAAGTAATTACAACTTTACAGCGGGGATATTGGCTACAGAAGATAATACCAATGTAACTGTATCATGGACTACCAACGGATTGGTATTTTATGGAGGTACTCCTACAGGAAATACACACAGCTTTACCTTAAACAAAGGAGAGTCATTTATTCTAGCAGGTCCCGGAACTACAGATGCGAACCTATCCGGATTTATGGGAGCCAAGGTGGTGGCAAATAAACCTGTTACTCTTACCAACGGAAGCAGCAACGGTAACTTTGGAGTAGATTCACCCGGTGGGTCGGATGCTGTACTCGATCAGTCTGTTCCTACAGAAAGACTGGGGAATACTTTTGCCATCGTAAAAACCAAGTCTACCAAGCCCGCAGCCAATATGGAAGGGGGAATTATCATCGCTACAGAGAACAATACTGAAGTTTATTTAAACGGTTCCACCACTCCCGCTGCTACTCTGAGTGCAGGTGGATGGTACAGAATTGATGAAGTGAACTACATCACACAGCCAGGAGCAGGAACTCATGCCAACATGTACATTTCGACCAATAAAAATGTTTATCTGTACCAGTTTGTGGCCATCAATGCTGATAATGCAACCTGTGGATTCAACTATATTCCGCCATTAAACTGTTTCCTTCCCCGAAAGATTGATGAAATCGGTAAAATTAATGAGATGCCGGGTATTACGACCTCAACCATTAATTTGAAGCTTAATATTCTTACGGAAGCCGGAGCTACTGTTATGGTAAACGGTGCCGCACCTACCCCTGACCAGGGGCCTTATCCTCTAACCGGAAACACTCAGTGGGTAACTTATGCTGTACCGGGTATTTCAGGAAACGTTACCATTACATCCAACAAAGCAGTAACTGCCGGAATCAACGGTGGATACAGTACCGCAGGATACGGAGGATATTTCGCCGGTTTCTCCTCGATTCCTGTTATTGCTAAAAAAACAGGTGAATGTGCACCGGGAATCATTCTGGAAGTGGATGACGGGTATGAAACCTACCAATGGCTCTTAAACGGGACAGCAATTCCGGGAGCGACTGCCAATACCTTTTCGCCTACAACATCAGGAAACTATACGGTAAAAGTAACCATGGGTACATGTCCACCAGTTACGACACCAGTTTATAAAGTGTTCAGCTGTCTGAAACTTACAACTCAGACACTCAATGCATGTTCTACAAAAGTAATTACAGCTGCATTCACATCTTCAACGCAGGCAGTAGTGCCAAGTACACTTGTTCTCATTACACCGGCAGCACACGGAGTAGCAGTGGTTAATTCAAACGGAACGATCACCTATACGCCTAATGCTAACTATTATGGCCCGGATCAGATTGTTTATAAATTCTGTGGTAATGCTGCTGAGTTTATCGACTGTGAGCAGATTACATTAAATCTTACGGTAGTACCTTTCACGGTGAGAGATGCTTCAATCAAGGCATGTCAGTATGATGTAGATCCATATGCTTATTTCGATCTTACGAAAGCCAGCGTTACAGACTACGCTTTGGTGGTAAAAAAATACTATCCTACACTTGCTGATCTTACTGCAGGAACCAATGAAATCACTACACCAGACAATTATCCGTCTGCCGGAGGATTCGTATATGTAAAAGTAACGACAAGCGAAGGATGTACAGCCAATGCAAAAATTGAACTGATCGCTCTTCCAATCAAAAAATCTCCGATTCTTGTTGACCAGTTTATCTGTGTAGACAGCAAAACAAATCTGAATGCAGGACCTGGATATGATTCTTACCTATGGAGCACAGGAGCTACTACAGCTTCCATCCAAAATGTAGGTATCGGAGAATATTCTGTAATCCTGGGTAAAAACGGATGTTTACTAAAGCAAGTCGTAAGAGTAAGAAAAGCGGAAGATCCGGTAATCACTAAGATTGAAATTTCAAATACTACAGCTACCGTTGTTGTAAACGGAGGAAAAGCGCCTTACAAATATGCTGTAGATACACCGACAAACTGGCAGGATTCGAATGTGTTTACAGGCCTTACAAGAGGTCAGCACACATTCTATGTAAAAGATACTTACAATTGTGATCCTACAACAGTAGAAGTAACGATTCCTAATCTGATCAATGCTATCACTCCTAACGGCGATAATAAAAATGATTATATCGACTACAGCGAGCTAGCTTACAAAGAAAATCTTTCTTTTGTAATTTATGACCGATATGGAAACATGATCTTCACCGGAAATAAATTCAATGATTACAAGTGGGATGGAAAACATTATGACAAAAAACTTTTAACAGGAACTTACTGGTATCATATCAACTGGAATGAATCCAATAAGGACAAAACTCCAATTAAATACACAGGATGGATTTTAGTTAAAAACCTTGAATAACCCACTCTTTTTAATAAAATATATAACCGCGATCTTCGATCGCGGTTATTTTTTAACCTAAAATCAACATTTTTTACATATTTTACAATTCCACATTAAATATTCTCCTATTTTTGCGACAATCCTAATTCTCAGATAAATGAAAATATTTTTACTCACTTTTCTTTTGCTGTTTACAGCAATTAATCCGCTTTTCGGACAAAGAGATACCGAACATTGGTTTGCTCCCATGGCAGCCCGAAGCACCCAGATCTCTTCTCCACAACAGGCGTTATATTTTTCAACAGATTCCACAACCCCTTTTCCGGTGGAAATCTACAGTAACAATACCCTGCTTGGGACAGTAACTGTCGCCAAAGGGGCACCCCAGACATTCCAGATTCCTTTGGGATCTATCATCACCAGTAACCCGTCTGAAATGTTTGCTCCGGTCAATAAGGGACTTTATACCAAAGGAACCAAACCATATTTTGCGACCTTCAGATTTTCGGTGGCCAGTCATGGTGAAATTCTGACCTCCAAAGGAAAAGCAGGAATTGGTAAAAAGTTTTATGCTGTAGTTTCACCCATAGAAAACCCTATTGTCTCTCTGAACTTTACAGCGGGCATTATGGCTACGGAAGATAATACGGTGGTGACTGTTTCAAATTATTCTGCTAATGTTATATTTACCAACGGCTGGACAGCTGTTACCAATCCTACACTCACCTTCACCTTGAATAAGGGACAATCTTACATCATTGAAGGAACAGGTGATATGGCAGGAAATAAAGAAGGTTTCATTGGAGCCAAAATAGAAGCTGATAAACCGATTTCCGTAACCAATGGAAATTTCAACGGTCAGTTTGCGATCATACCTCCGGGTTCAATCCATGACGGGTCTGATATTGTAATGGATCAATCTGTACCTACGGACCGATTGGGAAATGAATTCGTTCTTGTAAAAGGAAATGGAGATATCAGTGAAAGAATGGAAGATGCCCTGATTGTAGCTACCGAAGGCGGCACCCAGGTATATATCAACAACGGAGCGACTCCTGTAATCACTCTGAATGAAGGCGAAAGCTACAGAGTCAACAAACTGAGCAATACGAATTATATCAATCAGGGGAACAACCATTACAATATGTACATCAAAACAACCAAAAATGTTTATGTATACCAGCTACTGGCAGGGGTAGCAACAAGTAATGCAACCATTGGGTTTAATTATATCCCCCCATTGAACTGCTATCTTCCAAGAAAAATTGACGAAATAGGGAATATTAATATCCTCCCTCCCACTACCAACAGTGTAAAATTAAATATCCTTACAGAAACAGGAGCTGGAGTTACGGTAAACGGAGCAACTCCTCCTGCAGCCCAGGGACCCTATCCGGTATCAGGAACTACATCCTGGGTATCCTATTCTGTTCCGAATGTGACAGGAAACGTTACCATCACTTCTACAAAAGCTGTAACGGCCGGTATTTCCGGAGGAAGCGGTGTGGTAGGCTACGGTGGATATTTCGCCGGGTTCTCCTCTATTCCTGTTATTGCCAAACAGACCGGTGACTGTATTCCGGGAATTGTACTGGAACTGGATGACAGTTTTGATTCTTATCAGTGGTTCCGAGATGGAACTCCTATTCCGGCAGCTACAACGAATTCTTTTACGCCTACACAATCCGGTGAATATACCGTAAGGATCACTGTGGGCTCATGTCCTCCAATCATTACTCCTGTTTACAAAGTTTACACGTGTCTTACACAGACTACATCAAATCAAACCGTGTGTGACGGAGTAAAACTGATTGTCCCTACATTTACAAATTCTACCCAGGCTGTAGTGCCGGGTTCTGTGACCATCATCACACCTCCGACAAACGGTAATGCTGTGATAGATCCTGCTACAGGTGTGATCAGCTATGCACCTGCCTTTAATTATGTCGGCCCTGATTCTTTTGTGTATAAATTCTGCGGAAACAACCCGAATTTTACAGATTGTGAGCAGGTAACATTAAACCTAACCGTTTCAGAGAGTCCTACTGTTAACAATGCTGCTTTAAGAGCCTGTTTTCTGGAGGATAATCCTGCGACAGGATTATTTAACCTTGCGAACGCCCCTGTCACCGTACAGCCGGGAGTTACTAAAAAATATTATCCATCTCCTACGGATGCTGATAACAGTACCAACGAGATCCTGAACCCTACCAACTACATTGCTCCTACGGGAGTTGCTTATGTAAAAGTAATCAACGCGAATGGCTGCTACAGAATTGCACAGGTAACACTTACTGTTCTTGCTCCTGTAAAATCTGCCGTGCTTGTTGACAAAATTATTTGTGTTGAAGATAAAACAACACTGGATGCAGGTCCCGGTTTCTCAGGGTATGCATGGAGTACGGGTGCCACTACACAGGCTATACAAAATGCTGGTGTGGGAACCTATTGGGTAAAACTGAAAACAGGAGACTGTGTAACCCTTCAGACTGTAAAAGTATATGCTTCGGAACAGCCGGTGGTTTCCAATATTGAAATTTCCAATACCACTGTTACCGTATATGCGATAGGTGGAAATCCACCCTATAAGTATTCGATAGACAATATCCAGTGGCAGGATTCCAATATATTTACGGATGTGGCAAGAGGCATATCCACGGTATATGTGAAGGACAGCTACAACTGTGATCCTATCAAAGTGGAAATCACAATTCCAAACCTGATCAATGCTATTACACCAAATGGTGACGGCGTGAATGACGTTCTGGATTATTCATTACTGTCGGCTAAGAAGAACCTTGAGTTCAGTATTTTCGACCGCTATGGAAGCAAAATATTCCAGGGTGATAAAACCAACGGCTATAAATGGGACGGAACCATTGGAGGCAAGAGAGTTTCTACCGGAAACTACTGGTTTGAGATTCACTGGAATGAACCTGCAGGCAAGCAAACTCCAGTAAAATATACAGGCTGGATTCTTGTAAAAGGAAGAGAATAATCACTGAAAAATATACGTTTAAAAACCGCGATTTTAACATCGCGGTTTTTTTATTACTTTTTCAAGCTATGAATGCATTTTATTATTAAATTTGTGTTAAACTCCCGCACTGAATGAAGAAAACTTTATCTTTTCTATTTATATTTTGTATTTTCACCTTTAGCTTTGCCCAATTGGACAGAGAACATTGGTTTGCTCCCATGATGGACAGGAGCGGAAGTCCGAATCCGTATCAGAAATTATACTTATCTACCAACAGGACCACTTCTTTTCCGGTAAATATTTATAACAACAATGTGCTTATAGGCACAGTAAATATCAGCAAAAACAATCCCCAGAAATTTGATGTACTCAGAAATTATATCATTACTACCAGTCAGGTGGATCTGTTTACCCCTACTTCGAAAGGATTATATCTAAAGGCAGAGTTTCCTTTTTATGCCAATCTGAGATTCTCGGTATTTAACCACGCTGAGATCATTACTTCCAAAGGAATACCTTCCACCGGAAAAAACTTTTACGCTGCCAACGCTCCCATTACGGTCACTAATTCTATCTTAAATTTTATGACCAGCGTTCTTGCCACGGAAGACAATACAACAGTCACCATAAACGGATATAAACCTACAGCAGAATTTTCAAACGGAACTACAGGAGCCACGAATCCTACCATGACCTTTACCCTCAATAAAGGTCAGTCTTATATTATAGACGGTATAGGTTCAGCTCCCGGAAATACAGATCCCTTTATCGGGGCTAAGATTACGGCCAATAAACCGGTCAATGTGACCAACGGAAATTTCAATGGCCAGTATGCGGGAAACAATCCTACCAGTTCTGATATCTTAATGGATCAGGCCGTTCCGGTAGAAAGACTGGGGAACGAGTTTGCTCTTGTCAAAGGAAACGGCAGCATCGGTTCCAATATGGAAGGAGCCATCGTTATTGCTACAGAAGACAATACCCAGATTTTTGTTAACGATGAAATTCCTCCTCTTACCACGATCAATGCAGGACAATATTTCATTATTCCTGATTCAAAATACATAAACCAGGGAGGAATTCATTATAATCTTTATTTAAGAACCTCTAAAAATGCTTACGTCTATCAGGTTCTCGCAGGAGATTCTGCTTCCGGAAGTGAGGTAGCTACCGGCGGATTCAATTTTATTCCGGCTCTGAACTGCTATCTTCCGAAACAGATTAATGAACTGGGCTTTATTAACGAAAATTTTGTTCACTCCAATGCCAATCCGAATGGGATCCTTACTATCCCTACAAAACTGAATCTTATTACCCAACGGGGCGCCAATGTTCAGGTCAACGGAGCAACTCCACCAGCTTCAACAGGTCCGTTCAATATGACTGGAACCACCAACTGGGTAACGTATGGGATTCCCAATGTAACGGGAACCATCACCGTAGTTTCCGATAAAGCGATTACTGCAGGAATCAATGCAGGGAGTGATGCTGTGGGATATGGAGGCTTTTTTGCAGGATTTCCCACTCAGCCTGTTATTTTAAGATCAGGAGGAACCTGTGTTCCTGGTATGGTTCTTACGGTAGATCCTATCATTTATGACACGTATCAATGGTATGTAAACGGCTCTATTATTCCGGGAGCTAACGCAGCATCTATTACCCCTACACAATCCGGATTTTATACCTGTTCAGTAACGATGGGAAGCTGTGCACCGCTGGTCACCGAACAATTCAAGGTACTGAACTGTACAAAATTAAGTACATCAACCTATAATGTCTGTACTACGCAGGCCATAATACCTGCCTTCACCAGTTCCACACAAACGCCGGTACCCTCAACAGTGGCTATTGTAACTCCTCCTACTTTGGGAACAGCGGTTATAAATCCTCTTACCGGTATCATCACCTACAACGTGACCACCCCCGGAACTACAGGAACAGATACCTTCACCTATACATTCTGTGGAAATGATCCTGTTTTTACAGATTGTGAAACGGTAACAGTTACGATCAATATTCTATCTCTTCAGGTGATGAATGTGACTTTAAAAGCCTGTAATATTAATGGACAGGGAACCTTTAATCTTACCTCTGCAAATGTCACCAACAATTCGCCGGTAGCTATCACCTACTACCCTACACTTATAGATGCCCAGACAGAAAACTTAGCAGCTCTTATCACCGCACCTACTACCTATACCGCTGCGGATGGTACCATTGTCTATGCTGTGGTGAAAAACAGTATGGGTTGTAAAAGTATTGCCCAGATCACCCTTACCTTATACAATCTGGCCATCGTTCTGAATAATTACAATGGCATCTTCTGTGATGACAATCTGGATGGAACAGTCACCGTCATACTTCCCAATATCACGGGTATTGTTCTGAATAACCCCGGCTATTTCACCATTGTAAAGTACTACGCTACACTTGCTGATGCGAATGCCGGAAATGCCAATACTCTTCCTAACAGCTGGAGTTATACGGCCACAACAACCATTTATATCAGAGTGGAATCTCCCGATGGCTGTGCTGTGGTGGTAAAACCTTTGCAGTTCAGTATTGGAGCGAGAATTCCATTAATAACAACAGCTGCCGTTACCAATGTCTGTGATGATGATCTGGACGGAATAAAAGCGGTTAATCTCGCCCAGTTTATCCCATCGTTTACCATAGACCCGAACGTTACTTACACCTTCTTTGCAACCTTAGCGAATGCTCAGAATAATACCAGCCCAATAGCAGCAACGGTAAATATTACAGGAACCCAAACCTATTACGTCAGATTCGAGAAAAACGGAGTATGTCCCGAGGTTGGATCCATTAGAATTACAATTAAGACCCCGAAGGCTTCTGACATTTTAAAAGACAAGGTGATTTGCCCTAAAGCTACGACGACGTTAGATGCCGGTCCTGGGTTTGAAAAATACCTGTGGAGTACGGGAGCCACTTCGCCATCCATTTCCAATGTCACTGTGGGAACTTACTGGGTAGAACTTACCTTCAATGGTTGTGTGTACAGACAGACCGTTAATGTGACTGAATCACCAACCCCAATGATTACGTCTATCGAAGTCAACGGAACGACAGTAACGGTAGGAGCAGGCGGCGGAACACCTCCTTATGAATATTCCCTTGACGGAGTAAGCTGGCAAAGTTCAAATGTCTTCAACAATGTACCAAGAGGTGCCCATAAAGTTTTTGTAAGAGATTCTAAATTATGTGAAGAAGTGACAAGGCCATTTGCCATCATCAACCTGATCAACACCATCACTCCAAACGGCGACGGACATAATGAACAGATAGACTATTCTGCCCTCATGAGTAACACCAATCTGGAATTCAGAATATTCGACCGTTACGGAGCGGAGATTTTCAGAGGAAGTCCTAACAACAGATACACCTGGGACGGAAGAATGGGCGGAAGGCCTGTACCTACAGCAACTTATTGGTATTTTATCAGCTGGAGCGAGTATGGAACTTCTACCATTGTAAAATATTCGAGCTGGCTGCTGGTAAAGCATAAATAGGAGATTGAGACTGAGACTAAAGATGGAAGCTGGAAGAAAGGGGATGGAAGTTAATAGCAGGATGATTATTACTTTTTCAGGGGTCAATAATTACTCGTTTCCATCTTCAAATTTCGTTGCTGGATTAGTAAAAAGGGGATTTTTTATTCTGAATCAGGGTAAATTATTTTCATGATATTGGTTGGAATTTCACCCTATCGTTTTAATTTATATAAGTTTATAACATTCATTAACAGTTTAGTGTTAAAGTTTAATATAACTTTAACCTGAGATCACTATCTTAATAGGTATAAATTGCTGTATTTCTACGTAATTTTGCCCTAATTATATGAAGAAGCTAATTACCCTTTTGATGCTGGTTTTTCTAGCAAAAGTCAGTGCACAGATCTACTCCGGAGAGGTATTCTTAAGAGATAATTCGATCTTATATCTTAATCAGGTTTATGTCACGAATCTGAACACTCAGAAAACTGTACTTACCGATTATAACGGCACCTATAACATACCCGCTGTTCCGGGGGATGTGATCCGTTTTACCTCCATCGTTACTGAAAGGAAAGACGTAAAACTGACTCCCCAGATGATACAGCAGAAAAATTTAATAGAATTAAAAATAGCGTATTACGAGATCCAGGAAATTGTATTAAACCGTTTCAAGCCTACCGGGAATCTAAGATATGATGTCAATTCTATCCGAAAAGTAGATAAAGGACTCGCCCTTAAAAAAGTGATTGGCCTGCCTGAACCAAAAGGTGACGGAACTTCTCCTGAACTTCCTGTAGCCGGATTAAGGGACGGAGGACTTACTTTCAGTCTGGAAAGCATCTACGACATCCTTTCGGGAGACAGAAAGAAAAAACAGCGTTATATGGCCTATGAAAGGATGAATAATTCTGTGTCGCAGATCAAAAATTATCTGGGGAAAGATTATTTTGCCAAATTCAAGATTCCGGATAACCTGATCGATAACTTCCTTCAGTTTGTCTATACCTCAGAAAATATAGAAGCCTATGTACTGGCCGGCAATTTTGAAGCGATAAAAGTCCCGATTGAAAAATATCTTCCGATCTATCAGAAGAGGCTCAAAACCTCCAATCTTCAGGAAGTCATTAAATAATTTTTCGACATTAATAACTTTATGGAAATGTATACTATTTAAAATTTATAGTATACATTTCTTTTTTGTTTAAATTATGCTTAATTTCATATCACAATTAAGTGTTTAAAATAAAAACAACAGAACACCGTTATTATTGAGAAACTAATTGACCAAACACAAATTAAGAGAGAACACCCAACTTTTACTTAATATTAGTCAATGAAAAAATTACTTTTACTTATTGTTTCCGTTCTTTGTTTTAGTGTGTCTGCCCAAAAAAAGGGAAAAGACTACAGCAATATTATAAAAAGTAAGAACATCTATGAGATCAACGCCTTCCTCAGAGATGCCCATCCTGATGATCCGCGAAGATCTGTCCTGAAACCCCGTGTCATGGAATTGATGACCACCTACATTAAAGACGCTCACCCTGCTGATCAGAAAGTAAAAGATATGCAGGAAATGCTTGCCCTGCTGAAAAGAAGGCCTTCTACGAAGATCAGTTTCGATGAAATGAATGCGATCATAAAACAGAAACAGATCGCAAAATATAAAGCAGAACTCGCTGCTAAAAAATCTAATGTGGTTTATACCCCAAGTATTGCCCAGAACACATTTGTCGTGAATGCCGCTGCCAATACAGCCATTCCGAATGTGGAAGCTGAAGAATTCAATATGCTGATGGCCGTGAATCCTGTAGAGCACCAAAACAAAACCGTCAAAATATTAAATTCACTATTCGATAACGATCCCAACAGTAAGGAAAGTATTGTTCTTATCCAAAATAAATCCGACTGTAATATCATTGTAAGAATGGAAGGCGTAGGAACCACCAAATACAGGCTCGCAGTTCCTGCTCATGATGAGAGTTCCATTGTCATAGATAAGGGCCAGTATCTCTTCACCAGCCTTGTCTGCGGCGCGCAGTACGCTTCCCAAAAAACAATCGAGAAAGCAATCATGGTAGCATTGGGAAGTTCGGCAGCACCATAAGCCCACTATAAATATACTAAGTAGATGTCTTTTATACTTAAAAGGCAATGTAATCTATGTAAAATTTGCTATTTTTGCGGGATTTTATAAATGACTCGATGGGCAAAAATAAACTAGCAAGATTCGCAGAAAACAAGATTTTACCGAACGTTATCCAACCAACCAGAGAAGATGCGCTGAAAGGTTCTCCCCTTAAAGGAACATGGAGAAAGGAATTCTTCAAGAACGACAATCCGATTGTACTGGAGCTGGGCTGCGGAAAAGGAGAATATTCTGTAGGGCTTGCGAAAACATTTCCTGAAAAAAACTTCATCGGGATCGATATCAAAGGAGCACGATTCTGGTTCGGAGCTAAAGAAGCAGTAGAAAGTGGTATGAATAATGTGGCTTTCCTGAGAACACAGATCGAACTTGTAGATCATTTTTTTGCTGAAAATGAAGTGGACGAAATCTGGATTACCTTCCCTGATCCACAGATCAAATACAGACGTACCAAGCACAGACTGACCCATCCTGACTTTTTAGAACGATACAAAAAATTCCTGAAACCAGGCGGAATCGTTCATCTAAAAACGGATTCAGAGTTTCTGCATGGCTATACTTTAGGGTATCTACAGGGTGCAGGCCATGAAATCATCAGTGCTCACCATGATATCTATGGCGCTCCTGAATATGATCCGGGTACAGAACATTTAAGAGATATAAAAACATATTACGAAGAGCTTTTTTCAGCGAAAGGAAAGACGATAACCTATACCAAATTCCGTATAAGCTAAAAATTCATAAAGATCAGAGACTGTATTTTCAGTCTCTTTTTTATTATATTTATCCTACTCAATTTCAAATGAATCTTCAATGAAAAAAGCAGCTGCACTTTCTGTCTTATCAGTTCTTTTATTATCAAATATAAGCTGTAATGTGAATTACGGTAACTACCCTACAAGAACTACTTATCCTACCGGTTCAGGAAGCAGTTCAGCCAGTACGGAAAGGGAATATGCCGAGCTTATTAAAACCTACAAACCTGAAACGGCAGATGTTTTAAATGATCTTTTGAATGCAGATTCTCCCTCCAATCCCAAAACGTCGATTTCTGTAGAAAATCAGTCACGGTGCAATATGGTTCTTACGGTAAGTGGAAACGGTTTCTTTAAAAAGATTCCGATAGCTTCCGGTAAAGTGGGTTATACGATGGTTCCTAAAAACCAGAATTACAGATTGTCCGGAATGCTCTGCAATGCTTCTTACCAGTCTACGAAATTCATTTCAACATCATATGCTATTAAGCTTACCAACTAAATAAAAACCCGCTTTATGAAGCGGGTTTTCTCTTATTACATTGGATATTTATAACATGTTTATTATTATTCCTGTTTTTAAAATACAATATATAACAAAAAAACGCTGGACCTGGGTCCAGCGTTTTTCCTATATTAAAGAAAATCTTTAATTATTCAGCATCGAAATCAGCATCTGTTTCAGCAGATACCTTTTCTCCTTCTTCTTTAGATTTTTCTTTATCAGCTTTTCTTTGAGACTGACCTTCTTTGATAGAATCAGAAACAATGTTTAAGATCATATCAATAGACTTAGAAGCATCATCGTTTCCTGGGATAACGAAGTCTACTTTTCTTGGATCAGAGTTTGTATCAACAATACCGAAAACTGGAATACCTAATTTCTTAGCTTCAGTTACAGCGATGTGTTCTCTCATGATATCTACAACGAAGATTGCAGAAGGAAGACGAACCATGTCAGAGATAGAACCTAAGTTTTTCTCAAGGTTAGCTCTTTGTCTGTCTACCTGTAATCTTTCTTTTTTAGATAAAGTTTCGAACGTACCGTCTTTTTTCATTTTGTCGATATGGTTCATTTTCTTTACCGCCTTTCTGATTGTAACGAAGTTCGTTAACATACCTCCAGGCCATCTTTCTGTAATATAAGGCATATTAAGTTCAGCAGCATGCTTTGCAACTACTTCTTTCGCTTGCTTCTTAGTCGCTACGAAAAGAACTTTTTTACCTGCAGAAGTTAATTTTTCTAAAGCACTACAAGCTTCATCTAATTTAACTGCTGTTTTATGTAAGTCTACAATGTGAATACCGTTTTTCTCCATAAAAATGTATGGAGCCATATTTGGATTCCACTTTCTGGTCATGTGACCGAAGTGTACGCCAGCCTCTAAAAGGTCTTTTACATTTGCTTTTGCCATGTTTTCTGTTTTTGTTAGTTTACTTTCCGTTTCTTAAACAATCAACAACTTCTTTAGATGGGAGAAGTGTTTGGATGCTAAACGTAACGGGCAATTGGCGGTTTGCTGTTTGCTTGTGGCAATTGGCTTTGCGCCGAGATTAAGTTTAAAAAAAATTTAATACATTTCTGTAGCCAACAGCCATAAGCCATTCGCCCACAAGAAATCTTAACGTTTTGAGAATTGGAATCTCTTTCTTGCTTTTTTCTGACCTGGCTTCTTTCTTTCCACCATTCTTGCGTCTCTTGTAAGTAAACCAGCAGGCTTCAATGCTAATCTGAACTCAGCGTTGATCTCGCATAAAGCTCTTGAAATACCTAATCTGATAGCCTCTGCCTGACCTGTATTACCACCACCGAAAACATTTACGGTAACGTCATACTGACCAACAGTCTCAGAAAGGATGAACGGTTGGTTTAGTTTATAAACCATCACGTCTGTAGAGAAATAAGTTGCAGCATCTTTACCGTTTACTGTAATCACACCAGAACCTGGCTTTACATAAACTCTAGCTACAGAAGTTTTTCTTCTTCCGATTTTGTGAACTATAGACATAATTAATTATTTAAATTCGTTAACATTAATTGTTTTAGGCTGTTGAGCTTCATGTTTGTGCTCAGTTCCTTCATATAGATAAAGGTTCTTCAATAAAGCAGATCCTAATCTGTTTTTAGGTAACATACCTTTTACAGACTTCTCTAATACTTTTAAAGAATCTTTCTTCTGAAGTTCAGCCGCAGTCATAGACTTCTGTCCACCAGGGTAACCTGTATGCCAGATGTAAGTCTTATCAGCCCACTTATTTCCGGAAAGCGTAATTTTCCCAGCATTCAAAACGATAACGTTATCACCACAATCTACGTGAGGTGTAAAGTTCGTTTTGTGCTTACCTCTCAAAATCTTTGCAACCGTAGAAGCTAGTCTTCCTAACGGCTGTCCTTCAGCGTCTACCACAACCCATTCTTTATTAGCAGTAGCTTTGTTCGCTGAAACAGTTTTGTAACTTAATGTATTCACACGTTTTAGTTAAAGATTAAACATAATTTTCCCCTAAAAGGGTGTGCAAAGGTACAAATAATTTTCGTAACCCGAAAACATATTTTATTTAATCTATATCACCTTCGGATTTTCACGTTGCTTTAATAGATTTTAACAACTGTTTTCTTTTTGGCACAGAACTTGTAAAATGAATGACCGTTGAAAAAAAATATTTCGAAGATTCTAAAAACACACCTGATAAAGTAAAGAGTTTAGTCCCTCAACTCTTTCTTTATTAATTTACTTTAAACATTTACCTAAAAGCTTACCGATTTAATTATTTTATTTGACGAAATATTTATATTTGCGTCAAACCATATTCCATATCCATGAGCCACGGAAAAATCAGAGAAGATAAAACATGCCTGACCTGCGGGCACCAGGTCGAAGAAAGATTCTGCCCTCACTGCGGACAGGAGAATATCGAAAGCCGCCATCCCTTTTATTATCTGTTCACCCACTTTTTTGAAGACTTCACTCATTATGACGGACAGTTTTGGGGAACTATGAAAAATCTTCTTTTCAACCCGGGAAAACTTACCAAAATTTATCTGGAAGGCAAAAGAGCACAATTTGTTCCTCCTGTAAAACTTTACATTTTCATAAGTTTTGTCACATTCCTGTTTATTTCATTCCAGGTGGCTAATATGGATTTCGGAAAACAGGGTGCAGAAAAAGAAAAAATCACAAAAAAAGAACTTCAGGAAAAAGTAATTGGAAATAAATCTGTTCAAAAGCTTCTTAAAGAATCTCCGGAAGTTGCAAAAGCAGATTCTCTTACGGGTGGAGCCTTAGCAAAGGCTTTGGATACTGCTAATGCTAAAAAAGATGATATCGATGTAGGGGATATGCTTCAAAGTAAAAGTATTACAAAGTTTATCGGAATACAGTCTATGGAAGATTTTGACAGACGGGAAGAAAAGAACGGCCATAAATATGAAACCTTCCGCCCGTTTATCGCCAAGATTTTTGAAATGGAGGAAAAAGGTCTTTCTCCAAGAGAGATCACGAATCTGTTTATAAAAAGTTCGATTCACAATTTACCCAAAGCTCTTTTCCTTTATCTTCCTTTGTTTGCTTTTCTGCTATGGATCTTTCACAGCAAAAGAAAATGGTGGTATTTTGACCACGGTGTTTTTACACTCCACTACTTTTCCTTTTTACTCCTTCTTACCCTGTTGCTTTTTGTCACTCAGAAAGTATTGAGCTATTTTGATGAAAGTAGTTTTGCTATGGCAATGAACGGACTTTTTATCTCAGCTGCTATTATTTATGCAGGATGTTACTTTTTTATCGCCCACTACAGAACTTACAGAACGCATCCTGTTCTTACCATTATAGTAGGCGCTGTATTATTTGCGATCAACACTATACTGTTTACCTTCTTATTGATGGGACTGGGAATCATCAGCTTTTTGCTCATGCACTAGCGGCGCAGCGATTTGTTTGCCCTGAAACTCGCAATCAAATAGTACGCTACAAAAACCGTAGAAAATTTAAGTATGGAAGGAATAGCCTGTTCCAGACTGAATAGGCCTGTCCCGATGAGTACCAAAACTCCCATTACGGCAAAAGAAATACCCAGCTTCTGAGGCAGCGTGAAATCAGGAGTATCCAGATAATAGGCAATTCCCCACGCTATTCCAAAAGACAGTGCATAATATATATCAAGACTGATATTTTTAGAACTGTAAAAAAAATAATTGATCAGGAAACTAAGTACTGTTCCCAACGCAAAATACATCAAAGCCTTTTTCATACTCTATAGATAATGATGCAAAAATAGAGAATTTACTGATCATTTTTAAACGAATGATTGATAAGCAGGTAAAAAACCAATCTATTATCTACAACCAATTCTCTTAAAATCAAATCATTAAACAAAACCAAAAGGTTCTTATTTTATTATTATATTTGAAAATTCAGAAATTTTCTAGTTTTTATATGGAAACCCAAAAATATACTCCAACCAACAAAGTGAGAATCGTAACCGCGGCGTCATTATTTGACGGGCACGATGCTGCGATTAATATCATGCGACGCGTGATCCAGGGAACAGGATGTGAAGTGATCCACCTTGGCCACGATAAATCAGCAGAGGAAGTTGTAAACACAGCGATCCAGGAAGATGCCAACGCTATTGCCTTAACCTCATACCAGGGAGGTCACAACGAATATTTTAAATATATCTACGATCTTCTAAGAGAGAAAAATTCACCACAGATCAAGATCTTTGGTGGCGGTGGCGGTGTTATTCTGCCCGAAGAAATTGAAGATATCATGTCTTATGGAATCGACAGAATTTATTCTCCGGATGACGGCCGTGAACTTGGTCTACAGGGAATGATCGATGATTTGGTTAAAAGATCGGACTTTGCAACAGGAAAAGATATCACAGCCGCTGATTTGGATTTAATTGATTTTGAAAACTCCACAAGCATTGCTAAAATTATTTCAGCCGTAGAAAACTTTTCAGACGAAAAACCTGAACTGGTAAAAGCTATCGACGAAAAATCAAAAGACTTAAATATTCCGATTATCGGGATCACAGGTACAGGTGGAGCCGGAAAATCTTCTCTTACCGACGAATTGGTAAGACGTTTTATCCGTTCCAATCCTGATAAAAAAATTGCCATCATTTCCATTGACCCTTCCAAAAAGAAAACGGGAGGTGCCCTTCTTGGAGACAGAATCCGTATGAACGCGATCAATGACCCTAGAGTTTATATGCGTTCTATGGCAACAAGAGAAAATAACGTTTCCGTTTCCCCTTTCATCCATTCTGCATTGAATGTACTGAAGCTGGCTGCTCCTGATGTTATTATTCTTGAAACATCCGGTATCGGGCAGTCCGGTTCGGAAGTTTCAGATTTTGCGGATGTTTCAATGTATGTAATGACCCCTGAATATGGTGCTTCTACGCAGCTTGAAAAGATCGACATGCTAGATTACGCAGATCTTGTAGCATTAAATAAATCTGATAAACGAGGTGCTCTTGATGCACTTCAGGCTGTAAGAAAGCAGTTCCAGAGAAACCATTTATTGTGGGAAAGTCCATTGGACGATATGCCGGTTTATGCAACAAAAGCTTCTCAGTTTAACGATCACGGGACAACTGAACTCTACAACAGACTTGTTGAAAAAGTAAATGATAAGTTTTCAGGATTAAATTTACAGGGCTTCGTAGAGCAGGAAATCACGGATGAAGTAACGATCATTCCTCCGAAAAGAGTGCGTTATCTTTCTGAAATTGTTGAAAACAACAGAATTTATGATGCCAACGTTGAAAAGCAGGCTGAGCTTGCCAGAAAAATGTATCATATCGAGGGCGTAAAAAGTTTCTTATCCAATGAAACATTAGACGCCGAATATCAAAAAGCAGAAAAAGACCTTCAGCAGGAAAACATCGACTTCCTGAGAACCTGGGACGACACGAAAAAAGCCTTCCATGAAGAGTTCTATTCTTATTTTGTACGTGGAAAAGAAATCAAGGTGGAAACTTCTACCGAATCTTTATCCCACTTAAGAATTCCAAAAATTTCATTACCGAAATATACAGACTGGGGCGACCTGATCAAGTGGAAAGGCCAGGAAAATTTACCCGGAGGATTCCCTTACACCGCCGGAATTTATCCGTTCAAAAGAACCGGTGAAGATCCGACAAGGATGTTTGCAGGAGAAGGAGGTCCGGAAAGAACCAACAGAAGATTCCATTATGTTTCTGCAGAAATGGATGCAAAGCGTCTTTCAACAGCGTTTGACTCTGTAACCTTATACGGTCAGGATCCAGCTTTACCACCGGATATTTACGGTAAGATCGGAAACGCAGGAGTTTCTATTGCAACACTTGATGATGCTAAAAAACTGTATTCAGGATTTGATCTGGTTAATGCAATGACTTCGGTTTCGATGACCATTAACGGTCCTGCTCCGATGTTGCTGGCTTTCTTTATGAATGCTGCTATAGATCAGAATGTTGAAAAATATATCGCTGAACACAAGCTGGAAGCTAAAGTTGAAGCTGTTTTAAAAGCAAAATTTGATGACAGAGGTTTAGAAAGACCGAAATATAACGGTGAACTTCCTCCTTCCAATAACGGTTTAGGTTTAAAACTATTGGGAATTACAGGAGATGAAGTAATCCCGGCTGATGCTTATGCTGAAATCAAGGCTAAAACCATTGCCACGGTTCGTGGTACGGTTCAGGCCGATATTTTAAAAGAAGATCAGGCTCAGAATACCTGTATTTTCTCTACTGAATTTGCTTTAAGATTAATGGGTGACGTTCAGGAGTTCTTCATTACTGAAAAAGTAAGAAACTTCTATTCCGTTTCCATTTCAGGATATCACATCGCTGAAGCGGGAGCGAATCCTGTTTCTCAGCTGGCATTTACACTGGCCAACGGTTTCACGTATGTGGAATATTACTTAAGCCGTGGAATGGACATCAATGACTTTGCACCAAACTTATCTTTCTTCTTCTCCAACGGTATCGACCCTGAATATTCAGTGATCGGACGTGTAGCAAGAAGAATCTGGGCTAAAGCCATGAAAATAAAATACGGAGCAGACGAAAGAAGCCAGATGCTGAAATACCACATCCAGACTTCAGGACGTTCTCTTCACGCACAGGAAATTGATTTCAACGATATCAGAACAACGCTTCAGGCGCTTTATGCTATCTATGATAACTGTAACTCTCTTCACACCAACGCGTATGACGAGGCGATTACAACACCAACCGAGCAGTCCGTAAGAAGAGCAATGGCTATCCAGCTGATTATCAATAAAGAATTAGGTTTAGCTAAAAACGAAAACCCATTACAGGGTTCATTCATTATTGAAGAATTAACGGATCTTGTAGAGGAAGCAGTGTATACCGAATTCGACAGAATTACAGAAAGAGGCGGTGTTCTTGGTGCTATGGAAACCATGTATCAGCGTTCTAAGATCCAGGAAGAATCTATGCATTACGAATGGCTGAAACATACCGGAGAATATCCGATCATCGGGGTAAATACTTTCCTTGGAAAAGATGGTTCACCAACGGTTCGTCCGGGAGAAGTTATCCGTTCTACCGAAGAAGAAAAGCAGGTTCAGATCGAAACGCTTCATAATTTCCAGAAATCGAATGAAGATAAATCCCAGGAAGCCCTGAGAAAACTACAGTATGCTGCCATCAACCAGCAAAACTTATTTGCCGTGATGATGGATGCCGTGAAGTACTGTTCTCTTGGACAAATCACCAATGCTTTGTTTGAAGTAGGTGGTAAATACAGAAGAAATATGTAATCCGAGCAGGATTGACTTATATAAATTAAACCTCAGAGAATTTTCTTTGAGGTTTTTTTGTATTTTTAATCTAAAGTTTGACCATGATGAAAAAGGAATTTCAAATTTCAAGTCCGTGCAGTGAAAACTGGGACAAAATGCAACAGGCTGCAGAAGGAAAATTTTGTGACCTGTGCTCGAAAAAAGTATATGATCTTACCGGTAAAACTGATGCGGAAATTCAGGCATTACTGAATGTAAATCCATCGGTATGCGGAAAAATACAGAAGAGCAGATTATATACTGAAGAAGAACAAACAACAAAAATAAATCACAACCTTTTCCAACTTCCGTTTCGTAAAATTGCCAGCGGAATATTTATTGCCGCCATGTTCACCTCCGCCCTGAATGCCCAATCCAAAAAAGCAGACACGCTTAGAACCCTGGAAATCGGCATGATTCTTTATGCCCCATCATCTGATACACAGGACGCACCGGATAAAGACAGAGAGTTTTACAGATCTAAAACAAAAACATTGAAATTTAACATTTCAGGAAATAAAGAAACAGTACAGCAATACAATAAAACAAGCATTCTTACCCTTTCCAAAAAATACTCTACCTATTCTTTTTTTTCCGGGGAAATCGGTATTTCTGAAGAAGACATCAGCTTCAAAAACATCTATGTTTTCGAAAATGAATCCAATAAAAACAAGCTGTTTTTATCCGCCAACAGCAGACGTTCAAAAGAAGGCAGTCCGTTAAACTTAAATATTGACAAAGCCCAAGAGATCAACTTTAACCCTGATAATAAAAATACACTGTACTTCTTAGATGGTGAAGAAATTTCTTATGAGGATTATGATAAAAATAAAAACGGTTCCGATATAGAATCTTATTTTCTACCGGAAACCTATGCCGAAGAACTTCTTGGAAAAGATTACAATTTTCAGTAGGGAATAGTCTTATCATACCGCAGAAAAAATTAAGATCTGGAGCAGGAATCAGATAACAAAGCTGTAATCGCATTGATCATTTCCAAAAGGTTTTTATCTTCAATATTTACTATGTTTGCGATATGAAACCCAAAGCCGTATTCAACTGGAGCAGCGGAAAAGATTCTGCGCTTGCCCTTTATAAAACCCTGCAGGAAAACCGTTCTGAAGTCATTACCCTATTAACCAGCATTAACAAAGAATTTCAGCGAATTTCCATGCACGGTGTTCATATTTCTCTATTGGAAAAGCAGGCTGAAAGTCTGGGATTGCCATTGATTAAAATGGAACTTCCTAAAGAACCGTCTATGGAAGAATACCGGGAACTCATGAACAAGACAATGTCTGAAATTCAGGCGATGGGAATCACGCAGTCTGTTTTTGGAGATATTTTTCTGGAAGACCTCCGGAAATACCGTGAGGACCAGTTGAAATCAATAGGTATGGAAGGTGTTTTTCCGCTTTGGAAACAGAACACGACAGATCTTATCCACGAGTTTCTGGATCTTGGTTTTAAAACCATCGTCACCTGCGTGAATGAAACCTATCTTGATAAAAGTTTCGCAGGGAGAATCATTGACCGGGACTTTATCCGTGACCTTCCAAAAAACGTGGATCCCTGTGGAGAAAACGGAGAATTCCATACATTTACTTTTGATGGGCCTATCTTCAGAGAACCTGTTCAGTTTGAAATTGGTGAAACGGTCAAGAAAACGTATCCAAAACCGAAAGCTAACCCTGATGACCAGGACGAAGCCTATGTTTTCTGGTTTTGTGATCTGATCCTGAAATAAATGCTGCTACCGTATTTAACCTGAACTCGGGATAATGGTAGTCCTGTTAACCATGTCAAGGTTTTGAACCTTGACATGGTTAAATTAGTATATAACTTTGCGTTAAAACTCATAACTCGTTCAGACAAATACTTTTTCACGATAGTCGTTGATCATCTATTCAAAAATAAAAATACTTATAAACACAATCCCTTGTTTTAGCATAAATTTTGCATCTCTTTGAGACTTCTAAGAAATTTCTTACCTTTAAATAGGTATTATTCTTACGATCAATAAGTTCAATTTTAATCCTAAAAACACACCTGTGATCAAAAAAATTACATTCCTGTTCCTTTTCTACTTTTTATGTTCATGTACAACCGAAATTCCCAAAATAAAACCGGTTGACAAAAATGCCATCATTGATTCTACGGTAACGGCTTTCCAGAAAACCCTTTTGGAGCAGCAGATTGATTCTGTCTTTAAAAAATATAATTTCAACGGAAGTATTGCTGTCTTCAAGGACTCACTGCAACTGTACCGGAAGGAAAACGGTTATTCAAATTTTAAAACGAAAACAAAGATCGACAGCAGTACTGTTTTTGCCATTGGCTCTGTAAGCAAGCAGTTCACTGCAGCTATGGTTCTTCTTCAGATGGAACAGGGAAAACTGAATCTTACCGATAAGGCATCCAAATATCTAAAGGAATTTCAGGCTAAAGAGTATGAAAACATCACCATTCATCAGCTTTTGAATCATACCTCAGGGCTTAATACTTTCGGAGGAAAACTGATGTTTAAAAGCGGTTCGGATTTCTTTTATTCTAATGACGGTTTTAATGCTTTGGGTAAAATTGTAGAAACCGTTTCCGGAAAATCTTATGATGAAAATGCAAAGGAACTGTTCATAAAAGCAGGAATGAAAAATTCTTCTACCGGAAATACTTTTGAAGGAAATAACTTTGCCAGTGCTTATCTGCGTAATGAAAAAAATGCTCAGGAAGTTCCCAATATGCCCAAGCGACTTGGAAGTAAAGACATTGGCACTCCTGCAGGCGGTATTCTTTCTACCATAGATGATCTTCACTCATGGAATAATGCTCTGTATGGTGGAAAAATTCTTAAACCGGAAACTTTAAAACAGTTCACATCTAAAAGCGCTGAAAGACACCATGCAATTCTTGGGAAAATGGGTTATGGATACGGGATCATGATGAATATTGGCAAGCCGGAAAGTTATTTTCACAGCGGTTATGTAAAAGGCTCCCCTTCCCTGAACATTTATTATCCGCAAACCAAAACCTCCGTCCTGATTTTATCAAATATTGCGGATGAAGAAAAGGGCAAAAGTTCTACTTTCAGGCCTCATGTTGAAGTTAAAAAAATGACGGATAACCTGGAGAATACGCTTTTACAGCTTAAATCAAAACATTAATTTTCTTTGCATTCCAGTATAAAAGCTGGGTCTGAATAGCTGCAGCAAAAAGAAAGAAAGGTTTAATCATCACAGAAAGAGCCGTATGAACATCTTTAAAAAAGAAACATGAAATTGCAATCAATGCCGCTCCTGCAAAAAAGTTTTTCAAAAGAAGAGGATGAAAGCTCATCTGAAAATAGCCGTTGAGATTCATCGTTTTCCGCATGAAATTATACACCGAAAAACCTAATATGGTCAATAAAAACAGGATTTGTCCATCATTATACAAATCGGGTTTTAGATAGAACAAGCCTGAAAAAATCAGTGAAAAAGCCAGTGCATAAACACTCATTTTTTTGAAACGGGTCTGAAGAATATCTTTCTCAATTCTGGTAATTTTTCTTGCCGATAAAAAATCAGCTTTTACCATTTCAAGTTCGTTTTTCCAGTTCATTTTGGTCTGGAGAAAAGCTTCCTGAAAACCTTCATTCTGTTCCTCCATCAGGTTGGATATCTGAAGTATAAAATGATCTTTGATTTCCAACAATAGTTTCTGATTCAGTTTTTTTGAAATAAGATACTGTATGATCTCGATTTCCTGTGCCGTATTTATCATGTTTAATAAATGTTAAATGGTATTTTTCAGTTGATTCTTCAGTCTATCACGCTGCAGTCTGTAGAAAATTCTGAAGTTTTTTAAGAGACTTTTTATGTTCAAAGAAATTGAATAGTCCAAAAATCATAAATGTCTGCAGTGTAAAAATAAAGGCGAGAGAAATCACAACGCTGATCAATTCATCATGATTCTGGGTTTTAAAAAACTGGTAGATTGAGTTTCCGTCTTTGGTAATGACCTGCGCAATCGACATCAGGCATATCACCAGTAAACCCATATTTTGCTGATACATGGTATAAAACAGTTTCCCTTTATACTTGAAATCTGTTCTTATAAATTTTCGGATTTTGTAGTGGAATGCCCAGACTAAAACCGGAGCCAGAAAAAACAGAGAATTCTGTATCCTAAAGAACAGAGCATATTGTTCCTTGCTGGTGGAACTGTAAATCAGCAAAAGGTTAATGACAAAAGAAATTAAGGCTAATAACAATGACTTTTTAAGAATTTTATTATTGTTTCCTTTAATAATTTTCTTGACAATCACAGGAATCAGCTCTGAGTAAAAAATAGAATAACTCGTCATTTTAAACTCATTTTCCCACAATCTTTTGGTCTTTAAGAAAGCTTCATCAAAATTTAAATGGTCTTTACGCTGGATATCTGAAATCTGCGAAATCATATGGTCTTTTACTTCCAACAAAATATCCAGTGGAAGCCTTTGAAAGATAAGATAGTCCGTCACCTCATTTTCCTGTACCTCGGTCATCATATGTTAAAAATGGTATTTAGGTTTAACAAATAACTTTTCATTTCATTCTCCTGAACAGCCTGATGTTTTTTTCCTTTTTCGGTCAAAAGATAATATTTCCGGTCTCTGCCGTTGATTTTCTGAATTTCTGAAGTGATCATCCCATCATTTTCGAGTTTGTGCAGCAAAGGATACAGCGCACCTTCGGTCATTTCAAGCTCGCCTTCCGTAAGTTCTTTTGCCCGTTGCGTGATCTGATATCCATACATTTTCACCTCTTTTGAAAGTAGCTTCAAAATAATGTTCTGGAGTGTTCCTTTATAAAGACTGTTTTTTTTCAACTGATCTTTTTTTATACCTTTCAAATCTATGCATAATTTTCTTATGTATAAAATTTTTCTCAAAAAACCTTAATTTGCTGTATGAAAAAAATGTATTTCATCGCGATCTATCCTCCACAGGAAGTTATTGACGAGGTGAAGATTTTTAAAGAAGATCTCGTTTTGAACTATGACAATTCAAAAGCATTAAAAAATGATGCTCACATCACTCTATTTCCGCCCTTCTCCAGAGAGTTGGAGCTGGAAAGTGATATTCATATAGCTTTTCAAAAGATAAACACCGATCTGCCTCCCTTTGAAATAAAACTAAACGGTTTTGGAAGTTTTCCAAATCCAAAAAGTCCTGTCCTCTTTGTACAGCCTGAACCGAATGACAATTTAAACATCCTTCATCAAAATGTAAAACAGCATTTCAATTTTATCAAATATTCTTTCCATTCTCATATGACCGTTGGCTATAGAGACCTCAGCTATGACAACTACCTGAAAGCATGGGAAGTTTACAAAGAAAAAGAATACAAAACTAAATTCATCGTTGATAAAATACTACTTCTCCGTCATGATCAGAATTGGGTTCCCATCGCAGAAAAGAAACTCACAGGAGTCAATATTCAACAATAAATGCCGGCTTTTACAACCGGCATTTATTGAATAAGGAAGCTTGAGTGTCGAAGATTAATTTGATGGCTGCAAGAAATTAAAGGTCTAACAGTAACTTCCATCTCCCCTCTTCCATCTTCTAACCTTTCCTTCCTCTTCTACTCTTTCACAATTTTCTGCGAAATAATCATTCCTTCATTTTCATAAGCATTTACAAGATATGTTCCGGCAGGAAGATTTTTAATATCAACCAACAATGTTGAACGGTCTTTTAGATCTGATTTTATACGAATCAGCTTTCCTGATGTATCATACAGCTCGAGTCTGGTATTTCCCGCGAATTCCTGTTTTCCTTTGATAAAAAATTCACCATCTGAAGGATTGGGATATATGCTGTATCTTCTTTCTTCGGCTTTCACTTCTGTCATTTTTTTGGCAGCAGATTTATTCAGCGTCCACGTGACATTGGTAAAATGAAGGGTACTGTGGTTATTCACCTTAAGCAATGGATTGTTATCATTCACCGAAAAAATCAGGGTATTATTTCCTACATTCAACTGGGATGGAGAAACGGTGAGTGAATTGGATGTTGATGCGAGTAGTGCTCCGTTCAGCTTCCAGGAATTAACCAGTGTATTAGGAATCGGAAGAATTTCATTCACGGTAAAGGTTACATTGGAGTTGGCGTTCACCGTTGACGTATTCGCAGGTGTATAAGAATCTACCGGAGATACCAATGAGTGAATTTTTTCAATAATAGCTTCTTTACATACTGAGCAAAACTGCTGATTAAGGTACCTCATCTCACAACTTTGGTGCGGACGGTACCATGAAGGACTTTCTGAATACGAATATACTCCTACTCCGTTCAGTCCTACCCAGTTTTTCCATTTTACGGTGGCAGGATTGGAGGTCTGGGTTTTGTTGGGAGACTCTCCGGAGCCGGAAAACCAATATTCATCGGCCAGTTTTCCAAATGAATGTCCTAATTCATGAACAACAATTTCATTGGAAGATCCGTTGAGAGACGCGAATGCATACGAACCGCCACATCCTCCGTACTCTGTAGAATTACCCAACACATAAGTAATATCGTAATCCGGAACATTGGCAGCCAGAACCTGGCCTACTTTATTTGTCGTATTGCTGTAAATACATCGGTGAACCCCGAAATCAAAAGAAGAACCAAGATAATTATTAGGATTGGACACCGGAATGACAGGCTCAGTGACATCAGTCGCTGTTCCAGGATGTTTTACACCTGAAGCGGTAGAAACGACCTTTACTGCATAGGCGTTAAAATAGTTTTTATATTCTGTGTAAGGGCTTTTTGTAAAAAGATAATTGACGGTAGCCTGCGCTGATGAGACAAAGGAATTCTGCTGGGCCGTGGTAAAACCGTCACCCAATACCGCAATAATAATCCGTTTATCATTCGTTCCGTTCTGAAGAAGGGGAACGGTCTGAAAGGTTTGTGCAGCACAGCAGCTGCCAACGAAAAGGGATAATAAAATTTTTCTCATGGCTATAGTTTTTGGGTGAATAAAAGCTGATTTTCGGATTCGGTCACTTTTTCGATTCTTACGGTTTGAATCTGTTCAGAATAGGAATACCTTACACTGAATTCAGCATTGTCAAGAGGAATTTTCTTTCTGCTGACGCCTTCTTTTTCATAAACTTCCATTTCAGGATGCAGTGGATTTTTCACCAGCTGTTTCATAATTTCCTTTCCACCTGCATCAGACAGAATCACAATAAAATCTCCGGCTTCCACTTCACTCCTGTCAAAAGAAGGGGTAAATTTCAGCATTCCTTCAGCCACTTTCTTTTCCTGAAGGATAATTCTTTCTTTCCCGGAAGCTTCTTTATCCGTCCTGAAAAACAGATAAACAATCTTACCTTCTTTCCGGATCTCAGCACCGGATGTTTTAGTCCCAAAATAACCTAACGCACTGTTTTTCTGAAAACTGAATAACAGAAGCACGGGAACAATAAATAAATTAAGTAAATTTTTCATGGCACATTTTATTTTAAAGTTATACATATTTCCCGATACATTGAATATTTTTTATTTAAAATTAGAGCAGAGATTTATATTTTAAACTAATGAAAGTTGGAGTTAAGATTTTTTCAGATATCAGATTTCAGACATCAGATTTCAGATATAAAATTGGAGATGTGAGACTTTTTTTGGGAATCTTAGCAGCTAGTACGTTTGGTACTATGGGTTTCGTGGTTCAAAGCAGTAATCATCAGCCCACAGCATTGGGAAGCTTTTTTTGACGCAAAGCTTTATCTTGTTAGCCTTTAGTTTTGAGGAAGCCAAAGACTGTGACTGCGTCACTGATGAAGCGATCTGCATATAACAACCGCTTCATAGAATCAATGAAATTGATTCCTCCTTTGCTCCCCTTTATGAATACAATAATCAATTTCTTTGCGTCAAAAAAATCTTGTTACCTCTCAACAGATTTTGAAATTGATCTAGTCTATGCACGTAAAGGCCGTTTCAGGTTTGAACGATGAAACCCGCATCCCGAAACATAATAGCAGCTAAAAATCCTGGAAAAAAGTCCCAAATATTCAGTGCCATATCTAATATCTGAAATCTAAAAATAAATGTCTTGTCCAGAACACAGGTTAATTTTATCTACCCAAACACCCGTTATTTTAAATCCTCTTTTTCTCTGATAAAAAAGTTTAGAATATCCTATCTTTGACCCATGATTTCAGAGAAGATAATTTTAGGCATTGATCCCGGAACGGCCATTATGGGTTTCGGTATTATTTCCGTAAAAAAAGGCAAAATGGAGATGGTTTCTATTCACGAATTAATCCTGAAAAAATATCCGAATCACGAAACGAAGCTGAAGTATATTTTCGACAAAACATTAGCTCTGATTGATGAATATCATCCAGATGAAGTAGCTCTGGAAGCTCCGTTTTTTGGAAAAAATGTGCAAAGTATGCTTAAACTGGGCCGTGCTCAGGGAGTTGCCATGGCAGCCAGTCTTCACAGAAATATTCCCATCACGGAATACTCTCCGAAAAAAATTAAAATGGCCATCACCGGAAACGGAAACGCCAGCAAGGAACAGGTAGCGGGAATGCTTCAGAATCTTTTAAATCTAAAAGAGTTTCCTACCAAATATCTGGATGCCTCGGATGGTCTTGCGGTTGCCGTGTGCCATCATTTCAATTCCGGGACGATAGCGGACACCAAATCATTCAGCGGGTGGGAAAGCTTCCTTAAACAAAATCCGGACAGGTTGAAATAATGATATAAAAAAAGCCCCAATTAAGGGGCTTTAGTATTTGAATAATTCAGAATTAATTGTTTAAAAACTTCTTCGATCCGTTTTTGTTCTTATCGGAGTAATTGATAATAAATGCTCCTTTTGGAAGTGCTCTTTCGATCTGGATCTCGTTGGTCTTTGTATTTCCTTTTTGGATAAGCTTACCGCTTAGGTCATAGATCTGATAATCTCCAAAAATTCCATTACCCGAGAGTTTCAGTTTATTTTCAGATTTCAGATAAACAATTTTTGCTTCTGCCGCATTGCTTTTCACATCAGAAGTTCCTAAAACTCCGGTTATTCTTACTGCATAATCTTCTACCTGCCCATACTGAACCTGTGAACATGAAGTGCCATCAGCAAGTACAGCTCCATTAAAGGTAGCCGCGTCTACAGAAACTCTCATTCTTAAATAAGTATTCGTTAAAGCTGTAGCAGGAGGCGTAACGTTTACGGTAACAACTTTTCTTGCTCCCGAAGCCATAGAAGCAGACAAATCATTGGCTACTATCTCAGATTCTTCAAATACTCCGTTGTTGTTATAATCAATCCACACTTTAGTTTTAAACTTATCTGCCTGACTAAAGCCATTATCATAAGTCACTTTCAGTTCCGTACTTGCGTTGGAAGGAATATCTGTATAATAAGCTGGTCTGATACAGGTTGCCGCAGAATAATCTTCATAATACTTCGGAGCAGGCTCGTCAGAATCATATCCATTTGTTGTACTGCTTATCGTTCCGAACTGTACTCTTGAAGCCCCGATTCCGAAGTTATTATTCGCAGGATTTACAATTCCTGAAGGATTACACTGTGCTGCCACGACTGCTACAGGAGATGGGATAACCGCTGCCGGATCCTGCCCTGCTGTTGAAGTGATCAGGTTTTTTCTGTATTCCATCATCAGCATGATCGCTCTGTCTCTCTGCCCTTCCGTAAATTTACGGTTAGAGTTGGTGTAATTCATTACATTATACTGCGTTCCGTCATGATTTTGATTGGTACACGGATCTATAGTGGTGTTATTCGGAACGGCTACACCGTACATACTTCTTGAAGGTGACGTATCACAAACTCTGTCCCCGTCCGTTGCACAGTTATTGTTGGCAGGGCATGCGTTTTGAACCGTATAATCAACCCCCTGGAACGTATGATACAATCCGAAAGCATGTCCCAGTTCATGAGTAAGCGTAGTATCGTGCAGATTTTTAAGGGTAGCCACCTTCATAAAGCTTTCGTAGAAATAGTCATAAGATTCCGGAAATCTTGCATATCCCATTAATCCGCCGGACTGTTGCTGCTGTCCGTTAAATCCTATCACTACATAAATATTGAAATAAGAGGTTTCAGGCCAGTGTGGCGCCAGTGTTTTGATCTGACTGTCGCTGGCTCCGTTACCTGAAGCTGCAGACTTTACGCCTCTGGTGTCGTATAAAGGAATGTTACTTCCGTTATATCTTACAATTCCGTTGGTGGGTGCACAGGTTGGTGATCTTTTAGCTAATACAAGTTTAAAAGGAATCACATTTCCTCCTGCTGCCCCTGCTCCTTCTGCATAAAAACCGTTTCCGTAAGTAGTGGCATACATTTTATTGGCTCTGTCAATCCAGTTGATTACATCTTGGTCTGTTAAAGCCAAATTTGAATTAGCTGATGCACTTGATTCAATAACGTGTACTACAATTGGGATTTCAAAGGTTTGTCCAGTATACAGACCATTCCAAGAAGTTGTTCCGCCTACTTTGTTAAGAAAAGAATGCTTGTCCATTTTACTTAATCTGGCTTCCACTTCTTCTCTATTTTTCTTTAATTCTGGAAATCTTATGTCCATTTTTCTCATTTCTTCATCAAAACCACAAAAATGTTCAACATTTTGAGAAAAAGCATTAAAAAACAACAAAAGCACCGAAAGAATACTTATTTTCTTCATTTTTCACTAATTTTTTGATTAATTCGACGCAAATATAAATATTTATTATTAAAATAATAAATCCATCACTATGAATTATTGAATCTGATGCATTTTTTTTAAATAAAATCTAAAAAATTGATATCCAATTAATTAAATTAAAACATTTAATTACTTGGCAAAACATAATACTATCTTTTACATTGGTATGATTTTTAGTATTACATTTGTATAAATTTTCACTAATGAAAACAAACCAACAAACTATAAATCAAGCGAATCATAAAATAAACTGGTTCCAGAAGTTTCTGATGGTATGCTCCGGAGGAAACATCCATATTTTAAGAAAGACCCCCAGTGAATGGAATAAATTTTCCGGAATCGGCGGGATTGTATTGTTCACCGCAGTATTTGCTACCCTGTCTGCAGGTTATGCCATGTATACGGTATTTGATAATGTATGGACTTCAATAGGATTCGGGATCCTGTGGGGATTAATGATCTTTAATCTGGACAGATATATTGTTTCCTCTATCAAAAAAACAGGAACATGGTGGAATCAGATTCTGATGGCGATTCCCCGTCTGATTTTGGCTACATTCCTGGGAATTATTATTTCCAAACCTCTTGAACTTAAAATTTTTGAAAAGGAGGTGAACAAACAGCTGAATACCATTATTCAGAGAAACAAAAAACAGCTTGAGGGCGAAATGAGCGGTAGAATCCTAAAGCAGAGCGGTCCGTTTGAAACAGAAAAAAATCAGATTGCTGAAAAAACCATTCAGTATCAGAAGGCTTATGACTCGGCAGCGGTAGAACTTGAAAAAGAAATTCTTGGGAAACAATCCGGCCTGACCAGTGGAAAGGAAGGTTATGGTCCTAATGCAAAACGTAAGCAGGAACTGAAGGAACAACGCCGTCTGGATCTGGAAAATTTTCAGAAACAAAATGCCCCGAGAGTGGAATATCTGGATAAAGAAATTTCCAAAGTCTATACGAATCTGGAAACGGAAAGAAAATCTTCGGAAACCTTTGAAGATAAATTCAACGGTTTTGCAGCGAGATTGCAGGCATTGGATGAACTTGGGAAGAATTCTGCGATCATAGGTCTGGCAGCAGCCTTTATTATGGGACTTTTTATCTGTCTTGAAATTTCTCCGGTTTTGGTTAAATTGATTTCACATGTAGGGCCTTATGATCACCTTTTAGAAAAGACGGAAAACGATTTCAGGCTTTACTCCAAGGAAAAAATAGAAAAGGGAAATGCCCTGACTGATTACAGAATTGACGATTTTAAGGATAATTTAAAAAAATAGCGTATTTTTCACGCATGATTATTGATAAAGAAGAGATCCAGAAGAAAAAGAAGAAGCTGGACGACTGCAAAGCATTTCTGAAAAAAGAATTCATCGGAATTGATAAAATTATTGATGATTTAATGGAATACATTCAGATCTGGTACCTGATGCCGGAAATCCTGACACGCCCTGTGGTGATCAATCTATGGGGAATGACAGGCGTAGGAAAGACGGATCTGGTGCGAAAGACCGTTCGGTTTCTGGAATTTCAGAACCGTTTTGCAGAGATAGAACTGAGCAACAGTGATGAAACGACCTGGAGCAAAAGTGTTTCAGATATTTTGCAGAGCAACCGCCTCAATGACGAAAAACCGAGCATTGTTCTCTTTGACGAGATCCAGCGCTTTAATACTATAGATCCTGACGGCACTCCGGTACCGCAAACTAAGTTCACTGATTTCTGGGAACTTCTGAGTGATGGCAAACTAAGTAAAAAGGAACGCGATGATCTTGAGCATTATCTATTCTCTTATCTTCTGCGTAAAAAAGAAAATGACAGACGCAAAAAGAACGGCGAAACGGAAATGGATGAAAATCCATATCTGAATCTCTGGGACGCCAAAGAACTGAAGAAATACCTCAGCATGGAAGATGATGTCATGAGCATCATTGATATGAAGGAGGAAGATATGATCAAGCTGATCCTCAAAAAGCAGAAAGAGAAAAAGATCTATGAACCGGTAGATTACAGCAAAATGCTGATCATCATCAGCGGAAACCTGGATGAAGCTTTTCAGATGTCCCGCGAGACCAGCGAAGCAGACATTGATGCCAATATCTATCACGCCTTTACAAAGAAAATCACCGTTGTTGATATAAAAAATGCACTTTCCAGGAAATTCCGTCCTGAGCAGGTAGCCAGATTCGGAAACATTCATCTGATTTATTTTTCATTGAAGACGGAAGACTTTGAACATTTGGTTCAAAGGGAAATCAATAATCTTAAGACAAAGACAAAATCAAAGTTCGGGATCAGTTTAAAAATCACTAAAAACGTCAATGACCTGATCTACAGAAACGGTGTATTTCCTGTTCAGGGTGTACGTCCTGTATTCAGCAGCGTAGTGGACATTCTGGATACGAACCTCAGCAAATTTCTTTTTGAAGCGATCACTCATGACGATAAAAGCATCGAAATTGATTATCATGTCAAAGAAAAAAAGATCTCCGGAAAAGTAGGTGGACGTATCATCGATATCCCTTATACCGGAAGAATCGACAGTATCCGACAGTCCAATCAGCAGGATGCCGTTGCCAATATCAGTGTTCACGAATGCGGACACGCTGTCTGTTATATGCTGTATACCGGTTTTGCCCCATTGCAGCTGAAGAGCAAAGTGGCCAGCAGTTATGCCGCAGGATTTACTTTCCCTCACCAGATTCATGATACCAAGGAAAGTCTTCTGGACAGAGTCAAAATTTATCTTGCTGGAGGAATTGCCGAAGAAATTATATTTGGCGAAAACAATGCAAGCATAGGAAGAAGCCACGACAGGGAACAGGCAACCATTCTTGCTTCCGATTACATCAGAAAATATGGATTTGACGAAGAGTTTCAGGCTGTGTACAGCTTTGAAGAATATCCTCACCGTATGCAGCAGAATATAACGGATAAAAAAATAGAAAAACTGATGCAGGACCTGGCAAAAAAGACAAGAGAAGACCTTATTCTTCATTTGGATCTTCTTAAAGATATGAGTATTGAGCTCAGCAAAAAAGGAAGTATGCTGCCTAAGGAAATCCATGAGACAGCCAGAAAGCATCACCTTGATGTAAGCATAAAGGAAGAAGGCTACCTTCATATTGCCGATTATCATAAAATGCTGGGCCAATAGAGGAAAAATCTAACATACCATAAGTTTACATTAATATAATCTTACCTTTCAGTTAATTCTGAAAGGTTTTTTCTTTTCATAATTATTTTATTGGAAATATTTTATAATTTTACATCAACAAAACTAATCATCATGAAAAACTTTATCCTATTATGCATACTGCTTGTAAGCAGCGCATTTTCGTCCGCTTTAAAAGCACAAATGGACCCTTATCTTGGGCAAATTATTTTCGTCCCTTACAACAGAACACCTGTAGGATGGGCAGACTGTAACGGACAGCTTTTATCGATTGCACAAAACACAGCTCTTTTTTCCCTGTTAGGAACTACCTATGGTGGAAACGGAACCACAAATTTCGCTTTACCGGACATGAGAGGAAGAATACCTCTTTCTCAGGGGCAAGGACCTGGTATTAGTCAGAACTATCTGATCGGAGAAATGGGAGGAAGTGAAAGTGTTACTTTGACCCAACAGCAAATTCCTGCTCACAGCCATACGATAAATGCAGTAACTGCAGAAGGAAACCAGAATACCCCTACAGGAAATCTTCCTGCAGACACTAAGCTTTTAGACAAAGAATATTCTGACGCCACTGCCAATACCACCATGAAGGCCACTATGGTAAATCCTACGGGAGGCAACCAGGCTCATGAAAACAGACAGCCTTATGTAACGCTGAGATGTATCATTGCAACACAGGGTGTTTATCCATCTTTTAATTAATAAGTTATGAAAACTCTATACTTATTAGCTATAGTTCTTGGAAGTTCGATGGCCGCACAGACCATCACTTTCAATGGATGTCATAATCTGTTTGACAACCAGAATTTTATTTTCACGAAAACCGGAGTTGATGCCAATAACAAAAATATTTACATCACGACACCGGTGGATGGACAACCTTGCGGCGGACTAGGAACGTGTGAGTTTAAAATCAAGTGGAATAACGCTCTTACAAGATGGGAATTCCTTGCAGATGAAGGAAATGGAACATTTACCACTCCTACGCTGATCTATTACAATTCAACCGGAAACAATGCCAGTCCAAGACCTCCGAGTAATACCTTTGGAACATGGATAGAAAACGCAGTACCAACCGGTACGGCCGGACAGTGCGGAGGAAATCTTACGGGAGTTAATTCTACTCTGACAGGCGATGTACACAGCACCTCACTGGCAACAACGGATGTGACAAAAACCAAGATTCAGATCTTCCCGAATCCAGTATCTGATGTGATCCGTATCTCAGGAATTGATAACGGACAGACGATCCAGATTTATAACGTAGACGGAAGGTTGGTAAGAACTGATGCATTTGATCAGAAGATTGATGTTTCTTCACTTTCCGCGGGAGTTTATGTTTTAAGAATTACTACTAAAAATTTCGAATCTCATGAATTTAAATTCGTGAAGAAATAGAGATATAATGTTTTTATAGCATTAATTGATTATTGATATAGCCTTTGGAGTTTTCCGGAGGCTATTTTTTGTGAGGAATAATTTTTGCTGCCTGCATACTATGCCATCAAGTGTTGTCAACTCCTATATCTATTTCCCGGAGACTGAAGTGTTGAGAATTATCTATCAGTCCGGTGCTGTGTATGACTATCTGAAAGTACCTCTGTCCATTTCTGAAAAGTTCAGGGAAGCCAGATCAAAAGGACGTTTTTTAAACGCCGTGATTAAGCGGAAATTTAAGTATATCAAAGTCAGCTGATTCATCTAATAAAAAATGCCACACAGATCTGTGCGGCATTTTTTATATTGTTTCCATATATTCTAAAAAGAATAATTCGGAGCTTCCTGAGTGATGATCACATCATGTGGGTGAGATTCTTTCAATCCGCTTCCTGTGATCATAACCATTTTGGTGTCTTTCTGTAAAGCTTCAATATCTTTAGCTCCACAGTATCCCATACCGGCTCTTAGACCTCCGGTAAGCTGGAAGATCACATCTTCTAACTTCCCTTTATGTGGTACTCTTCCTTCAATTCCTTCCGGAACGAATTTTTTAGCCTCACTCTGGAAATATCTTTCTTTTCCTCCTCTCTTCATGGCGGAAAGACTTCCCATTCCCTGATAAGATTTGAATTTTCTTCCCTGGAAGATAATTTCTTCTCCCGGAGCCTCATCTGTTCCTGCTAATAGTGAACCCAGCATTACTGCTCCTGCTCCACTCGCAATCGCTTTTACGATATCTCCTGAAAGTTTGATTCCTCCGTCAGCAATTACTGCTACGTTTTTAGATGCAGCGTATTCGTATACATTATAAATAGCGGATAACTGAGGAACCCCAACTCCTGCCACTACTCTTGTTGTACAGATAGAACCAGGTCCCACCCCTACTTTAAGAACGTTGGCACCAGCTTCAATAAGGTCTTTCGCTGCTTCAGCCGTTACAATATTTCCTCCTACGATATCTAAATCCGGGTACGTTCTTCTGATTTCGGAGATTTTATCTAAAACTCCTTTAGAATGTCCGTGAGCTGAATCAATAGCCACAATATCGACACCGGCGTTCACCAATGCTGCAATTCTGTCCATCGTATCTTCTCCAACTCCAACACCTGCACCTACGATAAGACGACCTTTGTGATCTTTATTCGAATTCGGGTATTCCAACTGATTGTCGATATCCTTGATGGTAATTAATCCTACAAGTTTATTGTCTTTATCTACGATCGGAAGCTTTTCAACTCTGCTTTTCAAAAGAATTTCTTTTGCTTTTTCAAGGTTGGTATTTTTATCAGAAGTGATCAGATTTTCTTTGGTCATGATCTCTTCTACCTTCATATCAAGATTTTCCTGATATTTTACATCTCTGTTGGTAATAATCCCGATCAGCACATTATCTGAATCTACTACTGGAAGACCTGAGATTTTATACTTAGCCATTGTTTCTTTAGCCTGAGCCAAAGTATGATCTTTTGAAAGGGTAACAGGATCAGAGATCATTCCGTTTTCTGAACGCTTTACACGGTTTACCTGTGCAGCCTGCTCAGCGATCGTCATGTTTTTGTGAATAAAACCTAAGCCTCCCACTCTTGCCAGAGCAATGGCCAGATCTCCTTCAGTAACTGTGTCCATCGCAGCAGAAACTATCGGAACATTCAGCGTGATTTTGTCGGTAAGTCTTGATTTTAAGGATACCTGGTTAGGTAAAACTTCTGAATAAGAAGGGACTAGAAGAACGTCATCGAAAGTGATGGCTGTCTCTACAATTTTGTTATGAATAGACATCTTTACTTTCTTTGCAAAATTAGGTTATTTTGACGAGATATGAAAATCCTTTTCAATAGTTTAAATAAAAATTAATAATCAATAACTTAAATCAAAAAACCGCTCTTATTAGGAACGGTCTTTCTGTACAAAATAATTAGTATAGTATGAAACTACTTGTTATATCTTTTACGGAAGAATGATTTCGCTATATATTTTAGCAAGACATACCTCTCTTATTAATTTTTTTCCAACAGTAAAAATTTTTATTTATCTGTAGCGGCATTGATCACTTTTGAAATATCGTCTGCAGTAAAGCTCCCTCTCACATCCACAAAAACCAGTTCTTTATCTGAGTTCACGGTGATCATCATATTTTTAATGGTTTCTCCGTTCTGTTTTACCCTTACATTAACGTTTTCTCCGTCGTGTTTAATGGTAGCCCAGTCTTCAAAATCATTGTCGTTTAAATATTTGGAGTAGTCGTTCAGCATGGTTTTACTGCCGTTATCTACCGTCATGACTCTGATCTTAGATACTTTTTTGATCAGGGCAATCACTTCTTCACTTTCGCCGTCTTCTCTTAATGCCTTCTTGATAAAAGGTTTAGCGAGAAATAACGGAACATTGAAGCTTGCAAATTTGGCTCCTTTATAATCGTACCCCGACTGTTTAAAGAAATCGATATTAGGTCTGCGAGACGCTATACAAGAATGAAGAACAAGTACTGCGAAGATTCCTACAAAGACGTTTATTAAAGTTTTCATGGCCGTTATTTTTTAGTCGATAGGTTTCAGAGTACCTCCGGATGTTTTGCTGATGTTAGCTTCTATTTCAGGTCTTCCTTTGTATTTTACCAATCCTCCTGAAGACGCTCTTACTTTCAGTCTGCTTGAAACATTTACAGACAGGTTGGCCCCGGATGTCGCTTCTGCCTCAAGACTGTCCAGTCTCAGTTCATCTGCTTTGACGAGCGCTCCGCTGCTGATGTCTATGATTCCTGAATTCGCTTTTCCTTCAATTGCTGCATTGGATCCGCTGGAAGCTTTTACCATAATGGTTCCCGCTGTAATTCCCGCTCTGATATTTGAACCTGAAGAAATCCCGATGTCCACTGAATTTGAAATTTTAAAATCTCCATGTACATTAGCTCCGGATGATGCATCAATCGTAAGATTATTTTCTCTGATAGAATTCACCACATTGAAGTTAGATCCTGAAGAAGCTTTGATATTATCCATTCTTGGGGAAGAAATATTAACACTTAGATTTCTAAATCTTAAATTCTTCGTTCCCTTATTATCTATATACACTTTTAAAACTCCGTTTTCCACTTTCGTGATCACATACTGAAGTTTATCGGCATCGGCAATCACCTTTACACTGGTTGGGCTTTCCTGCTTGAAAACCACATTAACGCCTGTACTCACCTGAATTCCTGAGAATTCACCGACATTTCTTGCTTCCCCGTTAATATAAGAGGAATTACTTTCAGCGGTAAAACTGCTTCTGGTAGTGGTTACCGAACTGGTTTTAGTTTTCGTCTCACTGGAATTGATGATCTTATTCACATCATCCATGGAAAGTTTCCCATCCAGCATTACCAGGATATTTTCTCCTTTTCCTCCGTCGATGCTCAACAGCAGGTCATCCAGGATTCCGTCTTTTGCTTCGGCGGAAAGAAATTTAATCTTCGATCCGGAACTGTTCACAGTCATGATTTCGCTGTAATTGAGCGTTTTTAAATAAGAGGCTACATCTTTATTCAACTGAGACAAATGGGTCTGTACCTGAATACCTTCTTTAGTATTGGCTTTTTCCGGATTTTCGGTGATCAGAATCTTCAATCCGTTAATTTTAGACAACAGCGGCTTGATCTGATCCAACTGCGAATCATCAATATTAAGACTGCTGAGCATCCCGAACATGGGTTTAGCAATTTTAATAGAGGTTACACCTTCCACTTCCTGATATTTTTCAAAAAGTCTGTCGAACTTATCACCCTGCCCATACACCGTAAAGAAGTGGGAAAAGGCAAGCGCGAATATTATGAATATTTTTTTCATGAGTCAATTTTTATTTCTTTTAAAGCTGATTATTTTTGCCTGATCAGGTGCATAATCTATTTTTGTTAATAATCGTCGTCTACGACGGTAGGCTGTACTAACTTTTCACTAACGTTATTTGCAAATATCTGGAATGAATATTTAGTCACATTGATGGCTTCTTCTACATTATCGATTCTTTTACCGTTGACAATAACGTAAGAATTTTTATAGCCTGTAGAATCATTTAAAGCCTTGTTGTTTTTAAAAGAGGCGTTGTTTACAAATCTCGGCCTTGTTTCTTTTTTAAGCCTTCCTCTTTTTGGCAGAATTTCATCCAGTACATCTTTTTCCGCTACCGAATTCTCCTGAAATATAGAATCCTTCTTCGCCCCGGAAATAGAATCGGTGTGGTTTACCGCTACCTGCTCCTGGTGGTCGTTATTCTCTTCTATAAATTTTGATTTCTGCTTTAAAACTTCATTTTTTACAAACTGTTCCTTTTCAATAACCCCTGTACGGTAATGATTAAAGAAAAAACCTACACTGAAAATAAGCACTATTCCGGCTGCCATCCAGAACCATTTCGGGAAAGAAGGTTTATTCTTCTGAAGCGGGATGATGGGAGCATCCTTTGTTTCCATACCGGGAGCTGCTTCTTCTGTTTTCTGAAGAAAGTCTTCAAAGCTCCAGTCCATTTTCTCTTCCTTTATATCCCGGAAGATTTCGTCGTATTTATTCTGAGATTGATCTTTGTTCATAGCTCATCAGTTGTGATATTTGTTCTTTTACTTTTTGTCTCGCCCGCATCAGATTGACTCTTACTGCGTTTTCTTCCATCTCCAGCATTTCGGAAATTTCCGAGACTTCATATTCTTCTACATCTTTCAGATGGATCACCATTTTCTGTTTTTCCGGGAGCTGGTTGATAAAACCTATGATATACTCCTTCAGATTATTGATATCCATGCTGTATAGTTCTGAGCGGTGAAGCTGCAAATCTGCAAATCCCAACTTCACATCGTGGTGTTTCAGGCGGTTCAGGCATTCGTTCCGGACGGACTTTAAAGCATAGGATTTCAAATTTCCAAATTGCCCCAGCTCCTCCCTCTTCTGCCAGAACTTCATCATCAGGTCCTGCACCACGTCCTCTGCTTCATCACTGCTCATAACAAATCTTTTCGCAAAACGATACATCTCGTCTTTGAGAATAAACACCGTATTCTTGAAAGTTTCTTGGGTCATGAGTTTTGTTTCTATTAATAAGACAATTAAAATCTTAATTCTATTACACTACATTGTAAAATAAATGTTGTTTTTCGCATTTTGTTTCCGCTTCATACTCATAAAGCCCTTCTGTAAAAGAGTTTTCATGATGTTTATAAAAATACCTATTTTTTTTCTTTTCTGAAAGATAATTTCAAAATCTTAAGTTTTCTGCTATTTTTCGGTATAATAAATTTGAAATTTCACAAAGAAATAGAAAACTTACACGACATTTTTTTTGCTTACCAAAGCTTTAGAAATACAATCATCTGTGAAAGTCCGTCTAATCCGTGGCAGAACAAAAGGTTTCCGTTTCAAATAACTCTCAGTAACAAAAAAGCCTCCGGAATGGAGGCTTTCAATATTAATAGGTATCAAAAATATGTTTTAAAATTGCTTTATCATCATCCGTTAATTGCACTTTCCTTCTCGCCATAGCCCGTTCTGCCACTTCATAGGCTTTATCCAATTTGAATCTTTCATCATCTTTACATCCGCCCCACGAAAAGTTCTCCACAAGATTGGGAGGAAACCCAGGTTTAAATATATTGGAAGCAACACCAATTACCGTTCCTGTATTTAACTGCGTATTGATCGCCGTTTTGGAGTGGTCTCCCATAATCAGACCGGCGAACTGAAGTCCTGTGTCTTCAAAAGCTTTTGTTCTGTAATTCCACAGTTTGACCTGGCTGTAATTGTTTTTAAGATTGGAAGAGTTCGTATCTGCCCCGAAATTACACCATTCGCCAATCACAGAATTCCCTACAAAACCTTCATGCCCTTTACTTGAATAGCCGAAGATAATAATGTTATTCACCTCACCTCCTACTTTACAATGTGGGCCTACCGTTGTAGCTCCGTAAATTTTGGAACCTAAATTAAATTTGGAATCTTCTCCCAATGATATAGGTCCGCGAAGATTGCAGCCTTCCATCACCTCAGCGTTTTTCCCAATGTAAATCTTTCCCGTTTTCGTATTGATCGTAGAAAATTCTACCTGCGCTCCTTCTTCAATGAACAAATCTTTTTTATCTCCTAAAAATCCATTGGTAGAAGATAATTCCTGAGAAGTTCTCCCTTCAGTAATAAGGTTGAAATCAAAATCGATTGCAAGGTGATTATAAGTAAACAGGTCTGATGGCTTTTTAAAGAATACCAGTTTCTCTTTGATATCCGTCATCTTTTCGATCTGATTCAGGGAAAAACCTTTCATATTGATTCTGGCAGCCACCAGTTCATCTTCATAAACCAAAGCTTCACCCTGCTTAAGATCTTTAATCTGTTGAATGACTGTTTCAGTCGGCAGGAAATTGGTGACCAAGAAAAGACTTTCTTTGTCTTCTGGGGCTTTAAATTTATTCTGAAGATAATTTTCGGTAAAATACGAAACTTCGGTATTTCCAAGGATTTTTTGCCATCGCTCAGAAAAAGTCAGGATTCCGCATCGCATGGCGGCAACAGGACGGGTAAAGGTAAGCGGAAGAAAATCTTCCCAATACTGGGCATCTGAAAATACTAATTGCATTATTTTAGAAGTTAGAGATTAGAAGTTAGAAATTAAATACTCGGGATGGAAGTATTGTACTTCATCACTATTTGCAGCATCTGATTTCTGTTCAGAACAAAAATACGAAAATAGCGGGAATGGAGAAATTAGAAGTTAGGGATTAGGGATTAGGGATTAGAAGTTAGTTAATGAGTCTCATAGTAAGAATATCTGTCCTTTTATTTAAAAAGAATACAATTACAATTTATAGAGATAAAGCACAAAGTACACCCAACTAACTTCTAGCTTCTACCAACAAAAAAAGTCTCCCAATATATTGGAAGACTTCAGTATGTTTGATAACAAAAAATTACTTAGCGAATTTTTTGTATTTGTTCATAAACTTATCAACTCTACCTGCAGTATCAACTAACTTCACTTTACCAGTGTAGAAAGGGTGAGAAGTTGAAGAGATTTCCATTTTGATCAATGGGTACTCTTGTCCTTCGAATTCGATACTATCTTTTGTTTCTGCAGTAGACTTACAAAGAAACACGTCGTCGTTACTCATATCTTTGAAAACAACAAGTCTATAATTTTCTGGGTGGATTCCTTTTTTCATAATACAATTTTTAAAAAATTAAAGTTTGCTTTCGAAATAGTAATGGTATTTCTCTGCTAATTTTAGGCTGCAAAAATACAACATTTTTTTAAATATCCAAATACTCCATTCAATTTTTTTTATTGATAAGAAATTCAAAGTATTTTCGTTAAATTTGGAATCTATTAAACTTTAATTTCGATGAAATTCAAACTATTACTGGCTTTTTCTTTCTGGATGCTTCTTGTAGCGGTATCATGTAATAAAGACGATATTACTTTTGATGCCCCTTCACAGCAGTTACGTTTTTCAAAGGACACGGTATTCTGTGACACTGTTTATCATCAGGTACGTTCTGAAACGTATTTGGTAAAGGTATATAATAATGAAGACAAAGACGTTCTTATCCCAAGAATCAATCTGGAAAAAGGAAGTGCATCATTATATAGAATCAATGTAGACGGAAAACCGGGTTATGATTTTAAAGATGTTCCTTTGAGAAAGAAAGACAGCATGTATATTTTCGTTGAAATTGCTCCGCAAGCTACCGGACCTGAAGCTATCGCTGAGGACAAAATCCTATTCAGCAGCGGCGCAGGACAGCAGCATGTTACTTTATTCTCAGTGGTACAGGATGCGGAATTCTTCATTCAAACCCCTACCAATCCTAACCAGATTGCCACCCATACAGTCTGGAGTAAAAATAAAGCGAAGATTATTTATGGTGACCTTACCATCAATCCTAATATAACACTGGATATTCAACCTGGAACAAAAGTGTATTTCCACACCAACAGTGGGATGAAAGTTTCCACTGGTGCTACCTTAAATATTAATGGAGCACTGAATGATGAAGTTATTCTCCGCGGAGATCGAAACGATCTGGATCACGATACCCTTCCTAAAAACTGGAACTCTATCCGTATGGAAGCCAATTCTAATCTTAATATGAATTTCGCGAGACTTTTCGGAGGAACCAGAGGACTGGATATGAAACAGAATATTGCCAATATCAGCAACTCATTCATCCATAACTTCTTTGAATACGGTATTTATGCTGTTGGCTCAACAGTTACTGCTAAAAACTTAGTCATGAATAATTGTGGCGAGTCTTGCATCGGGATCTTCAGAGGAGGAAATCACAGCTATACACACGCTACCATTGCCAATTATTCCAAAACAATGGGAGCATTCAACAGAAACGGAATTACCGCTGCCAACGAATGGAAAAATGCCGCAGGAACCACAGAACAAGGAGCTCTACAGCGTCTTGACATCAAGAACAGTATTGTGTATTCAGACCGCGATAATTCTGTGAATTTTGAACAGACTCCGGGTCAGCAGTTTGAATTCCTTATTCAGAACTCATTAATCAAATATTCAGGTGTACCTGAAGCCGGATTTAATTTTGACACCAGTGCTAATGTCATCCAAAGCATCAAAAATCAGGAACCACAATTCCTTAACTATTTTGCGGCTAAGATGAATTTAAGAGTAAAAACAACATCTCCGGCCAGAGGAAAAGGAAACTTAACCGTAGCGGGAACCGTACCTCTTGATATTGTGAATGTATCGAGAACCACTAACCCTACACTTGGCGCTTATCAATAATGGAAATAACACAATTGCAGCAGCAGGTAGACGAATGGATCAAAACCATCGGAGTCCGCTATTTCAATGAACTGACCAATATGGCGATGCTCACCGAAGAGGTAGGCGAAGTAGCCAGAATCATAGCCAGACGATATGGCGAACAGAGCGAAAAAGAAAGCGATAAAAGCAAAGATCTCGGCGAAGAACTGGCAGATGTACTGTTTGTAACATTATGTTTAGCCAACCAGACCGGAGTAAATCTGCAGGAAGCTTTCGACAAAAAGATGAAGATCAAAACTGACCGCGATAAAGAGCGTCATCAGAATAATGAGAAGTTAAAATAGAAATAGATTTCAGATATGAGACACCAGATATCAGACGTTAAACAATCTGATATCTGATGTCTGTCATCTGATGTCTCTAATTTGAAGAAACAATGAAGTTAGAAAAATCAAAATTATCAGCAGATAAAACAGTTCAGATCAGCGGTTCGAAAAGTATTTCGAATCGTTTGTTGATTTTGGAAAGTTTATTTAAAAACATACATATCGGGAATTTATCCAATTCTCAGGATACACAGTTGCTGAAAAAAGCACTGTCTGAAAATACGGAAACCGTAGACATCCATCATGCAGGAACCGCCATGCGTTTTCTTGCGTCTTACTATTCGATCTTTGAAGGAAAAACGACGATTCTTACCGGATCCAAAAGGATGAAGGAAAGGCCGATCAAAAACCTCGTGAGCGCCTTGAAAGACTTAGGGGCAGAAATTGAGTATTTGGAAAATGAAGGTTATCCGCCTTTAAAAATCACAGGAAAAAAGATCACTCAAAAGCAGGTGAACGTTCCGGCTAATATATCCAGCCAGTTCATCACTTCTCTCCTTCTGATTGCCGGGAAACTGGAAAACGGACTGGAAATTAATCTGGTTGGAGAAGTCACTTCAAGATCATATATCGAAATGACGCTGGATATTCTGACTAAATTCGGAATTAAAAACAGCTTTGAAGGAAATACCATTAAAGTAGAACCTTTTGACTCGAACAGTGAGTTGTCAACAGTGAATTATGAAGTGGAAAGTGACTGGAGCTCGGCTTCGTACTTCTACTCGATCTGTGCACTGGGAAGAGAAACCATTCACCTGAAAAGTTTTTACAAAGAGTCTACCCAGGGAGATTCTGCCATTGCTAAGATCTATGAAGACTTTTTCGGTATTAAAACGATATTCACAGAAGATGAACATAAACTAACGTTGATACCTGAGCAAAACTTCTCATTCCCGGAAAAAATTGTTCTGGATATGAACAACTGCCCGGATATCGCTCAAACACTTTGCGTAACGGCAGCAGCCTTAAAAATTCCGTTCGAAATTTCCGGACTGGGAACTTTAAGAGTAAAAGAAACCGACAGACTTCAGGCTTTATATAATGAACTGAAAAAACTGGGAACCGAAACAGAGATCACAGATCTTACCATCAAATCTCTAAGTTTTGGAGAACCGGAAGAAAATATTTCCATCAAAACGTATCAGGATCACAGAATGGCGATGAGTTTTGCTCCGTTCTGCCTGATCAGAGAACTCAATATTGAAGAGGAAGATGTGGTAGAGAAATCTTACCCGATGTTCTGGAAGGATCTGGATGATGTGATGATTCGTTGATTTGACGATGCGGTAATTTGAAAATATACAGATTTTATGAGAAACTTTTTTCTGCTTTTTGCGGTCATGATCCCGATGGTATTTTCGGCACAATATCTTTTGCCTAATGAGGAAACTGTATTCTCATTTGACACCAAAAACGGGAAGAAAATGGCTTTGGTGAAAGATAAAAAGAACGGTTATATTCAGTATAGATTTGGGAGTAAAAATCGTGTAGAGATGGAATTTCCAGCCACAAGGACCAAAGAAAGCTGGAAGCAGTTTACCTACAGTTCTTACCACAGAGGTGGCGGAAAACAAAATGCAGGTATGGACCTCAACTATCTGACCTTTACCAATAATAACTATAAATATCAACTTTTCAGAACGTATTCCGCGGAAGATGAATCATTTTCCACAGGAATTACCGTTACAGACAGCAAGGGAAAAGAAACTGAGATTACAGGAGTTTACAAAACCATCAAAGGGTGCCTGTGTAATCTGGAAGATACAGAGGTAAAGAAAGAAGATTTTGGTTCATAATTTAATTCTTTTAAAATGAAACAGCTTTTCTCTCTCGCCACTTCTTTGTTAGTCGTAGGATTTCATGCCCAGAATCTGAAAAACTTTGCGGTCCCGAAAGGCTATCAAAAAATTGCCGAAGCGAAAGGAGATCTGGATAAAGACGGAAAAGATGAAACCGTATTTATTTTCAATACAGATAAAAAAACCAATCTGGATGACCGCGATGATTTCCTGAGATCATTTTTCATCTTAAAAGACGTAGACGGCCAGCTGAAAATATGGAAGGAAAACAACTCAGTACTTTTTTCCAGCGGAATGGGATTTTATCCGGAAAGCAATGCTGCTCCTGAAATATCCATTAAGAATAACAGTCTTTCTATTACCCAAATATTCAATACGAATTCAAGACATACCCAGACTTATACACATACCTTTAGATTTCAGAACGGTGATTTTTACCTCATCGGCTCATCTGACAGATTTGAAGACACCTGTGATTTTAATAATCTGAACGAAATCAATTTCTCAACAGGAAAAGTCATTATTGATGAAGAACATGGTTCCTGCGATGAGGATGAAAAAGTGATCCCAAAAGATATTCACAAAGAACTGATCCATCCGTTTAAGACTTTGATCAAAATGAACAATTTCAGGATTGGGGAAAACAAATTTAAAATCCCCGGTTTAAAAAGAGACTTCATTTATTAACTTTTTCCATAAATTAGAAAATTCACGACTCTCATACTTTAATACAACTTAATTATCTCTTAAGATTGAATTAACTTCTCCTGATATGATATATCCTTATTTTTAATCAAATAAAAATACCATCAACTATATCAAATTAAAGTATGAGATCTTCAACAATTTTATTCCTTAGCATTACCGTTGCAAGTATGTTTTTCTCTTGTTCGGAAAGAACAGCCGAAATGGATTCAGACAGTACAGTCCTAAGTCTTCAGAAAAAAAATGACCGGACTTCTTTAGCATCCATCGAAACCAATAGCTGGATGTCCGGCCTTCAGGATAATATTTCAATAGCTAAAATTTCTATCCCCGGCACTCATGATTCCGGTGCGATGAGAGAGATACCCTCTAACAGTGGTACTGCAAAAACCCAAAATCTTACGATTGATCAGCAACTTAATGCCGGAGTCCGTTTTCTGGATATCCGTTGCAGACATATTGATAATTCATTTGCAATACATCATGGTGCTATCTATCAAAATTTAAACTTTGATGATGTACTCAACGCATGTTATGCATTTTTGGAGAGCCATCCTACAGAAACAATCATTATGTCTGTTAAAGAAGAATACAATGCTTCAAACACATCCAGAAGTTTTGAAAAAACATTTGACACGTATGTTCAGAAAAATCCTTCTAAATGGGATCTGGGAAATAACATTCCGAAGCTGGGAGATATCAGAGGTAAAATCAGGTTACTGAGAAGATTCCCGGCAGAGGCTTCCAAAGGGATCAATGCCACGGGATGGGCAGATAATACTACATTTGAGATTAACAATACTCCGGGTACATCAGTAAAGGTTCAGGATTACTATAAAGTAACGAATAATGATGAAAAATGGACCAAAATATCAACCCTTTTCAACGAAGCAAAAAATGATACAAGTGGCAAACTTTTCATTAATTTCACAAGTGGATACAAACCTTTAATATTTGGAATACCAAGCATTCCGGGAGTTTCGGACAATATCAATCCTAAGGTAAATACTTTCTTCCAAAACAACACCAAAGGATCTTACGGTATGATGCCAATTGATTTCATCACCGCAGAATTATCAACACTGATTATTAAAACCAATTATAACTAGATTATTAATTGATAATCCGTTACCATAAAAAATGTAGTCTTTAATTGCTAAAGACTACATTTTTTTTAAGCCGGATTGTTTCCGTATTAATTCATCAACGTACTATTTCTGCATTCCGTAGGCTTCCAGTATTTTATGAAAGATCTCCGTATTTTCAAACAGCCCGGTGAATTCCTGAGAATGGGGTCCGTAAGCAAATACACTGGATGGAATTGAGGTATGATCATTCGTACTGAAATTCCCGAAAACCCAACCTTCTTTAAGACTTCCGTCCAAAAGCGTCAGACCTCCGGTTTCATGGTCTCCTACGACGATAACCAGCGTTTCTTTATTTTCATCTGCAAACTTCATGGCTTTTCCTACTACATGATCAAAATCCAATAATTCAGTGACCAGCTGCTCCAGATTATTGCTGTGACCACCGCCATCTGTCTGCGAAGCTTCGACCATCATAAAGAAGCCTTTTTTATTTTCTTTTAAATCATTTAACGTAAGATCAAAAGCATCAGCCAGCCAGTTTCCTCTTCCATTACTTATTCTTTGTGAAGCCAAAGAATCAATAATCAATGTTCGGTTATTTATTTTAATGACTGATTTCAGATCCTGGTAGAAATCAATCTTGGCATCTTTGATCTTTTGCACATTCTCCTGACTCAATCCGTTTGTAGGTCCTCCGATTAAAATTTTCGTTTTAGAACTGACAAAATCTTTCAGAATGGGCTCCGAACTATTCCTATTGTCTGAATGGGCATAGAAATCAGCAGGTGTCGCATCCGTCACATCTCCTGTGGAAATCAATCCCGAAACCATTCCTTTAGCAGCAATGATATCCGGAATCTGAGCCAGAGCTTTTCCCTGATCATCTACCCCTACAAATGTATTTTTAGTTTTAACGCCTGTAGCAAATGCGGTTGATCCCGGCGCGGAGTCCGTAATGTAGGCGTTCAAAGAATTGGTTTTGGATAAGCCGGTGGATTTCATATTAAAAACATTCAGTTTCCCTTTATTAGCCGTAAAAGCAGCATAGTATTGAGGAAGAGAAGTTCCGTCCGGAATCAGAAGAATAACATTTTTAACCTTCTTATCGGTTTTATCTGTTTTGTACGTTGGTTGATAGACCTCATACTCCTTTGTATTCTTATAAAAATTCTTAGGAATGGTATTGATGAACTTTTTAAGATCAGGAATATGGTCTGTATTGATATAATCCACATCAAGATCCATCAGATTCACCCAGGCATTGGTAAAATCAGGGGCTCCGTAGAACCGGATGGGCTTTTGCTGAGCATGGGCTTTTGATACGGACTGTCTGATCTTTTCTGTTTCTTCATCCCTTGGAATCCCTTTTCCGTTCCATTTAACAAGTTCCTGAAAGTCTGCACTGAACATTCCGACTCTTTTCAGTTGATCTGCGGTATAGTTTGTATCAAGATTCCCGTCAAAAGAGAGATAATTTGGATAGTTTTTAAAATCACCCGGCTGAGGTCTTCCGCCAGTGATCACAATTTTAATTCCCGGACAGCCAGTAATTTCAGGATATTTCTTCAAAATACCCACCAACGCACTCAAAGACGTTTTATAGTCCTGTTTGATATCGATGAGCAGCTGCAACTTTTTATTACCATCAGAATAAATATTTCCTTTGTTCAACTTGATCTGTTTCGATATCGGATCAAGGTACAGACTTTCCAATGTTCGGTCTGGTAACAATTCTTTTTCGGTATGCGCGACCCATAACTTCCCCTTTACAAGAAAAACATCCGCTTCAACAGAACCAAAATTGGCATAATACGCCTGCCAAAAGGGAATCTCCTGCTGATAATCATTATGCGAATGGGCATTTCCTACGGTATACTTCAGATAGTTCTGAGCCTGGTTTTGGGTAAACAGACCAAAAGCCAGTACCGCTGCTATTTTTTTTGATAATTTCATAATACTATTAAAAAAAACCGTATCACTGCAGGGTTTCCGCAATGATACAGTCTATATCTATATTCATATTTTACCACCCTTCATTTTGCTTGATCACGCCATGGCTGTTGACAATTTCAACCTGCGGAACCGCCCATACATTGTGTATTGTGGGGTTAAAGTTTCTTGGAGCCCAGACCTCGTTACCATTAATCCCGTGAAGCGCTTTTGCATAGGTGTTTTTAGCATCTCCCCAACGGACAAGGTCCCTGTGTCTGTCTGCCCACTCGCCTGCCAGCTCACAACGTCTTTCATGTTTAAGATCAGCCAGTGTACATCCTGTTTTTGGTAACAGACCGGCACGAAGCCTGATCATATTGATTTCCAGGTCAGCATTCTGTCCCTGCATCAGCTTAGCTTCTGCTTTGATCAGGATCACTTCTGAGTAACGCATAATCGGAACGGCAAGATCTGTACAAGGATAATCTCCATTCGCACTTACATGGCCACTGTTCAGGGTATATTTAAAAGCATCCATGTATTTATTGAACTGATAACCCGTTAATGAATTGGTAGAGGCATAAGTTCTTGTTTTTCCGTTAAATGTAAACTGATCTCCCAGTTTCAGGATGGTTGCACTTCTTCTTACATCATTGGCTTCATACTCGTCATATAATTCTTTGGTTGGTTGAAAATATCCCCAGCCATTGTATTCTCCCCAGCCTTTATTTTCAAGCATTACACCCGGAAGAATACTTCCCCATGAGGTAAACTTAGGGGTCCCGGGAATAGACCAGATGTATTCTGAGCTGTAATTATTCTCTGATTTAAAAACATCTGAAAAATTTCCCAACAGTTTTCTGTTACCCTTCGTCATTACTTCATTTGCCCAAAATTCAGCATTCTTCCAATCCTGCATAAAAAGATAGACTTTGGCAAGAAGCGCCCACGCAGCTGCCTTATGTGGTCTACCGTAATCTTTAGGAGAAAGCTCTTCCTGAGAAGGCAGTAATTCTGCAGCTTTTTTCAGATCATTTACGATATAGTTATAATTCTCCATTACATTACCTGTTCTCGGAATCGGGTTGGGATCCGGTTCTTTAGTCCGGTCTATGATGGGGATTCCCGCTTTTTCATTTCCGTAATTATAAGCCAGTTCGAAATACATCCTGCTGCTCATAAACAGGGCTTCTCCCAGATATTTATTTTTAACCGCTGCTGAAGCCTGAATATTATCTACATTACGGATCACACGATTGGCAACACCAATCACGTTAAATCTTTTATTCCACTGTGTTTCCAGATCACCTGCAGCAATATAATTACTGCTAAAATTCTTAGCATTGTCGGCTTCACTCTTCGCCCTTCCGGTTACCATATCGTCACTGGCATTGATAAACCAGAAAAACCCTCTTCCATAAAATTCTCCGTCAAACAAAGGTTTATACATTGCATTGGCACCGGTTACCAGATCATTTTCCGTTTTCCAGAAGCTGGCTTCTGTAGGCGTTCCTTCCGGCTGAACATCCAGCTCATTGGTACATGACAAAAGCAGCGCAGATATTCCTGATACTAAAATTATTTTATTGAAAAATTTCATTGTATTCTTTTTTATCTTTTAAAATTATAATCCCACTTCCACTCCGAAAATAAATGATCGTGCCTGTGGATATCTTCCGGTGTCCACGCCATACGTATCCATTCCCACTTCAGGATCAAACCCTGTATATTTTGTGATGGTGAATAAATTGTTGGTGGTCACATAAATTCTCAGCCTGTTCACATTGATCCTGCTGTAAATATCTTTCGGTAGCGAATAACCGATGGTAAGGTTTTTCAGCCTCAGATAAGATCCGTCTTCCACATAGAAATCCGATACTTTAGAATAATTACCGCTTGGGTCACCGTGCACCAGTCTTGGAATATCGGTATTGGTGTTTTGTGGAGTCCATGCATTCAGGATATCTCTGTCCATATTATAATTCTGCCCTGTACCGCCCGGGTTCAACGAGACAAACTTCATCCCATTGAATATCTTGTTCCCGTACACTCCCTGGAAGAAAACATTCAGATCAAAACTTTTCCAGGTCATATTGTAGGAAAGTCCGTAGGAAAATTTAGGATAAGGATTTCCGAGATTCACAAAATCATTGTTATTGAGTACTCCCACATTTCCATCCTTTTTAAGGAATTTAATATCACCCGGTTTAGCATTGGGCTGGATAAGATTTCCATTGGCATCTTTGTAATTGTTGATCTCCTCCTGTGACTGGAAAATACCTCCTGTTTTGTAGCCATAATAAGAGTATAGCGACTCCCCTACTTTAATACGGGTAGGTTTCAAAACGCCTCTTACTCCATTACTGTTGATGAAAATCTCATCCACATCGGCCAATTGCTTCACCGTGTTTTTTAGTTGACTAAAGGTAACTCCCACGGAATAAGTGAAATCCCCTGTTTTTTTGCCATTATAATTAATTCCGAGTTCATAACCTTTATCCTGGAACAATCCGGCATTGATGTACTGATTATTATAAGTCGCTGTACTTGGTAAACTCACATTGAAGATCTGGTCCTTGGAGTTTTTCACGAAATAATCAAACTGTAAGGAAAGACTGTTATGCAGGAAAGAAGCGTCTACACCAAGGTTGGTCTGCTCCGATTTTCCCCATTTCAAATTAGGATTCGGGCGTGTTGTCGCATAGTAAGCAATATTCTGAGAAGGATCCTGTCCGAAAATAACATTATTATCTCTGATCATTAACGGATTAACTGCCTGTGGCGAAATACCGCCCAGATTCCCAAGAATACCGTAGCTTCCTCTCAGTTTAAAATTTGAAAGCCAGGAAATATTCTCCATAAAGTTTTCTTTGGATACTACCCACGCTCCGGAAAGAGCATAGTAATTAGCAAACCTGTTCTGCTTCGCCACCAATGAAGAACCGTCTCTTCGTCCTAATAAGCTGATCACATATTTACCTGCATAATCATAATTTACCCTTGCCAGATAAGAGATCAAAGCCTGTTGGTATTTATAACTGGAAACATCTTTATTGGTATCGGCAGCGTTCTGAAGATGCTGAAACACCTCCGACTCACTTCTGAAGTCATACGCTTTCGCCATAAAACCTTCGTCAATGGTTTTTTGGAAAGTAAATCCGCCCAGGAAATCAAAATTATGCTGACCAAAAGTCGTTTTATAGGTAAGGAGCTGCTCTGCTAAAGAAGTAGAAGAATTATTCGACTGATATTCCAGATTATTGGTGTCAAAAATTTTCCCTACTTCCAGCACTCTGTAGGTGAAATTCTTTATCGTTCCTATTTTGAATGTCTGGGAAAAATTAGATCTGAATTTTAAATTTTTAGCCAAAGTGATTTCAGCATATGGATTGATGAGAATCTCATGGGTCGGGTTTCTGATGCTGATCCTTTGAAGATAAGCCACCGGATTAATCATATCTCCATAGCCTCCGGCCACATCTATCGGTAATCCTGAAAATGCTCCGGAAGGCGTATAAGCCGGGACATTGGGCGGATAATACATGGCTGCAATCAGTGCTCCTGTGTAGCCGCTTTTCGTATCAGCTGTATTGCCGTCAGAATAATTGTAGTACATATTTTCTCCGATCGTCAGCCAGTCTTTTACTTTATGTTCGGAATTGACTCTGAAATTATATCGTTTTGCCTGGGTATTGAGGAGAATTCCTTCTATATTTCTGTGGTTCATTCCCACAAAAAACCGGGATTTTTCACTTCCCCCGCTTAGATTAACATTATATTCCTGAATGGTTCCGGTCCTGAAAATTTCTTTCATCCAGTCTGTTCTGGTCACTCGCCCGTCCGGATACTTCTCAGGATTGAATGCAATGGGCAGACTGTTTAGCTTACCGGCATTTTCGTAAGCTTTGTACATCACATCCTGAAATTCTGCGGCATTCAGAGATTCTTTCATTCTCCAGGCATTATTCACTCCGTATTTAACATCAAAGTCTACAGTAAGGTTTCCTTTCTTTCCTCTTTTAGTAGTAATGAGGATCACCCCTCCGGAAGATCTTGCTCCGTAAATGGCGGCAGAAGCATCTTTAAGGACAGATATATCCTGAATATCATTAGGATTAATGGAAGGTGTTCCGTTAAAAACCACCCCATCTATCACATAAAGCGGCGTTTCTCCATTAATTCCTCCCAGACCACGGATATTCACTTTCGGTGTACCGTTGGGATCTCCGCCTTCATTGATCACCGTCACTCCGGGAGCTTTTCCCTGAAGCACTTCTCCTACACCGGATAAAGATCTGGAAGTAAGTTTGTCCAGTGAAGCTTCAGAAACTGCCCCTGAGACCTTACTTTTCTTTTGTGTTCCATATCCTACTACCACAACCTCATCTATGGATTTCTCCTTTAGACTGTCTTGTTTTTGAGATAGAACCAAAGGTGAGACTGATACAGCCCCAATTAACAAAACCCGTCCAGTTAAGTAACTCACAGAGACCGGGATTTTAAATACATTCATTTCATCCTTTTTTATTAGATGCAAAATTAGAGCAGGTCTGTCCGGCAGTTCATTAAGATTTCCTTATGTTTTTATTAAGAAACATTAGCAATTTATATTAACACTATTCATTTGCATAATTTTAAACATCTAAATATCAAATAGATACATATTTTAAATTAATCATTTCATTTATACTACAACCCTCTTCGCTGTTAACTTTCTTTTAAGTTTGAATAACTCAACTTTTGTAAGTCAAAAGACTGACTGATTTTAAGCTGTAAATAAATAAGAGAGTTCACTTTTCTTTTTTTACATTTGCTGGAAATACGGTTTACGTTGTGACACTTGGTAAAAAACGGTTCACCGGCATCCCGAACAAAAATTATAAAGTCTAAAAAATTATAAACAATTCAATGACGATCATCATCACTGGAACCTCCTCAGGAATAGGTTTTGTACTGGCAGAATATTTTGGAAAGAAAGGCCATAAAGTATACGGTTTAAGCCGAAAACATACAGAAAGCCAGTATTTCACGTCTATCCCGACGGATGTTACTGACAACCTTGCCGTTCAGAATGCAATCGCAGAAGTTTTAAAAACAGAATCGAAGATTGATGTTCTGATCAACAATGCCGGAATGGGAATGGTGGGCGCTGTGGAAGATTCTACCAAGGAAGATATTTTAAAACTTTTCAACCTGAATCTTGTAGGCTCTGTTCAGATGATGAGCGCCGTTCTTCCGAAAATGCGTGAAAACAAATTTGGAAAGATCATCAATATTTCGAGTATCGGAAGTGAAATGGGACTTCCTTTCCGTGGTTTTTATTCTGCATCAAAATCGGCACTGGACAAAGTAACGGAAGCGATGAGGTATGAAGTCTATCCCTGGAATATCGATGTCTGCTCGCTGCACCTTGGTGACATTAAAACGAATATTGCAGAGAACAGGGTAAGAACGGAAGTTTCCGCACCGTATAAAAGTGTATTTGATAAAGTCTATGCTTTGATGAATTCTCATGTGGGCGATGGAACCGAACCTCTTGAGGTAGCTACCTACGTTGACAATCTTTTGAATAAGAATAAATGGAAGGCCCATTATTATTTTGGTAAATTCGGGCAGAAGATCGGAGTTCCGTTGAAATGGATTCTTCCACAGGGAACCTATGAAAATCTGATGAAGAAGTATAATAAACTGGACTAAATTCAGTTATTTAAAAAAAATTATTTAATACAGGTTTGAACCATTAAGATATAAAGTGATCTTGAATTAATTCTTAAAATATCAGTTAATGGTTTAGACAAATTGAGCATTGAAGTTATTTCTAAAAATATTTTTCGTTCTGTTCTGCGTTTTTGTACAAGCGCAGAAGAAGCAGTATTGGCTCATCGACACGGAAACTAAGGTCAGAAAAAAAGTAAAAGATTCCGTTTCTGCAGTGAAATTTCTGGATTCTCTATCTCAAAGCAATTATTTCTTCACAAAACTGAAAGACGTAAAAGCAAAAGGAGACAGCACAGAAATTTTCTACGAAAAAGGAAAAAACTTTAATGAAACGTATGTGGAACTTTCTGATTCCATTACACAGAAACTAAAAATTCAGAAAGATTTTTTCACCAAAAATTTAGATTCCACAAAGAAAAGCATCAACAAAAAATACATTGATGACGGTTATTCTTTCAGCCGACTGAAATCTAAATATAAAGGCCAGAAAAATGGTTATCCTGTGATAGAACTGGATATCAATAAAAATGACAAACGTACGATCAATGGTTTTGTCGTTAAAGGCTACGAAAGGGTTCCGAGAAGGTTTATGAAAAACCTGGAAAAGGAATTCAAAGGAAAAACGTACGACGAAAAAAATCTTCTTGCGATCAGTAAAAATTTCCAGAGCCATGCTTTCGTTACGTTGGAGCGGCCTCCTCAAACTTTATTCACCAAAGATTCCACAAGCATTTACCTGTTTATGGAAAAGAAAAAAACGAATACTTTCGATGGGGTGATCGGTTTCGGAAATGATAAAACAGAAAAATTTACCCTGAACGGAACGCTGAACGTGAATTTCAGGAATATGTTCAATGGTTTTGAAACAGTCAATCTGTACTGGCAGAGAAACCCGGATAAAGGACAGACTTTCGATCTTCAGACCGATATTCCGTACCTGCTTAAATCCAATGTCGGAATGAATCTAAAAGTCAATATTTTCAGACAGGATTCCACTTTCGCCAATGTAAAATTCCTTCCGGCTTTCTATTATCATATCAACAACCGTAATAAAATCGGACTGAGAGGAACTCTGGAAACATCGAGCATCATTGATACGCTGTATGTTCAGGGGAAAGATTATAACAAAAAAGGTCTCGGAATCTGGTTTGAAATGACGGATCCAACGGATATTGATCTTTTCCTTTATAAAACCAGGATCAATGCCGGATACGATTACCTTACAACGACTTACAGTAAAGATAATATTAAAGCCAATCAGAACCAGTTCTATTTCTTTGGGGAACATAATTATCATATTTCCGGCAATCATTTCCTCAATATAAAAGCGGAAGGCGCGATGATGGATTCTAAAGTTGAGTTCTCCGCGAATGAATTATACCGGTTCGGGGGCTGGAATTCCATGCGGGGTTTCAATGAGAAATCTCTTGCCGCTGATTTTTATTACTACGCAGGATTAGAATATCGTTATCTCATTGGTAACCAGGCATTTTTTGACTTCTTTGGACAATACGGTCAGCTTAATAATAAATCGTTAAATGTCAAGCCAAAGCTTTACAGTGTCGGACTTGGTTTTAACTTTTTTATCCCGATTGGGCTGATGAGTTTCCAGCTTTCGAATGGTAATGAGTTCGGAAATCCTTTTAAATTTAATGATATTAAGATTCACTGGGGTATCCTGAGTAGATTCTAGGACCCTATTTTTCATTATTCTTCGAAACAACCTGGTATACAATCTGCCAAAATTTATTTTAACGCAAAGTTTCCATACTATATACCTTAGTTTCAAGGTAGGCAAAGAGATGTGGCTGCGCCACTGAATAAGCACACTTTTTATCCGTACGCTTCATCGAATTGATTTTCTTCTTTGTATTCTTAAAACTTTGTGTTTAAAAAGTTTGTTCATTCATCGATAAAAATTCAGGTTTTTGGAGAATATAATACATAGTAAAATAAAAGCAAATCTTAAGACATGAGAGCTTTTTGTGTTTTATTATTATGTTAAATGTTTTTGTTAAAAAATATTTAAATCGTGTTTTTATTTTAATACCACATTAAAACACTGGTAACACTGCGCCGCTAAATTTGTTCTCAAAAAAAATGAAGAAGACTTTAGCTACTTTTGCTGTTTTTTTACTCCCCCTTTATCTTACTGCCCAGGAAATTAACATCACCGGAAATGTAAAATCCGAAAACGGCTCCAGCGTTTCCGGCGTAAGTATTACTGACAAAAACACCGGAAAAACCACGGTGACTGACGAAAGTGGTAATTTTACCATCTCTGCCAATCCCAAAGACATCCTTGAGTTTTATGCTCCTGATTTTTCCATGTATACGGTGGAAGTTTCTACTAAAAGACAATATTCTGTTGTTTTGACTAAAGCAAGCGAAAAGCAGATTGAAGGTGTTGTCATTACAGCTTTGGGTATTGCCAAGAAGAAAGAAAAAATCGGCTACTCTACTCAGGAAGTGGGTACCAAACAGTTTGAAACCATCACCACGCCGAGTATAGGAAACTTATTTTCAGGACAGGTGGCGGGTCTGAATGTGTCCAATCCTACCGGAATGCAGCAGGCACCACAGTTTACTTTGAGAGGAAATTCCAATCTGGTTTTCGTTATCGACGGGGTGATTGTAGAAAAAGAAGTTTTCCAGAATCTGGATCCTAATAATATTGCCAACATCAACGTTCTGAAAGGGGCCACCGCTTCTGCCCTTTACGGTTCAAGAGGAAGATACGGAGCTGTTTTGATCACTACTAAAAATGCTAAGAAGAATGGTTTCTCGGTAGAGTTCTCTCAAAATACCATGGTGACCACAGGATTTACCAACCTTCCCAAAACCCAGACTGAATACGGAAACGGTTCACAGGGAAAATATGAATTCTGGGACGGGGCTGACGGTGGTGTGAATGACGGTGATATGATCTGGGGACCAAAATTTATTCCGGGACGGCAAATTGCCCAGTGGAACAGCCCGATCAGAGATAAACTGACAGGACAGGTAACGCCTTGGTATGGTGCGGTAACCGGAACGCAGTACAATGATAAGTCAAGATACGAAAGAGTTCCAATCGACTGGAAATACCACGATAACTTAAGTACATTTTTAAAGCCGGCTGTCATTAACAACAACAGTTTCGCGATCAGTTATAAAAACAACAAAGATATCTATAGGGTTTCCGGAAACTTCATGAATTATGATGACAGGGTTCCCGGATCTTATCTTCAGCGTTACGGGGTCAATTTCTCTTCTGAAAATCATTTAGGTGAAAAGCTGACTTTTGATACCAAATTCAATTTCAATCAAACCTTTACGCCCAATATTCCGAACTACGATTACAATCCAAGCGGACATATGTACACCATTCTGATCTGGATGGGAGCAGATGTAGACGGAAGAGATCTTAAAAACCATATGTGGGTTCCGGGTAAACAGGGCACTGCACAGGCCAACTGGAATTATGCATGGTACAATAACCCATGGTTCGGAGCTGAGTATTATAAAAACAAGAACAGAACCAATGTCATCAATGCACAGACGGGTCTGGAATATAAAGCCACGGAAGATTTCTCTGTAAAAGGTAAGATATCGTTAGTTGAAAATCACAATAAGCAGGAAATTTTCAGTCCATATTCTTACTTCAATTACAGTGCTCCAAGAAGCGGTGGTTATCTTCTGAATGATACCAAAACCTGGAATCTGAACTCTGATGTACTGGCTACCTACAAGAAAAAGATCTCGGATAATTTCGATTTTACCATCAATGCCGGAGGTTCTACCTTTTACTATAAAAACAACGTAGACAATGCTTCAACAGACGGATTGAAGATTCCTGAGCTGTATTCACTAGAAAACTCCACAGGTGCCGTAAAATACTTTGATTACCTTAAAGAAAAACTAATCTACAGTGCGTACTCAACCATTGATATCGGTTTGTATGATGCCTTTTTCATCAACGTCTCCGGACGTAATGACTGGTCTTCCACCCTTCCGAAAGCCAACAGATCTTACTTCTATCCTTCTGCATCAGTAAGTGCAGTGATTTCAAATCTGGTAAAAATGCCGGAAGCGGTAAGTCTTTTAAAACTTTCAGCTTCGTGGGCGAAGGTAGCTTATGATTTTAAGCCGTATTCAACCAGAAACTATTACTTTAACAATGAGGGCGCTACTTTCAACGGAAACCCGATGTTCAATTATCCTACGATCCTGAATATTGAAAACTCTTTAAAACCTGAACAGACCAAATCTTATGAACTTGGAATGAGTGCAGGATTATTCAAGAACAGGCTTACTTTGGATGTTACTTATTTCAGAACACTCGACTATAATAATATTCTTCAGTTCCCGACTGCATCATCATCAGGTTTTACGTCTCAATATGTAAACGGCAACGAGTATACAACGAAAGGTCTGGAGATTTCCCTGGGTCTGGTTCCTGTAAAAACAGCCAATTTCACGTGGAAATCTTTAATCAACTGGAGTACTTACGAACAGAAACTGACTTCGATCTACGACAATATGCTGAACTATAACAACATCAAACTAGGTGAAAGAATGGACAGCTTCTATGATTATACCTGGAAGAAATCTCCGGACGGCAAGGTCATTCTGGATGCCAAAACAGGAATGCCGACAAGAGCAGATGCACCAAGCAATCTGGGTCATTTCAATCCGGACTGGACATTTGGCTTCAATAACACATTCAAATATAAAAAATTCACCCTGAATATCGGAATCGACGGAAGCATAGGCGGTGTCATGAGATCCCAGGTTGTTGAAAAAATGTGGTGGGGTGGAAAACACCCGAACTCAACGGAGTACAGAGATCTTGAATATGCCAATCCGGGAACTTATTATTTCGTTCCGGATGGAGTCAATTACAATGCCACTACGGGAACCTATACGCCTCACACAAAACCGATCAACTTTCAGGAATGGGCACAGAATTATCCTTACCAGGCCAGGGTAACACAGGACGAAAGCGAACTGTTTGCGAATGTTTTCGACAGAACTTTTATCAAACTGAGATCTGTAGTGCTGGAATATGACTTCTCTTATCTCCTTAATCCGAAAGGAATGATCAAAAATTTCACCGCCAATATTTCAGCTTATAATCTGGCGATGTGGAAAAAATCCAAGAATCTTTATTCTGATCCTGACTACCAGATCGGTTCAAAAGACGTGAATGATATCCAAGATCCTTCCAGCAGATGGATCGGAATCGGATTTAATCTTAAATTTTAATTAATAAGTATCCTGAACAATGAAAAACAATATCAATACTATCGCTAAATCTCAAAATGGTAGAACGGCAAAATCACTTAGAAGATTCAGTATAAAATCGGCTGTTTTTGCAGGGCTCATGCTGTTGGCATCTTGTGAATCTGATCTCGATAAAATCAATGAAAACCCTAATGATCAGCCTACAGTAGATCCTAAAGTTCTTTTAACGTATGTATCTAAAAATTCGTTCCAGGTCAATGGTGACAATATGTATGCTTCCAGGATGATGATCGGGACAGACGGTGAAAATTCCTATCAATACATGAAATGGAATGATGCCTCTTTTGAAGCCTATACCAAAAATCTTCTCAATGTAGGGAAAATGATGGACGAAGCCGCAAAGCTCAACAATAAGAACTACCAGGCTATTGGTAAATTCTACAGAGCGTATCATTTTTTTAATTTAAGCTTAAAATTCGGCAGCATCCCTTACACAGAAGCCGTAAAAGGGGAATCAGGAATTATCCAGCCAAAATATGACAGCCAGGAAACGGTAATGGCCGGAATTTTATCAGAATTGAAAGAAGCTAATGATCTGATCAATACCACAGATAAAATAGAAGGAGACATCGTTTTCAACGGTGATGCTACCAAATGGAAAAAACTGATCAATTCTTTTAGACTCAAGATTTTAATCACCATGTCTAAAAAAATGACATTAGGAAGTTATAGCGTAACTTCTGAATTTGCATCTATTGCCAATAACCAACCTTTAATGACTTCCATTTCAGATAACGGAGAACTTAAGTTTGCCGATGCTGCGGACAGCCGATATACCATGTTCAACAACAGTGGTTACGGGTCGAGTTTATATATGGCGAATTATTTTATCAATCTGTTTAAACTGAGACAGGATCCTCGTCTTTTCACTTTTGCAGCGCAGACTACAGGTGCCAAAGAAGCGGGAAAACCTGTTACTGATTTTACAGGATATAATGGAGGAGATCCCAATTCTTCTTATTTGGATAATGCCGCTTTGATCACTGCAAAAAATATTTCAAAAGTCAACGACCGTTTCTATAAAGATCCTACCAATGAACCTTCTTCCATCTTAAGCTATCCGGAACTTGAGTTTATTCTTGCAGAAGCGGCCAGCAGAGGATGGATTTCAGGATCTGCAAAAACGCATTATGACAATGCCATTAAAGCCAGTTTCAGCTTTTATCAGACGTATGTAAAAAATCCGGGACAATATTTTTCAGGATTTGATGTGAATCAATATCTTGCATCGCCGCTGGTGGTTTACAGTGATTCTGATCTGCTGGAAAAACGTCTGGAAAAAATCATGACTCAGAAATATATGACGATGTTTCACCAGAGCCAATGGACTTCCTACTATGATTATCTGAGAACGGGATATCCGGAATATCCACTGAAAGACGGAGTTTCTGCACCGTTCAGATTCAGATATCCGCAGGCTGAATACAACTACAACAGCTCCAACCTGAAAGCAGCACTGGCAGCCCAGTACGGAGGAAATGACGACATCCGTTCCAAACCATGGTGGCTTCAGTAAGAACTTGAAATTTATATAAAAAACAGATCAACCGCAGGAAAATCCTTTTTAACTTGCGGTTTATTTCTTATTTTGATTGAACATGAACAGAAGAGAATTTTTAGAAAAATCAAGCCTTTTGCTGGCCGGACTGGGAACTTCAAGCGTTCTTCATCCCGCTATTTTAAAAGCATTGGCTATTGAGCCTGCAGCACTGTCTACTTTTTATGATGCAGAACATGTCGTGATCCTTATGCAGGAAAACCGTTCTTTTGACCATGCTTTCGGAGCATTAAAAGGCGTAAGGGGATTTTTAGACCAAAGAGCTTTCGTGAAACAGGACGGACATTCGGTTTTCTTTCAAAAAGATAATGCCGGAAAATATGCTTCGCCTGCGCGACTGGATCTAAGAAATACGAAATCCACGTGGATGAGCTCTCTGCCTCATTCATGGTCTGATCAGCAGAAAGCCTTAAATAAAAGAAAATATGATCAGTGGCTTCAGTTTAAGGCCTCCGGAAACAAAGATTATAAAAATATTCCGCTCACATTGGGCTACTACAACAGGGAAGATCTTCCTTTTTATTACCAGCTGGCGGATGCATTCACTATTTTTGACCAATACTTTTGCTCATCACTGACAGGAACGACTCCGAACAGACTGTTTCATTGGTCCGGAACGTTAAGAGAACAGCAAAACGGAAAAGTAAAAGCTAATGTTTACAATGAAAATATTGACTACGACAAAGCAAAACAGGCCCATTGGAAAAGCTTTCCTGAAATTTTAGAAGAACAGAATGTATCCTGGAAGATGTATCAGAACGAAATCAGTCTTCCGAAGGGAATGTCCGGTGAGCAGGAAGCCTGGTTGAGCAATTTTACCGATAATCCTATCGAATGGTTCTCCAACTTCAATGTGAAATTTTCAAAAGGTTATCATCAGAATATTCCTAAGATCATTGCTTATCTGAAAGAAGAGATGGCTAAAAAACCGGATCAGAAGAAAAGGTTTGAGACACTGATCGCTGAACTTGAAGAAGATCAGACCCTATATTCGCCTGAAAATTACGCGAAACTTTCGCAGAAGGAAAAAAACCTACACGAAAAAGCATTCACCACCAATATCAATGATCCCGACTATTGGAATCTTGAGATCGGGCAAGATGAAAACGGAGAAAAACTGGTCGTTCCTAAGGGTGATGTCCTGTTCCAGTTCCGGAAAGATGTGGAAGAGAAAAAACTTCCGCTGGTTTCATGGCTCGTGGCTCCTGAGCATTTTTCAGATCATCCGGGATCGCCTTGGTACGGTGCATGGTATATTTCAGAGGTATTAAATATTCTGACCAAAGATCCGGAAACCTGGAAAAAAACCATTTTCATTATTAATTATGATGAGAACGACGGTTATTTCGATCATGTTCTTCCGTTTGCTCCACCCGTTAATCCAAGCCAGCCGGTTGATCTGAACGGTAAAGAAGGGGTGGAATACGTAGATCAATCCCAAGAATATATGTCCCAGCCTTCATTGAAAGACTATGAAAGAATAGAAGGAACAGTCGGTTTAGGCTACAGAGTTCCGATGATCATTGCATCGCCCTGGACGAAAGGAGGTTTTGTGAATTCTGAAGTTTCGGACCATACTTCCGTGCTGCAGTTTCTGGAGAAATTTATTCAGAAAAAATTCAGTAAAGACGTCAATGTTGACAACATCAGTGACTGGAGAAGAGCGGTTTGTGGAGATCTTACTTCTGCCTTCAATTCTTCCCCTACCAAAGCGCCTCAGATGGATTATCTGAATCAGAAAGAGTTTACAAAGACCATCAATGCTGCCAAAAGCAAACCAGTTCCCAATTTGAAATGGTACGCTGAAAATGAGATCAATGACGGTCTGCTTGAAATTCAGGAAAGAGGAAGTAAGCCTTCCAACCCGCTTCCTTATCATTTTCATGTCAATCTGGACAGTGGAAAGATCAGAATGACGAATGTAAAAGAAGCCGGAGTTCCTTTATTAGTCTATGACAGAACAAAATTTAACGGTAACGATTATCATTTTTCGTATGCCCTGTATTCAAAGCAGGAACTGTCACATGCAGTGAACCCCGGAATCTATGATCATGAAGTTTTCGGGCCAAATGGTTTCTTCCGCAAATTCAGCGGTAACAATACACCGGAAATAGACGTACAGCTGATGAACAGCGGTTTAAAAAATGAAGCAGAACTCGTTTTCAAAAAGGGAAAAAGTAACGTTTCAGTTATTGTAGAAGATCTCTATGATAAAACGAAGAAAACCGTTTCTTTGCATCAACCTGAAGAGAAAATAAAACTGGATCTCAGCAAAAATAAAGGCTGGTATGATATAAAAGTAAGCCTGGACGGTCATATCTGGCATTTTGCAGGAAGAGTGGAAACCGGAAAAGTTTCCATTTCAGATCCGCACTGGGCATAATAACCCGGAACATCATAAAATCCAAGGCCTTGCATAGTTTATGCAGGGCTTTTCTTATGATTACAATCATAGCTTAAGAAACTGGTTTTACATAATTTGCATGTAAATATTACAACACATAATGTAATACTATAAAAGAATAGTTAATAATATTTAAAAAAGAAGATTTTTTTACTATTATTTACCGATTTTTATTAAATTCACTTAACTAATTAACAAACATCATGAAAAAATTAAACCTTAGCCTTGCAGTATGCTTTCTTTCCGCCGCATTTTCCGGAGGATTACAAGCACAGGATACGAATACTGACAATCACACCATCACCATTTCTATTCCCGAAGTTGCACTGGTAGATATTGAGCCAGCCGCCACAAAAAACATCACATTAGGATTTACAGCACCTACAGAAGCAGGTAACCCTGTGACAGCGAGTGCGTCTAACAATACACTTTGGCTGAATTATTCATCCATCAAATCTGTAGCTGATCCTACCCGTAATGTGTCTGTAAAAGTGGGTGCTCTTATTCCCGGAATTGATATTCACGTAACAGCTGCTGCTGCTACAGGAAGTGGAGCCGGTACATTGGGTACGCCTGCCGCTCAGATTACCTTAAGTGCAGCGGATCAAACCATTATTTCAGGAATCGGAAGTGCTTACACCGGAAACGGAACCAATAACGGACACAATCTTACGTATGCTTTGGCAGCAGGAAGCGGTCCCGGAGGTGTAGCAGCGTATGCAGATTTACAGGCAACGGCGACTACGGTGGCAACAGTTACCTACACGATCTCAGATAACTAGATTTAATTGTCAATTTTAAGTATTATAAGAAGAAGCCGCCAGTCAGTTTCTTCCAGGTTTTATATGGCCTGCCATTTAATTTCAAACTTTACATGATTATGATGAAGCGTATGTTCCTTTTGATGTTTTTGATGCTGCAGTTTAGCTTTTTATATGCCGGTATTGTCGTTCTGAACGGTCTTACCCATGCTTATAAAGTAGAAAACGGAAAAGTATACAAAGGAAAAGTGGAGATTGAAAATACAGGCAGCAAACCTCAGAATGTAAAATTATTTTTACAGGACTTTACCTATCATGCAGATGGTTCGATCAATTATACGGCGATCCGTACGAATAACAGGACCAATGGTGACTGGATCAAACTGAATACAAATCTGATCACCCTGAAAGGTAAAGAAAAGACTGAAGTGTTCTATGAAATCACGGTTCCCAATCAACCGGTAGATCCGGGAAGTTATTGGAGTGTGATTATTGTTGAGCCTGTAGAAGATATAAAACCAAGCGATGATAAAGCGGGAGTGAACATCACTTCCATTGTACGGTATGCTATTCAGGTCATCACTGATTATGCAACGGAAAAAGCAAAACCGGACCTTAAATTTGAAAGTGTAAAAATAGAGAAAGAGGAAGGAAAACAGATCGCAAAAATAGCCATCGCCAACAACGGCAATCTGTACTGCAAACCTACAGCCTCTATAGAAATCTACAACCGGAAAACCGGACAACGCATCGGAAGCTATACGAGCATTGCGATGGGATTATTACCACAGACCTCCAAATCATTCTACATTGATATCAGCAAAGTTCCGGCAGATCAGTATAAAGCGGTCATTATAGCCACTGATGAAGAAGAAAATGCATTTGCCCTCAATGTGGAATTAGAAGTAAAGAATGATTAAAACTTGGATTTTATATATCGTCCTGTTATCACTATTCCCGGTACTTATTTTTTCTCAACAGCAGCCAGGTCCATTGGCCAGTAAAAAAGATAGTCTAATGCCGGGAATGTCTACTTCTATTTCCTTTGCGCTGGAAAATAATTCGGATGAAAATAAAACCTATGATCTTACCGTTACAGCTTCAAGTCCTTTTCTTACGCCTATTTTAGCAAAAGCAGAGTTTAAAATTTCTGCGCACGAGAAAACAATTTATCTTGTTCCCATCCGTATTTCAGCGGAAGCAGCACAGGGACTTTATTCTGTCATCCTGCATGGAACCGACCGTTATGACGGTACGACTTTCACCAAAACTTCAAAGGTGATCATTTCCGGAAGCCGAAAACTCAGCCTTACATCATTAAATTCACCGGAGTTTATCCGGGCTGGAGAAACCATTCAGGCTTCTTTTCTTTTAAAAAATAATGGAAATGTTACCGAAACGCTGATTTTGGAAAGCAAAAATGCCGTGGTAGATCACGATGCTTCCATCACATTAGGTCCGAACGAATCTAAAGTGATCGGTATTTATAAGGTTACCAATCCCGAACTTGGCCAGAATGAATTTCAGAATCTAAACCTGTCTGTTTATTCTCAGGATAATCCAAAGGAAAATCAAATCGCTTACGTAAGTGTAAAAATTATATCGGTAAAACCGGTCGAAGACGATATTTATCACCGGCTTCCTGTTTCGGCATCCATGTCATTTATAGGAATGAAGAATATGGGCGTTTATCAGGACGGATTTCAGGGGGAAATATATGGTAAAGGAACCTTGGACAAAGACAATAAAAACCAGATTGAATTTCATGCGGTGTCAAAAAACCCTGTTGAATTCAATTCTTTTACTCAATACGAAGAGTATTTCATTAATTATAAAAGAGAGAATTTCTTTGTCCATCTCGGTGACAAAACCTATTCTGCTTCCTATTTAACGGAGTTTGCAAGATACGGTCGCGGAGCAGAAATCCGGTATGATTTCAAAAAAGTCAGTTTGGGTGGTTTTTACAATCATCCCCGGTTCTTCAGGGATATCAAAGATGAATTTAATATCTATTCAACCTTTAAAATCAGAAAAGAGTCAGAGATTACAGCTGGATATCTTTATAAAATTCCGAGGAAAGGAGAAATGAATTTCGGCAATATCAGACTGGATTCTGAAGCTCATCTTCCTTACACGACAGGAAAATTCAGGATTTCAAAAAATATAGTTCTTTCGGGAGAGGCTGCGTTCAGTAAGACTGAGCAGATGGAAGGAACGGCTTATATGGCGCAGGCGCAGGCCACTTTTGAGCGGTTTAATGGAAATGTGATGTATATGCGTGCAAGTCCAAAATTTGCGGGATATTTCACCAATACCAGCACATTTAACGGAAGTATTCAGTACAGGCTATCTAAAAAGCTGAATGTCTTTGGAAATTATATTCAGGATGCCAAGAATTTCCAGCGGGATACATTGTTCTATGCAGCGCCCTACAGAAGTTTTCTACAGTATGGAATTCAGTACAAATATATTCCGAGTGGCTTAATTACTTTGTATAATGGTTTTCAGAAGTACCAGGACCGTCTGGAACCGAAACAGTTTGATTATTATGAAAGGTATTTCAAAATCAGTATTGATCAGCAGATCGGAATGTTTCAGGTGAATCTTCAGGGACAGTTTGGAAAAACCAATAATTATCTGAGTGGATTTAATGGAAATTCCAGTTTCTACACCACGAATATATCATTTGAAAAATTTAAAACGTCGTTTAATGTTTATGCCAGTTATGCCATTACATCACGGTATCAGCTGCAGAATGACAAACAGGTTTATTATGGAGCAAGAATTTTCAGCAGGTTTTCGGATAAGACCAGTCTGAGCATTTTTTATCAGAATAATTATATGCCTGAGGAATATTTCAGAGACCGGAATCTTTTTGAGGTTTTGTTCCATCAGCAACTATTTCCTGGCAGTGAGCTTGATCTGTCCGGAAGATATTCTTTGCAACGCGGTGAGCTGGGTAATAAGGATTTTATATTTTCTTTGCGCTATACGCTTCGGCTAAATGTTCCTGTGCAGAAAACCGCGGAGTACACAACTCTATCAGGAAATATAAGCAATCTGGGCGTAAAAAAGACAGAGGGAATCAGATTGATGCTGGGCAACCATTTATCCATTACGGACAAAGATGGAAATTACCTGTTTAAAAATATTGTTCCCGGCGATTATTTTCTGGAAATAGACCGGTCGACCGCCGGCATTAATGATATTACCAATATTTCTTTACCGGCTTCATTACACCTTAATGGCAAAGAGAATACGTTCAATTTCGGCTTAACTACAGCATCCACTATTAAAGGCAGTATAGAACTTTCTGAAAATGATGATAAAGACCAATATAGTTTCGCCCATTATCAGCCTAGAGCGGAAAAGAAGAAAAGACAAAGCATCATCATCGAAGCATCAAACGGCGAACAAACGTACCGGAAAATAGCATTCATCGGTGAAACTTTTGACTTCATGTATCTGCGTCCCGGCGAATGGAAAATTAAACTCTACAGAAATGGTCTTGATAAACGGTATAAAATAGCAACGGATACTTTTCAATACAGCCTTAAACCATCGGAAACGCAGAATATAGCGATTCATATTGTAAAACAGCAAGGTGAAATCAAATACCAGCAGGAAATGATCAAAGTAGGATATAATGAATTAAAAAAGAAAAAATGAAACTGAAACAACATATCTTATACCTGGTTTTTGGTCTCATGTCCGGGACAATATTTTCACAAACCACAATCCCGATGACCCTTCCTGTAGTTACTTTGATGGATATAGAACCCACAGGAAACTTTACATTGAACTTTACAGCTCCTACAGAAGCAGGACAGGCTTTAACTCTTCCGGCAGCCAACACAACAAAATGGGTCAATTATACGTCCGCTATTGCACCCGGAGGATTAACGAGAAGAATTACGGCTTCCATCAATACGCCTATTGCCGGGGTTAATATAAGGGTGCAGGCAGCTGCAGCTTCAGGAGCTGGCGGGGGAACATTAGGAACATCATCAGGGCTGGTGACTCTTACTACAACAGCTGCTACTATTATTACAGGAATAGGAGGTGCATTTACCGGAAATGGTGCAAATAACGGGCATATGCTTACGATCAGTCTTTCGGTAAGTTCTTATGCTAATCTTTCAGCCCGTACCAACACCCCTGTTATCATCACCTATACCATCACAGAATAAAATTGGAAAATGAAAATCAATAGTCGCCTTCTCAGGAATATACTTGTAAAAAAATATCTGTATCTCTTTCCGTTAATAATAGGTAGCTACCTGCAAGCTCAAACAGTGGTTCCCAGCGGAAGTGGCTGGACGGTAAGTGTGCCTGCTATTACTGAAGCAGGAAACAACTATGCAGGAACTTATGCAAGTGCCACTAATGCAATTATATTATCTGGGACAATGCCGGGATCTTTTCTTAATCTTCTCTCCAATGGAGCTGCCAGAATAAGCGTACGTTACACTCCCACCACATGGAATAATGCTCTGCATCTTTACGCAAAAAGAAGTGGTGGAACGGCTACTATTAGTGGTCTTTGTCTTGGCTGTACCGCTACTGTTAATGGCGGAACTACTTATTTAGAGATCCTTCAGGCTACTGATACAGCATTTTGTACCATAAACTTTTCCGGAATTTTAGGGTTGGGTAACAGTGTATCCTACTCTGGAATAAATGTGCAGTTGCAGATAACCGGTGTTTCTGTAGTTATTCCCGCTACGTCATATAGCTCTCAACTCGTTTTCACCATAGGCCCCAATTAAAATGATGTACATTCTGTATATTTTTTTTAATTACAGTAAAATGTCTCACGCAGATCTTTCAGATTGAGCGGATTCTGTTTTACATGGAAAAAGATGCAATACAAGAAAGCGTTGATCTATAAGTTTCGGCTAAAGCCTTTTTATAATGGTTATTTGGTAAGCGGGCTAAAGCCCGCTCCTATTGAATATTAATAGGAAGCATATATAGAAGATCACCTATTTGGATCTGGTAGTCTAAAGGTTTGAGACAAGGATTCAACCAGGATGATATGAGAATAGTATTTAAGTATAAAACATGAGTTATAAATGAAGAATAGATCAATGACCTGCTCATTTCATTACTCATTGTCAAAATTTAGAACTAAAAAAATCCGGTACACTTCTGTACAGGACTTTGCTTATTGCTTATTGCTTATTGCTTATTGCTTATTGCCAAGGTAGTTGGTTTGGTATGGGTATTGGTCTTGGTATAAAACAAAAAAGTCTCACACATTTCTGTATGAGACTTTTTAATAAAAACTGGCGGCGGCCTACTCTCCCGCTTTCGCAGTACCATCGGCGCTGGTGGGCTTAACTTCTGTGTTCGGAATGGGAACAGGTGAGCCCCACCGCTAAAACCACCCTAAAGAAGGTATATAAGATATCAGAAGATAGATTTCAGATATCAGACTTTAAGTCTGGCATCTGATGTCTG
>NZ_FQUD01000002.1:524370-1032635 GCF_900128945.1 Chryseobacterium sp. OV279 | reverse complement strand
AAAAAATCTTTTTTTTTGTCTTCTTTTTTGCAGATGTCCAAGGTTCTTGCACTGATATCAATGCCAATTATTACTTTTTCCATAACTTTGGGTTTAGGTTAAAAAAGGGAAAAGAGATTTTCATTTTTACTCAACTCCTTATAATGGGCCTTAATCCCGTATTTCTATTTGAGTTTTAAATGAATAAAGCATTTAATTCTTTATCAGCCCATGAATCTTATTCGGAGGCGCTCTTAGTTTAATTAAATGCTTTCTCTTTCTCTAAAGTTAATAACTTTTATCCTCTGCTAATCTAAAGGAGGCACTCGAAGCCACCATCACCTATAAACCCAATTTACTCTCAAACCCTCAAACCCTCAAACTCTCCGACACTCCAACTCATAATCCAAATTCAGGTTATTTAACAACCGTTGCTTCCAGTTCTACTTTTAACGTTTCGAATAATCCGGTTACTTCCAGCATCGTTACAGCCTGCTCGATGTTGTGCTTTGCAATCCATTCCTGAAGGATCGGGAAATGGGGCCAAAGTTCTTTTGTGGAAGTCGTATAGATATTTAATCGGACAATTCCCTTACATTCATAATCTGCAGTTCTGATCACCTCTTCCAGATTGGCTATGGCCTGTTCCAGCTGGGATTTCATGTCTTTATCACTGGAGGTACCGTCCGGATCAATGGCGGCCTGACCGGAACAGTATAAAGTTCCTGATGCGTTTTTCACTTCCACTGCCTGAGAATAGCTTCTTTCTTCCTGCCATTTCCATGGATTTACGGTTCTTTTTTCTAATGTAGTCATTGAATTTTGTCTTCTGTTTACTTTACAAAATTGCTCAATAGGTACCATAAATCCGCGTGATTATGATCACGATTATCAAGTGAGAAAAATCACAAATCTAAAGGGAAAGACGGCTTAAAGTTTCTCTGGAAACGCCCAGATAAGCGGCAAGAAGTGACTTTGGAACACGCTGAATCAGAGACGGGTATTTTTCAACCAATTGCTCATACCGTTCTTTGATTCCGACAGTCATTGATGAGATGATACGCTGCTGAGCGGAAATAAATCCCATATAAGCCTTTTCGAGAAAGAAATGTTCCAGTTTTGGAAATGATTCACACAGTTTTCTGTAATCTTCGAGACGGAGACACAATACTTCGGTATCTTCTATGCATTCCAGAGACATGGTTGCATGGGTCTGCTTGTAATACGCCTGAAAATCGGTTTCCCACCAATCTTCCATAGCAAAACCTACAATATGTTCTTTTGCGGTGTCATCCGTATACACAAGCTTTAATAAACCTTTGATCACAAAATAATTACACGTAACCAACTCACCTTCCTGAATGAGAAACTGGTGTTTTTTATATTTTTTACAGGTGAAAAATGATGAAATATGTTCAAACTCCTCATCACTCAACGGAACAATTTTCTCGATATGGGCTCTTAACTTCGTAAACATTCTAAATTTCTGATGTATAAAAGTAATATTTTTCTACGCATTATCTATGCATATTATGGTTTAGAATATACTATCATATAATTCTTTATATTTACAATGGAGACATTAAACTCCAACATTTTTTTGTTCTTCCAGCCTTCTATCTTCCACATGCAGATGTATAGCACAAAAGGGAAAATATAACAGTTGATCATTCATAAATCAAAGAATATGAAATACAATCTGATCTTTATTTTTCTGCTGTTTATAGGAAATCCTGTCTTTTCTCAACTGCAGACGATACGAAAAATCGATGGCACCACTGTAACTCCTTCACAGGTTGATCTCGTAGTAAAAAAACTAATGGATACGGCTCATATTCAAGGGCTCAATCTTGCAGTTCTGAATAACAATAAAACAGTATTTATAAAATCATACGGTTTTAGAAATAAGCCTGAAAAAGCATTGATGGATACTGGAACAATCGTATATGGTGCCTCATTCAGCAAAGCGGTTTTCGGATATCTGATTATGAAACTGACGGAAGAAAAAGTTTTAGCTCTCGACAAGCCTCTTTATCAATATCTGAAAAAGCCAATTGCTGAATATGAGTACTTTTCTGACCTTCAAGGAGACAGCAGGTGGAAATCTATTACGGCAAGAATGTGCCTTGATCACACTACCGGACTTCCAAATGTAAGGTGGTTTCACCCGAAAACCGGAAAGCAGGATACCATCGGAACCATGAAAATTTATTTTAATCCGGGTACAAAATATGCTTATTCCGGAGAAGGATATAAGCTCCTTCAGTTGGTCGTGGAAGAAATTACCGGAAAAAATATAGATGAACTTGCCCGCGAAAAAATATTCAACCCTTTTGCAATGACCAGAACCGGGTATATCTGGCATGAATCATTTGGAGACAGCAATGTAGCAGTAGGACATATGAATAACGGCGATATCAACAAAAAAAAGAAACGTACCGAGCCTGTAGCCGGAGGTTCTCTGGTGACAACTATTGCCGATTATACCCAATTTATTGAAAACATGATGCAGCAGAAAGGAATGAGTAAAAAACTGTACAGGGAAATGCTTTCGCCACAGATTGCTATCTACTCAAAAACTCAGTTCCCTCCTATTCAGGAAGAAACCACCACGGAAAATAAAGCCATTCATCTTTCCTATGGCCTTGGCTGGGGATATTTGAAATGCCCCCGTTATGGGAAAGCTTTCTTTAAAGAAGGCAACGGAATTTCCTGGAGGAATTATAATATCAATTTTCCGGAGAAAGGAATTTCAGTGATCATTATGATCAACAGTGAGAATGGAGAAAAGGTATTTCAGGAACTTGTAGAAACTGTAGTTGGCGATACGTGCATACCCTGGAAGTGGCAGGATTATATTCCTTATAATCAAAAATAGCAGAAAACTTTTAATATGTATTTTTACCGATGAAATACAATGAATTCAAAAGTCAGATCTTTTTATTTTTGAGTCTCAGCATAAAACCCACTGTAATATTCAACCAGATCATCCAATGAAAATCCACGGTTCAGACCGCTGGTATTGGGCAGAACCCAAACGATGGAACCACAGAAATCTTCAGGCTGCAGACCCCATGAAATCTGCTTCTTTTTAGAGAAAGCCTGATAAGCCGCTTTACCTAGAAATACAATATATCTGGGATTAAATTCTGTTATTTTCGTTTTAAAAAATTCTAAGGAACTGTCAAATTCATCTTTTGACAGCTCATCAGCACGGGAAGTAGCTCTTGCTACAGCAGTAGTGAGACCCAATCCAAAATCTAAAAAATCCCTGTCATTCTCCGCTTCAATCTGGTAGGGTGTAAAACCTGACTGGTGCATTACTTTCCAAAAACGGTTGCTTCTCCCTGAAAAATGATGGCCGTCTTCAGCAGATTTCAACCCGGGATTGATTCCACAAAAAATAACAGTAAGGTCTTTGGCTATGATATCTTTTAACATAAATATGAGGCTCTGGTTGTATGGATCCGAGTTTTCAAAGGTCATCCTGAAACTCATCACAGACAGCAAGATAATATTTATTTTAAAATATCCAGTGATCATCTCTGTTGTCGCTGATTATCAATTAAAAAAAAATTAAAAAAACAACTATGGCATGAATATTATTGTATATCTTATAAATACACCAGGATGGAAAATATGTTACAAAATATCGACCTGATCCATCGGTACCTGTCAGTCAGTATAGCAGATCAGTTTCATATCCATGTAGATTTGGAGGGTGAATATATCTTTACACAGAATATTGTTTCTAAAAAGACCATCATCGCCACTACGTTTACGGATAGAGTACTGTCTGACCGTCAGTTGAAATTATTTCTTTCAGCATTGATCACGGAAATTAATAATGGAAAATGCACGGTTGAGCTTATCCGGGAAAGGATCAGACATTTTGAAGAATTACGGCGAAGACCGATGAGAAGGATTATTTAGAAAAAAATCCCTACAATGATGTAAGGATTTTTTTATTATAATTTCAATTGATCATAAGATCTAATTCTTTATTTCTTTATCTGTTCTTTTGCCTTGAAGCAAAATAAACCAAAAGTTCAAGACTGGAAACTTCCTGACTATCTTTTAACCTAAAGCCTTCAGATACAAAGGCTCTTCTTCGTTTGAGATAACAATTGATTATTTTAAATATTTAGCCACTTTATCTTCCAGATCATCCAGATTAAACGGTTTTGCCACATAATCATCGGCCTGAGCTTCTTCAGCCAGTCTTACGATATCATTATTGGCCGTCACATAGATGACAGGAATAGATTTGAACTCATCATGACTTTTTAAAAGTTTGGTCGCTTCTACCCCGCCAATCTTTGGGATCCAGTTGTCCATAAGAATAACATCCGGCTGAAACTGGGCCACTTTTTCCAATATGTCATGAGATGTTTCTGAAATTTCGACCTGATAACCATTCTCTTCGAAAATGATGGTAATAACTTCTAAAATAGTTGTATCATCATCAAAAATCAAAATTTTCTTTGTACTCATAGTAGTTCTATTTAAATCTTTAGTTTATTTAATTTCTCTTTTACAGCTGATTGATATAATCCGCCAAATTATCCGGTTTAATGATCAGGTCATAATCCACTTCCTGTACCGCATGTTTGGGCATATAATCTACTTCAGCGGTTTCCGGTTCCTGGATCCAGACTTTTCCTTTGTTCTTTTTAATAAATCCCAAGCCTTCCACTCCATCTGCATTGGCTCCTGAAAGCAGAACACCGACAAGGCTTTCACCGTACACTTCCGCCGCAGACTTGAAGGTTACATCAATAGACGGTCGGGAATAATTCATCTTTTCGGAGAAATCCAGCGACATCATTTTTTTATCTTCAAATAATAAATGATAATCTGCTGGGACTATATATATTTTATTAATTTCAATTTCCGTTTTGTCATCCACCTCGATCACTTCCATGGGTACAAACTGCTGCAGTAAGGTCTGTAAAACATTGGTTGAGGATGCTTTACGGTGTACCACCAGCAGTATGGGGAAACTCAATTCGGTTTTTATTTTTTTCAGCATTTCCAGAATGACCTGCAGGCTTCCTGCTGATCCTCCTATCACTACCAGTTCTGTCTTTGTGTTTTTAGGTTCCATGGTCAATGTATTAGATATGCTCTGTTTTTTTCCAGATTCGCTGGTCATCGACCTGGTGGTATACTTTATCCAGTTTCGAAAATCTCAGGGTTTCCTTTGATCCTAAAGCCAGGTACCCCAAATTTTCAAGGCTGCTGTCAAAAAGTTTAAAGACGCGTTCCTGCAGTTCCCGGTCAAAATAGATCAGTACATTTCTGCAGATGATCAACTGGAAACTATTAAAAGAGCTGTCTGAAACCAGATTATGAGTGGATAATATCAACTTTTCCTGTAAGCTTTTATCAAATTTTACGCTGTCATAATTGGCTGTATAATAATCTGAAAAATCCTTTTTCCCACCGGACAACATATAGTTCTCTGAATACAGCTTCATCTGCTGCAACGGAAAGACTCCTGCTCTTGCGGTTTCCAAAACGGTAGGATTCAGGTCTGTCCCGTAGATCAGTGATTTGTGATAGAGATTGGCTTCTTTAAGCAAAATAGCCATTGAATAAGCTTCTTCACCCGTAGAACATCCCGCCACCCATATTCTGATCAGCGGATAGGTTCCCAACTGTGGCAAAATCTTTTCTCTCAGCTTTTTAAAGAACAGCGGATCCCGGAACATTTCAGTCACGTTCACTGTGATTTCTTCTACAAAACGTTTCAGGTATTCAGGATCATTGAGAACGGTATACCGCAACTCTGCGAAACTGGTGAACCTGTCGATCAGACAAATCCTGTTGACCCGGCGTTTAAAAGAAGCCCTGCTATACTCGGAAAAATCATACCCATACATCTCATACACATCTTTTATCAAGTATTCTACCTCTTCATCTTTTACGATACTTGGTTCCAGCATTTAAGACAGTTTTTCGATGGCAATCATTAACTGGTCTACATCCACAGGTTTTGAGACATAGTCCTGAGCTCCCACATCCAGGCATTTCTGACGGTCTTCCGGCATGGCCTGAGCTGTAACGGAAATCACAGGAATCTGGCTTATAGACGGTGTGCTTCTAATCATTTTGATGGCTTCATATCCATCCATTTCTGGCATCATCATATCCATAAGGACGATGTCTATTGCCTTTTCTTTTAATATCTGAATGGCTTCCTGAGCCATTGTACAGCTTTCAATCTGATATCCTCTTGATTTCAGCGTCAGCTTCAGTGCAAATATATTACGTGGATCATCGTCCACAATCAAAATCTTTTTATTCATCATTTAACTTTCATATAACCAGACGCGCAGTAAGGACAATAACTGATCGATATCCACCGGTTTTGAGATGTAATCTGAAGCACCTGCCACGATGCATTTTTCACGGTCCCCGATCATGGATTTCGCCGTTACAGCGATGATAGGAAGCCTTGTAAACATCGGCATCTTTCTGATTTCTCTTATGGTTTCATAGCCATCCATTTCAGGCATCATCATGTCCATTAAAATTACGTCTATGTCTTTATGTTCTTTGATCTGCTCTAAGGCGTGTTTTCCGTCCATGGCCACCACGACTTCCACTTTATATTTCTCCAGGGCTTTCGTCAGAGAGAAAATATTTCGGACATCATCATCGGTAATCAATATTTTTTTCCCACTTAATACTTCCGTCAGCGATCCTAAAACTTTGTTCCTTACCGTTTCAATAGAGTTGTTTTTTTCTTCCACCAAATGTAAGAATAAACCTACTTCATCTAAAATTCTTTCGTAAGAATGAGCAGTTTTTACAACAATTGAATCTGCATACTGCTTGATCTTAAGTTCTTCGGATTTGGATAAACTGTGTTCCGTAAAAATAATGATCGGCAGGTTTTCGAGTCCTTCGTGGCTTTTGATGGATTCAATTACCTTGTATTCGCTGCTTCTTGAATCTCCGATATCTAAAATCACACAGTCGATCTGGTCTGAGGTCAATGCTTTCACACTGTCTTCCACATTATTTTCTACGGATAACGAAATATTGAAATTGCTCAGATAGTATGATAATGCTTTGGCATGTTTGGCATTATGCTCTACGATCAAAACTTTTTGAGGAGACATCAGAAGCGCATCTTCAATTTTCTTGAAAACATCTGTCATTTTATCTAAAGCGAGCGGCTTGTTGATGAAGTCGATAGCTCCTTTCATCAAGCTTTCTTTTTCAAGCTGCAGGACAGACATCATGTGCACCGGAATATGTTTCGTTGCAGAATTGGATTTAAGCTCATCCATTACCTTCCAGCCGTCTTTTACAGGCAGCTGAACATCCAGTAAAATGGCCTGCGGATGGTATTGAACCGCTGCAGACAAGGCGTAATCTCCTCTTACCACCACAACTCCCTTATAATTGTTCATACGGGTGTATTTCAGAAGAGCCTTCGCAAAATTGATATCATCTTCTACGATTAAGATCACTTTATCTTCAGCTGTGATTCCATCGCGGTCATCATCTACATCTTCAGGAATTTCAAGGTTTTCCAAATGCAATGCTGTTGAAGCTTCCGTATCTTCCAGGATATTCTGAATTTCTTCCACATCTTCACGAATGGTCGCTACCAGATGTTGATCATTTTCCGGCTGAATAACTTCAGAAACTGCTGTTATAGGAATGATAAGGCTAAATTCACTTCCTTCATCCACTTTACTTTTCAGGGTCAGTTCTCCGCCTAGCAATCGTGCAATTTCACGGCTTATAGAAAGTCCTAATCCGGTACCACCAAATCTGCGTCGTGTAGAACCATCCGCCTGCTGGAACGCTTCAAAAATAATCGCCTGCTTCTCTTCCGGAATCCCGATTCCCGTATCTTTTACGCTGAAAACAATGAAGTCTTTGTTTTCCGTATCTTTTCTTATGTTTAAACTAATGCTTCCTTCTGTCGTAAACTTTATTGCATTGGATAAAAGGTTGCGCAATACCTGATCTACACGAAGTCTGTCGGTTTCAATAGTTTTTTGCACCTCTTCATCCACATGAATATCAAATTTGATCTGTTTCTCCTGAATAATTGGATTAAACAGACTTCTCAGGTCTCTGATGACATCATTCACGACTACATCCTGGTATTCTAGGGTCATTTTCCCGGATTCTATTTTGGCCAGATCTAAAATCTCATCAATAAGCGTCAACAGACTGCTTCCTGAACTCTGGATCACTTTAGCTGATTCTACCTGATCTTCGTTTAGATTTTCATCCGGATTTTCCGCCATTAACCTTGAAAGAAGAAGGATAGAATTCAGTGGTGTTCTCAGTTCGTGGGACATATTGGCCAAAAACTCAGATTTATATTTGGTGCTTAAAGCAAGCTCTTCCACTTTTTTCTGGATCTCCCCGTTTCTCTGGGCGATCATGTGATTTCTTTCTTCAAGAAGTCTTGAACGTTCCTCCAGTTCGGCATTGGCCTGCATCAGCTCTTCCTGCTGTACTTTCAGTTCTTCTTCGGAGGCCTGTAATTTTTGGGTCTGTGCTTCCAGCTCCGTATTCAGGTTTTCCAGTTCGGAATGCTGTACCTGCAGTTCTTCTGACTGCGCCTGGGTTTCTTCCAGTAACTGCTGTTCCTTTTCACGCCCTTTTGCTGCATTTAAAGCAATCCCGATATTTCTGCTGCATTCTTCGAAATAATCCAGTCTGTCCTGATCGAAATCTGAACCGGATCCCAATTCGAGTACACCAATGCAGTGTCCGTCTGCATGGATCGGAAGTAATAAAATTCCGTTTATTTTTATTCTGCTGCTGGCGAAACTTGCCACAAAATCCTCTTCAAGAAGATTGTTGTACACCTGCATTTTTTCATTGGTATAGGCCTGACCTACCATTCCTTCTCCCGGTTCGAAAGTTTTCTTCATGGTATTTTCCAGACCAAAAGCCGTACTCAGCTTAAGGGTTCCTTCATCAAACAGATATAAAGCTCCGTTGATGCATTTCCCATATTCCACAAGCTGGTTTAATGAGGAGTCGGAAACTTCCTTCACTGACTTATTTCCAACTAAAGATTCATTCAGTAAGGCAAGACCTTTCTGGCGCCAGTCGCTTTTATTAATCTTATCAAAAGACTTCTTCAGGGAATCGGTCATGTGATTCAATGAATCTACAAGATCTCCTAAGTCGTCTTCTGCATTATCAACCACTTTCTGACTGTAATCACCATTGGCTACTCTATTTGCAATTTGCTGAATCGCACTTACACGTCTGCTTATTTCAAGATCTTTTGCACGTAATTCGCTTTCTAATTTATCTCTCCGGATCAGATCTGCTCTCAGTTTAATATAAAAGAAAATAGTAACCACCACCGCTGCTATCGCCGAAACGATAATGAACATCACCGTAGTGCTGGATGAACGATTGAGATCTTTATTTTTAATTTCAAGCTGAGCTTCTTCGTACTGAACGAAATCTCGGACGATCTGACGGCATTTATCCATATAGCTTTTGCTCAACAGAATCTGTTGCTGCGTCATCACTATACCGTTTCGTCTGTTCTGAACAAACTGCTTTAAATTCTCAACATTACTGTTTACATTTTTTTCTAAAGCATCCAGACGCTCAAGCTGTTTTCTATCTTTAATGTCTAAAGCCTTTACACGTTCAAACGCCTTTGTATACTCTCCTAAACTACGGTTATAAGGTTCAAGAAAGTTTTCTCTTCCTGTAAGCTGGTAGCCTCTGTTTCCGGTTTCTGCATCGAGTAAAGCAACAAGAACATCTTTTACGCCAGTGATGGATCTTCTGCTTTGAGACAGGCTTTCCCGGTGATCCATCTGTTTCTGGATACTCATATAAGATGCCACTGAACTGGCAATCAGGATCAGTAAAGAAAATGCGACCCCAAACTGAAGATTTCTGATTATTTTTTTCGGCATGAGATTAATTTAAAGGTAAGGTGAAATAGAATGTGGAACCTTCTTCCAGTTTGCTGGATACTCCAATAGTTCCATGATGCTGTTTGATGATTTCGGAGCAGATAAACAGTCCGATTCCCATTCCCTGGAACTGCAGTGATGATTCTTCTACACGGTAAAACTTTCGGAATACAGCATCCTGCTTAAAGTCCGGAATTCCAATTCCAAAATCGGTGACACTTACTTTGACTTCCTGCTTTTCTTCATCTACAAATGTGGTGACAATGACCTGGTTGTTCTGAGGAGAATATTTAATGGCGTTGGTCAGGAAATTGATCAGGACCTGTTCTATGCGTATCTCATCCAAAGGAATCAGGATTTCAGGCTTTATTCCGTGTCTTTTTATTTTGACTTTATTTTCGTCATGGGTCTGTATGATGGTTTCCACGGCACTGCTGATCAGGTTTTCAAGGCTGGTTGGCTTTCTGTTGATCTTCAGCTTTCCGTTTTCTATTTTGGAAACATCGAGCAGGTCGGTGATCAGGGTATTCAGTTTTTCAATCTGATCCTGAACTTTGCCCATAAAACCGGCTTCAGCACTTTGCTTGTCCAGTTTTAATTTACGGTCCAGCAGCTGAACATAGGCTTTTATACTAGTTAAAGGGGTTTTCAGTTCGTGGCTGGCAATACTCAGGAATTCATCCTTTTCTTTTTCCACTTTTTTCTGATCGTCGATATCGGTAAAGGTTCCTACCCAGTTTTTGACTCCATTTTCATCGTTTACCGGCGTCACTCTTAAAAGATGGTAACGGTAGTCTCCGGAATCTATATTTTTTATTCTGACTTCAAGCTCAAGCGCTCTATTCTTTTTTCTGCAACGCTCAAATTCTTCTCTGATATCCAGATCATCAGGATGAACTTCCGGAAATTCCAGATCTGACTCTGAGTACTGGTACCATTTAAGGTTCACAAATTCTATTTCTCCCTCTTCATTAAGTGTAAACGCAATTTGCGGCAGAGATTCCAGCATTAACTGAAAATGATCAATCTGCGACTTCATGGTCACCTGGGATTCTCTCCTTCCTTTGACTTCCAACTCCAAGCTCTGCTGGGTCTTTTTCATGGCAAGGCTCTGCTCCTGAAGGTTATAAAAAGTTTTCACCTTAAGCAGCAAAATTTCAGGATCCACAGGTTTTGTGACGTAATCCTTTCCTCCTGAGGCATAACCACGGGTGATAAATTTCTTCTCCGTACTGACTGCGGATAAAAATATAATGGGAACTTCTTTTGTTTTGCTGTAATCGGCTAAGGTTTCAGCCACTTCAAACCCATCCATGCCGGGCATCTGCACATCCAAAATAATCAATGCGTAATTATTTTTTATGGCTTTCCCTAATGCTTCCTCTCCGGAATCGGCCGTATCTACCTGAAAATCTTTGGATTCCAGTAGTTTTTTCAGTGAGTAAAGATTACTTTGGTTGTCATCAACAATTAAGATCATAAGATGAATCAGTACTTGGTGGTTTGTTTATATTTAGTCCCGCCAAAAATACTCACAAAATTCCGAAAAACATTGATATTTTAATCATTTTATGGCCACATACCACACATATACGCTTATAAATCAATTTTTAAAAGAAATATTTACTTATATTTTATTATAATCAAAAAAAGCATCAATCCGTTAGATAAATGACATTAAACAAGCGGTTTATTCATGCAAAAAATTTAGGATTGTAAGAATTCCAACCATTCCTGTAATAGGTCTCTGATGTCTGCCAATGGAAAAGCAGTGGACTGCCCATCAATTATAAAATCAGGATAAGCAATTTGTAAATCCATATGCTCCAGCACCATTGAGTCATAAGGTTCCCAAACCGGATCGGGAGTATCATCCAGATAGAAATTGATTTCCTTCAAAAGGAATTCAGTTCTGGAGATATTTAAATAACGTAAAAACTGCAACAGATTATTTTCATCAACAATTCTATTCTTGCGGACACAATCATATCCGGCATCACCGCCTGCCGTTACTTTCAGGAATTCCAGGCCGTATTGATCTTTTTTACTCATGGCTTCTTTTTATTCTGTGTTTAGTGAAAACCAATGTTTTTATTTTCTTAACCTGAGCCCGGGATAAGACATTTGCTTTTATAATGAGTTGGCCATCCAGTGAACCCTGTCAAGGTTTTGAACCTTGACAGGGTTCAATCAGCTTCTCTCTTCCAGCTTCCAGCCATCTGACCGAACTGAAATTATAATGTTTTTAAAACCTTTGCAGCATTTTCGTTTTTGGGATTGATCTCCAGAACTTTCTGGTAATTCTGTTTGGCTTTATCCTTTTGACCGGCCTTCAGGTAAGCTTCTCCCAAACTGTCGTAGACATTTTCACTTTTAGGATACAATGCAGCATTTATCCTGAGTATATCAATGGCCTTTGTAAAATCTTTATTCCGAAGCATGGTGTAACCTGCTCCATTCAGAAAACCCTCAGAGAGAAGATCATTTCCGGCATCTTCAGTTTTGGCTTTCTTATACGCTTCCAGACCTTTGTCATAATTTCCGTCCAGCACCCATTCTAAAGGAGCTTTCTCATCCGGTCCCATCTGTGCATCTGTTGACCTTATTTTTCCATTGGAAAATACCTGTACGATATCTGTTTTTCCGGTATCCTTATTTTTCACAAATTTTACCGTAAAATCCCAGTCCCGAAATGCATACTTATTTTCTCCTACTTTAATCATTTCAACCGGAGTATCCATATTAGCAGCAGTCATCAGCTTTCCATTTTCACGATAAACCCTGTAAAAACCATATTTTCCACTTTTGTAACGTCCGATACTTTTGAAATCATTCTGATTTAAAGGCAATATTTTCTGAACTGGGCCATTAAATAAAGGCCAGTGATAGACTTCTGCCACCGAACGCACAAGTTCTTCTACAAAATCAGGTTTATTGGTATTCGTTAATACAACAACCCCGTCACCGCTTGTTTTACTGGCTATAAATCTGCTGGAGAATCCTTCGTTCCAACCACCGTGGTGAAAATACATATGACCTCTTCTATCTTCCAAAAAAATCCCCAATCCCATAAATGGATCAATAAAGGAAGTGGTAAACTGTTCAGCTGTCTTTTGTGAAATAATGGTGCTGCTCTTCCCGCTCAAAGTATTCTGCACATCAATGACGAATTTAGCCAGATCCTCAGGGGTAGTCCATAAACCGGCTGCTGCTTGTTCGGGATAGGTATGAGATTTTCCCTGAACTTTTATCCCATCTTGATTGTATGCCGTAGCTGCGAATTGAGCCTGTGCATCGGATAAAGGCTGTGAAAAAGTACTGTTCTTCATATCCAGCGGCATGAGAACCTTTTCCTTCATAATGGTGGTAAAATCTTTTCCTTCCAGATCGATAAGCATCTGCTGCAGGACACAGTATCCACCGCCCGCATAACGGAAAGGTGTTCCCGGAACTTTATCTACGAAAACAGCAGGAGTATTCGCTGGAGTCTGTCCATTTAAAACCTGGACTAAGGTAGGAATAGGCTTTCCGGCTTCATATCCGGGAAATCCACTTACTGTAAAACCGGCTGTATGACTGACTATATTTTTAAAAGTGACTTTTTTTTCTTTGGTAAATTCATTTTCCGGAACTTTCCAGGATTTAAGGTAGGAATTGACATCAGCATCAGGATTGATCTTTCCCGCTTCTACTTCTGTCAATGCCGCATACACACTTACCGGCTTGCTCATGGATGCCGCCTGAAAAAGTGTTTTGGAATTGACCGGAGTTTTAGATTCCACATCTGAAAAACCATAGCTCTTCGCCCAGATCACTTTTGAATTTTTAATAACAGCAATGCTCACTCCCGGAACATTATAATGCTTCATTCTGGACTCCAGTGTCCACATAGGTTCACCCTGAAAGCGAACCGCAGGTATTAATCCTGCTTCTACTTTGGCAATTTCGGTATTCAACTGGGATTTTGTCTGTGCAGATACCGGAACGTACATCATTCCGATCAGGGCTGCAGCGTATATGGGAGTTTTTGGTTTCATTTTATCTTTTGAAATTTAGTTTGTCAAAAATACTTAAGTTTTATTACGGATCAGCCGAATTATAAGGCTTTTTTTAATCAGGAGGATATTAATTATATGACATTCTTTCTCCCTTATTTATTACATCAACGCAGACTTTTCCCTGTATATTCTGATATTTATTTTAACCATCTGTTGAGCAATCATTTATACCCATAAAATCTTTTACCTCTATTTATGATCTTGTTAATTTTTAATCCTTATGTTTACTAATAAAACACAGGATACCAAATACTTTCTTCAAAAATAGGAAGTCATAAAAATGTAACCCCATGAAGCAATTATACATTATATTGATCTTTTTGACCAGTTTTATTACAGCAGAAGCACAACAAAAATCGTTTTCAGATTACGAGCCTAAGCTGGATACTGCTTTAAAAAAATACGGCAAAAGTTCCCACTATCAATACCTTAAGGATCTGGTGACCCATTTTAAAACGGCTAAAAAGTTAAATGCAAAACATCTTACCAAAGATGTAGTGGGTATTGCTCTATTTTTAGACAACGGCAACAGCAATCTGGATCTATTTCCTGCCGTGTACACTTATGATAATGATAAGGTAGATATTTCAGCTCTCCGGTCAAGTATTACTAAAATGCCCAGTGATGAGACGAAAGAATATGCAGATGCCTTTTTGAATAATCGGAGAGACATAGGAAAATCAAAAATCTTTCAATCATTGCTGACAGATCATCCCAAGGCTGAAAGTACTTACACTGAACTGACGAACGAATATAAGGTTTTCAGTCCTGCAGATGTCTCGTTTATTCGGGGAAATGATGACTGGATGTATGCTGTAAGCTTTGGTAATGAAGGGATTATTATCTACGCTTTTAAATTAAGTTTGGCTGGCGAAGAGATTTCCGGAAAAAAAGTAGTGGAAAAAATCAGGCAGGAGAAAGAAGATGAGTTGACAACTTTTTTAGAAAAACATCCATTCGCCCATTCCTCTGATGACCACAACATCTATTCCTACGTAAAACGTCTCAGGGAAAGCAGTCCCTTCAGTAAGGACAAAGAATTTTTAAAGAATACTGAAACCTATGAACAACGAATAAATCGGGACAGTTTGATCCATCATATTGGAATGTTCAGCTATCTCTTAAAGCTTAAATTCCCAAAAGAATTGCTGGAAGACGGTGCTGAGAACATTGATATCTATGGCCTTAAACACTTTTCTGCCCATACATTAGGCGACTATTATTTTTCCAAACAGGATTACAGCAAAGCCATTGAATATTACAGAAAAGCCGTTTTTGATTTTCCAAATTCAAGTGATTCCCGGGTTTGCAGCGATGTGGAGAATTCACTTTTATCCATCTCAAAGTCATACAGACAATTGAATAAGATGGATGATGCTTTTGCTTCGCTATTGGGTGCGGTCTATTCCTGTGGTACTATCTCAAATGCAGAAGAAAAACAGTTTAATAGCTATATCGCAACCGATACAACCGATAAAGATCAGTTGAAAAAAGACATAGATCAGTCTCTGCTCACCATTAAGAACTTAAAGAATAATTATTATTCATTTAGTTTTAGAAATAAGACAAGCTTTTTCTATGGAAAGGACGAATTTGTCAAAAATATAACCCGTCATATGACCACAACTCATTTTTACAAATCATTGAAATAATCACTGTATCATCGCATACTGTTTGGGGTTCATTCCCATATGTTCTTTGAAGATTTTTGAAAAATGGCTCAGGTTGGTAAAACCGAGTTTGTAGCCGACTTCTGAAACGGAATATTTCTTCCCTTTTAGCAGAAGAGCGGCTTCTTTCATCCTGAATTCCTGATAATAGCTGAAAATACTGTCACCAAAGATCTGCTTAAATAGCCGTTTCAATTTTGTAGGACTCATACCGGCCTCAGCAGCCAGTTTTCCGATAACAGGAGGAATGTCGAGGTTTTGAAGGACGTGATCCCTTATTTTGTAAAGAATTTCTATATCATGACTGTTCAGGGCATAGATGCGTTTTTCGTCCCGCTTTTCCAGTTCCATCAGCAGCCTGCAGATCATTTCCTCTGCTTTGATTCTCATGAAAAACAGTTCGAAAGTTTCTCCAACGAATTCTGAGATAATTTCATCCACCACTTTCTGCAACGAGGGATAAATGATCTGCTCAAAAAGATAAGGTTGGTTATTCTGCAGGAGACTTTGCAAAACCGGTGATTGATCTGATGTGCTCAACAATTGGCCCAGATAATCTGCCTCTATTTCAATATTAATGGTAGATGTATTGGAATGGATGGAAATAATTTCATCGGTATTGATGCGGCTGGTTGCAATTAAAACGGATGGTATTTCTCCGGGATGTTTTCCGGTAGACAATGATTCCGCTTTAGGAAAAATGTTCTGAAACTTAAAAAATATCACTTTTCGGCCTTCATTCCGCTCCGGATTCTCCAGCACCACATCGTCATTCAGCTCATAATTACTGATCAGCATCCTGATGTGTGTATTAAAAACAAATCCGGTACAATACCCGCTTCCAAATCCGGAAGGGATCTCTAATCTTCTGTTCTTTAATTTTGTTCCCAGTACATGAGCCAACTTTTGAAGAATGACAGGGATGGTGTAATCCTCTTTTTCCATAAAAGTCTTTTACGGTTATTTTTAAGTCTAATGTAATTATTTTATTTCTAAAATGACCCTCAATTTTGTATTCATATTAAACAACACAAAAAATCATGTTACTTACGAATAAAAAAACAGCGATCATTGGTGCAGGACCTGCGGGTCTTACGTTAGCCAGATTATTACAACAAAATGGTGCAGATGTTACCGTTTACGAAAGAGATCAAGATCCGCAAGCCAGAATTTGGGGCGGTACATTAGATCTTCATAAAGGTTCAGGTCAGGAAGCTATGAAAAAAGCCGGACTATTGCACAATTACTATGCATTGGCATTGCCTATGGGTATTGTCATGACTGATGAAAATGGAGAAACTTTATTCACGAAAGAGTCTACCCCTGAAAATCAGTATGACAATCCTGAAATCAACAGAAATGTTCTTAGAAATATGTTATTAGAGAGTTTAACCGCTGATACTGTAGTCTGGGACAGAAAATGTACGGGACTTGAAGTTCTTAATGGCAAATGGCTGCTGCATTTTGAAAATGGAGTTCAAGAAACAGCAGATCTTGTGATTGGGGCCAATGGCGGAATGTCTGTCATACGATCTTTTGTTACAGACACGCAGGTCGAAGATACCGGAACCATGATCATCCAGGGAGATATTCCTGATCCGGAGCTTCATGCTGCTAAATTTTACGAGTGGTGCGATGGAAAAAGGCTGATGGCCGCCCATAAAGGTAATTTGCTGGTAGCCAATCCCAACAATAATGGGGTATTGACCTACGGTGTCATTTTTAAAAAGCCTGAAGAATGGTCCGGTCGTACCGAATCTTACTTTCATGATTCGAACCTCATCCGTGCCTTTCTTTTGGAAAGATTCGCTGATTGGGACGATAGATTCAATAACTTATTCCGTTCTACCTCATCTTTCAGTTGTCTTCCGACCAGAAAATTTCCATTGAACCAACCCTGGAATAATGACCGTCCTCTACCTATAACACTTATAGGAGATGCGGCTCATCTGATGCCTCCTTTTGCAGGTCAGGGCGTCAATACCGGTTTACTGGATGCATTGATCCTCTCTGAAAAACTCACAAATAAATCCTATGAATCACTGGAGGCTGCTATTAAAGGTTATGAAGCAGAAATGTTCATTTATGCCCGCGAAGCACAACTTGCCTCAAGCACAAACGAAATTGAAATGCGCCAGCCGGATTTTTCTTTTAAGCAGCTGATTCATTAAAGGAATAAAAAGGTAAGCGTTTCGGCGCGAAGTCTTCGACTTCGCGCCGAAACGCTCTATAAAAATTTAAAGATTACTTTTTTAGCAATATCTCAGATGCCGTTTTCATGTATTGAGCTTCCGAAAGGTCTTTCAGCAGTATATTTGGAGTAAATCCCTCTCCTACTTTGGCATATTCCTTTTTATTACGGTCTACGATATTTCCTATTGTTAAAATAAGAAATGCTCCGTCAGAAAGTTTGTATTCCTGATTTCCGGAGGTCAGTCCCATTGTATTTTGCCCGATAACCGTTGTGTTTTTTTGTCCGGCAAATGCAACAGTGCAGAATTCGCCTGAGCTTGATGTTTTTTTGTTGACCATTACAACCATTGGTTTTGTGATGCGCTGAGGGATATTTTTGACATTAAAATGATGAGCTAACTGTTTACCCTCATACAGATTTCCTTTGTCATCATAATCATAAAACGCATATTTTCCTTCTGCATCTATGGTTCCAATCACATTTTTCTTATCCAGCATTGGTGACAAAGCTGCAAACATGGGATAAAACATGCCTCCGCCATTGTCTCTGAGATCCAGAATCCAGCCTTTAGGTTTCTGTGCATTCAGCTCTTCTATTTTTTTATAAAATGTGTTGACAAACTCATCCCATTCTGCAAAATGATAACAGGCAATCCCGGGAAGCTTGAGATAAGCAATCTGGTTTTCCGTCATTTTTGTTTCAATAACAGGAAATTCCTGTCCTGTAGCTCTGTAACCCAATGTATAGGCCTTAACCATTTCCGGTGGAAAAAAATTGGAATGGGCATCTTTCAGGGCACCGAGTATATTTTTAATAAGCGGATAGGTCTCTTTAACCGTGTGAAGACTTTCTGCTTTTTTGCGGGAATCCATGTAAAGGGAATCCCAGTTGATCCTGTGTTTGTTGACCGATTTGGCCTTCATCAGATCAAGTGCGCTAACTACATAGTTTTTTACGCTGTCTGACTGCGCATTAGTATTGATCCCTGTAAATATCAGAAAACCGGTGATCAGAAAGTAAAATCGTTTCATTATGTATTGATTCATTGGAATCTGGTAAAGATAATCTTTTTGGTAAAAAATAAGCTGTACAGAGTCGGACTTTGCACAGCTTGCTTTTTTAACGCTCCCTTATTATCATTATAAGGTAAACAATTCTTTTATCTATTGACTAAAAATCTAATTTTGACTTACTGAAAATAATCTCAATTAATTTATATTTTGTAACTATTTTGCAAAGGGACAACCTCTTCATCATATTGGTTATCATAAATGAATGGAAATTCTTTGGTATTATAAATATCAATATCATTAAATTGAGTAACAAGGTTAGTAACTAAATTTAGACTATTAAATATTAGTGATTTCCTATAAGAAAATTCCTTTAAAACAAAAATTTTCCTGTCTGAATTTTCTATATTTAATGTTAAATCAGGATATATATAATTTGTACTTCCGTTAACTTTACTTCTAAAACTTGTTTGTTTATTCACTTCAAACAAGTGATCATCAAATTTTCCAAACCTTAAAGCACAATACCTTTTATCTGTTAATACATTACCTTCTTTATCTACTAATTTTAGTATTGAATATTCATACTGATCCTTTTCCAATCCATTATCAGATAACTTTTCAAATAAATCTATGGACAGTATTTTCACGTCTGAACCGTACTCAATATAATTAAACTGAAAATCATTTTGCTTCTTCTTGAATACTAAATAAAGATCCTTGGGAAATTTATATTTATTATCTTCCGGAGGAAAAGGGATATCTTTATAGTCCAATGTCCTCCATTCTGAAACAGAATAAAACTTGGTCCTCTTAGAAGAATCAAAAGAATCAAAAAGAATAATATCATCCATCAAAGGGATACTTTTTCTTTTTATATAGCTTCTTTGAAAGCTTACAAATAATTCATTTTCCATTATAATTAATCATCATAGATCGGGGTAAACCTTTCTGCTCCAGCAATTTTCTACAAGTAGTAAAGCTTCATTTCTAATTGCCCTCTTTTATTTTTTTGAATCTTTCTTCAAGCAGCGGTATAAAAGAAACCGCATCAAAGTCTTGAAAGTGATCTTTATATTTTAAGATAATTTCTTTAAAGTATAGAAAAACATCATCACAGAGTGCTTTTCGTGTTTCATCTTCTGACAAATCTTCATATTTATCAATGATGAGTATTTGATCTATTATAAGTTTATCATCCTTTTTGGCGTACCGTGCAAATGATTTTAAATTACCTATTTCAATATTTTTCAGATGAAAAAACCTAAGAATAGTACCAAGTGCAATATGACTATATTTGGGGTCAAGGGATGTTAATTTACTCGAAATTGAATCTTGCCAAGCATAATCATTCAAGCTATTGAGAATATTATCTAAAATATTTTGATTTATAATAGCTTTTTCTTTTGTTTTCCCTCCTTGTGAATCATAAGTGATTTTTAAAAAAATTCCCATAATTTATAATCTTTAAATTTTAATGATGTGTTTTATTACCAGGCGGTAATTTATTTTGTGCTTGTTCATACGTTTTTATTTTTTGTGTTTCAATTAAACGGTCTGCCTGTTTCGTATTTCCAATAGTATTGGGATCAACTTGCCTTCTCAAACCAGCTGTAACAGTATTACCATTTGCATCTAATATTGGTTTTCCGGTAGGATCAATTGCAATAGATGTCGCTGTAGATCTATTAATTCTGGCTTCGTCTAATCTTGTTTGAGAATATCTTCTAACAGGATTTTTAGATTCTCCAATTTTATAAACATCTCCTTGTTTTAATCTTACATAAGATGTTGGATTTAAACTTCCTTTTTCATAAACAGGATACCAACCATCAACATCGGCAATTAGGTCATAAACATCTAAGCCAAAAGGATCAATTCTACTATTATTTTCATTTACATAAGCATAAAAGTTAGGATTATTACCCATTAATCCAATCGGATCCTGACTTAAGTAATTCCCGCTCTCATTATCATAATACCGAAAACGGTTATAGGCCAATCCTGTTTCTCTATCCACATACTGTCCCTGGTACAAAAACGGAACAAATTCATTATCTCCTTTTCGCAGAGAACCATATACATCCAATTCCCTTTCCCAGACAAGAATGCCTTCATGATCATAAGCATGCGTAGGTGTACCTAAATAATCGCTGATGATGCTAAACTCCTCTTCTCCAACAATTTTCCCACAAGGCACAAAGCTTCCCTCCTGATAGAGCCAAGTTATTACATTTTCTGCAGATTCAGAAGCTTCCTCCACATTATTTTCTTCATCAATACTCAGCTTTGGTGGGAATTCTCCGTCATACTGCCATTCATGTAACGGGACATTTCCATCCCATACCCAGCGGGTCACTTTATTTTTATACTGCTTGGCAATACGCCTTCCCAGAGGATCATATGCAAAACTGACTTCTCCGCCCTGCGGCAATACTACTTTGGCAAGCATTCCGTTTCCTTTCCATTCATACTGCCAGCCGACGCCGCTTCCCATCAGGCTGATTCCGTATTTATGCTCTACGGTGGAAGAAGAAATAGCTGCCCGTTGGGTACTTTTTCTGAATTCTTTAAAAATCAGGTTTCCTTCTGCATCGTAGTAGTAATTATACCGTATATCGGTCAACAGTTTTCCTCCCGGTCCATAGCTTCGGTCAGTTTGGTTAGGGGTTTCAAAGAGGTTACCGATGGCATCCGGAGCTTTATAAATAGTATCCGTTTCTTTGCTAGTCTGATAAGTTCCGCTCACCAGATTATCCCAAGCATCATAATTGAAACTGGCACTCGTTCCGGTGATTTCATTGACGGTTTTCAATAAGCGATTCGCAGTTCCCCACATATACCGGGTACGGTTTTTCTCTACATTATGACTGTTGATGCTGCGACGAACTACCCGTCCCTGCTGATCATGTTCTGTAACCTGGCTGATACCACCTGTAAGATCGCGCTGTATTTCCAGTCCTGTGGCATCGTATTGCCATTGAGCTTTCCAGCTTCCGCTTTCCATGGTATTGAGCTGTCCGAAATGGTTATACTGACTGGTAATGTGGGCTCCCAATGAACTTTCTGTCAATAAAGAATCATTGTGTTGATCAATCGTTTTACTTACCCAATGCTGGCCCTGCTGTTCCTTAATGATACGGCCATCTTTTCCGCGCTGTATTTTTATGCTGATATCCTGATTTAACCCACCGGTTAAAAATCCGTCTTTATTGTAGCTGTATCCGGTGAATGAAAGGTCACTGTGCTGTTCGGCAATGATATTTCCAATGCCGTCATAGTCATATTCTGTCCAGCGGTTGTCCGGGCGGACTACTTTTTTCACTCTGCCTATCGCATCTCGCTCATACTGACGGTGCAATCCGTCAAATCCCCATTCACTGATCACATCGCCTACTCCGTCCAGCGCAAAGCGATATACTTCCCCTTTTTCATTACTGATACTTTTTAACTGTAATTCAGTATCATATCCGAATTTCACTGTACGGTTATTCTGGGTCCGGCTCAGTAAAATCCCTAAACTGCCATATCTGAACCTCACATCATGCAAATCATCCTTCGCATGAATGATATTGTATGAGGTGTCATATTCGAAATAATGCTCGTTTCCATCGGATTCTTTTAAGTAGATTACGTTGCCGGCATCATCATATTGAAAGAACGTTATATTTCCTCTTGGATCACGCTCGCTTATTACATTGCCCAGTTCATCATAATCCCATTTGCTGTAGGTTTCATTGGGATAAATCATCTGCACCAGCTGATGCGACTGGTCATAGAAAAAATGAACCGCACGGTTTTTGTCATCAGTTATTTTTCTAAGGTGCTTATCATTATACTGATAATGCAACTTTTCCCCGGAAGGAAGCTTCTTTTGAACAATCCGGTTGAATTCGTCATAGGTCCATTCTATTTCTGCACCTCCCGGACTCGTTATTTTAACTAAATTAAAAGCATCATCATATTGAAACAGGTTCTGCCCGTTATTTTCGTTTTCAATTGTTTTCAGTAAACCGTTTTCAGTATACAGGTATTTCTGTGTGAAACCTTCTGCATTGATCACTAATTCAAGCTCCTGATACTGATTGTATTTCTGATGGGTAACGCCGCCGTTTTCGTCTATTATTTTATAGATCAGTTTGCTGTCATCATAAAAATATTCTGCTGTGAAACCTAAACTGTTTTTGGTAATGGTTTGTCCCGGATTATACTCTGTAAAATATTCCAGTACACCGCCATCGCCCCAGGTATGGATACATTTGGCATCATCGCCTGCTCCTTCGTATTCCCAATAAAAATTCTGTCCGGTCTGGTTGGTCAGCTGAACCAATAAATGCCCCTGATAGCGGAAATGTTTTTCTGCCCCGATCACGTCTTTATTGTATACCATATTTCCCAGATCGTCATAACTGTACTGGATATAGGTGATCTCACGGTTTTCAGCAACGGTGTAGAGACGGGTAATACGATGATCAGAATCGGTTTCTACCTTTATGATTTTGCCTGTACTGTCTGTTATCTTTTTTAAACATCCGTTGGAATGATAATCTAAACTTATTGTAAATCCATCTGCAGTAGATATTGAAGAAAGCATTCGGTAGCCTTCCTGATTCAGCGCCCCATTGAAACGGTATTGGAGTTTATTGGAATCCGTTAATATATATCCTTTTTCATCTTTGCTAAAGGTGAGCTGTTCTTTTCTGTTAAAATATTTTTCGCCCACACCTACCAACGGAACAACGGTTTCCCGTCCGTCTGATAAACGCACGGAAGCATAATCATTCTGCAAGTCAAAAAGTCCCATATTGTAACTGTGATGCCAGTTAAAGCCTAATGGCCCGTTCACCTCAGCATCACTGTAATAGGTACGCTGCCATACAAAAGGGATAGGTCCCGGCAACTCAATATCGGTATTGGTGGAATATACTCTTCCGGTAGCGGCATCTACCGGTTCACCGAACAAACGGCATTTTACCGGCTGTAACACTTTAGCCAGCTTAGGTTTATTAGGCTGAACCCTGTGAATGAAATCCTGTAATTTGTTGCCTGCTTTTTTCCATAATTTCCCCATTCCTTTTAAACCGAGACTCATGGCCAGCTGGAAAAGATCAATCGTTGGCGGACCACCTGCTAAAACAGGTTTTCCGGCTGAAGTGATGATCAGCAGCATGGAAGTAGGTGCCATTAAAGCAACCTTTGGTTTTGGTTTTGTAATACGGAACGGCGCAGGAATCCCAATCAGGTTGCATGATAAAGCTAGGTGAAACTGGGTACTGCACGGCCCGCCATCAGCTAAAACGGTACTGCTTCCCAAAAACATTTCTGAGCTTGCAATAGGTTTTACAATCGGAAACGGGATATGTAAAAAGATACCGGGTAAATGCTGAATCCCCGTACCTGCATTAGCTACCCACTGTCCGTGAACCTGAACGGATGGTTTCATGCCATTGACAATCGCTGTACAAACGGAAGCTAAGCTTGTTGGTGGTTCAGAGCCATCTGCGGGAGGAGCCGGAGGTTCGGGTAAAATGCTTGAAATGGCATTCATGATGGCGCTCATGATATCGAAAACCATCCCGATATGCGGTACCGGCAACAAAGGCATTGGCGGAAAAATGGTTTCATGAAAATCTATCCCAATCGCGAGATCAAAGTACTTTCCTACAGGCATTCCGGGCATGGCAGGGAGAATACTGGCCATATCTTTCTGCAAATGATCCAGTTTGTTTTTGGCTTCTCCAAACAATTCACCGAAGCCTCTTCGTGGGGCGGGTGATGTGGCTACTTTTCCTATTAAATCAGACATAGGTTAGTTTTTAAGTTTTGATAATTGCTTTTTCCAAACGGACTTGTCCATTTTTAACGCTGCTGAATCCACTCCAGCCTGCGCCAATAAAATTTCCCAGTCATCACCTAACCAATCTGCCAGCTGCAGTTTTATTTCGTTTACTTCTGCGGGTGTTTTGATCTGTCCGCCTAAATAAAGTGCCATAAATGCTGCATGTAAAAAAGTAGACTGTCTTCTTACACTGATATCTAAATATGCTCCTGCCGCCAAAGAAAACAGTACATTTTCAAAGGCTTTCTGCACGTTGTTTTTTTCGTAATAAATATGAGCGATAAGCCTGTTCGCCTCCATGATATAATAGACATCCTGACGTTCGGAGGCTTTTTCGGACAACTCCTCATAAATCAATAAAGCTGGATCCGTTTTTTTGTTTCCGTATAATAATGTGGCCTTTAAAAGCATGCATGATTTCCAGACCGGATATCCCGTAGCATCATCTTCCTGCATCGCTTTTGAGGATTCTTCCAAGGCTTTATCTGTATATTCTTCGCTTTTTTTTGTATTCTGTATGGCAAAATAGGCCTGCGATGCGACCAGTAAACCCGCTATTTTAGAAGATACCGTTCCAATTTCGTCAGTGATATTTAAAAGGCGTTTTACTTCTACATCTGTCCGATTCTGTATTTTCTTGGTGGTAGAATCCATGACCACAATCACCTGTTTTCTGAATCTGGCATCCGGATCGACAGTATTATAGCTGTCGCTTGATTTGTACATCTCATTTTTAATAGCTTCTGCCATTTTGAGCTTTGGATGCAGATAGTGATAAAGAGATTCCCCATTCTTTTTACCCTGCAGTTCCACGCGTCTTTCTTCTGCAAGATCCATGGTTATAAGGCGTAAATCATCCGGTACCGTTTCTATGACCTGCTGAAACCAGTGGGCTATATTTTGTTTGGAATGGGCCGAAAGAGGAAAATACAGACAGAAATAAAAACCTTCAGTCTGATCTGTTATACTCACCTTAAGGCGTTCCAGCTCACTAAACAGACTGGAAATATTGGGTGGAAGCTTATCATCCGGAACGAATGCTTCCCTGATCATATTATTTTCCCAAAGTGCCCGGTGAAGGTCTTTATTTTTATCCGGATGGGCTGTAAACCAGGTGAGAAATTCATTCCATAACTGTTCTTCAAACCATTCCCTGTTGCCATGGTATTCGGTTTCGAAACGAAAAAAAATATCGTTGGCTTCTCCTACAGGAGACTGTTCGATCTGCATAAACTTATCGATGATCTCCACATCCGCATACTGTGCTACCCAAACGGCCAGTTTCCATGACTGCTTTTTTTCGGCTGCAGACCAGAGATCTCTCAATTTGTAGTATTCCTGTGCTATTGAAGATGTTTCCATAGTTAAGAATTCAGTTTAACCAGACCTCCTGTAATGATAGTCTCTCCATCTCCGTTCATTGAAACCTTGGCTCCGCTGATGCTTGTCTCTTTTCCTGTGATCTGGACTTCTTTGCTTCCGGATGCAGTAACTGTAACTCCGCTTATGGCTGCCACATTTTCTTTTGAACTCAGTTCTACTCCCGCTTTACCGCTTCCCATAGAAACAATGGTTTCGCCTACCACATGAATATTTTTAGCATGAATCGTAATGGTTTCATCTTCAATGACAATAGACGATTTTCCATTGTCTAAAGAAATTTTCTTGCTGGCTACAGCAGAAATGGTATTGGTTCCGTCTACTGTTATGATGTTTCCGCCTGATTTATCTTTAATGGTGATCGCACCGGCATCATCAAGGCTTACAATATGTCCGCTTTTACTGCTGAGACTTTTGATATTATTGCCCTGTCCACCTCCGCCTCCGGCACCACCGTGAAACATTCCGCCCATCACAAAAGGACGGTCAGGATGCTGGTGAACAAAATTGACCATAATTTGATCATCTACTTCCGGAATGGCCATAAATCCACGGTTTTTACTTACTTTATCGCTGCTTCCTCCATCGGGAGTCATGACCCTGATAAATTCTGTCGTATCCGGACCGTTTTGCCAGTCGAACTGTACCTGTACCCTTCCCTGGTTTAATGGATCCGTGTTGGAAATGATCTTTGCAAACTGAGGTTCTGCTTTTGGATAATTGAACTGAGGTCGCGGCATAAAACCGGTATCTGCAGCAATCGCGTCAAAAGATCCTGTATAATATCCTCTTGCATCCACTTCATGTCTTACTTCCGTCATCATGAGTTTTGTAAAATAAGAGGTCTCATTGGTATCCGGTTTACGCATTTCGATGTCTGCTGTACATCCAGGATATAAAAAGGGCACGGAAGTGGTTCCGGAAGTGGTGAATACATCCACTGAATTGCTTCCGGCAGCGCCTTTTTGGGAAACATCAATATCCATTACTTTTGAAGCCTTTATAGGAGCTATGCTTAATGATGGAGTGATAAATGTCCTTTCTGAAATTTCGTAAGCACGCCTCGCAATATCTGAGGTATGGTTTATTTTTGAAGCTCCAGCGGTAAGTTTTTCGTTTTTACTGCTGTTATACCCGTAAAAAGAGGGCTTCACATGTTGAGCTAACATCTTAATTTTCACATCAGCTACATTGCTTCCGTACGTAAGCTTTACCGGTTTTTGCTGAGGGGGTAGTTTTCCGAAATGCAGAACTTCCCCGTCATAGAAAAACTGTTCTCCATAGGCTTCTGCCATTCTTGCCAGATAATTGTAATGGGTCTCATGATACTGGGAACTGTAAGAAATATTCCCATATTGTGCGTCTACCCGGACATCAAACTTACTGGCTCCTAAACCTTCTTTGATGACATGATCTGCAATATTGTTGAGGCTGATTTCCTGCTTGCCTCCAAAACTCTGGGTATGGGGAGCAGAATCCAGCAGGATCGTTGGGCTGTAGCCTGTAAGAATGACATTTCCAAGGCTTCCGTTATCCTGATCGAATCCTACTTCGGTAATGACACCGACGAAGTTTCTTTCAGGTCCTTCTTCTACATCTTTGTATTTGAAGACGACAGTGATTCTTTTTCCCAGAAAGCTTTGGGCTTCTTCAAGGTTATGGTTTTCGGAGCTTCCGAGAGTATCGTGAGCAAGAGTAAGATCAAACTGATGGTGTTTAACGGCACTTTGGGTCAGCTTAAAATGTTTGAAAAATTTGATCGGTTTTCCTTCAACAAAAATTTCAAGTTTCACGACTCTGTTGATTCCTGCAATGGCACTTTCAGGGATGGCCTGGGCATTGAAGATATTGGATGTGGGTTGCTTTGCCCATACTTTATTCTCTATAACAGTCGGAGCGTTTTGCATAAAAGGCTGATTCATAAAATTTTGCGCCGTATCGCTCACCGTTTTTATCTGAGACATGGCTTTTTGTGAATCCTTATTTTTTACAACTTCTTGAATGTTGTCGGCTATATCTATTTTAGCTGAATCTAGTCCCTTCTTGGACAGATTCTTTCCTTCTTGAAACATAGTATACTTTTTTTCGGTAGTGTGGATGTGAAAACGGAATTTCTTCCTTCATAGAAACGAGACCATTCTGCTCATATAAACAACCGGTACTCAGCATCGGTCTCCTTTTGCAAGTACAGTTTTGATTGTTCTGAGATGGTTCTATCAGAGCTTTTCTCGAATAAACTCTGCCTTAGCTACTTATCAGTAATAGCTTTAGATCAATCCGGTTTTTTTCCATAAGTTTTTTCTGTGGTTTGGTTTTGAAATTTATCACATAAAAAAATCACAGGCAAATGAATTAGCTGTTTTTTGGAAAATTGTCGTAGTTCTACGATTGAATTTAGGGGGAAAACACGGGATCAATGTGAGACAATAAAATACTATGAGTTAATGCATTACAAATAATGAGAAATTTAAATTAGCTTATCTTACAGGACATCAGTTTAAGTCTCGTATTTTAAAGTGTTTTCAGTAATTTTTCCCGGTTGAAATTATTTAATCTTTCGGTTCAAAATAAGCAACTCTTTATTTTTCGTTTTCCGGTCATCCGATGGATAAAAAATAACGGCATAACTGCCTTCTCCAGTTTTGTTGAGGCTTGAAATAATCATATCTTTCTTCTCCATGGGTAACACCTCATTGGTCAATATATTTCTGTAGCCTTTTTCATTTTTGCTGTAGAATAATTCCAACAGTTCATCATTTTTAATCGTGAGCCAGCCGTTTCCGAATTCTCCGTTGAAGTTCACGGTAAAAGTATGTTCAGCAATTTTTACCGGCTGCCAGGTATTGAAAAATTCATTTTCTATATCTGCGATATCTGTAGTGGTACACTGAAGGTCCGGTGTGATGACCTCAACGGATATTTTCCCTTCTTCTTCACAAAGAATGTAGGAGTTTTCCACAAAAGACAGGCTGAGTATTTCCCAAAACCATTCTTTATTGGGACTGACAAGCCTTTCACGTATGACATTTCCCAACTCATCAATCTGTCTGTGCAACCATCCTTTTTTATCATTGGCTAATAGATGAATGTCCCCATTATTGATGAATATTTTATTATTCCTCGGAAGGTCTATTTTGATATTGTGCTTCTTTTTGATCACATCGTTTTTAAATTCGATGGAAAGCATTTTGTCAGGCTTCGTTTCAGACCAGATATCTGCCTCATGAAAGATGGAAAACTGATTGGTTGTCCCTATGAATTTTCCGGTAAAAGGTCTGTTTCCCTTTGGTAATTCTGTACTGTCACGGTTAAAAACCGGAACACTGATTTCCAGTTCTTTATCGGGATGATAAGGAACAAATGAAACATAATTTTTCTGGGCCGAACTTAAAAATAATGTGGGTAAAATCCCATTATCTTCTGCAAAACTTTCTGTATTTCCCTCTGTATCGATGATGGTGTACACCAATTGATAGGTTCCTCTTTTATCATAAACGTAGTTGGCCGAAAGTGTTTTATCTCCGAAAGAAATACTTCCATGCGTCGAAACACCTGCTTCTGACACCAATGTGGTCAGTATTCCAAAATCTGTTTTTTTTACCGTCGATTGGTAAGGATTTACTTGATCCGGATTTTTCATAGGCTGTTTATTTCTGTATGATACCAAACTTTTTATTTTTAAAATCGATCACCAGTATTTTATCCAGGAATATAAGATAGGTACGTTTTGACATAAAATATAATGTGTTCGGAATTAGGTTAACAGGAACTACTAAGATAGATAAATTTCATTCCTAGCCAAGAGTAGCGTATGGAAATCCCATCATTTTGATTGATATTTTAAACTTGCACGTCAAAATATGATGATCAGATTAGCTAAAGAATCACAAAAAATCAGAAAGAGAATCCAAAGAAGGTAAAGTAAACTTTTGCGCCGTTCAGAGGACGTGTAGTCAGAAAATCTCTCCATAAGGTTACAATTTCTTTGAAATCCTTCAAAGGTATACTGTTTACATAACCCTGACGATCATAAAAATCTACCAGATGATTACACATGATGATATCTACTGTCGCCGTATCACTCTCAATTTCCAAGGCAGGATCCGCCAAAGCTGCATTAATATCCGGCAGCAATGAATCATTGATTTGTGAAACGGACTTCCAACTGGTTAAGAAACATGTTAAGCAATAATTGTTGGTTTCAATAATCTTACAGTTTTCTTTTCCCGGAAATCCTTCCCAGCTCATGGTTTTATTTTCGAACTTAACCGCATATGTATTGATAACATTCTGATCCATCACAGGGTGTTTTTTTTGCTTTTGTATCTGTACAGGTTTTCATAAGAATCAATCAGCTTTTCAGCCAGCTTAAACATTCCGTGATCTGTCTTTTGCTGATAAATACATTTGAATTGATTTCAGGGGCAGGCGACAGTTTCAGTTCTACTTTCTGGCTGGAATGTTTGATAATCTCCACAATTGCATTTTTATTGATGATAAACTTACGGTTGATTTTAAAGAAAAGCTGTGGGTTCAGTTTATGAATGACATCTTTAATCGTATCATCATAAATATAGGTCTGGTTGTCCGTCGTTGTCAGAAAAAGGTATTTTCCCGAAGCAAAAAAATAGGCTGCATGGTCTTCATCAATTGATTTCAGTTTATTCCCGTCACGCACCATAAAACGTTTCATCACATCAGGGCTATCCGCCTGGCGTAATGAAGACATTGATTTCAGGACAGGTTCGGGATCATAATTGGACCTGATGGAAATGAACTTCTGTAATGCCTGGTGCAAATCCTCTTCCTCAAAAGGCTTCAGAAGGTAATCTATAGTGAAATGCCGGAATACTCTCATGGCATATTCGTCAAAAGCGGTTATGAAAATAATGGGCGTGAACAGTTCCACAGATTCAAAGATCTCCAGACTCATCCCATCTCCGAGATGAATATCCATAAAGATAAGATCCGCTGCATGGTTTTCGAAGAAGTCTATGGCCTGTTTTTTTGAACGCAGAATCACCATCTCCGTCACAGGGACGATGCTTTGCCGGTCCAACAGGTTTCTGAGATAATTCACAGCCAGCAATTCGTCTTCTATAATGGCAATTTTCATAACATTACAAAAGTACAAAAAAACCGCTAAAACTATTAAGTTCAAGCGGTTTCAGGGGTTGTTAATATGAATGTTTATAAAAGAGGGTTATTCTTCTTGGCACTCATTGGAAATTCTATGGTATATCTCACATCATTCTGCTGAAGAATATAGTCTGTACCATTCACATTATGAATGATTTTTTTCTGATCTGCTCTTCTTAAATCCATCCAGCGGTGGCCTTCCAGAGCAAATTCTCTGAACCTTTCCTCGAGGATAAAATTCATGAAATCTGAAGTGTTCATTGGATTGATCTGGTTTTGAACGGTGATGTATCCGTCAGGCGTATATCTGTTCTTCAGGACCTTAAGAATTGCTTCTTTAGCCTCACTCAGTCTGTTCAGTTTTAATAATGCCTCAGACTGTATAAAATACATCTCCGCAGTTCTGAAAGACACTCTGAAATCTGTAGTTCCTCCTTTGATCACTTTGTATTTGCTGCCGTTCTTTTCAAAATAAAGACTAAATCTTTTATCTGTTGTGGTATTGTATTTTGAAATCAATTCCGGGGAAGCATAAGATACGTTCTGCACAGCAATATTCAGGGCATTATCCAAAGCTAAAATAGATTCTACCGAAGCATAATGATTAGGCGCAGTAGGTGTTGTATTCAGATTGCTTAATTCTCCTTTCACTGCAATCACCTGTTGTGCATAGCTTAAGGCCTTGTTCCAATCGTTTTGATAAAGAGCGGTTCTCGCCTGAAATGCCTTCAGGGCGGTCTTTGAGAATCTGTAATTGATTCCGGCCGGCTGCTTCTCCTCTACCATCAGTCCTTCTGCCTTTGCCATATCTGCATGCACCTGATCGTATACTGCCTGCACAGAAGAAGGTTTCAGTACCTGCTCAAGATCAATCTCAAGGCTGATCGGCACTCCTCTGTCTGTAGCGGCTGTTGCACTGTTATAAGGCTTCCCATATAAATTAACCAAATCAAAATATAAATAGGCACGAAGCGCATAAGCTTCTGCCAGAATCTGATTCTTTTCAGGAGAATCTGCCATGGTCTTGCTTCCTTCGTTGATGACCTGATTCAGATAAAAGTTTACGGAATAAAACGCTACCCATGGAAACTCGGCTGTGGCCTGATCGTTGTTGGAATCTTTCCACATCGCTATTTCGCGGTAGACATTAAATTCATTCAGGGTTTCATCTATCGTCAGCTCATCTGTTCTCAGAGCGGTCAAAGATTTGTGTACCGGATATTGAGAATAGGCTGATGTAAGTACTTTGCGGTAATCCTCTGCGTTCATCGGGATAATTTTCCCTTCAGGCTGAATATCTAAAAAACGGTCACATCCGATACTGGAAAAGCTTAAGGCTGCGATCGCAATGAATGTTGTAATTTTTCTCATTTTTTTCAAGTTTTAAAAAGAAACATTAAATCCTACTGTTACTGATTTGGCAATGGGCTGTGCATAAATATTACCATAGGTTTCCGGATCAAAATAACCTTTGTACCCATTACTGAACACAAACAGGTTACGTCCTTCAACGCTCAGTCTCAGACTGCTGATTCCCATAGGACTGGTAAATTCTTTAGGCAGTGTATATCCCAAACGGATGCTGCTGATTCTTACATAGCTGATCTCTTTTGCCCATACATCAAGCAGGCTGTAGGCATTAGAACGGTTGTCGGCAAACCATTTATTGGCCATCCATCCTGGATTGCTCTCCATATCGGCACTGGTGATTCCCGGAAGTGTGGTTCCTGCTTCGTAGATATCTTTGGTGTAATTTCTTCCTCTGTCCAGATCCATTCCACGGTAAGAAGGGGTTCTCATCACTGTCTGCTTAAAATTGAAAGCGGCGGAAACCGTCAGATCAAAGCTGTGTATTTTGAATGTATTGATGATACCTCCGGTAAATTTTGGATCTCTGTCTCCTACATACGTGAAGAGATTTCTCAGTTCTTCGTTGGAAAGTTTAGTATCCACAAGCTGCCCCGGAAGGAAGTCTGCATATACATCGTATAGTTTGAAGAATTCTTCTGCTTTTACCTTTTCATTTCCTTTCCAGAACATCGGATTTCCGTTTTCATCCATACCGGCTGTTTTTAAAGCAAATACAGCATTCACCGGAAGACCTTCTCTTGAAGGAAGCAGGGCGTTGTTACGAGGCTGCTCGCTCAATACATTGCTCTTGTTGTGGGCAAAGTTGATGGTGGTATTCCATTTGAAATTCTCCTTATCGATGTTTCTTGTCGATAGCGCCAGTTCGAAACCTTTGTTGGTCAAGCTTCCCCAGTTCATCATCGTATATTCAAACCCGGTTTCGAGTGGCGTTTCTTTCATACTGATCATATCCGTTCCTTTTCTGCTGTAGATGTCCGCGGTAAGATTCACACGGTTTTTCAGCATTCCCAGATCAAGACCAAGGTTAACGTTGGTTGTTTTCTCCCAACGAAGTTTATCGTTTGGAGGACTGATTACGTTAATGATATTCTCTTTACTTCCCGGAAGAATAGTGGTCTCCTTGTATTCACCGATAAAGAACGGTGACGTGTTACGGTCTATATTCCCCTGCAAACCGTAAGAAGCTCTTAATCTAAGATTAGAAATAGCCGTAAGGTCCTTCATGAAGTTTTCCTTCGTTACCAGCCATGAACCTGAAACAGCCCATATCGGCAGGTATTTGTATTTTTTATTCACCCCGAATAAATTGGTTCCGTCATATCTCACACTTCCGAAGAATGTATATTTCTGGTCGAAAGTATAGGAAGCCGTTGCAAACATTGATGCATAAGCATTTTCAACAGGTGCCATTTCACGGTAGGTTTCATATTTCTTATCTCCGGCAAAATTTGAACTTGGGAAAACAATAGGAGTTCCGGTTCTTGTCATGCTGTTATACCCGAAAGCTCTGGTCAGTGTTGTATTGTCATTCGTTCTTCGGATTTCTGATCCGGCCATTAAATCAATTTCATGTTTTGAATTGATTTTTGTGCTGTAGGCTGCCTGTAATTTCCAGTTGTACTGGAAAAATTCATTATCCCAGTTTTGTTTTACCCCTCCGGCAGGAAGAAAATAACGGAATGCTCCATCTTTATAATAACGCGTTCCTTCCTTCATTTTTCGGGTAGAGTATGTATTTTCAGCGGCAAATTTTTCTGTCTTGTTGCTGTCATACTGCATCCCGAACTGAGACGTAATCTTCAGGTCTTTGGTGATTTTATATTCTAAATCCAATATCCCTTTTATTGAACGGTTTTTTAGGGTATAGTTTGTATTTTCCCTTTCTTCCAGGAAGTTGAAAGGCACATAGGCATCTCTCAAACCATCGATATCCTGATCATATCTGTAGGTTCCGTCTGCATTGTACGGACTTAGATAAGGATTGGCATTTCTTGAATAATTGATAGGGTTAATAGAAGCATCAGCATCCGTTACAAACGATGTACGTTCACTGTTGGTCCCGAAAATAGAGATTCCTGCATTTAACTTATCACTTAGTTTATAATTGTTTTTTAAGGTCAGGTTATAACGTTCGAAACCTGTCCCGATTGTTGTTCCCTGCTCGTCATAATATCCTAAAGAGAAATAGTAGTCTGAACGGTCACTTCCTCCGGAAACACTTAATCCATACTGCTTATTGATGGCATTTCTGTACAATAATTTTCCCCAGTCTGTGCTATTGTTTCTTAAACCATCTAGCTGCTGACGGGTCATTGAGTTCAACGCGCCCAGACCTCCGCTTCTGTACGCATCCAGCTGTCCGTTTTTCGTTAGAATTCTCATCACTTCCCCTTTGTCTGCACGGTAGGTTAGATCTGCACGGCTGGCAAGCATTAATTCCAGGTCTACTTTTTCAGAGGCATTCAGAAGGTTAAGTTTGTCAAAATCCGGACGTGAGGTTACAAAAGTATCCGCTGAGAAATTGATTCTCATGCTTCCTTTTTTTCCTTTTTTGGTGGTAATAGAGATCACCCCGTTGGCAGCTCTGGCTCCATAAATAGCAGTCGCCGCAGCATCTTTTAAAATGGTGATATCCTCAATATCGTTAGGATTTAAACCTGCAATAGAAAAATTCTGAAGCTGGTCTATATTATCTTTATCGCTGAAGTTCGGAACGTCATTTCCTTCTAAAGGAAGACCATCCACTACCCAAAGCGGATCCTGCGGACCTGAAAGAGAAGCTGTTCCTCTGATTCTGATTTTTGCAGGACTTCCGGGAGCTCCGGTTTCAGGTGTCACCACTACTCCGGCGATCTGTCCCGCCATCATCTGGTCTACACTCGCAACACCGGCCTGGTTGATATTATCCATCTTCACCGTAGTAACGGCTGAAGTCTGCTTACGTTTTTCAATTTTCTGATATCCGGTAATGATAACCTCCTGGATTTTATTTTTGTCTGAAACCTCAGGAATCAGTCTTACCGTATAATTGGTCTGCCCTTCACTGATCTGAATCACTCTGGACTCATAGCCCGGATAACTCACCAGTACAGACTTGGTGTCTGCAGGAATTTCCAGTATAAATTTTCCGTTACTGTCGGTTACTGTTCCTACAGATACACTTTCAATAATGCCTACCAGATCTGTTTTTGTAGAAACGGACTGGGTTTCTATCTTCACCGTAGCCCCGGAAATCATTGTCGCTGTATTTCCGTCTTCTATTTTTCCGGTAATGGTTTTCTTTTCCTGGGCCAATGCAATCTGAGCCGCCAAAAGAGGTAAAAGTATTAGAGTTTTTTTCATAGCTGATTATTTATTTAAAGCCTCTTTTATTCGGATGATCAAGTCTGCATAATGAGCCCTGGAAGCTTCATCTCCTTTATTCTTACTTTTATTTAATAGGTTCAATATTTTCTGTAGTTCTGCCCTTTTGTAGGTAGTGACTTCAGATACTCTTTTCATCGATGAGTAGTTGATATTCCTCAGACCGTGGTCTTCTTCATGGAAATTACAGATCATCGGAATGTTCAGTGTATTTTCCACCTTTAAGGCTTTCACTGCCGTTTTTTCAAATAATTTATTCACGGAAACAATCAAGGCATCTACATAGTTTTTCTGCGTCATCTTTTCAAGAATCGTCAGGCTTCCTTTTTTGCTGAAAACCGATCCACGAAGCTGGTCGAATAAATCCTCCACCGTGTAGATTTCTTCCTTCGAACCTGAAACTTCATTTTTCAACTGGTTTTCGATCATTCTCAGAAGTCTGTCGTCCATCAGCAGAGAATAGATATTCGCATACTGCATTCCTCTTGCTAAGGTGTACGGTGTCTGCTCAAATGGTCCCATCGGGGAGTTTTTCACAGAATACGTTTTCTCCGTGATTGGATTGAAAAACAACCATTCCGGAAGATTGATTGAGTTTTTAACCAAATAATCAACCGCTCTTTTCTGAATTTCTGCAGGTACAGCTTCATAGGCTTTTTTCTTGCTGCCGAAAACTGTATTATCCAGATAAATTCCTCCTACATTCGCCATCACATGACCTGTGTACAGATCCCACTGCCCGATAGCACCCATATACAATTTTCCTGCATCCGTGTACGTTTTTCCGTCTTCATAAGTCCACTTCAGAAGGTTGTCTGCAACGATTCTTAAGTTTTTCATTCCGTACTCGCTGGCCTTCATCGCATCATCTCCCAAATCTTCAGACTGCGAACGCGGATCGATGGTTTCCAGATAACTCTGCTGTTCGCCATAGAAATACAATGGATCATTTTCATGCTTTTCTATTAAATCTCTCAGCGCTTTTTTCTCGGATACTGCATCAGGATACCAACGGTAACCCCATTCAATAGCGTGTTTATCGTAAATTCCGATCTTTGGAGTGATCGCGGTGACTCCATCTTCCGGCTGTGCTACATAGTTGTATCTCGCATAATCCATAATGGAAGGCGCAGTACCACCCATTTTATCTGTAAACTCTTTTGAACGAAGAGATTCTACAGGAAAAGCAAAGGAAGATCCCATATTGTGCTTCAGTCCGAAGGTATGCCCCACTTCATGTGACGATACAAAACGGATCGCCTCGCCCATATGCTCATCGCTGAATACATTTCCACGTGCTTTTTCATCTATTGGTCCAGTCTGAATTCTCATCCATTCCTGAAGAGAAGTCATCACATTGTGCCACCAGATAATATCCGATTCAATGATTTCACCGCTTCTCGGATCTACTACGGAAGGTCCCATCGCATTCGATTTTGGGGAAGCCACGTAGGTAATCACGGAATATCTTACATCATCAATATCAAAGTCTTTATCGTTCTCATCCGGCATTTTTGCAATCACTGCATTTTTAAAGCCTGCTTTTTCAAAAGCAGCCTGCCAGTCGAAAACACCTGCAATAATCTTCTCACGCCACTGGATAGGTGTTGCAGGATCTATATAATAAATAATCGGCTTTTTAGGTTCTACCAATTCGCCTCTCAAATACTTTTCTTTATCTTCATCTTTAGGTTCCAAACGCCATCTGGTGATGAACTGCTTTTCGTCCATTTTCTGCTGACGGTCGTTGAATGCCCAATGTTTTTCACTGAAAAATCCAACTCTTGCATCTCCAATTCTCGGCTGCATCGGTTCTTTGGAAAGCAACACCAGATTGGTCGTTACTCCAAGCGTTACCGGCAGATCTACACCACCTTCATTCACGGATGTGGTCAGCTGGGATTTGACAACCAGATTCTGAGGAAAAGTTTTTACCCCTTCGATATAGGAAAGGTTGGACTTCACAGATCCTCCAAGACCTACATTAGCCAAAACATCATTAAAGCTTTTCTGATTTCCGTCAAAAATCTTATTCACTTTAATGGCTACAGATGTAGAATCATTGTTCTGGGCTTCAATATCAAAAACCTCAATCACAGATTCTGAGAAATTGTCTTTCACAGATTTTGTGATCACATCGTTTTTAGGCGATGATACCTGCGGAACCACAGTTTTTACCCACACCTTTTTGGCTACTGCATCGCGGTGAAAGGAAATGACTTTGTTTTCGTAGTTCATTCCTTTGTTCAGCCCTGCTTCATTCACCTGCATCGGTACCTGAGACAGTTTATTGACTACCAAAAACTGACGTCCCATCAGACTGTCCGGGATTTCAAAATACACATCGGTCTTCACCTGAATGGTATTGAAAAGGCCTTTTTTATAAGTTCCTTTTTTAATCAGATCATCAATTTTTTTTGCTTTTTTTGATGAAGTATCTGTTTTCTCCGATTTTTCTTTATCTGTTTTTAAAGTGTCTTTTTTCTGTGCCAGTACTGCCGGTGAGGCTAATGCCAGTCCTAAGTACAATGCAAGTCTGTAGTTCTTCATTACCATAGTCCGATTCATTCCAAATTATTAGATATCTCAGTTTCAGCCCGCAAAACTATACGGAAAGAAATAATATCAACAGCGTTAGGGAGTGAGAGGACGTATTTCGGGAGTGAATGGATTTCATTTTTTATTCTAATAATGGTAAAATGCATATGAAATATTCACCGTCTACGGAAATATTAACAGAATTCTTTTTAAAAAAATCATAAACCTGATTCAAATAATCAATTCCGAATTTGGCTCCCTGTACATCTTCATCTGTTTTGGGCTGCCAGGTATTCTTTACAATGATTCCTTCGTCTTCCACCGTGATGAGAATGTCTAATGGATGATCTATAGTCGCAATATTGTGCTTGATAGCATTTTCCACCACCAACTGAAGAGACAGATAAGGAATGCGTTTTTCTAAACTTTTGGGATGATGGATGATCAGATCAAAGGTCAGTTCTTCATCGAACCTGCTTTTCAGAAGCTCCATATACTGCTGGATGAACTTAATTTCCTGCGCTACCGGAACGATGTTTTCCTGAGGCGGTACGATAAGATACCTGTAGATCTTGGAGAGATTCATTGTAAACCGCTGGGCATTGTCTTTATTGATCCCGATGAGCATATATAGGGAATTCAGTGAGTTGAAAAGGAAATGCGGATTGATATTGTTTTTAAGCTGCTGAAGCTGGTGCAGGGCTTCTACCCTATGCATTTTTTCATTCTCAACCAATAGTAGATTTTTCTCAGACTGTATCTTTTCTTTTTCCTGATAGGCTATATTGGCTGCCCTCTGAAATAGGATAAAAACAGTTACGATTAGGAATAAAGCCGCCAGGAAGATATAGACCGTATACATTTTCGTATTACTGACACTTTCATCAATAAGGAAATTGACGTGGTTGACGACCGCATAGCCATCAAAATTATCCGTCTTCAGTGGTTTTACGAAACGGGTTATTTCCAAATCAAAATACTCTGAAATCCCGGTTCCTTCTGTATATCCTGATTTTGTTGTACTGCATAAGGTATCTTTCGGCTGAACATCCGTAAAATCAAAAATATTTCTTCCCAGATATTTCTTTTCAGGATGGGAAATACAGATGCCTTCCTTGGTGAAAACATAGGCATAATTGTTCAGGCTTTTGTCAATATTGGAGAAATATTCGTGAAGATCGTTCAGGCTTACCGCGGAACCATAATATAGGATATTTTTCTTTGGCAGCATCAGCGAATCATAACTGACCCAATAAGTGGTGTCCTTGCGTGTGGTAAGGAAATCTCTGAAATGTCCGGATCTGTTGTTTTCTATTTTGGTATACCTTGCCTCAGGAGATTTATTTGTGATTACATCCGATAGATTACTGTTACTTACAGATTTCCCGGAAGTGGCATCGTAGTAGGAATACCAGCTGTAGGGCATTAGATTTTCTTTCCGGTTCATATTATTCAGGACGGAAGAATATTCTTTGTAGTTTTTCAAGCCGTCTTTCTGAATCAGGGCACGCAGCAGGTACTGGTATTCTTCTATATTTCTGAATTCTTTTTCCAGCGTTTCATATTTCTGAAAAAAGGTTTTCTTAGCAAATCCTTCATTGTTTTTCCGGCTGTCACGGGTAATGAGGAAACTCAGAATCGCAAATGCAGTTACCGCAATGAAACAGGCCGATAAAGCCGCTATATAAATAGATTTCTGAGCTAATATGTGTTTAAAATTGGTTTTCATTCTTTTATTTTCTCCTTCTCCAATACCATTAGATTCAATGGTCATATTTTAAAATCTTATCATAAGATTCTTCTTATACATCCAGCTGGATGCATTTCTTTTGGTGTGATTTTGTAAGGTGTGTGAGTCATATGCTCTTTTGTCTTGAAATCAAAGATTCGACGCAGTCAAACAAAAGGAACAGCTTATGGTTATAGATTTATAAAACAGAACGCATTTTTAACGCAAAGTTTTATTCTCATAGTGCATATTTTAAGGATACAAAGAGGGAATCAATTACATTGATTCGACTAAGCGGTTGTTTTATTTACCTGATTAATCAGCCGACATACTGATCTCCAAAAATAGATCAATCTCCAAACTTGGGGAGTGAAGTAAGTACATTCAAACCTATAAAAGTCTGTTTAAAATTGATCGTCATTTTCTTAACCTCAATAAACTTTAGTTTATTTCTTAATTTCAAACATTAAGGATTTAAGCATAATGCTTATTGTTATCAATGAAGAAATCAATAAATTGATTTTTCTTTAAGTTGTTTAAGCACCTCATAACTTAAGATCTTAATTTCTTAATGTTAAAAAAAAACTTGCTCATCATGTTTTGAAATTGATCCTCCAAAATTTACATCCTGCATCCGTGACTTTTTTCCATAAAAAAGTTCCATTAGCCTTCTAATGGAATTAGTTTTTTCAGCGGAGATGGTGGGTCGATTACATTGGGCACCTAATGCCCTTTCTAACCTTTTTAGATACCATTAAAAATAGATTGCAAATATACTACAAAATATTGAAAGCTTCTTTTACTGAACACTATTAAAATCAAATAAACATCCACGAAAAACCGCTTTACATGTTGCCAGACCCTATTATCCGTGTCTTTTCTTCCACTTTCCCACTTCATAACATCTGTGAAGTTTCTTTATGGGCAAGGTTGATATGACCGTAAAATCGTGCGGATTTCTGCTCTTGTATTTCTTAGTAAAAAAATTTAAATTGGATGTATTTATTATATGTCTGATATTGATCATAAGAAGCCATGAACCCACTGATTCAACAACTCAAAAAATACGGCCCGATTACCAGTGAAGCTGAAAAAGCAATTGAGCAAAAAACGAAACATTTTCAGAAAAAGAAAAACAGCCACCTGCTGAAACAGGGACAAATTCTGGCCAGCTATTTTGTATTGAATAAAGGGATTATCCGATCTTATATTTACCGGAATGAAAGGGAGATTAATGTCTGGTTTGGGGCGGAAAACCAAATTTTCGGAGCGATAATGCCGATGTACGCTAACAAACCCTCGCCCGAAAATATTCAGTTTCTGGAGGATTCGGAAGTATATTCCATTTCAGTTGATGATTTGGAGAATTTATATAAAATATATCCCGAGCTCAACCTGATTGGCAGAAAAATAGCGGAAGAACTCTGCGTTATTCTTGAAGAAAGAATTAATTCACTGCACTTCGAAACGGCTACAGAACGGTATAGGAACCTGATTATTCAAATGCCATACCTGCAGCAGCGTGTCAATCTTGGGCATATTGCCTCTTTTCTGGGTATCACACAGGAAACGTTGAGCAGAATCAGAAAATCGTAAACAGTTATTTTGATGTACATCAAAAAATTCATCTGTATTATCCACCAATTTTGCATCAAGAAATTAAGATATGCAAAACAAAAAATTAAGTACAGAGGAAAAAGAAAGCCCCGTTATTCTCAACAAAGCTATTATTTATGAAGGTTATGGTGCGGAGCCTAACAAAACCAGATTTGTCCGTGAAAGTGCATCAGGCCGGCTGACCATTGTGGCGATCGGTGATCCTTCAGAATCTCTTTCTGCCGCTATAGCACTGGTGGACGAAGGTGCGGAACTTATTGAACTCTGTGGTGCTATTTCTCCCACCTGGAGAGCAAAGGTTAGTGAAGCAATCGGCAGTCGGGCTAAGGTGAGTTCGGTTACTTTCGGATTCGAATCGCTGGTATTAGCTGCCCATTTCAGCACCTCATTCCACGAAGGAAATCCACCCCGCGAAGCATTCATTATTCTAGAAAGTGGCAGCGATCCTGACCGCGACCGTTTCGAGAAGGCATTCGATCCTCAGCACACGACCTTCATTCCTGTCCCGGACGAAGCCACAGGAGCTAAAGTTGCTGTAGAACTTGCGGAATCCGGCTTTGGACTGATTGAACTTTACGGCGGATTTACGGCTGCCGGTGCAGCCCAGGTGATTGAAGCCGTCAATGGTCTTGCACCGGTGGGTGTGGGAAGCTTCACTCTGGACATAACAGCTCCGTAGATTTATTTAACTGCACAAAGAAACATTATTCCCAATTCGAAAAACCATTAGCGATTTTGATTTACATCAAAAAAAACATTCAAATTCTGCCTGACCTTTGTACCATAAATAATTAAAATATTCGTCCAGGATCTGGCCGAAAAAACAGACTCATAAATGAAGTATTTATTTTTAGGACTGGCCATCTGCTTTGAAGTAGTAGGTTCCAGCTTTTTATCAAAATCGAATGGTTTTTCAAAATTAATTCCAAGTATCATAACTGTGATTGCCTTTAGTGCCTGTTTCTTCCTTTTTTCTCAGGCTTTAAAATCTATTCCTTTGGGCATTGCCTACGCCATTTGGGCAGGCTTAGGAATTGTTTTGACAGCAGCCGTTTCTGTGGTTATTTTTAAACAGAAACTGGATACCCCTGCATTATTAGGAATGTTATTAATCGTAGCAGGTGTTGTTGTGATTAATGTATTCTCAAAATCCTCAGGTCATTAATTGACCTACTCAAATTCAACTACATAGATCCAATCATCTTATGGGATTTTTTTAAACTGAGCCACAGGAATGCATACACTGCCTTACCCAACTTCGTCTTTTGTAATTTTCCGGAAAAAATATCAAACTGAAATATAAAGCTGCAATAGGATCTCAATTGCAGCTTTTAACAGATAGGTTAATCTCAGGCTAATCTTCTCAGAATTTCTTCCAGATGCAATTCGCCTTCTATTGTTTGAGCACCATTTTTCAAACCTCCACGGATTAATTTTTCAGCATTGGGCTTTACAAATAAAGCTTCCCAATTTGCACTTTCTAAGTGGAATTCTTCTTCAACGCCAGCGGGGTATAAAGTTTTCTTAGCCGCAGCAATAACTCCTTCGGGTAGGTTGGCTATGTTTTGAGCCAACCGATCTACGAACTGATCAATTTCATCATTGGCAATCGCACGATTAATCCAGCCATATTTTTCAGCCGTAACAGCATCAAACAGGTCTGCTCCCAAAATGATTTCCAAAGCTCGGGATCTTCCTGCTTTATTTTTCAGATAAACAGTTGCGCCACCTCCGGGTATAATTCCCATTAAAGCTTCACACTGTGCCAACTGACCTTTTTCTATTGAAGCAAAGCTCATGTCCACTGCCGCAATAAACTCAGCACCTCCGCCACGGGCAATTCCCTTGAGTTTTGCTATGGTTATTTGTGGCTGTTTTCTTACTGTTTCACCAAAAGCCTGAAAAACATTTAAATGGTCGGGAATTTCCTTAGCTAATTCATCAAAAGCATTGGGATGGTCTATCAGGCTCATATCGACATGGGCAATGAAAAAATCCGGATTTTCACTTTCAAATACAATTACTTTCACTGAATGATCATTGGAAAAACCGGAAAGAATCATTTTGATCTCAGCCATCAGCTTTACATCTAAAACATTCACCGGAGGATTGTTAATGCTAATATATGCTACTGATTGGTTGATGGAGACCTTTACCGTTTCAAAATTTTGACTGTTTATCATATCTATAAATTCTATTGTATAGAAACAAAATTAGAGGTACTATTTTATATTTTTGTAAATGCTATACCTGAGTATATCGTTAGACCATTTTTATGAAACAAGAAGCTGCTTATGTATGTACCGTGAAAGACCAGGAGGATCTGAAATACCTTCAGGATACATTATACGTGATAAGCGGAAAATGGCGGCCACAGGTGATGGTGGCCATCTATAACGGAAATCACCGGTACCGCGAAATAGCGAAAAGTATACCCGGAATTACTTTTAGAATGCTTTCCAAAGAGCTTAAAGAAATGGAAATGAATAAACTGATATTAAGGGAACAGGACCCCGATTTCCCGAAAACGGTAACCTATAATCTGACGGAATATTGTGCATCACTTTATCCTTTGATTCAAACTATGGTAAAATGGGCAAAATCTCATCGGGAAGCCCTAAAATGATCTTTATCTATTCACCATGCTGTCTCTCTATTTTTCAGAATCACCAAAATTTAACCTTTTATAGCATAGGGTGATTTTAACCGCCTACTGCGTTTTATTGACATTTATTTTGAGCCCGTTTTACATTTTTAATCAAAAATAAAAGTTGAAAATAAATCAGTAATTAATTTAGGGAAAAATGAAATCACAATCTCGATACAGGGATTGAAAAATCTTATAAAAACTGATCTTCATTTACACGGGTTTTAAAGTAAAAATAGTCAGCATTTTCGAAAATAGTAGCTATATAAAGCAAAAACCTACAATTTGTAAAAATCGTAGGTTTAAGAGTTGATTGAAGAGATCATCAAATTGACTCTCCGGATCAATCTTCTATTTTTTCTTCACTATCGCTCCGACATGAGAAAAAAGAAGCAATAATTCCAAACAGGAAAACAAATTTTAACAGACGTTCCATAATTTTATTTTTTTTAATCTACTGCGTTTCTATCAGAACCCATAACTGATACCAGCAGTAACGATACCTTTATTCCCATATCCGACTTCTGCAAAGCCAGCCAGTTTCTTGCCCACCCTTAATCCGGCAGGGCTTACCTGATATGCAAAACCGACTTTGCTGTCTTTGGCAGTCTGGCCGTTTTTACGCTCCGTTGACGAAGTAAGGTTAACACCTGCTGCTGCAGATCCATAAAAATTCAACCAGGGGGTTTTGATATAGGAATACTCTACTACCGGCATGGCGATAAACACGTGCTGTGTTTTTTTGATATCACCCATTTTGGTCGTAGCAGCTGCTTTCTGTCCGAAGGTTTGTTCTGATTTCATGTACCCCAAATCACCTCCAACCTTTAGACGATCTGTAATTTGGTTGCGGTAGCCCAGTCCAAAAACGCCAAGCTCTTTGCTGTCTTTTTGAACATAAGCGTTTGCATCTGGCACTATTGCGGATACAAGTGCGTTTGCAAAACCACCCACAACATCATCCATTAATTTTAAGGAACTGCCTTCACTATAGCCGACACGTATTTCATGTTTGCCGGATTGCGCTTTTACTGTAGCTGAAAACATTAAACCGGTTGCGACAATAATCATTGACTTTTTCATTTTTTAAATGCTTATAATTTTATTCTAAACTTCTCCAGCATTTTCTTAGCTGGCTTCCCTTTAAATACGCACAAAAAGTAAATACCCCTATGCCACCCTTAAAAAAAATAAAATCCCGGTATTGAAAATATTAATTATCTTTCCGGATTATAAATGTAACCTTGTTGCATCTGTTAAAATATGGAAAAAGAGATTCAGGATTTCAAAGCGCTCTATTACCAGTACTATCAGCCGCTTTGTAACCATGCTTTTAAATATCTTTCCGACCGGGATGAAAGTGAGGATGTGGTACAGGAAGTACTGATCCGCTTTTGGGAGCTCAAAAAGGAAATGCCAAACGACCTGGCCGCGCGGAATTACCTCTTTACCGCTGTACGGAACCGGAGTATTTCTACACTCCGTCAAAAAAACAACATCAGGCTTGTTCCTATCGATGGACACGATTTGGAAATTCACGAAGATATAAACAAAGAGCAGGATGGAGAAAATATTTCCTTACTTATAGAAAAAGCTTTTGAGGACCTTTCGCCCAAATGTGCCGAAGTTTTTAAGCTCAGCCGTATTGGGAAATTAAAATATGCCGAAATTGCAGAACATCTGGGAATATCCATAAAAACCGTTGAAAACCAAATGGGCAAGGCCATTAAACATATGCGGGATTTCATTGACAAAAATCCACTCTACTCCACTTTTTTCATGCTTTATATTGTATATAAATACGTAGGGGTTTTTGCAGATAATGCGTTTTATAAATGAAGATAATAACATGGACACAGAACAAATAAACATATTGCTGGCCAGGCATTTCGCAGGCGAGACTACCAAAGAACAGGAACAGGTCCTGGAAAAATGGATTGCAGACCACCGTGAAGAATATGTGACCCTGAAAATCCTTTGGGCGGATACCCATGAATCCTCCAGCCCACAATTATTTTCTGTGGATAAGGCCTGGGAGAAAACAATACAACAGATACGCCCGGCTGTAGCAGATAAAGGGCGCGGATGGGGAAAACAATTCAATTATTGGATTGCTGCTGCATCAGTAATTTTGGTAATGGTTTCAGGTTTACTGTATTACTTCAACAGTTCGGTTACGGTAAATACAATGGCCAACGAAATTAAAAAAGTTTCGCTTAGCGACGGCTCAATAGTTACCCTTAATGGCAGCTCGGGGATAACTTATCCAAGGTATTTTTCGGCAAACCGCGAAATAGCGCTTACCGGTGAAGCTTATTTTGAAGTAAAACGGGATGTGAAGCATCCTTTCAGGGTAAAATCCAACCGGTTGCTGGTTCAGGTTTTAGGGACTACTTTCCTTGTTAAAAATTCCGGAAAAGTCCAGCATGTATTGGTAAACAGCGGAAAGGTGGCCGTAAAGGATGAACCGAGTGGCCAGTCCACCGTTCTGACCGCCAATCAGGCAGTTTCTGTTTCCAACGGGACGATATTAAAGGTGTCTGCTAATGAAAATGACCTAGCCTGGAAAAGCGGAAAACTTAATTTTAAAGATGTGCCGTTAAAACAGGTCTTTACTGCACTGGAAGATTATTATCATATTTCTATAGTTGTTGAAAATGGCTATGAAGGCTCATGCTTATTAACATCACAGTATGACCGCCAGCCGCCTGAGAAAGTTTTTGAAGAACTAAGCCGTATTTTTGGTTTTACCTACAAAATCTCAGGCAAAAAGGTAACCGTATCCGGGATCACATGCGAAAAACAATAATCAAAGCAGCCATATTATGTTATCTGCTCATTGTTTGTTTTTGCAGTTGCCTTTTTGCACAGGCAAAGGAAGGTCTGTTAAATAAAGAAGTCTACATCACCACCGAAAACGGAACCCTCGGAAGCTATCTCTCAGAAATTGCGGCGCAGGGCATCCCTTTATCCTACAGCAGTAACCAGCTTGGATTGACGCAAAAAATTAAACTCAAAAAAGGCAGGTACAAAACCTCCACCCTGCTGTCCATACTCCTGGCCAAAGAACCGGTGCGTTTTGAAGACCGGGGAAATAAAATATTACTGTATCCCGTACAGGTACAACCTGCCCGGAATTTTAAGCTCAGTGGTTTTGTCTATGTGCAGAACAGTCTTGAGGCGCTTCCTTATGCGACTTTAAAAGCGCCACTCAATAACATCGCTGTCAAAGCAAACGATTATGGCTTTTACAGCCTGGAACTGAAACCAGGCACTTATATTATTGAAGTCAGCCATATCGGTTATCCGCCGCAGATTGATACCATTCACTTAAAAAGTGACCTGGTACATGATTTCCATTTAAAAGGGGAAATAAAACTGGAGGAGGTAAAAATATCGGGCAGGCAAAATTCTTTCAGGGATCCACATGCGGTAAATGTAAAAGAAACTCCAGCACTGCCCTTCACCCTGGGACAGCAGGATCCGTTAAAATCCTTACAGTTCAGGGCGGGTGTTTCCGGAGGTATGGCCAGTGGCAGCATGAACGTAAGGGGTGGCAGCTCAGATCAGAACCTGGTTTTGCTGGACGGCGCGCCGGTATATAACTATAACCATTTTACAGGGCTCCTTTCCATTTTTAATGCTGATATTGTTAAGCACATCGATTTTTATAAAGGCTCTTTTCCATCACGATACGAAGGGCGGCTATCATCCGTAATCGATATCAAAACAAAAGAAGGTAATATGCAGGAGTATCACGGGGCTGCGAACCTGGGGCTTCTTACCAATTCGGTCATGTTTGAGGGGCCAATCATAAAAAACAAGGTTTCTTTTATCGCAAGTGCACGCCGGAGCTGGATCGATGGCCTTATCGGTCTTTTGGACAAAGGACCATCAGATTTTAAGTATTATCTCTATGATATAAACGTTAAGCTGAATTACAGGATTGATTCAACCAGCCGGGTCTACCTTTCCTCTTATCTGGGCAGCGACCGGTTTAGTTTGGGGATATCCGGTGAAAAACGTCCGGATTTTACGCTCGATTGGGGAAACAAACTGATTTCTGCAAGGTGGAACAAGGTCCATAACAGCAGACTTTTCCAGAACAGCACCTTATTGTTCAGCAATTACAGCAACCTGGTACAGGATGGTGAGGCAACAGGAACGCCACAGTTCAACAGGATCACCGATGTAGGCATCGATAATGACTTAACCTACCAATGGAACAACAACCTGCAGAGTTTTATTGGCTTTAGGGTAAATTTCACAAGGTTCAGCGCTGCCGTATCCGATTTTTATCCTGAATCTGTACCAGATACAGAAACACAGAAATCAGTACACTTAAAGCTTTATTCGGACAATGATATCAGCCTTTCGGATAAGCTGAAATTAAAGGCAGGACTGCATTACACCTCATTTTTGGTAAAAAACAAAACCTATCATTCGTTCCAGCCGCGTACCGCAATTTCTTATGACCTGAATGCATCCAGCAGGTTTTTTGCGGCCTACTCCTTTATGGCCCAGTTTTACCATCAGATCAGTTTAAGCGGAATATCCATTCCCAATGAATTCCGTGCGCCCAGTAATAAGGACCTGCCACCGGAAGAGGCCTTTATTTTCGAGTTGGGCTACCGCCGTTCATTTTCCTCCGGGGGAGGGATCAGTATTGAGCTTTACCGGAAGAATTTCAACAATATTTTAATGTACAGGCTGGATGAAAACTATATGCCCGTTGATGAGACTGCACCCTGGCCGGACAGGATCATTTCCGGTAAAGGGTACAGTCAAGGCTTAGAAATAGAATATAAACAAAAATTAAACTGGCTGAGCTTACAGGCCAATTATACCCTTAGCAAAACTATTTATTCTTCCGCACAGATAAATGAAGGCAAACCGTTCAAGGCCCCGACTGATTTAAGAAATCAGGTCACCTGTATGGCAACAGCTAATCTGGGTGAACGGTGGAGTGTTTCGGGTGTTTTTAATTACATTACTGGAAAATCTATTACTGTTCCTCAGTATACGCTGGTGGATATTGGCGATGGACTGGCCGGTAAAAACAGGCTGGAGAATTTTGACGGGTATGAGACGGAACCCAATAACTATAAACTTCCGGATAATTATAACCTTGATCTGGGGGCGGCATATTCCAAAACATACCGCTCTAACAGGCAGGGAGTACTGCGGTTTGGGATAAACAATATTATTGGTAATCCTGCTCCCCTGTTCGCCAATGCAGAAATCGAAGATAACCGGTTTCAGGTCTATCAAACCAACGCCATTAAGATTTTACCCTATATTGGGTATTCTTTTAGATTTTAGGATTCTTTTAGAATAATATGGACAATTACACATGCAAAACTTATGGAGCAGATCAAGTTTATCTTTCTTACGTAAAGAAAATTATGATACGGTCTTTAAAGGAAACAAAGATGAAATCAACTTCATTGATTCTGATGAAGGGAATGGATATGCAGAGATTATAAAAGATTTCACGCAGATTATAAAGATGAACGGATTTTACTTTGTTAATCTGCTCTGGCAATATATACCTATCCAAAATAAAAATTGATCATAATTCTTTGTGTTCTTAATTCCTATACATTAAATATAAATTTGAAATTCAACAAACAAAATTCCTTTAGCTGCTTTAAATATATCAACATAGTGGGAAAAATGACAATATAGTATCGAATAATGAAAAAAAAAACAAGCCCCAACATCAATATATGCATTAACTTTAAGAATCGAGGAAGTTACGAAACAGGATCTCAAAATTGATTAGGAAGGGATGCAAACCTTATGGAATTATAGATTCACCAACATATATAGTTATCATGAACTATTAGCTTTTTAACACACGACAACTTATTACTTTAAATATATGATTATGAAAAAATTACTATTGTATTTCTTTAGTTTATGGGGATCGCTTGTATTTTCACAGCTTTATCAGGTTCCCGTCTATTCAGGTACCTCTTTGCAGCCGGCACAGCCCGGAGCTGAATTTGCAAAGTTGCTTGACGGTGACAATACCACTATTTATCATTCCAAATGGTCTCAGAGCGGTATTCCGGATGAACTTAAATTTTATTTTACCTCCAATGTCACCAGCATCAAAAAACTGGTTTATACGCCCAGACAATCCGGCACCAATGGTATGTGGACCAATGTAAGTATTTCCTACAGTACACAGGCAGCTCCCAATACTTTCATTCCGGTAAGCAATAATTTAATCTGGGCAGCTAATGCTCAGGATAAGGAAGTTGTTTTTCCAACCGCTATCCAGAATCCTTACATTATTAAAATCTCGGTAAATGCCGGCGTAGGAAACTTTTCAAGCTGCGCAGAAATGAAATTCTTTTCTGAAACACAACCCGCGATTGCTGACGGTACGGACTGTACCATCAATACCTCAGAACTAAGTGTCAATGGTGCCAACGATATAAAGGCTACCATCATTCCTTCAGGAACTACGGCATCATCTTATCAGTCGGGAGAGAATATCGATAAGTCTTATGATAATAATGTCAATACGCTGTATCACTCTTCGTATGGCAATACCATTTTTCCGGTAGTGTTAAATTACAGATTAGACGGGGTCACTCCTATTGATTATCTGAAATACACACCCAGAACCAGTGGAGATAACGGTCGGTTTGGAAGTGTGAGCATCACTTATAATACTACGGCAAACAGCACGTTTGTTACCCTGATGTCGTTTGACTTTCAGCATTCATCCTCTCCTGTGAATGTCTATTTTCCTAATCAGATTACCCCTTTAAATGTGAGGATTACCGTAAATAATGGCCAGGGAAATTTTGCTAGTTGTGCTGAAATGGGCTTTTACACAGCGGGCTCTTCAGGAGCGGCAAATCCTTATACCCAGATTTTTGCCAACAGTCTTTATTCAGCATTAAAGCCTGCCGTTACTCAGGGAGATATCGATGGGATGACATCGCCGTTCTATAAAGGTTTGGCACAGTGTCTGTTCAACAGAACTTATGTCAATAAATACAGGGTACAGGATTATAAGGTTTATCCACCCATTGCTGTTACTACAGGTAATTTAAAAGTGGGAAGCGGCTACGACAGTTTTGAAAACCCTACAGGTATTGTTTTTGCACAGGGAAATAAAGTGGCTATGTTTGCTGAAAATATTCCTTCAGGAGCCAGTATTTCGCTTCAGGTGAAAGATTTTTCTACCGTTCTTGGCGGTACTACCTCCTATTATGAACTTCATAACGGTCTGAATGTATTTCAGCTTACCAACAGTGGTCTGGGATACATCAGTTATTACAATACCAATACGTCATTGGCTGATATTAAGATCAATATTGTTTCCGGTAAGGTCAATGGTCTTTATCACTATCAAACCTCTGCACAAAGTGACTGGCAAACGGATCTTACCAATTCAGCATATCACATGATTGACGTTGTGGGACAGCATTCTCATTTGGTTTATAAAAAAAGTATGCTGAAAAATTATGCTCCTTTTAATCCTTCGGAACTTATTTCAAAATACGACCTTATTGTAAAAAATGAGTGGCTTGTGATGGGACTGTATAAATATAATTTAATTCCGAAAAACCGTATGTTCAGCTACAGTAACAACGGCGGAGGCTGGTATGCCGGCGGATTAGGGATCAATATGGATTCTGACTGGGGCGAAGAAAGTTTGGCTGATGTCAATCAATTGTCTTTATGGGGAATTGCCCATGAATTCGGACACATCAATCAGATCAGACCGGACATTAAATGGATTGGGACTACAGAAGTTACCAATAATATGCACAGTACATGGGTAGATTATCATATGAACCCACAAAACGATGGAATGTCCCGTCTGGAAAGAGAATCTGTAGAACCAGCCACTGGAATGACCAGCATCGCGGGAGGAAGAATAAACGGAGCTATTTTGAATACTACCATCAATCAGGAAGCTTTACAGGGGAATACCAATACGGATGTTTTCAAAGTGCTGGTCCCTTTCTGGCAGCTTGAACTGTATTATCAGCTAGCCGGAGCTTCACGAAATGCGCCGGTTCTTTCCCTTAATTATCCTACTAATTATACGGGAGTAGATTATGCACACTGGTTCGGGACGGTTGCCAACAAAGCAAGAAGTTTCAATGCTTCAGGGGTTTCAAATGGTGAACTGCTTCTGAATTTTGTGAAAAATACCTGCGATGCAGTACAGGAAGATTTAACCGGATTCTTCATTAAAACCGGCTTTTTAAAACCAATAAACAGGTCTATTGATGACTACGGAACCGGACAGCTTACCATTACGCAGGCTCAGATTGATGCTACTGTTGCATCCATACAGGCTAAGAACTATCAGAAGCCTGTTTCACCGGTGATGCATTATATTTCATCCCGAAGTGTTGGGGCTTTCCGCAACCAGCTTCCGTTAAGCGGGCAGACAGGTCAGGGAGCCGCTTTAAGCAGTAATTATCTTACGGTACAGCACAGTGTCTGGAAAAATGCAGTGGCCTATGAGACATTCAATGCCAGTAATCAATTGATTTATGTATCTGTAATGGGTACGGGTGACACGACCAATCAGACTACAAAAGTATACTACCCTTCTAATGCGGCAGCTGTTTATGCCGTGGGTTATGACGGACAGAAAATTTTGGTTTATCCTTCGACGCCACCTTCAACACTTAGAGTTACGGAAGCGGAAAATAAAGATTTTGAATTGATTGTTTATCCTAATCCCGTGGAACAGAATGGCTCCATTCACATTCAATTAAAGAATGCTTCAGGAAATTACAGTGCACAGATTTCCGGGATGGACAGTAAAATACTATTCAGTTCAAAAGGAAGTCTTGAATCTATTGAAAAATCGATCAACGCAGATCTTTCTAAGTATCCAGCCGGTACTTATTTACTTTCTCTTAAAGATGATAAGGGCAATGTCTTTAAAACGGCAAAGATCATCAGGAAATAATATTTTTTGAATTTATTTAAAATAGAAAGCACAGATTTTGGTCTGTGCTTTTTTAATTTAAAAAGGATGACAAATACCATCCTTATGTATGTTACTCAAAGTTTATTTTAAAAATAAAAATCCCTGTGATAGATTGGATATTCCTTCTGGATAAGAGGAAACGTGCCTTCATATCTGAAAGGATTGACCCCGAACCCATAAAACAGATTGGCCTGGATTCTCGCTTTTAAATCTATAACGCCTTTTCTATCAGGGATAAGAACAACCCCCACAGAAGGAACAGCAGATACTCTTCCTTTTAGCCCCGAATTGGCTAAAGGAACGGTGATAAACATCAGGCCGACAGCACCTTTGGCTTCTACTCCAGCCTCCGCATTCACGTTGCCTTCCAGATTGGTGATCCTCAGATCATCTTCTTTTTTCAGTGAAATATTCATGGACGGATTTCTTCCCACCAAAATATTGGCATTTCCTGTAATATCAAGAAGTTTAACCTGTGCTTTTCCTGTAGCAGCTATTCCCACATAAGGACCCGCTGAAACGGTCGGGCTTAATATAAGACCTGTAGGTCCCAGTACGATGGGCGCAATAGGAATATTAAGATAATCTGTTACACTGACAGTATACCCTAAACTTCCCTGAATATTCGCAAAAGTCTGCAGAGCTATTTCATCCATGATAAAGTTGACTTCAAAATTGGTTAATCTTCCAAAAGAAAAATCAATTTTATAATCAATTTTTGGAGTGAATCCTCCTTTTATATGTACGTTGGATGCTACGGATACAGGACCTGCCTGTTGGGTAGGCAGAGGAATCGTTTTATCAAAGTTGAAACGGTTGAATTCGATCAGTTTTTGTGATGCGTCTGATGATTTTCTTTCAAGATTTTCAATACTGTTCACCAGATTGGGAGTCGTGAAACCCTGCAAAGGAACATAATTAGCCATCTTTCCATTAATACTGATCGGCTTATTTTCAGCCGGCTCATAGGTTCCGCTGATGGTTCCGCTGTAAATAAATTCTTCAAGTTTTGCGCTTTCCGTCTGCACGAAGATCTGATTCTGCAACTTAGAAACGGAAGTCACTTTAGCCAGAATGGTATGTACCTGATCCCCTTCTAACTGGGTTCCGGTAATGATGCTTCCCGTGTGGATACTGTCTGTTTGTGGGGAAGATCTGCTGAATATAATTTTATGATTATCGGTAGAAGAAATGGCCGATATCGATTCTTCATTCAGAATAATCACATTTTTCTGCAGGGTAATATCCCCCATTTTTTTCAGATTTTGGGTTTCAGGCGCGCCTAAATTACCATTCCCTTCCGGTTCATTCTGTTCACAGGAAGTGAGCATTAGAAACGAAAATAAATAAAAGATGATCAGTAAACATCCTTTTTCATAAATCTTTGATTTTCGGTAGTTATTTTTCATGCTGTCAAATATTTCACCTAAGTTAGAATTTAAAATTCCGATAACTTAATTTTTTGTTAAAATCTATTATGCAAACAATAAAGATCATTCAATCAACAGCTTAACATTTATACACTATCAAGGATTAATTTCAAAACTGGGAAGAGATAAGCTTTTTTTTGATGCAAAGATTCGTTTAGGAGGCGCTGAGTTTTGAAAAAGATAAGAGTTCAACTACGTCACTGATAAAGCATATGAATAAAACGTTCGCTTAGTCGAATCAATGAAATTGATTCCTTCTTTGCTCAACTTATGTTATACGGAATTATAATAGAACTTTGCGTGAAAAAAAACTGTTTTTTTTATAATTGAATTGCAAAAATTAACCACGGATTACACGGATTTTCACAGATGATTGGGTTGATGTTTGAATATATTTTTGAGGATAAAATTTGATTTGACGCAAAGAAATTGATTATAAACACAAAAAACCTTCAGATTAAATCTAAAGGTTGTTATCTCTTGAGTGTTGATCAATTCTACTAATTATTTTTCTCAATCCATTCAATAATTTTTAAGGCAACACCATTGGATGACTGAAAATTTTGTCCTGTAATAATCCGGCCATCTTGTTCAACATAAGCCTCATTTTTCTTTGAGAATTTAAAATGACCGCCTCTCTCTTCTATCATCTTCTGAATCAAGAATGGGAAGTGTTTAAAGTATTCGCCATCCTGTTTTTCAAAGGAGTCAGGATAGCCGCTTATTTTTTTTCCTTCCACTAAGAATTTTCCATTTTTAGTTTTCAGGTTAACAATACCCGCCGTTCCATGACATACCGAAGAAATAATGCCGTTATTATCTTCATACACCTGCATAGCAATGCGTTGAATCGCTGAATTTTCAGGAACATCATACATCGCACTTCCGCCTCCGATATAATGAACGCCTTTGTACATTGTATAATCAATTTCTTCAGGCTTCACCGTATGTTCTAAGGCGTACATAAAGTCCCGTTTATATACATATTGCTTTTGCAGGCTGTCAGAAGTATTGATGTAGGCTAAAGGAATAGCACCACCCTTTGGGCTTACAAAATCAACGGTATAGCCTGAATTAACAAAGGTATCATAAGCATTTACGATTTCGGCAAAGCTGTTTCCTGTTGAAATGGTTGAGTTTCCGTAATAATGGGCATTGGAAACAATGAATAGTATTTTTTTTCCGGATTTATTGCTTGTTTTGCTGCTTGCAGATTTGCTGATTATTTTCCATTCGCCCTGAATTTTTTTGAGCAGAAACATATCCATGAATTCCTGTTTTTTTTCAGGGATGAGGATTTCGGCTTTTGCAACAGCAATATCATTATAAGATTCTATCGAGATGATTTTCCCTAAACGACCATTAAATACGCCTTTATTCCCTTTTTCAAACCAGCTAACATATTCTGAAATGGGAACAATCCATAAAGGTTTTTCTTTGTGGCTTAGAAAAAGATTGGCTTCAGCATAAAAAGCCTTGCTGATATGGTCAGGCTTATTATAAGATGTGCCCTCAATATAGTTTTGAATACAGTTTTCAATCAGAACCTGATCCGATTGTGAAAAACATAAATTGGATACTAATGCAAACAGGATGGCAAGAAAGATTTTTCTCATAAACTTAGGATTTTAACGTTTTAAAAATGTTTCTCAAAATTATATTGATTCATTTTTAAATCGTTCCAGATTTATGAATATGAAGTCCGGATGTATATTTTAGGAGTAGAAATTATCTTTTTGATAATTTGAAGGCGTCATTCCTGTGATTTTTTTAAACGAACTGTAAAATGTACTGCTGGAATTAAACCCGGATTCAAAGCCCACTGTATCTATTTTGAACTGAGTGTTTTCTTTTAATAACCGTTTTGCTTCATCAATCCGATATTCATTGATGAACTGAGTAAAGCTTTTCTTCAAATTGTCATTAATAAACTGTGACAGCAATTGAGGGCGGATATTTAATTCCTTTGCTAAAATTGATAGTGTAAGATCCGGATTAGTATATATTTTTCTCGTTTCAAAAAGGATACTGATTTGTTCATGAATTTCTTTTACTAATTTTTCATCTATTTTATTGATATACTTTTCCTTATGAGTCACTGAAACTGATGTTTTGCTTTTTACATAATAAATCAAAAGGAAGGAAATGTAAAAGCTGAAGGAAAAAGCAAGGGATCCGGAAATATAGGATGTGTATTTAGCTAAAGTATACGAAAGCCAAATGGCTGAAACCCCAAAAATAACCGACAATACCCAGGTTTCGTGATAACTGATTTGCTTGCGGTTCGTCACCAGCTTCCTGAAAATCTGTCTGACTTCATAAATGGATAATACAATAAAAACAAACCATTGAATATTGATCAGGTAGTAAATTATTCCTTTCCATAGGACAGGGTTATCCTTGTATGGAAAAAGAAAACCAAGCACGCTTATGATGATAATGATCAGCGTAAGACTATATTTTGCAAAAGAATAATTAAGATTTTGCAGTATTGATCTGACATAAAAATACAACAGAGGACCAATTAAAAAACAAGCTGACAAACCTATCTGTAAATACGTTTTTGACAGCTGCGGATTGAAGTTATAAAATACGGACTTTCCTATCCTTACACTTAAAGACAATAATAAAAGCCCAAGAAACAAATCAGACTGGGCTTTGTGGTGCTTGAAGAATAAAAAGTAAAAACTCAGAACAACACTATTAAAAACACCCAGGGCACTTAAAAAAAATAATATTTGATCGTCAATATTCATGAGTTGAAAAATACTTTCTTTTTGGAATGGCTTGCTGTTCACTTAAATAGGCCCGCTCAACCGGTTGAATTAGTTTTTACAATACTAATAAAAATATCAATGAGATAAGTAAGTTTTTTTATGAATCGGGGGTTTTGGCGCTAAACAGTATCGGTCCCACTCGTTATCTGTAAACGCCGTTTTATTTTTTGGGTATATATTTTTTTAATTTGTCGTCAATATAGTAAGCTCTTTCTTTTTTTTCTTCCCGAACCAAAAAGTAAAATTTTAATTTATTTCTGTCTTGTAAATCATATTTTTCGTCTAAATTCTGATCCGTTGTGTAATTAATTTCATCAATTTTAAGTGCTTTCTGTGGTTTAATGAGCCAGGTCATGGTCAACAAATCCAGTACTCCATACGATTCCTCATTGGATTCAATAGAATACCCATAATACTTTCTTCTTGTAGAATGTTCTGAATCAATAAAAGAAAAATAACCTTCTGTCTGACTTCTGCTGTTGCTGATGATGTCATTTATAAGTTTTTTTTCTCCATTCATATTGATGAAACCCAGTTCTCCACCTACCGTTTTGTATTTGAACCAAATGTTGTCATTTCCTATGTCTACAATTTGCAAACTGGAATAATCAAAATCAAGGTTTTTTAAAGTTTCACCATCAGGTTTTATGACTGCATATGTATTATCCTTAATCGCGATAGCAAAATCCTCATTTCTGTATTTAAATAATTCCGGACAGTACGTATAAGTGTCTGAAAAAGAAAAAATTGAATTATTGACTACATAAAACCCTTTTGAATATGCTTTTTTTATGGGCCCATTTCCTGGAGAAGCTTCAAAAATCTGCCAATTCTGTAAAAAGACTTCCATCTTCTTGGTTGTTTTGTCGATCTCAAAATAGGCAATATTATCGTAATTCCCTCTTAAATTGGGTTTGGCAAAATCTAACTGATAATAGTTGGGCTTTACAACAACTTTATTGTTTTTTGAGTTTAAATACCCCATTCCTTTTTCAGTTTCATAAGGAACCAGATTTTTGAAATCCGTTGCCTTAATGTTCACAAAGTCTTTTTCAATAATATTTTTTATGCTGTCTTCATATTTTTGCTGGGAAAAAGCGGAACTAAAAATAAAAAGGGATAAAAAGGATAATTTTCTGATCATATTTTTTTCTTGTTTATTATAAAAGATGGCATATCACGTTTTCGTTCTTCTCAACGTTTGTATGCTGTTAAAGTGAGTATTACACGTCATTCAGAAATAAAAAAATCTTAGAATAAGATTTCTTTTGCGGAGAGAGGAATTCGAAACCCGGACCTGTTACAGTCCATAGTTTTCAGGACTGTCGCAATCTCATCAAACTTCTGCTGGCAACGTTTTTTGTTAAAGATTTTATTTCTTTAATTCCATTTGGATAGTGTCCTTGTAGAAAATCATTTTCCATTGCATTGAGTTATTCCTGAAATTGCTAATCTGAACAGGAATTGTGTCAGGTTTTTTCGGGTTCTTTTCGTAGGATATCACCTTAAAATTCTGTTCTTTATCATCGTGATGATATTTCATAAACAGTGAAGTACTATCTACATACATATATGGATTCGGACAATAGTACATTTTTCCTCTTTCTTCAATATAAATTGTTTTCCAGGCCAAAGTATCCTGCTGCCATTGATTTTCTTTAACCAATTTCCCATTACGTGTCATAGATGTGACTTTCCATTTTCCAAAATACTTTTTTGAAAGATGAACGTCATAATTATAGTAAATAACAAACAGTAAAGGAACTAAAATACATAAAACACGGGCGATTGAGCGTGAAAAATTATTACCAATGGATGGCAGTCTGTTTTTGTATTGATTAAAGAATTTTATGATATCAACTTTTTGCTGTAAAAACAGATGAACTAAGCCTAATGTTATGAGGATAGATGTAAATAAGGTGATGGGGCCAATACTATAAAAAACATTAATCAAAACAATGTTCAGCATGACAGGTAAAAGTATGGTAATGCCTAATAAAGTGGTCCGTTTGAATAACAGAAGAACAGCACCAATTATTTGAAACAAGGCCAAAATCACAGCAAGTCCGTAAGAAAATCCATAATACTTCCAGGTTAATTCCGGCCCCGTTAATACGCTTGCTAAAGAATCATTTATATGATATGAATAATTAAAGTTGACCTCAAATATTTTTTGAAAGCCAAAATCCAACAGTAGAAACGCCATCCAATACCGTAAAAGTGTTGACAACCAAGAAATATATGGTATAGAATTAAAAGTTCCTTTATTTTCTTTTCGGTGCCAGTAAATAGAAAAACCTATTGAGAATAGTATGGCCAATCCTAATGCAAGAAATCCTACAGGAAATATAAACTGTGAAATTTTATAAGGTAAAAGAGGCAGGATTATAAAAAGAGCAGTATTTGTAGCCCCAACAATGGCTAAAAACGATAATGAAAATTTTGAAAACCATTTTGTATTATTTATCACTTCGGCTGAATTCATAGATTTTTTTAAATTAATGTTTTTGGTTACTGTTTTTACAAAATGACGCCGAGCAATATTTTCCACGAAACAAAAGATATATAAAAACTTCGCAAAAAAAATACCTATATCCACATTTCGTGACATTGGCCGCTAAGATAAATATTTATTTATGAATTAGGCACTTAATAAAAAAACTTTCATGGATACCAAAGATTATGAGTAGGAGCTCTAAAAAAAACAGGTAATCATATATTTGAATGTACCAGATTACTTTTATACAAAACATAAAATTTTATTATTAATAGAAAATAATAAACCTAATTATAGTCAACATGACTTCGTAATTTTATAATTAATGCATTCAGGTATAATGTCGCCTGCATTAAAAGACAGTACCCGTTCAAACACAATATTCGAAAACTAAATAAGGCAGAATCATCATTAAACCAGCGCTTTAGGTTTTTTCATCTTTTTGAATTCCGTCAAACTCATATGATGTCGCTTCTTAAAAAATTTATTCAGGTGGCTTTCATCAGAAAAACCAAACTCCGTGACAATTTCATTGACACGCATATCACTGAACAGCACACGATGTTCAATCAAGCGCATTTTATAATTCAGTATATAGTTTTGAATCGTTTCGTCGCATTGCTTTTTAAAGTAACTCCCCAGATAGGTTTCGGAAAATCCGAATTTCTTAGCGATCGCAGAAACTTTCAATAATGCAGGATCATGGATGTTACCCTGGATATAATCCATAATCTGAATCACCCTTTTATCCGTATTGGACGTAATCTGATTTGTCCTCATCTTGCAGATATTCCTTGCCGCGATGACAATCAATGCATTAACGTAATTCAACGTCAGCTCATCCTGATACAGATCCGGATGATGTATGCCGTGAAGCAGTGAGTCCACAATTGAATTCACCAAAACAATGTCAGGCTTATTTTGCAGAATACATCCTGACAGAAAGGAAGCACCATAAAGTATGCATTCCATTGAATTAATACTGTTCCAGGGATAGTTTTTCACATACCGCTCGCTGAACTTCACGAGTAAAAGATCCGTACATTCCAGGACTTCCAAATAGTGCTGATCATTGGGTGTCAGTAGAAGCAGACTTCCTTCACTGTACGAAGCCATATTGTTGTTGATCTTAAGAAATCCCTTTCCAGAAATGACATAGACAATCTGAAAAAAGGAAAACTTGTTATCATGAAGTGGACAGTGTACTGCCTGGTGGTACTCCACCTTAACCAGTTGATCGATATTCTCGCGTTTCATAAGGCAAAAATACCCATTTATCATGAATATGTACTGATTTTAAAAAACATTTCTGTTTAAATTTGCTAAATATTAATTGTAATAAAAAATGAAAACATCAATTTACGCGTTAGCACTTGGCGCTTTTGGCATTATAACAACAGAGTTTGGGATCGTTGGCATCCTCCCGACTATCAGTCGGGAATTTGACGTATCCATCGATACAGCAGGTTGGCTACTAAGTGCTTTTGCGATCACCGTCGCGGTTTCTTCCCCATTTATCACCTCATTTACGACCAAAATAAACCGGAAGCTTTTATTATGTATGGTCATGAGTATATTTGTTCTGTCCAATTTAATTTCAGCATTTTCCACTAATTTCACCGTCCTGATGATCGCCCGTATATTACCCGCCATCTTGCATCCTTTATTCTGGAATATCGCCATCGCCATTGCCTTCAAAGAAAGGGGTGCAAAAGGCGTTTCTACAGTTATGCTTGGATTAAGCTTGGCGACGGTACTCGGTATTCCACTCACAACCTATGCCGTAGATCTTTTCCAGAACTGGCAAGCCTCATTTTTCCTTAGCAGTGCTATCAGTTTAATTGCTTTTATTGGCCTATTATTATTTATACCGACTATTCCGCCAAATCCTGAGATATCCGGCAAAAATAAGATGGCAGTCTTGAAAAGTCCTATTTTGTGGCTTAATCTGGTTTCTACCCTCGCCACGCTAGCTGCTATGTTCGCGAGTTATACCTACCTGACCGCTTACCTGGAAGAGATCACCAAGATGGACGGTGCACAGATCAGTATGATGTTACTCCTTTTCGGTGGAATGGGAACATTGGGAAACTGGTTGATGGGATTAGCATTGAACCGCAATGTACTCCTGGCTTCCAGGATGTTCTTAGTGCTTTTAGTGGCCGTACAGATACTTGCTTACTATTTTGGAGGCTATTATATTCCCATGGTTATACTCGTATCCTTTTGGGGAATGGTCCATACCTGCGGATTTTTGGTATGCAATGTCCGAACATCACAGTCTGTTCCCCATCACTCCTTAGAATTTGTCAATAGCTTATTGACTTCATCCTTTAATATTGGAATTTCCTTAGGTGCATTTCTTGGAGGATTAGTCAGTGTGTATTACGGAGTTCATTATACTTTATGGGTAAGTATACTTTTGTTGACGGTAACCTTTCTTCTGAGTTTTGTGACCTTTCCTAAAAATATTACAGAAAATGAAGAGGCAAAACAATTGAAACCGGTAGCATCTGCATGTGAACATAGCTAAGTGTTTTACAGCTATTCCACTGGTAACCTTTGCCTGATCCAAGCAATGACAGTGGAACTGCAACTATCCCAATATCGTACACTTCTTATATAATTTCATAAACAAATACTTATGCTTAACAAGATATTAATTACCGGAGGCTCCGGAAAAATTGGAAGCCACTTTATCAAATCTTTTTCAGATCAATATCAATTTAGAATTTTTGATCTCCATCCTCCCAAGATTCAAGATGCATCCATTGAATATTTTCAAGGAAATCTTACGGATAAGGATTACCTCATAAAGGCTTGTGAAAATGTGAGCATTGTTATTCATCTGGGTGGTATTGCCAATCCCGATGCCACATTTGATGATTTACTGGACGCCAATATCATTGGAACAAAGAATGTTATTGATGCAGCTATTACGGCGGGTTGTAAAAAAATTATTTATGCAAGTAGCGCACAAACGATAGAAGGTTATCCAAAAGACATTCAGCTTAACACCGACATGCCTGTAAAGCCTGGCAATTTATATGGTGTTTCTAAATGTTTTGGAGAAGCCCTGCTTTCCTACCATTGTTTCAGCAGTGACTTAAGTGCAATATGTCTTAGAATTGGAGCCTATGAATTTCCGGAGGATTTCACAGAAATGAATGCCAGGGATTTAAGCGCCTATCTGCATCCCGATGATTTAAATCAGCTCCTGCATCTATGCATTGAGTCTAAAAACATAAAATTTGAAATAGTAAATGCCATTTCCAATAATACCTATAAGCGGCTTGATATTCAGAAGACTAAACTTTTAACGGGTTACGATCCCCAGTATAATTCTTTTGATCTATTTATGCTCAAAAAATAAAATTACAATACGTTTGAAAAGCAAAATTTCTGAAAATAATAAAACCTTAGAATAAATTATTCTAAGGTTTTCTTTTGCGGAGAGAAGGATTCGAAACCCGGACCTGTTACAGTCAATAGTTTTCAGGACTATCACAATCTCATCAAACTGCTGCTAAGCATTATTTTTTATTAAACATCCTATTTCTTCAGTTCCATTTGAATAGTATCAATAGCTTCAAATCTTCCGTATTCATGCCTTACAATAAAGACTTCCACAGTGGTTTTCGTTTAAACAAATGTCTGTTTTCCTGTAAATATTCTTCCATAATACGTGGTTTTCTTAACAGTAAGCCGGTAATATTGTCCCCTTCCGGTTCAGGAATTTTTATGGCCAGCTCATCAAGTTCCACAATATGGTTAGCCAACCATACGGGTAATTTCGCTCTGTTGATTAACAGGTTAAACAGTTCATCTGGTGTTACATTTACATATTGAATAGTGCGCCCGGTTACATGAGATAATTTGGCTGCCATTTCTATATGGCTAATGGCTTGTGGACCTGTAAGAACCACAGATTTTTCTTTTATTTCTTCGGGTGTCAACAAGTAATTTACCGCTATTTCAGCTACATCACGACAATCGATATAATTTCTTCGTGCTGTACCAAGTGCTCCGTAAATTTTCCCAAAATACTGAATGGTAAAAGTATTTCGTTCCCAATTTTGCATAAAAGAATGTGGCCTAAGGCAGCAAAATTCATCCATATTCTGCCAAAGGTGCTCATCTATTCTCCTATGCCATTGACTCACCTCTACCTTGGCAGGCATCATAACTATGGGAGCCGATAACTTGACAATTCGTCTTACACCATTTTGTCTCGCAGCATCGATAATATTAATTTCATTTTCTACCTGACTGGGACCAGTTGCTGTTAAAAGAAACAAAACATCTGCCCCTTTGCAAACCTCTTTAAGCTGGTTCATAGAATTTAAATCAGCACTAACATAGGCTATATTCGATGGGCCTTTATCCAATGGTACCGGATAAGGTCTTTCAGGGTTTCGAAGAACACCTCTTACCATACAATCCCTACCCTTGAGCTCCTGCATCACAGCAGTTCCAACGGTACCTGTACATCCAAAAACAACGATAACCGGTTTCATTTTTTTCATTGAAATAAATTGATTCTTTTAGTAAGGATTAAACGTTCATTATCCCTATTCTTCATGGGTATTCTATTTAGTTTATTCTTCATTTCTTCTAAGTTTGAGATGTTTCTGTTGATGAGTTTTTATGGATAAATGATTTAGCTGTTAAGTTTGATTACAAGGTCGCGAATGATAAGTATGGTAGCCCCCAAAAAGATAGAGAGTAAAATATTAAACCGTTCGTGCTGCCAATTAAATAGCCATATACATAAGGTCCCTAAGCCCATCATCAGTACAATGATCACCAAAGATCTGATCAACCTGTTTCGCACTAATATTCGTTGCGACTCAAACCACCAAAGCAAGATAAAACTGCAAAGTGTTGACAATAAAGAAGACAAACCAATACTGCTATAACTGGCTGTCATAAGATTGTTGTTCTGGAGCAGAAAACCAGATATAAAAGACATTAAAGTGGGAAAAATATAAGCAGGCAATCAGGGCCCGAAAGTTAAAAGCTGACTGAAGAGAATGGGTATTGTTCATAAGATTATCATTGGATATTGATGATGAAAATCGGTTTTGATTCACTTAATTTTCAGGCGTTGACAATACGTAGTACAGTGTATCGTCACGAAACTGAAAATGATTGTTTTCATTATTTTTATTTGTTTATTTTCTGCCGATACGATAGGTAATAGTAACTTTCCCATAAGCCATATTGGAGGCAGAAAAATCATTGACTGTCTTTTGATGGGTATCGAACAATTCATAACGATTTAAAAGTCCCATTCCGGCTTGAGCCTGCAGCCAAATTCCGCCCACTAATCGTTGATGAACCTGAAGGCCTCCATGAATGGTAGAAAACTGAGCGTAATCGACTTCTTTAAGATGATAGTCTTTATAATTTTTCAGGTTGAAACGTGTCCAATCGATCGATCCGGCCAAACCTATTTGTGTATTCGGGCTTAGGCTGTAAAGCACGTTTAATCTCGGCCAGTAAAACTGGGCTAACCATTTTTTATCTGTACTTTGGTAATCAATTGCTATCCCCGGGGTAATCAAAGTTTCTCCAAAAGAATGTAAAACATGAACTCCGAGTCCGACTTCAAGATTCGACTCCCTCCCGAATTTTTTTGACAATCCGACTATTCCATCCAGAATTAAATCATCAAAAGAAACCGATTTTTTAAAGTCGGATGCAATAGTGGGCATAGCTATTCCTAAAATCGACCATTTTTCGGAAAGTGGGTGCTTAATTATAATGACAGATTTTATCTCGTGAATTCTTTCAATACGATTGGCATCCTGTATAGAATTTCTGTCATAATTAAAATCCATCATCCGATAGTTCAAATTACTAAAAACACTTGTTTTACCAATTTCGAAAGGAGGTATTCCTAACCATGCGTCATAAGTATTGAGCTGGAACTTATTTTCTGACAGGGAACTTTCTGAAGGCACATCTTTAAAGCTAACTTTATGATGAGCCGTGACGGCAATACCGGCGATATCCTGAATAATCTGACCGTGGCTTTTGTTTGAAAGGAAGAAAGCCGAAACAATTACACAAAGGCAGGATCTTTTGATAATGCCTATGCGTTTAAAGGAAAAAATCATTTCAACCTTTTTCCTGATGGCATTTCTTACAGTAATCAATGTTTTCATTTTCTTTGAATTTTAGTAATACAAAGGTGGTTTGAAAACAGGAAATGCTTTAAAACTAAATCACTCTTTACTCGGACAAATCCTGCATAAAGGTCATTCTGTATTCTGAAGGGGTTACTCCACTTATTTTCTTAAACAGGCGTCCAAAATAGCTGGGATCACCATAATTAAGTTCGAAAGCTATTTCTGAAATACTCTTGGTTAAATCCTGTAAAAGTAATTGACTTTGTAAAATACTTACTTTATTAATCCATTCTTTTGGACTCTCTCCAATCGTTTCTTTGATGCACCTATGAAGATAATTTTCAGAAACAGATAGTTCAGCAGCGTAAAACAAAATCGTTTTATGTTCAATATAATGTTTATAGACCAATTCTTTAAAATTGAAAGTAATTTCAGCATTTCGGTTGACTGCTTTCTTCAGTTCGCTTCCTGAGCTAAAAATTTTCTGCAGCCCAGCCTGCAGAAGTGAATAACAAATATCTAAGTTTGCATTTTGAGAATAAATCTCAGTACTCAAAAGTTCAAATAGAGAGGTTAGCCAGATGCTATTTTCTTGTGGCAAATGAATGATATTATTAACTGAAAACAGCTTGATGAGCTCCTGTTTTGATAGGATTTGGTTAAGCGTCTGGTCTTCAAATAAAATAATATGACCGGTTGCATCCGGGCTCACTTCCTTTAGTGAGGTGACATTTCCCTGTCTTACCAATAAGATTTCGTGTTCTTTTATTGATATTAAATCTGCATCTACCTGCTGTTTTGCATTGCCTTTGGTAACATGAACAATGAAATTGTACTGAGGCCTGTGTAAAGGCGTAGGTACTTTAATAAAGCCTGATGTTTTTCCAATATCATGAATCTGGACAGCTGTTTTTAATATTGGGAAATCAGTCGACATTTCAGGCATATAATGTCCCCTGAAATCTGTTGGAGTTATTCTTTTTATTTTAACCACTTTACAAAACTAGCAACAAATATAATAACATCCATAAATTTCCCTATTAAGATTTCTTATTAATGAAAACAATAACTTAGCAATCAATCCATTGTCAGTCCGCTTTGCAGGCCTATATTCGTTTAATTAAAATATTAGTTATTGTCGATGGTATTTCATACATTTAGTCTGTTAATAGCATATAAAGCGAAAAATAATAAGCACATTAATCGGTAAGGTCAAAAAATCAAGTACTATATGGAAGCTGATAAAAACTTGCAAATCCGTCCGGATTTATTTTACAAAGTTGATATTGCGGTAATCGGAGCAGGGCAGGCAGGATTGTCGGCAGCGTATTATCTTAGAAAAAGCGGAATAGAACCGGGAAAGGGGTTTGTGGTTTTGGATGATGAGTTTGGTTCCGGTGGAGCCTGGCAGCATAGATGGGACTCTCTGACGTTAAGTAATGTTAATGGTATTAATGATCTTCCCGGAATGGCATTTGCCGATGCTGTTGATACGATGGATACTTCATTACAGGCAAATCTGGCTCTTCCAAAATATTATGAACAATACGAAAAGCAGTTTAATCTTCCTGTGATTCGTCCCGTACGGGTAAGTGAAGTTACGGATCGAAATGGACGGTTTATGATTCATACCAATGGCGTTCAGTTCACTGCCCGTGGTTTGATTAATGCCACAGGTACATGGAAAACACCCAATTGTCCAAAATATCCCGGATGGGACAAGTTTCTCGGCAGACAGCTGCACACCGGTGAATATAAGGGTGCTCAAGAATTCATAGGAAAGCATGTTATCATTGTCGGAGGCGGAATCTCCGCCATTCAGTTGCTTGGTGAAATTTCAAAAGTTACTACAACGACCTGGGTAACCCGGCGACCTGTAGATTTTAAAAAAGAGGAATTTAGTATTGAACTGCGGAGAGAGGCTGTTGCATCAGTCGAAAAAAGAGTTCGCGAGGGTTTACCTCCAAGTTCGGTTGTTTCGGTAACGGGGATCCACGTTACACCAGTTATTGAAGAAATGTTACTTAATGGCGTTTTAGACAGAAAACCTATGTTTGAAGAAATCACTGAAAACGGGGTGCGATGGGAAGATGGAACGACCATTGATGCCGACGTTATTTTTTGGAATACCGGCTTTCGTCATTCTCTGGATCATCTGGCTGCATTACATCTTTTAAATGATAAAGGAGGAATTGAAATGTCAGGAAGACTGGCCACACAAGTCAGCAGGGATCCAAGAATTCATTTAATTGGCTACGGCCCCTCTGCCTCTACCATCGGGGCTAATCGTGCTGGTGGGGCAGCTGTAAAAGAGTTAATTGAATTTCTTAAATTATAAATGATTGGCGTTGCTCAATAAAATTTCATTCACAAAAAGTCTCAAAGTTTAGCCTTTAGGTGGGCAAAACGTTAATCGAAAATAAACTATTAACGGGCTTATTTGAATCTAAAACTCTCTAATAATTCCTTCATTAAATCCTCCGCTCTCTGCTTTCCCCCATTTACAAAAGCATTGCACTCGATTTCAATAGTAACAACATCCTTGCTTTTTGTATTCTTTACTTCAATCTTATGATACGACTTTTTTCCGATCTGGTAATCCAAAATTAAAAAGCTCGTGTCTTTGACGTGCCTGGTGTTCAATTTATTATACTTTGGCCTTTTATCTTCATTGTAGTCAGTAGGCCATTCACTTTTTCCAACAAAGAATCTAACAATGATATTGCCCTTTTTATATGCGAAATCAGTTACAAGCAATCTATAAGGTTCTGGTGGGATTCCACTCCTAACCATCTTATTTATGGATTCTGTATTTTCCTTATCATCAAAGAGATTTAACCCTTTTGAGAGCGTTACTTCAATTTCGGGTGTAAGATTAATTTGTTTTTGTGCCATAACTGTTGTGAAAACTGTTGTGAACAACATTACGAACATCATCGTTAACTTAATTCTCATAATCTAATTATCTAGCCGTAAATCTATTAAAAAAACAGTAAGAAATACAGGCAAGTAATTTTACATTAATTAACAACATTTACTATTCCCCATTTGCTTCAAATATTTAGCAGCTCATTTTAGACTTGTGATTATGCCGGTAAGATTTCTAAAGCCCAAAATCGAAGAAATTTAAATCCTAGAAGCAAAATACAAACCCATGTTATTGTAACAGCATTTTTCCTGATATAAATTAAATCTCAAGGTTTAGTCTTTGGGCGGCGGGACCAAAGATAATTCCTCGTAGGCCTTGGAAACATCTATGGGCTGCAAAGAGGCGCAGCCACTATGTTTTTTATCCGCTAAAATAAACAAGAGCAGGATAACCTGCTCTCGAATTTTAAACTTTAATGTTTTTATCTTAATTGATTTTCAGCTTATTAGCTATCAAAAAACATCAAATCACTAAATTTGAAACATTGCAAAAAAAACAAAACCCACTGATTATCAGTAGGTTTATATTTAACTTTTGCGGAGAGAGAGGGATTCGAACCCCCGGACCTGTTACAGTCAATAGTTTTCAAGACTATCGCAATCGACCACTCTGCCATCTCTCCTGAATCACGGCTATACCGTTGTTTTCAGTGGTGCAAATATAAAACGATTTTATATTTCTGCAAAACTTTTCCCTGATAAATTTTAACAAAACTTAATAATAGGCTTAAAATCAGGGGAATTATTTTTCAGTGATTTGTTGAAACAATCTCCCTGCATTCGGTTCCTGAACTAAAACTGTAGTCTCATAATACCTTTGGGACTTTGGTTTTGCTTAGAGCCCCTTCGCCTCTTCCCTATCCACAATGGAAATAAAACTGTTTTTCAGAAGATCCGCTGGATATACAAACTGATCTCCGTTTTCTCCCTTCACCACAATGGCGCCCTGTTCATCGTTCAGGCATTTGTCCAGCTGGGTTTGCATTTCGTTCAGTTTTCCCTCCTTTACATCAATGGTGTAGGTTCCTGTGATGTGTTTTATTTTTATGATTTTGTTGTGCATGTTGTTTTTGGTTGTGGGATAAATTTAGAGAATTTAGTTTAATAGTGCTACTGGATTACTTAAATGACACAAACAGATTATAAAAGCATACATTAAAATCTCAATCTTTACTTTTGACTCTAAAATCTCAGTGTGGTTTTTAGGATTATCAAGAGCCTGTCCATGTACAATTTTATGTCTGTCATTTAAGAATTGATTTAAAAATTCTTCAAATAACCCCTTCTTATCCTTTCCCAGATTTGGAAGGTTAAAGTTATAAAAGTATGATTTATCAAGTGTATATGGAAAGTTTTGCACTCCATTAGTTGTGTGTCTTTTAATCTTTTCCAATTCCTTTAATGATAATTTCTTATTGTTTTCAAAAACAACTTCTAATCTCGATTCAATTAAAGATCTAAAAAAATGTTCCTCTCCAAATTTTTTCAAAATTTCCTCTAAAATTTGGGGTGTAGGATTTTTATTATCTGTTCTAAGAAAAGGCTCTAGAATTAGTTGAGTTTTACAATCTTTAAAAGCATTCCATAATTTTTCTTTAATTTTTTCAGCACTTTTATCATTCTCAACGGTATGAATAAAATGAAGAGAATGGGTTTTAAAAATATCCTTTTTTACATTACAAAAAAAATCTGTGTTGAAATTTAAGTCGTCAATTACATCTTTAACAATATCCTTATATATACCTTCTACATGGCTTACCAAAAGAACATGGGCAGAACGACAAAGTGCTGCGTATCTTGCTGGATGTGAAACATTTTCTTCTGTCAATTGCAATAAAATCTCGATCTCATTAAACCTACTCGCAATTACATCCAATCGCGAACTTACGAAAGTATTCCCTGACATCCTAAAACTTGTTTAGTAGTTTCTATACGATATTTTAATTTATTAGTATCCAAGTAACTTCCTGAAATAGAATTATAAAATTCTTTATCTCTAAACAGTTTTTTTAGTTCTTCCTTTTTATTCGAAATATCTATTCCTTCAGATAAGGCATCATGAATAGCTATTGCAAAAGCGTCATACACTGCAATATTAAATTTAGATTGCAAAACTAGTTGAGCATTTCCTTCTTCAATCTTATATTTTGAAAAAATTGCTTTACCATAATTCTTATTAATAAATGCCATTGTTTTTTCAAACTCTTCTCTTTTTTCTTCTATCTCTAATTGACTTAAATTATTAAATTCTTCCATAGTCTCATCTAGGAAGCTAGAAAACCCTTTTTCTTTAGTTTTCTTAAATCTTATATATCTATTATTAGTCAGAGCAAAAAATCTTAAAGCGACCTCAACGTCTTCCATCTTTTTCACCTTATTATTATTATCAGGTGTATCATTACTTATTTGAAGGAGTTCTCTAAAATTTTGATTTTTAGATAAGTCTTTAATTAAGTTATTAAAATGTCCACTATAGACCGCGTTTCTTAACTCTTGAGCTTCAAGCTTTACAGAACCTGAATTTAATCTTTCAAATATATCAAGCTTAACCTGGGAATCAATTGTAGAATCAATTCTTAAACATTTGATACTTCTTTCTTCCAATCTCCTAGTTAAAAACGGAGGTAAGTCCTTATAAAAGCATCCGTTCAGCTCATTAAGACTTTCCAACCCTTCTAAAACAAATTTATTTTTTAAATAATTCTTAATAGCCGTCAAACGTTGTTGGCCATCAATTACGGAATATCTAAATTCTTCGCCGTCCGTTTCAACATCAACATCAACATCTTGCGATATATATATAGTCGGAATTGGAATATTTAAAATTAAACTTTCTATTAATCTTGAAGAAGTCTTATTGTCCCATCGATGTCTTCTTTGATATTCTGGATCTAACTTTATTACATTTTTATCAAGTTTTTTAATTAAAGTTTCAATATCATATTCTATACTTTGGGTTTTAACCGTTCTTTCTTTAGCCTTTTCCTGCAATACAGAGAGATTATATTTTAAATTTTCCATATTATTAATTTGTACTTCTTAATTTAAGATTCAAATTTACTTATTTCAAAGTTTATTTCTGTAAAACTCTTAATTATTTTAATAGTAAGGATAATCTTATATATCCTTATTTGCAAAAACTTTTTCTCTATATTTGTAAAAACACACCCCCACTCTATGGAAAAGCTAAGAACTCTAAGAAAGCAAAGAGGCTATACGCAGGAGTATATGTCCAATATTATCGCTACCGATGTATCCAACTACAGCCGTAAAGAAAGCGGTGATGTGAGAATATTTGATGATGAGTGGGAGAAGCTGGCTAATGCATTGGACGTAAAGGTAGAAGACATTAAAGAAGAGAAACCGGGTAATACCGTCAATTTCAATGACTCGTCAACCAATTCAGGAACTGCAATTCTTAATAACCATTACAACATCCCGGATTATATCTTAGAAAATCAGCAGGACTATATCAACCTCCTGAAACAGCAGATAGAAGCCCTAACCGCAGAAAATAAGAAATTAAAAGCCAGAAAATAGATCTGTACAATAGAACTCATTATAAAACAAAACTGCTCCATCGGAAGCAGTTTTTTTGTTTTTAGACCTCCGCCCCCTTCCATAACCGTTGGCAGCCCCTTACCTAAGTCCCTCTACCCCCTTACCCAAGGGGTATCTCCCCTTTCATAAGTGGGTAAAACCCGTTCATCAACCGGGTCCAGGTCGTTCAGTAACGGCCTATAGACGCTTACAAAGAGCGTGCAGCCACTTCAGGAACCGGAGAGAGCCCGTTTACAGACCATCAGGAGGGAGTTTAGAGCTGCCTGAAGGCTGAAACCTTCAAAACGGACGTCACAATCTGCGTCATCTGAGAAATCTGCGGGAGATCAAAAAAAACATTAGGTTTTGGCTAAAGCCGAATGAATCTTGATTTCTGTTTAAACGGGCTAAAGCCCGTTCCTATTGAATATAATAAGCTTCCGTTCAATGGAAGACCAAGGATTTTGATGAAACGGGGTGTTTTATTTTACCACTAAAGAATAGTATAAAACATCTTGCAGATTATATCGGCATGTATTATTTGCATATCCTAAAGACGCCATTTTCACCAAGACTGTCATTGCGAACCGTAGGTGAAGCAATCTAATTCAATTCATGACAAAAAATTGTGATTAGAGAGATTGCTTCGTCGCTTTGCTCCTCGCAATGACAAAAGCTGAAACCCGTTCCTGTTGAATATAATAAGTTTCCGTTCAATGGAAGACCAAAGATTTTGATGAAACGGTGTGTTTTATTTTACCACAAAAGAATTAGTATAAAACATCTTGCAAACTATATCTGTGTGTATGGTTTACATATCCCACAGACGCTATTTTCACCAAGACTGTCATTGCGAACTGTAGGTGAAGCAATCTAATTTAATTCATTACAAAAAATTGCGGTTAAAGAGATTGCTTCGTCGCTTCGCTCCTCGCAATGACAAAAGCTGAAGCCTGTTCCTATTGAATATAATTTGAATATAATGAGCGGTTACCATTCAAATAAAATCTTTGAAAAATGTAAATAAACTTTAAAATAATTCAGAAATTTCATCTTTTGATGAATTAATTATTGACAACATATTTAGAATTACGATTACGGCAAGCAGAGAAAAAAATATTATTCTTGAATTTAAAATATTTATAGTTGATTATTAATTACATACTGTTATCTCTAAAATACATAAAATACTAATAATGAACACTTTAATGCGTGAAAAAGCAATTAAAACAGCTCTATTTTATTTATTTTTGCAAAAAAAAACAAATGAAGAAAATAATTTTACTATTAACATTGCTTACAGTCAATGTCATCTATTCCCAACTTTTAAAGGATATTTCGTTTGCTTCCAATGGAATACATCATTTGCCCGCAGGAACTTTCTTAGCAGGCAATTTAACCGACACCAACAGCAGTGTTTTCTATCGCTCTTTCGATTCTAATACCCATCAATTGGTTATTTCTAAAGCGACAAGCTATACAGGACCTTTGGATCTTACTTTTGGAACCAATGGAAAAATCTTCTTAGATTACCAGTTGGATGATCTTATTGGCTTTTTAAGACATTCCGATAACAAATTGACATTACTTTGCAAAAAAATGGATCCTGCCACCAACAGCCCTTCTCATTTTGATGTTATCAGAATCCTTCCAAACGGACAACCGGATCCGTCATTTGGTAACGGAGGAACAAAAATTCTAGCCCATCCTATCCTGTTTACCGATCTCTATGAGCAGGATAATAAAATACTGGTCGCCGGAGAGGGATATCATCCGAATGGTTCATCAGATTCCCAACTCCATCTGTTTAGATTAAACAATGATGGTACCGAGGATACCAGTTTTGGAAATAACGGAGAACTTGTAATTGCCAGTATTCCCGGTTATATATTATTGGATCAGCAGTCCAGCATTATGTGCTTCTATGCCTATACTATAAAAAAGTACAATTCAAACGGACAGGTTATGACCAGCTTCGGCAATAATGGAGAGGTGGCCGTAGATCCTCCATTAGCGATAAGTAAGGCCTTCATAGACAGCAATAATAAAATAGCATGCATAGACATGTTAGACACCGGTTCCGGCTTTGGTACCGTAAAAAGAATAAATGCAGACGGAAGCATAGATCCTGCCTTCAATTATAATCCCCCTGCTGGAGCGATGCTTTTTGATCTTTATGAGAAAAACGGCCACTATTATGTTGCCGGAAATGTAAATGCCAATGGTGGACATACCTATTACATCTCTAAGCTTGATCAAAGTGGCACTGTGGATCCTTCTGTTGGAAACTTTGTAGAAAATGATCCTAATTTGCAAAACCATTCTATCGTCAGCATTAAGGTTTTTGATAACAGCATCCTTGTATATGGTGGAGAAGGCATGTATAACGGAGCTTTTGAGGTTGTAAAATATGTACTCAACAGCTCTTCTACTCTATCTGCTAACGAATCTATTCAAACTAAAGAAATACAAATAGAAAATCCAGTAAAAGACCAATTAGTCATTACATCAAAAGAAAAGATGAGCACGATTGACATTTATTCTTCAACCGGAATATGGGTAAAAAAACTCACTAATGAGTCTCCTGATGTTTCTAATCTCGCAAATGGAATTTATGTTATAAAAATTAATTTCCAAAATGGAAAAAACAAAACCTTTAAGATCATTAAAAAATAAATCTGTAACAACAGATGATAATAATAAAGCTGCTTCTCTTGAAGCAGTTTTTTTATGGTGCTAAACTAAACCACCCCGTCAAAAATTCAAAGAATTTTCGCCACCCCTCCAAACGAGGGGAATGATGATCCTCACGAATTAAAGCTCGGTCAATAGATTTACTTTTATACTCAAGAAAATCGTAGATTTTCATAAAAACTTAAGTGTACCTTCTATGCGCAATGCATTTACTTTACAATAACTAAAGTGTTTAAAAACTTTTGTGCCTTTTGTGGTAAAAATCTTAGGGTAAAGTAAAACAAAAAAGCGCACCCACAGGGTACGCTTTGTATTGTAAAAGCTGAATATTAATGTAATTCAGCAAGATATTTCTCTGCATCCATAGCCGCCATACATCCGCTTCCTGCAGCGGTGATCGCCTGTCTATAGATATGATCCTGAACATCTCCAGCCGCAAATACACCCGGAAGATTGGTTCTTGTAGATCCTTTTTCAGTAAGGATATATCCGTTTTCATCAAGGTCAATCTGTCCAACGAAGATATCTGTATTCGGCTTGTGACCGATGGCGATGAAGATACCGTCTACATCTACCGAAGATTTCTCCTGAGTCTGGTTGTTAATGATCATCGCTCTTTCAACAAGGCTGTTCTCCCCTTCAATCCCGATTAATTCATGGTTGAATTTCACTTCGATATTCGGTGTATTTTCTACTCTGTGGATCATAGCTTTAGAAGCTCTGAACACGTCTTTTCTTACCAGCATTGTTACTTTTTTCGTAAGCTTTGCAAGATAAGTTGCCTCTTCTGCCGCTGTATCTCCTGCTCCTACTACTACCACATCTTTTCCTCTGTAGAAGAATCCGTCGCACGTAGCACATGCGGAAACACCGCCTCCTGCATATTTCTTCTCATCATCAAGGCCAAGATATTTTGCGGTAGCTCCTGTAGAGATAATGACCGTTTTGGCCAGGATTTCCTTATTTCCTGCGTATAATTTGTGAACACCGCCTTCTTCTTTGGAGAATTCAGCTTTAGTGATCATTTCGTAATGAACTTTAGTCTCGAATCTTTCCGCCTGCTTCTGCAGATCCATCATCATTTCAGGCCCTGTAATCCCTGCCGGATATCCTGGAAAGTTATCAACCTCCGTCGTTGTGGTTAATTGTCCGCCCGGCTCCAAACCTGTGTATAGTTCTGGTTTCAAGTCTGCTCTTGCCGCATAAATAGCCGCTGTAAAGCCAGAAGGCCCGGATCCAACGATCACACAATCTAAAATGTTTTGTTCCATAATTTACTTTGTTCAAAAAGATTTTAATTCAGGCTGCTAATTTCGTAATTTTTACTGTTTTATTAAAGTATTTTTAATGATACTTGTCAATATGAAATATGTAGACTGTCGATTGGGTGGTATGTGGTTGAGTGTGGGAGAGTTTGAGAGTATTAGAGTCGAAGGGTTTGAGGGTTTGAGGGTTTTAGAGTCAATGAGTTGGGGAAACGTTGTCAGTTGCTGGTTGCTGGTTCTGATACTTTGGATGCGGGGTGTGGGTTTCGGGATACGAGTTTTTTGGTTTGAAAGGTTGCTAATTGCTAGTTGCTGGTTGCTAGTTGCTAGTTCGTAGTAATTAAGTTAATGAATTCAGCGTCTGATATCTGAAATCTGATGTCTTGAATCTTCTTTCTTGGCTCTTGGCTCTTGATTCTTGGTTCTTAAATTCACCATTCACTTGCGAAGCAAAATTGACCATTCACTCTCACTCTCAAACCCTCAAACCCTCAAACCCTCCGACTCTCAAACCCAACTACTCCACCATCCATTTCACCAGCTCATTCCCCTCCACGATATTCCATGAATGCGGATGTTTTGTTCCGTTGGCTCGGATGCCGCGGTCTTTGGTTTGGATCAGTTCTGTCTGTGTATTTCCTGCTTTAAGTAATGTCTGATTGGCTTTTTCCAGTACATAGGCGTTAAGTTCTTCGTAGGTTCTGTTCTTCTTTTCGAGCTGCCATTTCAGATCAGGTTCGCAGTACAATCTTGTTTTAATATGTTTAAGATATTGGATATTACCTTCATCAGGAGATGCAGACATTAAATAGGGTGACAACGTTTTATATTTCTCACGGCTCGTATCCTGTTTTCCTATTTCTTTTTCCAGAAGCTCCGTCAGGTACCTTCCCTCTTCTACAGCTTCGGGATCTGCATTTTTGGCTACATCTTTCTGGGCATTATCATAGAGCTTTTCAAGATCGATAGGAGAATCTACGACCATCAGCCCTTTGGGTTGTAGAGGATCCTGATGTTTAATGAGGAAAGCTGTCATCAGAAGGGCCACATTTCCTCCACCGGAAAAACCTCCAATGTATATATTATCGGGCGAAATTTTGTTGCGTTTAAAGATCCTGTGTAAAGTTTTTGCGTACTTCTGCTTTTCAGATTCCGTTAAAAATAATTTCTGATTATAGTCTAAAAGAATCGTGGTGACACCTTTCCTGTCGATGCCTTTTAAAAATCCGGCTTCCGTTTTTGTATGTTCTATATTACAGGGAAAACAGGGAAATAAAATAAGAACCGCTTTCTGATCCGGGGCAATATTTAATTCATAATGACTGCCTTTTATCGTCTGTCCAAAAGTATACTGAGTTGCAAAAACCATTAAAACCACAGACAAAACAATCAGGAAAACACTTTTTCTCATACCAACAAAAATATAACCCTAAAACACTCCCACTCTAAAACACTCCCACTCTAAAACACTCAAACACTCCCACTCAAAAACTCATCAAACTTTCATCTTAATTTTATCCACATTAATAATCTTATACACCAGTTCCTTGATCAGCTCTGCCTCCCCCATATTCACCGCTCCAAGACCTTTTCCTTTCATGTCAAATTCTCTTAAGATAGAAATGACTCTGGTAGCATGTTTTAAAGGATATAACCTTGCACTTTCCGCATAGTCTTTGATGAAATAGGGATTAACGCCCATTTGTGAAGCAATAGCCTGTGGTGGCTGTCCGGCCATGGTTTGGTAAATGATCACATTGGAAAAATAACTGTACAGATTCGCCAGCATCATCACAAAAGGATTATTCTTTGGATTTTTACCCATAAAATGAGCGATCCTGAATGCGGCATCGGCATTTTTGGTTCCTAAAGCTTTCTGAAGTTCAAAAACATTGTATTCTTTGCTGATCCCGATATGGTTTTCTACGATCGTTCCATCCAGCATTTCGCCTTCCTTGAGGATAATCTTCAGCTTGTTCAGTTCGTTGGCAATTCTTGAAAGGTCGTTTCCTAAATATTCTGCCAGTAGATTGGAAATATTCGGAGCAATTTTAATTTTCAGTTGGGCACATTCATCAGCAATCCATTTTGGAAGATTGCTGTCTCTCACAGATTCACTTAAGAAAAGAGCTTTGGCTTTATCCAGTGCTTTTGCCGCTTTTTTTCTACTGTCCAGCTTCTTATGTTTATGCGCAAAAACAAGCACTGTAGAAGGAACCGGATTTTCCACATAGGTTTCCAGAACACGGTTTTCATCCTCATTAAATTTCAAATCCTGAGCTTCCTTTACAATAATCACCTGCCTGTCGCCCATCATCGGGAACTGTCTTGCAAGGGAAAGGATCTCCTGATAAGAGGTATCTTTTCCGTACACTACAGTCTGGTTAAAAGCCTTTTCATCTTCCTCCAGAAAGTCGTGTTCAAGCACTTTTACGGCAGCATCAATAAAGTAAGGTTCTTCTCCGTGGAAAAAATAAATAGGTAAAACTTCTTTATTTTTAATATTTTTGAGGATTAAATCTAATTCTTTCATCTTATTAATGGAACTTCCAAAACTGAATTTTCAGGAAACTTTTGATTTTAAATTCAAGAAAGACAAAGATAAGTTTTTTATTTATGACTTAGTCCGCAAAACTTACCTTCTGCTCACTCCTGAAGAATGGGTACGCCAGCACTGGATCCACTATTATCTTTCGGTAAAAGGCTATTCTCCGTCTGCTCTGATCACAGAGAAAAAGATCCTTCTGAACGGCCTTACCAAAAGAATTGACCTTCTGGTAACCGAAAAAACAGAACCCGTAATCCTTATCGAATGTAAAGCCCCGCAAATCAAGCTAACGGAGAAAACATTTGAACAGACGGCGAGGTACAACTCCATCATCGGAGCAAAAGAAATCATCCTGACGAATGGGCTGCATCACATCAATGCGTATTATGAAAATGAGCAGTACCAATTCTATAAACCGGAGTAAACTGCTGATTTTTTAAACCACAAAAGTCACAAAAGTTTTTAAACACTTAAGTTATTTTAAAGTAAATACATTGCGCATAAGAAGAGCACTTAAGTTTTATGAAAATCTCTGATTTCCTTCTTATGTGTTCTTACTGTTTTCAAGACGATAATCTTCCGAAACTAAAGTGCTCTAAAGTGTTTCAATGCATTAAAACTTTTGTGACTTTTGTGGTTAAATAAAAGTTTAATTTCCCACTTATACGAACCCAGTATTTCAAGAATAAGAATCTTTTGAAATTTAAGTAATATCAAGGCTTTAAATACCAAAACTTTTGCGACTTTTGTAATCAAATACAATTAAAAAAGTTTAAAAACATTTATGGAAATTAAAAATATCATCTTCGATTTTGGCGGCGTTTTAATGGATTGGGATCCGAGGTATTTTTTCAAAGATTATTTCAAGGACGATGAGAAAATGGAGTACTTTCTGGAAAACATTGCCCAGTCGGAATGGAATGAACAGCAGGACAAAGGAAGAAGTCTGGCAGAAGGCACTGATATTCAGGTAAAAAAATTCCCGGAATGGGAAAAGGAACTCCGAGCTTATTACGATAACTGGACGGTGATGCTGAAAAGTGATATTCCACAAAATGTAGACCTCTTAAGACGTTTAAAAAACACTGATTATCAATTGTTCGGCTTAACCAACTGGTCTGAAGAAACTTTCCCCTATGCGCTGGAAAACTACGACTTCTTTCAAATATTTAATGGAAAAATTGTAGTTTCAGGAACAGAAAAACTGATCAAACCGGATCCGAAAATCTGGCACGTACTCCTGGAAAGATACAATATCCAGGCAGGTGAATCTGTTTTCATTGATGATAACCCAAGGAATATTGAAATGGCTAAGACTTTAGGTTTCACCACAATTAAAATCAATCCTGACACTGATTTGGAAAATGAACTGACCAATCTGGGAATTAAATTCTGACACTATTAGTCTTTATAATTTATAATCCTCATCATAAGTTATTTTCAGTAATTTAGATGAGGATTTTTTATGTCCGCGAATATTCAAAATATACATTAAATATTACCCTATGATACGCACCCTTCTATTAACAGCCTGTATAATGAGCACAGGAACCGTTTTCAGCCAGAAACTAAAAACCATTTCTTATCAGGACGGTTCACAGAAACTGAATGGCCTGGTGACTTCCAACGCAGGAAAAAAACTTCCGGGAGTGCTGATCCTTCCCGCCTGGAAAGGTATTGATGACGAAGCCAAAACTGCTGCTGCCGAACTTGAAAAACAAGGGTATATTGCTTTCATTGCCGATATTTACGGTGAAGGAAATATCCCGGCAGATAATGCTTCTGCAGGTAAAACGTCAGGATATTACAAACAAAATTATGATGCTTATCAGAAACGTATTTCTTTGGCTTTAGAGCAATTGAAGAAAAACGGAGCTATTTCTGAGAAAATTGCCGTGATTGGCTACTGTTTCGGTGGAACAGGTGCCTTAGAGTCTGCCAGAGGAAGTCTTCCGGTGGTAGGTGTTGTATCTATCCACGGAAGTATCGGAAAAGATCAGACCCGGAAAAACGGACCTATTGCCACGAAAATTTTAGTTGAAAACCCTGCAGATGATAAAGGCGTAACCCCGGAAGATTACAATAATTTAATTAAGGAAATGAATGAAGGAAATGCTGACTGGCAGATCATCACCTACGCCCATTCCAAGCATACATTCACCGATCCGAAGTCACCGGATTACAATGAGGTAATGGCCAAAAGAGCCTGGAATCATACAGTGCTGTTTTTGAAGGAAATACTGAAATAAATAAATTTATTTCAATGTAACAATCTATCAATGTAACAGTGTAACAATGGTTTTACCGAGGATTGTAATTGGTACATTGTTACACTGCTATATTGGTACATTTTTAATTCTCTCTATTCACCAGTTCCATAGAAAACGCAGGAAGACAGATGGCAATATAATCGCATGGTTCTGAAAACGGGTTGCTGTAACGCACTCTTGCGCCTTTCTCGATCAGGATGCTCTGCCCTTTTTCCAAGGTTATGATTTCGCCGTCTATCTCAAACTGCTTTTTCCCGGAAATGATCAGGGTGAATTCATCAAATTCCGGCGTCTGATGCGGCTCACTCCAGTCCGGTGGTGCCATCATGTGAGCGATGGACACATTTGAATTTCCAGTGGAGTTTCCCCAATGTTCTTCTATTAATTTCCCGTCTGTGGTAGGCACTACAAACGGTGATTTCTGGATTTTGTATTTTTTCATGAGTGATTTTCTTTTTTTATTTCATACACGAAATTGGTTCTTGTAGGCTCTGCAAAATAAGCCACTTCCTCTTCACCGATCTTCTGCCCGCCAATTCTTTCCAGTGCAGTCTGAGAACGGATATTCTCTTTGCCAATATGAAAATGTACCTTATCTACAAATTGAAAAATATAATCGAGCATCATTTTTTTCACTTTAGGATTGATTCCTTTTCCCCAGGATTTCGTCCCATAGAAAGTATAACCGATGAAAATATGGTTATCCGCTTCGTCATAATTATAAAAACGCGTGCTTCCCAGAACCTCACCGGAGGATTTCTCTATGATTTTAAAAGCACCTTCGCTTTCCATAGCGCCTTTAAAAAAGCTTTCAAAAACTTCTCTCTGATAGCGGTTTTTATTGGGATGCTGTTCCCAAACCCGTGGATCGGAAGCCACTTCATATACAGACTCAAAATCCCCTTGCTGTAAGGGGATTAATTGATATTCTTCACTGTCTAAAACAGGTTGTATTGAAAATTTCATTGTCTAGCCTTTAGCTTTTGCTGCGTCTGCTTCAATTTTTTTGATTTCTTTCAGCTTATCTGAAATTTTGATTACCGCATCAGGTTTTGCCGGTTTTAAAGCCACCTCAGCCTGAGCCATATCCCACTTAATCACTAAGTTTCCAGAGTTTTCATCTGTAGGATTAAGGGTAATTTCAAACCACTCCTGCTTGTCTGCCAGTTTATTCACAGGGACCATAACATCTACGACATCCTGTTTTGGATCGTAGGTATAAGCACCCCACTGCTGGAAATCTTTATTCAATATTACTTTCCATTCTTTTTCTGTAGGTACGATGAAAAGACCATATGTTCCAGCCGGAACCGTCTTCCCTCCGAAGTTCACAGACTGTCCGAATGTAATTTTAGTAGATGAATTCGCGCCAGCTCTCCAAACCTGTCCGTAAGGAACCAGTTCTCCGAAGATCTTACGCCCTTTCACTCCCGGTCTTCCATAGTCAATGCTGATCTTAGACATTGAAAACTGCTGCTCTACCTTCTGACGCGGACTTGCAGCCGGTACCGAATAATCCTGAGCAAAACTTAAAGCCGAAGCTGATATGCAAAGTGCAAATAGTAACTTTTTCACGTGTAAATTTTTGCCTAAATTTACAAAAATCAAAATAAAACAGCCTTCACTACTGCCAATAATTTTTGCTTTCTCCAAATTCCTCCTGTATAGCCCACCCGCTCTCCGTTTGAACCGGTAACCCGGTAACAGGATATTATAATAGCAATTTCATTTTGATTACAAATTCTTCAAAACGCTTTCTGCCTGACGGATATGCCTTTCATTATGATAAATCACAAAACGAAAGGTATCACCCAATTTAATTTTGATCAGTTTTGAAATGCTGACGCTGGTTTTTACTGTATTTAAATCAACACTTTCCGCTTTTTCCAGTAAATCTAAAAACTGACCTTGCTGTCTGATAAATTTCTCCACTACCCTTTTATCCAGTTGGCTGTTGATGGGATCCATGTTTTTAAGAGTTTTCATTTTGTTTAACTTGTCTTTCGGAAGCATCGATTTAGCAAAGTAATTACCCAAAATTCCAGGTTTAAAAACAGGGGCAGGAGACGTTTTCGAAGAAGAAATCCTCTGATTGATTTCAGGGATATAGAAATCTCCGTAACGGTTGAGATGTTCAAGGCATTCCAGTACGCTCCAGCTGCCTTCCGACACTCTGGTATTGAGTTTTTCATCCGTCTGCTGCAAAAGGTTTTCTGCATATTTTAAATGAGTCTGGGTAAGGCTCTTCAACTCATCCAGCAATTGTGGTGTAGACATTTTCATTGATGATTTTTATGCAAAATTCGGGATCATTTTCTTCTTAAATCTTGACTGAACTCAAGATTTTTTAAGCCGTGATAAAGTTTCCGGTGACATTCTGAGGTAGTTGGCGATATACTTATTCGGGACTTCCTGAAAGAGTTTCGGGCTTCTTTTTAAGACTCTTTCAAACCGCTCTTTGGGTGAATTCGTCAAAAGATCTTTTTCCCTTTCGAGCTGCTGCAGGACAAGATCTTCTAAAATTGAGATCCAAAACTTAAGATGCTCTTCATCAGACTGAATAAATGCATAGAAATCTTTTTTTGAAGCCACTTTTACGGTTGTTTTTTTGATCGCCTGAATATAAAAATCCGAAGGTTTTCCCGACAGAAACGAATCCATAGAGACCAAAATATTTCCGGTATACCCGAAACGGATGATCCGTTCTTCATTTTCATCCATTATAAAAATCCGGACGCTGCCATTTTCCACAAAATAAATATCGGTATCGGTGCTTCCTGATATCTTCAGAAATTCATTCCGTTTGAATTCCCTTTTTTCCCAGTGCAGTCCGTCATTGAGCAGTTTTTGAATCATTTGATATTAATGTTTGCTGTTCCAAAGATAATAGGTAATTTTAAAATTCCGGATTTTAACCACTAATCACTTCATCATGTTCAAAAAAACAAGTCTTATCTTACTGTTTTCTACGGTCTTTTTCAGTGTACAGGCACAGCAGACCATTCCTTTCAGACTCACCAAACATAATAATATCATCGTAAAAACTTTAGTCAATAAAAAAGATTCTCTGGATCTGATGTTTCAGATCGCGATGGAAGACGCCGCCATTTCTCCGGAAAAACAACGAAAAGCAGATCATATTGTTTTTGACAAAGATGAAATCAGTGAAAACAATACGGTACAAATTGGAAAATTAACATTGAATAACGTCCGTTTTACAGACAATCAAATGGCTGGCCATGAGGCTGACGGAAAGATCGGAACCGTCCTTTTTGGAGGAAAAGCATTTAAAATAGATTACGACCACAATCAGTTTATTGTCTATGATCAAGCACCTGATGTGAAAGACTACCAGCCTATTGTGACCCTGTATGATCATGAAGCTTTTTATATTGTAGCTGACAACGTTATTGACGGTGACAAACAGCAGGAAGCTTATTTTGTACTTCAGTCCGGATACTCAGGAGGATTGCTGTACAGTAACGATTTTGCCGCAGAAAAAGAACTGGATAAAAAACTGAAGATCACAGGCGAAAAAACCTTAAAAAACTCCAGTGGGAAAAGCATCACCACCAAACAAGGCATACTTCCTTTTCTGAAAGTAGGAAACAGTGTTTTAAAAGATGTCTCAGCCGGATTTTTTATCGGTGACCTGAAAAAACAAACGGTTAATTATTTTGGCGCAGACCTTTTGCGAAGATTCAACTGGGTCTTTGATGCTGATCGAAAAACGGCGTATATCAAGCCGAGTAAATATTTTTCAGAACCTTATTATATCATAAAATAATTAAAACGTGCAACATTCTAAACACTATTCACTTTTTCAGGTAAGACCCATGATGAAATTCAGTACAGCCTTAGTTCTTTTATTTTTACAACTGGTTATGATGGGTTGTAAAAAAGAGGTCAGTAAACCGGCATCCAATTCAACAGGCATCTCCAATGATTCTGTTAAAACAGCGAAAACGACAGATGAAATAGACTATAATCATTTCAATGTTTATAACGTCTCTCTTGTACAGCGTAATGAGCTGATGGATGTTTTTATTTCCGTATCCGATATCTATACAGATTCTCATGCGATTCCTTCAGACTTCATCAAAAATCAGAAAAATGTTCCTTTTGAAAAGCTTCAGTATGTAGAACTTGATGCTGAGTACAGAAAGAAAATGCTCACCGGTATGCATCTTACGGAGACTGATTCTCTGTATCTTTTCAATTATGAGTTCAATAAACTACAAAAAACGCCTCTCAACAAGTTAAAAGCCGTGGCTTATCTTACGCCATATGCTCCCGAAGGAGAAGAAGTTGACACTGGCTCTTATATGATTGGTTTCCAGATCGAAACGCAAAAAGATATGGATATTTTTGACCGTTATTCGAACGCTATTGCCTATTTTGGAAATAAAGATCCATTTGTTCAAAATAAGATCAAACCTATGCAGTGGGAAAAATCGGCCACAGAGGTTTCAAAAAAATATTTCTCCGGCTCCCCATTTAAATTTGGAAATACTTTTCAGTTTAAGGATAACGACCTTACCTATTATCTTCAGGATTTTCTTGAAGGCGATATCGTGCAGGAACGTCAACTCGCAGTGATTAACAACCGTAACGAAAAAATATTTGAAAAAACGATCACCACCGGTGGCGATGGTGCAGAATTCACTCCGCTGAATGGAATAGACACCGACGGAGCCAATAAATTCCAGTGGGCCGGCAATCTTTTCAAGGGAAAACCTCCTGTGGTATTTGGATTTGTTTCCCAATCTTTTGGCTGCCCTTCTATTACCTTTTTAGATAAAGCACATAAAGATATTACCATCAATTGTGACAACAGGCATTAGGCAAGAACTGAGCCTGATTTTTCTATAGAAATAAAGAGCAAATCTGTGAATCTTCAGGTTTGCTCTTTCGATATAGTACGGACTTCTAATTTATTTCTCAGGATAAAGTCTGAAAAATAGTTGTAATTTAAGTCACTGATTAACCAATGGCCATGAAAAAAAATGTCTTTCTTTTGATACTCTGTACTTTCATTAATATACTGATCGCCAATTTTGCATTAATGATCATGGCTGCAGATTTATCTCTGATCTATCCTGTTCTTATATCATCAGGGATTTGTTTAATGTGCTGTGCTGTATTTTACAGAATACATATCCATCCCGGAATTTTAGGAAAATGGAAACTGGCCGGTATTGCTATCGGTTTAAGTCTTTCCGTCTTACTGCTTGCCTGCATTCTCACTTCAATAGCTACCCGCATGGCCACGGACGGAATCATCATTGCAGGATTAAAAGGAATCATTCCCCTCTTTGTATTTGCAATCGTTTTTGCCTCTCCTTTCTGGCTCATTTCCGCAGTATTCAATTTTGTCTGTATTAGATTCGTGAAACCAAAAATTAATTAGAATCCAAAAAACCGTTTTAAAAAGTTACACTTCCCTATTGTTTTTAAATCTCCAATAAAAAAGGGCAGATTGAATACGTCCTCAATCTACCCTAAACTTAATGAGTTTTTATAAGATTAATCAATTATTTAATCTTAGGATACAGTCTGTTCTTTAAGTTTATAAAATAATCCTCCGATTCTTTAAAATTATTACTCTTCATGAATTTAAGAACGACATTCAGATAAGTCTCGGAAGGAGTAAAATTAGATCCAGCTTTCTCTGAAAACCTTTTGTATTCTTCTTCAAGCAATTGTGGATTTTTAGACAGTTTTTTAATATCTGTTCTGAAACCTTTAAAGATAAATTTCAAAGCATCATAATTCCCTGGATAGGAAACCGTTCCGTGGACTTCACTTTCAAAGAAATGGTGTTTGTAATTCAATGATCCGTTTTTCTCAACAATTCCTTTAAATTCTTCAATCGCCTGGGTCATATCGGAATTCCAGTTTTTGTTCTGCTCTTCATTGTCAGCCTGAGAAACATACAGAAACTTGTGAGCCGGAAATGCTTTGTTTTTTTCCAGATAGCTTTTTGTCTTGGAAATCATCACATTGTTATCCCACCATAAACTGGGATCATTCGCTACATAAGCATTGAAATATTCCGGATGGGTAAGCAGAACATTCACGGCAAAAAGTCCCCCGAAAGAATGCCCTACTAGAATGGAATAATCCTGTGTTCTGTAGGTTTTACTGATGAAAGGTTTCAACTCTTCCTTTATAAATTTGACAAAATTTTCACTTTCACCACTGTCTCCGAAAAGAACGACATTTGGATTTACCGGGCTTTTCTTCTGTGATTTTGTAGGCGTAAGATCTCTGGTTCTTTCCGTGTTTTTGATGCCGACAACAATACATTCCGGCATATCTGCATAAGGCGGTCTGGCCAGAAAATCGCTCATTCCTGTGTAATATTCGAAATTGATTTCTCCATCCAGAAGATAGATCACCGGATATTTTGCAGGAGTAATGCTGCTGTCATTATAGGTTTTCGGAAGATGGATCCATATCTCTCTTTTTTCATTGAGGATCGCTGAGGATATGACCTGTTTTTCCCCGATGTTTATTTTTTCCTGCGCCACTGCTGACAAACTGCAAAGAAGGAATAGGTTCAATAATAAAAATTTAAGCCGGCTGTTCATGATGTTCTTTTCTATGTTGATGAATATTTTTAACTTTTGTTGCTTTTTTCGGTGATTTTTTGCGTCTGCCCCACCAGATCAGAAAGCCCGTCACCGGAAGGCTTGTACAGATAATTCCGATCACAAAGGTGAAGATCTTCCCAAACATACCACCCCAATATCCTACATGCAGATCAAAGTTCATATGCTCGATCACTTCATGCATAATGACTTCCTTCGGATACTGAATTTCCTCTCCTGTATATTTATTGGCCTCCATGCTTTTACCGCTGGCAAGGCTTTTCAAACCGATAAATTTTGCCGCAACGACATGGTACACTGTAGCAGAATCATTCCTTGGAATACTCATTCTGAACTGTCTGGCTTCCGGAAATTTTTTGAAATTCTTATCTACGAAATCTGCGTAAGACAGCGCTTTTTTCTCAGGATCAAACTTAGGCTCATATTTCTCTGCAATTTTATGGGCATCAGCGATTCCGCCAAAGGCTTCCTGAGTAAGATCTGTCAAAATTTTGTAGGCCATAATCAACCCCGTAATCGTAATAAAAACCGCCGGTAACAATGAATAGAACCCGAACACATTATGGAAATCATAGTTTTTCCTGCGCCATTTCGTTCCTGATTTTATTTTAAAGGCCGCTGTCCTTGTCGTTTTGTTCCACTTTTTCGGCCACCAGAGAATGAGTCCGCCAATTAACTGAACAAAAAATATAATAGAAGCCACTCCGACTACTGTTTTTCCGAATTTTCCGGCCAGAAGCTGGGCATGGATATGTGCTACGATATAGAAAAATTCATAGCTTTTCGTAGAACCTGTAATTTTCCCCGTGTAAGGATCAAGGTAATGATAGGCAAATACCCCTCTTGGTCCGCGACCTTTTGGTTTTCCTGCTTTGGGAGCATTTTTATCTTTGGGTGGTTTCGTAGCCGAGGCTACCCTGAACGTTCTGTCGGCTTCTTTATAGGTGTCAAAATAAAATGCTTTTCTGTCCGGAATCTGCTGATGAAATTTCGCCAGCAGTTCTTCCGGTGACATTTTTTTTGTATTGGCCGGAGCCTGTACATATTTGGCGCTTCCTCCGCATAGATCAATGATTTCATCACAAAAGACGAAGATCGTTCCCGAAAGAGTTACTACCAGGACAATAATCCCTGAGACCAGTCCCAGCCAGAGATGGAGCCATCCTGTTATTTTTTTCGTGAGGGATTTTCCCTGCTTTTTCTTTTTATCTGTTGTTTTCTTTTCCATATCTATCAATACAGCAGAGCGGCAACGAATTACCGCTCTTATTTTTGTTTTATTAAGGTTAGAATTTAAAGGCAAAGTTGGCAAGGATCTCTCTCGGCTTCTGAGGCTGGCCGTAGAAATTCCAGTAGGTGTCATTCAGTGCGTTATTCATCTTCACCCCGATTCTGTATTTCTTTTTATCATAGAAAACAGTGGCTCCCACAGTGGTATAAGCAGGTGCCAGGAAATGATTGGTGATATTGATATAGGTTTTGTCTACAAAATTAAATCCGGCCCCAAATCCCAGACCTTCATAGGAGCCGTCCATGATCTTGTAGCTGGTCCAGAGATTCGCGACGTGTTTTGGTGTCCATGCAATTCTTTTTCCGTTATTCACGCCTCTGTCATCATATTTGTTGTCATTATATCCGTATCCGGCAACGATATTCCAGCCTTTAAAAGGATTCACGATAACGTCCATTTCAAACCCCTGATTTTTGATCTTTCCATCCTGCATACTGCCCAAACCACCCGGAACAGCAATGAGTCTGTTCTTTACATTCATATTGTAATAGGTAATGGTGGAAAGTAGTTTTTTATTAAAGAGATCAAGTTTAAATCCACCTTCAAACTGGTTCCCCTGCTCAGGATCCCAGCTTGTAAGAACTCCATCCTGATTGAGAGACGGTGCGAAATTTTTAAATCCGTTGACATAGTTCGCGAAAAATGAAATTTCGTTTTTTACAATTTCATACACCAAACCGAATTTTGGCGAAAACTGTGTCTGACTGTAATTTCCGGTTCCCTTTACCCCATTCGTTTTGAGATCATCATTTTTATAATTGTCCATTCTTAAACTCGCCATTACCAGTAAATTGTCTGTAATATTGAGGACATTGGACGCATAAACGCTGAAAGTACTGAAATGGCTGATTTCGTAATTAGTCGGTTTTACTTTATTAGTTGGATCGTTGGGAATTCTTTCAAGATTTTCAACCAGACTTCTGGAGATAGGCTGCCAGGCAGAGGCCTCGTCCAGCTTAATAATATCATAAGGAGCAAACACAGAACCCACGGTATCTGTAGCACTTCTTTTGAACATTCCATACTGATTTTTCGTGCTTTGCTGATAATAATCCAGCCCCACGACCAGTCTGTTTCGCAGATTCCCGATCTTAAAATCGCCGATAAAATTCTGCTGAATATTATCCGTAGTCACTTTATAGCTGTCAAAAGGACGAATTCCACGACTTACCGTATTATTATCAAGATAGCTTAAGACTAAAAATATGGATCCGTTTTCATTAGCTTCTCCCCTTTGATACGAAGTTCTGGAAGTCCACTGATCATTGAATTTATGAGTCACCTCAGCCATCGTGACGAAATTGGTTCTTTTCGAGCCGATATCATTGCTGGTAAATGATCTGTCGTGAGCGCCTGTAAGGTCTTTCATCGAACCGATTGTTAATTTTTCGGACTGTCTCACGTAAGCATTCAATGTTTTTTCCGGTGCATGGAATTCTGTATCCAAAGTCACCGTTGTTTTATCACTCACTTTATACAGAATACTTCCTGAGAAAAACAGTCCTTTATTGTAGCCTGCATCCTGAAAAGAATCCTGGGAATAAGCCGCTACATTAAATCTTGCCAATGCTGTCTTTTCCTTATTCAAAGGAGTATTGACATCTGCAGTGATCCTGTTCATTCCCCAGCTTCCCGTTGTATAACCGATGATTCCCCCGAAATTTTCCTGAGGTTTTTTGGTGACAATATTCACGATACCTCCATAATTGGCCAAAGTTCCCCCGAAAAGAGTTCCCGAAGGTCCTTTTATCACTTCTACTCTTTCCACATTGGCAATTTCCGACTGTACTCTGGGGTTCTGAAGCAGCCCGTTTCTGAAGTTGGCAGAAGAGCTGAAGCCTCTTAGAAAGATATCGTTTCCACTGTCGTTCACGCTGTTATTCACCACCACTCCCGGTGCGGAAGCCATTGCCGTATTAAAATCAACGGCGTTCATCTCGCTGATGATTTCTTTCGGGACAATGTTGTACACGGTAGGATTTTCAAGGTTTTCGAGAGGTAGTCTCGCTACAGATTCTGATTTTTTGGTTCTGTAATTGTTGGTTCCCTGAAGTGACACGGACTGAATTTCAGAAACTTTGATGGTATCCGTTTTCTGGGCACTCAGCATCGTTGCCACCAGAAAGGATGCAGAAATAATTATTCTTTTCATTGTATAAGTAAGTTAGTTCCGCAAAATTATCTTATTTTTATTAATTCTAAATAAAAACTGACAGATGTCATAAAATTAACTTCTTATAAAATACGCTGAATAGAGGGGCTGGAGGTTAAGGTTACGGTTGAGGATGAGATCGGGTAAGTAGATTAGAAATTTTTCTGAAGAAATTCAAAAACTTTATCGAAATGCTGATACGGTTCGGAATGGCTTCCTTTGAACGGTAGGTGTTCATAACGGTATTTGAAATGATTGTTTTTTAATCTTTGAATGATTTTTTCAGACATCTCTGATGAAGGGCAGATTTCGTCCTCAGTTCCGGACATCAGGAGAATTGGAGCTTTGATCTGTTCGACTTTGATAAGGGATTTCTGTTCAGATTCTTTGTCCTGCAGCATCGCTTCAAAAGCTTTTCTTATTTTCCGTTCCATCATAAAAGGGACTGCTGCTTCATTCACCGGAACAAAAGGAAGTTCTTTCCCGCCAAAAGTCCAGCTCGAAGTCGAAAAATGATCTGTATTCCCTGGAAAAACAGCATGGCTTGCTGACAGTCCGATGATACATGAGATATCAGGATAATAACTTCCCAGAAGTAAAGCGAGATCCGCTCCCCTTGAACCACCTATCACCGCCACTTTTTCTGTATGAATTTTCTGTTTTGAAAGATTTATAGCGTTATGTACATCCTGAATTTCAATCTTTTCAAGCAATTTTGGAGAATTTTTTGATCCGAAATATGCCAGCGCAAGGAATGCATATCCTTTGTCTAAAAACTGATCTCTCACCGTTTTCCAGTGCTTCGATGCCCATGCATTTCCTCCTTCCGATCCTCCAAGTCCTACAACAAGGCCCTTTATATTTTTGGAAGGCTGATACAAAATGGCATCTGTATTCTTTGATTGAATGGTATCCTGAGCTTTAGCCAATGAGCATACGAACGTCAGGAGGCAGAAAATTTTAAATAATAGTTTCATTGTTTTTTTTAACAAAAATATCTCAGCGAATCCGGATAATTTTTGCTCTAGATCAAAAACTACTTTTCTGCCCGCAATCTGCTTAGCGTAGACTGGGTAATTCCGAGATAGGATGCCGTCATTCCCAGCGGAATTCTGTGATAAATTCCTTTGTAAACCGTCAGAAAATGTTCATATTTTTCTTTAGCGGTGGTGAATCTTTGAGATGTAATCCTTTCCATAAGGTGCCCGAATACGCTTCCCATAGATAATCTTGCATACCGTTCCATTTCAGGGAAGTGATCGAATAAGTAGCCCAGATCATTTATTTTGAGGCAGAATGTTTCTGTTTTTTCAAGACAGTCGATGGAATAGATATCTTTTATGCGTCCTATAAAACTTTTTGGGGAATTGACCCATTCGTTTTCACTGGAGAAATATTCGCTAATCTCTGTTCCGTCCTTCAAATAGTAGGTCCTGGTCAGTCCGGTGAGAATAAAATAGCTTTTGGTGCAGATTTTATCAGCATCATGCAAAAGTTCCCCCTTTTCAAAAGTCTGAAAAGACAATCTATCCAGCAGTTCTTTTTTTAAAGTCTCGCTGAGCTTAATATATTGGCTGAAGTGATGTAGAACGGGGTCAAATTCTGAGGACATGGCGGGGTTTTCTGTAAAGATATTTAAAATAAGATAGCGCCTTCCAACTCAAGTAACTTTTGTTTCCTCCATATTCCTCCGGCATACCCTACCAAGTCACCATCTGAGCCTATCACACGGTGACACGGAATGATAATGGCAATTTTATTAATTCCATTGGCTGTTCCTACGGCACGTACGGCTTTAGGATTCCCCAAAAATTCAGACTGCTGTTTGTAGGTACGGGTTTCGCCTTTGGGGATTTCTGTTAAAAGCTGCCACACTTTTTTCTGAAAATCTGTACCTGTAACATAAAGAGGCACCTCAAACGTTGTTCTTTTTCCCTCAAAATATTCATTCAGTTCGCTCTCTAGTTGTTCGAAATGCTTATTTTCCCCCTGAACGATTTCTGCGTTCATTACTTTGGACAAATGGGCCAACTGGCGGTCTATATTTTTCCGGTCTGTAAATTCGAGCAGGCAGATTCCCTCCTCGCATGAGCAGGCAAACATAGGACCTAATGGGGTCTCAATTCTTTTCAGATCAATGATGGTCCGGCGGCCTGTATTCTTAGGTGTGGTACCAATGACTTCTTTAAAACGTTCATTGAAGCCGCTTAAACTTTCATAGCCTGAATCCAATGCCACTTCGATGATACTTTCGCCGTTTTTTATTTTTTTGAAGGCTTTATTCATTCTGAATTCCCGTTGAAAAGTATGAAAGGTCATTCCATGGTTTTTCAGAAACCATCGCCTGATCGTTACCGGTTCAATATTTCTTTCCAGAAGATCTGCGTCTTTGATCTTTAGTGATTCATTCTGCTGCAGTTCATCCAGCAAATCCTGAATGTAGCGGGGCGTTTCATTCAATTTTTCAAGCGGTTTGCATATTTTACAGGGTCTGTAGCCATTTTCTATCGCTTTTTCGGTATTGACGAAAAATTCTACGTTCCCTCTTTTGGGTTTTCTGGCCGTACAGGTGGGCCGGCAGAATATACCCGTGGTTTTTACAGCCATCCAGTAAATGCCTTCAAATGAGGAATCTTTTTCCAAAGATGCCTGATACATTCTTTCTTCTGTAAGTTTCATGATTTCTAAAAAATAGGAGAAAAACTTCCGGCCTCCCCAATGGCTTTTAATGCGGTTTCCAATTCACCATAAATATACCCATTTAAGAAATTTCCTGATGAAATTCTTTTAACCCCCAATGTTTTAAGGGTTTTAAAATCCGGAAGTTCAGGCATACACATCACACTGAAAGGAAGTTTTGCCGTCTTAATAACATTTTCAATATCCTGTACTTCGGTAATGCATGGAACGAAAATTCCGTCTGCCCCTACTCTTTCAATGATTTCTATCCGGTCAAGTGTTTCCTGTACTGTATTGTCTACTCCCAGAAGAAACGGATCTATTCTTACATTGACGAAAATATCTATATTCTGCTCTTTAAGTTGGAGAATGACTGCATTTAATTTTTCATGGAAATCATGCGTACTCAATAGTTTTCTGGTTCCGTCAATGATCACACTGTCTTCGATATTGATTCCAACTACACCGGCCTTTGCCAGTCTGGAAATATTTACAACAATTTCCTCCACCGTTTTTCCATAACCTCCTTCCAAATCTACGGACAAAGGAATGGTGACGGATTTCAAAATTCTCTCAACGATATAAAAGTATTCATCAAAACTCATGTTTTCGCCATCCTCGTATCCCAGACTGAAGGCTACGGCGGAACTTGACGTAGCTACTGCCTGATAACCTAGTTTTTCATATGCTCTGGCACTTTGTACATTCCAAACGTTTCCTATCAATAACGGATCATCCTGCTTATGCAGTTCTCTGAATTTATGAATTGTAGTCATTTTAATTTTTTATAAAAGTAAGGTGGATCCTGTTTTTATGCAACCGAAAAATGGACAAGTATTTTATATTCTTTTTACAGTACAATTAAAGCATCCTGGTTTTGCATTATGTAAATGGATATATTCAATCTTTGGATTTTCCAGAATTTGTGAAAGTTTTTCTTTTAAAAATTTACCTTCAGAAACATCAGAAAAAATCATCATTGCTTCTTTATTATACCCCCGAAGTGATAGCAATCTATGATTGAACATTACCGGAATTTCGTTGTTTTCATAAGTCTTTGTCGGTTGATTTGCCCTTACAAAAACAGGTCCGTTTGCCCGATAGGGAGAATTGACATTGTGAAAATCATAGTTGAGGAGAAAAACCATTTCACCGATTTTAGCATCTTCCAAAGTAGTCCTGCAAGGAAAACCCGGGAATTGATCTACTTTCATCTTTTTAATTTGATTCTCTGCGAGTTCAGTTTCTGATAAATCATTCAAATATTCAAAATCTAAATGATTCAGTGCTTCAAATTTAAAATTATTCATTTCCTTTTTTTACAAATTTAAATTACCACCGTTCATAGTACAACCGAAAAACGGACAAGTATTTTTTATCTCATTAAAAACAAAAACCCCGCAAGAAAACTCGCGGGGTTTAAAATATATTATCTGAATCCGAAATTACATCGTTTCCATTTTGAAACTCATGCTTTCAATTACTTTCAGGATGGCTTCTACCGTGTCCATGGATGTTAAACAAGGAACGCCGTTTTCCACACTCATTCTTCTGATCTGGAATCCGTCTCTTTCTACCTGCTTCCCTTTGGTCATGGTATTTACGACGTATTGTACTTTTCCTTTCTGAATCAGGTCGATCAGGTTGACATCATCTTCTCCGATTTTGTATCCGATTTTGCAAGGAATCCCTTTTTCTTCAAAGAATTTAGCCGTTCCTTCTGTTGCCCAGATTCTGAAACCAACTTCGTGGAATCTTGCTGCAAGGTCTGCCGCTTCTTGCTTGTGCTTGTCTGCTACCGTGAACAAAATTGAACCGTGCATCGGAACTTTTCTTCCTGCTGCGATTAATCCTTTGTAAAGAGCTTTTTCCAAAGTGGTGTCTTTCCCCATTACTTCTCCTGTAGACTTCATTTCTGGTCCCAGGGAGATATCTACTTTCGTCAGTTTTGAGAAAGAGAATACCGGAACTTTTACAAAGACTCCTTCTTTATTCGGAACCAATCCGTTTTTGTATCCTAAATCTGTCAGTTTCTGGCCTAAAATCGCTTTCGTTGCTAAGTTCGCCATCGGAACTTCTGTGATTTTGGATAAGAACGGAACTGTTCTTGATGAACGTGGATTCACTTCGATCACGTATACGTTTCCTTCGAAAAGAACGTACTGGATATTCATTAAACCGATCACATTCAATCCTTTGGCCAGTCTCTGGGTATAATCTACCAAAGTATCGATTTCCTCCTGTGAAACATTCTGAGGTGGATACACTGCAATAGAGTCTCCGGAGTGCACTCCCGCTCTTTCGATGTGTTCCATGATTCCAGGAATAATAACCGTTTCACCGTCGCAGATGGCATCTACTTCCACTTCTTTTCCGGTAATATAACGGTCTACCAAAACCGGGTGTTCCGGGCTTGCATCTACCGCAAATTCCATGTAATGAGCCAATTCGCTTTCTGTGTACACAATTTCCATTGCTCTACCTCCTAAAACATAACTTGGACGGACTAAAACCGGATAACCAATTTCGTTGGCAATTTTTATCGCTTCTTCTTTTGAAGTTGAAGTTTTTCCTAAAGGCTGAGGAATTCCCATTTCCTGAAGAGCTTTTTCAAACTTATCTCTGTTTTCAGCTCTGTCTAAGTCTTCCAGGGAAGTTCCCAGAATTTTTACTCCGTAGCTAGCCAGTTTATCTGCTAAGTTAATCGCGGTCTGTCCTCCGAACTGAACCACCACTCCCATAGGTTTTTCAAGATCAATAATGCTCATTACATCTTCCTCCGTTAAAGGCTCGAAGTATAATTTATCTGAAATTGAGAAATCCGTAGAAACTGTTTCAGGGTTATTGTTGATGATAATCGCTTCGTAACCTAATTCTTTGATGGCCCAAACCGAGTGAACTGTTGCATAGTCAAACTCTACTCCCTGTCCGATTCTGATTGGTCCTGAACCCAGAACAATTACTTTTTCTTTATCGGTTACGACACTTTCATTTTCTTCTTCATAAGTTCCGTAGAAATAAGGGGTTTCACTTTCAAATTCAGCTGCACACGTGTCTACCATTTTGTAAACCGGTATCACACCATTTTCCTTTCTGAAATTATAAACCTCTCTCTGGGAAGATCCCCATAAGTGAGCGATATTCTGATCTGAGAATCCTAGTTTCTTAGCCTGAATTAAAGTCTCTTTATCGAATTTATTGGCTGCAATCTCTTTTTCAAAATCAACAAGTTTCTTTAATTTCCAGATGAAGAATTTATCAATTTTACTCCATTCTACAATTTGTTCCCAATCGTAACCTCTTCTTAAAGCATCACAAATAATGAACAGTCTTTCGTCATCACAAACTCTGATTCTTCTTTCGATATCTTCGTCCGTTAAAGCCGCAGCCTGTTTTGTTTTTAATCCCAAATGTCTTAAACCGGTTTCTAAAGAACGAACGGCTTTCTGTAAAGATTCCTCGAAGTTTCTTCCGATGGCCATTACTTCTCCGGTTGCTTTCATCTGTGTAGACAATCTTCTGTCTGCAGTTTCGAATTTATCGAACGGGAATCTTGGGAATTTCGTTACCACATAGTCAAGAGCAGGCTCGAAACATGCGTAAGTTTTTCCTGTTACCGGATTCATAATCTCGTCAAGCGTTAAACCTACCGCAATCTTCGCTGCAATTTTTGCGATTGGATATCCTGTCGCTTTACTTGCCAATGCTGATGAACGGGAAACTCTAGGGTTCACCTCGATGATATAGTAGTTGAATGAGTGCGGGTCTAAAGCCAGCTGTACGTTACATCCTCCTTCAATTCCCAGCGCTCTGATGATCTTTAGGGAAGCATTTCTCAATAACTGATACTCTCTGTCAGAAAGTGTCTGAGAAGGTGCCACTACGATAGAGTCCCCTGTGTGAACTCCTACCGGATCTATATTTTCCATGTTACAAACCACAATCGCATTGTCGTTCGCATCACGCATTACTTCGTATTCAATTTCTTTGAAACCTGCAATTGATCTTTCGATAAGACATTGTGTTACCGGACTGTATTTTAATCCTAATTCAGCAATCTCCTTCAATTCAGCTTCCGTAGAGGCGATACCTCCTCCTGTTCCTCCCATTGTAAAGGCAGGACGAACAATCACCGGATATCCGATTTCTTCAGCAAAACGGATCGCTCCTTCTACTGTAGTTACGATATCTGATTCAGGAACCGGTTCGTTAAGCTCTCTCATCAGTTCACGGAAAAGATCTCTGTCTTCCGCTCTGTTGATTGCAGAAAGTGTAGTTCCTAAAACTTCCACTTTGCATTCTTCAAGAATTCCTGATTTTTCCAGTTCTACCGCCATATTCAGACCTGTCTGACCTCCAAGCGTTGGTAGCAAAGCATCCGGACGTTCTTTTCTGATGATGTGGCTTACAAACTGAAGCGAAATCGGCTCGATATATACTTTATCAGCGATTTCCACATCCGTCATAATAGTCGCAGGGTTTGAGTTGATCAAAATCACCTTGTAGCCTTCTTCTCTCAAAGACAGACAAGCCTGCGTTCCTGCGTAATCAAATTCAGCTGCCTGCCCGATGATGATAGGGCCTGAACCGATTACTAAAATTGTTTTTATATCTGTACGTTTTGCCATTTTTCTTTTTTTAGATACCAGATGTCAGATTTCAGATTTCAGACTTCCAGCGTTGTGTTTTACTTTTTTAAATTAGATTTGAATGTATAAATCATTCTTTGGATTTCATTTATATTTGATATCAGACTGTTAACCTTTTGAGCATCCAGCAAATTCAACTCTCTGGTCAAAATTAACTGTGTCTGCAATTCAAAGGAAGAAGCATTGGCAATACCCAGAAAGTGATAAAACTCACTATCATTGTTTCTTCCCGCTCCTTCAGCTATATTAGAAGGGATGGAAACAGCAGATCTTTTAATTTGAGAAATCAAACCAAACTTTTCATCTTTTGGTAATTCTGCACAAACTATATAGACCTCTTTCGCAAGTTCTATTGATTTCTGCCAGAAAAGTAATTTCTCAAAATTGTGCATGATAAAGTCTGTTATCTGATGTCTAATATCTGAAGTCTTTGTTACTTCTTAAACTCCTCCATTAAATCGATGAACTCATCAAACAAATAATTTGCGTCCTCAGGACCTGGGCTTGCTTCCGGGTGGTACTGAACGGAGAAGCATGGGTGGATCTTGTGTTTCAGACCTTCGTTGGTTCTGTCGTTTAGGGCGATGTGAGTTTCTACAAGATCTGTATCTTTAAGACTTTCCTGATCTACTGCATAACCGTGGTTTTGAGAAGTGATAGATACTTTGTTTTTCTCAAGATCCAGTACAGGGTGGTTTCCTCCTCTGTGTCCGAATTTCAGTTTGAACGTTTTTGCGCCACAAGCCAGACCGATCAGCTGATGTCCAAGACAGATTCCGAAGATTGGAACTTTTCCTAGTAATCCGCGGATCATTTCTAATGCCTTAGGGTTATCTTCCGGGTCACCAGGACCGTTTGAAAGCATAATTCCATCCGGATCCATTAACAGAATTTCTTCTGCTGTGGTGTCGTGGGAAACTACAGTGATGTCGCAGTTTCTTTGAGACAGCTCTCTGATAATTCCTAATTTGGACCCAAAATCTACTAAAACAACTTTCAATCCTCTTCCCGGATTGGCGTAAGCTGTTTTTGTAGAAACGGTTTCCACCTGATTGATTGGGAAGTTGGTTCCTTTTAATTCTGCAACCACCTCGTTCTCATCAGCTTCAACGTTTACAATTTTCCCTTTCACAACTCCTGAATTACGTAGAATTCTTGTCAGTCTTCTGGTGTCGATTCCGGAAATCCCTGAAAGGTTTTTCTTTTTAAATAATTCTTCTAAAGTCATCTGAGTACGGAAATTGGAAGGAAGATCGCAAACTTCTTTTACGATAAGTCCTTTAATAGCCGGCTCGATACTTTCATAATCATCACGGTTAATACCATAATTTCCGATAAGCGGATAGGTCATGCAAACAATCTGACCGCAGTATGACGGATCGGAGATCAACTCCTGATACCCTGTCATTCCGGTATTGAAAACTACTTCTCCGGCAGTTTCCAATTCTGCTCCGAAACCTTCTCCATGAAACACTTCACCGGACTCCAGTATTAATTTTTTCTTCATTTTATTTATCTCTTTATTCTATTTTATTCTGTATAATTTCTTTTGTACAATGTATTCAGGTATTAATGTACTAATGAATACTTTTTACAGTTTTACTTTTTACAATTCTTTAAAGGTATATCCTTCTTTTTCCAGTGCTTCTTTCAGGATGGCCATTCTTGCGAAGACTCCGTTCTGCATCTGTTTGAATACTCTTGAACGATCGCATTCCACCAGGTCTGTATCTATTTCAACGCCTCTGTTGATGGGCGCGGGATGCATGATGATCGCTCCGTTTTTCATTACTTTTTCTCTTTCTTTCGTTAAACCGTATTTTCTGTGGTATTCAGAAGCGGTGTAGCTCATTTTTGCATCGTGTCTTTCGTGCTGAATTCTTAACAGCATCAGAACATCTACTTCAGCGATCAGCTGATCAACCGGTAAATAGGTTCCGTTAATTAAAGCGCCTTCATCAAACCAATGCTCAGGTCCTGAGAAATAAACTTTAGCGCCTAATCTTCTCAATGCCTCAGCATTTGAATTGGCCACACGGCTGTGTTTTACATCTCCTACTATTCCTATCTTCAATCCTTCAAATTTTCCGAATTCCTGATAGATGGTCATCAGATCCAGCATACACTGGGAAGGATGGTTTCCTGTTCCGTCTCCTCCATTGATCATCGGAATTTTGATATTGCTCAGTTCTTCAAAATATCTGTCTTTCTTATCTCTGATCACAACCAGATTCACTCCCAGGCTTTCAATGGTTTTTACAGTATCATAAAGACTCTCCCCTTTGTTTACAGAACTGTGGGAAGCATCAAAAGGTACTACCTGCAGACCCAGTTTTCTTTCTGCGATGTCAAAGCTTGTCTTTGTTCTTGTGCTGTCTTCAAAGAAAAGATTTGAGCAGAAAATTTCTCCTTCAATTTTTGCAGTTTTTCCGTTGGCAAAAGCCAGTGCTTCGGTCAGTATACTGTTGATTCTCTCGGTGCTTAGTTCTGTAATTGTAAACATAATTCTTATTTTTTGAGCATAAAAAAAGCGAAGACAGGATCTTCGCTTAATAACAATAAATATCGTAAAGGGCGCTTTCGCCCGGTAAATCTAATGATATAAATACTCTTTTATTCATTAGGTGCAAAGATATAGTATTTTTACGAATCTACAAAACCAAAGTTCTAAAAAAATTAAAACCTGTAATCTTTCCTTATTTTCATTTTTAATTGATATTTTTGTTAAAACTCAATTCTCCCTATGGATTTAAAAGACAAAATGATTCTCAGCATTATTCAGGAAGACTCTACGCTATCTGTAAAAGAAATTTCAGAAAGGATAGGTCTTACTTTTACTCCTACGTATGAAAGGATTAAGCAGCTGGAGAAACATGGCATCATTGAAAAATATGTGGGTCTTTTGAACCGTGAAAAACTGGGTCTGAATATCGTTGTTTACTGTAATGTCCGTCTTAAGGAGCAGTCTCAGAAAGTACTGGAAACCTTTGAGAAAAACATTATGAAACATGATGAAGTTCAGGAGATTATCAGTCTTTCCGGTGAGTATGACTATATGCTTAAAATCATTGCAAAGGATATCAATTCTTATAATGATTTCGCAGTGAATGTGATCTCAAACATTCCTAATATTGGCCAGTATCACAGTTCTATTGTGCTTCACGAGGTTAAAAAATCAACTAAGTTTAAAATTGATCTTGAATAATTTTCATTTAAACTAATAGATGCTTCGACTTCGCTCAGCATGACATTTCTAATATTAAACGTCATTTTGTAACGACATCATGCTGAGCATAAACTATCGGTTTACAAGCGAAGTTTACGAAGCATCAAGATAGTACTAACCCAATAATTTATTCTTCAGCTTGTTAAACTGATATTCTATTTTGTCCAGACATAGATTTCCTATGCTTCCCTGATGACTGTGGTCTAAGTTTCCAACTTCGAACTCAAATTCATTATTTTCAATCTCCTGCCCTACTTTTACATAAGCATCGCGGAATGAACTTCCTTTTTTCACTTCTTCATTGATTTTCTCTACACTGAAAAGATATTTGTACTTTTCGTCTTCCAGAATTCCATCTTTTACCTGAATATTCGGAAGAGTATAACTTAATATCTCCAGACATTCTTTTAACGAATCAATAGCTGGAAAAAGAATTTCCTTCGTCAGCTGAACGTCTCTGTGGTAACCTGACGGTAAATTATTCGTCAATAAGATAAGCTCATTCGGTAAAGACTGAATTCTGTTGCATCGTGCACGAACCAGCTCGAAAATATCCGGGTTCTTTTTATGAGGCATAATGCTGCTTCCTGTCGTAAATTCTTTCGGAAAGCTTATAAAATCGAAGTTCTGGCTTAGATATAAACAGACATCATAGGCAAATTTCCCAAGCGTTCCCGCCAAAGTAGCCATTGCCATGGACAACATTTTCTCAGATTTTCCACGGGTCATCTGCGCATACACCGAATTATAGTTCATCGACTGAAAACCTAAGTTGTAGGTCGTACTTTCTCTATCAATAGGAAAAGAGGAACCGTATCCTGCCGCTGAACCCAAAGGATTTTTATTGATGATATTCTTCACCGAAAACAACAGTTCAACATCATCTAATAATGCTTCCGCATAGGCTCCAAACCATAATCCAAACGATGATGGCATGGCAATCTGAAGATGGGTATAACCGGGAAGCAATTTATTCTTGTGCTGATCAGCCAGTTGGATTAAAATCTGGAAAAATTCATCTGTCAAAGCTGTGATTTCACGGATTTCGTCCAGTAAATAAAGTTTAATATCCAATAAAACCTGATCATTACGGGATCTAGCAGTATGAATCTTCTTTCCGGTATCGCCTAATTTTTCAATCAGTATCGCTTCAATCTGAGAATGGATATCTTCTGCTTCTTTATCGATTTCAAAGTTTCCGTTCTCAATATCTTTTAAAATATCTGTCAAAACAGAAAGCATCTGTTCTGATTCTTCGCCGGAGATAATTCCGGTTTCTGCCAACATCTGACAGTGCGCCATGGAACCTTTAACATCATATTTTGCTAAACGTTCGTCAAAGTCAAGATCTTTCCCAACTGTAAATGTGTTGACTAATATATTGGTGGCCAGGTCATCCTTTTGCCATATTTTTTTCATAATAATATTCTTTACAATATTTAATTCGTTTCAACCTGCTCAGCAAAGCCTCTTTAACTATAAAAAAACATCTCCGCATTGAAAAGTCTTCGTTTTTAATGGTCTTTTTGCATAAATCCTTATTAAAAACTGAACTTTGGTTGGTCTGCTGAGCGTGGTTAAAACATTTTTTAGATGATAGATTTCAGATGTCAGATATCAGACTTTTGAAAATCTTGTGTCTGAAATCTGACATCTTATGTCTTATAAAACTTTTTCTAAGATCTTTATATAAATCTCAATTCCTTCCTCAATCTCTTTGATATAGATGTATTCATCTGCGGTGTGGGAGCGCCTACTGTCGCCGGGACCAATCTTCACGGATGTGCATGGAATAATGGCCTGGTCGGATGATGTTGGTGAACCGTAAGTGGTCCTTCCGATTTCCAGACCTGCCTGTACAAAAGGGTGATTCATCTCTATTTTTGAGGAATTTAACCTGAAAGACCTGGCCGTTAATGAAGATTTCATCTGCGACTGAATGATTTCAAAAGCTTCCTGATTGGAATATTCATCGGTCACCCTTACATCCAAAGTGAACGTACAGGCTTCCGGAACTACATTGTGCTGAACACCGGCATGAATTCCCGACAGCGTCACTTTAACTTCCCCTAAATAATCTGAAATCTTCGGAAATCTGAAATTCAGAATATGCTGAAGATCTTCCATACATTTTACAATAGCATTATCATCGTTCGGATGAGCAGCGTGAGAAGGAGTTCCTTTCATTTCACCGTCTATTACCAACAGTCCTTTTTCCGCGATCGCCAGATTCATCTGCGTGGGTTCTCCTACAATGGCGAGCCCGATGTCCGGAAGTTGTGGAAATAAGGCCTCAATTCCATCAAATCCTGAAATCTCCTCCTCTGCCGTCAACGCAATAACTAAATTATATTTTAAATCTTCTTTCTCATAAAAATGTAAAAAAACCTGAGCCATAGACACCAGAGAAGCTCCGGCATCATTACTTCCCAATCCATACAGCCTTCCGTCCTGCTCAACCGGAAGAAACGGATCCAGCGTGTAGGCTTTATTCGGTCTTACCGTATCATGATGGGTGTTCAGTAAAATGGACGGTTTCAATACATCAAAGTTTTTATTGACTGCCCAGATGTTGTTTTTAAAACGTTTCGCAGGAATGTGATGCTTCTTAAAAAAGCTCTCAATTTCCACAGACGTATTGTATTCATCTTTACTGAATGAAGGAATTGCAATCAGTTTTTTAAGCAATTCAACTGCTTGAGTCAGTAGCTCTTCTTTACTATAAACAGATTTCAGTTCCTCCATGATGGCTTTCTATATGATTTTTTAATTTGGTTTCTTTAATTAAGAATACCTTGTTTACATTATTTTTTACCGCTCCGAGAGCGTTTTCAAGTTTGGGCAAAATTCCTTTATGAAGTTTTCCAGCTTCCTTTAAAACAGAAAACTCTTCTTCTGACACCCTTTTTATAACTGATTCCGGATCTTCAACATTCTCCAAAACTCCTTCTTTATCAAAACAATACAATAACTCCACATCATATTTTGAAGATAAAGCCTGAGCCATGACCGAAGCAATCGTGTCTGCGTTGGTATTGAAGAGGTTTCCCTTTTTATCATGAGTAATCGCTGAGAAAACAGGGACTAGCTTAAGTTTAATCAATTTCGAGATCAATTTTCTATCCACACTTTTTTTCTCAATATCTCCCACAAATCCGAAATCTATTTCGGGATGTTCTCTTTTTTTGGCTTTAATTAAATTCGCATCAGCTCCGGAAAAACCTATTGCTTTGCATTTTTTCTGCTGAAGTTTTGCCACAATATTTTTATTGATTCCTCCCGCATACACCATCGCCACAATATCCAGCGTCTCTTTATCCGTGATTCTTCGCCCGTTGACCATTTTTTGTTCAACACCCAATTTATCAGCCAGCGTAGTTGCTAATTTTCCACCTCCATGAACCAAAATTTTCTTTTCCTTAATTTCAGAAAACTGCTCTAAAAATTGGTCCAGCAACTCCGGATCGTCGATCAGGGCTCCTCCTATTTTTATGATGTATAATTTTTCTTTCATTTTGGTTGATATAACTGATAGGACTTCCTCCTATCCTTGGCTAAATCGTTCCGTTGGAACTCTTTGTGGTTTTAAATGTTCTTGAGATTCTTATCCTTGTCAAGGATTAAAAGGAATTCCAGTTATTTAGAATTCAATTCATTCAAAATTTCTGAAAAGACAGCTTGTGCAGAGAAAATTCTGTTTTTGGCCTGCTGATAAATGATGGAGTTTTCTCCGTCCATTACCTCATCGCTTAATTCTACATTACGACGGACAGGAAGACAGTGCATTACTTTACCATCGTTGGTGTTCTTCAGCTTTTCCCCTGTCAGCATCCAGCTTTCTTTTACTTCCGGCATAGCTGCATAGTCATCGAAAGAGGACCAGTTTTTCACATAGATAAAATCAGCGTCTTTTAAAGCGTCATCCTGATTATGGATTACTTTGATATCTTTCGTGAAGTTTTTATCCAGATCATAGCCTTCAGGATTGGTAATGACAAAATCAACGTCCATTTCCTGCATCCATTCTGCAAAGGAATTTCCTACAGCCTGAGCAATCGGTTTAATGTGTGGCGCCCAAGTCAACACTACTTTAGGTTTGCGTTCTTCTTTCCAGTTTTCTGTAATGGTAATGCAGTCTGCCAGACTTTGAAGCGGGTGTCGCGTTGCGGATTCCAGAGAAATAACAGGTACTTTGGCATGCTGCTCAAACTGACTCAGAATACTTTCGTTGACATCGTCTTCCTTAGATTTCATGCCCGCGAAACAACGTACTGCAATGATGTCACAATATTGATTTAATACTTCTATCGCATCTTTGATATGTTCAACGGTATCGCCATTCATTACGGCTCCGTCTGCAAATTCCAGATTCCAGGCTTCCTGAGCTGCGTTTAAAGTCAGGACATTCAAACCTAAATTCTGAGCAGCAATCTGACTGCTTAAACGGGTTCTTAAGCTTGAATTTAAAAACACAAGGCCTATTGTTTTTCCCTTTCCTTTTTCCGGTTCGGAATTGGGGTTTTCTTTAATTTGTAATGCTTTCTTTATGATTTCCTGTAAGTTTTTTACGTCGCTTACAGAGGTGAATTTTTTCATTTGATGATTTTTTTAATTAATTGTGATAATCTTAACCCATTTATAAGTTAAATCTTATCTAAAACTACTTTTAAAGCACCGACAAAAAGATCTGTTTCTTCTTTGCCGATATTAAGAGCCGGAAGGATCCTCAATACACTTTTGTCATTGGAATTTCCTGTAAAAATGTGATGATCGTACAATAGACTTTTCCTCACTTCTGCACAATCCTGATCCAACTCTACTCCAATCATTAATCCCTTCCTTCGAATGGATTTAATGTGAGGAAAGTCTTTAATTTCGTTTTCAATATAATCACCCATTTTCTGAGCATTGGCCGTAAGATTTTCCTCTTTCATCACATCCAGAACAGCGATTGCTGCTGCACACGCCAGATGATTTCCTCCGAAGGTTGTTCCCAGTAAACCGTTGCTTGCCTCAAACTTCGGATGAATCAGAACGCCTCCGATCGGGAAACCATTTCCCATTCCTTTGGCTGTCGTGATCATATCCGGTTCGATTCCAAATTCCTGATGCGCAAAGAAATATCCACTTCTTCCGTACCCTGACTGAACTTCGTCAAGAATCAACGCTGCGTCATATTTTTCACACAGTTCTTTGATTTTGGATAAAAATTCCGCTGTCGGGATCATAATTCCGCCTACCCCTTGAATTCCTTCAATAATGACGGATGAAATTTCACTTCCCTCAGTTTCAAAGATTTCTTCAAGCTGTTGGATATCATTCCATTCAGATTTAATAAACCTTTCAGAAAAATTAACCGGAGCAACAATTTTTGGATTATCTGTCACAGAAACCGCCGCAGAAGTTCTTCCGTGGAAAGATCCTGAGAAATAAAGTACTTTACTTTTTCCGTTATGGAAAGACGCCAGTTTCAAAGCATTTTCATTCGCTTCAGCTCCTGAATTACACAGAAAAAGGTTGTAATCTTTATAACCTGAAAGTTTTCCTAATTTTTCCGCCAGCTCAGTCTGCAATTCATTCTGAACCGAGTTTGAATAGAAAGATATTTTCTCCAGCTGCTCTTTCAATTGAGTTTGATAATGCGGATGATTGTGTCCAATGGAAATCACGGCGTGACCGCCATAGAAATCAAGATATTTTTCTCCTTTATCGTCCCAAAGGAATGAACCCTGAGCTTTTACTGGATTTATGTTGAATAATGGATATACGTTGAATAAATTCATTTTTTTTGTTTTAATTAATTTCTTTTGTCTTGAAATCGAAGATTCGACGTAGTCAAACAAAAGAAACAAAAGTTCAAGACCTGGAAACTTCCGCTAAAAATTATTTCTATTCTCTAAAAATTCTAAAACTTGCGCGGATTCGGCATTTGTTTTTCGGTTCAACATTTTTGTCGCGCTTCAAACAGTAGAATTTCCTTAACGTTCATAGAATTAATTTCCTTAACACTCCATTTTCCTAAATCGAATATTTCGGTTTTCAATTCACAATTCACAATTGACTTATTGACTATTCACCTTATTAACCATTCGCCTTTTTAAAATGCTACAGGTTTTAAGTTCAGTCCTAGGTTTTCTTCCCAGCCCATCGCTATATTCATGTTTTGTACGGCCTGTCCGGAAGCCCCCTTTAACAAATTGTCAATCGCTGAGTGAATAACCGCTACATTTCCACTCTTTTCTATATGAATCACACAGCGATTGGTATTGACAACCTGCTTTAAATCAATTGCATTTTCACTTACCTTTACAAAAGGCTCCCCCTCATAAAAATCCTGATACAACTGAACGATATCTGAAAGTACTAAATCTGTTTTCACTGTAGAACTTGTAAAAATTCCTCTAGCAAAATCTCCCCTCCATGGAACAAAATTCAGACTGATATCTTTATGATTAAACGAAACTAACTGCTGTAAAATCTCCTCCACATGTTGATGCGTCAGCGTCTTGTACGCCGAAATATTATCATTCCTCCACGTGAAATGTGTCGTTGCCTGCAAAGACTGACCTGCACCTGTAGAACCTGTAATCCCCGTCGTGTACACTTCATTCAACAACCCTTTTTCAGCCAATGGAAGAAGCGCCAGCTGAATCGCCGTTGCAAAACATCCCGGGTTGGCAATACTTTTTGCACCTTCCAGATTTTTTTTATTGATTTCAGGAAGTCCGTAGATAAAATTTCTGTTTCCCAAACTTCCGTCCAAACGAAAATCATTTCCAAGATCAATGATTAAAGTCTCATCCTTTACGGGATTTTTAGTAAGCCAGTTCTGACTTTCCTTATGAGGAAGACACAGAAATAAAATATCCACGTCTTTCGGTTGATCCGTTAAAACCTGCTCACAAACTGCCGTTAAATCCGGGTACAAATCTGAAATCTTTGTCCCCGAATTGGAACGGCTATATAAAAAACTCAATGACACATTGGGATGAAAAGCCAGCACACGGATCAATTCGCTTCCTGTGTAGCCATTGGCGCCTACAATTCCTGCTTTTTTCATATTTTTAATGATATGATGATTTGATTATAATTGATAGGATTTCATCCTATTCTTGGGCAAATCGTTATTATTGATAGGACTGCGTCCTATCCTTGGGTAAATCGTTCCGTTGGAACTCTTTATTTTTTATTTTGAATTGATCTGGTGGTAGATGTTTAAGGAATTGCTTACAATTTTTGTGTATCCTTTTACATCTTCACCTGTCCAGGCTCTGTTGGCTTCACCGTAACTTCCGAATTTATCGGACATCAGATCGTGCTTGGATTCAATTCCGTTTAACACAAACCTGTATGGATGAAGGGTTACAAATACTTTTCCGCTGACCGTTTCCTGAGAATCGGTTAAGAAAGATTCAATATTTCTCATCACAGGATCCAGGAATAATGCTTCATGAAGCCAGTTTCCATACCAGTCGGAAAGCTGGGACTTCATCATCTGCTGATATTTTGAAAGCGTATGTTTTTCCAATAAATGGTGCGCTTTGATAATCACAGATGCCGCCGCTGCCTCAAATCCTACTCTTCCTTTAATTCCCACAATGGTATCTCCAACATGAATATCACGACCGATGCCGTAAGCAGAAGCCAGTTCTTCAATTTTTTGAATGGCCTTCACGGAATGTTCAAAATTTACTCCGTTTACTGCTACAACCTCGCCGTTTTTAAATTCAATCTCCAGTTCTGAAGGCTGAGTTTCTTTAATTTGTGATGGAAAAGCTTCTTCCGGAAGAGAATTTCGAGATGTTAACGTTTCTTTTCCTCCCACAGACGTTCCCCACAACCCTTTATTTACAGAATACTGTGCTTTGTGGAATTCCATTTCATACCCCTGGGCTTTCAGGAATTCAATTTCTTCTTCACGGGACAGGCTCATATCACGGATTGGCGTAATGATCTCCACTTCTGGACACATCACCTGGAAAATCAAATCGAAACGGACCTGATCATTTCCAGCTCCCGTACTTCCGTGAGCAATAGCATCTGCACCTGTTTCAATGGCATATTTTGCAATTTCCTGCGCCTGAACCGTACGCTCAGCGCTTACAGATAACGGATAGGTATTGTTTTTCAGCACATTTCCGAAGATCAGATACTTTACACAAGAATTGTAATAATCTTCCTGAGCATCAACGCACCTGTATTCTTTCACCCCCAGATTGAAGGCTTTTTTCTCCAGTTCTTTTTCTTCTTCTTTTGAAAAACCTCCGGTATTTACAGTCACTGCATACACTTCATATCCCAGTGTTTCACTAAGATATTTAGCACAGTAAGAGGTATCCAAACCTCCGCTAAACGCTAAGACTACTTTCTTTTTCTCCATTGTAATCATCAATTTCGGACTGCTGAATTTCAGTCCCGTTTACATTATTATTATTTTCAGGAACGAAAAGCATCGCTGTACACAGACAGTTTTTACGTTCCTTTTTCATTAAAATTTCATAGTTCACACAGTTCTTACAACCGCTCCAAAATTCTTCATCCTGAGTCAGTTCAGAATAGATCACCGGCTTGTAACCCAGATCACTGTTGATTTTCATGACGGCAAGTCCTGTGGTCAATCCAAATACCTTCGCAGTCGGATATTTTTCTCTAGATAACTGGAAAACTTTATTCTTAATCAAAGTGGCTACTCCTCTGTTCCTGTAATTCGGAGATACAATTAATCCCGAATTAGCTACAAACTGACCATGTGACCAGGTCTCAATGTAACAGAATCCCACCCATTCGCCATTTTCAGTAGCAACCACAGCGTTACCTTCTGAAATCTTTTTCGTTAAGTATTCGATGGAACGTTTTGCGATCCCCGTTCCTCTGCGCTGTGCTGAATCATACATTTCCTGCTGTATTTCACTCACATACATGAGATGTTCGCATGAGGAAATTTCTATTTCCATTTATTTATCTGATTTTTTTGGCAAATTTAAAGCATAATAACTTTAAAAACCAAATTAAAAAGATATTTTTTTTGATTTGAAGAAATAAACAGGTAATTTTATCTTTACAATAAAATATAACTTTGCTAAATTATTATATATTTGCTAAAAACATATAGCTATGGAAAACAAGTGCCCAAAATGTAATGGCAGTACCATTGTAAAAAGCGGGATTATTAAAGAAAAACAGCGTTTTCTCTGTAAAGACTGCAACTACTATTTTACCGTCAAAAAAATGGGAAAACAGATCGACGACTACTACGTAACCAAAGCCCTGCAGCTCTATCTTGAAGGCTTAAGCTTCCGTGAAATAGAACGTATTATTGGAGTTTCCCACGTTACGATCAGTTCATGGATCAAGAAATACAACATCACAAGACCACCTCATTCTGAGTTCCATCCCGTCTATAAAATCCTAAAACAGAATGAATTGATTGAATATATTTCTCAGGAAGACAACATCAAAAACTCAGGTCTTATTATTACTCAGTTTGCGGATAAGTATATGCTCATTAAGTGGGAGAGATTTAAGAAGTAGAGAAGATTCAAGAGCCAAGATGCAAGACATCAGATTTCAGATTTCAGATTTCAGACATAGGAATGGTGGCTTCGAGGACCTCCTTTAGATTAGCAGAGGATAAAAGTTATTAACTTTAGAAAAAGAGAAAGCATTTAATTAAACTAAGAGCGCCTCCGAATAAGATTCATTGGCTGATAAAGAATTAAATGCTTTATTCATTTAAAACTCAAATAGAAATACGGGATTAAGGCCCATTATAAGGAGTTGAGTGAAAATGAAAATCTCTTTTCCCTTTTTTAACTTAAACCCAAAGTTATGGAAAAAGTAATAATTGGCATTGATATCAGTGCAACAACCTTGGACATCTGCAGAAGAGAAGAGACAAAAAAAGATTTTTTTACCATTAGCAACAGTATTTCTGAGATCAAAAAGATTTTAAAAAGCCTCAAAAAGTATTCTCAGGTAACTATTGCTATGGAAAATACAGGGCGGTATAATTGGTATATTTATGAGGCCCTAAAGGATTTTTCTTATACTGTTTTTGTTATCAATCCTCTTCATTTAAAAAGAAGCCAGGGGCTGGTCAGGGGGAAGAATGATAAAATAGATTCAGAAAGAATTGCTGATTTTGCTTCAAAAAATCAAGAGAGTCTTAAATCCTGGAAGCCGGATTCAGAAAGTATTGAGAAGGTAAGATTCTTGTTTTCAGAAAGAAATTCTAAGGTTAAACTCAGAGCAAGTTTATTAAAGCAGCAAAGTAATTATAAACTAATGCAATCCACATTAGCTGAAGAATTGTTGAAGATGAATAAAGAAGAAATATCGCTTTTAGAAAAACATATTGCAATTTTAGAAAAGGATATAGAAAATGTAATTGCTTCACATCAGGATCTTAAGAAAAAAAGTGAGCTTTTAAAGAGTGTTCCGGGTATAGGAAAAGTTTTATGTTGGATGATGTTAATAAAAACAGGAAACTTTCAAGAGATTACAGAACCTAGAAAACTTGCCTGTTATTCAGGCGTTGTTCCATTTGATCATCAATCGGGAACTTCTATAAGATACAAACCTAAACTATCTTTCTACGCTGATAAATCATTAAAAAGTATACTTCATATGGCAGCAATGAGTGCTATAAGACTGGAAAATGATCTCAGAGAGTATTATTTAAGAAAGGTAGCTGAGGGAAAGAATAAAATGTTGGTACTGAATAATGTGAGAAATAAAATTATTCATAGGGCTTTTGCCGTTATAAATAAACAAAAGCCCTATGAAAAAAATTATATAAATAATTTGGTAACGTCATAGAAATCAGCCACCAAGTACCCCTTCGTTAGCCAAGATTCAACCAACAATAACCTTCAGACTCATTTACTCTCCAACTCTCGAACACTCACACTCTCCAACGCTAAAACCTATAACTCACACCTAAAAACCAGAGCATTACAACAAAACTATACCATTACCACTAATATATATTAAATTTTTGTAACTAAATTATTAATTACAATTTGGCTTTCACAAAAAACAACGCCAAAAATTGATAATTTATGAAGAAATTACTTTCATTTATTGGATTAGCCCTAATAAGCAGTTCTTTATATTCACAGGGTTCTCCTGATTACGGAGGCGGACTAAAATTAAACCTCAATCAGCAGGGAGATAAGTACATCAGATTTATTTTATGGGACCAGTTCTGGCTCAGGAATACTCAAATGAACCCGGGAAGCATGGTAGGCGGAGAAGCCACCGACAATTCCTGGAGTCTGGGAAACAGAAGATTACGTGCTTTAATGTATGCCCAGATCTCTAAAAGATACATGATCCTTGCTCACTTTGGGATCAATAACCAAACCTTCATTAACGGCGGAGCCACAGGCACCACAGGAACAGGAGGTTACGGAAACGGAAAGAAACCACAGTTATTTTTTCATGACGCATGGAATGAGTACGCAGTTATTTTACCTGGAGAAGCCGGAAAATTCAGCTTATCTTTAGGGGCAGGACTTCATTACTACATGGGACTTTCCCGTATGACGATGGCTTCTACGTTAAATTTCCTTACTGTAGACTCCCCTATTTTCTCATGGCCGTTAATTGATAACTCAGACCAATTTGCCAGACAGCTCGGAATGTTTGCTAAAGGAAAATATGGTAAACTGGAATACCGATTCAGCTTAAACAAACCTTTTGCGACAGATTTAGCTCCGGTTAACGTTACTGATCCTTCCAGAGCTGCAGCCGTGGACAATAATGGAAATCCAAGCTTTTCAAAAGCGGGCTATGTTGAATATCAATTCCTTGACGAAGAATCCAATACACTTCCTTTCAAAGTGGGTTCGTATTTAGGAACAAAGAAAGTCTTCAATGTGGGTGCAGGTTTTTACCATCAGGCAGATGGGACGAGAACTTCCATCAATTCCAATATTGAAAAACATGATATCACCCTCGTAGCAGTGGATGCTTTTGCAGATATTCCTTTGGGAAATGCCAAACATAAGATGGCTGTTTCTGCTTATGCCGGATATTACAACTACAATTTCGGTCCCAACTACATTAGAAATCTGGGAACAATGAATATTGCAGCCAATGATCCCAATTTTGCAGGAAATAGAGCCATCGCAGGTCCCGGGAACTTACAACCCATGATCGGAACAGGAAATGTAGTGTATGCTCAGGCAGGCTTACTTCTTCCCAATCAGGCAGAAAAACCGAAGATCAGAATACAGCCTTTCGCAGCGTACACGCACAAAAGCTTTGAAGCATTCGACAAATCCTCTTCACAATTCGATGTGGGAGCCAACTGGTTCATAGACGGACATCACGCGAAAATTACTACGCAATATTCCACAAGACCGGTTTACACCAGCCCTACGGAAAGCCCTTCTTCAAAAGGCGAATTCATTGTACAGTTCCAAATTTACCTTTAAACACGGGATGAACTCAATATCTTAATTCATTAACATCAAAATCAATCAACATGAGCGAAAATCACCACGAAAACTACGAGAATATGACCGAACGGCAGAAGAACCGCACCATCTGGAGCGTGATCACCGCCTCATCACTCGGTACTCTGATAGAATGGTATGACTTTTATATTTTTGGAAGTTTAGCAATCGTTTTAGCGACCAAATTTTTCCCTGCTGACAATCCTACTGCTGCATTTTTATCTACACTCGCTACTTTTGCAGCCGGATTTGTAGTAAGGCCTTTCGGAGCTTTGTTCTTCGGAAGACTGGGGGATATTATCGGAAGAAAATACACTTTCCTTGTCACGTTGCTGATTATGGGATTCTCCACTTTCCTGATCGGCTGTATTCCCGGATACGAAACCATCGGATTTATGGCACCGGTTTTAGTTTTGATCTTAAGACTTTTACAGGGTTTGGCTCTGGGAGGAGAATACGGAGGTGCTGCGACTTATGTTGCAGAATATGCACAGCCACACAGAAGAGGCTACTGGACTTCATGGATTCAGACGACAGCTACTGCAGGACTTTTCATTTCGTTAATTGTAATTCTAATTACTAAAAACACATTATCTGCAGCAGAATTTGACTCCTGGGGATGGAGAGTTCCATTTTGGATTTCCATTTTAATGGTGGGTGTTTCTTATTTCATCAGAAAAAACATGAAAGAATCTCCGCTTTTTGCAAAGGCTAAAAGTGAGGGAAAAACGTCTAAAAACCCTTTAAAAGAAAGTTTCGGAAATAAATTCAATTTCAAATTCGTTTTATTGGCACTATTCGGTGCTGCAATGGGTCAGGGTGTTATCTGGTATACCGGACAATTCTACGCTATGAGTTTCCTTCAGAAAGTAATGAATATAGACTCGATGCAGGTGGATTATCTAATGGCTACTGCCCTGTTAATGGGAACACCATTCTTTGTATTTTTCGGATGGCTTTCGGATAAAATCGGACGAAAAGCAATTATGATGACCGGTATGCTGGTGGCCATTTTAGCCTACCGACCGATTTATGACAGCATGTACAAAAGTGTCAACATCGAAGCTAAAACCGTTGCAAGTGATGGAATCAAGGAGACAAGAACCGCCGCCATTCATAAAGATATTGCATCGGACAGCTTAATTACATTTCACAAAGAAACGACGTTTACAGACGGAACTTTCATTAAAAAAGACAGCATCGTACACTGGTCTGCAGCCGGCCCTGTCATGAAAGACGGAAAAGCGGAAGAACCAAAAATTACAAAATCTATTACATTAAATAATGATACAAGATGGTATCTGGTATTTCTGGTCTTCATTCAGGTATTGTTTGTAACTATGGTTTACGGTCCTATCGCTGCTTTCCTTGTTGAAATGTTCCCTGTAAGAATTCGCTACACTTCAATGTCTCTGCCTTATCACATTGGAAACGGAGTATTTGGAGGACTTCTTCCGGCAGTGGCAACATATCTGGTTACTCAGGGAAAAGATGCAGGACATCCAACCTGGTATCTGGAAGGGCTTTGGTATCCGATTGGGGTCGCCGCAGTCTGTTTAATCATCGGATTGTTTTATCTTAAAAATAAGAATAATAATATTCATGATTAAATACCGAATCACTTAATTTTTTACTAATTTTAAAACTACTAAAATGAACGGACTAAAAAAAATATTAGGCATACTCTGGATCGCAGTAGCACTGGTGGTGGGATATTTCGGAACTACGGTTCTGGGGATTCCAAAAATCACCTCAGGAAAGCAGGAAGATCTGGTATTCGGGATTATCATCTTATTTGTACTGATGCCGATCATCTCAGGCGGATTGGCTATTTTCGGATACTATTCGCTGATAGGAGAATATTCAGACGATAAGATTTAAGTTTATAAACGATTAATGATAATTGATGGGTGACAGTTACTCATCAATTATCTTTTATCAATCATCATTTATGAAGAAAAGACACGAACAAAAACTGATTATCCTGAGCATCGGACTGATGATGGCTTTCAGCATCCCTATTTCACTGCTTTTCAACAGTGAAAAAGATGTTTTCGGCTACCCGATGATTCTGATTTATCTGTTCGCGGTCTGGATGATCTCCATCATTATTTCTTTTGTAATCGTAAAAAAGTATGATGAGTAGTTTCGCGTTATTTGTTGTTGTTTTACTCTATCTCGCCCTTTTGTTCTTAGTTGCCCATCTGGCGGAGAAGAAGAAGAGCAAGCGGTGGATCAACAATCCCTACATCTACGCGCTGTCTCTGGCGGTGTACTGCACAGCCTGGACGTACTATGGAAGCATTGGCGTTGCCGCTACCAGCGGACTGAATTATCTGCCGATCTACATTGGCCCCATCATGATTATTCCCGCTTGGATCTATATCAACACGAAGATTGTAAGAATTTCCAGAATTAACAAAATCAGCAGCCTTGCCGATTTCATTTCTTTGCGGTACGGGAACAGCAGAAGCTTCAGTGCAATCATTACAATTGTCTGCCTGTTGGCCATCGTTCCATACATCGGACTTCAGATCAAAGCAATTTCTGAAACTTTCCATTTGGTCACTGAAACTTCGATGTCCAGCAATATACTGACTGACAATGCGACGTTTGTAGTTGTTTTAATTGCTTTATTCTCATCCTATTACGGAACCCGATATGTAGATGCTTCAGAAAAACGTCTGGGTATTATTTCCGCCATTGCCCTGGAGAGTTTTTTAAAGCTTTTCTTCATCATTATTCTGGGTATTTTTGTGATTTACTTTGTATTCGACGGCTTTTCCGATATTTATGAAAAGGCCAGCAAGTTTGAAGATTTTAAAGAAAAAAATACGTTTAATGGGATTGAAGGCGCTATGAACTGGATGGTTTTGTGTATGATTTCCGCCACAGCCATCTGCATTCTGCCGAGACAGTTTCACACCGCTATTATTGAGAACAGACAGGAAAAACACATCAGAACAGCCATCTGGTTTTTCCCTTTATATTTATTGATTTTCACCATATTCATCTTCCCGATTGCGTGGGGAGGAAGGCTTATTTTTGACGGGGAAAAAGTAAATCCGGAATTCTACTCTATTCTGATTCCGCAATATTTTGACAATACTTTAATTACGGTTTTTGTATTTCTGGGTGGATTGAGCTCATGCATTTCCATGATCATTATTTCGGCTATTACGTTATCCATCATGCTTTCCAATAACCTCATCATTCCTTATGGTTTATTGGGAAAATTCAAATCTGACAACGAGGTTCGAAATACAAGAAACATCACGAACATCCGGAAATTCAGTATTTTCGCTTTGATCATCATGGCTTTTGTTTTCTATAAATATTTTATTCTGAAAACATCACTGGATTCCGTAGGACTCATCTCATTTGTTGTAATTGCACAGCTCGCACCATCCTTTTTCGGAGCGATATTCTGGAGAAGGGGAAGTTATAAGGGTGCCGTAGCAGGGCTTCTTGCGGGATTGGCCATTTGCTATTTCGGATTGATTATTCCGCAGTACTATTTCTCTTACAATCCTGAACTGAAAGGCTTTATCCGGGAAACCTATAATGCTTTCGGATTTTTCCATATTTCTTTTTTAAGCAGAATTCCTGAAATATTCTTCTGGTCCATTTTTACCAATACCGCCTTATTTACCATTATTTCGGTAAGCGTTAAGGGAGACTACCGGGAAAGAAATTTCGCAGAATTATATGTGGATATTGATAAGCATATCTTAAATCATGAGAATGCTTTTGTATGGCGCGGAACCGCTTACGTATCAGATATCAGGAATATTCTGGAAAGATTTTTAGGCAAGAATAAAACGGAACAGGCCTTAAGGATCTTTAATTTAAAATATAATATTGATTCTAAAACGGAAACGGCAGATTCAAGGTTTATTAAATTCTCTGAAAACCTTCTTGCAGGAAGAATTGGGACTGCATCCGCAAAAATTCTGATTGAGGGTGTGACCAAAGAAGATAAAATATCTTTAAAGGAAGTTTTAAATATTTTAGAGGAATCTAAAGAAAATATTACACTCAATAAAAAGCTCACGGAACAGTCTGAAGAATTGCAGAAACTCTCTGATGATCTGAGAACAGCTAATGAAAACTTAATCGTGAAAGACCGTCAGAAAGATGACTTTCTGGATTCTGTTGCCCACGAATTAAGGACCCCAATCACCGCCATCCGTTCGGCAGGAGAAATTTTAGCGGACGATGACGATATTCCAACAGATATAAAACAGGAATTTTTAAACAATATCATCACGGAATCTGACAGGCTGAGCGAGATCATCAACGATATTCTTTACCTTGATAAACTGGAACACGGCGAAATTGCTCTGAACATCAAAGAAAATAATATTCTTGAAACCTACAAAAAAGCTTTAAATCCTCTACTCCATCTGATACAGCAGAAAAATATTCATTTAAGTGAAGTGAATCTCCTGAATCATCCTACATTTGAACACGACGAGGCGAGAATGATCCAGCTTTTCCAGAATATCCTCGGAAACGCTTTAAAATTTACCGATGATCAGGGAACCATACAAACCAAATTATCAGAAAAAGAAAACTATCTGATCATCAGCATTTTTAACACCGGAAGACATATCCCGGAAGAAGACCTGGAGATGATCTTTGATAAATTTTATCAGTCGAAAAATCAGAATATTTTAAAACCTACAGGAAGCGGACTCGGACTGGCTATTTCAAAAAAGATCGTTCAGGCTCACAGTGGAACCATACAGGCAGAAAACAGCGGGCTGGGTGTCACTTTTACGATACGCATTCCTTACAACAGACTACAAGAGATTATAAATGAAGTTGAACAAAACCAATAACCATCTATGAGAAAGATCATTATTGCCGATGACGAACACAAAATATTAATGTCGCTGGAATACAGCTTTAAGAAAAACGGCTACGACGTTTATATCGCAAGAGACGGAACCGAAGTTCTGGACTTCCTGAAAACTATGGTTCCCGATGTGATCCTTCTGGACATCATGATGCCCAATCTGGACGGATACAGCACCCTGGAAGCCATCAAAAAAGATGAAAGAATGAATGACACAAAAGTCATTTTTCTGAGCGCAAAAAACAACCCGAAAGATATTGAAAAAGGTCTCAAAATGGGCGCTGATGCGTATGTAACGAAGCCTTATTCCATTAAGAAGCTGATGCAGCAGATTGAGGAGATGTTTGGGTAGGGAGATTTTAGATTTCAGACATCAGATTTCAGACATGAGATATGAGACTTGAGACATCCTTGGCAAGGTTTAAAACCTTGCCAAGGATAGAAAATTCAGACTTACAACTGGAAATGTGAGACAGTAGATTGAAAACAAAACGCTGACCTCTCCTCTGTTTGCATTAACAAAAACATGAAACACAAAAATTAATATGGACGCAGATATTCTGTTTAAACAAAGCATAGAAGACAAAGAAAATTTCTGGAAGGAACAGGCCAAAGAGATCCAATGGTTTGAGTTTCCGGAACAGATTCTTTCTAAAGATAAAAATGATTATCCGCAGTGGTACGCGGACGGAAAACTCAATATGTGTTATCTCTGTATTGATCAGCATATTGAAGACGGTTTTGGAGATCAGATTGCCATTGTCTATGATTCTCCGGTTACAGACCAGAAGAAAACCTACACTTTTAGTCAAGCCAAAGAAGAGATCTCAAAATTGGCAGGAGGACTGGTTTCATTAGGCCTTCAAAAAGGAGATACAGCCGTTATCTATATGCCAATGATTCCGCAAACACTTTTTGCGATGCTGGCCTGTGCAAGAATCGGAGTGATTCACAATGTGGTTTTCGGAGGTTTTGCCCCAAATGAACTGGTCGTACGAATTGATGACTGCAAACCCAAAGCATTGATCACCGCTACAGCCGGTGTAGAAATAGCCAGAAGAATTCCTTACTTACCACTCGTTGAAAAAGCCATTGAACTGGCACAGGATAAAGTGGACAACATCATTGTTTACAACAGAAAACTGGTAGACAATCAGGATGAAATGTTCGAAGGACTGATTGATTATGAAGAACTGGTTCAAAAATCAGAGCCTGCAGACTGCGTTTCAGTGGAATCTACCCATCCATTGTATTTACTTTACACCTCAGGAACTACAGGAAAACCGAAAGGAATTGCACGGGACACCGGAGGTTACGCCACATCGCTGAAGTTTTCCATGAAATATATTTACGGAGTTGAACCCGGAGAAACCTATTGGGCAGCTTCAGATTTCGGCTGGGCGGTAGGTCACAGTTTCAGCGTCTACGGACCGCTTATCAATAGAAACACAACGATTATTTTTGAAGGAAAACCCATCATGACACCTGATGCAGGTACGTTCTGGAGAATTATTTCAGAATACAAAGTGTCTACCATGTTTACAGCTCCGACAGCCATCAGAGCGATAAAAAAAGAAGACCCGAATGGTGAGCTGGTTAAAAAATACGATCTGTCTCATTTCAAAAAACAGTTTCTGGCCGGAGAACGATGTGATGTAGCCACTTTAGACTGGTTTGCAGAGCACATTGGAGTTCCTGCTATTGACCATTGGTGGCAGACCGAATCCGGATGGCCTATGCTGGGACTGATGACTTTCGATGATCAATATAAAATTAAAAGAGCTTCCGCCGGAAAACCTATTCCGGGATATGATATCAAGATCTTTGATGAGAACGGATATGAACTTGATGCTCATCAGGAAGGTTATTTAATCATCAAACTTCCCCTACCTCCCGGAGCACTTTTGGGCATCTGGAATGACAATGAACGTTTCCAAAGCAGCTATCTTTCGCAGTACAAAGGGTATTATTTCTCGGGAGACGGCGCTATTCGGGATGAAGACGGCTATATTTTCATTACCGGAAGAGTGGATGATGTGATCAATGTAGCAGGACACCGACTTTCTACGTCGGAAATGGAGGAAATTGTTTCATCACATCCCGATGTTGCAGAATGTGCTGTCGTAGGCATCGATGATGAACTGAGAGGTCAAGTTCCTTTTGCTACGGTTGTTTTGAAAAACGGAACAACGATCTCTGAAGAGGAAGTAGAAAAAGATATCATCAGAATGGTTCGTGAAAAGATCGGGGCTGTGGCTTTTTTAAAAAACGCTATGGTTGTCAAACGCTTACCGAAAACCCGCTCCGGAAAGATCTTAAGGAAACTGATAAGAACGCTGCTGGACGGAAAAGATTTTCAGATTCCGTCTACCATTGATGATGAAAAAATCATTGAGGAAATTCAGGAAAAAATCAATGACTATAGGGTTTAAGCGATAAATTAAACATATATTTAATATTAATAAATTCAAATTTCAAAAAAACGAAGGGATATGAGAAATTACTTAATTGAAGATCTGCCGCATTATTTTGAAGAGTACAAAAAGTCTATTAAAAACCCGAAGAAATTCTGGGACAAAATAGCTGATCAAAATTTTGTGTGGTACCAAAGATGGAGCAAGGTGGTTAAGTATGATATGAATGAAGCCAAAATCACATGGTTTAAGAATGCTAAATTAAATATCACCAAAAACTGTATAGACAGACATTTGGCCGTAAGGGGTGAAAAGACAGCCATCATCTGGGAACCCAACGACCCCAAAGAGGAAGCACAGCATATTTCCTACAATGAACTGTACAACCGCGTCAATAAAACAGCCAACGTACTGCGCGAAATGGGGATTGAAAAAGGCGACAGAGTCTGCATCTATCTTCCCATGATCCCTGAACTGGCCATTACTATGCTGGCCTGCGCCAAGCTGGGAGCTGTGCATTCTGTGATCTTTGCAGGGTTTTCCGCTTCTGCCGTAGCTTCAAGAGTCAACGACTGTAATGCCAAAATGATCATCACATCAGATGGAAGTTACAGAGGAAATAAAGTGCTGGATCTGAAAACTATCGTAGACGAAGCATTGGAAAAAACACCAAGCGTAGACTCCGTTCTTGTGGTGAAAAGAACACACAACGAGATCAAAATGAAAGAAGGCAGAGACCACTGGATGGCTGATCTGTATGAAAAAGCCTCCGCTGATTTCGTGACTGTTATTATGGATGCAGAAGATCCTCTTTTCATCCTGTACACTTCAGGTTCTACCGGAAAACCGAAAGGAATGCTTCATACCTCTGCCGGTTATATGGTGTACACGGCCTATACGTTTAAAAATGTATTCAATTATAAAGAAAACGATATTTACTGGTGTACCGCAGATATCGGATGGATCACCGGACATTCCTACATTTTATACGGACCACTTCTGAATGGAGCAACCACCGTTATTTTCGAAGGTGTACCTACGTATCCTGAACCGGACCGTTTCTGGGAAGTAATCGAAAAACATAAGATTACGCAGTTTTACACCGCTCCTACCGCCATCCGTTCATTAGCTAAAGAAAGCACGGAATGGGTAGACAAGCATGACCTGAGCACGCTGAAAGTGATTGGTTCTGTAGGTGAGCCCATCAATGAAGAAGCATGGCACTGGTTCAATGACCATGTCGGAAAGAAAAAATGTCCGGTGGTTGACACCTGGTGGCAGACGGAAACAGGAGGCATCATGATCTCCCCGCTTCCATTTGTTACTCCAACCAAACCGACTTATGCTACGCTTCCACTTCCGGGAATCCAGCCTGTTTTAATGGATGATAAGCGCAATGAAATTACAGGAAACCAGGTGACCGGAAACCTTTGTATCCGATTTCCATGGCCGGGAATTGCAAGAACGATCTGGGGCGATCACCAAAGATATAAAGAAACCTATTTCAGCGCTTTCCCGGGGAAATATTTCACTGGTGATGGTGCATTGAGAGATGAAGTCGGATACTACAGAATTACAGGCCGCGTAGATGATGTGATCATTGTTTCGGGGCATAATTTAGGAACCGCTCCTATTGAAGACAGCATCAATGAGCATCCTGCCGTCGCAGAATCTGCAATCGTTGGTTATCCTCATGACATCAAAGGAAATGCTTTGTATGGCTTCGTGATCTTAAAAGAAACCGGAGAAGGCCGTGATAAAGAAAACCTTAAGAAGGAGATCAATCAGCTGATTTCAGACCAGATAGGCCCTATTGCTAAGCTTGATAAGATCCAGTTTGTTTCAGGGCTTCCGAAAACACGTTCAGGGAAAATTATGCGTAGAATTCTTAGAAAAATTGCAGAAGGAGATTTCAGTAATTTCGGAGATATTTCTACCCTGTTGAATCCGGAAATAGTAGAAGAAATCAAAAATGAAAGCATCAGTTAAGTAAACTGATTGAAATATGATAAAGTAAATGCGCAGAAAACCTCTGCGCATTTATTATTTTTAACTTGAATCCAGATTAAGAAAATTAAGATTGATAAAGTTTTTTAACGCAAAGTTTCAGCTTGTTAATGTTCAGTTTTGAGGAAGGCAAAGGGTGTGACTGCGTCACTGATGAAGCTACTGGTATAAAACATCCGCTTAATCGAATCGATCTGAGATCGATTAAGTCTTTGCAATCTTTAAACTATGCATCATTATTGTAAACCTTTGCGTTAAAAAAAAGCTGATCACATCCCCAGGTTTTGAAATTGATCCGATATATAGATGTAAAAGGCAGTTCTAAGATTCCTCCTGTAGACTTCAATAACTCCCCTCTTCGCGCTTCCAGCTTCCTTACTTTATTATTTTAATCGACTGTCTTCCCAGATTAGAATGCACATCAAGAAGATAATTCCCTTTTGGATAATTGAAATCCAGGGAATATTTTTTCAATCCTTTAGCGCTGATATCATCTTTCAGAATATTTTTAATGAACTTTCCGGAAGCTTCGTACAATCCCACAACAATATGATCGGTATGTACATAATAAACATTGAGGTTCAGCTTATCTTTTACAGGATTCGGAACGACTTCTACTTTCAACTTTCTTTCCTGATTTTCACCCGGGTTTTCTTTAACGTCTAAACTTCCTCTCGTCATCTTATAAATATTGGATCCGGCAGCAAAAGCAAGGTTATTGTTGACAAAAAAGATCCTGTTCAAAGATCCGCCTACTCCGGTATTGGTCCAGGTATTTCCACCGTCTAAAGTTTCATAAAATCCAGTACTGTGGCCGCCCATCCAACCATGGGTTTCCGACACGAAACCAACAGCCTGTACATAGGGATCCGGAAAATCCTTTGTCTCCCAGGTAAATCCTCCGTTCACAGATTTCAGAAGCTTCCCGGCATTTGTGGCTTCAGATTCAATAGCGCAGAAAATTTTATTATTATCCAGAAGCTGCATTTTCCAGACAAATTCACTGGCGATATTGCTGTTGTAAATTTTTGTCCAGCTTGCCCCGCCGTCCAGTGTTTTAAGTATGACAGCTCCGTCATTGTCATTTCCTGAAACAAAACCTACATTTTCATTAATGAAAGTAATCTCCACCAAAGCATTCGCATAGGCAGACATATCGATATACTCCCATGTATTGCCACTATCCGTAGATTTTATAATATAGGCCGGGGAAAACCATGCACCACAGCCATAAACCGTAGAAGTTCCCACACAGTCCAAACCGCAGATCGCAGCAGGATAAGGTGACATATTATTTACTTTCTGCCATGATTCTCCACCGTCAACCGTTTTATAGAAACTGTTGTTCAAAGTTCCCAGAAAACCTACATTTTCGTTAAGGAATTCTACATTCCGGTAATACTGATTGGCAGGCCCGCTCACGGTCTTTTGTACCCAGGTATCTCCTCCGTTTGTTGTTTTAAAAACAGCGCCGCCACCGCCTCGTACAGCCCAGCCCAGGTTTTCATTCAGAAAAAAGACATCATCATATCTGCTACCTCCGTTAGCGGGTGGATAAGAAAAAGCAGTCCAGCTGTACTGCGCCTGCATCAATGAAGACAGTAAGGAAAAAATAAATAAAATTCTTCTCATGGTAGATTAATTTTTATAAAAAAAACAAATTTGAATTATTTAAAGCAGATGTACAATATAATGGCAGAATTAACGAAAAAATTAAATAAATTGATTAAAATTATTATTTTTGGAAATGATGAAATATATATTGCCATTAGCCTCTATATCCCTGCTCTTTTCGTGTAGTAAAGAGAGAAGAGACGAAAAAAAAATTGCAGCAATTTTCGAAACCCATCCCTGTTATGAAAACTTTGTGGTCAATGACAGCTTACCTCCAAAAACATCTTTTCCCGACACTGCAGCTTTCAGAGAAAAAATAAAGAAGGAAAACCTCCGTCCATTTTACGTTTCTGACCTGAATAACGATGGCCAGGACGACTATCTTGTCAATATCAAAGCAAAAAAAGGATACAAAGGAAGAGAAACTATTCTTGATGTTTTCCCTCTTAACTTATGTGATGAGATGGGAAATATTGCCATCGTTCTGAGCCAGAAATCAGGCAAATACAAAATATTCAATCCCTATAGAGAGACCCATGAAGAACCTATCGCCATAAAACTTTCTCCGGACGGAAAACTCATTCAGGTTCTAAAGCCAAAATACGATTCATCAAAAAATTATGATTCTGTAAACTTCTATGATACTGATGTATTGATGATTAAAAACAATATGGCTACAGAATATATAAAAGCTCCCGTTAAACATAAAATCAACAACGTAAGAATAGAGTTTGAAGAAAAATTTGTCATGACACTGGATTTTAAGGAGAAAAAAATGTATCTGGATGATACGTGGCTTAATGATCTCGATGCTGATAAAACCTACTTTAAGAAAATATCTAAAGAAGATGAAGCCCAGCTTCAAAACCTTTTGAATGACATGGACTTTACCCAAATTGATAATTCAGAAAACACTCCTATAGAACGTACCGGAAATTATTTCCTGGACATCAACTACGATTCGGACCAACATAAAGAAATTGTGAATTATGGCAAAAACGGAGGATTGCGAACGGTCAATTTTTATGATCAGATCCTGCTTTATCTTTATCAGTTTGGCTGGACGGAACTTGAGTATATGAATGATTAAGAAAAAAATCCCATTCGAATACTGTTAATTTTAAACACCCGTTCAATAGATATTCCTAACAATTTTAACATTATATTATAGATAAAATAATAAATACGAAGTTTTATTAAATTTACACTAGTTATATTGAAAAATATTTATTATCTTTAAGTACAATTTAAAAACCATTGCTTATGTCAAATATATTAGCTGGATTATTTGCACATCACAGCGATTACAAAAAGCTTGAAGCCGATCTAGAAAATTCAGGATTTGAAAATTCAGATTACATAGTATATCTTAACAACGGCTCTGAAACCTCTCAGTACCTGGCGAGTGTTGCGGTAAAAGATAATAACCAAACTGATGGCGCCCGGAATATTTTTAGCCAAAATTCAGTACTGAAGACCTATTTATTCGAGAATATGGGTATTGGGCAGGCGAATTATGATAATCTTAAAAGATTTATCGATGCCAGAAACAGAGCCGACATCCATAACAGCCCCGATGTGAAAATAAAGGCATCAAGCAGCGGCATGGATTCAGAAGTGAAATTCTGACAAAAACATAAAATCTAATAACCGGAAATCCGCGGAGCGTTCTGCGGATTTTTTATGCGTGAAAAGTTTAAAAAATTTCGTATTTTCGTTTAAATATAGGCATTAGCACAAATGAGTTACGATTTAGAACAGGAAAATAAAGAGATCCTTGCCCGGTATAAGGATCTGATTTCTAATACATACAGAACTCTGGACGAGGAAAATAACAAGCTCATCCGGAAGGCATTCGATATCGCATTGGATGCTCACAAGGATCAAAGGAGAAAATCCGGCGAACCTTACATCTACCACCCCATTGCCGTTGCTAAAATTGTAGCAACCGAGATTGGTCTGGGAGCTACTTCCATTGCCTGTGCCCTGCTGCACGATGTGGTAGAGGATTCGGACTACACCTATGAAGATCTGAAAAAGATTTTTGGAGAAAAGATCGCCAATATTGTGAACGGGCTCACGAAGATCTCGATCATGAACCATCAGAACATTTCTGTACAATCTGAAAATTACAGAAAACTTTTACTGACGCTTTCCGAAGATTTCAGGGTAATTCTGATTAAAATTGCCGACCGCCTTCACAATATGCGAACGCTGGAAAGCATGGCTCCGGATAAGCAGAAAAAAATTGCTTCGGAGACTGTCTATATTTACGCTCCCATGGCGCACCGTCTGGGTCTGTACAATATCAAATCAGAGCTTGAAGATCTTTCATTAAAATATAACAATCCCGAAGTTTACAACGAGATCACGGAGAAACTGGAATCTGCCAAAGAAAACCGTGAACGATATATTGAGGAGTTTAAAACCGAAGTTTCGGAGAGATTAAAAGAAGAAGGTTTAAACTTTAATATCAAAGGCCGAGCAAAAGCTATTTCTTCTATTTACAGGAAAATGCTGAAGCAAGGGGTTTCTTTCGAGGAAGTTTTTGACAATTATGCCATCAGGATTATTTACAAATCGGATGCAAAAAACGAAAAATTTCTTGCCTGGAAGATCTATTCTATCGTAACCGACGTTTATCACAGTAACCCTTCAAGAATGAGAGACTGGATCACGCAGCCCCGTTCTACCGGATATGAAAGTCTCCATTTAACGGTTCTCGGTCCGGATAAAAAATGGATCGAAGTACAGATCCGTTCGGAAAGGATGAATGAGATTGCAGAAAAAGGAGTTGCCGCACACTACAAATACAAAGAAGGCTACAAACAGAGCTCTGAAGACCGTAATTTCGAAAGATGGGTAACTGAGATCCGTGAAGTTCTTGAACAGCAGCAAAACCTTTCTACGTCTGAACTTTTAGATAATATTAAGCTCAATTTATATTCTAAGGAAGTATTTGTATTTACGCCAAAAGGGGAAATTAAAATCCTTCCCACCAATGCTACGGCACTGGATTTTGCTTTTTCCGTTCACTCTGACCTTGGGATGAAATGTCTTGGGGCAAAGATCAATGGAAAGCTCGTTCCTATTTCCTATGTTCTTCAAAATGGTGATCAGATCGACATTTTGTCTTCTCAAAACCAGAAACCGAAGTCTGACTGGCTGGAATTTGTGGTTACATCCAAAGCGAAGTCGAAGATCAAAAGTTATCTGAACTCTCAGAAAAACCAGCTGGTAGAAGAAGGAAAAGAAATTCTTCAGAGAAAGCTGCGCCATGCAAAGATCAATTTTAATGATGAAGAGGTCAACAAACTTCAGAAATTCTTTAATTTAAAGACCTCTCAGGAACTCTTCCTTAAATTTCAAAGTAACGAACTGGATGTCAGCAGCCTGAGAAAATATATTGAAAGTAAAAATGTATTTAATAATTTACTTTCCAGATTCAGAAAATCACCACCGAAAAACGTGCATTATGAGGAGCCGAAAGAGCAGAACCTTGACATGATCATTTTCGGAAAAGATGAAGAAAAACTGAATTATTCCTATGCGAAATGCTGTACGGTAATTCCCGGAGATAAAATTTTCGGATTTATTACGATTTCTGATGGTATTAAAGTTCACAGCGACAACTGCCCGAATGCCATCAACCTGAGAGCTCAGTACGATTACCGTGTGATCCCTGCCAAATGGGTGAATGCGGAAAGCTTCAAGAACAGAGTGAAGATTGAAATTGAAGGTCTCGACAGAATGGGAATGATTAACGATATTACCACCGTGATCAGCGGAAGTATGGGAATGGACATGAAAAGTATGTCCATAGAATCCAACAACGGCATTTTTACTGGGAACATCAATCTCGAAGTGAAAAACAAAGGTCAGTTGGAAGAAACATTTAAAAAACTTAAAAATATTGACGGCGTTTCAAGAGTGAGACGAGTACAATCATAGGCATGAATTTATCTCTCTATTTTAAAAAATTTTTCAGCAGTAATCAGGCATCAGGAATTATCCTTATTTTTTGTGTACTGGTTTCATTATTAATCGCTAATTCGTCTGCCGGTGAAGGTTTCCAGAACTTTTTAGACAAAGAAGTAGGTACTTCACTGTTCCATCTTACCTATCCGGTCAGCATCTGGATCAATGACGGCCTTATGGCTGTTTTCTTCCTGCTGGTAGGACTGGAAATCAAAAGGGAAATGGTAGAAGGAGAACTTTCTTCTTTTAAAAACGCTTCACTTCCTATTTTTGCAGCTGTAGGCGGAATGCTGGTTCCTGCGGTGATCTACACCTTTTTCAATGCCGGGACGGATTACAGCAGCGGCTGGGGAATTCCTATGGCCACGGACATCGCCTTCTCACTGGCTATCATTTCAATGCTTGGGAAAAAGATTCCGAATTCGATCAAAATATTTCTTGCTGCACTGGCCATTGTAGATGATCTGGGCGCAATTCTGGTGATTGCTGTTTTTTATACGGAACAGATCCACTGGACATATCTGCTGTTATCCTTTGGAACAGCAGCTTTATTATTTTTATTAAACTTTTTCAAGGTTACACGCCTTGTTTTTTATATTATTCCGGGATTGTTTTTATGGTATTTCCTGCATCATTCAGGGATTCATGCGACCATAGCGGGGGTTTTACTTGCCTTCTCCATTCCTACGAATGTTTCGAATGTAGACATTTCTCCTCTTGAAAAGCTGGAGCATAAGCTTCATTTTCCGGTAAGTTTTCTGATCATGCCGATATTTGCCTTAACGAATACCAATATTGCGTTTACCAGTGAAATGGTAGCGGGAGTTACGAGTACGTTAGGAATGGGAATTATCTGCGGGTTGATTTTAGGAAAACTGATCGGGATCAATCTGTTCTCGTTTATTGCCATTAAACTAAAACTCAGTTCCCTACCTCAAAACAGTACGTGGCCACAGATGGCTGGTGTCGGGCTTCTCGCGGGAATAGGATTTACAATGTCTATTTTTATAGCGCTTCTTTCCTTTAAAGATGATATTCCCATTCAGGACGAGGCTAAATTTGCCATTCTGATCGCTTCTTTTCTAGCGGCAGTTTTAGGATTTGTGATCTTAAGTATGAGTTCGAAGGAAGACGTGAATGCTGTAGAGAATTAATCTTTTTTCTTCTCTTCCAGCTTTCTCCGGTGTTCTTCGTCGCTTTCCAGATTCGGTTCTGTTATTGCGCTGTGGAAATGAACGGCTTCTCTTTTAATTTCATCAGAAAGTAGTTTTTCAATCCTCAGTTTTCTCAGGGCCATATTAAGTTCATTCCCGAACAGGAGAAGATATACGTTTACATTTACCCAAACCATTAGAAGGATCATACTTCCAATGGATCCGTAAAGGACGTTGTAACGGGCAATATCTTTAACGTAGATCGCGAAAATAAAAGTAGTCAGAACGAAGAGAACCGTCGTTAAAATAGCACCCGGAACCGCCTGTCTGAATCTCGCAATTTTCACAGTACCCAACCAGTAGAAAAGGGTTAGAAGAATGAAATAAAAGAGCGGAAAAGAAACAAATCCAATAATTTTAGAAAGATTATTCACCAGCCACGAAATATCATAAGCCGGCGTGAAAAGCTTCATAACAACCTCCACATAATACACCCCGAAAAGCGCTAGAAATACAATCGTAATAAAGCCAATTGTGATAAAGAATGAAAGAATAAATTCCTTGACATCGGTGAGTTTTTCGTCTGAATTTTCATTAAATCCGTTGATGAGCGAAAAGGTTCCGTTCGTTGCAAAAACTAATGCCAGAACGATCGTCAGGTTACTGATCCCTTTCATATTCGGGATGATATTGGTTTCAATATATCCTCTTACATCGCCTTCCATATTGGATGGAAAAACGTTATGCATCAGCACTTCAAAAATATAAAACTGAAGCTTATCATAATGCGGCATATAGGGCAAAACAGAAAGCAAAAAGAGTAAAAAGGGAAAGAGACTGATGGTAAAACTCCAGGAAATGGCCGCCGCTTTTCTTCCGATATTCCCTTTGAAAATTCCGGAAATATAGATCTGAAACATCTGCCAAAGCGATATTCCGAGAACAGGAATATGTATGCCGTCAAAAAACTCTTGAATTTTCAAGATAAATCTGGGAATTTTAATACTCATCTATTTGGTGTATTTCACTTCGTAAAACAACGGATTTTATCTCCTTTAACAGAGAAGCATCGGCTGTTTCACATAAGTCTTTGTACAAATATAAACATTTTCCTTATCCTTATTCCAATACATGGCACGCTAAAAAATAGCAATTATCCAACAGATCAATCCTTCCACGTTTATCCTTTAAAACAGAAAGATGTAAAATAAAAGAATTTAAATAGTAAATGATTGATGCATTGGAAAAACCGAAATATGCAGGTTTTCCAATTTTAACGTTTTCAGTCTCGCTTTGATGCATCTCTCCCATTTTCCAACACAAAAATGGTATCTTTGCCTTTTGAAACCCTTTATACATGCGAATCAGCTTACTTTGTATCGGAAAAACAGATGACAAGGAGATCACTTCTCTGATCAGCTATTATCTGACCCGGCTTCCCAAACACTGGAATTTTGAGATCACAGAAATTCCTGATGTGAAAAATGCAAAAAACCTTTCTCCTGATCTTTTGAAGAAGGAAGAATCTAAGCTGTTCTTAAATTATATTGACAAAAACGATCTTGTCATCATCCTTGATGAAAAAGGGAAACAGTTCACTAGCCGTGAATTTGCCCAGAAAATTGATACCTGGATGAATTCTTCGGTTAAAAAGGTTCATATTCTAATCGGAGGTGCTTATGGCTTTTCAGAGGAAATCTATAGCAGAGCTAACGAAAAAATGTCATTATCTAAAATGACATTCACGCATCAGATGATCCGTTTATTTATTGTGGAACAACTTTACCGTGCGGACCAGATCCTGCAGGGAAAGCCTTATCATAACGACTGATTTTTCATAACAAGACCAGAAACTAAAGTATTACTTACAGGTATTGACAATTTCTATTTCATTATTATTTTCTAATAAATATTTCTTTTGCCTTATATCATAATCATTTTTCTCATTACGTCCTATTTCTTTCCCATTAATCACATAAGTAGTAGTTTCACTATTAATGTTTTCATAAACTATTGAAGGTTGTTTTTTATATTTTTCATAATAAGCGAACCATTTTTCAGAAGATAATTTTATAGGCTTAGGTAGCCCGAAACTTCTATATTGAAGGTCATTAGTCTCTTTTATTATTGCTTTTATATGAAAATCATATTCGCCTTTGTTATCAGATATAGATAATATTAATCCTGGCAAACCATGAAATTTATATGGCCCGTCTGAGATCGGGATCTCTGTAGTATACCATGCTGTCCATTTCCTGCCTCCGAAATTTAACGTAGCTTTCTTACAGGTATATCCAAAATAATTTTTTGGTTCATCTTTTTCCATCTTCCAATTCATTTTGCAGTTAAAATTAATATGAAATGATGTCACAAAAAATTTTTCTTCCTGTGTAAGACTATCATTCGACAGGTTTTTAAAAATTACTTTTTGAAATCTTGATTTATTTCTTGCTTCCGGAAATCTCAGATTACCTTTTTGGGTTCCCTCAATAAATTTTTTAACAACAGAAGATTTCAAAGAATCATCTCTGAAATTTTCATACCCGCTAAAAAAAGATTTTGACTGATTGATAATTAAAACTCCCAAATCGTTCACCAAAGTTTTATTTTCTATAGACGGTTTCCAAGCTATATCATAAATAACTTTATAATTTTGGGAAAAAAGAACATTGGAAATCAGTACTATAAAGATTAGTAGTTTAAACTTTTTCATCATCGTAATAATTAAAATAATAAGCTGTAAGGTTCCAGATAATCATTATTGAGGCAAAAAAATACAGGTTAAAAAGTACTATTATGCCTACATGCATTCCTATAGTTAAAAATAACCATACTTTCCTGGTATGATTTATATTGATAAATAACGGATAAAATATTTCTATTATTAGGGTTATCCATCCCAATATAATATAAACTATGGGATTATCTGTTATAGAATTCAGTTCAATATATCTTGTAAAATTCGGCAAATGGGATGCTTTCCAGATTGATTCTCCATTCCACCAATTGAATCCCAATATTTTATCAAAACCTGAAAAAAAATAAGAGATACATAAATGCCACTGAATGGTTCTTTTGAAAATAGTAAAATCTCTTGTTTTTGTATTTAACTGAGAAAATCTGATATCTGAAGGAAAGAAAATAATATAAAATAAAGACATACTTTCAAAATAATCTGCTCCATAGGAAAACTGTATGCCTGATTTAACAACGGATATCTGAAGAAAAAGTAAAAGCAAAGCGGAAGCCCTGCTGTAAAAACCTAAAATGATACAAATGCATAAAGCAACAAAAGTACCTTTAAAAATAAGTACCGAAGAATTATAGGTGAAATACTTTTCTAAAAATAATAATATATCTGTTGTGGTAAAATATTTTGTGCCTTCATAAGCTCTGTTAAGCTCAATCGGGATAATGCTGTTCTTCCCATATAACAAATCAAAATCCTGCCAGTAAGAAATAAAATGCAACAGGATCACCATTCCTATGGAAACCCTGAAAAATAAGATAAACTCCGGATTATAGAAAATTTCCTTCAGTTTAAATTTTTCCTGTACGCTATCTAACACTGTCTATTGGTATTAAATTAATCCTCTTATCAGAACTATAAAGCCTCGGAAAATCATAAAGATAGACTTTTGTCTCACAATCATTTATATTATGTTTTTTTCTAAATGATGCATTTATTTGTTTCAGTACTGCTTTATTGTAGCTTATTTTTTCCTTATTTTTTGGAGACCATCCATTTTTGATATTCTCTAAAAAAATACCGTTTGCATTTAGAAATCTTAATTTCCCTTCTCTGGTCTGTAAGAAACCAGAACTTACAAAAGATCCTTCATTATATTTTGTAAGAATAATGAAATCACTGGAAACATTGGGTGCAAAGAAACCATACCCGGTGTTAAAGCCTGTGTAATACCAAAAATAATGGCCTATATCATTGACATCTGCTATTTTTTTTGTTGCCTCATTTCTTTCATAATCATAAAATGTACAAAAGCCTTCAGTGGTTGAGCTAATCCCGTTTATGATCAATTTTGTAATGATTATCACAAATATGGTTATGTTAATATATTTCATTTTATCAGTTGTAAAAAAAGTTCCTCACATAAAAATGCAAGGAACTTACATATCTTACAAATCTTGAACTATCTGTTATATTTGTCAATTATTTTTTGCAATTGTGCTTGTTGTACGGGCACATCAGGGTGGTTTAAAGATTTGGTTTTGCATTCATTGCTTATACCCTGTGTATCACAGAATGTCCATCCAACCACTAATTCTCCTAGTTTTTTCAAATCAGCTTCAGAGATTTTACTGGTGTCTTTAATTAAAATTGTTTTTCCATCACTTTCAATTACTTTTTCTTTGTCGCCTGTAAAAGACATTAACATAAGTGATAAAACACCTGCGCTTAAAAAGATTATTTTTTTCATGACATATTAATTTTTTGTTCCTTTGGTCTTGAACGTTAAAATGACCCTATACAAATTTTATCGTGTTCGCATAATCTCACTATCTGTTGATTTTTTTAAAGGTTCAAAAGAAAACCCGAGAATCACAATTAGTACTAATAATGGATATTATAACGACACAAACATATTTAACAAATATCAAATAAAGTATGATTTAAATCACACTTTATTGAATTCATCACCAAATTTTTTTATGCCTCACTAAAGTTTCTCTGGAAATTGACAGAAAAGAAGCTAAAATTTTATCATTTAATTTAAATACCAGATCAGGAAAATGTTCCTTAAAGTATTTCATTTTAAGGGAAATATCAACAATATTGATGAGCTGAAGTTTTTTCATATGCATATTACTATATTCTTCAAGCACTTTGATATAAATCTTTTTAAAATTTTCAGATGAATTTAACAGTGAATCAAAATTATTCTTTGTAATGAATAGCAAAAATGAATCTGTAAGACTTTCGATTATTTCCTGATTGATATTCTGATCCCTGAATCCAACAATATCAGTTAAAAAGTTACCCTCCCAGGCTATCATTCTGGTAACCTCGTTTCCTTTGTCATTAATGGAATATGCCCTTATAAATCCTTCTATTACAAAGAAAAGTTTATTACACGAAGAGTTTTGTCCCACTAATATTTCTTTTTTCTTAGTTTTTTGAAATATAAATTTAGCTGCTATGTCAATTTCGTCTTCCTTGGAAATTTCTCCATAATTCTTTAGTAATTTAATTAGTTTTTCATGTGTCATCATTAGTTTTTAGTATATATTGGTTGTATTAAAATTTAGTCAGGCATCATACTTCTAGTTGTTTAGTGATTTAAAATAAAAATAATATCTGTAGTGCAGTATAAAAATTACTCAAATTATTAAAAAAAATGAAATTTTGATTATTAATATATAAATTACACATAGTTTTGAGCTAAACTACAAATTAATTCTTAAAGAAGTGACTAAAATATCTGAATTTGAAAATTTTACAATTTAATTTTTCAAACTAAAATATTTGATTCATCATTAACTATCCCTATCGCTTTAATAGAGTTCAACTCCATAAATTCTGATAGAGATTGTAAAGGAAAAGGATTTGAAAATGTATCGAAATAGGACGAATATTTATAACAAAAGATATCAAAATTATTTTCGTTTATTGAAAATACGAGCTAATCACAAAGACTAAAGTCCTAATTGATCAATTCAAAAAACAGAAAGAGATCGAAGTGTTTTTCTCTCAATATGTTGTTTATTTATGATAGGAAGTAATTATACTAAACTCGAAAAGTTTAATACATGAATTTTGGCTAAAGATATTTTAAATCTCAATAAATTTATTTTTAAAGAGATCCTGCAGGAAAAGCCTTATCATAATGATTAAAACTTTTCTGGGTTTCAGAATGGATATTTAAAATTTTAAACCAATCTGCCTTTTTGCTTCACCAATTACAAAAGCAACGGAATTGGCAATATTAAAGCTTCGGATCAGTTTTGACATCGGTATGGTAAGATGATTCTCAAAACTATCCAGAACGTCTTTACTCAAACCTACACTTTCCTTACCGAACACCAGCCAATCACCATCCTGAAATTCATTTTCCAGATAGGATTTTTCAGCATGTGAACTCATTAAGAAAACACGGGAAGGGTCCGGAATACTATTGATCCATTCCTCCACATTGGCATATTCTGAAACATCAAGATGCACCCAATAATCCAAACCGGACCGTTTCAGGTTTTTATCATTGATGACAAATCCAAATGGATGAACCAGGTGTAATTTACTTTCTGTCCCTACACATAATCGTCCTATGTTACCTGTATTGTTGGGTATTTCGGGTTCTACAAGAACAATATTCAACATCTATATATCTTTCTTAATGGGTTTAAAAATAGTAGGAACTATTAATTTATTTTGGTTTTGCAACACACTTCATATAATAATCTGCTAAAATAGCCTTTTCATAGCCTAAATTGACGGCACGGTCAAGGTTTTCACAGGCTTCTTTAGGTTTTGCCGTATCGAATAAAATCAATGCTTTGGTTACGTAAGAATGAGCAAATTTCGGATCAATGGAAATGGCTTTATTCACATCCGTAAGGGCTTCTTTAGACTTTTTCATTTTGAAATAAACATCTGCCCTTCCGTTGTAGAGAAGTGATTCCGGTTTTTCAGAGATCAGCTGATTGTAATCTTTTAAAGCACCGTCCAGATCGCCGTTATTTTTCTTCAGATTAGCCAGTCCTGTTTTGGCGTAAATATTATCGGGAGCAAAGGTTAAAATTTGCTTCAGATCATTTAAAGCAAGATCTTTTTTTCCCTGGCTGTCATAAATTTTGGAACGGGTAAGATAAAATTCAGGATTCTCAGCATCGATGGTGAGACCTTTTGCAATGTATTCCAGTGCTTTGGCTTTATTTCCCTTCTGGCTGTTTAATGAAGCGAGATTGGCATACACCGGAGCCGACAAAGGATTAGCCTTTAAAGCTGAATCATACGACCTCAAAGCCAGTGTAGTTTTTCCCAGTCTTCTTTGGGCTGTCCCCAGACTGTTGTAATATTCAGACTGATATTTCTGAATCTGCTCTTTCTCTGCCAGTTTGGTGTATTGTTCTTCAGCGCATTTATAGTCTGCTTTTTTGAAGCATTCTTCGGCTGTTTTTTTGTCCTGTGCGTAAAGGCTGAATGAGGAGCATAAGAATGCTGTCAGTAATAAAGTTTTTTTCATGAAGTTATAGTTTGTTTGTTGATGACTTTTTTGGCGAGTACTCCAAATATCACTCCCAATAAAGATCCAACAAACGCCCCCACCAAAATATCTATCGGGAAATGAACTCCTAAATATATTCGGCTATAAGAAACTACTACAGCCCATACAAATATAGCATATGGAAACCAATTGAGCTTCTTTTTCAATAAAATACTTAAATAAGCTGCCAGAAAGAAGGTATTGGACGCATGGGCAGAATAAAACCCGTACTGTCCGCCGCACTTCACAATCCTCATATAATGTTCCAGACTCGGATCATGGCAGGGCCGCAGCCTGGCCACTCCATATTTGAAAACACTGGCCAGCTGATCTGAAACCGTAGCTCCAAGTGCAATGAATATAAGGATGAAAACTAAAGATTTTAGTTTATAGTTTTTGTATAAAAAGTAAAGAAATATAATATAAAGCGGTACCCAGATCCATGTGCTGGAAATCAGCATCCACAGCTGGTCGAAGGAAGTATCGCCCAAATTATTAAGGTATAGAAAAACCTTTTTGTCCTCCTGAATGATTTCCTCCATGAATTATCTGCTTACAGGCCCTTCGTAGGTTTCGTCGTCGGCAGGCTTTATTTTTGGAGGTTCATTAGTAGTCGAAGGTTCTGTGACGATATCTTTTTCAATATCCTTCATGGGATTGAAGTCTTTTGCCGCATCTTTTACCTTCTCAATTTCACGCTTGATCTCGGAAACCGGGTTATCAGTTTCTTTCATGATCTCAGTTTTAATGTCTTCCACTGCACCGCGCATCTTTCTAACGCCCGCCCCTAAGTCACGTGCTATCTGAGGAAGTTTATCCGGACCGAATAATACAACAATCGCCACTGCGATCAATGCCATTTCTCCAATGCTTAATTCCATGGGGTAAAATTACGAAAGTTTATACTATTTATTTACAGTAAACTAAAATTTTAAACAAATTTTAAGATTTTGGGGGCGAGGTGTGGGTTTCGGGTTACCTGTTCAAGGGTTTTGAGTTGGAACGTTTATGAGTTTGAGGGTTTGAGAGTCTTAGTGTAAATTGGGTTTATAGGTGATGGTGGCTTCGAGTGCCTCAGCCACCATTTGAAATATCACTTATTCATTAGAATATTCAATCAGGAGCGTAATATCTGGTGGCTAAGGTACCCGAAGCCACCGTTCATATATCTGAAATCTCACGTCTACTATAAAAATTCACCATTCACTTGCGAAGCAAAATTTACCATTGACCTCTGCACCAAAATCTCATGTCTCGTATCTGACATCTAGCATCTTGGTTTTTAAAATTCACCATTCACTTGCGAAGCAAAATTCACCATTGACATCAGTCTTAAAGTCTCATGTCTCGTGTCTGAAATCTGACATCTAGCATCTTGTCCTCTCCCCTTAACCTCTCCACAACTTTCAGTTAACAAATATTTAATTCAAATAAATGGGAGTTATGATATATTTCTTTATATTTATTACACACAAAATCATTAAATATTTACTATGAAAAAACTTGTTACTACTTTCAAGCTTTTTGCCGTGATATCGGTACTTACGCTTACTGCCTGTCAGAATGAAAACAGTGAAATCATGCAGGAACCTGTTGCCTCTAAGGTATCATCTGCTGATCTGAAAAAGGAAATTACACCCGGATTGAAGGTTGTTCCGGAGAATGTTCAGACACAAATTAACGATTCCAAGAAAAATCTTGAACAGTATCTGAACAATGACCTGCAAATCACAGGAATCACAGTTCTAGGAAAACTGTCAACTCAAAAAGGAATAGACATCTCTCAGGAATTAATTTCTGACAGAGATCAGTTTACAGCAGAAGGAAATATTCTGGCTCCGGAAACTGTAAAAGTGGGAAAAATAGGAGCATTATTCTCCGGAGATCAACTCGTTGAGGCTCAAAAAGGTCTTAAAGAAGCGGCTTCAGAGCAAATTAAAACAGGAACTGACGTTCTTGAAATTTCATGGACTCATAAAGGAGAGCAATTCACTTCTCTTTGTTTCTATAATGAGTCGGGCATTATCTGGGATAATGTATTTGCCGGACTTGTGATGATGGATGCCAGAGGAACTACTGAAGTTTCTCCTACCGATGCTCAGGCGAAGGTGGCTTCAAAATGGTTCAAAGAATGGTGGACTGCAAAATGGCTTTGGGGTTCTAAAAGAGGAGAAGTCGGGTATCAGATCACGATCTATTATTCCGGTTCTACGGTTTCTAATGTAGACGTGAGCGACTGGGGGAATATCAGCTTAGGAAAAGCAAAAAGTGAAAGTAAAGTTACGAAGAGAACCGGCGCCTACGGACAATGTAGATATGCGCTTGGATTATGTACCCCTACAGGTTCTTTAAGCTTTAATTCCAATAATTTCTCTGTATCGTTTTCCGGATTGGGAAGCAATGTAGTAAGCAACGGAACAAAATCACTTTATCCGTAAAAACTCTGAACACATTATTATATTTTTCAATAGAAGACGGGGAAGCTGTAATGGCTTCCCTGTTTTATTAGCTTATAGCCTTTGATTATTATCCATTTTTCCGGTTAAATAACCATCCATCTACTGATATTCTTCCTGCGCCTTCAAATAAAAGAGCAACGGCCATTCCGATTACCAGAATATCAAACTGACAACCCTCTCCTTTCTGAGTTCCGAACCAGTTCATAAAAAACCCGTTCTGAATATGAGCGGTTATCATAATGCCAATCATGAGTCCAATAAATAATAGCGCCCAAAATCTGGCTGCCCAACCCACTAACAAAAGGAATGAGCCTAAAAATTCTACCATAATTACCGTCAAAGCCGCTGCAAACGGGAGATGCAGATCGTGTGTAAAAATCTCCAGTGTTTTGCTGAATCCCATTCCACCGAAAAGTCCGAACATTTTCTGAAGTCCGTGTGGGATAAAGATGATGCTTAATGTCCATCTGAGAACAGTCCCTGTCCATGTATCATTCGTTTTAAAAAATAAATCTTTCATAGTAAAAAAATTAAATGATTGTATAAAATTGGGGTCTAGTTAAATAATCTTGCTGCCGCAAATACCCCGTAATTATGCTTACTTTCTTTAAAAGGTCCGTAGCTGTCGAAGTTGACTCCTGCACCAAAACTGATGGTTTTATAACTCACTCCCGCTCTAAGCATCAGATAACTCCGGGCATGTTCACCGTCTTTTATCGTTTCGGAATACAGCCCCTGGATGCGGGAATATCCTTTCCAGTTTTCACTGATTTTAGGCTTGTACTCTATCATGACAAAACCTTCGGCAATGCTGCTTTTGGAAAACCCTATAAACCTTGGATTGACAATCAGTAAGAAATCATTAAAATTTTTAGCATACATAAAGCCGGCAGTCGGTCGGAGGCCTGTATTAGGCGTGTAGTGAGAACCTCCCACCAAACGAAGATTTTTGAGAACCTCAAAGGTCAGATTGGCCTGGATCATGGCATCTTTGGAATTGTTCTCATCCCATTTCGAAGAGATATTGGCCACACTGAAGAAACCGAGTCTTTTGCTTCCTTCAAATGCTTTATTTACCGTCATCTGTGAAGCAAATCCTTTATTCCCGGCTAAGGCTTCAAATGATACCGGCGGATTGGAAGCCGGGATATGGGTCTGGGAATTAAACAGCAGCGGAAACAGTCCTGCTGCGAAAAGAATTATTTTTTTCATGTTTTAACCGTGATCAATTATATCCGCAAAATTCCGGATTACAGGAGAAGATGGTTAGAACATATAAATCGATTATCAGGACAAATCAATCCCTTTTCGGTAATCGGAAGGGCTCATCCCGCTGTGTTTTTTGAAAAATCGTGAAAAGTAGGAAACATCGTCAACGCCTAAAGCAAAGGCAATTTCTGAGACAGAAAGATGGGGCAGCGATAACAGGGCTTTTGCTTCCATTAATAAAGACTCATTGATAATTTCTGAAGCCGTTTTGCCTGTTGTATTTTTTATCGTTTTATTGAGATGATTAGGAGAAACACTGAGAAGGTCCGCATATTCTTTCACCGAATGTAAATTCTGAATCTGACTAGTGATCAGCTTCCGGAAACGAAAAACCAACGTTTCATTCACTGAAAGATCATGGCGTGGAAGTTTTTCTATAAAATGCCGGATTTCTCCCAACAGAGTAAAAAGATACAAACGGATAAGATCCAGATTCCGGTTCTGCTGATACAAAGATTCCATCTGCTGAAGAATCACAAAAATCCGCTCACGATGTTCCTGATCAAGAAACAGAGTTGGATCATAGATAATATCAGCGTGGTTCAATATGTCATGTAAATACTTCAAACCCGGGCCGTCTGCGATGAAGTCATTGGAAAAGTGACAGTAAAATCCTTCCAAATCGGGTGTGTTATGGATAAATGTCCGGATCTTATGCGGAGGAAGGAGCATGATCATTCCTTCCTTCACATCAAACAGGCTTGAACATACCATTTTTTCTACACTCCCCTTCCTGATGAATATAAAATCATTGACCGTTTTCCGGTGCGGCTGGGAAGGAGTTTTGGCATCCTTAAGTATCTGTAGAGGTTCTATAAAAAACTCATTCAGTTCTTTTTTTGCCGTACTCTTTTCCTCCCAATCTATATCCAGGATGGGTTTGAAATCATCAGGTTTATATTGGGGAATACGGCTCATACGATCTGTTTAATTTAAAATAATTAGAGTTTTTTGATCAGTCTTTTATTTTTTTTCTGAAACGCATAATAGGTCATTACCACACTTATGGCCATTAAAATAAACGCCAGGAAGAACGGTGCTCCTGAAAACTCAAAAGGCGCTTCATCATGGGTAAAGAAGTAAAACAGATTGGTCATCAATGGCGGTCCTACGATGGAAGTGGCACTCATTAAACTGGTCAGTGCACCCTGAAGTTCACCCTGTTCATTAGATGGAACACTTTTCGTGATCACCGACTGAAGCGCAGGTCCACAGATTCCTCCCAAACAGTAAGGAACCAGGAAGGCAAACATCATCCAGCCCTCTGTTGCAAAAGCAAACAGAAGCATTCCCAATGCATACAGCGCCAATCCGTAATAAATACTTTTCTGTTCACCTAGCCTCGGAGTTGTCCAACGGATCAGAACACCCTGTACCAGACCTACTAAAGCGCCTACAACTCCCAATGATAAACCAACCATCTTTTCTGTCCAATTGAATTTATACATGGTAAAAAAGCTCCAGTTGCTCTGTACGGCATGGCCTGCAATATAAATTAAAATAAGGGCAAAGATCAATCCTGAAATTTCCGGGTGTTTACCTAAAAATTTAAATGAACCGATAGGATTGGCACGTTTCCAGTCGAATTCTCTCCTTTTATCTTTATCTAAACTCTCAGGAAGAACAAAGTACCCGTAAAGGAAATTTAAAAAACATAATCCTGCCGCCGCATAGAAAGGCACTCTAGCCCCATAATGTCCAAGAAGTCCACCTAATACAGGTCCTATAATAAATCCTAGACCAAAAGCAGCTCCGATAAGACCGAAGTTTTTAGCTCTGTCTTCATCAGTAGAAATATCTGCAATATAAGCACTTGCCGTTGTTACACTGGCTCCTGTTAGGCCAGCGATGACTCTTCCGAGAAAGAGCCACCAAATGGTTGGTGCAAGCGCAAGGAAAATATAATCTACTGCAAAACCGAAAAGCGAGATCAGAATAATAGGTCTCCTTCCGTATTTGTCACTTAGGTTTCCTACGACCGGAGAAAAGATAAACTGAGTAAATGCGTAGGCAAAACCAAGCCAGCCACCATATTTCGCAGCTTCACTGATATCGGCATGAATCAGTTCCTCAATTAATTTGGGAACTACAGGAATAATGATTCCCCATCCTGTAATGTCGATGAGCAGAGTAATAAATATAAAGCCGATGGCTGCTTTTTTCCTTGAGTTTTCCATAGTGGTGCAAAATTAATCAAATCTGAAATATAATGATTCTAAATTGTGGGGTTTAGTTGGGAATCAAGAGTCAAGATACTAGACATCAGACACCAGACGATAGACATCAGATTTCAGATTTGGACTGGTAAATATAAATTCAAACTTTGAACTTTACATATTAATTTTTTTAAACACAAATCTCGTGACCCAGAAGCCCTCAAACCTCACAAAAAAAGACCGCTTCTTTCGAAACGGTCTTTACTTATTTATTGTAGTTGGTCTTATTTTGAAGCAAGTACTTCTTTTGTACTTGTCGTTTTGCCGTGTACCTCGTCTTCTTTTCCTGTCTTAAGGAAGTCATACGCGATAGCCGATGCAATAAAGATAGATGAATAGGTACCGAATCCAATACCGATTAACATCGCAAACATAAATCCTCTTAAGTTATCACCACCGAAGATGAAGATTGCTAAGATTACAAGAATCGTTGTGAATGAAGTGTTGAATGTTCTACCCAATGTACTTGAGATAGAGTCATCAAATAATCCAGCTAATGTTAACGCTTTCTTCTCTCTTAAATACTCTCTAATTCTATCGAAGATAATAACGGTATCATTGATTGAGTAACCCAATACCGTAAGAATCGCTGCAACGAAATCCTGATTGATCTCCATGTTGAACGGCATAAATTTGTGAAGCAATGAATAAGCCCCTAAAATAATTACCGCATCATGGAATAGTGCCACAACAGCACCCAATGAGAATTGCCATTTTCTAAATCTAAGTAAGATGTAGATGAAGATCCCCGCTAAAGCAGCTACTACCGCAAGAATACCATGAGTCTGGATATCATCTGCTACTGTAGGTCCTACTTTTTCAGAAGAAATAATTCCTGCATGTTCTTTATCTGCAGATTTGAAATCGTGCAATGTCGTGTTAACAGGTAAGTTTGCTTTTAATCCTTCATATAATTTCTGTTCTACCGTTTGGTCAGCTTTTAAAGATTCATCTTCAATAAGGTAGTCTGTAGAGATTTTCAGCTGTCTGTCGTTTCCAAAAGTTTTAGCTTCCACAGAAGAGTTTTTACCGTCTTCAGTTTTGAATATTTTCACTAAATTCTGTTCGATATCTTCAGCATTTACATCTTTATCAAATCTTACCACATAGTTTCTACCTCCAGTAAAGTCGATACCATATTTGAATCCGTGGATCGCGATAGATGCTACACAAATTACTGTTAAGATACCTGAAACAATGTATGCATATTTTCTCTTTCCGATGAAATCGATCCATGTATTTCTGAATAGGTTCTTCGTAGGAGCTGTCCAAACAGAAAGATGTTTTCCTTTGTTCAGTCTTGAGAAGATCATTACTCTTGAAAGCAATACAGAAGTAAAGAATGTCATTAAGATACCAATTCCTAATGTCAGAGCAAATCCTTTAATAGGTCCTGTTCCGAATAAGAAAAGCACACCAGCTGTCAATAATGTCGTTAAGTGACCATCAACAATCGCACTTAATGCATGTTTGAAACCATCTTTATAAGCTTCTAAAATGCTCTTGCCTGCAAATAGTTCTTCTTTTGTTCTTTCGTAAATAATTACGTTCGTATCCACCGCCATGGCCATCGTCAGTACAATACCCGCGATACCAGGAAGCGTTAGGGTAAAGTCTCCGGAATCCATAATTCCGAAAATATAGAATAAGTTGACAATCATTGCAATTACTGCGTACACCCCTGCACCACCGTAATAGAAAATGATATACACAATGATAATTAAAAATGCGATAGCAAATGAAATAACCCCTGCATTAATAGACTCCTGTCCTAATGATGGTCCTACTACGGTAGCCTGAACTACTTTTGCTCCTGCAGGTAATTTACCCGCTCCTAAAACGTCTACCAGTTCTTTAGCTTCTTCCTGAGAGAAGTTACCCGAGATCTGAGTTCTACCGTTAGGAATAGCATTTACAACGTTTGGTGCAGTATATACTCTGCCATCCAATGTAACCGCTACCGGTTTACCTACGTTTTTCTCAGTTAATGTTTTCCATTCTTTAGCACCTTTAGAATCCATCTGCATGTCTACTACTACTCTGCTCAACTCATCATAGCTGATGCTTGCAGTTTCAACAGCGCCGTCTACAGGAGCTTTCTGGTTGATGTTACCTCTGATGGCATACAATACTAAACTTTCAGTATCTGTACCTTCAGGCTTGTAACCCCACATGAACTGTGTATATTTAATGTTAGCCGGACGTAATGACTGACCTACTTTGCTGCTTAAAATTTTGTTTACAGCAGCTGTATCAGAAAGTTTTACGCTTGCAACACCGTTTGATCTTAATTTGTCAAGGTTTAAAAGATTCATGAAGTTGGTGTTCTTCGCAACTCCCATAGAATCACCTTTTATTGCCACCATTGTAGTCAATGTCTGGAAATATGGAGCGATTTCAGGAACCTGCTGTACTTCCCAGAACTGAAGTTTTGCGGAAGTCTGAAGCATTTTCTTCACTTTATCGATATCCTTCATACCAGGCATTTCAACAGAAATTCTAGCTGTACCAGGTACTCTCTGAACGTTTGGCTGCACAGCACCCATTTTGTCGATTCTGGTTCTGATTACTTCGAAAGCTGTACCTACAGAAAGATCAATTCTTCTCTTGATAATACTTTTTACCTGATCATCAGAAGTATTGTACTTGATTTCTGATAAATTGGTATTCCCGAAAAGTTCAGGATCAGCAAGCTTAAGGTTCGTCCCTTTTGCTCTGTTGATCGCTTCAAACTGATCAAAGAAGTTATCAATATAAGATTTTGTAGAATTCTTCTGAACTTCATCGGTTTTGTTTAAAGCCTCGATAAGAACAGGATTGGTGGAATAATTCGTTAAATCATTCACCAGGTCTCTTTGGTTAATTTCCAAAAGAACGTTGATCCCACCTTTCAAGTCAAGACCAAGTTTCATTTCCTTGTCTTTGGCTTTAGTGTAATAAAGTTTTGTGAATCCCAGGTTCAAAGTATCTTTAGAAAGTCTTGCGATTTCTTTCTGATACTTTTCCGGATTGTCTCCTGCAACAGCAGTCGCCTGCCTTTCAATTTTGCTGGCGTACCAAGTTGGTAATAGCTCATTTAAGCAAATTAACCCTAGTACAATAGCAACAATTGTAATAAGTCCTTTTCCTTGCATTTTGTTATAACTACGTTAAATTAAGTCGGCAAATATAATGATTTTATTATTATTTTATGAATTTTTTAACAGCAGAAATGGTTTATTTTCAGATATATCGGGGTTTTAATTTCTATTTAAGATTTAATAATTTTTCTTCCTTATCGTAATGAAATTTTCAAATTCCGATTGGTATAAAATTTTCATTCATTAATCAATACACTAAATATCAAAATATTATGAAAAAACTATTTTTTACCTTTTGCATCTTTTCTTCTTTAATCGTTAATGCCCAGAGCATTAATTTAGTGGAATTTGCGTCCGGGCTTACCAGTCCCGTTGAGATTACGAATGCCAATGACACCCGCCTGTTCGTCGTACAGCAGGACGGAATCATCAAGATCATCCAACCCAACGGAACGATCAACAGCGCTGATTTTATGAACATCAGTTCCAAAGTTCTTTATGGCGGAGAGCGGGGCCTTCTGGGTCTTGCGTTTCATCCCCAATATGCAACCAACGGGTATTTCTTTGTGTATTACAACAACACCGCAGGAAATATTATCGTAGCGAGATATTCTGTCAACCCTACAAACCCGGATCTGGGCGATCCTACCACTGAAAAAATTCTTCTGAATATTCCAAAACCTTTTGACAACCATAATGGCGGAAGTATTCATTTTGCACCCGACGGGAATCTTTGGGTAGTAACAGGAGATGGCGGAAGTGGCGGAGATCCCGGCAACAATTCTCAAAATATCAATTCACTTCTGGGAAAAATGTTAAGAATAGATGTCAATGCCACAGGACCGTATAATATCCCACCAGGAAATCCTTTTGCAGGGACTCTAGTAACCGGAGCTGATGAAATCTGGTCTTACGGACTTAGAAATGCATGGAAATTTTCATTTGATACAACCACTGGAAATGTCATGATCGCTGATGTAGGCCAGGGACAAATTGAAGAAATTAACAGAATGCCTATCACACAGGCAGGAATCAATTACGGATGGCGCTGTTATGAAGGTAACAATGCGTATAATACCGCAGGATGTGCAGCCATGAGCACAATGACCTTCCCTATAGCAGTGTACAATCATTCAGGAGGCAGATGCTCTATCACCGGGGGCTATGTGTACAGAGGAACTCAGTATCCTGCACTTCAGGGTAAATATTTCTTTGCCGATTACTGTTCTGCCCAGATCGGAATCCTGAATGCGGATAATTCTATAGTATGGAGTCCGGCCAGCGCAGGAAATAATTTCTCTACGTTCGGGCAGAATTCCCAGAAAGAACTGTTTGTAGCAGCAGTGACCAGCGGAAAAATATTTAAAATCACCACCGGAACCTTGGGAACAGGCGAAACTTCTGAATTTAATCCTATAAGCATCCATCCTAACCCGGCTTCTGAAAAAGTATTCATTGAAGGACTTACAGACAAGAACAGCACCGTAGACCTGACCAGTATAGAAGGAAAAATAGTTTTAGAGAAAGCGAAAATTGAAAATGACGGCAGTATTGATATTACAGGAATTCCTCCGGGAGCTTATTATCTGATGATAAAATCGGGAGATATGAAGTCTTATAGCCAGAAACTGATGATTAAATAGTATGATTTTGGGTTGAGAGTTCTTAAGTTTGAGAATGTTGTCAGTTGCTGGTTGCTAGTTCGTATAATTAAGTTAATAAATTCAGCGTCTGATGTCTTACAGCTTGGTTCTAGACTCTTTATTCTCAATTAAACAAAAATTCTAAGCCTCAATATTCTTTATTGGGGCTTTTTTAAAATAAAGAAAGCCTGTTGCTAAAAATACAGGAATCAGCAAAACAACTCTTTCAAGCTTCGATAACCTTTCTATTTCATTTTCAAAAAGAGTATTCTGAAAAAAGCCTACAAGCACAACTGAAATCACAAAGATTAAAATTTCAAACCACGAAAGCCGTTCATCCGAAATTTCCACATCGGAAAACCTGTTGCTTAACACCCAAAATCCCAGAAAAAGGATCATAAAAGGAAATGCCCATATCCTGAACGTATCCCATGCTATGGCGTGAAGCAGAAGCGGAAATAAAGAAACAGCCGCAAGAAGCATAAGAATATATTTATTGACTTTTCTGAATTCCCTGATTGCAAGGTAGATCATAAACAAGATGGGAAGCCCGAATTTAACCGTATTTTTAGACAGAAACATCCTTTCTATAAAGAATGGACTCTGCTCCTTGAGATAAGTCCCAAAACTTTCTGTGTAAGCAGAAGAAATCATCACCGCAACTTTTCGGCTTATAAAACCTGTATTCTCCAGATAATGCAGGATAAGCTGATCATTTTCTTTGCCATACAATTCCTGATAAAAAGATACGGAAAGCGTAGCCACTACGGGCAACAAAAGGAACAGACCTGCTTTTTTAAACAGTTCTGATGAAAAAATCAACTTTTTACCAGACGTTTCATAGACCAGAAGCGCAAAAAGGCAGACAGGAACCATCAGAAAAAATGATATCTCATGGATTACTACCGCAAATACAGCTAGCAGCGAAGCCAGAAAAACTTTTTTATTTCTGATCAAATAAACCGCCAGTATAGTCAGAAGGAAGATCACATGATCAAGATACCCAATAAGATGTGCTGAGAGTACAACATACTGTGAAAGAAAAAAGACCAGATAGAACAAAACCTTCCTGATGCTGTATTTCTGCAGGGTATTACGGACGGAAATAATGATTAATGCCGTATAGAGAAGCAATAAGATGCCTGCAGATAAGATCTGAATATGAAGTAGGCTTTTCTCAAAAAAGAACCCGAAAATTTCTCCGGCCAGTCCCCTTTTTATAAATCCGAACCGGTAATCCATCAGCCAATGAGCCTCAGACCATTCGTTAGGAAGTCTTATGGTCTTGATGACACTGAAGGCCAGGGTGTATACATATAGAAAAACAATCAGAAACTTCCGGTTCATATTCTATTTCTATATCGTCATAGAGAAAATTCTCGTTTCAGGTTTATTTCTCATCATTCTGAGGTCAAATACCATCGCGACGTTTCTCGTAAATGCTCTTCCTTTTTCTGTAATCTTAATCTGGTTATCGTAGATTTCCACCAATTCATCCTTCTCCATTTCCTCCAGCATTTCAAATGCATTCTCCAGTTCAGGGAACGAATTTTTATCTGTAAAGGTAGTTTCCAGCTGACACATCAGATTCAGAATATGTCTTCTCACAGTAAGATCTTCTTCATCAAGAATATGACCTTTCACTACCGGAATCTGACCTTCTTCCACCATCTTCTGATATTCTTCTACGGTTTTCACATTCTGGGCAAAAGCATACCAGGAATCTGAGATGGCAGACATTCCAAGACCAACCATCAATTGGGTATTGCTTGAAGTATAGCCCATAAAGTTCCTGTGCAGTTTTTTCTGAATAAGAGATTGATACAGATCATCGTGTTCCAGAGAAAAATGGTCCATTCCTACTTCAATATATCCTAAATCCTGAAGTAGTTTTTTCCCGTCTTCATATAAACGGCGTTTTTCTTCACCGCTTGGAAGGTCGTTTTCATCAAAACCTCTCTGCCCCACTCCTTTTACCCACGGAACGTGTGCATAGGAATAGAACGCCAATCTATCCGGCTTCAGCTCCATCGTTTTTCTGATCGTATGCTCCATCGCCTCCCAGGACTGATGTGGAAGCCCGAATACCAGATCATGACTGATTCCGCTGTACCCGATTTCCTTGGCCCATTCCGTTACATTTTTCACATTTTCAAACGGCTGAATTCTGTTGATGGCTTTCTGAACTTTAGGATCATAATCCTGAACTCCAAAACTCACTCTTCTGAATCCAAGGTCATATAAGGTCTGAAGATGGTCTCGTGTAGTATTATTCGGATGTCCTTCAAAAGAAAACTCGGGATGTTCTGCAATTTCCACCGTTTCAAAAATCCCTTCCAATAAGGTTTTTAAGTTTTTAGGTGAGAAAAATGTAGGCGTACCTCCTCCGAGGTGAAGTTCTTTCAGTTTCGGTTTTTCTTCAAAAAGCTCCAGATAGAGTTTCCACTCTTTTAAAACGCTTTCCAGATATGGAATTTCAACGCTGTGCTGTTTTGTAATACGCTTGTGACAGGCACAGAACGTACACAATGCCTCGCAGAAAGGCAGGTGAATATAAATAGAAATTCCCTCCTCTGCATTGCTCTCATGAAAAGACCTGATCACCGTATCCCTCCACTTTTCGGGCGAAAATGTTGACTCGTCCCAGTAAGGAACAGTGGGATAAGACGTGTAACGTGGTCCGGGAATATTATACTTATCTATTAAAGAATTCATTTCAAAATTTAAAATATTATCGAATCATGAAATTGGGACTACACCAGTTTCATCCTGCAAAATTAACCATTAGTTATGAATTTTAAACCATGAAATATATTAGGCCGTATTTTATAATGAGTCTAAATACGGTGGTTACTGGAATTTCTCCAAGAATGATAAATTCTATACGTAAGATTTACAATTCTGATACAGTCATTATTCTTCCGTTAAGACTTCAATTTCATCACAGAAATCCTGTCTTTTCCTGCAAAAACAACTGTATTTACATTGATCCAACTGCAAACAAAGAATCCTTTTTCATCAGAAATTTTCTTCCATGTTTTCCCGAAATCAGAAGAATAGCTAATGTGTTGATCTCCCACTGAAATCATCTCTTTACCCTTGGAACCGGGCTTGATTTTCACACAGGTCGTGTAGCCTGCATTTTGTCCGGATGCCTGAATCTGCCAGCTTTCACCACCATCATTCGTTGTAGCAATATTATTGATATTGGCGTCCTGTTTGGTATAGTCTCCACCTACTGCAACGCCAAATCTGTCATCATAAAAATCTATTGAATACATTCCCTGAGAATATTCTCCCTGGATAAAAGGCGTATTGAATGTTTCAATTTTTTCCGTTTTAAAATTTAATCTTAAAATCCGTGATGATTTCCCTCCTGTGGCAACCCACAGATATTTTTTTGTGGAAGCGATATTGGTATTGCTTGCTGCAAATGCGGCTTCACCACTATTCAGCTGTACCTTGTTTTTGAACATACCCCATTGACCATCTCTGTAGACAGCCAGCTTGAGCATATTATCTTTATCGGCATCACTGAAGGTATAAGCCAGTTTATCATTCACAAAATGCAGAGCATCATAAAAAGCAGTTTTCGCCGTATCTGTAAACACAGTTTCCGATTTTAAACTTTCTTTATCAATCTTAAAAAAATAAGCAGGACTCTCAATATTAATTGCATAAAAAGAGTTTTTATCCTGCGCCAGCGTTCTGAACTGAAGCTTCTTTTCAGATAATCTGATCTGTTTCTGATTTTTGACATTCTTCAGATCAACAAACCCGAACTTAGAATCTGTTCCGCTGTACCAGACTTTTCCGCCATCAACTTCAAGAGCACGGATGCTTATTTTATCATTAAGAATCGTCTCGAAACTTTCTATCTGTTGAGAAAATGTAAAAATTCCCAGAAAGGAAAATACAATGAGGATTAATTTTTTCATATAAGACAAAAATAAAAAATCCGCAGTAATCTGCGGATTTTGATTGTATGTTTTTTAATCTAAATCATGTTTTTCCAAAGGCTCCTGTTCTGCTTTGAAAGTTTCTCCGTAGCCTCCGTTCTGAAGCTTAGAGTGTTTTTTACTGTACAGGAAGTATACAAAGAATCCGATGATCAGCCATGCGAAAGAATACATTTGTGCTTCTTTGCTCAGGTTAAATATCAGATAAACGTTGATCGCGATACCTAAACAGGCAATAAGCGGTAAAGCCGGAACTTTAAAGTTTCTCTGTAATGCAGGTTCTTTTACTCTCAGTACCCAAACTGCTACACACACCATGGTAAACGCGAACAGGGTTCCGAAACTGGTCATGTGTGCAAGGTCATTAATAGGAGTAAGAGAAGCTACAATAGCAATCACAACGCCTAAAATAAGAAGGTTTTTTGTAGGAACTCCTGTTTTAGGGTTTACTTTTGAAAAAGTAGCAGGAATCAATCCGTCTTTAGACATTCCTAAGAAAATTCTTGACTGACCCATGATCATTACCATCAATACTGAAATCAATCCTACAGTAGCAGCAATGGTGATAATGTATCCTGCCCACGCGTATCCTGCAATATCAAATGCATAAGCCACAGGAGCTTTAATAGCATCCGGATATTTCCCAAGCGGATTAAAATCTGTGTAATGCATCATTCCCGTTAACACTAAAGAAACAAGGATATATAAAAGTGTACAGATGATCAGCGAAGCGATGATGGCAAACGGTACGTCTTTTTTAGGGTTAATGGCTTCTCCTGCCTGAGTGGAAACGGCATCGAAACCTACATAAGCAAAGAAAATAGCGGATGCTCCGGCTACTACTCCGGCAATACCGTAAGCAGAATGGGAGACTCCATTTTCTGTGATGGTGGTAGGCTCAGGAATGAATGGAACCCAGTTTTTAAAAGGATCAGCTGAATTGAAAATAATAAAAGCTCCTGCAACAATTACGAAAATAATAGCAGAAACCTTAAGTACTACAATGAAGTTGTTCGCTTTAGCAGCCCCTTTTGTCCCTCTTACTAAGATCGAGATCACAAGGAAAACAATCAGAAACGCAGGTAAGTTCATAGAGAAACCTGAATTTCCAGCTGCAATATAAGTCTGCGGATCTGTGGTAAGATAAGCCGGAAGATGCAGCCCGAACATTTTGAGGAGTTTCGCAAAATATCCCGACCAGGAGACGGCGACGGTCATAGATCCCATAGCGTATTCCAGTATCAGCCCCCATCCTATGATCCAGGCGAAGATTTCTCCTACCGTTCCATAAGCGTAAGCATAAGCTGATCCTTCTACAGGAAGAATGGAAGCAAATTCTGCATAACATAATGCTGCAAATACACAGGCGATTCCCGCTATAACAAATGAAAGTGCCAGTGCAGGCCCGGCATTATAATAAGCACCCGTTCCCGTAAGTACAAAAATTCCTCCTCCAATGATTGCCCCGATTCCGATAGCAGTAAGGCTCCATTTTCCCAGAACGCGTTTCAGCTGGCTCTTTTTGATATCAGCTTCATAAGCGCTCATTGGCTTCTTAACCCAAATTTTAGACATGTTTTTTTATTTAATTAAAGATTTACGAAAATATAAAAATTTTACAAACCTTAACGTTTATTGATAAACTTTCGTGATTTATTTTAAACAAACGTATTTAAAAAACTGATTTACACATTATTTAATTTATTTTCAAAAGTGTTAATTTTTGTTTATTTTTGATCGCATGAATTTATATGATCTTTTTGTAAAGCCGTATGAAAACTACAGTGCTGCCCAAATCCTGCTTGAAGCCTCTGGTACGGTTTTCGGAATTTTGAGCGTGTATTTTTCAATTAAAAAGAATATTTGGGTCTACCCTACAGGCATTGTCTCCACGCTGATCTACGTCTATATTCTATTTAATTTCGGGCTGCTTGGCGACTGTATGATCAATGTGTATTATACGGCGATGAGCGTTTACGGATGGATCTTATGGTCAAAAAACTCTAAAGACCACGTTCATGTCGATGTTTCCTGGGCTACCAATAGAGAAAGAATGTTCGCAGGCGTTCTTTTTATATTAAGTCTTGCACTGGTAACACTGATCTATTATTACAAACCTTACATAGATAATCAGTTTTCTATGCAGGGTACGAATTTAGGACTGTATCATCTTGACTGGGCGAATTGGCTGGATGCGATCACGACTTCTATTTTTTTAGTGGGGATGTGGTTTATGGCCAGACAGCGCATTGAGAACTGGATTTTCTGGATCATCGGAGATTTTATTTGTATCCCAATGATGATTTTTAAGGAGCTTGGTATCACTTCGGTTCAATATTTGGTATTTACTATAATGGCGATCTTAGGATACGTCAATTGGAAAAAAAGTTTAAAAGAAAAAAGTACAATAAAGTCATGAAAAATTTACTTAAAATAGCATTCAGTATCGTTGCTATTAGTACTCTGACATCATGTTTGGCTTATTCAGACGGATACGCAAACAATGGTGGTTACGGAGACCCATATTATAACAACGGAAATTATTATGCTCCATCCGGTTATTACGGAAACGGCGGTTATTATGGAAATGACGGCTACTATTACAGAAATGACGTCAATTATTATTATGATAGTGGTGTTCCTTATTATTACTATAATTCAGGGAACAGCAGAAGAAAAGTTTATGTAGAAAGAAGATCCAATTCCAATATAACTTCCCAAAGACCGAATAACGGATTCAGAGGACAGCCGACAGGCAGTGGAAACAGTAACAGCAATGGAAACGGATTCAGAAATCCAAACAGCAGTTACAATAACGGTAACAACAACCAGAGACCACAAAGCAACAACGGAGGCTTCAGAAATCAAACGGGCGGGACTTACCAGAACAATCAGGGAAGCCAGAATAACCAGAACAGTGGCGGTTTCAGAAACTCACAACCGAGTAACCAAAACCAAAATCAGAACAGCACCAGAACGGAATCTTCCGGCGGGTTCAGAGGAAGCTCAAGCTCCCAGAACAACACTCAGCAAAACAGTGGTACAACGAGACAGCAGTCCAGCGGAGGTGGATTTAGATAAAACGATTATAAATAAGAAAACGAACAGCTAACACTGTTCGTTTTTCATTTTAAATATATTAATTTTGCTCGTTAATTTTACACTAAATAATATGGAATTTTATAAATATCAGGGAACTGGAAATGATTTTGTGATGGTAGACAACCGTGACCTGCAGTTTCCCAAAGAAAAAGATCTTATTGAAAAACTATGTGACAGACGTTTCGGAATCGGGGCAGATGGTCTTATCCTTCTGGAAAATGAAGGCGACTATGATTTCAAAATGGTCTACTATAATTCGGACGGCGGCGAAAGTACGATGTGCGGAAACGGAGGAAGATGTCTTGTGGCCTTTGCTTTCTTCCTGGATATTTTTGAGGATAAATGTAAGTTCATTGCTACTGATGGTGAACATGAAGCGGAGATTCATAACGGGATCATTAAATTAAAGATGATTGATGTGGATACAATTTCTGCAGACGGAGAAGACACGGTGATGAATACCGGCTCACCTCATTATGTAAGATATGTAGAGGATCTGGTGAATTACAATGTTTTTGCAGAAGGAAACGGCATCAGAAATTCAGAAAAATATAAGGAAAAAGGTATCAATGTGAATTTTGTTGAAAAATTTAATGATGATGAAATTTTTGTAAGAACCTATGAACGAGGCGTTGAGGACGAAACTTTCAGTTGTGGAACAGGAGTTACAGCTTCTGCTTTAACTTTTTTACAAAAACATAATCTAATCTCTGTAAAAGTTAAAACTTTAGGAGGCGATCTTAAAGTTCATGCTGAGAAAAACGGAAATTCCTTTCAGAATATCTGGTTGGAGGGTCCGGCAAAGCAGGTTTTTAGAGGCAAAATAGATCTTATTTAAAAACAAACTTTTAATCAACTTTTTAATAATGAAAAAAACTGTTCTCGTTATCGCTCTTATCGTTTTTGGAGCGGCAGGATTTTTTGGTTTGAGATTTTATAATAAATATTACGGTAACAACGTAGAAAAGGATGGCTATGTCTTAATTCCCCATAAAGCGGATTTTAAGCAGATCCTTGACTCCGTGGGCCCGTATGTAAAAGATAAAGAAGCATTCGAGGCTGTGGCCAAGGATAAAGATCTTGCTCAGTATTTCAAGCCGGGGCGTTACCATTTCCAACCGGGAGCAGGAAACACCAACCTTGTGAATATGATCAAGGCCGGAAATCAGTCTGAAAACAGTTTCAGAATCGGGGATTTCGGGGATATGTATCAGATGATCGGGAAGGTGACGAAAAAGACGGAACTTGATTCTTTACACTTCGTGAATGATCTGAATCAGGTAGCTGTAGAGAAAGGATATAAAAATGCAGAGGATTTAAAGAAATACTTCTTCATCGATACGTATAATTTCTTCTGGACGGTAAGTCCGAGAGAGTTTTTCAAAAAATTCGATGAGCAGTATAGTGAGTTCTGGACGAGCGACAGAAAGAATCAGGAACAGCAGTCGGGTCTGAGCAGAGATCAGATTTATGCTTTGGCATCCATTGTTTATAAAGAATCGGGAGGGAAAAAAGATGAGATGAAGACGATTGCAGGATTATACCTGAACCGTTACAGAAAGGGAATGAAGCTTCAGTCTGATCCAACAGTGATTTATGCGATCAACAAGCAGACTAATTTTAAAGAGCAAATCAAACGCGTATTTTACAAACACCTGTCTACTCCATCGCCTTATAATACCTATGCTAATAAAGGAATTCCTCCGGGACCGATTTGTGTAGTAGACAAAAACTCTGTAGATGCTGTTTTAAATGCAGAAAACAACAATTATATATTTATGTGTGCAGATCCGGCGAGGTTCGGCTATCATAAATTTACAGCCAGCGCAGAAGAGCATGCCATCAATGCAAAAGCGTATCAGGACTGGCTGAATTCAAAAAATATAAAATAAAAAACTAATTTAACTTTTATTTAACAATACGATAATTAACTTTTAACACTTACATACGACTTATACATCTATAAATAATACATAAATTATAATATTTTGAAAATCAACCCAATTAATGATTTCACAATGTTATAAGTTATACTTTCACGATTTTACACAAACAATACCTTATGAATCAGACGGAAATTGTCAACATTTTCACAAAAAAAACGCTAGCACTTACTTTTGTACTTTCGGCAGCTGCCATGGCATTTGCGCAGGATAAAGCAGGCGTTACGGGAATGATTGTCAACAAAAACAACCAGCCGGTTCCTTATGCTTCTGTGACGTTCAGCAATAAAGTGAACAAAGCATTAAGCGACGCTGTACTTACCGACGAAAAAGGACAGTACAAACTGGAATTAGCTCCTGGAAACTATGATATCACCGTAGAAGCCATCGACTACAAGAAGAGCACTATTACTAAAAATATTGCAGGCCCTGGAAACATCGGCGCTTTATCTATACAACCTGAAGCGACAACCAGCCTTGATGGTAAAACACAGGAAATCCAGGGAGTAGTGATTACTGCAGCCTCAACGAAACCTTATAAAGTAGAGCTTGACAAAAGAACGTACGACCCTTCTCAGGATATTGTAAGTAAAGGAGGAAACCTTCAGGATGTTCTTTCTAACGTTCCTTCTGTTTCTGTGGATACTGACGGTACTGTTTCGATGAGAGGAAGTTCGAATGTAAGATTCCTGATTAACGGAAAACCATCTGCCCTTCTTGGAATAGATGATGGGGCCAATGCACTTCAGAGTATCCCGGCAGACCAGATCGACAGAATTGAAGTGATCACGAATCCTTCTTCTAAATTTGAGGCAAGCGGTACAGCGGGTATTCTGAATATTATTTTAAAGAAAACCAAGAAGACCGGTTTCAATGGTAGTGTTATCGGAACTTTAGGATACCTTCCCCAAACCAACCTGAACGCCAACCTTAACTGGAGAAAAGGAAACTTTACATGGTTTCTAAATGGCGGTGGTGGCTACAGAGAATCTAAAAATACCAGTAGAAACGATGATTATTTTAACAATGCCGTATTAAATGATGATCTGATACAAAGAAATACTAACTCTGAAACTAAAAGTAAAAACAACAACTATAACGCTTCTGCAGGTATCGTTTATGACATTTCTGAAAAAACCTCAGTAAATGCATCCGGAACCGTAAGAACTTTTGACAGTGAAAATTTTGGAAATATTGATTATCTCTATACTCCTTTTAAAAATGCTTTTTATACATCAAACAGAAGTACTTTCGGAACCAACAACAACCTGGCTTTTCAAGGTGATTTTGGTTTGGATCATAAATTTGATGATAAAGGACAAAATTTATCATTATCATTAAGTTTACAGAGAAGCCGGTCATACAACGATACCAATATTGATGATACTATTGATAATTTGAAAGATATCATTAATCAACATACCACTAACAGATCTGTTATTGGTAAGGTTGATTATGAGTTGCCTATTGGTGAATATTCAAAATTAGAAGCAGGATACAGAATTGATATCAATACCAATGATTATAGCAATGATGTTCGTGAGAGCACCACAACAAAGCCATTAGATTTTCTTAAGCCATACACTTATGATGCAACATATAAGGAGACTTTTAATGCTTTTTATTTGCAATTCAAAAGTAAAATCGGAAAATTAGGATATCAGGTAGGTGTAAGAGATGAATTGTCGAATGTAGATATTAATTACGTAAGTCTTGACCCCAAGAAAAATGTACCTGCAACTAATAAAAATTACAATAACTTATTCCCAAGCGTATATTTAAGTTATGAATTCGCTAAGGATAATCAGTTGCTATTAAACTACACAAGAAGAATAGACCGCCCAAGATCATTCTTTATGATTCCTAACCCGAGTTATAATGATAACCAAAATATTTTTGACGGAAACATTGATCTTAACCCATCATACGTAGACTCTTTTGAATTTGGGTACAGCATTTCAAAAAAGAAATTTACGATTAACCCTACGCTATATTACAGACATCAGACTGATGACACGAAAATGTTAGTGTATAATATTTTGGCTACAGATGAAAATGGAGTTATTACTACTCCAAAGCGTATAGAATCTCATACAAAACCTATTAACCTGGGTACGGATGACCGTTTTGGTTTAGATTTAAACTTCAACTGGGATGCAACAAGCTGGTTGAAATTCTTAGGAAATGTCGACTTGTTTGGCTATAATACAAAAGGAAGCACGCTATATGATACCTTTGATAAAAATGGTAATCCTATTCAGGCTGTTGCTGATTTTAATGGTAAAGGTTTTTCAACAAGAGCGAGACTTTCTTCAACCATTAAAGTAGATAAAACATTCAGCTTCCAGCTACAGGGATTCTACAGAGGGGGCCAGAAAACGGCCTATCAGGATAGAAAAGACATGTATGCCATCAGTCTTGGTGCTTCTAAAACCATTTGGAAAGGGGACGGAACTTTAGCCTTTAATGTTCAGGATATTTTCAATACCAGATCCATGAGATCTACAACATACACAGCCAATAGCGTAAGAGATTCTTATATGCAGTGGCAACCTAGACAGTTCTCAGTTTCTCTTACCTACAGATTCAAGCAGGGTGAGAAAGTAGAACAGCCTAAAAGGAAAAAAGATATCAACTCCAATGCATCTGGCGACGACCAACAAGGACCAATGTAAACATATTACCCATAAAAAAAATCCCGAAAAATATTTTCGGGATTTTTTTTATTTTACAGTTTCAGTCTGTTCGAATTTTTCTTTTTCAGCTTCGTAGATTCTTCTTCTAAGGTCGCTGGTGGAAAACCGGTGATCTCTTTTATTGTAAAAGATTTCAATTCCTTTCTCTTCACAATACCTTTTACCGGTAAAATCTCTGTCCATATAATCATCACCAATGATCCTTACATCGATCACAAAAGACTTTAAAATATCCTGAAGATCTTCTTCTGTATAATAGGGAATGATCTCGTCTACGGCATTGACAGCCTTCAACTGGATGTATCTTTCTACAATGGTCTGGCTCGGCTTGTTTTTATTCGGACGGTCGTGAGACGGATCGATCTGAAGCCCTACAATTAAATAATCGCACACTGTTTTAGCCTCTTCAAGCATTTTAATGTGTCCCGCATGAAGCAGGTCAAATGAGGAAAATGTAATACCTATTTTTTGTGTTTTCATACTAATTTCAATTAAAATTCCGTGACAGTCACCATTTCTTTACCTTTAAAAAAGTGAAGACTGAAGGAAAAGATTTTGTAATTTGTTTTATAATCTGTTTTTATGTTCTTCTTTTAAACGGTCTGAGCATCCAGATACAGCTGCCATTTCCAGACTGTTCTCAAGGACTCCTCCAGTGATGTCTCCGATTTCCAGTGAAGCTCTTTTTCAGCTTTGCGGACATCGGCATAAGCCACCGTAATATCACCTTCTCTTCTTGCACAGATCTGATAAGGAACTTTCACATCATTAGCCGTTTCGAAAGCTTTCACCACTTCCAGTACCGACACTCCTTTTCCTGTTCCCAGGTTAAAAATATCAATCACTGTTTCATCACTACTCTGCATCAGCTTTTTCAGGGCACTTACATGAGCCTTGGCAAGATCCACAACATAAATATAATCACGGACCGGTGTTCCGTCTTCCGTATCATAATCATCGCCCCAGATATTCAGTTTCTCACGGATTCCCGCAGCAGTCTGCATCACGTAAGGAACCAGATTGTTGGGAACTCCCATTGGTAGTTCGCCCAGTTTTCCTGAAGGATGGGCTCCTATCGGGTTAAAATACCTTAGAAGGGAGATTCTTCTGTTGTATGCTTTCGCAAAATCCGTTAAAATCTGTTCTCCCATCTGCTTGGTCTTTCCGTAAACACTTTCCGGAAGCTTCAGCGGTGTATTCTCATCGATCGGCATCTTTTCCGCCTGCCCATAGACGGTGCAGGAAGAACTGAATATAAAATTAGAGAGGCCTCTTTCTTTAAATTCCTGAAGAATATTGATCAGTGTGAATAAATTATTTTCATAATAATCCACCGGTTTTACCTGGCTCTCTCCTACTGCTTTGGAAGCTGCAAAATTGATACATCCTTCGATCTGGTGAGCATCAAAAACCTGCGTAAGGAGCTCTCTGCGTCTTAAATCAAAAGGATAAAAAAACGGCTTTTTGCCCGTAATCTCTTCGATATTCTTTAAAATAAATCTTTCCGAGTTGGATAAATCGTCTACAATAACCACTTCAAAACCATCGTTAAGAAGCTCAACTACTGTATGGGAACCGATGTATCCGAGCCCGCCCGTAACAAGTACTGCCATTTTTTTGTTATATTTTTTTTAATCTGTGTGTGTTCCTATGTTGTCTATCTCGCTCTTCGCAGGCCTATGTCTAAAGTAATTTATAAGTAATATGGGTCCTATTAAAAACAAAGTAAGCCCAAATAAAAAAGAATAGATATATGCTCCCCATTTCTCATCATAATTAATATAAAAGCTCAGAGAACCTAAAATGATGATCGAAATCCCTGCAACATTTAAATACATAAACATTTTTTTTGATTCTTTAAAAACATGTACAAATGTCACAATCAATAATGTAAATACTATGAAGTTTAAAAAATAAACAGGAATTCTAAATTGAATGTATTTTTCTACTAATCTATAACCTTTAAGTAAAACATTAATTACAAATACTCCATAATAAATAATCCAACCTAAAATAAAAACAATTGTAAAAAAATAAGCAAATTTATTCTTAAGTATTCTTTCGTCGTGAAGCATACCTTATCCCATAAACTCACGTACTGCATCCGTGATATACTTCAGCTGCTCTTCGTCTAATTCAGTGTGCATTGGCAGAGAAATCACCTGCTCAAGAAGCTTATCTGTATTCACAAAATCAGCATCATTACTTTCCTGGTAATATGCTTTCTGCTTTCTCAATGCTACTGGATAATAAATCATAGCCGGAATTTCTTTCTCTGTAAGGAACTTTTGAAGTTCGTTACGTTTTCCGTTCAGAATTCTTAGTGTATACTGGTGGAATACATGGGTAGAGTTTTCTGCTCTTTTTGGCGTTAAAATATTTTCGATTCCTGCAAAAGCTTCGTCATAATAATCAGCTGCCTTTCTTCTTGCATCGTTGTAAGAATCAAGATTGGGTAGTTTTTTTCTTAAAACCGCCGCCTGAATGCTGTCCAGTCTTGAATTCACCCCTACCTCATCATGGTAATATCTTTCGTACATTCCGTGGTTTACAATTCCTCTTAAACGGTGTGCCAGCTCATCATTGTTGGTCGTAATAGCACCTCCGTCACCATAACATCCAAGATTTTTAGAAGGGAAAAATGAAGTAGTTCCCACAGTCGCCATAGTTCCCGCATATTTTTGAGTTCCGTCTGAGAATGTAAACTCCGAACCTATTGCCTGAGCATTGTCTTCAATCACAAACAGGTTGTGCTCTTCGGCAATTTTAAGGATTTCCTCCATATTCGCACACTGTCCGAAAATATGTACAGGAATGATCGCTTTAGTTCTTGGCGTAATCGCTTTTTTAATTTCTTCTGTAGAGATTGTGAATGTATCGTAATCTACATCTACCAGCACTGATTTCAGTTTAAGCAAATGAATAACTTCTACTGTAGCGGCAAAAGTAAAATCGGCTGTGATCACTTCATCACCTTCTTTCAGGTCCAAAGCCATCAGCGCGATCTGTAAAGCATCCGTTCCGTTTGCACACGGGATCACATGCTTTACATCTAAATAAGATTCCAATTCATTCTGGAAAGACTTTACCTCAGGGCCGTTGATAAAAGCCGCAGAATCCATTACATTTAAAACTGCATTGTCTACATCATTCTTTATTTTGTAATACTGACTTTGCAAGTCAACCATCTGAATTTTTTTCATAAATAAATATTTGTGTAAAAATAAGGAATTTAAAATCCTATCAAAAATTTTATTGATTTTGTTTTATCTTTATACAAAATAACTTTATGAAAAAACTTTTACTCATTTGTCTTTTAGCGGGTTACTCCGCCGTAAATGCGCAGACAGAGCTTGTTTTTGTTTATTTTTCAGGCAAACCGAACAAAGCTGCTTTTTACGCCAATCCTCTTTCAGAACTGACCCAAAAATCCCTTAACAGACGTACTTCGCTGGGTATTCCGCTCAATGATCAGGATGCACCTATCGAACAGTCCTATATTCAGAACCTTCAGAATCTTGGTTTTACCGTAATTGATTACTCGAAATGGCTCAACGGAGCAGCTGTCAATGCCACTCCCGCACAGATCACCATTCTGCAGGCACAACCTTATGTTTCATCAGTAGGTCGTTTTGCTAAAACTCATCCTACCATCACCAAAACAGCGGGCAACGACAAATGGAATATGTCTTCTGCCAGCCAAAAAAACCTGACTGTTTTTGATTACGGCTCAGGTTCCGCACAAATCGACCAGATCAACGTGAGGCCGCTTCATTTAGCAGGATTTACAGGAACAGGAATTTCGATTGCAGTTATTGATGCAGGATTTCCCTTTGTGAATACAGGATCTGCTTTCGAAAGAATACGTACCAATAATCAGATCAAAGCGGTGTATGATTTTGTGACCAAAACAAATAATGTCTACGATACCTCCATCAGCAATCATGGATCTGCAGTTCTGGGAGCTATCGGAGGCTATATTAAAGATATTTTTGTGGGATCCGCTCCCGATGCCGATTTTTATCTTTACCGCAGTGAAAATGCAGTGGGTGAAATTCCGGAAGAGGAATTGTACTGGATAGAAGCAGCTGAAGAAGCAGACAGAAAGGGCGTTGACATGATCACCTCATCTCTTGGGTACAATACTTTTGATGACACCCGATACAGCTATACCTATTCCGATATGAACGGAACAACTTCCTTCATTGCAAGAGCCGCTGAAATAGCCGTTAATAAAGGAATATTTGTTCTTTCAGCCGCAGGAAATTCCGGTGTGCAGCCATGGCACTACCTTCTGACTCCGGCTGACAATGCTAAAGTTTTCACAATCGGTTCAGTAGATTCTGCAGGAAATTCCTCGGGATTTTCATCATATGGTCCGAACTCCTTAGGTGTAGTAAAACCTGATGCAAGCGCAAGGGGAACAGCTTCTGCAACGGTTACTAACAGTACATTGACTTCCGTTAATGGAACTTCCATAGCTACTCCAATCGCTGCAGGTGGTGTAGCATGTTTTATTCAGGCCTTCCCTGTTATGAACAGGGATCAGATGAGAACGAAACTGAGGCAGACCGCTTCTCTCTATCCGGCTCATACGGACCAGATGGGCTATGGTATTCTGAACTTTGGAAATGTTTATAATCAGACATTGAATACTTCTGAAATCGTAAAAAAAGAAAAATTTGCCATCTTCCCGAATCCTGTAAAAAATATTTTGAATATTGCTTCTGAAGCGGATATCCGATCTCTGGAAGTCTATGATAATTTAGGAAAACTGATTAGAAAAAATACCGGACTCAAATCTATAAAAGTGGAAGATTTCCCGAAAGGAACCTATTATCTGAAAATTCAGACGACGGACCAGGTTTTCTATGAGAAATTTTTAAAAGAATAATTTTTTAAACACAAATAACACCAATATTTTAGCACAAATTTCACGAATTCTCATGCGTAATAATGTGTTTTAAAAATAGAATTTCTCGCAGATTCAGCTGATAATGCAGATTTAATTACCACAAACATCTGTGTCAATCCTTGCAATCTGTAGTTAATTTTACTTTATAATTCAACAGTAAAAAAAATTATCCTGTTTGATTTTTCAAACACGAATGACACGAATGTTTTAGCACGGACGTCACGAATTCTCATGCGTAATAATGTGTTCTAAAAATATAATTTCTCACAGATTCAGCTGATAATGCAGATTTAATTACCACAAACATCTGTGTCAATCCTTGCAATCTGTGGTTAATTTTACTTTATAATTCAACAGTAAAAAAAATTATTCGTGTTTGATTTTTCAAACACGAATGACACGAATGTTTTAGCACGGATGTCACGAATTTTCATGCGTAATAATATGTTCTAAAAATATAATTTCTCGTAGATTTAGCTGATAATACAGATTTGATTGCCATAAACATCTGTGTAAATCTGTGCAATCTGTGGTTAATTTCATATCCATTATTTAAAATAAATCATCTACAGATCACACACATGAGATATCTATGACACAAATATTCAATAGGAACGGGCTTTAGCCCGTTTTACTTTTAATAAACAATCAAATGGCTTTAGCCAAAACCTAAAACCGTTTCACAAAATCATTGTGTTCATAGGTGAATCCATTTGTGTGATTTAGGTTTATATAAAAAAAAACGCCTCTCAATCGAAAGGCGTTGTTATCATCAATTAAGCTGAGTTTCTGCTCGCGTTAATATTTCCAAATAATGATCTGGTCACCAGCTTTTCATAAGCTTCTTTATTCCCTTCTCCTTTCTGGATCTTCATCAGGGCATACTGCTGAATACTCAACAGTGGAAGCACAATCTTCTCACGAATCTTCACCGATTTTCTGGACAGCGGATCTTCTTCCTGCAACATTTTGAATCCGGTAAGTTCAAGCATAATATCTCTTGAAAGCGTGTATTCATCAAACAATATATTCCAGAATGCACCGAACTTTGGATTATTTTTAATATAATAAGTCAGTGGAAAATAGGATTTGTTCATACTCATCATCGAGTTCAGCACTAAGGTTTTAAAGAAATCAGAACCTTTATACAGTTCTTTTACCTCATCCAGTCTTCCCTGCTCTTTCATCTGCTGCATGGCAAATCCGAATCCGAAAAATCCCGGAACATTCTGCTTCAGCTGCGACCATGATCCCACGAACGGAATCGCTCGAAGATCTTCAAATTTCAGTTCACTGCCGTTTCCTCTTTTGGAAGGACGGCTTCCGATATTTGTTTTACCATAATATTCCAGCGTACTCATTTCCTGAAGATACGGGACAAACATAGGGTGAGCTTTCAGATCGGAGTATTTTTTATAACTGATATCAGACAGCTCGGCGATCAATTTTCTTTCTTTGTCTGTAAGGTCTTTTTTAGAATTTTTAAAGACATCATTTTCCACTCCGGCAGTCAGAAGCTGCTCAAAATTGTATTTCGCCTGTTCTTTATTTCCGAAAATACTGGTAATCGTCTGTCCTTGTATCGTGAGTTCAATTTTATTGTTGGCAATAGTATTTCCCTGTGAAGCATAGAAATCGTGGGTTTTCCCTCCTCCTCTTGCGGGTGGACCGCCTCTTCCGTCAAAAAATACGACTTTAATTCCATTTTGAACGGAAAGTTTAGTTAAGACCTCTTTAGCCTTATAAATTTCCCAATTCGCCTTCAGATATCCACCGTCTTTTGTTCCGTCAGAAAAACCAAGCATAATCGTCTGCTGGTTTCCTCTGCTTTCAAGATGCTTTTTATACATCGGATTCTGATAAAGCTCGTTCATTACATTTTCAGAATTGGCCAAACCTTCCATCGTTTCAAAAAGAGGAACAATGTCCATCTTAATCTCTTCATCCTGATAACCGCAGATTTTGAAAAATGCATAGACATTCATCACATCTTTTACAGCATCGGAATTGGAAATAATGTAGCGGTTCATTCCTCTGTGACCATTCAGATCCTGAATCTCAGAAACCTGTGAAACGGTCAGTAAGGTATCTTTAACGATATCTTCAAACTGGTCTGCATCTACCTTTTCACCAAGCTGAATCAATTTATTGAATTTTTCTTCCTGGGAAGCCTCCGCATCTCCATATACCTTTGCAAAAACCTCATCAATCACTTTCTGATGAATCCTGCTGTCCTGACGGACATCCAGCGTTGCAAAGTGAGTTCCGAAAATTTTCACACGATCTCTAAAATTGGCTAAAAGGTCTAAGAACAAAGAATTGTGCTCATTCACCAGAATTTTTTCGGCTTCATCCGTTTTTTTCAGAATATCGTCTGCTGTGATTATCTTTCCATTAAATATAGCGCCATACAACTCATCACTCAATTGTGTCAACACCTCTGAAACGCCTCTGAAGCTCAGTCTTCTTCTGATAAATTTCAAATGACTGTAATAAGATTTTAGGATTGCGGAACGAAGCTCTTCTGCTACTCTTTTCGTAACATCAGCTGTCACAAACGGATTTCCGTCTCTGTCCCCGCCCGGCCAGAAGCCAAGTTGAATAATATCTTCATGCAGATGGAAATGTCCGTTTCCAAAGGTCTTTCTGATCTTTGTAAAAAGTTCTCCTATTGTATCGTAATACACATATCTTAAATAGGAAATGATACTAAGCGCCTCATCTATTGGCGTCGGCTTTTCTTTATTGACAAAAGGAGTTTTTCCCAACTGCTGCAAAAGCATATCAATCTGCGTCACGGAATCACTGGTAATCGCTCCACGCAGGTCCTGAATGATTCTCTGTACCGAGCTTGGATAAAACTGAGTCGGGTGTGCTGTAAACACCACTTTTACAGTGAAATCTTTCAGTTTTTCACGCACTTTTTCAAGTTTATGGTCCTGATATGAACGTTCAAAAAGATTGGTCACCGTTCCGCTGTCACTTTCGGAATGAAGGTTGGGAAATGCCGCGTCTTCAATACTGTCAAATAAAACCACCTGTCTTTCGATGTACTGGATGATCTTAAAAAGCAGTTCAAGTTTCTGCTCCTCCGTTTGAAGATCGGTATGGTTTTTAAAGAATTCTTCGACAATTCCCTCAGGGGTTTTGCCTTCTTCATATCCGTTTCGGCTTTCCTCGTAAAGGAACGGAAGAAGCATCCCGATATTGGTCATTTTATCATAAGGCAGGCTCATAAATAATGAATTGTAGATCTGGAACTTATTCTCCACGATCTGCCTGAATTTTTCTGCTCGTTGGTCGTGTATCATATAACAAATGTAATGGATTTTGGTTTTAAATGAATTGACAAATGACAAAAAAGCGGAGTTCGCCGGAACAAATTATTTTAATATTCTTCCTTGGAATTAATTCAATAACTTTATTTGAAACTATTTACCATGAAAGAAGACTCTATAACCGATCCTTTTTATCTGCAGATACAAAAGGAAATTGACAGAATTGAAAGAAAGGCTGATCAGTATATCTGGATGTTTTATGTTATCCGGATTACTCAAATTATTTTTACAGGAATCATTACCATTTTAGCAGGAATATCAAAAATTGAAGATCTCAGTCAAGCTAAAACTATTTTAATCCTGGGAGCTGTAACCACTGCAGTTACAGCATTTGACACTTTATTTCAAGTGGATAATAAGAAAAATACGTATAAACTGGTTTTATTCGAACTCAGGGCTATCAGAGCCGAGATTGTTTATGAAATTATAAAAGAAGGAAAAATTGACCATGAATTTAAGGCTGCATTTTTGGGGAAATATCAAAAGGCTACTTCTTACGCCAGAGATCTGATCAGTACAGATATTGATAAAGCAAAGCAGGTTAAAAAATAATATTTCCTACTGACTTCCTATCCTTTGAATTTAACCTATATCTTTGCAAAAAAAATTAAAACACCAATGAAATTTGGAATTATTTTCTATTCAATTTTAGGAATTTTAGCTTTATCCATAGGAGTTTATTTACTTCAATACTTTTTCATCCTTTCCATTGTATTTTTTATCGGCGCTTTTATCAATGGCGTTTTTATTTATAAAGAATATAATATTCATAAAAATGATAAAATTGAATATGATGAAAATACACTTTTAGATCAGGTTATAATTAAGTATTCCCGTTCAGGAAGAATCATTGCCATTTCTATGTACAGTATTTTTGTGATTCTGGGAATCTTTTTTCTTTCCTGTATCATTATCAAGTTCAACTTTATAACGATGTTTATAATGGCATTGTCAGTCGCATTTACAATCTATTTCCTTGTAAAAGTAATTGTAGAAATTAAGAAAATATCTAAAGTAATGATTTCGATCAATGGAAAAGGAATTCAACTGAAAGATAATCCTAGATATTTGTGGAATGAAATTCAGCTTGAAAAAATTATTGTAAAACGTATAGTAAGTCGTGAATCCAAACATGATTACCAACCTGAAGTTAATTATTTATATTTTTTTCATAACAGCGAAAAAATAGAAGTCAACATTGACGATTTTGATATCACGGATTACCAGCTGGCACAGATTCTAAAAATATTCAGGAACCGTTATAATAATTCAGTTTTATAATTATTTTGTACACAATGGTTTAATGATTAATTTTACTTTTCACAGAAATTAATCCAATGAAAAATATTTTTATCTTTTTTTTAATGGCTTTTATTGTAACAGCTTGTGGTGAAGATTGTTATAACGCTCCTCAAACGATAGCTTTTAAATTCGTTAATGCTGATGATGTAAATCTGATCACGAACGGAAGCCTTACTGTGTATTCAATTAAGGATGAAAATCAGGTTGAAATACAGTTGACCAAAACATCTGAAGACATGATCATTTTAGAAAATGTCGGCGCTTATAACGGTACAAAAAATTATTCTTTCACGTCTAATGTTAAAGCTTTTAATTTTTCAATACAATCCTCTGAGTTTAAAGGCGGCTGTGATGGCTATCAGGTCAATAAATTAACCTTTACGGGTATAAATATTGATGTAACGGATGAAAAAGGGTACTATAAAATTGTACTGCAGTAGAGAATTTTAGGTAGCAGGTGGCAGATATTAGGTGGCAGGTTGTAGGGATTAGGGATTGTGCAGAAGGTTGAAATTGTGGTCTTTTGATTTTAGCCAAGAGCTAAGAAACAAGAAGCCGTATTACAAACATCAGATTTCAGACACTGATAGTGGTGGCTTCGAGGACCTCAGCCACCAGATACTACACTCCTCATTAGATACTCCAACGAATGACTAATATTCAAAATGGTGGTTGAGGCTCCCGAAGCCACCATAAGACTCTCTCGCCTCTTCAGTTAAAATAAGAAAAGACTCTACAGGCATGTAATAAAAGGCTACCTTTCCATGTCTTATAACAAACAGTTCCATGAAAATCTTATTAAAATCATTTCTACTGATTACCGTTGTTATTTTTCCCAAAGATTATACAGCACAAAAGCGTTCTGACAGCATTGATACTTTCATCAAACATAAAATGCAGGAGCTGAAGATCCCGGGACTTCAATTGGCCATCATCAGAAATGACAAAATTGAGCAGCTCAGCAGCTATGGACTGGCCAATATTGAACATCAAAATGCCACAAAAAACAATAGCGTATTTTCGATCAACTCAATGACAAAGGCATTTGTGGGTGTTGCTATTCTACAGTTACAGGAGCAGGGAAAATTAAAAGTAGATGATCCCATTTCCAAATATATCAGTGATATTCCTGACAACTGGAAAAACATAACCTTCAAACAGCTTTTAAGCAATACATCTGGTCTTCCCAATAATATTGATCAGAAAGAGCAGGTTTTGGGTGAAGGCATTGAAAGTAAAAACTGGGAAATCGTTAAAACCCTTCCGATGGAGTTTTCACCCGGTGAAAAATTCAGTTATAACCAAACTGGATACCTTATCTTAGGAAAAATAATTACTCAGTTAAGTGGAGTACATTTCACAAAATTTATTGAAGACAATCAATTCAAGCCATCTAAACTGCTTGTCACCCAATTTGGAGATTCCAACGATATTATTGATAACAGTGCAGGTGCTTATTCCACTATTATCAATAACGATGGCCAATGGATCAATGATGGAAAACTTCACAACGCTTTCGCCACTTTCCCGCTCTTTTTCCGGACGGCTACTGGAATTCTGTCCTCAGCAGAAGATTTAAGCAAATGGCTCCTGGCTTTACAGGGAGGAAAACTGCTTAAGGATAAAAAGAGCATCACAGAACTTTTCACAACCATAAAACTCAATAACGGTAATGTAGGCGGTTTCAATAAACTCACAAATGGCTATGCCCTGGGATGGCCCACTGTTGTAAGAACTGAACATCCTGCCGTTGCCCCTGTTGGCGGTATGCGTTCTTCCCTATTTGTGTATCCTCAGGATCATCTGTCCATTGTAGTTTTAACCAACCTTCAGGGCTCAAATCCTGAATGGTTCATTGATGAAATTGCAGGATATTATATTCCCGATATGAAAGCTGAAAATGGTTTTGGACTCAGTCCCAACATGAAAATGCTGTACTTACAAACTCGTGCAGACGGTTATCAAAATATAGGTTCGGTTTATCAGAAAATCAAAAAGAAAAACAAGAGCTTTAGGGTGTCTGAGGATGAGATCAATTCATGGGGCTATCAGATGGTGGGACGTAATCTTAAAAATGAAGCATTAGCTGTTTTCAAATTGAATACCGAATTATTTCCCAATAGCTCCAATGTTTTTGACAGCTATGGTGAAATATTAGATGCACTGGGAAGTAAAGAAGAAGCCGTTGCAAATTATAAAAAATCATTACTGCTCAATCCAGATAATACCAATGCGGCGAATTATTTAAAGGATAAAAAATAAATCTTCATCCATTTTCGTAAATTTGCCCCCAAAGTACTTCCTTTATGAAAATCATCGCGTTCGCTTCCCTTATCCTATCCAGTCTGTTTTTTGCACAGACCACGGTTCCCGATGATTACAGGAAGATTCCGAATATTCTGGATACAACGGAATATTTATACCCATTTATTGTTCCGGATAAAGACTATGGTTACTGGAGAATTCTTACCAATGACACCGATCCTGAAAAAGCAGTGATCTATGAAAGCCAGATGCCGGATTTCATGACCATCAATGAGCCTCTTCCTCAAAAAGGTTTTTTCCAGAAATGTGTGGGTAACCGATGCTTTTCATACATTCTTGCCTGCAAAAAAGAAAGATCCGTTTATTTTTCCAGTGAACAGCAGTTGAGGGATTTTATCGGAACAATTGATAATCTTCCGGAAGCTATTTTATTGGCTCAAACGTATGGTTTTTCAGTAGACACAGGTGATAAAGCAGGCAGCTCATATAAAATTGAGGACAGACATATTAATCTATACCTTTCAAAGTCTAAAGGCTGCCCGGAAATCAGAGAATCATATTTTATAAAGATCAACAGAAAAAACGGTAAACTGGAATCCAAAAACAATGGGGTTTACTTTAAAAGTGAAAATTGTGACACTTCGTCTCAGACCGATTCCAAATAAAAAAGTGGTTTCAAAAGATAAAAAATTCCGAGCAGATTGAGCAGTTTTTTTATGAATTAAAAAAAATTTAGCCATTAACCATGTCAAGGTTCAGAACCTTGACATGGTTGAAAATTAAAAACTTACAAAAAAAAAATCATATCATCTAAATTTCCTTATCCTTTCTAATGTACAGACATCTTTGCTTTTATGGCATCTTTATTCTTTATTCTTTATTCTTTCCCCAAACTCAAATTACATTAAATATTAATTGCTCCCTGACCTGAAGCCATCAGATAAGCTTCTTTCAGGGCTTCCGAATAGGTAGGATGCGCGTAGGAGATACGAAACATATCTTCAGCCGTCACCTCATACTCCTGTGCAATGACAGCCTGTGCAATGAGATCCGCTGCTCTGGCCCCAATGATATGAACACCCAGTACTTCCCCGTATTTAGGATCTACCAGAACTTTTGCAAAACCATCCGTATCCATAGACGCTCTTGCTCTGGCACTGGCAGAAAACGGAAACTTCCCGACATTATAAGTGATATCATTTTTCTTTAGATATTCCTCAGAAAACCCTACAGAAGCCACTTCAGGCCATGTATAAACTACTGATGGAATACGGTCGTAATGGATGTGACGTTTTTGCCCATTAATCGTTTCTGCAACGAGGACTCCTTCTTCTTCAGCTTTATGAGCAAGCATCGCACCACCTACCACATCACCAATGGCGTAAATATGTGAAACGGATGTCTGTCTGTTTTCATCCACCTTAATGAATCCGCGGTCATCAAGCTGTACACCTGCATTTTCCAACCCCAAACCTTTTGTATAAGGGCTTCTTCCCACAGCTACCAAAACATATTCTGCTTCCAGTTCGTGGTCTTCATTATTTTTATCCTTAAAAAATACTTTAGCTGAAGAACCGGAGTTCTCTGCTTTGTAAACAGACTGACCCAGACGGATGTCAATTCCTTCTTTTTTCAAAATTCTTTGAAGACTTTTTCCCAATTCATGATCCATTCCGGCAATCAGATGATCTGCATATTCAAGAATCGTTACCTGAGTTCCGATACGGCTGAATATGGATGCCATTTCGACTCCTATCACCCCACCTCCGATGATCACCATAGATTTTGGATGTTCCTCTAATGATAAAGCTTCTGTAGAAGTAATGATTCTTTGCTTATCAATAGCTACTCCGGGAATTGATGATGGTTTCGAACCTGTGGCGATGATATAGTTTTGAGCTGTAATTTCAGTACTTTCGAGATCACTCGTCACTTTGATGACCAAATCATTGATAAAACCTGCAGTTCCTTTCAAACGGGTAATTTTATTTTTACTCATTAAGAAATTCAGACCGTCTGTATTTTTGGACACCACTTCAGATTTTCTTTTGTACATCTGAGGAAAATCCAGTTTCAGATCATTCACCTTTATCCCATGCTCTTCAAACTGATGAGAAGCTTCCGAATAATGATGGGAACTGTCCAGCAGCGCTTTTGTTGGAATGCATCCCACATTGGTACAGGTGCCTCCCAAGGTATCATACTTTTCTATGATCACTGTTTTATAACCAAGCTGTGCACTTCTTATGGCAGCAACATAACCACCGGGGCCGGACCCGATCACGGCAACATCAAAATTTTCCATTTGATTTATCAATTTTTTATGTTTAAATTTACTTGCAAAACAAAAGTAAAATTAAAACAAATACTTTCATTTTGCAAGTATTATTTTAAATATATGGCTATGAGTAAAAAAAGATCAGACTGCCCTATCAGTTCTTCCCTGGAAATTTGGGGTGATAAATGGTCTCTGCTGATTATCCGCGACCTGATGCTGAAGAAAGAATGTACGTATGGAGAATTCCTTAAAGCAGATGAAAAAATCGCGACCAATATTCTCGCTTCACGGCTGCAGCATTTACTGGAAGCAGAAATTATCGCGAAGAAAGACCATCCGGACAGTAAACTGAAAATTCTCTATCATCTGACAGAGAAAGGAATTGACCTGATTCCGCTGATCGTTGAGATCAATCTTTGGGGCGAAAAATACCTCAGTATTCCGGAGGAAAGGAAAAAATTGGTTGAAAACATCAAAAAAGACAAGGAGAAATTTATCCGGGATGCTAAGGCCTACCTGTCAAAGAGTAGTTAGAAGACTGGAAGTTGCGGGGTTCGAGGTTTGAGAGTTTGAGATTCGGAGGGTTTGAGCGTCTTAGTGTAAATTGGGTTTACAGGTGATGGTGGCTTCGAGTACCTCAGCCACCATTTGGAATATCACTTATTCATTGGAATATTTAATCAGGAGTGCAATATCTGGTGGCTGAGGTACTCGAAGCCACCATTCACTTACGAAGCAAAATTCACCTTTGACATTTTCCAATATCAAGTTTAACCTTAACCTAAAAGTCTCATGTCTGATGTCTTGGCTCTTGGCTCTAATTTAGCCTAAATCAAAATCGTTATTATAAAACTCCATGATAGTAATTTTAAAATTTCATTAACTCAGTTTTCGTATTGCTTTCCGTAAATTTGAATCAAATAAATTTAGAACAATGCTTAATTTCGAATTTAAAAATCCAACAAAAATACTTTTCGGAAAAGGTGAAATCGCTAAGATCTCCCGTGAAGTTCCGAAAGATGCCAAAATATTAATGATCTATGGAGGCGGAAGCATCAAAACCAACGGTGTTTACGATCAGGTAAAAGAAGCGCTGAAGGATCATGAACTGCATGAATTCGGTGGTGTTCCTGCCAATCCGGAATATGAAGTACTGATCAACGCTTTAAGTTTTATCAAAGAAAAAAACATCAACTATCTTCTTGCTGTAGGCGGAGGATCTGTAATCGATGGAACTAAATTTCTTTCTGCAGCAGCCAATTATGACGGTGAGCCCTGGGATATCCTGAGAAATTCAGTGAGAACTTTTGAAGGAGAAGGAATGCCTTTCGGAAGTATCCTTACGCTGCCGGCAACCGGTTCTGAAATGAATTCAGGATATGTGATCTCAAGAAGAGAAACCAACGAAAAATTATCTTCAGGAGGACCTGGTCTTTTCCCTCAGTTTTCAGTATTAGATCCGGAAGTGATCCGAACAATTCCTAAAAATCAGATCGTAAACGGTATTACAGATGCTTATACGCATGTTTTGGAACAGTATATGACGGCACCGTCTTCTGCAGATCTTCAGGAAAGAATTGCTGAAAGCATCCTGATCAGCCTTCAGAAAACCGCTCCAAAAGTACTGAAAGGTGATTTTGATTATGACGCAGCCGGAAACTTTATGTGGTGCTGTACAATGGCCCTGAACGGACTGATTCAGAAAGGAGTGATCACAGACTGGGCAGTACACGCTATGGGACATGAACTGACAGCTTATTTCGGAATCGACCACGCAAGAACTTTAGCGGTGATTGCCCCTTCCCACTACCGTTATAATTTTGAATCGAAGAAAGGAAAACTGGCTCAGTATGCTGAAAGAGTCTGGGGAATCAAAGACGGAACTCTGGAAGAAAAAGCTGAACTGGGAATCAAAAAAATGGAGGAATTCTTCCACAGCCTTGATATCAAAACCAAACTTTCCGAATACACAGAAGAATACAAAGGAACTGCTGAAAGAGTGGAAAAAGCTTTCACAGACAGAAAATGGTCCGGTCTTGGGGAGTACAAAAAGCTGACGCCTCAGGATGCTTATAAAATTGTAGAGATGAGTTATTAGGGTTCCAGGGTGAGAGAGTTTGAGCGTCTTAGAGTTTTTGAGGGTAAATGAGTTTGGAAGAGGTTCCTGGTTGCTAGTTTGGAGTGATTAAGTTAATAAGTTATTGTCTGATGTCTGAAATCTGACTTCTTGCATCGTGGCTCCCAACATTGACTTGCGAAGCAAAATTGACCATTGACTCTGCCACAATCTCATCTGCTACCTACAAAACCTGTCATTTTCCAAGCTTCACAATATAAAATCCTGTTATTTATAAACATTCGTTTAAAAAAGCAGGATTTCATTATAGATATTTCAAATTTATTTATATTTTAGCATATTCTAAAATTTGTGAAAATGAAAAAACAGCTACTTTTATTTGCCTTTTCTGCTTTGGCACTAACTTCCTGTAAAGATGACAATCTCGAAGCTTATGAATTAGAGATGATGAGCGGAGACTGGAAGGTAAGCAAAATCCAGACTATTTCCGGAAAAGACAATAAAACAGTACTTTTAACTGAAACGCCTTCCGGCTGTGACGCTAAAAATACACTTCATTTCAGAAGTGATTATTACACAAGCTACACCTACTACTCCGGAACTGGTGTTGATTGCCAGATCAGTGGTAAAAACGAAGGTAAGTTCACCTATACTGAAGAGTCTAAGCTGTTGAGCATCAAAAATGACAATGATACCGAAAGATGGTACAGAGTTGAAATCCTTACAAGCCAGGATCTGAAAATGGCCCAACTGTACGGCGCTTACGATTACAATAACGATGGTACTGACGATCTGATCTACGTTACCTACAAAAGATAAACACAGACTCCCGATTTTTCCGGGAGTTTTTTATTACTTTTATCAGATATTTTAAAATTGATTATAATGAAGAAGATTCTTTCAGCATTCCTATTGCTGTACTTTGCCCTATCCTTTTCTCAGGATAAAAAGCCGATGTTCTGGCAGGATATTCAGAATTTCAAAAAAGCAGATCAGGAAAACACGCCACCTAAAAACGCCATCCTTCTGATAGGAAGTTCCTCTTTCACCAAGTGGACAGATGTTGCCAGCTATTTCCCGGACAAGACCATTATCAACAGAGGTTTCGGAGGTTCGAGAATGACAGATCTGAATGATTTTGCTGACGACCTTTTAAACCCTTACCAACCTAAACAGATCATCATCTACTGCGGTGATAATGATTTCGCGGACAACCATGAGCTGAAAGCCCAAGTAGTGGTCGATAGGTTTAAAACATTCTACAAAAAGATCCGACAAAGATTTCCAAATATTGAAGTGGATTTCATTTCCATCAAATTTTCTCCGAGCCGCGAAATTCTATGGCCACAGATGAAAGAAACAAATAAGAAAATTGCAGCTTTCATGAAAAAAGAACCTAACGCAGAGTTCATCGATATTACTAAAGCCATGGAGGATTCCAATGGAAACGTAAGAAGAGATCTTTTCGTGGAAGATATGCTCCACCTGACTCCGGAAGGATATGAAGTCTGGACGAAAGTCATGAAGCCTTATATGAAATAATAAACTGTATAAACAAAAAAAATCCCTGACGGGATTTTTTTTTATTTTTATTTCTTTTTCTTAGATTTTGATACAGATATAGATTTCTGCTGAGCCCTGTTAGCTCCAAATTTCTTAGGTGCTTTTCTTTTTGAAGGTCCGCCCCAGTTTTCTTTTTTGTTTTTATCCTTTTTCTCGTGAAAAGCTCCACCACCATCATACAGTTTTACCTGTGCAGGATTTTTCATAATGATCACATCTTCTTCGGAAGCGATCTTCTTAGGATTTATTTTCACTTCTGCAGGGAAATCAGTAAACTTAAGATCTTTGTCCATCAATAACTCAATGTCAAGAACATAAGCTTCTTCTTTTTTCGTAACGAACGTGATTGCTTTACCGTCTTTGTCTGCCCTACCCGTTCTACCGATTCTGTGAATATACTGTTCAGGGATTTCAGGGGTTTCAAAGTTGATTACGTGGGTAATATCTGAAATATCCAGACCTCTCGCCATTACGTCAGTCGTAATTAATCCTCTGACCTCTTCATTTTCAAATCTTTTCATGGCTTTAAGCCTGTAGTTCTGAGATTTGTTTGAGTGAATAACATCAAACTGCTCAGGGAAAAGTTCATCAATTTTAGAGAAAAGAAGATCTGAATTTTTCTTATTATTGGTAAAAATCAACACCTTCGACATTTCATCTTCATTGGTTTTCAACAAATGTTCAAGAAGGTTGATTTTGGTATTAAAGTTTTCCACTTTATAGCCGGTCTGCTCAATTTTTTCAAGAGGCGTTCCTGATTTTGCCAATGAAATTTCTATCGGACTGGCAAAGTATTGATCCAGCATTTCGTCAACAGCTTCAGTCATAGTAGCCGAGAAAAGAATGTTCTGTCTCTTCGGCTTCATCATTTCGAAAATATGAGTAAGCTGTGGTCTGAATCCTAAATTCAGCATCTCATCAAACTCATCAATGATCAGCTTCTGAACTTCTCTTAATGATATAGCGTTGTCAATAGCAAGGTCCATTACCCTACCCGGAGTTCCTACCAGAATATCACATCCATTGTTAAATAACAGTTTCTGTGTATTGATATTTTTCCCTCCATATATTCCGATTACCCTTGCGGTAATATTTTCTGTAAGTTTCTCAACAATTTCAGCTACCTGCACCACCAATTCTCTTGTAGGTACAAGGATCAAAACCGTAGGATTCCCGGTTTTGTTATATTTCCATGTTTTAAGAACCGGCAGAAGATAAGCTAATGTTTTCCCGGTTCCGGTCTGTGCGATCCCCATTACATCTCTCCCGGAAAGTATAGGCCCAATGCTCTTTTCCTGAATAGGTGTAGGCTCGAATAATTCCAGATCCGCTAAAACATCAAGAATTTTAACCGGCAGGTCAAAATCCGCAAAAGTGAGTTTTTCCATGGTGCAAAGATAGGTATTTAAATTTAGAGGATAATCTTGTGTGAATGGTGAATTTTAAGATGTAAGAGCCAAGATGCAAGACATCAGATTTCAGATTTCAGACATCAGACGCTGAATTCATTAACTTAATGACTACAAACCAGTAACCGGCAACTGACAACGGTCTCACTCCGAAACTCAATTTACCTTCACACTTTTACTCTTAATCCTGATATCATCATCTTCCCATTCGCTTGAGGTAATGATCACGTATCCTTTCTTTTTAGGATCTTTTTTAATAGGGAATTTTTCTTCTTCCCATTGTGAACAGTGGGTGGAAATAGAGGGTACCAAAGGTTTCCAACCTGTTTTACTTAATGTATAAACATGAAAGCCATGCCAGCAGCTTGTACACCAGCCTGGATAAAAACCAATCTCATCTTTTCCATCTTCATTAAGGTCTCCCAGATTGTATACTCCTCCATTGTTAGCGGGTGAAATCGTAAACGGTTTTATTTTTTTATCGCTGAAATAAATGGTGGTTTCACATTTCCCATCACATTCATCCGTACAGTCACTGACTTTGGTGTAGGCATATTCTTTAGTTCCATTTCCGTCATAGTCGCCAGGAATTCCTTTTTCAGCAGATTCCTGAGCTAAGAACAGCGAACTGCAGAAGATAATGGTGGTTAAAATTAGTTTTTTCATAGTTTTTTTTGTTGCGGGGTGGGGGTTTAGAGCCTTAAAGTTGCTGGTTACTACTTGCTAGTTGGGAGCCCGAAATCATAAAGTCCTTCAAACTGATTTCTAATATCTAACTTCTCATCTACTTCCTCGTCACTCTCAGTAAAAGTATTAATACCAATATAATAGAGAATACAAAACCTAAAACTGCAACCAGAGACAGTTCTCCAATTCTCGGGCCTGATTCTGACACAAAAACGATAGCTGTGGCAATCATATTGGCACCCAGGACCATGGCTAAAATTAAATTAACGATGCTTGATTTGATCAGTTGGTTGGTCTTTTCAATATTTTTAATTTCACTGGATACTGTAAATTTATTGTCATCCAGTTTTTGGAGAACGGATCTGAGTTCTTTAGGAATTTCATCCACGTTATCGGTGAAATTCAGCATCCGGTCCATTCCCGTTTTTAAAAGATTCTTAGGTTTAATCTTATTGGTTAATATTTTTCTGGTGTACGGATGAAGGCTTTTGACAATATCAAGATCCGGATTGATCGTTCTTCCCACTCCTTCTATTAAACTGATTCCCTTAAATAAAAGATAAAAATAGTCCGGCATATAGAGCCTGTTATCTTTCAGAATATCTTTCATTTTATTGATGATCACCTGAACATTGATATCCTGCAGCGAGGAGCTGTGGACAAAGTTCAGAATATCTTCTACATCATTCTCGAATCTTCTTTCGTCGGGAATTTCATAACTGACTGCCATCTTTTTAAGGTGACGTACAATTTTATGCGGATTTTTAGCGACAAAGCTTACAATAAGGTTTTCAAGGATTTCCTTATCGTTCGGTTGAATTTTTCCTACTGCACCAAAATCGATGAAGACAATTTTCCCATTCTTTTTGACCAGGATATTTCCGGCATGCGGATCGGCGTGAAAAAATCCATAATCAAGGATCTGTGAAACAAAGAGCCTCAATCCTACTTCGGAAACCTTTACAGGATCAATATTATTCGCTAAAAGCTCAGCTTTATCGGTAACCTTAATTCCATCAATAAACTCCATACAGAGAATATTGTTATTGGAATATTCTTCATAAATCTTCGGAACGTACGTTTCTTTATTGTTCTTAAAATTTCGGGCAAAGTGCAGGATATTTTCTTTTTCGTTGATCAGGGAAACTTCTTCGAGTAATGATTTTTCAAAAGTGGAAATCGCCTGTTTCAGATTCAGTTTTTCTCCTATTTCGGAATAGGCAGACACCAGTTTTTCCAGGTCTTTGATGAGAAGTAAATCATCTTCAATAACGGTCTGTACATCGGATTTTTTAAGTTTGAGAATGACAGGACTGCCATCCATCAAAACAGCTTTGTATACCTGCGCAATCGATGCAGTGGCCAGAGGTTCTTTCTGGATCTCCTGAAAATGGTCTTTGATGGATATATTGAATTCATTTTCCAGAATTTCTTCCACATCCATATCTACGGTATCCACTTTGTCCTGAAGTTTCTGCAGCTCTTGGATCAGTTCCGGCGGAAGAAGATCCTCCCGGTTACTGAATGTCTGCCCCAGTTTTACAAATGTAGGTCCAAGCTCTTCCAGTACCAGCCTGATTCTTTCGTATACCGTTCCTTTAGAAATCACCTCATCCGGATCAGCAGAGATCTGTTCCTGCTTATTTCCTGTATTCATTCTCGCCAGCATATCTTTAAATCCGTATTTGCTCAGTACGGAAATAAGTCTGGCTGATCTTTTCAGTTTTCTTTGCTGCTTGTCAAACATATGTTTCTCGATAGTTGATGCAAATTACTCCAAAAATTGTTCCTATTGCTATTTTAATTTTTATTTGAACGGTAAATCTTAGAATGAAGCAGATGTAGAATTGTCTTTTGATCTGGCTTTAAATGATGAGCTTTTAAAACTTTTTTTAATCTGCTTTATCTGTGTAATCTGCGAGAGAAAAGATTAATGGAGTATAGAAGTGAGTAGCTTGAGAATCTGATAGGACTGCATCCTATCTTGGGCTAAATCGCCACTTTGTGGCTTGTTTTTAGTTGATGAATTTCTTAAATTTTATGATAAAAAATATGGCTTAAAAAATCTTTAGATTTTCTCTTCACTTATCTTAATGGTTAAAAAATGAGCCCTGTTGCTTTTTTTATAGCCCAAAAATCCACAAAAAAAGCCGCCTGAAATGGCAGCTTTATTTTAAACAATATCTTAATAAGTTATTATCCTACTACTTTAACATTGTCTGCTTCAGGTCCTTTTTTACCTTCTTTAATCTCAAATTCTACTGCCTGTCCTTCTTTCAAAGTTCTAAGGCCTGAAGACTGAATGGCTGAATGATGGCAAAAAATATCGTTTCCGCCTCCGTCTGGTGTAATAAAACCAAAACCTTTTGTTTCGTTAAACCATTTTACTGTTCCTGTCATTATATTATATTTAAATTGATCAGTGAAGATAGTAATTTCATGAATATCCTGAAAAAAAAATTCCATTCTTCTTTGATTTTTTTTCGTAAAGCCCAGAAAATAAAATAAATAAAAATGAAAAAAATTCGCTCACACAATTATGTAAAAGGATTTTTTTATCTTTATCCTTAACAAATTACCAACTAACCCATAAAATTTTACAAAATGAAAAATTTACGTAACAGCAAACTTTCAAGAGAACAATTAAAAGAAATTTCTGGTAGCGGTATCATTATTCCAAGCTGCTCCAACAAGTGCTGTCCGGATGACGGAAGACCAAGATGTCCAAGACTGATCTGCCCGGCTGTGGTATGTCCTCAGCTTGCATAAAAATTTGAAAAAATATTCAATAAAGAGCAGAAAACCATCTGCTCTTTTTTATTTTTGTAGGATAAAAATCATTAGATTGTTTATATTGAACCTGAAATGAGAAAAAATACAATTCATAGACAATGAACAATACATTTGAAACTTTCAAACCTAAAAGTTCATTGATCAAGCCCTATGTTGATTATTATTATCTGGATATAAAACCGGATAATGAGACCAGTGAATTCCAATGCTTTCCTCATTTCAACAATACGGTTTCTCTTTATAAATCCCATACCCAGAAAGAAAAAGGACACGTTGTCTTTGATGAAGCTGCCCATGCGTTGCAGATCTTTACGCCTATCAGGGAAAAGGTACTTCATATTATACAGTCCGGGAAAGTACACAGAATCGTTATTGTATTTCATCCTCTGGGAATCCAGCAGTTTTACAGACCGTTGAATTTTGCTGATTACATCACAGATTTTGAGTTTTTCAGCCAACAACAACTGAATATACTTTTTTCAACAGAAGATCCGGAAGCCTTCACCAATCTGCTGGATAGTTACTTGGAAAAGAGATTTAAAAGTTTTGAAAATGTTATCCTTGAGCAATCCATTCAATATATTTTCAGTCAGTGTGACGATTTTACGGTTGCAAAACTTTCCGATACTTTGGGCATAAGCAGGCAGCATCTGAACAGAAATTTTCAGGCTCATTTAGGGGTTTCGGTAAAAAAATTCCATGAAATTGTTCTTTTCAGAAAAACCATCAACGAGAAACTGTTTGAAAATCCGCACAGAAATTTCACGGAACTGGCTCATGAATTCAATTACAACGACCAGTCTCATTTTAACAAAGCCTATAAAAATTTCACCGAAAATTCACCCAAAAGCTTTTTTGATAAGGGTACAATCCTTGGAAATCAGGATACCTTCTGGTGTTTGCAGCCATAATTTGAAATGTTCCATTTTTACAATTTTTTACCGTCTTTGATGAATAGCTTTGTCTCATCGAATTTTAGATGGTATGAGATATTATATAACATTGAGTTTACTTCTGGTGTGTCTTCTTGTCAACGGGCAGGAAAATTATTCAACTTTGACGCAAAAAGCATTGGAAACGATGTGGAAGGCCAAAGATGATGCAGGTTATCAGAAATCATTAGATATGTACGAAAGTGCTTTCAAAATCTACCCCGACAGCATCGACGGAACAGGACTTTACAAGGCTTCGGTCCTGGCTTCAGAATTAAATCATATAGATAAGGCGTTCAATTATCTAACCCCTCTTGCAAAAATGAAAGCTGATGAAGACGGATATCCCGGCTGGGGTTATGTCATTGGTGAATCTTCTAAAGGTGAATATAAAAATTTACTTGATGATCCCAGATGGAAAACGCTTGTGCAAAGTGCCATAAAGGACAAAGAGCTTTTCTATAAAGATTTAAAGGAAATTCAGGATGAATTTTTCAGGACAAAGGATTATTCTTTTGATGAAAAGGAAAATGTGGCTAAGCTGTATTCCGAAATAAAAAATTCTTCTCCTTATTTAGCGAAGAAGCAACAGAATTATTCCGTTTTATTTAAAGTAAATGATTCCACTAACACTTCCTATCTTGTTCACCTTCCTAAAGACTATGATCCTGGCAATAAATATCCTGTCCTCTTTTTCCTTCACGGTGCTGTACGTAACAACGTCCTTACCGATTATCAGATGCCGGCAGAAAATCTTGGCGGCTGGAACAGGTTTTATACAAAATACGCAGATCTGAGTCATATCATTCTGGTTTTTCCAAAAGGTGGAAAAAAATACAACTGGATGACTCCCGATGATGGATTTTTCATGGTTCCGGAAATGATGAAACAGATCAAAAAGGCCATCAATGTAGATGACAATAAAGTTTTTATTTCCGGACATTCCAACGGAGCCACCGGTTCGTTTTCGTATCTCATGAAACAGCCCGGCTCATTTGCAGGTTTCTATGGATTTAATACTTTTCCTAAAGTTTTTACAGGCGGAACGTTTATTGAAAATATAAAGAACCGATCTTTCATTAACTTTTCTACCGACCAGGATTATTATTATCCTCCGAATGCGAATGATGACCTCACTCAACTGATGAAAGAAATCAAGGCTGATTATAAGGAACAGCGTTACAATGGGTTTCCGCATTGGTTTCCTCAGTTTAACGAATCGGAGCCGGCAGTTCAAATTCTTTTCAATGATTTAAAAAGCCGTAAAAGGAATCCATTTCCGAAAGAACTAACCTGGGAATACGACGATAACAATTATGGAAATATTGATTGGATTTCTGATACGAAACTTGATACGCTCCAACCCAAAGCCCAGTGGCACAAAGCGTTGAATTTTAAAATCACAAAATGGCTGAAATACGATAAGAATGACAGTCTGATCACGGAAAATGTCAATAAAAATGCCTTTGATTTTCCAAGAAAGTCAGGGAAGATAAAAGCTATTTATTCCGATCAGGTTTTTAAGATCGAAACATCGTGTATCCAATCTTTTTCACTCAATCTTTCTCCGGAAATGATTAATCCAGATAAAAAATTGAAGGTCTTTATTAATGGAAAGCTTTATTTCAATGGAAAAATAGAAGCTGACCGGAAGCTGATGCTCAGAAACTTTGAAAACAACAGAGACCGGGAACAGATCTGGATTTATTCTCTGCATTTTAAAGTGTAAGATGGTGAAACTAAAATATCCTGCCGGATGACAGGATATTTTTTTTAATCTATTATTTTTACTTTGTGTCTGTGTTTTGGCTAAAGCCTTTGCAATGCGTATATCTTGTAAAGGCTGGGCCGAAGCCCACCCCTATTGAATATACTGGAAGTTTTCTATCTAAATTTTCTTCCGTGATATCTAATTTTCTTTGCTCTTTATTCTTTATTCTTTATTCTTTATTCTTATCCCAAACTCAGGTTTACTTAAGATAGGTTTCATAGAGATCTTTTCTACGGTCATTCATCACCTGAACGGATCCGTTATGATGAAGATCTTTCAGAAGATTAAGGTCTACGTCTACTATAAGGGTCATTTCCGTATTCGGAGTAGCCTCTCCTTTCACTGCATTGGATGGAAAAGCAAAATCTGAAGGCGTAAACACGGCAGCCTGACCAAACTGGATGTCCATATTGTTCACACCCGGAAGATTTCCTACACAACCGGCAATAGCGACATAACATTCATTTTCAATAGCTCTCGCAGCCGCACAATGGCGTACTCTGATGTAGGCATTCTGCGTGTCGGTAAGGTAAGGTACAAAGAGGATTTTCATTCCCTGATCGGCCAAAATCCTCGGCAGTTCAGGAAATTCTACGTCGTAACAGATTACAAGACCTATTTTTCCGCAATCGGTATCAAAAACTCTGATCTCGTTTCCGCCTTTCATTCCGTAGTATTTCCTTTCATTCGGCGTAATGTGGATCTTTCGGTATTCATCAATACGGCCGTCACGGTGAAGCAGATAACTTACATTGTATAAATCATTGTTATCAGGATCGAAAACAGGCATACTTCCGGAAATAATATTGACATTGTAGCTGATGGCCAGCTCGGAAATTTTATTCTTGATATCCTCACTTAATTTAGCCAATTCTATCATACTGTCTCTTTCTGAAAGCTTGTTGAAAGGTGCCAACAGCGGCGTATTGAAAAGCTCAGGGAAAAGAACAAAGTCCGATTTATAATCCCCCATCACATTGACAAAGAATTCAACCTGCTCATAAAAAGCATCGATGTTTTTAAAATGCCTCATCTGCCACTGCACCAGTCCCAAACGGATGATGCTGTCCTGCATGGTATTGGGCTTTTTGCTGTAATAAATGTTGTTCCACTGCAGCAAAACGGCATTTTCCAGTGATGATTCATCTTCCGGAAGGTATTTTTTCAGGATCTTTATAGGAAGGAAGTTATTGGAAAGCTGGAAAGACAATACAGGATCGTAGATTTCCTTGTCTCTTACTCTTCTGATGTATTCTCTCGGGGAAAGTTCGTCGCTGTATTTATGATAGTTCGGGATCCTTCCGCCCAGAATAATCGATTTCAGATTAAGCAGTTCGCACAATTCTTTTCTGGCATCATACAGTCTTCTTCCCAGACGCAGTTCACGAAACTCAGGATCTACAAAAACCTCGATTCCATAAAGTACATTTCCAGTTGAAAGATGGGTATTGAATGTATAATTTCCGGTAATATCCACATAGGTATGGTCATCTCCGAATTCGTCATAATTCACAATAATGGAGAGGGCTACGGCAGCCAGTTTTCCATCTACTGTGATGCATATCTGGCCTTTAGGAAATATTCTGGTGAGTTTTTCTATGCTTTTTTTAGACCAAATAGATTCGGACATCTGCGGGTAAGCGCGTTTCATTGTTATTACCAGTTCATCATAATCCTGAAGACTCAGGGCTCTTGTTTCTATTTGCATTTGACGTAATTTTACTTAAATTTAAGGAAAAATAATTAAGAAAATATATAATAAGTGGGTACTTACATAAAATACACTGACGAAAATAATATTGAAATACTAAAAGAACAACTCCCTAAGCTTTCAGAATTTAACTGTTTAACTTATGATGGTGACACTAACAGTCTTAAAAAAATAGAACGATTTTTAAAAAATTACAAAACACAGCAGATTGAACAGTTAGGAGGTGAAATTTATCTTTCTTCGGAAGACCAATTATCAGAAGCCATTATTAATCATATAGATATCGGATCATTTGGCAAGCCCTGGACGTTCTATTATAATAAGGAAGAAAACAATAAGGGAGAGACACAATGGGAATATATATTCTATCGTAATGGTAGTCTCTTTGGCAAAGGTATCTCCGTATTTGATGACAGAAACAGAAGATTAGCCGGATGTGTAATAGATTTAATAACTGGACTTCAAACCGATAAATTTAAAAATTTTTATGGGGACCCTTTTGTTTTTGATTATGAATTCCAAAATGAAACAATTCCTAATATTCAATTTAAATATCAACAGGACGATTCCGTCGAAGAAGTTTATTTTCAAGATGATGATTATTCATTGAGGGATTTCCTCAACATTGACGATATACGGATAAAATTCCCCTGGAAAGAAAATATATATTATCATTCTTTTCTTCCCATGCTTTCATTAAAATAAAAACAGGATAGCCATACGAATTTATTATTTAAAACTCCTTTACAAATGATTCGTAAAGGAGTTTTAATTGATCAATCAAATATTTTTTCATTTGTATAAGGGGTCACATTATTAGTTCACTACCCCAAATTTCTTATTTTTAAAATCAAGGACTATAACATTATTGACAAAAAATGCATTTCCGGTGAGGCCGTCTATATTCTCGGTGGTATTGAATTCCTGAAGTCTTTTGTTGTCATTATACCAGGCATAATCATTTTCCAGTTTTCTTTTTCCCAGGTATACTTTTTCTTTGATCGGCCTTCCATAAAATTTCACTTTCTCACCCCATGAGTTGGCTATAATCGTATCAGTTTTGGCGGTTTGATTTACCAGTGAAGTCCAGAGCTCTTTATTGGTATTGATCGGAAATAGGCTGGCTCCGGTATCGAACAGAAACCAGTGGGTTTTCCCTGCAATAGTGAGTGGAATATGGAGCCTGCCATTATTCGATTTGGCATCTACAAACGTGGTCACTTTTTTCCAATGGCTGTCCAAAGAATCAAGCACACACATTCTTTTGTTAGGATAATCAATAATCAGGATTTTATTATTAAACACATCAGCGCCTAAAGTTCCGATGTGTTTTGGTTTCTTCGTAAATAAAGAATCTTTGGCGATTTTATCCCCGTAACCTGCTTTATAGACCAGATTATCTTTTGACAGTTTTCCTAAATGATAGATCAGTCCTTTTGTCTTGTACACGTTTTTTCCTCCGTTATCCGTAGATTTCGAGCTTTCTATGAGGAAGTTCTTGATTTCACTTTCTTTGTAATAGCTGTCTATAGTATTTCCGTACACCAGAGTTGCATCGCTTCCAAGGTCGAATTGTAAGGTAAAATCAGCATTTAAATCATTCACTTTCACCGGAACGAGCATGGCTACTTTATCAAAATTCTTTCCTGAAATTTTCGCAGCGTACCATGAAAAAGGAAACCAGGGATAGGTGTCGGCAGAAGATATATTTTTATTAGCAGCTGTGCAGCCAGTCAAAGCCCAGCTAAGGCCGATCATTATAAGCAGACATTTTATTTTCATCTTCCGGAATATGAGTTTGCGTCTTAAATGTATAATAATTCTGAGGATAAACAGTTTTTAATTTATTTTTTCTTTATCTACTGATCATAAACATCTTACAAACTAAAACAGCGCATACTCAAACACACTTCGACTTCGCTCTGTGTGACATCGTTAATAATTGGCTGCTTTTTGGAACTTTTTCAGTCTGAGCGCAGTCGAAGATTTTATTTAAAATATTGCTCCTAAATAAAACAACGGGTAGAAATTTCATTTAACACTAATAAAAAATCCTGCTTATAAAGATATAAACAGGATTTTTTTATTTTAAAGAAGTAGAATAAGATTATTCCCACTCAATCGTTGCAGGCGGCTTACTTGAAATATCGTAAGCTACTCTGTTGATTCCTCTTACTTCGTTGATGATTCTGCTGGATACGGTATCTAAGAATTCGTAAGGAAGTCTGCTCCACGTTGCCGTCATAAAGTCGATGGTGTTGGCAGAACGAACTACAGCGGTGTATTCATACGTTCTCTCATCTCCCATTACTCCTACTGATTTTACAGGAAGAAGCACAACGAATGCCTGAGATACTTTTTCGTAAAGGTCGTTTTTGTATAATTCCTCAATGAAAATATCATCAGCCTCCTGAAGGATTTTCACTTTTTCAGCGTCTACAGCGCCCAATACTCTGATCCCTAATCCAGGACCCGGGAAAGGGTGTCTGTGTACCAAGTGATGTGGAATACCTAACTCCTCACCTACTTTTCTTACTTCATCCTTGAAAAGCTCTCTTAGCGGCTCTAACAATTCGAATTCCATATCTTCAGGAAGTCCTCCTACATTGTGGTGAGACTTGATCACTGCAGAGGGTCCGTTTACAGACTGGCTTTCGATAACGTCAGGATAAATGGTTCCCTGAGCTAAGAATTTAGCGCCTTCAATTTTATGGGATTCTTCATCAAAAACGTGAATAAATTCGTTTCCGATGATCTTTCTTTTTTGTTCCGGATCGTCTACTCCTGCCAGTTTTGAAAGGAATCTTTCTTTAGCATCAACCATTTTAATGTTCATATGGAAGTGCTCTCCATAGTTGTCCATTACTTTCTGGCCTTCTTCTTTTCTCAATAAACCTGTATCAACGAAGATACATGTCAGCTGATCACCGATTGCTTTGTGAATTAAAACCGCAGCTACAGAAGAATCAACTCCTCCTGAAAGACCCAGAATCACTCTGCTGTCTCCTACTTTTTCACGGATTTCTTCAACTGTTTTTTCGATATAATTCGTCAGTTTCCAGTTTTTCTCAGCATCACAGATGGCAAAAACAAAGTTTTCAAGCATCTTTCCGCCTTCTTCTGTGTGAGAAACTTCCGGGTGGAACTGTACGCAATAGATTTTTCTGTCTTCATTGGAAATAGAAGCAATAACTCCTGATTTTGCGTTTAATTCAAAACCTGCAGGCAGTTCTCCTACTTCGTCAAAGTGACTCATCCATACAATAGAATTCTGAGTAACGCCTTTCAACAAAGCATTTTCTTTGATGATATCCAGGTGTGCTTTTCCGTACTCTCCTTTTTCCCCTTTGTTTACTTTTCCGCCTAAAAGATGAGCGGTAAGCTGCATTCCGTAACAAATTCCCAACACAGGAATCCCTTGCTCATACAGCTCTTTTTCTACCAGGTGAGCATTTTCTGCATTCACAGAACTTGGTCCACCGGAAAGGATAATTCCTTTTGGCTGTTTTGCTAAAATATCCTGTAAAGGTGTATTGAAAGGAAGGATTTCAGAATATACCCCCATCTCACGGATTCTTCTTCCGATAAGCTGGTTGTACTGTGATCCGAAATCTAATATGATAATACCGTTGTTCATTGTATAACTGATTGATTTGTTTAAAAGGATATCAGATGTCAGACATCAGATTTCAGACATGAACGTCTGGTATCTGAGATCTCGTATCTGGTATCTAATATTGACTGTTTTACAAAAAAAGACTTGGAAACGTTCCAAATCTTTTTTCGTGATTTATTTTAAAACTTTCCGATGTCTTCTCTGTAGAATCCGTAATCGAAATGAATGTGGGCTGCATCTTCGTATACTTTTTTGCGTGCATCTTCGTAAGTAGCTCCGGTAGCCACCACGTTCAGAACTCGTCCGCCGTTGGAAACCACTTTGTCGCCTTTTCTTACGGCTCCTGCATAAAGAAGTTTAGAATGTTTCAGTTTGTCTTCTCCTACAATTTCGTATCCTGTTTCGATGTTTCTTGGATAACCTCCGGAACACATTACAAGACATACTGCTTTTTCGTCTTTAAACTTAAGCTCGATATCTTTTCCATCCATACAATCCTGGATCACATCAAGAAGATTGTTTTCCATAAGTGCCATTAACACCTGAGTTTCCGGATCTCCGAATCTCATATTGTACTCAAGAAGGTATGTTCCGTTTTTAGTCACCATTAATCCAAAGAAAATGATTCCTTTAAAGCTGAATCCTTCTCCTTTAAGACCGTTAATGGTAGTTTCTAAGATATTTTTTTCAAAATCAGCATAGTGCTCCTGCGTAAAATCAGGGCTTGGCGCTACAGATCCCATACCACCGGTATTTGGTCCTGTGTCCCCGTTTCCAGCTTTTTTGTAATCTTTTGCAGCGATACATGGGAAAATCTTTTCACCATTCGAGAATGCAATGATTGAAGCTTCAAAACCTTCTAAATATTCTTCAATAACCAGACGGATTCCGGCATCTCCATAAATTCTTCTGATCATGAAGTCGTGGATAGTAGCTTCAGCTTCTTCAAGGTTGTCACAGATCACAACTCCTTTTCCACCTGCCAATCCACTAGCCTTAACCACTAAAGGATACTGCTGTGTCTGAACATATTCTTTAGCATCATTGTATGAATCAAATACGACAGCCTTAGCCGTTTTGATATCATAGGTCTGCATAAATTTCTTAGAGAAAGCTTTACTTCCTTCCAGACTTGCTACTTTTTGGTTCGGACCAAAAACTTTAAGATCATGCTTTTTGAATTCATCCTTCAACCCCGCTACAAGAGGAGCCTCAGGACCTACGATGGTAAGATCTACCTTCTCCTTAATCGCGAAATCTCTCAGTTCTTTAATCTCTGATAAATGAACATTTTTTCCTATTACATCGGTGGTAGCATTACCGTTAGCAAAAAACATTTTAGAAATTCTTGGGTCATTCTGAAGCTTTGCTGCTAAAGCAGATTCTCTACCGCCTTCACCTATGATTAATATTCTCATACTTTATTTATTATCTAGTCTAATTTACAAATATATAATTTTGAATGCTATAAAAACAATCTCAAATTATTTTTTAATTCTATTTTAATTAGTGTAAAAAGTGTCTAACTCCGGTAAACATCATTGGAATACCGTGCTCATTGGCAGCTTCAATACTGTCCTGATCTTTTACACTTCCACCCGGCTGAATGATAGCTTTAATTCCTTCTTTAGCACAAAAATCTACTACGTCACGGAAAGGGAAAAATGCGTCAGAAGCCAAAACAAGATCTCCTGAGAATTTCTCTTTTGCTCTTTCGATGGCCTGTTCCGTAGCCCAGATTCTGTTGACCTGTCCGCCACCGATTCCGAAGGCCTGAATACCATTGGAAACAACAATAGCGTTTGATTTTACATACTTCACGACTCTCTGAGAGAAAAGAAGGGCTTTTTTCTGCTCTTCTGAAGGCTGTACATCAGTAACTACTTTGATATCGTCTGAGAAATGAGAATCGTTATCCTGAACCAGAATTCCTCCGTCAATTTTCACCCATGTTTGCTTGTCAGAAACCGGGTTAACGATTTTTATAATTCTAAGGTTTTTCTTTTTTCTTAAAACTTCAAGAGCTGCTTCATCAAAATCCGGAGCCATTACGATCTCAAGGAATGTTTTGTTCAGTTCTTCAGCCGTTGCTGCATCGATCTTGTAGTTCATTGCAACAATTCCGCCAAAAATAGAAATCGGGTCACATTCGAAAGTTTTCTGATACGTTTCCAGTGCAGATGTTCCGATAGCTACTCCACAAGGTGTAGAATGCTTCACCGCGCAACATGCCATTTCTTCCTTAAACTCAGTCACTACTTTCCAGCAAAGGTCCATATCACGAAGGTTGTTGAAAGAAAGTTCTTTACCACCAAGCTGTTCGAAATCTTTCATTGCACCGTTCTCAAACGTAGAAACGTAGTAAGCCGCAGTTTGGTGAGGGTTTTCGCCATATCTTAAATCAGATGCTTTCTTGTAAGAAGCATTAAGATACGTTGGATATTCTTCATCTAAAAGCATTCTTGAAATAGCACCGTCATAAGCTGAAGTAAGGTTGAATACTTTTCCTGCCAGTTTTTTACGGGTTTCGATGTATGTATCACCGTTCTGCTCCATTTCCAGTTTTACCGTTGCATAATCTTCCACATCGGTAATTACGGTAACAGAATCAAAATTCTTAGCCGCAGAACGAAGCATTGAAGGACCTCCGATATCAATAAATTCCACTTTCTCATGTAAAGAAATGTCTTTGTTTACATTTTCAAAGAAAGGGTAAAGGTTTACGATCACCATGTCGATCAGGTCAATTCCATGTTCCTGAACGGTTTTCATGTGCTCTTCATTGGAACGAACCGCTAAAAGACCTCCGTGAACTTTCGGGTGAAGGGTTTTCACTCTTCCATCCAGCATTTCAGGGAAATTGGTTACCTCATCGATCTGAATCGGATTTAAACCAGCGTCTTTCAAATGTTTGAACGTTCCTCCCGTAGAAATCAACTCATAATTCTGCGCTTCCAAGAACTGGGCGAATTCGATCAATCCGCTTTTGTCAGAAACACTGATTAAAACTCTCTTTTTACTCATTTTTACTTTTTGATTTTTTCCCATAGGATTGCCTCCTATGTTTGTTTAAACCGTCCCGGGGATTTTCTAAATATAGGATAAAAATCCTATGCTTGGTTAAATCGTCCCTTCGGGACTTTTGCTTTCAATTTTTACTTTTTACAGTTATTTCAAACTGTAGCCCGGTCTTTCACCCCCGGACTTATTTTTATTTACTTAGATTTCTTTTTTAATGTAGCAATGGATCAGTTTAACAATGTAACAATGAATTTAATTGGTAAACTGGTACATCGTTATATTGTACATTATCTATTGATTTCCTAAAACCTTATTGATCGCCTTTGGAAATATTTCATATTCAATATGATGTACTTTTTCCGCAACGGTTTCAGGGGTATCTTCATCTGTCACTTCAAATGATTTCTGAAGAATCGCTTCCCCTTCATCAATTCCCGGAGTTACAAAGTGTACGGTAGCTCCACTTTCCTTTTCTTTGGCTTCAATAACGGCATTGTGAACGTGCATTCCCCACATACCTTTTCCTCCGAATTTCGGAAGCAGTGCCGGATGGATATTGATGATCTTCCCGGTCCAGTTTTCACAGAATTCAGGTTTCAGAATGGATAGGAATCCCGCCAATACAATAAGATCTGTATCTTTTGGAATTACATTCGCCAATTCACTGCTGAAATTCTTTCCTCTTGGAATCAGAATATGGTCTATGTTATGATTTTTTGCTCTTTCAAGTCCGTAACATTCTCTGTCTGCCACTACCAGAGATACTTTTGCATTTTGGATCTCTCCGCTGTCAATGGTATCTATGATTCTCTGCAGATTGGTGCCGGAACCTGAAACGAGTATAACTATGTTTTTCATTAATTCAGATGTTAGATTTCAGATGTCAGATTTCAGACTTAAAATCTGATGTCTGATGTCTGAGATCTGATGTCATTTAAAATTTCAAATCAATTTTCTCGCTTCCCTCCGTGATCTCTCCGATTTCGTACGCATCGTCTAAAAGATGTAATACTTTTTCAGCGTGGTCAGCATCAGCAACGATGATCATTCCTACTCCCATATTGAACGTTCCGTACATTTCTTCACGGGATACACCACCTCTTTTTTCCAGTTCAAGCATTATGCTAGGAATTTTGATTTTGGCCGCATCGATAGAAGCACAAAGTCCTTCAGGGATAATTCTTGGTACATTTTCATAAAGACCACCTCCTGTAATGTGAGCGATACCGGAAACTTTTACTTCTTCCAATACTCTGTGAATGTCTTTATAATATAGTCTTGTTGGTACTAATAACGTTTCGTATAAAGGTTTTCCTTCAAATTCTTCTTCGAAGTTTGGGAATACTTTTCTTACCAGTGAAAATCCGTTGGAGTGGAATCCTGAGCTTGGAAGAGCAATGATTTTATTTCCAGACTTGATGGTAGAACCGTCAATGATCTGATCTTTTTCAACGATTCCTACACAGAATCCTGCAACATCATAATCTCCCGGCTGATACATTCCCGGCATTTCAGCAGTTTCACCACCAATCAATGCGCAGTTGTTGTCCTTACATGCTTTCACCATTCCAAGAACGATCTCAGCAGCAATTTCAGAATCCAGCTTTCCACAAGCCAGATAATCCAGGAAGAATAATGGTTTTGCACCGTGGCAAAGGATATCATTGGCACACATGGCGAAACAGTCGATACCGATAGAATCGTATTGTTTGGTATCCAAAGCTACTTTAAGCTTCGTTCCTACACCGTCTGTTCCAGAAACCAGCACAGGATTTTTATATCCTCCGATCTCATAGAAAGCTCCAAAACTTCCCAAATGGTTCAATACATTTGAGTTGTGGGTCTCGCCTACTGCCTTTTTGATCTTGTCAACGGTTTTGTACCCTTCTTCTTTGTCTACGCCTGCTGATTTGTAAGTGTTGCTCATGTTTAATAATTTATTAATGTACTAAAGTGTACCAATTTATCAATATAACAATCTACCAATTGGGTTACATAGAATTATTGGTACATTGATAAATTGGTACATTGTTACATTAGTATTTATATTTATTTTTACTAGATTTTAGAAAATAAAAAAGCCGACAATCTTGGTAGATTATCGGCCGTTATTTTATCTCAGAATTTCAGAGCCCACAGTTTTCCCTTTCTCTGAGAAACATTCTTTAAAAGTGGTCTGAAATTTCATCTTATTTCTTTTTGCAAAAATAGTAATTTTAAATTAATATTCAAATTCTATTTTTCAAGGATGGTTTCAATAGCTGCAATCTTCTTGATTTTTTCTTTTAATTCACTGTCTTTCTCGCCGTTAGAAATCTTCTGTTCAGCTTTATCAAAGTTATCATTAAAGAATGGAAGTGAGAAAGTTTCTACAATATTTCCTCCGTGGAAAGGGAAACGCTTCGATGCAGCCTCTAAAACACCAGCTCCTCCTCTTCCTCCGGGAGAGGTAGACATCAATAACATGGGTACTTCATTCCATACCGTTCTGTCTTTGATTCTCGATACCCAGTCGAATACATTTTTAAAGGCTGTAGAGTACGTTCCGTTATGCTCAGGTAGTGAAACCAAAAGAAGATTCGCTCCGTCGATTTTTGCTGCAAAATCCTTTGCTTCCTGAGGAACTCCACCTGCCAATTCTCTTTCGTGCTTATAAATCGGCATTTCAAAAGGATTCAGGTCTACTACTTCTACGTCTGCATTCTCAAATAAGGACGATGCATAGGCTACTAACTGTCTGTTCATTGAAGCATCTGAATTGCTTCCTGCTATTGCTAAAACTTTCATTTATTGTTTATCTGTTTAATGTTTCTGATTATTATCTACTATTTCAAATAAGCCGGTAGGTCCATTGGGACTTCCATCAATAAGATCTCTGCATCCTCTACGGCTTCGATATTAAAGCTTTGGGTGTCCCAGATTCCTAATCCGTCTCTTTCGTTCAAAACTCTGTCTCCTACTTTGGCACTACCTTTCAAAACAAAAGCATACACTCCGTTCCCTTTTTTGTTGAGCATATAATTTTTGCCGTTTCCAGCTTTAAAATTAGCTAAATTAAACCATGCATCCTGATGAATCCAAACACCGTCATCATTTTTGTTGGGAGACAAAATTTGCTGGAATCCATTGATCTTTTCCCCTTCTTTAATGCTTTTCTGATCATATCTCGGTTCAACGTTCAAATCTTTTGGAAAAACCCAGATCTGAAGAAACTTTACAGCTTCATCTTTATTTCTGTTGTATTCGCTGTGCATTACTCCGGTTCCTGCGCTCATTACCTGGATTTCTCCTTTTTTGATAACGGCAGTCGTTCCCATTGAATCTTTATGTTCCAGATCACCTTCCAAAGGAATTGAAATAATTTCCATGTCCTTGTGCGGGTGTGTCCCGAATCCCATTCCCTGTGAAACGGTATCGTCGTTCAATACTCTCAATACTCCGAAGTTCGTTCTGTCCTTATTTTGATAGTTGGCAAAACTGAATGTGTGGTAGCTGTTCAGCCATCCGTGATCTGCGTGGCCTCTTGAATCTGCTTTATGATATACTGTTTTCATACTGTGATTATTTTATGGTACAAATGTAGGATATAGAGGTGTTTGAAAGTGTTGATGTAGGTTAAGAAAGGATTTTAGGCTGTTTTTTGGTTAAACGCAAAGGCGCAAGATTATTACTCTCCGGATATTTTTAAGGCGCGAGGATTTCATCAAAGATAAAATTGATTGGGGATATTGATTAGTTTTGATATGTGATTTCATGTGCTCTTGATCTGGTGGGATTTTAAGTTTTGGCTAAAGCCTTTATTGGTATGCTTAATTTGAAAGCGGGCTACAGCCCGCTCCTATTGAATTTTATATTCAAATTGGTCCCTATTTATTTCTGGAATGCATTATTTTTTATCTCGCGCGGATTTTGCGGATTGAGCAGATTTCTCAATGGTAATGAGCATTTATTTAGCTTTTTCGGGTTTTTCAGTTTCTGCCGGAGCTCCGAAAATATGTTTACGGTGGTTTTCGCCCCAGTCTTTTAAGGATTCTACAACGGGGTGTAATGTTTTTGTGTATTGTGTAGGACAGTATTCGATGCTTACGGGATACGTATCTTTAACGATTCTTTCAACTAAACCGTTTTGTTCCAGTTCTTTTAACTCTTTAGCTAAAACCTTTGAGGTCAGCTTCGGAATGCTTCGTTCAATTTCTGTAAAACGTTTGTTTCCGGCGTTTAAAGAAATAATAATCTGCAATTTCCATTTGCCGTTAATCACATCTAATGTATCGCGAACCGGCTTTAAGGCCTGCATACAATCTTTATGGTTGTGCTGTTTTTCCATTTTTTCACTTTCCTTTAGGTAACTGCTATACTTTGGAAAGTAAATTTACAATAATTTTGTCAGTAATAAAAACGAAAAAAATTCAAAACAAAATGGCAAATATTTTAAATATCCAAACCAGCATCAGCGGAGAAAACTCTGTAAGCAATAAGCTTTCCCAAACTGTAATCAATCAGTTATTAGATAGAAATCCAAACAGCACGGTTGTTATCCGTGATCTGGCTTTAAACCCTATTCCTCATATGGAAATTCATCATTTCAGTGCTTCCAGAATTCCGGACGAAGAAAAGAATGATGAGCAAAAAGAGGCTTCAAAATATTCCGATGAAGCATTAAAGGAAATTCAGGAAGCTGATATTATTGTTATTGGTGTTCCTTTTTACAACTTCACTTTTCCTTCCACTTTAAAATCATGGATCGACAGTATTGCGGTTGCCGGAAAAACATTCTCTTATGCTGACGGAACGCCAAAAGGTCTTCTATTAAACAAGAAACTATATTTAAATATTTCCGTTGGCGGAATCTATGAAAACGGACTTATTGAGAATATGGAGCATTATTTAAAAACGTTATTCGGTTTCATCGGAATTACGGATGTAGAAGTTTTCAAATCTCAGGGCATGATGGTTCCTCAGCTGAAAGATGAGAATTTTTCAAAGACTGTGGCGGAAATTGAAACGGTTTTGGCGTAAGTAAGTTTTAATTGTTAAGATATTAAGTTTTTTGACCTGGAGTCAATTAAAATAGGCCGTCTCGCTTTTGAGAAGGCCTATTTTCGGTGTTTTTATTGCACCTTCTATTTGTTGAAAAACGCAATGACGCAAAGATTAGTTTCTGTTCATATGTTTTAAGACACAAGGATTTTATCGGAGGTAAAATTGATTGAGGATATCAATTGGTTTTGAAATGTATTATTTTTTTAGTTCTCGCGGATCTGGCAGATGGAGCAAATTTTTAAAATGTGAGTATTTACGTTAGCCCTAAATTGGAGATGAAAATATACTGAATCAAATTAGCCGGATATTTTAAGTTTTGGCTAAAGCCTTAGTGCGTGTGGTTTATTAAAAAAGCGGGCTAAAGCCCGCTCCTATTGAATTTTACTGTGATCAATTTATAATAATGCCATTCGAGTTCTCCGCTCTTCCATCTTCCACCTTCCATCTTCCCGCTTCTAACTTCTAACTTCTAACTTCTAACTTCTAACTTCTCTCCCTAAAAATGCACCTGCTTAATCTCCCCCTCAATTTCCTTAGGCGTTTCATCTTCAGATTTTACGAAGATCATAGTAACAACAGCTCCGATCAGCATGCATACCCCACCGACTACAATATAGTCTATGGCTTGTTTTCCAAAAACTCCGCTTACAATCGGACCTCCAAAAATACCATTGATTATTTGTGGAATGACAATAAAGAAATTGAAAATACCCATATACACTCCCATTTTCTTTTGGGGAATATAATCAATCAGCATTGCATAAGGCATTGCTAAAATACTTGCCCAGGCAAATCCTAGTCCTACCATTGAGATCCATAGACTATGAATATCTTTAATAAAATACATTGAGATTAAACCCAATCCGCCACAAACCAAAGCTAAGGCGTGCGTCTGTTTTTTACCTATAAATTTTGCAATTGGTGTCAATGCAAATGCAAAGAAAATTGCATAGAAATTATAACTTCCGAATAAGCTTCCCGTTAAATCTCCCGCTTTATTAAACTCTGCAGAATGGGTGTCATCAGGTGAAAGTCCAAAATGATGCGTCGCCAAAGCACTTGTTGTGAAAACCCACATGGTAAATAAGGCGAACCATGAGAAAAACTGAACAATACCCAGTTTTTTCATTTGAGAAGGCGCATTTTTAAAATCTTTAAAAATATCTGAGAGTTTCGATTCATTTTTTACAACCGCTTTCCCTTCTTCAAATGATGCAAACTCTTCAGGAGAATACTCTCTAGTGGTAACGATGGTATATACAATTGACAGAATTAAAACGGTTGCTCCGATGTAAAATGCATAGATCACATTATCTGCTACAAAACCTTTTGGAGCGACATTTGAAACGCCTAATTTTGTTAACCAATTCGGTAAATCAGAGCCAATAACAGCCCCGATTCCAATTAAAATGGTCTGAACTGAAAACCCGATCGTTGCCTGATGTTTTGGAAGCATATCTCCCACCAATGCGCGGAAAGGTTCCATTGCCACATTAATTGAAGCATCCATTATAGCAAGGAAAATTACAGCCATTAATAAAACATTGGCAGCCATCACTTGCGTGGCAGACGCAGCATTGGGAAGCATCACTAAGCCAATCGCGCATAAAACCGCACCAATCAGAAAATAAGGTTTTCTCCGGCCAAACGGACTCCAGGTATTATCTCCCATATGACCGATAATAGGCTGAACGATCAACCCTGTAATGGGCGCAACCAACCAAAACCATGATAATTCGTGAACATCTGCCCCGAAATTGGCCAAAATCCTGCTCGCATTTCCGTTTTGCAGCCCGAAAGCCATCTGGATACCCAAAAACCCCATACTCATATTGATAATCTGAGCCATGGAAAGATTGGGCTTTATTCTTCTTGAAAGTGAACTGTGTGATGGCTCCATTATTTTTTCAATTCTTTGATTAAGACCTCTTCAATCGCTGCTTTTTCTAAAACCACTTTGTCAACGACATCATTAGGAACGGTTACAGAAAGTACGTACTGCTTCACTTTCCAGGCTCCGTTTATTTTTTCGACAACGCCTGAACCTCTGCATATTTTCATCTGAGTATCCAGGATCTCGTCAAACCAGGCTAGTTTTCCGTCTTTGCTGAAATAGATATTTCTTTTAAGGGACGTAAAATTCCAGGTTTTCTTTTTATCAAAATAAGGTTTAGCCCATACCATAAAGGCTTTTTTGTCCCAAACTTCTGTAGCATCAGTTCCGATGAAGGTAGACTCATCCGCAAAATAGTTGAAATAGGTATCAAAATCTGATTTCGCGGCGGCGGTATTGAAGCCATCCAGCATGGTTGCTATGGCTGTTTTATCTTTGTCAAATTTAGAAGTGTTGGATTGGGCATTCATGCCTGTACAACCAAGTATAAAAAGCACCAGCGTGCAGATAAGAGTTATTTTTTTCATTGTATAAGTAATTTAGTTTTGGAGTTCAATAATCATAGAGGTTTTTGCAGGCACGGAAAGGCTCTTTTCCATAGAAAGTACCTTTTCTGAAATGATATCTTTCCCTTTCTTCAACCCATTCAGTGATTCTGCAAAACGTTTTAAGTCTAACGTCTGATCTTTTTCGTTATTGTTAAGGATGACCATTACATTTTCTTTACCATCATATCTGAAATACACAAAAACGCCTTCCTGAGGAACGTAATTTTTAGTTTTTCCATTATGAATCACCTCTTTTCCTTTTCTCCAGTTCAGTAATTTTTGGGTAAACTGGTAAAATTCCTTTTGTTGAGGAGTCTGTGATGAAGGACTGAATGCATTGTTTGAATCCGATTTCCATCCTCCCGGAAAGTCTCTGCGGATATCTGCATCACCGCCTTTGGTTTTATCTCCTCTCATGCCTATTTCTGATCCGTAATAAATCTGTGGAGTACCTCTTACCGTAGAAATCATGGTCATTGCCATTTTGTAGGCTTTCGGATCACCATTGAAGATTTCATTCCATCTTTCCGTGTCATGATTTTCAAAGAAAACGAGAAGATTATTGATGTCCGGATACAGAAAATCGCTGGTAAAAACATTATAAAGCTTGATCATTCCGGTGTCCCAGCCTTCTTTTTCTTTAAGGGCTTTCGGCATATCGGCGAAGAGCATAAAATCCATCACGGAAGGCAGATTGGAATTGTAGCCTGCCGCTTCTCCTGTCTTGGAGTTTTTCTGCCATGCAGAGATTTGTCCGGCGGTATACAGCCAGGTTTCCCCTACAATATTGAATTTCGGATATTCGTCTGTGATGGCTTTTGCCCAAGTGGCCATAGCTTCTTTATCATTATAAGGATACGTATCAACCCGCAAACCGCCCAGATCGGCATATTCTATCCACCAGATGGCATTTTGGGTAAGGTATTTTAAGACCAACGGATTCTTTTGATTAATATCGGGCATTGTGGTATCAAACCATCCATCCAGCGCATATTTCTTATCAATTTCTGAGGCATTGGTATCAAACTGGGTGGTTGTTTTGTAATTGGAACGGTAAAACCCATTTTTCCCTTCATCAAACCAATGGATCCAGTCTTTTGAAGGCAGATCTTTGATCATCCAGTGAGAAACGCCCCAATGATTGGTCACATAATCCATGACCAGTTTCATGTTTCTTTTGTTCAGTTTTTGTGAAAGTTCGCGATAGTCTTCGTTGGTTCCATAGCGTCCATCAATTTTATATAAATCGGTCTGTGCATATCCGTGATAGGAATATACTTTTTCATTGTCTTCATTCACGGGTGTCAGCCAGACAGACGTTGCCCCAAGGTTTTGGATATAGTCGAGATTATTGATAATTCCACGAAGATCGCCGCCATGTCTTCCGTTGGGTAGGCTGCGGTCGTTTTTTTCAATGAGATCTGGTCTGGAATCATTCTTTTCATCGCCGTTGGCAAAACGGTCCGGCATGATGAGATACATGACATCTTTTGAGGTAAAAGATTCACGGTCTGCAGATTCGGCAGCTCTCTGTTTAAGCTCATAATCGTACGAACTTATATTTTTCTTTCCTTTTTTAATATTGATTTTAAACTTCGGAACATTAATTTCATTGGTATTAACCGTAATAAAGACATAGTTTGGATTTTCAACTTTTTTTACGTCTTTTATCTGAATACCATCGGAAAGTTCGATTTCATTTTGTGCAATATCTTTTCCATACACCAAGATCTGAAGGTCAGGATTTTTCATTCCTTTCCACCAGAAGGCGGGCTCCACTTTCTCTAAAGGTTTAGTCTGAGAAAAAGCTGCGGAGGCTATTGAAAGCGCGAGTACTACATCTATTTTTTTCATGATAACGTGCTGTTAAGATTCATTATATCCGATGCAGAATAAAGTTTCTCCCTTATTCACCGGGGGTGTTCCTGCTTTATACAGGATCATTCCCTCAGAATCTGAAATAATTTCCTGTTTTTTGTTTCCAAATTCATCTTTTATATAGCCCAGAACCTGCTTTTTCTTTACCCGATCACCGCTTTTAAGATCGCTGTAAAAAATTCCGCTTTCCGGAACTCGGATATAATCCTGCTGGCTAAGATGAACGAAGGTATTTTGATTATTTGATTTTGATTTATCTTTCGGATAAACCTTCAGATAGTCAAGCATGTTGTAAACTGCGGTTTTGATCATTTCCACATTTTCATTCTGAACCGTCCCCAGTTTCCCGGCTTCTATACTGAGTGCTGTGATTCCCTGCTGTACGGCCTGTTTGAAAGCATATTTCGCAGGTTCAGCTGAGCTGATCGTGTAGGGATAAGACACAATAATACCGATTTGCGACTGTACCGAAAGGTTGTGAGCCAGCACTGTTTTCTCCAGCCTATCTTTCCTGTCATAATAGCACACAAAAGGAATCAAATCCTCGTTCGCATCTCCTCCGTGAATATCTAAAAAGATGGTGGAGTTTGAGATAATTTCTCCGGTGATTAAATCAGCGATCTGATCCGTAGGACTTCCAGCGGATGATCCCGGAAAGGCATTGTTTAAATTTTTCTGATCCAAGGGACTGATGAAGGGAGTTCTTTTCCGGAATGATTCCATATTGGCAATGGGAACAATAATAAGCGTTCCTTTTACCGATTCCGGTTTTATTTCCTGCAATATTTCCTGAACAGCTATAATAGGAGGATATTCATATCCGTGAATGCCGGCAACAATACTAAAGACGGGACCTTTTTCCCGGCCTTTGATGACAGTAACCGGAAGATAAGTATCTTTTACGGAAAGAACCGTGTCTTTTCTGAATGGCCCTTTCTCTTTCATGATCTTACCTACCGTTTGTGCCTGCATCACGCATCCCCATCCCAGTAGTAACACAACAGTCGTTTTTAAAATGAATTTCATGTAATTTTCTATTTAATAACGGGAAAATTTCTATTTTTCATTCCCTTCCTTATCTGATATCAGATTTCAATTTAATCATTATATTTTGAAAAGTAATCTTAACTCTGTTCAATATATTTTTCAGCCATCAACTTATTAGGCTTCAGGTAAACCACATTGTTTTGAAAGTCAAAAAAAACATTGAATCTTTTTAAAATTTCATTTCCCAGAATATGCATTCTTGATCTGCTTACCAATCTGCTTTGAGACAATACCTGAGCGGGAATATTCTTCAGGGTATATTTTCCTAAAGAAAGTGATTCCAGTCCTGATGTGATCACAGGCACCTCATTTCCCTGTGCCCCTTTCATGATTACTCTTTTTATTTCCTTCATGCTATCCACCGGGAAACCCTGTTCTTTCAGCATAGGCCCATCCAGCATTACGGTTCTCTGATATCCTGTATCAAAAAGATACCAGTCTGTGTTGATGCTTTTCCCCTGTCTAATACTGCTTTCCACGAAGAAAACATTATTGAAATACTTTATGGCCAGTTTGGAATAGCTTTTATCTTTTTTTACTTCTTTGGGAAGCTGTGAATGAACAGCCATAATGCCCTTATCATAATCAAGCTCTACGATCATACCGTCAAAAAGATCCCATCCGAAACGCCCTTCTGTACCGTGTCCTGAAAGATCAGCGGGATAAATGCTGAACTCTTTATAGATTTTGTTCCCGATCTCCAATGCATTGGATCCGGATTTTAAAGAGCTTTTGATTTTATTCTTTAAGGTTTCTCTGGTCAGGGTAAGATCGCTTGAACCCGTATCAAAATTGAGTGTCAGGGTATCTGTTTTATTTAATATCGTTTTTACGAACATGGTATTCTGTTCGTTGATAGAAAGTTTTATCGTATCGTGAAAAGGAGGCCTAGCTTTGCTGAAATTCTTCGGAGGAAGACTTGCTATTCTGGTGGCGCAGGAATCTTTTCCTTTTAACAGCACTATAAAGTCTTTATTTTCTCCTTTTTTAATGGTGAAACTTGCAGAATCTATGTCCGTTTTTATTTTTATCGTCTTTTTTTCTGTATCAAGTTTGGATGTGGTGTAGACATCAAGTTTAATATTTGGATCTGCATTCCAGTCTGTGGTGAATCCGTTATCCACTTCAAGAATGGTCATCTGGTTAGAATTCGCTTTTACGACAGGAAGTTTTTTCTGTGCATTGATTATACATCCTAAAAAAATACAGATCAGTAAATTAAAGTTTTTCATGGTTAGTTGATAAAAAAGTTAATGCCCCGGCCCATTTCCGAATGTATAATGAACCGGGGCATCACAAACTTATGAATTTAAATCTTAATTCACTGGCTTAACAGAAACTGCGAAACCGCCGCTTCTTGCCATTTTGAAATTCAATTTAGATTTGCTGGTGATCTGTTTTTTGTAGATGTTATAACTTTGAGGATTATCGATGTAATCTGCATCTTTTCCATCTTCGTAAACGGTTACTTCATATTTTTTCCCTTTATCCAGGAAAGAGAAGTCTACGGTGTATTCACGCTTATTTTCATCGGTAATACCTCCTACGAACCAGTTTTCTGTTCCTTTTGCTTTTCTGGCCGTGATCACATAATCTCCGGGCTCAGCTGAAAGAATTTTCGTATCATCCCAGTCTGCCGCAACATCCTTGATGAACTGGAAGGCATCCATATGCTTTTTGTAGTTCTCAGGAAGGTCTGCTGCCATCTGAAGAGGCATGTACATCGTTACATATAACGCCAGCTGCTTTGCCAGTGTGGTTTTAACGAAACGTTTGTCACCAGGGAAATAATAATCCAGTTTGGTCTGGAAGATTCCCGGTGTATAGTCCATAGATCCGCCCATCCATCTTGTGAAAGGAAGAACGGTCTGATGATCGGGCTTGTTTCCTCCGAATGCTTCGTACTCGGTTCCTCTGGCTGCTTCTGCCGAAATATAGTTCGGATAGGTACGGCTTTCTCCTGTAGGACGAACCGACTCATGAGAATTGACCATGATTTTATACTGGTTTGCTTTTTCTGCAATTCTGTAGAAGTGGTTAATTGTCCATTGGGAATAGTGATGTTCTCCTCTTGGAATAATATCGCCTACATAACCTGTTTTAACGGCATCATAACCGTATTTGTTCATCAGTTCAAAAGCTTTATCCGACCATCTTTCGTAGTTCGTTGCAGAACCTGAAGTTTCGTGGTGCATGATCAGCTTAATCCCTTTTGAATGGGCATAATCGTTCAGCATTTTAATATCAAAATCCGGGTACGGCGTAATGAAATCAAAAACATATTCTTTGGAGTGGCCGAACCAGTCTTCCCAACCGACATTCCAACCTTCAATTAATAATCCCTGAAATCCGTTTTCAGCAGCGAAATCGATGTATTCTTTTACTTTTGTATTGTTAGCAGCGTGTTTTCCATTCGGCGTAAGCTTTGAAAAATCGGTCTTATCCAAATGAACATTTTCTGCTGTAGAATAAGCCCACTGGGATTTCCCGATGATCATTTCCCACCAGACACCCATGTATTTTGTCGGGTGAATATAGGAAGTATCGGTATATTTTGTAGGTTCATTCAGGTTGAAAATCATTTTAGATTCCATCACTTCTTCTGCTTTCGGAGAAACGATAATGGTTCTCCACGGTGTCACGGATGGGGTCTGAATATATCCTTTTGCCCCCTGTCTGTCGGCAGTAAGGTGTGTTTTGAATTTAAAATTCTGAGCATCCACTTCAAGATGGGAAGCCGGATAGTCTAAAACGGCTGCTTCCGCCACATTCACATACAATGGCTCTTTGCCTTCTTTTTTAAGCATCAGCGGAGACTGAACAGCATTTTTCACTAATGCCTGTGAAGCATTGGCATCGAAAGCTTTGTCCCATTTTGCAGGAATTTCAGAAATTTTTGTTTCCTGATACTGGTATTCCTGAGAATCATAATCTGCCACCATCCACCAGGCTTTCATATCCGTTGGGAAATCGATCTCAGAATCTTCTTCTCTGATCACGAAATAGTTCAGGTTTTTCTGCTGCGGAAATTCATATCTGAATCCAAGACCGTCATTGAACAGTCTGAACTTTACTACAATACTTCTGCTTGTAGAAGCCTGATCCAGCGTAACGGCCAGCTCGTTGTAATGGTTGATATAGTTTTTCTTTTCACCCAGAACCGGCTGCCAGGTTTCGTTTTTGGAGTCACGTTTTTCATTTGTTTTCGTGAACCCGTTGTTCAGGTCAAATTTGGCATCATCCGGTTTTGCAATTTCGGACGCGAATTTGATGGCTGAGTCTTTAAATAATCTTAACCCTAACTTAGAATCTTCTACCACCACAGCTCCGTTGTACTTCAGATTGTAATACGGAACTCCTTCTTTCAGCTGAAAGTTCATTTCAAACTTTCCATCCGGTGATTTCAAAGACTGTGCTTTCACACCCACGAACATCATTGAGAGCAGCATGGCTCCAACTGTAATTTTCTTCATAATGACTATTTATAACCTTAAAAATAGATAAAGTGCTGCGGTAAAGCAACACTTTACTATATAATTCATCTTAATTATTATAACGGGTTGATTTTGTAAATCCCTAATTTCAGATCTACAGAAATTTTATAATTTCCTCCGTTTCCGTTAAATGTAATATTTCCATTACTTCCTTTCGGAGCCAGATAACCTGTATTGCCGTCTCCTAAAAGATTTCCCCAGTCAAGTTCTCCCCAGCTCTGCTGACCCAGGAATTTAAACTGAGACCCTGCAGGAAGAGCAATGGTATGCTCAAACTGACCATTACCCAGGTTGGTCATAGCAATAGCTGTCGGAGCGCTCCATGAATTCACAGTTCCTACAATATACAGGTTGGCAGGATTCCAGACAGCGATCGGAGATGGAGTTACTGTGATTGATTTTTGTGCAGCTTCTGCATCAATAACAATTTTATACATTCCGGTAGTTCCGTTAAACTTAATATTTTCCGCCGGTGCCGCCGATAAGTTGGAAGACCAGTTTTTAAAATATTTGTTTGCGGCATTCATTCCGGCAAAGTCTAAACTGTAATTAAGCGGATTCCAGTCTTTCTGTCCCAGGAATCTGAATGTTTTAGCACCTTCCAGATAAGTGTATATGGTAGAAATATTCTCGTTTTTATACAATAACTGGGCAGTTCCCGCATTCCAACCTACAACAGATGCTTCTCCTACAAGGTAAAAAGAAGGATAAGTCGTAAGGTATGGCGTAACCTTCATTGAAATCACATTGGAATAAGATACCGCGTTTCCTACGGAAGCCTTCATTCTAATTTCAATATTCTCTGCGATTTCAGGAAGAAATCCTGCATCGATAATAATTTTATTAAAATCTTTTACAGTATAAGTTGCAGATAAGTCTGCAGCAGTTATATCTGTACTTTTAGCATCTTTAAAGCCTGTTCCTGCTTTTGCTACTTCCAGAGCATTATTATTTACTACAGCAAGATTAAATTCCGGATTGGTCCAGGTAAATTTTACGGCTTTATCGTTTTCATTGACCTTAAGCATAACCAATGTGCTGGCATCTGCTGTTAAGGTAGGATTTTTCTTTACCTCAAGCACTGCCTTATCTTCATCCTTCTCGCAGGAAACCATAAGTATCCCGATGAAAACCGCAGCTAATATTTTGAATAGATTTTTCATTTTTAACGGTATTTAAAGGTTAGTAACCAGGATTTTGGATCAGGTTAGGATTCGCCACAATATCTCTGTTCGGAATAGGGAAAAGGTTTCTGAAGCTTTCTACTGCTTTACCTTCTTTAACATTTCCTTTCCACGGCCATAAATAATCTGCTGTCGTATATCTGTTGTAACGGATAAGATCTGATCTTCTGGTTGTTTCCCATGACAGTTCTCTTGCTCTTTCATCTAAAATGAAGTTCAGGTTGATAGAAGTTACGTTTCCGTTGGTATTCCCGTAAGCACGCTCTCTCAGTTGATTAACGTAAGTAACTGCAGTAGCAGCACTTCCTCCGGTACCACCTCTAAGAACAGCTTCCGCATACATCAGGTAAATATCCGCCAGACGATACAAAGGAATATCGGCTTCTACCCAGTTATCATGGGCACCGGGAGTTCCGCTACTTTTAATATTTTTATATTTGATAAATGCATATCCATCGGTAAAGACACCCAGGTTATTAATTTCCAGATTCTGCCCTGAAGTAAAGAATCTTCCTCTTTTATCACTTCCATCAGCAGGAAACAGGCCTACGAATGCCTTTGTGGTTCTTAAACCAGCCCATCCGCCATTGACACCAAATTCAGAAGCCTTCATATCGCCACCTATTGATGCATGAACAAGATAAGTGGTTCCACCATTGGTCTGGGTATTGATTCCGTCAAAATTGACACTTAGAATCTGCTCAGGATTACTGATGTTGTTATCCGCAAGGAATAACTCGTCATACTTTGGTTTTAGAGAATAGCCTGCTGCAATTACTTTGTTACAGTACGTGATACAGTCTGTGTTTCTCTGTGTTCCTGTATATACTTCCGCATTCAGATATAACTTTGCCAGCAATGACCAGGCCGCAGCTTTATCTGCTCTTCCGTACTCATTGGTTTTAGGGTCTTTCAGTTCACCGGCTACTGCCAGCAGTTCGGACTCAATAAAGTTAAATAATGCTTTTCTTTCGATTCTCTGTGGAGGCGTTAAAGATCCTGGTACATAAGTTTCGTCCACAAAAGGGACATTTCCAAACATATCGATGGCATGATAATAAGACTGCGCTCTCAGAAAACGGGCTTCTGTTCTCATCAGTTTAGCCTGAGCAAGATTGTCACCGGTAATATTATTTTCTGCTAATTTTGCATCAGTCACATTTCTCAAAAACTCATTACAGAAAGCAATTTCCGTATACACTCTGTAGTACATTGCTGCAATAAATTCGTTGGAAGAATCCCAGGTCATTTTATGAAGCGTGTGCAGGTTTCCGTCATTCCAGCCGATTACAGCTTCGTCAGTAGTCAGTACATTCAGATTGTACAGTAATCTTGTGTATTGTGAAAAACCTCCATTGATTCCATTAATATCACTATCCGGCTGATCACCATCACCACTGATCTGTCCTCCCATAGCAAGACCTCCATACAGTTTTGCCAGAATATTTTTATAGTTAGAAAAATCCTTGTAGATGACCTTTGCCGTAACATCCGTAATCGGTTCTCTTTCCAGATCGTTAACGCAAGACGCTGCTGTCAGTAGAAATGCGGCAGAAAGAGGCAGTACTATATTTTTAAGTTTGATTGTATTTAGTTTCATCGCAATTATTATTTAAAATTGAAAGTTAAAGCCTAAAGAATAGATTCTAGGCATCTGATAGTATCCGTTGTCTATTCCGCCAAAAACTTCAGGATCTACTCCTGTATATTTCGTAATCACGAAAACGTTCTGAGCCATACCATATATTTTCAGGTTGCTTCCTTTAGAGAAAATTTCCCCGAAATTATAGCCAACATTAATATTATCCAATCTTAAGAACGACGCATTCTCAACATAAATATCTGATTTATATTGAGGTACAGAAAACTTATATTCCGGAGCAGTGGAGAATACATTCTGAAGGTATTCGTTGGTAGAGGCAGACTGTAAAGAACTGTTGGATGCCATATTGTTATACACATAGTTTCCTAATACAGCTCTTGCGCTCAGGGCAAAGTCCCAGTTTTTATGGGAAACTTTCGTTGAGAATCCTAAAATAGCATCCGGAGTGGTAGATTTGTAATAATACATATCTTTCGTATTGATTACCCCGTCTCCGTTTCTGTCAACATACGCTCCGTCTACAGGTTTTCCACCCGTATCGTACACCTGCTGATATACCCAGAATGCGTTGGGAGCATAGCCTACCGCATGAGCCTGGATTCTGTTTCCAGATCCTCCTTCAATACCTCCTACTTCCATATTGAAATATTCATCAGCTCTGTCTTTCAGCTTGGTGATTACGGGCTTGTAATGGGTTGCATTAAAGCTTACTTCCCAGGTTGTTTTTTCGTTTTTAACAGGAATTACAGTAATGCTACCTTCGATTCCCTGATTCTTCATATCCCCCACATTCTGCCAGCTGGCATTGCTTAAGCCTCCTGCCGGTTCGTCAGCATACACCAATAAATCTTTGGTATCTTTTCTGAAAAGGTCGATAGATCCGGTAATTCTGTTTTTAGCAAAACCGTAATCTAAACCGATGTTCTTTGTTGTCGTCGTTTCCCAGGTAAGGTTTGGGTTATAGTTGGTAGGTCTGAACATGAAATAGAATTCATTTCCAAACTGATACCCTGCTCCGGGATAACTCGGATTATATGAAGCAAAGGCCGGATAATTATTGGGTTTATTCCCATTAACTCCCAGTGCAGGAAGCTCCTGCTGACCTGTTTTCCCCCATCCCGCTCTCAGTTTCAGTGTACTGATGGCAGAAATATTTTTGATGAAACTTTCCTCGTTAAGCTTCCAGGCTAAAGAAACCCCTGGAAAGACACCCCATACATTATCCGTTGTTCCGTTAAAGAATCTGGAAGAACCGTCTCTACGTACAGATCCTGAAATAATATATTTATTGGCTACCGTAAAAATGGCTCTCCCATAAAAGGATACCAATGTATTTTGAGTTTGGAAATCCAGGTCCTGTGCATTGATTCCGGTTCCTCTATAGGTAACGGCTCCCGGAATGTTCAACCGGAAATCCTGATAGGCATATCCTGCTGTAATATCCACGCCGGTATTGATGGCACTTATATTCTTAACATAATTAAAGTAGGTTTCCAAGAGCTTATTATTCTTTTCCATAGAATAAAAATTGGAGCTCCCCTTATCAGCATACCCCTGTCTTAAATTACCATCCTTAAATTTATGCCCTTCACTTTTAGTATAATCATATCCGGCATTTACGTTAAAATGCAGGTCCGGAAGAAAGTGAAATTTATAATCTAGCTGGATATTTCCCAATCCTCTGATCACTGATGATACATCTCTTACCCCTTCAATCATTCCCAATGGGTTTGAATTAGCATTCACGTTATATCCCGTTGCAGATCCGGAATCCAGCCACTCATAATAACCTCCGTATTTGGAGTTTCCTGAATATACAGGCTGTGTTGGGTCAAAATAGGTAGCCGCTTTGATTACTCCGCCGTCTACAAAACGGTTATCTGTAAAGGTTCCTTTTGCATTCACATTTACAGATAAATGATTGTCAAAGAATTTAGGGCTTAAGTTTAAACCGACTGAAGTTCTTCGGAACGAATTTGATTTTACAATACCATTCTGCTCGTTATAGCCTATTGACAAACGGTAAGGCAAACCTTTAATCCCTCCTGAAAAAGCCACATTATTATCTGTTCCCCAGGCTGCCTGGTAAATCTGATCCTGCCAGTTGGTATCTGCGTTTCCGAGTTTAGTTTTGTAGCTGGCCGGTGCGTAGGTATTCACGAAATCTCTGAATTCCTGTGCAGTCAGTACATCTACATTGCCCATTTTGGTGGAAACAGAAGTCACGGTAGAAAAATTAAGCTTGAATTTTCCTGACGTTCCTTTTTTGGTGGTGATCAAAATAACCCCATTGGAAGCCCTGTTACCATAAATGGCGGTAGCAGACGCATCTTTCAGGATGTCAAAGGTTTCAATATCATTGGGATTGATTAATGATAAAGGATCAGAAACACCATTCATTCCAACAAAATCCTGTGGAACACCGTCAATAACAATCAATGGGGAGTTTTCACCACTCAAAGAAGAAGTTCCTCTGATTCTGATCTTGGTTCCTGACCCGGGAGCACCACTGTTGTTGGTGATCTGTACCCCGGGTGTTTTGCCCTGAATCAGTTGTCCTGCAGAAACTGCTCCTCCGTTAAAATCTTTTGCACTCACCGAAGTAATGGAACCTGTAAGGTCAGATTTTTTCTGCTTTCCATACCCGATCAATACTACTTCCTCGATCTTTTTCTCCTTAGTGAGACTGTCTTGGGTCTGCGCATGTATTACTGAACTGGCCAGTAAAAAGGCCGGTGCAATTTTTAATACCGTTGTAAAATTTTTCACAATATCGTTTTTTTAGTTTCGTTTTAAAAAGCTGTGTTAACAGTTTTGCAATTTATAAAAAAAATAGAATTACCATAATATTATTGAAAATTTAGATAATTTTATGTAAATTGTTTGACTATTTAAAATTAAATATCTGTTTTTCACTAAATTACATTAACATATGCTTCGCATAATACTTGTAAAATATTAACATTACGTTAAACGTTTGTTTAACTAAATTTAATCTTAAACACTTTCCGAAGACTAAAAAACTTATTATAGGGGAAGTTTAGGCGGTTTTAGTGAGATATTCCTTATCTTTGCCGTTAAAACTTTACTATAAAATGTCAAACAGAAAGATGATTACGGCAGCTTTGCCTTATGCAAACGGACCGGTTCATATAGGACATTTGGCAGGTGTATATATTCCTGCGGATGTCTACGCAAGATTTCAGAGGAGATTAGGAAAAGATGTAGCGTTTATCTGCGGGTCGGATGAGCACGGAATTCCTATTACCATCAGAGCAAAAAAAGAAGGGGTGCCCCCTCAGGATATCGTAGATAAATACCACGAGATCATCAAAAAATCTTTTTCGGATCTGGGAATTTCATTTGATGAGTATTCCAGAACGACTTCTAAAAAGCATTACGAAACCAGCCAGGATTTCTTTAAAGTTCTTTACGAAAAAGGGAAATTCACGGAAGAGGTTTCTGAGCAGTATTTTGACGAACAGGCCGGAGAATTCCTGGCAGACCGATATATTGTAGGAACCTGCCCGAACTGTGGCAATGAAAATGCTTACGGAGACCAGTGCGAAAAGTGTGGTTCTACCCTATCTCCTTCAGAACTGATCAATCCGAAATCGATGTTAAGCGGAAATGTTCCGATTCTAAAAGACACCAAAAACTGGTATCTTCCTTTAAATGAATATGAAGACTTCCTAAACGAATGGATCATTGAAGGGCATAAAGACGACTGGAAACCGAATGTTTACGGACAGGTTAAGTCATGGTTAAACGATGGTTTAAAGCCACGTGCTATGACCAGAGACCTAAACTGGGGCGTTCCTGTTCCACTTCCGAATGCGGAGGGGAAAGTGCTTTATGTTTGGTTTGATGCGCCTATCGGATATATTTCTTTCACTCAGGAATGGGCGAAGAAAAACGGAAAAGACTGGAAAGATTACTGGCAGAGCGAAAGCAGTGATCTGGTTCATTTCATCGGAAAAGATAATATTGTATTCCACTGTATTATTTTCCCTACAATGATGAAGGCTCACGGTGATTATATCATGCCGAAAAATGTTCCTGCGTTTGAATTCTTAAACCTTGAGAACGACAAGATCTCAACGTCCAGAAACTGGGCAGTTTGGGCGCATGAATATGTAGAAGAATTCCCGGGACAGCAGGATGTATTAAGATATGCCCTTCTTTCATCAGCTCCTGAAACAAAGGATAATAATTTTACATGGAAAGACTTCCAGACTAAAAATAATTCTGAGTTGGTAGGAATTTTCGGAAACTTTATCAATAGAGTAGCCGTTCTTATTCATAAATATTATGATGGTGTTGTTCCTCAGGGAGACATCAATAGTCCTGAACTGGAAGAAATCAATAAAGCGGCTAAAGAAATCTCAGGATTCTTAGAAAATTATGAATTCAGAAATGCATTAACCGCATTAATGAATCTTGCCCGTTTCGGAAACCAGTATCTTCAGGCTGAAGAACCTTGGAAAACGATTAAGGACAGTCCTGAAAAAGCAGCACAATCTCTATTTGTGGGCGCTCAGCTGGCTGTTGCTTTAGCTCAGTTATGTGAACCGTTTATGCCTTTCAGCTCTGAAAAATTATTAACAATGTTCAATGCTGAACAGGTGAACTGGAGCGATGTTGAAACCCAATCTGTTTTAATAGAAACAGGTCACAAAATCAATGAAGCTTCTCTTCTTTTCTCAAAAATTGAAGACAGTGTCATCGAAGCTCAAATTGAAAAGCTGGAGCAGACCAAACAAAATAATAAAAAAACAAACCCTAACGCCAACCCTATGAAAGAAGAAATTTCTTTTGATGATTTTGCTAAAATAGACCTTAGAACAGCAACCATTTTAGAAGCTGAAAAAGTAGAAAAAGCGGATAAATTATTAAAGTTTAAAGTAGATACAGGCGTTGATATCAGAACTGTGGTTTCTGGTGTTGCAGAAAGCTTCACCCCGGAAGAGCTGATCGGAAAGCAGGTGATGATCTTACTGAACCTGGCTCCTAGAAAAATCAGAGGAATTGAGTCTCAGGGAATGTTCTTACTAACAACAAAACCAGACGGAAAATTATCTTTTGTAACACCTGATGACAGCAATGTAGAAAACGGTATTGAGATCGGATAATTTCAAACTAACAATTATACAGAATGGGCATTTTTTATGCCCATTTTATTTTATAAACTATGGTTAAAAAGAGTGTTCTGGAAAAATTATCCTCTCCCGAACTGGACAATTATTTAAAAGAAGGAAACCGCTTTATTCCGGAAGCTGTTCAAATGGCTTTTGACATCCTTCAGGCAAGAGGACGCACTTTCAGTGAACAGGAAAAAGCACAGATCCAGCAACTCATTCAGGACAAAAAAGATCAGCAAGAGTTGAAGCTTCAGGAAGAACAGGAAATGTGGAAAGATAATGTTTCTGAAGATCCGCATGCGATAAAACTATTTCCACGGGATATCATTTTAATCATCAGTTTTATTGTGGGAACCGTTCCGGGAGCTATACTGCTGGGAATCAATTTTATTAAATTAAAGAAATACACTGCTGCGGTTTTCACTTTTATTTTTGGATTTATTTATCTGCCTGTTCAGTATTTCCTGGTCGCTTTCATGCACAAAATAAATTCTCAAAACATTTCTTCCTTTAGAAAAAGTCCCGAAGTTTTTGCAGCCGCAATAGGAATGCTCTTTCTGCTTTTGCTATGGGCATCCCATATACCCAAAAAGCTGCCCTACAGAGCAGCTTCCTATATTTTTCCGATTCTGATTTCACTTGTAATGATCGTGATAATCTATACCAATCAAAATTTATTTTCAAGTCACTTTTTAGTCAGTTTTGCCAGGTAAGAATCTTCATGCTGCATTACTTTTTCTATGGTAAAGCCGTTATTTTCAGCCGCATTTTTCAGGGTTGTATAATCAAGATAAAGCCATTTGATTGGGTTTTCAGATTCTCCTTTATAATGAACAATATAATCCAGTTCACCATAATAACCACCTGCCGGAATATAAACGCCGCCATCTTCATCACGATCAAACATATACAGGATATCCGTACTGTCAATCAGGATCTGTCCGTTATCACTTACTAAATTGTGCAATTTCTGAAGATAGGTATCAATTTTTTCCAGGCTTTCAAAAATTCCGGTTCCATTCATCAGAAGCAGAACGGTATCAAAAGTTTCTCCTGAAAAATCCACCATGTTTTTACATACCGCTTTTTTGATTCCTCTCAATTGGCAGACTTCAATAGATTTTGGTGAAATATCCAGCGCCAAGACATCAAGATCTCTTTCATTCTGAAGATACAAAGCGTGGGAACCCGCACCGGCACCAATGTCCAGGACTTTTCCCTGAGCAAGCTCAAGTGCTTTCTGCTCAATACCGTTCATCTCTTCAAAATCTCTGAAAAGATAATCTACCGGAAGTTCATCCAGTTCCGATATTGAAGTTTCTGTCTGCAGATCTTCAGGATTTTCGTTGTGAAAATAATCCCAGACTGCCTTACCCATTAAATCTTTCATTGTCGTCTTTAAAAGTGCAAAGATAGGGGTTTTCGGGTGAAGGGTCAAGGGTTTCGGGTGAGAGTGTTTTTAGTTGCTGGTTTTTCGGTTGCTTGTTGCTAGTTGCTAGCTTGTAGTACTTAAGTTAGTGAATTCAGCGTCTGATGTCTTGCATCTTGGCTCTTGAATCTACCATTCACCATTCACTTGCGAAGCAAAATTCACCATTGACATCTATCCAAATAAACAACCAGAGTTTAAACTACGGCCTATTCCCTGCAACCTGCTAACTAAAATCTGCCACCTAAAACCTACCTATCCCATCGAATCCTTCTCCTTATGTCTATCCTTCTCCGACTCATTTTCCGCTACACCTGCTTTCCAGTAAGAATAAGCATTAAGTTCTTGTGCAGTCCAGTTTTTTTCTTTTCTGAGATAGGTACGGATTTCTTTAACGCTTGAAAATTCTGCTGCCACATAGCCGAATTTTGTAGTTTCCGGAAGGGTGATTTTTTTTACGGTATCCGCCATTTCACTGCTGATGTGTGGAGTGGCGTTATGAAGCCATTTAAATTCAATATCAGCTTTAGTTTCAAGGATTTGCTCATCTTCTTTTCCGTGAACTTCGATGATGCAGACTCCTTTTGCTGTTTCCGGCAGGGTTTCCAGCATCGCGCTCAGAACAGGAATGGCAGTAGCATCGCCTATAAACAGGTACCATTCAACATCAGGATACATTTCTTTTGCTTCCGTTCTCATCATAATGCCCAGTTTGGATCCGACTTTAGATTCACGGGCCCATTTTGATGCAGGACCGCCATCGCCGTGGTCTACAAAATCAATGATCAGTTCATTTTTCTCAAGATCAATTCCTCTGTGGGTGTAGGTTCTTATGGCAGGAGCCACTTCTTTTGGAGGATACACCCATTGGCGGTTTTCATCCAGTGTCGGAAAATGAATTTCATCCAGACCTACCGGAGGTACAGCAATTTTATTATTGTCACCGATGGTGGTATTTTTAAACAAATGAGCTTCCGGAGAATACAGATAGACTCTGATATAATGATCAGTGATATACTCTTTTCTCGTCATTTCCGCAACGATGCGGCCTGTTTGAATTTTAGCCATAACTGAATTTTTAAGGTTAAAATCCGGCTTCCGTTGATGATGAGAAGCCGGATCTGTCATTATATGATACATTTAAATCAAGGCTAAACGGCTCGATTTAAATTTTTAAAAATCAAAGGTATAAGACAGATTAAATGTTCTTCCTCTTCCTTTATAACTGAACAGTTCAGGAAGTCCGTAAGTAGAATATAAAACCTGGGAACGCTTGCTCCAGATGGTCTGATAATCGGTGTTGAAAATATTCTGGATTCCCAGATTGAATTTACCCCAGTCGAAACGGTATCCTACCATTACATCTGAAGTATTATAACCATCGATTTCATTTTTAAGATCGTCCGTCAGCTTGAAATTCTGTAAAGACTGGAACCTGAATGACCAGCTTTTAACATTATATCCGATGTAAGTGACCAATTTTGAAGGGGAAGCATTGTAAATTTCCTGCTTTTTCCATTCATCATTATTCTCAACCTCAGATTTAATCAAAAGTCCGCTGGCTCCGAAGTAAACCCCGTTGTTCATGGAGTAAGAAACCTCAGCTTCTATCCCCATATTTCTCAGCTTAAGATCATTCACAAGAATCTGGAAGGTTTTTCTGTCAACCGTAACTGTTTTATCCGAATTACTTAAGAAACCTGCGATCTGTCCTCTCAATCCACCTTTGTTGATACGGTATCCCACTTCAAACTGATTGGTTTTGATAGCTTGTAACGGTTGTTCTTTTACATTGATACTTGAGGTCACATCCCAGTTTGCACCGTTCAGCTTATAAATACCAATTCCGTAATATTTCGAGGGATCTGCCAGACTCACACCCTGAGAAAAAATTCCCCAGGCCTGATGCTGTTCATTGAATTTATAAAGTAAACCGGCATTCGCCAATGTTACATTATATGAACTTTCTCCACCCGGAATAGCAGAAGCCGAAGCTCCGTATCCCATGGCAACCTGCGTTTGCTGCACTGAACCTACAAAATCATCTACCTTTACATTCATATTCTGATAACGGATTCCTCCATTGATCTGAAGTTTAGGTAAGATGTCATATTTAGCCTGAACATATCCTGCATAACTCTGAGAATGGTTGGTAGGATATCTTCCCAGGCTGTATTGAGTCTCATTGACCAAACCTCCGCTTAACATCGTTTTTGAGATATCATAGACCGACTGGGTTCCTTCGAATTTTTCAAGATCAATATCTACTCCATACGTCACATTCAGGCTTTTCCATGATTTCGACAATAATGCTTTTACACCGGAATAATAGGTATCCTGCTGCGAAGAAGACATATAAGCCTTACTTCCACTCTGTAAAGTTACATTTCCGGGAAAAGGATAAAATCCTAACTTCTCCCCTCTCGCTGCAAACTGCACATACAGATCCTGACCTCCTAAAATATTGTTGCCGTTATAAGCAACCGTTCCCATGAAACGCTCCGTTCCTATATTTTTATCGGATGAAAAACCGTCACGCATTTCCAAAAGGTTGGCATTCTTTGTCGTAAAGGCACTTAAATTCTGGCCTAAATAAAGACTCCTGTCTCCATTAAACTTAGAATTGTAATACTGAAGGGATGCCGTGATTTTATGTTTATTATTAAATTTATAACCTCCTGTAGCCAATATATCAATAGATTGGTTGTACTGGAGATCGGTTTGAGTAATATCGGTTAAAACCTGGTTTTCATCAGCCCCATAAACACCGCCATTCTGCTGGTAAGCAACCCCTAGTCTTCCGAAAAACTGATCCCCTTTTACTGCAATAGCCTGTGCTGCACGGAAATCGTGGTCATCTTTACCCATGAATCCGGTTCTTGCTCCCAATTCCGTTTCTCCGCTGATCCCATTTTTAGGAGGTGTTTTTGTTATGATATTAATGATACCGCCTGTCGCATTGCCTCCATAAATAGAGCTGGCTCCGGAAAGCACTTCAATCCTTTCGATATTAAACGGATCAATAGCGTCCAGCTGACGGCTGATAGCACGGATGCTGTTCAGTGAAACACCGTCTATCATAACTAGTGCAGAACGGCCTCTCATGTTTTGTCCGTAGTTGGTTCTTCCCTGAGGACCAATGTCCATACTCGGGATCAGGATGGCAAGCATCTCTTTGATGGGAACTCCACTTTTCGCCTGTTCCTGAATTTTTTCTTTCTGAACCACCCAAACCGTTCCCGGGATATCCGAAATCTTTGTAGGTTTTCTGGATGCCACGATCACTACATCATCAATACCTTTAGAGGCTATAGAATCATTCGCTGTCTGGGAAAATACTATTCCCGAAGCTAACAGACCTATGAATGCATACTGCTTTTTCATTCTTTCTTCTCAAATTTTATAAACTTCCAAAGTTAATTTTTATTCTTTCTAAATAAAAACAACAAGGTATGAAATTATTCATATTTCATTAAAAAGGCCTGAATCCGGGATAAGACATTTGTTTTTCTAATGATTTCAGGATGCTCAAAGTATACATCTGAGCACCTCATAACGTTTCGGGATGCGGGGTTTCCTAGTTCAAGCGAGGAACTGCCTTTTACATGTATACAATCTTTCAATTTCAAAACTTGGACATGAGATAAGCCTTTTTTTAACGCAAAGGTTTACAGTAATTATGCATAGTTTAAAGGTTGCAAAGACGGAATCGATCTTTGATCGATTCGATTAAGCGGATGTTTTATAACGGTAGCTTCATCAGTGACACGGTCACGACCTTTGCCTTCCTCAAAACTGAACATTAACAAGCTGAAGCTTTGCGTTTAAAAACTTGATCTCCTTCCCAATTCTGTACCTCTTAACTAATAACTCATCATTTAAAACTCATAACCCAAACTCAGATTGAAAAGGTATGTTTTATCTGTAGCCATAAAAACGTAAGATCCCGGACTTCGCAAAGCCAAGGATCTTACTCATGAAAAACAAGGTATCTTTACACCGCAGGCCCGGCTGCGTCTTTTATTTCTTCTAATAATTGTTTGCGTTCGCGGAGTCTTCTTCTCGCAATCACAGATTTACCACCAAGCACTCTGATGAATCTTAAATACTGGAATCTTTCTCTTCCGAAATGATGCGTCATCACATAAAAGAGGACTCCAAAGCCTACCAGAATAATGTAACCGAAGATCTTTTTGCCGGATACAATGATGGCATTCAGCTGAAGGGTCTTCATATTGGCCGCCAAAGTCTGGGGAGTCACCGTCATTCCGTCGATATAGACCGCAAGATCTCCTACCGCCGTAATCTGAAAACGATATTGAAACCATGAATACAATGCTGAAAAGAATCCCACCGCCAGAAACGTTCTCCATACCAAAACCAGCCCGATTGCCGCCAGCATATCATCCATTTCAAGTTTATCAAGAGTATAGAACCACACCGAAATAAACAGCGAACACATTCCGAATCCTTTTAAAAACATCGGCAGGTACCAGTTCTCATAATTGAATTCTAAAACCATCGAAAAGTACATGATCAATGCATACCCCATCATCGCCGAAAACCCCGAGAAGATGTACATTTTCAATGGTATTTCTTTTTTGAACCAGAATACGGCAATCACACCTGCCAGGATAATTCCGGGAACCATGAGCAGATTCAGTCCTGCATTCGTCTGCTGATCATAGCCGAGAACTCCTACTGCAAAGGTATTCTGAAGCGAAGTCGTTCCTAAGAACATTCCCAGCCACAATAGCATAAACAGGCCGTGCTGCACATTATTTTTTTTGAAAATTTTAAATGATAAATAAGGTCTTTTTAAGGTGAACTGGCGAACCACCAGCAAAGCAAAGCTTACAAAAGCAGCAATACTCGCATTCATAATATTTTTCGAATTCCACCAGTCCTGCTGTTTCCCGAAAGAAAAAACATAAGCGGAAAACATAAATGTAGAAACAAACAGCATGATACTCATCCAGTCGATGTAATGCAACGGAACCTTTAGGGCAAAGTATTTATTGTGCATAAAGATCCAGTGAATCAACGCCAGTATAAAACATAATACCGCTGCAATCACATAGAAATGCTGCCAGTTATAATTAATGGAAACCACCGCCGCATAATAAGCCGCCACCTGGTTCATTGCCAGAACAAAGGTGTAAAACAGTCCGTAAAACATTCCTCTGTTTCCAATCATCACCATAAGCGGAAGAAACAGCTCTATAGTCACCATCATCTTTAAAAATCCGATTCCCAGAGCAGTAAATACGAAGATCATTGGCTGCATCGTTGTCGCATTAATATAGCTCAACACCCCCAAAAGTACAAGCAGCACCGCCATTTTATCTCTGACCTTGAATCTCATCTTCAGCCTGATAACAATCGGCATACAGGCTCCCATTCCGATTGTGGTCGCGTAATTCGCCCACATAAAATATTCTGTCATTGCTCCGGTACCGCTCACCAGATAACTGATGTTTCCGGTATACACCCCGCCAAGCGGCATCACCACTGCCAATAGCAATACGATGAGCAGCAGCTGTACGGGTTTTGGTACCCAGTCGTTATATAGTCCTTTGTTGTACATTTTTTTAGATACTAGATGTCAGATTTCAGATAACAGACTTTATTATTCCGTCTTCAATTTATTCCTCAGTTAAAAGTCTGAGATCTGATATCTATTAGTCTTAATTTTACGTAGTTTATTTTATCAGATGCCAGATAACAAACATTAATCATCCTCAATTTCTCACTCCAAATTGTCTGAAATCTGATATCTGATGTCTCTCAGTCTTAATTAATATTCACATTCATATTCATCCCCGCGCTCAGTTTTTCCAGATCTTCTTTTTTATTGGAAGTGCTGAATTCTATTCTTACCGGAATTCTTTGCTGTACTTTGATAAAGTTACCTGTAGAGTTGTCTGTAGGCACGCTTGAATATCTTGAACCTGTCGCTGCGGAAATAGCAGTGACTACTCCTTCAAATGTTTTTCCACCCAAAGCATCAGCCGTCATCGTTATTTTTTGACCGATCTTAATATTCGGCATCTGTCTTTCCAGGAAGTTAGCAGTTACCCATTTCTGACCGTTCAGAACGATGGTAGCGACCTGCTGACCCGGTTGAATCAATTGCCCTTCAGAAATCGTTCTGCGCCCCATAATTCCGTCGTAAGGAGCTGTGATCACAGTATAGGAAAGATTGATTTTTGCCATATCCAGTGCTGCTTTTGTTCTTTTAATCTCAGCATCATTAATTCCCAGCTTGCTTTTCACCTCAGTGGTAGAAAGGTTCGCCGACTGCTTCTGATTCACCAAAGTTTCATACGCTGCTTTCTGAGCATCATATTCTGTTTTGATCTGATCGTATTGTTGTCTGGTCACCGCTTCTGCAGCGAGAAGGTTTTTATATCGGTTTAAATTCTGCTCCGCGTTCCAAAGTCTGGCTTTTGCTCCTGCAATATTGGATTCCATCACACTTACATTATTGGAAACGGTATTAACGGATGAACTTGTTGCCGATCTTTGTGCCATCGCATTCTGATAAGCAGCTTCAGCCTGACCCAATTGGGTTACTATTTCATTTTTATCGAGAATAACCAAAGTATCTCCTTTTTTCACCTTCTGGTGTTCGATGAATTTGATGTCTTTGATATAAGCCGAAACCCTTGTATTGATCGGGTTAATGAATTCCTCTACCTGAGCCGCTTCCGTGTAGGTTTTGTCTCCGATGTGGAAATATTCACGAACCAGCCAGAAAAGCCCGAATCCAATCACCAGAAATACAACCGTATTGGAAATGATGGCTCTTATTTTATTCTTTTTATTCTGTTTCTTTTTAACGGCTGCTCCTGACTGTGCCGGAGCGGCCTGAGTATTTTGAGTGGTTTGTTCCTTGTTTTCCATTATCTTGATTTTCAGTTTTAAAATTAAAGCGTTCCTGCAGCCTTCAGCAGGTTATAATATTGATACAGCACATTGATCTCAGCATTGGCAAAATCCAGCTCCGACTGAAGCTTCTGATTCTGTGCATCGATCATTTCAGCCTGTACCGCCAATTGGTTTAAGTACTTGGCTTCCGTGATCTTGTAGTTTTCTTCTGCCAGTCTTTTCGAATCATTAAGAATGTCAGCCTGCTGGATCGATTCCTGGTATTTTACATAGGCTGCATTCACTGCCATATCTACATTCTGCTGAACCAGTGTCACCGCATCGCCTGCCTGATTTTTCTGCAATTCACCAAGCTTTACTTTTTCCTTGGTCTTGTATAAATTATCAATATTATAGCTCAGTGAAACACCAGCCTGCCATCCTCCGGAATACATATCCAAAACAGGATTCCTGTTCGTGATCGGACGCTGTAAAGTATACCCTCCAAAACCGGATAATGTCGGCATCTGATCTGTTTTAATGATCTCAATGTTCTTATCCGCAACATCAATGTTTTTCTTTGCCGATTTCAGCTGTGGATTGCTTTCGTGGGCAAGATCCATATAGTAATCCATACCGATTCCGGATTCTTTGTCCGTTAAACTTTCAACGGGAACAATTTCTGTTTCGGAAGGAAGCCCAAGAGCAATATTTAAATTATAATTGAGGATCTTTTTATTATTCGTCAGCGTCAGAATGCCCTGATCAAGATTTTTAATCGCCAGTTCTCCACGGATGACTTCATTACGGGTTACCATCCCCTGCTGATAGAACTTCTGAATATTTTTCAAACGTTCCTGAGCGAGTTTTTTGTTATTCTCAAAAACAGTTTCCTGATTGAACATTTTGTAGACATCCAGATAATTGGAGATCACCAGAAATTTTACATCAAGCTTGTTTTTTTCCAGATCCAGTTCAGAAAGCTGCTCGCGAAGACCGGCCATTTCAATGGATTTGCTTACCAAACCTCCTTTAAAAATCAGTTGAGTAGCCTGTACAGCATATGAACTTCCGTAATGAGGCATCGGAATATTGGTTGAATTCGAAAAATCTTTATCGATAGCTACCGCATCTCCTAAATAGAACTGACTGGTAGATGCTGTGATGTTGGGAAGTTGCTGAAGTTTTACAACATTTGTATTCTGTTTTGCAATGTCAATATTCTGCGCAGCCACTTTTAACTGCTGGTGGTTTTTCACAGCCAGATCGGCGGCTTCACCTGCGGTCATCTGTTTGATCTGTTGAGAAAAAAACAGCGCAGGGAATAGAGCTATCACGAGTGATAGTGCTGTTTTTATGTTATTTGTCATTTTACCTTGTTTTACGGATACAAAGTTACGGCGACAACAAATTCAATCAAATGTTTGAATTTTGGAAAAAGATGTTCAAATGTAAGATTTTAACTTTCGAACTGATGTCTGTACTGTCTGGGGCTTACTTCCAGATGTTTTTTAAAAAAGTGGGAAAACGCGTACTGATCACTGAAACCAAGGATAGAAGAAACCTCTGAAACTGGTTTATTGGAGGAGTTCAAAAGCACTTTCGCCTCATTTATCACAATCAAAGCAATGATCTGGCTGGCGGACTTTCCTGTAATGGATTTTACAACCGATGAAAGATGTCTGGTTGTAATCGACTGCCGCTCGGCATAGAACTCAACAGTTCTTTCCGTCAGATGATGTTCGGCCAGATCTGTGAGGAATACAAAAACGATCTCTTCCTGTCTGGACATCTGGTTCATGGAATAATTATCCTCTTTTGAAATAATTCCGGCCATCTGATAGCAGAAAACAGAGAAAAGATGCTCTACCATTTCCTTTTTGTAAAGCATTTCGGTTTCTGAATCCAAAATATATTTAAGGAAATTGACGCTTTTCCAGACTACTTCCATTTCACTTTCGGGAAAAGGAACTCCCTTATTCATCTGCTGGCGGAAATAACGGTAAGTAATCAACCTGTTGAATTTCAAAGACAATGCAGAAATAAATTCTCTTTTATAAGAAACCATCCTTGACTGGAAATCACCGCTTACGGAAACCATCTCATAAATCGTTTGTGGATCGGTCACCATAAACATATTGGCAGAAAGCTCCAGGTCGCTGAAATGCTGACGGAGCTTTATAGTTCCTGACTTAATAAATATAAAGGCAGGGTTTTCCGGACGGAAAGGTTTATCCGCAGAAATTCTCTCGAAAATATTATGCTGAGTGAAAATTTCAACACCGAATTTTTCTAAAGCTGACATAACACAAATGTAGCCAATATATTCTGCGCCTACAATATTTTAGTCCTCGAGAGAGTAAACCGCAAAGCTCGCCAGCCAGTGATCTCCGCCATAATTTCCCTGAAATAATAAAGGAAGTCCGTTCGCTAAAAATACATCGGCCGTTTTCTTAAAGTCTTTTTTCAATGGATGCCCGTCAGGAAGCGCTTTGGAGATTCCTTTCATACACCAGGCTTTGGAGAAAGAAAGTCCAACCAAATGAACGGTCTGATAATCGCTCAGGTCACTTACCACAGGGATTTTTTCAATATTCTCCAAGCTTCTCTTTTCGTAGAAATTATTCAGCCAAAGGACGAATTCTTTTTGTGGCAATACTCTTCTCATCAGGTCTGCAATTTCAAGACTTGGAGAGAAGAAGTCAGATCCGTCCGGTTCAAGATAAGCCGGTGTTTTCTGATCTTTACCGTAAAAATATTTTGCTTTTTCCTTTAGCTGATTCTCGAATTCCACATCATGATTCGCTTTAGCCCAATCGATAGCGAACGCCAGACCAAAAGCGGTATTGGGGTGAACTCCGGTTCTGTTCGGGTACGTTTGCTTGGGAAGATAAGTCTTCCATGACTGTAAGATTTTATCTGTTAATGGTTTTAAATTCTCATGCCAGATCTTAGCCTTAGGATGATTCCACGTAGTCAGTTCTTCATCCAGTTTCAACAGCCAAGCCCATCCGTAGGTTCTTTCAAATGTGGTGGTCAGTTGATATTTTGTGAAATAATCAGCTTCGGTCTGTAAATTTTCTTTATTTAACGAATTTTCAAGAATTTTTTCAATGTCTTTTGCATTGGCCAGGTTAGGTTTTGTCTTCAGCAATCTCACAAGCATCCAGTGTCCGTGAACAGAGCTGTGCCAGTCGAAACATCCATAAAAACTTGGGTGAAGGTCTTTTGGAGTTAAAGTAACCTCACCGGCATTATTGATGATATGGGCTGTTTTATTCGGATATTCCTGATTGATGCAGTGAAGGGGTTTTTCCAATAGTTTAGCGGCCATTTCATCGGTAAGTTTGGGAACTTCCTGGGCATATAGTAAGAATGGAGAAAACACAAATGCTAAAAGACTTTTTTTCATTCAATAAAAATAGAAAATAATTTAGATTTCAAATGATATTTAAACTTTACTAAAATAGTTAAATCATAATCATTTTAATAAAATAATATGAATTTTAAATCAATTAAAGTTTTAAGCATAATTTTTGATAAGGTTCTTTAAAAAATATTCATGAGAAAATTATTTTTACCTTTATGTATGCTCCTTTTGATAGGTGGATGCAAGAAATCCGAACTGGACGTTGCCAATTCCTCTCCGGCAGCCGATAAATCAATTGATATTGTTAAGTATAAAGAAGAGTCTTCTCAGTCACCACACGTAACTCCTCCAAATGCGATCAGTGAAAAACTACTACCGGACGAAAATGAGTCTGCGCAACCTTCCGTAGCCCCCAAAAAGATTGACACTATCGCCAAAAAAGTCATTAAAAACGGAAACATGCGAATCCAGGTGGGAGACATTAAAAAAGCCCAGACGCAGGTGGCAGATATTCTGAAGAAAAATAATGCTTATATCCAAACGGAACAGTTTCAAAATACGGATGTAGACGATAATCTCGATCTTGTGATCCGTGTCCCGCATAAAAATTTCGATGCACTGATCAATTCATTTTCTGACGGAGTGGGCTCCGTTTTGTCCAAAAATATTTCGTCTGATGATGTCACTGAAGAATATACGGATGTTTCCATCAAATTAGCCAATAAAAGGATCTATCTGGAAAAGTACCGTGACATGCTCAGAAGTGCTTCTACCACGAAAGATATGATTGAAATCCAGGAGAAGATCCGTGAACTGGAAGATGAAATAGACGTTGCTGAAGGCAGACTTCGGTTTATTGATGACCGGGTGAATTACAGCACACTCAATTTGAGTTTATACAAAGAAAAAGTGAGAAGCTCTGCCACTTCGAAAATTGGTTTTGGAAGCCGTTTCGGAGATTCTGTGACGGAAGGCTGGAACAGTTTTGTGAGCTTTCTGTTGGGAATTATTTCATTCTGGCCGTTTTTATTACTCATCCCGATCATTATTTATCTATGGAGAAAGTGGAAAGGGGGAAGACCAAAATAGCCTGAGTTTTTCGGGATGCGGGTTTCGTGGTTTTGGCTTCGGGATAATAATCAACCTATAACATTCAGTACTTTAATCATAATAAAAATCCGGATATCAGTGATATCCGGATTTTTACTGCACTATCAATGACTTAAGCATTGAAATAATCTTTAACTGTTTCGAGCACCTGCTCGTCCGACATTTTCTGTGCCGTATCTAAAGTTATCTTAAGGTTTTTAAATTGAGCCGTATCATGAAGATAGTTTTTCAGCTCTTCCTGAATGGTTCCCGGGCCTGTAATATAGACTTCCTGGGAATTGGTCAGAAGATGTTCCACTTCTTTAAAGAACTTGACTCTGTTCGTACGTTCTGCATTATTCGCCGCATTCTCACTGGAGTTTCCATGTTGTATTTCTGCTTTTACCGGGCTGCAAAGGAAAAATTTGAATGCATTCTGAGCGTCGTGATTTTTTACCACAATTGCCTTTTCCGTATCGATCCAAAGTCCTGCTAATTTCTTGTCTGACATAATTTATTTTTTTGGTGTTATATCCTCTGTAACACAAGAATGATGCAAAGCGGATGTTAAGAGCTGTTAAATGTTGAAAGAAGATCAAAAAGAGATATTTTCAAGCCTGTTAATCTTTTATTTAAAAGCTATTAATACAAAAGCCGCCTCACGATGAAGGCGGCTTTTATTCATGATGTATTATTTCTTGCGATTACTTTTTGATCGTTTTAGTCACACTTCCTCCATCTTTATACTGAATTTTCACAAAATAGATTCCGTGGTGAAGAATACTGATATTCAAGCTGTTCCTTGAAACATTTCCGGAAGAAAGCATCTGAAGTCCCTGTGTATTAAACACCTTCACTTCACTGATTTTTCCGTAGTAGCTTTCCGGCGCGAAATTGATCAGATTATCCGATACAATGACTGAAAGGCCATCTTCCTGATTATTACGTCCTGCAGCACACTCAGTCCCTTCATTACAATTACTTACCACCTTCCATACTGCATTGCTTCCCGGTGCTTCTCCCGGATTTGCATACCATTTATTTTCCCAGATTTTGCAGGCATGGAACACTTTGGTCCCGACAGTTGCATACGCCTTTGCCGGATTATAAGACTGAGATCCGCAATAGGTAACAGGACCGCTTGTCTGACAGTTCGGGCCTTCAGTACATACGCTGATCTCTTCCCAAACCATATTGCTACCCGGAACTTCATTCGGATTGGCGTACCATTTATTTTTCCAGATTTTGCAGGCATAGAATACGCTTGTCTGAGCTGTTGGATAAGCATTGGCCGGATTATATTGCTGCGCTCCACAGTAGACCTGTCCATTTCCGCCTTCTATTTTTTTAGTCCTGATTTTTAATTCATTACTGGCATCGGAGATTTGGTCGTTCTGCGCCACAGCTTTTATGGTGTAACGGTATTCGGTATCCTGAGTTAGACCTGTGCGTAAGAAACTGGTTTGCGTTGTTTCCGCAACCTTGATTCCATTTTCAAAGACCTGATAATTTTTAATGCCCAATGTATGGGTTGAGGCCATCCACATCAGCGAAACAGAGTTTTCAGTGACACCCATCGAGTGGAGATTGGATGGGGCTACAGGTTTTTCAGGCGTGCTTTGGTCATTCGTCTTTACAATAAGCGGTGCGCTTTTCGGAGAAGTCAGTCCTGTAGATCCTTTCGCCTGTACTTCGTAAGTATAGTTCGTATTAGCAGATAAACCCTGGTCTTCAAATTCAGGAACATTTACGGTTTGTACAGCCTGTCCGTTACGGAAAACCGTATAAGAGGCCGCATCTGCCTGTGGTGTCCAACCGATTTTTGCAGAAGAACCTGTTACGCTTATTTTGGCCAATCCGGTTGGTGTAGCCGGTTGTGTAGGTGTTACCGTAGACTGTACATTCACATCAATTACATTATAAAATGCATTGGCGGTATCTGCAACATCCCAAACGGCAAGAATCACATGATATCCCTGGCGATTGGCCGGAATGGTGATATGATGCGGTGTATTATCTTGTGGCGGTGTCCCATTATGAACAACCTCGCCTATCAATTCAAGGTCTTGACGGGAAAGCGGCTGATTGGGGTTCCAGCCCGGTTTCGTCATATAATAATGCCATTTTGCGGTGGCGTGATAAGCGAGATACTTCCAGATAAAAGTATTCACTCCGGTTGTGACATTGGTTTTCTTCCATCGGTCAGCGGTTTGGATATCCAGAATGGTATTTCCTCCAATACTTCCATTAGCAGAAGCAATCATTCCGTCTGCAGGACCGAATGCCGGAAATCCTTTTTTGGCTTCAAGAGAGCCAGGTTCATTAATAACGCTGCCATAGATTCCCAATGCTGCGGTGTAACCTAGTGTAGCTTTGTCAAGACTTCCCTGATAGCCCCGCGAAGCCGGACTCATGACGTAGCCATGGGCCGACAGCTGTGTTGATGAAAATGTCAGAACGCACAACAATAGTGCTGAAAAAAAGATTCTAAGTTTAATCATATTTAATTATTTAAGGTGTTTTTTATGATTTGCTAATCCCACGGAAAGACTCTACTCTATTTTGTCGTCGCCATGTTTTTATTAAAATGGGACTTCAGTATTTTCAAATCTGTGTCTGATCAAACGCATGAGATTAGCTATTGAAGCGTAGTAAAACGGAATTCGTTAAAGCAATACTCAAATTTAAAAAAACATATTGTAATTAATAAGTTTAATTAAAAATTAACTTAAATAAATATAATTATGATTAAAATTAATCAACATAAATCAATTATGTTAATAAATTATTCCATTTAAAGATATCGGAAGAATTATCTTCAAGTTTAAGCACAACGAAACCACGGATTGTTACTACTTTTCTTAGTATCAATCAGTGTTTATAGGTGGAATTGACGATTGTAAATCCGAAAGAATTTTACCTTTTTAACCTTTTATTTCCCCAGTACAAATACAGCAGGAATTTTATGAAGTTCCGGCTTTGCTTTTTTCCAGTCGTTGATGGTTTTTGTCTGGATCAATTCATGTTCCGGGTCGTTGATATTAGCCGCGATACAGAGCTTTGTATTTGGAGATAAGAATTTCGTCAGATCTTCAAAAAGCGGATTATTTCTGTACGGAGTTTCCATAAAGATCTGAGAATATCCGGTTTGCTGCACCAGGCTTTCAAGACGCTGGATTTGTTTTTTCTTCTCACTTTTATCTATCGGAAGATAACCATGGAAGGTAAATTCCTGCCCGTTGAATCCACTGGAAATCAAAGCTAAAATTATGGATGAAGGCCCTGAAAGCGGGATCACTCTGATATTTTTCTCATGACACCATTTCACTATAAGGTTTCCGGGATCAGCGATGCATGGAAGCCCCGCCTCGGAAAGAAGTCCGAAATCCTGTCCCTGCAGCATCAAATTCTGAGCTTCTTTGATATCAGCATTTTCCGTGTATTTATCCAATAAAAAAAGTTTCAGATCCGATTGCTTCTTTTCAGGAGCAAAGAATTTAACCACTTTTCTGGCTGTTTTTTCGTTTTCTACAAAGAAGTAATCCGTCTGCATGATGTACTCTTTCAAAACGGGTGAAAAATGAGTGATAGAAGTATTTTCAGATAAATAAGCTGGGAGTAAAAAAAGCATTTTATTGTTTTTTAGTTCTTTCTTGCAAAAAAGGTTGTTGAAATGATGAGCGAGTTGGATGGAAAATGTGATGGCTGAAATTTTCCATTCATCGTTTATTTTAACAAAGGTAAGAATTTCTTTCCCTTTGTAAAAATACCACTTACCTGAGCGGGTTTATTTAATCCAGAATTTGCTTCTTAATAGCCTCACAACCTCTGTCCAGCAACTGAAATACCGCTTCAAAATCATTCATATCTCCCCAGTACGGATCCGGAACTTCAGCATTTTTGTGATCACCTGCAGCTTCCAGAAATAATGAAACTTTCTGACGCTGGTTTTCATTCCGGGTCTTTGAAATCACATCTTCATACACATCAATATCCATGCAGTAGATCTTATCAAAGGCGTCAAAATCAGCTTTGGTAATCGGTCTGGATTTCTGGTTAGATATATCAATATTATGATGGGCCGCTGTCTTTATGGCTCTTTTATCGGGGTGTTTTCCTTCATGCATGGAAATAGTTCCTGCGGAATCTACAAAAAAGGTTTCAGGAACTTTTGTCTTCATAATTCCCTCTGCTAAAGGACTTCTACAAATATTCCCGAGACAGACCATCAGTATTTTCATATCGCTTTTTTAATTGAAAGATTAAATGATTTAACTATTAAAAGATTTTAAAGACCTTGCTCAGCCACAAAACTAAATAAAAAAATGAAGAATAAAACTATTCTCCATTTCAATTTATTCAGTTAAATTATTTTCTATTTTTTGATTCTTTCAGCAAGATCTTTAACGTACTTTTTCACCTCTTTGTCGATTTTTGATACATCTTTAATGGTATCACAAGCGTACATTACCGTAGAGTGGTCTTTTCCGCCCATCTCTTCACCGATCTTTGTAAAGGTAGCGTTCGTTAGCTCTTTTGAGAAATACATCGCCAATTGTCTTGGAAGCGCAATTTCTCTTTTTCTTGTCTTAGAAAGAAGCTGTTCTTTTTTGATTCCAAAATAGTCGCATACCACCTCCTGAATATAAGGGATGTTGATGACTTTTTTCTGGTTCGCCGCAATCTTGTTGATGGTGTCTTTCAGCAATTCAAGACTTAAATCCGTTTTATATACTGTAGAATAAGCAATCACAGAGTTGATCACTCCGATAAGCTCTCTCACATTCGTCTTAGCTTCTGCAGCAAGGAAATCAAGCATATCACCCGGAAGAACAATTCCGTCTCTGCTTAATTTATCTACGATGATCTGTCTTCTTGTAGAAAGATCCGGAGATTTGATTTCGGCAGAAAGTCCCCATTTGAAACGGGAAACAATTCTTTCCTGAATATCCATAATATCAGCAGGTGCCTTATCTGATGTAAGGATGATCTGCTTTCCGTTCTGGTGAAGGTGGTCAAAGATGTGGAAGAAACTGTCCTGTGTCGCAGATTTTCCGGACAGGAACTGAATATCATCAATGATCAAAACATCAACCATCTGGTAGAAGTTCGCAAACTCAGTTTGCTTATGGGCTTTCGCAGCAGAAATAAACTGCTGGATGAATTTCTCAGAAGACAGATAAAGAACTACTTTATCCGGAAACTGGCTTTTTACCTCAAGGCCTACCGCCTGTCCCAAGTGGGTCTTTCCAACTCCATATCCTCCGTGAAGGAACAATGGGTTGAAAGCAGTTGCTCCTGGTCTTTTAGCAATAGATCTGGCTACCGTGGCAGCAAATTTATTACTCTCTCCTTCTATATAATTATCAAAAGAATAGTCCGACTTCAGGTTAGAATCTATATTTACTTTTCTAATTCCCGGAACTACAAAAGGATTAACAATATTGGCAGAGAATCCTTGTGGCATTGTTTCCTGCATTTTTGGTGTAGGAACGCTTTTCCCCTTCATATTCATAGTCATTGGCTTTTCCTCTCCGGTAGGCCTGTTTTCCATGACAGAGTACCACAATTTAACTCCTTTTCCAAGATTTTTCTTCAGGGCAGCAGAAAGCAGGGATAGGTAATTATCCTCAATATATTCCTTGTAAAAATCGCTCGGCACTATAAGCGTAAGGTTATTGGCAACCAACGAAAGTGGCTGTACCTTATCGAATAGCATGTCGAAGGATTTTTCAAGCTTCTTTAGATCAGAATTGTCTTCAGCTGCGTTCAGATTATCCCGCATGAACTGAAGGCACTTCTGCCATATCATCATTAAATTTTCATCCATATTTATGCCCCGATTAGTTCGTTGTTAGTACTTTTTGTAGAAGGAAGACAAAGGTCCAATTTTTTCTTTTCAAAAAAAAATATTGCAGGTATTGATTATTTAAAAATATATTTGTATGCATAAATAAGGACCAAGAATGATACATACAACACACTCAATACGAGTACGTTACGGAGAAACAGACCCTATGAAATATGTGTACTATGGGAACTATGCACAGTACTTCGAGATTGGCAGAGTTGAACTGTTCAGAAACATAGGAATGGCATACGATGAAATTGAAAACCAAGGAATTTGGCTTCCGGTTTCGGACTATAAAATCAAATATATCCGCCCGGCACTGTATGACCAAAAATTAGAAATTCATACTTATATTAAAAAAATTCCAGGCGTAAGGATAGAATTTGAGTACGAAATTTTCAATGAGGAACAGGTAAAAATCACAGAAGCCACCACTACCCTCTTCTTTTTAGACGCCAAAACCAATAAAGTAATCAGGTGTCCGGATTTCCTGATGAAACTGATTGAAGAGCATTGGAAGGAATAGGTTTTAGGTAGATTTTAGGCAGCAGGTAGCAGATTTCAGGTTACAGGCGGTAAATTGGAGATTGGAGGTGGGAAGTTGCGGATAAGAGAAAGGAATCCATTTATTAAAGGTGGTTGTTTTTAAACTAATTTGCATCTTTGCACTTCCAATTCAAACTGTACGTTCATCTACAATTATATATAATACATATGAAGATCGCATTTTTGGGCCCTCATGCAAGTTTCACACAGCTTGCGGCCACCCAGCTTTTTCCGGATGGAGAACTTCTGCCACAGGCTAATATTTTAGACTGTTTTAATGCCGTTGAAAAAGGAGAAGCTGATAAAGCTGTAGTCCCATTGGAAAATTCCATTGAAGGAACAGTTTCTATGACACTGGATTATCTCTACAAAACCCCTTCCATCAAAATACAAGCGGAAGGCGTGATGCCTATTGCCCACCATCTGATGATTCATCCTGAAAACAGCATGGAGGATATCGAAAAGATTTATTCTCATCCGCAGGCTTTAGCACAAAGCTTTCATTTTCTGGACAGCACGTTTAAGGATATTAGCAGACAGGATTTTTCTTCTACAGCTGCAGCTGCCAAATTTGTTTCTGAAAATAAGGATTTGAAAATTGCCGCGGTGGCGAATCAGTTTGCGGCTAATTTATACGGATTAAACATTGTTCACCGAAATATTCAGGATTTTGAGCAGAACCATACGCGATTTATCGTTATTTCTAAACAACAGTCTTCTTATGAAAATGACAGACTTGAAGTCTTGGGTGAAAAATCCGGGATGCTGATCAATCTTCCGGAAGATCATCCGGGTGGACTTCATCAGGTTCTGTCTGTTTTTGCCTGGAGAAAAATGAACCTCAGCAAAATTGAATCCAGAACACTGAAAACAGGACTTGGTAATTATTTCTTCTTTATCAATGTACAGGGAAAATGGGAAGATGTTCTCCACGGAAATGCCCTTCTGGAACTTCAATCTATCAATGCAGAAGTCGATTTTTTAGGAAATTATAAAGAGTTTCTTCTGGAAAGCTAAAAAATATTAATATAAATAAAAAAAACACTGCCTCATATGGCAGTGTTTTTTGTTAGAAACCCTGCCAATACAGACATCACTGACACAATCGCAGCACAATATGTCACAAAAAGTGACAGTATCACGTGATTTTTTAATATAAATTAAATCCTTTGTTAGTGATATATAAAATAAATTATCTATTTTTACTACCTGTAAAATATTTAAAAATAACGACACATAACGATATTACGAAATAATATATATTAAATAATAAACATTTGTTTAAAATATCAACACAATTATCTATATATAGTTAAATAAATCATAAAATAGGCACGATTTTTGCATTTTAAAATCTGAAAACTAATTAAAAAACTTACTCATGAAAACCAAAATCTACAGCTTAATTTTAGCTTTATCCGCGGTTTCTGCTTTTTCCCAAGTAGGAATTAACACAACAACTCCAAGTGCTGCTCTGGATGTAAACGGTACTTTAAAGATTCGTGACACACCTATGGTGACCGCATTGCCAGGTTATGAGATCATGGCAGTGAACCAGGGAACATTTCAGGTTGTTAAAGTGGATCCACAGGTCATCATTGACGCAGCTACAACATCATCGGCTACCAACACCAGTGTTTATTCAGCTAAAAAGACGACCGGAATCTCACTTCTGAGTTTAGGTCTCTTCCCTGCAGGTTTCAGGGCTGTTAACTTTTTGGCAGCTGAAAGATCAGTAGGATCCGCAGCATTGTTCTCGGATACGGATAATACGTATACGATTCCATCCAATGGTGTTTACAACGTAGGATTTTCATTCCGTTACGGTTCAGGACTTCAGGCTGCTATTCTAACGAATACTCCGGGAATTGGTATTTTCAGAAACAGGGCGGGTGTAGGAACTCTTATCGACAGCCGTTCTTTCAGTGGTCTTACCGTTCCATTGGTTTTAAGTTTAACCATCTCCGAAAGTACGATCGCTTCCCTGTATACATTCCAGGCGGGAGACAAAATCTCATTTGGACTTACAGGATCTTCTGCTCTTGATATCGGATTATTGGGAGCCAGTGTAGGATCTTTCTACATTTACAAAGTTTCAAATTAATTAAGAACATAATTTAATCGCTCTGCACAGTTAATCCATCACAGAATACGTGATGGATTAATTTTTAATAGGGTTAAAAACATTTACTTTATATTTGATAAAAACTAAAGAATGAGTGAAATTCTCCTGACGATATTAATTATAGCAATCATCTTTATTTTCAGCCATCTTAACAATAAGATCAGAAGGCTGGAGAAAGAAGTTGGTGATCTGAATTCTAAAATCAACCAGCCGCAACATAATATTATCGTTCCTCAACAGAATGTACAGGAGCAGGAACCTTCAACAGAACAGGCAGTACCTTATCCGATACAGGAAAGTACCATCCAAGAAGAAAGAGCCATTGAAGAAGTTCCTTCACCACCGCAAAAAGACTGGCTGGAACCTGTTTTTGATTTTTTAAAACAAAACATTCTGACCATCGTCGGTATTTTCACACTTGTTCTTGGAATCGGTTATTTTGTAAAATATGCTATAGATAAAAACTGGATCGGAGAAGCGCCAAGAGCTGGGCTGGGTCTGGCCGCAGGAGCCGGAATTATGCTGATAGGACACTTTCTACGGAAAAATTACGCTGTCTTTGCGTCTATCATTACAGGAGGCGGAATTGCCGTTCTGTATTTTACCACTACGATTGCTTTCCGGGAATACCATCTGTTTACCCAGAATACAGCATTTGTTATTACCACCTTGATCACCATTATTTCCATCGTTCTTGCCTATTATTATAAAAGTGAAGTAATAATTATTATTGCTCTGCTGGGAGGTTTTACCGCTCCGCTGATGATCAGTACCGGACAGAGCAACTACCTTTTCCTGTTCACTTATATCACCCTCCTGAATATTGGTATGCTGGCAGCTTCATTCCTTAAACACTGGAAAAGTGTGGGATGGACGGCTTATGCTTTCACTACTGTCTATCTTTTCTACTGGACTTCAGAGCAGCCTCAATTGCTGAGCATTGTTTTTTATATGATCAGTTATATTATTTTCTACCTGTTTGCTCTTCAGGATTATTTCAAAAAGAATACACTTTCAACCTGGGATACCTTGATGCTTGTCCTGATTAATTTCTCAAGCATTATTGGACTGATTTATATATTTAAAACCTTAAGCTATGAACCGGTTATTATCTTCCCGCTTGTTTTTGCGGCAGCCAATTGTGTGCTTTTAATCAAAGAATACGGAAAGAAAAGTTTTGGCTTCAGCTATTGCATTTTTGCAGCGTTGACGATCAGTCTGATCACGGTAGCAGTTGCCCTTCAGTTCAAAACCCATCTTATCACGAGTGTTTGGGCAATAGAAGCTTCCCTTCTTCTTTATATCTGGAAAAAAAGTGGACATACTATTTTCAAGACGTGTTTTTATGTTCTGTTTCCACTGGTGATCATCGCACAGCTAATGACGTGGTCGGAATATTTTAACACGAAAGACATGAGTATCGTTTTCAATCCGGTATTTTTAACCAGCCTTGTCACGATTGGTACTACTATCTTCAACCTCTTTTTACTGAAAAGAATCAATGAGACCGGAAAACAGGCAGAGAGTTTCTTTGAAAACGTTTTTGCTGTTGTGAGTTATGGTGTTATCTATCTTGCCCTGCTGCTGGAGATTATTTATCATATTTCAGATATGCCTTGGTCAGCTATGGTAAGCATTGGGTTTCTGTTCAGTATTTACTATATTTTTACACTAATCCTGTTCAGGAAAAAACTTGATATCGACAGCACCATCCAGACCGGACTGGTTTATCTTTTCCTTATCCTTATTATTTTCAATGCCTCATTTGCTGCATCAGAAGTTGCTACCGCAGTTTTACATAAAAAACTGAGTTTTGGGTTTTATTCAATTCATTTTCTTTACTGGATTCCTTTTATATATATGGTATGGAATGCTTCTGCCATTTCCGGTTTTTACAAAACAAAACCATCCTATCTGGCTATTTCAGCGACCATCGTCATTGCGGTAAGCTGTGGATTTTACAACACTTATCTGTTAAGTTCCGTGAATGATGTTTCTCTTCTTTATAAAGCCAGGGAACATTTCAACATTCTCTACCTTCCAATTATATGGACTGTTCTGGCAAGTATTTTTATTTATATCAGTTTAAAAAAGAATATTCCTGAATACAGCAGAATCGGTTTTATCCTCTTCGGAATTATGATTCTGAAACTGTACAGCTATGATGTATGGCAGATGGATAATATTTCAAGAATTACGGCATTCATTATATTGGGTGTTATTTTACTGTTAAGCTCTTTTACATTCCAGAGACTGAAGAATATTATTAAAAATATGGTAGACAAGAAGGAAGAGGAACAGGGCAATTGAGCTGGAAGCGCGAAGAGTGATGAGGGAGGTTCTATTCATAAAAGATAATTATACTTTCCCTTCAGACCGCCACAACTTCCCTCTTCCATCCTCCATCATCCTGTCTTAAATTATCATATTTCAAAAATCAAAAATCCCTAATAAAACATTTTATTTATAAGCAATATTTAAAATATCACAAAAATTCATTCACATTTTATAAAAATTAATTATATTTATCCAGTTTTTAACAGTTACATATCCCGGTTATGAAAAAAATACTCTATTCTTTTTTAATATTGTCATCTGTAGCATTATCTGCACAGAAGAATCCTTCTGTAAAGTTTGCAGTTGCCAATGATATTGTCGGTACCACCGACATGTTTAGCGCAAGAAAATCTATAGTTCAGAGTTCAAATGTCTATAAAAATGCTGCTGGACTTCCTCAAAGTTTAAAAAAGTACGGTTTCCTTGCCGAAAAAGGTCTTACGGAAGTAAAATTCAAAAACGGACTTGGTGGTTTGGACAGAATATCTCTTGCTCAGCTGAACGAACAATACGGACTTCCTGAAAATACAGCGGTTGTTATTGAAGGTTATGAGTTCCCTGACACCAGTGTAAAGATTTATGGTGACATTATAGGCAGCACAGAAGTTAAAGATTATAACGGTAAGAAAACGCTTTTCTTAAAAGTAGCCAATTATAAATAGATTATTAACAACTATATTATAACAAAAGGGTACCGCGAGTGTATCCTTTTGTTTTTTTTAATATCTGTTGCTCCACTTCTTCTTGAGCTCTTCATAAATTTTCTTTTCTGTGGCATTATTACCCGGCTGGTATAATTTTGCATTTTTAATCTCTTCCGGCAGAAAATCCTGGTCTACGAAATTTCCTTCATAAGAATGGGCATATTTGTATTCTTTGCCGTAATCCAGATCTTTCATAAGTTTGGTAGGTGCATTTCTCAGATGCAGCGGCACAGGCAGATTTCCGGTTTGCTTTACAAGAGCCAGCGCATCATTGATCGCCATATAGGTAGAATTGCTCTTAGGAGAAACGGCCAGATATACCGCTGTTTCGCTTAAAATAATCCTCGATTCCGGATTCCCGATTACATTCACCGCCTGGAAACAGTTATTCGCGATCACCAGAGCATTAGGATTGGCCAGACCAATATCTTCAGCAGCAAGAATCAGCATTCTCCTTGCAATAAATTTGATATCCTCCCCTCCCGCAATCATTCTTGCCAACCAGTACACAGCACCGTTCGGATCACCGCCACGCATAGATTTTATAAAAGCTGAGATAATATCATAATGCTGTTCGCCGTTTTTATCATACAGCACCATGGTTTCCTGCAAAATATCCAAGACATCTGCATTGGTGATCTCTTCCTTACTGGAGTTCATGTATTGGTTAAGGACCAGTTCCACTGAATTGATCAGTTTTCTGGCATCTCCACCGGAATACTGGATGAAGGCTTCTTTTTCTACAATTTTAAAATGAGTTCCTTCGTCTTTATTGTATCTCTGTGAAGCCGTATCAATCAATTCTTCAAGTTTTTCATAGCTCAACGCTTTCAAAATATAAACCTGACTTCTTGATAAAAGAGCGGATACCACTTCAAAACTCGGATTTTCTGTAGTAGCACCTATCAAAACAATCCAGCCTTTCTCTACTGCATGTAAAAGTGAATCCTGCTGCGATTTATTGAATCTGTGGATCTCGTCTATGAACAAAATAGGAGATTTTCCTGAAAATAAATTCTGTTTTTTAGCATCTTCAATAACGTCACGAACATCCTTCACGCCTGAAGAAACCGCTGAAAGCTTATAAAATTTCCTTCCTGATTTTTCAGAAATAATTTCCGCCAGCGTTGTTTTTCCGGTTCCCGGAGGTCCCCAAAGAATCAGTGAATTCAGGGCATTGTTTTCGATCATCTTCCTGATCGTGCCTTTTTCGCCGGTAAGATGTTCCTGCCCAAGAACTTCATCCAGGGTTTTAGGTCTTAATTTTTCGGCTAATGGAGTATTTTGGCTCAAGATATTTTAATTTTTTTGATGAACAGATTCAGGTTTTGAATCCCTGAAACTTATAACAAAATTAAACTAATTTTAAATTTTTTACCCTATTTTTGCATTGTTTTGAAACTTACATTCAATAAAATCATTAGTTTTCCTTTGGTAATTTTGATAAAATTTTACCAGTGGTTTATTTCGCCCTTACTTCCCAAAAACTGCCGTTACGAACCTACCTGCTCTCACTATATGGTGGAAGCGCTTCAGGTGCATGGTGTTTTCAGGGGATTATGGATGGGGATCAAAAGAATTTCAAAATGTCATCCGTGGGGAGGCAGCGGCTACGACCCTGTTCCACCGAAAAAATTAAATCAGTAACAAACTATTAAATCAATAGAAATGAGTAACCTATTTTTCAGAATTTATCTCGTCTTATTTGCGTTTATCACCCAGTTCGCATTCGCCCAGGATTATCCGGGAGGTTTATCGGATGGAACTCTGAAAGTAAACGGAACCAGTGTTCCTGTAAAGATCTATTCCACCACAGAGGTGATTGATCTTAATGCTTTTCCAGAAAAAACGACGGACAGCAATGTACTGGTCATCTTTAACGAGTCCAATTTTGAACCTGCTTATTTCGAATCAAGTATTATCACTTTAGCGAAATACAAAACCTTCAAATATCAGCTTTTCGATAAAAATTTCAAACTGATCGAAACACCTGCTACAAAAGACAATATCACCACATTCAAATATGCTGTAAAATCAGCAAAACCCATCACCGGATCTGAATCCGTAGCGCTGGAAACGCCTTTCAAAATCTGGGATCCTTCAAAAGGAATTCAGTTGGGACCGGTTACGCTGCATTTTTATAGCCTGATGTTCGTTTTCGCCTTTGGTTTCGGATATGTTTTAATGCTGAGAATCTTTAAAATAGATAATGTCAACCAGAAATATCTGGAGCCGCTTTTCACATGGACCTTGATCGGAACCATCTTAGGTGCAAGATTAGGACACGTTATTTTTTACCAGCCGGAACTGTTTAAAGAGGATTTCTGGAGTGTATTTTTACCTATCAGTACTAAAAACGGATTTAAATTCACAGGATTTTCAGGACTTGCGAGCCACGGTGCCACAATAGCGTTGATTTTCACTACTCTGTATTATTCATTTAAGATCATTAAGAAAAATCCTTTCTGGGTGTATGACAGAATCGGGATTGTGGTTGCTCTAGGCGGTGCTTTTGTAAGAATCGGCAATTTTTTCAATTCTGAAATCGTAGGAAAAGCCGTTGATCCTAATTCTCCATTGGCTATTCTTTTCCCACAACAGAGCAGTGAATACGGTCCTACCGTTCCACGTTATCCTGGTCAACTTCTAGAAGCTGGGGGATATTTTCTACTGTTCATCCTGTTATGGGTATTATACAGAAAAACAAACAAAAAATATCAGCAGGGATGGTTGTTCGGACTATTCTTTATCATTCTTTGGGCTGTAAGATTCTTTGTAGAATTCCTTAAAGAACCTCAGGGTGATGAGTTCATCCAGATCGGCGGACTGAATACGGGACAGGTGCTTTCTATTCCGTTTATGATCGCAGGGGTAGTTATTATGATTATTTCTAAGAAATTCAAAATCACTCAGGCAGAAAACGAAAAACCTGATTAATAGGAAATTATAAAATGAAAGGGCAAATTTACATATAGTGAATTTGCCCTTTTTCTATTGGGAAAGATGCTAGATCTCAGACATCAGATTTCAGATTTCAGACTGAACCAACAACTGGCAGCGCTTCGAACCCACTAACTCTAAACCTCTCAAACACTCTAACACTAAAGTTTCACCCCGTTTCTCCTGTTCAGTTCTTCAAAGACACTTCCAAACGTATTGATCACATCCGTAGGAAGCATTGATTCTTTGGAATATTTCCCGGCAGCCAGATCGGCAGCTCTTCCGTGAAGCCATACTCCCAAAATACAGGCATCTTCCTGAGAATACCCCTGCGCTATGAGAGAAGTCAGAATTCCTGTAAGAATATCTCCGCTCCCACCTTTGGCAAGCCCTGCATTTCCGGTGATATTGTAGAATACGTTACCATCCGGACTGACTATCTGTGTGTGGTGGTCTTTCAATACGATGTATATATTCAATTCTGCAGCTTTTTCACGGGCCAGCTTCAGTCTTTCAAAAGAGTTTTCCGTACTTCCGAATAGTCTTTCAAATTCCTTGGGATGCGGTGTGATCACAGATAACTCAGGAATCAGTTTCAGATTTTCAGGGTCTTTTGAAATAATATTCAATGCATCGGCATCCAAAACCAGAGGCTTAGTAGATTCTTTTAAGAAATCCAGCAATGTCTTCTGTGTTTCTTCATGGGTTCCCAATCCCGGCCCGATTCCATAAACCGTATCGTTTTCTGTTTCGAAATTTTCTATGAATTCCTTTCCTCCTTCTGTAAACATCGCTTCAGGACAGGATATCTGCAGAATTTCATATCCGCATCTTGGTGCTAATGTAAAAGTAAGACCAGCTCCGGTTTTCAGTGCAGATTGAGTAGCTAGTACTGCTGCTCCCATTTTACCAAAGCTTCCTCCTGCAATGGTCACTTTTCCGTAAGTTCCTTTGTGTGAAAAATCCTCTCTTGGTTTAAAGATCGTGTCAACAAGCTTTTCATTAATGACAAAATCTAATGTAGTTTCTGTCTGTAGATATCCTGAATGCAGTCCTATATCCAAAATGATCACTTTCCCGGTGTATTTCCCTGTTTCAGGGTGGAGAAAACTCTTTTTCCAGCTTTGAAAGCTTAACGTGTAGTCTGCTTTAAAAATTGCAGCACCATTTTCAGGCATATGATCAGCGGGCAGTCCTGAAGGAAGATCGATAGAAATTTTAATGCAGTTTTCCTCATTCAGAACTTCAACCAATTCCTTAAAGATTCCTTCCAAAGGTCTGGATAAACCGGTTCCGAAAAGGGCATCAATAACAACGGTTTTAGCATCAAAATTATACTGATCCGCTTCTTTGAATTCTCTGACCGAAATCCCGGAGAGATCCCGCAGCCGCTTTACATTCACTGAAGCATCCTCTGAAAACTTGCCTTTAGTATATTTTACAAAAATATCTACATCAAAGCCTTTCATATATAATATTCTGGCAACAGCAAATCCATCGCCACCATTGTTTCCGTTGCCACAAAACAGGGCAATTTTCTTGTGATTTTTGCAGTTTTCGGAAATCCAGCCGGCTAATGCTTCGGAAGCCCTTTCCATTAGCTGTATGGAGGAAACAGGTTCGTGAGAAATCGTAAATGCATCCCAGCGGCGTATTTGTTCTGCGGTAAATATTTTCATAAAATGAGGTCAAACTTTTAACCAAATTACGAAAGTTCTACTTCAGAGCCAATCATCTTAATAAAAAACTATTGATATTATTTTACCCGTGAAATATTTAATTGAAACCACAATCCCACTTCAAAGATCTTATAAACACAAGCAATAATTCAATATTTGTGGAATAAAAAAAACGCTGAAAAGTAACGTTTTTTACATTTTTTAATTCTATTTTTGTGTGTATACTAATTAAAAAAAATATAAATTATGGGATTTGTTAAAGAATTTAGAGACTTTGCTTTCAAGGGCAATGTGCTTGACCTGGCTGTCGGTGTAATCATCGGTGGAGCATTCGGGAAAATTGTTTCCTCATTGGTAGAAGATGTAATCACTCCGCTTTTACTGAATCCGGCATTGAAAGCTGCAGGAGCAGAAAATATTTCAAAACTATCGTGGAATGGCGTTACTTACGGTAATTTCCTTTCTGCTGTGATCAGCTTCCTGTGTATCGCTATGGTACTGTTCTGGATCATCAAAGGAGCCAATAAAGTGGTTAAAAGAGAAGAGGCTGCTCCAGCCGGACCTACTGCAGACCAACAATTGCTGACGGAGATCAGAGATCTTCTTAAAAGCAAGAATAATATATAAAACAAAAGCACCTCCAATTGAGGTGCTTTTTTATTTTCATTCGGTTCAGTGATTACTGAATCTGTAAAATACTTGAGATCTGTTCTGCCAGAGAAAGCCCGATTCTGTCCTGAGCTTCCAGAGTAGAAGCACCAGTGTGAGGAGTCAGGGAAATCTTTGAATGATTCAATATCGCTTTAGAAGGTGTAGGCTCATTGATGAACACATCCAATCCGGCAAATTTCACTTTACCTGAATCCAAGGCATCAATTAAAGCGGATTCATCGATAACACCACCTCTTGAGCAGTTCACGATGGCAACGCCGTCTTTCATCATATCAAATTCATTTTTCCCGATCATGTATCCGTCTTTCTGAGCCGGAACGTGAAGGGTAATAAAGTCTGAATGCTTCAATACCTCCTGAAGCGGTTCAGTTTCAATATCTACATTGATGAACTGATTATTGTAGAATTTTACTTTGATGCTAGCTTTTCCTACATTGTTATCAGCCGCCACCACTCTCATTCCCAATCCAAGAGCAATTCTTGCAACCTCCTGTCCTATTCTTCCCATTCCAACGATACCGATGGTTTTCCCTCTTAATTCGATACCTGCAGTATACGCTTTTTTAAGACCTGCAAATTCTGTATCTCCTACTAAAGGCATTTTTCTGTTTGAATCCTGAAGGAACCTCGCTCCTGAAAATAAGTGAGCAAAAACAAGTTCAGCTACCGATTCTGAAGAAGCAGATGGCGTATTGATCACATGAATTCCTTTTCCTCTTGCATAATCCACATCAATATTATCCATTCCTACACCACCACGTCCGATAATTTCAATCGACGGACATCCATCAATAATATCTTTTCTTACCTGTGTAGCACTCCTTACCAACAGGGTACGGATTTTATGCTCATTAATGTAATCCACCAAAAACTCCTGCGGAACTTTTGCAGTGATCACTTCAAACCCTTTCTCAGCCAGGGCATCAATTCCAGATTGATCCAGACCGTCATTTGCTAAAACTTTCATAAATACAATTGATATTAAAAGTGAAAAGATTTAAAAATTAAAGAATTTCAGTGCGTACACTTTCATCATTCAATTTTTAAATCTTTGTATATGTTTTCTTAATCTTCTTTGAAAACTTCAATAGTTACCTGCTTTTCTACAAGGTCTGTAAATCTGCCTTTGTATCGTGTAGCTCTTACCAGGTGGTTGTCTATCCAGTGATAGTTGCCTCCTCTTGGTTTTCCGCAGAGTACGCTGTGGTATTTGAAGCCGTGCTTATCCAGCCAGTCGATGGTGATTTGTTTCAGATTTTCTGTTCTTGATGTGAAAAAACAGATCTGGTGTCCTTCGTCATACCATTTATTCACTGTTTCAAGTGCATCCGGGTAAGGTTCGCAGGTAACCATTCTTTCGGGTTCTTCATTCGGAACGTCATCTGTAATGGTACCGTCTATGTCTATTAAATAATTTTTTACCCCGTCCTTAAGAATAGGACTTAAATGCTCTTTGTATTCTAATTCCATCAGTAATTATTAAGATGTAAAGTTAAGGCTTTTATAAGTAAACGAAGCATTAAACTTAGTTTAAGTTAAAAATTTACTACTAAAACTAGTATTTAATGTATAATATAAATATTTTATTCACATTTTAACCCTTTATAGTTAAAAATTTTCTCATTTATAATTTCATTTTCACAATTAGTAAGAAATTAAGTCCGAACTGTTATCTTTATAGACCTTTAAAAGACATTTTCTTTATGAAAAGAATCTTATCTCTGCTCTTCTGTTTTACGGGCTGGTTTGCTCTTACCATCCAGTATTATTTAATGCTTGAAACCAGCAAATTGACGTTCGGGGAAACTACAATCAGGTTTTTCAGTTATTTCACCATCCTTACGAATTTGCTCGCAGCACTTTATTTTACGTATCAGTCCTTGAGAAGCAACCTTTCAAAACCGGAAAACTCAGGTATTTTAAGTGCTCTGACAGTTTACATCCTTATCGTAGGTCTTATTTATCAGATCCTTTTACGCCAGACATGGAATCCTGCAGGAATGCAGCGTGTCGCAGATGAACTTCTTCACAGCATCATCCCTATTCTGGTTCTAATCTACTGGTATCTGTATGAGAATAAGAAAGCTTTACAAAATCGCATAATCCCAAAGTGGGCAGTGTATCCTGCTGTCTATTTTATATATATTCTGCTTCGTGGCGGGTTTTCCGGATTTTATCCTTATCCTTTCATTGATGTTACTCAATTAGGTTTAATGAAAGTTGTGACGAATGCTTTTTGGATTGTCCTGTTTTTTGCAGGGCTGTCTGCACTTTTGATCCGTATCGGTACATTATTAAAGAGTGATGAGTTTTAAATGATGAGTGATGAGTTCTGGGAACGTAGGTTTGAAAGTATATGAATATGAAAAGCAGTTTTGAGTTAATATTTACTCATCCAAAACATGAAACCGACATTCCGTAAAACTCAGGTTATTTTCATTTTCATGACCTCTATCATTCGTTTCAGCCCTATGATGTTTCACTAAAAATTTTCAAAATACATTTATAAGGCTTACATTTGTAGAAATGGAAGAATTTGTAGTTTTAGTAAATCCTGAAGATGAAGTTTTGGGTCTTATGGAAAAGCAGCAGGCTCACATCAACGGTCTTCTGCACCGTGCTTTTTCCGTCTTTTTGTTCAACAGCAAAGGAGAGATGCTTCTTCAGAAAAGAGCGTCCGGAAAATACCATTCTCCCAACCAATGGACCAATGCAGTATGTTCTCATCCCAGAGAAGGCGAAACGTATCTGGAAGGAGCCAAACGCAGAATAAAAGAGGAACTTGGAATTGAAGCTGAGCTTTCGGAAAAGTTTAATTTTATCTATAAAGCAGATGTAGGAGGTGGTCTTTGGGAACATGAACTCGACCACGTATTTGTAGGAACCCATGAAACGGATTTCAATTTAAACCCTGAAGAAGTGGAAGAAGTAAGATTCATTTCCACAGAAGATCTTGACAAAGAAATCGCTGAAAATCCCGGCCATTTTACGGAGTGGTTTAAAATTATCCTTGAAGAATATAAACACCATTTTTAACTGATGAAAAAAATACTGCTCGTATCCGCTTTTTTATCGGCAAGTTTGTTTTTTGCCCAGAAAGCAAAAGTGTATGACAGTCCCGGCTACTCTATCAATGTTCCGGAAGGCTGGCGATCTACCAATGACAGCGATATTGTGAATATTTTCCCATCCAATGAAGTTGGAGCGATTACCATTTCAGAATATCACGGACTTGAACTTCCCAAAGCAGACATGAAAAAATTTATCCTGGCACTTTATAAATCTGAAGAGCCGGAAAGCAAAATAAAGGAAAACAAAGGCAGAAAAGGTTATACAGAATATTTTTACGAATATTTTGATGAAAAGGAGAAACTGTTCTGGATCACCAGGGCATTTCAGAAGGACAAAGATCTGTATCTTGTTTCCATCAACTGTGGCCAGAAGTTCTGGAACGGAAATTATATGAACCTATTCAACGAAACTTTCAACAGCTTTAAAATAAAGAAATAAAAATTAAATATGAAGAAAACAGCCTTATACGATAAACACGTTTCTTTGGGCGCTAAAATCGTACCTTTTGCAGGTTTTGAAATGCCTGTACAGTATTCTGGTGTTACAGACGAGCATTTTGCAGTAAGAGAAAAAGCAGGATTGTTCGATGTTTCGCACATGGGACAGTTTTTTATTGAAGGACCGGGATCTAAAGACCTTTTACAGTTTGTAACGACCAATAATGTAGATGCTCTTGAAAACGGTAAAGCTCAATATTCTTGCCTTCCTAATGAAAACGGAGGAATCGTGGACGACCTTATTGTTTACAAAATGGAAGACAACAAGTATTTTGTAGTAGTAAACGCGTCAAATATTGAAAAAGACTGGAATCATATCTCAAAATATAACACATTCGGGGCTCAGATGACCAATGCTTCTGATGAGATGTCATTATTAGCAGTTCAGGGACCAAGAGCTACCGAGATCCTTCAGAAGCTTACGGAGACCAATCTTTCTGAAATTCCTTACTATAACTTTGCCGTAGGAAGCGTTGCCGGTGTCAACAATGTGATCATTTCGAACACAGGTTATACAGGAAGCGGTGGATTTGAAATCTACTTCAACAACGAAAATGCTGTTGAGCTTTGGGATGCCATCATCAATGCAGGTGAAGCGGAAGGAATCGTTCCTGCCGGACTTGCTGCAAGAGATACTTTAAGATTGGAAAAAGGTTTCTGTCTTTACGGAAATGATATCGATGATACGACTTCTCCTATTGAAGCAGGATTGGGATGGATCACTAAATTCGATAAAGATTTTGTTTCTAAAGAGACTTTCGCAAAACAGAAAGAAGAAGGGGTTACGAGAAAGCTTGTAGGTTTTGAACTTCAGGACAAAGGTGTTCCAAGACATGATTATCCGGTAGTGGATGCAGAAGGAAATGTAATCGGAAAAGTAACTTCAGGGACACAGTCTCCAATGAAAAAGGTAGGTTTGGGTCTTGCTTATGTAGACAAACCTCATTTCAAACTGGGTTCTGAAATTTTTATTCAGGTAAGAAATAAGAACATTCCTGCAAAAGTAGTGAAAGCTCCTTTCGTATAATTGTTCAAAAAAATATTCAAAAAAAGGCTGTAATTCATTTTACAGCCTTTTTTTTTGTGATTAATAGCAGATACAGCAAACCTTTCTGTCCGGACTGCAGGCATCACCAACTCCCGGAGTATTGGAAATAACGCCGCCGCCAGGCCCGCAAAGGGTAAAGCAGTTAACAATCGGTGGTCTCACTCCTCCGATAATCTCTTTTAATGCTGATCTTGTAAGATTCTTTGTTTTTAAAAAGTCTTTTGTCATGGTCATATTTTTTTGGTGATAATAAATATAAGTCTTTAATAATTAATTATTAAAAAAAAAGCTAATAAATATTAATTCCTGTCATTTTAAAATTATTCCGGTTAAATAATCATAAAGTATAATTAAAGCTGAGTTAATAGACTTGTTCTTCCAATTATCTTTTTTTGCAGGGAAAAATAATTGATGGAAAATAATAACTCAATCAACAGACGAAAATTTCTTAAACATTCATTGTTGGCTGCGGGAGGAATCCTTATAGCTCCTTTAATTGAAAGCTGTACCAATGATGATTTTACCGATATCGGAAATGCTCCGGATAATCTGAAAAATGCAGGATTTGAAACCGGAGTCGCCAGTTTTGATCCCTCAGAAACAGGAGTCATTATCTGGACAAGATATTCCACAGGTATTAATGCTGAAATTATCTGGGAAGTAAGCAGAAACAGTAGCTTTTCCGATATAGTGAGGAAAGGACAGGTCAATGTAACTTCAGTGAATGATTTTACCGTTGCAGTAGATGTTCAGAACATTCCTTCCTATACAAAATACTATTACAGGTTTTACAATATTAAAACCAAAGAAAGCAGCATCACAGGGGAAACGCTCACTTTGCCTTCAAAAACAGATTCTGTACATGAAGTGAAAATGGCCGTGGTTTCCTGTTCCAATTTTCCGGCAGGACTTTTCAATGTATATGGCGCAATAGCACAATCTGACGCCGATGTAGTGGTTCATCTTGGAGATTACATCTATGAATACGCTCCGGGACAGTATGGAACCAATCCTTACACCAATCCGCTCGGAAGAGCTCATCAACCGGCAAAGGAAATCCTTACCCTCGCTGATTACCGCGAAAGATACAGGCAATACAGAGGAGACAAGAATCTAATGCTTCTTCATCAGAAAAAACCTTTTATCTGCGTTTGGGATGATCATGAATTTGCCAACGACACTTATAAATCCGGAGCAGAGAATCATCAGCCTAATGAAGGAAGTTTTGAGGTCAGAAAAATGGCAGCATTTCAGGCTTACAGCGAATATATTCCTTTAAAAACGGGCAAGGATCTGAGAATCTACAGAACCTTTAACTTCGGAAATATTGTCTCTCTTTATATGATGGACACAAGGGTAATCGCAAGGGATAAGCAGCTTGAATACTCAGATTATCTTGATGCTGCAGGAAACTTTAATCAGACACTCTTCAAAACTGATTTCTTAAGCCCCGGCAGAAGGCTGATCGGTAGTGAGCAGATGCAGTGGCTGGGTTCTCAGATCAATGCAGATCCCGCAAAATGGAAAGTACTGGGACAGCAGATCTTAATGACCAAAATGATGGTGCCTGCTGAAATGCTGATGGTGTTAAATAAAATCCTCGCAGAAATAAAACAATACGGAAGTGCACAGCCTGCAACAATGCTGCTGCTTAAAAACACCATTTCCCAGCTGATTGTTCTTAAAACGAGACACCTACAACATGATCCTACACTTACCCCGCAGGAAATAGCAAGAATCACTACAACGTTACCTTACAATCTGGATGCTTGGGATGGGTATTTCATGGAGAGAGAGCAGCTCTACTCTATTCTGGCAGGAAAAAAAGTAGTGGTACTGGCAGGAGACACGCACAACGCATGGCTGGGGAAATTGTCAGATGCACAGGGAAACTTCATCGGAACAGAGCTGGCTTGCAGCTCCGTATCTTCTCCCGGACTGGAAGGCTATCTGGGAATTACTTCTGATCCTACACAGGCTATTGAACTGGCTCAGGCGTTTTCGATACTTATAGATGATCTGGAATATGCCAATCTCTATAAAAGAGGATATCTGCAAGTGAAATTTACTTCCGCAAGCTCACTGGCAGAATGGAAGTTTGTAGACAATGTGGTTTCAGAAACTTATACAGTAACGACTGAAAAAACACATACTATCACATAATAATAAGGCTTTAATTTTCAATTTCTATAACACAAAGAGCTACAGAATTTATCTGTAGCTCATTTATTAAATTCATTTTCTGTTGATCAGATTTAGAATCTTATGTCAACATGCTTAGCTTAATTTTTTAGTCTTCCACTCCAAAGAATTCTCTCAGAGCTTCTACATTCTTCTTATCATTTCCCACAAATATTTCATCATCCGTTATAAAAACCGGACGTTTCAAAAAGGTGTAGTGATCCAGAAGCAGATCTTTGAAATCCTTTTCTTCAAGAGATTTGGCATCCAGGCCTCTTAGTTTAATCTGTGTAGATTTTTTGCTGAACAGAGCTTCGTATGATTTTGTTTTTTTATACATCGCTGCCAGTTCTTCTTTGGTGATGGGCTCTTTTTTAATTTCACGAAGTTCCCAGTCTGCAAGATCAAACTGTGCAAGGATTTTTCTGCAGGTATCGCATGTATTAAGGTGGAATACTTTCTTCATTGTTATTTTTTAAAGCTGTTATAAATTAAATTTCCTTCTTCATTGAAGTTTCGTCTTTCAAAAGTAGGATTTAATCTAAAATTCTGGAAATTATTAAATAACTTTATTAAAATTTTATAAAGATGCAGAATAAGCCCATCACTTTTCAGTTTATTTCGGAGCCTTCAGATGTGAATTATGGAGGAAATGTACATGGAGGAAGCGTCATGAAATGGATCGATCAGGCAGGTTATGCATGTGCCACGACATGGAGCGGAAATTATTCGGTAACCGTTTATGTGGGCGGGATCCGTTTTTATGAGCCTATTAAAATCGGGGAAGTGGTACGAGTGGATGCACAGGTGATTTATACCGGAAAATCGAGCATGCATATTTCGATTAATGTTTTTTCAAGAAACCTGAAGCAGCCTACTTTCGACAAAAAGACCCATTGTATCATTGTTTTTGTGGCAGTAGATGAAAACGGCAAAAAACTCCCTGTCCCTGCTTGGGTCCCTGAGACTGAAGAGGAAAAACAACAGGAAAAATATGCTAAACGCCTGATGGATCTCAGAACGCAGATTGAGGATGAAATGAAACCATTCTTATAAATATTTTGAATCTTCATCACTTCAAAGAGTTTTAAAATTCACAGAGAATAATTATATTTGTATAACAAAAGGAAATGGTGCTCTTCCTTACCCAACCGCTTTACAGAAGCTGATGACGCCTGATTAAGAGATTATTAACCAATAACTGATCAGGATTATTATGTCAAAAAAACAACGGACACTTCATAGAAAAGCAATTTTTCATACCCAATTATTTTTTAGAAAATACCCTGCCCTGCCTTATATTTCAAAATGGCTGTGCATCAGTATTCTGATTGGTGGATTAGTAGGAACAGCGTCTGCGGGATTTTTACAGTCCCTGGAATGGGCAACCCAATTCAGAGAAAGTCATATCTGGCTCATTGCCCTGCTTCCTGTTGCCGGTTTTCTTATTGGCCTTTTATACCATTATTACGGAAAAGATGTAGAAGCAGGAAACAATCTGCTCATTGACAATATTCATGATCCGAAAGAAATTATTCCCTTTAAAATGGCTCCATTTGTGTATCTGGGAACCATTGTTACGCATTTTTTCGGAGGTTCAGCCGGGCGTGAAGGTACGGCTTTACAGATGGCTGGTGCTATTGCAGACCAGCTCAGCAAACCTTTTAAACTTAATAAAAATGAAAGGAAAATCCTGCTTATCGCTGCCATTGCCGCAGGTTTTGGATCTATTTTCGGAACACCGTTGGCCGGAGCCGTTTTTGCACTGGAAGTTTTCCTGATTGGAAGAATACGGTACAATGCTATCTTCCCGGCTTTTGCTTCAGCCATTCTCGCAGACTTAACCACCAATCTCTGGAATGTCAAACATACCCATTACCATATAGACCTTATTCCTAAACTGGAATTTTTGCCCATTGTATATAGTATTCTCGCCGGAATTGCTTTTGGAATCTGTGCTGCAGGATTCAGCAGAATGATTCACTGGACTGGATCTGTTTTTAAATCTAGAATTAAATATGCTCCTTTTCGTCCCGTAGTCGGTGGGATTATTGTTGCTCTGGCTGTTTTTGCCATGGGAACCACAAGATACATCGGGCTGGGAATTCCTGTCATTCTGGAATCTTTTAAACAACAGCTTCCGCTCTACGATTTTGCTTTAAAAATGATTTTTACCATCATTACCCTTTCTGCAGGGTTTAAAGGAGGCGAAGTCACACCCCTATTTTTCATCGGAGCTACTCTTGGCAGTGCATTATCCCTGTTTATTCCATTACCGTTCGGATTGCTTGCAGGAATGGGCTTTGTAGCCGTATTTGCCGGAGCTACCAATACCCCACTGGCCTGTATGCTGATGGGGATTGAGCTGTTCGGGGCAGAATCAGGTGTTTATATTGCTATTGCCTGCGTAGTTTCCTATTTGCTTTCCGGCCACAACAGCATTTATACAAAACAAAAGATCGGTGAAGCGAAAAACCGAAGGTATGAAAGTGATGGAGGTAAGTCTTTTTCGGATTTGTAAGGGATTTCGAGTGGGAGAGTTGGTTGCTAGTTGCTAGTTGCTAGTTGCTGGTTCATAGTATTTAAGTTAATGAATAATTGTCTGACATCTAGATTCTTGGTTCTTGACTCTTGCTTTTTTCTTCCTAAAACTCAATACAACTCAAACTCTCAACCCTCCAACTCTCAAACCCTCCAACTCTGAAACTCTCAAACTCCCCAACCCGTATAATTTCACTAAATTTGTTACCATAAGCTCCATCCATGTTTGACTACAGATTAAAAGTTTTCCATACCGCTGCCTCAAGACTGAGTTTTACGAAAGCTGCTGAAGAACTTCATATTTCGCAGCCAGCTGTGACTAAACACATTAAAGAAATTGAAAGTCAGCTCGGTACAAAACTTTTTGACCGAAAAGGAACTTCCGTACATCTTACCCAGAGTGGAAAAATTCTATATGAATATGCCGAAAAGATCCGAAATCTCTACCGTGATCTGGAATTTGAGATCAGTCAGGTGAATGAACAGCATAAAGGAAAGTTGATTATCGGAGCCAGCACCAGTGTTGCACAATATGTTTTGCCTGAACTTCTGGCCAAATTCAATACGTATTATAAAGAAATTAAGATCGAACTGATCGCCCATAATACCGAAATTATTTCCGAACTTTTAAAAGAAGGGAAAATAGACCTCGGAATTATCGAAGGAGAATCTCAGTCTTCATTTTTTGACTATAAAATTTTTAAAGGGGATGAAATTGTTCTCACGGCAAAAGCCAATCATCCATTAGCTCAGAAAACGTTAAGTCTAAAAGATCTTTATGACTTAGACCTGATCTTCCGTGAACAGGGCTCCGGTACTCAGGAATTCATCCAAAACCGTTTAAAGGAAAAAGGAATCAACATCGAAGAGCTCAACACGGTTATGCAGCTGGGAAGCAGTGAAAGCATCAAAAACTATCTTTTACATTCGGATTGTATGGCATTTCTGTCCATCAGTACCATTTTAAATGAATTAAAAAACAATACGCTCACTATCATAGATATCAGGAATTTCAGCATTGAAAGAAATTTTCACTTTATTCTTCCGAAAGGAGAACAGTCGGAGATGATTAGATTATTTCTGAGATTTGTGAGGAGTTAGATAGTAGATGATAGGTTGCAGGGAATAGGTCGCAGTTTGAACTATGGTCTTTTGATTAGATTTTAGACGGAGTAGAGGTCAATAGTGAATTTTGCTTCGCAAGTGAATGGTGAATTTTTGGGATAGATTTCAGATATTAGACGTCAGATTTCAGACAACAGACAACAGACAACAGACAACAACAGATGCAAAATATGATATAACTAGCAACTAGCAACTAGCAACTAGCAACTAGCAACTAGCAACTAGCAACTAGCAACTAGCAAAGTTACCCTGAACCACTCAAACGCTCCCACTCTAAAACCCTCCTACCCTCAAACTCTCTCACCTTACAATCCATAACTAAAAGTTATCCATCATAATAAAATACGATTTACTTTGTAATACTATATTTCGGAATTTTGGAGTCTGATTTCAAAACTTATCTTATGAAAGAGCTCATCCAAAATGAAATGATCCGAAAAACTGTTTTTATTGTACTCGGTGTTGCATGTCTTACCCCGTTAATTTCTTCCCCGATAGCTCTGGCCTTAGGCTTTGGTTTAGCGGTTCTCATTGGTAATCCGTTCGAAAAGCATTTGCACAGATACATTCATTTGTTGCTTCAGATTTCTATTGTAGGACTGGGTTTTGGGCTCAAACTGAATGAAGCGCTTCAGGCGGGGAAGACAGGATTCTTTTTAACGGTTGTCAGTATTTTCACGGTGATGGTTCTCGGCTATATTTTGGGAAGAGTATTTAAACTTGAGAAAAAGCTTTCTTATCTGATTTCTGCCGGAACAGCGATCTGCGGTGGAAGTGCTATCGCAGCTGTTTCTCCTATCATCAAACCGGGGACGAAAGAAATTTCTTTAGGTCTTGCCATTATTTTCACCTTAAATTCTGTAGCGTTGTTTATTTATCCGGCTATCGGGCATTTGCTGCATCTTTCTCAGGAGCAGTTTGGGCTTTGGTGTGCGGTGGGAATCCATGATACCAGTTCTGTGGTTGGAGCGGCCGGAAAGTATGGAAATGAGGCTTTAAAAATAGCCACTACGGTGAAACTGGCCCGTGCCTTATGGATTATTCCGGTTTCTGTGATCACGATGTTTATTTTTAAAAACAAAGAATCGAAAATTAAAATACCGTGGTTTATCGGGTGGTTTATCCTGGCTATTCTTCTGAATACTTATTTTCCTGTTTTTGATGGCTTGAGCAGCTCTGTGACTGCAGTAGCCAAATCGGGGCTGAATCTTACTTTATTCTTTATTGGGTCTACTCTTTCGATCGGGACTTTAAAAACGATAGGAATTAAGCCGCTGGCTGTGGCTGTTATTTTATGGATTACGATAAGTGTGGGGAGTTTGATTTATATCACCAGCTAAAACAAATATAAAATACTATAAATCAATACTTTAAAATTCAATTAATTAACTTCTATAATTTATTCCTTTTTTAGTTCTTTTGTCTTGAAACAAAATGAACCAAAAATTCAAGGCTGGAAGCTTCCGCTAAAAATTAAAACTCAATCCTAAAATTCCCAAACTCGTGCGGATTAAATATTGTTATTTCAGTTCAATATTTTTGCCGCACTCAAACAATGGGAATTTTTTAACGGAGTGAGTTTTAATTTTTTTAACGCTCCAGCTTCCTAGGCCAATATGAAAAACTACATTAGAAAATGAATTCCTTTTTTTGGGACCATTTTTAATCTCATCTTTAAAATGACAAAAACCTTTTGGAAGGTCCCAAAAGGCTTTTGCGTATTAAATGTGGAAATGTTTTAGTTTTCTTACTGATATACAGTCTTAAATTGCAGACTCACCACAGTTGTATCCCTGTGTGCAGGCAATGTGCTGTACGCAATACCAAGGTCCGGTTACAGAACCTGAGCAGCTGCATCCGCAAAGTGTTAAATCAGGTTTTCCGCTGATTCCTCCGATAATGTTCTTTAGATCTGCTTTTCTTAATTTCTTAGCGTTTTTCATAGTGTTACGTGATTTGATTTGAGATTAAACAATATAGTTTTGTTACTTTTCAAAGTTAAACAAATATTAATTATTCGCAACATAATTTAAATAAAACTTTAATAAAACGTTGATTCCATTGTGTTTATTACGATATAACCGCAATTCACAACCACCCCATTTCTTAAACAACATTAATTATTCGGTAAATTCAAGGTCTTTATTATGCGTTTCGGAAATCGTGAGTGCCGAATAAAAGGCCAGTCCAAAGACCACCAATCCAACGACCGCTGCACTGATGATCACCGTGAAATTATTTTTAAGCAGATCAAACGCCAGAATCATCACGGGAACCAGGCCTCTCACCATATTGGGGACGGTTGTAGTCGCCGTATTTCTGATATTAGTCCCGAACTGTTCGGCAGCAAGGGTCACAAACATCGCCCAGTATCCCGTTCCAAAGCCCAACCAGACACAGAACATATAATACTTTGTTTCCGTATTGGTATTCCCAAACAGCATGATCGCTACACCAACGATCGTGAACAGCAGCATATAAAAAATAGCCATCTTCCGGGATTTTAAAGCATGGGAAATAAAACCACTCATCAGGTCACCTACAGAAATGCCTATATAAGCCCACATAATGGCTTTTCCGGGATTCAGATCCCTGATGCCTAATTCAGGGGCAAACTGATTGGCTAAAACAGCAAGGATCCCTATACAATACCAGGTGGGCAATCCTACCGCAATACATTTGAGATATCTCGTCAGCCGCTCCTTATTGGTAAAGAAGGAGAGAAAATTGCCTTTTGAGACGCTTTTATGTACTATGTTTTTATAAATGCCGGATTCTGAAACGCTGATTCTCAGCAACAACAGCATAATTCCCATAATTCCTCCGATGATGTAGGAAATATTCCAACCGCCGGCCAATTCTACGGTAAGCTGAGCCACAACAGCACCCATCAGTCCAAATCCGGCTACCACGGAAGTTCCAATGGCTCTTAAATTCTTCGGGAGACTCTCAGAAACGAGGGTAATTCCTGCTCCAAGCTCTCCGGCGAGTCCTATTCCCGCGATGAACCTTAAACCCGCGTATTGATACACGAGATGCTCTTTCGGAAAGTAAGGAAGAAATCCACAGGCTATATTGGCCAGGGAATATACCAGAATAGAACCGAAAAGGACAGACAGTCGTCCTTTTTTGTCTCCAAAAATTCCCCAGAACACACCACCGATAAGGAGTCCTACCATCTGACAGTTGAGAATAAAGGTTCCGTCAGCGTCGGGATTCAGGCCTAAAGCTTTTAAACTTGGAATTCTTACGATACCGAATAAAAGCAGGTCATAGATGTCTACGAAATAGCCCAGGGCGGAAATGATAACGGGGATTGAAAAGATATACTTCAGTTTTGAAGACAAAGACAGTTCTTGCATTTTTAAGTTTTGATAAAAATAAAAAACCTTTCAATTTCTTGAAAGGTTTTTATAAAATATCTTTATTCTGTTATTATCTTGCAATATTCACAGCTCTTGTTTCTCTGATTACCGTTACTTTTACCTGTCCCGGATACGTCAGTTCATTTTGGATTTTTTCAGAGATGTCGTAAGAAAGCTGGTTCGCTACTTCATCATTTACTTTTCCGCTTTCTACCATTACTCTAAGTTCTCTACCTGCCTGGATCGCATAAGCGCTTGATACGCCGTCGAAACTTAAGGCTGCAGATTCAAGATCTTTCAGTCTCTGGATATAAGATTCAAGGACCTGTCTTCTTGCTCCCGGTCTTGCTCCTGAGATAGCATCGGCTACCTGGATGATCGGTGATAATAATGACTTCATTTCAATTTCGTCGTGGTGAGCTCCAATTGCGTTAACAACTTCTGCATTTTCACCGTACTTTTCAGCCCACTGCATTCCCAGTAAAGCGTGAGGAAGTTCAGATTCCTGCTCAGGAACTTTACCGATATCGTGTAGAAGACCTGCTCTTTTCGCTAGTTTTACGTTCAATCCTAATTCAGCAGCCATCGTTGCAGCAATGTTCGCTACTTCTCTTGAGTGCTGTAGTAAGTTCTGTCCGTAAGAAGAACGGTATTTCATTCTACCTACAATCTTGATCAGTTCCGGGTGTAATCCGTGGATTCCTAAATCAATGATTGTTCTTTTTCCTACTTCAATGATCTCTTCTTCGATCTGTTTTTTTGTTTTTTCTACTACTTCTTCGATTCTTGCCGGGTGGATTCTTCCGTCCGTCACCAATCTGTGTAGGGATAATCTTGCGATTTCTCTTCTTACCGGATCAAAACAAGAAAGAAGAATAGCTTCCGGAGTATCATCTACGATAATTTCCACGCCTGTCATTGCTTCCAAAGCACGGATATTTCTACCTTCTCTACCAATGATTCTACCTTTTACCTCGTCTGATTCAATGTTGAAAACAGATACTGAGTTTTCAATAGCCTGTTCTGTACCAATTCTCTGAATGGTCTGAACAACTATTTTTCTGGCTTCGTTCTTAGCATTCAGCTGTGCCTCCTCCATAATGCTCTGAACGTGTGCCTGAGCTCTTGTTTTAGCCTCTGCTTTCATGGTTTCTACCAATTCTGCTTTAGCTTCTTCTGCGGTGTAATTAGCAATTTTCTCAAGGATCTCTACCTTTTTAGTAGTCGCCACCTCAAGTTCCTGCTGTTTTCTATCTAAGATCTCATTTTTCTTAGCGTAATCTCCAATCTGCTTGTCAAGGTCCTTTTCAAGTTTTCCCGTCTTGCTAAGCTCGTCATTCAGCTTGTGTTCCTTGTCTTTGGTTCTTTTTTCTACCTCCTGCATTTTTTTCTCACGGGATTGGATATCCGCATCATGCTGAGATTTCAGTTCCAAAAACTTTTCTTTGGCCTGTAGGTTCTTTTCTTTCTTTATGGATTCAGCTTGAACATTTGCTTTTTCTATAAGGTTTTCGGCATTTTTCTTTGCATCATCTACAATAAATTTTGCCTTGGTATTCAGCGAGCTCTTAGAGAAAAGAATCCCTATCACTGCGCCAATAACTAAGCAAATAACGCCGACTATAATGGCTGTTGTCATAATATATATTGAGTTTTAATTGTCTTACACTTATCTAAATAAAAAAAACCTACAACAATTCAGGGATTGAGAGTAAACTCCTAATCAACACGATTTGAACTGATTTCCTCTGTCTGTAATCCGGGAGACCCGGCACGCCATTCAGCGGACATTTGCTCGGTAATTGTTTAGCGTTGAGTTTACCTTAAATGTGTTAGAATTATTGTAGGCAGTCTGACGGGAAAAGAATTCTATTTCCCTATTTCATTCAACGACTGATTAATCTGCACTAATCTTTCGTTGGTAGAATTTATATTTTTTTCGTAGTTCAGAGAAACTACTTCCGCGTTGGTTCCCAGTTTAAGGGCACACATCGCCAAAGCATCCTGTTTGTCTCTGACATCGAAGTTCTGTTCAAAATCTTTAATCATATTTTCGATCTGCTTTCCTACCTTGCGCAGAGTTTCCTCCTCTGCGGCCGGCACGTTCAGCGGATATACCCTTCCTGCAATGTTGATGGTTATTCTTCTTACCTCCATTATAATCCACTGTTTTGAAGCTGCGCAATACAGAAATCAATTTCTTTCACCAATCTGTTGATATGGTTTTTCATTAATCTGTTGTGTTCAGGATTCCCTGATATTGCTGAATAAAGTTTTATATTTTTTTGTTCTTCTGCTAATACCTGATTTCTTCTTCTCTCCTCATCATATTTCGTTTTCAGTTCTTCATGCTCAACACTTAAGTCTGATAATCTTTCAGTAAGACTTTTATAATTCTTTTGTAAAAGGAAAATCTTTCTCTCTAATTCTGAAAAATTGTTTTCTAAATCTTGAAGCATTTCAGGTTTTGTATATTCTAACTAGCAACAAAAATAAAAAAATAATAACAGTAACAAAAATAAATGTCTCTATATTTTGATTTGGTACGAAAAAAGGAGATGCAGATGCACCTCCTTTTGTATTTTTAATGTATATTTTCTTATTCGAATTTCAATACAAACATCACCGCTCTTGTCTGAAGCGTAGACATTGCTGTCGCCCAATATGGAGGTGTAGTCGCATTATCAGCCACTTTCTCGTTATTCATGAAGAATGTTCCTCTGATCGCCGGCGTAAGTTTAAATTTATTGAAGTAAAACTGAATTCCCATTTCAGCAGACCATGCAAAATTATGCGTAGTCGATCTGAAAACCTGCTGCATGTTGTCATCCACAGAATCAGAATTAGACTGAAGGTTCACGATATAGTTCACCCCTCCTGCAATATACGGTCTTGAATTGTACCATCTGTTCCCGTGAAGCTCCAATAGTACAGGGATGTCTACCAAAGTAGATTTAATCTCTCTTACTTTATCTTTCTCAGTTAAAGCAATTGGGAAAAAAGGTGGATTAGTCAATGTTCCGGCAGCATACTGGTCATTGGACTGGGTATTAAAAATCAACTGCCTTTGAGCAAATTGCAAGCCTGGCTCCAATCTTAGGTCCAGATTATCATTCAGTCTCCACTTGGCGATCAAACCAGCTCCGAAACTGTAGCTTTCTCTGGATTTAACAAGATTCTGATTACCTTCCGCACCATATCTTGGATGAAGGACGATACGGTAGTCTAGCCTGTTGCCGTTCAAATAAAAACCCCAACTGAATTTCTGCTCGTCAAAGTCTTCCAACTTATCCATTCTGTTTCGGGTTCTGAATTGCGCATCTGCAAAAACAGCAATATTAACTGAGGCTAAAACCAGTGCTCTTAATAGAAATTTATTCATAGGTTACTTTGTTGCTTTATAAATTGTGGCTATACCTAAACTTAGCTTTTTATATTCTACTTTCTTAAATCCTGTATCTAAAAGAATTTGCTTCATCTTTTCCCCGAAAGGAAAAGCATTTACAGAATCCGGAAGGTATGTATACGCCCTATTATCTTTGGATACCAGTCTGCCGATGGCAGGTAATATGTTTCTGAAATAAAACATATAAAATGGACCTAAGAACCCCTCAACCTTTGAAAACTCCAGTATATAAACACTCTTGTTATCTTTAACTACTCTTCTTAATTCTGCCAAACCTTTGGTAAGGTTTTCAAAATTCCTTACTCCAAATGCAACGGAAACAGCATCGAATCTATTGTCCTCGAAAGGTAAATTTTCTGCATCTCCTTTTTGCATGGAAATTTTGCCGTCTAATTTAAGTTTTTTTATTTTAATAACGCCAACATTCAGCATTTGTTGTGATAAATCTAAACCAATTACTTTTGCATCGGTTCCTTTTTCAATCGTGATTGCTAAATCTCCCGTTCCTGTAGCCACATCCAGCACTTCCTGCGGGTTGTCTTTTTTCATCATTTTCACCAATGTATTTCTCCATAAAACATCAATTTTCATAGATAAAACATGATTCAGAAGGTCATACTTCGGTGCAATATTGTCGAACATATCCTCTACCTGGCTTTTTTTAGTAGCCTCAGAATTGTAGGGAGTAACTTTGGTAATATCTTTTGTCAAAACTTAAAACTTGTAATATTCTTTGTAATAATTTAGGAAATCCTGCTTTCTGAAAATCTTTGATCTCGATTCCACCTGCTGAATGTTTTTGATCACTTTATCGTAATCCTCATCCACATTGTAATAAAAATCTTCAGTATAAAGCTTGTTGAAGCGTCTCGCTCCTCCGAAATAATCTTTTCCGTCTATTGTGATTTTGTCCAGGGCCAAAAGTAATGAATCTTTTTTAAGATTGTACCCATAATATTGATCATTAATATAATAATCCTGATGTGCGATGTTAATCAGCCCACGAATCTTATTCACTTCAAATGCAGAATCATAGAGCATTTTCTTATTCCGGTCGAAAACTTTGATGGAATTTTTCCCCTTTTTGATATCCACGTGAACATACTGTCCCGCTGAAATTATCCCCTCAGAACCATTATTGATTTTAAAATAATAGGTATTGGGAGTAGGGTTGTCTACTACAAAATAATTTTTCTTGGCTAAAAAAAAGAAGTAGACTCCAAAGGCAACGATAAACACCACAGCTGCAATAAGTAAGCCTTTTAAGGACGAGTTGTTTTTCATACGATTGTAAAGTACAATTTTTGCAAATTTAATAATATTTTTAATTCTCCGTTATTAATATTAATTATTAACTTTGCATCTTTAAAAAATCATTTAAACGAATGCCGAATACGATCATTATTGGTTCCGGATCCTATATTCCTAACAGAGTTATTGGTAGAGATTATTTCATGGATTCTGAGTTCTACACTGAAGACGGAGTTAAGATTGAAAAACCTGCAGAAGAAACCATCGCGAAGTTTGTAGAAATCACAGAAATAGAAAACAGAAGATTCATTGAAGACGATCTTTCCAACTCACAGATCGGTTCTGAAGCTGCAAAAGCAGCCCTTGAGGATGCTAAAATAGACGGCGAGGACCTTGACTACATTATTTACGCAAGCAACTTTGGAGAAGTTACTGTAGACGGATATGTGAATTTCATGCCTAATATGGCAGCAAGAGTGAAAAATAAGCTGGGCATTAAAAACAGAAAATGCATCACTTATGATATGATTTTCGGATGTCCGGGATGGGTGGAAGCCATGATCCTTGCCGACAACCTTATCAAGGCAAAAGCTGCAAAAACCATCCTTGTGGTAGGTGCAGAAACTTTAAGCCGCGTTACAGATCCGCATGACAGAAACAGAATGATTTTCGCTGACGGTGCCGGTGCAGTAGTTGTACAGGCTACAGATCAGGAAAATGTAGGTATCATTGCTCACAACACCATTTGTGACAACGGTCCGGAACTGTGTTATCTTGAAAACGCGTCTTCTATCAACGCAAACGTAGATCAAAGACGCCTTTATGTAAGAATGCAGGGAAGAAAAATCTATGAGTACGCCCTTAAAAATGTTCCTTCAGCAATCAAGGAAACAATTGAAGATGCGGGACTTTCTATCGAAAACATTGACAAAATCCTTATCCACCAGGCGAATGCAAAAATGGATTACGCCATGATCGAAAGACTTCACAAGCTTTATGATGTGAAAGATTACGACCATGCGATCTCTCCTATGACGATTCAGGATCTTGGAAATACGTCTGTAGCAACTATTCCTACGATGTATGATTTAATAATTAAAGGAAAAATGGAGGGTCAAACGTTTAAAGATAAAGGTAACATTGTGATGACTTCGGTAGGTGCCGGAATGAACATCAATGCTATCGTTTACAGATTTCCTTAAAATATTTAATTAACAAAAAAATATAAAGCACAGGGAAACATATTCTTTGTGCTTTTTTTAGATTTATCATGCAGAGAAATTTTTTGATCATTGCCGCTATCTTTCTGGTTCTGGAAGTTTATATCTATCAGGCTATAAGAACATTAACAGATAATTTCTGGATCAGGCTTGGGTATTGGGTTGTATCTTTGACCGTTTACGCGATTTTCGCCTACGAAATTACTCATTTCCAAAGAACAGATAAAAGCTCCGTTAGAGTCCAGATCACTATTTCGCTGTTCCTGATCTTTATACTTCCAAAAATCTTTGTGGTTCTGTTTTTATTAATTGACGATATTTTCAGAACCGGAGGCTATTTAATCGGATTAACACGACCACAGGAAAATTTCTTCCCTGAAAGAAGGAAATTCCTGAGCATTGTTGGACTGGGCCTTGGAGGCGTTCTTTCTGCTCTTTTCATCGACGGAATTACGTTCGGAAAATATAGACATACTGTAAGAAGGATTAAGGTGAAGATTCCGGGTCTTTCGAAAAATTTTGAAGGTTATAAAGTGATTCAGATCTCTGATGTTCACAGCGGCAGTTTTTCAGATCCATCGAAACTTCAGCACGCTATTGATCTGATCAACGAGCAAAATCCTGATCTTGTGCTTTTTACCGGCGATATGGTCAATAATATTTCTGATGAATTCAAACCTTTCATTCCTCTATTTTCAAAGATAAAAGCAAAAGACGGCAAGTTTGCAGTACTTGGAAACCACGATTATGGAGACTATGTAACATGGACTTCCCTCGATGCCAAGAAGAAAAACCTCGACACGCTTATCGACTATGAAAGACAGGCAGGTTTTGATATGTTAAGAAACGAACACAGAGTGATTGAGAGAAACGGAGAAAAATTATACATTCTCGGCGTTGAAAACTGGGGATTAAAACCATTTCCTCAATTCGGAAAGATTGATGATGCTTTAAAAGGGGTGCCGGAATCTGCTCCGAAAATCCTGATGAGCCATGACCCTACCCACTTTGATTACGTAGTCAAAAAACACCCTGGAAACATCCATTTGACACTTTCAGGACACACCCACGGAATGCAGTTCGGTTTAGATCTGAAAAACGTTAAATGGTCTCCTGTACAATACCGTTACCCAAAATGGGCCGATTTATACGAAAGCGAAGGAAAAATGCTTTACGTGAACAGAGGCTTCGGTGTTCTGGGATATCCGGGAAGAGTGGGCGTATTGCCTGAGATTACTTTGTTTGAGCTGAGCTAGTTTTGAGTTTGAGAGTGAGAGCGTTTGAGAGTCTGAGGGTTGTCAAGTTGCTAGTTGCTAGTTAAAATAACGTTCCGGGTTGCTGGTTTTTTGTAAATAAAATGCATAATCTCAGTCTAAACCTTAGCCTAATGTCTGACATCTTGGTTCTTGGTTCTTGAATCTATCATTCACCATTCACTTGCGAAGCAAAATTCACCATTGACATCTATCTCGCCCAAAAACCAAATCAAAAGACCATAGTTTCAACCTTCGGCACAATCCCTAATCCCTAATCCCTAATCCCTAATCCCTAATCCCTGCAACCTAAAACCTGCTACCTACCACCTAAAAAATATAATCCTTCATCCGCGAGGTCGCCATATCATGCTCATTCACCCAGGTAAGAAGGGCATCGAGTTTGTCTTCCATTTTCTTTCCTGAAAAGAGGCTTCTGTAAAATGGAATATCAAACCGGTATTTTTTAAAATCAGTGAACTGCCATGAATTTAAATAGATTAAGACAAAATCATCATTCTTCAGCGTTTCAAAAACCATACTCTGGTAATAGTTCATCGGCAGGATCTGAAACACAAAATCATTATACGGCAACTGACTGTAAGGTGAGATACTTTCCGGTACAATACTCAGCCCGTCTTCTTCATTAATCTCGGTATCTCTTTTCAGTCGTTTGAATGGAAAAAGAACATCTGCATTATCGATATTGGAGACATAATTAAACTCCAGCGATTTCAGATCTTCCTGAGGCAGTTTATAATCTTTCTGCCGGATTCCTCTGATCTGTTTTTCGAGAAGATCCTGAATGTTTTTTTTCACCTCTTCAATTTCCTGAAGATTTGAATTGAAATTATAAAAAGCAATTTCATGCCCTTTGGATGAAATTGCTTTTATTAAATTCTGCAGTTTTTCCGCGATGGAAATCTCCACAAAAAAACTGGCTTTGATGTCATGAATATCTAAAATCCGAAGAATAGCTTTGGTGTTATCTTCTGTGATCTTCAGTCTTTCTTCATCAGAAATCTGCACGCTGTTTTTGGCTTCAGCCTCTATATTTAAGATGTTAAAAGTCAATAAAATCATTTAAATTAAATTTTAGATATAGTTTATAAGTAATTAAAAATCAATTGTTAAAATAATATTTATTTAAATATTAACTTTAAGTAATTAATTTTTATTCAATTTCACTTTAAGATTCTTGATCATGTCCTTCGACATTTCAGAAATTCCGAAATCATAGGTCAGTCCCCAGTCCTTTTTCGCTACAGAATCATCGATGGATGCCGGCCATGAATCTGCAATCGCCTGTCTGAAATCCGGTTTGTAATCGATCGTAAATTCCGGTATTTCTTTCTTGATTTCTTCGGCAAGTTCTTTCGGTGTAAATGACATTCCTCCTAAATTATAAGACGAACGAACGGTAAGACTTTCCTTCGGAGCTTCCATTAATTTCAAGGTTGCGTTGATCGCATCATCCATATAAAGCATCGGCATTCCGGTGTCTTCAGAAATGAAACTTGTGTATTTTCCTTCCTCGATGGCTTCGTAAAAAATCTCAACAGCGTAATCTGTAGTTCCACCTCCGGCAGGTGTTTTCCATGAAATAAGTCCCGGGTACCTGATACTTCTTACATCTACTCCATGCTTGTCAAAATAATATTCGCACCACTTTTCACCTGCCATTTTCGAGATCCCGTACACGGTAGTAGGATTTAAAACCACATCCTGTGCTACATCATGTTTTGGAATTCCTTTCCCGAATACAGCGATTGAACTAGGCCAGAAGATCTTTTTAAGAAGCCCTTCCTTTGCCATTTCACAAAAATGAAGAAGAGGTTCAAGATTCAGTTTCCAGGCAAAAATAGGCTGCTTTTCTGAAGTTCCTGATAAAAGCGATGCCAGGTGATACACTGTAGTAATCTCATAATCTTTGATCACCTGTCTTACCAGCTGCGTATTGGTAACATCCATTCTTTCGTAATGTCCGGCAGCGGTAATTCCCTTTTGCCATCTGTCCAGTCCAGATGCTACTACATTGTCAGCTCCGTGCATTTCAACAAGTCTGTTCGTCAGTTCGGTGCCAATCTGTCCCAGAGCACCTGTAATCAATATTCTTTCCGTATAGGATTCCATTTTTACATATTTTTTTAGAGTTGTACAAAAGTAAAAAAATCATGCTTATCATAATAATAAAGCTGGGGTTAAAAATAGATTCTGTATACCTGCCTTGAAAATTGATAAAAAAAATAATATTTCAAACAAATCAATCATATTTGACATCCTATAAAAAATCATCAAAAATATCTGACCATATCTTCTTTTTCTTTATTAACAGCACCAGAGCAAGCTATTCCATTTGTTTAACCTGCAACCGTTTGCATTAAAAAAATATCTACTTTTGTTTTAAACAAAATCTTATGAAGAAGCTTTTCATTGCAGCAGTACTGTTTGCCGGAAATGTGTACTGGGCACAGTTTACTGATTTTAAAATTGTCAAGGAAGTAAAAATAAAAAATAAAGGTGCAGTGGTATCTGCCCATCCTCTTGCGAGTGAAGCAGGTGCAAAAATGATGAAAATGGGCGGAAATGCCTATGATGCAGTTGTCGCTACACAATATGCGCTGGCCGTGGTTTATCCTCAGGCTGGAAATATCGGCGGCGGCGGTTTTTTAGTGGGTGTTAAAAATAATGGTGAAAAATTCACACTGGATTATAGAGAAACTGCTCCTAAAAAAGCTTCAAGGGATATGTACGTTGACAAAAACGGCAAAGCGAATACAGATCTTTCTCAATACGGAAGGCTTGCTGTAGGGATCCCGGGAAGTATTGCAGGTTTTTATGCTACTTTGAAATACTGTAAACTACCAATGGACAAAATCATCCAGCCTGCCATTGATTTAGCAGAAAAAGGATTTGCCATCACAGAAATGGAAGCTGAAATGCTGAACACCCACAGAGAAAAATTCCTTAAACACAATACATCAGCTATCGCTTTTGTAAAAGATACTCCGTGGAAAGCAGGTGATATTCTGGTACAGAAAGAACTGGCTGCCACGCTTAAATTAATTCAAAAACAGGGCGCAAAAGGATTTTACGAAGGAAAAACAGCTGAGCTTATGGTTTCTGAAATGAAAAAAGGAAACGGAATCATGACTTTAGAGGATCTTAAAAATTATAAAGCTGCCGAAAGAAAACCTTTGGAATTTGACTATAAAGGAAGCCGTGTGGTGACTATGCCTCTGCCTTCGAGCGGCGGTGTATTACTTGCCCAAATGTTGACCATGGCCGGATATGAAAATCTGGAAAAATACCAGCAGAATTCTACAGAGGCTGTACAGATCATGACTGAAGCTGAAAGAAGAGCTTTTGCTGACCGGGCGGAATACATGGGTGATCCTGATTTCATTGAAGACAAAACTGCTTATCTGACTTCTGATGCTTATTTAAAAAGCAGATGGAAAAGTTTTAGTTTCAACAAAGCCACACCGAGCGCCGAAGTGGGAAAAATCATCAGCCAACCGAATGAATCTACGCAAACCACTCATATTTCCGTGATTGATAAGGACGGAAACACAGCTTCTGTGACCACTACCCTTAACGGATATTATGGAAGCAAGGTTGTAGTTTCGGGTGCAGGATTCTTTTTAAATAATGAAATGGATGACTTTTCCATCAAACCAGGAGTTCCGAATATGTTCGGAGCGGTGGGAGGAGAAGCCAACTCGATTCAGCCAAATAAAAGAATGCTTTCTTCCATGACTCCTACGATCCTCCTTAAAAACGGAAAACCTTATATGGTGGTGGGAACTCCGGGAGGGACAACGATTCCTACATCCGTCTATCAATCGATTGTGAATGTGGTAGATTTTAAACTGAATGCCAATATCTCGGTGAATGCACCGAAATTCCATCACCAGTGGCTTCCGGAAAAAATCACGGTAGAGAACAATTTTCCGGAAAGTACGATCTCAGCCCTGAAAAGCAAAAATTACGTGATTGAAAAAATAAAATACATTGGAAAAACTGAATTGATTCTGATGGACGACAATGGAAACATTCATGCTGTGGCAGATGGCCGCGGGGATGATTCTGTTGCCGTAGAATAATTTTGTTATCATTATACTATATGCTTCGACTCCGCTCAACATAACGTACTTATCAACGTTGTCATGCTGAGCGGAGTCGAAGCATTTTTTATTTCTTTATTTCTGTAACCCTCAATTCAATCATAAGGCTTAAACCGAATCAATTTCAAAACCTGGGAATGGATGAGCTTTTTTAACGCAAAATTTGATTCTGATGCCGCATCCCTTTAAGAATATAAAGAGTGGAATCAATTGCATTGATTCGATTAAGCAGACGCTATATCCGGAAAGAATCTTTGAAAAAATTTCATCTCTTTGCCAAGTTTTGCAAATGATCCCTTAAACCGAAACTAAAAACTTCCAGCACTTCCATCTCCCATCTTCATTTCTTCCATCTCCTTCCAAAATTATCAATTTAACTGACTTTCGTCATGTTTTAAGATAAAAATTCTTAATTTTCCGGCTTCAAAATCTAAAAAAGAATCCTTTGAAAGCGAAACAATTCTATCATCAGCTTTATTTTCAAGTCATTATCGCCATAGTAGCCGGTATACTTTTAGGAAGGTTTTATCCTGAACTGGGTGAAAAAATGAAACCTCTCGGCGATGGATTCATCAAACTGGTAAAAATGATCATCGCTCCGGTGATCTTCATTACCCTGACTTTAGGAATTGCTCATATGACCGATCTCAAAAAAGTCGGCCGTATTGCTGTAAAAGCAATGATCTATTTTTTTACGTTTTCCACTTTAGCATTGATCATCGGACTGATTGTCGGAAATATTCTACAACCGGGACACGGTTTAAATATAGACCCCGCTACTCTATCCGGCGATGTTTCACAATATCAACAGAAAGCTCATGACTCTACGCTGACAGGTTTTATCATGAATATTATTCCTGAAACCCTTTTCAGTCCATTGGTTGGCGAAAATATTCTTCAGGTACTTCTGGTAGCTATATTAATGGGTGTTGCTCTGGTTTTAACCAAAGAAAAAAGTCAAAAAGTAACGGACTTTTTACAGGATCTATCCACTCCGATTTTCAAAATTGTCCATATGCTCATGAAACTGGCTCCGATCGGGGCTTTTGGGGCAATGGCATTCACTATCGGAAAATATGGTCTTCATTCTGTACTGAACCTGATCTTTTTAGTGGGAACCTTTTATATTACGTCTATCCTTTTTGTGGTATTGGTTTTGGGAGCGGTTGCCTGGTACAACGGATTCAGTATTTTTAAACTGATGTATTATCTGAAAGAGGAACTTCTACTGGTTTTAGGAACCAGCTCTTCCGAATCGGCACTTCCCGGAATTATGGAAAAGCTGGAAAAAGCCGGGTGTTCGAGAGCTATTGTAGGACTGGTAGTACCTACCGGATATTCTTTCAATCTGGATGGAACCAATATTTATATGACGCTGGCTTCTCTGTTTATCGCTCAGGCTCTGAATATTGATCTTCCTTTGGAAAAACAGTTGATGCTGCTTTTGGTAGCGATGCTAAGTTCAAAAGGAGCCGCAGGTGTTACAGGAGCAGGATTTGTAACGCTGGCTGCAACATTGGCTGTCGTTCCTGAGATTCCGATTGCCGGAATGACTTTAATTTTGGGAATTGATAAGTTTATGAGTGAGTGCAGAGCTTTGACGAATGTTATTGGAAATTCTGTGGCTACAGTAGTTGTGGCAAACTGGGAAAAGCAGTTGGATAAAGAGCAGTTACAGTACTGTCTGAATCATCCGGCTGAGATTGAGAAGAAGCTGGAACTTTAGGTGTTGAGACAGATACAAGAACGTTAACACTCAGCAAAAACTTTTCGTAAAACAGAATGTAGGTTTTAACATTAAGAAATAAATAGAATTTAAACCAATTATTCTTTTTAATCACAGATGACAAAGATTCTCACAGATGATGATGTTAAATGTTTTTGTGACTATTTGTGGAATTTGTGTTTTAATTTTTAGATTTTGGCTAAAGCCGAATGAATAAGGATTTATTTTTAAGGCGGGCTAAAGCCCACCTCTATTGAATTTCAAAATGATTGTTTTTACCTCTGCCACCCTTTACCTTTACCTTTACCTTTACCTTTACCTTTACCTACACTAAAATATTCAGACTTGCAGGCAAGACTTTCACATGAACCGGTGATTCTATTTTATTAAATTCCCCGTCGAGATGCCAGTTTTTGGTGGTTACTTTAAATGAAATTTCTGAAACGGGAAGGTAGGTTACATATTCATCATCCTTCAGTCTTTTGGTGAACATCCTGAACGCAAAAAGCGCGGAATAGGTCAGCGGGAATTTTTTCACCAATACCATATCTACCAAACCATCACTTTTACTTGCATTGGGAGCAATATAAGCGTTATTTCCGAACTGTCGGGTGTTGGCTATATTCAGCATCAGATATCTTCCATTGTACTGCTGATAAGCTTCGTCGGTAAACTTAACCTTGATGGGTTTATAATTGAAGAATGTCTTCAGAGAGACTTTGATATAATTTTTGAATCCGCGGGTGGTTTTTTCAAACTCTTTTACCACTTTTCCGTCAAATCCTGTTCCTGAAACGTTGATCGACAGTCTGTCATTCACCGTAAAAGTATCAATTTTCCTGAATGCTTTGGCTTTAATTTTTTCCAGAAGTTCATCCAGATTTTTATTAAATTTAGTTTCATTGGAAAAACCATTCCCTGATCCTGCCGGAAATATGGCCAGAATTTTTTCTGTATTAATAAGATTTCGCGCCACAGTGGAGATGGTTCCGTCGCCTCCTATAGCCACAAAAATATCAACATTGTCAAAATTAGCCTTAATAAAATCATCTGTCCCCGGGATAGATTCAGAGATATAGTACAAAGGATTGTCAACCTTTTTTTTGAGTTCGTCAAGAAACGGCTGATAATTTTTTTTGGCCGAAAAGGGATTAATGATAAAAGCTGCTTTTTCCATTACCGCAAAAATAGAAAATGCTTCCTGATCCGGAAGCATTAATTTACTTTATTTTCATTCTTTCTTTAAATTCCGCATTCAGAGTTCCTTTCAATTCATCCCATGAAACAGGAATAACAATATCTCCGGCTGCAAAAGCGGCAATTTCGTACGGGCTGTAATGGAAGTACAGGTTTTTCTGATCAAAATAGAAGTTATTCGTAGCAGGAATGACCTCTACCAATAGCATATCTGAGTTTTTCACGTCTCCTTCAGCATCTGTTGTTCCGCTTTTTACCTTATTCAGGTTTTTCATCAAGAGCGCTTCCAGTTTAGCTTTCGGCATTGAAGTCACATCTTTAAGCTCCAGTTTTGTATTGCTTTTAAGATCAAAAACTCTTTCTGAAAATCCGTAATTATCATGAGCACCCCCTTCATATGAACTCCATACATATCCAATGTGCATATAATCATTCTCATTAGAGATCAAGTCCATATAGGAATTTGTATACCAGCTTTGGGCGTAGGAAATATCTGAAAGCCAGTCTTTGCTTTCACTTTTCGTAGATTTGAAGTACTCATTTTTCTGATTATCCAGATAAGCCTGCAGTCCTTTTTGAGAAAAATCTTTAATTCCCTGCTCATGAAAATAAATACTATCTAAGAGCTTTTTTTCTTTCAGCGTCGGGAAAACGAGCAATTTTGAAGTGAATTTCACGCTCAATGAGTCTGCAATCTTTGAAGAATCACTTACTTTAACAGAGTCAACGACCAGTTTTTCAGGCTGTGATGCGGCGGTCTTATCAGAAGGTGTAGTTGTATTTTCTGCCTTTTTACATGCTGAAAAAGCAAGAAAAGAAGAAACTGCCAGAACGGCAATTGTATTTTTCATAATTTATCTTTTTAGTATTAATACAAAAACCATTCAAAAAATGAATGGTTTTGCAAAATTATTTTTATTTAATCTAAGAATCTAAATCAAATTGTCCTTTATGATTTTTTAATCAGACTGATTACCTGGTTTTCACTTTTTGAAGCGGTTCCCCAAATCTGCTTAAATGCAGGATAATATTCTTTAGGATAATCCGGACTTACAATTTTGGTCGTAGAAATAATTTCCAGCTTATTTCCTTTCTGCTCGGCAACATAGCTGTATTCTATTTCTTTATCCTGGGTAACAATCTTTTTACTTTTAGGCATACTTTCTATGAGATAGCCTTCCGGTATTTCCAGAATTATTTTTTTCACTTTGGTAAATGAAGAAATAAAATCAATAGGGTATTTTCTTTCATCTGCCTGATCAAATTCATTGGAATTTTTGTTCAGGAACAACATTGGGTTGATGATCATCTTTTTTCCTACTCTATCAATCAGATTGTCTGAAGAGAATTTCATTGTACTTTCAAAATCTCCGTTTTCTAAAATTTTTGAATCAATTCCTGTAAAGTCTATTGAATAATTTTCTTTGTACTGTTTTTTATATTTTTCAGCATTTTCATCGTAACTTTCTTTAACAAACATAGCATATGTACCTGTATCTTTATCAGCATAAGTTCCCGAAATACTTCCGTCTTCATTGATCTTTGCTTCGGCAGTAAGATAATTGAAACTGGATGTAGTATTAGTCATCTCCATGAGCGATGTCTTTTCTTTAGCTATCAGAACGCCATAATTATTCCAGTCTCTTGGAGGAAGATTGTTCTTTGAAGACTGTTTAGAAGTAGCATCAAAAAGATTAAATCCATCTTTTATTTTTACAGCTGCCAAAACAAAATTCATACTCACGATACTTGGAGAAGTTAAATTAATCAGACCATTGTCTACTGTAGAAATGATCAGAGGTTCTGCTGTAAGCCCTGCCTCCCGAAGCAACATAATCAGGAAAAGGTTGATCTCTGCTGCATTTCCTGTTTTGGTTTCGATCAGTTTTTTGATTCCATCTTCCGTATAAATACCGCGGTCTTTATTCCAGGTAAATGTATTTTTTACATAATTAAAGATAGCATCTGCTTTTTCAGCATCAGATGGCAGACTTGAAATCCCTGCAGGCATATTTTCTTTTGCCAATTTCGTTCTTTTTAGTTCGGAACCAAAGTCTTCATCTTTATACAGCTTTTCTTTGATTTCCTCCCAGGAAGAAGAATGCATTTTAAGCTGGCCAAAATTGGTAGAATGCAGCTCTGCACTTATTTTTGTACGGTAATTCCTATCATTTTTAACAAATTTTTCAGATTTAAACCCTTTGAGATTTTCATATCCGAATCTATAGGTTTTAAACTGCACCCCATACATTGTTTTTTCCTCTATTATTCGGTGCTTTGGAGCTAATGAACCCGTATAATTTACATTATAGGCTATATAAGAAGGGGCATCGAGAATATATTCCGTATAAAGTGAAGGCGTATCCGATTCTATAATGATCTGCGGCACAGAATACAAAAACGGAGATAAAACTTCATACTGGTATTCTATAACGGAACCGTTCTTTACGTTGGGAAAAGCAAATTTGGTGATTGTGGTGTATTTACTTTCCTTGCTTTTGTATTTTGAACTTTTATCTACTTTTGTGGTTATTGCTGTTCCATTTTCGAGATTATATACAAAGCCTTTCATTTTATTTAAAACCTCCTCGTCACCAGCTGAATTTTTATGTAATGGAATTTCCAGATTTAACCAATCTTCAGCTTTATCTTTATCATAAATTTTTACCCGGTAAAAAACTTTTTTCCGCAAATCTCCTGTAGAGGTATCTACTCCGAAATGTACGGATTTATATAAGATTTCAGCGGGAGCATTCTCATCCAGCAGTGATTTTGCTTTGGACAGATCTGCATTATCGAATGCCGGAGGATTCAGAAATTCATGTTTCTGACCGTTGAATAGAGTCAAAGCGATGAAGCAAAATGCTGTCAAAAATATTTTTTTCATGTTTGTATTTAAATTTTTGTCAATAAAATTTTAGCATTATCTCCATTTAATGCTTTTTTACGGAAGCTCACATAGTCGTTGTATTTCTCTTTTGGAAAAATCCCTTTATTAATCTTAATGAAACGGTTCACTTTCAATGATTCCCCGTTTTTCACAAGGGTCAGTTTGTAGGTTCCAAATTCAGAATTAACGGTAACATTTTGTGGAACTTCATCTATTTTATAATTCTTGGGAAGTACAAAATCTATTTCATATTCATCCTCAAAAGACTGTCCTATTTCAAAAGGAAGTTCTCTGTTTTCATCAGCTTTGTAATGATAATTGGAGAAAATAGGCACCGCTCGGAAAATCATACTCTCTCCTGTTGTTTTAGAATAATTATTGGCTTTAAAATCCAAATTGAATTTCACAACCGCATTATCTTTATCATTCACAAAGTCTTTCATTTCCACTTTCTCGAAATTCAGAACATCAAATCTGCTTTTCATGGATTCAATCCTTTCTTTTGGAGAGAGATAAGTATAGGACAAATTACTGTCGTATTGACTTCCAGTATAGGAAAACTGACCTTCTCCTTTTATGGTACTGTCTTCACTAAGAGTGATTTTCAAGTTTTGCTTCTCTCTATTCTGCTCTGCGGTGTATGCCGGTGTATTGATAAGCTCTATCCCTTTTTTAGTGACGGCAAGAACATTTCTATCGGTAGTACTGTAACCCAAATGGTTAAAAGCGATCTGCTGAGATGTATTTTCCAGCCAGATATTTCCTTTTTCAGTAGGAACCATCAGGATCGCGTGATTTCCTCCCATGGCAGGAAAATCAGGATCAAAAGACACTTCAGATGAACTGGAATTGATGACGCAGTAATTGGAAGGAATTCCTGCTTCATTCAAGAGTGTTTTCATGTAATTGGTAAGTCCTTTACAGTCTCCGTATCCTTTTTTATGCACTTCATCGGGAAGCATAGGAAGCCATCCTCCTATTCCAAGTCCTACGAATATATATCTGGTTTTTGTCTGCATATACTGGTAGAGTTTTTTTACCTTCTCTTCAGTTGAACCTTCTAATTTCAAAGCAGCTACCTCAGCTTTAATAGCGGGAGTAGGCGCAGAAACAGGCTCTACAAGATTGGTATAATACCAGGTTCCGAAATCTGTCCAGTTATTCAGCGTTCCCTGCTTTCCCTCCAGATTGAATTTAGCTAAAGCAAAACTCACTTTCGGCAAAATTTTCACGGGTTGCGGAAGCATCTGAGCATCATCAATGGCCGGAACATTCTTATAAGAGTATGTCTTTTCACCTCCATTATCACTTGTCACAACCGATGCATAATTATATTTTGAAGGATATGTCTTGGATCTGAGTTCGATTCCTGATTTATTGATTATTTTAAACTGCCCTTCTTCAAGAGATATATTCGGCGATGAAAACGGCACAAAATCAGGAATGAAAATGGTATTATCATTGGTGATCTGATAAGAAAAATCCACAGTATAAGGATAATGAGCGGAAGTGTATGACAATGCCAAAATCCTGTTATCAGAATAAAACACGCCTTGGCTATTGTTAGCAAAGTCTCCGAAATCAGATTTCGAAAAACTTTTCACCTTTTTTCCTGCTTCATCATAAATAGTCACCTTCACGTCCGAAATATTATCACCCTTTTTATAAGGGATATAAATCAAAGCTTTAGAGTCACCATCTTTATTTAAGACCGTAGTTACCGTATTGAACTGGTATTTGATTTCATCGATTTTATTAATCTGAGCTGTTGTAAAATCTTTTCTGATCACTACATCAGCATTTTTCTTTAAATTTTCGGGAATGGCAGATGCCGGATAGGTTTGGGCAAAATATATTGAGGCTGTAGACAAAGCTACAAGAAGTAATATTTTCATCGTTTATTAGAATTTTAAAATGAACATTAGTATATCATTATTTTTTAACCAAACTAATCACCTGGTTTTCAGCATCCGACATTACTTTCCAGACTTGTTTAAAGAAAGCATAATATTCTTTCGGGTAGTTCTGGCTGGCAATATTTATTTTAGATGTAATAATGAGTTTATTTCCCGCAGTTTCTACTTTATAGAAGTACGCTATTTCTTTATCATCGGTCTGTACTTTTTTATCCTTAGGAAGGCTTGATATTTTATAATCTGCAGGTATTTCCAGCTCTATTCTTTTCTCTTTTTCAAAAGCAGACAGAAAATCGATCTGATATTTTCTTTCATCAGTTTGATTAAATGTATCATTTCCGGCACTAAGAAACATAACCGGATTAATAAGAATTTTACTTCCAATCACATCCATTAGATTATTCCCGGAAAACTTCATTTGAGTTTCAAAATCACCATCCGAATTTAGTTTGGACTCTACATCTTTAACATCTGCGCCGTATTTTAATTTAAAAGATTCGTTATACTTATCTTTATTGCTATCAAATTCATCATATGTTTCAATAGCAAACATCCCGTTATCTTTCTGTATAAATGTCCCTTTAACCTGGGAATTTTCTACATCTATGGCTGCTTTAATTACCTGCTCTTTTTTACTGACATTCGTATTGGAAAACGACAGATCAGTTCCTTTATCTTTTTCTATCAGGATTCCGAAATCATTCCAGTCTCTTTCCGGAAGAAGATCTGCTTTGGAAGCAAAAGATGTGGCATCATAAAAATGGATCTGATCATTAATTTTAACCGAAGCCAGCACAAAGTTTAAGTCACCAAAGCCAGGAGAAATAATATTAAGTATTCCATTATCTGCTGTAGAAATAAGCAGTGGATTGGCTTCAATTCCGGCATTTCTTAGAAGCATCACCAATAACAGATTAATATCTGCACTGTTTCCTGATTTTGTCTTCAACAGTTTACCAAGATTCTGACTGGCCATAATATTATCATTTCTGTTCCATTTGTAATTCTCCTTAACAAAGTTGAAAATTTTATTAGCCCTTTCGAGCGGGTCAATGTGAGTTTTAATATTTTCAGGTAATATTTCCTTTACATTACTTTTCAAATAACCACCAAAATCATCAGAATGATGCAAAAGATCTGCTATCCTGTTCCAGCTTTTTGAGAAAGTATATCTGTATTTTTCTGTCGTATAGCCTTTAACCTCCGGTTTTATTTTCCCTCTGTTTCTATCAGAATCTTTCACAAACCTTTCTCTTTGTGTAGGTTTTGTATTTTCATAACCAAATCTGAATATGTCATAGGTCGTACCAAGACGAGCTTCAGAGCTTGTATATTGATGATCTGGCTTTATTAAAGTCCCTGTAGCACTAAAAGTATAATCCAGATTCTCATGAGGATACTCCAGATTATATTCCTGATACACGACAGGAATATTATACTCCAGAAAATAATTAATGTTGAATATATTTGATGAGGAGATTTTATATCTGTATTCTATCACAGCACCATCTGACACATTGGGAATAGCCAGTTTGAAAAATCTTAATCCTTTTGTGAAATTTTCTTTGAGTTGTTCTTTTTTATCAATTGATATTCTTTCTACTTTATTATTGACAAGATTATACACCTTCACTTCATATTTATCCAGCACGGTACCGGACTGAATAGGAATTTCTATATTCAGCCATTCTTCAGCATTTTTCTTGTCGTATATTTTTATTTTAGAATAATATTCTCTTTCTACAAGGAAATTAGGCCCAATGGTATTGGTTGCAATATTATAACGTACACTGTTGTAAAGAATTTCTGCGGGTGCATTCTTATCGATCAGTGAATTTGTTTTTTTTAGATCAGCTTCATCAAAAGCAGGATGAACCATAAATTTATGCTGTGTAAAAAATAGATTAAAAGCAAGACAGCATATCGCTGTATTAAGTTTGCTACTGATTCTCATATAATTAATTCTTTCAGTTATTGAGAAAAATGTCAATTTTCCAGAACTGGAAGACACTGTTTTAGCAGCATTTAGTGAGGCTTCAGATAGAGCTCCGAGAATTAAATTTTTCATCATGGTTATTAAAATCGGGCAAAAATAATAAAATCTTAATAAATGTTAATTTTTTATTTTCAATATAAATAATGATACCACAGAAAAGTATACACTTATAAAACCTATTTATATTATGATTTAAATAATTTATGTCTATAAATAAGGATTTTTTACAATTTTTCAACACAAATATTCCAAAAGAGAATAATTTGTTAAATTTTAAAATTCTGCTACAAGGCATAAAAAAAGACTCCATTTCTGAAGTCTTTTATCTATTTTTTTATTAATTACTGATCATTTGGAATTCTGTTGCTGTCGTACTTATCACTGCTGAAAGCAAGAACCGGCACAAAAATAAACCCAAAGAAGAAAAGAAGAATGGTATACACCGGAGTTTCTTTTCCAAAGGCTTTTGCCAATCTGTCATTCACCACCCATGAAGCAAATAAGTTCACGAAAGGAATCAGGAACAGGATGAACCACCAAATCGGTTTCTTAACAATATCAAGCAGTACGATGATATTATAGATAGGAACAAAAGCCGCCCATGCATCTTCTCTGCCTGCTTTCTGAAATATTTTATACATACAGTATCCATAAAATAAATAGATCAGCAATCCGAAGATCATAGAGCCCATTCCCAGTCCTGCAGCAGCTGCACCAGACATTGCATCAGCCCCATCATAAGGGTCTGTTTGTAAAAGAGTTAACATATTATTATTTTTTATTGGTTTTCACCAAATATAAAAAAAGCTTCTAATAAATAGAAGCTTTTCTTAATATATTTTTAATAACAATTATGCGTCAATCTTCGCATATTTTGCATTTTTCTCGATAAATTCTCTTCTTGGCGGTACCTCATCTCCCATTAACATTGAGAAAATACTATCCGCTTCCACTGCATTATCAATCGTTACCTGCTTTAAAATTCTGTGTTCAGGGTTCAGGGTTGTTTCCCAAAGCTGCTCAGGATTCATTTCCCCAAGACCTTTATAACGCTGAACTTCTACACCTTTTCCGTCCGGAGCCATTTCCAAAGTAAATTCTTCACGCTCTTTCTCGTTGTAAGCATATATCTTTTTGTTTCCTTTCTTTAATAAATATAAAGGTGGCTGAGCAATATAGATATATCCGTTTTCGATAAGTTCCTTCATAAATCTGAAGAAGAATGTAAGAATAAGGGTAGAGATGTGAGATCCGTCAATATCGGCATCGGTCATGATCACTACTTTATGGTATCTCAGTTTAGCCATATTCAGGGCTTTGCTGTCTTCTTCCGTACCTACAGAAACGCCAAGAGCGGTATAGATATTTTTAATTTCCTCGTTGTCATATACTTTGTGAAGCATTGATTTTTCAACGTTCAGAATCTTACCTCTTAATGGTAAAATAGCCTGGAAATGTCTGTCTCTACCTTGCTTAGCAGTTCCACCTGCGGAATCTCCCTCTACTAAGAATAGTTCAGATTCTGCCGGATCTTTAGATGAACAGTCAGATAATTTCCCTGGAAGTCCTGAACCACCCATTGGAGATTTTCTCTGAACCATCTCACGGGCTTTCTTCGCTGCCTGTCTTGCTTTTGCGGCTAAAACTACCTTTTGTACGATAATTTTCGCCTCATTTGGGTTCTCTTCAAGGAAGTTGGTCAGCATTTCCCCTACAATTTTATCTACAGCTCCTGAAACTTCGGAGTTTCCTAGTTTCGTTTTGGTCTGTCCTTCAAACTGAGGTTCCATTACTTTTACAGAAATCACAGCCGTCAATCCTTCACGGAAGTCATCTCCGGTAATTTCTACTTTTTCTTTCTGAGGAATACCCAAATCATCAGCATATTTCTTCAGTGTTCTTGTCAGAGCACGTCTGAAACCTGCAAGGTGAGTTCCCCCTTCATGGGTATTGATATTGTTTACGTAAGAGTGAAGATTCTCGCTGAATGACGTGTTATAACGCATCGCCACTTCCACTGGAATATCATCTCTTTCTGCTTCCATGAAGATCACATTCTCCATGATAGATTCTCTGTTTCCGTCGATATATTCTACAAACTCTTTCAGACCACCTTCAGAATGAAAAATTTCTGTAGGGAATGATCCGTCTTCATTAGGAATTCTCTCGTCGATAAGCGTTATCGTAATTCCTTTGTTAAGGAAAGCAAGTTCACGCAATCTTGTAGCAAGAGTATCATAGTTGTAAACCGTTTCCTGAAAGATGGTAGCATCCGGCTGGAAGAAAACTTCTGTTCCTCTTTCAGCGGTAGTCCCTATTTCAGCAACATCTGCAAGGGCTTTTCCCTCTGAATATTTTTGTTGATATAATTTACCGTTAAGACTTACTGTAGCCACCAATAAAGTAGAAAGTGCATTCACACAAGATACCCCTACTCCGTGAAGACCTCCGGATACTTTATAGGAATCTTTATCAAATTTTCCACCCGCTCCGATTTTAGTCATGACAACCTCTAGAGCAGATTTTTGTTCTTTTTCGTGAAAATCTACAGGAATCCCTCTACCGTTATCTTTTACAGAGATACTCTCCCCTTGGTGGATGGTTACCAAAATGGTATCGCAATACCCTGCCAAAGCCTCGTCAATAGAGTTATCTACTACTTCATAAACCAAATGATGAAGACCTCTTACTCCTACATCTCCAATGTACATTGATGGTCTTAGTCGAACGTGTTCCATACCCTCTAAGGCCTGGATACTGCTAGCTGTATATTGTTTTTGACTCATATAAAATTAATAAATTTTGCCTAATGCAAAGACCTACAAATATCGTGATTTTTTTCGACTTATGAAAGTTAAAATATGTCAAAAAAGAGGAGAGTTTTTATGATAAATGAGGAATCTGTTTCCCTAAAAACCTGAGCTCGGGATAAGATATTTTCGTTTTTAATAAGTTCAGGAAGCATGAGGCTGGAAGAGGGAAGTTATTCAGACCAAAGAATGACTACTGTTTAAAGCAATTCCATCAAATTTTAAAGTCCCCGTTAAAAATGAATGCACCATAAAATCTTTCTTCTGCCAGCTCTTCCTCTTAATTTTACCACTCCAAAATCAGGTTAAAAAAGTTTAAAGTTATTACCTATTTCCCAAATAGCATCTGTATAAAATCATATTATACATCCGTATTTTATGCTTAAATTTATTTACTCAAAAGTTGATTATATGGATGATTTTATTGCAGCCCGCGCGCAGATGGCTCTCTCGCTGGGCTTTCATATCATTTTCGCCTGTGTGGGAATGGTGATGCCCTTTCTGATGGCCTTCGCTCACTGGAAATACCTTAAGACCAATAATGAAGTATATAAAGGCCTTACAAAAGCCTGGAGCAAGGGAGTTGCGATTCTGTTTGCTACCGGAGCCGTTTCAGGAACCATGCTTTCGTTTGAACTTGGACTTCTGTGGCCGGGATTTATGAAACACGCCGGACCCATCTTTGGAATGCCGTTTTCTCTTGAGGGAACCGCATTTTTTATTGAAGCCATTGCCATCGGGTTCTTTTTATATGGCTGGGAAAAATTCAATAAATGGTTCCATTGGTTCTGTGGATTTCTGGTAGGTCTTAGCGGACTGGCTTCCGGTATTCTTGTGGTTGCCGCTAATGCATGGATGAATTCACCGACAGGTTTCGATTATATCAACGGACAGTATTTAAATATAGATCCTATCAAAGCGATGTTTAATGATGCCTGGTTTCCTCAGGCTCTTCATATGACCGTGGCTGCGTTCTGTGCGACAGGATTTGCCGTTGCAGGGGTTCACGCCTTTTTAATTATGAAGAAAAAAAATGTGGAATTTCATACCAAAGCATTCAGGATTGCAGCCGGATTTGCTTTAATCGGAGCATTTGGAGCCCCTCTAAGTGGTGACGTAGCCGCTAAATCTGTTGCGGAAAGACAACCTATAAAACTGGCAGCGATGGAAGCTCACTTTGAAACTGAAAAAGGAGCCCCGTTCATTATCGGCGGAATTCCTGATCAGGAGAAAGGTGAAGTAAAATATGCCATTAAAATTCCAAAAGTATTAAGCTTTTTGGTAAGCAACGATTTCAATCATGAAGTGAAAGGATTAAATGATTTCCCAAGAGACGAGTGGCCTCCGGTAGCTGTTGTCCATTATGCGTTTCAAATTATGATCTTCTTCGGAGTGGTGATGATCATTATCGGAAGTATTTATCTGTATGCTTTCTTCTTTAAAAAGGAGTGGCTGACTAAAAACTGGCTTTTAAAAACATTCCTGTTCGCGACTCCTTTCGGATATATAGCTTTGGAAGCAGGATGGACAGTGACCGAAGTAGGAAGACAGCCGTGGATCATCTACGGAATTATGAAAACGGTAGATGCAGTGACTCCAATGCCGGGAATACAGTATTCTTTTTACTTCTTTACCGCTATTTTCGTATCATTATCCCTGATCATCATCTTCCTTTTAAAAAGACAGATCCAGATGGTACCTAAACTTTACGACCCTACAGACGCTCAGTTTAACGATAAAAACAAAAAATCATGATCTACGTAGTAATAGGATTTCTATGGCTTTCTATCTGCCTGTATATCATTTTGGGCGGTGCTGATTTCGGAGCCGGAATTGTAGAGCTTTTCACCCATAAAAAAGCCCGTCACAAAACCCAGGAGATTATGTACGAATCCATAGCCCCGGTGTGGGAGGCCAATCATATGTGGCTGATCATTGCGATTGTAATTCTTTTCGTAGGATTTCCTGAGATTTACACTACGATGTCCACCTATCTTCATATCCCTTTGGTTCTGATGCTTTTAGGTATTATTGCAAGGGGAACTGCTTTTACCTTCAGACATTATGATGCGGTGAAAGACAATATGCAGGTTTTATATACGCAGGTTTTCTATTATGCAAGTCTGCTGACACCATTTTTCTTAGGACTGATCGCTGCTGCAACGGTTTCACACTCAATCAATCCTGACGCAGTTGGATTTTTAGACTTATATATATTCAGCTGGCTGAACTGGTTCGGTGTTTCCGTAGGTCTTTTTACAGTGGCACTTTGTGCTTATCTGGCTTCTATCTTTTCATTAAGGGAAACCCGTGACAAAATGGATCTTACCCTGATGATCAAAAAATCCAGACAGACGATGGTTTTTGTCGTGGTTACGGGGATGCTGGTATTTTTAACCGCTTCCATTTCTGATATCCCTCTTGTGATGTGGGTGTTTTCAAAACCATTGGGTATCATGGCGATTTCCTTTGCTACTGTCGCTTTAGGACTGATCCTTCGAGCCCTTCATAAGCGAAAACTGCTTCCTGTAAGGGCTTTAGCTGGTTTTCAGATGGTGATGATCCTGATTGCAGCTACCTATCAGCACAATCCCGATATCATTCTGCTTGGAAACGGACAGCATCTTTCGTTACTGGAACACATGGCTCCACCAAAAACCATTAATGCTTTGGGTTGGGCACTGATGCTCGGTTCTTTGTTTATCCTTCCGTTTTTGTTTTATCTGATGGCTTCATTCAGTAAGCAGAGAAAGTAAGATCCGGCTAAAGAAATAAAAAAACCGGCACAGAGTGATTCTGTGCCGGTTTTTATTTATTTTAAAGTAAGCTTAAGCGAGTTTCATCAAAAGAACCTCATCAATCTTCTCTACTTTCACCAAATTATTCTTCGTCAAAGTTTTAGATGCTTTGTCCCATTTTTTACCGGAAAGCTGACTTTGTTGTTTCACATCATTTAAAGCAAGCTGTTCTCCTGATTTCAAAATTTCCAGAATTACCTTTTCATCTTCACCGAGTTCAATCTGAGGAACCGTTTTTTCCGGTCTCATCTGAGGGAAGAATAATACTTCCTGGATAGATGCATTGTTTGTAAGGAACATAATCAGTCTGTCCATCCCAATTCCCAATCCGGAAGTTGGAGGCATACCATATTCCAATGCTCTTAAGAAATCCTGGTCGATGAACATCGCTTCATCATCTCCTCTTTCTGATAAGGCCATTTGAGATTCGAAACGTTCTCTCTGGTCAATCGGGTCATTCAGCTCGGAATAAGCATTAGCGATTTCTTTTCCGCAAACCATTAGTTCAAAACGCTCAGTCAAGCCTTCTTTACTTCTGTGTTTCTTCGTCAATGGAGACATTTCAATCGGATAGTCTGTGATGAATGTCGGCTGAATGAAGTTTCCTTCGCACTTTTCACCGAAGATCTCATCAATTAATTTTCCTTTCCCCATCGTTTCATTGACGTCAATTCCGATAGATTTAGCAAAATCAAACAGTTCCTGCTCGGTTTTCCCTGTGATATCGAAACCTGTATATTTTTGGATCGCTTCTGTCATAGAAACCCTTGGATAAGGCGCTTTCCAGTTGATCGTATGTTCTCCGAAAGTAGATTCCGCACTTCCGTTTACCTGATTGGCACAGAATTCCAACAGTTTTTCTGTGAAATCCATCATCCAGTTGTAGTCTTTATACGCTACATAGATCTCCATCGCTGTAAATTCAGGATTGTGTGTTCTGTCCATTCCTTCATTTCTGAAGTTTTTAGAGAACTCATAAACCCCGTCAAAACCACCAACGATCAGTCTTTTCAGATATAATTCGTTCGCGATTCTTAAATATAATGGAATATCTAAAGCATTGTGATGCGTGATAAACGGTTTTGCCGCTGCTCCTCCGGGAATCGACTGCAGAATTGGTGTTTCCACCTCAAAATATCCGGCATCGTTGAAGAAAGTTCTCATCGCATTGAACATTTTTGTTCTTTTTACGAAGATTTCTTTCACCTGCGGATTAACCGTTAAATCTACATAACGCTGTCTGTATCTCAGTTCAGGATCTGTAAATCCGTCGTGTACTACTCCATTTTCGTCAGTTTTAGCCTGAGGAAGCGGACGTAAAGCTTTAGTAAGAAGCGTAAAGTTCTTTACTAAAATCGTCATTTCCCCTACCTGAGTCGTGAATAAAGTTCCTTCGATACCGATAATATCTCCGATATCCAAAAGGTGCTTGTACACTTCATTGTACAGCTCTTTATCATCACCCGGGCAGATCTCGTCTCTGTTGAAATACACCTGAATCTTACCCTTAGAGTCCTGCAATTCAGCAAAAGAAGCCTTTCCCTGAATTCTGCGAGACATCAATCTACCAGCGATCTTCACCTGTTTATTCTCAGAAAAATCCTGTTTTATAGATTCTGTAGTATCTGTAATCGTATACTCCTCCGCAGGGAACGCATTTATTCCCATTTCAGTAAGCTTGTTCAGCTTTTCTCTTCTAATGATTTCTTGTTCTGATAATTGCATTTCTTATTTTTCTAAAAGCGTACAAATTTAGGCATTTTTAGTGATTTGTCAATGATGATTTTTTTAATTGTGAATGGGCAATGGTGAATTTGCTTCGCAGTGAATTCTTTGAAGATGATTATCATTAGGAATAGCAGTTAAATGTGAATGGTCAATAGTCAATATGCTTCGCAGTGAATTTATTGATGGAGGTTATCATTGAAGATTAACGGTTTAAATGTGAATGGTCAATTATGAATGTACTTCGTAGTGAATTAATTAGAGGATAGTGTGAATAGTTTAAACCAACGCCATCAATTTTGAATGGGCTCGCAGGAAATTTCTTTGAACAAATTTATTATTGACAATTGACTAGCGAAGCAAAATTCACTATTGACATTATCTCCGGCCATTAAAACTATTCACCCAAATTAACATTCACCATTGACTTGCGAAGCAAAATTGACAATTCACGTTAAAGCCAATCTTTCTTCTCTTTCCGGGGAATAAAAGTCCACGCCAGCATTCTGCTCACTTTCTGTCCCTGAGCCATATCGATGGTTTTGACATCTACTGCTTTGACTTTCTTTAAAAGAGAATTCAGCTTAGGAAGATTATCCTTTTTAGAAACCAAACACGTAAACCAGAGAACCTGTGAGGAATACTGAACACTTTCCTCGATCATTTTTGAAATAAAAGCGATCTCACCACCCTCACACCACAATTCCGACTGCTGTCCGCCAAAATTAAGTAAAGTCTTTTTAGCCTCTGATTTATTGACATTTTTTGTTTTTCTAAGATTTCCTTTCATGGCAGATTCTTCAGAATCATGAAAAGGAGGATTGCACATAGAAAATGTAAAACGGTCGCCGGCCCCGATGATATTTTTGAAGATATGATGGGAATCGGGCTGCTGTTTTAATTGGATAGCAGGTGATAAATCCGGATTGTGATCTAAAATTTGCTGAGCATTTTCTAACGAATCTTTATTGATCTCTGTTCCAAGCATTTTCCACCCGTAAGATCGGTGGGCTAGCAAGGGATAAACAAGATTCGCTCCAGTTCCAATATCTAAACCTGATACAGAAGTCCCCGTCGGGATTTCAGTTTGCAGCTCGGCTAAAAGATCTGCTATATAATGGATGTAATCGGCACGTCCGGGAATAGGAGGACATAGATTAGCCTCAGGAATATCCCAGTTTTTAATGTTGTAAAAATGTAAAAGTAATGCCTGATTAAGCAGTTTCACCGCTTTGGGAAGACTGAAGTTAATGGTCTTCGTTTGGTAAGCATTAACAAAAACATAGTGCTTCAGTTCTGGCACACAAGAAATAAGCTGATCAAAATCATAGGGATTGCGATGCAGATTTCTTGTGTGCAGACTGGATTTTTCAGTAGTCATATTTATTTTTTCTGACTCAAAATATATTCTACCATTTTTTTAGCATCTTCTTTAGATACCTGTGGATGAGGAGCCATCGGAACGCCTCCCCAAACTCCGCTTCCGCCTTCTATAATTTTCGAGGCCAGCATTTCAATATCTTTATCAGAATATTTTCCTGCGATCTCTTTGTAAGAAGGTCCTATCATTCTCTCATTCACGGCATGGCATCCTGAGCAGTCTAATGTTTCGATGATCTGATCACCTGAAAGATTAGCCGCTTTTACCGGCTCTGAAACAGCGGATGTCTCAGAGGGTACACCTTGTGCCTCCGTATTTTCTTTTTTAGAACAGGATAGGATCAAAAATCCCATAGCTCCTGCCAAAAGGAGTTTTTTCATTATTTTTTTGCTGCAGTAGAATCTGTTTTAGCTGCTTCAGGAGTAGCTGGTGCTGGGGTTGCAGCTGCAGCTGGAGCCGCTTTCTTAGCTGTAGAGTCTACTACTGTCGTAGTTTCAGGCTCTTCAAGCATCGTGTTGCTGTCCTGTAATGTATGGTCTGGTTTCTTAGAACAGTTTACCACTAATAAACTTCCGATAAATGCAATTGCTAATACTTTTCTCATTATTTTTTCTATAAAATTTAGACAAAAATATAAAAAATAAGCGTTTAAACTCATGACAAATGTTCGCGTTACCAATATTTCTCCGGAAATTTAATGTTTAGATAATGATTATTTGTACCGATAGTTTTAAATTTAAGCTATGATTTTCATCTCCAAAATTCTGTTTTTCACCAGTCATCATGGTTTTTATACTGTGATTATTCTGCTGGCATTCTTTAGTCTGCTTTCTTTTGTGACCAAAAAAGCATGGTTTCTTGCTCCTATTATTCCTTTAGCAATATTGAATGGTGTTGCCGGACAGTATCTTAATGCCTGGTTTTTAAATAAATACGGTATTGAAAGTACGGCGATCATCACTTCCGATGTAGAGACCAATTCCACGCTGAATGACATGTATATTCATGATTACGAAGCGATTGTTAAAAAACAGGACGGAAAATTTACTTCAACATTCTTTTCGACGACCAGTGCGACCGTCTACCCTATTGAAAATGCCATCAGAATTCCTGCGATGGGCCAATATTTCCCGGTAAAATATATTCCGGGGTACGAGAAAAACATCGTGATTCTTTATAATCAGTCTGAGGAAGGAAGCAATAGGCTGAAGTATGAAAAAATGGCTCCGATAGAATCGGCTAAGATCAAATATGAGGCGGACAAAACAAATAAAGAATTCATAGAAGAATATATTGCCGCACTGGAAGATTATCTAAAAAGCTATGATAGTGAAGAATGCAAAGCAAAAATCGAGGAATTAAAAACAGAGTTGAAGCAGCTTAAATAAAGGATTTCTCTTTTAAGTTTTTTAATTTTCGGACTTTTTCTTGTTTTTGTATAAAAAAAATTTCTACATTTGTCACATGATTAACATGAGCAACAATATTTGGTGGTGGCTTTCAAACTCTTCGTCGGGTCTGGAGGTATTGTCATGTTGCTAGTGGTTTAGCAGAATAATTAAAATACACAATATATAGGCTTTGACGGATTCCGTTAAAGCCTTTTTTATTTCACTCAAAACAAAAAAATACACGTCAGATGACCACTCAAAAAATTAAAATAAAAACCGATTCCAAAAAAACACTGGGAGATCTTTATACTCCCATGAATATCTATCTTCAGATCAGAGACCGGTTCAGGGATACGATTCTTTTGGAAAGTTCAGACTCAAAGAATATTGACAATAACTTTTCCTTTATTGCTGTGAATGCTGTGGCAGGAATTGAAGTTAAAAACCTGACTGAATTTGAAATCAAGCTTCCGGGTTCAGATCCTGTAAAACAGTTGATTGGGGATAAAAACCTTACTGATATCTTTGATGAATTTCAAAGTACTTTCGAGTGTGAAACTACACATGATCCAATCGAACAGACGGCTCAGAGTCTTTTTGGCTATACCAGTTTTGAAGCGGTACAGTTCTTTGAGGATATTCATCTGAAGCCACAGAGTCCGGAAGTTGAAATCCCGATTCTACGTTACAGACTCTATCAATATGTCATTGCGATCAATCATTACAATGATGAAATGCATATCATTGAAAATCAGATTCCGGGTTTGAAATCTGAACTTTATCTGCTTGAAAATCTGATCCGTAACCAAAATACTCCGGTCTACCCTTTCGAAAAAGTAGAAAACGAAACGTCTAACCTTACCGATGAAGAATATATCGAATTGGTAAAAACAGCTCAAAAACACTGCATGAGAGGGGATGTTTTCCAATTGGTGTTAAGCAGAAGATTTGAACAGAAATTCAAGGGGGACGAATTCAATGTATACCGTGCGCTTAGAAATATCAATCCGTCACCGTATCTTTTCTTTTTTGATTACGGAAATTATAAATTATTCGGATCAAGTCCTGAAAGTCAATTAATTATAAAAGATAATAAGGCTATCATCCACCCTATTGCAGGGACTTTTAAAAGAACAGGGCATCTGGAAACAGATCTTCAGTCTATTGAAGCTTTGAAAAACGATCCAAAGGAAAATGCAGAACATACTATGCTGGTAGACCTTGCCAGAAACGATCTTGGAAAACTGGGCAAAAACGTAACCGTTACCAAACTTAAGGAGATCCAGCTTTTCTCCCATGTCATTCATATGGTAAGTGAAGTGACCGCTGATCTTCCGGAAAATATCAATCCGCTTGACATGGTTTCCGCTACCTTTCCACAGGGAACTCTAAGCGGCGCCCCAAAACATAAAGCCCTTCAGCTCATCGATCAGTACGAAAAAGACTCCCGAGGTTATTACGGAGGATGCATCGGAATGATTGGATTAAACGGAACCTGCAACCAGGCGATTATGATCCGTACTTTTTTAAGCAGAAACAATACCCTTTATTATCAGGCCGGAGCCGGACTGGTCGCAAAATCAGTCCCTGAAAATGAATTGCAGGAAGTGAACAATAAATTAAATGCACTGAAAAAAGCGGTAGACAAAGCCGGTAAAATAGTGATGAGTTAAAAGTGATGAGTTATAAATTAACAATAACAGACAACTAGCAACTAGCAAAACTCCCCAACCCATTAAAAAAACAAAAAATGAGCAACAATATAAACCAACCGGAAACTCCTACTCAACTTAAAGTTCTGGTTTTTGATAACTATGATAGTTTTACGTACAACCTTGTGCAGATCATTGAACGAATTCTGGATCAGAAAGTAGATGTTGTAAGAAACGATCAGATTACTTTGGAAGAGATCGGAAAATATGATAAAATTATTCTTTCTCCAGGCCCTGGAATACCCGAGGAAGCCGGAATATTACTCGATTTGATCAGACAATATGCTTCTACTAAAAGTATCCTGGGTGTATGTCTGGGACAACAGGCTATCGCAGAAGCTTTTGGAGGAAGTCTGATCAATCTTTCAGAAATTTTTCATGGGGTAGCAACCTCTGCTGAGCTGGTGAAAGAAAATACCAAAATTTTCAGAAATCTGACTTCAGGAATGGAAGTAGGAAGATACCACAGTTGGGCAGTCAATCCGGAAGGTTTCCCGGAAGATCTTGAAATCACCGCTGTAGATAAGGACGGAATGATCATGGCTCTGCAGCATAAAACTTACGATGTACATGGCGTGCAGTTCCATCCGGAGAGCATTTTAACTCCGGATGGAGAAGTGATTATCCGAAATTTTTTACTGAACTGAGATGACTAAGGAAGAGTTTGAACAGTTTCTCACCAAAAAAGAAACATATGCTCAAAACAGCAAAACCCAAAGTTCTGATGAAGAAGTTCTACAGATCTATGCTTACATTTTGGAGCATGAGAACTGGGACAGTGATTGGTGGAGTGAATGCCATGGTACTGATCATGTCATAAGGCTCATTCAAAGTTCCAGTGAGCATATTCTTGAAAAAATAAAAGAAGATGTTCGCAATTGGAGTGGTTTTCAAATCGAATTATTTGCCCAGTCTTTAATTTCAAGTTCAGAACTTGATTATAATGTAAATGAAAGGATTACGCTGTATTTAGAATTATTTGATTTCCCAAAATATGATTGTGATCTCTATATAATCTTTGATCAGTTACACATTAATTTAAATCTTGCAGACGAAGAAGTTTTAGAAAGACTTGCAGAGAAACTTAATTTCAGTTCAACTGAAGCCTTAATGCAATTTGCTTACCCCGTAGAATTATGAAACCAACAGAAAACGATTACGTAACAACCATAAAAACTCCACAAATGAAAGAAATATTACAATACCTGTTCAATCATCATACTTTGTCCAAATCTGAGGCGAAGGCAACGATGATTGAAATTGCCCAGAATAAATTTAATTCGGCAGAAGTGACCGCCTTTATCAGCGTTTTTCTAATGCGGAACATTACCTTAAAAGAACTGGAAGGTTTCAGGGAAGCACTTCTGCAGATGGCTGTTCCTATACATCTTGACCACCATGATACGATGGATATTGTAGGAACCGGAGGTGATGGTAAAAACACCATCAATATATCAACATTGGCAAGCTTTGTGGTTGCAGGAACTGGACAGAAGGTGGCAAAACACGGAAACTACGGGGCATCAGCTACCACAGGATCATCTAATGTCATGGAAGAACTTGGCTATCAGTTCAAAAACAATTCAGACGAATTGAATAAAGATCTTGATAAAGCCAATATCTGTTTCCTGCACGCTCCCTATTTTCATCCTGCCCTTCAGTCTGTAGGTGCTTTGAGAAAAGCGTTGGGGCTGAGAACATTTTTCAATCTTCTGGGTCCACTTGTTAATCCTGCAAAACCGAAATATTCTGTGATTGGCGTTTATAATCTTGAAATTGCAAGAATTTATCAATATCTGTTACAGAAAGAAGAACGTGAATTTATCCTCGTACATGGATTGGATGGTTATGATGAAATAAGTCTTACCCAGGACAGTAAAATCATTACAAAAAGCGGTGAAGAAATTTATTCAGCAGAAGATCTGGGATTTGAATCCGTAAGTCCGGAAAGTATTCTGGCTGGTGAAACACCTCAGGAATCTGCAAAAATATTCAGAAATATTCTGGAAGGAAACGGATCAATACAGCAGAATTCTGTTGTTCTTGCCAATGCATCGACTGCCCTTTTCCACACCCAGAAATTCGGAACTTATGAAGACTGTCTCTTAATGGCCAAAGAAAGTCTGGAAAGCGGAAAAGCACTGAGAAGCCTTGAATTATTGGTGAATGGATAACACTTTATAAACTATTCTCGAGCACATCTAACTTCTAATTTCTAACATCTAACTTCTATAAGGAAACATGACAATACTCGATACAATTATTGCAAGAAAAAAAGAAGAAATCGCAGCTTCAAAAGCTAGCATTTCAATTGATCAACTGAAGAATTCTGAATTTTTCGGAAGAAAAACTTTTTCTCTTAAAGAATCTGTAAAAAACAAAAGCGGAATTATTGCCGAATTTAAAAGACAATCTCCGTCAAAAGGGATCATTAATGATCGGATTCAGCCTCTGGAAGTGGCTTCTTCTTATCAAAGTTTTGGAGCATCTGGAATTTCAATTCTTACCGATAAGGACTTTTTTGGAGGAAGTTTTGATGATATTCTGAATGTAAGAAATCACATCAACATTCCTATTCTCAGAAAGGATTTTATGGTGGATGAATACCAGTTTTATGAAGCCAAAAGCATTGGGGCTGATGCGGTTTTACTGATTGCGGCGTGTCTATCTCCCAATCAGATTCAGGAGTTTACTGAGCTGGCCCACGAGCTGGATCTGGAAGTTTTGCTGGAAATTCATACGGAAGAAGAGTTACAGCATTTTAATTCTAAAATAGATCTCGTAGGTATCAACAACAGGAATTTAAAGGATTTTAAAGTTGATCTTCAACATTCTGTCCTTTTAAAAGACCAGCTTCCGAAAGATGTTTTGTCTGTGGCAGAAAGCGGAATTTACAATATCGAAGATTTTAAATATTTAAAGGAAAAAGGCTTCGATGGTTTCCTGATGGGAGAATATTTTATGAAAAATGAAGATCCTGGAAACAAATTCAGTGAATTTATTTCTAATATAGCAATACAATAATTAATATGAAATTCAGATACGCAAGACATACTACAGATGTAGAAAGAATCAAAGCATTTTATACCTCTGTTCTCAATTTTGAAATTTTGGGGACTTTTGAAAACCATGCCGGGTATGATGGCATTTTTCTTGGAAAAAAAGATGAAAACTGGCATCTGGAATTTACCGTTTCAGATGAAATCCCAATGCAGGTTTTTGATGAAGATGACTTATTGGTGTTTTATCCGGAATTAAAATCTGACTTTCAAAACTTCACAGAAAATCTCAAAAAGCATACAATCCCCATGCTGCAACCTAAGAATCCTTATTGGAAGGAGAATGGAATTTACTTTCTCGACCCGGACGGCTTTGGGATTATTATTTCTAAACAATTTGCAAAATGAAACTCAAAGTTTGCGGTTTAATAAAACCAGATCAAATTCATGAACTGATTTCCATGAAAACAGATTTTCTTGGCTTTATTTTCTATGAAAAATCGCCGAGATATGTTCTGAATCATTTGAAACCGGAAGATATTGCTCAAATCGGTCATCAGGGGAAAACAGGAGTTTTTGTGAATGAAGAAATTGATAGAATTGTTCAAATTGCTGAACAGGCAGAATTAAACCTGATTCAGTTGCACGGTGATGAAAGTGAAGATTTTATTATTGAATTAAGACAAAAACTGCAACCGGATGTTAAAATCATAAAGGTGATCAGGATTGGAAATAATGATGTGGAAACCAGAAAAAAAATAGAAAACACGATCAATTCTCATCTTTCCATTGTCGATTATTTTCTTTTTGATACAGACGGAAAAGCATTCGGAGGAACTGGAAAACAGTTCGACTGGACCTTATTAAATGAATTAGAGATTCCGCTCCCCTATCTTCTGAGTGGTGGAATTTCAGAAGAAAACATCGAAGATATCAAACTTTTGAATCAAAAGCCATTTGCTGTTGATATCAATTCAAAATTTGAAATAGAACCGGGAAATAAAGACCTGGAAAAAATAAAAAAATTACATCGAAAGAGTCCCAAAGGGACGATTTAACAAAAGATCGGATGCAGTCCGATTAATAGAAACACAGAAAAAAATAAAATTACATCGAAAGAGTCCCAAAGGGACGATTTAACAAAAGATCGGATACAGTCCGATTAATGAAACACATAAAAAAATAAAATTACATCGAAAGAGTCCCAAAGGGACGATTTAACAAAAGATCGGATGTAGTCCGATCACATTAATAAAAAACACAAATAAAATGCCCCAGTCCCTAGTAAAAAACTACATCCACATTGTTTTCAGTACAAAGTACCGGCAGGATTTCATTGATGAAGAAATATAAAAACAGTTGTTTTCCTATATCGCAGTATTGTGTAAGGATTTTGAAAGTCCGGCCCTGCAGATAGGTGGAAGTGATGATCATATTCATATTTTATGTCTTCTTTCACGGAAAATACCGCTGATGAAGCTGGTTCAGGAAATCAAGGCCCATTCTTCAAAATGGATAAAGACTAAAGGGCCTCAATATGAAACCTTCTTCTGGCAGGATGGATATGGAGCTTTTTCAGTTTGTAGAGATGAAGTGAATAGGGTCATCAAGTATATCAAAAACCAGCGGATTCATCATCAGAAGCAAAAATTCAAGGATGAAGTGATTGAAATGTTGGAAAAGCATCATATTGATTATGATGAAAAATACGTTTGGGATTAAATGCAATGATAGAAGTAAAGGACTTCATCCTTTACTACAGTTAAATCGTCCCTTTGGGACTCTCTAAAAAATACACACCAAGATGATGAACATACATCAGTTAAAAAAAACATTTTATAAAACCTTATTTCCGCCAAAATTCGGGAATAAAAAAATCCAGTCTCTGTATAATTTTGTTTCTCAAAATGACAGTGATACGGAATATTGGACCATAGACGGGCAGCTGCAGGAATTTATAGGCATTATCAAAAGCTTTGATGAGAGTGATATCCAGTATTTCTTTGAAAGGATCAGTCTTTGGAATAGTTACTATCTGGTTATTATTTCTGATAAATTTTTGGACAGCCATGTCAGGGCGAATATCAAATATGACCTCGGAAAGATTTATGCGAAGATTTTTTTGCTTTATGAAGATTCCGATCCTTATTTTTTAATTGACAACCTGGAAATTGCGGTCACGATGTATGAATCTAAAATAGACACAGCGACATTAATTGATCTCACCAGCAAAATTGAATTTATGCATCATAAAAAACTGATCACAAGACAGCAACGTAATCATAACATCCATTTTATCAACAGCTTAACTGATGAATTATCAAATTAAAAAACCAAGCGAACTGACGGATCACGAGACGGGATTTATTCTGAAACTTTGGGACGTTTCGGAGTGGAGCGAGATGACACCTTCAGACTTTCGCACTTCCTTTAAAGATTCGGAATTTCATTTGCTGTTAAACTCTGAAGAAGAGATACTTTCGGTTATCCGGCTTAATTTTGATTTTGTGCTGGAGATCTCCGGAAAACAATATTCCTTTGCGGAGGCCGTTGGTCTGGTTTCTGCTCAGGAGAAAAAAGGATACGGATCGCAACTGGTCCGGTCTTTTACAGAAAATGTCATTCAGAGGAATCTTGAAACTATAGGATTCTGTTTTACAGATTTGCGACCGTTTTATCATCTCTGTGATATTGAAATTTTGGAAGATAAAGCCAAAGCCATCCTTGAAAATGATGAAACCGGATGGATCAGCTCTGAAGATGATGATATTTTAATTTTTAATACTTCCAAAGAAAAAAAAGAGCTGCTCAGACAGCTTAGCCCGGAAAACAATGCTTATTTAATCACTAAAGAATAATACAATGAATTATAAAAACCCTGATGAACACGGATATTATGGTGAATTCGGAGGCGCTTTCATCCCAGAAATGTTGTACCCGAATGTAGAGGAACTGCAGAAAAATTATCTTGAGATCATAGAATCCGAGGAGTTTCAGAATGAGTATCAGGACCTGCTTAAAAACTATGTTGGACGTGCTACACCACTCTATTTCGCTAAGAATTTAAGTCACAAATACAATACTCAGATCTATTTAAAACGAGAAGACCTCAACCATACGGGAGCCCATAAAATCAACAATGCCCTGGGACAGGTTCTTTTAGCAAAACGTTTGGGGAAAACCAGAATTATTGCTGAAACCGGTGCCGGACAGCATGGCGTGGCTACCGCTACGGCCTGTGCTTTACTGGGTCTGGAATGTATCGTCTATATGGGTGAAATCGACATCCAGCGACAGGCTCCGAATGTTGCAAGAATGAAAATGCTGGGTGCAGAAGTCATCCCTGCAACCTCAGGTTCAAAAACACTGAAAGACGCAGTGAATGAAGCTCTTAGAGACTGGATCAATAATCCTGTGACAACCCACTACGTAATCGGAAGTGTGGTAGGTCCTCATCCGTTTCCTGATTTAGTGGCTAGGTTTCAAAGTATTATTTCAAAAGAGATCAGGGAGCAACTGAAGGAGAAAATAGGAAGGGAAAATCCGGATTATGTGATCGCCTGTGTAGGTGGAGGAAGTAATGCAGCGGGAACTTTCTATCATTTTGTGGAAGAAAAAGAAGTGAAAATCATTGCTGCGGAAGCTGGCGGATTAGGCGTTGATTCCGGAAAATCAGCTGCAACTACTTTCCTGGGAACATTAGGCGTTCTTCATGGAAGCAAAAGTCTTGTGATGCAAACAGGAGACGGACAGGTTATTGAGCCCCACTCGATCTCTGCAGGACTTGACTATCCGGGAATCGGGCCGTTTCATGCTCATTTATTTAAAGAAAAACGCGCTGAGTTTTTCAGCATCAATGATGAGGAAGCCTTACAGTCTGCTTTTGAACTGACAAAACTGGAAGGAATTATCCCGGCGCTGGAAAGTTCTCATGCTCTCGCCGTTTTGGATAAGAAGAAATTTAAGGAAAATGATATTGTCGTGATCTGCCTGAGCGGACGTGGGGATAAGGATATGGAAACGTATTTAAGAGAAATTAGAAGCTAGAGATTAGAAATTAGTCCTTTAGCACCTCCAATTTATAATACCTCTTCTAACTTCTAATCTCTAATTTCTAATTTCTAACATCTATTATAACAATGAAAAAACTAAACATATACTTCACAGCAGGAATTCCGCAACTGGAAGATACCGCTGATATTATACAACTGATCCAGCAGTCCGGAGCGGATATGATGGAAATCGGGATGCCTTATTCGGATCCGGTAGCAGATGGTCCGGTGATCCAGCAGGCCCATGAGCAGGCTTTAAAGAACGGAATGACCATTGAAAAACTGTTTTCTCAACTAAAAACGGTCAAAGACAAAATACAGATCCCTATTATTCTGATGGGCTATATCAACCCGGTTTTGAGTTTCGGTTTTGAAGAGTTCTGTAAAGAATGTTCGGAAAGCGGAGTTTCGGGGCTTATCATTCCTGATCTTCCTCCGATTGAATTTGAAAACAATTATCACCTGATCATAAAAAAGTATAACCTTAATTTTACGTTTCTGGTAACTCCTGAAACTTCCGACGAGAGAATTTTATACTTAGATTCTTTAAGTTCCGGGTTTCTGTATGCGGTAAGTTCATCGTCAACCACCGGAAATGGCAATGCAGTTCTGAAAAATGAAAACTATCTTTCAAGACTGGCTTCCCTTCCAATTAAGAATCCAGTGATGATTGGTTTCGGGATTAAATCTAAAGAAGATTTTGAAAATGTAACTGAAAAAGCAGACGGTGGAATTATCGGAACAGCCTTTGTGCATACGCTGTTGAATCATAAAGACTGGAAGAATGCTGCCATAGATTTTATCCATTCTATAAAAGGTTAAAATTCACTAAATTTGTATGTCAGAAAAATGGCAGGACGTCACAACTCCATGGTCATTAAGAAAACAGACAGCAACGTATGAATACAAATCAAAATAAATCAGTAGAATTTGAAGATCTGGGTATCAAAGAATATCAGCCCGCCTGGGATTATCAGGAGAGTCTGATGAAAAATATCATTGATACCAAAATTAAAAACCGTGATTTACCGGCAGAAGAGCACATGACGACATCCAACCATTTCTTATTGGTAGAACATCCTCATGTGTACACTTTGGGAAAAAGCGGTCATGAAGAAAATATGCTTGCCGGAACCGACAAACTGAAAGAAATTGATGCCACTTTTGTGAAAGTTAACCGTGGTGGAGATATTACTTATCATGGTTTCGGACAGATTGTTGGCTATCCTGTTCTGGATCTTGAAAACTTCTTTACGGATATTCATCTGTATATGAGAAATCTGGAAGAAGTGATCATCAGGGCCATTGGTGAATTTGGAATCAAAGGAGAACGTTCACCCGGCGAAACCGGAGTTTGGCTGGATGTGGGAAAACCTTATGCCAGAAAAATCTGCGCAATGGGTGTGAAAGCATCACGATGGGTAACGCTTCATGGTTTTGCTTTAAACGTCAATACTGATATGCGTTATTTTGAATATATTGTTCCGTGCGGTATCAAAGACAAGCAGGTAACTTCTGTAAAAAGAGAACTTGAAAGAGATCTGACTACTGAGGAAGTGGAAGATTTAAAAGCTAAGATCAGAAAGCACTTTGCAGATGTTTTCGGCGCTGAGCTTGTAAACAAATAATATTCTTCGCAATAACAATAAAAACCGGCCGTAGTTCTACAGTCGGTTTTCTTTTTATATTTTAATGAGTTGTCATTATATAGAATGCTTTTTTTCTTTAACACAAAGAAAAACAAAGAATTAATTTTAATTTCTTTAAAGTAAGATAAACAAAGGCGTTTCACTTATCTCCGAAATACAAGATTTTCACATCAATCAAAACCTCTGAATTTTTGAGATTTTTCCGGTGTTTTTTGTTTTACGCTCTTAAATAGAATGCCTTTGTTTATCTTTATTAAAGTTGTTTCATTTCAAAAAACCTTTGTTTACCCTTGCGATGATGAAACAATTAAAACGATAAGCAGACATTTTTTATATGTTTTAATTAGTAGTTTTTTACATTTTTAAGTCTCAAAACACACTTCTTGTCATTCTCTGCTTGCGATTTAGGTTTTACGATTATCGAAACCCCACCGATATATTAATAATAAAAAACCATTCAAAACCCCTAAAATACAGGTTTAACTCAAGCATATGTTAAAATAATTAACATTTTATTGAAAAATAATTTGTCAGTATACTATTTTTGTCTACTTTTAATATCACATTAAAGTGAACTATTTTTTTATTATTCACTGGAAAACGACACACACCAAAACTTAGATCAATACATTTTATTACTAACCACCAAACTATGAAAATTATGAGAAAATTTCTGTTATCAATGATGGTATTCGTGGCAGCTTTGTCATTCAATGCCTGTAACGACTCTAACGCAGAACAGCAAATGAGTCAGAACGAAACGAGCAACAAGCCTTTGACAGCTCTTGGAAAAACGATTCCTGTAGGAATTGAAGATGAAAACGGTACCCTGAAAGTATCTTTCATCGTTACAGCTCAGTTTTATACCATCACGCCTACAAAGGAGAATGAAGCGTACATCAGCCTGATCAGAGAAGCCGTGAAAAACGAATCTCCAATTCAGGTTTTCATCAAGCCAAACACGCATGAAATTGCGAAAGTAGAAAAAGGAAGCGAAGAAGATGTACGTTTCTTCAAATCTGCTTATACAAAAGAGGCTAAAAGTGAAACGAACAAATTAACCAGCGTTCTGCCTAACGTAGCTACCCTGAACAGCATGTTTGCCCTGATCAAAAATCAGGCTTGCGGTACTTCTACAGCATCTTCGCCATGTATTACCTTCAGATATCCTGTAGACGGATGCTATGCAAGAGCTCACAAAATGAGACAAATCCTGATCAACAACGGCTACGATTGTGAAAAACAATTTGTATACGGAAACTTAAAAGCTTCTACCGGTACCTGCTGCGTTGCATGGAGTTATCACGTTGCCATTCTGGTAAGCTATAAAAATGCATCCGGCGTTACTGAAAAAAGAATCATTGATCCTTCTCTGTTCCCTAGCGGACCTGTAACGGATACAGCATGGAGAAACGCCTGTATCAACACGACATGTGGATCTGCATCAGTATCTTCTTATGCTAATACTGCAGGAAATGTGTACTACAGAAGCCCTTCCAATTCTTACCTGTATGACAATAACTTAGTGAACACGAATTGTGTACTGACGATATTCTCATCACTTTCAGGATGTTCTCCATCTCCGGCTCCAAATGTTGGAAGCTGTGGATTTTAATTAACTTATACAGCTTCTGCCGTTTTAATAATTTAATTGCAGGAGCTGTTTACTAAATATTTTTTCTATGAAACCCTGGACTTATATACTATTACTACTATTTATGATCACATCCTGTTCCGGAAACTCAAGTTCACAGAACCTGACCTGGTATAATAACTCTGTCATCACTGATGTCACTGAAGATCCGGAAAAACCGGAGGAATTCACCCGTGTATCCATTGGAATAAGTCCACAGATCTTTTACCTGTCTAAAAAGTCGGAAGATTATAAAGCCCTTCTGGAAAAAACAAGCCAGAGTAAAAAAAGAGGAAAAGCATATAATATAGGTATAGAAAATAACACCAATATTATCAAACAGGTGAATGAAATTCCCTAACAAGGATTTCCTCTCCTTCCAATCGAAATACTGCACTTAAAGCAGGCCGATGAAAAAAACCAACCACATCCTTCAAAATCCCCCATCACAGAGAATGATGGGGATTTTTATTGTTTTAACGTGAGTTCGGGATAAAACATTTGTTTTAGATATCTGATTTTAGGTTGAGGCTACCATTTAGAAATGTCAATGGTGAATTTTGCTTCGCAAGTGAAAGGTGAATTTTTATTGCAGACACAAGATTTCAGATTTTAGACTTCAGATTTCAGACAACAGATATAAAATATGATGTAACTATAATTATGCAATGTTATTTTAAACTAGCAACCAGAAACTAGCAACCCTCTTTCAAACTCATCTACTCTAAAACCCTCAAACCCTCAAAATCTAAACCCTCAAACTCTTCAACCCGTAATATCCCTATTTTCGGTTTCTTCTAAGATCGCTATAAATTAAATCTATCAAAATTAAATTGCACACAATCTAATTAGTCATACATTTGCTAAAGAAATTCATCTCCGGATTTTTTTTCCGGGATGATTAAATAAAGAAGTATAATTTAAAATAATAGAAATGTCATTAATACAAGACTTACAATGGAGACACGCTGTAAAAGCTTATGATCCGTCAAAAAAAGTATCACAGGAAGATCTTAATACTATTTTAGAAGCAGCGAGACTGGCTCCTACTTCATCCGGACTTCAGCCTTTCCGTATCATTGTAGTGGAAAATCAGGAATTAAAAGAAAAAATGGTAGCCGGAGCTTTAAACCCTGAAGTGATGAAAGATTCTTCACACGTTTTGGTCTTTGCCGCATGGGACAGCTACTCCAATGAAAAAATTGATAAAGTGTATGACCATCATACCGATGTAAGAGAACTGCCACAGGGCCGCTTTGGAAGCTATACGGATATGCTTAAACAAATGTATGGCAATCAGACTTCTGCGGAACATTTTGCCCATACAGCCCGCCAGACTTATATTGCTTTAGGGTTTGCTTTGGCTCAGGCTGCGGAATTAAAAATCGACAGTACGCCGGCAGAAGGATTCAGCAATGAAGTGGTAGATGAAATTCTTGGATTAAAAGAATTAGGATTAAAAAGTGTCAGCCTTCTGTATCTTGGGTATAGAGATGAAGAAAAAGACTGGCTTTCAACGATGAAAAAAGTAAGAGTTCCTATGGAGGAATTCATCATCAAAAAGTAATATATTCACAACAAACCTTTCATGCTCAGCCTTATGGAAAATTCAAAATCGTTACAACTAGACAACCAGATCTGCTTTCCGCTTTATGTGATTGCGAAAGAGATTACGGGACTTTACCGTCCGTTTCTTGATGAAATTGACATTACGTATCCGCAGTATCTCGTTTTGATGGTATTATGGGAAAACGACGGTCTTGCAGTCAGCCATATCGGTGACAAACTTTTTCTGGACAGTGGAACTTTAACGCCTCTTCTAAAAAGACTGGAGAGCAAGGGAATCATCGACCGAAAAAGAAAAAAAGAGGATGAAAGAGTTGTTGAAGTTTTCCTAACTGAAGCTGGGAAAAAACTGCAGCAAAAAGCATGTGAAATTCCCGGAAAAATACAGAATAAGATCGGAGTAGAAACAGAAGATCTTATTCATCTTAAGGAAACTATCCAAAAAATATTAAACAAAATAGAAAAATAAATGAAAACGTTATATACAACACAGGTAACTGCACAGGGCGGAAGAAACGGCCATGTAAAAAGTGAAAACGGAGTTTTGGATCTTGAAGTAAGAATGCCTAAAGCTTTAGGTGGTGGTAATGATGATTTTGCCAATCCTGAAATGCTTTTTGCAGCCGGATATTCGGCTTGTTTTGACAGTGCGCTTAACAGAGTGATCAGTTTAGCGAAAACCAAAACAGGAGAAACAACCGTAACTGCTAAGATCAGCATCGGACAGATTGAAAATGGTGGTTTCGGTCTGGCAGCAGAACTGGATGTGAATATTCCCGGAGTTTCTATCGAAGAAGCACAGGCCTTGACGGAAAAAGCACACCAGATTTGCCCATATTCCAATGCGACGAGAAATAATATGGAGGTGAAAATTGTGGTTACGAATAACTAAGTTTAATTCCTTTTTAATAAAAAATCTGTTTCTTTGGAGACAGATTTTTTATTTACTAATGGAAAACAAAAAAACATCAACAGAAATAGTGTAAAAACAGCATGGACAGTAGTTTTTTAATCATTTTTATCTTAGGCATCCTGTACTTAATCATTAGATATTACACTCCAAAAATAAAGGGGTATATTGGTGAACGCAGGGTTTCTGAAATTCTTAAAAGATTAAACAATAAAGAATATATTGTCCTGAATAATATAGAATTAAAGATTAAAGGCTCCATTTCACAAATAGATCACATTATTGTTTCAGATTATGGAATATTCGTTATTGAAACCAAGAATTATAAAGGCTGGATTTTAGGCTATGAAAAAGACAGGTATTGGTTTCAGGTTATTTATAAGTACAGACGTAAGTTTTACAATCCTATTTTACAAAATCAGGGTCATATTTATGCTTTAAAACACGTCCTGAAAAACTATCCTTATTTACGATATTACTCAATAATTACATTTACAAAAAGGGCAACCCTAAAGACCAAAACATATACTGATGTTGTTTATACCAATAAGTTAATCAAAACCATAAAAAAATATGACTCTGCCTATATATATGAACGGACCAGGAACGAAATTGTCGCAACAATCCTCACTGCAAGGAAAAACAACCGTACTGAAGATAAAAAAATAATAGCCAACTCTACTATCAACCGAAATATTTCATGTCCAGATTGTGGGGGGAACCTTATTAAAAGAAATGGTCAATATGGATCTTTCTGGGGCTGTAGTAATTTCCCGAAATGTACATATACAAGAAACAAAAAGTAATTATTCTATTAAAAAAGTATGGTAAAAACTTAAAGAAAAATTGAATTTATATTTAGAAAAAAACAATTATCTCGTTGTCGAATCACTCTTTTTAAAAGCATCCACTTTCTTATAAGAATCGTTCTTCTCTTTTTCTTTTTTATCTGAAATCAGGATTCCGAAAAGATGGTCTATTTCATGCTGAAAAATTACTGCGGTAAAGCCTTCCACGATTTCTGAGTATTTCTGTCCTTTCAAATCCACATATTCCAGCTGAATCACTTTGCTTCTGTAAAACTGATCCCTGAATTCGGGAATGGATAAATCTCCTTCCGGGCCGAGATTCTGTAATTCTGATCTCCAGACAATCACCGGATTGATGAAATATTCCAATGGACTTCCTTCTTTGTCAAAACGCTGTACCCAAATCACTTTTCTGTTGATTCCGACCTGTGGTGCCGCAATTCCTACTCCACCGTCTGTTGAAAGCAAAGATTCTTTCATTCTTTTCACTAAAACAGCGGTATTAGGCTCCACTGGGTTGATTTCTGAGGAAAGGCTAAGTAAAGTTTTATGCTGATCAGCGTCTGTAGTCTGATAAATTGGCATCGCCATATTGATATCCCCTTTATTAATGATCGAAATCTCACCGGGTGTCAACTTTTGTGCGTTGATAAAACCAATAAAAAGGATAAGCAGAAAAGATAATTTTTTCATTTTTACTATTTGTGATACAAAGATAAATAATGTCCCTCAAACAGGTAACTGGAATGGAGGTTTTATACAAACTGTTCAGGATTTTTAAACAAAAAAAAACGGACCAAAGCCCGTTTCTATTGAATTTTAAAATGTTTTTGTCATATCAGCCGGAATGATCAGATTGAAATCTGTCGGGCTATATTCTTTCGCAGGAACTTTCAGTTCAGGATCTTCAGATTCAAAAACAGAGATCACCGCCATTTTAAGACTCGGGTTCTTCTGCTTAATGTACCAAAAAATTCCACCGAATTCCTTACTGTGATAATTTCCGTTGTAATGGATAAACGTTTTTCCGGCCTGCATACTTTTCAGGATAGATTCAGCCATGGTAGCATCTTTCGTAGCCTGTGCGGAGATGAAATTCATCACTTTTGTTCCTTCCGCATGATCACCCATCATCGCTTTCATTTCCTGATACCCGGGAGTATCCAGCGTTACTTTAATCGGAAGCTGAGCGATATAAGCTTTCTCTTTGTCACTTAATTTGTTCAAAGATTCCAAACCTTCTTTTGCCGTCTGAGACGCATATTTTCTTGGAATATTGGTTGCGATAAAGTTCAGTTTTTTAGCTTTAGCAAAATCAACCAAAGGTTTGTAATCCGTTGCGTAATTATTCCACAAACGGGCGGAATCTTTCAATGTTTTAGCATCAAATTTTCCTTCCAGATATTGATTCAGCTGCGACTGATTATCTCTTTCGAACATTTCTGCACCCAGGATGATCTGTCCGTTTTTCTTTTGAAATAAACCTTCCGTCACTTTCAGCTGAAGCCAATGGTTGATAGAACTGTTATGATTTTCACCAAAGAAAACCACATCATATTCAGCCAGTTCTTTAACCAGTTTTTCAGTCTTTACTTCTTTCCCTTTCTTGTCATAAAACTGATAGGCTCTGATCTCCTGCCCGCTTAATGAGCAAAAACCTGCCAGCAAAACGGCTATGAAAATATTCTTCATTTTTATTTTATTTAAACACAAATTATACAAATTTTTACGCTGATTTTAATTGATTTAAACACAAATTACACAAATATTGCTGTACAGATAACACAAATTTGTACGCTGATTTTAAACTACAAAAGATTTTCACACAACTTAAGTGTACTTCTTATGCGCAATGTATTAACTTTAGAAATAACTAAAGTCTTTAATAAACTTTTGTGACTTTTGTGGTTAAAAAAAATTGCGATTTATTTATTCTTAAGCAAATCTAGTGATCTGCATCAAAAACAAAAGGCCGTCTTGAATTAAAAAACAAAACGGCCCATTCAAAATCATCTAATTATTATTTCTCTAATTCTGCTACGAGATCTTTCCACTCCTGAAGTTCAGGGATTCCCGGCTTTCTCTTTCCGAAGAACTGAACGATGAAGTCTCCTTCTTTGTTGAATACTTCGATAGCCGTTACTTCTCCGTCTTCAGTAGGTTTCTTCACGATCCATGCTTCTGCAATTTTTGTCACATCAAGGTGTAAGTTGAAATCCGGATCCATTACATTGAACCACTGCTGGTGCCAAAGTGTTTTCTTCACATTTCCGGTGTGAATCTGGATGATTCCCCTGTTTCCAACGAATACCATAATTGGAATATTCTTTTCTGAAGCATCTTCAAGAACATTCACCACTTTAGCATTATCGATTTTTTTAGCAAATCCTTCCGGAGCCAGTCTTAATGCCTGAGTTCTGCTTACCCCGAATTTTCTTGTCATCATAAAGAAATCGTGGGTATCTTTTAATTCTGTCCATGCTTTTTTGAATCCTTCCGCATCAATTTCAGCATCTGCTTTTTCAGGAGCTTTTGGAGCCACTGCCTCAACAGCGAATGCCTGATTCTGATCTTCAGCCTTGAACTGTTCTACAATCGCATCGAAAGCTGCTTCCTCACTGTTTTTTGTCAGATAGATCTTATGAAGGGCAAGACCGTCTTTTCCAAAAAACTGAAGGCTTTTTTTATCTCCTTCCACTACTGCGAATGCAGATTTCCAGTGGTTAAGGAATATTCTAAGGTCAATATCTTCTCCTACGAAAAGCTGTGCATGAGGACTGCTGAAATCACCGTTCTGGTAAATTCCTTTTCTTTCGTGCACGCATTCGTCGTTGCGGGTAAGGGCCATAACTTTTCCAAGTTTCTCTGCTTCGGTAAGGATAGCAGGGAAATCAGCATTCAGAACCGTAACGCCTTCTCCAATGCTTGTTACCAATAATTCAGCTTCGCTTACGCCTAACTGTGCCGCAGCGTTTCTTATTCTTATATGTGGATTTTCTGCTTTCAGAGCTTCCCATTTTTCCTTTAAATCATTAACTAACGTGCTCATTATTTTATTTTTTTATGGTTAAAACTGTATAAATTCTGTGGATGGTTTCGTTTCCGGATTTGCTTTGAATATCTTCCTCTTTTTCAGAAATTTTCATTCTCTTGAAGTGGCTTTTGGAAACCAACTCCTCCATTTCGCTGTTGCTGTACATGGTGAAATTAAATTCCGTAAACGGCAGCGTTTCCATGAATTTTCTCTGTCCGAAAGTAAGAACGAAAGTTCCGTCATTCTTTAAAACTCTGTAGATCTCATTGAGAAACTCAACCGGGTTTTCCCAGAAATAAACGGTATTGACGGTAAATATTTTATCAAACGTTTTATCTTCAAAGGGAAGTTTTTTTCCTTCATACAATACAAAATCGGCATGGCTTTCAAAGTCTTTGTTCAGCTTTTTTGCTTCATTGTACATGGTTTCAGAAATATCTACTCCTGTGTATTTCAGATTTTGGGCTCTGCTTAAAATATTTTTCAGATGTCCGGCATTTCCGTGTCCTATTTCAAGGATGTGTTCATCATCTTCTATTAAAAGCGTTTTGACGCTTTCTAAGGTCATGCTGATGTTGGTAGCGTTCATCATCTCGCCGATCTCAACTCCTTTTTCTCCCTGTGGATTGGCAAGGTTCTGAGCGAGGATTTTTAATTCATCTTTTTCCATGGTTATCCAAAAATGATCATTGGGTTATTGGTAATTGGGTGTTCGCAGATGGTGCACGGAAAATTATAGGCATGACTGATATTTTCAGCTGTGAATACTTCCTGTGGCGTTCCGTATGCAGACACCTTTCCTGATTTCATTAATAAAATTTTGTCGGCAAACTGGGCTGCCAGATTCAGATCATGCAGTACAACGATAGCGCTGTTGGCTTTTTTGGTGAATTTTTTAATAATTTCCAACGCCTTATACTGATGTTTGATGTCCAAATTATTCAGCGGCTCATCGAGAAAGACCAGCTTGTGGGCAATTTCATTTTCGAGCTGCGCCATGACTCTTGAAAGATGTACACGCTGCTTTTCACCTCCGGACAGGGTGTTGTATTCTCTGTCTTTAAGGTGAAAGATGTCGGTTTCATACATCATATTATTCATGGCTTCAAGATCTTCTTTTCCGGGTTGGGCATCGAAATAGGGATACCTTCCCATCATGATCACATCTTTTACTTCAAGCGGAATATCATTGCTGTTGTGCTGAGAAAATTTAGCCTTGTGCTGAGACAGTTCTCTCACATCCCATTGCGTGATATCTTTATCTTTAAACAGTATTTTCTGTCTGGACTTGATCTCATTAGCCAAAACGCTTAGCAAACTTGATTTTCCGGCTCCGTTCGGGCCTACAATGGCAAGAAATTCACCGTATCCAAGAGCAACATCTATCCCGTCCAGAATATGGAAGTCTTTGTGTTTGTAACTGATCTGATGTGCCTTTATCATTACAGAGATTTTTTGAATTTAACTAAAATAGCAATAAAAATAGGACCTCCCATCAGTGCTGTAAGAATCCCGATCGGAAGTTCCGAAGGTTCTACAATACTTCTGCTGAACGTATCTGCCGTCAACAATAATATACTTCCGCATATGGCTGATAAAGGCAGGATAAATGTGTAATTGGATTTAAACAAAAGTCTTAGAATGTAAGGGACAATAAGCCCTACAAATCCTATCGTTCCTGAAAATGCCACACATGTTCCCACCATTAATGCGACAATAATAATGATCTGCTTTTTAAGCTTTTCCACATTGATTCCTAAATGCTGTGCATCTTTTTCCCCAAGCATCATGGCATTTAAAGCCTTTCCCTTTGGAAGCAGAATGATGTAAGAAATGACCAGAACGACTGCTAAAATAATATTTTTCGTCCACGTCGCTGCCGCCAGACTTCCCAGATTCCAGAACGTAAGGTCTCTGAGTTGCTCATCTTTTGAAATATAGATCAAAAATCCGGTGATCGAAAACCCGATTGCGGTAATGGCTACTCCGGAAAGAAGCATCATCACTACATTGGTTTTTCCACCAGCCGTAGAAATCCTGTATACAAGCATCATGGATAAAAGGGAACCAATAAATGCTGCAATGCCTACTATTGAAAATTGTACGGCTTCAGGAAGATACTGTTTGAAATGTCCTCCTAAAACAATGGCAATTGCCGCCAGTAATGTTGCCCCGGATGTAAGACCTATCAGATCTCCTGTCGCCAGAGGGTTTTTGAAAAGCCCCTGCAGACCGGTTCCGGAAACCGCCAGCATGCTTCCTATTAAAATGGCCATAATGATCCTTGCTGCCCGCACATCCCAGATCACATATTTGTTGCTTATAGATAAGTCGGGATCTCCTTTTATATATTGCCATAAAACTTTGAAGGGTGACATTCCTCCGAAGTCGTAGACTCCAGTATTAAGCGCCAGTACTGCTATGATAGCAAGCAGTACGGCACCTATTATTAGATAAAAGTACAGTTTACTTTGTGTTCTCAATTAAAAGTTTGTTTAATCCTAATGCTGCTTCTCCTAGTCTAGGTCCGAAACCTGAAACTAACCCTCCATCCATTGCGATGATCTTCTTGTTTTTACCTGCGTTGGTTTGTGCTACGCCCGGCATTTTAAGTGCTCCTTCGTTTCCTCCTGCACCTTCAAGGCCGGTTGAGAAGAAGAATAAAACATCCGGATTAGCTTTTACGACTGCTTCCGGTGTCAAAGGTTTGAAATCTTCGAAATCGGTTACGGCATTCTGTCCGCCGGCAAGGCTGATCAGTGCATCCATTGGTGTTTTTGTTCCTGAAACCATCAGCATGTTTCCTCTTGCGTAGATGAACAATACTTTAGGTTTTTTAGCGATAGGCTGGATTTGCTTTAAATCAGCATCGATTTTATCATTTAATTTCTGATACTCTGTATTTCCAACCGCTTTTGCTACATCAGCAATTAGTTTTTTGGTTCCATCTACGGTGTAATCCTGTTTGAAAACCTCAACTTTGATTCCTGAAGATTTAATCTTGGTCATCAATTCAGGATTGATATCTTTTTCTGAAGCTAAAATTAAAGTAGGATTTACCGCCATGATAGGCTCAATCGTCATTGATCTTACATGACCAAGTCCTTTAGCTGTAGTTTTTAAAGTTTCAGGATAAGTACTTGTAACATCTGTTCCTACGATTTCTTTTTCATGGCCCAATGCACTTACAATTTCTGTAACTCCACCGCTTAGTGTAACAATTTTATTGTTGCTTTTCGGAGCTTCAGCAGAGGTTTCTGTTGTATTTTCTTTTTTTGCACCTTCTTCTTTTTTGCATGAATACACTGCCATCAGAATGGAAGCTGCAAGAATTATTTTTTTCATGATATACGATTTATTTGATTGATTATAAAGGGTCAAATTCAAAATTGGAAGCACCACGGTTTCCATTTTTGTCTTTCATAGCATTGAATCTCAATTTAAAATAAAATCCTTCTGCATCTTTTAGGACAAAAAAGCGGTCTGAGTATACAAATGGTTGTGGTATATCCGGTGTTCCGGTAGTCGTTCTCCATTTATCTCCAAGAGCTCGCTGGTCATTAAAAATAAATTTAGACTGATCTACATCACTTAATTTGAATGCATTATAAGCCTGTTCAAGATTACCTCCTGCATTTACCTGATATACTCCAACGCCATCCAGCGTATTGGTGATAATAAAATCAGCATAGAAATAGCTTCCCGCACTGGTAGTCGGAGCTGAGAATACTTCGTTGGTAAACGTTGTAAATGCTAAATCCCATTTTTTCTTTTTAGGCTGTACCTTAGCGGGTGCTCCGGTCTTAAGATTGAAATAGGTAAAATTATACTCTGTATCTTTTGCGATAAGATATTCCTTATAAGTTGTGGCTTCTACATCAGCATAACGTATTTTGTATCCGTTCAGGGCACGTAGAATCTGCACTTTCTTCCAGCCTCTCGCAGCTCCTGATAAATTTACAGATCCGGCTCCAATATTGCTGGAAGGTGGAACATCCCTTCCCATGTTCACCAGATAAATCGGATTTTCTGCATCGTTTTCTTTAATGGCATCGATTCCTGTAGTTTGTGTCAGGAAATTTCCAATAGGATTATCAACATATTGCATATTGGAAGCATTGAATGTTCCCACCTGAGCCGTTGTTTTCAGTGCAGCAACATCTGATTCCTTTACCATGTTGATATCTGTGGCATTAGGAACTTTTGCAACTGTCATTGCTATAGATCCATTGATCACTACGCGAAATGCATCTCCTGTATAAAACCCAAGGTCCCAGTCTGTTCTTGTATTAGTAACCGCATTTTTGTAGTCACTTAAATCAATCCACACCTGGTTAGGTTCTGTAGGTCCTCCTACTGCAACATCTACTACTGATCCCGTAAGAGGAGCAACCGGCACCGGATCTTCATCTGCTGACAGACATGACTGCAAAGCGATGATGGACAGAAGAGATACTATTTTTAAATATTTCATAATGATAGCTTAGTTTTAAAATTGATAAATTAATCTTGCAAAATAGCTTCTTCCGTAATATAAATTAATACGGTCTGCCCCTGCAATATGGCCAGCTCCTGCACTGGAAGTAGAATTCAGACTTGTAACGTCAAATATATTTTTCACCCCCGCAGACACTTCAAGATGATCTTTCCAAAGTGGCTGACTTACGATAAAATCCATCATATGAAAACCGTCTGTTTTACCAAGTCTGAAACCTTCGATATCATTTTCCAATACATAGTTTCTTCCGGGACCTGTATATTTATAGTATAGAGAAAAGCCTGTCCCTATATTTTTCAGTTTATAATTTACGGATGCTCCTGCCTGTACAAGATATTGGAAATCTGTAGGAGAAGTATGTTCCAATTCATTTAATGACACAGAAGTACCATTCACCGAACCTCTTAAAGAAAATGCCAACTGATCTTTTCTAAAATCTACGTTTGCAGATAAAAGCATGTTTCTGTAGGTATTGAGGTTCATATATTTATAGGTGGAAGGTCTTTTTATCATCACCATTTCTATTCTGTCCTGTACATCCAGATAGAGTGCATTAACACTATAAGCTATTTTCCAGTCATTAGCGGCTGAAAAATTCTGATCCCAGAAAAGACCTGCAGAAAACCCTTTTTCAGGATTCAGATCAGGATTTCCCTGAACATCATGATTAATATTCACAAAGAAAGTAAACAGCTCATCGTAGGTAGGAAAACGGTTGGCCGTCCCGGCAACAGCTCTCAGATTTGAGTTGTCAGAAGTTTTCAGTCTCGCAGAAAGGGAGTAATTGAATTGGTTATCAAACATATCACTTACTGAAAGTCTTGCCCCTGGTCTTAATGAGAATTTATCTGAGATATTCCATTCCGCTGAAAGGAAATTGGAATAGGTAAAGATTTTTCTTTTCACAGATTCACCAAAAAACTGGCCTGCAATAAGCGCTGCCTGGCCATTGGTATAATCCAGCTCATAACCAAGCTGGAAATCAAAAGTTTTATTGTTCAGAAAATTACTGAACATCCCTCTTGAATACACGATATCTGTCTGATAATATGATCTTTTTTCATCTTTACTGGTAACAGATCTGTTAGGAATATCGTAGTTGTAATCAAAGTATTTTCTATCCTGGGTCTGATAAGAAAAGTCTCCCATATATCGGATATCCCCTAAATTTGCCTGGATATTGAACTGATGAATCCATCTGTTGGTATTGTATTCTCTATCTCTGCTCTGGTAAACAACGCCTCCCAGACCATCGTTAAGAGGAATCCTGTTGGTCTCAGGATTATAAAAATTAAATTTCTCGTTCAGATAAGAAAGTTTATAATAGAATGAAGTTTTGTTTTTGCTGTATCTTATCAATGCAGAAGCGTCGTATTGATCCTTCGGATTCCATTCATAGCCTCTTTTTATCTCCGGGTCTGTCCCAAAATATTTATATCCTTTACTCTCGCCTTCGTACCCCATGAATTGGTTATGATTGAAACTGATATTCGCAAACCAATTGTTGTCTATATTATAATCTACGTTAAAGTTCTGAATATGTCTTCCCTTTCCTTTCTTCTTAAGGTCGTAGTTATCTCTTACCGTTTCTTCCTGAAGAGATGCTTTTACAGCAACCTTTTTTGTGCTTGTTTTTCTGGTAATAATATTGATGACTCCGGCTACTGCTCCATTTCCATATTCTACCCCCATACTTCCCTTTACAATCTCAATTCTTTCTACATTATTCAGGGAAAGTTTGGTTAGGTCAATATTGCTTCCAAGTCCTGTATCTCCTACTACCGGAATATTATCAATTAATATTTTTACATAATTCCCGTCAAGCCCCATGATATTAGCGGTAGAATTTCCTGAGCGGGTATCTGGTGTAATTTGTATGTTAAGACTTTGATTTAAAACATCTGCCACATTGGTTGCAGCCATATTTTTGATCTGCTGGGCATCAATTACGTCAACTTTATATATAGATTTATTAATCGACTGCTGTGTATATTGTCCTGTAATGACAACTTCCTCTATTTTATTTTTATTAAGAGAATCTTTTTGTTGTGCGTTCATCCAAAAGGCAATGGATAGTGATAGAACGGAAAGCACTTTCTTCTTCATAGAGTAAAATTTTGGCAAATATAACGCTTTATTTAGAATAGTTAAAAATAATGGAAAATATTATTTCTTTTTTTGCCTTTTCACAACAAACAACATTCTAGAGAAGCGCTTGTGTAAATATTTTTAATCAAAAATTGATATTTATCATAATTTTTTTCGTTCAAATTAAAATAAACTGCAAAAAGAGAGTTATTTATTAGAAACAGATGAATCTGGGGCAGGCAATAAAAAATTAGTGGATAGGAAGCCGGAATAGGGAGACTGGAAGCTGATAATGGTTTTATAATCATTCGCAGTCATACTAAAATAATCCTGTGAGTGTATTTCTCACTTCAAACAACTTGTTTTCTCCCTCTTCTACTTTCCATACCTGATTCATCTCTTCCTGTAATGAAAGAGCAATGATTTTGTATGGGATCAATAATAAAATTTAAACGTTAAATTTATGATTATTTAGAACAATTAAAAATTAATACTTATTTTTGTGGAATAATTCTAAATAAAGATACGTTATGAAATTAAAACTACTTTTAGGAACTTTAATGTTTACGGCTGTTACAGCGAATGCACAAGTAGCTGCGCTTAATGAAAATTTCAACAACTTTACTATTGGAACCACCACATTTCCACAGGGAGGCTGGGCTGCAGTAGTTGCTCCTATTACGGGTGCATTTCCACCAGCACCGCCTAGAATGATTGTAGCTGCACTTGAAAATGATAATACTCAGAAATTCATCCAGGCTTATGCCGGTAATAATGCAACAGCTTCTTCTTACCTTATTTCTCCTCAGATAGAGGCTCCTACAGGAAATAAAGTTTTAACATTCACAACGACATTGGTATCTCCTTCTCCAGGTCCTGGAACCATTCAGATCGGGGTTTCTACAAGCCCTAGTGACATGACTACTTTCGTACCAGTAGGGAATCTTATTAATGTAACGACAATTGGAGTAACACAAAATATCACTGTTAATATTCCAGCTTCTACAGGTTCATATATCGTTTTTAAATTTACACCTTCAGCCACTCACGTAGCAATACAGGTTGATGATGTAGTATATAAAGCTTCTTCTTCTTTAGGAGTTAATGATACTGCTAAAGTAAATGAGAACTTCAAATTTGCAGTAAATTCAAGCAACACAGCTTTAGAATTTATCACAAGAACAGAACCTAAAAATATTGAAGTTTATTCTGCTTCAGGACAAAAAGTTGCTGAAGGAAAATTAAAAGCACAAAAATTTGACATCAGTGGATTGCATACAGGCGTTTACTATATGCTTGTGGAAACTGCAGAAGGTTCAGTAGTAAAATCTAAGTTCATCAAAAAATAAGGTTTATTAGACAGTATCCCTTTATAAAGCCGGCTGGAAGTTTTCCAGCCGGCTTTTTTTTATGCCAAAAATACCAGTATTGATCACGGAATTATAATGAAACAGGATAAATATCATGTTTTTATTTAGAATGATTAAAAATAATTATATACTTTTGTGGAATCATTCTAAATAAGAATACCATATAAATTTTACTTGTTATGAAAACAAAATTACTTTTGACCTCTCTGTTTGCACTTTCAGTTCAACAAACAGTACTGGCACAGACGGATGCTAATGGATACACGACAGTTAATCTGTCTATGGGGAGCAGTTACCAGAACCGCGTTTTTTTCGACTTTAGTGCCAATAATATAGTATCACAGCCCGCTAATTCATGGGATGTAGCTTTTTACAGAGCATCTGCAACTAATTTTGGAACAAGAATTAATGATGCTTATGATATCAAAGTGTATCAGGCATCTGCCAATCCGGCTGACTGGAACAACATCACAAGCAATAGCATCGCTTCTTACGGAGCTCCACTTTTTAATGTTGACAACACGACCTATCTGCAGGAAGGTGCATTTGAACAAGGATCTGCAACGTATGGATGGGGAGAATATAACCCTTTAAACCATCACGTAGAAGGAAAAGTAATCTTCATCATGCAGTACGCTTCAGGGGCGTCTGTGAAATTTATGATCGAAGATTATTTTGGAGGATATACTTTTAAATATGCAAAATGGAATGCAGCAACCTCTTCATGGGATGCTACACAAACCAAAACAGTTGCCAACGGATCTGATGATGCTTATTTCAACTACTTCTCATTTGCTACCGGTGAAAAGGTTTCCAACCTTGAGCCTGCAAGATCTAACTGGGACATGATGTTTACAAGATATTACACAGATTATCCTTATACCGACCCACAGGGAAATCCGCAAACCATGAAATACAGAATGTCCGGAGTTATCCAAAATTCGAATATTTCAGTAGCCAAAGTAAGACCTGAAACTCAGGAAACGGCAACTTCTACTCTTCCGGCTTCAACAGCATTCTCCGGTAATATTACGACTATCGGTCATTCATGGAAGCCTACTTCGGGAGTATATTCTGACGCAGTATATTATGTAAAACAGGGCACAGACTATTACAGAATGTATTTCATCTCAAATGAAGGTACCCAAACCGGAAATATGTATTTCAAATACAAGAAGATTACAGCCACTTTAGGGATCACAGAAGTAAGCAAAAAAGCTTCTTTCGGGATTTATCCAAACCCAACAACGGCTGATAAAAAAGTAACTGTTCTTTTTGATGTTAAAGAAAAAGCAAACAATAAAGGAAGCATAGAAGTCTATGACCTTACCGGGAAAATAGTACATACTGCAGAACTTAGCAATCAGGCTGGTTTCTACAAGCAGGATCTGAACTTATCTCACCTTACTGCCGGAAACTATATCGTAAAAATCACTTTCGGAGGCAGTACGGAAACGAAAAAACTTATCGTAAAATAAACTCAAAATTTTAATACTTTCTATTTTTTCTAATCAAAAGGCGGTTTCAGAATCTGAAACCGCCTTTTATTTGTTATTTTATTTTTAATTAAAGCATTGAAAAATTTAAAGATTAAGAGGTCCAATGATTACTTAACCCTAATTTTTAAATTCTTCAATTTTTAAATCTTTAAATCTTTAAAATCAATAAATCTTAAACCCTTTATACACCTCCGCAGCACTTTCCATCATTTTTGAAGCATCTTTACGGAAATTAAGAAGGTGGTCCTGTCCAAGATGTCTGCTATGGTGCTCAACGCTTTCCCAAAGTTCGATCAGAAAGAAAGTTCCTTTGTTATCTTTATCCTCGATAAGGTCGTACTGAAGGCATCCTTCCTCTTTTCTCGTCTCTTTTACCAGATTTTGAAAAAGCTCTACAGCGTCCATCAGATAGTTTTCGTTAAACTTAAAAAGCGCTACTATATGTAAATTCATGTTCTAATATTTAGTGGTGTAAAAGTAGAATATTTTCAAAACGAAAAATGTTTTTCAGGCATTTATTTTTCTACAAATTCTGTCTGATTTAATTAAAAACTGATTTATAAATAGTTATGGAACTCATTACAATCACAAGGATTCCAATGACTATGAACATTTTTTTCACCGGAAGCTTTGCCGTAAGCATGGCAGAAAAAGGAGCCGTGATAATTCCACCGATCAGAAGTCCCAGGATAATATTCCAGTGCTGGATTCCGAGGGTAAAGAAAAAAGTAACGGCAGCTGTTATGGTTAATATAAATTTAGCAACAGTAGAACTTCCCACCGCAAATCTTGGCGTGAATGCATTTTTGATCAGGGTTCCGGTCACCAATGGACCCCAGCCACCTCCTGCAAATGAATCTATAAATCCACCAATAACGCCCAGCCTTGTAAGGTTTGTCTTCCTTTTCATAGCCCGGTTCTGTTTCTTTTTAAAAGCATTGGATAGAATCTGAATTCCCAGATAAAGGGTATAAAAAGCGATAACCGTTTTGGTAATTTTAGCATAATATTCACCAAGATACGTAAGACTTACCGCTCCGATAACGGCTCCGATGACTGCCGGAATGGCCAGTTTTTTAACCAGACTTTTACTTACATTTTTAAGCTTGATATGACTTAAACTTCCCGCAGCAGTCGTAAAACTCTCCGCAGAATGAATACTTGCACTTACAATATGAGGCGGAATATTGAGGAATAAAAGCGTCGTTGTACAAATCACCCCATAGCCCATTCCCATAGATCCCGCTACAATTTCTGCCACAACTCCTACGAGAAGCATCCAGTAAAATACATAATTGTCTTTGGCTAAAATATTCAGCAGCTCATCCATATAGCCGAGTTCGTACATGGACAAAACGGAGATCAGCAGGACTGCAGCTGTAACAAAGAATACATTGAGTCTTATCTGAATTTTTCTTGAAATTATCATATTAAATATCATTACAGCCCCTGCTCTACCTTTTCAGTTTCATGGATCCAGATCTTTTGGCAGATCTAAAGGTCTCGGAAACTTTTAAAACCTGCACCAGAGCAGTTTTTAGTGTGATTGGGTCATTTGGACTACTGCAAATATCAAATAAAAATATTATCCTACCAAAAAAGTAGACTAATTATTCAAAAAAAAAGGACCGGGTTAATCAACCAGATCCATTAAAGTTTTTTTCTCGAGAATATTCAGTGAGGCGTCCCGTACTTCAATGAGCACATCATGCAGCCCGCAGTGATCTTCATTGCAGTCTTCGCATTTTTCATAGAAGTTTAAGCTGACACAGGGAAGCATGGCAATAGGGCCGTTCACTAATCGGATGATCTTGGCCAGTTTCACATTTTCAGGGTTTTCTCTCAGGAAGTATCCTCCTCCCTTCCCTTTCTTACTGTCAAGGATATCTGCTTTTTTTAATTCAAGCAGGATATTTTCTAAAAACTTTAAAGGGATCTTCTTACGTTCCGCAATTTCGGATATAAGGACCGGGCCATCATTCCTTTTTTCTACAAGGTACGAAAGCGCTTTAAAAGCATATTGGGATTTTTTTGAAAGCATTACAGCAAAAATAAGAAAATAGTTTGAATAATATAAATGGGAACATGATGATCGAAAAAATGTATTTTCTCTAATTGATACATTAACTTTCATAACGTTGTTCTTTTCCCATTAAATTCTTATGTTTGTCACATGTTCAGTAAACAAGAAGCTCAACAGCTAAAAAAGGAATTTTGGACGGCTTTTGGAAAGTCTTTTCCCAGAAAATGGCTCCTCTATGATACGAAGATCAAGGATATGTCATTTAAATTTAATGCCGATAATAAAAAAGCGGAGGTCTCATTGGATATCGAAATGAAGGATGAGATCTTCCGGAATGCGTATTATTATAAGATCTGGTCTTTGGAAGATATTTTGAAAGATTTTATAGGAGACTTTCAAAAAGAAGAATTTTTTACGCTTGACAATGGAAAAGTAATCAGCAAAATCTGGGTTGAAAAACACGGGGTTTCTGTATTCAACAAAAATACCTGGCAGGAAATTTTCGAATTTTTCTGGGATAAAATGGATGGCTTTGAAAGGTTTTACTATGAATACGAAGACTTTATAAAAGATGTTTAATTTAAAAATCAATACCAAGCAGAAATAAAAAAATCAAATTTTATCTTTCTAATAAAAACTAATCAACCTATTGAATCTCAATATCTGTCCCGATGTACATTTAATCATGAAGCAATGCAGATTTTAGAAAAATATAAGCTCTTCTTTGTAGACCGTCCCTTCACTTTTCCCAGTGATAAGACGGTTAATATGAAAACAGCCATACATCGTGTGGACAATGATTTCCTAGGCTATTTTCTAAGCCGTTTTAAAGATGACGAAAGTATTGATGAAATAGTTTCAGAGATTAATTTCATTATTTCAGAAGGCTTCTATGATCCCGAATACTGCATGGAGACCTATCTTGATTTTCTCACCATGAGATACACAGATACTTCCGCTCTGTTTGAGGATATTGATCCTGAGCAGACACACCTCCAGGAAATTCCTTTTTCAGATCTTAAGGAGATACTTTTTTTATGGAAAGCTTTTCTACATGCTGCTCCTTTTGACAACACTATTGTAGACAAATATTCTGAATTTCAATATTTTATAAAGGAATATGAATCTGAAGAGGAAATAGTTTCAGCTCTGGTAAAAACATTCCATGAGATAGATTTTTCTTTGATAAGAACTGAAAATATTGGTGGATACAGGAAAGAATTCAGTACAGCCTACAGTAAGGGAAAGAACGATGAGTTTTATCTTACCAGCCTTTATGACAACAATGACCGGATGATTTATGAAAAGGAAGAAAATTATTTTAACGGAGGATCAGAAGTCATCATCAGAAAATATTATTTTGACGAACAGCTCCAGTATAGTGTAGAGCTTTTATATGATGATCATGGTGAGTTTTCCGCCATTGAACACTGTAATGCAGAGACCCCATATATTTACGCTTCAGAGATGGATCTAATATACCCGGGTTTCTTATCAAAAAATCCTTATTATAAAAATTCAGATATTATTCCTTAATTCTCTGATTTTAAATATATTTGAACTCATAAAAAAAACACCCATGAAAACTGAGTACAGAAGTAAACATTTTAAACTCGTGGATAGCGTCCATGCATATGGGAAAAAGTACAAATGGTATGTCATACAGACAACCAGAATAAAACCCTAATCCTCCTAACGGATCACAATTCCGTTAATGATAAGTGTATTCTGACACTATCAACGAATTTCTACCACAACTGTAAATATCAATGGCTTTTGAACTTCAGGAATAATCATCCTGAAAAAATGCTGCACAAAACTGCATAAAATTCCTAAAGCCAACTTAACCAAAGCAGGATAATTGTATCTAAAGGCTGCGGGATTTAAAGGTGTGTAAGATATTCCCAATTTTCCCTGACACAAACACAATGGTAACACAACCTACATTAAACGACTAACATGAAAAAAGTATACAAAAACATTTTTGGAGAAGTGATTTCAAAAGCCAAAGCTGAGAAATTAGACGACTATCATTTATATTATTACGAAAAAGATTCTGAAGTGCTGAAAGAAATTGAATTTCTCACCGAAGATGAAATATACAGCATCAATTATTTCATAAACCACGAGGAGGATGAAAAAGAGATCGTGAACTATCTGAAGGAAAAATCTGATCTTTTTGATATTGAGAAAAGGGAAAATGCCGGAGATTTCATCATTGCCACCAATAAAATGTATTCCCTGGCTGTAGATGAAAAACCTTTGGTTTCAAAGACCGTTTTTTATCACCATGACCCTGAAAATTTCATCTGCTCTCAAATACTTGATAATGAAACACTTCAGCCGATACCGGAAAGAACAACGAAATGCTGGTATGCTGATGATGAAAACGGTGAAAAATATGCCGCTATCGAATTCAGCTATCAGGAAGACGGAAAACTGGAACTGGCTATAGACAAAACACCCAATCCTGACAATGATGAAGAATGGGAACATTATGAATATGCTACTTTTAAAAATCTGCAAAGCAAGATTGACGCAGATATAAGTTACTACAAAACCGCTGCCCTCCTACCTAAAATGGCAGATAAAGAATAAAAATACATTAAAATTTTACCGAAAAATTCAAACATTTGTTTACGTTTTTTCGTATTTTAGTAAAATAAAACATGCCGGGTTTAAGAGCGTTTCAGACACTTTTGAACCCGGCATCATTATCAACTATTAACTTATCAATCACCAATCACAATGGAAGAGAATTCGTTTGTATTTACTGATGGGAAAGATCCCAAAATGATCGAAGCGTATGAAAAAGCAAGAGAAACTTTTAAATATTTCTGGCGGGAGCAGTCCTGGGAAAACAGAAGGATTATACCGGGTCTTGATCTGGCCTGTGTGAAAGCTTCATTCAGCCAGGAAGATCCTGAAACCGGAGAAAATACCGTGGAGCATATGTGGATCAATGAAATTGATTTTGACGGCGACCATGTAAGCGGTTTCCTGATGAATGAGCCTAATGAACTGACCAACATACAGCCCGGAGATTATTTCGAAATTCCTCTGAATAAGATCAGTGACTGGTTATTTGCCATTACTCCGGCAGTAAAGAAACAGAAAGGACTTTCCAAACTGTTTTCTTCATCTGAAAATACTCTACCGAAAACTTACGGCGGATTTACGATTCATAAAATGCGTGCCGATATGCCGGAAGATGAAAGAAAGGAGCATGATGACGCCTGGCAGCTGGATTTCGGAGATTTCAATGATATACTCGTGGTGAACGAGCAAAAGGAAAAACCTGAAAATCTGACAGAGCATCCGATGAGTAAAAATATGGAAGGAGAATTCGTGAAATTCCTGCAGGAATATCCTGATGAACTGACTCATGCGGATGATAATGGTCTTACGCTTCTGCACAAAGAAACGATTGCCGGAAATTTAACTTCTGTAAAAATTGCCCTGCAAGCCGGAGCCGATAAAAATGTAAGATCCAAAAACGGAAAAACAGCGCTGGACTATGCACAACAGCTGCAATGGGAGCATATTATTCCGGTTTTACAGGGATAAAGATATTTTAACTGAAAATAGTATATAATAAAGAGAAACTTTCGGGTTTCTCTTTTTTTGCTTTAGACTTTAATTTCTATTGATTATTCTCTTCCGTAATACCGTAGATTTATTCCCGAACGATTATAATACGACACGTTTTATCGCTATGTGATGATACCTTTACCTCATCAAAACACATTGTGCTATAAAAACTTCGGTAAGTGATAAAACTCACATTAAATCTAATTAAAGAGACTTGTAGATATGTTAAAAAACGTTAAATTTGCCGCATTATTTATAAAACTAATATTAATTTAAAACACAAATAGATGAAGAAATTCTACTCCTGTGCATTGACCTTGTGCACGCTTCTGGGGCTTTCTGCCCAGGAAGTATTGTGGCAGAAAGACATCAGGTCTTCTACACAGAATTTTCTAAGCCAGGTTACGACGACTATTGATCAGCAATATCTTATTTCGGGAAGCTCAATTCAGGCATCCAAAATACAGGAAGGGAGTCAACAGAATAATGGTTACGATTTCCATTTAATCAAACTGAACCAGCAGGGAGAGCAGGTTTGGGAGAAATATTTCTCAGGGCAGAATCATGATTATCTTTCGGCTTCTGTAGCCACTCAGGAAGGAGGTTTTCTTCTGGCCGGAACATCTTATTCCGGAAAAGGATTGGATAAAAAAGAAGATTCCAAAGGTGGATCTGATGTCTGGCTGATCAGAATCAATGAATTCGGAGATGAACTTTGGCAGAAAACATTGGGAAGTTCTTCTGATGAGGAAGCACGATCTGTTATTCAAACAACAGACCTAGGATTTTTTGTCGCTGGAAACAGACAAAGTTCCCTTCGAGAGCCTCAGGGAACTAGCGGTTATGGGTCAAAAGATGTTTGGGTCTCAAGATTGGATAAAAATGGAAAAATACTTTCTGAAACTGTTCTGGGCGGAAAAGGTCTGGATGAAGTGGAGAAAATGATTCCTACCAGAGATGGAGGAGCGTTGTTGGGAATTTACTCGAGAAGTTCCGAGATCCGGGTTTCGGGTTCCACGGATAAGTCTTCTTCGGCAACCTCGCATCTCGTATCCCGAACCGCTAAGTCTACGGATAATTTCGGCGAGGGAGATTATTGGATCGTCAAACTTGATAAAACCGGAAAAGTAGAATGGGAGAAGAACTTTGGTGGCAAAGGCGATGATCATATCAGAACATTGGCTTTAACATCGGCAGGATATTTAATCGGTGGAGAATCCAGATCTGAGAGATCGGGAAATAAAACGGTAGGGATTGAAGAAGGAACAGATTTATGGCTAATTTCTTTAAACGAAAGAGGCGATGCAATCTTGCAAAAGTCTTTCAATTTCAAAAACAGAGATATTTTAATGGGAATGAGTGTCCTACATTCAGCAGATGATAAATCCTCAAAAGGAATTCTTTTAGGAGGCTATACACAGGCAGAAGGAAAGATAAAGACAGATGATGAAACCTTCTGGATGCTGTACCTGAACCAGGACGGCAATGAAGAGTGGAGAAAATATGTGAAAGGAGAATCCAGAAAGAAAGAGGAAAGACTTTCAGACATAAAATTAAACAGAGATGGCTCCATCATTCTGGCAGGAACCAGTGCGGAAGAACTTGGAAAAGAGAACTGGAAGATTGTCAAGCTTGGAGACAGCCAGATCAATAAATTAATTGAAAAACAAGATATTAAAATTTATCCGAATCCGGTTTCAGACTATGCTTATGTAGAAATAGGTTTCGATTTCAAAGAAGCTGATATTATGCTGTATGATATGGGTGGAAGACAGCTTCAGAGCTTGAAAACGAAGAATAAAGTAACGAAGATCAATACTCAGAATCTGATTCAGGGGGCTTATCTGGTGACGATAAAAACGGATGGAAATAAAACGGCAAATGCTAAACTCATAAAGAAATAAACAAAGATGAAAAAATTAATACTAAGTGCTTTTTTATTGACTGCTCTTTTAGGAAATATCAGCATTTCTGCGCAGGATAAAATAGGCCTTCAAAAATATGATTATGTGACGAACGGTGATGCCAATGTATTTCAAGGCATTCCTAATATAGGCCTTCCACTGCTTGGGATAGAGGTTCCCACAACAGGTATTGGTATTAACTTGTCAGTCAATTACACTACTGAGAGCCTTAACCGATTTAGTCTGATCAGTGATGCAGGCCTAGGCTGGAATCTTTCCAGTGTTGGAAGTATTGTAAGAGATAAAACCCGCAGAGCAGAAGATTATAGTAAAAGCACTAATGGGAAAATTGATTCTGATGTTTTTTCTTATAGTTATCCTGGAGGAAGCGGAAAATTCTTTATCACCAATAATAGCTCCACCCAGGAACTGGAAGCTGTACACACATCACCATCAAACGATAAAATAGCCATTACAAAAGATACAAAGGAAGGTAAAATAAAGTCTTTTACCATTACTGATACTAAAGGGAATAGCTATCTTTTTGATAAGCTTAATATCAATACAATAAACATAAGCGATATAACCACAATTACAAGAATGGTTAACAGCGGTTTTTTCCTGTCTAAGATTTTTAATATCAAAAATGAAGAAGCAGCTGTTATTGAATATGAAACTACAACAGAACTGTATAATCAGTTTCTGGGTTCACTACAGCAGCAGAAAATCAAGAAAATTACCGTTCATGGTATAGGAAGTATAGAATATCTTTACAGGCATGCAGGTCCGGCTCCTTTACTAAGTGCAGAAAAGAATGCAGATTGGTACATTTTAGATAAACTTGTTCTCAAAGATACCCGAAATACAGTCATCAATCAATATGCTTTTGAAAGATCCGGAGATCATCTGATTGGACTCATTAATCTTGATAAAAATAGCAATCAGATCCAAAAATTTTCTTTTGAATATAATCCTATCCCTTCGGGATCTAATAACGGATCCGACAGCTTTGGCTATCCAAATGCTTTTAATTATTGTGATTTTGACAGTGGTATTTTACATTCTGCAGAGGCTAGGAACCGTGAAGCATGTACCTATGGGGCATTGAAAAGCATTACCCTTCCATCAGGAGGAAAGACTGAGTATGAATTTGAATCTCAAGCACTACCACACAACAACAATAGTGCTTCAAATGGCTATTATGATCATTATCCTTTTGAAAAAATTAAGACCATTACCTATCGAACAGAGCCCGGGCAATATCCTCCGCCCTATACTGTCCCCGCCGATTATAAGGTGGCGATGGTGAAATTTGATGCTTTATACTACGGACCTCCGGTTAGACCGGGAACTCGCGAATATTCCATATACATTAACGGTGTTGAACCCCAACTCTATACTTATGGTGTCAATAATAATGAGTTTTGCCAAAATGGTATGTTGACATTTGAAAGTGAAGGAACCCTTAATTTTACGTTCCAGGGAAAAAGTGAAGGGACCATAGAACTTTATGCATTTAAAAAAACGCGTATTGATGACAATGACTATGGGCACGGCCTGCGCATCAAAAGCATTAAAAACTTCAACTCCGGAGCATCCTCTCCACTGAGTTATACAAAATATGAATATTCCCTATTTGACAACCCGTTACGTTCCAGCGGAACAATACTGGATCAAAGTGTAGAGCTTAGTTTTATTGGATCAAGAGATGGAATTAAACCCATTGGATACACCAATATCAAGGTAACAGATATGATTAACGGTAGCTATTCAAAATATTACTTCAGAAATCCGGAAGATATTACTCCTGGAATTACACCTTCTTTTGGGTTCTCAGACAAAGATATGAGTACCTATATCCGTAGTATGGGATTTCTTGAGAAAAAAGAAACCTACAGTGAAGGACAGTTGCTTCAAAAAAACGAGATGAGTTATGACCTAAAGCAAGTTCCTTTGTCTAACATTATAGAAGGAGATGCCCCTGTTGTTCCTGTGAAAAAAATAATCATTTCAAAGCAAAGTGCTACAACAGAAAACTATATTTCGGGGACAGCAAAAAAACTGGTATCAACCTCAGAAAGTACTTTTGAGGATACTTATAGCAACATGACCTCTTCTAAAGAAACATTATCTGATGGAACCATCCTGGAAAAAACGCTTCTTTATCCCGCAGACAAAGGGATACAAAAGCTGCTTAGTGCCAATATGGTTGATATTCCTCTTGAAACCTCTACCAAAAGAAACGGAAAGCTGGTAGGAAAAGCCGAAACCAAATTTGATGACCCATCTCACATATACGCTACTTCCGTGATCGGTTACAATATGCAGACCCAAAATCCTTATACCGCTTCTACGCTTGATCTTTATGACAGCAAGGGTAACCTTGTCCAGATCACCGGAAAAAACGGAATTCCAACCACAACCATTTGGGGATATTACCAGACCAAGCCCATTGCCGTGATCGCAGGAGCAGCCTATTCTCAGGTAGCTTCTCTGGCTTCGGTTACTGCGGCCATAGATGCATCCAATGCAGACCGTGATAATCCTGCTAATGAACCTGCATTGTTACAGGCCCTGGAGGCCTTAAGAAAAGATCCTGCACTGAAAAATTATAATGTATCGGCAACTACCTATGACCCAATGATAGGGGTAACGAACTCTATCTCTGCCAACGGCATCAGAACCGTAAATGTTTATGATAGTGCCAACAGGCTGATGAAAGTAACTGATGCTGAAGGAAAAACGCTGCAGGAAACTCAGTATAACTATAAACACAAATAAAATCATGAAAAAAATAATAAAAACCCCTCCATGCTCAGCATTGAAAAAGAAACAGAAAAGAAAATATTTTTCACTTTTCATTCTTCTTTTTTCATTCACTGTTTCTGCGCAAACCAATCTCAGCACTTCTGAGAACTATATCTATTCAAAAAACTGTCTGGATGCAGACTGTATCAAAAAGTCAGAAACTGTACAGTATTTTGACGGATTGGGAAGACCTGTTCAGACCGTGGCCATTAAAGCAACACCTCTTGGAAGAGACGTTGTGATGCCCGTAGAATATGATTCAAAAGGACGTGAAGCCAAAAGCTACCTTCCGGTTCCACAAGGCGGAACACTGAACGGGGCCATCTATACCGATCCGCTCGGCAATGCTCCTTCTGCAGGATACGGAAATGAAAAGATCTATGCCGAAAAAATCTATGATAACATCTATACAGGCAGGGTGAACCAGATGCTTCCGGCAGGAACAACATGGTCTCAGAAACCTGTGAATATGACTTATAATACCAATGCAGACGGTGAAGTAAAAAAGTATGTGCTCATTACTGACTGGGCGGACGGCAGAACCGATTCCGGCATCACGCTACCCGGAAACTATGCGCTCAACCAACTTAATAAAACGTCTGTTACCGATCAGGATGGAAATACGACCACAGAATACCAGAATGGTCAGGGACAGACCATTCTGGTAAGAAAAAATGATGGTCAGCAGGATGTAGACACCTATTATCTTTATAATGAATTTGGACAGCTGGCTTATGTGATTCCTCCGTTGGCAGTATCCAATACAGTTCCCGATCAGGCTTTACTGGATAAGCTGTGCTACCAGTACCGGTATGACGGATTGGGAAGGCTGGTAGAGAAAAAAATTCCAGGGAAAGGCTGGGAATGGATGGTTTATGATAAGCAGGACAGATTGGTAGCAGTTCAGGACATTATGATGAGAGGCAAAGGACAATGGCTGTATACTAAATATGATAAGTTTGGAAGAGTGACATTTACCGGAATTAGTTCCGGAGGAGGAAGAAGCTCTGAGCAGGCCTATGCTGACACTTTTGGAAGCAATAACGTTACTAGAACTGCTGATGCTTTCTTTTACCGACAAGGAGTTGACGTCTATTATGACCCAAACAGTACCTATCCTACTGTGGGTTGGGTTACATTACTGTCTGTAAACTACTATGACACCTACCCTGCATACGGCTTTAATCCCTCGTTTCCCGCTACAATAATGGGGAAACCCATCATCACTGATGCGCAGAATGCTTCTGTCAGTACTCACATGATGCCTACATTAAGTCTGGTGAAAAATATAGAAGATGACAACTGGACCAAAACTTATGCGTACTATGACACCAAAGGAAGATCTGTAGGCAGCTATACTATTAATCATTTGGGTGGATACACCAAAACCGAAACAGAACTTGATTTTGCAGGAGTAGCCCAACAAACCAAAGTCTACCACAAAAGACTGAACACAGATACAGAAAAGGTCATCTCCCAAAGCTTTGATTACGACAGCCAGAACAGGGTGATGAAACACCATCATCAGGTAGGCAGCGGTCCCGTGGAACTGCTCGCAGAAAACACCTATAATGAGCTTTCCCAGCTGTCCAATAAAAAAGTAGGCGGCGGTCTTGAAAGCATGGATTATCAGTACGACATCCGTGGAGCACTGACTAAAATAAATGATCCGTCCACTTTAGGCAGCAAACTTTTTGGCTATGCCCTGAAATACCAGAATCCGGAATATGCAACTGTTGCCCCGGGGAAAAGTAATGGAAACATTTCGGAAGTTGACTGGAAGTCTGCTTCAGACGGGATTCTCAAAAGATATTCCTATATATACGATCCGCTGAACAGGCTAAAAGATGCCATCTATGCAGAACCGGGTTCTACAGCTCCTCACAATAATAATTATAATGAGCATGTTACCTACGATCTGCACGGGAATATAACCACCCTCAAAAGAAATGCTTTTCCGGTTTTTGGAACGACCTCTACCCTGGTGGATAACCTGGTTTACGAATACACTGGAAACCGTCTGGATAAGGTGATTGAAAATGCCATGAACGATACAGGCTATGAAGGCGGAAATAACGTGATCGATTATGATGCCAATGGCAATATGATCACCATGAAGGATAAAGGAATCCAGAGCATTGCCTACAACTTCTTAAGCCTGCCGGACAGCTACGCGATTACACAGACTACCATTTTAGGAGCCAATTCTTACAGTCTTGATTATCTGTACCGTGCTGACGGAACAAAACTTAGAAAAACGTATTTCGCACCATCAAGCGGAAGAGGATCTTCAAACACAACCCGTATGACAGACTATCTGGATGGCTTTCAGTATAGCTATAATGATTTTGGAGGCGGACTGCAGCCCTGTCTGACCTGCCGGACAGAATTTGCCTATGAAGAACAGGCTTATAAAGGCATTGTACTTCCCGGGGGTGGTACTCCGGAATGGAAGCTTGATTTTGTGCCTACCGCAGAAGGTTTTTACAGTTTCGAGGAAAACCGTTATATTTACCAGTATAAAGACCACCTTGGAAATACAAGGGTAAGTTTTACCAAAAACAGCGCAGGTGCTCCTGAAATTTTAGAAACCAACAACTACTATCCTTTCGGGCTTAACCATACAGGAGGAAACGGAATTAACAGCTCAGATTTTGGAAGCTGGCACAGTTATAAATACAACGGCAAAGAACTTCAGGAAACAGGAATGTATGATTATGGAGCCCGGTTTTATATGTCTGATCTGGGAAGATGGGGTGTCATAGATCCATTGGCAGAGCAGATGACAAGGTATTCTCCTTATAATTATGCCTTTAACAACCCCATAAGCTTTATTGATCCTGATGGAAGAAAGCCACAGACACAGGATGCTGTAGATGAATCAGTGATGTATCCGAAATCACTTTGGAGTTTTTATGCCGGAGGAGGCAGTCTAAATAATGACGCGCTTATAGATTTTATCGCTCAGAATAATGGATGGGGAGCTTTTCAGAACTTAGCAAACCCTACAGGAGGAGGAGGAAACGGAGGCAGTTTAACCTCATCTGCAAGTTCTAGTGGGACTAATAATAGTAATAATGGATCCGATACAACAAGCTCGAATGCTGATGGCAGTAAAAATATTGATCTTGCCCCTGTTGTTTTAACAGGTAAAAAAGGAACTAAATTTAATATCGATGCGCTTCATCAAGCTATGATGGTGGCTTTTAAAAAAGTTCTTGATGATTTTGAAAAAAGACAAAATAGAGGTTACGGTCCTTATGGCGCTATACAACAATTGTCTTCCTATTTAGCAAGTTTAATAGAAACTACAAATGAGGAGTTCCCTCAAATTACAAACACTGGTGGTATGGCGAGAACAGATTTTGATGCAAGTACACATGATAAGTTAAGACCAGGTGATAGAACCTTTACTTTAGACTGGGGTAGTTTTGTTGTCCCTAGTACTTTTCCTGCACCTGGAAAGAATGGAAACATAACTTGGGCAGGAAGGTTTTATGCTGGATCTTGGGTGGCAGATAGATTAGCGGATATTAAAAACACTTTATTAGGTAAACAAAGTGATAGCACATACAGTGTTTACAATACTTGGACTTATGATAAAAATGGATCTTTTAAATCTTTAGACACTGCAAAATATATAAAAAATAATGACTCTACAGGATTTATGAGATTTATGAATTCTGTAGATAATCAAAGAATTTTAAAATCTAAAAATATAAAATAATAATGAGTAAAGTATATATAATTATATTAATAATATTTACGGTTTATTCTTGTAAAAAAGAAAATCATAATGGGGATATAAAAATAAAAAAAGAAAACTATAATCCCACGGAATATTTTTCTTTTCCAACCAATATAAAAAAATGGCAAAACTATAAAGAAATTACCGTACATGACTCTCTAAAAAAAGTCTGTGGAGAGTTTGAAAATTATAAGATTCAGGGGTATATAAATCAATATAATCAAAAAATAAATTGGTGGAGTATTGTGAATAAAAAAGATATTCAAGCTGATAATGTTAGATTAGAATATCGAATTATCGATAATAAAGAATATGTTAATCAGTATATTAATTATAATAAAAGTAATGGAGATGATACAATAAATAGTTTGTTTTATTTGAAAGAAGAATTAGATAAACCCCATATCTTAAGATATAAATTTTATATACCAAATAAAAAAAATAAAGTAAATACATCTGCAACTGTTTCTCTATCATACTTTTCAGATAATAAGGAAATAAAAACAGAAGATTTAAAATGTTTAAAAAAGAATAATTATTATATGGTAGACGTACATATCCCCACAGATAATAATCTTATTATTAAAGGGTTATTTGAAGAAGGATATGAATATGGGGATGGAGAAATGGGAGTTACTGATATTTATATATTGGATACATTAAAATAAACAATTTTGTAATCAAAAATAATAAAAAACGACTGCAGTAATCTTTCAAAAATGTTGGTTTTCTTTACTAATCAATATTAACGAGAAATAATAAGTAGTACTTTTATAGAAATAGAGTGATCGTTTTGCCACCCCAAGCTGGCGCGAGCGTCACGCTCGTGTCCTTTTAAAAATAAAAACCACTGTTTTTTGCAGTGGTTTTATTGTAAACAAAGAACTATTATATTTACAAATATGAAGGCTAATAAGTTTTACTAGAAACAGCGCAGCCTGTTATTACGGTTAACGTAAAACCTTAAAATATGAAAACAATAGAAGATATTTTTAATTTAATAAAACAAACTGTCAATCTACCAGGAGAAATTAATGACTATCATGTGAGGCTAAGTAATGGCAGATTTGAAAGAGAAAATTTAATTGGAATATATAAAATAAGAAAAGGAAATGCAGTCGATAATAAACATCATAAACTCGCAGAGCAAATGAATAATTTACTAAGTGGACTAGAAAATTATTCTGGAAGTTTGTTAAAAGGAGTAAATATTGACAACGACAATTATATAGGAACATTTTATTTAAGTGAAGATTGGAATAAAGTTATTGGGTATTTAGAAAGTGATATTATTTAATTAATTACCAATCGGCGCGAGCCTCACGCTCGTATCCTTTTAAAAATAAACCACTGCTTTTCGCAGTGGTTTTATTTTAAACAAAGAACTATTATATTTACAATTCCAGAGACATCTTAAAAAACAGTAAATAATATGAAAACAATAAAAATATTTTTCAGTCCTGCAATCATTTTAATATTATTTACAGTAATTGTACTGCTTTTCATCATCATAAATTATTTTGCCAGACCTTCGGAATTAAATGCCAGGTACCTTTATGAAAAAAAAGCCCAATTATTCAATTTTTTTTGCTTCCTGCCATCCATGGCATTTTTTTTAGGGACTACAATATTTAATTTTAGTGTAAGTAAAAGTCGTCATGACAGGAAAAATATGATTTTATCATTCATTCCACTTTTATTTTTAATGCTGACATCGGGTTGTATTATTCTTGTTTTGATTTATTCAATGATTTTCCATTGGGAGTACTAATTATTTTAAGAAAATAAGTATGCGACTTTAATAAAACATATCTATACAGGGATATATTTTACCTCTAATTTTAAACTTAGCGCTCCCGGCTGGCGCGATTATTTCGCTCATGCCTTCAAAAGCTATACTATTCGACCTACAAACAGTACATTTGAAAAACATGAATTTATACGTAACAGACATAGAAAGCGATTATCAAAGTTTAATTGATAACAAAAATTTTACCGCCGTGAATTTTCCTATTGAAAAAGCGGTTAAAATTTATGGTAGTAATTATGACAAACTAAAAGGTAAGAACAAATTAAAACTTGAAATTGAAAATATAATAGGTTTTAAAGATGATCAGTTAAACTCATGTGAAGCGATAGAAAATTTTCTTGTTTATACATATTATCTTTTAAAAACAAATAATAAGCTGGTGATTTCTACGGCTGGATTATCATATGAATCTATTGATCACTATATTAAAATAATGGAAATTATTGTGCCCAGGTTGGGTAATCGTACTTTACACGTTGTCAAAAACTTTATTGACATTAATGAATCTCAATTAACTGATCTATACATACACATCTCAACTATTGATAAAGAGATTATATTTGATTTTATGAAAAACTGGTTAGTCGGATTTAAGCCTAAAGAGGGATATTTTAGCCATCCTCAATATTTTGGAAAAACAGAGTTTGAAACTGATGATTATTTTGAAATGCTTTCGTTTATTTTATCTGAACCCAACAGGGAATATGATTTCTACTTTAAGAATAAAAACCACCCTCAATATCGTAAAGGAATGATTCTTATCCATAAGAATTCCATGTATTTAGGAATTGGTGTCAATAAAAATGATGAAAAAGATCTCATTGATCAATTAACCAAAGGATATCATAAGACACCCATTATTCGCAACTGGCTACAAGTACCCTATTAATAAATAACGGCAACAGCAAAAACTTTATTACAATCTTCATTCAACTACCAACATCCCCTCTTACAACCGTCCCGAGCCCCTTGAACAAGTGGTACCCCCTTACGCAAGGGGGTAAACAGGGTTCATTAAGGGACTATTGGCAGTTTACAAACGGACTAAGGAGGCTTATCCAAGGGGCCTCATGAGCTTCCAAAGCGGGTAAAGACCGTTAGATAAGTAGCTCCCGGGACTTATACAACGGCTTGAACCTCATTAGGAGCCAGCTGGATAGCCTTAAGATTTCCTTTTTCCATCTACATTCACGATTTGATTACATCATTCATTGATTGGGCTACGTATACCCTTTCCGATCCTGCGATCTTTGTACCATTATTTAAACCCAATAAAAATGGAAACAAAAAAAGTATGGTTCGTAACAGGAGCCTCAAAAGGTCTGGGATTGGCCTTGGTAAAAAAATTATTAGAAAATAACTACCGTGTGGCAGCGGCTACCAGAAATGCACAGTCTTTAATTTCAGAAATCGGAGAACCATCTGATGTATTCTTACCGATTGAACTGAACTTAACGGATAATGAAGATGTGCAGTCAGCGGTATCAAAAACGATGGAGCATTTCGGACAGCTTGATGTGGTGGTCAATAATGCCGGATACGGGCAGATCGGTACGCTGGAAGAGCTTACAGATAGGGAAGCCAGAGCCAACTTCGATGTCAATGTATTCGGAACACTGAATGTCATCAGGAATACAGTTCCTTATCTTCGTGAACAAAAATCTGGGCATATATTCAATATTTCTTCTATCGGTGGCTATGCCGGGAATTTTCCGGGCTGGGGAATCTATTGTTCGACTAAGTTTGCGGTAGCAGGACTAACTGAAGCATTGGCTGAAGAGATCAAAGAATTCGGAGTTCATGCCACTGTGGTGTATCCTGGGTATTTCCGTACCGATTTTCTAAGTAAAGATTCAGTAAAAACACCTGAAAATCCAATCCAGGTCTATGAAACCGCTAGAAATTCCGAGCAGGCACACCTTAACGAAATTAACGGTAACCAGCCCAATGATCCTGAAAAAGGAGCAGCAGCTATCATCTCGCTCAGTGAAGAACAAAATCCACCGGTTCATTTCTTATTGGGAAGCGGCACCGCTGAGTTCCTGGATAATAAAATTAAAACCATTACCGGCGATGCAAAACAATGGGAAACACTGACTGTGTCTACGGTGATATAGCATTAAAAATGTCATGATGTGAGCATAGTCGAATAAAAGATATTATAAATACATTGTACAATCTACATTATACTTTATACAACTTTTACCACACAAAAATCCTTCGTGAACTTCGTTCGTAAACCTGCAGTTATGCTCAGGATGACAACGCTAATACTATATGTTTTATAACTACATAAAATCTATAGTGCAAGCCAAATCCTTAAACAATAACAATCAACTAGCAACTAGCAACTAGCAACTAGCAACTAGCAACTAAAATACATTCCAAGTTTCACTCAAAAAAATTAAATTAGCATCATGAAACCTCCTTTCCGCTTCAATTCAATTTCAGAATTTCATGCCTTCTGTAATCTTCCCAATCCTGAGCATCCTTTGATCAGTCTGATTGATTACAGCAAGGTCAATTATCCTATGGATGACAATGAACTGAAATGGATTCAGAATTTTTATTCCATCGGGTTGAAGCGAAATGTGAATGCGAAGTTCAACTACGGTCAACAGGAATATGATTTTGATTCTGGGGTTTTGTGTTTTGTTTCTCCGCTTCAGTTTCTGAAACTGGAAATGAAGCCGGATGTTGTGGTAGAGCCCACGGGTTGGTTGCTGGTGGTTCATCCGGATTTTCTTTGGAACACTTCCCTTGCGAAAAAGATTAAATCGTATGACTTCTTCAAGTATGATATTAATGAAGCGCTTTTCCTTTCGGACAGAGAAGAAAAAGTGGTCGTGGACATTCTGAAAAATATAGAAAAGGAATACCAGTCGAATATCGACAAGTTTTCTCAGGAACTGATTGCAGCTCAGATTGAGCTCCTACTTATTTATTCCGAACGTTTTTATGAGCGGCAGTTTTTCACCCGGAAAAAATCCAGCCACGAGCTTCTGGAGCGGTTTGAGGAAGTCCTTTCCCGGTATTTTGACAGTGGAAATCTTATAGAAAACGGAATTCCTTCTGTAAAATTCATTGCCGGAGAGATGAATATTTCGCCCAATTATCTCGGATCTTTATTGCGTATTCATACCCAACAAAATACGCAGCAGCATATCCAGAATAAACTGATCGACCTGGCCAAAGAACGACTCAGCACCACTCATCTTTCGGTAAGTGAAATTGCATATGAACTGGGCTTTGAGCATCCGCAGTCTTTCAGTAAGTTGTTTAAACAGAAAACGAATCAATCGCCGCTGGAATTCAGGAAAATGTTCAATTGATATATACGAATGTCTATTCAGCTTAAATAGACTAAGAAAACTTTTACGCAGACGCTTCATCAAATCAATCAAAGATTGATTTTTCTCTTTGTATTTCTTAAACTATTCAATATTATGCTAAACCTTTGCGTTTATTAAAACACGAACTGCACGAATATTCACGAATGACACCAATATAGATGACGTTATATTGTGATTTGTGAAAATATTTGTGGTATTTGTGGTTAAAAAGTCTTTAAAAATCAGATCATTTAGATTCACTACCTTAGGATTTAGATAAGTAGTATCCGAAAAGCTTTAAAAAGCAAGAAAATCAAAAACTAATTATTATGAAAAAAATAATCTTACTCATCCTGATCTTCATGTTCGGAATTGGGTTTGCACAGAAAGTAAAAAAAGAAGAAAAAGTAAAAGACAAATTCGAATCGCGGCAGCCTCAGGATATGTCTGTTCCTGCGCCTCCAATGGTAGCTTTTCCCGCTCAGTATCCCAAAGGAAACAAGGCATTTATTGAAAATGTCAAAAAGAATTTAAATGCGGATGCTCTTAAGACTCTCGGTAAAGATTTAAAAACGAAAATCATTCTGAAAGTAAATTCAGAAGGTGATGTAATCAATGTCTCCACTTACGGAGAAAATGAAGTTTTCAATACTGAAGTAAAAAAAGCAGCTGAAAAAGCAACTTACCAAGTGAAATGGGAAGCCGGAAAAAACAACAGAGGCGAAAAAGTAATTGATATTGTGAATCTTCCGTTTAAATATTAAAGATAGGTTGCAGATAGTAGATAATAGGTAGCAGGGATTAGGGATTAGGGATTAGGGAATGAAAGGATTAAAGTGTGTTCTTATATGTAAAAGCATCAACGCTACCCAATGCTGGCGCGAGCGTCCCGCTCGTGCCCACAAACAAAAAAACCACCGTTTTTCACGGTGGTTTTATATATTCTATCCAAACTTTCTTTTCCTCATCCAGAAGAACAGACCTCCCAGCAGACCGATTACTACTAAAGGCAGCAGTAAATTCAGCCATTGCCAGTTTGCTTTTTCTTCCGTGATACGGTTTCTGTCCAGAAGTCTTTCTTCGATGTTTCTGTTTCTAAGTGCCATCAGATTGCTGTCGTCCAAGAGATAATCCAACGCGTTTCTCAGGAACTGTTCGTTACCAAACTCCTGATTCGTCAGACGGTCAATTCCCATTGGAAGTGGCTCGCCTTTATGCATTTTGTTTCTTCCGACATCTCCGTCAGCAATTACGATCATTTTGTTTTCAGGACTCTGGCTTTTGAAACCCGGATATCCTTTTCTTTCAATCCTTGATGCATAGGCAGAGTTGAATTTCCCTTCCAGTGCAACAGCAAAGATCTTAGGTCTGCTTGGTTTTTCCATTTGGCCAAGACTGTCTACACTGGCAATTTCTTTAAGATCCACATAGTTGGGAACCTGCTTCAGAAGCGTTCTCTCACTGGATTCGAAAAGAACCTTTGTTTTGATATTTTTTCTTCCGCCTAATGTATCAATGGAAGTCGGGAATTCAAATTTTACAGGGTTGATATTTTTCGTAATCGGATTATCATTTTCAGCAATTCCAAGCGGGAAATACGGCCACGGAAGGCTTGTATACTGAGGATTCCCTCCTACTTCACCCGTTACCAGTTTCAACAGGGCAAATTTCTTTACATCCTTCACCAAAGCCGGATTGATTCTGATTCCGTAATTGAAAAAGAAATCCGTCATATTGATATCTACAGGGAAAGGCATTACTTTTTGAGATCTTGTCAGCGTATCCATTTCAGCGTTTACGGCATCGATCATCCAAAGGGTTTTCCCTCCGTTCATAATGAACTGATCAAGGATTACTTTTTCGTTATCTGTAAATGCTTTTCTAGGTTTTGCAATCACCAGAGCGCTCATTTGCTTTAGTAAAGGAAGATCTTCAAGAGTAAGTTCTGTCTGATTTTTTGGAACTACAGGACCTGCATCATAATTTTCCAGCGCCAATTGCATAAAACCATGGAACTCTTCAGGACCAAGCTCATCCTGATTCACCAGGATTCCGACTTTCTTTCTTTTATCAGCCGCAATGTTTTTGATATTGGAAACCAGGCTGTATTCAAGGCCTTCAATAGATCTGGTCAGCTGCTGGTCTGCATCTATTCCCGCCTGCTGTACCACCAACGGAATAGACACTCCCCTTTTGTCATATTTGATCACAGCATAAGGGAAAAGCGTAATCTGTGTAATCTTACCATCTTTGATGTCCGGAAGAACAGAAGGCTGCATTCCCATCGCCATTAGCGTGTCCTTAGACATTTTTGTCTTAATAGGATCGATGAATTTAAAATCAATCTTCGGATTGATCTTTCTGAACTCTTCCAGCATAAATCTGGTTTCGCTTTGAAGCTGCTTAAAGCTTGCCGGAAAGTCACCTTCAAGATAAACATCTACTGTAAGCGGCTTTTTCACAGATTCCAATACTTTTACCGTACTGTCTGAAAGCGTATATCTTTTTTCTTTTGTTAAGTCTAATCTGATTCCTGAATACGTAAACAGAATCACCAAAGGCACTATTACGATCAGGAAAATTCCTAATGGAGATTTAATATTGAACTTCTTCATCATACTACTTCTTTTTAGAGATAAAATGGTTGGACAATAATAACGTAGCACCGATGATCAGAATAAAATAAGCCACATCTTTAAAATCGATAAGACCTCTTGTAAAGCCAAGAAAATGCTGATAAAAACCTATATTCTGAAGAACAAAATCGGCACCGCCCAAAAGCTTGTAGCTCGCCAGCTGCTCTATTCCAAAGTACATGATGAAACACATAAAAACGCCCAAAAGGTACGCCATAATCTGATTCTGTGATAAGGAAGACGCCAGAATTCCAACGCCTGAAAATGCTGCAATCAGCACGATCAGTCCGATATAGCTTCCGAAGGTCATTCCTAGGTCAATATTCCCGGCCGGAACGCCTAAAACATAGATGGTATAAAGATAAATCAGTGATGGAATCAGGCATAAAACCCCAACAATCCATACTGAAAGAAACTTCCCTGTTACCAAGTCTGAAACTTTTAAAGGCTGCGAAAACAACCAATTCAGGGTTCCCGTCTGCTGTTCTTCCGCAAAGGTCTTCATAGACAATGCAGGCATAATAAACATCAGCAGCCATGGAACCAGTACGAAATAGCTCTGCAGAGAGGCCATTCCGATGTCGAAAATATTAGAATCATTCTCGAAAAAAAACAGGAAAAGAGCGGTAATCAGACTGAATGCGCCGATAATGACCCACGCGCTCCAGTTTCCAAAGTAACTCCAAAGTTCCTTCTTTAAAATTGCAATCATAGTTTTTCTGTACAATGTAAAAAGTAAAATGTATCATGTACACCTTCTACTTTCAACAGTTATTTGTTTTTTTTATTTTTATTAACGAGTTTTACCGTCATCATGATCAGAAATACAAGAACGAAAAATCCAGCGATTAATTGCCACCAGTATTCAATCACTGAAGATTTCAGGATCACGGTAAATACCACAAGGAACAGAAGAAATGTAGCGATCTCGTTGGCCTGTCTCAGTTTGATATTAGGCGTTTCGATGGTTTGTCCGTTCAACTCTTTCAGTTTAAGCACTTTTCTCCAGCACCAGTAATGATAAACGGCAAGGCCGATCAGGAAAGTGAGTTTTAAATGGAACCACGGCATTTTCATCAGCCCGGTATTCAGAAAGATCATCACAATTCCGCAAACTGCCATAATAATCCCTGCCGGAACGGTAATGATATTCCAAAGCCTTCTGGCCATGAAAGTATACTGTTCTCTAAGGATTTTCTTTTTTTCTTCAGCAAATTCGTCCGTATCCTTATAGTAAACGAAAATTCTTACGAGATAGAAAATTCCCGCAAAATAGCTTACCATAAAAATGATATGCAGTGCTTTGATTATTGTATAAAGCATCAGTAGATATAAAAATTATTGATCGGTAGCGTCAAGAGGCTGCATTTCCTGTAGCTTTACTCTTTTCGCCCCGAGGTTCGTGTAATACTTCTCCAGCTTGTTCAGATGGTCTTCACTGGTTTCCTTTCCTTTTACATGCAGGCCATAATCGCTCCAGATATTAATGCAAAACAAACCTTTTACTAAAGTCCTGCTGTTGGACTGTTCATAGTTTTTGGCAAGAAATACATCAAGATCAGTTTTTGTTTTAAACTCATAAACCATTACTCCACCATCATCCTTTTTAGCGTTATTGTACGTAAAGGTGTAGAAGTTTTTAATGGTAGCTGCCGTTTCCGGGCCTTCTATTTTTGAAATAATATCGGGATTATCCGTCACAAAAGGGATTTTTGTAATCCCGATATCTTTCATTTCTTTATCTATTGTCGCAGGTTTCATGCCCTGCAGTTCAACATTTTTAAGATCGAAATCCATAATGCTCTGTGCTGAGAAACTTTGAAAACATACAAAACCGATGATCAGAAGTATTTTTTTCATAAAACCTGTTTTAAATAGTCTATTATTTTAATTAAGAAATCACGCCAAGCTCTTTACCTACTTTTTCAAAAGCAGCAATCGCTTTGTCAAGGTGGGCTCTTGTGTGGGCAGCAGAAAGCTGTACTCTGATCCTTGCTTTTCCTTTCGGTACTACAGGATAGAAGAACCCGATTACATAAATCCCTTCATCCATAAGCTTTTCAGCCATTTTCTGAGCAAGAGGTGCGTCGTATAACATCACCGGAACAATGGCAGCATCACCTTCAGGAATATCAAATCCTTTGGCCACCATTTCTTTTCTGAAATATTCTGCGTTTTCCATCACCTGATCACGAAGTGAAGTGTCATCAGAGATCATATCCAAAACTTTCAATGCTGCTCCTACGATACCAGGCGCCAATGAATTCGAGAATAAATAAGGACGGGAACGCTGTCTCAGCATATCGATGATCTCTTTTTTACCGGAAGTAAATCCTCCTAAAGCACCACCTAAAGCCTTTCCTAAGGTAGACGTGATAATATCCACTCTGCCCATCACTTCATTGGCTTCGTGTGTTCCACGGCCTGTTTTTCCGATGAAACCTGTTGCGTGAGAGTCATCCACCATGACCAGAGCATTGTATTTGTCTGCTAGGTCACATACGCCTTTCAGGTCTGCTACAATACCATCCATAGAGAAAACTCCGTCTGTAACGATGATTTTGAAACGGTGATCTTTTTCAGAAGCAGCGATTAACTGGGCTTCCAGATCAGCCATATTATTATTTTTATAACGGTATCTTGCCGATTTACAAAGACGTACACCGTCAATAATTGATGCATGGTTCAGTTCGTCTGAAATAATCGCATCTTCTTCGGTAAATAAAGGTTCAAAAACACCTCCGTTTGCATCAAAACATGCCGCATATAAAATCGTGTCTTCAAGACCTAAGAAATCCGCGACTTTCTTCTCTAATTGCTTGTGAATATCCTGTGTTCCGCAGATGAAACGTACAGATGACATACCGTAACCATGCGACTCTATCATGTCCTGAGAGGCCTTCATCACCTCCGGATTGTTGGACAGACCCAGATAATTATTGGCACAAAAGTTTAAAAGCTTCTTTCCGTTAGCTTCTATTTCTGCACTCTGCTGGGAAGTGATGATTCTTTCTCTTTTATAAAGACCGTCATTTTCAATGTTTTGCAGTTCGTTCTGTAAATGTTGAAGATATTTTTCAGAGATCATTTTTTAGTAATTTTTTAGATGCGCTAATTTAATAAAAAGGTGTTAAAATATCGGCTTTTAAAAGTTTTATTGTAAAAATAGGGTTCAAATTCAGTTTTAACACAATTAGTCTACTAATTTAGTAGGATAATAATTATATTTGTCATCTAAACTGAGGAATATGAGACTGACTCCGATAGAAAAAGTAAAGACAATAAGTTCCCGAAGCTTTATACAGAATTATATGAAACCACGCCTTCCTGTTATTATGGAAGACTTCATCGATCCTAAAAGTCCTGCTTTTAAAAAGTGGAATTATGAATACTTCAAGGAAATAGCAGGAAATCATAAAGTGAACATATATGGAAGTGAGCTGGAATCTCTGGACAAAGTCGCCAGCAGCCCGATCGGACAAACCACATTTTCAGAATATCTTGACCTGATCAGCACAACGCCTACAGAACACAGACTGTTTTTATTCAATCTGCTTAATATCAAACCGGAGCTTAAAGACGACCTCCATTATAACGATGTGACAAATGGGAAAATACTGAAATGGCTTCCTTTCATGTTCTTCGGTGGCGAAGGATCTATCACCAGAAACCACATTGATATCGATATGTCCCATGTTTTCATTACTCAGTTTCACGGCATCAAAAGAATCTGGCTTTTTCCGTGGGAGCAGTCGGATCTGATGTATAAACTGCCTTACAATTTTCATAGTTTGTCCAATATCAAAGATCCTGACTACAGGGAATTCCCTGCTCTTCTGTACTTAAATGGTTATGAGGCTCTTCTGAATCCAGGCGAAACGCTCTATATCCCTTCCGGCTGGTGGCATTATATACAATATGAAACCGAAGGTTACTCCGTTTCTGTAAGAGCACTTCCTTCAAGCCTTCTCGAAAAATGGCGCGGCTTTAAAAATATGGTTGTGACCAGAAACTTTGATAATATGATGCGTAAACTCTTCAAAGAAAAATGGTTTCGGCACAAGGTAAAAACGGCCAGAAAAAGAGCTGCACGGGCTGCCAGAAGACACAAAAGCTTCCTGATCTAAAAACTTCATCACAATATGTTTAACCTTAAATTATTTTAACAATGGAATTACTGTACGCCATACTATCTGCTGAACGCGCTCACTATTTTTACTATCCACTTTTTTAACCTTTTTCCGGCTGTTAAAACTTTTATTAAAATTATCAGCTGTTTTGACCTTCTTGTGGATATTATTTTACATGATTGTCTATTTCAAAAAACAACAAAAAACGGACTCAAGGTCCGTTTTTTTATTTAATCTAAATTCGTTAAAATGAGAAAGTGAAAGTTTCTGTTGGCATCCTTGTCAAGGTTTAAAACCTTGACAAGGATAGTTCGAGGCTTTGTTCCAAAATAAACAGACTTTTAGTTCTGATTTTAGACTGCAATTACTTCCCTCTTCAATCTTCAAACCTCCTGACTCTATTTAATGCTTAACAAATTTTATATTTTTCTCCTGAACTGTAAAGATATAGGTTCCCGGTACCAGTTCTGAAATTTCAACTGATTTTCCAGGCTGGTATACTGCTTTTCTGATCAGTTTTCCATCAACAGAATAAATCGAATAATCAACAGCTCTGTCAACTCCTTTTAAATACAGCTCATTCTTAGCCGGATTCGGATACAGTGCAAACTCTTCTTTATCCACAGAAGAAACGCTTAGTGTATTATCCTGAACTACCGTAGAGTTTTTGTCCAAAATCTGATGTTCGTAATTAAACTGAACACTCGCCACAGGAAAAGGAACCGTTTCAAGGAACCCCTGATTATTGGTCGTATGATTCAGAACAAAATAAGCGGTCTGCCCTCCTGTACCATTGACTTTGATCGGTAGCGGCATTTCAAAAAAGCTTACAGAAGCATTACTCTGCGTCTGTCCTGCTTTAAAGAAAATCTGGTTTCCGGTCTGTCTCCATTTGATATTATAAGTTGGATACCCTTGTCCATACAACCAATCATTAAAAAACTCAGTCAGATCTTTTCCACTGGACTGAAGAAATGAAGCTTTAAAATCTGCGGTACTTGCATAACCATAGGCTAAATTCGGTCTTGCGTGATAATCTTTTACGGCCTGGTAGAAAGCCGTATCACCCAAAATCCATTTGATCATTCTTACAATATATCCTCCTTTTGCATAGGAAAGTCTGCTGCTGAAAATCCTGTTTGAATTGGAAAGTTCTGCATCTGAAACATAGGTACTTCCTCCGGTCGCACTGGTAATGGTATTTTTTTCATCAACCAGAAAACTCATAAACTGAGCATTGGTCATCAATAGTTTTTCATTCGCCAAATGTTCCCCGAACGTGGCAAAACCTTCATTCAGCCAGATATCATTCCAGGTTGCACAGGTTACTTTATCCCCAAACCATTGGTGAGCAAGCTCATGAGCGATAATACTTCTGCTCCAGCTTCCCATAGAAGACATGGTCTGATGTTCCATACCGCCTCCCCACTGGAACTGCATATGACCGTACTTTTCATTACGAAAAGGATAAGGTCCAAAATAGGTTTCAAATGTATCCATCGCCTGTTTCGTCCATTCAATATTAGACATTGTCGTCGTATTGGAAGCGGTGGATGGGAATACATAATTTACAAACGGAAAAGGCGGATTTCCGATGGTACTGTTTAATTTGGTAAAATTGGTAATCGAAAGCGCAATCAGATATGCTGCTGTAGGATACGCCGTTCTCCAGAAAGTCAGTTTCTTTGAACCCGGAAGTATCGTTTCAGACATCAGTTTGCCGTTTGCTGCAACGTTATATTGTGAAGGTGTGGTAATTTTAAAATCGAAACGCTCAATTTTATCGTTCAGACTCTGCTTGGTAGGAAACCAATCCTGTGCACCGTAAGGCTCACTTAATGTTGACAGAACAGCCGTTCCGCCCTGATTTCCATTAAAAAAAGCACTGTTAGCCGAAGATGGAGCACCGGAGTAATTGATCGTCAGGGAATCCAGCGTATTGGCAGGAATAGAAGCCGGAAAATCTATCTTCAGCTCTTTTGTAGAAAGCTGTTGAAACGTTAAATCTGTTCCGTGGTATTTCACCTGAGAAACGGTAAGTGTACTGTTAAGATCAAAATAGATGCTGCTCATATTCTGATTAGGCTTAAAGTGCGAGGTCACAGAACCTGAAATGTTATACACTGCAGGATCCAGACTGATGTCCATTCTCTGATACTGAAGATCGTAATTCAGCGTATTGGGGCTCACATTGTAAGTGGCCATCTTATGAGCAAAGGATTTCTGCTCCATTGCTATCAATCCTTTCATTTCAATATTGTGATCATGTGTATTCTGGCTGTACATCACTTGCGGCAGCAAGGCGCTCAGAATCAAAAGATAAAGTGTTTTCATTTCCCAAAAAATTATTCGGTTAAATATAGATAAAAACCTTCTAATCACAGATTAAAAGGTCAATTTTATATAAAATAGATGTTTACATAAAAAACTATAGCATTTATGGCTTTTTATAAATATTTATTTCACAATATCTTCATTAATATGTAATTTTTTAAATTAAAAATAGAGACACATGACCATTTCATTTCACAATTAAATACACTTATCGTGATCATTTTGAAAATAAAACAGATCAATTAGTGTGTTTTTAATGTTTTACAAACTTAATATGCTGCTCACTGATGGTAAAAATATAAGTCCCCGGAACCAGCTCTGAAATTCCGATTGCTTTTCCAGGCTGATAAAGTGATTTTCTAATTAATTTCCCATCTAAAGCATGAATGAAATATTCTGCTGCTTTTTCAAAACCTTTCAGATACAGTTCATTCTTAGCCGGATTCGGATATAATGCAAATTCATCCTTTTCTACGGAAGAAACACTTAACGTATTATCCTGAAGCACGGTAGAATTTTTCTCAAGAATCTGATAATCATAATTGAATTCAACACTGGCAACCGGAAAAGAAACGGTTTCTAAAAACCCCTGATTATTAGCAGTATGATTCAGTACAAAATAAGCAATCTCCCCTCCCGTTCCGTTCACTTTGATTGGTAATGGCATTTCAAAAAAGCTGACCGATGGACTACTCTGGGTTTGTGAAACTTTAAAAAAGATCTGGTTTCCGGTCTGTTTCCACTTTGTGGTATAGCTTGGATAACCTTCACCATACAGCCAGTCATTAAAGAATCCTGTGAAATCTTTTCCAGTGGATTGTAAAAGCGATGCATTAAAATCTGCGGTTCTGGCATAACTGTAGGCTAAATTCGGTCTTCCATGATAGTCTTTTACGGCCTGATAGAAAGCGGTGTCTCCTAAAATCCATTTAATCATTCTCAGAATATAGGCCCCTTTTGCATACGTCAGTCTGTTACTGAAAATTCTGCTTACACTTGAAAGCTCTGCATCCGGAACGTAAGTAGAACCATTGGGAGCAGAAGTAATATTATTGATCTCTCCCAACAGAAAGTTCTTAAATTCAGCATTGGTCATCAGTAATTTTTCATTCGCAAGACCAGCCCCGAATGTTGCAAAACCTTCATTAAGCCAGATATCATTCCAGGCACCACAAGTCACTTTATCTCCGAACCATTGATGCGCCAGCTCATGAGCAATTAACGGTTTGCTCCAGCTACCCATGGATGACATGGTCTGATGCTCCATTCCGCCATTGAATTTGAATTCCATATGTCCATATTTTTCGTTCCGGAAAGGATAGGGTCCGAAATAGGTCTCAAAAGTATTCATAACCTGTTTGGTCCATTCAATATTAGCCATGCTGGTGGCATTGGCATTCGTGGAAGGATATATGTAATTCACAAACGGAAACGGCGGATTCCCGATGATATCGTTCAGTTTAACGAAATTGGTGATGGAAACGGCGATCAGATAGGCTGCTGTAGGATACGCTGTTCTCCAGAAGGTCAGTTTCTGATTTCCGGGAAGCGTGGTTTCAGACATTAATTTTCCGTTAGCTGCTACGTTATACTGTGAAGGTGTGGTAATTTTAAGATCAAATCGTTCAATCTTATCGTTCATGCTCTGCTTGGTAGGAAACCAGTCCTGCGCTCCATAAGGTTCACTTAAAGTGCATAAAATAGGGATTCCGCCCTGCGTTGTTGTTGTAAAAGCATTTCCTGTAGAAGGGGCTCCTGAGTAGTGGATCGTCAGTGAATCAAGCGTATTGGCAGGAATCGAGGCAGGAAAATCAATTTTCACTTCTTTGGTAGGAAGCTGCTGGAAGGTCAGGTTACTTCCATGGTACTGCACCTGAGAAACCACCATGATATCAGACAGATCAAAATAAATGCTGCTCATATTCTGAGTGGGCTTGAAATGAGAAGTCACGGAACCTGAAATATTGTATACTGCAGGATCCAGACTGACATCCATTCTCTGGTACTGAAGATCATAATTTAAGGTATTCGGATTGATATTGTAGGTGATCATCTTTTTCGTAAAAGCGTTCATTTCTTTTGCGATAAGCCCTTTCATTTCAATATTGGGTTCCTGTTTCTGGCTAAAAAAATTCTGTGAGATTAAAAAGCCAAGGATTAAAAGATAAAATTTTCTCATACTCAGGTTATTAGATGTAATCAAAGATAAAAAAAACCTTCTAATCATGGATTAAAAGGTTTTTATAAATATTAAAAAAAATATTGTTTAAAGATCGAGAGCCGGCTCAAGAATTTTTTCCATTCTTTTCTTCACCATATCTACAGATCCTGAATAATTATTGACCATTAAAGAAAACACAAGCGTCTTCCCTGAGTTGGTTTTCAGATATCCTGCTAAAGTCTTTACTTTATTTAAAGTTCCTGTTTTAGCAAAAACCTGTCCGTTTCCGGTTCCGATGAACATTCTTTTCAGTGTTCCGGACTGCCCTCCTACCGGCAGCGACGTAAAATATGTTTTGTAATATTTCTCATCCATTAACGAAGTCAGGAATTTCACCTGAGAAATAGGCGTTACGTTATTTCCTCTTGAAAGTCCGCTTCCGTCCATATAATTCAGCCCGATCATATCGAAGCTTTCATTTTTAAGGTGGTTGGTTACTACTATTCTTCCTGATTCTGAAGTCTGGTCGCCCATTTTCTGGTAACCTACTGTTTTCAGTAAAGCTTCTGCAAGAGAATTGTCACTGTGCTGGTTGGTATAGAATACAATATCACCTAATGTAGGAGATTTATAAGCTGCTACCAGTTTTCTGCTTTCAGGTGCTGCATCCGTCATTTTTGGCGTTACTTTTCCTGTCACTCCAATTCCGCTTTTCACCAGTGTCGTTCTGAACGTATTGGCAAGATAAGCCGGAGCATCCGGAAGTTTTGTGGTTAAAATACCGTCGCCATCATACTTTTCAGCATACACCATCTGGTTCACATAAGGAGACACGTAGAAATACTTTTTATCAGAAGCAAATCCTGATTTTTTCACGATCAGCTTTTCGTTTGCCGGATTGATCTCGCGGGTAGTTCCTACAGGCAGGTAGTAATTATTGTTTTCAAGCCATACAACATTTTCCGGAAGCATTGTAATATTGCCTTTGAAAAGCGCTGTCTGAATGATAATATCACCATTTACCTTTTTGATACCTTCGCGGGAAAGTCCGCTCATGAAGTCTGAAACAATGTCTCTGTATGACCACGCTCCTGCTTTATTGGTTCCTAAAGAAGGGTCTCCGCTGCCTATCAGATACAAATTTCCATTTAAAACTCCACTTTCATCAATAGTCCCTGAATATTCCAGCTGCGTCATCCAACGGTAGTTTTCGCCTAAAAGGTTCAACGCTGTTTCCGTGGTCAACAATTTGGTAGTAGAAGCCGGTACTAAAGGAGTATTTTCATTGTACGAAGAGATCACCTTCTTCGTTTTCGGGTCATACACTACGAATCCCCAACTGGCATTTTTCAGCACAGGATCCGCCATCATTGTGTTTACATTTATGTCTACGAGCTCTTTGGCCGACAAAATTGTCTTCTCCGCTACCGAAGTAATGGGAGAAGGCAGATTCAAAGTACTTCTTTGATTATCGTAAGCCTGTGAGTAAAGAACGGTAGAAACGGTAGATTGAGCAAGGAAAAACCCAGAAGCCAATACCGCTGCACTTGAAATATATTTTCTGTAATTTACCATCTATCTTTTTTTGGTTCCATAGTTTGACACAATAAAAAATGATAAGTTAAATCATCCAATTAAAGAGCCAAACACTTAATCAACGACCAAAAGTAGAAATTATTGTCAGATAAAGGGTCACAGAGGTCTTATAAAAGAGCCTAAAGTTTGTTAAAAAATGTTAAAAATCTACTAAAACGTCTTTTTTAATACTTTGATAAGCAGTGATTTCATCGAATTCATTCAAACTCAGCAAAACCATTTTCTTAAATTCATCATACTTTTTACCGCGTGGAAGTTTAAGCATAATTTGGAATTGGTATAAATTATTCAGCCTTGCAATCTGCGCTCTTTCAGGTCCCAAAACACATTCTTCAGGAAGATATTTCCTTAAAATGGATCCTAAAAACTGGGAAGCTCTGTTCACTTTGTCTTCTTTCCGGTGCTTCAGCTCGATCATAATGAGCTTTGTGAACGGCGGATAGTGGAATTTCTGACGTTCGGTAAGGATATATTTATAGATTTTCGCCGGATTATTCATCTTGATCAGCTGAAAAACGGAATGATCAGGGTTATAAGTCTGAATTAAGATTTTCCCTTTTCCAGAAACCCTTCCTGCTCTTCCGGATACCTGCGTGATCAGCTGGTACGCTCTTTCCTCCGCTCTGAAATCCTGCACATATAATAAGGAATCGGCTTTTGGAATGGTCACCAGTTCGATATGGTCAAAATCAAGACCTTTAGAAATCATCTGTGTTCCTACGATAATGTCGGTTTCACCATCTTCAATTTTCTCGTACAGCTTTTCATACGCAAATTTCTTACGCATAGAGTCCACATCCATCCGATCTACTTCATGGTCAGGAAAGAGTTTGGACACTTCTTCATGAATCTGCTCTACGCCTACTCCTCTTTCATTCAGGTTTTCAGACTGGCATTTCGGGCAGCTTCTCGGCTTTGAGGCTCTCTGTCCGCAGTAGTGGCATTTCATTTCATTCGCAGCCTTGTGATAGGTCATGACGACATCACAGTTCGAACAGTAATTGACATAGCCACAGGTTTCACATTCTATGACATTGGCATAACCACGGCGGTTGTGAAGCACAATGGCTTGATTTTTTTCATCCACCGTCTTTTTGATCTCGTCAATCAGGTGCAAAGAAAAGTTCCCGGAGACTTTTTTAGATTCCTGGGCTTCTTTAAAGTTGATGAGCTCGTATTCCGGCAGATTGACATTCCCGAATCTTTCGTTCAGGAAGATATATTTTATTTTATCTTTTCGTGCATTATAATAGCTTTCCACTGAAGGCGTCGCTGATCCGAGGATCACACCCGCTCCGTACATATTTCCTAAAACCAGTGCGGCATCTTTTGCATTGAAATTAGGGGAAGCTTCTCTTGGTCTGTATGCAGAATCATGCTCTTCATCTACAACGATCAGTCCAAGATTTTTAAACGGCAGAAACATCGCATTCCGGGTTCCTATGAGAATTTTGATATCGTTCTGTTTGATTCTTCTCCAGACTTCCACCCGTTCAAAATCCGTCAGTTTCTGATGATAGAAACCAAGCTGTCTTCCGTATTTTTTTTCCAGCCTTTGGGTAATCTGTTTGGTCAGGGAAATTTCGGGAAGCAGGAACAGTACATTTTTTCCTTCCTGAATGCATTCTTCAATTTTCTCTAAATAAATATGTGTTTTTCCTGAGGAAGTTACCCCATGCAACAATACGTTTTTCCCTTCTTCGAAAGCTTCATCTATTTCAATTTTAGCTTCCTCCTGCTGCTCAGAAAGTTCTTCAAGTTCTTCAATGACTCCTTCATAACTCTCGATCCTGTCTTTCTGCATATAATATTCTTCGACAAGATTTTTATCTGCAAGGGCTTTGAAATGGGAGCTTCCGAAATATCCGTCCTCAAACAGTTCAGATTTTTTAACCGGAATATCAGGATGCTCAGTCTGTTTTTCTAAAATAGCCAGGAAAAGATCTTTCTGTTTGGGAGCTTTGTTCAGTTTTAACAAAATCTCCGTCAGATTCTGATTACCCAAAACCTCATCATTAATCTTTACATACGCAACTTCCTTAGCTTTATATTTTTCTGCAATTTTTTCGTCAATTTCAATATACTGCAGATCGATCAGAGAATTGATCGTTTTAATGATATCTTTTTTAGGAATAAAGGCTTCAATATCCGTTAAATTAATCAACTGACGCACTTCCAATGCCTGGACAAGGTACATTTCATTGACATCCAGATTTTCAAAATCAACCGTTATATTGGGTTTTAATTTTAAATAGGTTTCACTTTCCAGTTTTAAAGAGGAAGGAAATGCAAAACGGTAAATCTCCCCCAATCCGCACAGATAATAATCCGAAAGCCAGTTCCAGAAATTGATTTGTTCTTCAGGAAGAATCGGTTGATCATCCAAAATACTGATGACTTCCTTGGCTACAAAATTTTCAGGCGCATTGTCGTGAAGTTCAAAAACAATTCCCGTATAAATCTTCTTGCCTCCAAACGGCACCAATACACGCATTCCGGGCTGAATATCCGGCATCAGCTCTTCAGGGACTTTATAGGTGAAAGATCCTTTTAAATTAAGTGGTAAAACGATTTGGGCGTACTGCAAGGGAAAATTTTAAAGTGTAAAATTAGATTTTTCTTTAGAGAACTGCAATTTTTTATTGAGATTGTATCTACTGTTGCGAGGAACTGTGTGAATTTAAATTTTGGCTAAAGCCGTTTTGCGTTATTATTAAAATTAAACGGGCTAAAGCCCGTTCCTATTGAATATGTTTCTTGTATATACATCATATGAATGCTCTTATTGCGCTGAAGGTTTCTCGCGGATTGAGCAAATTATACAGATTTAAAATACATAAGCCTCTGCTGAATCTGTATAATCTGCGAGAGATTATTTTTAATTTGTACGATTTTTTAAACGCAAAGTTTGATTTAAAGGACGTTTAATTTTAAGAAGACAAAGAGCTTGACTTCGTCGCTGATGAAGCTGCTGGATAAAAACTCAGCTTAATAGAATCAGTAATCATTATTTTTTGTTCTCGTAGGTAAGTTTCGGTCTGTTATTTTAGAAAAGCCATTCGGTGATGTGATACCAGACGGCAGAGGTAAGGAATCCTACGAGAATACTGAAACCGATGATCAGATTGGTGAGCTTAGTATTTAATCTGAACTGTTCTGCAATAATGCTGGAGGTGACGACCGTTGGCATAGCGGCTTCGAATACAGTGATTTTCGCTACATCTCCTTTTATATTAAGTAACAAGGCTAATCCAAGTACAATAGCCGGAGCTAAGATTAGTTTATAGAGCATGGAAACGGACATCTGGGGAATCAGTTTTTTCCATCCGTTGAATTTCAGCTGAAGCCCTACAGAAAATAATGCCAATGGACTTACCGTTGAAGCCAGTTTATCAAAAAACGGTTCTGCAGCAGTGAAATCAATAAACTGTGATAAGGTCAGTGCTGCGATACATCCAATTAATGGCGGAAAGGTGATCAGTCTTTTCAAAATAAACAGAGCGCTTACTTTTCCGGATCTGCTTCCTCCTTTTACCGCTGCAATAATTCCCATAGTTGAAAGAGCAAAAAACATGGTCTGGTCACAGATGATCGCAATACTTAATAGACTTTCACCATAAAAAGCACTGATCAGAGGAAAACCTATAAAGGAGGTATTGCTGTATCCGCTCGTCAGTTCCAATGTACTTCTGGACCTTCTTGAGTAGCCTTTACTTTTGCTGTAAAACATCATGAAGAAGAAACAGAAAACTGAGATCAGAAAAGTTGCTGCAATGGGAAACAGCATTTCTGTGGTCCATTTTACTTTGGGCAAGTATTTAAAGGACACAGCAGGCAGGGCCAGATAAAGAATCCAGGTGTTAATTCCTTTGTGGGCATCGGGATGGATAGATTTTGTTGCCTTGAATACCATTCCTGCGATAATACACACTGCAATCAGAACAAAATTTACCATAATGTGTAAGAAATATACTGCAAAGTTACGGTTGATTTTTCAGTTATGAGCTCCAAAAAGTAATTTTTAAGCGCAAAAATCTATTTTTATTTAAAATAAATTTAAAGCGAATATATTTCATTAAACTCAATAAACATCACATTTTCAGAATACTCTATCTTAACATAATTCCTAAATACGACTAATTTCTAATGTTAAATTTTAATATTTTTTACAAAATAAATCACAAAATATTGAATAAATTATTAATTTTACAAAACCACAAAAATAATTAATATGAAAAGTAAATTAATGTCTTTAGCACTAGGCGTGCTATTTCTGTCCTCCTGTAATTCCAACGAGGACATCACCACTTCAACACCGGAACAGGCTTCCCAAAAGCAGTATTCTCTGGGAGCCAGACTGGTGGATGAACAGACTTTTAACTCTTATGAAAAAGCAGATGTAGAAGCATTGACGCTTAAGTTTAAGGGGAAAAGTTCTGAGGCTGCCAAAGTAAGTCTTCCAAGCAGCTACTCTATTCCAAGTTCAACAGTGGGTAATCAGGGATCGGAAGGTTCATGCGTTGCCTGGGCTACCGCTTATGCAGCCGCGAGTTCTCTTGAACTTAACTTTAAGGGGGTAACACAGAGCAGAAGCCCTGAGTATGTGTACAACCAGATCAAAGTCGGTACTTGCGCACAGGGAGCTTATGTAACTGCGGGACTTAACCTGATCAAAAACCAGGGAGTCTGCAGCTGGAACGAAATGCCGTACACCGATGCGGGATGTTCTACCCAACCTAATGCTACGCAGAAAAGTGCAGCCAGTACCCACAAGTTTACAAGCTGGGGAACGGTTAACAAAACTGACATTGCAGGCGTGAAAAATCTATTGAGCATGAATCTTCCTGTTGTCATCGCCGTAAGTGTAGATGACAGTTTTTACAATATGGGAAGCACAGGATGGATCTGGAAAGCCCATTCCGGCCAAAACTACGGAGGTCATGCGATCTGTGTTATCGGGTATGATGACAGCAAGCAGGCATTTAAAGTTCAGAATTCATGGGGAACCTCCTGGGGAAGCAGCGGATATTTCTGGATAGATTATACCTTCTTTGCAAAAACTTCTAATGGTGCCATTAATGAGAGTTATGTGGCGTATGTTCAGTAATTAATTCATTAGCACCAACTTATTTTATATAGAAAGAAGCCTTCCAATAACTACGGAAGGCTTTTTGTTGTTGGATTGTCGCAAAGGCGCTATTTTTTGCATGCTTTGTGTTGTAAGGCGCAAGGATTTTATCTTCGATAAAATTTTATGCTGCGGATGATTAATACTTTGTTGAGTACTATTAAACCTCACAGGTTTTTGAAACCTATGAAGTTTGTTTTTTTTATGCTCTCGCTGATTCAGCTGATGATGCAGATTTTTGTTTTCGATTACTTTCTTAATTCTGTAAGGTATTCCAAAGGCTGATTACTTCAATATTTTTCATAGGTTTTGAAAGCTTGATTCTTTTTGAAGTATGAGGAAGAAGATCAAAGAAATTATCGCTGAAATGAATATCTCCGATCAGGTAAACGTCTTTTGCCAATTCATCTGTGGAAATTTCAATTTCATTTGGAGTGATTATTTTAATCTTGATATTTGGTTTTGTGAGTTGCAGATCCTTGGGCTTAGCAAAGAAATGATTATTGACAGCAATAATTTTCCCTTCTTTGTCTTTTAAGGTAAGTTGCAAAAAGATTTTATTTTTTTCAGATTCAGTTATTACATTTTTGATTTCAATCGGATCAAATTTCAGAATACTTTCCAATGCTTTTTCTTTTGAAGATGCTTTGGCTTCTTTTAAAACCTTTCCGTCAAAATTCAATGCTTTGATTTCTAAATTAACATCAGTAAAATTCTTAATTCCATCATTAATGGCGTAAAAGTTTAAATTCCCATCTTTTTCATCCGTTAAAATAACCTGCTGCTCAAAGCTTCGTTTCATCTGATACTGAAGGGCCTTCCAGTTTCCTAAATAATCGATGGAAGACCACGAAACCACCGGCCAGCAGTCGTTCAGCTGCCAGTATAAAGTTCCCATATTGTATGGTTTTGCACGACGATGAGCTTCTACAGCGATTCTCATACCTCTCGCCTGCAGCAATTGGGAAATGTAATTGTATTGTACAAAGTCTGAAGGAAGTTGATAGTCTCTTTTAATGTATTCGTTAATAATTTCCCAGCCTCTTCCATGCTTTTCATGAGCTTTGATCGTAGGATTTTGCAAATTCAGATCAGGAATTCCGGAAAACATAGACTTTACAGCTACCAGGCTTGGCATCCCCTGAAAACCATATTCAGACATGAAACGGCCTACTTTTTCATTATAGATTTCAAACGGCTGCTCTCCCCACCAAACTCCCCAGTAATGGGAATCTCCTTCAGTAAGACTTTCTTTATGTCCCCAACCGATGGATGGTGAACTTGGCCAATAGATATTTTTTTCCTGAGTAAGATTTTCCTGTAACGCATTTGGAATGACATCATGGAACAGCTTTTTATAGTCTTTCCAAACCTGAATGGAATCGTCTTTTGAGTATTTGAACTGTTTCTGGTATCCCCAGTTGACAATGGCTTCATCTACTTCATTGTTCCCGCACCACAAAGCAATAGATGGGTGATTCTGAAGTCTGTTCACCTGATCTTTTACCTCTTCTCTGACGTTGTTTAAAAAAGCTTCATCAGCCGGATAAAAGCTTCCCGCAAACATAAAATCCTGCCATACCAAAATACCGTTTTCGTCACAGGCTTTGTAGAATTCATCGTCTTCATAAATTCCGCCACCCCAGACACGGACCATATTCATATTGGCCTCTTTCATATCTTTAATCAGTTTCCGGTATTTTTCTTTGGTTATTCTGGGCGAAAAGCTGTCAGCGGGGATCCAATTCGTTCCTTTCGCATACAAAGGTTTTCCATTAACTTTAAAATAGAAAGATTTTCCGGCTGCATCTTTTTCCTGAACCAGTTCTACGGTTCTAAGTCCGACTTTTATATTTTTTTGGTCTAAAGCTGTCTTATTTTTTAAAAGTTCGATTTTAAAATCATGAAGATTCGCATCGCCCCAACCGTTGGGCTGCCAAAGTTTGAACCCACTCATATCATAAGGAAGACGAATGGTGTTCATCCCTTTTTTAAGCAAAACGGTCTTGTTCAATTGATTAATATTCAAATTATAATTCCCGGCTTCCTGTGCATTAATCTCAATTTCAAAATTAAAATCCAAAACTTCATTTGAAAAGTTCTGATGGTATTTAACCGTCTCTATTTTTGCAAAATTCCAGGACTCCAATTGTATATCTTTCCAGATTCCTGCGGTCACCAATCTCGGACCCCAATCCCATCCAAACTGATACTGAGCCTTTCTCATAAAGCTTCTGGGTGATTCCGGCATTGTAAACGGAACTTTTTGAGCAAGCTCCTTCCCTTCTTTCACTGCTGATTTGAATTTAATCTTTAGCTCATTATCTCCTTGCTTCAGGAACTCTTTCACGGGAACATTCCATTTCCTGAACATATTGTCTGTTTTTTTCAACAGTTTTCCATTCAGGTAGATCTCTGAGAAGGTATCAAGACCATTAAAAATCAAATCAACATGATCATTTTTGAGTTCCTTTGCAGATACTTTAAAGATGGTTTTATATTCCCAGTCCTCATTTTCTATCCATTGCACCTTTTTTTCATTTTCATCTTTGAAAGGATCAGGAATCACCTTATTATCCATCAGATCCAGATGAACGGTACCCGGAATTTTTGCAGACATCCAATCCTGCTCTTTTGTATTTTTGAACTGCCATTTCTCCGAAGACAAACTTCGTTCTGTTAGTTGTGCAGTCATCATAGTTTGAATAAAAAGGAAGATAAAAAGGATGGATTTATTCATTAATAAGTTTGTTTACAATTCTGTGAATTCCGTATTTGATAAGTTCACTGTTAAAATTGATCAGTAGCCCCAACTTCATATTAGTAAGTTTCAGATAGGTCAAAACTTGAGCGTTAAAAACAGGATTCAATTCAAGAACAGCTTTAACTTCAATAATCACCTTATTTTCTACAATTAAATCAATTTTATAGGCATTTTCTATTGTAACTTCTTTATACTTTAAAGGCAGAGATATTTGTTGCTGTACATCTATTCCCTGCTGTTTCAATTCATATGCAAGAGCAGTTTCATAGGCATTTTCCAATAACCCGACTCCCAAATTTCTGTGAACTTCAATGGCTGCTCCTATTATTTTGTAGGATAATTCGTTTTCTGTCATTCATTTGTGTTTTTTATTTTTTGTGTTTTGTTTTTTTAACGCAAAGGTCTATTTTAATACTGTATAATTGAAGGCGGCAAAGAAGGAATCAATTTCATTGATTCGATTAAGCAGACGTTTTATACCAAACACCTACTCAGGGTATAATCCCACTTTTGCATTACACTACCTAAATATTCCCTAAAAACAAAAACATTATATTTAACGCAAAGTTTTTACTATAATACTGCATACATTAAGGCTGCAAAGACAGAATCAATTTCATTGATTCGATTAAGCAGACGTTTTATACCAAACACCTACTCAGGGTATAATCCCACTTTTGCATTACACTACCTAAATATTCCCTAAAAACAAAAACATTATATTTAACGCAAAGTTTTTACTATAATACTGCATACATTAAGGCTGCAAAGAATGAATCAATTTCATTGATTCGATTAAGCAGACGTTTTATACCAAACACCTACTCAGGGTATAATCCCACTTTTGCATTACACTACCTAAATATTCCCTAAAAACAAAAACATTATATTTAACGCAAAGTTTTACTATAATACTGCATACATTAAGGCTGCAAAGACAGAATCAATTTCATTGATTCGACTAAGCGATCTTCTTATCCATATAGCTTCATCAGCGACACAGTCGCACTCTTTGCCTTCCTCAAAACTAAGCGCCTTCTAAAATAAAGCTTTGCGTTAAAAAAACATGACATATTTTGACGCAAAGTTTGATTTTTACAATGTAAAGCTTTAAGGCGGCAAAGAAGGAATCAATTTCATTGATTCGATTAAGCAATCTTCTTATTGTACAGCTTCATCAGCGGCAGCGTCGCACTCTTTGCCTTCCTCAAAACTCAACGCTCTCTAAAATAAAACTTTGCGTTAAAAAATCCGCTTTATTTATTTTTCAAAGCTACAACCTCATCTGCAATGGCAAAAGCTCCTCCATCCGTGATTGCTGAAGAATGAAAATAGTCAGCATTGGTAAATTCTCTTATTTCTTCAATATTGGTAGAGCGAAGACCGCCTCCAACCAGAATTTCAATTCTTCCATTGGAAAGTTCAACCAGTTTTTTCAAATTTTCTTTACCTTCTGAAACATTGGGCTTCTGACCTGAAGTAAGAATTGTTTTAAAACCGCAGTCAATTACTTTTTCCAGAGAATCTTCAAGATGGGTTGCTCTGTCAAAAGCGCGGTGAAAAGTACATGGAAGAGGATTAGCCAATTCAACTAAAACCTTATTCTGTTCTACATTCACCTCATCATTTTGGTCTAAGATCCCAAAAACAAAACCATCTGCGCCTAAAGATTTCAACTGAACCAATTCTTTTTTCATCTGCTCCAATTCAGCTTCAGAATAAGTGAAATTTCCTCCTCGTGGTCTGATCATTACAAAAAGCGGAATATTAATTTTTGCTCTTAGCTCTTTCATTGTTTCAAAATCGGGAGTCGTCCCGCCTTCGCTTAATCCGTCACATAATTCGATTCTGTCAGCTCCGTTTTCAAAGGCAATTATGGCTGATTCAGGATTGAAACACGCTATTTCTATTTTTGACATTTATTTTTTATTGAATGGTAAGAAAATATTTTTATTTCAAGGCAAATTCCGGCTTTTCAAGACGGTTTCCTTTCTGATCATAGACTGCGAAATTAAATCCGTCCTGAATACAGTACGAACCGTACTCCCCTTTTTTATTTAAAGCGATAAAGCCAACCTGGATGTCTTTCAGGTTTTTATTTCTTCTCTTGGTAATATTCACAATCCTTTCTACTGCTTCTTTGCAGGCCTGTTGAGGATTTCTGCCCTGTCTCATCAGTTCAACCACAAGATGGGTTCCTACAGTCCGGATCACTTCCTCGCCATGACCTGTAGCCGTAGCTGCTCCTACTTCATTATCAACAAACAGACCCGCTCCGATAATAGGAGAATCTCCTACCCTTCCATGCATTTTGAACGCCATTCCACTGGTCGTACAGGCTCCGGAAAGGTTTCCCTGTGCGTCAAGAGCAATCATTCCTATAGTGTCGTGGTTTTCAATATTGGCAACGGGTTTATATTCGCTGGTTTTTAACCATTCTTTCCATTCTTTTTCAGATTCGGGAGTGAGAAGATTTTCCTTTTTAAAGCCTTGAGCAAGGGCGAACTGTAAAGCTCCATCTCCAACCAGCATTACGTGTGGTGTTTTTTCCATAACCGATCTTGCCACGGAAATAGGATTTTTGATATGCTCTAAACATGCAACGGAACCGATATTATAGTTTTCATCCATAATACAGGCATCAAGAGTCACTCTTCCATCCCTGTCCGGACGTCCGCCATAACCTACACTTCTTTCTGTAGGATCCAGTTCTACCAGACGAACTCCTTTTTCCACTGCATCAAGCGCTTTTCCGCCTTTTCCAAGAATAGTCCAGGCTTCTTCATTGGCTTTCAGACCAAAATTCCAGGTGGAGAGAACGATTGGCTTTCCAACTGCTTTAGAATGATCAGGTAAGTCTTTAGCGATGAGATCCAGGGGATTTACAGCAAGTGCCAGAGAAGCGGCGGCTGTTTTTTTAATGAAGTTTCGTCTGCTTTGCATGTGAGATGTATTTGACGCCCAAATTAGCAATTTTCCCGCTAGCATAAAAGGAAAAAAGACCACGGCAGCTGCTCTGTAGTCTTTTTCTTATTTTTTAATGATCAATGTGGCAGTTTGTCTCTGAAATAACCATACACCCATGTTCCTGCAACTGCACTGAGAAGGGTTACACTCACCGCCAATGCGCCCGTCCCGATTTGGGCAAAAAGTGGTCCGGGACATGCTCCGGTAATGGCCCAGCCAAATCCGAAGATCAATCCGCCATAGATCTGGCCTTTGTTAAATTTTTTTGAAGGTATGATTATAGGTTCACCATATATTGTTTTAATATTGAATTTTTTGATTAATCCAACCGAAATTATTCCCACCAGAACGGCACTTCCGATGATTCCATACATATGAAAAGACTGCAGGCGGAACATCTCCTGGATTCTGAACCAACTGATCACCTCGGCTTTCACGAAAATAATTCCAAAGATAATTCCAGCCAAAAGGTATTTCAGATTGTAGTACCATGGATGCTTCAGATTGCTTTCATTCGTACAGTTGGTATCCTGATGACGGATATCGGTTACTTTATGATGAGTCATAATCAATTTTGTTTAAAAGTTTAAAGGGAAAGAATAACAGGCAGAATGAGATTGGCCATTATAAAACCACCGATCATAAAACATACCGTTGCCACCAATGACGGCCACTGCAGATTGGAAAGTCCCATGATGGCGTGTCCGCTTGTACATCCACCTGCATATCTTGTTCCGAAGCCTACCAGAAATCCTCCGACAATCATCATGATGAATCCACGAAGGGTCAATAGACTTTCAAAGTTCATCAACTGAACAGGAACCAGATTGGTGTAATCTGTAATGCCGTAGCCTGCCAATTCGGTTTTCAATTCCGGATTAACGGTAATTTCGGATGTATTGAGCAGAAAATGGGAAGCAATCATTCCCCCGAAAAAAATCCCCAGTACAAAAAACAGATTCCACACTTCTTTCTTCCAGTCGTATTTGAAAAAACTGATTCCGGCCGGAATGCATGCAGCACAGATATGTCTTAATGAAGAGCTGATTCCGAAGGATTTATTTCCAAGAATCAATAAGGCAGGAACCGTAAGTCCGATCAAAGGGCCGGCTACATACCAGGGCCAGGGTTCTTTTATAATTTCCAGCATTTTTTCTAGATTAATTTTTGTAAAAATGGAGATAGTTGGTGAGATATACAGCTACTTTTGTTACATAAGGTGTTTTTTGAGAAACTTTTTTAACCACAAAAGGCTCAATAGTTTTTTGACACTTAAGTTATTTAAAAATCTAAGATTATCGTTTGGTGTAAAATACTTGGGTCGGGACTAATATTATTATAAAAGAGCAATTCTATTTCTACCCAGTTTTAATTTTCCGGATTCTTCCAATTGTTTGAGCAGTCTTGAAACGACAACTCTTACGGTACCCAACTCGTTGGCCAGCTGTTCATGGGTGATGATAATGGCTTTAGAACCGGTAAGTTCAGATTTTTTATTGAGAAGATTCAGAAGTCTTTCATCTACTTTTTTAAAAGAAATGGCGTTGATGATTTCCAGTAATTCTTCAAAACGTTTATGATAGAGTTTAAAAATATAATCCAGCCATTCCGGATGTTCTCTGATAAACAGTGAAGCTTTACCTACGGGTAAAAAAAGGATTTCGGTATCTTCTTCCACTTCGGCTTTTACCATACTTTTTTCATTGTGCATTCCGCCCAGAAAGGACATGATGCAGCTTTCTCCGGTTTTTATGTAGTAGAGCAGGATTTCTCTTCCGTCTTCATCTGTTCGGATCACTTTGATCATCCCTTTCATAATGATCGGGATAGAGCGTATGGAAGTATTTTCATCCAGAATAATATCTCCTTCGGTATAGCTTTTGGGAATGCCGTACTGATAGAGTTTATCAACCAGTTCGGGTGAGGTGGCAAATTCTGAAGTGAGGATGTCGTTCTGCATAATAATCATTCAACTTTTGGCTAATTTACGCCAATTTCATCCACAAATAACCATGCTTTTGAGTCAGCTCCGGGATTTCCAGCAGGAATAATACCAGCGTTTTCTATTTTTAATTTGATATATTTTGAGTTCTGGCTTCCTACATTTAATTTTATTTTTCCTTTTGAACTCTGGATTTCATCTTTTCCGATCTCTTTGATCATCTTAAAATTCTTACCGTCATCAGAAATAAAGATCTGCGCAGATTTCGCCAGATGGATCCAGCTTCCTTTATTTTCTAAAGTATTGAAATAAACTTCTGAAAAACCTGTCTTCTGACCAAGATCAATAGTCGCTACGACATCTTTCCCCTGAAAACCAAGCCACGTTTTCCCCAGCTGTCTGGTATTTCCGATAATTCCATCCACTAAAGTAAAAGCGCCACCGAAAGAATAATTTTCACTTGGCTGCTGTTCTAAGGTTATTTTTTTTCCTGTCGTTTTTGAAACTGTAAATTCCTGTGCAGAAACGGCGCTTTTCAGTTTTCCATCCTCAAAATACGCAGATTTAACAGTTAAAGATTTCAAAATATTGATTGGTCCCTGATATACCTGCGAATTCAGAGAAGGATCTGTTCCATCCGTTGTATATCGGATTCCTTTCGGGTCCTGTGAAACGGTAAGCTCATAAGAAACACCGCTACCGGCAGGAATTACTTTTCCAGAGATATTGTAAATGCTTTTTGCATAATTCACCTTCATTTTGTCCAGAACTTTGAACTGACTAATGACTCTGTTTTCAAATGCTTTGTAGTTCTTTGAATCTGCCGTACCCCAACCAACTTCAGAAAGTGCCATCAGCCTTGGAAAAATCATGTATTGCACCTGTTTAAAATCTGTAATGTACTCTGTCCATAAATTGGCCTGAACACCCATGATATATTTTGCCTGCTCCGCATTCAACTCTGAAGGAATTGGATTATAAGAGTACACTTTATCTAAAGGTGTAAATCCACCAAAAGCATTAGGCTCCGACTGCGGATCTCCCTGATAGTGGTCAAAATAGCAATACGCTCCGGGCGTCATCACTGCGAAATGTCCTGATTTTGCGGCTTCAATTCCTCCATTCACTCCTGTCCAGCTCATCACGGCTGCGTTTGGCGCAAGACCACCTTCGAGAATTTCATCCCAACCAATGATTTTTCTGCCTTTACTGTTGACATATTTTTCAATTCTGTGGATGAAATAGCTTTGAAGACCATGCTCATCCTTCAGATTATTTTTCTTAATTAATTCTTGGCAGTGGGCACATTCCTTCCATCTTGTTTTCGGGCATTCATCACCACCAATGTGGATGTATTGGGAAGGGAATAATTTCATGACCTCATCAAGAACATTTTCCAGAAAGGTGAATGTTTCTTCTTTCGGGCAGAACACATCGTCAAAAACGCCCCATTTTGTAGCCGCTTCAAACGGCCCTTTTGTACAGGCCAATTCAGGATATGCAGACAAAGCAGCTAAAGCATGTCCCGGCATTTCAATTTCCGGAACGATGGTGATATGTCTCTGCTGAGCATATTTAACAACGTCTTTGATCTGTTCCTGAGTATAAAAATATGGGCCGTAAGGTTTCCCGTCAAATGTATTGTCTACATAAGCTCCAATCATAGATTCTTTACGTTTTGAACCTATTTCGGTCAGTTTCGGATATTTTTTTATTTCAATTCTCCAGCCCTGATCATCTGTCAGGTGCCAATGAAAGGTGTTCAGCTTGTACATAGCCAGATAATCGATGTACTGTTTGACCTCATCCACATTGAAGAAATGACGGCAGACGTCCAGGTGCATTCCGCGCCAGGCAAATTTTGGATAATCCTTGATCTTTACAGCAGGAATTTTACCATCTTTATAATTCTGAATAAGTTGAAGCATCGTTTGAATACCGTGAAAAAGCCCTGCATCATCCTTTCCAATCACAGACATAAAGTCTTCTGTTACATTAATTTCATAATCTTCTTTTTTGTCCTTATCTACAGATACAAAAATGACATCTGTTCCATGAGTTCTTTCATTTTTTGACAGATCCAACTGATAGTTTTTATTTAAAGATTTAAGAAAAAACTGATACTCAAAAGACTTTTCATTACCTTTTACAGCTGTTGTATTACTTAAAATAAATTCTCCTTTTGAAAACTCAACACTTTGAGGATAAGGAATTAAATTCGGCTTCATCTGAGCATGAAAAACAGTGGAAAAAAGAGTGGAAAATATAAAGAGAAAACGTCGCATCTGGGTATGATTAAGGTTTTAGCTAATATAAATATTTTCCAAAACTCTTCGGTGCATTTTAACTTATTAAATAATAAAACATCTAAATTTGCAAAAAAATACAATGAGAAAAAGCATTTTACTGGCCGCAGGATTATTATTTTCAATTTCTTCACAGGCACAGCTCTTAGATATTATCAAATCTACGGTTAAAACTAAAACCGGTGTTGATCTTGACAATCCATCGAAACCTAAAACACCTGCAGCGACAACCACGACTTCAACTACTACGACAGCAACTCCAACCAAAACTTCTCCCATCAATCTTGGAAGCCTTACCTCGACACAGATTTCTTCAGGATTAAAGGAAGCTTTAAGCCTTGGGGTGACTGATGGTGTAAAGAAACTGGCTCTGACAGACGGATTTTTAAAGAATGAAGCCGTAAAAATCTTAATGCCTGAAAAATTAAGAAAAATAGACACTACACTCCGCTCTCTGGGCATGGGAAGTCTTGCAGATGAAGGTGTAAAATTATTAAACAGAGCTGCTGAAGATGCTGTAACTGAAGCTGCACCTATTTTTACAAAAGCGATCACATCCATGACAATTACGGATGCTAAAAATATTTTGTTAAGCAGTGATAACGCAGCAACCAATTATCTACAGACCAAAACACAAAGTCAGCTGTTTACCGCGTTTCAACCCAAAGTGAAAGCTTCGTTAGGAAAAGTAGGTGCTGATACGGTCTGGAAAAACCTGATCTCCAAATACAACACCTTTACAGGACAGGCTGTAACGACTGATCTTAATGAATATGTAACAACAGAAACCATCAATGGGGTGTTCAAAATGGTCGCGGAAAAGGAAAGCGGAATCAGAAATACACCTGCAATGAGAACGACTTCTATTTTACAGAAGGTTTTTGGGGCGCAGGATTCAAAATAGAAGTTAGATGTTATACTGAGCGTAATTCATTAAGAATTTTCAGTAATTATATTGAGTACATCTAAAACATAAAAAAGTCTGTTTCAGATATTGAAACAGACTTTTTCTTTTGTCTTGAAACAAAAATTATATGATGCTTCGACTCCGCTCAGCATGACATTTCTAATACTATATGTAAATTTAACAGTAGATTTTTAGCGATGTCATGCTGAGCGGAGTCGAAGCAATTTCAATTATATTAAAATTGCATTTCAGGAATTTCACCTTCGATGATCAGATCAGCTTCTGTAGATTTTACGATGTGCTCCACAGAAACACCCGGTGCTCTTTCTACCAGTTTGAATCCTTGAGGAGTAACGTCTAATACAGCTAATTCGGTTACGACTCTTTTCACGCAGCTAACGCCAGTAAGCGGAAGGGTACATTTCTTCAGGATCTTGCTTTCTCCGGCTTTGTTCACGTGCATCATCGCAACGATAATATTTTCTGCAGATGCTACAAGGTCCATTGCTCCACCCATTCCTTTAACCATTTTTCCCGGAATTTTCCAGTTGGCAATATCTCCGTTTTCAGAAACTTCCATCGCTCCAAGGATGGTAAGATCTACTTTCTGACCGCGGATCATCCCGAAACTGAAGGCCGAATCGAAAAATGAGCCTCCCGGCAGGATGGTGATGGTCTGTTTTCCGGCATTGATGATATCGGCATCTTCTTCTCCTTCGAAAGGGAAAGGGCCCATTCCGAGCACTCCGTTTTCACTTTGAAATTCTACGGAAATACCATCCGGAACATAGTTAGCCACCAATGTTGGGATTCCGATTCCCAGGTTTACATAATATCGGTCTTTCAGTTCTTTTGAAATCCTTTTAGCAATTTGTTCTTTTGTAAGCATAATAAAAACTTAGACTGCAATTTAATTCTTTTCACTTGAATACAAAAGGGCTTTGTTGCTAAGGTTGAGATAAAGGTGAGGCAGGTGGCAGGTTCTAGGTGGCAGATATTAGGTAGCAGGTTGCAGGGATTGTGCCGAAGATTCAAATTATGGTCTTTTGATTATAGTTAAGAAATAAGACGGAAGATGTGAAATATGAGACGCTTATCCATCAGCTTAATTACTACGAACCAGCACCTAGCAACTGACAACCAGCAACAAAAAAAACAGCAACTGACAACCCTCTTCCAAACTCATCTACTATAAAACACTCAAACTCTCCAACACTCAAACCCGCACCGCGTACCCCGTAACTTACGCTTCCAATCAACTAATATTAATTTTCTTAACCGAAACTCAGCTTAATACCAGAAGTCAAAATAATATCTCTAATTTTGCAACATTATTTACTAGAATGAAAATACTTTTAAGATACCTTAAGCCTTATCAATGGTTGATCGCGCTTTCTTTGCTGCTGGCTACCATTAACCAGGTTTTTTCTTTATTTGCTCCGGCCATTACGGGTAATATCCTGGATCAGCTGGTGACACATCCCAACTTTTTTGACAAGGAAAAGCTCCTGCCGAGAAACCTGAATCAATATTTATACGGTAGTGGCGTTTATCACGGTGTTTTTTACTTTTTGGGATTGCTTATCGGAACAGCGATGGTGAGCAGAATTGCCAAAGCTTTTCAGGATTATGCGGTAAGCGTTATTACTCAGAAGTTTGGCGCGAAAATCTTTACAGATGGTCTGAAACATTCAATGGCATTGCCTTATCAGGAATTTGAGGATCAGAGAAGTGGTGAAACCTTATCTATTTTAACGAAAGTAAGAGAAGATACCGTAAAATTCATCACCAGCTTTATTAATATTTTCTTTGGAATTTTAGTCAGTATCATTTTCGTTTCCGTGTATGCGATCCGTTTGCACTGGTCGATTATGCCTGTTTATATCTGCGGAATTTTCCTGATTGCTTTCATCACCAATTTATTGAGTAAAAGAATCAAAAGCATTCAGAAGAATATTGTTTCAGAAACGACAGCTCTGGCAGGAAGTACGACCGAAAGCTTAAGAAATATAGAAATCGTTAAAAGTTTGGGATTAACGAATCAGGAAGTGATCCGTTTAAATAACAATACGTACAAGATCCTTGGACTTGAACTGAGAAAGGTGAAAAGCATCCGTTCATTAAGTTTTATTCAGGGAACGATGGTTAATTTTCTTCAGCAGCTGATTACCATGACGTTGTTACTGTTGATTTTTAAAAATATCGTCACTCCGGGACAATACCTTTCTCTTATGTTCTATGGTTTTTTTATTTTCGGACCGATGCAGGAAATCGGGAATATCATTATTTCTTACCGCGAAGCAGAGGCTTCTCTTCAGAATTTTGACAATTTAATGAAGAAAGAAGTGGAAGAAAAACCGCTTCATCCCAAGCAAATTGGAGCTATTGAGGAATTACAGTTTAAGCATGTTTCTTTCAAACACCAGTCGGCTCAGTATAAAGCTTTAAACAATATCTCTTTTGATGTGAAAAATGGCGAAACCATTGCTTTTGTGGGACCAAGTGGTTCAGGAAAAAGTACTTTGGTTAAACTGCTGGTTGGACTTTACAGGCCACAGGAAGGAAATATTTTTTACAATGGAATTAACGGAAAAGAGTTTGATTTTGACGAACTGAGAAATCAAATTGGTTTTGTAACGCAGGACACTCAGCTTTTTGCAGGAACCATCAAGGAAAATCTTCTTTTTGTGAATCCCAATGCTACCGAGGCAGATCTGGAAATGGCATTAAAGAAATCCAGCTGTACCGCATTGCTGGAAAGAGCTGAAAAAGGTATTGAAACCGTTATTGGTGAAGGCGGACTGAAACTGAGTGGTGGAGAAAAACAAAGAATTGCCATTGCAAGAGCACTTTTAAGAAAACCTCATTTACTGATTTTTGATGAAGCAACTTCAGCTTTGGACAGCATCACAGAAGAGGAAATAACGTCTACCATCAAAGATATTTCAAAAGAAAAAGAACAGATTACAGTTCTTATTGCCCACCGTTTAAGCACGATTATGCATGCAGACAGAATCTATGTTCTTGAACGCGGACAGGTGATAGAAACAGGTTCTCACAGCCATCTCATTGCAGAAAAAGGTTTGTATTTCGCGATGTGGCGACAACAGATCGGGGAAAGAAAAAATCTTATTTCACAGGAATAAAAAAAGCGCTGAATTATTTCAGCGCTTTTCTTTTATGGTCAATAACGGATTTCGACAGGAATTAATCTTTCTGTCTTACCGTTCTCTGTTCAATTCTTTTTTCAAATTTTTCACCCTGGAAAATTCTCTGCACCATAATCCCCGGAATATGGATCTCATTAGGATCTAATACACCCGGTTCTACCAATTCTTCCACTTCAGCAATGGTAATTTTTGCCGCACCCGCCATCGGATGGTTGAAATTCCTTGCAGAACCTTTAAAGATCAGGTTTCCAAGATAGTCCCCTTTCCATGCTTTTACGATTGAGAAATCTGCTTTGTAAGCGTGTTCAAGGATGTGAGGTTTTCCGTTAAAATCTTTTACTTCCTTTCCTTCTGCGATCTCAGTTCCATATCCTGCAGGCGTATAAAAAGCAGGAATTCCAGCCTGAGCCGCTCTGCATTTTTCTGCCAAAGTTCCCTGTGGTGTAAGCTCTACCTCCAGTTCTCCGGACAGCATCTGTCTTTCGAATTCAGCATTTTCGCCTACATATGAAGAGATCATTTTTTTGATCTGTCTTTTCTGAAGCAGCAATCCTAATCCAAAATCATCTACACCCGCGTTGTTTGAAATACAGGTTACGTCTTTCACATCGCTCTCTACCAAAGCATTTATTGAGTTTTCAGGGATACCGCACAGACCAAACCCGCCCAGCATTAAAGTCATTCCATCATTAATTCCTTCGATGGCTTCCTTTGCATTTTTTACTCTTTTATCTATCATGAAATATTAGATTTTCTGTCCGTTAAATTTAATCATTTTTCTCATATCTCCATTATTCAGAAATTTATTTGAATTCAGATCTAACTTTTGGTGGATTCCGGCATCATACTTTAAGTTAAATCCTTTAAACCATTTAAAAATTTAATTTACACCTCGATACTATGGAAAAGAATACGTCCAATACAACCGGAGATTTGTTTTATGTCATTTGCAGAATAAGCATCGGGCTGTTCTTTTTTATCACAGGTTTCAATAAACTTTTCCATCCGGTTTTTCAGGGCTATATGTTGAAAACCATTAGTAGCTTAGGCTTTTCGAATCCTCAGTTTATGGCTAATTTTGTGGCTTTTAATGAAGCGTTCTGGGGATTATTTTTATTGCTGGGGCTTTTAACGAGATTCAGTTCACTGTCATTAATTGTCATCATGTTGGTGGCATTATTCACCAAAGACCTTCACTCTATTCCTACTGAACTTGTTCCCATAGATCCTGCCGTTGGGACCCGTTCTATGGATCCTTTCACATGGCTTACCTACTTTTTCTATCTGCCACAGGTTTTGTTTATTATGCTGTTGGGCATGTTTTCTCTTAATGGATACAAAGCTTTCGGGATCGATCAGCTGATCAAAAAGAAAAAGAAGGATTTCTTTTATTTGTAAAAATATTGAGCTGTAAAAGGCAGATCAATCCAATTTTCCGCATGTTCTTATAGTAAAATTTTTCAGAAAAATTTCCGTGATTTTACGGAGGTTTTGTGCGTTCAATTCCCTCTATTTCTCGGCAAATTGACTTATATTTGGCGTGATCAATCAATGTTGTTTATATACAGACTGATCCTTCTATTTCACTTCAAATTATACACTACTGAATCATTTAAACTTTAATAAAAACATGAAAAAATTATTTACCTCCGCAGTTCTTGCTCTGATCCTCAGCATCAGTGTAAGCGCACAGGAAAAAATCTATTTTGACGAAAACTGGGAGAAAACCACTCAGGATAAAATGGAATTCTACCGGGAAACTGAAAATAAAGGCAAGCTTACTTTAATTAAAGATTTTTATAAAAATGGTAAGCCGCAGATGGAAGGTCTTGCTTCCAATGCCACTCCGGGCAGCGAGGTCTATGAAGGAAAAGTGATCTGGTACAGCCCTGAAGGTAAAACATTGAGCACAGCAACATTTGCGGGCGGAAAACAGATAGGACCAGCCCAAACGTTTGATGAAAAAGGAAGACCTGTGGAAGATCTTGTCTATAAAGCAGACGGTACCTTTAAAGGAAAAATGTACACCTACAAAGACGCTGAATTATCCTCTTCTTTCAATACTATTACCACCTATGAGGATTCTGAGAATTTCAAAACGATCGCCTATGATGACGATATCAAAGGAATTCGCTACGAAATCACCACAGACAGTAAAGGAAAGTACGAAACTAAATATTACGGCGATAAAGGAAAACACATCGGCACAAGCAATACAGGAAACTCTGATGACAATGTAACCGTAGATTATTACTACAATCCGATGAGGGTATCCAAAATCGAAAAGCAGAAAAGCGACGGGACAATCAAGGAGAGCATCATCTATTCAAAAAATGGAAAGATTCTTCAGGAAGATAAGAAAAGCAAAAAAGACGGCTATAAAACAACCTACGATGAGACGGGTAAGAAAATAGGAAATCTGATCTACGTTTACGATAAAGAATCCAATTATTACAAACCTCAGGACGGCGAAGACTATCAGTTCAGTTATGATTTATCTGGTTTTACCGCCATTGATGTCTATAAAAACGGTTCCGTCATTCTGAATAAATACTTTGACGAAAACGGAAAGCTGTCTTCTGAAAAAGTCTTAAAGGATGATGTGGTACAGGAGATGAAATACTATCATCCGGACGGAAGACTGAAAGGCACTTTAACGTATAAGGATGACATGCCTTACAACGGAACTTTATACGAAGAGTTTAATGAACAGCAATATAAAGACGGTATTTTAGTTCTTTCAAAATCTTTCAGGGAAGATGAAAAGCTAAAATCTGAGAAAAAAATGAATGCTAAACAGACCGGATATGATTCCACTGTTTATGATGATAAAGGAGCCATTGTTTATACCTACAGCCAGCCTTTGGAAGAAGCAGAAGGTTTCACAGCACAGATCGTACAGTATGCAAAAGGAAAGCCCGGCAATAAAGCCGTTGTAAAAGACGGAGTCCTTCAGAGCGGAAAAATCAAATATAAAACCGAATCAGGTTTAAAGGAAATGGAGCGCAGTGGAAAATGGGTACTGTTGAAAGTGTATACTCCGGATGGAAAACTTATCCAGGACTCAAAAATTCTTGCAGATGCTGAACCACAGGATGCTTACGGTGCCTCGAGTACAATTTTACAGGAAGATGATCTTCTGTATGAATTTTAAAATATTCTAATTTCAATATAAAAATCGGCTGTTTGTAATGGCTGATTTTTTTTGTGAAAAATTTAAACCTTGGTATCTGTTTTTTTTGACGCAAAGGATGATTAATTATGATGAAAATTTAAGGAGAGCAAAAGGGAATCAACTTCGTTGATTTGATGAAGCTAAATGTCTGAATGCATTAAAAAATCTACGGAATCTGTGGAATCTGCGCGAGTTTTTTTTCACGCAAGGAATAATTAATATGCTGGAAATTTAAGGAGAGCAAAGGGAGAAATCAACTTCGTTGATTCGATAAAGCGAAATATCTGACTGCATAAAAAAATCTGCGAACTCTGTAGAATCTGCGCGAGTTTTTTTTCACGCAAAGAATAATTAATATGTTGGAAATTTAAGGAGAGCAAAGGGAGAAATCAACTTCGTTGATTTGATGAAGCTAAATGTCTGAATGCATTAAAAAATCTTCGAAATCTGCGGAATCTGCGGGAGTTTTTTTTCACGCAAAGAATAATTAATATGCTGGAAATTTAAGGAGTGCAAAGGGAGAAATCAACTCCGTTGATTCAATGAAGCGAAATGTCTGACTGCATGAAAAAATCTGCGGAATCTGTAGAATCTGTGAGATTTTTTTAACGCAAAGAATGATGACTGGAGATTAGAAAAGTATTTGAGTACATAAAAATTCCAAAAACTAAACTAAAGTGTAAAGGGTATGTAAAACTATTTATCTTTTTTTGCATTTAAAACTTAAACTACTATGAATGAAGAATTTTGCTCAAACTGCAGACAAAATTTAAAACCGAAAAGAATAGACGGACATTATATCCTCCATGAAATCGAACACGTTTTACATTTTGACAGAGGTATTTTGTATACCATACGGGAATTATTAATAAGACCCGGCGAAAACATCAGGAATTTCATCAGTGAAAACAGAAGCCGGCTTGTTAAACCAGTAATATTTATCATTGTCACATCGCTAATCTACACACTTATCAATCATTTTTTCCATATCGAAGACAGCTATATAAAAATTGATGGTGCGGGAGATTCGAAGCTCAATGCCATTAATAATTGGGTTCAAAGTCATTATGGATATTCCAATATTATTATGGGTGCGTTTATTGCTTTTTGGCTAAAAATATTTTTCAGAAAATACGATTACAATTTTTTTGAAATACTGATCCTTCTGTGCTTTATTCTTGGAATGGAAATGCTGATGTTCTCTGTTTTTGCCATTGTTGAAGGATTTACGAAATATCATCTGATGCAGATTGCTGCAGCGATCGTGTTTGTCTATTTTTCCTGGTCTGTAGGACAGTTTTTCGATAAAGGCAAGGTAGCCAGTTATTTTAAAGCCCTTGTTTCCTATGTATTGGGAATGATCACATTTGGTATTTCGATCATGATTTTAGGAGCTTTAATGAACTTAATCTCCCATTAAAAAATAAAAAGATGATCATTGTTATTTGCATTTTATTGTTCCTGTTCATATTAAATAGAAAAAGCAGGAAATAATTTTCCTGCTTTTTTTCAATATGTTGTTAGAATATTACTGGATCACCAGTTTTAAAGTAAATAATTTTCTTGTGTGCACTTTTACGAAGTATACGCCTTTCGGAAGATTTTCGTTTACCAGAGAGAAACGTTGGTTGTTGATGTTTTTAGATTCATACAACAACTGTCCTGATGCTGATAACAGCTCAATTTTCTCAATTGGATAATCACTCTTGATGAATGTAGGCTCACCCGGTTTCGTTGGATTCGGGTATATCACTACATTTTTCTCTGTGCTTTTCACTTCATCGGTTCCCAATGTTCCTGATGTTACCTGGAATTGTTTTCTGTTGGAAACTTCTGTATAAGAGTCATTCGTAAACATTACCATATAATAGTTCCCCGGTGTTGTAGGAAGTGCTGTTCCCTGGATGGTTTTTGTTCCCTGAGTCACCCCATCGAAATACGTATAAGAAACAAAGTTATCATCCGGCGTCTGAACACTCTGAGGGTAAATTCCCAGCCAGTCTTTGATAATTCCAGGAGAATCTGTCCATGAAGCGGTAATATTTTCACCTAATGTATAGACCGGTTTGTTGATCCATAAATCTGTTACGATATCCCCTACTTTAAAGAATACCTTATCTCCGATTCCTGTATATCCGTCTTCAAGAAGATACTGAGCATAGTAATATCCTTTTGCAAGACCTGTAAAATTCAGTGTTCCTGCAGGTGTTGTCACATAGCTCCATTTAGTAGCCGTATTGGTTCCCGGCGTCTGCCCCATTTTATAAATTCCGATCCAGTCTTTCACCAAATTCGGTCCGCTGCTGTAATTGATAACAACCGTTCCTCCTACCGGATACGTATCTGCCGTAGCCTGCAGCACTACTTTCGGTCCTACATAGAAGCTTTTTCTGCCTGTAATTTCAGTATATCCTCCATTGGCAAAGAAACCTGCAAAATACTGACCTTTATTGGCAAGACCATTCGTGAACACAGCTGTTCCTGCCGTTTGTCCGTTGGTGTAAATAAAGCCCTGAGAAGTTGTCGTCGCAGGCGTTTGTCCTTTTTTATAAATTCCAACCCAGTCCTGCTGATTTCCAGGTCCTCCGGTGTAAGTCGCTGTGATAGGCTCAGCTTGTGTATATTCGGTTTTATCTAATGTAAAAGTAGGATTGGAAACCACACTTCCGGTTACCTCAAACTGTTTGACATCACTCCAGTCACTCCATTCCAGGTTTCTGTCTCTGTAACGAACCTTTACATAATAAGTCCCGTTTGAGATAGAGTTCGCAGCGATGGTAGCTTTTGTAATATCCACTCCTGCATTTAAGTTTTTCGTTTTATCCGGTGTTCCGTTTCCGTCTTTCCCAAACCAGTTTTCATAATCACGGTAAAATTCTTTTTCAATAACTGAAAAGTTCGCCGCTTTACTGATCTGGAACTGTGTAGTGTTCAGAAGCTCTCCGTTGGATGATGCAAAAGCACTTCCGTCAAGCGTTAAAGGCAATGTTACTGATGCAGCAAAGGTGTTTGTAACAGAAGGTTTTGAAGGCTTCGGCTGGTTTTTATACCGGTGGAAAGTATCTACCAATTCGTTTTGCTTCTTATTATAGACACCCCCAATTGAGTAGCATTCTATATCTACTTTTCCGGTCTGCACATCTACTTCTACGATCTGGTACGTCCAGTCAGTCAGTGTTTTTTGTACATCATCAAAATCCTGCTCATTAGACATTCCCCAATATTGGTCCCAGGCTGTACCTCCGGAAATAATCTGATAATTCGGGGTTTCTTTCAACTGACCTCTGTGGTATAAATGGTGGTGAGCTCCAACGTGCATTAAATATTTATTGGAAGTCGTCAGCAATGGCACTGCATTGTTTCTCACCCATGTAGAAATATCTCCTACATACTGCTCTGCCTGGTAGGGTCTGTGACTTAAAGAAATAATCCAGTCTACCGTAGGATCAGCATTCGCTGCATCTAAAATCTGGGAAAGCCATGTCTGCTGTGCAGTACCTGTATGTTCAGAACTCAAACTTACAAACAGAACGTTTCCAGCCTGCTGTGCATAATAGTTTTCGTTTCCTGATGAGATATTTTTATATTTAATTTCATCGATATAGAAATGGGCGTAATAAGAATTCATCCCAAGCGTTCCATACGTCTCGTGGTTTCCTACCGTTGTTTGAATAGGAAGATATGGTGATAATTTGATGTTCTTTTTAAAATGGACATTCTCATAATGGTCCAGTGTTCCTACGTCTACCTGGTCTCCTACCATAAAAGTAAGCGCAATATTATCTGAAGGATCTGTGCTGGCTCCAAATTTCTGCTTTAGTTTTTTGAAAGCATTCAGAGTAAGCGTATCATACCTGGGTTCCGCTTTGATCTGGTTGTCTCCCATGATCAGGAAACGGATTTTCCCGTCTGCCGTCGCAGCCTGTCCCGGAAGAGGAAGGGTTCTGAAATTATAAACCGCAGACTCTGTAGTTCCGGTCTTTATTTTATAATAGTATTTGGTGTTGGGCTGAAGACCTGCCACTTTTGCAGTGTGGTAATAATAGTTGTTGTTATAACCCGTATCTGAAAAAATGTTTGTGGTTCCTGTAACCGTCACGTTCAGACTGGTTGGAGATGTTCCGTAGATTACGGTCGTTTCGTTGTCAGAAGCTGTTTTCCAATTGACAATCATCGAGTTGGGCGTCGGATTCTGCAGGTAGGGGAAAAGTGCCTGCCCGAATGCCATCTGGACGGCAAAACAGAAAAAGAAGAAATAGTGTTTCATAATAGTTTACTTTTGTTTTAGATTTATTTCGATTTGTAAATCAGGCCATTAAAAAAATAATGATCTGATTTTTTAATTTCGGGCAAAAGTAGACTTCCTATGTAAACTATTGCTGATGGGAACTTAAAGGAACTGTTAAGTTTACGTCAGATTTGGGGTGAAAAAATTATAGTTTTTAGTACATTAATTATTTGGTAGAATCAAAAAGTATTTTGTATCTTTGCGACCTGTTATTCAACCTCTGACGAAGAACGTGTAAGTTGCTTAGCTTTAACATTTTATTTTATTAAAAATGGATTTATTAAAGTACGTACAAGATCAGTACATTACTAAAAAAGATTTCCCTGAATTCAAAGCAGGAGACACAATTACTGTGTATTACGAAATTAAAGAAGGACAAAAAACAAGAACTCAGTTCTTCAAAGGTACCGTTATTCAATTGAGAGGTACTGGCGCTACAAAAACTTTCACTATCAGAAAAATGAGTGGTGATGTAGGTGTAGAAAGAGTATTCCCTATCAACATGCCTGCGCTTCAGAAAATTGAAGTTGACAGAAGAGGTAGAGTTAGAAGATCTAGAATTTATTACTTCAGAGACCTTAGAGGTAAAAAAGCTAGAATCAAGGATGCTGCTTACAAGAAAAAGTAATTCAGACAACAATACATACAAAAAGAGACTATCTGTTTATCAGGTAGTCTCTTTTTATTTTGATATCATTGCGGAGCTTTGAAATCTGATAGGACTTCATCCTATCTTGGGCTAAATCGCCACCTTGTGGCTGGCTTTTCTAAGCAGTTTTTAACCTATGCTTTTCAAGATAAGAAAGTATAGCTTAAAAAACTATTATATTGTCTCTTAACTATTCTTTTCAATAACCTTAATCTCAGCCTTAGTCTTAGCCTTTACCTCATTTAATAAACTCATACAAAGCAGTAAAAAACTTAGGATACACTTCTATATGCGGAAGATGTCCTACATTTTCGAGCTCAACTAATTTTGATCCGGCGATTTCCCGCTGTGTCTTTTTTCCTAATTCCTGATACTGTCCCATTTTAGGCTGTAATTCTTTTGGTGCCCTGTCTTTTCCTATTGCCGTTCTGTCCCTCGTTCCGATAATAAGCAGTGTCGGTGTTTTTATATTTTTGAATTCATAACAGACCGGTTGGTTATAGATCATATCTGTAGTAAGCGCAGCATCCCAGGCTACCTGCGGATAATCTTTATGCAGTGTCCAGCCTGCGATAAGGTCCAGCCATGGCTGATATTCTTCTTTCCATTGATTATCATAATAAAATTTCATCTGATAATTTTTGTAAGTCTCAGCTGTATTTTTCAGTTCAGACTGGTAGGCCTGATCTATGGTCTGATAAGAAGCAAAAGTTTTATAATCTTCCAGTCCGATTGGGTTTTCCAGAATCAGTTTCTGAACTTTTTCCGGATAGAGAAGCGTAAATCTCGTTGCAACCATTCCACCCATGGAATGCCCCAGAATGATTGCTTTATCGATCTGAAGTTTATCCAAAATAGCTTTTGTATTTTCTGCTAACTGTGAAAAAGAAAACTGATAGTTGTGAGGTTTAGAAGACTTTCCAAACCCGATCTGATCAGGAATAATTACTCTGAAGCCTTTTTCTGAAAGATCTGTTGCTGTTTTTTGCCAGTACGCTCCGTTAAAATTCTTTCCATGGAGAAGCATGATGGTTTTTCCATTCGGCTTTTGGGGCTGTACATCCATATAAGCCATTTTGAGATCGTTATTCTGAGATTTGAAATCTAAATAATGAACTTCATACGGATACTGATAATCAGACAACATGGCATCAAGCGGTTTTATCTGAGAAAATAAGAAGGTGGGCACCGCAGATAACATGATGACAGCCATTGCTTTTTGGAAATAAGTCATGAACGTTTTGTTTTAGCTATTAAAATTAAAAAAACCGATCCAAAAGGAACGGTTTTTAACACTATTTAATTGATTATTTTTTTAAGCTACTTCAATAGTCTTCAATTCTTTTTTTGCGGGAAGGTTCATCAGGACAATCGCAAAAAGGATCAGAATAATCCCGCCCCACTGAACCAGCAAGACTTTCTCACCTAATAAAACGAAAGCCATCGTCACCGATACCGGAAGTTCAAGTGATGAAACAATACTTCCCAGGCCAAGCCCCGCATTCGGGAAACCTACATTGAATAAGATAGGCGGCACAATGGTTCCGAACAAAGCCAGAACAAATCCATAGGTCCAGAAAATAGAATAATTGAAAGAGTGAATATGCTCTGTATTTTCAGTAAAATTAAGGTATAATGATTTTAATCCATCAAAATACATCGGTCCTATCTGGGCAAAAAACAGGAATCCAAATATCACAATTGCTCCACCGGAAAGCATGATGATACTTTTTCTGAATACCGGAAGATGTGTAGCCAGCGTATTGGAAGTAAACATGGTCATGGTATATGATGCCGCAGCCATTAAGCCCCAGAAAACCCCATGCCAGTCGAGCTCGATGTCCATATTGATGAGGTTTGTTGCTAGAATAGTTCCTACCAGTACAATAATCACGGAAACCACTTTTCTTGCATTAGGCAATTTCTTTGCAATAATACTTTCCACCACAACACTGAACCAAACGGACTGCATCAGTAACACAATCGCTATGGAAACATTAATATACTGAACCGCGATATAATAGAACAGACTTGTACAGCCTAAAGACGTTCCGGCGATCATCAGCATTCTTACTTCTTTAGCACTCGGTGATGATAGTTTCTGCTTGGATGTGATGGTCTGCATAAAATTCAGGAACAGAAGCCCTACCAGCCCCATCACAAACTGAGCAGTGGTCACTTCAGAAGTGGTAAAACCGTCATGGTAAGCCATTTTCACAAATGTTGCCAGCATTCCGTATATACTGGCCCCGATCCCTACGAATAAAACTCCCTTGAGTATATTTTTCTTCTTCATAATTTTTTTTACAGCCTGCAAAGTTACAACATAATAATTGAAATACCCTGAAACCTCATTATGATAGATAAATAAAATCGCCGCAAGCAAGCTTGCGGCGATTCTCAAAAAATTGATTTATGGAGTAATTATTTCTTAACGATTACTTTAGATGTAGCTTCAAAACCAAGACCTTGTACCTTCACCATATAGGTTCCGTTGATCAAGCCATTAGTAGAAACTGCTTTTCTGGCAACCGGTGAAATCTTATCTTCTGAAGAAACCAGTTTTCCTGACATATCATAAATCTCAAGGCTTACTTTTCCTATGGTACTGCTTGGGAAGTTAATATAGAATTCATCTTTAGCAGGATTCGGGTAGATAGAGATGGTGTTTTTAGCTGCTTTTACTTCTTCTGTTGACAATGCAGAACATCCTTCCGGAAGGGTAAAGCTCTCTGTCTGGTCATTGATATTCGTCGAAGATCCGGCAGTAGCCAGTGATCCTAAACCTCTTTTAGCAAAAACTCTCCAGATCATACATTTGTCTACACCTCCTGTTGTTGCCAATTCAGCCTGAAGGATTGCATTTCTTCCGTCGATAAATGTTGGATTACATGTCTGAAGTTTCAATGCATCCGTCACCAACTGAAGTACTCTTGCACTTCCGCTGTTAGCATTAGCAGTTACGTCAGATGCATATCCGTATTTCTCAACATATTTCCAGTTAAGATCCCAAAGCATGGTTGCCCAGATAAATCCGATGGAGTGAACATCCGGAACAATAGCTGATCCGTTGTTGTATTCCATTCCATTTGTTCTTCCGTAAGTATAGTTATTCACAGCGAAATCCGGTGAATATTTAGCCGGTCTGATCCCTGAACCTGCAGTGGTCTGTCCGCTGGCATATGTTCCGATTGCTCTGGCTACTGTAGCGTTGTCTCCCGGTCTGTTGGTCAGCATCAGTGCAAAGAAATCTGACCATCCTTCACCCATCTGCTCTTTATCAGCATTTGAATTTAAACAGTTATATCCTGTTCCTGTCAATCTGTTGGAGATTCCGTGACCGTATTCATGAGCAACGATTCCGTTATCAAAGCTACCGTCATATTTTGTATCTGCTCTCAAATCAACATTTACGGTTGTAGACGTAGCTAATTTTCCTTTAATATATTCACCTTCAGCATTAGTAATTAATATCGAAGGTATGGTAACAGTAGCATCGGTACCCCCCATATTTCCTAACGTAGCCCCATTGGCAGCATTGTTATAAATAATGGCACCAATAGCTCCTGCATTTTGTGCATTTTTCACTTTTACAGAGAAACCACATGTTCCACCTCTTTCAACAAGACCAATTTTTCCTGCCAATTCTCCTGCAGTTAATGCTGTACAGCCATCAATAACACTGGCCAGTTTAACATCTCCTGTTATACCAATATCATTTAATGTAGGTCCAAACTGAGCAACTCCCGCATTCACAACACGGCCCACTGCATCAGATGGTGCTTTGTAGAATAATTTACGGTTTGAACCCAACCAAAGATACATCTGCATTACCGGGTTGTAATTATCCGGATAAGGGGCAAAATTGGCATTATTAAAACCTCCTCCATCTTGTGACTGTGCAAAAACCTCATCATCGTCCAGACCTCCGTTACCAAAATTATTGCTCTGGAAGTTTCTTGCAGATTCAGTAAATCCGAATTTGTAGAAAACATCGTGCATCATATTACTGATATAAAACAAGTTAGTCGTCGCTGCCGATAAATTAAGATAGGTAAAAGCGTTCGCGTCGTATGCAAAATTGAAATTTCTTGTTGCTCCTCCATCCGGAGAAACCCCGAAGGTCTGTTCATTGGCATCTTTATCATCGTAAGCATACACATTATTCCCTCTTGTGGTGGTGTAATGAGTGGTTACATTAGAATGCCATCCTTCCGGTGAGGAAGCAAGAATCCATGGATTGTTCACTATAGCTCTCGATCCGAATGTCGGTGCTTCTACCGGCAAAGGGAAAATGTTATAAGAGGCATTATCCGGTGCCAAAGTAACGAGGTTATTTGTATTGAAACGGTAGGCAGTTTCAACCTGTGGCAATGATGCCATTGTATTTTCGTCATGAGCAAAGGCTCCATCATGGAAATTACATGAAAGGTTTAAATTCAGTTTGCTTAAAATTTTACCTGAATTGGCATCAACGAGGATATTCCAGTGATTTGTTGTTTTGGGTTCATGTAAGATGTATTCATAGGCAAGTCTAAGATTCTGGTTATCATCTGTAGTATATACCAGTCTCTGTTTCGCTGCAGTATGTTTATTAGCTCCTTTTTCGAAGAATGCCATAATCGGCAGTTCCGAAACATTCTCAGCCCCTAAATCAGCAGCTATCTTCTGTAGCGCGGCTTCTTTTGTGATCGTTGCAGCAGCAGAAGTAGATACTTTATAATCTTTCAGAAAGTTATCGGAATAATAAACGACTTTATTATCTTTAACTAACACCGTTCCTGTGGAACCATAAACCGGCATTCCATTGTAAGTCTGCTGGAACTTTACAACATTTCCGTTCATTGACTTTGATGCATCAATATTGTCAATGACGAAGTTGGTAAGATCGTTCTTTTTATATTCTCTGATCTTGTTTTGAGAAATATAATCCTTAACTAGCTTCTCGTTATCTTGTGAAAATAAAGTAGAAGGAAATACTGCGAATGCAGCAAATAAAAGAGGTAGAGTTATCTTTTTCATTTTTACTAATAAAGGCGCTAATTTACAAATAATTCACAATTAACGTTATTTTTTAATAAATTATTTTAAAAAATAAAATGTTTTAAGAAAAATAATCTCACCACCGGGATTTTTATTAATTCTACAATTAAGTGATAGCAGGCTATACAAAAAAAGCTGCCTTGAAAGACAGCTTAATTTTTTATTTTTTAATTATTTTTTCTGAATAGATTTCGTTCTTATCATTGGTGACATTAACCATATAAACCCCTTCTTTTCGGGAACTGATATCAATGTCTATTTCTTTTTGATTACGCACTATTTTATTGTACACTGCATTTCCACTCAAGTCTCTGATCTCAAGCTTTCCTGACTTAAGTTCCTTATTCAGAATTACTTTAAATAATCCATCAGTAGGGTTAGGAGTAAGCTTGAACATCTTTTCTTCTGATGGTTTTGCTGTCTTTAATACCGGGCAATCCATGTTAATGTCATAATCAAAAAACGGATAATTGTTCCATGCATAGGCTACTTCAGTCTGACCGTTATAAGAGTATTCCATTGTTACTTTGAATTTCTGAATTCCAGTTGCTCCACCATTTACAGCAGCATCAAAGTCTGAAGGTAGTGGATAATAGACAAAATAGTTGCCAGGCCCGAATGAAGGATTAAACGGCACAGGAAAAACCGTTCCCGACTGTAAGCCTACCAGTTCCAGCTTCAAATTTAATAAGGTAGCCCCGGCCGGAAGATGATGATATCCGCCAACACCCTGTGTATATCCTATACATTCTCCCGGCTCGTATCTGAAATCTACAGTTCCCATACCATTTGTCTCGCATATATTTTGTGCCAGATCTCTCCAGTAGTCTATTTCACCAGGGAAAACTTGAAATCCATTAGGCCTGTTAAAATATAATCTTGGAGTTACGTTAATATTAGGATCTCCCTGAACAGGTTCTACCGGTCCGGAATATGATCCCGCACCATATGAGGCAATAGCTGCACCAGCCCTGATTGCTGACATCACTGGACTGGTGTGAATCATTGTAAACCTTGCACCCCTGTTGTATTTGAACTTCAGTTCATTCACAAATGCTGCAGTAGTACCATAGCCCGGACTGCCAGAATTCACAAGATAAGTGCCTGTAAGTGCATTGCCCAGATTTCTCATTGCATCAGTAAATACAACCACTCTAAGATCACTCACCAGGCCTAAGGTTGTCTGAGGACTTACAATATTAGCATTGGGATTTCCGTCAAGTGCATCACCAATCATTCCTAATGATTCATTAAAAAGATCTCCAAAATCCAGACGTCTTTCAAAATTCTGGGCGACAAACTGATCGCTGGTAAAATCGGATTCGATATAAATCATGGGCTTATAAGTCCCACTGGTATCCCCATACTTTCCTGTTCCATACTGTACAACAGCTACTCTGCTTTTGTTATTACAGGCCAAAAGCTCTTCCATCAGCTTAATGGCACCCCGCTTCATATTAGCGTATTCATCTGCGGTGATGGAGCTTCCGTTATCCAGCATGATAATGTAATCAAGACCTTGTGCTTTAAGTCCACTCCATGACATCATGAATGTCATGAATAAAAATAAGAATGTTCTTTTCATGGTTATTGTTTAAATTTAGTTGGCTAAAAATAATATTTTTTCCCTATTTGATGAAATAATTTAATAATAATCAAGTAAATTAAAATAATTTACAATCAAATTACACCAAAAAAGTAAAAACATTAACAAATAAATAAATTTCAACCATCATAAAATCAAGATCTTACGCCGTACATCCTGATTGCTCATAGAAACAAAAAAAAAAGCCGCTCTTACGAGCGGCTTCATATATTCAAATAGATTAAGGATTATTTACCTTCTTCCATTTTTCTTTTCAATTCTGCTAATGCATCGATATCTCCAAGAGTTGATCTTTCTTCGTTGTTTGAAGAAGAAGATACGTTTCTAGAAGAAGAGTCTTTCATATTTTTCTTCTCTTCGTCTCTGAAGATTCCAGTATGAGAAACTACTACTCTTTTGAACTCTTTGTTGAATTCGATTACTTTGAACTGAGCATCTTCACCTTTCTTGATTTTAGATCCATCTTCTTTCTCTAATAATCTTGATGGGCAGAAAGCTTCAACTTCTACGTCTTCGAACTGTACAGAAGCTCCTTTATCGTGAACTTCTACAGCCTTACCAGCGTGGATAGTACCTTCAGCATATTTCGTTTCGAATTTATCCCAAGGGTTTTCAGTTAACTGCTTGTGACCTAGAGATAATCTTCTAGCCTGGATGTCTAATTCAAGAACGATAACGTTTAATTTATCACCTACTGCACAGAACTCAGATGGGTGCTTGATTTTCTTAGTCCAAGAAAGATCAGAGATGTAGATTAATCCGTCGATACCTTCTTCTAACTCTACGAATACACCAAAGTTAGTGAAGTTTCTTACAGTTCCTACATGCTGAGATCCTACCGGATACTTAGCTTCGATATTTTCCCATGGATCTTTAGATAACTGCTTGATACCAAGAGAAATTTTTCTTTCTTCTCTGTCTAGTGTTAATACTTCAGCTTCTACTTCATCACCTACCTTCACGAAGTCTCCTGCAGATCTTAAGTGAGTAGACCAAGACATTTCAGAAACGTGGATCAATCCTTCTACACCTGGAGCGATTTCTACGAATGCACCATAGTCAGCAAGAACTACTACTTTTCCTTTTACTTTATCTCCAACTTTCATGTCAGCAGAAAGAGCATCCCAAGGATGAGCTTCTAATTGCTTCATACCTAACTGGATTCTTGTTTTCTCATCATCGAAATCAAGGATAACAACTTTCACAGTCTGTCCGTCCTCAAGAATTTCAGATGGGTGGTTCACTCTAGACCAAGAAAGGTCTGTAATGTGGATCAATCCATCTACACCTCCTAAGTCAATGAATACACCGTAAGAAGTAATATTCTTAACAGTACCTTCAAGAACCTGACCTTTTTCAAGCTGAGCGATGATTTCTTTTTTCTGACCTTCGATATCTGCTTCGATCAATGCTTTGTGAGATACTACTACGTTTTTGAACTCAGGGTTGATTTTCACAACTTTGAACTCCATAGTTTTACCTACGAACTGATCGTAATCTTTGATTGGCTTAACATCAATCTGAGAACCTGGTAAGAATGCTTCGATTCCGTGTACGTCAACGATCATACCTCCTTTAGTTCTAGACTTAACAAAACCGTTAACGATTTCTCCAGTTTCGTGAAGTTCGTTTACTCTATCCCAAGCTTTAAGCGTTCTAGCTTTTCTGTGAGATAACTGTAATTGTCCAGTTTTGTCTTCTCTTCTGTCTACCATTACTTCCACATCATCACCTACTTTCAGGCCTGGGTTGTAACGGAATTCGTTAAGAGAAATAACACCTTCAGATTTGAAATCGATATCAACGATAGCTTCTTTATCCGTTAATCTTACAACTTTACCAGTGATAACGTCGTTATCGTTCAAGCTGCTAAGAGATCCGTTATAGATTTCTTCTAAATCGCTTTTTTCTTTTCTCGCATCTGCATCAAGACCTGATTCGAATGAATCCCAATCAAATTGTTCTGGTGCTACGTTTTGGTTTAATAAAACCTCTGCTGAATTTGTCTCTTTTGACATTTTCTAATAAAATTTGTATTCCTTCTTTTTTAATGGTCTGAATAAATGTGGATCTAAAAAATACGGAAGTAATTAATTTTTAATATTTTACCTTTTCAAACCTTTCACACAAAAGTGGGTGCAAAGATATGAATTTTATTTTATATTAACAATGGAATTTATCTGTGATTCGTGTTGTAGTGTTGTAGTGTTGTAGTGTTGTAGTGTTGTAGTGTTGTAGTGTTGAAAATACAAATCTTCTTTTTAATCCCTCTCAATCTTTACTTCCGTCTAAAGTTAAAGTCTGAAATCTGATGTCTGATGTCTGACGTCTAGCATCTTGGTTCTTGGCTCCTTATCCCACACTCAGATAAATATATTTTTCAAAAAAACTTTAACAAAATCATCTTTTTGCAATCAAAACACCAACATTCCTAAAAACTAACCAATGTATAAATATTTCCTTTTCATTTTTATCAGCCTGATTTCGTCCGGTATGAACACAGCAAAAGCCTGTACCATATTTTCATGCTCAAGAGGTGGAGAAACATTCGCTGCGGCCAATGAAGATGACATGACTCCTTTCACAAGAATATGGTATAATCCTGCTACCAAAGACCGCTACGGATCCATCAGCTTCGGAGCTCCGGATATGCAGACCGCCGCTGCCATGAATGAATACGGCCTGTTCTATGATTTTGCAGCAGCCAATTACGACCTGAGTAAGCTGAATCTGCAAAATCCTTACAAAGGAGATCTGATGTGGGAAATTTTAGGAAAATGCAAAACCGTAAAAGAAGCCATGGTCTATTTAAAGAAATATGACTATGCCATCTCTGCCAAAGTTCTGCTGGCGGATAAAGAAGGAAATTCTGTTGTGATCACTCCCGGAAAAATCACAGAAAAGACCGGTAATTTCCAGGTGAATTCCAACTGCAATATGATCAATGGAAAACTTTCATGCAGAAGACCGGACATCGCCAATGAAATGCTTGCCGCTTCCAAGGAAAACAATATTGGGTTTCTAAAAACCATTTTAGACAAGACCCATCAGGAAGGCGAATTGAACACTTTATATTCTACCATCTGCGATTTAAAAAAAGGAATCATCTACGTGTATCTTTTTCACGATTACAATACCGTTTATAAGATTGATTTAAAATCTGAACTTAAAAAAGGCTACCGTATAGAAAACCTGGCAGATCATTTTCCTTCGTCATTTGCTTATGAAAATTTCTCCAAAAACCATTCCTTATACCTTAAAGAATCTATTTTTCAGGAAATACAGGAGAAAGGCGCAGACATCACCATCGACCATTATATTGCGGAAAGCGAAAAACAGGATCCGAAAAATAAAAATCTTGATCCTGCCCTTCTTGAAGTAGCTTTGCAACTGGTTAAATATTCATGGAACGAACACAATAGTGGCGCTATGTGGGATTACTGGTTCAGCAAACCTGATGGATATGACATCAAGCCTTACAAAGATGCCCGTCTTACCTCCGCCGAAAAACTTCTAAAATACCTCTCAGACAAAGAAGACAAAGATCTCAAGCTCCGAAATTTCATGTACGAGATATCAGGTTTCATCAATTTTACCCAGGGAAATACCATAGCCGCCAAAGATTTTTACGAAAAAGCCATTTCCAATACGGCTGAAGCTTATCCTGTTACTTTAGTGAGAGGGAAAGAGATGTTGAGTAGGTTGAAGTAGATGGCAGATATTAGGTGGCAGGTTTTAGGGATTAGGGACCGTGCCGAAGGTTGAAATTATGGTCCTTTGATTTTAGTGAAGAGCTAAGAAAAAAAGATGCCAGATAATAGATATCAAGCACGATTATCCATCGGCTTAATTACTACGAACTAGCAACTGACAACCAGCAACTAAAAAAAACAGCCACTGACAAACTTCTTTCAAGCTCATTTACTTTACCCACTCTCAAACCCTCTCACCCTCAAACTCTCAAACCCGTATCTCGTATCCCGAAACTCAAAAACTCTCCCACCCTGAAACGCTCAAACTCCCCCACTCCAAACTTGCCCTCTAAATTTACTACCTTTGCAAAATGGAATTAGAATCAATTTATCAAAAACTGCAGATTCAGGATATGAATCAGATGCAGAAATCTACATATAAGACTACTGAAAACAATACGGATGTTGTTTTGCTATCTCCTACAGGTTCAGGGAAAACGCTGGCATTTTTATTTCCGGTTCTTCGTAACCTTAAAAAAGATGTTCAGGGAATTCAGGCTTTGATCCTGGTTCCGGCAAGGGAACTGGCATTGCAGATTGAGCAGGTTTTCAAATCAATGGGAACAGATTTTAAAGTGTCAGTGTGTTATGGTGGTCATGATAAAAAAATTGAGGTCAATAATTTAATTGAAGCACCAGCAGTTTTAATCGGAACTCCGGGAAGAGTGACTTACCATTTAAGAAATAACAATTTTGATCCTAAAACGATTAAAACTTTGGTTTTAGATGAGTTTGATAAAGCTTTGGAGCTGGGCTTTCATGAGGATATGGAATATATTTCAGGTTCGCTGAGAGGACTTTCGCAAAGAATTTTAACCTCAGCAACAACAATGGATGAAATTCCAGAATTTACAGGTTTAAAAAATGAAAAGATCATTGATTTTCTAAAATTAAGCGAAGTAAAACCGGATATTCAGCTCAGAAAAGTAATGACTATTTCGGAAGAGAAACTGGATACGCTATTTAATTTAATCTGTAAAATAGGAAATAAGAGAACGCTGATTTTCTGTAATCACCGTGAGGCTGTAGACCGTATTTCTGACCTTCTGGCTGAAAAAGGAATCGACAGGGAAACTTTCCATGGCGGTATGGAACAGGATGAGAGAGAACGTGCTCTTCTGAAATTCAGAAATGATTCTGCGAGAATATTAATCACTACGGATCTGGCTTCCCGAGGTCTTGATGTTCCAGAAGTGGAATCTATCGTTCATTATCAGCTTCCTCCGAAAGAAGATGCTTTCATCCACAGAAACGGACGTACTGCCAGAATGAATGCAAAAGGTTTTGCGTACCTGATCATGACTGAAGATGAAAACTTCCCGTTCATTAAAAGCAATACCCCTGAAGAAAGTGTAAAAGATTTTAATAAAGTTCCTGAGAAAACACCTTTCCAGACGATTTACATCAGTGCCGGAAAAAAAGACAAAGTCAATAAAGTGGATATTGTAGGTTATCTTATCAAAAAAGGAGAACTGCAGAAGGAAGATATCGGGATCATTGAAGTGAAGGATACGACTTCTTATGTAGCAGTTTCCAGGAATAAAGTAAGCTTTGTTTTAAAGAAATTAAGTGCTGAAAAACTGAAAGGCAAAAAAGTAAAAATGGAGGTTGCTTATTAATCAAATCCAACCATTAAAAATAAAAAGAGAGTCCGGCAATTTACCGGGCTCTCTTCGTTGTTATACTACTACTAAAAAAATTTATTTAACGATGAGTTTTTGATTGTATGCTCCTTTTGGCGAGTTGATATTGATCATATAAACACCTTTAGAAACATTTAAGTTAAACTCTTTGGTGAAATCTCCATTGCTCTGGTAAGCATCGGAAGAGATCAGTCTGCCTGAAGAATCAAACACAGTCACTTTCATTTCTCCTTTTATATTTCTGGATTTAATGAAGAACTTACCATCACTTGGATTAGGATAGATTCTGATATCATCTGCCAGTGGAGAATAAGTTTCCTTAGTTCCCAGCGTTTTTGTCTGCTGTGTACATACCTCAAGAGACCATCCTGTAATAGTTCCGGCACTTCCCGGGTTATTATCTGATGCAAAGAGTTTCCATTGCCCCTGAGCTTTATGTCCTTTAAAAATAGCTAAAGTCTCATAAGATTTTGTCTCACCCTGAACCGGTGAAGCACATGCCACTGCAGTTCCGGCATCACTGAATGAGGCAGTAATTCCTGAATTTCCATTACAGCTGCGGTTCCAAACCAAAGCGGAAGATCCTAAAGGACTTTCGATACCTATAGACAGATGCCTCACGTTTGGATGGGTAATAGCTGGAGTTACTTTAATTTTTGTGATCGTTCCCGTATTATTAACCATTAAAGGAACCGTAACGATTGGGGCAGAAATGTTTCCGCCGCCCGGGCCGTCTGTAATGGCTACAGGACTTCCACTGTAAGTATAGGTTGTACAAGCCTCATCGGTCACTGAATAATCAATAACAAAGCTTGGGCTCACTGCATAATAAACATTACCTACAGCTTCTATTAAAACAAAAGCATTGGCTGAAGAAGATCCCGCAGGAACTGTCACCTGCTCACTTCCGTCATTAGCTGTATTGGCTGCAATGGTGGTAAAAGTCAAGCCACCGTCTGTAGATAATTTAATATTAACATTGGCTGTATTGATAGGTGCTGCATTTGTAGCTGCCACATCCCAGGTTACATTAAATGATGCTCCCGAAGCCAATGACTGTCCGAAAGCAGGAGCGGTCACTTTAAAAGGCCCAGCCGCTGCATTTACTGTCACAACGGATGTTGCCTGCCCAACCTGCGGTTGTACAGGATTATTGTTTCTGACAGACATATTAAAGCTAAGTACTCTGCCTACATCAGAAACCGATTCCCAACGAGTCGTAAGCACTCCTGACAAAACCGTATTAAATTCAGGGAAATATCTTACCGGAGAAGTGGTAGGGGTTTTAGATCTAAAGGTAGGGCCTGAAGGTTTCGCCGCGTACGCAAAGGAATTAGCTCCCATCTGCGCTGTAGCAGCCTGATCTGTCTGTTCTATGGTATACGTATAGGAAGCACTGCCTGGATCTGTAGTTGTTCCTTTCAGTACAAAGGGAGTAGATTTTGGAATGGTATAGTTTCCTCCCAGTGTAGCGGCAGGTGCAGGATTCGTAAACGGAGTATTTACACCGCAAGAAATTGAAGCTACTCTGGCCTTTACCTGATTGATACTGTTGATATGGTAATAATCATTGGAATTAAACTGAACATCTAAATTCCCTCCTATAATTCCTGTGTACGCCATAATTGTACTTCCACTGGCTGGCTCTACTCTCTGGTTAGCCTGACCTGTGTGGGAAGTATAGGTATGCCCCGCACCCATCTGATGTCCCATTTCGTGAGCTACATAATCTATATCATAGGTATCTCCTTCCGGAAAATTACAGGCTGTCCATCCTCTTCCCGGCTGAGAACCGCAAAGCGCATCTCCATAAGCTGCTCCATTGGCATCTTTTTTATCCAATAAATGCCCCATGTCAAAATCAGAGGCACTCAGTACCGTGATGATTCCGGCATTGGCTTCATCAGGACCGGCGTCCACTGGATATGGATCTGTTGCTGAGTCGAGAAATATCACCGCATCATTATTGGCAATTAAATTAAAATGAACGGAAAGATCTTTTTCAAAAACACCATTCATTCTGGTTAAGGACGCGTTCATAGCAGCTAGAATCACTGCTTTTTTCTGTGCATCTGTGGCTGTTCCGGGAGTACCTGCAGCCGTCAAATGATATTGAGCATATTCTCCGGTACAGGATAAAGCCATTCTGAAGACATTAAATCCTGCCAGTTTTTTATTGACTGTACCACTGTTATTTACGTGATTTTTTTCTGCCATTTCAGCTGCTGAGCATTCAAAAGGTTCTTTATCGTGACCTCTTCTTGCTTTAGAGTCAAAAACAGCGTATACCGTCCTGTCTTCCGTGTAAGGTTCTATAAATTCAGAAACACCGGACCGGATAATCATAGATGAAAACCCTACCGGAGAAAGACTGAATCTTAAAACTACAGATGGATCTTCCACGCCGGTTCCCACATAAGATTTAATATCAGGATATTTAGCCTGAAGCTCAGGAGCCATATTAGAAAACTCCCAAACCTGAAATTTCTCCAGTTTTCCGTTAGCCACTGGAAGTGAAACCACAACTCCCTTAGCATTGGCAAAACGTGCAGGAGCTTTTTGTAAAGCCTGTTTCAGTTGATCTGCATTTAATGAATACAAAGCTGAAAATTCCAGTTTTTCCTGTGATTTCTTGACTTTCTGCGATCGCAGTTCTGTTCTTGTCCACTGTGATGATCCTAAAAACGGGATCATTGACAATGCAATAAATAAGTAAAATTTCATATCTATAATTTTGAAGGTGTTATGTTAAAATTTTCATATAAAGAGTTCTTTACGAAGGTTTAAATACACAATTAAACTTAAATCTCTATATGCTTATAAATGTTTTACAAAAAAAGCAAAAAATACAATACAAAACACACAAAATCAACAACATACAATGCTGTTTATTGACATTTCTTATAATTAACATAAATAATTCTCAATAAATAGAAATACATTTATAATTTTTAATCAATTAAAGAATAAACAAGAATAAAATTCAAAACTATTTTAAATCACCTCTGTTTAAAGTACAAAAAAAAGACTGTCACTGACAGTCTTACTAAGTTATTCTGTATTATCCTTAAATTAAAGGATGGTTTAATTTTAAAAGTTATTTATCTGGTTCCCCTTACTCTCGTGGGTAGAGTGTATACAGATTTTGAGGCAGTGATGAATAAGACATCATTATTTTCGCCCCCAAAAGTGACATTGGAAGTCCATTCCTCTTCGATAGGAATATGGTACAGTTTCTTTCCGTGACGGTTAAAAATATGCACTCCTTTTCCTGTTAAATAGAGATTTCCATGTTTATCCAGCGTCATTCCGTCTGAACCCATCTCGCAGAACAGCTTTCTTTCTGATAACTTTCCTTCTCCAAGAATGTCATAAACATAGGTTTTTCCGGCATCGATATCTGAAATATAAAGTTTTTTAAAGATCTCACTTCCCACAATTCCGTTGGGCTGTACAAAAGCTTCCAACTTAATGGTTTTTCCGTCCTTCGTTCTGTAATAAAGACTTTTATGTGCAATTTCCTGCTTGAAATCTATCCAGTAATCTCTTTTGTATAAAGGATCTGTAAAATACATTCCGCCGGACGCATCGTTCCAGACATCATTAGGTCCGTTGAACCTTTTTCCTTCAAAACCTTTCAGGATGACTTCTACTTTTTTATCTTTTGAAATTTTCCAGATTTCTCCCTGGTCATCGGAACAGGTGATGAGGTTTCCGTCTTTATCGAAATGGGTTCCGTTGGCTCTGCCCGTCTTTCCCAAAAACTCTATGACCTTATTGGTTTTCCAGTCCCAGTAATAGATTTTGTCATTAGGCTGGTCAGTGAAATAAACATTTCCATGTTGATCCGAAGACGGTCCTTCTGTAAAAGTGAATTGATCCGACACTTTCTCCGGTTGTACATCTTCATAAAACATTTTGTTATAATTTACTGATTGACAGCTTACCAATGCGAAAACCAAACCAATCACACTTATTCTGCATATATTTTTCATTCTTCAACTTTAAGACCTCCAAATTTACAATTTGTAAAATAAGATTCCCTTTGTTTAAGCGGTAAAAATTACATTAGTTTTTCACAGTTTTTTTTAAGTAGTTAATTCCAGCTTCGAGCTGAGAATCGAACTTCACAGGATATAAAGTATCATTCAGGTTTCTTTCTGCAAAAATATGCGGCTTAATCCCGACTCCTACAAATTCTTCACCATCCGGCAGGGTCACTTTTTTGGTACATATAATGGCAGAGCCATTTCCCGGCAGTTCTATCTGAAGAGGCTGACCGGTACTTCCATTGGAATAGTCACCAATTCTGGTTATATTTTTCTGATTATAGAGATAAATCAAAAAGTCTTCTGCAGCTGAAGCTGTTAAAACACTTGTCAGCACAACAGTAGGAACGTTCAGCTTTTCTACAGGCTCTATCACCTGAGGTTTGTACTCAAATTCATGAAACTTGCTCCCTGAATAGGCCTTAAACAAATCAGTGGTTTCCTGTTTTGAAAGTCCCCACTCAGTTTTTCCAGCGACCGTATCTTTGGGTGTAAGAAAGGAACCAAGAGCTCTTTCTGTCGGAATGATCTTCCGGCTGTAGTTTTTCGCGCCATAAATGGTATCTCCTTTGACAAAATATTTTGCGATATTTTTTGAGTTTTTAGAACTGCCGCCGCCATTATTTCTGATATCCAGAATAATTCCTTTTGCATTCTTAAGTTCAGACAGCTTAGATTCGAAGTCTTTCACAACGGAAGAGTTCTCAAAGGTGCTGATCTTTACGTACGCAATATTATTTTTCAGCCATTTGAATTCAAAAAGCGACTGATTGGGCAGCGCTTCAGGATTGACAGCAGTTTCCTCCGTTTTTGAATGGGTAAGATGCAGTTTTCTGATATCTCCTTTTAGAGTTTTGATTTCCACGTCGTAAGTGTCTCCATTGACTCCTTCTAACAGATTCACCCCTGCTTTAAAATTGAGATAACTCACGGTAGAAGAGGAAATATAAGGTTTAACAAATTTATCCTGATATTCAGCTGTAGACAGCCCATTTACTGTTATGATCTCACTTCCCAACGGAATCTCTTTTTCTTTGCTTTTATTGGTCCCGATCACATACACCTTTCCCTGTACATTCATCAGAAAAAGCCTGTATTCTCCAAACATAGAAACCATGATCTTATTTTCGATATCTTCCGGAAAATAAACCTGTGTATGTCCGTCTTTTAAAACAGCACATAATTTTTTAAGTTCTTTATAATACTGGTAATCGTTTTCCGTTTTCTGGATGCTTACAATAGCTTCTCTATAAGCTTTATCCCACTTGGGCTGATCCGTTTTGTACAGATAGACAAAATTGTATTCCACATCGCTCCAGAATTTAGACAATCCATAGATTTTCTCATTAAGCGTCAGTTTATTTGGAATCTGAGCCGATAATGCTGAACAAATGAACAACAGGAGGCATACAATAGAAATTTTATTTTTCACGGAAATCTTGTTTAGTAAACCCGCCAAAGTGGAAAACTTCATAAAAAATGAAATGTAAATCTGCCTTTCCCCGGGTAGGGCTAAACTACGAAAAAAAAGAATTGAAAACTCTGGATTTCAACTACTTCTAAAAATATAATAATTTTCGGGAACAATCATCTCTACGACAAAGCACAATGTCTCAATTGTCCTATTTTGGAAGCAGATGGTATTAGTTAAAAAACAGTTTTATGCGGACCTTTGCCATGGTAAGATCAACACTCCTTTTTCCTTTGTAAAACTGACTGAAAAACCAGCTTGATCCGATCTCAAATATCACCTTAATACTTTTTTAACTTAACAAAAGTACCGCAATGAGTGCAGAATCAGGCAACAGCCAATTTGTAGAAATAGAAAACGATACGTTTAGGAATTCGGTGGGAACCATGGACGAAACGGGCAAAAGAAAATGGGTCTTTCCACGAAAACCAAAAGGAAAATATACCAACTACAGGAATTATGCAAGCTACGTCATGCTTGCTATATTTTTCGGGCTGCCATTTGTAAAGATCAACGGCAATCCTTTTCTTCTGGTCAATGTGATCGACAGAAGGTTTTTTATCCTTGGACAACCGTTTTACCTTCAGGATTTCTTTATCCTGGCGCTGGGAGCCGTAACCTCCGTGATCTTCGTAATGCTTTTCACCGTGGTTTTTGGAAGAATATTCTGCGGATGGTTATGTCCACAGACTCTTTTTATGGAAATGGTGTTCCGGAAAATTGAATACCTGATCGAAGGTGACAGAAACAAACAGATGAAGCTGGACAGACAGGAATGGGATGCTGAAAAAATCAGAAAAAGGCTGTTAAAATGGTCCGTTTTTGCTTTAATCTCGCTGATCATCGCTCACGTTATGTTCATGTACATTGTAGGATACGAAGAATTATTCCGTATTATGAATGAAGGACCACAGGAGCATCCCCTGAAATTCATTACCATGATATTTTTCACCATGACGTTCTACTTTGTTTTCGCGTGGCTCCGTGAGCAGGTTTGTACACTGGTATGCCCTTACGGAAGACTTCAGGGCGTGTTGATCGACAAGCAGACGATCAATGTCTATTATGATTTCAAAAGAGGAGAAGGCCGTTCAAAATGGAGAAATAATGAAGACCGTAAAGCAGCAGGAAAAGGGGACTGCATCGATTGTCATCAGTGTGTTGTGGTCTGCCCTACCGGTATTGACATCAGAAACGGACAGCAGCTGGAATGCGTGAACTGTACAGCCTGTATAGATGCCTGTGATGAGGTGATGGAGAAGGTAGGACTTCCAAAAGGACTGGTCCGCTATGCCACAGAAGCAGAAATTGAAAACCAAGACAGTTTCAAATTCACTTCAAGAATGAAAGCGACGACGGTATTTTTAGCCCTGCTCATCGGATTCTTAGGCTTCTTGATGTATGACCGAGGATCTATGGAGGCAAAATTTATTAAACCGGCGGGTTCTACGTTCTTTATTAAAGACGGTAAGATCACCAATACTTTTATTTATACCCTTTTAAATAAATCCAACGAGAAAAAGACCCTGACTATTAAAGTAATGACTCCGGCCCATGCAGAAATCACATATTTCGGTTCTGAAAAGATCATTCTGAAAGGGGATGAAATTCTGAAAGGAAACATCAATATCACCTTCCCGGAAGAAGACATTAAATTCTCAAAACAGAATATGGTTATCGGGGTATTTGATGAAAAAGGAGAAATGCTGGATTCATTTGAGACAACGTTTGAGGGACCGTTTAAGCTTTTGCTATAGATGTCAGATTTCAGATTTCAGATTTCAGACGTCAGATTTTAGACTGGAGATGCGAGATAAAGGATGAGGGAGCACATGTCTTGTATCTGATATCTAGCATTTTAAACCTTGTATTTTCTCATAAACTGAGTAGGAGTCATTCCGGAGCTTTTCCGGAATACTCTTACAAAGTAGGAATATTCTTCATATCCGAGTCTGAAAGCAATTTCCACGAGACTTTCATCGAGATACATCAGCATTCTTTTGGCTTCCAGAACTACCCTTTCGGTAATAACATCGGTGGCTGTCTTCTGAACAACGGTCTGTGCAATCCGGTTCAGGTGTTTTGGAGTAATTCCTAATAGTGATGCATAGTGAGATATTGATTTCTGAGCTGTAAAATGCTGCTCTATCAGATTTTCGAAATCCTGATAATGTTTAAAATAAGAAAGACTGGCGGAAGAAGAACGCATATCAATATCTTTCGAAAACAGTCTTGTTGCATTGATGAAAACCTGTGACATCAGGGAAAGAATAAATCCTTCCTTCATCACGGACTGAGACTGATGTTCTTTTCCAAGTTCCTTAAATAAGCTGTCCGTTTTCACCAATTCTCCAGCATCAAGCTGCAATTTGCGGGGAAAAGATACAGAACCGAAAAAGGGAAAATTCCTCAATTTCTGGCTTACATAGTGCATTTCATAAAACTCCTGCGAGCAGAAAAAGATATAGCCGTCAATATCTTCCGAAAGTTCCCAGCTGTGGATCTGTCCCGGAGACAGGAAGAAAAGACTTCCTTCAGACACCTCGTATTTCTGGAAATCGATCTCATGGGTTCCTTTTCCTTTTGTAAAGAGAACAGCCGCGTAAAAGTCGTGGCGGTGTGGTTTTTCAATATGACGGTGACCTACCACCAGATGTTCTTTCATGGTATTGAAATAAAAATCTGAAGTATTCCTGCCGGACTGGAAAAGTTCGATATGAAGGACAGAGATAGAATTCATTCTGATAATAGACGGATGGTAGTTATTGTATAAAAGTACTGCAAAAAGAGAGACAACGCAAATGGGCATAAAAAAAGGACCGGTTTTCACCAGCCCTTCATTCAGAAATTATTATTCTGTTATTTGATCACAAGCTTTGTACTGTAAGCTCCTTTTGAAGAATTGATGCTGATCACATATACTCCTTTCGGAACATTAACGTTAAACTCTTTTGTGCTGTTGCCTTCACTCTGATAGGCAGATGAAAATACTATTCTTCCGCTGGCATCAAACATTCCTACTTTCACTTCTCCTTTTAAGTTTCTAGACTTAATGAAGAAATTACCGTCACTTGGATTAGGATAAATTTTGATATCATCCGCCAATGGAGAAGAAACCTCATGGGTTCCCAGCGTCTGGGTTTCTCTTGTACATACTTCCAGAGACCATGCTGTAACTGTTCCTGCACTTCCTGCATTATTGTCTGTAGCAAAGAGTTTCCATTCTCCCTGAGCTTTATGTCCTTTAAATATCGCTAAAGATTCATTTGATTTCGTTTCTCCCGCAAGAGGTGATGCACAAGCCACCACACTCCCCGCCTCACTGAATGAAGCTGTAATTCCTGACTGCCCGGAGCATTGTCTGTTCCAGAAAAGAGCTGAAGATCCGACCGGACTTTCAATTCCTATAGCCAGCTGACTGATGTTCGGATGGGTAACAGACGGTGTCACTTTTATTTTAGTAATGGTTCCCGTATTGTTGACCATTAAAGGAATGTTTATTCTAGGTGCTGAGATACCTGTACCGCCAGGACCATCTGTAATGGCCACAGCCGGGCCGCTATACGTATAGGTATTACATGTCTCGCCTGTTACGTTATAATCGATCACAAAACTTGGGCTTACTGCATAATACACATTCCCTACTGCTTCTACCAAAATATAAGCATTAGCAGACATAGATCCCGCCGGTATTGTCACCTGCTCACTACCGTCATTGGCAGTATTGGCCGCTATAGTTGTAAAGGTCTGCCCACCGTCTTTAGATAGTTTAATATTAACATTAGCGGTGCTTACAGGAGCCTGATTGGTATTGGCAACATCCCAGTTCACATTAATGTTTCCTCCTGAAGCTAATGACTGCCCGAATATTGGGGCTGTCACCTGAAAAGGACCGGATGCTGCATCCACAGTTAACACCGTGGCATCTTTGGAAACCTGTGGCTGTGCCGGACTGTTGTTTCTTACGGTAGCTGCAAAATTAAGACTTCTTGCCACACTTGAAACCGATTCCCAACGGGTAGATAAAACACCTGCCAGTACTTTATTGAAATCAGGAAAATATCTTACCGCAGAACTTATTGGGGTAAAAGATCTGAAAGTAGGTCCCGTTGGTTTTGTAGGATAAGCTATTGAAATATCCCCTGCCCCGATCTGAGCAGCAGCAGCCTGATCTGCCTGTTCCCAGGTATACGTATAAGAAGCAGTATTGGCATCTGCTGAGGTTGCTTTTAGGACAAATGGGGTAGATTTAGGAATGGTATAATCTGCACCGGCATTAACATCTGGAGCAGGATTTGCAAAAGGCGCATTGACCCCACAGACAATACTGTTGATTTTATTTTTAATCTGGGTAACACTATTGGTATGAAAATAATCATTGGAATTAAACTGAACATCAGAAGCTGTTGTAATACCTGTGTACGCCATTATCGTGCTTCCACTTCCCGGCTCTACTCTTTGATCCGCCTGTGCAGATCTGTAGGTATAAGAGTGTCCTGCACCCAGCTGATGTCCCATTTCATGAGCTACATAATCTATATCGAACTTGTCTCCTTCCGGAAAATTATGGGCAGTCCATCCTGCTCCTTTTGAGTTATTGTTACAGATAACGCCTACACCGGCAGATCCGTTTCCTCCTTTTTTATCTATTAAATGACCCATCTCATAATCCTCAGGAGCAATCCTTGAAGAAATCTGAGCGTGAGCTTCATTCGGGCCACCACTTGTATAAGGATCTGTAGCCGGATCTAAAAATATGATGGTCTCATTATTGGCGATAAGGTTAAAATGAAAGGACAGGTCTTTTTCAAAAACACTGTTCAGTCTTGTCAGTGATGCATTCATTGCAGCAAGAATCACTGCTTTTTTTTCGGCATCTGTAGCTGTAGCGGGAGTACCCGCAGCTGTTAAGTGATACTGTGCATATTCTCCTGTACAGGATAACGCCAGTCTGAAAATATTAAAACCTGCTGTTTTCTTATTGACACTTTCGTTTTTTTTTTCAGCAGCGCTTTTCTCTGCTCCCTCTATCACGGAGCATTCAAAAGGTTCTTTATCCTGACCTCTTCTTGCATTAGAGTCGAAAACGGCATATACGGTTCTGTCTTCAGTATAAGGTTCTATGAATTCGGAAAGACCGGATCTGGTAATCATGGATGAAAATCCTACTGGTGACATACTGAATCTCAGATATACAGAAGGATCATCTACCCCTGTTCCTACGTAGGATTTGATATCCGGATATTTTTTCTGAAGAGCAGGATCCATATTGGAAGATTCCCAAACCTGAAATTTTTCAATTTTACCTCCTGCCGTAGGAAGTGACACAATCACTCCTTTAGATCCGGAAAAACGGTCGGAAGCACCTTTCAGTGAAAGCTTAAGTTGATTAGCATCTAAAGAATACAAAGCCGAGTATTCCAGCTTTTCCTGGGAAGCCTTGACTTTCTGCGTCCTCACGGAAGTTTTAGTCCATTGCGCAGCTCCTAAAAAAGGAAGAAGCACCATGGAAAGGAAGAAGTAGTTTTTCATAAAATAATATTTTTTAGTGTAAGTCAAATTAACGAAAAAATAATAACATAAAAGGCTCATTTTATGACAATTATCCATCAAATCCTCAAAAAAAAATCCCAAATTAATCATAATCTTGAATTTTATAAAAAAAATACATACAAAATACATAATTAAAGAAATTAATACTTTAGTTATAAAACTTCATTTCTGTTATTTTAAAAAAAAAATTCCTGTTATAACGATTTAGACGTGCATATTTGCATCAGAGTTTAAAAAATATTTATCTTTGGCTTTTAGGATTCATACAATGAAGATAAATTTACCTGACAAACTGTATTATTCAATAGGAGAAGTGGCAAAGGCTTTTGATGTAAACACCTCACTGATACGGTATTGGGAACAGGAATTCCCTATCATTAAGCCTAAAAAGAACAAGAAAGGGAACCGTTACTTCACTCCGGAAGATATTAAGAACCTCCAAATGATCTATCATCTGGTCAAGGAAAAAGGCTATACACTGGATGGCGCAAGAATCGCGCTGACCACCAACAGCAAGATTTCTGAAACGGTGACTATTATTGACCGCCTTGAATTTATAAAGGCTGAGCTTCAGAAACTGAAAGCTTCCCTCGCAGATCGAGATTCCGAATAAATAGTATTAAATCATAAAAAGCATCTTTAAAGGATGCTTTTGTTTTTCAACCGCCCCATTATTTTCTTCATTTCTTCAAATCATTCTACCTGAAAAGCATTCAAATGTAAATTAAAAACTATTTGTAAGTATTTGTTGTACAAAACGATGCATTATCCTTTACTCCATTGCCCCGATTTGTTTTTATTGATAAGTTTACGGAATGATGAGAAAAAATGATTACCGGAAACTGGCATTGATGGGAACGTTGATGATCGTCCTTCTTGCCTTTCAGAACTATACCGGCAGGGGAAAAGAGAAATTTCCTGAGATTAGATTTATAACAGAAAGCTCGGTTCCTTTGAATCTGACAGATTTTGATCCTAATGAACTGGATGCAAAACAGTGGGAACGTTTAGGGTTTTCTGAAAAACAGGTGGCTACCCTTCTTAATTATAAAAAGATCGTAGGAGGTCAGTTTACCTCGAAAGCCCAATTTAAGAAATGCTACGCCGTTTCTCCTGAAAAGTTCACAGAGCTGGAGTCTTATCTTCTGCTTCCTGAGAATGGTAAAGACCGTTATTCCGGGAAATTTAAAGGTTACGAAAAGAAAGAGATCATCGTCTCCCGAAAGTTCAATCCGGATAGCTTTTCTGCTGCTGACTGGATGAAAATAGGTTTCAGTGAAAAACAGGCCGAAGCCATTTTAAAGTATAAAAATTATTTAGGCGGAAGCTTTGTCAGCAAGGAAAAATTTAAAGAATGTTTTATCATCTCTTCTGAAAATTACAGCAGGCTGGAACCTTATGTACTGCTTCCGGCAAAAAAACCTAATGATTTCAAAAATTCATCTAAAAGTCATGCTTTAAAATCTAAAATTCAATACCATAATTTTGATCCAAATACAACGGATTTAGAGGGATGGAAAGTTTTAGGGTTTTCGGAAAGACAGGCTCAGACGATTGTCAATTACCGTGACAGAAATCTTAGGGGAAGTTTTAAGACACCGGAAGATCTTCAGAAATGTTTTGTAATCTCTTCAGAGAAATTTCAGGAATTACAACCATATATTAAACTCAATCCTACTGTAGACAAAAAACAGGAAACTGACTTTTCAAAAATTGATTTAAATACAATTACATTCAAGCAGTTACTCGAATTTGGCCTGGATGAAAAAAGTGCCGGATCAATGATTGGCTTTAGAAAAAAACTGAGAGGTTTTGTCAACAAACAGCAAATTTTAGATACTTATAATATTGATAAAGATTTGGTTCAAAAATTACTTTCTATTGCTCCGCTAGATGTTTCAAATGTTCCTAAATATACTTTAACAGAAGCTCCTGAAGAATGGCTGAAAGATCATCCCTACTTCAAATATTCTGCTGACAAAATTATATTCTACCGGACTACCTACCGTGATGATAAGAAAATTCTGAAGCTTTTAAAATTAAAGCCCGAATATGAGGAAAGAATGAAATTATATTTAAAATAATGTGAAAGAGGGTTTTAAAGAGTTGCTGGTTGCTAGTTCATGAGTTGCTGGTTGGTAGTAATTAAGCTAATAAATTATCGTCCGATGTCTTGTGTCTCATGTCTAAAATCTTGGCTCTTGATTCTTGGCTCTAAAATCTGCTATTCACCATTCACTTGCGTTGCAAAATTCACCATTGATATCAATACCACTTAAAATCCAAATCAAAAGCTCCCTAGTTTTAACCTTTGGCACAGTCTATAATCCCTACAACCTGCCACCTAATATCTACTTCCTGCAACCTAAAATTCACCATTCACTTGCGTAGCAAAATTCACCATTGACATTATTACTGCCAGTTGAAAGAACTCAGGTTATTTTACATTTTAATGGTGCATGTAGCTGCCGGGACCATTCGTGCCTTCAATTGATTCAGGCAATATTCCATACTTGGTGCGTAAATCGACTGTCCCTAACGTTTTCCCCGTCTCGATTTCAATAACACTAATGGTGCCGGAATTTAAATTAGGAATATTCAACAGGTTATTTTGTACGGCTACAACTTCTTTTCCTTTTTTGGTTTTAAAGAAAACCATATGATGTGCTCCTTTATCTGCCGTAAGGGTTTTTAAAAGCTTGAGTTGAGGAAGATTACTTATATCAAAGACCAAAACTTTTCCAGGATCTGCAAAACTTACATAGAGCTTGCTGTTATCATCAATATACATTTCGAGTGTCCAGCCTAATCCCTGTGTGCTTCCGTCAAATATTTTACTGAAAGCATCATATTTCTTGGTTGCCGCATTGTATGGAGCGATCCAGATATCACCGCCCAGCATTGTGGTTGCAAGGGCATACTGTGGAAATTTTCCACGGAGTAACAGAACCTCGACAGGACTGGACATATCTGTTTGCGAGTCTGCCACCAGATAGGTCTCTTTTAATTCATAGGTATTCATATCTAATAAAGTACAGGTGTTTCCCATTCCGGTAGTAAGATCCGGGTGAATGGTTGAGGTGACCATCATTATTCCTTTTTCTTCATTAACAGAAATACCGTGCGGGTACATAATAAATTGATTGGGATTGTCTTGAATCGGAGCTTTAATAGTTTTGATAAGCTGATTACTATTGGCATTAAAAACACCTATACTTCCATCCTTTTGTCCTCCTGCTCCTCCCATAAAAGTCATAAAATATCTTCCGTCATTAGTAAAAAACAAATTTTCGCCTACCGTATTCTCTCCTGTATCAATAGGTGTTGCATCCACTAATTGTGGCTGTCCGTTTTTGTCTTTTCCTGTTTTTATCTGGTATAGATAGCTTCCTCCTAAAGCAGTAGTGTATAATTTGTTCGCCGTCTGATTATAATAAAGATGATGAGGCAGGACACCAACGCCTAATTCAAGTTTGCTGCTGATATGTCCAAAATTTGGAGCTTCAGGATCCAGCTCAATGACCGCTACTCCATCCGGTAATCCTTTCAGGCTTCTGTAATCAATGTAAAATGTAGAATCGTGCGGGAGATCCGGATTATGGTTATCATTTTGGCAATTTGAAAATACTAATAAAATAACAAGGGAAAGTAGATTAAACTTTAATTTCATGGTTTCCAGGTTTTTAGTGGTTATTAGTATAAATATAACACATATACACCAATAAACTAAAAATATTACACCAATGTGTGAATTTTATTAAAAAATAACACTTTAAGTATCTTTTCCATTGCCATCTTCAGATAGATTACCAGAAAAAAAATAAGCAGGAAAATATCCCTGCTTACTTTTTTATTATTTATGATATGATCTTAATCAATTGTTTTGATAGAGTCAGAAAGAAGGTTGTTAAGTGAATTAAGTTCCTCTTCTGTAAGTTCACGCCATTTTCCTACCGGAAGATCCAATTTGATGTTCATGATACGGATACGTTTCAGTTTTTTTACTTCATAACCGAGGTATTCGCACATTCTGCGGATCTGTCTGTTCAGTCCCTGGGTGAGGATGATACGGAACGTCATATCATCGATTCTTTCCACATCACATTTTTTAGTGACGGTATCCAGAATAGGAACCCCATTCCTCATTTTATCAAGGAATTTCGGAGACATTGGCTTGTCAAGACGTACGATGTATTCTTTTTCGTGGTTGTTTCTTGCTCTAAGGATTTTGTTTACAATATCGCCGTCACTGGTCAGCAGGATCAGACCTTCACTCGGTTTGTCCAGCCTTCCGATCGGGAAAATTCTTTTCGGATAGTTGATATAGTCTACGATATTGTTTTTTTCACGTTTGGTGTCTGTGGTGCAGACAATCCCCACGGGTTTATTAAAAGCGATATAAACAGGCTTATCCTGCGGCTCACGGATAGGTTTCCCATCCACTTCCACCACATCTTCATCGGAAACTTTTGTACCCATCTCAGGAACCTTTCCATTAATCGTAATTCTTCCTTCTTCCAAAAGTTTATCTGCGGCTCTTCTAGAACAGTAGCCTACTTCTGATAAATATTTATTGATTCGCGTTTTTTCCATTAGTCTTCTCCGTAACCTGTATAATTTTTATTGCTGAAAATGGTAATTCCATAGCTTAAGCCAATGAAAAAGCCATTTGATTTCCCGTTGAGCTGATGTCCTTCAAACGTAATTCCACCCTCCTGGCTCAGCCTTTTTGAATAGGAAACCATGATTCCAAGCCTTGCACCCCAAAATTCAGAATCTGAAATTGCTGAATGATTAAGCTGCTTTCCGTAATTTAAATCAATATAAAAAGGACGGTCGCCCGGACTGAATATGATCTTTGGCTGAATCATCCAATATACCAGGTGATAATTGTCTTCTATAAAACTGTATTTAAATCCGGTTCCGAGTGCAAAGTTAGGAAGAAAATTGTAACCTCCAATGGCTGTGACGCCATACGTTATTTTACCCACGCGTTTCGGCTCAATATACTGTGAATTGCTGAACTGATTATCTTTAGTCTGAAGATTCAGGCCTACATTCAGTGATGGGTTCACATAAAACCCCATTTTTTCTTTTTTTGTCTCTGTTTCCTGCGAAAAAAATATCGCGGAAGATAAGAGCCCTAAAATAAGGAGTAAATTTTTTATCATAAGCCTTCAAATCTGTATTCGTTTTCCAGAAAATCAGCCGTTGCATTTTCAATGGTGTAATCTCCGATTTTTGTACGTCTGAGCTGGGTCAGATAAGCCCCTACTCTCAGTTCCTGCCCGATATCGTGAGCCAGACTTCTGATATAGGTTCCTTTTGAACATCCTACTGTAAAGCTGACCAAAGGAAGGTCGATTTTAATATCATTAATATAGAAAATCGTAGTTTTTCTGGATTTCATTTCCACTTCTTCCCCTGCTCTTGCCAGGTTGTAGGCTCTCTGTCCGTCTATCTTGATCGCTGAATACACAGGAGGTTTCTGCTCGATTTCTCCAACAAATTTCCCCAGTGCTTCATTGATCTGCTCTTGTGTGATGTGGGCAAAATCCTGCTGAAGAATTTCCGGCTTCTCAGTATCATAGGATTCTGTCTGAACACCTATTTTGATCTCGGTCCAGTATTCTTTGGGAGCATCCTGAATCTCAGGAATTTTCTTGGTGAATTTTCCACAGCAGACAATGAGAAGTCCCGTTGCTCTTGGATCTAACGTTCCGGCGTGGCCTATTTTAAATTTCTTGGGAAGATTAAACTCTCTTTTGAGCTTATATTTCATTTTATTGACAGCCTGGAAAGAAGTCCAGTCCAAAGGTTTGTCCAATAAAAACACATATCCTGATTGCAGTTCTTCAGCTGTCATTATTCTGTAATTTCGGTGATACTTACTAAGCTGGGGAGCTTATTGACCCTCTGTTTGCAGTCGGGACCGTTTTCTACATTCACAAAGCATTTTTTATCTCCGATGAAGTAGTAGATGTTGTGAAAAGGATATACAGAACTATTCGGAACAATATTTACGGTATAATTTTCCGGCAAATTAAATTTATAGCTGGTCTTGTTAATTGCTGTAATTTTCTGACTGTAACATTTTCCCTCCTTGGAATACTCCATAAAAGCTTTGTGATCCAGTTCTTCGTCTGGAACAAGCTCTTTACAGATCATTAAATCCTGGGCTGTAGTATTCTTCTCTTTAAGCTCTACTACAAACTCTATTCTTTCTTTCGTATTATTTTTCACGAAAAGCGTATGTGCAGGAGCGCAGGAAACGATTAATCCGGAAAAAGCCAGTATTTTTAGAATATTATTTTTCATACTCTTACTTAAAGAAATAGAAATAAATCAACAGGGCAATCCCTACGAAAATACGGTACCAACCCCAAGGCTTGAAACCATATTTGTTCAGCACCCCGATGAATGCTTTAATAGCGATCAATGCCACAATAAATGCGACAATATTTCCAACCACAAAGATCATGATGTGATCCTGAGAGGCCATGATCATTTCATATCCTTTCTGAGGATGCGCCGTTTCTTTACCCCATGTTTTCAGGAAAACGGAATACACCGTCACCGCCAGCATCGTGGGAACTGCTAAAAAGAAAGAGAATTCTGCGGCAGCCTTTCTGGTAAGTCCCTGTGACATTCCTCCGATAATAGAAGCTGCACTACGGCTGGTTCCCGGCATCATCGCAAGACACTGCCAGAAGCCGATGGTAATGGCACTTCTTATCGTAATGCCTTTTTCATCATCAATTCTAGGGTTTTTAAACCATTTGTCAACAAAAAGAAGAACGACACCTCCCAGTACGAGTACTGAAGAAATAGCGATCTGGTTTCCAAGAACAGCTTCAATTTTATCATCAAATAAGTACCCCAACACCAATGCAGGAACCACAGCAAAGGCAAGTTTATAATAGAACTGGATATTTTTCAGATCAAAGAACTTCTTCCAGTACGCCACCACTACAGACAAAATAGCTCCAAACTGAATGGAAACCTGAAACATTTTCAGAAATTCATCGTCCTGCAGGCCCAAAAGGTTGGCCGTAAATCCCATGTGTGCTGTAGAAGAAATTGGAAGATACTCGGTAAGTCCTTCAATAATAGCAATAATAATCGCTTTGATTAAATCCATAATATTGTAAAAATTAAAAGATTAAGAGATTTTGAAATTCAGATGTTTCCGAATTCCTTAATCTCTTAATCCTTAAATAAAGTTTGTATTTATTTTCTTTTTAAAATAGCGTACACTTCTATGACGAAGCCTATCACTATGAACAGTGGTGCAATTCTGATCCTGCGAATGGAAAAAATATCGTCATTCCATGAATTGGGATCAAATTTACCATCTACGGTGTTAGCATCAGGCCCCATCATCAGCAGGAATCCCACTACGATAAATGCCAGACCTATCAGCATCCACTTGAAGTTCTGCTGCCCGAAGTAAAAGGTACTTTCCTGTGGAACTTCGGTTTCTTTGCCAAACTCTGAAGCGGCCAGTTTATTTGTTTTTTTGCTCATTATTAAGAGTAATATAGATCGTCAACGTTTGATTTTAAGAATCTCCATGTAGCGAAAATGGTACTTAGGACAGAAATAAACACCCCTACTCCAAGTACTAAAACAACTAACCAGAAGTACTGATTATTGTCCTGTACGAAAGCCGAACCAATCTGACTTGTGAAATAATACCATACTCCACCAAGCGCCAGAAGTCCAATCGTAGAACCGATAGCACCTAAAATGACAGCTTCGATGATAAACGGCTTAAGAATAAACCTTCTTTTTGCCCCAACGAGCTGCATGGTTTTGATGATAAATCTTTTAGAGAAAATTTTCAGCCTGATAGAGTTGTTAATCAATACCACAGCCAGGATCAGGAAAAGAACGGAGAATCCTAAGATCCACTTTAAAATCCTGCTCAGGTTGTTGTAAACATCCACCATCAGCGTACTGTCATTTTTCACATCCACGATACCCGGAACAGATTTGATTATTTTAATCGCACCGTCTATTTTTGCAGGGTCTACGTATTCAGGCTTTAATGCCACTTCAATGGATGAAGGGAAAATATTTTCTTCAAAAAGCGCATCGCTGTCTATCCCCATGGTTTTCTTGGCTTCTTTTGCCGCCATATCCCTTGAGATGTAGGTCGCTTTTTTTACAGGAGCTAACGTCTGTACCTTTTTAAAAGTTTCTTCCTCCAGTTTTGCAATTTTTACAGAATCTTTCGCATCATAGTTTTCATCAAAATAAGCATTTACTACCAACTGTTCTTTGATATAGTCAGAATATTTCTGGGCATTAATTAAAATAAGCCCCATTAATCCTAACAAAAATAACACTAAGGCAATACTTATTACTACTGTAATATTGCTGGACCGAAGCCTTTTCTTATTAAACTCATCTACAGATTTAGCCATTAATATTAAAATTTTTGGCTAAATTAGAAAAAAACTTCCGAAATTTGGGACGAAATTGAGAAAATCAATGTTAATAAAATCATAAAAAACTTTGAGTGTAAAAGCAAAAAAACATCTTGGACAGCACTTTCTGACAGATGAAAATATCGCGAGAAAAATCGTGGAAGGTCTTAGTTTTGAAGACTATAAAAACGTCATGGAAGTTGGTCCCGGAATGGGAGTCCTTACCAAATATCTGCTCGAAAAGGATCAGACCATCTACCTTGCCGAGATTGATACAGAATCTATTGAATACCTTAAAAAGAACTATTCAAAGATCACAGAAAATACTTTTGTAGGAGATTTTCTGAAACAGGACTTTAATTTTATCAATGGAGAGCAGATCGCGATCATTGGTAATTTCCCGTACAACATTTCTTCACAGATCCTGTTTAAAATCATTGATTATTACGGACAGGTTCCTGAAATGGTAGGCATGTTCCAGAAAGAAGTCGCAGAAAGAACAGCCGCAGTACCGAGAACTAAAGATTACGGTATTCTGTCTGTCCTTATTCAGGCGTATTACGATGTGACCTACCTGTTCACTGTACATGAGAATGTGTTCAATCCGCCTCCGAAAGTAAAATCAGGGGTCATCAGGATTACCAGAAATCCTAAAGAAGGATTGGCAGGGAACGAGGTTCTTTTTAAACAAATCGTGAAAGCAGGATTTAATCAGAGAAGAAAAAAACTTTCAAATTCCCTTAAAATACTGAACATTCCTGAGGCTTTAAAAACCCATGAATTCCTGGACAAAAGAGCGGAAGAGCTCAGCGTTCTGGATTTTATCGGCTTTACCAATCTCTGGAAACAAAATCAGTAAAGTCTGTTTTAAAAAACAAAAAAGCCTTTCAAGTTCTCTTGAAAGGCTTTTTCTGTATGCTTTATCTTTTATTCTCTGTTCTTAAGCATGATCCATCCGGACCAGTTCATCTGAACTTTAGACTTAGGATATTCAAAATTAAATTTGTACCAGTATGTAGCCGTAGAGAGCTTCTTCCCTCCTACGGTTCCGTCCCATACCGGTTTTTCTTTGGAGAACCTGAACATTTCCACTCCGTATCTGTCAAAGACTGATCCTGTGAAGTTTTTGAATCCAATAAGTTCTTTAAGATCCAGTACATCATTTACGCCATCGTCATTAGGGGTAATGATATTATTGATCTGCAGGGTATAGAAATCAAATGTTCCTATACAATGAGTCCCTACCCTTCTTACTTGTACCGTATAATTTGTATTGTCTAAAAGGTTGGTGAAAATATTAGAATCCTGCCATGTGATTCCATTGTTTATAGAATACTCTAAGGTGCTTGGCGTATTGTTCATCACAGGGTTTTCTGCGATAATAGTCACTGTCATTTTAGCACTTTCATAATTTATGGCGGTTACAAATGGAGTGGCTGCCCCTCCCACTTTCGCCGTGAATATTTTTTTACAGAATCCGTTATCTACTTCTACCGTATAAACACCCCAGCTGTCTACCGTAATAGTCTGTGTGGATGCTCCCGTACTCCATAAATACTTATAATTAGGTCCTGCACCGGCATCTAAAACCACACGGTCGCCCAGACACATTTCCACATCTTTCAGAGGAGAAGTGATTTCCGGTGTCACCTCAACTCTTATGGTAGCAGGGTTCAATGAACGGCATCCTTTTGCTCCCACTGCATAAACGGTGAATGTCGTAGTCTGATGCAGGGTTACCGTCTGTGTATTACCCGTGCCCGGGAAGTTAACCCATTGATAGGTCACTCCTCCTTCAGCAGTCAGCGTCACGGATTCTCCCGGACATACCTTTATTCTGGAAGATTTTACACCCGCTACAGGGGTCGTCTCTTTAAGCAATTTTAATTCTATGAGCTTGCTGCAGAAACCTCCGTTTGAAACTACGGTGTATAGGATCTGTCCGTCTGTACCATTATAATTTAAAATATTCTGGATGTTGTTGGTATTTTGAGCAATTGCGTCTGCCTGGTTGACATAGAATTTAAATACAGCTCCCGGTGTGGGGCTGATGGATGGCATTGCATTCGTAAGGTCGAAAGTAGTGATATCCGGCGTAGCACAAAGCAGCAATGTAGCATCCTGAGCCTGCGGAGTCATTCCTCCGTGGATTTCTATACTTGCTTTTCCGGGACAAGGATTTCCTGGAACACTTACTTCAATCGTGTAGGTTCCGGGTTGTACGGCTGTCACAGTGTTTGTGGTAGCACCCGGGATAGCCACTCCATTCAGGAACCATTTGTATAATAAATTAGGATCGCTTACTGAAGCTGTGATCACCTGTGGTACATTATCACAGACATTGATATCTGACGGTAAAGTAGCACCGCTCGGATCTAAAAGCTCTACGCCAATGTTGAATGATCCGCCTTCCAGAAACACAGCAGAGTCATACACGTGATCCGGAAAAGAATAAGGGGTATAATCTGCAATGACCATCTTAAAGTGATATTCCTGACCGGCCACTACAGTAGCTGTAGCCGTAAGAGGAACAGTTCTTCCTTCAAAATTGGTTTCAATATTGGTGGTATTGTATCCTCCGAAATACTGCTCGTTAACAGCTGCACATCCTCCTGCTATCGCCGGGTGAATATTCGTTACACTTACAGGTCCGGCACCACCGGGAAGTATAGCCATATTTTGATAAGGTCCTCCCGATGTAGGCCTAAGCAGGATCGCAAAAGCATCGGCATAATCACACGGGAATCCTCCGTAATATTCTTCAGAGGCTAATATATAATTAAATTTAATCTGAGAAGTCGTAGGGACAAAGTCAAACTCAAGAAGAACAGCATCAGCAAGTGTTCCCGTACCTCCGATTACCTGGGCAAGGTCTGAATCTGTTCCGCCCCCGTTATCATTACCTAAGTTTCCTTCAGGGCCATTCCCTGTTCTTCTGGCTATCCCGGTAGACAATACGATCCCATCTTTAAAAGGGAAATTGGTCGTTCCTTTATGGAAATAGCCCCATGATCTGTCAGCATCGCTTACTGCATGGTTAGGGGTTATCTTTACATTAGTTACACTGGGAGTCACACATGTATTGGTTCCCGAAGAGATCAGGACATCCTTTACCAGCTGTGTAATGGAATATGCGGATTCCGGATACGGAGGAACATTAACGTCAATAAAAGCTCCAGCCTTATTTGTTGTGGGAATATTTTCTTTGTGAGGTATCCTGGGCTTGCCAGTTTGTGAATATGAAAAAGTCGAGGTGACTAAAAAAAATAAAAAAAACAGGAGATTTCTTCGCATAATACTTTTGTTTCAACAAATTTAATTTATTTTCAAATATACCGTGTATTTTTTACTTTTTTTTTAACATAAAAAAAACAAACCTTCCAAATATGGAAGGTTTACTTATTAGTTCCTATTTTTTAACAATATCCAACCTGAACGCTGTTCAAGTTTTTTACTCGCTGGATTTTCCCATTGTACTTTATACCAGTACGTGCCTGTAGCGAGGTTCAGACCTTTTAAAGTTCCCCTCCAGACCGCATCGGTCTTGGTAGCTCTGAACAACTCTGCTCCATATCTGTCAAAAACAGACGCTGCAAAATTATTATAGCCGCTGATTCCTGTAAAGTTGATGGTATCATTAATACCGTCCATATTGGGTGTAATGGCATTGCTGATCACAAATGTGAAATAATCCAGTGATGTACTGCACTTTGCATCTTTTTCTCTTACCATCATATGATAATTTGTATTATCCAGAACATTATTGAAAATATTGGACGTCTGCCAAATTATTCCCCCGTCTATTGAAAACTCTAAAACAGCTCCAGAAGGATTGCTGGTGGTAAGAGTAAGCACATGATTTTCATATACCACATTGATAAACTTAGGCAGTTCAGGATTCAACAGTTTTGCGGTGAAAACCTTAGAACATACCCCATTGCTGATGGTTACACTATACGTTCCCGGAACGTTGGTTGATATGGTTTGGGTAGTTGCCCCTGTACTCCATAAATAAGTATAATTAACACCCGGTCCTGCATCCAGAATTCCGGTATCTCCTGCACAGACGTAAACATCCTGTAGTGTAGAAACAATGGCAGGTACAACTTCAATCTGCACTGTCGCCGGATTAATGGAACTACAGCCGTTTCCTCCCAAGGCAAATACAGAATAGATGGTCGTAATCGTTGGAGAAACTACCTGAGTGTTTCCGTTTCCTGGAAGTCCTACCCAGTTATAAGTAAATCCTCCGGTAGCGGTAAGGGTTACAGATTCTCCTGCACATATTTTTAATTTAGATGCGGTGACTCCTGCAGTTGGCGGGCCTACCACAACAGTAACCGTTGCAGGAGTTGCAGAAATACATCCGTTGGCCCCTACTGCAAATACCGTATATACAGTAGTTGATGTTGGAGAAACTACCTGAGTGTTTCCGTTTCCTGGAAGCCCCACCCAGTTATAAGTTACACCACCTGAAGCCGTCAGTGTTACCGATTCTCCTACACATATTCTGGGTTGTGAAGAAACTACTGCAGCAGTTGGCAGTGCTGTATTTTGTGTTACCGTAACCGAAGCTGTATAAGTACAGCTTAAATTACCGGGCTGGGAAACATTCGTAACCGTAAGCGTGTACACTCCACCTGCATTCACTACAGGGTTCAGCGTGTTTGCTCCTGATACAATATTCCCGCCACCTGTTGTTGTCCAGGCAATAGTAGATCCTGCAGGCACTACTGATGCCGAAGCATTTAATGTTGCCTGAGGATTCGTACAGGTAATTTCCTGTGGTGCGGCTATCGTAAGTGTTGTTTCAGCGGTTCTTAGTAATTGAAGTTCAACCACATAATGGCATCCTCCGTTTTTCACTAAAACATATATCGTTTGATTGGCCGGTGGCGCATATGACGTAGGTGTTGCAATAAAATTAGCATTACCCGCCTGAGCATCAGCCTGTAGAACATAATAAGTAAATGTCACCCCACCTCCCGCAGAAGTGATCTGGCTCTGAGCTGTGGTAAGATCATAAGTCAGTCCCGGAGCGTAGCATTTATGCAATACGGCATTCTGTACTGTGATCGGTTGGGAAACCTCAATAGTAATGGTCGCAGGATTTTGAGAGACGCATCCATTAGCTCCTACAGCAGTCACTGTATAAGTAGTGGTAGCAGTAGGTGTTACTGTTTGGGTATTTCCGGTTCCCGGAAGCGTTGCCCAGTTGTATGTTACACCTCCTGATGCTGTCAAAGTAACAGATTCACCGTTACAGATCTGTATTTTGGTTGCGGTAAGACCCGTTACCGGTGGCGCACTGTCTCCTGTCACGGTCACGTTCGCAACTCCTGTACAAACTACACTACCTGGTTGGAAGGTATTTGATATCGTTAATGTATACGTTCCCGGGGCATTGATAACCGGAGTTAATGTATTGGCTCCTGAAACTATGTTTCCTCCTGTAGTTGTCCAGCTGAAAACGGATCCTGCAGGATATACCGAAGCAGAAGCATCTAAAGTGGTCTGAGAACTGGCGCAGGTCAATACGGCCGGAGGTAAAATAGATGGGGCTATCTGAGCTGCTTTTACAAGCTGCAGTTCAGCTACTTTGGCACAGAAGCCGTTTTTGACTCTAACATATACTGTTTGTCCTCCCGGGCTTGAATAAGCAGCAGGACCTGCAATAGTACTTGCATTTCCAGCTAGTGCATCAGCCTGATTGACATAATAATCAAACGTTGCACCGGGTGTTGTACTGATGGAAGCCTGTGCTGAAGGTAAATTAAAAATTGCATTTCCGGCGGTATAGCAGGCTGTAAGCACTGCATTCTGTACGGTAGGAGACGTTCCGCCCACTACGGTCACCGTGGCCGTCCCCGGACAGCTATTTCCCGGAATAAGTACCTGTACACTGTATACTCCTGGTTGTGTGGCAGTATAACTTGGACCTGTAGCATTCGTAATAGGATTATTATTTAAAAACCACTGATAGGTAACATTCGGGGCCTGTACGGAAGCCGTAAATATCTGTGGCGAATTGTCACACATCGTAACTGTAGCAGGAAGCTGCACTCCGGCAGGATCCAGAATCTTTACCCCGATATCAAATGATCCGGCTTCAAGAAAAACACCGGAATCAAAATTGGAATCCGAGTAATCTGCCAAAACCATTTTAAAATGATAAGTCTGACCGGGAACAACCGTTGCTTTTGCAATTAATGGCACAGTACGTCCGTCAAAATTGGTCTCAATCATAGGGTTATTATTGATCCCTGCAAAATACTGCTGATTGACAGGACCACAACCTGAACCTCCGGGAATGGTCGGGTGAATATTGGTTACACTCACCGGGCCCGCTGAGTTCGGAAGTACTGCAAGATTCGTATAGGTAGGATCTGTGGCTTTCTTTAACAGTAAAGCAAATCCATCTGATATGTTACAGGCAAACTGGTGGCTTGTATCGTATTCTTTTGAAGCAAATAAATACCTGAATGTAATTTCAGTAGAAGTGGGAACAAAATCAAATTCAATATAGGTAGCATCCTTCAGCGAATTATTGCTTACATTTAATGCCGTTGCAAGATCTAAATCTCCGGAAGAAGAAGGCAGAGCATCACTTAATGACGTCTCAAGGCTATTTCCTGCTCTTCTGGCAAACCCTGTAGTAAGAATAATTCCTTTCGCAAAAGGGAAAGCGGTAGTTCCTTTGTTAAAAAATCCCCAGCTGCGGTTCGGATCACTGACCGATAAATTGGGAGAAACATTAACGTTGCTCACGTTTGACGTAGAACAGGCTCCTCCGGATATCAACACGTCTTTCACCAGCTGTGTAACGCTGTAACTGGATTCCGGATAATTGGGTGTATTAACATCTATAAAAGCACCGGCTTTCATAGAGGCAGGGTTTATCTTTTTTGGAGTAACTGTAGTCCTGTCTCTGTTTTGAGCAAAAACAGAACTTCCGAAGAGTACAAAAAATAACGCCAAAAATAAACTTCCAATCCTCCTATTTAACATTTTATAGTATTTGAAACAAAAATACTATTTTTTTTGATTGAAATTCAATTTAGCACAATTTACATTATCACTAATACAAGTTTATTTATTTTACAATATAAACTTGCTTTATTTAAAAATAATAAAAAAGACTGGCAAAAATACCAGTCTTTGTAAATATTGTATAAAAATTTATTCCAGATTTTTAAGAAGGATCCATCCTGTTTTCACCGCCATCTCCTTACTGGCAGGATCCTCATAGGTTACCTGATACCAATAGGATGAAGTAGGCAGACGTTTTCCCTGGAAATAACCATCCCAGTACGGTCGGGTTTTAACAGCCTTAAACACCTCTCTTCCATAGCGGTCGAAAACCAGACCCTTAAAGTCCTTATATCCACTCACTCCACTGAAATCGATGATATCATTTACTTTATCTCCGTTTGGCGTGATCACATTCTTTATGACAAATGTAAAATATTCAAGAAATCCTACACAGCTGGTATTTTTCACTTTGACACGGATGGAGATCACTGTATTTTTAGGAACATTGGAGAATACATTGGAAGCCTGCCATGTGAAACCGTTATCTACAGAATATTCCAGTGTCCCATTACTTGGGTTGCTTGCGGTAAGAACCATGGTTCCGTTCACGTTATAATCCACTTTTATGATTTGAGGAACTATGGCACGTATCACCTGAGTTTTAAATTCTTTGGAACACACTCCGTTGCTGATCTTTACGGTATATTCTCCCGGGGTTCCCACGGTAATAGCCTGAGTGGTTTCACCGGTATTCCATTCATAGGTATATCCCGGCCCTGATCCGGCGTCTAAAAGAATCATATCTCCTTCACAGATGTGCCCTCCTTTCAGAGAAGATACAATAGCCGGTACAACATCAACCGTAATAGTAGCAGGCTGCAGAGATCGGCATCCCTGTGCACCGATAGCATATACTGTATAAGTAGTCGTTTGGGTTGGGCTTACCGTTCTTACGCCGCCAGTCGATGATGCGTCACCCCACTGATACGTTACTCCACCGGAAGCGGTTAAGATCAGAGACTCACCGGCACAGATTCTCATTCTTGGCGCGGTAAGCTGGGCAACCGGAGTTTCTTCTCTTCTTAATGTCAGGGTAACAATTTTGCTACAGAAAGCTCCATTGGAAACCAACACATAAATAACCTGGTTATCTGTCCCATTATATGCTGTTGTGTTGGTGATGAAACTGTTATTTTGCGCTTGTGCATCCGCCTGATTGGCATAAAAACGGAATACGGCTCCAGCTGTTGTACTGATCTGTGGTTTTGCACTGTCCAGATTAAAGGTACTTAAAGTCGGGGTAGCACACAGTTTGAGTGTGGCACTCTGAGCAGTAGGAGAAGTTCCTCCTATGATCGTGATGCTTGCTTTCTGACATTCCGTTCCGCCCACAAAAGTTTTCACTTCATATACTCCCGGAGAAGTGGCTATGTATATCGCACTGGTTGCATTAGGAATCAGGACGCCGTTTTTGTACCATTTGTACGTCATTCCAGGAACGGCTGTTACCTGTGCTTTTAAAACCTGTGGGGTATTGTCGCACATATTCAATGTTTCTCCCAGAGGGTTTCCGTTATTGTCAACAATGGTCATTCCGATATCAAACGATCCTCCCTGTAAGAATACAGCAGAATCATAATTATTGTCTATTGCATCCGCCAAAACCATTTTAAAATGATAAGTCTGGCCAGGAATAACGGTGGCAACCGCTTTAAGAGGTATCGTTCTTCCTATAAAATTAGTTTCTACATTCAGTGTATTCAATCCAGCGAAATACTGTTCATTTTTAATGTCTGCAGGACCGCAGCCTACTCCTGCCGGAACAATATTCGTTACACTTACAGGTCCGTCTCCGTTGGGCAAAATAGCCAGATTTTCATAGGTAGGATCTCCTACTTTTTTAAGAAGGAGGGCAAAACCGTCTGCGAAGTCACCACAAGGAAACCCACTGGTGTATTCTTCTGAGGCAAACAAATAATTGAATTTCACCTGATTGCTGTTCGGGACAAAATCAAATTCCAGGGATACCACGTCTTTAAGGTTACCCGGTGGGTTAATGGCTGCTACCAGATCGGGATCATTCATTCCCGCACCCGGCACGATATCGCTTAATGAATTCGGGCCTTCCAAACCGTTTCCAGCCCTTCTTGCTTTTCCTGTTACCAGAAGAACTCCATCAGTAAAAGGGAAATTGGTCGTTCCTTTGTTGAAATATCCCCAGGCTCTCTCTGTATCTGTTGAAAGCTGATTGGGAGTTATGGTTACATTACTCACATTGGGGGCCGCACAGACCGATCCTCCGGAAATCAGCACTTTTTTTACAATATCTTCTATTGTATAGGCTGAAGGTGGGTAAGTGGGTACATTGACGTCTATGAATACACCGGCCTTCTTACTTTCTGCACTAAACTTTTCAGGCTTTGGCTTTCGGTCTGCCCTTTGGGAAAATGCCAAAACAGACGTTAGTAAAAACAGTGTAACTAAAAAGTAATTATTCAATCTATAACTTAACATTTTATTATTGTTTGCTCAAATGTAGCAAAAATATCAATTAAAAACACTCTTTTTTAGTAAGATCAAATAATTCACCACGTGTATTCGTAATAATTTTATTTTATAATTATATATTCCACAAAATTAGTAGGATTACATTTTCAATGTTAAAAACAGCATAAAAAAAGACCGGTTTACTGTTTCCGGTCTTTTATTTCTGAGAATGATTATACTCAGTTATCTTTTGTCCTGTTCGAAAAATCTGTTTATTTCTTCAGTTCCTCAATTTCATTCTTAAGCTGGCTGATGATATCTTTTAGAGCTTTGATTTCATTTTTGTTGGAATTCACATTGCTTTTAAGGATCACATTTTTAGCTCTTTCATTGTGGTCTTCGTCATCCTCGTCCTCATTAATCTCTTCAATATCTTCCTGGATGTCCTCAATATCTTCATTGATCTCCTCGATATCTTCGCTGATTTCTTCAATGTCTTCGCTGATCTCCTCAATATCTTCCTGGATGTCTTCAATATCTTCACTGATCTCCTCGATATCTTCCTGGATGTCTTCAATTTTCTCATGACTCTTATTCACGGACATCTGAATGAAAATAGCCAGATAAATCGCTTCCAGAGAAACGACTGTTGTAAGAATCAAAAGCATTTTGTCAAACTCAACCAAATTGAGCATCGGCAAAAGAAATGAGGTAATAAAGAATAAGGTATGAACGATAAGTGACGGAATAGAACCTACCCACCACGTAATACCGTTTGCTATTTTCTCTAAGATTTCTGTTTTTTCGACTTCTGTTTTTTCAGTTTCTTTTTTCATCCTTTCGTAGTGTTATAAGAGTTCTTTGGTCACTCCCAGTCCAAACAGGGCAAAATCATATTTGGCGGGATCTTTCTCATCAAATTGTCTGATAGCAGCATCCAGTTCTTCCACTGTTTTCCAGTCATTCTGCGTTCTGGAAACCAAACCGAGCTTTCTCGAAATATTTCCCGTATGAACATCCAGCGGAATCGACAGGTGTTTCTGGTCTATATTTTCCCAAATCCCAAAATCTACGCCATGCTTATCCTTCCGTACCATCCAGCGCAGGAACATAATGATCCTTTTGGAGGACGAATTTTTATATGGCGAACTGACGTGTTTATGGCTTCTGTGTTTCTCCGTTTCCAGAAAACTGTTTCTGAATCTTTCAATAGCATGAAGAAAATTGGTCTCCTGATCTTTTACTAAAAATAAATTCTCGAGACTTTCATTTTCTTTATAGATTTTATTGAACTGCCTGATGAAGTAAGCAAAATCCTGGCCGTTAAAAGTTCTGTGTATACTTTTGTCCTGAAGAACTTCGAGATCTTTATCTGAATAATTCAATACAAAATCATAAGGAGAATTCCCCATGATATCCAGCATTTTCTCTGCAGATTTCACAATCGACTTCCGGTTTCCCCAGGAAATAGTGGCCGCCAGAAAACCTGCAATTTCCACGTCCTGTTTTAAGGAAAAGCGGTGCGGAATCTGTATCGGGTCATCTTCTAAAAAATCGGGACTGTTGTATTGGTCTGCCTTTTCGTTCAAAAAGCTTTTTAATTCTTCAAAATTAAGCATACAGGTTTTAAATTTTTACGCTTTCCAGGGCTTTTGGAAGGAAGGTATTGGGAAAAACAGTTCTGGCTTCATCGGTAAATACCGTAAGGTCTCCATATCGGTTTGAAAAATGTCCCAGGATAAGTTTCCCCACTTCAGCTTTCTGAGCGATTGTTGCCGCTTCCAGAGCCGTTGAATGTCCTGTATAATCCGCCATTTCTTTCAGATCATGAAGGAACGTGGACTCATGGTACAGAACGGTTACATTTTTAATGATCGGGAGTACCGTTTCAAGATAGCGGGTATCGCTGCAGAAGGCATAGGAAACCGGAGGTGCCGGATCCAGGGTCAGCACTTCATTTTTAAGAACGTACCCATCACTCAGCACGACATCTTTTCCTGCTTTTATATTATGATAATCACAGCTTTCAATTTCGCTGTATTTAGCGATTTCCTTCATGTTGAGGTGTCTGTCTTTCGGTTTTTCTTTAAAAAGATAACCGTTACAGTATATTCTGTGATCCAAAGGAATGGTATACACTTCTACCCTGCTGTCTTCATAAATCTTTTCGGAATAGTCTTTATCCAGCTCGTGATAAATGACATCAAAACCGCGGTGCGTTTCCGTAATCGTAAAGATGGTTTCCAGCATTTTTTTTATGCCTTTCGGACCGTAAACATGAATAGGAGTATCCCTTCCAAGCAGACGGAAAGACGCTATAAGTCCCGGCAGCCCGAAACAATGATCGCCGTGCAGGTGTGATATAAAGATATGATTGATCTTTGAAAATCTTGCTTTTGCTTTTCTCAGCTGTACCTGTGTTCCCTCTCCACAATCGATCAGGAAGTGTCTTTCTTCTATTTCCAGCAGCTGGGCTGTAGGTGAAGAATTAATGGTCGGAATAGCTGAGTTAAAACCCAGTATCGTTAAATAAGTACTCAAATCAATAGTTTATTGAAACAAATGTACGACAGAAAATTTAAACATAGCACGAGTTCAGGATAAGACATTTTTTTAGACATCAGATTTCAGGTATCAGACTTTAAACGGGAGCAAGAATGTCAATGGTGAATTTTGCTTCGCAAGTGAATGGTGAATTTTAGATGGCAGCTAGCAGATATTAGGTGATTAGTTTGTAAGGATATTAAAGAATGGGTCAAAGGATTGGAACCCGGCACACGCATCCCGAAACTCTAAAAACTCTAAAACTCTCCGACCCTGAAACTCATAACTCATAACTCCCTCAAGCCCTCAATCTTAATTTTCTTATCCTGAACTCGTTCAGAATTAATATTTTACTTTTAAGAAGTCCAGGAACAGGTCTAATGCCTGTTTACGGTGGCTGATTCTGTTTTTATCTTCAGGATTCATTTCTGCAAAAGTCATCTCATATCCTTCAGGAACGAAGATAGGATCATATCCAAATCCTTTGTGTCCTTTGTTTTCTGTCAATAAATTCCCATGGGCTTTCCCTTCAAAATAGCGGGCTCCGTTTTCATCATAATAACACAAAACAGTAATGAAATACGCCTTTCTGTTTTCTTCACCTTCCAGTTCGCTTAAAACCTTTTCCATGTTTTTAGCAAAATCGTGATCTCCTGCATAACGGGCGGAAAAAATTCCGGGTCTGCCGTCTAAACCTTCCACTACAAGTCCGCTGTCGTCACCCAAGCTGGGAATTCCGGTTTTCTCAAAACAGTATTTTGCTTTGATCAGGGCATTGGCGTTAAAAGAATCGCCGTCTTCTACAATTTCTTCGTGAATATTATAATCTGTAAGGCTTTTTACTGTAAAATCATTTCCCAGAATCTGCTGGATCTCTTCTTTTTTGTGTACGTTGTGCGTAGCAACCAATAATTCCATATCTATATTCATTTTTGCTCAATTCGTTTGTCCGTATTTTTATTACGGCTCACTCCTGTTATCTCTTAAATTTTCAGCGTAATGCACTTTATTCTTTTTCATGAAAAGGTAGTAGAATAAAGAAAAAAGAACAATTCCAACGGCTAAAATGACCCATTCGGAAATTTTCAAGGCATCTGCAAAACTTTCGCTTTTGGTGTAAGTCACCAGCATTGAAGAACACAGGTTGTTAAATCCGTGCAGCAACATCGGCAGCAACAAAGATTTTGTTTTATAATATACTAATCCCAGAACCCCTCCCAATAATACCGCACCTACAAACTGCCATGGATTTCCGTGGATCAGTCCGAAGATAACGGATGTATAAAAAATCGCTCTTTTAGGATCTACTCCTTTATTCATTAATCCTTTCTGGATAATTCCCCTGAAAATAATCTCTTCAAAAATAGGAGCCATAATCACGGTCATGATGATCATGATCACGGGTTCAAAGGTCAGCTGTTCCATCAGCTGGGCAAAATATTCATAATACTTTCCCCAAAACGGTCCCGTGACAGGAATCAGTGAAGTGATAAATTCGGAGATAAACATCATCCCAAGCATCATAGGGAATATCAGGAGGTAGGTATAAAAATTTGTGGGAGAAAAGTTGAAATTCAGTTTTTTTCCTGTGCTCGGCCTCACAATGAAAAAATCAAAAAAAGCAATTGCTGTCAAAAAACCAACAGCATTCGTCAGCATTAAAAACCAGTCTTTCAGTTCAAGGTTTTCTCTGAAAGCAATTTTCCAGAAACTTCCAAAAAAAGTAACAGCCATTGTTCCTATGAATAGTCCTGCCACCAGAACAAGACCACCGATCCATGTGAACGTAAACTTCGGATACCTGCTATTTTCCATGCTTTTCTCTGTAAAAAATTTATGAAAACAAAGATAATTTTTTTGAAAGCCTTGGGCAACTAAAAAAGGAAATACTTATTTTCGCCTATTCATCACAATCACAGCCAGAATGAACTCAGAAAAGTCTTTCCAAAGTTTAGAATCTAAAATCAGCACATTTCCGACATTCATACTTCAGACACTTCTTTATGGCGTATTGCTTTTCGGTTGTGGTTTTCTCATCCTTCTTCCCGCGTACGGAATTTACAAAAGAGGTATTGAAGTGATGCTTATTCCGGCATTAATCTGTTTTCCTATAGGATTTGGCATTTTAATTCCTTCAGTAAAGCATTATATCATCAAAAGAAATCTTACAGCAAGTAAAATTATCATTAATGAAACCGGAATTCTTTATTGTAATTCAAAAAATGAAACTGTAAAAAAAATACTGTATGCCGATCTTGTTGCTTCCGGAAAAGAATTTGACATCTCATCACATAATACCAGAAATAGCGGAATCATACCGTTGCTCGAGGTTTTTACCCAATCTGAAAAAGATGCTTCAAATTCTTTATATGTTGAAATGACTCTTCCACTCCATGTCGTCAAAGACCGGTATACCCTATACGCCCGTTTTCTGCAGGGAATCAGTATTTTCAGACCGGATCTGAAAATTGCTCCTCAGGTTTTTCACAGCTATTTCATTGATCGAGAAACATGGAAAATAGATCGAAAAAGTGAAGGTTTTATACTTCTGTTCGTTATATCAGCAGCCTTTTTAATCTGTGGACTTATCCTTTGGCTGGTATTTTATTTTACTTAAAAAGAGAATTTAGACTAGTGTTCATCTTTATGCCTTAATTAAACACTCAAACCTTAAAACTCTCCCCCTCGCAAACCCATAAAGCCCCTATTCTACCTTCCCAACCATTTATTCCCGTAAATTATTTGAAAACCTCGCAAAAAATCCCGATTTTTGCAACTTCAAAATACACTATGTCAGACTTAATCAAAGAAATACAAAAAAGAAAGACTTTCGGGATCATTTCCCACCCGGATGCCGGAAAAACAACCCTTACTGAAAAATTACTTCTTTTTGGGGGTGCGATTCAGGAAGCCGGTGCGGTAAAGTCCAACAAAATAAAAAAAGGAGCTACCTCCGACTTTATGGAAATCGAAAGACAGAGAGGGATCTCTGTAGCGACTTCCGTATTGGCATTTGAATATAAAGACCACAAAATAAACATCCTGGATACACCGGGTCACAAGGATTTTGCTGAAGACACTTACAGAACTTTAACTGCCGTAGATTCCGTAATCGTTGTCATCGACGTTGCAAAAGGGGTTGAGGAGCAGACTGAAAAATTGGTGAAGGTCTGCAGAATGAGAAACATCCCGATGCTTGTTTTCATTAATAAGCTTGACCGTGAAGGTAAGGATGCCTTTGATCTTTTGGATGAGGTGGAACAGAAATTAGGATTAAGAGTTGTTCCGTTATCCATTCCAATAGGGATGGGAAGTGACTTCCAGGGAATTTATAACATCTGGGAAAACAATATTCAGTTATTCCTTGAAGAAAAGAAACAGAAAGTAGGTGAAACGATTAAGTTTGACGATATCAATGATCCTTCAATTGACGAGGTGATCGGAGAAAAAGCAGCTCAAAACTTAAGAGATGAGTTGGAACTTGTACAGTCTGTATATCCTGAATTCAGCCGTGAGGATTATATGGCAGGTGACCTTCAGCCTGTATTCTTTGGTTCTGCATTGAATAATTTCGGAGTACGTGAGTTATTGGATGCCTTTATTGAAATCGCACCGATGCCTCAGCCTAAAGAAAGTGATACACGTCTTGTGAAACCTGAAGAAAGTACTTTCACAGGATTCGTTTTCAAGATCCACGCGAATATGGATCCGAAGCACAGAGACCGTTTGGCCTTTGTGAAAATTGTTTCGGGAACATTTAAAAGAAATGAAAATTATTTATTGGTAAGAGAAGGTAAAAAAATGAAGTTCTCTTCTCCAAACGCCTTCTTCGCTGACAAAAAGGAGGTTGTAGACGAAAGTTTCCCAGGAGATATTGTAGGTCTTCACGATACCGGAAGTTTCAGAATCGGTGATACGCTGACGGGAGGTGAGAAACTGAGCTTCAAAGGAGTTCCAAGCTTCTCTCCTGAGCATTTCCGTTATATCAACAACAATGATCCGCTTAAAGCTAAACAACTGGCAAAAGGTATTGATCAGCTGATGGATGAAGGGGTTGCGCAGTTATTTACCCTGGAAATGAACAACAGAAAGATCATCGGAACGGTAGGTGCGCTTCAATATGAGGTAATTCAGTACCGTCTTGAGCATGAATATGGTGCAAAATGTACCTACGAACCTCTTTCCATGCACAAAGCCTGTTGGGTGGAAGCTGACGAAAAATCTGAGGAGTTTAAAGAGTTTGCAAGACTGAAGCAGCGTTTCCTTGCAAGAGATAAATATGATCAGCTGGTATTCCTGGCAGATTCTTCATTCACGATTCATATGACACAGGAGAAATTCCCGAATGTGAAACTGCATTTTATCAGTGAATTTAATAATGAATAATATTAAATCCCATAAAAACAAAAAACCGTTCCTATGAACGGTTTTTTTTTTAATCTATAGGGAGGATTTACTTAGGGACCATCATTAATTTCTTAACAATTTTTTCTCCATCTACCGTCACATGAATCATATAGGATTCGGTAGGTAAATGTTTTAGGTTAATCTGTTCCAGATCGTTATCAAATATATATTTAGTCTTTTTAGGAACAACCAGTTTTCCATCCATTGAAAATATTTCATAAGAAATAACATAAGGACGTAAAGGAACCTGTCTAGGGAAATCTGCTTTAATGTAAACATAGCCATCATTGGAAGGCACAGGATATATCATCAGCCCCTGATAAATTCTTGTAGGAATTATCGGATTCCCCGGATTTGGACCGGGATCTACTACCACTGCTGAATTAATTGTAAAATTTTGAGAATTCACATTTAAAAATACATTATCCACAGCTTTCACCATAATTCTGGCATTGTTTGAAACTGTTCCAAGACCAGCCGGAACAGTATAATTATAGGTACCACTGTTAGGAGTACTTGCTACCAAAACTGTTGGGAAAGTAAGACCACCGTCTTTTGACAACAGAATTGTTACATTTGGTGTGCTTACAGGCGCAGCTGTTGTATTGGCAACATCCCAGGTAATGGCATAGGACTGACCCTGAGTCCAAACAACTCCAGCAGTGTTTTGTGAAGTAACCACGAAAGGTCCAGCAGCATTGATAACGGTAAGTTTCACATCATCACGTCCTGTCTGCCCTCCCAGTGGATTATTATCTCTTACAAGAACTGAAAAATTAAGATCTCTTCCTGCAGAGGCAAGTTTCTCCCATGCTCTCACATCCGTAGGAGTTACAATGGCAGGGTTATAGCCCGAAACAATGGTTGAAAGTCTCGGAAAATATCTTGAAGGTGACGATGTAGGCATTACAGACCTGAAAAGAGGTCCCACTGCATTGGTCGGTTGAGGCGGCTGAGTCGCAACCCCAAAATCAGTCTGTTCCCAGGTATAGGTAAGCGCGTCATTATCTGCATCTGTAGCAGTTGCGGTTAACATAAACGGTGTACCCTTCGGTATACTTTTGTCTAAGCCGGCATTGGCAATGGGCTCTGTATTGGCAATAGGCGTTTTAACACCACAGTTGGAAGTTGTCCCTGAAGTTAACCGGGTATACATTTCTGCGATGCTTACTGCATGAAAATAAGCATCACTATGGGGCTGTACATTGGGAGCACAAATACCGGCATATCCCATAATAGAGCTGGCACTTCCCGGCTCTATGGAAGTAGGCGTATTTCTGTTACAACCATTATTTTGCGTATGGTTGGCACCAAACTGGTGTCCCATTTCGTGGGCTACATAATCTATTACAAAAGGATCTCCTACCGGAACTGCAGAACCTGTAACTCCACCCGCCTTACTGTTTCCACAAATGGAAGGAGTGGCTGCCAAACCGTTATCATTTCCTGCGTTTGCCTGAAAGAACAGGTGTCCGATATCGTAGTTGGCTGCACCAATAACAGTATTGGTAACCGTGATATTTTCATTTAACATCTGCCCGGCATCCAGGGTATTAAAAGTATCTGTACTGATAAAGAATAAAGAATCTGTATTCGGAATAAGCTGTAATCTTACGGAGATATCTTTTTCAAAAACTTCATTCAATCTTGTGACAGCCAGGTTAACAGCTGCAAGAACTGCCGCTTTTTTCTGAGCATCCGTTCCTGCACCTACACCGGCCTGCCCTGCAATATAAGCCGTGTATTCTGTTGTGGTTGTAATAGCCAGCCTGTATTTTCTAAGCAATCCGTCAATGACTGTTTTCTGAACATTTAAAGCTGATTCATTCCGTTCATTATTTTCATTAAAAAGACATTCAAACTGATTGGGAGATGACGCATTTTTCCTGTCATAAAGTTTATAAACGTTATTATCTTTTGTATAGGAATCAATATAATAAATTCCCTGATTATTTCTGATCATCCCGTTAAATCCAAAATAAGGATCTATGGTAAACTTTAAAACTGCTGACTGGTCTCCTTTTTTGAAACCGCTGTAAGAACGGATCTCAGAATATCTGCTCTGAAGGTCGGGATGCATCGTTGATGATTCGAAAACCTCGTAAGTATCAAAACCTCCTTCAGAATTTGGAAAATTCAACAGGACTCCTTTTTTAGACAGATGCAGGTCACTGTCCGGCAAATTTTTAAGTTGATTTTGAATTTCACTGACATTAAGTTTAAACAAAGTGAAATCAGTAATCTTTACATTACTTTCACGAATTTCACTGTTGATTTTCGAGTCAGATTTTTTCCAGTAATTTTTTTGAGCAAACCCCACTGCTGAAAACATGAGTAAGGTTCCCAAAACCAGTAATTTTTTTCTCATTTATTTATTTTTTTTAAATTTAAATTAAGAGGTTATTAGCTTAACACCTGAAGGAATTTCCCCTTCTACTTTAAGAATCAGTATGGGATTCTTTTCTCTGTTTAATAGATATTCTTCGTTATTAATTTCTTTGTAATACACATTTAAAACAGATTTCACTTCTTCTATTTTCTGTATTTCAATATCTCCGTATGGCTGTGTTTTCAATCTGGGCTTCAACACCAGCAGAAACTCATTTTCATCTAATGTAGGAATGGGTGCCGACCGCGAAAATCTCTTATCTTCCATTAAACGGTATAATTTCACGGTTTCCTCAAAAGATTGCAAAATGGTATACTCTTTTAATGATACATCCCTATTCAGTCTTCGTACTTCTGAAAATTTAATTTCAGTATTATTTCTACTCATGACTGATTCTGTTTTAACACTATTTTTTGAAGCAGAAACATTTGTACAGCCTAATCCTCCTCCGAATCCAAACAAAAGCAATAAAAAGCTCAACAAAAATAATCTTTTCATTATTAAAATATTAATACACAAATGTAATTATTCAAAATGCAAATTATAAATATTTTTTAAAAAACTATCAAATAACCGTTAAATTAACCAAAAAACACAATAATTAATTATTAAAATCATTCAATTGTTTAAAAATAACTAATAATTTAAATAGCAAAGCAAGGCCGAAGCATCTTTTCCCTGCAAAGTTAAACATCAAAAGTCAGCAGCGGAAAAATCTGTTCGACAGCTAAAAAGTATACAATCCTATTGAAAGTTTCCATACATCTTTTTATTTCTGCTTGAAAACATACATAAGTTCATCTGAAAATCTTTTGTAAATCTTTTGTAAAATAAAAACAAAATACTGAAAACAAGTTAATTACAATTTTACCAGTACATTACTTTCCATTTACAAAAGTTTGGCTCCGTTCACCGCTAATTTTACTTCATCAAAAAAATAATGTTATGAAAAAGTTCATATTACTCGTGGCCGTATCCAGCACTTTTATAATGTGTAAAAAGGCAGAAGGGACCCAATCCAAAATAGAAGATACATTACACGCCGCAGACAGTACAGCTGCAGCTGTAAGCGAAACCGTTAACTCTATTAATAATACAGCAGATAAAGTTCTGGATTCGGCGAGCGTCAGAATAAAAGATTTTGAAGATGCAAAAGGGGAAATCAAACAGAAAATAGAAAATACTTCGAAAATGGTAGATTCTCTTTCTGATAAAATTACCTCTACCAAACTGGAATCGAAAATCGAGAAAAAAGATTCTGCGGAGAAAAAAACTGAAAAGATCGTTGTGAATGTTCAGGCTCCAAAAGTGATCAAAGAAACCAAAATCGTATACAAAGACCAACCGAAAAACGACAGCTATGAGCTCAATGCGAAAAACAGAATGGTAAAAACCGGAGTGCTGTCCGTAAAGGCTGACAATGCCGATACCGTAAAAGAACTGGTAAGGGAAGAAACTTTGAGAAATAACGGGTATGTAAAAAGTGAAGAGCTGGCTTATGTTACCGCAGAGCCTGTCAGAAGGGAATCTTCTTACACGGAGAACACACGAAGAGTATATTATATGGACATTAAAGTGCCGATCCGCAATTTTGATACCTTAATGAATGATCTGAGCACTATCGGTGATATTGAAACCAAAAACATACAGGTTGCCGGAAATAACTATGCAGACAATACCCTATGCACGATAACGGTAACCCTGACGGATAAATCTGATGTTGAAAAGGAACCTAAAACTTTCGGTGGAAAATCACTGGCAGCCATTTCATCAGGCTGGGGAGTGATCACATCTGCCTTTCTTTTCATTCTTCCCCTGTGGCCATTATTCATTATCGGCGGGATAGTATACTATTTTTATAAGAAGAAAAACAAAAAAACGACCGACGACCATCCTCAATAAAACAGAATCCATCGAAAGATGGATTTTTTTAATATTTTTTTAATCAATACAAAAATTTAGAACCATTACTTCTTCCTATATTTATATTTATTAAGACAAGCATAATAATCCATGGATAAGACGCTTCCCAATTTTAAATATGAACTGGAAAAAAAAGAGCCCAGATTAGGACCTGGTGGGATCACGAGAGGTGTTTCCGTAAAGGAATTTGAAGCTTCACAAAATCTTGCAGGAGTGAGTATGCATCTGGATCCGGGAGCCATCCGCGAACTTCACTGGCATGCCAATGCTGCGGAATGGGGTTATGTACTGGAAGGACAGATGAGAACAACGGTGATTGATCCGGAGGGTCATGTTTCTGTTGATATTTTCAATCCGGGAGATGTCTGGTATTTCCCCAGAGGTTTTGGTCATGTTTTGCAGTGCATCAGCAGTACAAGCTGTCATTTCATTCTGATATTTGACAACGGTGATTTTTCCGAAGACCATACGTTCAGCATTACAGATTTTATTTCAAGTGTTCCTGTAGACATTGCGGCTCAGAATCTTGGGATTACTGAAGAAGAGGTTAAAAAGCTATATCAGGGAGAAGCCTATTTTGCCCAGTGTGAGCTTCCTGATATCCGTTCGGGACTTTCTACGGCAAGAGGTGAAATTTCATTGGTATCAACACATCGTTACCCTCTCGGGGCACAACAGCCGATTACGGTTCCGGGCGGAGGTTTACAGAGAGTGGTTACCCAGAAAGAGTTCCCTATTGCAAAGACGATTACCGGCAGTATTTTCGAGATAGAACCGGGTGGCCTGAGAGAAATGCACTGGCATCCGAATGCAGATGAGTGGCAGTATTATATTCAGGGACGTGCAGAAATGGGTGTATTTCTGGCTGAAGGACAGTTTGTAAAGGATGAGTTTGAAAAAGGTGACGTAGGCTACGTTCCGATGGGAGCCGGACACTACATCAAAAACATCGGATCTGAAAAGCTGATTGTTCTGTTAGGATTTAATAACGGACTTTACGAAGCGATTGACCTGAGCAGCTGGATCAGTGGAAACCCGAAGGATATCCTAAAAGGTAATTTCGGTGTAGGCGATGATATTGTTGATCAGTTTCCAAAATCAGATCAGCTGATTATAAAATAGAAGATTAAAAGTGAATAATATCGCTTGAAAGAGCGCTCATATATTATTAAAGTAAGTGGTTTGTAAAAGAAAGGCTCCCAAATGGGAGCCTTTCGCTATTTCATATTCACTACTTTGTCTACAACAAACTTTGTGTTTCCTCTCCAGGGAAGTGCTCCATTGTATTCTTTGTAATGAAGATCAAAAGTTTTACCGCTGTTGCTTTCCAACTGCTTAAAAATTTCAGGATCATCTACAGAAAATTCAAACTCGTAGCTTGTAATGGTTCCTGTTTTCCCTTTTCCAAAACCTTCCTGGATCAATTTTCCTTCGTAGGTTTTGAAGACATAGCCTTTTTTCATGGCATAATTCAGATAGCCGGATTTCACCCCTTCCCCAAAAACGAAAAAGTATTTGTACCATACAAAAACGCTTATCAGAAGAAGGACTACGCCCAGACTGATCCACAAAGTTTTTTTCATAAGCAGTGTGTTTTAAATATTTATTTTGCGATGCTTCTTGAAATCACAATTTTCTGGATTTCAGAAGTACCTTCATAGATCTGCGTGATCTTCGCATCTCTCATCATTCTTTCTACGTGATATTCCTTCACGTATCCGTATCCACCGTGGATCTGTACTGCTTCAATAGTAGTATCCATTGCTACCTGAGAAGCGTATAATTTTGCCATAGCTCCGCTTTCAGAGATATCTTTACCGGCATCTTTCTCACATGCAGCTTTGAAACACAGCATTCTTGCCGCCGTGATCTGAGTAGCCATATCTGCCAATTTGAACGCAATCGCCTGGTGATTGATGATCTCCGTTTTGAAAGCTTTTCTTGTTTTAGCATATTTTAAAGCCAGTTCGTAAGCTCCTGAAGCAATTCCCAACGCCTGAGAAGCAATACCGATTCTTCCTCCGTTCAATACTGCCATTGCAAAATTGAAGCCGAAACCGTCTTCCCCGATTCTGTTCTCTTTAGGTACTTTTACATTGTTGAAGATCAAAGAGTGTGTATCACTTCCTCTGATTCCCAATTTGTCTTCTTTTACGCCTACTTCAAAACCTTCCCATCCTCTTTCTACGATGAAAGCGTTGATTCCTTTATGTTTTTTCTCAGGATCTGTCTGTGCAATTACGATGTAGTAAGAAGCTGTTCCACCATTCGTGATCCAGTTTTTAATACCGTTTAAAAGGTAGTAATCTCCTTTATCTTCTGCTGTAGTTTTTTGAGAAGTAGCATCAGAACCTGCTTCAGGCTCAGATAATGCGAAAGCTCCAATTACCTTTCCGCTTGCAAGAGGTGTAAGGTATTTCACTTTCTGTTCTTCGGAAGCAAATTTTTCAAGACCTGCACATACCAATGAGTTGTTTACAGACATTACCACAGCTGCAGAAGCATCTATTTTCGCGATCTCCTCCATGGCCAGAACGTAAGAAACACTGTCCATACCAGCACCTCCGTATTTAGGATCCACCATCATTCCCAGAAGCCCCATCTCTCCCATTTTCTTTACTTGCTCTGTAGGGAATTTCTGCTCGCGGTCTCTTTCGATAACTTCGGGTAATAGTTCATTTTGTGCAAAATCTCTTGCAGCCTGCTGAATCATCAGCTGTTCTTCCGATAAATTAAAGTCCATAAAAAATAATAATTAGATAGCCGTAAATTTACACTTTTTAACGAAATCTGAAAATAGAATTGGAAATTAGGGAGCAGGTGGCAGGGATTAGGTGGCAGGGATCAGTGAATGAAGGTGATAGAGACTAAAATTCAGGGTTAGGTTAAATGAATTATCGTATCGGTATTTTTTATACAATGGTTATAAATTCTTTGTTTGTTATGGTAGGCATTCAATTAATTTTCAATTGGTGATTTCTGATTACTACAATTAAAAAAAATGCTTATATTTAAAATTCTTTAAAAATTGCTTAAAAAATCATGACGATCAAAAGATTATTCGATATTCCACACTACGCTTTAGAAAAATTTCCTAAAACGGATATGTTTGTTACCAAATATCAGGGCGAATGGAAAAAAACTTCAACGTTAGAGTTTATCAATCAGGGAAATAAAATATCCAGAGGACTTTTGAAACTGGGAATAAAACCCGGAGATAAGATTGCTCTGATCACTACCAATTCACGTACAGAATGGGCGGTAATGGATTTTGGTCTATCCCAGATCGGTGTAGTTTCTGTTCCTGTATATCCGAGTATTTCTGCTGAAGATTATGAATTTATCTTTAATAATGCTGAAATACAGTATTGCTTTGTGTCCGATAAAGAACTTCTGACGAAAGTGATGAAAGTAAAGCATAATATCCCTTCTTTACAGGGTATTTTCACTTTCGATACGATAAGCGGAGCAGCCAACTGGAGAGAAATTCTGGATCTTGGAGAAGATGATTCCACACAAATTGAAGTGGAAGACCTTTCCAATGCGATTAATTCTGAAGATCTGGCCACTATTATTTATACGTCAGGAACTACGGGAAGACCAAAAGGAGTGATGCTTACCCATCATAATATCGTTTCGAATGTTCTGGGTTCAATTCCAAGAATTCCTAAGCGAAAAAGCCTTGATTACAAAGATTCCAGAGCTTTAAGCTTCCTTCCGATCTGTCATATTTTTGAAAGAATGCTTTTCTATCTGTATCAGTACAATGGATTTTCCATCTATTTCGCTGAAAGCATCGATAAAATGGGGGAAAACATCAAAGAAGTGAAGCCTCACTATATGACTGTGGTACCAAGACTGGTAGAAAAAGTATACGATAAAATCTACAATACAGGCTCTTCTGCGGGAGGTCTGAAATCTAAAATATTCTTCTGGGCTTTAAACCTGATCAGTAAAAAGAAAACCATCTCTAAACCATCCGGACTGCAGGAAATCATTGCCGACAAGCTGGTATTTTCCAAGTGGAGAGAAGGTATGGGAGGAGAAATCGTAACTCTGGTTTCCGGTTCTGCCGCATTGTCTACGAGGCTGAATATGATGTTCCAGAATGCCGGAATTCCTATTCTGGAAGGCTACGGACTGACAGAAACTTCACCGGTAATTGCTGTTAACAGTTTTGAGAAAATGAAAGTTGGAACTGTTGGGGTACCATTGGACAATTTACAGGTAAAAATTCAGGAAGACGGTGAAATTACAGTAAAAGGACCTTCGATCTTCAAAGGCTATTTTAAAGCTGAAGATATGACTAAAGAAGCTTTTACAGAAGACGGATTCTTTAAAACAGGAGATATCGGACATATTGATGCGGAAGGATTCCTTCAAATCACTGACCGTAAAAAAGAAATGTTCAAAACATCAGGAGGAAAGTACATCGCTCCGCAAACTATTGAAAATCAAGCAAAAGCTTCAAAATTCATTGAACAGATCATGGTGGTAGGTGACGGTGAAAAAATGCCGTGTGCATTGGTACAGCCTGATTTTGAGTTTGCTAAAAACTGGGCTATGAGAAATAACCTGAATATCGGTTCCACTCCGGCAGAAATCGCCAAAAGCCCTGAATTAAAAGAAAGAATTGAAAAGGAAATAGAAGGCATCAACGAACACCTTGGCAACTGGGAAAAGATCAAAAGAATCGAACTTACCCCGGAAGTTTGGGCGATCGAGACAGGACTTCTGACGCCTACTTTAAAGCTGAAGAGAAAAGCGGTCAAAGAGAAGTTTATGGATCTCTACAATAAAATGTACGAGCATCACGACTAAAAATACAATGAGCTGTTTCAAATGAAGCAGCTTTTTTTATGTTTTGGCTGAAGCCGTGGGTGAAATTATTAAACGTGATGTAAAACGGGCTAAAGCCCGTTCCTATTGAATATTATCATTAAGCGTTTATAAGGTTGTCGAAATACATGAACATTGTTTCGTTTCCGGGACGGGGCAACGGGCTAAAGCCCGTTTCTATTGAATTTTTATGATGATTAAGCATATATAAAGCTGTCGAAATAAATGAACATTGTTTCATTTCCGGAACTATGCAACAGGCTAAAGTCCATTGAATATCCATAGTGATTAAGGATTTCAAAGCATTCTATTAAACACAAAAAAAGTGCTTCATTGCTGAAGCACTTTTTATATGGTTTGAATTGTAATTAAAATTTAATTACAGATTTCATTCTGTCGTTTTCTTCCATTACCAATTCGTCATCAACCAGGATTTTCCCTGAATGCTCATCGATAATAATTTTCTTTCTCTGAGCGATTTCCATCTGCTTCTGAGGAGGAATTGTGAAGAATGAACCTTTCGGCGCTCCTCTTTCCAATCCTACTACAGCAAGTCCGTTGATAGAGCTCTTTCTGATTCTGTTATATGAAGCCAGTAATCTTTCGTCGATCTTACCTGCATACTCTTTAGACTGCTCTATTAAGTACTCTTCTTCTTTTTGAGTTTCAGATACAAGACCATCCAATTCTTCTTTTTTGAATTTTAAATGGTTCTTAAGATCTTCGATTTTACTGTTAAGTTCGCTTAAAGTTTCATTTTTGTGAGCAATTTTAGCTCCGAATTCTTTAATTCTTTTTTCAGCAAGCTGAATTTCAAGATCCTGGAATTCCATTTCTTTTCCTAATGCTTCAAACTCTTTATTGTTTCTTACGTTATCCTGCTGAGATTTGTATTTTTCAATTAAAGTTTTTGCATGGTTAATCACTTCATGCTTAGTTTTGATCTGATCGTCCTGATCTTTGATGTCTGCATGAAATTTTTCAGCTCTTTTTTCAAGTCCTTCAATCTCAATTTCAAGATCTTCAACTTCAATTGGCAATTCTCCTCTGGTATTTCGGATTTCATCCAATCTTGAATCAATGATCTGTAAATCGTATAAAGCTCTTAATTTTTCTTCAACTGAAATATCGTTGGTTTTTGCCATATCTTAAATGAAATAATTTACTGGGTTTGTTTTTTCAATAGATTTTGAAATTGCAAATGTACTAAATTTTTGTGATAAAATTTCAAATAATTGTTGAGTTACAAATTGTTCTGATTCATAATGGCCTATGTCACAGATCATCATTTTGGATTCTGCCAGAAAATAGTCGTGGTATTTAATATCTCCGGTGAGGTAAGCATCACATTTTTGGGATAATGCAGCCTTAATTCCGCTTGCTCCTGAACCTCCAAGAACTCCTACTCTTTTGATTTTTTTGCCCGTAAAATCAGAATGTTTAATCAATTCCAGCCCGAATTTTTCTTTAACGAACTTTAAAAAATCCTGCTCCTCCATTCCTTCTTCCAAATCACCATACATTCCCAAACCTGTATGCTGGTTATCGTTCTCCAACTGATAAATCTGATGAGCGACTTCTTCGTACGGATGCGCTGCCTTCATGGCTGAAATGATTCTCCCCTGTTTGTACCCTTCAAAAATCACTGAAATCATATCTTCATCAGCGTTTTCACGAACGTCTTGCTGTCCCGAAAATGGATTAGAGCCTTCCGTCGGTCTGAATGTCCCGTTTCCGTTAAGGGTGAAGCTACATTCGTCATAAAACCCTATGTTCCCGGCTCCTGCAGAGAAAAGCGCTTCTTTTACCTGCTCAGACTGTTCTTTCGGTACGAAAACCGTCAGTTGTTTTAAATTATTTTTTTTAGGCTGAAGAATTTTCACGTCTTTTAATCCCAAATGGCTGCAAATTCCATGATTGACTCCAAAGAAATCATTATCAAATGCCGTATGGATGGCGTAGATGGCAATTTTATTCTCAATAGCTTTTAACACAGCTCTTTCCACATAGTTTTTCCCCGTCAGTGATTTTAAACCCGAAAAAATAATGGGATGAAAACATACGATCAGATTACAGTTTTTCTGAATAGCCTCATCCACAACATTCTCCAGAGCATCGTGGCAAACCAGTATCCCGCTTACATTACGGTCCGGCACTCCGCACAGCAATCCTACATTGTCAAAATCTTCTGCCTGCTGCAGTGGAATACGGAGTTCTATTTTTGAAATTACTTCGCTTATTGTCATTTTATTCTGTATGTTTGCTACGAAAATAACGATAATTTGTTAATTTTAAAAAACATTAAAAATGGAAAGAGAACATAATCTTGTTCCTGAAGACAAGCTTTGGAAAAGGTTTCTTTACAGGGTTATCTACCGTGCCGACACCAGACTCGGGAAGTTATTTGACATTACATTATTATCTCTGATCCTGATAAGTACCGCCATTATTATGATGGAAAGTGTACCTCAACTTGACAAGAAATTTCACAGAACTTTTCTGATCCTGGAATGGATCATTTCCATTTTCTTCACGGTTGAATACTGGATGCGTATCAGTGTGGTAAAAAATAAGAAAAACTATATTTTCAGTTTTTTCGGAATCATCGATTTTTTGGCACTGGTTCCTTTCTTCCTTAGCTTTTTCTTTCCGGTGACCAAATATTTTCTGATTTTCAGAATGCTGAGAATGCTAAGGGTTTTCAGAATTTTCAATCTTCTGGATTTTATGAATGACGGTTACCTCATCGTAAGGGCTTTAAAACACAGTTCCAGAAAGATCTATATTTTCCTTTTATTCCTTATTATTTTTTCTGTGATTGTGGGTTCTCTGATGTTTATGGTGGAAGGCGGAAGACCCGGTTTTGAAACCATTCCGCAGTCTATTTACTGGGCCGTAGTTACCGTTACCACTGTGGGTTATGGCGATGTCTCTCCTATTACACCGATGGGTAAATTCTTTGCTGTTATTCTGATGCTGGCAGGTTATTCCATCATTGCAGTTCCTACAGGAATTGTGACTGCCGAAATGCGGAATAAAAGACAGAATCTGGAAAAGATCTGCGAGCAGTGCGGTAATGAAGATATTGATGATGACGCAAGATACTGCAAACAGTGTGGCAAGAAATTAGCTTAGTATTTGGTATTGATATTAATCTATTAACCAAATACCACAAAAATCATGGAACCACAAAAGAAAAATAAGCCCAATAGCCTGGTCATTATCCTTTTTTCATTAATTGTACTAATGATCATTATCTATTTTATCCTTGTTATGTTTTTCCCTACCCTTTTTGAACATATGACTACAGGTGATATACAGCCGGTACCTAATAAATGATGGGTAATGAGTGATGGGTAATAAGTAATATAAAAAGACGGCAGTAGCCGTCTTTTTTTTGTAGTGTTATGATTTTTTCTTTCTATTTTTTAATGGCTTTAATACTTTGTTTAGAGCCGTCTTTCATATTCAGGGTTACAAAGTATAATCCCTGTTTCAAGTCTCCCAAATGGAGTGCTGAAGAAGGATTATCGATGGTTTTCACCAATCTTCCTGATACATCGGAAACCGAGACTGATTTCACAAGCTCTGCTTTTGAAATATTCAGAACATCTGTGAACGGATTCGGATATGCTTTAATAGCTGCTTTTGCACCGGACACTTCAGACGTTGACAGTGACGCGGTTTCTACTTTAAAGTTATCTATAAAGAATTCGTAGTCTTCCGGATCATTTACCGTTCCATCGGAAGCATAAAATGCAAAAACCGTATTCGCTCCAGTGTAGGAAGTCAGATTATAAGAATAGGTAGCAGAGGTATTAGAAGGTCCGTTTGCCGCATTCCAGGTCTGTAGAACCGTCCATGTGCTTCCTCCATCTCCTGATACCAGAAACTGAACAACATCATCAGATCCCATACCGGATGGTGTAGTATCGAAAAACGCTGTCACTCCGTAGTCAAACTTAACTCTGTAGCCTCCCGCTGAAAGATCGAAAGGTACCGTCTTCAGCCATGCAGCATTACCCGTAAAGTAAAGATTGACTTTTGCAGAATTGTTACCGTCGTCCGCGTTCAAAAAGTCTCCCTGATACCATAGTTCTTCGGTATCATCAGGTCCTGTAGTGGGATCTCCACCTGAAGCCTGTTCCCAGCAGTTGCCCGGGAATGTAGCAAAATCATTGGTATATGCAGTGGTAGGTACAACCGTGGCACATTCTGTTGTAAACGATGTTCCTACAGACCACGCACTTTTATCGGAAGCACTGCATACAGATCTCACCCATACGTAGTAGGTAGTGGCAGGAGAAAGTGAAGATAATGATGCCGTAATAGCGGATGCACCTACACTTCCCGTAGCCGTAGTCGTACTTGTTGGTCCTGTACTTGTATCAGAATGGTAATATTCATAACCTACGCCAACGGTGCTTGTAGAAGCTGTCCAGGAAATAGAAGCCGAGTTTGAAGTAACGGTACTGGAAGATAAATTACCTGGTGAAAGGCAGCTTGGAGCCGCTCCGATAACTACCGTATAATCGTGTGCTTCTCCATACCCCGCTGTATTACATGGTTCCGGCTGGCTTGAAAAGCGGTCTCCCACTCTCATTCTGTAAGTTCCTGGCGCAGCAGTTAAGGGAATACTGATTGTTCCGTTGGTCACTGAATTGTTGTCAGGACCTGTACTGCTTGCTTCAGCAACCAATTCAGGTGCTGCGTCATCAAAAGTTCCATTGTTATCAAAATCGATCCAGATTCTGACATTTTGGTCAGAATAGCCATGGGTAATAGAAAAGGCATAATTAACGCCTGCATTCATGTTAATAGTCTGTGTGAGGTAATCTCCATATGCTCCCTGTGAACATCCTGTATCCAAATGGCTGAATCCGGCAGCCGAAATTGTAAAACTGTCAATTACATCTCCTCCATCGCATCCACTTGAAAACTCAGGGATACAATAGGTTTGCGCAAATGCCGACGCGCTAATCATTAACAGATTCGCAAGTAAAATCTTTTTCATATAATATTTGTTTATGGTATAAGCTAATTTAATAAAAAAAATACAACATAATCATTTTTTAAATTTAAAAAACAATACTTTTAACAAATATCATTACCTATTGAATTACTCCTATTTTTTAACTGATTTTATTCAGTAATTATCATCAAAAAAACAGCAGCCAAAAGGCTGCTGTTCTATAAGATATGGTCAATAAAAATTTATTTTTTAATGGCCTTAATGGTTTGTTTAGATCCGTCTTTCATATTCAGAGTTACCAGATATATTCCTTGTTTCATATCTCCCAACTGAAGGGCTGAAGAAGGATTATCAATTGTTTTTACAACTCTTCCAGCCAGATCAGTAATAGACACTGACTTCACTTTAGAGATCTCAGAAATATTCAGAACATCTGTAAAAGGATTCGGATAGGCTTTGATGTCATTTTTAGCTCCTGAAACTTCTGAAGTGCCCATTGCAGAACAATTCTGAGTGACCGAAATCGTATATTTTCCAAATCTTGCTGCTGAATATCCTGTGAGTAGTACATGATATGTTGTACCTGCCGTAGCATTGAACGTTAAAGTGGAAGCATTGAATATATTAGGGGTAGGACATCCGCCATCAGCATATCCCACACCTGAGGTATTACCTACACATGTAAGTCCTGAACAGCCTCCCGAATACACTCTTAAATAGCTGTCAAATTCTGTTCCACAAGCACTTACAGTTATCGATCCTGTAGCGACAGCTGTCACGGTATACCATACTCCTCTATAGCTTCCTGTAGTTCCCCCGCTTCCACAAGTACTGCCGGGAAGGGTGTCATTGGAAGCAAGCGCATTATTCCCTTCTACTGTTCCACCACACGTTATTGCAATGGCGGTATTGCAGGTATCGTTGGAAGGAACTGTGGGTGTTGTTATAAAGATGCTGAAATTTGATACTGTACCAGGAGTAGAGGTGGAAGAATATACTCTCAGATAATACACCTGTCCTGCTGTTAAATTCTGCAGCAACAGATTAGAATTTCCAAAGCCTCCGCTTGCACAGGCAACCGCTGTAAGACTGCCGCAAGATCCGGAATAAACCTGCGCTGCCGTTGCATTATCAGTATAATTGATTGTTATCAGGTGTGTGGTTTCTGTAGCCGTAAATGAATACCACACATCATCATTTATACCGGTGGCTGAACAAGTTGGTGCGGTCTCTGTACTCTGGCTCGCTCCTTCAGTGGTACCTGTGAGGAGAACTCCCACACTTAAGGGAACCGCATTAGCACAGTTATCGTTGGCAGGAGCAGAAGCAGTAGTAAAAGAAATTTCAGAACAACCTACAGCATCACCAATGGCATTGTATGGAATCACTGTGGCATAATATGTTGTCTGAGGGCTGAGACTGCCCGGAATATTATAAGTATTCACATTTCCTGCATCCGTATTATTTACAATATCAGTTCCTCCGGTCGTAGTACCTACTTTAATTTTATATCCTGAGGCTGATGATATCAGGTTCCAGTTCAGAATACCATCTATATTTACCCCGGTAGCCCCATTTGCTGGTAAAGTAAATAGGGTGCAGTCGGGTACGATAGTGGGAGGAGCATCTACAACAAAATTATCTGCAAAAAGATAAAGCTGGTCTGTATCCGTTGCATGAATTGCTACATACACCGTTTGTCCCACGTATGCATATAAACTAATTGTTTTTTGTGTCCATGTACCCGGAGCCTTTGACGTAGCCTGAATCACTGTGGAAAAAGCTGCTTGTGTCTGGTCTGTTGTTGAAAGCAGGACTTCATAATTTTCCAGAGCGAATGTATACGCTGATTTTATATAGAAAGAAAATCTGTCACTAATCCCTGCCTGAACATTGATAGCTTTTGTGATCAAATAATCATCATGAGCTGTAGAATTATATGTAATTCCCGCTACGTTTGTCCCGGACTGTGCTGTTCCTGAATTCGGCACACGAATATCCCAGCCATTACTGCCGCCAGCGTTGATTACAGCCCAACCTGTGGGAAGTGTAGTTCCGGAATCAAAATTTTCTGTCCACTGTCCAAAGATAAAAACAGGAAACATTGCCATAAAAAATAAGAGTTTTTTCATATCGTAAGAGTTTAAAATTAATAATGGCAATGTATCAAACATTTCATCATTACAGCAATAAATCAATGAATTACATAAAAAACAAACCGCTCATTTATTTCTTATTACTAATAAAGAAATCCTGTTTTATATTTTAACAATTATCTATAATTCACCATATGAAATTTATTTTTAAAATAATCCCACACCTAGATTTTTCGCCTATTTATGTAAAACTGCTTCACAAAAAAGACCTTCATCAAAAAAAACAGCAGCCTTCCGGCTGCTGCTCTATTATAATATGGTCAATAAAATTTTATTTTTTAATGGCCTTGATGGTCTGCTTAGATCCGTCTTTCATATTCAGAGTCACAAGATACATTCCCTGTTTCAAGTCACCCAACTGAAGGGCTGAAGAAGGATTATCAATGGTTTTCACCACTCTTCCTGCCAGATCAACAATAGATACTGACTTCACTTTAGAAATGTCAGAAATATTCAGAACATCTGCGAAAGGATTCGGGTATGCTTTAAGATTGTTTTCTTTTTTAACCTCAGAAGTACCCATTGTAGAGCAATCCTGCGTCACAGAAATCGTATATTTTCCGAATCTCGCTGCAGTATAACCAGTCAGTAATACATAATACGTAGTTCCTGCTGTGGCATTGAATGTTAAAGTAGATGAATCATTAAGATTTGCACCAGGGCATCCGCCGTCAGCATAACCAATTCCCGAAGTATTGCTTACACACGAAAGTGCGGCACAACTTCCAGAATACACTCTTAAGTAACTGTCAAACTCTGCTCCACAAGCACTGATTGTAATAGGTCCTGCTGCATGAGCTTTTACGGTATACCATACTCCTTTATAACTTGCTGTAGTGGTTGTTCCACCGCAAGTACTGGTAGGTAAAGTTTCGTTGGCAGCAAGTGCATTGTTGCCTTCTACTGTTCCACCGCAAGGAATTGCAATTGCCGTATCACACGTATCGTTAGCAGGCGCTACCGGTGTAGTGATGCAGATGCTGAAAGATGAAGCTATCGTAGTAGTACTTGATGAAGAATATACTCTTACATAATAAACCTGACCTGCTGTTAGGTTCTGTAACAATACATTTGAATTACCAAAAGCCCCATCTGTACACGACACTGCTGTAAAACTACCGCAAGCTCCTGAATACACCTGTGTTGCTGTAGCATTATCCGTATAATTTACTGTTACCAGGTGCGTTGCTGCAGTAGCCGTAAACGAATACCAAACATCGTCATTGATTCCGGTGGCAGCACAAGTTGGAGTTGTTCCTGTACTTTGAGTCGCGCTATAAGTAGAACCACTTACAGGATTTGTACAAGTTCCCGTACCGCTCACTGTTAATGAAACCGCGTTAGCACAGTCATCATTTGCCGGAGGAGGAGGCAATGTACCGATACATAGACTAAATGTATTAGCATAAATCGTTGTAGAGGTATTTGCATTGGAGTTATACACTCTTACATAATAAGTTTCTCCAGCTGTAAGGCCAGTAAGCGCAGTGTAGTTTGTATTTGAAGTGATACAGGTTTTGTTGACCAAAGCCCCACATCCTCCTGTGAATACCTGTGCATACAGGCTCGTAGATGAGCTGCTTCCCACTGATACCACATTTTTTAACCAAATCGTATGTGCAGTTCCTGTTGCAGTAAATGCATACCAGACATCATCATCAGGAGTTCCTGAACAGGTACCTACCGGAACTGAAGAATTGGTTGCTCCAAAAGTAGTTCCCGAAGTTACAGATCCACAGCTCATATCTGGATTAACAGTCAAAGTAGCAGCACCTGAACACTCGTCATTTGCCGGAGGTGCAGGTAGCGTTCCTATGCATAGATCAAATGTATTGGCATACAATGAAGCCCCGGAGTTAGCATTTGAGTTATAAGCTCTTACATAATAAGTCTCCCCTGCTGTCAGGTTAGATAAAACAGTATAGCTTGAATTTGAGGTAATACATGTAGTGCTGGTTAATGTTCCGCACGCACCACTGAATACCTGAGCATACAATGAAGTAGATGAAGAAGTTCCTACAGAAGCTACATTCTTAAACCAGATCGTATGCTTTGTGCCTGTAGCAACAAATTTATACCATACATCGTCATCAGGACTACCTGAACAAGCACCTACCGGCACATTAGAATTGGTTCCTCCTGAAGTATTTCCTGACGTTAAAGAACCACAGTTCATATCAGCATTTACCGTTACCGTTACCGCATTCGCACAATCGTCGTTTGCCGGTGGTGGCGGAGGTGTGGATACACAAATACTAAAGCTCGCGTTGGTATTTGCATTGGATGAATAAGTATAAACTCTTACATAATAGGTCTGGCCTGCAGTAAGTCCTGTCGCCATATTGATATTATCATCAGAACACAATATGCTGGTCATTGTACCACAGCTTCCTCCAAGAACCTGGAAGTACATATCGGTATCAGAGCTGACACCGGTAGAAACTACATTGGAAATCGTAATCAGATGACTGCTTCCTGTAGCTGTAAAACTGTACCAAACATCATCTCCCGGATTACCACTACAAGGCGTAGCGGCCATAGAGAAAGTAGCCCCAAGAGTATTCCCTGGTGTTGACGTTGTACAAGTCAACCCAGGATTAACTGTTAACGAAACTGCCCCGGAACAATCATCATTAGCAGGAGGTAATGTGGCTCCTGTAGTGAAGTTTCTTTCCGTACATCCTGTAGAAGCAGCATTTGCGGTGTAGGCTGTTATTGTATAAAAATATTGAGTAGAAGGGTTAAGCTGCTGTGCTGCAGTTAAAGTGTAACTCAATACATTTCCTAAGTCAAAATTACTCAATACATTATTAGCTCCTGCAGATGTCCCGATACTCAAACGGTACCCTGTCACACCTGTTACAGCAGACCATGTAAATGTAGGCTTTACCGAAGTTCCCAGTACAGATGCTGCAGGAATACTTACGGAAGGGCATCCCAACGAAGCAGTAGTAAAGCTTCTTTCCGTACATCCGGTACTTGCTCCCACTGAGTTTAATGCATATACTGTATAATAGTACTGCGTACTGAAGCCAAGAGAGCTGGTAAATGTATAACTGACAACATTTCCAATATCTACCATATTCATCACATCTGTACCTCCTGGCGTTGTTCCTACGCTCAACTTGTAAGAAGATGCATAGCTGGATCCCGCCCAACTGATCGTAGGCAACACAGATACATTGGTTGCATTTGCTGCAGGAGCAGAAACAACCGGACATACCGGTGCTGCTGCCGGAGAAAGCCCCAACAATGAGGTAACAGATTTGGTAGTCCCACGTGTTCCTGAAGGAGGAGCTGCAGGATCTGGATTTATCGTATCACTTCTGTATGCTAACCCTGAATTTGAAGGTCCTGTATACGTGTAAAACTTATTGGTACTAGCCGTATAGTCTGCCGTATTTTCATCAATAGCAATAACCAGGTTATCGGTATTGTTATAGGCAAAAGGTGAACTGAAGTTGACCGTAACTTCATTACCCACGACACTTACGGCTCCTGAAAATACCTGAGTCATACTGGCTAAAGGAACCCAGTCTGTAACAGAGCTAAAGCTTGTCTTAGTGGTATGTCCTACATAAACCACCCAATCAACAGATTTGGAAATATCTGCATTATTCGGGAGAAAGAATTTTACCCCCGTAACATTGCCTGCTGCTGCTGCATTAATTTCAGTCTTGGTAAAAATCTGCTGACTGTAATTATAGCCGAAATTCACATCCACAGGCATATACCCGCCCTGTGTAGTTCCGCTGCCCAGAATCACCTGGGCATTGATGAGTGTCGCCATTAAGAAGAATAAAAACGACAATAGAGTTTTTTTCATAAATAGTAAAAATAAAAATTAGGGTTGTAAATGTACTTAAATATTCAATAATGAATCAAAAATTAACATAAAATATTAAATCAAAACAATTAAAAAAGCCTATTTTTTAAACAAAATTAAATATATGTTTAATTTTAACTTAAAATTCACAATCTGAAGATAAATTAAATACATTTGATTACCAGTTATTTACAATGAAATTTAAAATCACTTAAATATGAAAAATATTAACTTAACATAAAATAATTTTTTACATCTACTCCACTCATTTTCAATTAAAAAAACAAAAAAAGCGACAAAATGCCGCTTTTATATTTTTAATAGGTACCCATTATCAATTCAAATAGAACTCATATTTGTTGAGAAGCTGAATTTCCTTGATCAGGTCACCATTCAGATCTACAGAATGTTTCATAGACTGAACTTCAATCTGGGAATCATCTTCTATATTTTTGATAAAGAATTTAAGTTTCTGATTTCCTTTATTCCTGTCGAGAACTGTTCTGAAGAAATCAAGATCTTCAGCCCGAACATCCATCACATCCATCACCAGAGAAATGCTTTTTGCAAACCTTTCAAAAGCTTCCTGAAGCTCTATGACATCGTTTACATTCACGAAAACCCTTCCATCTTTTACCTGTGCGAATTTTATTTTAAAAATTACAAACCTCTGAACTTCCAGCTTTTCTTTCAAACGCATATAATCCCTGTCTCCAAGCCTGAAAGAATAGGACCCGGAATAATCTTCCAGCGTTACAAAAGCTACTTTTTCACCGCTTCTGAACCCATCCTGTACTCTATACTCAGTAATAAGTCCGGCTACGGTATATTCTTTTCCACCACCTCCATTTTCTCTTTCTTTCTGAAGCGTTTTCCAGTCTTTCTTCTTTTCTTCAAACAGTTCTTCCTGCTTATTAGCAAAAGCCTGCTCTTTGTACGCGTCCACCTCATCAAGGTTTAAGAACATAAAATTCCCTTTTGGTTCGGCTTTTTTCGTGACTTCTTCTATCACTTCCTCTTCTCCTATGGACAATTCATCAGAAACGACTTCAATAAGATCCACCGTTTCATCCAAAGAATCTTTCTCCAAAATAGGAACTTCGTCCGTCACCAGCTTTTCTTCCTCGTCTTTTTCCAGGACAGATTTTTTAGATAACTGTCCCTGCATAAACTGAAAATGATATTTAAACTCATCCAGCGGATGTGCAGAAAGATAGAATCCTATGATTTCTTTTTCTTTATTAAGTTTATGCATATTCGGCCATTCCGGGCAAGGTGGCAGTTTTGGCTGCTCGATCTGCACTTCATCGGCAAAGTCTGCGAAAAGAGAGTGCTCCATTTCGTTTTTACTCTCCTGGAAACTCTGTCCGTATCTGATCAACCTTTCCAGATTAGTTTTACCAGCCATATCAATATCAAAATACTGACCCCTGTGGTAAGAACCAAGTTCATCGAAAGCTCCTGCCAATACTAAACTTTCCGCCACTCTTTTATTCATTTGGGAAGGTTGAATTCTCTCGAAGAAATCATAAATATTTTTAAACCTTCCATTGGCTCTTTCTCTTGTAATCGCCTCACTCGGCCCTTCTCCAATCCCTTTGATTGCTCCTAAACCGAAACGGATCTGCCCTTTTTCGTTTACAGAGAATTTATATTGAGATTCATTCACATCCGGCCCCAAAACATCTACCCCGATACTCTTGCAGTCCTCCATAAACATGGTAATAGAGTCCGTATTGTTAATGTTGTTACTCATTACACTCGCCATATATTCAGCCGGATAATTAGCTTTCAGATAAGCAGTATGGTAGGCAATTAATGCATAGCATGTAGAGTGAGATTTGTTGAAGGCATATTCTGCAAAGGCTTTCCAGTCATTCCAAATTTTTTCTAACCGCTCTTCGTTAAGATTGTTTTTCCTTCCTCCTTCAATGAATTTAGGGTACATTTTATTCAGAACGTCGATCTGCTTTTTACCCATGGCCTTTCTTAGCGTATCGGCTTCACCTTTTGTAAAGTTGGCCAGCTTCTGGGATAAAAGCATTACCTGCTCCTGGTATACGGTAATTCCGTAGGTTTCTTTTAAATATTCTTCGGTCTCCGGTAAATCGTAAACAATTTCTTCGATTCCGTGCTTCCTGTTGATAAAGTTCGGAATATATTTAATCGGTCCCGGACGGTACAAGGCGTTCATGGCAATAAGATCGGCAAAAACCGTAGGCTTAAGCTCTCTCATGTACTTCTGCATTCCGGGGCTTTCATACTGGAAAATCCCGACAGTTCTACCTTCTTTAAACAACTGGTATGTTTTTGTATCATCCAGCGGAATTTCATCCGGATCAAGGTCTATATTATGTCTTTGCTTTACCAGTTTCATGGCATCTTTAATGATCGTCAGCGTTCGAAGTCCCAGGAAGTCCATTTTCAAAAGTCCGGCACTTTCCGCCACCGAGTTATCAAACTGGGAAACCAGAATATCTGCATCTTTCGCGGCAATGGTGATCGGAACCAGGTTACTTACATCCTCAGGCGTAATAATCACCCCACAGGCGTGTATTCCGGTATTCCTGATACAACCTTCCATTTTCCTGGCACTCGCCAATACATCGAAACGCGGATCATCAGGATTATCGAGGACCATTCTCATTTCATCCACCAGCATTTGATCTTCAGGCTTCAGCTTATCATATTTAGCTAAAGCTTTTGCGATGTTCATTCCGGGACTTGGCGGAATCAGTTTTGCAATATTATTGGTATCAGGAATCGGAAGATCCAATACCCTTCCGGCATCTTTAATAGCCGATTTACCTCCTAAAACTGAATACGTAATAATCTGTGCTACCTGACTCTGTCCATATTTTTCGATTACCCATTTGATCACCCTGTCCCGGCCTTCATCATCAAAGTCAATATCAATATCAGGCATGGAAACCCTTTCCGGATTCAGGAATCTCTCAAAAAGGAGATCATATTTAATAGGGTCAACGTTGGTAATCCCAATACAGTAAGCTACCGCAGAACCTGCTGCAGAACCCCTTCCCGGTCCTACCCAAACGCCCATATTCCGGGCTTCGTTACAGAAATCCTGCACGATAAGGAAATATCCGGGATAACCGGTATTCGCAATTACATCGAGCTCAAAGTCCAGACGTTCTTTGATTTCATCTGTAATTCCGGTTTCAATATATCTTTTTCTTGCTCCTTCATACGTTAAGTGTGTAAGATAAGCCATCTCCCCTCTTTTTCCGCCATCCGCAGCATCTTCAGCATGGATGAACTCTTCCGGAATATCAAACTTAGGAAGAAGAACATCTCTTTTTAAAGTATACGGACTAAATTTCGCAAGAAATTCTTCATACGCATCAAAAGCATCCGGATAAGCCAGAAACGTTTCTTTTATTTCGTCGCTGTTTTTAATATAATATTCTCCCGTGGTAAGTCCTCGTCGTTTTCCGAAGCCTTTTCCTACCGGAGTTGTCAGCTTTTCACCGTCTTTGATACAGCTTACGATATCCTGGATATTGGCATCATCTTTTTGGGTATAAAATGTTTCGTTCTGGGCAAGGATTTTTGTATCGTATTTATCAGCCAAATAGAGTAAAACTTCATTCAAATGCTCTTCTTCAGGCAGTTTATGGTTCTGAAGCTGCACATAGAAATCATCACCGAAAGTTTCCTTCCACCATTTAAAAAGCTCTTCCCCTTTCTGCTCCCCTGTATTAAGGATCGCATCAGGAATATCTCCCAAAATACCGGAAGTTACAGCGATAAGTCCCTCTTTATATTCAGCGATCAATTCTCTGCTGATCCTCGGTACTCCGAAATAGAACCCTTTCAAAAATCCTATACTCGAAAGTTTCGCCAGGTTTTTATATCCGTTAAAATCCTTCGCCAAAAGAACCATCTGCGTTCTTCTGTCGGGATCATCTTTGGTAAATTGTTTCTGTTCGTAACGTTCTGATATGTAAAACTCACATCCGACAATCGGAATAAGCGGTGCTGAAACCGGTTCTTCTTCTGTAAATTCTGTTCCGTTTTCTTCAGCTTCCTGTTTTTTAGCAAGAAATTCTTTATGCTTTTTTGAACGGTCGGAGTTTGTGGACTCTACCGCTGATACAAATTTAAAAGCCCCCATCATGTTTCCGATGTCTACCATTCCTACGGCAGGAAAGTTTTCATCAGAAGCTTTTTTGATCAGATCATTTATGCTGGAAGTCGCCATCAATGTTGAGAAAACACTGTGGCTGTTGAAGTTGAAATATTTTCCGATATCAACTTCGTCAATATTTCGGGAGTCTGTATGTTTTTTCTTACTGTTAAAATCAGCAACCTGCCGTCTGATAACAATAGGAAACGGCTTTATCGGATCAGGATAAAGTCTTTTGAAATACTCAAGCTGATCTTCAGAGATTTTCAGTACTTCGGAAGGAATGACGCCTATCCTCATCATTTCGAAGAAAACCCTGGCGGTCGCATTTACGTCGGCTGCTGCGTTGTGCGCTTCGTCAAATTTATGACCGTAAAGCTTTTCGTACAGCTCTTCCAGTTTAGGAGATTTATACCTTCCTCCTCTTCCGCCACCAAGCTTACAATAATCTGTTCCCAGAATCATGGTATCAGCTTTAGGTTTAGCCTGAAGGTTGTCTTTTATATCTTTTCTGAAGAATTCTGCTCCTACGATATTGTAATCGAACTCTACATTGTGCCCGGAAACGATTCTTACCCTGTCCAGTGCTTTGGAAAATTCCTCCAGGATCTCCTGCAGGTCACGTCCTTCTTCATTGGCGATCTTGGTGGTAATTCCGTGGATCCTTGCGGCGTTGAAGGGAATATCATACCCTTCAGGTTTTATAATATAATCCTGATTTTCAATTAAATTACCCTCATCATCATGTATCTGCCACGCGATCTGAACCATTCTTGGCCAGTTATCAGAGTCTGAAAGCGGAGCATTAAAATTCTTAGGTAAACCGGTTGTTTCTGTGTCAAAAATTAAATACATATAAGTTTCTAACTTTTCTAAAAAAAAGAGAATGTAAAGTTACTCCATTTTTTCAAAAATTCAGCAGTAAAATACAAAAGAAAGGCGAATAACTTTTCACAAAATTAGCTTTATAAATAAAAAGTGAATTTTATCTTAAAAACAAACATCAATTATGAATAATTAAATAAAAATAACAATTTAAATAAATTAATATCAATAAAATAAACTAATTATTGAAATATAAATAATAAATCATTGTCAATTGAAATAAGTTCATATATATTTGTCCCGATAACAAAAAAATATCAATATGAAAAAACATTTATTTCTGGCTGCAACATTGGCCGCCCTATTTGTAAGTGCTCAAAAAAATGACGCTCTATACAAAGAATTCGAAAAACAAAGAAACACTAACAATGAAAAATTTGATGCTCTTGTAGCCCGGAACCGTGAAGCTAAAAGTGGTAAGAGTGATCAAAAAGAGATTGAAGAAAAAAGAAGTCTTTTAGCAGGATTTATAGAAGACACACCTTACTTTTATGAGCCTCATGATATTGATCAGATTAAAAATTCCAATTCTGATTTTATCCAGAACGGAACCATTTCGGGATTAACTGGGTCTTTTAATGGTGAGAACATTAAATTTACTGTATTTGACGGCGGACGTGTTTATGCCGGACACGAAGTTTTCAACAACAGTACAAACAGAATTACCAATAAAGAAGCAAGCACGATGAACTACAGTGCCCACGCTACCGGAGTCTCCAGCTTTATCGGTGGGAAAGCTTACACTTATTTGGGGAAAAATATCCAGGGAATTGCTAAAAATTCTACAATTGATTCTTATTCCTTTTCCGCGTCTAAGCTGCCAGGAAGCACAACTGAAAGTACTGTATTTCAAAAAATATTAACTGCCATGCCTAAAATATCCAATCATTCTTATGGCACCAATTTAGGGTGGGATTACAAGGTGATCGACGGAAGCTACAAATGGTTATGGACCAGTTATTACAACAAAGGAATTAGCTACGATGCGCAGGGGCTATACTTTACAACTGACCAAAATTATGATCAGATAGTCTATAACAACCCTTCTTATATCATTGTTAAATCTGCTGGTAATTCTTTTGGTATGTTACCACCAGCTTCAGCAGTGAAATATTACAGCTCAGGTTCAACTTACGTTAAGTTTAAATCCGCAGATGTACTACCTAAAAAAAATTGTGATCAGGGATATGACTGTATAGGACCGGGCTCACTTGCTAAAAATATTATTATTGTTGGAGCTTCTGATATCATCACGGCCAACGGAAAAAGATATAATACCGCATCAGATGTAGTCCATTCTTCTTACAGCAGTGCCGGACCAAGAGATGACGGAGGTATTAAACCCGATATTACTACCGTAGGCCCTAATGTATCCCATGCCTCCACTGCTGAAAACACGATCGGAAGCCAAGATTATGCATCAGGAGGCAATGGAACTTCCTATTCCGGACCCATTGTAACGGGTATAATAGGGCTTTGGACGCAGATCAATAAACAACTTTTCAGTAATGCCGAACTGAATGCCGCATCTGCTAAAGTCTTAACCATACACTCTGCTTCAGAAGCAGGAAATATCGGCCCGGATCCACAGAATGGATGGGGATTCATCAATGCTAAAAAAGGAGCAGAATTATTGGTAGGAAAATCTAATAATACCGTAATCTTCACAGATGAAACACTGAATAGTAGTATAGCCAATAAAAAAACAGTTACCGCTTCCGGCACTGAACCTTTGAAAGTAACTATATCATGGATTGACCCGGAATATAAAGTAAATGAAAATGCGGATTGGCCGGATCTTCATAATAACAGAACCTCAAAATTAGTCAATGACCTGGATTTAAGAATTATAGACACCTCAAATAACACTGTCTACTATCCTTGGAAACTGGATGTAAACAGTCCAATGACCGCTGCAACAAAAGCAGACAACAAAGTAGACAACGTAGAACAGGTTGTCATTGATGCTCCTGTGGCAGGAAGAAGTTACAGAATAGAAATCACCAATAAAGGCAGTCTGGTCAATAATTTGGGAGCTGCGGCACCTCAAAAATATTCCATCATAGTAACGGGTCACAGCGGCGCTTCTGTTTCAAAAACAAATCAGACACTCGCTCTAGAGAGCCCTATAAGCAATATCATTATTGCTCCAACTAAAACAAAAGACATTGTGAAAGTATTGAATGCTCCGAAAAAAGCTACATTCAATATTTATGATCTATCCGGCAAAAAGCTACAAAGCGGAAATATCAATGGTGATACCGAATCTTTAAACCTTTCAGCATATTCCAATGGTATTTACATTATTGAGGTAAAAACTGAAAAAGATGTCATTTCCAAAAGAGTTATTAAAGAATAGCAAATCAACTTTTCATTAATTCCCCGGCCGCTTTCAAATCTTTTGAAAGCGGCTTTTTTTTAAAACAAATCATTATAAACAGCACAGTCTCAAAGCACTGATTTCCGGAAAACTAATCGCGGAATAAGCCCTCACCCACAACAATTTTAAGAAAACACTAACACTTGTTCGTATTTTGTTTTTTTGTGTATATTTGCTTCCTATGGAAAATACACTTCACGAAAAAGTTTCTCAGGATATTTTGCTAAAAGCGTACAATCACATGATGCTGGCTAAAGCAATGGCAGATATCTATGAAGAAAACAGAAATATCTGTAAATATGTTCATAGTACTTCGAGAGGCCATGAGGCTATTCAGCTGGCTACCGCTTATCAGCTAAAAAAAGAAGACTGGATTTCTCCTTATTACAGAGACGAAAGTATTCTTTTGGGAATCGGTTTTGAGCCGTATGAACTGATGCTTCAATTGCTGGCCAAAGCGGAAGATCCTTTTTCAGGAGGAAGATCGTATTATTCTCACCCTTCAAGCAGAGACGAAAACAAACCGAAGATCATTCACCAGAGTTCCGCTACAGGAATGCAGACCATTCCTACTACAGGAGTTGCACAGGGAATCAAGTATATTCAGGAGTTTAATTTACAGACTTTTGAAAACAATCCTGTTGTGATTTGCAGCCTTGGAGACAATTCCGTAACGGAAGGTGAAGTAAGTGAAGCTTTACAGTTTGCTGCTCTTCATCAACTTCCTATCATATTCCTTGTACAGGATAATGAATGGGGAATTTCCGTAACTAAAGAAGAAGCAAGAACATGTGATGCTTACGATTTCGTAGCTGGGTTTACAGGTCTTAGCAGAATGCGTGTAGACGGAACCGATTTCGTGGAAAGTTTTGAAGCGATGAAAAAGGCCGTGGATTTTGTAAGAAACGAAAGAAAACCTTTGGTTGTCTGTGCAAAAACCGTACTTATCGGTCACCATACTTCAGGAGTAAGAAGAGAATTCTATAGAGACGAAGAAGATTTAACAAAACATAGAGCTAAAGATCCGGGTGAAATCCTTAGAAAACAACTTCTGGAATCAGGAGCTGACGAAGATCTTTTAAAGCAGATCACTAAAAAAGCCCGCCTTGAAGCTGAAGAAGCTTTTGAAAGAGCTAAAAATGCAGAAGATCCAAAGCCGGAAACGGTTATGCAACACGTTTTCGCTCCTACTCCAATTACGGAGGAAACGGGAACGCGTGAGCCTGCAGGCGGTGAAAAAATCGTTATGGTAGATGCTGCCATTCACGCGGTTCAGGAACTGATGTGGAAGCATCCTGAAGCCCTTCTTTACGGACAGGATGTAGGAGAAAGAATCGGAGGTGTTTTCAGAGAGACGGTGACTTTAGGAAAAAAATTCGGTAGTAAAAGAGTCTTCAATACGGCTATCCAGGAAGCTTATATCATCGGATCAACTGCCGGAATGAGCGCTGTAGGATTAAAGCCTATCGTAGAAGTTCAGTTCGCGGATTACATCTATCCGGGGATCAACCAGCTGATCACTGAAATTTCAAAATCAAGTTATTTAAGTCAGGGGAAATTTCCTGTAAGCAATATCATCCGTGTACCTATCGGTGCATACGGCGGTGGCGGACCTTACCACAGTGGAAGTGTAGAAAGTATCTTAGCCAATATTAAAGGAATCAAGATCGCTTATCCTAGTAATGCAGCCGATTTCAAAGGTTTATTAAAAGCAGCTTATTACGATCCGAACCCAGTGATCATGTTAGAGCACAAAGGTTTATACTGGAGCAAAGTTCCGGGAACTGAAGATGCTAAAACTATTGAACCGGCAGAAGATTATATCCTTCCTTTTGGAAAAGGTAAAGTAATTATTGAAGCTGATCAGAATGAAACTGAAAAAGGCAGAACGTTATTGGTAGTCACGTACGGAATGGGTGTTTACTGGGCGAAGGAAGCTGTGAAGAATTTCAGCGGAAAAGTGGAAGTAATCGATCTGAGAACCATCATTCCTCTGGATGAAGAACTTGTGTTCGAAAGAGTGAAAGCCCACGGAAAATGTATCGTTCTTACGGAAGAACAGTTGAATAATTCATTCGCTGAAGCATTTGCACACCGTATCTCGAAAAACTGTTTCAAATATCTGGACGCACCTGTAGAAACCATGGGTTCTCTGGATGTTCCGGCCGTTCCTATCAACTTGATTCTGGAAAAAGAAATGCTTCCTAATGCTGAAAAACTCAGCAAAAAGATTGAAGAAATGCTGAAATATTAAGAAATTAACTTTCTTTCATCAATAAAATCAAAGCCTCAGAATATCTGAGGCTTTGTTATTTTCTATTTCTTTATGATCTTTTTAACAAAATTTCCTTTTTCGGTCTGAATTTTTAAAAGATAAACCCCAGCTCCCATGGTATTTACATCTAATGTTGTTTTAGAATTGTTGATCTGTTTTTTATTAAGAATCAAATTCCCACTCATATTATAAAGCTCAACATTTTTAATATAATCATCTTTCGTAGCTACCAAATTAACTACTGATTCAGCAGGATTTGGAAAAACCATTACTGATCGTTCACTATTTTTAGTGTTACCCACAACTTCATTAGTTCCTAACGTAATCTGGCTTACATCCATAACATATAACTCATTTCCGTAGGAGTTGAAATTATCAGAATCCCTAAAAGGTGCATTTAAAAATATTTTGTTATTTACTTTTGCAAGAGTATTGATAATAACATTATTGGCAATAGCTCCATTGACCTGAATGTCTGCTTCCTTTATTCCTGAAGTTCCATTAGTTATCCAAATTTTATTTTCAGTATACTGCTTATTAAGGAAAAACAAATTATCATTAATACATTGAGCGCTATCCTGCATAAAAAGGGATACATTGGGTGTAGGATGCATATAAATATTATTAAACTGATTATTACTGTAAGCCCATATGCTGCTGTATCCATAGTTACTTGGAACCTGCATAAAATAAACCTTATCCGAACAACTGGTTATAAAACTTGATGAATACGGAGATGACGAATAAGAACCATTTGGAAATTCTTCTGTAGAAATTTTATGCGTTCCATTAATAGTTCCATCAGAAACATAGGGTGAATGCAAAGTAAGGTTTGTTTGATTCTCTGCGCACGCATAAAAATAAAGCTTATTATTGTGCATAGCTACATGAGTATTGAATCCAGGATTCGAATAGTGCGGATTACTAAAGGCTTTTAGCATGAAAGTTCCATTCACTGTTCCATCTGAAATCCACACCTCATAATTACTCGTCCAATAATCTATTTGATTGTAAACTAAACAAAAAAACTTATTGTCTGTATTTCCTAACACTGAAACCATGTTTCTTTTTGCTCCAAAATCATGAAAAACGTTTGTATTACCTTGCGTGCCATCAGTACTCATTAGCACAGACTTATTCAGGTTATGATCATAAGACGTGAAAAAAGTAGTATTATTCAATCTCGCATACTTCTCATTACTTGATACATAAGACGATACAATACTTGTTCCAGCGCTTGTTCCGTCTGAAACCCAAAGCTTTTCTCCTGCTCCATCATTGGCTTTAAATAAAAATTTATTCAACCCCAATTTGAAAAAGTAAGGCGTATCATAGCTAAGTCCATTCCCATTAGGATTAATATCTTTTACCTGAAGCGTTCCTGCCGCCGTCCCATCAGAAACACATAATTCTAAACCGGAACCGTTAATCATACAAGGAAAATAAATTTTATCATTTATTTTAACACTTGGAATATCTTTGACATACGATGATCCTGAATTAACCTGAACAGTCATATTCTCATTGATTTTTTTTGTCCCTGCCACAGAACCATCAGACAACATAGGACCTAACCCATATTCGTCTGATCCAAAATAAAATAGTTTATTGTTCAACTCTTGGGGTGAATAAAGATATGAACCGCCTGTAGAATTTGCATTTTCATAAATATTTGAGCTGCCATTTCCAAAATCAAATTTAAAAATCTCCTGCCCATATTTTTTGGTCTTCGCATTGATTAATAAATTATTATCCGGTGTATCCACAACATTTATTTCAAAACCGGAATTATAATCAAAGTTTAAATTTTGAATATGTTTTGAAGAATAGCCATCAAATGCAAAATACTCCTTATTTGAATTGGTATATTTCAGAAAGATCAGGTAATTGCTTTCTCCGCTATAAGCATCCGACTTTTTTACCATGGCAGCTGTTTCTAATTCTGGAAATGAATCTGAAAATTTAGTCAGGAAATCACCGTCATATACCAGTTTTGCATATTCTGAAAAGCTTCCTAAATAACAGCCAAAATAAATTTTATTTTTAAATACAGTCATATTATTGATCTCTATATTTCCATAATCTGGAAAAGAACTGGAGGTAACTGCATGGGTTCCTGCTAAAGTCCCATCTGATTTCCATAGCGTGTCATTATTAACAAAAACAAGAGAATTATTCTGTAAAAATAAATTTGAATTCGTGGCTGATAAACCCGGAAGACTCATTACATCTGTCACTGTATTGCTACTGTAATCATAATACGACAGGTAGGAATTATTATTTTTGGTCTTTATAAAATAGATCTGGCCATTAAGCTTCACCATATCGCTTGCTATCGAAAAGTCATCCTGAACACCGGTAAAAACAGGTATTGTACCTGCTGCAGTTCCATCAGATTTCCATATTTTCTTTTCCCAGTAAGCATTAGAATTATAATTCGTAAAATACAGATGGTTGGCAGTTGGTGTATAATTTCCCGCAGATAAAGTGGAATTATTATTAAGAGTATTTACAATTTCAGTTCCTGCAGCAGTCTCATCTGAAATCCAAAGTTCACTTCTACTCGGACTCCCAAACTGGTGGTAAATATTAAAATAAAGTTTGCTGTTAAATTTCGTAAATGAAGTAATGACAAAATCCGAAGTCATAAAATTCGAATTAGGAAATTCTTTTATCAGCTTTGTGCCTGCATCTGTCCCATCTGTTTTCCATAAACTTAACAGCGAATTCTTTTTGATAAAGAAATAAGCGTTATGATCTACCACAGAAATATACAGTGCTTTTGCCGCGTCATAAGTATAGACATTATCTTCGTTTACGTAATTCTTGTATGCTGAGCTTATTTTTATCAGTAATTTACTTTTCGCCCCATCAGAATCCTTTATTGCAATACCAAATTTCGAATTAAAAATCAATCTATTTCCTGTGATAAAATTTAGATTTGTTGGATTACTATCCTCATTAAAATTAGTTTCCAGCAGATTTGCATTAAGGGTTAAATTTTGAGCCAATAATACATTATTATCCAAAATACCAAAAAGAGTGATTAGGGAAATCACCTTAAATATTTTCATGTTTATAATTTTTTGCAAATATAAACTATAGATTGTATTTGATATCAGCAGCAAGGCAAAATTTCTATGACATAAATCTATGGAACCTCACTGTTTAAAGCATGTGTTCATAATATCTTTGTCATCATTTACAATTTCCATAACAAAGATGATGATGAAGTTTTTTTTAAATGAGAAAGACTAAAAAAACATTACCATATTAATTATACGAAACCTCTAATTTTTTTAGAGGTTTTTTTTATTACATTTATTAAAGCAAAAGACCACCCTGTTTTTGGTATTTCTTTTGCTTATGCACACCCAACTTGATGAAACAATATGATCACCACCAAATATTTTAATTACAAACAGGTTCTCAATCTCGCAGGCGGACATATTATCTGGCTTACGGCCTGGTGTACTTTAGTGGCAGCCCTTTTTTATTTTTTTAAATGGAAATGGATGATCATACCATGGGTTCCTGTCGCCCTGATTGGTACTGCAGAAGCTTTTTATGTGGGTTTTAAAAATAACCAGGCCTACGACAGATTGTGGGAAGCCCGGAAAATATGGGGTGGAATTGTGAATTCCAGCCGTTCTTTCGTTTCCATGCTGTATGCTTTTAACACCACGGGTGAAGGCAACAGTGAAACAGAAAGCATCAAAAAGAAAATTGCATACCGCCATATTGCATGGCTGTATACGTTCCGCGAACAATTATTAGTGCCTACGGAATGGGAGCATATGTCTCAGAAAAGACATTTTGGGGATATTAATATCAGGAGACACCGACTGATTAAAGCCGGATTCCCTGATTATGGAAGAACGCCTATTTTCCTTCATAAATACCTTTCGGAAAAGGAACTGGATCTTCAGCCGGAATATAAAAATTTCGCCACGTATCTGATTTCAAAACAGGCCAAAGATGTGAATGAATTGAAAAATTTCGGTGATATCACAGATTTCAACCAGATGCAGCTTCAGGAGGCTCTGAATTTGTTTTATGACTATCAGGGACAGGCGGAAAGAATTAAAAAATTCCCTTCACCGAGACAGTTTGCGAGTACGGCCTTTATTTTTAACGTGATTTTCATTATGCTTCTTCCTTTAGGACTAGTAAATGAATTTGCGAAACTAGGAAACTGGGGAATATTGATCAGCGTTCCTTTCTGTGTCATTATCGGATGGATCTACATCGTGATGGAACTTGTTGGTGACTACTCAGAAAACCCGTTTGAAGGAATGATGTTCGACATTCCGATGCTTTCCATATGCCGGACCATTGAGATCGATGTCCTTCAAATGATTGGAGAGCATGACGACCTTCCTGAACCTATCGCTTCAAAGAACGGAGTCCTCGTATAAATTTACCTGAGTTCGGTAAGACACTTGTTTTAGATTTCAGACATCAGACATCAGATTTCAGACGATCATTTAATAGTTAATTACGACCAACCATCAACCAAACCCAGTTTAAATTACAGAACAATAGCGGTTGTATTTTTCACTTCAGAGATCATAAAAGAGCTGTGCGTGCTGGCTATATGCTGAAGCGCCGTTAATTTGCTGAGCATGAAATTCCGGTAATCCTCCATATCTTTTACCCCAATTTTAAGGATATAGTCGTAATCACCGCTTACATGGAAACATTCGGTCACTTCCTGCAGATTCATGACTTCCCTTTCAAACTGCAGCACAAATTCTTTTTTGTGCTGTGTTAATTTGATATGACATAAGACAATAAAATCCCGGTCAATTTTATGCCTGTCCAATAATGCGACATACTTCGAGATCACGCCTAGATTTTCAAGCTTTTTTATCCGTTCATAAACAGCCGTTACAGACAAACCAAGCTTGTAAGACAGTTCTTTGGTGGTCTGTTTGCAGTCTTCCTGAAGGAACAGGAGCAGTTTTTTATCAGTTTCATCAAAGTTCATAGATAATTTTTTGGATAAAGTTTAACAAAATCAAATATAATAAACATATTTTCTAATAAAAGCAAAAATACCAGATTTATATTCTACATATTTAAATATCTCTTGTAATAATTATGAAAACAGAGCATATTTAACCCCGACAAATAAAATCTAAAGCTTATGGAAAATTTTAATGCAGCCAATGAGATCCAGGATCTGCAATATTTTGGCGAATTCGGAGGCGTAAATCCATCGATTTCTGACAGCTCTACCTATACCTTCCTCTCTGCAAAAACCATGTTTGATACTTTTGAAGGCAATGCTGAAGGATGTTATTTATATTCCAGACATTCATCCCCGATGAATCTGTATCTTGCTCAGGCATTGGCTAAAATGGAAAATACAGAAGCTGCCAACGTTACCGCATCCGGAATGGGAGCAATTACTTCTGTTTTAATGCAGGTATGTAAAAGCGGTGACCATATTATTTCCAGCAGAACCATTTACGGTGGAACGTATGCTTTTCTTAAAAATTTCCTACCTCCATTTCATATCGACACTACTTTTGTAGACATCAGTAATTTTGAGTCTATAGAAAATGCCATAACTCCCAATACGAAAGTCATCTACTGCGAAAGTGTAAGCAACCCGCTTCTTGAAGTGGCAGACCTTAGAAAGCTTTCGGAGATCTGTAAAAAACACAACCTTAAACTGATTGTAGATAATACCTTCTCCCCTCTTTCTGTTTCACCTACATTGTTAGGTGCTGATATCGTTATTCACAGTTTAACCAAATTTATCAACGGAAGCAGTGATACGGTAGGCGGTGTCTACTGCGGAACACAGGAATTCATCAATGATACGAAAAACGTAAACAATGGAGCCTGTATGCTTCTGGGACCTACCATGGACAGCTTCAGATCTGCAAGTATCCTGAAAAACCTGAGAACGCTTCATATCAGAATGAAGCAGCACAGTCACAACGCAATGTATCTTGCGGAAAGGTTTGAAAAAGACGGACTGAAAGTATCTTATCCGGGACTGAAATCCCATAAAGATCATGAGCTGATGAAATCTATGATGTACGAAGAATATGGATTTGGAGGACTTCTTACGCTAGATGCCGGAACTACTGACAAAGCGAATGAGCTGATGGAAATGATGCAGGCGGAAAACCTGGGCTATCTTGCGGTGAGTTTAGGATTCTACAAAACTTTATTTTCCTGCTCGGGAAGTTCTACTTCATCGGAGATTCCGGAAGAAGAACGTGAAGCAATGGGCATCTCAGACGGACTGATCAGGTTCTCTATCGGACTGGATCATGATATCGCCAGAACTTATGAAAAAATGCGGGAATGCATGCTAAAAACAGGCGTTCTCAACCATGAAACTATATTTATATCCTAATTTATTGTTATAAAAGCTGTCGGAGTTTCTGGCAGCTTTTATTTTTTTTATTAAAGCATGTTTAAATTTATATTCTTGGATATATACAAAATTCAGGAATTCAGCAATTTTTTTTATTTTTTTAACGCTCCAAATTCCTAGGCCGATATGACAGCCCGCAATACAGAAAATATTTTTTTATTTAAATATAATCGGACATGCATTTATCCAGTTGCTTAATTTAATAAATCTTTGCATGAAAAAAGATGATCTATTTGATATGGAAATGTTTCGGGAAAGCGTCTTCGGGTTTCATTCTGAAAACATTCAGGAGCACCCATGATTTCAGGAATCCATAGCCGTAGGAAAACATCTGAATATAGGTAGAAATCACCGCCATTCCGGCAATGCTTATATTTTTCGTCACTACCATCGCATGGAATAATACCAGGAAAGTATACAATCCGTAAAAGGCCAGGATAATCCCTCTGCCTAAAACAAAATATTCTATAAAACCGAAAATATACCCTAACATAAACAGGGTAGGAAATGCAAAAGAGATTTTGACATAATTGGGATGCCTCTGATTCAGAATGGGTCTGGCACACCCAAACTGATATACCTGTTTTGAAAATTTACCCAGATCTACCCTTCTCTTGTGAAACACAGCGATATCATCGAAAAATGCGGTCGTAAAACCTTTTTCCCAAAGGGTCATGGACAGATCCGGATCTTCCCCGATTCTCATCTCGGAAAAACCGCCTACTTTCTCAAAAACTGATTTATTCACGCCCATATTGAAACTTCTCGGCTGAAATCTGGAAACTGCTTTTTTACTTCCTCTGATTCCTCCTGTTGTAAAAACTGAGGTCATCGAATAAGAAATGGCTTTCTGCATCAGATTAAAACCTTTGTGGGCTTTATCCGCTCCTCCGAACGCATCGCATGGAATGGTTTCAATATCTTTTTTAATATTTTCGATATATTCTTTTTCTACGATCACGTCGCTGTCTACAAAAAGCAACCAGTCATTCTGAGCTCTCTTCGCCCCATAGTTTCTGCTGAGTCCGGGGCCGGAATTGTCTTTTCTGAAATATTTGATGTTCAGTATTTCATCAAAATTTTGAATGGTTGGCTTAAGATCAATAAGAGAACCGTCGTCTACAATAATCACTTCAAACTCTTTATCTGTCTGAAAAGTCAAAGAATTCAGCAGTTCAAAAAGTTCGTCTTTTCGGTTGAAAATAGCAACGACAATGGAAATAGTAGGTCTCAAATTGAAAATTTTTCAAAATTACTTATTCGCTGAGGAATCTACAAACAGTTTAACAGCTTATTCAAAGAAATTAACTTTTAAAGTTTGAAAAATAGCTTTGAAATTCTCAACACAGTAATTTGACATTTTAAACAAAATCATCATAATAGATACACTATACATTTGCTGTAGAACTTTAAACAATAAAAAATGATACAGAATATCAATCCATTACAACAGCCTGTTCATTCAGGGTTTAATGCAGCATCAACAGCACAGGAAATTATCAATGGAATTGACCTTACCGGAAAAACAGTCATCATTACGGGAGGTTACGCAGGAATTGGTCTTGAAACGACGAAAGTATTGGTATCCGCCGGAGCAACAGTGATTATTCCGGCAAGAGATATTGAAAAAGCGGGTAAAAACCTTATGGGTATTGACCATATAGAACTTGAAAAAATGGATCTGATGGATCCGGATTCTATCAATGCATTCAGCGAAAAATTCTTGGCATCGGGAAGAAAACTTGATCTTCTGATCAATAATGCAGGCATTATGTGGGTTCCGCTTCGAAGAGATGACAGAGGTTTTGAATCTCAGTTAACCACAAATTATCTTGGACAATTCCATTTGACCGCAAGACTTTGGCCAGCACTGAAAAAAGCAGGAAACGCCCGTGTCCTAAGTGTTTCTTCTTATGGACATCAGATGGCTCCGTTTGATTTTGAAGATCCGAATTTTGTAAACAGAGAATACCAGACTCTTGCAGGTTATGGCCAATCGAAAACGGCATGTAATTTATTTTCCGTCGCATTGGATGAAAAGGGAAAGAAATTCAATATTAGAGCGTATTCATTACATCCGGGTTCTGTGTATGGAACCGATTTGGGGAGAGAAGAACCTATTGATCTTTATATCCAGATGGGAACGCATGACAAGGATGGAAAAATAAAACCTGAAGTGGAAGCCAAATTAAAAACAATTCCGCAAGGTGCCGCTACAACCGTTTGGTGCGCAACAAGTCCTGATCTTCAGAATATCGGCGGAGTGTATTGTGAAAACTGTGATATCGCTGAAATCGATCTCGGGCAGATAGAACACCGGTATGATGAGCCGACAACCATCCGTGGCGTGCAACCGTATTCCATTGACCGAGAAAATGCAGAGAGATTATGGAAATTGAGTGAAGAAATGCTTGGTTTTACTTTCGATGGAGAATAATCACTTTTTAAATACATTTGTACTTATAAACTAAAAACGATGGATTTCCAGATACAGTACATCACCCCGGACATCAAGCTTTCAACCTACGACGATAAGCTCTTCAAAACGGAAACGGTTTTTGAATACCACATGCTGGTCTGGTTTATTTCCGGCGAAACCAAAATTATCCAGGCTGATAAAACCTATCTGTTCAAAGCTGGAGATATTTTTCTGATTCCCAGAAACCATCTCGCGACCATCATCAATTATCCTAAAGACGGACTTCCACACAAAGCTGTAGTTATGCATCTTACCACAGAAAAGCTGAAACATTTTTATGCGTCCGTTGAATTAAAGCACAAAACAACAGGCCATGATGCTAAAATTTATAGCTTTCAAAGTCATCCTTTGTTAAAAAGCTGTCTTGCTTCTCTGATCCCTTATTTTGAAGTGGAGGGAACTTTCCCGGAGCATATTGCTTCGTTTAAAATTACTGAAGCCATCAGCATCCTCAGAGAAATTGATCCGGAAGTAGATGATATTCTGGCCGATTTTGAAGAACCTGGAAAAGTAGATCTGATCGGTTTTATGGAAAAAAATTACATGTTCAATATGCCTCTGGAAAGATTCGGGTATCTTACGGGAAGAAGTCTTTCTACTTTCAACAGGGATTTCAGGAAAGTTTTTCAGACTACGCCTCAACGGTGGCTTACTCAAAAACGGCTGGAACTGGCCTATTATCATTTAAAAGAAAAGCATAAAAGACCTTCGGATGTATTCATGGAAGTCGGTTTTGAGGATCTTTCGCATTTCTCCTATGCCTTCAAAAAACAATATGGACTTGTACCATCTGCTTTAAACTGATTCAACGAAGCAAGCAGTTAATATCGCTAAAAAATAAAAAGGACAAATATTATTGAAATATTTGTCCTTTACATTAAGCTGTAAATAATATATTTTGTATTAATATCTACTTTTAAGCACTACCTGTCTCAGCTGATCATCTTAATATACGGTATTCTGCCCATACAGTACATTCGTAGCTTTAGAGAAGTAGGATGCTATATTGGCAGATCCCAAATCATAATACAGGAAAACACCATATCCATCATTTTTTGTTCTCTGCGCATAATTCGTAACCGTAGACGTGTTTGTAAAAGTAGAAGTTGCAGGGTTCACATTCACTGCCGCAGCCCCCTTATGAGCACTATCAAGACCTGGAATATTAGGCGCGGAATAGGTGCTGTAATATGGATTCCATGCGAAATCTACCTTAGATCCTACAGTAACTCCATTATAAGAAAGATTGTCTGCGGAAGGGCCAATATTATAAAATGAAATAATTTTATCCGGAAGCAATTCTCTGAGAGCAGTCACCAAATAGACAAATGAAGACTGATTAGGCTGAGGAGTTCCATTGGCTCCATAATTGGCATATTCATCGTCGAAATCGATACCATCTAAACCATAAGTATTCACAGCATTCGCTAATTCCTGGGCAAAAGCCTTCGCTGCAGCCTGATTTGGAAAATTAGCAAATCCTGCACCCTGATGGTTTCCAAGAATAGATAACATGACTTTAATTCCTTTATCCTGTAAAGGTTTTATGTACATATTTTTATTACTAAGCACATTGGTAACCTGGTCATTAAAATGCAGATATGCTTTTTGGGTGGAAGTATTATAATTGATATTAGCAGCAAAAATAATAGCAACATCAAAAAGCTGTCTCCCGTCTGCCAGCTTATATTTACCTACTTCCCTGATATCATTATTATTGACTTCAACGTACATAATTGACAATGGCTTTTTCCCGAAAGCAGCCACTTTAGACGCTGTACTCCCTTTTGCTGACACAGATTCATTTGAAATGACCGGATCATCTGAACGTTCTGAATTACATGAAATAATCATGAAAATACTGATACAAATCATCAGTAAAGACACTAAGCTTATCTTCTTCATATTGTTAATATTTTATTGTTTTATACGAATGTAGAGAAGACACAACCAAGCATTCAATAATAAATCGTCAAAATATGTTATTATTTTATCATTAAAAACAACAAACGTTAAACATTTGAAATAGATTAAGAAAATTCTATGAATAAATAAAAATTACATAAATTTTAAATATAAAGTGTCATTCATGGATGTGTTAATTTTCAGCAAACATATAAAAAATTGATCCTGTAGAATTTATGGACCTGAATCTTCCGCTTTAAACTGATCTAATTAAAAACGTATTCTATACATGTAATTAGTTCTCATATAAAAGAATAATTATAAATAAAACACACAAGTAAAGATATATCATTGAATATATTTAGGTATTTTTGATTAAAATCCAATCATTAAACATTCATTTAAAGATTTTTTTAATTCAAAATCACAATCTATGAAAGCAAATTTAGCAGCCATTTCGTTACTTATGGGTATCTTCTCGAGCGCACAGGTTGGAGTAGGAACAAATAACCCGGCCGGAGCTTTCCACGTGGATGGAAACAAAGATAATGCAGCCTCACCTACTGCTGCCCAGACTGACAACGACTTCATTATCACTTCTACAGGGTCAGCAGCTTTGGGAACCACAACGGTGGATGCATCGGCCAAATTTCAAATCAATGCGACCAATAAAGGAATGCTTATTCCACGTGTCACTTTGACAGCTCCCAATGACGGAACCACTATTCCATCTCCCGCGAAGGGACTTATCGTTTACAACACGAATGTCACGACCAATATGGAAGAAGGTTTTTATACCAATTACGGAACTCCTGCCCTTCCGCAATGGATCACGTATCAACAGCGTGACAAAACAGCCTGGAAACTTGACAATGTTTTTGATGTAACAGCCACGGCACCTATAGATCAGCTTGTGACAGCTACTACTGCCGTGAATAATATCAATTTAGGTTTGAGTGTGACGATTACCATTCCCGCATTTACCCAGGCAAAACTTGTCACTACTTACAGCGTTCCAATGGGAACTACCGCGATAGCAACCAATTTCGGAGGCTATTATGGAGTCCGTTTTTTAAAGAACGGAGCTGAGCTTCCGGCAGGTTCCAGAAAATATACGGTTCCGGCGGTTTCTTCAGGTGCCAGTTCAAGAATGGCTTCTGTGAATGCTACAGTAGGAGATACAGTTGTCAACAATACGGCTTCGCCAGTGAATGTCACTTATGCTCTGAACGGTTACGTGGAACCTACTGCGGATACCGCAACGATCAGATTCAATATGTGGTCTACGGTAGATCCCAACTTCAACTGGGGACGTGGGTATATGTCTATACAGATGTTTACGAAAACGACATTGTAATTATAATAGAAAAAAAATACAAATTAAAATTAAGCTCCTTACTAGGAGCTTTTTTGTGTAATACAAATCTGAATGATCTGCGGAATCTGCGGAAATTTTTTAACGCAAAGTTCTATTATGATGATGAAGATTTTAAGTTGGCTAAGAGAGAATCAACTTTGTTGATTCTATGAAGCGGATGTGTGTAAGGGTAAATTGTATACATTTTCACATAAAAAATCTGTGCAATCTGCGGAATCTGTGGGAAAATATTTCACGCAAAACGATCATTATTAATTCTGTCTTTAAATAAACACTCCTGATTTGAAATAAACACAAAGTACGAGAGCAATAAAGAACAAGATCACCGAGCCACTGAAAAGTAATAATTTAAAAAAGTTTTTAAAATAATAAAGCTCCATTAGATTCAAAAGAAAAAACAGGATCCCTGAAATAGCAGCTCCTATAAGTGAGGCCACTATTAAAGTCTGCGTATAATTTTCTGCCGGTAACGGATCCTTAAACACAAAAAAAAGTAAAACTCCAGCCACCGCTATTAAGCCTGCACTTACTTTTTCGGTGACATACTTCGACTTTTTCTTTTTTGAAGTCTTATCAGTAAAATTCAGTCTCGCAGAAGATGAAGAACTACCGGATAACAGATCCACTCCATTCAATACATCTCCTAAAGCTTCAAAAATATCCCACGCCATATTTAAAATTTGAGTTGAAGCAAAAATAAAAAATCTTTTTAAAAAACACCTGATTATTTTAAAAAAGGAAGCTGGAAGAAGGAGGATGGAAGTTACTATTGGGTTTCAGTTTTTCTGTAAGTCCTTAAATAACTTCGACATTCTAATAGTGTTTAAATTAAAAAAACCTTCCGGCTAAGGAAGGTTCTATGTAAAATTTGATTATTCTTTTTCTAATTTATGAAGTTTTTTCGTTCCCTCATACATTTCATACTGCAGGAATCTGGTTTCCAGTTTTCCGTTGAAAAGTTTGATTTTTCGTGAAGGACGAAGACCAATTTTCTTCACAGCCTCCAGATCAGAGGAGATCAGCCAGGCTAATGTGTTCGGGTAGCTTGTTTTGAATGTATCTCCTATTTTTTTGTAGAAATCATCATCATTAATAGAGATTCTCTCGTCATAAGGTGGATTGAAAACCATCAGTAATGGGAAAAGTTCTTTTTTGGATTCAAAGAAATCCTGTGTTTTCACCTGGATTACATCTTCCATTTCGGCTGCTTCAATATTGGTTCTGGCTGCATTCAGCATTCTTCCATCAATATCATAGCCTACGATCTTCCCGGTAAATTCTCTCACTCTGTTGACTCTGACTTCTTTTATTTTTGCAAAAAGATCAGCATCATAATTAGCCCAGTTCTGGAAAGCAAATCTTCTTCTAAAGATCTGTGCAGGAAGATCCATGGCAATCATTGCTGCTTCCACAAGAAGAGTTCCTGAACCACACATTGGATCCAAAAAGTTTCCTTTTCCGTCCCAACCTGCCAGCTGAAGCATTCCGCTTGCCAAAACTTCATTAATAGGCGCTTCACCCTGCTCTTTTCTGTAACCTCTTTTAAATAAAGGATCTCCTGAAGAATCCAGAGAAATCGTTACCAGTTCTCTGTCAATATGCAGGTGGAACTTGATATCAGGACTTCTTGTCTCTACATCAGGGCGTCTGTTGAATTTTTCCTGGAAATAATCCACGATCGCATCCTTCATTTTCAACGTCACGAACTGTGAATGTTTAAATGTTTCAGAGTTCACGGTAGAATCAATCGCGAAAGACTGGTCTATACGCATATAATCTTCCCATGCGATAGCAGAGAGTTTACTGTAAAACTGATGTTGATTAAATGCTTTAAATTCAAAAACGGGAATTAATATTTTTAACGCTGTTCTTGCAGAGTAGTTAATTTTATAAAGAAAGCCGAGGTCACCTTCACAATTGACCGCACGGTTTTTAATTTCTACGTTTTTCCCGCCTAATTTTTTGATCTCTTCAGCAAGGATCTGCTCCAGTCCGAAGAATGTCTTTATCTGAATCTTTAGATTTTCTGTGTCCATAAATTATAATTAAAAGATTTAATGATTTAATAATTAAAAGATTAGCGGTTCAATTTTGCGCTTAATTGAATCTTTCGATCTTTCAATATTTAAATACTTTGCTTTTAACCGCACAAATTTAGTTATTTTTGCATTATGGAATGGTTTGAATCTTGGTTTGATACACCTTATTATCATCTTCTTTATAGTAACAGAGACTATACGGAAGCCGAAAATTTCATTACAAAACTCACTGAAGACCTTCAGTTACCGCCTTCATCCAAGATTATTGATCTGGCCTGCGGAAAAGGTAGACACTCTGTTTTTTTGAATAAATTAGGATATGACGTACTGGGATTAGACCTTTCCAGACAAAGTATCGAATTCGATAAACAGTTTGAAACCCAGACGCTTTTGTTCAATGTTCATGATATGCGAAACCCTATTGATGCGGATCCGATGGATGCGGTCTTCAATTTATTTACTAGTTTCGGGTACTTTGATAACGAAAGTGACGACAAAAAAGTGTTCCAGTCGGTTTATAATGTTTTAAAACCCGGAGGATATTTTGTCTTGGATTATCTAAACGAAGAGTACGTGAGAACAAAAATAGTTCCTGAGACTATAATAACGCGTGGTGATATTGATTTTAAGATCCTGAAAAAGATCGAGGGAAGACATATTATAAAGGACATCCGTTTTGAAGCGGACGGAAAACCTTTTCACTTCTTTGAAAAAGTAAAACTTCATACTTTGGAAGCCATTAATTCATATGCTACAGACTGCGGTTTTGAAAGAGTTAAGATCTGGGGCGATTATCAGCTGAATGAATTTGACCGTGAGGTTTCTACACGCTGTATCAATTTATTTAAGAAAAAAGCATGATAACCGTCGTTTTACTGATCTTAAGCGTCATTACGGGCGTTTTTCTCGGCAAGCATTTCGGAAAAAAAGAAAAGCTGGCTAAAAATCTGTTGGTCCTGAGTGCAGGATTTCTGATCACCATCTGTCTCAATGAGGTTTTTCCACAAGTCTATACTTCTAAAATCGGAAGCAGCCTGGGAATTTTCGTAATCGCCGGAGTTTTGCTTCAGATGATCCTTGAAGCTTTAACGAAAGGTTTCGAGCACGGACATTTTCATCATCACAGTGATAATAACATTCTTCCGATGGCCCTGATGGTTGGGTTGTTCATCCATGCTTTTATTGAGGGAATTCCTTTGGCCAATGAAAAACAACAGCTATCACCTTATCTTTTGGGAATTGTATTTCATAATCTTCCGATCTCATTTATTCTCGGAGCTTTTCTGTTTAACCGGAAAAATGAGTCCAAAAGTTCACCGTATCCTTCTATTCTGATCGTTGCCCTGTTTGCCCTTGCCTCTCCGATGGGAATGCTGCTTGGAAATTATTTCAATCCTGATCTTCAGCCTTATTTTCTGGCTATAGTAGGTGGAATCTTCCTGCATATCTCCTCTGTGATTATTTTTGAGAGCAATAAGAATCATAATATCGACTGGATAAAGATTGGCCTTGTGATCCTGGGCGTTTCTTTAGCCCTGATCATGCATCTTTTCCACTCTCATCCTGTTGCACATTAATCTTTATTTAATTTAAACGAAATAAAAAACTCCGGATCTTACGATCCGGAGCCTTCAATTTAATCACTCACTACACGATCTGGAATTAGAATTTCCAGCCTAATGTAATAAAGAAGTTGTTTCTGTTATTTTTCACATCTGAAACAGCAAAGTAGTCAGATGACATGATTCTTGTTGGAGAATAATAAGCAGTATCTGTATCAGGATTTCCTGTTTCAATACCTCTTAAGTAAGGATTGCTGTATTTAGACGTTATGTACTGATAAGATGCGTCTATATAAAATGCTTTGAAATCATATCCAATACCGAACGAAGCAAGATTTCTGCTGTTAAGCATCATATTGCTGTACGAGTTGTTAGAGGTAGAAGCGTCAGGATTTACCTGGCTTACCGTTAAAGCATCAAAAGGATTGGATACGTAAGAGTAACCTCCTCTCACTCTGAACTGTTTCAGTCTGTATTCTGCTCCGATTCTCACTTCTGAAACATTCTTATAATTATCCTTGAAGAAACTGTTCAGTTCAGATTCAATACCAGTAACTACTGTGTATTTAGGTCTTGTCAGTCCCAATGTATAATCTACATTTAATGAGAAGTTTTTGCTGGCAACAAATGCAGCACTTACGGTCGCTTTAAGCGGTGTGGTAAGATCTCGGGATTCACTTCCTGTCGCATCTCCATAGTTGGGATCGTTATAAAAATTATAATCTCTGTCTATTCGCCAGAAAGTAGGTGTTTCTATAGCACCCCCAATTCTGAAATTAGGACTCAGCTTTCCAATTACCCCAACAGTGGCAGAAAAACCGGAAGATCTTTCAAACATAGGTGTATTTTGTCTGTCGAAATACTCCATAGATCCGTCAGCCAGAGATTTAAAGGCTGCTGTATCATACTGGTCAATAGAGGCATTGAAAAAATTCAATGAAGCTCCTAAATAGACATTATGATTATAGTTCGCCCCAACCCCAAAACTGGTCTTGGAAAGGTTTCCATATCTGTTGTAAGCATGACCTGCTAAAGATGAACTTTTATCGGTAAAATCTTTGATGACATTATCACTTCCCGGAGATTCTACATAGTTATCCAATGACTGATTGGAATAATTGATCCCGATGTTGATAAACTTCCATCCTGTTTCACTCATCAGCGGAAAAGTAATCACAGCACCTACGTTTCCAAGATCTGTATTCGTTTTGCTATAGTCAATCGTGGATCCCGCCCATGTACTTTTATTTTTATTTCCCGCGATGGCCAATGTTCCGGAAACTTCTCCTGAAATGGCAACTCCCAAACCAGCAGGGTTCGTAAGCATGGAATTGGCATCACCTCCTAATGCTCCGTTAGCTCCAGCCATTGCATTGAATTTTGAAGAACCTACCATCGGAGTACTGGAATAAACATCTACAGTATTTCTCAATATAGAAACATCCTGAGCCTGCGCATAAAATGCAGCAGCAACACTCATTAATACTAAAGATTTTTTTAACATTATTTATTTAATAGTTATTAAGTTTGAAATTATCTTCCACCTCTGAAGCCGCCGCCTCCGCCTCCGCCAGATGATCTGAAGCCACCGCCTCCACCACCTGAAGAACCGCCGCCTCTAAAACCACCACCGGAAGAACCTCCGCTTGATCTGAAACCGCCACCATCATTGGATCTGAATCCTCCGTTGTTGTTATTGTTATAGCTTGGTTGTGTATTATAATTAGGTCTTGGTTGAGAATTTGAATTACGGAATCCTCCGGACTGTTGTCCTCCTCGGTAACCACCATTCATGTTTCCTTGTCTGAATCCTCCGTTATTAGTAGAGTTGCTGTTTCTAAAACCACCGTTTGAACTGTTTCTGAAACCTCCGTTTGTACTTCCGTTTCTGAAGCCGCCATTGGATGAATTATTCATTCCATTATTGTTGCTGTTTCTGAAACCTCCGTTATAACTATTGTTTCTGTAAATATTATTGGTCAAACCAGGGTTACTGAATCCGCCACCGCCACTTCTTCTGTAGATGGGTCTGTAGCCATTCCCCCAGTAGCCGCCGTTCCAGCCCCAATATGGGTTACCGTAACCGCCACCCCAGAATGGGTCATAATATCCGCCCCAATAAGGAGAATATCCGTATCCCCAGTAAGGACTGCCCCAGCCCATAGAGCCTCCCCAGCCCCAGCCGAAGGATCCGCCCCATCCAAATGAGCTACCCCATCCGAACGAGCCTCCCCAGCCCCAGCCACGGTTCATGCCCCAATAAGGGCTATAACCACCATACCATCCCCAAGGTGAACCCCAGGAATTGTCGTAATAGTTGGTCTGAGATCCGGCAAAAGCACCCCAGTCTGAGTCTGTAGCATTGGTATTCCAGTTGTTATCACTCCAAGTATCATATCTGTTGTCCTGTTCTCTGGAATTGGTCTGTGCATTCTGGATCACATTAGAGTCCTGGTAATAATCATAGTTTTCCCCCACTCTGTTTCCGCCGTTATTGATGATCACCCCTTCAGGCAGCGTATCTTTATTGGGGTCGTAGTACACCCCATCCGTCTCTGTATATCCGCCCATCTGAGCGCCACAGGACACAAGCAGCAATCCACCCGATATCGCTAAAATCCCTTTGGACTTTAACAGACCGAGCAAATTTTTATGTATATTTCTTTTCATGATAACGTAAAGATTTTTAATTTAAATTATATTTGCAATCTGTACCAAAAATGTACCAAAACACTGGTAAATAAATCTATCAAAAATAGATTTTTATTTTTAGATAACAATAATGTACAAAAGTTAAAAAAATTTTAAAAAATAATGGCAAAATTAACCTCAAGAAGCGAAGATTACAGCAAATGGTATAATGAGTTGGTGGTAAAAGCTGACTTAGCTGAAAACTCTGGAGTGCGAGGATGCATGGTGATCAAACCATACGGCTATGCAATCTGGGAAAAAATGCGTGATGAAATGGACAAAAGATTCAAAGAAACAGGTCACGTTAATGCTTATTTCCCGCTTTTTGTGCCCAAGAGCCTGTTTGAGGCAGAAGAAAAAAATGCAGAAGGTTTTGCTAAAGAATGTGCAGTAGTTACCCATTATAGATTAAAAACAGATCCGGACAATCCGCACAAACTGATTGTAGATCCGGATGCTAAACTGGAAGAAGAGCTTATCGTGCGTCCTACTTCTGAAGCAATTATCTGGAATACATATAAAAACTGGATTCAGTCTTACAGAGACCTTCCTATATTGATCAACCAGTGGGCAAACGTTGTTCGTTGGGAAATGAGAACCCGTCTTTTCTTAAGAACCGCAGAATTCTTATGGCAGGAAGGCCACACGGCACACGCTACCAAAGATGAAGCGGTGGAAGAAGCTGAAAAAATGAATGACGTGTATGCAGATTTTGCAGAGAAATTCATGGCGATGCCGGTTGTTAAAGGATTAAAGACACCTTCTGAAAGATTTGCGGGAGCTGACGAAACCTATTGTATCGAAGCATTGATGCAGGACGGAAAAGCACTTCAGGCAGGAACTTCTCACTTCTTAGGTCAGAATTTCGCGAAAGCATTCGACGTAAAATTCACCAATAAAGAAGGTAAGATTGAACATGCATGGGCAACCTCATGGGGAACTTCCACACGTTTGATGGGAGCATTAATCATGACACATTCCGACGATTTCGGACTGGTACTTCCTCCTACCCTAGCTCCAATTCAGGTAGTGATCGTTCCTATCTTTAAAGGAGACGAGCAATTGGCTCAGATCAGCGAAGTGGCACTGGATATCGTGGCGAAATTAAAAGCAAAAGGCATCTCTGTAAAATTTGATGACGATACGCATAACAAACCAGGATGGAAATTTGCAGAATATGAACTGAAAGGAGTTCCTGTAAGAATCGCAATGGGACCAAGAGATCTTGAAAATAAATCTGTTGAAATCGCAAGAAGAGATAATTTAACAAAAGAAGTTCGCTCTATTGAGGGAGTGGATGTATATATTGAAGAATTATTGCAGACTATTCAGAAAGACCTTTACGAAAAAGCGTTCAACTTCAGAAAAGATAACATCACAAGAGTGGATACTTACGAAGAATTCAAGAAGGTTCTTGAAGAAAAAGGTGGGTTCATCTACGCACATTGGGATGGAACTGCTGAAGAAGAAGAGCAGATCAAGGATGAAACGAAGGCTACCATCAGATGTATTCCTATGGATGATGATGTAGAAGAAGGTATTTCTATGGTGAGCGGAAAGCCGTCTAATAGACGTGTATTATTCGCAAAAGCTTATTAAAAAACCTTGCTGATTTTCAAAAACCTGGTGGGAAATTAAATAAATATTCAAAAAAAAGTGACTTTTGGACAGATTTTTGTTTAAATTTATTCAACATTAATCTAAAAAATAATTTATTATGTCTTTAAATGTCATTGATTTAATTAAAGGACAATTAGGTCCCGCTTTGGTTTCACAAGCAGCTTCACAGTTTGGAGAAAGTGAATCCGGTATTTCAAAAGCAATTGGAGGTATACTTCCTGCGGTTGTAGGAGGACTGGCAAATAATTCTGATAACCCGGGAGTTTTGGATGCAATAACCAATGCCTCGTCGAGCGGAATTTTAGGAAATTTAATAGGTGGTGCATCCAGCAGCCCTGTTATTTCTACATTGCTGACTTCTATTTTTGGAGACAAAATCAGTGGAATTGTGAATGCTATTGCTACCTATGCAGGAATCAGCAATAACTCTTCCAGTTCACTGCTTAATTTGGTAACAGGAGCTACGGTAGGGTCTATCGGAAAATATGCTGCTGATAATAATTTAGACAAATCAGGTATTTCAAACCTGTTGGGTGAGCAGAAAGGAATTGTTTCTTCACTTCTTCCCGCAGGACTTTCTCTGGCATCTCTGAATTTAGGAAGCTGGTTTGGCGGAGGTTCTACAACTTCTCATGCAGAAGCAGCTCCAAAACCGGAAGAGCCTAAAATAGAAGTTACAAGAAGTACTACAGCTGCAGGAACCAATCCTGACAGAAATAATAATGAAGGCGGAGGTTCAATCTGGAAATGGTTGCTTCCGCTTTTACTTTTAATTGCCGCTGGTTATTTCCTTTGGAAACAATGTGAAAAGAAACAGACGACAACGACCACTACAACCACTGATTCTACAGCTGCCAAAACAGATACAGCAGCTACCACCACTCCGGCAGATACTTCTGCTACCACTACACCAGCGGCTAAGACAGATGAAAACATCGATCTTAACGGAGTTATGCTGAAAGGTTACAAAGGAGGTATGGAAGATCAGATGATTACTTTCCTGAAATCCGGTAACTATAAAAATGCAGCTGATGATGCCGCATTAAAAGATAAGTGGTATGATTTTGACCATGTAAACTTCAAAATTGGAAGTGCTACTGAACTAGAAGCTGGTTCTCAGGGTCAGCTTGACAACCTGGTTGCTATTTTAAAAGCATTCCCGGATGCAAAAATCAAAATCGGAGGATATACTGATAAGACAGGAAATGAAGCAAGCAATGTAAAATTGTCTAAATCAAGAGCTGAATTTATCAAAGGTGCTTTAGCTAAAGCTGGCGTTGGAGCTCAGGTTTTAGAAGCTGAAGGTTACGGAAGTAAATATGCTAAAGTAGACGCTAAAGCTTCTGATGCAGAAAGAGCTGCAGACAGAAAAATGGCTGTGAGATTTGCAAAATAGATCTTTAGAATCTTTAAAAATAGGATCCCGAAAATTAGTTTTCGGGATTTTTTTTGTCACCGACTTTCGTATTTACATTTATTTAAGTAAATTTGTTAGTCATTTCTAACATTTATGAATTTCAATTTAAATAACGCCTGGCGTAAAGATAAAACTTCCCACTCATTACCAGAGGTATACTCCTCCATAAAAGTTCCCAGAAAAGGTTCTTTCTGGAGAAAATATCTAGCATTTGCAGGTCCGGGACTGATGATTGCCGTAGGCTATATGGATCCGGGAAACTGGGCTACCGACATTGCGGGAGGAGCTCAATTCGGGTACACCCTGCTTTCGGTAATTCTTATCTCAAATATTTTTGCAATGGTTTTGCAGCACCTGTCTGTAAAATTGGGTGTTGTTGCCGAAAGGGATCTCGCACAAGCCTGTCGCGACCACTTCAACCCTACCACAAATTTTATCCTGTGGGTATTCTGTGAAATAGCCATCGCCGCCTGTGATCTCGCGGAGGTGATAGGTTCTGCCATCGCTCTAAACCTCTTATTCCATATTCCGCTGACCTGGGGAATTGTCATCACAACGGTAGACGTTCTGATTATTCTCTTGCTTCAGGCTAAAGGTTTCCGATGGATAGAAAGCATTGTAGGCGGACTTATCTTTATTATTCTGGCCTGTTTTATCTATGAAATTGTGATTTCACAGCCTGCTTTTAATGAAATTCTTGGAGGACTGGTTCCTAAAAAAGAGATTATTCAAAACCCGGCAATGCTCTATATCGCCATCGGAATTTTGGGAGCTACCGTTATGCCTCATAACTTGTATCTGCACAGCAGTATTGTTCAGACGAGAGATTATGAGCGTAACAAAGAAGGGAAAAAAGAAGCCATCAAGTTCGCCACCTTAGACAGTACCGTTTCTCTGATGCTGGCTTTCTTTATCAACGCTGCGATTCTTATCCTGGCTGCTGCTACTTTTCATACCACCGGAAATAAACACGTAGCGGATATTCACGATGCCTACAAAATGTTGACTCCAATTTTAGGGGCTTCCATGGCAAGTATTGCCTTTGCGATTGCTTTGCTGGCATCGGGACAAAACTCAACGCTTACGGGAACACTTGCAGGGCAGATCGTCATGGAAGGTTTTTTAAACATCCGTTTAAAACCATGGTTAAGAAGACTAATCACCAGGCTTATTGCTGTGATTCCTGCTTTAATAGTTGCTATCATTTATGGAGAACAGGGAACCACAGATTTGTTGGTTTTAAGTCAGGTAATTTTATCCATGCAGCTTAGTTTTGCGGTAGTTCCTCTGGTCATGTTCACCAATGACAAAGCCAAAATGGGAGAATTCGTGAATAAACCTATTTTAAAAATAAGTGTCTGGGTTATTTCTGTAGTGATTATTGTATTAAACCTGTACTTACTGTATCAGACATTTGCCGGATAAAAAAGTGAATCGTGAACAGTAAAGTGAATTCTAAATTGTAAATCGTGGATTTTCTAAACGCAACAAATTCACCATTGACTTGCGCAGCAAAATTGACCTTTCACAACGATAAAGTGAATTCTTAATTGTAAATCGTGAATTTTCCAAACACAACAAATTCACCATTCACTTGCGAAGCAAAATTGACCTTTCACAACGATAAAGTGAATTCTTAATTGTAAATCGTGAATTTTCCAAACACAACAAATTCACCATTCACTTGCGAAGCAAAATTGACTTTTCACATTCCCCTCCTTCTTTCCCAGCAAAATTGACCATTCACAGCCAATTTCTGTTTTCATTTTCTGCCTTAATGTCCATATTTTCTATTTGGCAGGTTCTTTGTCAAACAATTATTTAAATAAATATTGAATTATGGAAAATCAGGATATTAACGAAGAAAGCATCAATAATCAGGAAGAAAACAATGTTCAGAACGAAGTGGCAGCTGAGGAAAATGTGACAGCGACACCTTCTGCAGAGGAACTTTTGGCAGGAGAAAAAGACCGTTACATCAGATTGTACGCTGAATTCGAAAATTATAAAAAAAGAACGGCAAAAGAGAAGATGGAATTCTTCCAGTATGCCAATCAGGATATGATGATTTCTATGCTGGGTATTCTGGATGATTTCGAAAGAGCTTTAAAGGAAATTGCTAAAAATGGAAATTCATCTGACCTTCAGGGTGTAGAACTGATCTATCAGAAATTTAAGAACAGACTTACTGAAAAAGGCTTAAAACCTATGGAAGTAAGAGCAGGTGATACATTCAATGTAGACTTCCACGAGGCGATTACTCAGATTCCTGCACCATCGGAAGATCTAAAAGGCAAAATCGTAGACGTTATTGAAACAGGATATACTTTAAGTGATAAAGTGATCCGTTTTGCAAAAGTAGTAACAGGAAACTAAAAATATCAATGATAAATGATGACTGATTAATGATGTATTATTGCACCACTAATCACTCATCAATAATCAATTATAAGCATTATGTCAAAAAGAGATTATTACGAAGTTCTTGAGATCAGTAAATCTGCATCGGCCGAAGAGATAAAGAAATCATACCGAAAAATGGCCATCAAATTTCACCCGGACAAAAATCCAGGTGATAAAGAGGCTGAGGAAAAATTTAAGGAAGCTGCAGAGGCGTATGAAGTACTGAGCGACGACCAGAAACGTGCAAGATACGACCAGTTCGGTCATGCCGGAATGGGCGGAAACGGTGGCTTCGGAGGCGGAGGCTTCGGCGGCGGAATGAACATGGAAGATATTTTCAGCCAGTTTGGAGATATTTTCGGAGGCGGAGGCTTCGGTGGTTTTGGCGGCGGTGGCGGAGGACGTCAGCAGGTGAAAGGTTCTAATTTAAGAATCAGAATCAAGCTGAACCTTGAAGAAATGGTGAACGGAACGCAAAAAACCATCAAAGTAAAAAAAATGAAGATGGCGGAAGGTGCCACTTCAAAAATCTGTCCTACCTGTAACGGTTCCGGTGTTCAGCTAAAGGTTATGAATACAATGTTCGGACAGATGCAGACACAGACTACGTGTGGAACCTGTCAGGGAATCGGTAAAGTAGCCGATAAAATTCCAGCGGGTGCCAATGCACAGGGACTGATCAAAGATGAAGAGGAAATCTCAATCAATATTCCGGCGGGTGCAAGAGACGGCATCCAGCTGAATGTAAGAGGAAAAGGAAATGATGCGCCATTCGGAGGAATTCCGGGTGATTTATTGGTAATCATTGAGGAGGAAGTAGATAAGACAATCAAGAGAGAAGGTGACAATCTTCATCAGGAATTATATATTTCATTTGCTGAAGCCGCTTTAGGAACCAAGAAAGAGGTGCCAACGGTAGGTGGTAAAGTTAAAATTACCATTGATCCGGGGACACAGTCCGGAAAGATCCTTAGACTGGCCGGGAAAGGCCTTCCAAGCATCGATAGCTATGGAAAAGGTGATATGTTCATCCACATCAATGTATGGACCCCGCAAAAACTGACAAAGGATCAGAAAGATTTCTTTGAAAAACAGATGTCAAGCGGAGAAATGGTTGCAGAACCTTCCGGGAAGGAAAAAACTTTCTTCGATAAAGTGAAAGACTTATTCAACTAAGATATATTATAAGGCCTTATGGCAGTTGTAGTCGGAGGATTTTTCTTCCGACTTTTTTGTTTTAAGGGGTTTGATTTTATCTTCATCAATAACCGGAATTACGAACTCTTTCTTTATAGTAATATTTTGTATATTGGCTTTTCACACAATCCAACACATATGAAGAAAATATACTTTTTTCTGGTACTTCTTATTTTCCAAGCCAAAACATTGGGACAGAGCACTCCGAATGAAGAATTTCAAAAGACAGTGACCCATTGGTTTTCCGCATGGATATTGGTTTATCAGAATATTTATAAAATTGACTCCATAACGCCTGTAGAATTTATATTCTTTGATGAAAACTATGTGTATTCAACTTCTACAGTTACTATAAATAAGGGGGAAAATATTAATGGACCCAGCCTTTTAAATTTAAAATTAACCTGGAAAAAGGCCCTTCACCATGGCAAAATTACTTTACCCAACAAAGATTCTATTCCGGTAGGTATCACCTCTTATGCTTCCGAGATTCCCGGTACAGCAAATCATTCTTTTTTCGTGATGCCTCTTCCCAGTTTCTGGAAAAAAGCAGGCGTAGAAAGCAAGGAACTCGGATTGGACAATTTAATTACCGGGGTATTTCTTCATGAATTTTCCCATTCGCAGCAAATGCTGAATTTTGGAATAAAAATTACCCGATATGAAAAGGAACATAATTTTGGAGTCAATACCAATGATGATATGCTTCAGAATATTTTCAGCCAGAATAAAGAATATGTTAACCTGTTTAATGCTGAAGTAAGTACCTTCTATAATAGTATTTCCAATAAAGAACTTGATCAGGAAGAGCTGTTAAAAGGCCTGAACCTGATGGATAAAAGACAAAAAAAATATTTAACAGGGAAATACAAGACTCTGGCAGCAATGGATGATCTGTTTCTTACCATGGAAGGTCTCGGGCAATATTCAATGTATCAATGGCTTATTCATCCTGAAGGAGGTAAAACAGATCTGGAAACAGTCATAAAGGGAGTCAGGAGAAATGGAAGATGGTGGTCACAGGAAGAAGGTCTGGCCCTTTTTCTAATTCTGGAGCGGCAACAGGCATCAGAATTCTGGGTCAAAAATATGTTTGGAACAAAGTCGGTAACCATCATTGAATTAATCAGGTCAAATCTGAAAAAATAATATAAAAAAGCCTGCATTCATATCTGAGTGCAGGCTTTTTTGAATATTTAAATTTAATTCTTTTATTTTTTATTTCTTCTTGACCAAAGAAACAGCCCCTTTTCCTATCGTAAAAAGTGCAACCGCAAACAGACCTCCTATAAGTCCCAGAATAATTTCTTTAAGAATAGTAAGCAACTCATTAGAAGACCATGAAGGTAAAACATGGTGAAGAAATTCTATTCTGTGTGCAAAAATACCACCAGCTACCATAATCAAAGCAATGGTACCTATTACTCCTAAAGCCTTAATAACAACCGGTAAAGCATTTACCAAAAAGTGTCCAAGCTTTCCAAAGAAGCCCTTATCATTACTCTTTTTGATTAATTTGAATCCTGCATCATCCATTCTTACAATCAAAGCAACAATTCCGTACACGCCTACCGTAGCGATAAAAGCAACCAGACTTGTTACCAAAATCTGGGTAATGAAGGGATGACTTTCTTCCAAAACGGTTCCCAAAGCAATGATGACAATCTCAACAGATAAAATAAAATCTGTGGTAATGGCCGATTTTACCTTTGCTTTTTCTATTTCTTCATCACTCTTTTCATCTTCTACAATTTCTTCTACCACTTCGTGACCTTTTTTATCCCGGTGAAAAAGAAATTCTATGATCTTTTCAACGCCTTCAAACGCCAGATATAATCCTCCCAGAATCAGCACATAGTTTATGGCCGGAGCATAGAGCCAGTTGAGAAGGAATACCACAGGAAGAATGATCAGTTTATTGATAAAGGAGCCTTTTGTAATCGCCCACAAAACCGGGATTTCCCGTGAAGAAAGAAAACCTGTAGCTTTCTCAGCATTCACAGCCAGGTCATCGCCCAGAATACCTGCTGTTCTCTGTGTTGCTATTTTACTTGTAACAGCTACATCATCCATCAGCGCGGCAATATCATCTAAAATTGCAAAAAAACCAGATGCCATATTATTTTAATATTTTTTTAATATATGTTAAGTGAAGCAAAAATAATTATTAAAATCTATTTTTATTTGTTTCTGGATATTAATTTTAAATATTTTCTGCGGACGGACCGTTGATGTGAACAAAAGTCTGCTTACTTTTAACCGTTTTTTAAAACCGGATACCATGCGCCATCAATCTTATATTTTCGTTTTAGGATGTATGATTTTTATGTTCAGTACATTCTCTTCTCCACTTAAAGCTCAGACTAAGCCCAATGTAAGCAATATCAGCCAGGAACGGAAGAAGGAAATAGACAGCATTATACAGGCGTTTGCAGCTGTTAATAAGTTCAACGGAACGGCATTGGTACATTATCAGAATAAAACCATTTTCGAAAAGTCGTACGGTTGGCAAAATGCAGAAAAAAAGATCCCCAATCAGGATAAAAGTGTCTATCAGATCGCTTCTCTGACTAAATCTTTCACTGCTTTAACGATTGTAAAGCTCAGCGAAGAAGGAAAACTTTCATTCAAAGACCCGATCTCCAAATTCATTCCTGATTATCCAAGAGGCAAAGAAATAACCATTGAGCATCTCCTTACTCATTCCTCAGGAATTTACGAAGCGCTGCGAAATAAGGAATACTTCCGCCTGCTTCACACCGGAGAGACCATTACCCAAAGCAAAGAACTTTCTTTTTTCAAAAATGAGCCGCTGGATTTTGAACCCGGCACGCAGTTCTCATATACCAATTCCGGATATATTTTATTGGGTATAATCATTGAAAAAGTAACGGGACTTTCTTATGAAGATGCTGTAAGAAAAATTATCTTAAATCCTCTGAAGATGACGCATACCGGCTTTGATTACTTGGCTTTGAAGAGCCCGTACAAAACGGTTCCCTATTCCTATATTTCAAAAACGAAGCAGGACAAAACAGAAATATGGAATCCCACATTAACCGGCCCTGCAGGACAGATTTACAGTACTGCTGAAGACCTTTACAAGTATTATAAAGGCTTAAGGGATTATACAATTGTTTCCAAAGAGTCATTTAAAAAAGCGACCACACCTTATCTGAGCGGATACGCCTATGGTTGGTTTGTTGATGATCTTTATGGAAAAAAACTCATCAATCACGGTGGAAATATAGAAGGTTCTACAAGCTATTTTGCGATGCTTCCCGATGAGGATCTCTGCATTATACTGCTCAATAATATCACGAGTAAAAAACTTGAGAAAGCAGGAAATACTATTTTAGCAGCTATCTTAAGACAGCCATACACGCTTCCGCAACCTAAAAAAGAAGTCACTTTAAGTACCGATTTATTCAAAAAGTATGTAGGTAATTATGCCCTATCAGATGATCATATTGTTCATATTCTGAATGAAAACGGGCAGCTTTTTATTCAAAACGATAATGATCCCAAGGTAAGAATGCTGGCCGAAAAAAAGGACGTATTTTTCCTACAGGATGATGATATGGAAATATCTTTCACTTTCAAAAAGGGTGAAAAAGATGTTATTATGATTAAAAAAGGGCTTTCTTCTAAAACGGCGGAAAAGCTTTAAGCAAAAAAGGTGAATGGTGAATTTTGCTTCGCAAGTGAATGGTGAATTTTAGGTTATGAGAGCCAAGAAACGTCCGTTCGACGAAGTCAATCAAGATACAAGAACCAAGATTTCAGATTTCAGACAGCAGATGATTAACTCCATAACTAAGAACTAGCAACCAGCAACTGACAACATTCACCAAACCCAATTTACACTAAGACTCTTAAACACTCAAACCCATACCCCGAAACCCGTAATTTATTCGTAAATTTAAGTAATGAAAAAGCTCATTCTCAGATACCATTTTTTCATCATAGGATGCCTCAGTTTCCTGTTGCAGTCCTGTAATACAAGATTCAGGGTTTGGGTAGGCACCGGTGGTCAGCAGAAAATTTACAACCTAAAATACGGCGATCATAAAAGACAGAAAATGGATGTCTTTCTTCCTTTGGATTATGCCGAAGATGCTCCCGTAGTTCTTATCGTTCATGGCGGAGCATGGACTCTTGGAAAGAAAGAGCATATGATCAAGATTCAGAAAATGCTTTTTGAACATAAGATTCCAAGCATTAATATGAATTACAGGCTTGTTTCGAAACAGAAAAACATTACGTATAAACAGCAACTGGAAGACATTGGATACGCCATTGAAAAGTTCAATTCACTGGCCGAAAAAGCAGAACTTCAGCCCAACAACTATATCCTGCTTGGGGAAAGCGCCGGCGGACATCTTGCCCTACTCTACGGTTACAAGCATCCGGAGCAGATCAAAAAGATTATCTCTTTAAGCGGACCAACAGATTTTTTCAGCCCCGAGTATCTTAATTCATTCTATTCAAAATATACTTCTCCCACTTTCCAGAAGGTGGTAGGAGAGAAATTTGACCGGAAAAATATATCTGAAGCCTTTAAGGAAGCCAGTCCAATCGCGAATATCTCAAATGTTCCTACACTGCTGTTTCAGGGAAACAATGATTTTCTGGTGAACCAACACCAGGGATTGTCTATGGATTCTGCCCTCACGAAACAGAATATTCCCCACAAACTGATTTTTATGAAAAGAACAGGCCACGTTCCAAGGTTTTTCAGCAGGATAAAAAGGGACAGCATCATTTACCCAAACATTCTGGAATGGATAAAAAAATAACCCGCCGTAAAGCAGGTTATTGATATGATTGTGTGATTTTCTTAATCTAAATCTTTGTTTTCGTATTTCGAATGGTCTTCTTTTTTACCGAATACAAATTTGATGATCACCGGAAGCGTTGTTACCAGAACGATGATAATGATAATCAGCTCCAGTTTCTCTTTTAAATTGATTCCGAACTGTTCCTGGAATAACTTATCTAAGTAGTGTCCTGCAAAGATTAATACAAATGACCAAAGGACAGCTCCGATTACATTATCTCTTAAGAATTCTTTCTTGTCCATTTTCACTATACCCGCAACAATTGGCGTAAAGGTTCTTACCACCGGTAAAAATCTCGCCATAATGATAGCCAGCGCACCGTGTTTTTCAAAAAAGTCATGAGCCTGATAAAGGTATTTTTTCTTAAACAGCATGGTATCTTGCTTCTTATATAAAGCCGGACCTGTTTTCACTCCAAAATAATATCCTACCTCATTTCCGATAATGGCAGCAAGTGCCACACATGAAGCTAGAATAGTAGTATCTAAGAAATCGCTCCCTGTAGAGCCAAAAGTCTCTTTGATGATTTCAACGGCGTAAATTCCTGACACGAACAGTAGTGAATCTCCAGGCAGGAAAAATCCTACAAAAAGTCCTGTTTCAGCAAAAACGATAAATAAAATAAGCCAAAACCCACCCATTTTAATGTAAAACTCGGGGTTCAGTAAATCTCTCCAGCTATTGAAATCTTCCATATATAACGATTAACAACAAAAGTAAGCGTAAAATGTCTTAAACAAAAATTAATTATAAGTTTTTAACTAAAATAGAGACATGATATTTTACAAGTCCATATCATCGTCTGAAACAGCGGTCCCATCGGCCATCAGGAAGGCTTTCAGGAATGGAGTGATATTTCCGTTCATTACAGAATCCACATCTGAAGTTTCATGCGCAGAACGAACGTCTTTTACGAGTTTATACGGATGCATGACGTAGTTTCTGATCTGGCTTCCCCATTCTATTTTCATCTTGTTGGCTTCGATCTCGGTTCTGGCTTTCATACGCGCTTCAAGCTCCATTTCATAAAGTCTGGAACGAAGGAGCTGCATGGCTTTTTCTTTGTTCTGAAGCTGGGAACGGGATTCGGAGTTTTCAATGATAATTCCGGTGGGTGCGTGACGAAGACGTACGGCAGTTTCTACCTTGTTCACATTCTGACCTCCTGCTCCGGAAGATCTCATGGTTTCAAATGAAATATCAGCCGGGTTGATGTTGATCTCAATCGTATCATCCACCAAAGGATAAACATATACCGAAACAAAACTGGTATGACGTTTTGCATTACTGTCAAAAGGTGAAATCCTTACCAGTCTGTGTACACCGTTCTCACCTTTCAGATATCCGAAGGCATATTCACCATCAATTTCAAGGGTAACGGTTTTTACGCCTGCTACATCTCCTTCCTGATAGTTAAGCTCACGCATTTTATACCCCTGTTTTTCAGCCCACATGGTATACATTCTCATCAGCATTGCGGCCCAGTCACAACTTTCCGTACCTCCTGCTCCCGCCGTGATCTGAAGCACAGCAGAAAGCTCATCCCCTTCATTGGAAAGCATATTTTTGAATTCAAGGTCTTCTATTTTTTCTACAAGCTTTGGAAATGTTTCATCCAGCTCCTTTTCAGAATCCGGATCTTCTTTGGCAAATTCTGCCAGCACCTGAAGGTCTTCAAACTGGGTACTGATCTCCTCATAATCTTCCACCCATCTTTTTTTGGAACGAAGCTGCTTCAGAAAAACTTCGGCTTCCTTTGGAGCATCCCAAAATTCGGGAGCGGCGGTTTTTTCATCATCATTCGCTATTTCTATCTTCTTTTTGTCGATCTGAAGGTATTTATGTAAGTCTGTAATTCTAGACTGAACTTCTTTTATCTGGTCGTTGTTGATCACGAAATTTTAATTTTATACAAAAATACGGAATTTTTCGGGTTTGTGAATTTGAGTTTGAGTGTGGGAGGGTTTTAGAGTTGGAGCGTTGGAGGGTCTTAGAGTTTCGGGGTGCGGGATTCGGGTTGAAGAGTTTGAGTGTACGAGCGTTTGAGGGTATTAGAGCTCAAATAGTAGTCTTAATCTGAGCCTTTTCCTTAGCCTTAGTCCGAAATCTGATGTCTGATGTCTGATGTCTAAATCTACACCATTTCAGCCACCATCTCCCCTATTTTCGGAGCCAGCGCCACTCCCATTCCTGAGAGTCGTACTGCGCAGAACTGTCGGTTTGAAAGTTGCTTTACAATCGGAGTTTTTTCGGAACCCATAGCCATAATGCCTGACCAGCGGAGAGAGATCTTAACGTCTTGATTCGGTAGGATAACTTCTTTTAAAAATTGTTCCAAATGGTTCTGTAAAAATTCGGTGGTTTCAAAACTGGTGGTTTCTTCTGTTTTAAAATCCTGATTCCGGCCACCGCCCAGCAGAATCCGGTTCCCAAGATTTCTGAAATAATAGAATCCTTCATCATAGTGAAAAGTTCCTCTGAGTTTTAAACCTACAATTGGCTCTGTTAAAATTATCTGTCCGCGGGCAGGAATGATTTCTTCTTTTTCAAGGAATTTTGAACTGAAAGCATTCGTACAGTAAATAACCTTATCACCTTTTACAGAAAGCGTTTCCGAAAGGTGAATATCAATTTCTTTTGCGTTTTCATCAATATTTTTCACTTCTGTTCCGAAAAGAAACTCAACTTTCAGCTCATAACATTTCTCCAAAAGTTGTTGCAAAAGTTTCCCGGAATGCAGACTTCCTTCACACGGGTTTTCTACAAGAAATTCCGATTTTCCGAGACCGAATTCTTTGAGCTTCTCCTGATTCAGAGCGTAGGTTTTATCGAGACCGGTTATGGCTTTCAGTTTCTCATTGACAACATCAAGCTGCTGCAAAGGCTCCTCATTATTCAAAATTTCATAGCCTCCGTCCAGTTCAAAATCTATGTCACTGTTTTTAAAATAGCTTCTGATTTTCTGAAGACCTTCAAACCTCATCTTAACAAGTTCCAATGTCTTCTTCCAGCCCATTTTCTGAGAATCAGCAATGACTTCTGTAAGGCTTCCAAAGCAGGCAAATCCGGCATTGCGGGTGGAGGCTCCCAATGGAACTGTATTTCGTTCAATAATTAAAACCGATTTTTCAGGATATTTTTCCTTGATGCACACGGCCGTCCATAGCCCGGAAAATCCGGACCCAATGATAACAATGTCTCTTTTTCTGTAAAAGGTTTCAAGTTCCCAAACGCTGTTCATAAGTAATGAGTAATAAGTGATGAGTAATTTTTGATTCTAGGCTGAGATTAAGATATGTCAATGGTCAATTTTGCTTCGCAAGTGAATGGTGAATTTTAGATTATGAGAGCCAAGAAACGTCAGTTCGACGAAGTCAATCAAGATACAAGAACCAAGATACCAGACGCCAGATTTCAGATAGCAGATGATTAACTCAATAATTATGAACTAACAACTAGCAACCGACAAGATACTCCGAACCCCGCACCAACTCCAAGCCTCTCCCACTCTAAAACCCTCCTACTCTCACACTCTCAAACCAGAACGCATCAGCCCTGCGCTCCGCCATTTCCCTCTTCCCCATTATGATGAAATCCAATTTCTCTTCTCGGTTCTTCTACTACTTTATAGGTTTCCAGTTCTTTTTTCAGGGATTGTATTCTGAATCTGAATTCGTCAAAATTATTGATAATGGCATCTGCGAGGAATCTGGCTACTTGGTCAAGATATTCTTCGGTAAGCTTTCCGCCAGCATCTCTTAAGGCAGCATTCAGAAGAGCCTGATCGATCTTCAGGTTTTCGTTTTTGGTTCTTTGGTATTGGTTTTTAAGGCGTTTTTTAAGACTCTGTGTAAAATCTATCAGCATGGTATTGCTGAATGCTTTCATTTTAGCTGAGATATCGTGCCAGAACGGAACTTTATCGGCTTTGTTCTTTTTAAGGATTTTATAGAGAAGAGAATCTTCCTCAAGTCCTCGGGTCATCGCATATAAGATGATTTCTGAACGTTCTGCCGCGTTGGGTGGAAATACCGGAATCATCACATCAAATCTTCCCGGAGCGAGAATTTCTTCATCGATTTCCGAAACGGAATTAGCGGAACCTACCATCAGCAGTTCTTCTTTTTCAAATTTTCCGATATAATGCAGGATGAGTTCCTGAGTTTCAAGATTACAGGAAGCCAGATCTGTTTCTGCTTTTCGTTCCATCATAATTTCATCGAAATCATCAAGGAAAAGCAGGACTTTCTCTTCTTTCATCATGGTGACGAGAAAGTCAGTGAAATTAGTTGGGTTCCCATCAATGAATGATGTTCCCAGATAATGTTTTTTAACTTCTTTGAACTTATAGCCAATAATTTCAGCAATTTTGGTCGCCCAGAAAATTTTTCCGCTTCCCGGAGGTCCGTAAAGGATAATTCCTGCCGGTTTATGGATTCCCCAGTCTTTGATCTGCTGAGGATTCAGGAATGGCTCCAAAACTGCCGATATATAGAAAAATAAATCTCTGTACCCTATAAAATCCCGATGCATCAGGCTGGTTTTCTGTCCAAAATAATCGTAAACAAACTGATAATTACCGCCGAGTTTATTATCAATGCCGTAACTTGAGATAGACGAACGGAAAAACCCGTTGTCAAAAATATTGGGGCTAGTTTCCTTTATGGCTTCTTCTACTTTCTCCTTAGGCTGGTTAATCACCTCAGCGATCTGCTCCAGGGTTTTATTTTTGTCAAGATCTTTTTCATAAAGCTTTAAAAAATCCAGATTTTCACGGGCAAACTTTTCGAAATCTTCCTTTACTTCAAAGTTGGTACTGATGCAGACACCCAGCTCCAGATCAAAATCCTGGATAAACTGTTTGATGGCTTCTGCCGAAACATTAAGCTCCTTCGCTAATTCAATTAACTTCATAAACAAACGATTAATTCTATCAAATTTAATATTTTAATCTTGAACATCTATTGAAAATGTAGTAAAATTGATGAGCCTGGATTCGGGTTTGAGCGTTTGAGGGTTTTAGAGTGAGAGAGTCTTGGAGTTGGTAATGGGTTGAAGAATGTTGTCAGTTGCTGGTTGCAAGTTCATAGTTATTGAGTTAATCTGCTGTCTGAAATCTGACGTTTGGTTCTTGTATCTTGATTCTTGGCTCTCATAACCTAAAATTCACCATTCACTTGCGAAGCAAAATTCACCATTCACATCTATTAATCTTCTACTTTTTTCACCATTTCATTCACTGTTTCTTCTATGACCTTGGGTTGATCCTGATTGATGTAATGACCGCTCGCAGGGACTATAATCTGTTTGCTGTCGGTGGATAAATTCAATAGATCTTTCTGCATTTTATCCCATGCACCAAGCATTTCGTTTTTTAATTTCGGCTCTTTAATGAAAGTATTATACCTTGTCTTATCTCCTGCTGTGATTACATATAAAGGAATAGATCCAAAAGAACTGATGGCAGCCGCTTCTTTTTTAATGGATTTCATATGATCCTGCTCTTCCAGGGTAGCATCGGCACTTTTGTAAAGCAGCGCAGGCATCAATGAATTTTGGTATTTATACTGTTCTCCCAGCGGAAACATATTTTTAAACATCAGTCTCGCTGCTCCAAAAGTATTCGCGAACTTCAAAAATCCTCCTGGAAGGCCCTGATTAACCATTTTATGCATTTCCGGTGAAAGAAATTTTTCATCAGCAGGATATTGACTGTCAACTAATATCACACCTGCCACATCTTGAGGGTATTTTTTAACGAAAAACCTCGTCAGCATTCCTCCAAAAGAATGTCCGACCAAAATATAAGGTTTTGGCGCACCAGATTTTTCCAACAACGTATGGAGTTCTTCTGCTATTTTCTCACCTTTTTTAGGATTGGTTCCACGCTCACTCCACAAAATTCCGGATCTGTCGTAGGAAAAAGTAGTGTAGGTTTTGGGAAGATCCTTCTGGATATGGTACCATTGCAAATGGCCTGCTGGATCAAAAGCTGTTTCAAAAACGACTGTCGGACCGCCCGTTCCTTCTTTAAGGTAATGCATTTTATGATTTTCAACTTCTGCGAACTGTCCGTCAGGTTTAATTTTTTCAGCCCTTGCACGGGATATTTTTTCAAAGGCAAATCCTGTAATCAACAGTACAATAATGATTAAAAACAGCGCCATAAGAATACGCTTCGTCCATTTCATAATTTTCATAGTTATATTTTTTTGATGTGATGATTTTACAATAGGTCTGTGTTCAATAAAAATAGTTACATCCATAAAACAATGATCCTGTGAATCTTGTTACATCGATTCTGATGACAACGAATAAAAATATTGACTAAAAAAAAATCAAATGTTGTAACATTCCGTTAATTACATAGACTACTACTATGTAAAACAAATTACATGGAAAAAATTTTGTCAGTAAAGAATTTGACTAAAAAATTCAAGAGAACGGTTGTCAATAATATCTCCTTTGATGTAGAAAAAGGCAACGTTTACGGCCTGCTTGGTCCCAATGGAAGTGGAAAATCTACTACATTCGGAATGCTGCTTTCCACTATCAATCCTACCAGCGGCGACTGGTACTGGTTTGGAAAGAAAGGTACAGAGCCGGATACATTGAAAAGAATTGGTGCCATCATTGAACAGCCTAATTTTTATCCTTATCTGGACGCCGAAACGAATCTTAAGATTGTGGCTGAGATTAAAGAAACCCCTTACAGCAGAATTGCAGAAGTTCTGAAAACGGTAGGGCTTTTTGAAAGGAAAAATGATGCTTTCAAAACGTATTCTCTGGGAATGAAACAGCGTTTAGCCATCGCTTCCGCCATGCTGAACAATCCTGAAGTAATGATTCTTGACGAACCGACGAATGGTCTGGATCCGGAGGGAATTATTCAGATCCGTGAGATCATCAGTAATATTGCTAAACAGGGCATTACCATTATCATTGCCAGCCATCTTCTGGACGAAATTGAAAAGATATGCAGCCACGTGATTGTTTTGAAAGAAGGAAATTCAATTTATTGCGGACGAGTGGATGAAATGACAGCGAATAACGGATATTTTGAATTAAAGGCAGATAATAACACTTTACTTTTAAGCGCATTGGAAGAACTTCAGTGGTTCAGTGCTGTGAAAGCTGACGGAGAGATTATCAAAGCTCAGATCCGGGAAGATGCGTCTATATCTGCTTCGGCTTTAAATCAAAAGCTTGCTGAAAAGGGAATTTTTCTGTCTCATTTAACGAAGAAAAAACTGTCTCTTGAATCTCAATTTCTTGAACTTGTAAAAAACACGAATACCCATGCTTAAACTATTAAAACTAGAATATTATAAAAACCTGAACTACAGGCCGTTCAAGGTTTTTACCATCATGTATTTTGCCATTCTGATTGCCCTTCTTTTCATAGGACTGGTAGATCTGAATATTTTCGGAGGAACTATCAACTTAAAGGAACAGGGAATTTATAATTTTCCCGAGATCTGGAATTTTACGACATGGATTGTTGCTTTGCTAAAGATTTTCCTTGGACTGATCATTGTATTTTCAATTTCGCAGGAATTCACCAACAGGATGTTTAAGCAAAACACGATTGATGGTCTGAGCAGAAAAGAATTTATAGGATCAAAACTTCTGACGATCACGATTTTTACAACAGTCTCTACTCTTATTGTATTTATCATTGCTATGTTTTTGGGACATCAATACTCTAAGGTAACCGACGATTCAAAAACGTATGCAGAAGTTTATTTTATAGGAAATTATTTTGTAAAGCTGTTTACATTCTTCTCATTCCTGATGTTTCTTTCCGTATTACTGAGAAAATCTATGTTTGTATTCCTTGGTTTCTTTGCATACTGGGTAGTTGAAAAGATTTTAGCCGGTCTGGAAGCTTACCAGAAATTAACAGGAGTGCAGGGCGAACAGAGAAAAGCTGTACTGGAAAATGATTTTTTTGTGACCAGTCTTTTACCGTTAGAGAGTATGTCAAATTTAATCCCTAATCCATTAATGAGACTGAATATGCTGAAAATTATGGGGGTAAAATATGAAGCTCACTATCCAACAGAAAGCATGATTGCCTGCATTATCTGGTCTGTGATCTTTATTTTTGGTTCTTACTGGATTCTGAGAAAAAGGGATTGGTAAACAATTAATATTTAATGATTGAAAAATTAAATAATTTAAAGATTGAATGATTGAATTGATTTAAAAATGAAGTGGTCCGTTGGATCACTTTTTTGTTTTGTGTATGGGTAGAATGTTAAAAATAGGGTTTGATTATTTGGGTATTCAATTTTTCGTTAATTTTATCAAAATGACAGGAATGAAAAAAATATATTATCTGCCGGGAATGATCAGTGCGGTACTTATTCCTCTGCTGTTTTGGTATTACGGAAATCAAAAATTTGAGGAAATCAATGTTTCTGTTATGGATATTGGACTTCCCGCAAAACTATCAAAAGATAAAAGCAACCTTAATTCCACTTTTGAACCATTGAGAAACTGGGATTATAAAAAAATAAAAATCGAACCTGGTAAAGGAAAAGAAAATTCAAATTTTTATGTTTCAGAAGTAAAAAATCTTCAAAAAAGGAATAAAAAAAATACAGGGATTGAATTTATTTTAAATAAAAATAACACCTATGGAGATTTTGCGTCTTTATTAAATGATATGGCAATCACTCAGCAAGAGACTTATGCATATGATTTAGAAAAAACAGGACATTTCTTTGCCACTGTTAATTACATCGATCCAAATATCGAAGAATTTAAATATGAGTGTTTTCTTTGTCATGATGTTATTTCTTTAAATGAAGTTTATAAACTCAATTTATTTGATAAAATTCAGCAGTTTTTAATCAATCTTCCTAAGGAGGCTTTCTACATCATGTTCGGGTTTTTATTCCTGGTAAATATCTCAATGCTTAGTATTAAAGAGAGATTTCAAATGCATTATTAAAAAGTATTGCTGTCAACCAATTTTCAGACTTTCTTCAATTTAAACTCTTGAATTTATTCAAGTAATTTTATAACAATAAAACCTATAAGGTTTGGCGCGTAAATAATGTACTGAAATCTGCGTTATCCGTGAAATCTGCGTGATATTTTCAACATCCATTTATTATTTTAGGGGTTTGTTGGGAAACCGCAAAGACGCAAGGCATGACTGAAAATGAGAATATTTTAAGGCGCTAGAAAATCAAAGATTTTCAGCAAGGTTTTAAATGCCTGGTTTGTTTCCTAACAACAAAAAAGACCGCCTTTCAGCGGTCTCTCTTCATATTACTTTTTATCCAACAGAGATATATAATCTCCGTAGCCTTTTTTCTCCATTTCAGCTTTTGGGATAAACTTCAGCGAAGCACTGTTGATACAGTATCTAAGACCTCCTTTATCCGTAGGACCATCTGTAAAAACGTGCCCCAGGTGAGCATCTCCCGTTTTACTTCTTACTTCCACTCTTACCATTCCGGCAGTTTTGTCCATTTTCTCATCGATCAGTTTTTTGGTGATCGGTTTTGAAAAACTTGGCCATCCGCACCCGGATTCAAACTTGTCTGTTGAAATAAACAAAGGTTCACCAGTGGTGATATCTACATAGATTCCTTCACGGGTTTCGTTCCAGTATTCATTTTGGAAAGGTCTTTCTGTGGCGTTTTCCTGCGTTACGTTATATTGTTCTGCAGTCAGTTTTTCTTTTAAAACTTTTTTATCCTGCTTTTGGTATTTTGCTTTGGGAAGTGGGTTTGCATTTTTAGCCATTTCAAAAAGTCCCGGCTCGATATGACAGTAACCTCCCGGATTTTTATCCAGATAGTCCTGATGATAATCTTCCGCTTTGTAGAAGTTTTTCAATGCTACCGTTTCTACAACTACAGGCTGAGAATAATTTTTAGCCAGTTTCAGAACTTCATTTTTCACTAAAGTTTCATCTTCTTTATTGCTGAAATAAATACCAGTTCTGTACTGATTTCCTCTGTCATTGCCCTGCTTGTCCAGAGTTGTAGGATCAATTGTTTTAAAATAAAGATCGATCAACAATTTCAGATCAACCTGTTCAGGATCATATTTTACTTTTACCGTTTCCGCAAAACCTGTGGTATGGCTCACCACCTCTTCATATGTTGGATTCTGAGTATTTCCGTTGGCATAGCCTACTTCAGTTCCCACCACTCCGCGGATCTGCTGAAAAAAGTGCTCTGTACCCCAAAAACATCCGCCTGCAAAATAGATTTCTCTGACATTTTTATTATCCATAATTTCCTGATTTTCTTTTTCTTTTCCGTTTGTTAGCTCTTTGGACTTAGAATTTTTAAAAAGCCCTGATCCTGCAGCAAAAACTGCGATACCCAGAATAATTCCGAGTACGATAAATATATTTTTCATTTTTTTCTTTTTATCCATTACTTTTTATTGTTTTGTACGATCATTAACCCGAATCCCAATAACATCAGATCTTTCAGGATGAAAAAATCTGTGACAGGAACACCATCCACTATTTTCCAGATTCCGGGTGTTGTGAAAAGATAGCTTAGCGTTACCAGAAATGTCATGATCAGCCCAATTCCGGCATACCTTCTTAGAGATGCAAATTTCACACTAAATATCAGTAATAAGGCAATGATAATTTCTATCACTCCGATAGCATTTGACACCATTTGGACGCTTGCTGTTTTATATACGAAGAAAGTAAGAAAATGGTTTTCCACCAGTGGTTTGATGGCAGCTGCCTCTGTAGGTGTAAATTTGAATATGCCAATCCAGAGCAAAATCAATGCTGCCCCGAAAAGTGAAATATAATATCCCGATTGGTACGTTCCGGATTCGACGTTCAGTTTTGATGTTCCGTTCATGTCTTTAAGATTTTGAATGATACTTTATTTGTTTTCAAAAGTATAGTCGGAGACATTTCAAAATCCTGACAGTATTTTTTCTAAAGATCTAAGTTTTTTAAAACTTTATTTTTAAAACCTTGAATATCAGAATCATTAATTTCAGTATTTTCTTTCTGAGAAAGTTTTCTTTTTAAAATATCATCCAAAATTTTCAGTTTTTCTTCATATGCACGGCACCATTTACAGATCTTCAGGTGTATGGAAAGCTGCCAGTCTTCCTTCCGGGAGATGGCCTGTGCATTCCTTTTCTCCATCAGCATTGTGGCTTTGCTGCATGGCAGGAACAGAATATGAATAAATTTTCTCAACATTTTTTATGATATGGTTATAAGTGGGTAAACCAGTTGCTATCAAGACATTCCCTCAGCTGCATTCTGCATCTTTGAAGGATCTTCCAAAGATTAGTCGCAGATATCTTCAATTCCTGACTCACTTCCGTTGCTTTTTTCTCCTGAAGATAATACATTTTCAGCGGAATCTTCCATCTGGAGGGCAAATCCTCAATACATTCCTCAAAGGTTTTATTAAAATCTTTATTATCTAAAAGTTCGGATTCCTTCTCTGAAACATTCCAGTCATTCAATACACCGTCATTTTTCCAGGAACCGGTTTCATCAAAAAAATGATCCAGTTTGATCTCGGGATCCGATTTATACTTTTTCCGGTAAAAATCAGCAGCTTTTCTGTTTAAAATAGCTGTCAGCCAGGTGAGCGGCTGGCTTTTTCCTTCAAAAGAATCATAGGACGAAATTGCGGCTAAAAAAACATCCTGCACGATGTCTTCCGCTTCCACTTTATCTGAAAGCAGATAGGCTGCTCTTTTCAAAAGAGGCCCGGAATACTGCTCTACCCAGCTTTTCAGCACTTCATTTTTCGTCATTTTCTATTCTTTAATATCATAAAAACTAGTTTTACTGATTTCCACAGACCCTATATTTTGGTCTCAAAATCATAAAATTGATCAGGTCTTTATTTAATATTAAAACGAATATAAAAAGTTAAAACAGAACATGCAAAATTTTTATTACTAAGACATTGAGAGAGGCTTATAAAAGGAATGAATTCGGAATGTTTTTTAATGACTCCAAAAATGTTGGATAAACGCAAGGGCGCAAAAAATTTCCGATTTAATACTGCTTTAAGGCGCAAGGATTTTATCTCCGATAAAATTGTAGACTGCTGTCATTGCGAGGAGTGCAACGACGAAGCAATCTCTTCATTTCCCATTGCACCTTAAAAACAACATGATAGTTAAATCCTTTCCGTTTATTCAATAACATTTTGCTTTTCCTACGGTCGCTAAATGCTCCAAAGCCACCAAACCTTATAGGTTTATACAAAATAGTTAAGCTTCTTTTCTTGAGATTGCTTCGTCGCTTCGCTCCTCGCAATGACAAAAATGATCCTTGAATTTATTTGCAGCCGTACTTTTATCAACAACAAATAAACTTTACCCGCTCTACCCCATTCAAAACATAGCATAAAATTATTTACAAATCGCTTAAAAACATTAAATTTGCATCTTATCAAAAATTTGATAGTTTTAAAAGCAAAGCAATACTATGACATCACAAGAGATACGTCAAAAATTTTTAGATTATTTTAAAAGTAAAGACCACCTTATCGTTCCTTCAGCACCTATCGTGTTGAAAGACGACCCTACCCTTATGTTTTCCAACTCAGGAATGACACAGTTCAAAGATTTTTTCTTAGGCTACAAAACGCCTACGGCCCCAAGAATTGCCGATACACAGAAATGTCTTAGAGTTTCCGGAAAGCATAATGATCTGGATGATGTGGGAAGAGATACGTACCACCATACCATGTTTGAAATGTTAGGAAACTGGTCTTTTGGTGATTATTTCAAAAAAGATGCTATTGCTTTTGCCTGGGAATTACTGACTGAAGTATTCGGAGTTCCGAAAGAAAACTTATACGTAACTATTTTCGAAGGAGATGCTTCTGAAAACCTTGAAAGAGATCAGGATGCTTACGATTTCTGGAAATCTCATATTTCTGAAGACAGAATTATCAACGGAAACAAAAAGGATAATTTCTGGGAAATGGGTGAAAGCGGGCCTTGCGGACCTTGTTCAGAGATCCATATTGACCTTAGAACACCGGAAGAAAAAGCTAAAGTTTCAGGACTTGATCTTGTCAACAACGATCACCCGCAGGTGGTGGAAGTATGGAACCTGGTTTTCATGGAATTCAACAGAAAGGCTGACAAATCTCTTGAAAAACTTCCTGCACAGCACGTGGATACAGGAATGGGCTTCGAGCGTCTTTGTATGGCACTTCAGGGCAAATCTTCCAATTATGATACTGATGTTTTCACACCGCTTATCGCTAAGGTGGAAGAACTTTCAGGTAAAAAATATACAGGAATTTTAGAAGACGAAAAAGATATTGCGATCCGTGTTGTGGTAGACCACATCAGAGCGGTGGCATTTGCTATTGCTGACGGGCAGCTTCCTTCCAACGGAGGTGCAGGTTATGTGATCAGAAGAATTTTAAGAAGAGGAATTTCTTATTCTTACCGATTCCTGGATATGAAAGAACCTTTCCTTTTTGAATTGGTTGCTGTACTTAAAGATCAGATGGGACCTTTCTTCCCGGAATTGGAAAAGCAAGGAAAATTAGTTACTGAAGTGATCAAAAGTGAAGAAGATTCATTCCTAAAAACCATTGAAAACGGACTGATCAGAGTTGAGAAATTAATTGAGCAGACGATTGCAGACGGTTCCAAAGTATTACCTAGCGAAGAAGTTTTTGAATTATATGATACGTACGGTTTCCCGGATGATTTAACGAGAATTATTGCGGAGGAAAAAGGTCTTACCATTGATGAAGCAGGATTTAAAGTGGAAATGGAAAAGCAGAAGCTTCGTTCAAAGGCTGATTCTGCTCAGAAAGTATACGACTGGGTCACTTTAGAAACAAAGCCTGAAAACTTTGTAGGCTACGACCAGATTGAATCTGAAACCTATATTACAAGATACAGAAAAGTAGAAAATAAAGACGGAGAATTTTACCAGGTGGTATTGAGCAGTTCTCCTTTCTATCCTGAAGGCGGTGGCCAGGTAGGAGACAAAGGAGTTCTGGAAAATGCTGTTGAAAGCTTCGAAGTTTTGGAAACTAAAAAAGAAAACGGGTTAATCATTTCTCTAATCAACGGTCTTCCGAAAGATGCTGGTGCTGTTTTCTATGCGAAAGTAGATGCAACCGACAGAAAAAACTCTCAGGCGAACCACTCTGTGACTCACCTTTTGCATGAAGCATTAAGAGAGGTTTTAGGAACACATGTAGAGCAGAAAGGTTCTTACGTAGGTCCTGATTATCTTCGTTTTGACTTCTCTCACTTCAATAAAATGACGGAGGAAGAACTGGCGTTGGTAGAAGAAAAAGTAAACCACAAGATCAAAGAGAGCATTGCTTTACAGGAATTCAGAAGTATTCCTATTCAGGAGGCTTTGGAAAAAGGAGCTATGGCTTTGTTTGGTGAAAAATATGGAGACAGTGTGAGAATGATCCAGTTCGGAAGCTCTAAGGAACTTTGCGGGGGAACTCACGTGAAAAACACCATTGACATCGGTCATTTCAAAATTACCTCTGAGGGTTCTGCAGCGGCAGGAATTAGAAGAATTGAAGCGATTTCCGGAGATCAATCTGAGGAATATTTCAAAAACTTAGAAAAACAGATCCTTGAACTTTCTCAATTGCTGAAATCTAAAGATGTGGTAAGATCTATTGAAAAACTGATCGACGAAAATGCCTCTTTAAAATCTGAAGTGGAAGCCCTTAAAAAGGAAAAAGCGAAAGGAGAAATCGGTGAATGGAAAAATGCTTACGAACAGAAAGGTAACAAGCAGTTATTGGTGAAGAAAACTTCTCTGGACGCAGGTTCTGTAAAAGACATCGTATTCCAGCTGAAAAAAGAAACCCCAAATTCAGTAACGATTATTCTTTCTGACGCGGACGGAAAACCCATGATCACTGTCGGAGTTTCTGACGATCTGGCAGCAGATTATCAGGCAGGAACCATCGTAAAAGACCTGGCTAAAGAGATCCAGGGCGGCGGCGGCGGAAATCCGGGCTTTGCAACGGCAGGAGGTAAAAATATTGACGGTTTGGAAAATGCTTACCAAAAAGCTTTGAATATTTAGGATTAATCATCCTTTTATCATAAAACATTAAAAACTCCTGAAAATATCAGGAGTTTTTTTTATTTATAACCATTCTAATTATTGATCTTATCTTAACAAACCATTACCCAAACTTAAACTATTTGTTGCGTCCCCTTAAAATATAATTCACAATAGACCATTAGTTTTGCTACAATCGAAATTCAAAAAAGTAATTATGAAAATTAACAAAACTATCGGAGCTCTATTCTTCGCTGCTATGGCCTTTCAGAGCTGTAACGATGACAATGACGGGCAGGAAACCACTCCTGTCAATCAGAATATTAAAATTGAAAATTTTTCACAGGAACCGGCCTTCGTTTATGGAATGACGGGTTTTGAAAATCTGAATATTACGACGTTGATTTCCAGTTCCGATGTTCTTTCCGGAACCCCTAATTTTGTGTTTGCAGGTCAGCCGGACGGTATGGGAATTATGAAAGATCCCAGCTCAGATGGTTATTTAATGATCACGAACCACGAGATTACTCAGTCTGTATCAAGAGTTTATTTAGATAAAACATTCAAACCTGTAAAAGGAGAATACATCCTGAACGGGATCGGAGGAATGACCAGATTATGTTCTGCTACCCTTGCCACTCCTGAAACGCATGGTTTCAGTGCATTCCTTACTGCCGGTGAATCCGGTGAAGAAAGTATGGTTCACGCGCTTAATCCGTTGGCTTCTGCTTCTCAGGCATCTGACCAGACAAGAGTAAAACCAGCTTTGGGTAAAGCTTCTATGGAAAATGCAGTTCCGCTTCCTAAAGATATTTCAGGCGGAAAAACGTACATCATGATTGGTGAAGATCAGTCTTATTCTTCATCCCATCAGTCTGCAGGACAGCTGATCATGTATGTTTCAACAACTCAGGGAGATCTTGACAACGGAAAATTATATGCATTAAAAAGAACCAACAACAACTATACGGAAACCGATATGGTGAAAGGAGGTTCTTATGATGTGGAATTTGTTGAGATTTCCAATGCTAAAAATTCAACCGGAGCACAGATTAATCAAAAGAACATTGACAATAATGCGATCCGTTTTTCAAGAGTTGAGGACGTAGATTACAGAAAAGGAGCTGGAAAAGGAAGAGAAATTTACTTTACGGCAACAGGAGAATCTTCAGACGGTGCCACTCCGAAACCGGGATTAACCATGTGGGGAAGAGTGTACAAGCTTGTTCTTAACGAAAACAATATGCTGACAGGAAAACTGGAAGTGGTTGCAGAAGGAGATTCCAATCCGGGAAATAACCTGATCAATCCTGATAACCTTTGTGTAACGGAGAACTTCGTTTACATCCAGGAAGACGGTGATTCTTATTACACAGCCGCCGCTCATGATTCTTATATCTGGCAGCTGAATATCGCTACAAAACAGTACAAACCGTGGCTGAATATGAAACATAACAGACTGGATACAGCATGGCAGACCGCATATAACCAATCCGGAACGCTTCAAAAATTCGGTTCATGGGAGTATGGAGCGATGGTTGACATCTCAGACATCATTGGAATTCCGAATACTTTTACAGTAAACATCCACTCTCATACCTGGCAGAAGGATAAGTTTAAAAATGCTGACGGTGCGGGTGTGAATACCAATAAGGAAGGCGGCCAGATCGTCATCATCAGAAACGTAGAGAAATAATTTTAGATATCCCATAAAAAGCCCAAAGTATCAGCGGAAATTTCCGTTGATACTTTTTCATGCCTATGAAAATATTCGTCAAATATCCGGTCCTCGCTGTATTATCCATTGTAGCTGTTCTTTTTGTTCTTTTTCAGTGTAAAACAGACAAACATCAGCCCATCAATGAGGATCTGAGTGCTGTAAAAAGTGAAATAGCCAAAAACAATGCTTCCTTTGAAAAACAGATCAACGAACTCATCGTTCTTGTCTCAAAGAATACCGATGAAAAGACAATCCAGAGAAAATTTGAGGAACTGAGAATTACCTATAAAAAAATGGAATGGGCGGTTGAATATTTCCTGCCGAATTCAGCGCGGTTTATCAACGGTCCTGCCCTTTCTGAAATTGAAATGGACGAGCATACCGAACTGGAACCGGAAGGTCTTCAGGTTCTGGAAGAGCTCTTCTACCCTTACACTCCTGAAAACAAGGAAGAATCCATTAGGTTTCTGAAGAAATTGATCAATAAAAGCAATACCATTAAAACCAACTTTCAGGCAATCTCCATCAGCAAAGATCAGGTTTTCGATGCTGCGAGACAGGAAATTTTCAGGATTTCAAGTTTAGGAATTTCAAGTTTCGATACCCCGATATCAGGAACATTTTTGAAGGAAATGCCTTATTCTTTAGAAGCTGTTCAACTGACTTTACAGCAAATTTCTACGGATCAGTCAAAAGATAAGGCCCTGAAAAGTATTAACGCGGCCATTCAATCAGCCATTGTTGCCCTGAAAAAAAATACGGACAGAAATACGTTTGACTATGTTAATTTCATTCCGGATCATTTGAATACAATTTCTTCTTTACTCCTGGAATTTAAAAAACAGGAAAACATTCCGGACATTGAAGTGACCACTGCTTTAAGTAAAAATGCAGCTACTTTTTTCTCGAAAAATGCTTTCAATCCCAATGCATTTATTCCCGGGAAAGAATTTGCATTCTCTGATGAAAAGGCGGCTTTGGGTAAAAAACTCTTTAGCGACAAAATTCTCTCCAACAGCAACAACAGAAGCTGTGCAACCTGTCATAATCCGGAAAAAGCTTTTACAGACGGGCTTGCCAAATCGATGTCTCTTGACCATGCAGAACTGCAGCGAAATACACCTTCCCTGAATTATGCAGGGTTTCAGCACGGACAGTTCTGGGATATGCGAAAAGATGATCTGGAAGGTCAAAGTTCGGATGTGATCTCCAACAAAGAAGAAATGCACGGTGACCTGAATGTCATTTTGGGTAAAATTAATCAGGATCCGATGTACCTTCCGGCATTCAAAAAGATTTATAACACCCCGAAAGCAGAGACCTGGCAACTTCAGAATGTACTGGCAACTTACATCCGTTCTTTAGCAAAATTTAATTCTAATTTTGACCGGTATATGAATGGAAACCGTTCTGCAATGACCGAAAACCAGAAACAGGGATTCAATCTTTTTGTAGGAAAAGCGCAGTGTGCTTTGTGTCACTTCATTCCTTTGTTTAACGGAACCGTTCCCCCGAATTTCAAAAAAACGGAACAGGAAGTACTGGGAACAGCTGTGAACGGAGAGAATAAAATGTTTGATCAGGATCTGGGAAGAGGAAAATTCCATGAAACGGTGGCAGCATTACAGCATTCATTTAAAACACCTACCCTGAGAAACATTAGCAAAACGGCTCCCTATATGCATAACGGAGGGTATAAAACCCTGAAAGAAGTGATGAATTTTTATAACAAAGGCGGCGGAAAGGGTTTCGGTTTTAAAGTGGATAATCAGACGCTTTCTGACAGCCCACTGCAACTGACGGATCAGGAAACAGATAAGATCATCGACTTTATGGGAGCATTGGATGATCACTAAAATGTCTTTATTTTTAAAATCTCCTTTTACTCTATTTTTCTATCTGAAACTTAGATGGAATCAATGTATTAACAAATCATAAAAACTTTCTCAACACAAGAAATATTACTACTTTTGATCTAGTTTTTACATGAAAAGGTTTTTAGTCTTACTGTATTTGTTAATGTCTTTCTTTGGTTACGCTCAATCAAAGATCAGGGTCATTGACGAAACTGACCAAAAACCTATTTCCAACGCAAAAATTTCCTGTGATGGAAAAGTTCTGGGATTTACAGATATCCAGGGAGCACTGGAGTTTAAAGCTTCATGCAGTACCATTGAGATACAAGCCGAAAAATACGAAATCGAAACTGCAGCAGTAGAAGCTGATATGGAAGTTACTCTGCTTAAAAAAGCATCAAAAACTACCGATATTGAAGAAGTCGTCATTGAAGACCGGAGTGATCCCAGAGCGATTGACATCCTAAAAAAGGTGAACAAGCTTTTTAACGAAAATTCACCGAAGAGTTTAGATTCCTATACGTTTAAATCCTACGAAAAAATGTCTATGGACATTGATCAGGACAGTATTACGCAGTTTAATAATTTTTTCAATGACACGCAGTTTTTCAAGAAAAAAAGAGAAAAAGATTCGTTAAATAATATCTCTGCCAAACAGATCTTTTCAAAAAGTAAACTCTTCCTGTGGGAAAGGGCTCAGGAATTTTTATATTCTAAACAGTACGGCGAAAAGGTCAATATTCTGGACAACAGAATTTCCGGACTTAAACAGCCAATCTACGAAATGATCGCCATCCAGCAGAGCAACAGGGACAAAGTTCCGAACCAGATCAAGCAGGAGAACAGAGGGCTCTACCGCTTTTTCCTTTCGGATACCATTGAAGTAAGTGGCAGAAAAACATTTGTGATCCGTTTCCGTGAGGTGAATTACAAAAAACCGGATAAAAGGAGAAAATATAACGGTGCTATCTATGTAGACACTGAGACCTACGGGATTCAAAAGATTGAAAATTTCAGCAAGAACAAAAACGACGGTATCATCACGAGTACCTGGGTTTTCTACAATAATAAATGGTTTCTGGCTCAGGAAAAGGTAAAACTCAGAATGAGCAGAGTGGCTATGGAAGAGGAAAACAAAGGAAAAACGGAAGAACATCCTGAGAAGAAAGACAGGACCAGTTTCGGAACGTATGCTTTCCTGACTTCTACCTATTTTGATTTCAAATCACCGGTTCAGGAGGATCGTAATGATTTTAAAGGCTATACTTTTTCTGTAAAAAACGCTGATGGACATCTTCTTGATAAATACCGGACCGACCCTCTGACAGAAAGGGAAAAAAACACTTACAAAACGATTGACAGCTTAGGCAGAAAGTATAATATTGACAACAAAGCGAAAATCCTGACGGGTCTTATCAATGGACAGATCAGGGCAGGCATTGTAGATTTTGCCGTAGATGAAATTGTGAATTACAACTTATATGAAGGCTTCAGGCTTGGTTTAAAAGCCAAAATGAATGAAACCTTCAATCCCTATTTCTCTCCGGATTATTATTTTGCCTATGGTTTTAAGGATGATAAATGGAAATACGGAATCGGTCTTGATATGAAGACGACGTTGGATAAAAATTCATTTTTCAGAATCGAGTATTATAATGATGTGACGGCATCGGGAGAGTTCTACAGAAGGCTGTGGAATTTCAAGATGCGGATGATGAATTACGGAAACAACATTAACAATGATAAATACTATCATTTCAGAGGAGCATCACTTTCTTACCTGAATGATGTGACGAATGGACTGACCCTGGTTTTTGCAGCCAAAAGAAATATTGAGGAAGCTAAATTTGATTATGAATTCAGAGGAAAAGGCGGTGAATTTGATAATTTCAATACGTTATTTACTTTAAAATATTCCCCGAACTCGACGAATATCATGACGCCTCAGGGAAAATCGATCATCGATCAGAAATATCCTGAACTGTATTTCAATTACGAACAAAGCTACAAAGTTTTGGGCGGAGATTTTAATTATACCCGTTTTGATGCCCTGTTTGTCCATAACTTTAAAACGATGCTCGGAACCACTGGATTCAGACTTTACGGAGGTGTGGTATTGGGTGAAGCTCCTATTTGGAAGCATTTTACAATGAACGGACTGGCTTCCCCGAGTAAGGATTTTAATTTTAACCTTACCTCTTACCTTGGTTTTGCCACGCTGGAGGGCGGAAAGTATTACAATGATAAATTTATTGCCTACTACTTCACCCACAAGCTTCCTTTGTACTTCAAAAGCTTTGGACAGAATATTTCGAGCTTTGATTTTGTATTAAGAGGAACCATCGGAGATATGAAGCATCCGGAATACCATGAATTCAGATTCAGAAAACTGGATCACCTGTATCAGGAGGTGGGTCTTGAGTGGAATAATTTTCTGTCAAGCTACTTCAATTTAGGGCTGTTCTACAGAGTCGGATATTATACCACACCCAATTTCAAACAGAATTTTGCCATTCAGTTTAAGCTGAAACTATTAGAATTTTAAACAACATTTTTAAATACATAAAAAACGAAACATGCAGAGAATAGAAATAAAAGCGGAGCAGTTTTTTGAATTATTAAGACTGAAAGATACCCCGATGTGGGAAATTTTCGCCCAGATGATCGATGGTAATGAAAAGGAAATTATATTTCTTGACCATGAAGATAAAGTCCTTTTTAATTATGTCCTTCCGGCTGACAAAGAAAAACTGGAGGAAGACAGAAAGGAGTTTTCAAAACAGTTCTCAGATAAATTGGCTAACTTCAATTAAAAATCTGATGAATAAAAATTACATATTCTCCATACTCAGTATTCTCCTGTTCAGCCTTGGGAATGCTCAAAACTATAAAAAACCACTGGTTTCTGCCATCAAAGAAATGGATCTCAGAAAAGACATGTATGAACTGGCAGCCGATCAGTTCTGGGGTCGTGAAGCAGGAACTTTGGATGAATTAAAAGTGTCGATGTGGCTGGCCGATAAAGCCAAAGAAGCCGGAATGAAGCCCGCTGGTGACAACGGTACATTTTTCCAGTTTTTTGATATGTACAGGCATCAGGTGATTCCTCAAACCAGTCTGAAAATCGGAAACAGTAATCTGATACTATGGAAAGATTTCCTTGTTGCGGAACCTGTCAATGCCGCAATTGATGCTGAGATTGTATACGCCGGAAATGCAGAACCTGAAGAGCTTTCCAAATTAAATATCAAAGGAAAAGTTCTTGCCGTCAATGCTTCCGATAAAAATATCGACAAGGAAATGACACTTTTTGTAAGAAGATATCCCGGTTTTGTAAGGACAAAATATTACAGCAAAGCTCTCGAACTGGGCGCAAAAGCCATAATTTTCATCACCGATGATATTTCTGAAAAAAGCTGGGTTGAAGTTCTTCCTCAAATGACAAGAGGAACTTACGGCGTAGAGGGTCTGAGAGAAAAAATAACGGATAACATTCCTGTTTTATGGATCAAAAGAGAAAATGCAAATTGGGTGAAAAATAACCCTAAAATGGCTCTGAACCTTATCACAGAAACCTACAAATATCCTTCCGTAAACATCATCGGAAAAATTGAAGGTACAGATCCTGCCCTTAAAGAAGAATATGTTTTGTTAAGCGGTCACCAGGATCATGACGGAATCAGACATCCCGTAAAAAATGACACTATCTACAACGGTGCCGACGATAATGCCAGTACATGCGTTGCAATGCTTGCCATGGCCCGAGCCTATAAAAAGCAACCTGGGAAAAGAAGTATTCTGTTTGTTTTCCATGGAGCGGAAGAAAGAGGATTGCTCGGTTCCAGATGGCATGCTGCTCATCCGGTGGTTCCAAAAGAAAAGATTGTAGCTGTTCTGAACGGAGATATGATCGGCAGAAATGATAATAATGAAGCCGCTCTCCTTGGAGGAAATGCACCCCATAAAAACTCTGAGGAATTGGTTAAAATGGCAGAGGATGCCAATAACGAAAGTACAAAATTCAAATACCTGAAAGACTGGGATTCTCCAAATCATGCCGAGTATTTCTACTTTAGAAGTGATCATTTGCCGTATGCAAAAATTGGAATTCCGGCAGTGTTTTTCACCAGCGTACTCCATGATCAGTACCACACGCCTCAGGATGAATCTGAAAATATCAACTATAAAAAGCTCCATAAAATGACGGAATGGATGTACAGGACATCCTGGAAAGCAGCCAACGAGGCTGAACGTCCGAAAGTGATTTCTAATTTTACGCTTGAGAGATAAATGAAAGTATCGGTGGCCCTGCGGGCCGCCGATACTCTTTTTTTGTCATTGCGAGGAGCGCAGCGACGAAGCAATCTCATCAACAGCATTAAATTTTATCGCAGATAAAATCCTTGCGCCTTAACAACACATCGTATGAAAAAAATAGCGTCCTTGCGAAACTCCAACATCATACTCCAAATA
>NZ_FQUD01000002.1:163279-523775 GCF_900128945.1 Chryseobacterium sp. OV279 | reverse complement strand
CTTTGTAATATATCAGCAGCTTTAAATTTTATCGCAGATAAAATCCTTGCGCCTTAACAACACATCGTATGAAAAAAATAGCGTCCTTGCGAAACCCAACACCACTTCACAGCCCGTTTTAAATAAGCAAATTCATCAAAGAAGGATCATTATTCAGATAATTAACAAAAAAGTCATACTTCTTCATATTATTAAGCAACGGAGTAAAATCTTCGCTATCCCTCAGTCCGATTCCTAAAACAGCAATCCCTTTCTCTTTTGAATTTTTTTGCGTGTATTCAAAAAAAGTGATGTCATCATTCGGTCCTAAAACATTCATGACAAAGGTTTTCAAAGCTCCTGGACGTTGTGCAAATCTAACGAGAAAATAATGCTTTAAACCCGCATGAAGAAGAGCTTTTTCTTTGATCTCTTCCATTCTCGTAATATCATTATTGCTTCCACTGATGATACAGACTACATTTTTTCCCTTGATCTGATCTTTATATTTCCCGAGTGCAGCTACGGAAAGAGCTCCGGCAGGTTCTACGACCACAGCATCTTTATTATAGAGGGAAAGAATGGTTTCGCACACCATTCCTTCATCCACTAAAGCCATATCGTACAAAACATTTTTACAGAGTTCGAAATTAAGATCTCCTACTTTCTGTACGGCGGCCCCATCTACAAAACGGCTTATTTTTTCAAGAAGCATCGGTTGTCCTTTTTCCAGTGCTTTTTTCATACTTGCCGCTGCAGAAGGTTCTACTCCTATAATCTTCGTGTGTGGAGACAATTCTTTGAATACAGAACAAACGCCTGCAGCCAGACCACCGCCTCCAACCGGAAGAAAAAGATAATCAATAGGCTCAGCCGACTGCTCAAGAATCTCCAGTGCTGCCGTAGCCTGACCATTAATAATATCCTGATCATCAAACGGGTGAATAAATATTCCCTGATTCTCTTTGCAGAACTTCAGTGCGGCATCTTTAGCTTCATCGAAAGTATCCCCGTAAAGCACAATATCAATATCATCCCCTCCAAACATTTTCACCTGTTCCAGCTTTTGTCCCGGCGTGGGCAAAGGCATAAAAATGGTACCTTTCACTTTCATGGTGCTGCATGCAAAAGCCACTCCCTGAGCATGATTTCCTGCACTGGCACAAACCACCCCTTTTGCAAGGTTTTCAGGAGACATCACCGCCATTTTATTGTAAGCGCCCCTGATCTTATAGGATCTCACCTGCTGCAGATCTTCTCTTTTAAAACTAATCTTTGCCTTATAAATACCGGAGAGATGATTATTGATCGCCAGAGGAGTTCTTACCACTACATTTCTGAGTCTTTTTGCTGCTTTATAGACATTGTCCAAAACAGAAGGATACGTTTCTTCCATTGTTATTTTTCCTGATTAATTGTTCTCTGGTCTGAGACTGCGGACCGTCTTGCCGGCTCTCCACATTTCGCTTTCTCTAAGCTCAGTAAGTTCTACTTCCAGTTTTTCTCTGTAATCGTGTTTGCTGTTGCTGTCGATGGAACGCTGGGCTTCATCTCCTTTTGCAACACTTTCATATAATTCTTCAAATAAAGGAGAAGTGGCATCTCTGAAACGTTTCCACCAGTCCAGTGCTCCTCTTTGTGCTGTGGTGCTGCAGTTCGCATACATCCAGTCCATTCCGTTTTCTGCCACCAAAGGCATTAATGATTGGGTTAATTCTTCAACGGTTTCGTTAAATGCTTCAGAAGGACTGTGCCCGTTTTTCCTCAATACATCATATTGAGCCGCAAATATTCCCTGTACAGCACCCATCAAAGTTCCTCTTTCTCCTGCAAGGTCACTGAATACTTCTTTTTTAAAGTCTGTTTCAAATAAATAACCGCTTCCAATAGCTATTCCCAATGCAGTCACTCTTTCTCTAGCTTTCCCAGTAGCATCCTGATATACCGCAAAACTGCTGTTCAGTCCGCGATCCTGAAGAAACATTCTTCTCAGTGACGTTCCTGATCCTTTCGGCGCAACAAGGAATACATCAACCTCAGCCGGAGGAATAATTCCCGTACGTTCATTAAAGGTAATTCCGAAGCCGTGAGAAAAATACAGGGCTTTTCCAGGGGTAAGATGCTGTTTCACTTTCGGCCAGTATTCGATCTGGGCTGCATCACTCAACAGATAGCAAATAATTGTTCCTTTTTGCAAAGCTTCTTCTATTTCGAATAAGGTTTCTCCCGGTACAAATCCATCTGCTACGGCCTTATCCCATGATTTTGAATTTTTTCTCTGGCCCACAATCACATTGATTCCGTTGTCTTTCTGGTTAAGTGCCTGTCCCGGTCCCTGTACACCATAGCCGATCACTGCTACGATCTCATCTTTTAATACTTCCTGAGCTTTATCTAATGGGAATTCCTCTCTTGTTACTACGTTTTCCTCTACTCCGCCAAAATTCAATTTTGCCATTTTCTTTAATTTTTATATTTGTTAATGATATTTTTTTGATTGTTTTTCTAATTAGCTTGCGTGTGCCGCTACGGTCAGGTATGGATTTTTATGGTAATGAACCTCAAGAACATCTACCTGTTTTTCCATCTGTCGGGTGATCTTCTGTACAGATTCTTCCGTTTCTCTGATGACGATGACAAACTTTTTTACTTTTTCAATATCGGAAGGCCCTGCATTAAAATTCACAATGGAAACTCTTCTCCTTGAAAAAATAGCATTGATCCTGCCGATCAGCCCCAGATAATCTTCTGTGTAGGCTGTTATGGTGTATTCCCTGTTTTCTGAATTCATCTTTTTTCTATTTTATATTATTATGTCTTATTGTTAGTCAGTACGATCTCTGAAACACTTTTCCCCTGAGGAATCATGGGAAAAACATTATGTTCTTTCCCGGTCATGACTTCCAGCAGGAAAGCGCCTTGATGATGAAGCATTTCACTAAGTCCCGCTTCCAGTTCTTCCCTCTCCACTACTTTTCGTCCCGGGATTTTATACCCTTTAGCTACCTGCACAAAATCCGGACTCTGAATATCTACCGAGGAATATCTTTCTTCATGAAATAATTCCTGCCACTGTCTTACCATTCCCAGATAGCAGTTATTAAGAATCAAAATTTTGATATCAGGCTGATACTGCATCAGTGTTCCCAATTCCTGGATATTCATCTGGGCTCCACCATCTCCCATCACGGCAATAACATGACGGTTGGTGACTCCATAAGCGGCTCCTATTGCGGCTGGAAGGCAGAATCCCATGGTTCCCAATCCTCCGCTGGTAATATTGCTTCTGGAATGTTTAAAGCTTGAATATCTGCAGGTAGCCATCTGATGCTGCCCTACATCCGTAACAATCACTGCTTCTCCTTTAGTCATTTCGTTTAGGTGACGAACAACTTCTCCCATCGTAATTTCGCCTTCTGAAGGATAGAGTTCGTGGCTGATCAGCTGATCATGTTCAATTTCATAGCAGTCTTTAAACTTTTGGTGCCAGTCTCTATGTGCTCCCGGTTCTATTAGCTGTGTTAGAAGGGGTAAAGTTTCTTTACAGTTTCCAAGAATCGGAACCTCAACTTTTACATTTTTATTGATTTCTGCTTTGTCAATGTCCAGATGAATGATACTCGCCTGTTTCGCATACTGATCCAGTCTTCCGGTCACACGGTCGTCAAAGCGCATTCCTACTGCAATCAACACATCACATTCATTGGTAAGAATATTGGGGCCGTAGTTTCCATGCATTCCCACCATTCCTACAGCCTGTGGATGAACCGTCGGGATGGCACTCATTCCCAAGACCGTCCATGCTACCGGAATTCCTGATTTCTCAGCAAACTGTAAAAACTCTTTCTCAGCTTTTGCCAACATAATTCCCTGTCCGGCAATGATGAATGGTCTTTCTGCATTATTAATCAGAAAAGAAGCTTTTTCAATAGCGTCCATATGGGGAACAGGATTCGGTCTGTAACTTCTCAAAGAATCACACGGTGTGTACCCTCTGTTGAACACCTTTTGCAGCTGGGCATTTTTCGTGACATCAATTAATACCGGACCGGGTCTTCCGGATCTTGCGATATAGAATGCTTTCGCCAATACTTCGGAAAGTTCATCCGCATCGGTGACCTGATAATTCCACTTTGTAACAGGGCTGGTGACATTCATAACATCAATTTCCTGAAATGCATCGGTTCCCAGAAGATGGTCAAAAACCTGTCCCGTAATACAAACAATCGGTGTATTATCCAACAGGGCATCAGCTAATCCCGTTACCAGATTGGTGGCTCCCGGACCACTTGTCGCTAATACCACTCCCACTTCTCCGGATACTCTGGCAAGCCCCTGTGCTGCATGGACTGCTCCCTGCTCGTGACGGACCAGAATATGTTCCAACTGATCTTTATAGTCGTAAAGTGCGTCATAAATGGGGATAATGGCGCCACCCGGATACCCGAATATGGTTTTTACCCCTTCCTGAAGAAATGCTTCAAGGATGATCCGGCTGCCGCTGATTTCTGTTTCTGTGGATACATTTAGGTTCTTCATTGTCTATTTATTGAGTGATTTCATCTGTTACACAGCCTTCTGCGGCTGATGATACGGTGAGTGCATATTTGTACAGCAATCCTTTTTTTACTTTAAGTTCAGGTTTTTGCCATCCTTTCTTTCGCTGTTCGATTTCTTCCTCAGATACTTTGAGCTGTATGGTGTTATTTATTGCGTCAATTTCAATGAGGTCATTGTCTTTCACAAAAGCAATCAGACCGCCTTCATACGCTTCCGGAGTGATGTGTCCTACCACAAAGCCATGAGTTCCGCCACTGAATCTACCATCGGTAATTAAAGCTACACTTCCGCCCAGTCCTGCTCCGATCAGAGCGCTGGTAGGTTTCAGCATTTCCGGCATTCCCGGTGCGCCTTTCGGTCCTTCATGACGGATGACAATAACGTCTCCGTGCTGAACTCTTCCGTTTTCAATCCCTTTAATCAGGTCTTTTTCTCCATCGAATACCCTTGCTTTTCCTGAAAATTTTTCGCCTTCTTTCCCTGTGATTTTCGCAACACTCCCTTTCTCAGCGAGGTTTCCGTACAATATTCTTAAATGCCCTGTTTCTTTGATTGGATTTGATAAAGGTCTGATGATCTTTTGCTTTGTAAAATCAAGTCTAGTAACATTTTCAAGATTTTCAGCGATGGTTTTTCCGGTAACCGTTAAACAGTCGCCATGCAGCAAACCTTCTTCCAGTAAGTATTTCATGACAGCAGGTGTTCCTCCATGGTTATGAAGATCCTGCATCAGGTATTTTCCACTCGGTTTAAGATCTGCCAATACCGGTGTGATGTCGCTCATCTTCTGGAAATCGTCCTGAGTTACGGAAACGCCTACGCTTTTCGCCATTGCTATAAAATGCAAAACGGCATTGGTACTGCCCCCAAGAATAATGATCAGACGAAGCGCATTTTCGAAAGCCTTTCGGGTCATGATGTCTGAAGGTTTGATATCTCTTTCCAGTAATATTTTAATATACTTTCCTGCCTCCAGACATTCATTCTGCTTTTCATCACTTAATGCGGGATTGGAAGATGAATACGGAAGGCTCATCCCTAAAGCTTCTATGGCTGAAGACATGGTGTTGGCGGTGTACATTCCTCCGCATGCTCCTGCTCCCGGACAGGAATTTTTAATCACTCCGTTGAAATCTTCTTCTGAAATTTCTCCGGCGATTTTTTTACCCAAAGCTTCAAAGGCCGAAACGATATTAAGCGGTTCATTTTTATAACATCCCGGTGCTATTGTTCCTCCATACACCATGATGGATGGTCTGTCCAGTCTTCCCATCGCGATAATGGTTCCCGGCATATTTTTGTCACAGCCCGGTAATGCAATAATTCCGTCATAATACTGTGCTCCGCAGATGGCTTCGATACTGTCTGCAATCACATCGCGGCTTACCAGTGAATACCGCATTCCGTCTGTCCCGTTGCTCATCCCGTCGCTTACGCCTATGGTATTGAATATTAATCCCGCAAGACCATGGTTCCAGGTTCCTTTTTTTACCACTTTAGCCAAGTCATTGAGGTGCATATTGCAGGTATTTCCGTCATATCCCATACTGGCAATACCGATCTGGGCCTTGTGCATATCTTCTTCTGTAAAGCCTATTCCGTAAAGCATTGCTTTTGCTGCGGGCTGTTCGCTGTTTTGTGTGAATGTTTTTGAATATTTATTTAACATATTATCCTGCATTTGCTATTCTTATCCTCTCTGTGTGTATCCATAATTTCATTTTTTTTTGGAATCCATCAATGAAGCTTTTCCTTAATTTTGGTCCAAAACTACAGCTTGTAATCTCTTTTTTATTTTCACTTTTATGAAAACTACAATATTCAATTGTTTGAAAAACAGATGTATTTAACTGATTACTAAATATTTAAGTTCTTTAAATTTACAATGACAGAACTCTTACCAGTTTCTGATAGGCCTGCTGTACTTTTCCACTTGCTGTATCCTCCCAGTTTTTGGTGAAAGGAACATCATCCAATGAATCCAGCGCTACAATCTCAGCTGCAGTACCACAGAAGAAAGCGGCATCAGCTCCTCTCATTTCTTCAGGCGTAAAGAAGATTTCTTTAACGGGAATATTCAGTTCACTGCATATTTCGAATACCGTCTGTCTTGTGATTCCCGGCAGTATGCTTCCTTTTGCAGGCGTAAATAATGTTCCGTCTTTTTCGTAGAATATATTGGCACCTGAGCTTTCAGCGACATTTCCGTTTTCATCAAGTAAAAGGGCTTCGTCATAGCCTTTGTCTTTGGCATCCTGACAGGCCAGAATAGAATTGACGTAATGGCCGCCTACTTTGGCTTCCACTTTAAAAGCATTTGGATTTGGACGCTGAAAACCTGAGGTCATGATTTTCATTTTGTCTGCGAGATAGCCTTTGCTCCATTCCCAGGCAAGCAGAGAGAGGTAGGATTTTTGTCCTTTTGAAAGGGACATATTGGGCGAACAGGTTACCAACGGGCGGATATAAGCATCTTTGAATCCGTTACGCTCCAAAAGTTCATAGGTAAGATCCGTCAGTTCACTGACTGAGTAATCAAACGGGATGTACATCATTTCTGCTGATCTTTTCAGTCTTTCGTAATGTTCTTCTGCTTTAAAAATTTTGGTTCCGTATTCGGTATTGTAGGATTTTATGCCTTCAAAAACGGAGTAACCGTAGTGAAGTGATTGTCCGTAGAGATTCATTCCTGCTTCTTCTGCCTTGAGGAAATTTCCATCAAAATACACGATCGTTTTGTCGTTGTAATACATTATTTAGGGTTTTAAAAATTAACAAATGGGTATAAAAAAAGCCCTCTCACGATGTGAGAGGGCTCAAATATGTACAGTCATACTCTATCCTTCTCACCAAAGCAAGGGAATAATAATGACGATAATAATTACTGTTAATAACTGATCCATAATTTCTGAAATAAAAAAAAGCCGCTTCAAAATGAAACGGCTTATATAATTTAAATTAAAATATTTTACAATGCCGCTTCCCTACTGCTGTTTACTACAACAATAATGTTAGAAATGACAATAATATTTTTCTGATTCGTAAAATTCATACTGCAAATGTATTAATTTTTAAATACTGAGCAAGTTTTTTTAACACTTTTTATTTTTTTCGCAAAACTGCCTGATGGTTACTGCAGCTTCCGCCACATCATGTACTCTTAAAATTTTAGCGCCCTGCTCCAAAACTTTCCAGTGAAGTTTCTGCGTTTCTTCATTGATATCCATTGGAGATTTCCCAAGCGGTTTATAGATAAATGATTTTCTCGAAATACCGATCAATAAAGGAAATTTTTCAAAGCCTAAATACTCAGTTTCACCGATCATTTTCATCTGATCTTCTACCGTTTTTCCGAATCCAAAACCGGGATCCAGAATGATATCTTTCACTCCTTTTTCGAGAAGTTCATTGGTCTTTTTAGAAAAATAACGGTTAACTTCCAGAGTAATGTCCTCAAATTTAACTTTATCATGCATCGTTTCGTAAGACGGATTCACATGCATCAGAATGTAGGGAAGCTTCGTTTCACCTGCGACATCAAACATTTTATCGTCATACTGTCCGCCGGAAATATCATTGATCATGTCAATTCCTTCATTAAATCCGAATTTTACCGTTTCAGCATAAAACGTATCCAGTGAGATCAGTGCTTCCGGAAATTCTTTTTTGATCAGAGAAATCATATTCCCTATTCTGTCTATTTCCTCTTTGCTACTCAAAAATTCAGCATTCGGACGTGTGGATTGCGGCCCGATGTCTATGATCTCCGCTCCGTCTTTCAAAAGCTTCTCTGCATGCTCCAGCGCTGATTTTTCACTATTGAATTTCCCGCCGTCTGAAAAAGAATCCGGGGTAAGATTGAGGATACCCATGATTTTCGGGGTGTCCAGTTCTACCAGTCTTCCGTTGCAGTTGAGGGAGTGGAAAGGTTGGAGAGTCTTAGAGTTGGAGGGTTGGAGGATTTCGGAGTTTGAAAGCATGCTTTGTTTATGATTGATAAGTGATACTATTCTGCAAAATTAAGACTTATTGTGGAATGTTGCTAGTTGTCAGTTATTAGTTGCTAGTTGTTAGTTGCTGGTTTGTTATTCGTTGATAAGAGCTTGCGCAGAAACGAATATTCTTTTAGATAGAAATTAAATTTAGAATCTCTTCATTTTAAAATTCCCTGACAAGAACCAGCAACTGACAACCAGCAACCAACTCTCCTACTCTAAAACCCTCTCACCCAGAATCCCACACCCCGCGACTCTAAAACCCTCCGACGCTACAACTCTCCAACTCAAAACCCAAACTCTGACAAAAATCAATGCCCGATTCCCGCTACCTAAAACCGAATTCGTATATTTGGGAGATTAAGAGAATTTATGTCAAAAACATCAGTACAGTTCGGGAAAGTGATCAGTGAGTGTCGTGATCTTTTCAGTAAAAAATTGCAGGATTACGGTGCAGCATGGAGGGTTTTAAGACCCAGTTCTATTACGGATCAGATTTACATCAAGGTAAACAGGATCCGTACGCTTCAGATGACGGATAAAAAAATGGTGGATGAAAGCGAGGAAGACGAATTCATTGCGATTGTCAACTACTCTATTATCGGACTTATTCAGCTTGAAAAAGGACTTTCTAATGATTTTAATGAAAATAAGGAAGAAGTTTTAAGCCTTTACGATAAGTATGCTCATGATGCTCAGGCTTTAATGGAAAGAAAAAATCATGATTATGGTGAAGCGTGGAGAGATATGAGAATTTCTTCCATTACCGATCTTATTTACCAAAAAGTATTAAGAACAAAGCAGATTGAAGACAACCAAGGAAAAACTATTGTTTCTGAAGGTCTTGATGCAAACTATTTTGATATGCTGAACTATGCTGTTTTCTGTCTGATCAAGTTCTCTGAAAAAGAAAATATTTCCGAAACCCAAAAATAAATTACTATGATCAAAGGTTTATTACGCTTTATTATTGCTGTTATCTTTATTCTGTCCGGCTTTGTAAAGGCTGTGGATCTGGTAGGATTTTCTTTCAAAATGGAAGAATATTTCGCGCCATCGGTTTTCAATATGCCCTTCCTGGAAAAATTTGCACTACTGTTCTCGGTCATTGTGGTCGTACTGGAGCTTTTCTTAGGATTTATGCTGTTGCTGAAACTGAAGCTTAAGTTTACACTTTCAGCGTTAATTGCCCTTTGTATCTTCTTTGGGTTCCTTACTTTTTATTCTGCCTATTACAATGTGGTGACGGATTGCGGATGTTTTGGAGACGCGATCAAGTTTACGCCATGGCAGAGTTTTATTAAAGACATTGTGCTTCTTGTCGGTCTTATTATCGTGTTTATCCTTTACAGAAAGGAGTTCCGTAAAAAAGATGTGTACAGCAGCGACAATACGAAAGAGTCTTCCGGTAAGTTCAGATATGCTCTTTTAGGGCTTTTTTCTGTGATCATGATTTACATTATGGCTCAGGGAATTATGCATGAACCACTGATCGACTTCCGTGATTATAAAATCGGAACGAATATTAAAACCGAAAAGGAAAAAATCAATAAAAATCCTTCTGAATACAAGACTTTTTATTCCCTTAAAAACCAAAAGACGGGAGAAGTTTTAAAGGTAAATCAGGATGATTATATTAAAGAAACAAAATACTGGGCGGAAGGTTCTCCATGGAAAATTGAGGAAGGAAAAAATGAATCTGTTCTGACGAAAGAAGGTTATAAATCTGAGATCGTTAAATTCAAAATTGAAGATCCTACAGGGGTAGATCTGACAGACGAAATCATCAATGCACCGAAAGCTGTTCTGGTATTTTCATATCACCCAAAAGAGGTTTCTGCTGATCTTATTCAGAAACTTGAGGCTAAAGTAAATACTCAAAAAGGAGCTGTCATCTACGGTGTTTCTACAGATCACAACACCTTTAAAACCATTAAAAATGCTATGATGGACGCCACTGCCATCAAAACTATTGCGAGAAGCAATCCGTTTGTACTCATCCTGGAGAAAGGGAAAATCGTGGACAAGCAGCCTGCAAAAGACTATGTTGATTAGGGTGAATGAGTGAATGGTGAATTGTGAATTTTAAATTAAAACGAATCACAAAACACGAACCTCGAAACCTCGTATCTCGCAACCCAGAACAGCTGCCAACAATCCAATTTAAACACTAAACTTAAACATACACTTACAAATGCAAAAATCAAATAAATCCATTGCCGGTTATCATCTTTTAATGATTCTTTCTTCTGTAGACGGAGAATTTGCTCCTGAAGAAGGAATGCTGATTCAGCAGTATATGGCAGACGAATTTCCGTTCAGAATGAATCTTGACAATGAACTGGAAACACTGGCTCTTTTGCAGCCTGAAGAATGGAAAGACCACTTTGAATTTCACGCAAGATGTTTCTTTGACGACTCTACGGATGATGAGCGCGTAAAATTTGCACAATTTGCCAAAACCCTGATCAAAGCTGATAACAAAGTGACTGATGAGGAGCATACTTTCTACAGGCTTTTGAAAAATCTGTGGAATTTGGCCTAAACCAGACACCAAAAAACAAAGCATATTATGAAAAAATTTTATCTGGGAATATTAATTATGAGTGCTTCTACGATACAATCTCAAAAATTCCCTGCTTTAAAAGCCCCGATTGCTGAAAAGCAGGAACACATCCGGGAAATTCACGGGGATAAAGTGAATGATCCGTATTACTGGATGATCGATTATTTCAAAAAAGGAAAAGATTCCACGAAAGTTGTTGATTATCTGAAAGCCGAAAATACCTACTGGGAAGGCATGATGAAGGATACGGAACCTTTCAGGGAAAAACTTTTCCAGGAGATGAAGGCCCGTATTAAAGAGAAAGATGAATCGGTGCCTGTTTTTGAAAACGGATACTATTATTATACCCGCACAGAAGCCGGAAAACAATACTTCAAATACTGCAGAAAAAAAGGAAGTCTTACTGCTCCAGAAGAGATTCTTCTGGACATCGATAAGCTTGCGGAAGGTCACCCGTATTACAGTGCTACCGGTTTCAGCATCAGCCCGGACAACAACAAACTGGTGTATGGTGTTGATGATGTTTCCAGAAGACAATATACTTTGTTTTTAAAGGACCTAACAACCGGAAAAACAACCGATCTGGGCATTAAAAACACAGAAGGTTCCGCAGAATGGGCCAATGATAATAAGACTATTTTTTACACGGAAAACAATTCGGTTACCCTTTTATCAGAAAAAATTAAGAAACATACACTGGGAACTGATCCTGGTAAAGATGTGACGGTTTACGAGGAAAAGGATAAAACGAATTATATTTCGGTATATAAGTCCAAAAATCACAAATTCATCCTGATTTATTCCGGAGCTACCACTTCTTCTGAAACAAGGTATCTGGATGCTGACCAACCGAACGGAACATTCAAAGTTTTCCAGCCGAGAATGAAGAATGTTTTGTATACGATCACGCCTTTGGAAGACAAATTCCTGATCAGAACGAATAAGGATGCGCTTAACTTTAAAATAGCGGAAACGCCTTTGGATAAAACTGGTGTTGAGAACTGGAAAGATTTTATCCCGCACAGAAGCGATGTCTTGATGCAGGCTGTGAGTGCTTTTAAAAACTATCTGGTTTTCAGTGAAAGACAGAACGGACTTACCCAATTGGTTATTTACGACAGAAAAACAGCTAAGAAAGATGCGCTGACATTTGACGAACCGGCTTACACTATTTCTTCACTGGAAAATCCGGAATACAATACGGATAATTTCCGTTTCGGATATACCTCTATGATTACGCCTGTTTCTCAATTTGAGCAGGATTTAAAGACCGGGAAAAGAACATTACTTAAACAGCAGGAAGTACTTGGTGGATATGCAAAAGATGAATATACCACTGAAAGACTTTTTGCAACGGCAAAAGACGGTACAAAAATTCCGATCTCCATTGTTTATAAAAAAGGATACAAGAAGGATGGAAACAGTCCGCTGCTTCTTTATGCATATGGATCTTACGGAAATTCTATGGATGCGTCTTTCAGCAGTACTAGGCTGAGTCTTCTGAACAGAGGTTTTGCCTTTGCTATCGCTCACATCCGTGGTGGCCAGGAAATGGGAAGACAATGGTATGAAGACGGAAAAATGATGAAAAAGAAGAATACATTTACCGATTTCATCGATGCAGGAGAATATTTGGTTAAAGAAAAATACACCTCACCAAAACATCTGTATGCTCAGGGCGGAAGCGCGGGAGGTCTGTTGATGGGTGCTGTAGCGAATATGAGTCCGAATTTATGGAATGGTGTGATTTCACAGGTTCCTTTCGTGGACGTGATCAATACCATGCTTGATGAAAGTATTCCATTAACGACCAACGAATATGACGAATGGGGAAATCCGAACAATAAGGAAGCCTATTTCTACATGAAATCTTATTCACCTTACGAAAACATTGAAAAGAAAAAATATCCTAATACCTTAGTAACCACAGGACTGCATGATTCTCAGGTTCAGTATTTTGAGCCTGCAAAATGGGTCTCCAAGCTTAGGGATATGAAAACTGATAAAAATGTATTGCTATTAAAGACGGACATGAATTACGGCCATGGCGGTGCTTCTGGAAGATTTGATTATCTGAAGGATATTTCGCTTGTGTATGCTTTTATGTTTAAACTGGAAGGGATTGATAAATAATTAAATATCACGCAGATTTTGCGAATTTTGCAGATTTTAAATGATTGAAATTTCTGTTTTGTAAATCCGTATTTAGCAATTCAAAAAAATCTGGAAAAAATAAAATAACAAATAATAATTTACCTAATTATATAAGGCTATGAGAAGAAAAATAGTTGCAGGAAACTGGAAAATGAATAAAAATGTCATTGACGCACAACAGTTGATGATTCAATTACTGAGCTATAAAAACAATAACACCACTAACTGCGAAGTATGGATAGCGCCGCCTTCTTTATACTTGATGATGGCTAAAGATATCTTCGAAAAAGATGAGATCGGTGTATTTTCTCAGGATATGAGCGAGCATGAGAGCGGTGCTTATACCGGTGAACTTTCTGCAGATATGCTGGAATCTATCGATGCGACTGGTTCATTAATCGGGCACTCTGAAAGAAGACAATACCACGGTGAAACGGATTCTCACTGCAACAGAAAGATCAAATTAGCGCTTGACAAAGGCCTGATCCCTGTATACTGTAACGGTGAAACGCTTGAGCAGAGAAAAGCAGGCCAACATTTCGAAGTGGTGAAAAACCAGACTGAAGTTGCTCTTTTCACTCTTTCTGCGGAAGAAATCAAAAAAGTGGTAATCGCTTACGAACCGGTTTGGGCTATCGGAACAGGGGAAACTGCTTCTCCGGAGCAGGCTCAGGAAATCCACGCACACATCAGAAGCATCATCGCTGCCAAATACGGACAGGAAGTAGCTGACGAGGTTTCCATCCTTTACGGAGGTTCTGTGAAGCCGGATAATGCAAAAGAGATTTTCTCTCAACCTGATATCGACGGTGGACTGATCGGGGGTGCAGCTTTGAAACTTGAGGATTTCTCTAAAATTATTGAAGGTTTCAATTCATAGGTTTCGGCTAAATTCCTATTGAATTTAAAACATATAGAGTCAAAAACGGCGGCATCTTCGATGCCGCCGTTTTCTTAAAAAAAATCTAATTATTGAATATCGACTACATACATTGTTCCTTTGTCTACTTTTCCGGTCTTAGGCAGGATTTTAGCTTTCGGATTTCCGTTTCCGTCATCTAAAATTCCAAAATCATCATCATTGAAGACGGCCAGTTTATTGTTTCCTAAATAAACGATTCCTTCAAATTTGTCATGTTCATATCCTAGTTTTGCGACCAGATCTACAGCTAAAATTTTGGACACCGGTTTGATTCCGGCATTGGTGATTTCATCCCATGTAGACTGCTCTAAGGCTTTGTTATTGATCTTCATTCCGTCAACGGCTGTCATATCAGTTCCGTTCACATCTGAAGCTCCGGCTATATTGATTCTGTATACTTTTTTGGTTCCGCCCTGCGATCCGAAATTTCCGTCTCTTTCAATGACCAGGAATTCTGTGCTGCTGATGGCTGTAATATCACATACCGAGTCTGAAGCACCTCCATTCTGCTTATACAGGTATTGCTTCGTCTGTCCCGTCGCAATATCAAAAGTGACAATTCTGGTTAAAGTGGTATTGGTGGCCAACGTTTTTGTCGGGACATACATGGTAGACTGTATCGTTCCTACCAGTGTCTTTCCGTCCGGAGTGATGCATAAACCTTCCATTCCTCTATTCGCTCTTCTTTTAGCTAAAACCGCAGGAAGTTTTCGAGGTCCGGTATTAACACCAACCGGGCTGATTCTTTCCAGCTCTACTCCTTCCGCATTGTAATGAACGATGTGTGGTCCGTACTCATCAGATACCCAGAATGTTCCATCTGTTGCTGCAACGATACTCTCGCTGTCCAGACCGTAATTGTCTGTTCCTAAAACATTTCCTGACGAATCATAAGCTGTTTCTCCTGTACTGCCCATTCCTGCAGGGTTGGGAAGACCGGTAATCGGTTGGCCGGAAGGATTTTTAAGCTTGATATATTTAATGATCTCTATATTTCCTTCTGCATTAATTTTAAAATGCATGATGGTAGGGGTAAAATTTGGGGCCGGAAATTTTTTCCCGTTCAGATAGTCTGTATTGGGACCACGGTCCGTAATTACATAAAATTCACCCTTTCTGGTAGGATGTGCCGCTGCACCGGAACCAAATCCTCCGTTAATGACATCCACGCCATTGACTGTTGCTAATTTGGAGAAAGGAAATTCCTGGGGAAGCCTGGCATAATTGACATCCTGGTTATTCATCTTGTCGTCATCTTTACACGATGCGAGCGCTGTGAATACGATCGCTGATAACAGCAGTTTTCTCATAGTTACTTTTATGCCGCGAAAGTATACATTGATTATAAACTGATCTTGAATTTAATAATAATTGTATTTTAACAATCAACTTGTTTAAACTTTTTTGTTGGAAAATTTCAATAAAATACGCCAGATATTTTATCATATTCTTTTGTCTTGAAACAAAAGAATCAAAAGTTCAAGACCTGGAAACTTCCGCTAAAAATAAATCCTGTTCTCTAAAAATTCTAAAACTTGCGCGGAATGACTATTTCTGCTTCGTTTCAATTACAGCCCCGCGCTTCGGACAGTAGAATTTTCTTAACGTTCACAACATTTATTTTCTTAACGCTCCATTTTCCGAAGTCAGTGTATAGCAGTTATAAAATCAATATTCAGTAAATTTTGTAATAAATCAGCAGCTTTAAATTTTAAACACAAGATTAATCCGAATATCAATAACCTTCTCTCCTATTCTTTATTAAATCAGAAAATCACGATCTAAAAAATATCCAACCATTAAACAAAAGAAATAAATAACGAGATAATTCACAAAACGCATTCAAAAATTTATATGATATATTTGCAGCAGTTAAGGCTGAACATCTGTTCATTAACAGGGAATCAAGTGAGAAGAAATTCAATGCTTGGGCTGTACCCGCAACTGTAAGCTATTTTAAACTTTAAGTACATGATGCCACTGGATCACCATCCGGGAAGGCGTATCTAAGGAAGCGAGCCAGGAGACCTGCCTTATCTGAATTCACTTCGGAAAGAGACTTTGTATTCTTTTCCGGAAGGAAAGTTTCGGGAATAAAACTTTAATTTAATTATATTATGAAGAAGATTTATCTTTTTTTACTGCTGCTGTGTCTACAGCAAATCTCCGCCCAGTTTACAGAAAATGACATCAAATTCTGGGTAGGAACAGGCTCTAAAAAAGCGTATTTCATCGCTGATTTTAATGACAACGATAATCCTACATCCTATGCCTGGGGCTTCCGTTATGATGCAAATAACCTTACCATGGAAGATCTCATCAATGCTATTGACGCAGCAGATTCAAAACTGGAAGCAGAAATACCGTCAGGGTTTCTTTACAGCATCAATTACAATCATCACATTCCAAGCCTTGAAGACTATTGGTCTACCTGGTCCGGCCCTACCGCAGAAAATATGAACCTGAACAATGGGGCCAACAATGATGCACTGGTCGATGCAAAATGGTATGGTGCATCCTTTGGTTATGGCTTTACTCCCACTACACCTCCGCTTTCCCATCCCTCTCCTCCTGTAGCGGCCTACAATTCTGGCTGGTACAATTCTTCACAAATCACCAACTGGATAGGAACGGGAAGCAATACCAGCCTTGTTGTTATCGATTTTGGAACCAGCAGTTCCGCCGGAGAAGCTCATTCTTTCGTTTTTGGAATTAAATACAACGGAAGTTTAACCGCTGAACAGTCTTTGCAACTCATCCATACGCAGGCTCCTTATTTTAATTTTACATCAGGCAGCAACCAAATTAGCGCTCTGTCTCTCAATAACTTCACAGGAAGTGCATCCGGAACCAATACCTGGAAGCTTTTCAAAGGAAAAGATCTTTCAAGCTGGAGAGGACAAACCAATCTTTCGCAAATCCAGTTGGGTAATAACGACTGGCTGGGCCTTAGCTTTGGACAGAGACAGCCATTCACTCCAAGAGAAGCTTCAAACCTGACTTTAGGTGTTTCTGAAAACAGTAAAAAGGAATTCAGAATTTACCCTAATCCTGCAAGTGATTTTATCACAATAGAGAATGCTGAAGATCTTAAAGAAGTAAATATTTATACCGTATCAGGGCAGAAATTATTGACTGGAAATACTACAAAGCTTAATATTCAGGCATTGAAAGCCGGCATTTATTTAGTAGAAATTAAAACCTCTAAGAATACTACGGTTCATAAGATTATTAAGAAATAAATAAAATGCCTTTGGGTACAAATTTTTATCACTTTTGAGAATCGAAGATTTTCATAGAACTTAGGTGAACTTCTATTTTCAAAGTATGTAAACTTAAAAAACTAAGGTGTTCAAAAACTTTTGCCTCTTTTGTGGTTAAAATAAAAAAAACGCACCGATACCGGTGCGCTTTTCACTATTTCCAAAAAAGGAAATTATTTTTTCTCTGTAGATCTCTGTAAAACTTCGTCTACCATTCCGTAGCCTTTTGCTTCTTCAGAAGTCATCCAGTAATCTCTGTCTGAAGACTTTTCTACCCATTCGTAAGTCTGTCCTGAGTGGTGACCGATGATTTCGTAAAGCTCCTGCTTTAATTTAAGCATTTCTCTTAAGTTGATCTCCATATCTGAAGCGACTCCCTGAGCACCTCCTGATGGCTGGTGAATCATTACTCTTGAATGCTTAAGCGCAGAACGTTTTCCTTTTTCTCCTGCTACTAATAAAACAGCACCCATTGAAGCTGCCATACCTGTACAGATTGTGGCTACGTCCGGCTTGATGATCTGCATCGTGTCATAGATCCCTAAACCTGCATAAACGCTTCCTCCAGGAGAATTGATGTAGATCTGGATATCTTTCGATGGATCTGCACTTTCTAAGAATAAAAGCTGGGCAGTTACGATATTAGCCACCTGATCGTCGATTCCGGTTCCTAAGAAGATAATTCTGTCCATCATCAGACGTGAAAATACGTCCATCTGTGCAACGTTCAATCTTCTTTCTTCCATGATATATGGCGTAAGGTTTGTTGGGCCGTACATTCCCATATACTGATCGGTAACCAAACCGTTGTTTCCTAAATGTTTTACAGAGAAATCTCTGAAGTCTTTTTTAATGTCCATATTTCTATTATGTATTATTAACTATTTTCGAAGTTTAAATTACAACTTTTATTCCTAAAATTTTATAGGACTTTTTGTCACAGAATATCAGCGTGATGATCAGCAGAATGTCTGTCAATTTATCTTTTCCTGTCGATGTAGATGCCTTTGATAGGAGAATATTCAATAATATCGCTGAGTCTGATTGAGGCCTGTTTCAGCAGCGTGATCTTTTTAATCAGCTCGTAGTATTTTACCTCATCCGTTCCGCTGTACTGGTCCAGCTGTCGTGCTGTTTCTTTGATCAGATAATCGATGTACCTATATTTATGCAACAGAACATCACCTTGGACCTGCTCTGCTATTTTGTCGCCATAATTTGGAGGATAAATATTTCTGGAGCCCCAGTTTTCCAGCTCATCCAAAGGCATCAGGGCATCCACCACTTTTGACGTAATTTCTTCGTCCATCAGAGACACAAAAAAGTTTCCGCTTCTCAGCTCATCTTTCTGAATACCGTCTCTCACCTGATTGATGATAATTTCGTTCCCTTTAACCAAAAAGCTATACTGCTCTTCTTCAAAATGCAGCAGAATTTCTTCAATCACGGTAATCTGATACTCCTCATTTTTTTCATTGGTTCTTTTCAGAACAATATCTCCAAACATCAGCATATGATCTACCAGCTTACTTTCCATAAACAGAACGTCATACAGATAAGGATCTTCTTTTTCCTCATCCAGAGGTACTATTTCAAGCTTTGGCTGAACTTTTTCTTTCTGCTGCTGAACGTGTTGTGTCTGGTTCTGCGTGATCTGTTTCTGAACATCAAGCTCGTTGAAAAGACTCTGCTCCGAAAGTCCGAATTTATTGGAAACCTCCTTCAGATAAACTTCCCGTTTTAAAGCATTCTGAACAAAGCCTACAGATTTTACGATATCTCTGATGGCTTCCGCTTTTTTAATGGGGTCGTTTCCGACTTCTTTTAAAAGAATTTCAGCTTTAAAATCAATGAAATCCATCGCTTCATTTTCGATGAACTTTTCTACATATTCCTGCGGATGTTTTCTTGAGAATGAATCCGGGTCATCGCCATCAGGAAATAGAAGAACACGGATGTTCATTCCTTCCGTAAGCAGCATATCGATACTTCTGAAACTGGCTTTAATTCCGGCATTATCCCCATCAAAAAGGATCGTCACATTTTCTGTCAGCCTTTTAATAAGCTTGATCTGTTCCGTTGTCAGAGACGTTCCTGAACTCGCTACAACGTTTTCGATTCCGGACATATGAAGCGCGATTACGTCCATATAGCCTTCTACTAAAAGACAGATATTTTTTCTTGAAATAGCCTGTTTACTCTGATTTAAACCATAAAGTACATTAGACTTATGGTAAATTTCCGTTTCCGGCGAGTTGAGATATTTGGCGGTTTTTACATTATTCTTAAGAATTCTGGCTCCGAAACCTAAAACCCTCCCCGAAAAACTGTGGATCGGGAAAATAACCCTTTCACGGAAACGGTCGATCCCGGATGGTGTATTTTCAGGGAATATGGAAAGTCCGGATTTTTCAAGAATCTCCTTTGTATAGCCTTTTTCTTCGGCATAAAGCGTAAAGGAATTTTTCTTTTCCGGCGAATATCCAAGCTGGAATTTTCTGATGATATCATCTTTCAGCTCACGTTCCCTGAAGTAAGCCAGACCAATACTTTTTCCTTCTTCAGAATCCCAAAGAATTTCCTGATAATAGGAATTGGCTACTTCATGAATTTTGTATAACTGATCTTTCTCCGTCTGTGCATGTTTTGCTTCTTCTGAAAATTCACGCTGATCTTCTTCGATTTCAATCCCGTATTTTTTAGCGGCATGACGAAGGGCTTCAGGATAAGTAAAATTCTCGATCTCCATCAGGAAAGAAATGGCCGTTCCTCCTTTTCCGGTGGAGAAATCTTTCCAAATCTGTTTGCTTGGTGAAACAACGAAACTTGGCGACTTTTCCTCATGAAAAGGGCTGAGCCCTTTGAAGTTAGACCCGGCTCTTTTCAGCTGAACGTACTCTCCTACTATCTCTTCTACCCGTATCGTTGAGAAAATTTTGTCTATGGTCTGTTTGGAAATCATAGTGTAAAATTAAATATTTAGTTTGAAGAAAAAAACTTCCCTGAAAAGAATGATTTATATCACAATTCTTATTTAAATCAATTCTAATTAAAAATAATAAGTTTGCATTGAAAATTTTTAAACATTAAGCATGATTACAACTCAATTCTTTAGACTGCTCACGCGGTCAAAATTACGCATGGCCGGAGCTCTCGTCCTCTCAGGATGGGCCTCTATGAATGCACAGATTGTCTCTTATTATTCTTTCTCACAGAATCAGGGAACGTATACACCATTATCCGGCGCAACCAATATCGCTACTGCTACGGCATCTACCGGAATAGGACTTCTGGACGAAAATGTCTACACATTGAATGACGTTATTCCCTTCTCTTTTCCTTTTAATGGAACTGCATTTAATTCCATAAAAGTACACGCCAATGGGTTCATCAGCTTTGGAAGTACAACATCCAGCTCCACGGATCCTATCGGTTCAGGAACTTCTTATTCGGGGGTGATTTCCCCTTTGTCTGCAGACCTTGAATCTCTTTTTAATATAAATGGATTAAAGGGATCTATTGATTATGCGGTGACCGGAAGTGCTCCCAACCGTGAATTTGTGGTTCAATGGAGTCATTTCAGGCCTTATGGGGCTTCTCCTGCCACTGCGGCCTCTCACCACGACTGGAATTTCCAGGCGAGATTACATGAAAACGGAAGCATTAAATACGTTTACAGCATGAATTCTCAGGGAACGCCAAGTGCAACCAATGCCAAGGTGGGACTTCGCGGAACTTCAAGCAGTGATTACAACAACAGAACGGCTTCCGGAAATGCCACCAGCAACTGGAATAATACGGTAGCAGGAAGCAATTCTTCTGCAGGAATCGCTAGTAACTACAGTTTTCTGGCTGCACAAGGCCTGACTTTTAACTGGACGGCTCCCACTCCATGTATGGCTCCAACAGCCCAGCCTTCCAATTTAGCTTTAACGAATACAGGAATCATCATCAACGGAAGTTTTACAGCCAGTTCTCCGGTCGCTGACAAATACCTTATCCTGAGAAATGTAAACGGAACGGTACCTAATGCTCCCGCCAACGGAACGGTATACACTACGGGAGAAAATACTTCTCTGAATGCTTATGTAGCGTATTACGGAGCCAATACTACTTTTGAAAACAATTATAACCACGGCATCCGCGGAAATAATCAGTATACCTACACGGTTTATGCAGTGAATTCAAACTGTACGAATGGACCATTATACAACACTCAGAATCCTGTAAGCAGTTCTATCACCAATTGCCCGATTCCTGTTAATGGGATTGCAGCTTCCAACGCCAATACCCATTCATTTGACGTAACATGGCCTGTTACTGAAAACGGAAGCGCACTGCCGATTAACACCGTAATTGAAGTGGCTACAGACAGTAATTTCACTTCAATGGTAGCGGGATCACCTTTCACATTGGGAACTTCTACTTTGTCACAACATATTGCAGGACTACAGCCGAATACTCAGTATTTCATCCGCGGAAAAAGTGTAAGCACTCAGTGTCAAAGCTCTTATTCCAGTACGGTAAGTATTTATACAACCTGTACGCCAGCTTCTTCATTCTACGAAAGTTTTGATTCCGTTTCAGGAACCAATAATCTTCCCAATTGCTGGGGTAAAATTCTGACTTCGAATAACGGTTCTACACCAACCATCAGCTTAACCACAACGGATGCCAATTCGTCACCGAATAACATCAGTTTTTACGGAAATGGCGCCACTGCAACGGAGGCTGCTACGAAAATGATTCTGGTGAGTCCTGAACTGACCAACATCAGCAGCGGAACGCACAGACTCCGTTTTAAAGCAAGAAGAACTTCGGCTGATATCAAAGTTCAGATCGTGGCTTTAACAGGAACAACTTCTTCTGCCAACGTTGAAATCATTGAAACCATACCGTTGACTACGACATATCAGGAATATGTAGTGTATATAAACAATTATTCAGGATCCGCCGATCATCTGGGAATCAGAAGAGTGGACGGAAGCACATGGTCTTATATGTATGTGGATGATGTAATCTGGGAACCGGCACCAAGCTGTACTGAACTTGCTTCTGTGACCTTAAATGCGGAAACTTACAATGGAGCTAATATCTCATGGACGAACGTTAATAATCAACAGCCAGCATCGGGATATGAATATTTTGTTTCTTCGGTGAACACGCCACCGGCGGACACCAATACATTTGTAACCTTAGCTTCAGGAACCAATTCTGTAGTGGTTTCAGGTCTTTCAAACGGTACTTATTATTTCTGGATCAGAAGAATATGTTCGCCGGGTGAAAAAAGCCCATGGAAAACAGTCGCATTCTCTACCGTCCCAACAACACCGGCTCCATGGAAGGAAGAATTTATGACCACCACTTTCCCACAGGGATGGACTACCGGAACAAGCCCACAATCGTTCGCACTGGGATCAGAAAGAGGTGCAACAGGAAACGGAACTACAGCTACCAATCTGTATAAAAACCTATTTGCCAACTCCACAACCGGAACATTCAGCAGTATCAATGTGGGACCATTAAATGCAGCTAATTATGAGTTAAGTTTCTCTTATAAACAGACGAACTACAGCAGCCCGTTTGCATCATCAGCTGCCTGGGGGAACTTTGATGTACAGATTTCTACGGATTTCGGAGCAACATGGACGACCATAGGAACGGTAAATAACGAACCGGGTACAGGAAATTATATCAAAAAAACATATTCTCTCGCCGCTTATCAAAACCAGTTTGTAAAAGTTAGAATTAATGCCAACAGGACGGCGGGAGATTTTGATCTTTCTTTTGACAATTTTGAAATCAAGGCGGGTACTTTATCTACTCTTGAAACGGTAAAAGATAAGTTAAGAATCTACCCGAATCCGGCCGCATCTTTTATAAAGATCGATTCGAAGGAGAAAGTAAAATCTTTTGAGCTGTATACTATTTCCGGACAGCTTGTGAAAACAGGAGGTCAGGTACAGGAAGTATCGCTTGAACATTTAGCTTCAGGAATTTACATCCTTAAGGTAACACTGGACAATGGCCAGACCGTTATCAACAAGATCATTAAACAGTAGTCTTTGTATTATTAAATGATGAACCGGCTGGAAGTATTTTTCAGCCGGTTTTTTATGATCATTTAATTCCATTATTCATATAAAGACAATTCAATAAAATTATTATTCGTTTTAAGCTCCTCTTTTGTTCGTTTCTCCAGATTTCGGATAATATCACTTTGTTTCATTTCTTCACCGTTCCAACTTACACTAGCCTGAATATTAGAGTTTAAAAATATATTTTTAATGCTGACTGAAGGATCTTTCCTGTAATTATTCCAAAGCTGATTGAATTTTTCTGGTGAAATTATAGTTCCGGTTGTACCAGTTATTTCAAAATCAGGAATTTCTTTTTTAATGCCCATTAAGCTGAAGGCATGATCTCCCAAACTATCTTCAACATCCAGAATTAAACCTGGCAGGCCATGAAAACAGTACGGTCCGTCCTGAATTGGAACTTCATCAGTAAACCAAGCCACCCATTTTCTACCTCCAAAAGACGTTGTTGCTTTTTGAACGGTAAAACCTTTGATTTTCTTTTTCTCAGGAAGAATATTCCAATGCAACGTATTATTTTTTTTAATTGTGTAGGTTGTTGTCCCTATTTGATCCTGCTGAAGAATTTCGTAATCCGGATATACTTTTTTGACTGAAAATTTCACCTTCGATTTATCCTGAAAGTTTGAAAAGTTGTATTCACTCAATTTTAATGAGGACGTTTTATGGATCTGAGCATTTTTTAAAGAATCGTAAACATATCTGGGATAGCTATAGAAATTAGAACCCTTTTCCGAAATATCGAGGAACATCACTTCTTTTTCTTTCCTTTCTCTATGTAAAGAGTCCGTTTTATAAGTATATTCGTATGTAATCCTGTTATGTTGTCCAAAATAAAATGAACACCATAACAGACAGATTAAAAGTTTCGTCATATTACTCTTCCCATTCATATTTTTTTTCGATACCATTTCTTTTGGGTGAATCAATATGTACTACTGCTCCTCTTGGAAGGTTGGAAGTTAGCCTTTTCACTTCCTCAAGGTCTTTATTTTCCTGTAAATGAATAAATTCTTTATAGGAAATCGTATTATTCTTCGGAGCCATTAATTCTATTTTTTTTGAAACATAAGATTCAATAAGGTCTGCTTTCCACGAATTAACCGACTTTTCATCTTCCGTAACCTCTAAAATAACACCAGGTAATCCACTGAATTTATAGGGTCCAAAACTAAAGGGTAAATCCAGGGCATAATAAGCCGCTACTTTGCTTCCTCTAAAGACGGCTGTTGCTTTTTTGCAAACATACTTTCCAATTTTTTTGGTTTCTACAAAATTTGTATTCCAGACTATTTTCGGAAGCTGGTCAGAAATCCAATAGGAATTTTCTCCAATAAATTCATTAATAATTAAGGTTTCATTTAAAGAAGTTTTATAGTATTTAGTCTTTTGTTTCGTTACTTTCCCTAGTATTTCAACATTATTCCCTTCAACTTTCAACTGATTTTTTTCCTTTTTAAGCATCACAGAATCTCTTATACTTAAAGCATAATTGCCCGATACATATAAATCTTCATTTATTAAAAAATTGACGGGATTTACATAAGTATATTTAATATGTAAATTTTGAGACCGTGTGAAAACCAGCATTAATACACTTAAAAAAAGAAAAATTTTGTTCTTCATTCGAACTTGTTTAAAATTATATTTAAAGAAAATTAAGGCTGCTTATAATACATCTCGAAAAGCAACTATAAGCAGTCTCATCTAAATTTAATAATCTAATCTGCACTTGTAATAGTATTTGCGCTTAATTCCCGAAGCCTACTAGCTAATAATTTCCCGCATTCTTCAGCAGTAGCTGTCTCATATGATTCAATCCAGCTTGTACTTTGCCCTGTATTAGGGTTGGTATAAGTAAGACGCATAGTGCATAATCCTTTTAAAAACTTTACATCATCAATACTTACAGACTTTAATGACTTATGATTTTCATTATTCGAAACAGCCGCAAAAACGTTAGATCCGAAAGTAACTGTTAAAACTAGAGATAAAAATGTTTTTTTCATTGTGTTATTTTTTAAGTTTGAAAATGAATCAAAGTTTAAGCACATTTGATTTCTTTTATGGTGCTAATGTACTTACTGCAAAATAATTAATGTTAAAATCACAAATTACAACACATATAATATCAAACAATTACGTGTTATTTTATATGAATTAAAAATAAAATAAAAATGAATAGAATCTAAAATATTCGCCACATTACTAATAAAAAAACAATCACTAAAACAATTTTAATGGGAACTCTATTTTCAACATCAATACTATTGATATAGATAAAAAGCAGCGAAAAATAAACATCTCAATATTTTTTAAAATCTGTAATTTTGAACCAAATTTTATAGATGAAAATACAGTCCTTACAACAATGGCAGGAAGTTGTCGATAAGATCATTCCTGACTTACAGCATAACATCCTTCTATTAAAGGGTAATCTTGGCGCGGGTAAAACAACGTTCACTCAGTTTCTTCTCAAAAATCTGGGAAGTGAGGATGAAGTGAACTCTCCTACCTACTCTATTGTCAACGAATACAATACTCCAAAAGGTAAGATTTATCACTTTGATCTTTACCGTTTAAAAAACATCGAAGAGGTGTATGATATCGGCATTGAAGAATATCTGGATAACGCCTTTCTGTGTATCATAGAATGGCCTGAGGTATACGAAGAAGAGCTCTACGGGCTTAAGTACCACACAATGAGCATCGTGAATACAGGGGATGAAAGAGAAATTTCATTCGAGTAAATATTATGTATCTTTGCTTATAAATTCAATTGAAAAACAACAACCTGTAAGACATAATTTATTTAAAGAATGAGTACTACAAATATTTTTACTCCTTTTACTGAAGAAGAATTGATGCCGAAAGAAGAAAAGTTGGAGGTTATAAAGAAAGGAAAACAGTTCAGTATTGGAATTCCTAAAGAAACCTGTCTTAATGAGAGGAGAACCTGCATTACTCCGGACGCGGTACAGGTATTGGTAGAACACGGTCATGAGCTTATTATAGAAGCCGGTGCCGGTGAAGGCTCTTTTTTTACAGATCTTCAGTATTCTGAATCGGGAGCAAAGATCACCAATGATCCTAAAGAAGCTTTCGGGCAGGATCTTATTCTAAAGATCAATCCTCCTACAGAAGAAGAGATTGAATTCATGAAACCGAATACCTATCTGGTTTCGGCCCTTCAGATCAATCTGAGAGACAAAGATTATTTCCTGAAACTGGCAGAGAGAAAGATCAATGCCATTGCTTTTGAATTTATCGTTGACGAATACAAACAGCTTGCTTTGGTAAGACTGGTCGGCGAAATTGCAGGAACCGTTTCTATTTTATATGCATCCGAACTTCTTGCCCTGTCAAACGGCTTAATGCTGGGCGGTATCACAGGAGTAAGACCTGCGGAAGTTGTTATTTTGGGTGCAGGAATTGTGGGCGAATTTGCCACAAAAGCAGCCATCGGACTGGGAGCCAGCGTAAGGGTTTTTGACAACTCACTTTCCAAGCTGAGAAGACTGCACACCCTTGTAGACAGCAGGGTTCCAACTTCCATCATTGATCCTAAAGAGTTAAGCAAAGCCTTGAGGCGTGCAGATGTAGTGATCGGTGCCCTTCCAAGATTAAATATGACACCTATCGTTACCGAAGAAATGGTCGCGAAAATGAAAAAAGGAAGTGTCATCATAGATATTACTATAGATAACGGCAAAGTGATCGAAACATCCGAACTGACAACGATGGAAGATCCTTACATCATCAAACACGGTGTAATCCACTGTGGACTTCCGAATCTTACGTCCAGAATGCCGAGAACCACGACCAAAGCGATTTCCAATTTCTTCCTTTCCTATATCCTGAATTATGATGAGGAAGGCGGTTTTGAAAATATGCTGATCCGCAAAAACGAAATGAAGCAGAGCTTATACATGTACAAAGGAAGACACACCAAAAAAGTGATCTGCGACCGTTTCGGACTTACTTACCACGATATCAATCTTTTAATTTTCTAATGAAAAAAATTAAATTCTTTTTAATAGGCCTTATTCCGGGGCTGATTCTTGTATTTTTTATTCTAAACAAAAAAGGCGCGAGCTGCAGCGGGTATCTTCCCAACAGCCGTGTGATTGCAGAAACCCTTTCTAAGGAATTCAAATATTCTGAAGAGGCTAAAAACGGAATGGCTACCTATAAAATTGATGAGAAATTTATAAAAGACAGTATCATTACCAACGGAAAAGTAGATTTCGACAGAAGTCATGCTCAGAAAAAGCCCTGTCCTGACTATGTGATTACATATCCGGAGAAAAATCCTTTGTATGAGATCTCTTTTGAAAAATGTGAGGAAACGGTCACGCTCAACTCTTTGAAAAAACTGAAGTAAGTAAAATTTATTTTAAACATTAAGAAGTTTAGAAACTGATCCAAAAAGAATAATTAAGAATTTGACGATGTCAAATAATAAGCAGCATGCTTTACAAATACCTTTGATATTTTTCTTCATTAATCTTAGCAGCTTAAATGTTCTTAATGGTTAAATTGAACTGATTTTAAATAGTAGCATCAAATCATATTTTCTATGGAAGGCAATTACTACATGATCCACGATTATCTGATATTCATTGGAGTATTTGCTATTTTTTTCCTGCTTACGGTCAGTATTTATCTTTTCAGCCAGAACGGCAGGTTCAGACAGAAAAACACCCGACTTACCGAAACGAATAAAATCATTGAACAGAAACTGAATGAGGTCCAGCTGGAACATATCGGTACCAAGCTGAATCCCCATCTTTTCAAAAATATTCTGAATTCTGTCCAGTCGCATGCCTACCAGACGTATATGTCGCTGGATAAACTTGCGAATGTTCTGGATTATATTTTATACGAAAGCAACAATAAATTTGTAAGCCCTAAGGAGGAACTGAATTTCGCTTTAAGCCTTATCGAGATCAATAAAATAAAGATCAATCCACTTTTTGATTTCAGGATCAAATCAAGAATCAATAAGTCGGATACCGTGTATGAAGAAAAGGTTTTCGCTCCGCTGATCTCTGTTGATCTTATTGAAAATGCATTCAAACATACTGATTTTCTGGCCCAGGATTCCTTTATTTCCATTCATCTGGAACTTGAAAACGGAATGTTCATCATGAAAGTCAGTAACAAAGCTTCTTTAAAAAATATTCTTACGAAGGAAAACAGCGGTTTTGGAAGCCAGTCACTGGATCAAAGGTTGAAAATGATTTACAACAATCATTATCAGCTCGAGAAAAGCTCAAAAAACGGTATCTTCACGGCAGAATTAAAAATCAATCTAGGGGAATTCTATGATAAAATGCGTTATTCTTGATGATGAATTACTGGCCATCAGTTATTTAAAACTTCTATGCGAGCAGATCGAAGATGTAGAAGTGGTAAAGGCATTTAACGACCCTAAAATTTTCCTGAGTGAAATTGATAACATCGACTGCAATCTTTGCATTCTTGATATTGAAATGCCGGGAATGACCGGGCTTCAGGTTGCAGAAATTATTTCCGGCTCCAAAAAAATCATCTTTACTACGGCTTACAAAGAATATGCAGCCGAAGCTTTTGACCTGAATGTGGTAGACTACGTCCGAAAACCCATCAAAAAAGAAAGACTGATTCAGGCCTTCGAAAAAGCAAAAGAGCTGGTGGATCTTCCTCACAAAAAAGATCTGATCGAATGGAATACCAATATCGGCAGAACGGTTATTTTCACAGAACAGATCGCTTATATTAAAACCTCGGACATCGACAGCCGCGACAAAGATATCATCCTGAACGACGGAACCACCATCGTCCTTAAAAACCTCAGTTTTAAGACGCTTCTCGAAATGCTTCCTTCCAAAGATTTCGCCCAGGTGAATAAAAAGGAGATCATTGCCCTGTCTTCCATTAAAGTATTTTCCACCAACGAAATTATCAGTACGATTCAGTCGGAAGGCGATAATTTCCTGAAGCTTCAGATCGGGGAAGCTTATAAACATTCATTAATGGAACGCTTCGGAAAGTAGATCTTTCAGACCTTTGCGGTTTCACTGCAAAATGTAACGGTTTCATTACATCCTCCCCTTTTACACGACCTTTCCAACGTATTTTTGCTGCTGATTAAATGATTTTATAATGAAAAACTGTCTGTATGCAGCAGGAATTCTCATATCCGGGCTTTGCTTTTCCCAGGAAACAGGTTCAAAGGTTAAGGCCTCCTTTTTCGACGGAATTGTAGCGGCCGGATATGTGGATCATGGAGCTTTTATCAATTTTACAGGCCCGAATGTAAGCTTTACCCATAAAGACCTTAAACTGATCGCCGGAATGCTTCCATCGCTTAGAATTAAAGAGGACCGTTCTCCGGGAACCAAAAACAGTCCTGTCACGCCCAACCTGGGAGCTGGTATTACTGCGGTTTACAAAAAGATAGCGCTTCAGATACCGGTGTATTACAATACAAAAACCGCCGCTGAAAACGGAGCCTGGAAAGTAGGAATCGGATTGGGGTATTCTTTCAGGTAGATTTTTGAAGAAAGGAAGAGGGAAGCTGGAGGATGGAAGTTATGGAGGTTTGAAATATAAATGAAGTACACTTTTATTAAATTCAAGAACTGCTTTATTCCAGCTACCCATGTCAAGGTTTTGAACCTTGACATGGGTAAGAAATTAAATTTAAAAGTAGAAATTTAAAACATATCCCACAGTAACTTCCCGCCTCCCTCTTCCATCTTCCAACCCTCATCCCGTTTTTATTACATTTTTTAGAACATTTATTACATTTTAAGAACAGGAGCATTTAACATCAATATATTCTCATCAACTTTGCATTAAAATATAGGAATCATGAACTGGGGAAAATACAGAAATTTAATTTTTTACATAGCCACCATCGCCTTTTTTTCCTGCCTGATGTACTTCTTTATTATAGAGGGACAGACGCTGGAGATCAAGGAAAATATAGTCACTAAAACAAGCACCGGCTCTACCTGGGACAACTTCCAGGAATCTTTTAAAGCCAATCTTCATCATCCTTTAGCATTGCTTCTTGCCCAGATCGTCACCATCATTCTGGTTGCCAGACTTTTCGGATGGATCTGTATGAAAATCAAGCAGCCTACCGTCATCGGTGAAATGATTGCGGGTATTGTTTTGGGACCTTCATTACTCGGGATGTACTTCCCTGAATTCTCTGCTTTCCTTTTCCCGAAAGAATCATTAGGTAACTTACAGTTTTTAAGCCAGATAGGACTTATTCTGTTTATGTATATCGTAGGAATGGAGCTGGATCTGAGTGTACTAAGAAAAAAAGCTCATGATGCCGTAGTCATCAGTCATGCGAGTATTATCATCCCATTTGCCCTGGGAATAGGACTTTCTTATTTTGTGTATCAGGAATTTGCGCCAGAAGGCATTCAGTTTACATCTTTTGCCCTGTTTATTGCCATTTCAATGAGTATCACGGCATTTCCGGTACTGGCCAGGATTGTTCAGGAGAGAAATCTTCAGAAAACAAAACTGGGAACCATCGTTATTACCTGTGCCGCAGCCGATGATATTACGGCATGGTGTATCCTTGCAGCCGTTATTGCAATTGTAAAAGCAGGTTCTTTTACCAGTTCCATCTATGTGATCATTATGGCCATCGCTTATGTATTTTTAATGATCAAAATCGTGAGACCGTTCCTGAAAAGAATCGGGGATCTTCAGGCGGGCAAAAATACCATCAGCAAACCAATGGTCGCTATTTTTTTCCTGACCCTGATCCTTTCTGCGTATGCTACTGAAGTGATTGGTATCCATGCTTTATTCGGAGCGTTTATGGCGGGAGCGATTATGCCGGAGAATGCGAAATTCCGCACCCTTTTCATCGATAAAGTGGAAGATGTGGCTTTAGTTCTTTTACTTCCTCTTTTCTTTGTATTTACCGGTTTACGTACACAAATCGGGCTATTGAATGACGGTCACCTTTGGCTTACGGCAGGATTTATCATCTTAACCGCGGTTACAGGAAAGTTTATAGGAAGTGCCCTCACGGCACGGTTTGTAGGCATCAACTGGAAAGAAAGTTTAACGATCGGTGCCTTGATGAATACAAGGGGACTGATGGAACTTATCGTCCTGAACATCGGGTATGATCTTGGGGTATTAAGCCCGGAAATCTTCGCGATGTTGGTTATTATGGCTTTATTTACCACGTTTATGACGGGACCTGCTTTAGACTTTATTAATTTTATTTTTAAATCTAAAAAAAGCAGCGACGAAGAAACCCATGACGACAACGATTCCAAATACCGTGTCCTGCTGTCTTTTGATAAACCTGAATCCGGAAGTACTTTGCTGAAACTGGCTCATGATTTTACCAATAAAATGAACGGCAACAAAAGCATTACTGCAGTGAATATTGCTCCGGTAGATGAAATGCATGCCTACGACATCAATGAGTATGAAGATGCTCAGTTCAAAAATGTGATTGAAACATCCCATGACCTGAAACTGGAAGTGACTACTCTTTTCAAAGCGTCTACAGACATTGAAAACGACCTTACGGGGATCTCCAATAAAGGAAATTATGACCTTCTTCTGATCATGCTGGGTAAATCTATGTATGAAGGAAGTTTGCTCGGAAGACTGTTAGGATTCACCACCAAGATCATCAACCCGGAAAAACTTCTGAACACGGTAAAAGGCAAAGGAAATATTTTCAACAACTCTCCTTTTGACGACTTTACGCTTCAGATTCTCGACAAAACCCATATTCCTGTTGGGGTTATGGTAGAAAAAGATTTCAAATCCGCCGATAAGGTATTTGTTCCAATCTTTAACCTGAGCGATTTTTATCTGCTTGAATATGCCAAAAGGCTGATCAACAATAACAATTCACAAATCATTATTCTGGATGCTGCAGGACAGATCCGCAACAATATTGAGGTAAAGGAACTGATCAGAAGCATCGAACAGGTAGCACCCAATCACATCACTTTATATAACGAGAAAAAGATCGAGAAAGAATTCCTGAACGCGCAGGACCTGATGCTGGTCAGCAGCAAAAGCTGGAAAAACCTGATCGACAGTAAGAGTCTGTGGCTGTCTGATATTCCTTCAACATTGATTATCTCCAATCCATAGGTTTTTGAATAATGTAACAGTGTAACAATGTAACAATTTAATAGTGTAACAATATTGAACAGGTTGCGCAGAATACCCTCTTTTATGTAACGAGAAAACAACAGTCCACACAGTCCATATTAACTTCCGTTTCCGGTATTGGTCAGCAAAATAAATTTGATAAGTATACTCCAAATCCCGTTGACCTATACTGAACCGGAACTGTAGATCCGGCGGCTGAACCTTCCTGCAGAGGGTGTGCTGCCGGGGAATCTGCAGAGTTTTTAAGTAATGTAACAATGTAACAATCTAACAATTTATCAGTCTAGAAATGTAATAATCTAACAAACACTACAATTAATTGATTAATAATTATTTATATTATTTGGATTGATTAATTCATTGGTAAACTGGTAAACTGGTACATTGATACATTGTTACATTATCCTATTTCTCATTCTTCAGTTTCAGCAGCTTTTGAAATGATTCCGAAAATCTTTTCTCTTCTTCAGCAATATAATCACTGCTGAAAGGCGCTCCACAATCTAAACTGTTGATTGCATGAAGGAGTTTCCCTTTTTCAAAATAATTCCGGTTCTCTTCTATTTCAGATTTTTCAAAGTCAAAAGCTTCCGTGTCATTATTTTCTTTCATGGCTTTGATGTCATAAAACATAGGCCGGTTGTAGGTATAGATTTTTTCAAAAACAAAAGACAGTTTTCCGTTCAGCAGATAATATTCGGTGAGTACCTGTCCCATTTCTCCGTAAAGTCTTGCCGTTATCTTCTCCAGGCGACCTTTCTGCTCATAAAATACCGCTTCACCGCCTTCTGCAGATTCTCCTTCTATATCTTTCTTTTTTATGGAACTCCACTTTGTAATGGAATTGATTCTTTTAAAATTGTTGCGGATGGGTTTCAACCTGTCTTTCAAAAATTCATTAACGGAAGTATCATCTTCTTTGAATGATTCTTTGATTTTTACTGTATCAAATTTTATGGAATAAAGTTTATCCATATCCGTTGTATTGGTTCCTGCATGGCTTAGACTTACAGAAGCTATCAATATCAACAAGGTGTAGAAAAAACAAGTCTTCATGATGATTGTGTTTTGGACCGGTTATTTTACAAATCTAATCAATTCTTTAAATACGAAAGATTTATTGTAAAGCTTACATGAACCTCTTCTACAAACAACAAATTATGAAGTATAAAAATAGATGAATCTCCTCTGTCATCCATCATATTTTTTGCGGGAATATGATCATAATTCTGTTGCATTTTTTTAAATTCAGCTTCAAAAATAGATTTTGAATATCATTTTTAATAAAACCTGTTTAAGTTCATCAATTAAAAAAAACTTTAAAATCTTAGATTTAATCAACTTTAAAGAAGAATATTCATTATTTTTAAGCCCAATACATTCAAATTATACGCAATGAAAAAAATAAGTTTCTTCTGCCTTGGTCTTTTAGTTTTTACAGGCTGTCAAAATGAATCAAAAAAAACAGTCAGTGAAACCACCGTAACAGTTAAAAAAGACAGCACTACGGTTATAAAACCTGCCGTTGAAAATACGCCTATTACTGAAACCAAAGGAATTCTTACCCAGAAAGAATGTACTGAAAAACAGGTGGAATACGAAACTGAAATGGAATGCATCTTTAAAAACGCCTCTATTGATGAAGTTTACAGAAGAACGATCAAAGATAAAGAAGTAGAAAAATCAGAGCTGCTGTCGGCCAATCTTCCAAAAGCAAATACGACAAAAGAAATAAACCAGGACGGCCTTATTTCCATAACCTACACCGTTGGTCCTAAAAAAACTGATATAGAATTCTTTTTTGAAGGTGGAGTAACAAGTATAAGCCTCGAACAACAGAATAAGGACGTTAAAAGAACGATTATTCACAGCGCAGATTAAAACTGTGTTCAATGATCACATGATAATTTAAACCAAAAATATCCTGTGTTTAAAAAATATTTTATACCTTCGCTTGGTGAATTTCAATAACGGAACATATTATTATAGAATTTTTGACTCAAATCTGGGCTAGGATTCTTATGAACATAACTTAAAACCTCGTCCCAGGACGGGGTTTTTTATTTTTAAAAATTTAAAAAGATGAAAATTAGTATTATTGGTGCAGGTTTAATCGGGGGTTCAATGGCTTTAAAACTAAGAGAAAAAGGCATTGCAGATTTCATCTACGGAATCGATAACAACCAGGAGCATATCCGCGAAGCATTGGAACTTAACATTATAGACGCAGGTACAGACCTTGAATATGGCGTTAAAAATGCTGACTTTATTATCATTGCCGTGCCGGTAGACGCGGCCAGAAAGCTGCTGCCCGACGTCCTTGATCTGATTTCCGATGAACAGACCGTAATGGACGCCGGATCTACAAAAGCAGGCATCGTAAATGCGGTCAAAGACCATCCTAAACGCTCAAGATTTGTGGCTTTTCACCCGATGTGGGGTACCGAGAACAGTGGCCCGGCATCTGCGGTTTCCAATAGTTTCTCAGGAAAAGCAGGAGTGATCTGCAACAAAGAAGAATCTGCACCGGATGCCCTTCAACTGGCAGAAAAAGTAGCAGAAAGCCTTGACATGCACCTGATCTACATGAACGCAGAAGATCACGACATTCATACCGCATATATTTCACATATCTCACACATTACATCTTACGCCCTGGCCAATACCGTTTTAGAAAAGGAACGTGAAGAGGAAACCATTTTCCAGCTTGCCAGTTCCGGTTTTTCCAGTACGGTACGTCTTGCCAAATCACATCCTGAAATGTGGGTTCCCATCTTTAAACAAAACAAGGAAAACGTTCTGGATGTTCTGAACGAGCATATCAGCCAACTAAGAAAATTTAAAGCAGCCCTGGAAAAAGAAAACTATGAATACCTGGAAGAACTGATCACGAATGCGAACAGGATCAGAGGAATATTGAGGTAATTAGATGGTAGATAATAGGTAGCAGGTTGCAGGTAATAGGTGGTCAAAGTTTAAAAGTACAGCCTTTAAATTTATTAAAGAATACTTTTAAAAATAGTGAACAACAACACTCAATATCAATTAAATTGTTGTAAAGTCCTGCCACCCACTACCTATAACCTAATCCCTAATCCCTACCATCTAATCCCTAAAACTTCATCATTAGTCCCACTCCATTACTGTTATTCAGAACGTAATAACTTGGAGTGAATCTTGATGCAGCGGTATTTCTGTAGTTATTAATGGCATCTTTCATTTGGGAATGTCCCGCCAGTTTCAGCGTAACCCCTGCTCCCATTCCGATAAGACCGATGATCAAAGGTACAGGAGATCCATTTTTTGGTTCACCGTTTCTTACATTCGTATCGTTAGCCTTGGAAAGATTCAGAACCCCGCCTACCACAAAACATGCGGCTCCTCCGACAATAAATGCGGTTCCCAGGTTATTAACCGTTCTTCCTTTCATATATTCTGAATCCTGCTTCTGCAGAAGATAATTTTTGATATCGTACTTTTCAGTAAGTTTTGGGTTTTCCTGTTTCGGTTCAGATACCGTTGCTACAGGAGTTTCAGTCGAGACCTTTCCCATTTCATTTGGACTGGCTTCCTGCACCGCTTTCACAGAGTTTTCATAGAGAAATTCCTCTGCTCCATTCTGCACATTTTTATAGGTTACTTTTCCTTTGCTGAATTTCAGATCCTTATACTGAATAGTCATTCCATTTTGAGTGGTGATCGTTCCTTTCGGAGAAGTTTCAGGAATACTGATTTGAGAATAGGCAGCCAAAGAGGCCCCGATACACAGCAGTGTAAAGAATTTTTTCATGATCGTTAATTTTTCAGGCAAAAATATCTGTTTTTATCGGAAATGCAAATTTATTTTTAGGTGACAGGTAGCAGATTATAGGTAACAGATAGTAGGTCGCGAGTTATAGGTCGCGGGTAACGGGACTTTACAACAATTTTATTTCTGTTGGGTGTCTTTTACCACTATTTTTTTTTGCTTTCAGTAATACATCAAAGACTGTACTTTCAAACTTTGACCACCTATTTCCTGCAACCTGCCACCTATAATCTCCTACCTAAACATTCCTTTCCTCAATCAAATTTTTAACTTTATTAAAAAACATTTTAACTTTATTAAAAAAAATAGTATTTTCGTAAAAAATTAATTAATGAAACTCCCAACCGTCTGTCCAAGTTGTGACAATACTTTAAATGTAAGTCAGATGAAATGCCCGAACTGTAAAACGGAGGTAAGTGGCGATTACGAACTTCCCGTTCTGCTTAAACTGAACCGTGAAGAGCAGGAATTTGTTCTTAATTTTTTCCTCTCCAGCGGAAGCATTAAGGAAATGGCGAAACAAGCGGGCCTTTCCTACCCGACCATGAGAAACAAAATGGATGATCTGATCACTAAAGTCGGACAAATAAAAACTAACCTGTAAACTCAGTACGATGAACTGGAAAACAATTTTTAATCCTTTTGAAAGATTTGATGATAAAGTGCTGCTCGGTATTGGGATACTGGCAACAGCGTTGGCTATTTTGACGGGATACTGGACAGGTACTTATTTTAGCAGCATTTATAGGATTAATAGTTTGGATAAGGTAACCGTTCAGGCTGTAGCTGTTCCCACCTTAATCAGTTTTGTATTTGCCATAGTGGTTCTTTTCATTTTAGGGAAGATTTTAAACAGCAAAACGAGGTTCATTGATATCGTTAACACCGTATTAATTTCACAGCTTTTACTGGTTCTCCTGCAGGCAACAGACAGGTTATCATTCGTAAAAGAATCTCAGAAAAAAGTGATCGCTCATCAGACCCATCCTTCTGATCCGTTACCCATTTTAGACATTGCCGTGACACTAAGTATGGCATCGTTTGCCATTATTATTTTAATCTATAGCATAACCCTTTATTATAATGGCTTTAAGACGGCCACCAATATCAAAAAATGGCAGCATATCGTTCTTTTTGCAGCGGTATCCCTGATCATGACTTTGGTATGTCAGATTCTACTATCTAAATACTTCTAAATATCATGAAAATCAAATTCTTACTTGTGCTGGTCTTCCTGGCACATATTTGTCACGCCCAAATCGAAGGAACCTGGAACGGTGAAGTGGATATCCAGACGATGAAACTTCCTGTTGTATTGAAAATTAAAAAAGGACCGGAAGGTTATACTTCCCTGCTCAACAGTCCCAAGCAAAGCAAAGATGACATTCCTGTAGACAAAACGGCTTTCAGTAATAATGAGCTTAGTTTTGACATTAAAAAAATCAATGCCAGCTATAAAGGTATTTTCAAAGAGGATCATTTTGAAGGAAATCTGAATCAGAATGGAAAAATACTTCCTTTAAACCTGTTCAGAAATCTACCGGTTTCTAAAAATACTGAAGCTCAGTATCTCAACGGAAAAGCCATTAATAAAGAAAAAATTGATGATTTCCTGAATTATATTTCATCAAAAAATCAGGGAATCGGGAGTGTTTCTATTTTCAGAAATGGTGTTCAGGAATACCACAAAGATTTTGGACAGTCGCAGTTAAAAAACGTGACTTTCGATAAAGACACCCAATATCAGATCGGCTCTATCAGTAAGATGATTACAGCCGTAATGCTGATGCAATTGGTTGAAAACGGAAAACTTAAACTGAATGACAAGCTGTCAAAATACTATCCTGAAATTCCCAACGCTCAAAAAATCACCATACAGCAGATGCTGAACCACACCAGCGGACTTGGTGATTATGTAGGTGAACCAGAGGATAACTGGCTTTTCGGAAAAGCAGTTGGAGATAAAGCAATTATTGCAGAAATTAAAAAACTGGGCGTAAATTTTGAACCGGGAAAGAAAACCAAATATTCCAATTCAGCGTATTTTCTTTTAAGCAGAATACTGGAAAAGCTGTCCGGGAAACCTTACAATGTCATCCTGAAAGAAAATATTCTTGAAAAAGCAGGAATGAAGCATACGTTCTCTGTGTTGGACAATCCTAAAAACATCTTTAAATCCTACAAATTTACAGATGGAAGCTGGAAAGAAGTGGCGGATTTCGATTTCCACAACTGCATTGGCTTAGGAGATATCACCTCTACTACTGAGGATATGAATACCTTCATGGATGCATTATTCAATGGTAAATTCATTAAGAAAGAAACGCTTGACATGATGATTTCCAATAAAGAAGAACAATTTTTCGGAACAGGAATCATGAAAGTACCGTTCTACAATATCATTGCCTACGGACATGGTGGCGACACGGCCGGTTCCCATTCAATATTAACTTATGAGCCAACGGACAAACTTTCTTTTGCAGTAACTGTTAATGGAGAAAATTTAGCCCACAACGATTTATATGTTGGCATTTTAAATCAATTGTATGGAAGAGACTATCAATATCCGTCATTTGATACAAAATCAGATGTTGAACTGGAAAAATATGCCGGAGAATATCAAACAGAAGAAATCCCGATTCCGTTGACTGTATTTTCCAAAGACGGAATCTTGTATGCACAGGGAACAGGACAACCTGAATTTCCACTGGAAAACATTGAAAAAAATAAATACAGGTTTGAACAGGCCGACATTGTCATTCTCTTTATCCCGGAAAGTAAGCAGATGCAACTGATTCAGAATGGGAAGACTTATTTGTTGAATAAAAAGTAGTCTGAATTTTTATCATTAAGTTTTAAATTTTGCCATAAAAAAAATCCTTAGACTCATCATCTAAGGATTTTATATATAAAACAGTATTGTTTTCTTTTAACATTCAGGAACATTGACTGCAATGGCAAGCCCACCCTCTGAGGTTTCCTTGAAACGGTCACTCATCGATAAAGCCGTTTCCCACATGGTTTGAATTACTTCATCCAGGGTTACTTTTGCTTTCGTAGGGTCACTTTCCAGAGCAATATTTGCGGCTGTGATGGCTTTCATTGCGCCCATTGTATTTCTTTCAATACATGGGATTTGTACAAGACCTTTGATAGGATCACAGGTCAGTCCAAGGTGATGTTCCATGGCAATTTCTGCTGCCATCATGACCTGTCCAATGCTTCCGCCTAAGATTTCCGTCAATCCTGCCGCCGCCATCGCTGATGAAACTCCGATCTCTGCCTGACATCCGCCCATTGCCGCAGAAATGGTAGCATTTTTCTTGAATAATGTCCCGATCTCTCCGGCAACAAGTAAAAATCTTACAATGTCATCTTCGCTGGTACACTCTGTAAATGCCTGCGAATACATTAAAACCGCCGGAATAACACCGCTGGCTCCATTGGTAGGTGCCGTGATGATTCTTCCGAAACTTGCGTTTTCTTCATTCACTGCCAGTGCAAAACATGCAATCCATTTATTGATATTGGTGAAGTTTTCTTCTGCGTCAACGACCTGTTGGAACCACTCGTCGATATTTTTATAGACTTTGTCTCCTAAAAGTTTTCTGTTGATTCCTGCCGCTCTTCTGGTCACGTTCAGGCCTCCGGGAAGGATGCCTTCTTTATTAACGCCTTTGTAGATGCATTCTTTTATATTCTTCCAGATATTCAGCGCCTGCAGTCTGGTTTCTTCCGGGGTTCTCCAGCTTTCTTCATTGATCATGATCAGATCTGAAAACTTTTTCAATCCCAGTTTATCACAGTACTTTACAATATCTGAACCGTGATGACAAGGATACAGTGTTCGGACGCAATGTTTTTCTATGGAGTTTTTTTCCTGGCTTGCAATAAAACCACCGCCTACAGAATAGAAATCCTGAACCAGTTCGGTTCCGTCTTCAAAAACAGCTTTGAAAATCATCCCGTTCGGATGAAAATCAAGCGACTTTTGCATATTTAAAACCAGGTGATAGCCGTAGATAAAAGGAATTTCTTTTTCTCCACCCAGATGGATGATCTGGTCTTTTTTGATCTTCTCTATTTTTTCATCAATTTTTGATGTATTGATGGTTGTAAAATCTTCCCCATTTAATCCAAGCATTCCGGCAATATCCGTTCCGTGCCCGATTCCTGTTTTCGCTAAAGAACCGAAAAACTCAAGGAAAACTTCCTTCACTTCAGCAATGGATCTTTCCCTTTTTATAATTCTGATAAATGCAGAAGCTGCATTCCATGGTCCCATCGTGTGCGAACTGGACGGGCCTATTCCTACTTTAATAATCTCAAAAACCGATATTGATTCCATAGATAATTCTTCATTTTCCTCTTACCACAAAGATACGCGATAAATCCCAATAAAAGCATCCCCGGATCTTAGAATTCATAACAGTTCACAAATCATGAGACGCCTTTAATACGTATTTTGTAAATTAGCTGGGTACCGTATGGTCTCCTCAACCTATTATATAAATTGCTCTCTCTTTTTAATCATTTCGAATGGATACATTAATTAAAAATATTGGTCAGCATGTCAGCTTAAGTCCGGAAGAAATTACCATTTTCAAAAGCTTCTGGACAGAAAAAACATTGGAAAAAGGTGAATATCTTTTAAGAAACGGAGAAATTTGCCGGCATGACAGCTATATTGTTTCAGGTGTTTTAAAAGCCTTCTGTATCAATTCTGAAAACGGAAATGAGGAGATCCTTTTTTTAGCTATTGACCATTGGTGGGCGACGGATATCTCCAGCTTTTCTAAACAAAAAGCTTCTATTTACAATATTCAGGCTGTAGAAAAAACAAGCCTTTTGCAGATCAGCCATCAGTCTTTTCAAAAAATGCTGCAGGAAATTCCTTCCCTGGAAAGATATTTCAGGATTATTTTAGAAAGCTATCTGGGAACTCTTGAGAAGAGAATCGTATTCAACAATATGTACAAAGCTGAGCAGAAGTATTATGATTTCCTCGATACCTATCCGGATATTGTCTCCAAGGTTCCTCAATATTTAATTGCGTCCTATTTAGGCGTGTCCGCCGAATTTATAAGCCGAATACGGAAAAAAAATAAATCCTCTTGAACTAGATCAATTTTTAAGGAATGAATAATCAGGAATTTTGCTGTTATACAATTTATAACAATGAAAGTATTGATTATCAACGCCAGTGTAAGAAATGTAAGATCTTACAGCCGAAAACTCACCCAGCTCTTTGTCGAAAACTGGAAAACCAAATATCCCCTGGATGTATTTACGTACCGGGAAACGGGTATTGACAGTATTCCCAACATTAACGAGGCCTGGATTGCAGGAGCTTTCAAAAAGCCGTCTGACAGAACAGAAGAAAACCATAAGGCATTACAGATCAGTAATGAACTGGTACAGGAACTCAAAGAACATGATATCTATGTCATTGGAACTCCCATGTACAACTGGACTATTCCAAGTGGTCTAAAAGCTTATATAGACCAGATAATGCGGATCAATGAAACCTGGAAATTCAGGTCAGGAGTTCCAGATGGAGACTACGTTGGTTTACTCGAAAATAAAAAAGCATTTATATTATCTGCCCGAGGTGATACCGGATACGGAGAAAATGAAAAGAACGGACATATCAACTTTCAAACTCCCTATTTAAAACATATTTTCGGAATTATGGGGGTTAAAGACATTCGTATTTTCTCATTAGACAATGAAGAATTTGGAGGTGAAGTGTTTGAAAATTCAAAAAATAACATCTTCAGTGCCATCCAGTCTATTGAATAAGATCGGGAAAACATTCCTTTAATTTCAGTATTTCAATCAGGGTATTCCGAGCATACAACTGTGCCCTGATTTTCTTGTAGAAACCATCACTTGAAACTCTCCTGATGCTGGGAAAGATCGAGTCCCATCTCTTCAGATTCTTCGGAAACCCTCAATGTAATGATGGAATCTGTAATTTTATATAAAAGCAGCGAACCAAAGAAGGTAAAAGCCGAAACAAGAGCCAAAGCCGCCATATGATGACCAAAAACACCGATTCCTCCATGAAGCAGGCTGGCATTTTCACCATGAGCAAAAATAGCGGTCAGAACCATTCCCATGATCCCTCCTACTCCATGGCAGGCAAAAACGTCAAGGGTATCATCTATTTTCTTCAGAGCTTTCCAGTTCATCATCAGATTGGAAACAATAGCAGCGGCAAATCCTATAAAAAGACTTTCCGGAATACTCACAAAACCACAACCGGGTGTAATAGCGACCAAACCGACAACAGCTCCGATACACGCACCCAATGCAGAAACACTTCTACCATTGATCCTGTCGAAAAAAATCCAGGTCATCATGGCAGAGGCAGAAGCAATCGTAGTGGTTCCGAAAGCCATGGCTGCAGAAGCATTAGCACTTAAAGCAGATCCGGCATTGAACCCAAACCAACCGAACCATAACATTCCGGTTCCCAAGAGAACATAAGGAATATTGGAAGGCTCATGATGAGGATTTTTCCTGTTTCCAAGAACCAGAGCTCCCGCCAAAGCAGCAAACCCGGCACTCATATGAACAACAGTTCCGCCTGCAAAGTCTTTTACACCGAAATATTTATTTAAAAGTCCGTCCGGATGCCATACCATATGACAGAGCGGTGTATAGATGAAAATGCTGAAAAGCACCATAAACAGAAGGTAAGAGATGAAGCGAACCCGTTCGGCAAAAGAACCGGTAATAAGCGCAGGTGTGATCACCGCAAACTTCATCTGAAAAAGGGCAAAAAGCACAAAAGGAATAGTAGAAGCCATCATTTTATGAGGCAACACCCCTACACGGCTGAAAAACGGATAGCTCAACGGATTTCCGATGATCCCGTAGTGCACTCCATTGATCTCAAATCCTAAAGAATCCCCAAACGACAACGAAAATCCGACAACCACCCATAAAATAGAAATAACTCCGAGCGCAATAAAACTCTGCAGCATCGTAGAGATTACATTTTTTCGGCCAACCATTCCTCCGTAAAAGAACGACAGCCCGGGGGTCATCAGCAATACGAGACCTGCTGCTGCCAGTATCCATGCTACATCAGCTCCAACGATTTTATCTTCGCCAAGAAACTCTCCGGTGTTGGGAAAATCAACGATCGGGCTCCAAAAAAGTCCTCCGAATGCCACAAGGGTAATGACCGAGAATGAAACGATCCATTTTAAACCAATTTTCATACAGTTTATGTTTAACCCTATCAAAATTAAACATAAATTTTATAAAAACATATGATTTTATAATTTAACCCCTAAAAAAAACACTAAATCAAAATTTATATAATTAAATAAACACCTCTTTCAATATTTTGGATACTTCTTTGGATTTTGTAGCCGGAAAAAGATGGGTACCCCCTTTAATCACATAGTCCGGTTTTGAATATTTGATTGGGAAAACGATATCCTTGTCACCCAATATCTGAATCACTTCCGGAATTTCTTCAAATTTCCACTCTGAAACCTTTTCTACTGACCATTTCAGATAGTATGGATCTCTTACTCTGAAGTACTGAAGGATTTTTGGATTTTTTGGATCGAAGAGTTTTCTGACCACAGAATACACATTCGCCGCTTTATCATTGAACATACCTACAGGAAATATTCTGGGAATTTTCGTGATCTCACCGGTCTTTATAAATTTAGATTTCTCCTTATCTGATTTGATGCTGCCCATAATGACGACCTTTTGGGCAGGCTTCAGTTTATTGATCTCCTGTACCATAATCCCACCAAAAGAATATCCTAACAGACTGAAAGGCTCGGAAACGTCTACTTTTTCCGCCATTCTTTCAACATAGGAATGAAAGGGCTCATTTTTCTCGGGGATAAGCCAGTCTATAAAAATCAATTCACAGTTCTCGGGGAATTCCAGTCTTTCCAGCACCTTAAAGTCTGCTCCGAGACCGCTTACTACATAAATTTTCATAGTACTAATTTAAGAAAAACATGATAAAAGATGCAGAATAATTTCAGAGGTTTCTGAACTGTTAAGAGATTTTAGAAGATAAAGACATACTAGATGCTCTGTTAAACGCAAAGATTAATATCCTACTGTGTAAATTTAAGTGAAGCAAAGAATGGAATCAACTTCATTGATTCTGATGAAGGAAGTGCATCAATAATGGTTTAAAAAATTCACGCAGATTATTCAGATGATGCAGATTTTACTTTTTTTAATCTGCTTTATCTGCGAGAGTAATTCATTTTTATCGCGCTACAGCCTTTACGCCTAATTTTAATTATTAGAATGAAAACAAAATAAAAAATGGGCAGTTATAAAAACCGCCCATTGTATTATTTGATTGTATATTTTACTTATTTCTTTTTCTTCACAGGAACTCTGTTATCGTTGTCCAGTTTTTCTGTAGAAACTCTGAACTGGAAATCCATTTCGTCCTTGATGAAATAGTCTTTCAGTGAAGACTGGTAGAATACTTTAAAGTCTCTTCTGTTTAATGAGAACTTCGCAGATTCAATCACTACTGTAAACTGAGTAACGTATGCATTCGCAGGGAAAGTGATCGTTTTTCTTACCCCTTTGATCGTAATGTCACCATAGATCGTAGAATTGTACTCGCTGTTTGCTAAAGGAATAATTTTAGTCAAGTGGAATTTCGCGATAGGGAATTTCTTAACTTCAAAGAAATTGGTACTTTTCAGTTCGTTGGTAAGCTTGATCTGATCTTCCTCGGAAACGTCTCCCGCCATCATGCTTCTCATATCTATTACAAACTCTCCGTCTACAAGGACCGTTTTATCGAAATTGAATTTTCCGCTTTTCAGCTTTACCGTCCCTGAATGCGATGAAGCCTCAGTTTTTACGACTTTATATCCCCACCACCTGATCTCTGATGAAGTCACTTTTGAAACCTTATCAAATTTCCTCTGTGCAGAAACAAATGATATGCTCGCGCACACCATAGCAAACAATAGTAATCTTTTCATTCTTTTTTATTTACAATTCAACAAAAATAAAAAAAAGTGTAGAACTTCTACACTTTTAACAATCTTTTTTTGATTAAATTATTTAGCACTCACCTTTACAAGCATTTCGATGTCATCTTTCACAAAAACATCCTGCATGGTAGACTTGTAAGCAACGTCAAATTTCTGTCTGTCGAAAGAGAATTTTTCAGAAACCAGGCTTACTACTCCTTTGCTATATGCAATTTTAGCAGGGAAAGTAATAGCGCTTGTTTTTCCTTTAACAGTAAGGTTTCCTGTTACTAAAGAGTTATAGATCTTATCGCTGTTTTTCTTTACAGAAGTAATTTTGAAAGAAGCTGTAGGGAATTTTTCAACTTCAAAGAAGTCACCGTTCTTAAGGTGTCCGTTCAGTTTTTGCTGATATTCTCCGGAAAGGTCAGTTGCGTTGATAGACGTCATATCCAATACAAAGCTTCCTCCTACAAGGTTATTTCCTTTCATGATCATGTCTCCTGATTTTACTTTTACAGTACCATCGTGAGAGCTTGCCTCAGATTTTGCTACTTTGTACCCCCACCAGTGAACATCAGATGCCACTACTTTCTTTGACTGTCCGAATGCCAAACCGCTGGCAACAACTGCTAATAAGAATATTTTTTTCATTTGAATAAAGTTATTTACTTGTTTTAACGGTGCAAATATAGTCTACTTATTTAATAGATTTCATTGATGTATATCAATTAAAATATTTTTTTTCATGAATAATATCATCCCATAAAAAAACTCCGAAAGTTTCGGAGTTTTGTATTTTAATTTTGATAGTAAGCAGTGTACAGGGCGGCACCTTTTAATGCCGTGTGATTCTGTTTGATGAGATATATCGGCGTGTTTTTTAGCATTTCCTCCATCTTATCACTGATCTTAAACTTATCATAGAATTTTCCTTTGTCAATATATTCTCTGATCGTCTGTGGAATATCTCCTGAAATCAGCAGGCCACCTGTCGCTTTAAGCTTCAGGGTAAGGTTGTTGGCTTCTCTTGCCAGAAATTCAAGGAAAGTATCTAAAGCGATTCTGCAGATCATGACATCTTCTTCTACGGCTGCTTTGTACAGTTCCTGAACAAAATTCGGTCCTGCCAGACGTTCTGCCAGCCATTCCGGTTCCGGATGTCTTTTTACGTCTCTTAAGAATCTGTAGATATTGAAAAGTCCGGTTTTAGACAATACATTTTCCCAACTTACAATACCATAGATATTGTTTAAGAATTGGTAAAATTCAACTTCAACATTCGTTCTCGGTGAGAATTCCGAATGCCCGCCTTCCGTTGCAAAAGGTCTCAGGTATTTTCCGTCAAAGAAATATCCTGCTTCACCCAGTCCGTTTCCGGGAGCCAGGATCGCTACGTTTCCTTTTTCAAGATGTCCGCTGGTGTAGATCGGATCAAGGTCGCTGTCTTCAAGAAGACCCATTCCATAAGCAGAAGCTTCAAGGTCATTCAGCATATCTCCTTTTTCAAACCCGAAATCTTTGGTATATTCTTCAATATTTAAATCCCAGCCCAATCTCGCCGGGCTGCTTTTCCCATCGATTACCGGTCCCGGTACAGCCAAAGCCAGACGCTTTACATTTTCAAGCTGATTATCCTGAATGAATTTTCTTAATATATCAGAAAATGAAGAATAGTCTTTCGTACTATATTCTTTCTGTATTTTTATCTCAAGACCTCCGTTACTGGAAACAAAATAGCCTAAGATGGTTATATCTTCACGGAGACTTGCTCCAATGATAGTAACATGATCATTATTACTGTTCTCTACTCCTGGTAAATAAAGCGGAAATTTTGGATTCAAAATCATAACCTCAAATTTTATCAAATATAATAATTGTTTTCGTAAATCCTGCAGGGAAGCAAAAAACCTTTTCATTTTCATAAAAAGGTTTTGGCTAATAATTGTTTATATATAAATCTAACTACTTTCCTAGTGGAATATTGTATCCGAATCCTACTCCGATGTTCCCCACATTGTAGTTCTGTCCAGCGATATCGCCTTTATCTCCTACAAAAACTTTCTGATATTGTACGAAGAAATTCCAGTCTCTGTTGTGGTATCCGATTTCCGGCTTGATGTAGAAACCTCCGTCCGGTCTGTCAGCAGAACTATTGGAAGCTACTTTTTCATTTCCTACCAAAAATCCGTATCCTAAGTCAGTTCCAAAATAGAAACCGGTCTGTTTAGGATAGATTCTGATTAAAGCTCCTACAGGAATTACGCCTACATCATTGTTATCATAACCGTTGTTACTTTTTCCAAAATAATGAGTATATCCTGTTGCAATACCTAATCCAAATCCGGGAGTGATCAAATTCTGATAAGATACATCTACACCCGCAGCTGCAGAAAGATTATCTGAAGGAACTGCTAAACCAACATTCGCTCCTACTTTGATCATATTGTTCATCTTTGAGCTCTGTGCACTTGCGATACCAGCTGTTAATATTCCAGCCAGTAATACTGCTTGTTTTAACATTTTCATAACTCTAATTTTAAATTTTACTAATGCAGTAAGCTGTAAAAATCGTGCCAAGAGGAGCTTATTTTTGGATTTTAACACTGGACACAATTATAAAACAATGATTACCAATATCTTAATTTAAGTTAAAATTAAATGATTGTTTAAATCAAATCATAAAAAAAATAATATTAAGAATTCTTAACCGTTATGATTTTAACCTTTTTCTTTCTACAGCATCCAAAAATTAAATTCTCTTACTATGGCCGATTCACTGTTACATAACAAACACCTTCTTTGGCGTGCCGGTTTCGGAGCCGGGATCAATCAGATCGGGGAACTGAAAAATACCAACACAAAAACGTTGGTTAATGAATTATTTAAAGAAGGAACTTTCACAGAAATCAACTATGATACCCCTGACGTTCCTATTTCAGACAATATGATGATGGACAGTAAAACTCCGGCAGATAAGAAAAAGGAAATGCAGAAGCTCATCAGAGACCAAAACAATGAACTGAACCTGAATTTTCTGAACCAGATGGTGAACAGCAAAGATCAGATAAGAGAAAAGATGGCATTCTTCTGGCACGGGCATTTTGCATCAAGAGTGAATAATTCAAAATTCAATAAACAGCTTCTGAATACGGTCAGAAAGAATGCTCTGGGAAATTTTAAAGAGCTGCTCTTCGAAGTGAGCCAATCCCCTGCCATGCTGAATTTCCTGAACAATCAACAGAATAAAAAGGATCATCCCAATGAAAATTTTGCCCGCGAAGTGATGGAATTATTTACCATGGGAAGAGGAAATTACACCGAAAAAGATATCCGTGAAGGCGCAAGAGCATTCACCGGCTGGGGCTATGATAAGGAAGGTAATTTTAAAGAGAGGAAAAACCTGCATGATGAAGGCTCAAAAACATTCCTTGGAAAAACCGGAAACTTCACCGGAACCGATGTTTTAAATATCATCCTTGAACAGAAAGCCACCGCTACCTTTATCACGACAAAAATATACAAGTTCTTCGTCAATGAAAATGTAGATTCCAAAATTATAGAGCCATTAAGTTCAACATTCTATAATTCCGGATATGATATCAAAAAACTGATGAACGATATATTTTCAAACTCATGGTTTTACGATAAAAAGAACATAGGCAACAGAATAAAATCCCCGATAGAACTGATGGCCGGAATCATGCGAATGCTTCCGATGAATATCCAAAACCCGGAAAACCTCATCGTTTATCAGAAATTGCTGGGGCAAATACTCCTGTATCCACCGAATGTCGCCGGCTGGCCCAATGGAAAATCATGGATCGACAGTTCTACCCTGATGGTGAGGCTGCAGATTCCACAGATCTGGTCGGGATTGCGTCCTTTGGAATACAGTCCGCGACAGGATGATGATATTGATATGGGAATGAAAACCAGGGAGAACGCAATGAATAAATCCTTCAAAAACCCTAATATCACCATCGACTGGAGCAGACTGGAAAAGATTTTTAATGACAAAAACTGCGAAGATTACCTGATCCAAAATACCAAAACCCTTGATCTGGATACTGTAAAGAACTTTTCGGATAAAAGTATTAAGATGGGGATTATTAATTTGATGTCTACACCGGAATATCAGTTGATGTAGGGCTTAGGCGAAAGGGATTAGGGATTAGTACTGAAACTCAAATTTTAAAATAACAAATGAATGATAAATGATCAATCAAAAACTTAAAAGTTATATTACAACTCCCCTAACTCCTTTCGCCTAATCCCTAATCCCTAATCCCTCTAACCAAACAAAGAAAAAATCATGCTAATCAAAAGAAGAGAATTCCTAAAAATAAGTTCATTGGCTACCGCATCGCTGATGATGCCCAATTTTCTGAAAGCAATGGCACTGGATGAAGCCCTGAAGCCCAATCAGAAGATACTTGTCGTGCTGCAGTTTACGGGCGGAAATGATGGTTTGAATACGATTATTCCTACAAAAAATGATATTTATTTTAAAGAAAGAAACAATATAGCTATCAAGGATTCTTTAGCACTGAATGATGAAACGGGAATCAATCCCGCACTTTCTTATTTCAAAGAGCTTTTCGATAATGGTGAACTGTCGGTGATGAATAATGTGGGTTATCCCGATCCGGATAAGTCTCACTTCAGAAGTATGGATATCTGGCATTCTGCAAGCCGCAGTGATGAATTTCTGGAAACCGGATGGCTGGGACGTTTTCTGGATGAGGAATGTTACTGTTGTGAACATCCCACACAGGCATTGGAGGTTGATGATATGCTGAGTCTGGCACTGAAAGGGGAAAACAATAAAGCATTTGCCTTTAAAGATCCTAAAAGGCTTTATCAGACCAGTCAGGAGAAATATTTTAAATCTTTGTATGATCATCATCACGATGATGAAACGGTTTCTTATTTATACCAAACCCTCGGCTCCACGATCAATAATGCAGATTATATTTTTGAAAAGAGTAAGTCAAAAAAAACAGATCAAGTCTACCCGAACTCTCAATTGGGAAAGGATTTTAAAACCGTTGCTTCACTCATTAAATCTGACATCAACACACAGGTTTATTACCTCTCTGTGGGAAGCTTTGACACCCACGTTAATCAGAACGAAAGGCAGGCCAAGCTGTTCAGCGATATCAATGAAGCTGTAAAATCTTTTGTCGCTGATCTGAAAAGTAATGGAATTTTCAATGATGTGTTGCTGATGACTTTTTCAGAATTCGGACGCCGGGTAGCTCAAAATGCCAGCAATGGAACCGACCACGGGACTGCCAATCAAATGTTCTTTATCAGCGGAGGTCTTAAAAAGAAAGGTCTTCTGAACGCGCTTCCTGATCTGCAGAAACTGAATGAAGGAGATTTAATTTATACCGAAGATTTCAGAAAAGTCTATGCTACGATTTTGAAAAACTGGCTTAAAGCGGATTCTTCGAAGGTGTTGGGCTGGAAGAATGGGATCTATGATTTTATATAAGTGAAAAAGAACAGCCATTCTGAATAGTAAATCAAAATAGCTGTTTTTAAGTGTCTTAAATAAACCTCATAGGTTTTTGAAAGCTATGAGGTTTGGAGTTTATATTAATTGTTTTTAATCTCTCGCTGATTTTACAGATTTAGGAGATGTTGATGTTATACTTTATATTACTTAAAAACCTTTGTAAAGCTATCTTTTTCCAGACTTTCAAGGGAGAAATCGAAGTCAGCTTCTTCTTTTTCGGAAGTTATTTCTGCACCTAATTCTGTGACAAGTCCATTAAAAGATAGAGGTTCATACCATTGCTGGTACAATGCTTCCGTGGCCATTACCGAAATCTCGGAATTTCCTGAAACATGGGTATGTCCCGCTCCGAAATTCAGAAGTACGAAACACTGCTTTTCTCCTTTCGGAAGCATTATTCCAAGAACAGTTTGTCTTTGGACGGAATTACATTTCACTTCGGCAAAAACATGATCCGGGTTCATCATATATTCTCTGGAAATATGATCTCCTTTTCCAATCACGATTTTATAACCGCAATCCGCACTTCCGGAATACACGTTGTTCATGATCAGGGTCGGAGCATTCAATCCTTGAGAAGCATACAGATATTCTACAGCACCATTAGGCGCAGAGGTCATATCTCCGGAATACATCAAGCTTCCGTTATCCTGGTTATAGGCCGCATTCCACCCTGTCTTTCCTCCGATATTCAATCCGGAAAGATCAAGATCATTCGCTCCCCATCCATCTTCCCAGTAAATTCCGACGGCCAGTTTTTCACCAAGAAATCTTGTTCCGGCAGGAATATTTCCCACAAACATTTTTTCAGAAGTTGGCAATCCGAATTCTACATTTTCAGGGAAATAAAACTTCTTTCCGATAAGATCAAATCTCGACCTCACATAATTCAGGATAAAATCATAGTTTTTTTCACCTACGGTTCCCGTTTTTCCGGTTTTTACCCAGGATTTTCCATTCCTGATTCTATACACAAAGGTATCTAAACCATACATTCTCAAATAACAGGCAGACAAAGCTTTAAACAACGCAAACGGTGTCGCATTATCCAGCCAGTGCAGGTCATTGTTCTCCAGCAATGTATGAGTCGCCTCATTCAATGGATTGGAAACCAATGGCTGATGATGAATTTTGGATAGTTTTGAAATCTTATTAATGGTTTTCGAAGATCTTTTTTTATACGCTAAAAACAACGGTTTGAACCTGTTGAAAATCTGAGCAAGCTTTTCCAGTCCGTATTTTTCAAATAAAGCTGACGGATTAAATTTACTTTCCTTAATGGCTTTAATCAACTCATCATTTTTGATCAAAAGCGTAGTATCTGTCGTTTTATAAATCACATATCTGAAAAACTCTACGGGATTGGCAGGATACACCTGATACAGATCAGCAATCTTGACAATAGCTTCCTTGTTTCTGATATTCTCAGTTCCTGTAAAAGTATAATTCAGTTCTTTCGTTAAAACAGAAAGTACATCATTCATTGTTTTTTCATTCAGTGCAATTCCTGACTTTAACAGGGAAAGACATTTTTCAGTCATTTCTTCTGCAGAATAGGCTTTAACGACTTTAAAAATCAGTTTTGTATTGGGAACATTCAGCACTTCATCAGGAATATAGATTTCATCCTGGAAATTGCTTCCATAGGTTGAAATATAATGTTTAAGCTGCTCAATGAACAACTCGAGTCTCGTGCTGTCTTTTATTTTCTGCCAGGATTTATGGAAGGTCTTATTCAGATCATTTCCGTTTAATTTTTCTTTCTCGTAAAATTGAATGATCCCGTCTTTTGCCCAAACGGCATCCGCTTCGATTACAAAACCTGCGTCAGAAATAAAAGGAGTACTTTCGGTTTTTTTGGCCAGTACGGCATTAAATAATTGAAGTGTTTTCATTGTGATTAAAATTAAATAAGTGAGGAGTAGGGCTTTTTTAAAAAACGATATAGGAACTCCTTTTACCTATTATTTTGAAAAAGGCGGAGAGTAATACCAATATAGGAACTCTGTTTGCCTTCAATTTTTTTTTTACTGATGAAAACACTTCAATGGTATTCAAATATAAGTATTTTTCATCAGTATTGTGGAGCAGACAGGAATCGAACCTGTGACCCGTAAGATAGGAACTTTGTCTGCCAATAGCGGAAAGTGATCACTGCTCTACCTTCTGAGCTACTGCCCCATTGATTTTTATTTTATAAACTTTTACAAGTTGATCATTATCGAGAATATAAACCTTACAGGCTTTTGAAGCCCATAAGGTTTAAGCATCGTTATCAACACTATGCTTTTCTCAACTTCTTTTTTTTCTTCCACGGTGCATTTTTTCCTACATCACCCGCCATGATACATCCGTAAGGCATCACCTCATCCAGAACTTCGCAAAGTCCGTATTCTTCAATCTGTGCTCTTACGTTTTTAGCACTTTTATAAGCGCTTGGCAGCTCGGAAATATCAATCTCATTGGAGAAGAAACGGATATCCAGTCCTTTGGTTTCTTCATCGAAAATTTCTTCAACCGTTTTATGGGCCAATGATCTTTTATGCTGTGTTCTGCTGAAATTTCTTCCGGCTCCGTGAGGGGCAAATCCCAGGTTTCTTTCGTTCGTTTTTCCCTGAACAATCAAAACGGGTTCTGACATATTCAATGGAATCAATCTTGGTCCTGTGATATCCGGCATAAATTTATCATCCAGCGGAGTGGCTCCTTTCGCATGGTAAAACAAATCACCATCTTTAAAAACGAAGTTATGTTCGTTCCAATATCTATCTTTCTTTTCACTACCCAGTTTATTTAAAACCGCATCATGAATATTTGTATGATTTTCCTTAGTCCATGTTCTGATCAGCTGAAGAGCTTCCCAATAGGCCTGTCCTTCTTCCGTATCGAACGGGATCCATGCATTTTCTCTCAATGTTTCAGGGGAAATATCCTGTCTGAAACGGTTGGCCACCTTCATTCCTTTATCATACAGAGCAGCTCCCGGAGCTCTGGATCCGTGATGGGTAACCAGCATCGTATTTCCTGTATTTTTGGACTTTCCAACGAACAGGAAGTGGTTTCCGTCTCCTTGAGTTCCCATATGAGAACGGGCAATACTGATCAGCTTTTCATCATTTAAGAAGTAGTTCTCTCTGAAAGCATCCATCAGTTCCTGAGACATCGGCATCTGCTCTCCTCTCGGTCTTCCTCCGTATCCGAAATGCGTCACTGAGTGAGCGGCATCCAGTACTTCTTTAGGATCTGCATCTCCGAAATCCGTCAGCATCACAGAACAACAGATATCTGCGCTATGAAATCCCGGATGGATTGCGTTTTTAGCTACAACTACTCCACCTACCGGAATCAATCCTTCAGGTCCTGTGGGACAGGCATCCGGCATCAGGGCACCGGCAGTCAGCGTAGGTGTTTTCATTAAGACTTTCATCGTATTGATCACTTTCTCTACGTTATCGGTTTCACTTTCATGTTCTGCTCTGATGTTGATGATAAAATCTTTCGCTGTATCATGAAGCGGAACAATATCAGGCTGCCTGAACTGATCCAGATATTCTCTGATCTGAACTTCATCCAGATTATTTTCGTTGATATGTGTAATCGCATCTTTAAACCATTTGGCTGGTCTATATCCTAATTCAATCAGGTGATTTCCGTTAAATTCCATCTGTTTTTTCATTTTGATAATGCAAAGTAATGACACAAGTGCGCAATAATTCTGCGTAGATAAAATTATTTTAATTATTTTTGTTGAAAAGGAAGAAAAGCAAAAAAGACCAATTTGCATGATCTGTCCCTATCCAACGATTAAAAATAAAGAAATATGTTGTTAGAACAATTAAAAAACAATCCTGAAACCCTTCAGTTCAAAGAGGTAATTGCCCATATTGATGAACAGTATGATTTTACCCCTACTGAATTTAAAAACGGAAATACAGTGAACGAAGCCGGTCAGAATAACGGTTCGTGTAAGGTTTTCAGTTTTGCCAGGCTTCAGGGATTATCAAAAGAACAGGTACTTCCTCTTTTCGGAGAATTCTACAGAGAAGATGTTTTAAAAAACCCTGAAGGAACAGATCACCAGAATATCAGAAACTTTATGGAGTTTGGCTGGGATGGGATTTCTTTCGAGGGAGAAGCATTGAAAGAGAAATAGTTTTTTAACGTCAATGGTGAATTTTGCTGCGCAAGTGAATAATCAATTTAAAAACGATTGAGATATTAGGAGATGATGAATGGAAAGAGAAATCGTTTTTAAAGTCAATGGTGAATTTTGCTGTGCAAGTGAATAGTCAATTTAAAAACGATTGAAATGTTAGGAGATGATGAATGGAAAGAGAAATCGTTTTTAAAGTCAATAGTGAATTTTGCTGCGCAAGTGAATGGTCAATTGATGGCGGACAGTAAGATTCAAAATCCAAAATCCAGAATCCAAAATTAAAAAATTGACTTGCGAAGCAAAATTCACTATTCACAATTGACTTTTCAACCCTCAAAAAAATAAAATCAATGGTCAATTTTGCTGCGCAAGTGAATGGTCAATTATGAAAATGATTAAAAAATTGACTTGCGAAGCAAAATTGACATTTCACAATTCACATTTATCCCCTCCCAAAAACCACACAACCATGTCATCCAATAAAAACGCACTTATCCGTTATAAAACATTAGATAAATGTCTTAAGAACAAATACCGGAAATATACGCTGGATGATCTTATTGATGCGTGTTCTGATGCCCTTTTTGAATTTGAAGGAAAGGAATCTTATGTAAGCAGACGGACCATTCAGCTTGACCTTCAGAATATGCGGAGTGAAAAATTCGGGTATGAAGCTCCGATTGAGGTATTTGAAAGAAAATACTATCGCTACAGTGATTCTGAGTACAGTATTCATAATATTTCCGTCAATGAAAGTGACCTGAAAGCGATGAATAATGCTGTTCAGATCCTGAAACAGTTCAAGGATTTCTCGATGTTTAAAGAGATGAACGGGGTGATTCAGAAACTGGAGGATTCCATCCATTCTACAGGACAGAAATCAATCATTCATCTGGATAAAAATGAACAGCTGAAAGGGTTGGAACATATCGACATCCTTTATGAAAGTATCTCCAATAAAAAAGTCCTGAATATTCTTTACCGCAGTTTTACCGCAAGGGAATCCAGTAATTATGTGGTTCATCCTCAATTGTTGAAGGAGTTTAACAACCGTTGGTTCCTGATCTGTCAGCATAAGGGAAAAATGTACAATCTGGCTCTGGACCGGATGGAAAGTATTGAACCTGATGAAAATGTTCCGTATATTGATAAAGATCTGGATGGCGATGAGTATTTCAAAGATATTGTCGGCGTTACGGTTTCGGAAACCATGGCTCCGAGAAATGTCATTTTCTTTGTCGATGCTCACAACGCTCCGTATGTAAAGACCAAACCGCTTCATAAAAGTCAGGAAATTCTAAATGAAACGGAGGAAGGAACGTTATTTAAGATCTGTGTACAGATCAATTTTGAACTGGAAAGATTACTGCTGGGTTTTGGCGAATCTCTGATCGTTCACAAACCGAGAAAGCTAAGATTACGGTTGCAGGAAAAGTTTAGTGCCGGGTTTAAGAACTATGAAAAACTGGATATTCCTGATGAAGGCTAGTTCTTTTACCACAAAAGAAACCAAAGTTTTTTGAACTTTTGAGTTATTTTGAAGTTGAAAACTTTGAAAATAGAAGACCACTTAAGTTCTATGAAAATCTTTGATTTTTATTCGGAATACTATCCATAAACATCTGTGAAAATTTGTGCAATCTGTGGTTAAAAAATCCAACCACAAAAGTCACAAAAGCCTTACACTTAAGTTTCTAGAAGTTTAAATACTTTGTAAAAAGAAGATCATATAAGTTCTATAAATATCAATGATTTTTATACTGATGAGTAATAATCATTGAACCTGCGAAAAACTCCTCTCCCATGGAAGGTAGCGAAAATTTAAAAGATTTATGAAGGCGTGGTTCGATGTATGCTTTAAAACACCTGCTACCACAAATAATTTCAAAGTGGCTCAGAAATTGTATTAATCTGCACATTAAAAAATCTTACTATGAAATCAAGAATATTTAAAGCATTGATTGCAATTATAGCACCTATTGCGATAGAATATATCGTAAAAAAGATATCTGAGAGATTGGATAAAAAAGAAGAAGATAAAGGAAAAGGACCTAAGCAGATTACTGCTTAAATGGAGAAGTAGTTAGAATTTAATTTTATTGAAAAGAGGCTGTCAATTATTTGTATAGCCTCTTTTTTGTTGGAATATCGCAAAGACTCTATTTTTTTTCATGCTCCTTGTTGTAAGGCGCAAGGATTTTATCTTCGATAAAATTGTACACTGTCATTGCGAGGAGCGAAGCGGCGAAGCAATCTCTTAAGACTTAAATCTGAGATTGCTTCACCTAAAGGTTCGCAATGACAATCTTTCTTATTTGTGTAAGCAAATTATACATTCAGCTTTTTCACAGAAAAGTGTCCTTCATTGAATTCAATAATCATTTTCTTTCCGTAATCAATCTGGATTTTAAATATATTCTCCAGAGGAAACTGTAAAATAGATTGCAGAATCAGGCGTATGACTCCTCCATGGGTGATGATCAACACTTTATCTGCGTTAGTTTCAGAAGTAAGTTCATTCCAAAAGTTTAAAACACGATTCTGCATTTCCAAGAGGTTTTCTCCACCAGTTGCTTTTATCTGAACAAAATCTTCATACCATGGATGGATCTCTTCCTTGGGAATATCTGTCCATTTCTTCATTTCCCAGTCGCCGAAATTCATTTCACGGAGCCTTTCATCCGTCTTGTAATTCAATTTAAAATGCTCTGCCAAAAGAATGCATCTGCCGGACGGACTTGAAAAAATCTTATCAAATTTCTCATCAATAATCACCTCATTGAAATCTTCACTGAAATCATTTCGCAACGGAATATCTGAAAAACCATAACACAGATTCTCAGGATTTTCTACAGCTGTATGCCGGATTACATGAATTTCCATATAATCATTGCTCCTAAATAAAACAAAACTTCAGTCACCTGCTGTACAGAACCCAGACAGTCTCCGGTATATCCGCCGATATGCTTTTTAAAGTACCAGCCCATACAGATTTTCCCCAAATAAGCCAATGCAAATGCCAGAATCAAACGCCAGTCTGGAATCAGAAGAAAAGAAACCAAAACACTGATAAAACTAACCATCAATGCTGATCCATCCAGAGGTTTATTGGCTAAAGGTTTTGATTTGCTGACATCAATATCCGTCACATAACGGTGCGTATAGATCATGGTTCCGGCAATAAATCTGCTTGCCGTGTGAGCAAGAACAATCAGACCAAGGGTTTTAATTAAATCTACAGTCCCCAAAGCCTGAATACTGAAGAATTTCAAAGCAAACAGCAATATAATGCCTACCGCTCCGTAAGCTCCTACCCGGCTGTCTTTCATAATGGTCAGGATCTTTTCTTTACCATATCCGCCGCCGAAACTGTCGCAGACATCTGTAAAACCGTCCTCATGAAACGCTCCGGTCAGGAGAACACTGCTGATCATCATCAGAACAATGGCAATATCCAGATTAAAAAGCTGATATGAAAGGTACAGTACCACTGCATTCACAAAACCTACCAACAGTCCAACCCATGAGAAATACTTCTGCGACTTATTCATGATCTCAACAGAATACGGAATTGTAAACGGAACGGGAATTCTAGTGAAAAACATCAGTGCTGTAGCGAAATAGATCAGTTCGTTTTTTATAACTTTCATTTATTCTTTATTTGATACATGGGCATCTTCAAAACTTGACATTTCGTTCAGGAAATTCACCGCACTTTGGATTAATGGATAAGCCAATGCACAGCCGGTTCCTTCTCCCAGACGCAGATTAAGATTCAACAAAGCTTTCTGTCCCAATAATTCTAAAAGTTTCTGATGGGCGTTTTCATCACTGACATGACAGAAAATGAAGTTGTCCATTATTTGAGGATTTTTTTTCCAAACTGTCGCGGCGGCTATACTTGCAATAAATCCATCTACCATAATCAGCATATTCTGTTGCCAGGCTTCCTCCATCGCTCCCATCATCTGCACAATTTCCAGCCCACCAAAAGTCTGTGCGATTTCGTCCGTTGTTTTCACATTAGGATATTTTTCAATCGCTTCTGATAAAATCTGAATTTTATGCGACAGCTGGGTATCATCCAGACCCGTTCCACGACCCACACAGCTTACAACCGGCAGATCAAACAATTTACTCATCATCAGTGAAGATGCAGACGTATTTCCAATTCCCATTTCACCGAAGCCGATAATATTACAGCCTGTTTTGACAATTTCAGACACCACAGATCTACCGTTTTCTAAAGCTTTTTGGTACTCCTCTGCTGTCATAGCCGGTACTTCCAAAATATTCCGGCTGGATTTTCTCACTTTTTTATCAATCAGCTCCAAGCCTTCAGGAAAATCGAAATTCACTCCGGCATCCACTATTTTAATGGCTATATCATGCTGTCTGCAGAAAACATTAATCGCTGCACCTCCACCCAGAAAATTCATGACCATCTGATAAGTAACTTCCTGTGGATAGGCACTCACTCCCGAAGCAGCAATCCCATGATCAGCCGCAAAAACTACCATATGCGGATTAGAAAGCTTTGGCGAAACGGTTTTCTGAACCATTCCTATTTTGTGAGCCAGATGTTCCAAATGTCCTAATGCTCCCAGGGGCTTTGTTTTAAAATCTATTGTATGCTGTAGTTGTTGTGCTAACATGGATGTGTATGTAGTTTTAATAGAATTGTGAAGTTGCAATATTAGTGAAATTAGGAATAGGGTGGCAGATATTAGGTAGCAGGTTGTAGAGATTGTGCTGAAGATTGAAAATTATGACCTTTTAATTTTAGTCAATAGTTAGGAAACAAAATTCCAGATGCACAACATGATATATCTATAAACCAGCAACTCATAAACCAGCAACTAACAACCAAAACTCATCACTCATCATTCATAATTTATAACTCATCACTCTTCAAAACTCTCCGACTCTCAAACTCACCAAAGCAACGCGAAAACACTGCGCACTTCCTCTTTTACTTTGCATTAAAATAGAACAAAATGACACCAAAAATACTAGAAAAAATAAGAGAAATAGAGGCTGAACGAGGGATAGAAGTCCTTCTAGCCGTAGAATCCGGAAGCAGAGCCTGGGGTTTTGCTTCTCCGGACAGCGATTATGATATCCGTTTTATCTACCGTCATGAAAAAGATTGGTATCTTTCTCCGTGGGATAAAGATGAGACGATAGAATTTATGACAGAAGACGATCTGGACGGCTCCGGATGGGATTTGCGAAAGACTTTCCATTTGTTGCTGAAGTCGAATGCGGCTTTGTTGAGCTGGTTTTATTCACCTATCGTTTATAAGAAGAATGATAAATTTTTGGAACTGTTTACTCCTTTGGCAGATGCCTGTTTTTCACCGGTAGCGGTTTCTTATCATTATCTAAGCATGAGTAAAAAATATCTGGAAGCCTGCAGAAGTGATGAAGTAAAACTGAAAAGTTATTTTTATTGCCTGAGAACGGCACTGACCGGAAAATGGATTATAGAAAAAGGAACGGTTCCACCGGTCTTATTCAGTGAACTATTGGTTTTGGTTGATGATCATACCCGAAAAAAGATAGAAGACCTTATCGCTTTAAAAGCTACCAAAGGAGAATCCTATTACCACCCGAATGACTGGGAGCTTTTTGGATTTTTGGAGAAAGTAGTTATGGAAAACGAAGAGAAATCTAAAAGCCTTAGAGGTGGGAAACCGGATAAAAGGGAGATGGAGAGGGTTTTTAGGGAGATATTGAAACTGTAGATGAGTTATGAATGATAAGTTATGAGTTATGAGAATAGGACTATTTGATTTTTTTAAACGGAAAAATAAACCTTTGATGGCTAAAAAGGAGGTGAAAAATGCTGCATCAGTAATTCATCCTTTCATAAAGCAATGCCAGTTTTTAAAGGAAGAGTTTGGGTTGATTGTTCCACAGTCTTCCATTGATTGTCTGATTCGTTTCAATCTTCCGGTAGATCATTATTATTACAGCCTTTTTTGGCATTTTGACAATGATTTTCTTGAAGTATTTTATAATGAAAAATTTATTCAAGGAGTTGTAGAGCACTATGAGAAAGTATATGGTGCAGATGCGGATTTAAAAAACTTACAGGATCAATTAGACGAGGCAAAATTTGAATTCAATCTCAGGAATGATTCTTTTCACAGCAATACTATGGACTTTGATCTTATCAATCAATGCTATGCTGAATTTAAAGCTTCGGGTGAAGAACTTATGATCACGCTTAATTTCGATTATGAGAATCTGCTCCTTAACACAGAACTGAAAGGATATGTAGGACAGAATTATCCCAGTTTTAATGGACTTTATAAAACAACAGCTGGCATACAATATAAACAACTGGAAGATTTTAAATTACTGGAAGATATTATCCAAAATTTACTGGATGAAAAAGAGAAAAATAAGAACTTTCCTTTTTAGCAGAATCTTTTAGTAGAAATAAAAAACAGAACACATGAAAAATATAATAGCGCTTTCTCCTATGTATACGGAAGACAGCAACAATCTGAAAAAGGCGTCCATCAATTCGCCTTACGAACTGAACCGTTTTAATGCCAAATGGAATGTTCCCGAAGAGTTCCGGGAAGATGTTATTGCAGTATATGGTGAAGATATTTATGCCGAGATTGTTGCTGATCAGTGTAGACTGACGCTTATGAAACCTGATGACAACTGCCTTTCTCTTATTTCTGAGGAGTTTACAAAACGTAAAATTTCTTACGGACAGATGAAAGACTATATTGATCAGGAAAATATGTTCATTAAATGTTCTGATTTTAAAAGTTTCAAGGCCGGAGTGTATCAAAAAGTTACGGATATCAAAGGTTTTGATACGGTAGATCTCAACTCTACAGTTTTCACATCAGAAGTTGTGGAGTGGCTGCTGGAAGTAAGATGCTTTGTTTTACATGGTGAAATAAAAACCTATTCTTCCTATTGGCGGAACGATGCATTTGATATGAATCCACTTTCAGAGCAGGAAGAAAACGATCTTTTTATATTTTTTGATTCGTTTATCAGAAAATATGCTTCTACCCTTCCCGCAGCCATTGTTTTGGATTTTGGGATTATCAAAGAAAAAGGCTGGGCTTTGATCGAAGCGAATCCGGCCTGGTGTTCCGGTTTGTATGCTTGTGATGCGGAGAAGGCACTGGAGGTGATTGTGGAGAGTTGTGTGAAGAATTAATTTTTTTTTTCTCCAAATCTGATTTCGCAGCAATCATCTAAACAAGAAGAGCTTTTATCAAAATATAATTTTCCAATAAAACACGACAAAATTATCTTACGATAATTTTGTCGTAAGATAATTTTGTCGTACATTAGCTTAAAATACACAATATGCAAACGACACCATTTCCACTCACTCCCTCTACAGGCACCATCAGAGAAGAACAAATCATAGGAAGAGAAAAAGAAATACTCAATATTCTTCAGTCGCTCAGTGTTCAAAGCATTACCATTGAAGAAATGCGAAGAATGGGGAAAACACTTCTTCTGAAAAAACTCGTATACCTTTGTAATAACAACGAAATCCCTGAAGAATTAAAAAAAGAGAATTTTAAAGCTATTTACTTTTCATTACAAGGCCGAAAAGACCTGGGAGAAGTGATTGACACATTAATTCATGGTTTTAATGTGTTTAAAAAATGGTATCAGATCGACCTCTCAAAAACCAGTGAGTTTTTAAACAAATTACTAGGCTCTGTAAAAGTAAATGTTTACGGAGCTGAATTCTCAGTCAATCTCCCGGAATATAAACAAAGCTGGAAAAAAATATTTTTTCAGACCCTTGAAAATGTAAGCGATAATTTACAGAAAGACAACTGTAAACTTATTCTGATTCTAGATGAGCTTCCCATTATGCTTTGGGAATGGTATCAGGCAGGAAGACATGATGAAGTAACTGAATTTTTAGATATCCTCAGGGAAAGAAGACAGGAATTGGAAAGTAAGGGTCTGAGATTTGTCTACTGCGGGTCAATCGGTATTAAAGTTATCCTGCAAACATTAAGAAATAACCTAAGCTATACAGGTGAGCCTACAAATGACATGTACGAATTCAACCTTAACCCTTTTTCCAAAGAAGATTCGGTGTTTTTAATGGAATGCTATCTCTTATCCGGATATACAGTTGATCCTGGAAAAAAGAAAAAACTGTTTGAAACCGTTCATGAATTATGTAACGGACTTCCTTATTATATCGCCAACCTATTCCTTATTATTCAATCTGAATTTAATAAGGAAATTAATGACACCTCTATCAGTGGATCATATGATTTAATTTTAAACAATTCCACTTATCAGAAAGCATTTAATCAATTGAAAGAAAGACTTGTCATTTACTATCGTGAAACCTCAAAGCTCATGACTGATCTTCTTTCCATTTTATCCAGAAATGCAGCTGGTATTGCAGAATCCCAGATCATTCCTCAAATCAACGGTGATGAAGAAAAGACCAAAGAAGCCCTGGAAGTATTGGTGAGTGACCATTATCTCACAAAAACAATGACATCCGATGGCAGAGTATATAATTTTAAATATAAAATTTTCAAAGAATGGTGGAGAATAAACAAAGCATAAATACGGTATTGTCTTTCGGGGCAAAGAGCGTCAATCCTAAAATACTGGAGCAACTGCTTACAGGAAGAGCTGTAGCAGCTGATTTTATGGAAGATAAAGTGAATGCTATTATCCAGCACCACAACAACCAGTTCTGGCTGATTATAGGCCAGCGGGGAATGGGAAAAACCCACCTCCTCAGTGTCCTGCATTCAAGAATACAGCGTTATGTAAAAGAAAACAAGCTGGTCGTAGCTTATTTTGCTGAAGAAGAATACGGAGTAGATAATTTTTTCGATTTTTTGCTTCGGATCTTAAATTCGTTTATTAAATGGTATGACCAAGAAAAGGCAGAACTGCAAAAGGAATTACAGACCCTGCAAAACACTTCTTCCGCGAATCAATTAGCTTACCTGGAAAAAATCATTAAAAAGTTCATAGGTGAAAAACCCCTGCTTATTCTCACAGAGAACTTCGGGGATATCCTGGGGCACATGGGAAATGAGGAACAGGGCAGATTAAGATCCTGGTTATATGAAAATGATAAAGTCAGTATTATAGCAACGAGCCAGTCGATCAGTGATGACTTCGATAAAGAAGACCGTCCCTTTTATGGCTTCTTCACGACTTACTATCTTAAAAATCTTTCTTTTGATGAGTCTTATTATTTTCTGTTGTCTTTAGCTGAATTGGATAAAGATGAAGCACTGATAGAACACTTAAAAACAAAGGGAAAATCTCAAGTCCGGGCCATCTATGATCTCGTGAAAGGGAACCATCGTCTATTGGTAACGTTTTACCATTTTCTTAAGGCTGATACTCTGGCTAAAGTATCGGAAAACTTTATTAAAACTATTAATGACTTAAAGCCTTACTACGAAACATATATCCGTTATCTTCCTCCTCAACAGCAAAAGATACTGAGATACATCGCACTTGCCCGAAAGCCGCAAAAAGGAACAGAAATTTCTAAAAGCTGCTTTATAGAACAGAAATCCTTAAGCAAGCAGATGAGTGAGCTTTCCAGAAAAAATCTGGTTGATATTATTACAGATCCCAGCGACAAAAGAAACAAATTTTATGATATCAGCGAGCCTTTACTCAGAATAAGCATAGAGGTTGGTGAGCACAGAGAAGGAATTACTACATTGTTTATTGATTTTTTGGCACACTATTATAATATAGAACAACTTCTTAAAAGAAACAATAAGTTCTCCGAACTTCTGGATACCTGTAATGAAAAAGAGCAGAAAGATATTCTCTATGAGATTCAGGCGATTCACCAGGCTCTGGATATAAAAAAGGAAAAACTGGAAAAAATCATTATAACAGTTTTTGAATTAGTAACGAATGGAGATTACGATAAAGCTAAAGAAATTTATTTCACAACAGTTTCAGAAAACAAGAATGAAATCAACACATTGATCGCTTTGCATTTACATCAATTAGAGAAATACGAAGACGCCCTTACTTATTTTAGAGAAACTCACACTGAGGAATCTTTCCTTATAAGTCCTCATGCATTAAATGATACTGATTTTTATAAAAGATTCACACATACATTAATTAAACTTTCCGAAAAATATAAACAGCCTGAGCTTATAGAAGAAGCAATAGAATTAACACATAAAATTCATGAAAATAACGGAATTATTACAGACGAATATGTCTTTTCAAGACTTCTAAAAGGCGCTGATCTTATCGTTGCAAAAAAAAATGATGAAGCAAAACTACTTATTTCAAAAATCATAAATTTAGATTTTGAAGATTATTCACATAGATATAAATTCATTATTTTGGAAATAGTCTCATATTTATGGAATAATGAAGAAGAAAAGTTCACAACAGAATATCTAAATTATCTTGACACATTATCTGCAGATCAACGAACTGAACTCTATAAAAATTTATCCGGAAGACCATTCTATTATACTCTTTTCACATTATCAGATAAAATTGAGAAAGACATTAAGGAAGGTCATTTAAACGAAATCCTGTCCAACTGGATCATCAATATTCTAATGAACTCATCAGATATAGTGGTATCAGACCTGAAACTTTTAATAGCGTTCATTCAAAGAAACTTAAGTACCATTCCTGAACTTACAATTCTGGAATCATATGCACATACCTATCTTGAAGTCATTTTTAATAAAAATGAGGCAGCACTTTATGAGCTACCCAAAGAACAGAGAATATTTTTTGAACAGAAAATACTTAAAAGAGAAAAAAAATAATGACCATCCAAGACTTAAAAACCAACCACCTCATCCTCTTCGAAGCCATCTCCGGCAGCCGCGCTTTCGGGCTGGCTACAGAAAATTCGGATACGGATATCCGTGGGGTTTATTATCTGCCGAAAGAAGATTTTTTCGGACTGAATTATATCCCGCAGATTTCTAATGAAACCAATGATATCACTTATTATGAGATTGGTCGATTTGTAGAACTTCTGCAGAAAAACAACCCCAATATTCTGGAAATGCTCGCAAGTCCGGAAGAATTTATCCTGCACAAAGATCCGCTGATGGATTTGCTTCGTACGAAAGACTTTTTATCCAAATTATGTAAAGACACCTTTGCAGGATACGCTGTATCACAGATCAAAAAAGCAAAAGGTCTCAATAAAAAGATTCTTAATCCCGTCGAAAAAGAAAGAAAATCTGTTCTGGATTTCTGCAACATTCTTGAAAATCAGGGATCGGTTCCTTTGAAAAAATGGCTCTCCGACAACCGAAAAGTTCAGGAAAAATGTGGACTGGTCAGCATCGGGAATACAAAAGGGATGCACGCCGTGTTTTATGATGAGTCCGCAACTCTGGGTTATAAAGGAATTATTCAGCATGAAGAAGCCAATCAGGTGTCTCTGTCTTCCGTTCCTAAGGATGAAAAACCCATAGCTTATCTTTCATGCAATCTGGACGCCTACTCCACCTATTGCAAAGACTATAAGGAATACTGGAAATGGGTGTCTGAACGTAATGAAGACCGCTACAACGTCAATCAGCAGCATGGCCAGAATTATGACAGCAAGAACATGATGCATACCATCCGTCTTTTGCAGTCGTGTGAGCATATTTTTAAGACAAACTCTTTACAGATCCGCGTAGACAACAGAGAGGAATTACTTGATATTAAAGCCGGAAACTGGTCTTATGAAGAAGTAATGCAAAAAGCTGAAGATCTGATAGAGTCGATAGAACATGAGCATTCAACTTCTCTGCTTCCCGACAGTCCGGATATAAAAAAGACGGAAAAAATTTTAATAGAAATACGCGAAAAATTATACTGCCAGTGATCAATCTTAATATTCTTAATCACTCAATTTCATCTTAGTGGTAAAAAAAAGATTAGGAATATTAAGGTTATTTTTTCTTTGATGCTTTGGCTATTGCATTGTAATCCAGACATATTTTTATCCAGTACTCAAAATCAGGCTGTTTTTGAAAACCTACAGGTTCCACATAGCAATATCCTTTGAGCTGCTTATCTTTCATGATCATGGGAAGAAAACCTATTCTTTCTGAAACTTCCTCTTCCAGATCAGGATGATATCGGCACATGAGTTGATCATGGCTTATATTAATGCACATTTTATCATTGACCAAAAATGCTAATCCGCTGAACATTTTCTTTTCCTTAATCTCAAGATCAGGAATTTCCGAAAGCCGTTCACGAACTCTGTCCGCCAGTTCAATACTATATGCCATGAGAAATAATTTTATCATTTAAATTTAAGCAAAAACCATAGTAAACAACACATATCTTTTCATTTTCTATCTCCGTTTAAAATTCAATAAATATTTTTTTATTTAAAATAATTATTGTTTTACGATAATTAATTATAAATTTGCAATAGTTAAATGATTATTGCCATGAACCAGACCAAAATTATTGCGAAGATTCTGTACTACATTTGTATCGTACTTTCGGCGGGGTATCTGATCACTTTTGTCTATTCAATTGTATGCCTGCTCACCGGTTTTGCGATCACCCCGTATAAGGATAATATGTTTCTGCATATCAACTATCCTTTTACAGAGCAGCCATTTCTGAATATTGAACGTAATTATCCGTATATCATCTTTTCATTTTCACTGGTCTTAATTTCCTATGGAATTTTTTTCTGGCTTTCGGCGAAAGTTTTCAAAGTATTTTTCCAGTCAAAACTGTTTATAAAAGAAAATATACTTCAGCTTAAGCGATTTTACCTGTATAATATTTTCATTCCCCTCCCCATAGTTATCATAGCAAGTTTCTTTGTGGAAGTAGAAAGTATGATCTGGGGATTGGTGTTTATCCATTTCATGCTTGGAATTTTCTGTCTGTTTCTTGCGAATATCTTCAAGCAAGGACTACATTTGCAAAACGAACAAGACCTATTTATATAATGCCAATCATAGTCAACTTAGATGTCATGCTAGCCAAGCGAAAAATGCAGAGTAAAGAACTGGCAGAAAAATTAGGAATCACCCCTGTTAATCTATCCATTCTTAAAACCGGCAAGGCAAAGGGGGTTCGTTTCGATACCCTGGAAGCCATCTGCAAAATTCTGGAATGTCAGCCCGGGGATATTTTGGAGTTTAGGGAATAGACTACGTGGTGCTAGATTCGTGTTTGAGAGTCGGAGAGTTTGAGAATGAATTTTGGTTGTCAGTTGCTGGTTGCTAGTTGGTAGTCATTAAGCTAATGAATGATCATCCTGTATCTGAAATCTTGATTCTTGGTTCTTGCCTCTTGCCTCTTGCCTCTTGCTTCTCAAATTCACCATTGACATTGTATCAGTCTAAAATCTGACGTCTGATATCTGAAATCTCATATCTATACACAAGCAACCACAACGGTCTGCCTTACCCTTCTATTATCCAAACCTTATCATATGAATACTTTATCTATCAACAATTTAAGCCTCATTTACAAGAATGGCTTTCAAGCGGTTAAAGACATATCGCTCGACATCGGGAACGGTATGTTCGGATTATTGGGTCCGAATGGTGCCGGAAAATCCTCTTTAATGAAAACCATTGTGGGACTGCAAAAACCTACTTCCGGAAATATTATCTTCAACGGAAAGGATGTTTCAAAAGATCCCGATTACATTAAACAAAACCTCGGATTTCTTCCACAGGATTTTGGAGTTTATCCGAAAGTTTCTGCGTATGATCTTTTGGAACATATTGCTGTGTTAAAAGGGATTACAGACCGTACAGAACGCAAAGAACAGATCTTCGGCCTGCTGGAAAAAGTTAATCTTTCGGATTTCAGGAAGAAAGAAGTCCATACTTTTTCAGGGGGAATGAAACAGCGTTTTGGTGTTGCCCAGGCGCTCCTTGGAAATCCTAAGATCATTATCGTAGACGAACCAACGGCCGGCCTTGATCCCGAAGAACGCAACCGCTTCAACTCGCTATTGAATGACATCAGTCAAGAGGTTATCGTCATCCTTTCAACTCATCTGGTGGAAGATGTCAGGAATCTGTGCTCGGAAATGGCGGTGATGAATAACGGACAGATTTTAAGACAGGGAAAACCCGCAGAATTGATTTCTGAACTGGAAGACAGGATCTGGTCCAAACCCATCGACACAAACGAACTGGACCATTACCTTTCCAGCCACGACATCATCAGCCGCCAGCTGATTGAAAGAGAACTCCATATTACCGTATTTTCAGAAGACCAACCGAAAGATTTCAACGCAGTCAATCCGCTTCTGGAGCACGTTTACTTCCGTACACTCACTCAAAAACCTTAGTCATGAACGCCCTATTTTTATTTGAAGCCAGACGCATCACCAAGCACTGGGCAGCCTATCTTATCGCCTTACTCTTAGCAGGCATCGGTATTTTCTGCGGCAGCCAGTTCAATCTGACGGCTGGAGACGGAATCTATCTCAATTCACCGTACACCATTGGTTTTATGACCGGAATGATGAGTCTTTCGATCATATTTATAGCCGTTATTTATGCCGTACAGTTGCTTTTTAAGGACCAGGATTCAAAATTTGATCTTGTGCTCTTTTCGTTTCCTTTTTCGAAATGGACGTATCTCAGCGGAAAATTCAGCACCTATTTCCTGCAAACTTTCTTCAGCTTTTCCTTTTTAATGCTGGGTTTCCTCATTGGTCAGGTCACACGAACCGGAAGTGAAATGCAAGATGTGTTCAATTTGAGCTATTATCTGTATCCTATGTTGATTTTTGGTCTCATCAACACTTTTTTTGTCTGCAGCTTTATCTTTCTGATTTCATTAATCGCAAAGAAGAAACTGCTTGCTGTCGTTGCCGGACTTCTACTGTATGTCCTGTACATGGTGGTTCTGGTATTTTCTAACTCTCCGTTTATGGCTGGAGGTTTGCCTCAATCCATAGAAACGCAGCAAGTTTCTGCCTTCCTGGATCCATTCGGACTGTCATCCTATTTTTTTGAAGCCAGAACACTTTCTGTAGATCAGAAAAACGCTTCATTAGTACCATTTTCGGGATATTTAATCATCAACAGGGTCATTTTCTCAGTGGCGTCTTTGTTATTTCTTTGGCTCACTTACCGGCTGTTTTCTTTTTCCTCTGTTTCAAAGCAAAAAGTAAAAAAAGTAAATTCAAGTTTAGAAATTAAAAGCAGTTCATCATTTGCGTACACCATATCCCGGGTGAATTTCGGTCATAAAAATGCTTTTAAATCGATCCTTTCTTATGCGAAAATTGACTTACTCTACCTCTTCAAAAGTATCACCATTCCTGCCGTTTCCATCCTGCTACTGTTCTTCGTCGGAATGGAAATGTACGCTGAGATCGAAAAAGGAATCCGTCTTCCGCAGAAGTATGCTGGTTCAGGTCTTATGGCAACCACTATTTCAGAAAACTTTCCATTGTTTGGACTTCTTCTTGTGGCTTATTTCATCAATGACCTGTATTGGAGAAGCCGTTCATCCGGATTTTCGCTGATTGAAGACAGTACGTTTTTCTCAAAAATCAGACTTTCGGGGCATTTCATTTCTATCTGTGTTTTGCTGTTCTTTTTTACCGGAATTTTAATCGTTCAGGGGATTGTCTTTCAGACCATGTATCAATATCTTCACATTGATTGGAATGCTTATCTGGGCGTTTTTCTTTTCAATACATTTCCGTTGATTCTTTTCTCAGGACTCATCCTTCTGATCAATCATGCGATCAGAAATAAATTGATTGCTCTGGGCATTTCCGTTCTGGCGGTATTTCTATTGGCCGGTCCTGCATCCGGGAAGATCATTCCTTATCCTTTATTCAGAGTATTTTCAGACTTTAAAGGGAGTTACAGTGATTTTAATGGTTATGGCATTTATCTGTATGCCTTTGCGGAAAGGCTTTTATTCGGAGCCGGAATCATTTCATTTTTATGGATGATAGATCAAGCGATCAGATCGAAAAAATTTAATCTGATCCCCCTTATTCCCAGCCTTGTTTTGCTTATTTCCGGCATTTTTGCAGGAACTCTGTTTATGACAGGTTATATTCCTAAAAATGAAGAGAAAGACATAGCAACGGCCGTTCAGTACGAAAAAGTTTTTAAGAAGTATGAAAACACGCCTCAGCCGGAAATCACTGATGTAATCACTGAGATTACGTTGAATCCTTCCGAAAACTCCTACCAGATTACAGGAAAATATGTCCTGACCAATTTTACTGGTCATCCTATTGATAAGGTCTTGATTAATTTTAACCCTGATCTTATGACAGAATCCGCCGTTTTTCAGACAGGTTCCGAGACGGTTAAAATTAATGACAACATTTCTGAGGTTCATTTAAAACAAGCCATTAAACCCGGAGAAACTGCTCACCTTAACTTCAAGCTTTCTTATAAATGGTATGCAGTTAACGGGCATCAGTCTTTCAATGCCGTGATAGAAAATGGCTCTTTTATGCGGATCAGCAGATATTATCCTGTGATCGGGTATCAGAAAGATGAAGAAATCCAAGACGAGCAGTTGCGGAAGAAAAACAACCTGGGAAAACTCGCAGAGCTGAAAAAACCGGAAGCTCCAGAGGTCTTTAAAAAGGATTTTATCAATTTAGACATGACGGTTTCTACGGAAGGTGATCAGACGGCCCTTGGCACCGGAGATCTGGTTAAAAAATGGAAGAAGTCGGGGCGAAACTATTTTCAGTACAAAGCGGAAAATATTCCGTTCAGGTTTGCGGTTTCTTCTGCAGACTATCAGGTGAAAAGTGTTTTATACAAAGGCATTACCATCAATATCTTCTATCATAAAAAGCATTTCGAAAACGCAGATCATCTTCTTGAAAATGCAAAAATTACGCTGGATTACTGTGAACAGAATTTTGGAAAATATCCTTTTAAAACGGTCAGTTTTGCTGAAATCTCCTCTTTCACCAGAGGTTTTGCAGCAACAGCCTATCCATCGGCGATATTTATGCCGGAGGATATGATTTTCCACGCCAATATCCACGCTGATAAAGAACAGGATGTCATCAATGAACTGGCCGGACATGAGCTTTCTCACTTGTGGTGGGGAAACAGTCAGATCAATCCGGATGACAGAGAAGGAGCGGTCATGCTTTCCGAAACACTTGCGATGTACACGGAAATGATGCTTTACAAAAAAATGCACGGCAAAGAAAAAATGAAGGAGAGGCTCACCATGCATCAGCAGATTTATGATAACGAGAAAGGTCTGTCTGAAAACCGCCCGATCTACAGAGTGACAGGAGATATGGCTCATATTGCCTATTCAAAGGGTGCTGTCGCTATGGTCAAATTAAGCGAACTCATCGGGGAAGAAAAAGTGAATGAAGCGTTAAAAAATTTCCTTCAACACAATCATTATCCGAAGAAACCATCTTCTATGGATCTACTTAATGAATTTTATAAAGTATCTCCGGATGCTAACACAAGAAATCAGATAGACAGGCTTTTCAAAACATTATAAAACATTCCATCTTCATCAATTTCATCCACAAACATCTGCTTTATCTGTGTGATTTGCGGGAAAATAATGAGCCCACGCAGATTACACAGATCAAGCAGATTTCTTTTTCTATTACTAATTAAACTGCAGTTCATGCAGTTTTTTTGATTTATACAAAAAATATTTTCACCAATCTGTAACAAAATAAAAACACTCACTACAAATTAATTGATATATCAATAATTGATAAATCATTTTAAACTCAATACGGAAAACATGGAAAAATTAAATTCAATCATATTCTACAATATAGATAAAGCAATCAGGTCTTATAGAAATTATGCACAGCGTCAGCTTAAGGCTAATGGTTTCACGATCACGATCGATCAGTGGCTGATTATCAAAGCTGTTCTGGAAAATCCGGGAATTACACAGAACGAAATCGGGGATCTGGTTTTTAAGGACAATGCCTCGGTGACAAGAATTATTGATCTGATGGTGAAATCAGCATATGTGATCCGGACTATCCATTCGGAAGACCGCAGAAAAACCAATCTTGAAGTCACCGAATCCGGGATAAAGATCATCAAAGATGTTCAGAAACTGGTAGAAGGCAATCGAAAAACCGCCCTGCAGAATGTCTCAAAAGAAGAAATGGAAATCATGAATAATGCTCTCCTAAAAATATCAGAAAACTGTAAAAAACACTAAAAAATAAAACAATGGTCAAACTATTTTTACTCCTATTGGCATGGACGCTGACTTTGTTCAGTAGTCTGCTTTCAGCACAGAGTGTGCAAAATTTTTCATTGTCGGGAACGATCAGTGGTGAGAAAACCGAGCAGTTGGAAATCAATCTGTTTGACTCAGGAAATGCATTAGTCAAAACAGAAATTGCAGAACAGAATGGAAAATTCAGTTTCAATGATCTTAAAACAGGAAATTACAGGTTAAAGATCAACAGAAACGGCAGTGAAGTCTATCAGTCTGACATGATTCAAATCGCAGAAAACAAGTCGCTCTCTCCCATTGATCTCAATATAAAATCTATTGAAGGAGTGACCATTACCAAGACGAAACCTTACATCGAAAGACAGGATGGAAAAATGATCCTCAATGTTGAAAACAGCATTGCCAGCACGGGAAATTCTGCTTTTGAAGTCCTGGAAAAAGCTCCGGGCGTGAATGTAGACAGCAATGACAACATCAGCCTCCGGGGAAAAGGAAATCTTCTGGTACAAATCGACGGAAAAAATACGCCGATGACGGGATCTGACCTGGCAGCTTATCTGCGCGGAATTCCTTCCTCAACCGTTGATAAAATAGAGTTCATCACCAATCCGTCTTCCAAATATGATGCAGCAGGAACTTCGATTATTAATATCAAGCTCAAGAAAGATCAGCGAAAAGGAACGAACGGAAGCGTTTCCACTGCTTTGGGAACAGGAAAATTCATTAAAAACAATAACAGTTTCAGCATCAACCACCGAAATAAAAAGGTGAATGTTTTTGCTAATTACAGCTTTGCGTACAGAGAATTTTATAATCATTTGGTTTTAGACAGAAATTTCTACACCAATGGAACATTCGAGAAAGCTTATCTGCAGGACAATTTTCTAAAATTCAACTTCAGAAATCATATTGCAAAAGCAGGAATGGATTATTATATGAATGATAAAAATGTTTTGGGCTTTTCCGTAGGTTTTATAAGCAATAGGTTTGATCCGAAAGGTGACAATTCAAGTCTGATTCTGGGAAATGATCATCAACCTGACGGCAGTTTTACTACGCAGAACCGTTCTCATGACCACTGGAAAAACGTTTCATTCAACCTGAATCATAAGTACACCATTGATTCATTAGGCTCGGAAATCACGACTGATTTTGATTTTATTAATTATTCGAATACCTCACTCCAAAATTTTGAAACAAGAAATTACGAAGCATCCGGGAACCTTACTAATCTTGATATTCTACAAGGTGACATCGGCGGAAATCTAAATATTTATTCTTTAAAATCTGATTTAACGAAAAACCTGAAAAAAAGATGGAAACTGGAAGCCGGAATCAAGACCAGCTTTGTGAAAGCGGACAATGACCTGAAATTCTTTAATGCAAGCTCAGGCGTTCCAGAACTAGATCTTAATAAAACCAACCATTTTATTTATGAGGAAAACATCAATGCGGTGTATGGAAATGCTTCTAAAAAGTGGGATAAATTCAGTGCAACATTTGGTTTAAGAGTTGAAAATACAAACGTAACGGGAACCCAGCTTACGACCAATCAGGTGAACAAAAAGAATTATACCCAACTCTTTCCAAGTGCGGTTTTCTCTTATGATATAACGGATAAAAACAATCTGGAAATCAATTTCAGCAGAAGAATTACACGTCCGAGCTACAATCAGTTAAATCCATTCAAGTTTTATCTGGATCCTACGACTTACAAGGCCGGAAACCCGGAGCTGAATCCACAGACCACGATGAATTATGAGTTGACGTATAGCTTAAACAGTAAATATTTCGCCACATTAAGTTATAGCAAAACAGATAACAACATTACAGATGTCATCAAACCTGTCTTTGAAAACGGAGAAAATATTACTGTTCAGACCAATGAAAATTTAAGTTCGGCTTCCTATTTCGGGTTGTATCTGATCGCTCCCGTGAAAGTGACGAAGTGGTGGGATATGAACAACAGCGCGAATTTCTACTACGGATCTTATACCGGAAATGTTTCGGGAACGCAGATCAATAATAAGGGAAATTTCACTTTTAATCTCAATAGTATCAATTCATTTAAACTGGGGAATGGTTTCACCGCTGAACTGACCGGAAACTACCGTGCGAGAGAAGTCTATGCCTATATGGATGTACAGCCGAACTGGTATCTGAATATCGGGGCTCAGAAGAAATTTAAAAACAACAGTGTTCTGAAACTTTCATTCAATGATATCTTCTTTACGAGCAATCCGAAAGCACAGACCACCTTTAATAATTATGTAGAGAACTTCGTGGTAAAAAGAGATTCCCGAGTAGCAACGATCTCTTATACGTACAATTTCGGTTCGTCTAAAAATGCACAACCAAGAAAAACAGGCGGTGCAGATGATCTGAAACAGAGAATCGGAGCGTAATGGAATGATGAAAAACAGAGCTGTGAAAAATATATTTTTTTTCGTGCTCAATTGTTTGAAACGCAACGACGCAAAGGAAAATTCACCAATATACTGTTTATAAGGCGGTAGGATTTTATCTACGATAAAATTGTACACCGTTGTCATTGCGAGGAGCACAGCAACGAAGCAATCTCATTGTCACCCTTGCTAAAAATCTTCGATTTTATTGCAACTTAAAAATGTAATCATTTTTAAAACCTTTGTGCTTTTGCGATTACCAACAACCGGATCTTTATCACTTTAACCAAAAAAAATCCCTCAAATTGAGGGATTTCATTTATATATGAGATTTAAATCTTAAGCTTCAGTTGAAGGGTTCTGATTGTTGTCTCTTGGAGCCTGTTCAGGTCTTCTGTCACCTTCAGGTCTGTCCTGTCTTTCCGGTCTTCTGTCACCTTGAGGTCTTCTATCACCTTGTGGTCTGTCTCCTTCTGGTCTTGGCTTAGACTCAGTTCTTTCAGGTCTTGGCAATAAAACTTTTCTTGAAAGTTTCATTTTCTTACGGTCATCGTAACCCATAAACTTCACCTCTACTTCGTCACCTTCGTTGTAAGGTACTTTATCAAGACGAGCCCATTCGATTTCAGAAATGTGAAGTAATCCTTCAGTTCCTTTTGCAATCGCTACAAAAGCTCCAAAATCCATTACTTTTACCACTTTTCCTTGATACACTTCCCCTACTACCGGTACAAATGTAATCTCGTTGATTCTTGCAATCGCTGCATTGATTTTCTCCCTGCTTACACCAGAGATCTCAATTCTTCCGATTTCTCCTACTTCTTCAATAGCAATAACAGTATCTGTATCTTTTTGAAGTTGTTGAATGATTTTTCCACCAGGTCCGATAACAGCACCGATGAAATCTTTAGAAATCTCAAGCATTACCATTTTCGGAGCGTGAGGTTTCACGTCTTCTCTTGGTACCGCAATTGTTTCAGTGATTTTATTAAGAATATGTAATCTTCCGTCTTTAGCTTGTAAAAGAGCTTTCTCCATGATATCCATGGATAATCCCTGGATTTTGATATCCATTTGACAAGCAGTAATTCCGTCTGCAGTTCCCGTTACTTTAAAGTCCATATCTCCCAAGTGATCTTCATCACCTAAGATATCAGAAAGTACAGTGAATTTTCCACTCTTAACGTCTGTTACTAATCCCATTGCAATCCCAGAAACTGGTTTTGTAATCTGAATACCTGCATCCATCAATGCTAAAGTTCCTGCACAAACAGTTGCCATAGAAGATGAACCGTTTGATTCTAAAATATCAGAAACGATACGGATCGTGTAAGGATTTTCTTCAGGAATCATGTTTGCCAAAGCTCTCTGAGCCAGGTTTCCATGTCCTACTTCTCTTCTTGAAGTTCCTCTTAAAGGTCTTGCTTCACCCGTTGAGAACGGAGGGAAGTTATAATGTAAGAAGAATCTTTCGTCATAATTTACCATTACACTGTCTACCATGTTCGCATCTTTCACAGAACCTAACGTTACTGCTGTTAAAGATTGAGTTTCACCTCTTGTGAAAATGGCAGAACCGTGAGCTCCCGGTAAATAATCGATTTCGCTCCAGATTGGACGAATTGTTTCAGGATCACGACCATCTAGACGGATTTTGTCATTCAAAATCATCTGACGCATCGCTTCTTTCTCTACATCATGGAAATATACTTTAGCGAAAGGGGTTACTCTTTCTAATTCTTCAGCATTTTCAACATACTGAGCTAAAAATTCAGCCAAAACAGCTTTGAATTTTTCACCTCTTTCTTCTTTTGCTGAAGGTTGCTTAGCAACTTCATATACTTTATCATATGTTTCTTTCCACACTTTCTCACGGATAGCTTCATCGTGATTTTCGTGGCTATATTCTCTTTTTGGGAATGATTTACCTACTTTTTCAGCTAATCTTTCCTGAGCTTCAACTTGTTTTTTAATTTCTACATGAGCGAATTGGATTGCTTCAAGCATTTCCTGCTCAGAAATTTCTTTCATTTCCCCTTCTACCATTACGATAGAATCTTTAGTTGCTCCCACCATGATGTCAAGGTCGGCAATTTTAAGATCTGCATAATTAGGGTTCACAGAAAGTTCACCGTTGATTCTTACTACTCTCACTTCAGACATTGGTCCGTTAAAAGGAATATCTGTAATAGCGATTGCTGCAGATGCTGCAAGACCTGCTAAATCATCAGGAATCGACTCTCCGTCATAAGAAATTAATGAAATCATCACCTGAACTTCCGCATGAAAATCTTCAGGGAATAATGGTCTAAGAACTCTGTCTACCAAACGCATCGTTAAGATCTCCTGATCTGATGGTCTGGCTTCTCTTCTAAAGAAATTTCCAGGAATCTTACCTCCTGCGTAGAATTTTTCTCTGTAATCAACTGTTAAAGGTAGAAAATCTACACCTTCTTTTGCTTCTTTACTGGCTACAACCGTTGCTAAAAGCATTGTTCCGCCTATTTTTACGACTACAGAACCATCAGCCTGTTTTGCTAATTTTCCTGTTTCAATTGTAATTTCTCTGCCGTCTGCAAGAGTAATCGTTTCTGTAATTGCTTGAGGTATACTCATAAATTGTTTTGTGTTGCACTCCGTATTGAGTGCTTTAATTATTGATAGTTCGTCTAAATTTTCGTTTGCAAAGATAACGTATAATAATGAGATATTAAATTTTCAATCTCAGAAATAGTATGCGGAATTATAAGATTTTACCCTCCTATTTTATCGATGAAGTAAGAATTACTTACGAAATGTTCAACTTATTGATCATATTTCATCAATAAAAATATTTTTTTCCTGAGAAAATTGATCAAAGAATCGAGTCATTTTCGTATTATTGTCTCAAAAAGTGTAAATAATATTTTCATTTCATTAAAGATGAGTTATTTACATAAAAAACACCTGAAAAGTTGCAGAAAAACGGGCCTCTGCCTTATATTTGCCATGCTTCTCAAAATATATATGCAGCAGACGAAACAACTGAAAGAGCTAATAATTCTTTTCAAATAAATAAATGTTTATGATCAATAAAGAAGTGAAAACACAGAGCAGAAATTATACGATCCCGCTAATCACGATCACCCTGCTCTTTTTTATGTGGGGATTCATCACCTGTATGAATGATATTCTGATCCCCTATCTGAAACAACTTTTCAAACTCACCTTTTTCGAATCGATGCTGGTACAGTTCTGTTTTTTCGGAGCCTACTTTATCGGTTCCCTGATTTATTTCCTGATCTCTATTTCAAAGGGAGATCCCATTAATAAAGCAGGCTACAAAAAAGGAATTATGTTCGGTATTTTTCTCGCGGCCTTTGGCTGTGTCTTATTTTATCCGGCAGCTACTTTTTCCTATTATCCTCTGTTTTTGGGGGCTTTATTTATTCTCGGACTGGGTTTTACAGTCCTTCAGATCACGGCCAATGCCTACGTTTCATTACTCGGCAGCGAAGAATCTGCTTCCAGCCGTCTGAATATGACCCAGGCTTTCAATGCCTTCGGAACTACGATCGCACCGGTATTGGGAGGTCATCTGATCTTTGAATTTTTCTCCGCTCCGGACGGTTCGTTCAGCGCGGTGGCCACAAGAATTCCTTATCTGATTTTCGCCGGTATACTTTTATTGGTTGCCTTATTAATTTCAAGGGTAAAACTGCCATCTTTCCAGACACAGGAAGAGGAAATTGTAAAAGGTTGGGGAGCTCTTGAGTTCAGCCACCTGAAATTCGGTGTTTTTGCGATGTTCTGCTACGTAGGTGGAGAAGTTGCAGTCGGAAGTTTTATTATCAGCTTTCTGGAGCAGCCTCAGATCATGGGTTTCAATGAGATCATCAGTAAAAACTATCTTTCTCTGTATTGGGGAGGGGCAATGATCGGGCGTTTTCTTGGCGCTATTTCTTTAAATCAGTCACTAAGCCAGAGTAAAAAGGCAATTTATATGTTGGGAGCAGCTGCTGCTGTATTCCTTGTTATTTTCAGTATTGTAGACTTAAGTTTTGCACAGATTAGCTTTTTCATTGTATTTATCGTGCTTAATTTTATTGCTTTCTTTATCGGTAAAGCAGCTCCGGCAAGGACATTATCTATTTTCGCAGCGATCAATGTGGTACTTCTTATCTCTGCCATGGTTAATCAGGGTGAACTGGCGATGTACAGCATTTTAGGAATCGGGATTTTTAACTCTATTATGTTCTCCAATATCTATACACTGGCGATTTCCGGTTTGGGTAAATATACCAGTCAGGGATCTTCTCTTGTGGTTATGGCTATTTTGGGAGGAGCTATTGTTCCTATTTTCCAGGGCTATCTTGCCGATAAGTTCGGGGTGCAGCATTCATTTATCATTCCGGTATTCTGTTACCTGGTGATTCTGATCTTCGGAGCTTACTGTACAAAATATTTAAGCCATGTGGAAACTACTGAATCCAAATCCGGACACTAAGATTCTTTTCAGTTTTTAATATCGCAAAGCAAAACAAATAATTAGAAACAGTATTTTGTTTTTAAGATATACAAAGCCGCTAACGCTTATTGTAGCAAGAAAAGGTTTGTATCTATACTATAAAGTGAGATGTTTTATGACGTCTCACTTTTGTTTTTTTATCAAATTAAACCGTAACTTTTCCATTCAGCAGAACACTTATCAGATCATCAATACTATATTATTATGAAGATTCAGTTACAGCTTGAGTATGTTGCCTTTTTGATATTGGGAATCTTTGCATTCAGCCGTACAGAATTGTCGTGGTGGTGGTTTGCAAGCCTGTTCTTTGCTCCTGATATTTCTATGCTTGGATATGTCATTAATAATAAGGTTGGAGCATTTTTCTACAATCTGTTTCATCATCTTGGGTTGGCTATTGTTATCTATCTTGTGGGAATCGCTTTAAGTCTTCCTTACCTACAGATGATCGGAGCGATTATATTCTCACACTCGGCATTCGACAGAATCCTGGGGTATGGGCTGAAATATCCTGACAGTTTTCAGAATACTCATCTGGGAAAGATCGGAAAAGAGAAAAAATAGTTGAGCAGATATAAAGTCTATTTTACCGTACAAAGGTATTAACCACAGATTGCACGGATTTACACAGATGATTATGTTGATACTGATGAAGGCAATGGATATCATGATATTAAAAAAACTCACGCAGATTATAGAGATGACGCAGATTTTTTCGGAAAAGAGAAAAGTAGTATAGCAGATATAAAGTCTATTTTACCGTACAAAGGTATTAACCACGGATTGCACGGATTTACACAGATGATTATGTTGATTATGATGAAGGCAATGGATATCATGATGTTTAAAAAAAATTCACGCAGATTATAGAGATGACGCAGATTTCTACTTTGTTAATCTGCTCTATCCGTATCATCTGCGAGAGCTCCGAATGATTGGAAAAGATAAAAAGTAACGGCATAAAAAAAGCAACCTCTTTCGAAGTTGCTTTTATTTGAAAATCTTTGTAGATTATTTTCTTAAACCTAGTTCAGCAATAATTGCTCTATATCTTGCGATATCTTTGTTTTTAAGGTAATCTAGTAAACTTTTTCTCTTACCTACCAATTTCACAAGAGATCTCTCTGTGTTGAAATCGTGACGGTTAGACTTTAGGTGTTGAGATAAGTGATTGATTCTGAAAGTGAAAAGAGCGATTTGTCCTTCAGCACTTCCTGTGTCTGTTGCAGATTTTCCATGTTTTGAGAAAATTTCCTGCTTTTTTTCTGTTGTTAAGTACATTCCAATATTGTTTAATGATTATTATGTAACGGGTGCAAAATTACAACTATTTTTTAATTCAGCAAAACATTATTGATTCCATGTATCAAAATTGATAGAAAAAAATGTTAAAAATTTCTTAATAAATTGTATGTCATCCAACGAAAAGGCAGTAATTTTGCATACGAATTACAAATGAGAAAAATTATATTCTTTACAGCAGTCAGCACTTTTTTACTGGTCGGCATTATTTCAGTGAAAGCACAGAAGAATTCGGACAACAAAGTAAAAAAAATCCTATACTTCAATCCCGAGGTAGAGCCTGATATTGAGGAAATTAAAGAACCCACCAACCATGCTTTCTTCAGTGCGGTTTCCGATAATTTCAGCGGCAGAAGAAATAAAATGCTCAGAGCCGAAGTTCAGATTCCTTTCGACAGCATAGAAAAACAAACCATCACGGATTACTGTGTCAATAATGATGCGGATTTTGCCATTGTTCCGAAAGTAAGATATTTCAAAGTAGGTATCGGAAAATATGTATTTTCCAACCAGGTCGTGGTCAGCATGAAACTTTTTGATGCCGAAGGAAATCTGGTCACTGAATCAGATTACGACACCTACCGCAAAAATATGCGTCTTCTGGGTTCCACTGAAAACTCTATCAAAATAGGGACAGACGGAGCAATCAAGGGTATTTTGAAAAAACTCAGAAAGCTTAAGCCTGCGGCTGGGACAGAGCTTTAAAAGTGAATGGTCAATTATTGGTGGATAATAAGATTCATAGTTGACGATTCACTATTCACAGTATTTCGATGTTCTCAACGTCAATGGTCAATTCTGCTCCGCAGGTCAATGGTCAATTGGTGGAGGATAGTAAGATTCACAGTTGACGATTCACTATTCACAGTATTTCGATGTTCTCAACGTCAATGGTCAATTTTGCTGCGCAAGTCAATGGTTAATTGATGGCGGATAGTAAAATTCACATTTGAAGATTTACATTCACAATATTTCGATGTTCTCAACGTCAATGGTCAATTTTGCTGCGCAAGTCAATGGTTAATTGATGGCGGATAGTAAAATTCACATTTGAAGATTTACATTCACAATATTTCGATGTTCTCAACGTCAATGGTCAATTTTGCTGCGCAAGTCAATGGTCAATTATTGGTGGATAATAAGATTCATAGTTGACGATTCACTATTCACAGTATTTCGATGTTCTTCGACCGTCAATGGTCAATTCTGCTGCGCAGGTCAATGGTCAATTGATGGTGGATAATAAGATTCATAGTTGAAAATTCACAATTCACAATATTTTAATATTCTCAACGTCAATGGTCAATTGGTGGAGGATAGTAAGATTCACATTTGACGATTCACCATTTACAATATTTCGATTTTCTTCGACCGTCAATGGTCAATTCTGCTACGCAGGTCAATAGTCAATTAATGACTTATAGTAAAATTCACAATTGACGATTCACAATTCACAATTTTATCAGTCAATGGTCAATTTTGCTGCGCAAGTCAATGGTCAATTGATGGCGGATAGTAAAATTCACAATTGACAATTCACCATTCACAATCCACCTCCGTTTATAATCACATTCTTGCAGTCATATTCTTACGTAAAAATTAAAAAACACCCCAAACACCCTGATTACTAGTTAAATATTTTCATTATATGGTGAATAATATAATATTTTTTACTATTTTAGTTTTACAAATTAAAACTTATACAATATGAAAAATTTAAAGAAGCTCAATAGAGAGCAACAGAAACAAATTAATGGAGGTGCTATTAACAGATGCAACAATACCAACAGACCTTGCTCTATAGGATGGTGCTGCAACGGAGTATGCTCACCTTATGCATGTATTGATCCGGAGCTTTAGGATCATATTTTTTATTAATACTTAAGTCAATAGGTATGAAACATTTAAAGAAACTCAACAGAGAACAGCAAAGCCAAATTAATGGAGGAGCTATCAACAGATGTAACGCAACCAGACCCTGCACCACTGGATGGTGTTGTGACGGAGTTTGTAGACCGTTTGCCTGTATTGAATTTTAAAAGTTTTATCTTTTTATTTAATTAAAATTATTGAATATGAAAAATTTAAAGAAGCTTAACAGAAAGCAGCAAAGTCAGATCAATGGCGGAGCTTTTCAAAAATGCAGTGTAACAAGACCGTGCTTCATCGGTTTTTGTTGCCAGGGTGTTTGTATGGAATACGATTGTATTGAATAAATACAGTCTTTTTATTAATAATTAAAACTATTGATATGAACAATCTCAAAAAACTCACCAGAAAAGAGCAACAGAATATCAACGGTGGCGGAATGATCAAAAAATGTCAGACCCATACCCAATGTGGATTCGGAGAATGCTGTGAAGGAGGTATGTGCCTGCCTTCCCCCTACCCGATGTGCGGACCTATTCTAGAATAATATAGGGATTTATACATTAAAATTTAATTTTTGAACATCCGCTCCGGCGGGTGTTTTTCTATTTTAAAAGACGCTGTAAACTATTTTAAACTTTAATTAATCCTTAATTTTGCGGCTTTACTTCATAGTCTTAAATTTTTGAATTATTTTTGCATATCCTAAAAAATCACGTTTTGAATTCCAGAGACGAACTTATCTTTAATGCTGCCGATATCGCCGAAACTCTTAGCAATCTTCATGCTGACGAGAGGCTCCTGGCATTTTTGAAAGTTCCGAAAGAATATAAAGCGGAAGTTTTCTCCCACCTTGACCCTGACTTCCAGGAGGATACCATCAGAAGTATCGGAAGCGAAGAGGTTTCCGAGATCCTGAACGGCATGACTCCGGATGACAGAACTGCCCTTTTTGAGGACTTTCCGGATGAGCTGATCAAGTATTCTATCAATCATCTTAATCCGCAGGAAAGAAGAATTGCCCTGAAGCTTCTGGGCTACAATTCAGATTCTATTGCCCGTCTGATGACGCCTTACTACATCCAGATCCGTAAAGAATGGACCGTAAAGAGATGTCTTCAGCAGATCAAAAAGGTTGGAAAAAGAGTGGAAACCATGAACCACCTGTATGTCGTGGATGAAAGAAACCGCCTGATCGATGATATTGCTTTGGGAAGCCTTTTACTGGCCGAAGAAGACACATTGATCTCGGACATGACGGATAATCATTTTGTGGCGATCACTACAATGACTTCAAAAGAAGATGCAGTAACGTATTTTGAGAAATATGACCGAACTGCCCTTCCCATCATCACGGAAGCCGGCGTTCTTGTAGGGATTGTAACGATTGACGATATCCTTGACCAGATCGAGCAGCAGAATACGGAAGATATTCAGAAATTCGGAGGTCTTGAAGCGTTAGATGATCCCTATACACAGACTTCTTTGGTAGAGATGATCAAAAAAAGAGGAACATGGCTGATTATCCTTTTCTTCTCAGAAATGCTTACTGCTTCTGCGATGGGTTATTTTGAGGATGAAATTCAGAAAGCTGTCGTTCTTGCGCTGTTTGTCCCACTAATTATTTCCAGTGGAGGAAATTCCGGATCTCAGGCTGCAACGCTTATTATCCGTGCTATGGCTCTTCAGGAGATCGGTCTTAAAGACTGGTGGTATGTGATGAAAAAGGAGATTTTTACCGGACTTGCTCTCGGCAGCATTCTTGGTGTTATAGGCTTTTTAAGGATTATGGTATGGCACGAAGCCGGTTTCTTCAATTATGGAATGTACTGGCCTTATGTAGGCTTAAGTGTAGGCGTTTCTCTTGTGATGATTGTTCTTTGGGGAACACTTTCGGGCTCTATGGTTCCTTTTATTCTGAAAAGATTAAACCTTGACCCTGCTACTTCTTCTGCTCCATTTGTAGCCACTCTGGTAGACGTTACCGGACTTATTATTTATTTTTCCGTAGCCGGACTTTTCCTGACAGGAAAACTTTTGTAATTTAGGCAGACAAAGTCTGAATATGAAAGTTGTTTCTTTAGTCCCCTCTATCACAGAGGCGTTATTTGATCTTGGCCTTACTGAACATGAAGTCATTGGCAGGACAAAATTCTGTATACATCCTGAAAATAAAGTGAAAAATGTAGCCGTTATCGGAGGTACAAAAAATATCAATATTGATAAAATAAAAGCTCTACAGCCGGATCTTATTCTCGCCAATAAAGAGGAAAACATCAAAGAACAGGTAGAAGCCCTGATGGATGATTTTAAAGTGGTAGTGACCAATGTAGAGACCATTGAAGACAACTATTACCTCCTGAAAATGCTCGGAAACACCTTTAATAAAGAGGAAAGAGCGCAACAGTTCAATCTTAAGATTTACGATGTTTTAGAACAGGCTAAACTTGATTCTCCGGTAAAAGCCGCTTACCTCATCTGGAAAAATCCTTATATGACCATCGGATCTGATACTTTTATTCATAAAATCCTGGCCGAAATAGGTTTTGAAAATATTTTTAAAGATCAAACACGGTATCCTGAAATTCAAATGGAGGATCTCACTGAGGCAGATGTTATCATGCTGTCTTCCGAACCTTTTCCTTTCAAAGAAAAACATATTGAGGAAATGAAGGCATTCTACCCGGATAAAAAGATCATGATCGTGGATGGAGAGGCATTTTCCTGGTACGGAACCCATATCGCAAAGTGTGGGGATTATTTTAAAGGATTGCTGGCGGAAATTCATGCTATGCAACGATAATTTTTTTCAACCACAAAAGAGACAATACACCACCACACTGGTGGCTTCGAGTGCCTCAGCCACCAGTTTGCATAAAAAAAGCCCCGACTTTAAATCGGGGCTCATATTTTTTATATTTCTATTGAAATTTCAGTTACAAAATCTTGGAAACTTCATTACAAAGCCATTCCAGAAGTTCACGGTCTTCAGCTGTGAACGGATCCACAGTATGAGAATCAATATCAATCTGACCGATATTCTGACCGTCTTTGAAGATAGGAACTACAATCTCAGCTTTAGTATCAATAGAACAGCTCAGGTAGTTGCTTTCCTGATGAACGTCCGGCACTACGAATGTCTCATTGGAAACGGCAACCTGTCCGCAAATTCCTTTTCCATAAGGGATGATGGTGTGATCTGTAGGTGCTCCCACGTAAGGGCCTAATTTCAACTCATCTTTATCTCCGTTCTTAAAGTAGAATCCTGTCCAGTTGAAGTAAGAAATTTCCTGATCCAGCAGGTGACATACTTTCTGAAGCTTTTCTTCTGTATTATGTTTTGGACTTTCAAGAATAGAGGAAAGTCTTTTCTTTATTTCTGACATATTATTTTATGTTTTAGGAGAATTGTTTGAAGGAAAGTTCTTCTTTATAGCCGAACATTCCACGTTCTTTTATCATTTCTGCAACGCCTTCCGGAACCTGGTTTTCCCAGCCTGTGACGCAGCATGCGATTTTTCTTAAGATCTCTCTTGAATAAATTCCAAGGTACTCAGGATTGTGATTGGTGATATCGACAATACGGTTGTTGTGTTTGAAATATTTGTAAAGCTCTTTTAGGTTTTCTTCCACTTTAAGGTTTGAAGAATCCAGTAATTCATGTGTTTCAGGATCTTTGTAAGGATAAAGATATACCCTCATCCCGTTTCTGAAGAACTTTCCGAACGCTTCCAGGATTCCTCCTGAAAGATCTTTATAATACTTTTCATCGAATACCATCAGAAGGTTATTCACTCCCATGGCTACGCCGATATCTCCGCTGGTGTACGATGCAAAATAATCAATCAGCCTGTAGTATTCCGAGAAGTTTGAAATAATAACGGTATATCCCAGTTTTCCGAGGATATCTACCCTGTCCATAAAGTCTCTTTCATCAATATCTCCATCCGCCCTAAGGTTTGAAATGGTGATCTCAATCAGAACTTCTGTTTCTTCATGAGTACAGATCGCATCTTTCTGGAACATCTCGAGGCCGTTTTTAAGCATATCGATATTCACCTTCGTTACGGGTCTGAAACTTCCTCTTACCGCGAAAATATTCTTCTTGTACAACACATCGGCAGGAAGCATATTGCTCCCCTGAGAATTGAAGATCACGGCATCCGTCATTCCATGCTTTACAAGCTGAAGTGACATCAGTCGGTTGTCAACATAGTCAAAAGCAGGTCCGCTGAAATCGATCATGTCAATTTCAAGACCGTCTTTGGCAATGTCGTCGTATAAAGATTCGATTAAGTTTCGTGGATTGTCGTAGTAGTTGAAAGCTCCGAAGATAAGATTTACCCCAAGGTTTCCTAAAGTTTCCTGCTGTAAGGTGGCATCATTTTCATTAAATTTTACGTGGATCACGATCTCGTTGTAATCTTCGTTTTCTTTGGTCTGGAAACGGATTCCTACCCAGCCGTGGCCTTTGAGTGTTTTGTCGAAATTAATCGTCGTTACCGTGTTTGCATAAGAGAAAAATTTTCTGTTCGGATTGTTTTCCCTTGAAATCCTTTCTTCGATCAGCGCTACTTCATACCGGAGCATTTTACGGAGTCGGTTTTGGGTAACATACCTGTTTTTCGCTTCTTTTCCGTAAATGGCATCACTAAAATCTTTGTCGTAAGCAGACATCGCCTTAGCAATTGTACCGGAAGCCCCTCCTGCTCTAAAAAAGTGACGAACAGTCTCCTGCCCTGCTCCAATTTCTGCGAAAGTACCATAAATAGTAGGATCTAGATTAATTGTTAATGCTTTTTGTTTAGGAGTTAGTTTCTGATACATTAGGACGTAAAATTTTTCGTAAATTTACCAAAATTAAACCAACCTCAAAAGAAAATGAAGTTGAAATTTTTAGGAACCGGTACTTCCCAGGGTGTGCCCGTTATAGGCTGTACATGTGAAGTATGTACTTCCGAAAATCCCAAAGACAGACGTTTCCGCTCCTCAGTAATGATTACTACAGAGGAAAGCAGAAAAATACTGATCGATTGCGGACCGGATTTCAGAGAGCAAATGCTCCTTAATCATGAACATAACGTAGACATTGCACTTCTCACCCACGAACACAATGACCATGTGATCGGGCTTGATGATATGCGTCCGCTGATTTTTAAAAGCGGAAAAAATATGCCTCTTTATTGCTATGAAAGGGTTGGACATGAGGTGAAGAAGCGTTTTCCTTATGCTTTTGCTGATGTGAGATATCCGGGAGCTCCGGCCTTCGATCTTCACGAAATTGAAAATAAGCCGTTCCATGTTCTGGATACGGAGATCACACCTATTGAAGTGATCCACTATGAAATTACGGTTTTCGGGTACAAGTTTAAAAATCTTGCATACATCACCGATGCCAATTTTATTTCAGATATTGAAAAAGAAAAATTACAGAATCTGGATGTGCTGGTTTTAAACTGCATCAGAAAATTTGATCCGCATCCTGCCCATTTTATCCTTCCTGACGTCATCGCCCTGTTTAAAGAACTTAAGCCTAAAAAATTATTTTTAACCCACATCAGCCACCATCTGGGACTGCATGATATTGAAGATAAGGATCTTCCGGAAGGAATGCATCTGGCGTACGACGGTTTGGAGATAGAATTTTAAAATTTTTCTCTCAAAAAGCTTTTGAACATTGAAAAAAGTTTATATATTTGCACACCAATTTAAAACAAACATCAAGCCCAGTTGGCGGAATTGGTAGACGCGCTAGACTCAAACTCTAGTATCGAAAGATGTACCAGTTCGATTCTGGTACTGGGTACTTAATAATGACACTAACTAAATAAAGTTAGTGTCATTTTATTTTATTTATATTTGATTATCAAACAATTGAAAAATTGAGATAAACATAAATCTCCCACCTGCTCCAATATCTTCTGTCATTTCATAGAAAAAAGAATGCTAATTTTTGTAACAAGTTAAGCGTTATTAAGGCATTATTGTACGTGTTATCAAATCTGTATGATCTAGAATACAAAATCTTTTTTTTCGGCTCTACTCTCTTATTTAATATAATTTTAAAAAACTCATTCTAATTTATAGTTGTGAATGATATTTAGGGTTGATACAAAGTAAAAAAATGACAGATATCTGTCATTTTTTTACTTTGTATTATAATTTACATTTGCAACATATTTACTCTTAGAAAATAGAAATTGAATTTCAATATTTGATTTTGATTATAAATCGAGTCCATCATCAATAAAAACTTTTTCTTAACAAAAACACAATCAAAAATAGGATGATAAAAAATATTATTATAATAGGAGTTATTATTTCTTCTAGTGCATACTCTCAGGTAGGTATTAATACACAAAACCCTGATCCTTCTGCCAATCTAACAGTATCACCTATTGATCTCAACAACAATGCTAAAGGGACTTTATTAAGTGCTATGACTACCATACAGCGAGCGGCAATTTCATCTCCAGCCCAAGGATTGATTGTATATGACAGCGAACTGAAATGCCTGATGAGCAATAACGGTACCCCAACCGCACCTATTTGGGAATGTATAGGAGGCAGCAATGCTACGCCTGGCTTAACCTATTTTAAGCAGTTTCATTATGCTCTGCCCTCTAGTATTTCTTACAACAGCGGAAGCTTTAGCGCACAGTCTGGTATAATAAATAACACGGATCAAAGCCTGCTTTCTAACTGGCTGAGAACTAATGACCCTAGCCAGCTAACCGAGCTACCAATGATTGATGGTATAAGAGTCGATATTGTATTCAAGGCTGGAGATACATACCGTCCTCTTATTATCAATACAAATGCAACGGGTAAAAACCTGTTTGGTCTGACTAAAGCAGATATCAGCGGGACATTTAATTGGAATATGCCATCTGTATTTGCAGCCGATGGCGGTTACCTCAATATTGATAACGACCGATTGTTGGGCTGGGATAATCCTAACGTTAATAATAACATAGAAACAAGTATATCTGTATTCAGGGTATTGGGAGATAATGGTTCACTTTATAGGGTTACCTTTTGGGGGTATACTGACAGTACGAATGGTAATAAGCATCAGATCCACATTCTGCTCGAAAAATTTGACCCCCAAAAAGGAGGAGTTCATAATTAATCTAAACTCGGGACCAGGAAGAAATATTCCAATCTGGAAAAGGTACTCATTTACGCATTTAAATTACTAAAATTCAAACACTAAAGCTTCTGCTAATAGACTTATTTAAAAACACAAAGTATATATAATATAAAAACACACTTATGAAAAAAATTAAAATTACTTTGGTGATATTATTCACCATATCCGGTAGCGTGGTGTATAGCCAGGTAGGTATAAATACAAAAAGCCCGCTAGCTTCCTTTCATATTGATGGAGCAAAAGATAATCCAGAGATATTACCTCTTCCTTCGATATCCGAAGCCAATGATGCTGTTATTACATCTACGGGGAGTATAGGAATCGGAACCGTCATACCTGATGTTTCCTCTGCACTGGAAATCAAATCTTCAAACAAAGGTTTTTTACCACCAAGGGTCACCCTTACCAGTTCATCAGATGCTATTACAATACCCAATCCGGCTACAGGACTCGTTGTCTATAATAATGGTAATATAAATCTTGAACCAGGACTTTATTACAATATTGGTACACCTTCTGTGCCCAATTGGAACAAGAGTGGCGGTACTATTATCACGGAAACAGAGGGTAGCATTACTTATAAATCTCCTATACAGCCTCTGAATAACAGACCTATTCTGAATGCAGGAGAATTTCAGTTTCAGATATTGCGATCCGGAGGAAATGAATATGCCGCTATTCAATATACAGGTAGCGGTACACGTGATTATAATGCTTTTATTATAGAAGGGTGGAACAGTAATGGCAGATATACGACCGCTGGAACTGGGAGAGCTGACAATACTTTTAGAATAATTAGTGGATCTACAGATATAGGATCCAATAATGAAATCAATATCATAAGAATATATGATACAATTTCTAAAAAAGTATATCGATATGAGACCAATCTGCTTGTTATATCAGGAAATACCCACGTATCCCAACTTGTAGAAGTGTATTAGAGTAATTTCCTCAAAACTATAAATACCCCAAAATAAATAATGGACAAATATAAAATTATATTACTGTGTAAGGCATTACTTGTCGCACAGTTTTCATACGCACAAATAGGTATAAATACGTCAAATCCTCAGGCTGCTTTTCATATTGACGGAAGAAAGGACAATCTGGCACTGGATCCTCCCACTGCAGATCAACAAGCCAATGATGTTGTTACTACAGCAACAGGCAGCATGGGTATTGGCATCGTTAAAGTAGACTCCTCATCCAAATTGGAAATAAAATCTACTCAAAAGGGATTTTTGCCACCCCGTTTAACTTTAATTAATGTATCGGATGCAACTACTATCCCCCTTCCTGCAACCGGATTAACAGTTTACCATAAAGGCAATTCAAATCTTGAAGCCGGACTCTATTATAATTTAGGCACTTCTATTTCTCCTAGCTGGAGTAAGGGGGGCCAAACAATTATCAATGAAAACCAAGGGAAGTTTGTCTATAAATCTCCATTACAGCCATTGACAAACAACCCAATTATTAATGTGGGTGAATTTGAATTTAGGGTTTTAAATACAGATAAGAAAATTTATATCCGTTACACAGGAACCAGCACCAGTAAAACCTACTTAGTATTTACAAATGAATACTGGACAGGTAGCGGATACAGTGTAGCAGATGACATGGGGGTTGCTTCAAGTACATTTTCACTAATGGCAGGAACAACAACATTAAGTAACAACGAACTTAATATTGTGAGAATATATGATAATGTTTCTAAAAAAGTATACCGCTATGAGGTCAATCTTATTGTAAAAGGAGGCCAGACTTATATTTCTCAAATTGTAGAAACTTATTAAATCTTATAAAATTCTAGAGATATAGGAACTAAAAAAACATCGAAAAAATGAAAAAGATAAAAATATATTCAACAATTCTTCTTTTTGTAATAAACGGTATTGCATATAGCCAAATAGGAATTAGCACAGCTAACCCTCAGGGTATTTTCCATGTAGATGGAGCTAAAGATAATCATCCTGTGGAACAGCCTTCGGCTATAGAACAAATGAATGATGTTGTAGTAACAGCAGACGGACAGGTAGGAGTAGGAACAACAGTTCCTGACATTTCTGCCTTAATGGAAATAAAGTCCGAGAAAAGAGGCTTTTTACCACCACGGACAATTCTTGTTGATAAGAACGACGGAGTTACAATTCCTAATCCGGCTACAGGACTTACTGTATTTCATACTGGTAATGTAAATATGGAGTCGGGCCTATATTCTAATATCGGAACACCTATTTCTCCCATCTGGAATAAAGATGGGCAGACCATTATCAATGAAAACCAAGGGAGTATTACCTACAAATCTCCTATACGGCCAATAACAGATAGGTCAATTCTTAATGCGGGAGATTTTGAATTTCAGGTAGTAAGAAAATCTTCGGGAGATCCAAGAAGTGAATATATTCATATCCGCTACACCGGGACTGGTACCAGAAATTACAGTGTTTTTGATATTGAGGGGTGGACTTCTAGTGGATATTATTCAAATCCAGGTAATGGTACAGCAGACAATTTTTTTAGACAGATTGCTGGAAGCACCAATATTGGCTCTATCAATGAACTTAATGTAATAAGGATATATGACGGAGTGACTAAAAAAGTGTATCGGTATGAAGTAAACCTGATAGAGGTAGGAGGAATAACATATATATCACAATTGATTGAGGTTTTTTAAATCAGTAATACTCAGCGGAAGATCAATATTTTAATAACAAGGTTAGGATGCTTTTTTGTTCTTCCTGATACTTCTGCATCAAAATTCAATTCAGTCTTTTTATATCATTATTTTTACATCAGCTTTAGAATTAAAGCTGATGTTTTTTATGATCGTATTTTGGATAAAGAAACAGGAACGAAAAAACTGTTTATTTGAGATTTTTTTTGTCAACAATTCCGTTCTAAATTAAATTATGAATCATGACAAAGGCGATAAGTTCTGATGACGTCTTTGTATTAGTTTTTTTTCTAAGGTTTCGCTTATGATTTTCTACAGTATGATAGGAAATGGAAAGCTCAAAAGCAATCTGCGGAGTGTTATAGCCTTCACACATTAAATTTAAAATTTCTTTTTCCCTTTTTGCAATTTTGGGTACCTCAATGTCAACGTTTTTAATATCTCTTTCAATATATTTATAGTACTGCGTTTCTTCTTTGCTATAGTCTATAACGGAAAGTAAAGGAAGGTTAGGAATTTTATAATGTGATATATCAAAAACAGCTGTTAAAGAAGCTTCTACATCATTCTGAGTATTAATATATTCGCCAATAGATTTTATCATTACCAAACGGTACTCATGATTCATATCCATCATTCTTCCGTAAAAATTAAATTTTACTGTTCCTTTTCTGGAGTTGTCCAGTTGCAATCGCATCTCTTCAGCAAGTTGAAATGCTGACAATAAATACATTCTGTCATCGGGATGAAATAAATTGATGAAAAATCCATCTTCCATATTGTGAATCCAGTCAGCTTTTTTAAATGGTGTAAACTGCTCAACATTTTCGCTTACGATCTCTACTTTTCGTTCAACAAGATTAAAAAGAATCCAGATATGAAGCCCTATCGCATGATCCTTTATACTGTTAATTTTATTTTCAAAAAAACTATAATATTTTACTTGTGTTCTGTTGCGTGGTCCTAAAGAATCTAAAAAGTATTCTTTAGTAATCGGAGGTATTTTTTTCATGATCCATGTTTTTTTTTAAGATATCAAATAGTGAATTATACAACTAATCTACAAAAAAAAATGATTGAAAAATGATAGATATCTGTCATTTTTTGGCATGCCTTAGTACAATATATTTGCAGATACAATTTATCTTCCTTAAAAACACAATTACCTCTATAAACTGAAAACTAATAACTCTGATTTCTTCATCATACCGAAAAAAAATATTTCATATGCAAGCTGATTATAAGAAGATTTATACTGATTTAATCTTAGAAAAATACCCTTTTAAACAGATAGAATATCAAAGCTTCTTAAATAAAAAGAAGTGGAACTGTCTGGATGTGATTCAACTCAACAATATGCTTTTCCCCAACAAAGCATTTGAAAATTCCAGCCAGAAACATAAATCCTATGACAAAGAAAGCATTCTTGAAATATTACGATATCAAAAAGAAAAGGAACTCAATAACTCACAATTAGCAAAGTATTTTAAACTGAGTAGAAATACAATTGCTCTCTGGAAGAAAAAATATTGGATATAAAAAACACATACACCTAAGAAAAATCAGATGAAAAAAATTACCTTAACTCTGTTAGTACTATCAAGTATTAAATTAGCATCTCAGGTAGGCATTAGTACAACTACTCCGACAAAAACGTTAGATGTAAATGGTGGAATGAGAGTTCGTACCATGGTATCGAGCCCGCAGTTTTCTAATGCTGTTTCTGTGGTATCGCTTGATGCCAATGATGTTTTACAAAATAGTACCACATTAAATGTATTATTTTCTTCAACGGTATATGTGAAACAAAGAATTATTAATCTGAGCCATGGACTTTAAAAATATACATATTGGTTCTTTGATCAAAAACCAAATTGACAAAAGTGAAATAAGCGATTCACGGATTTCATCATTTTTCAATATATCTATTGATCATATTAAAGAGATGTATCTGCAGCAACATCTTTCCACAGAATTATTATTGAAATGGAGTAAATTATTAGAGTATGATTTCTTTCGGATTTATAGCCAGCATCTCATTTTATTTTCTCCCCCTGCCAATACAAATTACAAAACAGTAAAAAATAAAGACCTTCCCGTTTTCCGGAAAAATGTTTATACTACAGAAATAATATTATTCATTTTAGGGAAAATCAGGGATGGGAAAATGTCAAAAAAAGAGGTAATTGAAACCTATAAAATACCCAAAACAACCCTTTACAAATGGGTTATTAAGTATAATGGTCAAGCTTAGTATTTACCTTTTTTAAAACACAAACCTTAAAAATAGATTATGAAACTATTTAAATTTGAGAAATTCTTTCTGAATCGTATAACCAATCTTTCGGTATTTCTTCGGTCTTAGGTACTAAAAAAGGCATCAACTGTAGTAGTTGATGCCTTTTTTGTTTATTACAATCAGCGAAATCTGCTCAGGGTTTCTCTTGATACGCCAAGATAAGCTGCAATCAACTGTTTGGGAACCATATTATACAATTCCGGATAGAGCTTCATCAGTTCTTCGTAACGGCTTTTGGCATCATTGTTCATCAATGAGAGTAGCCTTTTATGGGCTGCAACATATCCTTTGTTGCTTCTCCACCGGAAAAAACGTTCTATCTGATGCAGCTCATCACATAGCTTTTCTCTGTCTCCACTGCTCAGGCAGAGCACATCAACATCGGTTATACAATCTACTGTAGTGGTTGCTTTCCCCTGATTAAACAAAGCATTATAATCAGAAGCCCACCAGGTCTTCATGGCAAACTGAAGAATGAACATTTTTAAATCATCATTCAGATAATATGATTTCAGGCATCCGTTGATGACAAAATATTCATGGTCTACCTCATCTCCCGGAGATATGATGGCTTGATTTTTTTTAAATGAAATGGGTTTAAAATGGGAGAAAACATAATCAAATTCTTCATCGGTCAGGCTGATGGTCTTAAGAAAATGTTCTCTGAGTAATTCTTTGGCTTCCATAGAATAAATGTTCGTTTATTTAGTTTTTAGATTGGAAAGATAATAATGCCAAAGCATCATCGAAGCTATGGAACGGAAGGGTTTCCATTTTTCGCTGATCTCCAGAATTTCTTCTTTAGCAGTAGTTTTTGGAAGCTGTTTTAACCGTTTGACAGCATTCACAGCAGCCAGATCTCCGATTGGAAAAATATCTGTTCGCTGAAGGGTGAACATCAGATATACATCTACCGTCCAATTGCCAATTCCTTTTAGATTCACCAAAGTTTCCCGGGCTTCATCATTTGACATTGTCGAAAGTTCTTCAAGGTCAATTTCTCCTTTCACAATAGCATTGGCCAATCCTTTAATGTAAATATTTTTCTGACGGCTTACATAACATTCTCTCATTTCTTCATCGCTCAATCTAAGAATATTTTCGGGAACAATTTCTGTAATTTTTTCTTTTAGTTTATTTAATGCGGCCAAAGCTGATGCTAAAGAAACCTGTTGTTCCAGAATAATATGAACAAGGCTTTCAAAAGTATTGGCACGCGTCCACATCGGAGGATACCCATGATTTTCCAGAATTAATTTTAAATCAGCATCCTGACTCGCCAGATGATCACACAATTCCTGAAAATTTTCAAGGCTGAATGTTTCGGCTTTTACAGAAACATTGATATTTTTATTTTTCATCATGGTTTATATTATCATTCAGAATAATTTCGGCATCGTGAAACCCTGTTCAAGATCAAGAAGAATCGATTTATTATCCAAACCGCCAGCAAAACCAACCAATTTCCCGGATGCTCCTACCACTCTGTGACAAGGCACAATGATGGAAATAGGATTTTTGTTTAAAGCCCCGCCCACAGCACGGACCGCTTTACTATCACCCAAGATTTTTGCCAACTCACCATATGTTTTTGTGATGCCGTAAGGGATTTTCAATAAAGCTTCCCAAACTCTAATCTGAAATTCTGTTCCTCTGAAATCAAGCGGAATATCGAATGCCGTTCTTTTATTTTGAAAATATTCGTTGAGCTGCTGTTCAGCCTGTAAAAGCAGCGGATGCTCATCATCTCTTACCGGTTCGGAAAGCTTTGTCCTTTTGTAATCTTCACCTTCCCAGATAATGGCCACAAGTCCTGTATCAGATGAGATCACTCTGATTACTCCCACTGACGAAGGAACATCTTTATAGATCAACGGTTTCCGGTTTTCCATTTTGTTCTGGTATTTCTTGTAAGATTTCGGTGGTTGCTTTCATACCCGGAAGTAATTGCAGCATTAACCCCACTATTATAACGCATATGATTAAACAAATAATTCCAAAGTGATAAGCCGTCTGCCAGCCATCTTTCGAAAAATAGAAAAATACGCCACCAATAATGCTCACACCCAGTGCTGAAGCAGTCTGCTGAAAAGTGGAATAAATTCCCGCCGCTGCACCTGCATACTGAGAAGGTACGTTTTTTAATGCAATATTTAATAACGAAGGAAGAACAAGTCCGTTTCCGAATCCCCAGACTCCCATTAATCCGATAATGGCCCAGGTACTGATTCCGGGTTTCCAAAGCGTCATTTGAAGATAAAATGCAATCACTAAAATGACTACACCCACCTGCAATACTCTTTTTCCGAATGTTACGATGAGCCGTGAAGCCATCACGGAAGATATGATGAATAAAATTCCGGGAATGATAAAGTAAAGTCCCGAATCCAGTGCCGAAACACCCAATCCGTTTTGAAGATAGACTGCGCTCAGCAAAAGATAAGCGGTATGCAGCATAAAATGAAACCATACGGCAACCAGTCCGATATTAAAATCTTTTATCTTAAATAGCCGGACGTCAATGAGTGGGTTTCCATTTTTAGAAAGCTTAATTTTTTGATTATAAATGAAAAATGCGAAAAGTAAAACAGACAAAATAATCAGTCCGAAACTCCACAACGGCCAGCCCGCCTCCCGCCCCTGAATCAAAGGATAAATGAGAGAAAACAAAGCTAACGTTAAAATTAAGATTCCTGTGTAATCAAATTTTGTACTTTGATGTTTTACCGTTTCTGTTACATATCGATGTGTGGCCCAAAGCGTTATAATTCCTATCGGCAAATTGATAAAGAAAACCAGTCTCCATCCTTCTATAAACCAATGGGTATCTGATAAATAACCACCCAATACCTGTCCGATCACTGCCGCCGTACCAAGGGTGATTCCGTACCAACCAAATGCTTTTGCTCGTTCTTTTGTATCCGTAAACAAAACCTGGATAAATGCGATGGTCTGCGGAACCATAAATGAAGCACTCAATCCCTGGAAAAGCCTAGTAACATTAAGCTGTAAAGACGTTTGTGACAAACCGCACAGACAGGAAGCCACCGTAAAAGCAAACATTCCCCAAAAGAAAACCTTCTTTCTTCCGAAATGGTCTCCTGCCCTGCCTCCCGTTATCAAAAAAGCGGCATAGCCCAGAAGATATCCTGCAATGACAAGCTGCATTTCACCATCTGTGGCATGAACTCCTTTTTTGATGGTCGGAATGGCCACATTGATGATAAATACATCAATGACTGAAAGCAAAGGCGCTGACAATACGATGATCAGCTCCAGCCATTTATTTTTTATTTCTTTCATCTCAGATGAGTTTTTCAATGATTTTCTTTGCCGATTGTATTTCGTCAGCCCTTTTGAAAACAGAAGCCGTCACGATTGAGCCTTCCAGCATGACATAAATGGTTTCCGCCAATTCTTCATCCGACAATATTTTTTTATGCCCGGAATTTTCAACCAACATTTTGATAAATTCTTTACTGTGAATTTTCGTTGCCTGTATTTCTGCCAAAAAACGGGGGTCATCTGTTCCTGCTTCGTCATTAACTTTAATAAAAGGACAACCTCCAAACTTTCTGATTTCCTGCCGTTGCGTATGATGATCAAAAATAGCCAGTAGTTTTTCTTTGGGATCTTCAACTTTGTTTATGGTAGCTTCCAGTCTGGTAAACCAAAGCTCATGCGTTCGCTGAACGTAAGCAATCAAGAGATCCGTTTTTGTTTCAAAGTGTTTGTATAAAGATGCTTTGGCAATATCTGCCTCTTCAATGATCTGATTAATCCCTGTATTGCTGTAACCCTGTTTATAAAAAAGGTGATCCGCAGTATCTAATATTTTGTCGATGACGACCTGTCCTCTTTGTTTCATTTTTCAAAGTTATGCAATAAATAGACAACTTTGTCTATTTATTTTTTTGATTTTTTCTATATCCATTTAAAAACATTCATGATCACGTTGAATTTCACGTGTTATGATTGTAAATTTCATATTGTTACAGTTTCGGACACAAAAAACCTCTGAAATCTTTGGATTTCAGAGGTTTTTATTTTGTTTAACCATGTCAAGGTTTTGAACCTTGACATGGTGCGTGGATATCAGAACTACTCATTTTCAAGTAGTTTTAGCCTTTCTTATTATCATTAAAAAAAATATTTTATTCCAAACTCAGGTTATTTATTTAAAAACTCAAAGCTGACAATTCATTCATTCCTTTAAATTTAAGGAAATCTTCCTGTGTATACTCCGGACACGCTCCTTCCTGCGACGTAATGAAAGCACCCAATGACACAGCCTGAGACATAATCTCATGAGCTGAAGCTTCTTTTTGCAGTCTTTTTGATAAAAATCCGGCTAAAAATGAATCCCCGCTACCGACGGTATCTTTAACCTCAACAGGAATGGTTGGGTAGAGATAAAATTGGTCATCGTGAGCATAAAGCGCACCTTTACTTCCTTTAGATACAATGATTTCCCGGATTCCAAACTGATCCTGCAGGTATCTGATGCTGTCTTTTTCATCCTTATATTCTTTCTTGAAAAAATCAAGGACCATACGGAGTTCAGCTTTATTAAATTTGGCTAAGTGTGTCTTGTGCAGTAATTCATTAATAATCCTGATGTCATAATAAGGTTCTCTCAAATTGATATCAAAAACATTATACGAACTCACTTCCAGCAGCTGAAACAAAGTGCTTTTTGACTTTTCATTCCGGGCAGCTAGTGTTCCGAAAACCAATGCATCAGCTGTACTGAGAACTTTTTGATTTTCCTGAGTCGTTTCAATAAAATCCCAGGCCACGTTCTCTACAATGTCATAGTGAGCATCATTATTTTCATCTACAGACGCAATTACTGTACTTGTGGGATATTCTTTTGTAACCTGAATATGATCCGTAGGAATCTTCCAGTTTTTAATTTTCTGCAGCAGCTCATGACCAAGTTCATCATCGCCAACACTGCTTATCACCTCAACATCAAGGCCCATTTTAAAAAGATGATATGCCACATTGAACGGCGCTCCGCCAATCCGTCTCTGTTCACCCGGAAAAATATCCCAAAGAACCTCTCCAAAGCAGACTGCTTTATATTTTTTTTCTTGCATGATTAATTAAATTGTATTTCAGACATACGGATCCATACGTTCCGTTATCTATCAGTAAATTACTAAAAATTCTATTCGGATAAACAAAATGGACTGTGAATGATGATTTTTTTATGAAAATTTCACTTCCTTATCTGTTTATATTTATTAACATGAGTTCGGAATAATACATCTTTTCAGATTTCAGATATGAGACATTAGACTTTTAAATGGGAGAAAAATGTCAATGGTGAATTTTGCTTCGCAAGTGAATGGTCAATTGATGACGGAGAAGATTCATAATATTTCAACGCTCTCAACCGTGAATGGCGAATGCTGGAAAGATTTCAGACAATAATTTCTTACCTTACTTACTGCCAACCAGCAACTCATAAACCAGCAACCAGCAACCAAAACATCTCCTGAAACTCATAACTCTCTCAAATTTCCTATCCCAAACTCAGGTTTTACTACTAAAATGAATACGCTTGAACGGAGAACTGAAGAAACGCATTGTTATTCACCGGATTCCACATCGCCCATATTCCAACGGGAATTTTATAGCCTTCAATGGTAAAACTCTTTGAAAGGATAAGGCTTATCTCATTGAATCCTGCATCTTTTGCAAAGAAATTGTTCTTCTCTCCGTTGCTGTTGTTCAGCGCAAAGCTGTAGCCTACCCTTGCCCTTACTTCCAGACTTTCTTTTTTGTACACAGGATATTCTCCCGAAACGAAAGTTGAATATTTGTTTTCTGTATTAATGCTGTTCCGGTCTCTCCCAAAAACTACCGTATTCCAACTGAGCACTAAGGGAAACTGCTCACTCATGGTATAATAGGACCTGAAATCCCAGAAACGGCCGGTCTCGCGGGCAGAATAATTAAAATACTCCTTATTGTTATAGGTGGCGCCGGGAGAGAAATTATAAATATCCCAAAGTTCTAAAACCAGTTTTTTGTTTTTATACCCGATGTAATGATTAAATTCCTTGTAAGAACCATCAAAATTACCCCCTGCCCAAAAACCTCCGTAGAAATTTTTAAAATCCAGATGTATATCCCCGGTATAAATAGCTCCGGCAGATACTTCAAGCCCTCTCCACAAGTGACTGTTCCTAAGCTGCAAGGCAGAATGCAGCTCCTGGGCATTCAATGATATATTTCCTATGACTGCCGAGAAAAAGATTAACAGATTATATTTAAGCATATTGTGTTTTTTAATAAAAATCAGTTAGATAATAAGATCTTTCTCACGGATACGCGAGCCGAACAGCGCATAAGCCAGCATTAATAATTCACAGATCACCGTAAGGGACCACGTCCATCTCCATGAGCCGAGAATATCCGCTAAACCTCCCTGTACAAGGGTGAAAACTGCTCCTCCAAATACCGCAGAAATAAAAATTCCTGAAGCTTTTGAAGTATATTTATTCAAACCTTTTATAGATAGGGAATAAATGCAGCTCCACATGGAAGAATGCAGAAGACCGATTGCTACGAGAAACCACAGATTCTGTGTAATCATTGAAACCAGGGCAAGTATTGTTGCTAAAACCGTTGTTACCGCCAGCTGTGTTCTGGCTGAAATACTGCTCAAAAAGCTTGATACCGCTCTGCCTACAAGAAATCCGCCCCAGTATAATGTTGATAATAAAGCATGAATTCCAAGATCCATCCCGCCGATGATGATGTCTGTTTTTCCAAAGAAAGTGATCGGGTGTCCGGAATCCATAAGCTCAAAAGCATATAAATTGATATTTGCTCCAATGGCCACTTCCGTTCCTACATAAAAGAAAATCGCCATAACACCAAGTACAAAATGTCTGAAAGACCAAATGCTTCTTTCCAGCTTCTCTCCTGCTACCGCTCTCGTATGGGCAATATCGGGAAGATGAAGTCTTTTCGTGATCACGATAATAATCAGGATGCACAGAATAAGTATGGCAAGTGGCAACAGCAATTGTTTGATTTCTATCTTCTCAATTGAAATTCCGCTGAACATGATGACCGTAACGAAAAACGGTGCAGAAGTCGTTCCTATGGAATTGATAGCCGTTAAAATATTCAAGCGCTGTACCGGCTGGGTTCCTTTTAATTCATAAGAAGCTGCATAGGGATTGACAACCACCTGAATGACCGCTGCTGCAGTTCCCATTAAGTAAGACCCAATCACAAAAATCACAAACCCAAAAGGAATCACCGCATCTTTGATACTGAATTTCAGATCCGGATACTGATACCCGAACCATGATGAACACAGGTACATAAACAATCCTGAGATCATAAAGAAAAGTCCGCGGAGAATTGTGTTTTTATACCCGAAAGCATTCACCCACTTACTTCCTAAAGTTCCATTCAGCAGATAACCTAGAAAAAAGAAGAATGAAATCAGCGTGGTGAACGTATTTTTAAGCCCTCCGGCCTGGCTCAGAAACGTGAATTTCAAAGGAGCTTGCAGCTGCTCGTTAACAGTGGTCAGAAACCCTACGATGAAGTAGATGAATGTGATGATAACGAATGGCAGGATCGGGTTATTCGCCTTTGATCCTGAAGGCTGGATATCAGAATTTATAATCATGGTCAATTATTTTATGATTGATTTTAAAACCGGACCGGTTCCTTTGTTTTTAATCTGGTTGGCAAACTCCGTGTACAGTTCCACAAATTTGACTGAACCTTTTAAATCGGCGCCTTTAAAAGCAGATAGTTCAAGGAAAGCAAGAGTATTTTCATCATCAATCAGCTTCTGATCTTCAGCAGTCAGCCAGGGCTCTCCTATTTCATAAGAATGTCCGTGGTCGTCTGTTCTGTATTTGAGATAATGTCTGTAGGAAGCGGTAAGAAAAGCTACACGAGTCAGATCCATACCTGCTTTAATCATAATAATCAGATTAGGAATGATGTACACCGGGAATTTTGAAACCCCATCGAAACACAGTCTGCTTACCTGATCACTGACGCTGTGGTTGGCAAATCTTTCGATCAGTGTTTTTTTATAGTCTTCGAGATCCGTGTTTTTAGGAGCGGGAACTAAAGGTGTAATATCCGTATCCATAAAGTTGCGAACAAATCTTACCACATCTTGATCTTCCATGGCCTGATCCACCTTGCGGTAGCCCATCAGAAAAGAAGGGTAAGACAATAAAGTATGTGACGCATTAAGTAGGCTCAGTTTCATGTTTTCAAAAGCAGTCACGTCATCTGTAAATTCTACTCCAGCCCTTTCCCAGGTAGGTCTTCCTGAAATAAAGTTATCTTCAATCACCCATTGTATAAAATCTTCGCAATAAACAGGGGCCAGATCTTCAATGCCGCTTTTTTTGTTTAGTCTTTCCACATCCTCAGGAGATACGGCAGGCGTAATGCGGTCTACCATGCTGTTTGGAAATGAAACATGAGTTTTCATCCATTCTGCCAGTTCTTTATCCTGAGCTTCTATGAATGTTGTAAAAGCTCTTTTGGCTGTATTCCCATTGTGCTGAAGATTATCACATGAAAGAATGGTAATGCCTCCGCTATTCTTCAGTTTTCTACGACGAAGCCCTTCAGCCACAAATCCGAAGACGGTTGAAGGAGTTCCCGGATTTTTTAAATCATGCTGGATTTTCTCATCGTTCAAAATAAATGCTCCTGTTTCTTTATCCAGATTGTATCCGCCTTCAGTGATGGTTAATGTGATTATTCTGATAGAAGGATCGGCAATTTTGTTGATCACGGCTTCCGGATCTTCAATACCCCAGATCAGTTCCCGCAATGATCCTATCTTATACACCTCATCGGTTCCGTTTCTTCCGCAGACAGTGAGGGAATATTCAAGATTCTGAGCTCTTAAATTACGAACAATATTTTCGTCGGAAGGGAGCAGACAGACTCCACAGATTCCCCACTGCTTCTGGTCTTCGGATTCCAGTATGGCATTGGTGTAAAACTGCTGATGCGCCCGGTGGAAATTTCCGACACCGATGTGCAGAATTCCTGTAGTGATTTTTTCGGCATCATAATGATAAGAAATGGTATTCATATGCAAAGGATTATTAATACGTTAGTCAATGTGTTAAAACTATATTAACAATCAGTTCATCATTAGTTTTTTTTATAAAATTTACACTGGGAACGTTCCCGAAACTCAGGGAACGTTCCCAATTGCTTATTTTTTTATTAATTTTAGCAAAAAACATGGGCTGATGAAACGTACAACCATTAAAGATCTTTCAAAATTTTTGTCATTATCGACCTCCACCATCTCCCGGGCGCTGCTTAATGATAAAAATGTAAGCTATGAAACCAGAAAACGGGTACTGGATGCTGCGGATCAATTGGGATATAAACCTAATCTTACGGCTTTGAATTTAAAATCCGGACAATCCAAAACGATAGGTGTGGTGGTTCCGGAGATGATTACTCCATTTTCGGCAAAGGTTCTTGAAGGAATTCAGAATGTATTGTATCCTCTCGGGTACAGGCTTGTCATTACCCAATCTGATGAAAATCCACTTATTGAAAGAAAAAACCTGCAGCTCCTGGAAGGATTCAATGTAGACGGGATCATCATTAATTTATGTCATGAGACCTATAATAATGATCTATATCAGCAAATTATAGATCAGGGAACTCCTTTGGTCTTTTTTGACAGAATTCCCGGTAAATCTTTAGACGTATCGAAAGTGGTCGTGGATGATTACATTAATTCCTCCTTAATGGTAGAATATCTGATTAAAACCGGAAGAAAGAGAATCGCCCACATCATGGGCCCGCAAACCATCCGGAACGCTGTGGAAAGAGCCAACGGGTATAAGCGCATTATGACCAAACACAATATTTTCGATGAAGATCTGATCATTAGCACGGAAGGAATGAGCTTTGATTACGGGAAAGAAGCTGTGAAACAGTTGCTCCATAAAAAGACAGAGTTTGACAGTATTTTCGCATTCAGTGATACTTTAGCCATAGGAGCGATGAATTTTCTCCTTGAAAACAATATTAAAATACCCGGGGATGTCGCTGTAGCCAGTTTTTCAGGAACGGAATTATCTACGATTGTCTATCCGCAGCTGACGAGCGTTCAGCAGCCTTTGATAAAGATGGGAGAAACCGCCGCAGAACTGATACTTGAGAAAATAAAAGATAAGTCTGCACCAAGCAGGACGGTTTTAATGGATGCAGTGCTGGTGTATAGGGCCTCGACTTTGTAAAAGCATCCGTAGTTTTAATATCTCACACTTCGACTTCGCTCAGTGTGACATCGCTAATAGTATGCTGTTTCGAAGAGCATACTATTATTTTAGGTAGCTAAACCTTATAGGTTTTAAAAACCTATAAGGTTTGATTATATTTATTTTTTATTTTACTCCCCAAGTTTTAAGATTGAATCAGAATTTCTCTCACCAGTCGCGAGAGTTTTGAAAAATCTTTTGCTTCAGGTTTTGTTTTGACAGATGTAAGCCAAAAAAAATCCCATCCCCAGATATTTTCTAAGGATAGGACTCTCACCTAAATAATAAAAATTGTATCAGACCACAATGAACAGACCTGCAATAGTCTGCGCCTCGCTTGTTGTAAGAACTTCATCATAAGCTGCAGATCCCGCCGCCGCTCCGAAAGCTGTGGCTGTATTGAATCCTGCCTGATTTGTGTTATCTTCTCCTGCGTACACAGCGTTTGTAGCAGCAGGCATATTTCCTCCGTTGGCCAGTTCTATCCAACCTTTATTGGCACGCATTCTTCTCACCTGTGAAGCATGTCTTGCCTCCACAGAATGGATCTGAAGTGCTGCCTGCAATACAGCTTTATTAGACATTACATTTCCAGCCTGTCCTTTATACGCACGAACTCCGGTGTCTTCAAAAGCCTGAGCCAGAACCAGGAATTGGTTATAATCTGTGAAAGGCGTAAAATTTCCGCCAGCCGTAAAATCAAAAGTAGGTTTTGGTTTTGGAGCTTCTCCAAGAGAAGTCAGGGTACTTTTAAGAAAACCTACGTGTGCTGATTCATGTTTTGAGATCTGCATAAAAACAGGTCGGTCTGAATTGGGAATCAATCCGGCCGCTCCCAGACCTATGGCGTAATATTCATTTTCAAGATATTCCAGAACCAATGCCAGCTGTAAGGCATCCGTCAAGGCACTTTTGAAAAAAGTCGCGGATGTTGACTGATCTGTAGTTTCCGCTTTAGCAGGAGTAGATATTAATGCTCCCAATCCTAGTGGAATGGAGGCTACTGCTGCCTTTTTACCAAATGTTGACATATTGGTAATTGTTTCTAATCTTGTAGCTTCTGTGGTAAAAAATTTATCGTTAGAAAGCTTATCTAGTAATTTAAGAATGTTCATAATAGTAGATTTTGAAAATGAATAATTAGCTGATTCCTCTTTCTTTCCATGTGAAAGGAGTTTTTATAAATCCTCCTGCCGCCATGACGATATCTTTAGGTTCTTTGGCAAGGTCAAGTCCATTGGCATCAATCACATCATCACCTGAGAAATCCGCAGATCCGGGATTAATAATATTCCTGATCGCGGAAGCATGTCTTGCCTCTACAGAAACGATCTTTCCGGCAATCACCAGATACGCCGGGTTGGTAATATATTTTCCTGCCCCGTTGTATGCTGCCACTCCTGTATCTTCCAAAGCTTTTGCTGTGGCCAGAACAGAATTTCTGTCGTTAAAATTCACATTCGCATACTGGAACTGAAGCGTAGGTAAAACATTCGCAGTTACCCCACTGATAGCCGCTTTAAAGAAATCGCGGTGAATTACTTCATGATGGTAAAGATCTGTAAAAAGGTCTTTTTCAACACTTGAAATTCCGGAGTAAAAATTGTTAACTACTTTGGTATAAAAATCAGCTTCCAGCTGTTCCAGTACATAGGCGTAATTCAGAACACCAACATCTCCGGTACCCAGGTCGAAAACCTGCCCGTTGTCCATCATTCCGAAATCATTATCATCATCACAACCGATCAGTGTAAGTCCTGCCATAGCCAGTCCTATACCGCCCAGTTTCAAAAAGTTTCTTCTGCCTGTATCCAGAGTAGCTCCCTGGTTAGAAACATTAATAGTTTTTTTCATAATATTATAGGTTTGAGTGTTATTAAATTCTCAAAAGAGGAGAAAAAAACAGCATAATAAATTATGCTGTTTGAAAACTAAAACATTACGGCATCAACACCGTATCAATCACGTGGATCACACCGTTTGACTGATTTACATCAGCGATCGTCACTTTTGCACTATTTCCTTTTGCATCCTGTACATAAAGGTCTTTTCCTTTTGTCCAGAACGTCAATCCTTCACCTTCTACCGTTTTCATCATACTTTTACCATTTCCGGCTTTCACAGCTGCCCAGATGTCTTTAGCACTGTATTTCCCTGCAAGCACATGATATGTTAAGATTTTGGTAAGCATTTCTTTGTTTTCCGGTTTTACCAGAGTTTCCACCGTTCCTTTCGGAAGTTTAGCGAAGGCTGCATCTGTAGGGGCCAGTACCGTGAAAGGTCCCGCTCCCTGCAATGTCTCTACCAGACCTGCTGCTTTTACCGCTGCTACCAAAGTCTTGTGATCTTTAGAGTTTACAGCGTTTTCAATGATATTTTTAGATGGATACATCGGCGCACCACCTACCATAACTGTTTTTTCTTTCATCGTTTGTGCAGTTACCTTCCCACTGAAAGCGAATGATAAAGCGACCATTCCTAAAACTGCGATTTTTGAGCTTGTGTTCATTTTGTTGATTTTTTAAGTTAATATCTATTTAAGTTGTGTTCTTAGAATCATTTACGAGGTGGTTTTTGTTTTGGATTTAAAAAATTTGATTTTTTATTAAAAATTTCAAAATCCTTTATTTCTTTTTAGAATCCGGGACGAAATCGAGGCAGACAGAATTCATACAAAATCTTTTACCGGTAGGATTCGGGCCGTCATCAAAAATATGTCCGAGGTGGGCATCACATCTTCCGCACAATACTTCAGTTCTTGTCATATCATGGGAAGTATCTTTTCTGTAGACCACACTATTCTTACGTAGCGGCTCATAAAAGGAAGGCCAGCCGCAGGTTGTCGCAAATTTTGAAGTAGAAAAAAACAGAGGATTTCCACATACTGCACAGAAATACGTTCCTTTTTCATCGAATTCATAATATTTTCCGGTGAAGGCCGTTTCCGTATCTCCTTCTCTGGCCACCTGATACAGTTCCGGCTTCAGAATCTTCTTCCATTCTGCATTGCTCACTTTCAAAGGAGTGGTCACCGTACGGGAGTAGTAAGGATTCTTTGCTTTAAAATTACCGGACTGGGCAAAACTTCTTTCTGCAGTGACTGCCAAAAAGAAGACGAGAGCTGTTTTTACGATTACACTTTTCATATTCGATAATTTTAAACGATTACTTAAAATCATTTACGATGCAAAAGTTTTTTCGGATGTTGTTTATTATATCTTTTATTTTATTACATTTGGAAGGAAAATCATACGCTATTAAAACAACCTATTCGGAAGAAGAGCTTATCGTTTTATTGAAAGAAAAAAACGAGTCCGGCTTTCACTATTTGTACGACCACTATGCAGGAGCACTGTATGGGGTGGTTCTCCGAATTGTTCAGTCTAAAGAATATACTGAAGAGATTATTCAGGATGTTTTCGTTAAGATCTGGAATGCCATCCATCAGTATGATTCATCAAAAGGCAAATTCTACACGTGGATGATCAATATTGCCCGAAATACGGCGATAGATTATTTAAAATCAAAAGGTTTCCAAAACGAACTAAAAAACCAACCGCTTCCAGATTTCGTATATAATTCTGCAGAACTTTCAACGTCTAACAATTCATCCGATTTTATTGGATTTAATAATGTACTGAAAGGGCTGGAGGTTGATAAACAAGAACTTATCGACCTGGCATACTACCAGGGTTATACTCAGAACGAGATATCGGAAAAGCTGAAGATACCCCTTGGAACGGTGAAAACCAAAATGCGGAACGCGCTGATGAAATTAAAGGATTTGTTAAAAGATTATCAATAAATTGAACACTAAAGAATACATATCATCCGGAATTATAGAATCTTATATTCTAGGTCTTGCTTCTCCTGAGGAAGCAGGGATTTTGGAGTGTGTGATGAAAAACAATGCTGAAGTAAAAGCGGCTTTTGAAGAAGCGCAGCAAACTTTGGAAGATTTGGCGACAAGCCAGGCCGTGGCACCGCCAGCCGATTTAAAATCTAAGATATGGAATAAGATCCAGCAGGAACAGACTACGACTACGGAAGAAGTACAGCCTGCGGTTATTAGAGATATTCCAACTGTGAGACCTCAAGAGAATATTGCACCTCAACAGGACATTAAGCCTCAGGGTACAAGCAGCTGGAAAACATATGCAGTGGCCGCCTCAGTCCTATTTCTGGTCAGTGCGGCAGGAAATCTTTTCTGGATGAACAGTCAGTCTGAAACCAGAGCAGAAATAGCTAAAATGCAGACCGAGAAAAAAACTCAGGATCTCGCTATGCAAAAAATGAATCAGAAAATGAATATGGTTTCCAATCCTGATATGCAGATGGTTATGCTGAAAGGCGTAGAAAAGCATACGGACTCCAAAGCCATGGTTTTCTGGGACAAAAAGACGAAACAAGTCTATCTCAACGCCGAAAGCCTGCCGAAAGCTCCTGAAGGGATGCAGTATCAGCTGTGGGCGATCGCAGATGGCAAACCTGTAAGTGCAGGAATGTACACCGAAGAGAAAGACAGCAAAATAGCGCTCGCAAATATTCCGAAGGCCCAGGCATTCGCTATTACCCTTGAAAAAGAGGGTGGCAGCGCAGTTCCTACCATGGAGAATATGTATGTGATGGGCGGAATCTAGACCTACTCTACTACTTTTTCACCGAATCCCCATAGATCCTCTACTTTGAATAGTAGCATGGATGGTGCATTAATTCAAATAATACCCTTATTTTTTTCATCATTCTCTAGAAATGTCGGTTTAAAAAGAATCATCTGCATTCTGTTCTACGACGCTTCAAAGCCATAACTCACTGAAAATAAATGATTTTTTGTGATAGTATTCATTTTGAATGCCCTACATTTAATACAGAAATAGGACTTATAAAAAAACACAATACTTTATATTTCTACTATCCCCGTCATGGGGATTTTAATGAAATTATTTCAAATAACGATATTCAAAGTCTTGATGTACGATTTAAGAACATTTAAGTTGGAACAGTTTATATGTTCATTAGCCTCTTGTTAATAGCAGGAGGTTTTATTAAAGCCGGGGGCAAGGAAATCGGGGGAATATTTTAAGTAATTTCAGTTAGTTGTCCTGTCTTCTGTCTATTTTCAGCTCTCTTTCCACTTCATTCACATTCGGCAAAGGAAAGTCATAGCTTTCTGCAATGTACTTCAGCACTTCTTCTTCCGTTTTATCATTGATTTTTCTGATAAAAAGATGATTCGTGGCTTTCAAATAGACAATGAGTTCATTTGAGGTCTGTTTCTTTCCAAATATCGATTTTTCAATGACAGCTCTTTTGTCATCATTCACAATGAGATCATTGAACGAGGTATTCATCAGAACGGTCTGAAAAAATGATTCTGCCGGGAGAAATGTATGAAGGTAATAATCCTCAAAATTCATCACCCTTTTATTATTGGCGAGAAAAGCGCAGGTATCTCTGGTGAAAATCACCCACTTCCCTCCAATATAAGGCGTCACTCCCTTCATAAATTCTCTTTTGTACATAAGAGATGAGATCTTATAGGAAAGTTCCGTGAAATGATTCTGAATCCTCTGCAGCGTATCCGGACGGTAAAACTTCTGGTCATAATAGAAAAGATAATTTCTACCTTTGTTCGCGGTAAGGAATTTCCTGATGATATTCTGCGATTTTAAAGGATAGTCTTCACCGCTCAGATTAACGAAATAGTCCCATTCCTGGCTTACATTAAGCAGAAACTCCATGGCATCAAGCTCGGCCTGAATCATACTGAATCCGCCGGAAACGATGTTGATACTCTCCAGAATGTAGACGTTGGGAAACTGAACAAGGTACATCTGAATCTCATCCGTGATCTCCTCCTTAGCCTTCCGGTCGATATGAATCAGGTAAAACTGATCTCTCGTATAAATCTTCTGAAACATGGCTTTGAAAACTTCCGGCTTATGATGAACCATAATAAAGTAGGCAATTCTCACATGCTGGTCTGAGTGAGATTCCAGAACTTGAGGCCGGGGGCTGGGTGTAGGAACGGAAGTCTGCATAACTACGGATTTAAAATCATCCGCGGGTGCAAACAATTCAGTTAACGTGCGAAAGCTACGAATAAATTTTTGATAATCAATTATTTAAACTAATTATTATTCGATTTCTTTATTGTAGTTTTGCAAAGCATTTATAAAAACAGGCCTCTGCCTTTTGCTATTCTGTAATAGTTTAAAATCTTCATTTTTCTCTTTCAGTTTTGCTTTTTCAGCTGCCCAATTAAAACTTATTTTTTAAAATAATTTTTAATACTGCTTCCTTGGTTTTCAGGTTAAAAAAAAGTAGTTATAAAATTCAGAACAGTACGGATTGATCAGATCCTGCTTTAAGAATGAGAACGATACGATATTGCAAAGCTCAGCAAATATATTCCTAAAAATGAATTTATTGTCAAAGTTAATGCAAAGTAAAATAATAATTAAAGATAGTGCTTATCCCGTTGGATAGCCATTATTTTTAAACAAGACAACAATTCAGATCTTAACCGATTTGGCCACTCAGAACCGGATGTCCGGTAGATTACAATGAGTTTTAAAAATTTAAATTTAATAAATCCTATAGTCCGCGCCGTTACAGAAGCCGGATATTCCAAGCCCACAGAGATACAGTACATGGCTGTTCCACACATTTTAGCGGGAAGGGATGTTATAGGATATGCTCAAACCGGTTCAGGAAAAACTGCGGCATTTGCCATGCCTATTCTGCAGCTGTTAAAAAGAAATACACCCGATCATAAAGAAATACGTACTTTAATATTAACTCCAACCCGGGAATTGGTCCTGCAACTGGAAGAAAGTTTTAAAGTATACAGCAAATATTTACCCTTATCCCAGCTTTCCATCTTTGGAGGCGTTTTATCAGGAAGCCAGCTGGCCGCTCTGAGAAAAAGAGTGGATATCCTTATTGCAACTCCCGAAAGACTGTTGAATCTGGTAAGCCAGAGACATATCGATCTTTCCAAAATCGAAATACTGGTTCTGGATGAAGCAGACAGAATGCTTGATATGGGATTTGCAGACGATGTGAAAAAGATCCTTAAGCTTATCTCTCAAAAAAGACAGACTTTATTTTTTTCCGCCACCATGCCGTCGGATGTCCGCAAATTTGGGGACAGTATGCTGAATAACCCGGCAGAAATTACGGTAGATTCGGTTTCATCACCGGTTCAGACCATTAATCAGTCCGTTTACTTTGTTGAAAAGACCAAGAAAACAGATCTGCTGATCAATATCCTGCAGGATGTATCCATTTTACGTTCACTGGTTTTTACCCGCACCAAGCAAGGCGCAGACAAACTGGTTAAACAATTGGAACGTACAGGAATTTTTGCAGCCGCTATCCATGGGAATAAATCACAGACCGCAAGACAGCAGGCCGTGGAAGATTTCAAAAACAGTAAGATCCGTGTTCTGGTAGCTACTGATATCGCAGCCAGAGGGATTGATATTGAGGAACTTCCTTACGTAGTCAATTACGAACTTCCCGATGTTCCTGAAACCTATATTCACAGGATCAAAAGGGCAGGAAGAACAGGAAAAGGAACAGCGGTTTCTTTCTGTGACGAAGGAGAACGTTCTGACTTAACGAATATCCAAAAGCTGATAGGATTTATCATGCCTGTCGGAAAACTACAATATATACATTAAATCACAATAATATAATACCCGGAATTTTCTGAGACGTTTCAGAAAAGGTCCACAAAATAATTAATACAACAATTTTTAATACAATTACAATGCAAGAAGGCACAGTAAAATTTTTCAACGAAGCAAAAGGTTTCGGATTCATTTCTCCAGCAGACGGGAGCAAAGACATTTTTGTACACTCTTCAGGATTAGACACTAGATCTATCCGTGAAAACGATAAAGTAGTTTTCGAAGTACAAAAAAGCGATAAAGGTTTAAATGCAGTTAACGTAAAGTTAGCATAGTTTGAATATAACGTTTAGGCGAACATTGGCTGATCAGTAGCGATACTTTTCATTCGATGTCCGTTCAAAACCTCTTACTTGATGTGAGAGGTTTTTTTGTATTGAAACATGATATATTCCCCCAAAATATCCTAAAGTTTATCTTCTATTCCTTAAAAACGGCTATATCCTGCTATATTTGTCCCCTAAAAAGTAATTCTACAATTATCATCAATGAATTTATTATACGTTAACTGGGATGTAAGTCCCGAAATTTTCAATATCGGCGGGTTTCCTCTGAAATATTACGGGATGCTGTTTCTTGCCGGACTCGTTTTATGTTACACGATCTTAAAAACCATCTATAAAAAAGAAAATCTAAGCCAGCCGGCTCATGAAGCACTTTTCTCCTATGCATTTATAGGAATTTTAGTGGGTGCCAGATTAGGACACTGCCTGTTTTATGATTTCGATTATTATTCCCAACATCCGATCGAAATATTCCTTCCGATCCAGAAAGGGGCTGACGGAGCGTATCATTTTTCAGGATATGCCGGACTGGCAAGCCATGGTGGCGGAATCGGGCTGATCATTATGCTTCTGGTTTATGCCAGAAAATTCTCGATCAAGTTCATGACCGTTCTGGATGTCATCGCTATTGCAACTCCTTTAGCCGGAGCATTTATCAGGTTTGGAAATCTGATGAATTCTGAGATTATTGGAACCCCTTCTGATGCTCCCTGGGCGTTTATATTCAGACATGTAGATAATATCCCGAGACATCCTGCGCAGCTGTATGAGGCGATTTCTTACCTTACGATCTTCCTTGTCGTATATTTTATTTATACGAAAAACATCTTTAAGGTGGGAAAAGGTTTCTACTTCGGAATCACTACCCTGCTTATTTTTATTGTTCGATTCTTCGTAGAATTTATCAAAGTAGACCAGGTGGATTTTGAAAGAGGAATGAGCCTGAATATGGGACAGATTTTAAGTATCCCTTTCCTGTTTTTGGGACTGTTTTTTATTATTAAAAGTATTCGTGATAAAAGAGAAATAAAAGTTTCTTAATCCTATAATCCTTGTCAAGGTTTCGAACCTTGACAAGGATAGATCTCACTCAGGAAATTGATGTATCCGGAACTCGGATTAATCCTAAAAACATAATTAAAACACCTCCGGAATCCATGGATTCCGGAGATGTTTTTTAAGCTATGATCCATAAAAAAATTGGCTTAAGGTCATTAAGCCAATCCGCATTCTTCAGTGAGAATACTTACATCCACATATATATTCTAATTATTGCAATCGGTCGTTTTCTTCTTCAAATCTTATTCAATCCTGTGGATTCCGTTTGATTTGTTTAACACTTCAAAATTGCACAAAACAAGGCAGGAATAAAAGAAACAGCTATCAAATAAGGATTGAAGTCTATTACTGGTTGAGTTTGAGTGTTTGAGAGTCGGAGTGTTTGAGTGTTTTAGAGATACGGGGTTCGCTTTCGAGATGCGAACTGCGGGTTTCGTGATTGAGGTTTTTCATTGTGCCTTTTTAATTCAAAATGTAAATTCACTATTCACTTGCGAAGCAAAATTGACCATTCACATTTCTCAGCCATTACCTAAAACTCTATAGAAGGCTTATACGTTCTACCGATCGGAAGTTTTTTACCGTTCACCTGTATCATGCTTGCAGAGCGTACTTCAATTTTAGATCTGGAGATAATGTAAGATTTATGAATTCTGATGAACATTTTCGGATCCAGGCTTTCTTCTATCCTGCTGATCGGCATTTTAACGGTAATCGTTCCTGTTTTGGTGTGGATATGAATGTATTCACGTAAGCTTTCAATAAAAAAGATATCGTGAAGGATGATCTTAATCTGTTTTTTTCCGCTGCTGATGAAAATATGCTCTCGGTCCGCGGCTTCCAGAAGCGCTTCTTCAGCATTCATAAGGTATTTGAACTTTTCAACAGCCTTTACAAATCTGTCATATGGAATGGGTTTCATCAGATAATCCACAATATCAAGCTCATATCCTTCTACGGCATACTGATGATAAGCAGTCGTTACAATGACTAGAGGCGGATTTTTTAGTTTTTTAAGGAAATCAAAACCCTTTACTACCGGAAGGTGCAGATCCAGAAACATGAGATCAATTTCATGCCTGTTTAAAAGGCTTCCGGCATAAACGGCGTCGGAACATTTGGCCACCAAATGAAGTTCTTCATCCCTTGAAATAAAATTTTCCAGGATCTCTGCGGCTATCGGTTCGTCTTCTACGATGATGCAGTTGTATTTTTTAGAAACGGGATGAGTCATTAAGATCAATAATTAAGGTTACAATATAACGGTCATGGGTGCTTTCAACGGTAAGAATATGCTTTGGATAAAGTAATTCAAGCTGTCTTCGAATGTTTTTCAGTCCTATTTTTGTGGAATTTCCGTGAGGCTTTTCTTCTTTTGAATTTTCAATATGGTAATGAAGCACTCCATTTTTAAGCTGAATATCAATATGAATAAAACTTTCACCCAAAGTTTCAGAAACCCCATGTTTAAAAGCATTTTCTACAAACTGTATCAGGATAAGCGGTGAAATTTCCTGGGAAGGATGATCGATCTCTTCATTAAAACGGATCACCAGATCATGATGCCGGATCTGCTGAATCTGAAGGAAATCTTTGATATTTTCTACGTCTTTATCAATGGAAATATAACGTTCGGCAGCTTCATAAATATTATACCTCATCACCTTGGATAGCTGCAAAATCACATCAGGTGTTTCATCTGCTTTTTTAAGCGCCATTCCGTAGATATTGTTAAGCGTATTGAAGAGAAAGTGAGGATTGATCTGGGCTTTCAGCATGGTCAGTTCCTGGTCCAGTTTTTCTGATTTTAACAAGGAAATCTGTTCTTTCAGGAGGTTTTTCTGCCGGGTAATTTCTACCCCAAAGATCAGGCCCGCCATAAAGATCAGGTCCATAAAAGAATTGAATGCTACCAATCCATTGATAAATCCAGACGGCTGTTTCCCATCCAGCGTTTCTACAACCCCATAAATGTGGGGATAAATAATATAATGGGTGAAAAACCGGTGAACCATAACTGCTGCAACAATAATAACACCATAGAGAATATAACTGAGGAATTTCCTGATTCCTGCTTTCTCATACACATACAGCAACGCATACGCCAGCGGCATTTTAATCAAAAGATAGCCCAGTTCCAGAATAATGGTATTCTGAAGTCTGGTCTGCCATTCCGCAACAGGAAACTGATATCTCGACCAGTAAAAGTCAAGATAAACCTCCAGCATATAATACAGGATCCAAAAGAGCAGGTGAACATATAACTTTGATTTTCTGTCAGGCATCAAGCGTGGTTGGTTTTACTATGCAAAATACCATCTTTCCATGGAAAATAAAAATATGACCGGGTTAACCCGAAGCAACGGTCTACGAACTGCGTTTGTGCATTTTTTCAGAATGATAATCTGTGAAAAACAGCTGTAAAAAGCAACATATCAGAAGTACATTGAACTCTATTCCGTTAGCTCCTCCACCTACAACATACCAGCCATTTTGCCAGTGTAAAAAATAAATTCCTAAGGTTAAAATGAACATATTAGGAATGGAAACCACTTTTACACACCGGTCTGACCAGATCAGAAATATAGAAAAAAGATGGATGAGTTTCACGGCCCAGGCCAGATAAATCCCGAAAGGGCTGAACCCTATAGTATCCAGATAAAGACGTCCAAAATCATTGACATCACCACTAAAAATAGAAACTACGCTGTGCATCAATAGAATAACTGATAAAGCGGAACGGATATAGAAATTCTTTTTCATGAATCCAAGTTAAAAAATCACGGAAAGGAATGGGATCCTCTGCATATCAACGGCTTAAAAGTGTATATGAAGGAAAGGAAGCCGGAAGAGGGAGGTTGGAAGTTACTGGACGACGGTTGATCCATAGCAACAGTTTTTCATTTCTTTGTATTTTAATGGTGATAATAAAACCTAACTACCTGGATTTGAACAGTATTAACCATGTCAAGGTTTTGAACCTTGACATGGTTAAATTAGTAATTTCCTCTCCCCGCTCCCAGCTTCCTAACTTAATTATCTTGTTGTGTATCCACCGTTTGCGAAGATCGTCTGTCCTGTGATCCACCAGCCTTCTGTTACCAGAAACTCTACCAGCGGAGCGATATCTTTAATATCAGTCAGTCCTCCCAATGCAGAAGCAGATTTGTGATACGCTACCGCATCCTCAGATTCCTGTCCGTAAAAGAAAGGCGTATCCATAGGCCCTGGCGCTACTGCCGTCACAGAAATTCCTCTTTCTCCAAATTCCTTGGAAGCTGCTCTTGTGAAATGTTCTACCGGAGCTTTTGCCCCAGCATAGGTAGAATATAAACCTGTGTAAGCTGCTAACAGGGAAGTAACAATCGTACAGATTTTCCCGTTGTCATTCAGTTTTTTACCGGCTTCCTGAAGAAAGAAATAGGCTGATTTTGAATTGACGTTGAACATGGTATCATATTCCTCTTCCGTGGTTTCGGCGAAAGGCTTTTTCAGTACCATTCCTACAGTATTGATTGCAATATCAATTCCTCCGAATTTTGAAACAGCTTCATCAAAAAGCTTTGTTATATTGTCTACTTTCGTAAGGTCTCCCTGAAACAAAAAAGCTTCTGCTCCAAGAGCCTGAACCTCTGCTAGCGTTTTCTCACTGTCCGCTCTGGAACTTTCGCTGTTATAATGAATGGCCAGTTTTGCTCCCTTTGCTGCAAAGCCTCTGCTCAGCAGTCCTCCTAAATTTTTGCCACCTCCGGCAATTAATACGACTTTTCCTTTGACATCTTGTGTTGACATTGTATTTTTTTTAAATGTTATCAAACAAAGATGGACAATAGCATTCAATTCATCATGGTGAATCTTTCGGAAGCTGTAATAAATTCTGAATTTCGTACGTATGACATTATAAAATGTAAAATAATTTTTAAAAAATACATTTTTTTCAATACCACATCAAAGATATATCACATTACATACCAACAGCATACACTCGTCAACCGCCCTGAAATTCAACATTTTTTCAATAGAAATCCAAAATAAGTGATTTTTAGGCACAGCATTTGCAGCTCTGTTAACCGTATTATACACCACTTCATTTTTATAATATATTATTTTCCATAATCCTCAGCTTGCTGGGGATTTTTTGTTTATTCTTGACCTTGAACAAATAAGTTATTAAGAATCACCGGTACAGTAGCGATATCTGCTTCTCAAACTCTTAATCTTATTAATTTTAACCTGAACCCTGTTTTATTCTGTCTTTAATGGGATAAAATACACGGTATCCTATTGTAGGAGCCAAAATACATTTTGATAATCAATGATTTAAAATAGGTTTATTCAGTTAATTGTCGTATATTTGCGTATTAATTAATAGGCCGCTGCCTTTGCCCTCTGTTATAGTATAGAAATTCTTTCTTTTCAGTTCCCGCTTTTTCAGACGCCTCATTTTTTAAAAAATCACTTCTTTTACTGATGAACGGCCAAAACAAAACTGCTTTCGACGTTTCGTTTCACAAAGAAGTACAGACGGACGACTGCAGGCTCTCATAGCATATGGCAGATCAGGTAGACAAATATTACAATATAAAATTAAATACTAGAATAATTTATGGCAGACTCTTTTTCTAAAAAAGAAAATTTCAAGAAAAAAATTCAAAAGCAAAAAGAAAAAGCGCTGAGACGCGAAGATCGTAAAACGAACAACAACAAAGGAGCGGAAGACGTTTTTATGTATGTAGATGAATTCGGAAGATTGACTTCTACACCTCCTGAAGACAGAGAAAGACTGGAAGTAAACATTGATGAGATCCAGCTTGGTGCAGCTCCGATTATTGCGGAAGACATCAGAAAGACAGGAATCATTACTTTCCACAGTGAAAAAGGATACGGTTTCATTACTGAAGATAACAGTAAGGAAAATGTTTTCTTCCACAACAACAGTTGTGCACACCCTGTAAAAAAGGGGAACAAAGTATCTTTCGAGAAAGAAAAATCTCCGAAAGGCTTCTCTGCAGTTAACATCGAGTTGGTTAAATAATCAAAGCTTTAGTTTAGCTTTACTATAACAAATCTGTTGAATGACGGATTTTGTGAAACAATAAAGAAAGCCGCCCTCAGGGGCGGCTTTCATCGTAAAAAAAAGTAAAAATCAATCCAGTTTTCCGCCTAATGCTTTAAAAAGCAAGACATTATTCCTGGTATTCTGATGCTGAAACTGGAGAAGATCCAGCTCAGCGGTCAGTTTGCTTTTCTGAGAATTGATCAGTTCAAAATAATTGGCATATCCCGTCAGGTACAGATCATTGGAAACTTCCACACCACGGTCCAGGAAACCTACCTCTTCAGATTTCAGCTGGAGCATCCTTTCATAGATCTTCGTCTGTTTCAGAATAGACTGAAGTTCATTAAATGCCGTGGTAATGCTCTTCTGGTAATTGAGGAAAGCAATCTCCTGCTCTTTCCCCGCGACCTTAAAATCATGTTTCAACTGTCCTTTATTAAAAACAGGCACCATTAATCCTCCCAACAGCTGCCCCGCCAGAGAACTGGGTCTGAAGAAATTTCCGGCAGAAAAAGAATTCAGCCCGAAACTGGCTCCAAGATCGATCTTTGGATAAAAAGCAGCTCTTGCCGCCTTTGCATCAGCCTGAGAAGCTTCCAGTACATAATAATTCGCAGCGACATCCGGTCTTGAATGAATTACAGATTCTACATTAATGGATTTATTTAAAACATCCATATTAGTGGGCATCAGTAAGTTTCCACGTTTGACTCCGCCGCCGTAACTTCCCGTCAACGTTGTGATAGCCTGTTCCACTGTTACAATCTCCACTTTTATATGTTCAATTTCAGCCAGCCAGTTATTATTCTGTGCTTTAAACTGCTGAACAGCAAGTTCAGTAGCTTTTCCAACTTCTCTTTGAGCAAGTACAATTTCGAAAGCTCTCTGTTGAAGATTATAGTTTTTCTGATAAATCGCCAGCCGGTTGTCCAGTGCAACCAGCTGATAATACAGGTTGGCAATATCTGTAAACAGCTCTACCTGCAGCAGAAGAAGTCCTTCCGCAGATGCCAGGTATTTTTTCTGAGCCGCCAGTTTTTTATTCTTAAGCTTTCCCCAGGCATCTATTTCCCAGCTGCTTCTTGCTCCCAGCCAGTAATTCGGGGTAAAATCACGGTTAATCTTCTGATCTTCTGTAATGTTGGGCGAAAGATTCGTATCATAATTTCCAACGCCTTCCATCGTATATTTCCCATACCGGTCACCTGAGGCCGAAGCTCCTATTTCAAGAGAGGGCAGCAAATCCATCTTTGACCGTTGCAGAAAACTGTTGGCAATTTCAACCCGCTGCTGCGCAATCTGAAAATCAGGATTGGCTTTTACCACCTTCTCAAAAAGATCTAGCAGATATGGATCTGTAAAATAGGCTTTGAGATTAATCTGCTGAAAACGGTCTGCATCTGAAGTGTTTTCAGTTTTTATCACTTCATCCGGAAGCGTCTGCGCTTTTTTCAGTTCAGTCACTTTTGGGACGGTGCATGATACTAAGCTCAATACCGCCATTCCATACCCTATATTTCTAAGATTTGATCTCTTCATTTTTCTTTTTATTTTCAAGTTTTGCAAAGAATATATACAGTCCCGGAATCACCACCAGCCCGAAAACAGTACCGATAAGCATTCCCCCTGCAGCCGCAGTCCCAATGGAACGGTTTCCTATCGCTCCAGCCCCTGAAGCTATACACAGCGGAATAAGTCCTGCTATAAAAGCAAAGGAGGTCATCAGGATAGGACGGAGACGTTGTCTTGCCCCTTCTATCGCTGCCGGAACAATATCATCCCCCAGTTTGTTTCGGGCTACCGCAAATTCTACAATAAGGATCGCATTTTTCGCTAAAAGCCCGATCAGCATGACGAGGGCTACCTGTGCATAGATATTGTTATCCAGCCCGGTAAGCACGAGTGCTATGTAGGATCCGAAAATTCCGGTCGGAAGACTCAGCAGTACAGGCATCGGAAGAAGGAAACTTTCATACTGTGCCGCCAATAAAAGGTACACAAACAAAAGACAGATCATAAAAATATAGACCGTCTGATTTCCTGATAGAATCTCTTCCCTGGTCATCCCGGACCATTCTATATCAAAACCTCTCGGAAGGGTTTCTTTCGCTACACGTTCTACTGCAGCAATGGCATCCCCTGAACTGTAGCCGTCCGCCGGTTCTCCGTTGATCATTGCAGACATATACATATTATACCTCGTTAAAACTTCGGGTCCGTATACTTTTTCAATGGTAATAAAGGTTGAGAAAGGAACCATTTCGCCTTTGTCATTCTTTAAATACAGATTCAAAATACTTTCGGGAGTATCTCTGTGTTCCGGATCTGCCTGCACCATTACTTTATACATCTGACTGAAACGGATAAAATTGGTGGCGTAATAAGATCCTAACATCGTTTGAAGCGTAGACATCGCATTATCTACGGAGATTCCTTTTTTCGCTGCCATATCATAATCCATATGGATCATATACTGCGGGAAAGTAGCATCGAAGCTGGTGAAACTGTTCTGAAGCTCAGGAGATTCATTCAGTTTTTTAACGAAATCTTTTGTGATCTTATCTGTATTTTCAATCGTTCCGCCTGTTCTGTCAAGGAGACGAAGCTCAAAGCCGCTGGTGTTTCCAAATCCGGGAACGGTAGGCGGAGCAAAGATCTCAATCTGCGCATCGGCAATGCTTTTAGTCTTATCGGAAAGTTCGGCAATCAGATCATTGACAGACAGATCTCTTTCTTTCCAGTCTTTAAGGTTAATCATCGCCATTCCGTAAGAAGAGCCCGCAATTTCTGTTACAATGCTGTATCCGGCAAGGGTGGTTACATTTTCCACTCCTTTTATTTTCTTCGCGATGACAGTCACCTCATCCAGTACTTTTTCCGTTCTTTCCACCGTAGCTCCCTGTGGTGTGGTAACACTTACGTATACCATTCCCTGATCTTCCATCGGGATAAATCCGGTTGGTAAGAATCTGCTGGTGACGACAGTTAATACAATAAACAGAAACAGAATTCCAAAGGTGACTACCGTTCTTGTGGCAAATTTTGACAAAATCCCTACATAGCTTTCAGTCAGCCTTTCAAAACCTTTATTGAAACTCTGGAAAAACCGGTCGACAATAGTTTTCTTTTTGTCATGATGATGTGGCTTTAAAATAATCGCGCAAAGGGCCGGAGTCAGCGTCAGTGCATTCACTCCCGAGATGACAATACTTATCGCCAATGTCAGTGAGAACTGGCGGTAAAATACACCAACGGGACCTTCCAGAAACGCTACCGGAATAAATACAGCCGACATCACAATGGTAATCGCAACCACAGCCCCTGCAATTTCTTTGGTTGCACTAATGGTCGCTTCAAGAGGTTTCATGCCCTCCTCCATTTTTACATGGACAGCCTCAACGACGACAATCGCGTTATCCACCACAATTCCAATGGCGAGAACCAAAGCAAACAGGGTTAAAAGATTCACTGAGAAATCCAACATATCCATAAAAGCAAATGTTCCTACCAATGCCACCGGAACAGCAAGCACAGGAATCAAAGTGGAACGCCAGTCCTGAAGGAAAATAAAAACCACAATTCCCACCAGAACAAAAGCCTCGATAAGCGTCACCAATACCGCACTGATAGAGGCATCAAGGAATCTGGAAACATCGTAGGCCATATTATACTCCATTCCGGGAGGAAATGATGTGACTTTTAATTCTTCCATTTTTGCCTTTACGTTTTCAATAACCTCAGAGGCGTTGGAACCCGGCCGCTGCTTCATCATAATGGATGCTGAAGGTCTTCCGTCCGTTTTGGAAACCATTCCATAATTCATGGCTCCGAATTCCACTTTAGCAATATCTTTCAGCTTCAGGATGGTTCCGTTCACATCAGATCTTATTGGAACTTCTTCATACTGTTTGGGTTCAAAGAATTTACCTTTATATTTAATTACATATTGCAGCTGGCTGGAAGTTTTTCCGGATGTCTCGCCCACTTTTCCGGGTGCCGCTGAGATATTCTGTTTCTGCAGAGAACTGATCACTTCATCTGCTGAAATACTGTACGCTGCCATTTTCTGCGGATCCAGCCATATCCTCATGGAATATTCTTTCTGCCCCATAATCTCGGCACGCCCCACTCCATCGATACGCTTCAGTTCCTGAAGAACATTGATATCTGTAAAATTGTAGATGAACTGTTCGTCCTGGCCCGGATCTGCACTCGTGATATTGAGATACATCAGCATACTGTTCACTTCTTTTTCTGTGGTTACTCCGGCTCTGATTACTTCTTCCGGAAGTTCATCAAGGATAGTCGTTACCCTGTTCTGAACGTTTACTGCAGCCACATCCGGATCCGTTCCTACTTCGAAGAATACCTGAATTAAGGTAAGTCCGTCATTGGAAGTTACAGTAGACATATACGTCATACCCGGAACTCCGTTAATGGCACGTTCCAAAGGAAGCGCTACCGCATTGGCAGACACTTCGGCATTGGCTCCGGTGTATTTTGCGGTTACGGTTACCGAAGGTGGTACGATATCCGGAAACTGGGTGATGGGCATCTTCATTAATGCCATAATTCCCAGCAGTACAAATACAATGGAAATCACCAACGAAAGCACCTTTCGTCTTATAAACATTTCTACCATGTCAGTTGATTTAAAGAGATGAAAGGTTAATACTTCTTTTTAATTTTGATCACATCGCCATCTTTTAAGGACTGCGTTCCTTCATAGATGATTACGTCTCCTTTTTTAAGACCGCCTTCCACCACATAAGAATCTCTCAGGGTAGTTCCGATCTTAATGCCGGTCATTTTCACTTTGTTCTGCTTATCTACGACAAATACATAAGTTTTATCCTGGATAGAGAATGTGGATTTCTGAGGAATCAGAATGGCATTGGCCTGATGCTCGGAAATAATCAGTTTTCCTGAAGTTCCGTGTTTGATAAGGCGGTCAGGGTTCGGGAAAAGCACCTTATATCTGATCGAGCCGGTGGTTCTGTCTATTTCTCCTTCAGCCGTTTTCAGAGCACCGTTAAACTGATAATTAACTCCGTTCGGGAGAGTAAGTTCTATTTTCTGATGGTTCCCGATCTTATCATTGGCCAGAAGTTCAAAGTACAGGTTTTCAGGAATGGAAAAATAGGCGTACACCTCATTCAGCTGGGATAAAGTCGTCAACAGGGTTCCGTTTTCAACAAGACTTCCTTCTTTATGTGGAATCACATCGATCACGCCGTCAAAAGGTGCTGTAACCCTTGTGAAACTTATCTTCTGCAGCACTGTTTTTCTTTCAGCATCGGCAAAGGCATGTTTTGCTTTGGCAGATGAAAGTTTGGCTTTGACCATTTCCAGCTCGTTATTCGCTACAAATTTTTTGGTATGCAGACTCTGGATCTGTTTCAGCTCCACTTCTGCAACGCGTACATCGGCATCGGTCTGCTTTAAAGTAGCATCTGCTTTTAAAAGTTCCATCCGGAGCTCAGCATCACTGATTTTAAAGAGGGTCTGCCCGTGATGAACAAACTGTCCTTCATTGACATATATATGCTCAATGATACCTCCGATCCGTGAACGGATATCGACATTTTTCTTTGCCTGGATATCGGTGACGAACTGGTTGTTGACAAGCGTATCTTTTTCTTTGATTTCAAGCACAGGAACTTCTTTGTCCTTCGCTTTATTTTTTTGGTTGTCTTTACTGCATGACACAGCGAATAATATTGCAAAAATGCAAATTATTACGTTTTTAGAATACATCTTAAAGTATTTAAGTTATGAGAATTTCGTTAAAATAAACTGGTTATCAATAACTTAAATTAATACAGTTGGAGGAGATGGAGAAAAGATTTTACGCCACAGATAATAGATATGGCGATAACAGGAAGGCTGATTCTGGACGTTATTTTAGTAATGGCCGAGAAATCTGCCGGGATATAACCGTCTTTACGGACTGAGTATTTTACTATTTTTGAGGCAGCAGGCAGCGCATGGGTGTTCATATCCGCTTCCTCGTAGAAATCGAGAATAAGAACATTTCCTACATTCGGGACACAGGGAATATTTCCCATTGATTTTTCTGCCCATTTCGAATTGAAAAGGGTAAAAACCAATATGAAATAAAAAAAGATAAGTGACCTCAGACCTGCCATGTCAATAAGAAAAACTTTGGTTTTTTAGTAAAAACGATAGTCCCGCGAAACTATGGATTTTAGACGGCTTCTAAGGTATCCTGAATGTTAAAAAAACTTAAATACTGCTTTATATCATTAAAAAATAAGGTCTTTGATGTGTTTCAAAGACCTTATTTCATTTTAGACTTATTTTGTTTTGAACATTTTCTCCAACACGTTATAACGGTAATCGAAGATATGTTCCAGTTTCTTCTTAACAAAAAGCGGATGGGCTATTTCACCCAAAAATCCCATGGGAAGCTCATAATCAATGGTATCTTTCATGAGGACACCTTTTTCATTAGGAATGAATTCATGGTGGTGATGCCATAGTTTGTAGGGTCCCTTTCTCTGAAGATCTACAAAACTTTTTTGAAAATCTACTTTAAGGATTTCCGTCTGCCATTTCATCTTTATTCCGAGGATTGGTGAAACGTAGTAATCAATGAGCATTCCTTCATAAATTTCATCGTTTTCCATGGTGGTGAGCACGATAAAATTCATGTCTTTCGGGGTGATCTCAGAAAGATTATTGGCAGAGGAAAAAAATTTCCAGGCTGTTTCTATATTGCAGTTGAGCTGCTGCTCGCGGAAAAGACGGTGTTTCATAATTTTCTGTACATTATTGATATATCCACATCAGAACCGGTTTCCCAGCTTTCTGAATCATAGGATCAATTTCTTTCATCGCATTGTTGGAAACGGTGGGACAGCCCCATCCTTCCGGAGAACCTTTTGGAAAAACTTCCTCATCACTCATTTGATCCCAGGAATGAAAAACGATATATCTTTTTAAAGCATTGCTGTTGGTTTCTTCCAGGCCATGCATCAGATATTTGATATTAATTCCCCAGTCGCTGCGACCTCTTCCCTGCAGCTTATATTTTCCCAAAGCTGAAAGATGACTTCCATCTTCATTACTGAACGTCGGATTGTCTTTTGAACCATCCAAACTCCATGGGTTTACACCACAACCGTGGCCCACAAGGTATTTTTTAGCCACTGAATTCGTTTTAAAATCCCACATAAAAAACCTTTTAACACCGGAATGAAGACTCATATCAATCAGAATGCAAAAATCTGTACTGAGCTTTTTTGAAACACAGAATTTTAATGCTTCATCAGCTTTTCCTTTTATTTCAGAGAAGTCAGTTTCCGGTCTTTTTTCTGTTTTAACAACGGGATCAGCTGCAACGGAACGATTTCCTTTGGATTCATTACTGCATGACCCTATAAGATGAATAGCCAGAATTACGGCAAAAAATCTCATCCGAATTATTTATAATGTCTGAAGATCCCGAAATCGGAAGGCGTCCAAAGAGCGGCTTTCTGTCCGGCAGCTTTCAGAGCATCGTTTGCCCAGGTATTACACGTATAAAGAAAACTGTAGGTGCCTTTAGCATCATAAAATGCATCGTTAACATCATAAACAGCATCCGTAGGAATGACGATGAAATTCCCGTTCTGATCTCTATCAAATTTATCTTCAACAAATTTTACCAGATTCTTATACTGATCTTTACTGATCATGATCATTTTGCAGTCCTCCCCTTCTTTCATGGTTTTGTAATAGGAGCAATGCATCGCTGAATCGCTTAGCCAGAATGCTGCTTTGATAGCTGTAGAAAATTTAAGATCGGCCCAGGTAGGGGTATCCAGATAAAAACCTTTATCACCCCAGCCTATTCCTATATAATTATAATCCGGACTTTTTGATTTTGTGTTGGCAAACGGAACTTTTGCTCCCCAATCCTGAAGGTCGTTTTTTACAGGCATCACGATATCTGTATGCACTCCGTTGGTGTAAATATAGATCGGTATTTCCTTTGGCTGCCCGTCATCCTCTCCGGAAACTTCTATAAGTGGCAGCACCAGCCCTAAAATAACGTACAGGACCACAATTCCCAAAATAACACCTACTGTTTTCAGGACATATAATAATACAATTTTCACGCTCATGTTTTAATAAAATTTAATCTTCAATTTTCCGTAAAAGTATTTGTTTTAATCGAAAAAATGATTAAATTTAGTTACGAAATATTCACAAATATGCTTAAAAATACAAAATCACAGAAGAGATTTAAAGTAAGAGTGAAAACAGCTCCAAAAAGAGTACAGAAAAAACGTTGATTTTCGGTGGGACATTGGTCTCCTGAAGGTCAATTTTTCTTTTTAGGAAAAGTTTTCCGAAGATTCTTACTGAATTAAATCTTATCCTCCTTAAGGCGCACTGCTTAAGGGATGGCGATTTATCCTCCTAAGTTTTGGAACCGAAAAATTCCAGATAAGGATTCGTCACCAAAAATTTATCCTAAAGCTTGTCCGAACAACGTTCCAAAAATTCTATATTCCGCTTCAAACCAGCAAATTTGGTTCTCTTTACGGGAGATTTCCTGAAGATCTCAGAGAATATTTCCTGAGTAATTTCCTTCCACTCTTCTTTTTTAAAATTTTTCAGCGATTCATTAGGCGCAAATCTGCTCTGAAGATTAGGCGCGGAAAATCTGTTCCACGGGCAAACATCCTGGCAGATATCACATCCGAACATCCAGTCTTCCATTTTGTCTTTGAAATGATCAGGAATCTCGTTTTTAAGTTCTATCGTGGCGTAAGAGATGCATCGGCTTCCATCAATAATCTTTTCCGAAACAATAGCGTCTGTAGGGCACGCATCAATGCATTTTCTACAGGTTCCGCAATGATCGGTCGTAGCATGATCGGGAACAAGCTCCAGATCACAGATAATTTCCGCCAGAAAATAAAAAGAACCATTTTGCTTTGTGATGAGATTGGCATTTTTTCCTACCCAGCCTATTCCGGACTTTTTGGCCCAGCTCCGCTCCAGAATGGGCGCAGAATCAACAAAAACCCGGAATCCAAACTCACCGATCTCTTCCTGAAGTTCTGCCACCATTTCCCGCAGGATTTCTTTGACCACTTCATGATAATCTTCTGCGTAGGCGTATTTTGAGATTTTATAATTCTCTAACGCGGAAATTTTTTCTTTTGGAAAATAATTATAGGAAAGTGAAATGACCGATTTTGAACCTTCTACAAGCAGCCTTGGATCTAATCTTTTGTCGAAATGGTTTTCCATGTATTTCATTTCGCCATGGAAATTATTTTTAAGCCATTTTTCCAAATTCGGGGCGTCTTCTTCTAAAAAATCTGCTTTCGAAATACCGCAGCTCTGAAACCCAAAACGTTCTGCTTTGGACTTAATTAACTGCGCATGTTTTTCGGCACTGGAATTCAGAATTTTCACCTTGCAAAATTAAGATTAATTTACGAATGTTATACTTTTAAATGCTAAAGCGGATAAGCCCGAAGTTTTAAGACTTTCTTTCGAAAATTTAAGTTTTGATAGGGATCTTTTTAAGAAAAAAATTGCGTATTTTCGTTCTTATTTTTTAATCTAAAATTAAACAGTTATGTCTTTAATAGAAGTAATACAATCAGGAAATTATGAATTAATTGACGTTCGTGAGCCAATGGAGCTTGAAATGGACGGAAATATAGACGGAGCCAAGAATATTCCTCTGGGTGAAGTAGAAGACAGAAAAGAAGAAATCTTATCTATTGAAAAACCAGTGATTTTATTCTGCAGAAGTGGAAACAGAAGCGGAAAAGCATTGGAATATCTTAACGGACAAGGCTTGAAGGATGGTCATAACGGCGGAGGCTGGGCTGAACTGAAAGCTGCGTTGGAAGCAAATCAAGGAACTTTTTAAGTTCCTTTTTTTATCTTCATTCACTATGAATCTGAAAGAAAAGTTCACAGATCTCTGTCTTGCGTTTTCAAAAGATCAGGATCTTATCAACCGCTTTTGGCAGGAAATTGAAAAGAAATATTCTGAAAAAGGCAGGCATTATCATGATCTTTTTCATCTGGAAAATATGTTTCTGGAACTGGAAACTGTAAAAGAACATATTAAAGATCCTGTTGCCGTCTCATATTCTGTATTTTACCATGATATTATTTATGATGCCACTTCAAAATCGAATGAAGAAAAAAGTGCATTGCGCGCCGAGGAAAGGCTTCAACAGCTGGGTTTAAATGCAGAAATGATTTCAAAAATATCATCGCAGATCTTAGCTACAAAATCACATCAGCTTTCTGATGATTCCGATACCAATTATCTTCTTGATGCTGATCTTTCTATCCTTGGAAAAGATCTGGAGGTTTATCTGGACTATACCCGAAAGATCAGAAAGGAATACTCCATTTATCCGGATCTACTGTATAAACCTGGAAGAAGGAAAGTGCTTAAACATTTTCTGGAGCTTGAAAGCATTTTCAAAACAACTGATTTCAGGGAGTGCTACGAACAGCAGGCTAAACAAAATATAACTGCAGAGCTTCAGCTTCTGTAGACCTATAAAACTAGAGGAGCAAATAAAGCTTATTTTACCACACAAAGTACATTGTAGAAGTTAAACTGCACGGATGTACAAAGATAATGACGTTGATTCTGGTGAAGGGAATGGATACAAACCACATGATTTTAAAATTTCACGCAGATTAGTCAGATGATGCAGATTTTTACTTTTGCTCATCTGCTTGATCCGTATCATCTGCGAGAGAAAATATTAAAACAAAAAGGAGATGCAGTAAAACTGCATCCCCAACATGAAAAACATCCATTTCAAACACAACTTTCGCACATTTCACCAAACCAATCTTCTGTGGTTATGTATCCATTGTTTGATGCATTAAATGTAAAAATTATCAAATCACCTATATGTGATTTGTAATGTTTATTTTGTGTAATTTTCAGGAAAGTAATTACTATAAAAGCCTCTGATAATTACGGTTTACCATAATTTCACAACGGTTAAATATTTTAAAATTTTAATCAAATGATATCAAAATTTATCTCCAAAATATTTTTTTGAATTTTTGATTTTCGTTAAAATCTGTACAAATGTGAATACAAGGACTTTTAATATCACGATCACAGAACCTTAAAAATGGATCTGAATGATTTTATAATGTGTATATTTTATACAAACAGCTGGAAAGGTTCTAAAATATGTACACATGAAAACATCTCAAAAACACGAAAAAAAGCACCCTGATCACTCAGGATGCTTTTAATAGTAAATATTATTCTGTAATCAACCGTATTGCTTCATAAAAACTGAGGCTCTGCTCAGAACCAGTTCAGGAACTTCTTTATGGGGTGTATGTCCTGCTTCCGGAATGATATATTTTTCTGCGGTTCCGCTTACCTGAGAAACTGTTTTCTCCACCTGATCCAAAGTTCCGTATTCATCGGCTTCTCCCTGAATGAACAGCAATGGACACTGAATATCCTTCAAAAGGTATTCGATATTCCAGCTTCTGTAGTCTTCGCGGGTCCAGGTTTCTGTCCAGGCTTTGAAAAGCATTTCTACTTTATCACCATGGTATTTCTGTAAACGTTCAGCAAGATTGGTTGTTTTGTAAGCATCCCAGGCGTCATAAACTCCTTTCAGGGTAACTTCTTCTACAAAAATATGTCCTGCTTCACAAATCACTGAATGGACCTTTTCCGGATATTTTGCAGCTGCAATCAAAGCAATAGTTCCACCGTCACTGTGACCAAATAAAATGACATTGCTTATGTTAAGTTCGGCAAGCAAATCATTCAGTACATCTGCTTCCCATTCCATATAATTGACCGGTCTTTCGTGCGTAAGCATGGGTCCGGATTTTCCATAGCCCAACCTGTCATACATTAAGATATTACAACCAGTGGCTTCAGCCAATTTCATCGGAAAATCTCTCCAAAGCTGGGTACAGCCTAAAGAATCATGAAGAAAAATAATAACCGGTTTTTCTTCTGATGATTGGTGATATGCGGTATAAAGTTTCTGACCTCTTACTTCAATTAATCTCTCTTCCATTACATTCATTCCTCAATTACAACACCGGTACTTTTGCTGCTTCAAATTCTTTTAACAAGTTAGTGAATACGGTTTCTACCGGAAGTATGTCATTGATTAATGCAGAAACCTGCCCTATTTCCAGCTCGCCATCTTCCATATCACCTTCAAACATTCCGCGTTTTGCTCTTGCGCGACCTAACGATGCGATTAAAGCCTCTTTATCTCTTCCGGACTGGTAGATGTCTTCCAACTCCCCAAAGAACTTGTTTTTGACCATCCTTACGGGTGCCAGTTCTTTTAAAGTAAGGTGTGTATCTCCTTCATTAAGCTCTGTAATTTTCTTTTTCCAGTTATCATGAGCGCTGGCCTCCAAAGTAGCTGCGAAACGCGAACCGATCTGTACACCGTCTGCTCCAAGGAGCATAGCCGCTTTCATTTGTGAACCCAAAGCAATTCCTCCGGCTGCAATCAATGGTTTGGAGATATGATTTTTCACATTGGGAATAAGACAGAATGTAGTGGTTTCGTCTCTTCCATTGTGTCCGCCTGCTTCAAAGCCTTCTGCCACAACAGCATCTACTCCCGCTTCTTCACATTTTACGGCAAATTTAGTGGAAGACACCACGTGTGCTACCTTTATTCCTTCTTTCTGAAGGCTTTCTGTATAAGTTTTTGGATTTCCGGCAGAAGTAAAAACAATCTTCACACCTTCTTCAAGAATAATCTGGATGATCTCTTCAAGATTGGGGTATAACATCGGAACATTAACTCCGAAAGGCTTATCTGTAGCCAGTTTACACTTCTGAATATTTTCTCTTAAGATGTCCGGGTACATACTTCCTGCCCCGATAATTCCCAGTCCGCCACAGTTTGAAACCGCCGAAGCCAGCTTCCAGCCTGAGTGCCAGATCATACCGGCCTGGATAATAGGATATTGTATATTAAAAAGCTCTGTAATTCTATTTTGACTTGTCTGCATTTCCTGAAGTTTTTTTGCTGAATTGAAATCTATAAAATTGCTCATGCGTAAAAATACTAAAAACAACGGTTTTCAGCGGGGAAAAAATGGGTAAAATCTTGGGAAGTTTCGAGGTTTGGGATTCGGGATACGCGGTTTGAATGTTGAAAATAAAAACAAATTTCATTATCAATTCACCTCGCACCTTTAAAAACCCGTATCTCGTAATGGGTTATGCCTTCAATCGGTACGTAGTCAATACCTCATCTATTACTGGGCTTAGGTTCAAAAATTTCCGGGCGAGTCCGCACAGGTCGTTCTGAATATGATCAGGTCTAAGTTCTATCCAGCCTTCCATAAGCGTCAGAGGGCCGTATTGTACGCTTACATTTTCCCAATTTTTCTGATCTTCTGCAAAACGATTTCTAAAGTCTTCTGCAAAATTCCTGGCCGGTATTTTATAGCCTTTAAGGTTTTTCAGTTTCAGCGCATGAATATTATAGTACAGCCTTCCTTCCTTAATGGATTGATCATTAATCCAAACTGAAAAAAAAATCCTGCCTGGGGCATCAATCGGAGATTCGGGAATACTGGACCATTCGGGTTTGTAGATCTTTAATGCAACGGATTCAAGAATAGTGTCTACAGATAGTCGAAGGCCTGAATCTATAAATTCTTTTCCCGAAAGCATATCAACGGCTTCCTGAAATTTTTGTCTGTAAAAAGGTTCATCCATCGCTTCAAAGTTTTATTTAAATATATAATTTTTTCAGACAGAGCATAAAAAAAACCTTCAGAAATTCTGAAGGTTTAGTATTTATTTTTTGATCGATTCTTTTTTCCAGTTGGCTTTGAATTTACAGTTATCATAGCGTCCGTCAATCGATATAAAGGTTGTCGGCAACTGAGCGTTGACAAACTTTTCAATCATTTCATTACGCTTTTTATTCAGCGCCATCTGCTTGATTCTGTTATAATCCGTTTCCAGTGTAATCTGGTGAGCAGGAATCACATCTTCTTCTTTGATAATCTTTACAACTTTTCTTTTGTTGTCTTCATCTTCGAAAGCAATAGTAATGTCTCCTTTGTTCAGACCAGCCAGCTCGTAGCTGATAGATCCCGGAATACTTTCTCTTTCAATTTTATCAGAACCGTCTGCTCCTGCAATAATTCCTGCATTGAACTTCGTTTTCTTATCGTCTGAGAATCTATAAGCAGCATCTTTAAATGTCATCTTACCTTCAAGGATAAGACCTTTGATACTGTCCAGTTTTGCTTTTGCTGTTTTAATTTCCTCGTCTGTAGGCGTAGCTTTCAAAAGGATGTGTCTTGCATCATATACTTTTCCTGATTTTTTGATCAGCTGTACAATATGGTACCCGAATTCAGATTCAATAGGATCTGAAATTTCATTTTCCTGAAGGTTTAAGGCAGCCGCTTCAAATGGCTTTACCATCTGTCCTTTATAGATGTTCTTGTACAATCCTCCGTTGGCAGCAGATCCTTCATCTTCAGAATAGATTCTTGCCTGGCTTTCGAAGGTTTCTCCACCTGCAATATCCTGTTTGATTTTCTTTAATCTTTTGATAAGATCTTCCTTGTGAGCTTCTGTAAGCTTAGGGTACATCATGATCTGTGCTAAAGAAATTTCATCTTTTACTTCAGGAAGCTGCATTTTATACAGGTTGTAGAAATCTGTTACCTCATTCGGTGTTACGTCTGCTTTTTCAGTAATACGTTGATATTTAGCCTGTCCGTAATATTGATCGATGTCTATCTTCTCGATAGCATTTTTCATTTCAAATCCGTTTCTGAATTTATATGCGGTAAGCATTGTTTTTTCATCCGGGAACTGAGAAAGTAACTGACGGTATTTTGCGTTGGCCTGCTCCTTAATCGCAGCAGAACGGTTTTCAATCAATGTATCTTTTTTGGCTTCGTATACAAGAAGCTTGTTGCTGATCAGGTTTTCAAGGAACTCACACTTGTCTGTGTCAGAAGCTCCCTGCTGTTTGGCATAATTCATCTGCTCATTCACATCCGATTCCAAAACAATTTCATCACCGATAACAGCAGCAATACCATCCACTAATTCTCCCGGTTTAAGCTGAGCATTCATGTTTGAAGAGAATATCATCATGAAAATCCCAAGAAGAAAAGTGATTTTTAGTTTATTTGTCATTTTACTATTTTAAACAAGTTGCAAATTTAGAATTCTTAACGAATTAGTCTAAATTTTTTATTATAAATATTTCTTAAAAAGACTTATTTATTGCAGTTCGACATCGAATGTCGTTAATTCTTTAAATTGTCTCAATCTCTCGAACATATCAGATTCGGTAACTTCCTCAATTCTTTCTGTTCCGAATTTCTCAACAGTGAATGAAGCCATCGCTGAACCTACGATCAAAGCAGACTTCATGGTTTCGAAATCTACCTTTCCTTTTTTAGCAAGATACGCTGCAAAACCTCCTGCAAAAGTATCTCCTGCTCCGGTAGGATCGAAAACGTCTTCCAGTGGAAGTGCAGGGATAGCAAATACTTTACTGTCGTGGAAAAGTAATGCGCCGTGCTCTCCTTTCTTGATGATCACATAGTCAGGACCCATGGTGTGGATCTTTTTAGCTGCTTTTACCAGAGAATATTCTCCTGAAAGCTGTCTTGCCTCTTCATCATTGATCGTAATAACGTCTGTTTTAGCGATCATATCCATTAAGATATCCCAAGCAGAATCCATCCAGAAGTTCATCGTATCAAGGATGACCAGTTTAGGACGGTTGTTCATTTTTTCCAGTACAGACAACTGAACTCCAGGGTGTAGGTTCCCTAATAAAAGAATCTCTGAATCCTGCATAGAATCAGGAATTTTAGGATCGAAGTTCTCCAAAACGTTCACTTCTGTAACCAAAGTATCTCTGGTATTCAAATCATTGTGGTATTTTCCGGACCAGAAGAATGTTTTTCCTTCTTTTACGATCTCAATACCTTCAATATTTACATCTCTGTCTGTGAACATATCAAGGTGCTCCTGTGGGAAATCTCCTCCAACAACAGAAACAATACCAGATTTAACGCCTAAAATAGAAGAAGTGATGCTGATATAAGTGGCTGCACCTCCTAAAATTTTATCAGTTTTACCAAATGGTGTTTCGATTGCATCAAATGCAACGCTTCCTACAACTAAAAGTTTCATATATTTTTCAATGTATTTTAAAGTCAATTATTTTTTCCATTCAAATGTGTCCAGCAGGTGTTTCATATCGTTTTTGATATAGTTCACCGCCGGTGCCAAAGAATCCGGTTTCGGTCTTGTGTTAAAGTATAAATAAGCAGTCACGAAGTGTTTCGTGCTGTCCGTAATGTAAAATTGAAGATTGGAAGCGCTCTGCCCTTTCAGTTCGTAGAAATTCCCGTACACCTTTTTGTCAGGGTATTCAAATGACTTGGTTTCAATAGAGCTCGCTTTGATGGTATGCTCGTAGACCATTTTCTCAGTTTCTTTGAGATGGTCTGCCAGATCATTCTGTATCGGATAATACGTCACAAAAAGCTTGGCTTTCATTTTCGGATAATTGATGTAATACCAGCAAGGCTTTTTGGCATCAGCGATGGATGCAAAATCTGAGTATTCAAAGGTATAAGCACAGTTATTTTCAAACTTATGGTATTTCGGTGCCGGATACTCCAGACGAAGCTCCCCGTAAGGTTTCGGAACATGATCTTTTCCGCACGAAATTAAAAGCAGTGATACAAAAATAAAAATGACGTTTTTTATCATTTTGCAAAAGTACAAATTAGATTTCAGATTTTGGGAGACAAATTTCAGTCTTTCAGTGAGTTTTGGATGTAGTTTTCCAAAGGCTTGGGAAAAGATTTATCATGAGAAGCTTCAAAATCTGTAATGATGTACTGATTTTCTGCAATAAAGCTGTTCCAGACCACCTCAGAATCTACCTCAACGTTTGAAATTTCAATCGTCAGATTCTTATGGGTAAGCTTATGGGTAACTGTTTTTACATTTTTGATAAATGGTTCCAGATCCTCAGAAATTGTCGGTGGAAACTCAAATAATTTCTTCCAGATAAAATCATCTTTTCTCTGCTGGATTAAAAACTGACCGTTTCTATGTACAAAATAATAGGTCAGCGCAAGATCTTCTGTTTTAACTTTCTTTGTTTTAACGGGATAATCTGATGTTTTATCAAGAGAAAATGCAAAACAGTCATCATTGACCGGACATTCCCCACAAAGTGGATTTTTAGGCTTACAGATTTCCGAGCCTAGATCCATCATAGCCTGGTTAAAATCACCTACATTGTCGGGCATCACCAATTCCGCAAGTTGAGAGAAATAAGAAAAAGCTCTGGAATTGGAAATATCGAAGTCATCAGCAAAAATGCGACTTAAAACGCGGTAAAAATTACCATCCACAGCCGGCATCTTACCTCCAAAGCAGATACTGGATACCGCAGCAGCAGTGTACTTCCCTACTCCTTTCAGTTTCAGAATTTCATCATAATCTGCAGGAAAAGAACCCTGATAATCATTCATGATCTGCTGTGACGCTTTATGAATATTGATGGCTCTGGAATAATAGCCAAGTCCTTTCCAACAAAGCAATACTTCATTTTCTTCTGCATTGGCCAGGGTTTTTACATCCGGAAATCTTTTGATAAAATTATTATAATGATTCAGTCCCTGACTGATCCTGGTCTGCTGAAAAACAATTTCGCAGATCCAGATTTTATATGGGTCTTTTGTCTGTCTGAAAGGCAGATCCCTTGCATTTTTTCCGTACCAGCTGAGGAGCTTGTTTCCTATGTGTCTGAAGTTGTCGTTTTCTATTTTTTCCAAAGGTTTCTTCTTCATTATAGATGCTTCGACTCCGTTCAGCATGACATGTACCCTAAAGTGTTAGAAACATCATGCTGAACGGAGTCGAAGCATCTGAATTTACAGACTTGTAATTCTTCTCTGCAAAGATAAAATTAATTATCCTTTTTAACAGTGTATACCGGAGCTGCTTTCAGCCATTCATATTTAAGGTTTCTGTCTGCAGCGATAAAGCGGTAGCCATCCAGTTTTTTAAGATAGAGATAAATGGAGTCGTTTTCCAGTTTCAATCTCTGATGGGAAAGGAACATGAAAGGATAATCCACAATGGAATCCCTTATCGTTTTCATCACTTTTCCTGATTTTACTTTATAGAGAAAAAATGTTTTTCCTCTTCCTTTTGAACTGTCGGCAATTTTTACATTGGAACTTGCAATAACGAGCTCGCTGCCGTCAAAGCATTCTTCACGGTCCATTATATAAGCTTTCCCCTGCTGGCGTTCGTCTTTAAAAAGATCTACCTCATAATGATCCGGCCGCTGATATTTCTTTTCACATCCTGACAATACAATAAGCAGGAGTACGGGCAAAACGAAGCTTAAACTTTTTTTGATCACATTAATTTTCATATGAATTGGCAGTAAAAAACCGATGTACTCATGCATCGGTTTTATTATTTTAAATTGGGTTCTTACTTATTCCTGAGTATACTGTGCATCCCATTCGTTGCCATCATCTCCTTTGTGTCCGTCCAGTTTAATAACGAAACTTTTTGTAGGGAAATAAGGCGTCATACGGATATCCAGCCATACTCTGTCTTTATTGACTCTGTCCTGCTCGAAACGAACAATTTTGAACTTTTCAATCAATTTATCCGGACCTTTGATATTGTCAAGGAACGTTACAATCTGTCTTCTCAAATCGTCCTCATTCTTGGCATTCCAGTTTTCAAACGCTCTTCTGTTCAGGAAGTCAAGTAAAACTTTAGTTACATAGTCGAATACACGTACTACGGAATAGGTCTGAAGACCGATGTTATCTCCTGTAAACAATGTTTTAGCAGAGAAAGCCATGATCTTTCCATATTCGTTCACCATTGGAACAAGACCCATTTTTTCCAACTGAGAAATTTCACTTTTCTTCAATTCGAATTTTACAGCGTCTACTTCGTTGATGTTACCGTGTTTTTTACCTGCTGCTACCTGAGACATCAGTGTTTTATGGATTTTTCCTGCCAATGAAGTGGAAGGTGGAAGTTCTACGTTGTCTTCTTCACCTACTTCTTCAGCTCTTCCTCTACCTACCAGCCAGTTACACGTCATAATAACGTTACTTCTGTGAAGCTCGCCTCCGGTAAGGTTGGCAGAATGGAATAAGTCTACTACGTCATCCGGCTTATCCAGATTGGCGAAGTCGGTCACCATCATTACTTTGTTTTCGTTACAGATCTTTGCCCATTTTTCAATGACTTTATTTGAGCCTAAGTATCCAGGTATTGCCAGGATAGAATAGTTGTCTCTAAGATCCAAACGGTCGTAATAGTTTTTGAATTCGTTGGAAATAGCATCAATAAATAAAGGATTGTCAAGATCTGAAACCTGTTCAAGACTTGCGTTTACGATGCTTACGTTGTCCACTTTATCCAGTTCCGTGTTTTTGTAGAATTGGGCTACAGTTCTATAGTTGGTTTCCAACAGACGTACTGCGTCAAGTGTATTTTTTAAGTTTGTTTTTAAGTTTTGGTCTGCCGCCTGCGCTTTAGATTTGCAGGTATCTGCCATTTTATCTGCAGATTCGTTACCTTCCAAAAGACTTACCCAAAGGTTTAATTTTTGAGCCAGTTCTTTTCTTTCGTCGGTTTTATTGCTGTCTGTCAGGAAAATTTCTTTCCTGGCTTTTCTTGTAGGGTTCATATTGGCGATACCGTCTACAACGGATTCAACAAAGCCAAAACCTCCTATTTTATTAAGTTCTGCAAGCGGGTTGCCTTTCGGCTGCCCTGAGTGTTGCTGCTGACCCTGCTGTTGGCTTTCTTGTGCCTGTAATTTGCTATCCATGATTTGATTTAGTGTAAATAATTATTTTTCAAGTTCTTGTGCCACATCTTTCAATACTTCGATGAATGCAGCTCTGGTCTGCTCATTCTCAAGCATGTTACGCAGAATCTTATTTGTTTTCAGCTGGCGTACGATTTTATTGTACTGCTCCTGTTCCATGCTAAGCTGTTGTAAATAGTCGGATTTCTGAGTAAGATTTTTGGGTGTGAAGTCTGCAAGATTCTGAAAACGGAATTCCTCTTCTACGACACTTCCTTCTTCTGTTTCGTGCTGTACTGCTACGGAAGGTTGAAAATGTCTGAAAACGTCATCCACTGTTTTTAATCCTGTTACGATTTCAGGGGTATAAGATTCGTCAGTTGTAAGCTGGCTTACTATCAGTGATTTATTTTCCTGTATTTCCTGAATAGCTTCATTAGCGTCTACTTTTACTTCGTTACCGCCAACACCATAATTAAACATTGCCATATTATTATTATTTTGAGATTTTTGATTTTGGTTTGGATCTGTCTTTGAGTAATTTACCGATGAATCAAATAAATTACCAATCCAATGTTTAAATTTAAAAAAAAACTGTAACATACAAAATTTTGTCAAGATTTTTCTTGAAATATTTAATTTAACCCATAATATATATGTCGTAAAATCATCGCTTTACGATATCACTAAACTATGAAAAAATAAATAAAAAAAGTGAAAGACAGATAAAATAAAATCCGGGGGCATTTTGAATTGATAAAAAAGCATCGAACACATGTTAAAATCGGAATTCCTCCGATGTAAGGAAAAAAAATTATCTATATTTAACATGAGTTCGGGATTAGAAAATTCAGATGATAAGACTGGAAAAGAGGGAATGTGAGTTACTAATTATCCTTGTCAAGGTTTAAAACCTTGACAAGGATAGCAGGACTGCTCATATCCAGGTAACACTTCCTGAGCATCATTAAAATAAACAGGCCTACTCCGAATTCATTTTATATTTTAATTAAAGTAAAAGAGTCATGAAAGATGTAAAGATCGCATTCAGAAAACCCATATATCCTGTTTCGGAAGCATTACAGCAGTATCTGGAAAAACATAACAGAACGACCCAGATTCAGTTTCTGTATGAAGACCTGCTAAGATTCAGCGACAGTGTGAATATTCTGGATAAGGAAGGCAAGGATACTTTATGGCTCGGTGTCCTGTATCCTGAGTATGAGTTTAAAGAAATTGAAGCTAATTTAAATAAGATTTACACCCTTCTTCATTCCGACGGAGATGAGGCTACTTTACCCTATCTGAAAGTGGATACGATTGACTTCTGTACCTTCGGAAACTCTAAACCTTTCCGAATCCGGGTAAGAAATATTCTGAACGACAATTATACTAATTTTTATATTAAACAGGCTGATGCTTCAAGGATCTACGGATTGGAAATAGAAGACCTGCTTTCTCCCAACCGGATCAATTTTCTGATTTACAAAAACACCTTAATAGAAGAGCATATCTTAGGAATTCCAGGAGATGTTTTTATTCAGAAACATTTACACAACTGTTCAGAACCGGAAAAGGCACAAATTTCCAAGGAATTTGTAAAATTCAATGAACGCTGCCTCATCGGGCTGCTTGGGGATATGCGCTCTTATAATTATGTTATTATTCCTATCCACGATTTCGATCAGGTGATTTATAGAATCCGCCCTATCGATTTTGATCAACAAAGTTATGAAGGGAATCTGAAAGTATATCTTCCCCAGTATTTCAAAGAAAACAATATCATGGTGAATATGGTTTTGGAAAAACTGAAGCCCAATTCTATAGAACAGTACCGTAAAGAAGTGCGTTCACAAATCGTAAAAAGAGTGACCAGCAGTCAAAACAGATTCGATGAACTTATTTCTATTATGAAAAAAGATAATATTGCGCCGGAAGCTAATGTTACAGAGCTGAAAACAGCTTTGCAGAAACTCACTTATGATATCAATTTCAAGTATTGTAAAACCATGGGAGACATTATAGAAACGGGAATCAATTTTGTTCTCCGGAATTATAAGAAAGCGTATTAAAAAGAGAATCCGTCTCCCATTGAATGGAGACGGATTCTTTCTTTTCTAACAATTTTTGGTTGTTTTTTACCAAATTTTTATTCTGTCCTGAGGAGCTTTGTACATTTTATCTCCAGGTTTTATATCAAATGCTTTGCTGAATGCATCCTGATTCACCAGTGGACCGAAAGCCCTGAACACTCCCGGAGAGTGCGGATCTGTCTTCACCTGGTTGATCATATACTGGTCAGTAGCTTTGGTTCTCCACACCGTTGCCCAGCTCATAAAGAATCTCTGATCCTGAGTAAACCCACTGATTTTCCCCGGATTTCCTTTATCTTTTAAATACATCTGAAGCGCGTCATAAGCCACCGCTACTCCACCAAGATCACCGATGTTTTCACCGCTCGTAAATTTACCGTTGACAAAACTTCCTTTTACCGGTTCGTAAGCGCTGTACTGAGCAGCCAGTTGTCCAACTTTGGCGTCAAAATTCTTACGGTCTTCGTCTGTCCACCAGTTGTTCAGGTTTCCGTCACCGTCAAAACGTGAACCGCTGTCATCAAATCCGTGAGAGATCTCGTGACCGATAACCGCTCCGATACCTCCGAAGTTAACAGCTGCATCAGCTTTAGGGTTATAGAAAGGAGGCTGAAGAATAGCTGCCGGGAAAACGATTTCGTTGTTTGAACCGTTGTAATACGCATTGACAGTCTGTGGAGACATTCCCCATTCTGTTTTGTCTACCGGTTTTCCTACTTTATCAAGACTTCTCTGATACTGCCACGCAGACACATTCTGAAGATTGGAATATAATGTTGATCCCTGTTTTGGAGATCCCACTTTTAACTGGCTGTAATCTTTCCATTTGTCCGGATAAGCGATTTTCACTGTGAATTTAGACAGCTTTTCCTGAGCTTTCACTTTGGTAGCCGGAGACATCCAATCCATGTCATTGATGTGGGTCTTGAATGATTTTAAGATATAATCAATGTAGGTCTCCATCTGAGCTTTTGCTTCAGGTGTGAAATATTTTTCAACGTATAATTTACCGAAAGCTTCACCCAAAACTCCATTCACAAGGGCAAGTCCTCTTTTGTCCATCGGACGCTGCTCTTTCTGCCCCTGAAGGTATTTGGAATAGAAATCAAATCTGATCGCCTCCAGACTGTCATTCAGGTTGCTGGCGTTACCGTTAATCAAATGATATTTCAGATAATCTTTCAGAAGCGGAAGGTTCTTTTCCGTGATGAACTGATCCATATTCTGGTAATATTTCAGTTCGCCGATGATTACTTTATCCGTATTTACTCCTGCCTCCTTAAGGTATTTAGCCAGATTAACGTTTTTAACCAATCCTGAAAGTTCAGTTACATTTTTTGGATTGTATCTCAAATTGGCATCTCTGTTCTGTTCAAGAGTCAGAAGATAATTGGCAAGCTGTTTTTCAAATGTTACTACATTCTGTGCAGCCTGTCCTGCATTTTTATTCCCTAAAACTCCAAACAGTTTCCCTACATAAGTCTGGTATTCTGCTAAAGTTTTGGTATTGGCTTCATTTACTTTCTGATAGTAGTCTCTTCCCAATCCAAGGTCCGGACCGCCCAGATATACCGCATTCATTTTAGAATTCTTCATATCTGCGCTTACTCTCCATCCGTAGAAAGAATTATCGCCTAATTTGGTTGCTTCGAGAAGGTATTTCTGCAGATCATTAAGGTTTTTGATCGCATCAATTTTTGCCAGATCTCCTTTGACAGGAGCCAATCCATCTGCATTTCTCTTATTCACATCCATGAAAGATGCGTACAGGTTCTGGATTTTCTGTCCTTCTGATCCTTCAGAATACGTTTCGGATAAAATCTTGTTCAGAATATCCAAAGAAGCATCATCTACATTTTCTCTCAAAGCATTGAAAGACCCCCAGCTCGCTTTATCTGAAGGAATCTGAGTAGTTTTCACCCAATTTCCATTCACATAGCTAAAAAAGTCATCCTGCGGGCGAACGCTTTTATCCATATAAGATAAATTGATCCCCTCTTCTTTTGCTTCTTCTTTCACAGGTTCTGCAACGGCAACCGTAGTTTCAGTTTTCTTTTCTGTACCAGCAGTTTTAGCCGTTCCGCATGAGTTTAAAAATACAATGCCGGAAAGGGCAAGTATTCCAATATTTAGCTTTTTCATTAAAAAAAAATTTTGATTGTATACAAACTTACCAAATATACGAACTTTGATGATAAGTGATTAATGATAATTGAGAAATGATGAAGACTTTGTAGTGAGTTGCGGAGTTTGAGAGTATGAGAGTATGAGTGTTGTAGGGTTTGAGGGTAAAAAGAAATACGTCTATGAGTTAGCTGCAACCTAACACCTGCAACCTAACATCTGCCACCTGCTACCTACCCCCTAAAAAAACAAAAACCGCTCATTGCTGAACGGTTTGTTTATTGTTACCAGATTTTAATTCTTTCTTCCGGCGTTTTGTATAGTTTGTCTCCTTTTTTCACATCGAATGCTTTGTAGAAAGCGTCAACGTTGATCAATGGACCAAAGCTTCTGAAATATCCCGGAGAGTGCGGGTCTGTTTTCACCTGGTTTACCATATATTTTTCACTGGAAAGAGTTCTCCAAACGGTTGCCCAACTTAGGAAGAATCTCTGATCCTGAGAGAATCCACTGATTTTCCCTGGATTTCCTTTATCTTTTAAATACATCTGAAGCGCATCGTAAGCGATGTTTACTCCACCTAAGTCAGCGATATTTTCACCGTTTGTGAAAGTACCGTTCACGAAAGTTCCTTTTACCGGCTCGTATTTGTCATACTGAGCAGCAAGAGCTTTTGTTGCTTTTTCGAAGTTAGCTTTATCTTCAGGAGTCCACCAGTCTACAAGGTTTCCGTCTGCATCGAACTGAGCACCTGAATCATCAAATCCGTGGCTCATTTCGTGACCGATAACCGCACCGATTCCTCCGAAATTCACAGCAGCATCAGCTTTAGGATTGAAGAAAGGAGGCTGAAGGATGGCAGCCGGGAATACGATTTCGTTATTTACCGGGTTGTAGTAAGCATTCACCGTTTGTGGCGTCATACCCCATTCTGTTTTATCTACAGCTTTACCGATTTTTGCTAAATCTTTATTATACTGCCAAGCCGCTACATTCTGAAGGTTCTTGTATAAAGTTCCGCCTTTAGCTTCCGGAAGAATTTCTAATTTTGAATAGTCTTTCCATTTGTCCGGATAAGCCACTTTCACTGTAAACTTGTTCAGTTTGGTCATTGCTTTTTCCTTCGTTGTAGAAGACATCCACGCCAGGTTGTTGATGTGAACTGCGAAGCTTTTCTTTAAATAATCGATCAATTCTACCATCTGAGCTTTTGCTTCAGCCGGGAAATATTTTTCAACATATAATTTACCGAAAGCTTCACCCAGAGAACCGTTGATTAATTCAAACCCTCTTTTGTTCAATGCTCTCTGCTCCTGCTGGCCTCTTAAGTATTTACCATAGAAACCGAATCTCATATCCCCTAACTTTTCACTTAGGTAAGAAGCACTTCCGTGAACCATGTGGAATTTTAAATAATCCTTGATCACAGGAAGGTTCTGAGCATTCACCAATTTATCAAAGTTCTTATAATACCCGATTTCCCCGATGATTACTTTATCTGTATTCACCCCTACTTTTTTAAGATAAGCAGGAATATCAACGCCTTTTACCAATGTTGAAAGCTCAGCCATTGTTCTTGGGTTGTACTGAAGCGTGTTGTCACGGCTTTGCTCGTTGGTAAGGTAAGTCTGTGCAATGCTTTTTTCATAGTCTACGATACCTTTTGCAGCTGCATCAGCATTTTTGTAGCCTAATTCTTTAAGCATAGAAGCTACATATTTCTGATATTCAGCGATAGCTTCCGTATTTTTTTCGTTTACTTTCTGATAGTAATCTCTTCCTAACCCTAAAGAAGCGTCACCTAAGTAAACAGCATTCATTTTAGAGTCTTTAAGATCTGCATCTACACCCCATCCGTACAATGTATTTTCGCCGTCTTTAGTTACAGAGATCAGATAATTCTGAAGGTCAGTAAGGTTTTTGATCGCGTCAATTTTATTCAGATTATCCTGAATAGGCTTGATTCCGTCTGCATTTCTCTTCTGCATATTCATGTAAGAAGCATACAGATCCTGAATTTTTTTACCCTCGCTTCCGTCTGCAAATTTGTCTTTCAGAAGAGAGTTCAAAATAGTCATTGAGTTGTTGTCTGTATCTTCAGCCAGTTTATTGAAACTACCCCAGGTTGGTTTATCGGACGGAATTTTGGCTGTTTTCATCCAAGTTCCGCTTACGTAGTTATAAAAATCATCCTGCGGACGTACTGAAGTATCCATAAGGCTAATATCCAAGCCTTTATCTGTGCTGTTAACTGCTGTTTTCACGGCTTTTGCCTGTGCGTTCACCGTATTAAGTGAACAAACACCTGCCAATAAAAACAAAGAAAGCGTTAATTTTTTCATTATGATAGCAAATTTTAGATGATAAGTCTGTTTTTTTTAAGTTTTGTTACAATAAACAAATTTAAACAAATATTAAGAAGTCACGATCTCTTTTACATTTCCTGTTCTTTTTAAAAATCCCCAGGACTGCATTTCTCCTTTCAATGCTTTTCTTAAACTTCTGAATAATACAATATACATCAGCCATCTGTAGCCGAAACGCTGCGGAATCACATAAAATAAACCGGTGAGTTTTTCTCTCTGCATGATAAATGCGGCAAGAGCCAAGGAAGCATCCACTAACAGGAAGATGAGGTAATACGTGAATATTTTCCCGCCGTTTCCGGATAAAATTCCAAAAAACATGATCAGATCTGCCAATGGCGAAAAGAACGGAATAATATACTGGAACAGTAAAATATTCGGCATCGCCCAAAGTCCAAGCCCTTTGTATTTTGGATTCAGGAAAGTCTGACGTTGTTTCCAGAACATCTGCATGATTCCGTAAGTCCAGCGGAAACGTTGTTTTAAAAACTGTTTTACGCTTTCAGGAGCTTCGGTCACAGCGACGGCTCTGTTTTCATTGGCCACTGTATATCCTGCTCTTAAAATCTTCACGGTAATATCACAGTCTTCTGCCAAGGTATCAGTAGAATATCCTCCTGCTTCGATGATCACCGACTTTTTAAACGCCCCGATTGCCCCGGGAATTACCGTCACAGCATTAATGTAAGCATAGGCTAATCTATCAAAATTCTGACTCGTTGTATATTCTATGGACTGCCATCTGGTAAGCCAGTTCACGGTGTTTCCTACTTTTACATTCCCTGCTACAGCGGCGATCTTTTCCTCCGGATCTGAATTTAAGAATCTTGCAATCAGATATTTTACAGCATGGTGTTCAAGTTGGGTATCTGCGTCAATACACACAACATATTCTGCATCGGTCTGGGAAATTCCAAAATTCAGGGCAGTCGCTTTTCCACCATTTGATTTTGTGAAAATTTTCAGTTTCGGGTGGTTGGGAAATGCTTCACTGGCTTTTTTATAGGTTGAATCCTTACTTCCGTCATCTACCATGATGATATCGAAGTTGGGATAAGTCTGTTTTAATAAATTATTCAGGGAAGAAATAATATTCACTTCTTCATTATAAGCAGGAACAATGATGGATACTTTCGGATAGGTTTCCAAAACAGGAAGTTCACCCAATAGTTTTTCTTTTTTTCTTTCTTTAAAAGCCCAGTACATCATCAATATCAATCTTATCAGGCCAAGCCCGATAAATATAGTGAAAAGCGCTACCAGAAAATGACTGATTCCATATATCGCGGTTGCCAGCACCAGATTGAGCTGCATAATATAATAGGATCTTGTTTTCGGAACTTCCGGCATCAGCACGCTTTTGCTTTTATGCAGAATACTGGCCAGATTCGTAAAATGATAGCCTTGTTTCTGAAGAGTCGGGATCAGAATTTTAAGAGCCTTCACGGTTTCTTCTCTGGTATCTCCACCTGCATCGTGTAGAAGAATAATATTTCCCCGTTGCAGCTTAATGCCTGCCATAACACGTTTGATAATTTCATCTGATTTGATTCCCGGTTGCCAGTCTTCCGGGTCAATGCTTTCTCCGATATCGAGATAATTTTGCTGTCTCGCCAGTGCTACCGGAATAATTTCCTCAGAAGTGGTCGGTTCCGAATCTGCGTTGTAAGGTGCTCTGAAGAGAATGGTGCTGTGCCCTGTGATACATTCGATCAGCAGTCTTGTCAGTTTCATCTCCATTAAAGCTCTTTCAGGACTTACTTTCGCTACATTTTCATGCGTAAACGTGTGGTTTCCGATCTCGTGACCTTCCCGGTAAATTCTCTTCACCAACGGAAGGTTTCTCTCAGCATTCAATCCAACAAGAAAGAATGCGGCAGGAACGTGATATTTTGAAAGGATATCTAAAATCTGTGGCGTATATGTTTCATCCGGACCATCGTCAAAGGTCAGGACCAGCTCTTTTTGTGGAGCTTCACCATATTTTTTCACTTCATAAGAACTTGGATAGGTGATATAGTTCTCATCGGTAATTATTTTTTCTTTGGGATCTATTTCCAAAGCTATTTTTCCGTCATGAGGCGTATTCAAAACATCCAGAACTTCTCCGTCCCCGATGTAATCGACCATCGTTTGCCCTTTTACATTCTCCAACATTTTCAAATTAAGTTTTGACATACCGGCAGTTGTCAAATCTTTATCATAGAAATTCCAGATTCTGCTGTCTTCACTTCCCAGTCTCCAAACGGCAGTTCCCGCCAGTGGATATTCAGAAGAAAAACGCATGGTATTGAAAATGGAAGCTGCATCGTTGAAGAATACCGTGTGGGTATTTTTTTTAGAATCTGTGTAGGAGTAATTTAAATTGAATGTATTGTCATCATAATTAATGACTGCTTTGCTCGCACTGGCTTTTGTAATAGCCTGCATATACGTAACGGAAGTATTATCTTCTTTGTTGGTACTCCAGTCGTAGCCGTATGCTCCCAACCCAAGAATTATTTTTTCAGCCGTTGTTTTTTTAAGGATTTTCTCAGTCTGTGCTTCGATCCATTTTTGTGAGGAAACCGGTCCGGCATCGCTATCTACGGCATATTCATCATAAGCCATCAGGATGAAGTAATCTACATAAGGATTCAGTTTCTGGATATTGTAATCATCATTATCCGTCATGATATCCATAGTAACCAGCAGTTTATTCTGTTTGAATGTGTCTGAAAGTTCCTTCATAAAAGCAATCAGGTATTCATCAGAATCCAGATTCATATCTTCAAAGTCAATATTGATTCCTTTAAAGTGAAATTTCTGACACTGCTGCGTAAGCTTTTGAATCAGTTTCGTTCTTCTCTGTGGATCTTTTAAAACCTTTCCAAGTCCTTCTGAACGGAACTCGCGATCGGAATTATTACTTAAAATCGGCATCGCAGCCACTCCGGTTCTTTTGATGATTTTATAGCCTTCCGGATCTATATTGGTCTTTAAATCCCCTGTTTTGGGATCGAGGAAAAACCATTCCGGAAAAACGAGGTTGATGTGTCTGATATTTCTTTTCAGAGACATCAGCGACTGCGGATCCCAGGCCACATAGAACGCAGAACGAATCCCACCGGGAAACATGGACCAGCTTCGGTTTTGATTTTTAAGTCTTTCTGCTCTTGCCTGCTGAATTTTCGCAAGGCTGGTATGCATGGTTTTTTCAGAAATAAAGTTCCTGAAACCTTTGTATTCTTTGGATATTTTATTTTCCTGAAGATAAGGTTTACTGGCAGTAATAACCGCTTTATAATCTTCTTTGAAAGGAATTTTCGGGCTTTTTTCCAGCTTCATCATCAGCCCTAAAGCCAAGATGAGTAATACGGCCACAAAAATAAAGATACGACTCCCCCACTGTACGCTTCTCCAGCGTTTTTTATTATCAGTCTGAAAAATCTGTTTTGAGTTTTCCACGTAATGAAATTTATATGATGGATTCCAAAAAGCGTGAAAAACTCAATTATTTTTATTAAAATAAAATTAAAAAAATCAACTGATTCTTAAGCATTTATAAGCAACCCTACCAAATCCTGAATAATCTTCTGCGAAACAAAATTCATAAAATCAAGCCGGTCTAAATGAGGCATGTATAATTTTGAAGTAACTTCCTGATCATTAATCCTGATTGTGTAAAAAACAGTTCCTATTTCTTTACCGTCCTCACCTTTACCCGGACCTGCAACCCCTGTTGTAGAAAGGGAAATATCCGTTCCAAATAGTTTCTGGCAACCTTCCGCCATTTCACTTGCTACCTGCTCACTTACCACGGTGAACTGATCCACCGTCTCTTTGGAAACCTTTAAAATCTCAATTTTCTTCTCCGTAGCATAAGGCACAATTCCTCCAAGGAAATAGGCTGAACTTCCGGAAATGGATGTAATCATTTTGGCCAGTTCACCGCCCGTACAGCTTTCTGCCGTGGAAATCGTCAGTTGTCTTTCCGTAAGAATTTCCGCCAGGATCTTTTCAATTTTATCTTCGGTGACTGCAATCACATGATCTTTGACCAAAGGAAGAAGTTTCTGGATCTCCTCTTCTGCCTGCTGTTTCAGAGCCATTTCATTGTCTCCTGAAGCCGTTAGTCTCAGTTTGACACGGGTTCCTACCGGAAGATAAGACAACGCCAGATTTTCAGGAAGCGCCAGTTCCCAGTCTTCAATGGTATCCGCAAGAATACTCTCAGGAATTCCCACCACGGAAACAATTCTGGTATGAATATAATACAGATTGAATTTTTCTTTTAAATAAGGAACGATCTGGTCTCTGATCAATGGTTTAACTTCATAAGGAACACCCGGAAGGCTGAAACATAATTTACCATCCTGCTCCATCATCATGCACGGTGCCGTTCCAAAATGATTCTGAAAAACAACAGATTTTGTTGGAACAAAGGCCTGTTCTCTGTTTCTTTCAAGGATATCTGCGCGGCCGCGTCTTTCCATATAATTTTTAAGATGGTTGAAAGTCACCTCATCCAAAGCAATTTCATCATTGAAATAATCAGCCAGTGCTTTTTTTGTTTTATCATCCCTTGTCGGGCCTAAACCTCCGGTCGTTATGATCAGATCACCCAGCTCAAAAGCAGCTTTCAAAGTATTTTTAATGATTTCGATCTCATCGGATATGGTGAAGATCTGTGTCACCTGTATGCCAATGTTTTTAAGTTCCGTGGCAATAAAATTAGAATTGGTATCAACGGTATTTCCGGAAAGGATTTCATCCCCGATAGTAATCAGAACAGCTTTTTCCATATATAAATTCTTGAAAGAAAATGTCCTGCAAATGACGTAAAAATCTACGGCTGCGACAACATAAAATGATTTTTTCTATCTTTGGCTGATACTGTTTAAAACTATAATTATTCGGCAATGGCAAAATATGATGATGCTTCCTGGCACTATGGCGGAGAATATCCGGAAAATTTATCCAATGAAAATGCAGCGACCCATATCGGTATGTTTCTGACGTGGTGTATCAACAACAATTTATTATCTGAAGAACTGGAAGAAGATACCAAAGATGAGATCCAAAGTGTAAAAAGACGTGAGATGACCGGAGCAGAATTTCTGATCGATCTGTGCGATGAAAAGTTCAGCCAACACGACCTCAACGATCTCGGCAACGGCTTTGCAAAAGCTTATTACAATGATGATACTGCTTTCGGAAAAAAATTCAACTCATTTACTGACGATTATTCAGAAACCTTCGACCGGAAAGCAGAAGAAAACGACTTCGAATATGAATCGTTCTACCACGTGGAAGACACCTACGAAAACTATGATCTGATAAAACCTGTGATTGATCAGCGTTTTGAGGAGTGGAGGGAGTTTGAGCGTCAGAGTGTTTGAGAGTCGTAGCGTTTGCGTGTTTTAGAGTAGTTGTGTGATACGGGGTGCGAGTTTCGGGGAGTGAGTACTATTGAATAAACAACAAATTTCTGGTGGCTTCGAGTGCCTCAGCCACCAGAGATAGATTAAGAATAAAATGGTGTCCCATGATCAGAGTTTACACTGAAACTTAAGATAGACCACAATTTCTAAATATGACAAAATGGTGGCTGAGGTACTCGAAGCCACCAGTCATACTATCTGAAATCTGACGTCTGACATCTGACATCTAAAATCTTGATTCCTGGCTCTCCCAACTAATTATGCTTCACCCAGATCAATTCATCCGTACTATACCCTATTCTTTTTGCTTTTTCAATGAAACGCAGTCTGATGCTTTCAGGAATAGAAGTTGTTCTGGATAGGATCCACAGATATTTCAAGCTGTTTCCCGCTACCAGCGCGTATTGATAATCTTCATCGATATCAATTACATTGTAGCCTGCCCAGATTGGTTTAAAAAAGGAAACTTTAAGACGTGCTTCGGTTTTATCTTTTACAAACCTGGCTTCTCCTATGGCTTCTTTCCATTCTTTTTTAACGTAATTATAGCCTTTGTTGCTGACACGGATGGAGCCGTCTGGATTTTCAGAATATTCGGCGGTGACATTGTCCATGTTTTTTTCAAATCTGTAGTCGAAACGGGCAATCTCATACCACCTTCCGAGGTATTTTTTAGCATTAAAATTACTGACTGCTACTGCTCCTTTCGGAATTCCCGCAGAACACGAATTGTAAATAATAAGTCCTAAAACACCTAATGTAACCGGAATCGCAATTTTCTGAAGAGTTTTCATAATGGGAATATTTTGTGTGACTGCCCTGAAAACTTCAAAAATAATGCCTTTACGCTGTTAATGAACAATAAATTCTAGGAAAAGACCTTCAGGAAATTGTCCTTAAAACTGCCGGAAACCTCAATTTCGGTATCATCAGAAAGCATGACCGTTCCGCTTTTATGGTAAGATTTTACAAATCCTGCATTGATGATATGCGACCGGTGAACTCTTACAAAAGGGTTTTCCAGCAGATCATCGAAATGTTTCAAAAAGCGGCAGACCATTTTTTTAGAACCGTCGGTCAGATATACCTGTGTAAAGTTTCCATCTGCCTGCAGTCTTAAGATATCTTCAGTTTTAACCACATCAAATCCCTGAAGTGTAGGAAGGATCAGTTGTTGCTTTTCAGGTTTTAATTTTAAATTTTCTAGGAGGATTTTATTACGGTTGAGCTCTTCTTTCTTTTCAAGACTTTCCGCAACTTTATTTACGGCTAAAATCAGTTCCTGAATATCAATCGGTTTTAAAATATAATAACTGGCCGATTTATTAAGCGCCTGCAGTGAATATTGAGAAAAGGCCGTTATAAAGATGGTTTCATAGGAAAACTCTTTGGTGGCTTCCAACACGTCAAAAGCATTTCCGTAAGGCATTTCCACATCCAGAAACACAAGTTGTGGCTGCTTTTCAGCAATCAACGGAACGGCTTCTTTGATATTTTCCGCCTCGCCCACAAGTTCGATCTGTGGACAATATTTTGTGATATAATTTCTGAGAACTTCTCTTGCAATAAGCTCATCGTCTACGATTACGGATTGTATTTTCATTTTGGAAGGGATTAGGGATTAGGTAGCAGATGATAGGGGTTTATTGGTATTTTCCGTTTTTAAATTTTAAGATGCGGTAGGAGGTTTTTGAGGTTTCGTTTTCTTTGCAGTCGCCGTTTACTTCTTTGGTTTTTCTGTGAATTGAAATGGTTTTGATTTTAAGGTCGGTGAAATCATTTGTTTTCGTTTTATCCATCATGATCACGGATTGGTCATCATCAGCTTCTCCGGTACACCGGGTATCCCATTCTGCGCCATATCTGTTCAATTCAAATTCGTTTAAAATCTTTTTAAGGGTCTGCCCGGTCGGATAATACAGGGAAATTGTTTCTGTAGAATAAGGATTGGGCTGGCTGCCATTCTGAGCACTCACTTTGACCCCAAAAGCACGGATTCCATTGCTGATATTGTACAGACCTGTATCTATCACAATACTTCTTAACATGATAGCATCTGAAGTAATTTCAACCGGATCAAAATACTGATTTTTGATTTCACCATTTTCATTGGTGATCACAATATAATTCCTGACCACAAAAAAGTCGTCCTCTTCTTTTCCCTGCAGAATCGGCAAAACAGCAATATAGGAATCTTCCTCATTCGGCATTTTCTTTTCGGTACAGAATTCCTCTTTGATGGTGGTTTTATTGAGCTTTAAGCTTTTCACCACCTTATCAAACCGTGTGGTGTTGATCTCCTGTCCGTGTAAGATTCCTACCCATAAAGACATCAATATTCCTGTAAATAAATGCTTGTTCATTTTTCAATATCGTCCGGAACATATCCGGCATTCAAGTAAAAGTAAAAAATATTTAGCTTACAGGGCAATTTTGATTCATAAAACTCAAAGTCTTTCCCTTTCTAAAGTCTTTTCCATCTCCACGCATACCACACAATCAGTAGGGTGATCAAACTTTCCAACAGGGCTAAGAAAACATAAAATGCACGCCACAAACTAAGAGAAGTAACCGCTATAAGCAGCATCACTGCAGTAAAAAATATACCTAAAACGATATTGAGTACTCTATTGATTCTTGGTTTTAAAATGAGTGAAAGAAACACCATCACAGCAGGAAGTGACAGTAGAACAGCAGCCATAAACAGCTTCAAAGGAGTATCCAGTAGATTGGTTCCTTCTACAAGTCCTTTTGCTTTATCAGGAACATAAAGCTCGAAATAGTCACCATAAAGATAACACAGGGTAACGGCAGCCCAAAGCCCTGAAAGTATAACCTTAACATTTACTTTGATATCTTCAAATGGTGTGGAATTATTCATGATTATCTGTATTTAAAAATTAATCGACTTCTACAATTTCTCTGGTTTTGTTTTTCACTCCAAAAATTAATAGCCATAAGCAAGTCCCAATTTCTCCAATAGAAGCTGGAAGTGTTATATAATCCGATACTGAATAGTCTGAAAAATGAGGAATGATAGTTCTTCCAAATACATTGAGCAGATAGCCAAAACAGCCCAACATCAAGAAAATGCCTAAAATTTTCGGTAAAAATCCGGATCGATACACAAGATAACCGAATGGAAACAGCCAAAGCCCCCAAAATATCTGAACGATTAAGATCCCCTTGTTATAAGAGTTTAGCAGAACCATCACTTGAGATTGAAGTTGTTCTGTGTTAAATGCTTTTAAATAATCGGCTCCCTCAATAATAGTGAGAACTGAAAATTTACTCTGCAAATTCATCAATGAAACAGGAACACTGATCAATGCCAAAATAACCATCAGCTTTGCATAGGTTCCATTAACGTTTTTCAACAATTTATATAAAACCAGAGGAAGCAGGGTAAATGCAATATAGCAAAGCATACTGCCGGCAATACCTAATCTGAACAATTGTACAGAGGAAGAAATATTTTGGAAAGTAAGCGCCGGATCTTTCCAGACCATCAGCTTTGAAGGTACATACATTAAACTGAAAAAACCAGTAAGTATGACTATAAGATATATAAATCCTGCGAACCGGGCTGTTTTGTTTTCAATAGTCATCTGTTTAGTTTTAACTAATAAGACGAAACTATTGACAAATTGTTACAATAAAACAGGGCTAACCAATTAAAAACCAAACAAGTCTTTTAAACATTGATGTTTTTATAACTTATCTGAACTAAAACCCCGGGTTCTTCTTTTTTATCGGTGACTTTGCATTGAATATCCTGATGATAAAGGTCATTCAGCAGTTTAATTCTTTCAAGGGTATTTTTCATCCCACGCCCTTCTCTGGTCTTCTGATGCTGGGTCTTTTGCTTTTTACTTTCTTCAATGCCTATTCCGTTATCTTCGATCGTGATTTTTAAATGCTGGTCTTCTTTTTCAAAACTTAATTTCAGAAATCCTTTGTCGCTTCTGTAGCGCAATCCGTGCCATACCGCATTTTCAAGGAACGGCTGAACAAGCATTCCGGGAACTTTCAGACTCTGCATATTCAGGCTTTCGTCTACATCAATTTCATAATCAAATTTATCGGCAAAACGGGTTTTCTCTAAAGCCAGATAATTCTGAAGCAGATCCAGTTCCTGCTGAAAGGGAATGAAATCTTCGGCAGAATTTTCCATGACCCCGCGCATCAGTTTTGAGAATTTCGTTAAATACTGATTGGCTTCCAATTCATTATTCGTTGCGATAAAATGATTGACACTGTTTAAGCTGTTAAAGATAAAATGCGGATTCATTTCACGGCGCAGCGACTGAAGGGCGATCTTCTTATTTTTGATCTGAACTTTCTTCAGCATTCTGAAAATAAAGATAATCAGTCCGGTCAACACAATCAGAACCCCGATCAGATAGTAATTAAAAACATTCTTCTTACGGATAAGCTGGTCTTTCAGTTCCTTTTCTTTTTCAAGCTGTGAAATTCTCTGTTCGGTATCTTCCAGAATTTTATTATCGACAAGACTTCGGTCTTTGGACACAATATCAGGAAGTTTCCCGAGAAAATCACGGTACAGCGAAACTGAAGCCTCCGTATTTCCTGTTATGCTGTAGAGGCTGTCCAGCCTTTTTACACTTTTCTGGGCTTCCAGCGTGTGCCCTTTTTCCAAAGCGATTCCGTAGGCATTTTTTAATAATATCACAGCTTCTTCCGGATCATTTTTCTTAATATAAATATCGGCCAGTTCCTGAATCTGGTTAACTTTTTCCTGAGAATTCTCTTTGACAAAATCTTCTTTCAGTACTTTCTTTTTGGCTTCAATGGCTTTGTCAAAATTCCTGTTTTCAACATAGAAATTGGTCAGTTTCTGATTGATTTCTAATGCCTGCTGAGGGGCTTCTTTTTTAGAAATGGCATATGCACTATTCAGATTTTCTTCCGCTCTGGGAATATCTTTCTGCTGTATATTCACATCTGCCATCTGACTGTAACTTGCGGCCAGATCTCCTTTGTCTTTTGTTTTAAGGCCCAGATTGATATTATCCTGAATGGCTTCCACTTTCTGCTCATTGGTAGGAGAAGAAAGCCTTGCCGCATCATTGGTATTCACCATTCTGTTATTCTCACTGTAGCTGATCTCGGCAGCCTTACTATAATTGCTGATAGCCGGCGTTATTTTGTTCTGCTTTTCCTGTGACTGGGCAATTTTCCGGGTAACGGATTCCAGATTTTTTTTATCGTTGAGGTTTTTATAGATGGTTCGGGCTTTCGCCAAAAACTCTTCACTTTTGGCATAATTTCCCTGGTTGTAATAATCGTTGGCAATGCCTACATAAGAATCAGCTACGCCTTTATTATCATTATTATCGACTGCTTTTTTAAGTCTTGCCGCAGATTTATAAGCTTGAGTAACCCGTGTAGAATCCTGTGCTGTACAGAAATTTCCTGCAGCAAGAATGAAGACAATAAGTATTTTAAAAATTAATTTCACGGATTTCAGATCTTTAATGCAAAGTAACTAAAACTTTATGTATCCTTTTCTATTCTTTACCAAGTCAAAACTTCAATTCACCAAGTCTGCTCCTTCCAAAAATTAATCCTTTGATTTTTGAACGGTTCATAAAATTATTCCACAGAAGCGTGAGTCTTTCTTTATATTTGTAGGACGATTTGATACCATAATTATGAATAAAAAACTCCGGATTATACTTGTCGCTTTATTTTGTGCAGGCAGTTTCCATGCACAGATCTATATTCAGAATGTAACGGTTGCCGATGTGGTCCATAAAAAGATGATTCCGGGCCAGACTGTTATCATGACAGGAAAAACCATTACCGCCGTAAAACCCAGCAAGCAGATCAAAATCCCTCAGAATTCCCATGTCATTAATGGTGAAGGAAAATTTCTGATCCCCGGAATGACAGACTCACACGTTCATTTTTTCCAAAGCGGAGGTTTGTATACGAGACCTGATGCCCTTGATCTCAGGAAACACGTTCCCTACGAAAAGGAGATCAGCTGGAGCCACAGTCATATGGAAGATCTTATGCAGCGATATCTTAAAATGGGGATCACTTCGGTTATTGATCCTGGAGCGACTTATAATTTGCTGAAACTTCGGGATTCCCTGAAAGTCAATGACCGTCTTCCTTCAGTCTATATGTCCGGACCGCTGATTACGACCTATGAACCTGAAGTATTTAAAAACCTCAGTAAAAATGAACCTTTCAGGCTGCTAACATCCATTGATGATGCTAAAAAACTGGTACAGGAACAGATTCCTTACAAACCAGACTTTATCAAAATATGGTATATCATCACGGGAGATCCCGGTCAAAAGAAAGAACAGACAAAGAAGCTGGAACCGACTATAAAAGCGGTGATTGATGAGGCACACAGGAATAATTTAAAAGTAGCTATTCACGCTACAGAACGCTTAACCGCAGAAACAGCAGTACTCAACGGTGCCGATTTCCTGGTTCATAATATAGAAGATGAAATTGTTTCTGATGATTTTGTAAAGCTTTTAAAATCAAAAAAAGTCATTGTAAGTCCTACCCTTACGGTTATGGATAATTATTATGATACCTACGGACAAAAGAAAGTTTACAATACCTATGAACTGGAAAACGCCAATCCTGAAAGCATCGGCTCTATGTACGACCTGAAGCATCTTACGCAAACCTCAGATTCTGCGATGCTCAATAAACGTAAAGTCCGTTTCAGTGACCCTAAAGTAAAAGCCTACATTTCAAAAACAGACTCCATCCGAAAAGTCAATCTCAAAAAACTGGCTGATGGAGGCGTAATGCTTGCTGCCGGTACCGATGCCGGAAATATAGGAACTCAGCATGCGTCATCCTTTCTCGCAGAACTTAAAGCGATGAAAGAAAGCGGTATGAACGAATGGCAGATCCTTCAGTCAGCTACAATTATTCCTGCGAAGATCCTGAATAAAGACAATGAATACGGCAGCATAGAAGCAGGCAAAACCGCCGATTTTGTTTTACTGAATGCCAATCCCATTGATAATCTGGATAACCTTACAAAAATCGATGTGGTCATGAAAAACGGATTGCCTGTAGATCTCGCAAAAATTGTAAAAGTAACACCGGAATCCCTGGCTCAGCAGCAGCTCAATGCTTATAACGCAAGAAATATTGATGCTTTTCTCGAACCTTATGCAGACGATGTGGAGCTTTATCAGTTCCCCGGAAAGTTAATCAGTAAAGGAAAAGAAGCTATGAGAAAAACCTATTCCGCTATGTTTGAAAAATATCCGGACCTGCACTGTGAGATCAAACAGAGGATTGTCAATCTTAATTCTGTTATTGATAAAGAAAGTGTTTCAGGGCTGAGACCTGGCGTAAAGACAGAGGCTACCGCTATTTATGAGATCAAAAACGATAAAATTTCAAAGGTTTATTTTATTTATTAAACCTTTTTTTTGAACCATTAAGATTCTTGTTAAGCTTTTAAGAATATTAAGTTTTAGCTATGCTTTAAGACGTAGAGCATAAAAAATCAAATGATTTTTTCCTAACTATCTTCTATCCTTCATTGATCTTAATGGTTTAAAATCAAATTTTAAAAAGCTTGAAAAGGCGATTCTCACAGGGATCGCCTTTTTTATGGGCATCCACCAAGTGAAAACCTCATTTCACCAAGTCTCTTTATTTCGGGTTTCGGATCGAAGTAATTTTACATCAGAATTTAAAACAAGAAATTATGAAATTGAGACATTTTTTATTGATCGGAATCTTTACCCTGGGAAGTTTTGTGAATGCACAGGAAGTAAAGAAAAATGCAATTGAAGTTACAGGGGTTGCAGAACTGGAAGTGGAACCGGATGAAATCATCTTTAGCGTAGGCATTAAGGCAGATAACAAAAACGATCTGGCAGATAATGAAAAGAAACTGTTTGAAACACTGAAGAATGGAGGTGTAAAGAATGAAGACATCAAATTCAAATCCATGTACCAGAATATATATGCTAAAAACGGAAAGTTCACGAAAAGCTACCAGTTCAAAGTGAATACGAAAGCGAACATCAGCAAAATATTTGAAGACCTGAACCAGAAATGGGTAAGCAACCTGAATGTTGCCGAAGTGAAGAGTACTAAGATAGCAGACTTCAGAAAAACGGTTAAGATCAATGCTTTAAAGGCAGCCAAGGAAAAGGCAGATTACCTGTTGGAAAGTATGGGTAAAAAAACAGGAGCTCCACTTGAGATCATCGAAATTGAAGATTACACCAGCGATATGGTTCTTCCTGTAGCCTACAAAAGCAGCGTGAGAAATATGCAGATGGAAGCAGCAGACGCTACAATAGATTTTTCTTTTGACAATATCGAAAACATCAAGCTGAAATACAGCATCAAAACAAGATACGAAATCCTTTAGAATTAACAGATTTAAAAAGACAGTCCGAAAGGGCTGTTTTTCTTTTTTAAGGCTGACGTTTAAGCTCACCAAGTGAAAGTCAGGTTTCACCAAGTCTTCCCATTTTCAGCTTTAAATAGGGATAATTTTACTACAGGAATTAAAATAATACACTATGAAACGCTATTTATTACTACTCATCGCATTTTCTGTTTCATTTTTAAAAGGACAGGAAATCAAGAAGGAAATTGAAGTGAAACAGGCCACTGTATTCCTTCAGGGTGCCAAAGTTTTCGGAAGTACCTCCGTTACCCTGCAGAAAGGAAGGAATATGGTAAGAATCATCAACCTTCCCAACAATCTGGACGAAAATACCTACAGGATCAATCTTGAAAAAAATACAACACTTCTTTCCATCACGCCACAGAGTAACTTTCTGAAAGATGAAGATTTCTCTGCAGGAGAAAAGAAACTGGATGATGAAAGAAAAAAATTGCAGAGACAGGTCAATTTACTTAATATTCAGATCAAGAACCTCACGGGTGAGCAGAATATCATCAATGACAATCTAAAGATCTCTACCAACGATAAATCTACTCCGCAGGAGCAACTGATCAAACTGACTGAATTCTACAGAAAAAGAATGCTGGAAATCGACAATCAGGTTTTTGTTTTGAATGAGCAGAAAACGGTTTTGGACGAAGGTATTGCTAAGATCAGCAATCAGTTCGCAGAAGAACAGACGAACAAAAACACCAACAGAAAAGAACTTCTTCTGGAAATCCTTGCAGACCATGAAACCAATCTGAACTTAGGCGTAAGCTATATCGTTTCTGACGCAGGCTGGGTTCCATCTTATGATCTTCGCGCAGAATCGGTGAAGAAGCCGCTTGAAATGGTTTATAAAGGAAAAATCTACCAGAAAACAGGTCAGGACTGGAAAAATGTAAAATTATTTGTTTCCACCTATAGACCATCTTACAATCAGGACAGACCTATTCTTTCTCCATTATATGTTGCTGAATATACGCCACACAATGCACAGGATGAAACCGCCAATTACAGACTGAAAGCTGCTGCAAAAGAAGTGAATTCTTATCAGATGAGAGCTGAAGTAGAGGTTAAACAAAGTCAAATCCCTGTAGCCACTGTTTCAGACAGCCAGATGAACGTCATCTATGAACTTAATTATAACCAAACGATCTTAAGTCAGGAAAAAGAACAGTATGTCATCCTCGATAAAAAACAAATCGATGCTACCTATAAATACCACACCGTTCCGAAACTGAACAACCAGGTATTTCTGATGGCATTTATTAAAAACTGGCAGAATCTTAATCTGATCTCCGGAGAAGCCAATATCTATTTTGAAGATAATTATATCGGGAAAACCAGCATTGCAAGCAATTATGTAAAAGATGAATTCCCTATTTCTCTGGGTGTGGATGAAAGAATTACCGTAAAAAGAATCAAACTGGAGGACAAAACGTCTCAGAAAAACTTCAACAGCAATAAGTGGGAAACAGAATCCTTCCAGATCAGCATCAGAAACAACACCAAAGAAAGCATTGAACTGGAAATCCTTGACCAGCTTCCGATCAGCGAAAATTCTAAAATTCAGGTTAAAGCCTTGGAAATTGGAAACGGAAGTTTTGATGAAAAAACAGGAAGTATTCTTTGGAACAGAAACATCGGCAGTGGTAGTTCGGACAAAATCAATTTCTCTTATGAAGTGAAGTATCCGAAAGAAATGCAGATTCAGTATTACAGCAGATAACCAATAAAAAATAACAGTATGACAACTTTAAAAATCTTAACAATGACAGCCGTTACCGCTTTTTTAAGCTCCGGCAGTTTTTCAGACATCCGCTGTTCAAACAGCATGACAGCAGACAGAGCCGCAGTGGTACAGAATGCTTCCGTACCTGAGATTCCAACGCCATCAAAGGATAATAAAATCCAGGTTGCCCTTCTTCTGGACACGTCCAACAGTATGGACGGACTCATTGATCAGGCTAAATCCAGGCTTTGGAATATTGTGAACACATTGACTACACTGAAGTACAACGGAAAAGCTCCTCAGGTAGAAATTGCCCTGTATGAATACGGAAATGATGGTATTCGTGATGAAAATTACATCCGCCAGGTTACTCCGCTTACCCAGGATCTCGATCTGGTTTCCGAGAAATTATTTGCTCTGAGAACCAACGGTGGTAATGAATACTGCGGTGCGGTGATCCGTGACGCCTCGATGAACCTGAACTGGGATGGCAACGAAAAAAGCATGAAACTGATCTATATTGCTGGTAATGAACCATTCGATCAAGGAAAAGTGAATTATAAAGACGTGATCTCCAAAGCAAAAAGCAAAAATATATACACGAATACCATTTTCTGCGGAAGCCGAGAGGAAGGCACCCAAACCTTCTGGCAGAACGGAGCGGTTGTAGGCGGAGGAAAATATTTCAATATCGACAGCGACAGAAAAGTAATTTATATTGAAACGCCTTATGATGTAAGAATTTCAGAATGCAACACCAGACTGAATGACACTTACATTTTCTACGGAAATCACGGCTCTGAATATAAACTAAAACAGGCTGCACAGGACAGGAATGCTGAGGTACAGTCGGTTTCCAATTATGTTGAAAGAACCGTTGCCAAGTCTAAGAAGAATGCCTATAAAAATGATCACTGGGACCTTGTAGACAAGGCAGAAAAAGATGCAGGCTTTATCGCCACAGTAAAAGACGATGCCCTTCCGGCCGAACTAAAAGGTAAAAGCAAGGAAGAAATTAAAAAAGCCGTTGCTGTAAAATCTGCAGAGCGTGGAAAAATTCAGACGGAGATTGAAGAGCTGTCCAGAAAACGTCAGGAATACATTGATGCCGAAATGAAAAAACGGGGCAATGCAGATTCCGATGACCTTGGAAAAGCGATTGAAAGATCTATTCTGGAGCAGGCAAAAACGAGTGGATATACTTCGAAATAGTTTTTAATCTGGTGGCTTCGAGTGCCTCAGCCACCAGTTTGTCATATTTAGAAATTCATGTAAATCTTAATCAAAGTCTAGATCTTATCTTTAATCTTGCTTCAAATCTTTATCTACTCCTGGTGGCTGAGGAACTCGAAGCCACCAGTTCCTATCGATCCTAGCCTTAATCTCAATTTTATTTTTCATACCTCTGGTGGCCGAGGTTTCCGAGGTCACCAGTTTTTTATCTCCCGAATTGAAAATAGTCAGACAACAAATGCTTTTTGTTTTTCATAAACTGAGAAGCCATGTCCATTCCCGTCACGGAAAAAGTGATTCCGTTTCCTCCGAAACCCAGGACAAAGTATGAGTTTTTAAATTTTTTATGCTCTCCGATATAAGGCAGTCCGTCTTTGGTTTCCCCGAAAGTTCCGGCCCAGACAAAATCGGTATAGAAATGATAATCTGGTTTTATTTTTTTGAGGTTTTTGAGAATTTCTTTCTCTTTTTTACCAAGAAGAGCATCCCGTTTTTCGGCATCATAGAAATCTTCATCTCCTCCACCGATCAGGAGTCTTCCATCATCCGTAGTTCGCATATAGATGTAAGGATCATCGGTATTCCAGACCAATGTACTGCTGATATTTTTGAATTTCTCATCATCAATTTCTGAAACGATGGCGAAAGTACTTTTCAAATCCACAAAGTTTTCCTTCAATAGATTTTTGCTTTCATAGCCGATACAGTAGATCACCTTTTTAGCCTTGATCTGAAATCCGCTATCTACGGTTATCACATTAAAGCCTTTCTGATATTCTACCTTCTTCATTTCGGTTTTATCGAATATTTTTAATCCTTTTTTTACATTATGCTCAAATAATTCATGGGCAAATTTAAACGCATCAATGCTGGCTCCCTGTTTCGACAGAATACCGCCATAGGTGTTTTCAAATCCAAACTGTTCTACAATTTGTTCTGCTTCAAGCCATTTTACGTTGAATCCTGCTTTTTTTCTGGCTTTACATTCTTCCTGAAGCCACTTTACATCTTTCTTTTTTGAAGCAAAATACAACGATTTTTTTCGTTTAAAACCGGCATCAGACTTGATCAGCTTCGTAAGCTTTTCAAGATTATCTATTGCTTCGGAACAGGCTTTATAACTTGCTACAGCTCCTTTTTCACCTATCTTTTCAATCAGTTCATAAAGAGGAACGTCTATTTCGTACTGTAGCATGGATGTCGTGGCAGAAGTGCTTCCATTACAGATTTCACGTTTATCAATCAGGATTGTTTTGTATCCGTCACTGATCATCTGATGGGCAATAAGGCTTCCGGTAATACCGCCACCGATAATTAAAACATCACAGTTTTCATTTGATTTCAGGGAAGGATAAGACTCTATAAGTCCATTCTTTATCAGCCAGAAAGGTTCGTTCGATTTTAAATCCATAATTGAATATTATATTAAAAACACTAATCTTTATAAGTATTTTAACGATTTATTATCAAATTATGGTGCAATTATTGTACCCAGTTTAAAATCCAACCACATTAAAAATAAATTATATGATAACGATTATTCCAGAAGCTCCGGAAAATGTTGCTGCATTCAATGCAACCGGAGAAATAACCAGAGAAGATTTTGAAAACCTTGTCATCCCTCATGTAAAAGATAAAGTAGACCAGTTTGGTGAGCTCAACTATCTCTTATATCTGGACACGGATCTGGATAAGTTTACCATGGGAGCATGGCTTCAGGATGCTCTTTTAGGATTAAAAAACCTTACCAAATGGAACCGTACCGCTATTGTGACAGACAAAGAGGCCGTACAAAACTTTACCGATATTTTCAGTGTCTTGATGCCGGGAGAATTTAAATCTTTTCCTAAAGAAAATTTATACAACGCACTGTATTGGTGTAAAAACGGAAACGAAGTAGAAGTGTGACGCTATGCATTAGAGTATGAAAGTATGAGTGTTTGAGGGGATAGAGTATCCGCCTGTAGAAGGAAGTTGCTGGTTGACGGTTGCTAGTTCGTCGTCATTAAAACAAATATTTATTCACCATTGACGTCTTCTCATCTCGACCATATTATAATAAAAAAGAGACTTTGCTCAAATGAATGTGCAAAGTCTCTTTTTGTATGTGTCAGTGACATTAAATACTATATTATTCGGATCATATACAAAACTTGGGGGATAGATGGTTTTTTTACGCAAAGTTCTATGAAAAATGCTTTTGAGTTGAAGGAGGCAAAGAGTTCGACTTCGTCGCTGATGAAGCTTCCAGATATAACGTCTGCTTAATCGAATCAATGAAATTGATTCTACCTTTGCTTCCCTTTATCAATAGGATAATCAATTTCTTTGCGTTAAAAAAACGTATCCGCTCCCCAATTTTTGAAATTGATCCCATTATTCCATGTATCTACTTCACTTTTTATCTATTTCTTATTTATCACAAGGCACACATTCTACAGCCGTGTCGTCATTATCAGGAGTTTCTTTGCCATACAGATATCTGTATCTTAAGCTTATGGCAAGACCTATGAACGTCATCCCCACTCCTACCAGTGAAGGGTATTTGAATGAGAATCCATATTCTAAAGGAATTCCTCCTAAAAAGGCACCCATCGCATTGGCAATATTAAAAGCAGCCTGCATAAACGCTGCAGCCATCATTTCACTTTTTGGGGCCGCTTTCATCATCATGATATTAATAGGTGCGGCAACCGACATTGACAGCGCTCCGCAGATAAATGTCAGAATCAGCGCTATATTCTGATGTTCGGCAAATAAAAACACCCCTCCCAGAGAGATCATCATCAGGAAAATCAATAATGCACATGTTTTTTCAGGCCCGAGACGGTCGGAAATAAATCCTCCGGCAAGGTTCCCAACCACCATTCCTGCGCCGGCAAGAATCATGACATAGGCCATTTGATTGCTTTGGATTCCGGCAACAATGGTCATTAACGGTGTGATATAGCTAAACCAGGTGAAAAGTCCACCAAATCCGATCGCTGTAATTCCCAATACCAGCCACGACTGTTTATTTTTAAGGAATTTCAGTTCTTCCAGAAAATGCGTATCCTGATTTGATTCGATGGCAGGAAGCCATAATTTCAGGAATAATATCGCGAAAAGGCCGATTAACGCTACAATGGCAAAGTAAAGTTTCCAGTGATAAGCATGTCCGATATAGGTAACGAGCGGAACCATAATCAGATTGGCCACCGTAAGCCCGGTAAACATTAAGGATATATAAAATGCCTCCTTCCCTTTTCCAGCCATCCGGGATGCTACTACTGTTCCTACTCCGAAAAATGCTCCGTGAGGAAGGCCGGACATAAATCTCATGATCAGCATGCTCGTGTAATCCGGCATTACTGCAGAAAGTCCGTTGAATAGGGTGAAGAGGATCATTAAGACCATCAGTACTTTTTTAGGTGGAAATTTCACGGAATATCCAATCAGGATAGGTGCTCCAATCACCACTCCCATTGCATAAGCCGAGATTAAATGTCCTGCTTCAGGAATGGAAATCTTGAGGGTATTCGCAATATCAGGAAGCAGTCCCATGACGGTAAATTCCGTAGTTCCGATTCCCAGTCCGCCTATGGCCAGCGGTATTATTCTTTTATCAATCTTCATTGTGAGTAAACTTCTTTTTCGAATTAAATTTTAAATGATTTTTTCTGAAAAATAAAAACAGTATCCCACCTTTATTTTGAAAGTGCAAAAATGGCAAGAAATATTGGCTTTTACTTCTCCTGAGATGATAAAAACTTGCTCCATATTAACCTTTTTATGTAATTTTAAAATCAGAATCAATCAAATGAGAACAAGATGAAAATCCAGAAAGAGGTTATAGAATTTGAAAAAGGAAAATCATTTAAGCTTTTTTCACCGTCTTTAAAGAACTGTTTTTTTTGGCATCATCATCCCGAAATCGAACTGGTCTATGTGGAAGCCGTCAATGGAATCCGCCACGTAGGCCGTGATATTTCAGGTTTTACAGAAAGTGATTTGTTGCTGATTGGCTCCAATGTTCCGCACCTTAATTTCGATTATGGCATCCAGACGGAATGCAGACAGCTTGTTCTGCAGATGAGAGAAAATTTTCTTCAGGACATTATTTTCCCGGTTCCTGAGTTTGACAACATCAAAAAACTTTTGGAAAGATCCTATCTGGGACTTTCCTTCTCAGGAGAAACGAAGAAAACGGTTGTCGAGAAGCTCAATGAGATTAAAGATAAAAACTCGTTCGATTCTCTCATGGGGCTGATTGAAATTTTACAAATCCTCGCCGCCACAGACGAAGTAAAAGAGCTAAACAAAGAAGACACAAGGATAAAGTGGTTCCTGAATGACAAGATCAGAATGGGAACCATCTACGATTATATTCATGAAAATTATGATAAAAAACCAAACGTCAACGAAATTGCAAAGATCGTCAGTCTAAGCACACCTGCTTTCTGCCGCTATTTTAAAAAGCAGACGAATATGACCTTCACGGAGTTTGTCAATAATTACAGGATCAATCAAGCTAAAATATTTCTACTGAAGGATTATTCTGTGACGGAGGTTTGCTTTCAGGTGGGATTTGAAAGTTTGTCCTATTTCAATAAGCTTTTCAAACAGCATACGGGTGAAACGCCGTCGGAATTCAGGAAAAAATATTTGAAGAATATTGAAATTGGAGGTTAGATTTGTGTTTCCGATTAGTATTTTTTTAACCACAAATTGCACAGATTGACACAGATGTTTACGGATAATATCATTAATAAAAATCTTTGATTTTTTCTTAAAACTAATGTGTTCTTGTTATTTATGAAGTTTTTAAACTTCAAATAACTTAAGTGTTAAAAAAGCTTTTGTGACTTTTGTGGTTATTTTTTTAAACACAGATTACACAGATTTTCACAGATGTTTATGGATAGTATTCTGAATAAAAATCTTTGATTTTTTTTTTAAAACTTATGTGACCTTCTTATTCGCAAACTAATTAAACTTAAAATAACTTAAGTGTTAAAAAGCTTTTGTAACTTTTGTGGTTATTTTTTTAACACGGATTTTCATAGACGCTTATGAAAATAATGTAAATTTTGGCTAAAGCCCACCCCTATTGAATTTTATCAGAAATATTTTACTCTTCTAATTTAAAAACAAAAAAACCGCTCCAAAAATGAAGCGGCTATATTTTCTATATTTTTAGTGTATATGCTTTTCAGCGTGGTAAGAACTTCTTACTAAAGGTGAGCTTTCTACATGTCTGAAACCTAAGCTTCTGGCAAAGTCTCCCAACTCATCAAACTCTTCCGGTGTAATGAATTTTTTCACCGGTAAATGTTTTTTGGTAGGCTGAAGATACTGTCCAAGTGTAATAACATCAACGTTTGCATTTCTGATGTCTTCAATGGTTTGTAAAACTTCATCCTTAGTTTCGCCCAAACCTAGCATTACTCCTGTTTTTGTTCTTCTCTGGCCTGCTTCTTTCAAGTATCTCAATACTTCTAAGCTTCGCTCATATTTAGCCTGAATTCTCACTTCTCTTGTTAAACGTTTTACGGTTTCCATATTGTGAGAAATCACTTCAGGAGCTACGTCTACCAGTCTGTCAAGGTGCTTGGTAAGCCCCTGGAAGTCCGGAATAAGTGTTTCCATCGTGGTTCCCGGAGAAATTCTTCTTACAGCATTCACCGTTTCACCCCAAAGGATGGAACCCATATCTTTCAGGTCATCACGGTCTACAGACGTAAGAACAGCATGCTTGATCTTCATTAATTTGATAGAACGGGCCACTTTTTCAGGCTCATCCCAATTCACATCAAGCGGTTTTCCTGTTTTTACCCCGCAGAATCCGCAGCTTCTGGTACAGATATTTCCTAAGATCATGAACGTTGCCGTTCCTTCTCCCCAGCATTCACCCATATTCGGACAGCTTCCGCTCTGGCATATGGTATTTAATTTATATTTGTCGACCAAAGTCCTAAGCTCCCTGTAGTTTTTTCCGGTAGGAAGTTTTACACGGATCCACTTTGGTTTTTGAACGGTAGTATCTTGAACTAAATTTTCCATCTCTAAAATTGAAGTTCAAAGTTAAGGAATTTTTCATGGAAACCATCTAATGGAAAAATTGATGGAACAGATAATCTTTATGGAGTCAGGAAGTCAGAAGTTGGAAGAGGGAAGTTATTAAGGTCTCAAGCACAACTATAGCACAGTTTAATTACTATTTTAAGTCTTCTTTATCAGATTTAATACTGTTTTACCAAGTTTGATCAAGCAGTATCTTCCGGTTTCCATCCTCATTAAACTTAATTCAGAATATAATTGTAATTTTAAATGACCAAATTTAAACTATGAAGAAGATCCTTTTAACTGCATCTGTTATTATCAGTACATTTTCCTTTGCTCAGAAAGAGCTTCAGCCGGTAGGTTCAGAGATTATTGAAACTGTGGAGGGAGATCTTGACGGTGACCAAATTCCTGAAAGAGTCGTCATTTATAATACAAAAGATGAAGGTGAACTGGGCAAAATCCGTGAAATTCAGATTCAGAAAAAGAGTGGAGGAACATGGATGGTCCTGAGTAAATCAAGGAATGCGATTCTGGAAAGTGCCGGCGGAGGTATGATGGGCGATCCGTATCAGAGTACAAGTATTTCAAAAGGAATTTTAAGCATTACCCAGGCAGGCGGAAGCAGCTGGAAATGGGGCTATACAGATAAATACAGATTTCAGAACGGACATTTTGAACTGATCGGTTATTCTTCAGAATCCGGCAGACCCGGAGATTATTGGGCGGAGGTAGATTTTAATCTTTCCACAGGACAGCTCAACTACAAAAAAGATGTGGAAAATACTAAAGAATATGGGAAATCCAAACAGGAAACTTATATCAAAAAAGGGCTAAAGATTGATCTGCAGAACAGAAATCAAAAGGATCAGAGAAAGATTGTTCTTCCAAAAACGAAGGAGGAAGTGTATCTGTGAAAATTTTGAACCGGTAAATAGTATACTCTTAAGATTGAGTTGCTAATTGTCGGTTTGAACTACTAAATCCACACTGCGGACTCAGTCTAATTATCATCAAATTCATTATTCTTTAGCAGTTCTGCCAGGACTTTCTTGGCACGCATCACCCTTACTTTGGTATTGGCAACGGAAATCCCGAGTTCTTCTGCGATTTCTTTGATGCTTTTTTCTTCGAAGAACCTTAATTTGATAATATCCTGATAGTTGGCATCCAGCGATTCGATGGTTTTGATGATCTTTTTTTGCTCTTCATTGGAGATCATGAGCTCTTCCGGAGATTTTGCAAACTGGTTTTTCACCTCATCAAGATTCTCGGTCGGGTCCTGGTTTTCACGGGCTCTTTTTCTCCAGAAATCAATGACCGTATTTTGGGCAATGGTTAATATCCAGGTTTTAAACTGAAAATGCGGATCGTACATATCCAGTTTCGACAGCACTTTTGAAAAAACATTCACCGTGATCTCATCTGCATCATTTTCATCTTTTACTTTCTTCATGACAAAAGAGAAGACATCCACCCAAAAAACATTGATGAGTTTGGTCTGGGCTTTCTGGTCCTTTTCTTTGGCCTTTTGAATAAGCAGGAATAGCTGTTCGTCGTTCATTATTAACAAATATAATTTTTTTAAATGAAAGGGCAAAGGGCCAAACAAGCCTTTTTATCCTTTCATTTTTTTACCTTCCGGCACCTATTCTCTATACTCCTGAATTTACTATCTTTGCACCATAAAATTTTAAAGAAAAGTATAGATGAATTCCTTTATAGAAGAACTAAAATGGCGTGGTCTTTTTGCCGATATGATGCCTGGAACCGATGAACAGCTGAATAAAGAGGTAACTACTGCATATATTGGTTTCGACCCGACTGCTGATTCTTTGCATATCGGAAGTCTTATCCAGATCAAAATTTTAGCACATTTCCAGCAGCACGGGCACAAGCCGATCGCATTGGTAGGAGGTGCTACAGGAATGATCGGAGATCCATCAGGGAAATCTGCAGAAAGAAATCTGCTGGATGAAGCGACTCTTCTTCACTATGTAGACTGTTTAAAAAACCAGCTTTCAAGATTTTTAGATTTCGAAGGTGAAGGTGCCAATAAAGCTGAATTGGTGAACAATTACGACTGGATGAAGAATATTTCTTTCCTTGATTTTGCTAAAAATGTCGGGAAAAATATCACCGTAAATTATATGATGGCGAAAGACTCTGTAAAAAAGAGATTTTCGGGCGATGGCGGAGCAGACGGAATGAGTTTTACGGAATTCACGTACCAGCTGATCCAGGGATATGATTTCCTTCACCTGTACCAAAATAATAATGTGAAGCTTCAGATGGGAGGTTCTGATCAGTGGGGAAATATCACAACAGGAACTGAACTGATCCGCAGAAAAGCTCAGGGAGAAGCGTTTGCATTAACGGTTCCTTTGATCACGAAGGCTGACGGTTCTAAATTCGGAAAGTCTGAAAGCGGTGAAAATTACTGGCTGGACAAAAAGAAAACTTCACCATACAAATTCTACCAGTTCTGGCTGAATGCTACGGATGATGATGCGGAAAGATTCATTAAATTCTATACTTTCCTGTCAAAAGAAGAAATTGAAGCATTAGTGGAAGAGCACAAAACGGCTCCTCACGAAAGAAAACTTCAAAAGAAACTGGCTGAAGAAGTAACGGTTTGGGTACACGGAAGAGAGGAATATGAAAAAGCTCTGAAAGCTTCGGAAATTCTTTTCGGACGTTCTACTGCTGAAGATCTGGTAAGCCTTGATGAGGAAACTTTCCTTGAAGTTTTTGACGGTGTTCCACAAAAAGAACTTCCAAAGGCTGATGTAATTGGAGTAAATATTATAGATCTTCTTTCTGAAAAATCAGGGTTCTTAAAATCTAAAAGTGAAGCTCAGAGAGAAATCAAAGGAAATGCAATTTCTGTCAACAAAGAAAAAGTAAACGATACGTATACCGCTAATGAAAGCGACCTTATTGACGGTACATTTTTACTGCTTCAAAAGGGTAAGAAAAGCTACTTTATTGTAAAAGCTCAATAAGAATATAAGCATATAACAACCAAAAGAGACTGTCCAGGACAGTCTCTTCTTTATTGAATATCAAGAAAGATATTACAAGTGTTGAGTAGAGTTTTCAACAGGGTCGTTATCAGTCTAAAAAAATAAAAGCCGTGAAAGGAGTTCACGGCTCATGTAGAGAAAGTTACCACTTTTAAAATGCTCTTACCATAATTATTGATTCTGAAGAGCCATGAAAAAACTATTATAAAAAAGATATGTTTAAGTGTCTGGTGATTGTTTTAATTCTTTTTGGAAGTTCAGTTTTTAAAATGTGTAGTTGGCACTGGCAGAAAGTATTTGGCCACTTGAAGTTCCCTCTTTTTTCAACTCTCCATCTACGTAGATCTGTACCTTAAGTGTTGATGATGAAGAAGCACCTGTTGCATTCACCCCAATATTAACGTTGTAAGCACCTGCTGGGCTTGTAATTTCCGGGCTCGTCCATGTAGTTCCACTAAGGCTTGATGCGGTGGTGATGGTGCTGTCATATCCATAAACAGCCACATCAATATTGCTTCCGGCTGAGGCTGTTGCTTTAAAAACAACTTTATGCGCTTTTCCGGCCGGCGTATCATCGTCATCATCTTTGCTGCACGAAGTCGAAAATCCCAGAAGGACTGCTGTTACTAATAGTACTAATGTGTATTGGATAATCTGTTGTATTTTTGATTTTTTCATTTGATTTAATGTATTAATTTGTGTTTAAAATTTATATGAAATTCCTGCTTTTCCTCCTGATGCTATACTTCCCCCTCCTACTTCTACATTCACGGCAAAATGATCGGTAAAATAATAACGGGCTCCGGCCTGTCCTGCAAAACCTACTCCTGAACTCTCTCCTCCGAAATAATCATAGTCTGAGCCATTATAACGGTAAGAAAAAGAGTTGTAAGCCAGAGTGACACCGGCATATACGTCAAATTTATTAGGAATTTTCAACAGGGTATTGAAGTGGTAATTCCCGTTCAATCCTACCGAGATCCATCTGCCTTTCACGTCTCCTGAATATTTTTCAGTGGCAAAACTTCCTTCGGCACCTACTGTGATGTCTTTGTGGATTCCATAATCAACGCCTGCATAAACGGGCATTCCCCATCCATTGGCAAGACCAATCCCCGCATTGATCTGAGCTTCTCCCTTTTGTACTCTCTGGGCATTCATAATTCCGAAAAAGGAAATTAAGCTCAGTAAAAAGATCTTTTTTTTCATTATATATTTATCGTTTTCAATGTTTAGTATTTGGGTCTGTTACAAGACTTCTGCAAAACTATAAGCCAGGACAACAGGAAACAATCCTTAAAAAAAAGTAATTGTTTCTACTGGTTTTTAGGTATTTTTATTAAGTGTTTTTTTGATTACATTCAACCTTTAGTCTTAAATTGAATGATAAAGCGAATATTATTTTTTTTATACCTGCTGACAGGCCTTGTACTGCAGGCTCAGCTGCTGTTTCCACTTAATGAGAAAAAATTCACAGACAGCTTAGAGTTTGTGGTTAAAAATAATGGGAATCCCCTTTCAAAGGCTGATGCCTGTTTTCTGCTATCCAATTATTACAGAAATACCGATACGGTTTCAAGCCGAAAATATTTAAATAATGGAAAAGCTCTGGGTGGAAAAGATCCGTTCACTGCCGCCAAATACCAATATTATGAGGGACAGTATTTTCTGGATCAGGATAGAAATAAAGCGGCAACATTTTATCATAAAGCCATAGAAGAATTTTCAAAATTAAAAGACAAAAAAGCTGATCTCTACAAGTCTTTGTGCTGGTATGGCTACGGCGTTACCCAAAAGAATAAAGAAGGCTATCCTTATTTAATTAAAACCATGCTTGAAAAAAGCATTCCTACCGCTGAAAAATATGGCGACAATAAACTTATAGGATTTTTATACACTCAGCTCGGAATCATGCTTACTTACAACGCTGAATTTGAAAAAGCCGCCAATTATAACACAAAAGCGCTCGATATTCTTGAGAAAAAAGCACCTCATTCTACAGAGTTATTTTACAATTATCTGAATATCACCACCAATTATTGTTATCAGGTAAAACCCGATATTGGAAAAAAGTTTCTGGACAAGGCAGAAAAAATGATCTCACCCTATCCTGATTCTTCGTCCAATGCTTTATTTTATTACAGTAAAACATTGTATTATGTCAGTAAACAGCAGCATGATCAGGCATTGGCAGCCATAGAAAAAGGATTGTTTTATACTAAAAAATTCAACCAAAAACTGCTTATTCAGATGTTCTATTTTCACAAGTATGACATCTTAAAAAAGGAACAAAAATATACGGAAGCCAAAGATTTGCTGGAGGAAATTCTTGCAGAGAAAACTCTTGCTACAGATCTCAACAATAAGAAAATGCTGTACAGTCATTTATCGAACATCAATGAGATCATGGGAAATCCCACTCAAGCCCTGGTTTGGGAGAAAAAATATTCTAAACTGAATGACAGCCTCAATGCGGAAAACATCAAACTTGAGATCAATAAACTGGAGACCAAATACAATACTTCTGAAAAGGAAAAGAGAATCGCTTTCCTGAATGCGGAAAAGAATCAGAAGGAAATGGAGGTTAATAAAAAGAACTACTATCTGTGGGTATTGAGCCTTTTCCTGCTGTTTATCATGATCGTTCTGGTATTTTTATTCATTATTTACAGGAACAATAAAAAGCTGTCTGAGCAGAAAGAGATCAACCTTCAACAAAAGATTGAAGACATTAATCAGAAAGAAGAGCTGGCATTAACGAAAGCCATTCTGGAAGGCGAAGAAAGAGAACGGGAACGTATTGCAAAAGATCTTCATGACGGTCTGGGCGGAATGCTGGCCGGCGTTAAAATCAATTTCTCCACCTGGTCTGCTGGGCATCTTGAAGCCGAACAGCACAAAGATTTTTATAAGATCCTGGATCATCTTGACCTTTCTATAAAGGAACTCAGGCATGTGGCCAGAAACCTGATGCCGGAGTCTTTACTTAATTTTGGCCTTGAAACCGCTTTGAATGACCTTTGCGAATTTTATATCCGAAAAGATCTGGATATCTATTTCCAACCTATCAATATAGAAAAAGACCTTCCGCTTACGATCCAGCTTAACATTTACAGAATTGTACAGGAACTTCTGGCTAATGCGGTGAAACATTCCGGAGCCAGCAATATTCTTCTTCAATGTTCTCAATCCGGCGAAAACTTTATGATCACTATAGAAGACAACGGAAAAGGATTTGATAAAGACATCGAGAAACCATCGAAAAGCATGGGCTTTCACAATCTGAAGAACCGGGTCAATTATCTTAAAGGAAAAATGGAAGTAAGCTCAGACAACCAGGGCACAACAATTAACATCGAACTCAACATCCATGGTGAATGAAAAAATAAATATTGTCATCGTAGACGACCATCCTATCGTCATAGAAGGACTCAAAATGATGCTGAAAAGTCAGTCTTTTTTCAACATTTCAGAAAGTTTTACTTCCGGATCGGAAATCATCAGTTTTATCCGGTCCCATCAGGTGGATATCATTCTTCTGGATATCACACTGCCGGATGCCAACGGAACGGAACTATGCCGGGAAATAAAAAAAATATCGCCGGAGACTTCTGTGATTATGTTCAGTAACCGTTCGGAGCGGAGCATTATCATGCAGTCTATACAAAATGGAGCCAGCGGTTATCTTCTGAAAAACATTTCGATAGACGAGCTTGTAGTCTGCATCAAAGGGGCACTTTCAGGAAATATTGTTTTCTGTAATGAAACCAAACAGATCATCAGCCGGCCTTCTCAAAACGACTTACCAGTTCCAAGGCTCACGAAACGTGAGAAACAAATTCTGCAAATGGTGGCGCATGGAAAAACAAGTGCTATGATTGCGGAAGAGCTTTTCCTCAGCCCGCTTACTGTGGATACGCACCGTAAGAATCTGCTGCAAAAATTCCAGGCCAGGAATTCTACCGAGCTGATCAACCGGGCCACTCAGCATCATATGATTGAGGAATAAAAAACAATGTCTTTCAAATCAAACGCAAAAGTCAAAAGAATAAGATACCATCAAACCTTAGGTTTCGTTTTCTAAAATATGCCTTTATATTTTTTTTAAGATTTAAAAAATTCAAGCAGATTAATCAGATGATGCAGATTTTTGCTTAGTCTATATATTTTGTCCGTGATCCAGTAAAAAACAAAAAAACCGCTTTTAAAAAGCGGTTTTTATTTATATATAAGAAATATATTTTATAATTCTAAGAAGCTGTAGTCAATAGAAGCTACTAAAGGACCTGCTCCAACCATCTTTTTGGTTTTTACAATTTCCCCGTCTATCCAAAGGTTAACCACCAGTTCGGAAGTAGCATCAGGAAGATCTGCTTTAGCATCAAGATTCAACTGTGCCTGGCTTGAATTTACGAAAAACTCTCCGCTCGTCCAGGTTGTCCCTACAGGATCGAAAATATCAGTCTTTACGGTTCCCACCTGTGTTACAATTGCTCTGATAACACCACCGGTTGTTGTTTTCACTTCAAACTGAACAACGTGATCTGCAAACTCCTCGTCATCATTATCCTTTTTACAAGAATTCACCACAGTAATTACAGAAAATAATAAAACGAATAAAAAAGAAAGTCTTAGTAAACTTTTTGATTTGTAAAATTGCTTCATTTCTCCAAATAGATTTTTAATGTTTCAAATATAAGTTTTTTATTAATATAAAAATAACTTTTATGAAAAATTTCCAATAAAGATTTCCAAATAATATCAAATCAGCAAAAAGCATAATTTCAGGATCGGCCCGTATTTGCGCCTTTCATCCGGTCAATATTAAATATAGATATACGTGTTCCGGTTTTGAAGTTGACAATGTGATTTATTAATTATATTTGCCGTATGAATTTAGATTATATAGTAAGAGAACCGGAACAAATCACCCCAGATACTACTGTACTTTTCATGCTGCACGGCTATGGCAGTAACGAACAGGATCTTTTCAGCTTCAGGGAAACACTTCCTGCTGACTGGCTTATCGTAAGTTTCAGAGCACCCAGAGATACTCAGTTTGAAGGGTACTCATGGTTTGACATAGATTTCAATAACGCTGAAAATTTCATTGATCTTGCTCAGGCAAAAGAATCTTTGGATGGCGTACTGGAAAACATCCTGAAGGTAGTCAATCATTATGGAATCACTGAAGGGAAGGTGCATTTGTGCGGGTTCAGTCAGGGTGGAATATTGTGCTATGCTTTGGCTTTAAAGCATCCGGAACTATTTAATTATGTAGCTTGTCTGAGCAGCTATCCTGAGGAAAAACTTCTGGACGGTATCGTTAAAGACAAAAAGAAACTGGAAAGACTTCGTTTCTTCATCTCCCACGGAACAGATGATGCAGTTATTCCTCTTGAATGGGGAAGAAAGGCAGCAGACCTTCTGTATGACCTGAGCTGTTATTTTTCGTTCAGAGAATATATGAGTGGACACGGCGTTAATCAGAAAAACTATATGGATCTGATGGAATTTTACTCAAAATAGCATCAGACGTTATTTTACATAAATTTAATCAATACCCGCTGCTTGATGCAGTTTATATAAACATTCCTGCCTTTGGAATGTTTTTTTTATGCATAGTAATGATAATTTCACTAAATTCAGTAAATGAAACTTAAGCTTCTTTTACTGGCATTTTTCTTTAGCATTTTTCTTAGTGCCCAGAACTCTTTCGAGCTCATTAATACCAAAAAAGTAGTCATCCCTTTTAAACTCATCAACAATCTCATCTTTATCCCAATCAACGTCAATGGTGCTGAACTGACATTTATGCTGGATACCGGTGTCGCTGAAACCATTCTTTTCAGTCTTGACAATAAGGAAGTGAAGCTGGAAAATATCGAAAAAATAAAATTTTCCGGCCTTGGTGGAAATGTAAGTATAGACGGTTTTAAATCGGACCGCAATATTGCCAAAATAGGAGATCATCTTATCAATTCAACGATGCTTCTGTATATCGTTATTGACGAAGAGTTCAACATCTCCTCCCATATCGGAATTCCTGTGAACGGAGTAATCGGGTCGCACTTTTTCAAAAACCATCCGATATCGATAGATTATGTTTCAAAAAAAATAACGGTTTATCAGGATACTGATGTTCTTAAAAGGAAGATTAGAAAGTTCACGGAGCTGCCCATGACTATAGAAAAGGACAAACCTTACATCAATGCTGATGTAGAAATGACGAATGAAAAGAAAAGCTCCAAGCTTCTGATCGATCTTGGTAACAGTGATGCCATCTGGCTATTCCCTACCCTGATCAAAGATTTTGTGTACAACAGACCCAATATTGATGATTATCTGGGCCGCGGATTCAATGGAGATATTTATGGTAAAAGAAGCAGAATCCATAATTTTTATCTTGGAGACTTCAAATTCGAGATGCCTCTTACCGCAATGCCCGATGAATACTCCATCCAGCACGTGAACTTGGTTGCCGACCGAAAAGGATCCGTAGGCGGAGAAATCATCCGGAGGTTTACCACTATTTTCGATTACCCTGCCGGAAAGATATACCTGAAAAGAAATAAAAATTTTGATGATCCTTTTCATTTTAATATGAGCGGATTAGATTTTAAGCAGGATGGACTGGAATGGCATGAAGACCGGGTAAAAATTGAACCGAAAAAAATATCTGAAGCCAATAATGAAATTTTAGCATATGGCAGTTTTCAATATAAATTTACTTTAAAACCCATATTTTCCATCGCAGGAATACGAAAAGACTCACCCGGTTTTAAGGCAGGCCTGAAAAAAGACGATCGTGTGCTGGTTATTAACGGAAGCCGTACTTCTGAGATGACTATGGAAAAAATCATGGAACTGATGAAATCTGAAGATGGACGAAACATCACCATGGTGGTCCAGAGAAAAAATATGGAACTGACCTTTAATTTTGTTCTGGAAGATCCTATACCCTATCAAGAATAGCTTATGAAAACCGAAGAAAGCACAATAGATAAAATAAGAACCCGCCCGAGATTTAAGATGTTTACCCATCTTACCAAGGAAGAATACGCGGAAAACTTAAAAAAATACCTCGCCGGGCACAAAGACGAATTCTCCGGAAACATCAACAAGGAAGTGGCCACTATCTGGGTAGAAACGAAATATGATAACTACTGGAAACCCAGGCTGTCTTTAAGAATAGAGATTGAAGATGATGACATTACCATACGTGGAGTATTCGGGCCCAGTTCTGCAGTGTGGACGTTCTTTATGTTTCTTTATTTTTCCTTTTCCATTCTGTGGATGACCTTTTTCACGATGTATTATGTGGAAAGACAAATAAAAAGCGCTGAGTTCCCGTGGGCCCTGAGCGCTTCATTTATGATGTTATTCTGTATTCTTCTTACATATGCGGCGGCCAGATTCGGGCAGCATAAAGGCAAGGAAGAGATGCTTAAGCTTAGAAGATTTGCTGAAGAATCTACTTTACAGTTTGAAAAGAAAATTAATTAACAGGAACTTCTGCAGGTTTCTCACTTTGAACCGGAGCCATTGCTTTAGCGGTTTTAATGGAATCTGCTACTTTTTCTCTGTTGTCCTGTTCTTTTATCATTCTGTCTACGTTAGGTTCCAGAAGCTTGGTCATTTCTTCTACTGAAATATTATTGGCATTGGGATCATCCAAAAGTTTTTTCCAAGGCTTTCTTCCGCCCCATTTGTAATCTCCGAAAACCATTACTGCAGTCCCTTTCGCTTTGGTAGTAGCCCCTCCGGGATTCAGTATCCAGGTATCTGCGTATGAATATAGCCACTGTGCATCTTTCATTAACAAACGAAGACATGAATGTGATGCAGGATAACCCGGAAGATCATACTGGTGCCATCCGATTCCTCCGATATTATGGATATTGAAGTTATAAGGAAGTTTCCATTCAGTACTCACCGTTGAGATGGATAGTTTCTTTTTCCAATTGGCAAAAGTAAGTCCACGCGTTGTCTGTGCAGCTTTTTTACCCATACTGGTTGGTCCCCATTTTACAAGACTCCCATTAGAATATACTCCGTAAGCCTGTATAGGATAAGAAAATATCACAAACTTTTTCACGCCGCTTAATACATCCAACTGCATTGGGAATGGTGAATAAGACATCAGTGTAGTATCTATTTTAGCAGGAACCACCAGGGTATCCGTATTGAATCTGTTTTTAGAATCAAGCCTATTTAATGCTAAAATCGCATAGCGTTCCTTTTCGCTGTATTTTTTACTGAATTCTGCGTATACAGAATCTCTCATCTTTTTATCCTTCGGAAGGACAAAAGCGTTATAGAAACCGTTTTCCTGCATGGCCGGCGGAACGGATTCTTTCTGTACCACAGAATCTTTTTTAATGGAATCTTTTTCTACGGCCGGAGTCTCTGATGAGGAAACCGTATCTTTAAAAGTATCGCTTATTTTTTCAATTTCTTTCTTACATGAAACCAGCATTGCAGCGCTAAAGCAGGCATATAAAAATATTTTTTTCACAGATATGTTTTTCATAAATAAAACAGGCCATTTAGTTTGGTTACCCATTGCAAATATCAGACCTAAATTTGAATCACAAAAGACATTGTAAAAAATACCGTAAAAAAACGGTATTGGACTTTATTGTTTTACAGCAGTTTATTGGTTTTAGCGTAAGAAAGGGCTTCAGCAATGTTATTGACACCAATTTTATCAAAGAGCTTTTTCCGGTGAAATTTTACAGTATCGGCAGAAATAAACAGTTTTTCTCCAATTTCATTGATAGTCAATCCACTGGCATACAAACTTAGTATCTCATATTCTCTCTGGGAAAGCTTTATTTTTTCTTCTTTCTCCCATCTTTTGGCTACCACATCATATTTCCAAAACTCATCCGATCTCTCTTTGCTTATCACGATATTCCCTGATGAAGTATTGTTCGAAAGTGAAACGATACACAATGCCTTCCAGATCTGTCCTCCTTCGGTAAGAAAAATGGGTGTGAGTTTATGATTGACAAGAACCTTATTCTTTTTCCCGTTGATCAGATAAAAATCATACGAAATGGAATACAGCTTCCGTTCATCTACAGGAATATTCTCATAAAACTCAAATCCGGCTTCGTTGATCTTTATTAAAAGCTCTACATCGTCAGGTTTTACATTCTGAAAATAAAAAGCATAGCCCAAAGCTTTCACTTCTTCCGATGATTTCCCACACAGGAACAGCGGATTTTCAGAGACATAATCAAAAGCTCTGGTCTGATAATCGATTACATATAAACTCTGATAAGTGAGTCTGGAAAAAGCCTTTATAGCTTCCAGATAGTTCCCCACCTGGCTGCGGTCTATTTCAGCATTGGTGCTGACATCATTTTTTTTGTTAAAAAATCTATTAATTTCTTCCATACATCCTTAATAAATTAGCAAAATCACTACCCAAAAGTGTAGTATTTACATCACTTATACAAATCTACACAAAAGTGTAGTGCTTATCAAAATACTGTGATCTACTTTTGTTGAAAATAACCTCAGTTCTGTACCTAAAAAACAAATTAATAGCTCAAAGATGAAAAGTATCTGTTTTTATCCTCTATTTATTTTTTCTGCAGTACTTGTTATTTTCCTGTCCTCTTTCCAGATCACCAAAGGCAGACATCTTTACCGCAATCAGTGGAAAATTCCTGCTCACAAAAATCTGAAAATCAAAAATTCGTCGAAAGAGATTCCTGAAGTGGTTTTATATCACCCTTCACAGAAAGACGATCTTCAATATGCAATCAATAACCATGAAATAAAGGAGCTGCCCAAGAATGATTCGGTCAAAGTTAGAGTAGATTTCGCCCGTGAAGTTTTTATCGTAAATAATTCAGCCCATGAGGGCTTGTTCAGACTGAAAATAATAAATAACACCGACCGAATTAAAGCAGCCCTTAGAGATCAGCTACCCTTATAACAGAATTCATTTTCTGTAAAAAAAACTACAAACTGTTTGAAACATCATATCAGCTGATCCTCATCTATTACTGTCTTTTTGGGCAGTAATTTTTTTTGTTCGGGTGCGGATTTGAGCGTCGGACGGTTTTAGGGTTGGAGCGTTTGAGGATGAATTTTGGTTGTCAGTTGCTGGTTGCTAGTTGGTAGTCATTAAGCTAATGAATTATTGTCCTGCATCTGAAATCTTGGTTCTTGATTCCTGGTTTTCAAATTCACCATTCACTTGCAACGCAAAATTCACCATTGACATTTCCAGCCTCTGCCTCAATCTAAAGTCTCGTGTCTGAAATCTGTCTATTTCTTTGTTATTGATTCTCCAATACACATTCACCATTCACTTGCGAAGCAAAATTCAACATTGGCATTCTTGCTCCCTATTTTCAACCTTCGGCACAATCCCTAATCCCTAATCCCTAATCCATAATCCATAATCCCTAATCCCTAATCCCTACTACCTGCTACCTTGTCCCCATCCACTTCAAAGTTCCATTTTTATCAAAACGGTAAGCATCCTGATGCCACGAAGCTCCTCCTCTGCATCCGGTGTACAGCAGTTTATTTTTTTTGTCTAGAGACACATCACAAAGGCACGAACAGGCTGACTTGGAGTAATCCGGTTCTTTAAACAGATCAAAACGCTTCGTTTTCGGGTTATAAAGATAGATAGTAAACATACTGTAAACACCCATTCCTGCATCCGGAATGGTGAAAGCAAGATCATCGTATCCGTCAAAATTATAATCATCAATGATGCTTTGCTGAGCTGCATCCGGGCTGTCCGGAAAAGGGAGCTCTGCATTCATTTTTTTCCCGTCAGGATATTGAATCAGCAGCCTATTATTATAAAAATGATTAAAAGAAATTATGGCATCATGCAGCAGGTATTTATCATCGCCGTCCGGACCTCCTTCTTCTTCCACAAGGTCAAGGTCAAAATGTGTGAAATCCCGTATTCTGATGTAAGAAGGATCTACAATAACATTCTTCATTTGCATCATTTTATAGGTTCCGTTAAGTTTTCCGTTAACCATTTCATCCCATACAAAATAATGATGGGCCGGTTGACCGGGGCCTTGCGAAATGGTATCCAGTTTGTAACTTTTGACCTTTAACGGAATAATTTCTTTCTTCCCTTCATACTGTATAAAAGCTCCTTTCCCGCCATTCCCATAATACAGCTTCAGCCTGAGTTCTTTCATTTCAGTAACGTATTTCAAAGTGACAGGCTGGGCGTGCAGAAAAGTCCCGAAAATAGCAATTACAATGAGTAGAAAAAGTTTTTTCATAAAATTATTTTTTAACCCGTCACACTAAAGATCTGCGATAATTTATTATTATATATTGTACGGTTGGGTATTTTCAACTCATCAAATATATGCTTTAAATGCTTTTTTTTAAATGGCATTCAACGCATTAATAATATTTTGTCATTAATAAGCATTTTTAGCTGCTGTATCGTGATAGTTTAAGGTTTTATAATACCTGTGCAGATAATCGTATACGACCATTTCAAACAAACGCTGTTCTGAAATGAACAACCGGTTTATGGCCATATGAAAGATGCTTTGAAAAAAAATTGGCAGTGATTTCTGCTCCGGGCCGTTTTCAAATTCGTCAACAATTTTCTCCAGTTCCGCTTCACTTAGAGCAATATTATTCAGAATCTGTTCCCGGATCTCTGTAAATTCTGATGACTCCAAAAATTCAGAAAACTTTGGAAAAAAAATCCTGTATTTTTTATCCAACTGCTTGTTAAGCTTTTTATCCGCTCTGAACTCTTTTTTAAAATAATGATTATAATCCTTTATCCATATTAATTTCTGTGCGACCGGCAGACTCATTTTCGAAAGCAGCTGATCGATATAAAATAATATAATGATCAGTTTTTCTTCATCCTCTGCCCACAAAAACTGAAGAGTAAGTAGACTGTTATGGCAAAATAATGTTTCAGCATGTGCAATTGTAGTCTCACCATATCTTTCAATTTCTCTGATGTAAGTATCATTCACGATATTAGAAATCTCGCCGGAATCTACATATTTTTCCATGCCGGCAATCAGTTGAGTGAGTATATGATGATAATACTCCGGGGTGCTGAGAGACAGCCTCAACCTTATATGAGAAGAAGGATCTTTGTAACGAATAAAAAACCAGTTGTTCACTTTCTGTTCCTGCAGAAATAAATCCGTAAGCGGCAATATTACTTCCTCCAGGATAAGATCCGCTGTTTTTATTCCGGTATAAATTTTCAGATAAACCCAATTGTCTCCCGGCAAAAAACTCCGTTTAATTTTCATGCTTGTTTTTGTAGGCTGTAAAGATATACTCATGAATAAAAGCTTCATTATCGAAGTGTAAAAACTCTTCTATCGTTACGGGTTGATTTTCTTTTACGCTGTTTAGAAATAAGATAACCATATCATAATTCTGTAGATTAATGACCAGTTTATTATCGGAAACTGCCCATACAATCCAATCAGGGATATGTCTTTTTTCCTGCCATTTTTTGATTTCACCCAATAAGGCAGTACTGTTTTCTTTGAATGAATAGAGTTTCTTCAGCTCTTCCTGATCAACTTTCCATTTTGCTTTTGAGAGAATAATCTCATCATATTCCACTCTTGGCAGGAAGTCATAGATATGCTCCAGATCTCCCCAGTTAAAGTAAAGACCGGAGCGCTTGTTCTGAGTATTGAGATCACATAAAAAATGATAAACAGGCAGAGAAGATGCCGGATAATTGTGGGCATTGGTCAGGTAAGGATGTATTTCCTTATTCAGTCTTTTCGAACGCAAAATGATCCTGCCTCTCCTGATGCTGATGAACAAATCGTCTATAGAAATCACATATTCGTCCGGTAGTAAAGATTTTGCCAGATAAGAAATTTCATATTTTCTGTGGATATGTCTTCTTAATATATTCCCAGCTCTTGACTGTGGAAGATGCACAATTTCTGCTAAAATAACATCCGGATTCAGGTCTTCTTCTTTTTGGATAATGGTTTTGACATGGTTTCTTATTTCATGTTTATCTGTACAAAACCTGGCCAAAAGATTTGCCCCGCTGCCGCCTCCACTGCCATTAATAATTAATTTCTCCACTCCGTCTTCAGCAGCTATTTCCGATATAAATGAGATCGTGTCCGGGAGGCTTTCCCAGTTTTCATGATCAACTTTAAAATCTTCATCTTTAAGCCGGATAATACCTCCTTTACAGAATCCTGCTTTCTGTATTTTTCTGTTGAGCAGCTGCTGGACTGGTGATAATTTAATATTATGCTTTTCGGTTTCCTTCAGTTCAGGTATCGTAAGGTCATCAAGATAGGGGTGTATCCCTTTTGCTTGGCTATTCTGTAAATATCCTATTCCTATTTCGGTATCCAGGGCATAAGCCAGAGGAACTTCCTGCATTTCAAACCGCTCATAAAAGGCTTTCCTGAACTGTATAAAATGAGAATCTTCCGAAGGTACGGTAATTATATTCAGAAACTTTAATGCTTTTCCGAGTTTTTTTCTCCAGACATGGCTGAGAACATTGGTATTCCTGTAATACAGATCCGTTTGAAGTAAATATTTCCTGTCAAAATCTATAGGAAAACCGCTTACTAGATCTTCTATGGCCTTATATTCTTCAATAGAGTTTCCTAATTTAGCATCGAGTTCATGAATTTTTTTACTGATTTTACTTAGCCTAGAAAATTCAGTTTCAGCACCGGTTTTCTGTAAGACCGACATGATGTTTTCCAGGAAATCATTTCCGGATACATTGGGAACCAATTCATTCACCATGACCTGGTTGTCTATCAATTCTTCAATAAATTCTTTCGCATCTTCACCGGTAATTTCATCATTCGTAAGAAGACTGCTCAACTGCCCAATGGTCATTCCACAGCGTCCATTGATAATCGTGGCCAGTTCTGCAGATAATGGCGCAGAAGAAATAATGTATTCTCTTTTACCCTGATGATACTGATACTCTATATAACGGATTTTTTCACCTACTTTATAAATACTGTTATTGGGATAATAGAGCAACTTTTCTTTGATATGAGGAAGACTGCCTAAATAATCTGCTAAAACAACCAGAAAATGCATATCCGGCCTGGTATCGCGTATATAAGATGTATGTGTGTTTTTTTCTTCAGTACCGGATTTTTGGGATGTTTCTGAAAACCGCCCGATATCAACTCCGGAAAATAAGCCAAAAGGAGTACAGCGGGTACTCATTCGGATGAAATACTTGAGGAGCGTATTGTAAAGCTCTTTCGGAATAGCTTTCGACTTTAGTGGATTATCCTCCTCAGCATCCTGCCATTTCTTAACTGCTTCATACAAATCAGGCGAAGCGAGATAAAGAGCTTCAAGAAATAAAGGATCATGATATACTCCGTTTATGATTGTATCCGGCTCTTCAAGAATTTCTTTTAGCTTATGAAAAGAAAACAAAGGCGTCCGGATCACAAAATCATTAAAAAACTGATAAGAAACTGGTGTCATTTATTTTTGACTATTTTCTTTGAATTGATAATCAGGATGCCCCAGTTGCCAAAATGCAAAAGCAAATATATCGCTCAGGTTAGCATATGCCTGTGCTACAGGAATATCATTGCCATGGCCCCCTTCGTAGTCAATTTTTAAGAGAACAGGATTTTTTGAAGCATTATGAGATAAGAGCTTAGCTGCAAATTTTGTAGGAACCCATGAAGCGACTCTGGGGTCATTTACTCCTGAAGTAATAAGCGTCGCCGGATATTTCACTCCTTTTTTAACATGTTGAAAGACATCCATGTCCAGTAAGCCTTTAAATTCTTCCTCAATGGCCGGATTACCATATTCCTTAAAACCAGTTTCTCCAATACCTTCATATCTTGTTGCATTCAGAACCCCTGCTTCTACGATTACGGCACCATACAAGTCCGGTCTTTCAGTCATTGCTCTTCCTGTGGTAATTCCTCCTGCACTGGCTCCCCAGATTCCTATTTTCTTTGGTGAGGTATATTTTTTATCAATCAGATATTCTGTACAGGCGATCAGGTCTTTCCAGGAGTTGGATTTTTTGGTTTTTTGTCCGTCCATATGCCACTGAACACCTTTTTCTCCGCCACCTCTTACATGGGCAATGGCTAAAATTCCGCCCTCACTGGCCCATACGAGATAACTTCTTGCAAAAAAGGGTGAAAAGGAAGTTCCAAATGCACCATAACTCTGTATCAGTACAGGATTTTTGCCGTCTCTTTTTAAATTCTTATTGTAGATTAAAGTCAAAGGCACTTCCACTCCGTCAAAAGATTTGATCACGGTTTCTTCTGCTATGATATCTTTAAAATCAGGATATTCGGTGATGGGAGCCAAATTTTCGGCTGTAAAAGTATTTGTGGACAAATTATATCTGAAGCGTTGATTTTCGTTCGCCCACCCTGAACAGTTGATCCAGATGTCTGAAGAATTTTTCCCTTTTGACTGTAAACTTATGCTGCCTGACGCGTAAGGAGGTTTTATAGAAGTCTCTTTTCCATCTCTATACACATATAGCTTTGCTTCTACTCCGTTCTTGGTAGCGGTGTAGAAAATTCCGTCTTTTGTAATGGCGTATTCAGTAATAACTTCGTCCTTTTTTTCGGGAATCAGTACTTCTGGATTTTTAAAATTCTTTTGAGTAATGGTCGTTCTGCATAATTTGTAATTAGGCGTATTATATCCGGATAAAAAGTAAATTTCGTCTCCTGAAAGCCTCATGTAAGTTACTTTACTATCTTTATCGTAGAGGAGTTTCCAGTTTTTTCCGCCTTTCAGCAAATCATTTTTATCAATGATAAATGTTTTTCTAAAATCTTCTGCATCTACCAGTATTCCGATATAATATTTATCGTCCGGATTAAAAGCCAATACAGCAGGGAATTCCTCCCTGCTGATTTTTAGACTTGAATTGTTTGCGTTGGAAAAAACGTCATCCAGTTTTTCAGGATTCTCTCCTATCCTGTATAGTATAGATTGGGTGTCTTTTCTGAATTGATCTGAATTAATATCAATTACCGGGTAGTAGACATAGAAGAAACCACTGTTGTCTTCCAGCCATTTAATGCCGCCAATGCGGGAAGGATTGGTATGGGTAATGATCTCAGGATGTATATATTTTGTTTTTACATCTATGATGATCACTTCGGATAGTTCTTTTCCTTTTTCGGTTAAAGAAATCGCTACCCTGCTACCATCCCAGCTTGGACTGATTAAATTAATTATATAATTATGTGTGTTTTCATGGCTATTAGTTTTAAAGAAAGCCGGATCATACAATAATTCTTCTTTTCCTGCAAAACCCGATCTGTAATATGCTTTTGCCGTTTTTTCACCTGCATTCCTTTTCAGGTAGAAATAAGTATCGTTTTGTGTAATTTTAAGGTCTGAAGTAGAATACCCCTGTTTCTTATCGAGCTCCAGGCGTCTTTCTACATAATAATTCCGTTTTGGAATTGTATTGAGAACAGAGTTGGAATAATCAGTCTGGGATTTCATCCAATTCAATGTATTCGGATCTTTTAGGTTCTCTAAATTTCTGTAATCATCTACGATCTTCACTCCAAAATATTCGTCTGTAACAGGTACCGATACTGCCTGATTATTTTTTTGAGCTTTAAAAAAAGCTACGATAAATAAAAAAATACATAGAAATAACTTATAATACATGATATAGAATAATTAAAATGGGGCAATGATTTATTACAGAAATTTACAGTAATTAATATCCCACACCTCCAACGCCTCCCTGCTGGTTACCGCTTCCGTTTTCAGGATCAATGCAGCTGTCGATTCTGGTGGGTCTGGTTCCACCTCCGCCAAAGATTTTGGTTTGGTTATTAATTTTTACCAACTGTAATTTTTCTAAAGATAATTTTTTTTCTTTTTTAATTTGCTTTTTCATAAGGCTTAATTTTAATTTAAGACCGCAAAGGAAATATTTTTTTTTGAGTCTTATCACAGTAATATTGATAAATTCATGAATTTATAGACCATAAAAACGGTCCATCTTGCTGATTATTAAGCCTTAAAAATTAAATTAAAATTTATAGTGCTGATGCCTATTTGAATAATGTAAATGTAATAATTTTGCAAAAAAAACACAACCATGATGAGGCTTAAGTATTGTATGTTGTTAATTTTAGTTTACAGTTTATTTTTTTCACAAAATAAAGGACCTGATTCACTGCAAAAATATTCATATCAGGAACTGCAGCAGAAATTCTACAATTATAATAACAGTAATCAGACAGACCATGCTCAACTAATTTCCAGATATTTTCTTCATAAGGCCCATCTTGAAAAAGATGATGAACAAAAGGCTGAAGGCTATGTCATGATGCATTTTAATGAGAACCTACCCAATGCATTAAAATATTTAGACAGCTTACAGGTTATTACCCGGAAATCAACAAAGCCATTTTACCCGGCGAGAGTTTATCTTCTCCGTGGCAATTTGTATTCCAAGTTTTATAATGTTAAAGCGGCATTGGGAAATTATGTCCTCACTCTTGAACACGCAAGGGAAAAAGGAAATAAAAGGCAGATCGCTTTTGCCGAAATTAATATTGCCTACCTGAACAATTATGTCGGGCGTTACAGAGACGCTGCCAATACATTAAAGCATTATCTGTATAAAACGGACTATCTGGATCAAAAAGATTATGATAACATGCATGTCAATTTGGCGGATACCTATATCGATCTTAATAAAATGGATTCTGCCAATATACTCATAAAAGAAGGTTTACATCTGACTTCTGAAGCAGGGAGAACCTATCAGTATCACGGTTATTTAGTTGAATCTGGGTATTACCATCTTAAGCTTAAAAAATACCAGGAAGCTATTGATGATCTGCTGCAATGCAAGGATTATTTTTTCACGACTCATGATGTCCGAAACCAAAGCTATACATTGTATTATTTGGTAAGCTCTTATGTAGGGCTAGGTAACAAAGAAAAAGCGGTAGAGAATTTTAAATTATTAGATGCCCATATTAAGGAAAAAAACTATATTTTTCCAGAGCTGAGAATGGTATACCCATATATTATAGAATATTACAAAGAAAAAAAAGACAGAGAGAATCAGCTTTATTATATTGAACGGTTTTTAGAAATTGATAAGGTTCTTGATTCTCAGTTCAGGTATATTTCGCGGGAACTTCCAAGGCGATATGAAAAACCTAAGCTGGTAAAGGAAAAAGAAATCATCACTCATGAGCTGGAAAACAAAAAAATTATTTTCTATGTTTCTTCTATAAGCTTACTATCCGTATTACTGGTTTTTATATACTTGTACTATCAATCGAAAAAAGCAGAAAAACAACACAGGCAAATTGCCCAGGATTTAATCCAGAAGGTTCAGGAAAATAATAAAAATGAGCCTGCGCCCGCTCCTCAGCCAGAAAATATTATTGTAGAGCTACCGTCCGAAGATCCGAAAGAAAGAAATGCCAATACGATTTCTGAAGATGTTGTGCAGAATATTCTGAAAGAGCTTACCGCCTTTGAAGCAAAAGATCAGTTTCTGAATAAAGGAATTACTTTGGGAAGTCTTGCCAAGCGGGTGAAAACCAATTCTAAGTATTTATCTGAAACCATTAATACCTATAAAGGTAAAAATTTTGCGGGTTATCTGAATGACCTTCGTATCGACTATGCCATCAGAAGGCTGGCCAATGACAGAAAATTCCGTTCTTACAAAATACAGTTTATTGCGGATGAACTAGGCTATAATAATGAACAGGCATTCACTTTAGCATTCAAAAAGAGAACCGGAACTCCACTTTCTATCTATCTGAAAGAAATTGAAAAATCAGAGAGCTAAAGAGCAACGAAAACAAACTAAAACATTATTTTTCAATACAATACAATTAATAGATTCATGAAATTACACTCTTAATTTCATGAATCTATGAGTATTGTATTTGGATTGTCCTTTCAATTTCCCACATCTTTGCCGCCACAAAAGCGATGAAAAATTTTTGTATGTGTACAGTGCAAAAATCAGACACTGCTTTGCTGATCAGCAAAATCCCGATGTCAGGGAATCAATGACAAAGTAAAGTTTTAACCGTTTTAAAATTACAACAATGAAATTACAAAAAAAGCAATTACCGCAACTAAAAAAGAAAACTATCACTAACCTTAACCAAAGAGAAATGGAAACTATCAAAGGTGGAGGTATCGATGCATCTCAAGAGATGGAAAGCCTTTCTGTGAGCGTTTCTCTAAGCATTTCTTACTCTAAGTCTAAAAGCAAGACTCTTCAGTTCTCTGGATGGTGGTGTTTATAATTTAAAGTTTTTAATACATGCGTCTCTTCACAGGGACGCTGTTTTTTAATAGTTGTATATGGAAAGTTTATCAATAATAGGAAGTAAAGAATATATTGAAGAAATTGACGAGATCAAGCACTGCGGTCATTTTAATTTAGAAAAAAGTACGGTGAATATCGGTTTGGTTACTGAAAATGATTTGAGCATCTCTAACGTAATCAATGATGACGACCGTGTAGTGGTGAGAAAAACGGCATTTTCGTGTAATTACAGGGATAAAACTCTTATTTTGCACTACAATAAAGAGGTCCAGGATATGGAAGCTGATGATGAAATTACTTTTTCCTATATGGGCTCAGAGTTCGTTGGGGAAGTGATAGAAATTGGTAAAAACGTTACAGGGCTCAAAATTGGCGACCGTGTTATTCCCAATATTGCGTATCCATCGTATACAAAAGGATATGTGGGTGGTATTCCATCCAACCATGCCTCCAGAAGGATAGACGATTTCAAAGAAAATAAACTGGTAAAAATTCCAGATTCAATGCCTGATGCGGTGGCAGCAGCATTTCCTATTGCCGCATTTACCACCTACTCCATGATCCGGAAGATTGTTTTTCCTAATGCCAGAGTTTTGGTGACATCAGCCAGATCCAATACTTCCTTAGCCGTTATCAGTGCTCTCCGTAATTTTCCGGTAGAAGTATATGCCATCACGTCTTCGCATGAAGATCATGATATTCTGTACAATTACGGCGTGAAAAAAGTGTTTGTAGTAGACCGTTATGAAGCTAAGCCTGAAGAAGGGCAAGCTTTGGTAAATTTTACCAGACAGAACGGTTTGTTCAATGCCGTCATTGATCCTATGTCTGATATTTATTTGGAAAGGGTTCTGAAATTTATGGATTATGACTCCAAATACGTTACCTGCGGGCTGTATGACCAGTACGCTGATTTCTCTGTACGTTCACACCACGAAAGACCTGGCCTTATGAAAGATATCATCATGCAGGTTTTGGCAAAAAATATTTCAATCATAGGGAATTGTATAGGGCTGGAGGAAGATTTCAACATGGCTGTAAAGCATTATGAAGAAGGTAAATTTGATATTTTAATAGACGAAGTTTTCACTATTGGGGAAGAAATCAGTTTCTTTGAAAAAACTTATAATTCTTCAAACAGAATGGGTAAAGTTGTGTTTTCTTATGTTTAAATTTTAATATGAATAAAAAAGTTAAATTATTTGTAGCAGCCGTATACCTTATTTCAATGATTGCCGGAGGGCTCATCTATGTATTGAAAGATACATTTCAGCACAATGCAATGCTCATTCAGATCTTTTTTTCGGTTATTCTGATGATCACTCCCGCTATTGTTGCTTTTATCATCGAAAAAAAAGATGTAAAGACTTTTATACGGTACTATAATCTGTCTTTAAAGAAGATAAGAATCAGGATGCTGTTGAAATATCTTGTTATTTTCAATTTAGTGATCCCTGTTGTTTATATCATTTTTCAGTACCTCATCGGAAATGTTTTTCAGGTTCCCGGGTTTGGAAAGCTTTTAGATCTGGATCTTATTGTCCCTCAGTTTAAGGATATACTTCCTGAATCAAGGGCTTTGTCTATACCTATTCTTCTCTTGGTATTTTTTATCATCAACACCCTCAGCGGAATTACCCTGAACGGACTGATTGCTTTGGGAGAAGAAATTGGCTGGAGAGGCTTTATGGAAAAGCACCTTTCATTTCCTTTTTTCAAAAAAAATATCATCATAGGTGTGATTTGGGGATTGTGGCATGCTCCTCTTATTTTCAACGGGCACAACTACCCGTCTCATCCCTTCTGGGGAATCATTACCATGTGTGTGCTATGCATCATCGTATCTTTTTACTTTTCCTATATTTTAAAAAAGAGCAACAGCTTATACCTCATAGGAATCCTGCATGGCAGCTTTAATGCGTATGCCGCTGTATTCAGCGAAAAAATGATCATACAGAACGGGAATGACCTTTTTAATGGAGTTGGAGTGATCATGTGTATCACGATACTCATAGTTTTTTTAACAGATTTTTTTATCAATGGAAAAGATAACCTACGGAATTCTGGATAAATATGCACTCAGAACTCCTCTATTAAGTTGTAATGCTGAATTTTTCAAGACCGTCTCTTTTGATGATCTTGAACGTCTTACAGACAATCCTGTCTTTATGGAAGCTCTGTACATCGCTTCCAGAGATTTCTATAATACCCTGATCAGTTTTAGAAATACAAAAAATAAATTAGATCCGAAAGCCTATTTTTCTATCTTAAAATATTTCTCCAGAATGAGTACCCGGTGTACTCCTTTCGGCCTTTTTGCAGGAATCAGCGTAGGTACGTTCACAGGAGAAGAAAGCAAAACGGTTGTGGGCCAGATCAATGATTTCAAAAATCATGTTCAGCTGGATATGAATATTCTGTTTTCGGTGATCCAGATCATTAATCAAAATAAAGAAGTCAGAAAGTATCTACAATATTTCCCCAATACTTCCATCAGCCATTATACCTATACCGACACTCTTAAATACATTGAGTATAAATACATCAGCGGGATAAGAAACCATCTTCTTACCTCTATAGAAACATCGGATATCCTTCAGGCTATTCTGGAAAAGACCAAAGACGGTACACCTTTCACATCATTGGTAGAAATGCTTGTTGCAGAAGGATTCGAAGAAGACGACTCTAATGATTTCATCAACGAACTGATAGACTCTCAGATCCTGATCAGTGAACTGGAACCTTATACCACAGGGGATGACATTCTGGATTTTATTCTGGGAAAAATTAAAGACATTCCGGAATTACACTCACTGTATACATTCCTGAATGAAATAAAAAATACTTTATCTGCCGTAGATACTCCCGGAAAAACAGATAATATAGAAAAATATGAACAGGTAGGCACAGCCTTGCACTCTACCGAAATCAAAATGGTAGATGATAAGAATCTATTCCAGTCCAATCTCAATACCAACTTAATACAAAACACCCTTTCCGCATCATTAAAAAAAGATCTGATGGCAGGGGTAAAAATCTTAAATAAATTAGGAAAAAAGACATCCAACCCATCTCTGGATCAATTTAAAAACACATTTTATACAAGATTTCAGGATCAGGAAGTTCCTATTCTTGAAGTTCTCGACAGTGATACGGGTATTCCTTATGGCATGTCTCAGAATAAAACGGAATCCCCGCTTCTCAAAGGGCTTCATTTCAAAATGGACAGGAATGCCAACGGGGCATCACCTCAGGACGGCATCGCCAATTCTTTTCTGTATAAACTGTCTGAAACTTATCTCTCCGGATCATACAGCATCCATATCAATGATGAGGATCTGAAACAGCTTAGCGATACCTGGGATGATCTCCCTAAAACAATGTCGGTTTCTACAGAAATTTATGAGAAAGATCAGAAGCCTGTGATTCATATATCCGGATGCATGGGCTCTTCAGCAGCCAATCTATTAATGAGATTTTCCAATTCCAATAAAGACGTATATGATCTCTGTTCAGAAATAATAGATAAAGAAGACCAATATCTGAATGATCAGGTGGTATTTGCAGAAATCACCCATTTACCGGAATCCAGAGTGGGCAATATCCTGCTGAGACCGGCACTGAGAAAATACGAAATTCCTTATCTGGCCAAGTCCAATATTGACCCTTCATGTCAGATCTCCCTCGATGATCTCTATGTAAGACTGATTGAGGACAGGATTGTTTTAAAATCGAAAAAACTGAATAAGTATGTGATCCCAATGCTCACCAATGCACATAACTACACCAATCCGTTTCTGCTTTCGATATACCGTTTCTTATGCGATATCCAGTATCAGAATACGCGCATGTTTTTAAACTTCGATTGGGGCGCATTGTCCAGAAGCTTTGTCTTCTACCCGAGAATAGAGTACAAAAATATAATTATCTCCAAAGCCTGCTGGTATCTGAAACCCAATCTGATCACCCGTTTCAAGGATAAGGAAAACCTGGCAGACGAACTGAAAAAATGGCGAAGTGAAATCAAGATGCCCGCAGAAATGGTGCTTGTAGAGGCTGACAACAAGCTGTATTTCAACCTTGAAAATCCTGTCTACCAAAACCTTTTTATCGACATTCTTCAAAAAAAGAGAGATCTGGTTCTCGAGGAATATTTATACAGCGAATACAATTCCATCGTCAAAAATGAGAAGGGCGAAGACTATTGTAATGAGTTTATTTTTTCTTTATGCCAAAAGCAGTAAATACAATGATTAAGAGAAGTTTTTTTTTAGGAGACGATTGGTTATACTATAAATTATTCTTAGGGGAATTTAATTCGGATTTGGTATTGACGGATTTCATTCTGCCATTTGTTAAAAAGCATTTAACAGATTCTGTCAGTCAATTCTTCTATATCCGATACAGTGAAGGAGGTTATCATTTGAGGCTCCGGTTTCTTGTGGAAGACAAAAGTAAATTAGGTGACCTGATCATCGGCTTCCACGAGCTTATCCATCCTCTGGTAGAAAGAAAAGTTATCTATAAAGTACAGACCGATACTTATGAAAGAGAGCTGGAAAGGTATTATAACCGCTGCATGCCATTTGCTGAAAACATCTTCTCTCAGGACAGCATCATGGTCGTTAATTATCTGCACTTTTTTTACGAGCAGGATCTCAATGAAGATGAAAGGTGGCTTTTTGCCATTCATTCTATAGATGCACTGCTTTCCAATTTCGGGTTTAATCTTGATGATAAATTGCGCCTATCAACCATTTTAAACGATTCTTTCAGTAAAGAATTCCAGATCAACAAATACATGTCTAAAGAATTGGATTTCAAATACAGAGCCTCTAAAGACAAGATTCAAAATGCCATGTCTGATCCATTTTTCACTACCTGCAGTGGGCATCGCTATACAGGCATGAAAAGCAGCATTCTGGAAATCAAAAATCATTTGTCTGAAAATGATACGATGAATATTTTAACCAGTTTAATTCATATGTCCTGCAACAGAATTTTCAGAAGCTCACCAAGAGAAAATGAATTCGTTCTGTATCATTTTCTATGGAAATATTACAGATCAGAAACAGGAAAACAAAAGTATCTGTAAATTGAGCACCTTTCCCTTCTATAAACAGCCGGACGCAAAAGACTGCGGCCCTACATGCTTACGGATTGTCAGCAAATATTATGGAAAAAGCATTCCGTTACAGCAGATACGTGGCTTTGCCGAAACAACCCGTGAAGGCAGCAGTCTCTTTGGACTTAGCGATGCTGCAGAAACCCTCGGGTTTCGTACCATGGGTGTAAAAATAAACTTTGAAGATCTTGTCTCCGAAGTTACTTTACCCTGCATTATTCATTGGAATAAAAATCATTATGTCGTCCTCTATAAGATAGAAAAAAATAAAAACAAGTATACCCTTTATATTTCTGATCCAAGCTATGGCTTAATTACCTATACCCTTGAAGAGTTCATCAAACTCTGGATTGGAGAAAAAGCAAATTCAGTAACAGCAGAAGGTATTGCACTCCTTTTGGAAACTACGCCTGCATTTTACCAGACAGAATGGGATGATGCGAAAAGTAAAGCCAGTTTTGCATTTCTTTCACAATATCTTTTTAAGTATAAAAAACTGATTTTCCAGCTTAGTCTTGGACTGTTGGTCAGCAGCTTGCTTTCACTTATTTTCCCATACCTTACCCAGAGCATTGTAGACATAGGTATTCAGAATAATGATCTCAATTTCATTTATCTGGTTCTCATAGCACAAATCATGCTTTTTGTAGGAAGAATGGGAATAGAAGTCATACGCAGCTGGATCATGCTCCATCTCTCTGCCCGCATCAACATCTCTATTATCTCCGACTTCTTTATTAAGCTCATGAAACTGCCCATCAGTTTTTTTGACACCCGTATGACTGGAGATATCATGCAGAGAATCAATGATCATCACAGGATAGAACAGCTTTTGACCAGTGCATCATTAAATACCCTTTTTTCACTGGTAAACCTTATTGTGTTTAGCATAGTCCTGCTTCTATATGATTACAGACTGTTTATTATTTACTTACTGGGTGCCGCACTGTATATCGGATGGATTACCTTCTTTCTAAAAAAAAGGAAAGAGCTTGATTATAAAAAATTCTCCCAGATTTCTCAGGAACAAAGCAAAGTGATAGAACTCGTCAATGGAATGCAGGAAATTAAAATGCATAATGCCGAAAAACAAAAACGCTGGGGCTGGGAATTTTTACAGGTAAAACTTTTTAAAATCCAGATAAAATCTCTTTCATTGGAGCAATGGCAATCTGTGGGAGGAAATTTTATTAATCAGATGAAAGACATTCTGGTAAGCTTCCTTTCTGCAAAGCTCGTATTAGAGGGAAACCTCACTTTAGGGATGATGCTTTCGGTACAATACATTATTGGCCAGCTGAATGGTCCCCTGATGCAGCTCATCGATTTTATCAGACAGACCCAGGATGCGAAAATCTCATTGGAACGCTTGGGAGAAATTCACGATAAGGATGATGAAGAAAATACGGATGAACACTATGTCGCAGAAATTCCTGAGCAGAATATAGAACTCAGAGACCTCTCTTTCCGGTATACGGGTTCCAGTACTTATATTTTCGAACATCTTAACCTTACCATTCCCCATCAAAAAACAACAGCTATTGTAGGGGCCAGCGGAAGCGGAAAAACAACTTTGCTAAAACTCCTTATGAAATTCTATGAACCTCAGGAAGGAGAATTAAGAATAGGCAGCATTCCACTGAAGAATATTTCACCAAGATTCTGGCGGGGCCATTGTGGTGTGGTCATGCAGGAAGGCTATATATTCAATGATACGATTGCCAACAACATTGCGGTTGGAGAAGATTACGTAGACAAACAAAAACTTCGTAAAGCAGTTGAGATGTCCAATATCAAAGAATTTATAGAAAGTCTCCCCCTGAGTTATAACACCAAGATTGGGAATGAAGGTATAGGGATAAGCGGTGGCCAGAAACAGCGCCTGTTCATTGCCCGTGCAGTATACAAATCTCCGCAATACATATTTTTCGACGAGGCTACCAGTGCTCTGGATGCCAATAACGAAAAAGTGATTATGGAAAATATGGAACAGTTTTTCAGGGGTAAAACAGCTGTTGTCATTGCTCACCGATTATCAACAGTAAAGCATGCCGATAAAATAATTGTACTGGATCAGGGAAAGGTAGTGGAAGAAGGAAATCATACAGAACTTGTTGCCCGGAAGGGAGAATATTACCGATTAGTAAAAAATCAGTTAGAACTTGGAAATTAAAATGAAGCTAAAGACAGACGTTTTAGATGAGATAGAATTACGTTCTGAGGGTGTTCAGGATATTCTAACAGGTGCGCCGCATTGGATGATCCGAAGGGGTAATACCATTATTTTAATTATTTTACTGTTCATCCTTCTGATGAGTTATATCATCCGGTATCCTGAATTTGTTTCCTCTCAGGCTATCATTTCCACCCAGAATCCACCCGAAAAAATAGAATCAAGGGTAAACAGTAAAATAGAAGCCATCTTAGTGAAGGACCATGAAGAAGTGAAAAAAGGTCAGCTTCTTTTGGTTCTGCAATCTACTGCCCGTTATCAGGATGTTTTAAGACTTATTGATATCACAGGTACTGTAGAACACACACAACTGCAAAACTTCCCGTTGAAAGAAGCATCAGGGCTCAATCTTGGTGAAGTTCAGGCAGATTATAATACATTTGCACAGGCTCTGACAGATGAACAGCTCTATACCCGTCTGCAACCTTATGCACCAGAAAATGTTTCAGCCGAGCGTAGCCTTTTGGAATCCAATAGCAGAATTCAGTCTTTTCAGCAACAAAAGCAGATGGAGCAGGCTAAATACGATTTGTCCAAAAAAGAATTTGACCGTTCCCGGCAGCTTTATAATCAGGGCGTTATTTCTACCTCAGAAATGGATCAGCAAAGAATAAACCTTTTGCAGGCAAAACAGAATGTTGAAAATATTAATCTGTCCATTTCACAGCTTCAGGAAGGAATCTCAGGAATTCATAAAACAAAAAGCGGAACATCAATCAATGCAGAAAAAGATAAAATCACCTTTTCTTCCCGGACCACGCAGCTGTTTGAGCAGTTAAGAAAATCACTGAAAGAATGGGAACAAAATTATGTATTCATTTCTTCTACTAACGGAACCGTAAGCTTTCAGCAACATTTGGGAAAATACCAGTTTGTAAAAGCCGGAGAAATCCTTGTTTCCATCATGCCTGAAGAGCACGAAACAATGATTGGCAGATTAATGATACCATCAACCAACTCAGGTAAAGTAAAGCCTGGTCAGAAAGTGCTGATAAAACTTGATAATTATCCTTTTCAGGAATTCGGAATCGTGGAAGGAAGAGTGCAAAACATATCGTCAGTTCCGGATAAGGAAGGGAATTATTACGCAGAGATCAGACTCCCAAAAAAGCTTTCTACTTCATTTAACAAAGTACTGCCTCTTAACAGAGAACTGAAAGGTACCGCTGAAATCATCACAAAAGATTTAAGACTGATTGAAAGATTCCTCTACCAGATCAGAGAATTATTAGGCGCTCATGCATAATTCTTTAAGGTTCAGATCAGATATGAAAAATGCAGCATTCAGTATTAAGCCGTAATTATGCCTTCAGAAACCGATAATTTCCTTAGCCTAACATTCAGAAGACTTGCTGACAAGATCATTTGAGTATAGAATTAAACTTAGAATAATAAACTCCCCACAGAAGAAACCAGGGAAGATTGGAGATCAACAAAAACACAGCTCCTTGGCCATCCATCTTTCCACCGGAAATTTCAATGAAAAAGTATCCGGTGATCAATATAGGAAGCAGAAACCAGCACAGCCACCTTTTTATTTTTCCCCGAAATTTTTTTAACAAAGAAAAAAGACTGCTGAAAGAAACCATCGACAAAGACAGAATCCAGAGAATCAAAAGACCATAGGCAATCCCACTCATATCACAGTTTCTGGGATGTTCATGATCACGCGGAACTTCGGTGATCATCATGTAAATAAGCAGAATAACCGTCGAAACTATTGTAGCAATAAACCATGTTTTAAGAATGGAAAGCAGAATAAATTTTCTCTGTGACATTGAATCTGTTTATGAATTTCACTAATGTAGCAATAAACCGTGAATAAATCATTCGTCTGAACGATCTGACAAAAATAGCGATAGAATATACTCCTTTTAACAAACATATACCCGGAAAAAACTGAACCTGTGTTTAACCAAAATTCCTACTCACTGAATATTGACACCTGAGCAGCCTTTAGTTATGTACTGACCGGCTTACGAGTTTCTACCCATACATCAACCATTGAAACCGATAATATTCCAACAGATAGGCAGGATCCATCAAAACTTTTATCTAGATTTGTCTTCTGTAGTCAATAATAAAACGTATGAAAAAAATAGGACTGGTAGGCGGAATAAGCTGGGTATCTACATTGGATTATTATCAATTCATCAATGAAGGGGTCAATGCAAGACTGGGAGGACTGAATGCTGCGGAATGCATGATCTATTCCCTGAATTTTGGAGACCTTCAGGCTAAAGGATGGACGAATTCCTTCGAATTATTATTAAACGCCTGCAATCACCTTAAAAACACCGGAGCAGACAGCATTGTGCTTTGTGCCAATACAGCCCATCTGTTCGCAGACGAGCTTCAGGCCTCTGTACAACTTCCGATTATCCATATAGGTACAGAAACCGCAAAAGCCATACAGAAAGCCGGGCTTACAAAAGTTGGCTTAATCGGAACAAAGTTTACGATGGAAATGGATTTCTACAAAAATAAACTTGAAGAATACAGCCTTGAAGTGCTGATCCCGGAAAATCAGGAAACGAGGGACTATATACAGCATACCGTAAAGGATGAACTGGGAGTAGGATTCATTAATCCTGAAACTAAAATCAATTATATTTCCATTGCAGAAGAAATGATCAACCGTGGTGCTGAATGTATTATTCTGGGCTGCACGGAAATCCCTATGCTTATCAGTCAGGATGATTTTACCGTTCCTGTCTTTGATACTACAAAAATACATTGCGAGGCTATTGTGGAATATATTGTTTCGTAAAATTTAAAGAAAATTCACATCAACAAGAAACCCCTTCAAACAGTTGAACGGGTTAAAAAAAATGAAATACAGCTGGAATCTACTTTATGGTAGAATCTTCATATCCAACTAAAAAACCAACACATTAAACACTATTCATTTGTATAAAATAATTTTTTCCATGCACTTATGGTATTTCTGCTTAATCTAAAGTATGCAGCCACCTGAGTGTTGTTTAATTTTTTTTTTTTTGATAATCTAAAATGAAAAATATTGTCTTTTTATCGTACGAACGGCACTTTTGATTGAAATCATAATTTTGATTACCTACAGTTCCAAATATCAGAGAGTTAAGAACGATGACATCCATTACAGATAATTCTTGCTTACTTAATATCTTTTCGCAACTTTTTTTTTTATCCGGAAATTTTTTCGTGATCATATCACTATAAATTTTTTTATAATCTGGGGTCAGAAATTTTCTTTGTGTTTTGCGATCCATTTGAATAAAGTCGTTTTAGGTATTCTGTATTCATCAATAATTTGCTGCTTTGTTTTTTCTTTTTTATCAACTTCTTCCAGAATAAAATCTATTATTTCTTTGGTATAAATATTTTTCCTGAATGTAGGGAGTAAAGTTTTTCTGTTTTTAGTCAATTTCCCACTACTTATTTTGCTTTGAGGCGCATAAAGTATTAGGTGTTGTGTATAAATGCGAAAAAAATCATATTCTAAGAGTTTGCTCCATTTTAATAGAATCTCAGTATCCATTGACTCTTGCTGAAGAATCTCTTCAACTTTTTCTCTTTCATATTTAAAAAAGTTACAAATTCTGTCCATATCCATATCAAGTTCTTCCAACCTTTGTTTTATTAAATGACTGATATTGATAGATTTTAAATTATTCATGGCTGATATTGAAGTATTAAAAAACGGCAATGCATCTTTGTTCCTTAAAAATAGTCTATGATTCTGAAAAAGTTACAAGAACAATCTTGAGAGGCATTGCCGTCAAATATTATTTTTTATTTAACAAACCACTGGACATATCTTCCTTCACCGTTGTTAAACGAATGCGGTGCTCTACCAGTTCCTACACATTCTGTAACCCCTGCATAATCATCAGATGCGGCATTTCCGCATTTTCCGATATGATGATTGAAAGTACTATCACCATAGTTCCCCCAAATATCATCAAGTGCCGTTAAATTTGTATTGATGGTTGCCCCATTACTTGCTGTATAAGAAAAAGCATAACTTGGAGGGGCATTCTGATGACTAATCACTTTAGCATATCCTGCATTATAAAGTCTTGCATAATTCCATGCCTGCCCATCAAATGAAACATAGTTACCATTGATTGTTCCATCCATACTATAATTCTTTCCAAAAATCTTCCCTGAAACTTTCACATAAGGAAAATCAGCAAATATTCCCCCAATCATGTCATAAGCACCTGAAGTAGGAATATTAAAATCAATTACTACATAGTTATTATTAGCCCATGAGTCTGTATTATTAGCTACATTAGCCACATCATTCACAATTCTTACCCTGTATTGATTTTTTGTCGCATTACTTCTTATATTTTGTCGTACAGCAACAGGTAACAAATAATTTTTATAAGTTACAATACCGGACAGTCCTGTTGCTGCAGTATAATTTCTGTTATCATTAACATTCAGATTTTGAGAGTTATTGATCAGAAAATTGGTATCATCTACAAAGGCTGCTTTTTCAGAATATGATTGAATTAAGGTGTAGCCTCCATTGGTCATGTCACAATAAGTCTTGGTAGCTGTTCCGTTCAAACCTTTAATAAAATACTCTCCGTCTGCTGCTGCCGGATTCAATTGTAAAATCTGGTAACATCTGTCTGCCGGATTAACAAACGTTCCCACACTTGTAATCACATTGATAGTAAAGGTACATGTCACAGATCCTGGGATAGTAAAACTATATGAGCTATTATTCGCTACAATGGCAGGAGTACCCTGACCATAAAGTCTTATGCTGTTTGTGGAAGCTCCTATTGCAATAGTTCCTGATGAAAATTTCACCCCATTGATTAAGGAGGTTTCCACTATAATATTACCTGGTGTCGTAACACCAGTAACAGGAATATCAATATAATTCGTAGCATCCAAGGCGATTCCCTGTCTGTAGATTCCATGAACAGTGCTGCCTGAACAGTTGATAGAAAATAATGTTGTCGAACCATTGACATGTATTACCGGCAGTGTACATGCAGGAGCTACATTTACACCATTAAAGGTGATTGAGGGGCTATTATTTGAAGGACCTGTTATAGGGCTCCCTTGTCCAGCCAATACTACATCAAAAATACCTGTTTCTGTAAAGGTCCCTGATTTACTGAAGGAGTATCCATTTCCTGTGGTGGCTAGGATCTGATAATTACCGACACTTGTAACGTTTACTTTTATGGTATAGGTATTGTTTACGGCGTCTAATATCGTTCCCTGCGTATAGGTACCTGACGGTCCGGTCGGACTACTACAATCCAGCAGCCCAAAGGTTGCAGGCTCAAAAGAACCGCATAAACTGAGCCATTTACTAGCATTTCCGTCAAAATAATTCAGACAGTTAGTCGTTGTATTGTAGATTAGCAGCCCGTTAGCTGCCGGAGTTGAAATAGCATTCCTGTTTGAACTTGACATCCTTGGTAAGAGTATACCTTTTGCATTGGAGCTGATATCCAATACGGCATTGGTATCTGCTAAAGATGACCCGATAGATACCTGTCCCATATGGTAGATAGGCTCTGTATTTGAAACAGCTCCTTGCCCATCCGTATTTTTCCAAGGCTCCGAACCACTTCCCAAAGCTATCCACTGGGATAGAATAGCATCATAATAATAGTATCCTGCGGTGGATATATTTTTAGTTTTTGGAGATGGCGAGCTTACTGCATCAGTAACAAATACAATAGCTCCTTTTTGATCATCATTGTAATAAGAATCCATTCCCTGCAGCTGATCTCCCGACAAGCGAGGAGGAAGAACTCCTATAGGACTATTATTGGTATTAGCCACTATATCTAAAGTTGCTTTCGGTGTACTGGTATTAATACCCACCTGTCCGAAAAATAAATTCGAACATACCATCAAAAATGGGAAAAATAATTTTTTTTTCATAAGTTGACATTTAAATAGCTGTTAAGCGTTGTTTGAATAATGTCAAAGGTAGAGGAATACTATATCCAGAATTTTCAAAAATAAGCCACATCCTACATATGATTAACATTTAATAAAAACCTAACAATCAATAATTTAAACTAGTCATATTCAACATTAGTAAAAAATATCGAAAATGGTAAACATCTATTAAAAAAAAATTAGTTAAGTAAACTATATTTGCATTTAACTACTATACAGTAAGCGCAAAATATGGAACATGATTTGATAAAAAGAGAGCTAATAAGAAAGTACTTATATCTCATAGTGCTGTTTTGTTTGATATTCGCATGTTTTTATTTATCAATCAATCTCAACAAATTTATCATTTGTTATATAGCAGCAGGACTATTTTGTATTTTTTACAGTATACTGATAACCAGCAGAAATTATAATGTAGAAACTGCAGTGCATTGTTGGCTTATACTTGCACCCTTGTATATTTCACCCTATTTTATTATTTTCTGGCACTATTCCTTCATTTCCTACATGTGGATATTACCGATTCCTTTTGTTGTATATATATTCTTTTCAGTAAGAATGATGATTAGATACACAATCGGTCTTTTTCTATATGTCATTATCATTATTGTTTTAGCAGAAAAAATAAATTATCAGGAAGTGTACATGACCAGAAAACAACTTTTGACATCTGATATTCTTGTAGTAATTTGTAATATATCTGTATTTGTACTATTACTTTACTATCTTGATAAACTGAAAACACCTTTATTCTTCCCTGCCGAAAAACAGAATAAAGACAGAGATAGGATAATAAATAAATCTCTCCAAAAAGACCTGGAAAAGTATAAAGACTTATTTAATGATATTTCAGTATTCATGGAGACTAATAAACCTTTTAAAAATAGTGATTTAACTATATCCAATTTAGCTACGCAAATAAATTCAAATAATACCTATATATCAAAAGCCATCAAACTTAAGGGCTACGCTAATTTTAATAACTATCTCAACTCGTACAGAATAAAATATGTTAAAGAACTGATGAAAGAAGAGAAATCAAAACATTTTACATTAGTATACATTTACACGGAAGCAGGGTTCACAAGCCAATCTACTTTTAACAGGGTATTTAAGCAGTTTGAAGGAATAAGTCCCGCAAAATATATGAAGCTTAACATAAAAGAAGAAGATGAATGATAGAAGTATTTCTGATACTATTTCCTGAAAACAATAAACCTTCATTCTAAGAAATTCATATATAAAGTTATAAAAACAAAAACCCCCTTCAAATAATTGAAGGGGGTTTAAAGATTTGCGATCCGGACGGGACTCGAACCCGCGACCTCCGCCGTGACAGGGCGGCATTCTAACCAGCTGAACTACCGGATCAATTTTTTTAAAGTAAATTGATGAAAACTTCTGCGATCCGGACGGGACTTGTACTTTTTTAGAAAAAGTCCTATCCATAAGCTTTATGCTGTTCTCTTATTTTGTAGGTCACCGAATAGGTCACTTTTTTAATAAGATTAGGAGCGTTTGTTTTTAACTGGTGCAAATATATGCTTTTTTTTAGTTTTTACAAAAAAAAGACTCTTTTTGACTGCTAGATTTTATTAAAACACAGACTATCAAAGACAAAAATTACTTTCTCTATTTTTTATTTAAAAAAAATAATGATCACTATAATTAAAATGTCCATGATATATTTGAATGAACAGCATCAAAAAGCTAAAATATCACTTGCTTGGTAATCTAGTTTATTGGTTGATAAATAGTAAAATTTTAATTTAGTACATTCAAGTTGCCATCCTAATAAAAATACTCAACATACCATGTAATTAGTAATTAACCGTGTCGGAATACTTACTAAAATTGATATAATTTTGTGTATTACAGATTACTTTATAAATCTTCAGTATAGTTATCTTTTTCCTCCGCCATCCTAGCAGTTGTGTTTGCTGTTAATGCAATACTTTGTGTGATTGTTCTAAGATTCATTCTTCCATTAGGTGCATACCTTGCTTTTTCAGCCGCATTTAACATCTTAAAATTAGTTACATTAACTTTCTTTTCTAAAAGCAAACTTAAATTTCTTTCCAATTCTCTTCTATTATCTGGCATCTCTACTATTTTTAAATTCTGGTCTGTCAAAATTAGCTAATGAGTTTGCCAATAATCTTGACCGTTCATCTACAGTGATAAAATTTACTCTCTTATTGGGAAGCTTTTTAGTCTTCAGCAAACTCATTATTATTTTATGATCTGGAAGAGATTTAAATGTTCCCTGTTCAATGGATTCAGCTAAAATGTGAATATGTCGCTCAAATTGTTTTCTATTATCTGGGGTAATCATAATTTAATATTTTTTGTTCGGATATATCGACCATGTAAGAATTATATCCATAAAATATTCTCAGTACTACTTTATATTGAAGTTTGATATTATCAATTTTATCAAGAGGGATAGTTGAGAAATATCCGATATTAGAAGAAATTCCTTTGTTATTATTTCCCCAATTTCTTCCAACTCTCCAAAATTTTGATTTTATATCATTCTGTAAATCTGGTAAGATATCAATCACCGTTTCATTTAAAACTGCGGGAACTAAATCACTTCCCGTAACATTCCCTGCATCATCGCATTTAATAAACAATGGGACTATTTTTCCATTTCCACTTTTAGGAATATCTATAGGATATTCATTTTCTAAAAAAGATGGCCAAGGATATGTTGATGCTCTTAGGCCAACTTCAGATAATGGCACCAGATAGCCAACGACATCAATTATTTCCTGCTTATTTCTCTTTATTTCATCTTTGATCACACTATGATAGCTTAAAGGGATTTCTCCATTGATTTTTAATTTTTCAAAATTAAGCTGGCCTGTCTCAAATAAGTGCTTTATCTCATTTTCAAAGGACTCGTTATAATTTCTGAAATCTGCATTTAATCTATTCTCTGGAAATATAGGCTGATAGAATCGTAAGATATTCGCGACCTCTTTTCTTGATTTCAAGACTGTACAAGAGTATACCGCAATATTCAATGCATATTTTAATAAAGTTTCAAAATCAGATACTAACGGAATATTATTATGATTGTTGAAGCTTCTATCAATATATCCGCTTGCTTTTTGGCAATCTTTTATAGGTAAGGGTAGTAGATTTTCAATATTTGAAATAAGTTTCTCTGCAAACTCTTTGGTTAGTATTCCTAAGTCATTAAGGTCGTATAAAAATTCATCTATAGGCTGTAAATAAATTTCATCGAAAAATATTTCTCCACTGCCAGTAGGACTCTTGACAAAAGTATCTTCAAGTAACTTAATCATATCTTCAAAGTCCGAAATGCCCAAATTTTGTTGTTCAATCATAGCGTCTAACAGTGAGTTTTTTATCATAAAATGCTCCTGCTTCAACAATACCTCTAAATTATTTTCTAATGCCGATTTAAATTCTTGAGAAAATCCGGCTGGATTTAAATTGGATAACTGATGAATTACGGAAGCCGAAAGTTCTTTCGAAATTTTATATCCACCAGATATTATTTCATCAATCAGCCCTCCGACAACTTTTTCAGGAATAACACTTCCCAACCAAGTTAAGATTTCAATTACTCGATTTTTCACAGTCAGTGATGGATGATTTAAAAACCAAATTAACAAGCCCAATAGTACTTCCTCTTTTTTTAGATCAGATTTTCCCTGAGATAGAGTGGTCATCCAATCATATCTATTGTAATACTGCTGCGGAGTTTTTATCATTAAACTGAGGTGCTCATTAACAGCCTGAAGTATTAATTTTTTTTCATTTTCATCTTCACTGTTTTGAAGAAATTTTATTATGTGGTCAGCTATAATCCATTCATCATAATAAGGTTCATTAAGAATAAGATTTTTCAAACTTTTTATCAGTTCAGGAGAACTGTTATAACTCTGAGTGTATAGATTTTTAAGATCAGTTATTTTATGAGAATAATTATATGCCCAAACACCGTATTTTTGATTTTGAATATCCTCTAAAGCATTAGTGATTATTTTTCTTGCCTCACTTTTATTTTCGGTATCAAGTTTTTGCTGCGCATTATTTTTAGCTACAACTAAAGCGTTCAGAGGATCATCAGTATTTTCCTTAGGTCTTGTATCTGTATCAATATGTTCCGTGTTTGATTCCAAATTTGTCATACCGACTTCCTCTAAATATTTTTTAGCAAGCACATGGTTTGTTGAACTTATATTACCAAAAAATTCTTCAAGATATTCACTACGATATTCACCATTAAATTCAGACACAATGAATTTAGACCATCTTCTAAAAATAGTATCTAATCTGGAAGAATCAGAATTCTCAAAATTATTTATAATCTTTGCATGCTCTTTTGCATAATCTGCTAGATGATAGTCTGCTCCTAAAATGCATAACTCACTAAGTGCCCAGACAATTAAAGAGTTTTCGGGATCTATATTTTGTATTAATGCCAGCACTGCACTCTGTTCTTCGATTGCGTTTGCACCCAATATATAACCTTCTCCTGTTTCCGGCATATCTACATTAAATGATTCGGCATTATTGATAACAGTACTGTAATCTGGTAATATTAGATATTTAATATATTCCACAGCTTGTTTTAAAAGTCCAATTTTAGTTAGATCGCCCACAAATTGTTCCTGTTGCTGCTTAATATATCTTTGAAAAGTCATCTCTCCTGATGCATAATCCAGATGCGCGGCAAAATTTTTCAAATATGACATATCTCCATTGTGAGGAACAATATTAGATACGGTTGTATTAATGATACCCAATTGATCTTCCTTATACCAGGTAGGACCCATAGATGTACTTATCATTTCTTTAAACACAGATTTTGCCTTATCGTCACTCTGTAAAATAGCGTATAGTTCAATAAGTCTCAACAAATATTCATTCCGCTCCCATCGGTTTTCAACCGTCATTAAAATATGTTCTTCCAGTACTTTTACTACTTTAAATGATGATACATCATGATCCCCATCTCTTGCTAACTCACGAGAAATAACAAATAAACTTTCAATGTACCCTTCAGTGTATAAACCTAACTGATAGTGTTTTTTTTGCAATATTTTTTCAACAAATTCTGAAATTTTATAAGGAAATGCATCGATTAATAGATTTGTAATTTTTTTAAATATTGTAGGAAATAGTTTTTCAGGCAAGGAGTAACTTCTCTGCCAAAAAACTCTATTTCGTAAGTCCGGAATCAACCTATCTATTAGTTCATCTAGCTTTTCTTCCAGTAATTTTATTTCATTTGCTTTCTTCTCTACTATAGAACGTTTTACTTTACCGGATAAGAAGCATAAATATCCAAATACTGCGTTCACGTTTTCTTCCCAATCACAATAAAATCCATACGTCGAAAACTCAGGAAATAGATTATCATTATTCAAAAAACCAAGACTTTCGTGGTAAATGATAAAATGATGGATATTTTTAGGGGCTAGATCTACTCCATTTTCTTTTCTTATATTCAAGAAATATGGGTTCGGAAATAATTCATTATGAATTCTTCCTATAAGTTCTAATTTACTCGACCTCCCTGCCAGAGCAGATAATAAATAAAAATGATAATCAGAATGAAAACCATATTTTTCTGCTACATATTCCAAATCTTCTATCCACAATGGAAGGTTATCCATTTCTCTTCTGTCGGGACTCTTATATTGAAATTCAAAAGCATGGTAGATACTTAGCGCCAAGAATCCACTGACTTTATTATCAAAATTAAACCGTGTACCTTCTAATTTTTTCGAATAAGGCTGTGCACCGAACCTCCAAATTAAATATCCAGTATTCTCAGATCCTATTTCGTCCTTAAACGCATGAATGACTTCTTTCGAATTTCCAGAATTTTCAATTATATTAATTGCCACTTTCTGAAAATGTCCAAATTCACGGAATGCTTCCTCAGTATCTAAATTCGATGATAATGTAATTGCAGGAAATTTCAGTCTTATATAACGATTAAATGACTCCATATCAAAACCTTTTGCAATAATATCATCACAAGTCCGCTTGATCGTATTTAGTAAAATTTCTCCTTCCTTCTCCGCATCATATTCAAAAAATTTCTGTAGTAAATAAAGCCCATCACCATCTGATACGGTCAACGTTTTGTTCCTGACAACATAGCGAATCGCTTCTTCCGGCCTACCGAGAGCAAGCAAAGCGTTTACAAGAAATATTGCATTCTCACGAAATAATGTATTGTATCTGAAGTTTAACCTTTGTGATAATAGCAGTAAGGAAATAACTTTATGTATTAAACCGAAATCCGCCGCAATTCCAACGATTTTTTTAACATCAGATAACACTATGTCCGGATTTACGCTGTTCACAGCACATTCATCAATCCAATCTTGACTACATTGTTCAATTGCATTTATTTTACTGTCATCACCTGCATTTGCTAAATGATATACTCTTTCAGAAATTCCAAAGTGGGTATGAGGATTTTTGAGTATAAAATTCCCTATATTTTCATGTATCTGTACTTCGATATCTTTAGATCTTTCATTGATATAATCTGAAAAAGAAGTATGGTAAATACTTATTGATTCTTCATTCCGCAGTAAATGTTGAATTTTTTGGAAACTTTTCAAAAAATGATGCTTAGTAGAATCAGGTACAGTTTCCTTCAGAAATTCTTTATCAATAGAAACTCTCAGCCTCGCCAAAGTAGCGGCAAGCCACACTTCGTCCGTCTGGTCATAAATATCCTGCCATACTCTGCTGTAATAATTTTCAATCTCACCACTAATAACCGGAATTTTATTAATCCAATCATCAATCTCAGTAAGGTCATCTGTCTCCAAAATATAGCTAATCAAATATCTGAGGTACAGTGGATGACCTTCTGACTTTTCCGCAAGTTCATTTATCTGAGTTGTTGATAAATTTTTGCCTTTTAATTCTTCCGACACAAACTTTTCTGTAGCATCAATTGGCAGCGGGGTAATCTTTATTTCATTATTTGTATTTATCAGTGCTTGGTAAGAATTGGGAAGTGTTTTACATGACACACAAGAAAAAATAATCTTAAAATTTGAAGGGAGAGGCTGAGGTAACACAGACAGATATTCTTCAATTTTATCTGCGGTCACATCATCTAAGCCATCTACAATTAAGAATGCTGTTTTTCCTTGTTGTTGAAAATTATTAGATAGTTTTTTTATCGCTTGATGAATATTAAATATTCTACCACTTTGTGAGTCATCTTGTGATGGTTTAGGAGGAACTGTGTTATACAGGGAACGATGGCATACTTCCTCAATCCATCTTATAAAAAAATCAGGTGTTGCTCTAATCTGTGTAGGATACTCTTCATTTTCAGGAACTTTTACAAAAAAGCGATCGAGTACAATGTAATTATCATCTTGCAATTTCAATTGTGCTGCTATCGTCGTTTTTCCAGATCCGGGATTTCCGGTTAGTAAATAGAAATTTTGTTTTGGCTCCTTTTGAATAACTTCATTAATATTATCAATTACATTCACGTTAGGTTTACTTTTGGCAACATCATTTTTTAACAACTGAGGTATTGATATTTCATTGACGGTAGTAAATAAAACGTTATTTCTCTCTAAACATTCGGTAATTCTTTTAATGCTGGTGGCACCGAGAGTTCCTACATTGTCATAACCGATAACTCCCGTCACATATCCATCTATAATCAGCGGAGCTCCCGATAGACCTTCAAAATCATCTAAATCTTTATATTGGTCACATTGAAGATCAACATCCCAAGCATTTTGTTTGGAATTATCAATTCTGGAAACAATTCCATTATAACTTCCTCCAGAGTTAACTCTAATTTTTGGAAACCCGTAAGACTGCCATCTTTGGTTATAAGGTATATCAACACTCTTTATAGGTAGAAAACTAACATTTGTTACTTCTGAATTAAGCTTTATTAAAGCAACATCACATTCCGGAATCCTTTCAATTATGCTCGCAGAAATTTCCGAATCATTGATTATAACATTAATATTTTCATTTTCTGGGAGAGAATGATTACATGTGATTAATACTTTTTCTGCACCAGTTGTTCCTACAAAAAATGCAGAACTTGAACTACTTTCAGAATTGATTTGAAATGTTGCTGCTTCTATTTCTTGAGGGTGTAAAATTCTTTCTATCATAAAGTAATTGTATAAAATGTGTCTTCAAGGTAATGGATTGAATAATTATATTTAAGCATCCAATCTTCATTTTCGAAAAAAATCGAATTCTCAGTTTTATAATTGAAAAATAATTGTCTTTTAAATTTTGTTTTCCTTGTAACGATATGAGCAAGTGTCTCTTTATCAGGATGATTATGCCGTCCTCCATTTGTAGATATTAAATATAACTCTGAGTCTATTTTATTCAAAAGCTCACAACTAATATTTCTAAAACTACCATGGTGTGAAACTTTAATTAAATCAAATATGATGATTCCTTCGCTTTGAAACTCTTCCAGAGACCTAACAATTATATCAGGATGGGCATCAGCTAAAAACAATAATTTTCTTTCTTTAATTTGAAGTACAAAGGCTATAGAACTACCATTGGAAGCCGTATTATCAGCATGATAATTTTTCTCAAGCAATTCTTCAATTGTCAGTTTCTTTTTTGAAATTTGCTTAGGAAATAACTCCGCTTGTTCTTTTTCCCAAGATAAAAGCATCTCAAATGCGTCATCATAAAATGATGAGCTTCCTTGAGTATAATTGACATCAAATTTTTTCACCTCGTTAGCCCACAATTTTTTGAGTTTGTCCAGCTTATCATTATTAGGTGACAGAAGGTAAAATGATGCATCATCGTTGACTTTAATTTGTTTTTCATTGTTTACCGAAACAGCAAGCTGATTAAAGTCCGTATTCCAATGATACCCTCCTTTTAAGATTAAAGCACCAACCGTTGTACCTTGTGCTGCGCTGATAATTTTAGATTCTTTCTTGCCTTTATCTTTTGCATAACCTCGTCTGATAATTTGCTGAAGAATCTTATCATCACTTATTTCTGTAGGATCAGGTTCTGCATTAAAAAGATGTCGATAGGTATTATGCCAAATTTGATTAATATCAATGATTTTAGAAGAATTATTACGCCTAAGAAATTCGACTGCTCCCTGTATATGATCTTTATCTATATGTGTAATAATAAACTTTTCTAATACATGACCTTCTCTATTAATTTTTTCCAAGTCTTTCATCAGATGATTCGTAACGGTATCATTATATCCACTGTCGATCAGGATATAAGTTTGATGCGTATCATCGGGACCAAAAAAGCATACCAACAGACAATCTCCATCTTTTGCAGGATATGCCTTAACACTAATGTTCATTATATTTTAAAACTACGAGTTTTAGCTGATTTATGAAAAAGTAAATCTTACTCAATAACTCTGTTTTGTAATTCTAATCCGATCGGATTCTGCTTAGCTACTAAATACAAAACTATTTTTAAAATTATTAAGAACTAAGGAATTATTGATAATCAACAATTTATTCTTTTCCCATAAGTGATATGTAGATTCAGTACTTTCTTTTACAAAATCTTTATATCTAAAATTACAATTTTTTAAACAATAAGTGTAAATATCAGGGTAGCAAATATTAATATTTGTAGTGAAAAAATTGAATTTACCTCCCGCCAATAGCTAAACATAAAAAATTCATACTGTCCCAGCAACTTGAATCTATCATTTTTATCTACATAGTAACTATCATAAAAACACCTTCGTCTCGGCTGTAATTTTGTTAACAATTTAAGTGTATATTTCGATTTATTATCGAAATATACATTTTAATATCTATGCAAAAAAATAAAAAGGTTCACAGAAAAAAACTTCCACACAGAGATTTAAAACTTCTTTGGGGATTATCTGGTGGTATTTGTGCTTATTGTAAAAGACCATTTATAGATATGGAAAATTTGACATACACTGTACATCAAGCACATGTTATAGCCAGAAGTGATAAAAGCTTACCTAGCTATAGAGAAATTTCTTTAGAAGAAAAAGACAGGTATGAAAATCATTTTCTTTTACATCCTACATGTCATGAAGAAACTAAATATTTTTCTTTGGAAGAACTTCAAGCAATAAAAGAAAATCATGAAAAACATATTAGAGATACATTGAACGGAACTTACCATCCCTTCCCTATAGGAAAAGGTAAATTTGCAAAATATCCGCATATTACCTATTATCCTATTGAAAAAAGATTTAATCCTTTAAAATCGTATTTATCCATTCTTTTCTCTACAATAATGATCATTTTATTTTTCCTTTATATAATTTATATAGATGCTAAAAAATTTGACACACCGTTCTTTCTATGCGTGAGCCTAATTGTATTCAGCTCACTTTTAATAGTAAAAGCGATAAAAGAAATCAAACAAAAACAAATCGAAATAATATATGAAGGAGATTGTATTTTTGCAGGATGTAATGGTAAAGTAAATATTATACGTTCATCACCTATTTGGGACACAATTACTAAACAGACTGTTCCAGAACCGGGAATGGGTATTTGTAATTTTGACCACACTCATACTTTCACTGTTTCACGAAACCTATCTATTTCTAATAGGGGAGACTATCATGATTTTAAAATCAAAATTACATAAATTAAGGAAGCAATGCCGATCTCTTTATTAAACTATAAAATAACTATTCAAATTCTTAATTTTTTAGCCCCCGCGAGGCTAGCATCTTGCTTGTCCTAATCAAAACTCTTTATAAATTTACATCTATTTCCAAAATCTCCTGATCATCAAAAATTGCAATAATTTCTAGCACTATTATACTTCTATTATATTTCAATTATTGTCCATTTTTCTCTATCAATACTATTAAGATGAGAGTCAAACCTTTCTCTACATACTGCAAAGCACAATAAATTTGTAGGTCTCGAGAAACCAACATATGCCATTTTAGAGGATTGTTTGTGGTATTTTTGTGTTTTATTGAAATTTATAAACTTGAATTGGTCAGACAATCTTTGACTTTCATAATTGTTATTTCCATTTTGATAAAATGTTTCAAGGTATAATGTAGCTGTATGTGTTTCTCCCTTTACGGAGTGAATAGTTGAAATGTCTATGTCAAATCCATGGAGATTTAGTTTATTATTAAAATTAGTATTCTGTTGAGTATTTGGGCGACCTTGATCATTAGCAATTGTAGAGGTATTATATATGAAGTCATTAGATGCCTGTATAGATTTATTAAACAGGGCCAAGAAATCTGGAATATATGTCTTTATTGAGGTGTAAACCTCAACAAATTTTCCTTTTACAATACTGATGCTCCAATTGTATAAATATCTTTTTAAGGATATATATTCTTCATAATAATTGATCTCAATATAATTTAGAAGTTCACTTTTAGAAAAGTATGCTCCTTCTAATCTCAAAATTTTAATAAAAGCATTTAATATACTTTTTCTTATTGGCTCAAGAGTTTTCTTTTCCTTATTAAAGAGAATCAAATAAGAATCTAAATTTTCATAATCAATCTTTTGTATTGTGTTTTCAGTTATTAAATCTTCAAAATAACTTTTAATAGCCAATTTATTTATATCATTTGTTTTCTCTTTTGTCCATCCTAAAACTTTATATTTATTTTTAGGATGTAACAAAATTTCTCCTGAAGTAATATATGTCTGTATAAGTTCTGAGAATCTAGTAATTACTTGTTGTATATTTTCAATATTGAAAACTAAAAGATGAGGTTTAAGATTGCAGGTATCGTTTTTTCCTTCAACATTAAAATTTCCTTCTCTACTTAATGCAAAACAATTAACTAATTCTGCAATATTTCTAGATAATCGCTGGCTCCCATTTATATTTTTAGTCCTTCCATTATCTCTAAGAGTCCAAATATCTTCTAAAGAAACTTCTCCAGTATAAATTGCTTGATTTTTATCTCCAATTCTCTGATATTTTGAAAGGCTATTATTGTTATCGTAAAAAATTTTTTCAAGCAGATTATATTGATGTATATCTACATCCTGCATTTCATCTACAAAAATAAAATTGAATCGTTGTTGTAAAATACTTTTTATTTTAGGATATTTATGTAGGTAAATTTCTGCAAGTAGATAGGCATCATCGAAATGTAAAATCCCTTTAGCAAGGATTTTTGTTTTTAATGAAATCATCCATTGTTCAACTTTACTTTTTTCCTCTGTGCTGAAATCCTGCCAATTTTGTCCTCTTCTTGGTTTGGAAATTGTAAGGACTGGTTTGTTTAATCCACTTAATATTTTCAATGAACCGTCTTCAAATAATAGTCTATATTTATAGAGGAGCCCTTCATTAAAGCGGATGAAATATTTTGCATTATTAGCTTCTTGAATGGTAAATCCGTTTAGATTTACATTTAAAAATTTATTTATTGTTTCATTATAAATTTCATTATCAATTCTATTTATCTTTCTACCGTATTGAATATGATAGTAAGGAATTGCTAAAAATTGATCTACAAAACTTTGAATAGTTCCTATAAAATTCGGATAAGAGAATAATTTAGGACAATATCTTCCGATTTTATCTCTTATTTCATCAATTGCAGTATTTGTATGTGAAAGGATTAGAACACCTTTATTATTCGACAAGGGTAATTTTGTTTCTAAAATTAATAATTTAGCAAGAAGAGCGGTTGTTTTACCACTACCAGGAACAGCTTGAAGATCTATTGTTTCAAAATTTCTTATAAAAGAAACTCTTTCTTCATTAAACGTCTTTCCTTCCGGAAGTAAAATACTCTCAGTATATCTAATATCATCAATGGAAACATTAAACATTTCTTGTGGCATATTTTATTGCATCTATTAAATATTGAATAGGATTATCTTGTAAAAAAATCTCTCCTCTAGAAACAATATCTGTTTTTAAAAATTGAGAAAAATACATTGCTATCATTGATTTAGAAATTTTCTTTTCATCAACAATAAAATGATACATTATATCAAAAGCAATTTCTTCATTATTTTTATTCAAAATAAAGTTCTCCCATTTTGTTTCATAATCAAGCTCTGATATTGGTTTTATTCCCTTCTTACTTTCTTTAATTCCCTTGTAATTATCTGCTCGCACTTCTTCAATACATTGCACAATTGATTTGAAAAGTATTTTTCTTAAAATGGGGTGTAGAGCAATACAATATTCTAATGTCCAAAAATTACTAATAAAAGCTCTGATAGATTGAGATTCTATGTTCGATCTTTTTTGATCTTTAAAATCATCTAAATTATATTCGGTAATAATATTATTTGCTCTTCTTTTATTTTGAGGAATATTATATTTTTCGGCATATTTTATAGGGCGTAAATCCAAATCATTTACAATACTAATGGGAATGTCTACTTGAGGCTCTCTACTTCTTAAGAATATTTTAGAGTATCTTAAAAATGCAGTATTACCAATTGGAATCACAGATACAGAAGCAGATGTTAGATTATTGTTTATTTCATTTAATTCAAATAATTTATCAGCCAAAGCTGGGATAATAATCTCTTCCGAAATACCTTCGACAAATATCAATCCTTTTGCAAAGAAAAGATTGGATTTGGTCACGTCTAAGAATCTTTCAAGGAATGGATAATCAGATTTTTTGAGTCTAGTATATTTTTCACCCAAGGGAAAAGCATAATTTTTAGTACAAATAATTAGATTTTCAAGTTTTACTTTTGATGCTAAGTTAGGGCTATGGGTTGTTAAAATAAGTTGTATATCAGTATATTGTTGTAATGACTCTATAATTTGCATTTGAGCCTGAGGATGCAAATGTGCTTCTAATTCTTCAACTAAGCCCAATCTTATACCATCCCAATTCAGTTTATTAAGATGTACTAATTCGGAAGACATAAAAAGTCTATTTAATGTTCCTAATCCTACATTTATCTCATCCTTTACTAATAATTCTAATTTTTCTAATATATTTCTCAACTTTGCTTCTGTAACTTTTATATCAGTTTCTTTAGTATTATCATAAAAGGATTTTAGATATCTATCTATCTCATCTTTTAATTCTTTTCCTTTTAAGTCATTTAGTTGTGTTGTCTCATCACTTTCCAAGCCTTTAAAATAGAGGGCAATACTTTTATTAAAATCTTTAAAGATATCTATTAAAAGATGATCTCTATCTTTATCTTTAAATGCTTCATGCTTCTCAAAAATTTGTGACAAGCGAGAGGCTTTTTTGGGAATTAATTCTGACTTAGCATCTCGTAAAGGTTTAAGATATGTTGCTTTTAGAAATTCTTTTGCGTCGGAATTTAATGAATATCCATCTTCTGGTAACCCTGCTTTAAGGTCATAGGTTACAATCTTTTCATTAATTTTTGTTGCCTCAAAATATACAATAAGTATAGGCTCTGAATTATCTCCTTCTCCTTCCCAAGAAAGCCACTCGGTAAAATTTTTGGCTTCCTCTAGAGATAGATCTTTAAATAACAATTCTATTCTAAATTTTTCTGATGCCTCAAAAAAATCATCTCTTTCTGGTTTAATCCATTCCGATGCGTGTGTTTTTAGAGAAAGTTTAATTGCATCTATAACTGCTGTTTTTCCCGAATCATTTTCTCCTATTAGAACATTTAGCCCTTTTGTAAAATCTAAATTTAGATTTGGATTATTGATACTAAAAGTTCCATTAGTACCAAATTTTCTAAAATTCCAGAGTTTGAGATTTTGTAAATACATTGTATAATTTCCAATTATTATATAGTTAAATCTAATATATCAAAAACTATAGAATTATCAAACCTAAAATATATGATTAGTCTTATAATTAAAATATTTCAGTTTACCTTTTCCTACTTGTAGCCGACATATTATCCAAATTCATATTATTTTCTTGATTTGATGTTAAATTTAAAGAATTTTTAAAATCCACACTTTCAATAGAATCCACTTTCTCTAAAGTCTTATATAAAGCCTTATTCTCATCTGCTCTTTCTCTCACATGATCTTTATGCTTATTAATTTTAAGCTGCTCTTCTTTTTCTATCTTATATTGGGCGATTAAATTATCTTTCACATCCGGAAGGTTTTCTAATTTTTCATCCAGTTCGGCTATTTTATCTTCAGTAGCTTTGGTTTGTTTTTCAATTTCTGCGACATTCACCCCTTTTTCAGCCAAATATTGGATTGCTTTTTGAACTTCCTCTTTTGCAAGATCAATCGTTTTCTGATAAGATGGAAGCTGATTTTTCCAATATTCTAAGTCCTCTCCTTCTTCTTTAGAATGCCCTAAAATCCTGTTATAACTGTACTCTGCTTTAGTCACGCCCTCCTGAACTTTGATAAAATCCTCGTACTTCCTTAATACAAATGCTCTGTCTGCAAGAAAACGGTTTTTCTCATTTTCAATCCGCTTTTTCATCAGTTCAATCTCAATATTGGCTCTTGTTTCCGGGTTGGTGATAATGGCTGTTTTTAATTCCTGAGTACTGATGTCAGAAATATCCAAAACATCAGCTCCTTTTTTCATCGCTTCCAAATATCTTGCCTGTTTCGATTGCAATTTTTGAAGCATAAAAACATCGATGCTGTCATTGGTCAGCATAAAATTGACACGGACATTTTCATTTTTATTTCCTTGTCTCCATGCCCGACCTTCTATCTGCCTAAGCGATGTAAAATTATAAGGTAGAGAAAGTAGATATATGTCCGTCGTGTTCTCCTGAAGGTTCATGCCTTCCTGAATGGCTTCACTACCGATGATTACTTTTATTTTTCCGGAATTGAAATCATCCTGGATCTTTAACCTGTTGGGTTTACTTGTCGCTCCGGTAATAATCCCAATTTCTTCGGGATTATAGCCAACTTCCCGTACAAGATATTCTTTCAGCTTTGGAAATTTTGCAACGGCTAATTCTGAATAAATAATTTGTCCTGAATCCGGAATGTCTTTTTTATTCTGTCGGATCAGATCCATCGTCTGTTTCAGCTTCGGGGAATTCTCTATAAATTCCTGTACAGAAGGTTCTTCTCCATCATAATAAATCGACAGATATGGAGAAATGGCAATCAATCGGGCATTGAGAATATGGGTAAGAATTGCTCCTTTTTCCGTTTCACTAAAGCTTTCATTAAGCAAATCATATTGCTCTTTCGTCAGATCATTTTGTTCAATTTTATATTCCTTGTTGATTTTGTTAGGTCGTTTCAGTTCGGGATTGTCTTCTTCCCCCTTGATATCAATGAATTCGGAAAGCAATTGTTGGAAAAGAGAATTATTCTTAAACCTCCGGACATTGGCTTTGAATTTCACATCACCTTTGGCATCAATCTCCATATCATTATCGGCTTCCATAAAGGTTTCAAAAAATGTATTGACATTGAAATATCCGGACTCTTCCAGTCGTTTATTAGCAATTAGGGATAAAATGGAATAATATTCCAAAGGTTTATTGGTGAAAGGGGTAGCGGAAAGCAGTGTCACATTCCTCCCATCATTCTTATCCTGAATGTATTGTGCCGCCATCCAGGTATTGATTCCCAGTTTTGAGGTCTGCTGGTTTTGGCTTCTGAAATCCGAAGCAAATCTTCGATCTTCTACCCTAACCTTACCGACGATATGGTTGGCATTATGTACTTCATCATAAGTGAGATGATCAAAGCCAAAATCTTCCCAATCATAAATTTTACCACGCTTCATTTTTCCCTCCATCTCTTTTTCTTTCTCCAGTTCTTTCTGAAAATCCCTTTCGCTAATGGAGTTAACACTTTTCAGTTCACTTTCTGAAATATAAGAATTTCATCAAGAGATTTTGGCTTGGGCAAAACACTTTCTAATAAGGCTTTTTGCTTCTCATATTGGTTTTCGGTTCCGCCATTAGAATATTTATCTGCAAAGTCCTTCTCCAGCTGCTCAATTTTAGCATAAATATTTCCTTCGGCATAATAAAAATCGTGTACCCATTTTCCATCTATATAATTGGCAAAAGGTTTGTGATTTTCAGAATTATGAAGCCAACCATCATATTCCGTATCTCTGAAAGATTCAATCTGCTCTTTAGAAAGCTCAGCACTGTTTTGAAGCGACGTATTTACAATATCGTCGGCTTTGAGGAATTGGTATTTCAGAACTCCTTTTTTAAGCTCAGGCAGGGCCTGAATTCTATACTCTGTATTTTTTTCATTTTGAGACTGAAGGATTTTCTCCGCTTTTTGGAGAATTTCAATTCGGTTTTGATCGAACTTCTTTGGTTCACTGTCAATTTGGGACTGAATTTTCGAGTACTTCTCAATCTCCTTTACAATGGCCGGAGATTTGAATTTTACAGCATTGAGAAATGAAAGTACCTGTTCAACTTTTCCCCGGACTTCAGTAAGGTTTACTTCACCAGGTTCAGAATCAATAATTCTTTCCGATTGAGTCTCTGAGTCCTTATTTTTTAAGATGATTTCAGGTTCTTCGTCAGCTTCCAGGAATAAATCTTCAAAAAGATTTCCGATTCTTTCGGTTTCTTTTTTGCCCCTCAGCTGCTCAATTTTTAATAAAGCCTCCTCTAAGTTTCCGTAAACATAGTTTTCCTGACGCCCGAAACGGTTGGTTTTTTGCCGGGTTTCACCCAGAATTTTCTCAGGATTAATTTCAAAATAATTGGAAATATCCGTGGAAATTTTATGAGGGTCTTTTCTAAGAATAATAATATCCGTACCAATTGCAGTTCCGGCAAAAGCACCGCTGGGCAAACGGAATCCCTCTATCAATTCAGCATTTTTTAATTGACTTTGGCGGCTGAGCCAACCTGAAGGAAGCACCATTGCCAGAATCCCACTGGGCTTTAAGGAATCTAAAGAGCGTTTAACAAAATAATCTTCATATTTTGAGATTTTCGGCTCTTCGCCCAACCCTTTGTACAATCCCCGATGATCACCATAGGGAGGATTACCAATAACCAGATGATATTTTTCGGAAAATTCTTTTTTATGACCTTTCTCATCAATAAATTCAGTTTCAAAGGAACGCAGATGGATATCAGCTTCGGGATGAAGGATTTTGGCAATTTTTGCTGTGGTCTCGTTGATTTCAAGAGCCGTAAGGTTGGTTTTAATCCCCAGCTGTTTTGCCGCATAGAGAAAGTTTCCTGTTCCTACGCTGGGTTCCAATACCGAAATTTCCTGACGATTTTTAAATCGGTCTTTAATTAAATTGCTGACAGCATCTACAATCCTTGAATCGGTGTAGTATTCATCTAAAATTCCCCTGCCTACCTTCGCTGTTCCACCACTTTTGAACTGACTACAAATATCTTTCAGTTCATCTGTGGGGTTAAAACTTTCTTTCAGAGAAATTTTGTGATCCCCCGAAACAAAGCAAGCTGCGGAAACCACTTCCGCAACTTGCTCACTAGTCAGCTTCTGACCTCTATATTTTGAAATGAGAATATCTACATCCTCATTATTTTTATGGGATAAATCTAATCCTGATCCTGTTCGATTGGATAAAGCTCTCCCGGATACGATTCCGCCCACGGAATGTTTTCTTCCTTCATTGTCTTCATCATTTTGCGGTTGTGCTCCGTTTGTGGATCTTCCTCTTGTTCCGCTTCCCAAATCGCTCCACTTTGTGCCTTCAAATCCATTTCCAGCATGGTGGCTGCCCATAGCTTGTCCTCCCGGGTGATTTCCGTTTTGCCCGGATTGGCTGCTTTGGAGAGGCTTTCCAGAATTTCGTTCAGAAAGTTCGGATCCCACGTGCTGAGTGTTGGAAATTCCGTTTCGTTTATTACTAAGGCTTGCATCTTCTGAATTTTTTGGTTCGACTAAAATAGTATTTTTATTTTGAAGACCTAGTTTGTTTTCTAAATACTCACTTAGGCTTTGATTACCACTTTCTGAGATTCCATATAAGGGACGGATGTCCTTTATATTTTTCTCATTCAGTTCGGTAAGGATTTTCAGTGTCATCATACTTCCTGTTCTGTCACCATTCAGGCAAAGGAATATTTTCCCCTCATAATTCTGATACCTGTTAATAAACTTTTTGGTATTTGTAGCGGAATGGAGTGCAACAAGGGTTCTATTATTATTCTGATTATTTAATTTCAGCAGTTCCAGGAATGAATGCCTGTCCTTACTGCTGTTAAAAACAATCAGTTCATTTTTATTCCCCTCTATTACGGAAATATCATCATTGTTATATACTAACCTATTTTCACTCACTTTCCCGTTTTTTTACAAAATGATTAAATTCAAATAGTTCTTTGGCAGCATTATCCCAGTTTTTTCTGGGCAGTAATTGGAGCGTTACAAAAACGTCATCCTTTTTATTGTAGGAATCAATACGTTCCAACCGTCCGTGATAGTCCTTTTCAGCGTGTCTGTACAGTGAATAAGGTAAAATGGTATCCGTTGGATACATATAGAATCTTGTATACGTCCAGGGAGAATTGATCTCAAAGCGTTTGTATTTCTTATGGAATAAGACCGTGTCTGGCAGGTTTCTCCTGTTCCTGTAGTTGGGAATCCATTCTTTTGAAAACACAGCCCCTTCTTTCTTATTCCAAACCAGAAAAGGTTGCTGTTTTTTGGAAAGATCAGAAAAGATGAGATTACGCTCCATGGGGTCAATTGGATAACAGAGTGAATCTCTGATGTAATACACCTGTTTATTAATCTCGGGAAATGAAAGATCAGGAACCTGTTCTATAAGCTGATCGTGAGAATAACTTATTTTCGATACGTGAAAACTCTGCATTTTATCCAGTCCTTTGGACGCATCAAAATAGACGTTGGAAATCAAATCAATTCCGCCTTTCTCAGATTTGATTTCTTTATGGCAGGAACTGGCGATGAAAAGAAAAAGCAGGTATGGCAGTATTAAATTTATTTTCATATGGGTAGATTTTAAAAAAGCGGCAAATCATTATCAGACTTACCGCTTTCGGATAGTGAATAGGTATAATTTTATCGTTTAATACTTTGCTCTCTTACATTGGCTTTCTCATGCTCATTGTCATTTTCCAAACCCTGTAAAGGCTTGTTGGTATTGATTCTGTTCATATCCATATCATACAGGTTAAGATTTTTGTATTGAGGGTTCAGCACTGCTTTGCCTTCTATCACCCCGTCTTCCACCTCAAATTTCACTTTCACGATATTTCCTTTTTCCAAAGATTTTATCGTATTCTCCTTATATTCAGGTTGAGCAAATACCAAATTGGACTTTTCTACAATTTCAGCGGTATCAATACCGTAGTTTTTATAAAAATTCTGGAAATTATAATTTCCTTTTTCGGTTTTGGGCTCTTTGAAATCGAGCTTAACAAAGGCAGGTTCCATCTGTTCTGTTTTCGGATTGTGAAATTCTATTTTCACAGAACGCCCTTCCAGAAGATTAACAGCCTCTTTAGCAGTAAAGGTGCTTTCTTTGCTGACATAAAAATTGTGGGAAAAACTTTCGTTTTTTTCATTTTTCAGCGTTGCCTGGTAAGAATTAAAAAAAACACCCCCATTTTCGCTTTTATTGAATTTTAAAATAAAGTCAACCGTATTTCCGGGCAGTGCTTTGTCGGAAGCCGTCTTAATTTCAAACTGCGGTTTGGTAGACTTAATACCTTTTTCCAGATCTTTGTGAAGCTTTTCATCTTCTCCAAAACCAAGGTATTTCAATTGATCTTTTAAGTACTGTAACTGGTCGAATTCTTTTGTTGTTTCCATAATGTTGGGATTTTGATTGTTACGATTTGTAATTTGATTTTCAAGGCTATTTATCTTGAGTTCTATTTTTTTTGCTGTGGAAAAATTATCTGCTAATAATTCATAATTTCGTTCTCTGTGAAGAGCCTGTATTTCTTCAGTAATCTGTTTCCAGTCGCTTTTAACATGAATTGCAGATTGATCTGTATGAATGATTTCAATTCTTGCTTTAACTTCATCTGAAAATCGAGTCGAAAGGTCATACAGTAAGACTTTGAATGCATCCGGTGCTCTTTCAACATTAGATTCATGGATCATATGAATATCAAAATAGTACTGATCAAAAACTGAATAAGCATTTTCTAAAAAAAGGTTATATTTTTCTATCTTTAACTCATAGGATTCTTTTGCTTTCTCATAAGAAGATTCTCCCCTATCATAAGAATCATCCCTGAAGTCGTAAAAATCAGGCTGTAGTGGCGGTTCTGTAAAAATGTATGTCAGAACTTCTTTCTTTAACGGTTCATCTGCATTTTGAAGAAATAATGCCAGTTCCAACGTCTTAATAGATTTCGGATGGGTAAAATCAAACATACTTTCCTGCTCATTTTCATAATATTGAGTAAGCATATCTTTGAGTTCATCAAGATTCGATTCTCTGTTCTCTGCACTACCTAAATTCTCTTGCATAACATTTCGAGTATCAGGATCAAAGCTTAGATTATCTTTAACAGGTTCATTCCTGATATCTTTTGTTTTTTCTTCACCGGTTACTGATTCGCTCCTTTCAGGAGAAAAAGCATTCGCCTTATTTTTAGAACTTTTATACTCAAGAATCTCTAAAAACTTGATTTCTCTTGCCGTAAAGATTCTTTCGCCATCCTGAAAAAAATGTTCAGGTGAGGTATTTTCTTTTTCTTTTACAAAATCTTTATAAGCCCGGGTTATAGGAGTAATATTCTTATCATACCAGCTTAAATCATTTGTTCTTCCCATAATGTCTGGATCTTGATTGTTAATGATATGGTCTTGTAGTTGTTGTTCTAAACTGGTGGGGCGTAAATCAATAGGTACCGCATCCAGTCCGTAATCAAACGTATAGCCGATAGCTTCACATTCTTTCTGAAAATTTTTACAATCATTATATCCAAGTCCCCCATGCTCTTCTTTTCCCTGCCATTTATCGCAGACCGCCTTCAATTCTTCCGGAAGGAGCTCATAATCTTCAAATAAATCCATTTTTAAATTTTACTTTGAGGTTATTTATACTTTGTGCTGAGACAGGTATATTAAATTGATCCATAGGATTTATCTTCTAAACCTTCGCTTTTCTTCTTGCTCCTGCTCCTCTTCTTCTCTCATTCGGTTGGCATCCTGATAAAGATCAGGGTCGTTTATATTTAACTGGATATCAGATTTCTCTTGTTTTTGAGAATTATCATGCTGTTGAGTGAGAATTCCATCAACGGTACCTATCTCTTTAGAGATAATATTCAAATCACTGATAATTTCTTTAGCTGTCTCCGGCGGAAGTTCCGCTTCCAATTTATCCTGGATGAATGCTTTAAGCTTTAGTAATTCATTTTTATATCGCCCCGTTTCAGTTGCATCTCTTAGATCAGCAATAATAGCAGTCAACTCCGTTGTATGCCTGATGAAATCAAACTCGGCTACTTTGCCGGTTTCCTGATCGAAAATAAAAGCTTTCTTTTCCATCGCCGGAAGCTCCGGTGCCAATTTATTTGAGAATTCCCTTATATCAGAATATTCGATTCTCTTTTCACTGTTTTTAAGAATTTCCGGTAGACTTTGATCCCTTTCCAAGAAGATAACTTTCAGCCTGGTATTATTATCCGTGAGCTGAAAAGTTGCCCTGTTCTTATCGTTGTCAGCGACAATGGTGTATCCCTGCAAGAATTTCTGAATATCTTCTGCGCTTAGTTTTTTAGAAAATGTATGGTCTTCACCAATAATTCCATATTTTTTCAGTTCGTCTGTGGGTAAATTGCTGTTTTTCATTTTTAATTTATTTAGTAGGGTTTGTATGAGGCTGTACCGGTATTATGATAGGTTGCCATGAGGTGAGTGGCTCTTATTAAATCATTTAAAAAATGAGTGGGGTTGATGCTATTTCCGAATTCTTTCACCGAAAAATGCAGGTGAGGCCCTGTAGAATTTCCGGTATTTCCGGTTCTTCCAAGGATAAATCTGGCTTTTACCATTTCTCCAACTCTATAATAAATTTCGGACAGATGCAGATAAGCCGTTTCAAAGCGGTTAAAATGTCTTACTTTGATAAAATTGCCCCCTCCTTTGGAATCCCAGCCCACAGCCGTTATGATTCCGTCCATTACTGCATATACATTTTCATAATACGCTTTTAGGTCAATGCCATTGTGCATTTTCCTGCTTCCGAAAATGGGATGGAGTCGTGTCCCGTAGGGAGATGTGACTGTCATTTTACCCGCCAGAGGCATTACAATTTTTGATAAAGATTCTTTAGGCTCCTCCATAAAATCATGTAAAGCCTGAGAACTTTGATTTTTTAAAACATCCTTTTTCTGTTCGGCTCTAGGCTGAGTGGCCAATAGTAAAGAATCTTTCATTTTTTCGTATCGTGCTTTTCTGTCATTATTCACTTGGCTATAGTCTTTCATCAGAGCTTTCAAGGAATCCAATTCATTCTTTAAATCCGACTTTGTCGTTGTATTGAAGATTTTTTTCCAGAAATTTTTTTCGTTTTTTTGTTCAGGAGAACCCTTTTCTTTTATAGTTTCAATACGAGCTTGACTTTCGGGCTTTTGGGGCTGGGCAGGCATTAAGGTATTAAATTGGGCAAACGTAAAACTGCTTACTAACAGAAACATCGGGACTATCATCCTATAAATTCGGATACTTATTATTTTACTCTTCATAAGATTATGCTTTTACTGATTCGCGGATGATTAATTCTACTTCCTTATTGATTTTCCTGAAGTTGGTCATTAAGACTTCTTCTTTGCGGTTAACTCCTGCCTTATCCACAAAAGAATAATAGGCTGGCATGGGCGGAAGTTCCGCCTCCTCTTTTTTAATACTTTTCATATCCAGGTTGATTTTACCGTTCACAGCGGAGGTTTTGTATTCTTCGGTATCATTTTCTTCTCCCTGGGCGATCATTCCTACCATTTCTCCGGTTTTGAGTGCCGCAATTTTTCCGGAGGGAATCATATGATCCATTTTTTCATTGATGCTAGTCGTCGTACCTTGCTGGGAGATGGATTGGGAATACGACTTCTGCTTTATTTTTCCAAACAGTTTTTCAAGCCAGTCGAGCGTGTTTTTATCTCTTGCAGAGCCGGACAGGATATTTCCGGCAATGGCAGAAATGGTATCCGCCACTTCTTTTTTATAAAACTGGCGTAGCTGTGGAAGCTCTTGAAGTCCGAGCAAAACGGCAACCCTGTTGCTCCTTGCAGTAGCCACGACATTATCAATCTTATGAATGTAAATCGTAGGAAACTCATCGGCAATGATTCCTCCGGGGAGATTATTTTTAGAGTTAATTAAACGTAAAGTCCTGTTGAGCACCGAAGAATACAAAGCGGAGTTGATATCCTGAGTTCCCGGGTCTGATGCTAAAATAATAATGGAAGGATTGTTCCGGTCTGTGATTTTAAGTTCCACTTCATCCCCTGAAAACACCCAAAAACTTTCTTTGGTAGCCAGTCGGGACAGGAAAATCTTTAATGTTCCTACCTGCCCTTCCAATTGGTCAAAAGCCTTGTTATCATAGGCTGATTTAAAAGGTGATAATAAAGAATACAGTTCTTCATGTCCAAAAAGTGTATCAAAAATTTCCTTATAACTACGGTTCATAAAGGAAAGGATGTGGGGCAGATCCGAATACTTTCCGTTTTCGTGGGTCGCAAAAAAATAAATGCAGGATGAAAGGAAATTAATCGCGGACTGGGTAAAGAACGCTTCTGATCCACCTCCGGAACTGGTACTGCCTTTTTGTAGAGAAGACACCATAGCTTCAGCCATTTCCTGTGCTTCGGCTAATGTTTTCACATATTCTTTTTTAAACGGATTGACTCTTCTGGATTTCTCAACTTCATTCAAATTGATCACGTGGAAACTATAATTATAATCGGACTCTTTACTTTTTTTCAGTAAGTAATGATAATAGGCAATCTGAGCCAGATCAGGGAATTTAAAATCGTAAATACAAAGACAAAAACCTTTGGCAATCATCTGCCGAATGGCAGGATTAATCACACCAAACGATTTTCCTGAACCTGGAACTCCAATTACCATGGTACCTCGAAAAGGGTCAATGTTGATATATCCTTTATAGATTTTATTATTATATCTGAAAATATATGGGATATTGATAGAGGTATCGGTATTTACAAGTTCCTGGTTCTGGTCAAAAGACTCTTCTTCTACATTCCATCGATCCTTACCCATTTTCTGCTGTATTAGCTTGGAGATACTATCAGCACCCATCTGAAGGATAACCGCCCCAAAAAACGAAAGAAAAGCATAAACCACCTGATAGAGATTCATTCCCGGAAAGATTTTAGGGAGTGAAGGGTTTCCGGCTTCATCCTCCAAAACCAAAGAGGAAAACATCATCACTAATCCCAATATCATAGGAACGACTATTTCCATAGTGATATTAAGGTCTTTCTTTTTCTTAGCTTTTGTTCCAATCGCCACTAACCCTATCAATAGAAGTGTCGCCAGTTTGGCATTGACAGGAGGATAAATGAAACTCATCTTAGAAAAATTCTTCAGTAAGTTAGATACCACCGGAATATTGGCTTGTAGATAAAAGAGTGATATACAATCCAGCGCCACAACGGCATATACCGCCTTTTGCAGGAATCCGTAAATTTTGATCTGATGTTGTTGCTCTTGCATTAGGAATAATTTTCAAAGTATTCATTCAGTAGTTTATGCTCCTCCAATAGCTTGTTGTGCAGCTTCTGTTGCTGTTGCTGTAATTTTTCATGATCTTCCTGTATTTTAACAAGATTGGCATTTAACAGATTCAATTGGTCAATTAATTGACGTCCTCTCTTTTCAATCCTTTCTAAAATATATGATCGATTTGCCTCTTCAGGTATTTTCTCATACCAGTCTTTAAGGATTAATAATTGTTCATAATCTTTTATAAGTTCTTTCCGCTTTTTTTCAAAAATGCTTATACAAACAGAATAATAGATAATTGCAATTAGCATGAGTCCAAAAACTATAATGGCGATAATTTTAAAATTGTCCATTGTATTAATAGTTTAAAAAGTATCGGCTTTTAAAATATCAGAATAATTGACCTTCATCTCGATGGTTCTTCCAGAGAGCTGCTCTTCTATCAGGCGGATCATCATCACTTTAGAGTTCGGGTACGTGAATTTTTTGAACACATAGATACTCCGGAAATTCTTCCTGAAATGCTTTTGAGGGTTCAGTTGAAACAGCGGGGTCATTTCAATGCTCTGGTTGTTGGTCGCCTTATGGATTCTTTTATCCTCTACAGAGAATTTCAAAGCTTCGATGTCATAACTTAAGTTGGAATTATTTTTAAAGGTCATATCCAGGAATATATAGTCACTGATGACATAGACATTATTGAGCTGAACACTAAGCCCCAATTTTTTTTCTTCCCGGATCGGATTTTTTTCTGATTTTTTCCTGATGATGTCCATCGCAAATTTTCTCAGCTCAAGATTGGAGAATGCCATCTTATCAAATTCTATGGGCTGCATTTCTTCCGACTGGATATGGATATTGGTAACAGTATTCAGGTTTTCAGGATTTCTGTAAACGGCTTTGTATTGGGCAATAAAGGACTGACCTACCACCGTGATTACCCCGATTTGATCTCCGTTGGAATACGAAAATAAATTTTTGATTTTTTCTTTTTCGGTGCTTTCGGGCTTATCGCCAATTTTAATCCGGGCAATCTGGGTCGAAGGTAAATCCCCGGTGAGCTGTTTAGTCGACAGATCCACATATTGAATGGGCTCCGGAGAAATGATATGAAGACTGATACCTTCGGTAATTTCGAGTTCCGGCAAATCCGAAATGAGTTGTTCTTTAGTAGCTGTTTGTGCAGTAAAAAGCTGAGTGATGAAAATCAATAAAGTATACAATATGGCTTTCATTTCTTTATTTTTTTTGGTGGTTTTGTGAATCTTTCAATTGTTCTTCGTTAATAAGAAATACATAAGAGTTGTACTTCAATTTGGCTTTGTTGGTTTTAATCAGGTTAGCAATAGACTTGGATGTGGATGTAAATAATTTAGAGCCGATGCTGGTAAAAAATCCCTGTCCGCCCATATCCATCTGCGTTCCCTGTACGGAGTTGCTTCCCATCTCCCGGATCATCTCCCGGAAAATACTCTCCGGAACATACAATCCTTTCATGCCGTCGACATCGTAAACCGATAAGTTGACCGGATAGATTTCTCCTTTGGTGAATACAGATACGATACTGAGATTAACCCTTTGCATCGCAAATCCTGAAATCTGGCCATAGAGAATGGAACCTTTGCTGAGCTTTTTGTTCCCCACAAAAATGTCTTCCAATAATCTTAGCCGGATCCGGCTCCCCAAATACCCTTTATTATTTTCATCAATGACCGCTTTGATAAAGCTGTTTTCCTTTTCTTTGTAAAAGGCATTGAACTCGCTATTGATACCTGATTTGCTGACATTGAAGGTTGAATTGAGGAATTCTTCCATTTTTTCTTTATTGGCTTTGAGTTTTTCCTCTGCTGCCAGTTTACTTTGGTACTCGGGGTCTCTTGCTTTTTCCAAAGAATCCATTACCAGCATCTGCTGTTTCAGATATTTGACCGGATCAAGGGTTTGCTCTTTATTTTGATGGTTTACTTTTGGATTCTCTGAAGCATAGTCACTTTCCGGTTTGCCGTAAGATTTATCGTTCAGCATCCGGATAATTTCCGAAGACCTTTTGTAATCCCTGTCATCATTCTGCCCTTGTTTCGGGTTATAGTAAGAAGATAGATTTCCTTTCGACTGGTACCCGTTTTGTCTTCCCGATACTGCTTTGAGCGAATCGATTTTTCTCTTTTGCACTAATGACAGCTGGTCTTCGTAGTTTAACAAACTGTCCTTTTCTTTGTCCAGCCCTTCGAGAATCGTCCTGTTATCCTCTTTTTTGAAAAATGCATCGTAAGCATCATTTTTACTCATAATGGAATCATGCGACTCACCGAGGGAAAGGGAAAGCTCTTTGGGCTTGTCCTTGGGCTGTTCTTCTCCCGTAAACTGTGCTCCTACATATACAAAAAGCAGCAAAAACGGCAATGCCAAAAGGGGCAGGATGTATTTCTTCTGTTTGAAATTAAGTTTTTTCATTGAGTTTTGATTTTTAGATAAATTGCCTCCGGTGCTACTGGTCATTTTTTAATTGCTGGTATTGGTTAAACAAATATTCAATCCTCAAGCTGTCCCTTTTCTGTAATTGTTTCCGGTCTCTCTTCACCTTTAAAGTACCCAGCTCTTCTACAATCTTTTTCATCTCTTTTTCGTTGTTTACAGTAGGGTTCTGAGCCATCTGACTTTTGGAGTAAAGGACAGGTGGCTTAATGGTAAATATGGTTTCCTTGGGAAAGAAAATCCCCAAGATCAGGGAACCTGCAAATGACACTGACAAAAAAATCATCGAATAGGTAAAAAACTTTTTAGGATGATGGACGATCCATTGTAAGCATTTCTGTCGGGCATGTTTGAAAAAAGCGTTCATTGTTAGTACGAATTTTTGGTTTGATTGGAAATTTCTTCATTATCAAGGATGCGCCAGTTTTTGAGGATCACCCCGTGTGGGTTATTGGGACTTCGGATGATGTCCTCAAAGAAACCTTCGGTGATGAGCTTTCGGGTAATAATGGATGATTTCCTTGTAATCATCTGTTTCCCGAAAAAAACAAATTTCTTTTGTTCCATATCAAGCTTAATCGAATCGGTATGAATACTGACCATGGAACTGGAGGCAATGATCTGATTATAGAAGCCTTTTTCCCTGAGGTTGGTATATTCTTTCTTTCCACTATCATCGATGAGATACAATGATTTCTGAATATTATCCTTGATATAGGTATCATCAGGAGCCAATGTGAAAAATAACCTGTGAAAAAGTTCGATCTGGGCTTTGTATTCAACAGGTCTGTTAAGTAAAACATCGGTTTGCCTCACCAAAACCGGAACTCCATTATCCAGAATGTAAATGGATTTTCTGGAATCTTCAATCATTTTATAGGCGAAGAAAAAGCCTCCGATAACAATGAAAACAGCAAAAGCGATAGCAGCCAGAGAAACGATCTTATTCACCTTTATCCTTTGTTCTATATTTTTGATAAGCATTGTATTGTAATATTTTTTGAGATTATTTTTTATTTTTCATGGCCTGCTGAACTCTTCCCGATGCAGAACCTGTCGCAGCAGATTTGGCGGCTGTTGCGGCTACAGAAGCTCCTCCTGTTTTAGTAGCCAGCACAGCAGTTTTTGCACTGCTAACCATTTTTCCCGCAGCACTTTTCATCTTGGTCATGGCTCCGGCTCCTCCTGCCGACACAATGGTATCTGCAATGGTAGGGGTCATCAAAACCCCGATTCCGGTAACGATATAGGCAACGCAGGTAAAAAGCTGGTTATAAATCATTCCCGAATTGCTGACATATACCATTAGGGCATCTAAATTGGTCACCGTTCCATTACTTAAAAGCGTGTCATATCTTTCTATTTCCATCATATAGCCGGAAGCAATGAGTTGTTGCCCAATGTTGATAATGATATACGCCACAAAAGTGTACAGATTAATATTGATGAATTTGGAAACCCAGCTGTAGAAAGAATTTTCAAATCCGGGAACCAGTGCCATCCCCACAGTAATCGGGCCTAATATAATAAGGATGTATGCCCAGATTTTCTGGATAAAGAAAATCAGGTAGACACAAATTCTAAGAATGGAAAGGCAGATAAACTCAATCACTTCAGCTACTAATTTTTGCATCTGGAACTGCATCCTGATCTGCCATTCCTTGATAGGCTGGATGAGTTTATCCAATCCATCGCTGATATCAAACCAGGAATCATCGGCATCTTTTCCGGTATTCTCAATGACCTCCTGCTTGGCATCTTCATCTGCTTTCAGTTTGATGATCGCATCCAATAATTGCTGCTGCTTTTTGAACCTCTCAACACGAAGGTCATTGACCTCAGATTCTATATCACTGAAAATGCTGACTCCCGGCTCTGCAATGGCTTCAAAGGGAGCCTGTATCAGATTGACGAAACCTGTCCAGTATATCAGGGTAAATCCGATCAGAATAGGTTTCAGCATAGGAGTAATTTCCCATTCCCGGTCTCCGGCAGCCATCTGCCATCCCATATACCCTAGATACATCAAAGCCCCTAATCCACCTATGGCTTTTCCGACCAATGCAGCATCATTAGCACTATCCTGAACACTGGTGTCCAGTTTGGTAAAAACCTCCATGAACCATTTCTCAAAAGCTCCGTCACCTTTCAGGAACTGAAGTAAATTGCTGTAATCACCATCGGTCTGGGCAAAGCCCATTACCGGCAATAAAAGTGTCAGGAGACACCAGCATAAAGTGAGTGTTTTATTCATTTTAATATCGGTGTTTGTATTGATTCATAATATTTTGAACGACCTGTCCGTCCGACGACGGACTCCAGGCTGTAGGCAAAGCATAAGGAGAATGATTTTTCAGGATATTTTTATAATCAAGAAGAAGGGTCGTCTTGTTATTATGTTTCCTTAACTCCTGAGCGAATTTTCTCCAACGCAAAAGGGTTTCGTGGTACATCAGGAAACGTTTTCCCCTAGGCATATCCATAGACCGGGACATCGTATATTTTTCTTTAATGAGATCCAGATCCTGCTGAAGCCTTTTTAAGGTTCCTATAGTAGTAAGCGTTTCGTAGGTCTCTTGATCTTTAAGTCGCCATTCCATAAAATTTTGAGGGGTATCAGGGAATTCAGTAATCGGCTTTAACATGCGCTTGTAATACAAGAGCCAAAGCGGATCTGCATCTACGGTAGCAGAGGTCCAATGGGCAAAATCCTGGACATTCCTTTTATAGATGGTATCGGAAGCTGCTTTTATTTTTTTGGCTTCTTCTTCTTCGTACTTCAATTGGGCAAATCGCTGATTCTGTATTCCTGTGGGTTTTAAGGGTCTTATGTCATCTCCATCCTTATAATCCCTGTTAATTTTGGGAGCCCACATCCCCCACACCGTGGCGTAGGTAAAATTGGTCTGGACTCCCAGGAAATATTTGGGATAAGGGCGCCAGTCTCCCCAGCTTTCAAAGACCATTCGCTTGTGCTGGGCAACGATGGCAGGATCATTGAGCCGTTTTACACTCAATTGTGCGGATGCGACAGTGACGACAAGCAGAAATTGCAGCCTGATTAATTTTATGAATAAATGTTCCATTATTTTAGTTAAAAATGTATTTGTATTTCTGAATAATGTCTCCCACAATAGCTCTATCGATATTGATGTAATTCCTAAGGACAGGCACTTGATAGAGATAAGGGATTTTCTTTGCATTCTCTAACCGTAAAATGATATAGAGAATATTGCCGTTGATATTCCTGACCCTTGTCAATACCTTCTCAATAAGCATCTCCCGATCCATAGCATCCATCAGAAAATCCTTGTTTTCATTCAGAATATCCTGTGTGATCTCCTGCTGGAGCTTCAGTGTTTGCTGTCCTATGGCTGCATAATATTTTGAAACCAGTACGGCATATTCCGGATGTTGCATGGATAAATCCAGCATGGTATTGGAGTTGCTTACGATTTTTCCCAGATACTGATAGAGATAGATGAGCTTTTTACTTTGGGTCAGGGCTGAATTGACATTTTTAAGCTGCTGATAGATATACTCCTGAATGGCAATCACCTGAGCGGTTTTATTTTTGATCTCGTTATACAGTTCATTTTGTTTTTCATAAGAGTCCAAAAAGGCTTGTTCGCTCCCTAAACGAACCCCATGATTGACGGTAATCTGGGACAACAATTTATCATTGATCACGATCTGCTGGCTTTTTACGGAAACCGTATAAAACACTACAATTCCGAAGGTTACTATCTTTTTCATTTTTTATTAAAAGGATTTAATGTTCTTCATAATGTTTTCCACCACTTGTTTATCCCTGTTGACGTAATACTGGAAAGCCCTTTTATTGCGCAGTACTTTAGTTTTAATATCCCGTATTTTCAACAGCATATGGGTGGAATTTCTGCTTAGGGTTTTGACTTCACCCAGTGCATAATCCAATAAAATTTTACGTTCCGATTTTTCCATTTGGTTGATGGCTCCATAAGAGAGGATAATTCCGGTGATTAAGCGGAGTACCATTTGTAAATCATCCACATACTGTACTCCGGAAGGCAGGACCGCTGCAATGGAGTAAGGCGCAGTTTCAATTTCGTCAATAATGACAGCCTGGTTTTGAGTGATCTTACCAATCTCACGGCTCATCGCCACTCCTGTTGGAATTGCCTGGATAGCAAATGATACGATACGTAATCGATCCTGAATCTTGGTAACTTTGTCTTTGAAGTCGTTCCACTGGCTTCTGTTGGCGGTCTCAATACCTGCATTCAGCGTCTGGTTTTGCCTCATTTCCTTTTGCCTATTATGCTCCTTCATCGTGGCATTGATTTCCAAATCCATCATCGGAAAGGAAACATTTTCTTTTTGCCAGGCGGGTGTGGATCCTCCTCCTGAAGAAATTAATACCACATAAACTGCCGGGATCAATAAGCTTAGAAAAATTTTCATTTTGCCTCCATTAGGTCGGCGAATCTCGTCCCTCGATTTCATCTTAAAAAAAATTAAAAATTGCGTTTATATCGGTTCATAATGTCTTCAACAATAGCTTTATCCGTATTGATATACCCCGCAAAGGGATTAATGGAATTCCAGAATCCCAGTCTGTTGGCTTTTTCAAGTCTCAGTTTTATTGCCAATAGCCACAGCTTTAGATTTTTTACGTTTCCGGAAATGTTATGCAGTATCTTATAGCGATCTCCCGCTGTGGCAAGGTTCAGCTCTCCTGAAGCCAGGATGTCCGATACATCCGTTACGATTTTCAGGCTTTGCTCATACGTTTTTTGCGAGGCTTTAGCCCCGAAAATCGCATACTGGGGATGTTGTGATGCCAATTGGACAACGTCAGAAGAATACCCGTAGCATTTATTGAGCTCAGTATAAATTTCTTTTACCTGAATTCCGTTTTGCAGGGTTCCGGAAACTTCTTTTAAGCCTTTGAGTATTTTATTCTGGATATCATTGGCGGCTACCATCTGGGTTCCTACCCAAGTCTGAGCATCTTTCAGCTTGGAAGTTTCATTTATGACTTCATTCTGCTTGGCTTTCAGGTTTTCTGAATACAGGATCATCGCTGCCGTTACGGTAGGGTCTATGTAGGTGTTTTGGGCATATACTAAACTTCCAAATCCTAAAAAAAATAAACTAAACTTTTTCATAGGTATAGGCTTGTCTGTTAATTAATTCCGAAAGACTGATGTTATGATCTTCTAATTCCTGTGTGATGGTTTTGAAGATATTTTTACCAAGGTTCGCCTTCCGGTTCTTAAATCCGTGGTAGAACGCAAGGACTTTTGAGTCCAAGGGTTTTTGATAGAGGTTCACTAAGGAGACCATGCTTCCCATATCATCCCCGAAGCTTTTCACCTGTTCTACAAAGATTTCTAAGGCTCTATCATAGTTCCCGTACTCTTGTACGTAATATTCAACAGCCGACTTTTCAGGCTTTTCCGTGGTGTAGGTTAAATATTGCTCAAGGGCCACTTCGTTGCCGTATACTTCTCCTTTAGAACCCCGTTTGAGATAAAATTCTTTGAAGCGGCTTCGCCCGAACTTATTATTTAAGTTATTGATCGTGAAGATCTTGTTTTGCTCTACTTTATTCAAGGAAAGCAGAGCGGCTATCCGGTCAAAGTTGTCCTTAAATTTGGTCTGATCCAGAAGGATAAACGTATCGGAATTATTGATGATGCTGTCCTTTACTACAGCATTTCCAATAATATCGTCCAGTTCCTGGGTAACCACTACCGCTTCGCCCCAGAATTTCCTTACGGTTTTGTAGAGATATAAAATATATCCACCCATTAATTTTGAAGCAATGGCTTTCCACGCTTCCTCTATTATAAGAGCTTTTCGACGATCTTTCCTCAGTCTCATCTTCTGGATGAACGTATCCATAATGATGAGTGTCACAATGGGAAAAAGTTTTGGGTTATCCTTGACATTATCAATCTCGAATACAATGAAGGGCTCATTGAATAAGGTATTGTCAGCACTTTCATTGAGGGTGGTCCCGTATCTTCCGCCTTTGTAAAAATCCTTCAGTACGAACAGGAATGTTCTTAGGTTAAATTCCCTTTCCGTGATTTTATGCTTTTTATTACCCAGATAAATAGGGAGAAATTTGTCACAGTACTCATAGAACCCATTGAAGGAAAGTTCTTTTACTTCTAATTTTTCTTCGAGCTCCTTAATTTTTTTGATAATGGATTTCCTAAATGCTTCATCCCACTCTGCAGCATCTTTGGGCTGCTGTATGATTTCATTAGCCTGAATGAGTATCAGCTGGGTTTCATTATAGGCTTTACGTTTTCCCTGATCACTCAGGGTTTCATAAGCCTCATAGATTGTATAGAATTTCTCGTTGTCATAATCAGGATTATTCAGATTTTTATCGGGATGGTATTCAATAGCGAGTTTTCTAAAGGCTTCTTTCACTTCATCAAAGCCGGCATCGAAGGCAATTCCCAGAATATCATAATAGGTATACTGCCCCTTAGATTCCTTTTCGTATACTGCATAAACATCTTCTTCATGAATATTATATTTACTTAAATAGAGAATGAGTTCTTCCGAGGTTTTATTTTCGTACCACTTCGTTCCAGAATTAAAATACCCGTGATAATAAGACATCAGGACATTATCCAATATGGATTTTTGTGCTGAGGACATCGTCGCATCAGGACCTTGCCAGATCAAAAAGATCAGGTTGGTTAAAAACTCTATTTTTTCAATATTGAATTCTTTTTTATCCATCAGGAAAGGATTCATCGTAATGGGTTTTTCTTCCGTATACTGGATGTATCTTCCACCTTTGTACCTACAGGTTCCTGAGTAAGAGTCTCCGGTATCCACGATCACGACATCATAATTGTAGGTGAGATATTGTTCCACGATGTTATTCATTAAAAAGCTCTTGCCTGAACCGCTGGGACCCAGCACAAACTTGTTACGGTTATTGATTCTTCCGGTTTTCATCGGTAAATCCGAGGGATCTACTTTTAGGGGAACGCCCTGCCGGTCGGTAAATCTGAGGTAGAAGCCACTTTCTTCGTTCACGGGGTAGCTTTCTTTAAAAAAAAAACATAACGCCGCTTCGCTCGTCGTCATAAACAGATCATACTCCCTGAGTTCTGTGGCGTTACCCGGTAGGGCTGCCCGAAATAGCTCCAACTGGTTATAGGCATTTCTTGAAACTATGATCCCCTTGGTAAACAGCTTATTTTCAATCAGGGACTGTGTCCCTTCCATTTCTTCCAGAGTGTTTGTTGAAAATATTAGGGAAAAATGGGCATTGACAATCAACTGTCCGTCTATGGCGATATGATGAAGGAGACTCTGAATCTCTTCGGCAATAATGGCATTGGAAGGGGAATTGTTCGCTGCTCCTTCGTGCTTTTTCTTCTTCTTGTCCAATTCCCTTTGCTGCCAAGCTTGATGTGGAATGGTAATGACCTGGTTGTAGATAATGGTTTCATAATCTTCCAGTTCATTAATAAAGGTAAAATTATCTACTGCCGTTTCGGCTGCGGCTCCGTTACCTCCCAGGATGGAATAAGGTTCTATTTCGGAAGGCAGATCAATATTTTCAACATCGACATAAGAGATATTTTTAACAAAGCGGTTTCCGATCTGTAGATATTCATTGGTACTTCTGATATTGTCAAAAGTCGGGGTACCCGAAAACTGCATCGATAAAGCTCCGGATATATAATACTCAAAATCTTTCTCGAATAAGAACTCCGCCTCACAGTCACTTTGCCTCAAAAGCATAAACACCTTCTGACATTTGTCCCTAAGTTCTTTATAGCTCTTTGCAGAGAAATTGTAGTATTTATTTTTCTTTTTCAGCTTATCATCAATAATATCTGTAAACAGTAATACCGTTTCAATGGTTTTAAAAAGCCTTCCGTCAAAATGCTCAGAATATTTCTGTTGTAGGAATTCCTTGGAAAGCTCGGCTGAATATTTCTTTTTTGAGAAAATATCTAACTTCTGAACAATTCTCCCCTCCCCGATGATGGACACGACCTGATTCAAAACCGTATGAAAATGGAGATAATAATCCGGGTCTGCTGAATACTGTTCAACGATATTTCTGATTCTGATACCAATGATGGGATTTCCATACTGCCCGAAAAGGACATCAAAATCCCAATGCTGATCTTTTCCATAATCATAGCCGATGAAAGGAATACTAAATGCTTGTTTTTTTTTTGTTGCCATGCTTTAAAAATCTTTTGCTGTTCAACCTTTTAGGGAAAATGAAAATCTGATCGAAATTTTTAGTCTTGTCATACAGACCATGGGTGTCCTGTCTTTTGAAAATGAGATATACACCGCCTCCGGTGACTGCAAGCCCTAGTAAAGAGCCTAATAATCCGAACCTGGATAATATGAGTGCTGCAATGACTCCGCCTCCGATAACACCCACGGCATAAAAAATGTATTTTCCCTTGAGTCCGAAGAATACAAGGGGTTTTTTGAGCCCCTTGTAGAGATAGAATCCCATAACTTAAGCAAAGAAAGCGGTTACGAATTCCGGAACGACAATCAGAAAGATCATGGCTCCCCCATAACCAAGGATTTCTTTGTTGACATCCTGATCTCCATTAGTCCATTTGTTATATACTCTGAGACCTCCGATGAAGCCGACCAGTCCACCCACGGCTTTCAAAATCAGTTTGATGGGATCCCAATAGTCCTTAATATCACTTGCCGCATTGGAGATGGCTGTTGCTCCGCCCTGGGCAAATGCGGGTGTGACAGCGAGGAGAATCATACAAGCGGGCAATATCTTTTTTACAGCCTGACGGCTTTTAAAATTGTGGTTCATAATGATTAATATTTATGGTTAGAATTAGATTTTTGTGTTTAGAAATTGGCTTAAGGGGTATGCTATCCGTATCAATTGATAGGATGAGATGGGGTAATTTTGAAGTGTTTATTACTGTTTAAATGATGGAATGGTAAACCTTTTGCCCATCGTAGTTAGCGACCATTTGAACGGTGGTCTCCGATAAATTCAGGAGCTCCTTCCAATGGGATTTTTTAGGCTCAGTCTTTTCACCATTGAAATGCTCTTCTGCTTTGCCAGGCATATCCTGAGGATGGCTTGTGTTGTCGGAAGGGCTCTCTTCTACCGGTGCTGCTTTGGTATCGTTCACTGGTACAGGCATATCGCCAATATCCTGCTCCGCTTCAAATCGTCTTCTCAGCTCCTCCAAATCCGGCTGCTGATCAGTTGACGATTGTTTTGGGAAATGAAGTTCTTTTTTCAAAAAAGATTTGGGCGTACTGACATTTTCAACATCTTCAATTCCGATTGGGATTGGAAGATGTTCATTAGTTCTTGAAAAGTCACTAAGTGAAAATTCTTCGGTCAGATCGACGTGTGTGATCTTTTCTTTTTTTAAGAAAAGGTCGTACAGGATATTTCCGGCATAATACAGGAAATAAGCTGCTAACAGGATGAGTGAATACTTTATCATATTTCATTTTTTATTTTGTTTTTCTTTGGAATCAGCCTTAAAAGGTAATTTGTAATGCTTCACTTATTTGTTCAATGATTTCATTGAATGGCTTTTTTATCGCATATCGCTGCTCGTAGGTAAGCTTCCTCGTATTAATCGTTTGCAAGCAGTTTCTTTTGTATACAGGGCTTTCAATCAAGGTTCCGTATTTTGATATCTCGATATCCATTTCCTTTTGGTTGAGGTATTTATAGCCCTTGTCATATTTGGAACGGATAAAGATCCGCTCTGCTTCGCTTTCGAGTAAACCAAGCAGGTTCTTGAATACCAGGGTTGATTTTACCGATACATCGGAGTATTCGAAAGGAATGATGATAAAATCACTGTAAATCAATAGGTCACTGTATTTCTGATCGAGTGTACCTGCTAAATCAAACAGGTATATTGCTTCGCTTTCCTTAAGACCAATAATTTTTTCCAAATCTGCAAAAGGCTGGTCTTCTTCTTCATCATCTCCGATGAGTTCCACTTCATAAAGCTTGGGCAGCTCTGAATATTCGTCCTCTTTCCATTTATTGAAAAAGGATTTCTGAAAGTCAAAATCATACGCCTTGATTTTTCTTTGGGAAACCTCGGTAAGGTAATTGGCAAATGCAATGGCAAGCGTGGTCTTTCCCGCTCCGCCCTTTTGGGTGGCAAAGGTGATAATCATAGTTTGATTGTTAGCTGTTGGGTAATGGTTATCCATTTTAAAGGTGCTGGTTAATTTTTTTATTGGCGATCAAACTGATAACCATTAACTCTATTTTCTCTTTTTTCTTCTTTTTTTAAGCGCATCTTCTCCGGGGTCTTTTCCAGTTCCTCCTGAGGATTTACTGAATTGAAAAATCAAATCATTGATGCTTCTGTTCAGTTCTTTTGAAAGTCTTTCATTTTGGATTACTGAAACTTGCTGCTGGTTTTCAGCCGGATTTAGGAACTTTTGATAATCTTTTTCGCCGATCAGCTGTTCCAGCTCTCCTACATAGTGCAATTTTGAGTGGACAGCATAATATTTACCCTCTCCAGATCTTATAATGTGAACGTTTTTTGGGTTCTGTGTTTTGAGATATTGCTTAACTTCGCTCCTGACCGAGCCAAATATTTCTTTATTCTTCCTTTTTTTAGTTTCAAAAAGCATAAAATATTTTGGTGCATGGTCAGGGTTTTGGCGTTTTACATATTCTATCAGAACTTGTTTGGAAGCTTCATCTACTATATTGTAATCCTTTAAACTTTCAAAAAGCCTTTTGTCTATGATATCGGAAGTGAACTCAAACAATTCATTCATTTTCATAATCTCACTTCCTTTATACACCGATCCTGTCTTATGGTCAATCAAGGTATATCCGAAAGGTCGGGCGGCGGCAGTGCCGCTTCCGGTTTTCTTATTGCTATCCTCTGTTAGAGGTGGTTCGCTTTCTTTGTAGTGAAATACCACATCCACCCCGAAAACATCCCGCAACTTTTTCTGAAGTTCACTCTCGAATTCAATTTTCGGCTTCCGGTTCTCGTTGTGCTTTTCCTCTGGCAACACGCCTTCCTGAGCCCTGCGGTTTTCAATCCTGAACACCTTGCAAGAGTACAGTTCTTTGTATTTTAAAAAAATTGCTTTTAACTGCCATGCTCTGGAATCATTTTTATGACTGCTGAAGCCCAGCTGGGTTGCATTAATAGTTTTTTCCCAAGCGCCGTTTTTTAGGATATCCAAAGCGCCCTCATCATTCTTATTCTGAGAAAGCCGGAATCCGTTTCTTTCCAAAAGCAGTTCCAGTTGCTTTAAAGAGCTGTATCGGTAGCTCAGTAATTTTTCTATTTGCTCCTGTGTACTTAATCCATACAGCTTTTCCATGACTCTGCTTAATGCTTTCTGTGCTTTAAGCTTTTCATAACTGTCATTGATTTTCTTACCGGTCTGTTTACTGACACGGGTAGAAACAATATGGGCATGATGATTTTCTGTATCATTATGGAACACCACAATAAAGGGCTGCTTTCCGTACCCCAGATCATCCATAAAATTTTCTGCAATCTTTGTGAGCTCTTCTTTGGTATGTTCCCGAAACTTCGTGGAAATAGCAGCATGAAACTGAGGCTTTTTTACCCTTTCATTCTTTGATATGGATTTTAAATAATTCCGAACTTCCTGTTGACTGCTATTTTCGTTAATGAAGGAAGGAAAATTTTTCATCAGCATCAGCTCACCGTCCCCTTTCTCTACTTTCTTATCATTATACTGTACTCCGGGAAAGCCGGAACCCGCAGGTTCCATGATCTTGACAATCATTTTCCAAGCATTGAATAAATCCTGGAGAAAATCAGATTCTGTTCCCCCTTCAGCTTTTCGATTTCGGAAAGTTTACTCAGGAAATCCTTCAATTCTTTTTCGGAAATAAACTTTTGACCATTTACAATTCTTGCAACCTGGTTGATGTTGGTTTCTATCTTGATAAAGATGTTGTCTTGCTTTTCAATGAAAGCAAGTACTTTTCGTCTTTCATCATCCAGAATCCTTTTCTCTACCGAATGGATAATCAAGCTGGTTAAAGAGATCTGCTTTTCTGAGCAGATTTTTTTCCAGTTTTCTTTTCTGGATTTTTGAATTCTGATGTAAATCCGTACTTCCTTTTCCATCTTTTTCCATTTTCAATTTTTCCTATGATAAATAACTCAGTGAAGCTTTATCCGATTAAAATAGCTCTGCGCTTCTCGGTAAATAAGGGTTGATATTATCCTTTTGATGAAGAGCAGAAAAATAAATTCGTGTTTTCATTTTGTTTTTGGTTAAAATTTCTTTTGCAAAATTGGGGCATAAAAACCGTGAAATCAATAGTATTCATCGGGCTTGGGCTAAATAAGAACAAGCTGGACTCATCTGGAATATGTGGAGATTAAAAAAGAATATACTGGGCTAATTTGGAATATTGCTCCTGATTTTCCCCGAAACAAAAAAACAAGTTCCGCCGTTTTTTCTCCTTTTTGCAAAAAAAAAGCAAGATCGTCTTTGGAAGTACAACTTGAAAAGTTTGTACGTACAAAGACACATCTTGCTCTATTAAGTCGCCCACTTTTTTCAGAACTCTGAAAAGCGCATACACCAAAACATAAAATATTAATAACCAGCACCTTGATTCCATTTGAACATTTTTGCTCTTGAAAGAAAAAGATATTGTAAATATTGAAGTAGGGAGAATACACCGACCTGTATCCATTTCACTCAGGGGAATAATATAACCTGATATATTTTTACACAGACTCTGCAAAAAGGTGGGTAAAATTTACTCAGGTTAGAAAAAAACATGGGTGATTTTTACGCAGGTTCGGCTTTAGGCTGCAAATTATTTAAGATCAGAACATACAGGATACTATTTTGCGCAGGTGATGCAATAAGATGAGTAAAAAATACTCAGTACATAAGAAAACATGGGTAATTTTTAAGCAGGTTCAACTTTAACCGTAATTACTTAAAATCAGAATGTACCTGACACTATTTTGCACAGGTTCAGATTTAATCGTAATTATTTAAGATCACAATGTACCTGATACTTTTTTATGCAGGTCTTATAATAAGCTGGGTAAAAATTACTCAGGTTAAAAGAAAACATGGGTAATTTTCACGCAGGTTCACTTCATCAATAAGTATATTTTACCCTAAATAAGTAATTGATCCCTGCAAGAGAGATATTTTGGAAATTAGTCGTATTTTAGATTTAAATAAAAATATTATGGCTGAATTTACAAACAAATCATTTGAGTACACAGATATCGTAGCGGGCAATGAATATAAGATCAAGGTATTGATTGTCTCTGCACCTGATGATATTCAGATCTTTAATGTGGATGCCCAAGAGGTAAAGGGCTTTATCTTTAACATAGCTGTTAGCACTGAGCCACGCATTTCAAATGATTATTTTGATACAGCAAAACAGTACGTGTACGTATTTGGCAGGGAGGGTGAGCATAAATTCGGCTATCTTGAAAACGGTAGTCTGGTTGAGACTGCTGAAAATCGCTTTATACAACTACTCACGGTTCATACGCAAGAAATTCTTATGATTGCCGGGAATGAAGGACACTTCCATGTATAACTGTTTATGTTCTTCGCATTTTTGATGATATTTTTGAACATTGTTTTAAAAGACTTCGAAAGGCAAATGTTTTACTATCAGTTTTATGAATAAAAGAATTAAATGGAGAATAAGTCTCAAAAAACGATAAAATCATAGAGATTACAGCAAATGAAGAAGCAAAAGAAGAGTTTTGATTCATTGATCGAACCAATCAACAACTATTTGGAATCATATCACTCTGAACAAAGGATTGCGAATACAGAGGTACATTATTCAAAAACATTGGATTGTGTTAATGCTCTTGCCCAAATTTTTGAAGAATGTTTATCTTATGGGAACTTTAAAGACGAATGGGATTATGATAAATTCTATGAGTTTCTTTATGGTCCCGAATTAATCATTACGTCAATCAAAACAAATTGTGGTTATAAATTAGGGATTAACGATAAGGGATTATATCTATCAATGAATTTACATTATAGTGAAAACTTACGTTACATGGATAACAAATACTGGAAGTTGTTATTAGCACTCTCTGATTTTAAGGATTTTGAATATGAAGAATATGAATTTATAAGAAATGAGAGAAGAAATGAATTTCCAGAACTTTTCAAAACAAACAAGAGCATGATTTATAGAATTATGCGTAAATATATATTTGATTTTACTGAAACGCATTCAAGCTATCAACCAGGAAGTGTAGGAGAATTTAAAATTATAGCACCTTTTAATGAAGATTTTAGTCAAAGTGTTAAAAAATTTTGTGAAACATTTAAGATCATGTATAAACTGAATTATGATTTATGGAAAATTACCGACCTAAAAAATAAGAAGACAGCGACTGGAGATAGATATTAAATAGTGAGAGATTTATTCAGCAATTATGGTAAAGCATATTAAAACTTAATTTAGCCTTATTAGATCTTCATGGTGAAGCTATTTTTGTAAATCAACAAATACACTATATAACTGATTTTTGGATCAAAAATGTTAATGCAATGACAGAAAACTATATACAATACGCAAGCGGATTTCAAAAAGACAATATTGATGAAGCGGATATAGTAAAAGCTATATCAGACATTCAGCTAATGGATGACGAGCATGGAGCCTTTTGGGTTTCAGTTATAACCGATGTTGAAAATGTAATTGAGGTAAATAAAGACCTGTCACTTTCTGTAATTTTCGGAGGACAAGAAACTAAGTACCATGCTATAGATTGGAAAGAAGTTAAAGAACTTTATAAACTACTGTTGCTTGAAAAATTCGATGAAATAGCCTCGATAATAAAATAGCGAATGCCTGGTACTAGGATTACGTCGATGGGCTGGTGTAAAAATTTGAAACATTGTAGTCCGAAACCAGCCTAAACTTCAAACCTTTTGGACGGTTATAAGAGATACAATAAAATCCCAAAACCAATAAAAATTAAATCTATGATTGTACTTCTATGTATTAATTATTTTAGAAAACCTGTAAATTGGAATTACCCATTTCTTACGGTCTTCAGGACGGAACTGCTCACTGCTGATAATCGAAATAATATTGAAAATAACACGAAGCGCATTGATAGGAATATCAGCGGCCTCCTGGTCTTCAAAAATAAAATCATCGACGAAATGGTTCCCCATGCGTATCCTGTCAGGAATTCTTTCATCTTTATCTTCAAATATCTTTCTGACAAGCCTAAAATCTTTTTCCGGAATAGCCATAATTTATATTTAGCGTGCTTTTATTTTGTCCTTCTTATCAGAACTATATTCGGTTTGAAAGACCACTACAGCAATTTAATTTTCTCACTCTTTAATGTTTTTGAGCCGTCATTAAGATTATAGTATAGGTAATCTCCTGTTTCATCTGTTCTGAAAACTCTTTTTTCTACTTTCCCGAAATTGGGGATTTTAACTTTTTGAATTCCTTTATACTCGGCAAGAATGCCATTCATACTTACTTTCTGTCCGAGCTTTACATCTGATAGTTTCATTTTTATAGTTTTAGAATTTAAATAGGTAAACTTCTCCTTTCAGAGATCACTTTGGAGGCTTAATAGTAGGGATTGACTCTAAAGATAACGGTCCGTTATCAGCCTTGTTTTTTATATAGGGCAAAAGATTTTTTAATGAGGATTTCCAGTTGGTTATCGGTTTCCCTAAATTATTACACCAATCATTACCAGTCCACAAAGCGTATTTTTCCTTAATATCAGAGTCCATAGATACTTCATAGCCACTCAGCATATAGGCATATGCCATAAATTCCTCCAAAGAAGGGATGCTGATTGTTTTAAACAGTTCACGTACTCTATTATCAAAGGATGCGGTCTCTTTCTGTTCTGTAGTTTCGGGAGTATTTATGGCAGATAAATCAACCGATGGTAAATTTTCATTTTTTTCTGCGATCGATGCCTGGGAATTATGCTTGATTTTTAGTTTTTGCTTTTTTTCTTGCTTTTGGATTGGTAAAGAATAATTCAGCACTATTCTGTAAGAACAGGAATACCCATTTTTGCTTTCATACTGAACCAGCCCTGAGTTCCGCAGCGATTCTCTGGCAGATTTTACCGTTTTTCTCGTTATTCCTAATGTATCAGCAATTGCTACATCGGAAACTGTAACATCGTATCCGTTATTATCGTTCGCCAATTTCAGCAAATACAGGTATATCGCAACACCGGTTGTGCCCAGTTGCGCTTTTGGACCAGATTCCCAAAATTTTTGTATAAGCTCCTGATAATACATTTTTACTTCCTGGCAAAAAGCTCTAGTACTTTTTGCTTATCAATGATGATAATTTTCCCTTTTTGTATAATGGCTTCATCCAAAATTCCGGAGGACTTTATTTCCGAAGCTTTTGAAACGGAACAGCCCAGAATTTTTGCTAATCCTTTCAGTCCGTATTCATGCCTGTTTTCCGAACCAAAGTTTTTGATAATTTCCAAAAATTCCTCAACCGTCAGCTTCCAAAGGGGTGTTTGCGGATCTATTTTTTTCATTTTATTTTTTCTTTCACTGAAAACCTTAAATTTTAGCAGCCAATTTTTCTTTCCTTAGAAATCCAGCTTCTTGCAGCAGCCTGCCAGCTGTTCATTAATTTCCCGTCACTTAATTTCCATCTCTTAGAATTATATAATGAATAAAATTGATGTGCCTGAGCAGAGGGCAAGTCACGTTCATTAAAATACAATTCTACTTCATAAAATGTAGGTGCGGAAAAAACGCCTTCTTTTTGTGCTGATAATTTTTGCTCCGGGAATGCTTTATTTATTGATGTTTCAAACTCGTCAAAATCAATAATCTCAACAAGGCTTCCCTTATAAGGGTCGTAACTGGGGGAATATAAAATAAATCCAGCTAAATGCAGCTCTTTAATGCACCTATGATAAGTTCCTAAAGATCTTATCTTACCCAATCCCATTACCTCTGTACGGCAAATACGAAAGGGGCTTTGAAACCTGTTCATGCTCCAACACTGGAAAAGCGCAACATAGAGACTGATATGGGAAGGATACAGTCGGCTGTCTTTAATCACATGGGCAAAAAAATTGATGATATCTTTAGTCTGATTCATGATTTCCTGTTTTCTGTGACTATTTAGAATCCGTCAATAGTTTCTCAATGTCTTTGTAATTATAATACAAGATTCCCCCTATCTTCGTATAAGATAGGGTTCCGTTGATCCTCAAATTTTGTAAGGTTCCCGAAGAAATATTCAGAAGTTTTTTGACCTCAGAGGTACGAAGCCATAATTTTTGTTCTGTCGTTCTTACCTGAAGCAGGTCTTTAATATCTTCCAGTAATTCAGTCTTAAATTGCTGAAGATCTTCTTTGGTGATAATGGATATTGCCATGATTTCAAAAATTAGTTTATTTGACAAATTTTCGAAATCAGGCGGGATTTCTTTCGGTAGGTCATCGGTACTACCGAAAGATTTTTATATAACCCTTATCAATAAAGGAATTGTGGAAAAGTAGTAAATAATTCGATTTATAGGGCATAAACAGAAGAAAACGTCTATTGATCACTATCCTGGAATGATTGATTCAAGTTATCACTTAGGTGCTGAAGGAATTTAGTTGGGTTAATTTTCCTGCTTTTTATCTCATGAAGTGTCTTATAAAAGTTTCCCAGGTTAATATTTAGTGACTTTTCAGTAAATTTAATTATCTCGCTAAACTCAATATTGCCCCCATTGAATGAGCGGGTATTGTGGAGCGCATATAAAAGTTCCACCAGGGCAGATTTTGAAGCCGACCATTGGAGCGGAGATTTATCAGTTATCTTTTCGTATACATACACGTTAATTTCAGCAATGGATTTTAAAAGATACTTTTCCAAGCGGTCATTAGCAATGATCTGTGAAATAAGGTGGTCATGTGAAGTGGCAAATTTTTCATCATAATCATAAAGGCCGGATGCTATTTTGGTTTTCAGGTCAAATTGATTCCTGACAAAATATTTTTGGTCAAGATAGGTGGCTTTACGCCTGTAATACTCATAAAAGTCCATATGGTCTTCATAAAAACTTTTCAATACTTCCAATTCACATTCAAAATATTCTTTCAGGCTTAATTCCCCTGCATTAGGTTTAGCTGCTTCAATCGATAAAAGCTTTGAAAAATAAATAAACTGCGAAATAAAAGCCGGCTTGATTTCCTTGAAAAAATATACTTCGTCCGCAACAGTCGAAAACTCAAATGAACTTACCTCCTGTTTGATGATTCTTATAGCAGAATCAATCTCCATCAAGGAACGCTCGTATAAATCTATAGGATCATTTTTTTGTTCAAAGCCGATCTGTTCAAGTTTTTTCTCTAAACTCAGCTGTAATCGCTTACACTTTTTAAAAAACAAGTTAGTATGCATATTTTAAATAAAAAGTAGAAATTTTTAATTATTAAGAATGATAAAGCTGTTAATAAATATAATAAAGCTAGGGATCACCAGACTCATCCTTAATTTTTTGAATATATTCTGAAGGCGTTAAGCCAGTTAATTCTATAAAAAATTTAGAAAATTTGGGTCTGTTGGCAAATCCGCATTCATCAGCTATCGTATCAATGGAATACTTTCTCCATTCCGCACTCGTTCTTAGCTTTTCCATTACATACTCAAGCCGCAAGCTATTGAGATATGTATTATAACTTGTTCCTTTATATTCATTAATAATCGCCGATAAATAAGCAGTATTGGTTTTAAGCCTTTTAGCGAGCTCATTTTGGGTAAGCCCTTTTTCTAAATAGAATTTGTTTTCTTCCATAATTTTGAGCTTATCCAATATTTCATCTGCCAGATTCCCAGGCAGCTTAGAAATTTTTGCTGAAACTGCATCTTTATGCCCTTCTTCTCCTAAAGTCTGATCACCTGCAATCTGGTACTTTTTAACACTTTTCCTTACCTTATAATACCTTGCTGAAATCACGAGCAGAGCACCGAAGGAAATTCCCGCAATAACAAATCCGTAAAATGCTGAGGATTCCAATCTTTTTTTGGATGTAAGCAGGTCATTGGTGTCATATTCTTTATGGATTTTATCTAAAAGATATTTAAAATCGTTAAGCATCACCCGGTCAAATTGCAATAGCTGATTAGTATAATACAATTCTTTCTTATTATCATTTTTATCTTTGTAATATGTGATAAGCAGCTCAAATGCTTCTCTTACCGAAGGATGGGCAAAATTTCGCTCCAGGAAAATACTATCTACTTTTTCCAAGTAATTAATACCCTCATTTTCTTTATGGTTTCTTAATAGAATTTTACCTTTTAAATAATAGATCAGCGATGTGTTGGTAAAATCACTTTTCTTTTCAATTCCTGCTAAAGCGATGTTAAAGTCATATAAGGATTCTTTGTCATTTTCCCTTAGATAGGCTAAAATCCCGCTGAGCTTATAAAAATAGCTTCTTTCTATATAAAAATTTTTATCATCAGCAGACGCCTGCAATCCTTCATCTATTAGTGGGGAAACTTCTTTTGTTTTTTTCAGATAAAACAGGCAGATACCCATCTGATGAAGGCTGTTCAGATAACCTTTTTTCATGTTATACCGAAGGTTCGGAAAATTTGAGGGCACATAGGTGTCTCTATAATAGGAACGGCATTTTGAAAAAAGTGTAAACGCTTCTTCATAATATCCAAGGTAACTTTTGACAACTCCAATATGGTACATATTCTTATGACGCAGATAGGGATCTTTACTTTCATTAAGGTATTTCCAAGCCCTCAGATACTCATCAAGCGCCTTCTGGTATTTTCTGTAAGTAAAATAGTAAACACTTCCTTTGGTAAGATAGGAATTACCAATAAGATCGGGGTCACATGCCTGGTTAGCAGCCCATACAGCACTATCTGCGTATTCTATTTTTTTATTTCTCGAAAAACTGATAGCGTCGCGATATGCCTGCGTTAACTCCTTATAATTTTTAAATGTTTTCGCCTCTTTAATATATGCATTGACAAACTCAAGGGCACGTTCATCGTTTTCTTCAAAATTATCATAGCGTATCCTGTAATCAGGATATTTCTGACTATTAATCAAAATGCAAAAGAACACGAAAAAATAGAATATTATTTTCAAAATAAAAATAATTTAACAATATAATGTTAATGATATTATAAATATGATTCAAAATTAAGCAAAATGAACCAAGCAAAAAATTATTTCTACTCTTAAGGAATTACACTTAATAAAATCAATAAAACAATCTGATTTACAACAAATTACACCAATCGAATATGTGGAGCCTATTTATAAATAGGCTCCAAAAAATTTATAAATAGGCTCCACCAACCTTTTTTTTCGAAAAATTCATGCCCTAAATTCGCTTTCAGAATTCTAAAAAACTACCGGCCGGGGATTGTTAATTTTTTAATCCCTAAATCATGAAAACCAAAATATTGACACTGCATATTGTTGCAGGAATTTTACTTTCAATTGTTATTTTATCCTGTCGCGAAGAAAGTCTTCCGTACATTCCATATCCGGATGTGCCCATCATTACAACTGAAAGAATTGTCTTAAAATCAGACAGTACTGAACTTGAAAAAGAACCGCAAATCGGTGAAACCGATCCTCCAAAGGATCGGGACAACTGGAAAACCAATAAGTAACCAAATTTTGAACCAATATGGAAACTCAGCCGCCACTCATCATTGAATCGGGAAAAGAATGTCCCGTTAGTGGAATATGGAAAATCACAGGGACTTTCACTACGACTGTCACGGTAAACGAAAAATCTGCTATGCCTAATTATTGTGGTGTAAAAGTATTCTGGACATTATTATACCATTGTTAAAATATTTATCATGAAAAAGAAACTGACACAACTTCCAATATGGATTGCTTATTTTTTTATCCTTCTGTTTTGCTACGCAGCAATCAGTAAAATATTTGACTTTGAAAACTTTCAAGTTCAGATCGCTCAGTCGCCTCTATTAAGTGCTTATGCCGGATTTGTTTCTTATGCTGTGATTATTATAGAACTGTTGATTGTGCTTGCACTCATTTTCACCAATACAAAACGATTAGGACTTTACGCCTCTTTGGGAATTATGGTTGCATTTACTGTGTATATTTTTCTAATCCTTAATTACAGTGAATTTATACCCTGTTCCTGCGGAGGCATTTTAGAAAAGATGGGTTGGACAGAGCATCTGATCTTTAATATCATATGTATTCTTATGGCAATAGCTGCCATTGTTGTTCTTGAAAGAGAGAATGAAAGAAGGCTTACTCATTATATTTCTTTGATGATTTCGGTAATTATTACCAACATAGGAATTATTATCTATCTATTTTTCTCTTCTGAACAGATCATGAAAAAGGAGAATAATTTTACCCGCAGGTTTATGATGCATCCCACACTGGAACAAAAAAGCTTGCAGCTGAGTGATTCCCACTATTATTTTGCTGGGTATGATAACGAAAACATCTACCTCGGAAACAGAAAATTTCCTCAAACTCTTTTAACGGTCAATAAGGCTTTATCAAATCAAACGTCCATAAGGATCAATTTGGATAACATGAAGCATCCTTTCCGGAATCTTAAATTAGCGGTTAAAGCGCCTTACTACTATATTCATGATGGAACTGTACCTGTTATATTCAGAGGAAGGCTGGGAAATCCCAAATCAAAAACCATCAGTTTTAATGATGCTTACTTTAACCAGCTGATCGTTTTGGATTCTCTTCACTTTGTCTTAAGAACACAAAGCAGTGAAACCCGGCAATTTGTACTGGCTGATCTCAATTTAGATGCAGATCATAAAAAGCTTCAGTTACATCCTGATATACTTCAAAAACAAATTGACGGTGTTTTTGATATTGATGGAAGTTTTATTGCAGACAACTTCCGGTCACAGCTTATTTACACCTATACCTACAGAAACCAGTTTATTGTTATGGATACAGATCTGAATGTTCAAAAGAAAATGAATACCATAGATACGATACGGCTTGCTAAAATAGAGTCAAAGCGCCTTGCTGACGGAATTCATAAGATGAGTGCTCCGCCATTAAAGGTTAACCTTCGTTCGGCTGTTCATAAAAATCTTTTATTTAACCAGTCTGATCTTATGGGTAAGCATGAATCTAAAAGAGCCTGGAAGGAAGCCAGTATTATTGACGTTTACAAAACGGATAAGCCTGAATATGTAGGAAGTTTTTACCTCTTTAAAAAAGACAAGCACAGTGTTTCTGATTTCATCGTTACAGATAAATATCTGTACGCCATTATCAATGATAAAATTATTCAATACCAGTTTACAAAACCCATAACCAAATATTTTACATCCGGGGAAGCCGAAAACCGGTCCAAAGAGTAGGCAACAAATAACATTTTATTTTATGCGAAAATTCATTTTTCCAGTAGCCTTAGTCCTATTAGGTACAGGCTCAGCATTTGCCACCAAAGTGGTTAATGAGAAAACGAAAGCAATTGTACAGGGTTACAGAGTAGTAAACCTTGGAGGAGGACAGTTCAGCTGCGTAAATGCAGAAAAAGACTGTAGTGACGTTAATCAAGGACCAGTTTGTACTTGGTCAGTGGATGGAAGTACACCACTTCAAAGCTTAGTGTCACCAACGATGTGCGGAATCACATTACATGAGATTCAGCCGTAATTAAATGAGCCGTCTCGAAAGAGACGGCTTTTTTATAATTAATTATTTTGATATTTCATCATTTCTTTATCTATCCATGGAACGTTTTTCTCATCTTTCAGGAAATATCCCCACCATTCCAAGGTCTTAAGATTTAGATCTTCACTCTCTTTACTCCCTCTACCCAAATCATGCTCCTTGTTGGGATATAATAAAGCAATAACAGGTTTTCGGTTTCGTAGAAGCCCGGTATAAAATGCCATGGTCTGATCCGGAGTAACATTTTCATCTTTTAAACCTGTCCATAAAAGCATCGGAGCGCTTACCTTTTCTACATCATCAATCGGATTATTCTTAAAATACTTTTCTTTATCTTCTGAAAACGAAACATTCATTTCATGTTGCCCATTTTCAAATCTTGAAAAGTCAAAAAGATTAAAATGAGCATTGTAAGAAAAGTAAAACTTTACAATATTATTTACAGAAGCACCTGAAACATAAGCTGCAAACTGGTTTGATTTTGTTGCTATAAAATTCGTTTCATAGCCTCCCATGGAATGCCCCGTGAGTCCTATTCTCTTTTGGTCAATATTGGGATGTGCTTGCAATTGATCCAGTCCACTGTTTACACAATCCAGCGCAGCAATTCCCGTTCCTCTTTCATCATAAATAATATCCGGAAGAAATACAAAATATCCATGTTCCAAGAGTAACCTCACATTAAACCCATCTTCATCATAATCCGGAACTGGATAAACCCCGGAGGATTCAGCCTGCTGCTGGTAAACCCTTACCACCATAGGGTATTTTTGATTGGGATTAAAACCTATGGGATAATACAATATTCCTTTCAGCTTTGTTCCTGCCATATTGGTATATGATAAAATTTCCTGTTTTAGATTGATAATTACTTTATCTTCTTTACCGGACTTGAATATCGCTGTTTTTCTATTTTCTTTGTTTTTGAATTGAGTTTCATACCGATACAGTAAAGGAGGACTGTTGTAGTTTTCCTCAATACTAAAAATAGGGCTTTTGTTCTCACTATATTTAACATCTTTAATTCTGTTTTGAGTCGGTGGAATGAGTATTTCTGTTTTCCCTCTTCTCCAATTGATATAAGAGGTCAGGTTATTCTTTTTATCACGTACTTTTAACAGCATTGGTTTTTGAAGATCTATAGTACTCAGTTCAAACCTAGCGTTGTATTGTGTATAAGCAGATTGGATTTTCTTATCCATTATTTTTACTTCTTTTCCTTTAGCAATTCCTACTGGATTCATCTTTTGGGATTTTAGATCATATTGCCAAAGACCATTGTCACTTTCAAAGAATAAAAACCTGCTATCACTGCTGAATACAGGATTTTTAAACCCTTTTTCAGTGATAAAAATCAGACTGGGCAGGTTCTTCGCAAACGATGTAAGATCATACAAAACCCAGTCCCCTTGATTTTCCTCAAATCCTACAATATACGTCCCATCTTTTGTTCCTGTAACCTTGGAGGAAGCAGTAAAAAGGGGACGGTAAGATTTAATGGTTATATCATAAAGATCAATCGGAAATACAAGAGATGTATTGACATAATTAAATTCCTCTTCTGTATTAAAAGCTAAAAAGTAACGGCTGCTCCCCATTGCTGCAAACGTTGAAAATTTGTTTGTCGGAAGCTTTTCCAAATGATTTGTTTCAGTGTTCCAGATCTGGTATTCATGTTCCTGTGTTCCGTATTTCTTTTTTCGTAAATTTTTATCGGTTCCATACCACACCTCCACCATTTCCTGCTGGGCAGGGGGAATCCTCTTGTCAAAATCTATGAAATAGGATTTTCCGTTACCAATTTCAGTAATGGTAACAAAATCCGCTTTCCCTGAAAAGCTTTTGAAAGCTCTTTTTGTATCAGGGTTTCTCTGATTTGTAGACATGCTTTCGTTTGCAGGTGCATTTGCAGGTATAAAAGTAACCTGCAAATGATCTGAATTCTGTATTTTTTCCGTAACAATCAAATATTTTCCTGATGGGGCTAATTCCAGTTTTGTGATTTCATTTTCTGTCGAATACAAAGTTTCTTTGTTTGAATTTTTCTCTTTGCTGCGTGTGTTGTCATTGAGTATAACTGACACAAAACTTGTATTTTCTTTAGTTTGTTTATTTTCTTCTTTTTCAGCAATAAAAATTTTTGATTTTTTATCGGTGGTATATTGTGAAACACCCGAAACAGAATTGATAAACTTACTGTTTTTATCGTACAGACTCAGGGTTTTATCTTTGTTCAAAATAAAATAGTGTCCGCTTTTATCTAAAGTTTCAGCTCTCTGCACATTTTCATAGCTTTTCTTTTGATCGGTTTTTAAATTCAACAATTCTGCTTTTCCGTCTCCTGAAGTGAGTAATTTATCATCATCAAAAAATAGAATGTTACTTTTTTTAACTAGGGTATGAATGGGCTGATTGGATTTTTCTGTATCAAAAACCAAAACTGTGTCATTATTTCTTTTGTACGTTTTACCCACAAGCACATAACGGTCATTAGGAGATGCTTTGAGGTTGGTAATGGTATAAAACTTTGACATCCAAACCTCTAAGGTGTCTTTATCTTTTTTAAGATTATTATTAGTTTCAGTCTTTTGCCCAAAAAGCAATTGAGTTGTTGTCAAACCCATCAACAGTATGAGCATCAATTTTTCTTGTATTCTATTCATCATGCTGCTCTTTAATTTTAATACCCCTCATTTTGTGGATTAAGGTTGGTATTCAGCAATAATTCTTTCTGAGGAATTGGAAATACCCTGTGGAAATCTTTCCAGTTTGGTTTTACAGGAACTAATGTTTGTAAACGGCTGAGCCTTTTCAGGTCAAAAAAACGGTGTCCGAATTCGGTGAAGAATTCTCTCCGGTTCTCCAGTAAAATTTCAGTGAGCAGGGTTTCTTTGGAAACAGGATTCGTAATGGCAACCAGTCCTGCTCTTTGTCTTGTTTTGTTCAGGTACGGCAAAGCTTCCGTGAGCTTATCCTGCTGAGCCAAAGCTTCGGCTAAAAGCAAATACACTTCTTCCAATCGGAAAACCACCGAATATTCTGTTGTATTATTTGACCTATTCTTGTATTTTTCTGCACGATACCACGTATTTCCATTAACCGTAACAGGAGCCATCCAGCTTTGTTTTCTTGTGTCATTTGCTGAAAAAGCATTCACCAAATCCTGAGACAAGGCAAAGGAACTCGGTGCTGCCCCTGTGAAATAATAGATACTGGCTTCTTTTACAGCATCTCCCGGGTTTTTTGGTTTGAGCTGCCATAAAATATGGGTTCCTGATTTGGTAAAAACTTTAGTGATGTCATTTTGAAAGGTATACAATGGGCTTTGAATGATGTTTTTTAATAGGGTTTCTGCTTCTGCCCACTTAGCTGGTGTATTCTGAGCCATATAGACTTTGGCAAGCAGGAATTGGGCTGATTTTTTATTGGGAAAAATTCTTTCCGCATTGCGGTAATCATCAGAAATCAGGTTGATTACTGTATTAATATCTGCTTCAATTTTTATTAAAGCCTCATTGGAACCTGTTTTAGGGAGAACTTTATTAATATTGTAATCGGTAGTAGTGGGCAACGGAATATCACCATAGATTTGCTGTAAGTAGAAAAAGAGCATCGCTCTAATTAATAAGGCTTCGCCTTTGAGCCTGTTCTTATCTACAATAGGTAAAGAAGAAGATTTTTCAACTCCTTCTATAATGGCGTTTGCCATATAGATTTTCTGATACGCTGAAGCCCAATACGCATATACCGCTGCATTGGAATCGGTATGGGTGTTTTGGAAAAGGTCTAAAATCCCGTTGGTAGACGTCGTGGCATAATACGAAAGATCATCGGTATAGGTTCCCAACAATTTTCCGGTCTGATCTCCGGCTAAAGGGGAATTATCCCAAAGTCCGCTGTATAATGCGGCTAAAGCCGCATCCGCAGTCTGTACATCCTCGAATACCTGTTCTGAAGGTATCTGATTATTTGGTAAATCGACATCAATCATTCTCTCACAGGAAACAAAGAAATACTGTAATAAGATGAGAAAAAGGATATAGATTATGGTGTTTATAGAGGTTTTCATTTTTTCTTTTTTTGGATTGTTTTTTTATTAAAAGCTGATCTGCATTCCTAAAGAATAGGTTCTTAAGGGTGGTAAAAAGCCGATGGAGGAAAACTCGGGATCAACCCCAAAATATTTTGTCCATGTGTACACATTCTGTCCCTGAAAATAAATCTTAGCTTCTTTAATAATACTTTTACTGTTTTCTATCGGGATTCTGTATCCTAACTGAAGATTCTTCAACCGAATAAATGATGCATCTGAAACACTCGCATCACTGCCCTGAAATAAAGTATGAGAAGCCGTTGCTGTGGAATGATACGGCATATAATAGCCATCAGGTTTTTGGGCTGACCATACGTTAAGGGCTTCTACGGGAAGATTGCTCATAATTCCCGGAGAGGGCATGATATAATTGTAATTTCTGTTCTGCTGTTTCACAAATTGAATTAAGAATGAAAGATTCCAGTTTTTATAAGTAAAACTGTTATTCAACCCTCCGAAAAACTCTATCCCTATATTTTTAATCACCTGCCTGTCGTCTGGAGAAGTGATTTTACCATCCCCATTATAATCCGTGAATTGGTATTGTCCTGTTTGTGGATTAATACCTTCTAAATGATACAATTTGACAATAGAAACAGGTTCTCCGATTACATAGGAATTAGCGTAGGTAGAACCTTGCAAACCCGGAAAAGAGATCAGCTTATTTTTTGGAAAACTGATATTAAAACCGGTATCCCATTTGAAATCATTAGTTGTAATTGGTTTTCCACTGAGTTCAATTTCCAATCCTGTATTCTGAACTGTTGCATCCAAATTGGCTAAAACGGAGGTAAATCCTGTTATGGCAGGTAGTTGATATCCTACCAATTGATTGGAGGAGCGGTTTCTGTACCATGCAGCAGTTAGATTGAAGCGGTTATTGAAGAATCCTAATTCCAGTGCCGTTTCCAGTTTTATCGTTTTCTCCCAGCTGAAATCAGGATTAAAGAGTCTTGACGGGGATAATCCTACGACTCCGTTATAAATAAGTGTTGATGAAGTAATAAAAGTATCCCTGTACTGGTAATCCCCGATATTATCACTTCCGGAAGAACCGTAACTTCCTCTCAGTTTTCCAAAGGATAGCCATTTTAAGTTGAGAGATTTGAATAAATCTTCTTTGGAGAACAACCATGCAGCGCCTACCGCTCCAAAGTTGGCAAATCTGTTATTAGTTCCGAATCTACTGCTTCCGTCTCTTCTTCCCGTAATGTTCAGGATATATTTATGGTCAAACTGATAATTAATTCTTCCGAATACCGCTGCATATTTATATTCTGTTTTCACCAGATCAGAAATAACCTTGGCCTGTGCTGATCCAATATTTTGGATAAAAGCATTGCTCTGAAATCCATATCCCTGAAGGGACTCTTGATTCGTAACATCGCTTTGATAGGTTCCGCCAGCTAAAACATCTAATTGATGTTTTCCTTTTTTAAATAAATAATTTAATTGAGGTTCAACAATGAATGAGAGCTTATTGCTGTTTGCGGTATATGCCTGTGAATAGGTTGGGGTTAATCCTGATGAGGGATTGTAAATGGTATGGGGAATTAAAGACCATTCTTCAAATGTTTGGTAATTAAGCCCGCTGTTTAATTTAACCCTGAAATTAGAAAATATTTCATATTCTGTACTGAGGTTATTGAGAAACTGTAAGTTTTTATTGGAATAGGTAGAGTTATAAGCCGCTATAGGATTATTAAAGGTATTTTTCTCCCAGTTCAGGTTTCCGTTTGCGTCATACAAAGCTGGGGCATTTGGTGATAATAAAAAAGCATTTCTTGTAATGTCCTGATTCATCACATTATTTTCCTGCATCGAAAAGAGATTCGACAGATTGAGCATAAATTTCTTATCCGAAGAGCGATGTGAGATATTACTCGAAATATTGTTGGTTTTATACCTGAAATCTTTTCCGAAAACCGTGGTCTGTTCCTGATGTCCCAAACTCACTAAAAAGGTGGTGGTTTCACTTCCTCCGCCGAGTGACAGCTGGGTGTTGGAAGCTGCGGCGGTATTGCCGATTAGTGTTTTACCCCAGTCCGTATTGCGGTTCTGATCCCATACTCCATTCACATCATACGCAGCAGCGGGATAATTCGTGATTCCGTCATTGTCAAAAGCCTGCTTTCTTACACTGAGATACTGCTCGGTATTCATCATTTTCAGGTTAGAGAACGCCTCACTTAGGGCATAAGAGGTATTAAAAGAAAGGGAAAGTTTTCCTTTCTTTGCTTTTTTAGTGGTTACAAGCACCACACCATTAGCTCCCCTTGAACCATAAATGGCGGTGGCATCGGCATCTTTTAAAATTTCAAGGGATTCTATATCACCGGGATTAATGCTGTTGAGTGGGTTAATGCTTGCTTCCGGCAGAATCGTTCCTGAATAAGGGGAAGTTACGCTTCCACCAATCGCAATGCCGTCTATTACATATAACGGCTGGTTACCGTCAATGCTGCTGTTGCTTCTTGTCCTGAGGCTGTTTCTTCCTCTGATCTGAATATCAAAGCCCCCACCCGGAACACCGCTGTTCTGGGTAATACTCACCCCTGCCATTCTTCCCTGAGCGGCTGATAATACATTAGATACAGGCTGGTTTTCAATTTCTTTAGCAGAGACCTTGGCGATGCTTCCGGTTCTTTCCTTTTCTTTGACCTTGTAATAGCCTGCATTTAAAACCACTTCTTCGATATCTTTTACCTGTTCTCTATCTGATGTAGATAAAGGAGATAAGGTATCGGCTTTTTTCTTTAGTACAGAAACTTCAGAGGCATTGTTTCGCTGAATAATAGTATCTGAACTTCTCCGTTCCTGTGCTTGAAAAGAGGTGCTTGCTGCCGTCAGCATAAAAGCACATGCAATGCTTCCTATGCTGATATAGGATTTTTTCATACTTTTGTAAAAGTTAATGGTTAATAACTATTAATGCTCTTTCCTGCGCAGCTGTCAACTTTTGCGGAAAGGGCTTTTTTATTTCTTACAGTACAAATAGTACAGCCTTATGTATCGTTGTAATAAGTGAAGGTCAGTTTCATGTCTGTTTTGTATATTTTCTTTGTGTTTTTATAGTTTTTGTTGTTTTAAAATTTGTTACGTACAGAAATTCGAAATTATAGCCTCTAGCCCGAATAAATTTTGATAACATGACTGTAGGATATGATTCTTCCAAGTAGTGGTACCCCAATGATTATTCGCCTAATTATAATAGCGCTGAAATACTCTTTGTGGATTAGTATTTGGCAATTACATAGCAAAACACTACTTTTAAGGTGTAAGTTTAAGTAGAATGTATTGCTCAATATTAATCTATTGAGCCAATTTTCTGTTAACTGAATGAATATAACATTCTGTTAAAGAAAAATGTCAGGAGGGCTTTTCGCTGTTAAAGCTAAAATAATCGTTCTCATATTTTTTTATTAGGGTTATGAAACGATGTGCTCAAGCAAACTTGGAGAAAATAAAATAGGCGAACTCCAAAGCTTTGAAAGGGGCACCGCAAAGAGCCACCATGATTTTACCCATGGTTCCACAAAGTCTTACATGAAGTTCGCCCTATTAGATTGCAAAAATAATAAAATCTAATAGATAATGGCGAACCCATGTCAACTCATGTGGAATATTTGCGGTTTTCTTTCATGAGAGACATCATTTATGAAATGTCATTTATTATTTCATAATAAATCGCTTTTAATTCATTTAAGCAAATATAATAAAAGTTTGTGTATCACGCAAACTTTTTACAAAAAAAGAATTATGTCAAAAAAAATAAACAGAATAAAACAAGTTTCTAAAGACGCTGGAATATCTTCGCGTCTCATTTCTTTATGGGTAAACGTTGACTATACTACAGTAAGTCAATGGAACTCCAATAATTACCAACCAAGTAGTGATAATCTAAATAAAATAGGACAATTACTCCAAATAGATAACAGAGATCTTTTAGAACCTCAAAGTCGGATCAATACTGGTTTAGCTATTACACTTCAGAAAGAATTAGTAAGATTAAATAAGGATGAAAACATTCCTTTTGAAATAGAAAAGACGGACAGTACTGGTAAAATGATTAAAGTAAATAATCCGGAACTTATAACTGCTTTGAAAAAATTTGCAAAAAAACATATAGATCATGAATAAAAGGTAAATTCTACAAATAGTACAGTAACCTAATTCTTTTTTATTTTATTTACAATGCTTTATTTAGATGCAGTTTACTGGCGTTATCTACCTAAATAGACTTTAATATACAAAGACACATTTTGCAACAACAAACCTCCCTTTTCTTCAGAACTCTAAAAAAGCTCAATAAAAAGTTAAATCATTGACAATAAATACATAAACTTCATTGTATTACTTCTTTCGATTGAAAGAGATTGAAAGGAGATTGAAAAAAGGAAGAAAAAAAAACTAACCTTGATTCATTTTGCACAGGTAGTGAATTTGACCTTATGTTATTTTGCGCAGGTGTTATTGGTAAAGCTGTGTTTATTTTATCATGCAAGTTAAGAGGAGGAGATATTTTATCATTCAGTTCAGATATTGATTTCTATCTATTGTATGCTGATATTGGGAATACTATGGGTTATTTTACCTTTACTGTAAATATTTGTCAAACGGTGGGCATTATGAAAAAACACGTAATTATAGTATGCAGGCTAAGAAGATGACCTTATCTTGTTTTACGCAGGTTAGATGATAATCCATAACTTTTGAATGCAGCTATTGGAAATACTATGAGTTATTTTACTCATCTGTAGATATTTGTTATATTAATTAGCTTCAGAATTATAATGCTCGGATTGAGAATATAGTTTTGTGTTTTTCCGCAGTGGTAAAGAATAAGCTGTATTTGTTTTGGGCAGGTATAAAACAGCAGTAAAAAATATTATTTTAAAATTTTTACTATGGAATTTTAAGCACAAAAAAAGAGGCTGTCTCAAAAGTGAGGCAGCTTTTTTTGTGTTCAAAAAAGAGGAAAGCCAAAGCTTTCCTAGTATGTGCAAATTGATTTATTTGCTGTGTGTCGATTAATTCAAAAGTAGTCTTTAAAGATTATAATCCCAAGCAAAATTTTCTTTTTCCTCCCAATTTATCGGAGTTGATAGAAAATGATCATCCTGTACGGTCTGTTTCAGCAGTTATAGACGGTCTTAACATCAATAACTTAATCCGGAATTACAAACCTGGAGGCACCTCAGTGTACCATCCCAAAATGCTTTTAAAAGTATTGGTATGTGGTTATTTGTGTAATATTTATTCGAACAGAAAATTAGAACAGGCTCTTAAAGAAAATGTTCATTTTATATGGCTTAGTGCGATGAACCGGCCTGATCATAACACTCTGAACCGATTCAGGGGTAAGATTAAAAGGTGAACTCAAAGATATATTTGCACAGATTGTCCTTTACTTAGAAAATGAGGGTCTAGTGAGCCTGCAGACCGTTTTTACCGATGGTGCTAAAATAGAAGCCAATGCCAACCGCTATACATTTGTGTGGGGGAAATCCATAAAGAATAACAAAGAGCGTATAGAATCCCACCTTGAAGAGCTCTGGATCTATACTCAGCAAGTAGCCAAAGAAGAGATGAAGGATACTTCTGAATTAGTTTTTAAATCTATGGATAAAGAAAAAGTAAAGTCTGTCATAGAAACCATAGACCACACTTTGAAGAGTAAGAAAATCCCCTCCAAAATCCGTCAAAAAATTGATTATGCGAAAAAGAACTGGCCTGCCTATGTTGAAAAATATGAAAAACAGCAGGAGATTCTAAAAAGCAGAAACAGCTATTCAAAAACAGATCCTGATGCCTCTTTTATGCGAATGAAAGAAGATCATATGCGTAACGGTCAGCTTAAGGCTGCCTATAAGTACAGAGAATCAGTTCATCATTAATTAAACCCTGCATCCCAATCCCGGTGATACAAAAACTCTTCTGCCTCACATTGAGAACTTTGAACGGCTTTATAATAAATCTCCAAAAGAAATAGTAACTGATGCAGGATATGGCTCAGAAGAAAACTATACTTTTCTTCAAAAGAAAAAAATTAAAGCCTATATCAATTATAATTATTTTGATAAAGATCAGAAGTCTAAAACAGTAACATCTTCACCCTCAAATCCAAAACTTTCAAAACTTCGACACAAAGTTCATCAGCTTCTCAATACAAAACGTGAGGTAAAGCTCAGAAAACAAAGATGTCATGATGTAGAACCTGTTTTCGCTCAAATCAAACATAATAAAAGATTTAAAAGATTCATGCTTCGAGGACAAGACAAGGTCGAGGTAGAAACAGGATTGCTTGCCATTGCACACAATCTCAGGAAAATGGTAAAAGCAGCCTGAAAAAAACTGCTTTTTGAACCTTTAAAACCATAACACATATTTTTTCCTTCTAAAAAATCGAAAGTTTTTATTATTTGGAAAAAAAAAACTAATAAAAAAGAGAGTGCCTTTTGAGATAGCCTCTCCTTTTTATACCAATATTTATTATGGCTTCCAAATTCCGTCCCAAGCATTTTTAATGCCTCCAATGACATTATCAACAGCTTGCTGTGTTGTAGAAGGATGACATGCTCCTAAAACTCCACCTGTTAATTTTTTTAAATCTGCTTGTTGTGTTCCTACATTTTTCTTGAATTGATCAAGAGTTAATCTTTTTTCCATTTTGTGAAAATTTTGTTGTTAAAGTTTACGATTTATATAACGAACATAGTCTAAGTACATTTCTATATAGGCTAATCCGATGCATTAAAGTGTTTTTTTTTGATTTTAATTCTTAAAATCAGAAGTAAGTTCAGGAAGAAAATGACAAGCTCCTAAAATTCCACCAGTCATTTTTTTTTAATCTTTTTGTCCCTTATCTGAAAGAACATTCTTCTTGAATTGCTCAAGTGTTAATTTTTTATTCATGATTTATAAAATACAATTACCGACTACTCCAATATTGGGTAAATTTAAACATATTCTCAAACAATTAATGGATTCAATCAATACAAGGATAACAATTACATAGAAGGGATTTTAGATAAAATAAATATAAAAGGATAATGCAAAACTTAAAACTGAAACCTTTCAACTGTTTTTAACGAGTATATTTTGTAAAAAAATTGAGTTAACAAAAATAACGTCTTAAAACTCAATCTTTCTTTTCTCAAATGGAAGAAAAATATGATTATACTCTGAAAATTATGCAATCTTAAAATACTTTTCTTAATTATTCTTATAAGGTTGCGAATTTAGTTTTTTATCCGCATTAAATTCCTGTTTAAAAAGTGCCGTCGAAATTTCGATCTAATCTAGCTTTTCTTGAATAAATAGTATCATTAATTATTTCATTTTAAATATAAATCCGATGTCTATTATATGTTAAAAATATCCAACAATGCATAAAACATTTTTTTTTAATTCTACACACTGTCAGATATAAAACAAACTAAAAATTATTTCTTAATGAGCTTAGTTTTATGTGTTTTCGTCTCACTGGTAATAGTAATGATATACATACCTTTTATAAGTGAAGACACATTGATTCTCTGACCATCTAATTTACCGCTTTGCACCAGTCTTCCTTCAGCACTGTAAATTTTATAATCTGCTTTTCCTTTTAGGCTTTTAACTTCCACAAAAGTATCTGCAGGGTTTGGATAAATTTCAATTTCAGAATTCGTTCCTTTTACTTCATCCACAGCAAGGGCACCAGTAATTTTCACTGGGAAATCTCTAAAAGAACCCGCTGAAATAAATCCACCTCCATTAACAGGAACAATTGGACTGCCACAGGGATCACTCGTCGTATTAAAAAAAGTACTTGCCACTCTCATTCTTAATGTCTTATCTCCTGAATAAGCGACTGCAGGAACTATACATACGATTGTTCCGGTGTGTCTTTTATTAGCATTAGGGATAGCACTCTTTGCTCCTACTAATTCTGAAATTTCGAAAACTCCATTTCTGTTATAATCGATCCAAACCTGGAACCAATCCTTGTACTGACCACCTGCTCTGTTTGCATAATCTGAATAAGATAATGTATACTGAGTTCCTTTTGTTAAGTTGATCAATTTAGTAGAATCTTCACTGAAACATGCTCCAAATTATTAATAGTCGTTTTAACGAAAAATATTTATTCGACCTCCTATTCTTTGAAAATCAATCTTTTATTATTTCTGAAAAGCGAATTAATTACTTCTGATGAAAACATTAATAACTAAAATGTTAACAGCTTATTCAACAGATTTATTAGATTATTAATTAAAAAATAAATTATTATGCCAAGAAACAAGGATGAAAATGGATTTGGTAATTGCAGTTTGCAATAAAGGAATTTTATCCATATATATTATGATAATCATACTTCTAGAAATCCACCTGCTCAGATAGGGTTGTCATCGATAAAGTCGTTGGGAATAATTAACTAATACCCATAATACGAAGTTGAATTCCAAGACTGCTGACAAATCCTTTGCCTGCAAATAGTTTTCCAAATAATTGCTTGTTCATTTTTTATATGCTGTGGATTTCGATCAGCAACATTTCTTTTCGTTAACATAAAAGACAAAAGTTGACCCTTTCATTACAAATAAAATACAATTTTAATACATAAGTCCAGCCAATCTATTTATTTTACACCACTTTCAGGCACTCGTTATTTCTTAAAACTCGGTAAAAGAACGTCAAAATACCTTAAAATAACTCCTGTACCACAAAATCCATAATGGGAAACTAGCTGTGGGTGGTACACAAAGAATCTTTTCAACCTTCCCAATTGGCAATAATGATCTGTCTCAGCAATTTATATTCTGGTAGCACAAATTACACAGTCGGATTCATTTTATATGGAATATGATAAGGTAAAAAAGAAGAAGCGACAACACACAAAAAACAAAGCGGTTGTCGTGATGGAATTTACAGAAAACATCAGTTGGAATGTCTTTTTAGGTTAAACTTCCTGTTTTTTCACATAAATTAAAATTATTATATAATTTGTTAAAAACTATGAAAAAGAGCAAATTTCAGAGCATTAGATTTCACTATTCTTAAAGAATAAGAATCTGGAAAAATGAAAAAGACATCTGTCAAGAGCTCATTATTTTAGCACCTTCTTTCTATTGATAGAAACTAAGATGATTACTTTTGACCCATTTTGACCCAATAAACAAGCCGACATATATAACTTTAAGAATACTTTTGCTAATATTTAAATACAAAAAAAGGTGTTAGGGTGTTAAGCGATGTACAACCTGAAAATTATTAAAGGGACTTATCATTGAGACTACGGACAAAAAGCTATAATTAATTAATCTTTAAAAAAGGTCAGTCCAGCTAATAAACTATTATACAAAATCTATATACAATGAATGATCTCTATATATTCTCAATCGTAACTGTTTTGTGCTTGTTATTACTTTTGGTTGTTTTATTTAAGAGGAATATGAAAATAAACTCTAAATCAAAAAAAGAAAATAGAGAAAAAGATTCATCAGGCAAACTCACATAATGAACCTTTGGAGAATTTATGAATTTTGTAAAAAATTTAATCTCGGTTCTTAGTCAAACTTGCTGATATAATTATCCTTTAGTCTAAGCATTATTCCACAGAAATTCGTGTAATTCAGGGAGGATTTATCTCTTTATGTAGTATTATTCTAAATCTTTCATCAAAGCACGTCTCAACTTTTGACATCTATCCGACACAAATCTGTTAAACATCAGAAAGCCCAAACTAAGAAATAAGCTAAGAGCAACAAGAAGAATACATAGGCAAATCCTGTGAAATGATTGAAAATAAAAATCAGCAAAGAATGATTCAAGTGGCTAATTCAATTAAGTAAATAATTATAAAAGTATACAATTAAAATCAAAAAAAGAATGAAAAAAATAAGTATTATTTCCGGCCTTTTGTTATTTATTAACATTTTTTTTCAGGCCCAAGAGCACTATTGTGGCTTTGATGAGGAACTAAAAAGAATGGACAACAGATTTCCTAATCTGAAGACAAAAAGAGAAGCAGTAGAAACAAAATTGAGAAGTATTGACAAGCAATCTTATTTTAACAAGTTGGGTGCTACAACTTCATGGAACGGTCTCTATAATGGCCAGGTTTATGAAATCCCCGTAGTAGTTCACGTCATTGAATCTCAAGCACCAGCAAATGCCAATCTCTCTCTGACGGATCAAGATGTCATCAACTGGATAGACAGAGCCAACAAAATGTATGCAACAACGTATGGAAATGGTTTCTATCCAGAGGGATCTGGAGCTGATGGAGGCAATGTAATTCCATTTAAACTAGTACTGGCCAAAAGATCTCCAGCATGTCAACCTACGAGTGGAATCATGAGATATAATGGAAGTACGATTTCATTATATGATACAAAGGGGGTGAAAAATGTTATATCATCAACAAACCCAGGTGTAGGCGCAGATGCAAGTAATATAAAGACCTTGGCACCACATTGGCCTGAAACCTCCTATTTCAACATCTACGTTATCATAGGTTTTAACGGGGAACAGCAGCGGAGTGACGGGTTGATGGGGTATGCCAGATTTCCAGAAACGTATGACTATTTTTACGAAAGCTTTATGAAAGTAGCAACACTTAAGAATCAACACGACACAACACTTACACACGAACTCGGACATGCATTTGGATTATATCATACTTTTCAAGGAGGCGACTACAAAATAACAAGTGGTAATACCGGATATTGCCCACCTGCCGGAACAGGAAACTGCTCGTTAGATAATGACCTGGTTTGTGATACAGAAGTCTCAGGATCTGCATTTTTTCAGCATCCGGCGCCAGCTAATTCTCAACTTAATCCCTGTACTGGTCAAAATTATCAAGGAGTGCAATATAATATTATGAACTATTCCAATACTAACCGAAAATTTTCAGAAGGACAGAGAGATCGGGCGGTACTGTTGATGATGGAGTACAGAAAGAACCTGCTAAATTCAACAGCAGGCAAAGATCCTTCCGTTGTAATTCCGTCTCCTGTTTCTTTAACACCTTCTTTCTGTAATCCACTAGGAATTGTAAATCCTTTGAATAATAATTTTGGAATAGGGGCTACTAAAGTAAAATTCGGTTCCATAAACAGTACAACCAACGGCTACGATTCTGATGAGCAGACTCCTAAGTTTTATGAAGATTACGGATCAGCTACATGCATCAGACCAGCCTATTATACTGATATCTCTTCAAATTCAAGTACAGAATTAAAAGTCTCTTATGATAATGGTTTTCAGCAAGCAGACAAATTTAAAACAAAAGTCTGGATAGATTATAATAATAATGGAGCGTTCGAGGATATTGAAATGATTGTAAATAATAGTTCGGTATCTGCAGCACCAGAATCAACCAATGAGGTTATAAATAATATTACACCTCCTGCCTCTGCAGTAAAAGACACATATTTAAGAATGAGGGTTGCAGTAGACGCTTTAACATTTAACGATGTTGTGCTTCCAGAAATTACAGCCTGCTCACAACTTCAGTACGGACAAGTAGAAGACTATGCTATAAGAATTACCGGTGTATTGAGAACTTCTGAAACTAAGAATATATCTGAAAACAAATTAGTATATATTAAATCCGAAAACAAGGTGAAACTAATGGGCAGTCCAATGTTTGGAGATTATCAGATATATGATTTAAGTGGTCAACTAATTCAAAAAGGAAATGTAAAAAGTGATGAAATCTATTTCAATAGAGAACTTCCTAAGGGAGTGTTTATTATTAAATACGGCGATAAAAATGAATCAAAAAAAATATTAAATAACTAATACAATAAAAAAACACTGTATTTTTCATAGCCATAGAAAAAAGAGAGACTGTCTCAAAAGTGGGGCAGCTTTTTTGTGTTCAAAAAAAGGAAAGCCAAAAGCTTTCCTAGTATGTGCAAATTGATTAATTTGCTGTGTGTCGATTAATTCTAAAGTAGTCTTTAAAGATTATAATCCCAAGCAAAATTTTCTTTTTCCTCCCAATTTATCGGAGTTGATAGAAAATAATCATCCTGTACGGTCTGTTTCAGCAGTCATAGACGGTCTTAACATCAATAACTTAATCCGGAATTACAAACTGGAGGCACCTCAGTGTACCATCCCAAAATGCTTTTAAAAGTATTGGTATGTGGTTATTTGTGTAATATTTATTCGAGCAGAAAATTAAAACAGGCTCTTAAAGAGAATGTTCATTTTATGTGGCTTAGTGCGATGAACCGGCCTGATCATAACACTCTGAACCGATTCAGGGGTGAAAGATTAAAAGGTGAACTCAAAGATATATTTGCACAGATTGTCCTTTACTTAGAAAATGAAGGTCTAGTGAGCCTGCAGACCGTTTTTACCGATGGTACTAAAATAGAGGCCAATGCTAACCGCTATACATTTGTGTGGGGGAAATCCATAAAGAATAACAAAGAGCGTATAGAATCCCACCTTGAAGAGCTTCCGCCAAGTTGTGCAACATTGGAAACTAAACACAACATCTTTTTCTTGGGGAAAGTACGTTTGGGTTGTTTTCTTATTATATTATTTAAATCGTGCATTATAATATTATTTAAAACCAGCAATCAGGTTAGTCTAATTGCTGGTTGTCCATAGGCTATCTAGTGGTGTAGCCACCGTTTGCAAAGATAGTCTGCCCAGTTATCCACCATCCATCGGTTACTAAGAACTCACCAATGGTGCAATATCTTTAATATCCATTAACCCTCCTAATGCTGATGCAGATTTGTGATATGAAACTGCATCGGTACTTTCTTGACCATAGAAGAAAGTCGTATCCTTGCACCAGGCGCAACAGCTGTCACTGAAATTCCTCTATCATCGAATTCTTTCGAAGCTGCTCTTGTAAAATGTTCTACCGGAGCTTTTACACCAGCATAAATAGAATACAAACATGTATAAGCTGTCAATAATGAAGTGACCATAGTAAAGTCATTTACTTTTATACCGGCCTCCTGTAAGAAGAAATAAGCTGCCTTTGAATTGATTCCAAACATCAAGTAATATTCAGATTCAGTGGTTTCCGTAAATGGCTTTTTAAGTACCATCCCTACCGTATTGATTGCAACATCAATACCTCCGAACCGGGTAATAGTATGATCAAAAAATTCGGTAATATTCTCGACTTTCGTCAAATCACCCTGAAACAAAAATGCTTCAGCACCTAAAGTCTGTACTTCTGATAATGTTTTTCACTTTCAATTTTAGAACTTTCACTATTATAGTGTATGGTCAATTTTACACCTTTTGCAGCAAAATCCTTACTTAATAATCCGCGTAGGTTTTTCCCATTTCCAGCAATTAAAACTACTTTCCCTTTTAAATCGTTCCTTGACATTTTTGAATTTTTTAATGTTAAAATCAAAAGCACAAAAACTGACGGAATATTCCGTCGATTTTTATAAAAAAAAATATATTCTTACAGCATCCTAACTCATTTGTAAAAACATACTTATTACTTCGTTATCAATCACCATTTTTTTATCAAGAGCCCACAAAATCCAACCATTTATAGTACTGAATGTAAAAAGTCTAAGACGCCTTGCAGTCAGTGGCTTAAACAAATTATCTTTAAATAATTCGTCAAATTTGAGAAACTCTTTCATAGCAACCTCATGTATTTCCTTTGTCAGTATAGGTGATGTTGCAAATTGGCAGGAAATTGAAATTCTAGTGGATTTTCTATAAAATAACGAACAATTCTTTCCCACAAAAAATTGAAGTGGACCTGAATACTACTCTGTATTTTATATTCTTTAAAAATGTAGGTAGATTCTTCATATTTCTGCTGTATCCAGATTTATTGTACAATATCTTCCTTGTTTTTAAAATGTTTGTACACTGTTCCAATAGCTACTTTTGCTTCTGTGACAATTTGGGCAATGGTAACTACATACAACCCATGCATTACAAATAGCTTCATCCCTGCCTTTAAAATTTGTATCTTTTTCGTTTAAAAAAAATTATGGCCGCAAATTTACCAAAATATTGTAAAGTATCCTTCCTTCTAGCGGCATTATTACTTTCTCCAGAAAACTAAAAAAAACACCTATGTTTCAAAACTCAATAGCATAAAGTTTTACTAATTTGTCTCCGTAACTTCAGTTTTTTTATTATTGTCTTAAAATATTGTCTGTCTTTCTACAGTATTTGACATTTTCATACATTTAGCCAATACCGGAAATCATTATATAAATGTCATCACTAGGAAGAAGATCCAATTTTTTTCTTAGTCTGTATTTTTTACTCTTAACAGAATCTATTGTGACATTTTTAAATTTTGCTATCTGCTTCGTGTCAAACCTCAATTTTATTAGAGCACAGTACTCTATTTCTGAATACGTAAGCTGTGAATTTATTGCTAGAAGTTGTTCTTCAAATCTAGGAAACACTCTGGAAAATTGTATGTAGAAAGACTTGTCATCATTTTTAGCCAGCTCTATCAACTCTTTTAAGTCAGCAAGTTCCCCATTTCTCACATTTTTTTCATGACCAAGCTTTTGATTGAGAAAAACTGCGTTTTCATCTGTGAAATTTCCATTGTTTAAACTTACAGCAGCCCTTTTTTTATTTGAAATAGTGATAAAAAATATGACTCCCATTACTATCAGCAAAAGTGTTCCAGTCAAAATATATTTTTGCCTATTTTCCCATTTATTATGAATAATTTTAGTTTTTGCTTGCAATTCATGATCAAGAGATTTTTTTTCACTTTTAGTAAACTCGTCTGCTATTTTTTTTGCCTTCAAAGCATATATGCTCTCATTTTCGTGATCACCCAAACCCCGGTATGATTCTGCCATATCTGCGTAGTCATCACCTAAAGCCTTCAGATAGACATTATACCTATTAATCAATGCCACCGACTTCTCAAAGTAGTCCAAAGCCTGCATATAATTTTTTTTCTTATTCTCAATCTTTCCCTTTAAACCATAGTAATAAATGTAGTCCGACTTATTATTCACATCTTTCGAATACAAATGGAATTTGCTAAGATATAGCTCGGATTTTGTAATTTGGTTATTCTCCCAATATAAACTGGCAAAGTCCATAGAAAATGAAGACAGATACGAATTCCTTTCTTTCAGGGAACTAATATTTTTCGCCTCATAATATCCTTTATTAAGATAGAATATAATTGAATCGCTTACCGCAGACGTATAATCTTTCTTAACATTTCTGGACATCGTCCTATAAATAATGGCTTTTCTTTTTCTTTTCAGATCATTTTCGGGCATTTCTTCTACCAATGCTAATCCTTGTCCCAAAGATATTCTTGATAATTTAGGATAGTCTATGTCAGTATAGATCATTCCTTCTGTAATCAGCAGTGACGCCCAAGCAGAATAATCTTGGATTTTTTCAGCAAAGATTTTACCGGCTGAAACCTTTTGTAATGCTAAATGGTAATTCTGCTGTCCCATATAGATAACAGACATTCCACGAAGAGCCTCTAACATTCCTTCCTGATAATCAATGACATTTGACTGAAAATATATTTCGTTGTATAAACGGATCAAGTCCATAGGCTTACTTTTGGAAGCACCTTTGCGGGCATCAACAATCTTAATAAGGCTATCGATATGATCTTGCTTCCCCGCATTATCTTGTGAATAAAAAAAAATAAATACGAGTAATAATATTAAAGAACTTACTATAGTTTTTCTTTTCATATAAACATAATTATTTCAATATACTTGTAAAATCCTTTTGTTTATCCTCATAGCGCACAATTACTTGAGTAATGTACCCAAATTTTCAGTTAACCTCATTTATGATTCACCTCTATATCCCCCATCGGTAAGAATAATTTTTCCAGATTTAAAAAGTAAACTAAAGTACTCGATAAAAATTCTGTGGCTTTACAATCTTAGATATTTGCTGCCGTTACCATGACTGCCAATAGAAATCCGCTTTTCTTTGCCCCTACCTGTCGTTTAATTTATTAAGGAAAAAAAAAGACACAAAAATATGGCAATCATATAATTAAACTTTTTTTATCGAAAACAAACATACTATAAAAATTTCTATAATTTAATTTTTAAACAGGTTATAAAGAATTATTTAATAGGATTTATTCTAGCTTAATCTTTATTGATTGAATATGAATATGATTATCAATATATTTTAATAATATCCCTGTATTATTTCGCTGTAAAAGTTCCCTATAGGTATGAAGCTCTTTGCTCATAATATTATTTATAGATATAACCTTGTTCCCCTCTTTCAATCCTTTTTTATGTGCAACCGTATTTCCCCTGACGTTCGGATATTTTTCCTGTTTGTTACATCTATTTTCGGACTTACCAATTTCCCGTCTATCGCAAATACGCTATAGGTAATACTTTTTTTCGCATCGGCTTCAATTATAAAAATACCTTTAGAAGGATTCGGATAAATAACAAATCCACTGTCAACTTTTTCTATGTTATTTACTCCTACTGTTGAATTGAGCGCAAAGTTTGTTGTATTTACATTAAAAAAGACATTATCAATTGCTTTTGATCATTAATCTCGCATTATTCGTTGTACCAATTCCGTCGGGAACCTTAAAGGTATAGGATCCATTATTTGGAATACTGGCAACCAATAAGTGAGGGAAAGTAAGATCACCATCTGTTGAAAGTAAAACACTTGTGTTCACAGTACTAACTGGAATTGCATTTGTATTAGCAACATACAATCACATAAGGTTTTATTTAAACTGTTTTCATACCAAATAAAATGAGCAAAGGTTTGACAATAATAACCAACCTTATGAAGAGAATTATTATTATTGAAAAATTCTTTGCTCAAGAACAAAATAAATTAGTATTAAAATATATTGAAATTTGTGTTATTCAAAGATAGAATTCCTAAAATAAAATACAAAAAAAAACATCTACACTGCTACTACATTTGATAAATATCCGCTGTTCTACGGATTTATTGAATACGGTAACCCCTAGAAAGAGTGTTCGTTTTTTTTGATATACCTATTTCAATCATTGCTGATGATTGAAAATCACCATTAATAAAAAGCAGTTGTTTTAAACCCACTATGAACACGAGTTTAGCCGATCTCATTGAACAGTATATATTTTTTTTCGTTCACCCTATAATTTTGAAACGGTAACGCAAAATAGACTCATTCAATTGGGTCAGGATAAAAAGCTAGTGTTTTCAACTATTATATGAAGAAAATACAAATTTATAAACATCTTCTTCCGAAGTGATCAAAAGTATTGTGATGCAAAGAATCAAAGTAAAAGCATATTTCTACATTTAATCGTTAAATATTACTTTGTGCCCAATTGGGTTACCACTCGGTTCACTGTACATGCATCTGAACCTCAAAAAATAGGACAAGGAAGATTGATTAAGGTCTGTAGAAATGTGTCGGATTTTCAAATATATAGTTTTAATACATAACAGAAAATTTCATAAAGCCCATTTTAGATCAAATTGATTATCAAAAAAAAATGACAACAAATGTTGCCATTTTTTCTTTAAAAGGGTTTATTCTTATTTAAAATCAGAATCTTTAGCTTGATTGATCTGATAAGATTTTATACTTATGGTTAAGTCCCTTCCACCCATATTCTGAAGCATTGTATGAGGTAGTTTTACTCCTGATACATCTTTATAATCCGTATAACTTGTAGTAGTAGAACCCCCTTCTTCTACTCTCACCTCACCAGTTTTCAATCCGGTTTTTACGCTATAATAATAGGTGTCTTTTGCCCTTTTTACTACGTAAGAATCTTCGTTGTTGTATTTTTCAATTCCTGCTAATTTATATTCGGCAGATTTAGCATAACTCAATGCCGGGAATAATTCTTTTTCCTGAGACATCTCTGCTTTCTGCTTCTCGTTTAGAGGAGTCTTTTTTTCCTGAACTTCTATATAACCATCTTTTCCGTCAAAAACTGTTTTTTGAACTGTATTTCCCATCATACTCATGTTCGAGGACATCTTCCCTTCTTTTGCCTGGATCATTTTCAAATTCATTTCCATTCCTTGCATTTTAATAGTAGATTCGCTGGAAATAGAAGTGATCTTCTGAACTGCAGCCAATCCGCCAATTGCATTGATGTATTTATCAGCAATTGAACCAATTGTAATGCTTGCATCGACCTTTTGAGTAACAGGTTTTGATGCAGGATTAGCATCTTTATCAAAGTATTTTACAGGATATCCTAATTTCTCTAATCCTTCGGAGATATCAGAAGCTTTACCAGCAATGAAAATTCTGCTTTGATTAGGTAAGATAGTTGTTTTTACAGCGCTGGAAACATCGGCAGCAGTTACTTTGTCAATTGATTTTAAATAGTTGGTGTAGAAATCGGAAGGAAGATCCTGAATTTTTTGATTTAAAGCAAATCTTGCTATAGTCTCAGGTTTTTCTAAAGACATGATGAAATTTCCTTTTAATTTTGCTTTTGCATTTTCAAGCTCTTCCGGCTTTACTGTAGAAATTGCATTAAGTTCATTCATGAATTCCTTAACCGCCTTACCAGTAACCTCATTTCTCACACTTGCTTGAGCAGAAAACTCAGGAGAATATTTGCTTGCATTCATGTTGGAGTAGGCACCATAGGTAAATCCATTTTTCTCACGTAGGTTCATGAAGAGCCTCGCTTCAGCACCGCCACCTAAAATGTAGTTAGCAATAGTTGCAGGGAAATAATTAGGATCCTTCATTTTCAGAGTATTCAGATTTCCAACAGAAACCACAGACTGTACAGCTGAAGGAACATCCACAACATTAACTTCAGTTTTAGCAACATTAGATGCTGGCTCTAAAGTGGTAAATGCAGTATTCGATTTTTTCCAGCTGTTGAATGCTTTTTCGATCAAAGGTTTTACCTGATCGTATTTAACATCTCCAACAATAACCAAATAAGCGTTATCGGGAGCATAATATTTTTTATAAGTATTCTGAACATCTGCTAACTGAATTTTATTGATAGATTCAACGGTTTCAAATTCTCCTCTGGAAGTATTTTTTCCATATTGTAAGGCATTGGAAACTTTTGATGCAATAGAGGACGCATTTTTTTCTTCAGACTTTAAACCTTCAATTGCTCTTTCCTTAGAATTCTGAATTTCTTCAACTGAGAATTTAGGATTAATAATAGCATCAGCCATTAATCCCAGTACTTCTGGGAAATATTTTGAAAGGGAACTTGCTGAGGCACCCGCTGAAGAAAAGTTAAGATTAGCGCCTAAGAAGTCAACCTTTTTGTTGAATTCGTCTTTGTTCATGTTTGTAGTTCCGTTTTCGAACTGTTCTGCCATGATCTCGCTAACTCCTGTTACATTTCCTTCGTAATACGGAGGTCTGTCCATAGAAAGGCTGGCGCTTACTCTTGGTAATTTGTTGTTTTCTACAACCATTACCGTAAGACCATTGCTTAATTGAAAAGTTTTTGGTTTTGCAATGTTGATGACAGGAGTTGGTCCCGGTTTAGGCATTGCATTAATATCTATCTTTTGTGCAGAAAGCATTCCTGTAAATAAAAACGCTGCCGCTATATATGTTAATTGCTTTTTCATTTGTAAATAATTGTTTGTTATAATCACTTTTTAAACCTGATGTCGTCAAGGACTATTTTTTTTCAGGTACGTAATTAATGATTACTCTTTGGTTACGATTCAGGTACTTTTTAGCGGCATTCTGAAGATCTTCTCTTGTGATTGATCTGTAGATGTCAATTTCCTTGTTGATTAAGTTAGTGTTGCCCATCAATACATGGTTTGTTGCTAGTGAAGCGGCAATTCCCTGAATGCTTGAATTTTGATTTACAAACTGATTCTCAAATTGGTTTTGAAGTTTCTGATAATCTTCCTGGGAGATTAACGTTGTTTGAAGTTTTTTGATTTCAGCGTCTATATCAGATTGTAAAGTTTGCTTTGTAGTCTGCCCCATTGGAATAGCAAAGAAAGCAAAGATACTGTAGTCCTCAAGCCCTTGATTGAAAGCATCTACCTGAAGTGCTTTTTTCTCCTGATCTACTAATTTTTTATATAATATAGATGATTTTCCATTGCTAAGGTAAGAGGAAAGCATATTTAAAACATAAGCATCTTTCTCTTTATTAGCAGGTGTTCTGTATGCAAAAACATAAGCTGGAAGCTGGATATTAGGATCAGTTGCAGTCACCTCTTTTTCCTGAGTGATGGGTGCATCTTTGGGAAAGTTTTTTGGAGTTACTGTTCCTTTTTGAATTCCGCCGTAGTATTCCTCGATCCATTTTTTTGTCTGATCTGGTTTGATGTCTCCTGCTACAACAAGAGTAGCATTATTAGGTACATAATATTTTTTATAGAATGCCTGGAACTCCTCTAGTTTTGCAGAGTTCAGATCTTCCATTGATCCAATAGTTGGCCAGTTGTATGGATGATTTGTAAATAAGTTTTTTTGGATAGCTGTAAATAGATTTCCATAAGGCTGGTTATCCACCCTCAGCCTTTTTTCTTCTTTTACAACTTCTCTCTGCGTATCTACACCAACCTGATTGATCACTGCCTGACGCATTCTTTCAGATTCCATCCAAAGACTCAATTGTTCGTTGTTCGAAGGGAATGTTTCATAGTAATATGTTCGATCCTCCGTAGTATTAGCATTATTTTGTCCCCCATTGGAAGACACAATTTTAGACCATTCACCTCTTTTAATATTAGGTGTACCTTCAAATAAAAGATGTTCGAAAAAGTGAGCGAAACCGGTTCTTCCTTTTACTTCATCTTTAGAACCTACGTGATACATTACCCCTGTGGTAACTACCGGTGCTGTATTGTCCTGATGAAGAATTACATGTAAACCGTTTGGTAAATCATACTCCTCGAATTTGATTTGTTGTGCATTCAGTACCATTCCGAAGAAAGCTACAGCAGCAACAGAAAGAAGGCGTTTTTTCATAATGTAAAAAATGTTTATCAATAAGTATTAAAAATACCTAGATTTTTACAAATCAGGCATTTATTTTATTTTTTAAATTAGTTTTCTATATCCATTAATAGTTAGTTTGGTATCGCATATATTTCTGCTTGATATCTTTAAAATTACAATAACCACATATAAAATAAACTCATTATCCCATCACTGTCACTATCAATTCTAAAATAATGCATAAATGGCAAAATTTAGGGAATCAATATTAAAAAATATAAAGATGCCTTCTGAAAAGATAATGTCTTGATATTTTCATCAGATATGTACTTAAGGATAAAAATTAATTAGTTGTATAAACTGGTCCGTTTTAAAGGACAAATGCAAAAATATCGATTAACATTCTTTGAAAATTTTGGTCTACTGTCGTATTTGCATAACCATATTTATCGCCAATGATAAATGAAGCTTCCAAATAATACCTCAAATCTTCACCAGTTTTATTAGAACCTGCATCATCATTCATCATTGTGAAATAACTCCTTCCCGTTTTTAATTATTGTTGAATAAGCTCCGCTTGGGTCTCTTTTCCTTTCTTGTTGTGTTGGCCTCATATATTTTAAATGATTTGATTAACGTCTAATAATGTGTGTTCAAAAGGAACAACTATTTTTCAATTTCTGCTCCAATAAAAACTACACAGACTCTACAAGTCCATATAACATTTCATTTGGTGAAACATCTTTTCTTCAAAATTAATTTGAATATATTATTATACAATCACATGCTTATTATTTTAAATTAAAAATTTACGTTCAACACAAATTCTCTGTGTATATATATACATATGCTAGCAATAATAGCTGCAAGTTAGAAATATATCTATAAAATAATTTAAAAACGGCTACTACTTAACTACTACAATTACCTAATACTAAACTGAATTGAATTGAGCTAGACATTCATGTTTATGATTATCACAATTTGTGACACCAACCTACTTCAGTGTACAAATATATCTGCATTGCCTCACTTTAAATAAAGGTAAATACAATGCAGAGCCTCTTTAGTCATAAACTATTAAGAACTCTAAAATTTTTTTGTGACTTTAATAGGATAGCGTTACCCAATAGTTTTAGCTATAATAATAAAAGCATAAAAAAAATATCACTAAACTTGTCAAAAAATTACTTCTGAGCTTCATTTCAAGATTTCTGTATTCTATGAGATCATTTTTTTCAATTATTTCGAAAGGTTCTATATATCGTTCAGCTACTTTTATAAGCTCATCTTTATTATCAATTGTTTGTGATTTTTTAATTGCATACATTATATTATTTGAGATATCGTTGTACCAATTCTAAAATTTCACACCAAATTAATTGAAACGCTAAAGATAAGATCCTGAGCTCCTTACAGAAAGTAGCTTTTATATCTAAGACAGAATTTTTTTGGAGCTTTATCCTAATAACTATTTTTTTTGGGAGGGAGTGAAGCCTCTGTATTTCTGACGAAAGTTTCTAATACCCTTACCGATAATTTAAACGGATTTACCCAGACTATCCGTTCTGTTTTTCCTGAATCTCAAACCCAAATTTGTGTTGTCCATCAAATCAGAAATGCCTGCAAATATGTGGTTTGGAAGGATAGAAAAGAAATTCTCTGCCGATATGAAGCATATTTACACCGCTCCAACAAAACAAGCGGCTGAAGCTGCTCTAAATGATTTTGCGGAAAAATGGGAAAGTAAATATTCTTATGCTATCGGGTCCTGGCGAAACAATTGGGATGAACTTACTGTATTTTTTGATTTTCCTTTGGAGATCCGTAAGATCATTTATACCACTAATTTAATTGAAAATCTCAACGGAAAAATCCGTAAATACACCAAAAATAAAATGTCTTTTCCTACGGATGATGCTGTACTAAAGTCGGTGTATCTTGCTCTGAAAGAGTCCACCAAAAAATGGACGATGCCTATTCAAAATTGGGGGATTGTTTTAAACCAATTTATCCTTATTTTTGAAAAAAGGCTCAGATTATAAAATCTAAGCCCTAACTTTTTAACTTACACACTTCGTGGGATAGTGTCAAAAAAGTTTACAAATTTTGTTACAAATAATTGCAAATTCAACATTGTTTTATATTCAAACTAGAATATAAAACCCCAGTATAAAAACTATACTAAGGGTTTCTCTTTTTTAGCTTTATTTTATCAATTTAAATTATAATTACCTGTAAGCTTATCCATCTTGTACCATCACTTATTATTTTCCATTGTGAATAATTTGATCCTGCCTGAACTGCATAATTAGCACTGCTACTCTTCGAATTGTAGCTATTAGTGTCTACACTAGCAGAATGCATCGCATAATTTGTAAATACATCTTCTGATGTAGTTACCCCTAATTTATCAGAATCATTAATAAATTGTATAATCCTTCCAGGACAAGTTGTAGGATCAGGTAACAGTAAATTTGCTGTATTATTAAGATATGGGTTTGTATTACTGATATTAGCAGTAGAGTTCCCTCCTGTAGAAGCTATATTATATCGTAATATTAGAATATAGTCATCTGGTTGTACAACATAAGGGCTCGTTGGTGTATAAGTTCCTGTAATGATTTTAAAATTCTCTACCACACTAGAAGAAGATGATGTGATATTGTACCATTTACTGTTTGGAGCATCATAAAAATACAGACCTACAGATGTTACATTCGATACTTTATTTACAGCAGTCCCGTCTAATATTGTTACAAAAACTAATGTTCCATTTTGGTCACTCCCATAAGAAGCATCTTTTGCAGAAAGCTGGGCTCGTGTTAATCGAGGAGTTGTAAATCCGTCAGCAACTGACGGGGTAGTTACTTTGCCTTCTATCTGAACTGTGACTTTTGGGTTACTGGTTCCCATACCTATTCTTCCATCATCTGTAGCTATAAAATCCGTATTTGTATCTCTTACAGTAGAACCATCTGACTTTGTACTTAACTTTATCATTGTATTAGCATTATCATTAGTCCAAGCATCATTTGTTGCATCAAGAGATGTCCAAGTAATACCATTCCAATAATGAAACCCTTTACTAAATCCTCCTGCATCACCAATAAGATATACCAACTGTCCATTAATACTACCATTAATAGATAAAGAATTAACCCTTGGTACTAAAACCCCATCTTGTGCAGTAACTGCTCCCGGAGTGGAACCAGTATGATTTTTTGCCCGTATATCAAGCGTTGATTCTGGAGAGGACGTATTTATTCCTACTTGTCCTAAGACTCTTATACTAAGTAAGAAAAATATTATAAAAATTATATTTATTTTTTTCATTTTGTTATTTAAATTTAATAGTAAGATCTAAAAATTCTGGTAAATTCCTATATACAGGAGGCGGGCGTATACAAGAGACTAACTTATTGGAATAAGAGAGGACTTCCAGCTTTTGAGAATTTAACCCTAAGGCTTTTATGTAACAAGGGTATATAAGTTGCTCTAGTTGAGAAACTCCTTTTGTGGATGGTAAACTCGTATCAATTATGATATTCAAAATTTCTCTGTTAAAATCGTTAACAATATTTAAGTTTCTCACGTTTTGCTACATTCCAGAGTGTCGTGCATAAAATCCATTCCAAGTTATTTTTGGATAAATGAGACGAAGCAATGGTTCTTTTACCCTTGCCGGAAGCCTTTTCTTGCACTTATTTCTCAAATTCAGCTTCATCGATTTGTAAATCCTATAAACCCGTTTGTGATTCCATTCTTTCATTTTAGAAAACTGCTGTACATCGAGCTCTCCATATTTACTCTTCCATTTGTAGAAAGTTAGCTGCCTGATACCACGTCCTCGACAAATATCATTTTCTGTTTTTTCTTGATTTTGCTCAAACAAAATTTTTATGATCTGAACTTCTGAAAATTTATTGTTTTTCATAGTAGTCCAAATTCAGAAACTATATTTTTATATGTGCCTGTTTTTGGGGAAACTACAATTAGTCTCTGTTTTTCACTAGTATCCAACCTGAATATTTACTCGGAGTGTTCTTTTTATCATTTTCACTCCATGTTACAGAAAACCAATAGTTTCCTGTTGATACCTTTCTGCCACCGATAGTTCCATCCCATGCGTATTTATTAGATTTATCACCTTGGTGAATTTTAGCACCATATCTATCATAAATACTAAAGACCAGATTTTGTTTACCGGAAAGAGCTGAATAATCTATTTCGTCATTTACTCCATCTCCGTTAGGAGTAATTACATTAATTAAATTAGGAATAGTTATTGTGACGTCGATTGGTTCACAGTCATAGGCATCTTTTACAAATATGTTGCATTCTCCCCGTGGTAAATTAGTGAATACATTAGAATTTTGCCAGTTGATATTGTCTAATGAATATTGATAAGGTGGAGTTCCTCCAATAGCATTTACTGTGATTGTACTGCTTGAAATATTCACATTGGTAATAACAGGTTGTTCAGCAGGATATACTTTTACATTTTGAATGGCAACGCATTCCCCCGTTTTTAGTTTTACAGAGTAAACACCTACCCCTACATTAGTAATAGCCTGCGTTGTTGCTCCGGTACTCCATAGATAAGAAGCAAAGCCCGGACCTGCATCTAAAGTTGTTTTATCTTCAATACAAATAATTTTGTCTTTTAGAACAGTAGAAAGAACAGGAGCCAGAACGATCAGGGTTACTTTTGCTATGGCGTAACATCCTTCTGAATTGGTCACTTTAATATAAACCACTCCATTAGGAGCAATATATGCGTTCGGTGTGGTGATTTGGTTGGTTCCGTTTTGCGCATCTGTTAGAGATGGATAATAGGTTTTGGTCATTCCTCCAGGAGTTCCTGTTACAATAGCAGTTGTAAGATTAAATAATGCTGTTGCTGGACTTGTCTCGATGAAGCAAGATCTTAAAGTGGCTTCGTTTACCGTGACGGTGGGGGCAACTTTTAAAGCTATTGTTGCATCATTGTTATCACATAATACTGATGTTGGATCCTTTATGACCACAGAGATATTTGTGGCTGAACTATACTGAAAATTTGTAGGATTGGGAATTGGAGTTCCACTTCCTGTAATATAGTAGGTAAAGATATAGTTGCTGGGAGTTGTTGTGAACTGTGGATTTAATGTTGTTAAATCAATAGTTGCCATTCCTGCTAAGTCGGGGCAAATGGATTTGGTAATTGCGGTTTGCAATAAAGGGATTTTATCCACATACACTTTTACGTTTTTAATAGAATGCTTGGACCTTGCTCCTCCTGTAGAAGCTGAAAATCCAAAATACCCCACCGTCATTGCTGCCGCTGCTCCGGAAGGAGCAAAGGATTGATTGACGATTAAGGCACCATCAAGGGTTATTTTTACAATCCAATTGGCAGGAGCAGCAGGATCCACTTCTCCACTTACTTCAACGTGTTTATAAATTGTTCCTTGAAATGGGTGTGTTACATTGAGATCAGTTGAGTGAAAAGAGCTTCCTGGAACATTGTAAAATTCAACATTATTGGTGTCAGTCGTATTTTGAACCTGTCCATAAGCAACGTGTACTTTACTCATACCCGAGCTTCCGATATCGTTGTTATAGGTATCAAAAGCGGTTATAAAACCAATGGCGTTTTGAGATACCCCTAAACCTGAACCAAGAACACTCGCGATTGGTGGATTTGCAAGATACCAAAATGCGATACCATCTCCATTGTAAGTTTGATTAGAATCCATTCTAAAATCGAACTCCACCCTCCATTTATCACAATATTTTAAGTTGATGGGCTCATTTAATCTTATAGAGCCTGATTGGTCATTGGTATCAGGAGTAAGTTGTACAAAGTCGGTGTTTATCAAGGTAGACCCTACCATTGTCCAGCCAGTAGTATTCACAGGGTTTCCTGTCAGCTGATAAGTCTGAGATTTTACTCTGTTAAAAAACAAACCTGAAAATATGATCAAAAAACAAAGTAATATATTTATTCTCATTATAAAAACTTTTTATTAACTGACGTTGTAAAACATATATATCCTCATGAACATTATTTTTTTAAGTGTGCATGAAATCTATTTGATATCGTAAATAATGATGGCTGACTTCCAAGTAAAAAATAAAGAAAAAAACAGTCCAGCCCTGATGGAACCTGACCAATTTTCGACTTCAGGTATGCTAATCCCTGTTTTTCACTAATACCCAGCCATTGTAATTTGTTTGAGTATTGTTTTTGTCATTTTCATTCCAAGAGATTGTGTACCAATACGTGGCAGTTGATATTTTTTTGCCACCAGCGGCGCCATCCCATCTATAATTTCTTAACTTATCTGCTTCATAGAGCTTATTTCCATATCTATCATAAACAATAAATACCAGATTCTTCTTATAAGCCAAGGCAGAATAGTCTATATAGTCATTAATATTATCTCCGTTTGGAGTAATCGCATTAATCAAATTAGGAACCGTGACTTGTACCTCGATAGGGTCACAGTTATAAAAATCTTTAACAAATATTTTGTGTTCTCCTCTTGTTAAACCGGAAAAAACATTAGATTCCTGCCAGGTAATACCATCCAAAGAGTATTTATAAGGAGCTGTTCCTCCACTTACATTAATGGTGATCGTACTGTTGGTAATATCGATGCTCGTAATAACAGGTTGTGGAGCAGCTTTTACTCTTACAATCTGATTCGTAGAGCAATTTCCTGTCTTTAGCAGAACTGAGTAAATTCCTACAGGGACATTTTGAATAGATTGTGTAGTGGCTCCTGTATTCCATAGATAACCATCAAAACCAGGACCTGCATCTAAAGTCGCTGTTTCGTCAATGCAAATGGTCTGATCTTTAAGAACGGAAGATTGTACTGGAGGTAAAACAACAAGATTGATTTTTACTATGGTATAGCAATTATTGGTATCAGTTATTTTAACGTATACTACGCCAGTGGTAGAAACATATGCTGCTGGATTTACTATTTCGTTAGTCCCACCCATCGCATTTGTTAATGTTGTATAGTATTTTTTAATAACACCTGTTTGTGTTGTTACGTTGGCGGCAGTTAAATTAAACAGACCGGATGTAATATTTGTTTCAATAAAACATGAACGTATGGTGTCATCATTAGCAATCACTTCGGGAAGAAACGCCAGAGTAATTTGTGCTGTTCCGGTACAGCCCTGAGGGGTTGTTACTTTCACATAAACAATTCCTGGTGCTGAAGTATAACTTGCAGGGTTGGTAATTTCATTGGTTCCTGTATTGAGGTCACTTAACGTTTTGTAAAATTTCTTTATAACTCCTGGTACTCCGGTTACAGGTGCTGTTGTAAGATTAAATGTCGCAGTACCGGCTTTGTTATTGTTACATTCGGATATCGTTACATTATTTGCTGTAAATGGAGCAAGGACGACCAGTATTTTCCCATTTGGATTATCACACAATACGCCTGCATTGTCTTTAATAACAACAGAAACCGTAGTATTGGCGTTGAATTCATAATTGGTGGGATTCGCTATTGGTGTTGAACTGCCTAGAACATAGTAAGTAAATGTGTAATTAGCAGGTGTAGTAACAAATTGCGAATTGAATGTAGTAAGATTTACGGCACCGTTTCCTGCGGAAGGATTCGGGCAGAAAGATTGAGTTACAGAATTTTGTAAAATAGTAACTTTATCAGTGTAAATCTTTACATTTTTAATAGAATTTCTCACAGATGCTGCTCCTGTAGAAGCTGAAAATCCAAAGTATCCAACAGTCATTGCTGCCGCTGCTCCTGCTGGTACAAAAGATTGATTGATAACTGTGGTTCCATCAATTTTTAAGGTAATAATCCAATTGGTTGGAATTGCAGGATCTACTTCTCCCGTTACTTCAACATGTTTAAAGGTTGGCCCAACCAATGGAAGGGTAGAAGTCAGGTCGGCAGAGTGAAATGAGCTCCCGGCAGTGTTGAAAAATTCTATATTGTTTGTGTCTGTGGTATTTTGTACAACACCATAGGCAAGATGTACTTTATTCATTTGACCGGCTGTCGTATTGTTATAAAGGTCAAAGCCGATCATCAAACCGATTGCATTTTGCGGAATTCCTAAACCTGAGCCTAACTGACTTGTTATAGGAGGATTTTGTAAATACCAAAATGAGAAACCGTCTCCTCTTCCGGCAGATGTACCGTTTCCATCAAGTCTGAAATCGAATTCAATTCTCCACTTGTCGCAGTATTTTAAATTAATAGGGTCATTCAGCTTTATAGCTCCGGATTTATTTGTTAAGTCATCAGTAAGCATGACAAAATCTCCATTTACTGCTGCAGAAGGAACCACGGTCCAACCCGTGGTGTTCACTGGGTTTCCTGTGAGTTGATAAGTTTGGGAAAAGAGTTTTCCGGATAAGCAGAATAAAAGTAGAGTAAAATAAAATAGTAATTTCTTATTCATTAATTAGGATGTATAAAAATTGGACAATGTAGTGGCATAATAAAATAATTTGCTTATCATTTTAAGAGATTTGAATTCTAATTATATATTTTTGGACATCTAAACACATTAGCATTACATAATATTCTTACATTTTTTACAACAACTATCATACTTTCCTTGATTAACAAAACTTATGAAGAGAAAATTCTTATTACATAAAAAATTCCCTAAGCCCAATAAACTATTAACCATAAAAACTAATTATATACTATTTATCCCATAATTCCACACCTAAATTTATTTAGAGACACACCGTTTTTATAATTATAAATGAGATCCAAAGATAGATGTATCTATTATAAATAGACTATAAAGACCTCCTACTTAACTACTACATCTATCAAAAACCAATAAGCATAAAGGTTAAATCAAATAGAATATGTTTTCCTTATTTGTATTTCCTTTTTTTCCTATCATATTTACATTTCCAAATTATTTTTTAATAGCTTTAGTAGTTTTGACAGTTCCATCATTCATTTTTCCAAACAGAAAGGAGCACCTTCAGTAGTAGATCCAATATTATTGGGAGTAAGTTTTCAGAATTCACAATTTAGGTATCATTACAAGGTTTAGGGAAAGTGTGTGAGTCCTGTTATGCACATGAATCACAAATCCGGAGATAGAATGTATGTCGATTATGCAGGAAAAACACTTTCCATTATTGATAAAGACAACGGAGAAGTAAAGAAACTTCAGTTTTCTGTTGCCACTCTGTGAACGAAAAGAACTGGCAGAGGGGGTTATTAGCGAAACAGGAATCAGTATTAATAGGGCTTGTAAGATCGTGTGCATGAGCCGAAGTATGTATTATTATGGGCATAAAAAAGACGACCAAGCGGCTATCTCAAAATTACTGGATTTGGCAGCGAGGTATCCTACAAGGGGATTTGAAACCTATTATGGTAAGATACGTTTGGATGGTCTGCTTTGGAACAGAAAAAGAGTCCTTTGTGTTTATCGAAATATTAATTTAAAACTAAGAGTTAAGCGCAAACGTCGTATTCCGTGTCGGATTAAAGAAAAGCTGATTGTCCCAAGTACAGTCAATGAGAGATGGTCAATTGACTTCATGAGCGATGCTTTGTCTAATGGACGAAGGTTTAGGGTTCTGAATGTCATTGATGATTATAATAGGAAGTCATTGGTTAATGAAGCATTTTATTCAATTCCAGGTGTCAGATTGGTACAAAGATTAAAAGAATTAATCACATACAGACCTAAGCCAAAGCGCATAAGATCCGACAACGGTCCTGAGTTTTTATCCAAGATTTTTGTGGACTTCTGTAAAGATAATGACATTGAATTGCAATATATACAACCGGGAAAGCCCGCACAAAATGCATATATTGAACGCTTAAACCGCACATTCAGAGAAGATGTTTTAGATGCATACTTGTTCGGATCTTTAATAGAAGTAAATGCAATTGCTTATGAGTCGCAGATCGATTACAACAGTAATCATCCGCATAAATCGTTAAATGGACTTAGTCCTTGGCTGTATGCTAAAGAAGTTTTAGTCTATTAGAGTGTATTTTATATTTATCAACTGTTTGAAAAAGGGAAAGTCTTCAAAAACAGGGAAGTTTACGTTGGCACTTTAAAAAAATATAAAAATGAAATACTACAATTACCCTACACAACTTCCTTAAAATATTTAAAAGACTTATTTTAAGCACTATAACTGCAAGAAAAAGCACCCCTGTTCGAACATTAAAATACCAAGAAGACCCATCTTTTCTGAGTCATGCCCCAGCATTCAATAAAAACCTCCCACAATGAGTAGGAGGTTACAAACAAAAACACTTAATGATGAAAAAAGTTTCTTTCAAATACAATTGAAGAAATTACTTTTTGATAAACTTCTCTGTTGTTCTACCTTCTTTTGTTTCAATGTTGATGATGTAATTTCCAGATTTTAAATTTCTGACATCAACTTGATTATTATTCAGGCTGGCATTTACTTTTCTTCCGCTCATATCAAAAACTTCAGTACTCACGACTTTTTCTTTAGATTTTAAAGTAAGTACATCTACTGCAGGATTAGGATAAACAGAAATCCCGATCGCTTTCTTACTTACTTCAGAAGTATCCAGCGCACCTGTTGCTGTAACTTTAAAATCATCAATAAACAACGCAAACTGATCATCCGAAACACACTGTATAGCTATGTATACATTTTGCCCGGAATAGGCATCTAAATTGAAATTATGCTGGTTCCATTGTGTAACCGGAGGAGTTACTATAGTTACAGGATTAAGCTTTGTAAAACTTGCTATGGCAGTATTTGTTGTGGAAATCCAAATATTAAATTTTTCAAGACCATACAACTCATTTATAGACTTAGCCCAAAAACTAAGACTATTTCCAGAAGATCCCAAAGTAATCCTTGGACTTATCAACCAGTCATTATTCGCAAGAGGATCTCCTTCACTCACATTAAAACAAGCCATTGCCTTATTACCAGTTCTTGCTGTTGTCTGCATGCTAGTAGTAGCAGGAACTATTCCTCCTCTATTAAAGACGATAAAAGCTTTAGGAATACCCTCATTCGGAAATTCACTTTCATCCAACGAGTAGGATCCCTGACCATCCAGATCTGTTAAAGTCCAGCTGCCCACGGTGCCTGTAATATAGGCAAAATCAGAATAATTTTCGAAACTGTCTTCAAAAATGGTAGTTTGTGCATTCAAGGAATATAATCCTAAAAAAGCACTCAAAATAGTATTTTTTTTCATAATTTATTATATTAACATAATTTTCCCTTATCATTATACTGCTTACTACGGAGATGCATTATAGCCAATAATCAGTGCTCAATTAACGATGTTTATACATACCTCTTAGGTTAAACATAGAGCCTAAATAAGGCTCTATGATATAGTTATTGTTCTTTAATGAATTTCTTTTGAACTGATTTTTCATCATCTTTAATATCTATGATAAATACCCCATTGATCAGTTTACTTACATCTATTTTATTATTCAGCAGTATTCCGCTTTTTATAAGCTGACCTGTTGCGCTGTAAATTTTGTAATCAGCTTTTTTGCTGATATTCTTCACATACAATACTGAACTTACCGGATTAGGATAGATTAAAATATCTGTCTGGTTGATAGAGTTGAGTACTGGCTGCTTAGAAATTCTTACGCGGTAGTCTTCTACTTCACCATTACTAGAATCAGTGCAGTTGACAGGAAGCCCGTTTCTCTGCATCGCTACTCTCATGACAACATATTTGTAATCAGTCATACTTACGAATGCATCTACTGGAACATTGAAAGTTGCACTAACCGGAGTTGTGGTATTTGGATGAGAAACAAGTATTCTCTCATCAATATCAAAATCTCCGTTTCGGTTAAAATCAATCCATGCTACAATTCCTTGATCATGATTAGTTCCTTTCCATGATTTTTCGACAGAAATCTCATTGCCTACAGACCCTTGGATCAAATCTATCATTGTTGCAGGGTTTTCTGTGTAATCTGTATATTTTGATGATTCTGAAATGTTTTCCATTTTAACCTTCCCGTATGGTTTTATCGTAACTTTTGAAAGGTATTCATTTGTTGAATCTCCTGATGACATATTACAGTAGATCACTGTTGGGGTTGTAAAATAATACAGAGGGGTACATGTACCTGAAACACCATTACAAATATTGGCAACTTGCATCTCATACTTAGTCAGTTCTGTCAATCCGGTCAGCAGATATTTATTTGTTACTAAAGAAATGTTTGTCCAGCTTGGAATTCCAACTTTTCTGTATCTAAATATATATGCAGCGCCCGGAAAAGGATCCCACCGAATTTCAGCAGAGGTAGGTGCAAGGTTAGTGATCGTTAATCCCGGCGGAGGCATTTCACAGACTCTCTCTGTGGTAAATACTGCAGGGTTGGAATATAGATTCGGAGTGACCTGTCCTGCACATTGGCTGGCTATCTCAACCTCATAAGCAGTATCTGGTTCCAAAGAATTTATACTGCCTAGTACGTAGGTGTTTGCCGGAGCAGCAGGCAGGCTAATGATCGGATTTGGCCACCCTGTTACGCCTACTTTTTTCCATCTCATATAATAGGTAGAACCGGCAGCAAGCGGAGCCCAAGTTACCAAAGCAGAAGTTGCTATAATATTACTTATCGTAACACTTGGAGGTGACGGATCACATTTCGTTGAAAATTCATTATGAGAGTAAACAGTCGTGCTGCCATTACAAACTGCAGCAATCTCAACTTCATACTGGGTTAATGGAAGTAAATTTAATAGATTAAAAGTATTAGTCATTCCCGGAGCAACGACGGCCGGCAGATTCAATGTAGTCCAGGTCCCATTTGAGACAGGTCTATATCTTAATATATATGAAGTTCCACCACTAGCCTGAGGCCAAGTCACTGTTGCTGCATTATGAGTAATACCATTTACCGTTACCACTGGCGTAGTAGGAGTGCACCTAAACAATTTAATGTTATCTACTGCTGCAGGCGGCGGTGTGGCACTGAAGAAATCATCATTGGTCCACTCGAAAACCAAGCGCATTGTATTACCCGCAAAACTACTAATGTCTAAATTCGTATTAAGATAGGATTGCCAGGCATTCTGTTGATTATAATTATTACCCAGTTTAATTCTTCCTGCACCAGCAGTAATTTGAGTTCCGGCAACAGGCATATAAGAGACCGGAACAAGCCATACTCTTAAATAATCATAAGAAAAGATTCCCCCGTTTGCTTTCCAGTCAAAAGACAAAGTAACAATAGAAGCTCCTGCAGGAATCGCAATATCCCTATAGGCGTGAGTTATACTGATTGAACTGGTTGAATAGGTATTGGAAGTTCCACTGTTATCAGATATATAAATTGAATTGGCGGGATTTCCCGTAGCAGAACCATAAAACCATTTATTGATCTGGGTTCCATTGACAAATCCAAAGTCATTACCTGCAGAAAAGTCTTGGCTATAAGGAATCGTTGCCGGTATCTGAGTTGTCATGAAACTTGGCCCGGCCACCCACGAACTGCTTTCAGTAGGACTGCAGACAGATTTTACCCACCAGTAATAAGTTGTATTAGATACCAGAGCTGTTAAATTTACAGATGTTCCAGAATTTGTCCCTGTTGGAAGGGTCCCTGCGACAGGAGGAACATTCGCTGTTGTAATATAATATGCATAACCATTACCAGGCAACGGACTTGGCGCCGTCCAGCTTATAGTACTTGTATTAGAAGTCACCGAAGCTACAGAAAGACCTGAAGGGACTATGCATGTGGGAATAAGCAGATTGATGTTATCCACAGCAGCCGATGGTGGTTGGGCACTGAAGAAATCATCATTGGTCCACTCGAAAACCAGACGCATTGTGTTACCTGCAAAACTACTGATGTTTAAAGTCGTATTCACATAGGATTGCCACGCATTCTGTTGATTATAATTATTACCCAGCTTAATCCTTCCCGCTCCTGCGGTAATTTGAGTTCCAGCAACAGGCATATAAGAGGCAGGAACAAGCCATACTCTTAAATAATCATAAGAAAAGACTCCCCCGTTTGCTTTCCAGTCAAAAGACAAAGTAGCAATAGAAGCTCCTGCAGGAATCACAATATCCCTATACGCATGAGTTATACTGGTTGAATTGGTTGAATAGGTATTGGAAGTTCCGTTGTTGTTAGATATATATATTGAATTGGTAGGATTTCCCGTAGCAGAACCGTAAAACCACTTATTGATTTGGGTTCCATTGATAAATTCAAAATCATTACTCACAGAGAAGTTCTGACTATAAGGTAAATTCGCAGGTATTTGACCATTCATTAATGGAATTAAACCCAAATGTGTTAGAAAGGATAGAAGTAAAAAATAGATAAAGGATTTCTTCATAGTTTTAATAATTTAATTAGAGCTGAATTTCATGTTATTGCCAAAAAAATATTTTTAGTATTGTATATTCTGTAGCTCAATCATTTATTATCCTTAAAATCATCGAGCATACCATAAAAGTCATCATCCTGTGTAAATTTAGGATTTGTATGTAATAGCGTTCATCTAATTTTTACATAAAGTATGTTGGTAATCATTTTTATTCAGTCTCAACTATGTAAAGAAATGAACAAAGGTTTCAGAGTATAAAGACAAAGAATTATGTAATATTACATGTATGCCTGAAACACTTTGCTCATAGATTCTATGAAATATTTAAAATCATTTCAGTATTATTTTTCCTCAAGCAACATTTATCACATCTATGATGATGTTCTTCATTCTCTAAGTAACGGCAAACCTAAAAAATTAATAATCAGTTTTCCTTAACTGAATGTTATTAACTGTAATTTTTAAGACAGTGATATATCATACCTAACAAATTATTTTTCAAAAATATAAGTTTCTGAAAATAAATTACATAAACCCGACACTACAAATCACCTACACATATACTTCATGTCTGATAATAAGTCTATTTGAGAAACTGAAATTCACAAAATGAAGAAAGCTATGTAGAATTGAAGCTTAGTGTATTGAAACAGGGTTATTAAGAATTGAAGATAGTACACAGCTTTTATAATGTTTATTTTGTGTTCTTTTGGCCACTTTGAATAATAATTCAATATTAATTCCAAGCTTCTCGGTTGATTTTAAGACTGTGCTTCTCTCTTCATTTTTCACCAGATTCAAGTGTTTGGTCTAAAAAGCTTAATCAAATATTTTTATTCCTGCTTTATAAAGTCCAAGGTATTTAGCTACTAAAATCATACTTCATCTATTATATTTACCTGATTCATATTTAAAATATTTCACTATATCCCGGTTAAAAAGGATGTATTTGTATTTCATTTTTAATAATGAATTTTTTCGATTAATTCCCAAAGCATATTACCACTCAAAACAGGAGAAGTTTTCTCAATACATAGAAGTGATTATTATGAAGATCACAAATACAGGAACTAGTTATCAACTGGTTCCTGTATTCTCGAATTAACTATATATAAAGATTAATTATTTTATGATTAATTTACTATTATAAACACCTTTTGAAGAATTGATATTTATAATGTAGACGCCCTTTGGTGCATTAATATTAAATTCTTTTGTACTGTCACCCTCACTATTGTATGCGGAAGTGTGAATTAATCTTCCACTGGAATCAAATAAAACAACCTTAACTTCTCCTTTTAAGTTTCTGGACTTTATAAAAAAGTGACCGTCATTTGGGTTAGGATAGATCTTAATATCATCGGACAGTGGCGAAGAAGAATCATTAGTTCCTAAAGTCTGAGTTTCTCTTGTACATACTTCAAGAGCCCATGAATTGAGTGTTCCTATATTGTCAGTGAATTGATCTGAAACAAATAATTTCCATTCTCCTTGCGCCCGATGTCCTTTAAAGATTGCTAAAGATTCAACAGATTTTGTTTCCCCTTGAATCGGTGACGTACAGATGGCAGCATTACCTGTATCGCTAAATGCAGCAGTAATACCAGACTGTGTATTACACTGATGGTCCCATATAAGGGCTGACGATCCACTAGGGCTTTCTATACCAATTGCCAAATCCCTGACAGTAGTATGCGAAATAGAAGGGATTACTTTTATTCTGGTAACAACTCCTGTATTGTTTATCAATAAAGGAACTTCCAGTTTAGGACCCGATATAGGACCATTTTGCCCATCATTTGGTCCATTTTGCCCATCCGGAATAGGAACTGCAGCTCCGCTATAAGTATAGGTGTTACAACTTTCTCCTGTTGCGTTGTAATCTATCACAAAACTTGGGCTTACCGCATAGTAAACATTCCCTACAGCTTCTATCAAAATATAGGCATTTGCAGAAGTAGATCCTGGAGGTATTGTTAGTTGCTCATTTCCATCATTGGGTGTATTGGCTGCAATAACAGTAAATGTCTGCCCACCGTCTGTAGACAGTTTTACATTAACGTTGGCTGTATTGACCGGTGCCTGATTTGAATTGGCAACATCCCAAGTCACACTAGCAGTCCCTCCTGAGGATAATGACTGTCCGAATATCGGAGCTGTTACCTGAAATGGTCCAGATCCAGCATTTACTGTTATTATCATTGCATCTTTGGAGACCTGCGGCTGCACTGGGTTGTTGTTTCTTACTGTAGCTACAAAATTAAGATTTCTCGCTACACTTGATACTGCTTCCCATCGGGTTGATAAAACTCCTGAAAGTACTTTATTGAAATCTGGAAAATACCTTACCGGAGAACTTATCGGAGTAAATGATCTAAATGTAGGGCCTGTAGGCTTTGTAGGATAAGCTGAAGAAATATTCCCTGCTCCTATCTGTGCGGCAGCTGCCTGATCTGCCTGCTCCCAGGTATATGTATAACCAGCATTAGCGGCATCAGCTGTAGTCGCTTTTAAAACAAATGCTGTCGACTTTGGAATTATATAATCTGCACCCGCATTGATATGCGGAGCTTGGCTTACAAAAGATGTATTGACCCCACAGGCAATACTGTTTATTTTATTTTTAATTTGTGTAATACTGTTGGTGTGAAAATAATCATTGGAATTAAACTGCACATTAGATTTTTCTGTAATTCCAGTATATGCCATTATAGTGCTCCCACTTCCTGGTTCTACTTTCTGGTCTGCTTGTGAAGATCTGAAGGTGTAAGAATGTCCTGCTCCCAGCTGATGTCCCATTTCATGAGCAATATAGTCTATATCAAATTTATCTCCTTCAGGAAAATTATGGGCAGTCCATCCAGCCCCTTTTCCGTTATCATTACAGATAACCCCTAGACCAGCAGCTCCGCTTGCATATTTTCTATCTATCAAATGTCCCATATCATAATCTGCAGCTGCAATTCTTGTAGATATCTGCGTGTGGGCTTCATTTGGTCCCCCATTTATATACGGATCTGCAGTCGGGTCCAAAAATATAATTGTTTCATTATTTGCTATTAAATTAAAATGCAATGATAGATCTTTTTCAAAAACGCCATTCATTCTGGTTAAGGAAGCATTCATTGCAGAGAGAATCACCGCCTTTTTCTCGCCATCTGTAGCTGTGACAGGTGTACCCGCTGCAGTTAAATGATATTGTGCATATTCTCCCGTACAGGACAAAGCAAGTCTGAAAACATTAAAACCTGCCATTTTCTTACTGACAATCCCCTTATTATTTTCGAGAATACTTTTCTCTACGGTCTCTTCAACAGAACACTCAAAAGGCTGTTTCTCTTGCCCCCTTTTAGCATTTGAGTCAAATACAGCATATACTGTTCGGTCTTCCGTATAGGGTTCGATAAATTCAGTTATCCCAGAACGGGTGATCATGGAAGAAAACCCTACTGGTGACAGACTGAATCTCAGATATACACAAGGATCATAAACACTGGCTCCTACATATGATTTGATGTCCGGATATTTTTTCTGAAGCTCAGAATCCATATTGGAAGATTCCCAGACCTGAAACTTTTCAATTTTTCCACTTGCCACAGGAAGCGAAACAGTAACTCCTTTAGATCTGGAAAAACGCTCTGGAGCATCTTTCAACATCATCTTGAGTTGATCAGCATCCAGTGAATAAAGTGCTGCATACTCTAATTTTTCATTAGACGGTTTTACTTTCTGCGCTCGTAAGGAGGTTTCTGTCCATTGTGAATATCCTAAAAAAGGGATAAGTAATAATAAAGCCAAAAAGTAAAACTTCAAACTGCTGTTGTTTTGATTTACAGAATCTTCTTCTGAAAGATTATAGCACCTTGCGTTACCCGAAATTACAACAAAAGCGTTAATATCAATTAATTTTTTATTCATATATCATTTTTTTATTTTACAAATATCTAAATTCGCTATCAATTACGTATATAGATTGTTACTGAACACCCCAGATGTAGTATATTTGTAGGAGCATTTTTCAAGGTCTTGTAGCCCAATTGCACTTATAACTTGTTTTATTTGAAATATCCTCAAGACTGAATGTCTTTTTTAGTCCATCTTATTTTAAAAAGATCGACAAGATTCTGTACGAACTACCACCACGCACTTCCCTGAAGTCTGAAAAAACATCAACACACTTTTGTATCACAGCATTAAAAAAATGAGCAAAGGTTCACAGAAAGAGAACAAAACGGTTATGAATGTTGATGTTGGGATATAAAAACCTCTTAAATCTACCTTTTGCTCTAGTATAATACATATTACATTAACTAATATATTTACATTTTTAGAATGTCAGTTTAGTTTTTATATTATCATTGATGTTGCATATCAACTGTCATTTAACACCTTCTCCGCTTCTACAGATTAAGATTTAGTGAGTTGCATTTCATCTCTATTTATTCAATTTTTTTGAAGAATAAGTATAAATCCTGATCACTGAGAATTTGAAGCTTTTTTCTGATTCTATATTTTTTCTGCTGAATAGATTTATGCTGAACAAATGTAAAACTTGCGATTTCTTTTGAAGAAAAGTTAAGTTTGAGCATTGCACAAAACACGATGTCTCCATTGGACAGGTTAGGGTTCATGATCAGCAACTTATCAACGAAACTTGGGTAAATGCTCTCAAATCTGGTTAAAAAAGAAGGATCGTTTGCTTTTACAAGCTGTATCAGATCATCAACAGCTACGCTCTTAACTCTATTTTCAAATACTTCTTTTTCTATATTCAAGTAATTAATTTTGGTATGGACTTTCATATAGTTTTTATAAAAAAAACTAGATAGTACTGTTAATACAGCAGTAAGAAAAGAACCGAACACATAAATTATGTTAATAAACTTATCTACATTGCCACTCTTTTTTGATAATATTTTTTCTTTGGATATTAGGTTAACCCCATTTTTATTTTTGGGAATTTCTTCAGTTCTGCTCTCTTTATGTGCGTCTTGGTCGTTACAATTATTTTTAATAGCACTTATGTCAGCAATATTTTGAAAAATTTCTGGACTGTAATTTAAAATATCCACATCCTGAAGCGGCATACTTCCTGAAACATTTACATTGTCGAAATTGTAAGCACTTTTTTTGATGCTGCAAACAGTTTCAAGGCTGACAAAAAATAAAACAAATAATAAAGAGGACCGAAAACAAATGCTATCCATTTTAAATTAGGTATATTTTTAAGTGATGTATAAAATTTTTGCTTAGTTCATTGTTGGGATAATTCCACCAAGTTTAAGTTTTTGAGTTATTTTTCTTCAATTCTGGTTTTCAGCCATTGGCTACCATACCAACTTTATCTTCAGTATAACACCTGTAATTATGTCAAAAAAGCAGCTATCTAAAAGTAGAAATATGGTTTAAAAACTTTAAACTTTGTCATTATTTAATTTTTATTAAAGCTAAACTAGAAAGACTGTTGATATCGTATTTAATAATTCCGTCGTAGACGATCCCATTCTTACTTCTTGTCGACTCTAAAGTCAATATCTGTGTTGCTGTCACGTTTAAATAAGAAATAAGTCCGAAAGTAAATCGGCCGTTAATATCCAAAACTTGTGGATCATACTGCGGCACCAATGTTGAAAGGCTAGCTGATGCCCATTTACTATCAAGATTAAAATGTATATAATCGTGCACTCTTGAATTATCGTATTGTGAGGATTTTCAGGACTTGAAAAAACTCTCAGTTACAGCATTATCATAACAATTTCCTTTTCCGCTCATACTTCGGGTAATGTTTTTTCCGACTATTGAGGTAAATTCTGTGCAAGCATACTGTATCTCTTGCTCTTTCTATTTAAAGTCTTGGAATAGACTTCTATCCCACCTCTCCTATTCAATAATTATTTCTGAAGAAAAATTATCAAGTTTAAGGATGTAGTTTCCTGGATTCAAATTTTCAAGATTAATTTTATTAGAATTTCTTAACGGATCTGTAATAGACTTCATAAGAGAACCTTTCATATCATAAATTTCAGCTTTTAAAACTTTCTTAAAGCTTTCTCCTTTAATAAATAATTCACGGTTTTTTACAGGATTAGGATAAATACTAACTTTTCCATCTTCTAATTTGACTTCATTTAGCCCTAATGTTGAGGTTTCAATTGAAAAAGCAAAAATATTTGAAATACTGCCAGCTCCAGTCATTCTGTTTATACTTACCGTCTGAATAGGTTTTGATTGATTATTTGGAGCAATAGACAATGGTATCTGATATAATTTTGGATTAGGTGAAGCTTGTTCAGAGGCATTAGTAAGTCTATTAATCCTACCTACACCTTCTACAGCAAAGTTTACTCCGTTATACCAATCAGGCAATATAACTCCTGAAAAAGACTGTGATGTTCCATCTGTAAAAATAACATTGATAACAAGAGTAGATGACCCGCCGCTATTAGACGCAAGCATATATAAAGTTTTGGATGCTTTAGGAGTAGCAAAGGTAATAGTTGATGGAATTCCATTAGCCGTCATTCTTAATGAATTAGACATAGAGTATGATGCTAACTGATAGCTAAGTCCGAATGTTGATGCAACTACTGAATTGATAATACCATTTGCTGGTAATCCAAAACTCCGAGACAAACTTCCGGATGCAGCCTTAAAATCAATTGAAACTAAATTATTATTAGATCCATCAAAACCAACAGACGTAGATCCCACCGCTAATCCAGTTCCGTTAGCAATTACATCGGCATTAAATCCACCTATAATTTTCATTTTATCATATGCCTGACATTCAAAATTACTGGCAAATCCGAACATTAACATGATCAGAAAAAAAATTTCTTTCATTTTATTTATATTTTTAAGTTAATAATTAAGAGTTTTCTCTGCCTTACAAGTTAAAACTTGTTTCATTTCTTGCCTATTGGGCTTTTATACAATACAATACAATACAATACATAAGACAAGTGGATATCCTAATTTAGCTTCCAGTTAGAGTTAAGCATAAAACCTTAATTTTAACTTATGAAACGAGAGCGAAAAATCTTCGTTGAAACTATATCTAATATAGAGTTAGAGTTGGGTGTAGGAGTATTAATCCCTACACTTTGAGCGGAAATAAATCCACAGAACATGACTCCCAAAAGGATAATTGTTTTTTTCATACTATATGTTTTTTTAAAAGAACTTAACGTAAAATTGTTTTTTCCATTTTGCAACAGTATTTCTGCTTAATTTATAATGCAAAGCCAATTGCGTATTACTCAATCCATTTTTTTCTTGAAAATCCAATATCTGAAGGATTGTTGATTTATCATAAGCACGAAACTTTTGATTGGCTATATTGGAATTTTGCTTTTTGCTTTGAAATAATAATTCATTAATCTCAATTATATCCAATACTGATAGACTTTTCTTTCTTAGTAAATGACAACAAAGTTCTTTTTTATCAGGAAACTTTTTTGCAATAATGTCGTTATATATTTTATTATAATTAGGCTTTAGTGAGTTCCTCATTTAATTTATAATTTAAATATTATCTTCTTAATCAAAAAAATAGGTTTTGATTAAGATCGAAAAGCTTAGGTCATTAGTTTGAATCACTCCCCATGTTGTATTTATTAACCCATTTATACAATGTAGTTTTTGGTATCCTGTATTCATCAATTATTTGTTGTTTAGTTTTCTCATGGGTATTAATCTGTTCTATAATAAAATCAATCATCTCTTTTGTATAAACATTCTTGCGGAACTGTGACCTATTCACCTTTTGCTTTTTTATTTTTGCAGAAACCGGAGCGTACAAAATAAGATGTTGACAATAAATCCTAAAAAAGTCAAACTCTAACAATTTGCACCACTTCAGTAATAAATCCGTAGCCAGATCAGCATGAGAATACATCTTTTTGATTTCTTCTTCAGTGCACTTAAAAAAATTAGTGATTCTCCCAGGTTCTATTCCGCTTTCTACAACAGTTTTTTGAATTATAATTCCTATGTGGATATCTTTATAGTTCATCACAATATTCCAGTATTTTTTGAGGTTATGCCAGAAGCTAGCTTCTGGCATAACCTAATTATATATTTTTTTCTATTTCGGATACTTTACCCTGATTATTCTATTGGCTAACTATTATGTCTAAACAGTCATATGTCATATAAAGGATCCCTATGATTTTAAGTTTCTTTCCACTACAGAAAGTTACCTTAAAAAAAAATAAACCAGACCAGACTGTAAGCCTCAAGGATTAATATAGAAACTGACTAAAAACTTACAGCACGCCATAATAAAGTTTGTTTGGCCCACCTATAGCAACCAAACTTCCGTTAGATATTTGGTCAGGCAAATGACATAACAATTTTTTCCAAATGTATTATCAATTTCATTATCAGTAAAAATAATCTTATACTACTAATATCCTTCATCCTATCAAATTCATTAAAAATAAGCACATTACTGTCTTTTATCTTTTCATTAATTACCACACAAGGTTTTTAAAATATTTGATCAGTCACAAAATAACACCAATAGACCCCTTTGTTTCAATCTAATACAAATCATTATATATAATTTCTGTCATAAAAATGACAATAAATTATACAGTCATCACAAGAACACGAAAAAACTACCAAGAAAAGGGTTGAAAATAATTACTACCGCACAACGGTGGAAATCCCACAAAAAGGTAACAAATATTTATGTCTCCTATACTACGATTTCAAATCGGTAATTATTCTAATGCGACGAAAAAATTTTTGCTTCTGAGTGATCGCTCTCCTGAAAATACTACGCTGAACTGGTAAACTTCAACCGTCCTTTACAGGATCATGATAGTTTAATTTTCCATTCGGACAGAGGGATACAGTATGCCTGAACAGAATTTACCTCACTAGTCGGAAAAAACATTACCCGAAGTATGAACGGAAAAGGAAATTGTTATGATAATGCTGTAGTGGAGAGTTTTTTCAAAGCCTTAAAAACGGAACTTATTTATCAAAATAAATATGAAACTAGAGACCATGCCAAAAACTCTGTGTTTGAATATATAGAAACATTTTACAACACTCACAGAAGGCATTGACTTCATCGAATCTTCGATTTCGGCTTTAGGGAAATTTAAACATAAAAGAGTATCAAAATTTAATATCTAATCCATCTAAAAATATAGCATAAAGAGTATATAAATATTGTCTCAACAATATTTGAAAATTCTACACATTGTAACTATCAAAAAGAAAAGATAAACAATTGATTGAAGGTAGTATCTCACAAACTGTGTAAGTTAAAAAGTTATTCTGGAAAATTTTGAGCCCTTACAGCTCAAAAAATTTTACGGAAATAACTTTTTATTATTTTTAACCATTACATAGTTATGATCGACAAAGAAGAATGATTAAACAACAAGGATTTCTATAAGTCCTTTAAAAATGGAGAAGATTTAACTTCATTCTTCAAAGAGCTGCACAAAAAGGCAGTGGAACATATGTTGGATGCTGAGCTGGACAGCCATCTGGATAATTCAAAACACGAAAAAACGACTAACGGAAATTATCGGAACGGGCACGGTATCAAGAAGATAAAATCATCTTTTGGTGAATCAGAAATAAAAGTTCCCAGAGATAGAGAAGGTAGTTTTGAACCTGCATTAGTTCCAAAGAGGCACAACATCATCGATGTTTGGAAAATATTATCATCTCCTTTTACGCTAAAGGGATGAGTGTAAGCGATATTGAAGAACAGATCAAGGAGATGTATGATTTTGATGTTTCTACTTCCACCATCTCACGAATTACCAATGCTGTTGCCAGCGAAGTGGTGGCGTGGCAGAACCGACCTCTAGATGATGTCTATCTGATTGTTTGGATGGGCGGAATTGTCTTCAAAGTGAGAGAAAACTCAAAGGTCATCAACAAGACCGTCTATCTTGCCGTTGACTTGAATCGTGAAGGAAAAAAAGAAGTTCTCGGGATGTGGCTCGGAAAGAACGAAAGCTCCAGCTTTTGGATGAGTGTTCTGACCGATTTAAAAGCTCGTGGCGTAGAAGATATCTTGATTACCGCTACCGATAATCTAAACGGATTTACCCAGACCATTCGCTCAGTTTTTCCAGAATCTCAAACTCAAATCTGTGTAGTTCACCAGATTAGAAATGCCTGTAAATATATTGTTTGGAAAGATAGAAAAGAATTTTCTGCAGATATGAAACACATTTATACTGCTCCCACAAAAGAAGCTGCAAAAGCTGCTTTGGATGACTTTGCAGCCAAATGGGAAAGTAAATATCTCTATGCAATACAATCCTGGAGAAATAATTGGGACGAATTAACCGTCTTTTTTGAGTTTCCAATCGAGATTAGGAAAATAATTTATACCACCAATTTAATTGAAAATCACAACGGTAAAATACGAAAATACACTAAAAATAAAATGTTTTTTCCGACTGATGATGCCGTTTTAAAATCTGTATATCTCGCCCTAAAAGAATCTACTAAAAAATGGACCATGTCCATCCAAAATAGGGGATTGATTTTAAACCAATTTATGCTTATTTTTGAAAAAAGGCTCAGATTATAAATCTAAGCCCTGACTTTTTAGCTTACACACTTTACGGGATAGTGTCACATTGAAAAATTCATTCTATATTCTTTTTACTCAAAATCTAAAATTATGTGGAAATCAACTTTTAAAATCTTAATTTAATAGCCTCTTCGGACATCCTATAAGAGCGTAATTTACACTTACTGGCATCCAATCTTCGATATCTAAAAATCTTTATTATCTAATCCTTTAAAAAATAAATAAAGATCTTTGTCACTGGGAATATTTAGTTTTATTCTAATCCTATATTTTCTCTGTTGTACGGATTTGTGCTGCACAAAAGTATAAGCTGCAATTTCTTTTGAAGAAAAATTAAGCCTCACCATCGCACAAAATGTCAGGTCAGACGAAGAAATATTAGAATTTAGTAAGAGTAATTCTTTTCTAAATTCAGGATAAATTTCCTCAAACCTTGATAAAAAAGAAGAATCATTTTTTTTAACTAATGAAACGAGTTCGTCAAAAAAATCATTTTTAAGTTTATCTTCTAATAATGCATTCTTTTGAGTTAATACAATATTTGAAGCATCTTTTTTTTTGTAGTTCCAATAAAAAGTACATATACAAATAGTGATTAATAATATAAATAAATAAACATACTCATATATTTTATTACTATGCTTGCTTGATAATACTTTTTCTTCTGAAAGTAATTTTTCAATTGAAATACTCACTGCCTCATTTCTATTTTCTTCAACAATTTTCTTTACATCTAAATACTTTTCCAAATATATATGTTGACTACTTACATTATTTAATGTTTTATATACACCAGCAATTTTCTCGTAAACATACATAACATCACGAAACTGATACATATTGCTATAAATTCTTGCAGATTCTTTATAACGATAAATTGCTTCTTCATACTTTTTTATTTTAATATAATAATCACCATACATTAAGTTAAAACTAGCCTTTCCTGTATTTTCTACTTTTTCCTTAGAAAATAAATTCTCTGCTTCGTGGAGATGTCTAATAGCAGAATCTAGGTCCAAATCACAATGTAGATTTAATTTTGTAGCCATAACCAGTGTCGAGGGATTCCTATCTATTTTTAGTGCTTTGCGTATATAAACCATTGAGGAATCACATGTATCTCCTGTAGCATATTTGAGATTAGCTCTGTCAACATAAATATAACTTAAATTATATTCTTTAACTTTATTTTTATCCACACTCTCTAAATAATGTATTGCTTTCGCATTGTACATAAGTGCACTTTGAAAAAGGTCTACAAGAGCATTTACTATGCAATACTCTTGATTCAACTTTGCAGATAAATAAGGAACATTTATCCTATTAAGTTGAACTTCTGCCATTTTGAGATATAAAAATGTAAATTTGTATTTATCTATTGAAGTACATATACCTGCTAAGTTAATAAAACACAAAACTTGTCCTTGTAAATAATCTTGTTCTATCGCTTTTTTTAAATACTCTCTATTTAATTCCACAGCATTGTTGTACTGTCCCATAAGTTTGAGAGATTGATTTTTTTTAATTAATATATCATCAAAGTTATTTTCGTTAAATTCCTGGCTATAAAGAAAGTTGCCAATAGTAAATAAGAAAATTAGAAGATATTTAGAGTTATTGTAGTTCATTTTGCAGCAGCTATGTTATGATACAGTACTAATATAAATAAATATTAACAATTTCAGAAAAAAACTTTAATTTCATTTGATTACCCCGAAGCTAATATTAATCAATAAGGACAAATTTGAAAAAGTATTATAATATTCAAAAAGACAAAAAATTTATGCTGTTAAATTAAAATAACTATATTTTCATTTAACAATATTCAGAATATAAAGAGAACTAATTATTTTAAGCTATCTAATATTTTTTGAGCTTCAAAAGAATTTCGCTCCTCTTTTTTTGCTAATTCAATAGATTTTTCTGCCCATATTTTCGCATTATTTACCTCTCCAATCTTATAGTAAAGATTAGCTAATGTTTCTGTGTTATCATAATGCTCTCCTTTCTTTACAGATTCCAATGCCCATTGTATTGCTTTTTCTAAGGAAGATCTATTAGTTACTTCTTTAAAAAAAGACAAAGCAAATGCACTAAGTGTATTACCATCAATTTCAGTATAATTTTTAAGAAATTCTAATGATAATTTTTCAAAAGCCGGTATATCATTGTTATTCAATGCGATGCTTATTTTATGTCTTTGTAGAAGTGTGAGTGCTTTTTCTTTTCCATAATATTTTTCGGCTTCACTCAAATAAAGTGGCTCATTAATTATTTTTGTTTTTTCATCGTAATATTTTGATAAAAGAGTCGAGTTTATGGCATACTCATTCATCATATTGTACCTATCCTGGGGTATAAGTTTTAAAATCTCTGCTTTCCTCTCTTTAAATATTTTATAGAGTGGAGTGTCAGTATTATCCATTTTATTTTTAAACATTGTTAAATCTTCTCTCTCTATACTTTTTTTTCCTTTAAAATACCGATTGACTATTTTGTTGGAAAATTCCTGATCTTCGACCGAAACTATAAATAGGTTTCTTAAGAAAGTGGGGTCTTTTTCTCCTTCATTAAACCTCTTTTTTAATAGTGCAAGTTGTTTACTTGGATCTTGAGCATCTTTTCCTACTTGCATAAATTCTTGTTCGGTGAGACTACTTCCACTTCTAAAAACTACTTCGCCGTTTCCATCGAGAAATAAATAGGTTGGAAAAGAAAAAACATTATATTTTGTTGCAATATCTCTCCCTTCCCCTTTTTCCATATCAATTTTTACATTAATAAAATTAGAATTGTAGTAATCTCCTACAGACTGAAGAACAAAAATATTTTTTGCCATTAATTTACATGGCCCACACCATGTAGTGTAAGCATCAATGAAGACAAGTTTATTTTCATTTTTAGCCTTAGTAAGAATATTAGCAAATTTACTTTCTTCAAATTTAATTCCTTGGGCATAGGTACAAGTTCCAAAGATGATTAGTAATAAAACGATTAACTTTTTCATGCTTTTTTATTTAATATTTTACTTTTTTGTAATAATTGATTCCACATTCAAGGAATTTTTTGAAATCCTCTTTCGACATATAACCTGATACGGGGGTATTAATAACTTTTCCATCGGGTGTTACCAAAACATAATGGGGTTGAGAATTGTTATTGAAATTCACCTGTTGAAATAAACTCCATCGATCGCCAATTGTTTTTACTTTTTTAATCTGTCCTTCTCCAAGATCAATTTTAGCTTTTTGATCTTCAGGAAGTTCTTCTTTGTCATCTACATAAAGAGATGCCAGAACAACATCGTTTTGTAGAGTTGGTAAAATATCAGGTTCACTCCACACGAATTCTTCCATCTTTCTACAGTTTTCACAACCATAGCCAGTGAAGTCGATTAAGATGGGTTTATTTTCCTTTTTAGCCAATTCAATAGCGCTAAAGAAATCGTGTTCCGGATGCATACCCAGTATTCCGTCTTTCTCATCATGGAAATAGCTAACGTTCAGTGGAGGCAAGATTCCACTGAGCAGCTGAAGCTTTGGACGCTCAGAAGGAATTAATCCCTGGATTAAATAGATCACAAATCCAACACCCAATATGCCCAGAATCTTTCTGCCGATAGAGATCTTTGGTTTTTTATCATCATGTGGGAATCGTATTAATCCAAACAGATACAAAGCCAGTCCTATGGCAATAACGATCCAGATCGCAATAAAAAGTTCTCTTTTCAGGAAGAATGTTTTAGAAACCAGATCAGCCTTAGATAAGAATTTTAGAGCTAATGCTAATTCTACGAAACCTAATACAACTTTCACCGTGTTCATCCATCCTCCAGACTTAGGAAGACTCTGCAAAGCTTGTGGGAATAAGGCTAAAAGACCAAAAATAATTGCCCAGGCCAATCCGAATCCGGCTAATGCGAAAGTCAGTAACATGGGTACATTCGTAGAACCCGTAACGGCGCTTCCCAATAAACTTCCTAAAATTGGACCCGTACAAGAGAATGAAACAATAACCAGCGTTAAAGCCATAAAGAAAATACCAATGATGCCTCCTGCTTCTTCAGCTTTAGACGATTTATTGGCAATAGAACTAGGAAGTGTAATATCATAATATCCAAAGAAACTTCCTGCGAAGAAAATGAATATGATAAAGAAGGTGATATTTAACCAGATGCTTGTTGATATTTCGTTAAAGATATTTCCTGCAATACCGTCAATAATATGGAAAGGAAGACTTAATAAAACAAAAATTAGTAGGATGAAGAATCCATAGATAAGAGCATCTCTTTTCCCTTTGGCTTTGTTTTTATTTCCTTTCGTAAAGAATGAAACCGTAAGTGGGATCATCGGGAAAACGCACGGTGTTAATAAGGCAATAAGCCCTCCGATAAATCCTAAGAACAGATACGTCCAATAGTTTTCAGAAACTTTTGCTGAAGCAGTTCCACAGTCGGTTAAAGGATTTTTAAAATCAAGCGTTTCAATTTTTAATTTTTTAGGGTCAAGTTTGGAAACTTCTGTAATGGTCATTTCACTTTTTACAGGAGTATCGGTCACCGTTTCCACTGCTTTTACAGAATCCTTAGCGTCTGCTTTGATCTCCTCGGTAACCGCTGTTTCAGAAACTCCTTTTGGAGTAACTTTTTGGTTAAATTCTAAGGTATTTGGAGCAAGACAAACCCGGTCATCACAAGTTTGATAAGTGATCTCAGCAGTAACATCTGCCGGTTTAGCAGGATCTTTTAATTTGAATTTTTGCTTAAATCCTGCGGCATTAGAATAGAAAACAATCTTTCCACCAAAGGCTTCAGAAAATTCCTCATGCTTTTTCCCGGTTTCTGTAAATTTTCCGATCAGCTCGATATTCTTTCCGGAAACTTTATATTCAGTAGGAATTCCCGTATCTTCAGGCAGGTCTTTTGAATAAATATGCCATCCATTTTCCAGAGTAGCATTCAAAACAGCTTCATACTGATTGTTGCCAAGGTCAGTGATGCTGAATTTGAGTTTGACAGGATTTTTTATCTGTGCGTTGAGTCCTATCCCTAAAAATAGGAGGATTAATAAAAACCAATTTTTACTTTTCATTTCCTTATGTTTTGTGTTTTTTAGTATTTTAGGAGTCTTAATAATTTTATAATCATTATCTACTCCATTTTGATTAATACACTTTTGATTAATTCACTGTACAAACTTAAAGAAGTCCTATCAGCTAAATTGTTAATCGAACACTAACTAGTGTTAACTAGTGTTAACCGCTGTAAATCAGAGTTTAAATAAATTGTACATTTGTCATAGCTGTAGACATCTTGATGACTTCTACATCTTAAATACAGAACAAAACATGAATAAGAAATTAAAAAAAGTATTTTTAATTGCATCCATTACGGTCTGCTGCATTTTTATTTTTCAGTTATACTGGACCTTTAATTCATATAAAATCGCAGAGAAAAATTTAAATAATACAATAGATAATACCCTGAAAAAAAGCATTGAGCTTTATCAGCTTAAGCAACTCGATTCAATACCCGTTATAAGAGATGATGACCAACGCATATATTATGCGATAAAGAAACAGTCTGTCGATCTCAAAAAGAAAAAAAAGAATACTGAACAACCTTATCGAATGATAATAAATCGTATTGAAATACCTAAACAACAATTGCCAATGATAAAAAAAATGCTTTTGCAGTTAAAAGCATCGACATTAAAGTCAATGGATCTAAAAGAATTGGCCCCTATAATAAAACAAGAATTGGCCAGAAATAATATTGATATTGATTTTAATCTTTCTTTAAGTCATGACAAAATTCCACTTAAAAATGTTTTCTACCTCCCTGTGCAGTTATCAAAAGATAATATTTTGATAAAAGTCCAGATGAATAATTTTGATATGTACATCATAAAACAAAATATAGTTTCGCTATCGGTTTCCCTGATTCTTATTCTGCTATCAGTGGGAAGCTATTATTTTATGGCGCTCACAATAAAAAGGCAATTGAAACTGGATGATATTAAAAATGACTTTATCAACAATATGACCCATGAGCTCCGTACTCCGATATCCATATTGAAGTCATCAAATGAAGCGTTGTTAAATTTCAATGCCATTCATGACACTGACAAGGCAAAAAGATACCTTACCCTTAATAATGATATTCTGAACAAACTCGATCATAATGTAGACAGGATACTTGATATTGCGCAATACAATGATCGTTTGGATCCTCCCAAACTTGTTAAAGTGCAATTAAATGATTTAATCATATCCATCATCAATAGATTTACTATTAATGAAAATGCCAATATAAGATATATCAATCAATTAGAAGAGAACGAACTCTACACTGACCCCTATGTTATTGATACTGTGCTTTCCAACTTATTGGATAATGCGGTAAAATATGCTGATAACAGAGTAGATATTCTCCTAAAGGTTTCCCCAATTAAAAATGGAATTCAATTTCATGTTGAAGATAATGGTAAAGGAATTGATTCCGCATACCTGCCTTATATATTCGATAAATTTTTCAGGGTTCCTAGCGGAAATCTTCATGATGTAAAAGGGTATGGCTTGGGTCTGAGCTTTGTAAAGACGCTTGTAAATACATTAAATGGGGAGATTACAGTTAAAAGCAAAATAAATTCAGGAACTACTTTTATAATAAAATTTCCAAGTATATGAATAAAATAAAAGTCTTATTAGTAGAAGATGAAGAGATGTTGGCAATGGTCGTAAAAGAAACCTTAGAAATGAATGGTTTCGAAATAGAGATTGCAAATAACGGTATAGAAGGTTGGACAAAATTTAAAAATAAACAGCCCGATGTTTGTGTGGTGGATATCATGATGCCACGAAAGGATGGTTTTTCTTTAGTTGAAGATATTAGAAAAATAGACGATTTGGTTCCTATTATTTTTTTATCTGCTAAATCACAAACTGCTGATGTTATAAAAGGATTGGAACTTGGAGCTGATGATTACATGAGAAAACCCTTTAGCATGGAAGAGCTTATATTAAGAATAAAAAAATTAATAAGAAGATCATCAGTACATCCGATTGAAAGTGGGTCAACCGCCTTAATGGATAATACAATTGGTAAATTCCAATTTGATTTTAAAAGATTGGAACTTGTCCACAGAAACGTAACCATTAATTTATCTCAGAGAGAAGCTGAATTATTAAATCTACTTCTTATTCATAAAAATCAAGTCCTCGAACGTAAAACAGCCCTGCTTAAGTTATGGGGAGATGATAATATTTTTGCGGCACGAAGCATGGATGTCTATATAACGCGTTTGCGTAAATTCCTTGTTCTTGATCCATCTGTAGAGATATTAAACATCAGAGGAATCGGTTTTAAACTAATTGACTGAAACTTTTTAAATCGACATCAGAAAGATAATATTTGCTATAATTATTTCAAGTAGTAATATGGTAAATCACTACGTAAAATGTCCACTATTTATACATCCCCTCGAAATATAGATTACCATGAAAAAGACTCCGGAACAGCGTATAATGGAATTGGAAGCTGAAGTTAAACTGCTTGAAAAGCAGAAAGCATTTTTAGAGAAACAGGCTTATATCGCGGATAAAAAGGTCATATTTTTCGATATGATGATTAATCTTGCTGAGAAAGAATATGATATTGATATCAGAAAGAACTTACCACCCGGACAATCACCAGCTTCCGCAGTGAAGAGAAAAAAACCTTAATCTTTACCTGCGAATTGTTCGGATTGGATAGACAAGTCTATTACAGAAGTATCAAGCGGTATAAAAACTCACAAACCAAAGCTTCAAAAGTGATAAAACTCGCAGAAGATATGTGCGTAAAAATGCCAAAATTAGGAGGCAAGAAGCTATATTTTCTATTAAAGGAGCCTTTAAGATCCTTTAATATAGGCAGGGATAAGTTTTTTGATATTTTGAGAGCCGATCATTTGCTCATATTACCCAAGAGGAGCTATCATATCACAACCAATTCTCATCATCGATTCAGAAAGCATAAAAACCTGATTCTGGATTATAGTATAAACAAACCCAACCAAGTTTGCGTGGCAGATATCACTTATATCGGGAACAGAAAAAAGCCGAGTTATTTAAGTTTGATAACCGATGCCTATTCCAAGAAAATTGTTGGATATCATGTTGCAGACAACCTTCATACAGAAAGCAGTCTCGTAGCATTGAGAAAGGTATTAAAAAACAATTACATTGAAAAAGAACCACTGATTCATCATTCTGACAGAGGCTTGCAATATTGCTCAAATGGGTATCAAAGGATTTTGAAAAAATATCAATTAAAATGCAGTATGACTCAGAATTCCGATCCTTATGAAAATGCTATCGCAGAGAGAGTGAATGGTATTTTAAAACAAGAATTTGATATCGATAAATATGATATTGAGACTTCGCTCAGAAGAAAATTGGTCAATGAAGCTATTGGAATTTATAATGAATTACGACCTTATTTTTCGAATCATTATTTAACCCCAAATCAAATGCATCAACAAAAGAAAATCAAAATGAAAACTTATAAAAACAAAAACCAAAACAAAAACAAATTTGCTCTGGTTTAATTATTTATTTTTGTCCTTTAATCTGGATTTTCAGGACTAGTCATTGTAATTCCATACTTACTTAAATTCACTAAACTTATATGGATTACATTTGCAAAAGTAGGGCACTGTTGAAAAAAAAACACAAAAACACCTACTACTTAAACACTACAATATCGAAATGGAGTTGCTAAAACATATTTTTATTTTATCCATTGTTAGATATAAATAGGCTAAAATTATTTTTTAATTAGTTTCGTCTTATAAATTTTACTATGGTCTGTAATAGTAATTATATACATTCCTTTTACTAAAGAAGCTACATTAATTCTCTGACCATCTAATTTACCGCTTTGAACTAATCTTCCATCAGCACTATAAATCTTATAATCTGCTTTACCTTTTAAGTTTTTAACTTCAACAAAGGTATCAGCAGGGTTTGGATAAATTTCTATTTCAGATTTAACATTTGCCATTTCTTTTAAGGCAAGCGCATTATTATCTGCAATTCTTACTGTGAAATCTCTAAAAGAACCACTTGAAACAACCCCACCCCCAATAACAGGAACAGTAGGGCTGCCACATGGGCTATTAGCCGCATTAAAGAAAGTACTGGCCACTCTCATTCTTAAGGTTTTATCTCCTGAATAAGCAGTAGCAGGTACTGTGAATGTCACACTTCCATCACGAAGGTATGCACTGGCAGCAGCTACAAAAACAGGAGTATCACCGTCAGAGGCCACTTTTTCTGAATCTTCGAAAATACCGTTTCTGTTATAATCTATCCAGATTTCCAGCCAATCATTGTAATTTCCAACAGCAAGGTTTCTGAAAGTAGCAGTATACTGAGTCCCTTTTGTCAAGTTAACCACTTTGGCTGCATCTTCACTAAAGTCCAGATAGGTTTTATAAACATCCAAACCAGAATATACATAGTTTAAATTAGATAAAGTCAGTTTAACCAGACCGCTATTAAAGTTACCTCCATTTCCTCCTGTTGTCATTAAACAATAATCTATTCCCGTTCTTAAGCCTTTTGTTTTAAAAGTATAATTATTTGAGAATGCTCCAGGAACGGTATTCACCACAGCCGCTACCTGAACTTCATAATTTGTTTCATCTTCAAGATTACTTAATACAACAGAACTTGCATTACTTGTCACATTAGTCCAGTTTGCTGTTCCAACCTTTCTGTAATTGATTGAATACGTAGCACCTGGCAACTGGTTCCAGGCAACTCTTGTTGTTGTTTTAAAAATTTCTTTATCCAGTGCAGCAACACCTGTTGGTGAAGCCACGCTAGATGTAGGTGCGACTCCAATTGTAATTGCCGGCGATACTGCATAGAAAATATTTCCAACAGCCGACATTCTCAATTTAACAGTACCTGTTAAGTTAGCTGGCATTTGCACAGAATAACTTCCGGTATTAGGAGTAGAAGCTACAAGATCCGTCCAGGTTGTTCCGTTGTTAGTTGTATAATCTATCTTTACACTAGCGACATTATAAGGTGCATTATTGGTATTGACTGCATCCCAGTAAATGGTATTGATTGTATTGTTGTATAAAACTGAAGAAGCTGTCAACCCATTAAATTTGAAAGGCCCATCATTTCCTACCGTTACAGTAGTTTCTGAAGTAGAGGTCATTGGTCTCTGAGCATTCTGGTCCCTTACGGTAACAGCATAATTCAATTGTCTTGGAATGTAAGAAACAGTTTCCCAAGCTTGTTTGTCTGTTAATACTCCATTTAATACACTTTCCAGTTTAGGGAAATATCTTCTGCTGTTTGCTGTTCCCGGAAGTGATCGCGCCAATGCTCCCTCTGCATTAAATCCCCAACCACTATCTCCTGAAATTGAGTTTCTATCACCCACACTATTGTATTGTTCCCAGGTATAATTAAAAGGATCGTTTTCAGCATCTACTACAATTGCATCCAGGTAATAAGCGGTCCCTTTAGGAATGGTATGTGCGGTAAGTGGGGTAATTGCAGGAGCAGTATTCGTCACAATAGCAGCCGAAGTTCCGCATGTAGGTTTACTTTCGAGATTATTTAATACCTGCGAAATAGATTTGTAATGAAAATATCCATCCATGTTTGCCTGGATATCATCCTGAGTAATACCTGGATATCCCATAATAGTTGTTCCTCCCCATGGCTCCACATTTGCTCCTGAACCTTCGGACCTCATTGAAAAAGTATGCCTTGCTCCTAATTGATGCCCCATTTCATGTGCTGCCATTAAGTCAAAGACTTCTCCAATAGGATCCGGGCTCATTGAAAAGGCAGACCCTTTAGCCAAAGAAGTATTATCAGCAGGATTTGCACACACTATTCCTATTACACCTGCATTTCCGCTTCTACTTCCAACATTACGATGGAATACATGTCCTATATCATAATTGGCATTTCCAACTTGCGCCGTCAATGTTTGCTGAAGCTGGACATTAAATGACGGGTCCGTCTGAACAGCTGGTGGAGTATAAAAATCTGTTGCCGGATCCGTATAAATTATTCCAGGTAGATCCTGAACATTAAAATGAGCCCCAAAGTCTTTTTCAAAAACTCCATTAATTCGGGTCATTGTATTATTGATCGCCGTAAGCGCTCCAGCTTGTGTACCTCCATGAAACTGGGTGTACTCTCCTGTTGCTGCTATAGCCATTCGAAAAGTTCTATATCGAGTGTTGGTAGGCCTGCTTGTTATTCCAATATTTGAAAGTTGCTTTTTCCCATTTTCCACTAATTTATCGATATCTTTAAGATCGTGCTCATCTGTCCCACATTCAAAACCGTGAATTCCGGCTTCTCCTTTCGATTTATAGAACACTCCATAAGTTTGTTTATCTGTACTGATAGGTTCAATAAACTGGAATATTCCATCTTTAATAATCATTGATTCCATATCAGTTGGCGATGTACTAAATCTTACATATTTCGAAGGATCATCAATCCCTACCCCAACATAAGAACCAAGGTAGTATTTTTCTGTTATTGATTTTGCCATAACAGGATTACTGTAGACTGCAAACTTCTCTATTTTCCCTTCTGCTGTTGGCAAGGAAACTACTACAGGTTTTGCATTATTTCCTGTTTCAGCAGCATCTTTTAAAAGATTCCTCAAGGTTGCCAAATCTACACGATAAGCATTTTTAACCTCAACTTCTTTTCTTATTTGAGAAGACCGTTGAGAAATAGATTCCCATCTCTGTGCCTGGGTACTTGTAAAACCAGCCGTTAACAAACAAACTACTAAAGTTCTTTTTTTCATATATCTTTTTTACCAATTTCTTTAAAATGCTAGTCAAACTACTACTCATTTTAATCTTTAACAAAGATACCAACAATAATAAGGTAAAAGCGTAATAAAAACATACTACAAATATCCTTCAATACACATACCATAATCAATAAAACAATTAATTTTAATCGCAAACATACCCTTTTAACAAAAAAAAATAATCAGACCTTCTGCTTTCAGACGAACTAGTTATTTGGGAACTTTCACTTAAAGAATTGGATATCTAGAATTCCGAATCATCTAATCTTCTAAAAATAAATATAGATCTTCATCACTTGGAATATTAAGTTTTATTCTAATTCTATATTTTCCTTTGTTGAACACACCAATGCTGTACAAAAGTGTAAGTTGCAATCTCTTTTGTCGAAAAATTTAGTCTTATCCTCGCACAGAATCACAATTCTGAGGAAGAAAGGCTAAAATTGATTAAAAGTAATTCCTTACTGGATTCAGGGTAAATTTCCTCAAATCTAGATAAAAAAGAAGAATCACTCTTTTTTGCAAGTATAATGAGTTCGTCAAAAAAATCGTTTTTGAGCAATGCTTTTTAAGTATTTCCTATAAAAAGATGAATAAATAATTATAAATAACATAAAAATATATGTCTAAATTATTGCGATGTTTCTGTGAAAGTTCTTTTTCTTCTAAAAGCAATTTCTCAATCGAAATACTTACAGCATCATTCCTATTTATTTCAACCTTTTTCTTTACTCCTAAGTATTTTTACAGATACATGCGTTTCGTAGTATAATTTAATAGCTTTTTCACATTAGCAATAATTTCGTAAGCAATCATAACATCACGAAAATTATATAGATTGGTATAAATTCTTGCAGGTTCTTTATAGTGATACATTGCTTCTTTATATTTTCGCATTTTCATACAATAATCGTTACCTTTTGTCTTAAAACTGACTTCCAACACTTCTCACTTTACAGAATAATCGATACACTGCTAAAGAATTTCTCGAACCTTTGCTTCACGTAGTTTATTCTAAGCAAAAAACCTTACAATTTTGTGTAGAAACAATTTCTAAACGGACATAAAAAACTTCAACATTTATTCATTAAAATACAAAAGAAGTTAATATATTTGATTTACAAAATGAATCAAAAACCTACATTTCAAAAGTGAGTAATTCGGTGAGTAGCTGGACTTCAATTTGAGAAAACGTTGATGAATAAAGAGATTTAAAGAATAGGTGGTTTTCCCTTCCTCTCTGCAAAAGAAGAACCCAACAATCCTGATCAAACAATAATAAATTATATTTGGTCAATATATTTTTGATTTATCATTTGTCAAATTGATGTATTTTCTCTTACATAAGCGTGACCCTTTAAGTGATTAATAATATTGTAGTTTTGTTAAAGAATCTTATCAAGGAATTTTTGTTTTAAAGAAATCATATCTTCACTCACTTTACTATCCAGAATCTTGGCATAATGCTGAGTTGTTCTTATATTTTTGTGACCGAGCATTTTACTCACACTCTCGATAGAAACCCCATTTGATAAGGTAACTGTTGTCGCAAAGGTGTGACGTGCTATATGATAGGTTAATTCTTTATTGATACCACACAGATCAGCAATTTCTTTCAGATAAGCATTCATTTTTTGATTGCTAAGAATCGGAAATAATCTTCCACTATTTACACAGGTCGGATGATTTTTATATTTCTCAACGATACATTCGGCTTGGGCAAGCAATGGAATGTTAGAGGTTGTTTTCGTTTTTTGTCGTTTGGTAAAAATCCATCGAGTTCCATCTAATCCAATATTGATGTTGTTGGTAGTTAACTTTCGAGTATCAATATATGCCAGCCCCGTATAGCAGCTAAATAAAAAAATATCTCTGACCAATGATAGTCTCATATTTTTGAAATCTTTGGTAAAAAGTTTTTCTAACTCCTGCTCATTAAGAAATACTCTTGTTACTTCATCAAATTTTGAATCATAATTCATAAATGGATCTTTTTCCAACCAACCATGATTCAAGCAAGCTCTGATGATCTTCCCAAAGTTCATGATATACTTTACGGCTGTATTGTTACCACAAAGTTTTTCAGTTCGTAGAAAAAATTCAAAATCATTGAGAAAGGCATAATTAATTTTCCTAATATCAATATCAGAAATATCATATTTCCACTGCAAAAATTCTTTGGTATGGCTTAAGCAGGTTTTATAGCGGGTTAAGGTTCCACTAGCGTACTCTTTCCCTACTAACTTCTCCATTCTGTCGTTATGATCCTGAAATATTGGTATCAGCATTCGATTTTTTTGATCTCTGCCCAATAGTCTGTTCTTAAGAATTTCACAGCTTACCGGTTCACTTTCCCATATTAGTGTATGATAGGTATCATAAACTTTCTGCTCAAATGTTTTAAGATAAAAATTAAGTGATTTGCATTCTTCTGAAGACCCTTTTACACTTTGAGCTTGGCAGTTCCATTTTGAAGGCAATACGGTGCGTTTTGTACTGATTTCAGAAATTTTTCCGTCAATAGTAATTCTCATGTAGATGGGTGCTTCTCCCTGGGTGTTAATTTTAGCTTTTTTGAGATAAAAAAGCAGGTTGAATGTCTTATTCATATGTGCCGTTTTTAAAAATTTTAAATTAAATACATTAAAAACTTCCCACAAGATGTTCAATTTCTGAATAAGCCCATGAACAGGCTTTCTTCTTACTTTTCAGTGACCTTTTTTCAACCTTTATAACAGGTCACTGAATAGGTCACTTTCAGGTTGTGGTTTTTTAGCTCCATTTGGAACAGACACAAAACAAAAAATGCTGTAAAACATCTATTTTACAGCATTTTGTACTATTTTGATTTAATAGTTGCGATCCGGACGGGACTCGAACCCGCGACCTCCGCCGTGACAGGGCGGCATTCTAACCAGCTGAACTACCGGATCTATTTTTTTTTAAAAGTAAATTGAAAAACTTTTGCGATCCGGACGGGACTCGAACCCGCGACCTCCGCCGTGACAGGGCGGCATTCTAACCAGCTGAACTACCGGATCATTTTCTGTTGTTATAAAGAACGTTGTTTCTTTTTTGTGATTGCAAAACTACAACTTTTTTTATTACCTGCAAACTATTTCTAAATAAAAAGCCCTCCAAAAACGGAAGGCCTTCATTATCAAAGTTATTTTTTACAAGTGCGCGCTTAATTTTTCAGCGATAATCTCCTTTGGAGTCACACCTACTAATTTATCAACCACTTCACCGTTCTTAAAAATCAGAACTGTAGGGATATTTCTGATGCCATACTGCATTGAAATTTCCTGATTGTTGTCTACATCAACTTTTCCTACCACTGCTTTTCCTTCAAAATCTGATGCTACTTCTTCGATGATTGGTCCCAAAGTTCTGCATGGTCCACACCATACTGCCCAAAAGTCTACCAATACCGGCTTATCTGATTTTAAAACCGTTTCCTGAAATGAGCTGTCCGTAATTTCTAAAGCCATTTTGTTTCTTTTATTTAAATTAATATTTATTTTCTTATTTCAATCCGTAATTGGATATTCAAAATTACGATTTTTAAGCAATAAGACTATCTATGCTCAACATTTGTTTTTTCTATAGCAAAATCTTTTGAAATTTCCTTCAAAGCTTCTGCCAGAGCATCGATCTCTGCTTTGGTCGTCATATGGCTGAATGAGACACGTAATGGCGTACAATGATCCATTTCGTCTTCAGAAAGCACCATCATCATCACCATCGAAGGTTTGGACGCTCCAGAAGAGCATGCGCTACCCTGAGAGACCGCTATTCCCTTCATATCCAGCTGAAGGCCTATCAATGGATTTTTATACGGAAGTAAGACACTTAAAACACTGTCAACACTATTTTCCATTTCACCGCTTCGTCCATTGAATTTAATGTTTGGAACTTCCGCAGACAATTTTTCAATAGCGTATTCTTTAATTTCTCTAATATGACTTGCATATGCCTCCATATTATTAATGCAAAGCTCCAAAGCCTTACCTAAACCAACGATACCGGAAACATTTTCAGTTCCTGCTCTCAGGCTTCTTTCCTGAGGTCCGCCAGTGATAATTCCCTTCATTCCTGTAGCCTTTCTGATAAAAGCAAACCCGATTCCTTTCGGACCATGGAATTTATGAGCACTGCATGATGCAAAATCTACAGGAATATCTGAAAAGTCAAATTTCATGTGAGCCATGGTCTTCACCGTATCAGAATGGTAAAGAGCATTGTTGGCTTTGCATAATTCTGCAATTTTTTTAATATCTACAATATTTCCAATTTCATTATTGGCATGCATTAAGCTTACTAAGGTCTTTTTATCTGAGGATTTTAAAAGCTCTTCCAGCTTATTAAGATCAATATCTCCTTTTTCATTGGGGCGAATGTAGACTACCTCTACTCCCCTTCTGCTTTTCATATCTAAAATACTCTCAGAAACACATTTATGTTCCAGAGGAGAGCTGATGATCCTTTCCACTCCAAGGTGTTCTACACTGGATTTGATGATCATATTGTTCGATTCTGTTCCGCACGAAGTAAAGATAATCTCCGCAGGAGTTACATGAAGATAGTCTGCAATCTGTCTTCTTACATTTTCGATAAGAATTTTCGCCTCCTGACCGAAGCTGTGGGTAGAAGAAGGGTTTCCGAAATTCATTTTCATGGTCCCCACCATTGCGTCTATGACTTCTTCCGCAAGAGGCGTCGTTGCAGCGTTATCTAAATATATTTTGTTCATTTTTAATTGGAATATTTTAATTCTACTGAGGTAAACTGATAATCTGAAGGAACAGCAAAAATAAACCAGGGATTTGAAAGTACCTGAATTTCCATTCCACCAGATGCTGTAGCGGGAACTTCCACGTACAGGATATTATTTTTTACGGATGTGTTTTTGATGCTGGTAATTCTGTGGCTACCCGATCTGAAAAGTCCCATATGATACAAAACCACTTTTTTGTTTCTTGGAAATTTAGGATAGTTAACGGATGGCTCTTTTTTCAAATTGATAAGACCGAAACTGCCTTTAATGGCGTTACGGAATTCCTGTTCATTCTTAATAATCGTAAATCCGGCTTCATCTTTACCGCCCTGCGCCTCAGACACCAGAAGTTCTGCATTTCCCTGCATATCTGATGATGGTTGAGATGGCGTAGCTGTACAGTTCATTAAGATTGCAGTACCTATCACAAGCAGTCTTTTCATTTTTACATTTTTACCATCCAAAATTAGTGAAAAAATTGGTAATGACCTTCATTTGCCCATTTAAGCATCTGGCGATCTCCGGAAGTATCTCCGAAAGCGATTATTTTATCGTATTTAGAGTCGTGAATTTCAGCTTTTATTCTCACCAGTTTCTCTTTTCCGTTGCAGTTTTTGCCTATGAAATTTCCTGTAAAAACTCCATTTTTAAACTCTGCACGTGTGGATACCAGCTGCATTTTCAGTTCTTCAGCAAAAGGTTTTACCCAGATATCCAGCGACGCGGTTACCAATAAACTCTGTGTATTATTCCTATCGATATTTTGTATAAAGTCAAGGGCGTTTTCCCTTACGATTTTAGGATAATGATGTTCAAAAAACTGCTTAGACTTCAATTCGATCTTTTCCTGGGTCTGTCCTTTCAGAATAGATCCGATAAAGCTTTTCTTTACTTTTTCGGTTTCTGCAAGTTTCAGTTTCAGCAGAATGAACAGAGGAACGTGTCTCAAAAACTGTATCCGGAATTTGGTAGAATCGTAGAATTTAAGGTACATAAACATTGTATCCTTATACGTCAGGGTTCCGTCAAAATCAAAACAATACAGTTTTTTCATTTTTATTAAAGCTTTAATTTTTTGAATATAAATTCAGGTATATTCCTGATAATCATCATAATAATACTCCAAACCGGCAAAACATATGCCACATTTTTTTGCTTTTTGAATGCTTTATAAATGCATGCAGCCGCCTGTTTGGGAGTTGCAGTCAGTTTAGGATTTAAGGGCAGTCCTTCCGTCATTTTCGTTGCCATAAAGCCCGGTTTAACGGTAAGAACATGTACTTTTTTCTCAAAAAGATAGTTTCTAAGACCGCTAAGATAAGCCGTAAAAGCCGCTTTTGCGCTACCATAGATAAAATTACTCTGTCTTCCTCGATCTCCGGCTACCGATGAAAGTCCGATAATGGTTCCGGATCTTCTGCTTTCGAACTTCTGTGCAAAATAGTTCATCACAGGAATCAGTTTTGAATAATTAATAGTAATGATTCTTTCTGTATTCCTGTTGTCATAAAGACCTTCCTCTGTCCCATCTCCCAAATAACCTACAGCACAAAATAATACATTTGAACTGACATGATCAAATGTAGTGTAATCAATTTCTTTCATCAGATCAATTTCGATGACTTCAGACTGCTGCAGAAATTTGACATCAATATGTCTTGCAAATCTTTCCGTTGTCTCTTTATTTGAAGTGAAAAGGTATATTTTTTCAAACTTTTCTCCTTCCTGAAGAGCCTTTTCCACAAAAGCCTGCGCCACTTCAGACGTACTTCCCAGAACTATCATTATGAATTGTTGTTTATGATTCTTTTGTGCTGTAAAGACACAAATTTTGAACTTTGAATATTTTTAAGGTAATTCGTGAGTGAAGACCTGCTCATGCTGTCTTTCGTAAGATAAATCCTACCTCCGAACTGCTGCACGGTATCATCTAATTTTTCTACCAGTTTCTTCAGTTTTGAATTCACTTTAAAGTCAAGGGCCAGTGTATAGCCTTCGAAAGGAAATGAATTGTAAGCCTCCGGATTGTTTTTCCCGAAGAGTTTTAAAACCGCTAAAAACGATCCGTTTCCACTTGCTGCAATAGTTTCAAGGATCTGTTTCATTCCTTCTTTTCCTGCTTCTTTAGGAATTACCATCTGGTATTGGATAAATCCTGATTTTCCATAGATCTTATTCCAGTCGGTGATGGCATCCAGCGGATAGAAAAAGGTTTCGTAGTCGATGAAAGACTTCACTTCTTTCTTAGTCTGCTTTTTGTAATACAGCAGATTGAATATTTTCACGGTCAGTGCATTCAGAACAAATCCCGGAAAATAAAACGGAACAGTAGGCTGAAATTTTTTCTTCAGTCTTAGGGGCTGTTTGGTCAGATTTTGAGGTAGTTCATGCTGAAAGGCGTGTTCTCCTCTCATCAGAATACTTCTTCCCAGATCTTTTCCTTTTTGCAGACAGTCTATCCACGCTACAGTATACGTCCAGTTCTCACTTTCTTCAAAGAGTCTGAAAATTTCATCCAGATTCTCGGCTTTAATGCTTTCCTGACGGATGTAGGCAGATTCTATATTTTTAAGCTTAAATTTTACGGTAAGAATAATTCCGGTAAGTCCCATTCCACCAATAGTAGCCCAGAATTTATCAGAATTTTCTTCTCTTGAGCATGTGATGATTTCTCCTCTTTCGGTCATCAGCTTAAATTCAATCACATATTCTGAAAAGCAACCTTCTGCATGATGGTTTTTCCCGTGAACATCTGAAGCAATAGCTCCTCCCACGGAAATAAATTTGGTTCCCGGTGTTACGTACAGAAAATATCCCTGTGGAACTGAAATTTCAAGTACATCTGAAAGCAACACTCCAGATTCACATTCTATGACCCCGTTGAGACGATCGAAACTGATGAATTTATTTAATTTTTTAGTGGAAAATATGGTTTCTCCCAGAGAAGCGTCGCCGTAGCATCTTCCGTTTCCTCTGGCAATAATTTCGTTATGATTAAGTACAAACTCCTTGATTCTTTTGAAGCTGTCCTCAGATCTCATTTCTTTTTCTACTACCGGGAAATTGCCCCAGTTAGTAACTTTCTGTGTGAAATTCGGCTTCATTTTTTAAAATAAATCTGGATTAAAAATGCGGCTACCCAAAGTACCAAAGTCACCTGGATATACCGGTCTCTGTAGACAATTTTTGTAGGAGATTCTGTTCTGTTGTATACTAAAGTCTGCTGCAGATATCTTAAAAAAGCAAAGACTACAAATATAACGGTATAAAAAACCCGCTGATGAAATCTTCCCTGAACTTCAGGTGAAAGGGTAAACATCAGATAGCAGACGATAGCTAGCGTTACTGAAATAGACAGGGCAATATCTGCAAACTGTACATTGTATCCGTCTAAGGCCTTTCTTGTCTTTCCTGAAACCTGTGCATTAATCAGCTCTCCTCTTCTTTTTCCAATGGCTAAAACAAGAGCCAGCACGAAAGTCAGCAGGATCGCCCACTGTGAGATCCCTATTCCGGTGATGTATCCGCCTGCTAAAACTCTCAGTACAAAACCAGTAGCAATGATAAAAATATCAATGATCGGAACGTGCTTCAGTTTAAAGGTATACGCGAGATTGATCACAATATAAAGTCCTATGATCGTGGCAAATTTCCATAAAGGTTCGTGAAAATAAAGTTGAGCAAGACCTACCAACGCAACATCAACAATAACGAGTGCTGCAAGAATGCTTAAGGCTTTTGGTTTTGAAATAGCACCGCTTGCGAGAGGTCTTCTTCTTTTTTCGGGATGCTTACTGTCGGCCTCTATATCGTTATAATCATTGAGAATATAGACTACACTTGCTGCGAGGGAAAAGATAATAAATGCAAAGATGCTTTTGCTTAGTAAGTCTATGTTTGTAATGTTTCCCGAAAAGAACAGAGGAACAAAAACAAACAGGTTTTTCACCCATTGCTCCACCCGGAGGAGTTTAAGATATTTCTTCATTTATGTTAATTCAGTTACAAAAATAGCAAATTCAAAATTCATAGCATAAAAATACAAAAAAAACCGCCGGAGCGGTCTTTTACGAAAATATTTATATATTAAATTAATTACTGCCCTTGCTTGGCGTCATTAATCATTTTCTCATTAGCTGTAATAGCGAATTCTACTCTTCTGTTTTTAGCTCTTCCTTCTTCAGTATCGTTGCTTGCCACAGGCATAGATTCACCTTCACCTTTTGTCATCATTCTTGCAGAAGCGATTCCTTTTCCCGATAAGTAAGCTTTTACTGCATCTGCTCTTCTTTGAGAAAGAGATAAGTTATAAGAATCTGCACCTTTGCTGTCTGTATGACCGTAGATGTTGATGTTTGTATCCGGGTTGTCAGCAAGAACCTGAGCTAATTTATTTAGGTTGGTCTGTGCAACAGAAGTTAAGTTTGAAGAATCAAAAGCAAAGTTTACGATGCTTTCATTCATGGTAATCTTAATACCATCACCTACTCTTTCCACTTCAGCACCTGGTAAAGTTTCTTTAATCTGCTTAGCTTGTTTATCCATTTTGTTACCGATCACGTTACCTGCAACACCACCGATAATACCTCCCAATACTGCTCCTAAAGCTGAGTTTTTACCACTTCCTACATTATTCCCCAAAATACCTCCGATTACAGCTCCAGATGCAACACCTACTGCTGTACCTCTCTGCTGGTGGTTAGAATTCTGAACAGCTTCACAGCTGGTTAATAATAATGCTGATGATAAGAAAAGAGCTCCTATATATGTTTTAGTAAATTTCATTTTTTTGATCTTTTATGTTGATAAATTATTTCATGAATGTTCTCTGAAAGTTGTAAACAACCTGCACTGTATTTCCATCAAATGGAACACTTTGTACAAGGGAGAACTGATCTGTAGACTGGTTGGTAATCGTTAAAGAATATCCTGCAAGATTTTGCTTAGCTTTAGTTCCTTCAGCGATTTTTTTAAACATGAAAGTATTGCCGTCTTTTACTTCAAATTTGATTGGCTGAGTAATGCTTGGGCAAGCTCCTCCTCCGTTTAAAGTGTAGGCACCGGTGTAATTATTTGGGATTAATCTCCAATGGCTTCCTACAAAACACTGAGCATCTGCACCTTCGTCAAAAGGCTTGATCTTGAATCCTTTTTCATAATCAACGCTGACAATCTGCCAGTCGCCTTTTAATTTAAGATATTCAACTCTTTGGTTTTGTGATGTTTCTGCTTTTTTCACTGAGGAACAAGACACTGCAAAAAGTGATGTTCCAATCATCCCTGCAAGTAGTAACTTTTTCATTTTGTTGTTTATTATTTTGTTACTTATAAAGTTACAAAAAACCGTGCCAAATTGAAAAATAAAAATAAAAAAAGTCCGAAAATTTCGGACTTTAAATGGTTTCTCCTTATATACAGGGAGATATATTATTTTTTAACAGCCTTTTTTACGGATTTCGCAGGCTTCTTCGATGGTGAAGATTTTCCGTTGTAGAAATTCGTGTAAGCATATTCAGCTGCTTTCTGAAGATCGATAACCCCTCCGGCCTGAGAATACTCCGGAAATTTGTTCTCTGAGCTCAGATTGCTGCTCTTTACAAGCGCTTCAATGATCTGATCAGGTTTAAGGTTGGGCATATAAGCCAATAATACGGCTGCTGCTCCTGCTACTACAGGCGATGCCATAGAAGTTCCCTGAAGATATTTATATTCGTTTTTAGGTACTGTAGAATAGATTTCTTCTCCTGGTGCGAAAACGTTAACCATTTTCTTGTTGTAATTGGAGAAATCTGCTCGCAGTTCGTTATTTCTGTTGGTGCTGGCTCCTACTACCAATACGTTAGTTACAAAAGGCTTCTCATCTGTAACATTTTTAAAGTTCGTAGGGAATGCAAGGTGTTCTGCAACATCTTCATTTTCGTTACCTGCTGCTTTCACCAAAAGAACTCCTTTGTCTTCAGCATATTTAAAAGCATCCCAAACTACATTTTTCCCTGGAGAAACTGGCTTCCCGAAACTCATATTTAACACTTTAGCTCCGTTGTCCACGGCATATCTGATCGCGTTGGCTACATCTTTATCTCTTTCATCTCCGTTTGGAACGGTTCTTACAGACATGATTTTAGCTACTTTAGAAGCTACCCCATACTGTATTTCTTTGCCTTGCGGAAGACCGGCGATAATACCGGCAACGTGTGTTCCGTGTTCTGCATCAGGTCCTTCGTAGTCATTGTTTCCGTAGATTTTTTCAGCATAATCGTCATAGTTATCGCCTACAATTTCTTTTCTCGGATCATAGCTCAGATCGTACTGCTTAGATTGTGGTGCATAATGATCGATTGCTTCTTTCATTTGCTCTTTCATCAGTTTTTCGAAATCTGCAGAAGATTTCCCTTTGAATTCCGGGCTTTGAGAAACCTGCCCCAGAACCTGCACCGCGATAGCATCTTTCTGGTCCGTAGGAGGTTTAATTCCCTGTAAGGTTTCAGCAGTTACAGACTTACCTCCCAACAATTTTACCATATTAGGGATCAAACTGTTGATCATTGTATAAGTCTGAAGATTCTGTTTTGCTTCAATACTTTTTTTGTTGAAAAGTTCTTTAGACTTCATGTACATCGCAAAGTCTTCCGGCATTTTCGCCTGGTTCGCTTTGTTTTTTGCAGAATCGTCACCTTCGAAAACCGGTTTGTATTTAGCAACAACTCTGGTCACCTCCATATTGTCGATATCAATATCACCGTTTTTCCCACCGATAAAGTTCCAGCCGTGTACATCATCAATGTATCCGTTTCCATCGTCATCTTTTCCGTTTCCGGGAACTTCGTTAGGATTTGACCATACGTTTTTCACAAGACCCGGGTGATCTACCTGAACACCACTGTCTAAAACTCCTACTACCACAGTTTTAGGCTTAAGACCTTTGGATTCTAAATATTTATAAGCGTTTGCCGTATTTACTCCGTATACTTTTGAGGTTGAGAAATCTTTATGATACCAAGTCATGAGATCTTTATCTTCTTTGGGATCAATGCTTTTAGCCTGAGCTTCCTGAGCATAAGAGAAACTAAAACCTGTCAGAAAAACAGCTGCTAATAATACCTTTTTCATATGTTGATATTTACTTTAAAGTTATATACAATCGCCATTGTCATTGGTTTATTTTCCAGAGAATTCTTTTAACGGCGATTTTATCTTAGTATGATTGTTTAATATTTTTTATATAAGTCAGAGTTTCAGGACCTTTGTTACAAATAAGGTCTAAAATTGACAAATCCTCTAAAAATCCTAATTTATCTGAGAAGGTCTGGTAATATTCTTCCATCTGAAATTCAGAAGGATGTTTAGCCGAGAACTTTTCTCTGAAATTAATGCTTTCAGGATTTTTGATATATTCTTCATTCAAAGACTGTGCCTTTTCTGTTTTAAGGATCTGCTGTATAACTTCCAGTCCTTTCAGGTTGAAATCAAGAAGAAATTTCTCATTCAGATCATATATTTTTCTGAATTTATCTTCATAGTATTCAAAATAAGGTGAGCTCTGATAGGCCGTTTTGATAGATTTCCAGTGCAGGTTTCTCCAGTCTTCCCTGTAAGAAATCTCCGTATCTTTAAATTCTCTCTTACCTTTATGATTAATAGGGATTATTAAAGAAAGCTTTCCATTAGCCCCATAGATGTTGGTTCTGTTTCTGTAGGTCTGCTTCGGAAAATTTTCAAACTGTTCAAATACAATCTCGTTCTCAGGATTTAAAAACACTGAAAACCATGAAATCGGGGGCATATAAAATACCGGCAATAATACATTTGTCATATTCATCATATTAAAAAATGAAGTATTTTTTCAAATACTTCATTCTATCTTTAAGTTTTAGATTCAATTATATCTCTTCTTCCTTTTTCTTCTTTCCGAATAATTTCATGAAATATTCCCATCCGAAGAACAGTAAAAGAATAATAGCTGCAACCCACCAGTATGAAGTTTTGTTGGCTTCTCCCGTATTGGTTGCTTTAAACATTCTGTCCCAACGTACTTTGAACGGAGCCTGATACGTAGAGCTGCTGTCTGAGAAAGCTCCCTGAAGACTCATCCATGTAAACATCGGTTTTCCTACAATGTTTTCTTCTGGAACGAAACCAAAGAATCTTGCATCTAAGGAAGCATCTCTGTTATCCCCTACCATCATATAATAATCCTGTTGGATCGTATATTGTGTAGTTTCTTTTCCATTGATGAAAATCTTTCCGTTTTTGTTTTCCAGACGGTTGTGTTCGTACTGAGAAATAATCCATTTGTATTCCGGTAAGGTTTCCTGATTAAGTGTGACAACATCTCCTTTTTTAGGAATCTTTAATGGTCCATACCAATCCTGGTTCCACGCTTTGTTGATCGGGAAAATAGATTGTGTGGTATCAATTTTTGTTTTGGCTTCGTCTCTGTAATATACCGCTGCTTCACCTTTTGGTGTAACATCTTCTTTCATGTCTATAACCTGAGGAAGCTGCTTGATTTCTTTAGCCGTTTTGTCTGTCAGTCCCTGGAAAGCATAAATATATCCTTTCTCTCCCTGAATCTCCTGTACCGGTAAGAATCCGTAGGTATTATATAGTCCTGGAATATCAAGCTGACTGCCTGTATTCACAATATATCTGTGCTGAACTTCCTGGTCACCTAAAACCGTTTCTGGTTTACCATTGACGAAAAGTCTTCCGGCTCTCATTTCAAAAGTATCACCTGCTACAGCCACACATCTTTTAACATAAGGATCTTTTCTATCAATTGCTGTATGCACGGAATCTCTTGGATAGTTGAAAACAACCACATCATTTTTCTGAGGCTTTCCGAACTCGAAAATTCTTGTATAAGGAAGTTTTATGCCATCAACATATGATTTTGGATCATCTTTCGGATTTCCTTTCTGACCTGTATCCATAATGGTTCCCTGAAGGAATGGTATAGCCACAGGACGCATTGGCATTCTGTATCCGTAGCTCCATTTGTTCACAAAAAGGAAGTCACCTACAAGAAGTGTTCTTTCCATGGATCCTGTAGGAATCCCGAACGGCTGCGTTACAAAAACGTGGATGATGGTTGCAAAAACTACGGCAAAAGTAATAGACCCCATGAAAGTATCTTTCTTTTTTGCACTTTTCTCTTCATCGGTAATGAAAAGGTCGTTGGCATTTACATCTTCTACTTCTGCATCTTTAGAATAGTTCACCGTAGCCATATAGATAAACGGCAGGATCACGGTAAGAAGCTGGTGCTGAAACAGGGTCTTTCCAAATTTCTTCATCAGATAGATATGGAAAACAGACATCATAATAGGCCCTACTATCGGAAGATAGGACAGGATTGCCCACCATTTCGGATGGTCTGTTTCCTTTAAAATAATGAAATAATTATAGAAAGGTATAAATGCAAATAAGGGACTGTGCCCCATTTTTTTGAACAGTTTCCAAGTGGAAATCCCCATCAGTACAGACAAAATGAGAACATATACTGTGTAAGTTAAAAAATAATTCATAGTTTTTTCTGTGCCTATTCTAAATATATAAATGATAAATGATGAATAATAAATGATTACAGCGTTCTGCTATTTATAATTTACTATTCATCATTTCCCTTGTATTGGTCTGCAATTTAAAGAATTTGTTACAAATTAAAGCCCCAAAACGTCTTTCATGGTGAAGTTTCCTTTTTTATCTTTAATCCATTCTGCAGCGACTACAGCTCCGAGTGCAAACCCGTTTCTGTTGAAGGCAGTATGCTTAATTTCAATTTCATCTACTTCACTTTTATAATAAACGCTGTGGGTTCCCGGAACTTCATCTTCACGGATGGCGAATATTCCCAATTCTTTGCCTTGGGTTTCTTCCAGTTTCCACGCGTTAAATTTAGGATTATTTTTGATGATTCCTTCAGCAATGGAAATTGCCGTTCCGCTGGGAGCATCTTTTTTGTGGACGTGGTGAATTTCTTCCAGTTGGCAGGAGTATTCATCCACATTTTTCATGATATCGGCTACTTTTTCGTTCAGGGCAAAAAACAGATTGACACCTAAACTAAAATTGGAACCATATAAAAACGCGCTGTCGTTGTCTACAGCCAAGTTTTCAACTTCTTCTTTTTTCTCCAGCCAACCTGTAGTTCCGCAGATTACAGGAATTTTATGTTCAAGACATGCTTTGATATTATCATAAGCCACTTCCGGTAATGAAAATTCGATCGCTACGTCAGGATTATTAAGATTTTCAGCGGTTGGAGTTTCTTTCAGGCGGGCAACGATTTCGTGACCTCTTTTCTGTGCGATCTCATCAATGATCTTCCCCATTTTACCGTATCCAACTAATGCTATTCTCATGTGATATCTTATTTATGATGATGGTATCAGCCCTTCGGCTCATATCAACTTTATTACAATTCTGTTTTAAAATCTATAACTTAAACTTAAACCTGTTTTCGGAGTAGAATATCCATACTGATCCTGAATTACGGTAGGCGCAAAACTAAGATCCGGGTCATGCCGGCTCTCGTAAAGATGGGCATCTACCACGGCATCCACAATGTTCAGAATGTAAATAAGACCTGTGATGGCAATCGCGTAATCACGCTGTCTTTTATATCTGTCCTGGGCATTTCCAAAAGCTTTTTTATCCAGCCATGGGTGGCTGTCCACAAACTCATTAGGTGTTCCGTTAAGCTTGGCTACATAATATTCCCGGTATTTCTTGTATTGATTATTACTCCAGATGGTATATCCAATACCGGCTCCTACAGCACCCCATACAATAGGAATTTTAATGTACCTTTTGTTGTAATACTGCCCAAGCCCCGGAAACACTGCAGAATACAGTCCGGCTCTTGTTGGGTTCAGTTTGATGGTTTTTTTTGTGGGTCCGTTTGCATTTTCAAGATCTTCTATGATCTTAGCTTCTGTTTTCACAGGTTTTGCCGGCTTTGAAGGCTTAGTGATCACCGCAACACTGTCTTTAGGAAGAGGTCCCATACGAACTGTATCGCCAGGAACTACCTGCGAATAAGCGAAAGCAAAAGTGCACAAAAAAAATGTGAAAAATATTTTCTTCATTATTTAATATGGGATAAAATATACTCCAGTTCTTCTTCATTTTTGAAGTCCAGGACTATTTTACCTTTTTTACCGTTTCCGGAGGTTTTGATCTCTACTTTTACGTCTAAAATATCAGCGATCGTTTTCTGGGCTCTCTTAAAGTTGTTGGAAAGCTCAGCATTTATTTTTTTCGCTGCCGGTGATTTAGGGTTTTTCAATGCGGTGGCAGCCTGTTCAGCCTGACGCACATTGAGTTTTTCTTTGATGATCAGATCAAATAGAATCTGCTGATGCTCTTCACTTTCAAGACTGATGATGGCTCTTCCGTGTCCGGCAGAGATTTCACCACTTCTGATCGCGTTCTGAATATCCGGATTCAATCTCAATAGTCTGATTGAGTTGGTAATGGTACTTCTGTCCTTCCCTACTCTCTGGCTCAGGTTTTCCTGAGTAAGACCAATCTCATCCAAAAGTCTCTGGTAAGTCAAAGCGATCTCGATAGCATCCAGATCTTCTCTCTGAATATTTTCAACAAGAGCCATTTCCAGAAGCTCCTGGTCATTCACTAAACGGATATAGGCAGGAATCGTCGGAAGCCCGGCAATTTTACTGGCACGGTAACGTCTTTCCCCTGATATGATCTCGAATTTCTCGCCGTCTTTTCTTAAAGTAACCGGTTGGATTACCCCTAAGTTTGTGATCGACAGGGCAAGTTCGTTTAATGCTTTTTCATCAAAATAAGTTCTCGGCTGGGTCGGATTCGGATAAATATCTTCCAGAGCTACCTCTACGATATTTCCTACAAACTTATCTGCTCCTTCATCGGTAGCGGAGTTGATACTCGCTTTGGATTCAGCACTTAGAATAGCGCCCAAACCACGTCCCATAGCTCTTTTTTTGTCCTTCATAGATATAATTGATAAATGATAATTAATAAGTGATGATGTGCATTCACTTAGGATCCATTTATTATTAAATTAATTTTTTACTAAATTTTCGTTCTTCAGCAAAACTTCTTCTGCTAGCTGAATGTACTGGATAGCACCTTTACTTTCTGCATCGTAGTTCAGGATACTTTCACCAAAACTAGGTGCTTCACTTAATCTTACATTTCTGCTGATAATGGTTTCAAAAACCATGTCCGGGAAATGAGAATTCACTTCTTCCACTACCTGATTGGATAATCTCAATCGGCTGTCGTACATGGTAAGAAGAAGACCTTCGATACCCAAATCTTTGTTGTGGATCTTCTGTACATTTTTTACTGTGTTCAAAAGCTTTCCTAACCCTTCCAATGCGAAATACTCACACTGAATCGGGATGATCACAGAATCTGCTGCCGTAAGCGCATTTACTGTAATAAGTCCTAAACTCGGTGCACAATCGATGATGATATAGTCATAATCATCTCTCACTTCCGCCAATGCTTTTTTCAGCATGTACTCACGGTTTTCTTTGTCCACGAGCTCAATTTCTGCTGCTACCAGGTCAATATGCGAAGGGATAATATCCAAATTGGGAGTCGCGGTTCTTTTGATACAGGTTCTTGTATCTGCGCTGTGCTCTAGAAGATTATAGGTAGAATACTGAACGTCTTCCACACCAAGCCCCGAGGTTGCATTAGCCTGCGGATCGGCATCAATGATCAATATTCTTTTTTCCAATACCCCCAATGCTGCCGCCAAGTTTACAGCTGTGGTAGTTTTTCCAACTCCTCCTTTTTGATTAGCGATACCTATGATTTTTGCCATTATTAGAACTTTAGGTTTCAAAAATACACTTTTTTCTTTGCTCTCGATGAGTGATGAAATTCAAAATTGAGTTAAAATATTGTTAATAAACACTTTAGCAATAAAAAAAATTATCCACAAAAAAAATTCTTTGTGGATAACTATCAAGATTTGTTTTTCATCAACTATTCAAAGTTCATCGAAATCGGAAATTTGAAATAACTTCTTACGGATTCCCCTTGCTTATTTTTAGCAGGTTTCCATAAACCCTTAATATTTTTAATGGTTCTGATGGCTTCATTATTAAAGTCAGCATCCTTGCCATTTGCTTTTAATCCTGAGATAGTTCCGTCTTTTTCTACAATAAAGGTGATCACCGTTTTCATAGTACCTCCATCGTCTCCAAATCCTGAACCGTCAAAATTGTTCATTACTTTATTTCTGAATGAATCAATTCCTCCTGCAAATACGGCTTCAGAAGCCAGTTCTGTAGGATCTGCGATATGATTATCATCTACTTTTGGAGCTGTCGGAGGAGTATACTTTACAACTGGACCAGTTCCAATAACAGGAGGAGGAGGAAGATAGCTATCAGATTTTACAGGTTCTCCTTTTAGGTTATCTACCAGCCCTGGAGTTGCATCTTTAGGCTTATCTTGTTTAATTGGCTCTATAGCATCACTTTTAGGTGTTGGCACAGAAGTATCTACTTGTTTCACGTTTGGCGGAGCAACAGGCTGTACAGGTTTTACAATTTCTACAGGCGGTTTCGGCTGATCATCAACTTTTTTTAGTTTAATCACTACTGGTGGGCCATCTACAGGTACGTGAACAGACGATCCATTCGTAAAAGCCGAAATCACAAGAGGTGTTATCGAAATGGCAGCCAATAAACTCACCCCCACAAAAAGTGCTTTGGTTAATATTCTATCTGATTCATTTCTTAATGCATAGGCACCGTATTCTTTGTTTCGGTGCTCGAACAGAACTTCGTTGAAACGAAATTCCTGGTTTTGGTTTAGGTGTTTCATCACTATTAAATATTTAAACTGTTAAAATCAGTGATTATTAGTTTTAGGTGTTCTTATCGATAAGTATTGTTTCGATATCAAAACTTCTGCCAAAATTTTATCAAAACATCAATATTTTAAAAAATATTATAACAATATGCAAACTTTAACATTCTTCTTCATAGGAATTATTCAAAATCCACCCTTCCGACATTTTATTATCCTCAGAAAAACCACTTTTATTTATAAAAAACACAACATAAATTTAAAAACAGTGAAAACCACATCAAAAAACAGGAAAACCACTGTTGAATTTATTTCAGAACCGAAATACATTTGTACCATAGAAAATAAGGAGGATGCTGAAAACCAAAAAGAGTAAGCAAAGAAAAAATTTAAAAACTTATAATTATGCCAACTTTAACTCAAGAAGCCAAAACAAATTCATTAATGAGCATGCTTTTAAAGCAGGTTTATGACACGGTAACCAACGGAGGAAATCCTGAACATTTAGGAACTGATGATTTCATCGCCTTTGATCCGGTAGGGATTACACTTTCTGAAGATACTTTCGATTATGCCCTGAACGGACTTTTCGGAGATGCCCCTTCACCAAAACCTATGCTGGACGGAACAGGAAAACCCATTCTTGACGCGAACGGAAATCCGAAAGTGGATATGGAAGCTTATCAGACTGCTTTATCCAACAGTAAATTCAAAAAATATCTTCAGATGGAGCAGTTCGCTGCAATGACCGATGCTATTCCTTCTCAGCTTCCGCCACTTACTGCAGACGGAAAAGGAAGAGCGATCACCATTATGAATGATTCTCAGAAGAGAGTTTCGAAAGTATACGAGGATCTATTACAATGGTCTGTCGTGGTAGACACCGATTTTGACAAAAAAACAGAGAAAAAACTGGATTCTCTGAGAGATAAATTATTCAAAATCAAAAAGGTGAAAAATCCTGATTTTGATGAGAATGCTCCGGTAGACGACTTTAACAAGCCTGAACTGATCCACACTTTTGTAGCGCCTACTTATGCTAAATATGTAGAGTACCAGATGAAGTATTATGATATTGTAGATGCCAACAACGAAATCAGAACAGCTGCTGATAACGGAGATCCTGATGCAATGGCTAAAGTTTCCATCGACGGAAAAAACATGAAAAAACGTGAAGAGGCCTCTTTAAAAGCATGGCAGTCTTTAGGATACAAGGAAGCTGTAGAAAGAATTCAAAATTATCTGAGCGAAATTGAAGAAAAACATATGCTTGTGATCAAGAAAAGAATCCAGGCAGAATTCAGAAACAGCCAGAGAACCAGAATTTTAGATTACACGAATTATTCTCCATGTATTCCCGTAGCAGCCAATGCATTAAGAGAATCAAAAGGATGGCCTGAAATCTCTATCTCACAAGGGAAAGCCAATTACGACTATTCTAAAACCATTCATAACTGGGGAGCTGCAGGCGGTTTCAGCATGGGACTTTTCTCCATCGGGGCAAAAGCCGGAGGGAAAGATGAGAAAACACAGATCAACTCTGATTATACCAGCATGGATATCTCTTTCAAAATTGGAAAGGTAAGAGTGGAAAGAGGCTGGTTCAATCAACAGTTTATCGAATCCAAATACTGGAAGCTTCACGAACAGTCTCCACAAACTTTGAACGGCGACATGATCAGCGACGGAAAAGGTAAAGGATTAATGCCATCTATCATTACTGAACTGATTATCGCAAAAGATGTTTCATTCAACTTTAAGGACAGCAGTTCTGCGTATACGGAAGCTAAAAAGTCAGTTTCAGCAGGTGGTGCTGTAGGAATAGGACCTTTCGTAATCGGAGGAAACTATAGCTACGACAACCAAAATGTAAAATCCAGCTATGAATGGGAAGGCAAAAAGCTGACTTCAACAGGAATTTACATTATCGGTTACAAATGTCACATTGTACCAAAATCTCCCAACCCAAATCCGGAGATCAAGAAATGGGCAGACGGGAAATCATAAGCAGAAAGGAAGTCTGAAGCTGGAAGAAAGAAGTTATTAGTGCCAAAATTCATTCATGGTATAGTTTTAATTAATTTTTGAAAACTATTACAAGATGAATATACAATACTGACTTCCAGCCTCCCTTCTTCCCTCTTCCTATCTTATAACTTCATATATCCTTCTCAATAAGAATAGCCGGCAGAAGTTTTTTCTGCCGGTTATTCACCTAAACTAAAAACTATACCCATGAAATATTTTGTAGCCGTCTACCAGAAGCTTAAAAACATTTATATGTCGCAAAGTTCGATGGAGAATGATCTGCCAATGATTTGTCCATCGCTTAGAATCTATGACAATGAGGAACTGGAACTTCTGAAACCTCAGAGCCTGTTGAACGATGAACAAAAAAAGGCGCTTTCGATTATTAAAAAGCAGAATGTAGCCTATGAACTTAATTCAGTTCCTATCTCACCCAATTTCTGGGATCTGAACCCGAACAATTCTCTGTTTGATATTTACAGGGATATTCTGGACAAAAACAATCTGAAAAACCTGGAGGAAAATCTGGACAAAGTTCTCGACAATAAAAGCACCGTTTTATTTGATGCCAAAAACAGCGATACAAAGGAATTTAAAGCTTACAAAAAATATAGAGTGTTATTTGAAGATACCGTAAATAAAGTGACTGATCATCTTTTGCTATTTGACGGACTTGATACCGAGGAAGAAAAAAGTAACTGGAACGACAGGCTCATAACCCTGAACAATTTAAAAGAACTCGCTTTTTCTGAATGGAAGGTGAAAGGCAGTAAAGACACGATTGAAAAGGAACTGACAAGAATTAACAAATCATCTGACGCTGATCTCTATCTCGCCATGGCACAGAATGCAAAACATACTTTTGAAGCTGCTGAGAAGACAGATGTGATTAGTAATTCCTCTATTCATGATATCAATTTCATTCCTTATGATTTTATGGAGAATGAATCCGGATGGAACAGCATGCGTATTGAAAAATCTGAACTGGAGGGACTTCATTCCGAAGCGAAAAACAGCAATGAGAATATTCCTTCTGAAATATTATCTATTGATTATGATGAAAGTATGATTCAGGCTGTAGAAGTGGATTATTCTTTTGTTCATTTAAAAAGAAACTGGTTCAATAAAAATTTCATGCTTTCCAATTATTTTGAATGGAAAGAGCCTAAAAAAATATCAGACGGGCAGACAATTTCCAACGATTTCAAGCTTCCCGCCTATCCAAAAACCATGATTCTGATTAAAAATCTGAAAGTGATTTTAGATCCGTCAATAATCAACGCCAGTGTAAGCAATGCGGAACAGCTGGTTTATTTCGGGCCGATGGTGATGAAGCAGCAGGTTTTTGTGAATAAAAATAATAATCAGAAGTTCCTGAAAGCGATCACTAATGTAAAAACCATCAAGTCCGATCAATTAAGTTATATGGCTAGAAAAACAGCAATTACAGGAACCCAAAAAGCAACAGTAGTCAACAGCTTCAATGCTAAAACAGCTGTAGAACCGGAGCCGGTAGAGGCAATGAAAACAACGGTCAATGCATCTTTCGCGGGTAAGACTAATATGGGAAACATCATCAATAATATTAAAAACTTACAACCCCTCAATCCTGTTCCTCACGGAGCCAGTCCGGTACAGCATACTCCCCAGCCAGCCAACCCCATCAAAGTACCCTGGGGTTCCTGGGGACCTAAATTCCCTACAATACCGACACCGACTCCTACGCCGATTCCTACTCCGACACCAATTCCCATTCCTGTTCCGCTACCGCCTGCCGGAGCTGTTGTACAGTTCAGGATTTTAGATAAGATCAATAATGAACCGATCTATAAATGCGGTATTTCTATCAAAGGAACCAATAACAACCGGATTTTTGAGATCGAAAGCAATGAAACAGGGATGATCAACCAATTAATTCCTCTCGGGGATTACAGTATCGAACTGAGAATCGATGATTATGCGATATTAAATCAGAATTTCAGTGTCACCAGCGCTATGCCTCTCAATTTGGAATATAAACTTCAAAGGGAGGAAGTGAAATTTAAATCTTTTTTCCTGATCGGGATGATTTGTGAGAAGATGCCGAGGATACCGGTTAATTAGATGACAGACTTCAGATATCAGATATCAGACGTCAGATATCAGACTGAGGTTAAGACTAAGATTAAGGATGAGAATGAGATTATTGAGGTCTATCATAAAAAATTCACAATTCACAATTCACAATTCACAATTCACAATTCACAATTCACAATTCACTATTTAATAAAAACTATTGTCATGAAACTTTTAAAATATTATACAAAAGCACCGGAAGTACTAACACTATGTGAGATCCTTTATCAACTGGGATACAGCATTAAGATTTCAGATTCATTCACTTTGGAAGTCGATGAAGCGGTGAAGGATTTTCAAAGCAAAAACGGTTTGGTCGTAGACGGAATCGTTGGCGTAAAAACCTGGGCCGTTCTCTTTGAAAAAGATGAAAGACCAGTCAGCCAGACTGATAAATTCCTGAAAGAAAGTGATCTTATTAATTTTGCTGAAGAATACAATCTGGAATTAGCTGCTGTAAAAGCGGTAAATGAAATTGAAAGCAGCGGAAAAGGTTTTTTAATCAACAATAAGCCAAAAATTCTGTTTGAAGGTCATGTTTTCTGGAGCGAACTCAAGAAAAGAGGCATTGACCCTAATTCTTATTACAATTCAAACAGCCAGAATGTCCTTTATCCAAAATGGACGAGAGCCTATTATCAGGGAGGCGTGAAAGAATATGACCGGCTTAATGAAGCGATCAGCCTTGACAACAGTCCGAACTTCGAAGAGGCTGCCTTATCTTCTGCATCGTGGGGAAGTTTTCAGATTATGGGTTATCATGCTAAAAACTTAGGCTATACGGATGTTCAGCATTTCGTTTCACAAATGGAAATCAATGAAGGTGAGCATTTGAAAGCTTTTGGAAAATTTCTGGAGAAAAATAATTGTCTGGCTCATCTCAGAAATAAAAACTGGGCAGGTTTTGCCAAACTCTATAATGGAGCCGGCTACAGGCAAAATAAATATGATGAAAAACTAGCCAAGGCTTATGCTAAATATTCTCAAAACTAAATAAGGAGTTTTATTTTTAAAGTTCCCGCAGGTGCATTGATTTCAGGAGTAATTTATTGCTTTTGGAGCTGTGAGCTGTGGGAATTTTAATTTTGTCACTTTTGCAGTTGAATTTTTCAACCACAGATTCCACAGATTTTCACAGATGTTTATGGATAGTATTGTACAAAAATCTTGATTTTTCCAAAACTTATGTGAACTTTTCATGCGCAAGACATTTAGACTTTAAATAACTGAAGTGTTAAAAACTTTTGTGGCTTTTGTGGTCAAAAAAACCTTTTTGTAAATCTGTGGATTTGTCATCATCGTGATTATAAATTTAAACAAGCCTTCATTTTATCATCAATCAGGTGAAATCCTATTTCAGAATATCTTTTTCAGGAATCGTCTTTATGGCAAACCGTCAATGTTCTAAAATTCAATTTTTTATAAAATACAACTTAAAAGTTATAAATTGATAACCAATTGGTTATATTTATTATTTTTTAACATCAGTTTAACATTTTTGCTTATCTTTGCTTTTCGTCAAACAACTAAGGATGTCTTTATACCAAACAATTGCAGAAAAACTACAATATATAAGTCCGGGTTTTTACAAGAAAAGATATTTTAAGAATTTAAACAATCTTACAAAAAGTAATTTTTCGGCGCGGAATGTAGAACCGGAACTGGTATGGATCAAGGAATACCTTCCTAAAAATGCTGTAATACTGGACATCGGAGCGAATGTTGGAACTTTTCTTTATCAACTGGAAAACAAACTGAACCATGAGCACATTTATGGTTTTGAACCCAACAAAAAGCTTTACCGACGTCTGAAAAGGCTTTTTCCAGGGATGAGGATATTTCCTTTAGCCCTTTCTGACGAAAACACGACCGCTGAATTTAAGGTTCCGATCATCAATGGCAGACAAATCGCTTCCCGCGGGACTTTGAACACCACATACAAAGAAAAGGGCGAAGAGAAAAGCTACACCGAAAAGGTAAAAGTAATCAAGCTGGATGAATGGGCTGCCATAGAACATTTCGACAGACTGGATTTCATTAAAATAGATGTGGAAGGCAATGAAATGAAGACCTTGTCCGGTGCCAAAGAAATCATCAAACGGTTTCTTCCGACATTAATGGTCGAAATGGAACAGAGACACCACGAAAATCCCATCTGGAATGATATTTCTGAAGTAAAAACCTGGGGATATGAAGCCAAATATCTTAACCGTGACAGTTTTGAGCTGGAACTTCTTACGGAAGAGATTTTACTACACAACACGAACGATGAAAAAAACAAGACCAGCTATATCAACAACATTATTTTTACGCCAAAAAACCATTAAAAGAACAGTATGAGTGTAGTAGCGAGACAGGGGTTCAAGTATTCCATCATAGGTTATATTGGCTTTCTGCTGGGTACCGGTTCCATTTTTATTTTCATGAATAATCTTGAGTTCTACGGGACGTTAAGATACATCATGCCAACCGCTGAAATACTCGTGCCTTTTGTTGTTTTCGGGATTTCTTATTCCAACGTAAAATTTTTCAATAAGGTAGACAAAGACGGAAAAAAGCAAAATATGCTTTCGCTTTCATTAGCAGCCGTTCTTATTAATTTCATTTTATTTTTATGTGTTTTTTTCCTGCTCCCCTATTTTTTTCCGGGGTTTAAGAATACAAAAGCCTGGAAAATCAAAGAAATTATCCTCCCTCTTACCTTAATGCTTTCTTTTTGTGCTATTTTCAATAAATACATTTCAAACTATAAAAGAATAGTCGTTTCAAATATTTTCGACAATCTCTTCCCGAAAATTGCCAACCTTGGAGCCTTTCTGATCTTCATCTATCTGGTTTCCCAATACACAGAAGCCTCACCAATACCTGAAAGAACGGCACTCATATTTTTCTTCGGAATGTTTTTCCTAATGTTTATCGGATATGTTTTTTATACCAATAAGCTGGAAAAGATTACCCTTGATTTCAGTACAGACTATTTTAAAAAAGATAATTTTTATAAAGAATTTGCTGCCTACAGCTTTTTCGGATTCTTAGGAACTTTCGGTAATTATCTCGCGATCAACAACTTCATGATTGGAGAGTTCATGGGAATGGAGGAAGTTGGAATCTACTCTGTTTTGTATGCTTTGATTTCATTAATTTCTATTCCTCAGCTGGGACTTTTTAATATTTCAGCCCCGATTATCAGCAAAACACTGGCAGACGGCGATATGGAGGAACTTGACCGGTTTCACAAAAAGACATCTTTATCTTTATATTTTTTAGGTGCTGTCCTGTTTTCATGCATTATGGTTGGCTTTCCTTATCTGACGGAATTTATGCCTAAAAACGGAACCCTGCTCAGAGAATATGAGCCCGTAGTATGGATCTGGGGTTCTGCTGTTTTAATTGACCTCGCAACAGGCTTTAACGGAAATATTATTTCGCTTTCCAAATACTACAGATTCAACATTCTTGTCATGATTCTTCTGGCAGGACTTACGATAGGACTGAACTATTATTTCATTAAAAATACGGATCTTAAACTGATCGGAATTGCTTTATCTACCGCTATTTCACTCACGACTTATAATGTCATCAAGATTGCGTTCAATTACTTTGTCTTCAAAGTTTCTCCATTGACCATTGAGATGATTTTTGTTTCCATCATTTGTACATTAGCAATTACAGTGGCAATTGTTTTGCCTACTTTCAACAATAATTTCATCAACCTGGTTTACAAACCGGCTGTCGTTTTGATCCTGATCTACATCGGAAATTATTTCACCAAAGTATTCCCACTCGAGAATTATCTGAATGTCAATTTTATCAAAAGTATTTTTAAATTTAAATAAGGACGGGATGCGGGGTTGGAGAGCTTGAGTGTTTTAAGGTTTATGGGTGTAGAAAGTTGCTAGTTGGCAGTTGCTGGTTGATAATAATGTCTGAAATCTGATGTCTGACATCTGGTATCTGGTATCTAAAGTCTTGTTTCTTGATTCTTTCTCTCAAAATTCACCATTCACTTGCGAAGCAAAATTCACCATTGACGTTTTTCAATCCCAGTCTTAACCTAAAGTCTCATGTCTGACGTCTGATATCTGAAATCTGAAATCTTCTAAATCAAGCCCAAAAGAACATCTTCCAGCTTTTTCAATACAGACTTTTTGTTGTATTCTTTCTGGAAATCGAAACGACCGTTTTTAAGCGTTTTAAACTGCTCTAAAATATTTTCCGCCTCAGGAATGATAAACTCCAGTTTCGAAGGATAATCCTTAGGAAAAACAGCTGTTTTGCCATATTTGATGGCATCTCCAAGGTTTCCGGTCATTTTGGTCAGGCCATAAATTTCTTCTCTGCTGAAAAATTCAGTTTTCTGCTGAATCGGACACCACAAAACATCTGCTTTCTGCATCCCTTCTTCGAAATCATGATTGGAAACTCTGTCTGAAAAATATTGTACAGAGATGTTTTCGGGAAGTTTTTTTGCTAATTTTTCAAGCTTTTTCAGCTCATCATCTTTAGCTTTTCCAAGAAATATAAACTCATATTTCTCTTCGGTTTTTAAATTCTGAATGGTTTTAAAAACATGATCATAATCCCTCCTCTTCTGAGAGACACCTCCCGGAATCACAACTGTCAGGGCTTCATTTTCCTGCTTTTCAAAATTTTCGCTGTAAAAAACAGGCAGAAACTGATACATATCTGAGGAAAGTTCTTCATCCAATACCATTAAACTTTTAGCATTGCGATACGTTTTTCCGGTATAAAATAAACCTTCTTTCCACCAAAGTTTAAGTCTGTAAATAAGATCTCCTTTGAAAATACTTTTCATCAAAGCCCCCTTGGAAGCCGTTGAAAAATTGATATTATGAACAATCACCGATGCATTATACTTTTGAACCAATGCATGAAAGGTGTTGAAATACCGGTGAACCGTCCCAATAATGATAAGATCGTATTTTTTTAACTTCAGCTGCTCTAAAATCATAGAACCGTCAGATAAAAACACCGTTTCATCATTCTCCTCCACCAGATCCTTGATCTTCTTTGAAAAATAATAATCTACATTAAAATCAGAAGAATCCTTCATGATATTCATGAAAGCCTGTGCAATTTCTGCGTGGGTGTCTATTTCTATGTAGGCGATTTTTTTCAATTAGGGATTAGGGATTAGGGATTAGGGATTAGGGATTAGGGATTAGGGATTAGGGATTAGCAAAGGTAAAAGGTTTGACTGGGTTTTAATCTGTATTTATTATATTTTCAGCCATTTTTTCTTTAGTGTTTTCCAGCGTTTGCCGTTGATGACTTTTTGCTCTTCTTTTGAGATTTTCAGTTCCAGTTTTGCTGTTTTGCAGGCTTCGTAAGCTTTGATTATATTAAAGAAAAAAGAAATGGATTTACTTTTCGCAGCTTCCTTTGAAGACGCAATATAAGCCAGAAATCTGTTCAGTCCTAAAAAGTAAAAATATCTACCGTAATAATCTGCCGGTCTGATGGTATAATCCGCTCCTTTCACCTTGATCAGTTTCACCTGAAGTTCAGGAAGAACAACTTCTTTCCAGCCCAGATTTTCCAGCAAAATGGAATCAATATTATCCCAACCCAGCGTTTCTCTCAAACCTCCGATCTGTACAAAACACTCCTTACGATAAGCCTTCATAGGGCCTCTCACATGGTGTTTATTGGAATTTCCTTCATACACCCAGTTTCCGTCCTTCTCTACATAAAGCAATCCTCCGACAAGTCCGTATTCTGGATTGTTTTTAAAGGCTTTTTCTATTGTTTCAAGATAATGTTCAGGAAGGATAATGTCTGCATCAAATTTACAGATGATATCAAATTCGTCTGTATTTTGAGTTTTCAGACCGTTTTTGAAGGCATTGACCACTTTAGAACCCGGTTGGTGTGCTGATTTCTGAAGATTTACGGTTTCAAAACGGGAATCGTGATCCGTATATTTACTGATTACTTCCGCCGTTCTGTCTGTAGAACCGTCATTAACAATCACTGTTCTGAAATCCTTAAAACTTTGCTGCTGTAAAGAATCCAGAGTGAAAGGAAGATTTTCTTCTTCGTTATGGGCAGGAATGATGATTAAAAACCTCAAGCTTAGAATTTATAAATGATGAATGATAAGCGATAATTGATCAATGATAGACGGATCAATTATCGCTTATATTATTTTATTTGTTGTGCGGTTTCAGCATATTTTTAGGATCAAGAATTTCATCTAATTTTTCCTGGGAAAGAACTCCCTTCTGCAGAACCAGATTGTAAACGCTGTTTCCGGTCTCCAGAGCTTCTTTAGCGATCTCTGTAGACTTTTTGTACCCAATGTAAGGGTTAAGAGCCGTTACGATACCGATGCTGTGTTTTACCATGTTCAGGCAGATCTCTTTGTTGGCTGTAATTCCTACTACACACTTTTCACGAAGCGTATCCAAAGCATTGCAAAGGAAATTGATGTTCTCCATGATCGCGTGAGAAAGCACCGGCTCCATTACGTTAAGCTGTAATTGTCCTGCTTCTGCCGCAAAAGTCACGGTAAGATCATTTCCAAATACTTTAAAACATACCTGATTCACTACTTCCGGAATAACAGGGTTTACTTTTCCTGGCATAATGGATGATCCCGGCTGCATTGGCGGAAGGTTGATTTCAAATAATCCGGCTCTAGGACCTGAAGAAAGAAGTCTCAGATCATTACAGATCTTTGAAAGCTTTACAGCAAGACGTTTTGTAGCGGAAGAATAGATCACATAAGAACCTGTATCCGGTGTTGCTTCAACAAGGTTGGGTGCGGAAATAACCGGGAAACCCGTAATCTGAGCCAGGTTTTTTGCACAAAGTGTAGCATAACCTACAGGAGCATTCAATCCTGTCCCGATAGCTGTAGCGCCCATATTTACTTCTACAAATAAATCGGCATTGTTATTTAATTTAGAAATATCTTCTTCTAAAGTGGCGGCATAGGCTTCAAATTCCTGCCCCAAAGTCATGGGAACAGCATCCTGAAGCTGGGTACGGCCCATTTTGATGACATCATGAAACTCTTCCCCTTTCGCACGGAAAGCGGCAACGATTTTCTCCAGTCTTTCCACAAGTCCGATATTCATGTGCAATAATCCCATTTTGATGGCTGTAGGATAAGCATCGTTGGTCGATTGGGAAAGGTTGATATGGTCATTCGGTGAACAGAATTCGTACTCGCCTTTATTTTTTCCTAATTTTTCTAAAACGATATTGGCAATTACTTCATTCGCATTCATATTGATCGAAGTTCCTGCTCCTCCCTGGATCATGTCCACAGGAAACTGCTCGTGGTACTTCCCTGCTACAATTTCATCACACGCTTCCGCAATTTTGAAATAAAGATTTTCATCAAGCAGACCCAATTCATAATTGGTTTTTGCCGCCGCCTTTTTCACGAAAGCCAAACCTTTGATAAAATCCGGATATGAAGACAGAAGCTGTCCTGAAATCTTGAAATTATCGATCGCTCTCTGCGTCTGTACCCCGTAATATGCGTCTGCAGGCACATTCAATTCGCCTAACAGATCACTCTCTTTTCTGAAATTTTCCATTACAGATATTTTAACTGTTTTTTATTGTTTAAATATAGCAAAAACGCATCTGAACCGATGCGTTTTAGTTGTTATTTCGCTGGATATTTTTGATTTAAAGCCTGAATGGTCGCCCATGTTTCGGCGTCCATAATTCCATCGTAATTCAACGGACGGAAATGATACTGGAAGGCTTCAATGGTTCTTTTTGTTGCATCATCCCACTTTCCACTCAGGTCAATATAATAACCGAATTTCTGCAATGCCGTCTGAACCACAAAGATAAACGACGGATCGTTATATTTTACAGGGACTTCTTCCTGTGCCAGAGAAAGGAAATTCTGTTTTGCCGTTTCATCGTACCACATTCCGAGCTGGTATTGGTCATACAGTTTCTTCCATGGAAACATAGGTCCCGGATCCTGTTTTCTTGTAGGCGCAATATCTGAATGGGCCAACACATTGGTTGCCGGTATCTGATATCTTGCCACAATATCTTTAGCCAGTGCAGCTACTTTTCTTACCTGCTCATCACTGAAACCAGCAAATACCTTTTTTCCTGTAGCATCTGATGTATAACCTGCATTAACGATTTCAATCCCTATAGAGGTATCGTTAAGGTTTTTGTCATTTCTCCATGCGCTTACTCCTGCATGATAAGAACGTTTGTTTTCATCTACTAATTGATAGATCTCATTATCTCCGGTATTGTTCACCAGGTAATGAGCACTTACACCCTGTTGGGTAAGCACCTTAATGGATGTATCATCAGGAAGTGCAGTATAGTGTAATATAAGATAACGCTGTCTGAAATTCTGTGCAATCGCAGGGAAATAAGTCTTCACGACTTTATATCCGGCCGGTTTTGCTGATACTATAGAACCGTAGCTTGCCGTATTATCATTTTTCGCGGGATCAGCCAAATTGGTTGTAAAAAATTCTACACCATGCTCGTTGGTAATTTTTGGTTTTTGAGTTTCGGCCACCGGAGTTTTAGCGGTCGGTTTTACCTGTGATACCGGGGTTTTCGGCTTGTATGTATTTTTTTTTACATTTTGTTGGGAAGTACATGAAAAAACAAAAGTACTTAATCCGATGATATATAATGTCTTACGCATCAGTTTATTTTTTTAATCATTTATCACCTCAAAAATACGCAAATTTTTCTTGAATTTTATTTGGTAAATAAAGAAATCTATTCTATATTTGCACTCGCAATAACGGAACAACGATCATTAAAAAATAAGAAAAAAGGAGGGTTGCCAGAGTGGTTAATGGAGCAGTTTGCTAAACTGTCGACGTGCAAGCGTCGCAAGGGTTCGAATCCCTTACCCTCCGCTATTTTTTCTTTCACTATCAATATATACTTCGGGGCGTAGCGTAGTCCGGTCATCGCGCCTGGTTTGGGACCAGGAGGTCGCAGGTTCGAATCCTGCCGCCCCGACAGTTTTATTAATTTTCTCAAAATTATTTAATGGGTGCGTAGCTCAGCTGGATAGAGCATCTGCCTTCTAAGCAGACGGTCTCAGGTTCGAATCCTGACGCGCTCACTTAAAAAGACTCACAATTTTTATTGTGAGTCTTTTTTGTTGTATACTATCTCAATAAGAGCAAACCTAGATAGAGCATCCCGATTTTGTAATCGGGACAGTCAAAGGTTCGAATCCTTTCTCGCTCTTAAGGACATGCGATATAGAAAGTCAATATAACGGTCACTTATTCAGCACTCCCATTGAATCTTGACTAACGATGGTATTCGGTTTTTACTATTTTGAAGTAATGGTTTCCAAATAATTCAGCCAGTTTTCCTTGTAACTGGTTCCAATGGGAATTTCTATGGAATTTATTTCAATTTCGTTCTTAGTATAAGCAGTCATTTTTTTTGCCTGAATAATAAAGGAACGATGAATTCGAATGAAATCAGAATTCAATAATTTTTCAAAAACCGAGATATTCTGTTTTATATGATGTGATATTCCATTTTCCAAATGAATCGTTATATAATCTTTCAGACTTTCGATATACACAACTTCATTAAAAATAATTTTAATATGTCTATTACCACTTGTTACAAAAATATGATTTTCAGATTCTGTATGAACTTCTTTCTTTGGAGTTTGAAGCTGTTTAAATTTTTCTATTGAAACAAAAAAGCGGTCAAAAGTAATGGGTTTCAAAAGATAATCGATCACATTAAGTTCATAGCCTTCAATCGCATATTCTCTGTAAGCTGTTGTAAAAATTACTTTAGGCGGATTCTTTAATTTTTTTAAGAAATCATTTCCTTTCAGTAAAGGCATTTCAATATCTAAGAAGATTAAATCAACAGAATTACACTCTAAAAAGGAATACGCTTTTAATGCATTTTCAAAAGAATCTATTAACTCAAAACTTTCAAAATTTGCCAAATGAGAAGCAATTAATTCTCTTGCCAAAGGTTCGTCGTCAACAATAATACATCTGTGTTTCATTCGAGATAAGTAGTTTGGAATTCTAAAAGCTAATTTAATGGTTTTGAATGGTCGATCGGCGGTCTTATGCAACTTCTTTCCCGGTTTGATTTTTCAGACAAAGTTTAACTTTATAAGACGTCTTCGTTTCTTCAATTTCCAATTGATGTTTTTTTGGATATAATAAATCCAACTGTTTCCGGACGTTTTCTAAGCCAATTTTAGATTTGTCTGAAATTCGGGCAAATTCATTTTGAGGTCTTGTATTCTCAATACTAAAAATAATTTGTCCTTTTTTGCTTTCTAAATTCAACCTGATTGTTGCTTTTTCAGTTTCATTGATTACACCATGCTTAAAAGCATTTTCAATAAAAGTCAACACAATCAAAGGCGAAATTTTATTACTTTCCTGAATATCTTTCGTAAATACAATATCCAATCTGTTTTCGTCATAACGTAGTTTTTCCAAAGCAATATAATTCTCAATCAGCGTAATTTCTTTTTCCACAGAAACATAATCTTCATTGCAGCGATATAAAACAAAGTCTAAAATTTCAGATAATTTAGCAATGACCTCAGGTGCCTTATCATCTTTTTTTAGGGTTAGAGTATATAAATTATTTAAAGTATTGAACAAGAAATGTGGATTCAGCTGGTTTTTCAGCACCTTTAATTCTATTGATCTTTTTTCTTCTTCCAATTTTAAAAGACGTTGTTGTTTGCGATTAAAACTGATAAATCCTAAAATAATAACAGGATATGTGATAAAAGAAAACTCTCTTAATATTAGTTTGCCCGAAGTAAGACGTTCACGAACCGTCATTGTATGCCCAAGCCAATCATCGAAGAAAGTTGGAAATCTGGGTTCCAGATAATAAAATTTTAAAATTATTAAAACAGCAAAAACAACATAAAGCCAGCCTAAGGCCGAAATTATGAAAAGTAAATATCTTTTTTTATTTAAAGTTTCCGGAATAATCCAATATATCAAACCGTAAGCAACAGCGGCCTGTGCTAAAATTTTACAGGAATAAACAACAATGAATGCATAAGAATCTTCATTGTCCGATTTATTTGAAAAGAAAAACAGTAAAAAGAAAATCCAGTATAAGCAATGAAGCGCTGTCCTTTTTAAGTCAATTCTCTTAATAAAATTCATTATATATTTTAATTGACGGCAAAGTAACAAAATATAGGATTAAAGTTCGATAATTAATCTGAATAGCCTGTTTTAGCTTCTAAAAACCGCATTTCAGCACATGAATTCAATAAAATTTAAAATTCGATTATATGAATGCTTAAACAGGCTCTTCAACGGTTCTCAAAACAGGATCATAATGACGTGGTTATATTCGCTTAAAATAACAAAATGATCAAATTTATTATTCTACTGGCAGCACTGTTAAGTACTATAATAAAACCCCTTTTTAACGGGAAATGATTAAACCAACAAAACGAAATGAAAAAAGTAATTACAAATGCAATTGGTATTCTAATGCTATTAAATGCCTTAAACTTGTTTTCACAAGAGCGCAAACAAGAAATAGTATACAGCAAAACTTCTAAACTCATAAAGCCAACCTTGTTTGCTGATTTGGGAGAAACAAACCAAACGCCAGACGGGATGGCCTTAGATAAAAAAGGCAATCTATTTTTATCGATCACCAATCCAATTACATTTAATCAATATGGAAGCAGAATTCTAACTTTTGATAAAAATGATAAACCCGTCATTTGGTTTGATCAACTCCCATTGCATCCTATTACTAAAAAAGTACATCCAATGGGAATGGAGTTTGGTCCCGATGGAAATTTATATATAATGGATAATCAGTTTTTTACAGGAAAAGAAAACTTTTCAAGATTGATACGGATTAATGTAAAAGACGGGAAACCGATAAATGCTGAAGTTTTGGTTGAAGGATTTAATTTCGGAGAAGCCGTAAGATGGTATAAAAACCGGGTTTATATAACAGATGCTTTATTTGAAAACAGAAGAGAAAGCGGAATTTACAGTTTTTCATTGGAACAATTAAATTCTAAAAACATCACTTTAGATGCAGCCAATAAGAAAAATTATATCATTGCCACTTTTACTTTAAAATCAGAAGTTACGAAAAACACGATAGGAATTGACGGGATTGCTTTTGATAAAAAAGGAAATTTGTATGCAGGAAATTTTGGAGATGGTGTTATTAATAAACTGGAATTCGACAAAAACGGAAAAGTAAAATCGAATACAATAGTTTTCGATTCAGATCAGTTAAAATGCTGTGACGGATTTTTTTATGATGAAAAAAGGAATTCGATTTTTATTGCCAATTATGATAATAATAGTGTGCATCAGCTCAACTTAGATACCAATACCATTTCGCTGATTTGGGAAAATGACAATGCAGATGGTTCTGATGGACAACTGGATAACCCTTGTGAAACGATTATTTATAAAGGAAAATTATTAGTCGTTAACTATGATACCTTTCAAGGGGAAAAGAATAAAACAATAGATGCTTTTCATACTATATCAAGCTTTGACTTGGAAAATTGAATTGAAATTAAAAATAAAAAAAAATCACGTAATTAAGTAAAATAACGGCATTAAGTAATCCATAAAAGTATTCAATAATGATACTTCCATGCTCACAAAACTCACCATTTTTATTGTGAGTTTTGTTGTTTTCTTTTCCCGCTCATTTAACGACAAACAATTTGAAAGCTATCGCCTAAAGTCTGAACGTCTTTTACAACAAGTAACCAGGTATAATTCGGTTAATTGACAGCCGCCTCTTTGCCAAATTTTTTCAACGTTAGAAAATGGGAACGCAGCGCGGATGAAAAGCTCTTATTTTCATTGTAAGGCAAGTTGAACTCCATTGCTGTCTTTTTCACAATCACGGAGATCTCTCCATAATGTATGTGGCAGACTTTAGGAAACAGGTGATGCTCGATCTGCCTGTTCAGTCCACCCAGGAAAAATGCCGCAAGCTTATTGTGTGTTGCAAAATTTGCTGTTGTCCGCATCTGGTGCTCTGCCCAGGCTTCTTCTATCTGCCCTGCTTCGTTCGGTAAAGGGAAGGTTGTCCCCTCAACAACGTGGGCCAGCTGAAACACCAGTCCCATCGTCAGGCCTTCAGCAATATGCAAAAGCAGAAAGCCGATCAGAAACTGCCACCAGCTTACATCCAGCACCAATAAAGGCAATACAATAAAAAGGAAGTAATAAAGTGCTTTAAAGAAAAATAAATTGAAATATTCCCGCTTAGGATGTTTATTCTGATGTGCGCCAATTTTTTTCTGGAAAAATTTCACATAATCCTTGCGGAATACCCATGAAAGAGAAGCCAGGCTGTAAAGCGGAAAGGCATACCAATGCTGGTATCGCTGAATGCGATTCACCTCATCTTCTTCAGCAATCCGGATCAATCCCGGGGCGATCTCAATATCTTCGTCATGTCCGGGGATATTGGTATAGGTATGGTGAACCAGATTATGAGTGATGCTCCAAACGTATGGATTGGCACCGATCAGATTAAAAATAAATCCGAACATTTTATTCACCTTTTTATTACCGGAAAAGGAGCCATGTATAGCATCGTGGCATACATTAAAGCCTACAAAGGCACTAAACATTCCGAGAGCCGCTGCCAGTGGTAAAAGCATCCAGACAGGCGCCAAGTCCGAAATGATGATCAGGTAAATCCCTATAAATCCTGTAAGGAAAAATATAGTTTTCCCCCACATGTGGGCGTTGGCATGTTGACTTATTTGATTCTGACTGAAAAATTCATCTACTCTGCTCCTGAGGGTTGCATAGAAATGAGAACCAGAAACTGATGAGAATTTTACTTTTTGTGACATAACATATCTTGTTTGATCTACCTGACGCGAACAAACAGATGTGCTAAAATCGGGTGTTAGAATAAGGAGGGTATTGAGTTTTCCGGTACATTACCGGATTATACAAATATAACGTATTAATTATTCATTTATTATCCCTTCATTAAATTCAAAGTGGCAAGACAGTGTCATTACTTGAATTAAGGGCCTCTTATGTCTTCCGAAAACGTCTGTTTTATATTTTGAGGGTCATCCTTTGTACTCATATCAAATTGAAAAACTTATTCCTAAAATCCCTAAATTAACTCTACTGTACTCAATCCGAAATGCCCAATGACAATTCGTCACTACTCTATTCACTGGCATTATTTTCGTCATTCTCATAAATAATTCACACCGAAGAGTAACATTACTTAATAAAATAACACCAATCAAAGAAAACCACAGAAAATTTATTAACCTGTAAATTTTAATTAATGAAAAAAATACTTTACAGTTTTATCATTTTCGTTATTGCCATTTTTATCCTGAACAAAATAGTATACCAGAAAGTTCCCGATAAGGATACGAAAGAACAACTCTCAGAAATCCAGCGGTACAAACATCCTTTGAAAAGTATTTCTATGGAGTCCCGTGACAACAGCGATCTGAAAATATTTGATTCTATCCTGAAAGACAATAAAGTTCTGATACTGGGAGAAAATACACATATTGACGGATCTACTTCCGAGGCTAAAAGTCGGCTTATCAAATATCTTCATGAAAATATGAATTATCATGTTGTGCTTTACGAAGCTGGACAGTATGATACGTGGATCATGAATGAAGAAATGAAACACCACAAGCTCAAAATTTCTGCAGATTCTATCGGAGGTCTGGGGCTTTTCGGATACTGGTGGGGCGCTAAAGAAAACCAGCCACTGATACAGTATTATCAAAAAACCAAAACATCTGCTACCCCTATTGAAATCGGAGGTTTTGATATTCAGTTTTCGGGAGGTGTATTGGCATTCAAGCGTGGAAAGCTATTAAAAGATTTTTTAAGCCGCAATAACATCGATATTAAGACCTTCCCCATTCTCAACAAACGTACTGATGAGCTCAATAATTTTATTTATAAAAGATACGTCAACAAGGTTTTAAAAGGAAATCAAAAAAATAAATTCCTGCAAGAATTAACCCGTCTTGAACAAATTGTTTTAAAACTGGAAAAAACACCTGAAAATATAGTATACGCCCGATATTTTCAGGATATAAAGGATAATTTGACCAAGAATTGGAAATATAAACCTGGATCCATGCCGAGCATGCAGTTCCGAGATTCGCTGATGGCTAAGAATCTTATCTATCAGATTGATTCTGTTTATAAAGATAAAAAGGTCATCGTATGGTGCGCGAATATTCACTCTTTTGCGGAAAGATACAGTAAAGATTATCTCCCGTTAGGCGCTTATATCCGTAATCAATATGGAAATTCAGCTTACATCATTGATTTTTCTTCCTATGCCCAAAAGAATAACAATGGAAGCATTTCCGACAGGCCAGGAAAATATGCTATTGAAAATGTATTTCACAGGACAAAAACTCCATATTTCTTTCTTAACCTGAGAAATATTCCGGAAAGCTCCTTCATGAAGAAGGAATTCGTATCGACTATCAACCAAAGAATAGACATGAAAAAGAACTGGAGCCGCTCTTTTGACGGAATCTTTTATATAGACACCAATACTGTTTTAACACCAATCAAGAAATAATGGAAAGTATCACTACTAAAGACCTGAGTTATTCCATAGGCTCTAAACCCATTTTAAACAACATCAGCCTGAATGTTCCGGAAGGAAGTATTTATGGCTACCTGGGAAGAAACGGAGCCGGAAAATCGACGACAATAAAGCTGCTTCTGGGACTTCTGGAAGAGACGGGTGATAAAATATTCATCCAGAATAAAAGTTTAAAACAGAACCGTACAGATATTCTAGCCTCAACAGGAAATCTGATAGAATCACCCTGCTTTTATACGAAACTGACGGTTTTTGAAAATTTAAAATATCTGGACATTATCTATGGAAAGGGAAGTAAAAGGATTGATGAAGTTTTGGAACTGGTAGATCTTCACAAGGAAAAGAAAAAGAAAGCCAGTGCTCTCTCGATGGGGATGAAACAGCGACTTGGAATTGCAATGGCCATATTTCACGATCCTAAGTTGCTGATTTTAGATGAACCTCTGAATGGTCTGGATCCTCAGGGAATTTTTGAAATGAGAAAGCTTTTTCAACATCTGAACGAGCAGGGTAAAACTATTTTCCTGTCGAGTCATATTCTGAGCGAACTGGAGAAAACAGCTACTCACATCGGAATCATTGAAGGAGGTAAAATGGTTTTCCAAGGAACGAAGAGTGAACTTCTGAGCCAGGTGGAAAAAGACGTGGTTCTGAGAGTAAACAACACTGAAAAAGCGGTTTCTGTCCTGCAGAAATCTTTTCCAGTTTCAGTAAACAGTCCTAATAAAATTTCTGTGAGGGCTAATGACGACGAAAAGTTTAATTTACTCTTAAAGACAGCAGTTGACAACGGAATTGAGATTTACGACATAGAATCTCAGAGCACGAATCTTGAACAAATTTTCATTAACCTAATTTCTAAAAACCATGACTAATACTTTCTATAAAGCTTTTTCTTCCGAGCAATACAAACTCTCCAAGAATAAGGAAATATTCGGGATCCTGCTGCTTCCCGCTCTTATTATTTTCGCTATTGATTTTTATAACGTGTACAGCATTCTTACCGAAGGAGGACTTGAAGCGGCAGAAGGAACATCCAACCCCTGGAAATTCATACTAGGGAAAACGATAGGTACGTTTCTTTATATGCTATACCCTATTCTGGTTTCTCTCTTTGTCCATGCCTGCTGTGACGTAGAGTACAGGAACAACAACTATAAAATTCTGTTTACTATACCGGTTTCAAAGTCAAAAATATTTATCTCAAAAGTATTGTTTATGCTTATAACGGTTTGGTTTTCGATGATTTTAACCTATATCGTTTTTCTTCTGAGTGGTTATTTGTTTAGTGTTGTTTTCCCGGAGCTTGGGTTTCAGAATTATGATTTCAGAGAAGTTATATTCTATGTATTTCTGAAATTCGCCATCACACTTTCCGCTATTGCCATGATACAGCTCGCCGTGAGCCTTATCTTTAAAAACTTTATCTATCCGATAGGCTTCAGTATGTTTATGCTTATTTTTTCAGGACTTGTCAATGAGAAAAAGTATTCAGATTTTCTGGTGTACACCGGAAGTTATAAATTTTACGGAAATTTAATGTTTGAGAATATATCTTTCGAACCGCTGGATTACTGTAATATGGCTGCGGTATTTATTTTTGCCGGACTGAGCTTCTATTTGTTTGTGAGGAAGAAAGGAGGTTAATTTTTATCAATCGCTCTCTGGTTTAAAATATCAAAGAGCGATCACTTCTTACCGCAAACCTTTTTTAGGAAGTTTCTGTTTGGATTTTATTTCAACAAAAAGCTCTCTGTATAGACTTTCCAATTCTTTTGGCGGGACACCGGAATCAAAGGTAGATGATTCGTAGGTCTTACCTCCACTCGTAATCAATATCGTGGAAGCAAAGGCTCTGTCTCCAAATCTGCCTTCAGATGGAGATTTTAATGATGCTATTTTGTCCAGATCAATCACTTCGGCCTGTTTTACAATACTTTCCCAAGCTGCTGCAGACAATACATCCACTGATATATTTCCATTTACAGACGTAGTTTTAGAACCTTGAGTAAATGAAATTAATCTGTTTGTACCTCTGGTCTGTTCCGTGATTTCTATCTTTTCAATCCTGGATTTCTTCTGTCCACCATTTGATGCAATAGTACCCAAACTTCCTTTTTGTTGAGAAGTACAGTTCATATTACATAAAACAAGGGGAATTAATGCAATCAACAGTTTATAATTCATTTTCATTGTTTTTTAGATTTTACCGAAAATTATTAGTAAAAATAAATATATTTGTAAAATTAATTAAATTATATACACATGAAAGGTAAAACTACTTTTAAATTACCGTTTTTACTTTTTTTAACACTCTTCTGTTTGACATTTGGACAGAAAAACGATCCTAAAGATAAGATTGTTTTTGGAAAAGTCTATTCCCTTGAAGAGCTTAGAAAAACAAACGGATTTGTGAGATGTGCTTCTACGGAATATGAAGCAATGTTACAGCAAAAAGATCCGAAAAGAATGACTGAGCAACAGTTTGAAGACTGGATTGGACCATTAATCGCCAACGCACAGGCTAACAAGTCTCAAAACGGTGGAGTTATCACAATCCCTGTTGTAGTACATGTTATCCACAATGGACAGGCATTAGGTACAGCCCCTAACATTACTGATACACAAGTTCAGTCTCAGATCACTGTAATGAACAATGACTACAGAAAACTGACTGGAACTCCGGGAGCCAACACCAGCCCTGTAGGCGCAGATACCATGATACAGTTTGCTTTGGCAAAAGTGGATCCTAAAGGAAATCCTACCAACGGAGTAGACCGTGTTAATCTTTGCCAGCCTTCATGGTCAACGGCAGCTATTGACAGCTACGTGAAGCCAATGACAATCTGGGATCCTACAAAATACATGAATATGTGGAGTGTAAACTTCTCTGATCCTGATCTTCTTGGATATGCACAGTTTCCTTCCAATTCCACTTTACCTGGATTGAACACAAATGGAGGTTATGCTTATACAGACGGTGTAGTCGCTAATTATGCTACTTTCGGAAGCAGCACTTATAATGACGGAACATTTTTATTAGCCGCACCATATGACAAAGGAAGAACAATGACTCACGAGGTGGGGCACTTTCTGGGTCTGAGACACATTTGGGGAGATGCGAACTGTGGTACCGACTACGTTGCAGATACTCCGACACACAGAACGTCCAACGGCGGATGCCCTGCGCACCCTAAATCCAATACCTGTGGTACTCCTGATGAAATGTTCGAAAACTACATGGACTATACTTACGATACATGTATGAACATCTTCACCATCAACCAAAAGGACAGAATGGTAGCTGTAATGAACAATTCTCCAAGAAGAATGGAACTGAAAACATCTACGGCAGATATTGCTATTCCTTTATTTGCCAACGATGCAGAACTAAAAGGTGAAAGAAACTGCTTTGATACATCGTGTGCTGACACTCCTGCACCTATTACCGCTCAGTTCTCCATATACAACAGAGGAACAAGCGCGCTTACTTCTGCAGTGATTACTTATTCTGTAAACGGAGGCGCTCAGCAGACTGTTAACTGGAACGGAAACTTAGCTCAGGATAAATATGCAATAATCAGCATTCCTTCAGGAGCGGGATCAGGAACTATTTCTGCTAAGATCACATCTGTAAACGGAGTTGCCGATCAAAGAGCCAGCAATGATGCTTCTTCTGTAGTTCTTGGGAATACAATCCCTGTATCGAATACCAACTTTACATTTGAATTACAGCTTGACTACTGGGGATCTGAAACTACATGGGACTTAAAAAACAGCGCAGGTGCTGTTGTTTACAGCGGTGGTCCTTATACTGACGTTCCAAACCCAACTTCAAGTACACCTCTTCCGGCAGTAATGACTCAAAACTGGGTATTACCTGTTAATGACTGTTATACTTTCACGATCAATGATTCTGAAGGTGACGGTATCTATGAGTACGAAGGTTTCTACAGAGTTAAAAATTCTGCAGGAAACATTGTAGTGGGCGGATATGATTTCACCTCTTCACAGCAAAAACAGTTTAAAGTATTAGGAGCATTATCTACGAGCGAAGTGACAAAAGATAAAAACACAGCAGGTGTTTATCCAAACCCTGTAAGTGATGTTCTTAACGTTACGAACGTAGCTAACAATACTAAATATGAAATTTACAACGCAGTGGGTCAAATCGTAAAATCCGGAGCTCTTGAAGATCAGAAAATCCGTGTAGCTGAATTGACAAAAGGAACGTATTTCATTACTTTCAAAAGCGACAAGAAAACAGAAAATGTAAAATTTATAAAAAAATAGATTAAATCTTACACTGCCGTTTTTGCAGCAATAATAAACCTTCGGAGAAATTCCGGAGGTTTTTTTTTTTATTTTTTTTTCTATTAAAATCTTCGATAGAATTTAAAAAAGCAGGAAATCCATGTATATAAAACCCTGACATTTAAGATTTAATATTTTCTTACGTGAAAAAACAGTCTCTTTTTTAATCCGCAACTACGATGATGCAACAAATAATTATTAAATAATTTTCACAAATAGTCTTTTTTATTCAAAATAATTTTCTATCTTTGCACTCGCAAAAACGAAGTAAAATTCGTCTAGATGACCTAATAATCGGGGCGTAGCGTAGTCCGGTCATCGCGCCTGGTTTGGGACCAGGAGGTCGCAGGTTCGAATCCTGCCGCCCCGACAGTTTTA
>NZ_FQUD01000002.1:0-163174 GCF_900128945.1 Chryseobacterium sp. OV279 | reverse complement strand
CTCACAATTTTTATTGTGAGGTTTTTTGTTTTATATTATCTCAATAAAAACAAACATAGATAGAGCATCCCGATTTTGTAATCGGGACGGCCAAAGGTTCGAATCCTGATGCGCTCAAAGAATCGCGCAGACATTACTTTCTGTTATATCCTTTTATCCGGCTCATTTAGCAAAAACCCACTACAGGCCGAAAGATTGAGTTTACGCGATTTTTACCCTTTTAAAAACAGTAATACAGGTTAGATATCAGCTTACTCTTCTGTGTTTTCTTCCTCAACTGCAAAATTGTATTCGTATCTAATTTATTTAAGACATAAAAAAACCACTGTAATTGATACAGCGGTTATATTTATTTGAAGTCAAAAACTTATTTCAGTTGATAAGAACTTCCGTCCCAAAGATATGTTTTGGAGGAATGTTTTTTCTTTTCCCTGTCTTTATCATCTTTTTCCATTTCCTGCGTTTTAAAGATAAAAGCATTGGAGATTCCACCTTTATCATTAGGAAAAACAAATTCTTCTGTATGATAATACACATCGGCATCCCCAACATTCGTCAACTGAGGCAGAGCTAGCAATTTTTTATCTCTAAAAAATACATACTGGCTATAGCTTGCAATTCCGCATGCTTCACCGGAAACCATTGCTTTAAGTGTCAATTCCACGTTCTGCAGCTTATGTCCGCTTTCAATGGTAAATGTTCCATAACTCAATTCTTCTCCCCTTCCGGTATCAAAATATACCTCATCGATCAGGGCATTTCCTTCCATCACTTTGATGCCGGCGATATTTTGCTTTTCAGTCCCGGTATATTCTTTGCTTTTCCGGTCTACCGTTTTGGAAAGTCCAAAAAGGAAGTCGTAACCGTTTTTGTTACGAAAACCTACGCAGAGGTTTCCGCCCCAGATATAACCTTCGGAAACTTCATCTCCTTTCTGATAGGAAACTTTGTACCAGTTGGCCCCTCTTTCACCTAATCTCAGGATAGTTTCTTCCTTTTTGAGAATCATCACCTGTTGATTGGTCTGCAGCGAGTCAGTGACCTGTGATTTTACATCCGGTTCTTTTCTTACTCTGGACCAGTCCGTAAAGACTTTCTGGGGTTTATTTTCCTCAAAGCTAAAAACGCCGTCAGCATACGTCATACTTTCCTCCTGTGCTGAAAAAAGCTGCAGGAATAGCAGACATACAACGGTCAATAAAGATTTCATATTTGTATTTTGTTTCATTATTTTTCCAACAGCAAGCTTACCCATTCTTCACGCTGAAGCTTCTTCTTCAGCTCAAGTCCGCTTTCTTTACACACTTCAAGAATATCATCCACATCAAAGAAACACAGTCCGGAAAGTAATAATTTACCGCCTTCATTCATGACACCAACATAAGTAGGAATATCAGAGATCAGGATATTTCTGTTGATATTCGCCAGAATAATATCAAAATTCTCTTTTCCTAAATTTTCCGCAGTTCCCAGTTCAATATCCAGTTCAACGCCGTTTCTTGCGGCATTTTCTTTTGAGTTTTCTACCGACCATTCATCGATATCAATCGCTTTTACCTCTCCTGCACCCTGCTGTTTTGCGTAAATCGCCAATACAGAAGTTCCGCATCCCATGTCTAGGACTTTTTTACCATTGAAATCAATATCCATCATCTGCTGAATCATCAGGTGCGTCGTTGGATGATGCCCTGTTCCGAAAGACATTTTAGGCTGAATGATAATTTCATGCATTCCCTCTACCGATTCATGGAATTCTGCTCTGATGAGTACTTTATCGTCAATATTGATGGGTGAAAAGTTTTTTTCCCATTCTTCATTCCAGTTGATATTCGGCATTTCTTCAAACGAATACGTGATCTCCACATTTTCGTTTTCAAAAAGCGGAAGCGCCTTAAGTTCTTCTTCTTTAAAAAGTTCTTTCTGAATATATCCTAAAATTCCATCGATTTCTTCTGTAAAGCTGTCAAAACCTATTTCGATAAGCTCTGCCATTAATATCTCGTTCCATGGCTGTAATGGAGAAATCTTGAAATTGAATTCTAAATAATTTTGCATTGCGTAAGTAATTTGGTGCAAAAATAAGAATGTTATTACGGTTAAAAAAATTGAAGTGCCATGAGTATGGATTATTTTAAGAACAATGTTATTTGGTTTAATCGCAAAGGGGCAAAGTTTTGATGAATCGGGTGATTTTTTATAATCGCAGAACCGTTGACACCTAGCGGGCAACTGTTTTATATTTTGGCTAAAGCCGGATAGGTTTGTGTAAATGAAAAGCGGGCTAAAGCCCGCTCCTATTGAATATTTTTGACATTTTAACGAATATGCTATGTATCATCATCTATTGACATTAAGCTTCATATTGTGTATGAATTCAAGCAAAAAGACGGGCTAAAGCCCGCCTCTATTGAATATTTTTGACATCTTAATGATTATTCTATTTATCATCGATAGACGTTAAGCCTTATTATTGTATTGGTTCACGCAAAAAGACGGGCTAAAGCCCGCCCCATCAAATATTTTATTGCTTACATTAATGCAGTGAGTATCATGTAACCCAATATCCTGCAACAATTAAACAGATACGATCAACCCTTTTATGGATTTGTAGAGAAAATAGAACCATTCGCAATCAATGCTCTTCTGTTCATCTTTAAAATATCTCTTACCCATTCTGCAAAATCTTCCGGCTGAAGTACTTTATCCGGATTTCCGTCTGTAAGTCCTCCCTGAATACTCATATCAGAGGCGATGGTACTTGGTGTCAATGTGATGACACGGATATTCTGTTTTCTCCATTCCGCCATCATCGACTGTGACAATGAAACTACTGCTGCTTTTGAAGCTGCGTACGCTGACATATTCGGGCCACCTTTAAGTCCGGCCGTGGAAGCTACATTCACAATATCTCCCTCACCTTTCGCTTTCAGGAACGGATAAACAGCTTTAGAAGCATAATACACTCCAAACAGGTTGGTTTTAATCACCTGTTCCCAAGTTTCAGAAGACATCTCTTCAATGCTTCCAAAATCTCCAATTCCTGCATTATTCACCAAAATATCCACACTTCCCAATTGCTGCGCAAGAGACTCGATACCTGCTTTCACTTCAGACTCATTATCAATACTGAAAACCGCATATGCAGCGTTTACCCCAAGTGCTTTGATCTCTTCAACCGTATTTTTAAGATTTTCTTCGTTTCTACCGGTAACGGCCACATGTACTCCTTCATTGGCTAAAGCTAATGCCACCGCCTTTCCAAGTCCTCTTCCACCACCTGTTACGATGGCATTTTTTCCGTTTATATTCATAATATTATTCTTTCTTAGGACAAATTTACGAAAGAACATTTTGACAAGACCCGAAGAATAGACATTTAATACAATTTTAATAGAGGTATTAGATTCTGAAGTTTTTTTAACCACAAAAGAGACAAAAGCTTTTTAACACTTAAGTTATTTGAAATCAAAATGATTTGCGCATAAAAAGTTCATGTAAGCACTTAAAAATCAAAGATTTTTTATGTAAACAATGTTGGAAAAAATTGGATACGGCAAAAGCGCAAAACTTTATTTAAACACGTTTTTAAGGCACAGTAAAATCAAAGATTTTCAGGGTGATGATGAGATTGCTTCGTCGCTGTGCTCCTCGCAATGACAGGGGTATTCAATTTTATTGAAGATAGAATCCTTGCGTCTTAAAGTATTAAAATTAGAAAAAAAACTTGCGTCTTTGCGATAACCAACAAAATGCATAAACATCTGCGGAAATTCAAGGAATTTTTGACGGGGTAGTTTAGCGGTGTAAAAAACAAAAAACCTGCCTCTAAAAAGAGACAGGCATTCATTTCAGTAACAAAAAATGTTATTTATTTTTGAGCTGATCAGGAATATTTGTGGTCACAAAACCAATTCCCTGATTTTTCAACTGTTCGTATACTGCCGGATCATTGACCGTCCATGAGTTCGTGATAAGACCCAAAGCTTTTGCATCAGCAATCCATGTTGGATTTTTCTGGAAAACACTGTAATGGTAGTCCATGCCGTCAAGACCTTCTTTTTTGATCTGCTCAGGAGACAGTTCTCCGTTCAGATACTGTACTTTAAATTTCGGTTCCAGTTTTTTGATCTCTTTACAAATGTTTAAGCTGAAAGAAATATACTCACTCTGACCTTCCAGTTTCATTTCTTTGATCATTTTAAGGGTCTTCTGAGTGATCTCATTTTCCAGTTCCGGAGTTTTGGCCGGCTTGATCTCAACGATCAGTTTTAAAGAGGTATCTTTTTTCCCTTGTTTCAGATAATCTTTCAGCGTAGGAAACTTTTCACCATTGGAAAGTTTCAATGCTTCCAGTTCTTTGAAAGACGTTTCAGAGATCTCCATTTCCCCGTGGTGCTCGTCGTGGTTGATTACCAGAATGCCGTCTTTGGTCATTCTTACGTCAAATTCCGATCCGTATATTTTTAATTTCTGGGCATTCTCTAAAGATTGAATAGAATTTTCCGTGGTAGGCGGCTGTGCCTGGAAATAGCCTCTGTGTGCGATAATCTGGGTTTGTGCCTTCATTAGGACTGTACTTAAAACTGCTAACCCTAAGATAAAATTTTTCATAATACAATTTAGATAATTAAATAAAAATCTTAAAAACATTTGATAAAGGTAGTGTTTACCTATTAAAAACTGTATTTGGCACCGATCTGAATCTGGTAAGGATTCCCGGAAAGAGGTGCTAAACCGCTGGTATTTTTAACGTATTCAAACTGTTTGGTTGCCTGGTTGAATTTTGTCACTCTGTATAATGCCATATTTCCATAAGACTTATTGACACCCCATTCTTTGTTAAGAAGGTTGGCCAGGTTGAAAATATCAACAGAAAGTTCAAAAGCTCCGATTTTATCAAACTTGATTTTTTTAGCAACACGTACATCCCAAACTCCGTAGAATCCATTTTTACCACCGTTACGTTCTGCTATAGCATTGTTGTATTTTTCCACATAATCTTTCAGAGCCTTACCTACTTCAGGGTCATTGAGAAGCGGCTGGGTAATGATTTCCGGGAAAATATATGCAAGGTCGTTGGAATCTACAAAGTCACCGTTGATATTTCCCCCTGCCGTTACTGAGAAACGGGTTCCTCCAATTCCGGAGTACCTTACTCCCAGCGTAAATCCTGCAATAGTAGGCGAGTTTCCGTAAAGCACTATTTTATTTCGGAACTGGTTATCAGAATAAGTCATTCTTAAATCTCTCGGATCCCCCTGAACCGGTGTGGAAAGTGTCGCCGAATTCGCTACGTTTCCATTGTATGAGGTATTGTCTTTGATATCAGACCAGGTATAACTTGCCGTGATCTCCCCATCTTTCCAGTAACGGTAGCTGGTATCCACCACGAATGAGTACTGGTTCACTTTACCATCACTCACAAGCTCAAGCACTCTTCCGAATTTTTTATTGATTCTTCCTTCTTTCCAGTCGATACTTACACTGTTATTTGCATTATTGATGATCGTAGATTCAGGTACATATACGCCTCTTCCACCTTCGTTGGCTAAGTTGAAAGCCGGATTAGCCTTCATATTTCTGTCGTAGTAAAAATAATTGTTTCTTCCCAATGCCATGTATCCTGCAATTCCCGCTCTGAATCTTTCATTAAAGAAGTGGGTATAAGAGATATTCGCTTTATAAACGATTGGAATTTTCGCATCTTTACCTGTATAATTGATAGTCGGGATCTGATACTGTGAAAGTGACGGTACGCTTCCGTAGTCATCTCTATATCCTGGGAAATTAGGAGTCAGACCAACATTACCGGGATTCACATCTACTGTTGCCAAATGCTTTCCGTCAAAAACAAGGTTATTGATCACCATATAATTATTGATATCGGAAGAGAAGATTCCTGCACCAAATTTTAAGAAATCTTTATTGCCTTCGTTGATATTCCAGTCAAACTGAAATCTCGGCTGGATCACAAATGATTTGATCTGATTATCCGTTCTGATGCCCATTTCATCAAAAAGCTTCTGATTGAATTCAGCTTTCGGATATCCTCCATAATCGAATCTTAATCCGGCCATAAAATCAAGGCCTGTTGCTATTTTGGTCTGAATCTGCCCATATAATCCTGCATTCCAGATACTGGATCTTACAGACGGATCATCCATCAAAGGTACTTCTCTGTAGAATCTGTAAGGCTTAAGATCTTCAAAATTCTTCATACCCTGAAACTGGAATCTTCCGTTCACTTCACTTCCGTAGACAGATTTTGATCTGGTATACATCAGGTCTACCCCAAAAGTATATTTAATTTTATCCGTGTTGTAGTATAAATTATCTACAATCTGGAATACGTTATTCCTGAAACCTTCCTGACCGAAACGATGCCCTCCAATCTGGATATTGGTGGCTCCAACACTGGATGTAACACCTTCTACCACTGCTCTTGGAACCGGTTTTCCTAATTGATTGTTCTGATAACTGTCCTGAAACGTGTATAAATATTGTGCTTTTAATTCGTTCGTGATATTCGGTCTAACGTTCGTTCTCAACGTCAAAAGTAAGCTATTGTCAAGGTTTTTATCATTCCCGTAAGACTCAAAAAAATTGATCGCGGTATTATCTGCCAATCCGTTTTTATTCAGGTCATACGTGAAATTATTCCGTAATGTCAATAAGTTTTTTTCGTTGATCTGCCAGTCCAGACGAAGGAAACCGGCATCTGAATTTCTTACCTTATCAAAACTTCCGAACTGTGGCGAATTTCCTACCCCGTATTTTGATCTTGCAATATCCAGAAACTGGTTTAGCGTCTGCGTGGTTGTATTAAATCTTTTTTCATCATCTGTAGATTTGATATCTGCAATTTGCAACGGCCTTGAATCTAACTGGTGATCCCATGCAACGAAGAAATGTAATTTGTTTTTAATGATTGGCCCTCCCAATGAAAAACCGAACTGAGATGTAGAGAAATCATTTTCTCTTTTGTTCCCTCTGATGTCATACGGGCTGGAAAGCCAGTTTGTTCTCAGATATTCCCATGCACTTCCCGAGAATTTATTCGTCCCGGATTTGGTAACGGCACTTACCGTTCCACCACCGCTTCTTCCCAGGGTTACATCATATTGGTTAGTAGTAATCTTAAATTCACGAACTGCTTCTATCGAGATAGAAAACGGTGCACCACTACGGCTGGTTGTAGATCCTGCAGAAGTCGGGTTTTTCGCCGTCATTCCGTCGATCGTAAAGTTGGTAGAAGATCCCAGCTGTCCGGACAGGTTTCCCCCTTTTCCGCTTAGTGGAGATAATTCAGTAAGATTGGTGAAATTTCTTCCGTTGACCGGGAGCATGCTGATGTTCTTCGCTGAAATCGCTGTAGCCGCTCCAAGGTTTCCGATCTTGTTTTTAAGGTTTCCGGTGACTACCACTTCTTCTATCTGCTTTTCGTCTCCACCTAAGCTCATGTTTACCGTAACCTGGTCTCCGAAGTTAACGTTATATCCTTCTTTCTTTTCCTCGTTCACGATCACCGTATAAGGTCCGCCCAGAGGAATTTCTTTAAAAATATATTCACCTTTCGAATTGGTTTCCGTCTCCGTCCTGAACCCTGTAGACTCGTTCACTATGGTTACTTTCACTTTTTCCTGAGCGGTACTGCCCAGTCCGGTAATTCTTCCCACAATAGAAGCCTGCGTAGTCTGCGCATAAGCCAGTGTTCCAAATCCCAAAAACAATAATCCTAGTACAATCTTTACTTTTCTCATCTTAACAAATTAGATGTGCAAAGGTATTTTGACTTTATGGACCGGGTGTTTAAGAGAGCTTTAACAAATTTTCAACTTAATCATAACGTTGTGTTAAATTAATTTAAACAAGTGCTTTAATTTACATTCAATCAACATGTTAAGCCATATTACGCTTTTTTAATTTTCCCATAATATTTTATTGCGGTATTTTTTAATGAGATTAGTTTAGCTATTTTTGCTCAAAAGATAGAACGGAATGTCTGAAAATATACAGCAAAAGATAGAGCAGCTCCGAAAAGAGCTCCATCAGCATAATGAAAATTACTACCATCTAGATGCCGCTACAATCTCTGATTATGAGTTTGATATGCTTCTGGAAGAGCTTCAGGATCTGGAAGCAAAACACCCTGAATTTTACGACGAGAATTCACCTACGGTACGTGTAGGCGGAGGAATTACCAAAGTATTCCCTACCATTCAGCATAAGTTCAGAATGTATTCTCTGGATAATTCCTATGATTTCGATGATCTGGAAGACTGGGAGAAGAGAATTATCAAAACCATCAATGATCCGGTGGAATTTGTTGCTGAGCTGAAATATGACGGGGCTTCTATTTCTATTCTTTATGAAAACGGAAAGCTGTCCCAGGCCGTAACGCGTGGTGACGGTTTTCAGGGAGATGAGATCACTTCCAACGTCCGAACTATTTCGGATATTCCCCTGACGCTGAAAGGTGATTTCCCGGCTCAGTTTTTTATGAGAGGTGAAATTTATCTGACGAGAAAAAATTTCGATAAACTCAATAAACTGCGTGAAGAGGAAGGTTTGGATCCTTTTATGAATCCAAGGAACACCGCCAGCGGAAGTTTAAAAATGCAGGACAGCGGCGAGGTAAGAAAAAGAAGTCTGTCTTCTGTACTTTACCAGTTTATTTCTGAGGATGTTCCTGCAGAAACGCATTGGGAGCTGCTTCAGAAAGCACAGGGCTGGGGCTTTAAAACCTCACAGCAGGCGAAACTCTGCAAAACGATGGATGAAGTGAAGGAATTTATCAGTTTCTGGGATACGGAACGTCATAATCTTCCTTTTGAAATTGATGGAATTGTTTTAAAAGTGAATTCTTTACAGCAGCAGAGACAGCTGGGCTACACCGCAAAATCACCGCGATGGGCGATGGCTTATAAATTCAAAGCTGAAAAGGTGGAAACTGAGCTTCAGAGTGTTTCTTATCAGGTAGGAAGAACGGGAGCCATCACTCCGGTGGCCAATTTAAAACCTGTTCTCCTGGCAGGAACTATTGTCAAAAGAGCTTCTCTTCACAATGAAGATATCATTAAAAAACTGGATCTGCATGAGCATGATTTTGTGTATGTGGAAAAAGGCGGTGAGATCATTCCTAAAATTGTAGGCGTACACACTGAAAAAAGAACTTCCGAAAGCAGAGAAATCGAATATATTAAAAACTGTCCTGAATGCGGAACTGAATTGGTGAAAATCGTTGACCAAGCAATCCATTTCTGCCCGAATGAACTTCACTGTCCGCCTCAGGTGGTGGGAAGAATGATTCATTATGTTTCCAGAAAGGCTTTGAATATTGATAATCTTGGAAGTGAGACGATAGAACAGCTTTACAGAGAAAAGTTAGTTGAAAATCCTGCTGACTTTTATGCTTTAACGAAGGAGCAGATTCTTCCTCTGGAAAGGATGGCGGAAAAATCTGCGCAGAATATTATTTCGGGGATTGAGAAGTCCAAGGAAATTCCTTTTGAAAAGGTTCTTTACGGAATCGGGATCAAGCATGTGGGTGAAACGGTTGCCAAGAAGCTGGTAAAAAATTTCGCGACCATTGATGAGCTGAAGGAAGCCACTGTAGAAGAACTTTGTCAGGTAGAAGATATCGGAGCGAAGATCGCGGTAAGTATTGTGGAATTTTTCAAGAATTCTGAAAATATTCTGATGATCGAACGTCTGAAGTCTTACGGAGTACAGCTTGAAAAAGGCGAAAGTACGAATGAGGTTTTATCCAATGTTCTGGAAGGAAAAACATTCCTTTTCACAGGAAAACTATCCTTATTCACCAGAGAATCTGCGGAAGAAATGGTGGAAAAACATGGTGGGAAAAATATTTCTGCAGTATCTAAAAACCTCAACTTCCTGGTGGTTGGAGAAAAGGCAGGAAGCAAGCTAAAAAAGGCTCAGGATATCGGAACCATCACGATTCTGGATGAACAGGAGTTTCTGAATCTGATAGAGAAACAGTAAAATATTTAACAAATTATAATTAAACCATTGAAATTAGATTTCAATGGTTTATTTTTGTTCTTTTTCACCAAGAAAAGAATAATAAACTAAATAAGATTAATCCATGAAAAAAATCTACTTCATCATTTGTATGATGATCCTTTCTTTATTTCAGGCTCAGACTGTGAATATTCCTGATGCCAATTTTAAGCAGATCCTGCTTGCTGACACTCCCTACTTGGCTCAGAATCTCAATGGATTTTATGTTACTATTGATGCCAATCATGATGGAGAAATTCAATTATCTGAAGCAGCCAGTATCAGCAAATTAAATTTTGATTTAAATGTAATTCCAAATCATTCTTACTTTTTCAATAATCTCACCTCAATGGAGGGGATAAAAAGTTTCACCAATCTCACTGATATTTATATAAACAGCTTTCCATCATTACAAACGCTTGATTTAAGCAACAGTCCATTACTACGCAATGTAGAGACCAATATGTGCTCACTTTTGTCATCAATAAACGTACAGGGTTGCAGCCAGCTATATAGTCTTGACATTTTTATGAGTAAGATTTCGTCTATTGACGTATCGGGATTAACAAATTTATATGATTTGCATATTACGCAATCTCTTCTTTCCAATATATATTTAAATAATAATACAAATCTCAACACCTTATATCTCCCTTCAAATAAGCTCACAACCATACCTTTAAATCAAACACCCAATTTAAAATATTTAACTATTTCAGGCAATCAGTTTACAGCATTTGATTTCAGCACATTTTCTAAACTTGAGGTCCTCAATTGTACGTATAACAAATTTATAAGTCTTGATTTATCTCACAATGCAAATCTAAAATCATTTTCTTGTGACATGAATCCCAACCTTCAGTCACTATTTATTAAAAATGGCATCAATAACTTTACACAAAGTATTAATTCCACTTTTTCCAGCACACCCAATCTTGCGTATATTTGTGCAGATGATTCTGAAATTTCCAACGTAAATGCCTTACTGCCTTCTACCACTTCATGTGTTGTGAATTCATACTGTTCATTTACTCCGGGTGGAGCTTTTTACACGATCTCAGGAAATACAAAATTTGACAGTAACAATAATGGTTGTGATGTGAATGATCCCAACAAAGCATTCCAAAAATTCAATATTACCAGCGGAAGTATTTCAGGAAGTATAATGGCTAACAGTTCAGGAAATTACTCAATTCCAGTACAGGCGGGAGCCCATACCATCAGCCCGGTTCTTGAAAATCCGACTTATTTTAATATCTCACCAACAAGTTTAACGGCTAATTTCCCTGCGCAAACAAGCCCACTAACACAGAATTTCTGCATGACGGCCAATGGCAATCATCCGGATCTTGAAGTTGTAATTATCCCGACAGATATTGCTGTTCCGGGGTTTGATGCAGATTATAAAATTGTTTTCAAAAATAAAGGAACCGGAACGCAGTCAGGAAATGTGGTATTCGGTTTCAATGATGACCTGATGAATTTTGTAAGTGCAACTACAGTTCCCAATTCTCAATCTACGGGAGTTTTAAACTGGAATTTCACGAATCTTCTTCCTTTTGAATCGAGAGAAATCAAAGCTAAGTTTACTTTGAATACCTCAACGCAGACCCCTTCTTTAAATATGGGTGATGTGCTTCACTACACGGCCCAGATCAACGGGGTTGCAGATGAAACTCCTGCAGATAACACATTTACATTGAATCAGACAGTTGTAAATTCTTTTGACCCGAATGATAAAACCTGTCTGGAAGGCGCATCCATTGAACAGGCTCAGGTTGGAGATTATGTTCATTATCTGATCAGGTTTGAAAACAACGGTACTGCCAATGCAAGAAATATTGTTGTAAAAGATGATATTGACACCTCCAAATTTGATCTGTCTACGCTGGTTCCATTAAACGGAAGTCACAGTTTTGTCACCAAAATTTCGGGAACCAATACGGCGGAATTTATTTTTGAAAATATTCAGCTTCCTTTTGATGATGCCAATAATGACGGCTATGTTTCATTCAAAATTAAGACAAAATCTACTTTAACAGCCGGAAACAGCTTCAGCAATACAGCCAGAATTTATTTTGACTATAACGCTCCTATCGTCACCAATACGTATACCACTTCAGTACAAACCGTACTGGCAACATCTGAAGTGAATACCAGCAAAGATGATTTCAGAATCTATCCGAATCCGGTAAAAGATCTTCTTTATATCCAATCAAAAGATGAGGTTATTAAAGCTGAAATCTATGACGCAGCCGGAAGAATCCTTAATACGGCAGGTGTGAAGAACAATGCTGTGAATGTTTCTGATCTGGCGAAAGGAAATTACATCATCAAAGTTTCTACAAAAAACAAAACGCTGGCGCTTAAATTTATTAAAGCCTAAAAGTAATTGACGTTATTATACTTTAAAAGCTGTGAGAATCTCACAGCTTTTTTTGTTTTAGCTAATAACCATGTCAAGGTTTTGAACCTTGACATGGTTTGCAGAACGATTCAGATTCAAAAAGTATTCAAATTATCATTTGAAAAAAATTAACACAAATAATCAATTCAAAGAATTTAATTTAATTAAAATCAATAAAAACATCATTATATAATTAATTAAAAACCAAAAAGTAATTATTTTTCGCAATATTATTTTTTATATATTTACACAACTAATATCACCAAACCATGAAAAAAATCTACTTTTTTGTGCTGTTCATTGCACATTTATCTGTCGTTGCACAGATTGTCAGCATTTCGGATCCGGTTTTTAAAGCTAAACTGCTTTCGGGAAATGCTACTAACCAAATCACCCAAAATCTTGCAGGACAATGGATCAATATCGACACCAATAATGACGGCGAAATACAGGTTTCTGAAGCCCTCAACATCCGGAATATCAATATTTATAGCTCCAACAACGGTTCGTTTCAGATCTCTTCCATAGAAGGTGTAAAATCATTTACGAATCTGGAATATCTGGAAGTATCGAACTGTCCGAACATGCTTTCTACAGATGTGAGCGGGATGCCGAAGCTTGCACTGGTAAGTTTCACGAATAACGTCAATATGACTGCCGCCAATTTTACAGGTTGCCCTCTTCTTGAAAACATCAATGTATCCAATGCTAAAATTGTCAATCTCGATATTTCCAATCTTCCGAAAATGAATATTCTGACGTGTACGGGAGGAAAGGTACAGACCATTAATTATTCAGGAAGTACAACGATGAAGTTTTTGCTCTGCAGCAACAATGACATCTCCAGCATCAATCTAAGCTCGCTGGTTGATCTGTATCGCTTTAATATTTCCGGAAATTCATTGACGAATCTTGATTTGAGTAACTTAACAAAACTTGAAGACGTTGTATGCTCAGCCAACCAACTTACCTCCATTAATCTTCAGAATACGCCTAAATTAAAAACACTGGAAGCCAGTTATAACAGTCTTTCTACGATTAATTTAAGTCAGAGTCCGATCTTAACTTATCTGAGGATACTGAATAACCAGCTCACAAGTATTGATCTTTCAGTTGTGCCTTTACTGAATACGCTTTTCCTGAATAACAACCAGCTGACTTCTCTTGACATCAGCCACAACACAGCCCTGAATTCACTCAATGTTCCAAACAACAATTTACAGAGCCTGTTTATAAAAAACGGAAGATTTACGAGCGGAGGTTATCAAAACAACCCCAATTTAAGTTATATCTGTTGTGATGATTCAGAAATGAACAATATCATAAGCCAAAATGCAACGTACGGATACAATAATGTAACGGTAAACTCTTACTGCTCGTTCACTCCAGGCGGTACATTTTATACCGTTAAAGGCAATACCAAATATGACCTTAATGGAAACGGCTGCGATCCGGCAGATTTAAATAAAGCTTTCCAGAAAATCAATATTTCAGGAGGCGGAACTACGGGAAGTATCATTGCAGACTATTCCGGAAACTACTCTATTCCGGTACCGGCAGGATTATATACCTTGACACCGGTTCTTGAAAACCCTACTTATTTCAACATTTCTCCATTGTCTTCCACTGCGAATTTTCCTTCACAGGCAAGTCCATTGACCAGGGATTTCTGCATGACAGCAAACGGTTCTCATCCGGATCTTGAAATTGTCATTATCCCTCTGGATTCCGCAGTACCGGGATTTGAATCGGATTACAAAATTGTTTTCAAAAATAAAGGAACAACCATGCAGTCCGGAACCATTGGATTCAGTTTCAATGACAGCGTGATGGATTTTATGAATGCTACAGTAACTCCAAATTCACAGTCAACCGGAAATCTGAACTGGAATTTCACGGGTCTTCTTCCTTTTGAAACAAGAGAAATCAAGGCTAAATTTGAAATGAATACCCCTACAGATACCCCGCCTTTACATGACGGTGACATCCTGCATTATACTGCACAGATCAACGGAGCGCCGGATGATACGCCTACTGACAATACGTTTACCCTGAACCAAACGGTGGTGAATTCTCTGGATCCAAATGATAAAACCTGTCTTGAAGGGACGATGATCGCACAGACTCAGGTGGGAGATTACGTTCATTACCTGATCCGCTTTGAAAATAACGGAACTGCCAATGCAAGAAATATCGTAGTAAAAGATGTGATTGATGCTTCCAAATTTGATATTTCTACATTAATGCCATTAAGCGCAAGCCACAGTTTTGTAACGAGAATGTCCGGAACCAATATGGCAGAATTTATTTTCCAGAATATCCAGCTTCCGTTTGATGACGCCAATAACGACGGATATATTTCTTTCAAAATCAAAACGAAATCTACATTGACATCCGGTGATGTATTCAGCAATACCGCCGATATTTATTTTGATTATAATGCCCCGATTATTACAAATACTTATACAACGGCTGTCAGAGGCATACTGGCTACGGCAGAAACTAAAAGTGACAAGGGAAATCTAAGTATTTATCCCAATCCGGTACAGGATATTCTTCACATCAAATCCGGTGAAGAGATCATCAAAGCTGAAATTTATGATGCAGCCGGAAGAATTATGAATACGAAAAGCGTAAAAGGTGATGCTGTGAATGTTTCTGAACTGGCCAAAGGAAATTACATCATTAAACTATTCAGCAAAGACAAAACGATGGTTCAGAAATTCATAAAAAATTAAACTCATCATCTTTTTTATATCTACAAGAGCTGTGATTTTGTTCACAGCTCTTTTCTATTCCTATGATCCGAGTCCAAAAATAAGTGATACCAACGCATATAAAACAAAAGCAAGCAAAGGACATCCAAAAAATGCTGTCACCGTAAATACAAAAACGTAAGTCCCATAGCTTTTAGCTGACGAAAACATCCCGGTAACCGTATTATGAATTACCAAAAGAAAAAAAGCAAAACCGGCCAGCAAAATATTGGAAAACAAAAGGAATATAAAGAAGTCTCCGGTATTACGCACCAGATCATCAGAATCTATAAGGCTTAAAAATATGTCAGTAACCAAAAGAAGAGCTGAGAAAGGAAGCACGACATACAGCATCATCCTTTTCCAGCCTGGATTATTTGAAAATAAGAAATAATATAAATTCGCTGCAGCAAAGACCAGTAATACATAAATGAAGAATCCCAGCATAGCTTTTTAGTTTTAATCCAGATTTAGCCCTTATTGAAAACCGGTTTATTTAAAAACGAGAATCGTATAGTTGTCCCGTGAAGTTTTAGGATAAACCATTCGGATCTGTGCTTTATTTTTAAAGTAATCCACATAGATTTCTCCGGTCATAATCTTTCCTTTTTCGGTCTGTTTATAGCCTGCTGCAAGCATTGTTTTTATGTAGGCATCATGCTCTTTTTTATCCTTGAACTGAAACTCTATATTGTCCTGAGATTTTTCCTCCGTATATTCAAATTTTCCGATCTTGTAGATATAACCCGGACTGTCATACTCAAACAGAATGAATACAGGGCTTTCTGTTTTGTCGTAGAACGTATATTGATGTGTCTTAATTTCTGTTTTAAAAGCAGCCATACTCAATTGGTTAAATCTCGCAAGCTCTTCCAGTTTAAAAGCCTGTCCCGACACCTGCGTGTGGAGAAAGATACAAAACAGACTGATCAAAAAGATTTTTATCGTATTCATTGTTCAATTATTCTTTGATGTTATTTTCTTTGATAAAACTTCTGTATTTTTCTTCCCAGACCGGAAACTTTTTAAATTCCGCTTTTCTGCTGACTACAATGACAGCTCCTTCATTGAAAAGGTTTTTATCCTTAAGCATTTTTATCCCTTTCATGAGAAAAAGCAGTTCGTAAGGATTTTCATTATTTTTCAGTTGGTTCAGCAGGAAATCTTTATTTTGCAAAACTGAAGCATGATCTTTCAGTTGGGATATAAAACTGGGAAATCTGAGAGGATCCATATACGGAAGAGAATTTCTCAGTCCTTTTTCATAAGCTTCCCTCGATATCTTTTTAGTTCTTTCCAACAGTTTGACAAGCCTCAAACCACTGTCAAAGGTCATATCACTAGAGGCATTATCCATGACATGGTCGTCCATATCAAATCGATTAACCGCAATAACTTCCGCTTCCCCGGGCAGCAAAAACCCATCAAGCAGAAATTTTGCTGTTTCTTTTTGGGTATGCTTTTTTTCATAATCGTCCAGAATATCAAAAGATATAATTTTATCTGTTAGCCACAGATCTGCCAATAAAGGATAGTAAAGTTTGCATCTTTCCATATAAATATGCTGATAAATCGTGGAAAGGCATCCGTTGCCGCAATCATTTTTTTCACTCTGTTTCTTATCCAGCGCAATCGCTTTGATCACAATTTCTTTGGCCTCTTCACTGCAAAATTTGGATAGCGCAAACATCACATGAAAATCCAGGGAATCCTTAATATTTTCTTTTATAAACGGAAGAAATTTTGGATCAGGGAATTTCTCAATAGCAGAATACGCGCTCAATCCAAAGCTTTTGATCAGTTCTATATCATTTGGATTTTTATATTTTGCAAGGGTTGCAAGCAGTTCTGGTGATTTTGTATCCACCACTATCTTTCTGATTTTGGTATAGATATCATTATTCATCGGTAGGCCATAGGCCAAGGCTTCCAGAAGCTCCATGTTAATAGGATATGCATTCAGCGCGAGATATTCCATTTTCCTTTCAAGATTCTCTTTTTCTTTTTCTGAAAAATTAGACCCTACAGAAACTGATTCAAAAATATGGACAGACAAAAGATAATCATCTACAAGACAATCCGTTCTATAAGTCAATTTCTCTTTTGAATGAAGATTTTTTTTAAAAATTTCGAGTATTTTATCACCTTCTTTTTTCTTAGCCAGAACATCAATGGCTGTTGCCTTAATATAAACATTTTCGCCTTTCTCTGCTAAGAACACAAGTTCTTCCGTACTCGCTTTTTTTAACAATAATTTTTCAACTTTTTTCATTTCTCCATCACTCCCTGTATAGAATAATTTATTTTTTTCAAGAGGTTTTATAATAGCTGCTGTTTTATCAGAAACCTGAGAGTAGACAGAGAAAAAGAACAGGAATAATAACAGACTGATTGGTCTTTTCATGGAATGTTTTGTTAAGCTGTAAATTTAAAAGAATTTTACTAATGCAAGGCAGAAGGCATTCTATTCTTTAAAGCTTCCTGAAAAAGCTTGATCTGGTCAGGTGTAAGGTGCTGTAGATAGATCGTTCGTTTCCTGTTAACCAGAAAATCGGGATAAGAGATTAAAACAACAGAATCATTACTGAAACTAAATTCTCTGAGCCCTGTAGGATTTTTCGTGTTTCTCTTATCAGAATTAAAAGTCAGATTGATAAAACGGCTGTGAATAAAATAGAAGTCCGTAGGAAATAAAAAAACCGAGTTTTGATTCAGCAGAATGTGAAAAGTACAATAACGGAAATTTTTACGTAGAAAACCACTTTCTACAACAATCTTTCCACTGATATTTTTCAATTCACTGGAGCTCGGCTGCCTGTATTTTGTGATTATTTTTTTATTCTGAAGATAACAAAATATCCTAAATATCACCAGCGCCGCTACAAAGACGGGTAATACGTAATCGAAGATATGATCAGACATTGGTAGAAATCAAAATGGCTATTAAATTAATATTTTTTGGGTTGCTTTATAAATTCTCCTCCTTTATGTGGAAACTGAACATATAATTCTGAAGGTTGCGGAATCTTTGCTTTACAGCTTTCTGAGCATACATTCACCAGTAAAGGAAGAACATCTGTGGCGATCGGTAATGAAATCCAATACTGATCCGGTTCATTTTCCGGTATTTCATTTTTACAGATACTGCATTTTACAATTTCGGAATCATAATACCTTAAAGGGAGCTGATATAGATTAGGAAAATGGGTCCGGAATTTATAATTTCCATAAAGCGCTCTTGTACTCACCGTACTTCTTTTAAGATTTTTGCAATGTATGATTTCATAAGGAAACCACATAAGGTTATAAGAAGTATAAGGAATAAACTCTTCCAGCGATTCCATTTCGCCTATTTCCGGCGGTATCTGCTTTAAATGACTTCCATAAAGCATCATTTTTTTCACTTTTTTCAGCTTGGCAATAGATTTTGGAAGCGTTTCGATCAATTGAAACAATTCTGAACCAATTCCTGTTCTCGGTTCAAATTCCTCATGTCCTTCTTCCGCCACTTTATCAATATAAAGACACAGCTGCTTCCAGGCTTCAGAATTTTGATCCTGCATCACTTTTTTCACCTTTGGAACTCTGTTCATCATATCAAATTTTATTTTCCTTCCTTCTTATTTATAAAGGTTACTTTTCTCCCAGCCATTCTTCAATATCCTGATTGGCTTTATTCTCCGTAAGATATGCTGAGTTTTTGTATTCTGCCTGTGCTTCAGCAATTCTTTCTTTTTGGGATTCAGTAAGAATATATTCGTTTTCGTTCAATTCAAAATCCAGCAGTTTTTGAATCTCCTCCATCATTCTTTTTTCTTTTAACTGACTGATTCTGTTGATCAAGTCAGCTTTTAAATCTGATGTATTCACCTTGTGCGATTTTCATTCGAATTTAAAAAATTTTATTTAAAATCTGTTTAAACCACCGGCAGTCTGAAATAAAAAGTACTTCCCTGATTGGGGGAACTCTTCACTCCTATCTCGCCGTTTTGCTTTTCTATAAAATTTTTGGAAATAGCCAGTCCAAGCCCTGTTCCGTTCTGATGTTCTCCCGGCACCTGAAAATAGCGGTCGAAGATCTGGCGGTGATACTTTTCATCAATTCCGCTTCCGGTATCGGTTATGCTGAACTGAATCATTGAGTCCTGTTTTTCTACTGTGATACTGATATTTTCGTCCTGGAAAGAATGTTTAACGGCATTGGTAAGGAAATTATTCATCACCCAGACCGTTTTATCGAAATCGGCATTCACAAAATCATTGTCGCCTAAAAGATATTCGGTATTGATGAGAATATTCTTTTGTTCTGCCAGCTTTTCGACATTTTTCACGGCAGCCTGCACCACTTCTTTCGGTGAACATTTTTCAACAGTCAGGCGGATATTTCCGGTTTCTACCTGCGAAAGATTCAGCAGTTCTCCGGTAATATTCAATAGCCTTTGACCATCGTCATTGATGCTTTTCAGCAATTCTTTCTGCTGGTCATTCAGTTCTCCGAATTTTTGGTTTCCAAGTAGCTGTACTCCCATTTTTATGGCAGATATTGGTGTTTTAAGCTCATGTGAAATGGTAGCTATGAAATTGGTTTTAGCAAAATCAAGTTCTTTGAAAGGGGTAATGTTGCGGAGAAGAATCACTTTCCCGATATATTTGGTTTCCTTTTCACCCGTTTTTACAATATTAATAGGGATAATATCCTGTTCAAAATAATTTTCTTTATGATCCCGAACAATCTTGATCGGTTCTTTCACCGGATGATCAATATTTTTAAGAAGTTCCCGTATCAGATCGTTATTGACAGCCACTTCATGAACCGTTTTTCCGATGATTTCTTCTTTATGCAGACCGGTGATCTTCAGCGCTTCGTCATTGATCATGTAGATAAAATGGTTTTCATCCAACCCAATCACTGCATCATGCATATTGTTCACCAGCGTTTCAATTCGTTTTTTGTCCATCAGTTGCTTGGAAAGACTGCTGCTTTCGTACTCCTGAAGTTTTTCCGCCATGGTGTTGAAAGAATCTGCAAGACTGTTGAACTCCTCGCTGCCTTTGAAATGTACCCGTTCACTGTAATTTTTAGCCGCAATCTGACGGATACTGAATGTAAGTTGGTTGATGGGTTCTGCAATGGTTTGTGGCAAATTAAAAAGCAGGGTAAAAGCAATCAGAAAACAAACTGTTCCCAAACTCACGATCCAGAAGGTGGCATTTTCAGCAGTAATGATGGCGATATCACTTTTTCTTTCAATCCCTTTCATATTCAGGGACATGATTTTGGCCAGATCTTCACGTATTAGTTTTTCCTTTTCCGGAGAAGCTTTTTTCAGGTAGCTATTGAAATGGAGATTCAGACTTTGAGTCGCTTCCTTTTCGCCAAATTCAGTAAGATTTTTCTCCTGCAGTTTATTGTTTTTCTGAAAATCATTAACGGCAATAGCACTGTCCGTACTTATTTTATCCAGTGCCAGCAACATATTTTTGGAAAACTCCAGACTGTTGTAATTGGCCGTAAGGATCTTTTCCGTATCCGATTTCAGTTTATTGATATAGACGGATCCGATCACTGACATGAGAACGATCAGTAAAAATAAAAGACCTACGCCTAGGGTGAGTTTTGTTTTAAGTTTCATTACTTCTAAGATAAAATAATAATATCTATCTGCCTTTCATTCAGCCTGTTCATCAGCGTATAAATCCAGCTGTAGCCGGAAAGACGCTGCCAGAGCTCTGCGTGGGGTTTTCCAATGCAAACTGTGGTGATATTATGGGCAATCACATAATCCAGAATTCCTTTGTGGACGCTGCTTTCTTTTACCCGGACCACCTTTGCCCCCAATTCCTGTGCTAAATTAAAATTATTAATCAAATACCGCTGTTTGTCGAGGGCTATTTTTTCAGGATTCTCTGACGGCTTCTGAACATACAGAACCGTCCACTGGCTGTTGTAATAGCTCGCCAGACGGGCTGTTTTCCTGATTATATTTTTTGCAATCTTTTCATTACTACTGATGCAAGCCAGAAACTTTATGGGTTTAAAATTCTCCGTTTTTATCTCTGTTTCTACCTTTCTTTCTACATGGGCAGCCACTTCTTTTAAGGCAAGCTCCCGGAGCTGCAGGATATGTCCGCTTTGAAAGAAATTGGTAAGCGCGGTCTGGATTTTTTCTTTTTTATAAATTTTTCCTTCTTTAAGACGGGTCAGCAGTTCATCTGCAGTAAGGTCTATATTCACCACCTCATCGGCAAGACCCAGAATTTTGTCAGGAACACGTTCAGCGACTTCTATTCCTGTAATATTTTTCACCTCTTCATTCAGGCTTTCAATATGCTGAATATTCATGGCACTGATGACATTGATCCCATTATCAAGAATTTCCAGCACATCCTGCCATCTTTTTTTGTTTTTGGAACCTTCTACATTGGTATGCGCCAATTCATCCACAAGAACCACCTCGGGATGTTCATTAATAATAGTCTGAAGATCCATTTCTTCCAGGTTTTTACCTTTATAGAACACCGATCTTCTTGGTATTTCGGGAATACCGTCGGTAAGGGCTACGGTTTCTTCACGGTCATGAGTTTCTACATAACCAATTTTCACATCAATGCCGTTACGCAGCAGAGACTGTGCCTCCTGAAGCATACGGAATGTTTTCCCCACGCCTGCACTCATCCCAATATAGATCTTGAATTTTCCTTTTCTGGATTTCTGGATCAATTCTAAAAAATGTTTTGCTGATGACATTGAATTTTTTTGCTTTATTTTTTTTAACACAAAAGGTACAAAAGGTTTATTTTCCACCACTTTAGAATGTATAAGTAAGTTACGATTATTCTGTATAAAATGTTTCGCTGACTATTTTGTTGATGTTTTTATCTCCCACAGATCAAACGGATTCCACAGATTTTGATAATCATTAGAATAAAAATCTTGGATTTTTTTAAAACTTATGTGAACTTCTTTCCACAAAGCATTTAAACTTCAGATAACTTAATTGTAAAGCTTTTGTGACTTTTGTGACTTTTGTGGTTGGTTTTTTAACCACAGATTACAGGGATTTTTACAGATGTTTAGGTATTTTATTGGTCATCGCAAAGACGCAAGATTTTTCTAATTCGAATGTTTTAAGGCGCTAGGATTTTATCTTCGATAAAATTGAATACCGCTGTCATTGCGAGGAGCACAGCGACGAAGCAATCTCGTCATCACCCTAGCTGAAAATCTCAGATTTTCTTGCGCCTTAAAAACGCATTTAAATAAATCTTTGCGCCTTTGCGTTTTATCCAATTTTATTTCAACCTTGTTTAAAATCTTTGATTTTTGAAAAACTTATGTGATCTTCCTTTCACAAAGCATTTAAACTTCAAATAACTTAAGTGTTAAAAGCTTTTGTGACTTTTGTGGTTAATTATTTTTCACTTTCTAAAACCAGGCAGCCAAACTTGTTGTGATAAAGAAATTTCCCTGCTTCATCTCACCATTCTTCACGAAAATGGCATCTTTAGAAGTAAATCCTCTCGCTTCTGTCCGGAAAACCACGTTCTTCAATATTGCATAATCCACATTCAGGGAATATCCGAAGGTTTGGAAACCATTAGGCGGTTTGGTGCTGATGATGACGCCGTTTTTATCATTGTAATATTCAACCCGTCCTGCCAAGGCCCATTTGTTGTCTAACTGGTATTTCATTAATATATTTGGAGTGTACCAGATATTATAATTACTGCTTCCTTTCTCTTTCTGTTCTGCCCCAATATCGAACCCTAGCAACGCTGAGAATCGGTCTGTCAGCTGAAAATTTCCGTAAAGATCATGGAAATACCGCATCCTTTTTTCAGCTTTCGATTTGTCGTTTCCGATGAATGAACTGCTGTTCAGCGTAATTTTTTCTGTCGGTTTGTACGTCACCTGATGCCCGAAAGAAATCGTCTGGTTTCCTTCCGGCTTTGCAATCCGCTGCCAGCCATTGAGCACCAATCCGCTTAAAAACCATTTTCCGTTGTCTGACGTGTAAGAAACCTTTGCTCCTGTTTCGAAATACGGTGAATTTTCAGCGGCAAAACTTCTGGTCAGATTCACGTTATCTTTTCCTATGGCACTTTCCCAGCCGATGTGGGAAGGCATAATCCCTGCATCGATCCACAGGTTTTTGGTTTTCGAAATCTTGATCCCGATATTCGCTTCGTTGACATAACGCAATGCATTCTGCTCGGCAGCCATATTATCCTGCGCATAGGTTCCGGCCATTAAAGCTACATTGGCGCGGAGATTTTCACTCTGATAATTGGCTTTTACCAATCCTAAATTCAGATTGAGCTCATTATGTCTGTTGTAGGAGTATAAAAAATTCTGACGGAGATGATTGGCAGGTTCATTAAAATCATAAGTGTAGAAAAGTTCTGCATAGGCAGAAAAAGTCACTTTATTTTCTGTTTTTAATGAATCTGATGATTGTGCTTTTGGGAAAAAGATCCCGAATAATACGGCACTGGTAATGATATATTTTTTCACGGTGATAGCTGGATTATTTTAATTGATCCAAAGCGATATTAAGCTTCAGTACATTTACTTTTGACGGACCTAAAAGTCCTAAAAACGGTTTTTCTGTTTGATTTTTCACTAAATCTCTTACTTTTTCTTCAGAAAGATTTCTGACTTCTGCAATTTTCTTTACCTGATACAAAGCGCCTTCTTCAGAAATATCCGGATCCAGGCCGCTTCCACTGGCAGTAACCAGCTCTACAGGAACTTTTGTATTTTCCATTCCCGGATGCGTCATCTTTAAGGTATCTATTCTTTTCTGTACAGTCTGCAGGTATTCTTCATTACTCGGTCCTTTATTACTTCCGGCACTTCCCGCTGCATTATAATCAACAGCTGAAGGACGTCCGTGGAAATATTTTTCTGATTTAAATTCCTGCCCGATATTGGCGTAGAATTTCTGTCCGTTTTGAGTGATGATCTCTGCATTTCCTTTCGTAGGCAATATTTTGGAGCCTCCATACACGATAAGCAGATAAATTCCTATGACAGCCAGCATTACAATAGTCAGTCTGAATGCTGCAACAATATGATTTTTCATTTTTTAAATTTTAATAGAATAAACTGATCACTAAATCGATGATTTTAATCCCGATAAACGGAACAATAACACCACCCAAACCGTAGATTAAAAGGTTTCTTCTCAGGAGCGCACTCGCACCAATCGGCTTATAAGCAACGCCTTTTAATGCTAACGGAATAAGGAAAGGAATGATCACGGCATTGAAAATAACGGCTGATAATATCGCTGTTTCCGGGCTGTGAAGATTCATAATATTCAACTTCTGAAGGGAAGGAATGAAAGTGATAAACAATGCCGGAATAATGGCAAAATATTTAGCTACGTCATTCGCAATACTGAAAGTCGTCAGTGTTCCACGGGTCATCAGTAACTGTTTTCCGATCTCTACGATCTCGATCAGCTTTGTCGGGTCATTGTCAAGGTCCACCATATTACCGGCTTCTTTTGCAGCCTGTGTCCCGCTGTTCATCGCTACTCCTACATCGGCCTGAGCCAGTGCCGGCGCATCATTCGTTCCGTCTCCCATCATGGCGACCAGCTTTCCTTCCTGCTGTTCTTTTTTGATGTAGTTCATTTTGTCTTCGGGCTTGGCTTCAGCAATGAAATCATCTACACCTGCTTTTTCAGCAATGAATTTTGCAGTCAGAGGATTATCGCCAGTTACCATTACCGTTTTTACCCCCATTTTTCTCAGTCTCTGGAAACGTTCCTGAATTCCTGTTTTAATGATATCCTGAAGTTCGATAACACCCCAGACTTTTTCATTAACGCTTACCACAAGAGGCGTTCCTCCGTTTTCGGAAATTTTGGTAACGGCATCCTGGGTTTCTTTCGGGAAGATGTTCCCGGCTTTTTCAGTCAGTTTTTTTATCGTGTCATAAGCTCCTTTTCTAATCCTTGTGTCTTCAAAATCAATTCCTGAGGTTCTTGTTTCCGCTGAGAAATCTATATAGACAGGGTTGGGAACAAGAAGGTCTTCTGATTTCAGCTGGCTTAGTTCTATAATGGATTTTCCTTCCGGTGTTTCATCCGCTACTGAACTTAGCGCAGAAGCTTTAATGAAATCCGGTAGTCTGATTCCATCTGCAGGGTGAAATTCCGTCGCCTTACGGTTTCCGATGGTGATGGTTCCCGTTTTATCAAGAAGCAGTACATCGATGTCTCCGGCAGTTTCCACTGCTTTACCACTCTTGGTAATTACGTTAGCTCTCAGGGCTCTGTCCATTCCGGCGATTCCGATTGCAGAAAGCAGACCTCCAATGGTTGTGGGAATCAAACAAACGAAAAGTGAGATAAATGCCGCAATAGTAATGGGAGTCTGCGCATAGTCTGCAAAAGGTTTTAAAGTGAGTGTTACGATAATAAAGGTCAGGGTAAATCCTGCCAAAAGTATAGTTAATGCAATTTCATTAGGTGTTTTCTGTCTTGATGCTCCTTCTACAAGGGCAATCATTTTATCTAAAAAAGACTCTCCCGGTTTGGTGGTCACTTTTACTTTTATTCTGTCCGAAAGAACCTTTGTTCCACCGGTTACAGAGCTTTTATCTCCTCCGGATTCACGGATAACAGGTGCACTTTCTCCGGTAATGGCAGATTCATCAATGGTAGCAAGTCCTTCGATGATTTCTCCGTCCATCGGGATCTGATCTCCTGTTTCGCAAAGAAAGATATCGCCAAGCTTCATTTCGGCAGACATTCTCAGAACAGTTTCTACCTGAAATCCCGGTTTGTTCTCCAAAACTACTTTAGCAGGAGTTTCTTCACGTGTTTTTCTAAGCGTATCCGCCTGTGCCTTTCCTCTTGCTTCTGCAATAGCTTCTGCAAAATTGGCGAAAAGAACGGTGAAAAATAAGATAATGAATACGGTAAAGTTATAAGCAAAGCTTCCCTGTGATTTGTCTCCTGTAAGGCTGAAAAGACTTACGATGAACATCACAACAGTTCCGACCTCTACCAGGAACATCACGGGATTTTTAAACATGATTTTCGGATTCAGTTTGACGAAGGACTGTTTGATCGCTTCGTTCACCAAATCTTTTTGAAACAATGTCTGTGATTGATTTTTCATTTTTTTGAAAGAGTTATATAATTGTAAATCAACGGTAACCATTAAGACAGATTAAAACAAAAAGGATTGAAAATGGATAATATATTCAGGTGAATGTTTCGATGAGTTTAGACTGGTTCCCTGATATTTCAATCTTCCTAATGGTTGACTATTGATTTTAATTTTTAATGTTTATTTAGAGAAATACTGGATCTGTTCTGCAATAGGTCCTAATGTAAGGGCCGGGAAGAAAGACAACGCCGCAATAAGAAGGATCACCGCCAGCGTCATAAAGCCGAAAGTAGCCGTATCCGTTTTCAGAGTTCCTGAACTTTCCGGGATGAATTTTTTCTGTGCCAATAATCCTGCAATCGCTATCGGTCCGATGATCGGAATAAATCTGGATAACAGCAATACGATTCCTGTTGAGATATTCCACCATGGGGTATTGTCACCAAGACCTTCAAATCCGGAACCGTTGTTTGCAGAAGAAGAAGTAAACTCGTACAGCATTTCACTGAACCCGTGGAACCCTGGATTATTCAATGTTTTGGCACCAAATTCAGGCAAATAAGCGGTTAATGCTGTTCCTACAAGGATTAAGAACGGATGGAACAAAGCTGCAATCATGGCGATTTTCATCTCTTTGGCTTCAATCTTCTTACCCATGAATTCCGGCGTCCTTCCTACCATCAAACCACTGATGAATACAGCAAGGATGATAAAGATGAAATAATTCAGAATTCCGACCCCGCAGCCTCCGTAGAAACAGTTGATCATCATGGCCAGCAGCTCGTTCATACCTGAAAGCGGCATTGTGCTGTCGTGCATGGCATTAACAGACCCTGTTGAGATCACCGTCGTTGCAATACTCCAATATCCTGAAGATGCACTTCCGAAACGGATTTCCTTACCTTCCATAGCCCCTAGGCTGTTGTCAGTACCCATTTCTGTAATCAGAGGATTGCCGTTGGTTTCATTGACGATATTCGGAACGGCAAGCGCCAGAAAACCGACCGTCATTACGGTAAAAATTACCCATGACAGTTTTCTTTTTTTCAGGTAGAATCCTAACGCAAAAACCAATGCAAAAGGAATGATCATCTGAGTGACCATCTCGGTCATATTCGTTACATAATTAGGATTTTCGAGCGGATGCGCTGAGTTAGCTCCGAAGAAGCCTCCTCCATTCGTTCCCAAATGCTTGATCGCTACAAAAGCAGCTGCAGGACCTCTGGAAACATCCACTTTCTGTCCTTCCAGCGTTGTTATATGATCTTTCCCTTCGAAAGTCATAGGACTTCCGTTAGCAGAAAGGATCAGCGCAACAAGGATACTGATCGGAACGAGTATTCTGACCACAGATTTAGTAAAGAAATCATAGAAATTCCCTAATTCTGTAGTTGTTTTATCTTTAAAAGCTTTGAAAAGAACAGCCATAGCCGCCATTCCGGTAGCTGCGGTTACAAACTGCAGGAACATCAGATAAAGCTGACTTAAATAACTTACTCCCGTTTCTCCTGAATAATGCTGAAGGTTACAGTTCACCAAGAAGGAAATAGCAGTATTAAAAGCAAGATCAGGGGACATATTCGGGTTTCCGTCAGGATTTAAAGGAAGCCACGCCTGGGTCAGCAGGATCAGGAATCCAATAATAAACCAGACCAGATTGATCGTCAGCATGGCATACATATTCTGTTTCCAGGTCATCTGACGGGCCGGGTTGATTCCCGATATTTTATAAATTATTTTTTCAAAAGGTTCAAAAACAGGATCTAAAAAGGTCTTTTTGTACCCGTACACATTAGCAATGTATTTTCCAAGAAATATCCCAATGACTAATGTGATCACAAACATGGCAATAACGCCTAAAATTTCTGTATTCATGACCGGTTAAAATTTTTCAGGTTTCAGCAAAACGTAGCAGATGTACACAAAGGCCAGAATTGAAAGGAAAAATAAACTCCACATAGTTTTATATTTTATCAAAAAATTCAACGGATTTATAGAGAAGCCAGAACATCACTGCAAAAAGCAGGATCAAACTTATCAGCATCATATCGTTATTATTAAGGTTAATAGAGTCATCAGTACGTACGATACCATCAGCAGACTGAAGCCTGCGTGCTCACGTTTTTTGAACGTTTTTCTTGAAATTGTCATTTTTAAAATATTTTATTCTTGTCCTATAGGCCAAAAGAAGGCCCACTTTGGAAATAAAACTCATAAAAAACTAACAATCAGCACATTAGATTAAATAACTCAACCTTACCAAAACACGAAAGCCTATCATTTTGATAGGCTCGTTTATTGAAATGATAAGGATTAGAAGTTAGAAACTAGAGGTTAGATGTTAGAGGGGAAACTGTCAATGGGGAATTTTGTTTCGCAAGGGAATGGTGAGTTGGTAGATTCAAGAAGCAAGAGCCAAGAAAAAAGACTTTAGATGTCAGATTTCAGATTTCAGACATTACCACTGGTGGCTTCGGGAACCTCAGCAACCAGATATTTGTCGTCTATTCATCGGAACTTACACCCCGAAACTAATAACTCATAATTTATAACTCTCTTACTCTCCGACGCTAAAACTCTTCAACTCATTTATCTCCATCCATACTCCTCCAGCTTACGATACAGTGTCGCAATACCGATTTCCAGCAGTCTGGCGGCTTCGGCTTTATTGCCCTTTGTGTATTGAAGGACTTTTTGGATATGAATTTTTTCAAGGGATCTCATGCTTAATGAGTCGCTTTCAGGAACGATTTTATCTGAATAATGGGGTAAACTTTCCGCATCGAGGATGTTGTCTTCCATCAGAATAAGGCTTCTTTCTACGGCGTTTCTAAGCTCGCGGATATTTCCTTTCCAGTCGTTTTTTTCAAGGGTTTTATAGTAATCAGGGTTCACCTGAAGGTTTGAAAGGTGAAGTTTACGGGAGAAAATATCGATGAAGTTTTTAGCCAGTAGTTTCAGATCTTCTTTTCTTTCACGTAATGGCGGAAGGTGGATCTCAAAAACATTCAGTCGGAAGTAGAGATCTTCGCGGAAATGGCCCTGTCTGATTTCGTCTTCCAGATCTCTGTTGGTCGCAGCAATCAGTCTGAAATCTGATCGGGACACTTTGGTCTCGCCCATTTTGATGAATTCTCCGGTTTCGAGAACACGCAACAGTTTGGCCTGAAGCTCAATGGGCATCTCTCCTATTTCGTCTAAAAATAAGGTTCCTCCGTTGGCTTCTTCTATCAGACCTTTCTTATCTTTTACTGCACCGGTAAATGCACCTTGTTTGTGTCCGAAAAGTTCGCTTTCCAGTATTTCTTTGCTGAATGCTGAACAGTTGATGGCTACAAAATTATTTTTCTTTCTGTCGCTTCCGTCATGGATAGCATTGGCAAAAACCTCTTTTCCGGTTCCTGTTTCTCCGGTCAGAAGAACAGCAGCATCCGTTAAAGCTACTTTTTCAGCCAGTTTTTTAGACTGAAGGATCAGAGGAGAAGTTCCAATGATCTGTCCGAATCCTTTTGATATGGTGGTTTTCTGACCAATTTTAGAGCGATTGTCTTTTACTTTTTCCAAAGCTTTATACACCAGCGGAATAATTTTCTCGTTATCATCACCTTTTACCAGATAGTCATACGCCCCGTTTTTCATGGCCTGAACAGCATCGGTAATATTTCCGAAGGCAGTCATCAGAATAATTTCGAGGTGTGGATATTTGGTTTTGATGGACCGTACCAGTTCTACCCCGAAAGCATCAGGAAGACGGACATCACATAAAACGACATCAAATTCATGCTGCTCGAGCATGGTCATCGCAGAACGTGCTGTAGAAGCTTCTTTGACGTTAAAATTTTCTTGGGAAAGAATCATCCCCAGTAATTTCAGGAGCTTGATCTCATCATCGATGATCAGAATGTTTCCGGACATAGTGGTTGTTTTTGGAAAACCTGATGCAAACTTATTGAATTTTTTGAGCAAATGAACAGTGGTGGGATGAAATTTAACGTGAAACCGTCAATGGTGAATTTTGCTTCGCAAGTGAATAGTCAATTGTTGGGGTTAAAAAATTCACTGAATGATGGTGTCAGGAAAAAAGATTTCCTTTCCATCTTTGCAAATCGAAGTTATAGATGTAATAGTCACAAAAACACACTGAAATTTTCTTTGATTGCTTACATTTGTAGTGCATTCGGATCTAAAAGAATGAAATGAGTTAGCTTATGATTGACAAAAGATACAAAGAAACGGTTCATACAGATAAAAACAATTACGAATATATTACAATAACGCATGACGAAAATAAGGTAAGAATCTATACGCTGAAGAATGGCTTAAAGGTTTTTCTTGCCCAAAATTTCGATGCCCCAAGGATACAGACTTATATCCCCGTGAGAACGGGAAGTAACAATGATCCGGCTGACAATACAGGTTTGGCGCATTATCTTGAACACATGATGTTTAAAGGAACTTCTAAGATCGGAACACAGAACTGGGAGAAAGAAAAGGAACTACTTGACCAAATCTCAGCGTTGTATGAAGAGCACAAAGCGGAACAGGATCCTGAAAAAAAGAAGGAAATCTATAAAAAAATAGATGAAGTTTCTCAGGATGCCAGCCAGTACGCCATCGCGAATGAATATGACAAGGTAATTTCTTCGCTGGGTGCCAGCGGAACGAATGCTCATACGTGGTTCGATGAAACGGTTTACAAAAATAATGTTCCGAATAATGAGCTTGAAAAATGGCTTAAAATAGAGAAAGAAAGATTTTCAGAAGTTGTCCTTCGACTTTTCCATACGGAACTGGAATCGGTATATGAGGAATTCAACAGAGCTCAGGACAATGATTCCAGAGTGGTGAATTATGAACTGATGGATGCCCTTTTTCCTACCCATCCAAACGGTCAGCAAACAACCATCGGAAGACCGGAACATCTGAAAAACCCTTCTATGAAGGCGATTCATAAATATTTTGATGAATATTACGTTCCGAATAATTATGCTATGGTTTTAGTGGGAGATCTGGATTTTGAGGAAACCATTCAGCTTGTTAATCAATATTTTGGAACAATTCCTTACCGGGAACTTCCGAAAAAAACGCCTGTCGTTGAACAACCATTAACTGAAATTGTAAAAAGAACGGTAAAGAGTCCGACAACTCCAAGGGTTCAGCTGGCCTGGAGAACAGAAAGCTACGGAACCAGAGAGGCGATGCTGGCAGATATTGTGGCCAATATTCTAAGTAACAGAGGAGAAGCGGGATTGCTTGATCTTAATATCAATCAGACACAAAGAATGCTTTGGGCACAGGCTTTTTCTGTTGGCCTGAAGCAGTACGGATATTTTTCTATGGTAGCGGTTCCTAAAGAAACGCAGTCGATGGATGAAGCTAAAGATATGGTTCTGGAGCAGATCGAACTTATTAAAAAAGGAGATTTCCCGGACTGGATTCTTCCGGCGATCATCAATGATTTTAAACTTCAGCGTTTGAAAGGTCTTGAAACAGCTGATGGACTGGCTACAAATCTTTATGACACCTACATCAAAGGAAGATCATGGGAGCAGGAACTGAATGAACTGGACGAATATCAGGATTTCACCAGAGAAGAAGTGGTAGATTTTGCCAATGCTTTTTTCAAGGATAATTATGTTATTGTTTATAAAGAAAAAGGGGTTAATGATCAGTTGGTAAGAGTTGAAAACCCTGGAATTACCCCAATCAAGATAAACCGTGAAGCGCAGTCAGATTTTTTAAAGGAAATCGTCGCAGAAAAAACGGAAGACATACAGCCGGAATTCATTGATTATGAGAAGGAAATCCTTACAGATACCATCAAGGATAAAAAGCTGAGTTTCGTTCTTAACAAATACAATGATATTGCCCAGGTTCACTTTATTTTCCCTTTCGGAAGTGATCATGACAGAGATCTTGGGATTTCTACACAGCTGCTACAGTATCTTGGAACTGAAGATCTTTCACCAGAAGATTTAAAGAAGGAATTCTTCAAAATCGGAGTGAGCAATGATTTTAAAACAACCAACGACCAGCTTCTGATTTCACTGAGCGGACTGGAGGAAAATATTGAAAAAGGGATTGCCCTTCTGCAGCACTGGATGTATGATGTAGAACCTGATCAGGAAATTTACAGACAGTTTGTAGAAACCGTTCTGGAAAACCGTGAGGCTACCAAAAAAGATAAAAACCGCATCATGACTGCCCTGACCAATTATACCAAACTGGGCAGCTTCTCGCGATACACGGATATTATTTCAAAGGAGGAACTTGAAAGCAGCAATGCGGAAGTATTTACAGACCGAATGAAAAAGCTGTTCAAATATCCTTATCAGGTATTTTATTATGGGAAAAAGCTTGAAAATTTCAAACAGTATATTGGACAATATGTAGAAAACGAAAGTTTCCAGATCCCTGAACCTAAACAATATCCTGAACCTGAAACCAACGGAAACGTCTATTTCACAGATTATGATATGGTGCAGATGGAAATGAGCAAAGTGGGAAGAGGACATGAGGTGAATACTTCAAACTTTGGAAAGATCAATGTTTTCAATGAATATTTCGGACGAGGACTCTCCTCTATCGTTTTCCAGGAAATCCGTGAAAGTAAGAGTTTAGCCTATTCAGCTTATGTTTCTTACGCTGCTAATTCTGAACTGGGACATCCTGATTATATAACAACTTATATCGGAACCCAGCCGGACAAGCTTCAGACCGCAGTAAGCACGATGGGCGAACTGATGAGTGAACTTCCAGAAGTTCCAACCCAGTTTGAAAACGCCAGAAATGCAGCGCTAAAACAGATCGCTTCCGCCAGAATCACCCGAAATAATGTGTTTTTCAACACACTAAGACTGAAAAAACTCGGAATCTACCACGATTTTAGAAAAGATATCTACGGACAGATCAAAACCCTGAATTTTGAAGACGTCAAAACGTTTTACCAAACAGAAATCAAACCGGTTCATTTTAATACAGCCATTATCGGCAAGAAGGAAAACCTGGATATGGACGCCGTTAACGAGATGGGAACCTTTCAAGAACTAACGCTGAAGGATATCTTCGGGCATTAAATATAGAGACCGCTTCAGTAATTGAGGCGGTTTTTTTTATTTTTAGAGACAAGAATCAAAATTTTAGATTTCAGATTTCAGACACGAGACATGAGACGTGTTGGTTAAGGTTGAAATTGAAAATGTCAATTGTGAATTTTGCGTAGAAAGTGAAATATGAATTGTAAGAGTTAAGAATTAAATATCTGATATGACTGCTGTTGGCTTCGAGTGGCCTCAGCCACCAGATATTTGTCGTTTATTCAAGTGCATCCGAAACTCGTAACCATAATCATCCTAAAACATTCAAAGTTTCCGAAACTCGCACTCCGTAACACGAATTTCGTAACAACTCTCAAACCCTAAAACACTCCCACTCGCCTACTCAAAACTCGCCTACGTCATCATACAATCCCCGTCGCCATCCTGGTATTTTGGATCAAAGTCTTCGGGCAGGTCATTCAGCAGTTGTTTGTGGAAAAGGTATTCGCGTTTGAAATCACGTTGGTAGATCTTTGGAAACGTTTTAGATACGTTCAGTTTTTCATTCAACTCTTTCTGGTAGCTAGTGAGGGCTTTTACTTTATGTTTAACGATAAAATAGTTTAAAAAATCTGTAAAATAATCTAAGCCCGATTCTGAGAACAGGTACGGAATTTTAAGGTATCCGTCTCTTAACAGCAGTAATGAGCAGGCTGTTAAAACATTATTGTCGTCGTATACTTTTACCCAGACGTATTTAAAAGTATTGGCATAACTTGAAAAGAGGTATTTCTCCTCTTTTTTTCCTTCCAAAACCCACGGATTTTTAATGAATATATTAATTTCATCAGCATTTCGTCTGCTTTCGAACTTTGACATAAATTCAGAACTTTCAGTGTCAATATGATCCAGAATCTCAAATTTAAACTTTGGCTTCTTTAAAGGGCCATTTTTTAAAGCAATCAAAGAATTGGCGGCTATATCTGTTATTTGAAAAAGAGGTGTCAAAACCTTTGTTCCACGCTTTTTCTCGGGAATCATTTTAGCAGCATCCGTCCTGAAGTAGTAGCGCTTACCTTGTTTTGGGAAAACATCTTCAAAAACACCCATAATTGTATAAAGTGCTTCCGCTTCTTTCGTGAATTCTGTGATGGCGATACGGTCATCATATTCTTCAAAAACCTTTTTCAGCAGTTTTTTCGGAATCCTTTTCTTACGGAATTCACTGCTTACATATAGCGTACTCAACCAAGCGTAGCTGAATTCATTTCCATCGATGATAAAACTGTCTGGGAAACAACCTACATAACCGGCCAGTTTACCTTCACAGAAAGCCAGAATAAGAAGGGTCTGCTCATCTGAAGCCTTTGGGTTTTTAATATGAGATTCTGCACGGTGTCTGGTAATGGGCATAAAATCATATTTCAGGAAATCTCCCGAAGCAATAAACTCCTGCAGTTGTTTTCTGTTATACGTTTTCAGCTCTATCATTTCCGTACAATTGTATTTTTATTGATGATCTTTTTCAGTCTGAAATAAGCGGTTTCTTTTTTCAGAATCCTTTCTCCGCTCTCCCCCATTTCCATTGGAATTCTCTGAAAGTTTCTTTTCACACTGTCCAGTTTTACGCCTGCACATCCAAAGCTGAATTTGATTTCTTCATTTTTAAACAGTTCGTCAAAGAACTCTTTTTTTACCCCGAAATCTGTGAAAGGAAATGCAAAAGTTTCATGTAAAAAACCATTTTCTTTCAGATAACCGAAAGTTCGATTGGTAGTTTCCATTTGCTGTTCCAGAGAAAGATCTCCATATTTGGGATGATCCCAGCTGTGGGAGGAAATTCCAAATCCTTTTTCAGTCAGTATTTTTAACTCATCTGTGCTGAGATAGGGCTTCTGTTCTTTTGAATAGATTTTATAGTCTGTTTCAAGCTTTTCTGCCAGAATATTGAGGATTTCTTTTTCCTGAAAACTGATGTTTAAAATCCTGTTAACTAAAGCTTGTATTTCCACTTTATTTTCCAAATTCAAAACGCGATATACTTCAGGATCTATCGTTTTTCTGTTTCCGATTTCATCGATCAGCAGACTGGCTTTGCATCTGAACATCATATCTTTATTATCCACAAAAGCGGGATTGATAAAATTACAGGCATAAATTCCTTTACGTTCCAGAATGGGAACCGCCACCTCATAAAACTCCCTGAAACCGTCATCGAAAGTCAGCAAAGCGATCTTTTTCTTTGGCTTAAAACTGCCATTGACAAAGTCTTTGAATTCTGACCAATTTACAAACTGGAAATGCTTTGAAAAACAGTCCAGATCCTCTTCAAACTGTTTTTTATTTTTATAATTGATGACATGTCTGATATGAGGTAAATTATCATCAGAAACGCTGTGATAAAGGGGCAGACAGTAATCCAGCGGAAAAGATTTTCCGATATCGTCCGTTTCGAAGGCAGTAAGGATATTGATGATTTTGTCTTTCATCTCTGTTAAATAAAAAAGAATCTATTCAAATTGGATTTAAATAGATTCTTAAAGGTATGATTTTTATGTATTATTTGATCACCTTCATTTCGTCAATAAGCCATTTGGAATCGGCAAATTTATCGATAATGAACAGGATATATTTTGTATCTACCATAATGTTTCGGCTGAAACGCGGGTCATAGTTGATGTCACTCATCGTTCCTTCCCACTGTCTGTCGAAGTTTAGGCCTACAAGATTTCCGTTGGCATCAAGCGCCGGACTTCCTGAGTTTCCTCCAGTAGTGTGGTTCGTAGCAGTGAATCCAACAGGAACATCTCCTGATTTGTCCTTATAAAATCCGTAATCTTTTTTGTTGTAAAGATCAATCAGTTTTTTAGGAACATCAAATTCATAATCTCCCGGAACATATTTTTCTATAACTCCGGCAAGGTGCGTCTGGTAGCCGTAAGAAACAGCATCTTTAGGTGTAGAACCTTTTACTTTTCCGTAGGTTACACGAAGCGTAGAGTTCGCATCCGGGAAGAATTTTCTGTCTTTATCCGTTGCCATCTGCTGCGCCATGAATTTCTTCTGAAGATCATCAATTTTCCCCTGAAGAGAAGTAAACTGAGGATCTGCATTTTTCATATACGTTTCCTTCATAGAAACATACAACTGATAAATAGGGTCTTTTTTCAACGTCTTAACCAGCTTGTCCTGATTAGAAAATGCTTTTTCTACATCCGTTGTCAGGGCTGCTCCGTTCACCTGAGCTCTTCCTGTAACGATGGAGTTTTTAGACATCTCCTCGATCATCGGAATATTCTGGTTTTCGTCTTTGTATTTATTGAATCCTACAGGTAAGAACTGAGGGGCCGTTTTATTAGCATATAAAGCCAATAATTTTGCCGTTACTTTAGCATCAAGCTCTGCGCTATAATCTTTGTAGAATGAAGTCACTTTTGTTTTTAATTTCGCAAGCTCTTTTTCATCCATTCTTCCTGCTTCTACGGAAGTTACATAATCGTAGTAATCTCCTGCAAGCTTCAGCGTTTCCGCATTTCTTACCACTTCTGTGTAATACGCATTGTTTAATGCGTAAGGAGCCTGGTCGTTGTACAGTTTGTTCAGCTGGTCCAAAGTAGTTTTGATCTCAGGATTTTTAGCGACTAAAGATCCTTCATACATTACTTTTTTCTCTACGGCATTAGACTTTTTCAGTCCTTCTACCTCACCGATCCATTTTTTCCAGTAATTGGCTACGGATGCATATTTAGAAGCATATTTGATACGTGTTTCGCTGTCTACACGCATTTTTTCGTCTAATGTTTTCAAAGCCACATCACGTACAGCAATTCTCGCCGGATCAATATCTTTCATAATCTTCTCCACAGCTACTGCAGGAAGATATTCCGTAGTTTTTCCAGGGAATCCGAATACGAATGTAAAGTCGTTTTCAGCTTTATCTTTTATAGAAACCGGCAGATAATGTTTTGGAACATAAGGAACGTTGTCTTTCGAATATTCAGCAGGCTTGTTGTCTTTCCCCGCATAAATTCTGAACATCGAGAAATCTCCGGTGTGTCTAGGCCAAACCCAGTTATCTGTATCGCTACCAAATTTACCTATGCTTTGAGGCGGTGCCCCAACCAAACGGATATCTTTGTAAGTTTCAGTAGTAAAAGCGTAATATTTGTTACCGTAATACATTGGTTTTACAATGATCGACTGGTAAGATTCTATTTTCTGAGCGTTTTTATAAACCTCAATATTCTTGCTGATCTTTTTAGCCAGTTCAGGTTCAACAAGGTTGTCTGTTCCTTCTAAAATCTGATCGGTAGCTTCTTTGATATCAACAATGAAGTCTACTTTTACGCCAGGATTCGGAAGTTCTCCCTCAGGATTCTTAGCCCAGAACCCGTTTGAAAGAAGATCATTCTGAACTGTAGAATGTGCCTGAATCTGCCCGTATCCACAGTGGTGGTTGGTCAGTAACAATCCTTTTGGAGAAATGATTTCCGCAGTACATCCGCCGTTAAACTGTACCACCGCATCCTTTATGCTTGGCTTCTGGGTATTGAAAATGTCTTTGGCAGAGATCTTCATTCCCATATCCTTCATTTCCTTTTCATTCAGTTCTGTCGGAATCCACATTCCTCCATATTGCTGAGCGAATGCCATTGCAGCCGGCAAAAGAAATACGGATAAAAGTATCTTTTTTGTCATAATCAAAATTTTGCCCCAATTTACAAAGAATATTGTACATATGCCTTACGTGGGGGAGGATTTTAGATTTTAGACTTCAGACTCCAGATTTCAGACACGAGACTTTTAAGTCTAAGGTTGAGATTGAGGTTGAAAAAAGGCAATTGTGAACTTTGCTTCGCAAGTGAATCGTGAATTTAAGAAACAAGAGCCAAGAACCAGGAATCAAGATTTCAGATTTTAGATATGTTTCGGGATGCGAGTTTCGGGTTTCGAGATTCGAACCAGCAACTGTCAACCAGCAACTAGCAACTCTCTTGCTCTAAAACCCTAAAACCCTAAAACACTCAAACACTCAAACTCTCCGACTCTACACCCCCGAAACGGCTCAGTTTTTGTTTCAAACACCGCACATAATTATTAATATATTTAAATTACTTTATCATGATGAATAGCAAAATGTTCATTCTCGGAATTGCATCGGCGGTCTTTTTGGCATCGTGTAATCAGAAAGAAAAAACGACTGAAACGACAGATGCGGCAACGGATTCTGCGGCTGTACAGACCAATCCTGCGGACAGCATTACGAAAGCAACTCCTACTGCGGCAGGCGATACTTCGGAAAACGCTCTTGACTGGCCGGGAACTTATGAAGCGGTGGTTCCATGCGCCGACTGTCCTGGAATCAAAACTTCCCTGACTTTAAATAATGATAAAACGTTCAGCATTACTGAAGAATACATCGACAGGAATTCAAAAAACCAGGATAAAGGTACTTTTGAATGGGATGCTTCAGGAAGCGTAATTACGTTAAAAGGAAAAACAGCCAGTTACAAATATAAAGTAGGCGAAAACATCCTGATACAGCTTGATATGGACGGACAGGAAATCACCGGGCCGAACAAGGATCTGTATGTTTTCAAGAAAAAATAAAGGCTCAGGCCTTTATTTTTTTGTATTTACCTTAAAATTGATAGGCTGTGATTTTAGGGTCATTGATAAGGCTTCTTACCACCTCATCGTGTTTGGTATGTTTCCCGGTGAGCCTCCACGTTATGGAAAGATTTCCCTGTGAATACTGCATTTTCAGCATAAAATATTTCAGATGGTGATCTTCAAAAATTTTTTCACAATGTTTTATATCTTCTGATCCCGCTACCGTGATTCTGTATTCCCTGATCTTGTGGCTGCTGTCTATGAAATTCTGCAGATAGATAAGTGCACTGAGAATTAAAATAACCAACGCTGTTCCTAAAAGCGAAAGATACACGTATCCCGAGCCTACGGCCATTCCAATAGAAGCGGTCGCCCAGATGGTGGTGGCTGTTGTGATTCCATCGATTTTATTGTCTCCTTTAAAAATAACGCCGGCTCCAAGAAAACCTATTCCGGTAATGATATTGGCGGCCAGACGATCCGGATTCTGAACTCCGATTTTAATGGAAAGAATAGTGAACAGGCAGGATCCGAAACATACCAGAATAAAGGTCCGCAAACCCGCAGATTTGTTCCTGTATTCCCGTTCTGCACCGATCAGCAATCCCAGAAGGACTGAGATAAGTATAAGAAGCAGTTCGTTTTGGACGGCATAGTGATCCTGAAGAAATTCCATTGTCTAGCGTTTTACCTGAATAAAATTACAATAAAAAAGCATACTGCCGCATTTTTTGATCGGGCGATTTTGTCCCTGTCAAATTCTCATTTCAAAGAAAAGTTTTGTAATATTACATTTTAATACGCATCAAAAAGATTCACCATGGCTCCTATATTTTTTGCAACAACGGAAGAATTCAGAAAGTGGCTTGAGGAAAATCATACAACAGAAAAGGAAGTTTTGGTCGGTTTTTACAAAAAAGGTACCGGAAAAGCATCTATGAACTGGTCTGAATCAGTTGATCAGGCTTTATGTTTTGGCTGGATAGACGGGGTGAGAAGGTCGGTAGATGAAGAAAGCTATTACAACCGGTTTACGCCAAGAAAGCCCAACAGCAACTGGAGCCTCATCAATATAAAAAAGGTGGAAGAACTTACGAAAGCCGGACTGATGAAACCTGCAGGACAGAAGGTATTTGACGCAAGAAAAGAGGACAAAACGGGAATTTATTATCATGAAACGGAATATATTCTTGATCCGGCTTATGAGAAAGAATTTAAAGCTCACAAAAATGCCTGGGAATTTTTTGAAAAGCAGGCGCCATCTTATAAAAAGGTGACCATTCACTGGCTGATGAGTGCCAAACAGGAAAAAACAAGACTTTCAAGATTGGAGAAAATCATCAGCGAAAGCGAACAATTAAGACGATTAAAATAAATATACAGTATACTTAAAAAATAATTTATGGAGAAAGAGATTTCACACTTTTGGTTGGGATATTTTAAAAATGAAGATGAATTCGATGCTTTTGCTGAAGAGGATGAAAGTTATTATACGGAGGAAGAAAACGAAGACCTTTATGTATCAAAATTCGCTGAAACGCAAAACATACAGTGGTTTGATTATGATTTTCTGGAATATGGTTTTGAAGATGAAAACTTAGGCATCTATGAAAAATTCACAGATTATTCTTACGCCGATCAATGGCTTCCGATAATTGAACAAAAAATCAATGAACTGGGTCTGGAAACTCCGGTGAATGCTATTATTTTCGCGAATAAACATGCCATCCCCAATCCGGTTTCTGTAAACGATGAGGAGTATGCATTGTACTACATCGGTGAAATTGAATATAATATCTAGTCTTTTATTAGATTAAAAAGGCTTTAATAAGGATCACAGGAATCTGCTGAAGGTTTTTGTGATCCTTCTGTTTTTTAGATACTTAAACTACTTATGAATTAATTGCATTGATTCTGATAAAAGGAGGAATGGATATGTAATGATTTAAAATTTCACGCCGATTAATCAGATGATGCAGATTTTTCACTTTTTCAATTTGCTCTATCTGTATCTTCTGCGAGAGTATATCATTTTTGTTGAGTCACAACTTTTGCGCCTGAATCCTATTTATTATTTTAATTATCTTAGGCTTAAGAAATCACCAATGAAACAGATTTTATTTATTTTATTCATGCTATGCTCATCCTTCTTTTTTGGGCAGAAAAAATGTACCTTAAAACTTGAAGCCAGCACTGCTAATCTGCAAAGCAAAGGGGTTGTAGAATTGACTGTTACCAATGTAGGAAACAAAAAAATTAAGATCAATAAAACCTTTTCACCTTACAGAATGCAGCTTAAGATGGGAAACTATATTGCTGATGTTGATTGTTTCAAAGACTGCATCAAAAAAACCACAAAAATAAAACCCGGACAGACTTACACTTACCCGATCCCAATCAAAGAAACGATTCAGTATCCTAAACTGATCACTGGAAGAACGTACCAATTTCATCTGTTTTTTGATCTGATTGATCTGACGAATGAAGATTGCAATATATATGGTCTGAAAGATGAAGAAATTACCTACACCAAAGTAAACCATGACTAAAACTTTACTGTTTCTCCTCCTTTTTCCGTTCTGTTTCAAATCTCAAAATATTGAAAATAAAGATGCATTTAAGAAATGTAAAAAGGAATTTTCAAAAGAGATATGTCTTTCTGATGAAGATCGGGACGGATTTTTGTTTTATCTCGACCGATGCCCGAAGGAATCCGGAGAAAAAGAAAACCAAGGATGTCCATGGCCGGATAGTGATCATGACGGTGTTATTGATCAATATGATGCATGTCCTGCAGTTGCCGGACCTGCTGAAAATAATGGCTGCCCGTGGCCGGATCAGGATGGTGACGGAATGCTGGATAAAGATGATTCTTGTCCCTTGGTACCCGGTCCTGAAACGAATAATGGGTGTCCCCGCTGTAACAGACCTCCCGTTAATTAAACTAAAAACAGACTCCAATTTTGAAAAAAATAATACTGATCTTCTTTTTACTCATGCTGACTTTAGGATATGCTCAAAAACTCCCCATATTCGCACTCCGGTCAGAGGTGGGTTCTTATACTCAATTTGGACTGCGGGGTTTAAATAAAAATCATCTATATGTCATTTTAGGCGCATCCGATCCTTCACCCGGATCTCCATCTCAATATCTGATGTATATTTTTACTGAAAAAGGAGATGTAAGTGCCTATTATAAAGACGGTCCTCTTTCTTCCAAAATAGTGGAGCTTTCACAGGAGGATAAGAAGCGTCTTTTTAACATCATCCAATCAAAAAAGTTTAAAAAGTTTCTGAAATATAACCAGGCTGATTTTGAGTTGAAAGACAAAAATAAAAACTATCCGGTTTTACTTGATACCACTTACAGTCTGACTGTGATTCAAAACAACAAACAAAATAGCTATTCCTATTTATCAAAAAAATACCTGAAATCTGACCATCCACGTATTAATAAGCGTATGTTGAAAAAATATGTAACTATTTTGGATATGTTCGGAGAAGTGAAAACCAATAAAAGCATTGAGTTTCCTTAGAAAATCTTATTTTAGATAAGTAAAGATTTCTGATATGTACAAAAAGCTTATTATCGTCAATGTAGCGGTCATCCTGCTGGTGACTGCCGTGTATATTTTCGGATATTATTTCATCAATTATCCTGTGAGTTTTGATCTATGGGAGATGGTTAAAGGATGCCAGTTGCAATATCTGCCAGCTGTTTTTGTCGTGACAGCATTGGCTTCTTATCTGGTCAGCAGCCTGGATTTTAAGAAATTAAACTTTAAAAGTAAATTTTTAAGCGTATTCCCTTTTTTAAATACGCTGGCTTTGGCATTTTTCATCTACATTGCTGCTGAAGGATTTACAAAAAACAAAAAAGAGCTTACCAAGCAGGAGAATTATTACATCAAAGAAGCTCAAAAAGACATTAAAAAAGATCAGATCGTTATGAGGTATACAGGAGGACTCTCACTCCCGGTGTATGATCAGGTAACGACCAGAAAGATAGACAGTATCGGTAAAAAATATGGTATTATTTCACAAAATACCGGATGCACCATTGATCCGATAGATATTAAAGCTCAGGAAAAATACAATGAAATGACCGATTCTTATCTGGAAAAAAGGAATGGAAAAGGCTGGAAGGAAAGGATGAAAAACGAGATTGATGAGCTGAAGAAAATTAAGAATCATAGAAATAAGTAAAAAAACTTAAATGAACGAAGATCTGCAAAACGAAATTAATTTACATTCTGCCGGAGCTACAGTGCGGCACCAATCTGATTTTGATCATTTGAAAAGCCATAAGAATGAATTTGACTTAGACCAAGAATTTATCAACAAGTGGGTCTTACCGTTCTATATGAAAATACGCAACACTTCAGACTCGTGGATTGAAGAGGTGAAGCAACTTAAAGATGAGATCACTGAAGAAGTTACCTCTGCGCTTCTAGGGGATTTTAACTGGAGGACAAGAACTGTGGGAGCTTATTTTTCTGCCATAAAAAACTATGAAAACCAGATTGATACCATTGGTGTACATCTTCTTAAAAGTGAAGTATGCTATGCAGGTGATGTGTATGCCCTCGTTTTTGCTTTTTATAATAATGAGAAAACACTTGACTATCTCAATACATATCTTGATTACTATTTACAGAAACCTCAACTCTATTTTGATCAGGAAAGAGTGATGGAAACTGTCGTTTATCTGGATACCATCAATGGAACCCATAATTTCGCAAAGCATCTTACTCAGTGGGAGAAAATGTTGGAGAACAGAAATCAACTATCTAAGATAAGAAATATACAAACTGCTGGTATCATTGAACAACAGGAAGGAAAAACTAAAGCTGAAGAATTTCTGGCAGCTACAAATAATTTCAAATCCAAATATAATCTGGATACAGAATGGATCACTGAGCAAATCCAACTCTTGAACGAATTAAGAGAATACGGTAGATAATACATCCTTGGAAGGAAAACATCTAATGAATAAAAAAACACCATGGCTTTAGCAAAAAAAGGACTCCGAAAAATAGTGGTCGATGATCAGATCTTTTATTGGAAAATAAGAAAGATCGTTTCACATAACGAAAAACATGATGATGAATATGGAATTCCTGTACAGCATGAAAGTGAAGGCCAGCTTCTTTTGATATATACCGGTTTCTGCAGATCCATCGATTATGGCAGAGAATTGATGAATATTACCCCAAAGCTCATCCAAGCCAAAATCACGGAAGCCATAGAACTGGGATGGAACTATGACCAACCGGGAAAAGCGGTTGATCTTGTCAACGGGGAGCTGATTAAAAGATAAAATATATTCAGACAAAAAACAAAAAACCTTGAAAAAAATTATTCTCCTATTCGCTGCATTTCCGCTGCTCTATTCCTGCAAAAAAGATAAAACATCTGATGCTGTTCAGAAAAAGGGGGAAGCCACAGAAAGTATGCTGCAAAAAGATTCGGTAAATAGTAAGAATTCTGAACTACAGGAGAACTCGATTAAAAGTGAAAAAAAACCATCTGATCTGGTTCCCGGCGGATATGAAATTCAGTACGACGCGGAAGGAGATCTCAATCAGGATGGGTTGGCTGATATTGCCCTTGTCATCAGGAAAAAAGAAGATACATTGGCTGGTAGAAAAATGATGATTCTACTAAAAAATCCGGATAAAACCTACCGCGTGGATAAAGTTTCCGACACTGTGCTTCCTGATGAATACAACGAAGCCGGTTATAAGATGCATGACCCCGAAGATATCACGATTGAAAACGGAGAACTGAGCATTAATTTATACGACATCGGACCTAATGGAAACCAATTCAGCAGATTCAAATACCTGAACGGAGATCTCATCCTGACTTATCTTGAAACATATAATATGGGAGCAGGTTCTCATTCGGCAATATTCTACCAACCGATGAAGGGAAAATTCACCCTTGAAACCGTGAATACCATGGAGGAAGAAATGCCTACAGAGTCCAAAAAATTTCAAATCAAAAGGGAAAGATATGTATTTGAAAAAACGTCTCCGGATGATGTGGTAAGGAAAGCTTATGATCTTGCAAGTAAATAAAGCCAAATTTTCACCGGGAATTCATCTAAAAAATAGCGAAAAGGGGTAATTGATATTAATGTGTATTTATTCGAATTTTGTTGTACAGGTTTGAAAAGACCTTATTCGAAAAAACAAAATTAAAAAACCATCAATATCATGAAAACTCTACATTTCGGACTTTTAGGAAAGGAAAATACAGGTCCTTTTATTGTTACTGCCATCCTTTACAGTATGATTTTATGTCTTCCCTTTATTTATTTCCTGTATCTGAAGGGGCTGCCTCATTATTCCAATCATGAAAACATAGATTCAGATGGAAAAACCATTGTTGTCAAAGACTGGCGGGATGATGCAGAATCCAGACAGTTTAAATTGCTTACAAGAGCCTCCATTTTCAGTGCTGCCTTATCTTTCGGAGCACTTGGCGCAGCAGTAAGTTTGATCACGAGGGCAAGAAGGTCAAACGTTTTTGATCATAAAATAACGATTAGGGAATTAATCTCCATACAGACCATAGGTGCCATTTTTGCTCTTATTCTTTCTCTTATTTTTATGGGTGAAATGATCGGGGGTACACTATTTCCCAATGCTGATGAATTTTATTATATTGTTTATATTCCCGCGGCATTAGCGAAATTTCTGGTCTGGTCTTTTCTGGCAGGTTTTGCTGAAAGATTCGTACCCAACATCCTTGAAAACCTTACAAAACTTAAAGATACAAATGAAGAATCCTGATACAGTCAATCTAATCAGCTTCATCAAAAACTACCCCTAAAGTAGTATTTCACAGGAAGTTCAGACTTAATATCTTTACCCTGTATTTCTTTAAGGTATTAATTACTCTTTTAAAATACACTCCGAAAAACAACAAAGGAAGGTAAGATCAATGAGGTGAAAGATGATTATTAGGGTTTCCTGCAGAAAAAGGGAACACTTCAGAAGGCTAAATTTTTAGTCTTCTTTTTTTATGTTAATTTCTGTCAAATCCGGGGTATCTTAAAAGAAAAAGGTGAGTTTAAAACCCACCTTATTTTATTTACAATATTTTCTATTAATGCGCTTCCAGCCAGTTATTCCCGACTCCCACTTCTACCAATAACGGCACCTGGGTTTCCAGAGCACTTTCCATTTCTGTTTTGATCAGTTTTGAGGCTCTTTCAATTTCATCTATCGGAGCTTCAAACACCAGTTCGTCATGCACCTGAAGAAGCATTTTAGTCTGCAGTTCCTGTGCTTTCAGTTCTTTATCAATTTTAATCATGGCAAGCTTTACAACATCTGCCGCGCTTCCCTGAACCGGCGCATTTACTGCATTTCTTTCCGCATGGCCTCTTACTACAAAATTATTGGAATTAATGTCTTTTAAATGACGTTTTCTACCTAAAATTGTTTCCACATAACCTATCTGGCGGGCTTTGCTTACCTGCTCTGCCATGTATTCCTTTAATTTCGGATAGGTTTCAAAATAGGCTTCGATCATCTGTTTGGCCTCACTTCTTGAAAGACCGGTCTGCTCTGCCAATGCAAATGCTCCCTGACCGTAGATAATCCCGAAGTTAACGGTTTTAGCCTGGCTTCTCTGGGTTTTGGAAACTTCTTCCAATGGTATTCTGAACAGTTTTGCGGCTGTAGATGCGTGAATGTCCTCTCCATCCTGGAACGCTTTGATCATATTGTCTTCTCCTGAAATTTCAGCAATCAGGCGTAGTTCAATCTGCGAGTAATCGGCAGAGATGATCTTTTTTCCTTCTCCTGAAACGAAAGCTCCTCTGATCTGCTGTCCGCGGAGTGTTCTGATCGGAATATTCTGAAGATTCGGGTTTACACTCGCCAGACGGCCTGTAGCGGCTGTAGTCTGGGAGAAATTGGTATGTACCCTGCTATCCTGCTTATCGATCTGTGAAGGCAGTGCATCCACGTAAGTCGATTTTAATTTCTGATAGGTTCTGTATTCCAGAATATGCTTGATGATCTCATGTTTTGAGGAAAGCTTTTGAAGGACATCTTCGGAAGTTGCATACTGCCCGGTTTTTGTTTTCTTGGCCTTAGGATCCAGCTGCATTTTTTCAAAGAGAATTTCTCCAAGCTGCTTCGGCGAATTCATATTGAATTCTTCTCCTGAAAACTCAAAAATGGTCTTTTCTAATTGTCTCAAATCATTTTCAAGGTCAATACTTTCCTGTGCCAGCCATTTTTCATCCAGTGAAATTCCGGAAAGCTCCATTTTAGCAAGCACCTCCATTAAAGGCATTTCTATGTTGAAGAAAAGATCTTCTAAGTTTTCTTTTTTCAGTTGTGGAGCAAAGAGTTCGTACAGTTGGAACGTTACATCAGCATCTTCTGCTGCATAATCCGTCTGTGTCCTCAGGTCTGCATCTCTGAAAGTCCCCTGGTTTTTCCCTTTTTTCCCGATAATGGTTTCAATGGAAACGGGTTTATAATTCAGATAGACTTCTGAAAGATAATCCATCCCGTGTCTTCCATCCGGGTTCAGCAGATAATGGGCAATCATGGTATCAAACATGGCCCCTTTCACCGTAATATCGTACTGCTTTAATATTTTATAATCGAATTTTAAATTGTGCGCGATTTTCAACAGGTCCTCTTTTTCAAAGAATGGTCTGAAGATTTCCAGCGTTTGAAGCACTTCTCCTTTGTCCTCAGATAAGGGAATATAATAAGCCAAACCTTTTTTGTAAGAGAAACTCATTCCCACAAGCTCAGCTTCCAACTCATTCAGTGAAGTGGTTTCGGTATCAAAACAGACTGCTCTCTGCTTTAATAAATTACTGACCAATACTTTCTGTGCTTTCGGGTTATCTACAAACTGATACAGATGGTCATTGTGATCTATGCTGGATTTGGTAGACGTTGCCTGATCCAGTTCTTCAAAATTCGCAAAAAGATCAAGCTGCATGGCCTGCCCTTTCACTTGGGTTGCTTCAGCAATCTGTTTCACCTCAACTTCACGTACTACCGCTGTTTCTATAGGTGCAGAAGCAAAGGCTCTGTAAAGATTTTCGTATAATCTACGGAATTCAATTTCTTCAAAAACTTCTTTTACTTTTTCAAAATCTGGCGTATCAAGATCATACTGCTCCTGATGAAATTCTACAGGTGCATCACAGATAATGGTTGCTAATTTTTTAGATAAAATTCCGCGTTCTGCAGAAGCTTCCACTTTTTCTTTCAGCTTTCCTTTCAGCTTATCTGTATTCTGCAACAGGGTTTCTATATTTCCAAATTCTTTAAGGAATTTCATCGCCGTTTTCTCTCCTACTCCATCCAGTCCCGGAATATTATCTACGGCATCTCCCATCATCGCAAGGAAATCAATCACCTGCTTAGGATCTTCAATCTCGTATTTTGCTTTTACTTCGTCTACTCCAAGGATTTCTATATCACCGCCTTTTAAACCCGGTTTATAAATCTTGATCTTATCGGTAACCAACTGGGCAAAATCTTTATCCGGCGTTACCATGAACGTGGTATAGCCTTCTTTTTCTGCTTTACAGGCAATGGTTCCTATAACATCATCCGCTTCATATCCTTCCACTCCCAGGATGGGAATGTGCATAGCCTGCAGGATTCTGTGAATATATGGAATTGCAATTTTGATGGCTTCAGGAGTCTCACTTCTGTTGGCTTTGTATTCTGAATAATCATCCGTTCTAACGCTTGCCTGCCCTACATCAAAAACAACTGCCAGGTGAGATGGCTTTTCCCTTCTGATCAGTTCGATCAAAGAATTGGTAAAACCGAAAATAGCAGAAGTATCCAGTCCTGTACTGGTAAGTCTCGGATTCCTGATCAATGCGTAATATCCTCTAAAGATCATTGCATAAGCATCGATGAGAAAGAGTCTTTTATCTTGTGTTGCGTCCATAATATCTATAATGAACAAATATAAGAAAATAGGAATATTTTTAGGAGTGATGAGTTATAAATTATGAGTGATGAGTTTCGGGGTGCGCGGTGCGGGTTTGAGAGTCGGAGGGTTGAGGGTTGTAGAGTGTTTGGATGTGAGAGGAAGTTGCTGGCTGGGGGTAATCAAGACAACTGCCAGGTGGCTTCGAGTGACTCAGCCACCAGTAACAATAGCATAAAAAAACAGAACAACATTTCTGCTGCTCTGTTCTGATGTTATTTTTTTTAAAAGACTTGGGTCTATTCATTATTGACCTCCTGGCCACATTCCGCGGTACTCAGAGTTTCCTAAAGTAATAACCTCTGCGCTGATTACGAAGCTGATCAGCATACTGTTGCTGTCAACTGCGTCGAAGTCTACTTCGTGCTGGATTACATATCCGTTTTCCCAGTTCAGGGTAGTTAAAGTACCTTCTTCGTGAGATTTATTGAAAGTAACTTCACCTTTTGTAGGCTTGTATTTTCCGTTCAATAAACTTTCTAAGATATCAGATTTTTCAGTAGCTTCTACTGTTACTTTGATAAGAGCATTAGAAGGGTCTGATGCTACACGTCCTGAAACGTCTGTAGATCTTGATACGCTATAATTAAGCTTTAATAATTTTTGACCTTCTCCTCCGTTGAATTTTAAGATTCCTCTTGAATTTGCTGCCATGATTGGTGAATTTAATTGTTATATATTGTGTGAATAGTGATTGATTACAGAGCAAAGATAGACCCGATATGGGCTAGGAAAAAGTTTTTAGATACAAATCTCAGATATTGTAGTAATTCTACGATTTGATGTAGTAATTCTACGACTTTTGAGTTAACATAATGCTTAAAATGCTTATTGCTAATGGATTCAATTATTTTTTCAAGCTTAACAAAGATTATAATTTCACACCATTAAGGGAAATAATATGAGATTTCAGACATAAAATACAAGGCTAAGATTGAGGCTGAAGTTGGGAAGCGTTAATGGCTAATTTTGCTGAATAAATGAAATGCTCATCAACTATCATTCTCCTGATTTGAATACCAGTAACTGCTTTGAAAATTCCTCTTTCTTATTCTTACAAAATTTAATTCTTTTTGAGCTTCCTTTAGAAATATTTTAAGATTCTCACCTTTTTCTTCTTCATATAGGCTTCTGTATTCAACGTCTTTAATAAAAATATCCTGACTGTTTTTCAGACAAAATCTAAAATAGACCTTTGAATTTTGCAATATGGGTGACTTTGTTTCATAATTGTATGAATAAAATCCTTTAATATCAGCTTTAAGATATTTTTTCTGCTTCCTGTTTCCTTTTTGTATAAAGAGATATTGATCATTAAACCAAATTTTTACCTGGACAGAAATCGCTTTTAAAATCAGATAGCAGGTCCCGAAATAAAACAATGTAAAAATACTCACCAAAGAAAGCCTAAAACCACCTTTGAATAAGAAATAATACAAAGATGCATATAAAAACAGACATGGAATGATCACAAAAACCGTCCAGATTGTATGGTAGGGCAGAACATTTTTAAATGTAAAGATTTTTTTTTCATAGAGAAATTTTGAAGGATGTCCCTTACGGAAATATTCTTCAGATCATTTTATTGTTATTATGTATAATACAAAAAGACCTTTTCAGGTCTATTTGTATTTATATGTGTCTTCTCCAAGAAATCAAAAGATGGGAGAACCTAATTATCCATGATTCGCAAAGACATTGATTCCGTTTCCGGCATCTTCCGCCATTGCATTGGCTAAAGCTTTTCTAGAATCTTCCGAAAAACCGGTTGCAATAAAAGGGAAAAAGAACCCAATAAATCCACCTCCTTTAACGCCAAGTTTTCCAATGTTTTTAATGTTTTGCAATTTTAACGCAGGGAGGTTTCTTGCTAAATTAGGGAGATTTCTAGGACGAACTCTTCCTAATCCATCTTTTGCAGTTTGCACCAGTGATTCGGAATATTTCCCATTTCGGATATTCTCCACAATCGCTTTTCCTTCCGGTGTTTTCCATACTTCCCTTGAATTGACCCCATCCAGTGCTGACAAATCCCTAGCTAATACTGTTCCTTGTTTTATTTCTATAAGATTTTTTTGCCAATCCTGAACATACCATTTTCCATTAAAAAAAATAGGTGTCTTTCCATCTCTACTGGCTAATCCTCCTTTTTCATTAAGCTCTAAAATATCAGGACTGGCAAGATCGCCGGGAGTTGCATTTAAAGGATCTTTAATATAGCCTGGTATTCTGCTATTTTCATCAACTTTTTCATTCATATCCTGATAATGGGTATTGTCTTCCAGAGAATTATTTCTGATCGCTTCTCTTTCCTGATAAGTTAATTCATTCATTGCCAACATGGTTCCTCCCATCCATAATGCAACTTTTCCTAACCCCCCAATCCCAGCTGCCATAAAAGCTTCACCTGCGAAAATAGCGAGGCCCGCACCACCGAAAAAAGAAGCAAAAGCATTAAATCCTATTTCTTTACTATTATTACTATCAATCTGTTGCGCATATTTCTTAGCTACGGCATAGCTAAAAATAGGAGTAAGTATTCCTCCTGCATCACATGAAAGCATAGAGTTTTGAGTAATCGCATTCTTTTGGTCAAATCTCACAGTCATATGTTCTATTTTCCAGCTGCCATTTTCCAATGAACCAGTACACATATGATTTATTTTTGTAGATTGATAAACGCCTGCAGCAACGCTTATTGCTGCTACCCCTATTCCTATAGCAATAACCCATCCCACAGGATTTGATAACAAGGCAAGTCCCACTAATATTCCTGCTCCAAAACATAAAAAACTCCACATTGCATTTTTAGGATTTTTACAAGGAAATTCCTTATCTCTAATATTTCTGTCCGCAACTGTAAGCAATGGCCTTTTCATATCTTGCCCGTAAAATACAGTTGGGCTACTTCTTGTATCAATGAATTGTCTGGGCTCTGAATCTGTCTGAAATGTACAGATAGCATATACGTCTTTAGGTATGTATGAAGCACTCATAATATTGCATTTTTATTTTGTGGAATACCAAAATCTATTATTAAATCTATTCTTCTCAATTATTTCAAAATTAAGTTCACTCTGTAATGTTTTGACTATGTTTATCAAAATACTAACATCCATTCCCTCAATGCTATCAATAAATATTTTTCTATCATTATTAAGCTGTAATTCTAGTTTTAAAGCTGATCTTTTTTGAGAGGTGTTATAATTATATGAATAAAAACCTTTAATATCAGATTTGAAATATTTCTCCTCTTTATTGTTGTTTCTTATGATATATAAATGATCTTTGTCAAATTTCAATGTTATATCTGCAGATATAAGTTTCATAGCGAAATACATTGTTATAAAACATAATAGACCGAAAATCATCATAAATGAAAGTTTAAAATTTACACCTAAAAAGTAATAATATACTCCACCCCAAAGTAAAATACAAGGGATCGCTAAGAGATAAGCATACATTGGATTAAACGGTATTACATTTTTTAAATAAAATTCTTTTTTCATATATAATCATTTAAAACGATTTTAAAATTTTTGAATTCTCCGTTTTTTCATTTGAGTTGATAGACGTTTAGTGATGACTGAACACCAATAACTGTTTTGAAAATTTTCCTTTCTGATGATCAAGATTTGTTTTTAATATTCAATTTGTTTTAAATCAAACTGAGTAATAAACTGATAATTATTTTTCACTTCTTCTTTCATCAAGGCAGATGCATTGACAATAACTCCTGTTTTCTTATCAATCATTCTTCTGATCCGATAATCATAATTATATTCAGTAAAACCATATTCTATAATAGGTTTATAAAATTTATTGTACTGATCTTCCAACACAGAATGATCAATTTTATCCTTTAACAAAGTTCCCACTGTTCTGTATTCTACAAAATAATCATCTTCCTTTATAATGGAATGCTGTAGTTCGAGTTCAACCGGAATATTAACGAATATCTGGGAGTTAAATTTTAAAATATCATTTTTCTTTCTCTTTTTATGGGCATCGTAGTCATTAAATAATACATGGTATAGAAGTGATTTATCATAGGTCTTCCTTAAATTCGCTTCACTCTCAAACTCTAATCCGCCTCCTTTAATGATGTCCTCTGCAGCCTTGGAATTGATTTTTTCCACCTGTCTATAAAATTCTGAAGAGGCTAATTTTGGCTTAAAACGCTCCCATTTTTCTTTAATCTCAGAAAAGTTGGCAACCTCTTTTATGGTATTGTCTTTATTTAAATCGAAAATAACGTTTTCCTTATCAAACTCAAGCTCCTTTACAGCTTTTATTGCCAGAGACAGGTTTTCAGGATTTATTTTATACAGATATTCCTTAAGCTTTATCTTAGCTCTCCCCTCCAACAGGTTTCTTTCGACAGTATATTCTTTCTTTGTATTACAATGGAACGATATTCTGTCTTCTAATTTTGTTGTGTTAAACTGTTCGCACCTGTATCTCACCTTTTGCTCATACTCTCTTGCTTCCGCATCTGCCAAAGCCTTCTCTTTTTCCTCGTCACTTTTTTCTTCTAAAAACAGATATTGTAAATGAATGGGAAGTTTATTTCCAATAATAAAATTGGTTGTTCCACAATGAAGATTATGGAAATCTATTACTTCTCCAACAGTCAATTTATTGCTTTCTGCAATAGATTCCAGTGTATCTCCTCTTCGTATTTCGTATTTTGTAAATCCCATTCTTAATTTATATCTACTGAATCTCCGGTAACAGTTGTAGTGCCTTTGAATATTGCTTTCGCCGAACCTGATCCTTTGATCTCCACTTCAGTACTTGTTATAGTAATTTTCGTTTCCGTAATGATAATTTCACTGCTTCCCACTTTCAGTTTTACCTGTTTTATTCCGGTAAGGTCAATGGTTCCGGTATTGTCCATAGTGAATACACTGTTTTCTCCCCCTACAGCTACTTTATGCTTATTCCCTACATCGGCAATATGTTCACAGCCTACTTCCAGCTTCTTATTGTTTCCTACCTTATCTGTTTTATTGTTTCCAACGGTTTTGGTACTATCATTATTTGCATTATGAATGACATTTCCAGCTCCATCAAAAAACATATTCGCCCCTCCTTGATCCTTAAGGTTCATAGATCCGGCTCCGTTATCATATTTAAGTTCTGCGCCGCTTCTGCCGCTAAAACTCATCACATTATTCCCGGCACCGCCACCAGCCCCAATATTTCCATGGAACATGCCTCCCATCACAAAAGGACGGTCGGGATGTTGGTGAACAAAATTGATGATCACCTGATCTTCCACTTCGGGAACTGACATAAAACCACGGTTTTTATTGACTTTATCGCTGCTTCCGGCATCAGGAGACATCACACGGATAAATTCTGTGGTATCCTGTCCGCTCTGCCAGTCAAACTGCACTTTCACTCTTCCCTGATTCAAAGGGTCTGTATTGGAAACAACTTTGGCGAATTGAGCCTCTGCTTTTGGGTTTTCAAACTCCCGACGTGGAATAAATCCAGTATCTGCTGCAATAGCTTCAAAAGTTCCGTCGTAATAACCTCTTGCATCTACCTCATGGGTAACGCCAATGATCATTAATTTGGTAAAATAAGACGTATCGTTGGTATCTGCTTTACGCATCTCGATGTCTGCGGTACATCCCGGATACAGAAATGGAACCGTTGTAGATCCTGAGGTGATGAAAACCTCTGATGCCTTACTTCCCGCTGTTCCTTTCTGAGAAGCATCGATATCCATAAAGGATGTTGCCTTGATAGGCGCCACTCTCAAAGAAGGGGTTTTAAAGGTTTTTTCTGATATGTCATAAGCCCGTTTCGCAATATCAGACGTATGACTGATTTTTGAATTTCCGGTGATCAGCTTCTCATTTTTACTGCTGTTGTAGCCATAAAAACTAGGACTGACATGCTGAGCTTTCATTTTAATGGCAATATCGCTTACACTACTACCATACGTAAGTTTAACAGGTTTTTCCTGTGGCGGAAGCTTTCCGAAATGCAACACTTCACCGTCATAATAAAACTGCTCACCATAGGCTTCAGCAATTCTCGCCAGATAGTTATAGTGGGTTTCTTCGTATTGAGAACTGTAAGGAACATTTCCATGCTGGGCATCTACCCGGAAATCGAACTTATTCTGTCCTAAACCTTCTCTTATCACATGATCCGCAATGCTGTTCAAGCTTACCTCCTGTCCGCCTCCGAAGCTTTGAATATGAGGTGCCGCATCCAACAGAACTGTCGGACTGAAGCCTGTAAGAACGATATTTCCCAGGTTTCCTTTTTCCTGACTGAATCCTACTTCTGTAATGACGCCCACAAAATTCCGTTCAGGTCCCTGTTCAATATCTTTATATTTAAATACGACTGTAATTCTCTTTCCTAAAAAGTTCTGTGCTTCCTGAAGATTATGATTTTCTGCACTACCCAAACTGTCGTGAGGAAGTGTCAAACTGAATTCATGGTGTCTGGAAGCGCTCTGTACGAGCTTAAAGTGCTTAAAATGATTAATCACCTGACCTTCTATCACAACATCAAGCTTCACCACACGGTTAATTCCGGCGATAATGCTTTCGGGAATAGCCTGGGCATTGTGTATTTTTGAAGTAGGCTGTTTTGACCATACTTTGCTTTCAGTAACGGAAGGATTATTCGGAACCAAAGTCTGGTTCATGAACATTCCAGAGCTCTGTGCTGCTCCCGAATATATTTCCTGTGCTTTTTTTGCTGATTTTTTTACGGCCTCGTCAGCTTTCTGAAGTTTGTCTTCTACTTTCTGGACAGCAATATCTTCAGCATTCTTCACCTGTTGTGTTACCGCTGTATCTTTGATACTGCTTTTCGGGCCTTTTACTTTTATCGATTGATCATCCTTAAACATAGTGTGTGTTTTTTTTGCTTAAACTATATAGTAATTTTGAATAACTTCCGGAAGCATACAGCACTGGAAGGCAGTTTCTCCGTTCTTATATGAATTAACTTTTGATATAAGAACTTCGCCGGCATCAGTATTTTGGATATAATACTCCAAAAACGGCAAAAACAGAATAGCATATTCTTACGAATACACTATCCTGCACCAATTTATTTTTACTAAGATGATTGTTCAAATTAATGACCAGATGAAGGCCACATTCCTCTGTACTCAGAGTTACCAAGCGTAATAACCTCAGCACTGATTACGAAACTGATCAGCATACTGTTTTCGTCTACTGCATCGAAGTCTACTTCGTGCTGAATTACGTATCCGTTTTCCCACTTCAGAGTAGTCAGGGTACCTTCTTCATGAGACTTGTTGAAAGTGACTTCACCTGTTGTAGGCTTGTACTTTCCGTTCAATAAGCTTTCTAAGATGTCAGATTTTTCAGTAGCTTCTACTGTTACTTTGATCAGTGCATTGGAAGGATCTGATGCTACACGTCCTGATACATCTGTAGATCTTGAAACGCTGTAGTTAAGCTTTAATAATTTTTGCTCTTCTCCTCCGTTGAATTTTAAGATTCCTCTTGAATTTGCTGCCATGATTTGTAAATTTTAACTGTTAATATTTTGTGATTTGGTGATTGATTACAGAGCAAATATATAACGACGTATTTTGAAAAAAAAGCTTTTGGATATAAATTTAAAAATTTGTAGTAATTCTACGATTTGATGTAGTAATTCTACGACAATAGATTTAAGCACACCATTTAATTAATTGAATTTAAAATAGTTAAAACAACACACAAAAACCTGTTTTACTTATTTTTTTACACTTAAAGGAGAAATATTAAGGATTTTTAAGACAAATTAAAGACAATTTATAGCCCTTAACCATGTCAAGATTTTGAACCTTGACATGGTTAAATAAAACAATACTAGGCATAAAAAAACCGCCATAAGAAGACGGTTATTACATTTTTCTACAGCAGTAGAACTTATTGCTGAGCTTTTCCTCCTTCTTTTATGGAACGGAAAAGAATTTTATTTTTTTTCAGCAGAAAATCCGGCATAAGATCGGTAGGAAGAAAAAGCTGACTTTCCCCTTTTTTCTGAAGTTCTTCCACAATTCCCGGATTCCAGGCAAGGATTTCATTCAGTTGTACATTCAGTTCACGGGCAATCACATCCAGATTAAATCCTGCATTGATTTCGGTTTCCTGAAGAGACACCCCGTTATTTCTATTTCCTCCCGCTTCTGTAAAGAAAACTTTATTCAGTCGTGAAGAATTATAATTGTTTAAAACACTTTCCAATTCACCGGTTGCATAGCACGCATTCAGGTATTTTTTTACATGATTGATGGTTTCTCCCGGAAGATATTGGGAAAAAACATGATACTGAGTAGAGTTCGCAGCCTGCATAGCTTTGGCAATATTTCCTTCACCACAGTTGTAAGCGGCTACAACGGTAATCCAGTCTCCGTATTTTTTATAAAGATTCGCCAGGGAAATTGCGGCGGTTTTAGTGCTTTTATATACATCGGTGCGTTCCTGTTCTGTAAGGCCGTACTGGTTGGCGTGCGCGGTCATAAACTGCCACATTCCCACTGCTCCGGCTCCTGAGGTAATATTTCTGTTAAAATGGGATTCTATTAAAGCCAGATTCCTCAAGTGTTTCGGTACACCCTTTTCTACCAATGCATGTTCGATGAACTCAACGACTTCTTTATTGCCATTGATGATGTTCTTGTATTTTCTCACGCTGGCTTCCGAAGTATCGGAGGCGGCGAGAAACTGTCCGTTCACCATGACAAAAGTCCCTGCGAGCATCAGTCCTGTAATGATATTTTTGAATACAGTTTTCATTTTAATTCCTTAATGGTTATCATAAAGAAAGCTGATCAGTTCATCAACCCACCAGCTTTCCATGTTTTATGGTTAATCTTCTACTTTCCAGCTCAACTTATCTTCTTCATTATTCCAGTCTACATGGATGGTCTGGCCGGATTTCACTTCTTCTCTTACGATCATTTTAGAAATCGGTCTTGCCAGCTGAGCGCGGATCACACCGGAAATCTGTCTTGCTCCGTACTTGCTGCTGAATCCTCCTAAGGCAAGATTTTTCACAGCCTCGTCTGAAATTTTCAAGGCCATTCCCAATCTCGTAAGTGAAGTATGAAGGGATTTAAGCTGGATATTGAAGATTCTTTCTGCAATAGATTCCGTGATCGGTGCAAAAGGAATAATCTCTGTAATCCTCGCTAAAAATTCTGGTCTGAATCTACCGGAATTGGACATGATCTGCATCAGTGAAGATGATTCCGGAACTTTTCCTTCTTCAAACTGTTTTACGATTTCTTCGCTTCCGATATTTGAAGTAAATAATATAATGGCATTACTGAAGTCTCCTTCTTTGCCCAGTTTATCATGTACTTTTCCTTCATCCATGATCTGTAAGAATACATCAAAAACAGAATGGTGGGCTTTTTCAATTTCATCAAATAAAACAACGGTATACGGCTGCTGTCTGATTTTATTCACCAACATTCCTCCTTCTTCATATCCTACATATCCCGGAGGCGCTCCGTACAATAATGCAGCGGAATGTTCTTCTTTGAATTCGGACATATCAAAACGAACCATCGCTTTCTCATCATTGAAAAGAAGCTCTGCCATAGATTTTGCCAGCTCGGTTTTCCCGGTTCCGGTAGGTCCCAGAAGGAAGAATGACCCGATAGGCTGTCCCGGTTTGTTCAATCCGCTTCGGTTTTCAACAATGGCATCTGAAAGAATTTTTAAGGCATGATCCTGCCCTACAACTCTGTTCAATAGCATAGATTCCATGTTCAGAAGCTTTTCTTTTTCCTGAGCCTGGATTTTCCCGATTGGAATATTGGTTTTTGCCGCCATCACTGCTGCCAGTTCCAGACGGTCTACTTTTTCTCTTTTTTTAGCGGCATGCTGTAAAAGCTCTACGTAAGTATCATCAATGATTTTATGGATCTGGTCCACCGGCATGGAATTGTCAATAACCGGCTGCTCGCTTAATGATCCCCAAAGAATCGGACTTATTTTATCTCTCAGCAGATTATAGTTCCAGATCAGTTCATTAGCCTGATCCTTAGTATCGGTAAATTCTTCTTTTAAAATGGTTTCATAGGTTTCTTTCCAGCTTGCGAGTTCTTTTTCTGAAAGTTCATCCAGCATTTTGATCGCGGCCATGGTTCTGTCTAACAAGTCAATGGCTGCATCCGGCAGTTTTTTACCTTTTGCATATCTTTTTGCTAAACGTACACATTCAGGAATAGAAGTTTTTTCCACTTCGATGCCGTGGTGTTTTTTATAGCCATCAAGAAGAACATCAATCATTTTTACACAAGTCTGCTCATCCGGTTCATTCACGGTTAAGACCTCGAAACGACGGTTGAAAGCCTGTTCCGGCTCGATGATTTTTCTGTATTCTTCCTGTGTGGTAGCTCCGATTACGGTAATCTCGCCTCTCGCCAGTTCAGGCTTAAGAAGATTGGCTACGTTTCCGATGCTTCCTTTCGGATCTAAAAGGGTATGAATTTCGTCAATGAAAAGAACTGCTTTTTCAATTTTCTTGCATTCATTGATGACTTTTTTCAAACGGTCTTCAATTTCACCTTTGTAAGAAGTTCCGGCTAATAATGCTCCTGTGTCCAGTTCAAGAAGGGTTGCATTTTTAAGCATTTCAGGAACATTTCCTTTGGTGATTTCGGTAGCAAAACCTTCCACCAGGGCTGTTTTTCCGACACCCGGTTCACCGATGATGATGACATTCGGTTTGCTTCTTCTGCAAAGGATTTCCACAAGCATCCTAAGCTCCTTATCTCTTCCTATAATATTTTCAAGATCTCCTTTTCTGGCCTGTGCCGTTCTGTCTACACAATAGCTTTTAATGGAAGGAAACGATGAATCTGTGAAATCTGATCCGTTAGAGAAAAGTGAAGCAAAATCACCATCTTCGGATACAGCGAAAGGGGTATCTTTTCTATATAAATTGAAAATTTCATGTTCTCTCAGCGGAAGTGATTTCAGCTGCTGCAGCGAAAAGACCACCTGAGGTTTTACAATAGCGGTAAGGATACAGATCGGGGTAATCTCATCCAGTCCCAGTTTCAGACGGATATCGTCTGCTTCTTCAGTAAGGGTATCTACAGCTTCATCCGCACGTACCTCATCCGGAAGATGGGCTGTTTTTGGATAGTCTTCAATGCGGACATCTGCCCACTCATAAAAATAGCCGGGATCTTTATCAATACTTTTCAGGAATTCATTAAGGCCGATATCTTTATGCATTAAGGCCTGTAAAATATGTGGCCCGCCGTAGGTTGCATTATAATTTTCCTTCGCTATCGACTGAGCAATATGAAATAGCTGCTTTACTGTCTCGTTGGTTACTAGTACTCCCATTTATAATTTTTCTAATATTAATATGTCTGTGTTCTTTTTAGTTTTTATCAGATGATTTGGTGTTATCTGTCAAAAGATACATTTGTACAAATATATCTTTTTTATACAAAATGAATGTAGGCTTAAAGATAGTTAATTCTTTGATTAGAGATGTAATAAGTTTTTTTGGTTGTGTTTTTATTTCAGCTTACCATTTTTCTATACGGGATTACCTTGGGATTATCTGTTTCTATTGTTTGGACACCTACCAAAACAATCTTTGCTTTCAATTTAAATACATCAGATAAAGTTCTTTAGGCAAAAAAGACTGCCTTTTAAGGGACAGTCTTTTTCTATGAATGTTGATGTGTAATAGTGTGTCTTAATTAGATGGCCATAATCCGTTAAATTCGGAGTTGCCGTAGTCAATAGTTTCTGCACTTACAACGAAACTGATCAGCATGCTGTTTTCGTCTATGGCATCGAAACTTACCTGATGCTGGACTACATAACCGTTTTTCCAGTTCAGAGTGATCAGTGTTCCTTCTTCATGAGATTTGTTAAAGGTTACTTCTCCAGTGGTAGGTTTATACTTTCCGTTCAGCAAACTTTCCAGAATGTCAGATTTTTCAGTAGCTTCAACTGTAATTTTAATCTGTGCATTGGAAGGATCTGATGCCACACGTCCTGAAACGTCTGTAGATCTGGATACACTGTAATTCAGTTTCAATAATTTCTGCCCTTCTCCGCCATTGAATTTTAAGATTCCTCTTGAATTTCCCGCCATGTTAGGTAAATTTTAACCGTTATTAATATTTTGTGATGTGGTGTGATTGTTTAACAAATATAGAACCCTTATTTCTATTCCAAAAGGATTTGAATAGAAATCTCATATTTTGTAGTAGTTCTACGATTTCTTGTAGTAATTCTACGACTATGGATTTAATAATCTTTCAAAAATATTATGGGAAGGGACTTTACAAGTATCTGTTTTTCAATGAAAACAAAGACATTTTACACTTCATTGAGAAATAGGTAGGATTTGGGAAGACGAGATGCGAGGTTTGGAGATACCGGGTTGAAGGATCAAAAATCTTTAGTGTTTAAGATTTTTTGGTAGTTATTAGGTTCGAGTTTGAGGGTTTGAGAGTAAGAGAGTTGTTAGTTGTTAGTTGCTGGTTCGAATCTCGGAACCCGGAACTCGCATCCCGAAACATATCTGAAATCTGATGTCTAAAATCTTGATTCTTGGCTCTTGTTTCTTAAATTCACGATTCACTTGCGAAGCAAAAATTCAGCATTAACACTTCCCCCCTCAATTTCAATCTTTAAAAGTCTAATGTCTGAAATCTGGTGTCTGATATCTAAAATCTTGGTTTCCGGTTCTTAAATCTTGACTCTATCTTCTCACAAACAAAAAAAAGCAGAAGTAAAAACTCCTGCTTTTGATATCATCAAATTAGTGATTGATTAATGCTTTGTGTATTCCGGCTCTTCAATAATCTGAGTGGTTGGCATAAAGTATTCATTTAGCCAATAGAATGTTTGTCCGTTCTGCTGGATTTTCACTGCAGGATTGTTTCTGTGGGAAAGCATTCTCTCTGCCAGTAATTTATAATCCTTGAAATACTTTCTTACCGTTTCTTTTAAAACGATTTTCGATTTCTTCCAGCCTTTAAGCTTGTATTTTGACATCAGCTCTTCTTCAGAATTATCAAACCCTGTACTTAATCCTACTGCATAAGACATTGGTTTCTCATACAGTTCAGATTTATCAAGGAATGTTAAAGTAGGATTATACTTTTTAAGAATCCTGATATACTCTTTAATTGCTGTAGCCTGGTTAAAGTCTGCTCTTTCAGGTTGCGTCTTAAGATGAACTTCTGTGTAGAAATTCTTCAGGTTGTCATACTCTGTTTCAGAAATAAGAATCCCTTTCTCAATATTCGGTTTAACCTCTTTCAACTCTTTAGGGATATATCCTTTTACCAGGAATGGATTTCCGTAGTTGATCAGCTGCGCTGCAATTCCTGCAGGAACCGGATTGGTAAGACCAGGGAACAGATATTTGTATTTCAGGTCTACATCTGTTCTTCCCGCTCCTACTGAAGAATGGAAATATTCATTAAGCGATTTGTCAATCGTTTGATTGTCCAGAGTAACCTGTGCAATAAGACTGTCTACTGATTTTTTCAGGTAACCAGGTGTTGCAACGTCACCTTTTTTAGGGAAAATTACAAATCCCTGAGACATACTCTGTTTTGGATAATCAAGGGAGAAGAATCCTGCGTCACCTTCTATAAGGCTAAAGTTATTTTTAGTAAGAACATCGTTTTGGTTGATGATCTTCTGTTTTTTAAGTTCAGCAATGTTTTTTGCGGTGTTGGTCACTACATTTTCAGCCATCAATACAAAATCATTGTACGTATCGGCTGATCTTGCACTGGTTTGGAACATGATCAGTCTGGCCTGTGCCTGTGTAAGGGAACTGATTACGCTATACATATTTCCACTCTGGTTGGCAGAGGTCCCTACAGTAACTACAATATTGGTTTCGTCCGGAACGTTTGAAAGAAGGTTTCCTGCGGCAGTAAGCGCTTCTCCTACCGGCTGGTATCCGCTATTGCTCGCACAGTTCATTTCATTGGTTCTGTCGGTAATAAATGTGGTGATTTTACTGTAATCCCTGTTTAAATTGGAAACCAGAACATTTTCTCCGCATGGATTATTTTTATACAATACAACACCATATTTGACGTCATTGAAATAAGACGGCTTTTCGAATCTAAGCTGCAAATCCTGAAGCAAAGATTTTACGATAGGGGCATAAGGTGTATTGGGAGCACTTACATCCAGGGCGAAAACGATGTTGATATTTTTATTTCTTTCCGTAATTTCCCTGTAACGGTCAAAATAAATTTCCTCACCCAGAACATTGAAAATATAGTTTTTGCTGTAGTCTAAGATGTTGGTAAAATATTTTGTTTTGGAATCCGGTGTGGGAGCCTCATTCAAAGCAAGGCTTACAGGATAGATGTTCTCGAGAGGTGTTCTCTTGTGGGTATCCGTAAGAAGAATAGCTGTTCTGCTTTCTGAATCTGCTGCCCCTGGATATCCTTCATGGATTCCTAAAGAAGACTCGGTAACTTTTGTGTCATTTTTCACTTTTATTGCAGAACGTTCACCCCAAGCAGAGATCACATTGGAATCTACCCACCCGTAAAGACTGGTGCTGATACTGTCCATATCAATGGAAGGTTTTTTACCTACCAGAAAACGTTTATTATTTTCCGCCTGTTTGTAGACGTACACCATCTGGCCGTTTGGAATTTTGACATTGGCAGCCTCTATAAGACTTGGTGAGTTGAACACCATGATAGAGTCATTTTTGTAATATCTTTCTGCGCTTCGGATGACTTCACTGTTATTCGGAACTACGGCTACCCTTACCGGATATCCCGTCTTTTCACTTTTTAAAGAACTGTTCCATAAAAGAAGTTCAGATTCCGGAATCCACCCGTAGGTTTTAATAGATTTAGACGAAATTTTTTTCATTAAAGCATCCGGAATATATTCCGCTACTTTCACCATTCCGTCTCTATTTTTAAGAACCATTAAAGGCTCAAGGAACTTCACTTCTTTGTATGACTTTTCGTCGCTTTTATCGAGATAGGCCGTATTTCTTGACCGGTCTGAGATCACGATCCAGGGAGTGGCTTTTTTCGGGTATCCGTTCACTACCGGAGAATTGTCTACCTGTCCGTATTTTGATGGCTCTGGCGTTCTTTTAGACGGCAGCTTCACCTGACAGCTCGTTATTAATACCGATAATCCTATGTAATATGCTGCTAGAGGAAATTTATTTTTCATCCTATTTTATTTTAATGATTGGTGTGTCCGGAAATCCGGATCCTATTATTTGCTTTGGTTGATGTCAACTTTTGTTACACAGCTCTGCCTGTCGTCAAAGTTTACTTTTACACTCTGGATTACTACGTTTTTATCAAACTGAAGTCCCGCACAGTACATGTAGAAATTATTGGCTTTACTGTCGCTTACTTTTACCACTGTATTTTCATTGTTACACAGATACTTATTCAACAGGTAGTTGTAATGCACATTAAAACTGTTCCCGTTGGCAATCTGCTGCAGGTGGTATTTGAAATCGTCGTCAATCAATTTATAAGAATCTTCTACAGGTACCTCCTCCTCTTCTAAAGAATTATAGGCAGGAATGATTCTGATGGTGTGATAAATAGGCTCCTCGCTTTCCTCTGTGAACAATGTCACACGGTATTCCCCAGGTTTTTTGTAGGAATAGAAGGCCAGCTTTTCTTTAGAATCTGTATCTCCTGTTTCTCCGAATTTCCATGCAAAACGTGTTGCATCTGAAACAGCACGGAACTGTACATTTTCATATTGTCTGGCTTCTGACTGAGCTTCGATCAGCGTAATGTTCTTTATCGAATCTTTTACCTTCTGCGGCCTTGAGGATACCATTACCGGGAAGGTTTTGGTATACTTGTTATCGATGATCAGACTTATCAGATAATACCCCGGTTTGTTGTAAAAGTGGATCCCTGTGCTTTTGTCAGAGGTTGTACCGTCTCCAAAATTCCACCTTTTGGTTTTAGCAAACTGGGTTTTGTCCTCAAATAACAGGGTGTCTCCTACTGATAGTGAGGTGGGGTTTACGATTCCTACAATATCATCGGCAGAATGGATGACTTTTTTCTGCAGCCATAACGCAACGAGGGCCGCGATGAGCAGCGTTGCGATAACACCGATGATAATGTTCTTTTTGTTTTTTTGAAAATAATTCATAGTTAAGTGATTGTGATGTGTTTTATTCCTTTAATGCTTATTTCTTTGATTATTGAGTTCTTTCCCTTCTGGCATTTTCTCTTTCATTAATATAGCTCTGCTTATTTTTAAAACCAATTCTGCAATCTTCAACCTCCTTTTCAAATCTTTTTACATCTTCTGTGGTTGTAGAAATAATCTTTTTGTCGTCAAAATACATTTTGTAGAATTTCGCGATTTGCGGATAGGCATCCTTACGGATATCTACAACATCATTACCACGAAAATAACTAGCAAGACCATTGATATCACTGATGATATTATCTTCCACAAAAGGCTCCGGAGATTTATCTCTGATTCTGCTGATTCTTATATAGGCACTGTCCATCAGAGGCTGTAAGAGCTTCTGTTGGCTTTCGAACGCTTTTTTCTGTTCAATACTCTCAATTCCTCTGACATCTTCGTCTGAAAATGGGGATTCAAATCCTTTTAAAAAGATGACCCCAAGGAATATGATAGCGGCTAAAAGCATCAGTATTAAATAAAGAAACTGATAATGCCTTTCTTTTTTGGATAATGTAATATGTCCCTGCATAAGTTTTCTTTTTTTCTTAATTATCTTCCTTTAGGCCCTGTAAAATGTCTTGTAGGATCCTTTTTAAGTTCCTTATTGGCATTTTTCATTTTCTGTGAACAATCATCAAGATCTCTGACAATCATCTTTTTATTGTATTCAACTTCAAGAATATTGCTCTTTAAACTCAGCATTGGTCCTATCTGCTTCATCAGAACCGCATAATGTTTAAAATTATCGGCACTGTCTTTGCCCATAGCATTTCTTGCGTCCGCCACATCATCCATAATGCTGGTTTTAAGGAAGGCTTCACTTTTTACCTGCCCTTGATTAAGCTGATTCATTTTCTCATAGATATTTTCTACATGATCTCTAAGAACGTCACCACGGCGCATCAGTTCTTTATAAGCCTCTGCTTCTCTGGTGATTCCTTCTCGTTGTATGCTGTAGCTTTTAAAAAAGAGAAATAAACACAGAAAAGATACTACCGACAGAATGGCGAAAGATAGAATAAACTTCCAAATGCCTACCCTGACGTCAGATTTGTTTAATTTTTTTTCCCTGTTAGAAGACATATATTTGCGATTTGTTTGGCCTGTGAAAATATAAAAAAAAAATTTTATGTACAATACGTATTTTCCCCATGTGGTTTTCGGGAAAACCCTAATTAACCTAAGTTTAATTTCCACTTTCATAAGTTTTTCCTAAATTAGGCCTCTGAATTTTAAATATCTTATACCAAATCGATATTAAAAGTGAGTAAATTATTATCAAACACAGTAAGGTTTTCTATAGCTGACAGTGACTTCTACTTTAAGAAGATCATGATTAAAACGCTCATGGAAAATCCCTTCTATATGCTTCTGAATGACTGTAACAACGGCCATGAGCTTGTGAACAGGATTTACAGGAGACAGGAAGACGTGTTTATCATAGAACTGTTTATGCCCGTCTTAAGCGGTATAGAAGCCATTAAATACATCCGCAAAAACAATACGGAAACGCCTATCGTTACTTATTCCAGTACCTATCAGGAAGATATGGCCGAAATCCTTTCGAAAATCCCCAACGTTTATTACTGCGAAAAAAAGAGCACAATCATCAAAGATCTCATCAAAGGCAGCATTGCTTCAGATAGCTTCGATTATGAGAAATATTCCAAGGAGTGGGAGCAGCAGCCACTTGCTGTGCAAAACTATATGGAAAGGCAGAAAAAGGGCCAGGAAGAGCTCAATCCTACCGAAATCCAGCTGATGAAATTCTGCTACGAAGGTTACAGCAACAAAGAAATTGCAGAAAAACTGAACCTCAGTACACGTACCATCGACACGTATATCAACAGGTTGACGGAAAAACTGGGACTTAAAACAAAACTGCATCTCATCAGGTTCTGCGTAGAAAACGGCTACTACAATTCCAGCATGTAGAGAGATTTAATGTAATATTAATATGGGGTAAACAAGAAAACTCCAACTCTTTAAACAAAAATATTTTGCCACTAATTTGCTAGTATTCAATTTTTTTAACTAAATTTGCACACCTAAAATTTAAAATTAAAAAAGGAAATGACAAAGGCAGAATTGGTAAACACCATCTCAAATAAGTTGGGAACAGAAAAGAATGAAACACAGAAAGTTGTAGAAGCTTTTATGCAGGAGATCAGGACTTCTATGTATAATGGGGATAACGTTTATCTGAGAGGTTTTGGATCTTTTATCATTAAAACAAGAGCTGCTAAAACAGGAAGAAATATTTCTAAGAACACTGCAATTGAGATTCCTGCTCATAACATTCCTGCTTTCAAACCTTCAAAATCTTTTGTAGAGAAAGTAAAAACTAAAGTCGCAGTAAAATAAAACATTAACTGAATATTAACTAGTTACTAAAAAATTAAAATTATGCCAAGCGGAAAGAAAAGAAAAAGACACAAGGTTGCAACTCACAAGAGAAAGAAAAGAAGAAGAGCGAACAGACATAAGAAAAAATAATCTCTTTTTCTCGAGATTTACAATATAATAATATAGTTGGTGTTTTTAATTATTTAAACTTCACCGACTATATTTTTGTTTGCAACTATAAGATTCCGGGGCAAACATGGGCTTTTGCAGATATTTTTAAAAAGATAGAGCATTTTCATTCAAAATTCTTATATTTAATATTATTTATTTGCTAAAAAATACGCCAGTTCCCTATAATCTTAATAATTTTTATCTTATAACAAAATGAAGAAAGAACTAATAGTTTCGCATGAAGATGATCTTACAAAGATTGCACTGCTGGAAGACGGAAGACTATGTGAACTTCATGAGCAAGAGGACAAAAGCGAATTTATAGTTGGAGATCTGTTTGTAGGAAGAGTAAAAAAACTGGCCCCTAACCTGAATGCAGCATTCGTAAATATCGGGTACGATAAGGATGCTTTCCTGCATTATCAGGATCTGGGACCACAGTATCTTACCTACAGAAAGTTTTTAAAAGACACTATTTCTAAAAAACAGAGCACTTCAAGCTTAAAAAATTTCGAGATACAACCCGAAATAGACAAAAACGGAACCGTAGATAAAGTCATTGCCAAAGACGATCTCGTTCTGCTTCAGATCACCAAAGAACCCATTTCTACAAAAGGTCCCAGGATCTCTACCCAGGTTTCTTTGACAGGCCGTTTTCTGGTCCTGATCCCTTTCGACAACAAAGTTTCCATTTCCAAAAAAATCAGAACCACTGAGGAAAAAGAAAGACTGAAAACCCTTATCGACAGCATCAAACCAGAAGGTTTTGGCGTCATCATAAGAACAGTAGCGGAAGGAAAAAAAGTAGCAGACCTTCACAATGATATGAATCAGCTGATCCAGAAATGGGAAACTACATTCAAAAACATTCAGAAAAGTAAGGTTCCGGCCAGAGTTTTAAGCGAAGAAGACAAAGCTTCAGCTATTTTAAGGGACAATTTCAACCAGGATTTCGTAAGCATCATCTGTGACGATGAGCAAATGGTAGACGAAATGACCAACTATGTAGAGGTCATAGCCCCTGAAAAAAAGAATATTGTTCAGTTTTACAATTCCCACATTCCTCTTCTCGAATATTACAACGTTGAAAAACAGCTCAAACAGAGTTTTGGTAAACACGTTAATATTCCAAGTTCAAAAGGTGCCTATCTCGTTATTGAACACACAGAAGCTCTTCACGTCGTTGACGTCAACTCCGGAAACAATATCACTACCGGAACCGCCGTAAACAAAGAACACGCTCTGAAAGTGAACAAAATGGCAGCCACCGAAATCGCCAGACAGCTTCGTCTCCGGGATATGGGAGGCATCATTGTAATCGACTTCATCGATATGCAGAATCCCGACCACAGAAGGGATCTCTACGAACACCTGAAAGAAGAAATGAAGCGCGACAAAGCCCGCCACAAAATTCTTCCTCCGAGCAAGTTTGGACTGATTCAGATCACCAGACAAAGAAACCGCCCGGAAAAACAGATTGAAACCAAAGAAGAAAACCCGAACAAAGACGGAGAAATCACAGCTCCGATCGTAATCGTGGAAAGAATGGGTGAAACTCTCAGAAGCATCCTGCAGAAAGAGAAAGGAAAGATTTTCCTGCATGTACACCCTTTCGTGGAAGCCTACCTTACCAAAGGCATCAAAAGTATCCAGATGAAATGGTTCATTAAATACAAAAAATGGGTAACCATCATCCCAAGAGATTCTTTTAAATATTTAGAATATAAAATTTACAATTCGAAGAAAGAAGAATTGATAGAATTTTCTAATTAAGACAAAATTTAAACCTCCGGCTCTATGCTGGAGGTTTTTTGTTATATTTGCAATCTTAAAACACACGTACACAATGACAAAAAAATTATTTCTTGTACTGCTTCTTGCGGCACAGGCTGCTTTTGGGCAAATTCTATCATACGACAATTCTTTTGCTTCAAACGGAAAATATACTCTCACAAGTGCTAATTACTATGAGACAAGAATTGTTCAAAATTCAGATAACAGCATTTATTTTACTTACGCAAAAGACAATCCCTCGCTGGCAGGCCCTGAATGTGCTATATCTAAACTTAATGCTAACGGAACAGTTGATACTTCTTTCGGAAATAACGGAGAGACAATAATTAGTAATTATTTCAGTGCCGTACAAAGTGAGCTAAAAAAACAAACAGACGGTAAAATTCTCGTCATGTGTTTTTATACTAATGGATCTGCTATTGTGAGATTACTTCCAAACGGACTACTCGATACAACATTTGGAATAAATGGAATTGCTAAAATTGAAAACATCGGAACAGATTTCAACAGTGTAGGTTATGGCTTTTATCTTCAAAATGATAAAATAATAGTTTACGGACAAGCAACATCCGATGCTGGACCATATATTCATTATAAAAGCATTTACCGATTAAACAGCAACGGAAGTATTGACACCACTTTTGGAAATAATGGTTCTTTCAATACTCCTGGAAATTTTATATTCTTAGATAATCAATCCAACATTATTAGCTTTATCAGCAATCACAATAATACAAACGCATATACGTATGGTGCTTTAGAAAAATATGACAATAACGGACAAGCTCTTACGAGTTTCGGAAATAATGGTATTTTAGCTTTTACATCAGATCCGGGAGGTGCTGGTTCTGCTTTTATGGATAGTAATAACAATATTGTATGTTCAAATATAAATAATGAAATCTTTAGAATAAAACCCAACGGAGATCACGATAATACTTTTGTGTTTGATAGCAATTCCTTCCCTTTCAACGTAATGGCATTATCGTCCATAATTACCGAAAAAAATGGGAATTATTATATTTCCGGATTAACCGGATCGATGGGTGAAACATTTTTTATTTCTAAAATTACATCAACCGGAGCTGTTGATCCTATCTTTAATTATTATTCTGAAACAACAGGAACACCAAATTTTATTGGTGAAATGATTATTAACGACAATAGTATTATTACTACAAAAGGCGCAAATAATATTTTAAAATTTACGTTGAATACTTCTACATTATCTGTTTCAAATGATACAAAAACAAATATCTCCTCTATTTCATTTGAGAATCCTGTTAAACAAAACTTAGTTTTCAGCACAAAAGAAAAAGTAAGTAAAATAGAAATTTATTCTATTAATGGAAAAATTGTGAAAATTTTAAAAGATAACAATACCAATCTTTCAGAATTATTAAAAGGAACTTACCTCGCAAAAATCACATTCGAAAACGGAACAACAACTACAAAAAAACTTATAAAGAATTAATTTTAATTTATAAACTCTTTTTAACCATATGAAAAGGTATTTACTTAATTTTAGTAAATACCTTTTTTATTTTTCAACTTAAACAAAAAATTAAAGAATGAGCAAAGAACACCACTACAAAGCAACCATTCAATGGACAGGAAACAAAGGAACAGGCACCAGCAGCTACAGAAACTACGAAAGGAGCCATACCATCCATATTGAAAATAAAGCCGTTATTGATGGCTCTTCTGATCCCGCCTTCCGTGGAGATAAAACCAAACACAATCCGGAAGATATGTTTCTTTCTTCCCTTTCGTCCTGTCATATGCTCTGGTATCTGCATTTCTGTTCTGAAGAAGGTATTATTGTCACCGATTACACGGACGAAGCTACCGGAATTATGACTGAAACAGCTGATGGCAGTGGAAATTTCACATCAGTTACCTTACACCCTACGATCACTATTACGGAAGAATCCATGATTGAAAAAGCGAAAGAGCTGCATCATAAAGCAGGTCAGTTTTGTTTTATTGCCCGTTCGGTGAATTTTCCGGTGAAACATATCCCTACCGTGTTAGTTAAATAATTTTTATTTTAGATTAAATACCACCAAAACATCCACTAATACAACATCTTAACTATAATAACTCTAAAATTCATATCCAAAACTCCACAACAGGAGAATTATTTATCAAATAATCAATAAAATTTCAATTTTACAATCATTTATTGTATAAAAAATTACAATTAATTGTTATTTTTATGTAAAATGTAAAGTTTTTTTTATATTTTTATATAAACAAAACTAACCATGATGAAACCGAGATTAACCATTTTTGATGAGCCATTGCTATATACAGAAGGTTTATCAAAACTGCTCTCACAGAGCAAAATTTTTAACACGATTGACATTTGTAATTCTTATGAACCCTTATTTGAACAATTAAAAGAAGATCCTCCTGAAATCCTCGTCATAAGCTCCAATATGCTGATGCTTACCGATATTTTCAGACTAGTAGAAGACATTACCTCAAAAGACAAAAAAATCAAGATTATTGTCATAGGCAATAGTTATGATATGATTGACATCCGGAAGCTTTTTAACAAAGGAATAAAGAGCTATCTTGACAAAAACAGCAGATACGATGAATTCCTGAAATCCATCAATGCGCTGCTCTTGAATGAGATCTACATTTGTGACAACGCAAAAGAAAGAATGATCAACTTTATCAGCAGTGAGGAAGGAAAACCCAATCCTCACATCAAAGAACCTCTCACACGCAGAGAAATGGAGATCCTTAAACTGATTTGCGACGGCTTCAGCAGCAAAGATATTTCTGAAAAACTTTTTATCAGTATCAATACTGTAGAAACCCACCGCAAAAGAATTCTCCTCAAATTAAACGCAAAAAATTCCGTAGGAATTGTAAAATATGCCTTAGAAAACCACATTATTGATTGATGAAAACCATTTCGTTTCAGCTCCAAAAAAAATCCAAACCGAAGGTTTGGATTTTTTTTGGAGCTGAAACGAAGGCAATGGTGAATTTTGCTTCGTAAGTGAATAGTGAATCAGAAAATCTTTAGATACCAGATTCCAGACATCAGATTCCAGACATTGGTATTATAGTACTGGTGGCTTCGGGAACCTCAGCCACCAGATACCTGCCCTTCATTCAGTATTCCCAGATATATCAAGCTTAAAACTATTAAAGTATAATATTTAAATTACGAGTAACAGTCAACTGTCAACCAGCAACTCTCTTACTCTAAAACACTCAAACTCTCAAACTCAAACTACTCATAATCCGGCATTTCCCCGTTACTGAAGAGAGACGCTCTCGAAAGATCGGTCATGGTACTGTTGAGATCAATAGCCATTACATTTTTCTGAGAGATATTGTCGTTGGAGGTGTTCATAAAGATAATCTGGGCATTGTTTGGAGAGAACCTTGGATCAAGATCGTTGGTTCCTAGTGGTTTTTCGCTTTCAGCAGAAATGTCATATACGGTGTCAGTCGTTATATTATAGATGAAAATATGGGAATCGAGCTGGCGGTAATTGCCGCTGCCATCCAGGTATCCTGACAGATCTCTTGTGTATACAAGCATTTGTCCATCTACCGAGAAATTGAGTCCCCCTGAGGCTCCTGCTGATCCTGTCAGAATAGTTTTCAAAACATTTCCTGTCATATCAATGATGTAGATTTTTGTATTGTAACCATTAAAATCATTCGTTTTTACGGCGACTCTGCTGCCGTCGTAGCTCCAGTCACATTCGGAGATCATGCTGCCGTCCGGCGTTGTGTATACCAGTGTAAGGCCGCTTCCGTCTTTATTGATTCTGTATAATTTATTAAAATTGGAATAGAGAATTTCCTGGCCATTGGTGCTCCATGCAAAATCCATTTCATAATTATTAAAACCAGCTGCTGGTACTGTGGTCACTTTAAAAGGATTGGATCCGTCTGGGTTTACCGTGTAAATATGGGTACTTCCGCCTTCGGTCCGCAGAAATGCAATCAGTCCTGCATTGTTATTTTTTCTCGGCCTCCAGCTGTTGTAAGACGAATTGGTCAGTTGAAAACTGTTTCCCTGTCCGTCCGTAGACATGATGACGAAATTACCGTTCTGTTTCTGTACATAATGGTAACGGTTGGCCGGAACCGTATTGGTGGTAAATTTACTGACGGAACTTAAAACTGGCGGGTGAATGCCGTCCGAAACAGACACCTGCCAGAAGTAACTAACACCAAACTTCAAATTTGAAAGCGAATAATGCTTCACCGTCAAATCATTAACCTGAATCACATGAGTATCGAGGTTATTTTTAATTGTTAAACTATATTTTAAAACATCAGCCGTATCAGGATCTGTAGCAGTCCACGTCAGTTCGACGTTCAAAGGCTGGTTCACCGCATTGTCTACCGGACTTAGCAGCTGCGGTGCGGAAGGAGGAGAATTAAGTGATTCATCATCGTCCATTTCAAAAACCACGGTGACTACCTGGTTTTGGGTTTGCATATTAACACCCTGAAAAGTGGTAATATAGCCGGACAGTTCTGCTTTCACAGAATAATTTCCAAGCGGCATGGCAGCAATTTCGAATGTACCGTCTGTCCCGCTGAAAACCGTCTGTGTAGTGGGTGCTGTAAAAATTTTCACATTGGGAATAGGCACATTGGTCCCTCTTTTTACAACTTTTCCTTTCAATATTCCTGTCTGAGCCTGGTCTACAAGATCTTCGCTGCATGAAAACAGACAAAAAGTAAGGATGAATATGCTGAGTATTTTGATTAAAGTTTTCATAGTTCATGTTTTTATTTGTTTCCAAGGTAAAAATTGATTCCAAGTGCAAAGCGGAGTGCCTGGTCTTTTCTTTTTCCATTGACCAAACCTTCCCAGTTATCTTTAAAACCGATATCATACTGCGAGGAGGCCCGGATTGCGGTATTATTCCCGATCATATATTCCAGTCCGCCGCCAATCTGCCCCTTGTACTGAGGTTTGTATTTTGAAAACATAGCTCCCGCGCCGCCATAAACATAAGGACTGAATCTGTATTTTGGGAACAAAAGAAACTCCAGATTAAGCTCGGGAACTATATAGCTTCTTTTAATAATATTTTTATTCTCTAAAGTGAAATAACCAACGCTGGTTTCAATATTGAAATTGGGACTTACAAAGTATTTCATTCCCAGTTTTCCACCTGCATTCATTTTAGGATTTACGTAGTCATCTTTGATTTTCTGAGCTTCCACATTCGCAAAAACGGACATTTTCTGTCTGTAATTTTCCGGAAACTTATTACCAACCGTTCTGCCTACATTCTCTTCCTGTTCTTTGTTATAACCATTGATTAAAGACTGATAACCAGTTAAATTCTCAGATGCTTTTCCCCATATCTTATCCCTGATCCCTTCGACGATTAAGGATCTTACCGCTTTTTCGATGGCTTCGGTTACAGCAAGCTGCACCGGTTCATTTTGAGTAAGCCCTATTTCAGCTTCCAAAAGTCTTTCCGTATCAATATATCTGAAAAAGCTTCCGTTGACGCTGGTAGAAAGAATGGTTTTGGAAATATAAACGGTTTTTAGAATTTCACCGTTCAGCGTGGAAACAGCGCGCAGATAAATGGTGATTCTGTCCTGGCGGTATTGTGTAGAAGCGCCTATTCCGAAGTATCTCGCACCGAGGCCTCCGGTCATGACATTGCTGTCATAAGAGATCACGCCGCCTTCGAGAAGAATTCCTGCGTAAAGAAGTGGCGGAAGGGATTGGCTGTTTTTATCAGCTTCTTTATTGTATTCCTGTCTGGTGGACCGGATGATCTGTCTTTCGTTTAAAAGATTGGCGATATTTTCCCTTTCAATGGGGATAAACCACCGGCTGTCTTCCAGTGCTTTGATCAGAATGGTGGTAGTTCCCTGCGGAACAGCCGTACTCCAGTTGTTTCCGTTTTCAGACGGTTTATACTGGCCGGTCTGGTCTCTGAATTTGTAGACGCCGATGACGATTTTTTCTTTGGGAAGCGGAAGGTTTTTCAATTCCGCGGTAGAGGGAGTAAGCTCTCCCATAGTGGATCTTTCAGGATCGGAAGGAAGACCCAGTATCGAACTGCAGGCCTGCATTATGCACAGCAGGAACGTACAGAAAAAAATTCTGGTGTAAGTGTAAGTTCTCATGGTAAGTCTGGTTTTTAGTTATTTTTTATTTTGGAATGACGATCTCGGACTGATCACCTGAACTGGTATCCAAAATATTGATCAAAAGTCCCTGGGCTGTAGTGGTAATCTGCAGATAAAGCGAACCGAAAAGATAATTCCCGGGCTTCAGGCTGCCCTCCCCGAACTGATCTTCAAACAATTTTCTGGACAGCTCGCTCAGCACCTGCCTGTTGAGGCTCTGGCTGAAACTGTCTAGAGAATTAACGTTATCGAGCAAACTGCTGTAATCATCTTTTTCATCAAACTGATTTTGGGCATTTGCTGAACTTAAAAGCCACTGATAATTAAACGTATCTCCTCCGAATGCCGGATTGATGGGCTTATAAACGAGCTGCTGAGATTTTCCGGAGAAAATACCCGCAATAAAGGTCAAAATAATGATAAAAGTTTTCATGGCGGACGTTTTTAGTAGATGAATTCATTTTTAATGAGGTTTTTCTTTGCATTAAATTCTTTGATATATTTCAAGCTGGCTGCCAGCTGTTCTTTCAGGTAATCTTCGCTTGGGTTGGTCATAAAACTGTAAATCACTTTGTCATCAATCTGGATGTTGATCTGGCCACTGGTCCCGCGGAGAGGAAGTTCGGAAATGGTCACTGCACCACTGCTTTTATCAGGAATCTGGCTGTACTGCATATAAAAAAGATCATAAAAGTCTTTCCCGACCTTTGTTTTGGTTTCGTCAATGGTGAGCCCTTTCAATTCAAAGACGGCATCTTCTTCTACCTTGGCTGTTTTCTTTTTGAACAGATCGGTATTGATTTCAAGACTGTCTTTCGCGATCATTTTCTGGGTTTCCTCATCTTTTACGTAGAGGAAAGCTTTCAGCGCATCTTTCGGTTCAAGATTCACATTGATCTCAGATAAAACTTTTACTTCATTGGGATTGATCGAAAATTTACCACTTTGCTGATTATTGGAGAGATTGCCGGCATTTCCTTTTTTAATGGAAATCAAAAGATAATTCAGCTCTTTGTATACGGCAGTATTATTGGTAACAACGGCTTTGAGATTAATCTGATTTTCGAGGATGCTTTTTTCAATCCTTGCGTTCACTTTTTTATCTTCCTGCCCATCAACCGTCGCAGACAGGAAGATAAATAAAGTGCACAGATTTAAGGAATATAAAAATTTCATCATGTGTGTTTTAATAATTTCTCATGAAAATGGTTTTGTTGTCACCTTTTACACTGATCTGCATTCCGTCTGAGATGCTGTTGCTTCCGGTAATATCAATAATATTGTTATTTCCCTGAGCGGTAACGGCAGTTTTGGTTTCTTGATTTGTAAATGAATTAATGAAAAAAAGTGTATTGAAGTCTCCCAGTTGCTGAATGGCAATATTAGTTTTAGCATTAAGAGAAAGTTCCGCGCTATTGTTATCTCCTATCTGGAGAACGCTGGAGCCGTAAAGCCCCTGTTCTGTCTGCTGTCTTGCCATAAGATCAAGAACCGTACTGCTGTTGAGCTTATCCCAGTCTACCTGCTGTGCCTGCACAAACAGTCCTGCGAAAAGTGTAAAGGCACCCCACCCGAGTTTCAACATGGTCTTAATTTTTAATAAAGGTACATGAATAGAGTATTTGGAAAAACACACCCAGCAGGTACAAATATAAAATCACGGTTTCCGGGTATGTTTATCATTAAAAGCTTAAAAAAGGAGAAAACCGCAGCCTCTCCTTTTATGCTTGATTACAGTACATGAACTAGTTGGATTGGTTAACGATCATTGAGTTTCCGTTACCCATCTGAGTTCCTACATGAATATGAGAATCTCCACTTTGAGCTACCCAGGTAAAGTTATTGTTACCCATCTGAACATCAATCGCTGTATTGGAATCTCCTAACTGAACTTGGTACAATTGGTTAGCGTTTCCAATCTGAACACCTAAAGCAGTGTTGTCATCACCTACCTGAACTGAAGCAGCAATATTGTTGTTACCTCCCTGATCGTGTGTTGCACTGTTATCATTACCATCCTGATATTGCACTAAAAGATTATCGTTACCTACCTGAAGACCGCTTGCATCATTTCTTCTTCCAAGCTGAATCTGATAAGCATCATTTCCGTTACCTAACTGAATAGCAGAAGCATCATTTCTTCTTCCATCCTGATATTGTACTACTGCGTTTCCTACTCCCAGCTGTAAAGAAGAGGTTTCATTTCTTCTTCCGATCTGAGTCTGTTCTGTGGAGTTTAATGCTCCCAACTGCCAGGTTGTTGCAGAGTTTCTGTTTCCTGTCTGGCTTACATCATTGGTATTACCTATCCCGGCTTGGTCTACGTCTATTGAGTTTCTGTTTCCGATACTTTCAGCCGTATTAATATTCAGAACACCTACCTGATCGATATCTGCCGTATTACGGTTTCCATCCTGTGTTAAAGAGTTGATGTTTAAAAGCCCTGTCTGGCTAACAGTAGCAACGTTCAAGTTTCCAATCTGGGCAGTAAGATCAATGTTTGATTGTGCGAAGCTGAAACTCATGGCCATTAGTGTACATACACCTGTGATAAAGTTTTTCATTTTGGTAAAATTAATTGGTTAATAGTATGACAAAGGTATACGCTTAACCCAAGCGAGAAACCACTGCTAAAGTGTAAATTTTAAAAATCACTGTTTACCGTTCCGGTTGTAACTGTTTACCGTTTTCTCCTCGTAACGTGTTTCAGTTACGTAAAAATACGGTACGCTATCACCGTGATTTCCACATCAATATATAAAATAACTCTAATTTTATGAAATAAAAAAAATAATCATTTTCTCAACCCTGAATTTTTAAATCTTTGAATTTTTAAAATTTAAATCTTTCTGAATGGTTAATTAATGTTAACGCCTATTCTTTTCTTCAGTATATATTGCTAAATTTGAGCTATGGAAAGTTTTGGAAAAGATTTATTGAGAAAAATTACGAATGTAGAACTGCCCGGAATACATGCTCACGGGGTATTTTCACTGCCTTCCCGCCCGGTATTTACCTACGATGAAATACTGGCTAAAAACCCAAAATTTGCAGCGGTAAATATTGTATTATACCTCAAAGACAATGAGTGGTATTTCCCCCTGATCCAAAGAACCATCAACGAACATGACAGACACAGCGGACAAATCTCCTTACCTGGCGGAAAACGCGAGGAAATGGACAGAGACTTTGCTGAAACCGCAGTCCGTGAAACTTCCGAAGAGATCGGTATAGACAAGCATTACATCAGAGTGATCAGGGAAATGTCCCCGATCTACATCCCGCCAAGTAATTTTTACGTCTATCCCTATATTTCGTACACTAAAAAGAATCCGCTTTTCGTTCTTCAGCAGAGTGAGGCGGTAGAAACTATAGAATTTCCTATCACTTCTTTCTTAAGTCTTCCGGATAATCCGGAAATAATGGCGCTTCCGGGTGCTGCCGGGCATGAAGTTCCAGTCATTAATTTCAACGGATATATTATCTGGGGTGCTACAGCAATGATATTGAGCGAGTTTAGCCAGTTGCTGAAAAAAATGTAACTTTGCACTACCGTGTTTAATTGAGAGATGGCGAAGAAAAATATTTTCACCGATGCATTCGGAACACCTTATTTTTTAAAAAGGTTTATCATTTTTATTTTAGGAATTGTATCCTACAGAAGGTTCAACGGCTTTAATAAACTGAAGATAACCGGTACGGAACACCTTGTGGATCTTCCGGATTCCAACGTGCTTTTTGTATGTAACCATCAGACCTACTTTGCAGATGTAGCAGCAATGTATCATGCATTCTGTGCTGTAAACAACGGTTATCTGGATACGATTAAAAACCCGATCTATCTGCTTAACCCAAAGATCGATTTTTACTATGTAGCAGCAGAAGAAACCATGAATAAAGGGATTCTTCCGAAGATCTTCAAGATCGCCGGTGCTGTAACAGTAAAAAGAACCTGGAGAGCAGAGGGTAAAAACGTCAACAGAATGGTAGATCTTACCGAAGTTGATAATATTATGAAAGCTCTGGACAACGGCTGGGTAGCTACTTTCCCTCAGGGTACTACATCTGCTTTTGCACAGGGACGAAGAGGAACGGCCAAACTGGTTAAAAATCAGCGCCCGATCGTGATCCCTATCAAGATCAACGGTTTCAGAAGGGCATTTGACAAGAAAGGCCTCCGTGTAAAGGTAACAGGCGTAAAACCTACCATGGAATTCAAAGCACCTCTAGACATTGATTACGACAATGAAAAAGCGCCTGAAATTTTATTGAAGATCATGACTGCCATTGAGCAGACAGAAGATTTCAATGTACTCCACAATTATGATGAAGAACTTAAAGCTAAAAAATTAGAACAAAAGGATTCAAATAATTAAAGTAAGTAAAAAATTATGAACAAAATATTAGGGATCTTATTCGCGGTCATAGTATTAGTTTCGTGTAACAGTCAGAAAGTATATTCGGATTTTGATATCAGCTATTCCAAAAGCGGAGGGCTTGCTCCCGTGTATGAAAATCTGCTGATCAAAGGTAACAGTGCCCATTATTCTTTTGAAGGCCAAGGAAAAAAGCAAAAACAGGATTTCAAAATTTCAGATGAAGATCTGAAGAAACTGGATCAGGTGCTTTCCCAGAATAATTTCAGAAGAATACAGGAAGACAGAAAAAAACTGTATGACAATGTAAGCACTTCCATCAACATCAAGAAGGGCCAGAATGAAGGCAGCAAAACGGATGCAAGCATGATCATGCCGAACTTTACAACGAACTGGAACAATATTCTGAACGCTTTCCAGGAGATCATTAATAACAACGTAAAAAAACAGTAAATACAATTGAAAACCCACTTCATTGCCATCGGCGGAAGCGCCATGCATAATCTTGCTATTGCGTTAAAAGACAAAGGATATCAGGTGACAGGTTCGGATGATGCTATTTTTGAGCCTTCAAAATCCAGACTTGACCATAAAGGAATTTTGCCTACGGAAATGGGCTGGTTCCCGGAAAAGATCACGGCAGACATAGATGCAGTTATCCTTGGAATGCATGCCCATCAGGACAATCCTGAGCTGGCAAGAGCGAAAGAACTGGGTTTAAAGATTTACTCCTATCCTGAATTTCTTTACGAACAGTCTAAAAACAAAACAAGGGTCGTAATCGCCGGATCCCACGGAAAAACAACGATTACGTCGATGATCCTTCACGTCCTGAATTTCCACCAGAAAGATGTAGATTTTATGGTGGGCGCGCAGCTGGAAGGTTTCGACTGTATGGTAAAACTGACGCAGGACAACGACTTTATGGTACTGGAAGGCGATGAATACCTTTCCTCTCCTATCGATCTGCGTTCAAAATTCCTTCTGTACCAGCCGAATATTGCTTTAATGAGCGGTATTGCGTGGGATCACATTAATGTATTCAAAACGTTTGACGATTATATTGAACAGTTTAGAAAATTCGTGGCGAGTATTACTGCCGGCGGGGTTTTGGTGTACAATGAAGAAGATGCAGAAGTTGTAAAAGTAGTGGAAGCCGCTGAAAACTATTTCAGAAAAATTCCTTACAAAACGCCTGAATATGAGATCAGCAACGGAAAAGTTTATTTAAAGACTGAAATGGGCGATGTTCCTCTTTCTGTTTTTGGAGCTCACAACCTTCTGAATATGGAAGGAGCAAGACATATCTGCCGTCAGCTGGGAATCATGGATGAAGATTTCTACGAAGCGATCATGAGCTTTAAAGGAGCATCAAAACGTCTTGAAAAAGTAGAAAGAGAAGACAAGGGAACTTTATATAAAGATTTTGCCCACGCACCAAGCAAAGTAAAAGCAACGGTAAAGGCATTCCAGGAGCAGTTTAAAAAGGATAAGAAATACGGTTTCCTTGAACTGCATACGTATTCCAGCTTAAATCCTGTTTTTCTTGAACAGTACGACCACGCAATGGATGGTTTGGATGAAGCCATAGTTTTCTATTCCGAAGATGCTTTAAAGATCAAAAGAATGGAGCCTATTTCTCCGGAATTCATTAAGGAAAAATTCAAAAATGACAAACTGAGGGTATTCACCAATGCTGAAGATCTTCATGCGTATTGGGAAACTCTGGACAAAACAGACGGTGTTTTCCTGATGATGAGTTCAGGGAACTTCGGAGGTTTGGATCTGAGTAAGTAGATGTGACGATGAGTTGATATGATAATTTGATAATGAATAAATATTATTGAATTTCTCTATAAATAAAAAATCCTTTCATGCAGATGAAGGGATTTTATTTTTTATTTTATGTCAGTCTACCCGATTCAGAATTCTTTTTCTGCTGCTTCGGTAAGATTTTTCAAAATTTCTTCAGTAGAAAGACCGCTGTAATTATGAATAGACTGCCCTGCCCAGATACCTACAAAATCAGAATTGTGTAAAGTTTTTGAAACCCTGCGCAATTCATTCGTCAATTTATTCTGATAAGGATAAGGCATAATGTAATCTGAATTTTCCAGTGTTTCAATGAACTTATTTTTAATTCCTCTTGCATACCGCCCTGAAAAGCTTCTCGTCAGTATAATATCTTTTTCTATGGCATTTTTGAGCCGTTCTTTTTCAAACGGCTGTAAACTGCTCTCCTCCGATGCCAGCAGGACACTTCCTACCTGAAATCCCTGTGCTCCAAGCTCTCTGGCAGCTCTTAAAGTCTTCCCGTTGTAAATTCCTCCGGCATAGATCAGTGGGACTTTTACATGATCATAAACCTCAGAAAACAGGGACATTCCTCCAATCATCGGGATATGCTCAGCATCGAAAGTTCCTCTGTGTCCTCCGGCTTCAATTCCCTGGACGCAGATCATATCAATGCCCGATTTCTCCAGAATTAAGGCTTCTTCCAACGAAGTACAGGTTCCGATAAGAACCACTCCATTTTCTTTCAGTTTCTGTATGCTTTGATCATCCAGATTTCCGAAAGTAAAACTTAGTATTTTACAGCCTTCCCCAATAATGGCATCTACCTGTTCATGGTAGCTTTTTACTTTAATATCTTCAAGATCAGGAAGTGTAACCTCGATGTTATTTTCCTTCGCCAGCTGTGTAATGAATTGTTTGGCTTTGATAAATCTTTCTTTCAGACTGTCCGTAATTTCTGGAATGTTATGCACAAAAATATTGGCAGCAAAAGGTTGATCGGTCAGTTTTTTTGTTTCCCTGATGAGTTCAATAGATTTCTCAGGGGAAAGATCAGCCAATGCCAGCGACCCAAGAGCTCCGGCTTTTGCAGCAGCGGCAGTCATCTGTGGAGTACTGACTCCAAACATCGGAGCCTGAATGACAGGGTATTTTATATTGAATCTTTTATTGATGGTGTCTGGCCAGAACATAAGAATTATTTTATTTAAAATTTACGAAAAACTCACGAAATCCTTCTTTAAATGAGCATGATATCAGTCAAGTATTTTATCTCTTTGATAAAAAATAAATACAAAAACAGGATGTTTATCTTATCATTTTCCTGAGCTCTTTATAATGCTTTTTCGTTTCCGGATCAAGCTTTTCTATAGCATAAGAAAATGTAGCGGCGGGCATTGTTTCTGCATATTGATTAAGAAAATTGAGTAATCTTTTGGGATTTTTCTTTCCGGCTTCCCTGATCCAGCTTCCGACTGCTTTATTGACCAGTTCATGAGGATCATGAACAAGGATTTCAGCGATTTTAAAGGTATCTTCAGTATCATTTTTCCTAATAAAGGCGTGAGTGCTTACTATCGCTGTTCTTCTTTCCCATGGATTTTCAGATTCAGCCAGCTTGTAGAGAATAGTTCTAGGTTTGTCCATCAGATATTCACCGATGATATTCCGCGCTGCCCGGTCTACGAAATCCCAGTTATTCAAGCGGTCGTGGCGATTTAAATACAGATCAAAAAGCTCTTTTTTCCTTTCTTCAGACGTTTTTTTATTTCCGGCCTGGAAATCCATGATGCTCACCGCACCCATTCTCACTTCATAAAAATCATTATCCAAAAGTATATTGATTTCCTCCAGTGACATCGAAGAAAATTCTTTAGCCGTTGTGAAAACATCCCCAAATTTTACCCCGAAATGTTTTGTAACGCCATCATTTCCTTTGAAAAATTTTTGAACCTTATCAATTTCTTTCTCATTTCTGAATGTTGATAGCTTTTCTATGAATTGGGTTGCCGTCATAGTTTTTAGTTAAAATTAAAAAATATCCCGCAGATTAAACTGACGCCACATGATTCTATTAAAATCTGTATAATCCATTTGATCTGCGGGACAATTAATTTTGAGTTATGCGCTTAAATATCTGCTACAACATTTAGCATTTTTTCCTCCCATTCAGGATCTTTAGGATCGAAGAACAGTCTTTTTCCGGTATCTAAAGAACGAACCGTATTTATTTCATCTGCACTCAGTTCGAAATCAAAAACATTAAAGTTTTCTTCAATTCTGGATGGTGTCACCGATTTTGGAATAACCACAAATCCTTCCTGAAGGTGCCATCTTAAAATCACCTGAGCCACCGTTTTATTGTATTTCTCAGCGATTGCTTTTAATTCAGCGCTATTCAGAAGATCTGCATTTCCGTTTCCAAGCGGGCTCCACGGCTGTGTGATGATGTTATTTTCTCTGTTGTACACCTGAAGTTCTTTCTGCTGGAAAACCGGGTGAAGTTCAATTTGGTTGATCACCGGAGCAACTGTTGAATTGGCTTTTAATTCCTCTAGTTTTTCAACCGTAAAATTACATACCCCGATCGCTTTGATTTTCCCTTCACTGTATAATTCCTCCAAAGCTTTCCATGTTCCGATGAAATCTCCGTAAGGCCAGTGGATCAGATACAGGTCCAGATAATCCATCTGAAGTCTGTCCAGTGTTCTTTGAAACGCTTTTTTTGCCTGTTCGTAGCCATGATCCTGCACCCACACTTTTGAAGTGATAAACAGGTCATCTCTGCTCACACCGCTGTCTTTCACCGCCTTTCCTACTGCCGTTTCATTCTGGTAAATGGCTGCCGTATCGATCATTCTGTATCCAGTCTGTATCGCTTTTACTACCGCTCTTTCACATTCTTCCAGATTCTCCATCTGCCAAACTCCAAAGCCTAAGGCCGGAATATCCACCCCGTTATTTAAGGTCACTACAGGCTGCCCTGTATATGTTTTGTTTTGCATAATTTTTAAATTTCAATTTTAATATTAATGTATAGCCTAACAAATTTGCGACAAAAAATCGGGATTCTTACTTACCATTTTTACTGTTTTTAAAGTATTGGGAGACTGTTAACAGATATTTTTTGTTTTTAACTGTTCTGTATTCTTGTTCTTCAAAATCAACTCTCCTCAACGGAGTTCCCAATTTCTAACTTCTAATTTCTAACCTCTAACATCTAATTTTCCCTATTTTTGCAGCAAATCCAAACAATGTCACATTCAATCAGATTAGCACAGGCAGAAGATTATCCAAGAATTATGGAGATCTGGGAATCTGCTGTACTCGCGACCCACGATTTCCTTGCTGAAGAGGATTTCAATTATTTTAAAGAAGTTATTCCGAGAGATTATCTTCCTCATCTGCAAGTTTATTTACTGGTAGAAAATGATCAGGCAGAAGGTTTTGCTTCCGTAGCAGAAGGCAATCTGGAAATGCTTTTTATCCATAATGAGATGCGGGGAAAAGGATACGGCAAAAAGCTGTACGAGTTTATGAAAAAGACAACGGGTTTGACTAAAGTTGATGTCAATGAACAGAATCCCCAAGCCATACGATTTTATGAGAAAATGGGTTTCAAACAGATCGGGAGATCGGAAAAAGACGGTTCAGGAAAAGATTATCCTATTATCCATATGAGTCTTTAGAATGGAAAAATTTACACTTAGAAAAATAGATTCGGTTTCAGGTATTCCGTATGAGCTTTTGCTGCTTGCGGATGAAACAGTTGATGCTATTGATCAGTACATTTTTGATTCTGACATTTATCTTTTAGATGATGGTCTTCAGGATGTTGCTGTGATGGCCTTGTATCAAAACAGCATCACAGAACTGGAAATTAAAAATATGGCCGTTATTGAAAGCCACAGAAGCCAGGGAATCGGCGGTATTCTTATGGATCGGGCTAAAGTAATTGCGAAAGAAAGCAACTATACCACTTTAGTCGTAGGCACCTCAGATACAGGATTTCAGCAGATTAAATTCTATGAAAAGAACGGTTTTATAAAAATGGGAGTGCGTAAAAACTTTTTTCTAGAAAATTACCCACTCCCTATTTATGAAAACGGATTACAGCTGCGCGACATGATCCTTCTTGCTCATGACCTTTCTGAATAATCCTTTGATATGATCAATCTCTGATTGATAATTGGTTTTCTTCCTACAACCAAAATACAAAGTGTTTTCCAATTTTTTCTCACCTTCCCAGATCAGTTTAAGATCTCCGTTTTCTATTTCATTTTTACATAGAAAATCGGGAACCACCGCCAGTCCGGTTCCGCCTTTCAGACAACGGATGATTGAGTTTAAATTCGGAACAATATAATTCGGACGAAAGTTGGGTTTATGACCAAAATTCATAATCCAGAACTGAAAAAGATGTTCCATATCTCCCGTTGTTCCGTACCATTTTTCCTGCTTCAGCCATTCCTCGATATGTTCGGTTCCTTTCGTATGAACGACTTCCTGAAAACTTTCCGTATCTACATTTTTTCCACCTACCAGAATAATCTGTTCGGAAGAAAATGCTTCATGCTCAATATTGGGAGAAACTCCTTTTTTTGGGGTAATAATAAGATCCAAAATCCCCTTATCGAGCTGGTCCAGCATTTCCGGATACTGTCCGAAACTGATAATGAGGTTAAAAGGTAACGTAGAAACATACTGCTCCAGAGTGGTCTGAAATGTTTCAAAGCACATGCCCACACTGATCGTCGGCGTCAGTTTTTCCGTGGATTTCTGAAAATTCTTCTCCACATCTTCCAGCCTGCCAATCGGCTCAGAAACGGCATTGAATAAAACTTTTCCTCTTTCGGTAGGAATCATTTTCCTTCCGGTTCTGTCAAATAATTTATAGCCTACATAAGCTTCCAGTGAGCTTAAATGAAGACTTACTCCGGGCTGCGAAATAAACAGGGAATCTGCAGCACCCGTGAGTGTTCCGGTTTTGTATATCGCTTTAAAAGTGCGGTACCATTCTAGATTGACCATAACTTTAATCATTAATATTCTGATACAAAGTTATGCAATAATTATTATAATGATAAACCTGCCAATATTTCATCGAGTACACTCTGCATATCTTTTGCTGTATTTACGCCACTTTGATTGGTTATAATAAAAACGCCAAGATTATATTTTGGTATGATGTAGATAAAGCACTGTGCACGAAAAACACCGCCATGATGCTTATACAAAGTTCCCAATTTTTCATCCGTAATGACTCTCCACGCATATCCTGAACTGAACGTATCATCAATTTTAACCAAAGGCTTATGCGATTCTGCTATTTCAGGAGTATTTTTTAACTGATACTTTATGTATTCCGTCATGTCCGGAAGCGTTGTTTTTACGTTACCTGATGATCCCCAAAGTGATGGCATTAAATGAGGAGCTATGGCATTATAATCACAATGATATCCTACGGCCAGATGGGCTTCTTCTTTTTTTGATAAATTAATCTTCGTATGCTTCATTTGAAGGTTATCAGCAAAATATTCTTTCAATAAAACTTCAAAATTTTTATGATAGGCTTTTTCTAAAACAGCACTTAAAAGTTCAATACCGGCATTTGAATATGAAAATTTATGTCCCGGTACTGCATCCAGTTTTACAGTGTGCAGGTCTCTTAAAAAATCTTTTTGTTTATAGTTTTTCAAGATGTTATTGGTATTCTCAGGTGCTTTTTCATTCGTGAAATCATTCAGTACCGCATTCACTTCCAAAGGCAGCATTTTAGGCAAGCCACTTGTGTGAGTCACCAAATCCTTTATAAGAACGGGATGACCATTGAAAACCAGGTTAGGATAATCTTCAGATAAATATTTCTGAACAGGGTCTTCAAGCTTTAATTTTTTATCCAAAACAGCTTTCGCTACTAATGTTCCGGTTAAAGTTTTACTCAGGGAACCGATCTCATAGATGGTTTCATTATTCGGCAGGTTGGATTTTCCTTTTTCCAATTCACCATAATGCCCTATGTATTCCTGTCCCTGGTAAACAATTCCGATCGAGACATCGTTGATCACTGGTTTTTCAACCATCTTATTCACGGCATGATCAACTATTGATTTCAGATTGACGGTTTCTTTGATTGACTTTTGTCCTAAACAAAATACTGAGAGAAATGATACAGTAAAAAGAATCGTTTTTTTCATGGTTTCTACGCTTTAATTTGAATTTAATACGCTAATTGTTTTCATGATTCTATTTTGAAACAGTTCCGGCTCGTCCTTATGGATCTGATGTCCTGAGTTTTCAAATAAAAACAGATCTTTCTTAGGTGCTTTTACCTGCTCAAAATATTTTTTTGTAATGGCGGTAGACGTTTGGATATCGTTTTTCCCGACGAAAAAATAGATCGGACAGTTCACTTTCTTTAAAGTCTTCGGTAAATCTATTTTCATGACTTCATTCCAGGCTGGCGACCATGTTTTGGACCACTGAAGAAAACCTTTTTTGAAATCATCACTGGTGACATTCTTTTTACCGTCTTTATAAAAAAGCCATTTTCTAAGATAAAACAGATCTTCATCTATCGTAAACGGAATATGCACGCTCGCCAATTCTTTGCTGGCAACAGGATCTTCTTTAAAATGATTTTTCAGAATCGTAAGCAGTTCCTTTTCACTGGCCAGCTGACTGATCACAGGATTGACTGCAAAATAAGCATGCAGAAGTTCAGGATGATTTCTGACAATGTAAAAACCTAAAGCATTTCCCCATGAACTTCCCAGCAGGTATACTTTTTCCCGCTTGAGCTGCTTTCTAAGAAAATTGATCACTTCATAGGTGTCTTTCCCCATGAGCTCAACGGATGGCTGAACCGGAGAAGGGTTTAATGCCAGTGTTTTTCCGGCATCTCTCTGATCCCACTGAACAATGGTGAATTTATTTTTTAAAATATGAGTAAAAGAATCCGCATTTTTCATCATTGAACTTCCCGGGCCTCCTGATAAAAACAGAAGTATCGGCTTAGTGGAATCATCGGTTTTAATTTCGATGGCTTGTTTTATTCCTCCAATTTCGGGGGTGAGGATAGTGTCAACTTTTACGGCTTGTGCCAAACAAAATACTGATAACAATAAAAGAATAAGCAGGGCTGTTTTTTTCATGATTTCTAAATTTTAATAATCTGATGCAAAGATGAATCAGAAAATTTTCAGAAAGGTCCGGATAAAAAAAGTCGAACTGATTTTAACGGATAAAATGAGTTCGGCTTTCTATAAAACAACGTTCGACTATTTACAAAATGCTAAAAATCAATAATTTGAATTTAATTTGGAAAATATTTTAAAGCACCAAAGCTTTTTCATTTCTTAAAAAATCAGCATAATAATTCGGAATTCCGCTCTCTTCTATGGCGCGGACGGTTTCTTCAAGCGGGTAAGCGATCTGTATAATTTCCGGAATAATTTGTTCTTCGCTCATCGTTAAAACCAAGTAAGAAGCTAAACGGTTCTCTTCCTTGGAACGGCCTACAGAACCACAGTTTATGGCCCATTTATTATTTTCAAAAGATTTTTTAAACGACAAATGAGTATGCCCCATGACAACGGTATCGGATTGAGATTCCTTAAGCATAGCTGCAAAAACCTCATCATTCTCAGATTCATACAAATACGTATCATTGCTGGACAGACTTGAATGCACAAGCTGAATATTCCAATGCGTCTTCCCTACTTTATAGTTTAATTTTAAATGAAAAGGAAGTGTTGATAAAAACTGTTTATTCTCTTTCGTAATATGCTGTTTGGAGTGATCAATAGCAATGAATCTGGCCTCTGTTTCTTCCTTCGAATGTTTTGATAAAGGAACTACGGGAATATTGAAAGCAATTCTTTCATCATGATTCCCCATCAGGCAGGGAATGTTGAGATGCTTTATCTTTTCAGTGACTTCATTTCCCCACGGAGCAAAATCTACCAGATCTCCCAGACAGAATTTCTGCTGAATTCCTCTTTTCTCTATATCCTCCAACACCGCATTCAACGCAGGAAGATTTCCGTGCACATCACTAAAAACTGCAATCTGTATCATATCCATTCTATTAATCCTAACAAATTTACTGGACACGCGGGACAATGGAATCAATAAGCTGTATGACATTTCACATGAATGACAAAATTTAAACTATCAGTATTCTAATACTTAGATATAATTCATGCTATTTTTATTATACAACACCCCGAACTAACTTTGCATCATAAAATTTAAACAATCATAAAAAAATGAAAAAAGTATTGATCATTAACGGAGGACAGAATTTCGGACATTCCGGAGGAAAATATAACGATACCATTGCTCAGAATACTTTGGAAGTACTGGAGAAATTCGGAAATATAGAAGTAAAGACTACTCAGGTTTCAGAAGGTTTCGACAAGGATGAAGAGGTAAAGAAATTTGTATGGGCAGATTTTATCATCTACCATACTCCAATCTGGTGGTTCCAGCTTCCCAACGGTCTTAAAAAATATATTGATGATGTTTTCACCGCCGGACATGCCAAAGGAATTTACATGAGTGACGGAAGAAATGCTGAAAACCCGGAAATCAATTACGGAACAGGAGGAATGCTTGGCGGAAGAAAATATATGGCGACGACCAGCTGGAATGCTCCTGAAACAGCTTTTACGCTTCCCGGAGAATTCTTCAACGAAACAAGTGTAGATAATGGACCTTTATTTGGCTTCCATAGAATGAATGCCTTCGTTTCCTTAGAAAAAATGGAAAGTTTTCACTTCCATGATGTAGAGAAAAATGCCAATATAGAACGTGACATGAAGCTTTACAGAGAGCACCTTGAACAGGTTTTTGCACAGGAATTAAAACCACAGTTAGCTTAACATGAAAAGGATATTTATTACAGGAATTACCGGTTATATCGGTGGTACTGTTGCCAGAAAGTTATTAGACAAAAACTACAGTGTATCAGGACTTGTCCGTAATGAAGATTCGGCAGAAAAGCTGAAGCAATTGGGAATTGAACCCATTATAGGGAATATCCACGATGAAGCCGTTTTGGAAGCTGCAATTTCCCAGGCTGATGCCATTATCCACACGGCAGATTCTGCTGATGACGCCTATGCCGCGGACAGCATTATCAATACACTGGAAGGGACCGGCAAAACATTTATTTTCACTTCAGGTTCTGCCATTTTTGGAGGAAAAGAAAATGGGGAAAAAAGTGATTTTGTTTATACTGAAGACATTCCTTTACATCCAAGACTGGAAATGGCTTCAAGGGTATTGATCAACAACTATGTTCTTCAGTCTGCTAAAAAAGATATAAGAAGTATTGTGATTGTACCCACAATGGTTTACGGAGAAGGTCTGGGACTGAAAAAGGACAGCATACAGCTTCCGGCTTTGATCAGTTTCTCCAAAGAAAAAGGGTTTGGAACCTATTTTGGAAAAGGTGAAAACATATGGTCAAATCTCCATATTGAAGACCTGGCAGATTTGTATGTACTCGCATTGGAAAAGGCAAAATCAGGCGCTCTTTATTATGCAGAAAACGGATCTTCAACGATCAGAAATCTGGCAGAAAATATCAGCAGACAGTATAATTTACAACCCGCGCAATCTCTGAGTATACAGGAAGCCGTGAATACTTTTGGTCCGGCAGGCGGATATTTTGGATTTGCATCCAACAGCCTGTGTAATGCGGACAAAGCAAGAACAGAACTGGGCTGGAAGCCGCAATATCAATCTATTGAACAATTTATTTAGTTATGAAAATATATCTAACAGCAATAATCAAAGCAAAAGAAGAACACCGTACTGAAGTTCTGGACGTTCTTCAGAATATGGTCAAAGAAACCCGAAAAGAAGACGCGTGCGAACTGTACAGCCTTCACCAGGGAATCGAAGATAAAAACCAGTTTATATTCTACGAAATCTGGAAAAGCGATGAAGGACTGGCACAGCATAACCAGCAGCCATACATTCACGCTTTCGGAGCAATAGTAGATGAAAAATTACAGGAAAAACCACAAATTTATACTACCCATATTCTTTAAGATGAAAAAATTAGCATTTTTATTGGTAACCCTATTGACAATAGGATTTGTTCAGGCACAACATCAAAAAACTCAACGTATGAAAAAGAAAATTTTATTCGTCGTGACCAGTCATGATAAAAAAGGGGACACGGGAGAAGATACCGGATATTATCTGGGCGAAGTTTCTCATCCATGGGAAGTTCTGCACAAAGCAGGATATGAAATTGATTTTGTAAGCCCAAAAGGTGGAACGCCACCGGTAGACGGATTTGATTTAAAAGATTCTGTCAACAAAGAGTTCTGGGAAAACAAAGAATACAAAAATAAAATCGATCATTCTTTACAGCCTTCTCAGGTAAAACCGGACAATTACAGTGCTATCTTCTACGCAGGAGGTCACGGTGCGATGTGGGATTTCGCTGACAATACAGAATTAGCCGGTATTGCATCAAAAATTTATGAGAATGGCGGCATTGTAGCAGCAGTATGTCACGGTCCTTCTGGTTTGGTCAATATCAAACTGAACAACGGAAAGTATCTGGTAGACGGCAAAAAGATCAATGCTTTCACCAATGAGGAAGAAGCTGAAGTCAAATTAACCAATGTCGTTCCTTTTCTTCTGGAAGATAAACTGAAAGAAAGAGGCGCAGAATTTGAAAAATCAGGGCTTTGGGAAAACCATGTGGTGACAGACCAGAGAGTGATTACAGGACAAAATCCTCAGTCTGCAAAAAGTGTAGGTGAGGCGATTTTAAAGGAACTTAATCAATAATCAGTTTTTTAAACCACAAAAGTCACAAAAGTATTTTAACACTTAAGTTGTTTGAAGTTAAAATACTTTGTGAATAAGAAGATCACATAAGTTCTTTAAAAATCGGAGATTTTGATTCTCAATAATATACACAAACATCTGTGAAAATCTGTGAAATCCGTGGTCAAAAAATAACCACAAAAGAACTTAATCAATAATCTTTTTTTAAACCACAAAAGACACAAAAGTTTTTTCAACACTTAAGTTATTTGAAGTTGAAATCCTTTGTGAACTACAAGATCACATAAGTTCTTTAAAAATCAGAGATTTTGATTCTCAATAATATACATAAACATCTGTGAAAATCTGTGAAATCCGTGGTCAAAAAATAACCACAAAAGAACTTAATCAATAATCTTTTTTTAAACCACAAAAGTTGCAAAAGTTTTTTCAACACTTAATTTGTTTGAAGTTGAAATCCTTTGTGAACAGGAAGATTAAATAAGTTTTAAAAAAAATCAAAGATTTTTAGCAAGGGCCACGATGAGATTGCTTCGTCGCTGTGCTCCTCGCAATGACAGCGGTATTCAATTTTATCGCAGGTAAAATCCTGGCCTTAAAGCATTCGAATTAGAAAAAAAACTTGCGCCTTCGCGATCACCAACAAAATACTTTGCAGTTTAAAATTTAAATAAATAATCAAAAAAAATGGAATACAGAAAATTAGGAAATACGGAACTGGAACTGTCTGCAATTACTCACGGAGCCTTTGCTATCGGAGGAAATATGTGGGGCGGCAATGAAAAACAGGATTCCATCAATTCAATTCATGCTTCTTTGGATCACGGCGTAACTTCCATTGATACGGCACCTTTTTACGGTTTCGGACTCAGTGAGGAAATGATCGGGGAAGCCATTAAAGGAAAAGACCGTTCTAAAATTCAGTTATTAACCAAATTCGGTTTGGTATGGGACGGCAGCAATAACGGGAAAGGTGAATTTTTCTTCGATGCAGAAGATGAAGGCAAAACGCTTCCGGTTTACAAATATGCTTCAAAGGCCAATGTCATCAAAGAAGTGGAAGAAAGCTTAAAGAGACTGGGAACAGATTATATCGATCTTTTACAGCTTCACTGGCCGGACGGCACCACACCCATCTGCGAAACCATGGAGGCCATGGAACTTCTGATCCAGCAGGGAAAAGTGCTTGCAGCCGGAGTCAGTAATTATACCGTTCCACAAATGCAGGAAGCCAACAGAACACTGCATTTGGCGAGCAATCAGGTTTCATACAGCATGCTGAACCGTGCTATTGAAAGCGATCTTGTCCCGTATGCTCTGGAACACAATTCAGGAATCATCGTCTACAGTCCGATGGAAAGAGGTCTTTTGACCGGTAAATATTTCAAGGAGGATAAATTAAAGGACAATGACCACAGAAACAGTTATTTTTCACAGTTTGATTTAAGTAAAGTAAAAACTTTCTTAGACAAAATAGAACCTATTGCTCAGGAAAAAGGGGCTTCCCTTTCACAATTGGTATTAAGATGGACCACCTTGCAGCCGGCTATTACCGTAGTTTTGGCAGGAGCCAGAAATGCACAGCAAGCCATTGATAATGCCAAGGCAATGGAAATAAATCTTTCTCAGGATGAATTGAATTTCATCAATACAGCGCTAAGCGAAATTTAATCTTGTATCATCAGTAAACTTTCTCTTTGGGACGGTTTACTGATTTTCTCTCTTTTACACCCTATACAATAAAAAAAATGAAAAAGAATCTGATCAGAATGTTCGGGTTGGTCATTCTATTGGCCATCAGCAACATCGACATAAAAGCTCAAAACCTCAGTATTAACCCCAATGATAAATCCTGGTATCCATCTGTTTATGGAGCTAAAGATGAAATAGGAGCCGCCAATCTATTAACTGCAGAAGTAGTAAAACAGGCCGTAGGATTAGTAAAGCAGGGGAAAACACTTCCTTTAGCAGTTGCTATTGACAAAAATCTGCCGGCTTTCAGACACAGAAGTTTTAATCTGTATAATATCCAACCCGGTGAACAGGGCGGAAAGAGCATCGGTCCCAATAAATTCACCTTCAATGATGAACTTGTGAATGGATGGACAGGCGTTGGAACTCAGCTTAACGGCATCGGACACATCGGAATTGATAATATCTACTATAACGGAAATAAAGCAGTTGATTTTGTAACGGTAGAAGGTGTCAAGAAATTAGGCATAGAAAAAGTCCCTCCTTTCGTGACCCGCGGTGTGGTTTTAGATATGACCGCTCATTACGGAAAAGCTATCGTTCCGGGTGGTACAGAATTTACAACAGCAGATATTAAAGCCGTTTTAAAGAAACAGAACATTACCCTCAGAAAAGGAGATATTGTACTCTTCAATACCGGATGGTTGGAACTGATTGGTAAAGACAACCAAAAGTTTTTAGAAACAGAACCGGGGATCGGTATGGAGGCAGCGCAATGGCTTGCTGAGCAGGGAATCGTCGCTTTCGGAGGAGATACCTGGGCTTCAGAAGTGTATCCCAACCCAAAATCTAAAGAAGAATTCCCAATCAATCAGTTTATGCTGGCAAAAAAAGGAATTTACAATCTGGAACTGATCGACAGCCGTCCATTGGTGAAAGATAAAGTATGGGAGTTTTTATTTGTTCTGGGACAACCTTTATATGTAGGATCTACCCAAGTGAATATTAATCCCGTCGCTATTTATTAAACTTATTTCTTCTAATTTTTATAAAAAAAGAGCACTTCATCAACTGAAGCGCTCTTTTTTAGTCAATAACTCTAAACGGAAAACTATTTGGCAACAGGTAAGTGGGTACTTACAGCAATTCTGTTCCATGCATTGATGGTGACAATCGCCATAATGATTTGTGCAATCTTTGCATCATCAAAATACTGTTTGGCCTTTTGGAAAGTCTCTTCAGAAAGTCCGTTCTGGCTGATCAGAGTAATTTCTTCCGTCATCGCTAAAAGCACCTGTTCTTCTTCCGTGAAAAAGTCTTTGGCCTCTCTCCATCCTTCAAGAATGAAAATTCTCTGCGTGGTTTCTCCGTATTTAAGAGCATCTTTAGTGTGCATATCAAGGCAGAAAGCACATTTGTTGATCTGTGAAGCTCTGATTTTAATTAGTTCCTTTTGAATGTGGTTTAATGAAATCGTCTGAAGGTATCCTTCCAATCCCATCATTGCTTTGTAAGCAGCTGAATCTACTGTGGCAATATTTAATCTTGCGCTCATAATATTATTTATTTTTGTTGGTTAAATGATCTATACTAAAAGAATACTTTGGCTGAACAGCCAGTAAAAATGCTGCGGCACTTCCTACCCAGACCGAGTAATCCAAAGGAGCTTTAACACCTAATGCCATGGTCATGGACAAAGCAAAGACCAACAGAAGAAATCCCGCTCCGTAAGCTCCAATCCTGGTTTTCCAGCCTATAAGAAGCATCAGTGGAAAAAGTATTTCAAAAAATGTCGCGGTATAAGCTGAAAACGTACTTAAACCTTCGGGAAGAAAAAAAGTAAGTTTTCGGGTGTAAGTTTCAAAGTTCTCCCAGTTTCCCCAGGCTGAATTTTTGCCCCAGAAACCGAACCGGTCTGCCACTGCGGAAAGCATGGTTACAGAAATGGCAAGTCTTAAAAATAATTGTGGAAACTGAATGTTTTTGTCTGTCATGATATTGGCTTTTAATAACATGACAAATCTCCGACTTATAATTGGTAAAAATCTTAAACTGGTTTAAGAACGTAATTTCGCCCTGATTTCACTGAGATATTCCGGGGTAAGATTTAAAAAAGAAGCGATCAGATATTGAGGAATCCTCTGAATAAACCATGGATACAAAGTACTGAAATGCACGTACAGTTCTTCTCTTGACATTTCATATAGATAGCGGATTCTTCTCTCAGAAGCAGCATAAGCCCTTTGATAAATCATTCTGAAATACCTTTCCATAATCGGATGTTTCTGTAGTAAAAGTTCCTGCTGCTGAAGATCAATAACCAGAACCGTAGAACGCTCTACCGCCTGAATACAGAAATCTGATTTCATTTGCCTTTCATACGCGAAAGTATCCGTGATCCACCAGTTTTCTATAGCGAACTCGGTAGTTTGTTCTGCCCCTTTCTCATTCACAAAAAACTTTCTCAGACAGCCCACAGAAACAAAATACATCGATCTGCAGATCTCACCACTAAGCATCAGGCTCTGCTTTTTTTTCACTTCTATTTCCTGAAAAAAAGAAAATATAGAAGCGTATTCTTCATCGGTGACTGTAACAAATTTATTTAAATGCGCTTTGAAAGTATCCATCTTTGCAATTGAATACCCAAACTTAACTTTATTTTTTTAGTTTTACAATTACAAAATCGTAAATCATGGAACTCGTTGCTAAAATTCTCATCGCCATCGTTGCGCTGGAACATATTTATATCCTGTGGATGGAAATGTTCGCGTGGGAAACCAAAGGAAAGGAAGTATTTAAAGCGGCACTGCCGGCTGAAATGTTTAAACCGACAAAAGGACTGGCTGCCAATCAGGGCTTGTATAATGGTTTTCTTGCTGCAGGACTGATCTGGTCATTGCTGATTGAAGATCCGAAATGGCAAACCAACGTCTCTTTATTTTTCCTGAGCTGTGTGGCGATTGCCGGAATTTATGGAACTGTTACAGCGACCAAAAGAATATTTTTCGTACAGGCATTACCGGCAATACTGGCGATCATTGCCGTAGTTGTGAATCATTGTTTTCAGCTTATACAGAGATAATTTTTTAGATATATTGTAGGGGATCGTAAAGAGACGTATGATTTTTTCTAAGTTGTAAAAACGCAATGGCGCAAGATTTTTTTTAATTCGAATGTTTTAAGGCGCAAGGATTTTATCTCCGATAAAATTGAATACTTACAGTCATTGCGAGGAGCATAGCGACGAAGCAATCTCAGAAAAAAGACAGATTTGAGATTGCTTCACCTAAAGGTTCGCAATGACAAATAATTCCGCGCAGATCACGCTGATGACACAGATCTCTTCTTTGAAAAATAGTCGTAGACCCCAAATCTTTAAATCAATTCAACTCATCGACTCTTTGATCTTCTCCCGATGAATAATTCCCCAGTTCACCAGAGTTTCCGTCACCGGGAAAACTGATTTTCCATATTCTGTGACCGCATAAGCCACCGTGATAGGTTTTGTGTCCTGAATGGTTCTTGTGATGAGAAGATTTACTTCCAATTCTTTCAATTCTTTGCTGAGCATTTTGGCAGAGATTCCGGTGATACCCCGCTGCAACTTTTTGAAATGAATCTGCTGATCGGTTCTGTTGGTCAGATACCGGATAATCATCAGTTTCCATTTTCCTCCTAAAACATCCAGACTGTCGCGCATTGCAAATAATTCTTCGGTGCAGTTGGCCTCTCTTTCTATTCCGTTTTCTATGATTTTTGCCATAATAGTTTCATTAAGGTAACTAGTTACCAATAGTTAACTGGTAGCAAATATAAACTATTCTCTTTTTACATTTGTCTATCAAATTACTCTTATGAAAGCCATTATATTAAATGAAAATTTCCAGCTCGGAGAAGCTGAGATAGAAAAACCTACACCGAAAAGTCATGAGGTTTTAATCCAAATTAAAGCCAGCGGTTTTAATCCTATCGATTATCAGATGATCGAAAATGAGCTGGAACGGAAACTGCTTAAATCACCCGTTTTAGGCCGGGAAATGTCGGGAATTGTTGTTGAAAAAGGAGCAGATGTCTATCAGTTCAACATTGGAGACGAAGTATTCTGCGGAAGCGGCTCTATGGGAAGTAATGGTTCTTATGCTGAATTCATTGCAGTTCCTGAAGCTATTGTTGCCTTTAAACCTAAAAGTATTTCTTTCGAACAGGCGGCGGCGATTCCTTCAGCTGGACTTACAGGTTTACAGACCGTCAACCGTTTAAAACTAAACGAAAATGACACCGTCTTAGTAACAGGTGCGACAGGCGGAGTCGGTTCTTTTGTTATTAAATTTTTAGTAGCAAATCAATTCCAAAACATTACAGCGACCGTTGGCAGTGAAGAAAATAGACAAATACTCCTCGGATTGGGTCTTAAAAATCATCAGATCATCAATTATAAAGATGAAAACCTTGCCGCCAGTCTTTTAAAAGCCAATAATGGTCAGCTTTTCGATTTCGGGATTGATCTTGTGGGAAACTATATGTCTGAAATCACGGCGGATGTTTTGAAAATCAACGGTACTTATGTGGATGTAACCGCATTAATCTCGAAAGATGCCCACGAAACCCTTTTCAATAAAGGAACCGTGATCATGAATATTTCCAACTATTCCTACAGTATGAACAAAGACTATCAGTATTACAAAGGAAATTTAGAGAAGATTTCAACGCTTATTGAAAATGGAAAAATCAGTGCTCCTAATTATAAAACAGTAGGAGATCTTTCTCTGGATACGGTTTTAAAAGCTCATACCATTCTTAAAAACAATCAGACCCAAGGTCATAAACTGATCATGAAACATTAATATATGAACACAATACCCAGACGCGTCGTAACAGGAATCAAAGACGGAAAATCAGTCATTATAGAAGATCAGCAAAGTGAAAATGCAGTGGAACACCTTCCAGGACTCATTATTTCAGATATCTGGAACACTCAGAAAATGCCGGCAGGATTGGATCTTGAAACCCGAATCTCCAACACCGGATTTCCACAGACTCCCAAAAACGGAACCTATTTCCGTTATGTAGTCATTCCACCGGATAAAGACCTCGGTGTTGAAATCAAAGCCGGAGAACCCCATCCAATGATGCATCAAACCCCAACGCTGGATTATATTATTATCCTTTCGGGAGAACTTTATTTAATCATGGAAGAAGGCGAAACGCTTCTCAAACCGGGAGACATCGTTATTCAGAGAGGGACCAATCATGCGTGGAGCAACAGATCGGAGGAGCCTTGTATTCAGCTCGCCGTTTTGATTGATGCGGAAATTTAGATTTAAAAATTGAAGAATTTAAAGATTTAAAGATTGCTCCACAGTTTAAATATTTCACAATAATTAAAAATCTGTGTCATCTGTGCAATCTGCGGGAATATAAAACTTTATGAGTTGGATAAACGCAAAGGCGCAAAAATGCAAGGCTTTATTTACTACATTTTTTAGGCGCAAGAAAATCAAAGATTTTCAGCTAGGAATTCGGTGTGAAATAAACAGCACTCAATTTTATCGAAGATAAAATCCTTGCGCCTTAAAACATTCGAATTTAAAAAAAACTTGCGCCTTTGCGTTCTTCCAACTTAGAATAAAAATTTTGTGATCACCAACAAAAAACTACAAAGCAGAAATCTCCAGAAGTTTCTGCTTCATGGTTTCAGGGGTCAATAGCCCTTCATGATAATACACCAGTTTCTGATTCTTATCAAGGACAATCCACAAAGGATAAACAGGCTGATTTTTATTTTTAGATAAAGCCAGCGCCAATTCGTGAATTCCTGCGTTTCCATTGGATAGATACCCAAATTCACGGCCCTGGAATTTTATTTTTTCTTTTGTTTTTTCAGCTTCAAAATTGACCATGTAAAAATGCTCATTGATCAGATCAACCGTTGCCTGGTCTTTATTTAAGGCATGCTTTTCCATTTTACAGACCGAGCACCAGTCTGTGTACATATGGATGATAACAGGTTTCGGATCTTTTTTCATCGATGTTTCAAGATCAGAAAAAGTGCCTGTCTTCATCTGAGACAGATAAAAACAGGGCACTAACATTAAAAATAAAATAAAAGTTTTCATTTCAAAGTATATTTTACCCCCAGAAAACCTCTGATTCTCTGCATCGGCGCGTAGCCATAAGCGGTGTCAAAAGTATAATGGTTCGGGTTGCTTATCGGATCGGCTGCATATTTATCAAACGGGTCAAACGGTCTCATCAAAGGATCTTTCGGTGTAAAATTGAACAGGTTTTTAATTCCGCAATACACCTCAAAACCGGATTTGAAACTTTTTGAAACCTGAATATTCGCTAAAGAATAGAACGGCGAGTATTCCGGGCGGTAGTCATTCGGAAGTACAGGAAGCCTCATAGGTCCGTAGAATTGGCCTGTGAAATCTACAGTCAAATCATTGGCGAACTTGTACGAAAGATTGTAGGTTCCACTCCATTTCGGGGCGTGTAGCTGCTGGGATTTTTTATTGTTATCATCAAATTTCTGATAAACGTCGAGATAGGTCACTCCTAAATTGACACTCAAAGGAAAGCTGAAACTGAAATCCACATTCATCGAAGCTCCCCTGGAAATTCCGTATCCATGAAGGTTATCGTAAATAATTTTATCCGGATCGGTATCAAAATCTCCTACAATCTTATTGCTGAAATACGTGTAAAAGGCTGAAGCATCCAACTGAATCATCCGGCTTCCCACAGGAATTTTCCAGATGTAGTTTAAATTTCCGTTGACAGATTTTTCAGGTTTTAAATCCGATTTAATTAGAACTTCTCTGGAACCGGTCAGTGCAGCGTGATCTTCCGTAAACAGGTTCACCACTCTGAATCCTGTTCCGAAATTGAACCTTAATGTATGATAAGGATTCGGAGAAAATTTCCATGCAAACCTCGGTGAATGCACTTCATGATGGATTTTGTCATAATCAAAACGGTAACCTACCAGTAAAGTATGCTGATCACTGATTTCCCACTGATCCTGAACAAAAGCTCCCCAGATCGGCGATTTCATCGGTGCATTGGTGATTCCGTCTGAAGATAAAGTTCCCGGTGTATTGTCATCATAGAATGTTCTTTTGAAAGTCACACCTCCGGTCAGGTCATGCTTCCCAAGCTTTTTACTCCAATACGTCTGTGCAAACGCTACTTTCTGAAGGGCATCATACGGATTGCTTCCATAAAAAGAATTCTGATCATGGTAATTATAAGAGAACTGGGTAACGATATATTCTTTCAAAGGCCATTGATAAAGCCCGAAAACTTCTGCCCTGTTGGTATAAATACTTTCACCGTACACATCACCACTGCCACGGTGAGATCTGTCCCACTGCATTTCTCCACCAAAACGGTCTTCATACAAGTACCTCAAAGCAAAACTTGCCTGACGGTTTTCCTTTCGCTGAAAATTCCACTTATTAAAAACTGAAACTCTGCTCTGCAAAGCTGAATCTGTGAAATTGTCTTTATTCTGGTCTATCTTTTCCTTAAAACTGAAATAATTTAAGCTTAACAGAGAGGCTGCATTCTTCCCAATATTAAATTTCGTTGAAACATCAAGATTATTTTCACTCCAGGTGCTGGTCATCATGTCAACGCTCAGTTTCGGTGCGGTCAGTGCATTTTTGGTAATAATATTGATCACTCCACCCATCGCTTCAGATCCGTAAATAGAAGAAGCCGGACCTTTTACCACTTCAATTCTGTCGACAAGACTGTTAGGAATTCCGCTAAGTCCGTACACCGTAGAAAGTGAGCTTACAATAGGCATTCCATCGATCAGGATCATCGTATAAGGACCTTCCAGGCCGTTGATATGGATATCTCCCGTGTTGCATACCGAACAGTTAAGCTGAGGTTTTACGCCATTCACCATAGCAATCGCTTCAAAAATGCTTGGTGTAGGATTCTTTTGGAAAAATTTCTGGCTGTAAACCTCTACCGCTACAGGACTTTTTGACCTGCTGAAAGGTTTTATCGTTCCGGTTAAGACCACATCATCAATAGTACTCATCTTGATTTTCGGTTTTGAAACGGCAGATGAGTCCTGTTTTATTTTGGATTGTAAACTCAGGCTGTCGGTCTCCTGAGAAAAACAGTAAGAGGATAAAAGAGTAATAGAAAATAGTATTCGCTTCATGAAATTAAAATTGTTAGACAAATCTAACAATTATTTTTGAATTACAAAACACCATGACAAATGTTGTTAGAATCAATTCACGAAAAATGATTAAATTTGAGAAACTAGATATAAAAGTACTATGAGATATCATCAGGCGGGAAACATCCCACAAAAAAGACATACGATTTTCAAATCACCGGAAGATAAATTTTACTATGAACAGCTTTTCGGAACGGAAGGTTTTCACGGAATTTCATCGCTGCTTTATCATACTCACCGCCCTACACAGATCAAATCTATCGGGGAACCGAAAGATGTGACACCAAAAATTGCGGTAGAAAAGAATATTGCTCCGAGAATGTTTAAGGGAATGAATGTAACGCCGGAAGATGATTTCATGGACAGCAGAAAGATCCTTCTGATGAACAATGACCTGAAAATGGGACTGGCGAAACCCAGAAAGTCGATGGATTATTTCTACAAAAATGCTGAATGTGACGAACTTTTATACGTACACAACGGAACCGGAATTCTGAAAACTTTTGTAGGAGACCTGGAATTTGTTACAGGTGATTATCTTATTATTCCGAGAGGAACCATTTATCAGGTGGAAGTGAACTCAGAGGACACCGTATTTTTTGTCCTTGAAAGCCACTCGCCTATCTATACTCCGAAACGTTACAGAAACGAGTTCGGACAGCTTCTTGAACATTCTCCATTCTGCGAAAGAGATATGATCGCACCCGTTTTCAAGGAGCCGAAAGATGAAAAAGGAGAATTTTTGATTAAAGTAAAAAAAGAAAACCAGATCACAGATTTCATCTACGCCACACATCCGTTTGATGTCGTAGGATGGGATGGGTATTTTTATCCTTATAAATTCAATATCAAAAACTTTGAGCCGATCACCGGAAGAATTCACCAACCGCCACCGGTACATCAGAATTTTGAAGGTCATAATTTCGTAGTGTGCTCGTTCTGTGCAAGAATGTACGACTACCACCCAATGGCTATTCCGGCTCCTTACAACCACTCCAACATTGATTCTGATGAGGTTCTGTTCTACACGGAAGGAGATTTCATGAGCCGTAATCACATCGACCTTATGGACTTTACTTTACACCCAGGAGGCATCGTTCACGGACCTCACCCGGGTGCTATGGAAAGAAGTATCGGTAAAAAATTCACTGAAGAATATGCGGTAATGGTAGATCCGTTCCGTCCGTTGAAAATTACGGAAGAAGCTTTGAAAGTGGAAGATCCTTCATACAAAACTTCATGGCTGGAAGAATCAGACAAAACCATGGAAGACCGTTCTCAGGAATAAAAAAATCATTCATAAAAAAATTTCATTATGTACAATTATATTAGTGCAGAAGAAGCTATATACACTGTAAAAAGCGGAAACCGCGTATTTTTTCACGGGAGTGCATGTACTCCGAATCATCTTATTGACGAGCTGGCAAGACAGTCTCACCGTCTGGAAAACGTAGAAATGGTTTCCATAACCCAGCAGGGAAATGTGGAAATTGCCAAACCTGAATACAAGAATAGTTTCTTTGTCAATTCTCTATTCGTATCCACTCCTGTGAGGGATGCTGTGAATTCAGAGCGTGGAGATTTTGTACCCGTTTTCTTAAGCGAGATCCCTATTCTATTCAGAAAAAATATACTGCCGCTGGATGTGGCTTTAGTGACCGTTTCTCCACCGGACAAACACGGTTTCTGTACGTTGGGAACCTCTGTAGACATCGCAAGAGCAGCCGTAGATACCGCAAAACTTATTGTAGCTATTGTCAATCCTCTGATGCCGAGAACCCACGGAGACGGAATGATCCATATCAGCAGAATACACAAGTTAGTCTGGCATGAAGAGGAACTTCCAACCGTAGACTATGGTTCAAAAGTTGGTGAAGTAGAAATGCTTGTTGGTAAAAATGTAGCTGAACTGATCGATGACAGATCCACGCTTCAAATGGGCATCGGAACGATTCCTGATGCTGTTTTGAAATGCTTAACGAATCACAAGGACCTCGGTGTACACACCGAAATGTTGAGTGATGGAGTGATTGATCTGATTCAAAGTGATGTTATTAACAATAAGTACAAAGGCTACCATGATAATAAAACCATCACAAGTTTCTGCTTCGGGACCAGAAAACTCTATGACTATGTAGATGATAATACTGTTTTTGATTTTAAAGATGTAAGCGATGTAAACTTCCCGATCAATATCATGAGGAACAAAAAGATGGTCGCTATTAATTCAGCCATTGAAATTGACCTTACAGGACAGGTTTGTGCAGATTCTATCGGAACCTTGCAGTACAGTGGAATCGGTGGTCAGATGGACTTTATGAGAGGCGCTGCATTGAGCGAAGACGGAAAACCGATCATTGCGATCACATCAAGAACTAAAAAAGGCATCTCAAGAATAGTTCCTTTTCTTAAACAGGGCGCCGGAGTGGTGACCACAAGAGGACACATTCACTATGTCGTGACAGAATATGGTACCGCGTATCTATATGGTAAAAATCTCCGTCAGAGAGCTCAGGAACTGATCAGCATCGCACACCCGGATGACAGGGAAATGCTGGAAAGAGCTGCCTATGAACGGTTTAAACAATAAAAATCTAAATACTGCGTTTTCTCCATGCATCATCTTCGTGGGAAAAACGTAGATATTATTAACAAAAACAGGACAAATCTTAAAAAAGCTTTAACATTTTGGCAGTGTTTTTGATAAACTCATTTAAAACCAAGGGAAATTGAAAACGATATATAATTCGATACGGGAAGAAGTTGAAAAACATTCGAAAGTAAGGAATTCTGTTTTGGGGAATGTGAGTGAATGGAAAAGAAGCCATTATATTATTCTTTCCGAAATTATAAAAGATGAATTATCTGACGCTGAAGAACTGAAAGGCGGAAAAAAATTTGAAATAGGAAATACGATATCGCATGTTACGCTGCAGCGTTTTTTCGAAAATGATTATCAGGATAAAACCCATAATGACCTCCGGTTCCTGAAAACACTGGATAAGATCTGTATCTTCCTCGGTTACAAAGATTTAAACGACTACATACAGTCTGTAAAAATAAAGAACAACGAGAAGGAATTAGGGGAAGGCCTTGAATTTCTGACTAAAATGGTCTACGATTATTGCGCCACCGCTTTTGAATTTTACAAACATTTTCCGGAACATAAAACGGATATTTTTAAAGAGCTGGTATTTGACGGTTCCCCATTTCTGGAAAGAACTTCACAGTTCAGCAGAGAATTGTGTGAAAGAGATTTTCAGCTGGTGACGAAAAACAACCGTTCCAACTATGAAGTTTTTGACATCCATCTCGTTACGGATGAACCGGATAAAAAAATTCTGGAAACCCAGGAGTTCTGGAATCTGTTATTCAAAGTTGGAGAAACCGGCGAAGAACATTTTGTCAATCAGCTTAATACACAAATCTATTTTATGCGTAAAATAGACAATGTATGGAAGATCTGGGACAATTATAATCCTGATGCAGGAAGACTGAACAGGAAAGTAGATATAGAAAAATAAAGAAAGCCGTAGAACTTCTACGGCTTTCCTGTTTCGAAAATATTTTTCTTTTTCACTTGTTCTTTGTAATAACAAATGTAGACATCCCTTTTCATTATAAATAAACTTAAATATACTTAAATGAACACTTCTTTAATTTTATGTTAAGTATATTCAAGGAATCCATTTGAATGTTTTCGCTATTTACAAGATTTTTGTAATTTGCATACCATTAAAAAAAGTAAAAATAGAAATATGTCAACACTTACATTTGCCGAAAAAATTGCTCAAGCTGAGAATTTTTTACCGATCAACGGTACAGATTACATTGAGTTTTATGTAGGAAATGCTAAACAGGCTGCCCATTATTACAAAACCGCATTTGGTTTTCAGTCTGTAGCATACGCGGGTCCTGAAACAGGAGTAAGAGACCGTGCTTCTTATGTTCTTCAACAGGGGAAGATAAGACTGGTATTAACAACAGGGCTTAAATCCGATTCACCTATCAGCGAACACGTAAAAAAACACGGTGATGGAGTGAAAATTTTGGCACTTTGGGTAGATGACGCTTACCAGGCTTTCGAGGAAACTACTAAAAGAGGTGGAAAACCTTATCTAGAGCCGGTAACTTTAACCGATGATCAGGGTGAAGTAAGAATGTCCGGAATTTATACTTACGGGGAAACCATCCACATGTTCATCGAAAGAAAAAATTACAAAGGTGCTTTCATGCCTGGCTACGAAAAATGGGAAAGTGCTTACAATCCTGAAGATGCAGGTTTATTATACGTAGACCACTGTGTAGGAAACGTAGACTGGAACAGAATGATCCCTACCGTAGAATGGTACGAAAAAGTAATGGGCTTTGTGAACATCCTTTCTTTTGACGACAAACAGATCAATACGGAGTATTCTGCACTGATGTCTAAAGTAATGTCCAACGGAAACGGATTTGCAAAATTCCCGATCAATGAGCCTGCAGAAGGTAAAAAGAAATCTCAGGTAGAAGAATACCTTGATTTCTACGAAGGTGAAGGTGTACAGCACATCGCCGTAGCCACAAGAGACATCATCCACACTGTCACTGAACTGAAGAAGCGTGGTGTAGAATTCTTATCTGCTCCGCCGGAAGCTTATTATGACATGGTTCCTGAAAGAGTGGGTCATATTGACGAAGATCTTAAAAAATTACAGGACTTAGGCATCCTTATTGATCATGATGAGGAAGGATATCTGCTTCAGATCTTTACGAAGCCTGTAGAAGACCGTCCTACCCTGTTCTTCGAAATCATTGAAAGACACGGTGCACAGAGTTTTGGTGCCGGAAACTTCAAGGCATTGTTCGAAGCACTTGAAAGAGAGCAGGACAGAAGAGGAAATCTTTAATTTTACAATAGAAGAATAAGTTTTGTCAGGATGAGAAGTCTTGACAAAACTTTTTTATAAAAACACACCGTATGAGAAAATTTTTTATTGGGATTTTATTTTTCGGAGCATTAGGGCTTAAAGCTCAATATGGAACCCTGAATGAAATCCTTAACCGACTGGAAGAAAGAAAGGGCATTAACCAAAATCTTGAAAGTGTCAATATCGACAACAAGAAGTTTGTCTTCATTAAAGATGCGGAAGACCACACGGAAAGAGATTTTATCATTATCAAAGGAAATGAAGCAACCTACGTAGAAGTTTTTGATGACAAAGCTACCGGCGAAAGCAGTTCAAACGTTTTTACGGGTGATATTGTCAGAAGAAAAAATATTGTTTCCCTGCGTGCAGACAAGCTCGAAAATAAAAAAGTGCCGCTTCCCGTGACCAAAACTTTACTGCTTACCAGGCAGAAAGACATTCTGTATCTTATTGATGTCAATACAAAAGACAGATGGATTGATGAAGCCTCTTATTCCAAAAAGAAATAAATTCTTTTCAGACAGCAAATCATGAGGGATTTGTTATCTTACACCTTAATTTAATTCCAAAAAAAATTATGAAATCATTTGTAGAGTATTCTTCGGATTCAGACTTTTCTATACATAATATTCCTTTCGGAGTAGCAGTTTTTAATAAAGAATATATCGGATGCTGTACAAGGATCGGAGATCAGGTAGTAGATCTTGCGACCCTTTACGATCTTGGATATTTTGAAGATATTCAGGGATTAGACGACAATATCTTTGAAGCTTATACCATCAACGAATTTATCGAGCTGGGAAAACCGATCACCAATGCGGTACGTGTGAGAATCCAGGAACTTCTGCAGGAAGGTTCAACGCTGTCAAAAGACGAAAAAACAATTGCAGACGCATTCTATGACCTGGATCAGGTAAAAATGATGATGCCGGTACACATCCCGAATTACACGGATTTCTACAGCAGCATCGAGCATGCCACCAACGTAGGAAAAATGTTCCGCGATCCGGAAAACGCATTGCTTCCCAACTGGAAACACCTTCCTGTAGGCTATCACGGAAGAGCTTCTTCTATCGTGGTTTCAGGAACAGAAATTAACCGTCCTAAAGGTCAGACGAAACCTGCAGATGCAGAAAAACCACTTTTCGGACCAAGTAAGCAGTTGGATTTTGAACTGGAAATGGCCTTTATCCTGAACAGAAACTCAGAAATGGGTGAAAGTATTTCCACAAAAGAAGCTGAAGAAGCCATCTTCGGAATGGTGGTATTCAACGACTGGTCAGCAAGAGATATTCAGGCTTGGGAATATGTTCCACTGGGACCATTCCTTGGTAAAAACTTCGGATCATCTATTTCTCCATGGGTAGTTACCCTTGAAGCACTGGAACCTTTCAGAACAGCTTCTCCAAAGCAGGAACCTGAAGTTTTAGACTATTTAAAATTTGAAGGCGATAAAAATTACGATATCAATCTTGAAGTCTATTTACAACCTGAAAACGGGGAAGAAAACCTGATTTCAGAAAGTAATTATAAATTCATGTACTGGAATATGACTCAGCAACTGGCTCACCATACGATAAACGGATGTAATGTAGAAGTTGGAGACTTATACGCCAGCGGAACTATTTCAGGAAGCGATCCAAAATCTTTCGGATCCATGCTGGAACTAACATGGAGAGGACAAAATCCTTTACAGTTAAAAGACGGCCAGGAAAGAAAATTCATCGAAGATAACGATACCGTTACGATGAAAGCATGGGCTGAAAAAGACGGTGTGAGAGTAGGTTTTGGTGATGTTTCAGGAAAAATTATTCCAACGGTTTAATCTTTTAAACACTTTAGTTTTAATTAAGTTAGTAAGAAATTAAACTTAATAAAACAATAGAATATTAAACCTCATAGGTTTTGAAAACCTATGAGGTTTTAAGACAAAAATTAATTAAGTGTTAAAAATAAACAATGAAAACAGTTATCCCATCCGAATTATCCCCCGTCCAGCTTCAGACCATCATGCAGACCGCCGTGTCTCCGCGTCCGATTGCTTTGGCTTCTACGGTAGATAAAAACGGAACGATCAATTTATCCCCATTCAGTTTTTTTAATATGTTCAGTACAGTTCCTCCGATATTGATTTTTTCACCATCGAGGAGAGTACGCGACAATACGACCAAACATACGCTTGAAAATGTTCTGGAAGTTCCGGAAGTAGTAATCGGAACCGTAAATTTCCCAATCGTACAGCAGATTTCTCTGGCTTCTACAGAATATGAAACCGGAATCAATGAATTCATCAAATCCGGACTGACCATGAAAGATGCAGATCTGGTACAGCCTAAACTGATTGAAGAATGCCCGGTTAACTTTGAATGTAAAGTTTTAGAAGTGAAATCTCTGGGAGATCAGGGAGGTGCCGGAAATCTGGTGATCTGTGAGGTTCAGAAAATTCATATCAGAGAAGAATACCTGAATGAAGCCGGGAATTTAGATCAGCAAAAACTGGATATGGTGGCCCGCTTAGGAGGAAACTTTTACTCCAGAAGCAATGAGAACAGTATTTTTGAAGTACCTAAACCTTTAGTAACAAAAGGAATCGGGTTTGATCTTCTGCCGGATTCTATCAAATACAGTAAAATATTTACAGGAAACGATCTGGGAATGCTCGCCAATGTAGAAATACTTCCTGCAGGAGAATTCCATGCGGATGAAAATATTCATACAGACGCTCAGAAATTACTGTTGGAAAGTAAAATTGAAGAGGCCTGGACGCTTTTAACAATAGCATAACATAAGCTTATACAAAACAAAACCAGCCTGATTTGCAGGCTGGTTTTTTATTTATTTTCTTAGCTGTAAAATTTAAACGCTCTCACATTCTCCTTCATCGAATCAACACGTTGATTCCCTCTTTGCTCCCCTAAATAATAGATTCTAATTTTAAAACTTTGCGTCAAAAAAATTCGCTTAATATTTTTTAAAATGTTGGAATTCGCAAAGGCGCTAAACATCTAATTACACTGCTTTAAGGCGCAATGATTTTATCTCCGATAAAATTGAATCCCGATGGTCATTGCGAGGAGCGCAGCGACGAAGCAATCTCAAAAAAAAACACTTTAGATTGCTTCACCTAAAGGTTCGCAATGACAGATAGGTTTTACAGTCTAGATTTTATTTAGATTTCAACGCATCAGTAACCGTAATTTTCCCTTTCTCAGCAAAATCGGTTACTTTCCCGTTTTTATCAATAGACACATTCAGATTATCGTTCTTCGAATCATAGAAGATAGACGTTGAATATCCCGGGCAGTCATGCTGCTTACAGCCTGTTACTTTATAGATTCCGTTCTCAGATACAATTGGAGATTCTACGTTGAAATTCTTAAGCATTTCATCATATTGCGCTCCGGTAAGTTTTTTAACCCGGTCTGCAAAACTTTTGTCTTCAAACAGCTTAATATCATGAGGATATTTACCTGTATTTTTGGTGATAATATTCTCCGTAGAAGCTGTTACTGCAGTTGTAGAAGCTGTTGAGTCAGTTTTAGGTGCCGTTGCAGAATCTTTCGGCATGACGGTCGTTACAGAATCGCCGGTGGCTGGTACATCTGTTTTGGCTTCTTTTTTACATGAGATCACGGCGAATAATGAAAACGCACAGGCGCTTACGATCAATTTTTTCATAATAATTTAATATGGTGGTTAATAATTAGAACGTCAGTATTCAAATTTTATTCCACTATTAACCTTATTCCATATTCTTATTAATAAAATCAATACACTTGTCAGTCACGACTTTTAAGTTTTCCGGAAGCTCTTTTTCAGTCCACGGTTCCTTTGATCCGAAGGTATGATCTGCATTTTCAACTAAGAACAGTTCCGAATTGGGGTTCAGGATATGAAGATGTTCCGCATTTTTTACGCTTACACTTTCATCATTCGTTCCATGAACGATCAGTACATACGCTTTGGCCATTTCTGTCGCTCTTTCCACATCGAAACGGTGTACGTTATTTTCAAAATCTTCGTAAAACTGATAGTAATGCGGCATTTCCTGTTTTGTACGGCCGTTCAGAACATAGTATACACCTTCTTTTTTCCAGTTTTCAAGCGCTTCATTTCTGGGAAAACGTTCCAAAGTATCTACACTGGCCAGTGTGATCAGTCCGTTGATTCTTTCGTCTTCAAAAGTCTTGATGATGGAAATTCCTCCTCCTCTGCTGTGACCGATCAGAACAATCCTCTGGTTATCCACACTCGGATGTTTTACAAAATGATCAATCACCACCCCCAAATCTGAAAGCTCTTTTGAATAATTATTATTCCCGAACGCCTCTAAATCAGCAAAATTATGGGGATCCTCCACTGTAGTTCCATTATGGGAAGCATTGAATTTCACAAAGAAAAGACCGGCTTCAGCGAACTTTTCCGCCATCAGATTCCATGCACCCCAGTCTTTATAGCCTTTGTAGCCATGAACAAAAATCACCAACGGTAATTTTTCATCCGTTTCGGGATACAATGCATCTGCCAGAAAATCTCTGGTTTCGGGGTTTCCAAGCTTTATATTAATTTCTTTTATCAATTTCATAGAATTAAAACTTTTATTTAGTCTTTGTGGCATTTCGCAACACTCTAAATTAATGAAAAAATCCTTAGCGCTTTTGTTTTCATCTTATTTTCGTTCTCATTCGTACAGACCATAACTTATCAAAAAATAACCTTAATTTTGCGGTATGCTGGATTTAAGAACGGTAACCGTCATGCGTTACATCCTGCCCCTGAGGGAAGGTGGATCTCTTCCTGCTTTGGCAGAAGCTGATGATGATTTTAAATATGTACTGAAATTTCGCGGCGCTGGCCACGGGGTAAAAATGCTGATCTCCGAACTTCTAGGCGGTAAGATCACAGAAGCTTTGGGACTACAGATTCCTGAGCTGGTATTTGTAAACCTTGATGTTGACTTCGGAAGAACGGAAGCTGATGAGGAAATTCAGGAACTGCTGAAATTTTCGGAAGGCCTGAATCTGGGACTTCATTATCTTTCAGGCTCTATCACCTATGATCCGGGCGTAAAAGTGGATCCGCTTCTGGCTTCAAAAATCGTTTGGCTGGATGCATTCATCACGAATATCGACCGTACTTTCAGGAATACGAATCTTCTGATGTGGCATAAAGAGCTTTGGGTCATCGACAACGGAGCATCATTTTATTTCCATCATTCGTGGCAGAATTTTGATGCAGCAGCCAAAACACCTTTCAAATATGTGAAAGATCATGTATTACTTCCGAAAGCCAACAGGCTGGATGAAGCCGATCAATTCGCCCACGAAGTATTGAATGATACATTATTCAGGGATATCGTCAATTTGATTCCTGAAGACTGGCTCCAGTGGAATGATGCCGATGAAACACCGGAGGAGATTCGTGAGATCTATTTCCAGTTCATGAAAACCAGGTTAGAAAATTCTCAAATCTTTGTAAACGAAGCGAAAAATGCAAGAGGATAAAATATACGAATACGCCGTTATACGCCTAGTACCGAAGGTTGAAAGAGAAGAATTTTTCAACATAGGACTCGTGATGTTTTCTAAAAAAGAGAAGTTTATCCGCGTGGAATTTCATCTGTGTCCGGATAAATTCAAGCTGATGCACAATAAAATTGATTACGACGACATCATTCAGAATCTGGAAAGCTTCCAGAAAATTGCAAATGGTGACAAAGAAGGAGGCCCGATTGCCCTGATGGACATTCCTGAGCGATTCCGCTGGCTGACGGCTGTGAGAAGTTCTGTCGTTCAGACTTCTAGACCTCATCCGGGAAAATCTAAAGACCTGGAAAAGACTTTTGGTAAACTTTTTGAGGAGTTAGTAAAATAATTTTTTATTCATCAATCATTCCGCAGCGGCATTCCTGCGGATTGATCATGAACAATATTTATTTCCAAAAATTCCAGACCTTCCCATCAAATACAGCAAAACTCTTGCTATTAACATCATAGCAGATTGTTCCGGGATAGGGACTTGGCATTTGTTCTACATCGGAAACGTACGGCAATATTAATGCTTTATCTTCGGCTTCAAAAATCAAAGCACCACCGGAAACTGAAGAGCTTGAGCTTCCTATGATCATATGATTAACTTCCGATGCTCTTGGTGCAGAACTGTTATAGGTTACCACAGAAGTATCTCCGGTACCGCTAAGATTCAGTGGTCCGCTACTCGTTATTCCTTTTATGACACTTTGATGCATCAGTATAGTTCCCGGTGAAGGATTGAGGTTAACAGATGTATTCAAAATGGGAATAATAATTCCTTTATCCTGTCCTTCTGCGAAATCCAGAATTCCACTTCCTCTTACGGATTCTCTTTCCACTCCTATCTGTGCGCTTGCTGCCACAGCAAAAAAGAATAGAAAAAAAGTCATATTTCTTGTTAGATATTTATTATTCATATTTAGCAGATATATTATTCATTACATGATTTCTGGATACACTTCCAAGCCGTACCGTTATATAAACTGAAACAGTTTTTTGATGTATCATAAATGAGCATTCCTTCAATAGGCTTAAGAATTTTTTCCGGCGTAGTTCTAGTAAGGACTATTCCTTCAAATCCGGATTCTACTGCAATAAAACCGTTGGGTATCTTATCGGGCCAGTTATTCTGGATTTTTTCATATCCGGATATTCCAATTTTCGTAAACTTTTCAGGTGTGGCTGTAGATGGCGACTTAACGCATGAATCCGAGCATTTTCCTGTTATCGTAAAAGTACTGCCTGGAGATTCGCAGTTATTTAATGTATCTTTATATGAAACAATATAGGTTCCCGGATGGTTCACATGAGTAGGATCCAATATCTCAGCATTGGTAGTGCCTGACCTCCAGACGATTTTCAAATTGTATGGATTGGGGTTTAGGGAAGTCACAAAATTATTGAGATTAACCATTCCATTGGCACAGGCAATAGAAGTTGAAGTGAGAACCGGTGCTGAATTGGGAGCATTACAGGTAAAAAGAATTTTAGTTTTATTATTATATTGGCCGGCAGTACTTCCAAAATTAATGGAAATACCAATTCCATTATCTGTACCCGCATCCGGATCGATAGTATTTTTAAAAGTCAGATTATTGGATAGATCATCATTTCCTCCGCTATAACTGGCAGAATAATATCCACTCCACTTTACTCCGGACACATATTGAAAGGCTTCATAAATCCCTTCCATATTGGGATTATATACTCCTACTGTTAAATTAGGTACTTTTCCGTAAACAAATCCAGGACCTTTGTCATTTCCGGACAAATAGGTATCCCAGCCGTGAGCCAGCTTTATTTCCTCTGTATTACCTGCCGGAATATCAACATGATAATCAACCATAATAAAACCATCAGGTTTCTTATAGGTATACGTAACGGTAAGATAATATTCCAGATTATTTTTGACGGCTTTCAAACGGATAACATTTTGCTCAAACCCCTGTGCATCAGGACCTGTACTGCTTTGACATGTACTAGATAAGATGCTTAGTCTCCCTCCGTCTGTATACCCAAATAAAGCCTCTGTTCCTCCCCCTGTATACTGTGTTTTTCCAATACCCAATACGATTCCGTGAAAACCAAGTGAAGACGGTGTTGAATAAGGGCTGGATGATCCTGAAGCAAGTACATTGTTCTGTCCGTAAATTTGTCCTTTATTATTTCTAAGGATCTGTAAATTACCCGCACCACTCATAATGACACGCATCCCGTCTGTCGTATTTGTTCCGCCAGTCCCATTGAGTAAAGTCCTCCCGGTACAGATTAGAGAACAGTTGGTGGGAGGTGTAAAAATATAAACCTGATTAGTGGCCGGTCTGCTGGCAATATCTGAAGTTTTAATATCAGAAGCTGTAGGAGATGCAGATGAATTATTCAGCCATCTTTTTTTTGACGAATCATTATCATCGTAAAGGCCGATGCTGGCAGAAATATTATTCCCTCCACTTGCACTTTCCTGCTTATAGATATATTGGATGGCATTCGTTCCTTCAAATAGTTTAATTTGAAAAGAAATAGAACCGGATGAGTTACCTGATCTTTTCCAGTTTTTCCATTCTATACTGAAGACCCTGCCTGGAGCCACACCTTCAGTCTTGTAACTTGCCGTACCTCCTGTTCCATCTAAATCATCCCAAAAAGGAGCTAAAAATTTGCCGGTTGGTGCCGATGAATTATTATAGTTACTGTCAAAGAAACCAAGAGCTAAAAAAGACAAAAACCCATTTGAGCTTGCATATACATTAGTATAATCTAAACAGGCAAATTTAAAGGTAAAACCTAAAGGGATACTTCCACTTGTTTTATCATCTCCATTAATGCTTACCCCTGTTCCTCCAGATAGATAGCTAAAACTTTGTGAGTTGGTAGAAAGCGCATAGGAGCTGTAGCTTGTATTGGTTAATTGGGAATCCTGACAATACAACTTTGGAGAAATTAAAATAAACAGAGCAAAAAACAATAAAATACGGGGAAGAGAAGCTCCCAAAAAAGATAGATTTTTCATAGATTCATTTATGTTTTTCAACAAAAATATATGTATCTCAAAAAATCGCCAACATTAATGAGGTGAAATAATATTTCATCAACGAAAACGTAATAAACTTATTAATTATATAAAAAATATACATAAAAACTAATATTTATACTTATTTTTTATATTACATCAAAACAATTCAAAAACTAACTGATAAATACATTTACAGTTCCAAGTAAATGCAAAGGGAAAACCATCCACAAATAATCTGCTCATTCAAAATTTCAAAATAAAGGAGAATATATATAAATTCGAAACATAAAATACTCAATTAATTAACAATCAGAACAAAAACAAATAAAATTCTCAAAAAAAATACAAATTTGCTAGATTAGTATACATATCATCATTTTTTATATCTAAAATAATTAACTTGGCTTTTGTTTAAATTATTCTTAACAAAATATCCAATATTTTTAATTATTCATTCTTAAAAAACAAATGGTATGGATTTTCTGAATAACACCAATGCGCTTACCCTGATCTTCGTATCAGTCCTTATTTTTGCGATCGCCTATCGTTTTTATGGTATTTTCATTGCCAATAAAGTACTTCGGCTTAATGATAAAAATACAACGCCTGCTGTAGAATTTGCAGATGGAAAAGATTATGTGGCAACCAATAAAAATGTTCTTTTCGGACACCATTTTGCTGCGATTGCTGCAGCAGGACCTTTGGTGGGACCTGTTTTGGCTGCGCAATTTGGATACCTTCCCGGCGCATTATGGATCCTGATCGGATGTGTATTGGGCGGTGGTGTGCATGATATGGTGGTTTTATTCGCTTCCGTACGGCATAAAGGACAAAGTCTTGCGACTATTGCCTCCAAGGAAATTGGAAAGACTACCGGAACAGTGGCAGGTTTTGCCATTTTATTCATACTGATTCTTACACTGGCCGGTTTATCATTGGCCTGTATCAATGCAATGCATGAAGCTTCGTGGTCACTCTTTACCGTTGTGATTACCATGCCTATTGCCGTGATCATGGGATTGATCATGAGATACAGAAAAAACAGTGTGCTTTTTGCCAGTATTTTAGGCGGGATCCTTTTAATAGCAGGAATTATCGGTGGGCATAGTTTAATGCAGAACGAAACGATGAACAACCTGTTTACATGGGATATAAAAACCATTTCGATTGCTATTCCGCTGTATGGTTTTCTGGCTTCTGTGCTTCCGGTTTGGCTGCTTTTGGTGCCGAGAGATTATCTTTCAACCTACTTAAAAATAGGAACCATCATTATGCTTGCGGTGGGTGTGATTGTGATTCACCCTACGATTCAGATGCCTGCCCTTACAGAATTTATAAATGGTGGAGGTCCTGTCATTGGCGGTCCTGTACTACCTTTTATTTTTATTGTGATCGCCTGTGGAGCCATTTCAGGTTTCCATGCTGTGATTGCAACAGGAACAACACCCAAGATGCTTAACAAAGAAAAAGAAATCCTTTTTGTGGGCTACGGAGCGATGCTGGTAGAAGGTTTTGTCGCTTTAATGGCTCTGATCGCAGCCTGTACACTGATGCCGGGTGATTATTTTGCCATCAATACTCCTAAAGAATCTTATGATGCGTTCCTGGCAGCACATCCTTCCCTTCACGGCGTAGATATCGATTATTATTCACAAAAAATAGGCATTGAGCTTCACGGAAGAACGGGTGGAGCGGTGTCTTTAGCCGTTGGAATGGCTCATATTTTCAATAAAATCCCGTACATGGATCAGCTGACTGCTTACTGGTATAATTTTGCCATCATGTTTGAAGCGGTGTTTATCCTTACCGCTATTGATGCAGGAACAAGAGTAGGCCGTTTCTTTTTACAGGAAATGCTGGGTTCTGTAATTCCTAAATTCAATGATAAGAACTGGATTCCGGGAATTATTATCAGCAGTCTCTTGTTTACTTTTGCATGGGGTTATCTGGTATTTACCGGGAATGTCAGCAGTATCTGGCCGCTCTTTGGAATCAGTAACCAGCTACTGGCAGCCTGCGGACTTATTGTCTGTACAACGATGCTGATCCGGATGAACAGGGGGAAATATGCCTTATGTTCAGCCATTCCGGGAGTTTTTATGGCTGGAATTACTTTTTGGGCCGGTTATATTCAGGTCACTGCAATCTATCTTCCCAAAGAACAGTATCTGCTGGCAGCTTTAGCCGTAACAGCCATGGTTCTGATGCTGATCGTATTCATTGGGGCATTTATCAAATGGTACCAGCTTCTGCAGATCAAAACCACTGTGACGGATTATTATGGAGAACCTGTAAAAGAGCTTGTAGAAAGATAGGAAGTCATAAATCCTTTGTGAGTTTTTGCCTGCTCTGATAATTTTTATACATTTGTTTTGCTTTAGGGGTATTCTGAAAAAGAATTGAGAGAGTCCCTTTGAACCTGATACGGCTAACACCGACGTAGGGAAAAGCAAAATGACATTGTTGACAGTGTACTTTTTGTTTTGGATTTTTTCCTGAAGCTATTTTTATTTTAAATGATAACAATGGAAAAAATTCTTTGGGAACAGGTACAGCTTGTCAGACAACAGTCTCCTCTGGTTCATAATATCACCAATTATGTGGTGATGAACAATACCGCCAATGCCCTTTTGGCTGCAGGAGCCTCTCCTATCATGGCGCACGCAAAATCTGAAATTCAGGAAATGATCGGCATCGCACATTCGGTGGTGATCAATATTGGTACGCTGGATGAATACTGGTCGGAATGTATGATTCTGGCCGCTAAAACAGCACATTCAACCGGAAAGCCGTGGGTTTTAGATCCTGTAGGCGCCGGAGCTACCTCTTTTAGGGATGAGGTTTTACATCAGCTATTACAACATCAACCTACCGTTATCAGGGGAAATGCTTCTGAAATTATTGCACTGGCCAAAGGCAATACCACCGCTACCAAAGGTGTAGACAGTACTGCACAGAGTAATGAAGCTATAGGTGCTGCCCGCAGTCTTGTTGACCAATACGGCACCATTGTCTGTATCTCCGGCGAGACCGATATTATTCTGAATAACCAACAGGAAATTTTCATTAAAAACGGGCATCCGCTTATGACGAAGGTAACCGGTCTGGGATGTTCTGCCACCGCTTTAATCGGTGCATTTATAGGAATTACAGAGGATAAAGTAATAGCGGTAGCTGCTGCCATGGCATTCATCGGGATTGCGGGGGAGCTGGCTGCTGAAGAAAGTAAAGGTCCCGGAAGTCTTCAGGTGAACCTCATCGATAATCTGTATACGATTACTGAACAGGAATTCTCCAACCGTTTAAAAATAGAAAGGAAATGAGTTTAAATTCTTTTCCTTATCAACTTTATCTGGTCATTTCTGAAGCTGACTGTTTGGGACGAAATTTTCTGCAGGTGGCCGAACACGCTATCCTCGGAGGAGTTGATGTGATTCAACTGAGAGAAAAAAACAGCAGTACAGATTCCTTTCTTGCAAAAGCTCAACAGCTTATTGAATTGACAGATAAATATTCAGTTCCGCTCATCATTAACGATAATATTCAGGTTGCAGAAAAGGTCGATGCCGCAGGCATTCATGTGGGAAACAGCGATGCTTCGCCGGTTTATTTAAGACAACAGCTTCTTCTCCATAAAAAGATCATTGGTTACTCCATTGAATATCTTACCCAGCTTGGCAATGAACAGACCGCCGTTTCTGATTATCTCGGAATCAGTCCCGTTTTCAGAACCGATACAAAAACGGACACCATAACAGAATGGGGACTTGAAGGGATTAAAATGATCAGACAGCTTACTGAAAAACCTTTGGTAGCCATAGGTCATATTCATCTAGGAAATGCAAAGGAGGTGATGAATGCAGGGGCAGATTGTCTTGCTGTAGTTTCCGCAATATGTAGCGCTCCTGATCCTCAAAAAGCAGCCTATCAATTAAAAAATGAAATCTTAAAATGAAAAAATACACTTATCCATCGGTATTAACGATCGCCGGATTTGACGGAAGCGGCGGCGCAGGTATTCAGGCAGATATTAAAACAGCTTCTGCTTTAGGATGTTTCTCGACATCTGTATTAACGGCTTTACCGGTACAGAACACGCAGGGTGTAAGAACCATATATCCTATTCCGGTAGAAGCTGTAGCGGATCAGATCGAAGCTATTCTGGATGATATTTTTCCGGATGCTATAAAAATCGGGATGGTTCATACCCCACAACTGGTCGAAACGATTGTTTCAACGCTAATAAAGTATAAAAAAATACCGCTTGTATTTGATCCTGTCATGGTCGCCACAAGTGGTCACCGCCTGATTGAAGAAGATACCATAGCGGCTATTACCGAGAAACTTTTCCCGATTGCTGATGTCATTACGCCTAATATGGACGAAGCTTCCATTTTAGCAAAGATGAAAGTCAAAACCCTTGAAGATTTGTATACTGCCGGAAAAGAAATAAAAAAGCTGGGCTGTGGAAGCATTCTTTTGAAAGGCGGACATCAGGAAACCTCAACGATCACGTCTTTATTTTATGATGAACATGAAAAATTTCATTCTTTCGAGACGGTGAAATTTAACACCAACAATACCCACGGCTCAGGTTGCACGCTTTCTTCTGCTATTGCTTCCTATCTGGCTCAGGGTAAAAATTTATACGATGCCGTTTCTTTGGGACAAGACTACGTTTATCAAGCCATAGACAACGGAAAAGACGTACAAACAGGACATGGAAACGGTCCGCTTAATCACTTTTTTAATCCTCAAAAACTTATCAAAAATGAAATGGTCTGAACACACCTGGCAAGCTATAGAACAACGTTATGAGTCTATTCTGGACATGCCGTTTATCAAAGAATTATCAGATGGAACTTTACCGCAGGAGAAATTTAGGTTTTATATGGCTCAGGATTCTTTATATCTTGAACATTTTGGGAGAACGCTTTCGCTGATTGCTGCTAAAATTCAGGATCTTCAGGATGTACTTGCGTTTATGCGATTTGCTGAAAATGCCATTGTCGTGGAAAATGCGCTACATGAATCTTATTTTGTAGATTTTGGGGTTTCAGATAAAGGCGTAGCGGAACCTGCCTGTCATCATTACATTCACTTTCTGAGAAGTACCGCTGCTTTGGAATCTGTAGAAATTGCAGTGGCGGCAGTTCTTCCCTGCTTCTGGATTTACAGAGAGGTTGGAGATTATATTTACAGCAATCAAAACACGATCAACAACCCTTATCAAAAGTGGATTGACACGTATGGAGGCGAGGAATTTTCTGTTGCCGTAGATCAGGCTATTGCCATCTGTGACCGACTGGCTGAGAACAGTACAGAGGAAACAAGGGAGAAAATGACCGAAGCTTTTATCATGTCCACGAGAATGGAATTCCATTTCTGGGAAGGCGCGTACGAGCTGAAAACATGGAAGTAGATTAATCTGAGTTCAATTGAACAAAAGGCAAATATCTGGTGACTTCGAGACCCTCAGCCACCAGATATTAAAAGCGGATTCAAAAATTTGAATCCGCTTTTTGATATGTTTTTTTTTGTTGGTAAACGCAAAGGCGCAAGTTTTTTTAATATGAAACTGTTTTTAAGGCGCAAGAAAATCATAAATTTTCAGCTATTTTTATGCCTCTGTCATTGCGAACCTTTAGGTGAAGCAATCTCAAATTATTTAACAATACCTTTTTTTGAGATTGCTTCGTCGCCCTGCTCCTCGCAATGACAGCGGTACTCAATTTTATCGGAGATAAAATCCTGGCGCCTTAAAACCTAATGCATTCAAATATCTTGCGCCTTTGCGTTTTTCCAACCAGAAAATATGGTTTTTAAACGGACTATGATTTAAAAATTAAAATTAAGTCGTGAGAATACATATCTTCCATTCTGGCCAAACTGAGACGTAGAACGTGAATAAACGAACTGGTCATTATTGGTAGAGGCCGGAAGGTTTTTATCAGGATAAATATCAAAGAGATTATTAACTCCGATGGTCAGTCCTACATTTTTTGTAAACTGGTAAGCTAATGAAAGATCGGTAATGATCTTGTCTCCAATCTGCTGATGCTCATTGAATCCGATGATTCCGTCACCGTTGGCATCAATCACATCTGCACCCGTTACTTTTCCGAAATAGGTATTTCTAAGATACACACTTGCATTTTTCCATGAAAGCGTGTGGGATAAACTGGCTTTTACCCTTGGAACCGCTTCTTCCAGATACACTCTTGACTTTTCAGAAAAATAAATTTTCTCAAGATTTGGAGACTGCAAAAGTCCTGAAGAGTGCGTATCCCCTACTTTTCTGGTCTCACTTACATTAATCGCAAAATTATTGTCAAGCTTTATCCCTGAAAATCTTGCATTATGGGAAATCACAACGTCTATACCTCTGGTTTCCGTATCAATGGCATTGGTGAAGAACTGAGCTCCATTAACTCCCTGTGCATCAAAGGCGGCCTGTGCTGCGACAGGTACATCAGCTCTTAAAAACTGGTCGGTAAGGATAATCCTATTGTTGATTCTGGTAAAATATCCATCTGCGGTAAAGGTCAGACTCGCTGAAGGAATTCTGTACGTAAATCCTACGCTGGCAGATTTAGACGTTTCCTGCTTCAGTTTTGGCATTTCCAACAGTCCTGCAATCTGTGAATCATTACTGAAGGTTCCCACTTCCAGAAGCTGGCTGTTGGTAAACAAAGTTGAGGTCACATTATAATAGATCTGGTGAATAGAAGGCGCTCTGAATCCGGTAGAACCCGCTAATCTCACATTAAAATTGGGAGCAACTTTGATTCTTGACGCTAATTTATAGTTAAAGGTAGATCCAAAATCTGAATAATTTTCATATCTCGCGGCGGCATCCACTAATAACCAGTTGGTGAAATTAAATTCAACATCTGCGTAAGCTGCTACTGCCTGTCTGTTTTTATCAATTGCATTCACCGGCTTAAATCCTCCGAAAACCTGTGAACCTCCCGGAAGTGCATTTCCAAAGAAATCCGTAGCTCTCGGGCTTGTATTATTCCAAACATTTCCTGCAGCATCATAGGTCGTGTAGGAAGCTTCGTCACCCTGTGTTATTTTAAAATTTTCGTAACGGTGTTCCGCTCCAAAAGCGACATTGATTCCACTCCAGACATCATATTTTTTAGAGAAATCTAAATTGATGGTATTCTGGGAAAATCTTAAACCTCCGGCATCAAATTCTTTCGGGGATGCAAAACGTAAAGATGTATTTCCTGTGTTCTGAATATTATAACTGAATGAATTCTGTCCGAATGTATTGCTTAAATCAATATTCCAGCCATCCCAGTTTCCTTTGATTCCTGCGGAAAGCGACAGGTCCTGAATATCAGTTCCGATCTGTGGTAAATAACCGTCTGAATACAGCCCTGTAAATGTTCTGCTCTGGTTCGGTTTTCTGTAAAATCCTCCTGAAGTTCCGTGTCTGAAACTGTAACCTCCGAAAGAATATACTTTCCAGTTATCATTAATAGGAACCTCGATATTAGCAAAAAGCTGATTGTTATTCAGTTTCGACTGTCCCACCTGCATATTGAAATCTTTTCTTTCCTGCCCTCTGTACGCCAGTTCCTGATCTGTAAAATCTCCCTTCAAAAGTCCCTGTAAAACTCCGATGCTGTTGGCTCCCTGAATCTGGTTCTGCAGATCCTGAGAAAAATAACTTACGCCCTGAGCATATTGATGGATGTAATTGATAAGCTGCTGGGAGTTCGGTACATTATTGATATTTGAAAAAAGGGAAGATAAATTCACGCCATCGTTCTGTGCACGTCTTTCAATCGCATTGTAGGCGTTGTAGATTGATCCGCTTTCAGCTCCCGCTCTTGAAGTCGGATTTCTGAACTGTGATGACCAGGTGATGTTATAGAAACCTCCTTTATTTCCGATTTTATTTCCGTAATTAAGGTCAACCTGAATATTCTGTCCGTCGAAATTTCCGGTATGATCATTGGCAGTCGGCGTTAAATTTCCTCCGTAGCTTACCTGTCCGGTTAGTTTTCCGATGTCTTTTTTCAGTTCAAGGTTGATCACTCCGGCAATCGCATCAGATCCGTATTGGGCTGAAGCACCGTCACGCAGGACTTCAATTCTATTTAAGGCAAAGGAAGGAATCGAATTTAAATCGGTTCCTACCGTTCCTCTTCCCGGAGTTCCGTTCACATTGACCAATGCTGAGGTATGTCTTCTTTTTCCGTTAACCAAAACCAATACCTGATCTGGTCCCAATCCTCTCAGCTGAGCAGGATCCAAATGGTCCGTTCCGTCTGAATTCGTCTGGATGGTAGAGGTGAAAGACGGCGCTACCGCATTCAAAATCTGTCCTATACTGGACTGCGGAAGAACTACTGAAGATTCTTTTATATTGAAGACATCCACAGGAACCGGGCTGTCTATTTTAGATCGGGCACCGGCTCTTGAGCCCAGTACCACTACTTCTTCTACATTATTGGTTTTCACACTGTCTTTTCCTTTTTCCTGCCCGAAAGCATACGTTCCGAGGAAAAAAAGTACAGAAGCTGATACGATAGTCGTTTTATTTTTCATACCCTTACATCAATTTATAGTTTATGTTTTTTTTGAGTGGCAAATGTAAAACTAATTCATTAGTCTACAAAATTAATAGACTTTAATTTTATGAAAATTTAAGATAGTTTCAGTCTATTATTTTAAACACTAATGATTAAGTCTCAAAATATATTGGTCTTTTGAGATTTTTTTAAACACGAAGGACACAAATACTTTCACAAATGCCACTAAGCTGCCGAAGCTATTTGTGTTATTACTGAAAAACATTCGTGCAATTTGTGTTTTGAGAGCGATATTTTTAACACGAAGGACACAAATACTTTCAAAAATGGCACTAACAGCGTCAAAGATATTCGTGTTATTCGTGAAAAACATTCGTGCAATTTGTGTTTGAATAAAAAAACGGACCCCAAAAATGGAATCCGTTTTAAAATATATCATCAGCTTTTCCGCTGAACAATTAACTATTATATTTTCGTAAGTTTCGCATACTTCAGGATAAGGTTTTTCTCTCCTTCATGAATGAAAACTACTTTGGCTTTGATGTTCTGAGGATCCGTACCATCCAGGAAAGAAACTTCCCCGATTCCGAAACGGTCGTGTCTCACCTTATCTCCCACCTCAATGTCCTGCGAGGAAGCTCCGCTTGGATTGATAATTTTCGCGGTACTGACCGGTTTTAGTTTTCTGACTTCCGGTGCAGGTTTTGAATTGTCACCTTTATCAATCGTTTTCTTTTCAACTCTTCTGAATGCTTTCTGTTCCGAAGGATGTTCATCAAAGATATTGGACTTGATGCCGGTATTATTGATGAATCTCTTTTCCAGAGCCGGGTTTAAGAACTCAATATACTGGTCATCAATTTCACTTAAGAATCTTGAAGGCTCCGCATCTGTAATTTTTCCCCATTGGAAACGGGAAACTGCATAAGAGAAAAAGACCTGCTTTTCGGCTCTCGTCAATGCTACATAAAACAGACGTCTTTCTTCCTCCAGATCTTCTCTGGTTGCGGAACTCATAAAGCTCGGGAAAAGGTTTTCTTCCAGACCTACAAGGTGTACCACAGGGAATTCCAGACCTTTTGACAGGTGAATTGTCATTAACGAAACCATATCTTCCTCTAAACTTTTATCCTGAGTATCTGCAGAAAGGGCAATATTCTCAAGGAAATTCGGAAGGCTCGGATCGCCGTCTTCAAGCTGGATCTGCTCTTCAATGAATCCCTGCATAGAGTTCATCAATTCCTGAACGTTTTCTACACGGGAAATCCCTTCCGGAGTCTGGTCGTCTTTTAAAAACTTGATCAGACCGCTTCGTTTGGCCACTTCCATTGCCACGCTATACGCCGTATCGGTTTTTAGCAATACCTGGAACGCTTTGATCATGGACCAGAAGTCATTCAGTTTGGTTAAAACACCATTGTTCAGCCCCAGTTGAGGCGCATACATTGGTAAATTACTCAATACCTGTGAAATGGTCACATTATGGGAATCTGCAAAAACGATCAGCTTATTCTGGGTTGTTTCCCCGATTCCTCTTGTAGGGTAATTGATGATTCTCATCAATGCCTCGGAGTCATTTTCATTGACCAGAAGACGCAGATAACCGATCAGGTCTTTTACTTCTTTTCTCTGGTAGAAAGAAAGTCCTCCGTAAACCTTGTATGGAATATTTTTACGTCTCAGCGCATCTTCAAATGCTCTGGTTTGTGAGTTCGTTCTGTATAAAATCGCAAAATCACTGTACTTTCTCTGGTCCGTATTTCTGAGCTCCCAGATATTTCCGGCCACGAAATTCGCTTCATCGGCATCGGAAAGAGAACGATATATTTTGATCTTATCCCCTTCTTCGTTATCACTGAAAACGTTCTTCTTGAACTGCTGAAGGTTTTTTGAAATGACAACGTTAGCTGCATTCACAATATTCTGAGTTGAACGATAGTTCTGTTCCAAAGAAACCGTGATTGCGTCAGGATAATCTTTCTTAAAGTTTAAGATGTTATAAATATTGGCCCCACGGAAAGAGTAAATAGATTGTGCATCATCTCCTACCACGCAGATATTTTCAAATTTTGAAGCCAGTGCTTTTACAATAAGATACTGGGAATGGTTGGTATCCTGGTACTCATCCACCATGATGTATCTGAATCTGTCCTGATATTTGGCCAACACTTCCGGAAAACGGGTGAGTAATTCGTTGGTTTTTAACAATAAATCATCAAAATCCATCGCTCCGTTTTTAAAACATGCATCCACATATCTCTGGTAGATCTGCCCGATGAATTTCATATTCGCTTTTTCATCAGCTTCCATCAGTTCAGGATTGTTGAAATATGCTTTTACGGTGATCAGGTTGTTTTTGTAGGTTGAAATTCTTGCCTGAACTTTTTTAGGTTTATAAAGATCGGCATCGATATTCATGTCTTTTAATACTTTTCTGATGACATTCAGGGCATCCTGCATATCATAGATCGTAAAATTGGATGGATAGCCCAGATAATGACCTTCAATTCTCAGGATTCTTGCAAACACCGAGTGAAAAGTTCCCATCCATAAACTTCTTGCATTGCTGTCTCCTACCACTTTGGCGATACGGTCTTTCATTTCGCGGGCGGCTTTATTGGTAAACGTCAGGGCCAGGATGTTGAAAGGGTCCACACCGTTGTGGATCAGGTGGGCAATACGCATGGTCAGCACACGCGTTTTTCCGGAACCGGCTCCTGCAAGTACCATCAAAGGTCCCTGTAGAGAGGTAACGGCTTCATATTGTGATTCATTGAGTCCTTTCAGATAATCCATACTGCAAAAAAATTTTGGGAACACAAAATTAATGTATTCAAAGGACAATTCAAACTTTAATAAAACAGCACTTACCTATTTTATTGTATTCCAAGTTTTTCCATTATACATATAAGTAGTGTCCGTATAAAAACGGTTACTGTCTGTCATTAAAACTCTGATTTGATGTGGATTTTCAAAATACATTGATATTATAACCAATTGATATTGATCTTTATCATTTTTCAATACGGAAATCGTCCTTTCTTTTTTGTAATGCTTCACCAAATAATTATATAAAGGAGGATCTACAAATTCTTTCAGTTCCGGAAATATTTCAGGCCAAAACTTTGTAGAGAAAAAGATCCCGTTGATATCTTTCCTGTTATACAATCTTTCCAGTGTAGTTTTATTCCAAAATTGAGTACTCAAGTAATTTGACTGAATATGTTTCCAATTCTGATCGCAACCATCTCCTGTAAGACAGGAAGGTCCCCAATCAATAAGTTTAATATACAGCCTTATATTTTTCAGATTATATTTGTTGATGGGCTCCAGAATTTTTTTGCTGAGCTGATTATAAATCTTATCAACATCTTTATAGCTAGCACGCAAATTCATCATATCCAGACTGTCTTTTTTAGCTATTGCTCTGCAATCCCTTCTAAATGGTTTAGGACAGCCTCCATATTCGGGAAGTCCCTCCACTGTGGGGCATTTATCATCTTTATCTAAAATTCCGTCGTTATCGGTATCCGGCCATGGACAACCATTATTCTCAACAGGACCGGATAGATCCGGACAGCTATCTTCCTTATCTATGCTCCCATCTTTATCTTTATCAGGCCAAGGGCAGCCGTTATTTTCAACGGGACCTTTCTCTTTAGGGCACTGATCCAGATAAAAAAGTATTCCATCCCCGTCTTCATCGGACAGGCAGGTCTTTTTATTGAATTCTTTTCTGCATTTTTTCAACGCATCTTTATCCATGATTTCCTGCGCGTGCATTAGAAAAAGGGAGAAAAGAAAAAGTAAAGTAAAATAAATTCTCATAGTGGAGTTAAAGAGTTTACAAATAAACAAAAAATTAAAAAAAAGTAGAGTAATTATGTAACAAATACTGTATTTGTCCTACTAATTGATACAAAACAATTTCTACTTTATGAAAAAGCGACTTCTTTCTGTGGCAGCAGCATCTTTCTTCGGAATGGTCCTGAATGCACAGCAAATTAAATTCGAAGAGTATGACCTGCCAAACGGCCTTCACGTAATTCTGCACCAGGATAATTCTGCGCCGGTAGTCACTACAGGGGTAATGTACCATGTAGGTGCGAAGGATGAAGTAAAGGGAAGAACAGGTTTTGCCCACTTCTTCGAACATCTTTTATTTGAAGGAACACCAAACATCAAAAGAGGTGAATGGTTCAAAATCGTTTCTTCAAACGGAGGACAAAATAACGCTAACACCACGAATGACAGAACGTATTATTTTGAAACGTTCCCTTCGAATAATGAGCAGCTTGGCCTTTGGATGGAATCTGAAAGAATGCGTCACGCCGAGATCAACCAGGTGGGAGTAGATACTCAGAGAGAAGTTGTAAAAGAAGAGAAAAGATTAAGAATGGACAACCAGCCTTATGGAAACCTTTTCCCTACGATTCAGAAAAACTTGTTTACGAATCACCCGTATAACTGGCCTACCATCGGTTCTATGGAAGATCTTAACTCTGCAAAGCTTGAAGAATTCCAGGCTTTCTATAAAAAATACTACGTTCCGAACAACGCTACATTGGTAGTTGCAGGAGATATCAAACCTGAGCAGACTAAGAAATGGATTCAGGAATATTACGGAGGCATTCAGAAAGGAACTCTTTATCCAAAAGACTTCCCGAAAGATGCTCCTATCACTCAGGAAAAAGAGGTAACGGCTACAGACCCAAACATTCAGCTTCCTGCGTATATTTTCGCGTACAGAACTCCGGCTAATAAAGAGAAAGACGCTTATGTTCTAGATATGCTTTCGTCTTATCTGAGCAACGGTAAATCTTCAGTTTTATATAAAAAATTAGTTGACCAGGACAAAAAGGCACTTGCTGTACAGGCTTTCAACCAGGGTCTTGAAGATTACAGTATTTTCGCATTCTTTGCAATCCCGATGGGACAGACTACAAAACAGACTTTACAGGCTGACATTGATGCTGAAATCAAAAAGCTGCAGACGGGTCTGATTTCTGAAGAAGATTATCAGAAACTTCAGAACCAGTATGAAAATCAGTTTGTGAACGCCAATTCAAGTATTCAGGGAATTGCTGCTTCATTGGCAACGAACCACGTATTGATGGGAAATACCAATCTGATCAATAAGGAAATCGACATCTACAGATCGATCACCAGACAGGATCTGCAGAACGCTGCTAAGAAGTATTTGAATTCCAATCAAAGAGTAATCATTAATTACGTTCCTGAAAAAAAGTAATCATTTAAAACTTTCAGGTTTAAAAAATGATTATTAAAAATTAAATTTTTACAAATGAAAAAGCAATTAACATATATAGCTGCAGCGTTTTTTTTCGCAGGAACGATTTCAGCACAAAAAATTGATCTTAACGCAATGCCGAAACCGGGACCTACTCCTGCGATCAACATTGCAAAACCAAAAACTTTCCAACTGAGCAACGGTCTTACGGTAATGGTTGTGGAAAACAACAAACTGCCAAGAGTAAACACGACGCTTTCTATGGACAGACCTCCGTTCAACGAAGGAAGCGTAACGGGAGTAAGCTCTATCATGGCTGAACAGTTCGAAAACGGAACAACTAATTTAAGCAAAGACGATTTCAACAAAAAAGTAGATTATCTGGGAGCTAACTTAAACTTCTCTTCCAATGGTGCCGCTTCAAATTCTCTTTCCAAATACTTCCCTGAGGTATTAAGTTTAATGGCAGATGCGATCATTAATCCTAAATTCTCAGCTGAAGAAATTCAAAATTCAAAAGAAAGAGCTTTAGAAGGTCTGAAATCCGGAGAAAAAAATGCTTCAGCGATCGCTTCAAAAGTTTCTAACGCTTTGATGTATGGTAAAAATACAGCAAGAGGTGAATTTGAAACTGAAGAATCTATCAACAAAATTCAGCTTGCTGACGTACAAAACGTTTATAAAAAATACTACGCTCCGGACAATGCTTATTTAGTGATTGTAGGAGATGTGAAATTTGACCAGATCAAACCTTTGGTGGAAAAAGCATTCAACGGATGGAAAAAGGCGAATACGCCTATCGTTCCTTTGGAGCCGACAGCCAATGTTGGTAAAACGGAAATTAATATTGTAGACGTCCCTTCAGCGGTACAGTCTGTAGTTTCTGTAAGCAACCTGAACAATCTTAAAATGAAGGATCCTAATTATTTCGCGGCTACTATGGCTAACTACATCTTAGGGGGTGGTGGTGAAGCGAGACTTTTCATGAACCTTCGTGAGAAAAACGGATTCACTTACGGAGCTTATTCCAGTATGAGTGCTGATAAGTATTCTTCTGAATTCTCAGCTGATGCCAGCGTAAGAAATGAAGTTACTGATAAAGCCGTTAAGGAATTCATGAATGAACTTAATGCGATTTCTACCGTAAAGCCTGAAGAACTGGCAAATGCTAAGGCTAAACTGAAAGGCTCGTTCATCATGTCATTAGAGAAGCCTGAAACGATTGCAAAATTTGCTTTAAACCAAAAGGTTCAGGACCTTCCTTCTGATTTCTATACGAACTATTTAAAGTCAATAGATAAAGTAACTGCTGCAGATATTTCCAATGCAGTAAAAGCTAATATTCTTCCAAACCAGAGCAGAATTTTCATCGCCGGTAAAGCATCTGATATTTCTGAAGGACTTGAGAAATTAGGATATCCTGTAAAATATTTCGACAAGCAGGCTAATCCGGTAGCTAAAGCTGCTGCACAGAAAGTAGATGCAGCTGTAACTACGGCATCTGTTGCTGATAAATACATCAATGCCATCGGAGGTTTGGCAGCGGTTCAGAAAATCACTTCTATTACGACTGATGCTTCTACAAAGGTTCAGGGAATGGAAATGAATATGAAACTGGTTCAGGCCAAAGGCGGAAAAATGCTGATGGATATGAAAATGATGGGCAACACGGTACAAAAAATCGTGTTTGACGGTAAAGAGGGTTATATTGAAGGTCAAGGCAAAAAAATGCCTTTAACTGATAAGCAGAAGGCTGATATGGCTGATCCGGAATTGTTCCCGGAACTTGCTTTCGCTAAATCTGCAGATTACAAGGTAACAGGAATCGAAAAGTATAACAATGAAGATTCTTACGTAGTGAAAGGACCAAAAGACACCTATTATTACAGTGTAAAAACAGGACTTAAAACGGGGGAAACAAAATCCAGCGATGGAGGTTCTATCCCTACAAGCTTTGCAGATTACAAAGAGGTTTCAGGAGTTAAGTTCCCATTCACGATCATCCAGAATATGGGTGGAATGGATATCAATCTGGCGGTAAAATCCCGCGAGGTGAATCAGGCTAAAGATTCCGATTTTAAATAAGAATAGCCTTTTTATTATAGAAAAAACGGCAGCTGACGCTGCCGTTTTTATTTTTACCAACATTTACCACGATCTTCTTTGTCATTCGGTAAAAAAAGATTAAATTTGCCCATTCAAAAAGATATCAAAATTAATGGATACTATATTTATACTATTGATGGTTCTTGTTATGATCGCCAGCATCTTATTGGTAATCATCGTTATGGCTCAAAATCCTAAAGGAGGAGGTCTTTCCAGTACTTTCGGAGGTGCATCACCTGCACAGTTTGGAGTACAGAGAACCAACGATTTCATGGAAAAAGCAACATGGACTCTGGGCGCAGTAATCATCGTTCTTATTCTTATAAGCGTTGTAATCACAGGGAAGCCTACAACAGCAGCTCCTGCACAGCAGCAGCCATTGAAAAAGGAAACTACAGCTCCGGCTAAGCAAACTGCTCCGGCGGCTACAACTACTGCTCCGGCTCAGACAACACCTGTAGCTCCAGCTAAATAATAACAGACCTATCTTATATACAACAAAAGCAGTTCAAATTGAACTGCTTTTTTATTTTAGCTTGATTTTCTCAATCTTGTGCCGAAGCTTCAGCCCCGCTTTTAAAAACGAATACTGCATCGGTTTAGATTCTCTGTAGTATTTATCAATAAAGATCTGCATCGCTCCGTAAAAACGGTTAAGATACACTTCATCTTTAATCGTGCTTTCTCCTTTATGGTGAAGAAGAGAAGCTTTTCCGTAATAATAATTTTTGTAGCCGTTTCTCAATAGTGTATAACAGAGGTCGATATCTTCCCCGTACATAAAATACGTTTCATCCAGCCCTCCGATCTTTTCGTAAATGTCTTTTTTGACCAATAAAAACGCTCCGGTCACAACATCTACTTCTGCAACGTCATCTTCCTCAATATCACTTCTGTAATAAGATTTTGAATTGCTTCTTTTAAAACTCGTAAACAGTTTCTCAAAGGAATTGAACATATCCGGTACAGAACGCTTGCTTTCAGGGAGAAAAACACCTTCCGCGTCATGCATTCTTACACCAAGACATCCGAAATCTGCTTTAGAATCAGCAAAATCCAGAAGATCTTTCATATAATAACCTTCCAGTTCGGTATCCGGATTCAGGAGCAGAACATATTCTCCCGCTGCGGTATTGATTGCCTTATTGTTGGCTATTGCGAAACCGTCATTATGTTCTGAAGATATAAAACGTACTTTAGGGAATTCCGGGATAAGATCACCCCAGGAAGCATCGGTAGACGCATTATCTATAACGATCACTTCATAGTCCTCTCCTTCCGTATATTTCTGAATAGACAAAAGGCAGTTCCTCAACAGCCTGGTGACATTATAATTGACAATAATTATCGACAGCTTCATATTTAATCCTTTTCGTTGTAGGGTAATCTGTTCATAATAGATCTTCCCAAAGATACTTCATCTGCATATTCCAATTCATCTCCTACTGAAATTCCTCTCGCAATACTTGAAAAATTAACATTGGAGTTCTTAAATTTCTTGTAAATATAATACGCTGTGGTATCTCCTTCCATTGTAGCACTTAATGCGAAAATAAATTCCCTCACTCCGCCTTCGCTCACTTTTCTTTCAATGCTTGGAATATTCAGCTGATTCGGTCCTACTCCTTCCATCGGTGATATTTTCCCACCTAAGATCAGGTATTTTCCTGTAAATTTTCCTGTATTTTCAATGGCAATCACATCACGTACGTCTTCAACGATGCAGATCACTTCGCTGTTTCTTTTTTCATTACTGCAGATTTCACACACTTCAAAATCTGAAAAATTGTGACATTCTTTGCAGTATTTTATTTCGTTGACAAGGTTGATTAATGAGTTTCCAAGACTTACCGCTCTGGAACTGGGCTGTTTTAACAGATGTAACGCTAATCTCAAAGCTGTTTTTCTCCCGATCCCGGGCAGCCCCGAAATTTCGTCTACGGCTTTTGCTAAAACTTTACTAGGGTAATCCATAGTACAAAAATAAGGAATATTGTTGAGAGTTGGTAGGTGTTTGAGAGTCGGAGAGTTTGAGGGTTGGAGAGTCAGAGGGTTTGGGTGTTTGAGGTTTTTAGAGTTTGTGGGTGAAAAAAAGCTGATGATTGATGGATGCCGTTTCGAATCCCGGAACTCGTATCCCGAAACATATCTGAAATCTTGATTGCCTTCGTCGAACTTACATTTCTTGGTTCCTGAATCCAGCATTCACCATTCACTTGCGAAGCAAAATTCACCATTGACCTCTTGCCCCGCCAACATTCTAAAAAAACCTCTATCTTTGGGATCTAATATGAAAAAAATAAACTAAATGGTACTTAAGAATCTAAATTATCCTCTGGATTTCAAATTTAAGATCTCCACTCTATCGAGTGACTTCAATATTACTGACAAAAACGGGAGCTATGTTGCTTATGTACGTCAGAAAATGTTCAAACTGAAAGAAGACGTAATTGTTTTCAATGACGAAAGCAAAACTAAGGAGCTTTTCAGAATCAAAGCCAACCAATGGATCGATTTCAATGCTTCTTACTCTTTAAATGATCTTATCGACAACAAAAACTACGGAAGACTGGCCAGAAAAGGAATGCGTTCTCTCTGGAAATCTACCTATGACATTCTGGATTCAAATGACCAACCTAAATTCATCGTTACAGAGGATAATGGATGGACAAAATTCTTTGACGGAATGGTAAGCGAGATTCCAATTATAGGAATGTTTACAGGGTATTTTCTTAACCCGGCTTACACGGTAAGAGGCATAGACGGAAAGGAATATTTTAAACTAAAAAAAATGCCTTCATTCTTTGGAAGAAGATTCCAGCTTGACAGAGTAATTGATATTGATGACGAAGACGAAAGTTTAGTGATCCTGTCATTACTGATGATGGTTCTTCTGGAAAGAGCAAGAGGCTAAAACAATAAAAACCGCAGACAATGAAATATCTAATCATTTTCTTTTCAGCGCTCCTTTTGACCGCGTGTAAAAAAGATAAAGAAACCGTAAAGGATAATGCTTCAACAGATTCTTTGAACATTGTTAAGGATTCTGCTAAAACAAATACTGCATCAGGAAAGGTGCAGGTAGACATTATTCCTTTTCCGAAAGAGATCAAAGAATGTTCATGCTATTTTGCAAGAAATAAAGCTGAGTTTGAAGCAGAAAAATACATCTATGCTGACGATGCCGGAAAAACCGCTTATATGAAACTGGATGGCCAAAGACTGGCAATGAATCTTATTTCGTCCAGCGACATGGAAGTAGATGAAGAACTGACCAAAGAGATTGAAAGCGACAACTACAAGATCTCTGTAAAAGGTAAAAAAATAAAGCATGAAGAAGCTTTACTGTTCGAAGGTACACTGACGATTGAAAAACCGGACGGTACCGTAGAAACCATGCCTATTTATGGTGAATGCGGATGCTAGAAAAACGAAAGGGTTAAAAAATAAATTTACCCCAGTACTCCTTATAAAAAATGCTTTCGGATTCACGGAAGCATTTTTTATTTTGTAATTTTGATAAAAATAAAATTTCATGGAATTATCTAATATAGAACCGCAGATTATCTGGAAAAATTTCTCCAAACTAAATGCAGTTCCAAGACCGTCTAAAAAAGAAGAAAGAGTGATTGCCTTCATCAAAGGATTTGGTGAAGATTTAGGGTTGGAAACTACCGTAGATGAAGTAGGAAATGTGATCATCAGAAAGCCGGCTACAGCAGGAATGGAAAACCGCAAGTCTATCGTGCTTCAGTCCCACCTGGATATGGTATGCCAGAAGAACAGCGATACCAATTTTGATTTCGATACAGAAGGTATTAAAATGGAAGTTGACGGTGACTGGGTAAAAGCAAAAGGAACGACTTTAGGTGCTGATAACGGTTTAGGAGTAGCGACGATCATGTCTATCCTGGAAAGTTCAGATATTCCTCACCCAGCTTTGGAAGCTCTTTTTACCATTGATGAAGAAACGGGAATGACGGGTGCTTTAGGTTTGAAGCCGGGACAATTAACTGGAGAAATCCTATTAAACCTTGATACGGAAGAAGACGATGAGATCGATATCGGTTGTGCAGGTGGTGTAGATGTAACGATTACTCAAAACTACGGAACAGAAGGTGCAAAAGGACAGATTGTAAGAATTGAAGTAAAAGGCCTTCAGGGAGGACATTCAGGAATGGATATTCACAAAGGTTTCGGAAACTCCAATATTATTTTAGGACGACTTCTTTACACCGGTTTAGCTAATCAGAATATCCAGCTGATCTCTGTAGACGGAGGTGGATTGAGAAATGCAATTCCAAGAGAAGGAGCAGCGCTTATTTCCGTGAGAAATGCCCACGAATTCATTGAAGCGGCAACCGCTCTTAAAAAAGATATTTTAGAAGAATTTGCTACCGTAGAACCTGGTCTTCATATCAATATTGAAAACTCTACAACATCTGACTTAGCTATTTCTGAGGAAGATTCAAAAAAGATCATTCTTACTTTAAAATCTCTTCATAATGGCGTTTACAGAATGAGTCCGGACGTAAAAGATCTTGTAGAAGCCTCCAACAATGTTGCGAGAGTGGAATTAAAAGGCGGAGAGCTTAAAATTTTAAACCTTACCAGATCATCGGTAGATTCATCTAAATATTCTGTGGCAGAACAATTAAAATCTGTGGCGGAATTAGCAGGAATGAACGTTGAATTCAGTGGTTCTTATCCTGGATGGAAACCAAAACCGGGTTCTGAGATCGTACAGCTGATGGAGAAAATCTACACCGAAAAATTTGGCGAAAAACCTCACGTAGTTGCCTGTCACGCAGGACTTGAATGTGGGATCATCGGAGCCAATTATCCTGAAATGGAAATGGTAAGCTTTGGACCTACGATCAGAGGAGCACACTCTCCGGATGAAAAAGCGAATATTCCTTCTGCTCAGAAATTCTGGAGTTTCACTAAAGATATTTTAGCGAATATTCCTTTAAAATAAAAAGATAAAATTACTATATTGAATATCCAAAGTCGTATGATTTTGGATATTTTTAATTTAAACCATTAAGATTTATTAAGCTTATAAGAATATTAAGATTTAGCTTCGCTTTAGAATGTACAACTTAAAAATATCTTTGATATTTTACTTAACTTTCCTTAATAACTTAATTGATCTTAATGGTTCAAAAATTATATAACAAGATTTACAACAATGAAAAGTATAACAGTATTCTGCGGCTCAAGTTTCGGCACAGATGACATTTTTAGAGAACAGGCTTTCCTGCTTGGTGAAACACTTGCTAAACAACACATACAATTGATCTACGGCGGTGCAGACACAGGTCTGATGGGAGCTGTTGCAGACGGAACCTTAAACGCAGGAGGAAAAGTGACAGGAATTCTCCCCCACTTCCTGCAATCCAAAGAAATCGCCCATAAAAACCTCACCGAGCTGATCATCGTAGAAACCATGCACGAACGAAAAACGAAGATGAATGACCTCTGCGAGGGCGTGATCGTTCTTCCCGGCGGCTATGGAACGCTGGAAGAGTTTTTTGAAATGATCACCTGGGCACAGCTTGGACTTCATAAAAAACCGATCGGGATTTTGAATATTGACGGGTTTTATGATGATCTGATAAAACTGGTTCAGACCATGGTAGATAAAGGATTTTTAAAGCTGGTGAATCGTGATATGCTTTTGATAAGCGGTAGCATTGATGAGCTTTTGGAGAAAATGAGGAATTATGAGGCGCCAACAGTTGGGAAATGGATTTCGAAGGATGAAATATAAGTTATGAAACAACTTCTTTCACTTTTAGTATTGATATTTGGAGTTTCCAATCTATATTCTCAGAATACGGACGAAGCTATCTGCCAATATTTCTCAAACGATCTAAAAGAAAAACCATTAAAGTGCATGAATAGCTCGAAACTTAAAAATGATGAAGAAATTTATCAGTTTTTTAAGTGGTCTGCATTCAAGGAAGATTATCTCATCCGGATTGAAAAAAAAGGAAAGATCAAAACGATCGTAAAGAAAAAAATCTACAAAAGTGGGTATAACCAAAAAACTGGAGAATATCAGGAACCAAGAGTTGAAATTTTAAAAGAAGAAAGGTTAACCAATGACCAATTTCACAAATTTTCAACATTAATAACGAAAAATAATTTATGGCAAAAAACTGATTACAAAGTCGAATCAATCTGTATGGACGGAGGTGGAATATTAGTATACGCCTTACGAAAAGATCAGTATCTGGAAATGGATAATGGTAACTGCTCACCAGATACAGAATATTTAAATCAACTATATCCTGAGCTTATTACCCTATTCAATCTATAGCAAAACCGCCCGGAAATTTCCAGGCGGTTTTTATATTAACTTAAATTAAATATATTCTAAGGATAAGGAGCAATCGCCACTTCAAGACCCTCCATCGAGTCCATCATATGCAGCTGGCATCCCAGTCTGCTGTTGTCTTTTACGTGGTAAGCTTCCGCCAGCATGGCATCTTCTTCATCGCCCATAGGCTCAAGGCCCGGATCAGTGATCACATATACCTGACAAGAGGCGCACATAGCCATTCCGCCACAAACTCCGATAGTTCCTTCTTCCGCCAATTCATAAGAACGGATGATCTCCATCAGGTTCATAGACATATCTGTAGGTGCTACAACATCATGGGTGATCCCCTCCCGATCGGTGATCTTTATATTAATATCTGACATAATAATGCAAAATTAGTCAATTTTTTTCACAACTGCCTTTTCTGCTTCTTTACGGCTACCGTCAAATCCGTCTACACCGCTTACTGTCGTATATTTTAGTACAAATTTTTTCCCTGGATTCAGTCTGTTGTAAACACTCTGACACATCAAAGTCGCTTCGTGGAAACCGCAAAGAATCAGCTTCAGTTTACCCGGATAGGTATTGATATCTCCGATTGCGTAGATTCCATCGATGTTCGTTTGATAATCAAGTGCATTGTTCACAACGATTGCATTTTTCTCGATATTCAGTCCCCAGTTTCCGATCTCACCCAATTTTGGAGTCAGTCCGAATAAAGGAATGAAATAATCTGTTTCAATATCAAAAGCTTCCTGCCCTTCAATCTCTACCGTAATCGCTTCTACTTTTCCGTCACCTTTGATACCAGTCACTTCTGCAGGCGTAATTAACTTAATTTTTCCCTGGTTTTTAAGATCCTGTACTTTTTCTACAGAATCCAAAGCTCCTCTGAACTCATTTCTTCTGTGGATCAAAGTCACTTCACTTGCTACATTCGAAAGGAAAACACTCCAGTCCAAAGCAGAATCTCCACCTCCGGCGATCACTACTTTTTTGTTTCTGAAATGTTCAGGTTCTTTCACGAAATATTCAAGACCTTTCTCTTCATAGTCAGCTACATTCTCGAAAGTAGGTTTTCTTGGCTCAAAAGTTCCCAATCCACCGGCAATAGCAATCGCTTTACATCTGTGAACCGTTCCTTTGTTGGTGATCACTTCAAACCATTCATCATCTACCTTGGTATAAGAAACTGCAGTTTCTCCCAAAGTGAATCCTGGCTGGAACTGCTTGATCTGCTCCATCAAATTATCTACTAATTCTCCTGCATTCACAGAAGGATATCCCGGAATATCGAAAATAGGTTTTTTAGGATAAAGCTCAGCTAGCTGTCCTCCCGGCTGTGGAAGCGCATCAATAATATGGCACTTCATTTTTAATAAACCTGCTTCAAAAACAGCGAAAAGCCCGGTAGGTCCGGCACCTATGATCAATATATCAGTGGTTATCATAATAATAAGATAATTTAATTATACATGTAACTGCAAATTTACTAATTTTAATGCGAAGCATATTTAATTGATTCTAAATAAAAACCTGAGATTTATCAAATCTATGTAAATCATTAAGAATCTTAAATTTGGCAGTGTTTTTGTTAAATGTCATATCATGAAGAAAATTTTAAGTTTTTTTGCAGTATTTACGTTCCTGCTGAGTTACGCTCAGATCGATAATATTGCTGACGGTGAGTCTATTACCTTTAGAATCCACTACGGAATCCTGAATGCAGGAACCGCTAATCTAACCGCCAAAAAAACAACTTATATGGGCGCTCCCCATCTCTACGTTAAAGGTACTGGACAGACTACGGGAGCTGTAAAAGCCTTCTTTAAAGTAGAAGATCTCTATGAAAGTTTCATCAATACAGATACCGGGCTTCCCAGCTTTTATGTGAGAAATGTGCGTGAAGGCAACTATCGCCAGCATTTTGAGACTGTTTTCAACCACGATAACCACACCCTGATACTAACGGATAAAAAAACTCCGGCTAATGGCTCAAAGGTCTTGAAATCCATCAAAGGGGTTCAGGATATGCTTTCCTGCTTTTATTATCTGAGAAGCAAAAGCACCAGCGAACTGAAAGTAGGAACCGTAATCAATATGAATGTCTGGATTGACGATGAAATGTTTCCGTTTCAGCTGAAAGTAACGGGCAATGAAGATCTGAAAACAAAATTCGGGACGATCAACTGTCTTAAAATTATTCCGTCTGTAAAAAGCGGAAGGGTTTTCAAGGAAAAAGAAGGTGTTACGATGTGGGTGACCAATGATGCAAACCATATCCCGATGCTTCTGAAAGCCGAACTGGCTGTAGGATCCCTGAAAGCAAGTATTGATGACCTTAAAAATGTGAAATACCCTTTGAAGTATCTTAAATAAAAGATAAAATCATCTATCATATAAAAAGGAACCGTTTTAAACTGTTCCTTTTTTATTTTCAGTCATTAAAATCGATAGGATACGCCTCCCTGGACAATTCCCTTTATCCCGACGTTGGTTTCAAGGAAAACACTCAGATCTCCGCCATACTTAACGCCAATAGGAGTAACGTTGAATGCAAACATCCCATAGTTATCCTCTATTTGATTATTGTTTTGATTAATGTAGGTATTGCTTACAAAATTGACTCCGGCACCTGCACCTGAATACAAGCCTAATTTTTCTTTTTTAAGCCAGAAATAATCTACTTTCGGTAATACCGAGAACATGTTTTCTTTGGCAGTAGATGTGTTATTAAAAAACTCATTCGCAATATCTACCCCAAAACGCCATTTCGTATTTTCACTGTACATCGCTACTCCTATGATAGCAACTCCCATACTTGAAGGGCTACGGCCATCTCCATTGCTAACACTGGATGGAATAATACCGTTTGCAATATCATACGACAGTCCATAAGATCCGCCGTACATAGAAGATATTCCATAACTCGCAGAAACCTCTATTTTTTGGGCACTAAAGAGCCCGCTCGCTAATAATAGCGATAATAATACTTTTTTCATTTTTAGGTTGTTTAAGAAATTAAAAGTAAATAAAAAAGCATCCGGCGCTGGAGTTAGGCTCCTGTTTAACATTTAATCGTTATAGGGTGTAAGCAATACCTCTGACTAAGAAAATTATTTTCTTTTTTTTCAAAAGTCTGTAATAGATTTTTAATGTGGGTTGTCTTACTAATAGAAGCAGATATGGAGGATACTTTAAAATACCACACCATGAATATGATTTGGAGATAAGAAAAGTGTTTTTTATGTCAGTTGATAAAAAAGACAATACACGTTGTACATTTTCAATAAAATCGTTTTTAATTACGTTTTGTTTCTTAGGTCAGTAATTAAAAACAAAAACCTCCGGAATTTCCGGAGGTTTATTTTTTATAGTGATTTAAACTGTTCTAAAGTTCTGATATCATTTTCGAAGAACATTCTGATATCGCTCATCTGGTAAAGAAGCATTGTGATTCTTTCAATACCCATTCCGAAAGCGTATCCTGAATATTTCTCTGCATCGATATTCACGTTTTTCAGAACGGCAGGATCTACCATTCCGCAACCCATGATTTCCAGCCAGCCTGTTCCCTTTGTAATTCTGTAATCGGTTTCAGAGTTTAATCCCCAATATACATCGATCTCAGCACTGGGTTCCGTGAACGGGAAATAAGAAGGTCTCATTCTGATCTTGGATTTTCCAAAAAGCTCCGTCGTAAAGAACTGGATGGTCTGTTTAAGATCTGCAAAACTTACATTCTCGTCAATATACAAACCTTCGATCTGATGGAATATACAGTGTGAACGTGAAGAAATAGCCTCATTTCTGAATACTCTTCCCGGAGAAAGAATTCTGATCGGCGGCTGATTTTCTTCCATATAACGGATCTGCACGGAAGAAGTATGCGTTCTTAAAAGGACGTCAGGATTCTGCTCAATGAAGAAAGTATCCTGCATATCTCTTGCCGGATGGTACTCAGGAAGGTTAAGCGCGGTAAAGTTATGCCAGTCATCCTCTATTTCCGGACCATCGGCTACTGCGAAACCTATTGATTTGAAAATCTCAATAATTCTGTTTTTCACCAGATTGATCGGATGTCTGGACCCAAGATCCAATGGAAAAGCAGGTCTTGTAAGATCTTCTTTTTCTGTGACAATAGCAGACTGGGAAGAGTCTTTAAGATCTTCCAGTTTTCCTGCAACAGCCTGTTTCAAAGAATTGATCTTCTGTCCGAATTCTTTTTTCTGGTCGTTTGGAACTTCTTTAAATTTTTCAAAAAAATCATTCAGAACACCTTTTTTACCATTATACTTAATCCGGAAGTTTTCAATTTCCTCTTTAGACGTAGCATTGAAGCTGTTTACTTCGGTAAGTAGTTCTTCTATCTTTTCTATCATTGTTTTACCCTTTCAAAATGTTTTGCAAAAATACGTTTTTTAAGTTTAATAATGAATCTGTGATAAAAAAATCTGCCCCTTTATGGGAGGCAGACTTCAATCACTTATTTCACTTAAATAAAAAAATTATTTCTTTTCTAAAGCTTTAACGCTGATCTGAAGAGTTACATCATCCTTGATCACGCCGTTTTCAGCAGGAGCCTGGAACTTTACGCCAAACTCTTCTCTTTTAATATCCTTAGGCTCGGTAGCTACACTTACTTCTCCGTCTTTCACAGAGACATTAGCCTTAAACTGAACCGGTTTTGAAATGCCTTTGATCGTTAAATTACCATCAAGAAGCGTATTGTAATCGCCTTCCGTAGAAGGGGTCACTTTCGTAATTTCAAATGAAGCCGTCGGGAATTTTTCCACTTCGAAGAAATCTCCGCTCTTCAGATGACCATTCAGTTTGCCTAACTGTTCAGCATCATCTTTCAGATCTACAGATGTCAGAGAAGCCATATCAGCAACAAATTTTCCGCTTTCAAGCTTTCCATCCTTTACCGTCACATCACCACTTTCAAATTTGATGGTTCCGAAATGGCTTGTGCTTTCAGACTTGAATACTTTATATCCTTTCCACTCCACTTTACTGTTTAATGTATCCAGTGTGTACTGGTTCCCGTCTTTTGTAGTTGCCACCTCATTGCTTTCGCTGGTAACCGGTTTGTCTTTTTTACAAGAAACCGCTACAGCTGCCACAAATAAAGCAGGAATAGCTAAAGAAAACAGTTTTTTTCTCATTTTTGATATATTTTTATTACTTCCGCTAATATAATAAAAAATTTTATTTTTTCATAAAAACCTTACATTTGTATTATGCTATTAGAAATAAACAATTTATATTTTTCCCACACCAAAGATAATCCCCTGTTTCAGAACCTTAATCTGGGTTTTGAGGAAGGCAGAATCATTGCTCTTGCAGGAGAAAGCGGATGTGGAAAGTCTACAATGCTCAATCTTATTTACGGACTTCTGGACTGGGAAAGCGGTGAAATTGTTTTTAACGGAAAGCGTCTTTTGGGACCGAAAGGAAACCTTGTTCCCGGAGAAGCGGAAATGAAACTGGTCGCTCAGAATTTTGATCTGATGCCTTACGCTACCGTTGCCGAAAATGTGGGTAAATTTATTTCCAATATTAATTTATCTCAGAAAAAAGAAACCGTCATGGAACTTCTTGAAGTGGTAGGTCTTCAGGAGTTCGCTCATATTCTTCCTAAATATTTAAGCGGTGGCCAGCAGCAGCGTGTTGCTATTGCCAGAGCGCTTTCTGTACTTCCAAAACTACTTATCTTAGACGAACCTTTCAGTAATCTGGATTTTTCAAGAAAAATAGAACTTCGCGAAAGACTTTTCAGATATGTGAAACAGCATCAGATTTCTCTGATTATTTCCACTCATGAACTTCAGGAAATCATGCCGTGGCTTGACCAGATCGTTATTCTAAAAGACGGAAGACTTATCCAGAACGACAGTCCGGAAGAAACCTATAAAAATCCCTACAATTCTTATGTAGCTAAACTTTTTGGTGAAGTCAATATTTTCAGCGAAGAAGAAAAAGCAGCATTTCAGATTTCTAAATTCTCATATTATCCTAAAGAAATAAAAATTTCAGAAGATGGAATGGAAGCAGATCTTGTAGAGAGCCGATTTGCAGGAAATCATTACTGGAATAAAGTGAAAGTTCACAGTAAAGAACTTGTCGTGTATACTGATGAAAAGCTAGCAGGAAATATTAAAATTTCATTTGTTTAAAGCAAAGAAAGAAGCCTGTTTTGTGATCCGTCTTTTCACCATTCTCAGGACTCAAAACCCATCATTCAAAAATCATAACTCCTACATTCCCTTACACTTATTGTTAATATGTGGATAAAAAAAATACAAATATAAGAAACCCGTTTAAAACTTTTTCTTACATTTGTATTTCCACAGCATAAGGAAATTTTTGGTTAATTCTCTTTCTGCCTTGAGACGGACATTAGCACCTCCCTGCAATCAAGTCTTTTTGAAAGATTACACTGTCCAATTTTTTCCTTTTTTTTATTTTTTGCAATAAGCCTTACGCTTTCTTAACAAACTCAGATTTCAAAGCCATAGACCCGAAACCATCAATTTTACAATCGATATTATGGTCGCTGTCCGGTCTTAAACGAATGTTTTTCACTTTAGTTCCCGCCTTCACAGGTTTTGGAGCTCCTTTTACAGGAAGATCTTTAATTACGACTACAGAATCTCCATCCTGAAGCTCGTTTCCGTTCGAATCCAGAATTTTACCTTCACCAGCTGTTTCAGCAGCCGCTTCTTCAGGACTCCATTCATAAAAGCATTGTGAACAGGTCATCATATTATCTGTTGGATAGGTAAATTCAGAGCTGCATTTCGGACAAAGTACAGTATCACTCATATTTTTGATTTTTGCAAAGGTAGGATTTTTGTTTTAGACTTCAGATTTCAGACACGAGACATCAGACTGAGAGAGGAAGACGTCAATGGTGAATTTTGCTTCGCAAGTGAATGGTGAATGCTGGGGTAGAGAACCAAGAGCCAAGAACCAAGATTTTAGATATGAGATATGAGATATGAGACATGTTTCGGGAGGCGAGTTCAGGGTTTCGAGGTTCGAACCTGCAACCGTCAACTAGCAACTAGCAACTCTCAAACACTCCGACTCTCAAACCCGTACCCCATATCTCGCAACCCTTAAACCCTCCCACTCTCAAACTCATCAACCCGCTTCTCAACTCTCAACTATAATTCGTACTTTTGCAGATTCAAACAGCGAAGCAAATTTATGGAACTTATTCACAGAAACTTAGCGATCGGAATTCACGATGCTTTACAGGAAACCTTTTTCGAGAAAAATAAATACGCCGATAAGGTGATCGAAAGACTATTAAAAGCCCACAGAAAATGGGGAAGCCAGGACAGAGCCGTTGTTTCTGAGATTTTCTATAATATTATCCGCTGGAAAAAACGTCTTGAATATTATATGGGTGAGGGGGTAAAACCTACCAATATCTATAAACTAATGATTGCGTACCTGCTTTGGAGCAAGACCAATTATAAGAAATTTGAGGAATTTGACGGAATCAAAATCGCGGATATCCTTACCAAACTTAAAAAGAATACCGTTCCTACGAAAGCTATCGAGCATTCTATTCCTGAATGGCTGGCTGAAACCCTGGAAAAAGAATTAGGTTCCGGATGGGAAAAAGAAATGCACGCTTTAAATGAGCAGGCTGCTACGGTATTAAGAGCAAACAGTCTGAAAACAACGCCTAAAGAATTGATCTCTGACCTTTCTGACGAAGGTGTTGTGGCATATACGGTAAGAAATTATCCTGATGCTGTACAGCTTGAGGAAAAGAAAAATGTTTTTCTTACGACCGCTTTCAAAGAAGGTTTGTTTGAAGTTCAGGATGCTTCTTCGCAGAAAATAGGATATTTCCTTGATGTAAAAGAAGGCCAGAGAGTGGTAGATGCATGTGCGGGTGCGGGTGGAAAAACACTTCACTTAGCTGCATTGATGGGAAATAAAGGTCAGATCGTGGCTTTAGATATCTTCGAATGGAAGCTGGCTGAACTGAAGCGTCGTGCCAAAAGGGCAGGTGCCCACAATATCGAAACCCGTATGATCTCTGACAACAAAGTGATCAAGCGTCTTCATGATAAAGTAGACCGACTTCTTATCGATGCACCATGTTCAGGACTTGGTGTTTTAAAAAGAAACCCGGACAGTAAATGGAAAATTGATCAGGATTTTATCGACAGAATCAAAAAAGAGCAACAGCAGATCCTTCAGGATTACTCCAAAATGCTTAAAGTAGGAGGAAAAATGGTGTATGCTACGTGTTCTATCTTACCGTCTGAAAATAATTTACAGGTAGAAGAATTTTTGAAAAACAATGCGGGATACAAAATGGTTAAAGATGACAAAGTAATGCCTAGTCAGGGTTACGATGGATTCTATATGGCATTGATTGAAAGAGTTTCTTAATAGGAATCCCTCGAAATATATACAGCTGCTCTATTTCAGGGCAGCTTTTTTTGTTAAAAAATTTTAATCGGAGAGAATATTTAAGATAGATGTAACATCTGCTTCACTAATCCCTACTTATTATATTGCAGAACCGTTTCAAAACCATGCAGAACTTAGCATAAATATTAGAACTATTTCGCAGAAAACCTTTCTTATATGTATAAAACAACGCTATTCAATTTCTTCGCCTTATTCTTATGCTGTCTGGCATATGCACAAACTTATGAAATCCAGTACACCAGTTCTTACAATGGAAAAGTTCTTACAGAGCAGTCTCCTACCCTTGTCTGGGCAGATGCGAAAGAGAATTTTATTCTGAATAATACAATCCGGCAGCAGAAAAGCGATTATCCATATGAAATTACCAAGATCGAGAAGCCTTCCAATACCGTTGTTTCCTATGCTTTCCTGAAACCGGGAGAAATCATCTCTTCTTCAGATGCAGAATCCATCGGAAAACAGTCCTTTGAATTAACCAATGAAACGAAAAAAATTCTAGGCTACACCTGTAAAAAAGCAGTCACAAAAATCAATTCCAATACCATCGAAGTATGGTACACCAATGATTTAAAAATCAACGGTGGGCCATCTGTTTTAGGGCAGAACTTAGGTTTTGTATTAGAAATTGAAAGAAATAAAAATTCACTGATCACGGCGAGCTCAATTAAAAAAGTAAAGAAAACAGAGATTGATGCTATTATAAAAGGATCCGTACAATCTACCGATCTCTTAGGGTATAAAGACCTGCTTTGGAAAAGCCGTTTTACCACACTGAAGGTTTTTGACAATGAAACGATCAATTTTTCAGATGAATCCAAATCCAGTGAAAATGTAAAAAAATTCGCCAACGGAACGATTATCCTTAAAAAAATAAAATTTCCAGCCATCAGGGAAGGTGAAAATATATTTGTAGAAGTGAAGCAACAATCCAATGGTGATGCCTACGACAGAACGGGAACCGTATTTTTTATACCTCAGGATAAAACGTCTTCTTTTTTTGACGGACTGGAAAAAGGAGCTAAAACGCTTCCTTTATATGACAATGGAAACGGAAAGCAGTATTATGGGGTAACAGCCACTGAAAATTATAGCCCGGCGATAGAAATGATGAGATTTTTTACCGCTTTCGGGATTCAGAAATTCAATCATATTCAGTTGAAAGGAAAAGACTGGCAGACGGTGAGCCCATACCGTCAGGATATCACAGAATTAAAACCGTCGCTTTCCGAAAAAGAACTTTGGGTGGGAGCCTTTATTGGAAACTATGATAAAGGTGGCCATAAAATAAGTCTGGACATCACCATTCATAAAAGTGATCAGACTGTGTACAAAAACAATACGGTGATTCCTCTTTTCAACACTTTAAATATTATGGAAATGGCCGGTCAGGATTATTCAACGATGTTCGATAAGGATAAAGGTCTTTTTGTAGAATTTACCTTAAAAAAAAATCTGAAAAATGCTCAATTGAGATACATCACTACCGGACACGGAGGCTGGGAAAACGGTGATGAATTTGTTCCGAAAGCCAATTCTGTATTTTTAGACGGAAAAATGACGTTTTCATTTGTTCCATGGAGATCAGATTGTGGTTCTTACCGTCTTTACAACCCTGCATCAGGGAATTTTCCGGACGGACTTTCGTCATCAGACCTCAGCAGGTCAAACTGGTGTCCCGGAACGGTTACAAATCCTAATTTCATACCACTCGGGGACTTGAAAGCGGGAACGCATACCATACAGGTAAAAATCCCTCAGGGAGCTTCAGAAGGCACAAGTTTCAGTTCGTGGAATGTCTCCGGAGTTCTGTTAGGGTCCCAATAAAACAAAACCTTCTTGCAAAGAGAATTGCAAGAAGGTAAAAACACAAATGATGAAAAAAAATTATTTCGAGCCACAAAGTAAGGGCTAAAATTCATATAATAAATTACCATATATTATTAATTATTTCATTTTAATTTTGTATAGGATTAAGCCCCATTTTTCAACAGCGAAAAAAATTAATTAAATACGCGATAATTGATCGAAATAGTTAATATTTTTCGCTTAAATAAATTAATAAGTTAAAAATATTAACTTTTATTTATTTTTTATTGTTATTTTTAAACATCAAAGCTAATTTTGTTTCAAATAAGTAACAATATGTGTGGAATAGTATGTTTGTTTGATGCCAAACAAAAGACTGAAATACTGAGACCTCAGGTCCTGGAAATGTCAAAAAAAATCCGTCACCGCGGTCCGGACTGGAGCGGTGTGTTTCAGGATGAAAAAGTCGTATTTTCTCATGAGAGGCTGGCTATCGTAGATCCTACTTCAGGAAAGCAGCCTTTATTAACCAAAGACGGAAAGATCGTTCTTGCCGTGAACGGAGAGATTTACAACCATAGAGAATTAAAAGAAGAATTTCCTGATTTTGAATTTCAGACTCAGTCGGATTGTGAAGTGATTCTTGCTCTGTACGGGAAATACGGAAAAGATTTTATCGAGAAACTGAACGGAATCTTCGCATTTGCCCTATACGATATAGAAAAAGGTATTTATCTGATTGCCCGCGACCATATGGGAATTTGCCCTCTTTACCAAGGATGGGACAAAAACGGAAACTATTATGTAGCTTCTGAATTAAAAGCATTGGAAGGCATCTGCAAAACCATAGAAACTTTCCTGCCCGGACATCTTTTGTACAGTCCGGACGGTACAGAGCTTCAGCAGTGGTATAAAAGAGACTGGGAAAGCTTTGACAGCGTAAAAGACAACGAAACCGATATTTCAAAAATAAGAAAAGGCCTTGAAGATGCCGTTCACAGACAGCTGATGAGCGATGTTCCTTATGGCGTATTACTTTCCGGAGGATTAGATTCATCCGTTATTTCAGCAGTTACCGCGAAATTTGCAAGACAGAGAGTGGAAAGTGGTGACACTCAGGAAGCCTGGTATCCGAGACTTCACAGTTTTGCAGTAGGATTGGTAGGATCACCCGACCTGGCCGCCGCAAGAAAAGCAGCTGAACATATCGGATCTGTACATCACGAGGTTAATTTCACGGTTCAGGAAGGACTGGATGCCGTACGTGATGTGATTTATCATCTTGAAACGTATGATGTAACCACCATCAGAGCCTCCACTCCGATGTATCTTCTGGCAAGAGTGATTAAATCTATGGGAATTAAAATGGTTCTTTCGGGGGAAGGTTCAGATGAACTTTTCGGAGGTTATCTGTATTTCCACAAAGCACCTAACGCAAAAGAATTCCATGACGAAACGGTAAGAAAATTAGGCAAGCTCCATTTATATGACTGTTTAAGAGCCAACAAAGCATTGATGAGCTGGGGAATTGAAGGAAGGGTTCCTTTCCTGGATAAAGAATTCATGGACATTGCTATGGCCGTGAACCCAAAAGACAAAATGATCAACGTGGCAGAAGGAAAAATAGAGAAATGGGTACTAAGAAAAGCCTTTGAAGACGTTCTACCCGATGCTATCGTATGGAGACAGAAAGAACAGTTTTCAGATGGTGTGGGCTATTCGTGGATCGACACTTTGAAAGAAGTTGCCGAAAAAGAAGTCACTGACGAAATGATGACCAACGCGAGATTCAGATTCCCGCTCAACACGCCTCAGAATAAAGAAGAATACCGCTACAGAACGATCTTCGAAGAACATTTCCCAAGTGAAACGGCAGCAGCAACAGTGCCTTCCGTTCCTTCGGTAGCCTGCTCTACGCCTATCGCTTTAGAATGGGACGAGGCTTTCAAAAAGATGAACGATCCGAGCGGAAGAGCGGTGAAGGTGCATGAAACGAGTTATGGTTCGTGATGAGTTTGAGTTGGAGAGTTTAAGTGTTGGAGAGTTTTAGGGTTTGAGAGTAAGGGAGTTGTTGGTTACTAGTTGCTAGTTACTGGTTCGAATCTGGGAATTCGTATCCCGAAACATGTCTAAAGTCTAGAATCTTGGTTCTTGGCTCTTGGTTCTTGGTTCTCTAATCCAGCATTCACCATTCACTTTCGAAGCAAAATTCACAATTGACCATTTTCAACCTCAATCTCGGCCTTAATCTGGTCTGAAGTCTCGTGTCTGAAATCTCACATCTATATAATATTTTATCAATCCTGTAGCAATACGGGATTTTCTTTTGAATAAACGTTAATAATATAATATAATTTAACTGACAATCAAAAATAATATCTAAGAAATAATTATATTTGGACAACGAAAATATCAATTATAAAAAAATGAGAAGAAATCTTACTGTTTTATTTGCCTTACTATCCATCAGTTTTGCTTTTGGACAGGGAAAATATGGCAAATACTTAAATTCAAAAAAGCTTGCTTTATCTTATAAGACTGTAAAAGATCAGGACAAGGATGACTATTATCAGCAGTTCTACTGGCTGGTAAAAGCAGAGCAGCTTAAAACGTATCCTCACCTTAAAGATGTAAAACCAATTGTTTTATATGAGTTCGTGAAAAAAGTAAATCCACAGAATCCTACCAAAAAACTGGACGACAGAGGAAAAGAGCTTAGAGCAACGGCTGAATTATCTTTAAATCAATATTTTAAGAACAAAAAATTCGAGAACAATTCGGTTTTGATGTACAATCTTGAAACGTATGTAGATCCGTCTAAAGGACAATTCTATACAAGAGTAGATCCTGAGAAAATCAAGGAGCTTGTTCCTAAAGAACTGTTTGCATTCAACTCTTTAAACAGAAACTTAGGAGAAGAAAAAACCTACTACCTGTGGATCGACAAGAAAAAAGATGACTTAAACATTGTAGACATCATCCCTAGCGAAAAAGAAGATAAAGATTTCTACGTAAGACTAAAACAGTATCTTCCAGGCTATAAGTTTTCCAAATATGTTCCGACTGTGAAAAAAGGAAACAAATCAGACAAAACAGATATCGATTACTACTATATCATGCCGTTCGAACAGAACACCGATAACATCGAGTACAAAACAAAAGATTTCAAAACTTACATCTTAAGCCAGTACAGAAAAGCCGGCAACGAATGGAAAGGAGTAGAAAAACCTAGAAAATAAATTGAAAAGTCCTGTGAAAATTCACAGGACTTTTTTAATTTTATATGAAATTCTTTATCTAAGAATCAGACTGTTTTAAAACAGTATTCTTTTCAATAAAAATAAATCTGGAAATCATTGAATTTTCAGTCTACACCGAATGACAGAAACAAACCCGCAACAGATCTCTGTAAAAAAAATACTTCCGCTCATCCTTGCGACTGCGATCTTTATGCAGATGCTGGATTCCACGATCCTGAACACTTCCCTGCCCTCCATCGCCAAGGACCTTCATGAATCTCCGCTCAATATGCAGAATGCCATCATCAGTTACGTTCTGACATTGGCGGTCTTCATGCCTGCCAGCGGTTTCCTGGCGGATCGGTTCGGAACCAAAAAAGTATTTATTTTTTCACTGATTCTTTTCAGCTTAGGTTCACTGTTTTGTTCCATGTCACAAAATCTTACGCATTTGGTTATTTCAAGGGTGATTCAAGGTGTCGGGGGAAGTTTGATGACACCGGTAGGAAAACTGGCGTTGATTAAAACATTTGATAAAAGTGAATTACTGAAAGCCATGAACTTCGCTATCATTCCTGCACTGATAGGGCCTGTACTTGGTCCATTGGTCGGAGGCTATATGGTGGATTATCTTTCGTGGCACTGGATTTTTCTGATCAATATTCCTATTGGAATTTTAGGAATTGTTTTAGGGTTAAAATATATGCCGGATTACAAATCCACTGATGTTGATTTTGATTTAAAAGGATTTTTAATCTTTGCGGCAGCATCGCTTCTGCTTTCTATTTCCCTTGAACTATTCGGAGATATGCAGAATATAAGTCCCGTCCTCTTTGTATTTATTTTGGGCTTTCTATTCCTTTACTATTATTACAAACATGCAAGAAGAGGAGGAAATCCTATTTTCCCGCTGGATCTTTTTCAGGTGAGAACTTTCCGGGTAGGTATTGTCGGAAACCTGGCGACCAGATTGGGAATCAGCTCGGTTCCACTCTTGCTTCCTTTAATGATTCAGATTGCTTACAAACAGTCGGCAGTAACTTCCGGATGGATCATTGCTCCGATGGCTCTGACCGCTATGTTCGGGAAATCATCGGTCATCAAAATTTTAGATAAATATGGCTACCGACAGACATTGATGGTGAACACCTTCATCATCGGAACCCTGATCTGTCTTCTCGCCATTCCCGATATTCATGCCTCTTTATATTGGTTTGTCCCCATTATTGCCATATTAGGATTTTTCAACTCTATCCAGTTCACTTCCATGAATACCATTTCCATTGCCGATCTTAGAAATTTCCAAACCAGCAGCGGGAATTCATTAATATCCGTTAATCAGCAGCTGGCCATCGGTTTCGGAATTGCTTTCGGACTTATTGTATTAAAATTATTTGAAAGTTCGGACCTAATCAAAGGAGAAACTCACAACGCTTTCCGCTATACTTTCCTTACTGTAGGGATATTAACCATTATCTCCGGTTTTGTCTTCAGAAGACTTCACATTTCGGATGGAAAAAACATGAAATCTAAGGAAGAATAAGAACTGCCACCTCCCCACCGAACTTAACACAGATCAATGTATCTGATTTCTCTCTACCGTATTTTTGTTATATAAAATTCACAATATTATGACAGCGAAAAAAGTAGAAATCGTAGTATCTCCAAAACCAGCCCATTTTGTAGGGGACGGTTTTAGGGTTCATAATTTTATACCAGGGGTACACGGATTGGATATGAAAAGAATGGACCCATTCATTATGCTTGATTACAATTCAAAATTTCACTTCAATGGCTCGGAAAGACCAAGAGGCGTGGGCGTTCATCCGCACAGAGGTTTTGAAACAGTAACGATAGCCTATCAGGGGAAAGTAGAACATCATGACAGCGCCGGCGGCGGCGGAATCATAGGCGAAGGCGACGTACAGTGGATGACTGCCGCAAAAGGAGTTCTTCACAAAGAATATCACGAAACCGAATGGTCTAAAAAAGGCGGTATTTTTCAGATGGTCCAGTTATGGGTCAATCTTCCCGCAAAAAATAAAATGAGCTGTCCGAAATACCAGGCCATAGAAAATGCAGCAATGGAACATGTTGATCTGGGTGAAAACGGTTTAGTGGAAATCATCGCCGGAGAATATAGCGGACATAAAGGTCCTGCGGAAACATTCACTCCTTTAAATATGATGAATGCTAAATTAAAGGCAGGCGGAAAAGCTGAGTTCAGTTTCCCTGCCAACTTTAATACCGCAGCATTGGTCATTGAAGGAAGTATTACCGTAAACGGAGAGCAAAAAGCAGCAGCGGATCATCTTGTTTTATTTAAAAATGAAGGTGAAACGTTCAGTATTGAAGCTCATGATGACAGCATAGTTCTGATCATTAGTGGAGAACCAATCAATGAACCGATTTATCCTCACGGACCTTTTGTAATGAATTCAAGGGAGGAAATTATGCAGGCGTTCGAAGATTACAATACCGGGAAGTTCGGTTATCTGGAAGATTAACAGAATTTAAATTTCTCTTCATCTTACATTATTCCTTTTTTATTAACTTTATCTAATGTGTTTGGTGAAACGCAAAGACGAAAGTTCAATTGAAATGTAATGTTTAATCAATGCATCAAACCTTATAGGTTTAGTGAAATAATGAAAAGCATTCTCATATTTGATCTTTTCTCTTTGCGGTCCGCCAACCTATTTATCCTATAAAAATTTATGAAACCAGAATTTGAAAATATACCGCTTGTAAAAGCAGCAACACGATTTGAAATAGAAATAGACGGACATTTTGCCTTTATCGATTACCGTGAAATGGGTCACCAGATCGCTCTGGTACACACAGAAGCAGATCCGGAACTGGCCGGAACGGGGGCAGCTGTTGCTGTGGTAGAAAAAACACTGGCTTATATTGAAGAGAATGAAAAAAAGCTTCTTCCTTTCTGCCCTTATGTTTTTGCCTACATCAAGAAACATCCGGAATGGAAACGCATTGTTGATGAAAAATTTGAAGGCTACGACAAACTGTAATCTCAGATTCAAAAAAATTCATCGGCTTAAACACAATTCAAAAACATTTACTTTATTATGTCAAATATCGGACTTATCATAGAAGAAAAAGCAGCAGATATAGGAAATTTCCTGGTGGGACGACTTCTTCCTTTCCGTGAAAAAAGAGCGGTGGGACCTTTTGTTTTCATCGATCATATGGGACCTTCAGAGCTGAAGGACTACCAAAATCTTGATGTACCTCCGCATCCTCATATCGGTCTGTCAACTTTAACCTACCTTTTGGAAGGATCTATTTTTCACAGAGACAGCATCGGAAGCGCGATTGAAATCAAACCGGGCGCTGTAAACTGGATGACTGCCGGAAAAGGCGTAGTGCATTCAGAAAGAACGCCTGAATATTTAAGACACAGCGATAAAAGACTTCACGGATTCCAGATCTGGGTAGGTCTTCCGAAGCATCTGGAGCAGACAGAACCTAGTTTCCATCACATCGAAGCGGATGAAATCCCTACATGGGAAGAGGATGGAATTCAGTATAAACTGATTGCTGGTGAGGCTTTCGGCAGAACTTCTGCGGTTCCTGTTCACAGTAAATTATTTTTCATTGAAATCAAAACCAAAGAAGCAAAGAAAATAAGCATTGGAAAAGATCTTTACGGTGAAGCAGCGATGTATGTACTGGACGGAACAGTTTCCACAGAAGGAAATACCTACGGTTCAAAACAGCTGATGATCGCTAAAGATACCAAACTGTGTGAATTTGATATGAGTGAAAACGGTACGGTCTATCTTTTTGGTGGCGAACCTTTTGATGAGGAGCGTTTTATATTCTGGAATTTTGTAAATTCAGACAAAGAATTGCTTGATCAGGCCAAAGTCAACTGGAATGATCAGAACCATGATGCGTTTCCTTTGGTACCCGGTGACGACAAAGAATACGTCCCGCTACCTAAGGCTATTTTAAACAGAAAATAACAGTAAGGCCACATTCATTAACCATGAAAATATTAGCATTTGCGGGAAGTACGTCTTCCACTTCGATCAACAGGGAACTGGTAAAATTTGTTCTGAAAGATTTTCAGGATGAAGAAATCAATCTGATTGACCTCAACGATTTCACCATGCCCGTTTTCTCCGTTGACCTTGAAAAGAAAGGATTTCCGGAGCAAGCCCACAACTTTTTAAAGGAGATCGGAGATTGTGATGTGATCATTTGTTCGCTTGCAGAGCATAACAGATCTTACAGCTCTGCTTTTAAAAATGTTTTCGACTGGTCATCAAGGATCAACGTCAAGGTATTTCAAAACAAACCGATGCTTCTGATGAGCACTTCTCCGGGAGGCTACGGCGGCGGGAATGTAATGAATACGGCAAAAACGTTTTTCCCTCAGTTTGCAGCAGATATCAAGGATACGTTCTCCCTTCCCAAGTTTTATGAAAATTTCGATCTGGAAAGCGGCGTTATTAACCCTGATATGCTTAAAGAGCTTAAGGACAAAATAGGAAACTTTAAAAACGCGGTTAAGACCAATGACTAAAGGGAGACTGGAAGCTTTCAGTGATGGGGTTTTGGCCATCATCATTACCATCATGGTCCTTGAGCTGAAGGTTCCGGAAGGGAGCAGCTGGGCCAGTTTAAAGCCTCTTATCCCAAGAGTTCTCGCTTATATTTTCAGTTTTATTTATGTAGGCATCTACTGGAACAATCATCATCACCTCTTTCAGGCAGTAAAAAAGGTCAACGGAAGTATTCTCTGGGCCAATCTTCATCTGCTGTTCTGGCTTTCGCTGATGCCGATTGCTACAGAATGGATAGGTACGACCCATTTTGCAAAAAATCCGGTGGCAGCTTATGGGATCTGTCTCATCATGGCTGCTGTGGCCTATACGATTCTTGAGCATGTAATCGTGCGCTGTGAAGGGGAAAGTTCTCTGCTGAAAGAGGCTATATATTCAAAATTTAAAGAATATATCTCGCTTATATTTTACGTCCTCGGAATCGCCGTTTCATTTTTTTATCCTTATATTGCCATAGGTTTTTATTATATCGTGGCTCTCATATGGCTGATTCCGGACCGAAGAATCGAAAAATCACTAAAAGAAAATTGATATGGACATACACGAATATCCCAACGGCAGTATCACTGTCCTCTGGCAGCCCCAGAAGTGTATCCACTCGGCTGTCTGCGTAAAACTGCTTCCCACAGTCTACAATCCCAAAGACAGACCCTGGATAAAAGCTGAAAACGCTACTCCTCAAGAACTTAAAAACCAAATAGACCAATGCCCGTCAGGCGCATTAAGTTATAAATTCAATACAGAACAATAATGGCGGTAACCGTAAAAGCAAGTTTAGGAAAAACAAAATATTATACTGAGGTAACGGCCGGCGAAAACCAGATCATTACCGATGAACCCATCGATAAAGGCGGTCAAAATAAAGGTTTCAACCCTATGGAAATCTTAGCCACATCTCTGGCAAGCTGTACAGCAGCTACTTTGCGAATGTACATCGAACGAAAGGAATGGGACGTTGAAAACATCAGCGTAGAAGTAGAACTCGAAAATTTTCCTTTAACGAAAAGAGCTATTTTCAAAAGAGACATCAGCTTCGAAGGTGTTCTGGATGATGAGCAGCTGAAAAGACTGCATACCATCGCCGATGCCTGCCCTGTACACAAAATATTAACTAACGATATAGAAATACTAACAAAATTCTCATAATATGATCGAAGTAAAACAAAACAACGACGAAAAACACGGAAGTTTTGAGGCTTTCATAGATGGAAACCACGCAGGCCTGATGACGTATACCTGGGCCGGAGAAGATAGATTCATTATAGATCACACCGAAGTTGAAGAAGCTTATAACGGTAAAGGGGTAGGTAAAGAAATGCTTTTGACAGCTGTAAATTTCGCAAGAGATAGAGGAAAAAAGATCATTCCTCTTTGCCCTTTTGCAAAAGCCAGTTTTCAAAAAGATGAAAGCTTAAAAGACGTTTTGTAAGATTCCAGTCTATACTAATTAAAATATTTTCAAATCCTGTAATTAATAAGTTTACAGGATTTGATCTTTTAAAGATCGCACTGTCATTACCTTCTATTAAACAATTGTTCATTTATTATCAGTGATTGATATAATGCCATTACTGTTCGAAATATAAAATTACAATCCAGAATATATGAAAAAGACAAACGATATTTTTAAAAAAAATCCTGAAAAACATGATTTCCCGGCCGCTGCAGATTATTTAGAACTTTTATATGATGAGCAGAAAACCACAGAGCTCGTTAAAAATCTTACCGAAGCTAAAACTATTTATAAAAAATGCAAAGACATTCTTCGGGCCAGTGAGCTTCCTTTGCTACCCCACGAAAATAAATATGTCCGGGAAGATTTACAGAAAATCAAAGACAGCATCAAACTATCCCCTATTCTGTTAGTTCGTGGGAGCAATAAACTCATCATTGCAGATGGCTATCACAGGATATGTGCCAGTTATTATCTGAATGAAGATTTGGAAATCCCCTGCAGATTGATTTAATTTTTCAAGATCGCCGGTACCCAAAACGAAATTGTTTTTAAACTTCAAAATTTCTTTAAAAAAACTATATTTGTGAAATTTAAAAATTCATAAATATGTCCCCGTATCTACTGCTGATTATCATTATTGCCTATTTCGCACTCTTGTTGTGGGTAGCCTACAAAACAGGAAAAGGAAGTGATAATGAGAGTTTCTTTATCGGAAACCGTAAGAGCAATTGGATGCTGGTCGCTTTCGGGATGATCGGAACATCACTTTCCGGTGTCACCTTTGTAAGCGTTCCGGGGGCCGTAGGAAATGATAAGTTCGGCTATCTGCAGATCACACTGGGATATCTCATCGGATATATTGTGGTAGCTTACGTTCTTCTTCCGTTGTATTACCGTCTTAAACTGACCTCTATTTATGGGTATCTCCAGCAGAGAATGGGCCAGCTTTCCTATAAATCAGGAGCCTGGATTTTTATTGTTTCCCGATTGGTAGGCGCCACGGCAAGACTGTATCTGGTCGTGAATATCCTTCAGATTACTATTCTGGACAGTTTAGGCATTCCATTCATTGTAACAACACTGATTATTTTAGGAATGATCATTCTGTATACGTATGAAGGAGGGGTAAAAACCATTGTCTGGACAGATACCTTACAAACGTCATGTATGCTTTTGGGATTAATCATCTGTACGGTGTATATGCTGAATCATTTGGGTCTAAGCTTTGGCGAAAGTTTTACTGCGATGCAGGACAAAGGCTACACCAGAATTTTTGATTTTGATCCGAACCAGAAAAGTTTCTTTGTTAAACAGATCCTGGCCGGGGCTTTCATCACCATTACCATGACGGGAATCGATCAGGAAATGATGCAGAAAAGTTTATCGGTAACGAGACTGAAGGATTCACAGAAAAATATGGTGACTTTAGGATTTATTCTTCTTGGCGTTATCTCATTATTCCTTTATATGGGAGGACTTCTTCATCTTTACGGAGCACAGGAGCATGTGACGAGTGCAGGAGACCAGCTTTTCCCTGATGTTGCCCTGAATCATATGCCCGGCTTTATTTCCATCATCTTCATTATTGCACTGATTTCGGCATTATTTCCAAGTGCAGACGGTGCTATGACCGCTCTTACCTCTTCATTATGCATCGATATTTTTGGGATGAAAGAAAAGAAAGACTGGGATGATTCCAAAAAAGAAAAATTCAGAAAAAATATACACTTAATTGTGGCCCTTTCTTTCCTGATTATGGTGGTTATTTTTAAAATGATCAATGACAATTCCATGATCGGGCTTATTCTGAAGCTTGCAGGATTCACTTACGGACCTCTTCTCGGGCTTTTTGCCTTTGGAATTTTCACCAAATACAAGGTAAATGATAAACTGGTTCCTTACGTATGTATTGCAGCACCTGTGATCTCATACTTTATCGACAAATACCAGGAAAACATGTTCGGGGATTTCAAAATCGGTCTGGAATTACTGATCATCAACGGATTGTTGACTTTCATAGGACTCTGGCTGATCAGAAAGAAATAATGATTAGATTTGGCTAAAGCCTGATCACCCTATTACATTTTGATGCAAACGCGCTAAAGCCCGTTCCTATTGAAAATTGAATTTTCTAACAGATAACATTCGATATGAAATTATCCCTATTCATAGCCATTGGCCTTTTTGCAGGCGAATTTGTACACGCACAAAGTTCTGTTGATTTTGCTAATCTGACCAAGTATAAAGACGATAATACAGCCATTTTAAATACAAAGAAAAAAGTGGATGTGGTCTTTATGGGCAATTCCATTACGGAAGGATGGGTAAAAAGCCATTCTACCTTTTTTTCTGAAAATAATTATGTAGGCAGAGGCATCAGCGGACAGACTTCTTCGCAAATGCTTTTACGGTTTCAAAATGATGTAATTGCTCTAAAGCCGAAACTGGTGATCATTAATGCCGGTACTAATGATATTGCTCAAAACTCAGGAGCGTATGATCCGGACTTTACATTCAACAATATTAAAGCAATGGCGGATATTGCCCGAAGCAATGGAATTAAGGTAATTATTGCCTCTATACTTCCTGCAGCTGCATTTCCGTGGCGTAAAGAAATCACCGATGTTCCTCAAAAAGTAGATGCTTTGAACAGCAGATTAAAACAGTATTCTCACAGCAGCAAAATCACTTTCATTGATTATAATATAGCCATGCGTAATGACAAAGGCGGTATGCGTGACGGTCTCTCAGGTGATGGCATTCATCCCGATCCTGCTGGATATACTATTATGGAGCCTATTGTCAAGAAAGCTATTGATAAAGCATTAGGAAAGAATTAATTTAGATGTTAGACATCAGATTTCAGACATCAGACATTAGATTTTAATATGTTCCGGGATATGGGTTTTGAGATTCGTGTTCCGAGATTCGAACCAGCAACCTGCACTCAACTTACTTTTAAATTTGTTAACAACATCATTACAGAAATATCGGCATACCTCAACGAAGGCTGTTAAAACCAGTATTTCTCTGAAATAATTCTAAATCCGGATCACAAGTCCGGGTTTTTGCATTTCCGTAAGCCAGTAAAAAATTGTAAATTCGCGTGTAAATAAATCAGATATAATGAGTAAAAGTATTGAAGAGTTAAAATCTCTTACTACGCAGATCAGAAGAGACATTTTAAGAATGGTTCACGCTGTCAATTCAGGACACCCGGGCGGAAGTTTAGGTTGTACGGAATTCTTCACAGCGCTTTATGGAAAGGTAATGAATTATAAGCTGCCTTTTACAATGGAGGGTAAGAATGAGGACCATTTTTATCTTTCAAACGGGCATATTTCGCCGGTTTTCTATTCTACATTGGCGAGATTTGGCTTTTTCCCGGTAGAAGAACTTAAAACTTTCAGAAAGCTGGATTCAAGACTTCAGGGCCACCCTACTACTCATGAAGGTCTTCCGGGTATCAGAATTGCTTCCGGATCTCTGGGTCAGGGACTTTCTGTAGCGCTTGGTGTAGCTCAGGGTAAAAAACTGGACGGAGATACTTCTCTTGTTTACACGCTTCACGGTGATGGTGAACTTCAGGAAGGTCAGGTTTGGGAAGCTTTGATGTATGCTGCGGCTAAAAAAGTTGACAACATTATTTCAACCATTGACTACAACGGACGCCAGATTGATGGTGATACAGACGATGTATTAAGCTTAGGAAATCTTCATGCTAAACTTGAGGCATTCGGATGGACTGTTCTGGAAGAGAAAAACGGTAACGATCTTGAAGCAGTGATTGCAATCCTTGAGAAAGCAAAAACTGAAACAGGAAAAGGAAAACCTGTAGTGATCATTCTTCATACAGAAATGGGTTACGGTGTAGATTATATGATGGGTTCTCATGCATGGCATGGAAAAGCTCCTAATGATGAGCAGCTTGAAACAGCATTCAAACAATTATATCTGGAAGCTCCCGCTGATTATTAATCATCAATAATCCATGATAAGTGATGGTGTTTTTACATCTTTAGAAATGTCATTTATCCATTATTAAAAACTTTAGTAAAAAAAAATGAAATATACATATACAGAAAAAAAGGATACGCGTTCAGGATTCGGCGCCGGATTAGCAGAACTTGCCGACAAAAACCCTAACGTAGTGGCACTTTGTGCAGACCTTATCGGTTCTTTGAAAATGGAGAAATTCATTGAAAAAGCACCGGAAAGATTCTTTCAGATAGGTATCGCAGAGGCTAATATGATGGGAATTGCTGCAGGTTTAAGCATCACAGGAAAAATTCCTTTTACCGGAACTTTCGCGAACTTCTCTACTTCAAGAGTGTATGACCAGATCCGTCAGTCTATCGCTTATTCAGGAAAAAATGTAAAGATCTGTGCATCTCACGCGGGTCTTACTTTAGGTGAAGACGGTGCTACTCATCAGGTTCTGGAAGATATCGGGATGATGAAAATGCTTCCGGGTATGACGGTAATCAACCCTTGTGACTATAACCAGACTAAGGCAGCGACTATTGCTATCGCTGACTTCGAAGGTCCTGTATATTTAAGATTCGGAAGACCTACGGTTCCTGTATTCATTCCGGAAGATATGCCTTTCGAAATCGGAAAAGGAATTCTTCTTCAGGAAGGTACTGATGTAACGATTGTTGCAACAGGACACCTTGTATGGGAGTCTCTTGTAGCTGCTGACGAGCTTGAAAAAGAAGGAATCTCTTGTGAGGTAATCAATATCCACACGATCAAACCTTTAGACGATGAAATCATCTTAAAATCTGTTGAAAAAACAGGTAAGATTGTTACGGCTGAAGAGCACAACTATCTTGGTGGTTTAGGTGAATCTGTTGCGGGTATGCTTGCAAGAAAGAGACCTACAAGACAGGAATTCGTAGCCGTAAACGATACATTCGGAGAGTCTGCAACGCCTGCTGAACTTATGAAGAAATATAAAATCGATGCAGAAGCTGTAAAAGAAGCTGTGAAGAGAATTTTAGCTAACTAGTCTGAATAGACTATGATATACAGGCTCGGGCTGTTTCTTCGAAACAGCCCGAGCTTTTTTATATGAGATGCCAGACATTAGACATCAGATTTCAGATAGTCCTGGTGGCTTCGAGTGCCTCCTTTAGATTAGCAGAGGATAAAAGTTACTAACTTTAGAGAAAGAGAAAGCATTTAATTAAACTAAGAGTGCCTCCGAATAAGATTCATGGGCTGATAAAGAATTAAATGCTTTATTCATTTAAAACTCAAATAGAAATACGGGATTGAGGCCCATTATAAGGAGTTGAGTAAAAATGAAAAATCTCTTTTCCCTTTTTTAACCTAAACCCAAAGTTATGGAAAAAGTAATAATTGGCATTGATATCAGTGCAAGAACCTTGGACATCTGCAAAAAAGAAGACAAAAAAAAAGATTTTTT